>NZ_JBSRZT010000002.1:0-4800000 GCF_054057895.1 Mycobacterium sp. URHB0021
TGGTCTTCTCCACCTTGCCGTTACGTACGACTGTCATCTGGTGCGTCGCGTCATCGATGGTGGCCACCAGCTGCTCGGGAACGGTGAAGCTCGACTTGGTGCCGCCTGCGTCGATGTTGACGACGGTGCCTGCAGGCCAGAAATCCTGCGGCCGCCAGCGCACCTGGGTGTCGCTGGTCCAGTAGAACCGGCCCGGCACCGGCGGGACCGACGAGATGTGGATCGCCTGCTCGGCCATGGCCCGGTCGGCGATCGGTCGCTGGAAGTTGATGTAGATCGGCTTGGCGGCGCCGACCTTGGAGCCGTTCGTCGGATTGAACGTCGGCGGCGCGAATACCGGCTCGCCGGTGTAGGGCGTCGGGTTCTGACCCGCGGGGGTGCCCTCCGGGATCACCGTGGGTTGCGCGGCGGCCAGCGGGTTGGCCGGCGGCGGCACGAACGGATCGGCAGGCGGCGGGGCCAGCGGATCGGCGGGCGGCGGTGGTGCCGGGAACCCGATCGGGTCGGCCACCGGCGGCGGTGCGAACGGATCGACCGGTGCGGGCGCGGGCGCCGCTGCGGGATCGATCGGGGCCGGCGGCGGTGGCGCGACCTCCGGATCCGCCAGTGCAGACGGGCTTGCCAGCACTCCTGCGACCAGTCCAACCGCGAGGATCGCGGTGACCAGCCTCCCCCTCATCCGCTGCCGCATACGACTACCTCCAGTCACGAATTCTCGATCCAGTGTGTCACGCGTCGGCGCCGGCTACCGCCTTCAGGTACGGCTTGGAACCCCGACAACAGTTCGGCACAAGTCGCTGAACTGCTGTGTTCATCGCAACGCGGCGCGCAACGTTACTTCCTGTCGGTTTTCTGAGGAACCGCGAACAAACCCCGTGAGCATGAAACACCGGTCAGCGCGAGAATCATCAGCACCGTCGACGCCGCGATCATCACGCCCAGCCCGGCCCGTTCGTACAGAAATCCACCCGACAACGAACCGGCCATGATGCCGACCTGGAAGGCGGCGACATAGAGTCCCGACGCCCCGTCCGGATCGCGGGGCGCGGTGCGCATCGCGGCAGCCTGAAGCATCGGTGGCAGCGCGGTGGACGCCGCGCCCCAGCACACGATCGCGCCGATGCCGACGGCCGGGGTGATCAGACCCGCGCGGTGATCGAACGCCAGCGACGCCAACGCGGCGAACGCGGCCGCCAGTACGCCGAGGCAGCCCACCACGGTGGCCCGGGGCCATTGATCCAGCGGACGGGCCAACACGCCCATCGTGACAAGGCCGGCGAGCCCGAAGGCCACCAACAGCCACGCCAGGTGCACGCCGTGGACGCCGACCACCTCGCGGATGATCACCACGATGAATGTGTAGGAGATGAAATGGCCGGTGACACCGATCAGGGTCAGCACGGACAGCGCCACGAGTCGGCCGTTGAGGTGATGGGGTTCACGCCGGCGGGATCCTTCGGTGCCGCCGGGTGAGGTCGCCATCACCGGAAGCGTGACCCAGGCGGCGCCGGTGACCGCCGCGGCGGCGACGGCGACCACGACGACGGCCGACCGCCAACTCCACAGTTCGCTCAGGCCGGCCGTCAGCGGGTTCCCGACCACCAGCGCCAGGCTGGTTCCGGCGTAGACCGCGGTGGTGGCGCGGCCCGCGTGGGTGACGGGCACCAATCGGGCACCGATCGGCGCGATCACCGACCACATCAGCCCGTGGGACAGCGCACACAACAAGCGGCCGGAGGCGAGCACCGTGAAGTTGGGCGCGAGCGCCGAAATGAGCTGCGCGGCAGTCAAGCACACCAGGGTCGCCAGCAGCGTACGGCGCCGTGGCCAGGCGGCCGTGAGCCGCACCAGCGGAATCGTCGTGACGGCCGCCACCAGGGCGTAGCTCGCGAGCAGCGTGCCGACGAGCGCCTCGCTGATGCGCAGGTCGGCCGCGATGGCAGGCAGCGCGCCGACCGGAACCATCTCGGCGGTGACGTAGACGAAGGCGGCCGCCGCCAGCACCGTCAGCTGCACACCGACGCGTGGGGTCCACGTGTAGGCGGGCGGCGGTGTGGTATCGATCGTCATAGCGGGTGCCCAACCGTATCCGCCCCGGATGGGAATCGTGCCGGATCACGTTGTGACCTTTGGTCGATTGCCGCCTAACCGAGAGAGGATCGTGATGGTCGCCATTCCCGAGGGGTATGAATCGCTGTTGGATCGCCCGCTGTTCGGGCACCTCGCCACCGTGCGGCCCGACGGCAGCCCCCAGGCGAACGCCATGTGGTTCGCCTGGGACGGTGAGCTGCTGCGCTTCACCCACACCACCAAACGGCAGAAGTTCCGCAACATCGAAGCCAATCCGAAGGTGGCGATGTCGATCATCGACCCGGACAACCCGTACCGCTTTCTCGAGGTCCGGGGCGTCGTCGAGGAGATCATCCCGGATCCGACCGGCGCCTTCTACGTGAAGCTCAACGACCGCTACAGCGGACCGCTGACCGAGGCTCCCCCCGACAAGGCAGACCGGGTGATCCTGGTCGTGCGCCCGACCGGGTTCAGCAAGCAGTAGCGGGGAGCCGATCGATGATCGTTGCCTTCAGCGTCAGCCCGTCGGGCGGCGATGACACCGGCGGTGTCGGCGAAGCCGTGGCCGAAGCCGTCCGGGTGGTTCGCGCCTCGGGCCTGCCGAACGAGACCAACGCGATGTTCACCAACATCGAGGGCGAGTGGGACGAGGTGATGGCGGTGGTCAAGCAGGCGGTCGAAGCTCTCAGCGCCGCCGCACCGCGGGTCAGCCTGGTGCTCAAGGCCGACATCCGGCCGGGCCACGCCGATCAGCTCACGGCCAAGGTGGCCCGAGTCGAAGAAGTGCTGGGCGACTCTAGGAGCGGACGAGGCGCGCGATCGCCGCGGACGCCTCGGCCAGCTTGACATCCGCCTGGTCACCGCCCTCGGTGACGGCCTGGGAGACGCAGTGTCCGAGGTGTTCGTCGAGCAACCCCAGCGCGACGGACTGCAGCGCACTGTTGACGGCGCTGATCTGGGTGAGGACGTCGATGCAGTACTTGTCCTCGTCGATCATCTTGGCGATGCCGCGCACCTGCCCCTCGATTCGGCGCAGCCGCTTCGCGTAGTCCTCCTTCTGCGGCGAATACCCGTGCCTGCCGGGTTCCTGCCCGTCTCCGGCCATCGCTAGCCTCCTCCCAGCATCTGGTTCATCTGCCCGATCTCCGCCTGCTGCGTGTCGACGATGCTCTGCGCGAGGCGCTTGGCGTCCTCATTGTCGCCGTTGGCGATCTCCGCCTTGGCCATCTCGATGGCGCCCTGATGGTGGCCGATCATCGACTCCAGCCACACTTCGTCGAATTCGGCGCCGCTCAGCGAGTTCAACCGCACCATCGTCGCGTCATCGACCATGCCCTGCATGGCGCCACCGTGGCCGGCATGCCCGCTGCTGGTGTCGGGGTTCTCGTTCCACTGCACGAGGAACACCTTCATCGTCTCGATCTCCGGTTGCTGGGCGGCGGCGATCTGCTGCGCCAGACCGACGAGCCCGGGGTCGGTGGAGCGGGAGTCGACCAGACCGGACAGCTCGACGGCCTGCCGGTGGTGGGGAATCATGTTGGTCGCGAACGCGACATCGTCGGCGTTGTAGCCCTCGGGCGCCCCGGTGATGGCGGGTGCATCCGCGGTGTGTGTGTGGTCGGTGTGTCCGTCTCCAGGAGATCCGGCAGATCCGGCCGGGCTGGTGCACGACGAGAGCAACAGTGCGACGGCACCGGCGGCAAACGCGGCGACCATCCGGGTGGCGATCGGCGACATGCCACCAGCCTACCGGATACCCCACTGGGGTATAGATAACGGTTTGGCCGGGCGAAACGCCGAAGGCATACTGACAACCATGCCCTCAGCCCCGGATATCAAGCCCCGCAGTCGCGACGTCACCGACGGCCTGGAAAAGGCCGCAGCCCGAGGAATGCTGCGCGCGGTAGGCATGGGCGACGAAGATTTCGTCAAGTCGCAGATCGGCGTCGGATCCTCGTGGAACGAGATCACCCCCTGCAACCTGTCGCTGGACCGGCTGGCCAAGGCGGTCAAGGACGGGGTGCACGCCGCAGGCGGATATCCGATGGAGTTCGGCACCATCTCGGTGTCCGACGGCATCTCGATGGGCCATGAGGGCATGCACTTCTCGCTGGTGTCGCGTGAGGTGATCGCCGACAGCGTCGAGACCGTGATGATGGCCGAACGCCTCGACGGCTCGGTGCTCCTCGCCGGCTGCGACAAGTCGTTGCCCGGCATGCTGATGGCCGCGGCCCGCCTCGACCTGGCCAGCGTGTTCCTCTATGCCGGGTCCATCCTGCCCGGCATCGCCAAGTTGTCCGACGGCACCGAGATGGACGTCACGATCATCGACGCGTTCGAGGCCGTCGGGGCGTGTGCGCGGGGGCTGATGTCACGCGAGGACGTCGACGCCATCGAGCGGGCGATCTGTCCCGGCGAAGGCGCGTGTGGCGGCATGTACACCGCCAACACCATGGCCAGTGCCGCCGAGGCGATCGGGATGTCACTGCCGGGCAGCGCGGCCCCGCCTGCCACCGACCGCCGCCGCGACGGGTTCGCACGCAGGAGCGGCGAGGCCGTCGTCGAACTGCTCAAGCGCGGCATCACTGCTCGCGACATCATGACGAAGGAGGCGTTCGAGAACGCCATCGCGGTGGTCATGGCCTTCGGCGGGTCGACCAATGCAGTGCTCCATCTGCTCGCCATCGCGCATGAGGCGGATGTGAAGCTGACCCTCGACGACTTCATCCGGGTCGGCGCGAAGGTGCCGCACCTCGCCGACGTCAAACCGTTCGGCAAGCACGTGATGTTCGACGTCGACCACATCGGTGGCGTGCCCGTGGTCATGAAGGCACTGCTCGATGCCGGCCTCATGCATGGTGACTGCCTCACCGTCACCGGCAAGACCATGGCCGAGAACCTCGCCCACATCGCGCCGCCGGATCCCGACGGCAAGGTGCTGCGCGCGTTGAGCAATCCGATCCACCCGACCGGCGGCATCACGATCTTGCACGGCTCGCTGGCTCCCGAAGGCGCCGTGGTCAAGTCGGCGGGCTTCGACTCCGACGTGTTCGACGGCACCGCAAGGGTTTTCGACGGCGAGCGGGCCGCCATGGACGCGCTGGAGGACGGCACCATCGTCGCGGGCGATGTCGTCGTGATCCGCTACGAGGGGCCGAAGGGCGGCCCGGGGATGCGCGAGATGCTCGCCATCACCGGCGCCATCAAGGGCGCCGGACTGGGCAAGGACGTGCTGCTGATGACCGACGGACGGTTCTCCGGTGGCACCACCGGCCTGTGCGTCGGACACATCGCACCGGAGGCCGTCGACGCGGGCCCGATCGCGTTCCTGCGGGACGGCGACCCGATTCGTCTCGACGTCGGCAAGGGCACCCTCGACGTTCTGGTCGATTCCGACGAGTTCGATTCCCGCCGTAGCGGATTCAACCCACCGGCCGCCAAGTACACGACGGGTGTGCTGGCGAAGTACCGCAAGCTGGTCGGCTCGGCAGCCAACGGCGCGGTCTGCGGCTAGCTGGTCATCCGGTCGATGCGCTGCAGCGCGATCGCACACACCGCCAGGTAGGCCGGCGCCCACCACGGGACGCCCATCCAGGCGCGACAGCCGTCCCCGTTCGGTTCCACCCCGTGACGGGTGGCCGGGATACCCGCGACCTGCCATGCCCAGTGGCGGCCCGCTTCGTATTCGGTGATGGTGAACGGCAACGCGACCCCAAGTGGGGTCCACACCTTGCCGCGCTCGCCGCGACCGAGTTGGTCGGCCTCCGACAACTCCGCGCGTTGGACCGTCGGCCCCCACCGGGGCCAGGCGTCGAGGTCCGTCAGCACGTCCCAGACCAGCGCGGGCGCAGCGGCCATGTCGCGCTCCACGGTCAGCATCCCCTGCCGCAATCCGAAGTCCATCGGGGTTGCAGTGCCCGTCGGGACCGCGCGCCAAACGCCGAAGTGTCTGGCGGATCCGTCATCGGCGGCCGACCGAAGAGTATGTCGCAGCTATTGATGCGCCCGAAGTGCGGGTGCTGTGTTCGTCGGATTCGTCGGCCGGGCAGGCGTCTCGTCACGGCGGAGACGTTGGGTGCACGGCAGCGCGCCGGTCGACGCGCTGATCGCGGACACGAGTCCGGCCGACGTCGGCGCACGCTGACCCGCTACGTCACCACCGCGACAGCGAACCCGTCCCAGCCCTTGGTGCCGACCGTCTGGATGGCGGCCGCCTCCAGCCGGGGGTTCTCCCCCATCATCTCGAACATGTCGCGCACCGCGCGGGCCTGGCGATCGTCGGGCGCGGGGTTCAGCACCCGTCCCGAGCGCGCGATGTTGTCCACGACGATGACCGCACCCATCCTGCCGAGCTTGATCGCCCACTCGACGTAGGCGATGTTGTTCTCCTTGTCGGCGTCGATGAAGATGAGGTCGAAGGTCTCTTCGGCGGCGGCGAGTTGTGGCAGCGAGTCGAGCGCGGCTCCCACGATCACCTCGACGCGATCACCCACACCGGCGCGGACGAGATTCTTGCGGGCGACCTCGGCGTGCCTGGGCTCGTACTCCAGCGAGACGACGCGGCCGTCCGAGCCGACCGCACGCGCCAGGTTGATGGTGCTGTAGCCGGCGAGGGTGCCGATCTCCAGCACGCGGGACGCGCGGATGGCGGTGGCGAGGAGGAACAGCAGCTTTCCGTGCTGTGCGGAGACCTCGATGGCCGGCATGCCCGCTTCTTCACCCGTGTGGCGGGCCGCCGCCAGCACGTCGTCCTCGGTCCGCAGCAGGCGATTGAACATCTGGTCGAGCTCTTCGGGATCCGGCTCTGGCACGACCCTGACGTTACCCCCCTACCGCACACCTTCTTTCGCGTATACCACTCGCAGCACATGGGCCACCTCGGGTCCCATCACGGCTTCGGCGAGTTCGCAGAAGGTGGCGACGAACTCGCTGCCGTGGGGCGGTTCGGCGTCGGTGAGGTGGTGGGCGATCTCGTGCAGCACGACCAGCTCCCGCAGCGCCCAGGAGCTGCGCCGGTCGGGCACCGCGACGGTGGCTGCGCCGTCGGCGCGTTCATAGTGGGCGGCCGTGGCGCCGCGGCGGGGCCTAACGGTCAGCGGCGCAGCGGCGGGCCACCGCCGACGGACGGCGGGATGGGTGAGCACATCGTCGACGTAGCGCTGCGCCGCGGACACCGACGCGAACCGGCCTTCCGGCGGGAGCGTCAGCTGGGTGCCGAAGAACTCGACGGTCCGGTTGCCGTGTTCATCGGCCCGGTCGAACAGCGTCCGGACGAACTCTTCGGCGGCGTAGACCTTCGCGCGCTGAGTGTCGCGGGGCGTCACTTCTTCAGCGCAGAGCGGGCGCCTGCCAGCTCGGGGCTGTTGCCCAGGCGGGCCCGTTGCCCGGCGCGATCACCGGCGCGCCGCGCCGCCGACGAGTACCCGGCCGTGGCGCTGCTGGCCCGCCAGGTACCCCGCGCCTGGGAGGTGTGACGGTAGAAGTCCTTCAGCTCGATGTCCTTGTCCCGCAATGCGATGGCCGTGCCGGGACGGCTGTCACCACCCTTGGTGGCTTCTCGCTGCGCCTCTTCGCGCGCCTCGGTCAGCCGCTTGCCGACCCTGCCGCCGAAGGCCAGCTGGAAGTTGATCCGCGCGGTGATGGTCGGCGTCGGCCGATGCGCGCCGGACCCGATGTACGCCTCGGAGGCCTTCACCATCTGCGTCAAGAGACCGGCGTACAGCGCATGGCTGGCGTCGATGTCCTCGGCGAAGCCGTAGGCGTAGACGAACGTCGAGTTCGACGCGACATCGCACTTCACGTCGTTGGCGGCGGCGATCACCACGAACAGTTGCACATAGGTGCGCAGTCCCCGCGCTCCCGCGTTGCCGATGGTGATGGTCCGCTGCGTCGGGATCTGCGCCTTGGTGCGCTTGTCCGAGTGCGATCGCGCCACCGCGAGGTCGATGGACGTCGCGGTGGCCAGTCGCTGGGCGGCCGCCATGAACGCCTCGGCCTCGTGCTCGTTGTCGGTGCCTTCGGCCTGACGCAGCAGCGCGGCGATACGTGCCAACATCTTGTCGTCGCTCATGCCGCCAGATTAAAGCCCGTCGGCGACATCACCTGCTGACGAAGCCGTCCAGCGCGGTGACCAGTTGTGGAGAAAGTGGGTCCGTCTTGGCGTAGTTGGCCACGTTGTCGGTCGGGTCGTCGCGCAGCACATGGTTGACGCCCTTGAGTTCGACGACGGTCAGCGCGGCGTGCTGCAGCGCGGCGATGAGTGGCTGTTCGGCGGCGCAGCCGGCCTGGCCGTCGGAGTCCGAGCAGGTCAGCAGGACCGGGGTGCCCGCAGGCACTTTGGCGGCCAGTGCCAGCGGATCGATCGCGTCGGCTTCCACCACAGCCTTGACGTTGCCCGGGTTGAGGACCGCGCCCAGCCCCTGCGGCAGCTTCGCCGGTGCGGTGCCCTTGGTGCGGACCTCGTCGACGGCGGCCAGCCAGGCCGACAGGGTCGCGGGGTCACCGTCGGCGCGCACCTTGGCGGTGATGATGTCGAGGTAGCGGCCGGACAGCGGCTCGAAGAGGCCCAGCGAGTGGACCTTCGGGGCGTCGGGGGCGGTGTCGGTTGCCAGCGCCATGGCGTGGATGGTGCCCTCGCCGAGTGCGTAGACGGAGACGCGAGCCTTGTCCGTACCGCCCTGTTGCGCCAGGAAACGCACCGCGGCCTTCGCGCCGGTGGTGTAGACGGCGCTGCCGACGTCGGCGGGCCGCGCCGCGTAGGGGCCGAGCCCGGTCTTGCCCGTGCCGACCTTGTCGTAGCGCAGGCTGGCGATCTTCCGGTCCGACAGCAGTTCGGCGAGCTGGCGCATGTTGCCGACGGGGCCGGCGACCGCGTTGTCGCCGTTGCGGTCGGTGTTGCCGCTCTCGGAGATCAGCAGAGCCGCAGGTCCGGGTGGCGCGTCGTGGTCGTGGCGATAGGAGCCGTGGATGGTGAGGCCGTCGGCGACGAAGCTGATGTCGTCGTCGACCCAGCCTTTCGGTTGCGGCGGCTGCGGTGGCTGTGCCTGCTCGCCGGACGAACAGCCCACCAGCACGGCGACCGCCAGTAGAAGGGCGGCAACAATTTTCGAGGGTTTCATAGCTTCGCCTGGATCCACGAGGTCACGTCGTCGAGCACCAACTCCTTCTCGGGCTCGTTGAACACCTCGTGGTAGAGCCCGGGATAGACCTTCAGGTGTACGTCATCGGACGCCACGCATTCGACGAGATGCCTGCTGCCCTTGACGGGGATCAGCTTGTCCTGTTCGCCGTGCACCACCAGCAGCGGTGCGGCGAGCGCACCCGCACGCTGCGGCATGGTCTCGCCGACACCGATCAACGCACGCGCGATGCCCGCGGGCAACCTGCCGTGGTGCACCAGCGGATCGGCGTTGTAGGCGGCCACCACCTCGGGATCGCGCGACACCGCGTCGGTGGGCAGGTGCTCGACGGGCAGGCCCGGAACGAGCCTGCCCAGCGTCTTGGCGAGCACCATCATCACGGGTGACACGCCGTCCTGCGCGTCGACGGCGGGACCGGACAGCACCATCGCGTCGTAGTGGTCGGGATATTCGACGCCGTAGGCGAACACGATGCCGCCGCCCATGCTGTGGCCCAGCACGATGCGCGTGAGTTCGGGATAGGCGGCGGAGGCGATTCCGACCAGGGTGTGGAAGTCGCCGGTGTACTCCGAGATGTCCCTGAGGTAGACGCGCTTGCCGCCGGAGCGGCCGTGGCCGCGATGGTCCAGCGCGTAGGTGACCAGACCCGCCTCGCCGAAACGCTCGGCGACGTGGTCGTAGCGGCGCGCGTGCTCGGCGTATCCGTGGGAAAGCACCACGACGCCGCGCGGATCGGCCGCTGGGGTCCACACGTCGTAGACGATGCGGATGCCGCCGACACCGTCGAAGCTGTGCTCGCTGCGGGTTGTGGCCATCAGGGGAGAGTAGCGGGCGAACATGTAGTGGTCGCCGTCACGAGAGTGACGGTTGTCACCCCGACTGCGTAAGCTCGGCGAGGTGACCGTCCTCGCCCACAGTCTCGAATCAGGTGATGAGGAAGCCGCCTCAGACGTTTTCCTCGCCGACGCCCAGCGCTACCGCCGCGAATTGCTGGCGCACTGCTACCGAATGACCGGCTCGTTGCACGACGCCGAGGATCTGGTGCAGGAAACGTACCTGCGGGCCTGGAAGTCCTACCAGGGTTTCCAAGGCAAATCGTCGGTGCGCACCTGGCTGTACCGGATCGCCACGAACACGTGCCTGACCTCGCTCGACGGCCGCAAACGCCGCCCGCTGCCCACCGGTTTGGGCGCACCGGCGTCGGACCCGACCGGCGACATCGCCGAACACCGCGAGATCACCTGGCTCGAGCCGCTGCCGGACGCGCCGAAGGAAGACCCGTCCGACCCGTCGGTGATCGCGGAGTCGCGGGAGTCGGTGCGGTTGGCTTTCGTGGCCGCCTTGCAGCACCTGTCGGCGCGCCAGCGTGCCGTGCTGGTTCTCCGCGAGGTTCTGCAGTGGAAGGCCTCGGAGGTGGGTGAGGCGATCGGCGCCTCGACCGCCGCGGTCAACAGCCTGCTGCAGCGCGCCCGGGCCCAACTCGACGCGGTCAGCCCCAGCGAGGACGACGAGATCGCCGCGCCGGACTCACCGGAGGCGCAGGATCAGCTCGCGAAGTACATCGCGGCGTTCGAGTCCTATGACATGGACCGGCTGGTCGAGTTGTTCACCGCCGACGCCGTTTTCGAGATGCCGCCGTTCGATGGCTGGTACCAGGGTCCGGCGAACATCGTCGCGCTCTCCAAGACGCACTGCCCCGCCGAGGGGCCCGGCGATATGCGTTTCGTGCAGACCATCGCCAATGGCCAACCCGCCGCAGCGCTCTACATGCTCAACCGTGAGACCGGCGCGCACGAGGAGTTCCAGCTCCACGTGTTGGAGATCCGCCCCGGCGGCGTCTCGCATGTGGTGGCGTTTCACGCCGGGGACGGGCTGTTCGCGAGCTTCGGCCTGCCCTCCGTGCTGTAAGCGCTGCCAATGTGGAGGCGCTAGCCCCATCGGCCTGCCGCACTGGGCGGCAAGAGCATTCTCGGCGTCATCGCGTCCGGGGAGGCGGACTGGTAGCGAGCCGGTCCACCACCGCCTCGATCACGGCGCCGAACGCCTGCAGTTGCGCAGCGGACAGGGCGTCGAACATCACGCTGCGCACCAACTCCACGTGCCCCGGCGCCGCGGCCTCCAGGGCGGCACGTCCGCTGTCGCTCAGGTCGACGACCACACCACGCCGGTCGTCGCTGCTGCCGTGGCTCTCGACGAGGCCACGACCTCGCATCCGTCGCAGCTGATGGGAGGTCCGGCTCTGCTCCCATGCCAGCGCATCACCGAGTTCATGGATGCGTTGCGGTCCGCCCTCCGAAAGGGCGACGAGCACGTCGTAGTCCGACAACGACAGCTCGCAGTCCCGTTGCAGCTGGCGGTGCATCGCCGACTGCAGCCCGCTCACCATGGCCAGATAGCCCCGCCACACCTGCTGTTGCTCTTCGGTCAGCCACACGGAATACATGACACATCATCTATGTTGTCCGAGTCAAGGCCGGCCGCCTAGGCTGACGATAACTCCAGAGGAGTGATGACTGAAGATGACCACGCCAACGACGCCCACGCCGTCCGTCGATGTCCGGCGCGCCGATGAACGCGCCAAAACGCGCATCTCATGGTTGGACTCCAAGCACTCGTTCTCGTTCGGCAGCCACTACGACGCCGACAACACCCATCACGGGCTGCTGCTGGTCAACAACGACGACATCGTCAAGTCGGGCACGGGTTTTGACACCCATCCGCACCGGGACATGGAGATCGTGACATGGGTGCTGCGCGGGTCACTGGTGCATCAGGACTCCACGGGCCATTCCGGGGTGATCTACCCGGGGCTGGCACAGCGGATGTCCGCGGGCCATGGCATCCTGCACTCGGAGAAGAACGACTCGTGGCGGCTCACCGGCGCGGGATCCCACGACGAGCCAGTGCATTTCGTGCAGATGTGGGTCGTCCCCGACGAGTCTGGTATCACCCCCGGCTATCAGCAGCTCGAGATCGACGACGAGCTGTTGCGCGGTGGACTGGTGACGATCGCCTCCGGCATGCCCCAGCACAGTGACCAGACCGCCATCACCATCAAGAACAAGTACGCGGCGCTGCACGGTGCGCGCCTGCAGGCCGGCGACAGCGTCGAGCTGCCGCAGGCTCCGTATCTGCATCTGTTCGTGCCCTCCGGCGCGGTCGAACTGGAAGGCGCGGGAGCACTGCACGAGGGTGATGCGGTCCGGTTCACCGCATCCGGCGGCCAGCGCGTGACCGCCCTTGAGCCCGCCGAGATACTGGCATGGGAGATGCATGCGGGTTTGGCTGCGGCATAAGCGAATTGGGTCCATGGCAGCAGTTGTTGTGCTGCTCGGAGCCTGCTCCGCCAGCCTCGCACCAGCGCCGAGCTCGTCGCCACCGCCCTCACCGCAGCCGGCGACCACGCGCGCGCCTGTCGCATCCGCGCTGGTCCCCTTCACCGTCGAAGCCGGACCGGAGCTCGCACAGGCCCCGTTCGACCAGCCGCACCAGGCGTTGATACCGTCCGGCTGGACGATGGCGGTGTGGGCCCGGGTGCCAAAGGCGCGGCTCGCTCTTTGGACACCGGACAATCGGCTGCTGGTCTCGGTTCCCAGCGCCGGACGGGTGTTGTCACTCGAACCGACAACCGACCAGCCGCGCCAGTCGAGACTCCTCGACGGCCTCGATCAACCACACGGACTCGCTTTCCGCGGTTCTACGCTGTATGTCGCCGAGAGCGACCAGATCGACGCCTACGACTACGCCGACGGCAGCGCCACCAATCGCCGCACGATCGCCGGTGGTCTGCCCGACGCCAAGAGCCCCGATCTGCGCGGCGCGTACGCCCACGCGCTCAAGAGCATCGTCGCCGCACCGGACGGCGCCGTGTACTTCTCGATCGGATCGACGGGCAACATCTCCGCCGAGGATCGCGACGCGAACCCGCCGCGCGCGACGATCATGAGGATCCCGCCCGGCGGCGGCCCGGCCGAACCGTTCGCCACGGGCGTGCGCAATGGCACCGGACTTGCCGTGGCCCCCGACGACTCGGTGTGGACCGCCGTCAACAATCGCGACAACGTCGCCGTCCCCGATGGACGGTCGCAGGGCGAGGTCGATCCCGCCTACGTCAACGACCATCCGCCGGAGGCTGTCGCGAGACTGACGCCGCAACGCGAATTAGGTTGGCCCTACTGCCATCCCGATGGTGGCCCGGCCTATCTGCGGTTCATTCGCGACGTGCAGACCAACGTCGACGGAAGCAAGCTGGACTGTGCATCGCTCCCGCCGGTCGAACAAAGCCTCGGCGCCCACGCCGCTCCGCTGGGGATGAGCTTCACTGCCGGACAGCTGCCCGCGCCATACGCCGACGGGGCGTTGGTCGGCGTGCACGGCTCATGGAATCGCCAACCCCCGCGGGCCCCCGAGGTGGCCTTCTTTCCCTGGCGCCGTGGCGGTCTCGGCAACGGCGAGACGCTCGTCGGCGGATTTCAGGCGGAGGACGGCAGCCGATGGGGCAGGCCGGTGGCTGCCGTGGTCGGTCTCGATGGCGCGGTCTACATCACCGACGACTACGCCGGTGCCATCTATCGCCTGGCGCCGCCCGGCTAACGGACGGTGGTGCCGCGGCGACCGGTGATACCGATGTAGATGGCGATCAGCACGATGGCGATGATGATTCCGACGAGGAACGGGATGATCTCGAATCCTCCGTTGGAGTTGGAGTATCCGAGCTGATATGTCAGCCAGGTCCCCACGAACGAGCCGAGCGCTCCGAGCACGATCGTCATGATGACGCCGATGCTCTGCTTTCCCGGCATGATGAGCCGGGCCAGCGCACCGACGATCAGGCCGACGACGAGTGCGCTCAGGATGGTGCCGATCATTTCTGCTCCTTGGTTTCCAACTTGTTGAGAACTGTCGTGAGTTGCTTCTCGGTGTCGTTCGCCAGCTTTTCGAACGCCAGTTTCATCACCGGGTTGAGAAGCTTGGCCAGTCCGTTCATTTCGAGGTCGGCCTCATAGGTGAGCACCGAACCGGCGCCCGCGGCGTCGACGGTGATGGTGTCTACCGAGGTCGATGATTTGTTCTTGCCGACGAACACCAGCTTGCGTCGGCTGAGCATCGTCAGCTTGTAGGTCAGTTCCGCCGTGACGCCGAAGATGTTCGACACGTTGTGCCAGGAGGCACCTTCGGCGAGCGGTCCGGAATCGATACGCGTGCACTTCTGCGTCCCGGGATCCCACTGTTCAGCATTGGCGAAATCCTTGAGGTAGTCGACGACGTGATCCGGTGGCGCGGAGACGGAGAAAGTCCGTGACACGGTTGGCATGGCGGGGGTTTACCCATTCTCGTCGATCTCACCCAGCCGCGATGAACGCGCCGACGTAGCAAATGGGCCGTCGGACAAGCGATTCGCCCGCAATCCGATCGTGATGTCGCTGTGACGCAAGTTGACTGTGTTAATGGTGTGATTAATGTTGTCTAGATCTGAACACGTCCTCGAAGGGCAAACCGTGTCGGCTTCGACCGCAAACATGCGGCGCCTCGTGGCACACGCCGCGGCGCTGGTGTTCTGCGCTGCGATGGTGGCAACCAGTGCACCCGCGGCGCGTGCCGCCGATGGGCGGGAGCTCTTGGCCACTGCGATCGCGAACACCCGCGGGTCATATCTCGTGTACAACTTCGGCGCCGGGGCACCGGCGCCGATGCTGAAAGCGGACGGCGGTTGGTACGAGAGGGCCAGTGGCGGACACCTGATGATCATCAAAGCCGCGTCGTCGCGTCTGGCGCCGCGGCTGCTCGTCGATTCGCATGGCGGCTATCAGGCCCGCTGCGAACGTGATCCCCGCGCCCGCACCGGCGAAGGACTGTGGCAGGCCTCCGAGATATACACGCCGACCCAGGCGTGGCAGGCGCTCGGCCAGCCCACGATCGCGATCAACGCCAATTTCTTCGACATTCGCGGGCAGAAGGGCGGCTCATGGAAGTCGACCGGATGCAGCTCGCCGCTGGGGGCGTACGTCGACAACACGGGCGGGCAGGGCCGGGCCAACACCGCGGTCACGGGCACCATCGCCTACGCCGGCAAGCAGGGGCTGTCGGGCGGAGACGAGACCTGGACGGCGTTGACGACGATGGTCCTGCCGGTGTCGGGTGCGCCGTTCCTCGTCAGCCCAAACGCTCCCGACGACTACGCCGCCGCGGCGCCGGTCATCCAGGGCCTGATGGACAAGGGCGTGCGGTTCGTGGCGGTCAGTGGGCTCGGGCTGCTGGCGCCGGGTGACACCGGACAGATGAACGACGGTGGTCCCAGTGCGGCGCGGACCGCGCTGGCGTACGCGAGGGCCAAGGACGAGATGTATGTGTTCCAGGGCGGAAGCTACACGCCGGATCAGATCCAGGATCTGTTCCGCGGGCTCGGCAGCGATACGGCGATCCTGCTGGACGGCGGCGGTTCGTCGGCCATCGTGCTGCGGCGCGACACCGGCGGAATGTGGGCAGGCGCCGGCGTGCCCCGTGGATCCTGCGACACCCGTCGGGTGCTGTGCGACTCCGGCGAACGTGCGCTGCCCAGCTGGCTCGCCTTCAACTGACCGTCAGGCAGCCGCCTTGTCCGCCCCGCTCACTGCGCCCGAGGCGCCGGCGGTGCTGCCGCCCGGCGTTCCGTTGTTCTCGCCTCCGGACGCCGCGCCGTTGCCGTGGTCGGGCTTGGCATGCCGCGGTGTCCTGCCCTGCGTCGCACCGGACGGGCCCTGACCGTCATGGTGCGTGGCGTGCCTCGGAGTCGATCCGCCCTGCGTTCCGGTGCCCGACTCGTTGTCGCTATCCGGTTTCGCGTGCCGTGGACGACCCTGCTGTCCACCAGAATCGCCCTCGTGGCCGCCGGCACTTCCTTGCTCGTCACCCGGCTTGCCATCCTCATCGCCCGGCTTGCCTTGCTCCCCGCCGGCCCCGCCTTGCTCGCCGCCAGAATTGCCTTGCTCGCCGCCGGCCTGACCCTGTTCGTCACCGGGCTTGCCCTGCTCATCGCCTGGCTGCATGTCGCCCTTCTTTTCGTCGAGCGATCCGGCCTTCGAAAGGTCCTGCGCGTCTCCATCTTTAGTCTTTGTCGACAGCGTGACCATTCTCGAGTTGGCCGCCATCAGCGCATTCGGAGGCGGCGACGTCACCTTGTTGGTCAGCGGGTTCAGCAGGCCGCCGAGCAGGCCGCCCAGTCCACCAACAAGACCACCCAGGCCCCCCAGAAGACCACCGAGCGGATTGCCTGCAAGCCCACCCCCCACCCCGCCCAAGGCCCCGCCGAGGCCGCCTGGCCCCGTAGCCAACAAACTGTTGACCAGGTTGAGGAGCCCGGTGATGGCGTTGGGCGGTGGGGCCGTGGGGTTTCCGCTGGCGAACTCCTTCTGGAATCCCCGCGCAAGTTGATTGATGACGTCGGGGAGCACCTGCCATGGGTCCACGTTCGGGAACGAGAAGAACGGCGTCGGGATGCTGGCGCCCGTCAGCGTCCGCGTGTAGCTTCCGTCCGGATTGCGCACGGCGTCGGTGTAACCCACGTTGACCAGGCTGGTCAGCGCAGGGGCTAATGCGTTGGCCAACCTCGTGATCGGGTTGTCGGCCAGCAGCCCGCCAGACATCAGGCTGAGTGCATCGCCGATCAGATAGGCGGGCTCGAGAAGTGGCAATGAGTTGGCAGGCGCCGTCAGATATAGGTTGATCGCCAACTGGTTCGTCAGTTTGAGGTTGTCAGCAACCCCGGCCAGCTGTTCTGCCAATCGCGCGTCGAGTCGCGACGTGTCGATACCCCGCAACAGGTACGTCGAGAAGACGGTCCCCGCCGCGAGGTTGTTGAACAGCGTAAACGCGTTGGGCCACGCGGCGAAGTCCGAGAAGGGCTGGTATTCGGCGCCGACGTCGACCAGCACGGGGATCACACCTGAGCTACCGAGACCCAGACCGGTGCCGAGAACCGGTAGCCCGCCATCGTTCACGGCGTGCGTATTCGGATTCAGGGTATTGATGCCGAGCAGTTGGGCGAGCGCATATGCACGCGCCGCCAGGCCACCGTCGGGCCGAGCGAGGTTGTTGAGCAACACGATCGGCAATATCGTGATGCCGCCGAGCACCGGGTCGTCGATCGCCCCCGGTGCGGTGCCGCCGGGTTGCAGCTTCAACTGGTCGAGAATCAGTTTGTACGACGTCGCAAGAGAAAACGCACCAACCCCGAATCCCACCGTAATCGGAATCCGGAGATCGAGGACATTCGGAATGTCGACGGGCAGAGCCTCGACGATGTCCAGTAGTCCCTGAGTCAAGTTTCCGAGTGGATCGAGGCCCAATGCGTCCAGTCTCGTCGTCAATAGTTCGATGACCCCCGCGGCGCCGAGCCTGAGGTACTGCGTGTTGTTGACTTCCTGCGCAACGACATTCGGCGGGGCGGGCGTCCACCCGAGATCCACTCCCCCGAGCATCTTGAGCAGAGCGAACGGCGACCCCGCGGTGACGATGTTGACGCCCGGAACGTTGAGCTCGGAAAGATCGATCCCGTTGCTCAGGTCGATGCCCAGCAAGTTCTTGAGCAACTCGTTGAGCGGCGTGTCACCTCCCAGTCGCAGAAGGCCCAGAACTTGGTCGAGGAGTAGGCCGGCGGCAGGACCGAGGACCCCGAGAGCTGCGACCACCTGGTCGACCAAACGTGTCTGCCACCGGAATGTTCAGGTCAACCGCGCCAAGCAGTTGGGGAAGCAGGCTGGCCGGAACCCGCGTAAGCAGATTGCTGACCAACTGCAGAGGATCGATTCCGAGCAGAGCCGCCAGCGGGCTCAGATTCGCACCCTCGACGATCGCCCGTTCGATGACCTCCGCCAGCGTCTGGTTGAAGTCATAAGCGAACCTGGCCAGTCCGCCGGTGATCTCGGGGATCTGCTCGGGCTGCGGGAACAGACGGATGCCCGCCATCAGGTCGACGTCGGTGTTCAGCGTTGCAAGGTGGTGCGCCGGCGGTGGCGCGACACCGATGGTCATCGCCGTCGCGGTGGCGGTGACCGCCCCGAGCGCCACAACCGCCTTTGTCGTGTTGCCCAACTTGCGGTGCTTAGCAGGCATCCAGCTTCACCCTTTCGACCCCGTCTGCATCGTCCCCCGAGGGACGGTAACAGAGCAGCGAATTTGCGGAGCCGACTTTTGGGCAGATTTTGGCCGACGTCGACGTAGGCTTCGGCAAATGTTTATTTGACGTACTCGTAGATTACTTGGGCGACTTCAGGGCACCTTTCCGACAAGACTGTGGTGGCCGCTAGCGCAGATGCCGGTTTCGTTCTCGGCGGAGACATTGACGCGATCGGCGGTTTGCCAGAGCGGGAGATTGCCAGAGTGGACGCCAGCAACCATTGACGCCGATTTCCGGCATCTGACCGAGGCTATCCACATAGCGATGATGAGGCATAATTCACCGATGACGTCACCATCGCCGTCGGGGTCCGACATCTCGGGATATTTCGCCCGTCGTTAGCTGGCGCCAACGGCTTCCAGTGCGGCGCGCCGTGTCTGGCCCTCGTAGCCGCCGCCGAACAGCGCCACATGGGCCAGCAGCGGATAGAGCTGGTGCAGCCCCACCCGCTCGCGCCATCCGTCCCGCAGCGCCCGCTGATCCTGATAGCCCTCGACCACCTCGTCGAAGTACGGGCACCCGAACAGGGCAAGCATCGCCAGATCGGTTTCGCGATGGCCACCGTGCGCGGCCGGATCGATCAACACCACGCCGTCGGGTGTCCACATCACGTTGCCGCTCCAGAGGTCACCATGGATGCGCGCGGGTCGGTCGTCGTCGTCGAAGTCACCCACCCAGCAGCGCGAGATCGCGGTGGTGACGGCTTGCTGGGTTTCGCCGCTCAAGCGCGGTGCCGCGCGCTCCGCCATCGGCGCCAGTCGTTCCCGGGCATAGAAAGCACCCCAGACGTCATGCGCGACCAGCGACATCGGTAACGGCTGCTGTAGCGGCCCGAAAAAGCCCGACCCGGTCCAGCCGTCGGGTGGAGCGCCGAACGCGGACGCGCCCGCGTCGTGAGTACAGGCCAGCCGCCGGCCGAACTCGTGTGCGTGCTGACGCGTGGGACGTGCCGACTGGAGCCGTTCCAGCGTCAGGGTGTGTTCATCCGTCGCGATGACCCGTGCACACCGGACACCGCCATCCGCGGCCGAAAGCCATTGCAGCCCCGCCGCTTCACACGCGAAGAAGCCCGCGGGTGAGTTCGGGTTGTGTTTGACGAAGTGCGCCATCCTACGGTTGGCCGGACACCCGGCGAAGAATCTGGTCCCGCACCCGGGTGGGGAGGTTCGTCATCAGCGCCACCTGCAGCCTGGGCCCGAGCCCCACCACGTAACGGGCGCGGGGCTTGCGGGCCGTGAGCGCTTCCTCGACGACCGCCGCCACCTTCTCGGCCGGAACGGCCAGCTTCCGCGCCACCGGAATCATCTTCTTCATTCCCGCGATGTGCCGGGCGTACAGCGCGCGGTGCTCCGGTGTGAGCGCCGCCTCGGTTTCCTCGACCATGGTGCCAGCGGTGCGCCACATGTCGGTGTCCGTCTGCGACGGCTCCACCGCGATGACCGGAATATGCCACGGCCGCAGTTCCATTCGCATCGCATCGGCCGCCGCCTCCAGTGCGAACTTGCTGGCGGCGTATGCGCCGAGCATCGGCATCGACAACTTCCCGTTCACGCTGGAGATGAGCACGATCCGCCCGCGCGTCTTCCGCAGGAGGGGCAGCACGGCGCGGGTGACGGCAAGTTGACCGATCACGTTGACCTCCAACTGTTTTCGCCACTCATCGGAGCCGACCGTCTCCATCGGCCCGCCCACCGAGATTCCCGCGTTGTTCACGATTGCGTCCAGCCGGTTCGGAAGCGCGCGACTCAAAGCCGTGATGTGGCCGGCGTCCGTCACATCCAGGATCACCGAGGAGATCCGGTGAGGGTTCAGTGTGGTGACCGCGGCGGCGTCCTGTTCGGTGCGGACTCCGGCGATCACGTCCCATCCGGCGGCGGCGAGTCGTTCGACAATCGACTTGCCGATGCCTCTGCCGGCGCCGGTGACGAGTACGGATGGCATACCGGGAGACTAGCCCGACGCTTCCGGTTGCTGCTTGGGCGTACCGACCAGGAAGAGACCCGCGCTCGCCGCGACGACAACGGCCGCGAGTGCGAGCACCGGCGCGACGGTGAACCGGGTCATGGTCGCGCTGACCATCGCTCCCGCACACATCACGAGCACCACGCTGTAGCGCAGCCTTCTACGGTCACCGCTGCCGCCGGCGAGCCGGCTGTCGAGGCCGATACCCACGATCGTCTGCGTGAGCACGGTGGTCGACAGTTCCTGGATGCCGAACTGACGGGCGGTCGCGTTCTGAAGACCGAATGTCACCGCCAGGCCCGCGATCAGGAACAGCTTGCTGTTGTCGTGGTAGTCGAGCACACCCGTGCCGGTCAGAATCGAAAGCGCCACCAGCACGATGACCTCGGTGCCGAGCGCCACCGTCGGCCACCGTCGAACGGTGCCATCCAGATGGCGAGCCAGCCGGCCACCGATCACCGCACCCGCCACGAAACTGGGGAACGCGACCGCCGCGGCGGTCAGGTCCACCCCGGAATGCGGTGCGAACCAGAAGCCGAGGAATATGACGTTGCCTGTCATATTGGCGACGAACACATGGCCGAGCACCAGCACACTGATGGCATCGACGATGCCGGTGGCGAAGGTCAGCAGCAGCAGGCAGGCGATGGTCAACCGCTCTGAAACCGGGGAGTCGACGGCCATGGCCCGCTGCCCGCTTCTACAGTTGCGGAGTCAGATCGAACGACGTGACCGTGGACATGCGGGTGATCAACCAGTCGGCGTCGTGGCGCTGCATGGTCAGCCGGTACGAGAGATAGCGCAGCGACGGGATGTTCTTGCTCACCGGACTGGTGGCCACCGAATTGGTGTAGACGATCGCGGTGGCCTCCGACGGGGTGACCCTCTCGACCGCCGTCCCCATCACCTGCGTGGTGTTGGTGACCTGTGCCTGCTTGTTGGGCGCAACGATCGCATCGATGTACTTACGGTATTCGACGGCGAAGTCACCGCCCAGGTACCGTGCCGACCGGTCCGCGAGCGATTCCATATCGTCGGGGGTGTAGGACCACAACGTGGTGATGGCCCTCGCCGCCGTCCTGGCGATGTCGAGCTTGGTGTGCACGAGTGCCCGGTCGACGAGATACGGCTGCACCGTTGCCCCGGCGAACGCCGCGGCGCCGATGAAGAGCACGCCCGCGGCGGCCGCCGCAAATTTCAGACGCCTTCCGGCCGGCCGGTGTGGGACCAGGATGGTGTCCACCTCGACCGCGTCCTCGGTCTCGGATTCAACCGTCGCCTCAACTGATTCGCGCTCGACCTGAGATTCTTGTTCGTCGACGGCCTTGGTGGTCCGGCCGCGCTTGCCCACGGGGGTGCGGGGCACGGGCGCAGGTTCTGGTGTCTCCTCGGCCTTTTCGGCGGCCTCGTCGAAGGTCCTGTCGGCAGGTTCGGACGGCGTGGCCTTGCGGCGGAAGAGCCGCCACCGGTGACGGATCGTCGCTGGTGCGGATGCGGCCTCGTCGGCGCCGGACACCGGCACTTCGGCCGTCGTCTCGACGATTTCGGGGGTGTCGGCGGCCGATTCGACGGATGCGGTCGGTGTGGTCGCGTCGTCATGCCCGACCGCCATCTGCTTGCGCAGTGGCATCCGATGCCGCCGACGCGCGGCCGCCGCGTCTGCGGCGGCGTCGGTGCCTGCGGCGTCCGTGGTCAGATCACCTGAACCAGCTGGCTGATCTTCCACTGCTGTCCTTCCTTGACGGCCGTTGCCACCCAACGGTTTCCGCTTTCGATGGTCGACTTGCCATCCGGTGATTTGGAGGTGATCTTCGTCGCGACAAGGACATCGACGCTGCCGTTGTCGTTCCACCGCTGCACCCCGGCATCGACCACATCGCCCGTGGTCGGCTCGGCGCGGGCGACCTGGATCATGATCTCGTTCTGCTTGTCCTTGAACATCTTGGCGAAGTCCCCCGTGCCCTGCGCGAGGACCCGGTCCCCATAGGCGTTGGCGTGGAACGGATCCAGCGTGGTGTACATCGTCATGAATTCGCGCACGTAACCCAGCGCGTCGGAGTCCTTGATCGCGACCCGCCGATCCGTCTCGTGGCGGATGAGTATCAGCGTGGCGGCTGTGATCGCCGCCGCGATCAGCAATGCCGACAGTGCCGCGACGACCGGCAGACCCCACCGCCGCGGCGGCTTGGTGACCACCTCGAAGAAATCCGGCTCGTCGGCTTCGAGTTTGCGGCGCGGGCTCACTGGCCGGCCTGATTCAAGTTGGGGCGCTTGAGCACGGTGAGATTGGCGACGCGCCACCGACCGTCACCGGTCCTGTCGAAATCCACCCGGACGGTCGCGGTGATGAACTTCATCGTGGCGGGATCCACGCCACGCTGCCCCTGCATCGCCAGCAGCATGGACGCCTGCTCGGTCGACACCGACAGCACCGCGCTGCTCACTGCCCAGTATTCGTTGGTCGTCGCGCCGGCCTTCTGCACAGCCTGCTGCTGGGCGACCAACTGTGGCCGGTAACCGTCCGTGGTCAGCGACTGGGCCGTGGAGAAATCCTGCTGCAGCGTGTCGACGCTGAAGCTCAGCAACTTTTCGACGAGGCGGGGCCCCTGCTCGGAGATCTGCGCGCGTGCCTGATCCACCGCGCGGTCGTGCCGGTATACCACCAGATAACTCAGGCCGACCGCGGCGGCGCACAGCAGCGTCGCCGCCACCAGCATCCACCCCACGGGCCGCCGCACGTCGCGCTGCGGTGGCTCGACCTGGTGCACCTCGGTGCGAGCGAACAGGTCGGCGAACGTGCGGTTGTGCCGGTCCCACAGCGGCCACAGCCATCCCGTGAACACCGCGACGGTGTCGAGTAGGTGCGCCAGATCGCGGACCGCCAACCGCAGAATGCCGACGGGCCCGCCGTCACGGCGGCGCACCGCGATGCCGAACAGCGCGCGGCCCACCGACCAACCGGTGAGCGTCGGGAGCAACAGCCGGTTCACGGCCATCATCAAGAAGACCAGCCCGGCCACCCCGGCATAGAGCCACCGCAGCCAGCCGTCCTGCGGCACCGCGGCCAACGCCATCGTGACGATCACCGCGGCACCGATGAACACGTCCACGGCGAACGCGCCGACGCGGGCCCGCCACGATGCCAACGGCGGCGCCGGCGGTGATTCGTCGGCGGGTGCGTCCGGGTTGGCGTCGAGTAGCGCGGTCACGAGGTGACCTGGTCCAGCCTGGAGATCTTGTACGTACCGTCGGCGGGCGCCATCTTCACCCGCAACCGATAACCCTGCTGCTGATCGGCGGACGCCGAGTTGGTCACCTTCACGCGCACCGCGACCAGCACGTCGATGGACCCGTCGTCATTGTGCCGCTCCACGGCGGTACGCATGTCAGAGACCTGGACCGTGACATTGGCGGCCTGGTAGGCCTCGGCCAGGACGCCGCTGTACAGCGGCGCCTGCACACCGAAATCGCCCGTCGCGCACTCGATGATCTTGGACTGGCTGGCGATCATCGCCGCCGTGTTCGGGGCCTGGGTCGCGGTCACACAGTCCCGCGCCGCCGCCAGCGCCGCCTCGTCGGCGCGCGCAATGGCCTTGCTCTCGTCATGGGACCGCAGCGCCAAATATCCTCCGACCCCGGCGCCCGCGGCCAACAGCACCAGCACCGCGCAGATCGTCGACATCGAGCCGCGGCCGAGCCGGGACTCGCGCCGGCTGTCGGTGGCTGTCTCTTCCTCCGATGTTGTGGGGGCTTCTTCGGTTGTCTCTTCGGCAGATACTGCTAGCGACTCATCGGGCTTTGCGGGAGCATGGTCAGGCGCTGCATCAGCATCGGTGGGGTTCAGCCGGCTGGCGCCAGCATCTCCTTCCATCCGTCGTCTCCTGGGTTATTCGAGTTGCTGACGTTGTATTTCACGCCGTCAGGTCCGACCACCTCACCACTGCTGGGGCTGTACGCCGCAGTGGAACCTGGTGGCCCTTGTGCCGGAGTGTAGATGCACGGGTTGGGTTGTTGTCCACTGCACGAGACGTTGCCCTGGCCAGGCGGGCTGAGCGGGTCGCTGATCGGCGCATACGACTGCGGTGGAGGCAACTGGCCGGCCGGGAGCGGGTTCATCCCGTTGTTGATCGACGGCGCCGGAATGACGCCCCGGCCAGGGTTGACGCCCTGGTCGCATCGCGCGCCCGGCGCCGGGCACGACAGGATCTGGTTGGGGTCGCCGTACCAGGGGTTGGTGCCCAGCGGCACGTACGGAGCGTCGCTGTGGCACTCGCGCGGGGTGGCCGCGCGTTTGCCGGGAACGTCGGCGCACGGATAGTTGCGCGCACCACGAACCACGTTGCCCTGGAAGTCCTTCGGGATCTTGCAGTAGGTGCCCGTCGGAAGCGGCGCCGTGCTGGTGTCAGCGGGTGACCGCCACTCGGACGCCGGGAGGAAGCCGGTCAGGCATGGGGGCGGCTGGTTGATCGACAGGCCGAAGTGCAGCAGACCCTCATTCTGGAAGATGACCCCCGCCTGCAACTCGGCGCCCCCCTGCGGGAAGATCACCAACGCCTGCTCGACACCCTTGTGGTAGCGCTTGAGCATGTCGATGACCACCTCGAGGTTGGCCAGCGTCTGCGGGAGCGCGTCGCGCACATCGCTGAACACCTCGGAAACCTGGTCGAGCGTCGGTGCCGCCTGCTGCAGCCCGCTCCGCAGCGCCGCGTCCTGTTCGGCGGACTGGGACGCCAGGATGTTCAGGTTCCTCGACCACTGGCCGATGGCGTCGCCCGACTGAACCTGGCTGTCCAGGATCGGCGCGGCGTGCGCGATGATGTCGTTGATCTGCGGCAGGTTCTCCTGGAAGCCCTGCGCGACGTTCGTCGTCGAATCGACCAGCCGCTGCAGCGCCGGACCCAATCCGCCCACCGCTTGAGCGGTCTCGTCGAGCAGCTGCCCGATCTTCTCCTTGGGCAGCACCGCGAGTCCCTGGTTTGCGGAGTCCAGCGCCGGCCCGACCTCGCTGGGCACCGTGCCCAGCTGCGTGATCGTTTGACCGTTGCTGTAGTACTGGCCCGGGTCACCCGTCGACACCAGGTCCAGGTACTGCTCACCGATGGCCGAGACGGAGTGCACGTTGGGAACCGCATCGACCGGGACCCTGTAGCGGCTGTCGATTCGCAGCGTTGCCTCTGCACCCGTTTCGGTGGGCTTGACCTCGGTGACCTTGCCGATCTGCGTGCCGCGATAGGTCACGTTCGAGGTGGCGTAGAGACCACCGGAGCGCGGCAGATTGGCATGCAGGTCGTAGGTGCCGATGCCGACCAGGCTGGGCACCCGCAGGTAGTACCAGCCCAGCACGACGATCGCGATGATGGTCAGGATCGTGAACAACACCAGCTGAATCTTGATGAAACGGGTCAGCACTGCTCACTCACCCCTCTCGACCAGCGGTCCGCCCGGGACGTCGTGCGGGTTCGGCGTAAACCGCACGTCCGGGATCATCGTGTTCGGGTCACGGCCCCAGGCCTGCTCGAGCGCGCGCAGCATGCCCGAGACTCCGGTGCCCGACAGGGCCCCGTTGTCCAGCGCGGACAGGGTCGCGTCGACGTTGAGCGACACGTTGATGTAGTCGCCGCGGACCACCTTCGGTATGTTCTCGATCGAGAACGGCGCGGTGAACATCAGCTTCAGGGCGCCGAGCAGGTACGGCGACGACTTGGCCAGCTGCTTGAGCGGACGCTGCAGGTTCACCAGGTTGGTGTGCAGGTTGTCGCTCGTCGGGCCGAGGGCGTTGTCGGCGGCGAGGCTGATCCGGCCCAGCCCTTCCACCGCGTCGGCGAACAGGTCGCGGGTGTCGGCGAAATGCTTGACCAGCGGTGGGAATTCGGTGAGCACGCGATCCAGTGTGTCGTTCCGTTGCGCGACGATCGACAGCAGTCGGTTCGTGGAATCGATTGCACGGGTGAGGTCTTGGCGCTGCTGGTTCAGTTCGTCGGTGAACGTGTCCAACCGGTTCAGGAACTCCCGAATCTGATCTGCCCGGCCGTTGAGCACGTTGTTGATCTCGGTCTGAATCACCTCCAGGTTCGAGATTCCGCCGCCGCTGAGGATGGTGGCGATGCTCGCCAGCACCCGTTCGGTGGTGGGGAACGAGGAGCTGTTCTTCAACGGGATCGTGTCACCGTTGCGCATCGGCTCGGGGGACGGATCCGGCGGTGGCTCCAGCTCGACGTGCTGCGATCCCAGGAGGCTCGTCTGGCCGATCTTGGCCAACGCGTTCTCGGGCAGCTTCACATTCGGTGCCAGATCCAGCGTCAGCGTCGCGACCCAGTTCTTCAGTTCGATCGCGCGCACCCGGCCGACATACACGTCGGCGACCCGCACCCGGCTGTTGACGTTGAGTGCCAACGTATCCGGCATCTGCACGTAGATCGTCAACTTGTCCGAGCCGGTGCCGGGTCCACCCGGCAACGGAACGTTCGCGATGCCCTTCCACGACCCGCATGACGTCAGCACCAACGCGACCGCGGCCGCCGCACCGGTGCGGCGTGCGATCCGGCTCCATCTGCGCGTGGCCATTCCTGCCTTCTGCTCGTTGCCCACGAGGCTCATCACCCACCTGCCTCAGCCGGTAGCGCTGGTCCCGGCGGTGCGGCCGGAGCCGGTCCGGGCGCCGGCGCGGCGGGTGCGATCGCACCCAGCGGGTCGCCCGCGATCACACCGGGCGCGGGGCCCGGCGGCGGCGCAGGCTGCACGTACCACGGCGGCGGCAACGGGGTGTTCTCGCTGTAGGCGTTGGGCGGACCCGGCAGCTTGCCGTTGGGCTGCACACCGAACGCCGGCGGCGCAGGAGGAGCGACGATGTCCGGTCCGCCCATCAGCTCGGAAAGTGATTCGGGCGTCAGCATGTTCGCGGTGAACGGCTGCACGTCCACTCCTTGCATGCCGGGGGCAACGGTCCAGCCGGGCTCGTGGTTGCCGTGCGAGAACAACGTGTCGCGCGAGAAGACGCCAGGAACGGTGGTGTCCTTGTACCCCGGCGGCGGCTGCAGCCGCGGCTCCGAGTAGGCGATCTGCTTCGGCAGGGTCATCGCGGTGCTGACCTGGTTCAGGCCGAACGGCAGGTAGTTGAACTTGATCGCGTCCAGGATCGGCCCGAGGTACTGCGCACACAGCTCGGCCGAGTCCTGGTAACCCAATCGGCTACCGGCTTGAATTGCGCTGCAGATGAGCTGCATCGGGTTGGCGAAGCCGTTGATCACCGGCAGGCCGACGATGCCGCCCGCGTTCGGCGACGTGATGTTGACGAGGTTCGCCGCGAGGTTCGGGAACACGTGCAGAGCGGTTTCCAGGCCGTCCCGGGGCTCGGGCTGCAGGATCGCATTGGTCACGTCGGCCAGGTTGTTGATGTCCTTGCTGAGCACCTGGCCGTTTTCGCCGACGAATTTGCGCGTGGTGGTGAGCAGTTGGTTGAGATCTTGGAGCGCATTGGCGAGCTCGTGGTCGCTGTTGGTGAAGGAGTTGGTGAACGTCGCAAGATCGTTGTTCAGCGCGACGAACTGCTGATCGCTCTTGTAGAGCGCGTTGACGAACAGCGCCAGGCTCTTCACGACGCTGAAGAAGTCGCCGCGGCCCTGGTTCAGCGTGTACAGCGCCTCCGACAGACCGTTGAGGGTCTTGTTGAGCTGCTCGCCTTTTCCGGCGAACCCGGTGGCCGCGGATTCGATGATGTCGCCGAACGGGCCCTTCGGCTGCTCCGGTGTCGGCCCGAGGTCGGTGAGTATCCGGTTCAGCGAGTCGCGCAGCTGGTCGTACTCCACCGGCACCTGCGTGCGGTCGATCGGGATGACGGCGTTGTCCTCCATCACCGGTCCGCCCGTATAGGGCGGCGCCAGTTGGATGTTGCGCGACGCCACCAGGCTCGGGTTCAGGATCGAGGCGGTGGCGTTGGCCGGCACCTTGTACTTGTTCTCGTAGTGGAACGTCACCTTCATCTTGTCGCCGGCGGGCTCGATCGAGTCGATCGTGCCGACCCGCACGCCCATGATCTGGACCTTGTCCCCGGGATAGAGCGCAAGGGTGTCGGGGAAGTAGGCGACGACGGTGTTGTTCGTCAGGTTCTTGTAAAGGTTCCAGCCGACGACGCCAGCCACCACGGCCAGCACCACCACGAGGGCACCGATGATCACCGATGCGCGAGACATGCTCGGCATCTTGATGTTTCGGACGTTGAAAATCGTCGACAAGGCCCTACCCTCCTTGCGACCCAGGCGGGAGGAACGGTGGGTTCCCCGGGAGCGGCGGCGTGCCTGCGGGTCCCGCATCCGGACCGGGGCCCGGTGGGGGCGGGGGGCCGTCGAGGGCCGGCGGCAGTGGTGCGATGCCGGGCGTGAAGTCCGGCGGTGAGGGCTGCGGACCCAACGGCACGGTGCGCGCACCCGGCGGAGCGGGAGCCAATTCGGCAGGCACACCCGGCATGTCGGGCGACACCTGACCCGGAAGGGCCGCACTGGGCACACCCGGGGTGAACCCCGGCCCGTTCGGGTTCGGTTGTGAGGTCGCCACGTTCGGCGGGCCGTAATCCGGGCCGCCGAACGGACCGGTGGTCAGGTGTGAACACGGCAGTGGGTCGGCGGGGCGCGGCAGGAGATCGGGCGGCGGCGTGTACGAGCACGGCGAGCCCTTCAGTACCCCTGGGCCCGGATTTTCGGGGGTTCCTTCGATGATCGCGGGCGACGGCGCGGGAGCACCGTTAGGGAACCGGGCGCCGTTCGGATCGGGGAACTGGGCCGAGGGCAGACCCGCGTCACCCCAGAACTTCTCGGGGTCGATGCCGCGCTTCTTGAATGCGGAGTCGACGAAGGGCTGCAGGATCCAGTACGGCAACAGGTTGACGAGCATGACCTTGAAGTACGGTCCGGACGCGATGGCCTCACCGAGAGATGCGGTGAACTTCGACAACGTGGAGAGCACATCGACGAGGTCGTATTTCCGTTGCACCAGAATGTCGCTGACGGTGCGCAGCTGTTCCAGCACGTGGTTGAGGTTCGGGTTGTCGTCGATGAACCCTTTCACCTGATCGGAGAACGACGAGACCCGCTCCAGCAGCATGCTCACCGCGTAGTTACGTTCGTTCACCGCGGCCAGCAGTGACTGGGCGTTCACGAACAAGCGGTTGATCTGCTCGCTGCGGTTGCCGAGGACACCGGCGATCTTGTTGGCGTTGGCCAGCAGTGTCTTGATGTCGCCGTCGCGCTTGCCGATGGTGTCGGCGAACCGGGCGACGCCGTCGAGCGCGGCGCTCAGGTGCGGGGAGGTCTGGTCGATGGTTTCCGACAGCACGTTCAGCGACCGCTTCACCGTCTGGGTGTCCCACCCGGACGCGGCCTTGGTGACATCGAAGAACGCGTCGTAGATCTGGTACGGGGTAGTGGTCTGACCGAGCGGCAGGGTTCCGTTCGCCCGCAACGCCTGCGTTCCGCGCGGTTCGATCTCGATGTTGCGGCGGCCCAGGATCGTGTCGGTGCGGATCGCCGCGCGGCTGTCGGTTCCGATCTGGGTACCGTCGAGTGAGAAGCCGATCCTCACCTTGTCGCCGTCGATGTCCATCGACCTGACCTGTCCGACATCGACGCCGGCGATCCGCACATTGTCGCCGGTGTTGAGGCCGCCGGTGTCGGAGAACTGGGCGTAGTACGTCGGCTTCGCGAACAGCATCGGCACGCTGGCGAAGCTCTGTCCCACCCCGATCACGACGACCAGGATGATGATGCCCATCAACCCGTTGCGAACGCGGTTCGATCCCTCGAGTGTCCTCATTGCGGCGTGCACCTACCCGAGGGCTGCGACCAGACCTTGACCGTGCGCACCGGGCCACCTGGCTGCAATCCGTTGAGCTTCAACGTCACATCGCACGCATAGAAGTTGAAGAAGTCGCCGTAAACACCGCCCGCGCGGCCGATGATCTTCAACGCGGCCGGATACCTGACGAGCAGGTCATTGAGTTGGTCCTTCTGGTCGACCAGCGGCTGCTGCGTGGCCTCGAGCTGACCGATCGTGCTCTGCAGGAGCGGCCGGTTGTCGGCGAGCAGATCGGCCACCGTGCCCGCGGCGTTGCTGATGTTGGCCACCGACGACGCGATCGGATCCTCGCGGTTCTTCAGGCCGGTGATGAGCACCTCGAAGTTCTTCACGGTGTCGTCGAACTGCTGCTGGTGTTTGACCGTGGTGTCCAGCACCGTGTTCAGGTTCTTGATCACCTCGCCGATCGCCTGGTCACGGTCGGCCAGGGCCGAGGTGAGCGACGCGGTCTGGTCGAGGATGTCGCTGATCGTGCCACCCTGGCCCTGGAAGACCGTGATGATCGACTGGGCGATGTTGTTGACCTTGTCGGGATCCAGTGCCCGGAACACCGGCCGAAACCCGCCGATCAACGCGTCAAGATCGAGCGCAGGCTGGGTGCGTTCCAGCGGGATGGTGCCGCCGGCGGCGAGACGCTTGTTGCTGTCGCCGCGCTTGAGTTCCATGTACCGGTCACCGATCAGGTTGAGGTACCGAATGGAAGCCGAGGTCTGGTCGAACAGTTCGAGTGAGCGGTCCACGTCGAAGTCGATCTTGACCTTCGACCCGTTGTCGATCAGTTCGACCTTGGAAACCTTGCCGACCTCGACACCGGACGCACGGACGAACTGGCCGGCCCGCAGACCGCTGGCATTCGAGAAGACGGCCGAATACCCGGTTGTGCGGTCGAACCGCATTTGACCGAACACCACGATGATGATCGCGGTGAACAGCAGCAGCACCAGAGAGAAGATGCCGAGCTTGATGGCGGTACCGGTGATTTTCATGGGTTGATCGTGTTCTCCCCGATCTGCCGCCCCCAGATGTACTCGATGGCGAGTGGCTGACCAAGCTCGACGTGGTTGTACGGCGCGATCGAAGCACCGGTATCCATCACCAGATAGGGCGCCGGCCACAGGTCACGGGTGATCGGCTGCCAGCAGCCCGGGCTTCCCTCGGGTCCGCCGTGGGCGTTCACCCGCGGCAGGTTGTCCGGATACACGTACGGGTTGCCCGGGAACAGGATCTCGGAGTGGGTCCGCAGCGAATAGCCGTTGCCACCAAGCGATGCCGCAATCTTGGGCTCGACGTCATGGAAGTTGCGGATCGTGCAGAACAGCGCCGGGCTGTACTGGTCGAGCAGCGCCGAGGTGGGCAGCAGGTCCTGTGCGCCGCGGATCAGGTAGGGGCCGCCGCGTTCGAAGATGTCACCGCCGGTGTTGCCGAAACCGACTGCGGCCATCAATGTCTGGTCGATATTGCCCTGCTGCTCGTTGAGCGTGCGCGCGGTGGTGACCGCGTGATCCAGGCCTTCGAACAGATCCGGCGCCGCGTTCGCGTACGTGTCGCCGAGGTCGGCCAGCAGTTGGTTGTCGCGGCGGATCTGCGGCATCTGTGGGTTCAGGTCACCCAGGATGTCGTTGCCCTGCACAATCGACCGGCCGAACCGGTCGCCCAGACCGTCCAGGGCTTGGGCCGTCGCACTCAACGTCTGGTTCAGCTTGATCGGATCCACCTGCTGCGAGACCGAGACGATGGTCTCGAACAGCGTGTTGAACTCGGTGGTCACCTTCGACACGTCGATCACATCGGCGGACGTAATACGTTGTGCTGACGGGTCTTTCGGCGACGTGAAGGAGATGTACTTGTTGCCGAAGACCGTGGTGGCGCTGACATCGGCGTTGACGTTCTTGGGGATCAGGTCGAGGAACTTGGGATTCACGTCGAGCATGATCTTGGCCTGGGGCTCGTCGCCGACGTTGACCTCGTCGACGCTGGCCACCCGGCCGATCTCCACGCCGTTGTAGGTGACCTTGGACCCCGGATCCATCGACAGGCCCGCGCGCGCGGACATCAACGTCAGCTTCGTGGTCGGCAGGAAGTCGCCACGGAACTGGAGGTAGACCAGCACGATTGCGATGATCGTGATGATGGTCAGCACCAGGCCGGCGATCTTGTACGGCGGTGTGCGCGGCTCGTTCAGGGGCGCGGTCATCGACTACACCGTGAGGTTGAAGTTCGGGTCGACGCCATAGAGCGCCAACGATGCGAACAGGACCACGCAGACGATCGCAACCAGCGAGGCGCGCATCGACCGGCCGACGGCCTCACCGACGCCGACCGGGCCGCCGCTGGCGAAGTAGCCGTAGTAGCAATGGTTGAGCATGACGATCACCGAGATGATGATCGCCTGCACGAACGACCACATCACGTCGTCGGCGCGCAGGAAGGTGCGGAAGTAGTGCTCGTAGGTTCCGATCGACTGGCCGTAGAAGAACGTCGTGGTGACCTGGGCCGACAGGAACGACATGATGATCGCCATCGCGTAGAGCGGGATGATCACCACGAAGCCGGCCATGATGCGGGTGGACACCAGATACGAGATCGACTTGATGCCCATCACTTCGAGCGCGTCGATCTCCTCGCTGATCCGCATGGCGCCGAGTTCGGCGGTCGCGCCCGCGCCCACGGTGGCCGCCAGCGCCTGACCCGCGACCACCGGCGCGGCGATGCGCACGTTGATCAGCGCGGCGAAGAAGCCGGTGAAGGCCTCGACACCGATATTGCCCAGCGAGGCGAAACCCTGGATGGCCACCAGCGACGAACCCGACAGCGTGACGAAACCGACGATGGCCACCGTGCCGCCGATGACCGCCATCGCGCCAGTGCCCATGCCGATCTCGGCGATCAGCCGCAGCGTCTCCTTGCGGTAGTAGCGCAGCGCATGACCGATCGAACCGACCGCGGTGACGACGAACCACGCGACGTGGCCGACGGCGTCCAACCCGCGGCCCGGCGCACCGGCGAATTTCTCCGCGCGCGCGATGCCCCTCGGAAACCGTGAACGCAGGACGGCGCCGGTCGACATGTCAGCGCCCCGTTCCGAATCGGACACCGATCGTGGTCAGCACCACGTTCACGGCGAAGAGCGCGATCACGCACAGCACCAGCGTCTCGTTGACAGCGGTGCCCACACCCTTGGCGCCGCCCGCGACGGTCAGGCCGCGATAACAGCCGACGAGACCGGCGATCAGTCCGAAGGTCATGGCCTTGACCACCGAGATCAAAACCTCGGGGAGCCCGGTGACCAGGGTCAGCGTCGAGACGTAGGCGCCCGCGGAGACGTTCTGCAGATAGACGCCGAAGATGAAGCCGCCGACCAGGCCGATGGTGATCACCGCGCCGTTGAGAAGCAGTGCGACGAAGGTCGATGCGATCACGCGCGGCACGACCAGCCGGTGGATCGGATCGATGCCGAGCACCTCGAGCGCGTCGATCTCCTCGCGAATGGTGCGGGCGCCGAGATCCGCACAGATGGCGGTGGATCCGGCGCCGGCCACCACGAGCACGGTTACCAATGGGCCGAGCTGGGTCACCGCGGCCAGGGCCGCCCCGGCCCCGGAGATGTCGGCGGCACCGAACTCCTTGAGAAGGATGTTGAGGGTGAAGATCAGCAGTACCGTCAGGGGGATCGACACGGCGACGGTCGGCAGGAAGGCGACCCGCATGAGGAACCAACTCTGCAGGATGAACTCACGCCATTGAAACGGTGATTTGAAGAGCGCCTTCCAGGTGAGCACGCACATGCGCACAAAGCCGCCCACGGCTGTCAGGCCGGGCCTGACCTGGTTGCGAACGTAATCGACGACGCCTGTCGACGCCGTCACCGGCGGGCTCCCACCACGAAATCGCAGCGTCCGCGGCGCAACGGCAGACCCTGTCGCACGCCCCCTCCTTGCCCCAACCCCGTGTGTGTGGCCGCCGTCTCCCTACTCGCGGGTAGTAAGACAGACCACAGGACTGTACCCGATGAAATCGCCGCATTGCACCGCATCGGCGGGATTGAGCCCGTAACCGTTAGCAAAGTCGCCCCTGACCGTTAATTGTCTTGCGCCGCAGCAGAAAGCGTTGGCGGAGCGGAACTTTCGTCCGCGTCAATCTGGTTTTCTCCGCCGTGTCGGGCCCGCAATTCGGTTTTCGGGACTTTGCCAGCCGGGTTGCGGGGCAGATTCCGGTTCCGGCCACCGCCACGGCCGCAACGGGCACCTCACCCCACTTCTCGCGGGCACGTCCGATCACTGCCACCTCGACGATGGCGGGGGGCCCCAGACGTAACCCTCTTCGTCCTGATGGACCAGATCACCCGAGTGCAACCAACCACCCGTGAATGCCTCGGCGGTGGCCTCCGGGTTGTTCCAGTAGCCGGCCATCAGTGTCGGTGCCCGATAGACGATCTCGCCGACCGGACCGACCGGCACATCGTTCATCTCGTCGTCGACGACCCGGGCAGCCAATGTCGGGATGACCTGCGTGACCGAGCCCAGTTTACGAATTGCATCCTGCGCCAACAACATAAACGTCACAGGCGACATCTCGGTCTGCCCGAACGCGGCGTAGATCTGCGTGCCCGGGAAGGTGTCGCCCATATCGCGTAGCAGGCTGTCCGACGCCGGCGCCGCACCCCACGACAGCGTCCGAAGCTGCAGCGGACCTTGATGACGTGAGAATCGGCGGAGTCGGTGCTCACGCCCGTGACGATGACCGTCTTCAGCGTCGGATCGATGTCGCGTACCGCGGTGGCGACGTTGGCGAGCACACCGCGTCGGCTCAGCGCACCGGCCAGCGAGGTGACCCGTCGTTCGAGATCACCCCACGTGGTGTTGTGTCCGAGGAAGCGCAGCGCCGTGGCGCTGGGCTGCATCAGCGCGTGGCCGGCCTGCTGCGTCGACCAGTTCTGCCGGCGTGCCAAATACGGCTGTTCGGTCGGGGGCGGTGCGGTCAACGGGCAGGTGCTCCATGCTCAGGCAAATTTTGCGGGGTTGCGTGATGTTTATATGTGATCAAACATGGTTCGCAGCGGTCACAATATGGCCTCGGCGGCGCGGGGACAAGGCCTCGCCAAGCCTCGGAAAACTTGAGAGAGGCAGCGTGAACGCACCAGTGCGGCCTCGACAGGACACGAGGCCGGTCCGACGTCGCGAACAGCTTTCCGACGAGGTCGCCGCACGCCTGCGGACCGACATCATGACCGGCACGTTGCGGCCGGACACGTACATCCGGCTGGACGAAACGGCCGCGCAACTGGGAGTCAGCATCACCCCGGTGCGCGAAGCGCTTCGCACGCTGCGGGGTGAGGGCATGGTGCGGCTCGAACCGCATCGCGGCCATGTGGTGGTGCCGCTCACCCGCGGTGACATCGAGGACATCTTCTGGCTGCAGGCCACGATGGCCAAGGAGTTGGCGGTGACGGCGACCGCGCGGATCACCGAGCCGCAGATCGTGGAGTTGGAGCGCCTCAACGACGCACTGGCCGCCGCGGTCGGGCGCCGCGACCCCGAGGAGGTGGCCAGCGCCGAGTTCGCCTTCCACCGTGCCTTCAACCGTGCCACCGGGCGGATCAAGTTGTCCTGGTTCCTCTTACATGTGGCGCGGTACCTGCCGCCACACATCTACACCGACGATGAGCAGTGGGGTACCGAGGCGGTGGCCAGCCATCGGCAGCTGATCGCGGCGCTGCGCCGCAGGGATGTCGACACGGTGGTCCGGTTGACCGACGGCCAGTTCACCGACGGCGCGCGCCGGCTGATCGGGCGGCTCGACGAGATCGGGCTCTGGAGCTGAGCGCGCAGACCCACTGCGTCAACTGTCCAACTATGAGCGACATTGTCGCTCATAGCGACATTGTCGCTTAGAGGTGAACATCCCGGCTGCCGTCCCTGCCGCCTGTTGTCGGTGGTCACCGGCACAGTTCATCCATGTCATCCATGCCTGGCAAACGCCGCAGCCTATATGGGCTCGAACTGCGCTACGCGCTGACCTTTCAGCTGTTTCAGCACGGGGCCGCGACCGTGCCTGAATTGATCGATGCTCTCCACTACCACCACTTCGCAATATCGGGGCGGGCATCGAAGGCGGTGTCGGACGCCTTGCGTTGGGAGATCGCCCACGGCAGAGTGCGCCGGCTGGCACGCGGGCGGTACGCACCCGGGGGATGCCGCGCGCGACGGAAATCCGCATTTGCGACCGGGTGCTGGCATTGCGCTCCGAAGCGGCACTGATCGCGGCCGAGGACATCGACGCGTTCTGGGACTCGCTTGGCGCGTGACCGTCAGGGGCTGGCGGCCAGCTGCTCGGCCCTTTTCTTGAGGTTGTCGGCCAGGTACTCGAGCGTGTCGCCGATGGCCTTCTTCACCATCGGCTTGGGGAACGGCAGCTTCGTCTCGACCTCGAGGTCCACGGTCAGCAGCGAGGTCGACCCGATCGGCACGACCGAGAATTTCTGCTCCTGCTTGTCGAAGTGATCCCCCTGCTGCAGCACGGTGTAGATCTCGTTCTGACCCGGGTAGTAGACGGCGGTGATGAAGGTGCCCGCCTGTCCCTGGACCACGACGTCGAGGCGGAGCTGGCTGGGCCTGCCGTCCTCGTATCGCGCCAGCACCCAACAACCCTTGATCTCCTCGTTCCACAACGGATAGGACTCGAAGTCGGCGACGATCGCCATGATCGACTCGGCCGAGGCGGCCACCTCGACGGTCTTGCTTACCAGCGGCACCCGGCGAGCATATCGACTAACCGGTGCGGGCCTGTTCCAGCAGGGTGCGGATCTCCTCGGGGATGGAAACCGGCCTGCGACCCACGCGGTCGACGTACACGTGCACCCAGTGGCCGACGGCAGCGACCGGCCGGGCGGCGTCGTCTGCGCCGCCCGCCTGGAACACGCTGAGGCGATAGGTGACGCTGCTGTTGCCCAGCCGGGCCACCGCCAAACCCACCACCAGCGGGTCGGGAAACTGCAATTCGGAGAAATACCGGCAGCCGGACTCCGCGACCACCCCGATCCACGGGGCGGTCAGCGGATCGATGCCGACGGTGGTGTTGATCCACCCGTTGATCGCGGTGTCGAACAGCTGGTAGTACACCGCATTGTTGAGGTGGCCGAACATGTCGTTGTCCGTCCACCGGGTGTGCACCGGCCAGTGCACCGGAAAGTCACTGGTGAGCGATTGCCCGCTGGCGGTCATGGCAGCAGTCTCCCAGTACGGTCATCAGCTTTGACCGGCGGCGACCTCCCTTTGAAGCGGGGTCAAACCGTGTAAATGCTTGTATGATGAGTTGGCCACTCATTATACTACTTTCATGCCAGACCGGATTCGTCATCTCACGCTGTCCCAGGTCGTCCTGCCCCTCGAGACTCCCGTCAGTGATGCCAAAGTGCTCACCGGACGCCAGAAGCCGCTGACCGAGACGGTGCTCTTGTTCGTCGAGGTGGTCACCGACGAGGGCCAGCATGGGATGGGCTTCAGCTACTCCAAGCGCGCAGGCGGCCGGGCTCAATACGCCCACCTCGCAGAGGTCGCAGAGGTCGCGCTCGGCCAGGATCCCTCCGATATCGACCGGATCTACCAGTCCCTGCTCTGGGCCGGCGCCTCGGTCGGACGCGCGGGTGTGGCGACGCAGGCGATCGCGGCGCTCGACGTCGCCCTGTGGGACCTCAAGGCCCGCCGCGCGGGCCTGCCCTTGGCGAAACTGATTGGTGCACATCGTGACTCGTGCCCGGTCTACAACACCTCGGGAGGTTTCCTGCAGGCCTCCGTCGAGGAGATCAAGGAGAAGGCCACCGCATCGCGCGAATCCGGCATCGGGGGCATCAAGATCAAGGTCGGGCAGCCCGACTGGCGGACCGACCTGGATCGCGTCGCCTCGATTCGGGCGCACCTCGGAGACACCCCGTTCATGGTCGATGCCAACCAGCAGTGGGACCGCGCCAGGGCACGCCGCATGTGCCGGGAACTCGAGGTATTCGACCTGGTCTGGATCGAGGAGCCGCTGGACGCCTGGGACGCCGTCGGCCACGCCGACCTGAGCCGTACCTTCGACACCCCGATCGCCACCGGTGAGATGCTCACCTCGGTCGGTGAGCACATGGCGCTGCTCGACGCGGGCTACCGCGGCATCGTCCAGCCCGACGCGCCGCGGATCGGCGGGATCACGCCATTCCTGCGCTTCGCGACGCTGGCCGCGCACGCGGGACTCGCCCTGGCGCCGCACTATGCGATGGAGATCCATCTGCACCTCGCCGCGACGTATCCGACCGAGCCATGGGTCGAGCACTTCGAGTGGCTGAACCCGTTGTTCGACGAGCGCATGGAAATTAGCGACGGCCGCATCTGGGTGCCCGACCGGCCGGGACTCGGCTTCACGCTGAGCGACCAGATGCGCAGCTTGACGAAGGAGAGCGCCGAGTTCGGATGACGACCACACTGGCGCAGCGGGTGGTCGCGGGGCTGAAGGACAAGATCCTCGGCGGCGATCTGTCCGCCGGGCACAAGCTGCCCTCGGAAGCCGAACTCATCGACGAGTACGGCGTCTCCCGGACAGTGATCAGAGAGGCGGTCACCCGGCTTCGGGCGGAGGGCCTCGTCGAAACCTTCCAGGGCCGCGGCTCATTCGTGCTCGCGATGCCCGAGCCCACGTCGTTCACGGTCGAGTCCGCGACGATCCGCACCCATCATGACGTGCTCGACATGATCGACTTCCGGGTCGGGATCGAGACCGAGGCCGCCGCGTTGGCCGCCGCCCGCATCGACGACGCGGGGGCCGACTCCATCAGAACCGCGCTCGAGGCGTTCGTCACGGCCGCCCCCGAGGACGCCGTCGAGGCGGACTTCCGGTTCCACCGCGCCGTCGCAGCCGCCAGCGGTAACCGCTTTTACCTCGGTCTGGTCGACTCACTCGGACCGATGATGATCCTGCTGCCGCGCACCCGACTCGGCGACGCGTACTCGCTCACCGACACCGCTCACGTCGACCGGGTCCGACGGGAGCACGACAGTGTCGCCGCCGGCGTCATCGCCGGTGACCCCGACATCGCCAGGGCCGCGATGCGTGTCCACCTCGGCAACACCCGCCTTCGGCTGGACGGCGACCGGCGTTGACTTGCGGCGCTTGATCAGGATCCGCACCGCGGGCAGCAACGCCAGGGCGACGAAGACCGCGAGGATGGTGCCCGAGATCGGTCGGGTGACGAAACCCGTCGGGTCTCCACCGAACATCAGCAGCGACCGGCGCGAACTCGACTCGATGATCGAACCGAGGACGAAGGCCAGCACCATCGGCCCAGGGTCGAAGCCGGCCTTCTTCATCAGGTAGCCGATGATGCCGAACGCCACCATCAAGAAGATGTCGAACGTCGAATTGTTGATCGTGTAGACACCGAGGATCGTGATGAGCGCCGTGATGGGGGCCAGGATCGCCGGCCGGACCCGCAGGATGCGAACGAACAAGCCCACCAACGGAATACTGAGGATCAGCAGGATCAGGTTGCCGATGTACATCGAGTTGATGACGCCCCAGAAGACATCGGGATGTTCGTCGACCAGCTGCGGCCCCGGTGAGACGCCAAGGATCAGCAGCGCGCCGAACAGCATCGCCATCGTGGCGTTGGCGGGCAGGCCGATCGTCAGCAGCGGGATGAACGACGACGTCGCCGCCGCGTTGTTGGCGGTCTCGGGCGCCGCGACGCCCTCCACCGCGCCGCGGCCGAACCGCTCGGGTGTCTTGGATCGGCGCTTCTCGGTCGCGTAGGCGACGATCGAGGAGAGCACCGCGCCGCCACCGGGCAGCACGCCGAGCACGAAGCCGATGATCGAACCGCGGCCGATGGCGCCGGCCGACTGCCGGAGATCCTTGCGGGACGGCCATACGTTGCCCACTTCGGCAGGCACGTGCCGCTTTCCGTGACGCTGCTCGAGGTTGTACAGGATCTCACCGACGCCGAACAATCCCATCGCCACCACGACGAAGTCGATACCGTCAGCGAGCGACAGGTTCTCGAACGTGAAACGCGAAGCGCCGCTGAAGCTGTCGCGGCCGACGGTGGCCAACAGCAGTCCCACCGCACCGGCGATCAGCGCCTTGAGCTTGTTTCCACTGCCGATCGTCGCCACTAACAACACACCCAGCAGCGCGAGCGCGGCGTATTCGGGCGGGCCGAAGTCCAGCGCGACGCTGGCCACGACAGGGGCGAGCAGCGTCAGCCCGATGATCGAAATGGTCGCGCCCACAAACGAACCGATCGCGGCGATGCCCAGCGCGGTTCCCGCCCTGCCCTGCTTGGCCATGGCGAAGCCGTCGAACACCGTCACCACCGAGGACGCCTCACCGGGCAGGCGCAAGAGCACCGACGTGATGGTGCCGCCGTACTGGGCGCCGTAGTAGATGCCGGCGAGCATGATGATCGCCGACACCGGGTCGATGGTGTATGTGATCGGCAGCAGGATTGCGATGGTGGCCGCCGGGCCCAGCCCCGGCAGCACGCCGATGATCATGCCGATCAGCACGCCGACGAGGCAGTAGAGCAGGTTCTTCGGTTCGACGACGAGCGCGAATCCGTCCAGAAATGCGGTGAAGTCCATGGTTCGGTGGCCTTGTTCGGGGTGGCCTCAGAAGGCGATGAGGTGGGGCAGCGGGATCCGCAACCCGTAGAGGAACAGGAAGTAGAAGACGGCCACGGTGACCACGCTGATCACGGCCGTGTTGCGCCAACTCTCGCCGCCGAGGAAGCGCAGCCAGATCACACTCAGCACCAGCGCCGGTATCTCGAAGCCGGTCACCGGCATCAGGAAACCGAAGGCGATGAAGGTGATCGCGCCGATCAGCGGCAGGGTGCTACTGCGCGTGAACGCCTCGGCATCGGCCAGCCCCCGTCCGAGGACGAGCAACACCGCCGACAGCGCGGCGATGACGACGCTGACGATGAACGGCCACAGTCCCGGACCGGGCTTTTCGAAGGAACCGAGGCCATAGCCGTAGGACAGCATCCCACCGCCGACGCCGATCGCGATACCGACCAGGGCGCCCACGGTCTGGTAGGCGGGCCCACCCGCGGGCGGGCGGTCCTCCTCCAGCTCATGGGCGACCTCGGCCTCGATCTCGGCGAGGATGTCGCGGGTATGCGGATGGGTTTCCTGAGCGTCATTGGGGGCCATGGGCTCAGCCCTCGTCACGCAGATTGATTCCGTACTGCTTGACCAGATCGGCATAGCGCTTCTGGTCGGCCTGAAGCCGCTGCAGCACCTGGTCGCCCGGCTCCTCCAACGGTGTGAGGCTGTTCTGCTTGTTGAACGCCTTGTAGTCCTCGGTCTCGAAGGTTGCCTTCATGCCCTCGACGATCTTGTCCTTGACCTCCTGTGGCGTTCCCTTCGGAGTGGTCATGAAACGGTACTGGGTGACCTCGACGTCGAGGCCCTGTTCCTTGGCGGTCGGGACGTTGGGCAGGTAGTCGATTCGTTCCGGGCCGAAGACCGACAGCGGAAGAAGCTTGCCGGCCTGGATGTTTTCGATCGCCTCGCCGACCTGCAGCGAGGCCACGTCGATCTGGTTGCCGAGCAGGGCGGCCAGGGCGGGCGCGCCGCCGTCGAAGGGGACGGCCTGCGATTCGACGTTGGCGGTCTTGAACAGCAACGCGGCCGCCAGTTGGGCGCCGGTCCCGACGCCGGTGGTGCCGTAGCGGACGACGCGGTTGGCGTTCTCGAGGTCCTTGAGCGTCTTGTAGCCGCTGGCCGGGTTGGTGACGAGCACGTAGTCGTCTCGGGACACCCCGTAGACGACGTCGAAGTCGTCGACCTTGGTGACTTCGTCCGCGTTGACGGCCAGCGGGGTGATGGTGAACAGCGACGCGTTCTGAATTGCGATCACCGAACCGTCCGGCTTCGCCTTGGCCACCTCGGCGGCGGCCAGCGCGCCGTTCGCACCCTCGCGGTTGATCACCGGGAAGGACGCTTTCAAATCATCGCTGAGACCCTTGGACACCGCACGGCTGATCAGGTCGCTCGAGCCGCCGGCCGACGCACCGACGTACATCTCCACGGTTCCCGACGGATAGCCATTGCCGCTACCGGAGCCGGTGCTGGTCTGGACTCCGCTGCAGGCGGTCAGGGCGAGCGCGGTGGCGGCGCACGCCGCGAGGCCGGCGCGGAGGCGGGTGCGACGTATGGCGGTGGGCATGAACGTGAACACCTGTGACTCCTGTGTCTCCCGAGTGGTGCGAGTTGCGCCGCTGTGGCGGCGGTCACTCTTAAAATAGGAGCACTGGCGATACCTGTCCAAGCCTGATATGGCATGGGTCGATGCCGTTTCGGTATTAGAACCAGGAGTCGCGCATATCCAGCGTGGTGCGGTCGATGCGTTCCAGCAGATCCATTTGCGGTGCCGTCTTCGGCAACTCGTAGCGGAAGAAATAGCGGGCCGCCTGGCGCTTGCCGTCGTAGAAGTCACCGGACCGGCCATTGCAGGCGAGCAGTTGTTCCAGCCACATCCAGGCGATCACGATGTGGCCGAAGGCCTCCAGGTAGACGACGCTGTTGGCCATCGCGGCCTCCACGTCGCCGGAGCCGAACATCGCGGCGGTGACGGCCGCCAGGCGCTGCACGGACCCGTCCAGCTGGGCGGCCAGCTCGCGCGCTTCACCGCCTGCGTCGTGTGCGGCCTGAACGGTCTCGGAGACCGCCTTGCCGAACGCCGCCAGGCTGGCCCCGTTGCGTTGAGTCACCTTGCGGCCCAAAAGATCCAGGCTTTGAATACCGTGCGTGCCCTCGTGGATCGGGTTGAGCCGGTTGTCGCGGTAGTGCTGCTCGACGTCGTATTCGCGGGTATAGCCGTATCCGCCGTGCACCTGGATGGCGAGGTTATTGGCCTCCAGGCACCACTGCGACGGCCAGCTCTTGCCCACCGGGGTCAGGATGTCCAACAGGTCCTGGCTGTCACCGAGGTCGACGAGTTTGGCGCAGTACAGCGCCAGTGCGAGGCCACCTTCGACATAAGCCTTCTGCGCCAACAGCATTCGCTTGACGTCGGCATGCTCGATGATCGGGATCTGCGGTGCCGAGGGGTCCTTGGCCGTCACGGGTCGGCCCTGCGCGCGTTCCCGCGCGTACTCCAGCGACTTCAGGTAACCGGTGTAGCCCAGCGAAACGGCGCCCATCCCGACGCCGAGGCGCGCCTCGTTCATCATGTGGAACATGTAGGTGATGCCGCGGTGTGGTTCGCCGACGAGGTAGCCCACCGCACCCGCCTGCCCACCCGGACGGAACGCGCCCTCGCCGAAGTTGAGCACGGTGTTGGTGATGCCCCGCTGCCCCATCTTGTGGTTGAGGCCGGCCAGCACCACGTCGTTCCGCTCGCCGACCGGGCCGTCAGCGCCACCGGACCCGACCACGAACTTGGGCACGATGAACAGCGAGATGCCCTTGGTTCCCGCCGGACCGCCGGGGATCTTCGCGAGCACGAGGTTGACGATGTTCTCGTTCATCTCGTGCTCCGCACCGGAGATCCACATCTTTGATCCGAACAGCCGGTAGCTGCCGTCGTCCTGCGGCTCGGCGCGGGTGGTGATGTCGGCCAGCGACGAACCTGCCCCCGTCTCGGAAAGCGCCATGGTCCCGGAGAACCGGCCCGCCAGCATCGGCTTGACGAAGGCGTCCACCTGCTCCTGGGTTCCGAACTTGGCCAGCAGGTTGGCGTTGGCAATGGTCAGCATCAGGTAGCCCGCGGTGCTGACATTGGCCGCCGAGAACCAGGCGAAGCCGGCCTGGGCCACCGTCATCGGCAATTGGGCACCGCCGACCGCTGACTCCATCACCATGCCCACGAGATCGGCCTGTGCGAACGCGTCGAGCGCCGCCTTCACCTCGGGGATGACGGTCACCGTCTGCCCGTCGAAGGTCGGCTCGTTCGCATCGCTCTTCTTGTTGTGGGGCGCAAAGTACTGCGTGGCCAGGTGCTCGCACAGATCGAGTAGGCCGTCGAAGGTGTCACGCGAGTGCTCGGCGAATCGTTGCCGCTTGGTCAACTCCTCGACCCGCAGCCATTCGTAGAGCAGAAAGTCGAGGTCGCGTCTCGACAGCAGGGTGGATTTCACACCCCCATCTTCGCCGAGACTGCTGTGAGATCGCGAAATCCGCCGTTGCGGCGATCTGGCCGCAGTTTCGGCGGGGTCGGAGGGGTCGTCGTCCGTGACTACGACCGTCTCTACCGTTTCGGCTTCTAGCCCGACGGTGCCGCGTTCGCGTCGTGCTCCATGTCGACGCCGAGTGGAGACGCCACGCGCACCGTTTCGTCGCGGATCAGGCCACGCAGCAGCGCGGTGCTGAACTCGACCGCGATCTCCTGCGCGGTGCGCCGGCCGTGCGGGCGCAGCCACCGGTAGGAGCCGAGCGTCATCCCGATGTAGCCCAGCGCCAGCACGTGGGAATCGCACTCGTAGAACTCGCCGCTGGCGATGCCCCGGTCGATGACATCGCGGACGTGCTCATAGACCTGGGTCTCCTTTTCCCGGATGTAGGCGACCTGGTCCTCGGTGAACCACTCCGAGATGTAGGGGCCCTCCTGGAAATACACCGCGGCCCGCTCGATATCGCTGGCGATGCCGACGAGCAGGCGCCGGGTGAAGTGGTAGATGGTCTCGCGCGCGGACGCCGACGGGTCGTCGTGCAGCGCGTCGACGGTGAAGTCCGCGGCGCCCTTGTAGATGTCGTAGAGGATCAACGACTTGCTGGCGTAATAGTGGTAGACCGTCGCCTTGTTCAGACCGACGGCGTCGGCGACGTCGTCCATCCGGGTGCCGTGGTAACCGCGCGCGGCAAACAACTTGGTGGCGACGGCCAACAACTCCTCGCGACGGGACATCCCGTTCGAACCGAGGGCTTCCGATGTTGGCATGGCGACTCACTATAGGCAGGCCCGGGCACCCGCCGGGGCATCAATCAACTGGTTGGACAGTTTAGGCTGTCGCACTGTCGCCGCAGCCACGCCGGGTCTAGACTTCACGCGAGAGCGGCCGTACCCGAGAGGTGGAGACATGGATCCGAATCCGGACTATGACGCGAGCGACGAACTCGAGTACGGCGTGAACTGGTTCGCATGGATCCTGCGTGGCGTCTACCCGCCGCCCGCCTATCCGCCGGTCTAAATCCCTTGTGCGCCTGGGGCGCGACCTCATGCCGCCGCGGCCTTGACGGCCCGGCCTACTTCCGCCCGTAATTCGGTGTACTCCGGTGAGCGACGCAGTTGGTCGGGGTCGATGCCTGTCCGGGGCATATCGACCGGCAGGTCCAGCGCGACCTGGCCCGGGCGCCGGGTCAGCACCACGATCCGCGAGCCGAGGAAGGCCGCCTCGTCGGCGCTATGGGTGACGAACACCGTCGTCCGACCCGATTCCGCGCTGACCTGATGGACGTCTTCCTGAAGTCGCTCGCGGGTGAGCGCGTCGAGCGCCGCGAACGGTTCGTCGAGCAGGAACAGCGGCGTCTCGGCGGCCAGCGCCCTGGCGATCGCCACCCGCTGCTGCTGGCCACCGCTGATCTCCCAGATCTTGCGGTCGGCCGTCCCCTCGAGGCCGACCCGCTGCAGCAACTGCTCCTTGCGTGCCGCACGCCGCTCGCGCGGCACCTCGGCATACTTCAGCGCGAGGTCGACGTTGCCGCCGACCGTGCGCCACGGGAACAGCCGCGGTTGCTGGAACACCACACCCGCCGTCACCCCCGGTTGCGGGCGTCCGCCCGCCACGTCGACCGAGCCCTCGCTCGGGGCTTCGAAACCGGCCAGCAGGCGCAGCAGAGTGCTCTTGCCGCACCCGGATGCGCCGACCAGCACCAGAAACGACCCGGGGTCGACGGTCAGGTCGACGGGCCCGAGCGCGGTGACCTCACTGTTGCCGCGGCCGTACCGGTGGGATACCCCGCTGATCCGGATGGCGCCGCTGTTGTCTTGTGCGGTCGCATCTTTGACGTCATTGGGAGAGGACACTGGGCAACCCCTTGGTGTAGATCGCATCCTGGAGCGTCTGCAACGGCGCCGCCGACGGGATCTGCTTCTGCTCAGCGAGGAACTCCGATGCGCTCTGCAGGTTGGTCGCGATGTTGCCCGGCTTGCCGTCGGAGCCAAGCCATTCCGGCGACGCGACCTGTTCGGGAGTCAAGTACGCGCCCTGCTTCAGTTGCCCGGTCACATCATCCGGCGACAGTCCGATCTCGGCGCCGATGGCCTTCGCCGCCGCCGCTGGATCCTCGTGGATCAGCGACAAGGCGCGCGCTTCCTGCTGGCGCCAGGTGTCGACGACGCCGGGATGCGCGTTGGCGAAATCGTCAGACACCGCCCCCAGGTCCAGGGTCGGCTTGCCGTCCTCGGCCAGCTGCCTGCTGGTGATCAGGTCCTTACCCGTCTTGCGCAGGTCGTCGAGGCTGGGCAGCCAGCTGTAGGCGGCGTCGATGTCGCCACGGTCCCACGCCGCCAGGATGGCCTGCGGCTGCAGGTCGACCAGTCGAACATCGTTGGCGGACAAGCCGTTCTGGGACAGCGCGGCCAGCAGGCTGTAGTGCGCGGTTGACGCGAACGGTGTGCCGACCCGCTTGCCTCTCAGATCGGCGATCGTGTTGACGCCACTGCCGTCGCGCGCCACCAGCGCTTCGTTGTCACCCGCGACGTCGAGGACGAAGGCGACCTTGTAGGGGATGTTCAGCGGCGCGGACAGTCCGCGCGCGACCGGGCTGGAACCGAGCGCACCGAAGTCCAGCTCCTTGGCGATGAACGCGGTGTTGACATCGGCGCCCGAGTCGAACTTCGTCCACTTGATGTTGTAGTCCGGCAGCGCGTCCTCCAGCCACCGGCTGTTCTTCACGATCAGATCACCGCTCGGAAAGCTCTGGTAGCCAATACGAATGGTCGGCTTGTCGCCCTGACTCGCCGACCGGTCGACGGAGCAACCCGCGAATGCCAGCGCTGCCGACGAGACCACTGAAACCACCGCTACAGTTTCGATGAACGCCTTGAGCTTCATATCTTTCCTCTCCAAGGGACAGCGCGCCGTTCCACGGCGCGAAGCAGACCGTCGATGATCAGGCCGGAGATCCCGATGGCGAAGATCCCGACCAGGACGACAGGGGTGTTGTTGTAGTTGCTGGCATCCTTGACCAGACCACCGATCCCCGGCAGCCCGTTGAACAGTTCGGCGGCGACCACCGACGAGTACGCCATTCCCACCGCGAGCCGGATGCCGGTGAAGGTCTCAGGCAGAGCCGACGGAACCACCACGTCGCGGATCACCTCACGGCGCGACGCACCCAGCGCGCGTGCGGCCTCCTGCAGCCCGACCGGAGCGGCGACCACGGCGGCGGTGGTGGCGACCGCGGCGGGAGGCAACGCGGCCAGCGCCAGAAGCGTGATCTTCGGGGCCTCGTCGATGCCCAGCCAGATCACCAGCAGGAAGAAGTACGCGAGCGGCGGTAAAGCGCGCAGGAACGTCAGCCATGGTTCGAGTACGCTGCGCACCCAGCCGACGGATCCCATCACCAGCCCCAACAGGACCCCGAACGCCACCCCGATGATCACGCCCGCGAACACGCGGCGCAGCGTCATGTAGAGGTGTTCGGCGAGCAGGTAACCCGCGTAGCCGCGGACCCCGTCGTGGGTGGTTGACACATCGAGGAAGGCGCTCCACACCGTGCTCGGGTAGGGCACGAAGGTCTGGTTCCAGATGCCGCTGGCGGCAACCAGCTGCCAGACGGTGAAGAAGACGACGAGGGACAACAGCGGCAGCGCTGCGCGGGTCAGCCGTCCGCGCCACCTACCCGAGGGCGTGACGGAGGCCGGCGAGCCGAGTTGCGGCTCGTCCGGTGCGATATCGACAAAGACGGACACGAGTTGCCAGCTAACGGGCCGGCAGACCCGAACTCAATACTTTCGCGCGCGCAGAAGCAAAGTCGACTCACGATCCGAGGTCGTGAAGTGCAAAAGCATTTTGTAACGTGGTGATAGTCGAGTCGATCTGCTCACGTGTGTGTTCGGAGTTCAGAAAAAACCGGATCCGGGCAGCACCTTTCGGCACGATCGGATGCGCGAGCGCGTTGGCGTTGACACCGGCATAGAAAAGGGCGACGGACACGGATGCCGCACGCAGGTCGTCGCCTACGACGACGGGCACGATGGGCGTCCCCTCCGAGAGTCCCAGATCAAATCCGCATTCGGTGGCCTTCCGGTGAAAATACCCCGCGTTGGCCTGCAGGCGCGCTACGCGGTCCGGTTCGGCAAGCATTACCTTCAGGGCTTGCAACGCGGCGCCAACCACGGGTGGAGCGGGCCCAGTAGAGTACAGACTCAATCCCGGTGCGGCATAACGTAGTCCGTCGATAAGCAGCTGGTTACCGGCCACGAATCCACCTACACTGCCGAGCGCCTTGGACAGGGTGCCCATCCAGATGTCGATATCGTCGGCTGACAGGTCGAACAATTCGCGGACGCCACGACCGGTCGCGCCCAGGACGCCGAACGAGTGTGCTTCGTCGATCATGATCGAACAGTCGTACCGCCGTGCGATCGAGATGATGTCGGGCAGGCAGGGCGTATCACCGTCCATGCTGTAGTGCCCTTCGACGATCACCAGCGCGCGTTTGGCGCTGCGGCGGGACATCCTCAGCGTCGTCTCGAGAGATTCGGGATTGTTGTGTTTGAAGTTGATGCGCCGACAGCCCGCCCACTGAGTGCCACCGACGATGCTGTTGTGCACATACGAATCGCACACTGCGATGTCCGCCGGGCCAAGCAGATATGCGATGACAGCCGCATTGGTGAGATAGCCGGACGGTGTGATGAACGCAGTGTCGACACCGTAGGTGCCTGCGAGGAGTCGTTCCAACTCCTGGTACAGCGGAATCTCACCCGACACCATTCGGCTGGCGGACACCGAGGTTCCGTACTCGTCGATCGCGTGCTTCGCGGCGTCGCGCACCCGCGGATCGCCCGCCAGGTCCAGGTAGTTGAAATGTGCATAGTTGATCGCGGGTGCGTGTCCCGGATAGGTAACGGTGGTAGCTGTTCGGCCGGTCCGGGCGAGATGGTAAGGGTGTGTCAGGCCAATTTCGGCGAGCCGCTGCGTCGCTTCTCGATATGCCGCCACCGGTACCGCCACGCCGGGGTGATCGGTGAAGTCCGTGGCAGCAGGTACCGAGTTCGCAAGCTGGCCGTCCAGATCGGGTATGGCGTCGGTATCCGCGGAACCCTCCAGCTGACCGCGATATCGGCGAATCATGTCCCTCGCGACGTTCCAGGGCTCGTCACTCACTGCGCATTCGCCTGTTCAGATTCTTGGTTCGCCGCCGCGTCACTGCCGGACTCTCGCGCCAGCCGATTCGCCAGTTTCGCCCCAATGCTGTTCAGACTGTGTCCGCCGCTGAACTCCAGCACCGACAACTGCATTCCACCCAACGCTCTGGAAGCGCGGGCCCCGAGTTCCATCGCCGTCAACGAGTCCAGCCCGAGATCCGTAACCGGCGCGTACAAATCGAGCTCCTCGGTCGGCAGGCGGAGAACCGCTGAGAGCTCCTCTGCGAGCAGCATCGTGATGACCGGCGGGCGCTGCTCCGCTGGCAGTGCCAAGATTTCAGCCTTGATGGCGCTGCCCGGCGGATTGGTGTCCGGACTGGCAACGATTTCGGCGAAACGCGGAGTACGGGTGGATGGGGCGTGGACGGCTGCCCATTGCGCCCAGTTCACGTCGGCGATCACGGCCTGTGGAATGTCCAGTTCGATCACTCGTTTCATCAGCCGAAGTCCTTGGTCCATATCGATCAGTTGATAGCCAAACAGCTCGAGGAGGCGGCCACCGGCCGCGTCCGGCTCCGCCATTCCACCCGCCATGCCACCCCAATCGATGACGGTGGTCGGGGTGCCCTGCATACGCAGGTGGGTGGCGATCGTGTCGAGCGTGGCGTTGGCCGCCGCATACCCCACCTGCCGGCCGGTTCCAGCCAGGCCGGAGATCGACGAATAGATGACAAAGAGGTCGAGGCGTGCACCGCTTCGCAGAGTTGCGCTGTGCAGGTTCAGGACTCCGTCGACTTTGGGCGCAAAGGTGGCCAGCAGCGATTCCAGGGTGACCTCGTGGATGGAATGATTGATGACGACACCAGCGGCATGGAAGATTCCCTTGAGGGGGCACGACGTCGAATGAATGCGCGAGACAAGATTGTCGACCGCATCACCGTTCGCAACGTCGACACATTCTTCGATGACCTCGACGCCGGCCTCGCTGAATTCGACGAGCTCTCGCCGTACCGCCTCGGCCGCACCGGTGCGGCCGACAAGAGTGAGGTGCCGCGCTCCCTCGCCTACCAGCCAGCGGGCCGTGGCCATCCCGAATGCGCCGAAACCCCCGGTAACCAGATACATGGCAGCGGGATCGACAGCGACGGTTCGCATCCGTGGTTTGACCGGTGGCCGCGCCTCCCGCATATCGAGTACGACACGACCGATGTGGGTGGAGCGAGCGACGGTCTCGAAGGCGGTGCTCACCGCCGAGATGGGAAACGCTTGGTACGGAAGGTACCGATACGTTCCCGTCGCCAGGCCCATGATCGCTTCCCGGGTCAATGCCCGCATCTCCTCTGGACGGTGTTTGAGCATCCGGTCCATGTCGACGGCGAACAGCGCCAGATTTTTATCGAACAACGTAAGGTCCAACACGCCGCCGAAGTAGACATCCGCCTTGCCCAATTCAACAATTCGACCGAATTCCGCTGCTGCCACCAGATTCTGGCGGGCAATCTCACCCGGTGCCGAGTTGTACACCACATCGGCACCGGCACCGCCGGTGAGCGCGCGGACCTCACGGACAAAGTCGATCGACCGTGAGTCCAGCACATGGTGAGCACCGAACGCCATGGCTGTCGCCCGCCGTTCCGGTGTGCTGGCGGTGGCGATGATCGTGGCGTCCAGGCTGCGGGCGACCTGGACCGCCGCCAAGCCCATCCCGCCCGCCGCCCCGTGGATGAGGATGACCTCCCGCGGTTGCACCTTCGCCAGCGTCCGCAATCCATAGATCGCAGTCAGATAGGGCAAGGTCGAACCACATTGCAGCGGATCTAGATTCGCAAGAATCTCCGGGGTGTCAGCCAGCACACCGGTGGCCATGTTCGCGCCCTCGCCCAGCCTGATGTTCACATACCGGCGCAGCATGTCGCGGGTTCCGACGGCGACCGGCTCGCCGGGTACGACGTCGGCGACCCCTGCGCCGACACGGGTGACATAACCCAACCCCTCCATGCCCAGCGTGGTACCGAAATACGTCTCGCTGAGTTGACGCTCGCCCAGGATCCCCAGCGCCTTCATACTGTCTTTGAAGTTGAGCCCCACGGCGTCAAGCCGAACCTCGACCTCACCGACCCCGGGCTGCGCCCGCGTCACTTCACGGAGCGACAGGCTCGGAAAACCCGTATACCGTGATACCTCGACGCCGAAGTTGGCCTCCGGATTGTGCAGTGGTGTCGCGACTTCCAGCTCTGCGAGTCGCTCCTGTAGGCTCCGCCGAATCCTCATCGACCACGGTTGGCCGTTGCGGACCGCGATCTCGTCAGCTGGCCAGAGTGGAGCATTGATGATCTCGACGGCGCGCTCCAACGTCGTCAGGCGATCCAGGTCCACCAAGGACCACCTCGCCAGATCCTGCTCATTACGCAAGGTGCGGCGCGCACCGACGACGGCGGAGTGGGCCAGGTTCACAGCGCTGTCACCGGGGACTGACAGCGCCTCGCACGTGACCACAACCGTGTTGACCTCCCTCGAGATGGACATGCTGTCGACGAAACAGGGTCTCGGCCATACGTCGGGCAATCTGATTGGCCGCGAACACGTTATGCGGGCCGGAGACGGAGGAGCCAAACACGATGATTATCTGGATGTGCCCGGCGGCACTGTCGGCAAGCTCACGGAGCCGGGCGGTGACGAGCCGGTAGGCGTCCCCGTCCGTCGGGTCGGCGACGGTGATCACTGATCCGTCGGTTACGCCCGCGGCCAGATGCCCGACCACGTCGGGACGGATCCCGGAATCGCCGATGACGATCACTGCTCTGGTCATCGCGCCAAGCCCGGTCGCCGTCGGTTCGCTCTCAACAATGTGCCATTGCGGCTCGTAGTAGCACGCATCGAGTCGGCTGTCGATGCGTTCGGCGACGCCGACTTGTTGGAATCGCACCGACGTCATCGACACCGCGACCTCGCCGAGCTGATCGGTGATGAAGATGTCGGCTGCCAGCGGCCGAGTCGGTGGTACCACCACTTTCACAACCGGGTCGTCGGGAATCGAGCCGTGATACCGCAGCGCCCCTATCTCAACGGGAACCGCGGCGCCATGCCTGTCTTCGGGAGAAGTCGCACGTACATAGGCCAGGTCAGCGAGCGGTAGCGCCGCGACGCAGTGCAGCGCCGCATCGACGACCGCCGGGTGAATGGTGTGACCCGAAGAGTCCCCGAAGTCGACCTCCGGTGTGGGTTCGGTCGACAGCGTCGCGATGGCGACATCCGGTGTCGATTGCGCTCCCGTATCGGGTTGTGCCACCGCGAGGGCGACATCGACCTGCCGGATGCGTTGGAAAGACGTGCCGTACACCAGGCGGCGGGTACGCATTTCCTCATACAGCTCGCTACCGATGATCACTGCCGCACCGGGAGCGGTGACATCGACGGTCTCGGGGGTGAGGTCGGCCTCGACGAGACGTCCCCGTGCATGCACCGTCCAGTCCTCGGTCCGCGTTGTCGCCTTGGATTGGATGCTGAATCGGCGAGTACTTGGCTCGACTGATACCCGCAGCACCGGAACCTCGTGATCACCGATGATAAGCGGCGCAACGAACACCACATCTTCCAGCGCCACAGCGGCCCTGCCGCTGCGGGTTACCGCAGCACTAACGGCGGCGTCGAGATAGGCCGCACCCGGGAGCACGCGCAAACCCGATACCGAGTGGTCGTGCAGCCACGGCAGCGCACTCACGGACAGTTCGACTTCCCATTCGTCGCCTGTCGCGGCCGTCCGCTCCCCGAGCAGCACAGGGACGGGCCGGGCGCCGGGACGAAGGCCAGTAGTTCCCCGCTCGTTGTGCCAGTGCTCTTTCCGTTGCCACGGATAGGCCGGCAACTGCACGTGCGACGCGACGACGGTGTCCGGCGAGATGGTCTCGATGCTGCCGTGGCCGTAGAGCAGGCTGAGCGCAGCGTCGAGGTTCCGCTGATCAGCACCGTCGCGGGTAAGCGTCGCGACGACGGCTCCGCTGACGCCGGCAGAGGCCATGCACTGCTGAATATTCGCGCCGAGCACAGGATGTGGGCCTATTTCGACGAACACGCGATAGTCCGCGTCCAGAAGAGCGGCGACGCCATCGGCGAATTGCACTGGCCTCCGGACGTTGTCAGCCCAGTAAGCGGCATCAACCCGACCCGTCATCAGGGCGCCGGTGACCGTCGAGTACAGCGGCGTTGTCGCGGGCTTTGCCTGTATCGTGCGCAGATCAAAGCGCAGGTCCTCGAGAATCGGATCCATCAACCGACTGTGATATGGCACCTCGACTCGCAACATTCGTGCGGGTACATCGGCGGCCTGAAGGTGCTCGCACAGATCCTTCAGCGCATTGTTGGGCCCGGCGATGGTTACTGCTGATGGCCCATTGACGGCGGCCATATCGAGCTGGGGGAAGTCGCGTAGCAACTCACGCGCTTGGTGCGCCGAGCGCTCGATGGCGACCATACCTCCCGTTCCTGCGGTGGTGGCTTGCAGTCGCGACCGGTGCAGGCTGATCCGAACTGCGTCGTCGAGATCCACCGCGCCGCTGACGTACGCCGCCGCGACCTCGCCGACACTATGACCGATGACGGCGGCGGGTCGGACGCCGAACTGGGCGAGGTGGGACACCAGAGCCGATTGCACCAGAAAAGTCGCGGGTTGAGCGACCTCCGTGCTACCCATCCGGGAATCGTCTTCGCTTCTGAGGAGTTCGGCGATGATCGACCGCCCGGATTCGGCCACGTAGCGCTCATCGATCTCGCGCGCGGTGCGTGCGAATACATTTGGCTCGCCGGCAAGAAGTTCGCGCGCCATACCCCACCACTGTGGGCCCATACCGCTGAACACAAACACCGGGTCGAGGTTGCCTTCGGTGAGGACCCGTTCGGCACGACGGGCAGCGGTGCCGTCGGCAACGGCTCGCAGCTCGTTGATTGCTTCGCCGACCGTTGCGCCGATGGCGATGGTGCGCAGCTTGTGATGCGCTCGACGCGACCAGGCTGCGTCGGTGATGAGTTCGGACCGCTCGGAGTCGCCGGCCAGGAGGTCAGCGTACCGACCTGCCAGTGCGCGCAGCGCGTCATCGTTTCGCGCTGAGATCGGAATTCGCAGTGGGCCGTGGTGGTCCCGCCTCGGCGTGCAGTCGTCCCGAGGATCGGGCGGCTGCTCGATGAGGACGTGTGCGTTGGTACCGCCGTATCCGAATCCATTCACCGCAACCAATCCCCGGTGCCCAAGCGCGATTGGGAGGGGCTCGGCATCTAGCGGCACCCGCAGCCGCAGCTCCGAGAAGGGAATGCGGGGATTGAGTCGGTTCAAATGTGCCTGAGGTGCGATCCGCCGGTGATACACCGTCAGCGCGGCCTTGATCATACCCGCGACGCCGGCCGCCGCCTCGGTGTGCCCGAAGTTGTTCTTCACCGACCCCACCGCCACGGAATCGGTTCGGTCGCAACCAACTCCGTAAACCTGGCCCAGTGCTTCGGCCTCGATCGGATCGCCGATCGCCGTGCCTGTACCGTGTGCCTCCACATAGCCGACGCGGCCCGGGTCGATGCCGGCGGTCAAGCACACCTGCTCGGCGAGGCGACGCTGGGCCTGCGCGCTGGGCACCGGCAACGCCATCGTTCGGCCGTCCTGGTTGACCCCCGAGCCGCGGATCACCCCATAGATCCGGTCGCGGTCGGTGTGGGCACTGTCGAGTGTTTTCAGCACCAGGATCCCGACGCCTTCGCCGCGTCCGTAGCCGTCGGCGGCGGCATCGAACGACTTGCAACGACCGTCCACAGCGAGGAAGCGGCCCTTGCACATCGAGATGAACGTTTCCGGCTGTGTCATCACGCTGACGCCACCCACCAAGGCCATTTCGCACTCGCCGGCAGCGACGGCCTGGACGCCGAGATGCGTTGCGACCAACGACGACGAGCAGGCGGTGTCGATCGTCAGGCTTGCCCCATGCAGATCGAGCGTGAAGGCCAGTCGATTCGACAGCAGAGTCTGGCTCGACGACATTGCAGTGTGGTTGTTGATCTCAGTTCGCACCTGGGGCCCAACGCGGCCGACGATGCTGTCATTGGTGAACCCGCCGATGAACGTCCCGACGTCGCGACCGGCGACTCGGCCGGCCACCCCCGCATCATCGAGTGCCTCCCAGGACACCTCGAGAAGCATCCGCTGCTGCGGATCGAGTACCTCGGCCTCACGTGGCGAGATCCCGAAGAAGTCAGCATCAAAGTGTCGCAACGACTGAGTCAGAAAGCCCGCCGACTTGGTATACATCCGCCCAGGGGCGTCCGGGTCTGGGTCGTAGTACTTGGCAAGACTCCACCGATCGGGTGGAACATCCACGATGCCCGAGCCCCCGTCAATGACAAAGTCCCAGAAACTCGTCGCGTCCTGAACTCCACCTGGAAAGCGGCAGCCTATTCCAATTATCGCGATATGCACTGTCGGTACTCCGATATCTCACAGCCACGTTTGCCTCGACATCTGGACTAACGCGTGCGCTGCACGAGACGTGCAATGCGGGCGGAACGACAGCCGGCGATGTCAATGACCGCGGAGCCATGTCAAAACGCAGATGGGTGATGCGAATCACCCTGGAAGACAGCTGAAAAGATGCGACCCCTCACAGTTTCACGATAACGGGACCGTCCTGACGTCCTGATACGCTTCATGGCGCCGCGGGCATATGTCGGGAAATCGGCAGAGCCACAACATTTTCCGCTAGGAGCATTGAAAGTTGCGCCGTACCCTATTATCACATCGGCATTGCCTGAGCGCGGTCGCAGCCTAGATCCGGCGCCACCCGATAATCGTCATCGGCTTGCCGGTTGTGCTGGTTGGCACGGCAATCTCACCATCCCGCAGCTAGAGCGAGTGGCGGCCGACAATGCCAGGCCAGCCACTCCACTTTGCGGCCAATACCATGCTGCCCCATACATTCTCGTCGAAACCGACCACGACATGCGGAACCCTGCCGGTCTGATCGCCATCGAACAGCTGAGCCGCCAGTTCATAGCGCCTCGATGGACACGCCACCCGCCTTCAGGTGTACGGCGAAACGCCGGGTCGGAGCGGCGACGCTGCGAACCTGACGGCCGAGATCCAGACGACTGTGCACGAAGGGACCAAAGCGGGGACGCTTGCACCACCGTCGGGATCGGTCTGCTCATCGACATTCTTTGTGGTCCGTATCGTCATTTCCCGGCGGTCGCCAGGCTGACCGGACGTAATTCTGGTGGGTGCCTGCACAACCCCAGCCGTATCGACGGGCAGACTGGCGGGCGAAGATGATCAACCTGTAAGCACCGCTGAGGCAGTGCCGCGCTCATAGGGATACGCCTACCCTGAGCGCGACACGGGCTCAACTCACATCAGCGGCGCTGGTTACCGGCGCTCGTATTGTCCGGTGTCGGTGTTGTTTCCACGCACGGCCTGGTCGCGAACCGCTTGGTCGCGCGCAACGTCATCGCGATTGTCGACATCACGATCGTCGACCTTGGGCGTCCTCGGGTCGAGGTCGTCGGCGTGCTGCCTGCGATCCTCGAGCTCTTCGCGCGACATGGCGACGGCGTCCTGATGGGACGCTGCCTGACCCTTGAGGCGCGCGGCCTCGGCGGCCTTGGCCTGCGCTTCGGCTTCTGCGGCACGCGCCTTCGCGGCGGTTTCCTCGGCGAGGGCCTCACGCTTGTCCACCTTCGCGCTGTGCGCGTCGACCTCTTCGCGGATCCGCTCGGCCTCCACGTGCCGATGCTGGTTGCGCCTACTGCGGGCCGCGAACGCCAAGCCCACGATCACCAGTACGGCGACGATGGCAACGACGATCCAGACGACTGTGTTGCTCTCCATGCCGGCTCCTTAAGTCGGGATGCTCGGAAGCGCCTTTGACGCATCCGTTGATTACACATTCCCGTCCGGGCCGAAGCCGAAACCGTAGGCGTCGCCCTCTCAGCCGGCTACCAGGTGGGCCCGGTGAACACGGAGTCGAATCTGATTCGCTGACGCTGCAGCGCTTCCACCTCATGCTGCTGTTCGAGCTGCCTGAATGCTGATTTGTCCTTCACGATCGGCGCTTGCTCGCACACCGACTTCCTGATGGGTTCCATGCATCCCCTCCACGATTGGCCTGATGCCATCGTTTCCGGGTTTAACGCACGGGACGCGCGTAGCGGACTACGTGAATTTGTGATTGCCGTTACGCAAAAGTACTCACAATGCCTTCAATTCCTCCGCCACCTCGGAGACCGACTTCTTGGCATCGCCGAAGAGCATCGTGGTGCCCTCGGCGTAGAACAGCGGATTGTCGATGCCCGCGAAGCCGGAGTTCATCGAGCGCTTGAGCACGATCACCGACTTGGACTGGTCCACGTTGAGGATCGGCATGCCGTGGATGGGACTCGACGGGTCGTTTCGTGCCGCGGGGTTGGTGACATCGTTGGCGCCGATGACGATCGTGACGTCGGTTCGGCCGAACTCGTCGTTGATGTCGTCCATGTCCTTCATGGCGTCGTAGTCGACCTCGGCCTCGGCCAGCAGCACGTTCATGTGCCCGGGCATCCGGCCGGCCACCGGGTGAATCGCATACTTGACCTCAACACCCTTGTCCGCGAGGAGGTTCGCCAAGTCCTTCACGGCGTGCTGAGCCTGCGCCACCGCCAGCCCGTAGCCGGGCACCACGATGACCTGGTTGGCGTAGGCCATCTGAATCGCGGCGTCGGCCGCCGACGTGGCCTTGACCGTACGGTCGGCGTCGTCGCCGCCGCCGACGGCAACCCCGCCGCCGCCGAAGCCGCCGGCCACGATCGCGGGAATGGAGCGGTTCATCGCCTTGGCCATCAGGTTGGTCAGGATCGAACCTGAGGCGCCGACGATCATGCCTGCCACGATCATCGCGGTGTTGTTGAGCGCCAATCCGGCTGCTGCCGCCGACAATCCGGTCATCGCATTCAACAGCGAGATCACCACCGGCATGTCGGCGCCACCGATGGGCAGCACCACCATCAAGCCCAGGATCGCCGCGGCGGCCAGCAGGCCGATCATCCACCACAGCGACGCACCGCCGCTGCCGGGATGGGCGGCCAGGCCGATCACGATGGCGCTGGCGACGGCGAGCACCAGCAGCAGCAGGTTCAGCGGCTGCTGGGCCTTGCCGACTCCGATGGGCTTGCCGGGCAGGATCTCCTGCAGCTTGCCGAAGGCGATGATCGAGCCCCAGAACGAGATCGATCCGATGACCGCGGCGAACAGCGAGGCGACCACGATGTGCACCGTGGGTGTCTCGCCGTGCTGGAACGCCGAGAATCCCTTGGTGTCAATGAATTCCGACAGCGCAATGAGCGCGACCGTGCCGCCGCCGACGCCGTTGAACAGCGCCACCAGCTGCGGCATCGCCGTCATCTTCGTCAACCGCGCAGGCGGGACACCCAGCACCACGCCGAGCAGCAGGCCGGCGATGATCAGGCCCCAGTTCTCGGTGTGCCGGATATAGACCAGCGTGGCGATCACCGCCAGGGCCATACCTACGGCGGCGATCCAGTTGCCACGCACGGCGGTTCGCGGCCCGGTCAGACCCATCAGGCCGTAGATGAACATCCCGAACGAGACGAGATACAGCAGGACGACCAGATAATTCATCGTGCCACCCCGTTCGTATCCGCGGCGGCGGCCGCAGATTCAGCAGAAGCGGCGGGCCTGGGTGCCGGCTTCTTGCCCTTGAACATGCCCAGCATGCGGTCGGTGACCACGAAGCCGCCGACGACGTTGAGCGTGCCGAACACCACGGCCACGAACAGAATGATCTGCTCCGCCAGCGAGGGATGCTCGACTCGGCCCAGCACCACCAGCGCGCCGATGAGCACGATGCCGTGAATGGCGTTGGTGCCCGACATCAGCGGTGTGTGCAGGGTGTTGGGCACCTTGGAGATGACGGCGAACCCGACGAACCCGGACAACACCAGGATCGCCAGGTTGGCGAGCAGTTGGTCATACATCTACGCGTCCCCCTCGGCATTGCGCGTCACGCAGGACGCGGAGATGACTTCGTCGTCGAAATCCGGCGCCAGCCTGCCGTCCTTGATGAGCAGGTCGAGCAGGGCGGTGATGTTCTTGGAGTACAGCTCGCTGGCGTGCTCGGGCATGGTGGCCGGCAGGTTCAGCGGCGACGCGATCGTCACGTCGTGTTTGACGACGGTTTGACCCGGTTCGGTGAGCTCGCAGTTGCCGCCGGTTTCGCCGGCGAGGTCCACCACGACGCTGCCGGGCTTCATCCCCTCGACGGCTGCGGCGGTCACCAGACGCGGCGCCGGCCGGCCGGGCACCAGCGCGGTGGTGATCACCACGTCGAAACCCTTGATCGCCTCTTCGAGCTTCTTCTGCTGCTCGGCGCGTTCGTCCTCGGAGAGCTCGCGGGCGTAGCCGCCCTCGCCGGCGGCCTCGATACCCAGGTCCAGCCACTGCGCGCCCACCGACCGCACCTGGTCGGCAACCTCGGGACGCACGTCGTACCCGGTGGTGCGGCCGCCGAGCCGCTTGGCGGTGGCCAGCGCCTGCAGCCCCGCCACGCCGACTCCGAGCACCAGCACGGTGGCGGGTTTCACCGTGCCCGCCGCGGTTGTCAGCATCGGGAAGAACCGCGTCGCCTCCGACGCGGCCACCAGCACCGCCTTGTAACCGGAGACGTTGGCCTGCGAAGACAGCGCGTCCATCACCTGGGCGCGCGATATCCGCGGGATCGCCTCGAGCGCGAAGGCCTGCACGCCCGCGGTCTTCAGCGCCGCGATCTGGTTGTCGGCGTTGCGCGGGGCCAGAAAGCCGATCAGCGTTTGCCCGCTGCGCAGCTTGGCGACCTCCTCGGCACTCGGCGGCGCGACCTTCACCACGATGTCGGCGGCCCAGGCGTCGCCGATCGTTGCGCCCACAGCGGTGTAGAGGTCGTCGGGCAGCAACGCCTGTTCCCCGGCGCCGGCCTCGACTACGACTTTCACCCCGCTGTTGACCAGTGCTGCGGCCGCCTTCGGCACCAGCGCCACCCGCCGCTCGTCGGCGCCGGACTCCCGGACCACCCCGACCGTCGCACCCGCCCCACCGGCGGCATCGGCATTCGTCTGCTCACTCATGACGTGACCGTCTGCTTCCCTGATCCGTGTGGATTCTGCCCGAGACACCATAGCCGCTACCGGCAGTCACAGCTAAACCGCGGCGGTACTGTGCTGACCAAGTTAGACAGGAGAATGGCGGATGAGAGTGGACCGGCTGTTGCCGTCGCAGGAGGCCGAAGATGTGATCGCGCTCACCCGCGACATCGCCGACAGGGTGCTCGATCCGATCGTCGACGCGCACGAAAAGGCTGAGACCTACCCCGACGGGGTTTTTGCGCAGCTGGGGGCGGCGGGGTTGCTCAGCCTGCCGCAGCCCGAGGAGTGGGGCGGTGGCGGGCAACCGTACGAGGTGTACCTGCAGGTGCTGGAGGAAATCGCGGCGCGATGGGCGGCCGTCGCGGTGGCGGTGAGCGTGCACAGCCTGTCGTCTCATCCGCTGCTGGCCTTCGGCAGCGACGAGCAGAAGCAACGGTGGCTGCCCGGCATGCTGTCGGGTGAGCAGATCGGCGCCTACAGCCTGTCCGAACCGCAGGCGGGCTCCGATGCCGCGGCCCTGCGCTGCGCGGCAGCGCGATCGGACGACGGCGGCTATGTCATCAACGGCGCCAAGTCGTGGATCACGCACGGTGGTGTCGCGGACTTCTACACGCTGTTCGCCCGCACCGGCGAGGGCTCACGCGGGGTGTCGTGCTTCCTGGTCCCCGGAGATCTGCCCGGCCTGAGCTTCGGTAAGCCCGAGGAGAAGATGGGGTTGCACGCCATTCCGACCACCGCGGCGTTCTACGACCATGCTCGCATCGACGCCGACCGACGCATCGGCGAGGAGGGTCAGGGTCTCCAGATCGCCTTCTCCGCACTGGATTCCGGGCGGCTGGGCATTTCGGCGGTCGCGGTCGGGCTGGCCCAGGCTGCGCTCGATGAGGCCACCCGCTATGCCAACGAGCGAACGACGTTCGGCCGCAAGATCATCGACCACCAGGGACTCGGCTTTCTGCTCGCCGATATGGCCGCCGCGGTGGCCAGTGCCCGCGCGACCTACCTGGATGCGGCGCGGCGGCGCGACCTGGGGCGGCCGTATTCACAACAGGCCAGCGTCGCCAAGCTGATCGCCACCGACGCCGCGATGAAGGTCACCACCGATGCGGTGCAGGTATTCGGCGGCGTGGGTTACACCCGCGACTTCCGCGCCGAGCGGTACATGCGTGAGGCCAAGATCACGCAGATCTTCGAGGGCACCAACCAGATTCAGCGCCTCGTCATCGCCAGGGGCTTGACCGTCACATAAGAGAGCGCACCATTTCCGCGACCGGCTCGGGAGGCGACGTCGCCGTGATATGGATGGCGTAGCCCCGATGTGAGTCGATGTCCATCGCAGTGAAACCGGTTGTCCACGCTGGTCCCGGCTAGTCCAGCAATTTGCGACGCATCGCTTCGGCGACGGCGGCGCCGCGGTCACCGACGCCGAGCTTCTCGTAGAGCCGCTGCACGTGGGTCTTGACCGTCGACGGTGCGAGGAAGAGCTCCTTGGCCATCGCCGGAATGCTGTTGCCAGCCGCGATCATCTTCAGCACCTCGCGCTCGCGCGGGCTCAGCACCGGGCCCCCCGGTTCGGCGCGTCGACGAATCTCGCCCGCGAGCCCGGCCGCGAGACTCGGTGCGACGATGTCGCGCCCCTTCGCGCAGTCCAGCACGGCGTTCACCAATTCGGAGCGGGTCGATTCCTTCGGCAGAAACCCGGCCGCACCCTCCTGCAGCGCACGGAAGACGATGGCCGACTCATCGTGGGCCGACACCAGCAACACCCTGGTCGGCAGCTCGTCGCGGACCACGGCAGCCGCGACCTCCGCGCCGTCCATGCCCGGCATCCGATAGTCGAGCAGCGCCACCTGCGGCGAATGCTCCCTGATGGCCGCGAGTGCGCTCACTCCGTCGTCGGCCTCGGCGACCACGTCGATCGAACCGCTCGACGTCAACGCCCGCACCACACCGTCGCGGAACAGCGGATGGTCATCACCCACCACCACGCGCACCTTTTCGCCCGCCACGAAAGAAAGCCTCGCACGGCAACGCCCGATCTTCCCCCGATTGGGGACACGCAATTCATCCGTTACGCCCGCCGATCGCCCGACAGCCACGGCCGCCCCGCTGCGCGAAATTCGAGTCATGACCGAAACAACCAGGCCTCTCGAGCGTCGGCAACCTCCACCTCGGCGCAGCCGCCGTCGCCCACGCCGCCACCGGCAGCACTGCGCCGACCGGCCCGCTTCCCTCGATCGGGGGACATCGGATTCCACCGGGTTCACCGCCGAACGCCCGACAGACGTCACATCGCAGGTACGGGACAGTTATCTCAACGCCGGAGAAGCCGGCAGCCGAGACCGAAAAGCGCAGCCCCCCAGGAGGTTACCGAAATGACCAACACGATCATCCGCAACTTCACCCGCTGGATCGCCCTGCCCGCCATTTCGGCAGGCCTGCTGGGCGGTGCGGCCCTCGGATTGGCCGGCATGGCCAACGCGGGCACCTATCCCACCCACGACCCGTCGCCCCGGCCCGGCATCGTCGCCACCCCCAACGTCAAGGCCCAGCCGCCCGTGATGGTCTACCCGGGTAAGCGGTGGCACCGCGACAGCGGCTTTGTCGTCGACCTGCCCTCGGTGGGCGGCGAATAGACGGCGAGGCCGTCAGTACAGCACGATGTCCTGTCCGTACTCCGATTCGGGGCGCGGGGCGAAGTAGCGGCGGTCGGACTCGTCGATCGTGATGTCGTTGATGCTCGCCTCACGCCGGGCCATCAGGCCCTCGGGGCTGAACTCCCAGAGCTCGTTGCCATAGCTGCGGTACCACTGGCCGGCGGCGTCGCGGCATTCGTACTGGAACCGCACGGCGATGCGATTGTCGTGAAAGTCCCACAGGCTCTTCCGCAACACGTAATCGAGTTCGCGCTCCCACTTTCGGGTCAGGAAGGCGACGATCTGGTCCCGGCCGACGACATGCTCGCCGCGGTTACGCCACTGTGAATCGACGGTGTACGCCAGGCTGACGCGCTCAGGATCGCGCGTGTTCCATGCGTTTTCCGCCGCCTGCACCTTCTCCCGGGCGGTCTCGAGCGTGAACGGCGGTAAGGGGGGTCGGGTCTCGGTCATCACACCATTCTGACCACCGCGGGCAGGCGGCGATAGCCGGCAAACGGCGCCCGGCCCTCAGAACAACGGGATGTCGGCTGCGCTCCGGGGCTCGGACTCGACGTTGTCCCCGGCCCTCCGGGAGAAGCGACTCGCCTGTCTTCCCTTTGCCTTGGCGGCGTACATCGCGGCGTCGGCTTCACGAAGTAGCGCCGCCGCGTCGCGCGGATCGTCCGGCACCGTTCTGATCACCCCGATACTCGCGCTGATTTCCAGCGCGCCGCCGGGGATCGTGATGGGTTCGGTCAGCACATTGCGGATCCGCTGGACGAACGGCTCCAGTGCGCGGCTGTCGAGATCGTCGCCGACCAACAGTGCGACGAACTCGTCTCCGGCGAGGCGCCCGACGATGTCGTCCCGTCGCAGCGCCTGGCGCAACCGGTCCGCCGTCGCCCGGATCACGGCATCGCCGATTTCGTGGCCGAGGGTGTCGTTGACGGTTTTCAGGTCATCGAGATCGATGAAGAGCACCGCCGTCAACGTCGCCTCTCCGTCATGAAGCGCGTCGATCGCCTCGACGATGTGCGCCCTGTTCGGAAGGCCCGTCAGCACATCGTGCGCGGCTCGGTGCGCGAGGCGTTCGTTGTCCGCCCGGTGTGCGGTGACGTCGGTGAAGGTCACCAACACCGGCGACCCCTCACGGTCCTGCGGGTTGAGGAGGCGGCAGGTCACGGACAGCCAGATCGTCTCGCCATCGGCCCGCCCGATACCGATGATCCGGCCGATCGTCGGGATTCCACTGTTCCACGCCTTGAGGGGCGGGCTGTCGTCACCGGTGATCGGAGAACCGTCGGCGTCGTACAGGCTCAGTTCTTGCAGTGCGGCCGTGTCCTCGGCATCCGAAATCGTCGGGCCCAGTCCCAGGATGCGGCGCGCCGCCGGATTGATGGTCGGCACCCAGCCGTTGCGGTGGACGACCAGGACTCCCTCCTGCAGCGAGTCCACGACGGCATTGAGGTGCCGTTCGGCCCGCCGTAGAGCGGTGTCGTCCGAGCAGACCACCACGTAGCCGTTGTCGATCTCGCTCACCGAAACGCGCATCACCCTGGCGGTTCCGTCCATCGCGTGATGCGTTGCGTGTACTTGTCCCCCGGCGGCGATGATCGCGGACGGATCCAGAGGGGCACCGACGGCAGAGCTGATGGGCATGGCGAGCGCGCGATGCGCCGGACGCCGGTAGATGGATTCAGCGGCGGCGTTCCACGTCGTGACGATCCCGCCCTCGGCCACCGAGATGATCGCATCGCTGACATGGTCGACGAGTGCCGCCTGGTAACGCATTGTGTCTCGGGCAGCCTGATGCTCGGTGAGGTCGCGGAAGACCAGTTGATAGGCGGCTCGGCCCTTCCACGTGGTCAGTACCGACAGCGCCTCGACATGCATATACGTGCCGTCGAGGCGCATGAGTTCAGCTTCGGTGGCCTCGGAGACATCACCCGGCCGGCGAAGTGTGGCGGTGCGCGCGATGATCGGCGGTATCGACGACGCGTGAACGAAGCGCGCAAGTTCGTGGCCGATGAGCTCGTTGACAGATCCGGCAGCCAACCACCGCACGCACACGGCGTTCGCATAGGCGAACCGCCCGTCCTGATGGATGCAGATGGCATCGGGGCTGTGATCGACGATTCGCCGGAACGGCTCCGTCTCACGGGCCTGACCGTTAGCGGAGGCGAGGTGGGTTAGGCCAGGGAGGTCGCTCTCCTCGCCTCGCCCGCGATCGGCGGCGTCGGGTTTGGTGTCGTAATCGACGCCGTCGCCGACGAATCGCTCGCGTTCTCTCACTATTAAGTCCCTACGTGACGGCGCCCGCCGCATACGTGTCAGTTACCGCGATTCAAACATCGAATCGTTTGCTGATCAAGCCCCGACCACACTCTATGGGACTTGCCGCGCGCTTTTCAACGCAAACGATAATTTGCCATCTTCGAGCTAGGGCGAACCGGGTTCCCATGACGCCCAGCTTGCTGCCGGTTTGCTGTCGGCGGTTCCGGTCTCCTGCGACCTGAGGTGTTCCCGTTGTCCGCCCTGAGCTGAACGACACGTCCCCGAAATGCCGCGGACATGCACGCAAGCGGTTGGCATTTTTGCCCTGCGCGTGTGTCGTCGCGCCTGCTCAGTTGTTCCCCCGCGACGCGCAACCGACGTTGCGGGGTGCCGAACCGTGCGAAAGCTCATGGCTTTGGAGTTCGCTGTCTTTTTGGATTTCCACACAAACACCTGCTCGACACCGCTATGCTTCACCCCGAAGGACGTTGCTGGTAATTGGTATTCAGGTTAAGGAGGCCGAACCATGTCTGTGGTTGAGCTCGCTGCCCGCTCATCGATGATCGACGGACCGCTGAGCACGTATTGGTGGGATGCGGAAACGGGCTGTTCGGTCACCATGGCGACGCCATCAGCGGAGGTCGGGCTGTTCGAGCAGTACTACGAGGGCGCCGTGGTGAGCTACACCAGGTTCGGCGTCAGGAACGCTCTCGACGAGAGCGCGGCGCTGTGCGCCGCCGACACGGTGCTGTTCTGGGCCATCACGGATCGCCGCGGCCGGGTCGTGGGTGGGGTGCGGGCGAAGGGGCCCTTGCATAGCCCGGATGACTCGCGTGCGGTCATCGAATGGGGTGATCAGCCCGGGATCGGCCAGGTCCGGAAGATGATCGCCGACCGGGTACCGTTCGGCGTTCTCGAGATGAAGGGCGCCTGGCTGGACGACGAGCCCGATGCCAAGCAGCGGCCCACCAAGATCATTCCGCGGAGCGGCTTCCATGGCATGCAGTTGCTCGGCGCCAAGTTTCTGATGGCGACCGCGGCCACCCATGTCCTGGAGCGGTGGAGCTCGTCGGGCGGCCTGGTGGCGCCCATTCCCGGCACTCCTTACCCCGACGAGCGGTATCGGACCAAGATGATGTGGTGGGACCGGTCGACCTTCACTCAGCACGGTGAGCCGAATACGGTCGCCGCGATTGTTCGTGAGATGGCCTACGTCCACCGCAGGATCCAATCCTGGGATCCCCTGCGCGGTTAGGTCACGCGTAGCTAGCACCGATCTCGCCGGAGCCGTTCTCGACGGGTGTCATATCGTGGCGAGCATGGACTTCGCGATGTCGGCCAAGGCGCAGGACTACCACAAACGTCTCAGCGCATTCATGACGGAGTTCGTCTTTCCGGCGGAGAAGACCTACCACGACTATCGGGTCGCGGCGGGTCCCGACGACCACACCGTTCCGCCCATCATCGAGGAGCTGAAGCTCCTGGCCAAGGAGCGCGGACTGTGGAATCTGTTCCTGCCGCCGATCTCGGGTCTGTCCAATGTGGAGTACGCGCCGCTGGCCGAGTTGACCGGCTGGAGCATGGAGATCGCGCCCGAGGTGACCAACTGCGCGGCGCCCGACACCGGCAACATGGAGACGCTGCACCTGTTCGCCACCGAGGAACAGGGCAGGCAATGGCTGGAGCCGCTGCTGAACGGCGAGATCCGCAGCGCATTCGCCATGACCGAGCCCGCGGTCGCCTCCAGCGATGCCCGCAACATCCAGACGACGATGCTGCGCGACGGTGGCGACTACGTCATCAACGGCCGCAAGTGGTGGATCTCGGGTGCGGCCGACCCCCGCTGCAAGATCCTGATCGTGATGGGCCGCACCAACCCCGACGCTGCCAGCCATCAGCAGCAGTCCATGATTCTGGTCCCGATCGACACACCGGGGGTCACGGTATTACGGTCGCTGCCGGTATTCGGCTGGCAGGACCAGCACGGGCACTGCGAGATCACCTTCGATAATGTGCGGGTGCCTGCGACGAACCTGCTCGGCGAGGAGGGCAGCGGCTTCGCGATCGCCCAGGCCCGGCTGGGACCGGGCCGCATTCACCACTGCATGCGGGCGTTGGGCGCGGCCGAGCGGGCGCTGACGCTGATGGTCGACCGGGTGCAGAAGCGCGTCGCGTTCGGCAAACCCCTGGCCGAGCAGGGCGTGGTGCGTGAGCAGATCGCCCGTTCGCGCAACGAGATCGACCAGGCCCGCCTGCTGTGCGAGAAGGCCGCGTGGACCATCGACCAGCACGGCAACAAGGAAGCCCACCTTCTGGTCTCGCAGATCAAGGCAGTCGCACCACGGGTGGCGTGCGATGTCCTCGACCGCGCCATTCAGGTGCACGGCGCGGCGGGCGTATCGGATGACTTCCCGCTGGCCCAGCTGTACGCCTGGCACCGGGCAATGCGGCTCTTCGATGGGCCCGACGAGGTGCACATGCGCACCGTCGCGCGCTCCGAGATCGGAAAAGAGAAGAGCGCGTTCGCCGCGGCGGTGACGAACCCGTGACCATCGATCTCGGGCAGCTGTCGGGAGCGTGGAACTTCCGCGACGTCGCAGAGGAGGCCGGCGTGCGCCCGGGCCGGTTCTTCCGGTCCAGTGAGCTCAGTGGACTCTCCGAGGAGGGCAGGCGGCGGTTCGTCGAGCTCGGCATCACCGATGTCGCCGACCTGAGGTCACCGCGCGAGGTCGAGCGCCGCGGGCCCGGCCTGGTCCCCGACGGCGTCGAGGTCCACCTGCTGCCGTTCCCGGACGTGTCGGCGGTGGACGGCGAAGCGCCGCACGAGGCGACGTTCCAGAAGATGATGAGCGAGAAGCCCGATGATGAGGATGTCGCGGTGGCCGCCGGCCGCTTCATGATCGAGGAGTACCTCCGTTTCCCCACCATGGGAGGCGCGCAACGGGCTGTGCGCCAGGTGATTTCGCTGTTGGCCGCCGATCGTCCGGTGATCACGCACTGCTTCGCCGGTAAGGACCGGACCGGGTTCACGGTCGCGACGGTGCTCGGCGCGATCGGTATCCCGCGCGACGCGGTCCTCGCCGACTTCCTGCGCAGCAACGCCGCGGTGCCCCAGCTTCGCGAACAGATCCTTGAGTCGGTGCGGGACCGCTCCGAGACACCTGAGGTCATCACCTTCGCCGAAGCCCGGCTGACCGACGAGGTGCTCGGCGTGCGGGAGGATTACCTGGACGCGTCGCGGCGGTCGATCGAGGAGAACTACGGCTCGCTGTCGGGCTACCTGGAGGCGGCGGGTGTGACGGCCGGGGAGATCGCCAAGGTGCGCGCGGCGCTCCTCGGCTAGCCGACCAGTTCGGGGTGGAACTTGGCGACCATGCGCCGCATCCCGTCGCGCCAGTCGACCGTGGTGCCGCCGACCAACTCACGCATCCGGGTCACGTCGGTGGGGCCACCGCGCAGCGCCTGCGCGCTCTCCTCGAAGACGGGCTCCCGGCCGACCAGCGACCCGAGGTAGCCGCACCACTCCTGCAGGCTGACAATCTGCTCGCCGCACCAATTGACCGTGGTCGCCGGGACCGACGCCGCGTCGAGCAGCCTCGGCAGGGTCGCGATGAAATCGTCTTCGTGGATCGGGTTGTAGCGGGCGGGCCCACCGGGCGGGACCGGGATCGGGACACCGGCCAGCACCATCTCCATGTGATAGAACGGCCACCCGCCGTTGTCGCCGTACGGCACGTTGAGCCGCGCGATGACGGTGGGCACCCCCAGGGCACGCGCCATCGCGCGGGCGACGACCTCACCGGCGATCTTCGAGATGGAATACGTCGGGAACATCGTCTTGTGGTTGTCGCCCAGCGCAGAGGATTCGGTTCGCGGCTCGTCGTCGGGGGGGTCGTAGACGGCGGCCGAGGAGCAGTGCAGAAAGGCATTGGCGTCGGCACAGTGGGCCATCAGCAGACCGACCGACTCCGCGTTGGCCGCGAGGTCCTTGTCCCATCTGCCGCTCTTGGCCACCGCGAGGTTGATCACGTAGTCGAAGTCGGTCGGGATCGCGGAGAAGTCGCCCGCGGCCAGGTTGACCGTCTCGCACCGCACCCCCGCCTTCTCGAGGCCCGCACGGGCCGCGGTGTCGGTGAACCGGGCGATCCCCCAGACCTCGTTGTCGGCGGCGAGCGCCTTCGCGACAGGTGTGGCGACCTGGCCGGTCGGGCCGGTGATCAGAATCTTCGAGCCACGCATGGGGCTGATGGTAGGTGGCCGAACAGGTTCAGTGCGCTGCCTTCATCAATGTGTTGCTGGGCAGCGACACGTCGCGCACCTTGTGCGCGGTTTCGGCACCCGCGATTGGAAGACCTTCGGTTTCAAGCAAACCCAGTTGCACGAGCACGCTGGCTTGATCCCAGTAGATGTGCTCGTGCACAAGTTTGTCGCCCTGAAACTGCACGATCGCGACCATCGGGATCTCGACGGCGCGCCCGGTGGGTTGGATTCCGGGCAGCATCCAGTCGATGTGTGTGGTGTGGGTGAAGCGCAGGATGAACTCGTCGACAACTGAACTCTCTCCGACTGTCCGGCTGACAGGCACCAGTTCCATGTCGGGCGGGTTCACTCCGAGGAAATGGTTGGCGTAGAAATCACGCAGCTTTTCGAAGCCCACACCACCGGTCATGGTGGGGATGTGGTTGACGTACGGTTCGGCGACCATGGTGGCCATGGTCGCGTCGACATCGCGTGTCTCGAACTCGCACCGGCAGTGCGCATCCCACAACGCAGCAAGGTCGTGTTCCGCCATCGCCTGCACTCCTCCGCAATCTCCAACAAACCCATCACAATGAACGCACTACGCAATGGGCATATTCGATTGGAAGCCCACGACGTCTACAATTCGTCTGACTCGGACAGAACTGCATCCGCCAACTCCACGCCGACCGACAGCGCCACTCCTTTATCCGATTAGCTCCGAGCCGCCCTTGTCAGCGGTACTTTATGCTTGGGCGCTGGTAGGAGGCCACGATGGACGTCGAGAAGATGCGGGACCTCGTCGAGAGCCATTTGCAGGCAGAAGGCCGCGGCGATATCGACGGAGCGGTCGCCGTCTACACCGACGATGTCGAACATGACGCCGTCGGATTCCCCCACAGCCCGAGCAAGGGCGTTGATGGAGCGCGGGACTTCTACGAGCACCTGACCGCGAACTTCCGCGTCGGAGGCGAAGAGGTTCTGCGTCGGTATGTAACCGATGACGCGATGATTCTCGAGCAGATGATGACGGGCACGGTCATCGGATCGATGCTGGGTCGACCCGGCAACGGGCGAACCATCCGCTTCCGCATATTGCACGTCTTCGAGTTCCGGGACGGGTTGATCAGCCGGGAGAACGTTTGGCTGGACTCGGCAGCAATCATCGACCAACTGAACTGACACGATTGGTCAGCGATCGCTCACCCCGCGAAGTGCAGGCGTCATCGCGCCACATTGCTCACCGAGCACTTCGGCACGCGTCGCACATTCCAGCGCCGCGCCCCAGAGTCCCTGCCGCCGATAGGAGATGGCCGCGTAGGCGGCCGCATCGATGGCGGCGACAAGATCGCCCATTATCTCGAAGTCGTTGGAAGCCAACGCCAGTTCCTCCCCATCGTCTGCGCTAAGAGCAGCGGCAAATCGGGCCACCGCGCCGGCACGTGGGCCCTCGACGACCAGGGCAAGTTCGCTCAACCTCTTCGCGCCCGAACTGTCACCGAACTGGACCGCGGTCTGCAGGCACACCACCTCGCCCGCCAATTGTCCGTTTGCTCCTGCGATTGCGGCCGCGGACAACAGCGCTGTGATCGCCTTGCCAATGGCGCCTTGGCCAGCGGCCACCCACCCCTGAGCGATCGCATACTCGTAGTCCAGGTATCGCCATCCCGGATGGCGGTTTTCCTGCAGCGCCCGTAGAGCGGCGGCGGCCTGCTCTGCCAAGCCGGCGACAGCTAGCGCCGTCGTGCGTGCTAGCTGAGCTCGGTACCACCATCCCTGGGGCTCGCCCATGGCAGCGAAGGTTGTGGCGGCGGATTCCAGCATGACGCATGCGGTGTTGATCCGGCCTGCGCCCAAGTCTGACCTTCCCGCGACGGCGGCAAAGATGGGGTCGAACTGCGGGCTCGCGTAGACGGCCACTCGCCGGCGAAAGGTCTGGGCTTCACCCTGAGCGTCCGAGATTCGTCCGGCCAGCAGCAGTGCACCGACATGGGCGTCGGTAATGACGAAGTACCCGCGTACCGGGATCGCGTACCCCGCTTCTGCGGCGCCCACCGCAGCGGAAGTGGAGCCTGAATCGCCCAGGGCGACGGTGATCGCCCACGCCGTCGCGCGCGCGGCGACGTCGGGTATTTGATGCCATGCGATCAGTCGCGATGACGCCTCGGCCGCTTTCGGACACCCCATTGCCGCCCAGTACACCGTGAGGAATGCGGTGATAACGCTCCGGGCCGGACGTCCTGCACTCTCCGCCGCCTGGTCAATCAGTATCTTGGCGCCCGTGGGATCGGCGAGAGTGAAGTGCCGGTTGATCGCTCGTAGTGTCGTGTATCCGGCTTGGCCGAGTTCAGTGTGGTCCATCCTTTGTGCGTCAATGAGCAGAGCGTCCGCCTCGTGGCCGCGGCCGAGGAATGACAACGCATGTGCGCGAATTACATTCGCCTGTACACCCGCCCCGGCGCTGAGGGCTGCATCAGCCAGGCGATCGGCGAGGGGTAAATCGAGTAGCCACGCCGCACCTCGTGCCGCCCGAACCAATACCTCGGGATCCGGCTCCAGTTCGGCGCTCCACGCGAACGCGGCACGCAGATTGTCCATCTCGTTGACAGCCTGCTCTGAGCCGGCGACGCTCACGCCGGGGGCCGCCGGGCCGGCAGCAGGAACAAGGCCCTCGGCAGTCTGTAGATGCTCACGGGCAGTGCGATCCTGGGTCAGCAACAGATCCACCAACGCCATGTAGTAGTCGCGGTGCCGCTTGCGAACGGCGTCGGCATCTTCTGAATCACCCAGCTTTTCCAGCGCGTACTGGCGCACAGTCTCGAGCAAGCGGTATCGCGTGCGCGCGCCGTTCTCTTCGGCCACCACAAGCGACTTGTCGACGAGCGTTGTGAGCTGATCGAGCACCTTGTAGGGCTCCATCTCGCCCCCTCCGGCAACCGCGTGAGCGGCCTCTAGGTTGAACCCGCCCACGAACACCGCCAGCCGCCGAAACAGTGCGCGCTCGGACTCGGTCAACAGGGCATACGACCAGTCGACCGATGCGCGCAGCGTCTGCTGGCGGCGCATCGCGGTTCTACCGCCGCCGGTCAGCAGGCGGAAGCGATCACGAAGACCGTCGATTATCTCGGCCAACGACAAGGAACGTACCCGCGCTGCTGCGAGTTCGATCGCCAGCGGCATGCCGTCCAGGTGGCGGCAAATCTCCATGATGGTGGCGGCGTCGTCGTCGGTCATGCTGAAATCGGGGCGGGCTCGTCGGGCGCGGTCCGCGAACAGCTCGATCGCCTCGTCGGCGATGGACAGTGACGGCACACGCCAAGTCACCTCGCCGGTGATGCCGATCGGCTCGCGGCTGGTGGCCAATAGCGTCAGACCGGGGCAGCCACTCAAGAGCGCGACTGCCAGCTCTGCGCTCGCGTCGAGCAACTGCTCGCAGTTGTCGAACACCACCAGCATGTGACGGTCTGCGGTGAAGCCGACCAACATGTCCACGCTGGTACGGCCAAGTTGGTCAGGCAAGCCCAGCGCACGGGCGGCCGCAACGGCAACGGCGTCGGGATCGCTGATCGGCGCCAGATCGACGAACCAGGCGCCCTCTCGGAACCCGGACGCCATTTGCGCCGCGATTTCCAATGCCAGCCGGGTTTTCCCCGCACCACCTGCGCCAGTCAATGTCACAAGCCGGTTGTCGGCCAAGAGGTGCTGCACGTACTTGATCTGTTCAGAGCGGCCTATGAAGCTGGTGAGCTGCGCCGGGAGATTCTCTGCGACAACGGTTTTGTCCGTCCGCAGCGGCGGGAATTTGTTGTGGATGTCGGGGTGGCCCAGCTGTACCACCCGTTCGGGGCGTGCCATCCCCCGCAGCGAGTGAGTGCCCAAGTCCGTCAACCAGGCACCAAGCGGAAGTCGGTCATCGACGATTTCCTCGGTCGCGCCGGACAGGAGCGTCTGGCCGCCGTGGCCCAAATCGCGCAGTCGTGCGGCCTTGTTCATGGTCGGCCCGATGTAGTTGCCCTCATCGCGCAATAGCACCTCACCGGTGTGCACGCCGATACGCAGCCGGATCGGAGACAGCGGTGCCCGCTGCAAGTCCAGAGCACACGCCACCGCATCGCTGGCACGGGCGAACGCGATGACAAAGCTGTCCCCTTCACCCTGCTCCACGGGACGTGCACCGTCATGGGCCGCCACACTCTCAGCGAGAGTCCGGTCCAAGAGCGCGAACGCGGCCGACATCTGTTCCGGCTGAGCCTCCCAGAGCCGCGTGGATCCCTCGACATCGGCCAACAGAAGCGTCACCGTTCCGACCGGTAGCAACTCGCTCACATCTGCACCGCCCCCAACTCAACGGCGGATGGCCCGGATACGGGTCAATCTGTTCATGCTAGCCAGCATGTCTCGGCGAAAAGCGTCCTATTGCGTCAGATAGACGCCGACCACCCAGGCCGCGGTGGCCAGCAGTGCGCCCGCCAACTCGACGCCGACCGACAACGCCACACCTTTCAACGCGTGCATGGTCGACGTCCATGCCACCCGCTGATCGCGCCTGCGCGCCAGTTCGGCCAGATAGACACCGAGCACGAAGCCGATCACCAGGCCGAGCACCGGGATCACGAAGAAGCCGATGACCCCCAGCGCCGCTCCGGCCACCAGAATCGATGTGCCGACATCGGCGGCCCGCATGCGCCGCATCGGCCACAGGTATTTGACCAACGTGAAGGCGGCCAGCACGGCGGTCACCACGCCGAGGGTCACCCACGCCGTCACGTTGTTCTCGACCACGGCCCAGACCGTGATCGACGCGAACACCAGGAGCGTGCCGGGGAGCAGCGGCACCACGATGCCGACCACACCGACGGCGATGACCAGCGCGACGAGGACGATGCCGCCGGTACTCACGGCTCGAATCTACGGGGTCTCAGCGGGTCACGGTCGTTTCGCGCGGACCCACTGGAAGTTCACCAGGCTCCTCGTCCGCACGCCGACGAGGCCGAGGTCTTCGAAGATGTCGCCGAGTTCGTCCTCACCGAAGAATTTGGCCCCGCCGTCGGGAAGCATCCGCCAGAGCGGACCCGCGGTTCCGGCGGTCGGCACCATCACGGCGATACGGCCGCCGGGGCGCAGCACCCTGGCCATCTCGGCCAGGGCGACCCCGGGGTTGGGGATCAGCTGCAGCATGGCGATGGAGGTGACGGCGTCGACGGTTTCGTCGCGCAACGGAAGCTGCTGCGCGTCTGCTCGCAGGAAACCGACCTGGGGTCCGGCCGCGGCGTTCACGGCGCGAGCCAGCATCGGCTCGGAGATGTCGACCCCCAACGCGAGACCGTCCGGGCCGGCGGCGCGTGCGAGTGCCGCGGTGACGTTGCCCGGCCCGCTGCCGACGTCGAGCGCGGTGCCGCCGAACGGGATGCTGAGCCAGTCGATCGGGGCCTGAAACACGCTGAGCACCCTGCGGGCGGTCACCTGGGCGTTGTCGTAGAGCATCGACCCGATTCTCGACGCCCACACCGCCTGGATGGCGCCGGTGTTCTTCGGCGGCCCCTCGGGGGAGTCTTTGAGCAGGTCCAGATATCCGCGGCTGACATCGGGCTCTGCCGGCGGGTCGGCAAGTAGGTCCAGCGCCCTGCGCAGCGCCTGCGGCAGTTCGCTATGCAGTTGGTCGCTCACGCTTCCACGCTACGCCGTCCGCTCACGCCTCCAGCTGGTCGGCGAGGTCCGGAAAATCTGTTGCAGTGAAATTGAATTCGCTGTCGTCGACGCTCTGAGCAGGCCGATTGGGACCGAACTCCAGCGGCCGGTCGACGTAGGCCGTCATCAGCCCCGCCTGGCGAGCCGCACGCAGATCGCTGGGATGGGCGGCGACGAGCATCAGCTCGCCCGGTGCCACACCGAGCAGGTCGGCGCATCCGAGATACGCCTCTGGATCCGGCTTGTAGTGGTGGAACAGTTCAGCCGATATCACGCAGTCCCACGGCAGCCCGGCCCGCTTGGCCATGTTGGTCAGCAGCGAGACGTTGCCGTTCGACAGCGTGGTGATGACGAACCGTTGTTTCAGCCGCGTCAGGCCGGCAACGCTGTCCGGCCACGGGTCCAGCCGGTGCCAGGCCCGGTTGAGGTGGTCGATTTCTTCGTCACCGACCGAGGCACCCGCGCCGCGGAGCAACTCCTCCAGAATGCCGCGGTGGAGGTCGTCGATTCTGGTCCACGGCAGCTCCCCGCGACGCACCTTGTCCATCGCGGGCGCATACCCCTTGCGCCAGTTGTCGGCGAACGTGGGCCAATCCTGCTGAACGCCATGGCTTTCACCGAACTGCTCGAGTTCGGCGATAATGCTCGAACGCCAGTCCACGACGGTGCCGAACACATCAAACGCCAATGCCTTGGTACTCATTTACGCTGTCCGTTCTTCACGCAAGCGCTCATCGGCGCCGTCTGTTCTTCGCGCAAGCGCTCATCGGCGCCGTCTGTTCTTCGCGCAAGCGCTCATCGGCGCCGTCTGTTCTTCGCGCAAGCCCTCATCTACGGCTCCAATACGAACTTGCCCAGGACCCCGCCGCTGGCCAGCGCCTCCAATGCCTCGGCGCCCTTCGACGGCGGAAACTGCACCGGAGGCGGTGGTCTGAGGCCCGCATCGACGAGCCGGGCGACACCCGAGCTGAACAGCGCTTGCGCACCCGGCGTGCGGTTCACGAATTCACCGTATCCGACGCCGACGACGCTGACATTGCGTAGCAGCAGCCGGTTCACTTTGACCGTGGGGATCCAGCCTCAGCTGGTATTCATCGCGTAGGAGCAGCAGGTCGGGGAAACACCCCCGCCGCTCCGACATCGACGACCACGGTGTCTTCGCTGACATCCGCCGGATCGTCCACGTCGGTGTAGGCCAGCCCTGAAGGTCCAGAGAGTTCCTGCGCGACAAGCGCTCTCACCTTCTCAACCGAGACTGAAGGCGGCCCGCTGCGCCCCCGACAGATCGGTGATCTCACCCCACTTGGCGGCGACGTCGTCGATCGACGGCACCCCGTCGGAGAACGTCACCCCGTCGTTCTGGAACAGCGCGGCACGTTGCACCTTGCCGCCACCGACGATGAACACCGACGCCGTGTCGGCCACCTCCTCGGTGCACAGATAGGCCACCACCGGGGCCACGTACTCCGGCGTGAGCTTCTCGAACACCTCGGGCGGCAGGATGTCCTGGGTCATTCGGGTAGCCGCAATCGGCGCGACGGCGTTGGCCTTGATGTTGTACTTCGCGCCTTCCTGGGCGAGCGTGTTGATCAAGCCGACGAGCCCCAGTTTGGCGGCGCCGTAGTTGGCCTGGCCGAAATTGCCGAACAGTCCGCTGGTCGAAGTGGCGACGACGACGCGGCCGAAACCGTTCTCGCGGAAGTGTGGCCACGCCGCACGGAGCACGTGGTAGCCGCCGTAGAGGTGCACCTTCAGCACGGCATCCCAGTTCGCGAACTCCATCTTGTGGAACGTGCCGTCGCGCAGGATGCCGGCGTTGCTGACCACACCGTCGACCTTGCCGAACTCGTCGAGCGCGGTCTTGATGATGTTCTCCGCGCCCTCTGACTCGGCGACGGAGTCGTAATTGGCGACAGCGCGGCCGCCGGCGTCTTTGATCTCCTTGACCACCTCGTCAGCCATCGCCGAACCCGCCCCGGTACCGTCACGCGCACCGCCAGGTCGTTGACGACCACGCTGGCGCCCTCCTTGGCGAGCGTCAGCGCATACTCGCGGCCGAGTCCGCCACCGGCCCCGGTGACGACGATGACGCGATCCTGCACTCCAGGCATGTGGTTCCTCTCATAGGGGTAGCTCCGCCGACGATCAAACTAGAACAGTTTGCGCGCCAGCTTCCACGCCTTCTGCGTATACGGGGGGTAGATCACAGCCGCCAAGTCGGGTCGGGTCGGCTTCGTCAGCACCGTCTTCTTGTGGCTGAACTCCTCGAAGCCCCACTTGCCGTGATACGCGCCCGTGCCCGAGACGCCCACCCCACCGAAGGGCAGCTTGGTGGTGGTGAACTGGACGACGAGGTGGTTGACCACCATGCCGCCGGACGACACCTCCTTGATCACCCGCTCCCGCACGGCCTTTGCCTTGGTGAACAGATAGGCGGCCAACGGCTTAGGCCGCGAGTTCACGAATTTGATTGCCTCGTCGAGGTTTTGGACGGTCACCACGGGAAGGATGGGCCCGAAGATCTCGTCGGTCATCAACGGTTCGCCCACGTCGGGATCCACCACGACCGTCGGTTGGAGCAACAGCTCGGACGCGTCCGATCCGCCGCCGACGGCGACGGTGCCTTTCGTTGCGGCGAGCGCGGAGGCCAAGCGGTCGAAGTGCCGCTGGTTCACGATCCGCTTTCCCGCCGTGTTGCCTGCCTCGAACGTCGTGACGGCGGCTTTGATCTTGTCGACCAGCTGGTCGCGGATCGCGGCGTCGGCGAGCACGTAATCCGGCGCGATACAGGTCTGGCCCGAGTTGAGCAGCTTCGTCCAGGCGATCCGCTTGGCGGCGACGTCGATGTCGGCGTCGGCCGCGACGATCACCGGGCTCTTGCCGCCGAGTTCCAGGGTGACCGGGGTCAGGTGCGCCGCCGCGCTCTCGTACACCTTGCGGCCGATCTCGCTACCGCCGGTGAAGCAGACCCGGTCCAGGCCCTGGGCGATCAGTTCCTGGCTCACCGCGCCGTCGCCTTCGATCACCGTGATCGCGCCGTTGTCCAGATACCTCGGCACCAGGTCCGCCATCAACGCCGAGGATGCGGGCGCCACCTCGGACGGCTTGAGCACGATGGTGTTCCCGGCGGCGATGGCCCCGACGGCGGGTCCGAGTGTCAATGCGAACGGGAAATTCCAGGCCCCGATGATCAGCACGGTGCCGTACGGCTCGTACTCGACCCAACCGCGGCCGGGCAGCTGCGCAATCTCGAGCAGCCGGTGTTTGCGGCGCGTCCACTTTCCGATGTTCTTCGCAGCGTCCTTGGCCTCGGCGGCGGTACTGGCCACGTCGGCCAACCACGCCTCGAACGGCGCGCGGCCGAGGTCTTGGTACAGCGCCTCGGCGATCGCCGACTCGTTCTCCACGAGCATCTTCTCCAGCGCCAACAGCTGGCGCCTTCGCCAGTCCACGTTGCGGGTCCGGCCCGTCGCGAAGGTCTCGCGCAGCCGTCTCACGGTCGCGGGGATATTGGGCCGGGCCTCGGCCGCGGCCTCAGGTGCGACGGATTCGGTGGTCATGGCGGGTGTCCTTCCTGCCCCGAGGAATACCCGATACTAACCATCCGGTTGGCCGAGCCAGTAGGTCTGTCAGGCCGGTCGCCCGGGGGGACTATCAACTGGCGGTGCGGCAAGCTGGTGACCCATATGAACGAACTTCGGCGACAGATGCCGCCCGCTGCTGGCAGGGCGCTCGACTACCTACTATTCGGACAGTCCCGTCAAACTGAGGAGTCGTGTTGAAAGCCATCGTTTTTCGTGACTCTTCTACTCCAATCGAATTCTGCGACGTTGATCTTGCCGGCCCGGCGGCCGGCGAGGTGCGGGTGCGGATCGCCGCGGCGGGTGTCTGTCATTCCGACCTGCACGTCAAGCGCGGCGATTGGGATACGCCCGCGCCGCTGGTCATGGGCCACGAGGGGTCAGGCGTGGTGACCGAACTCGGCGAGGGCGTCACCAGGCTCGCGGTCGGTGACCATGTCGTGTTGTCGTGGGTGCCGTCGTGCGGTGAATGCCGGTACTGCCGATCCGGCCACGAAGCCCGCTGCCAGAAGGTCGCCACCATAGTTGCGCCCAACGGAACGCTGTTCGACGGCACCACGCGGCTGTCAAAGAACGGGAAGAAACTCCATCACTATCTCGGTGTCTCGTCGTTCGCCGAAGAGGTCGTTGTCCCCGCCTCCGGCGCGGTCAAAGTCCGCCGGGATGCTCCCCTGGACGTCATCGCGGTTGTCGGCTGTGCGGTGGCCACCGGCGTCGGCGCGGTCCTCAACACCGCCGCCGTCGAGGCGGGTACGACCGTCGCCGTCATCGGCTGCGGCGGTGTCGGACTCAACGTCATTCAGGGCGCCAAGCTCGCCGGTGCGGCACGGATCGTGGCCATCGACGTTCGCGACGACAAGACCCAGCTGGCCGCTCGGCTCGGCGCGACCGACCGTATCAACGCCGCAGCGGGCGACGCCGAGGAGCAGCTGCGGTCGCTGATCCCTGATGGCGTCGACTATGCGTTCGACGCCTTCGGGCACACCGGCACCACCGAACAGGCGATCCGGATGCTCGGCCTGGGTGGCGCGGCGGTTGTGGTGGGGCTGCCGCCGACGGGGGCCAGGGCGTCATTCGAACCGCTGCTGCTCGCCGAAGCCGACCAACGCATCCTCGGCTCGAATTACGGGTCGGTCCGGCCGTCGATCGACATCCCCGTGCTCGTCGACCGATACATGGACGGGCAGCTGGAGCTCGACGCGCTCATCTGGGCGCGGCGGCCGCTCGACGAGGCCGCCGCCGCCTTCCAGGACCTCGAGTCCGGCGAAGCGCTGCGCACCCTGTTGATTCCCTGAAAGTCAGACGGGGTTGATGTCTTCGAGGTTGCGCCGTGTGGTCCGGGGCCCGATCCAGGCCACCACCGCGATAACGATCGCCAGTGCGATCAGCACGACGGTGAACATCGCGGCGGCACCGTAGTCGTCGAGGACTGGAATCAGGATGAAGGGCAGCGCGCCGCTGGAGAGACGCGACAGCGAATACGTCCAGCCCACCGCTGTGGCTCTGACGTCGGTGGGGAAGATCTCGGCTTGATAGACGTGGTAGACGTTGGAGAACATGTTGCTCGTGGCCGTGGTGAGGAAGCCGAACACCACGATAAGGGCGGTGTTGTCGACGGTGGCGAACAACAGGCCGAAGCCCGCCATCGCGGCGATGGTGGCGATCACGAGGTACTTACGCTCGAAGAACTTCAGCAACGGTACCGACAGTGCCGAGCCAACCGGGTAGCCGATGTAGGAGAGCGCGGTGAACAGCAGGGACGAGGTGACGTCGTAGCCGCGGCTGACCAAGACCAGAGCGGCCAGCGTGCCGAACCCGTAGTAGCCGAACGACTGAAAGAGATGGAACACCGCCAGCATGCCGAGACGCTGACGGTAGGGCGAAACCGACAGCCGCTGAAGCGGTTTGGTCACCGCTCCGGCGACCGGGCCAACTGAGTCCGACTCGGGTTTCGCTGCCGCGGCCACGGAGTCGGTGCCCGTCTGAAACTCCCGCAGCGCGGCCCTGGCCTCGTCGGCGCGCCCGACGCCGGCCAGCCAGCGCGGCGACTCGGGCAGCCCCCGCCGCATCAGCATTACCACGGCGGCGCCGACGGACCCGATCACCAGAAGCACCCGCCACCCGGGGATGCCGAACAGGCTGTGCTCGGTCAGGCCTACCGAGAGGAATCCCAGGACGGGCACCGCGACGAAAGAACAGGTGTATGCCCACGCCGCCAATCGGCCGCGATGGGCCTTGGGCAGCACATCGGACAGGTAGGCGTCAGCGACCGGATACTCCGCGCCCACCCCTACGCCGGCCAGGAACCGGGTGACGACCAAGAACCACGGGGTCGGGGAGAAGGCGCCTATCAGGGTCCACAGCGAGAACCAGACCAGGTTGAAAAGGAAGGCGCGGCGGCGCCCAATCCTGTCGGCGAGACGACCCAGGGCGGCCGCGCCGATGAACATTCCCAGAAACGATGAGGCCAGCAGCAGCTTCAGCGTGGTGCCGTTGAGGTCGTATTGGGTCTTGAGCGTGGTACTGATGGTGCTCGACAGGAAGATCTCGTACATCTCGAAGAACAGCCCGAGGCCGATCGCCACCACCACCTTGCGGTGCATCGTCCCGATCGGCAAGCGGTCGAGCTGCTGACCGATGTCGGCCAACAGCGTCTTGTTATTCGGCGACACCGTCGTCATCTGTGTTCTCCTCGGTCACGCTTTGCCGTTATGCGCACGCATCCGCAAAACTCATCATGCAGGCTTTCACCCACTATGTGAGTCACAGTACGGCGTAACGGTCCGAGTGGCAATCATCACCCTTCAGTCGCGCTGTCCTCGTTCTCCACTTGCGCATGCCGCGCAAGGGAGATCGCCAGTTGGCAGTCGGCGGTTGCTTTCGGCAGCACCGGCCTACCGGCCGGCGATCCGTGCGGAGTGTTCGCCGAACGCGTTGTGCACGCGTCAAACCGGCGCTGTCGGGTGTGCGCCGCCGTGGACCTACCCGCGTTGGGCGGTGACGAATGTCGAGAATGCGTCCCCGTCGGAGTCCTCCGGGGGCAGCACCCACCGGCCCAGTCGGCGCATCTCCTCCTCGGAGGTGATGCCCTTGGACCGCCAGCCGTGCTCATCGAGCCACTCGCCGACATCGGCGCGGTCGGGGTCCTCGTACATGAGGCCCTGCACATCGGGTGTCTCCTCGACGCCGAACTGCTCGGCGATGCGCTCGAACCGTTCCCGCATCCGGTCGCGATGCTCCTGGGCATGGGTGCCGACGGTCTCCACCGCGATGCGGCTACCCGCCGCACTGAGCTGCGTGACGTGTTCGAACAGCTTGTCCTGGGCGTCTGCGGGCAGGTACATCAACAGCCCCTCGGCCAGCCAGGCGGTCGGCACCCCGGCGTCGAAACCGCAGTCGCGCAGGGCTTTTGGCCAGTCGAAGCGCAGATCGATCGGTACCTCGTGACGCTGCGCCGACGGCGTCGCCCCATTCTCGGCCAGCGTGGCGGCCTTGTATTCGAGGACTTTCGGTTGGTCGATCTCGTACACGGTGGTGTTTGCCGGCCATGGCAGCCGGTAGGCGCGTGAGTCCAGTCCGGCAGCCAGGAGCACGACCTGCCGGATGCCCGCCGCGACCGCCTCGGCGAAGAAGGCGTCGAAGAAATGCGTCCGCACGGCTTGATAGCTGCCCATGTGCTCGAAGATCGTGGCGACCTCGGCGTCGATGTCGGCCACCTTGGCGGCGAAGTCCTCGTCGGCCATCCGTTCCCAGAGCCCGGTCCCCGCTTGGGCGATCAGAATTCTCGCGTACGGATCGCGGATCAGTGGGTTCGCCCGCTCGGTCTCGGCGGCCCGCGCCGCCGCGACCATCACGGCCGTCGATCCCACGCTGGTCGCGATGTCCCAGGTGTCGTCTGCGGTGCGCAACGTGCTCATCGAGGGGGTCCCTCCAGCCGGGCGCGCAACAGCACGCTGTCCATCCCCTCGCCGGCGAGTTCGTCGCCGGCGGGCCGGCCCAGGCGGGCCATCTCGGTCGCGCTCGGCACCGCGTCCACGCGCCAACCGTGTTCGGACAGCCAGGCCGCGGGGTCGGCACGCTCCTCGTCGGTGTACATCAACGCGTCGACGTCGATATCCAGACCCAGCCGGTCGCGCAGGTGCGCGCTCCGCTCACGGCGCTCGCTCCTCTTCTCCTCGGTGAACTGCGACGGCTGCAGGTTGAACGCCTCGACCGCGATCTGGCTGTCGGCCTCACTGAGCTCGGTGACCACCGCAAAAAGCCGGTCCTGGGCCGCACCGGGCAGGTAGGGCAGCAAGCCCTCGGCCAGCCATGCCGTCGGCTGCGCCGGATCGAAACCGGCGTCGATCAGCGCCGCGGGCCAGTCGTCGCGCAGGTCGACCGGCACTGCGACGCGGCGTGATTTCGGCACCGCGCCGTGCGCGTCCAGCGTAGCGGACTTGTATTCCAAGACCTTGGGCTGGTCGATCTCGAATACTGTTGTGCCCGAGGGCCAGTCGATGCGATAGGCCCGGGAGTCCAGTCCGGCGGCCAGGATCACCACCTGCCGGATACCGGCCCGGCTCGCGGCGTCGAAGTAGGCGTCGAAGTAATGCGTGCGCACCGCCTGGTAGTCGCGCGCCATCTCGTGCATCCGGCGGCCGTACCCGTCGTCACCGAGCCAAGCGGTGTCGCTGCTCGCCATCTGCGCCCAGGCTGGACCGGCGGACGCGGCCAATAGATACGCGAAGTCGTCGCGAATCAGTGCATCGGGGCGGGACGTCTCGGCGGCTCGGACGGCCGCAACGCCCAGCGCCGTCGCACCGACACTCTCGGTGATGTCCCAGCTGTCACCATCTGTGCGGGCCAGCCGCACGTCACTCACATCAGTCATTTCCTTCGCTATGCTAGACAAAAAGTTAGCAGAGCTAGATGAACTGTGGGCTAGATCACTTCTGGCGAGCGACTATTCGTGGAGGTGCCAGAGTTTGTTCGCCATCAACAATTCGAACTTGTGCACCACCGACGACAGTTCGGTGCGATCGCCCACGAAGCCGGCGTAGAAGCCCATCCCCCACATCACCGCCACCAGCATCTCGACGAGTTGGTTGACATCGGTGTCGGTGGTGAGCTCACCGCGCTGGATTGCGTCGTTCACCGCCCAGGCCACGAAGGCACGTGAGTTCTTCAGCGAGTCGTGCTCGTCGTTGTTCAGCTCGGGATGGCGCTGCGCCTCCAGGACCGAGGTGACGAGAAATGCCGCCGCTGAGCGGTCTTCGGTATCGGCCTGCATCGCTGCGGCAAAGAATGCGGACAGCCGCCCCAGCAAATCATTTCGGCTCTGCGCTCGCGCCATGCCGGCGTTGACCACCTGAGCGTTGGTTTGCTCGACAACTTCTGTCCACAAGACGCGCTTGCTCGCGAAATAGTGATTGATCGCAGGACGGGTGAGGTCGGCGCGGATCGCGATGGCCTGAAAGGTGGCTGCGTCGTATCCGAGTTCGCTGAACACCTCGCGAGCCGCTTGTATGATGCGCTCTCGCGTTTCAGCTGCCTTCGCTGCGGGTGGACGACCCGGACCTCGACTCGCCGTATGTTGCGGCACGGTCAAATTGTGCCACAGCTCACGTGGCACTCAGACAGCTGCCGCCGGTTAGTCCTCCCCAGCATGCCCTACCAGCAAATACTCTCGGGCTGAGCGGACGACCGAACGCTCGGTGGGTTCACTCGTAACCTTTCCCGGCGGGCCCTCGGCCTCCACACCGATCGCGCATTAGGGTGAGCTGCCATGGCGAGCGTCGTTTCGCGTGAGTCGTACTTCGAGACCGGTCTCGACGTGTTGTCCGACCTCGGCTACGAGCAGGCGACACTGCCCCGCGACGCGGCTGCCCTCGAGTGGATCGCCGGCCAGCTGATCGACGCTCTCGACTGCGGGCGGTTCGCCTCGGTGCCCGACGGTGACTAGCGCGGCCGGCGACACCGGACGCATGCAACTCTGGCATCGCTTCACGGACCGGATCCGCCAGCGCGATCCCGAGCATGACGCGTTGCGGCGGGCGGGGCGGGCGGCCATCATGCTTCCCGTCGCAGCGGCGATCAGTTTCGCGATCGCCGGTGACTCACAGACACCGCTGTTCACGATCTTCGGGTCGGTGGCGCTGCTCATCATGGCGGACTTCCCCGGCAACCGGCCGGCCCGCGCGCTCGCCTTCGCCGGGCTGGGGATCAACGGCGCCACCCTCATCGTGCTGGGCACCCTGGTGTCGCCACACCCGGGAATCAGCGTGGCGGCGATGTTCCTGCTCGGCGTGGCGGTGACCTTCTCGGGGGTGCTGAGCGAGAGCTTCGCCGCGGGCCAGCGGGCCACACTGCTGACGTTCGTCCTTCCGGCCTGTACGCCCGTGGGCCCGATCCCGGAGCGGCTGCTGGGCTGGCTGATCGCCCTGGCCGTGTGTGTCCCGGCGTCGTTGTTCCTCTTTCCGCCGCGCCACCACGACGATCTGCGTCGCCACGCTGTGGAGGTGTGTCAGAAGCTCGCCGACAGTCTGGAGGGCACCGGGTCGGCCAAGGACGTCAACCGGGCCATGAACGCGCTGTGGGACAACTTCGTGGGCGCGGATTTCCGGCCGGTCGCGCTCACCGCGGGCAGTCGGGCGTTGGTGCGGGTCGTCGACGACCTCGGCTGGTTGTCCGACCAGATCACCGACGACACCGGCGCCCTACTCGGCGACCTCAAAGCGCCCCTGGTCCGGGTGCTACGGGATTCGGCAGCGGTACTGAGCATCTCCGATGCCGCCGAGCGGGCGCGCAGGGGCGCCGACCTGGACGCGGCGCTGGCCGAGCAGCGGTCGATCGCGCAGGGACGCTACCGCGAGGACATCGTCGAGATTCTCGCCGAACCCCACGACCTCATCGCGGTCGAGATCGGTCGCAGGTTGCTGACCCGTCGCACGTTCTCGGCGACGGTCGGCGTCACGGGCCGCATCATCCGCAACGCGGCGATCGCAGACGCCCGGCCGGTGTGGGCTCGGGTGCTCGGCCGTCGACTACCGAAGACCGGCACGGCGGATTGGGTGCTGCCGGAAACCGTTGCGGTCGCCGCCATCACCAAGGGATACGTGACCACCCGCGCGGTCGTGCTGCGCAACAGCGTCCGGACGGGCCTCGGTCTGGCGCTGGCGGTTGCCGTCACCCATGTGTTCCCGGTTCAGCACGGGTTCTGGGTGGTGCTCGGCGCGTTGTCGGTGCTGCGCAGCAGCGCGCTCACGACCGGCACCCGGGTGCTGCGCGCAGTGGCGGGCACGGCGCTCGGTTTCCTGTTGGGCGTGGTCGTCATCGAAGTGGTCGGTGTCGACCCGGCCGTGATGTGGACGCTGTTGCCGGTCGTGGCGTTCGGCTCTGCCTACGTTCCCGAGGTCGCGTCGTTCATCGCCGGGCAGGCCGCGTTCACGATGATGGTGCTGATCAACTTCAACCTGATCGTGCCGACCGGCTGGCAGGTGGGCCTGCTGCGCGTCGAGGATGTGTTGGTCGGTGGCCTCGTGGGTGTCATGGTGTCGGTGTTGCTGTGGCCGCGAGGCGCGGCGGCGACGGTGACCAAGGCGACGGACAGCGCCTTTGCGGCAGGCACACAACTGCTCAAGGCCGCCGTGCTGCGGGTCACCCACGGCGCGTCCGAAGAGGCGACGGATCGGGTGATAGCGCTGAGCCGCGCCGCGATGGAGGCTTCGCGAACACTCGATGACGCAGTGCGTCAGTATCTTTCGGAGACGGGCGGGGCGACGGACCGGCGCGCTCCGGTGGTGCACTCCGCCAACCGCGCGATCCGGTTGCGCGCCGCCGCAGAGTTGATCGCCGACATCGTCCCGCCACCGCTGGGGGTTTACCCCAGAACCTGCGATGTGCTCGAGGCGCACGCCGACGCGATCTGTGTCCGGTTGACCGAAGGGGGTGCGCCCGTGCACGCACCCATCAGCGACGACTTCGTGATCGCGCTGCGCGCGGAGGCCACCGATGGTGGTCTGGCGGTGTCGGCGGCGCTGCCCCTGACGACCGTGGCGGCCAACCTGGGCGAGCTCGAGCTTCTCTACCCGACGAGCGCCGGGCAGGTAGCGTCGGCCGGATGAGCGAAGTCCTTGTTCTCGGTTCGGGTTTCGCCGGTCTGTGGGCGGCCCTCGGTGCCGCCAGACGGCTCGACGAACTCGGCGCCGCACCCGGCGACGTTACGGTCACCGTCGTCAGCTCTTTGCCCTACCACGACATCCGGGTCCGCAACTACGAAGCCGACCTGTCGCCGTGCCGCATCGCGCTGGGCGAGGTGCTGGATCCGGTCGGGGTCGGGCACCTCGCGGCCGACGTGACGGCGATCGACCCGGGTTCCCGCACCGTGACCACCGCGCTCGGGGTGCGCACCTACGACCGGCTGGTGCTCGCGCTGGGCAGCCAGGTGGCCAAACCCGACATCCCGGGTCTGCGCGAGTTCGGATTCGACATCGATACCTACGACGGCGCCACCGCGCTGCAGCGGCATCTGGCGGACCTGGGCGGTGGCGATCACACGGCCGCGGCCGCCACCGTCGTCGTGGTCGGCGCCGGCTTGACCGGCATCGAGACCGCCACCGAGTTGCCCGCACGGTTGGCGGCGCTGTTCCCGGATACCGATGCCCGCGTGATCCTCGTCGACCACAGCCCTCATGTCGGCTCGGATATGGGCACCGCGGCGCGGCCGGTCATCGAGGCCGCGCTGGGCTCGGTCGGAGTCGAGACCCGGTGCGGGGTCGGCGTCGCCGCCGTGGACGACGGTGGGGCGACACTTTCAACGGGCGAAGTGCTGCCGGCGTCGACGGTGGTGTGGTGTGCGGGCATGCGCGCCAACCCGCTGACCGCCGGCCTGGGCGTCGAACGTGATCGTCTCGGCCGCCTTCAGGTCGACGACTACCTGCGTGTCGAGGGCCTGCGGAATGTGTTCGCCGCCGGAGACGTGGCGGCCGCACGGATGGATGACACCCACCTGTCGGTGATGTCGTGCCAGCACAGTAGGCCGATGGGCCGGTTCGCGGGATACAACGTGATCAGCGACCTGCTGGGCGAGCCCATGATGGCTCTTCGAATCCCTTGGTATGTCACAGTTTTGGATCTGGGTCCCGCGGGCGCGGTGTACACCGAGGGGTGGGACCGGCAGGTGGCCGCCAGCGGAGAGGTTGCCAAAGCCACCAAACAGGTCATCAACACGGAGCGAATCTATCCGCCGCTGAACGGAGACCGGGACGACATCCTGGCGGCGGCGGCGCCGACGCTGCAGTCGCCGCCGCCCCGCGACAGTTAGCCCAACGGACGGTGCGGCATCAGCGCATCCGGCGGGATGGCGCCGAACTTGCCCGCGTGGTAGTCCTCGAGCGCCTGGACCAGTTCGGACTTGGAGTTCATCACGAAGGGCCCGTAGTGAAAGACGGGCTCGCGAATGGGTTTGCCCCCGAGGATGAGCACCTCCAGCGCCGGCCGGTTGGAGTCCTGCGACTCGTCGGCGGCCACGCTGATGCGGTCGCCGGGTCCGAATACGGCCAGCTGTCCCTGCTGAATCGGGTGGCGGATCGGCCCGACCGATCCGCGGCCGGACAGCACATAGACCAACGCGTTGAAGTCGCGGTTCCACGGGATGTTCAACCGCGCACCCGGCTCAATGGTCGTGTGCGCCAGGGTGATCGGTGTATACGTCGAACCGGGCCCCTGCTGTCCGCCGACGTCGCCGGCGATGATGCGCAGCAACGCTCCACCGTCGTCCGAGGACAGCAACTTCACCTGGCCGCCCTCGATCGCCTGGTACTTCGGCGTCGCGAACTTGTCCCTCTTCGGCAGGTTCACCCACAGTTGGATGCCGTGGAAGGTGCCGCCGCTCTCCACCAGTTCGGCCGGCGGCGTCTCGATGTGCAGGATGCCCGACCCGGCGGTCATCCATTGCGTGGCGCCGTCGGTGATGAGGCCGCCGCCACCGTGCGAGTCCTGGTGCGCGAAGCGTCCGTCGATCATGTACGTGACGGTTTCGAAGCCGCGGTGCGGGTGCCAGTCGGTGCCCTTCGGCTCACCCGGCTGGTATTCCACCTCGCCCATCTGGTCCATGTGGACGAACGGGTCGAGGTCGGCGGCGCTGACTCCGGCGAATGCGCGCACGACGGGAAATCCCTCACCTTCGTAACCGCGCGGTCCGGCGGTGATGGACCGCACCGGTCGCTCGGTGTCGGATGCTGCGGGCTCCGCGATCCGCGGAAGAGTCAAGGTGTCTGCAGTGATGGCTGGCATGAGACAAGTAACCGGACTGCAGTCCGCATTATTCCATAAGTGACGTCAGCGTCGGTCTCGGTTTCGCCGCCTCGCCGCCGGGTAGGTGCAGGGGCATGGCTCAAACCGAATTCGCATTGGTTACCGGTGCCTCCAGTGGTATCGGATTGGAACTTGCCCGCCTTTTCGCGCAGCACGGCTATGACCTGGTCGTCGCAGCCGAGGACGACGGTATCCGCGACGTGCCGGGTCTGCTCGCCGAGCATGGCGCGGCAGTTCAGCCCGTCCAGGTCGATCTGCGAACCGCCGAAGGCGTCGCCCATCTCTACGACAGTGCCGTCGACGGAGGTCGCGAGCTGACCGCTGCGGCCTTCAACGCCGGTATCGGTCGCGGCGACATGTTCCTCGCGACGGAACTCGCCGACGATCTGAGCATCATCGACCTCAATGTGCGGTCCACCGTTCATCTTGCCAAGCTGGTGTTGCGCGACATGGCCAATCGCGGCGCGGGCAGGGTGCTGTTCACTTCGTCGGTGGCTTCGATGATGCCGGGCTCCTACCAGACGGTGTACAACGCATCGAAGTCCTTCGTGCAGTCCTTCGCCGAAGCGCTGCGAGACGAGCTCCGCGACACCGGGATCACGGTCACCTCGTTGATGCCAGGGCCGACGGACACCGACTTCTTCCACCGCGCCAAGATGGATGAGACACCAGTCGGCAAGATGAGCAAGGACGATCCGGCGCAGGTAGCGCGCCAGGGATTCGAGGCCCTCATGCGAGGTGACCAGAAAGTCGTGGGTGGCTCGGTCAGTTCCAAGGTGCTCGGAACCGTTGCCCGGATATTGCCGGACAACGTCAAGGCCATTGGCAGCCGCGTGATTTCGATTCCGCTGAACCGCTGACGCGAAGGGCGGTCCATTGGCGCGCATAGCCCTGGCGGCTAGCCCTCTGTCCGGCCATGTGCAGCCCATGCTGCAGATCGCCGCGCACCTTCGAAGGACGGGACACGAAGTCTGGCTGCTCACCGGCGAGGCGTATCGCGAGGCGGTGCAGGCCGTGGGTGTGGACTTCGCAGTCCTCCCGTCCGACGGTTGCGTGGACCAGGCTTTGGCGGAATCGCTTTCGCTCCAGCTGCTGCCGAGTCTGCTGCGCCGCTATGCCCGCGGCCGCCGCGAGATGCAGGCCACCTTCATTGCGCCGTTGGCCGCCCAGTATGCGTCGCTCGACAACCTCATCCGCCGAGAATCCGTCGACGCTGTGCTCGTCGACCTGGCGTTCACTGGGGCGTTGCCGCTGCTTTGTGCAACTCGCGCACGGCCGGCACTCATCGTGTGCGGAGTCGGACCACTCACCCTCTCCAGCGCTGCGGCACCACCTTTCGGTATCGGGTGGGCACCGCGCGCCGACACCGACTACTCCGGTTTGAACCGTGTCCACCGGCGGATGCTTCACGGCGTCCAAGCCGACTTGAACCGTGCGCTGGCGGGCGCCGGTTCCCCGCCCAGTAGCGAAGCGCTGGTGGACTGGCCGCGTCTCGCGGACCGAATGGTGCAACTCACCGTGCCGTCGTTCGAGTACCCGCGGGCTGATCTTCCGGCCGGCGTCGACTTTGTCGGACCCGTCTTCCACGACAACGCAGACACATTCGAGGCACCCGAATGGTGGAATGCCATCGAAACCGCCGGCGTCGTCGTCCACGTCACGCAGGGCACGCTGGACAACACTGACCTCGACCAGTTGATCGGTCCGAGCCTGGCGGCCCTCGCTGATGACGATGACGTTGTCGTGGTCGCGACCACCGGGCGCCGCGACGGCCACCGGCCGCAGATCCGGCTACCAGCGAATGCCTTGGTCTGCGACTGGCTTCCGTACTCGGCCTTGATGCCCCACGTCGATGTCATGATCACCAACGGCGGCTACGGCGGAGTTCACCACGCATTGCGGTGTGGCGTGCCGCTGGTCGTCGCCGGCGAGTCGGCCGACAAGTCCGAGGTCGCCGCTCGCGTCGCGCACTTCGGACTCGGGGTGAATTTGGGAAGTGCCCGGCCGCGGGTGGCTGATATCGCGGCGGCCGTACGACGGGTACGCGACGTCCACTCCTACCGTGCACGTGCCCGAGAGCTGGGGAGTGAGATCACCCGGTCCGACCCGCTCAACGCAATCACCGAAATCGTCGACGGAGAGATCGCGCGGCGCTCCGGTGTCCGTCCGACGCTGCGGTAGTCCGGGCCCGGCGTCACGCCGGCCGCAGCGCTGAGATGCGAAGCCCCACCCGAGGTTTGCGTCCGCGGGCGGCGATCGTTTCGACAACGGTCATCAGCCGGTACACGAGGCCGTACTTGCGTTTGATGATCGATTCGATCCGCAACACTTCGCGGTCGTCGTCGATCAACTCGGCCTGTCCGGTCAGCGCCGGTTGGCGGATATCGACCCGGCCTGTGCGCCCGCACGCGCTCAGCCGCACCCTCGGGTCGCGGCGCACCCGCCTGACCTTCCACGTCTCGGCCGGTGTCCACATCACCAGCGCGTCGCCGTCGCGGGCGATCCACATCGGCGAGGCGACCGCATCACCGTTCTTCTTGTACGTGGTCAGGGAGACGAACTTCTCCTTGGCCAATCGGGCGGTCAGGTCACTGGTCACTAGACCACACCTAGTACGGCCAGCGCGGCGGCACGGGCCTCGGCGACCGTGGCGGTGGCGAGTACGGCGTCGGCGGCGTCGCGGCACTGCTGCAGCGAGACCGACGCCAACTTCGCACCGACACCCTGAACCGCGGCGGCCGCGGCCGACAGCGATGTCACACCCAGCCCGGTCAGGACGCAGGCGAGTACAGGGTCGGCGGCAGCCTCCCCGCACACACCGACCGGCTTGCCCGCGGCGGCGCCGGCCCGCACCGTCATCGCCACCAGCGCCAGCACCGCGGGCTGCCACGGATCGGTGAGCGTCGCGAGCTCGGCGGACATCCGGTCGGCGGCCATCGTGTACTGGGCGAGATCGTTGGTGCCGATCGACAGGAAGTCGACGTGCTCGAGGATGCGAGCGGCCATCAGCGCGGCAGAGGGTACCTCGATCATCACGCCCGGCGTGAGTCCGTGCGAACGGGTCCGGGCGGCAAAGTGTTCGGCCTCCTCTGCGGTGGCAATCATCGGCGCCATCACCCACGGCCGGCTGGCGGTGCGGTCGGCGGCGGCCGCGATGGACTCGAGCTGACGGTCCAACAGCCCGGGGTTGCCGGCGGCGATCCGGATGCCACGCACGCCCAGCGCGGGGTTCGCTTCGTCAGGGTGCCCGACGAACTTCAGCGGCTTGTCCGAGCCGGCGTCGAGTGTTCTGATGACCACCTTCTGGCCGGCGAACGCGTCGAGCACCTCGGCGTAGATGTCTGTCTGCTCGGCGACCGTGGGTTCGGTCTCGCGGTTCAGGAAACAGAGTTCGGTGCGGAACAGGCCGACGCCTTCGGCCGGTGTCTGACGAGCCGAGCGGGCGGCGGCGCCGTCCTGAACATTGGCGAGAACGGCGACCACATGCCGGTCGGCGGTGGCGCCGGGGCCGCACCATTGCGCTGCGCGAGCGGCCTCGCGCTGGGCCCGGGCGACGGCGTCGGCCGCCTCAGCTTCGTCCGGTGACACCGTGACGGTGCCGAGCGTTCCGTCGACGAGAACCCGCGTGCCGGCCGTGACCGCGTCCAGGCCGTCGACGGCGACGACGCAGGGGATGCCGAGTTGGCGGGCAATGATCGCGGTGTGGCTGGTCGGCCCGCCGAGGGTGGTCGCCAGCGCGACGATGAGGGCGGGGTCGAGCCCCGCGGTGTCGGCCGGCGCCAGGTCCTCGGCGCACAGGATCGACGGCGCGTCCGGCAGCGGGACGCCGGGTTCGGCCAGCCCGCTGAGCTCGGCCAGCACGCGGTCGCGGATGTCCTGAAGGTCGGTGACGCGTTCCGCCATCAGCCCGCCCATCTGGGTGAACATGCCGACGAACTGTTCGACCGCGCCGATCGCCGCCCGTACCGCGGGTGCTCCTTCTTTGATGCGCTTTTCGGCGGCACCCAGCCAGGCCCGGTCCTGGGCGAGCGTGGCCGTGGCGGCGAGCACTTCGGAGGCCGCGCCGGTGGCGTGCGCGGCGCGGTCCCGCAACCGACCGGACACGGTGGCGGCTGCGGCGGCGAATCGCTGCACTTCGGCGGGCCGCTGGCTTTCCTCTATATCGGCGCCCGCGTCGTCGAACACCGGCAGGCGGCCCGGCCGGATCACCGGGGCGTACTGCACGCCCGCGACGACAGGGACCCCATGCAGAACAGTGCCCGCCGGGTAGCCGGCGGCGTTATCGGCTGTGGGAGGTGAGGCAGGCGGTGAGGAAGCGGTCATGTGAAGCAGATTACAAGAAAAGATTGACAAGTCAACACGAACGGGAGTAAAACCAAATATAACCAAATCCAAACGGGCCGATTTCCACACAAACGGAGCCAGATGTACGCCGAAGAACGTCAGGAAGCGATCGCCTCGCTGGTGCTCGCCCAGGGCCGCGCCTCGGTCACCGAGTTGGCTCAGGCCTACGACGTGACCACTGAGACGGTCCGCCGCGACCTCGCCGTCCTCGACAGGGCGGGCGTGCTGCGCCGCGTGCACGGCGGGGCCGTCCCGGTGCGCGCACTGCATCTGGTCGAACCGGGCGTCGATGATCGGGAGACCACGCGCGCCGAATACAAGGAGGCGATCGCCGCGGCGGCCGCCGAGTTCTTTCCGCTGAGCGGCGCGAGCGTGCTCCTGGACGCCGGCACCACGACCGCGCGCATCGCGGCTCATCTGCCGACCGATCGTGAGCTCGTCGTGGTGACGAACTCCCTGCCGATCGCCGGGCGGTTGGCGACCATGCCGTCGGTCTCACTGCAAATGCTCGGCGGACGGGTGCGGGGCCTGACGCAGGCGTCGGTCGGCGACCAGGCCCTGCGCGTCCTCGACACCCTGCGGGTCGACATCGCCTTCATCGGCACCAACGCCATCAGCGTCCGCCACGGGCTGTCCACCCCCGACAGCGACGAAGCCGCGATCAAGCGGGCCATGGTCCGATCCGCCAATTACGTCGTGGTGGCCGCGGACTCGTCCAAGGTCGGCCGCGAGGACTTCGTCAGCTTCGCTCCGCTGTCCAGTGTCGACACCCTGATCACCGACTCGGAGATCAGCGCCGCCAACCGTGCCCAGTTCACCGATCAAGGCGTCGAGGTCATCTGCGCCGGAGGCCCCGCATGATCGTCACCGTCACGCCCAACCCGAGTATCGACCGCACCGTCACGCTGGCCGGGCCGTTGACGCGCGGGGCAGTCCATCGGGTCGGCTCCGTGACCAGCGAGCCGGGCGGCAAGGGCGTCAACGTCGCGCGGGCCCTGACGCTGGCCGGCCTGGAAGCCGTGGCCGTGCTGCCCGCCCCGGGCGACGACCCCATGGTGGCCGCATTGCAATCCGGTGCGGTGCCGTTCACCTGTGTGCCATCGAGCGGCGCCGTGCGGACCAACCTGGCGATCACCGAACACGACGGCACCACCACCAAACTCAACGAGCCCGGTGCGCACCTCGACGCGGTGGCGCTGGACGCGCTGATGCGGTTCATGGTGGCCAGCGCCGAGTCCGCCGCGTGGGTGGTGCTGTCGGGTTCCCTGCCACCCGGCGTGCCCGACGACTGGTACGCCGAGGCGGTCGCGCGGCTCGCCGCCTACGACTGCAAGGTGGCGGTCGACACGTCAGACGGACCATTGACCGCGCTGGTGGCGTCGTTCGACCGCGCCGCACCCGACCTGATCAAGCCGAACGCCGAAGAACTGGCCGGTGTGGTCGGGGTATTACCGCACGCGCTGGAAGCCGCTGTGGCTCAAGGTGATCCAGAGCCGGTGATCTCCGCTGCCTGCCAGCTGATCGATCGGGGCGTCGGTGCGGTACTGACCACCCTCGGAGCGGCCGGCGCGGTTCTGGTGGACCGCACCGGCAGCTGGATGGCCACCCCGCCGCCGATCGTGCCGCGCAGCACCGTCGGCGCCGGAGACGCGTCGCTGGCCGGGTACCTGCGCGCCGAGGTCGGTGGCGCCGTCCCCCCGCAGTGCCTGCAGATGGCCGTCGCCTACGGCAGCGCCGCGGCCGCACTGCCCGGCTCCGCTCTGCCCGTTGCCGCCCAGATCGACCTCAACGCCGTTCGGGTGAACCCGATTTCGCCGATCTCGTCGACTCCCGTCACCTCGTAACAACCGACACGAAAGTATCGCCATGACAAGCACCGCCTCGCAGCCGATCATCAACACCGAACTGGTGCTCCTCGACGTGGACGTCGAGGGCGACAAGCAGACCGTGATCGGTCGGCTGGTCGGCCGGCTCGCCGATGCCGGACGCACGACCGACCCCGAGGGCCTCGTCGCCGCCGCCATGGCGCGCGAGGAGCAGTCTGCCACCGGTCTTCCCGGCGGCATCGCGATTCCGCACTGTCGCTCCCCCTACGTCGACACCGCCTCGATCGGGTTCGCCCGCCTGAGTCCGGCCGTCGACTTCGGCGCTCCCGACGGGCCTGCAGATCTGGCGTTCCTGATCGCCGCCCCGGAAGCCGGCGGCGCCGAACACATGAAGCTGTTGTCCAGCCTGGCTCGCGCCCTGGTGCGTAAGGAGTTCGTCGAGTCGTTGCGCAACGCATCAAGCGCCGACGAGGTGGTGGCTCTCGTCGACGGTGTGGTGAATCCGGTGCCCACGGCTGACAAGCCCGCTCCCGCCGCGCCGCCGGTGCCCGCGCCCGCGGCCAAGACCCTGATCGCGATCACCGCGTGCCCGACCGGCATCGCACACACCTACATGGCCGCCGACTCGCTGGCCGCCGCCGCCAAGAAGGCCGGTGTCACCATGCATGTCGAGACGCAAGGCTCATCGGGCAGCACGCCCGTAGACGCGGCGACGATCGCGAAGGCCGACGCCGTCATCTTCGCCACGGATGTCGGCGTCAAGGACCGGGCGCGGTTCGCGGGCAAGCCGGTCGTGGCCTCCGGCGTCAAACGCGCCATCAACGAACCCGACAAGATGGTCGCCGAAGCCGTTGCCGCCTCGGACAGCCCCAACGCGGCCCGGGTGGAAGGCGGTGCGGGAGCCTCCGCTGCCGCCGCGGCGGCCCCCGCCGGCGGCGTCGGCTGGGGCACGCGGACTCGCCAGATCCTCCTCACCGGCGTCAGCTACATGATCCCGTTCGTCGCCGCCGGCGGCCTGCTGATCGCTCTCGGGTTCCTTTTGGCCGGCTACGACATCGCCAACAAGCCCGACGGCCAGAGCCAATCGCTCGGAAACATCATCGCGCTCACCAACTCGTTGACGAACCTGCCGTCCGGCGGTCTCATGCAATACCTCGGCGCGGTGCTCTTCACCTTGGGCGGGCTGGCGTTTTCGTTCCTCGTTCCGGCGCTGGCGGGCTACATCTCGTTCGCCATCGCCGACCGTCCCGGCATCGCACCGGGATTCACGGCCGGCGCAGTCGCGGTCTTCGTCGGCGGAGGTTTCATCGGCGGTATCGTCGGCGGCCTGATCGCCGGCTTCACTGCGCTGTCGATCAGCCGCATCGACGTCCCACGCTGGCTCAGAGGCCTGATGCCCGTCGTCATCATCCCGTTGGTTGCCTCACTGGTCGTCGGCCTGCTGATGTTCCTGCTCCTCGGGCGGCCGCTGGCCGCGATCACGAACGGCCTCACCAACTGGCTCACCGGCATGTCGGGCACCTCGGTGATCATCCTCGGCGTCATCCTCGGCCTGATGATGTGCTTCGACCTCGGTGGCCCGGTGAACAAGGCGGCCTACGCCTTCGCCACCGCGGGCCTCAACGTCGCCGATCCCGCATCGCTGCGCATCATGGCCGCCGTGATGGCCGCGGGCATGGTACCGCCGTTGGCGATGGCGCTGGCGACCTTCGTGCGGCCTGGGCTGTTCAGTGAGCCGGAGCGCGAAAACGGGCGAGCTGCAGTCCTTCTCGGACTCTCGTTCATCTCCGAAGGCGCGATCCCGTTCGCGGCGGCCGACCCGCTGCGGGTCATCCCGTCCATGATGTTCGGCGGTGCCATCACCGGCGGGCTGATCATGGCGTTCGATGTCACACTCAAGGCGCCGCACGGCGGTATCTTCGTATTCTTCGCGATCGGCAACCTGCTGTGGTTCCTGGTCGCGCTGGGGGTCGGAACGGCAGCCGCCGCGTTCGCCGTCATCGCCGCCAAGCAGTTCGCGAAACAAAGCGTCAGGGCCGAGGAAGAGCCCGCGCTGGCCGCCGCCTGATCCATCCACCTCCCACCACCATTAAGGAGATCCAATGCCCACCAAGACCGTCATCGTCGGCTCGGCGATCGGACTGCACGCCCGGCCCGCTGCCATCATCGCCGAGGCCGTCGTCAACTCGGGCGTGCCCGTCACCCTCTCGATGGACGGCGGTGAGCCGGTCGACGCCGGCTCCGCGCTGATGATCATGACGCTGGGTGCGGGTAACGGCGCTCAGGTCACCATCGCCTCCGATGACGAGGCGGCGCTGACGACCGTCGCGGAATTGGTTCAGCAGAACCTCGACGCCTGACCGGTTCCGCCACGCCGTCGCCCGCGCGCGTTGGGACGGATCTCGACTGTCCACCTCCCAGCGACATTGTCGCTGGGAGGTGGACACTGGCCTTGCGACAAGTCGAGCAGAAGACCCGCCGCTCTGTTGCTACGGCCCCGATCGCTTCATTGAAATCGCGGACAAGCAGGATCGCCGGGTGTCGCACCCGGAGCGACCTGAACGCCGGCGCCAGGTGATCAGAACTCGCCGCTCACGTCACCGGCCACTCCGCCGAACCCAGGCCGACCTCTGAAGAACATCGACGTCGAAACGTCGCGGCGAGGGCCGGACAAGAAAGCGGAATGACCCCCTCCGACGCACCCGTAAGATTGCGGCGTGAAAAGGGCCGGTAGGCTTGACGTCAGTCTTTGTGCCGCCACGTGTGCGGCGCTTGGTTTGCTGTGTGCCGTCCAGCACAGTGGACGCCGGTCAGATATCTCGGGGGGGTGAGCAGGCGTGCGTCGCATCGGTGTGCTCTCCGCAGCGCTGATCCTCGCGCTGTTGAGCGCACCTCCCGTCGGCGCGATCGAACCACCCACGATCGACGCCGCTGCCATGCCGCCCGACGACACGGGACCCGACCAGCCAACCGAACAGCGACGTGTTTGCGCGGTGCCAACCGTCTTCCCGGACTCCAACTTTGCCGACAAGCCGTGGGCCAACGACTACCTGCGGCTGAGTGAAGCGCAAAAGTTCGCAACCGGGGCGGGCGTAACTGTGGCGGTGATCGACACCGGCGTCACAGGGTCACCGCGCGTGCCCGCCGAACCCGGCGGCGATTTCGTCGCGAACACCGGCGACGGCATGTCCGACTGCGACGCGCACGGCACCCTGACGGCGTCGATCATCGCCGGCCGGCCCGCGCCCACGGACGCGTTCGTCGGGGTGGCGCCGGACGCCCGGATCCTGTCGCTTCGGCAGACCTCCGACGCCTTTCAGCCGGTCGGTTCGCGCCAGGACCCGAACGACCCGAACACCACTCGGACGGCGGGTTCGCTTCGCAGCCTGGCACGGGCCATCGTGCACGCGGCCAACACCGGCGCGCAGGTGATCAACATCAGCGAGGCCGCCTGTTACAAGGTGACTCGGCCGATCAACGAAAGTGGCGTCGGCGCGGCGATCAACTACGCGGTCAACGTCAAAGGCGCGGTCATCGTCGTCGCCGCCGGCAACACCGGCCAGGAATGCCGACAGAATCCGCCGCCCGATCCCGCGGTGCCTGCCGACCCACGCGGATGGCGTCAGGTGCAGAACATCGTTTCCCCGGCCTGGTACTCGCCGCTGGTGTTGACCGTCGGCGGCATCGGCCCGAACGGTCAGCCGAGCCCGTTCTCCGTCTCGGGACCGTGGGTCGGCGCCGCCGCTCCCGCCGAGAACATGGTCGCGCTGGGATACGACGGGAATCCGGTCAACGCGCTGCAGGGCGAGGACGGCCCGATTCCCATCAGCGGCACGTCGTTCGCCGCCGCATACGTGTCGGGATTGGCGGCACTGCTCAAGCAACGCTTTCCGGATCTGACCCCCGCCCAGATCATCAACCGCATCACCGCGACCGCGCGGCACCCGGGTGGCGGCGTCGACAACTACGTCGGCGCCGGGGTCGTCGACCCCGTCGCCGCACTGACCTGGGATGTGCCGCCAGGCCCGGAGACGGTTCCCTACCAGATCAAACAGCTTCCGCCGCCGGTCTATGCGCCGCCGCCGGACCGGGGACCGATCACCGCCGTTGTGGTCACCTGGGTCGCGCTGGCTCTGGGTCTGGGAGTCTCCGTGCTCGCCCGCCGTGCCCTGAGGCGCCGATGAAGAACCTCACCGCGCCGTTCGGGCTGCGCTTCACGACTGGCCATGCGATCTCGGCTGCGGCGCTGATCCCCGGCTGCCTGTTGCTGTTCATCCGACTCGACCTCCTGTGGCTCGGCGTCACGCTCGCGATGATCATCGCGCTGGCCGCCCTCGTCACCGTCCGCGGCCGGCGCCTGACCGGCTGGATCGCGGCGCTGTTCTCGTGGCGGCGACGGCACCGCCACGCGCCCGGGGCGCCATCGGCGCCCGCGGTGGGCGCCACTGTCATGCCGGGTGACCACGTGGCGGTCCGGTGGGAGGGCAACCATCTGGTGTCGCTGATCGAACTGATTCCCCGGCCGTTCACGCCGACCGTCATCGTCAATGGAGATGCGTTCACCGACGATGTTTTGGATACCCGCACCGTCGAGCGCCTGCTCGAAGCGCACAGTCCCGACCTGTCCGCCGACGTGGTGTCGGCGGGGTACCGAACCGGCAAGACCGCCCCGTCGGCGCTCGTCGCGCTCTACGAGCAAGTGGTGGGGCCGTATCCCGCACCGGCGAACCGGCGGACGTGGATTGTCCTGCGGGCTGATCCGGAGACGACGCGCAAATCCGCGCTCCGGCGCGAGACCGGGGTCGCCGGGCTGGCGCGGTATCTCGTCTCGTCGACGACGAGGATCGCCGATCAGCTCGCCGGCTTGGGCGTGGATGCGCGGTGCAGCCGCAGCTTCGACGATTTCGATCACGCGACCGACATCAGCTTCGAGCGCGAGACGTGGTCGACGATCAAGGGGCGCAGTACCTTCACCGCCGCTTACAGCGCCCCGGGTGGACCGGACGCGTGGTGGTCGGCGCGGGCAGATCACACGATCACCCGGATGAGAATTCGGCCGGGCGTCGCCCCGACGACTACCGTGCTGTTGACGACCCTGGCGAATCCGACTACACCCCGTGGGTTTTCGTGTCTGTTCGGTGGGCAGCTGGCCGCTATGCGGGGTGAGACGCCGGTCACCGACCGGCATTACGAATTACCCGTCGGGTCGGCGGGGGTGCTGGTGGGCGAGACGGCGGACCGTTACCCGGTGTATATGCCGTTCGACGATGTGGATGTGAGCATCAACCTGGGTGACTCCCGGCTGTTCACACAGTTCGTGGTCCGGTCCGCTGCGGCCGGGGCGGTGGTTACGTTGAGTCCGCAGCTCCGCGAGTTCGCCGGGATCGTCAATGGGAACATCGGCGATGTCGCCAAAGTCTCGTGGCCGAACTCCACCACGTATCTGGGTCCGCACCCCGGTATCGGTCGGGTCGTCCTGCGCCACAACTCTATTGATACTCCGCGCCACAAGCAGCTGCCGATCCGGCTGATCAATCCGCGCGAGGAAAGCCGCTATCAGGTGGCTCTGGAACAATGACCGTGAGTTTGCTGGAAGCGATGGCACCGACGCGTCGGGAGGAGGCACGATGAGCGGGGACGGAGTCCGAGTCGAGCCGACGGACCTTCTTGCGAAGGCAGGCGAGTTGGGCACGGAGCCGGAGGACTCGCTGATTCCGCCGGTGCCACCGTGCGGGTTGAGTTTCGTTGTCAACGCGTCGGCGATCGTCTCCATGAACGTCGCGACACTGAAAAGCTTTCTGGCGTCGGGGAATGCGGAGGCGGTGCGCTTGTCGGAGACCATGGGTGCCGTCGCGCTCGCCTACTCGACGGTGGATGCACACGCAGCCACCACCATCGACAGCTTGGGACAGGTTCCGCTGGATCCGGTGATGCCGACACCGAACCTGTCACCGTCCAAGCCGGCCGTTCCGGCGCCCGCGCCCCGCAGCCCCGCCGACGCCGACGCCTATGTCGATCCCAAAGCTGCTGCAGCACAGATTCACTCAGGCGATGCGGCAGCGATGCGCACATACGCTGAGTCCGCAATGGCGTTCGCCGCGACGCTGCGGGCCCAGTCGCAGAACTACTCGCTCAACGGTGTCGACTGGGAGGGCACCGGCGCGGAAGCCGCGGGCCAAGCGTTGCGGCAGCACCAGGGCTGGCTGAATGGGTTGGCCAACTTCTATGACTCGGTCTCCGCTCAGGCCGCTCAACTCGCCGATGCGCACGATCATTGGGCACCGCAGCATCCGACGGTGCAGGAGATCGAACAGGCGGAGCGCGAACGGGAGGCGGCCAGGGCCTCCGGTGACCGCGTCCGGTGGAAGGTTGCGCAGGACAGATACCACCAGCTGTTCATCAAATCGGAGGAAGTGCGCGAGGGGTACAAAAAAGACGTTGCAGGCGTGGCGGCGCAGACGCCGCCGCCTCCGCCCCAGGGCGCAACCCCCTTGCCGCCGATATCGAGTAACGGCGATCCGCGAAGAGCACGGCAGCCGGCTGAGCAGTCCCGCGATGAACAACGTCGGGGTGGCGGGACGCCGGAAGGACCCGGCGGTCAAACCGTGATGGATCCGGCGGCGGCCGTGTCGCGGGGCGGGGAACCGGCGATGGCGCAGCAGGCTTCACAAGGCGGCACCCCTTCGGGCGGTTCGCCATCCGGCGGTTCGCCGTCAGGCGGTGGTTCGCCGTCCGGCGGCGCGCCCGCAGGTGGTTCACCGGGTGATGGCTTGGCGGGATCTGGTAATCCCAGGGGGGAACCGAAGCTGCCGCACGGTGCCAGTGTCCGCCCCGCCGCGCACGGTGGGGGTGGGGCCGGCGCGGGTGGGGGTGGCGGCGGGGGCAGCGCACCTGCCATGCCGTTGCAACCCGCGGTCGGTGCAGAGACGGTCGCGCCGGCGCCGACGGCGGCCGCATCTGCAGGTCCGGCGCCCGCCAACGCGGGAACTGCGCCAGGGGCCGCGATGGGGGGCATGGGGGGTATGGCGCCGATGGCCCACGCCGCCGGCGCCGGACATGCTTCTGAGAAGAAGCGCAATCCACAGGTCGCCCAGGACGAAGACCTGTACACCGAGGACCGGCCCTGGACGGAGGCCGTGGTCGGTAATCGGCGGCGCAGGCCGGAGAGCGCGAAGGAGTCGGAGTGACGGAGGACATGCATCCGGAGGTCGCAGCCGTCCTCAGGCAGGCGGAGCGTCTGCAGTCGCTGATGGATGAGCAGCTGACCAAGATGGACAGTGAAACGTTCACGGCTGCTGATGAATCCGAGACCGTCGAGGTGACGCTCAACGGTCATCACTGGTTGAAGGACGTCTATATCCAGGACGGTTTGTTGCGGCTGGGCTCCGAGACGGTCGAAGACCGTCTCAATGAGGCGCTGCAGAATGCGAACGCGGAAGCGACGGAGTCGATCGAGGCGGAGCGTGAGCGCCTGGACGCGGTGATCACCGAGATCACGACCGACCTCGCGGACAAGCCGAGGGAATAACTTTGGATCTCATACAGGCGGTCCCGGCGGGGCAAATCTGGCGTCTCGGACAATGCGATTCGTCTCTTAGGCTGGATTGGATGGGACGCACAGCGAGCACTGATGGGGGAGGTCGGTCATGAATATGCCGCCTCCCGATCAGTGGCGCCCGTCCCCGCCGCAACAGCCATGGGGACCACCGCCTAGTTCAGCGAAGCGCAGCGCGGTGCTCAAATGGATACTCGGCACAGCGGTCTTGTTGGTCGTCATCGCGGTAACAATCGGCGCCACAATATTTTTCACCCGAGACAGCTCGGACAGCAATGCGCCGACATCTTCACCCAAGCCACCGACTGGACCATCCGACATCGCCAGCGCGAACGACGACGGACCGGTGAAGATCATCACGGAAGATCCGACGTGTGCACCATGGACACCTATCAACAACACGCTGGCCGACCGGCAACGCAACGGATGGACCGACCGTGATCCGTCAGTGCCAGCCGTCACGTGGCGGCCTGAAGTGCGGAAGATGTTCGCCGATGTTGGTGATGCATTCGACGAAGCCGCCGACCACACTGTCCCTCTGGTCAAGATGACACCGAATCGCGTTATGCGCGAGCTCTACGAACAGTTCATCGCCTACGCACGCGCCTATGCAAACAGCGTCCCGCTGTACACGGCCAAGGATGACTTCCTGGCGAGCGTCGCCGTTTCGGCCACATTGGCGATCACCTACATCTGCGACGCGGATCAGTTTGGTACAGCGGCCTCCCGTCTTCCGCTCGTTGCTCCATCAGACCCACCATTCACAACTAACCCACTCAGTAACCCAAGCAGACCGCAGCAGTTTCTTACTTCCTATAACTCGCTTTGTGAAGAGTGGATCTCGGGGGTCGACAAGTTTAACGCAGACATCGCAGACTGGAGTAAGACAGATCCGACACTTCCTGTGGCGCAATGGACACCTAGTTTGAAGGCGCTGACCGATGCGGCAAGACCTGTGCTCCAGAAATACGCAGACACAATGGAATTGCTTGGTCAACAAAGCAGCAATTCAGTAGTGCAAGATTTTTCAGCACTAGCTGCGGTATATCTACGCGCGTATGTTGCGGCCCTTCCGACGTACAACCCGAATGACCAATACCTCTATGGCACAGCGACGCAAGCGTCGGCGATCGTGTACGGCGCGTGTCTCGCAGTGAGGATGTAGCGCATGGGTGAGCCCAAGCCCACTGGTGAGTACGTCGACCAGATGCTCGCTGGTGGCGGCTGGCCGGATATCGATGAAGACTCCTTAAGCGACCGTGCCGAGACTTGGCGAAGAAAGCTTGGCGAGGTCAATGGCGTCTCTCAGGAGTGGAATACGCAGCAACGGCGGTTGTTTGGCTCAGGGGCCGCGTGGTCCGGAGACTCATCTGAGTCGGCAAACGGAGCCGTCGTCAAGAACATCGCCAGTATGCAGCAGGTTCAAGACCAGTTAGTCAACGCGATTACCTGGTACAACCACGTTGCTGGAATCGTCACTGAGGTCAAGAAGCAGATCGCCGACTACGTCTCCGAGGCGCAAGCGGCTGTCCAGACAATCAAAAGCACTCCTGGGATGAAACCGGAAGAGCGCGACGCCGCTATTGAAGCCATCATTCAGACCGTGAACGGTGTAAACCGCAGCGTCGTGAGTAGTGCGGTTGCGTTCACTTCATTTGGTAATTGGAAGCCTTCGGCAGACGCTCTCGATCAACTGCTGAAAGTGCCTGCGCCCGCGGGCAATTCACCTCCAGATGCAGTCAATCCAGGAAACGCAGTACCGGGAAGAAGCGGTCCAAGAATCGAGCGTGTAGGCCGCATTGCCGGATCTCGGCCTGCCTCGACGGGTCATTTGCCTAGTGGCCCCATGACCCTGCCACGTGCCGGGGAAATCCCAGCACCGCCTGCCGCCGAATCGCCTTCCGCTCCCGCGCCCGCCGCGTCTGCGTCGCCGGTTAACAGCGGCGGCGGCGGCTCCGCACCCTCCTCTGCAGTAAGCGGGGGCAGCCCAAGTTCCAGCGGCCTCTCGTCGGGGCCGTCCACAGGCACATCGAGCCCAGGTTCACCTAGCACCGGCGGAACAGGCTCCGCCGGTAATCCTGCTGCAGCCGCTGGACAATCAGCCAACCCGGCTGCTGCCGGATCTGGCGCCGCAAAGGTGGCCCCTGCCCAAACCGGGTTCAGCCAGGTACCGCTCAGCCCTCCGACCGCGGCCATTCCTCCCGCGCCTCCGGCGGCTCCAGCGTCGCCCGCCGCGCCGAACGCTGCACTCCCCCCAGCCGCCGCGGCCGGGGTATCCACCTCGAGTGGTGTTGCAGGCGGCGGCATATCGGGCGGCGGTGCCGCCGCGCCGACTGCCGGCGCCCCAGCTCCGCCCGTACCGCTGGGTCCTCCGACCACTCCCCCGCCGGCCGGTCCGACACCTCCCGGCGCCGGCGCGGCAGGACCCGTGGGCCCCGGCGTCATGCCCGCATCAACGTCCAATACCTCCGCCGCCGCACCCACACCGGTGCCGGTATCTGCAGCCCGCGCCGAGCGCGATGCGATCGCCGCCGCGGCAACAGCGGGTGCCCTTCGCCGCCAGCCTGGCGGCGACCCGCTGACACGCGCACGCCACATCACCGCCGTCCTCAACGTCGGCGTCATCGATTTTGGCTTCTTCTGGGCCACCGGTGTTATCAACGACGGTGCCATCGTCGTCGCGAACAGCTATGGGCTGGCCTATATCCCGGGCGACGTCCACCTGCCCGACCACATCCACATGGCCACCGCCGATGAGACGATTCCGCCTGCCGAACGTGCGAAATGGGCGACCTATCCCATTCTCGCCCTGCAGGGCTGGGCCCAGCACCGCAACTCCTCACTGCGCGCGGTCGTCGCCACCGAAGCACAGTTCGCCAGCTTCGACCCCGGCGTCGCCAAGATCATCCTGCAGCCCGACGATATTCCCGCCACGGGGAAGATGCAGGGCCGCAATCGTTTAGAGGTGATCGCACCCGCCGCGGCCACCCGACTCGCCTCCGTCAGCGATTCAGGACTCATCGACCTGTTACCGGCCGCCCCGACAGACACCGCTGCGCCCGTCGATGAATCCGACACCTTGTGGTTCGAAGTCACCAAGCCCTTGATGAGCACGAATCCCCAGCGCGCAAGTGCGCACCTGGAAGCCTTCATCACCTACGCAGACCATGCTCAAGCATGTGCCCTTTATCGCGCACACACCGCCACCGATGCGACGACGCAACGCGCGGCGATCGCCGACTGGGTCTACTGGCAGCACCTGAGCGTGCTGGTGACGGAGGCGATGACTAGCGGCGCTTCAGCCTGATGCGCTGAAACTCTAGATCGCCAGGGAGCTCGTGCGCTCGCCGGCGCGCGCGATCACATGCGCAAGCACCGCCAGTTCCTGATCCGGATCCAACGTGGTGAACGTCTTCAACGCATCCGGGCGCTCGACCCGGTCAAGCAATGAACTGGCACCGCTCGCGGCCGTAAGCTCACCGCCTCGCATCGCCGCAACAGCCTCGGTAGCCGAAGGTTCCGGCCCGGCTATGAATCGCGTTCGTCGAGGAATCGGCGGATCAGGCCCAAACACGAGCGAGCGAGTTGGGCGTCCACGTCGCCGGCGTCTACGGCACCCAGATAGTCGCCATGCCCGGCCGGTAGGACCAGCGCCCGGCCGTGCGGCGTGTGCCGCGCCATGCGGATCGTGTGTTCGGGCAGGACGACGTCGTGGTCACCGCTGACGAACAGGACGGGTGCCACCAGCGCCGCCAGCTCCCGATCGTCCCAGTCCCGGAAGTCCCGCATCAATGAGACGTCGAGCTCGAACATCGCATGCAGATCGGCCGGGTCAGGATTGATCGCCGAGTAGGCCTGCTTGAGTGCGACCGGCATCGTGTCGAGCTGGGGATCGTCGAAGTTGTCCCAGAATCCGTCGATCATTCCGTCACGCCGATAGAAGCCGGACGCCACGACGGCGCGCCGGATCAGGTCGGCATGTCGAAGGGCGAATCGCAGCACGGTGGGTCCGCCGTTGCTGAACCCCATGATGTCGACGCGGTCAATACCCAACTCGCGGATCAGAACTGCGATGTCGTCGGCGGAATTCTCGAAGGTGTAGGCCCGTGCCGCGTGGCGTGTGTGACCGTGGCCCTGCAACTCGACTCCGATCACCAGACGATCGGCCGCGAGTGTGGGAATCGCGTGGCCCCAATTCGTGCCGATCGTTCCCGCGCCGCCATGAACAAGCAGTAGCGGTGTCTGCTGCCCCGGCCTGCCAAAGGTCTCGTGATAGAGCTCAATCGTCGTCACCGGTCCTCCTGCTCAGTGGTGTGGCGCTCCGTTCGACGCATGGGTTTCGACCTCGTCAGGGAGGAGAACTCATCGGTGGACCCCATCGCAATCTGCGATGGGGTGATCGGAAATCCCAATGATGTACGGGCAATAGATGCTTACCGGCGCCGGTTGATTCCAGCGAAGCCGAAACCTGGCCCACCGGGCCAGCACCCGGTCCCTGCGCCGCTCCGGCGCCGTCGAAGGAATGACCATGCAAGACCTACAGGACTACACCGCGCTCATCACCGGAGGCACCGCGGGAATCGGTCTGGAAGCCGCCCGCCTCCTGGCGGAGCGAGGCGCCCGAGTCATCATCACCGGCCGTGACACCCAGAAAGGCAAGGCCGCACTCGCCTCACTAGGAGACAACCGCAACATCCGATTCATAGCCGCCGACCTGAGTAGCCTCGAATCGATCGACCAACTGGTCGACACGGTCGGCGCGGTCGACATCATCGTCAACAACGCCGCTGCCTTTCCGACCGCAACGACGCTGCATCAAGATGTCGACAGATTCGAGACGGTGTTCAACACCAATGTGCGCGGCGCGTACTTCCTGGTCGCAAAATTGGTCCCACACATGCTGGCCGAGGGCCGCGGCAGCATCATCAACGTCTCCAGCATCGCCACCGCCAAGGGCGTGGCGGAATCATCTGTCTACAGCGCGTCCAAGGCGGCGCTGGAGTCGCTGACTCGCACCTGGGCCGTCGAGTTCGGCCCACACGTGCGAGTCAACACGGTGGCGCCCGGGCCGACCCGCACCGAAGGCGTGCTCGCCGATTGGGGTGATCGCGTCGAGGAACTGGGGCAGGGCACCGCGCTGCGACGCACCGCCGATCCCGCCGAAATCGCCCAAGTCATCGCGTTTCTCGCCTCACCGGCAGCCAGCTACGTGACCGGAGCAACAATCCGCGCCGACGCCGGCGGCGCCATCTCCTGACTGTCCACCCCGCCCAACCCAACAATCTGCAAGGAGTTCGAAAACATGTCTCGCAATCCCCGAATCGGTGTACACATCTGGCCCGGCGGTACGCCCGACTACGCCACGTGGCGCCAAGCCGTGCTGGATGCCGAATCACTCGGCGCCGACGCGATATTCGGCTACGACCATTTCCACAAGCCGTTCGTCGAGATCCGCGACGGCGGACCCCGGCTTCTGCCCGAGCAGCCCGACGTCAACAACTTCGAAGCATGGACCTCGTTGGCGACCTGGGGGGAAATCACCTCCCAACCTGAGATCGGCCTGCTGGTCACCGGGATCAGCTACCGCAATCCGGATCTGCTGGCCGACATGGCCCGCACCGTCGATCACATCAGCGGCGGTCGACTCATTCTGGGTGTCGGCTCCGGTTGGTATGAAAAGGACTATCACATCTACGGATACGACTACCCCACTACCGGCGAGCGCATGCGGCTGTTCGCCGACGGTCTGGCGCGCATCGAGCACCGACTGGCCAATCTGACGCCGGCGCCGGTGCGCAAGATCCCGATCCTCATCGGCGGCTCCGGTGAACGCAAGACCCTGCCACTGGTCGCCCGCTACGCCGATATCTGGCACAGCTTCGAACCTCTCGACGAATTTCGGCGCAAGAACGACATCGTCAAGCGCCTCGCCGGGCACGCCGATCGCGACGAATCCCAGATCGAACGAGCCGTAGCCTGGGAAGGACCTTCGTTGGCCGACGCTTACCACGGCCAAGGAGTCAACTTGTTCACCACCGAAATCAAACCGACCGCGGATGGATACGACTTCGGCACCGTCAAAGACATGATCACCTGGCGCGATGGGCTCATTTAGCCCGTCGACGGAGATTGCGGTGACAATGAACCCGACACAGCCGAACTCGGAGGGCCCGATGGAAATCCGCGATCTGCGCGTGTTCGTCGCCGTCGCGGAAGAGGGTGGCCTGTCCTCGGCGGCGCGAAGACTCCACATGAGCCAATCGTCGCTCTCGCAGATCATCCAGTCGCTGGAAAAGCAGCTGGGCTGCCGGCTGCTGGACCGCGACCACACCGGAGCACGCCCCACCGAACAGGGGTCCTTTCTGCTGCAGGAAGCTCGCAGCCTGGTGGCACACCACGACCGCGTCGTCACCGAGATCACCGACCTAGCCGCCGCGGGGGCGTCGCCGTTACGGATCGGTGTGCCACTGGAGCTGCCAGCGGACCTGCTGCCTTCGGCGATCGCGCGCGTCAGTGCGATCTTCTCCGACCTCGTCGTGCAACTGCGCCACGCACGTAGCACTGATCAATTGGCGGCGCTGTTGCTCGGGGAGTTGGATATGGCGCTGCTTCGCGACCGCCCCAGCCATCGGCAGATCGACAGCGTGCTCGCGGTCCAAGAATCCATGGGGGTGATACTGACCGCCGAACGCGCCGAAGAACTCGCGCAACCCGCCGGTGTGCCTCTCCACCACCTTGGCGCGCTTCGGTGGGTCGGATTCTCCCGCGGTGACGCACCAGCCTGGCATGACCAAGTCACCGCTACGCTGCGCGGTCACGGAATCACCGGAATCGATTGGGTCGTCGAACAAGACCAACCCGTCACCCCGGAAGTCAAACTCGCCGCCGCCGGAACAGGCCACGCCTTCGCGCTCGCCCCACAAGGGTGGGCCCGTCCACTACCCGACGGTCTCGTCTGGCACAGGCTGCTCGGTGACCCCCTCATTCGCCGCACTTGGGCCGCATGGCAGACCGAGTCACGCCGACGCGAACTCGCACACCTCATCGCCGACCTTGATCTCAGCAGTCGGACAGTTGGCGACGTCGACGGCGAGTAGATACTTTTAGCACTGCTCGCCGATCGGACCGGGGTTGATCAACGCGTGGAGATGCATGTCGTGCCAGCCGTCGGAGTGCAGGCCGGCGCTGCGTTTGGTCCCCTCCAAGGTGAAGCCGGCTTTTCGCGCGACCCCACACGACGCCGGGTTGGCAGTCGAATGATGCAGGATCAGGCGGTGGAATCCGACCGCGAAGGACCAGGAGCTCAGGATCCGGACGCCGGTGCTCGCCGCGCCGCGTCCTCGCGCCGCGGCTCGCACCCAATAACCCACTTCGGCCTCCCCGTTTTCGAGATTCATGGCGCACAGCGCAACCCTGCCGAGGACTTCGCCGTCGGGCGCCGCAACTGCCCACTGAGCGTTGGACTCGCTACACCAGCCCTGTGCATATCTGTCGATCAGCTCCTCGGCTTCACTGGCCGATTGAACAGTCCTGGCATGCCAGTGCTGAATCGCCGGATCACCGAAGGCGTCGACGATCATGGCAGAGTCGGCGATCACCCAGGGCCGCAACATCAGGCCCGCTTCCGAAGTGAGAACAGGCTGCGGCTCGGTGCTGAGCGAACCCGCAGCGATGACCGGGTTCACGAGTTTCGGCATCGATCGTCTCCTACTATTCGGGTATCGAGCGATCTAGGAATACCACTGCTGCAACGCAACTCACTTCAGGTGGCCGGCCTCGTAATCATGCATGAAATGTAGCGGTTACGGTGACACGGTGGAGTCGCATCGGGATCCATATGCGTCGGTCGAGCCGTACGAGACGGGCATGCTCGATGTCGGCGACGGCAACTCCATCTATTGGGAGGCTTGCGGCAACACGGCAGGCAGACCTGCGCTGGCCCTGCACGGCGGCCCCGGATCGGGAAGCGTGCCTGGGATGCGGCGCCCGTTCAATCCCAACGCCTACCGGATTGTCCTGTTCGACCAGCGCGGATGCGGACGCAGCACACCGCATGCCAGTGATCCGGATGTCGATTTGGCCACCAACACCACCGACAACCTCATCGCCGACATCGAGTGTCTCCGCCGGCACCTCGGCGTGGACCGCTGGGTCGTCGCGGGATGGTCGTGGGGCACCACCCTGGCTCTGGGCTACGCCCAGGCCCACCCTGCTCGCGTGGCGGCGATGGCGCTTGCCGCGGTCACCACCACCAGCCCCAGCGACGTCGCCTGGATCACCCGCGACGTCGGCCGGCTATTTCCCGCGGACTGGGCACGGTTCCGCGACGCGCTGCCCATATCCGATCGTGACGGCAGCATCGTCGAGGGTTACGCCCGACTACTCGCCGATCCCGACGCGGGTGTCCGGGATAAAGCAGCCCGTGATTGGTGTGACTGGGAGGAAAGCCACGTCAACCTAGGCCCCGAACCCCGCCCGAAACCTCGCTACGCCGATCCGGTGTTCCGAATGTGCTTTGCACGCTTGGTCACTCACTACTGGCGACACGCTGCTTGGCGCGCCGAGGGCGAACTTCTCGAGGGCGTAGCCCGAATCGCCCACATCCCCGCCGTGCTTGTTCACGGGCGCCTGGATCTGAGTTGCCCACCCGACGTCGCGTGGAAACTGGCACAAGCCTGGCCTGCCGCCACACTCCACATCGTCCCTGGCATCGGGCACTCCGCCGGCGGCGCCGTTTCCGATCACATGACCGAATTCCTCGACCGCTTCGCCGCACTTCCTCTGAGATAACTGCGATTTCGTAGACCGAGCGCACTGTGTGCGGGCACGTCTCCTGCGCAGCATCAGAAGCGTTGGTCTACAAAGCCGTCGTGGTGTCGGCGTTGTCCTGATTGTCGACGTGGTAATGAGGTGCAGGAGTTGGAGTGGTGACTTGTGGTATTGCAACAGGTTTGGAGTGAGCGGTCCTCGCTTCCGATGTCGTCCGTTCGCAAATGCCGGCGGCACTGGTGCGCTCACCGTCTGAATGTTTGCCATCAAGTCGGCCCCCGCCGCAAGGCATACTGGCGAGATCAGCCTCGGCTCAGCGCGTGCTGACCGCCGCGATGCCGCGAAAGTGAGTAATCCATGCCAAAGCGGATTCATCCGAGCTGGGCAAATCGGGACGCGTCCGGGCGTTGCGAAGCATGCTCGACACGGCAACCGACGTGTTGGCCCCGCTTGTGCAGATGAACAAGCCCTACGTCACCGGGTTGCAGAGTCTGCCGCCCAGTGGCCGCTTCCTCTTGGTCGGCAACCACACCCACGGGGGCAACGAAGTCTTCTTGATCCCCTACTTCGTGCGCGCAGCCATCGGCGCGCGCGTCCGGCCGTTGGCCGACAGACAATTCGGCAGGATGCGGGGGCTGCAAGCGGATCTCATCGCCGCCTACGGCGCGGTGGTGGGTACACCGGATGCCGCGCGCGGGTTGATGCATGACGACGCGACCATTCTCGTGTTCCCCGGGGGCGCCCGCGAAGTCGGCAAGTTCAAAGGAGAGGAGTACACGTTGCGCTGGGAGGATCGCATCGGCTTCGCGCGCGTGGCCGTCGAACACGACTACCCCATCGTGACGGCAGCATTGGTCGGCGGGGACGACGTGTACACCAGCCTCATCGGCCGAGATAGCCCGCTAGGTCGGGTCAGCACATGGGCGAGTCGACGACTCAGTGGCCGCACCGACGTAGCCATGCCGCTGGTCCGTGGGATCGGCCCGACGCTGATCCCACGGCCTCGACGCATGTACCTGGCGTTCGGACGACCGACCGATACCACCCGACCCGCCGACGTCCCCAGTGCAACATGGGCCACGGAGGTCAAACGCCGCGTCGAGCGGAGCCTGCAGGAGGCCCTCGCCGAGCTACAGCGCGTCCGGGCGACCGACCCCTACCGGCACCTCAACCCGTTGGCATGGCGATCGGCCGTGACCCCGTAACAGGGGTATTCACCTGCCGGTGAACTGTTTGACGAGCAGTTGCAGACGGTCCGAGTCGTAACCAGGGCGTAGTCGGCCGGCACGGCTGAGGGTGACCAATCCGTGCAGTCCGGCAAAAAACACCTCGGTGAGCGCGTCCGTATCCTGTTCGTCAGCGACGAGGCCGACCGCTTGATGCAGCTCGGCGAAGGCCGCGCTCAGCTGGGGCGGGGTGTCTTGAGCGGCGAAGCGCAAGGTGGTCGCACGAGTGAACATCGCGTCGTAAACCGCCGGGTTGTCGCGGGCGAAGTCGAGATAGGCGTGGGCAATCCGGGTCAGGGCGTCGCTGGCCGCGCCGGCGCCGCCGGAGCGGGCGACGCGAATCGCATCCGCGAGCTCGTCGAACCCGTCGATGGCGACGGCCTCGGCGATCTGTTCCATGCCGGCGAAGTGCTTGTACAACACCGGCTGGCTGTATTCGATCTCGGTGGACAGCCGACGAGTGGTGACGGCATCCCAGCCTTCGGCCTCAGCCAACGTGCGCGCCGTTGTGATGATCAGCCGTCGGCGGGCGGCCCGCTCCCGCTCGCGGCGGTCCCCGATGGCCATACCGTCACGATAGCACCGCTAGATGCGATAGCACTGCTATTGACGCGCAGCCGGCCGGGGGGTTAGCGTTGCTAGCAGTTCGCCGAAAAGGGAGTTAGGACATGGCCTGGGACCTCATCACCCGTGCCGCCGCACTGATCGCGGTGCTGAGTACCGCGGTGGTCTACGGCACCGACGTGTTTTGCGCGATTGTGTTGCGACCGGCATTGGCGCTGGTCGACGACCGTGCCATGGTCGCGGTCATGGGAACCGTGCATCGATACGGCGACCGGCGAATGCCGGTGCCCGGGGTGCTCGGGATTCTCGCGACCGCGACCACCGCGGTGCTCGGCACGGTGACCACACACTGGGCGCAGACCATCGCGGCGGCCGCCGCACTGGTCCTGCTGTTGGGCTGGATCGTGCTCTACACACAGGTGAGCGCACCCATCAATCGGCAACTGACAGCGGCTGCCGGCGCCAGCCGAGCACTCCCGAACGGGCATGCGCTGCAAGCAAAGTGGGACCGAGTCATCGGCGCCCGCGCGATGCTGCAAGGTCTGGCAGTGGCCGCCCTATGCGTGGCGCTGATGATTTGACACACCCACAGATCTACACCAGCCGACATCAACTGGAGGAGTACAGCATTCGATGTTTCAACTCAGGATCTACACCCTGCCATCGCCGGAATCTCTGCAGCAGTATGCGATGGTTCACTGGGCCCGCCACCGGGCAACCTTCAAGACATTCGGGGTCACCACCCACGGTGTGTGGACCGAGCGAAGCGGCGGTGCGAGTCGGCTCGTCGCGCTGATCCGCTACCCACCGGGCGCCGACCCCGAACAGCTCACGCGAAATATCATGACCAGCCCAGAATTCGCCGCCGACATGGCCGGCTTCATGGTCGACGAGATCGTCGACGTTCAGTCGGTACTGCTCGAGCCGACATCATTCTCACCGATTCACTGACAAACCCCAGGAGTACTCGACATGACCGCCACCGCCGTCGCCTACACGCTCGCCGGGCTCATAGCCGCAGGCATCATATTCATCGGCGCACGATTCATTGTCGCGCCGCGCGTCGCCGCCGCCGGCTACGGTGTGCAACCAGATCTCGGCCAGCCATCCACCGGCGCCTACTTGAGCGTGAAGGGCGTCCGCGACATCGCATCGGGGCTGTTCGTCTTCATCCTGATGGCCGCGGGCGCGACCCACCTGCTCGGCTGGGTGATACTCGCCGCCACCATCATTCCGCTCGCCGACGCGACCATCGTGCTCGGCAACGGCGGCCCCAAGTCAATCGCCCTGGGAGTCCATGGTCTCACCGCTGCCGTCATGCTGGTGACTTCCGCGCTTCTTCTCAGTGCCTAGAAGGGCGCGTTTTTCAGTGACCTCCTCGACCCGTAATCATTTGCCGAGTGATGGTTGCATGTCCGTCCCGAGCATTCGGCGGGCTGTGATATCCATCGCCCTGACGCCGCGCAGGTTGGCGGCTCGGCACCTTCGGTGTCACCATGGGAACGGTGTTTGCGCGAAATAGTGAAACAAAGGCTCGGGGCGGTGTAACGGCGGTCACACTGTTTGCTAGACGCTTGAGTTGGCATGTGCGCGCCCTCGGGTTCAACCCGCTGATTCGCGTCACCGATCGACTCGAAGCGCTCGCAGTCCTCGCCGTGGCCATCACCGCTCTCATTGCCATCCCGACTGCGTCGCAGGCAGGAAACCTGCTGTACGACTCGGATGTGCGCACCGCTGACCAGCAGGCACAGAGTCGTCACGCCGTCCAGGCCGTGGTCGTTGAAGGCACCACGCGCCTGCCGACGGACCTCGAAGGCTCTGGTTTCGACGATTCTGCTTACGTGCGCGCGCAATGGCGCGAGGGCACAGAAGTGCGCACCGAACAGGTGGTCAGTCCCGAGACGGTCAAAGCGGGCGAGCCACTGACAGTGTGGCTGGACGACACCGGGAAGGTGGTCGCCGCACCGCTGACCAAAGATGACGCCGAGGTCAATGCGGTCGCCGCCGGAGGGATGGTCTGGATCGTCGTCGTGGTGTGCAGCGCACTGGCGGCCATCGTCATCCGCAGGGGGCTGGACCGAGCCCGCGACCGCACCTGGGAGCGTGAATTGCGCCTGCTGGCCCACAATGACGACGGATGGGCGAACCGGCACATCTGAGGGTCTCGCTCCGTCAGCGGCCCGGAACCGGGGTGCAGGCCGCGGTGACCAGGAGCGGCGCGAGCGCGACGGCCTGAGCCCGGATCTCGGGGATGGCGGTGGTCTCGAACACCGTGCCCCTGCGCAGGAGGCCGAGGGTGAACAGGCCCGGGCGGGCGCCGCCGTCCGGGCCGACAAGCTGACCGCGCGGGTCGACGGCCAGGCCGAGGCGGTGCGGACCGACAACGGCCAGGCCGGTGCCGATGAGCTGGCGGAGTAACGGGTCGGTGGTGCGGCCGATATCGGCGCTCGGCCCCGTACACGCCACCAGGAGACCACCCGTCCAGCGCTCGCCCCGGTTTCCGGAAAGTTCGACCTCGTCGCCGATCACCCGCACTGCCGTCACCGTGCCGGAGTGGACCCGCACCCGGTTCGCGGCCTGAAGGGCGGCGAGGCGGGCCGCGACGGGCGGGGACATGCGGTGGCGGTGGATGGTCCACGCGGTCAGCATCTGACGCAGCACCTTGGCCTGCTCGTCCGCCGGGAGCAGCGCCCACAGCTCGTTGGCGTGATCGCGCGCCGCGTCCATGCCCGCCGCCCATCCGGCCGGTTCGGCCAGAGCCCGGTCGACGACCAGTTGACGCAACTGCTCGGCTGTAAGCGGGGCGGCCGGGATCGGGAAAGGCGCGCGGGGAGTCGCCCGGGGTTCGGGGTGGGCCGTCGGCAGCCAGCCGTGACGGGAGATCGCCTGCACCGTCGCGCCCGCAGCCGTGGCGGTGAGGGCCACGTCGACCATGGTCAGCCCGGAGCCCAGCACCACGACCCGGCCCGCGTCGGCGGCCCTGGCCGCCAGGTCTGGGGCCCAGGGGTCGGCTAGCACCCTTGGGTGCTCGGGCAGGTCCAGCGGCCCCGGTCCCGGCGGGGGTCCGGTCGCCAGCACCACCTGGCGGGCGATGATGGCGCGGCCGTCCGCCAGCTCGACCCGCCACATGGTCGTGCCGTCGGCGGTGATCGCGACCACGAGACCGTCGACGACATCGGCCCCGGAGCCGGCCAGTTGATCGTCAAGGTAATCACCGTAGATCGCGCGGGGGAGGTAGGTCCCGGGCTCGGCCGGGTGGCCGTAGGCGGTCAGCCACCGGGGTAGGTGATCGGAGCCGTCGGCGTCCACGCTGAGCCCGCGGACCGGAACGTTCATTCGGTGCTGGGCGTCGGTGGTGCTGTAGGCGACGCCCCGGCCGGGGATGTGCCCGGTGCCTACGACAGCCACCGCGGCCCCGGGCTGATGCTGTTTGAGGGCGGTGACGAGCAGGGTGGCCGCCGCTCCCGCCCCCACGATGGCGACGTCGACGGCATCGCCGCCGCGGATCCGCTCGGCGCGGGTGGGCACGAGGTAGGACATCTGAGACGTGTTCATGGCTCCACTCTCCGAGCCTTCACAGCCGTCTGGTAGGCACCATCTGAGCATCGGGTCATATCATTAGCGCATATGCTGTCGGCATGCCCGGACGGTTACCCAGTCTCGAAGTGCTGGAGTTGCTCGTCGGCGTCGACGATCACGGAAGTCTCAGTGCGGCTGGACGTATGGCGCAGATATCCCAGCCCAATGCGAGTAGGGCGATCAAGCAGCTGGAGCGCCGACTCGGCCTCCCGCTCGTCCGGCGCAGTCCCACCGGGTCGGTCCTGACGGCCCAGGGAACCATCGTCGCTCACTGGGCACGGATGATTCTGGCGGACGCGGCGAAACTGCTCGACGTGGCGGCCGGTCTGGTTGTCGATCACTCGGCCGAGCTGACCGTGGCCGCGAGCATGACCGTCGCCGAGCATCTGATGCCGCGGTGGTTGGCCACGTTTCGTGATCTCCACCCGGACATCACAATTCACCTGCAAGTTCACAACTCCACCCAGGTCATCGAGCGAGTGACCAATGCCCTGTGTGATGTCGGGTTCATCGAGTCGCCCCACGTCCCTCGCGGGCTGCACAGTGCCGAAGTGGCCCGAGACCGGCTTGTGCTGGTGACTGCTGCGACGCATCCTTGGGCGCGGAGACGCACCCTGCTCAGCCGCGAGGAACTTGCCGCGACGCCATTACTCGTCCGCGAGCCGGGCTCGGGCACCCGGACCACCCTCGAGGTGGCGCTGGCAGACTGTGAAATGGCCCCGCCCCTACTGGAACTCGGCAGTGCCTCCGCTATTCGAACCTCGGTGCTGAACGGAGTGGGCCCCGCAGTTCTCAGTACCCTCGCCGTCGCCGACCAAGTGCAGTCGGGCGACCTGAAGGTCGTCGAAGTCGAAGGACTGGAACTACGGCGATCGCTGCGCGCGGTGTGGGGTCCCCATCGTCAGCTCGAGGGTCCTGCCGCCGAATTGCTTCGGGAGCTACGGCGCCGACTTCGCACTCCTCCTACCGCACCCGTGAACCGGTGAGAACAGGTGGCGAGATAACGCATTGGGTCGGGCATTCACCCGAGCAGCTTCAAGCCATGGGAAGCGGCTTCGCCGACACCGGAGTGTGGTGACGAGACCACGAACCAGGAGGGGACGGGTGCAGTTCGCGCTCCACGGACTGCTGGCTGACGTGCCGGCGGCGCAGATCGAAGAAGCGCGGCGCTTTTACCGATCGAGGCCGGCCGGCCGTGGCCCCGGCGATGCCGACGAGCTGAGGGAAATGCGGCGAGGACATCCGCGTGGTGTCCCACCACCGATCCACCGGCGGTCGAAGAGGTCGTTGAAGCAGCGGGAGCGGAGATCCCGGTGAGGAGATTCTGCAGCGCGAGATGATGTGCATAACCGCGATATCGCAGACACTCTCCAGTTCGCCGTCGTCAGCGTCGACTACCGGCTGGCACCCGAGCACCCGTGGCCGGCTGCGCCGGATGACTGTGAAGCGGCTGCACTCTGGCTGGTCGAACATGCCGATGCCCGCTTCGGGTCGTCCCGACTGACGATCGGCGGCTGATCGGCAGGAGCGACACTTGCTGTCGCGACCCCCGCTCCGACTGCAGGACAGGGCAGCCGTCGACGGATTCAGCGCCGCCGCCCTCCAGTTCGGCGCCTACGACTTGAGCGGACAAACGCCGGCCGGACGACACATCGTTGACGAATATTTCATTCTGGCCTACCCCGGCCACGTGCATGACCGCACCAGCCCGGACATTTCGCCGATTTACGGCGACCTCCACGGCCTTCCCCCGTGCTTCTGGTCGTGGGAAGCGACGACCTGCTATTGGAAGACAACCTGGCGATGGCGGGTCGACTCTCCGCCGCCGGCAATGAAGTCGAACTTGGGATCCATCCCGAGTCACCCCACGGGTTCCCGGGCCACCCGACGGCAACGGGCAGGACGGCGCTCAGAGGCGTCGCTTCATGGCTGGTCGAGCACGCCACCCACCCATAGGGCCTCCCGCCGCGAACTGGTCACGGCACGCTGTCGGTCGCGGTGGGGAGATGCCGTCATCACACCGGTCGGGGAGGTCCCCAATTTCGATCGATCTAAGATGCTGACCGAAACACTCATCCTGTTGTTGTCGAACGGAATCACATGAGCGCACAAGTCGAGCAGTTGGAGTTCCAGGCGGAGACCCGCCAGTTGCTGGATCTGATGGTCCACTCGGTGTACTCGAATAAAGATTCGTTTCTGCGCGAGCTGATCTCGAATGCGTCCGACGCACTGGACAAGGTGCGGCTGGAAGCGTTCCGCAACAAGGATCTCGACGTCGACACCTCCGATCTATCCATCGAGATCGCGGTGGACAAGGACGCCCGCACTCTGACCATCCGGGACAACGGCATCGGGATGACCCGCGCCGAGGTGGTGGACCTGATCGGCACTCTGGCCAAGTCGGGGACCGCCGAGCTGCGCCAGAAGCTGCGCGAAGCCAAGAACGAGGCCGCCTCCGAAGAGCTGATCGGCCAGTTCGGCATCGGTTTCTACTCCACCTTCATGGTGGCCGACAGGGTTGAGCTGCTCACCCGCAAGGCCGGCGAGAGTGAGGCAACCCGCTGGGTGTCAGGCGGTGAGGCCACCTACACCATCGAAGGCGTCGACGACGCCCCGCAGGGCACGGCGGTGACGCTGCACCTCAAACCCGCGGACGCCGAGGACGAGCTGCACGATTACACCGCGGAGTGGAAGCTGCGCGAGCTGGTCAAGAAGTACTCCGACTTCATCGCCTGGCCGATCCGGATGGCCGTCGAGCGGCGCACGCCGCCCGCCGAGGAGGGCGGAGAGGAGCAGGTCAGCACCGAGGTGCAGACCCTCAATTCGATGAAAGCCCTGTGGGCCAAGGCCAAGGACGAGGTCTCCGAGGAGGAGTACAAGGAGTTCTACAAGCACGTCGCCCACGCATGGGACGACCCGCTCGAGGTCATCGTGATGAAGGCCGAGGGCACCTTCGAATATCAGGCGCTGCTGTTCATCCCGTCGCACGCCCCGTTCGACCTGTTCAACCCGAACACCACCAAGATCGGGGTGCACCTGTACGTCAAGCGGGTGTTCATCATGGACGACTGCGACCAGTTGATCCCGCAATACCTGCGGTTCGTCAAGGGGGTGGTGGACGCGCAGGACATGTCGCTCAACGTGTCCCGGGAGATCCTGCAGCAGGACCGGCAGATCAACGCGATCCGCCGGCGGCTGACCAAGAAGGTCCTCTCGACCATCAAGGAGTTGCAGGCCGCGCGGCCCGACGATTACCGCACGCTGTGGACGCAGTTCGGCCGGGTCCTCAAGGAGGGCCTGCTGTCGGATTTCGACAACCAGGACGCCCTGCTGCGGCTGTGCTCGTTCGCCTCGACGCACAGCGAGGAAGAACCCACCACGCTGGTCGCCTACGTCGAGCGGATGAAGGACGGCCAGGAGCAGATCTTCTACGCCACCGGCGAGACCCGCGAGCAGCTGCTGAAGTCGCCGCACCTCGAGGCGTTCAAGGCCAAGGGATACGAAGTGCTGCTGCTCACCGACCCGGTCGACGAGGTGTGGGTGGGAGCGGTCAGCGAATTCGACGGTAAGCCGCTGCAGTCGGTGGCCAAGGGCGAGGTGGACCTCGACACCGAGGACGAGAAGCTGGCCCAGCGCGCCGAGCGTGAAGAGCAGGAGAAGGAGTTCGCCGAACTGCTGAGCTGGCTGACCGAGACGTTGAGTGAGCATGTCAAGGAGGTGCGGCTGTCGACCCGGTTGACCGAGTCGCCGGCCTGCCTGATCACCGACGCGTTGGGCATGACCCCGGCGCTGGCGCGGATGTACCAGGCGTCCGGGCAGGTGGTTCCGGTCGGTAAGCGGATCCTGGAGCTCAATCCGAACCATCCGCTCATCACCGGCCTACAACAGGCGCGGAAAGACCGCAGCGAGGATCCCGCAGTCGCCGAGACTGCCGAGTTGCTGTACGGGACAGCGCTGCTCGCCGAGGGCGGCGCGTTGGAAGACCCGGCCCGGTTCGCCGGGCTGCTCGCCGACCGGCTGGCCCGCACGGTGTAGGACGCCGTCGACGGCGGTCTCGGCGAGCTGAATCCGTCAGCGCCTCAGGGGTGCCGTTATTCGACGTCGCGTCGATCTACGCTGGCCTGAAAACGTTTTGGACCCCACACGGTCTGAACTGAAAAGAAGACCTTCTTCGGGCGGCCGAACAGCGTGGTCGCCGCCACCGTCCCCGTCGTGCCTGGCATGACCTGCGGCACATCGAAGTCCTCGATTTTTCTCCGTGCGGTCACACGGTCACCCTTGTGATATCGCATCGACGTTTCAACCCCCATCGGCAGTCCTCTGTCATCTTCGGAGCCCCGATAGGGATGGTGTCGTGTCACGGACGGCAACACAACCGATTTTTGTCGCCCGACGTAGCTATAGCCGACTCGCCGCGAAAACGGCGGCTTGGTCCACCATGCCGTTGGTGGCGTACGACCCGTGTGCGGCTGTGGGCGGTCCCGGTGGCGCGCCGTTGCAGATCGTGTCACCGGGAGCGCACAAGTCGATGGTATTGGGCACATATAGTGGGCCGATAGTGATCACCGGCGCGCCGGCGTCGCTCAGGAACTGATTCGATGGTTTGCCGAACAGCGTCACGGCAGCAACGTGGTTGACGATGTCGGGTGGCATCGGCGCAGGCACGAACACTGCGGGTATTCCCGGCGGTACATCTGCCGCGGTGACGAAGCCCGCCACCGCCGCACCCTGCGAATAGCCTCCCAGCACCATCCGGGTGTTGGGACAGTCGGATGCCATCGATTCGATATGGTTGCTCGCGTCTCGAATCCCGTCGATGACCGTTAGGGCGAACTGGAGGCCGTCTGAGAAATCGCCGGCGGCCGCGTAGTTGATCGGGTACACCGCGACGGATTTGGCACCGGTTTTAGAGCGCAGTGCATCGACGAACGCCTGTCCGATTCCGCCAATACCTGGTGGTTCTCCGGTGCCTCGCGCGAACTCCACCTCCACATCGGGGCACGGCTGCGCCGACGCGGGTGGTGCCGTGGCGATGGGAACGGCGCACGCGGTCAGCACGATCGCGCAAACAACGCCTGCAATCCGGTCGAATTCGATGCTGGCGCATAGCTTCATGGCGCAAGCGCGAATCCAGTCACCCATGTGAATCCTCTAGTCAGACACTGCGACCCCCGTCCCGATCTTACGCATTTGCTACGAGTTCTGAGCGTGGGCAGTGTGTTCGGCGAGGATACGAGCGGCGCCAGAACGGGCGACATCTTTCGGCCCCACTTGTGCACACCACGTCAAGGTAGGAAGTCGGGGTTTCGATGACCGCGTTCCAGGGCAGGATGCTCCCGTCGGTGGGATAGTAAAAGTAGTCGTCGGCGTCGTTGTAGGCGTGGGCCAGCTCGTGGATCAGGATCGACGCATGTTTGCTGGCGGAGAATCCGCTGTTGAAGAAGTTGTTGAAGACGTTGACATCCTCGCCGCCCCAGGCCACGTACGCGTTGGGCCTCGAGCAGCCCTCAAATGCCACCTTGATGGTCCGCGGAGCGGGCCACGGCCCGACGCAGCTGTAACACGTGGATGTCGACCGCCCTGTGTGGTCGACGCATGTCACCGGGTTATTACCGGCGTAGGCGCACGCGTTGCCCGTCGTCCCGCACCCTGGCGGAATCCCGGCGCCGGCCACGCCGTAATGGAGCGTCCCGCTCGCACCAAACTCCTTGCCGTGTCGCCTTTTTGCTCTTCGACGATGACACCGGCGTCGACGGTGTACCGAACCTCGAGCGCACCGTTCTCGTCGGACACCGACTTCGTCAGCCGGCGACCGAGGCAGTCGTAACCGTACTGGGCCGCAGATGCGGCGGCTTCGTTTCGGAATTCAACCATCCGGTGAGATAGTCGTACCGCATCGTCTTGCGGTTCCCCAACTCGTCGGTCACGGTCCGCGGGCTCCCGTTGACGTCGTAGGTTCGTCGGTCTGCCGGGGTCGCGGATGCGTCGCAGCTACCCGATCGACGTCTGTCATGATGAGCTCCTTCGCGACGACGCGGCCCGCCATGGTCGGCGCTCACCGGTAGGAGCAGCCGACACCCCTCCGGCGCACACCTTTTTCGCTCGCGGATTTCGCGAGCGAAATGCAGATTCGCTCAGCCGACGCTGACACGCGCCGGGTCATGTGTTGTCAGCGGTGTCGGGTGTGAGCGGAATTACGGCCATCAGCCTTGTTCCGCGTCCTGGCGGGCTGACAACATCGAGACGACCAAAAAGTGCCTCTACACGGTCCTTGAGTCCGATGAGTCCAGACCCGCTGCCGATGACTGCGCCACCGATCCCGTTGTCGTCGACGGTTAGGTGAAGTTTGCCCTCCTCGGTGCTGACACGCACTGTGACTTGGGTTGCGCGCGCGTGCTTTGCGGCATTTGTGAGGGCTTCTGACACGACGTAATACGCCGCGACTTCGACGGGTTCCGGCATCCTGGAGGTGACGCCGAGGTCAAGTTCGACCGGGATTGCCGACCGGCGGGCCAGTCCCCTTATCGCGGGCCCGAGGCCGCCCTTCGACAGAATGCCGGGATGTATTCCGCGGGATATCTCCCGGAGTTCGGAGGCGATTGCACCGAGTCCGGCGACAACGCGCGATAGCTGCTCTCGTAACTGCTGCTGGTCAGGTGGCACCGTCGCCTCGACGGCACGGAGTTGAAGGCTGAGTGAGACGACCTGCTGCTGCGCGCCATCATGGAGGTCACGTTCGATTTGTTGCCGCGCGTGATCGGCCGCGGTGACAATTCGAGCACGGGTTTCGGCATTGGCGATGGCCGTGGACACGAGGTCGGCAAAATCACCGATGCGACGTTCGGTGTCAGGCGGAAGCGGCTCGGTGCGCGCCGACCAGATGATCAGGGCACCCCAGATGCGGCCATCGACCAGTATCGGCGCGCCTGCGGCGGAACGCAGCCCGAGGGATCGAAGTCGCTCCGCAAGCGGGCCCGTCACGCCGACGTAGCTGTCCATTCGGGCAGGCCGGCCCTCTCGCTGGATCAGCGCCGCGACGCTGTCTCCCTCCAGTGGAAGCTGGTCACCCTCGGGTATCACCTCCTTGCCGTGCTCGTCGCGGGCACCCACGACGACGGTTGCACCGTTCGACCCGTACTGCAGCATGGCGACGTTGTCGACGCCCCATCCTCGGGATAATTCGGTCACCGCAGCCGGATAGATCTCCGCCGGAGCGACTCCGCGTGCGACCAGGGTGGCGACGCGGCGAAGCGCCGCCTGTTGTTCGGCCAGCGACCTGGCCAGCTGTGCCGCCGCATCCGATTGCCTGCGGCGTTCCTCGATCTCGCTGGCCCGCAGTCGGGCTTGCCTGCCAAGGACATTGGCTATGAGTGCGGTGGTCAGGAAGACGAACAGCACAACAACGGCGCGGCCGTTGACGACGAACGACCCGTCGCGCGCCAGATGAAAATAGAAGTAGATCAGCCCGCTCACAAGCGTTGTCGACACCGCGAGCCCGAATCCGCCGGCCGCGGAGATAACCAGCACCCCGAGCAGGAAAAGCGCCCCGAACGAGTTCGCTGACCCCGTGTGTCGAAACCAGTGGACCAAGAGCGTCTCGATGCTGATGAACGCGGTCGCAACGGCGATGCCGACGCTGAGACGCAGGGGCTGCGGCCCCAGCAACACGGTCAGCAGCCGATTACGCAGGGATGCAGGCGCCGACTTCAGCCGCTGAAACACTGTCGCTTCAGGCGTTGTTGGCACCAGGTACCTCGCTTTGCAAAGGTAGCCAGCACACCCGCCGGCTTCCCTCGGTAAACGCACAGCGAGTTGTCGATCTTCAGGCCGGTGACGGGCGCGGGACGACATCCGGCCACAACTCGGCAACATGACCGTTGTCGACCAGCCACGAGCGATCCAACCGAACGTTCTGCAACATCCGGCGGTCATGTGTCACCAACAACAACGCGCCGTCATAGGTTTCGAGGGCCTGTTCGAGCTGCTCGATGGCGGCGAGATCGAGATGGTTCGTCGGCTCGTCGAGAACCAGCACATTCGTCCCACGGGCCTGCAGCAGCGCAAGGCCGGCGCGGGTTCGCTCGCCGGGGGAAAGCTCGTCGACCGCGCGTTCCACATGGTCGGCGCCCAGCCCGAACTTCGCAAGTAGGGTGCGCACGTCGGCGGTCGTCCATGACGGCACATGCTGCTCGAAGCGATCGACGAGTCGCCCCGGACCAGTGAAATCTGCCCGCGCCTGGTCGATTTCGCCAACGGCGACACTGGCGCCCATACTGGCGCGGCCCTCATCGGGCCGTCGGCGGCCCAGAAGTAGCCGCAGCAATGTCGACTTTCCGGCCCCATTGGGGCCGGTGATCCCGATCCGCTGGCCGGCATCCACCTGTACCGACACCGGTCCCAGGACGAAGTCGCCTTGCCTCACAACGGCATTGTCGAGTGCTGCAACGACCGAGCTCGAGCGCGGCGCGACTCCGATGGTGAACTCGAGTGTCCATTCCTTGCGAGGTTCGGCGACCTCCTCGAGGCGGGCGATCCTGCTCTCCATCTGACGCACCTTCTGCGCCTGCTTCTCGCTGGACTCCGAGGCCGCCCGGCGCCGGATCTTGTCGTTGTCGGGCGCCTTGCGGATCGCGTTGCGAACACCCTGGCTTGACCACTCCCGCTGGGTGCGTGCGCGCGCCACCAGGTCGGCCTTCTTCTCGGCGAACTCTTCGTATTGTTCTCGCCGGTGCCGGCGGCCGACCTCCCGCTCCTCGAGATAGCTTTCGTAGCCGCCGCCGAAGACGGTGGTGGTGTTCTGGGCCATGTCCAATTCGAGGACGCGGGTGACGCTACGGGCGAGGAACTCCCGATCGTGACTCACCAGCACCACACCACCACGAAGGTCGCGGACAATGTGCTCCAGCCGATCGAGTCCGTCGAGGTCGAGATCGTTGGTCGGCTCATCGAGCAAGACGATGTCGAACCGCGACACCAACAGCGCCGCCAACCCCACCCGCGCCGCCTGCCCACCAGACAGGGCGGTCATCATGGTCAACTCCGGCCGCACCGTATCGGAACCCAGTCCCAGGTCGGCCAGAACTGCCGGCAACCGTTCGTCGAGGTCCGCCGCCCCGGCAGCGAGCCAGTGATCCAATGCAGCAGAGTAGGTTTCGGCCGGATCCACATCCGCAGAACTCTGACCCGGGTCTGCCAATGCCGCGGCCGCTGCTTCCATGGCCTGCGTCGCCTCCGTGCATCCCGTGCGCCGCGCGATGTACGCGGTGACGGTTTCCCCAGGGATCCGCTCGTGCTCCTGCGGCAGCCACCCGACGAAGGCGTCGGCGGGCGCGAAGCTGACAACGCCGTCAAGCGGCTCGAGATCCCCGGCCAGAATTCGCAGCAATGTGGTCTTGCCCGCGCCATTGGCGCCCACGACTCCGATGACATCGCCCGGGGCAACAGTCACGTCGAGCCCCTCGAAGAGAGTGCGGTGGGCGAATCCGCCGGCCACGTTCTTCGCGACAAGCGTTGCGGTCATGGCTCTATCGTCGCACCAGCGCGTCGCCGGACACCGACGGCTGCGGCAGACGCTTGCAAGTCCTACTGGCCCGCGTTGCGGGCCAGGTCGATGACGTACTGGTCGATGAATGTGCCCGCCGGAGGATCTCCGCGGTCACACGATCCGTCGGACTCACCGACACGCTTGATCCACAGATAGGCGTCGGCGTGCGCGCCCGCGGTAGCCGCGGTGGGCGGGGTGCCCAGTGCTCGGCCATTGGGGTTGCACCAGTCGAGCGGAGCGTCGGGCGCTGGCCCGGCGCCGTTGCGCGACGTGTCGATCACGTAGTGGGAACCGTTTGTGAGCCCGGAAATCGCCTCGCCGTAACCAATTTCATCCTCGGTGGTGAAGAAGTTGGCGGTGTTGAGGCTGAAGCCCCGCGCGTGATCCACACCGGCCTGGTTGAGCCTGGCAGCCATGTCGTCGGCGCTGTGCCAGCGCAAATGGCCAGCGTCGATGTATACGGCCGCGGCCGGATTGCGGCTCAGCGTGTCGACGGCGTAGCGAATCAAGTCGAATCGTTCCTGGCGTTGGTCACCCGAGAGGCAATCGGCCATGGCCAGCGCATCGGGTTCGAGGATGACCGCCGCCTTTGAAGCGCCCAGATCGGTGGCGATGCCGTCGATCCACGCGCGGTACTCTGCGCCCGTCGCGAACCCTCCTGCGGCAAAGCTGCCGCAGTCCCGGTGCGGGATTCCGTAAAGCGCGAGCACCGGGATGGCGCCGGCAGCCTGCGCGTCACTGGTGTACTTCGCGACCGTGGCTGCGGAAGATCCCGGAACGATCCAGTAGGCCTGCGGCGTGTTGGCGACGGCGGTCAACTCGGGACTCGGCGGATCGGCGCTCTGCGCCGCGCGCATGGCCACCGATGTGGGATTGACGTAGAAGGGCATTCCGGCCAGCGGGTTGGCGTCGTCGGCCAAGCGCACCGCCGGGCCGGAAGCGACCTGCACCGGGGCGCTGACGAGACCGATACCGGCAACGGCCGCAACTGCCAGGAGGGGCGCGATCCACCGCGCGACTGCATCAGCAGCTGAGGACATCACGCCAGGAAAATTAGCGCTCCAACGCGGTCAGCGCCAATCGCTGACAGCAGGTGACGGCCCGTCGCGTGTCGATGCCGTCGGACCCGAGCGTACTTCTGGACGGCCGGCGACCTGGGGAACAGCTTTCGGTATATGGTCGTCCGTCTATATAGGCTGCGCCCGACGGGTCCAGTGCACGGCCGTTGCCTCGCAGTCGGCGGGCCTGGGCGATCAGTGCGGCATCGCGGCCGACGGAGTGGCGAGTCCGCGGCTTTCGTGCCGCCACGGCCTGCGTGTTGACGGCTTGCCCCACGCCGCCGTAGCGCCGGTTTTACTCGGGCGTCAGCGCCGCCCCTGGCTCGTCGGGGGTGCGACTGGATTCGTCATAGCGCCCGACGGTGCACTGGTATGCGCCGTGTACTCCAGCGGAGCTATCGGACGTTTGGTTCCCGACGATGTGGCCGGACTCGTCGCCTACCACGCCCGAACTTCACGCCAGTAATGCCGGGCACAGCTGCGAGCGCGGGCGCAATGGCTTCGACGCCGGCCGTGCCGAGCGCTGCCGCGACTGCCACTTACCAGATGACAGCTGCCCGCAAGAGCTCCGTGTGAGTGGCTGAACGTCGATCGTCTTCCGTCATGACGGCATGAGGGGCGCGGTTGGCGATGCCGGCGGAGTCCACATGCGGGCAATTAGCTGACGTTGACGTAAGCGGCGCTGAGAACGGGTACCACGTAAGCCATGCCGGTCATCGGATTTCACTGTTCGCACGAACAGGTCAGCCCCGCGCAGCTTCTCCGCGATATCCAACGGGCGGAACAGGCCGGCTTCACCGCGGGTATGTCTTCCGACCACTTCAGTCCGTGGAGCACACGACAGGGCGAGTCGGGCTTCGCCTGGGCGTTCCTCGGTGCTGCACTGGCGACGACGGACCTGCCGTTCGGCGTGGTCAACGCACCCGGACAGCGTTACCATCCAGCGATCATCGCCCAGGCCATCGCAACGCTCGCGCAGATGTTTCCCGGTCGGTTCTGGGCGGCGCTCGGCTCGGGCGAGGCGTCCAACGAACGGGTTACCGGTGAGGGATGGCCGCGGAAGGAAGTGCGTGATCGGCGGCTCGTCGAGTGCGTAGAGGTCATCCGACGGCTGCTACGCGGCCAGGAGGTCACGCATGAGGGCCTCGTCCACGTCAACCGGGCACGACTCTGGACGCTGCCCGAGACAGTTCCCGACCTCGTTGGCCCGGCCGTGACTCCCGAGACCGCAGCGCGCCACGCTGCGTGGGCGGATGGCTTGATCACCGTCAACCAGTCCGAGCAGACACTGCAAAAAGTCCTGGGCGCCTACCGGGAGGCCGGGGGGCGGGGTCCTGCCCGCCTGCAGATACACCTCAGCTGGGCACCCACGGACGAGGAGGCGCTGGCCATTGCCCACGACCAGTGGCGTAACAACGTCTTCGCCCCTCCGGTGTGCTGGGACATCGAAACCGTCGAGGCATTCGACGTGATCGGCGAGGCCGTCACAGCCGAGCGGGTGAAACAGTCCGTGCGAATCTCGAGCGACCTCGCCCAGCACGCTGACTGGCTCCAGCAATACCTCGACCAAGGCTGGGAGGAGCTCTATCTGCACTTCGTCGGTCAGGACCAGGCCGGCTTCATCGACGCGTTCGGCCAGCACGTGCTGCCCCAGCTGTCCCCGACGGCTCCGCGGTCGACGGCGGCGCTCGCATGAGAAAGATCGACACGGGCGACCTCTGGTGGAAGAACGCCATCTTCTACTGCGCCGACGTCGAGACGTTCTACGACTGGAACGGCGATGGGTGCGGTGACATCCGAGGCATGACCGAGCGCATCGAGTACCTCTCCGACCTCGGTATCACGTGCCTGTGGTTGATGCCTTTCTATCCCACTGCTCGCAAGGACGACGGCTACGACATCATCGACTTCTTCGGCGTCGATCCGCACCTCGGGAACCTCGGCGACTTCGTCGAACTCGTGCGCACGGCCCGGTCGAACGGGATCCGAGTCATCATCGACTTCGTCATGAACCACACTTCCGACGCTCACCCGTGGTTCAAGTCCGCCCGCCGCAGCAAGGACGACCCGTACCGCGACTACTACGTGTGGAGCGCGACCGAGCCCAAATCCAGCGTGAAGGACGTCGTCTTCCCCGATCAGGAGGACAGCCTATGGCAGCTCGAACCCAAAACAAGCGAGTGGTACCTGCACCACTTCTACAAGCACCAGCCCGACCTCAACATTGCGAATCCACAGGTGCAGGAAGAGATCTCGCGCACCCTCGGGTTCTGGCTCCAGCTGGGTGTGTCGGGATTCCGGGTCGACGCCGTTCCGTTTCTCTTCGCCAAGGACGGCGCGCCGGGCGATCCGGGGGTATTCGACCCCAGCCAATACCTCGGCGACGTCCGCAACTTCGTAACCCGCAGAGTGGGAGATGCCGTTCTACTCGGCGAGGTGAATGTTCCCTATAAGGACCAGAAGGCCTTCTTCGGCGGCCCCGACGGCGATGGGCTCAACATGCAGTTCGATTTCATCGGGATGCAGAACATCTATCTCTCGCTTGCCCGCGGCGACGCCCGGCCCATCGCCAAGGCCCTGCGGCAGCGACCGGCGCTCGACGTGACCAGCCAGTGGGCCAATTTCGTGCGCAACCACGATGAGCTCACCCTCGACAAGCTGACCGACAACGAGCGCCAGGAAGTGTTCGACGCGTTCGGCCCCGACACCGGCATGCAGCTCTATGGGCGCGGCCTCCGCCGAAGACTGCCCTCGATGCTCGGCGGTGACGATCGCCGGATGCGGATGGTCTATTCACTGGCGTTCTCCCTGCCGGGGACGCCCGTGTTGTTCTACGGCGAGGAGATCGGCATGGCCGAAAACCTCGACGTTGCAGGTCGATTCGCGGTGCGCACCCCCATGCAATGGACCGGCGGCGACAACGGCGGCTTCTCCAACGCGCCGAAGCGGCGGCTTCCGCGTCCGTTGCCGGACGGCCTCTACGGCCCGGAACGCATCAACGTAGCGGACCAGCGTCACGACCACCGATCCTTCTGGTGGTTCATCCGTGACCTCATCTACACGTATCGCCAGCAGCCGGAAATCGGATGGTCGATACCGGAGATCTTGAAACAGCCCAACCGAGCGGTCCTTGCCCATCTGTGTCGGGAGAAGTCCGGCTGGGCGATGGTCGCGCTGCACAACTTCGGGCCGGACAGCTGCATCGTGCCGATCCAGCTCGAGGACGTGCCCCCAGGGTGCATTCTCATCGACCTGCTCGACGGCCTCTCGGAGCACGCGCTCGACGCCGACGGGCGGATCGAAATCGGCATGGAACCCTTCGGATATCGGTGGCTGCGCCTGCGCCGGCCCTCGGACGACCCGATCATCTGAGGTGCCGGCGCGGTGAGCGATGCGAACCGGACCGCTGCCAGGCTCAAAACCGAAGAAGGTCCGAGCCTGGCGACTAGGTTGGTGCGATGGACTACGCACGGGGTAGATCCGCGTGCACTGGCAGGGCCGGCGCGAGCGCGTGAGCGGAATGCAGGAGCGGGTTGGCGAGCTGGTAGCCGCTCGCGACCAGATGGAACAGCTGGTACGGGCAATCGTCGCGATCGGTTCTGATCTGGACCTGGATGTGACCTTGCAGCGACTCGTCAATGCGGCCAAGGAGCTGAGCGGTGCCCGCTACGGCGCGCTGGGCGTGCGCGCCGCCGACGGCACCATGGGCGCTTTTCATCCGCGCAGGAATCGGCAACGAGACGGCGCACCGCCTCGCTGATCTACCGGTAGGTGATGGGCTTCGCGTCGATGATGTGAGTGCTCATCCGCAGGCTGCGAGGCTGTACGGACAAGACCCGCCGATCCGGGCGCTGCTCGGTATACCGATCACGGTCCGGGCAGTCGACTTCGGTGTCCTGTATCTGGCCGACGACCGGCCTGGCCGAGGGTTTTCCGATTCCCACGAGGGCGCCGTGCGGACTTTGGCGCGGGCGGCCGCGGCAGCCATCGACAATGCGCGACACTTCGAGCGAGAACGTGAATCGGCGAAATGGACGAAGGCCAGTCGCGAGATCACCACCGCGCTGCTGTCGGGCGACCCGCAGACGGGGCCGTTGCAGCTCATCGTGAACCGGGCGTTGGAGTTGGCCGATGCCGAGCAGGCGATATTGCTCGTTCCGACGGAGCCCGATCTACCCCTGGACGACGTCGAAACCCTTGTCGTGGCCGCGACATCGGGCCGGTACGCCTCGCAGGTGATCGGTCGCCAAGTCCCTATGGACGGCTCCACCACCGGCGGTGTTGCGCGTCGCGGTCTGCCTCTCATCACCGATTCGTTCCAATATCCGATCGAGGGGTTCACCGATGTGGGAGAACGCTCGGCGATCGTCATGCCACTGATTGCCGATGACACGGTGCTGGGGGTCATCGCCGTCGCGCGCCGCCCGCAGCAGCCGCCCTTCGACGACGATTACCTCGACCTCGTCAGCGACTTCGCCCGACACGCTGCCATCGCGTTGGCGCTGGCGGCGGGTCGCGAACACGCGCTCAATCAGGAGCTGTCCCAAGCAGACAGCGTCGATGACGCACTGAACACCGCGGCTGAGGAACTGCGCAGACTGTGGCGGGCGCGCCGCGTCCTTGCCGTCACCTTCCCGACCCACAGTCCCTCACTGGAAACCGCACCGAAGGTCGTTTCGGTCGGCGAGGCAACGCAGTGGGCCGACGTTCCATCGCAGATACGAGACACCCTCGGCGCGTTACGCGACGGCGACCTACTCACGCCGAATCTCTCCCAGCCCGGGACGGCGGGCATCGCGATGCAGCATCCCGAGGGAGTGCTCGTCGTCTGGATCGATCTGGCCGAGGAGCGGTCGTTCACCCTCGAGGACCAGACCCTGCTGACCGTGCTGGCAGGCCGCCTCAGCCAGGGCCTGCAGCGGGTGCACCAGGTCGATCAGCAGCGCGAAACCGCCTTGGCGCTGCAGCACGCAATTCTCGGCCCTGCCGATCTACCGCCCGGATTCGCGGTGCGCTATCAGGCCGCCTCCCGGCCCCTTCAGGTGGGCGGTGACTGGTACGACGTCGTCGACGTGGAGGACGGACGCATTGCGCTGGTTGTCGGCGACTGTGTCGGCCATGGCCTTGCTGCGGCTACCGTGATGGGTCAAGTGCGCAGTGCGTGCCGCGCGCTGCTGTTCGACAACCCAAGCCCCAGTGCCGCACTCGCGCGAATGGACCGCTTCGCTGCACGGCTGCCCGGCGCCCAATGCACGACCGCCGTCTGCGCGGTACTCAACCCCGACACCGGTGAACTGGTGTACTCCAGCGCCGGGCACCCGCCACCCATCCTCGTCCACGCCGACGGCACCATCCAACTCCTCGAAGATGGTCACACCATCGCCTTGGGCATACGACAAGGCCGGCCGCGCCCCGAAGCCCGCGTGACGATGCCAAGAGGCGCGACCCTGCTGCTCTACACCGACGGTCTGGTCGAACGCCGACGTGTTGCCCTGGAGCAAGGCATCTCTCGCGCAGCCGAATTGGTTCGCGAGCTCACCGCCTCCCCACTGGAAGAGATGGCGAAACAGATCATGTCGCGTCTCGCTCCAAGCGGCGGTTACCAGGACGACGTCGCCCTTCTCCTCTACCGCCATCCAGCACCGTTGGAGCTGAAGTTCCCCGCACACGTCAGCCACCTCGCACCCACGCGCGCCGCTCTGCGCAGCTGGTTGGGCCAAGCCCGGCTGGACCCGAATCAGGCTATGGACGTGCTCATCGCCGCCGGAGAAGCCGTCGCCAACGCCATCGAGCACGGCCACCGCCACAGTCCGGAGGGCACAATCAGCATGCGGGCTATCGCATTGGTCAACGAGGTGCAGTTGACGATCACCGACACCGGCTCGTGGAAGCTTCCACAACCGACTCCCGAACCTCATCGTGGCCGGGGTATTACGCTCATGCGACGGCTCATGCACGACGTCACCATCGACCACGGAACCGCCGGAACCACAGTGCACCTATCCGCGAGAATCATCTGATGCAAACGTCGCTCACCCTCGACACCGCGCGCCGCACGGACGGAGAACTCGTCCTTACCGCGGCGGGGGAGATCGATCTGAGCAACATCGAGGCGTTCAAGCAGTCCCTCACCGAGGCCGCCGGCAGCAGCGAAACGGTTAACCTCGACTTCGCCGCTGTGGAATACGTGGACAGCGCCGCCATCAATGTCTTGTTCGCCCACGCCGACAACATTCACAAACTCATCGCCCACCCCCTCCTGATGAACATCCTCAGCGTCAGCGGCCTGACCGAACTGGTCACCATCGAAGCCGCGCCACCGACAGCAGGACGTTGACGCAACGGCACTGGTGCCGTTCATTGCGCTGGCGCACCCGCGGACGCGGTCGGTATTGCTGAGCAGTCAGCGGGGCGACCGCCACTGGTTCGCGGAGGCCGGCGAGATTGCCGTTACAGCACTCGGATCGCGGACAAGCGTCAGATGTCCGAGACTGCAGGCCATCTCACACGCCGAGATTGCTCAGGACGATTCACTGTGACGAAAGAGCGTGCCGCGGGGATAGTTTGAATTCAACGGGTTTGGCAACTCTCTGTGCGACAACACGACAGTCCTACGTTTCGGATCGGATCGACCATGATCGTGCTCGGCATCATCCTGCTCGTGATCGGCTACTTCACCAGCCTGTCCATTCTCTACACCATCGGCGCAATCCTCATAGTGGTCGGCATTGTGCTCTGGATCCTCGGCGCAGTCGGGCGACCGGTCGGCGGTCGAAAAGTCTGGTTCTAGCCTCCCGCTTTCAGGCCGGCAGGTCATCCTGAGGAAGCAAGGAGACCGCCATCCCCGTGGTTGTCGTCTCCCTCCTCTATAGGTGTGTCGACTGTCGGGCGAACCGATGGCCAAGTCCTGCATCGCTTTTGCATCGATTGCCTGAAACCAAAGGTTGTGTTTCGGCCGCGCACTGAAGGTTTGATGACGTGTCTGCCGGGGCAACTAACGGATCAGTGGGCGGCGGCAGTGAGGGATGACTCTGGCGTCGCCTGCAAGGCGGTCCCCTGGGGTTCATCCCCTTTGTTAAGACGCTAGCGTTGCCCCGCTGACCGTCGCTCCCGTCTGCAGACACACATTCGACATGCCTCGTACGCGAACCATGTCGCGGTGCGACACACCGATCTCATCCGGTGTCCAGCCGGCTGGGTGCGCGACGATGGGTCGGTGTCGACGATGACCAGCCGCGCGCCGGCGCTGATCCGCGCGGCCTCTTTGGTCGTGGTCGTGATCGCAATGCCGCTGCTCATCCTCACCAGCTGTCCTGCCAATCGGGATGGTATGCCGGGCCGGCTGGCCGCAGCGATGCAAGAGACCGTTGCGGCGGCGCGCTCGGGCGCGCTCGCGTTGCAGCTGTGGACCCAGGACCGCTCCACCCGACAACTGGTCAACGTGCAACTGACCGACGCCCGCGACGAAGTGATCAAGGCCTATCAGGGCATCGCCGAGCTGCGCGCCGAAGATCCCGTCGACGTGCGCCGACAGGCGATGCTCACCGCATCGATGACCACATTCATCGGTGACCTCAATGCCGCCTCCGCCGCGGTGCGTGGCCTGCCCGACCAGCCCGACCTCCAGGTGCTGCACGGGCGACTGCTCGACGGCGCTGATGCATTGGAACGCGATTACCGCTGATGACCAGGATTTTCGCGGTCGCGCTCGGCATCCTCACCGCCATCGGCGGCTTCCTCGACATCGGCGATTTGGTCACCAACGCCGTCGTCGGATCCCGGTTCGGGCTGGGCTTGGCCTGGGTGGTGGTCGTCGGGGTGATCGGAATCTGCCTGTATGCGCAGATGGCCGGTCGAGTGGCGGCGGTCAGCGGCCGTGCCACCTTCGAAATCATCCGGGAACGCCTGGGCCCCCGCATGGCCGCCGCGAACCTCGGCGCCTCCTTCTTCATCAACCTGATGACCGTGACCGCCGAGATCGGCGGTGTGGCGTTGGCCCTGCAACTGGCGACCGACGTGGGACCGCTGCTGTGGGTGCCGGTCGCCGCCTTCGCCATCTGGATCGTGATTTGGCGGGTGCGCTTTTCCATCATGGAAAACGTCACCGGCCTGTTGGGGCTGAGTCTGATCATCTTCGCCGTCAGCCTGTTCGCGTTGAAACCCGACTGGGGACAGCTGGCCCACCAGGCGCTCGCACCGCTAATCCCCGGCACCGAATCCGCCGCCACCTACTGGTACTACGCGATCGCTTTGTTCGGGGCCGCGATGACCCCCTATGAGGTGTTCTTCTTCTCCTCGGGCGCCGTCGAGGAAAAGTGGACGGTCAAGGACCTTGGCACTTCTCGACTCAACGTGCTGGTGGGTTTCCCATTGGGCGGTGTGCTGTCAGTGGCGATCGCGGCGTGCGCCGCGGTGGTCCTGCTACCCGGCCAGATCGAGGTGACTTCTCTGTCACAGATCACCATGCCGGTCCTGGAGGCCGGCGGCCAACTTGCCTTGGCGTTCACCATCATCGGGATCGCCGCCGCGACCTTCGGCGCCGCCCTGGAGACCACGCTGTCCTCCGGGTACACGCTGGCGCAGTTCTTCGGCTGGGCGTGGGGCAAATTCCGCCGCCCCGCCGACGCAGCCCGCTTCCACGTGGTCATGCTGATTGTGGTGGTGGTCTGCGCAGCGGTGCTGTTCACCGGTGTCGACCCCATCCTGGTGACCGAATACTCGGTGGTGTTCTCGGCGATCGCGCTGCCGTTGACCTACCTGCCGATCCTGATTGTGGCCAACGACCCCGGATACATGGGCGAATACGTCAACGGTCGCGCGCTCAACATCGCAGCGTCGGTCTACCTCGTCATCATTCTCGCCGCCTCACTGGCTGCCATTCCCCTGATGATCGTCACCGGGGCTGGCCAATGACGTCCTCCCGCAATAACTTTCCCGACGCGCCGCGCCCGCAGGGACGACTGGTCGACGCCCGCCTGCATCTGCTGGATCGTCAGTTATTCGATGCCGACGAAGCACCCGTCGGCATCGTCGATGACCTCGACATCGACATCCCTACGAAGCTCGACATCGCCGTCTCGGCCCCCGCACCCCCGGTGACCGGGATCCTGACCGGGCAGGTGCTGGCGACCAGAATCTTCGGCGGGCGGCCCCCACGTTCGAAGCTACAAGCGATTCCGTGGCGGTTGATCACCAAGATCGGCACCGTGGTCCAACTCAGTTCTTACGGAGAGGATCTGGAATCGCTGTGGATTGAACACTGGCTGCGCGACCACCTTATTCGGCACATTCCGGGGGGTCGCCGTGCAGCTCAGTGAGCTCCTCCAGCTGCCGGTGTGCGACGCCGCCGGCAGACAGGTGGGCACCGTCGTCGATGTTCGCCTGGCGATCGGCGGCGACCTCGACGACCGACCCGATGAGCCGACATTGTTCGGGCTGATCATCAGCCCGCACACGCAGTCTTCTTACCTGGGCTACGAACGCTCCGACGCCCGGCGCCCGGCACTCCTCGCGGCACTGCTGCGTTGGCGCCACCGCGGCACCTTTCTGACGCTGTGGCACGACATCGCGCGCGTCAGCACCGACTCGGTCGTGTTGCGGCAGGGCTTCGAGCGCTACTCACCGGTGTTGCGCGACGATGACAACCGCTCGCCCGGCGAACACCAAAATTCCAGCTGAGTATCGCCGCCGAGGCGGAGCCGGTGCACATGCCGTCGACAATTCGGCCGGCTAGATGGCGTATGTCCTGGGTTCGTGCTGAACTGACACCCAATGCTCGGTGGTGAACTCGTCGATCGCCCAGTGCCCGCCGAATCGTCCGATACCGGAGGCTTTCTCACCACCGAATGCGGTATTCGCATCGTCGTTGACCGGTGAATCGTTGACGTGGGTCATACCCGCATCGACGCGTCGGGCGAAGCGCACCGCCCTGTCGACGTTCCTGCTGAACACTGCCGAGGACAGTCCGTACTCCGTGTCGTTGGCCAGCCGAAGTGCGTGCTCATCGTCGTCGGCACGAATGATCGTGATCACGGGACCGAAGACCTCCTCGCGTGCAGTCGCGACGTCGTTCGTGCCGCTCAGGACGTGCGGTGGCAGGCACAGGCCGGTCGGTCCGAACGGTTCGCCGCCGAGCAGCAACTCGGCTCCCCCGTCCAGTGCACGTCTGACTTTGTCCTGAATGCTCTCCAGCTGTGAAGAGTTGATGATCGGGCCCAGCTCGGTCTGCGTATCTCGCGGGTCACCGACTTTGAGTGCGCGTACTCGGTCGAGGAAGCGTGGCACGAACTCGTCCAGTACTGACCCGTCGACGATGATCCGGTTGGCGATCATGCAGATCTGCCCCTGATGGAAGAACGAACCGAATACGGCCGCTCCCACGGCCAGGTCCAGATCGGCATCATCGAGCACCACCAGGGGACCGTTGCCGCCGAGCTCCAGCGCCAGGCGTTTCACGCCCGCCTTGCGAGTGATGCCTTCGCCGACAGCGGTCGAGCCGGTGAAGGACACCACCCGCGCCGCCGGATGCGTCACGATCGCATCACCGATCTGCGAGCCGGCACCCACCAGCACCGACAGTAGGCCCGGCGGCAGGCCGGCTTCCTCGAAGATCCGGGCGAGCAGCAGACCGCCCGTCACCGGAGTTTCGCCGGCGGGTTTGAGGACCACAGCGTTGCCCACCGCCAACGCAGGCGCCACAGATCGGTTCGACAACTGCAAGGGGAAGTTCCACGGTGAAACGACCGCAACGACGCCGACGGGCCGGCGATACACGCGGCTCTCCTTGCCCGCAATATCGGATGGCATGATCCGCCCCTCGACGTGATGCGGCATCGAAGCTGCTTCGGCCATCACCGAGCGCACCAGGCTCCATTCGAGTTCGGCCCTGGCTACGGTGGCACCCGTCTCGCGTACCAGCCAGCCGACGATCTCCTGCTTGCGCGCGGTCATGATCTCGCCGGCGGTCTTCATCACATCGGCACGGGCCATCGGCGGCTGCGCCGCCCAATCCTGCTGAACATCCGCGGCGGCGGCGTAAGCCTCGTCCAGATCATCGGTGTCGGCCTGCGGAATCCTGGCCAGGGTGTCACCGCTCCACGGGTCGGTGCTGGTGCGGTTCTCGCCCGACGATCCGGCACGCCAGCGCTTGCCTATCGGCATGGTGCCGAAATCGGGATACGCAATCATTGCGGTATCACGTCGGAATTTCTTCAGCGGCCTCGACCACAGCAGCGGGCACGTGTGCGCTCCTCTCGTCGCTTCTGTGAGACCGAACTACCCCTTCTGGACCGTCTTATGCGACTGATTACTTAGCGAGTCGAGGTTTCAACCCGCTCGAATGTGGAATTTCGTCCTGACCCCGATCAGTGACGTCCGGCACCGAACAAACCAGGAGTTCACCATGTGAATCACCGCAATGCCGTTACCGGTCTTGCGCCTGCAGTATCGGATCGCACGGGTGCCGCTGGAGTTGTTCGACAAGCATTTCGTTTACCGCATGGATTCGGAGGCACCGGCCCGCCTGCTGTACGAGCGTTCGGTTGGAGCGTTGGATATCACTGTCGGCAACATGCTTCGCGACCCGAGGCTACGGTTGCGCGGTACCGCTCTCGCCGATCGTGGCGCCGCGTTGGCTTACACAGCGGCGCTCGACGCTCCTGCTGCGGCCTCTAGAGAAAACAGGTCGTGACCCCGTGACTGATCTTCCGCCAGACCCCGATCCCGCGAACACCCCAGGCGTTGAGCCAGGCGGAGGCGTGGCGCCCGGAGATACGCCTCCGGACTCGGCGCAGACGTCGGCTACGCCCAACCCGGATCCGCCTGCTCGGCAGAAGCTGACACCCACTGGCGTCGCGACCTTCGCTGCCATCGCACTGTTCGTGTTGCTCTTCGTGGCAACGGCAGTGTTTCTGACACTGAAGATCGCGGGCGTATTCGATTGAGCGCCGACACGCCACTACTCGCCGGCCGATGGCCATCGAGGTTTCTGCCGACGGCTTTTCGCGACCCTACTGAACTCTCCTGCTGTCGGCTTTGGCGTTCGTATGCGGGGGTCGCCGGGGCGGACTGTTGCAACGATTGAGTTTGATCATGAAAGCTGTTGTGCGGCCAGGTGTTGGCCAAATCACGGTGGACGATGTGGCGGATCCGCGATCGAAGGGCCGACAGATGCAACCCGATAATCCTTTCGATACCGACTTTTGGCACCGAGGGGATTGTCGGGGGTCACCAGTCAGCGCACCGGTGCGACCGCAGAAGCCATCACGTCGACAGCGCGGTCCCACACACGATGCAGGCCGACCGCGCGCGCCAGCGCGTTGGTGAATGATCTATCGACTTTGTCGGCGGTGAGCACGCCCGGGGCATCGAGCCCGATACCCGCGGCGATCAGCGCCGCTGTTCCGTCACCCCACGCGGACAGCGGTTTGCAGTGCCGGAACGCCTCCTGCAGCAGGACGACCAGTTTGATGTCGTGGGTGGGCTTCATCCCGTCCGCGACGACGAGCGCGTCATATTCGATCGACCGCGCCGTCAGGAGCGTCCGCTCGACGATCACGCTGCGCCGGCCCGATTTGAGCACCCCGCCAAGGGGGGCCGTCACCAGGGGTGTCGCTCCGAGGCCTTGAATCGACTGCACCAATTTGGTGACCCCCGCCAGGTCCGAGTCGGCGCCGGCGATGATGCCGATCTTGCGGCCATCGATCGGCCCTGGTGTCTCGACCACCTGCGACAGCGCTGGCGAGACGAACACGTCCTTCGGCGGATTACCTTTGGGTGCAGGCAATCCCAGCCCGATGGCCACCTGCTTACATAGATCGGCATCGACATTGGCCAGCACCTCCAGCTGTCGTTCCTTGATCGCCTGCTCGTAGCATTTCCCGAGTTCAAACGTGAACGCCTCGATGATGTGCACCTTCTCGATTTCAGTGAGGCTGCGATAGAACATGGCCGGTTGCGTGAAGTGGTCATCGAACGACGCCGGCTGTGCGCGGACCGTCGGACCTTCGACCAGCCGCGGACTCTGCACATAGCCGCCCTCGCCGGCATCGGCCACAAGCGGTTCACCGTCATCGATGCTGTTCGGCCGGTACGGTGCCTGCCCGGTGTGGATTGCGTTCTGGTGCATGCCATCGCGCAGCATGTCGTTCACCGGGCAGTGCGGCCGGTTGATCGGCAGCTGGGTGAAGTTCGGACCTCCGAGGCGGGTGAGTTGCGTGTCGAGGTACGAAAACAGCCGGGCCTGCATGAGCGGGTCATTGGTGGGCTCGATACCCGGCACGAGGTTGCCGGTGTGGAACGCGACCTGTTCGGTCTCGGCGAAGAAATTGGTCGGATTGCGGTTGAGCGTCAGCTTCCCGACCAGCTGAACGGGGACCATCTCCTCGGGCACGATCTTGGTCGGGTCGAGCAAGTCGATGCCCTCGAAGCTGTCTGTGCCGTCGTCGGGCATCACCTGGATGCCGAGTTCGTACTCGAGATGGGCGCCCGCCTCGATGCCGTCGGCCATGTCCCGCCGATGGAAGTCCGGATCGCAGCCGGCGGCGATCTGCGCCTCCTCCCAGACCAGGGAGTGCACCCCGGCGACCGGCTTCCAGTGGAACTTGACCAGGCTGGTCTTCCCCTTCTTGTCGACGAGACGGAAGGTGTGCACGCCGAACCCCTCCATGCTGCGATACGAGCGGGGAATGCCGCGGTCACTCATGTTCCAGAACACATGGTGGGTGGCCTCGGTGTGCAGTGACACGAAGTCCCAGAAGGTGTCGTGTGCCGATTGCGCCTGCGGGATCTCGCGGTCGGGGTGCGGCTTTCCGGCGTGAATGATGTCGGGAAACTTGATGCCGTCCTGGATGAAGAACACCGGGATGTTGTTGCCGACCAGGTCGAAGTTGCCCTCGTCGGTATAGAACTTGACCGCGAAACCTCGAGTGTCACGCACGGTGTCGGCGGAACCGCGTGACCCGAGGACTGTGGAGAAACGGCAGAACACCTCCGTCCTCTTGCCCTTCCGGCTCAAGAAACCGGCCTTGGTGACCGACGCCGCGGTGCCGTAGGACTCGAAGACCCCGTGCGCCGCCGCCCCGCGGGCGTGGACCACTCGCTCGGGGATGCGCTCGTGGTCGAAGTGAGTGATCTTCTCTCGGAGGTGGAAGTCCTCGAGCAGTGACGGGCCCCGATCGCCGGCTTTGAGCGAGTGATCGGTGTCGGGAAGCCGCAGACCCTGCGCAGTGGTGAGGTATCTGCCGGACTGGGCACGCGGATCTACGTCTGTCACTTCGCCATTGGTGTTTCCCGTCGCACTGGTTCGCTTCGGGGCGGTCTGATCAGGTTGGCGGCGAGGTGGCATGGGGCGCTCCTGGGCTGTGGTCCGTAGACGGATGGGGTCCGGTTACCCGGATACCGCGATTCCAAGCAACAGGACTCGCTCCACTCGTCGGTCTCTGCCGTCGCCGCGGATATGAGGTTTGGCCCTATCGGTGCGGGGTAAATCGATCTCTTGAGCGGCTACAGCTCGCTGGTCGTCCATGGCCATCGGGGGTGCGTCCCCCAACCCGCAGGAAACTCAGCCAACGCTATGAGCGTGTTGAGCTATGTCATCTAGGAGGTTCAGATGTCCAAGCACGAGAGGGCCGACCAGGCACGTAAGGGCCTGATCGACTCGGTCAAGGGAAAGGCGAAGGAGGTTGTGGGCGCGGTCACCGGGAACGACTCCCTGACCTCCGAGGGGCAGCTCGAACAGTCGCAGGCCCAGCAGCGCAAGGAAGCGAACAGCGTAGAAGCTGTGGCCGATGCCGAGGCGGAGCAGGCCCGTGCCGAAAAGGCGAACGCTCGGGTCGAAGGCGCCCAAGAGCGAATTGCGGTGAACGCCGAGACCGCGGCCGTTGAGCACTCGGTGCGAGAGCAGCAGGCCGCTCAGAAACGTGCGGCCGAAGAGGCCGCCCGACATGACGCCGGCAGAGCGAAGACCCGCGCCGATCTCGACGCGCAGCACGAGATCCAGCGCGCCAAGGCCGAGGAACGCGACGAAGTCCGCGCCGCAGCCGAGGAAGCTGTCGATGCCGAGGCAGAACACCAGAGCTCGGTGCAGGCGGCCACCAACGCGCAACGGGAGGCCGACCGCATCAGGCGAGAGACCGACAAATTGTCCAACGAAGCCGACTTGCCCTGAGCGTCGGCCACATACACAGGAGTTGTTGATGAAAATCGCGGAAATTCCCTTCGTGGTATTGCGTCTTCAGTATCAGATTGCCCGGCTGCCGCTTCAGCTCATCGAAGATCAAGTGGCGGCCCGGCTGGATTCAGAGGCACCCGTGCGGTTGCTCTACGAACGTTCGTTCGGCGCGCTCGACGCGACGGTCGGCGCCCTGCTCGGCGATCCGGAGTTGGCGCAGCGCGGCTCGGCGCTCGCCGAGCGCAGTAATGCGCTCGGCAAGGCAGCCCGGCTCGACGCGGCCGCCACCCGGAAACGGCAGGAGGCGGACGCCAGATTGGAAGACACGCGCGAGGAAGTGGTGAGCGATATCAATGACGCGCACGCCGCGACGGAGCAGCAGGCTGATGACGCCCGTGCCGCTGCCGGCCAGCGCAAGCGTGCCGCTGACGAGGTGGCCACCAAGCGCACCGCCTCCGCCACGAAGCGCGCCGACGAGACAGCGGCGCAACGCCAGAAAGCGGCTGAGTCGGCGAAACGCCAGGAAGAGGCGAAGTCCCGGGCGGTCGAGGACGCGGCCACCACGGCCGCCGAGTCCAAACTCGACGACGCTCAGTCGAAACGCGGCACAGCGGAGGCCAAGCGCGCGGAGGCCGACCGCGTCGAGGAACTCGCCGAGGTCGAGAAGGAGACGCGGCATTCTGATTCGGTCAACAACAGCTGACGCGGCATGAACGCTGTTAGGTGTTCCCGCCGCAGGAAGGGGTATCCAGCGGCAACGTGGGTTGGAGGAGTCCGCAAATGGCAAAAGATCACGGACCAAGCGTCCAGGACGACAAGCAGTACGAGGGGCTGCGAAAGAAGGGGATGAGTAAGTCGCGGGCGGCGGCGATTGCCAACTCGCCCGGAGCGTCCAGTAAGGGCGGCAAGAAGGCGGCGGGCCGCAAGGGCGGCAAGAAGTCGAGCTGATCGCTTTACGGTCACCTAGATGGTGCACCGTCGACAGGAGTACAGGAAGATAGCTGTGTCCTACGGACACTCATCGCTGGACCGCGCCCTTCTCCAAGAGCTGCTGTCGACCTACGGCCCTTCCGGCCAAGAGGATGCCGTCCGCGACGTCTGTCATCGCGAGCTCCAGAAATGTGTCGACGAAACGTGGATCGACCCAGCCGGAAACCTGATTGGTCGGATTCGCGGGAAAGCACCTGCGGACAATGCGCCGCCGATCAAGGTCATGGCCCACATGGATGAGTTATCCATGCTCGTCAAGCGACTCGAGCCCGACGGTTCTCTTCACCTGACACCGTTGGGAACCATGTACCCGGCCAACTTCGGCCTGGGTCCGGTCGCGGTGCTGGGCGATAACCGGACGCTGTGCGGGGTGTTGTCGCTGGGCTCGGAACATACCACCAAAGAAAGCCAACGGATCTGGGAGACGAAGCCCGATCAAGGTGACAAGTCGCTGGACTGGACGCACGTCTATGTGTTCACCGGTCGCACACCGCACGAGTTGACGTCGGCCGGCGTGCGGCCGGGCACCCGCGTGTGTATCGACGGTAGCAAGCGCACGTTGGTGGAGGTCGGCAACTATTTCGGGTCCTACTTCATGGACGATCGCGCGCCGATCACAGCTCTGTTGCAGGCGGCGCGAGCGCTGCGCGAGACAGGACAGCGCCCGACCGGTGATGTCTACCTTGTTTTCACAACGAGCGAGGAGATCGGCGGTGTGGGCGGCTCCTATGCCAGCCGCACGCTTCCCGGTGAGCTCACCCTGGCTTTAGAAGTGGGTCCCACCGAGGCGGAATACTCCACGACTGTCAGCGGCGGCCCGATCGTCGTCTACAGCGATGCGCAATGCATTTACGACAAGGACATCGCCGACCGGCTGATGGACATTGCGACGACACTCGGCCTGTCGCCGCAACCCGCCGTTCTCGGTGCATTCGAGTCCGACGCATCTCACGCGAAGGCAGCCGGGCTCTCGCCTAAGGCGGGTCTCCTCTGCTTGCCGACGTTGAGCACACACGGCTACGAAGTCATTGCGCGCGAAGCGATCCCGGCTATGGCTGGTGTAATCGTCGAGTTCCTACGCCTTGATGCCGAGGCGGTGTCCTAGGGCTTCAGTGGCGGTCGCGTCCCGGTACCCGGCGATCGAGCCCGATCGGATGTCCGTACTGGACCCTGCATGTTTTAGACCAATCCACCCGCACCGTCCCCACGAGAGACCCGCGATTATGGGGTCCCGATCCGACCGATGATCCCTCACGCCAAAGGCTGCACTCGCAGCTCGAAGCCCGTAACCGAAAGGATGCGGGAGCGGATGTTTACCGGCTGACGGTCAGGTAAATACTCCATACCGCTGCCATCGCCCGAGAGAAAAGGGGCGCCATGCGGACACTCGGCATTGAGGAAGAATTTCACCTCGTCGATCTTGAGACCCGCGAGCTCACCGGGCAGGCAGGCGAACTGCTGATGCACTTGTCCGACAGTTATGTTGCCGAGCTGCAATGCTGTGTGGTCGAGTACAACAGCGCCGCCGTCGGCACGCTCAACGACCTGCGCAACGGTCTTGTCGCCCACCGCAAGACCCTGGTAAAAGTAGCTGCCCAGATGGGAATCGGTGTGATCGCCGTCGGCTCGGTCCCATTGGGGGCGCCCGCCGAGTCGCAGGTCACCCACACCGACCGTTACCTGCACATGCTCGCTGACTACCAACTGCTCGCCCGGGAGCAGCTCGTCTGCGGCACCCAAGTACATGTCAGCGTCGACGACCGCGACGAGGCGGTAGTCATCGCGCAACGCGTGGCGCCGTACCTACCCGCGCTCCTGGCACTCAGCGCGAGCTCACCGTTTCAGGCCGACGGCGCCGACACGGGATACGCCAGCTCGCGGACCCTGAGGGTCCAGCGGTGGCCGACCACGGGGCTGGCCGCGCCGGTGCACACCGCCGCCGAATATGATCAGCTGGTCGACGACCTGGTTGCCACCGGTGTGATCACCGATGCCGGCATGGTGTACTTCGATGTCCGGCTGGCTAATTCAGCGCCCACGCTGGAATTACGCATCTGTGACAGTTGCCCGTCGGTCGACACAATCATGCTTATCGCCGGGCTGTTCCGGGCATTGGTCGACCACGAGAGTGAAGGACTACGCGCCGCCATTCCCGCGCTCACTGTCTTGCCGCCGCTGGGCCGCGCAGCGGTATGGCGAGCGGCGCGATCAGGCCTTGAAGGTGAGCTCGTCGATCTGGCCGGCCCGATCAGCCGGCCCGCGGCGGCCGTGATCACCGATCTGGTGAATCGGCTGCGGCCCCAGCTGGAAGCCGTCGGCGACTGGGACGACATCGCCCTCTTGACTCGACAGGCGCTGGCGTCAGGTACGTCGGCGGCACAGCAGCGCAAATCGCTACGGCGGCGCGGTCATCTCTCCGACGTCGTTGACGATCTGATCGCCAAAACCGCAGCGGGAACATGCGATTGACGTGTCGCCATCACCGGTCGGCGGTGCAGATAGCGGCCCCTCAGGGTCACAGAGCTGGGGCACGATCCTGCTAGGCGATGGTCCGCACGATGTCGGGCTTCAGGGCGTCCAGCTGTGCGCCCCAGTAGCCCCAGCTGTGTGTGCCGTTGGGCGGGAAGTTGAACGTTGCGTTCGACCCGCCGGCGCTGGTGTAGGCATTCCGGAAGGCGACATTGCTGTCCTTGGTCAGGCCTTTGAGGAAGGTGGCGGGCAGGTTGGCTCCGCCCAGTTCGTTGGGTGTGCCGTTGCCGATGTATACCCAGATCCAGGTGCCGTTGGAGGCGAGTCTTCCGGCGTGCAGTATCGGCCGACGGTCGGCGCCTCCCAGTTGGTGTAGAAACTCGACATACCACCGACGGGCATGACCACGGACACGCCCGACTGGGAGAACTTCTCGAACGCGTTGGTCTCGATGTCCCAGCCGCTGTTGTCGTCACGAGCCCGCAGCCCGTCGGGCAGGTACACCACGTGTGAAGCGCCGGGCTGGAACCGAACCAGGACAGTGCGGCCCATCGCCGCCGAGGGAACCATCAGGTCCTCGACCGGTAAACCTGCCGGTGAATACGCGTTGGCGGTCGCCGAATTACCGGCGAGGCCAATCACTCCCGGGAGCGCGGCCGCTGCGACCGCGGCGACCGCCAGCCGGCGCGCCCATCCCCCGAAATTCCTCTAGCTACTGTCATCTGTCCACGCCCATCTGTGGGGCAAAGCGCCGCAAGTGTTGCCAGTAGATCGCGACGGGCTGATCACCAGATCCCGCGAGCCGGTTGCCGCTTTTCGCAATCACCGTCAATGGGATCCCCCTGTCCCCCTCGCTTTCTCGCTGCGAGGGAACCCAATCGTGGCAGCACCGACACCTTCTCAGCTGGAAGCAGGGTCGACTTCCCGTTCACAGGACCGATACGGGCAGCTCAGCGCGGGCTGGAATCCATTCTTACGCAATGCTGATGTCCGGCACATCGGTCATCGGCGACGCGGCGTGAAACCGCGCCCCCGGATGTTGAGCGAGTACTGAGACCGGCGTCACGGCGGTCGGCGCGCGTCATCCGCCACGTCACGGGTATCCGTAGCGGTGAGGACGGCTCCAGCGCCGGCCATCGCACGGAAGGAGTCCGCCGCCATGACAGTCGGCAATCACGACCGCACGACCATCGATATCGCCGACGTCCCCACGAATCCGTTCCCGCGAGACATCCCGGTGAAGACGGGTGACGCGCTGACACCCCCCGACCGCGGGGGGATCGGAATCGGGTCCCCGCTGCCGGACGGCGCGCTGCTGATAGTTGAACGGGGTCCGGATGCCGGTTCCAGGTTCTTGCTTGACCAGCCGGTGACATCGCTAGGCCGACATCACCGTAGCGACATTTTCCTCGACGACGTCACGGTGAGTCGCCGGCACGCAGAGCTGCAGCGGATCAACGGCCAAGTTCGAGTGATCGATCTCGGCAGCCTCAACGGCACATACGTCAACGGGGATGCCATCGAGTCGGCCGTCCTCGTTCATGGTGACAAGCTGCAATGCGGAAAGTTTCGGCTGACATTCTGGCTGCACCCAGAACCCATGGACGCACCAGACAATCGAATCAGTCCCTGAGGGTCATCAGCCTTCCGCGACGGACGTTGATCGCGGCAGGAGCGAGTCCGGGCAGGCGCAACATTCGCAGGGCATGGGCGTCTCGCAGGGCTCGCGTCGGCGGCTAATCGATCTTCGTCACGCTGTGCAGTGAGGGCTGGGTCGTCGGCCGTGACAGCGCCGACCCGGTCTCCAAGGAATACGAGTCCCGCTTCGCGTTCACCGGTGGCCGCCGCATCCACGTCGTTGGTCTACGACATCGCTTTCGACGCCTACGTCGACCTGGAACGGCGCCTGGCAGCGATGCTGGCCCGCGATTGAACCGTATTGAGAGCGACAGAAGTCAGGTGGGCACATGTCGGCGAAGCCGATCGGCATGTGGTGCCGCAGTTGCCGCACGTTAGCGTGTTGTGGTCGGACGCGGCGAACAGGCGAAAGAAGAGTTGAGCAGATTCATGACGGCAGCAGCAGAAAGAGTCCGCGCTCGAAGCGCGCGTCGGCCACTACTACCAGATGGACGGTACCTACCTGGTCGGCCGCGAGAAGGTCCGTGAGTACGCCCGTGCAGTGCAGGACTACCACCCTGCGCACTGGGATGTCGCCGCCGCCGCTGAGCTCGGATATTCGGACCTGGTGGCGCCGCCGACGTTCACGTCCACCCCAGGCATGACCTGCAATCGGCGCATGTTCGAACAGGTAGTCGTCGGTTACGACACCTATATGCAGACCGAAGAAGTCTTCGAGCAACACCGCCCCATCGTGGCCGGCGATGAATTGCACGTCGACGTCGAATTGACCTCGGTACGCAGGATCGCCGGCAGGGACCTGATCACCGTGACCAACACCTTCACCGACACGGCAGGGGAGCGCGTGCACACCTTGCACACCACCGTCGTCGGCGTCACCGCCGAGGATCTCAATCCGGAGATCAAGACGGCCGTGCAGAAGGCGATGATGCACGACGTGGACATCTTCGGCATCGGCGAAGAGGACTACCACAAGACCGTGCGTCCCGATGCCGACGTTCGAATCAGCGAAGGAGGCTTGACTCGCACTCCTGGGACTCGGTCCTTCGATGACGTGAAGGTCGGCGACGAGCTACCGACGCGTCACACCCGCCTGTCCCGCGGCGACCTGGTGAACTATGCCGGAGTGGCCGGTGACGCCAACCCGATTCACTGGGACGAGGACATCGCCAAACTGGCCGGGCTGCCCGATGTGATCGCCCACGGCATGCTCACCATGGGGTTGGGCGCCGGATTCGCCTCGGCATGGACCGGGGACCCCGGTGCGGTCACCCGCTACGCGGTGCGGCTGTCGGCGCCCGCGGTCGTGTCGGCAAACGAGGGCGCAGACATCGAGTTCAGCGGCCGGGTCAAATCGCTGGACCCGGAGAGCCGCAGCGGTGTCGTCCTCGTCGCCGCGAAGTCGGACGGCCGGAAGATCTTCGGCCTGGCGACATTGGACGTGCGCTTCCGCTGACCCTGCGGCGGCACGGGCGGCGGCAAACCCAAAGTTGGGCGCTGCCAACCCGTCTATCAGTTAACCTCACCGCGTGGGGCGCAGCTGCGGTGACGGCACAGCCGAACTCTCGCGCCGGACCTTGCTGGCCGCGTCGATGTCGGCAGTCGTCGGTGGTGCCGTGCTGAGTTCCTCGGGATCCGCTTCGGCCGAGCCGGGCAGTCCCGCTGCTCTGCCCGAGAATGCCTTGGTCACGTTGGGTGTCCAAGCCGGTCCACCACCTGTTCCGAACCGGACGGGGATCTCATCGACGCTTAAGGTAGGCAAGGACGTCTACCAAATCGACTGCGGGTTGGGCTCATTGAACGCTTTCACCAACGCGGGCTTCACGTTCGACGACCTCAACAGCATGTTCATCACCCACCTGCACACCGACCACATGGTCGACTACTGGAGCTTCTTCCTCTCGGGTGGCTACACGGCCTCGAAGGGAAAGGCGCCGGTCACCGTTTACGGCCCGGGTTCGGCGGGCGGACTACCGCCGAGCCGGGTGGGAAACGCCGATCCCGCGACAATCGACACAGCGGAGTCGACGCCCGGATTGGCCGTCGCCACCCAAGCACTGCAGCAGGCGTTCGCCTACACCAACAACATCTTCATTCGTGACATGGGCACCGACGACATCGATAGCCTGATCGACGTCGTCGAGATCGCGGTGCCGCCGGGGTCGAATTACCGCGACAGATCGCCGAAGACCCTACCGTTCCCCGTGATGGCGGACGCCAATGTGACCGTCACGGCGACGCTGGTGTCCCACTATGACGTGTACCCGGCGTTCGGCTTCCGATTCGATCTGACGAAGTCTGGGGTGTCCGTGACCTTCTCGGGCGATACGACGAAGTCCGGCAACCTGATCACCCTCGCCCAGGACACCGACATCCTGGTGCACGAGGCCCAGTTCAGCCTCGACGACGCCTACTACGGCAACAGGTTTCCGCCCAATTACCTGGTGAACTCCCACACATCGGCAGAGCAGGTCGGTGAGGTCGCCGCAGCGGCCAATGCCAAACGAGTGATACTCAGCCATTACTCCCCGACGGACCTACCGGACTCCGAGTGGCAGAACGCCGTCGGCAAGCACTTTTCGGGGGAAGTCACCGTGGCCCGCGATGGCCAGGTCTTCGCCCTCTGACTCCAGTCACGACCCGATCATTTCTGGAATGCGCCTACCGAAGAGCCGAATAGCGTTGTCGGAACCGACCTTGCGACGTGTCGCGTCGTCCATGGGGAATTCGGCCATGAACTGCGCGCCTGCCTGATTGTCGTCCATGGGGTAGTCGACCGAGAACATCACGCGATCGGCGCCCATCACCTCGAGCGTGCACGCGAAGGACGGCGGACAGAAGTTGCCGCTCGTCGTGACGTGGAAGTTGTTCCGGAGATATTCCGACGGGAGGCGCTGCAACCCCCGGCTCGAACCTTCGCCACCGCCGAGCCCGTAATACCGATCGATCCGGTACGCGGCGAACGGCAGCATCTCACCAAGATGACCGATGATCATCTGAAGCCGCGGGTACTTGTCGAACAGCCCGGAATAGATGAGCCGCAACACGTGCGTCCCGGTCTCGGTGGCAAATCCCCAAGACGCGAGGTGCATGCCGTCGGCAACGTACGGCGCGAACCACGCCTTCATCACGGCGGGATGCGGCGTCGTGGGGTGCAGGTAGATCGGTGCACCGATCGACTCGGCGCATGCGAACAGCTGCTCGTACGCCGGGTCGTCGAGGTAGCGGCCCTGGCAATGTCCGTTGATCAGTCCGCCGACGAGTCCCAGTTCGGCTACCGCACGTTCCAATTCGGCCGTCGCGGCGGCGGGATCCTGGGTCGCCAAGGTGGCAAAACCACCGAACCGATTCGGATTGCCGCGCACCGTGTCGGCCAGATCGTCGTTGGCGCGCCGGGCGAGGTCGGTAGCCCGTGTGGCGTTCGGCTCGTCCTGGACACCCGGATCGAAGAGCGACAGGATCTGGAAGTCGATTCCGGCGGCGTCCATCTGCTCGAGGCGAAGCGGGCCTCTGTCGTACAACCGCTCATACGCGACATGGTTGTTGGATCGCAACCAGGTCGCAACGACGTTGCCGGCACTCGCTGGGTCCCATGCGTAGTGCTCCTCGAGCGCGATCAACGACATGGCACCTCCGCGGTCAGTCTGTCTACGGCGATTCGACTGTAGCCCTGGGCCATCGAGGTGCCGTGGATGTTGGGGGTCGTACTTGACAGCGCGTTGACCGCTCCTAGTCAGGAGGCAACGGGGAATCCGTTCGTCCCAGCGTTCGGCACGCGGACCTCGACGGGACGCCGGACATCGACGGCCGCATGTAGACGCGACGGCGACCCAGGCGGGCTACGAGCCGGACCTCGAATCATTGTCCCGTCGCTGATTGATGCGTGCGTAGGCCATCTCTTCAGGTTGGTGTCGCAAGCCTGCGTTTGGCCGCCCATCGCGCGGGTACCCGCCCGCCGCGATACGCGTCTCGAATCGTGAGCCACCTGGGAGGAGGCTGTGACCGCCGAGGCACCGCCGATCGATCTGTTGCAGAGCCGGCGGCCGTTTCCGGCGCGGCTCGGTGTGCGGGGCAATCTCGTCTGCAAGTTGGTGACCACGACCGATCACAAGTCGATCGGCATCATGTACGTGGTCGCCTGTTTCGGCTTTTTCTTCGTCGGCGGCCTGATGGTGCTGTTCATGCGTGCCGAACTCGCGTCGCCCGGGTTGCAGTTCCTGTCGAATGTGCAGTACGACCCTGTTCACCATGCACGGCACGATCACGTTGCTGTTCTACGCGACCCCGATCGTGTTCGGATTCACCAACCTCGTGCTGCCGCTGCAGATCGGCGCACCCGACGTTGCATCTCCACGGCTCAACGCCTTCAGCTTCTGGCTGTTCCTGTTCGGCGGTTTGATCGCCACGGCGGGATTCATCAGCCCCGGCGGCGCCGCGGACTTCGGCTGGACGGCCTACCCCCCGTTGACCGACGCCATTCACTCCCCCGTGCCCGGCGGTGACCTATGGATCATGGGCCTGGCTGTCGGCGGTCTCGGCCCATCCTCGGTGGCGTCAACATGATCACCACCGTGGTCTGCATGCGGGCACCGGGGCTGACGATGTTCAGGATGCCCATCTTCTACCTGGAACATCCCGGAGACGTCGATCCTGGTGCTGCTGGCCGTCCGATCCTCACCGCGGCGTTGTCCGGGCTGGCCGCCGACCGCCACCTCGGCGCGTGAGTCTCGCGGTGACCGCAGCTACCGCGTGATCGCAGCCGCATTCGATCCCACGGTCGAAGCGACTGCCGACTCGTGCGTACCGCGGATGAACTGCCTTAAGATCGAAACTGGCCAGACTGACAGCGGGAATGCAGTCGTCTTACAGCCGGTGGTCATCTGAGGCGGCGAACCTCAGCAGATGGGAGCACGGTTCGCATCGATGGTCGCATCCCTGGGTTTGATATGCGTTACCAGCGTTGGATGCGGGGCCGCGTTGACAGATGCGGGCGCCCCGGTCCGCCACTCCCCGCCGATGGGGTGGAACTCCTGGAATTCCGGCATCCCCCTGACACAGCAGACGGTCGAGCAGACCATCGACGCGATGGTGAGCTCGGGCATGCGCGACGCCGGCTATCGATATGTCAACCTCGACGCGGGCTGGGCGGCGTCGACCCGCGGTTCGGATGGCAAGCTGCGTGCTGACCCGAAGGCGTTCCCCGGCGGGATCGCGGCGCTGGCCTCCTATGCGCATGACCGTGGGATGCTGTTCGGCATCTACGCCAGCCCGTTCAACCAGACATGCGGGCAGGATCTGCGGATCGGCAGCAGGGGCCACGAATCCACCGATGCACAGACCTTTGCCGACTGGGGTGTGGACTACCTGAAGTACGACTGGTGCCGCGGCAATGCCGATCACGGCGAACAAGTACGCCTGTTCACGGCCATGCGAAACGCATTGCGCGCCACCGGACGTCACATCTTCTACAGCATCAACCCGAACAGCTCCGACGATCACCGGGCCGGGATCAACTACGACTGGTCCGGCATCGCCGACATGGCCCGCACGACCGCCGATCTGGTCCCGGTGTGGCGCAGCACCCTGCCGCCGGTGAACAGCGCGGATTCCTTCCTGACGGGAACCAACCTCGGGGTGCCCGACGAGTTCGCTGCGTCGGTGAAGGTCGCCGGGCCCAGTCACCCGGGATATTCGGCCGATCCCGACATGCTCGTCGTCGGTCTTCCCTGGAGCGAGTACTTCGTCAACCATCTGGCCGTCAATCGGTCCATCATCGCCGAATATCTGGCGTCACCAGATCGCCTGAAGAAGCTCGGCGACAAGTTCTCGCTGTCCGACATCCAGCTCGCCTGGCGTGCCACCGCCCAGCCCGCTTTGACGGAATCCGAACAGCGCAGCCATTTTTCGCTGTGGGCGATGCTTGCGGCCCCCTTGATCGCGGGCAACGACGTGCGGTCCATGACCGAGGCGACCCGCGCCATACTGACCAACGCCGACGTCATCGCCGTCGACCAGGACCCGCTGGTGGCGGAGGCAGCACCCTCGCCGCGGGATCGTCGGGTACTCGTCAGGCCGCTCGCCGGGGGCGATGTGGCCGTGGCGCTCTTCAACGCCGACGACCACCCCGCCACTATCACCACCAATGCAGCGGTGGTAGGGCTGCCCTCGGCGCCGTGCTACTCGGTCCGCGATCTGTGGTCGCATACCGACTCCACGGCCGCAGGCGCTATCAGCCGCCTGGTAGCCCCGCACGACGTGGTGATGTTGCGCATTTCCACACGCTGTCGATGACCAACCGGCTCCGCGATCAGTCCTGCAGCACCGCCGCCTTGCGGGCACCGAATACGACGAACCCCGAGACGCAGGTTCCGACGGCGCCGACCAGAAGCGTGGCATGTCCCCAGGTCGAGCCGCTCGCAAGCATCGCCGTGACGATTGCGCCGGCCACGACCGAGCCGGGCTGGGACAGGGCGTTGAGGAAACCGGTGCCAGTGGCGCGGCAGCTCGTGTCGTAGCACTCTCCCATGTACAACAGCATGGCGGCGTACGGGCCGATCAAGAAGAACAAGCCGAGCGAGTAGAGGATGACCACGCTGACAACGCCCTGGGCCACCGTCAGCATGAGAGCGAACAGGATCCCCGAGATGATCCAGCCGAAGGCGATCACGTTGCGGCGACCCAGCCGGTCACCGAGGAAGCCGTGCGTCACGTAGCCGAGGTACCCCACGCCGTTCGCCACGATGAGCAGCACCAGCGAATTGGCGAAGCTCACGTTCTTGCCCTCGGTGAGCACCGTGGTGCCCAGCACGGAGAAGAGCTGCATGCCGGCCGAGTTGATGAACCAGGCGGCACCGAGCACCAGCGTATTACGCAGTGCCTGACCCTGGAAGATCGCCGCCAGCGGGGCGGTCGGCCGATCGCTGACGCCGTAGGCGCGCGCCAGTTCGGCGGCCTCGGCGTCCCGGCCCTTCTTGCGCAGCCCACGCAGTTGCAGTTCCAGCTCGAACTGCGGCGTCTCGCGCAGCCCCCGCCGCATCAGGGCGATGAGCACGGCGGGGAACACCGCGAGTAGGAAACACCCCCGCCAGCCGAGCCACGGCAGGAAGATCGCGACCCAGGCGGAGGCCAGGAGCACGCCGAGCGGGAAGGCGCCCTGCACGAGACTGTAGATCAGGCCGCGACGCCGCTTGATCGTCTCGTCGTCGGTCACCGCGTAGATCTCGGTGAGATAGGTGGCGTTGACCGCCTGCTCGGCCAGGCCGAGACCACCGAGGGACCGGACGCCGATGAGGTAGGCGGCACTCGGGGTCAGAGACGAGAGGGCCGACGCGACCGCCGTACCCGAGACGGTGAGGATCATCCCTTTGCGGCGCCCGATCCGGTCGGTGATCGGCCCGACGGCCAGCGCGATGACTGCGGTGGCGACCGAGACGAGCGTGGAGACCAAAGACGCCGTCGCTTTGTCCCACCCGAAACTGGCGGCGATCTGCGGCAGCAGCGTGCCGAACATGATGAAGTCGAAGACCGCGAAGAGCCAGGCGAAGAAGGCGATGATCGTCGCCTTCCGGGTGGCGCTCCTTCCCACTCGTTCAAACGACTTGGTCGCGCGAGTGACGTCGCTCTCGGGTACAGCGGACATGGCAGTGCCCCCTTCAAGATTGCTCGAAGACGAAAGAACCAGACTCTCTGGATCGCCGACTACGACTCAGAACGTCATCAGCGATTCCGTAGAACGCGGCGCACTCTGTCGTGCCCGTTGGTGTAATCCAGCCGTGTGGTCACCCGGCTGCGGCAGCGTGGTCGCACATTTCACATAAGTGCTATTAACGCGAAAATCGTCCGTTGGCGAAACGCGGATTCCGGGATGCATGCCACTTCGTGCTCGTCGTGCGCCGAGCCGGACCGCGGTCATTCGGCCCGACGTACGGGCTCATCGGGTGAATGTCACCGTGAGGATTCGTCGCGGAACATGTTGATTACCACGTCTTTCGACCTCAATAGGGAGGGTCGGGCGGATAACACTGGGATGGTGGGCGTGTTGGCATGGGGACCCTGTAGTTGGTGACGAGGAGCACAGGCTTTCGTGGCGAGATAGTCCGGAGTCTCAGGGAGCCCAATGACTCCATCCTCCGGCGCAGTGCGGGCCGGCCGACCGCGGAAGTAGGCAGCCTGCCGGGCATCGAGGGCCTGCGCTGTAGCGAACTCATTTCGAGATCCGTGATACGGGTGCCTGCTCGTCGCTTGTGCCGTACATCACCTTCAACGCTGAGGCAATGTATTTCACACCCGATTGCGGAATGCGGAGCCGGCGCGAAACGTATACAGGACCGTAGGCACTAGCCGATTGGAAAGAAATTACGATGACTGAAACCGTGTCTCGATGGTGTGCAGCGCTTGGGACGTGCGCAGTGGTTGCGGCCGCGGCCATTGGAGCGGTGGGCCTTTTCGACAATCATTATTCTGATGCCGTTGCCAAGTCGGGCTCGTCCAGTTCAGGCGTTACGGCTGGCTCTACGGAAACCGAGGGCACGCCGCCGTCGGCGCCGGTGACCTCGATGGCAGTACCGGCCATCAAGGGGCCGGCCCCGCTCCCCTCCGAAGACCAGGGTGTGCCTGGCTGATCGGTGTCGATTCGGACCTCGGTGACGCGCACACCCACCAAGCAGGCATAGAGCCAACGTCTTCATCAATATCTCGGCGACTGTCCACGTCAATGCGCCTTGCTTTCCCCAGATCCCGCGCGGCAACAGGACTTTTGACCCTGTGCTTCTGACCGTCGGCTTGGCGCACCAGATCCTCGCGGCCTAACTCGGCAGGACTGAGACCGGGGGCGCTCGATAAACCGCCACATGAGGCACATCCAGTTCAAATCCGGCGTTTCGGTAGACCAGCCCGGCGGGGTTGACGGCCTCTGTGACGATCACCCATTGGTTGCACCCCTGGTCAGCCGCCCATGCTGCCGCGACACCAAGCAGGTGTGACGCGATTCCACGTCGACGGTAGGCGCCTTCGGTGCCAACGTCCTGATAGCGCGCCGTCGCACCGCAGCGGACAACACCCAGTTCGCCAACAAGTCGTTCGCCCGCGAAGGCGCCGACGAACATCGCAACACCGCGTGCACACAGGTCGCGCTGGGCCTCGGCACGTGCCCGCATGAACCGCTCGTGCTGAACCGGCTCGTACCGGCCGGTGAGGTTGTTTTCCGCAACCTGGCGGTCGATGAGTCGCTCCCAGTCGTCACCGACCAAGGCACGCACCGTGCAGCCGTCGGGGGCCGGTGTCTGACGCGGCAAGATCGAGGTCGCGAGAACCTCGACAAGGTCCAGTTCCAGCCCGTGCTCGGCCCACCCGGAGGCGTCCCTGGGCATCTGCGCGAGGCCAATCGCGATCCAGTCAGCCTCGGGTACCTCGGATTCGAAAACGGCCAACCACCTGGACGCATCATCGACGGCGTCCGGGTCGGTGACGAAAAGGCAGTTCCCCCAGTGGTATAGCGGATGGTCTGGACTCCGCACCACCAGATGGTCACCGCGGTCCCGTACCGTCGACCCCATGTGTTCGAGCACCGCGACATCGGTCGCCCAACCAAGCGGCAGCATGCCCATTACCCCGACCTCAGTTGTTCGGCGGTGCACTACGGCTTGAGTCTTTCACACCTCTTGCGGTGATACATCAGATGCGATCGCGGCCCGGGTGCTCGGCCTCGAGTCCGCATGTCTGTGCGCATTATGTTGTGTGGTCAGGGCCGGACAGCCTCGAACAGGGTTCGCGTGGAGTGCGAGATGAAAACCCCATCGGCGACGATTCGTTCGTGCAAAGCGTGCAGCCGGTCGCGGTAGCGCTCGACGGAAAAATCCGGGACACACCAGATCACTTTGCGCAGAAAGTAGACCACCGCCCCGATGTCAAAAAACGAGACCCGAAGGCGTGCCGTCTTGAAATCAACGATCTCAAACCCCGCCGCAGTAGCGGCGGCCTTCTCACGGTCGCAGTGGCGTGGCCCGGTGACATCGTCGCGCGGGCCGAGGAACCATTCGTAGAGTTCGGCATTCGTCCGGGCCCCGATGTGCTGTGCGAGGTACCTGCCGCCCGACGTCAACACCCTGGCGATCTCGTCCCACCACGTGCTGTTCGGATGCCGGCTGCTGACCAGGTCGAAAGCCCCGTCAGCGAACGGCAGTGCCCGTTCGTCCGGCGTGGCGACCACCACGACGCCGCGGGGATGCAGCCTCGCGGTCGCCTTCGCATAGTTGGGCGGCCACGACTCGGTCGCCGCCATGGTCGGCGGCAGAATGGGCACCCCACCGAGGACCTCACCGCCGCCGGTCTGAATATCCAGGGCCGCCTTGGCTTCCGCCATCCGCTCGGTGAGCAGTCGCTGGTACCCCCAGGGTGGTCGTTGCTCCTTCGCTCGGCCCTCGAGCCAAGAGAACTCCCAGCCCGAGACGTCGACACTATCGGCCTCGGCGATGAGATCATCAAAGCTGACTGACATGGCCTCATCCTGCCACGCAGGCCAGGCGGCAAATAAGGCTCAGATCCCTTGGCAAATAACAAGTATCAACAGGCGGCGAGGCGACGACGCCGCCCGAACTGTGACTCGCTTACCCGAAGATCGGGCAGTCGATGGCTTTCACAGCTGCTGCACGCGCAGTACGGCGGTCAGCATCGGGAGGGTGAACTCGCCGCTAGTGGTCTCTGGTCTGCCGGCGAGGAACGCTCGGATCCGGTCCAGGGTGGCGTCTCGCTCGTGCTCTGGCATGACCAACACCCCCGCGCGTGTGGCGATTGTTGCGACGAGGGAGTCGGCGGTGCGACGCTGTCCATGCGGGAACTCGGCCTGCTCCGGCAAGCCGAACTGGGCGGCCTGGGCGATGTCGGGAAGGTGTAGGCCTGCCGTCGCGGCGCGCCAGCCGCTGAGCGTGTCACGTGGGCCGATGGCCGCGCTTCCGCCGATCCGCTCGAGTCCGCCAACCCAGCCGATCCGGTTGTCCATGATGTTCCACAAGCCGGCCAGGATGCCGCCGGGCGCGAGCACCCTGGCTATCTCGGGACCCGCGGCGGCCATGTCGAACCAGTGCAGGGCATTTCCGGCCAGCACGGCATCGACCGACGCATCCGGAAGCGGTATCGCCTCGGCACTGCCGGACAGGGCGCGAAGTGCCGGCCATGCGCGACGCAGCACTGTCAGCATCGCCGGATCGGGCTCCACTGCGATGGGGTCGGCGCCCAGCGCCACCAGCGTGCCGGTCAGCTTCCCGGTTCCGGCGCCGAGGTCCAGCACGCGCGCACCGGGGGTGGCCTCCAGCGCCCAGCGCACCGCGGGCGGCGCGTAGTCCGGGCGGTGTTCGTCGTATGCGACCGCCACTGCACCAAACGACGACGCCTGAATCAGCCGCGCGTGCACGCGGACACCCTGGCTGTGCCGCACGCACATTCCTGGCTGGGCCGATTCACACGGCCTGCCGGAATCCGGCGGGCCCGTACGCCACGATCGCGCCGGCGCCGCCCGGAATGGGCCACGTGGCAGCGTCATTGGCATTCACCACAATCCAGTCGGATTGCTGACGGCCGTCCACCGTGTAGTACAGACCCACCGGTGCGTCGGCCGTACCCGCGTTGGTCACGTGCACGCCGGCCACCCTCTTCTGCGCCGCCAGCCGGTACGGGATCGGCCGTTGCTTGCGGGTGCCGGGTTCCTGGCGTGGCTGCTCGCCCGAGGTGGTCGGAAGTGGTTGTTCGGGAAGTGTGGTCTGGTTCTCGGCGGCTGCCACCAGCACTGAGGTGTCGGGCAGCGCAGGTGGTTGCGGGTTGAATGACGTGAAATCGAAGCACTGGGTCAGGTCGCCGCAGATCGACCGCCGCCAGGCGCTGATATTCGGCTCCCTGACACCGGTCACCTTCTCCAGGAACTGCAGCACCGAGGTGTGGTCGTACACCTGCGAGCTGGTCCAGCCCCCGGTGCTCCAGGGCGATACCACCGTCATCGGTACCCGCGGCCCAGACCGATCGGCAGTCCGTTGATGAATTCGTTGGGCGTGCCGTCCGGCGGAGACGGCGGAATCGCGTGGTCGTAGAACCCGTCGTTCTCGTCGAAATTGATCAGCACCGCGGTGCTTTCCCACACCGCCGGGTTGCTCCAGAGGGTGCTCAACACCTTCTGGAGGTAGTCGGCACCGTCAGCCGGCCGGCCCAGGGGATGCTCGCTGTACAGGTAGGGCGCCACCACGTAGGAGATCGTCGGCAGCGTGTTGTGCGCGACGTCCGCGACGAATGCACTCAGCAGGTAGTCGAGGTCGCGGCCTCGGCCGGAGTTGGGTTTCCAGCCGCCGTGCAGCGCGGCGCGCAATGCCAGGTCCTGCGCCGTGCCGGTCGCGGCGTACGACTCGTGGTACTGGTCGAACAGCCACATGGGGTTGTCGCCGTAGTCACCGACCCAACCGTCGTCGCCGTCACCGTCGCCGACCTCGTCGTTGGCGTAGGTCTTCCAGGAGACGCCGGCCTCGTGCAACCGCTCTGGGTAGGTCTTCCAGCTGTAAACGGGTTTGTAGTCCGTCGGGTTCTCGGTGACCGGCCCGCCGTTCTTCCCGGCGGGGTCGACCGTGCCCGACCACTGGTAGAGCCGATTGGGCATGGTGGGGCCGTTCAGTGAGCAGAAATACTGATCGCAGATCGTGTAGTGGTCGGCGAGCGCGTACTGCCACGGAATGTCGTCGCGGGTGAAGTAGCCCATGGTTTCGGTGGTCTTCGCTGGAATCCACCGGTTCCACTCGCCGTTGTTGCGCGCTTGGTGCGTGCCTTCCCAGCTGTGGTCGAGGTCCTCGGCCTGCTGGGTATTGAAGAAACGCGTGTCCATGCGGTAAGGCCGGATGGTGGTCGCACCGGCGACATCGGAAACCGGCTGCTGATAGATGCTCGTGCCGTCGGGGTAAGTCAGCGCTGCCGGATCGTCGAAGCCCAGCACGCCCGGCATGGTCCCGTAGTAGTGATCGAAAGATCGGTTCTCCTGCATCACGATCACCACGTGTTTGACGTCGGCGATGGTGCCGGCGCGGTGCGCGGCACCGCCGGCCTGGGGACGGTCCGCCAGTGCCCGCGCACCGGTGAAAGCCGTGGCGGCGGTGGCGGCGAGCGCGGAACTGACGATGAAGGATCGACGCGAGAACGGAGTCACGCACTGTAGATAGCGGCGCAAAGTGTCTCGCATCGTCGCCGAAGATGGCCGGCATCCGACGCCGCGGTGAACCGCCCCGCGGAGTTGTCTGATGGCCCGTCTACCCGTGACTGCAGGTCCCGTTCCCGACGCCCTGCCAAGCGCACTGCGTCAGACGAACTGGCGACTCAGCTTGGCGTGCCTGTTGACATCCTTGTACAGCAGGTACCGGAACCGCCCCGGGCCGCCCGCGTAGCAGGCCTGAGGGCAGAAGGCGCGCAACCACATGAAGTCGCCCTCTTGCACTTCGACCCAGTCCTTGTTGAGCAGGTAGACCGCTTTACCCTCGAGCACATAGAGGCCGTGCTCCATCACGTGCGTCTCCGGGAACGGGATCACGCCACCAGGTTCGAAGTTGACGATGTTGACATGCATGTCGTGGCGGACGTCGGATGGATCGGCGAACCGCTGCGTGGTCCACCGCCCTTCGGTCCCCACCATCTCAGCACCTTCGACGTGAACCTCGTTGGTGACAAACGGTTCCGGTAAGGCGAGACCATCAACGCGCTCGTAGGCTTTGCGGACCCAGTGGAAGCGGGCCGTCTCGGCGGTGTTGTTGCGCAGCGTCCATTCACAGCCCGGCGGCAGGAATGCATACCCCCCCGGGGTCAAGTCGTGCTTGTCGCCGTTGACCACGAGCGTGAACCCGCCCTCCACGACGAACAGCACACCCTCGGCGTCGGGATCGAGTTCGGGCCGGTCACTACCGCCCTCGGGTGAAACCTCGACGATGTACTGCGAGAACGTCTCCGCGAATCCGGACAGCGGACGGGCGATCACCCACAGCCGGGTGTTGTCCCAGAACGGCAGGTTGCTGGTGACGATGTCGCGCATGGTGCCCCGCGGAAGCACGGCGTACGCCTCGGTGAAAACCGCGCGGTCCGTGGTCAACTGGGTCTGCGGTGGATGTCCGCCGGTCGGCGCGTAATACCGTGGCGCGTCCTTGTTATTCATGCCTCGTCTCCCACTCGCTCCGGTCCTCGCTTCGCTGCGATCCTCACTCGCGATCGCCTTCGCGTCTTCATGCCTCGTCTCCCACTCGCTCCGGTCCTCGCTTCGCTGCGATCCTCACTCGCGATCGCCTTCGGGTCTTCATGCTGCACCTCTACTCAGGAGCCGGCCCTGCGGCTCGTCGTCGATGTCGATCTGTTTACCCCCCAACCACGTGCTGCGCACCTGACCGGCGAGCGGACGACCGTCATACGGGGTGATCGCGTTCTTGTGGTGCAGGCGGTGCACGTCTACCACGAACGCGTGGTCAGGCGCGAAAACGCAGAAGTCGGCATCGTATCCGATGTCGATACGGCCCTTCCTGCGCAGACCGGTCTGCTTCGCCGGCGCCTGACACATCCATCGGCAGACGTCGACCAGGTTGTAACCCCGCTGGCGGGCCTGGGTCCACACCGCCGAAAGGCCCAGTTGCAGCGAGGAGATCCCGCCCCATGCCACCCCGAAGTCACCGATGTCGAGGCACTTCAGGTCCACCGTCGACGGCGAATGGTCGGAGACGACAAGATCGATCACCCCTTCCCCGAGCCCTCGCCACAACAGCTCCCGGTTGCCGCCTTCCCTTATCGGCGGGCAACACTTGTATTGCGTTGCGCCGTCAGGAATCTCTTCGGACGCGAACGTCAAGTAATGGGGGCAGGTCTCGGCCGTGATGCCGATGCCGTCGCGCCGCGCGCTCGCGATCATCGGCAGCGCATCCGAGCTGGAGACGTGGAGGATATGCACGCGACAGCCGGTCCACCGGGCAAGCTCGATAACCTGCGCGATGGCAAGGTTTTCCGCCCCTCTCGGCCGTGAGGACAAGAAGTTGGCGTAGGTCTCGCCGTGCGCGGTCGGCGCGTGCTCGATCGCGTGGGTGTCCTCGGCGTGCACGATCATCAACCCGTCGAACGACGCAATTTCGCGCATGGCCGCCTCGAGTTGGTCGGGATCGAGAGGCGGGAACTCGTCGACACCGGAGTGCAGGAGGAAGCACTTGAAGCCGAAGACGCCCGCGTCGTACAGCGGCCGCAGGTCGCTCACATTGCCGGGTATCGCACCACCCCAGAAGCCGACGTCGATGTGCGCCTGACTCTCAGCCGTTTTGCGTTTCACCTCGAGCGCCGCCACATCGACGGTGGGCGGAATGCTGTTGAGGGGCATGTCGATCAGCGTCGTCACCCCGCCTGCCGCGGCCGCTTTCGTCGCGCTGGCGAAGCCCTCCCAGTCCGTGCGACCGGGGTCGTTGACGTGCACGTGGGAGTCGACGATCCCCGGCAAGAGTGTTTCGTCGTCGGGGAGTTCGACCACCTGTGGGGCCGTCAGGTCCGACTTGAGTGGCTCGATGGCGACGATGGTGCCGTCTTTGACGCCGACGGTGCGGCTCACCTCGCCGGCCGTGCTGATCACGCGGGGAGCACGGATCACCAGATCGAGGTCCGTCATGCTTGTGCCTCCTCGGATCGAGTTGCATCACGGGCGTTTCCGCCTTCCAGCTCCCGCTGCCGGAAGTCGCGGGCGGAGATCGCGAAGTACAGCACTGCGGCGATTACCACACCAACAAACCAGGAGAACGCCGACCACTGCTCCCAGGGTTTGTACAGCGCGACGAACAACGAGAACACCGCGGCCACACCACCGGCGATGAGCGCCTTGGGATTCCAGCCGCGCCGGTAGTAGTAACGACTCCTCGGGTCGTCCAGGTACAGCTCTTCGATCGAAACTCGTTGCCGCCGAATCAGATAGTAGTCGGTGAAGATCACGCCGAACAGCGGGCCGAGCAGGGCGCCGAGCCCGCCGAGGAAGTAGAAGATCGCGTCGGGGCTGCTGTACAGGTGCCACGGCGTGATCACCACGGCCGCTACGGCGGCGATCAGGCCGCCGCGGCGGAAGTCGATGTGCTTGGGTGCGACGTTCGCCAGGTCATAGCTGGCCGACACGAAGTTGGCGACCACGTTGATGCCGATCGTTGCGATGACGAAGGTGATGGCCCCGATGACCGTGACCCAGACGTTGTCGATCCTGGCGACGATCTCGACGGGGTCGGTGATCGCCTCCCCGAATACCGCGATGCTGCCTGCGGTGACGGCGACCGTGACGACGGCGAATGCCATGAAGTTGATCGGCAGACCCCAGAAGTTGCCGCGCACGACGGTGGGCCGGTTCGGCGCGAACCGGGAGAAGTCGCAGAAGTTCAACAGCAGCGTCGAGAAGTAGGTGATGGTCAGCGCGCACGCGACGAGGAAAGCCTGCACCGCGGCACCACCGGTCTTCTGCTCGTCGGTCAGGTTCAGCGAGAAGTCCGAGCCGGCCTCGATCACTATCCACACGGCGAGCACGAACATCACCACCCAGATGGCCGGGCCCGCCCAGTCCTGGAACCGGCGCACGGTCTCCATGCCGCGGCGGATGACGAGTAGCTGCAATGCCCACAGGACCGTGAACGCTGCCCAGCCGAGCATGTCGAGGCCGAGGAAGTTCCCGCCACGGTGCTCGGCGAGGCCGGGCCATGCCGCGATCGCGAGCACGACCACTGCCTGTGAGGCCAGCCAGGTCTGGATGCCGTACCACGCGATCGCGATCACCGCCCGGATCAGTGCGGCGAGATTGGCGCCGAAGACACCGAAGGAAATGCGGGCGATCACCGGGTAGGGCACACCGGTGGCCTGCCCGGCGAAGCCGGTGAGATTCATCAGGAAGAAGACGACGGTGATGCCGAGCACCAGCGCGACGAACACCTGCCATCCGACGAGCCCGGTGAAGAACAAGCCCGCGGCAAACGTGTACCCGCCGATGCTGTGCACGTCGGACATCCACATCGCGAAAAGGCTGTAGGTGCCCCAGTTCCGTTCACGAGCGGGCGCAAGGTCCTCGTTGTACAGCCGTGGGCTCGGCTCGACGGCATCAGATCCGCTGATGGTGGAGTCGCTCATGATCCCTACCTTCGTACTCCGTCTTGATTCGGTCTACCTTCGTCCGGCCCTTGAATCGGTCTACCTTCGTCCCGACAGAAGGTCGGTCGCTATCAGTTCGCCGAGGCGCACCAGCAGCGGTGCGGGGTCGGCGATGCATTTCCGGACATCGGGCTCGAGATCGGTGAGGGCGTACGCGGCGATGATGCCCGCCGAGCGCAAGGATTCGGCGCTGAGCAGATTGCGGCCGCATACCGCGACAACCGGGATGGCTGCCGCCACGGCCGCAGCGGCGACGCCCGCAGGGGCCTTGCCGTGCAGGGTCTGCTCGTCGAGGGCGCCTTCGCCCGTCACGACGAGGTCAGCCTCGGCGAGCCGGTCCGAGAAGCCGACCAGCTCGAGGACCAGGTCGACGCCGGGCCGAAGCTCCGCGTCGAGGACGGCGAGCGCGGCGAAGCCGGTTCCGCCTGCCGCCCCGGCACCCGCGTGGCGGCGGAAATCTGCACCCGTTGCCCCGGCCACGAGGTCGGCGAAATGCGCCAGCGCATCGTCGAGTTCGCGGACCTGTTCGGGCGTTGCGCCCTTCTGCGGCCCGTAGACGGCGGCTGCGCCTTTTGGCCCGGTGAGTGGGTTGTCGACATCGCTGGCGAGGATGACGCGGACACCGAAGGTCCGCTCACGCAACGCGGCCAGCTCCACGCTCGCGATCCGGGTGAGGGCGGCGCCGCCGTCTCCGACCGGTGCTCCATCGGCGTCGAGCAGAACTGCGCCCAGCCCTGCGAGGAATCCGGCGCCCCCGTCGGTGCTTGCCGATCCGCCGATGCCGAGTATGACGGTGCGGCAACCCGCAGCGATCGCCGCCGCCATCACCTCACCGACACCCCGGCTCGACGCGTGCAGTGGGGCGAGGACGCCGCCGGGCAGCCGGGTCAGCCCGGCCACGTCGGCCATCTCGACCACCGCAAGGTCCGCGCGGCGGGCGTAACCAGTGTGCACCGGCTCCCCCGTCGGTCCTGACGCCACGACGGGGACGTGCTCGAACCCGGCGGCCAGCGCGGCAGCGATCGTGCCGTCGCCGCCGTCGGCGACCGGGACCGACTCCACACGCGCATCCGGCCGCGCCCGGCGCACCCCCTCGGCGACAGCGTCGGCGACCTGAGCGGCCGTCAGCGACCCCTTGAACTTGTCTGATGCGATCAGCACAGTGGGCATTGTCGGGTCTAGTCGAGCAGTGCGATCGCCGTGGGGGCGTCCTCGCCCGCCAGTGCCAATTCCTCGAATTCAACGACGTTGTCGATCTCTGTGCCCATCGACACGTTGGTGACCCGTTCGAGGATCACCTCGACGACAACCGGCAGCCGATGTTCTCTCATCAGCTCCTTGGCGTGCTCGAACGCGGACAACAGCTCGTCGGGCTCGGTGACGCGGATCGCCTTGCAGCCCAGACCTTCCGCCACTTTGACGTGGTCGACCCCGTATGCGCCCAGCTCGGGGCTGTTCACGTTGTCGAAGGACAACTGCACGCAGTAATCCATGTCGAAGCCGCGCTGCGACTGCCGGATCAGGCCCAGGTATGAGTTGTTCACCACGACGTGGATGTATCCGATGTTGAACTGAGCGCCGACCGCGAGTTCTTCGATGAGGAACTGGAAGTCGTAGTCACCCGACAACGCGACGACTACTGCGTCCGGGTCGGCGGTCGCGACCCCGAGTGTCGCCGGGATCGTCCACCCGAGCGGGCCCGCCTGCCCGGCGTTGATCCAGTGCCGCGGCTTGTACACGTGCAACAACTGCGCGGCTTGGATCTGGGACAGGCCGATGGTGCTGACGTAGCGGGTCTCGGGTCCGAACGCCTTGTTCATCTCCTGGTACACCCGCTGCGGCTTGATCGGGACATTGTCAAAGTTGGTCCTGCGCAACATACTTCGCCTGCGCACCCGGCATGATTCAGCCCACGCACCGCGGTCGGGAAGCCGGCCCTCGGCGTACCACTCCTTGGCGACCTCGACGAGCACCTCGAGCGCGGCCCTGGCGTCGGACACGATCGCGTAGTCGGGCGCGAAGATGCGACCGATCTGCGTCGGCTCGATGTCGACGTGCACGAAGGTGCGGCCTCTCGTGTAGGTGTCGACGCTGCCGGTGTGCCGATTGGCCCAGCGGTTGCCGATGCCGAGCACAAAGTCCGATTCGAGCATCGTCGCGTTGCCGTAGCGGTGCGACGTCTGCAGCCCGACCATTCCGGCCATCAGCAGGTGGTCGTCGGGGATGGTGCCCCAGCCCATCAGGGTCGGGACGACGGGCACACCGGTGATCTCGGCGAGCGCGACAAGCAAGTCGGCGGCATCGGCGTTGATCACACCGCCGCCGGCAACGATGAGGGGCCGCTCGGCCGTGGCGAGCATGGTCAGCGCCTTCTCCGCTTGCTTGCGGGTAGCGGCAGGCTTCGGCACCGGCAGTGGTTCGTAACTGTCGATGTCGAAGTCGATTTCGCCGAGCTGCACATCCATCGGCAGATCGATGAGCACGGGACCGGGGCGGCCCTCACGCATCACCTGGAAGGCCTTCTGGAAGGTGCCGGGCATCTGCGCCGACTCCATCACCGTGACCGACCATTTCGTGACGGGCTTGGCGATGTCGGCGATGTTGATGGCCTGGAAGTCTTCCTTGTGCAGTTTGGCCACCGGAGCCTGCCCGGTGATGCACAGGATCGGGATCGAGTCGGCCGACGCGGAGTACAGCCCGGTGATCATGTCGGTGCCCGCCGGGCCGGACGTGCCGATGCACACGCCGATGTTGCCCGCCGTGGCCCGGGTGTAACCCTCGGCCATGTGGGAGGCGGCCTCGACGTGCCGTGCGAGCACGTGTTTGATGCCGCCGTGCGCTCGCATCGCGCTGTAGAACGGGTTGATGGCCGCACCGGGCACGCCAAAGGTCTGGGTGGCGCCCTCCTTCTCCAGGATCAGCACCGCGGCGTCGACCGCACGCATGTTGGTCATGATTGAGTCCTTCCGCTCAGTCGCTCCACCCCGCGCAGCAGTCCGGAGTGGTCGAGCCCGCCATCACCGTTGGCAAGGGCACTGGCCATCAGTTGGGCCACGATCGCGCCCATGGGTACGACGACGCCCGCTTCGCGGGCGGCGGCGGTGACAATGCCAAGGTCTTTGTTGTGCAATGCGATCCGGAAGCCCGGCTCGAAGGATCGATCGAGCATGTTCTGCTTCTTCTGATCCAGCACCTTCGAGCCGGCCAGGCCGCCGCCGAGCACCTCGAGGGCGGCCGTGGTATCCACGCCGTAGGCCTCGAGGAAGACGACCGCCTCGGCGAGCGCCTCGATGTTCGCGGCGACGATCAGCTGGTTGGCCGCCTTGACCGTCTGGCCCGCTCCGCTGGGGCCGACATGGACCACCGTCTTACCCACCACGTCCAGGTAGGGCTTGGCCGCTTCGAAGTCGTCCGCCTCGCCGCCGACCATGATCGACAGCGCCGCATTGACCGCCCCGGCCTCGCCGCCCGAAACGGGCGCGTCGACCAGGCGCAGACCCATGGTTGCGGCCTGCTCGGCGAGTTCGGTGGTGACGTCGGGGCGGATGCTCGAGAAGTCGATGACGAGCGTGCCCGGTTTCGCGTTGTCGAACACCCCGCCCTCACCCGCGAGCACATCGGACACATCGGGCGAGTCAGGCACCATCAGGCAGACCACATCGGCGTCGCGCACGGCGTCGGCGATCGACTCCGCTGCGCGGCCACCCGCGTCGACCAGAGGAGCGGCCTTCTCCGGCGAGCGGTTATATCCGGCCACCTGATGGCCCGCCCTCACCAGGTGGACCGCCATCGGACTGCCCATGATGCCGAGGCCGATGAACGCAATATTGGTCATGCGCAGTTCTCCTTAGCTCTGAATCCAGCCGAAGCTGTCGGCGGAAGCGCCGGACGGTTTGTATTCGAGGCCGACCCAGCCGTCGTAACCCGCGGCCTTGAGGTCGGCGAGCTGCCGCAGCAACGGAAGCGAACCCGTTCCTGGCTCGTTGCGGCCGGGGGCGTCGGCGATCTGCACGTGTGCGATTCGGTCGGTGTGGTCGGCGATGACCTTGTCGACGTCGTCGCCGTTGACCGCCAGGTGATAGAGGTCGGCGAGCAGACCGAGGTTCGGCTCGCCGGCACGGTCGATCGCGGCGAGCGCATCGGCGGCGGTGAGAAGCGGGTACGCCGGCGCCCCACTGACCGGCTCGACAAGCACGGTGCCGCCGATGCTCGCGGCCCCCCTGGCTGCCAGCGCGAGGTTTTCGGCGCCGAGTTCATCCTGTTCCTGCGGTGTCGCGCCCTCGACGCGATTACCGTACAGAGCGTTGAAAGCCTTGCAACCCAAACGTTTTCCGATAGCGATCGTGACGTCGATGTTGTCGCGGAACTCTGCGTCGCGGGCGGGCCACGACACGAGGCCACGGTCACCGCCGGGCATATCACCCGCGAAGAAGTTCAGCCCCGCGAGTTGCGCACCCGCGTTCTCGACCGCCGCAACGAATGCGTCGACGTCCTTGTCGGCGGGCACCGCCTCGGGGAACGGCCACCAGAACTCGACGCCCTCGAAACCCGCCTGCTTAGCCGCGGCGGGGCGCTCCAGCAGGGGGAGTTCGGTGAAAAGGATCGAACAGTTGACTTCAAGGGGAAGCTGGTGACTCTTCAACATGACTTCGACATCTCTTCCGTATTACGGAAATATACTTCTGTATTACGAAAACAGACAGTACGCCCGTGTTACACGTCACGTCAAGAGGCCGAACACCGGCTCAAACGGATCAGATCGCTCCACCATCTTGACAAGGTGTGTGAGGTAGGTCACGATTGATTTTAGGAATGGAAGTTTATTTTCGCAATACGGAAGAAATACTCCGGTCGCACGGAGGTCATTCCGCGATGCGAGAACAACAAGGTGCAAGGAGCAGGAATGGGCATCGCCCTCGGACCGAACCAGTACGGGAAGGCAGAAAACCGAGTCGTGCGCGTGTATCGCGACACCGACCGGCATGAGATCCGCGATCTGAACGTGTCGACAGCGTTGCGCGGCGACTTCACCGCGGCCCACATCACGGGCGATCAGGGCGATGTGCTGCCCACCGACACGCAGAAGAACACCGCGTTCGCTTTCGCCAAGGAGAAGGGCGTCACCTCCCCTGAGCAGTTCGGGATCGCCCTCGGAGCGCAATTCCTGGACGCTGCTCCGAAGGCGACGGCGTCCAGGATCGGGATCGAGGAGTACACCTGGGAGCGCATCGAGGTGGACGGCTCCGGGCACGACCATTCGTTCGTCCGACGCGGCCCCGAGTTCCGCACCACCGTGGTCACCACCGACGACAGCGGCGGCGAGCGCCGGGTCTGGGTCGTCTCCGGTGTGCAGGATCTCGTGATTCTCAAATCGACCGGGTCGGGCTTCAAGGGCTTCCTGAAGGACAAGTACACGACCCTGCAGGAGACCGAGGACCGGATCATGGCGACCTCGCTGACCGCCCGGTGGCGCTACGAGCACACCGACGTCGACGACTGGAACAAGACCTACGACGACATCAAGCGGACCATGCTGGAAGTGTTCGCAGGCAGATACTCCGAAGCCCTGCAGCAGACGCTCTACCAGATGGGCGAGGCGGTGCTCGAGGCACGTCCCGAGGTGGCCGAGATCAAGTTCTCCGCACCCAACAAGCACCACTTCGTCGTCGACCTGTCGCCGTTTGGCGTGGAGAACAACAACGAGGTCTACATCGCCGCCGACCGGCCCTACGGCCTGATCGAGGCCTCCGTCGTGCGCGAGGGCGGCTCCGACCCCGGTGACGCCTGGTTGAACACCCCCGGCTTCTGCTGAGGTACGCGACGATGAATCTGCTCACAGGTGCCGGACGAAATCCGGCGCGCCGCGGGCGTCCTGAGGACCAGATGTACGGCTTCGGACAGCTGCTTGCCTACGGGACGCAGCACATCCTGACGATGTATGGCGGCGTCATCGCGCCGCCCCTCATCGTCGGCGGTGCGGCGGGCTTGTCGCCGGGCGCCATGGCATTGCTGGTGACGGCCGGGCTGTTCGTGAGCGGCCTGGCCACGCTGCTGCAGACGCTCGGACTCGGACCCGTCGGCAGTCGTCTGCCCATCGTCCAGGGCATCTCGTTCGCGAGTGTGTCGACGATGGTTGCGATCGCCAGTGAGGACGGCTTGCGCCCGGTCTTCGGCGCGATCATCGTCGCCGGGCTCATCGGCCTCGCCCTGTCATCGTTTTTCGCCCAACTGGTGCGGCTGTTTCCTGCCGTCGTCACTGGCACGATCATCACGGTCATCGGGTTGTCACTGATGCCGGTGGCGTTCCAGTGGGCGATGGGCAACAACTCCGAGGCGCCCGACTTCGGCTCGATGGGGAACATCGGTTACGCCGGTCTGACGCTCGTCATCATCCTGGTGATCAGCCGGCTCTTCCAGGGCACGCTGTCACGCCTGTCGATCCTGATCGGGCTCGTGGCCGGGACCGTGATCGCCGCGTTCGCGGGTAGAGCCGACTTCTCCACGGTCGGTGATGCCGACATCCTGGCGTTGCCACCGATCCTCCACTTCGGGACACCCACTTTCCAAGTGGGAGCGATCATCTCGATGACGATCGTGATCCTCGTGATCATGACCGAGACCACGGCCGACATCCTCGCGATCGGAGAGATCGTCGGGACCAAGGTCGACGCGAAGCGCGTCGGCGCGGGCCTGCGCGCCGACATGGCCGCCACAACCGTCGCTCCGCTGTTCGGCACCTTCCCAGCGAGCGCCTTCGCACAGAACGTCGGACTCGTCGCACTGACCGGGATCAAGAGCCGATTCGCGGTGGCCATGGGCGGGCTGGTCCTCCTTCTGCTCGGCCTACTGCCCGTAGTCGGAGCGGTGGTCGCCGCGATCCCCTACCCGGTGCTGGGCGGCGCCGGCATCGTGCTGTTCGGGTCGGTGGCCGCAAGCGGCATCCGCACGCTCTCCCGGGTCGATTACCAGGACAACCTCAACATGGTCATCGTCTCCGTCGCAGTCGCGGTGGGCATCATCCCGATCGCGGCACCGGACTTCTGGGAAGCGTTCCCGGACTGGTTCGGCGTCATCATGCACTCCGGCATCAGCGCCACCGCGCTCGTCGCTGTCGTCCTCAACGTGCTCTTCGACGAGATCCGTTCCGGCAAGAAGCCGGGCGCATCGGTGATCGCCGCGGCCGAAGCGGAGCTCGACAAGCTGGGCGACACGCTCGATGACGAGATGAAGGAGCAGCAGAAGCTGCCCGTCGTCGTGCGCCGTCAGAGCGACGACCACGCCCCGTCAGCGGACCACTGACCGTGCGCCTTTGCAAAAACCCCACCTCATGGTCGACGGGCGGCTCCAATTGGTATGACGCCCCTGGCTTCTGCTGAAAGGACGGCATCCCATGACCAAATCCACCTCCGCGACTCTCGAAAAGCCGCGCCCGAAGAAGCACCCGGTCGACGAGATCCTTCCGGTCCCCAAACTGGCGGTCTACGGCTTCCAGCACGTGCTGGCCTTCTACGCCGGCGCGGTGATCGTCCCGATCCTGCTGGCGAACTCGATCGGGCTGACCACCGACCAGCTCATCCACCTGATCAACGCGGATCTGTTCACCTGCGGCATCGCCTCGATCATTCAGTCCGTGGGCTTCTGGAAGATCGGGGTGCGGCTGCCGCTGCTGCAAGGGGTGACCTTCACCGCGGTCTCCCCGATGATCGCCATCGGGATGGCCGCCGGCGGTGGCACCGACGGGCTGTTGGTGATCTACGGCGCGGTCATCGTGGCCGGGCTGTTCACCTTCCTGATCGCCCCGTTCTTCTCGAAGCTGATCCGCTTCTTCCCGCCAGTGGTGACCGGATCGGTGATCACGATCATCGGTATCGCACTGCTGCCGGTCGCGGCGGCGGACGCGGCAGGCGGGGCGGGGCCGACGCTCGACCCGACCAGCGGAAAGAACATGGCCTACGCGTTGGGCACCCTGGCGCTGATCGTCCTCATCCAGCGCATGTTCAAGGGCTTCATGGCCACCGTCGCGGTGCTGATCGGCCTGGTCGTCGGAACCGTGGTGGCCTACATCCTCGGCGACGCCCACTTCGACGCGGTGGTCACTTCGTCCTGGTTCGGCGTGACGACGCCGTTCTACTTCGGCTGGCCCAAGTTCGCGCTCGCCGCCATCGTCTCGATGATCGTGGTCATGCTCATCACGGCCGTCGAGACCACCGGTGACGTGTTCGCCACCGGCGAGATCGTGGAGAAGCGCATCGTGCGCGAGGACATCGCCCGTGCGCTACGCGCCGACGGCCTGTCCACCACGATCGGCGGTGTCCTGAACTCTTTCCCGTACACCTGCTTCGCCGAGAACGTCGGCCTGGTCCGGCTCACCCGGGTGAAGAGCCGTTATGTCGTCGCCACGGCCGGGGCGATCATGATCATCCTCGGATTGCTACCGAAGGCGGCGGCCATCGTGGCCGGTATTCCGCACCCGGTGCTCGGCGGGGCCGCCATCGCCATGTTCGCCACGGTGGCGGTGGTCGGCTTCCAAACACTTTCCCGGGTGGACTTCCACGACCATCGCAACGTCGTCATCGTGGCAACCAGCGTCGGCCTGGCCATGTACGTGACCGCCCAGCCCGACGTGGCCAAGGCGGTGCCGGAATGGGCGCAGATAATCCTGGGCAGCGGGATCACGCTGGGCAGCATCACCGCGATCGGGCTCAACCTGGTGTTCCATCACATCGGCAAGGGCCGTGGCCCAGCCGTCGCGGGCACGCCAGGCGCTGGGTTGGTGCGACTCGACAACGTGAACAACATGTCCTCGGATGAGTTCGTGCGCACATTCTCCGGGCTGTTCCAGGGCCCGGACTGGGTGGTGGAACGGGCCTACTCTCAGCGTCCGTTCAGCGACACCCTGGACCTGCGCCGGGCGTTCCAGGAAGCGTTGTTCGCGGCAACCCCGCAAGAACAGGAGCAGCTCATCAGCTCCTACCCCGATCTGGGGGCCGTCTCGGTAGCAACGGGCGAGGAGGGCGAGGACTCGATATCCGACCAGTCGGTGCTTGGGCTGACTCGGCTCGCCGAACACGAGCACCAGGAGCTGGCGGCACTGACGGAGGCTTACCGCGACCGCTTCGGCTTCACGTTGATCATGGCCGTGCGCGATCAGGCGAACATCGACCAGCTGCTGCGGCACGGCTGGGAACGGCTGAACAATTCGCCGACCCAGGAACACGCGGCGGCATTGATCGAGATCGCGAAGATCGCCACGTACCGGTTCGACCAACTGGTGGCCGAGGCAAACCCGATCCACTCGGCCCGCACCCGGCATCTCGACACTTAGAGAGGCATCAACATGACCGGCGACGTCTCCGTCGACGGATTCAACGCGCTCTCCGATACGGAGGCGACACGACGGCTGCTGACCTGCCTGCGGGTCCCACGCTGGGCCGCAGAGGTGTCCGGTGGGCGGCCGTACGCGGACTACGCCGCGCTGACCGCCCAGGCCGAGGCGTCGGCAGCCGAGTTGTCCGACGACGACCTTTCCGCTGCGCTGGACGGCCACCCCCGGATCGGCGAGCGGGCCGGTGTCGGGCACGACGCCGAATTCTCCGCGCGGGAACAGGCGCAGGTGGATCGCGATGACACGGAGGTGTTGGCCGCTCTGGCCGAGGGCAACCGGGAGTACGAGGGGAGGTTCGACCGGGTCTTCCTGATCCGGGCCGCCTGTCGCAGCTCCAGCGAGATCCTGTCCGAGCTGCGCCGCCGGCTGGGCAACGACGACGACACCGAGCGGGCCGAGACCGTTGCCGCGCTGCGCGAGATCGCCCTGCTCCGATTGAAGGACGTGATGTAAGTGGGAACCCTGAGCACGCATGTGCTCGACACCAGCGTGGGTCGAGCGGCCCAGGGCGTCACCGTCGCGCTGGAGCAGGGCGGCGTACAGATCGGCGACGGCGTCACCGACACCGACGGCCGCATCGGCTCGATCGGGCCGGATCGGCTCGGGGCAGGCGACTACACGTTGCGCTTCGACACAGGCAGCTACTTCGCCGGCGCCGGACGTGACTACTTCTATCCGGAAGTCGTCGTGGTGTTCACGATCGCCGACCCGGACCAGCACTACCACGTACCCGTGCTGCTCAACCCATTCGGCTACGGGACCTACCGTGGCACCTGAGCGCTCGATCCCCGACGGCGCCGCCGTCGTGACGATGGACACGGACTCACTCAAACCTCGGTCCGCGCAAACCGCACACTGCCGGTCTGCGCGTGTACCGACCGGCAAGGAAGGAACGGCGTCATGACGACGACACCCAGCGTTTTGGTCAACGGCGAGCAACGCCCGGTCGTCGATATCGAGCCGTATGTCACCGCGCTCGACTGGCTGCGCGACCAGGGGCTGACCGGCGCCAAGGAGGGCTGCGCCGAGGGCGAGTGCGGCGCCTGCTCGATCATGGTGGCCCGGCCCGACGGTGACGGTCGCACCCTCTGGACCGCGCTGAACGCGTGCCTGGTGCCGGTGCTGTCGCTGGACGGCCAGGAGCTGATCACCGCCGAGGGCCTCGGCAAGCCGGGTGCGCTGCACCCGGTGCAGGAAGAAATGGCACAACGCGGGGGCTCCCAGTGCGGCTACTGCACGCCCGGCTTCATCTGCTCGATGGCGGCCGAGTACTACCGGCCGGACCGGACTCCCTCCGACCCCAGCAGCAACGGGAAGCAGGCGGCCGACCATGAACACGGGCCGAACGGCTTCGACCTGCACGCGCTGAGCGGAAACCTGTGCCGCTGCACGGGATACCGCCCGATCCGGGATGCCGCCTACGCGTTGGACATCCCGCGCGGGGAGGACATGTTCGCCCAGCGCTGCGCAACGCCGCCGCCTGCCGTCCCCGCCACCCGGGTGCGGGTCGGCGACACCGAATTCGCCCGGCCCGCCGACCTGGCCGCGGCGGTGGCGCTGCTGGCCGAACGGCCGGACGCCACCGTCATCGCCGGATGCACCGACTGGGGTGTCGAGGTCAACCTGCGCGGCACCCGCGCTGCGTTCGTGGTTGCCGTCGACCGGCTCCCCGAATTGCGGACGTTCAGCGTCGGCCCATCCGAAGTCGAGATCGGCGCCGCGCTCACGCTGTCCGAGGCCGAGCGGCTGCTGGAGGGGCGGATTCCGCTGCTCGATCAGCTCTGGCCGCAGTTCGCCTCCCGGCTCATCCGCAACGGCGCCACGCTGGGCGGCAACCTCGGCACCGCCTCCCCCATCGGGGACGCACCGCCCGCGCTGCTGGCACTCGAGGCGAAGCTCGTCCTGTCCGGGCCGGACGGCGATCGCGAGGTCGCGCTGGCCGACTACTTCACCGGCTACCGGCAGACCGTGAAGCAGAGGGGCGAACTGATCCGGGCGGTGCGTATCCCCATGCCGGCTGCCACCATGGTCGCCTTCCACAAGATCGCCAAACGGCGGTTCGACGACATCTCCAGTGTCGCAATCGCATTCGCCTTGGACGTCGCCGATGGTGTCGTCGAACGGGTGACCATCGGCCTCGGCGGGGTGGCGGCCACACCGCTTCGCGCCACCGCCACCGAAGACGCGCTGCGTGGCCGCCGATGGACCGCCGACACGGTGCGGGAGGCCGCCGCCGTGCTCGGGCGCGAGGGCACCCCGATCGACGACCACCGGGCCAGCGCCGCCTTCCGCGCGGCGATGCTCGAGCAGTCGCTGCTCAAGTTCCATGCCGAGTCCGCAGTACCAGAGGAGGTCACGTCATGAGTGAACTCAGTACCCGTCCGCCGCGCCCGGTGGTAGGCGTCGAGATGCCGCACGAGAGCGCGGATCTGCACGTCACCGGACTCGCCCTGTACACGGATGACTTGGTCAGCCGATACCCCGGCGCACTGCACGCATACCCGGTCCAGGCTCCGCATGCGCACGCCCACGTGCGCTCGATGGACACCGCGCCTGCCCTGGCCGTGCCGGGGGTGGTGTATGTGCTCACCGCTGCCGACGTGCCAGGGGTGAACGACGCGGGGGTCAAGCACGACGAGCCGCTGTTCCCCAGCGAGGTCATGTATTACGGGCACCCGGTGTGCTGGGTACTCGCCGACACGCTCGAGGCGGCCCGGATCGGGGCCACCCGAGTTGCCGTCGACTACGACCCGCTGCCGTCGCTGATGACGCTCAAGGAAGCCATCGCCGCGGAGAGCTACCAGGGGTTCCGGCCCGTGCTGCGCCGCGGCGAACCGGAGGCCGCATTCCCGGGCTGCGCGCACGTCTTCGAAGGGGAGTTCGAGTTCGCCGGGCAGGAGCATTTCTATCTGGAGACCCACGCGGCGCTGGCCAGCATCGACGAGAACGGGCAGATCTTCGTCCAGTCCTCGACGCAGCATCCGACCGAGACGCAGGACATCGTCTCGCACGTGCTGGGCAAGCCGAACCACGAGGTCACCGTGCAATGCCTGCGCATGGGCGGCGGCTTCGGCGGTAAGGAGATGCAGCCGCACGGATATGCGGCCATCGCATCGCTCGGCGCGGTGATCACCGGCCGACCAGTGCGGGTGCGGTTCAACCGAACTCAGGACATCACGATCTCCGGCAAGCGGCACGGTTTCCACGCGCTGTGGAAGGCCGGCTTCGCCGCGGACGGCACGATCCAGGCGTTGACCGCGACGCTGACCGCGGACGGAGGCTGGAGTCTCGACCTGTCCGAACCGGTGCTGGGCCGCGCGCTCTGCCACATCGACAACGCCTACTGGATCCCGAACATCGAGGTGCACGGGCGGATCTCGAAGACCAACAAGACGTCGCAGACCGCGTTCCGCGGGTTCGGCGGGCCGCAGGGCATGATCGTGACCGAGAACATCCTCGGCCAGTGCGCGCCCGCGCTCGGCATCAGTGCCCGCGAACTGCGCAGGCGCAACTTCTATTCGGCCGGGCAGACGACCCCGTACGGCCAGGACGTGCGCCATCCGGAGCGCATCGAGCAGGCCTGGAGCCAGGTGTTGGAGAGCGGCGACATCGACCGGCGACTCGTCGAGATCGAGGCGTTCAACGCCACCCACGAGCACACGAAACGAGCGCTCGCGATGACCCCCGTGAAGTTCGGTATCTCGTTCAACCTGACCGCCTTCAACCAAGCCGGCGCGTTGGTGCACGTGTACAAGGACGGCTCGGTGCTGATCAACCACGGCGGCACCGAGATGGGCCAGGGCCTCCACACCAAGATGCTGCAAGTCGCGGCGACCGCGCTCGGGGTGCCGCTGTCGAGCGTGCGGTTGGCGCCGACCCGCACCGACAAGGTGCCCAACACCTCTGCGACGGCGGCCAGTTCGGGCGCCGACCTCAACGGCGGCGCGGTGAAGAACGCCTGCGAGCAGATCAAGGCCCGGCTCGCCGAGGTGGCCGCCGAGGAACTCGGAGGGGTACACCCGGCCGACGTCCGGTTCGTCGACGGCAAGGTGACCGGGCTGGCGGCGACTGACCGCGAGCTGGATTTCGCGGAACTGGTGAATGTCGCTTACCACCAGCGGGTGCAACTGTGGGCGGCAGGCTTTTACCGCACCGCGGGGCTGCACTGGGACGCCGCGCGGATGCAGGGCTCGCCGTTCAAGTACTTCGCGTACGGGGTAGCGGCCAGTGAGGTCGAGGTGGACGGGTTCACCGGCACCTACCGGTTGCGCCGGGTGGACATCGTGCACGACGTCGGCGACAGCCTGTCCCCGCTGGTCGATCTCGGCCAGGTCGAGGGCGGGTTCGTGCAGGGCGCCGGCTGGCTGACCCTCGAGGACCTGCGCTGGGATACCGGCGACGGGCCGTCGCGCGGCCGGTTGGCCACGCAGGCGGCCAGCACCTACAAGCTGCCCAGCTTCTCCGAGATGCCCGAGGTGTTCAACGTGACACTGTTGGATAAAGCGCACGAGGACGGCGCCGTGTACGGGTCGAAGGCGGTCGGCGAGCCGCCGCTGATGCTGGCCTTCAGTGTGCGCGAGGCACTGCGCGAGGCGGTCGCGGCGTTCGGCCCGACCGGGCACTGCGTTGACCTCGGCTGCCCGTCGACACCCGAACAGGTGTTCTGGGCGATTCAGCGCGCCCGCTCCACGGATGCCCCGATGCGCCCCAAGGAGGCGCCCGCCGTCCAGGTCGCCGGAGGTGGCGGCTAGCCATGCACTGGATGAGCGCGATAGCGCGGCTGCGCGAGCAGCGAATGCCTGGGGTGCTGGTCACCGTGATGGCCGTGCGCGGGCACGCACCCCGTGAGGGCGGGGCGAAGATGGTGGTGTCCGCGCACGACTGCTGGGGCAGCATCGGCGGTGGCAACCTGGAGCAGTCGGCGTTGTTGGCGGCACGCGAGCTACTGTCGGCGGGCACCCGGGAACCGGAGACCAAGACCTGGGGTCTCACCGAACAAGCCCGGACGCAACACGGCGTCCAGTGCTGCGGCGGTGAAGTGACCGTGCTGTTCGAACCGCTGTGCACGGTGCCCGCGGTGGCGATCTTCGGCATGGGCCACGTCGGCTGCGAACTGGCCCGGATCCTGGCACGACACGACATCGAACTGCACCTGGTCGACTCGAGGGCGCAACACGCAGAGCCGGCGCGGCTGGCCGCGCTCACCGCCGACGCCGAGGCCAGGGTGCACACCCATCACGCGGTCGTGCCGGAGCTCGTGCTGGGCGAATTGCCCGCCGGCTGTCACGTGCTGCTGATGACCCACGACCACGCCGAGGACGTCGCGCTGTGTGATGCCGCGCTGCGTTGCCGGCACCTGGGTTCGATCGGCCTCATCGGGTCGTCGGTGAAGTGGCGTCGCTTCGCCCGGCGGCTGACCGAGGAGGGCCACGACGAGGCGGCCCTGAGCCGCATCACCACTCCGATCGGGCTGCCGCAGATCACCGGTAAGGAGCCCGCGACCATCGCCGTCAGCGTGGCCGCCGACCTGCTGCTGCGGTTCCAGCGCGAGCGTCCGGTGAGCACCGAGGCCGGCGCCGAGGCGGCGGAGACCGCTCGATGAGGATCTATCGCGGAACCGTGCTGGACACCCCGGCTTCGCCGTTCACCGGCGGGGTGCTGCGCGCCGAATCCGACGCCGGGATCGTGGTGGCCGACGGTGTGATCACCGATCGGGGCCCGTTCCAACAGATCCAAGCGGCGCATCCGGACGCCGAGCTGTTCTACCTGAAGGGCGGTGTGGTGCTGCCCGGTCTGGTGGACACCCATGTCCACTTCCCCCAGGTGCGGGTGATCGGCGCGCTCGGCATGCCGCTACTGGACTGGCTGGAGCGGAGTGCGCTGCCCGAGGAAGCCCGGATGGCCGATGCCGACCATGCGCGCGATGTGGCCGACGAGTTTGTCGACGGGCTGATCACGGCAGGCACCACAACCGCGCTGGTTTTCGGGGCGCATTTCGCAGCGGCGGTCGACTGCCTGTTCGAGCAGGCGGCGGCCACCGGACTGCGGGTCTGCTCCGGGTTGGTGGTCAGCGACCGGCTGCTGCGCGACGACCTGCTGATCACCCCGGAGCAGGCGCACGCCGACGGGTTGGCGCTGGCAGGCCGATGGCACCGCAAGGACCGGCTGCGCTACGCCGTCACGCCACGGTTCTCGCTCTCGACGACTGTCGCGATGCTGGAGTCCTGCGAGGCGCTGCTAGGCGAGATCGACGGTGCGCTGTTCACCTCACACGTCAACGAGAACACCGCGGAGGTCGACAAGGTGCGCGGGCTGTTCTCGGAGTGCAGCTCCTACGTCGACACCTACGGTCGTCACGGGCTGCTCGGGCGACGGAGCGTGTTGGCGCACAACGTACATTCCACCGACGCGGAGTTGGACCAGCTGGCCTCGGCCGGCGCGAGCGTGGCGCACTGCCCGTCATCGAACAGCGCGTTGGGCAGCGGGCTGTTCCCTATGCGCCGGCATGTCGAGCACGGCGTGCGGGTGGCGCTGGGCACCGATGTCGGTGCGGGCACCAGCTTCTCGGTTATCCGGGAGGGCCTGCAGTCGTACTTCATGCAGGCCCTGCTGGGGGCTGACGGGTTGCCGCTGACCGCGGCGCACATGCTGTACCTGGCCACCGCGGCCGGCGCCGCAGCGCTGGAGATGGACGGCGACGTCGGCGACCTCTCGGTGGGCAAGCAGTTCGACGCGGTCTGGGTCGGCTCCGGTCCAGGCACCACGTTGAGCCGTGTACTCGCGCACGCCGCCGACGCCGATGACGCCCTGGCCAAGGTGTTCGCCCTGGCCGGGGCGTCGGACGTGCGCGGGGTCTGGGTCGGCGGAGATCGTCTGCGCTAGCAGCCCGTCACTCGACGGCCTGCTGGTCGGGGCGCGCGACCATCTCCTCGATGGGCCCTTGGACGAGCGGCTTGCCGCGGGTGACCATGTAGTAGGCGATGGCGCCGAGGGCTGCGCCGATGAACCATCCGAACGGCGCGACCTTTTCGAACATCGGCACCAGCGCGAGGACCAGTGCGATGGTGGCGGATGGCACGAACGCAATGACAGCCTGCGGATTGACGCCGTTGCGGTAGTAGTACTTCGACTCCGGCGTCGGCAGGTACAGATCCGGAATACTGAAGCGGCCCTTGCGATACCAGAAGTAGTCCAGTGCCAGGATTCCGAAGAACGGGCCGAGCAGAGCGCCGAGTCCGCCGAGGAAGTAGGCGATCACCTCGGGGCTGTTGTACAGGTTCCACGGCATGGACACGAGGGCCAGGATCGAGGTGATGATGCCGCCCTTGCGGAAGCTGATCCGCTTCGGGTTGATGTTGGACAGGTCGTAGGCGGCCGAGACGAAGTTCGCGACGATGTTCACGCCGATGGTGGCCAGCACGAAGACCGCGCTGCCCAACAACATGATGATGTCGCTGTCGACACGCTTGAGCAGCTCAGCCGGATCGAGAACGGCCTCGCCGTAAACCGAGACCGAGGCGGCCGACACGACAACTGACGTCAGCGCGAACGCGGTCCAGTTGAGCGGCAGGCCCCAAAGATTGCCCTTCACGACGTCGGTTCGCGACGGGGAGAAGCGGGCGAAGTCGGAGAAGTTGAGCATCAGGGTGGCGAGCACGCCGACGGTGAGGCCGACGGCCGCGATGGTCTGATAGATCTGTTCGCCGGTCGACAGGTTGGCATCCCCACCGCCCTGCGTCCAGGAAATGTTCCAGTTGGCCTGCGACAGCATCCAGACTGCGAGCGCGATCATCACCACCCAGATCGCCGGGCCCGCCCAACCTTGGAAGTGCCGGACGGCCTCCATACCCTTGGCGACGATCACCATCTGGATGGCCCACAGGATCAGGAATGCGATCCAGCCGAGCAGGTCGAGCCCGAACACCCTGGTCTCGGCCAGTCCTTGAAGGCCCGGAAAGAAATGCAGCAGTAAAACTTTCAACGCGATGGAGGCAAGGAACGTCTGGATGCCGTACCACGCGATCGCCACCGCACCGCGCACGAGTGCCGGGATGTTGGCGCCCCAGATGCCCCACGACATCCGCGATACGACCGGGTACGGGGCGCCGGTGTCATGGCCCATGAAGCCGGACATGCAGCAGCCGGCGAAGATGATGAGCGCGCCGCCGAGGATGCCGAGCGTCACCTGGATCGGGCTGAGGCCGATCAGGAACAGGCCCGCGGCAAAGGTGTAGTTACCGGCGTTGTGCGCGTCGTTCATCCACAGCGAGAACAGGCTGTAGGTGGACCACTTGCGCTCGTGCGGTTCGGCGGGCTTGAGGTCCTTGTTGTAGAGGCGACCTTCAGGATCCTGTGCCGCCAGGGCAACGGGGTCGAACTCTTGGGTTGGCATCGTGTTACTCCGAATCGTGAAGGGATCAAATCACCGGTCGGCGCCGGGCGACATGGGCCAGCCGCTGACGCGCTTTTGACGCGGAGTGGCGAAAGTCCTTGTCTTACTGGTGGTCAGGCCGAGTCCGACGAGGGCCTCGGCGAGTTTGACGGCGGCGGTGACGCCATCGACGACGGGTACCGACGTGGCGGCGGCGACGGCCTCGTCGAGACCGGCCATGCCGCCGCAGCCGAGACAGATGACCTCGGCACCGTCCTGGGTGACCGCGATCTCGGCCTCGGCGACAATCGCCTTGACGGCGTCTTCGGGTCGCTCCTCCAGTTCGAGGACGGACATGCCGCTGGATCGCACCGAGGCGCATCGGGCGTCGAGCCCGGCGAGCTTGAGCCGGTCCTCGATCAGCGGGACCGTGCGATCGAGCGTCGTGACGACGGAGTACTTGTGCCCGAGTAACGACGCGACGTGGCCCGCCGCCTCGGTGATGTCGATGACCGGTACGTCGCACAGTTCCTGCAGGCCTTCGCGGCCGTGCTCACCGAAGCCCGCCTGGATGACTGCGTGGTATTTGCCTTCGTAGTGGCTGACGACGTCCATGACACCGACCGCGGCGAGGTAGCTCTCGAAGTTGCCCTCGACCGATTCGGCACCGAAAGTCGGTGTGAGACCTACGATTTCGGTGCCGGGCGAAGCCACTGAGCGCGCTGACGCGGCGATCGCGTCGGTCATGCTGGCGGTGGTGTTGACGTTGACTACGAGGATTTTCACGGCTGCGCTCCTGAGGCCGACCGGCCTGCTCTCGTTTTCCGTATTATGGATTTTAATTTCCGATTAACGATAGTGTGGGCGCGATCACAGCGCCTTGTCAAGGGTGTTCGCCCAAAAGAATGACCGGTGCAGCCCTGAGGAGTGCACCGGCCATAAATTTCGTGGATCAGGATTTCGGGCGACGCTTTGCGAGGACCGCCAGGACATCGGGGTCCACACCGACAAGCTGGTCGAGCTCGCTCGCGTCGACGGCGCCGCATTCAAGCCCGCGCAGCAGATACCCCGCCATGGCCGCTGCCGTCGCCGGCTCGTCGAGGAAACCGGACTGGCCGCCGTGCACGTACGCGCGGAGCCTCTGGGCAGCACTGGCCAGCCCCTCCCTGAAGAAGGAGTACGTCGCGACATAACGGCTGGGCAGATGGCCGGGATGCATGTCCCAACCCTGGTAAATGCCCTGCTCGAAGGATCGGCGGACCAGGCGCACGTGTAGACGCCACGCGGCGTGCACCGCATCGCGGTCACCCACGGGAAGCACGTTGGTCGAACCGTCCGAGACGAACACCCCGGTGCCTGCGGCCGCGAGTTGCATGACGGCCTTGGCGTGGTCGGCGACCGGATGCTCCAGACTCTGGTACCCGGCCGCAACGCCCAGGGACGCGGAGTAGTCGTACGTGCCGTAGTGCAGTCCGGTGACCCGGTCCCCGCCTGCGTGGACCATGCGGGCGATGAGTGCGGTCCCGTCGTTGCCCAGGATCGCCTGCGGGGTTTCGACCTGAATCTCGAAGCGCAGCGTGCCAAGCTCGAGCGAGCATTCCTCCTCCACCTGCCCGAGCGCGAACACGAACGCCTCGACCTGGTCCACGGATGTCACCTTGGGGAGCGTGATGACAAAGCCGTCGGTCAGGCCGCCGGCGTCGACCAGCGTGTGCACGAACAGCTGCAGCGTGCGCGCCCCGCGGCGGCGCGTCGGCGCCTCGAAACTCTTGACCCGAATTCCGTGAAAAGGCGCGGCTTTTCCGGCTGCGATCGACGCGGCGAGGGCCTGGGCGGCAGCGACCGTCGCGGCATCTTCGTCCTCGTCGGGCCGGATGCCATAGCCGTCCTCGAGGTCGATACGCAGATCCTCGATGGCCTCCACGTCCAATTTGCGGCGGATGCGTTCGTAGATTTCTGTGGCGATGCCAGGCTGCAGGTCGAGCGCTTGGGCCAGCTCCGCCGCGGAGCCGCCGTGGGCAGCCAGTGCACTTCTGGCCTCCTCGGCCCACGCCCCGACGGTGTCCGAGTCGAAGCGGTCAGCGGGGACGTAGACCGTGTGCACCGGTTGGCGACGGCCGCGGTCGCCCGGGTACGCCGCTGCAAGGGCCGCGTCAGCTTCCGCCAGCCGGGCGTCGAGTTCGTCCGCGAGCGCGTTGAAGTCGTGAGTCATGGAAGAAGTACCTCGCTGGGCTCGTTGTTTTCGTATTGCGGAGATAATATCTGGATAGCGGAAAAACAAAACCCCGCTGGAGGATACTAAACTTCCGGCATACGAAAACGGGAGATCACGCAATGACAGCGACCGAAACCAAGGCCCGGACGGGATCCGTCCAGTCGATCGGGCGTGCCTTCTCGCTGCTGGAGTTGATGGCCGATGCCGGCGGCGCACTCGCGCTTTCGCAGCTCGCCAACCAATCCGGCCTGCCCTTGCCCACAATCCACCGGCTGCTGCGGACTTTGGTCGATCTCGGTTACATCCGCCAGGAGTCGTCGCGGCAATACGTTCTCGGTCCTCGACTGATCAGGCTCGGTGACGCCTCCTCGAAGATGCTCAGCGTATGGGCGCGCCCGCATCTGGCGAGACTCGTTGACGAGTTAGGCGAATCGGCAAATCTCGCGATGCTCGACGGCGACGAGATCGTGTACGTCGCGCAGGCGCAGTCCCGGCACTCCATGCGGATGTTCACCGAAGTAGGCCGCCGGGTGGAGCCCCACTGCACAGCGGTCGGCAAGGCGATCATGGCTCACATGCCGCCCGACCAGGTGCTCGAAATCCTCAAGCGTTCAGGCATGCCCCGGCACACCGACACCACGATCACCGACCCCGAACAGTTCGCCGCACAGGTCGCCTGGTCGGCCATGCACGGTTACGCCGTCGACGAGGGCGAGCAGGAGATCGGCGTCCGCTGTGTTGCCGTGGCCATCCCCGACACATCGTCGCGACTCGCGCTGTCGGTGTCAGGACCTGCGGGTCGGGTGACCGACCGGCTTATCGAGAGGGCCGTGCCGCTGTTGACGGCTGCCGGCAAGGCGCTCTCCGCCGACTTGAGTTGATGCTCCCAATTCAGCTGTTGCGCGCGGTGTTCCAGCGCGAACCGCGACAGCCTGCGGCACCAGGTATACAAGCGGCCGACCGCGATCGTCGGCGCTCTGGTGGTGTCGTTGAAAGCCAAGCTTGTCCAGGACGGGCATAGACGGTCGCGTAACCGCAACCGTGGAACCGTTTCAACAGCTCGTAGGCGATCTCGGGCTCATCGGGCGACGATGAATGGTGCGTAGTCCGATACCGCTGCTACGGGCTTGAATTCGCTGCTCGGCCAGTCGAAAACGGACGTCTCGCACCGACTCGGTGGTTCCGCCCTCCTGCTCGCCGAGCAATTCGTGATTTCCACCGGGCATCGCATTGGTCACGCAACTGTAGGGAAAGGCGCTGAGTGGGCATCGACGGCGCCATCGCGGCGTAGCGCATCACCGGACTCCTGCTCTAGCGGCTACCCAGTAGCGAAGTGAACCGCTCGGCGGGTGTCTGCCGGCCCGATGACTTGCGGGCGCCCGGGGCGGCACTGGGGATTTCGGTGTGTCGCCGACGGGCACGGACAGCCAGTTCAACGACGCCGAGCGCAATCAGGTTTGGCCCCAGGGCGATCAGACCGGAATCCCAACTGCCGATAGGGATTTCGGCGAAGGTGATCACGACGACGGTGAGGGTGCCCACCACGGTTCCGCTCATCGCCGCCGTCGCGCTCACCCGGACCCGGGTGGGCAGCGCCGCCGCGATGACGGGGGCCAGTTGCGTCAGCCCGCCATAGGTGAGCAGCAACAACGCGCCGATGTCGGCACCGGTGATGCTGAACGACAGGGCGGCGGCAACCGCCACTACGACGAACAGCCGGTTGAGCCGGAACCTGGTCCGCTCCGGAGCGGTGAAGCACACGTTGTTGGCGAGCAGCGACGAGATTCCCATGGTGATGGCGGCGGCGGGAACCATGGCGGCCGCGGTTCCACACACGGCCACGAGGGCGACCAACCAACCGGGCATCGTCTGCTGGCTCACGGTGAACAGCACGTTGTTGCTTTTCGTGTCAGGGTCGATCAGCAGGACCGCGCCCATGCCGACCGTGATCGGCAGGAGCAGCAGCAACTGATAGACCCCCAGCCACTTGTAGTTGCTCCGCAGGATCTCGCCGCTCTTGGCCGCGAGCACCGGCGGCCACAGATGCGGAAACACGTTGAAACTCGCGCCTATCGTCGTGACCACCACCGCGGTGATGAAGAACGTGGCGTCGTAACCGGCCGCATGGGTGGTGAGCAGTTCGTCGCTGGTCTCGGCGACCTTGGTGAAGACCTCGGGGAAGCCGCCGGCCGCGCCGACCGTCGCGACCGCGACCACCACGAGCGCCAGCAGCATGCCGAAATCCTTGAAGACGGCCACCCGGGCAATGCCGTGGATACCGGCCCACGACACGAACACCACGACGAGTGCGCTGGCCAGCACCATGCTCAGCCCGCGCGCCGACGACGATCCGGTGGCGAGTCCGACGATCAGCCCGAGTCCGGTGATCTGCAACGCGAGGTACGGCACCAGGAACAACGCGCCCACCACGGCCATGACGACGCTGAGCGGGCGGGAGCGGTAACGGTCGCAGAAGAAGTCCGACATCGTGAGATATCCGCGTGCGGCGCCGAGGTCTCGTAGGCGGGGCGCCACGAAGTACATCCCGACGGCGCTCGCGGTGAGGTAGCAGACCGCGAACGTCGCGCTGACTCCGCCGGTGAAGGCGATGCCCGCCAGACCGAGAAAGCTGAACGTGGTGAGTGATTCGCCGGCTTGCAGGAACCAGGAGGTCCAGCGGGGCAGGTCACGTTCGGACACGGTCCAGCCGGACAGGTCGCGACGGCGCCGGCCGGAGAAGCCGATGACGGCGATCACGACGATGCCGACGACGATGATCGTGGTCATCATCGGGCTTCATCCTCCTCGGGCGCAGCTTGCGTTCGACGGTTGATGCGGAGGTCGACCACCTGCAGCGTGGCCACGGTCAACACCACGAGCGCGGCGACCCAGACCAGGACGGCGGGGACGCCGAACCATGTGGTCGGCGTGGTGGCGAACGGAAGCAGCGGCGTGATGGTCATCAGGACGATCGGTACACACGCGGCGGCGACGCGGCCGGGCGTCGCGACGCGGCCGCCGGCGTGGGTCTCCTGCGGGATCGGGGTGGTCATGCCGTCAGTTCTCCTTCAAGTGGGTTGGCCGTGGGCATTTCGAGTGCGGATTCCAGCGCCGACGCGATTCGCAGCAGCGTCAGGTCGCGGCCGGGCCCGGCGAGCAGGTGCGCGCCGACCGGAAGACCCGCCGGGGTGAACCCGGCCGGCAGTGACAGCGCCGGGATGCCGAGCGGCGTGAAAAGCCATGCCGAGCGCATCCAGTCGAGGTAGTCGTGCATGGGAGTGCCGCTGACGAACCGCGGCCACGTCCATTCGACGGGGAACGCGGCGATCTGCGTCACCGGAGCGAGGACGAGGTCGTAGTCGTCGAAGAACCGCGCTGCCGACTGGCGCAGTCGGGTGAGTTCGGCGTAGGCGGTCATGACGTCGCGGCCTGACAGCGCGGCGCCCTGACGGATGTTGTCGGCCAGGAAGTCCACGAAGCCGTGCGGGTGCGCCGCCAGGAGGTCCCGCCAATTGGCATCGAACTCGGCGGCGCGCAACGTGCGGAACACCGCGTCGGATCCGTCGAGGTCGGGACACGCATCCTCGACGCGCGCGCCGGCTTGCTCGAGAACCGCAGCGGTGCAAGCGATCACGTCAGCGACTTCGGGGTCGACCGGCACTCGTCCGCCCAGGTCGGCGGTGTACGCGACGCGGATGCCGTGCAGATCGGCCGGGCGCAGCGACCGCAGACCGGCCGTGTTCGGGCTTGCGTCGTACATGTCCGACGACGGCGTCGCGGCGATCACTGACAGCAACAGGGCAACATCGTCGACCGTGCGAGCCAGCGGACCGTTGGTGGCGAGCGGGTTGAACGCGTCGCGTTCGGCACCGTTGGGCACCAGTCCCGGCGTCGGCCGCATGCCCACCACGCCGCAGAACGACGCGGGGTTGCGCAACGACCCGCCCATGTCGCTGCCATCGGCGATCGGGACGAAGCGCGCGGCGAGGGCTGCGGCCGCACCGCCACTGGAACCGCCCGCAGACCGCGTGACGTCGTAGGGATTTCGGGTCGGACCGAACACCCGGTTGACCGTGTGGGATCCGGCCGCGAACTCCGGCACGTTGGTCTTGCCGACCAGTACCGCACCCGCTTGCAGGATGCGTTCGACGTGGCCGTCATTGATGGCGGGAACGTTGTCCGCGAACAACGGATGCCCGAAAGTCGTTCGCATGCCCGCGGTTTGGGCGGTGTCCTTGATCGCCACCGGCAGCCCGTGCAGCGGTCCGCGCCGACCAGCCGGCACGGCATCGGCGGCCGCGGCCCGCTGGATGGCGCCGTCATGGTCCAGCGTGACAATCGCGTTGATCCGCGGGTTCAGCTGGCCGATCGTGTCGAGGTGAGCGCGAACCAGTTCAACCGCGCTGATCTGACCTCTCCGCAGAAGCTCCGCCTGATGGGTCGCCGGCAGTCCGACGACGTCGCGATTCGTATCCATGTTCCGCCGCTGCTCCTCGTGCCACGTCACAATCCGGACGGACTGCGATGTGAGTCACTATACGTGTAATACGGCTCAAAACGATAGGTCTAATTATTCGTATGGGTCATATCGGACGACTAGATGTATATTTTGCGTCGTTCGGGCGTTAGCGCTCATCGGTCCGCAGGCCGCTGCGCTTGTATGTCGCGAGCACGGGCGAGGTCCGAATCGAGTCGACCGCGGCAGCCCAAGGTTGCTCGATCAGGAAACGGCGCAGGTCGTCAAGCGTCGAAACGGCGACATCGACGATCAACTGGTGATCACCCATGGTCATCGCGGCGTACCGGACGTGCGGTGAGTCCAGGATCTGCCCGGCGATCCGATCAATGTCGCCCGGCGCTACCCGTATCCACAGGATGGCCGCGACGTCCAGGCCGAGCAGCTTGGGAGAGACCACCGCGCGGACGTCGACCTTAGTGGCGACGAGCGCGGTCAGTCGTCGTCGGATGGCGGGTTCGGATTGCCCGATCCGCGCGGCGATATCGGCGACCGAGACCCGCCCGTCGGGAGCCAGGATCTCGTACATCTCGCGGTCGGCAGCGGTGGTCAGCGGGACCGCATCGTCGTAGAGCCGCCCGAATTTCGCGTTGAGTTCGGCGACTTCCGACGGCGTGAGGAGGGCGGGCATCCACGTGCTGAGTGTGCGGTAATAGGTGAGGATGGGCGCCGCGTTGACTCCGGTCACTCCTTCGATCGCCGGGATCTCGTCGAGCACCGCGCGGGCCAGCGCGCCTTCTGACGGCTGCAGTTCCTCGACGATGATCCGCGCCGGCGCGCTGAGTGCGAACACGAACACCGTGTCGGCACGCTCCGCCAGCGCACGCGCCACGGCATCGAAACGCTGTGGCACCGTAGTAACTTCGATGATCGCTGTCTGCGAGTACCTCGGCAGCGCGACCACGCGCACCGCGCCCGACGCGAGCAGCGCCGTGCCCCGCCGGGTCACGGTGCTGAACGGTGCGTCGAGCACCTCGGCAATGCGGCGCCACGACGCGCGGCCGTCCACCTGCAGCGCGCCCACGATTCTGCGATCGAGTTCGTCGAGCCTCATGCCTGTGAAGTATGCCGCCGAAGGCCAGTCGCGTGAGGGCGGCGCCCGGCGTCGACGTGCTGCGCCTGTTCCGTTGACCACACGGGCGCGCATCCGTCCTGCTGGTGGCAAAGGACAGTTCTTTGGGTGCGCACGTGCGGGTAATCGGTCACCATTGATCGCCTGAACATCGGTTACTGGTGGAAATTGGTTGTGCGCCTGATCAACTGGGTGTCCGTGGCAGGAGGGTCGCCTGTCCATCGCGAAGCATCCCGTCAAGTTCCCCGCGCCGAGGCTGAGCGCTACAGGTAGGACTTAGTCATCGGACAGTCGCAGCACGACTTTGCCCGAGACGGCCGGATCGGCCGACACGTCCATCGCCGCCACGGCGTCGGCGAGGTCGAAGCTGTGGGTGATGACCGGGTCCAGAGCGGTGGAACCGGCGAGCAGCGCGATCGATTCGTCGAATTCGGTGTCGAACCGGAAAGCGCCGCGGTAGTCGATTTCCTTGGCCACCAGGGCGGACAGCTCAGCAGGTCGAGGTCCGGGCGGGAACATCCCCAACTGCACCATGACTCCGCGGCGTCGGACTGCCGCGAGGGTGGCACCGACGGCCGCGGAGGCACCGGATGCCTCGATCGCCACGTCGAAGTATTGATCGGGCAGGGTGTCCGAGCCGATCCGCACCGTGCGGTCGACGCCAACGTCCAGGGCGATCTCCAATGGGTGATCGAGGATGTCAGTGGTCCAGACTTCCGCGGCGCCCGCCGCTTTGGCAGCGCCGGCGGCGAGGATGCCGATCGGTCCGGATCCGCCGACGAGTACCTTGGCGCCGGCGACCCCGCCGGCCCGGTTCAGTGCGTGCAGGCCAACCGCCAGCGGTTCGGCCAGTACCGCCCTCGACAGCGGGAGAGTGTCTGGCAGCACCCGGATCTGGTCCTGCCGGACGATCATGTATTCGGAGAAGGCGCCCTGGGTGTGGGGGACGCTGGCCGCGGACCCGAAGTATCGGGCGTTGCGACACACGTTGCGGACCCCGGCGAGGCACTCCTGGCAATTTCCGCAGGGGGTGGCCGGGTGGATGGCCACCGGGGTTCCGGTCGCAACAGCACCGGACGGGTCGTCCTCGATCCGCCCGACAACCTCGTGACCGAGCACCAACGGTTCCCGCAGGCTGAACGCACCTACGGCGCCGTGCTGGTAGTAATGCAAATCCGATCCGCAGATGCCGCCATGGGTATTGCGCACGAGAACCTGCCCGGGTTCGGGCGCCCGGGCGAGCACATCCTCGAGTCGAAGATCGCCGGCACCGTGAACCACGAGAGCCTTCATGAATGCGTCCCTTCCGGTCTCAGAGGACGGGCGTTGTGGATCGCCGGCCCGCTCGCCGCTAGCGGGCGATCGCCCCGTGTTCGGTGATCTCCTCGTCCACCAGGTCGCGCGGCCGCCCGACAATCAACACCATGACCACCGCGAGCGCGGCGACCCCGGCAAAGACGTAGAACCCCCACGGATAACCGCGGTCGCCGGCGAGCAGTGCGCCGATGACGATCGGGCCGACGATAGCGCCGATGCGGCCGACACCGGCGGTCCAGCCCAGTCCGGTGGCTCTGCTCCGCGCCGGATAGACCTGTCCGACGAACGCATAGATCAGCACCTGCGCGCTGAACACAAACGTCCCGGTCACCAGCACCGCCGCGTACAGCGGCACCGACGGCATCTTGACGCTGAGCAGGGCGAGTAACACGGCTGCGGCGGCGAACCAGATCAATGCCGCCGGCCGCACGCCGATCCGGTTGGCGACCTGGCCCGCGATGACCAGCCCGACGATCGCGCCGATGTTCAGAATCAACAACAGGCCGAGTCCGACCTTCAGTTCGTACCCGGCCGTCTGCATGAGCCGCGGTAGCCAGGTGTTCATGCCGTACACCAGGACCAGGCCCAGGAACGAAGTGGCCCAGAAGGCCAGCGTCGGGCGGGCCAAACCATTCTTGAACAGCTCGGCTAGCGGGTTAGTGCTCGTCGCGTCGCGGCCTCTCGGGGTCCGGGCGTGCGCCTTCTGCGCCAGGAACACTTCGGACTCCGGCAGATACCTGATCATCAGTGGCGCCAGCAGCAGCCCGGGGACACCGCCGATCACGAACATCCACTCCCAGCCGTAGCCGTTGCCCAAGACCACCAGCCCGAACAGCGCTGTGAGCACGGCACCGACGTGGTAACCGGTCATCACCGTGGTGGTCGCGCTCGACGCCTTGCCTTTGCGCGCGAATTCGGTCACCAGGGTGATGGCGGTCGGCAGGCAACCGCCTAGCCCCAGCCCGGCCAGAAACCGGTACAACCCGAAGGTGAAGATGGAAGTGGAAACGGCCACCGCGAGCGTGAAGATCGAGAAGACGGTCACCGCGAAGATCAGCACCTTACGCCGGCCCAGGTAATCGGTGACGGTGCCGATGGTCATCGCGCCGATTGTCATGCCGATCAGGCCGGTGGTGGCAGCGGTGGTCGCGCTTGCATCCGTGAACCCGAAGACGCTGTCCTTCACCAGGACTGGAATGACGGTGCCCAGCACCACGAGATCAAAGCCGTCGAGAAGCACGGCCGCCCAACACAGCGGCGCCACCCAGCGTGAGTTGCCGACGCTGGCTACCTTGCTCGTCATCGTCGCCCCCGGGCTATGCAACCCACTGTGGCCACGCGGCTTACGCGTAGTCCACCGCTGCCATGCGCGATTTCCGCCATCTTGCCCTCGCTGCTTTCGCCGGCGTCGACCTTCCGGCGCGGCGGGTCCGTATGCGGACAGTAATCTCTGCACCTAATACCCAATGTTGAGTCGCGTTATCCACTTTTGCGGCCGCAACGCCCAGATACGCCCGTCTTCCGCTCAGTATGTTCGCATCGCAGGCCGCCTACTATTCCGAGTTGTTCCGGGCAGAATTCCGATTCAGCGGCTTTGCGCTGGGCCGGGAGATCCCCGGCGCTGTGCTGGCTGGGCCGGCGCCGGTCATCTCCGTCGGGCTGGTCAGCCTGGGCGGTGGCTCGCCCACTCTGCTGGCAGTGGCGATGGTCGTCGTCGCCCTGGCGGGTTTGGTCGCCGTCGTCGCGCTACCTGAAACTCGCGGCATCGACTTGGCGCCGATCGTGGACCCTGTCGTGGAACCTACGACGCCCGGCGCAGCGGCGCCCACCGCCACGCCGCGCAGTCGGCCGATCGGTACGTTCTAGCCGCGCTCAGCCCGCCACTCCCCATCGGCACACCCGACCGTCCTGCCTTCGACAGTTGTGGACATGTCCCGGGCATCATTCCCGTCAACCACCGAATCGGCCTGGTTCTCTTGGTTATACGACCACCGGGTCGTGCTGCTGTGTCACCACCTTGCCCAGGTCGAGTGTGGTGACACACGGACTGTACGTATTCTCGGCATCCACGATGTGATGGGCGCCGGCGATCCGCGGAAACGCACCCGATCCGGGAATCACAGTCTTGCACACGCTCGGATTGTGGAGTGCCGCGAGGAACTGTCCGAGCGTCGTACTGAACTGGACCGCAAACGGCGGCGGTTCCGTTCCCGGATTGGGAACCGCCAAGCTCCATACGCTCAAGACATTGAGCGCGAGCGAGCCAAACGACGCCGACGGTGGCGACGTTACGTTGTCCGATATGTCGAACAAGTCGAGGTAAAAGGTCGGCCATGCCGACGGCGGCTTTGCCGTCGGATCCCAACCGGTCACCTGATGAAACGTGAGCGCTTGAGAGAGGCCTTGCGTCGCATTCGCGATTCCCCAATCCGGCAAAGAAATCGTTTCGGTGTCGCTCGCGTTGAACTGTGTAGGAACCTTGCGACCATTCTGGGCCGTGAGTAACACCATCGGCTCGTTTATGGTGACCACCGGATTCTGTTGCGGCTCGGGAGTGAACGCTTTCGGACTGTAGTCCAGCAGCGCGGCGATGCCGGGTGCGAACTGACTACCGTTTCCGTCCGTGACTGTGTTCACGACTCGGGTTAGGTACTGAAAGAAGCCGTACGAACCTTGCTGCCTCGCAAGAAGAGCCCCCGGCGCGAATCCGATCGTCTGCCGCAGGACGACGACGTAGTACGGCGTCGAGACGCCGTCGACCCAGTATACGTAGAACTGGTTCTGCAAGGTCGCGCTGCCGGTCTGGGTCGCGCTCCCCATCGCGCTGTCGTCGCTCCACGACATCGCGCCAGTGGTATAGCTCGTCGAGGACGTCGCCAGACCCCACGTCGCGCCGAGCGGCGGCACTAGCTGATTACCGTCCGAAGGCGCGGCGGCATAACTGGATCCGTGCGCTGCGGCTCCTGCGATACCGGCACAAAGGGCGTTCCTGAGGGCGTGACCGATATGAACGACCAATTGTCGTAGTTGGTCGGATCTCCGTCCCCCCAAGTCCATGTCGACACATACTGACCGGGGCTGGTCCGATTTCCGGTGACGTTGATGTTCTGGTTTTCATCGCACGCGGGACGTACCGCGAAACAGATCGGCAGGAAGAACGTGGGTGCGAACGTCCACGTGAAGTTGCCCGAGTTATCAGTGGACGCAAACGGGCAGCTCTGCAGTGCCGCATCCAGCCCGCCGTACTGCATGGCGTTACCCGTCGCGACATTGAGAAAGCTGACGACTTGATTGTTGAACCCGCCGGCCGGGTCGCCTTTCCACGACACGACGGCCAGCCACTGCTGACTCGCGGTCCCGTACGACTGGTTTTCGATCACGATGTTTTGGTTCGCCGCACCATTGTCAGAGAGCACCACACCGTCTCCGTCCTGGATGATGGTGCGCGGGAGATTCGGCAGCAATGCCGCAAGCCTCGCGTTGACGTCCGTGTAATCGGGCAACGTCGGGTAGATGCAACCCCACGTATTCCAGGTGGTCGGACCCCCGCCCCAGTTCGTCGTGAAAACCGGCGCATTGATGATCGGGCTGGTGATCGACCAATTTTCGTCGCTGTTGGTCCCGGCTTGAACCGCGGCCCACGAACTGCCGCCCGCGACGATGTTCCACGGCGAGCCCGTCGACAGCTGCAAGAGCTGACTTTGCTGGACCGGCGAATTATCGCCCGAACCCGGATACGTGAGGGCCAGACCGGAGAGTACGTTGACGAACACCGGGGCGGTCGCGGTTTGCATCGAGGCCGCTGTGAAGAACGAGAACAACAACGGTAGCCAAAGTTGAGATGGCTGCTCGGGATCGAGCGGGGCGACGACGACTTGCCCCGTGGGCGAGTCCAAATTCACGGCAAGCGCGAGTTGGCGCCCGCTGGAAACCTCCTGCGAGACGATGTTGACACACCACGGCCCCAAGACCGAGCTGTCGATGCCCATGAATCCTCCTTTAGCGTAGTGCTGGATTGGGTGCGGCAAATGCTGCGGCCGGCACCGGCACCGGCACCACTGCACCCAGCTGGATGCCGGGCGGCGCCGCTGGTGCCGCGACGTTGCCGACGGCGAGTGTCAAACGACGGTAGATAATCCGCTGCATCTCTGCGGCGAGCGGCCGCGCACCGCGGTTGAGGCGTGCTTGGACGTCGCCGACGAGGCGTTGATAGCGAATCCCCCCTCTCGCAGCCGATTTGGCCACACCGAGGACCGCCCCCGTCGCCGCAGCGATCCCGAGATCGGCTGCGCTCGAGCTGTTCCCGAGCGCCGCGTTGGTAGCGGCGGTCTGCGCGACGTTGAGCCCGGACGAGACCAGCGGCATTGTCACCATCCGCAAGGCGATCGTCTGCTGTGCGATCGCTCGTGCGTCAACAATCCCTTCTCTCATTGCTGCGCCCACCTTGTAGGCTTCAGTCCCGGCATCGATGACCTCGCTGGCGGCGCCTGAGACCACTCCGAATGCAGCGCCGACCCCGACCGTCTTTCCCCAGGCCGCAAAATCCGTGTCATGTGTGCCATTGCGTGTGTCGTACGAAATCCCTGACGTGCCAGCGCTTGTCACCGTTGACGCAAGTAGGGCGGCACCGGCTCCGTCGGTCAAGGCCGCAATCGCGATGCCTGCGAGGACGAGACCGACGTCGATCAGGATCGACCACGGGAAATGCCCATCCGGATCGACCATGACGAGCGGCGAATTGAGCGCGTAAGCGTAACGGTTGAGCGCATCCGCTTCACCGAGATCGCCTGCAAGCTGGTCATCGGAGGTGACGAAACGTCCCAGGAATGCGTCGTAATAACGCGCGTCGAAGTAGAACAGTTGCGACGTCGCGTCGAGTTCGCGGCCCGTGAAGCCGAAGCGATATCCAGTCGGCGGCTTTCCGACGACCTCGCCGTACGGCAAGTACATTGCGCTGGCGGCAACCGTACCGTTCCCGTCGGTGACGAGCGACGTCGTCCCAATCTGGTCCTTGAATAGATAGCGGGTGCCGACGGCGGGCACTCCGGCCACTATGCCGGGATCGGGTCCTTCCACCAGTCGGCCGATCTGCACCGCGGGACCGGACGGACCCAGAAGGTAGTACGTGTGTTGCCGCGTCGGACCGACTCGCGTTGTCTCGAAATCCGGCGCAATGTAACGAGTATCAGTCCCGTCGTTCGCAGTCTTGCGGGTCCGTATTCCGTGCGCGTCGTATGTCGCGACCAGCCCAGGGGCTCGTAACAGCCGGCCCTCTCCGTCGTAGAGGTAGGTTGCGGCGACGTCGTTTCGCGTGGCGGCCAGCAGCGCGCCGTCGGCGTCGTAACTCCCTTCGAAAACGGTCGTGCGGTTGATGTGGCCCGATTCCACGCGATGGCCGCGATAGGCGAACGCGATGTCATTCTTTTGAATCAGATTGCCGCCCAAGGAATATCCATATGTCTGCGGGGCATACGGTCCAGTCGAACTGACCAACCGCCCGACCGCGTCGTAGCCGAACCTCTGCGCGCTCGCGGGGTCGGCCGGCGAGCCGATTGCCGTCAGTCGGCGCAGCGCGTCCCAGACGTAGTTGCGTTGCCACATTGCTGTGCCGCTTGAAGCGGCGAACGTCAGTGAGACGATTTGCCCGAGCTCGTTCGTCGGGCGCTGCTCGCCAAGGCCGTTCCCGTAAAGAACGTGCGTCGCGCGGCTGGATGCATCAAACGCAGAATATTCGGCGTGCGTCTGGAACGGTGCCTCGGCTGCGGCGAACGCCAGCGAACGAATTCGATTCGCGACGGTATACGTGACGGTCGAGCGCGCTCCATCGGGAAACGTCGTCGCCTCAGCAAGTCCGAGAGGCGTGTACGAACGCTGCACGACCGTTGTCTCTCCACCGATCGTTCGCTGTTCGTATGCGTGATTTCCGTAGGCGTCGAAGGCGTAGACATCTCGGTCTCCGTTGGGCAAATCGACGACACACAAGCGATCGAGGCCGTAGCTCGCCTCGGGCAGGTCATAGGTAAAGCGGGTCGACTCAACAAGCCCACCGGAGGCGGCGACATCCTTGCGCACCAAGCGTCCCCGGAGGTCGAAGAAGTACTCGATGCAGTCGCCGTTGCCGTTGCCGGTCCTGACCCGTCGCTCCGTGTCACGATAGTCAAGCTCACGCGACCACAGGATCGCGCCCTGTGCGCTCACTTCTAGCCGGTGCTGACGATTGAGCGTGTCGAAATGCACCTCGTTGCGGACGCCGTCGGGATCTACCGCCGACGTCAGCCGGGCGGCTGCGTCGTAGGTATACGTCGTCCGCGCGCCGGCGGCGTCGGTACTGCGTACGAGATGTCGCTTGCCGTCGCAAAGTGCGTACTCAAGCACCGTCGTTCGCGCGAGCGGCGTGCCGTGGGCTTCGGTGCGCACCTCATGCAGCACGGTCGGATATGTCGTCGTGGTCGTCGTCGTGCCACTTCCGTCGAGCGGCTCGACCTGGCTCGTCACCCGGCGATAAGGATCGTAGGTCCGCGCGATGGCGGCGGCGGGCGCCCCGTCAAAGGCGGGCAGCGTCGCGGCGACGATATCGTCGCGGGTGTCGTAGGCCCACGTCACGACAATCGTGGACATCCCGTCGTCGGCAAGCGACTCGCGGCGATACTCGCGATGCAGCCCGTCGTAATAGTGCCGCTCCCAGTGAGTTAGGCCGCTCCACGTCACGGCCTGGCGTACCTCTTCGAAATACCCGAGCCTGTCCTGCCCGTAGACGTGCCGGGCCAGCAGGTACGGGGTCCCCGCTGGATCGGGACCGATCTCGTCGATGCGGCGACCCAAGCCGTCGTAGGTGGCGACGAGCACGACCCCGTTGGCGTCGGTATGAGTGAGTTCTCCACCCGACGCAGGATCGTAGGTGGATTCGACGGTGAGCTCGAGCCCTTGTTCATTCGCCGGCAGGGTCGTGCTCACCACGAACGTGTGGTAGTCGTCGTCGTACTGCGTCTGCGTGACGGCGCCTGTCGCATCGCGCGTTTCGGTCTCGTTGCCATACGCGTCGTAACCGAATGTGGACTCGAGCCACACCCGTGCGACGTCGTCCCAAATGCGCGACGCGCGCCGCAGACACGTCGCGGGATCGAAGTCGGCCTCGCTCCACGATAGGACGCTCAGGCCGTCGGAATCGCTTGTCCTCTTTGTCGACGTCAGCAGGCTGAGCGGCCGATCGAGATCGAGCAGATAACCGTAGAACACGTACTGCGAAGGGAATGTGCTGTGCTCGTGGATCTCCGTCGCCACGTTGCCGAGCGCATCGAAGGTCCGCGCGACAGACTCCGTGACGTCGAGCGTTCCATAGGTGAAACCCTCGGTGAGGGTGCGGCGGGACGTCACTCGCCAGATACCGTCGGGTTCGTTGGCGTCGTAATCCGTCGTCATGCGCGACATGAGCGCACCATCCGACGTGCGCCGCTCGCTACGGATCCGCGCCAGCGACGTGTACGGGAACGCCTGCACGTACTCGTGACGGATCGTCGTGCCGATTTCAGCGTCGGCGCGTTCGACCGCAGCGAAGCCAAGCCAGCCGCGACCGTCCAGATCGATCTGCGCATCTTCGTAGGTGTACGTGTAGTGCCCGAGGTTCCCGCGGCCGTCGTCCACTGCGTGCTCGCAGACCACGAAGCGGGCGAAATCGACGACGTGTACCGCTGTCGCCATTCCCGGCGTTGCGCTCGAACCGAGCGCCCAGGTCGCGCCGCGCACCGTAGCGTTGACGAACCCACTCGGGTCGAGCGTGTCTTGGACGCCCGTCCTGCGGTAGGTCGCGGGCAGCGTCATCGGCGAGTACGCGAGCGTATCGATCCGACCTTCACCGTTGCGAATCGTGACGATCGCGTCGGTGATCGCTGCGGGAGCGGCCATCCGCGCGACGGACTGCGACACATCACCGGTCACGTAGAGAAGGTCGCTGTTGCCCCAGCCCGCCACATCGGCGGCAAAGAGCGCGCCGGTGAACGGGGGCGGTGACGCGCCCAGCGAGACCGGCGAAGGCTCTTGGAACGAACCGCCCACGTAGCGCGCGTGCGTGAGTGCCAACATCGCGTTGGCATCCGGATAGGCGAACAAGAGGTCGATGATCCCGCTCCCGCGGACCGAAACCGGCGTAATTGCACCCGTGAACTCGAGCGCCGTAATGCACGGAGCTTGTGGGAGAAGTCCAATCCCGTTTGAAAGACACGCGCGCAGGACCAGCGTGCCGTCGTTAGCCGTGTAGGCGTAGACGAGGTCGTCCTTTTGGTCGCCTGTCAGATTGACGGGTAAGAGCGAGCCCCCGTAGATGAGGTCGGTGTCCGACGGGAGCAAGTCGGCTACGTCAACTGCGAGCATCCCTCCGTCGGCTCGAAAGCTCGCCAGTTGCAGCGAGACACCGTCCTGGCCGGCCAAGGCGTAGACCAGCTCTAGCGCACCGTCGCCGTCGTAGTCCATCGCGAACGGGATCCCGCCCCAATAGAGCGTGCTCGTCAGCGCCGGACCGCGAACGAATGTTGCGCCGTCCCAACTGAGGATTTCAAGGCACAGCCGGCCGTCCTCATCAGCGCTGCACGCAATGAGCTCGGTTGCGCCGTTGCCGTCGACGTCGGCCGGTACGAGCATCCCGCCCGACATGAGATCGTCCGGGCCCGCGGCAAAGGGGACGCCTTGCTCGAGCGTCCAGCCACTGCCGGTCGAGCGCGCGGTGAAGATCGTAAAGCCGAGCGCGCCGGTCTCGAGCGTGGAAACGTACAAAACTTCCATGAAGCCGTCACCGTCGACGTCTAGGGGATAGACGACTCCGCCGGCGGCAAGACCGGACGTCGCGATCGTCGTCGGCGCCGCGTAGCCGCTCCCGTCGCTGAGCGCGCACGCCAGTTGCACGATCAGATTGCCCGATTCATCTGCGCTCGTCACAAGCAAGTCGCGGTGTCCGCGACCGCCCACGTCGAGCGGACTGACCGTGCCGACGCCGATCGAGACGGCGGGCTCGGGCAGCGCGAATCCAGGCTGTTCGATGTCCGCGTATGAGAACGTCGTCGGCGTGAGAGGTACACCGGCCGCATCCGAGCGGGTGATCGCGGTGAGGCGGCTTCGCCCCGTGCCGGCACCTTGCTCGTAGTCGAGCGTGTAGGTGGTCACGGTCTTGTCGTCGACGGCTGTCGCGATAGCACGAATGCGCTGAGTCGGATGGACCGCAAAGCCGACTTCGAAACGCGGCTCGACGTCGCTGCGGGTTTCCCGCACGAAGGTCACCGACCGGCGGCAATCCGTGGTCGTGTTACCCGTATAGGCGATCTTCGCCGGGTAGTAGGCGCCGGTCTGCGGATCGCTCGCGTACTCAATCGTGTACGCGTTGCCGACGGGATCAGTCACCCGGTCGAGCGCCCAGGCGCGGACGACCGTCGCGCCAGGTGCCGGGAAGATACGGCCTGAGGCCGAGCCATACTCGAGGACCCGGCCGTCTTTCGTTTTAGCAACGAATTCCGCCGGACCGTCGATCCCTTCCTCGAGTACCACGCCGACGTATTGGTACGAATCGATCTCTGTCCGGTAGGAACTGCCCGGCGCGCCGTAGGTGCCTGCAACGACGACCAAACGACTGGTATCGAGCGTGAAACGGTCGCCTTCGTCATAGCGAATGGCTCGCCTCGCTCCGTCTTGCGCCGGTGTCTGCCCAGTTCGGACTATCGATGACAATCCCGCCAGCGACCACCCGACGCCGAAGACGCCATTACCGGTACCGCTCGAATACAGCAAACTCAGGGCGGGCGCGAAACCGCGCGTACCCGGGGGTAAATCAAGGGGAATTGAATATCCCGTACACCCGTTGGCATCGACGGAAAACGTGGCGTCAAGAGTGCCGAAGTATATCTCCGGTCCAGGCGTGGCCACCGCTGCCTCCACTAGGATCTCGATCTAGATGAAAAGTCGCGGGTCCTAAAAGCAGGTTCGCGGACTAAAATTATCCTAATCGGGCAAAAAGGCAACAGGCTCGAAAATGGAATTTCTGTGAAGACCTCGTTGCTCCTGGCGCATACGCTAAGTAATTACTAATGATAAGCAACGTGACGCTACTCGAGTCGTTGGCATAGCTTTCTAGCCAGGTGGACACCTGGAAAGAACCAGTGTAAGCCAATATCAAAAATTCGGATCGCAGCGGAAAGAACGGACGGCTATGCGTGCGAAGACGGCGGCCCACCGCTGCATCTTCATGCATATGCGGCGCTCCGTACTTCGCCGCATCGTGGCAGGCGGATCAAGTCTGATTTTTCCATGTCGATCGCGCCATTGGATGACAAGCCGGGCGGGAATGCCGCGTTTCAAACGAGAATGGATAAATTTGAGGCAGAAGAAGAAAAGGTATGGTGTCAAAAATGTCAGCAGGCAGTTCGCCGCGGATCCCTGTTCATTATCCATGGTGAACGGCCCAGGGCCCGTCGATTGTCGAGGCGCGCAACACCGAACGCCACGCGCCGTCGACGGCGATTCTGCAAATCTCGCTTCCGCGTCCGATTGGACGTCTGGACAAGTTTGAGAGGGCACAACCGTGTGGTGCGTGGATGCGCGCGTTGAGGTACTCGGTTTGGATGCCGTGTCAGCAGGTAAATTCTTCACGTGACGCGCGGCACCAGTCGAGGCAGGAGGCGGCCTCGAAGGTGATATGTCTGCTGCAGCAACATAATTCGAAATCCTCATCGAGGACCGTTCGCGCAGCCACCGCATGGGAGGGGCATCGCCCCGTCTATCGCCGTTTTGGCGCGATCGCGCTGCCCGGACATTAACTTCGACTGCTGGACAAATCGCCGCGGCTGATCAAGCCGAGCGCTGCAGCTAGTGAGCACCCAGGCATTCGAGACGCATCGACGATCGACCAGAATCACCGGGCTACTTTGACAAGATCCCGGCGCCACAGCGGTAGAGTTGTGAGGATTCTGGATACTCGGCGATGCCACTCGTGCCGAGGTAGCGGAGACACTGGAAACGCCGGGCGGACAGACGTTTACCTCTCTTCGGTCAACCGTGGTCGGTGAGTTTGCTTAACTGAGGTGATCAAGATGCGGACGGTTTCCGGTAGCACGTCATGCAGCGATTGATGGGGTCGGCCGTCGATTCGGGATTTGGCGTCGCTCATGCCGAGGTGATGGCAGTTCGTCGTGGTTGAACGCACGGCTGGTGCAATAGCTCGGGGGTATGTCGAGTCAGCGTTGGCCACCGCCGGTATGTCCGGTCGGATCATCGAGGTGTCCAATGCCGTCCACCGACCCCTCGAACAAGCGGCCATTGCCAACCAATTGGCGACATTTGCCGGCGGAGCGCTTGTCACGGTTGGCGGCAGCGCCGTCATCAAAGCGGGCAAATCTATCGCGGCGCTCGCCACCAATCGAGCGTTGATGAGCAGTCCGATTGCGGGCCCGCTGGCCCACTCGCCTCGGAAACACGTTGTTATCCCGGCGGGTCTGGGCCCCGCCGAGGAGGCCACGAGTCTGGTCACGGTTGGCGGACGCGCCCGCCCGGCGATTGTCGACGACCGTATTGCGGCATTGTCACTGCTCGACGCGCGCCTGTTCCCCGACGCGGACGTCACCTGCGACCACTATGCCGCGCGAGCGATCGCGCTGGCCGGCTGCACGGTGAGCGACGATTCAGCAACCCTTCGCGATGTCACCTTGGCGTTGTCAGCGGCGCACGAACTGGTCAACCCCGACCGAGGCCCCGCGGACGTCCGGCTGGCACTGACGCTGGCGACCGCCAGCCACCGCCGATGGCCCCTCTGCCGCCGATGCCGGGCCGGAAGCGCTTTGCCCAGAATGGACTTAGAGAACAACACCGGCTCACCCGCGTGGTCATGTTTTCATCGCGCTTTGACCAAGGGACCAAACATGAGGAGCGCCAGTTGATCCTCATGTGGGTTCGCCAATGGCGGGCCGACTGTCTACAACTAGTCCAAAGTGCTGCTGATGGTTGGCGCACTCCACCACGCACCGGGCTCGGCGCGCTTCGGAGCCTGGCAACGCGCCGCTGATCGGAGACGATCGGCGCTGTCGAACCAGCCGCGCGCTGGATGGGCGCGAGTAACGAAGCGCAGATCGAAAGAACAACTCAATCGTCCGCGCCATGCACTGAAGATCTGTTAACTTCCGCCATGATGACCGGCCTCCTCTCCCGCGGCACGTGACGGTGAAGCACGTCGTGACATTCCTGGGCGCCTGGACCGCTGCAGCGCGCGCCCGCCGGTCCACTCGACTTCGGCGAGCCACCTCGGCCCTCTTCGGGCTCGGTGTTCTCGTGGCGTCCATGACCGCGTGCGGTTCCGGCGTACTCACCACGGGCCGGGCAGTCTCGGCATTTGAAGCAGACTATGCGGTCCGGGTGGACCCAGGTGGCCCAGACGTGCCGGAGACGCTTGCCGCCGCCACCGCCGCCGCCCAAGCGGACATTGACCGCTTCTCGGCCGGTGACTTCGCCGGGGTGTGGGAACACATGACGCAAGACGTCCGCGACGGAATCGACCAAGACGACTTCGTGACGCTCTATCGAACCTGCAAAACAATCGGCCCGAATTTCAGCGTCTCCGGGGTGCGACTCGACGCTGGAACCAATGACGCGATTATCCGCCTGACGAACCGCGACGGCACGCATTTTCGTGTGATGCGCTACGAGTATGGCGGCTGGGACATGGCACCCACTCACGACTTCGCCAGCCGCCTCGGTAAGCCGGTCCAACAAATCATCGCTGAAGAGAAGGCGGCGGGCCTGTGCCGGCACTGATCCGGGGCCAGCGCCAGCGCTTCGACCCGGACGTCGCCGCCCCATAACGCCAGGGCCAGTTCTTTACACCGCGACGTTGCAACATATTCCGGGTGCACCGCGTTGACGGTGATGAAAGATCGTGACAGAGCACAGTGCAATGTCACGCCGTGATCCGCAGTTCGGCACCCGGATGCGAACTGAGGGTGACGACTACGGTGCCGCTGCGCGTTTCGAACGTGGTGTTGGCGTAACCGACGAAACCGTAGTGCCCGTCAATCGTCGATACCGCGGTGATGTCATTGCCTCCAGATGCGCCGGTGTCGAGATTCGCCCAAGCGGCGGTCACGGTAAGCGCGCAGGAACCGTCGTAGATGCCGGCGTCGTAATGAATCGCAACCCGGACACCGTCCTCGACACGATTGTCGACCTGCACCGCCGTCACCTGGGCCTCGGCACTGACGCTACCGGCACACGTCGGGGACGCCACCACCGGAACCGGACCGAGTTGCGAGAAGCCCTCGGCGTGGGCCGCTGCTACCCATAACCAAGGCGCAGCCACCGTGACGGCGAGCACGCCGGTACCACGGAATGGAGTCATGCCCTTGTTATCGACCGCCACCACGACGGCGTTAGCGCATGGTCAGACCTGCCACCACGCTACTCAGCCACACGATGGTGTCCGCCAGTCCGGTGATCACCCGACGCTGATCGCCAGTGGTCATCGCGTTCGCAGCCGCCGCGCTCACCGCAGCACCATCGCGTGATGTCGCCGAGTTAGCGGAACGTTACCGGTCTCATAAGGTGCTCACCGAGGCTTCATAGCCGTTGCAAAGCAACCGCTGTCTGAATGGCACTGTGACAACGACACTGGATCGACCGGCCAACGCGACTGATGCGAACGAACCGCCTCGATCACAACGGTTCACCCGTCCATCATCGGATCGCGTGGGGTTTGGCGTGCTCCTGGGCGCCACGGCGGTCATGTACCTGTGGAACATCACCGTCAACGGGATGGGCAATCAGTTCTACGCCGCCGCCGCGCAGGCCGGGTCGAAGAACTGGGAAGCGCTCTTGTTCGGGAGCCTTGACACGCAGAACTTCATCACCGTCGACAAGCCGCCCGTGTCGCAGTGGGTGATGGGTCTGTCCGGGCAGATCTTCGGATTCAACAGTGCCAGCATGCTCATCCCGCAGGCCGTGATGGCCGTCGCCGCCGTGGCGCTGCTCTATGCCGCGGTACGCCGGGTAAGCGGCCCCCACGCGGCACTGCTCGCCGGAGCGGTGTTGGCGCTGACTCCGGTTGCGGCACTGATGTTTCGGTACAACAACCCCGACGCGGTGATGGTGCTTCTGATGATGGCAGCCGTCTACTGCGCGGTGCGTGCGCTCGAGCACGCCAGCGCGAAGTGGATCGCCCTTGCCGGCGTGGCGCTCGGCTTCGCATTCCTGGCCAAGATGCTCGAAGGAATCATGGTCATGCCTGCGATCGGTCTCGTCTATCTGGTCGCGGCGCCGACCTCGATCGGCAAGAGGGTGCTGCACCTGGCGGCCGCGCTCGCGACGTTCCTGGTCTCGGCGGGCTGGTTCGTGGTGCTGACCCTGGTGTGGCCCGCCTCGTCGCGGCCCTACATCGCAGGCTCCACGGACAACAACTTCATGAACCTGGTCCTCGGTTACAACGGGTTCGCACGCGTCCTCGGCAAGAACAACGGCAATTTTCATCCCAACCCCGTGGTCGGCGCTTCGGCAGGCACCCAGGTTCAGGTCTTCGAGGGCGGACACCACCGTGGCTTCGGTGGCTTCGGCGGCCAACCGCAAGGCGTGACGCGACTGTTCACTGGTGAGTTCGGCTTCGAAATCGGCTGGCTGCTGCCGGCGGCACTGCTCGCGATGGTTCTGGTGCTCTTCTCACGCGGCCGGGCCCCGCGCACCGACTTGGTCAGGGCGGCCGCCATTCTGTTCGGCGGCTGGATGCTGGTCGACGGGCTGATACTCAGTTACATGAAGACCATGGTTCACCCGTACTACTGCCTCTCGTTCGTCCCGGCGGTCGCAGGCATGTTCGCGATCGGCGTGCACGAAATGTGGCGCAAGCGCCAATCCTGGCTCGGCCGTGGCGGCCTGGTCGCGATGATCGGCGGCAGCGGAGTCTGGAGTTGGTGGACCCTGGGACGCAACGGCGACTGGCTCCCGGCACTGCGCTGGGTGATCCTGGCCGTGACGGTGGTCGCGGCGGTCGCCCTCATGGTGTCGCTGACTTCCGAAGCACGCCAACGATTTGCGGTGATGTCGTTGGCAGTGGGCGTGATCGGCGGGCTGGTGGGCGCCGGCGCCTACGCGCTCGCGACGATCGGTCAGTCCCACGACGGCGGAATGGCTGTCGTCGGCCCCGCCCGTGAAGAAGGGCACCGCGGCGGAGGCTTCGGGCAGGACTCCGACGACGCGCAACTGGAAGCAATGCTGCGTGCCACGGACACCGACTTCTCGGCCGCCGTCAACCGTTCATCGGCGGCGGCCGCTCTCGAGCTGTCGACGAACACCGCGGTGATGGCCATCGGTGGATTCGGCGGGAGCGACCCGGCGCCGACACTGGGTGAGTTCCAGCAGGACGTCGCCAACCACCGGATCACGTATTACATCGCACCTGCCAACGACGAGCACCCCGGCGGATTCGGCAGCAAATCGCACACCGATATCACGCAATGGGTGGCAGCCCACTTCACGCCGATGACTGTCGGATCCGAGACCGTCTACGACCTCAATGCAGCGAGATGACCACCGCGAACCCGCTACTGGCCCACAGCGTCGGCTCGAAACCCCCGCGGCGTCTTTCCGAACCAGCGTCGACAGGAGCGGTTGAGCGCGCTCTGCTCTGCATAGCCGAGCATGCCTGCGATCTGGCTGAGGTCGAGCCCGGGTCTTGTCAGATATGTTGCCGCCGCCGCGCGGCGTTCCCGGTCGATGACGTCACGGCATCGTATGTCCTCGGCTGCGAGTTGGCGTTGGAGGGTGCGTGGATGTACGCCGAGTTCGCTCGCGATCGCGTCGACACTGCAGCGCCCGGTGGGCAGCAGCCGCTGGGCCAGCTGTGCGACCCGGTGTGACACCAGCGCGCTCGGCGGAAGATATTTCCGTTCAAGGTATTTCGCCGCGAGGCGGCTGGCCTCTGGATCGGCACTCTCGATGCGCCGGTCGGCCAGCCTGCGCGACAGCTCGAATCCGCACGACGACCGCCGGTAGCGCACCCGGCAGCCGAATGCCTGTTGATAGGACGCATTGGGACCTTGTTGAGGGTGCATGAACCAGACGGTGCGGGGCCGCGCCTGCGGTCCACCCAACAGGTGCACGATCCGAGCGGCTACGGCCATGCTGACCTCGTAGGCCTGAACCACCTCAGATAACCCTGGCTCGGTCAACTCGAACGCGAATTCGACGGTGCCCTGTTGCGTCTGTGGCATGAGCTTAAGGGTCAGCGCAGGCGAGTGCACATAGAGGAAGCGGGCGACCGCCTGGATGCCGTCGAGCACGGTCCGCGCGTTGCGTGCGATCACCGCGATGGGGCCGAAGATGTCCAGTCCCTGCCACTGCACCATCCGCAATCCGAAATCCGGACAAGCAAGCTCTTCGGCGCTCGCCTCCAGCAGGTGGACGTAGGCGTCGAACGGGACGAACGCATCCGCCTCCACTCCGATACCTGCCGGGATGCCGTAGCGCGCCAGGAACGGATCAGGATCACCACCGAGTTCGCGCACCACGTCGCGGTAGCCTCTCAGCGCGGTGGCGCGGATGAGATTGCCCATGCCCGTGACTCCCGTCACCTTGTCGGTAAATGGTAAAAAATTGTCGGGAACTGTCAATACCCGCCGCCGCCTGCTGCGGCATTCTCAATGCGAACCTCCTGCGACGCCGCAGGCGGAAGCCCCGAAGAAGGTCATGAACGCCACACATTTCGACGTCTCGCTCACCGCCATGTCCACCATCGGACCTCGCCAGGTGACGCTTGAGCTGTCGACATGGGAGCTGTTCGACCACCCCGAGATCTGTTCGGATTCCGCCGGTGTCGACCGCATGAGCGGCCGTTGCTTCTGGCCCTACATCCAGGACCCTCCGGTCGTGCTCGTGACCGCTCGCCCAGCCATCATCTGAACGCGCGTTGTCACAACTCATCTCGTTCGTCCTCAGTTGACCTCGTCCTGAGCCGCGCCCACTCACACATCTGAGCACCGTCACCACGGTGTCCACATCCTCCCCGGCACGTGACCCGTGCCCGCGAATCGCAGGAGCAACGATGAACGACCAACCTCGAAAGCCCCAGCCGCACTGCAGATGGACTGCCGAACAGGAAGTCGCCGTCCGGAACCTGGCCGATGCCGTCCAGCGAGTCCGGGAAGCAGACACACCAATCTCCCAAGAACAGCTCAGATCGGCAGTCGACGCCGCCAGGGACGCAGGCGTCGGATGGACCGAGAAAGCGCAGGCCGAGTGGGACCGCCAGCGGCATGCCGATCGCAATGAACAATGATCGGCGCGAGTTTGCCGGACCGTCGCGTGCATGGTGCGCGTCGCATGCCCGTTGTGCCCTTGCCGACGTCACCATGATGGTCCAACGCCGATGAGTATCGCCGTGGTTCGCGGTCTGTATCCCCAACACGCCTTCCAACCGCACTCGAGGAGCCCATCATGAGCGCCACTTACACCTTCGACGTCTTCTCCAGCCTCGACGGCTTCGGCGGCGTCAGCGGCGGCGACTGGGGCGGCTACTGGGGCAAGCAAGGCCCCGAACTGCTCGACCACCGCCTCGCCCTGTACAGCGAGGAGCAGCGGATGGTGTTCGGCGCCAACACATATCGGGCGTTCGCACAAATGTTGGCCTCGAGCACGGAGGAGTCTGAGGTGCGTGACCCATGGGTCACCCGGATGAGGCACCTGCCGGCAACGGTGGTGTCGGCCAACCTGGTTGGACCTCTCGACTGGCCGAACGCGGCCGTCGTGAGCGGTGACGCCGTCGAGGTCGTCGCCCGGCTCAAGGCGGAGTCCGAAGTGCCGTTGCGCTCGCACGGCAGCCTGTCGATGAACCGGGCGCTGATGGCCGCCGGCCTGGTCGACCGCGTTCAGGTGACACTCTTCCCCGTGATCACCGGTCAGACCGGTGATGACCCGATATTCCGGGGCGCGGCCGACTTCGACCTCGAGCTGATCGAGAGCCGGACGCTCGACAACCACATCCAAGAACTCATCTACCGGCCCGCCCTGCATCACTGAGTCTTGTCCACCGCAGCCGCGATACTCACGCGCTGCTCGTCGCCATCTCTCTCAAATCATCTCTGCCTGAACCACTTCGGAGCTGACGCGTTCACCGACAGGAACCGTGATCCGGTCTCGGCAATTCGCGAACACCAGGGCGCCGACGATTCCCAGGCCCACCAGTGAAATGACCATGCTCCAGTTCACGAACCACGGCTGTCCGGGTTGCGTGCGGGGCCATAGGACGTTGAGAACCTCGAAGGCCAGCCACACCGCCGCCGCGTAGGTCACCGGAGCGCCCCAGCGGCCCAGCGAGAACGAGCCGGGAATCCAGCGACCGCTGAGCGGGGTGAGGGCGGCCGCAAAGACCGGGACGGCGAAGGCGATGTAAGGACCCATCACCGAGAAGTTGACCAGGATGTTGTACAGATCCGAGCCGGCGAACAACAGGAAGACCGCCGCGACCACCGCCGTCAGTGCGATCGCCCGGATCGGCATCCGCTCCGGGCCTCCGAGCTTCGACAGCCACTCGGCGCCCGGCAGGGCCCGTTCACGGGCCATCACGTACACGGCGCGGGAGACCGCCGACTGCATGTGGACACCGGGTTGACGCGATGGAACACCAACAGCACGATGCCCAGCACGACCGAGCCAACGATCTCGCAGACAATGCTCGCGACGATCATGACCCTGAGGAACTGCCGGCGATCATGTTGGCGGCCGTACCGAAGCCGATGACACCCATCGAGACCGCGGCAAGCAGCCACCGGTTTGGCGAGTCGACATAGAACACCTCGAGGATGAATCCGGCAGCCGCGTAGGCCAGCGTCGACAACGTCAGGGTCAGGCCCCACATGTAGGCCCCCGCGGCCGTCCAACCCCAGGTAGTACCGCGGGCGTGCCGCGCCCACTGGTACACACTGCCCGCGAACGGCCAGCGCGAGGCCAGCTCGCCGAAGACCAGGGCGACGAGCAACTGGCCGCAGAGCACGATCGGGAATGCCCAGAAGAACCTGGGGCCCGCCGCGAACAGGCCGAGCGCGAAGATCGCGTACAGCGCCACGATCGGCGAGATGTCGGCGAACGCGAGCGAGAGCGCAGCGCGGAAGCTGAAGCCGCGGTTCAGGACTTCGTGACCGGTCGCGCGCGGCGGGGTCACCGCTGTGTCGATGGTGCTCTCTGGGTTGCTAAGTCCCACGTTTCCTCCTCGAGTTGAAGTGCCCAAATCATGACGAGGGCCGAGACGCCACAACAGCCGCAGACAGACACATCCTGAATCGGCGAACTTGTGCAAATGTCTAACTTCGATCGGGTTGGCGTGAACTGGTCGGTCGCACGGGATCGCAGCCAGCTGCTCATCGGGCACCATCGATCGACTCAACGCGGCCTCGCGCTGGTCACACAGACGGTTCCGAACACGTCGCACTCGGGTCGTCCGACATACGAGTGACCGACTACGGGCCGCCGAGAAGGTCCCGCGACCGCAGCGCCAGCCACAGCTGGGCGATGTCGGCGGTGTCGGACAGCCGCGCACCGGTCAGCTCCTCCACCTTGTGAACCCGGTAGAGCACCGTTTGCCGGTGGACGTTCATCGCCGCGGCGGTGCGCTGCCACGACCGCTGGTTAGCCAGGAATGTCTCCAGCGTCTCGACCAGCTCGGCCCGATGCTGAGCGTCATGCTCGACGAGGGGACCCAGCCAGCGCTCGACCAGTGCCTGGGCATCCTCGACACCACCCACCCCTGCCCACGACGTCGCGGTGCCGTAGCGCACCACCGAATCTCCGGTCCGCTGAGCGGTACCCAGCGACCAGGTCGCCTCACGGGCGGCTTCCGCCGAGCGACTCACCGTCTTCATCGCGCGACTGGCTCCGATCCTGGCCGTCGGCCCCAGTGAGCCGGCGATAGCCGCCAGCGCATCGTCGGTGTCGGGCACGACGGCGCGCGCGACCCCGGACCGAAACGCCACCACGTGGGGAATCTGGCGGCGCCACAACGCGACGTGCAAATCACGCAGCCGACCCTCGGCGCCACAGGTGACGGAAACGAAGACCGAACTCGAGGGGTCCAACCCGGTGGACACCAACTGCCGGCGTCCGGCGCGCAGGTCGGCTCGGCCGTCGATCAGCTGCGCGGTGAGTTCTGCGCCGGACCGGCGGGCGTGTTCCAGGGCGAGATGGGTCTGCGACAGCTCCAGCGCTACAACCGTCGCCGCATGCTGGATCAGCACACCATCGAGGACCACCCCGCCCTCACGGATGACGGCCAGCACCGCGTGCTCGTGCGTCGGCACCTCACCGACGAGCACCTCGACCCCACTGGCGGTGAGGATGGACCGCGCCCCGGCCGCGAGGGTGCCCTGCGATGCCGCGCGCACCGTCTCCTTCACCTCACCGGGCGGATGCGGGCCGCCGGGGTGATACGCGTCTCCGGTGACGCGATCGCACACGAACACCGAACAGCGCAACTCCTTGGTAAGTGCGTCGGCGATACGGGACCGTCCCACGTCTCCTGCGGTCGTCCGGCGCAGCGCGTCGTAGATGCGGGCCGTGCGCATCAGCCGCTGGGACTGTTCGAGCAGCGTGGCCTCGGCGATGGCCCGCGAGATCGCCACGAACGGCATTGGATAGCGGATCCACAGCACCGGTAGTCCGAGACGTTCGCTGACGCGCGTGAATCGTTGGGTCAGCCGCGGGCAGTACATCTGCTCACCGATGGCCAACCCACTTGCGCCCACCCGCTGCAGTTCGTCGAGCAGATGTACCTGCTCGGCCGCCGCCGCCGGAAACGACATGCCGTTGGTCATCAACAGTTCCCCGGCGCTGACCCACTGCCACGGCTCCGGCAGATCCGACGTATGCGTCCAGGTCACCTGCCGGTCCAGCCCGGCCTTGCCAGAGTTCAGTCGCAGTTGCAGGTGCGGCATGTCCAGTAGCTCGCGCACTGTGATGCTCACCAGCCAACCGTATCTCTGTATCCGATTGCGGAACGGGTTTGCCGACAACGTCGGGAGGCTTTTCTGCCGCCGAGGGCGGCGCGGGATCGAAGCCCTGCATGGCATTTGCCGCCCCGCCGATGAACATCCAGGTGGCGAAGATTCCGGCCGCGACGCGGCTGGCAGCGGGTGAGTTCCGATTGGGTCGAACAGGCGCTGTGCATCGACGCGGCCCTTGTCGGTGACGTAGTGGTGCACCAGCACGATGCCCACCCAACTCACGATGCACGCCACCATCGCCGCCTGCCGGGTGCCGAGCGCCGTGGCCAGGTACACCTTGACGTCACGACCTTGGGCGAGCGGGCGAGAAACATATGGACGCTGAGGATGTTCGTCGCGGTCGGACCGTGAGTTTCCCGCCCTGGGGCACCGTGGTGCTGACAAACCAGGAACAGTCACGGGCGTAGGTCAACCACGTTATCCCCCAAGTGGTTCCGTTCACCGCCATCGCCGCGGCCATGACGGCCGCTGCGAAGCGGATCTCCGCCAGAATGCCCTGCGCATCGGGATCGACGAGACCCGATTCGCTCAGCGGCCACCCAGCAGCCGGTTGATCCGGTTGCCGGCGTGCCTTTCGGGTCTGTGCGGATGCACAAGGTGTGTTCACCGTTTTGTGCGGATCACTTCTCGCGGCGCGAGGTGTGACGCACGCATCATTATCTCGCACAGTAGCCATCTGACCTGGAGCGCGAGTGGTGAGTACCGGAGAAATCGATGACCGACCCGATGTCCTCATCATCGGCGCCGGAGCTGCCGGCGGGGTAGCAGCCCTCGAGCTGGCCCGGCAGGGTCTGAAGGTCGTCTGCCTGGAGCAGGGCGGCTGGAACCTGCCCGACGATTTCGCCGCCGGCAAGCCGGAATGGGAACTGACCCGGCTCAAGCAGTGGAACTCCAGCCCGAATGTCCGACAGAACCAGGCCGACTATCCGATCGACAGCACCGACAGCCCGGTCGAGCCGTTGATGTTCAACGGTGTCGGCGGCAGCACCATCCTGTTCTCCGGGCACTGGGTGCGGGCGATGCCGTCGGACTTCCGGGTGAAGACGCTCGACGGTGTCGCCGAGGACTGGCCGTTCACCTACGAGGATCTTCGGCCGTTCTACGATGAGATCACCCACCACATCGGCGCGTCCGGGCTCGAGGGCGACCCGGCGTACCCCGATCCGCACACCTTCCCGCTGCCGCCGCTGCCGATCGGCAAGTACGGCCTGGTGGCGGCCAAGGGGATGGACAAGCTCGGCTGGCACTGGTGGCCGGCGCCGAACGCCATCGCGTCGCGCAAGTACAAGAACCAGGAAGCTTGCATGCGCTACGGCGCCTGCGAATCCGGCTGCCCCGTCGGCGCCAAGGCCAGCACCGATATCACGCACTGGCGGGACGCGATCAAGCTCGGCGTGCAACTGGTCACCGGAGCCCGGGTAAGCCGCCTGACGATGAACGATCGGGGCCTGGTGACCGGCGCCGAGTACATCGACCGCAACGGCACGCGGCAGCATCGGGGGGCTCGGGTAACAGTGTTGGCGGCCAACGGAATCGGCACGCCTCGCCTGCTGCTGAACTCGGCCTGCTCGCTCTGTCCGGACGGCCTGGCCAACTCCTCGGGCTTGGTCGGCAAGCGGCTGATGACCCATCCGTACGCCTCGGTCTACGGCGCCTACGACGAGGATATGGAGACCTGGCTCGGTCCGGCCGGCCAGGCGCTGCAGTCACTGCAGTTCTATGAGACCGACACCGACCGCGGATTCGTCCGGGGTGCAAAGTGGAACCTCATGCCGACCGGCGGCCCCCTCGCCCAGACGCTATGGGAGCCCGGCGACAACTGGCGCGACGGCTTCGGCGCCAACTTCCATCCGCGGCTGAAGCGGACCTTCGGTCGCTACACCGAGTGGGGCATCACCACAGAGGACCTGCCCGGCGAATCCAACACTGTCACGCTGGATCCCGACGTCACCGATTCCGACGGGATCCCGGCGGCCAAGATCCACTACACCATCGGCGAGAACTGCCGGCGGATGCTCGACTTCAACGTCGCGCGGGCTGTAGAGGCGCATGAGGCCGCCGGAGCCGTTGAGGTACAACCGATTCCAGTGGTCCGACACAGCGCCTGGCACCTACTGGGCACCACCAAGATGGGTGCCGACCCGGCTGCTTCCGTGGTCGACGAATGGTGCAGGACGCATGACATCCCGAACCTGTTCATCATCGACGGCAGCGTCATGGTCACCTCCACCGGTATGAATCCCACCGCCACGATCATGGCCGTCGCGCTGCGGTCCATGCGGCACCTGGCCGAAACCCGCTCCAGCATCCCGACCGCATTCTGAGGAGCCTCATGTTCAATTCCGAACAGCGCCAAGTGTTCGCCACCCTGGCCGAAACCCTTATCCCGGCAAGCGACACCATGCCCTCGGCCACCACCGCGGAGGTGTCCGGAGCCCTGCTCGACCAGGTCGTGGGCTACCGGCCCGACCTGCTGGACACGCTCACCGCGGCGCTGGACTCCAGCGTAGGCAAGGACCCAGAAGCCGTGCTGGACAGCCTCTCCGCCGAGCAACCGGAGCAGTTCGAGGCGCTCACCGTCCTGGCCGCGGGCGCCTACTTCCTCAGCCCCGCCGTGAAGGCCGCGATGCCCTACGACGCGGCGCCCCGTGCCGCCCGCGAGGACATGGACAGCTACGTCGACATGCTGGAGCACGTTGTCGATCGCGGCTTCGTCATCCGCTCATCCGCCACGACCGTTACCGAAGGGGCTCGACATGATTGAAGTTCGCAGTAAATCCACGGAATCAATCTCCTCCATCGAGGAGAACACCATTCAGCAGGTGCCGCTGGATCAGCGGCATGGCCGCAACCGGGACATGTTCACGATTTGGTTCGGAACCAACATCATGATCCTGGCCATCGTCACCGGTGCGTTGGCGACCACGGTGTTCGGTCAGCCGGCATGGTCGGCCGCGCTGGCGATCGTCCTCGGCAACCTGTTCGGCGCCATCTTCATGGCGCTGCACTCGGCCCAGGGCCCGACGCTCGGTGTTCCCCAGATGGTTCAAACCAAGGGGCAATTCGGTTCGCTGGGTGCGGTACTCATCGTGGCCGTCGTGGTGTGTATGTACACCGGGTTCTTCATCTCGATCCTGGTGTTCGGCGGCGAGTCACTGGCATCGGTGTTGCCGTTCCTCGGCGTCAAGGGCGGCATCCTCATCTTGGCGTGCGTCAGCATCGCCGCGACCATCTGGGGCTACACGCTGATCCATGCCTACGCGCGGGTCATGACCTGGGCGTCGGGCATCACGTTGTTGCTGGCCTTTGTGTGGGCGTTTGTCGTCCACCCGATGCCTGCCGACTTCTTCCACAGCACCGGTGCCACTGTGGCCGGCTTCCTCGGTACCTTCGCGGCCGGCGCGGTGTGGCAGATTGCCTACGCCCCTTACGTTTCGGATTACTCGCGGTACCTGCCCAAGGCAACTGGCGCGAAGCCGGCATTCTGGATGAGCTACTGGGGCACCACCATCGGATCCATCCTGCCGATGTTGCTGGGTGCCGGAGTCGGCTTGTTGGCGCTCGACGACGACCCGGCCATCGCGCTCACCAAGGCCACCGCCGGAATCAGTGTTCTGGTGGTCGCGGTGTTCAGCGTCGGCGTGGCAGCGACCAATGCGATGAACCTTTACTGCGGGACGTTGTGCACGATCACCATCCTGCAGACCTTCTTCCCGAGATTCACCGCCCGGGCCCGTGAGCGAGCCATCATCGCCGCCTGCATATGTGCCTTCGCGGTCGTCGTCGCCCTGTCGGCCGGTGACGACTTCGTCGCCAAGTACAACAACCTGCTGGTCCTGCTGCTGGGTGCGTTGGTTCCATGGACCGCCGTCAATCTCGTCGACTTCTACCTGGTGCGCCACGGTGACTACGTCGTCCAGGACTTCTTCGAGGCCGACGGCGGCCGTTACGGCCGGGTCAACTGGACCGCGGTGATCTGTTATCTGATCGGTGTCGCCGTGCAGCTGCCATTCATGATCATCGGCACTGCCTACACCGGCCCGATGGCCAAACTTCTCGGCGACGCCGACATCTCGTTCATCGTCGGCCTCGTCGTGGTATCGCCGCTGTACTACTTCACGATGACCTCGCTGGTGCGTCGGCAGAAGAGCACGGTCGCCGTCGTCAGCACCCATGCCAACTAGTGGTGTGTCCTGTAATTAATTGATGATTCCTTGGTAGGCTTCACGCCATGAGGCAACCCGTTCCGGCTCTGTCGGTGTCTACAGGGCAGCGTGAGGTTCTCGAGTCGGTGGCGCGGTCGCAGTCCGCGCCGCATCGCGAGGTGGTCCGCGCGCGGGCGTTGTTGATGGCGGCCGACGGTCGGGCGAACACGGCGATCGCGGAATCGTTGTCGGTGTCGCCGGGGTCGGTCAGCAGCTGGCGCGCCCGGTTCGCCGAGGAGGGGCTGGTCAAGTTCGCCCAAGTCCGCGAGGGCCGGGGTCGCAAGAAGACGATCCCCCAGGACAAGATCGATGAGATCGTGGATCTGACACTGAACTACCGTCCCGAGGGCGAAACCCATTGGAGCTGCCGGACCATGGCCGCGGCTACCGGGGTGTCGAAATCGACTGTGCAGCAGGTGTGGTCGGCCCGGGGCCTCAAACCGCACCGGGTCGAGACGTTCAAGCTGTCCAACGATCCGAACTTCGAGGAGAAGCTGGTCGATGTCGTGGGGCTCTATCTGAATCCCCCCGAGAAGGCCATCGTCTTGTGCGCCGATGAGAAGTCCTCGGTGCAGGCGCTCGACCGCACCCAGGCATCGCTGCCGATGGTCAAGGGGCGGGGCGAGACGATGACCCACGACTACAAGCGCCACGGCACCACCACCCTGTTCGCCGCTCTGAACGTGCTGACCGGCATGATCATCAGCCAGTGCATGCCCCGGCACCGGCATCAGGAATGGTTGAAATTCCTCAAGAGCATCGACCGGCAGGTCCCCAAGGACCTGCAGATCCACCTGATCCTGGACAACTACGCCACCCACACCCACGACGATGTCCGCCAGTGGCTGGATAAACACCCCCGGTTCCACCTCCACTTCACCCCGACATCGTCGTCCTGGCTCAACCTCGTCGAACGCTGGTTCCGGGAACTGACCGACAAAGCGTTGCGGCGCGGGGTCTTCCACTCAGTGCCGGACCTCGTCGCCTCCATCCAGGAATACATCGACGCCCACAACAACGACCCCAAACCCTACGTGTGGACCGCCACCGCCGAGTCCATCCTGGCCAAAGTCGCACGCGGCCGGATCACACTCGAAAAAGTCAGCTAAAAGCAGGACACACCACTAGGTCGTTGGGCCGGTCGTCAAGCTCCCGCCGCATACCCCCACTGGTAAAGGAAGATCACCCATGACCACACTCGTCACCGGCGGCCGCGGCTTCGTCGGGCGTCACCTAGTGGATCAACTGTTGGGCGACGGCGAGCGCGTCATCATGTACAACCGCGACTACTCCGTCGACCCTCGCGACGGGGTGGTCGCGGTCCTCGGCGAGCTGTTCGATATCCCGCGCCTGACCCAAACCGTGCGCAGCTACAGCGTGGACCGCATCATTCACACCGCCGGGCAGAGCCACCCGGCGCTCTCGATCGAACTGCCGGTCACCACGTTCGCTGCCAATGCCGATGGCACCCTCGCGGTTTACGAAGCGGCCCGGATGACCGGCGTGCGCCGCATCGTGTTCTTCTCCTCGGAGTGCGCGCTGGGTAACATCACCGACCCGGGACCCGTGACCGAGGACGTCAAGCCCGCACCCACCACCGTGTACGGCGTGACCAAGGTAGCCGGCGAACTGCTCGGCAGCGTATACAACTCGCTATACGGCATGGAGATCGTGTCGCTCCGCATCACCGAGATGTACGGGCCGGGCCTGTGGATGCCCAGCCTGCTCGGCGACATGATCCGGGCCGGTCTGCGCGGCGAGACCTTCACGCTCGAATCCGGCGGTGACCACGGGTTCCAATTCGTCCACGTCAAGGATGTCGCCACCGCCGCCCGGCTGGCGTCCACCACCACCAACCTGACCCAGCAGGCCTACTTTGTATCGGGTGGCGACCGGACGAGCGTTCTCGAAACCGCCGAAGTACTCACGAGGTTCCTGCCGGACGCCCGCTTCGACCTCGGGCCGGGCTATCTGCCCGACTGGGATCGTCAGGTCCAGTTCGACCTGACCCGCTCCACCCGCGACCTCGGCTATCTGCCGGCATGGGAACTGGAGAAGGGGCTGCGATCGCAGATCGAATGGATCCGGTCCACTGAGCAGCTCTGACGAAATCCAGGAAAAGGACGAGCGCATGGGTGAGATGCCGAACCGCATTGCCCTGGTGACCGGGGCCTCCTCGGGCATCGGGCTCGCCACGGCCGGAACCCTGGCCCGTGAAGGTGCCGACGTGGCCGTGTTGGCCCGGCCCGAGGACGACCTGTGCGAGGTCGTGCGGCTGGTGACCGAGCACGGTCGGCGTGCCCTGCCGATCAGTGTGGACGTGCGAGATTCGGCCGCGGTGCGGGCGGCGTTCGACCGGGTCGAGACCGAGTTGGGCCCCATCGATGCGGTCCTCAACAACGCCGGAATCTCTCGGGTGGCACCGCTGGTCGACACCACCGACGAGATCTTCGACGATCTCGTGTCGATCAACCTGGCCGGGTCGTTCTATGTGCTGCGCGAGGCGGCTCGCGTCATGCAGCCGCGGGGTGCCGGCGCCATCGTCAACACCGGCTCCGAACTCGCGATCATCGGGCAGCCCGGCTTCGTCGCCTACACCGCCACCAAGGGCGCCATCGTGGCGATGACCCGCAGCGCCGCAGCGGAATTGGTGTCCTGGGGCATCCGGGTGAACTCCGTGTGTCCCGGCACCACCCGAACTCCGTTGCTCATGGTCGAGTTCGAGGACAGCACCGACCCCGACGCCGAGATCACCGAAATCGTGTCCAGTGTCGCCGCCGGACGGTTCGGCGAGCCACAGGAGATCGCCGAGGCGGTGGTCTTCCTACTGTCCGATCGGGCCAGCTATGCGGTTGGCACGCATCTCGTCGTCGACGGTGGACGGTCGACCTGCATACCTGCCGGGAACATCGGCGTCTCCTACAACGACTGATCTACAAGGAGTCTCAATATGACTGAGCAGAAGCGGTCCCGGCTGTACCGGGAGATGACCTGGCCGGAGATCGCCGAGGCGGCCCGCGCCGACATCCCGGTAGCCATTCCGATCGGCTCGACCGAGCAGCACGGCCACCATCTACCCGTCTGCACCGACTGGCTCATCCCGGAGAAGCTGTTGGGCGCCGCCAGTCGCCGCTGCGACCTGATCGTCGGGCAGTTTGTTCCGTTCGGCTACCGAAGCCGGCCGGGAAGCGGTGGCGGGCAGCATATTCCGGGAACCCTGTCGCTGCGAGCCACCACCTACATCGCGCTGCTCGAGGACATCCTCGGTGAACTGCGGCGGACCGGGTTCCGCAACATCGTGCTGTACAACTGGCACTATGAGAACAGCGGCTTCATCTACGAGCCGGCGTTCCTGATCTCCGAGAAGCACCCGGAACTGAAGATCCTGGTGATCGAGGATGCCAACCCCGATTTCACCCCGGACCGCCAGCAGGCCATCTGGCCCGACGGCTTTCCGGGTCTGGCGCTCGAGCATGCCGCCGTCATCGAAACCTCGCTGTTGCTGCACCACGCACCGCAGCTGGTGCGGACCGAGCACATCGCGGCCGATGCTCCCGAGCGGGTGGTCAACCACGATGTGCTGCCGATCGATACCCGGATGTCGACCGCCACCGGCACGCTGTCCTCCCCTGAAGCGGCCAGCGCCGAGAAGGGCAAGATGCTCACCGACTGGACGGTCGACCGTCTCGTCGCCATCCTCGATGAGGAGTTCGGCGACCGCCGAGGGGGCGCCGACTCACCCATGTAGGTGTGCCCGGGTGTCGGCGACCTCGGCCGCGTGCAGCAGGCACTGGGTGATGGTGATCAATTGGCAGGGCGAGGTCGGGTCCGCGGCGTCGATGGCCGCCGGAGCGCTGGCCGAGCGTAAGGCGGATATGGGCTAACCCGAGCACGAGCGACATCTACATCGCGTGCCGCGACATCGCCGCAGTCCAGAAGTGGAGCCTCCACGAAACTGGCGACTGGTGACACCAATGGGAAACCCGTCATACGCGATACACGTCACCGCTCTGAAGACCGCGTCATCGACCGCTGGGTACAGCCGGCCGAACAGGAGTGGCGATCCGATCTCGACGGGACCGCCGAAGTTGTTCTGCACTTCGACGAGCAGCACGTCTCCGGCCTGCAGAAAACCCACGGCCAAGACGAAGGCGTCTGGCAGCGACGGCTGTAGGGCGCTGACCACCGCCGCCGTCGCGTTGGGTGGCAAGCCGACGATGCCCGAGGCCGGGGGCTGCGCTTCGCCGCGGCCAGGCGGGTTTCGCACCGCGAAACCTCAACTCGTCTGACAACTTCTCAATGGTGGTGGCCGTGCGGTACGACACAGACCGGAACGCCGCGCACAAGCGCTTTCTGTATGGCGCCCATTCCGTCGTGGGTGATAGCACGAACGCCCTATCCAGGACCATTCCGTGCGCGGGACGAACTTTTGCACGGACGCGTTGCTCGGCGCGATCGATGCCGAGGTGGGGCTGATGGCCTGACTGCCGATATGAAACATCTCTGCAAGCGCGAAGGGCAAGATCGAAACATGACCACGCCGATAGCTCACTGCATACGTTGCCAGCGACCAGCGCCCGCCGAGGATGACCCCGATTTTCTTCACTGGGAAGTCCTCGACGATGCCGATATGGTCTGCCCCGAGTGCGAAACGCCTGAGGAGAAGCAAGCCATCGACGAGGGAGATATGCGATTGGCTGATGAGGTGGACGACTTACCCCACAATCCGCGCAGCAACTGACGTCCTGCGGCCACGTCGCCGGTCAAGGTGCATTGTGACGGGAAGTCGGTCCTGTCACGCCCTGTCACGCCCGAGTACGAGCCGCCGGCGTGGCTCGACGTGGCGCCGGTCGAGAGCCGCGAAATCCGGCATCGGCGACGTAGGTGTCCATCCAACTGAGGTTGTGGGTGGTGAGATCCAGCGGCATCACCAAATGCCATTCTGTAATCTCCCAGCCTTCCTTCTTACTGGTTTCGAGCACCCGCGAGAAGGACCGTTTGATTGCACGTTTCTCGGTGCTGTTCAAGTTGTCCGAGAAACGCTTGACCTGCACACCGCCCGCTGCTTCCCCCATCCGGCAGGACCGGGAACGAAGATGTCAATGAAGGGGTCGCCTTGGCTCGGACGCACGCGGACACCATTCGGGAATCACTGCATACGAGCATGCCGACGACGGCCTCGACTTCGTCGCCAGACGCCCGTTTCCACTCAACGCGGGCCACCGGTCCACCTACTCTCTGCCAGTCATCCGGTGCGGACATGCTACGGCCGGTGAGCCCGTAGAGATGACGATCTCTGCCCGCTTGGGTGCGTGGCGGCTGGGCGCGATGGGATCGGTCACACCCGGTCGCCGGGGTCGCGGCAGAGACAGGGGTCTGCCAGGTCACGCTTTTCGGTGGAAGCGCCAGGCACTCATCGATGCTGGCGTGATCGACGGCATCCCCAGCGTGGAGGCTGACGAGCTCGCCGCAGCCCACAAGCGCATCGCTGCGCTGGAGGTTGAGTTGGCGTTGACGCGGGACGCGTGTGAACTGTTCGGCGCTGTGGCGGTGGTGCCCGTTCTGGGCACGGATGCAGGTCGAGTTGCTCAATACCCGCAGATGGGCCACCACCATCGAGTTGGCCGCCGCCATGGCCGATTACATCGACAACTTCTACAACGTCGAACGCCGTCACAGCTACCTCGGTAACATCAGCCCAACAGAGTTCGAAACGCTCTGCACGTCCACCTATTCGATCCCTCAACTCGCATAACCACGGCTCGAAACAGCGGGGACACATCAGCTGGACTCGTTTAGCGGGAACACGCCACCTCGGAACACGGCCGAACCGAATATGGCGGGTTATCAGTAAAGTTCGCCGTATTGCTGTGCCGTCCAACGGTTCTCGCTACCGGGCCAGCCGAGGAATGCCATTCTCGTTCGCTCGACCCCGACGATTTGCTCTCGCGTCCAGGTTTGCGGCAACTATTGGCCACGAAGTTTTAGTCATCTCCCGACGACGACACGGTGGACTGCCACGGTACACACGGGAACGTGCGCGTGCCGGGCGGGCATCGCACACTAGGACACGCATCCGACGCCAGGGAGGAACGATGCCGGAAATGAGCCCCGTCGCCGAATTCGACTTCATCATCGTGGGAGCAGGCAGTGCGGGCTGCCTGCTCGCCAACCGGCTCAGCGCCAACCCTGATCACCGTGTGCTCTTGGTTGAGGCCGGCGGCAAAGACAACTGGTTCTGGATCAAGGTGCCGGTGGGCTACCTGTACACAATTGCCAACCCCCGCACCGATTGGTGCTTCACGACCGAGGCTGACCCAGGTCTGGCCGGCCGCAGCATTCACTACGCGCGGGGCCGCGTGATCGGCGGCTCCTCGTCGATCAACGCCATGATCCATATGCGCGGACAGGCCTCCGATTACGACCTGTGGGCGCAGGCTACCGGTGATGAGCGATGGCTTTGGGGTGGCCCGGACGGTACCGGCGAGACACTGGCGATCTACAAACAGTTGGAAGACTACTTCGGCGGAGCCGACGACTGGCACGGCGTCGGTGGTGAGATCCCCGTCGAGCGGCCGCGGGTGCGCTGGAAGATCTTGGACGCCTGGCAGGCCGCCGCTGCCCAGGTGGGCATTGCCCCGATCGACGAGTTCAACCGCGGAGACAACGCCGGCAGTGCGTACTTTCATGTCAACCAACGGCGCGGCCGTCGCTGGTCGATGTCCGATGCTTTCCTGCATCCCGTCGCCCACCGACCAAATCTCACCGTCTACACCCACACCCAGGCCTTGAAGCTGCTGATGGACGAGCAGGTCCACGAGGATCAGCGGCGCGGTGCCTGGATCACAGCTCAGCGCCGCGCCACCGGTGTGCGGCTGCTCAAGGATGGCCAAATCATCGACGTCCAAGCCCGCAGCGAGGTGATCCTGAGTGCCGGTGCGATTGGGTCGCCGCATCTCATGCAGGCTTCGGGTCTGGGCCCAGCCGGGCTTCTTGCCCAGCATCAGGTCCCGGTGGCCGTCGATCTGCCGGGCGTGGGTGAAAACCTCCAGGACCACCTGCAGCTGCGAACGGTCTACCGGGTGCGGGGCGCCCGCACCGTCAACACGCTGTACCGCAATTGGATCACCCGTGCAGGCATGGGACTTCAGTACCTGTTGCTGCGCTCGGGGCCTATGACCATGCCGCCCTCCACGCTGGGCGCTTTCGCCAAGAGCGATCCCGCGTTGGCCAGTCCTGATTTGGAGTGGCATGTGCAGCCCTTGTCGTTGGCCAAGTTCGGCGAACCGCTGCACCCTTTCGGAGCGATCACTCCCTCCGTCTGCAATCTGCGACCCAGCTCGCGGGGCCATGTGCGCATGGCCAGTGCAGATCCGCTGACCTACCCGACGATCTCCTGTAACTACCTGTCCACTGGCGCCGATCGTCAAGCCGCCGTGCGCGGCCTCCGGATGACCCGGCAGATCATGGCGGCGCCGTCCCTGGCCCGCTACCGCCCAGAAGAACTGCTTCCCGGCCCGCAACTGGTGAGCGACGAAGACCTCCAGCAGGCGGCCCGCGAGCTCGGTACAACCATCTTTCACCCGGTGGGCACCTGCGCGATGGGAGCCTTCGACACCCACGGTCTTCCGCGGTCGGCCGCCGCAGTCCTCGACACCGACTGCCGCGTGTACGGCGTCGCCGGCCTTCGAGTGGCTGACGCTTCGGCGATGTCCACCATCACTTCCGGGAACACCAACGCGCCGGTCATGCTGATCGCAGAGCGCGCAGCGCGGGCGATCCTGGAATGAGTCCGTCAACACCGAGTGGTCCCCCGGTTCGGCTGATTTTTACTTGCTAAGCGCCCCAGCGACTTTCGCCACACTAGATGCCCGACAGCGATTGCGCGTAGACGTGCACCGTGTTCATCAGAGCCCGGAAGGTACGACCTTGCCGTTGACCGTCACCTCGACCTGGTCCGTCTTCGCGTCGTACTCGATCTTGCCGTGTTCAAAGGTCGTAACGAGGAGATCGCCGACGGTGTTCTCGTCGCTGGTGGGCGCGCCCAGCGGACCCACTGAGCCGTTGTCGCCGGTGACCGCAGGCACGCCCTCTGGGTCGCGCTGGACATTCCAGGCCTCCCGGATCTTGCCCCAGGTGATATATCCAGGCGTGCCCGCTTCGTCGTTCTTGGCAGTGATCACGCCGCCCTGGAACTGCTGGAACACCACACCGCTCTCCCGTGCTCCCGCATTGCGGTCACCCGTCAGTGGCTTGCCCAGAGCCTGCCGCTGATTCTCGGTTGCCGACGCGTACTTGGCCGCAATCGGACCGGTCAGCGTCACCTCGACGTCTCTCTCCCCGGTGAGCTTCACTTCGGTGGGCGGGGCTGCAGTCTCGGAGGTGGCGATCAACCCGACCTGCGGCGGCGCCGATGCGTCGACGCTCTTGCCATAGCTGCAGCCCACGGTGGTCAATGCGATGACGGCCAGGCCGACGACTGCCGTGTGGCGGTATGCGATCGTCCTCATGGGCTCACTCTCGCGTCTTCCTTCGGTGTGGGTCAAATTTCGGCCGAACCGATCGCCCAGCCGGGACTATGACCCAATCGCGCAAGCGGCACAGTCGGCGGGCATCGAAGTGGTCGAACCCCGGCGCACAAAGGCCTCTAGGTGCAGGGGTATTGCCCGTTCAGCACACAATTCGACGGTGGCGTGTAGAAGCCGGTCAGCACGCCTCTCAGACCACCTGTGGCCGAACCCCCCGGCGCAATGATGCGATTCCAATTCGCGGGGGCGAGAACATAGTGCGTGCCGTATTGCACAAGGGTGCTACTCCACGTATGCGAGACGGATTCACCCGCCGGCAAGTCGAATTCGAGCCGCCAATCCGTCATCGGCGCCGTGCTCGCGTTGACGATGGTGAAGTGAGCGATAAAACCGGTCTGCCACGTCGATGACACCGACAGCCTCGCCGCGGCGGCAACCGCACGAGCCAGCGGTGTGATCGTCAGTCCAGAGGTGACAACTATCAGCAACGCAACTACTACCTGCAGCGCCACCCTCCAGCGCGTCACACAACTGTCCAGTCCGGCCACAGCAGCCAACACTAAAACCACGCAGTCGATATCGGCCCTCGCATCGCGGGTCTGCTGCGGTTCCTTTGCTCAATTGAAACCGCCACGACATTTCGGCGCCGAACGACGTGATTCACCGGCCTGCCCCATCAGCGCCGCTCGACGGTTCCACAGCGACCGCACGCGCAGGAATACGGCGGTATCAAATAGGGCGAGTTACCAATAGCGTCTGAGAACATTGCCGCGCAATCGATTCCGGATCCCGATAATATCGGGTTCTTATCAAGGCGCCAGAGTTCCAAACATCTATCGCCGCGGCTCGGCGCGCTTGCCGCCGAGGCGGACGCGAAGATCTCCGCAGGGATGGCCATCCGCCCATGAGCGCGGCGGAATCGCGCGCTTCGCGTCGAAGTTTGTGTAAGTACATCTGCCGCGGTGCCGCAAAGAATGTGACAGTTCGTGTGGTGTTCATCGCCGGGCGGGCGAATAGTGCCACTCCCCCGCCGGGTGACCGATGGCTCGGACCGCAACAGCGCTCTACTGCCAAATAACCGCCGTTACGTCAACCTAACACGACAAGCGCTGTTCCACAGGCCATTAGCATTAGTGATAATCACCGCTGTCCGGTCACAAACTCAGTTGGCGGTTGTCGAACGAGCTGGCGGTGGAAAGGGACGCATCAGAATCTCGGTCAATCTGGCGGTCGGTGTGCCTCGTTGGCCGTGAGTCTCGGTACGCCCGTGTTGGCGTCGTGCTGCTGTTGAAAGGACGCCTCGGCCACCACGATCACGATCATTCATAACCTTTCAGGCGTTCCCTAATGGCCTGCTGTTCCGCAAGGGAGCCTCGGATCGGGGAGTCAGACTCCTTCCCAGTCGCGTGTTGTTCATGCCCGGCCACCTTCCGGCGTTGCTTAATGGCCTTGCGTTGCTTTCGCGTGCCATAGACCAGGAGGAATTCCTCCTCCTGCTTCTCGCTCAGCTGCTCGCTGCGGCCCGCCAAGATTCGGACAAGGGCTGCTGTCTCTGCGGCAGAGGGCTCCGCCATAGGCTCCTCCTCCCACGCTGGCTTGACATGTGGCTGTACCACCATCTTTGTCGGCTTGCGTAGCCATTTGGTCGTGAGGAAACACAACATGAACAGGGCGAGGAAAATCAGCGCTCCCCAGAAAAGGGTGTCAGGGATGTCTACTACGTGAGGATCGTTACCGTAGCGGCCTGTCGGTAAGTACGTTTCCATCACAGCCCCCTCCGCAATCTGGCCGCCAGCAAGACCAACGACAAAGGTAGAGCCGCTCTCATGCCTTCTGACGTGCGCTTACGCAGGAATGTACGCCGATTTGGTCGCGCCGGATAGACAACCGGCCCGCAACAGAGTTGAGTGACGGGCCGATGGGGTGCGGAGCCGACCTCGATGGCGCCGCGAGGACGTTCACGTGGTGTTCCGGGAGCCTGGCGCATAGACCCGCTGTCAAGCGGAGCAGTGAGGAGACGGCCCAATCACCGTCGCAGGGTTGCTTTTTGAGCGTCGTTGAGCGACCGGCTGAAGTGCTCAGGCGCCAGAATCGGGATGCTGGTACGTCGATTCGTCAGCTGTTGCCACCACCCGGTTCCCAGCGCGCCGCCGCCGTCCTCAGCCTGCTGGCCGTCGATGACCGCGTTACGCAGATCCACCACTACCAGATGGACGTCGGACCCGCCGGTGAGGACCGTGATGCCCGCGTCCTGTACATCCGGTTGGCTGAGCCGATCCGCCAGGATCCGCGCGCCCCACAGGCAGCGTTGTTGACGCTCGGCGAATTCTGCCTGAGCCGCCATCTTGAAACCGACGGCCTTGGCGGCGATGACATGTTCCAGCGGACCGCCCTGCTGGCCGCGGAACACCGCCAAATTGATCTTCTTGGCGATGTCGGCCTGGTTGGTGAGGATGACGCCGCCGCGGGGACCACCCAGGGTCTTGTGGGTGGTGGAGGTCACGACGTGGGCGTGCGGCACCGGCGACGGGTGCAGCCCCGCGGCGACCAGCCCGGCGAAATGTGCCATGTCCACCATGAGGAAAGCACCAACTGCTTCGGCGATCTCCCGGAACCGGGCGAAGCCGAGCTGACGGGGATAGGCAGACCACCCGGCGATGATCAACTGCGGCCGGCACTCTCGGGCCGCATCGGCAACGGCATCCATGTCGATGAGGTAGTCCTCTTTGGATACCCCGTAGGCGGCGACGTTGTACAGCTTGCCGGAGAAGTTCAGCCGCATGCCGTGCGTCAGGTGGCCGCCGCAGTCCAGAGACAGTCCGAGGATGGTGTCACCCGGCGTGATCAGCGCGTGCATCACCGCGGCGTTGGCCTGGGCGCCGGAATGTGGTTGCACATTAGCGAATTCCGCTCCGAACAGTGCTTTCACCCGGTCGATCGCGAGCCGTTCGATCACATCGATGTGCTCGCAGCCGCCGTAGTAGCGGCGCCCCGGGTAGCCTTCGGCGTACTTGTTGGTCAGCACCGATCCCTGGGCTTCCATGACCGCGCGCGGCGCATGGTCTCCGACGCGATCATCTCCAGCCCGAACCGCTGCCGGTGCAACGCGGCACCGATCGCTGTGGCGACATCGGGGTCGAAATCGTTCAGCCGTTGGTCGAGGATGCTCATGCCGGCACCTCGTTTTTCTACGCGTATTCGGCTGCCGTCAGCAGGGTTCCGGCCGCGGTCGGCTGCACCTCGAACAGCCAGCCCGCACCGTACGGTCGGAGGTGACCAGGGCCGGGTCGTCCACGGCTGCCGTGTTGACCGCGGTGACGGCCCCACTGACCGGCGGGTAGAGCTCGGAAACGGTCTTGGTGGATTCCACTTCACCGCAGGATCCGCCGGTGACGATGGTGGACCCGACGTCGGGCAGGTCGACGAAGACCAGCTCGCCGAGTGCCGCCGTGGCAACCGAGGTGACTCCGACCCGCACCGGCGCGTCGGGTAGTGCGGCGCCGGGTGCGATGAGCACCCACTCGTGTTCCTCGGTGTAGCTGCGATCATCGGGAAGAGCGTTGTCTGCCATGGTGGTCCTTTCCGAAAGTGGTTGACGGGGGATGCTCAGTTGCGTCGGTAGAACGGCGCCGACGTGACCTCGAATTGCTCACGATTTCCGCGGATGTCAACTTCTAGGACAGTTCCCGGTTCGGCCAGGGTGGCGTCGAGGTAGGCCAGCGCGATCGGATAGCCCAGCGTCGGTGACAGCGCACCGGACGTGATGGTTCCCACCGACGCCCCGTCGGCGGTCTGGTGAACGGTGTAGCCCGCCCGCGCCGCCCGGCGGTTTGAGCCTTTCAGGGCAACCAGGGTCCGATCCACCGCCTGCTCGGAAAGCTGCTGCAGCGCATCCCGCCCCACGAAATCGCTCCCTAATTCCCGCCGTAGCCGGATCACCTTGCCCAAACCTGCCTGATACGGGTTGGTGTCCTGGCTGAGTTCATGCCCGTAGAGCGCCATTCCCGCCTCGAGTCGCAGTGTGTCGCGGGAGGCCAGGCCCGCCGGTGAGCCGCCGACGGCGATGGTGGCCGTCAATAGCGACCGCCACAGGTCCACCGCCCGGGCGTTGGGCACATAGAGTTCGAAGCCGTCCTCACCGGTGTAGCCGGTGCGGGCCAGCAGCACATCGAAACCATCGACGTCGGTGTCGGTCACCGCGTAGTACTTGAGTTCGGTCACCTCGTCGCGCTGATCCTCGGGCACCAGTGAGCTCACGATGGCTTCGGAAGCGGGCCCCTGCACGGCGATCAACGCCGTGACGGCGGACTGGTCATCGACGTCAGCGTCGAATCGTCCAGCCCGACCGGCGAGTTCACCCGCCACCGTCGGAGCGTTGCCCGCGTTGGCGACGACCAGGAAGTGTTCATCGGCGAGCCGGTACACCACCAGATCGTCGATCACCCCACCGTCGGCGTCGCACATGAGCGAGTACTTGGCCCGCCCGACGGGGATCTTGGACGCCTCGCCGGCCAGTGCGAAGTCCAGCGCCTCGGCGGCTTGCGGTCCGGTGACCGCGATCTCACCCATGTGGGACAGGTCGAAGAGCCCCGCGGTCTCGCGCACCGCGCGGTGTTCGGCCAGTTCGCTGCCGTACTTCAGCGGCATCGCCCACCCGGCGAAGTCGGTCAATGTCGCACCGAGCGAGCGGTGTTCGTCGAGCAGCGGCGAAGCCGGGGTGTGGCTGGCGGTCATGCGTAAACCTCCTGGATGGCCTCCTCGAAGGCCTCGGTGGTGACGGTCTGGAACGCTTCGGGTGCGGGGCAGGAGCAGGCCAGGTTGCGGTCACCGTGCACCCCGTCGATGCGCCGTACCGGCGGCCAGTACTTGTTGAGCCGCAGTGAGGAGACCGGGTAGGCCGCGTATTGCCGGCTGTACGGCAGTGTCCATTCGGCGTCGGTGACCTGTTCGGCGGTGTGCGGGGCCTGACGCAGCGAGCTGTGTTCCACCGCCCACTCCCCCGAGTCGACGCGGCCGATCTCGTCGTGGATCCCGATCATCGCCGCGATGAACCGATCCAGTTCAGCGATGCCTTCCGACTCGGTGGGCTCCACCATCAGGGCGCCGTTGACCGGGAAGGACAGCGTCGGGGCGTGGAAACCGTAGTCGATCAACCGCTTTGCGACGTCCTCGGCGGTCACACCGGTGCGCTTGGTGATCTCGCGCAGGTCGAGAATGCATTCGTGGGCAACCAGCCCGGATTCCCCGGTGTACAGCACCGGATAGCGGTCGGTCAGTGCCGCGGCGACATAGTTGGCGGCCAGCACCGCGACCTTGGTGGCCGCGGTCAGTCCGTCCAGACCCATCAGCGCGAGGTAAGCCCAGGTGATCGGCAGAATGCCCGCCGACCCGTAGTTGGCCGCCGACACCGGGGCCGGCCCGTCGGTTCCCACCGGATCACCCGGCAGGAACGGCGCCAGGTGCGCCCGCACCGCGACCGGCCCGACACCCGGGCCGCCACCGCCGTGCGGAATGCAGAACGTCTTGCGCAGGTTCAGATGCGACACGTCGCCGCCGAACTCGCCCGGTCTGGCCAGTCCGACCAGGGCGTTCAGGTTGGCACCGTCGACGTAGACTTGGCCGCCGGCGTTGTGTACGAGCTCGCACACGGTGCGCACGTCGGTCTCGTACACGCCGTGCGTGGATGGGTAGGTGAGCATGATCGCGGCGACCTGTCCGTTGTGCGCGACGAGCTTGGCCTCCAAGTCGTCGTGGTCGACGTTGCCGTTGGGTGCCGTCTTGACCACCACCACGCGCATCCCGGCCAGCACCGCTGAAGCCGCGTTGGTCCCGTGCGCCGACTGCGGGATCAGGCACACGTCGCGGTTCTGATCGCCGCGGGAGTGGTGATAGACGCTGATGGCCAGCAGGCCGGCGAGCTCACCCTGAGACCCGGCATTGGGCTGCAACAAAACCCGGTCGTAGCCAGTGATCGCGGCCAGCCAGCCCTCCAGGTTGCCGATCAGCTCGAGGTAGCCGGAGGTCTGCTCGGCCGGGGCGGACGGGTGGATACCGGCGAATCCGGGCCAGCTGATGGGTTCCAACTCGGCGGCGGCATTGAGCTTCATCGTGCAGGAGCCGAGCGGGATCATCGTGCGGTCCAGTGCGAGGTCCTTGTCCGAGATCTCGCGCAGGAAGCGCAGCATCGCTGTTTCCGAGCGGTGCCGGTGAAACACCGGATGGGTCAGGTAGTCCGATGTCCGGATCACGTTGTTCGGCAGCGTGACCGAACCAGCGGCGGACGCGGCGGGTGCGGCACCGAAGACCTCGAGTACGCGGTGGATCACGTCGGCGGTGGTGCACTCGTCGCAGGAGATACCGACGTGGTCGGCGTCGACCGGGCGCAGGTTGATCCCCGCGTTGTCGGCGGCCGACACGATCTGTTGGCCGCCGCCGGGGACCCGCACCATGACGGTGTCGAAGAACCGGTCGTGGACGACCTCGTGGCCCGCAGCCCGCAGCCCGCTGGCCAATGCGATGGCGTAACCATGCACCCGGGTTGCGATGGCGCGCAACCCTTCCGGGCCGTGGTAGGCGGCGTACATGGCGGCGACATTGGCCAGCAACGCCTGCGCAGTGCAGATGTTGCTGGTCGCCTTGTCCCGGCGGATGTGCTGTTCGCGGGTCTGCGGTGCGAGCCGGTAGGCGGGTTTGCCATCCACATCGACTGATACGCCGACCAGTCGGCCTGGCAGCATTCGCTCCAACCCGGACCGGACCGACATGTACCCGGCGTGCGGGCCGCCGAAGAACAGCGGCACACCGAACCGCTGCGCCGAGCCCACCGCGATGTCGGCGCCCTGCTCGCCCGGGGCCGACAACAGCGTCAACGACAGCAGATCGGCCGCGACGGTGGTGAGCATGCCGCGGTCGCGGGCCGCCGCGATCAGCGGGGCGAGGTCGCGTACCACGCCGCTGGCACCCGGGGATTGGAAGACGACGCCGAAGGCGGCACCGTCGGGCAGCGTCTCGGTCAGGTCGGCGACGACCACCTCGATGCCCACCGCCGCGGCCCGTCCGCGCACCACCGCGAGCGTCTGGTGTAGGCAATCAGCGTCGAGCACAAGACAATTGGCGGCCACGGCCTTGTTGGCCCGGCGCATCAGCAGGATGGCTTCTGTCACCGCGGTGGCCTCGTCGAGCAGCGATGCACCGGCCACCGGTAGCGCGGTGAGATCCTCGATGAGGGTCTGGAAGGTCAGCAGTGCCTCCAGCCGGCCCTGGGAGATCTCCGGCTGGTACGGCGTGTAGGCGGTGTACCAGGCCGGCGACTCCAGCATGTTGCGGCGCAGCACCGCCGGGGTGATGGTGTCGTGGTAGCCGAGGCCGATCATCTGGACCCGCGTCTGGTTGCGGCCGGCCAGCGCACGCAGTGCGTCGAGCACCTGCAGTTCGGAGCGCGCCGCGGGCAGCGCCATCCGGTCGGTATTGCGGATCTGCTCAGGTACCGCGGCGTCGATCAGCGCGTCGACGGACGGGTAGCCGAGCACGTCCAGCATGCGAGCTTGCGCCCCAGGGTCCGGGCCGATGTGACGAGCTTGAAAGCCGTGGTCGTCATTGAGAGTTGCGGTCTCGTCAGGCACGAGGTGACTCCAGTCTCAAGGCGCCGAACTATTCGACGCGAGTGGTGGTGACACCTCCCCGCTCTGTCCTGAAACCTGAGAGATTGAGCGCGGCTGCGCTGTTCCCCTTCGGTAAACGCAATCGACGGATCTGCGTTGTTCTCCAGAGTTGCCTCGACACCGCGGTATTGGGCCTGAGAGATTCCCGGGGAGGAAGTTGCTCCTACGGCGCCTCCAGAACGGAGGTTCTCCCGCAGCGTGTCATCGGCATATTGAGTTGTGGTTGAGCGTAGGTCTACAACGCCGTTGCGGCAACCTCGCCGTTGACCGGCAGAGCGGCGTTGGCGCCTGCGACCATCAGGCTGACGATGTCGAAGACCACCGTCGCCGCTGCTACGCAAGTGATTTCGGCGTGGTCGTAGGCCGGGGCCACCTCGACGACGTCGGCGCCGACGATGTTCAGCCCGGTCATCTTGCGGAGCATCTTCAAGAGCTCACGCGAGGTCAGACCACCGGATTCGGGCGTGCCGGTGCCCGGGGCGAACGCCGGATCGAGCACGTCGATGTCGATGGACAGGTACACCGGGACGTCGGTGACTCGACGGCGCACCGCATCTACTGCCGCGTCGATGCCGATGACGTCCAGGTCGCCGGCCCGGATGATCTTGAAACCCATCCGGGCGTCGTCGTCCAGGTCCATCCGGTCGTAGATGGGGCCGCGGATGCCGACGTGGATCGAGTGGTCCTCGATCAGCAGCCCTTCCTCGAACGCGCGGCGGAAGATGGTGCCGTGGGTGACCGGGGCGTTGAAGTAGGTGTCCCAGGTGTCCAGGTGAGCATCGAAGTGCACCAGGGCGACCGGCCCGTGTTTGGCATGCAGGGCACGCAGATTCGGTAGGGCGATGGTGTGGTCGCCACCGATCGACACGATGCGGCGGTCCCCGCCGGCGAGGATGTCGGCGGCGTGGTTCTGGATCTGCTGGCAGGCCTCGGCGATGTCGTACGGGGTGACCGGGACGTCACCGGCGTCGACCACCTGGACGTGTTCCAGCGGTGCGACCCCGAGTTCGACGTGGTAGCCCGGGCGCAGCGTACGGGCGGCCGTACGAACCGCGAGCGGGCCGAACCGAGCCCCCGGCCGGTAGGACGTACCGCCGTCGAATGGAACGCCGAGGATGGCGATGTCGTAGTCGGACACCTCGTGGATATCGGCGATCCTGGCGAAAGTGCCCTTCCCCGCATAACGGGGAACCTGGGTGGCGGGCACAGCGCCGATGATGCCGTTTCGCGTGCTCATCTGGGTTTCCAGCCTTTCGAATCGCCGGGTGTTCGACTGCCATCATCGATCTTGGCGAGCACCTGCCGCGAGCAGTTAATGCCCAAACACCGGCCCGGATGTTTGAGCAATCGCACAATCCTGAAGCGTGGCGACCTGCCCGCCGCGGACTTCGCGGGCATCCGCATACGGTCAGGCGGCGTCGACAGCGGCCCACTGGCCCACCGCATTGCCAGGTCCGGCCGTGCTTCCGGACGGACAGAATGCCGTACCCAGCGCCACCTGGGTGACGCCGTCGGTGTCCGCTTCGGTAGTAATCGGGGGTCGTTGTCGGCGTGATCGAAAGACCTGTCGGTGAGCGTCAAGTGCATCCGCACGAATTGCGATGGCGGAACGTCGTCGGCACGCGAATCTGTTGTGGCGCGGAACTGTGTCCCCGAATGCGGCGCAGAAGCAACTCGACCGCGGTGGCGCCGATCGTCTCCACGTCCTGCGCCGCCGCGGTGAGCTTGGGTTCGAAGAGATCCGACCATTCGAAGTCGTCGAAACAGACGAATGCCACGTCGGCTGGAATCGACAAGCCGACACTACGAATGGCTTTGAGTGTTCCAATGGTCATGGAGTTGTTCAAGGACACCAGCGCAGTGGGCCGGTTCTCACCCGACATGAGCGAGTGCACCTCGCGTTCCGCCACATCTGTGTTGGAGTCGCCGTCGAGGACCAGAGCGGCGTCGACTGCGATACCGCGGTCTGCGAGCGCCGCGGAGTAACCAGCGAATCGCTCGGTCGTGGACGAGATCCCGGCAAGGCCGCGTACGGCGGCGATCCGACGATGCCCGAGGTCGAGCAGATGCTCGGTCAACGACCGCGCCGACGAGAAGTTCTCCGGGACGACCTGATCGCTCCCGACGTCGACACCGCGGTCGATCAGAACCAGAGGGGTTCCAGTGCGGATGATTTCGGGGAGGGTGACCCGCTCCGACCCGGCCGCGGGTGCCACGATCATCCCGTCGACCTGCCGGTCCAGAAGCGAGTCGGTGACGCGTTTCTCCGACTCCACGTCGTCGTGGGAATCTCCGACGATCAGCACGTAGCCGGCGTCCGACAGAGCCCGTTCCACGGCGTGAACCAGGCTCCCGAAGTACGGATTCGTGAGCGCGGAGATCGAGAGTCCGACCGTGTGCGTGCGCCCGGCCGCGAGTGATCGGGCGACGACGTTGCGCCGGTAGCCGGTCTCCTCGATGGCCGCTTCGACGCGCAAGCGCGTGGCGGTGTCGACCTTGCGCGTGCCGTTGAGGACGTGCGAGACCGTGGACGCCGAGACGCCGGCGATGCGGGCGACGTCGCCCATCGTGGTCACCGGAGACGCACGATGCGGTCCGCGCGACCTGCGGTCGACTCGATCAGTTGGGCATTGCGCTCGTCGGACCCGAGGGCCCAGAACGCGGCGTCCTCCGGCGACTTTCCGTACGCCTCGTGCCGGCGCAGCAGCCGAGCGTGGCGAACGTCGGTGGCGGGGGCCAAGAACCACACCTCGTCGAGGCAGGACCGCGCCGCAGGCCAGGCGTCGGATTCCAGTAAAAGGTAATTCCCCTCGGTGACGACCAACGGCACCGTGGGCGCGACGGGAATGGACGAGCCGATCGGCTCCTCGATCTCGCGGCGGAACCGGGGCGCATACACGACTGGGTCGTCGACGCGCTGTGCGCGAAGGCAAGCAATCAGCCGTGCGTACCCGCCGTCGTCGAATGTGTCGTGCGCGCCCTTGCGATCCAGGATGCCCATGTCGATCAAAACTTCGTTGGCCAGATGAAAACCGTCCATGGGTACGAGCACCGCGGCGTCCGAACCCAGTACGGTGACGAGTTGCTCTGCCACGGTGGACTTCCCGGCTCCCGGAGCTCCGGTGAAACCCAGAATACGGCGCCCCCCGGGAACGACGAGCCCCTTGGCCGACTCCACCAACTGGTCGAGTGTGGCGTCCTCGACGTCCTGCTCGATGGTCACCGTTCTCGCCTTCGAGTTTGTTCAATAGGGAGTTCACTCAGCCATGCCCGCGGCCCGACCACCGAACACCGTAGGGCCGCCACGCGAGCGGACCGATTGATGCGCTCGGCAACACTGCCCTCGATCTGGGTCGAGAAGTACGAGTACGCGCCGTGGAAGACATCGCCGGCACCCAGTGTGTCGACCACCATCACCGGTTCCACCGGCACCGATCCCGACTTGCCATCCGACCACCACTCGACGGGATCGCCGCCGTGCGTCGAGACAACGGTACGAACACCGCGGCGGACCAGTGCCGCCGCGGTCGACTCCGGGTTGTCGGTGCCCGGCATCCGGAAGTCGTTGGAGCACACCACGTCCGTCGCATGCGGAACGAGGTCGCTCATCACCGGTTTCCATCGGCCCGCGTCGACGACGAGTGTGGTGTCCTGTGCGGCCGCATGTTGAACGGCAGCACGGGCGATCAGGGGATGGTGCCCGTCGACGAGCACCACGTCGGCATCCGCCACCAGGTCACCGAGGTCTGCCGGTGGCGACGCGTCAGAGTTCACGGCGTCGAGCGAGACGACCGATCGGTCACCCGTCGATTCGACGACCGAAACAGCGGAGACGGGCACCGCTCGGGTGGTGCCTACCGCCGCGTCGACGACGCTGACGCCGTACTTAGCGAGGTCGGCCCGGATCAATTCGGCAACCGGATCGTCGCCGAGAGCGGTCACGAGGATCGCGTCGCCGCCCAGTGCTGCGAAGGCGACGGCCGCATTCGCGGCCGGTCCGCCGGCCGCGACGAACTGAGCGGTCGAGGTGATCTTCTGGTTCACCGCAGGCGCTGTCACGATGCGGTGAATCACGTCGAGAGTCGCCAACCCGACGAAAACCCCGACCGGAGCCTTCTCAGAGACCGGCGCGTTCCTCATCAGTTGGCTCCTCTGCACCGGTCATGAGCGCGACGACCTCGGACATCGAACGCTTCTTCGGATCGACGACGCCGGCACGTTGCCCGAGCCGGTGGATGTGAATCCGGTCGGACACCTCGAACACGTGCGGCATGTCGTGGCTGATGAGCACCACGGGAATACCGCGGTCGCGGATCGATTTGATCAAGTCGATGACCTGTCCCGACTCCCGAACGCCGAGAGCAGCGGTCGGCTCGTCCATGATGATCACGCCGCGGCCGAACGCGGCGGCCCGCGCCACCGCGACGCCCTGACGCTGCCCACCGGACAACGTCTCCACCGCTTGGTTCACGGACTTGATGCCGATCTTCAGATCCGCGAGGTGCTGCGACGCCTCTTGGCGCATTCTCGGCATGTCCAGTCGCCGGAAGAAGCTGCCCGCAATGCCTTTACGTCGTACCTCGCGTCCGAGGTACAGATTCGACGCGATGTCCAGAGCCGGTACCACGGCGAGATCCTGGTACACCGTCTCGATTCCGGCTGCTCTGGCGTCTCGGGTGTTCTTGAATGACACGGGTGTTCCGTTCATCAGGATCTCACCCGAGTCTGGAACCACCGCGCCCGCCAAGGCCTTGATCAGACTCGTCTTTCCGGCACCGTTGTCTCCGATGACGGCGAGAACCTCGCCCTCGCGGAGCTCGAAGTCGGCCCCGTTGATCGCCGTCACGTTGCCGTACTTCTTGACGAGTCCACGCGCTTCGAGCACGGGTGCGCCACTCGTCGTGATCGTCATTGTGATCTCCGGCGAGCGAACTGATCCACCGCCACCGCGACGATCACGAGAATTCCGGTCGCGATGTTCTGGTAGAGATTGTCCACGCCGGCCTGAGTGAGACCGTTACGGAGAACGCCGACGATCAACGTGCCCACAAGTGTTCCGCCGACGCCTCCGCGCCCACCGAACAAACTGGTTCCGCCGATGACCACCGCGGTAATCGTCTCGAGATTGGCGTTCTGGTACGCGTTCGGGTCGGCGTTCGGAATCCGGCCCAGCGCAGCCCATGCGGCGATGGCTGCGATCACACCCGTCACGAGGTAGACGGAGAACAGCACCCGTCCGGACTTGATGCCCGACAGATTCGACGCCTGTGGGTTACCGCCGACAGCGTAAATGTGCCTGCCCCAGGAAGTTTGGGACAATGCGTACCACATCAAGAGGTAGACGAAGAGCATCGCGACCACGCCGAACGTGGTCGAGAACGACCCGATGCGAAAGGACGTGCCCAGGAAGGTGAGCGGTCCTTGCTCCACGCGGTAGGTCTCGGAGCCCGCGAGCAGGCGGGTGGCCGCCTGTATCGCGGTGAACGTTCCGAGCGTGACGATGAACGGTGGCAATCGCAGGCTCGTGACGAGCCCGCCGTTGATCGCGCCGAACGCCACGCACACCAGGAGCGTCGACCCGAGCGCCACGACCGGCCCGTTGGCGCCCGCGCTCTGCGCCATCACGATGGTTCCCAGGACGGCAACCGCGCCGATCGAGAGATCGATGCCGGAGGTGAGAATGATCAACGTCTGGCCGACGGCGAGAATGCCGACCACCACCGACTGTTGAAGGATCAGCGACACGTTCTGCGGATTGAGGAACGAATCCGACACCGAGCTGAAGACGATGATTGCGACGACGAGTGCCACCAGCGGACCGAGCAACGGCTCACGCAGAATGTTCCCCACGTTGAATCGGCTCAATACCGATGGCGTCGCTGTCGCAGGAGCACCGGTGGTCATGTACTGGCTCAGCCCCAGCAGTTCTTCTCGCCCCAGGCGGTGTCCTGCGACTCGAGTCCGGGAAACGGCTTGTCCGTGACGAGCTGCGAACCGGTGTCGTTGAATCCGCTGGGCTTGGTTCCGTCCGTTGCGAACTTGACCACGGCCTGCACGCCCTGCTCGGCCATCTTCGCCGGGAACTGCAACACCGTTGCGCCGATCTTTCCGGACTTCACGTCCGCGATGCCCGTGCAGCTTCCGTCGATCGACCCGATGGTGATCTGGGCGGTGCGGTTGGCGGACTGGATCGCCTGATACGCGCCGGCGGCTGCCGGCTCGTTGATGGTGTAGAGCGCGTTGATGCCCGGAGCACGCTGGAGGATGTTTTCCATGGCGGTCTGCGCCTTGGTCTGGTCGCCGTTGGTGTTCTCCCGGCCGACGATCTCCGGCGAGTCGTTCGTAATACCGAAGCCCTCGAGGAATCCGTCGTGGCGGAAGGTGTCGACGGTTCCACCCGGGGTTCCGTCCAGCATGACGACCTGGGGCGCTGCGTTGCCGAGTGCGGCTTTCACCCATTTGCCCTGGCTGACGCCCGCGGCCTTGTTGTCGGTGGCGAAAGTGGCGTCGACGGCGTCTTCGGGGTCGGTCGCGGTGTCGAGAGCGATGACGATGACGCCGGCATCGCGCGCTTTCTTGATCGAGTCGAGCACTCCGGTAGAGGAATTCGGGGTGATCAGGATGCCCTTCACGCCCTGGCCCACCATGTTCTCAATGGCCGAGACCTGGCCCTCGTTGTCTCCGTCGAACGCGCCCGCCAGCGCGATCAACTTGGCGCCGTCCTTGTCGGCCTGCGCCTGGGCGGCCTCGCGCAACTTCACGAAGTACGGGTTCGAATCGGTCTTGGTGATCAGTCCGACCTTGACGCTGTCCGAACCCGATCCGCCGCAGGCGGTAAGACCCAGAACCAGCGAGCCTGCCATGAGAACCGCCGCGACCGTGAGCGTGCTTCCGATGCGCTTCCCGAACATATGGACTCCCTTGTCCCCGATGCGACGCCTATCGCGTCCGCGTGTTTTGCAGAAGCCTAGGGAGGGGGCAAGCGCTTGCGCATGCGCTTTCGCGAAATTAGCTTCCGCCCGGCGCCGCCGACCAGCAGCCGATGCAGTAAGCCGGTCGCCCCGCCGGTTCGGCGGGTCGGTCGTCAGGTTGTCGTTCGGGTTTCCGGGACGTAGCGGATCAGCAGGACCGCAACCACCGCGGCCGAAGCGGCGATGAACACGAACGCCGAGGCGTAGTTGATCCGGTCAGCGAGCAACGCGAAGACGATCGGGCTGAGCGTGGCGCCGCCCTGGCCGGTGAAACGCCACAAGCCGAGAAACACGCCCCGGGCTTCGGGCGGAGCGACGTCTGCGCCGACCGTCTGTATCGAGCCGCCGGTCAGCGCCTGGAACGCAACACCTGTCAAGAACAAGGCCACGTACCAGGCCAGTGGCAACAGTAGATAGGCCGACACTGCCAACGCGGCCATCGCCACCGCCACCCCGCTGAATCCCGGCACCATAGTGCGCTTGCGGCCGTAGCGGTCCATCATCCACCCGGCGAGAAACCCGATCGGCAGCGACAGCACCGCCGCTCCCGTACCCAGGTATCCGATCTGGCGAGGCCCGAGTTGGTATGCGAACGCCGCGTACAGATGCAGCAGGTTCGCCGAGACCGGCCCACGGGTCAAGCCGGCGAATAACGCGACTCCGAAATAGCTCAGCCGCGGCTGCACGATCTCGCGTATCGACAGCTTTCGGGCATCCATATCGTCTGCTTTGCGAGCCCGCCGCTCCGCGCGCGTGTGGTGCGGGGTGTCCTCGGCGAGCGCCGAAGTCGGTATGAAGGCCAGCAGCGCCAAAATGGCGTAGGCAACGAACGTCGCGCGTGGACCCCAGCCGGCGGCGATGAATCCACCCACAACGGGGCCGAAGAGCAGCCCGGCGTTATTCATCCCGAACATCCACGACACTTCACGGCCGCGCTGGCCAGCCGCGGCGCCGTGTGAGATCGCCGCAAGCCGACCCATCAACCACAGTTGCGCCGCCACACCGTCCAAGAACCGCAATACCAGCAATTCAGGAAAGGAATGCACGACCGCGATCAGGAACGCGCCCGCCGACGTCAGCAGCGGCCCGCCGATCATCACGACGCGTCGGCCGAAGCGATCGATCAGCCAACCCGCGGGCAACGTGCCGATCAGGTTCCCCACCAAGAAAGCCGTCACCACACCGCTCGCGGCTCCGAAACTCACCCCGAACGACTTCGCCAATGTCGGGATTGCCGGTAGCGCAATACCTGTCCCCAGGGCCAGCACCAGCGCGGGCACATAGATCGAGAGGAACGCGTGCCACGAGACCGCTGATCTCGACCCCGTCGTGGTGCGCGTCAACTGCTCGGCTCGCTCGACTCCGCACGACCGCCAACAATCCAGCTACGCGAACACATCCGCCGCTCCTCGAGGATGCGGAAGCGGTGTCGCCTTTTCGCCACCATTTCTCGCCCCTATCAACTCAATGCCGCACAACCGCAGGCCCACTCCGGCGCAGGCTCCCCCGAAACTCTAGGAGCAGACCCGAACTAGTTGCAAAACATGGTGTTTGATGAACGCAAGTACGATTCGAGGCGAAGCGAACACCGGTTCCCCGCGTGGCGCGCCGTGGGGCATCGTCAGAGTTGTCGACGGGAATGCCCTGCGGCGACGTAGACGCCCGCCGCTATGGCAAGTCCTACAGCGAGGACAGTGATCAAGCCGATCCAGCTATCTGCCCCGATATGGACGGGGCGGCCGAGAAATTCGGCGCGCCGCCAGCAGACAATACCGATCAAAACCGCCTTGGCGACGATGATGCTGCTGGCGATGCGCAACGCGGTCGACCCCCGCATCGAGTCACCTCCTGTGCATCCGGGGCAATGTATGAAACACACTCTGCCACGGGCCTTCGAGTATCGCACGACGGCGTCACCGCTTTGGCCCACATTGCCGACCAGGCCGACGTTCCCCTGACCGAACTGGCCTTTCGCTGCCGCGTTCCAAACTGCGACCGGGCCGGTCTTGCTCGGCGGATCGAAAACGTCTCGCCTGCACCCACCTCAAAGCGGTTTCCGCAGCACACCTCAAAGCCGCCCTCGGGGACTGAAGCGAAGGGGCGGCCACAGACGAGTGCCCGGGGATTGACGGGGCCCGAACGCCGGCACCGAGGGTAAACCGATCAGTCTACCTGCTAGATGGCCGCGATAGTACACCGACTGGTATAGTGTAGTCATGCGAGTACGGGAGCGGCTCACCGCAGCCACGGCGACGCTGATGCAAAGACAAGGTGTGGCCGGCACTGGCATTGCGGAGATCTTGTCCACCAGCGGCGTGACGCGGCGGTCGATCTATCTGAATTTTCCTGGCGGCAAATCCGAGCTTGTCGCCGCGGCGACGCGTGCTGCGGGAGACGAGCTGTCAACTACGTTGCGTGACTGTATCGAGCAGCGGGATCCGATCGGGGCGTTCGCTCGTATGTGGTGCGAGATCCTGATCAGTACGAACTTCGAAGGTGGCTGCCCCATCGTGGCGGCCGCATTCAGTCGCGCTGAGGCCCCCGAGGCCGCCAGCACCGCCGCCGATGTCTTCACCGAGTGGGGTCAGCTAATGGCGGACAGGCTCATTGAAGACGGCATCAAGCGCGCTGCAGCCCAATCATTGTCGACGACGGTCATCGCCGCGCTCGAAGGGGCGGTCATACTTTCCCGCGCCGCGCAGTCGACCAAGCCGCTGACGCAGGTCGCCCGTCACCTCAACGAGCTCATATCCCAGCACCGCCCCAGCTGATTAGCCCGACAGGTAGTCCTCGACGACCGCCTCTCTACTCGGAAAGTACTGATAAAGAGTCGGTTTGGACGCCTACGCTTCGCTGGTGAGTCGTTCGACCGTGCCTCACGCTGGGTGGCCAATGAGGCCAAGTATACCGATAGGTTTACTGCGTGTGCACAGACGTGTAGCGTCACCCATCATCAAGTACACCAGTTGGTATACGAGGAGTGGATGTGACGCATCGTAGGAGTGCCCGCCGGCGAGGCTGGAGCGTCTATGCCACCGCTCGATCCGACGCCGCCCTCAGCAGCCTCGACCGTCTGCCCAATGTGCATGCGATCACGCTCTACATCACCGACCGGTCCGCGATTGCAGCACTACCCGGTCAGCTTCCCGCTGAGCTGAACGGCGTCGTCAACAACGCCGGCATCATCGTCAACGGACCGGTCGAGGCGTTATCCCTCGATGTTCTGACACAGCAACTCGGCATCAACGTCATCTCGCAGATCGCAGTTACGCAGGCGGTGCTGCCAAAGATCCGTGATGCCCGGGGGAGGGTGGTATTGATGTCGTCGGTCAGTGGATTGTTCACCACGCCGGGCACCGGCGCCTACAACGCATCGAAGTATGCGATCGAGTCCTTGGCCGATGCGCTCCGGATGGAGTTGCGTCCGTGGCGTATTCCCGTGTCACTCATCGAGCCAGGGCCGATCCGTACCGATATGTGGGCTGACGTGCTCGACGACTACGACCATATGACCGAACAACTCAGTGACGAGCATCGCCGACTGTATGCGTCGCACCTCGCGGGGAGTCGGAAGTTGTTGGGACGTCTGCAAAAATTTGCTGCCGATCCCAAGAGAGTCACCAAGGCCGTCGATCACGCGCTGAATCGAGACGTCCTAAGCGTCGCTACCTGCTAGATCTCGTCAGTCGCGCGCAGAAAGGTGCCGTCGCAATTTCGCCGACCGCGGTCAACGACGCGGTTCTGGCAGCGGCAACCACATCGCAATGAGGGCCTGCGCCGCCGCTCGGGCACGCGGCCAGAAAGCCGGATCGATGAGTGAGATCGACAGTGCAGACGTTGGCGAAGCGTGCGCTTCGATAATCAGTGTTGCGCGCGATCCGTTCCGAGTATACCGATCAGTGTACTAAATGGGACCAACGTGTTACCCTTACCTCCGGTAGTACACCGATCGGTTTACCAGAGGAGAAAATCATGGCGGGCAAAGAAACCACACGGCACGATCCCCCAAGTTGTCTGCGCGAAGCGAGCGCCCACTGGGGCGGCACGTTGTACAAGAGCGCGCCGACGAACTCCGTCTCCGTGGGCGGGACTCGGTTCGTCTACCGGGAGCTGGGGGTCGACAGCGGAGTACCGGTGGTCTTCGTGAATCACCTGGCCGCCAATCTCGACAACTGGGACCCCAGGGTGGTTGACGGCATTGCGGCCAAGCACCGGGTCATTACTTTTGACAATCGCGGGGTTGGCGCTTCGGAGGGCAAGACACCCGACACCGTCGAGGCAATGGCACAAGACGCCGTCGCGTTCATCCGCGCGCTGCGATTCGATCAGGTCGACCTTCTCGGATTCTCCCTCGGCGGATTCGTGTCGCAAGTGATCGCGCAACAAGAACCGACGCTCGTTCGAAGGGTCATCCTTGCGGGGACGGGGCCTGCCGGAGGTGACGGAATCGTCAACGTGGCGAAGCTGACCTACCTCGACACTCTCCACGCATATGCCACCTTCAAAGATCCCAAGGAACTTCTCTTCTTCACCAGAACGGCCCACGGCAAGTCAGAGGCGCGCGCGTTCATCAAGCGGTTGAAGGAGCGCACGAATGATCGGGATAAGGCGATGACGATAGGAGCATTCCGAACGCAGCTCAAGGCGATTCACGCGTGGGGGCTCGAGAAGCCAGCCGACCTGTCATTCATCCGCCAGCCTGTTCTGGTTGCCAACGGTGACGCCGATCGTATGGTGCCCTCCAACAACTCCTACGATCTGGCGCGACGCCTCCCTAATGCGACGCTGCGGATCTACCCGGACGCTGGACACGGCGGCATCTTCCAGGCCAACGAACGGTTCGTTCCCGATGCGCTCGCCTTTCTGGGGTAGGCAACCTCATGACTTCGCTCGCCGATCAGACAGTGCTGGTCGAGTCCGGTGCGGTCGAGGTGCCTGCCGGTGAAATGACCCGAGATGTCCGTGCACAGTTGGGCGAGCCGCTTCACGAGCGTTCGCGCGCGTGAGAGACCACGAACCAAAGAAGAGGACAATGAAAGCCTTCACGATCGATCGTTACAAGAGCACGGACGGCGGTCGGATCGTCGACATGCCGCAGCCGGAGGTCGGGGACAACGACGTACTCGTCCAGGTCCATGCGGCTGGCGTCAATGTCCTCGATGCGAAAATCGCGGACGGAGAATTCAAAATCTTCCTGCCGTACCGATTTCCACTTGTTCTAGGCAACGACGTCGCGGGCGTTGTGGTCGAGGTGGGAGCACGGGTGCGGCGCTTCAAGCCTGGTGACCAGGTCTATGCGCGACCGGACAAGGACCGGATCGGCACCTTCGCGGAATTCATCGCGATGAACGAAGACGACGTGGCGATCAAGCCGACCCTCCTCAGCATGGAAGAAGCGGCTTCCATTCCACTGGTCGGCCTCACCGCTTGGCAGGCACTTGTCGAAATGGCGAACGTGAAGCCGGGGCAAAAGGTTTTCATCCAGGCGGGCACTGGTGGCGTCGGCACCATTGCGATCCAGCTCGCGAAACATCTCGGGGCGACAGTGGCCACCACAGCAAGCGCCGCTAATTTCGAACTCGTCCAAGCCCTCGGCGCAAACGTCTTGATTGACTACAAGACACAAGACTTCGAGACCATGCTGCATGGCTACGACGTCGTTCTGCACAGTCAAGACTCACAGACCCTCGACAAATCCCTGCGTGTGCTGAAGCCGGGTGGAACGCTCGTCTCGATATCCGGACCGCCCGACCCGGCTTTCGCCGACGAAATCGGCGTGCCTTGGTACGTGAAGCCGATCATTCGCGTACTGAGCTTCGGCCCGAGGCGAAAGGCCAAGCGACTCAACGTGTCATACTCGTTCTTGTTCATGAGGGCGAACGGCGCTCAACTGAGCGAAATCACCGCCCTCATCGATCAAGGCGTGATCCGGCCAGTTGTCGAGAGGGTCTTTCCGATCGAATCGATCCAGGATGCCTTGGATTTCGTGGAAAAGGGACGGGCCAAAGGCAAAGTCGTCGTCACCGTGAGGTAGCAACGCCTGCGACACCTCCGCCAGAACACCTGGTGCGCCGCGCCGCTCACCCTCGGCACACCCGTTACTGCTCACCGGCCTGGCCGCGACCTGATCGCCAAGCCGGCTCAGCCGTTGCCGCCTCCCCCGAACGGGCGCTACCGCTCAGGGGAATCCCAGACCGACTGCATCGCGTTGGGCGGTGCTACAGCGCTACCGGGCCCGGATGGGGTCGACCCCACGGATCGACGCGTCGACGAGCTGGATCGGATGGAACATCGGAACCCCTTCGGGCAGGTACCGGCGTATCTGCAAGAGGCATCCGGGATTGCCTGTGGCCACCGCGTCCGGCGCCACCGACATGACGTTGGCGGTCTTGCGCCGGCCCAGCTCGGCGGCCGGATCGGGCATCACCATGTTGTAGATGCCGGCCGAGCCGCAGCAGATTTCGGCCTCCGGGATGTCGATGACCTCCAGATCCGGAATGGTGCGCAGCACCGCCCGCGGTTGGAGCCGAACGCCTTGGCCGTGACTGAGATGGCAGGCGTCGTGGTAGGCGACGCGGGCCTGGATGGGATGCCGCGGCGCGACGGGCTCCAGGTCGGCGAGCACCTCGGAGATGTCGCGCACCTTGGCCGAGAACGCCGCCGCCCGTTCGGCGTACTTCGGGTCGTCACGCAGCAGGCGGCCGTACTCCTTCATCGTGGAGCCGCAGCCCGCCACGTTCACCACGATGGCGTCGACGTCGGCGCCGTCGAAGTCGTCGATCAGTCGACGGGCCCATTTCAGCGCCTCCGGCTCGCGGCCGGCGTGCTCGCTGAGCGCGCCGCAGCACCGCTGGCCGTGCGGCACAACCACCTCGCAGCCTTCGCTGGCGAGCACGCGCGCTGTCGCTTCGTTGACGTCGCGGAAGAACACCCGCTGAACGCAGCCCTCCAGCATGGCGACGCGCCGCCGCGCCGTGCCCTCGGCGGGGATGAGTGCGGGCAACCGTTGGGTCAGGCCGCGCAGCTGCGCCGGGGGCATCAGCTCCTCGACGGCGCGCAGCCGCGCAGGCAGCCGCTTGCTCAGCCCACTGCGTTCGAGCAAGGTGGGACCGCCTGCGCGCTGGTAGAGGACACCGAGGACGGCGGCGGCGCGCAGCCGGGTCGGGTACGGGAAGAGCTGGAAGATCATTTCCCGGAACGCGCGGTCGGCGGAGCCGCGCCGGTAGTTGCGTTCGATTTGGGGGCGGACCGCCTCGATCAACTCGTCGTACCGCACGCCGGACGGGCACGCCGTCACGCACGCCATGCAGCCCAGGCACGCGTCGAAGTGCTGCACATAGGTGTCGTCGAACGGGACCGCGCCCTCCTTGCCCAGCTTCATCAGGTAGACGCGACCGCGGGGAGAGTCCATCTCCTCGCCCCACAGCGCGTAGGTGGGGCAGGTGGGCAGGCAGAAGCCGCAGTGCACGCAGTCGGAGATCCGCTCGTCGGACGGCGGATGGTGCGCGTCGAAGATACCGGTGGCGTCGGATGAGTGCTCCACGTTTAGGCGCTGGTCCTCGTCGCGGTTAGCGGAATCAGTGGTCATCGGCGAAACTCCATGGGTCGCAGTTGGTTTAGAGCCAGGGGGCAAGGCGGCCGGGGGCACAGCGGCCGTCGGGATCCAGCCGGGCCTTGACGGCACGCAGCAGCCCGACAGACGAGGGTGCCGGGCCGAGCGGGTCGACGTCGGCGTCGACCTCGGCGGGACGCTCCCGCAATGCCACGGTGCCGCCGACGGCCACGATTTCGCGGCGCCACTGGTCGAAGGCCGCCGCCTGTTGCGCCGGCGGTCCGGAGAACCGAGCGGTGTGCAACCCGAGTGCGGCGTGGGACGCCAGCGAGGCGTCCACCCCGGCGGCGTCGGCCGCGCCGGCGAGCGCCGTGGCGACATCGGTCAACCGGCTGGGCAGCGTGCCGGCGAACGCCGTGCTTTGGCCCGACTCCGGCCGGTGGGCCTGGGCGTACTCGTGCCAGAGCGCAGCCTCGTCGGCGTCGGCCAACGCCTGCGGCGCCGCCCCGTCGAGTTGCTCCCGCAGCGCGGCCGTCTGCGCCGCCACCCCGGCGGCGGTGCCCTCGAACCGTACGGCCAGCCGGCCGGGCGGACCTCCGCCGCGGGGGTCGCCGACCCAGTCGACGGCGGCTGGTTCCAGCGGCCCGGCCAGCAGGGCGAGGCTGCGCGCGGTCGCCTCCTGCACCGAGGAGGACATCACGACGGTGGCGCTCGTCTCCGGCAGCGGATGCAGGCGCAGCACGACCTCGGCGATCAAGCCGAGCGTGCCCAGCGACCCGGACACCAGCTTGCTCAGGTCGTAGCCGGCCACGTTCTTGATCACACGCCCGCCCGCGTGGGCCACCGTCCCGTCGGGAAGCACGAGCGTCAGCCCGATGACCAGGTCACGTAGCGCGCCGTACCGCAGCCGGCGCGGGCCGGACTCGCCGGTGGCGAGCAACCCGCCCACGGTCGCCCCGTCTGGTCCGGTGGGCGGGTCGAGCGCAAGCCACTGCCCCGCCTCGGCCAGCCGGTCCTGTAGGGCGCGCAAAGGCATGCCGGCTTGCACCGAGGCGGTCATGTCGGCCGGGTTGTGCTCGAGTAGCTGGTCCAAGCCGGTAGTCTCCAGCACCAGATCCGGGTCGTGCGGTCGGCCGGCCCAGCTCATCTTCGTGCCCGCGCCCCGGAACAGCACGCCGCCACGGCTGTCGCGCAACACTGCGGCGGCCTCGTCGACGCTGGTGGGCCGGCGAACCGTGGAGGAGGCGGTGGAGGTCATGGGGTGTTGCCTCCCTCAGAACCGTTCGATCACGCCGGCTTGCTCGAGCGGGTGCGGCCGCCACGGGCCGGGTCGCTCACCGCAGAGGCGTGGGGTGGGCAGCACCTTGCCTGGGTTGCAGAGTCCCTCGGGGTCGAACGCGGCGCGCACCAGCGCCATCACGGTCAGATCCGAGTCGCTGAACATCTTCGGCATCGAGCAGGCCTTATCGCTGCCGACGCCGTGCTCACCGGTGATGGAACCGCCCTGGGCCACGCACAGCTCGACTATCGCGGTTGCCAGGTGCTCGGCCTTGTCGGCCTGGCCCGGTACGGTGCCGTCGTAGAGCACCAGCGGGTGCAGGTTGCCGTCGCCGGCATGGAAGACGTTGGCCACCCGCAGCCCGGCATCCTTGGCCATCTCCGCGATGCGGGTGAGGGTGACGCCGAGCTTGGTCCGCGGGATGACCCCGTCCTGGACGAAGTAGTCCGGGCTGATGCGACCCATCGCGGCGAAGGCGGCCTTGCGGCCCTTCCAGATCAGCGCGCGCTCGGTCGGGTCCTCGGCGATCCGGATGTGGGTGGTGTGGTTGTCGCGGCAGATCCTCTGGACCCGTTCGAATTCCGCCTCCACTTCTTCCGCGACGCCGTCGAGCTCGACCACCAGCGCGGCCGGTGCGTCGATCGTGTAGCCGGCGGCGGTCGCCTTTTCACACGCTTCGATCGCCAGCCCATCGATCATCTCGACGGCGGCCGGGATGATGCCGGCCGAGATGATGTCGCTGACCGCGTTGCCTGCTTGTTCGGCGTCGGGGAAGTCCGCGACCAGCGTGCGGACGGCCTCGGGCTTGCGCAGCAACCGCACGATGATCTCGGTGACGATGCCGACGGTGCCCTCCGAACCGACGATCACCGCGCGAAGATCCGGCCCGACCTGGTCCAACGAGTCGCCCCCTACGGTCACCACGCTGCCGTCGGCGCACACCATAGTGAGCCCGAGGACGTGGTTAGTGGTGAAGCCGTATTTCAGGCAGTGCGCGCCACCCGAGTTCTCCGCGACGTTGCCGCCGATCGTGCATACGACCTGGCTCGACGGGTCGGGTGCGTAGTACAGGTTGTGGGGGGCCACCGCGGCGGAGATGCCGAGGTTCGTCATCCCCGGTTGAACGACCGCGCGTTGGTTCTCCGCGTCGACGGAGAGGATCGCGCGCATCCGGGACAGCCCGATGACGATCCCGTCGGCGACGGGCAGCGCACCGCCGGACAGGCCCGTCCCCGCACCGCGGGCGACGAAAGGGATCTTCTCCCGCGCGCAGACCCGCACGACTGCCGCGACCTCCTCCGTGCTCGCCGGCAGCACGACCAGCGCGGGAACCACCCGGAATCCGGTCAGCCCGTCACATTCATATGTGCGAAGCTGACCCGGTTCCGAGATGACGCCGCCTTCGCTGACCAACCCGCCGATCTCTCGGCGGACCTCCTCGGTGACCCGCCCCGCGGCCTTCTCGGCGACCAGGTCGAGATACGTCGTTGTCATCGTCATCACCCCCTCGATCCATCAACAATCTGCTCGGAGTCTCTGCTGGTTGACCGGGCGGCCGAGGTGTGGGCGCGGCCACACTCGATGCCCGGACGTTTCGCTGCCGCAGCGGCTGGACTCTTATTTCTACCGCCAGCGGCTGCAATGCGACCGCGGTCCCGTGTCGGCACCAAGCGGGGGCCATCCCATCACTTCCCTGCGGAGACAACTCGCTGCAGTCACCACCGTTCCACTATCAATCCGATGAGGGTGCGGAATGGTCGAAACCCAGGCGTTCTCGCTGCCCATCGCGTCGTCGGCATCCCGAGGGCAACCGGCGTCGCCAAGTGCACGCCCGCCTCAAATCGGCGCTTCTGGTGGTTGGACAGATCTGGGCCGGGTACTCGGTAGCTGCGGCCTTCGAGGTGCCGCGCGGCGATGCGCGGTGACACGACGAATAGGAGGTCGGACGCGTGTGAAAGCCAGCGACGACCAACGCAGCGATGGCGGCGGCATTCATGAAACCTCGGCTTTTCCCTTCGACCTGGACGACGAGTTCGAAAGTCCGACCGGCGCAGTCGAGGACGATAGTTGGGCTGAAGGGTTGCCCGGCGGCGCAGCGCTGCTTGTCGTCGATCGCGGGCGCAATGCTGGAGCGCGCTTCTTGTTGAACGAACCCGTCACAACTGCCGGGCGACTTCCGGGCAGCGACATCTTCCTCGACGACATCACCGTCAGCCGACGACATGCCGAGTTTCGAATGGAACACGGACAACATCGCGTCGTGGACACCGGCAGCCTCAACAAAACCTATGTCAACCGTCGACCTGTGGAATCGGCGATTCTGGCCAACGGCGACCAGATACAAATCGGTCGATTCCGTCTGGTGTTCCTCAACGCGGCCCAACGAGTTGACGCCATGCCACCGTAGCGCCAGGTTTCGCGTGAACGCGAGATTCCTAGCTGTCACGGGATGTCCGGCGCGTGAGTTGTTCGGGTCCGAATCTTCGGCGCCACATTCGACCGTTGTCGGATTATGAACGGTGCTCAACCGTATGCCGAGATGTGTCGCATTCTCCTGACGTCCCCGCGACGCTGTGCCAGCGGTGAACTCCACCGCGTTTGCACATTTCAGCCTTGTGATGCCTCGGCCAGTGTTGCGGCCCTGAATTTCCTGCCCGTGGCGCACGACGCACATATGGGGCGGTGTCCATTGCTGGGATCGCGGTCGATCTCGATGGCGACGTACGACTTGTCGCATATGGCGCATTGAATGCGATCGTTCCAGAGGTCATTCACCTCGCTATGCGGGTCGAAGGGCCGATCGAGGACGGTTTGCCTTCCTCTTCCCGCCGACAGGAATGCGGCATAGCTGACTACAGCCAGCACGAACGTGATGAGCAGCGCCCATGTGGTGGCCAGCCCACTCTTCGACGCGATGAGATAGATCCCGACGCCCGAGGATGCCACCCACGCCGTAAGACCACCAGAACTGGCGTTTCGCACCCGTCCGGGCCGGAACTCGAATGCGTTGCGCGAATTGGAGAGCCGATGGCACGTGATGTGTACCAGTGCGATTCCGACCCAGGCGACGAGGACGGCGCCTTGGTAGGAAAGCCATGTTCCGATGAAACTGAACACGTCGAGGACCATGACGGTGAACGACACCATTCCGACGAAGAGAACCCAAACGAATCTGGGCAATGTCACGTTGAAGGCACGCGAAAAGAAGCTCTGGAAATTCGTGGACGCAAGATAGAAGTTGGCAGTGTTGATTTTAGTCTGCGTGGCCACGATAAAGATCAGACCGAAGATTCCCATCAACTTCACAATGCCGACGACAAGGCCGGCCTCCGTGACTTCCCCGCTGTCCAGCGGAATGGTATGCACGAGATAGATTCCCACCGCACCATTGACGAGTATGGTGAAGAAATAGAATGTGAATCCAAAGGTATGAAGGCCGTTCACGCGGATATCTTGGGTGCGTCCCATTCGCGCGAAGTCGAATGTATAGAGCATATTGGAGAACACGCCCATATAGATGGCAAAGACGAACAGCCAACCTGGTCCACCCATTGCTGTCGGCGCGGTGGGTGTGGAAGTGAGCCAAGCGCTGTTGTAGCCGAATACCGCGGTTGACCAGATCACCGCAGCAATCAGGCCAATCGCGAAGATCGGTAGCAGAAACGCGTTGATCTTCTCCAGCCAAACTCGAACCCCACCCAGCACCAGCGGGATCGCGCATAGAGTCACGATCAGGTACCAGAGTTCAATCGGTCCTCCGAACTGCGTCTGCGCAGCAACTGCGAGCACCGATCCCTCGAACACGGCGAACCAAGTCCCCGTCACGGCAAAGAAGAGTGTCGCGATGGACGCGCCGTAGTAGCCGAACATCGAGCGGGAAAACAGCCCGACCGTCAAGCCGGTCTCCGCAGCGGTCCTCGACATGTAGTAGCAGATCGCACCATGGACCACCACGGCCGCAGCCAGGCCGATGAGTGTCTGCACCGTACCCACCACAAGGGAGGCCCCCGCCGCGACCACCACCCAGAACATCGCTGCCATGACCGCCGACCACGCGAGCGCCATCTTCGGCGAGGACAGCCGCCACGTCCGCGGTACTACATGCAGCGAATAGTCGTCACGAGCCGCCTGCGCAACCACGGCAGGGTCGTCGACCCGTGTTATCTTCAGCACGGGTAGTGGAGATGTTCCAGCGGTCGCGGCACCGAGTGCCGAATGCTCGTTATTTCCAGGCACGTTCAACGGTTTCTCCAATCGACTTGCGATGACTGCAGCGCAGACCCTTCGGTGACGTGGACGACGTGAGCGCCCGATCGGCCGCGACAACCGCGTGGCATCGCGGCATCGGATATGCGCTGCGATCGTTCTCTGTACGCTTTTAACCGTTGCGGCACAGTCGGTTAGCGAGCTGCGCCACCGTCGAGGATTATTCCTGTGTTCGTCAGCCTTGGCCCAGGCGCGAGAAGCATCCCGCCCAGGGCGCGCGGGTCTGGGGCGGTTAGGCAGGGACGGGTGTGCCGCGATGTATCTCGTCGAGGTCGCGGGCGCGTGAGTGGGTGCCGTCACCCGGATCCTTGTGGAAGACACCGTTTTTCATGATGCCGACGATGCGGCTTTGATCCTGCAGGATGGTGATGTCCTGCAGCGGGTCGCCGTCGATGAGGATGATGTCGGCCAAGAATCCGGCCTTGACCTGACCGAGTTCGTCGGGCATCCGCATGATCTGCCCGCCCAGCGCGGTGGCGGCGATGAGGGTCTCGGCAGGGGTGAAGTCGAGCAGCTCGACGAAGTGCTGCAAGTCGCGGGCGTAGGTGCCGTGCGGTGTCCAAGCGAACCCGTAGTCGCCACCGGGCAGAACCCGGATGCCGCGCTGCTTCATCTTCTTCAAACCGTCGATGGCGCATTCGAGTTCGTGCTTGTAGCCGGCGGCTTCCGCCGCCTCGGGCGGGTAGCCGAAGTCAGCGGCGTCGTGCAGCGTGGCGACCAGCCAGTTCAGCCCGGGCGCGACGAAGATCTCGTCCTTCTTGGCTTCGAGCATGTCGAGTCCTTCGTCGTCGATGAAGGAGGCGTGGTAGATGATGTCCACGCCGTTGCGGACCGACATCTTCACCGAGTCACCGGAGCGGGCATGTGAGCACACCCGCAGACCACGGCGATGGGCCTCGGTGGTGGCGGCGAGGGTTTCCTCGTCAGAAAAGTAGTTGTCCTTGGCGTGCTGGTTGCCGGTGATCTCTTCTCCCGACATGGACAGCTTGACCAGGTCGGCACCGAGTTCGACGTTCTTGCGGACCGCCTTGCGCATCCTCAGGCCCGTCGGCGAAGGCCGTGATGCCCTCGACGAGCGCGCCACCGGTGACCGCGATCTCCTGACAATTGGCCAGATACCGTGGACCGGGGATCTGACCGGCGTTGATGGCGTCGCGGATGACCACGTCGAGGCGGGGTTTGGCAGCGGCGGCTCCGACGCACATGGTGTACCCGGAGTCGAGGTAGGTCTGGGCCGAGCGGGCGCACAGCAGCGTGTGTTCCTCGACGCCCATGGAGCCCAGTCCGGGCAGGTCCGCGGAATTCACCCAGGAAAAGTGGGTGTGGGCGTCGCACAGCCCCGACATCAGGAACTTGCCCTGGCCGTCGATGACGCGTCCTTCGCGGGGAAGGTTGTCGGAGCCGGGACGGACTGCGGCAATCCGATTGCCGCGCACCAGGACCTCACCCTCGAAGGGATCGGCCCCTGTCGAATCGAAGACGCGCACGTTGGTGAAGACCGCGGAATTTTCGGTGGGCAGTGCAGAGGACATCGTCGTCACTCCTTCCGGTGGGCAGGTCAGGGGGTGGTGAGGAATTCGATGAGCTGGGCGGTGACGGCGGCGGGGTCTTCGAGGCTGTGCCAGTGCCCGACACCGTCAAGGACGTGCAACTGGGCGTTCGGGTAGATGGACAACAGTTCTTCGTTGGTGGCGACGGGGCTTACCTTGTCCTCGTCACCGGTGATGAGAAGCACTGCTGCGCTGACGGCGGCGAAGTCGGGTTCCACTGCGGCGGCCAGCGCCTCGCATGCTCCTGCGTAGCCTTCGGGGTCTTGGCCCAGGAGCAGTTCCCGGACTGCGGCGACCGCAACGGGCCGATCGGTGTGGGTGACCTTAGACAGCGCCGCGCCGAGGATGGTGTCGGCGACAGCGGACATGCCGCCGCCCCGCACCGTGTGGGCCCGCCCTCTGGTCGCGGTCTTGACCTGCTCGGACTGCGCCCGAACCGCTCCCAGCAGAGCAACTCTGGTGACCCGGTCCGGGTAGCGGGCTGCGAAGGTGTTCGCGACCAGGGTGCCCATCGAGTGGGCGACCAGCGCGGTCTGCTCGATGCCTTCGGCCTCGAGCAGGTCGGCAAGTTCCTGCACCCAGCCGTCGATGGTGGGCCCTCCAGCGTACGGGGAGCGGCCGTGCCCGGACAGGTCATAACGCAGCACAGTGTGGGTCTCGGCCAGTGCGGCCACCTGTGGTTCGTACACAGTGGTGGCACCGCCCAGACCGTGGATCATCACCACAGTCGGCCCCGTCCCGGTCTTTTCGACGAACAGTCGGTGAGTGCCCGCGGCGACCAGGGGGCTGGTAACGGCCGGGTCGGCGATGACGTTGTGGAGTTCACCGAGACCGGTCGCGGTCACTCGGACTTCGTCACCGGGCTGCAGGTATCTGGGAGGATCAAACCCGATCCCGACACCGACCGGGGTGCCGGTGGCAATCACATCGCCGGGCTCCAAGGTGATTCCGGCGGAAAGAGTTTCGATAATGGTCGGCACGTCGAAGATCAACAGCGAGGTGTTGGTGTCCTGGCGCAGTTCGCCGTTGACGCGGGTCTGCAGTTGCAGGTTGGTGATGTCGACCTCGTCTGCGGTCACCGCCCACGGCCCCAGCGGGCAGAACGTGTCGAGCGACTTGCCGATGAACCACTGCTTGTGGTCGCGTTGCAGATCTCGGGCGGTCATGTCGTTGATGAGGGTGTATCCCCAAACGTAGTCGAGCGCGTCGGCTTTGGACACCTTGGACGCGCGCTTGCCGATGATCACGCCGATCTCCCCTTCGTAGTCCAAGGCGGAAGTGATGTCGGTGTGTGGGTCGATGGGATCGCCGGTGGCGATGACCGTGGCGGCGGGCTTGGTGAACACCGCCGGGTACTCAGGCAGGTGTTCTCCGTCGGGGCCGCCAGTGGCGTCGAAGCCGCTGGCCGCGAACTCGGCGGCATGCTCGGCGTAATTCTTGCCGACGCAGAAGATGTTGCGGTGCGGGACGAGCGGCGCGAGCACCTTGCCCGGCTCGGCGGTCGGTGCCGCGATCAACCTGATTGCCGCGCCGGGGCCGGCAGCGATGACCTCCTGCAGGCTGCGAACCGGGGCGCCGGTGTCGGAGAACGACACCGCGCGAGCGGTGCCGTCCTGACCTACTGCGCAGACCCGTGGGCCCTCTGTGTGATCGATTCGTGCAAACCGCACGTGACAACCTCCGTTAACCATTGTGGACCAAACGGCCCGATTCGGTATGTATTGGCAACGATAGGTCGCCAAGATGTGACCGTCAACACTTGGACCCATCGTTTCGTTCTGGCATTGATTCCAAATGCCGTACTATTGGTCCGAATTGGTACTACGGAGGTATGCAGTGACCACGACGGTGGGGCCGGCAGCGGTGGCGTTGCGATTCATCGACCACCTCGTGTCCAACAGCGGACTCAAGCCGGGCGACAAGCTGCCCACCGAGCGAGAACTTGCCGCTCAAGCCGGCGTCAGCCGAGCCGTGATCCGTTCAGTCCTCGATGACCTCGAGGCGCGCGGGGTGCTGCTGCGCCAGGTGGGACGGGGCACGTTCCTGACTCCGAGCCACGCAATGGCTACCGGCGGAGCCGATCACCCCAGCCCCGGCGAGATCATGAGCTCGCGTCTGACGGTTGAGCCCGAACTGCTTCCCTTGGCGGTGGCGGCTGCCACTCATTCCGACATCAGCGAGATGCGCCGCTGTCTGCGCGGGGGTGAACAGGCCCGGACCTCGGAGGAGTTCGAAAGATGGGACATCGCCCTCCATCACAGCTTCGCCCTTGCCACCCACAACGCCGTAATCATCGGTGTGAGCAAGCTACTGATCGACAGCAGGCGACAACCCATCTGGGGAGGGCTCAAGAAGCGGACCTTCAACCCCGAACTTCACCTGGAGTACTGCGCCGAGCACGACCACATCGTGGAGGCGATCGCCGACCGCGACCCCGACAGCGCCCGCCAGGCCATGCGCACCCATCTGCGGCACGTCCGCCGAACGCTCCTGGGTGACAACGAATGACGTGCCGAGTGTTTCGTTTCGTGCGTTGAGGCATCTGCTGAGGATGAGCCCGGTCAGCGTGGAAGGCCTCGGCTGGGCCGACCGCGTCGTCGCCACCCCGAACGCATTCGCCCCCCACCGACGTGGTCGTCCAACCCTTACGGCGTCGGTGTCGGCGTCGTAGGTGCGGGGGCGGCCCAGTCGCCGGGAGATTGCGGCGGCCCCGCGGCCGGGCTGCCGGCGCCGGGTGCCACCGGGGGTAGCGCTGGTGGGCTGGCGCCGAGCCGGCTGGCGGCGAAGTCGACTCCCTGCCTGACCAGATCTGCGTTCTGCGCGTAGCTGTCGTGTGCGGCGAAGTTCAGCCCGTCGGAGCAGACCGCGTCATCGACCGCGCACACTTTGAGGGTCTTGGCGTCATAGGTCGGCCCAATTACGACCGGCGGCTCGCCGAGGAAGTTCATTGCCCGCACATTCGGTACGGCGAACAACACGACGGCGGCGACGTGGTCAGCCACCTCCGGCGCCAGAGGCTTTGGCACGGTCGCGGGGTCAACCCCGTCCGGCACCGCCGCGGAGGTGACGAAACCCATGACCGCCGCCCCCTGGGAGTAGCCGCTCAGGACCATCTTGGTCGTGGGACAGTTCTGCGCCATGGACACCACGTGCGAACCCGCGTCCCGAATCCCTTCCACGCCGGTGGCCCACTCGTCACTGGCCGGGTAGCTCACCGCATAGACATCTAGCGGTCGTGGGCCGAGTCGTGCACGAAGGGAGTCGACGAAGGCTTGTCCGGTCGGCCCGACACCGGGAGCTTCACCGGTACCGCGCGCGAACACCACTTGCACGTCGGGACAGTTCAGCGCCGCGTTCGCCGACCAGTCGCCGACGGAGTTGCCCGCCACGATCATCGCCATTACCGCCGCGATCCGCGCACTCGTATTCAACACTGCCCTCCCTCTCGACGCACCCAGTGGACGCCACTTTCCCTCAGGTCGGGGCGCACCAAACCTGAGTCTGCACATGACTTCGTGCGCACGGTGTCGTGGTGTCGGGCTCCGCCGGCGGCGCACGCGTCGCCAGCGAACCGCCCTACCGTGGGAATCACCTGGCCGGTGATTACCACGACCGCATGCCGCCCAGTCATCGTTTCAGACCGCTGTGCGATAGTTCAATGATGGTCTGGTGATCGTTGCCGTCGAAGGCCAAGCGCGACCGGCACGACGACTTGGTGAAGGCGACAGCACTAGCCTGTGGTGGCCGAATATTTGCCTACTGGCACACAGCGGCCGCTTATTGGATGGGGGCAGTTCCGGCCGGGTGGCACCAAGGCATCGAATTGGAGCAGAACACCGCCCGTAACAAGTTCTCGTCGGCGACGACCCTGCCTCGCACATCTATGTCCGCATCAAGACAGTGGGCGTACGTACTACCTCAGTGCCACCTGCGCCCCACCCGCGGGCGGAACGCGGTCGGGTGGCGCGGCCGTTCACCGTCAAACCGCAGCCACCGCTATCCAGGGTGTCCATCGGTGGCCTGACGCGCTACGTCCACGCGCTCGTCGCGGGGGCGTGGCGCGGACCCCGGCACGACGCTTGGCGCAGGCTATGTCGTTTCAGCTCACCGCGGTGTCGCGTCGGGTGTCCGGTTCGTCGACCGCATCCTCGTCTGGCAGCATTCGCTCGGCACGCGTGCGAAACACAAACCCAGCGACCAGCACGACCGCCAGTACCACGTACACCACGATCGTGACGGGCGTGCTCACCAAGGTGAGGACGTTTCCACCGGCGATGTCGAGGGCGCGCCGGAGCTGGACTTCGGCGAGGGGCCCGAGGATCGCACCGACGATCATCGGCGTGATCGGATATCCGAATCTGCGCATCAGGTAGCCGATCACCCCGATGACCAGTAGCACTGCCACATCGAAGGTGGATCCGTTGATGGCGTAGGTGCCCAACAGGGCGAAGGTCATGATGCCGGCGAAAAGGTAGGGTTTGGGAATCTCCAGGATCTTCACCCAGATTCCCACCAGCGGGAGGTTGAGCGCCAGCAGGATGACGTTGGCGATGAGCAGGCTGGCGATCAGACCCCAAACCAGCGCTGACTGTGTCTGCAGGAGTTGCGGACCCGGCTGAATCCCGTACTGCTGGAACGCGACCAAGATGACGGCCGCGGTTGCCGACGTCGGGATGCCCAACGCCAGGAGGGGCACCAGCGTGCCTGCCGCGTTGGCATTGTTGGCTGCCTCAGGACCCGCCACACCCTCGATCGCTCCGTGGCCGAACTCATCCTTGCGCTTGGAGAGCCGCCGTTCCATCGCGTAGGACAGGAATGTCGGAATCTCAGAACCGCCCGCAGGAATGACGCCGAGCGGGAAGCCGACACCTGTGCCGCGCAGCCATGGCCGCCACGACCGGGACCAGTCCTCGCGCGTCATCCACCTCGCGCCCTTCTTCAGGTGAAGCACATCGAAGTGGCTCGAAACCTGATGTGCCGCCACGTATAGCACCTCACCCACCGCGAACAGCGCCACGATCAGCACCACGGTGTCGATGCCATCCATCAGCGCGACCTGCCCGAAAACCAGCCGCTGCTGACCGCTCTGGAAGTCGATGCCGACGAGGCCGACGACCAGACCGAGGCACATTGAGATGACGCCGCGCAGTGGTGACGACCCAACCAGTGCACTCACCGTGAGGAAGGCGACCACCATCAGCGCGAAGTAGTCAGGCGCCCCGAGCTTGACCGCCACGCTGACCATCCACGGCGCGAAGAAGGCAAGCAACACGGTCGCGATTGTCCCCGCGATGAAGGATCCGATCGCCGCGGTGGCCAGCGCGGCAGCACCTCGACCGCGACGGGCCATCTTGTTGCCGTCGATGGCGGTGATCACGGAACCCGATTCGCCGGGTGTCTTCAATAGGATCGACGTGGTCGAACCGCCGTACATGGCGCCGTAGTAGATACCGGCGAACATGATGAAGGCTGATTCGGGCTCCATGCCGTAGGTCATCGGCAGCAGCAGCGCGATCGTCAATGCGGGACCGATCCCGGGCAACACCCCGATGAGCGTTCCCACGATCGTGCCCAGTAGCGCGAACAACAGCGCTTGCGGGGTGATGGCCACCGCCAGGCCGTGCAACAACCCCTCGATGCCCGACATCAGAAGCCCAGCACCCCGGCCGGAAGATAGATGTCGAGCAAGCGTGTGAAGGCCAGATACACGGCCAGCGACAGCCCCACGGCGATGATCGCGGTGCGCGCGATGTGCCGGGCGCCGAGGGCCCACGCCGTCAGCCAGAAGACAATCGAGCTCACGATCACGTAGCCCAACGGCTCAACGCCGACGATGAACACGAGAACGGCCGCCATGCAGATGGCCAGCGGCACCCACTGCGTCCGGCGTACGTCGACATCGCCTTCGGCCTCGTCGGCCTGACCGAGGCGGCCCCGTGCGATCTGCACCATCAGCGCCGCCGACAGCCCGATGATCGCCACACCGACAACGGTTGGCACAAATCCGGCGCCGACTCCGGACGCCGATCGGGATGCGCTCTGGTGCATTCCGTCTAGCAGCACCACGACGCCGATGCCCAGCAGCGCGACCGCTATCGCGCATTCGCCCCAGGGGATCGACCTCCGCTGCGGTGCGTTGACTGACGACGACTCGGCGGTCACTAACCCGCCTGCTTGGCCAGACCGAGGTCCGTCAAGACGGTCTGCACACGCGCGTTCTCCTCCTTGAGCCAGGTGCCGAACTCGTCACCGGCCAGGAAGTTGTCGTTCCAGCCGTTCTTCTTGACCGCATCCGTCCACGCCGACGAATCGTGCATCCGGGTCATCACGTCGATGTACTGCGCCTTGAGTTGGTCATCGATACCGGACGGCGCCATGATCGATCGCCAGTTCTGGAACTCCAGCTTCGGATCGATCTGCGCTGACATCTGCGCAACCGTGACGCCTTCAACCGGTTTGTTCGATGAGATGAGCAGCCCCTTGAGGTTGCCGTTCTTCATCTGCTCGGCGAACTCGTTGAGCCCCGCCACGCCGGCCTGGACCTTGCCGCCCAGCAATGCCGTCGTTGCCTCCCCGCCGCCGCTGTAAGGGATGTAATTGACGTCGGCCGGCTTGACGCCGTAGTGCTGAGCCAGGAGACCGATGAAGATTTGATCGGCGCTACCGGCCGAACCGCCCGCGACTGCAACCGATTTCGGATTCGCCTTGATCGCGGCGAAGAGTTCGTCGGCGTTATTGAACAGTGCGTTCTTGGGAACGACGATCACCTCGTACTCGCCGATGAGGCGGGCGATCGGAGTGAGATCATCGAGTGTGACGTCCGTGCCGTTGGTGATGATGCCGCTCATCATCGCCAGCCCCGAGGCGATGAGCAGATCACCCTTGCCCTTCTGCGGGGCCACCTGTGCCAGCGCCACAGTGCCCGATGCACCGGGCACGTTTTTGACGTCGACGCTTCGGGCCAGTTGGTCGGCCTTCATCGCTTCCTGGACGGCGCGGGCCGTCTGGTCCCAGCCGCTCCCCGGAGCGGCCGGAGCGATGATCTCGACCCGCGACAGTGCCTTGAAGCTCCCACCGTCCTTGTCGGACGAGCCCGAGTCGGTGTTGTTGCTGCAGGCAGCAAGGGCGAGTGCGGCGGCGACAACCGCCGTGACGGTTCGTGGGGTGCGCATTGGGGTCCCTCCGGGGTGACGGCGGAGTCGAACATTACATTGAACGTATACATGCGACACGGATAACCGCAATGAGCTCTCGAAAATCCCTGGTTGCAAAAGTCGGAGTCCTCGGCGTGTATACACTGGCGCGGTGGCATCCAAGCCGTCAAGTGCCGCAGCGCGGGCCTACGAGCAGCTGCGGTCTGACATTCTCGAGGGGGTGTTCGAGCCGGGGGCCACGCTGTTCGAGGTCGAGCAATCCGAGCGTCTGGGGGTTTCACGCACCCCGGTCCGCGAGGCATTCGGGCGGCTGGTGGCCGAGGGATTGCTCGACGACCGTCGCGGCCGGGGGCTCGCCGTCACTGACGTCTCCGACCGTGACATCGACGCGTTGTACGAGATGCGCACCTGCCTGGAGGCCCAGGCCGCGCAACTTGCCGCACGGCACGCGGACCCCGAGATCTTCACCGGTTATGCCCGGGATTTCCAGCAGTGGCATGCGTCGCTTGACGATCCGGCGGTGAGCGAACAGCAGATCAATGACTACTACACGCTGATCCGCCGGTTCGATGACGCCGTGGACACCGCGGCAAGCAACGTGTACCTGGTCGACGCCCTCGACGTGCTCCGCACCCATGTGACCAGGGTGCGGAGGAAGGCCGGCGCTTCTCGGATGAGGTTGGCGGCGTCCGCGCTCGAGCACGCGCTCATCGCGTCGGCGATCGCCAACCATGATGCGGCGCTCGCGACGCATGCCACACACGTCCATCTGCACAACAGTCTCGAGCACTTCCGCCACGACTACACCGGCCTCGGTGCCGGCTGATATCAGGAAGGACAACGCCTTACATGCGCTACCACCGCGTTCGAGTCCACCGCAGCGAGGAAGGGCTGGCCCGCCACGAGCAACTCGCCTGGGCGATGGCCGAAGTCGCGGCCGACCCGGTCGACGTCAGCGATGAGGTGACCGCGATGATCGTCAACCGCTTCATCGACAACGCGGGCGTCGCCGCCGCCTCGGTGGGCCGATCGGCGCCGTCGGCGGCGCGTGAGCAGGCGGTCGCGCACCTGGCGAGCACCGGAGGGGCCGGTTCGACGCTTTTCGGCGTCGACGCCGGTGTGCGCACCAGCCCCGAGTGGGCCGCCTATGCCAACGGCGTTGCGGTGCGCGAGTTGGATTTTCACGACACATTCCTGGCGGCCGACTACTCGCATCCTGGTGACAATATTCCGCCGGTCGTTGCGGTGGGCCAGCATGTCGGAGCCGACGGCCGGTCGATTGTGCGCGGCATCGCCACCGGCTACGAGCTCCAGATCGACCTGGTCCGGGCAATCAGCTTGCACAAGCACAAGATCGACCACGTCGCGCACCTCGGGCCATCGGCCGCGGCGGGAGTCGGCACGATGCTCGGGGTACCCGCCGAAGTCATCTACCAGGCAATCGGACAGGCGCTGCATACGACGACGGCAACGCGCCAGTCCCGCAAGGGTGAGATCTCCTCGTGGAAGGCCTATGCGCCCGCGTTTGCCGGCAAGGTCGCCGTCGAGGCGGTGGACCGGGCGATGCGGGGCCAGGCCAGCCCGTCACCGATCTACGAGGGCGAGGACGGCGTGATCGCCTGGCTGCTCGACGGGCCCGAGGCCAGCTATCAGGTGCCGCTGCCGGAGCCTGGCGAGCCCAAACGCGCGATCCTCGACAGCTACACGAAGGAACACTCCGCCGAGTACCAAGCGCAGGCTTGGATAGATCTCGCCCGCAGGCTTTTTCGAGAACATCGAGACATCGCGGACCCCGAGGGTATCGACACCGTCGTCATCCACACTTCCCACCACACGCACCATGTCATCGGCTCGGGGGCCGCAGACCCGCAAAAGTACGACCCGCACGCGTCGCGCGAAACCCTTGATCATTCGCTGCCGTACATCTTCGCGGTGGCGTTGCAGGACGGAACGTGGCATCACGAAGCCTCGTACACCGCCGAGCGAGCCTCACGCCCCGACACCATCGCACTGTGGCGCAAGATCAGCACGGTCGAGGACGAGGAATGGACGGCGCGTTATCACGCGGCAGGAGCAGACCAGTCCTACGGCGGACGAGTGGTGATCACGCTCACCGACGGGCGCACCATAGTCGACGAAATCAGCGTCGCCGACGCACATCCCAACGGGGCCCGGACGTTTGGGCGCGATCAGTACCTACAGAAGTTCCGCAGCCTCGCCGTCCCGACGCTCGGCGAGGACGAGGCGGAACGATTCCTCGCGCTCGCGTTGCGCCTGCCGGAGCTCGGGCCAAAAGAGTTGCAGCAGTTGACCTTTACCGCCCTACCCGGTGCGCTGCCCCCACCCGGGCCACCCGGGATCTTCTGACGAGGAGTGAGCGTGCTTTACGCGACGACGACACCGGCGGACAAGAGGGCCAAGCTTCGGGAGCGGCTGGTTTCGGGTGAGTTGATGCAGTTTCCCGGAGCGTTCAATCCATTGTCGGCCAGGCTGATCGAACGATGGGACTTCGACGGTGTCTATGTCTCCGGTGCGGTGTTGAGCGCCGACCTAGGGCTTCCCGACATCGGGTTGACGACGTTGACGGAGGTCGCCACCCGCACCCGCCAGATCGCCAGGACGACTGAGTTACCGGTGTTGGCCGACGCCGACACCGGTTTCGGCGAACCGATGAACGTCGCCCGCACGGTCCAGGAGCTCGAAGACGCCGGGGTCGCGGCGCTGCACATCGAGGACCAGGTCAACCCGAAGCGATGCGGTCATCTCGACGGCAAGCAAGTAGTCGACGACGCCACGGCAGTCAAGCGCATCCGCGCCGCCGTCGACGCGCGGCGGGACCCGAACCTCGTGCTCATCGGCCGCACCGACATCCGAGCGGTGGAAGGTATCGAGGTGACGATCGATCGCGCGGCGCGGCTCGTCGACGCGGGCGCTGACGCGGTCTTCCCCGAAGCACTCGGATCACTCGAGGAGTTCGCAGCGGTCCGCTCGGCCATCGACGCGCCGATTATGGCCAACATGACCGAATTCGGCAAAAGCGAGCTGTTCACCAGCGAGCAGCTGCGCAACGTCGGGGTCAATGTGGTGATCTGGCCGGTGTCATTGCTGCGAATGGCCATGGGTGCCGCCGAACAGGCACTGAGAACGCTTCGGACCGAGGGCACACTGGCGTCGCTTGTGGGTCAGATGCAGCACCGCCGAGATCTTTACGACCTCATCGACTACGAGGACTACAACAGGTTTGATGAGTCCATCTTCAACTTCCGCGTCGCCGACTGACCGAGAGTGTGCCGGCGTGATGAGCACGATCGGGTTATTGCCGGCACCGTGAGCATCCACGGGAAGCGTTCAGCGCGGGTGCCCACACAACAGATCCGGCGACTGCGGTGACGGCATCATCGCCGTGATCACCCACGAATACACGGTGACCATCACCAGAAGCGGTGGGCAGATGTAGGCCGATCATCGGCGTACCGAACGGCCTTTAGTTGCGCGGCCTGCTCGGCGGACATCGTGCCCACCTCGCCGGTCAGCGATTGCTTGACGGCGAACACGGCGTCGGAGTCCAAGTAAGGACTCCCCGGTATGAAGATATGTGTGGCCAACGGTTTTCAGCCGGAAGTCTCGTTCGACGCCACGCGTTGGGTATTCGACCAGTTCGGTGCTCGGCCCAATCTGGCCCGCCTGGTGCTCCGCGCCCGCTTCGTCGAACCCGGACACCGACAGGACGATCCGTTCCCGCGTTTCCGATAGAGGCGCAGTCACTGGTCGGGCCGGCGCGGCGGACGTTGGTCGTTCTGGTTGTTCACCGCGACGGCGTCTGCGCGCCGTATTTGTCGTGCCAGTCCACCACTCATAGGGTGGGCTCTGTGGATAGCCCTCGGGCGAATCCTCCCACTCCTCTTGGCGACCAAGCGCAGTCATGTCGAGAAAGTTCCAGGTATTCACAAACACCTCATCGCCGCGGCCGCTGATGAAATAGGTGCGGAACGCGTTGTCCCCATCGCGGATAAACGCATTCGTGCCGTGCCAATCTTCGACGCCGAAATCTTTGTCGAAATCGTCGGTGATGGTGTACCAAGGGATTTGATTCCAGCCCATCCGCGCCTTCATCCGGTCGAGGTCGGCCTGTGAAGCCCGGGAGGCGTAGACCAGCGTGGTGTCGCGGGCGTTCAGATGGGCAAGGTTGCCAATGTGGTCGGCCATCAAAGAGCAACCCACGCACCCGTGATCGGGCCAGTCGCCGTCCGACGTGCCCGGTTCGATGAATGCTCGGTAGATGATGAGCTGGCGGCGCCCCTCGAACAGGTCAACCAGGGTCACGCTGCCCTCGGGCCCACCGAACATGTACTCCTTCTCCACCGCCATCCAGGGCATTCGGCGGCGCCGCGCGGCCAGCTCGTCACGGGCACGCTGTAGCTCCTTCTCCTTGACGAGCATCTCTTGGAGCGCAACCTCCCATTCGTGCGCCGACACAATCGGAGGTGTTTTCATCCGATTCTCCTTCCGCTTCTGCTGCAGCAGTTCTCGCCGAGTCCGGCGAACAACGCATCATCAACGTTCAACAGTGCTGTTGAATATCTAGTCCTCAGCACATCATGAGCGACAGCTATAGTCAACAAGATGGTTGAAGATCAGGTGTTGGATCGCGCCTATGCCGCGCTCGCCGATCCCACCCGCCGTCGGCTGCTGGAGACGCTCCGCCAGGGTGACGCCCGCATCACCGACTTGGCCGCACCGCTGACGATGACGTTCGCCGGCGTATCGCGCCATATTGGCGTGTTGGAGTCGGCTGGACTCGTGCACCGCGAGGTGCGCGGTCGCGAGCACTGGCTTTCCCTGCAGCCGGACGGATTGACGATGGCCCAGCGGTGGATCAACGAGCAGACCGATTTCTGGTCGACACGTGCGGACGCGTTGTCGGCGCGGCTGCGCCGACAGCGGCATGCGCGATGAACAATGGGCCGATTGCCCGCGTGCAACGGGTCATGCTCGCCGCACCAGACGTGGTGTTCGACCAATGGCTGGATCCGGAGTCATTGGCGGAGTGGATGTGCCCACGCCCCACCCGCGTTGTCGACCTCACCGTCGAACCCCGCCCAGGGGGGAGCGTGCGCTTCGACATCGACGAATTGGGCACTCGCTTTCTGATCACCGGACGTTTCCTGGCCATCGAACCCCCACACCTGCTGCGCTTCACGTGGAGCGATTCGAGCTGGCCGGATCCGACCGCGGCCAGTATCGTCACCGTCGCCTTCGAACCACTCGACAACGATCAGACACTCATGACCATCGAGCATTCCCTCCTGCCCCCCGACGCTTTCGACGAATACCAAAACGGGTGGGCGGGCGTCTGCGATCAGCTCACCGCCTTTCTGCGCAGGCTGCACAGGATCAACCACGAGTAGCCCGCCGATCGCGTGAATTCACTGACACGCACACGCCAATCTCATTGTGGATCCTGATCGTGGCTCAATGGGAAGGGTTGCGGCATCAGAAGAGATGGCTGCATGGTGCATCGCTGCTGAGCTGGGCGGGTATAGAAGAGTCATTCGTCTAGCCAACCGACCGAGAGGTATCCGATGTCGACGTCCCCGTTGTCTGACTCAGCCAAGGAAATGCTGCTCAAGGCCAACCCGGCGGTGATCAGCACCGTCCGATCCGACGGCCAGCCGGTTTCAGCGGCGACGTGGTATCTCCTGCGCGGAGATCACCTTATGGTCAACATGGACCACGGCCGTAAGCGTCTGGAACACCTCAGAAACCACCCCCGCGTGTCACTGACGGTGCTCGACGACGCAGACTGGTACACCCACGTGACCATCATCGGAAGGGTCACGCAAATGTACGACGACGATTCTCTGGCTGACATCGACGCGCTGTCCCGCCACTACACCGGCCAGGAATACCCTCGACGCGACCGGTCCCGCATCAGTGCGCTGATCGAGGTCGACCGAGTTCACGGCTGGGGATCGCAGAAGAACAACGATCAGGCGGACGGTCGGCAGTAAGAAGCGTCAGGGGCGGCTCGGAAGTCCGACGGTCTTCTCGCGGGCGATCGGCACGCATACCGTGTGAGCCAGTCGATTACGCTGGCTAACCGGTGGGCGCAGCGTTGACCCCGCTCCCTTGGATCAGTATCTGCTCGGAGGAGATGTGTATGCGTCGGCGGCGGCCGAGATGGGCGATGACGAGGATGACACTCGTCTGTGTGGCGCTGCTCGTGAGCGGCTGTGAGGCACAGGTCTGGGGTACGCCGCCGGCCGCTGAGAACACCCCGCAGGCACCAGTGCGGCCCGAGGCCCCACCCGGCCAGCCGACGGCCTCACTCGACGGACTCGACGCCCGCGTTCGTCAAGCCACCGCCGACGCGGCGAAATCTGGGGCCGATATCGAAACCGTTGTGCTGGACCGCAACACCGGACAGATCGTCTCCAACGGGGGCGGCAAGCCCTTCCCGATCGCGTCCGTGGTCAAGCTGTTCATCGCCGACGACGTGCTGCTGCAGGAGTCGGAGGGCAAGATGAAACTATCCGATGCCGACCGCAAGTCACTCGACGTCATGCTGCGCTCCTCCGATGACAGCGCGGCCCAGATCTTCTGGAACCGCAGCGGTCAAAACGCCGTCATCGCGCGTGTCGTGGCTCGGTACGGGTTAACGGGCACGACGGCACCCTCCAACGGACACTGGGACGTCACGCTGAGCACCGCAAGCGATCTGGTCCGCTACTACGACATGCTGTTGGACGGCACCGGTGGGCTGCCACCCGAACAGGCCAACGTCATCATCAGCGACCTCGCGCAATCCACACCGACGGGAACCGACGGGTACCCGCAGCGGTTCGGCATCCCCGATGGGCTCTATGCCGAGCCGGTTGCGGTCAAGCAGGGCTGGTTCTGCTGCTGGAACGGCGCCAACCAGTTGCACGTGTCCACCGGCGCGATCGGACCCGAACGCCGCTACGTGATGGCGATCAGCTCCCTAGAACCCGACGACGCCGCCGCCGCCCGCGAGACCGTCACTCAGGCCGTCAAGACAATGTTCCCAGGCGGCAAGATCTAACGCCGCCGGATTCCAACCGCAGGATTTCGTAAGAGGGATCGCAGTCCGGACTGTAAGCCCTCCAGCCTCGGCGGTTCTGCCCCGTACCGCCAGGGGCGACACTCGATGGCGGACCGAGCCGCCCGTTACCTCAGGCCCGCTTCCCGAGGCGGGTCCCGCTCTCCATGGTGACGGCCAGCAGGTCGCTCGGCCCATCCAACTCGATGCGGTGCCAGCGGCCACCCAGCACCGCGACGGACAACGTGCATTGTGTCCGACGCCGACTTCGGAAGGCCCTTCCACGCCCCGGGCCCGGCACCAGCCGTGGCCGTGGCGGTGGAAATAGATGTTTCGGCTTCGCGTCACGTAGATCGCGAACCGGACACACCCAGCGGACGCTACACACATAACAGCAGCCACATTGTTAACGTCGTCAAGTGCAGGACTCGTCGGGGACCACCAACCCGCGGCCATCGCGCCCGATTTCCCGGCGCGACGCACTACGCTGCGTCGCCGCTGCGTCGACGCTGGCCGGGCTGGGTGCCGCAGCAGCAGGTGTTGGCGCGCCCGCGGCATCGGCCGCCGCTCCCACACTGATCGACTTCGCCATGCGTCAGGTTGCGGCCCGGGATATCCGGGCCGCAGGCCACTCCGGGGTCATCAACTACGTCTCGACGTCGCGGCCCGGCTCGTCCTTCGGCGCCAAGCCCATCACCCTGCCCTACGCGCAGTCACTGACCGCCGCTGGGCTGGTGATCGTCAGCAACTATCAATACGGCAAGCCGGGCGGGACCGCACCGTCGGACTTCACCCGCGGGTACGCCGGAGGGGTCGCCGACGCGCGTACCGCTTGGCAGCTGCATACCGCCGCGGGTGGCGGCCGCAGTGCGCCGATCTTCTTCAGCGTCGACGACGACATCGACCGCAACACCTGGGACACCGTGGCGCTGCCATGGTTTCGCGGAATCAATTCGGTGATCGGCGTGCAGCGCACCGGCATCTACGGCGGTATCAATACGTGCCAGTGGGCCACTGCCGACGGAGTGATCGGACGTTCACGCTCGCCCGGCCGCGTCTGGGCGTGGCAGACGCGTTCGTGGTCGCGCGGCCAGATCTATCCCGCCGCCGTTCTCTACCAGCGCGTGGTGAGCACCGCGTCGAATCCAGGCCCGCTGGTCGGCGGGCTCGAAGTCGACGTCAACGACGTCCTGGCCCCGGATTGTGGCCAGTGGAACCTGCATCCGTGAGGCCGTAACCCACCCAAGCTGTGGCAAGCTGACCAAACCGACCACGCCGATATTCGTCCCGCACTATAAGCAGCCATCAGCCCAGTGAGTGTGGTGGCAGAAACAAACGAACGCCCCGTTGTAGGTCACCCACTGGGCGTAAAACGCTGTCGCAGAGAGTGTTCGGGTAGGTTGCCTGATGGGCATCGCGGCTCAGCCTGCCGGTTCGGGCGACATGATCTTTGGCACCCGGCCGCGCGACGGACGCTAGCCCAGGAGTCGGGGCGGCCGACTGTCGGTGAGGGAGCGATCAGTTCTGATGCGCAAACCGTTAGGCGGACGCGTGAGCCCATGCTGGCTTTTCTCACTTTCGTGTCCGCCACTGAAACACGCTCGACTTCGCATACAGAGCGGCTGGATGGGAACCTTGAAGCTTGTATCCGGTACGCCGAGTACGTGTCTGGTCCGTTTGCCACTTCGGCCGGCGGCTTGCCAACTGCGTGCACAGACCCGTACATCCATTTGAATCAGCATGCCTGGGAATCCCGACGGACCGGCCCACTTCCGGCACACCAGTGTTGTGGCAAGAGAAATTCTGCACAACCGTGCAGTCCTAGGACCCGCCAGGAAATTGGCCAGGAGACATCGGCGGCGCCCACGGTTGCGGTAGAGACAGCGGCATAGCCCGGACGGTGCGGCAGAATGGCCGCATGTGCGTCTATCTCGGCGGGGACCACGGCGGATACGAGCTTAAGCAGGCCATCGCTGAACACCTCTCCGAGTCCGGGCATGAGCCGATCGACTGCGGCGCCGCCGCGATGTGTGTCGACGTCCTCGAGGGGCCGCCGTCGTGTCTCCGCAGGCCCGCCTCGGGCGGCCGCGCCCAGAATGGCGGAGCATCGTCGCCGAACGGTGGCAGCAGTACCGGAAGGTGTAGTCAACCGTGACCGAAAGCCCGCCGCTGCGCACACTGGATGAAACCATCGAGTCGGTTACGGCCGCCGTATCCGACGCGAAACCGCAAAACCTGACGGGGAGCATTTTTACGTGACGATGTCGGCTGGCTCCGCCCCAACCGTGACCGGATTGATCTACGTGTCGCGCCTTCTCACCGACCGCGCGATGAGTCACCTCCACTCACTGGGAGCACAGGTGCGGATCGGGTCGGACGCCCCGCCGGACCGCGCCGAGCTTGAAGCGGGCATCGCGGGTGCCAGTGCGGCCGTCATCACCCTGACCGAACGGGTCGATGCCGAGCTCCTCGCCGTCGCCGGACCGCAGTTGAAGGTCATTGCCAACGTGGCGGTCGGATACGACAACATCGACCTGTCCGCAGCCGAAGCCGCGGGCGTCACCGTCACCAACACGCCCGGCGTGCTCGATCGCGCCTCCGCCGACCACACCTTTGCGTTGATTCTCGACGTCGCCCGGCGAATCTCCGAGGGCGACCGGCTAATTCGCGCTCAGCAGCCGTGGGTCTGGGGACCTCGGATGCTGGTCGGTCTCGACATCAGCGCCGGCGCGACGCTCGGCATCCTCGGATACGGCCGGATCGGCCAGGCCGTGGCACGCCGTGCGCACGCCTTCGACATGACCGTCATCGCGTCGTCGCGCAGTCGAACCCCCGGTACGGTCGAGAACGGAGTCACCTTCGTCGACACCACCACCCTGCTGGCCGACAGCGACATCATCTCCGTCCACACCCCGCTCACACCTCAGACACACCACATGATCGACGCCGCCGCGCTACGGCTGATGAAGCCCTCTGCGTATCTGATCAACACCGCTCGCGGTGGCGTTGTTGACGAGGGCGCGCTGATCGACGCACTTCACAGCGGCCAAATCCGGGGCGCCGCTTTGGATGTATACGAAGGCGAGCCGCGGGTCAACCCTGCGCTATTGGCTGCGCCGGGCCTGGTGCTCACCCCCCACACTGCCAGCGCCGGCGAAGCGACCCGCGACACCATGGGCATCCTCGCCGTGGACAACGCGGTCGCCGTGCTGGCCGGCAAAGCGCCCCTCACCCCGGTCCGATGACGTTCACACTCGCCCCCGACTCGGAACTGGATGCGTTCGGCGGCCCTCACTGCAGTGCTGGGCTGGTTCAGCGGCGATATTGCAGCGATCTAGTACAGGCGGGGGAACTGCACGGTGATCGTCACATCGGCGCGACAAGTCCAGCGGCGGTAGCCGGTTGGGCCGTTGCACCGATGTCAGCGGCAGGCGTTGGGGCACAGGAGTTTCGGCTTGCGTGAGTTCGTCCGGTCGGCCGCTCATCCTCAGTGCCTCTGAGAAAATTCGGATGCCTTATGCAGTGCAGCAGCTTCGCTTCGACACTACGCGGCCTCCGAAATCCGGGTAACCGTCTGGCAACCTCCTGGCGAACACCAAGCGTGCAAGCACATTTGGAACCACGAGAACCAGTACGACTGTTCGAGCCGTCGAACCACTTGTGCGTTCATCGCACGTTGGTAGATCTTCGCTCCGCCACGGCCACAAGATCGACTTACTGGGGACGGTCACTACTTCGGCGTTCGATCACGGTCTTCGTGATGGCGCCGGCCGCCGGGGCCGGATCGTCGAACTGATTCTGCTGCGATCTAGGTGCAGCAGTTGGGGTCGAGCACCGCACACAGTGCGGCCAGGGAGCTGCGCTGGGCGCGGTGGTAGACGTTCATGCCGCGGCGGTCCGAGGCCACCAGGCCGGCGTTGCGCAGCTGCGTGAGGTGGTGGCTGACGGTGGACTCGGTCAGCCCGACGGCGGTGGCAAGGTCGCCGCCGTTCTCCTCGCCCGTCGCCGAGGAGAACAGGTGCGACATGATCTTCACCCGGGCCGGATCGGCCAGTGCTTTGAGCCGCAGCGCCACCTCCAGCGCCGCGGCGTCGGTCATCGGACCCGCAGCCACCGGTGCGCAGCACACCGGGGCAGACATATCGATCATGGGCAGCGCTTTGGGCATGACCCCATCTTGCCACCGTATTGACATATATCAAAAAGGTGGCATTCTGGGCTCGACGCGTCAGTTCGATATATGTCTCATCCCTGTGGAGGTCGCATCATGTCCCGTGTTCAGCTCGCTCTCAATGTCGATGATCTCGACGAGGCAATCACGTTCTACTCCAAGCTGTTCAACACCACCCCGGCCAAGATCAAGCCGGGCTACGCCAACTTCGCCGTGGCTGAGCCGGCACTGAAGCTGGTGCTGCTGGAAAACCCCGGTAAAGGCGGCACCATCAACCACCTCGGCGTCGAAGTGGAGTCCAGCGCGCAGGTGCATGCCGAGATCGCCCGGCTCAGCGGTGAGGGGCTGTTCACCGACGAGGAGATCGGCACCACGTGTTGCTTTGCCACCCAGGACAAGGTCTGGGTGAGCGGCCCGGCCGGTGAAAAATGGGAGGTCTACACCGTCCTGAACGATTCCGATACCTTTGGCACCAGCCCCGGACACCTGGAGAATTCCGGCGACGGTGAGGGCGGTGTGTGCTGCGGCGGCACCGCGGCCCCGGCCGATGCGGGTCAACCTGCCAACACCGCATCCTGCTGCTGAACCCGAAGAATCGGCAGAGCCGGTTGCCCACCTCATCACCGTGGTGCGCAACCGGCTACCCGTATCTCGAGGGGGACGATGACTGACCATCCGGTGGCCTTCTCAGCGGCGGGCACCGGGACAGTGCGGTGACGGATTCGGTAGCGGCACAGACCATCGTGATGAGTGAGGGCAAGCTGCGCCGTGTCCTGGCGACACTGTGCCTGACTGAGATAACCAGCTGAGGCGTGTTGTTTTACGCCTTCACGGTGCTGTCGGTACGCGTGACCCAACAGGCCGGCTGGTCACAGTCCGCGGTCACCGCGGCATTCTCGGCCGCGCTGGTCACCTCGGCCCTGGTGGGCATCGGGGTCGGCCGCTGGATCGACCGTCACGGCCGCCACGCGGTGATGACTGCGGGCTCGGTGCTCGGCCCCCTCGCCCTGGCAGGTGTGGCGCTTTCGCCCACCCTCGGATGGTTCGTCGTGGCCTAGATCGCCATCGGCATGGCAATGGGCGCGGTGCTGTATCAACCGGCGTTTGCGGCGTTGACCCGCTGGTACGGGCCGCGCCACGTCGGCGCGCTGACCATCCTCGCCCTGGTCGCCGGGCTGGCCAGCACCGTGTTCGCACCCCTGACCGCAGCCTGGCCGACCATCTGCCCTGGCGCACAACCTATTCGTCCTCGCTGCCGCGCTGGCCGTGGTCACCGTCCCGGCCCACTTCTTCGGGCTGCGCCAGCCCTGGCCAGCCGCCACGCACCCGCACCTTGCCGAGCCACCCACCCGTACCACCCGAAGCCGGCCGTTCATCGCCCTCACCGCGGCGATCGCACTCGCCGCGTGCGCGTCCTACGCGATCATCGTCAACCTGGTGCCGTTGATGGCCGAACGCGGCATCAGTACCCGAACCGCTGCGGTCATGCTGGGCCTGGGTGGTGCCGGCCAGGTGCTGGGCCGCCTGGGCTACCGGGCGCTGGTGCGACGCCTCAGCGTCCGGGCCCGTACCGTGGTCATCCTGGCCGCCATCGCGGCCACCACCGCACTGCTGGGTGTGTTCGCCTCGCTGATAGCGCTGGTGATCGTGGCGGTCCTGGCCGGGTTCGCCCGCGGCATCCTCACCGTGCTGCAAGCCACCGCCGTCACCGACCGTTGGGGCCCAATATATTACGGTCATCTCAGCGGGGTCCTGTCGGCACCCGTCACCCTAGCCACCGCGATGGGGCCATGGATCGGCGCCGCGCTGGCCGGCCTGCTCGGCGGATACGCCCCGATGTTTGTCCTCCTCGGCGGCATCGGATTGCTGGCCACCCTCATCAGCCTGGCAAGCACCCCACCCAGCTCCCCAGCGATCGCCATCGGCCCGATTCGGCGGCGGCCTGCTGCTAGCAGGCGCATTATCGAAGGGTGGACGTCGAAGTCCGGTTCGTCGAGGGCTGCCCCAGTTTGGCGGTCACGCGGCAACGGCTGCGGCATGCCCTCGATGCAATCGGCTGCGCCGGAGTCGATATTCGGCTCCGACGGGTTCGGACCGACGCTGAGGCCGCCGCACTGGGGTTCACCGGATCGCCAACGATCCTTATTGATGGGAACGATCTGTTCGGGCCACCCGACGCGGTGGCGGGTTTGTCATGTCGGCTTTACCGCTCCGCTCACGGCATCACCGGCTCCCCGAGCATCGAGCAACTGACAGCCGCCCTGGGCGGGGACCGTGTCGACCGGCCCCAGTGACCGCGTTGGTCTTGCCGCCGATCTGGAAGACGCGCGCGTCGAGTTCCACCGGCTGCTCGGTGTGACGGGACCCGATGACTGGAGCAGACCGACGCTCGGCACCCGGTGGACGAACGAACAACTGTTGTTTCACATGGTGTTCGGCTACATGGTGGTGCACCGGCTGCTGATCCTGGTGAAGGTGTTCGACCGGCTGCCCGATGCAGTCAGCCGAAGTTTCGCCCGCGTCCTCAACGCAGCAGCCATACCGTTCGATGCCATCAACTACTACGGCTCCAGCGCAGCCGCCCTGGTCTACAACCGCCGCCGGATGGGGGCAAAGATGGATCGCGTCATCGCTGCGCTGCAAGGCAAACTCGCTCAGGAAAGCGACGACAGCTGGTCACGGGGGATGCACTTCCCGACGCGATGGGACCCATTCTTCAAGGACTACATGACCCTGGCAGACGTCTATCGCTTCCCCGGCGAGCACTTCGACTTTCATTCCCGGCAGCTGACCCTCAGCGCATTGGACTGATGAGGTCCCGTCCCGGGCTTAGCGACTGTTCACTTGGTGTCTGATTCGATATCTGTCAATATCGATGTATGTCTAAGTCGCGCCTGTTGCCCCTCAGCGATATCTCGGCATGCGCGTACGCGCCGATGGTGCGCGAGCCGCTGTCGGCCGAGGCGGCCGCCGATGTCGCGGCCAAGCTCAAGGCATTGGCCGATCCCATTCGGCTGCGACTGTTCAGCTTGGTGGCCAGCCACGCAGGCGGTGAAGCCTGCGTCTGTGACATCTCCGGGGACTTCGACGTGACCCAGCCGACCATTTCCCATCACCTCAAGGTGCTCAAAGACGCTGGCCTGTTGGCCTCGGAGCGCCGAGCGTCCTGGGTGTACTACTCCGTGGTCCCCGACGCGCTGAGCAACCTGTCGGCGGTGCTCAGCGTCGCCACCGACGACGCTGCCCGGACGGGCGCGTCGACATGACCAGTGGAGTTGAAACCGGCGCCCGCGCCGGAGTCGTGGACAAGCTCTCGCTGCTCGACCGGTTTCTGCCGGTGTGGATTGGCGTCGCGATGGTCGCCGGCCTGTTGTTGGGCCGGCTGATTCCCGGGCTGAACACCGCGCTGGAAAAGGTTATGGTCGACGGCATTTCATTGCCCATCGCGCTGGGTCTGCTGATCATGATGTATCCGGTGTTGGCGAAGGTGCGCTATGACCGCCTCGACACCGTCACCGGTGACCGCAAGCTCCTGTTGTCGTCGCTGATGTTGAACTGGGTTGTGGGGCCGGCGTTGATGTTCGCCCTGGCCTGGCTGCTGCTGCCGGATCTGCCCGAATACCGCACGGGGCTCATCATCGTTGGGCTGGCCCGCTGCATCGCGATGGTCATCATCTGGAACGACCTGGCCTGCGGGGACCGCGAGGCAGCCGCCGTCCTGGTCGCGCTGAACTCGCTCTTCCAGGTGATCATGTTCGCCGTGCTGGGCTGGTTCTACCTGTCGGTGCTGCCCGGCTGGCTCGGCCTGGCACAAACCACCATCTCCACCTCGCCGTGGCAGATCGCCAAATCCGTGCTCATCTTCCTGGGCATTCCGCTGCTGGCCGGATACCTGTCCCGACGGCTCCGCGAGAAGGCCAAGGGCCGGCAGTGGTACGGATCCACGTTCCTACCGAAGGTCGGCCCGTGGGCGCTCTACGGGCTGCTGTTCACCATCGTGATTCTCTTTGCCCTGCAGGGTGATCAGATCACCACCCGACCGTGGGACGTGGCCCGCATCGCGCTGCCCCTGCTGGCCTACTTCGCGCTCATGTGGAGTGGGGGCTACCTGCTCGGCGCGCTGCTGCGCCTGGGTTATGAGCGCACTACCACGCTGGCATTCACCGCCGCGGGCAACAACTTCGAACTCGCGATCGCGGTGGCGATCGCGACCTACGGCGCCACCTCCGGTCAAGCCCTCGCCGGTGTCGTCGGCCCGCTGATCGAAGTGCCGGTCCTGGTTGCCTTGGTGTACGTCTCGCTGGCTTTGCGGCGCCGCTTCACCCATCACACCCCCAACACCTCCCCGCCGACTCGACGACGCGAACGGATTAGTGCGATGACCGACAGCCCGGTAACCCATCAACTCCGCCACGATCTGTCCATCGACCAACGGCACGCGTTGCGCACCGCCGCGACCCGACTGGAATCCGAATACGCCGACACCTTCGGCGCCGACACCATCGAACGATATCTGCACACCTCCTACGACCAGTTCACCGGGCGGCCCACCATCCCCTACTTCCTGCCCCTGCTCGCCGAACGGTTTGCCCGCCAACGCCTACACGCCCTGGCCCGGGTGGAAGGCAAAATCAGCGACGGGAAGCCCGCCGTGCTGTTCCTGTGCACCCACAACGCCGGCCGCTCACAGATGGCACTGGGATTCTTCACCCACCTCGCCGGCCCGCAGGCAGTCGCCTGGTCGGGCGGATCCGAACCCGGCGACCAGATCAACCCGGTCGCCGTGGCCGCCATGGCCGAGATCGGTATCGACATCACCGGTGAATACCCCAAACCCTGGACCGACGAAATCGTGCAAGCCGCCGACGTGGTCATCACCATGGGCTGCGGGGACGCCTGCCCCATCTTCCCCGGAAAACGTTACGAGAACTGGGAACTTCAAGACCCCGCCGGCCAAGGTCTCGACGCCGTGCGGCCCATCCGCGACGACATCGAGGAACGCATCCACCGGCTGCTGGCCGACCTGAATGTCACCATCAGCCGCTAAAACCGCACCGCCCCACCGCAATCGGCACCCATTGCGACGCGTCGACCGCCGCTTCGGCGGGCGCGCCACCCGAGGCCATGAGCCCGCCGCCAATATTTCCCAGGATCCGGATGCCGTTCTGCGGCGGAGGCTGTGCCAGTACGCCACAGAGCTTCCTCAGCGTGGTTTCGGACTGCTTACCACAACGGTGCTCGCGGCGAGGGCGGATCCTCAGTCAGAAGACATTTCAGCAGCTGGCGTGACGAAGGCTCGCAGCTGCCGCGGCGGTAGCGAGTGGCAGTTGAGCGTGGTGCTCCTCTGCTCTTTGTCCAAGGCGAGTTGTCCCGTGGACGTTGCAAGCGCGACACGTCGCTCCAGTTGCGCTGATGCTTACAGCAATTCGCCACAATCAACCCAATTCCGCTATCGGACATTTCGAGCAAGAAGCACACCGACTGGCCCTGAGATACTCGTCAGCGAACTGATTGTGAAGTCGGACCCTGGCCCCGCGCAGGTGAATCGACCCAGCCACCCGCGCACGCCTCTGCACAAGTCAGGGTCAGTGTTGCGAGTCCGGCCAGGGCCGATCTCGACTCCATTCAGATCGCGCTCACACTGGTGTTGCGCTGATGGGGCGTCGCCGTCTTGAGGGTCCATTCATTTTCGGTTTCCGGCGAACGGTGCGGGCGGCGCCACGCCCGCACTGCCGCCCGGTATTCGCGTGCCGTACGCGCTGTCGCTACGTCTCCTCCACCCGGCGACCGGTGTCGCCGGTGAGGCAATGAACTTCACGAACATTTAGCTCTTCGCAACGAGGCTGCCATGCCACGACCAGCTCAAGAGCGCTGTGCGACAGGTCAATGAGCCCACGGTATGCGGGCGGCCGCGTAACATGACGGTCTGACAGGAGTGAGCATGTCGGCACCGTCGGTTCAGCGACCCCGCGTCATTCGGCGCAAGCTGATGGTTCCGGACACTGCGGTGGGCGCGGTGTCGCGGGAGCGACTTGATGCGTTGCTCTGCCAACTCGTCGATACCCACCGGGTCATTGTGGTCACGGCAACTGCTGGGGCGGGCAAGTCGGTGGCCGTGGCGGATGCCAGCCGCAAGTTCGACAGACCGGTTGCCTGGTTGTCCGTCGACGCCACCGACGCCGCACCGGGGCGGCTCGTGACCTACTTGGAAGAGGCGCTCGCGCAACAAGTGCCCTCGGTGCGGGGAATAGCCACCGGCGCGCTCGCGGCCGGCATCCCGCATGCTGAGGCGGCGGGCCTCCTCGTCGATGCAGTCGCCGACGCCGACGTCGTGTTTGTCCTCGACGATCTGGAGCGGCTGCACGGATCACCGGCAGCGTGGGAGGTGATCGGCGCGGTCGTGCGCTACGGCCCCCGAAGTATGAGGCTGATTCTGATCAGCCGCCGGCCACTGGGTGCTTCGATCTTGTCCCCCGCCTTGGGCGCAGAGGTGGCACGGCTCGGCGATACGGACCTGGCGTTCACGGTGGAAGAGGCACGCATCGCCCTGCAGAAATTGGGCCGCCCGGGGATGGATGCGCACGAGGCCGTGGAGGCCACGGCCGGCTGGGTGATCGGAGTGCTCTTTGATGCGTGGCGCTCCGGCGATCATGTCGCTGGTACCAGCGGCGGCTCAGATGGCATTGGGGACTACCTGGGTGCGCACATCCTTGGTGAACTCGACGCCGCCGATCAGGCGTTCCTCATCAGCACCTCGGTGCTGGAGGAGGTGACTGTCGGCTCGGCGGTGGCGTTGGGCATCGACGACGCCGCTGGGCGGCTCGCCTCGCTGCGGGCAGCACCGATCCCTGCGCTGTGGTCAGCGGATCCGCCCACGTTGCGCTGCCATTCTCGGTTTCGGGAGTATTTGCGCGGACTGCTCGACCAGCGTGGGGACGCGGCGGTGCGCGAGCTGCGCGCCGCACACGGACGGCTGCTGGCGCGCAGAGGCTTTCACGAGGAGGCGGTCGAGGAGCTGCTGGCGGCCGGTGCACTTACCGATGCCTACACTTCGGCCCGTCGTGCGATCCTCGCTGTCATCGACCGCCTGGACTTCCCCGTTGCCGATCGTTGGATTGCGGCCATGCGGCCCGGCGTACCGGTCGGCGATGTCGAGTTCGCTGAAGCCCAGCTGATGCTTGCGATAGCGCGCGACGACCAAAGCCAAGGCACCCGTATCGCCGACGAGCTGGCCGCGCTCGGGCGGCGCGAGCAGCTTGCGGCCGAATCCGAACGCGCCGCCGCGCTGATGGCATGGTGCTACATGCTCGCCGGGCGCATCGACGCGGTGCACGCTGTACTCGACGCGGCGCCCGCCGGCCCCGATGTCAACGTGGTTCGCTACTCCCTCGCCCTGGTGGAACCCGGCAGCGGTCCTCCCAGACCTGAGCCCACCGGGGGTCTGTTGGACGGCATGCTGTACGGGATCGACTATTTTCGTGGCCGGCTGGGCGAGCTGACCGATGATCAGCCATCGCCGTGGACCAGGGTTGCCATGGCAACCGGCCGGATGGGGGCGCTGCGCGCCACCGGACACACCGCAGAGGCGCTGCAGCAGTATGAAACGGCACGGCCGGGGGGCTTTTTCCGCGGCGTTGTGGACTCTGTCGTCGCACCGGATGTGCTACTCGACGCTGGGCGAGTCCATGAGGCCCGCGCGGCACTGGCCCGCGGCGGCAAGTTCATCCAAGCGAACGAATCGCCGATCCTGACCGGGTTGCACCGCATTGTCGCGGCGAAGTTGGCGCTGCGCGCCGACGGCGACGTGGGAACCGCGACTGCGATCCTGGAACAGATCGACCGCGACGGCGCCAACACCTATTCATTGGTTTCTGAGCTGGCGCGGACTTGGCGCGGATTGGCGGCCCTCATCGAGGATGACAGCGACAGCGCGTTATCGTCGCTGCGCCCTGCGGTAGCCAGCATGCAGGCCGGCCACCGCATCCTGGAACTGCCCACGGCGGCGGTCTATTTGGCCGAGGCTGAGTGGCGCGTCGGCAACCAGGATGCCGCCGACCGCGCTGCCGACATCGCCCTAGGCGCCGCACGCCGGCAGCGGTCCAACCACGTTCTGCTGCAAGCCTTGGCCGATTTCCCCGCGGTGGTAGCGCGACGCATCGACGCCGAACCGCACGCCGACTCGGCCTGGCACGGGATCGGTCGCGCCTTGGCCGCCCAAGGCGTCGTGGTGGGAACCCGCATTCCGACAGCGGTCGAGCTGGTGGAGTTCGGGGGCACCGCGATCATCCTCAACGGCGCCGAGGTGCGGCCGAGCCTCGCCAAATGCTATGAGCTGCTAGGGCTTCTGGCCGCCCGCAACGGAGCGCCTGCCAGCCGCGATGAACTGCTCAACTGCTTGTTCGACTCCCGCGCCGACGAGTCCGCCCGCTCCTACCTGCGTAAGACGGTCATCGGAGTACGCCGGATGCTGCCCCCCGACGCGCTCAGCGTCTCCGCCGACGGTCGCGTCGCGCTCAGCCCTGACATCGTGCTGGCCAGTGAATCCGCACGCCTCGAACAAGAACTCGCCGCCGCTGCGCGCCTGCAAGGTAGCGAACTCGTCACTGCCACCGAAGTGGCACTGGAGCCGCTGGCGCGCGGAGAATACTTTCCCGGCGTCCGTTCCACCTGGGCCGACGAGCGCCGCGAGCAGATGGCCGAGCTGGCGACCACGGCGCGTGCGGCTGCCACGGACGCGGCCTACGCGGCCGACCAGTATTCCAAGGCTCAACGCTTGGCGGAGGCCGTGCTGGCGGCTGATTCGCTTCGAGAAGGAACCTGGCGCTCGCTCATGCGCATCCGAAGCGCCGTGGGCGACTACGACGGCGTGATCACCGCCTTTGCTCAATGCGAAAAGGCGCTGCGCGCCGCCGGGATCACACCCGCCCCCAGCACCCGCACGCTGTTGGACCAACTGCGCCGCTGAACGCCGATTTCGGCTCATTCGCGCCTCGGGGTGTAGACGAAATCCTCGCCGGCGCACGATCAGCCGGGACCGCGCCCACCTGCCGTTTCCCCAGCCTTGCCCCGACTGCTTGTCTCCGGCACGCCCTGCCACCTCAAAGGCTGCCCGCCGACACTTTTCGGCACACCGCCGCCGGCGGCGCGAGCCGGGCGCGAAAGCGATATCGGCTCTTTCCCGCCCGCTTGGGCAGCATCTGTTGTCAGCCGTTGGAGGCGAGATCAACAGCATCCAAGACCAACACCGGCGGCCGTGCCCGTGCTCGTCGACGACAACTCGAAACCGGTAGCAACAGCCGCCGCCAACTGAAGGGAAGACCCCGATGGGATACCAGACCGTAAACCCGTTCAACAACGAGGTTGTGGCCAGCTTTGATGATCTGACCGACGAGCAGGCGATGGAACTGCTCGGACAGGCGCAGAAGACGTTCGAGTCTTGGAGCCAGACATCGTTCCGTGAGCGCACCGCTGTCATCAAGCGTTCCGCGGCGATCTTGCGCGAGCGGTCCGACGAGTTCGCCCGGCTGCTGACTTTGGAAATGGGCAAGCTTTACACCGAAGCCCTCCGTGAGGTGGAGCTCAGCGCCCAGATCCTGGACTACTACGCCGAGAAGTCCGAGGGTTTCCTAGCCCCCGAGCCTCTGGACACCGCCAGCTCCGACGACACCGCCATGCTGGTCAGCGCCCCGCTGGGAGTCATCCTCGGGGTGCAGCCCTGGAACTTCCCGTACTACCAGCTGGCGCGGGTAGCCGGCCCGAACCTGATGGCCGGCAATGTGGTCATGGTCAAGCACGCTTCGAACGTGCCGCAGGCGGCGGCCGCCTTCGAGACGCTGCTCCTGGAGGCGGGTGCACCGGCAGGCGCTTACACGAACTTGTACGCCACCAAGGATCAAATCAACGCCCTGATCGACGACGAGCGCGTCCGCGGCGTTGCGTTGACCGGCAGCGAGGGTGCCGGTGCGGTCGTGGCCGCCCGGGCGGGCAAGAACCTCAAGAAATCGACCATGGAACTGGGCGGGTCGGACGCATTCATCGCGCTGGCCGACTGTGACCTCGACAAGACGGTGGAGTGGGCGGTGCACGGCCGCGTTTTCAACGGCGGCCAGTGCTGTGTGGCCTCGAAGCGCATCGTCGTCGTCGACGAGATTGCCGACGAGTTCCTGGCGAAGTTCCAGGCGGCGATGTCCGAGCTGAAGGCCGGCGATCCGTTCAACAACGCGACGACGCTGGCCCCGATGTGCAGCCAGAAGGCCGCCGACGATCTCAACGCACAGATCAACGCCGCCGTGGAAGCCGGCGCGAAGGCAATTCCATGCGGCGAGTCGGTGCCCACCAAGGGCGCGTTCATCCAGCCGACGATCCTCACCGACATCGCCCCGGACAACCCGGCCTACTACGAGGAGTTCTTCGGGCCGGTGGCGCTGTTCTTCCGGGTCAACGACGAGGACGAAGCCGTGGGGCTGGCCAACGACTCACGCTTCGGGTTGGGCGGATCGGTGTTCACCAGCGATATCTCGAATGGCATCGAGGTCGCCAAGCGCATCGACACCGGAATGGTCAACATCAACCACCCGGCTCGGCTCAAGGCCGACCTGCCGTTCGGCGGGGTCAAGATCTCCGGCTACGGCCATGAGCTCGCCCACCTCGGCATTGAGGAGTTCATCAACAAAAAGCTCATCAACGTCGTGCCGATCGACGCGCCCGCCTGATCGATCCCTGACCAAGAAGAAGGAACAGAAATCATGGCTGACTTCACCGTCGGAAAGTACCTGGCGGCCCGATTGCAGCAAATCGGACTGAAGCACTACTTCATGGTCCCCGGGGACTACAACCTCGTCCTGCTCGACGAACTGCTGACCAACGACAACCTGCAGCAGATCGGCTGCTGCAACGAGCTCAACGCGGCCTACGCCGCCGAGGGCTACGCCCGGGCCAACGGCGCCGGCGCCGTATTCACCACCTACAACGTGGGCGCATACTCCGCGCTCAACGGGGTGGCCGGGGCCTACGCGGAACGCCTGCCGGTGATCTTCGTGTCGTCGGGTCCCAACACCAACGACCCCGTCGCGAATCACATCATGCACCACACAATGGGCACACACGACTTCTCCGACCAGTACGAGGTGTGTCGACAGGTGACGTGTGAAGCGGTGCGCATCCTGCACGCCGACAACGCGCCGACCCTGATCGATCAGGCGATCAGCACCGCCCTGCGCGAGCGCAAGCCGGTCTACATCGAGATCGCCTGCAACCTGTCGGCCGCCCCGTGCCCCGCGCCGGCGCCGATCGACACGTTGCTGGCTTCCACGATGCTGTCTTTCCAGCCCACCAACCCGCGGGCGTTGATCGCCGCGGTCGACCAGGCCCGCCAGCTTCTGGAGAACGCGAAAAAGCCGGTCCTGCTGGCCGGAGCGCACCTGCGCTCCTACGGGGCCATCGACGCCTTCCAGGAACTGGCCGAAGCGCTTGGCTGCGCCGTGGCGGTCATGCCCAACGCCAAGGGCTTCTTCCCCGAAGACCACCCGCAATACGCGGGCATCTACTGGGGCGAGGTGAGCACCCCGGGCTGCCAGGCCATCGTCGACTGGGCCGATCTAGTCGTCGCCGCAGGACCGGTGTTCTCGGACTACACCACGGTCGGCTGGAGCGCGCAGCCCGCGCGGCAGCGGTTGATCAGCGCCGAGCCGCAAGTCGTGCGGTTCGCCGCCGCCGAATACACCGGTGTTGCGCTGGCCGACTTCCTCTCCGATCTGGCGAAGAAGGTCCCAGCCAACGACGCCACCCTTCACCAATTCCAACGCCTCAGGGGAGCAGCACCCACACCGGGCCCGGCCCCAGAGGTCGACGCCGACACCCCACTGAGCCGAGCGGAGCTGTGGCGCCAGATCGAGGCAGACCTCGACGCCAAGACCACGCTGATGGTGGAAACCGGCATCTCCTGGTGGGACGGCATGTACACCCGGCTCCCAGGCGGTGCCCGGTTCGAGATCGAGATGCAATGGGGCTCCATCGGCTGGGCCGTGCCCGCCGCGTTCGGCTACTCGGTGGGCCTAGAAGCCGACCGGCGCCTGGTCGCGGCGATCGGCGACGGATCCTTCCAGCTGACCGCCCAGGAAGTGTCCAACATGATCCGCCATCGCCAAGAAATCCTCATCTTCCTGGTCAACAACCGCGGATACGTGATCGAGTCGGCCATCCATGACGGCCCCTACAACTACTACAAGAACTGGGACTACGCCGGGCTGATCGACGTGTTCAACGCCGACGACGGCCACGGCCTGGGGCTGACGGCCACCACGCCAGCAGAACTGGCCGACGCTATCACCACAGCCCGTGCCCACACGGGTGGCCCAGTCCTCATCGAATGCCAAGTACCCAACGAGGACGCCAGCCCTGAGGTCATTTCCTGGGGTTCGAAGGTCGCCCGCGTCAATTCCCGCCCACCCCAACACATCTAGGAGAAAGACCCATGACCGACCAACTCATCGGCGCGCACAACGCGCACAATGATCTGCACAGCGAGCAGGGCGCTCGCCCAGGAGAACACCCAGGGCGCTCGGCCAGCCCGATCATCAAAGTCCACGACGTTCTCTGGCTCGAGTTCGAGAAGCCGGACTTGGTCAAGGCCGAGGCGTTTGCCCACTCCTTTGGGTTCGCGACGGTGCTGCGCACCAAGGACGAGCTGCACCTGCGGGGCAGCGACGCGGGGGCGCCGTGCGTGCTGATCCGCCGCGGCCAGCGCGAGAAGTTCCTCGGGCCGGCCTTTTTGGCCGCCGAGCAATCCGATTTAGTGCGGCTGGCCGACGCGACGGGGACCAACGTTCACCCGCTGCCGGAGTCGCTCGGCGGGGTGACCGTTGATCTGGTCGACCCGAGCGGGCTGCCGGTGCGCGTGGTGTCGGGTACCCACGAGCTCGAGGCACTGCCCACCGCACAGACGCCTCACGAGTTCAACTTCGGCCACGAGAAGGTCCGGACCAACGCGATGCAGCGCCCGCCGCGGGTGCCCACCAATGTCCAGCGGCTCGGACACATCGTGGTGCAGACGCCGAAGTACATCGAGGCGCTGAACTGGTACCTCGACACCTTCGGCATGATCGTCAGCGACTTCTCCTACTACCCCGGCCAGCGCGAACGCGGGCCGATCTTGAGCTTCATCCGCTGCGATCGCGGCTCTGTCCCCGCCGATCACCACACCCTGGCCATGGCGCTGGGTCCGGTCAAGCGCTACATGCACTCCGCCTACGAGGTCGCCGACCTCGACGCGCTGGCCGCCGGCGGCGAACACCTGCGCGAGCAAGGGTATTTCCGCTCGTGGGGCATCGGCCGCCACATCGAAGGCAGCCAGATCTTCGACTACTGGCGTGACCCGGACGGTTTCTTGGTGGAGCACTATGCGGACGGCGACATGTTCGACAACACCCTGCAGACCGGCTGGGCCGCGATGCATGCCTCCGGCCTGTATCAGTGGGGACCGCCGCCGAGCAAGGACTTCCTCGGCCTCGGATCAGCGCGCGAGACCGCGGCTGAACTCGCCCTGATGGTCGATGCATTACGCCACGACAACGAATTCGACCTGTCCGCACTGCGCGGGCTGTTCGCCGTCGCCAAAACCTAACCAACACCAACTGAAAGAGAGAAGAAACCGGTTATGAGCACATCAGTCCTACGCACCGCCGACGCATGGTGGGTGCAGACCACCTCCGGTGCGGCTCGCATCGACACCGACGCGAGCACCACCGCCGAGTTGCTGGCCGACCGCGCGGCCATCGACACCGCTGCCAAGAGCACCGACACCGTGCCGGTGGAGAGCCTTGCGCTGCTGTCCCCGATCACGACGCCGTGTCGCGTGGTGGCTCAGGCCACCAACTACGCCTCGCATGTCAAAGACGTCGGCCGCGACCCCGCCAAGACCCCTCTGACCTTCTTCCGCAAGGCGTCCGGGTCTGTCACCGGGCCATTCGGCGACATCGTCAAGCCGTCGCATGTGAAGCTGATGGACTACGAGCTCGAGATCGGTCTGGTCTTCGGCCGCGAGCTGCCCGTGGGAACCGAGGTCACCGCCGCCAACCTGGCCGATTTCGTGGTGGGTTTGGTTGTCACCGATGACATCTCGGCGCGCGATGTGCAGCTGACCAAGCAGCAGTTCTTCGAGTCGAAGTCCTATCCCACCTTCACCCCGGTTGGGCCGGCGCTGGTGCTGGTCGACGCCGACGAACTCAAGCGTTTCGGTGAGCTGCGGCTGCGGCTGTCGGTCAACGGCGAGGTGCGCCAGGACATGGTCGTCGAGGGCGACATCCTCTACCCGCCGGTGCAGGCGCTGCAGGCGCTGGCGAAGTTCCAGAAGGTCGACGCCGGAGACATCCTGTTGACCGGAACTCCGGTGGGCACCGCACTGACCCTGCACGGCAAAACGCCAAAGGGTGACACGGATCTCGGGGTTTTCTTGACCGCGCAGTTCGAGAAGAACCCCGCGTATCTGCACGACGGCGATGTGGTCGAGGCCACGGTCGCTACCGACGACGGCGCCATCGACCTCGGCGTCCAGCGCAATGTCGTGGTGTACAAATGAGCACTCAGAACAACGGCGCGCCGGAGTTTGTCCCCGTGGTCATCATCGGTGCCGGCCCGACCGGCATCGCCGCCGCGACGCTGCTGGCCCAGTACGGCGTCGAGTGCCTGGTGCTGGACCGCCATGAGACGGTCTACCCCCTGCCGCGGGCGGTGCACGCCGACGACGAGGTGTACCGCATACTGGCCCGGCTGGGCATCGGCGCGGAGTTCGCCGCCCACCGCCGGCCAGCACACGGTCTTCGGTTGATCGACCCGAACATGCGGGTGCTCAGCGAGATCCCGCGCAGCACCGAGTCCAGCGCCAACGGCTTCCCGCAGATGAACATGTTCGACCAGCCCGAGCTCGAAGGGTTGCTACGCGCGAACCTCAAGCGCTACCCCCAGGTCACCATCCACGGCAACGTGGAGGTCACCTCGATCACCCAGCCACAGCCCGGCCGGGTGCGGGTGAGCTTTCTGGATCGGGTGCGCGGCGGCGAGCACAGCGTGCAGGCCAGCTACGTGCTGGGCTGCGACGGCGCCGGCAGCCCGACCCGCGCGGCCATCGGGGCGTACATGTACGGGCTGCCGTTCACCCAAGACTGGCTCGTGATCGACGTCAACACCGACGCCGAACTCAACCAGTGGGAGGGCTGCCACCAGCTGTGCAACCCCCAGCGTGCCGGCACCTACATGCGGGTCTCAGAGACGCGCTACCGCTGGGAGTTTCAGCTTGTCGACGGTGAGACCGTAGCCAATTACCGGACTCTGGCCGACGTCGAGTCGCTCATCCGGCCCTGGCTGGGAGACACACCGATCGACGCGTTGACGTTGGTGCGGGTGACTGCCTACACCTTCCGGGCGCAAGTGGCCAATCGCTGGCGCAACCGTCGCGTGTTCCTCCTCGGGGACGCCGCACACCTGACTCCGCCGTTCGTCGGCCAGGGCATGGCTGCCGGCCTGCGCGACGCGCTGAATTTGACCTGGAAACTGGTCGGCGTGCTCGGCGGCACCCTGCCCGACAGCGTGCTGGACACCTACGAACGAGAACGCAAACTGCACGCGGCAGCCATGATTTTGATGGCCGTGTCCATGGGAGCGGCCATGACCGGCGGCGGGCGCATCGGCGACCTGATCCGCCAGGTGGTGTTCCCGCGCATGCAGAACCTGCGTCTGCCTGGTCTCCGGGTCAGTGCCGCCGACGGCGTCGCCCCCGGTCTGCGCAGTTCCGAACTGGTGATCAAATCCCGCACCGCCGGTGGCGTCACCGGAACACTGTGCCCTAACCCGGTGCTGCAGGACGGCCTGCGATTCGACGAGGTGGTCGGGAACCGGTTCGCGCTGGTCACCTCATCGCAGCTCACCGATGCGCAGCGAATCGAGCTCAGCAGCCGCGGAGCCGCCGTCGTCCTAGCCGCCCCTGGCAGCGATCTTGACGGTTGGCTGCGCAAAGCCCGCGCCAGCGCCGCCATCGTGCGGCCGGACCGCGCGGTCATGCAAGCCGGTCGCAGCGTCGAAGCGCTCTGCCGAGCCATCCCGGTGTTCCACGAAGTCGACAGTCCCAGTGATCATGTCGGCCACCTATCGATGTGACTCGACACGACGCAAGAAGAACCTACCTAGAAAAGGAGCTATCAAATGACCGATCACAGCGACGCCTTGGGCGGACGCCTGCCCCTGCCAGATCCCACCGATTTTGTTGGGGCGCAACGAGAACTCTTCGACAAGATGACGAGCACCGTGGCCCCCTGGGCCAGCGACACTGGTTTCCACAGCACCACCGACGACGGCCGATTTATCGGCCCGTTCAACCCCGCGCTGCTCAACCCGGCCATGACGTCAGCGTCTGCCGAGCTGTTATTGGGCGAGCGGGAGCACACGTCGTTGAGCCCGCGGCTGCGCGAAGTGGTGATCCTGGCGGTGGGCGCGGTCTGGCAGTCCGAGTATGAGCTGTACGCCCATTCCGCAGCAGCCAAGAAAGCCGGCATCTCTGAGGTCGCCGTGCAGGCGCTGGCCAGCGGTGCAATACCAGATGACCTCAGCCAGGACGAGAAGGTCGCCGCAGAGCTGACGCGGCAGCTTTCCACCGCTCACCGAGTCGACGAGACGCTCTATCGGCAGGCCCAAAACTACTTTGGAACAAAGGGTTTGGCCGACATCGCCATCCTCGTCGGCATCTACCACACGGTATGCACAACGCTCAACCTGTTCGAGATACCCGCACCGCATTAGCGGCGCCAGTGGAGCCGTCGCCGACAACTCGACGAAGCCCAGCGATCGACAGGACGTCGTGACTGACCGCCAACCATGAAAAGGAAGCGCGTCAAGGTGGCCTCGTATAGTCGGCCAATATTGTCCAGACAAAGTACAAGATAGACGTCGTAGGAATTGTAGGCCAAGTTGTGTGGCAGAGACGAGTGAATTTACAGATGCATTGGTACAGCGACGATGCCTAGTATCCTGAGGGCGCTGATTGTGTTCGGTCTCCTCTGCGGAAGCTCGGCGGTCGGTTACTTGTTGAAGTCTCAGTTGCTCGAGTGCTATGCGCAGCCGGGCGCGCTCGACTCTATGGGCTTGATCATCTCGTTTCTGGTGACGATAACGGCGATCGTGATCGGTTTGCTTATTAACGCGACAAAGAGCTTTATCGACGCGACTCAGGAGCATTGGTCGATATTCGCCGGGCAGCTGATTCGACTCGACCAATCAATGCGCAATTATGGCCCACAATCTGAACAGATGCGTAGACAACTCCAAAGTTTTACCGCCGCCGCGATTGTCAATTTTTGGCGGGCGGACGACATCCCGACGGAGGTGAACTACCCAGATGTGCGCAAATTGTCGAGGGATGAAGCAACGCGGGTGCTGAGTGATCTCGTGAACCGCATCGAGCTGGGGATCATCGGCTTGAAATCACCCGATCCATTGCACGAACGATTAGCGGTGGATTGCTTCGATCAATATAAAGAGTTCGCCAGGGCCCGATGGTCTCTGCTCCTGGCGCCTCAGAACTCGCTGCCGCCACCCTTTCTCAGAATGCTGGTCGGCTGGATCATGATGATATTCATATGTCTCGGCCTTCGCGCGCCAGCCAATCCGCTGGTGATAATCGCAATCACGTTGTCAGCGACTACCTTGAGCAGCATGATTTTTGCGATAATCGATATCGTCAACCCATATAAAGGCCTGTACAACATCTCCAGCAAGAACATGCAGTATGCCCTCAACGCAATGCTTAGACACAATGCCATCAATACCCTCGACCACTCAGCTGACGGCGCTGGCAAGCAGGTGCCGATCTTCCGACCGGTGTAGCTATGCGCGGTGAATCTCACTTCGTGTCCATTTAGACATCATGTGGACATTTGAAGTGAGAATCGGCCATAAAGTTTGCAAAGCTACTCTGACAGCACCCGGTCTCAGGGCACGCTCAACTCGTGAGTGCCGGACTCGCGGTCGTCGCAATCCCGGATGATGCCGAACCGCGAGCCAGGTTTTGTGCGTCGCATGTGGCCTCTTTAAGACGATCGAGTAGCAGAAGGCACAACCTCGGGTTGACTGGTACTCCAGCGTGGCCGACCCACAATGGAGGAGAATCGCATGGCCGATGAGGTTGCGAGGCCGGTCCATCGCGGGCCGGCGATTCGGCGTCGTGGCGGTGGATCGCGGTGAACGCCATGGCCGTCACGAACTTCGAGCGTGCCGCCGACCCCGAAGTTTTCGATGGGTGGATCTGCGACGTGCGATCCGCTGCGGAGGCCGCGCAGGGATTCTTCGCATTAGCCGCATCGATCTCTGACGATGCACCGCTGGACTGGGCGGTTGCCGTCACCTTCGAATCCGAGGAGTTGCTCCATCTGTGGCTCGACGGGGCGACGTGGAAGTACTTGGTGCGGGGCGCCGCCGCGCGTGGATTTCTGCGGCTTACTTCGGATTTGGTGATCGTCGATGGTGCGGTGATACCGACCGGTGTGGCGATCGTCTACTCCAGCGTGTCCAGCGGGATGGAGGCCGACTTCCAGGCTGCCCACGTCAAGCTGACGATGGCCGCCTCCCAGTTCCCCGGTTATGAGGGCACGGCCATCTTCCGGCCGGGCGCGCTTGGGAAATGGAACTCGATGATCCGGTTTCGCACCGAACCCCAGTTGTCGGCATGGCTACGGTCCCCGCAGCGCAACGAAGTGTTGCCGCCGGTGCGGTCGAGTCTGACGAGGGATTTCGCGGTGTTCGCCAAGACCACCCCGTTCGGTACCACGGTGCGCAACGTGAACGGCAAGCCGCAGATGACGCCGAGCTGGAAGACGGCGATGCTCCTCCTGATGGTGCTCTACCCCATGGTGATGCTGATGTCGAGATTCGTGACACCGGTGATCGCGGGGTTGGGCGCCGAGCCGTGGCTGTCGGTTTGGCTCGTCCAGGTGGTCAGCGTGGCATTGATGCAATGGTGGTTGATGCCAACGGCGGCGTCATGGTGCCGCCGTTGGCTGGACCCGGTGGACGGCGCCGGTCTGCGAATCAGCCTGCGCGGTACCGCAGTCGCCGTGATCGTGTACGCCGCGTCGTTGACCACCTTCGCGACAGTCGAGGCGCTGCAGTACTGGAATTGACGTCCCCGGACTGACGTGCACGCCCTGATTCCGCGCCGTTCACGCGCACCGCACGTGCGCCTGCGTCCGGCTAGACGAACTCGTTCGGCTCGTCCTCGCCGAAGCCGTGGGGCCTGGTGGGTGGAACGTCATTTCATGGTTGAGCTTGCCCCCGGAACATGGTGGTGAAGTGTGTGGAGTCGATGAGGACGATGTCGCCCGCGCGCTGTGCGGCGGGCGGCATCCAGATCAGCGCGTAGAACTCGGTGTTGCCCACCTCTGAACGTCGCTTTCCGGCGCGGTGAGTTCCGAGCAATCGTGGGCTGTCGAGGTCGCGGATGGCGGTTGGTGGCGCGATGTCCTTGGTGCCTTCGACGACGGCGGGTCGCAGCCCCCAAATGTTGTGAACAGGACGTCGAGTGCCTTCATCAGCGAGCGGGTGTACTGGCTGAAGCGTTGTGGGCGCGGAACCATGGGGTCGCCGTGGTGTTCATACTCCATCTGGCGCTGGTGGTAGTCGTCGGTGAAGCCGACATCGTGGTGGGTGCCCGAAGCAGACACGTGCGCTCTCTTTTCAGCCATCGGTGATCGCCGCGATCTCTTTGGGGGCGGTCCGTCCGTCGTCGAGATTCAGCGAAGATTGACAGGAATCGCCGGACTAATCTGACAAGACGTCGGCGTGTCGCGAGCGCTTGCCAATCCGCTGCAAGCGCCAGTTCAGTCCTTCGTAGACCGCGACGACACGGACCGGACGATGCGGTCAGGTGTCGGCGGCTCGGGGCAGAATGCGTACGCCACCCGTGCTGCCCTCGCCTCGGCACGCCTCTGCCCTGATGGGAAGGACCAGCAGTGAGTTACACCGCCGCCGACATCACCGAGCTCGACGATGTCCAGCACACACGTCTGCGCCCTGCGGTGAACCTCGGTCTGGACGTGCTCAACACCGCGCTGCGGGAGCTGGTGGACAACGCGATCGAAGAGGTCGCCGATCCCAGCCACGGTGGTTCCACGGTGACGATCACGTTGCACGTCGACGGATCAGTCAGCGTTGCCGACGACGGCCGCGGCCTACCCGTCGACTCAGACCCCGTGAACGGGAAGAACGGCATCGTCAAAACGCTGGGTACCGCACGGGCGGGCGGCAAGTTCTCCGCACACAGCGACGCCGCCAGCACGGGCGCCGGACTGAATGGGATCGGTGCCGCGGCAGCGGTGTTCATCTCCGCACGTACCGACGTGACGGTGCGCCGGGCGGGAAAGACTTACTTGCAAAGTTTCGGCGGCGGCTACCCCGGCGAGTTCGAGGGCAAGGACTTCGACCCGAACGCCCCGTTCACCCGCGCCGACACGCAGAAGCTGCGCGGCTCCGGCAACCGCAAACCCCACGCGCACGGCACCACGGTGCGGATCCTGTTCGACCCGGCGGTGGTGCCGGATTCCAGCATCGACATCGGCGAGGTGCTGCTGCGGGCGCACGCCGCAGCACGGATGTCGACAGGAGTGCACCTCGTGGTCGTCGACGAAGGCTGGCCCGGCGCTGAGGTCAGGCCGGAGTTGCTCGAGCAGTTCAGCGGCCCGTGGGGCACCGAGCCACTGCTGGACCTCATGTGTGCCGCCGGCGACACCTCCGTGCCGAGCGTGCGGGCCACCGTGGAGGGCCGCGGCGAGTACACCACCGGGCGTGGCCCCACTCCTTTCCGCTGGTCGCTGAGCGCGGGTCCTGCTGAACCGGCCACCGTGGCCGCGTTCTGCAACACCGTACGAACCCCCGGCGGAGGATCCCATCTGACGGCCGCGGTGAAGGGACTGTCAGAAGCTCTGGCAGAAAGGGCTTCCCGGATCCGCGACTTGGGACTGGCCAAAGGCGAGGAGGGCCCGGAACCACAGGATTTCGCCGCAGTCACCGCACTGGCCGTCGACACCCGCGCACCTGACGTGTCGTGGGACTCCCAAGCCAAGACCGCGGTGTCGTCGCGGTCACTGAACGTGGCGATGGCCCCCGACGTGGCGCGGGGCGTCACCATCTGGGCAGCCAACCCTGCCAACGGCGACACCGTGACGCTGTGGACCAAGCTGGCCCTCGAGTCCGCCAGGGCGCGGCGCAGCGCCGAGGGCGCGAAGGCCCGCGCCAGGGCGGCATCGAAGGCCAAGGGTCTTGGGACGAATCTGTCGCTGCCCCCAAAGCTGCTGCCCAGCCGGGAGACCGGACGTGGGTCGGGTGCCGAGCTGTTCCTGTGTGAGGGCGACTCGGCGCTGGGCACGATCAAGGCGGCCAGGGACGCGACGTTCCAGGCCGCCTTCCCGCTGAAGGGTAAGCCGCCCAACGTGTTCGGATTCACTGTGAGCAAGGCGCGGGTCAAGGACGAATTCGACTCGATCGAACGCATCCTGGGCTGCGGGGTACGTGACCACTGCGACCCGGAGGCGTGCCGGTACGACCGGATCCTGTTCGCCTCCGACGCCGACCCCGACGGAGGCAACATCAACTCGAGCCTCATCTCGATGTTCCTGGACTTCTACCGGCCACTCGTCGACGCCGGGATGGTTTACGTGACGCTGCCACCGCTTTTCGTCGTGAAGGACGGGACTCAGCGGGTGTACTGCCAGGACGAGTCCGAGCGCGACGCCGCCGTGGCTCAGATGAAGGCCACGTCCAAACGCAGGGTGGAAGTGCAGCGCAACAAGGGACTCGGCGAGATGGACGCCGACGACTTCTGGAACACTGTGTTGGACCCGCAGCGGCGCACCGTGATTCGCGTGCACCTCGATGACGGTGAGAAGAATCTGCATCACACTCTGTTCGGCGGACCGCCGGAGGGCCGACGCACGTGGATGGCAGACATCGCCTCCCGTGTCGACACCGCGTCGCTGGACCTCGACTAGGAGCGCATTGTGACCGCCGTCATCGAACAGAACCCCGACCTGGTGCTCGACCAGAGTGCCGACGATTACTGGAACCGCTACCAGCTGACCTTCGCGCTCTACAGCGTCAGCGACCGCGCCATCCCCTCCGCGTTCGACGGTCTCAAGCCGGGCCAGCGGCGCCTGCTCTACCAGATGCACGACTCGAAACTCCTGCCCGGCAACAAGCCGCAGAAGTCCTCGAAGGTCTGTTCGGCGGTCACGGGAAATTTGCACCCGCACGGCGGTGCGTCGATGTACGGCGCCGCGGCGCTGATGGCCGCTGAGTTCCAGCGCGTGAAAGTCATTGACGGACAGGGAGCGTTCCCCCGCATCCAAGGTGACATTCCCGCGGCCGACCGCTACACCGAAATGCGGCTGTCGGCACCCGGTGCCGCGCTAACTGCGGAACTCGACGATCACGCGGTACCGATGGTGCAGACGTTCGACGGCGAGTGGACCGAGCCGACGATGCTGCCGGCGCAGTGGCCGGTGCTGCTGTGCAACGGCGCCGTGGGCATCGCCGAGGGCTGGGCCACCAAGGTGCCGGCTCACAATCCTCGCGAGGTGATGGCGGCCTGTCGGGCGCTGCTGGCCAGGCCGAACACGACTGACGACACGTTGGTCAAGCTGATTCCGGGCCCCGACTGGGGATGTGGGGCCACCGTGGTCGGCACAACCGGACTGCGGGAGTACATCACCACGGGCCGCGGAGCGTTCACGGTGCGCGGCACCGTGTCGGTGGACGGCAAGAACTGCATCATCACCGAACTGCCGCCCGGTGTCGCGAGTAACACTGTGCAGGACCGGATCCGGGCCCTCGTCGAGTCAGGCGAGATGCCGGGTGTGGCCGATATGTCCGATCTGACCGACCGGCGCAACGGGCTGCGGATCGTGGTCACGGCCAAGCGCGGGCACAGTGCCGAGATGATCCGTGACCAGCTGCTCGCTCTGACCCCGCTGGAGTCGACGTTCGCCGCCAGCCTGGTCGCGCTCGACGAGGACCGGGTGCCGCGCTGGTGGTCGGTGCGGGAACTGATCTCCGCATTCCTGCACCTTCGCGATTCGGTGGTGCTGCGGCGCAGTGAGTACCGACTGGACAAGGTCACCGCGCGGCGCCATCTGGTGGCGGGCTTGATGACCATCCACCTGGACATCGACGCCGCGGTGGCGGTAATCCGCAGCTCCGACACCGTCGACGATGCGCGGCAGGGGCTGCAGGAGCGGTTCAGGATCGACGAAGAGCAGGCCAACTATGTCCTAGGGCTTCAGCTTCGGCGGCTGACCAAGCTCGACGTGATTGAACTGCAGGCCGAAGCAGAGAAGCTGGACGCGGAGTTCGCTGAGCTGACCGAGTTGGTATCGAACCCCGATGCGCGCCGGAAGGTGATCGACCAGGAGTTGGTGGAGACCGCAAAACTGTTCAAGGGCGCCGAGTTCGACCGTCGCACCGTGCTGGACTACGAGGCCACTCCCGTGGCGTCCGGCTTCGAGGAGGACGGGCCGCGCGAGCGGAAGGTCAACGCCGCCTGGCGGCTTGACGATCGGGGTGTGTTCTCCGACAGCCACGGAGACCTGCTCACCTCGGGTCTTGGATGGGCAGTGTGGACCGACGGACGTGTCAAGTTCACCACGGGTAGCGGTCTGCCCTACAAGATCCGCGACATCCCGGTGGCCCCGGACATCATCGGGCTGGTGCGTTCAGGCGTGCTGGCCGATGGATACCACCTGGCTCTGGTGACTCGCCGCGGGAAGGTGCTGCGGATCGACCCCACCGCGGTGAATCCGCAGGGGGCGGCCGGCAACGGGGTGGCCGGTGTGAAGCTGGCGGGCGATGGTGACGAGGTGATCGCCGCGCTGCCTGTGTCGTGCGAGAACGGCGAGGCCATCCTGTCCAAGTCCGAAAAGGGTTTCAAGGTAACCGAAGTCGCCGACATTCCGCTGAAGGGTCGCGGTGGCGCCGGCGTCGGGTTCCACCCATTCGTCAACGGTGAGGACGCACTGCTGTCGGCGTCAATCTCGGCAACCGGGTTCGTGCGGGGCGGGAAGCCGGTGCGGGCTGAGAAGCGCGCGAAGTCGACGATCAAGGGGTCGGGCGGGGAGATCACTCCGCGCGCACTGTAGTCACTCGTCCGCGGTTACCGGCGTGGTGTCGTGGTGATGTGCACGTGGTCATAGTGGCCGTAACCCGAGCCCCGCGGACCGCCCGGCGTGTAGTACGTGCCGCGCCAGATCACATCCTGTAATCCGAATCGGGCAGCATTACTCATCGCGAACGCGAGAATCTCGTCTCCGAGCGCGATGCCCTCTGGGCTTGAGGGGTTGGGAATCATGATGTCGATCGCCAGACCGCTCGGATGCCATGGCTTCGAGTCCGGTCGGACGCCGTCGATGTCGGCAATCTGGGGGAACCTCGCGCTGACGGCCCGCGCCGCCAGGATGGTGTTGGCCTGCAGCCCGGCCTCGGACGCGACTCCGACGGGCAACGCCTCCGGCATGTCTACAACGGCCGCTGCGAGGGACGGGCCGACATCGCCAGGCGTCGCGACAATCGGCGGGTCTAACGGAGCGGGCGCACTCGGCGCCGGCGGCGGAACCGAGCTCGCGGCGTCGACCACCGCTTGCTGCTGCGGTGTCAACGCCGCGTACTGCACCTCCGCGGCGGTGATCTGACGCAGCAGTTCACGCCACTTGGCCTGCAGGCCGGCGTGCACCGCCGCGGCCTGCTCGGCCGCGGCGCGGGCGTCGGCGGCCGACGCCTCTGACGTCCTGGCGGCGGCGGCCGCGCGTTCACGCCCAGCACTGAAGGCCTTCATCTGGTCGGCCGTCTGATCGGCTACCACCCGCTGCAGCGACAGCTGGTCGATCAGCTGTTGCGGGGAGGCTGCGGTCAGCGCCGCTGCGAATTGACCGGTGCCTCCACTCGTGTACGCCATAGCCGCCAGTCGGTCGACCGCGGCCTGAAAGGGCTCGAGTTGGAAGTTCGCAACCTCGAGGGCGGCCAGGTCAGCGCGATGGCGGTCTTCGGCAGCAGTCTGGGCAGCCAGTCTGGCGTCGGACTCGCGTTGGGCCGTCGTGACGGCATCGCGACTCTGCACCGCCTGACGGGACAACTCGTTGAGCCTCGCCAACGCGTCAGCCGCCGGGTCCGCCATCACGCCGCCCATCGACATCGACAGCACCAGTACCGCGGCTGCCGAACCATACGCTGTTCGCCGAAGTGAATGGCACACCCGGGTCATTCGGCTTGTCACGATCCTTCGGCATCAGGGACCGATCCTGGTCCGGCGCGTGCGTCCCGGAAAGGCTACGAACTGGCATCGCCGATGTCCACTCGTCCGTCAACGTGAACGCCGCCCGGCCGGACTCCATGGCGGTCGAGGCGGCGGCGTGCGTGAGCGACAGTTGAAAGCGGGGCCCTGCGCGCCTAGTCGTCACAGCGAGAACCCACTCTGTCAATCTTCGCTGCAAGCACGGGTGGCTAGCCCAAGTCACAGCCCGACCAAAGGGGCTGTGACGGAGGCATTTCGAGCTGTCGCCGAGTGCATCATCACGCGCTCACAGCGCGGCCGCAGGTCCCGTCCAGGCCGATCATCCATTCGACGTGCCTCGCAGGATTGAACGTTCGGGGAGCTGGCGTCGACCACGCCGACTGCTTCCTGTGCGTCTCTATGCGAGAGCTGTGGCTTGATGAGAATTCCGCCTGGAGGCTGGGTGTGCGGGGCGGGACTGCGTAGATTTTAGTTGTGCTTAGTAATCGTGGCAGGCGTGCGTATCGGCCGGAACCAACAAGTATTTAAGCATCCGAAATCGCGCGGTCGCGAGCGACGCGACCAGGGCTACCGGCCCGTTGTCGAGGAGGTCAGCATGACGACTCTCAGTCCCCCACCCGCCCGCGAGTACGTTGTGCAGTCAGCCGAGCCTGCGTCGCGGTGGCGCAGGCTCATACCTCGGTCGCGCCGGGGCAAGACGGCCATCGCGGGCGGATTGGCCGTGTTACTGGTCGCGGGTGTCCTGGGCGCAACGTACGAGACCTCACCGGGAGGCGCTTTATGGGGGGCCGAGAAGACGGTCTTTCCCGGGCACGCGCAAGACGTTGCCCTGGCCGCCGTCGTCAACGATCTGAAGAAAGCGCAGGATGTCCTCGGCAGCGGACAGCAGCCCACACCCGATGAGCTGACCGATGCCCGCACGTCACTCAATCAGGCCAAGCAGGACTTGGACTACCTGTCAGCATCACCTCAGCGGACCAGCCTGCAGAACCTCTATTTGCAACTGACACAACAACTTCTGCAGTACACGCCCGATTCGGTGCAACAACTGCCCGCGTTGCCCGCACCACCTCCTGCACCGCCGGCCGCCGACCCGGGCAACCCGCCACAGACACCGGATGCGGCGCCCTCCTGGGGATATCCGATCTCGGATAGCGCCGGCAGCGTGGCACCCGAGGACTTCATCTCACCACCGCCCGATGTTCCGGATGCCCCTGCGGCCGACTGGCCGCAGCCCTACGATCCTCCGCTGACACCGAACCTCGACGACCTGGGTTACTACGACCCGTCGTGGGGACAGCTCTACGGCTACGACCCCACCGACTGGTACAACTACGACCTCAGCGGCTACAACCAGTACGGCTTCGATTTCCTAGGCTTCGACCGGTGGGGCTACGACCGCTGGGGCTACGACCGCTGGGGCTACGACCGCCGGGGCTACAACTGGGCGGGTTACAACTGGGCAGGCTACGACCGCGACGGCTGGGACCGCGGCGGCCGCAACGACTGGGGTCAACGACGCGACCACCCCGGTGACCCACGCAATGAGGACTGGTACAACCGCCACCACCCCTACGAGCAGTACTACCAGTGGAAGTTCCAGAACGACGACCCGGTGTACCACCGCACGCAGTGGGACCACGCCCACGGATTCCACCCGAACCTGTACCAAAATTGGAACATGAATCGGGATTGGCACGATCCGCGAAAACGCGACTGGGCACCGCTGGCCACTACCAAGGCAGTCAACGATGTCAACGTCCACTCCTCATCCCCGGTGGTGAACCTGAACGCCTCACTGACGCAGTTCATCTCCAACGACAAGGCGACAAGCAGGTCCGGGTCACTGATGAAGGACCTCGCGGACAAGTCCGCCCGCGATTTCACCAACGAACTCAGCCCGCGGACCACAGTCTCCATCGGGTCGCCGTCGGCGTCAACGCCTGGGAAACGGCCCGCCACGTCCACAGCGAACCACCAAACACCATTTGCACCACCGGCATTGACGGCGCCCGCGCCGACCGCGCCGCCGTCGAAGGTGTCACCCGGGTTTACCGCACCCAAGCTTTCGCCGGTGCCCGTCTACACACCGCCGAAGGTCGCCCGGCCACAGAGAAGGCCGGAGCGCACACCGGCCGAAACTGCGCCGGGAAGGGACGCCGATCCCTCCTTAGGGCCGATAGCAATCCAGCCGAAGTCCGGCTCTCCGAACGTCGACGTGGCGCCGCCGCCGAAACAAGCGACTCCACCCAACCCAGCGGTGGCTCCTCCTCGCGAGCACTCGGCGCCCCAGACCGATCCAATTCCGCAGGCGCCGGAATCGGAACCGCGCGCCCGCCCAGCGACACCGACACCGCAAGAGCCACCGCAGCAGCGGACCGCACCGGAACCACCCGCGCAGCACGCTCCGGCTCCCAAGAACCAGGCTCCTGCTCCCGAGGCCCCGGTTCGACAGGCGCCCGTCCACCAGGCACCTGCTCCGCGGGCGGCCATCCACCAGGCACCTCCTCCGCGGGTGCCGGACGTGGCTCCGCAGCAGCCCGCACGGCAAGCACCGCCCGTACACGGCGCGCCGCCTCGTGCGCCGCGACCTGCTCCTGAGCCGCGTCCAGCACCCGCACCAAGGGCACCCAAGTGTTCAATTCCGATGTGTTGACGGTTTTCAACACCTATTTCGATTGTCCGTCACGACCAAACAAGACTCTAACCATTGAGGCGCGAGTTCCCTCTCCGAGAGCGCATTTCCTAAACGACGGACGCGCTCACGCACGCTGCGCGCATTCAGTCAGCTGGCTTCGAGGCGGATCGGGCTGGGTGGTTGATTGCGTCACCTGTCGGGCGAACATTAACCACCTGACGCTTGGTGCATCTGCGCTGTAATTGCTTTACGCAAGTCCGCGCCGTCGATTGCGTCGCGCATGCGACGCTGCTCGACCGGTACCGGGTAGATCTCTTCGATCCGACCCGGATTAGCGCACATCAAAACGATCCGATCAGCTAGGTACACCGCCTCTTCGATGTGGTGCGTGACTAAGATGACGGTGCGCCCGGCGGGGACCGAGGGGCCCCAACGTTGAGATGGAAGCGGCGCCATTTCGTCACAGCGACGGATGTACGCAGGGGCCCGCATCGACCGCGAAACGCGGCATCTGGTCGAAGGGACACAGTCAAACGTCAGGTGAAATTTTAATCCTGATGTGAGCGTGCCCATCTCAGCACGTTGGACGTTGATCCAGAGGTTGTTGGAGTGGCAGCGCTTGCCGAGAAGGCTGGGAGTAGGGGATTAGGGGATTAGGGGATTAGGGGATTAGGGGATTAGGATGCCGTCCCATGATGGATGCTCTTGCCGGGCTGCCAGTCAGCACGCTCTGTGATGTCGACAAGTCGCTACCGGTTGCCGATCCGGCGATCCGGCCCATTACGGCGAGCGCACGACTATGCGGACCCGCATACACAGCCGTTGCGACCGATGAGTTCCTCTCCACGTTGTGGGCGATCAACGATGCGGCTCCCGGTGACGTGTTGGTCGTGCAAACGGGCGGCTCACGTTTGGCAGCACTCGGCGAGCTGCTGGCGGCCGAAGCGTACCGCCGCCGACTCGGCGGAATCCTCGTCGACGGTTACGTGCGCGACCGCGGCGGTCTACCTCCGCAGCTACCGCTGTGGGCTCGTGGCTCGGTGCCTAACGCGGGGCGATCGGACGCGGTGCCCAATGTGGGTGGTCAGATCGCCTTCGGAGGGCTGCCGGTGACGCCCGGCGATATCGTTGTGGCCGACGACGACGGGATCGTCATCGCCCCACGCGCACGGCTCGAGGCGTGCCTGGACCAGGCAGCGCAAATCGAGCAGACCGAGGCCGCCATACTCGCAGGAATCCAGGGCGGCACTTCACTGATCGAGATGACCAACCTCGCCGACCACGTGGCGGCATTACGCAGTGGTGACCAGAGCAGATTGTCGATTACACCACCTAGCTGAGCGCAACAGTCCGACGGGCCCCCCTCTGACAACCACGTGACGATTTGCCCGCGCAGCTCAGGGCCACACACCGGTAATGAATTTCATGAACACGGGTGTTGCCATGAAGATCGACCGCCATTGGATTGTCCGGGGTCTGTGCCTTGCGTCAATACAGAGCCGGACCCCACGGCGATCTAAGTGGGCCCTTCACCGAAACGCGGTTCGCGGCAAACTCTGTGAGTGATTTAGGTTCGAGGTGGCGGCTATCGGGAGTTAGAGTCAGAAGTCAGCTCGGGTCAGGAAGCGTTGCAGCGCAGTCATATTGCCATCGACTTGCACTTGATCGGGTGGTCGGCGGCCCCATAAAAGCAGCAGTAGATCGGATGCGGTCGCGGTCACCGTTGCGTCGGCCTGGTCGATAGTCCGGATCCTGTTGACCGAGCCATCTCCGGTTCGGACGGTCCATTGGCCCGTGGTGTCGTTGGCGCGCAGGCAGATGATCTGGGCTGCCCCGTCCAGGTCAGGTGAGAGACCTGGCAGTACCTCGTCGAGGAATTCATCGACCCCATCGACTGCGACGGCTTGTTCTATGGGCTCGTTGGCTCCGATGGCGTTGACGGCGTCCCACCAGTGCACGCTGGATTCCTGGGCCACTCTGCGCCCGATGAAGCCCACGGTGTTTCGGCGGCCCCAAGTCCAGGCCGGTCTGTCGGGGTCCAGGTCCTCCAGGATGGTGGCAGTTAGCTCCACACCGTGACCAAACCAGGTCAAGAGGTCATCGTTGGTAGGGCGGTCGGGTTCACTCCAGGCCTGGGGGCCCGATAGTGCGCCGCGAGCCACCATCCGCCAGAACATCTGAACGATCCCGACATGCCAGACCAGATCAGCCAGCTGCCATCCGGGGCAGGTGGGCACGATGCGGTCGAGTCGTCCCTCGGCGGCATTGGCGATGCGGTTGCTGTCGCGTCGCAGGGCCACGACGTGGTCGGCTGGTTTCATAGCGCGGCCATGGTATCGCTGCAGTCGATGAGGCGACCAGTGTTCGCTAGTTGTTTCGGCGCTGCTGCGCCAGAAGTAGCTCACGGTGTTGCGCGGCAACTCCGGGGGCGCGACGTCGGTCCACGGTTCCGAGAAGGGCATGCTGAGCGTCTTAGCTTTTGGCCGTGGCCTGTTCGGTGGCGAGGTGGTCTTGGCTGGCCGCCCACGACGCCAGCAGCTTGAGGCCATCGGCAGTGGGCGTGTTAGCCGGCGCGGTGTAGATGTTGAGCTGAAGCCCAGGGTCAGAGGGAAGCTGCATCGCCTCGAAGTCGAGGTCGAGTTGACCGACGGCGGGGTGGCGAAGCCGTTTTCGGCCGGATCGGTGGAAGCGGACGTCCTGGGACGCCCACTGCTTCCTGAAAAGCTCACTGCGCATCGACAATTCACCGACCAAGGCGATCAAGTCCTCGTCGTGCGGGTTCTGACCGGCCTCGAGGCGAAGCATCGCGGCCGCGTCTCGGGCGATCGTGTCGTAGTCGACGAAGAACTGCTCGGCAACTTCGCGGTTCAAGTACACGAACCGCGCGGTGTTCGCTGGACGACGCGGATCGGCGAGCACCGGCGCGTAGAGCGCGCGGGCCAACTGGTTCATCGCCAGCACGTCATGGCGGCCGTTGCGGACCCATGCCGGCGCATCGGTGATGGCATCGAGAACCTGTTGCAGGGCGGGACGAACCGTCCCCGACGTCTTGCGCTTACGGCGGCCGCCTCCCGCGCCGGACGCCCTGGCGAGCGCATAAAGGTGCTCACGCTCCGCCTCGTCGAGTTGCAACGCAGATGCGAGCGCGTCCAGCACGCTGTCCGACGCGCCGGCCAGGTTGCCGCGCTCCATGCGTACGTAGTAGTCAACGGACACCCCGGCCAGCATCGCCACCTCTTCACGCCGCAAACCCTTGACGCGGCGGTTGCCGCCGTACGCGGGAAGTCCGGCCTGTTCAGGGCTGATCCGCGCGCGCCGCGAACTCAAGAACTGACGCACCTCGCTGTGGGGGTCCATCGCGGTCATACCTCCACCGTAGGCAGGCCGGCACCCCGTTGGGAGGTACTCCCAATACCCCGCTCATCAGGCACTCCCAGGCTCCGTCGGCGACGCCTAGCGTCGAGGACATGAGCATTCCCGCCTTCACCCTGAACAACGGCGTCGAGATGCCCGTGCTGGGCTTCGGCGTCTTCCAGACCGCATCGGAGGAGACCATCGCCGCCGTCGAGACGGCGCTGCAGACCGGTTACCGCCACATCGACACCGCCGCGGCCTACGGCAACGAGCGCGAGGTCGGCGAAGCGATCCGCCGGTCCGGGCTGGCCCGCGAGGACCTCTTCGTCGAAACAAAGGTATGGATCACCGACTTCGGCTACGACGCCACGCTGCACGCTTACGACAAGGCCATCGGCAAGCTTGGCGTCGAACAGCTCGACCTGCTGATCCTGCACCAGGCGGTGCCAGGCGAGTTCGAGCTCACCGTCGGCGCGTACAAGGCGCTGGAGACGCTCCACGCCGACGGCAAGGTCCGCGCGATCGGCGTCTCCAACTTCATGCCGCCCCACCTCGACAAACTGCTGACTGAGACCCAGGTGGTGCCCGCGATCAACCAGATTGAGGTCCACCCGTACTTTCGCCAGTCCGAACTCCTGGCGTATGACGATGAGCACGGCATCCTCAATCAGGCCTGGGCACCGATCGGCGGCATCACGTTCTACCGCGAGGGCCCACACACCTCGACCCTGGAGAACCCGGTCATCGTCGAGATCGCCGCCGCACATCGCAAGACACCGGCGCAGGTCATGTTGCGCTGGCATTTGCAACAGGGCCGCCAGGTGATCCCGAAGTCCGTCACGCCGTCCCGGATCGCCGAGAACTTCGACGTCTTCGACTTCGACCTCAGCACCGAGCAGCTGGCCGCCATCGACGCGCTGGACACCGGCATCCGCGGCGGCCCCGAGCCCGAGGACATCACCCGCGAGAACTACGGCATCAACATTCCGGAGGCATGAGCATGCATACACGCACACTGGGCCAGGGACTGGAGGTCTCGGCCATCGGACTGGGCGCCATGGGGATGTCGCAGAGCTACGGCCCCAACCCCGGCGACCGCGACGACATGATCGGCGTACTGCGCCACGCGGTAGAGCAGGCCGGCGTCACGTTCTTCGACACCGCCGAGGTCTATGGCCCCTACGTCAACGAGGAACTCGTCGGCGAGGCGCTGGCACCGCTACGCGACCGGGTCATGATCGCGACAAAGTTCGGCTGGAACATCGTCGACGGCAAGATGGTGGGTACCGACTCGCGCCCCGAGCAGATCAAGCGGGTTGCCGACGCCTCCCTCAAGAGGCTGCGCACCGACGTGATCGACCTGTTTTATCAACACCGGGTCGACCTGGACGTGCCCATCGAAGACGTCGCCGGCACGGTCGCCGAACTCGTCGAAGCAGGGAAAGTGCGGCATTTCGGGCTGTCGGAAGCCGGTGCTGCGACCATCCGCCGCGCCCACGCCGTGCATCCGGTGACGGCCGTGCAGAGCGAATACTCGCTGTGGACCAGGGATCCCGAGGCCGAAGTGTTGCCCACGTGCGCGGAGCTCGGCGTCGGGTTCGTGCCGTTCAGCCCGCTGGGCAAGGGCTTTCTGACCGGAACTGTTTCCGGGGCAACTGAATTCGCCGCCGGAGACGTTCGGACGACCATTCCGCGGTTCGCCGCCGACAATATCGGCGCCAACGAGGCGCTGGTCAGTCAGGTGCGCATCCTCGCCGAGGCCAAGGGCGCCAGCCCGGGCCAGATTGCGCTCGCGTGGCTCCTGGCCCAGCAGCCGTGGATCGTGCCGATCCCCGGCACCCGCCGCCGTGGCCGCGTCGACGAGAACGCCGGTGCCACACAGGTCGCGCTGTCTGCCGACGACGTCGCCGACCTCGACGCTCTGGCCGCACGGGTCGGCGTGCAGGGCGACCGATACAACTCCGCCGGCATGGCGATGGTGGGCCTCTGATGACCGCAGCTTGGACGAAGGACCAACTCGACCGTCTCGGCGAGGCGCAGGAAGTCCGAGTCTCTGGGCGTCGCCGGGACGGCTCACTACGCAAGCCGGTGATCGTCTGGGTGGTGCGGGCCGGTGACGATCTGTTCACCCGGTCGGTCAATGGCGCCGACGCCGCATGGTTCCGAGGAACGCGGGTACGCCGCGAGGGGTACATCAGCGCCGGCAGTGTGGAGGCCGACATCGACTTCGTTGAGGTGGACGGCGGCGACGACGCCATCCGTGACGCCGTCGACGCCGCATACCGAATGAAGTACGGGCAGTATCCGGGCCCGGTCGCCGCGATCACCAGCCCGCCGGCACGCGCCACCACACTCAAGCTCGTCCCGCACGCCGAACCACCCCGATAGACCGCAGGAGTGACGATGCAGAAACTCGAACGGCATCCGTCCACCATGGGACCGGCCGAGATGTTCACCGGAGACGTCTACTTCGACGTCATCTACAAGGGCCAGGAACCGTCACGCATGCGGGCGAACGTGGTGCGTTTCGCACCATGCGCGCGTACCGCGTGGCACACCCACGCGATGGGTCAAACGCTGCACGAGACCGACGGGGTGGGGCAAGTGCAGTCGTGCGGCGGCGACATCATGGTCATGCGGCCCGTCTACACGCCGCCGGGCGAATGGCACTGGCACGGCGCCGCACCCGAGCAGTTCATGACGCACCTGGCGATGTGGGAGACCCCGGCTCCGGGTTCCGGCCAGCCGGAGACCACGTGGGGCGAGCACGTCACCGACGACACCCCACCCGCCGGCGATCACCACAACGAAGCCCAGATGGCGATGATCGACCGCTAGATCACCCGACAAACACACAAAGGAGAATTATGAAAGCCGCAATCTTCAAGGGGCCGGGCGAGATCGAAATCGGCGATCGACCCGACCCTGTCATCAAGGAATCGACCGATGCGGTCGTCCGCGTCGTCCTGGCGTGCGTGTGCGGCTCGGACCTGTGGTACTACCGCGGCGAGACGGACTTCCCCGCCGAAAGCCCCATCGGACACGAGTTCATCGGCGTCGTCGAGCAGGTCGGCGACGACGTCAACACCGTTGCCGTAGGTGACTTTGTGGTGTCACCATTCGCCTACAGCGACGGAACATGCCCGGACTGCCAGGTCGGAATGACCACCGCCTGCGCACACGGCGGTTTCATCCCCGCCGGAAACGGTGACGGCGGTCAAGGCGAACTCGTACGAGTGCCCCAAGCCGACGGCACCCTGGTCACGGTGCCCGGGTCGCCGTCGGACTACAGCGACGATGTGCTGGCCTCGCTTCTCGCCTTGTCCGACGTCATGGGAACCGGCCAGCACGCCGCGGTGAGTGCACAAGTCGAACCCGGCGATGTCGTCGCAGTGGTTGGTGACGGAGCGGTGGGCCTGTGCGCCGTCATCGCCGCCAAACGTATTGGCGCAGAGCGCATCATCATCCTGAGCCGTCATGCCGACCGCCAGAAACTCGCACGGGAGTTCGGTGCCACCGACATCGTCGACACCCGGGGTGACCAGGCGGTCGAAGAGGTGAAGAAGCTGACCGACGGCGTGGGGGTGGATGCGGCCTTGGAATGCGTGGGCACGAACGAGGCCATGCAAACCGCAATCGCCATCTGCCGGGCCGGCGCCGTCGTCGGCAACGTGGGTCTGCCGCATGGCGTCGAGATTCCGGCACTGGAGATCTTCGTGCGTAACGTCGGAGTGCACGGCGGTCCGGCTCCTGTGCGGGCCTACCTGCCCGAGCTGATCGAGGACGTGCTCGCCGAACGCATCAACCCCGGCAAGGTCTTCGACCTCACCACCGACCTCGCCGGCATCGCCGAGGCATACGCCGCGATGGACGAGCGGCGCGCAATCAAGTCACTCGTGCGCGTCGGCGACGTCAACTCACGCGGCTGACACAACAGATCAGCGCCAGCCAGACCGTACGTGAGGGCGCCTCAAGCCCCTCCACGCACTTCGACGGACGCACTCCTGCGCACACCATCAGGCCGCGAGTCAATTCGCGCCGTACTCCGTTGTCGCCGCCGCATTCGGCGCGCTCACATCGGCGGCTCGGGGAGCGTTGGCCAGGCGAGCGAGATCGAAAAGGTGACGCCGCTCGTCTGAGGTCATGCGCAGCGCGCTAGCGATAGCTTCGAGAACGGATCCACGCTCGCTCCGAGAAACCGACGTCGGTACCCAACCCCTGAGTCTCATCCGGCTTTGACGCCGAGGAGAAGTTGAAGTCCGCCCTTGACGGCCATGGCGCCGATGGCGCTGGCCATGTTTCCCGAGCCGATGATGCCGATGCCGCTCATGATGTGCTCTCTTCCGCGGTCTCGATCTTCCGCGTTGCCTCGTTCGTGCCCGGGGGCCGGTGGCCAGGGTGAGTGACGTTGGGGTTGGTGGCCGGGTCGGCCCGAAATGGCCGCCCCGGAGGTGTCGGCGGCAGCGGCCCCGTCTGTGCGGTGACCACTTGAGCATTCGGGACCGAGCGTCACGGTTACTCCGTCTGGGTGAGGAGATCCCAGGGCTTCATGCCGAGGAGACCAGCAAGGTGCCTCTGCATCTGGACGCCGGACGGCAGCGGGCGCCACCATATCGTCACCTCGGCGATCTTGCCGTCCCCGTCGAGCAGGATGTAGTCCACCCCGTTGACCACGGCGTCTTCGATCTGCAGCCGAAAGTACGCGGCGTGGTGCGTCTCGCCGCTGAGGACTTCCTTGTAGGTGAGGTCCGCCGCCACCGTGCCGACCATCCGCATGGCTTCCAGGACTGCCTCGCGGCCGGTGAGTGGCTCATCGCCGAGCGGGCCGTACAGCACCACGTCCTCGGCGAGGATTCCGGAAAGCGCGTCTATGTCAGCGCCGCCGTGCATGCAATCGACGAAGAATTCCACCGCGTCGCGGTGCGGGGCGAATGTGGTCATGGTTACTCCTTGAGTCCTTCGTTGCTCGTGGTGTGAGACCTGATCTGTGCGCCCACCCGTTCGAGTCGATATGCCCGGTCATGAAGGTGAGATGAACTCGCCGACTGAGATCAATGTCATCGATTCCCGCCGGCGCCATAGTGAGTGGTTCCGGTGAACGACTGCGCTGAGTGCCCGCAGGGTCGCGGCAACCTCGCTGCGAAGCCGGATCCGCGAGTTCATCAGGTCCGGGATGATCGCCCTAAAGGCGCGGCTGTGCGATGGCCCGAATAAGATTCCACCACAACGGATTCCGTAAATCGGAAGACCTGGCACTCTTTTGCGGTGGTGACCGAAGTTCGGGGCGCGACGTTTGTGTCGGCATACATGCCGTCGTCGCTCACTCAGATCACTGTGGTGCCGCCGTCGACAACCAACTCCATGCCATTGACATAGCTCGAGTCGTCGGAAGCGAGGAACAACGCTGCCGACGCGACCTCCTCGGGGCGGCCCATCTCTCGCCGCGGGATCACGGACTCAAACTGCGCCTTCATCTCCTCGTTCATCACCTCCGCCAACATCGGCGAGGCGACCTGGCCGGGGGTCAGCACGTTCACCCGGATCTTCTTGTCCCTCAACTCTGACACCCACACCCGTGCATACGCGGGCAACACGGCCTTGCTTCCCGCGTACACACTCCAATTCGGGTAGCCCCTCAGCGATGCGTTCGATCCGGTCATGAAGATCGAGCCGCCATCGTTGAATAGCGGCAGCGCCTTCTGGACCGTGAACAGCGTGCCGCGCGCGTTCAGCCAGAAGGCGTCATGGAAGTCCCCCTCGGTGATCTCACCGAGCCTGTTCTGCTTGCCTACCCCGGCGCTTGCCCACAACACGTCGATCGCGCCCTTTTCCTGTTTGACCGTGTCGAACAAACGGTCCAGATCGTCGAGGTTGGCCGAGTCGCCCTGCACGCCGGTCACGTTCCGCCCGATCTGTTCGACGGCCTGGTCCAGCGCATCCTTCCGTCGGCCCGAGATGAAGACGTGAGCTCCTTCGTCGACAAACAACTTGGCACCGGCCAGCGCCATACCACTTGTCGCGCCGGTGATCACCGCGACCTTGCCATCAAGCTTTCCCACGATCGCTCCATTCATCCGATAACCATTCTATGTACACCGATCTGCGTACTTAACGTATCGGATGGGTGAGTGGAATGCAAGCTATGCACACCGATCCGTACCCAACTGGGCTACGCTGAGCGTATGACGGAATTAGAGAAGGGGCCGCGAGGTCTGCGCCGCGGCAGGGGCGCACGAGAGCGCATCCTCGGCGCTTCACGACAACTGTTCCGCGATCAAGGCATCAACAGCACCGGCCTGGACCAGCTCTGCGCGGTGGCCCAAGTGTCCAAGCGCACGTTCTACCAGCACTTCACCAGTAAGGACGAGCTGATCGCCGAACACCTACGCCGATTCGATCCCGACATCCTGCCCGAAGTGTTCGACCGCACCGACCTCACACCCCGCGAGCGGCTCCTCGCCGTCTTCGACATTCACGCGCCTCTGTGCCCGTTCATCGCGGCGGCCGTCGAACTCCACGACGCGGGCCACCCGGCACGCCTACGCGCCCGCGACTACAAGACGGCTTTTGCCGCGCGGCTCACTGAAACCGCGCGCGAGGCCGGCGCCACCGATCCCGAACAACTCGGCGAACAACTGGCGCTGCTCTTGGATGGCGCTTCGGCCCGCAACCGAGTGCTCGACACCGACACCTTCGCCACCGCCGCCGCCATCGCAGTCGTCCTCGTCGACAACGCCATCCCCGCGGCAGCGGTACCGCTTGGCGCAGGCGGGCAGTAGCCAACCGGGACGGGCGGCGTGCCGGATCCGGCAGCAACAAGACACTTGAGAAGCCACGCCTCAGGAGGGAGGGGAAGGGTCGTCGCCTTGGGTTAGGTGGTGCAGTATTCGTTCGTTGAGGGCGGCGAGCATGTCGAGTTCAGCGGGGGTCATCAGGTCGATGAAGTTCCGGCGAACGTCCTCCACGTGCCCGGGCGCCGCTTTCTCGATGGCGGCGCGGCCGGCCGGCAGCAAGCAAACCATGGTGCTACGGGCGTCATCGGGGTTGGGCTCGCGGCTGATCAGCCCGTCGGTCTGCATGCGCCGAACCTGGTGGGAGAGACGGCTCTTCTCCCAGCCGAGTGCGTCGCACAGGGCCCGTGCGGGCATGCGGTCCCCGTCGAGAGCCGAGAGCAATGCCAGGACCTCATAGTCGGCCCCGGAGAGCCCGGATTCCTGCAGGCGTCGGTTCAGGTGGACCTCGAGCTGATGATGCGCGTCGACAAAGGCTCGCCAGGAGCGGGCTTCACGAGCGTTCAGCCAGTTCGGTTCCACCGCTCTCCATGCTCCCTCAATTGTTGAGTCATCTACAAAATTAGTCTTAAGGTGGAGCTGTCAACCTTTCACATCGTAGCCAAGTCAGGTCGCCTCATGGGCAGCATCAACATCATCGGCACCGGGAACATGGCCGGCGCGCTGGCAGGACGGGCGCTCGCTGGCGGCAACCCAGTCGAGATCGTCGGCCGCGACCCGGTCAAAGCCAAGCAATTGGCCGCCGTGCTTGGCGGCGCCACTGTCGGGACACGGGCACCGCCCCGGCCGGGGACATCGTCATCCTCGCCGTGCCGTACGCCAGTGCGGCGAGTGCCCGGCGCTCCTCGGCGGGCACTCGGTAGCCAGTCACGACCCCGAATGCACCACCAGGTGGTCGGCCGGACAGGACGCCCCGGCACAAGTGGACGCCGAGGTGATGCTGCGCGTGCCTGAAGGACCACCGGGGGGCGCACCTCACGCGACCTCGGCGAGTTCGGTTCCATCCGCCGCTCCACGCCTCCGATTGGTTGACACGTACACCAAACAACCTAAGGTGGAGGAGTCAACCTTTTCTTCCAGAGACAAGACGGGACCTCTCATGAGCAGCATCAGCATCATCGGCACCGGAAACATGGCCCGCGCTATCGGCGCGCTGGCAGTAGGGGGCGGTAACGCCGTCGAGGTCATCGGCCGCGATCGGTCCAAGGCCGCTGACCTCGCCACCGCTCTCGGTGGCAGTACCGGGACGGGAGATTTCGGGGCCGCGCCAGCCGGGGAGATCGTCATCGTGGCCCTGAGGTATGCCGATGTCGTGCCGGTCGTCGCCCAGTACGGAAACGCCTTGACAGACAAGGTCATCGTCGACATCAGCAATCCCTTCAATTCCGCGGCCGACGGGCTCGCGATCCCCGATGACACCTCGATCGCACAGGAAGTCGCCAAGGCGGCCCCGGCCGGCGCCAGCGTGGTGAAGGCATTCAACACCGTCTTTGGTCATGTCCTGGAGAAGGGCCGGACGCCCGATGTGTTCATCGCTGGCGACGATGCGCAGGCCAAGGCACACGTGTCGGAGTTCATCGACAGCCTCGGGCTGCGCCCGTTGGACGTCGGCGGCTTGAAGATGGCGCACTGGCTGGAGGGAACGGGCCTGGTTCTCATGGGTCTCGCCCGTCATGGGTTGGGAAACTTTGACGTCGCTCTCGGCGCCACCGAATTTGCCGGCTGAGTCGCACCGCGCCGTCAGGTAGAGCAGTGAACGAACACGCGCACTGTCGCACCCACGTAATTGTTGATGGTTCACTGAAAGGTTCGCAATGTCGGGAGTCAGCGTAGGCCGCCGATTCTCCGCGGGCAGGCGCCCCGCGATGAAGCTTGGTTTCGTCATTCCCATAGTCGGGCCCGCTGTCAGCAGCGCCGTTGGCCTGAGCGCGTTCTGCCGCGGACTCGAGGACCTTGGTTATGACACCCTGTGGGTCGCCGATCGACTGGTCACGCCGGTGAATATGCAGGCCACCTATCCGGGCAATGAGCAGCCGTACCCGCCGCAGATGACCCGTTACCTCGATCCGGTGCTGCTGTGGACGGTCGCCGCGACGGCGACCACCCGAGTGCGGCTGAACGCCAGCACGCTCAGCACGTTCTACTACGAGCCGACGCACATGGCCCGGATGCTGACCACGCTCGACGTGCTCAGCGACGGCCGCCTCGACGTTGGCGTGGGAGTCGGGTGGATGAAGGACGAACTCGACATCGCCCGCGGCGCAGACTGGCGCCGCCGCGGGCGGATGCTCGATGACCTGCTTGCGTTTCTGCGCGAGTGGTGGACGACCACTCCGGTGTCGTGGGCCAGCGAGTTCTTCTCCCTGCCGCCGGTCCATGCCGACCTGCGCCCGGTCCAGCCTGGCGGTCCGCCCATCTGGATCGGCGGTGCCAGCGAAGCCGCGATGCGCCGGGTCGGCCGCATGGGCACCGGCTGGCTCGGGGTCGAAGGGCTGCAGGACTCTTCCGACCACTTGTGGTCGATTGCCCGCCGTGCGGCGCAGGACGCCGGCCGCGATCCTGACGCGCTGAAGACGGCCATGCGGATCAACCTCGAACCGGGCACGTCAGTCGACTCGCTCGTCGACAAGCTCGAACGCTTCGCGGGGTCCGGCATCGACGAGGCGATCGTAGACGCCTTCGCACTGTTCCCCAGCCTTGACCAGATGCTCGACTTCGCCAGCCAGGTAATCACCAAGTGGAGTAATCGTCGGACGGCTTGACGGGACAGCCGCATCACGGGCGGATCAAGTGGCGTGGCACTTGACGGTGCCAAATGTTCGTCGAGCGCCCTAGGTTTTACGCCGCCGCCCCTCTCGATGGAACACTCCGCCCGCGCCGCCGTCACCCAACACGCAGCGTGAGAAGTCACACCCCCGTCTGTCGAGATGCAGGAAGATTGACAGGAGACGCGAAGTTACTTTGACAAGACTTCAGCGTGTCGCGAAAGCTTGTTAATCTTCGCATCAACAGTTCGGGCTTCATCGACTCGGCGAACTCAGTACCGCCTCGGTGTGCAGATCTTTCCAGTTTGTCATGATGACCCCTGCGCGGTGACCTCGACGACTCGCCTCCGCGGATTGGTACGGGCGCAATCGTCCGTCGCGAATGATCTGCACCGCAACGCTGTTGACGTCGCACAAGGGTCGATGGTTCCGAGGTGACGTCGATTTTGGTGCCACAACGGTGACGCGGTAATTGTGGCCGACGGAGGCTTTATCGTTACTCAGTCTCGTCGGCCAGTCTCGAGGTCTGGCAGCGCAATTGATCGGCGTTGACCGAATACTTCAGGGCCCCAGGCGCACTAACAACTTCAACGGTGCCCCGGCCATAACATCCTCGGCTGGCGAATGAGGCAGCCTCACCGCTGCGTAGCGGTATCTAGTCCAGGGATGAGGCCGTTCAGCGCAGAAGGCTCCGGCCCGGCCGACCGCGTCCCCGCAGCGGATACCCGCGCCGCAGCCTCTGGATTGCACCGCCGAAGGACCGAGCGACTGCCGCGCCGACCAACAACCCGACCGCGATCGCACAGACCACCGTCACCACCCCGAATGCATTCGCCGCACCACCGCCGGGATTGGTGATGAGGGCGGTAGTGGAGAGCAAACCGAGGCTGCCGGGGACGAGCAGCCAGAATGCCGGCAGAAAGACCACCAACCGCGGCAGGTTCGGACGCACGGCCTCGACGACTGACGAACCCAGGCTGGCGGCGACCGCGCCCAGGAAGCTGCCGAGCACCGCACCACCGACGTGTTGTCCGAAACTCTGCGCGGCGAAGGCGAGGATCAAGACCACGGTGATCCACGGCAGCAGTCGCACCGGCGGACTCTCTAGAACCCCGATTCCGATGCTGATCAGAATCAGCCCCAGCGGCGCGGCCCACCAGCCGAGTGTGTCGACGCGGAGATTGGTCAATTCGGCTGCAGGCACAGTGATCACGTGGCTGGCCGCGACGATGCCCAGGGTGAACAGCAACAGCTGAACCAGCCCGAAGGTCAACCGTGATGCTCCGGCGACCATGTCGCCGGCGGCCAGCTCCGACATCGCGGTGACGATCAACGCGCCGGGCAACAGCACGGCCAGCGGCGGCAGCAGGGTGCGCAGTGGTCCGTCCAGCAAGTCGGCGTTGGCGGCTGCGAAGACCCCGCACGCCAGCAGGAAGGCCGCGAGCGTCGGTAGCAGGGTGGCGATCAGGCCGAACCGCTGCCCCAGCCGGAAAAGGGCGACCACCACGACGGCCCCGACGGCCGCGAAGGCGACGTTGGCGCCGCCGGGCTGGAGGATGAGAGCGATTCCCGTAGCGATCGCGATCCAACCGAAGTTGGCCAACCACTGCGGATACCGGGGCGGGCGATGGCGCAGTTCGAGAAGCTCCTCGGTGGCCTGGGACACCGTGACGGTGGACAGCCTCAACCGATGACGGATCGCCCGGACCTCGGCGGCCTGGTCGAGACGCAGTCCACCCTTGACCGACTCGAACGTCGCGGCGGCACCGCTGGCCAGGTTCAGCATGACCCCGGTCGGTGAAGCCGCAATCTGGACGTCGGGGTAGCCCAGCGCGGCGCTCACTTCGGCTAGCTCGTCCTCCACGTCGCTGACCGGCTGCCCCGTCGCCACCATCGCCGCGCCCAGGTAGGCCAACAAAGCGCGGACGGCGTCGTCGTCTTCGGACACGGAGTCACTCTGCCAGGTCGACCCGCAGGCCCAGCGGCATGACCATGATCGTCGTCATCATGAGATCGTTTCGCTCGCGAAGTCGTGGATCAACTCGTCTTACTTGCTTGGCGGCGTAGTGGCGTTGGCCAGCGCGCTTCGCGGCGTGCTGAGCAATCCGCAGCCGCACCCAAGCATCCTTGGCATGTGTTCGCACGACACAACTCTGTTTCGGCCCGCGAGCCTTCCGAAGAAGGGAGGTCACCACCGGCCTAAGCCCGGCCACCGGTGAGAAACAGTGCCACCGCGGCGACCGCTCGAGGCCGAGGGCATTCGCAATCATTTCGTCCCGCCCAGTCTGGGCCAACGCAATCCCAGGCTGTGCGGCGATCAGGGCGTGCCGCTTGTTCGAACTGATGCGGCATCCACACACAGTTCTGCGAGACCACAGTCGAGTAAAGCGGCTCGGCCGTAACGCCGTATCAATACGGCGCGGGTGCGGTAGCTCTTCACGCTGCCCTCGACTTAACGAGTGCCGGAGTCGACTTCGGTCCGTGATGTCGAATGCTCTCTCGAATTACGTTGTGTTGCGGTTCTTCTGGACCGCCGACTGCTGCACGTCCCGTTGATCGTCGTGGCCGAGGGTCGCGGCCCAACTGGCCAGCAGCTTCAGGCCGTCCCGTGACGCCGGGTCAGCAGCGGTGAACGCGGTCAACGCCAGCCCGTCATCGGCCGAGAGATCCATGACCTCGAATTCCAGGGTGAGTCGGCCGACCACGGGATGCTGGTACACGTTGGCGCCGGTGCGGTGCAGCCGAACGTTGTGATTGGCCCAACGGTCGCGGAATGTGTCATTGCGGGTGGACAACTCACCGATCAAATCGGACGGGTCACGGTCACAGGGGTGACGGCCGGCTTCGGTGCGCAACATCGCCACAGTCGTGTTGGCTGCCTCGTCCCAGTGCGGGTACAGCGCCCGGGCCTGCGGTGAAAAGAAGCAGAACCGCCCACGAGTCCGATTGACAGACCCCGAGGTTGTCCTTGCGTCGTCCGGTAGAGCCTCCATGCAGAGCAACAATCGACCGTCGTCCTCGCCGGCTAACGCCGCAGCGGATTTGAGACGCAGTGTGAAACAAGAAGCGAGACGATCATGGCGGTGTTCCCGCCAGGGACACTGACGCCGTCATGTCGCTCTATGCAACCGACAACGTTTCCTTCGACATCGGCCCTCCGCTGCGGTACGCCGGGGCTGACAAGAAGGGGCGAGCCGGGCAAGACGTCTTCGACGCATATGCCGGACCCATCGGCTATGAGGTAGTCGAGTGGACCCGTCACCGACCTTTGGTTGCGTTGGACGGCGACGAAGGCGTCAGTGATAACGGCGCGGTGGCCATACCGGCGCACCTAGTTCGCGCGAGACCGTGCGGGCCGTGTCGCGGAGCGCATCGACCGCGTCGGATCCCAACGGCCAGCGTGCGGCCGGTACTACCAGACCGACCGCTCCGGTGGCCTCCTCGGAGGAGTCGAAAACCGCTGCCGCCACGGCGCATTCACCCAGCACCGCTTCCTCTATCTCGGTGGCGATCCCGGTTGCCCTGGCTTGCTCCAGCTGAGCGGTCAACACGGCCGGATCGGTGATCGTCTCACCGGTCATGCTGCGCAACTCATCGGCCTTGAACTCCGAACCGAAGGCGAGCAGCGCCTTGCCCAAGGCGCTGGCGTGCGCGGGGATGACGATCCCGACCTCGGGCATCTGACGGGTGCCGTCCGGCCGAGGCTCGTGGGCGACCACTATGACCTCGTCGAAGAGCAGCACCCCGGTGCGCACCGCGCAGCCGGTCCGGCGCGCGAGTCCCTCGGCCCAGATCGCCACGCGCGAGCGCAATTCGAGGGTGTCCAGGTATACGTTGCCCAGCCGCAGGGTGGCCGGCCCGAGCCGGTACCGAGCCGAATCGAGTTCTTGGGCCACCATGCCGTGAGCCAACAATGTGCGGACCAGCCCATGCACGGTGGACGGGGCGAGGTCGATCGCACCGGCGATCTCACCGAGACTCATCCGGCGGCCACCCTGCAGCACGGTGAGGATGCGCAGCGCGCGATCCACGGCCTGGATCATCCCGTTCCGCCTCTCCGTCGGAAAGCGCCACATTCACCCTTGTGGCCATCGAAGCATAAGCGTATGGTCCAGATCACATTCGATAATGTCGAATGTGATCCGAGATAGTCGACTGATACACGGGCGGTAACACGATCCTGACTCAAGGGAGAGCAGCATGGACGAGCCTTCAATCACCCAGAAACTCGCCGCCGAAGTGGTCGGCACCGCGTTCCTGGTGTTCGTCGGCGTGGGATCGGTCCCCGCGACGATCATCGTCAACGGCGATGCGCCGTTCACCATGGCCGACCTTGGCATGATCTCGTTCGCCTTCGCCACCGTGGTCGTGGCCACCATATACGCCCTCGGACACATCTCGGGCAACCACATCAACCCCGCCGTCACCCTTGGTCTGGCCGTCACCGGCAAGTTCCCGTGGTCCCGGGTTCCCGCCTACATCGCCGCCCAGGCAGTTGGCGCGGTCATCGGCGCGGCCGCCATCATCGGGGTGCTCGGCACGGCCGCCCGCGACGCCGGCCTGGGCGTCGCCACCTATTCGGCAGATGTGAGTCCAGTGCAGGCCTTCTTCGCCGAATTCGTGGGTACGTTCATTCTCGTGTTCACCGTATTCGGCGTGATACACCGCAAGGCCTCCGCCGGGTTCGCGGGCGTCGCCATCGGACTCGTCGTGTTCGCCGCGATCATTCCGGTCGCACCCACCACGGGCGCGTCGATCAACCCCGCCCGCACGTTCGGCCCGATGCTCGTCCAGCAGATCGCCGGCGGCTCCGTCGCGTGGAGTCAATTGCCCGTCTACCTGGCCGCCGAGTTCCTGGCCGGCGCGCTCGCCGCACTCACCTACGTCGCGATCTCCCGCACCCGCGCCGACGCGGCACCCGTCGAGTCGGAGCATGCCACCCCCACCCCCGCCGCCCAGACCACCGCTGCAGCCTGAGGAGCCGTCCCGTGAAGAAACTCATCAACGACCCAGCCGACGTCATCAGCGAGGCCCTGCGCGGGATCGCCATGGCCCACCCCGAGCTCCGCGTGGACCACACCAACCGCATCATCTACCGCGGGGACGCGCCGGTCACCGGCAAGGTCGGTCTGCTCTCGGGCGGCGGGTCCGGGCACGAGCCGCTGCACGGCGGCTTCGTCGGACGCGGCATGCTCGATGCCGCCTGCGCCGGTGAGGTATTCACCTCCCCCGTGCCCGACCAGATGCTGGAGGCAACCAAGAACGTCGACGGTGGCGCGGGGGTGCTGCACATCGTGAAGAACTACACCGGCGACGTGATGAACTTCGAGATGGCCGCTGAACTGGCCGATGCCGAGGGCATCACGGTGGAGTCGGTTCTCGTCGACGACGACGTCGCGGTACAGGACAGCACCTTCACCGCGGGTCGGCGCGGCGTCGGTGCCACCGTGCTGGTGGAGAAGATCGCCGGCGCAGCAGCCGATCAGGGCCGCGGCCTCGCCGACGTGGCCGACGTCGCCCGTCGCGCCAACGCGGCATCACGCAGCATGGGCGTCGCGCTGACGTCGTGCACGGTGCCCGCGGTCGGTCACCCCACGTTCGAGTTGTCCGACACCGAAATCGAAGTCGGCGTAGGTATTCACGGCGAACCGGGGCGCCAACGCCTGCCCATGCAGCCTGCCCGTGACGTCGCCGAGCTGATGCTCGACACCGTCCTCTCCGACCTCGACTTCGCCGGCGACGACGGGGTCATCCTCTTCGTCAACGGCATGGGCGGTACGCCACTGATCGAGCTGTATGTCATGTACGCCGAGTACGCGGCGATCCTCGACAAGGCCGGCATCCGCGTCGCACGCTCACTGGTCGGGCCGTACATCACCAGCCTCGACATGGCCGGCTGCTCGGTCACACTGTTGCGGGCCGACGACGACATGCTGCGGCTGTGGGACCACCCGGTCAACACGCCGGCGCTGCGGAGGGGATGCTGAATGACCGACCAGACCGTCGACGTGGCCGCCCTGACCCGATGGATCCATGAATTCGCCAGGGGGATCGGTGAGAACGCACAGTTGCTCTCGGACCTCGACGCAGCGATCGGTGACGCCGACCACGGCATCAACATGGAGCGCGGCATGACCGCGGTGCTCGGTGCCCTGGAAGAGACTGCGCCTGTGGACATGTCGGCCCTCTGCAAACAGGTCGGCATGACGTTGGTGAAGTCGGTCGGCGGAGCCAGCGGACCGCTCTACGGCACGTTCTTCCTGCGCATGGCTCCCCCGCTGGGCACTGCCGACAGCGTGGCCGCCACCGACTTCGCCAAGGCACTGCGCGCCGGCGTCGAGGGCGTGGTGCAACGCGGGCGTGCCGAGTCCGGCGACAAGACCATGTACGACGCGCTGGCGCCCGCACTCGACGCGCTCGACGCCGCACTGGAGTCGGGAGCCGGTCTTTCGGCCGCATTGTCGAGCGCTGCCACCGCAGCCAGGGACGGCCGCGACGCCACCGAATCGATGGTCGCACGCAAGGGCCGGGCCAGCTACCTCGGGCAGCGCAGTGTCGGTCATCAGGATCCGGGCGCCACGTCGGCGGCGATGTTGATCGCCGCCGCAGCGACCGCCTTCGCGGCCGGATGAGCGCCATGACCGTGGGTCTCGTCGTCGTGTCGCACAGCCGGGCGTTGGCAAGGGCGGCAGTTGCACTCGCTCAGGAAATGCTGCATGGCAAGCCAATTCGCATCACCGTCGCCGCCGGATTGGACGAGACCACGTTCGGCACCGATGCCGCCGCGGTCGTCGACGCCATCACCACGGCGGACCAGGGCGCGGGCGTCGTGGTGCTTATGGACCTCGGCAGCGCGGTGTTGTCCGCGGAACTGGCCTGCGAACTGCTCGACGACGACCTTCGCGACCGGGTTCGGCTGTGCCCCGCTCCCCTGGTGGAAGGTCTGGTGGTGGCGGCGGTCGGCGCGGCCGGCGGAGCGTCGATCGACGAGGTGGTCGCCGAAGCCGCAGGGGCATTGGCCGGAAAGGTCGGTCACCTAGGGCCCACAGCTGTCACCGCAGTGACCGACGAGCCGGGCAACGCCGACGAGGTAACCGGCGCGTTCGTCGTCGCCAATCCGCACGGCCTGCACGCTCGGCCTGCCGCGCGGCTGGTGCAGGAGGTGCGCCGCCGCGACGCTCGCGCGCGGATCCGCAACCGCAGCAGCGACTCGGCGTGGGTCGACGCCGGGAGCCTGTCGAAGCTGGCCACGCTGGGAGTCCGCTGCGGCGACGAGGTCGAGGTGCGAATCTCGGGCAGCCAAGCCGCCGAGACGCTGGACCACGTGCTGGCGTTGGCCGTACGTCACTTCGACGAGTCACTTACTGCCCCCAGTGCCGTCCCGGAACCCCCTGTGGCCCTGACCCCGATCGGCGCCGGACCCGGCCTGGGCATCGGCCCGGCCCGCTCGGCGCGACTGAGCACGATCGAAGTACCCGACGTGCCCGCCGAGGAGCCCGCGATCGAGTGGCGTCGGCTGAGTAAGGCGATTGCCACGGTGCGCCGCGCCATCAGCCAACTGCGCAACCGGACCGCCCGCGAGGTCGGCGAGGCCGAGGCGTCGATATTCGACGCGCACCAACTGCTGCTCGACGACGACGAGTTGCTCACCGCCGTGCGGGGCCGCGTCGACGGAGGCATGTCCGCGCCTGCGTCGTGGTCGGCGGCCATGCGGGAGCTGGCTGCGGAGTTCGCGGAGATGTCGGATCCGTATCTGCGGGCCAGGGCCGAGGACGTCAACGCGGTCGGCGACCAAGTGCTGCGGGCCATGCTCGGGAGCATGGCGACCGTGGCGGCCTCTGCCGGAGTGCTCGTCGCGGCCGACCTGACGCCTGCCGAGGCCGCGGAGCTGGACCCCGAGCAGGTGGCCGCCGTGCTGCTGGCGTTCGGCAGTCCCCACGCCCACAACGTGATCCTCTTGCGGGCCAAGGGAATTCCGGTCATCGTCGGCGCCGGACCCACCGTACTATCGATACGCGATGGGACCCCGGTGGCGGTGGACGGCACCCGCGGCGAGTTCGTCGTCGACCCACCGCCCGACGCGCAACGCGACTTCGCGGCCAGGGTGGCCACGCTCGCCCGGCGTCAGTCCGAGGCGAAGGCGCACGCATCCGAGCCGGCGGTCACCCGCGACGGCATCACCGTTGCCGTCGGCGCCAACATCGGCTCGGTCGACGACGCGCGGGCGGCGACCGCCCAGGGCGGAGACTTCGCCGGCCTGGTGCGTACCGAGTTCCTGTTCCTCGGGCGCCAGGACGCCCCCGACGTCGAGGAGCAGTTCGCCGTCTATCGCAAGATCGCCGAATCGCTTGACGGGCACCGGATTACACTGCGCACGCTCGACGTCGGCGGCGACAAACCGCTGGAGTTCCTGCCCGCGCCCGCGGAGATGAACCCTTTCCTCGGGGTTCGCGGCATCCGGCTTTCGCTGGCCCATCCCGAACTTCTGGCCGACCAGCTGCTGGCGATGGTGCGGCTGGCCGAGCAGACTCCTGTCAGTGTGATGTTTCCAATGATCTCGACGCTCGACGAACTGTTCGCCGGGCGCCGGCTGCTCGACGAGGCGATCGCGCGCACCGGCCGCGATCGGCCCGTGGGACTGCAGGTCGGCATGATGGTCGAGGTGCCGGCGGCGGCGCTCAAGGCCGCGGCGTTCGCCCGTCATGTCGACTTCTTCTCCATCGGCACCAACGACCTCACGCAGTACGCGCTGGCTGCCGACCGCAACAACGACGCCGTCGCCGCGATCGGCGACACCTTCGATCCCGGGCTGTTGCGCTTGGTGCGGGCCACCTGCCATGGCGCGGCCGGACGCGCGTCGGTCTCGGTGTGCGGTGAGTTCGCCGCCGACGAGCGCGCCGCAGCGCTGCTGCTGGGCCTGGGCGTCGACGCCCTGTCCGTCACGCCGCCGGCGATCCCTGCGACGAAGGAGGCGGTGCGCGCGGTGGACACGGGCGAGGCGCGCCGGCTGGCCGAAGACGCGCTATCGGCAGACAGTGCCGCCGCGGTGCGGGAACGCCTGGGCTAGCCGATTAGTCGCTGTTGGTCCAGTCGAAGTCGGCGCGGGTGCGGGCATGAAAGAACCTCGCGCGTCGAATCGATGATGCGACGACTGCGAGGCGAAAGCTAGCGTGGCGGTGCCCGCGTCTTTTCATGATCGCAACCATGAACGATCCTGTGCAGCAAGACTTTCATAGCTTGGGGAGGTTATGGAAATGGCTCTGCGGGGTCCCCAGATGTGCGACACGCTGAACCGCCCCGGTGCCCCAGCGAATTTGGCGGGCCACCCGGCTGGGCGCCGTTGTGGCTCTTCCACGTGTCGATCATCTCGGCGGTACGGGGGCTGAGTCCTCTATGCGTAGTAGCGCGACACGAGGACAGACCGCGATGAACGACAGGCGGACGACGCTGGGGCCTCGTCGAATCAAGTTGCTTCACGAGTTGCCGTCGCCAAGCTCCGACTCGGCGGCACGCCAACCGCACGCTCGTTGGGTGGCTCGGATGAACGAAGCGGTCAGCATCTTCCGGTGCGGGCAAGAGCGCCCTCGTATGCGGAGGCCCTAGTCAGGGACGGGCAATGACTGAGAACTCGAACTCCAACGACACAACGGCGCAGGCCAGATCGCCATGACAGACGACTTGTTCGGGTTGCCTGGCGCGCCTGTTCGTCGGGAATGATTACTCGATATGGACAGAAATCTGTTTCGTCGTGAGACACCGGATGAGGGGTCTGTCCCGGCCGAGGGGAAGCATCCCACGTCGTCCGAACTGCGTCGCTGGCGCCAGTATCTGGCCGATGAGCAGGCAGAGGCGGCGGTGTACCGGGACCTGGCGGGACGGCGCACAGGGGAGGAACGCGAGATTCTATTCGCGCTCGCCGACGCTGAGGGCCGCCACGAAAAGCATTGGCGCACGCTGCTTGGCGACCAGATCGGAAAGCCGCGCCGCGCTGCGCTGCGCACCCGGATCCTGGGTTTCCTGGCGCGCCACTTCGGGTCGGTGTTCGTGCTGGCCCTCGCCCAGCGCGCGGAAGACCGCTCAACCTACGACACCGACGTTGATGCCACCGCCGCGATGGCCGCCGATGAGCACATGCACGCTGAGGTGGTGCGCGCCCTGGCCACACGGGGGCGCAACCGGTTGTCGGGCACCTTCCGGGCGGCGGTGTTCGGGGCCAACGACGGCTTGGTCAGCAACCTGTCTCTGGTCCTGGGGATCAGCGCCAGCGGGGTGTCCAACCACACGGTGCTGGTCACCGGCATGGCCGGATTGCTCGCCGGGGCGCTGTCGATGGGTGCCGGTGAGTACGTCTCGGTGAATTCGCAGCGTGAACTGTTGCAAGCCTCCACTCCAGATGCGCAGGCCGGATCGGCGCTGCCGCAACTCGACGTCGACGCCAACGAGCTGGCGCTGGTCTACCGGGCGCGCGGCATGAGCGAGTCCGAGGCCCGGGCACGCGCTACCGAAGTCCTCACCTCTGGCGCTCCGGGCTTCTCCGGGCACCCCCGCGACGCGGCGCCCAGCACCGAGGGGCAAGACGCGGTCGGCAGTGGGCTCGGTGCCGCCGCGTCCAGTTTCTGCTTCTTCGCCTCGGGCGCGCTGGTGCCGGTGCTGCCGTACCTGTTCGGGCTCGAAGGCCTGATCGCCGTGATCGTCGCAGCGGCGCTGGTGGGCGCTGTGTTGCTATCGACCGGTGTCGTCGTCGGTTTGTTGTCCGGTGGGCCGCCGCTAAGGCGGGCACTGCGTCAATTGCTCATCGGATACGGCGCCGCCGCCGCCACCTATCTCCTGGGACTGCTGTTCGGCGCTGGCATGGGCTAACGGCTGGCTGGCGGATCAACGGCCTCGTCGGCCCCAGAGAATGACCGGGTGTGGCCCGCACCACCTGGTGGCCCAGTGCTCGGTGTTGCTCGAACCATCCCGCTATTGCACACGCCAGCGGATGCGGCGGGTCACCAATTCGGCCGCGCCCAGCGCTCATTGCTTCGTCCCCGCGGAACTTCGTCGACAGCGACGGTGATCACCTGTGCGTACCCGTCGGCCGTTCCTTCGACCTACGGTTGGCCTCGGCGATGCGCTGGTCCTCCTCGGCGCGCTCGACAGCTGGCGGCCCTCAGGTGGCCGACTTTGGGCCGACAGGCGGTCGTTTCGCTCCTGCACACTCGATTTCTTGACTTGGGTGACCCAGGCACCGCGGTCGAGCTCGATGTCGACACTGTTCTTGAAAGGGGCTAACAAGGTCATATCCGGACCCTGCCTAAGAGGTGATCGCGACGGTTTTGCCGGTGATCGCCGACTCGGCGGCGGCATTGGCCAAGACCAGGGCTGCGACACCGTCCTCGAAGGAAGGTGAGCAGGGTTCACCGGTGCGGATGGAGTGTGCGAACGCGTCGAGTTCGGCTCGATACGCCTGGGCATAACGCTCGAGGAAGAACGGAAGATACGGCGGAGCTTCCTCAGTCCCGGACGCGTCATAGCGACGGACCAGGGTCTTGGTGGCATTGCCCGCGATAACATCCCGTCGGTGCCGAACGCTTCGAGGCGTTGGTCGTAGCCGAACGCGCAGTGCCGGGAGTTGACGATGGTGACTGAGTTCGCCGTTGTTGCCGCGCAGCGTGATTGTTGCGGAGTCGAAATCGTTGAGCTCTCGGATGTCGTCGCTGAACACGTTGGCGCCCACGGAGGAGACCTCGACGATTTCGGGGATGAAGAATCGGGCCATGTCCAGGTCGTGGATGGTCATGTCCCGGAAGATGCCACCCGAGGCGGCGATGTAGTCCTTGGGAGCCGGCGCGGGATCACGGCTGGCGCCAGGCCTTCTACGCACGAGACCTGGCAGGCACGGTCGTGCTGGTCGGCGTCCCCACTCGGGACTTGCGTCTGGAGATGCCGTTGGTCGACTTGTTCTCCCGCGGTGGATCATTGAAGTCGTCCTGGTACGGAGACTGCCTTCCCGAACGCGACTTCCCGACGCTGGTCGACCTGTACCAGCAGGGCCGCCGCCCGCTGGATCGCTTCGTCTCCGAACGCATCAAGCTGGACGAGGTCGAGGACGCCTTCCACACCATGCACTCCGGAGCCGTGCTGCGCTCGGTGGTCGTGCTGTGAGCGGTGACGGACCGGTCAAGTCAACGTGGTGGTGACCTCGACTGGGCGCATCAGCGTGTCGCGGATGGGGGAGCGGGACTCCACTACCTTGATGAGTTCCTCCAGCTCCTCCCGCGTCGCGTTCGGAGCGTCGAGCTCGACCTCGACGCGGATCTGCTGGGCCCCCGGGCTCTGGTCCTTGTCGACGCCGAGGAAACCGGCGAGGTCGAAGTCGGCCTCGAGGTGCAGGCGGTAGCCGGCGAGCGTGATGCCCCGCGCCGCGGCGTTGGCGGCGAGAGTGACCGTGTAACAGCCGGCGAGAGCCTGAAGGATGTACTCGCCCGGTGAGGCGGCAGTGTCGCTGCCAAGGAGTGCTACCGGCTCGTCGCTTGACATGTCGAACCGACCGGCCCGCGAGTCGTCGGCCCGGCCGGCCTGCACCAGGCTCCCGGTTGCGGCCGCAAGGCGGAACCCGCCCTTCCACGCGCCGTCAACGGAGAAGGTGACGCGCCCGAGGCCGCGCTGATTGGTCACTGCCTCGATGGTGTCGTTGAGGGCGTCCAGGTCGACGCCGTTGATCGTGCTCATGCGGTTCCTTTTCGGTAGGGGACGGGCGCAAGTCGGCCATCTCCGGTGTCGGCCCCATCGGTCATGAAACTGCGGCCCGTTCGGGGATCTCGACCGCCGTCTCGAGCATCTGCTTGGTGCTGGTGAACCAGTCCTGCAGGTTCAGATCGATGATGACCTCGTCTGCGCCGGCCGCTGCGGCCGTTCGGACGTCGTCGATGATTTGGTCGAGTGTGCCGACGAACGGCGTTCGGTCCGGTCCTGCCGGACGGTCGGTGAAGGTGACGTTTCCGACCACGACCATCTCCATGCCGCTGGTGTCGCGGCCGTAGTCCGAGGCCAGGTCGCGGATGCGGTCCCAGCGTGCGCGCAGTTCCGCGGCTCCGGCCGATCCGGGTGTGCTCAGAAACGGTAGCCAACCGTCTGCGCGTTCGGCGATGCGCCGCACGGCTTTGGGACTCACGCCGCCGAGCATCACGGGGATTTTCGAAGTGGGCTTGGGCAGCACCGCGGCGTTGTCGATCACGCATCGAGGGCTGCGGATGGTCACCGGGTCCGGCCCCCACACGGCGTCAAAGACGTCCAGCGTCTCGTCGAGGAAGCGGCCGCGATCGGCCCCGGTGGCGCCGGCGGCCCGGAATTCGTCGGTGGACCAGCCGGTGCCGATACCGGCGATCATGCGCCCGCCACTGATCTGGTCGATCGTGGCCAGCGCCTTGGCCAGCTGGACGGGTGTGTGCAGGGCGGCGACCAGAAGGGAAACACCGAGGCGCACCTTCTCGGTCACCACCGCCGCCGCGGTGAGGACTGCCAGGGGGTCGGCGGCCTGCCGCGAATGTTCCGGCCACGGCACGTTGGGCTGTTCGGCATAGGGTTCGGCGGGTGTCTGCGGGAAGAGCAGCCGTTCGTAGGTCCACAAACTGTGGTATCCGGCGGCTTCGGCCGTTCGGGCTGCTTCGATCACGTCGTTTTGTAGGTCGACCCCCAGTCTCTGGGGTATGCGAAGTCCGAGTTTCATGTGACGTCTCCGATGTAGTCGTGAATGGGGTGGCCGCCGCAGAAACCTGCCCGGTCCATTCCTCGAGTGTTGAACGTTCACATTTGTGTGAAGGTCAAATGTAAGCTCGAACACATGCAGATCGGACAGCTCGCGGAGCGTACGGGCGTTTCCCGTCGGCTCCTGCGCTACTACGAGGAGCAGGGGCTGATCAAGCCCAGCCGCGCCCTCAACGGTTACCGTGAGTACGGCGAAGCGCACGTAGATGTCGTGCTGCAGATCACGGGACTGCTCGATGCCGGACTGCCGACCCGCATCATCGAGCAACTGCTGCCGTGCCTGGAGCAGCCGCAGACCATCTACGTACCCGATGTGACACCGGAAATGATCGACACACTGCGACGCGAACAAGCTCGGCTGTCCGAACGCATCGAGTTCCTGACCCGCAACAGAGACGCCGTCGCTGACTACCTCGACAAGGTGCTCAGCGTCAAGGCGGCGAACAACAAGAGCAGCGTCACGCCATGATCTGACAATTGTCTTGCCGGCGGCGAATCAACTTGGTGGGCACGCAACTCCAGGTTGGTCAGAACATCTTGCGGATGTCGTCCTCGAACTCGCGGACGTGGGCCTCCGCGAGTTCGCGTGCCTTGGCGCCGTCGCGGTCCAGGATCGGCTGCAGCACCTCGGTTTGACCGTGCACATGGTTGTTGTACTCTTTGCTCGCCGACCGCACCAGCCGGCCGAGCCCTACCGAAGTCGTTTTGCGGCGATGTGTGCGTGGCAAATCCGAATGCCATTCGTCGGGCGCGATCGAAGGTGGTCAAGCGACCGGCACGTCCCGCGACATGTCGCCGACCGATCACGGAATGTTAAGCGGCGACAGGGGTTTCGTGACGGCGAAGGCGAATGTGGTCTTGATGGAAGCCAGTGACGGGATTCCGCGGATCTGCGTTCTCAGCAGTTGCTCGTAGGCGGCGAAGGACTCCACGACGATCTTGGCTAGGTAGTCATCGTCGCCCGCCAGTAGGTAGGCCTCGACGACTTCGGGCACCGCGCGCAGTTTCGCCTCCACGGCGTCGACGACTTCGGGTGTGTGCGACAGCAAGGTCAGGCGGGCGAACGCGGTGATCGCCAGTCCGACGGCGGTCTGCGACACGACCGCTGAATAGCCGGCAATCACGCCGCTGTCTTGAAGGTTTCGCACACGTCGCAGGCAGGGCGACGGTGAGAGTCCGATGCGGTCCGCGAGATCTTGATTGGTGAGCCGGCCGTCGCGCTGCAGCTCGAGCAAGATGCGACGGTCGATGGTGTCGAGATCGATCATGCAGCGGATTCTGCCACTACATATAAGATACTGCGCAGAAGTAGCAAGCCTCTGCTGCCGATACTTATCTAAAATTGCTCATATGTCTCTCCGCATGCCCGAAAAGATACTGGGGATGGCGGCGGTCATTGCCACTGTCGTTCTGTGGTCCTCGTTCGCGTTGTCCGCTCGAGCGATCCAGGACTCGAGCCTCACCACGATCGATGTGGCGATGATCCGTTTCCTGACGCCGCTCGTCGTGCTGGCGCCGTGGCTGCCACGAACCCTAAAAGCGGTGCGCCGTGAGTCGCCGGGCGCCGTTGCGGTCATCGCTGTCGGCGGGCTGCCGCACTTCCTGCTCTTCGCTCTGGGAGCAGCCCTGACGAGCGCTGGACTCACGGGACTACTCGTTCCCGGAAGTGTGCCGCTGTTCGTCACCGTCATCGTCTTCCTCTTGCGTCGCACTCCCATTCCGACACGTCGTCTCTTCGCGCTGGTCGCCATCATCGGTGGAGTCGCCGCCAGTGCTACCCAAGCCACGTCATCGGCGACCAAAACGGGCATCGCAGTTTTGCTTCTCGCTGGATTGGCCTGGGCCATCTACACCATCGGGCTGCAGTACACGAGGCTCGACCTGCCGGGGGTCGTCCTGATCGTGTGCACGGTCTCGTCGCTGTCGGCCCTCGCGCTGGCATTGTCACACGTCATGCCTTCACACCTGCTGGCGGGGGCGGTCAGAGGAACCGACGTGCTTCTCTTCATCGCGCTGCAAGGCATAGGAACCGGACTGATCTCCACTGTCTGCTATGCCTATGCGGTACGCAAATTGGGCGGTCACCTCGCCGCAGCCAGCGGCGCGATGAGCCCGGTCCTGACGGCGCTCGCTGCGATGCCGCTCTTCGCAGAACCAATCACAGCGGGCCTCGCCACCGCACTGACTCTCATTGTCGCCGGCGTGGCGGGATTCCATCTCACGCAGCGTGTTTCACCCCGCCGACGGCGCGCTTACGCTTGACGTTCACTTGGCTGCGACGGGCACTACCCACAGATCGCAGGTTCACAAGCGCCAGTATCGCTAGTGCACGCCCGCATCCGACAGGAAGCGCCCGATCGCGCCGATCATCTGCGGTCCGTCGAGCAGTTGCGGGTCGTTGTGCCCGACACCCGGCACCTGCACATACTGCTTCGGTTCTGGTGCGGCGTCAAACAGCCGTCGGCTCAGCGCGGCAGGCACGATGTCGTCACGATCTCCGGCGATCACCAGCACGGGCGCGCGCAGCGATGCGATCCGGTCGATCGAGGGATAGGTGTCCAGCAGCAACCGCCGCACCGGCAGCCACGGATAGTGCACCGCGGCCACGTCGAGCAGCGACGTGAACGGTGACCGCAGCACCAGCGCCGCCGGCGGCCGTTCGACCGCCAGACCCAAGGCCACGGCGGCCCCGAGCGATTCACCGAAGTACACGATCCGCTGGGAGTCGACGTCGGACTGTGCCCCGAGCCAGTCCAGCGCGGCCCGCGCATCGGCGGTCAGCCCGCCTTCCGACGGCTTCCCCGGATTGCCGCCATAGCCGCGATAGTCGAACAGCAGCACCGACAAACCCATCCGGTTCAGCGCGAGCGCCAACTCCGCCCGCAGCGACCGGTCTCCGCCGTTGCCGTTGCAGACCAGGACCGCGCCTCCCCGGCCGTGTGCGGGAAAGTACCACCCGCCCAACGACATCCCGTCCGCGGTTTCCAGCACGACGTCGCGACCGCCGGGCAGCACGGCCGCGGCCGACGGCACCGGCCCGGGCGACGGGAAATAGATCAACCGCCGCTGCTGGGTCCACAGCAGTGCGAGCAGTCCGGGCGCCACGAGCGTGACGATAACGATGATCGCGAGCAACCCGCGAGCATTTCCGCGGCCCACAGCTCTTGGCGGCACCGCGATCAGGCAGGGTCGTGCTTGAAGCTGACCATCACCACACCATGATCACCCGTGCCCACACCTTTGTGGTTGTCGACGTTGAGGTGGTCGTTGTTGGTGACCAGACCGTCGAACGACCACCGTCGGTTCCTGCTGTTGTCGTAGAACTGCTCACTCACCAGCACGTGGTCGAGGGACTCGCGCAGATCTTCGTGCACGTAGGTGTACTTAGTGGCACACGGTGCCAGTGCTGCGCGATAACAGACGTTCCCACTCGCGCTGCTACCTAGTGCGATCTCACTTTCATGTCCACTTGGACATCGGGTGGACATTTGAGATGAGAAGTGGACATCAAACTTGAGAAGCCACAACCCCCTGAAGGTTCTCATACTCGATGTCCGAAACAAGGTCTCTGAGCCGCGCTCATTGCGAGATTCTCACCGAATGTCCATCAGCGTTTTCTCACTGTCGTGTCCAATTTCAGGTCGCTGTTTCGCACCTTTCACAACCTTCTCGGGAGACACGCTCACGGCCCTCCGTTGTGTTGGGGTGGTACCTGCTTTCGTCACGTGACTAAGGTCCGCTCGCGCCCGTCCTAGCCACTCGCATTGGCATCGGCTTGATGCTCGAATTCGTCTGCCTTGCACGGGTTCCCGAATTTCCTCCGCTCGACCGACTTCCAGCCAGTCGTGCTGGCCAGCGCGGACACCGACCGTCGGGTGTTACCCGGTTCGGAAACCGTCACCGAGGTTGCGCTGCGACCTGGATTGCGTGAGTCGCACTCGGGAGCGGCGTCGGCGTGGCCGTGCCAAATTCGAAGACTGCCACCATTTGCCACTTTTTTCGAACGCTTGCCGCGAGTTCGGTGTCGGCGCGGGCGCGCGCGTGATCTACCGGGCCAGCAGAAGCTCGCGGTTTACGTGTCGGTGGCCCATGGCATTCTGCTAGTTGGTCCGTAAACGGCTGCAGAACATCGGATTCGACGCCCGCCACGCTTTCTTTCCGCCACTTGATTGGACCGGTCGGTTCGACTCAGTAGGCAGGACCCGCTCTGTACATACTTCCGGAGCGCCCGGTTCGTGTCATCGCATTCGCCGGCCGGTCCGCGCGGAGTGGTTAGAGGGCCGCGAGGCCGGCTTCGGCGACGGTCTGGTCTTGCTCTCCCGAGCCGCCGCTGACCCCCAGTCCGCCGACCACTACCCCGTCCCGCTTCAGGGGAACTCCGCCGGCGAAGATGATCACCCTGCCGCCGTTTGTTGCGTGGATGCCGTAGAACTGTCGATTTGGTTGCGAGTTCTCGCCGAGGTCTTTGGTCTGGATGTCGAAAGCGCGTGATGTCCAGGCCTTGTTGATCGAGATATCAACGCCACCGATCCATGCGCCGTCCTGGCGGACGTGGGCGACCAGGTTGCCTCCCGCGTCGACAATCGCGATGTTCATGGGCTGGCCGATCTCGTCCGCCCGCTTTTCGGCGGAGGCGATGAGAGCCTTGGCTTCTTCGAGGGTCAGCGCTGTCATGATGTGGGTCCTAGCTGTTGGCTGATGTGCGGACTTAGTTGCTTGGGCGTCGTCGGGGTCCACGATAAAGGGATGGACGAGCATCCCCCGCCGCCACCAGGCCAGCCCGGTTATGGCCCACCGCCGGGCGCCCCGACATCGAAGGGTTCCGGACCGAGCCGCTTCCGTCTGCGCAACCCGATGTCGATCGTCCTGGTCGCGGTGACCGTGGTCGGCTTAGTCGCCGCCGGCCTGCTCGCCGGTGAGCTGTACGCGCGTCACCGCGCACAGAGCGTGGTGGCCGCCGCCACCGAATGCGTGGTGCAGGATAAGGCGAGTGTGTCGTTCGGCGCGACGCCGCTGCTGCTTCAGCTCGCGACCGGCCACTACAGGAACATCTCGATCCACACGGCCGGCAATCGGATCGGCCACGCCCGCGGCATGAAGGCCGACGTACTGGTCGACGATGTCCGGCTGGATGGCGACGCCGACGCCATGGGCAGCGTGGGAGCTCTAGACGCCATGATCACCTGGTCTGCCGACGGCATGCAGCAGAGCATCCAGGAAGAAGCGGTCCCGCTGTTGCGTGGCTTGGTCACCGGGGTCCAGACCAACCCGGACGACGACACCCTCAAGCTGCAGGGCAACCTGGGCAGTGTCACCACCAAGCCGCAGGTGACAGACGGACGAGTGGCGCTGCAGGTGGTCGATGCCACCGGGCTGGGTTTGTTGCTGCCCAGCGAGATGGTGCAGTCGGCGCTAGACGCGTTCACCACCCGTCTCACCGAGAATTATCCGCTCGATATCCATGCCGACAGCGTGCAGATCACCGATGACGGTGTGACAGCACATTATTCGACCCGAGACACGTCGATCCCGCAGGGCAACAAGGGCAATCAAGGGAGCAACGACAACCAGGACCCCTGCTTCGCAGGCCTATAGGCGGGAGAGGATGGCGCGGGCAGCAGGTCACCACTTCCCTCTAGGTGGCGGGGCCATAGCGTTCATCATCCGGTCGATGACGGCAATCGGGCGAGGGGGTGATGTCCCTGGACGCGGAAGCGTCATCTACGGCCAAGACGGCGTGCGGATCGGATAGGGCACTCTCGGCAGTCCCGAGATGCCCCTCCAACCAGCCCCACCAGCTGGGCGTAGGCGAGGCGGAGTTCGGCATCCGATCGCTCGGTGTGGCAGGTCAGCGGCCGCACCGGCCGCTGCAGTTCTTGGCGCAGGTCGGGATCGCGACACCGTCCCCTGCTCGGTGCCCAACTCGGCGCGCCACGCCCGCACCATCCGCACCGCCGCAACCTTCTCTTCAGGACTGTAACGACGGCTCGTTGGCTTCTTTCCCGATGACGGTTCCGTGGGCATACCTGCATCCTCGTTTTCAAGGTCAGGAGCCTCCGGGATTTCCAGGGCGATTCACGGCAGACGGTCGCACATTCCTGGGTATCAAACTCATTTCTTCGTGCCCCGTTCTTCAGTTCGGGATTCATGCAGATGGTCGACGCTGGCGGTGTAGCTTCCTGGCGGGGCCAACGCGAGAAGTAGCGCAGCAGCGGCAGCGGTGAAAACCGATGCACTCAGCGGTGTCTCGAAGCCGGCGAAGATGAACATCGACACGGCGAACACGACAAGTGTTGCGGCGCTGACGAGCGCAGCCCAACGTACTTTTACGCCCAAAAGCAAAGCGCCGCCAAGCAGGGTTTCGACGACGGTGGAACCCCATGCGACGGCAGTGACTAGTTTGGCAGGCAGGTATGGGGCAAGAGTCTGCACATACTGTGTGAACGTCTCGAAGTTTCCCCAACCAACCTGGTTAGTCCCGGCCTTTCCCCATAACCCGAATCGATCGGCCACGGCCGACAGGAACCCCGCTGCAAGCGCCGCTCTCGCAAAAATCGTTGCTGCTGACCAGATTCTCTTGTCTTGTGACATCCTTGTCAGGTCTGTACGCCTTACGTCCGCCATGCTCTTACCCTCTTCGTACTTTTGGCAGCGGAACCCAATTTGCACGTTACGCCTAGAGGTGCGAAACGTTCATCCCTCTCCGACTCTTTTTCAGGGCTCGACTTGTAACGGGTTTGACGAATAAGGCGATCCGCTTACGTGCTCTCTTGCACTCCCCCGCCAACACGAGGGTGAATTGCCCTCCCACGCACCGATTTTCGCCTAGGCGAGTGGATCGTCCACAGTGTCGGGAACGGCGTGATTCGGAAGTTGGCCGAAGCTTCGCGCATAGCTTCATCGCCGGCGGCGAGTTGAATCGCGCACAGCGCAACGTTGAGGCGCTCGACCAGCTGACGCGGCATTCGACACCTACATTGAGTGCGAAGCGATTGCCGATGCCCGCCGCGTCGGCCGCGCGCTGCGCCGGTTAGGCGCGGAACGGCGCATCGTCACGCACCCACGGGCAAGAACGGGCTGGGACAGCCTCACCGACTCCGAACTCACGGTCGTCCATCTGATCGCCGAAGGCGCGCAACCGCTCCGTCGCGCAGCAACTGCACCTGTCCCCGCACACGGTGAAAACGCATCTACGCAACGCCTTCGCCAGACTGAGCATTGCTCCCCGCGCCCAATTGGCGCAGCTCATGCGCGGCGCTGATTGATCGACAGCAAATCGGCTAGATGACGTGCGCGGGCCTATAATGACGTGCACTGCAATGGCAGTCCGGTAAACGGTAGACGGGACACCCGATGGGGCCTTCAACCGGCCTATTTGACGTCGGCGGCCAGCGCCTGGTCACTCCGCCGATTCGAGGGCGGGCGGGCGAGCTGAAACTGATCGGCGCACTGGTTACCGCGGTGGCCCAGGGGCGCGGGGGCGTGCTGGTCATCGAGGGCCCGCCCGGCATCGGGAAGAGTCGTTTGTTGACCGAGGTGTTGGCGCTGGCCGACAAGTGTGGGGTGCGCACCTTGTTCGGGGAGGCGTTCGAGTATCAGCAGACGGTGCCGTTTTTCTCGTTGTTCATGGCCACGCTGAATGCCGATCCCCCGGTGGGAGACGCCGAGGCGTTGCGCCAACTAGGCGGTTCGGCCGATCTGCGCTACTGGGTGGTGCACGATCTGGCGGACGCGATTTATGCGGCGGCCGCACAGACCCCGCTGGTGATCCTGTTGGAGGACATTCACTGGGCCGATAACGCCACGTTGTTGGCGCTGCGGTCGCTGGCCGTGCGTCCGGATGTGGCGGTGTTGTGGGTGGTGACCGCACGCACCGGGGCCGGCGGGCCGGCGGTGCAGGAGACCTTGTCGGTGCTGCAGCGCGCGAATGCCACATTTTTGCGATTGGCGGCGATGACGCCGGACGCGGTCGCCGACATGGTCTGCGACGCGGTGCGGGCGAGGGCGGATGCGTCGCTGCTGAGTCTAGCGGCCAAGGCGCATGGAAATCCGTTTTTGGTCAGCGAGCTGGTCGGGGGTCTGGGCGAGGAGGGTCGGCTCAATCTCTCCGGCGGCCGTGCGGTGGTCACCGGAGACGGGCTGCCGCGGCGTCTTGGCGCAACGATGCACCAGCGGCTCGACGTGCTCTCCGGTGAGACATCAGAGGTGGTGTGGGTGGCCGCGGTGCTGCCGGACCGGTTTTCGGCTGGCTTGCTGGCCGCGATGCTGGAACGGTCGCCGGCGTCGTTGCTGTCGGCGCTCGAGGAGGCGGTGCGTGCGGATCTTTTCGTCGAAGATGGTGAGCGGCTGCGGTTTCGGCATGACTTGCTGCGCGAGGCGACCCGGCAGTCGTTGCCGCAATCGTTGCGGCGGGCGATGGAGCGCCAGTCCGCGTCGGTCATGCTGGGAATGGGTGCGGCCCCGGCCGAGGTCGCCACCCAGTTGGCGCGCAGCGCCGAGCCCGGAGACCAGGAGGCGATCGACGCGCTGCGCCAAGCCGCCCAATCGGTTGGGCGCGGTGATGCGAGTGCGGCTGCGGACTTGAGCATGCGCGCGTTGGACCTGTTGCCCGGCGATGGCGCTGAGCGCGGGTCATTGGTCGCCGAAACGGTGGAGTGGCTCAACCGGGCCAGCCGCTATGGCGAGGCGGAAGAATTGGCCGTCATGGCGCTCGCGGAGGCGGCCTCGCCCGAAGTCGAGGCTGAGATCCGCCTCCGGCTTCCGACGCAAACCAAGCACAGCAGCCCGCGGCGGGTAGAGGAGAGCCGCCGAGCGCTGCAGTTGAGCGGCATCAGCGAGGTCACCCGGACACGGCATCTGGCGTGGCTGGCCTACAACCTTGTGTTGCAGGACAAAAGCGGCCAACATCGTGCGGCCGCCGACGAGGCTGCCGCCGCTGCGGCAGCCACCGGTGATCTCGAGGCCACCATCATGGCCGAGGTCACCCACGCGTTGATCGATTCTGGTGAGGGGTACGCGGCCCGCGCACTAGGCCGCCTCGAACAGCTTCGCGCGCTCGCCTACACGAATGAAACGGCGTTGCCACATGCCTATGCCGGGATGTTCCACGCAAACCTGCTGGCAGTCGTCGGGCGATTGGACGACGCGACAGCCCGGGTCGCCGAAGGCATAGGGCAAGCCGGCCGGGAAGGCAACGCGATGGCCCTCGCTAACTGGGCTGTCTACAGTGGGTGGGTCCACCTCGCCGCGGGCCGGCTGTCGGCCGCTCGCGATGCGGCTGATTCCCTGCCGCCCCCACAGCCGACAGGCGCGACCGAACTGGACGTGCATCGTATGCTGATCCTCGCCGAGGTGGCGGCGCACATCGATGACCGGAACGTGCTGCAGCAGACGGCCAATGATGCACGCGATGCCCACTCGATCGGTTCGCCCGGCCAACGTCGAGCATCAGCGTATGTGCTGGCGCGGGCGGCGTGGTATCGCGGCGACGTTCATGAAGCAGCCCGCTGGCTTGGCGACATCAGCCTACTGGGGACACCCCTTTTTCCCCATGCATTGGTTCGGCTGATCTTGGGTGCGCGGGTGGCCTCGGCCGCCGGTGATGCCGGTTTGCGCGCGCGGGTCTTGCAGGCTAGCGAGGTGCTGGAGCGTGAACGGCCTGTGGTGCCGCTGTTGGCGGCGGTGGCCGGATATGCCCGCGGGATACTCGAACGTGACGCGCAGGCATTGGTGGCTGCCGCGGCCGCGCTTCGTTCGTCGTCGCGGCCGCTTCTTTACGCAAGCGCCGCCGAGGACGCCGGCGGCGAGCTCAGTCGCGCACAACGCAACGCTGAGGCGCTCGACCAGCTGAACGCGGCATTCGACACCTACATTGAGTGCGAAGCGATTGCCGATGCCCGCCGCGTCGGCCGCGCGCTGCGCCGATTAGGCGTGGAACGGCGCATCGTCACGCACCCACGGGCAAAAACGGGCTGGGACAGCCTCACCGACTCCGAACTCACGGTCGTCCATCTGATCGCCGAAGGCGCGACCAACCGCTCCGTCGCGCAGCAACTGCACCTCTCCCCGCACACGGTGAAAACGCATCTACGCAACGCCTTCGCCAAGCTCGACATCACGTCTCGGGCTCAACTGACGCAATTCATGCGCCGCTCGGATTGACCAGTCCGTCAACTATCAAGGCCACTAGCTGCACTCCGATCATCGGCCTGCTCAACCATCTCGTGTCGACCGCGAGTGACCGCAAGATCGCGGTTGTCCATGCTGATCGGTCCGCGGCGGGTCACACGCATCGCGCGAAGTTGATTGAACTGGTGGCGCAACTGCCCCATGCGGAAGTGCACCGTTGGTATGAAGACCTCGGCGCTCGAGCGCCTATCGGCGGCTCCGGCTCGGCCGTGCGGACCTCGCTGCGCTGTCGATCGAGCCGGACACACTGGCCTACTTGTGCGGTCCGATGCGGTTCATGATCTCCATCCGTGACGCCTTGATCGCGCGCGACATCCCCAGCGCCAATATTCACTACGAATGTTCGGACCCGATAGTCACCGGATTGCGTAGCCGCGACCTTTACACTGTCGTCTCGGTTACGAGCGATTCGGACGACAGTCTCATTTGCGGGTCCAATGGACATGACGGGAACATTGAATTCGAGAGTGGGATACCAAGTTTGAGAACCTACACCCCCTGTAGGTTCTCATTTGCCGTGGCCACTCGCGATGCGATGAACTGCGCCGATGCGGGTTGTCTCACGTGATGTCCAGCCCGGTTTGTCTCACCTCGATGTCCATTTTCAAACGGGCCGTTCCGACTGCAATCGAGCGATGATTCCCCCACGAACCGGGGTCCAGGCGGATCGACGCACCGGAGGGGACGCGCTGGCCCGTTGATCGCGGCGGTGTGCTCCGAGGTCGCATCCACCCTTACGTAGCGGCGCGAGGAAACACAGGGTGGCATCCCATACCTAGGTACGGGTTTATCGTCGGTATATGGCGATGGACGGGCTTACGGGCTGGGTGCCCAAGTCATGCTCGCTGCCGACTGTTGAGCAGCCGCTACGGGTTGCCGAGTTCGACCGGTTGTTTCGCGAGTCGGTGCTGCGCAGTGTCCGCCTGGACGCGACGCGGTTGGAGTTGGTGTTGGCCGCCGATGCAGTGACGAGCGCACGGAGCTTGGCTGAGCGAGAGGTCAGTTGCTGTTCGTTCTTTCGCTTCGACTTCGATGTCCGAGGACCAGATGTCGTCATGCGCATCGCCGTACCCCCCTCGCGGACAGAAGTTTTGGATGCCCTCACGGTCCGCGTGGGCGCCCTCGTAGGCAATGAGGGCGGCCGGAGATGAGCGAGACTGGTCTTCGCAGCGGCCAGGTCGCCACGGCCGCCGGCGTGAACATCGAGACGCTGCGCTACTACGAGCGGCGTGGCCTGCTCCGTGAGCCGCACAGGTCGCTGGGTGGGCACCGGCTATATCCGCCCGAGACGGTGACGTTGATGCGGGTCATCAAGGCTGCGCAGCGTCTCGGCTTCACCTTGGAAGAGGTAGCAGACCTGTTGGCTGCCACCGGTTTAGGTGGTCGCTCGGATGCTGGATTGCGGGCAAGAGCGATCGCGAAGCTGGCCGAGGTGGATAAGAGGCGCCAAGCGGTGAAATATGCCTGCCGTCAACACCAACCCACCAAGGCACTAAATCAGCGGCGCCTAGACCCCAGCACCTAAACACTGTGTCCTGCCACACCACCGGTACACCCTTTGCCAGCCCGACACGCCCATTCGGTGCGCCCATTTGTAGCGCATCTCCGAGCTGTACGACCGGGAAACAACCTTCCGGTTTATGACTGGGTGCTAGCGGTGTAGCCCAGGTCGGCGATGGCATCGATGATCTGTTGGGGGTCGGTGCGGGTGGTGTCGAGCACCACGGTGGAGCGTGCGGCTTTGAGTTCGGTGTGTGCTTGATTAACCCCGGGCAGGTCTTCGAGGGTGTCGTCGATCAGCATCGAGCAGCTGCCGCAGTGCATACCCTCGACGCGGAAAACGTGTGTGCTGGTGGACATTGCGATTCTCCTTCGGCTAAGCGACGGCGATGGTGCCGGTGTACATGCCCATGACGCAGGCGTAGTGCAGGGTGCCGGGTTTGGGAGTGCCCAGGTCGATGCGGGTGTCACCGGTTTCGGGAAGCATGGTTTGGTTGCCGCCGATCACGAAGCCGCGGATGCATCCCGCAACACCTTGCGAGCGCACGATCAAAGTGGTGGGGATGCCGGCGCGGATCTGCGACATGCGTGGGTTGTATCCGTGTTCGGTGGCGGTGACGACGACTTCCTGGTGGCCGTTGGACAGGGTGGTCGCCGACGGGTCCGCGGCGGCGGTGCCCCCGGAGAACGCTTCGGCGATCCTGCTGGCCGCCAGGGGGGAGCCGGCGAGCTCCAGGCCACCGTTGAGGGTGAACAGGCCCATGGCGACGACGGCGATTCCGGTGGCGGCGACGAGTCTGCCCCGCCATAGGGTGGCGGCCTTGCGGGCGGCGTAGCCCAGGACCGCGAACAGCGGGCTGGTGCCCACGATGAAGACCGCCATGATCGCCGCGCCTTGCCACGGCGAGCCGGACGCCAGCGCAAGTGCTTCCACCGACAGGGTGACCCCGCATGGCAGCAACACGGTGGCCACCCCGAGTGCGGCGGGTGCTAGCGCAGCCTGGGACCGTGCACGCTTGCGCACGACACGCATCCACGAGGCCGGTGGTTGCACCACGATCCTCCGGAAACCGGGAACACCGAGCTGAGCCAGGCCGAAGGTGATCACCAGCACACCGGCCCCGATCTGCAACCAGGTCCGCGCCGAAAGCGAGAGCTGCACGACCCCGCCGAGCGCGCCGAGTAATGCGCCCAGCAGTGTGTAGGCGGCCAGTTTCCCGGCCAGAAAGCCGCCCACCGGCGCCAGATCGTCACCCAACCGCTTACGCCACGACCGGGATTCACCGCTTTCACCCGCATCGGTCGTTTCCGCGCCGGCGTGCTGACGGGTAATGAGTCCGGTGAGGAGTCCGCCCTGGACGGCGGCGCACGAAATGCCGCCGGCGAACAGCCCGGTGAACAGCACCGCGACAAGATTCACGACTGGTCCTTCCTTCACTGATCTCGGTCGCGGCGCGACCGACAACCTACTACCTACGTACGGGGACAGTAGTGCATCGGTTGTGACGATACGGATTGGTCAGGGCCGCTGCAAGTTTCGCAACCGGGCGTCGATCCCCGCGCGGCTTCGGTGCTCGGGTGACGTACAACCCAACCCGGCCGTCGTACTCGTCGCTGACCTGCCCGGGGCGGGGATCGGAGTGGAAGTCATCCGCTACGAGCTCTAACACTCCAGTACGGTGGAAGGTCAAGGGAGGTGTGATGAAGATCGGTGAACTCGCCCGCCGCACGGGCACGACGACGAAGACGATCCGCTTCTACGAGCAGGCCGGAGTGCTGCGGGCCCCGGCCCGCACCGACGGCGGTTACCGCGAATACGGACCCGAAGTGGTGGATCGCTTGGATTTTGTCCGACGCGCCCAGTCGGCCGGCCTGTCGTTGCGCGAGATTCGTCAGGTACTGGCCATCTCCGATCGCGGTGATGTCCCGTGTGAGCACGTGGTGAGCGTTCTGCAATCTCGGCTGGACCAAGTGCGCGCCACGCTGGCGGAGCTCGCCGGCGTGGAAACGCACCTCGTGTCGCTGTTGGATCGTGCCCGCACCGCCGAAGCGATCGAAGAGGCCGGTGTGTGTTGGATCCTCGAGAGCGAGCACGCCATCCCGGCCAGCACGGAGCGAGCTGTGCAGGCTGCGGCATGTTCACGACAAATTCATTGCCGCCGAGCAGATCGGATCAGCGGCACCCTCACCGATCATCTACTATGTAGGTACGTAGGTGGCTGGTTGCAGTCAGCCAGATGAGAGGATGCCATGGCGCAAGCAGTGCGCGTGCGCGCGTCCGATGCCGACCGCGAGCGGGTGATCGCCGAACTGCAGCGGCACACGGCCGCGGGGCGGCTGAGCATGGACGAATTCTCTGAACGTGCCGCCGCGGTTTACCGCTCACGCACCGTGGGTGAGCTGACGGGCCTGACCGAAGACCTGCCGCCCGAACCGAATTCGCCTGAAGCCGAGCCACTTCCGCAGACTTTGTGGATCGCGCTGGTGTTGATGGCGGTTGTGGTGGCGTTTCTGGGTCTGGCGGCGATCACCCATGCCGGATCGATGATGGGTCGCCTGGGCTGCGGCTGATGAGGAATTACCGTCACCGTGGATCCATGTCCTACTATGTACGTACGTAGTCCGTAGGCTGTGTTCGTGCATCCGATGCAGCGCTGCCTGGATAGGAGTTTGTGATGGCTTCGGTGTTCTACACGCTTGCCGTGCTGGCCTGCCCGGTCGGCATGGGGCTGATGATGTTCATGATGAGGGGCCAGAACGAGGGCTCCGCCGAGCAGTCCAGCGGCGCTGCCAATAGCAGCGAATTGCAAGCCTTGCGGGCCGAAATCGAAGCGCTCAAGGCCCGCGGCGCAGCTTGGGCTCCGCAAAACCCCCTGCCGTGAATGCCTGGCTGAGCCCTGGCGGCGGCAGATCACGTCAGCTACCTGTTCTGCGTACGCCTCATGTTAAGCCGACGTGTCCGGCAACCCGACTCGAGTGCCGACGAACAGACGATCGTGAAGCTGCGAGTGTTGCTGATCCAGGGGTCGTTTCGGCAACCTCCGCTGCGCTGGGCGCTCCTCTCCTAAGCCGGTCAACCAGCGGATTCATGGGCCGTGCATGGAATTATTGTGTTGCCGATTTTGATGTTGGAGGGCCGGTCACGTGCACCATGGGCGGTTGGAAGGTAACAACCCCAACCGGCTACTCGGGGCGGTGCCCCGACGCCGCCAAGGTCCACGGTGTGGCATAGACGCAAAAGTCCCCGAGAGGATCTGCGGCGTCGACCGGGTGCGCTTTGGGTTGGCCTAGCGGCGGCGACGGTGGTGGTGACCGCGTGCGCCACCGCAGCGCCGAACCCGTCGAAGCCAGCCGCGCCGGGTGCTGCTGCATCGCGAACGTCGCTGGGTAATTTGCCGACTCACGAAGGGGTTATGCGCGTGATGACGGCGAGGGTGGCGTCGACGGGATCACCAGGGCAGGGCTGTCCGCCCCGGATCCCCGAGACGTGACCGCGCTGGATTGCGTCGATGTCGGGTGCGATCAGTCGGTGGTCACTGACACCGTGTCGGTGAAGTCGTTTGCAACGACCGGCCAGGCCGAGCTGTATGCGAGGCCCCGAGGCCTGCGTCAGGCAGCCACCATTGTGGTGGCCTTCAGCTCGGGGATCTCGGACGGCGAACAGCTCAGATACTGGACAGGAATTCAAAAACTTGTCGGCTGACCATCAAATGACATCACCGAACCGGCGCTGGCAACCCCCTTTTCGTTCCGTAACGACGGGATCCGCCAGCGTGCCGTAGCCATCCGCTGTTCCCTGTAGAGCGGGCCGCGGCGCTGGTTCGGGTCAGTCGTCCTCGGGGTACACGAGTCGCCTGGTGACGAGGTGGCTGGGGTCGGTGAGCGTTTCGTCGGTGATTCGACCCGCTTTGTCCAGTGTGAGTAGGACGTTGATCGAGGCGGCTGGGTAGCCGAGGGCCAGGCGGACCGACCCGCTGCCGCTGAGGATGCGCACCGCTTGTGGCGCGGTGCCGGCCGCGTAGGGCTCTTGTGCGACGAAAAACTGCGCTGCCAAGTGAAGTGGGTGGGGTTCGCCGGTGCCGGTCGTGGAATCGCTGCTCACCGATTCGTAGACGGTGATGTCGCCCGCGGTGCGGGTAGCGGCCACCGCGCGGGCAAGTTCATCGGATCCGTTCCGCGGCGGCCACGGCACCAGCATGCTGATCGAGCCACCTTTGGCGTCGTCGGCGCCCGCGGCCAGGCTGAGCACATTGTCGCCGGCACTCCAGGCGGTGTTGGCCACGAAGCAGCCCTGTCCGCAGCCGCGAAACACCAGTGCCGCATCACCGCTCGGCCCGCCGAGACGCCCGTACACGGTGTAGTGCCGGTCGGGCTGAGCGGCGTAGTAGTCGCCGAGGCGTGGTGCGGCCAGGCGCACCACCAGCTGCCCATCGCTGGCGGCGACGGCGACCCCGATCTGGCCGGCGAGCCCTCCCAGCGGCACGATCAGTCCCCGCGGTGGTGGCGCAGCGGGTTGCACCGCGGCGCTCACCGGCGCGGTGGACACCAGGGTCGCGCTGAGGACCAATACCGCCACTAGGGTGACACTTTCGATACGAATCACCCTTGTGAGCAACGGGACTCGGGTTTCATTGCGCTGAATGCGTCGTGCGGTCAGGGCCAGCGCCGCCGCGGTCGCCACGAGCGCGACTTTGATCAGCAGCACCCGACCGTAGCTTGTCGAAACGACCTGCGACAGCGGCACCAACAGTAGCGCCGACGCCACGCCGGTGCCGATAACGATCACGAATGTCCACACCGCCAAACGCATGTATCCGCGCAGCATCCAGCGCACCGCGGCGGGTTCTCGCCGCCAGGCCACCACTGCCAGCGTGGTCTGCACTAACGCGCCCACCCAGATCGCCGCCGCGGCCAGGTGAACACCGGTCAGCAGCGCCCCCCACCCCGGTGCGGCCGTCTGGGCATGCGATCTCCACCCCTCAGCGCCGACGGCCACCAGCAGCGCCAACAGCGCCCATCTGCGCCGTCGCACACTCACGAGCGCCAACGCCACGGTCACGGCGATGATCTCGGCGAGCACCACCGGCCCAGAACCCTCGCCCCACAGGACATTCAGCCGTCCAGCGTCGGCGACGAGTTGGACACCCAGCCCGGCGCCCCCGAGCAACGCCACCACCAGCGATCCCGTGATCGGGGACCCCGGCGTCGGCAGCCGCGGATTTTCGACGCGGGCCGAGGAGATGAATCGTTGGGCGATCAGGCCGCCGAATGCGATCGCCAACCCGGTCAGTAGCAGCCAGCGTAAGCCCGCGGACAACCAGGCGATCGGCGGCTGGGCGGCTCGGTTGGCGGTGGGCGCCAGCGCATAGCCCACCCCGAATCGGAACTCTTCTTCCACCAGGTCACCGTCGGTGCCGGTGGCGCGCCAGCGGACCGTGTAGCTGCCCCGCGGCAGGCCCGCCGCCAGCCGCGCGGTCACCACCTGACCCTGTCGCGCCGTCGTCGCAGAGCCGATGGGCACCGCCCGGCCGTCCTTATCGAGCACCACGATGGCGTCCGCACCGATACTGACCGTTTCGTTGAACATCAGCGTAATGACTTGCGGGGCATCGGATGTCGCGGTATCGGCGGCAGGCTCGGTGAACAGCAGTGTCGGGTGCGCCGCCGCCGAACCGGCCCCGCCCAGCGCCAGCGCTGCCAACGTGATCAGCACACCGAGGACCCCTGCGGCGCGCCGCAGGCCGTAAGTCATTTGGGCGCGGCGCGCCGATCCAGCAGGCGCCGAAGCTTGCGCTCGGAAAGCCGCCCGTAGGAGAACGGGCGCCCATCGACCAGGACGCCGGGGGCGAACATCACGCCGGCCTGCTCGGCCAGACGTCGACCCGGTTCGGTGCCCAGGCCGATTTCGGTCACTGACAGCGGATACTCGTCGCCCAGGCGGGCCAGGATATTCTTGGCGACCTCGCACATCCCGCAGGCGGGCTGGGTGAGCAGGATGATCGGCACTGTTGCGGTCACTGGAGGCGCTCGGCGGTCAAGTCGGCCAGCATCTTGTCTGTGGGCAGAAACATCGTGTACTTGGGGGCGCCGCCGTAGTCGGCGCGCCAGCGGATCCGCCCGTCGGGGCCGACTAGCACGAAGCTGTGCCCGTCACGCATGGTGCCCATCATCCCGTACTGGTTGGCCTCATAGGCCCGGGAAACCGCTAGATCCGGATCGGAGAGCACCGGGGTGGCGAGCTTCTCATCGGCGGCCTTCTGCCCGATCAGGGGAGCCGGGTCGGTGGTGATGGACACGACTGCGTCCACGCCGGCGGCGTGCAACGCGGGCTGTTTCTGTTCGAGGTCGCGGATCTGGTCCCAGCACGGCTGACACGACAAACCCTCCTGGAAATACAGCAACACCGAGCGGCCGCGGTAATCCGCCAGACTCACCGGTGTCCCCTTTCCGGAGGTGAGGGTGAATGCCGGTGCGGGGCTACCGGCGCCGGGCTTTCCGGCCACGTGGGCATAGCCGTTACCGGCACTGGATTGTGTTGGTCCTGGACTGCTGACGAACACCAGATACAACACCACCACCGCGACGATGCCGATCACCGCGGTCATGGCAACACTGATCCACGGACCCCGGCGCTGCGGTGACGCCGACGCCGCAGCAGCAACCGCCGCCGTACCGCGGTGGCGCCGCGTGGCTGTTGTCTGCCGGATGGTCTTTGATCGGGCGTTGGTCATCGCCGTTCCTCCTGGTTGCTAGCCATGTCGTCGAGGTCGAAGTGGTGGTGTGCCGGTGCTGGGCTGGGTCGCCGCCGGATCGCGCGGCCGATCAGGGCAGCGGAACCTGCCGCCAGGATCGTGAGGAGCGCCCATCCGGGTAGCCAGGAAACGGCGTGCAGGGTGGTGGCGCTGAGGTGTTGCAGCCAGCCCGACAGCTCGGTCTGCCAACCGCTGCTGGGCATCCCGGGACCTGTCACCGCCAGCGCGATGGACAAGGCGCCCATCGCGATCATCAGCACACCGCTGATCGCGGTACCCACGGCCAAACTGCGCCGGTAATGGCCCCACCTCATGACGACCGTCTTATCGGTAACCGCGCGCGCGGTGTTCTCCCGCCGGACGTCCCAGATCAGCGCGACCAATGCCAGCGGGCTGACCATCCCGGCGACGTAGGCCACGCCGACCGCCAAGGCGACGGGGAACGACGCAGCCGCCCCGGACAACACGGCCACGCCGGCCAGCACCGGTGCACAGCACGCCGATGCCGCGCCGGAGAACATCCCCAACAGGTAGGCCGAGTGATAGCTGCCCGCGCGGGCTGCCTGCGCGCCGGGCATCGGCATATTCGGGCTCCATCCGGTCAGCACCGCGACACCGGTGAGGATCATGGCGGCACCGCCGAGGGAGAACACCCACACGTGGCCGCCGAACAGCAGCCGGCTCAGCGCCGTGGCACCCAGCCCGATCGGCAGGATCAAGGTCGCCACGCCGGCCCCGAAGACCAGGGTGGCCGCCACCACACCGCCGCGGTGTCGAAAGCCCGTCGCCAGATAGGCGGGCAACATCACCGATACACAGCAGGGCGCCAGTAGCGCCACCACACCGCCGAGAAACGAAGCCAGCAGCGTGGTCCCGACTAGCAGTTCACCCATGGACGGTCCCTCATTCTTGCTCCCCGCACGTCACCGATAAGATACGGTCTACGTACGTAGATAGTACACATCGGAGCCAGTAGGCTGGTGAGCGAGACGAGGAGGACCTGTGGCACGCGGTTTTGGTGATCTTGAGGCGGTGGTGATGGACCGGGTGTGGGCCGCTGACGGTGTCATCACGGTGCGCGATGTGCTCGAGGAGCTGCAGCGCGACCGCGAAATCGCCTACACCACGGTGCAGTCCACGATGGACAACCTGCACCGCAAGGGCTGGCTGACTCGGCACCGCGAGGGCAAGGCCTATCTGTACACCCCGCGGCTGACTCGCGAAGAGTACAGCGCGCAGATGATGCGCGATGCGCTTGATGCGGGTGGGCGTTCAGATCTGGTGTTGGCGCACTTCTTGGAAGCGATCAGCGCCGAGGAGTCAGCGGAGCTGCGCAAGGTGCTGCGGCGCACGGGCTCTCGGAAGAGCGCCCGGTGAGTGTGGCGGTGTGCCTGCTGCTGTATGCGGCGGTGGTGGGGGTCATCGCTCCGCGGGTGTTGCCGCGGCTGACCCGCAACGGCGTGGCTCCAGGTGCGGCGGTCATGGTGTGGTTGATCGTGCTGGCCAGTGTGCTGGTGTCGTGGACTGCTGCTGCGGTCGCGTTGGTCACCTTTGTCGCCCAGACCTGGAATCGGCCCGATCCGCTGGCGCTGGGGGCGTGTGTCGCGGCGCTGCGCTCGGCCGCCAGTGGCCAGAGCGGGTTGGCTTCCCAGGCCGGCCTGATGATCGCCACCGCGGCGGTGTCGGTCTTTGTCGGCGCCCTGGCGATCCGGGTCGGTCGGTCCCTGCTGCGGGCGAGGGCCGGCAGTCGCCGCCACGCCGAATCAGCGCGCATCGTCGGACGCCGGGTCGCCGGTGTTGACGGTGTGGTCATCGATGCGCCGCAGAAGATGGCGTACTGCCTGGGCGGGCGGCCCGGGACGATTGTGATTACCAGCGCCGCGGTAGCCGCCCTGCAGCGGCCGTACTTGGATGCGGTGTTGGCCCATGAGCGGGCCCACCTGGCCGGGCGCCATCACGTAGTGCTGGCGGTGACCCGCGCGCTGGCGGCCAGTCTGCCGCGGATCCGCTTGTTCACAGTTGCGCAGGCCGAGGTGGCGCGTCTGTTGGAGATGCGCGCCGATGACACCGCCGTGCGCCAACACGGCCCCAGCGCGCTGCTTTCGGCGCTGCTGACCCTGGCCGGCGCCGACGCGATCCCGTCGCCGGCGTTGGGTGCCTCGACGGTCGGGCTCGGGGCGCGCGTCAGCCGGCTCGCCGAACCGGGCACCGCCGCGCGGCGCCTGCGGGCGTACTTGCTGTTGGCCGCCGCCGCTGTGGTTGTCGTGGCAGCCCCGCTGCTGGCGGGGTGGGTTGCCGCGTCGGGCACCTTCGCGGCGTGCGGCCCGTTCATGGCCTCCTGAGGCGGGTCGGGCACCGGTTAGATCGGCGGCACCGTGTTGGTGACGAAGTCCTGGCGCAGCCAGTCGACGAATATCGCCCACAGCCCCGTGGTCAGCGCCGCGCCCACCGCGATGAGCAGCACTCCCCCGACGACCTGGATGGCGCGGCTGTGCCGGCGCAGCCAGTCGACGCCGGAGACTGCCGATGCCGATCCGAACGCTAAGGCAATGAACGGCAGACCCAGACCCGTGCAGTAGGCGATGATCAACCCCACCCCGCGTGCCGCGGTGACGCCTTGGGTTCCCGCGGCTACCGACATCACCCCGGCCAGGGTTGGCCCGAGGCACGGAGTCCAGCCCAATCTGAAGGTTGCGCCTAGCAGTGGCGCCCCCGCCAGCCTGGACAGTCGGTGCGGATGCGGGCGGCTGTCGCGTTGCAGCACGGGAATCAACCCGATGAACGCCAGCCCCATCACGATCGTCTCGACGCCGCCGATGCGCTGCAGCAGCTCCTGATTCACCGCGAGTAGTCCGATCACCCCGAAACCGAGGCGCTGGCCGTCACGAACACCACCGTGAACCCGGCTACGAACAACATGGCCGCGCCGGTCACCCGCCACCGGCCCGTCCCCACCCCACCGACACCCGCGCCCGGCACCGCCTGCGCGCCCGACACTCCGGCCAGATACGACAGATGGCCTGGCACCAACGGAATGCAGCAGGGCGGGGCGAACGACACCAGACCTGCGACCGCGGCCGCCGCCAGACCCAGCAGCAATGGCCCGGTGGCCGCCGCGGTATGAAAACTCTGCCCGATCCCGGACGCCGCCGTGCTCACCGCTCGGCCGCCACTCGCTCGACGACCGGCAGCAGATCCTGCACCAGCAGCGCCTGCAGAAACACCGCAGCCACCCGGTGTTGGCGATCCAACACCAACGTCGACGGAATGACGCTGCTCGGATAGTGCTTGCCCAACGCGATCGCGGTACGCATCGCGGGATCCCAGATCGACGGGTAGGACACCTTGAAATCGTTCACGAAATCACGGGCCGCGGCTTTCTGCGGGTCTCGGACGTCGATCCCCAGGAATTGCACTCCCGAATGCCGGGTCGATTCAAACACCTTCTCCAACTTCGGTGCTTCCGCGCGGCACGGCCCGCACCACTGCCCCCAGTAATTGGGCACCACCACCGTGTCCGGATAGTCCTACACCGCAAGGATTTTGCCGTCGGTCATCAGATCGGGGCCGGACACCGCGCCAATGGTCCCCCGCGAGGACGGAGGGTCATAGAAGAGAACCGTCTTGCCGCCCGGTGACACGAAGTCAAAAGTCCCACCCGAGGCCACCGCGCCCGATCCGGTCGCACAGCCCACCACAGCGACGCTGGCCAGCACAACGACGCAGCAAGCCATGATCATCCGCACCGCCGCGGACATCTCCGTCCAACTACGCGCCACCCACCCGCCTTACCTACTATCGCCGCCAGTACTATTGATGATAGTAGATGCCGTTGAGAAGGTTTGAGCGCGTGGGGAATCCACGGATCACCTGCGCGTGAATGCGCAGGGCCGCAGTAGTGTCGCGGACTAAGCCTGCACCCGGCTCATTGAGCCCGCGCCGCGACCAGCGCACCCCGTAGCCGGACACGAACAGTCCTCGATCGGTGAGCTACGAGCCGCCCATCATTCCGCCGCCCATCATGCCGCGCATCATCGCGGGCATGCCGTCGGTGACAAACCCCGTGACTTCCTGCGCGTGCGCGCGGATGGCGTGCGTGAGCTCGGGATCGTCGGCGGTCTCAACCGCCACCACGCCCTTGGCGGTGAGCGTGAGCTCACGCCGGTAGTTGGTGGCCCGACCGAAGAGGGTCGGCAGGGTTGCGCTCATACACATGATTTCGGCGCCCTGGTGAGACGGGCATACATCGCCGGTACATGGGCGTGCAGTTGCGCCGCGAGCTCGGGCGCGTCCGACTCGGTGGTGGTGCGCACACCGCCGGGGATCTCCTCGACGGTGCGGCTGATCTCGTTGTGCCGGTTGAACATATTCATATACGTGCTCATCTCAGCGCCACCCATCATCCCCGGCCCGTAGGCGCGGGCGACCCCGCCCGGCACGATGCTCAATCCGAGCTCACCGATGACGCTGTGCAGCAGGTAACCCACGCCGAGCAGACCGCCGGCAGTGCCCAGCGTGGCGAGTGCTGCTCGCCTGGTTAATTTGGCCATATCAACCATTTCCCCCTCGCCATTCTCAATCTCAGCGGTTGCCATCACAAGCGCTTCTCCATCGCCTACGGGTTCAGCTCCATCACCTACGGGTTCAGCTGTGCACTAACCCGAGGCATCGTCGTCGCGCGCCCACCTATCCCTGGTTACCTGTCGCCCAGCTCGATCGGTACGCCGATCAGGGAGCCGTATTCGGTCCAACTTCCGTCGTAGTTCTTGACGTTGTGGTGCCCCAGGAGTTCTGCAGCACGAACCAGGTGTGCGAGGAACGCTCACCGATGCGGCAGTAGGCGATGGTTTCCTTGCTGCCGTCCAGGCCCGCATCGGCGTACAGCTTGGCCAGCTCCTCGTCGGACTTGAAGGTGCCGTCCTCGTCGGCCGCCTTGCTCCACGGCACGCTAATGGCGGTAGGGATGTGACCAGGACGCTGGCTGCCTTCCTGCGGCATGTGCGCCGGGGCGAGAATCTTGCCGGAGAACTCGTCGGGAGAACGCACGTCGACCAGATTCTTCTCACCGATAGCGGCGACGCCTTCATCGCGGAAGGCGCGGATGCTGTTGTCGGACTGCTTGGCGGTGTAGCTGGTGGCCGGGCGGTTCACCGGCTCGCTGGACAGCGCACGGCCCTCGAGCTCCCACTTCTTGCGGCCACCGTCGAGCAGCTTTACCTTGTCGTGGCCATAGAGCTTGAAGTACCAGTACGCGTACGCGGCGAACCAGTTGTTGTTGCCGCCGTAGAGGATCACCGTGTCGTCATTGCCGATTCCGCGTTCGCTCAGCAGCTTCGAAAAATGCTGCGCGTCGACGACGTCGCGGCGCACCGGGTCCCGCAGATCGGTTCTCCAATCGAGTTTGACGGCGCCCTCGATGTGCCCATCACCATAGGCCGAGGTGTCCTCGTCGACCTCTACGAACACGGTGTTCGGCGCGTGCAGATTGCTCACGGCCCAGTCGGCAGTGACCAGAACATCGCTGCAGGTCATTCGGTGACTCCTTTTGATTGATGAAAGCGAGGCGATGCGGGCGATGACACTTCGTGAAGCACTAGCCGCACTGCCACCTACTGACTTTGATAGTAGATGTTTCTACTGATGCGTCCAGTAGATACTCGTCACGGGCCGGGGTGTTGTGCTCCTTGCGGCGGTACGCTGGCAGTCGTCTACCGTGTACGTACGTAGATAGTAGGTAAGTGTCGGCTGTTCGCCGAGACCGCACGTGTACGCCGTCTGGCGGGGGCTTTGTGCCCCTCGAGGTGTGCACCGTTCGACGAGGACCAGCTCAGTATGCGCACAGTGGGTAAAGCCGTCATCGCCGCGATGGTGATAGCGATGGTCGGCCTGGGCTACCCCGGGATGGCATCAGCCGCCGACACATGTCCGCACGGCTTCGGCTCGCGTCAGCAGCTCGCGGATGGGGCCGGGATACAGGAGTGGCAGGTGACGGGCTTGAAGAAGAGCACCGATCCGGCGCCGGGGTATCGGCTGGCCGGTCAGCTTTGGGAAGCGACGGCGTCGGTGACAGCGGTCTCCGGGACGGTGCTACCCATCATCCCCAACTTCCACGCACCCACCGCCGACGGCGGCAGGTATCCGGCGCTGTGGGAGCTGGCCAGCCCAGCGGGCTTGTCACAAGGGCGCCAGACCGGCCGATTGGTGTGCGGGACGCGCACCGGTCGCACCGGTGTATGACGCAGGCGCGGCGCGTCGCAGTCGGTCACCACTGCCGTTTCGGGCTCCCGACAGTTCACGCTGAAGCGGCGGTGCGTCGAGAACGGTGCTGTGGCGGCGGTGATAGCCGGCGGAGATCCCATGCCGGCTCTCACGCGGCGTCGGCTTTCCTTGGTGACGCGCCCGCCCCAGCCGATGCATCACTCAGGTGGTTTTGTTCTCGCCCACCCGCTGTCGTGAGGTCCTGCCGGTCCGTGGGGTTGAAGACGGTTCAGTGAGGTGCGTTGTCAATCATCGGACAGATCCCCGGCCGCTCAATGGCGGTGTGCGCGTCGCGGTGGCCGCCGCGACGGGCGGTCAGCAGCGTCGCGCGCAGCTCCCAGCATTTCGCTACCCGTAACAGTTCTCACACCGAGGGCCATCGGACGGTGATCACGACCGAGTCAGTCAGAGCCCGCCAGGTGTGATCGACACCCGGCCCCATACCGCGTAGTCGCCCCGCTTCGTCAGCTCAACAGCACCGCGCGAGAAGGTGATTCGGAAGTGCCCTTCTATCAGCAGCAGCAGGGTCGTTCGTGTTTCATGGGTAACCCAGCACCCGCGTTCGTCGCCGACGCCCTGTTGGGCCCACTTGACCTCGACCGCGTCTCTGTGACGGACGTCGTGTTCGTCCGGGAAGAAATGGCCGAGAAACCAACCACGGCTGCAACCTCCGTCGACGGCAGCGTTGCCGACTCGCCAGTCGCCCTCACGTCATCCCAGCCTTTCATACCCGCACCCCCGCCACCAAAATCACCACTGTGGGTTGCAAATGAAGGTTATTGCGACTCGCCCCTGCCCTGGAACAGTTGTCGTCGAAGTGATTACGTGACTCCCAGTGTCACCCCTCGGTGGGTGGCGGAGTCTGCCGATCCAACACATCGTGGGCCTTCAACACCGGCAGTTCCTTACGCAATGGGCGATCTCACGTTTCCGTACGCCGCGATCGCCCAGCTGTCCGGCGGCGCTTTTGTGCATCGTGCAGCCGCTGTGGCCACGCATCATTGGGCGTACGCAGAACACGTAGGTGAGCCCGATCGCCGCGGCCGCCACCAGGGCCGCCACCCAGGTACTCATGGCCGCCGGTCGTGTAGCGCCCGCGCGGCGCCCCCGGCGTTGAGCGCTTCGATCTCGGCCCGCAGCGCATCAACCTCCCTTTGATCCGCGGAATGACCGCCCTGGCCGGTCGACTCGTTGCCGTTGTTGCCGCGCATCATCATCCACATCATCAGGCCCATCCCGACCGGGCACGCTAGTAAGGCGAGCGTGTAAAAAGCCGTTTCCATCGTGCACTCCCAACTGCGCAGCACATAGAGCCTGTTGTCGCTACGTTCTACGTACGTACTTAGTAGATTTACGCCGGCCGGCGTACAGCCTCGTCCCGGCCACGAGTTCGCTGCGGCGCCGGGCGTCGGGAGCGTTGATCTGTTGTGGATCCATCCGGCCCCGACCTCCTCGACCGGGGTCGCGCCGGCCGAAGCAATTTGTCAGGGGTCGTGTCCGTGGGTGACTGTGGTGGCACTCCGATCCGCAGTGCCTGCCAGACATCGTCGAGGCGATCCGACTGGCCGCCGGCGGTTTCGTGGTGCGACGGGAGCCCGCCCGTGAGGACGGAGTAACCCGCCACGACCACGCGATCCGAATGGCAGTCACAAGCCGGCCGTGCCGCACAGTGGCCGCCTTACCCGCGGGGTCGCCCAGGGCGCGAAAAGGGGCTGACACCCATGCCGAGCTTGGCCGTGATCACCGCTGCCCTGCAGCGGCGACCCGGACGCCGGCGCGAACGCCTCCACCGACAGCTTGACCCGCACCCGTAGCAGAAACTGTTGCCGCGCGGCGGGTCACCGGTGCCGGCGCATGCGATCGTGCGCGGGTTTTCCAACAGGCCGATCCATGCCGGTGGTTCGACCACGACACCGGGTGTACCGAGCGGAGCCAAACTTCAAAGGTGATTTCGGGGCGAGGCTTGATCGCGCCCGACCGGCGATCGGCTGTCGGCGTAAGGACCGGTTGCCCGTCGGAAGTGTGGTGTGTCAGTTACGGTGCCTGCAAGTCTCGCAGTTGCGCGTCGATTTCGGCGCGCAGTTGCTGTAGGTGATTGATCTGCTGGCCGCGATGGCCGCCATCCTGAGGCAAGTCATGGTGTGCACCCGGACCCGGCTGCGGGGATTGCCCGTTTCCGTTGTGGACCGCCTTGTCGCGCTGATCGGTCAGCGTGTTGACCAGCGACTCGAGTTGGGCCGCGATGGCTGCCAGCTGTGCCAGCTGGGGGTCCGCTGCTGGGGGGGCCGGTGTGGACTCGACGCTCGAGGATGGCTGCGCTGCAGGCGTTTCCGCTGCGTCCGCCGGTGGTTGGGTAGTCGGCGGGTGAGCGCTGCGGAAGCGCCGCAGCCGCAGGCTGTTGGATACGACGAACACGCTTGATAGTGCCATCGTCGCGCCGCCGATGAGCGGGTTGAGCAGGCCGAGCGCGGCCAGCGGGATGGCGGCGAGGTTGTAGGCGAACGCCCAGAACAGGTTGCCCTTGATGGTGCGCAGGGTGCGCCGGGCCAGGCGGATGGCGTCGACGGCGCCGCGCAGGTCGCCGCGCACCAGGGTTAGGTCGCTGGCCTCGATGGCGGCGTCGGTGCCGGTCCCTATGGCCAACCCGAGATCGGACTGGGCCAGGGCGGCGGCGTCATTGACGCCGTCACCGACCATCGCCACCACTCGGCCTTCACGCTGCAGACGCGCAACGGCGTCGACCTTGTCCTTCGGCATAACCTCGGCGATCACCTCGTCGATGCCGACCTCGTCGGCGACGGCACGCGCCGCCAACGCGTTGTCGCCGGTGAGCAGCACCGGGCGCAGGCCAAGCTTGCGTAGCCCGGCGACGGCGTCGCGGGAGGTGGGTTTGATCGTGTCCGCCACCACCAATACTGCCCGGGCCGCGCCGTCCCACGCGATGACGACCGCGGTCCGGCCCTGAGATTCGGCGTGCACCTTGGCATTAGCCAAGTCGGAAGGAAGCCTGATGCCGTGTTGGTCGAGCAGGCCGGCTCGCCCGATGAGCACCTCGCGCCCGTCGATGCGGCCGCGTACGCCGAGCCCTTCGAGGTTGGCGAAGTCCTGCACGGCGGGTAGATCCCCGATGCGCTGGCGGGCGGCCTGACTGATGGCCGCGGCGATGGGGTGTTCGGAGGCGTCTTCCAGGGCCCCGGCGATGCTCAGCGCCTCGGTCTCTGAGACGCCGCCAGTGCTGTGCACGGCAGTCAAGCTCATCTTGCCGGTGGTGACGGTGCCGGTCTTGTCCAGCACAATGGTGTCCACCCGGCGGGTGGATTCCAGCACCTCTGGACCCTTGATCAGGATGCCCAGCTGGGCGCCGCGGCCGGTGCCGACCAGCAGCGCGGTCGGCGTGGCCAACCCCAGCCCGCAGGGGCAGGCGATGATCAACACCGCCACCGCGGTACTGAACGCGCTGGCCGCGCCGACGCCGAGACCGAGCCACACGCCAAGGGTGAGCACCGCCAGGGCGATCACGATCGGCACGAACACCGCCGAAACGCGGTCGGCGAGGCGCTGGATCTCGGCCTTGCCGTTCTGGGCGTCTTCGACCATCCGCGCCATCTGCGCCAGCTGGGTGTCGGCGCCCACCCGGATCGCCCGCACCACGAGCCGGCCGCCGGCGTTGACGGTCGCACCGACCACCGGATCGCCGAGGCCCACCTCGACCGGCACAGATTCCCCGGTGAGCATGCTGGCGTCGACCGCCGAGGCGCCGTCCTCGACGACACCATCGGTAGCGATCTTCTCGCCGGGCCGCACCACGAACCGATCACCGACACTGAGCTGGTTGACCGGGATACGCAGCTCGTTGTCACCGCGCAAAACAGCGACCTCTTTGGCGCCCATCTGCAGCAACGCCCGCAACGCCGATCCAGCGCGGCGTTTCGCGCGGGCCTCGAAGAACCGGCCCGTCAGAATCGCCGCGGTCAACCCGCTGGCGACTTCGAGGTAGATGTTCTGCGCCGCCATACCCCGCTGCACGCTCAGGCTGAACCCGTGGTGCAGTCCGTCGTGACCGGCGGCGCCGAGAAACAACGCATACACCGACCAGGAGAACGCGGCGAGCACACCGAGCGAGATGAGGGTGTCCATCGTGGCGGCGCCGTGGCGCAGGTTGGCCAGCGCGGCACGGTGAAACGGCCACGCCCCCCACACCGCGACCGGAGCCGCCAGCGTCAGCGCCAGCCATTGCCAGTAGGTGAACTGCAGCGGCGGGATCATCGACATCGCGATCACCGGCACCCCGAGCAGCAGCGACACCCGCATCCGCTGCCGCAGCGAACGAGTGTGCTCGTCGTACCCGTCATCGGCCGATTCCGATGCCGAATCATCCGCCGCTGCAGCAGATTTCGGTGGCGCAGCGGTGTAGCCGGTGTCCTGCACGACTTGGATCAAATCCGTTGTCGTCAGCGTCGCCGGAAATTCGACCTGAGCCTTCTCGGTGGCGTAGTTGACCGCCGCGGTGACCCCGTCGAGCTTGTTGAGCTTGCGTTCGATCCGGGCCGCGCACGACGCGCAGGTCATCCCGCCGATCGCCAGCTCAACCCGCTGGGTGTCCGGCGCCTGATCCGCTTCGCCGTCAACCGTTACAGACATCAATGCCCCTTGCTTCCATGCCCCGCTGTCGCAGATCCGCGACTGCCATCCCTTGATTTGTGCCCACCGGCGCCACCGTGCTCGCCCGACCCACCCGTCGTTGCGCTGCTGGTCTGTGGGTTGTTCGGGTGGTGCTGGTCGCGCGGGTTGTTCGGCCGCCCGTGGTCCCCGCCGGACTTAGATCCTGCAGAGCCCGGCGTTGCGCTGGAACCCGTTGATGCGCCTGGACTTCCGGCGTCAGACGTCCCACCAGTCCCCGAACCGGTTGAGCCGGGCGTTGAGCTGGAACCGGGCGACCCACCCGAAGAACTACCGCTACTCGACATCCCACCGGCACCACCGGACATCCCGCCACCCGACATCCCGCCAGCACCACTGGAACGTGCACCGGGCCCCGACATGTCTGAGCCGCCGACGCGGGCCGGATCGGTCATCTCGCGGTCGCCGGCTGGGGCGGCCAACACGCCGGTCTCCGGATGGGCGACGCCGGATGTGCTCGGCGGCGACACGGCCGTCGAGGTGGGCAACGGCGTCAGCCGCGACTGGACTGCGCCGGGAGCATGCGCGCTTCTGCCCACGGGTTGCGCGATCGGAACATCGGTTGCGTGGGCCATGGTCGCCGGAGGCGCCGCCTCCGGTTGGGCGTAGGCCCGCCCGGCGAACCACCCACCGATCAGCAGGAATCCCAGCGCCAGCGCGTATCCCACCGGCCCCAACAATGCTCTCACTCGCCCGCCTCGGCATAGCACGCCCAGTGGCAGCTCACGCTGCTCGACCGAATTGGGGCACCGGGTAGTCGCACGATGTGTCGCCTTCCGCTCGTCGTCAATCGAACCTGACCCCACCTACGCTAGACATTCCAGTACGGTGGAATGTCAAGGAAGTGTGACGAAGTTGGATCACCTGCCCTTGATATTCCGGGCGAGACCAGCCCACGGGCGGGCGTCTAACCGGTGGCGGCATCGAAACTGTGAACAGCTCGATGCGCCGGTGGTCGGTTCGTGCCTGAATGCGCTTGGAGCTGCGATCACGGTCGCGCAAGTGGGTTGAGGGCACGGTGGCTAAGGCGGCCAACTCGATTTGGGGCCTACGCGCCCGTGAGCGGACGTCGGCCAGGCTGTTGCCTGATCAGACCCCAGGGTGGTAGGTGTTGCTCGCCGCACCGCTGCAGTCGCGATGACCGTTGAACGACGTGCGGTCTCGGTTCAGTTCGCCCGCGATGACGTGTCCCTCCGCAGTGGTCAATGTGACTCGCTGGAACCAGCCGTCGCGCACCTCAATTCCGATCGGCGCGCTCGGAGAGACGTCGACCGCCGCGCTCGCCGGCCGAAATGTCAGCGTCGGCTTCGGCGGCCCTGCTGAGTCAGCTTGCCGATGTGTCGGCGACTGCATCTGGTTTGAGGTGGTCGAACCGCCGAAGCACGAAGCCAGTGTTGAGGGCAGCGCCACCCCGATCGCCAGCGCCGTCAGTGCTCGGCGCCGGCTAAGCGAAGGCAAGGCGTGGGATGGGCTCATGTCGCTCCTCGACTTGGGCAACCTTCTGCGGGCTCTGCCCCTGGGCAGCGCGTTTGTTGCCGAATATCAATGCAGGACCGCTAAATGTGCGGCCCCAGTGTCAGCGGTTTATTGGTGCCGACTTGTCGGCGTGTCCCTGGTCGCGTGAACTCGATCTCGGGACCTCGGCCGCCGGCCAGGTACTGGTGTCCCAGGCGGTCATCGGCTGACGGTACTGCGGCGCTTAAACGGCACGGTCATCCTTGCGTGCTTCCACCTCGGCGCGTAGCGCCTCAACCTGACTGCGATCGGCGGGTCCGTAGGCTTGGCGTGTCGGATTGTTCTGGCCGCGCATCATCATCCGCATGATTCAGGCCTATCCCGATCGGGCAGGCCGGCAGCGCCAGCGTGGACAACATTGGTGTCTCCCAACTGCGTAGTGCCTCAACGGGCAGCCCGCCTCCTATTGCCTACGTACGTACATAGTAGATCAGGAGCGGGCAACAGTCACCGCGGCGCTTGCGGGACTGGATTCGACGTCCTAACCCGCGACCGGCTGCGGCAGTCCCCTCTCGGCGTCAACATCTTGCAGGTTGGGCTTGATCAGGTGCGGGCGCATTGGCCGAGTTGTCGCGCCTGCAAACGGATCTGACGGCGTTGTTCGACCACGCCGACAACACCGCCGAACCGGTCTCGGAGGCCGGGGGTACACCGAATCCTTGACAGCGACGTGGTCCGCAATCTGCGATCGGGGTGCGGGCTACTGCGGGCCCGCGGTGGCGACTGGTTTGCGGGCAATGAGGCGTTCAACGAGGCCGAGTTTGAATCGCTGGACTTGTTCGACATCGAGTCCAGTGGTTCGCACCTGGTTCAGCGGCCGACAAAGGAAGTGCTCCCCATCCAGCGGCACCGTGAAAATCTCGAGGACCCGCTGCACGCCACGCGCAGCCCGTGGGCTGCTTTCGATGTGGTCGACGAGGATCAGCCGTCCGCCGGGCCGCAGTACCCGGGCCATCTCCGAGATCGCCTTGGTGTGGTCGGCGATAGCGCAGAGCCCGAAGGTGCAGACGGCGGTGTCGAACGAAGCATCGTCAAACGGCAACTCGTGGGCGTCGGCCTGCTGCAGAGTGGCCTCCCGCCCAGTTTCGGTGACTCGGCCACGGGCGATGAGCATGGCGTCGCTCCAGTCGATTCCGGTCAGTGTGACGTCACGCGGGTAGGCCTCCAAATTGAGGCCGGTCCCGACCGCCACTTCTAGTATCTTGCCGGTGGCTTGTCCGCATGCCCAGGTTCGGGAGTAACACGATCCGGGGCTGACGTTGACCCTCTACGTCGCAGAACCGGCCTCACCGACGGCGCACGCCTTGGACCTGCTCGCGTCCTGGACCGCCGAGCAGCTTCCGGAACCGGCGACCGGCGACCATGCCGAACACCTGACGTGAGACACCTACGGTCGGCCGTTGTGGTTCACGGCGCCCTCGCCGCGCTTCTACTGACTGCGTGCGGTGGGGCACACCGTCCGGGGCCCGATTCGTCGGGTGCCCCGACCACCGGGGCGAGGGCCGCGGATGCCACCGCGGTCTCCGCCGATCAGACCGCGTTTCGCATCGTCATCGACACCGTGCTGACCGGCCACCTGTTCGACAACGCCACGGCCAGAGACCTCGCCGCGCAGCTGCCGCTGAGCGTGACCTTCCGCGACCTGAACGCTGCGGAGAATACGGCGCCGCTGCCCCGGAAAGTGATAGTGGACGGCATGCCGGCCGGTGCTGACCCACACGTCGGCGATATGGGCTACTGGGCACCAGACGGAGACCTGGTCCTCTACCACGGAGACGTCGGCTACTGGATGGGCATCATGCGACTCGGTGAAATCGACGGCGACGTCCAGGCCATCGCCCGCCAATCCGGTGACTTCAGCGCGACTGTCGAACTCGCCAGCTCGTCCTCGGATCGGTAGATGCGGCGAGGGGTGCACTGCGGGTGCACGTCTCGTCAGTGGCGACCGGTCGGCCCGTCGAAGGATGCCGGAGTGAAGAGCACGGACATGCCGGTAACCGGAGGTGCGCCCCTACTTCGTTGATTCGTAGTCGGCGATTGCGGCACGCGCACTGGGCAGCATCGACACTGCCGCCGGAACTCCTGCGTAGACCATGATTTGACGTACCACTGCTATGAGTTGATCGGGAGTGAGGCCGTTACGCATGGCTCCTCGGGCATGGGCCTCGAACTCACGCGGCTTGCCTAGTGCGGCAGTGATGCCGAGGACTAGCAAGCTGTGCTGGGCGCGTTCGAGGCGATCGTCGGTCCAAATGCCGCCCCAGCAGTAGGTCGTCATGAACTTCTGGAACTCAACGGTCAGTTCATCGACGTGTTGTGTGGCGTTGTCGACGTAATCGGCCCCGAGCACCTCACGGCGTACCTTCATTCCCTCATCGAAGAGCTCTTGTTCGAATGTTGCTTCAGCGGACATGCGCAGCGATCTCCTTTGCGATCAATTCGGGGCACTCGTCGAGGACGTCATGTCGAGATCCGGGGATCACGACCACCCGGCCGGCCGCGCGGGCAGCCATTTCCTGCGACATCCGTGGGGGTGAGCCGACGTCGAATTCTCCAGTCATGGCCAACAGTGGCGCCGTTATTCGCTCGAGGTCGTCCACAAGATCTGTGGTGGCCAGGACCCGGTAGGCGTTTGTGTATGCCGCAGGATCGAGCCTTTCCATGCGAGCGATGACGTCCCGAGCGATTTGTGGGTGTGCTTGGCGGTATTCGGGGCTGTACCAGCGCTCGACACTCTTTCGTGCGGCGCCGGCGGGCCCTTCGGCTTCAACCATCGCCAATCGCGCGAGTACTGCCTCGCGTTCGTGTTCGGTCCGCCCGGCAACAGCGCCGATCACGACAAGGTTGTTGACGACGTCAGGGTGCTTGACCGCGACCCGTTGAGCAATCAGTCCACCGAGTGAAAAGCCGACTGTGTCCGCCACCTCGACACTCAAGCGGCGAAGCAACTTCACGTGGTCAGCGACGAAGTCATCGATCGTCCAGACGCCGTCGGGCGCCTGCGAGCGTCCGTGACCGCGGAGGTCGTAACGAATGATCGCCCGATCGCGCGGTAGCAGAGGTAGCACGTCATCCCAGCACGCAAGCGAACTGCCCACTCCGTGAATAAGGACAATCGGGACCGCAGCAAAGAGGTCGCCTTGGACTTCGTAGTGCACGTCAATCGCCGACCGATTGTTCGGGCATTGCGCTGGCATCGCTGTCAGCCCTCCTTTACGCAGCCGGCCAAGAGAGAGTGACTGCTATCAGCTGTCTGCTAGGTGCTTAGCAGCAATTAAACTGTCCGATTCCCTCACTCGTCAAGCAGTGGTGACATCTAACCTCTGCGGCCCAAAGATGGCAGCTTGCGGGCGCTAGGCGTCGTCCAACGCGTGTTCAGGTCGAAGGACGATCGCCTGCTGACAGACAGCTGATATGTGACGTAGGCTCGGCGTGGATGCTCGGTGAATTGTTTCTATTCCGCCGTCTGAAGGGTTAGTCGGATGCCACTACTTTTGGATACACACTCCTTTGCCGCTGCGTGGACCAGCCGCCAGTGGCAGATGTTGATTGACGGCAAGCACGTAGACAGCGCCGAGTCCCGCGACGTGATCGATCCAGGGACTGGCGAGGTCATCGCACATGTACCTGATGCTGCTCCCTCACATGTCGAGGCAGCGGTAGCCGCGGCGCGTAGGAGCTTTGATGGCGGCGTGTGGCACGGCCAGCCTGCCGATGACCGCGCCCGAGTCCTGTGGCGGATCGCCGAGTTGATCGATGCCCGCGCCGACGAGATCGCGACGATCGAGGCGCTGAACCAGGGTGGCCCACACGCGAACGCCCGACAGGGCCTGATACCCGAAGCCGCCCGGATTTTCCGCTATTACGCGGGGTGGGCCGACAAGATCGGCGGCCGCTCCGCACAATTGCGGACCCGCGCAATGGAATTGCACACCTATACCGTGAAGAGTCCCGTCGGCGTTGCCGCGTTGATCACCCCGTGGAATTCGCCGCTGCTGATGGCCGCGTGGAAGGTCGCGCCGGCGCTGGCAGCAGGCTGCAGCTGCATCGTCAAGCCTGCCGAACTCACTCCCCTTACGGCCTTGTTGTTGGCCGAGATTGCGCTTGAAGCGGGCGTACCCGACGGAGTGCTCAACGTGCTTACAGGCGATGGCCCCAATGTCGGTGCACGACTGGCGGCGCATCCCGACGTCGACAAGGTGGCGTTTACCGGTTCGACTGCGGTGGGGCGAGAAGTTGTGCACGCTGCGACGGGAAATCTCAAGAAGGTATCGCTGGAGCTTGGCGGCAAGTCCCCGGTGTTGGTTTTCGACGATGCCGACATAGACGAAGCGATAAACGGAGCGGCTGCGGCGATTTTTTCCAACGCCGGCCAGGTCTGTACCGCGGGATCACGGCTATTGGTCCACGAAGACATCTACGGCGACGTTGTCGCAGGTGTGGCCAAGCGGGCGGAGGCGCTCAACGTCGGCTACAGCTTCGATCCACGTTCCCAGATGGGTCCGGTCATTTCTGCCGAACAACGTGAGACCGTGCTTGGTTACATCGAATCCGGACTTACCGAGGGCGCCACGTTGCTGGCCGGCGGTCATCGCAGCGATCCCGGATTCTTCATTGAGCCAACAGTTCTCGGTGACGCCCGCCCTGAGATGCAGGCGGTTACCGAGGAAATCTTTGGGCCGGTCGTGGCGGCGATGAAGTTCGGTTCAGTAGATGAGGCAGTTGCGGCCGCGAATGCCTCGAGTTACGGGCTTGCCGCATCGGTGTGGACGCGCAACGTCAAGACCGCACATCAGGTGGCAAGCCGTTTGCGGGTGGGGCGTGTGGGAATCAACGTGCATGGTTTGCCTGATGTAACGATGCCCACAGGCGGCTTCAAGGAATCTGGCTGGGGTCGTGAGCTTGGTGCTGAGGGTCTCGAGTTGTTCCTCGAGACGACTTCGGTATTCACCAAACTCAGCTGACTCCGGCAGCCAACGATCGGAAGCGGAGCGCGACTTCGACTTCCAGGTCGTGCGGGATTCGCTGGGCTGACAGGCTGAAGGAGCGCCCGGTAGCTACGGCAGCCGAGAAACCTAGGCGACTGCAGTAGCTACCGGGGACGAAATTACTCCGGCAAGTTCCCGTTCAAGGCTCAGTGACCGTAGCGAAGGCGTGCCACGTACGGAGCCTCCAAGGCGTTGATCTCATCTGGGGTCAGTTCGGTGGACAACGCTTGCTCGATGACGTCGAGTTGTTGAGCCGACGTCGCCCCGATCAGTGGGGTGGCGCCAGGAGTTTTGGCGAGGACCCATGCCAAGGCGATCGCCGCGGCGGCGGCGTCTCGTTCGGTCGCGATCTTCAGCAGCGCCTTGAGGACGTGCTGGTCGCTGTCGCGTCCGTACCATTGGCGAGAATACTCGTCGGTTCGTCCGCGTTCGGTGTCACGGTCGTGTCCTGCGGGATCACCGGAAAGGAACCCTCGCGCCAGTGGGCTGTAGGGCAGCAATCCGATTCCTTCGGCCTGACACATCGGAATCAGTTCCGACTCGTGCTCGCGCCACACCAGGTTGTAATGATGTTGCATGCTCGAAAACCCGTGTAGACCGCGGGCTTTGGCTTCATACACGAACTTGGCGAACTGCGAGACCGGCATGTCGGTCGCGCCGACATAGCGAACCTTGCCCGTCGTGATCAGCCAGTCGAGGGTTTTCAGGGTTTCTTCGATGTTGGTGTCGGGACGCCAGACATGGGTCTGGTAGAGGTCGATGTAGTCGACGTCGAGTCGCCGCAGGGAGTCCTCGACGGCGGCGATGATGTGTTTGCGTGAGTAGCCCAGCGTTGTCGGGCGTTCACCCATCCGGTTGCCCACCTTGGTGGCCAGGATGTAGTCCTCGCGGGGCAGTACTCGCTTGAGCGCTGCTCCCAGTACGTGTTCGCTGTGGCCGCTCGAGTAGAAGTCGGACGTGTCGAAGAATGTGATGCCGAGTTCGACTGCTCGCTCGATCAGCGGCTGTGATTGTGTCTCGTCGAGGACCCATGAGCGCCATTCTGGGTGACCGATCCCCATTGCCCCGAAGCCGATGCGCGAGGTCATCAGGTTGGTGGCGCCTAGGCGGACGTAGTGCATGAAACTCCTTCTAGCCGGCGTGAGACCGTGATCGTTCCGAGGTCGGAACGCGCAGCATCTCGAATAGTGAAGTGATGGTGTGGAAGTCCTCGTCGCTGAGTTCGATGCCGTGTGCGAGGGCCTGTCGGTAGGCCGGTGTATCGAGTCCGGGTGTTGAATCCGGTTCGGCTGCCGTGTCCGCGACGGCGTGTACTGCGAGATCGAGTACTGGATCGGTGCTTTCAGGTGACTGATCACCGCCGGTGACGATTTGTATGTCGATCACGACGCCGCGATGGGCGCAGCGGGCCGTGAGGTAGTCGAGGAACACCAGTCCGTAGGTGCTGTTGACCCGGACCAGCCGCTGGCGGTGCGTCCTCGCTTCGGCGCAGATGAAGTCGAAGATCGGTATTCCGAGTTCCAGCAGGCTGCCGGCCCGCGCGGCCACGACGACTTCGCCGGGTGTCTCTGACACGACGCGTGCCCGCGGCCGTGGCGTCCACAGCAGCCGGGCCCTGTTGCGCTGCACGAATTGCACCGCACCGCCGACGACGGCTTCGGTCCAGGTGAGCAGGTCGGCGCAGTCATCAGCCTGGCCGGCGGGAATACCCACCATTTTCAGCGCATCCGGCGCGTAGCGACGCAATTCCGGGACTGCAATATTGATGACCACGCCTATCGTGCCCTTTCCGCGTTGGCGTCGGTGGCACTGTCATGCGGGCGGTCGGCGGCCCTGGCGCCGATCCCCCACTGACCGACAACGCCGTGCGATAGGTCTTCGGGCAGAGGTGCGCCGCGGAAGAACAAGCCGCGGACCCATCTCCCGCTGTGGGGAGTCGGCAATTCGATCCCCAGCAGGGCCAGAAAGGCGCGTATCCCGTCGCTTGCCAGAAAATCGGCATCGCAAACGCTGGCGTGAATCTCGCTATAGGGCGAATCGGCGGCCAGCTGCGCACGCGCTACGCCTACGGCGTGCTCGGGTTCTTCGAGCAGGAACCGACCCACCGTCGAGTCGTCGGGCAATCCGGACAGGGCATCGTAGAGCCGCCGGCCGGTGCCGGCGACGTCGATGAATGTTTCCCGCTCCACACCGATGTCCACGGAGCGCTCGCCGCGGCGGTTCTCACCGTTTTCCTCAGACCGGTACCAGAAGAATTCACGCTTGCCAGGTGAGGTCAGGTCCAGCTTGAGGACCCAACCGAAGTGGGTCTCGAGGATTGACCGTAGGTCCGCGATGGTCATCGATGGATCATGCAGGTGGTGGCGAACCGACCCCATGTTGACGATTTGGTCGAACCCGTCGACTTCGGGATAGAGCTCCAGGAGCAGGCTGTGTAAGACCTCGACCGCTTCGGCGCTGCCGTAGCGCGCTGCGTCATCGGCGAGTTGGTTCCACGGATGTGCGTCCAGTGATGGTTGTTGCCCGGCAAGTCGCTCAGCGTCGGCGCGAATGTGCATCAAGGCGTCGCAGACGTGCTGACGTGGCTCGAGTAACGCCGTGTCGGCCTGTGGGGCATTGCGATAGGCGATGGCAGCGTTGGAAAGCAATTCGGCCAGCCGACGGGACTCTTCGGCCTCGACGGGTCCCGGGCGCGACTTGACGTAGGCGAACGCCATTTCGCGGGCGAGCACGGCGGCGGCGAACCTGGCGGGCCAGCGTTGTACCGCCGCGACCGTGCCCAGTCCCGATGAGTTTCCGATGCCGAGGTGGCGTTTGATGTGCGGGTCCAGAGCAGCGGAGTTCGGGTTGCGGGCGCGGGCCGTCGCTTCGGCAAGATCGAAACTCACCAGCCGCCAGAGGTACACCGAGAACAGATCGACGTGGTACGGCGTCGACAGGGCGCGGTCGGTGCCGGCGTAACTGGTCCATGCGCGTGTCCCCATGCGGCCGTTGCCGTAGTAGCCGCCGTTGCGCAGAATGTAGCCGCCGGTGGCGTCCAGGCGCGCAACGTCGGGTTGATGTCCATCGGCGAGTGCCTGCACCACTTGATCGAAACTGCGGGTCCCGCGGCTGGCGATGGTCCAGCCGTAGACTTTGGGGTCACTGCGGCCGCGCCACATCCTGTCGTCGAATTGTCGCCGCTCCCTGTCGAACCGCTCCCGGTCAACCGGACCGTCCAGCAATATGCCAAGGAACTCGCGTTTCATCGAGCGGAACATCTGCGGCTGCCCCGACTCATCGACAGGCAGCGGCGGATAGACGTAGACCCCAAAGGAGATGCGTAACTCCTCGGCTTCGATGTCATAGGCCAGAAAGCCGGTACTGTCCTCGGCGATCTCGCACTGGTGCAGGGTGATCGTCCACCGGTGCTCTGCCATTCGCCGCACAAGGGTTTGAGCGAAACTGAGTCTGCTGGCGCTCATTGCGTGCAACACCGATGGACCGAGAACCGTGTCCGGCGAGCGCATGAATGGCAGAGCAGAGGACCGCACTTCATCACCGACCTTGGTTTCGAGCGCGTCGTACGCCCATTGCGGAACAGCGACGGGGGCCGCCACAGCCGTCATCTGGGAACTCCTTTTCGTCGATCCGACGCCGCGGAAACTCACGCGGCGGTGCATCTACACAACAAGTGTGTCGGTGTTTCCAGCCGGAATGCTTGACGTCATCCGTCCGTCGCCGATGCCACCGCCGCTGCGGTGTCGGGATCTCGACCATCTTTGACGCCGCGCCAGTAATGACACGCCACTGTGCGGCCGGGCTCCACCTCGACATACCCCGGGGCCTGCTCGCGGCATTTGTCCTGGGCCAGTGGGCAACGCGGCGCGAAACGGCATCCGGTCGGCATATTCGCGAGGCTGGGAGGTTCGCCGCGCACGGCGGTCAGTGGGCGGTTGCGCTCGATGCGGGGATCCGGCGACGGGGACGAGGCGAGCAAGCTGACGGTGTAGGGGTGATACGGGCGCTCATACAAGGCATCGCTGTCGGCTGATTCGACCAGTTGGCCCGCATACATCACGGCGACACGGTGGGACACGTGGCGCACCACGCTCAGGTCGTGGCCGATGAACAGGTAGGACAGGTGCAGCTCCCGCTGCAGTCGACGCATCAGGTTCAGTACCTGTGCCTGCACGCTGACGTCGAGTGCGGAGACGGCCTCGTCGCACACGACGAACGTTGGGTTCACCGCAATGGCTTTGGCGATGCAGACTCGTTGCCGTTGGCCCCCGGAGAGTTCCGATGGGCGCCGAGACACCAGATCCGGGCTGAGCCCAACCAGCTCGAGAAGTTCGCCGACACGCTGCCGGCGTGCCGCCCCACGCATGGTCCGCTGAATGGCGAGCGGCTCGGCGATCGCACTTCCCACCGACATTCGAGGATTGAGGCTGTCGTAGGGATCCTGAAATACCGCCTGCATGCCGCGGCTGAGTTCGAGGCGGGTACCCCGGCGTGCACCGGTGACATCGATGCCGCTGAACCGAACCGTTCCCGATGTCGGCTTGACCAGCTGCAAGATGGCGCGACCCGTGGTGCTCTTGCCGCAACCCGATTCGCCGACCAGACCTAGTGTTTCGCCCGAAGCGACCGAAAGGGACACACCGTCGACCGCGCGCACGTTATAGCCGAGCTTGCGGTGTGCCCGTGATTGCGACGCGTAGTGCACGTGCAGGTCGGTGACTTCCAAGATCGGCGCGCCGCTGTCGCCTGTCTCCTGTGTCATCGGTCGTCTCCTTCCGCGGTCGCACGCGCCGACACCAGATGGGGGTCCCGCGCGCCGAGTCGTACGTCGTGCGGGTCGGCCCAGCACGCGGCGCTGTGCTGGTGTGGGGCTACCGGCGTGGGTTCCTGGGCTACACACCGGTCCATCGTCAACCAACACCGGTCGGCGAAGGGGCACCCTGGCGGGAGCGCCAGCAGCGACGGTGGGCGTCCTTCGATCGACGCCAACTCGGCGGTGCGCGGGGTGTCCAACCGTGGGATCGAGCCGAGCAGGCCCACGGTGTATGGGTGCTGCGGAGTGTAGGAGACCTCGTCCACGCTGCCGATCTCGACGATGCGCCCGGCGTACATGACGGCCACCCGGTCGGCCAATCCGGCCACCACGCCCATGCTGTGGGTGATGACCAGGATCGCCGTACCCAGCTCCGAGGTGATGCGCCGCAGCACCCGAAGTATCTGCGCTTGGGTGGTGACGTCCAGGGCGGTGGTGGCTTCGTCGGCGATGAGCAGTTTGGGGTCGCAACTCAACGCGAGCGCGATCATCACCCGCTGGCGCAGCCCCCCGGACAGCTGGTGGGGATAGCTGTCGAGTCGGGCCTTTGGATCCGAAACGTCCACCAGCTGGAGAAGTTCGACAGCGCGGGCGTCCGCAGCGCGGCGCGACGCGCCGGTGTGCTCGCGCAGCACTTCCCGAAATTGGGTCCCGATGCTCGACGTGGGGTTCAAAGTGGTCATGGGGTTTTGGAATACCAAGGCGATCTCGTTGCCGCGTAACGCCTGGAGCTTGCTCTCGGGCAGCGTGAGCAGATCGGTGCCGTCGAACCGTATTTGGCCTGCGGTGATCCGGCCGCGTGTGCGTGGCAGCAGACCCATGATCGCCAGGGCCGATGCGCTTTTGCCGCTGCCGGATTCACCGACGAGGGCGAGGACTTCGCCAGGTTTGATGCTGAAGGAAACGCCGTTGAGCGCGTGAACGGGACCGCGCGCGGAGTCATATACCGCGCGTAGATCGTGGACGTCTAGCAAGGCACTCTTCGTCTCAGGCGCCATCGGATGCTCCTCGGCGTTCCATCGGGGCCGCGGCCACGACCTGTGGGCTTGTGTTGTCCGACCGAGTTTCGGTATCGGACACCGCTGGCGAAACCGCTGATGGTCGAGTGTCGGGGTTGGCGAGGCGTCGGCGGCGGCGCGTCAATGTGGTTCGTGGCAGTACTTTTGGATCGAACAAGTCGCGCATCCCGTCGCCGATGAGGTTGAAGCTCAGCATCGCAACAAAGATGAAGCAGCCCGGCACCAGCGACATCAGTGGAAGGTAGCCCAGGTATGGGTAGCCGTCGTGGAGCATGCCGCCCCAGTCGGGCGCTGGTGGCGGCAATCCCAACCCCAGGAAGCTCAAGCTGGCGGCGGTGAAGATGGCGCTGCCCCCAGTTAGTGCGGCCTGAACGATCGTCACCTCGACAACGTTGGGCAGCAGGTGGCGGATCAATACGCGGCCGGTCGAGGCTCCCGATACTTTGGCTGACGCGATGAAGTCGCGTTCTCGCAGAGTGAGCACTTGCGCCCGGACCACCCGCGCGAATATTGGCACGTTGACCACGGAGATGGCGGCCGCGACGGTGCCGAAGCTCGGTCCCAGCGCGTAGGTGATCGCCAGGGCCAAGATCAGGTCCGGGAACACGATCAGCCCATCCATGACCCGCATGATGGCGGAGTCGACGCCGCCGCCGAGATATCCCGACAGCAGGCCGACCAACACTCCGACGAACATCGAGACGATGACCGCGATGAGCGCCACGGTCAGTACGAGTCGGCCGCCGTAGAGGCAGCGGCTGAAGACATCGCGCCCCAATTGGTCGGTGCCGAGGAGGAATTCACCGCCGGGCACTCGGAGCGCGGCCGTCAAGTGTTGGTCCAGCGGTCCGTAGGTGGTGAACAACGGTGCGCCGATGGTCAACACCAGCAGAACCGTCAGCAGGACGGCGCCTTGGGTCAGGCGCGGGTACGCCCACCCAGCGCGCCGTGCCTGACGAGCCCGTGAATCTTCACCGGGGAGGCCGGTCGAGACGGATGCGACGCTCACCTCAGCTCACCTTGATTCTCGGGTCGAGTGCGCCGTACAGAAGATCGATGATCAGGTTCATCAGCACGACCGCGAAAGTGATCACGACGATCAAACCCTGCAACATCGGGAAGTCCTTGCCCAGAATGGATGTCGTGAGCAGGGTGCCGATCCCGGGCAGGGAGAAGACCGTCTCGGTGACGACCGCTCCGCCGATCAGTCCGACGATGTTCAGCCCGATGACTGTCACCATCGGGATCATGGTGTTCTTCAATGCGTAGCGACTGACCACGGTGCGCGGAGACAGTCCGCTGGCATACGCCCGCAGCACATAATCCTCCGATAGCGCGCTGATCATCAAGGCTCGCGAGTAGCGGGCGAAGGTGCCCACATAGGCCAGCGACAACGTGATGGCGGGCAGGATCATCAGACGTAAGTTCCCGAGCGGGTCCTGGGTGAACGGCACATAGCCACTGCTGGGCAGCACGCGTAGCTGCAACGCGAAGAAGTAGACGAGCAGGATGCCGACGAAGAAGTTCGGCAGTGACAGCATCAGCACCGATGCGTTGGAGGTCAATGAGTCCAGCCACCGGCCCCGCGACAATGCCGCCACCACCCCGAGCGCGGTGCCGAATACGACGGCCAGCAGCATGGCCAGGATGGTCAGTTCGGCGGTTACCGGGAGTCTCTGCGCGATGGCGTCGGTGACATTGATCGGTGTCCGGAAGGACCGACCGAAGTCTCCTTGAAGTATGCGGCCCCACCAGTCGAAGTACTGCAGGGCAAGCGGCTTGTCCAGTCCGAGTTCGTGGCGCATCTGGGCCATCTGCGCAGGCGTCGCGGCCGAGTTCTGTCCGCCCATGATTGCTTGGACCGGGTCAGGGAACAGAACTCGCGTCACGATGAAGATCACCAAGCTGACGACGACGATTACGACCGCTGAAGCTCCGATGCGTTTGGCTACGTATACGACCATGAGCCGGCACTCCTCCAGAATGCTCGTATCGTCCTCGCCTGAATAGGGTGTGTCACTTGTTGATCCACAATTCCCGCAGTCGATAGATCTGATCGGGGTAGATGGTCATCCCCCCCACCTTGGTGGAGCGCGGTATGAGCGCGTCCGGCCAGACGATCCACACATAAGGTGCATCGCGTTCCACGATCTGCTGAATTTGTTGGTAGATCGGCGCTGCGGCGTGCGTGTCGGAGATCCCGGCGGCTTGATCAAGCAAGCGGTCGACTTCGGGGTTGCTGTAACCGGTCGAGTTCTGCGCGCCGTCTGTGTGCAGGATGAGGCGAAGCAGGCCATCGGGGTCGGCGCGGGGCATCCACGAGGTGAGCGACCAGTTCAACTTGTCGTCGGTCACCTGGGTGTAATAGTCGCTTGCTGGGACGGTTCCGACGTTGAGCTTGAGTCCAGTCTTGTCGTAATCAGCCTGCAGCAGTTGCACGATCGCCTGCGAATCGGAGCTGCTGTCGTTGCGATAGTCCACGGCCAACCCGGCGGCCCCCGCTTGCTGCACCAGTTGCTTGGCCTTTTCAAGGTCGTAGACATAGATGGGAGTGCTGTCATTGGCGGAGTAGGCCCACCCGACGCCGACCGGGCCGGTGGCCAACCGCGCTTTGTCCAGAAAGATCGTGGACTTCACGCCGTTGCTGTTGGTCGCATACGCCACGGCTTGGCGCAATTCGGGCTTGTTGAACGGCGGCTTGTCGCAATCCATTTGCAGGGCCCACCATTTCCCGGTGGGGGCCTGGTCGAGGGCCACCGAGGGATCGCCCTGGACCGTGGTCGCGAGCTGTGCGGTCAGTCCGTCGGCGATATGCGCCTCACCGGTGCGCAGCATCGTCAGCTGCACCTGCTGCTCGGGCACGTTCCGAATCGAGATGCTGTCCAAGTAGATCTTGTCGGCATCCCAATAGCCGTCGAATCGCTTCAGCTGGACGTGGTCGTCCTGTTGGAAGCTGACGAACTCGAATGGCCCGGTGCCGACCGGGTGCACTCCGTAGTCGGCACCGTATTTTTGGACCGCGGTCGGTGACACCATGAATCCCGGACGCTCTCCGAGCGCCGCGAGAAGCGGCCGCCAGGCCGTGGCCAAAGCAAGCTGAATGGTCTGAGGGTCGATCACGGTGACGGCGTTCAACGGCGGGGTCAGCGTCCCCCGCAACGGTGAGTTCGTCTTTTCGTCGAGTATGCGGTCGAGATTCCACTTCGCTGCAGCCGCGTCGAACGGCGTACCGTCGTGAAACTTCACGCCTTGGCGCAGGTGCATCGTCACCGTCTTGCCATCGGGGCTGACGTCCCACTTCTCGGCCAGTTCGGGCACCAGATTGAAGTCTTTGTCGTACCCGATGAGGGTGTTGTAGATCGCGTAGTAGGCGTAGCGCTCTGAGGTGTCCTTCGAGAACGCCGGGTCGAGGGTGGCGATGTTCATGGCTGTGGCGAAGATCAGGTCTCCCCCACGAACTGGCGGCCCGCTGGGTGCGTTCGCATTGGAACTCAACTCACCTGGGGGAGCGCTCGAGCAGGCCGCGATGAGCAGTCCCAGAGCCGACACTCCACCCACCTGCAACACGCGGCGGCGAGTTACCGACTGTCTGAGCACACCCACCGATTCTTCAATTACCTGATGTGCCACCGGGTTCACCTTTCGGTCAGCTGTTTGTTCGGTTATGCCGACGCCCGTCAAAGTCGCGTCGGGTTGCGCGCCGCGGGACTTGATCGCCGGGCGGCGATCGCCCGCACGGGGTTGCGCCCGACGGGTCACCGCTGGGGTGCAGAACAATCCTTCTCCGGATCGCCGGGCACCAACTCTCTAATGTCGCTTACGTGACGTGGCTCATAGCCGCCACGCGTTCAGTCTGCCGTTAGTTGTCTGACAGGTCAATACGCTAAGAGCAACACGTCCGGACTGCATCGCCGTGGCCATCGTGTGAAGAATTTAACTTGCCGTCGTCTTGGTGTCACTCCCTCAAACACCAGGTCAAACGGACGGAGGTCGCATATCTTGGACACTGGATCCCTGTGCTCGAGCGCTCTGTTAACGAGCTGACATACAGCAGACGTCCAAAACCTGTCAATTTATGCGAACATGGGTCATGAGCTTTTCTGGTATGGCCGTAGCCCGGCCCCCTGCGCTGATCCGAGATCAAGTCGCCGCCCAGATTCGGGATGCCATCACCAGTCAGCAACTGCTACCGGGTCAGGTCCTGGTCGAGCGAGAATTGTGTGAGGCCACCACTGCCAGTCGTGCCACCGTCCGCGAAGCGCTTCGCCAGCTTGAGTCCGAAGGCCTCATCGTTTCGACCAATGGCCGGGGTTCGGCGGTAGCCACCCTGTCGGCCGACACCGTGAGCCAGCTCTACGAAGTGCGGTCGCAACTGGAGGGACTCGCCGGCAGATTGTTCGCCCAGCGCGCGGCAGAAGTAGATCGACGTGCGCTGCGGACCGCTCTGATCCATGTGGAGGCCGCAGTGGACGATATCCGTCAGCTCCTGGCGGCCAAGGTCGAATTCTACGACGCACTGATCAGCGGAACGCAGAACACCGAACTCAAACAGTTCCTCGAGGCGATAACTCGGCGCGTGACTACTGTGCGCGCCGTTTCACTGTCCAAACCAGGCCGCCCCAAAGAATCCGTCGCCGAGGTCCAAGCGATCTGCGCCGCCGCAGTCGCCGGAGACGCCGACCTGGCCGAGCGGCTCTGCCGCGAACACGTCGAACACGCCGCCGCCGCAGCATTGCCCCTCCTCAACGGCTGACTGACTCCTGCGGCGTATTGCGGGCTCACGCCGACGAACACGAAGGCCCCAGGCGTGGACCGAGCAATCGCGGTCGGTAAGCGCGAAGCTGGGGCGCTGAATTACGCATGCATTTCGCACCCCGGTTTCCGCCAGCGTTGATCAGTTGCGGCGACGGCCAGGCCGCCGCGATGACCGGGTTGTCGCCGTCGGCTGGGCGGGTCGCGCTCATTGCCCGACCCCGTCGGAACTGGAAGAGGAAGAAGCGCCCGCAGCCATGCCACTCACTAGAGGTTGACTAAACACCACAACATCGGCGCGATGAACGCGGCAACGCGCGCCGTGGCCGGCAAAACTCACGCGGTGGGCGCGATGGTGCAAGAGAAGCAATATCGCCACGCACCGTTAGAGGAACTAGCGATTCTGATCTGAAATGTCCAATTGGCCAACCAGTGGCCAAGTCAGTTGAGAAATGGATATCTAACTTGAGAACCTACACCCCCTGACCGCTAGTGCGCCATGTTGGTGAAGCGCGACAGGTGCAGCTGATGCGCCACCGTGATCGTCTTGGTCGGACCGTTACGGTGCTTGGCCAGAATCAGGTCCGCCTCGCCGCCGCGCGGATCGTCCCGTTCGAACGCGTCAGGTCGGTGCAGCAGGATGACCATGTCCGCATCTTGCTCTATCGCGCCGGATTCGCGGAGGTCGGCCAGCATCGGTTTTTTGTCGGTGCGCTGCTCGGGACCGCGGTTCAGCTGGCTCATCGCGACCACCGGAACCTCGAGCTCCTTCGCCAAAAGCTTTAATTGCCTGGAGAACTCGGACACTTCCTGCTGACGGGACTCGACCTTCTTGCCCGACGTCATCAGCTGCAGGTAATCGATGACGATCAGCCGAAGGTCCGCCTTCTGGTGCAGACGCCGCGCCTTCGCGCGGATCTCCATCATCGTCAGGTTCGGCGAATCATCGATATACAAAGGCGCTTCACTGATTTCGCTCATCCGGCGGGCGAGCCGCGTCCAGTCGTCGTCGGTCATCCGGCCGGAGCGCATGTCGGCGAGCTTGATCTTGGCCTCCGCCGACAACAGCCGCATCACGATCTCGGACTTGCTCATCTCCAACGAGAACACGACACTCGACAGTCGATTCTTGATCGAGCAGGACCGCAGGAAGTCGAGCCCCAGCGTCGAGTTGTGAGTCGGGATCATGGCGCGGCTTGCCAGATACATGTGACTGGCGTTGTCGACCTCGACGCACCGCACCGGCACGCTGGGAACAAGGCGGACGTCGACGATGAACCGCGACATATATCGCGCCGGACTGCATTGGGCGCGACGTTGCTTGTGCAGGATCGCCTTCCGCTCCAACCCAAACACCACGTCATCAGTGGTGAAGTTCAGTATGTACGCGATCGACGTCTTCTCCGTTCGACCCCGCACCCGCTTCGTGGCTGTCTGGCACCGATAGCCAAGGCTGACAATCAATTCGGCGACGTCCGCGGCAAGTTGCTGATCGGTTACCGAGAACTGAACTGAACCACTGGCGGTTACCGTGCCGTCGGTGTCGAGCAGTCCAGCCAGCAATGCCCGTCGCTGCGGTTCAGATGCACGCAGATACACCGTCGGAATATGTTTATTTCCAACCACATTGATCGTCCGCAGCCGAGCCTGCAAGGTTCCCACCGTGCCTCGGCAAGATTGACACAACGCCAGTCCGGACGACTCCCCTCCGCAGCGCGGACACATCGGCGGTTGTTTCGGCATCGACACGAACCGAGCACGTCCACCACACGAGCGGCCGCAGGCCCGGACCTGGCTGGTTTGCGGCACGAACGTGGCGCCGCAGACCACGCATGGACGAGCCGGCACCGCAGGTGCATCGGGCAATCTCAACTGGTAACGCAAGGCGGCCGTCGCCGACTTGTGTGCGACGATTCCCTCTGCCTCGACGCGCATAACGATCTCGGGGTCTGCAGTGGTGATCTGTGCCGCGGCCGTCGTGCCGTCACCAAGCCAGGCGCCGAGGGTGTACGGCGGCACGAGTAAATCGCGGTCGAGTGCTTGCAGAGGGGCGGCGTTGACCACCGAGTGATTAAGCCGACGGTCCGCCGTCGGGCACCGTAGGGTGGCGGCGATTTCGCGCGTAGTCCGGATCTCGGCGAAGGTCCGCTGGTTCTTGTACCGGTGGTAGCCCGTCGCGGCGGCTTGAGCCGACTTCCGTGACGCACGCGTCTCGGTCAGCCACTGATGCTCCGCGTCGGCCACGATGACCGTCCCGTCGGAGAATTCGATTTCGAAGCACGGCCGGCCGTACATGACCTCGGTGGCCGCCACGACGCGCGTCGGCAGTCCGTCCGCTCCCACCAGGTAGTCGCCGACCTCGACCTCACCCATCGTGGTCCAACCCGTGGGCGTCGGCAGCGGGGTGTCGAGCTTGAGCGCCTTGCCCATCCCGGGCCTCGCCGCGATGACGATCATCTGGCCCGGATGCAGGCCGTTGGTGCACTCGTCGAGTTCCACGAAACCCGTTGGTACACCCCGGGAGATGCCGCCGTTGGATGCGATCGCGTCGATCTCGTCCATCGTGGGCTGCAGCAGCTGCTCCAGCGGCACGAAGTCCTCGGAGGTGCGGCCGTCCGTGACGTCGTAGATCTCAGCCTGCGCGCGGTCGACGATCTCGGCGACGTCGGCTCCCTCGGCGCCCGCGTAGCCATATTGCACGACCCTGGTGCCCGCCTCCACCAGACGGCGCAGGAGTGCCTTTTCCGCGACGATGCCTGCGTAGAAACCGGCATTGGCGGCGGTCGGCACGGTGGAGATCAGCGTGTGTAGATACGGCGCTCCGCCGATGCGGCGCAGCAGCCCGCGCCTGTCCAGTTCGGCGGCCACGGTCACCGCGTCGGCCGGCTCGCCGCGGCCGTACAGATCAAGGATCGCGTCGTAGACGTTCTGATGCGCCGGCCGGTAGAAGTCGCCGGGACGCAGCCGCTCGAGCACGTCCGCGATGGCGTCCTTGCTCAACAGCATGCCGCCGAGGACCGCCTGTTCGGCCGCGGCGTCCTGAGGCGGCTGGCGACCGAAGTCCTCACTCGGTGGGGCGTCCATGCCTGGATGACCACTGGGACGGCCCAGGTCGTCAACGACAGCCACGGAGCTTCCCACCTCCCCTGCGAGTTGTTCGAACGTGTATTCGACACCACTACCGTGACTGTAGGACATAACCCCGACGTCCCCGACCGTGCGCGTAGGCCACTGCCTGCGACGGCTCACGCTAGACGTTGCTAAGAGGGCCGCAAAGCCAGCCTGTTCATGAACTTGTGCATCGGATGTGGATAGGTCTGTTCAGCCATGTTGAGGCCTTGCGGAGAACCTGTGGATAAACACCTCGGTTGGGAACAACTCCGCAGATAAGCGCACCACAGGGGCCGTGACTATCTGTGGATGACAATTTCCTCGGCGTGTCGGCCTCGGTTGCCGTCTCGGGCGTGTTGTGTTTCGCACGGGGGCCGCGCAGGTTAACAGTCGGTTACCTTCGCTGCGCACCCTTTGGGTCACAAAGTTCGCCGGCGCATACAGCAATGCCCGGGTGAGGGCCGGCTAGGGCCCTCACCCGGGTAATTGACGAATGTGTCTTTTAGCTCGCGACGACGCTCAGCGACACTGAAGCGTTCACGTCCGGATGTAGCCGGACCGCGACCGGGTGCGTACCGGTCGACTTGATGTGTGCCTTTGGCAGTTGAACGGTCCGCTTGTCCAGATTCGGGCCGCCGGCCTTCTTGATGGCCGCAACCACGTCGGCCGTCGTCACTGAACCGAACAGCTTGCCGCTGTCCGACGCGGCCTTCACCGGCAACTCGACCAGGCCCAGGCCCTCGAGCGCGGCCTTCAGTTCGTCGGCGTGCTCACGGCCCTTGACGCTCTTGATCTCGCGGGCACGACGGATCTCTTCGGCCTGCTTCTCGGCCCCGCGCGACGCGGTGATGGCCAGGCCGCGGGGAAGCAGGTAATTACGGCCGTAGCCGTCCTTCACCTCGACGATGTCGCCGGAGACACCGAGGTGTTCCACCTCGGCGGTAAGGATGAGTTTCATGTTTAGTCCTGTAGTCCTGTTTCGGCTTATCGCGTCGACGAACCGAACGGCAGCAGCGCCACCTCGCGGGCGTTCTTGACCGCGATCGCAATGTCGCGCTGGTGCTGCACACAGTTGCCCGTCACCCGGCGGGCGCGGATCTTGCCGCGCTCACTGATGTAGGTGCGCAACAATGCGGTGTCCTTGTAATCGATGGCCTGCCCCTTCTTGGAGCAGAACACGCATTTGCGGGTCTTGATCGGCTTTTCAGGTGCCGGACGACGCTTGGTGGCCTTCGCCATGTCTCTATCTCTTTCTGGAATTGCTGATCAGTTGTGCTCTAGAAGGGCGGTTCGTCGTCGCCGCCGGAGAACGAGCCCGACGCGGGCGCACTGCCCCACGGATCGTCCTGCTGCTTGGGCTCCGACGAGCCACCACCGCGGGGACCTCCGCCACCGCCGCCGCCGAAGCCGCCGCCTCCGCCACTGCGGCTGGCCTTGTTCACCTTGGCGGTTGCGTAGCGCAACGACGGGCCGATCTCATCGACCTCGAGTTCGACGACCGTGCGCTTCTCGCCCTCACGGGTCTCGAACGAACGCTGCTTGAGCCGCCCGCTGACGATCACCCGCGAACCACGGGTGAGGCTTTCCGCGACGTTCTCGGCCGCCTCGCGCCAGATGTTGCAGCGGAGGAACAGCGCTTCGCCGTCCTTCCACTCATTGGTCTGGCGGTCGAACATGCGGGGGGTCGACGCGACCGTGAAGTTCGCGACGGCCGCGCCCGACGGGGTGAACCGGAGTTCGGGGTCGGCAGTCAGGTTTCCGATGACCGTGATGATGGTGTCACCAGCCACGAGGTCCTCCTGGATGTGTTATCGGCTCGTCGCGCAAGCGCGCTCATCGCCGGCGGTGTACGCGTTGGACAGCAGTCGCAGGCGAGCCTACGGAATGCTGCCGACGCGCACGGGCCGTTGGCGACTAGTGCTTGTCGGTCCGCAGCACCTTGGTCCGCAACACGGACTCGTTCAGGTTGAGCTGACGGTCGAGTTCCGACACGGTCGCAGGCTCGGCCTTCACATCGACGACGGCGTAGATGCCCTCGGCATGCTTGGCGATCTCGTACGCCAGCCGGCGCCGGCCCCAGATGTCGACCTTGTCGACGGATCCACCATCCTTGCGGATGACGTTCAGGAACGTCTCCAGCGACGGGGACACCGTGCGCTCGTCGAGAGTGGGGTCGAGGATGACCATGATTTCGTATGGACGCATGAGAACCACACCACCTCCTTTGGTCTTGTACGGCCACGGTCGTTCCGTGGCAGGAGGGTTACCTGCGTCGGCAACCGGCCCAGGCTACAGCAACGGCTCCTGATCTGGGAAATCGCGCGATGCACCCAGCCGGTCATAGGCCGCGAGGACCTCGGTGAGCGGCAGCACCGGTCCACTCGGATCCTTCGCGTCGTCGTCCCACCGCCGCACCATCACCGCCTCCTCGGCGTTGGGGTGCGCGCCGAAGGCGGCGACCTCCGCCTCGCTCATCGGTCCGCCCTGGTGCATCAGCGACGCGACCGAGGCCGGGCTCAGGTGTGCGTGGTACTCGGCGTCCGTGGCGACCAGGTACCGCTTCGCGGGGACGTGCTGGGCGATGATCCAGGCGGTCCGTTCCCCGACGTGGCGGTGGGCGAACTCGGCGCCGGAGCGTTCATGCGGCAGCCCCGGCCACTGCGCGGCGATCGGCTTGGCCCGCCCGATGTCGTGCAGCACGGCGGCCAGCAGCAGTTCGTCGTCGGCGTCGGCCTGTTTGGCGTGCCACCCTGTCTGCAGCGCATGCGTGCGCTGGTCCACGACCTCTTTGCCGTACGGCAGGCCGGCGAGACCGTTGATGAGGTCGGCGATCACTTCACGCGGGAGTCTCATGGCTTCTCCGTCTGATCCCTGAGGGTGTCCACGAGTTCTTCGGCGAGTTCGCGGGTCGCCGCGACCACCCCCGACCATCGCCGCGTCAGGTCTGGGTCGATCTCCAGCGGTCTACCCTGCACGTCGAGCACCGCGCCGCCGGACGCCGGCAGCATCACCATCGCGGCCGCGAGATCCATGATCCGGTGAGTGTCGGACCCGGCGTCGGCGAACGCGTCGGTGGATCCCTCCGCGACGAGTGCCGCCTCCAGGCAGCTGGTGGACAGGATCCGCACCCGCGCAGCCTTTTTCGCGACCCGCCACCATGCGTCGTCGTCCGGGCCGTGCGGACGCAGCAGGCTGACGGCGGCGCCGTCGAGGGTCGTGCGGCCCGTGGTGCGGTAGGGCGTCGGCCGGCCGGTCACCGCGTGCCAGCACCGGCCGGTGTCGAACCAGCAGGTGAGCGCTTCGGTCGCGATCCCGTCGACGGCGACCACGCCGGCAAAGGCCGAAAGGGGCACGCCCGCAGCAGCATTCGCTGTGCCGTCCACCGGATCGACGACCAGCGTGACCGCCGAACCGTTGTCGATGACGCCGATCTCCTCGCTGAGCAGGTTGACCTTGTGTTTGTCGACGACCTCGGCGACCGCGGTATCGACGAGGATGTCGAGCCGCATCGTCGGGGTACCGTCGGCGCCCATCTCGACCTTTTCGGCCAACGCTGCGCGGTCGTAACGGGTCCTGGCGGAACCGAATGCGGCTGCGGCGGCACGCACCGCGTCGGCGAGCGCCGGATGGGTTTCCGTGGGCACCTCGGGTTCGGGTACCGGCCAGCCGATGAGGCTCATCGGGCACTCACCAGAACCGAACGCACCACCGGCCACAGCGGCCCGGTCGCGATCAGCGCCATGTCTGCCCGCAGTCCCGGCTGTAGGCGGCCACGGTCGGGCAGGCCCGCCACATCGGCCGGGCCCGCGGTCACCAGGCCGATGGCCTCGGGCAGCGAGAGCAGCCCCTCGCCTTCCAGCGCGAACACGGCGGCCAGCAGTCCCGACGGCAGATAGTCCGACGCGATCGCCGTCACCAACCCGCGGCCGACCAATTCGCGTCCGGACGCGTTGCCGTTGTGTGAGCTGCCGCGCAACACGTTCGGCGCGCCCATCACCACCGGCAGGCCCCGCTCCCTGGCGGCCTCGGCCGCGTCCAATGTGGTCGGGAACTCCGCGACCGCGCCGCCGCGCCGTACCAGGTCGTCGACCTCGGCGGCCGAGCTGAGATCGTGACCGAGCAACCGGATCCGGCCGGCGTGCGCCTGCGCACCGAGCCAGGCCATTGTCGCCTCCCGCGCGCCCAGCCGGCGATCGCGCTCCGCGATCAGGTCGTCGACGTGCTCGACCGCCTCCTGCTCAGACAGCCCGCGGGTGCCGGCGATGTAACGCTCGTAGTACCGGCGGTCAGCGTACTGGCCCTGCCCCGGCGTATGGTCCTCATGCGAAACCAGCACCCGCTCTTCGAGTTCGGCCAGCCGCTCCTGCAACGCCGCCAGCCCGTCTGCGGAGCGGACGTCAAGCCGGTAGAGCAGCCGGTGGTCGATCAGCCCCTCGGCCCGTGCGTCGATCGCCGCGCAGACCTGCTGGGCGCCTTCGACGGTGCGCGGCACGCCCCGGCCGTAGCTGTTCTCGAAACCGGTGCCGTGGAACACCGTCGTCACCGCCGCCGCGCGCAGCTTGCCCTCGAACGACAGCAGCGCGAAGTCGATCGGCAGTTCGGCGCCCGGCCGCGGCAGCCGTTCCTTCTCGAGTCCGTCGCTGTGCGTGTCCACCAGGCCCGGCACGCACAGCAGTCCGTCTCCGTCGACATCGGCCCGCACACCCGGTGGATGCGGTTCGACGGCGGCCAGCATTCCTTCACGCACCACGACCAGCGCGTCGTCGATCACCCGATCCGGCAACACCGCCCGAACGTGGCCCAGCGCATAGTCGTCCGGCGGCGCGGCCAAAGGCCAATGCTGCAGACGTCTTTCGGACAGTTCGGTGCCAGTCATGCCACTCCCTCGAATATCTCGTCCGGTGCGCCGTCGCTGACGATGCGACCGTCGCGCATGAGCACCACCCGCGACGCCAGCCTGCGCATGGCGTCGATGTCGTGAAACACCGCAAGCACCGCGACCCCCTGCTCGGCCAGTGTGGCGATCAGCCCCAGTGCCGCCTCACGGTTGGCCGGGTCCAGTGCGGAAACCGGTTCGTCGAGCAGCAGCAGTCGCGGCGGCGACACCGTGCCCGCCGCGAGGTTCACCCGCTGGCGCTCTCCACCGGAAAGCACCGAGCAGTCGACGTCCCACAACGTCTCGTCGAGGTTGAGTCGCCGCAGCGCCTCCACCGCGGCGTCGCGGGCCTGCGGTCGGTCCAGCCCGCGGCGGCGGGCGGTCGCCGCCACCACCTCCAGCGGCCCGGTACGCGGTGGCGCGTTGAGAAACTGTGACACATAACCGAATTCACGGCCACGCACGTCAGCCATCGCACGGTCGTTCAGCTCGGTCAGTTCGATCTGCGCACCGTCGCCGGTGTGCAGCATCACCGATCCCGAGTCCGGCAGATACGTCCGGTTCACACACCGCAGGAGTGAGGACTTGCCCGCCCCGCTCGGACCGGCCAGCGCCACATGTTCGCCGGCCCGGACCTCGAGGTCGACACCATGAAGTGAACGCACGATGCGCCCGTCGATGGTGTGCAGTGTGAATGACTTGCGCAGCGCCCGAATGGATAACACAAGGGACACGACGCTCACCTCCTCGCCGCGGCGACCAGCCGCTGGGTGTAGGGCTGATGCGGGTCGTGGAACAGCTGGTCGGTCAGTCCCGCCTCGATGACCCGGCCGAGGTGCATGACGATGCTGCGGTCGGTGAGCGCCTCGATCACCGAGAAGTCGTGGCTCACCACGACGGCCGCGATGTTGCGTTCGGCCAGCAGGCTGCGCAGCAGGTCGAGCACCCCGGCGGCGACCGACGCGTCCAGCCCCGTCGTCGGCTCGTCCAGCAGCACCACCGGCGGTTCGGTGGCCAGCGCCTTGGCGATCTGCACCCGCTGCCGCATGCCGCCGGAGAACGTTCCGACGGGATCATCCATCCGCGACAGCGGAACCTCCACCCGCTCAAGCAGTTCGGCCGCCCGGTTGCGGATGTCGTGGTAGTTGCGCCAACCCGCCGCGGTCAACCGTTCGGCGATGTTGCCACCGGCGCTGATCCGCAGGTCCAGCCCGTCGGCCGGGTTCTGATGCACGACCGCCATCCCGTCGATGCGCAGGCCACGCCGCTGCGCGTCGGGCAGTCCCAGCAGATCCGTCCGTCCACCGTCCACGGTGGCCAGATGCACCGACCCCGCGGTGGCACGTTCGTCACCGATCACGCAGGACAGCACGGTCGACTTACCCGAACCGGATTCGCCGATCACCCCGAGCGCCTCGCCGGGGGCGACGTCGAACGACACGCCCCAGGCCGCGACGATGGCGCCGGTGGCCGGGCTGACGGCGGTGCCGTGCTCCGGTCCGGTGCCCTGGACCGCGTGCACACCACCCGGCCCGTGCACCTTGCCGATCGAGTCGACCCGCAGCATCCAGTCGGGGCCGACAGCGGTGGCCTCCCGGCGCGGGATCGGACGGTGCCGGGCCGCCGCGGCGGTGGCCGCGGCACGACGGCCCGGGTCGGGCAGCAACTGCAGTGGCGCCCGCTCGCGGTGAGCCTCGCGGTCGGCGTCACCGTCGCGCACCCGGGCACACCATTCGGTGTCGCTGCAGGCGAATCCGCCGCTGGTGCCCGCCGGCACCAGGTACACGTCGTCGCTGCCGCACAGCTTGCACACCGCGCCTGCGGCGTGCTCCACCTCGAACGGCACGTCGTCGAACGTCAGCGGCGCCACCTCGGTGTGCGGCGGGATCGCCATGATCCGTTTCTCCCGGCCGGCGCCGTAGAGGTTGATGTGTTCGCTCTGGTGCAGGCGCGGTACATCCCACCGCGGGACCGGCGACGTCGTCATCACATAGCGGCCGGCGACGAGCACCGGGTATCCGGTTGTCTTGGTGACCATCCCGTTGCGCACGATGTCCTCGTAGAGGCTGACCCACATCAGCGCGTAGTCGTTCTCGGCGTGCATCCGCTCGCACTCGGCGACCGACTTCTGTACCTTGCGCAGCATCTCGGCGACCGGGACCTGGAACACCAGCACCTTGCCCGGCCCCATCGCCTCCTCCGGGACCCGGTGGCGGGTCTGCACCACGGTGGCTTCGCGGGTGTCCACGGTTTCGGTGCATCCGGTGGTGGCGGCGATCATCCGGCGCAGGTTGGTGGCGTTGACGCCGGCGTCGTCGCCCTGGTCGATGACCTTGACGGTGTCCTGCGCGCCGATCACCGCCAGCGTGATCTGCAGGCCCCCGGACCCCCAGCCGCGGGCGACGGGCATTTCCCGCGAGCCGAACGGCACCTGATATCCCGGCACGCAGACGGCGGTGAGCACGGCGCGGCGGATCTCACGTTTGGCGCCCTCGTCGAGGATCCCGGCGGGCGCGGTGTCCGCGGCCACTTCGGTGAGCAGTTCTGCGGTGGTGGTCATGCGCGGTCTCCTCCGACGGGTTGTGGAATACCCACGGAGACAGCATCTTCGGTGTCATCGTCGGTGCCGGGCTCCGCGTCCTGCAGCGCCCTCTTCCGGTCCACCATCGAGCGGAAGGTGACGTAGTGCGGCAATTTGAGGTGCTCCAGAAAGCCGCCGGAGTCAAGGCCGTCGGTGGTCAGGAGGAGCAGTTGCTCCAGCGGACCCGACCGGCCGAACCGCCGGTTGGCGATGTCCATCGCCGCCATCGCGATCGCCTTGCGTTCGTTGTGCCCGAAGCAGATTCCGTAGCCGACGTCGAAGCGGCTGCGGTCCTCGTCGGCGCCGTCGAGGTCCTCGATGGCTTCGGCCTCGGTGACCCGGAACCAGCCGACCGTCACCGGATCGCCGGTATGGGGGTGCCGCACCCGCAGCGGCACCCGGCCGTGGCGGACTTCGCCCAGCGTCACCTCGCGGACGTCGCCGTCCGGCCCGAGGATTGAGCGGTACCACAGGGCGACCAGCGCCCCGGTCTCCGCGCGGGCCATCGAGGCCAGCACGGCGGAGCGCGGCGCGGGCGGACGGGCCGGCACCCGTGCGATGTCGACCGGGTCGGCGTCCTCGCCGCCGCGGTGGTCGACGGCCAGATCCATCTCGCGCAGAAGGTCGAGGAACCGCCGCGGGGTGCGCTGTTCCGGGGTCCGGGGCGGTGCCGCCGGCGCCTCGTCGGTCGACGGCGCGCGCGGCGGCTCTTTCGTCTTGTCCAGCAGGCGTCGCGTGTAATCGGTCGTGCGGCCGAGCAATTGGGGGCCGTCGGGCTCTCGGTACGCCGACACGATGCGGCGCATGATCACCATCTCGTTCGGATCCACCGGCTCGCTGACGGCCAGCCTCGGCAGCGTCGACCGATGCGCCCGGACCAGGTGCGCGGACTCCTGCGGGTCGCCTTCGGCCTGCCGCAGCGCGGCGGCGGCGGTGCCTTCGTCGTACAGCGCGCCTTCGCCCATCACCCGATCGACCGCGAGCCGGAACCGGGCGGTGATCTGCTCGGTCGACGCCCACGGCACCGGCGCGTCGTCCCGGGACCGGCGGACCAGCTCCTCTGCGGCGAGGATGGCCTGCATCCCGCCTCGTGCTCCTGCGTAGCCCATCAGCTCTCCTCGGTGATCGTGGTGGTGCGGGGCAGACCGACGACGTGGCCGTCGCGGGTCACCAGCAGGACATCGATGCCGGCCGGGTAGCCGGCCACCGCCTCGGCACGGGCGGCGACGAATCCTGGCGGCAGTCCCAACGGCGACAGTGTCGTCTCGCCGGGAATTCCGGGGCCCGTCATCCGCCAGCGGCGTGCGCCGCCGTGGACGTCGGGCACCGCCAGCGACACCAGCGCGGCCGTCCCGGGTGCCAGGGCGGTGCCCCGGGCGAAGTCGCGGACCTCGGCCTCGGTCACGGGGCGCACCGCGGCGACCAGCCGGGCCAGTTCCGCGGGCCACAGCGGCGCGTTGGTCGCCGTCGTGACGATGTCACCCCAGCGGTCGTCCGCATTTTCCAGCACGCACACCCCGGTGCCGAGGTCGGCGAGAGCGAACACCGGAACCACCGCAGGCGCCAGCGTCCGCAGCGGCCCTTCCGGCAAGGACCTCGCCGTTCCCGGTCGGGCCAGCGCGTCGAGCACCGCCCGGAACACCTGCTGCGAATCGGCCGGGTGCAGGGCCGCAGCGAACACTGCTGTCATGTCAGCTCCTCGAATTCGACGATGGTGGGCGCCAATTCGGCCCATTCGTGGTCCTGGCGGTCGGTCAGCCGGCGTGCCACCGCGCGACACAGCTCGTCCACAGCCGCCGCATGGGGCCGGCCCCCCACGGCCTCGGCGTCCAACACCGCGGCGGCGAGCACGGCGGCCCGGTCGTCGCCGAGCCGCATGGCCCAGCCGCGGTGTCCGGCCAGTTCGACCTCGGCGCGGCAGGCGAGCACGTCGCCGATCAGGAACCGTTCGTCGGCAACCGGCTCGCGGATCTGTGTCGACACGCAGCCGACCTCCGGCGCGAGCAGCACCCGCACGTCGGCGCCGTCGGCCAGGCAGGCGTCGGCGAGGTCCCGGAGTTCGTCCACGTCGGCCTCGGCCAACAATCCGCACCGCTGCGAGCGGTCCAATGGGGCGGTCATGCTGTTTCCTTCTCGTCGTCGTGCGGCTGCTCATTGGTCTCATGGACTGCCGTGGGGTTGTCCTCGAGTTCGACCACGACCCGCACGGCGTCGGCGCGGGTCCAGGCGCTGCTGGTCAGCAGCACCTCACCCGAGGAGTCATCTCGGTTCAGGCTGTCGATCCGCCAGACCGGCACGCTGGCTTCGATCCCCAACTCCCGCAGCACTTCCAGCGGCGGGATGTCGAGACTGGCCCGGCACCAGGCCCGCACCGGGCGGACACCGCCCAGCTGACGCAGCACGGTGTCCACCGATTCGACGCTGTGCAGGGCGATGTCGAGATCGGGGACGGCGGCCACCGGGATGAGTTCCTGGGTGATCGAGGCGAGCAGGTCGTCGATGAAGAAGTGGCGGGTGATCCGATAGATGGGCGTGCCCGGTGGCCGCCCGAGTCGCTCGGCGTCACCGACCGGCAGGCCGATCCGCTCCACGTTCTTGGTCTGCGACCGCGGCACTGCGCCCGCGGCGATGACAGTGGCGTGCCAGGACGGTGGCCTGTTGCGCGAGATCAGGTAGTCGATGCGCCGGTTGACGAAGGTACCTGCGCCCTGGACCCGTCGCACCAGCAGGCGGCGCTCGAGCTCTTGCAGCGCCGAGCGGGCCGCCGCCCGTCCGACACCGAATCGGTTGGCCAACTCCGGCTCGCTGGACACCCGGGTGCCGGGCGCGCACGCCGCCAGTTCGCCGGCCAACTGGTCGGCGATCTCCAGGTATCTGGTCGATGTCATGGTCTCCACCGTGCCGCCGCCGCTTGTCCGAACAACTTCACGGTGGCCAACGCTCGTGCGTCCCGAGGTGAACATCCGGAACACTTGTTTCGAACGTCTCACCGCAACTCGTGGCGCAGCCACACCGCCAACGCCTCGACGGCCAGCACCGTAGCGAACACCAGCAGCAGAATCGTTGTCACCAAACCGAACTCGAGGATCTGCGCCGCGCTGAGCAGATCGAACCCGATGCCGCCCGCGCCCACGATGCCCAGCAACGTCGCCGACCGGATGTTGACGTCGAGCTGATAGAGGACATGCCCGACGAATGCCGGTGCGGCCTGCGGCAGCGTTCCGGCGCAGAACACCTGCCAACGGCCGGCCCCGGTGGCGCGGACAGCCTGCTCCGGGCCCGGATCGACCTCCTCGAGCGAGTCGGCGATCAGCTTGCCCAGCAGCCCGACGGCACCCACCGCCAACGCCAGGGTGCCCGCCACCGCTCCGAGCCCGGTGATCACCACGAACACCACTGCCAGCACGAGTTCGGGTATCCCCCGGATCACCACCACCAGGAGGCGGAACGCATGAGCCACCCGCGGCGGTGGGGGCACATTGCGCGCCGCGAGCGCTCCGATCGGCAGGGCCAGCACGGCGCCGATCACGGTGGCGCCCAACACGATCTGCACCGTCAACCACAGATCCGCCAGCAGGCTGGTGAAGATCCCGCCCGTCTCCGGCGGCCAGAACAAGCCTGCGGTCTCGCCGACACCGCCCAGCGACCTGACGAACTGAACCGGGTTCAGATCGGCGCCCCAGGCCGAGGCGACGATCACCAACGCCGTCACCGCCGCGTAACCCAGTCGCCGCATCCGCAACGGCGTCCACGGCGGACTGACCTGCTCGCCGCGGTGCATGGATGCGGTGTGGCTTTTGTGGTCACCGGTGTTGCGCAGCAGTGTCCGGCGGATCGCGCCGGAGAGTAGCTCGACGACGACGCACAGCACCAGCACCACGAAGGCCAGCGCCATGCCCCGCCGGTAATCGAGTTGCTTGAAGGACAAGGCGATCTGGTAACCGAGGCCGTTGACGCCGACGAAACCGAGTAGCACCGAGATGCGCAGGTTGATGTCGAGGCGGTGCAGCGCCGTCGCGACGAATGCCGGCAACACCTGCGGAAGCACACCGGCGATGAGTTCCTGTGAGGGGGAGGCGCCGTTGGCCCGCACCGCGGCGCGCGGTCCCTCGTCGATCTGTTCGATGGCGTCGGCGTAGAGCTTGCCGACCATGCCCACCGAGTGCACGCCCATCGCCAGCACGCCGGTCATCGAGCCGAGTCCGAAGATCCGGAAGAAGATGATGGCCAGCACCACGTCCGGCACCGCCCGCACGATCACGATCAGGGTGCGCGCGCCGTACCGCGAGGCATGCCCGGGCGTGGTGTTCGAGGCGGCCAATATCGCCAGCGGGCCACTGATGATCACCGACAACAGCGTCGCCGACACCACGATCGCCATGGTCTGGCCGGTCAAGGCCAGCAACTCGTCCGGCGCGGGGAAATCGAGCGGGAACATCCGCCCCGCGAAATCCGCTGCGTTATGGGCGCTGTCGACGAAGGTCGCGACGTTGATGCGCAGGTCTACCACGGCCCAGCAACCCGCGGCGGCGACCACCGCGAGGGTCAGCCAGGCCGCGGTCCGGCCGGGACGCGGCCCGGCCAGCGTCCGCTGTTGCGCCGGCACCGGCGGCGCGATCGTCACGCGACGGCGGCCCTCGCCGACATCTGCGCGGCGCCCACCTTGGCGTACAACGCCATGGTGTCGTCGCGGTCCAGTGCGGCAACCGGGGTGTCCAGGACCGCCCTGCCCGCGCGCAGTCCGATCACCCGGTCACCCCAGCTCAGCGCGAGGCTGACCTGGTGCAGGCTGCACAGCACGGTCAGCCGCTGCTCGGCGCTGATCTCCCTGATCAGCTGCATCACCTGCGCCGACGACTCCGGATCCAGCGATGCCACCGGTTCGTCGGCGAGCAGGATCTCCGGACGCTGCATCAGCGCCCGCGCCACCGCCACCCGTTGTTGCTGGCCGCCAGACAGCGTGTCGGCGCGCTGAAACGCCCTGTCCTGCAACCCGACCCGGTCCAGGTGTGCCAGCGCCTCGTGACGCAGGGCCTTGGGGTAGCTGAACAATCCCAGCCGGGGGCCGCGCAACCGGCCCAGTGCACCGGAGCAGACGTTCTCCAGCACGCTCAGGCTGCCGACCAGATGGAACTGCTGGAAGACGAAGCCGACGCGTCTGCGCAACCGCCGGAGTTCGCCACCCGTCGCTCGACCGACATCGGTGCCCAGCACGGTGACACTGCCCGACGTCGGGCGCTGCAGGCCGTCGACGTGACGCAGCAGCGTGGACTTGCCCGAACCCGACAGGCCGAGCAGCACCACGATCTCACCCTTGCTCACCGTCAGCGAAACATCGTGCAGCGCATGTATTTCTGCGCCGAACTGCTTGCAGACGGAGTCGAACCGCACCGCGGTGTCGGTTACGTCCCCGGTCATGACGATTTCCCGGTGCACTGCGGGGCCTGGGTGGTTTCGCACACCTTGCGCACGGGGTCGTAGAACGCGTTGTCCACCTTGGCCCACCCCCAGTCGCCGGAGTCGTCGGCGGACTTGCACGCCGGGGTGCAGAACCCGTTGGCGTTCAAGTAGTCGACGTTCGCCTTGGTGTCGAAGACCTCGGCGATCTTCGTCTTGAGATCCGGTGCGAGGTCGTCGCTGAGGCCGATCGGTGAACCGGAGATCGTGTCGGACTTCCAGAGCACGTTCAGCTCGCCCGGTTTCAGTTGTCCCTTCGTCGGCAGTGTGTAGTCGATCATGCTGTCCTCGGCGAATCCGGCGTCGCACTGTCCGTGCAGGACAGCGAGGGCCGATGCGTCGTGCCCGCCGGCCATCACGGGAGTGACATCCTTCTTCGGGTCGATTCCCGCCTGGATCAACGCCGCCGACGGGTACAGGTAGCCCGACGTAGAGGCGGGATCGACAAAGCAGATCTTCTTGCCCTTGAAGTCGGCCAGCGTCTTGATCCCGGTCTCCGGACGGGTGATGGCGTAGGACTGATACCCAGGCGTGGCGCCCTTCTTCACCGTCTGCGCCGCGATCGGGGTGACCTTCACACCGCTGTTCTGTGCGGTGATCAGGGAGAGCGCACCGTACTGGGCGATGTCGACCTTGCCCGTCCGTTGCGCTTCGATGACAGAGGAATAGCTTGTGGCGCTCTGGAACCGGATTTTCTTGCCGGTCTCCTTCTCGAGCAGGCCGATCAACGGCTGGTAGTCCTGCTGCAGACTCTGGGCGTTCTCGGCGGGCACGGCGGCCAGGACCAGTTCGTCGGGGTTGCGACCACCCGACGAATCGCCGCCCGCACCGCCGGAGCTGCTGCTGGCGCTCTGGCCGCAGGCTGCCAACGTCAGCGTGGCCAGCACGGCGACACCGGCGACCCGGCACAAGCCGACGACGCCGACCGAACGTCGGGAAGCAGAGGACATCGGATTCTCCTTTCCGCCCTGAGGCGGGTCGATCAGACGTCCAGATCGTTGTCGCGCCCGGTGCAGCCGAGGGGACTCTTTGGTTACCGGCGAACCAACTTCGGACGTGCAATGAGAACGCCCCTACGCATGAATCAACCTTTTCAGCAACAGATTTACGCTTTGCGTGTGAGACCGCTCTCAATCGCGCGGCGGCGACCTCAGCAGGTGTCGGCCCGGCGTTTACAGGAGTTCGGGCACGATGCCGGTAGAACTGGTGCGCCAGTGCCTTGGTCTCGGCGGTCGCGGCCGGACAAGAGCTCTGCCAGCCGCAGGCCCATGTCGCTGTCGCTGGACACCCCGGCCGCGGCGGTGAGCCGCTCGAACAGGGGAATTGCCACCAGCACGGGCCGCCGCCTCAGGTACTCGGCTGACCCGCGAGGTCCGGTTCCGATTCGCGATCGGCCGCGTCGTCAGGCGGAGCCGCCGTCACCCGGGTACGGTCGGCCTGGGGCCGCAGCCAGTCCGGCAGCCGGCGTGGCGGTTCATCCGGCGCGCCGTCGAACACGCCGCCGGACGGGTCGTCCACCTGACCGCGGTTGCGTACCAGGTCCAATTCCGGGTGGTAGATCTGGCGAATCACCAAGGCGCACAACACGACAATCGCGATGTCACGGATCAACACGGTGGCCGTGAACCACTGCTCGGGCAGGCCGCGGTTCTGTTCGCCGTACAGGTACATCATTCTCGGCACCCAGACGAGTGCGTCGATGGTCATCCACGCCAGCAGTATTCGGCGGTGCGGCAGCGCCAACACGGCCAGCGGCACCAGCCAGAGCGAGAACTGCGGACTCCACACCTTGTTGGTCAGTAAAAACGCCGCGACGACGAGGAACGCCACCTGCATGAGGCGGGGACGCTTGTCGGCCGTGAGCGCGATGTAGGTGATGGCGATGCAACACGATATGAACAGAACTGCGGTCACCGCATTGAGCACGGTGGGCGGCTGCCAGAACCCGAGGTCGGGGTCGAATCCGCGCCACCCGGTGAAGGACTTCACGATGTTGTAGACCGAATCCATGTCATCGCCGCGCCGGGTGTTGAGCCGGAAGAACTCCGACCATCCGCGCGGGAACAGGACCATGATCGGCAGGTTCACCACGAACCACGTCAGCACGGTGCTGACCGCGGCCTTTCCGACCTCACGCAGCCGTCCAGTCCGCAGGCCGAGAATCATCAGCGGGATGAACAGCAGCAGTGGATACAGCTTGGCAGCTACGCCCAATCCGATCAGGGCGCCGGCCAGCACCGGTCTTCTCCTGGCCCATGCCAGCAGCGCGCCGGTCGCGAAAGCCGTTGCGAGCGCGTCGAAGTTGGTGAACACCTGGAAGATCAGGATCGGTGAACCGGCGACCAGCGCCGCGTCCCAGACCCGACGCGGGCCCGCCAGTCGCGACGCCGCCCACACGGTGACCAGCCACGCCAGCGCGAGACCGAATGCGGCGATGTTGAAGAACATCACCACCTCGGCGATGATCGGCACCGCCACCAGTTTGGTGAGGGCCGTGTAAGTCTTGGCCAGCGACATGGACACGTACTGGTAGATGCCGGTCAGCACCGGATACTCCATGTAGCGGACCGCGGGCTTTCCGTCGTACTGAAGCCTCGGTTTACCGTTGCTCTCGGTCTCGAGCCAGCTCGACTTGTACGGGAACTTGCCCAGATTCAACAGTTCCGCGGTGTACAGGGGAACGGTGTCGGAGTAGCAGAGCTCGTAGTAGGCGCGCTGATTCTGCCAGTTGCCGACTCGCTGATCGGCGGTGCCGGTGCCGGTGGTCTGTAGGCACGCCGCCTTCGTGGTGTAGCCCAGTGCCAGGAACACCACCGCGATGATCAGCATCACCCGCAGTGGGGTCATGAACCGGTTCCGGCCGATCAGTGCGTGTCGACCGACTGGCCCGCCGACCACCCCGGAGAGTGCAGCGCCCAGGGTGTCTGTACGGCTGGGCAGATCGCGTTCGTCGAAGCTCCGCCGGTCTTCTGCCGGCGGAGCCGGCGATACTGCCGAAGCCGGCGGAGCCGGCGATACTGCCGAAGCCGGCGGAGCCGGCGATACTGCCGAAGCCGGGTCCGGTTCGTCGGGGGCGCCGCCGCCGTCGTCGTCGGTTCGCGTCACGGGGGCGGAGGCGGAGGCGGAACCGCCGGCGCTCCGGGTGCTACGAGCACTGGTTCGGGCGGCGGGGGACCGATGGGCACGGTGGTCGGCGGCCCGAGCGGGATTGTGATGCCCGGTGCCACCTCGATGGTCGGCTGGATCACGGTTTCCGTCGGACTCGGCGGTGCGGTCGCTGTCGGCGGAGGCGCAGGCGCCTGCGGTGGACCGGCATAGCCCCCGATCTCGGTCGGCTTCGGGAAGGACTCGTTGTCGGTGCCGTCCAGCGCACCGTCCATCGTCGCCTTCCAGATGTCTGACGGCAGACCCGAACCGTAAACCGGCGAGCCGTACTTGTTCTCCAGCGGCTTCGTGCCCTGGGTGGTACCCACCCACACCGCCGTCGACAGCGACGGGGTGTAGCCGACCATCCATGCGTCCCGGTTGGCGCCGGTGTCGCCGAGCTGGTTCGTGCCGGTCTTCGCGGCCGACGGGCGTCCGCCCGCGAGGTTGTGGCCGTTAGAGTAGGCCGCGATCGGCTGCATGGCAGAGGTGACATTGTCCGCCACTGCCTTGTCGATGCGCTGCTCACCCGAGTTGTTCTGCTGGGCGGCGTCGAACAGCACCTCGCCCTGCGCGTTGACCACCTTCTGCACGAAGTGCGGGTTGTGATAGACGCCGGAGGCGGCCAGCGTGGCATAGGCCGACGCCATGTCCAGCACCCGGGTCTGGTACTGGCCCAGCACCACCCCGTTGTTGGGCGGACCACCCTTGCCGTCCTCGGACAGCGTGTGGTCGACGCCGGGGAAGCTCTCCGCGATGCCGGCCTTGTGCGCCGCGTCGGCGACGTCGGCCGGGCCGTTCTTCAGCTTCAGCATCAACCGGTAGTAGCTGGTGTTCAGCGACCGCTTCAGGGCTTCGGCGATGTTGCAGGTGCCGCAGCCGGCGCCCTCCACGTTGGTGATCTTGATGCCGTTGACCTCGACCGGTGAGCTGTCCACCTGATAGCCCAGCCCCATGCCCTGCTGGAGAGCGGCGACCAGAGCGAACACCTTGAAAGACGAGCCCGTCGGCAGACCGGCCTGCGCGAAATCGAACCCGTTGGCGTCGGTGCCGCCGTAATAGGCCTTGACGGCGCCGTTGTGCGGATCGATGGACACCACGGCCGACCGCATGTCCGGGTCCTGGCCGTCGAGAGTCTCCGAGACCGCATCCTCGGCGGCCTTTTGCGCCTTCGGATCGATAGTGGTGGTGATCTGCAGGCCCTGGGTGTTCAACGTCTGTTCGTTGATGTCGAACAGGTCGAGCAGCTCCTTGGTCACCTGGCGCTCGATCAGGCCGTTGGGTCCCGTCGTCTGATCCTGCGAGCGCGCCTGTTCGGGCGGCACCGTCGGCGGAAATTGTTGCGCCGTACGGTCCTGCTTCGACAGCGCACCGATGTCGACCATGCCGTCGAGCACCCAGTTCCACCGCTCCACCGCGCCCTCCGGGTTGACCGCGGGGTCGAGACCGGATGGCCGCTGGATGAGAGCGGCCAGCAGCGCGCCCTCGGCCACGTTGAGTTGCTCGACCGGTTTGTTGAAGTAGGCCTTGGCGGCGGCCGAGATGCCGTAGGCGCCGCGGCCGAAGTAGATGATGTTCAAATACGACTGCAGCACCTGATCCTTGGACCATTCGCCGGACATCTTGGTCGAGATGACCAGTTCCTTGGCCTTGCGGATGAGGCCGCCGACACCGGAGCGCGCATCCCCGACCAACGCGTTCTTGACGTACTGCTGGGTGATCGTCGATCCGCCCTGCAGGTCACCACCGAAGATGTTGTTCTTGAACGCGCGGGCGAATCCGGAGAAGGAGAAGCCCGGGTTGGAGTAGAAGTCGCGGTCCTCGGCGGCCATCACCGCATCGCGCACGTGCACCGGGATCTGGTCGATGTTGACATCGACGCGGTTGCCCTCCGGGGGAACGATTTTCGCGAGCTCGCTGCCGTCGCCGGCCAAGATCGTCGACACCTGGTTGGTGCGGATGTCGCCCGGTTTGGGCACGTCGACGATCAGGTAGGCCATCCCGAAGGTGACCAGCGGAAGCACGATGAGCACCGCCACCCCCAGGTACAGGCTGCGGCGCACCCACTTCCAGTTGATCTGGTCGGCGAAGCTGGTCCGCTGCCCGGGCGGCTCTCCGGGTGGTCCGCCTCCGCCGGGTGGACGGCGGGGCGGGACCGGTGGTGGCGGCGGCTTGGGCGGTGGAACCCCGTCGAGTGCGGCCTTGACCACGTCGATCGGGTCGCGAAGATGCGCCGGGGTGTTGTCACGAAACGCGGGTAGAACCGCGGTCAGGCGGTCGTCGGGCGGTGCGCCCGCGGCGCGGTGCCGCGGCGGGCCGGACGGTGGGCGCGATGCACGCACGCCCGCACCATCAGCCGCCTGCCCTTTACGGACGTCATTGACTGACCGGTCGTGGCGCCCTTCGCTATTCACTGGCCGTGCGCGCGCGACCGCGCGCCGTCTGGGTGCGTCGCGAACCCCGAGACCCTCCAGAAGGTGGGATCGCGCCGAGCACATAGGACTTGACCAAGTGATTCCATTCGCAGGTCCGGCATACCTCCACCACGTATACAGAGAATTCGTCGTAGCGGGTGGCCAGCAGCACCAGTTCCTCTGCGGTGCGCGCCGAACCAGACACGGCGCCGAGGTGGTCCCCGTACACCCACGACACCAAGGTGAGCTGTTCCTTGCGGCAGATCGGGCACATCACCGAACTGGGCTTCCCGTGGAACTTCGCTGCCCGTAGCAGGTAGGGATTGGCGTCGCAGACCTCCGAGACACCGGTGCGTCCCGAGTAGACCTCGGCCAGCAGGGAACGGCGCCGAAGCGCGTAATCCACCACTTGTCGCTGCAGTCGCACGGAGACCAGAGTACGTCGGCCCTGCCGCGGGGGAGGCGTGACCGCGCCACTGTGCCGTCAGGTTGGCCATCTGGTCTGCGGCGATGGCAACCTAACTCCTACGATCATCGTCGTGGCTACCAGGCAGACTGCGGGCACCCGGGCGAAGGACAGCGACCGGAACGACACGTGTCAGGTCCTGGACAGTGCCCTGAGCGAAGGTCAGCTCTCGATGGCCGAGCACGGGGAGCGGGTCAAGGCCGCCACCAATGCCACCACCCTGGGCGAGTTGGCGGCCCTCGTCGACGATCTGCAGAATTCGAACGCTCCGGTTCAGCTGCCCGACTTGCGCAAGCCCGCCAGGGTCGCCGGCGCGGGCAGCGGGTGGGGGATGCGGGCGGCGGTTGCCGGTGTGCTCCTTGTGCTGGGCATCGCGATCGGCTGGGGCCTCTACGGCAACACCACCTCGCCGCTGAGCTTCACCTCGGACCCCGGGGCGAAATCCGACGGCATTCCCGCGAAGGTGATCACCGCGCCGAGGCAATTGCATTCACTCGGCGGCCTGACGGGTCTCGTCGAACAGATGAAGCAGCGGTTCGGCGACACCATGGGCTATCGGTTGATCATCTATCCCGAGTACGCGGTGCTGGACCGCGCCGACCCGTCGGACGATCGCCGCCAGCTGTCCTATACGTATCGCGGCGGCTGGGGTGACCCGTCGACGAGCGCCAAGAGTGACGACGACCGGCTGGTCGACGTCGGCGAGTTCGACATCAAGGCCATCGTCGGAGTGCTGCGGGGCGCACCGGAGACGCTCGACATCAAACCGGGCGATGTGAAGAGCACCTATGTGAACATCGACCCCAGCGGGGACCCGACCGCGCCGGATGCGATCTCGATTGACGTGTACGTGTCCAGCGACTTCGGCAGCGGCTACATCCAGCTGGCCGAAGACGGCACCGTCAAGCAGGTCAACTACCCCGGCGGCTGACCGGGCGCCGCCTGGCGTGCCGCTCGGCGTCCGCGGCCACCGCCGACGTGAGGCGCGTGCTCGATACATGCACCGATGTAGCGCCGTATATATCGGCGCGATACACTTTCGCGAGGTGTCGAACCGCCGTAACGGGTGAACTAGTTTCTCGAGGAGGTGCCCTCATTCTCGAATTGGCTGTTCTGGGGCTCCTGCTGGAATCACCTATGCACGGCTATGAACTGCGCAAAAGGTTGACAGGTCTGCTCGGGGCGTTTCGCGCGTTCTCGTACGGCTCGCTCTACCCGGCGCTGCGACGCATGCAGGCCGACGGCCTGATCGTCGAGGACGCGGCACCAGAGGGAATCCCGAAGATGCGGCGCGCTCGTCGCGTCTACCAACTCACCGACTCGGGTAAGCAACGCTTCACCGAATTGGTGGCCGACACCGGTCCGCAGAATTACTCCGACGACGGATTCGGTGTTCACCTCGCGTTCTTCAACCGCACCCCGGCCGAGGCCAGGATGCGGATCTTGGAGGGCCGCCGTCGTCAGGTGGAGGAACGCCGTGAGGGCTTGCGTGAAGCAGTAGCGCGGGCCAGCAGCTCGATCGACCGCTACACCCGGCAGCTGCATCAGCTCGGGTTGGAGTCCAGTGAGCGCGAAGTCAAATGGCTCAACGAATTGATAGCCGCGGAACGAACGGCGCAGGGACACGCCGAGCAGCAGCCGTAACCAGCTGAGCAAAACCGAGTTAGTAGGAGAGGGAGAAATCGTCATGACTGAAAGCACCGAGGTGCGGGTCGCGATTGTCGGTGTAGGCAACTGCGCGTCCTCGCTTGTGCAAGGTGTGCAGTATTACCAGGACGCCGACGAGACCGCCACGGTGCCCGGCCTGATGCACGTGAAGCTCGGCCGATACCACGTCCGCGACGTGAAGTTCGTCGCCGCCTTCGACGTGGACGCCAAGAAGGTCGGATTCGACCTGTCGGAGGCCATCTTCGCGTCGGAGAACAACACCATCAAGATCGCCGATGTGCCGCCGACCAACGTCACCGTGCAACGTGGACCGACCCTCGACGGCATCGGCAAGTACTACTCCGAGACCATCGAGGTGTCCGACGTCGACCCGGTCGATGTGGTGAAGACGCTGAAGGACAACAGGGTCGACGTCATGGTGTCGTATCTTCCGGTGGGCTCCGAAGAGGCCGACAAGTTCTACGCGCAGTGCGCGATCGACGCCGGTGTGGCGTTCGTCAATGCGCTGCCCGTATTCATCGCGTCCGACCCGGTGTGGGCCAAGAAGTTCACCGACGCCGGCGTTCCGATCGTCGGCGACGACATCAAGAGCCAGGTGGGCGCCACCATCACCCACCGCGTGATGGCCAAGCTGTTCGAGGACCGCGGCGTCCAGCTCGACCGCACCATGCAGCTCAACGTCGGCGGCAACATGGACTTCCTCAACATGCTGGAGCGCTCGCGGTTGGAGTCCAAGAAGATCTCCAAGACGCAGGCGGTCACCTCCAACCTGCAGCGTGAGTTCAACACCAAGGACGTGCACATCGGCCCGTCCGACCACGTCGGCTGGCTCGACGACCGCAAGTGGGCCTACGTCCGGCTCGAGGGCCGCGCCTTCGGCGACGTGCCGCTGAACCTGGAGTACAAGCTCGAGGTGTGGGACTCGCCGAACTCGGCCGGCGTCATCATCGACGCGGTGCGCGCCGCGAAGATCGCCAAGGACCGCGGCATCGGCGGACCGGTCGAGGCCGCCTCGGCGTACCTGATGAAGAGCCCGCCGAAGCAGCTGCCGGACGACATCGCCCGCACCCAGCTCGAAAACTTCATCGAGGGCTAGCGCTTCGACTCTCGCAATCAACGGGGATCCCGAAAGGGATCCCCGTTGCCATTTCCGTCCCGAGTTTACGCACATGGCAGGCGGGTATGACGCCGGTGTCAATTAGCACTGCCGCCGTTCTGGCCCGTATCAAGGAGCACGCCATGCAAGACCAACTGAGAGACATGTGGGGGTCGGTGCTGGCCATCGCACCCAAAGTAATTCTTTTCCTGCTGATCCTTATCGTCGGCTGGATCGTGGCGAAATTGATCGCTACGGCTGTTGACAAAATCCTCGAACGGGTCGGTTTCGACCGCGCGGTGGAGCGCGGCGGCGTCCGCCGGGCGCTGGCACGCAGCAACTACGACGCCTCCACAATCGTCAGCAAGATCGTCTACTTCGCGCTGTTGTTGATCGTTCTGCAATTGGCCTTCGGAGTCTTCGGTCCCAATCCGGTCAGCAATCTGATCTCGGGCGTTGTCGCGTTCCTGCCCAATTTGTTCGTCGCGCTGATCATCGTCGTGGTGGCCGCCGCGATTGCGGCTGCAGTACGCGACATCATTTCGAACGCGCTGAGCGGCTTCTCGTACGGCCGGATGCTGGGCACCATCGCCAGCGTGTTCATTCTCGGACTCGGCATCATCGCCGCGCTCAACCAGGTGGGCATCGCATTGACCGTGACGCTGCCCGTTCTGGTCGCGGTGTTGGCGACCGTCGGCGGCATTCTCGTAGTGGGCGTCGGCGGTGGCCTGATCAAGCCGATGCAGGAGCGTTGGGAGAACTACCTGACGACGGCCGAGCGGGAAGGCCGCAATATCCGCGAGCGGCGCGTGAACGCCGGGCCGGTCGGCCGCGCGGCCTCCGAACGCTCGGAGTCTGACTACAGATGGGCGGCCGACGATCCCACCGGTCAGTATCCCACCGGTCAGTATCCCGCCGGTCCGTCGCAGCGCGCCGGCCAGCCGCAGCACGCCGCGGCAGTGCCTCCGCCGCCCACCCGTCCGGCGTACCACGGCGAAGGCGGCCCGAGGCGATGACGTCGCGTCGCCGAGGCTGACAATTACGGCGACACTGCGGGGAGATCGTCATTTCGACGTGAATCCCGATCTCCCCGCAGTCTCGGCGTTTTGTAGGGTCGGCATGTGGCTGCCGATGAAGACCTGGTAGGCCTCGGCGAGTTCGGGCTGCTCCACGAGAACGCCGAGCAGATCGGCGCGACCGGACCACTGCCGACGGTGCGGCGCATCGACTCCGGGCCGATCAGCGCGCTCAGATGGGGCGACGAGCCGCCACGCGTGGTGTTCCTGCACGGCGGCGGGCAGAACGCCCACACCTGGGACACCGTCATCCTCGGGCTCGGCGAGCCTGCGTTGGCCGTCGACCTGCCGGGGCACGGCCGCTCGGCATGGCGCGAGGACGGCGACTACGGACCGCGCCTGGCCGCCGAGACCCTGGCGCCTCGGCTGCGCGCATGGGCGCCGACACCGCGGCTGGTCGTCGGCATGTCGCTGGGCGGGCTGACCGCGCTCCGGCTGGCCGTCTCCGAACCGGACCTGGTGGCCGAACTGGTACTGGTCGACGTCACCCCCTCCGCGCCGGAGCGGCACGAGCAGATGACCGAGGCGCAGCTGGGCACCGTCGCGCTGGTCAAGGGTGACCGCACGTTCCCGAGCTTCGCCGCCATGCTCGACGTCACCGTCGCCGCGGCCCCGCACCGCGATCGGAAGTCCTTGCGCCGCGGCGTTTTCCACAACTCCAAACAACTCGAGGACGGCACCTGGACCTGGCGTTACGACGCGTTGCGCACGGGGGACGGGTTCGAGCGCCTGTGGGACGACGTCCCGTCCATCACCATGCCCACCACGCTGGTGCGCGCCGCCAATTCGCATTTCGTCAACGACGACGATGCCGATGCGTTTGCCGCAAACGCACCCGGCTTCCGCCGCACGCACGTGGTCGCCGACTCCGGGCATTCGGTCCAGGGCGACCAACCGCGGGCACTCGTCGACATCCTGCGCGGAGTTCTTGACGCCTGAGTGGATGACGTCGGGCCCGCCCGGCGTTAATGCAGCCGCGCCAGTACGGTTGTGCCGTGGCCTTCCCAATACGTGTCGGCGTGCAGCTGCAGCCGCAACATTCCCCCCAGTACAGCCATATTCGTGACGCAGTCCGCCGCTGCGAGGACATCGGCGTCGACGTCGCCTTCAACTGGGACCACTTCTTCCCGCTCTACGGCGATCCCGACGGGGCGCACTACGAATGCTGGACGATGCTCGGCGCATGGGCGGAGCAGACGTCGCGGCTGGAGATCGGCGCGCTGGTGACGTGCAATTCGTACCGCAACCCGGAGCTGCTCGCTGACATGGCGCGCACCGTCGACAACATCTCCGACGGCCGGCTGATCCTCGGTATCGGCTCGGGCTGGAAACAGAAGGACTACGACGAGTACGGCTACGACTTCGGCACCGCGGGCAGCCGGCTCGACGATTTGGCCGCCGCGCTGCCGCGCATCAAATCGCGGCTGGCCAAACTCAACCCGGCGCCGGTTCGCGACATCCCCGTCCTCGTCGGCGGTGGCGGCGAGAAGAAGACGCTGCGCCAGGTCGCCGAGCACGGCGGCATCTGGCATTCCTTCTCCGGCAGCACCGAGTACCCGCGGAAGGCCGAGATCCTGGCCAAGCACTGCGGCGATGTCGGTCGCGATCCGGCCGCCATCGAACGCTCGGCCGGCGTCGAGGGCGACACCGAAGATGCCCTGCTGGCCGAGGCGGATGCGCTCGCCGGCCTCGGGGTCAGCCTGCTGACCGTCGGCGTCAACGGACCCGACTACGACCTGACCCGGGCCGAGGCACTGTGCCGCTGGCGTGACCGTCGTCAATCCGATGGAAACTGAAGCGGTGTAACGCCTCCGGAGTGGGCAGGCGGCGTGAGAGACTGTCGCCGCCATGCCCAAGAAGTATGGAGTCAAAGAAAAAGACCTCGTGGTCTCGCATGTCGTCAACTTGGTGCTGACCGGCAAACTACGTTCCGGCGACCGAGTCGATCGCAACGAGATCGCGCACGAGCTCGGGCTCAGCCGCGTCCCCATCCAGGAGGCTGTAGTCCAGCTCGAACATGACGGTGTGCTGTCCACGCAGTATCACCGCGGCGCATACGTCGAACGGTTCGACGAGCAGGTGGTGCGCGAACACCACGAATTGCACGGACTGGTGAGCGGGATCGCGTCGGCGCGAGCCGCGGAGGACGCACCACACCGCATCGTCGAGCAGCTCGGTGTGTTGATCGACGGCATGCGCGAGAGCAGAGACGCGCCGGTATTCCAGGAGACGGCCTGGCAATTCCGCAAAGTCATCAACGACGAATACGCGGGCCCGCGCCTGCAGGCGGTGATCCGCGCGTCGCACACGTTCATGCCCCGGGCGTTCTGGATGACATACCTCAACAACCACGACGAGTTGCTGCCGTCCTATGAGAACGAGATGGCTGCGATCGTGCGGCGCGACCCCGACGCCGCGCGCGCCGCATGCTCGGATCGGGCCGAGGTGATGGCCGGGATCATGCTGGCCGAGTTGGTTCGGCGCGGTGTGTTCAGTCCGGCCGGGCCTGCCATGCGTCCCTCGTTTGCGTTCTGATTGAGTTGAAGCCGCTGCCGGACCGGTGGCACCCACTACCTTGCTTGGGATGCGGTTCTTGAAACTGTTCGTCGCGATGTCGACCGCGCTGCTGGTTGTGAGCCTCGGAGTGGCGGCCCCGGCGGGTGCGGCCGACCAGTGCGCGCCACCCGGTGAGCAGAGCGCCAGCGCGCTGCCGACGAATCTCGCGAAGGCCGCCACCGGCCCGGCCGAGGACAAGTACACGACACCGACGGTCGAGCCGCTGAATACGGTCGACGTCAACGCGCTCGGTTTGAGCGCACCCGGCACGCTGACCGTCGGTACCCTCTCGGATGCACCGCCGAGCATCTGCATCAACTCGCAGGGCCAGTTCACGGGTTTCGACAACGAACTGCTGCGCGCCATCGCCGACAAGCTGGGTTTGAAGGTCAACTTCGTCGGCACCGAATTCTCCGGCCTCCTCGCGCAGACGGCCTCGCGGCGCTTCGACGCCGCATCCTCGTCGATCACCACCACCGATGCGCGCCGGCGCACCGTCGGCTTCACCAACGGCTACGACTTCGGGTACTTCTCACTGGTCGTCCCGTCGGGCTCGCCGATCACCGGCTTCGACAAGCTGGCGGCAGGCCAGCGCATCGGCGTGGTGCAGGGCACCGTGCAGGAGGCGTATGTCATCGACACACTGCACCTGGAACCGGTGAAGTTCCCGGACTACAACACCGTCTATGCCAGCCTCAAGACGCGGCAGATCGATGCGTGGGTCGCGCCGTCGCAACAGGCGCAGGGCACCGTGCAGGCCGGCGATCCCGCCCAGATCATCGAAAACACGTTCAGTCTGGACAATTTCGTCGCCTACGCGGTGGCCAAGGACAACCGCCCGCTCATCGACGCGCTGAACGCGGGGCTCGATGCGGTCATCGCCGACGGCACCTGGTCGCGGTTGTATTCCGACTGGGTGCCGCGTGCGTTGCCGCCCGGTTGGAAGCCGGGGTCCAAGGCGGCGCCGGCACCGCAGCTGCCGGACTTCGCGGCGATCGCCGCCGAGCATCAACAGGCGCCGTCGGCGGCCGTGGCGCCGAAGTCGACGCTGTCGCAGCTGGCCGACTCGTTCCTGGACTGGGACCTTTACAAGCAGGCCATCCCGGATCTGTTCAAGACGGGCCTGCCGAACACGCTGATCCTGACGATCAGTGCCAGCGTCATCGGGCTGGTGCTCGGCATGGGCCTGGCGGTCGCCGGGATCTCCCGGTCCCGCTGGCTACGGTGGCCGGCGCGGGCGTACACCGACATCTTTCGCGGGCTGCCCGAAGTGGTGATCATCCTGCTGATCGGGTTGGGCGTCGGGCCGGTGGTGGGTGGCTTGACCGGTAACAACCCGTATCCGCTGGGCATCGCCGCGCTGGGCCTGATGGCCGCCGCCTACGTCGGGGAGATCTTCCGGTCCGGCATCCAGAGCGTGGAGCCCGGACAGCTGGAGGCATCGCGCGCACTGGGATTCAGCTATCCGGCCTCGATGCGGTTGATCGTGGTACCCCAGGGTGTCCGACGGGTATTGCCCGCGTTGATGAATCAGTTCATCTCGCTGTTGAAGGCGTCGTCGCTGGTCTACTTCCTCGGCCTGGTCGCCAACCAGCGTGAGCTGTTCCAGGTCGGCCGGGACCTCAACGCGCAGACCGGCAACCTGTCCCCGCTGGTGGCGGCCGGGCTCTTCTATCTACTGCTCACCATCCCGCTGACGCATCTGGTCAACTTCATCGACAACCGGCTGCGGCGCGGCCGCAAACCCGGCGAGGAAGATCCGCTCGAGCTGTCCACTTCGCAGGAGATGATCTGATGGCCGAGTCTACGGTTGCCGAGCCGGTGTCGTTGCGCGCCACCGGCATTCACCTCGCGTTCGGCCCGAGCCCGGTGTTGCGCGGGGTGGACATCGACGTGCCCGCCGGCACCACGGCGGCGGTGATCGGACCGTCCGGTTCGGGCAAGTCGACGCTGCTGCGCACGCTCAACCGGCTCCACGAACCCGACCGCGGCGACATCCTGCTCGACGGCCGCTCGGTGCTGGCCGACAACCCCGACCAATTGCGCCAGCGCATCGGCATGGTGTTCCAGCACTTCAACCTGTTTCCGCACCGCACGGTGCTCGACAACGTGACGCTGGCGCCGCGCAAGCTCAAGCGGCTCGGTGCCGAGCAGGCCCGCGAACTCGGGCTGGCGCAGCTGGACCGCGTCGGGTTGCGGCACAAGGCCGACGTGCGGCCGGGCACGCTGTCGGGCGGGCAGCAACAGCGGGTCGCGATCGCCCGGGCGCTGGCGATGTCCCCGCAGGTGATGTTCTTCGACGAGGCGACCTCGGCGCTGGACCCGGAGTTGGTCAAGGGCATCCTGGAATTGATCGCGGATCTCGGCGCGGACGGCATGACGATGGTCGTCGTCACCCACGAGATGGGTTTCGCCAGGTCGACATCGGATGCCGTGGTGTTCATGGATCACGGGCAGGTGGTCGAGTCGGGACCGCCCGACCACATCTTCGAGGCCGCCGAAACCGACCGGTTACGCCGGTTTCTGTCGCAGGTTCTCTGAAGCTAAACGCGCTGTCCTGCAGTTTGGCAGCCTCAGACAGGTTAGACTGCCTGAATTATGGTCGAGACGGAATCGCCTGTCGGCGAGCTCGCCGGAGAGTTGCAGCGCGTGCTCTCCAAGGTGTTCTCTGTTCTCCGCCGCGGAGACACCACCAACCGTGCGGAGGCCGGTGATCTCACGCTGGCCCAGCTGTCGATTCTGTTGACGCTGCTCGATCAGGGACCGATCCGGATGACGGATTTGGCCGCCCACGAGCGGGTGCGCACCCCGACGACGACGGTGGCGATCCGCCGGCTGGAGAAGCTCGGCCTGGTCAAACGCTCCCGTGATCCGTCGGATCTGCGGGCGGTGCTTGTCGACATCACGCCTCGCGGGCTGTCTCAGCACCGGGAGGCGCTGGCCGCCCGCCGGGCCCATCTGGCGACGCTGCTGAGCAAACTCAGCGAGGAAGACCTCGAGACGCTGACCAAGGCGTTGGCCCCGCTCGAGCGCCTGGCCGAGTAACACGGCGCGAATTACTTTCCCGGTCGCCGAGCGCGAATACGGCGCGGTACCGACATTCAGTAACCCCGACGCAGCAGCAGCGAAGCATGCGCGCCGAGACCGCCCCAATGGCGAGGTGTTCCTCCTAGAATTTCGTCCTGGTTTATTTGATCGCGGAGGGCGGGTCCGGCGGCGAGCCCAGAGCCACTTCAGCCTCGCCCGCGGAACTGGCATGCAGCGAGATTCCGCGCGTCTCGGGAGCCAGGAAGTAGCAGATGATGAACGCGCCCAGGGCGATCGCGGCTCCGATAGCCATCGCTGCTGGGGCACCGATGCTCGTCAGCGCCAGCGGCATCAGGTAAGTGCTCGCCGCCGATCCCACCCGGCTGGCGGCGGTTCCGACACCGACACCGGTTGCACGCACTTCGGTGGGGAAGATCTCGTTGGGGTAGACGACCGAGAGGAAGCTCGAGGCACCGGAAGTGACGGCGAAGATCGCCAGTGCCAGGAAGAACAGCCACTCCGGAACATTGGGAACCACAACGGGAATCGCCAATGCGACCGCGATCACCGCGAAGGATCCGAGTAGCAGCTTGCGGCGACCGATGCGCTCCACCAGGTATAGGCCCGGAAAACCGCCGACGACGAAGAGCAGCGCAATGATCAGCGAGCCGCCGTAGAGGCTCGCGTCCCCCTTCAGCCCAAACGATGTGAGGAGATCCGGCGCAAACGTGTAGACGGCGAACAGCGGTATCACCTGGGCCGTCCAGAACACCGCCACGAAGACGGTGCGCCGCAGGTAAGGCTGCTGGAAGACCTTGACGAACGAGGTCTTCACCTCCGGCTCCGCCGGAAGATCGTCGACGCTGTACTGGGAGCCGAAGATTTTCTTCACGGCCGCGTCCGCCTGAGCGATGCGGCCTTTGCTCAGCAGCCAGCGTGCTGACTCGGGGGTTCCCAGGCGAGCCAGCAGCGTGATGAGCGCGAAGACGGCCGGGCTTGCCAACAGGTAGCGCCACGCGTGAGGGCCGACACCGCGCAGCAGGTAGGCCACGACGAACGCCGCCGCCGCTCCGATCGCCCAGACGACGAACATGGCGCCAAGTAGCGTCCCGCGATACTTCTTCGGTGAGTACTCGGCCAGCAGCGATGTCGCGATCGGGTAGTCGGCGCCAATCGCCACGCCGAGCAGGAACCAAAGGATGATGAGCTGCCAGGCCTCGGCGGCGAAGCCGGACAGGATGGAAAAGAGCGCGAGCGCGAGCAGATCGGCGATGTACATGAATCGCCGTCCGATCCGGTCGGTGAGATAGCCGAAGAACAGACCTCCAACGAAGATGCCGACCAGACTCGCCGCGCCGATGAGGCCTTTCTCGGTCGAACTCAACGCCAGTGCCGGCTCGAGGGTGATGAGTGCAACACCGACGATCGTCAGCGCATACCCGTCGATGAATGGTCCGCCCGATGAGTACAGGGCCAGCTTCATGTGGAAGAACGTCAGCGGCGAATCATCGATGAGATGACCTGGCACGTATAACTCCAGTCGTGTGATCCGGGCAACCACACCTGCTCGATGTGCCTCGCGACTCAATGTCGTCGCAGGACGCCACCCCGTTGGAGAAACATGTATGAGCAGAGAGTGTTGATGTCCGAAAGGACGCCTCGTGTTGTCAAAGACGCTGTCCGCGGCCCGGATGCCTGTTAGAGCCTATCTCAGGCCAGCGACATTCGGTCCCCTCACTTCGGGCCGTGATGCTGACTGAGCTGGAACAGCGAACACACCTCGGCGTCTTCCCGGAAATTGGCCAGCGCCGTGAAATGCATTGTCGCCTAACCGTTGAGCGGGCCGGCCTTGATGCGCCCCTCGAGGGGGTTGGCGGCGATCAGACCGGAGACGTCATTCGCAACGGCCACGGCAGCGGTACTGTTTGGCTTGCGCATCGCCTGATCTTCGAAGCACGCCAAGAACTCTGAGCCAAACCCCTGTCGGGGATAGCGAGCCAGCATGTCGGCCCTCGCCTCAGGCGGGAACTCCTCGGGCCGCCGTCCGACTATCTCCCAGGACGTGGCGACCTGCAGAATGTGCGACTCGGGGTCGGCGGCCGGCGATATGTCAAGGTCGTAGCGCATGTGCGTCACGATGATCTCCGTTGCCCTGGCCGCCCGATCAGCCGGCCAACCCGCAGCAACACCGAATACCCACGCGAGGTCGCCGCCCGCCTCCTCGAAGGGCAGTCGGTGACTGTCGAATGCGTCGGTGAGGCTGATGTCGTGAAGCATCGCCGAGACGTAGAGCAGCTCGTCGTCGAAGGCGATGCCGTTCGCTGCGCCGTACATCGCTCCCCACAAATAGGAGCGGACGCAGTGGTTGAGTAACGCCGGTGAGTAGAAACGAGCACCCACGGAAAACGCGGCTGTGGCCGCCGGTGTCTGCGGAAACATAGCGTCGGCTTCGCGCTGTGGGCGACCGCCCACAGCCTCCATATCGGCGATATTGTCCATAACGGTCTTCCTCTCGAAAACTTTCTGCAGCAGGGTGATTGGTACGCAGTCGGGCGGGGGCACGCGATACCTCACGAGCCGTGCCGGCGCTACGGAATGGGATAGAACGATGGCCGGGCGGAGGAAAGCTCGATGACCATTGTCATCGGCTGGGCGCCGCGGCGAATCGAGGATTCGACTCGGCGCATTTCAGCGTTGCCTGCGACCAACATGCTTTCAAAGCTAATCGCCGTATGGCACTTGTCGTGGGCCACTTGAGTGCGGCGAAAAGGGGCCAGCTGAAAGGGCCTACCGCCTGGCAGGCCGGCACTGCGCGCCGCCGAATGCGTCGCCCCGCCGCCCATGGAATCACACCTGTGAACAGTGCGCGCTTGTCGGTGGAGTGCGTGTAGAGCGAACGCCGCGTGATGCCGGCCGAATCGGCCTGCTAGCCCAGCCAATCCAGCACTGCCGCGGCTGTCCACGACTGCTGCATGCTGCCCAGCGGCTCCCCGGTGAACGGTTCGTAGTATTCGGCGAAGGTGCCGTCGCTGACCTGCCGAAGACCCTCGCGGCGAAGGACGAGCGCCCGTTCGGCCCAACCGCGGCGGGCGAAGCACCACGAGAACAGCCACGTCATCACCGGCCACACCGGCCCGCGCCAGTATTCGCGTGGCCGGAAGTCCCGCGACACCGGCGATGTCGACGGGATGAGCGCGTACTTGAGGTCGGGATGTCCACAGAACCGCGGACCCTCCAGCAGTCGCAGCAGCGTCCGCTCCTTGTCGTGCGGCAGGCCGCCGCACAGCAGCGGGGCGAACTGCGCCACCGTCTCGGTGGGCACCAGATGATCAGTGCGTAGATTGAAATCTCTTGCCGCACCGGTGCGTTCGTCGGTGGTCTCGATGACGCCGGCACGGAACCGTGCCGCCCAGGCGTACAGATCGCGGACGTCGGCGTGCGGTCGCTTGTAGTCCTCGCCGATCTCGGCGAGGACGTCGCAGGCCACCGACAGGATCGCGGAGACGAAGACGTCCTCCACCGCGAAACTCATCACCTTCGGCAGCAACTCGTCGTCATAGCGGACCGACTTCATCTCCTCCAGCAGCCACAGGTACCGGTCGTACTCGAGGTCCGACGGGCGCTGGGTGACGTCGGTGACGATCGTGTTGTCCTCCCGCTGGTATTCCGGCACGGCTCCCGGAACCACGTCGGCGTAGGCGCTGTCCCAGCGAGGCGAGTTGTCCATCCCCGACTCCCAGCCGTGATAGAGCGTGACGCGCCCGCGTGACTTCGGGTCGCGTGCCTCGGCCAGCCAGCGGTGCCAGCGGACCAAATCGTCCCAGCGTCGGTCGAGGAATGACTCGGCGACCGCGCGGGTGGACCGGCCGCGGGTGCGGGCGTGGTCGAGGATGCGCTGCACCGCGATCGCGTGCACGGGTGGCTGCGTGATACCCGACGTGTGGCGGATGCGTGGCGCGTGCACCGCCAGCGCGGACGTCGCCCACCGCGCCGGCCCCGGGAAGTAGCCGTCCACACCGTTGGCGAAGACGATGTGCGGGATCATCCCGTTGGTCCACTGAGCCGACAGCAACGTATCCAGTTCCACGACCGCCCGTTCGACGCTCAGCGGCGCCAGCCCGATCGCCACGAAGGCCGCATCCCAACTCCACATGTGCGGATACAGCAGCGGTGCCGCCGTGGTCATCACGCCCAGGTCGTTGCCGCGCAGAAGATACGCCGCCCGGGCGGCGAGCTGGGTCGGAGCGAAGTCGTGGTCGGATCGCATTGCGTCCATCATGCGACGGCCGGGCCCGACTTGCAGATCGGTAGGGTACCGACATGCCGACGGCAATGATCACCGGAGCGTCGCGAGGGGTCGGGGCGGCCATCGCCACCGCACTGGCGCCCACCCACACGCTGTTCCTGGCCGGCCGCCCGTCGGCTGCGCTGGATGAGCTCGCGGCGAGGTTCGGCGCCACCACCTGGCCGATCGATCTCGATGACGTCGACGCGATCGAGGCCCTCGTCGAGCCGATCGTCGAGCTGGATGTGTTGATCCACAACGCGGGTGTGTCATATCCGGGGCGGGTCGCCGAGTCGACCGTCGACGAGTGGCGAGCCACCATGGCGGTCAACGTCGTTGGGGCGGTGGCGTTGACGCTTCCGTTGCTTCCCGCGCTGCGCAGCGCCCGCGGCCATGTGGTGTTCGTCAACTCCGGTGCGGGTATCAACGCCTCGCCGGGGCTGGCGTCCTATTCGGCGAGCAAGTTCGCGCTGCGGGGCTTCGCGGATTCACTGCGCACCGACGAGCCCGCGCTGCGGGTCACGTCGATCCATCCGGGCCGGATAGACACCGGAATGCAAGAGGAACTGATCGCCTACGAGGGGCGCGAGTACGACGCGGCGCAGTTCCTCAGCCCGGAAACGGTCGCGCGGGTGATTGCCGATGCCGTCAATGCTCCGCGCGACGCCCACATCCACGAGGTCATCGTCCGCCCGAGGTGACCTGGCGTGCCGAGCGCAGTTCAGATGAAGTACGTTTCGTCCCCGGTCGGGTAGCCGCCACCGTCGGTCGCGATATGAACGTGGTCGAAGTGGTTGGCCGTTTCCGAGCCGTAGTCCGCAGTCCAACTGGGCGCGCCGATGCCCGGGTAGAAACCCCGCCGCCAGATCACATGGATCACTCCCCATCGCTTCGCGTTCGCCAAGGCGTACCCGGCGATGAGGTTGCCGAGTTCGATGCCCTCGTCGCTGTCGTGGTTGGGGATCATCACGTCGAGCGCCAAACCGTTCGGATGCCACTTCAACGGATCCTGCCGAAAGCCACCGATGGTGGTGATCTCGGGAAACATCACGCTGATCGCACGTGCGGCCCGGATGGTGTGGACCTGCAACCCGTTCTCCGATGCGACGCCGGCAGGCAACGCGAACGGGAGTTCCTGGCTTGCCACCGGCGCGCTCGCCGCCAGCAGTTCGGCCTCCGCGGGAGTGGCAACGGACGGTGCGCCGGGCGGCGCCGAGACCTGCGCCGTCGGTGCCGCAGCCGGGACCTCGGCGCAGCACGGACGCTCTGCGCCCTGGGCGTAGAACATGCCGGCCGCGACGGTGATCGAAGCCGCCAACGCCAGCCATCGCCCCCGGCCGTTGGCTAACACGTCTCTGCCCACGGGCAGCACATTACTGTCGTGCCCGGCCCGGCGTGGCAATCTCGGCGATCGCTAAACGACGATGTTCACCAGTCGGCCCGCCACCACGATGATCTTCTTGGGGGTAGCGCCGTTGAGGAACGCGGTGACTTTCTCATCCGCGAGCGCCGCGGCCTCCAGGGTGTCGGCGTCGGCATCGGCAGGGACGGTGACTCGACCGCGTACCTTTCCGTTGACCTGCACCGGGTACTCGACGGTGTCCTCGACAAGGTACTGCGGGTCGGCGACCGGGAAGGGCCCGTGCGCCAGCGACGTGTCGTGGCCCAGCCGGCGCCACAGCTCCTCGGCCAGGTGCGGGGCCAGCGGCGCGACCATCAACACCAGCGGCTCGAGCGCCGCGCGTGCCGTCACACCCTGCTTGGTCAGGTGGTTGGTGTACTCGATGAGCTTGGCCGCGGCGGTGTTGTTGCGAAGCGCCGCATAGTCTTCGGCGACCCCGGCGATGGTTCGGTGCAGCTGCCGCTGCGTCTCTTCGTCGATGCTCTCGTGCTCGGCGGCGCGCTCCCTACCGGTCTCCTCGTCGACCACCAGCCGCCACACCCGCTGCAGGAACCGGTAGGCGCCGACTACATCCTTGGTGGCCCACGGCCGTGACGCTTCCAGGGGTCCCATCGACATCTCGTACACCCTCAGGGTGTCGGCGCCGTAGTTGTCGCAGATCTCATCGGGCGACACCGAGTTCTTCAGGCTCTTGCCGATCTTGCCGAATTCCTGGTTGACCTCGGCGCCCTCGTAATAGAACTTGCCGTCGCGCTCGGTGACCTCGGCGGCGGGCACATAGGCGCCGCGGGCATCGGTGTAGGCGAACGCCTGGATATAGCCCTGGTTCACCAGCCTGCGATAGGGCTCCCGGGACGTGACGTGACCGAGGTCGTAGAGCACCTTGTGCCAGAACCGCGCGTACAGCAGGTGTAGCACCGCGTGCTCGACACCGCCGACGTACAGGTCGACCCCGCCGGGGTCGTGCGGGCCGTGCTCCGCCGGCCGCGGACCCATCCAGTACGCCTCGTTCTCCTTGGCGCACAGCTCTTCCTTGTTGTACGGGTCCGTGTAGCGCAGTTCGTACCAGGAGCTGCCCGCCCACTGCGGCATCACATTGGTGTCGCGGGTGTAGGGCCGCAGACCGTCGCCGAGATCCAGTTCGACGTGCACCCACTCGGTCGCCTTGCCCAGCGGCGGCGAGGGCTCGCTGTCGGCGTCGTCGGGGTCGAACTGCACGGCCGCGTAGTCCGGGATGTCGGGGAGCTCGACCGGCAGCGCCGATTCGGGGAGGGGATGCGCACGGCCGTCGGCGTCGTAGACGATCGGGAAGGGCTCGCCCCAGTAGCGCTGCCGGGCGAACAACCAGTCCCGCAGCTTGTATTCGATGCGCGCCCGGCCCCGGCCCGCGGCGGACAACCGCTCGGTGATCACCTCCTTCGCCGAGGCGACACTCAGTCCGTTCAGGTAGTCGGAGTTGACCAACTCGCCGTCGCCGTTGTACGCCGACTGCGTGAGATCGCCGCCCGCGATCACCTCGACGATGGGCAGGCCGAACTCGTGGGCGAACTCCCAGTCGCGTTGGTCGTGACCGGGCACCGCCATGATCGCGCCGGTGCCGTAACCGGCCAGCACGTAGTCGGCGATGAACACCGGAACCTGTTGGCCGTTGGCCGGATTGGTCGCGTAACTGCCCACGAAGACGCCGGTCTTGGCCTTGTTCTCCTGACGCTCGAGGTCGGATTTCGCGGCGATCGTCGCCCGGTAGGCGGCGACAGCCTCGGCGGGCGTGGCCGCCCCGAACGTCCAGCGCGGATCCACGCCGGCCGGCCACTGGTCGGCGACCAACGTGTCGACCAGGTCGTGCTCGGGTGCCAGCACCATGTAGGTGGCGCCGAACAAGGTGTCCGGCCGGGTGGTGAACACCTCGATATCGCCGCCACCGGTGCCGAACAGGACCGCAGCGCCGGTGGACCGGCCGATCCAGTTGCGCTGCATGGCCTTGACCTTGTCGGGCCACTCCAGATGATCCAGGTCGTCGAGCAGCCGGTCCGAGTAGGCCGTGATGCGCATCATCCACTGCCGCAGTCGCTTGCGGAACACCGGGAAGTTACCGCGATCGCTGCGGCCGTCGGAGGTCACTTCCTCGTTGGCCAGCACCGTGCCCAGACCGGGGCACCAGTTGACCATCGAGTCGGCCCGATACACCAGCCGATACGAGTCGACGATATCGGCGCGCTCACCCGCCGACAGGTTCGACCACGACCGACCGTCGTCGAGACTCCTTGCGCCGGAGTCGAATTCGGCCACTAGGGTGGAGATGGGTCTGGCTGCCTGAGTCGTCGGGTCGAACCACGCGTTGTAGATCTGCAGAAAGATCCACTGGGTCCACTTGTAGAAGTCGACGTCGGTGGTGGAGAAGCTACGTCTCGCGTCGTGCCCCAACCCCAGCCTGCCCAGCTGGCGACGGAAGTTGACGATGTTGGCCTCGGTGCGGGTGCGCGGATGCGTGCCCGTCTGGATCGCGTACTGCTCGGCGGGCAGCCCGAACGAGTCGAAGCCCAACGCGTGCAACACATTACGGCCGATCATCCGGTAGTAGCGGGCGTACACGTCGGTGGCGATGTAGCCGAGCGGATGCCCGACGTGCAGTCCCTCTCCCGATGGGTACGGGAACATGTCCTGCACGAACATCTTGTCGGCGGGAACCGGTGTGCCCTCGGGGGGCGCGAGCGACCCGACCGGGTTGGGCACGTTGAACGTCCCCGACTCGGCCCACGTCTGCTGCCAGGCGCCCTCGATCTCCCCGGCCAGTTCCGCGGTGTAGCGGTGCCGTGGGGTGTCGGCTTCGGCGTCGGTCGGCGACGCCGAGGCGGGAGCGGTCGGCGATTCGGTCACGTGAACAGGGTATAAGCCCCGATTTCGGCGCTTCGTCGGCCACGGCTTGGTCTCGGTTCCATCACCGCGCGGTCAGAGCTTGGTCCCAGGTGTGTTCCAGCCCTGGTGACCAGCTCTCCGCGGTCGATACAGTCGGCCCCTGACCTGGGGTGTGACGAACCCCTCGCCACAGAAAGAAGGTCGCTGTCGATGATCGAGAACGCCCGCCGCTGGCGGGTTCTGGCAGGAGGTGTGGCCGCCGCGGCGGCCGGTGTGATCGGTATCGCGGGCACCACCACCGCGTCTGCCGAGCCCATCTTCCCGCAGCCGCCGCTGCCCGCGCCGGCCACCGTGACGCAGACGGTCACAGTGGCGCCGAACGCCGCCGCCATGCCGCAGTCCCTCACTCAGCCCGGTGTGGCCCCCGCCGCACTGGCACCCGCAGGCGTCGCGGCGCCCGCGGGCGTTGCGGCACCCGCCGTCCCGGCACCACCACCCGTCCCCGCGCCACCGCCGGTGACGATCACCCCAGCCTCGTCGGGAACGCTGGCCGACTTCTTCAAAGAGAAGGGGGTGACGCTCGAACCACAGGCCAGCCGCGACTTCAAAGCTCTCAACATCGTGCTGCCAGTGCCGAAAGGCTGGGCGCAGGTGCCCGACCCCAACGTTCCCGACGCGTTCGCGGTCATCGCCGACAGGGTCGGTGGCAACGGCCTCTATTCATCGAACGCACAGCTCGTGGTCTACAAGCTGGTCGGCGACTTCGATCCGAAGGAAGCGATCAGCCACGGGTTCGTCGACAGCCAGCAGCTGCCGGCCTGGCGGGCCACCGACGGATCGCTGGCCGACTTCGGCGGCATGCCGTCATCGGTCATCGAGGGCACCTACCGGGACAACTCCCTGACACTCAACACCTCACGACGGCATGTGATCGCGAACTCGGGCCCCGACAGGTATCTGGTGACGCTGTCGGTGACCACCAGCGTCGACCAGGTCGTGGCCGCCGCCGATGCCACCGACGCCATCATCAACGGCTTCAGGGTCGTCGACCCCGCGGCTCCGCCACCGCCCGCTCCTCCTGCGCCGGCCGCGCCCGCGCCGGCCGCACCGGCACCGGCGCCGGGCCTGCCGCCCGCAACGCCGCAGTTGCTGGAGCTGCCGGGCTAGGCCCCGAAAGTCGTCGTCCCCCGGGCGAAGCCTGGCGCCCGGGGGACGCCCCAACCAACGCACTCAGGTTGGGGCTCGTATTGTGTGGCGCATGCTCATCGCCGCGGTGATATGTCTGTGCGCCGCCGTCGCGACCGCTGCACTCGGGGTCTGGCTGTTGACCCGGCCGCGGTCCGGCGACTTCGTCCTCCAGGTCCTGCGCGGGGTCGCGCCCACCCAGTTGGCCGCCGCGGTCATGCTCGCCGCCGGTGGGGCGGTGGCGTTGTCCGCCCCACCGCAGACCGGGATGGTCGTGATCATCGTGTGCGTCCTCGGGGCGGTGGGCACGGTCGCCGCCGGGTGCTGGCAGAGCGCCAAGGTCGCCGCCGCCGCCGGGGCGCAGCACACCGGGGCCGTCGGCAGCTGCGGCGGCACCTGCGCGACATGCACGCTGTCCTGTAAGTGAGCCCGCTTGGCCTGGTGCGGACGGTGTTTCAGTTTCGGCTGATGTCGATCGGATGGCTGGCCAGCAGCGACATGGGCAGCGGCTGACGACGCAACACCCGCGACCACAGGTCGACACGCGGTTCCACCAGTACATCGGTTGGCAACGCAGACAGCACAATCCAGTCGTCTCGCTCGATTTCTCCCTCGAGCTGGCCGATGGTCCAGCCCGAGTAGCCCGCGAAGATGCGTACCCCTTCCACCACGGGCGCGATGGCGTCCGGATCGGCGTCGAGGTCCACCATCACCATCCGGCCCTGCACATGCCGCAGGCCAGGTACGCCGGATGCCTCCATGCCGACGCGCAGCGTGGCCAGGCACAGCGCGGCGTCGCGTTTGACGGGGCCGCCGATGAACATGGTCTTGGGCTTGGTGGCCAGCTTCGCCCACTGCGGTAACACGTTGTACACCGCGGTCTCGCTGGGCCGGTTCAGCACCACCCCGAGGGTGCCGCCGTCGTTGTGCTCGACGACGTAGATGACGCTGCGGCGAAACGTCGGCTCGAGCAGATCCGTATTGGCGAGCAGCAAGGTGCCGGCGCGCACACGGTGCGCGGCAGGGGCGATGAAGTCCTCCGGATCCTCTGACTGCGCCACCTCAACATCATCGCACCGGCAACGGATCGTCGTGGCGAACAAGCGCGGCCCGCCGGAAGATTTGTACTGTGGGTCGGGTTCGGTGATCCGACCGATCGTCAACAACCGCTCTGAAACAGGACGTGATCCCGTGGCCGACGCCAGCGCACCCATGGCGGTGTGGCGCTCGGTACGTGGGCCTGCCCGAGTTCCAGCGGCTGCTGGAACTGCGGCTGGTGAGTCAGTTCGGAGACGGCCTGTTCGCGGCCGGGCTCGCGGGCGCGATCCTGTTCAACCCCGAGCGTGAAGCGACGCCGTTGGCCATCGCCGGTTCGTTCGCCGTCCTCTACCTGCCCTACTCGCTGCTCGGTCCGTTCGCCGGCGCGTTGCTCGACCGCTGGGATCGCCGGCTCGTGCTGATCGGCGCGAACCTGGGCCGCCTGCTGATGGTGGTCGTGGTCGCCGCCCTGCTCGCGGCCGGCGTCTCCGACTTGCCGGTTCTGGTCGCCGCTTTGATCGTCAACGGCTTCACCCGATTCGTCTCGTCCGGACTGTCGGCGGCGCTGCCGCACGTGGTGCCGCGGGATCGGGTGGTGTCGATGAACTCGGTCGCGACCGCGACGGGCGGGGCGACCGCCTTTCTCGGCGCCAGCTTCATGCTCGTGCCCCGTTGGTTGTTCGGGTCCGACGACACCGGCGCCGCAGCAATCATCATGATCGTCGTCGTCCCCGTCGCGTTCGCGTTGTGGCTGGCATGGCGCTTCTCGCCGCACTTGCTCGGCCCGGACGACAGCGTGCGGGCGATCCACGGGTCGGCGCCCTACGCGGTGGCCACCGGGTGGGTGCACGGCATCCGCACCGTCGCGGCGGTGCCATCGGTGGCCGCCGCCCTGGCCGGGCTCGCCGCGCACCGGATGGTCTTCGGGATCAACAGCCTGCTCCTGCTGGTGATCGTGCGACACAGCGACACCCAGGAGGTCGCCGGCCTCGGCATGACCGTGTTGTTCGCCGCGGCCACCGGCGCCGGGTTCTTGATCGCCGCCGTCGTGATGCCCGCCGCCGCCGGCCGGTGGGGCCGCTACGCCACGGCCAACGGCGCGCTGGCGCTCGCCGCGGTGATCCAGCTCGCAGCGTCCGGTCTGCAGCTGCCGATGATGATCGTGTGCGGCTTCCTGCTCGGCGTCGCCGGCCAGGTCGTCAAGCTGTGCGTGGACAGTGCGATGCAGCTCGACGTCGACGACGCGCTGCGTGGCCACGTGTTCACGGTTCAGGACTCGCTGTTCTGGGTTTCGTTCATCGCCGCAATCACGGTGGCCGCGATTGTCATTCCCGCCGACGGCCACGAACCCGCGCTGGCGCTCGCGGGTGCCGCCGTGTACCTCTGCGGGCTGGCGCTGCACGCCTTCCTCGGCAGGCGTTCACCTCAACCTGGATAGGGTGACCGGCATGGCGACAGCTGAGCCGGTGGTGGCCGATCTGCGGGCCGAAAGCGACGAACTCGACGACCTGGTCGCCGATCTTGCGGCGGCGCGCTGGGCGGATCCGACGCCGTCGCCGGGCTGGACGATCGCCCACCAGATCGCGCATCTGCTGTGGACCGACCGGGTCGCGCTGACGGCGGTCACCGACGAGGCCGGCTTCGCGGTTGCGCTGCAGGAGGCGGCGAAAAATCCGACCGGGTTCGTCGACGTGGGCGCCGAGGAACTGGCCGTCACCGCACCCGCACGGCTGCTCGCCGACTGGCGCCGGACCCGCATGCGTCTGCACGACGAGTTGCTGGCGGTAGCGGACGGCCGCAAGCTGCCCTGGTTCGGGCCGCCGATGAGCGCCCCGTCGATGGCGACGGCCCGGCTCATGGAGACCTGGGCGCACGGCCTCGACGTCGCCGATGCGCTCGGCGTGCAACGGACGCCGACCGGACGCCTGCGCTCGATCGCCCACATCGGGGTGCGGACCCGCGACTATTCGTTCGTCGTCAACGGATTGACTCCCCCGACGGATCCGGCCCGGGTCGAACTGCGCGCCCCGGACGGCTCGACCTGGTCCTGGGGTCCTGACGATGCGGCCGAACGCGTCATCGGATCGGCCGAGGACTTCTGCATGCTGGTCACCCAGCGCAGGCCGCTGTCATCGCTCGACGTCACCGCCGAGGGCGTCGACTCCGCGCGGTGGCTGACCATCGCGCAGGCCTTCGCAGGGCCGCCGGGACCCGGGCGTTAGCGAATCGCCCGAAGTTCGCCTGCCAGGGATCGCCGTACCATCAGGACACCGCGTTCTATCCCTTCATCGATCTTCTCGAGAGGGTGGTCCTTCGCTTCGACCGCTCCGAGTCCGCGGCCGACAAACTACGAAAGCTGGAGGAGTTCTTCACGCAGAGCGGCTTGCCGCTCGAAGATGCACTGCCCCATCTCTGCTCGTTGCTCTTGACTCCGCCCGGCGCCGGGCACGCGTTCCCGGAACTGCCGCCGGATCAGCAGAAACAACAGACCATGCAGGCGGTGCTGACGATCTTCCGGCGCAGAGCGGCGCAGCAGCCCGTTCTTTTCGTCGTCGAGGATCTGCACTGGGTCGATCCGACCACGGTTGAGTTCCTCACCCTTTTCGTGGAGCAGATCGGCGACACCCGCCTTCTGGCGCTCTTCACCTGTCGACCGGAATTCCTCAGCCCGTGGACGGGTGACCCGGGCGTCACCGAAATGAGTCTCACGCGGCTGGCGCGCTGATCGAGTCGGGCCTACTCACAGAGCAGGCCGACCGTTACGAACTGGCCGGGCCCCCTACCGCCACTTGCCATCCCGAACACCCTTCATGACTCCCTGATGGCCCGGCTCGACCGGCTGTCGGCGATCAAAGGATTGGCACAACTCGGCGCGGCGATCGGCCGAACCTTCTCCTATGCCGTGCTACGGGCCGTCTCCCCATGGAGCGACGACGTCCTCGAGGACGGTCTCACCCAGTTGGTGTCTGCCGAATTCCTCTACCAACAGGGGAAGCCGCCTAACGCGACGTACCGCTTCAAACCCGCACTCATCCAGGACGCGGCATACCAATCGTTGCTGAAGAGCACGCGGCAGCAACACCACCAACGCATCGCCGTTGCCTTGGAGTCAGGCTTCCCCGAGGTCATCGAGACCCAGCCCGAGTTGCTGGCACGGCACTACACCGAAGCCGGTCTCACTGCGCGGGCCATCCCCTTCTGGCAGGCCGCCGGACTCCACGCACTACAACGCAGTGCCAACTACGAGGCCGCCAACCACGCCACCCGTGGCCTGGAGTTGCTCGGCGCGCTTCCCGAGTCCCGCGAACGAGACCAGCAGAGCTGTCCCTCCATCTCGTGCTCGGTCCGGCGACGAGTTTCGCGCACGGGCCCCAATCCGTCGAACGCATCTACAGCCGCGCTGGCGAACTGGCGCGCCACGTCGGGAGCACCCGGGAGTTGTTCCCCGCCCTCTCCGGTCTGGCGTACGCGCACATCGTGCTCGGGCACGTGGTCGAGGCGCGGACCTTGGCCGAAGAATTCCTCACGCTGGCCGAACCGCAACACGATGCGCTCGTGCTGTCGGCGGGACATTCGATGGTGGCCTATGCGGCGTGGTGGCAGGGCGATTTCCTGGTCGTGCGTGACCACAGTCGCCAGGGCCTGGCGCTCTACAACCCCGAACAGCACCGCAAAGGTATCGCGGCCTACAACCAGAACCCGGAATCATCTGCGGCTATCTGAATGCGTTCGCGAACTCGGTGCTCGGATATCCGAGTCACGCGAGCCTTGCGATGGAACAGACCGTGGCCCATGCCAGCCAACTCCAGCATCCCTACAGCATCGGCATTGCGCTGTTGTTCGCCGCGCAGCTCTCTCAACTGCGTCGCGAGCCAGAATCCGCGCGAGAACACGCAGCGGACGGGTGGGCCGCCGCAGAGCTGGGCAACCTGCCCGCCGGTATCGCAGACATCCGCGAGGCGATGGACCGGCGTCGGGCGTTCGGGATCGGCGCGGTGTGGCCATGGTTCCTGGCGCTGTTGGCCGACGCCTACGGCGCGCTCGACCAATGCGAGGCGGGGTTGGCGGCGGCGGAGAGGCGCTGCACTGGGTGCAGACCAACGACGAGCGGCTTTACGAGGCCGAAGTTCACCGGACCAAGGGCGCGCTGTTGCTACGACAGGAGATCCCCGACCGGGCCCGGGCGGAGAGTTGCTTCGAGCGGGCCCTCGCCGTGGCGCGCGCCGGGCAGGCGAAGTCGTGGGAGCTCCAGGCGGCGACGAGCCTGGCCCAAAAGTGGGCCGAGGACGGCCGCGCCGCGGAGGCGCGAGCACTGCTGTCGCCGGTCTACCGCTGGTTCACCGAGGGGTTCGATACCGCAGACCTGCAGGACGCGAAGGCACTTCTCGAGCAGCTGTCATGACCGCACGCCGTGGACGTGCGTGATGCCGTGGTTTTGGTCGGCGTGTCGGCCGCAGACACGCACGCTCGCGGGGGGTCATCGCAGTTCATTGGCCGCGTCGGCCTTGCCGTCACCGTCGGTGTCGGTCAGCTTGAGGTCCCAGGTGCCGTCGCCGTCGGAGTCGACGTAGGCGGCTGAACCCGCCATCACCCGATCGGCCAGCCCGTCACCGTCGGCGTCCACCAGGCGCTCGCCCGGCTGCCCGTCACCGTCCAGGTCCACCAGCGGTCCACCGGTGCGCTCGACGCCGTCGAGGCCGAACCACCGCAATAGCCCGGCCCGGTCGACGCTCACTGCCCACGTGCCGGTGCCGTCATCGGTGAAGGACGCCTCGGCGTGGCCGTCGTTGTCCAGATCGAGTGCCGCGTGATCGGCCAGCCCGTCACCGTCCAGGTCGGCCATCGCGTCATCGAGGCGGCCGTCGCCGTCGAAATCCAGCCCGACCGCGTCGAGCACCCCGTCACCGTCGAGATCGGTGTCCGGTGCGGCCGCCCAGATGGTCGCCGAACCGTCATCGCCGAGGCAGTAGTCCACGACCTTCAGACGGTGGGCCCGCGCCTCGCGTTCCACCATTTGTGTAGTTCGTCGATGGCCTCGTCGTGGCTGAGCGGCCCACGATCGAGCCGGAGCTCCTTGAGGTAGCGCCACGCCTGACCCACCTCGGGCCCGGCCGGAATGTCGAGGATCCGCATGATCTCGTTGCCATCCAGGTCGGGCCGCACCCGCGCCAGATCCTCCTTCGCCGCGAGCTCGTCGATGCGCCGCTCGAGGTCGTCGTAGTTGGCCTGCAGCCGCGCCGCGCGGCGCTTGTTGCGGGTCGTGCAGTCAGCCCGCACCAACTTGTGCAGTTTCGGCAGCAGGGGACCCGCGTCCGTGACGTAGCGGCGCACCGCGGAGTCCGTCCACCGGCCGTCCCCGTAGCCATGAAACCGCAAGTGCAGGTACACCAGCTGCGACACGTCGGTGATCATCTGCTTGGAGTACTTCAGCTCCCGCATCCGCTTGCGGGTCATCTTCGCGCCGACCACCTCGTGATGGTGGAAGCTCACCCCGCCGTCCGGCTCGTGCCTGCGGGTGGCCGGCTTACCGATGTCGTGCAGCAGTGCCGACCAGCGCAACACCAGATCGGGTCCCTGATCCTCCAGATCGATGGCCTGCCGCAGCACGGTCAGCGAATGCTGGTAGACGTCCTTGTGCTGGTGGTGTTCGTCGATGGCCATCCGCATCGCGCCGACCTCGGGCAGCACCACATCGCCGAGGCCGGTCTCGACCATCAGGTCCAGGCCCGCCACCGGATCCGACCCGAGGAGGAGCTTGTCCAACTCCGCGGCCACCCGCTCGGCGGTGATGCGCCCGAGCTGACCGGCCATCTCGGTCATCGCCCTCCGCACGCGTGGCGCGACCGCGAACCCGAGCTGGGAGGCGAACCGCGCCGCGCGCAGCATCCGCAGCGGATCGTCCCCGAACGACACCTCGGGCGCCGACGGTGTGTCCAGGACACGGGCCCGCAGCGCCGCCAAACCGCCCAGGGGATCGTGAAATTCGGCCGGTCCGTCCGGCGTGATCCGCACCGCCATGGCGTTGGCGGTGAAATCCCGCCGCACCAGATCGTCGTCGAGGCGGTCGCCGAACCGCACTCGCGGATTGCGCGAGACCTGATCGTAACTGTCGGCACGAAACGTCGTGATCTCCATGCGCAGGTCGGATTTGCCCACGCCGAGCGTGCCGAATTCGATGCCGGTGTCCCACAACGACTCGGCCCACGGGCGAAGGAATCTCTGCATCTGTTCCGGGCGGGCGTCGGTGGTGAAATCGAGGTCGGCGTGCAGCCGGCCCAGCAGCGCGTCGCGCACGCTGCCACCGACGAGGTACAGCTCGTGACCCGCGCCGGCAAATGCCGCGCCGAGGTCGCGCAGCACCTCGCCGTGCTGGTTCAACGCGACTTGGGCAGCCGCAAGCAGTTCGGCGTCAGCAGCTGAATCCGGCACGTCCGATGAGCCTAGTGGTCACGGCCCGATCACCGTCCGGCGAGTGCGGCGAGAGCGAATGTTCACGGCAGCTACTATCGCTTGGGTGTCGGACGGCGAACAGGCCAAACCACGACGGCGCAGAGGTAGGCGCCGTGGCCGACGCGCGGCAGGTCCGCCGGAGGCCGCCGGTGAGAAGGGCCCGGTCCCCGGAGAAACGCCCGCCCGCGGGGGACACACCAATCGCAACAACGCCGCCGCAGGCGGCACGAAGAACCAGCCGGGTGGTCAGAACAAGCCGCAGAAGTCGCGTCCGCGGCGGTCGCAGGACCGTCTGCGCACCGTGCACGAGACGTCGGCGGGCGGACTGGTCATCGACGGTATCGACGGGCCGAAGGAAGGCCAGGTGGCGGCGCTGATCGGACGCATCGACCGGCGTGGCCGGATGCTGTGGTCCCTGCCCAAGGGGCACATCGAGCTCGGCGAGACCGCCGAGCAGACCGCGATCCGCGAGGTCGCCGAGGAGACCGGCATCCAGGGCGGCGTGCTGGCCGCGCTGGGCAGCATCGACTACTGGTTCGTCACCGAGGGCCGCCGCGTCCACAAAACCGTGCACCACTATCTGATGCGGTTCCTCGGCGGTGAGCTGTGCGACGAGGACGTCGAAGTCAGCGAAGTCGCGTGGGTGCCGCTGAGGGAACTGCCGTCCCGGCTCGCCTACGCCGACGAACGCCGGCTCGCCGAAGTCGCAGGCGAGCTGATCGACAAACTACATTCCGACGGTCCGGCGGCCCTGCCTCCGCTGCCACACAGCTCACCTCGGCGGCGCGCCCAGACACATTCGCACACCCGCAACCGTCGGTCCGACGAATCCGCTCGACCCCGGCCCGGCGGGCGGACGAACGGCTGCGGACAAGGGCCGTGACCACATCTGCGGCGGCGCCGCGAGTGGCAGCCACCGCCGTGCTCGTTCGGCTGCTCGCCATCGCCGCGCTACTGACGCTGCCGGGCGTTTTCGCGCAAGCGCCCAGGGCGGTCGCCGTCGAGCCGGGCGCCGCACCGTTCTTGCTGGTGCGGATCGACCGGGTGACGCCCGACGTGGTGACCACCACCAGCGAGCCGACCGTCACGGTGGCGGGCACGGTGCAGAACGTCGGCGACCGGCCGGTGCGCGATGTGATGGTGCGTCTCGAGCACACCGCGGCCGTCACCGCCTCCTCAGGCCTGCGGACGAACCTCACCGGCAACGTCGATCAGTTCGAGCCCGTGGCCTCCTTCATCACCTTGGCGCCGGAATTGCTTCGCGGCCAAGCAGTTCCGTTTACCCTTTCCTATCCCCTGCGTTCCGCGGAGCTGCCGTCCCTGCACATCGAGCAGCCCGGCGTATACCCGGTGATGGTCAACGTCAACGGGACACCCGATTACGGTGCGCCGGCGCGTCTCGACGATGCGCGCTTCCTGTTGCCGGTTCTCGGGGTGCCGCCGGAACCCGCCCGCGAGTCCACGGCCGACACCCTGGCATCGGTGATTCCACCCGATACCTCCAGACCCGTGCGGCTCACCATGCTGTGGCCGTTGGCCGATCGTCCGCGGCTGGCCGCGGGTGCGCCCGGCGGCACCACACCGGTGCGGTTGATCGACGACGAACTGGCCACGTCGCTTGCCGCGGGCGGCCGGCTCGACATCCTTCTCTCGGCGATCGATTTCGCGACCAGCCCCCAGGTCGATGCCGACGGGCAGGTGCGCAGCGCGATGTGCGTGGCCGTCGATCCCGATCTCCTGGTCACCGTCAACGCGATGGCGGGCGGTTACGTCGTCAACGACGCACCCGACGCGGGCCCCACCACGCCGACACATCCCGGCACCGGCCAGGACGTCGCGGTGGCGTGGCTCAATCGCCTCAAGGCGCTGGCGCAGCGCATGTGCGTGACGTCCACGACGTATGCGCAGGCCGATCTGGACGCGCTGCACCGCGTCGGCGACTCGGGGCTGAGCGCGATCGCGACCGGCGGCGCGGCCGACATCGTGGATCAGATCCTCGGCGTCCCGTCCACCCGCGGGGCCACGCTCGTGGGCGACGGCCCCCTGACCGGTCCGGCCGTCGACCTGCTCTCGGCGCACGGCCAGACCGTCGCGATCGGCGCCGCGAACTTCGCCGCGCAGGACAGCGCGGGCGAGCCCGCCACCGCCGACCTCAACCCCGTGCGCTACTCGCCCAGCGTGGTCTCGGCACCCTTTGATCCGACTGTGGGGGCCGCGCTGGCCGGCGCAGGCACCCAGCCGGTCTCGCCGACATATCTGGACCCGACGCTGGACATTCCGCTCAAGCACGATTCGTCGGTCGCCCGCAGGCAGGATGCGCTCGGCGCGATGCTTTGGAGCAGCCTGCGGCCCGACACGGAGCCGCGCACCGAGATCCTGATGCCACCGCCGGTCTGGACACTGCAGGCCGACGACGCGCAGGCGATCCTCACCGGCGTGGCGACCGCGATCCACTCCGAGCTTGCGGTGCCGCGCCCGCTGACGTCGGTGATCGCCGAGGCCGCAGCCGTGCCGCCCCAAGATGTCGCCCCGGCGCCAGATTCCGCGCTGGGCAACCCGCGCGGCCACTTCGACGACGGGGTCGTCTCGGGCCTCGGCGCGGTCGTCGGCCGGCTCTGGGGCCTGACCGGCGCACTGACCACGAATGCGCAGACCGGCCTCACGGGCATCGGTTACACCGCTCCGCTGCGCGAGGACATGCTGCGCGCACTGAGCCAGTCAGTTCCCGCGGACGCCCGCAACGGGTTGGCGCGGCAGCGGCTCACCACCGTCGGCCGCACCGTCGACGACATGTTCGGCGCGGTGACGATCGTCAACCCGGGCGGGTCCTACACGCTGGCCACCGAGCACAGTCCGCTGCCGCTGGTGTTGCGCAACGATTTACCGGTCCCGGTCCGGGTCCGCCTGCAGGTCGATGCGCCACCGGGGATGACGGTCACCGACGCGGGCGAGATCGAGCTGCCGCCGGGCTTTCTGCCCCTGCGCGTGCCGGTCGAAGTGCACTTCACCCAGCGGGTCGCGGTGGACGTCGCGCTGCGCACCGCCGACGGGCTGTCGCTGGGTGAGCCGGTGCGGCTGTCCGTGCACTCCAACGCCTATGGCAAGGTGCTCTTCTTCATCACGTTGGCGGCGGGCGCCTTGCTGGTGCTGTTGGCCGGGCGGCGGTTGTGGCACCGATTCCGCGGCCAGCCCGACCGTGCCGACCTCGACCGACCCGATCCGCTCGAGGTGGCGCTCGCGTACGGAGACGATGCCGGCCCCACGCGACAGGAGAAGTCGACCGTGCCGCCCGCGGTGAGTAATGAGTAGCCCCGGGCCGCGCGGGCCCTGGCCGCCTCCCCCGCCGCCGGTGAACCCGGGCCGGACGCCGCCCAATCGCCATCCGCCGGGCCAGCCCGGGCCCGCTGCCGTTCCACGCGCCGTGCCACGGTTCTATCCCCCACCGCCGCCGTCGCGCCGGCCTCCGCCGCAACGGCTCCCGCGCGGTCCCGCACCGCGGCGCCGCGCGGGCCGTCCCGAATTGTCCGACGCGGCGGTGGTGTCCCGCTCGTGGGGCATGGCGTTGGCGACTCTGGTCAGCCGGCTCACCGGGTTCACCCGCATCGTGCTGCTCGCCACCATCCTGGGTGCGGCGCTGTCGAGTGCGTTCTCGGTGGCCAACCAGCTGCCCAACCTGATCGCCGCACTGGTGCTGGAGGCCACCTTCACGGCGATCTTCGTGCCGGTGCTGGCCCGCGCCGAACGCGACGACCCCGACGGGGGAACCGATTTCGTGCGGCGACTCGTCACGTTGTCCACCGCGCTGCTGGTCGTGGTCACGGTGCTATCGGTGGCGGCGGCTCCGTGGTTGGTCGGACTGATGCTGGGCAGCGATCCGTTGGTCAACCGGCCACTCACCACCGCGTTCGCCTATCTGCTTCTTCCGCAAGTGATCTTCTACGGGTTGTCGTCGGTGTTCATGGCGATTCTGAACACCCGCAACGTATTCGGGCCGCCGGCGTGGGCACCGGTGATCAACAACGTTGTCGCGATCGTCACGCTGGGTCTGTATGTACTTGTGCCCGGCGAACTCTCGGTCGACCCCGTCGAGATGGGCAACGCCAAGCTGCTCGTGCTGGGAATCGGCACGACGCTGGGGGTGTGCGCGCAGACGGTGGTGCTGCTGGTCGCGATCCGGCAGGAACGGATCAGCCTGCGGCCGCTGTGGGGGATCGACGACCGCCTCAAGAAGTTCGGCGCCATGGCCGCGGCGATGGTGCTCTATGTCCTGATCAGCCAGATCGGGTTGATCGTCGGCAACCAAATTGCCAGTACCGCAGCGGCTTCCGGCCCGGCGATCTACAACTACACGTGGCTGGTGCTGATGCTGCCGTTCGGCATGATCGGTGTCACGGTGCTCACGGTGGTGATGCCGCGACTGAGCCGCAACGCCGCGGCCGAGAACGTGCCCGCCGTGCTGGCCGACCTGTCGCTGGCCACCCGGCTCACGATGGTCACTCTGATACCGATCGTGGCGATGATGACTGTCGGCGGTCCCGCGATCGGCAGCGCCCTGTTCGCCTACGGAAACTTCGGTGAGGTCGACGCCGGCTACCTGGGCATGGCTATCACGCTCTCGGCGTTCACCTTGATCCCGTACGCCCTTGTGCTGCTTGCGCTTCGGGTTTTCTACGCCCGGGAGCAGCCGTGGACTCCCATCCTGCTGATCGTCATCATCACAGTCGTCAAGATCGCGGGATCGCTGGCAGCACCGCACCTGACCGATGACCGGGAGTTGGTGGCCGGGTATCTGGGGCTGGCCAACGGTCTCGGCTTCCTCGCCGGCGCCACCGTCGGCTATGTGCTCCTTCGCAGCGCACTCAAGCCTCCGGGCGGCCGGCTCGTCAGCCTCGAGGTGCTGCGGACCATCCTCGTCACCATCGCCGCCTCTTTGGTGGCCGGACTCGCCGCCCACGTCATCGACCGCTTGCTCGGGCTGGAGTCGCTGACCCGCAACTGGGGCGGCGCCGGTTCACTGCTGCGCCTGGCCGTACTGGGCCTGGTCATGGTGCCGATCATCGCGGGGGTGATGCTGGCCGCCCGCGTGCCGGAGGCGCACGCGGCACTCGCTGCGGTGCGGCGGCGTCTCGGCCGAAGCGCCGGGCCCACGCCCCAAGGGCAGGGGACGGTAGCCGAACCCGCCGCCGCGCCGCCCGGCCGACCGCCGTCGGGGTACCCCCTCACGTACGCTGATCACAGGAATTCGTCCGCGTCACGACGGCGTCAAGGCCCGACGGCCGCCCGGCGCGGGCCACCGGCCGGCGTTGCCGGGGAATGGATGCGGAAAGGACCAGCGGTGAGCGACGAACCCGCAGGCAACCCCGCGTCCGGCGCTGACGTCGCCGCCACCACCAAGCTGCCCCGTCCGGCGGCCGACGATTTCCAGCCCGATGTGCCCGCCGACGATTTCCAGCCCGATGGGGTGACCGCCGAGTTCGGCGCCGATGTGCCCGAGACCGAGGCCATGCCGGGTGTGCCGGATGAGACCGCCGAAATTTCCAACGGGACGGTACCGATGCCGGTCAAGGGCCCCTCTGGCACGTCGGGCCGGCCGCCGGCCGACTACGGCGGTGACCCGACCCGCGAGCCGATCGCGTTCGCCCCGCCACGCGAACCGGCGATCGAGTCCGCCACGTCCGACGAGGACGTCCATCTGATTCCCGGCGCGACCATCGCCGGTGGCCGCTACCGCCTGCTGGTGTTCCACGGCGGTCCGCCCAACCTTCAGTTCTGGCAGGCACTGGACACCGCCCTTGACCGTCAGGTCGCGTTGACGTTCGTCGACCCCGACGCGACGTTGCCCGATACGGAACTGCAGGAGATCCTGACCCGCACCCTCAAGCTGAGCCGTCTCGACATGCCCGGCGTCGCCCGGGTGCTCGACGTGACCAGCACGGGTTCGGGCGGCCTGGTGGTCGCGGAGTGGATCCGCGGGGGGTCGCTGGCCGAGGTGGCCGAGACCTCGCCGTCCCCGATCGGCGGAGCGCGGGCGATCCAGGCGCTGGCGGCCGCCGCGGAGTCCGCGCACCGGTCGGGTGTCGCGCTGTCGATCGACCATCCCAGCCGGGTGCGGGTGAGCATCGAAGGCGACGTCGCGCTGGCCTTCCCTGCCACACTTCCCGACGCGTCGCCCGAGGACGACATCCGCGGCATCGGCGCCGCGCTCTACGCCCTGCTGATCAACCGCTGGCCGCTGTCCGAGTCCGGGGTGCGCAGCGGGCTGGCGGCAGCCGAACTGGACGCCGCCGGCCAGCCGATCGAGCCACGGGCCGTCGACCGCGACATCCCGTTCCAGATCTCGGCGGCGGCGGCGCGGGCCGTCCAGGAGGGCGGCGGCATCCGGAGCGCTCCGACGCTGTTGAACCTCTTGCAGCAGGCCACCGCGATCGCGGACCGCACCGAGCTCATCTCACCCGTCGACGAGCCCGAGACACCGACCCCCGCCCGCTTCCGGGGCGGCCCGCGCACCGACGATCCCGACGCGGCCCAGCGCCGCAAGAAGGGCCTGATGATCGGGCTCGGCGTCGGCGGTGCCGTCATCATCGTCGCGCTGATCGTGTTGGCAACGGTGCTCAGCCGCATCTTCGGCGATGTCGGCGGCGGCCTCGGTGACCAACTGGGCCTGAACTCTCCCAGCTCGTCGTCCGCCCAGCCCAGCCCGCCCGGCCAGATCGTCAAACCCACACGGGCGACGGTGTTTTCGCCCGAAGGTGAGGCCGACGCACCCGACCAGGCCGGGTTGGCGATCGACGGCAATACGTCCACGGTGTGGCCCATCGACACCTACACCGACCCCGTTCCGTTCCCGAATTTCAAGAACGGCGTCGGGCTCATGTTGCAGTTGCCGCAGCCCACCACGCTCGGCGAGGTGACCGTCAACCTGGACAGCACCGGTACCGCGGTGGAGATCCGCTCGTCGCAAACCCCGACACCGTCGTCGCTGGACGACACCACCGTGATGACACCGGCCACGCCGCTCAAGGCCGGGTCGAACACGATCAAGGTGGACAACGCCTCGCCTACCTCGAATGTGCTGGTGTGGGTGTCCACGCTGGGGACGGTCAACGGCCAGAGCCGCTCCGACATCGCCGAGATCACGCTGAAGGCCGCGTCCTGAGCTGGCTGTCCCCAGGCAGGAAAACTTGTGTCGGACGGTGCCCTCGGCGGCCCTTAGTGTTCGGCTGTGGGGATCTGCGAGGGACCGTGCGGGACGAATCGGACCGATGCCGAGTTGCTGTCCGCGCACGTCGCCGGTGACCGGTACGCGTTCGAGCAGCTGTTCTATCGCCACCATCGCCAGCTGTACCGACTGGCCCTCATCACCAGCCGCCACCCCGAGGACGCCGCCGATGCCCTCCAGGACGCCATGCTGTCGGCGCACCGGACGGCTCCGGCGTTCCGACATGATGCGGCGGTCAGCAGCTGGCTGTATCGCATCGTGGTGAACGCCTGTCTCGATCGGCTCAGGCGCACCAAAAACCACCCGACCACCCCGCTCCTCGATGAGGCGGGCGATGTCGGCCCCGTGGGTTACGTCGGCGATCCCACGCCGCGGGTGGACACCGCGATCGTCGTCGAGCGCGCCCTGATGCGACTGCCGGTCGAGCAGCGCGCCGCGGTGGTGGCGGTCGATATGCAGGGCTATTCGGTGGCGGAGACGGCCCGCATGCTCGGCGTTCCCGAAGGCACCGTGAAAAGCCGCTGTTCACGGGCGCGGACCAAGCTCGCCGAGGTGCTCGACGGTTTCGACCGGGGCGCGGCTGTGACCGCAGTACCGCGCGGTGGGAACCGCCGCCGGTGAACCCGCGTCCATTACAGCATGGGGGACACTGGCTAGCGTCAGCGAGAGACGAATCCGGCGGGGGCAGCGATGGACAGCGGCGCAGACCGCGAACCCGACCCAGAGTCGCTCGACCACGTCCGGCGTGCACTGGCCGAGCTCGGGTCCGACGAGCCGTCGGCGCCCGAGGTCCCTGCGGAGGTGACGGAGCGGATCGGCGCGTCGCTTCGGCGTCCTCGATCTCATGCCGTCCGCCCGGGCATCCGCGGGATGCGGGTGGCCGGGCTGATCGGAGGTCTCGGCGCCACGGTGCTCGCCCTGGTCGTCGGCGTGACGATGCTGGTCCGTGCACCCGCGCCGGCGCTGCCGACCGGCCCGACCGCCAAGTACCTCACCGTGCCGCGGCCGCCACAGCGGACCATTCCGTTGACCGATCCACAGCTGGTGGAACTGCTCTCGCAACGGCCCCAGTATGGGCCTCTCGCGGATCCCGCGCGCCGCGCTTCCTGCCTGATGGGTCTGGGCTACGCCACCGGCGTCCTCGTCCTGGGCGCGCGTCCGATCGATATACAGGGTCGGCCCGGCGTGCTGATGCTGCTGCCCGGCGACACCCCTGGGGCCGTCACGGCGCTGGTGGTCGAGCCGAATTGCAACTCGGCCCACACGGGGCTGCTTGCCGACACCGTGGTCGCCCGGCCGTAACCTGTCCTGCAGGCGACAGGGAACACGGCGGCCTACCCTGATGTTTGTACACGTGCAGCCGTGATGAGCGGGCTCGCGCGAGGCACACAGTGCCGATACGGGTACGACTCGTTCCGAGCAGGAAGAAAGGCTCGTATGTCCACCACACCCACCGTTCACGACGTGATCGTCATCGGCTCCGGCCCGGCCGGGTATACCGCAGCCATCTACGCGGCGCGCGCGCAGCTTCAGCCGCTGGTCTTCGAGGGCACCCAGTTCGGCGGCGCCCTGATGACCACCACCGAGGTGGAGAACTATCCCGGTTTCCGTGAGGGCATCACCGGCCCGGAACTGATGGACCAGATGCGTGAGCAGGCGCTGCGCTTCGGCGCGGATCTGCGGATGGAGGACGTGGATGCCGTCTCGCTGAACGGGCCGATCAAGACGGTCACCGTCGGCGATGAGACCTACCAGTCCCGCGCGGTGATCCTGGCCATGGGCGCCGCGGCCCGCCACCTCGGCGTACCGGGCGAGGAAGCGCTGATCGGGATGGGTGTGAGCACCTGCGCCACCTGTGACGGCTTCTTCTTCCGCGACCAGGACATCGCGGTGGTCGGTGGTGGTGACTCCGCGATGGAGGAGGCCACCTTCCTGACCCGGTTCGCCCGCAGTGTGACGCTGATCCACCGCCGTGAGGAATTCCGTGCCTCCAAGATCATGTTGGAGCGCGCCCGGAGCAACGAGAAGATCACGTTCCTCCTGAATACAGAGGTGGCCGCCATCGAGGGCGATCCGAAGGTCTCCGGCATTCGGCTGCGCAACAACGTCACCGGCGAAGAGTCGGAACTGGCTGTCACCGGCGTGTTCGTGGCCATCGGCCATGACCCGCGTTCGGAATTGGTGCGGGGCCAGGTGGACCTCGACGCGGATGGATATGTTCAGGTCCGGGGTCATACCACGAGCACGTCGATCGACGGCGTTTTCGCGGCAGGAGATCTGGTCGACCACATCTACCGCCAGGCCATCACCGCCGCGGGCACCGGCTGTTCGGCCTCGATCGACGCCGAGCGCTGGCTCGCCGAAAATGCTGCTGCCGCAACGCCTTCCGAGAATGAGAACACTGATCTGATAGGAGCACAACAATGACCGAGACCGCGTCGACGTCGGCGGTAACCGACGAGTCGTTCGCTCAGGACGTCCTGTCCAGCGACACCCCGGTGCTCGTGGACTTCTGGGCCACCTGGTGCGGACCGTGCAAGATGGTGGCACCCGTGCTGGAGGAGATCGCCGCCGAGAAATCCGGCTCGCTGCGCGTCGTCAAACTGGATGTCGATGCGAATCCAGGCACGGCGCGTGACTTTCAGGTGGTCTCGATCCCGACGATGATCGTGTTCAAGAACGGCGAGGCGGTCAAGCGCATCGTCGGAGCAAAGGGCAAGGCCGCGCTGCTGCGCGAACTCGCTGAAGTGGTCTAACACCACGATCCGCCGGCGGGACACCCCGCCTGGTGTTTTCTCGAAACGGGGATCCGTCTGAGAGAATGGTGCCTAGCCTGTCTTTGCTCTGTCAGCGATACCGACGCTGACATCCGTGACCGAAAGGCCTGGTATGTCGAGTCTGCGTCGCGGTGACCGCGGAGGTGCGGTCACCGAAATCCGCGCGGCACTTTCGGCGTTGGGGCTCATCGGGAATCCCGACGACGACCTGACGACCGGCAAGCACGTTGCGGCTGAGGTCTTCGACGACGAACTCGACCACGCGGTTCGGGCCTTCCAACAGCACCGGGGCCTATTGGTGGACGGCATCGTCGGTGAAGCGACTTACCGTGCGCTCAAAGAAGCTTCATACCGCCTGGGCGCACGCACGCTCAATCATCAGTTCGGCGCACCGATGTACGGCGACGACGTCGCCACCCTGCAGGCCCGGCTACAGGATCTGGGCTTCTACACCGGGCTGGTCGATGGACACTTCGGGCTCGGGACACACAACGCGCTGATGTCCTACCAACGTGAATACGGCCTCTACCCCGACGGCATCTGCGGCCCGGAAACGTTGCGCTCCTTGTATTTTCTCGGTTCGCGCGTGACTGGCGGTTCGCCGCACGCCATCCGCGAGGAAGAACTGGTCCGTCGTTCGGGACCGCGGCTCTCCGGAAAACGAATCATCATCGATCCAGGCCGCGGCGGCCTCGATCACGGTCTCATCATGAACGGTCCCGCCGGTCCGATCAGCGAAGCGGACATCCTGTGGGACTTGGCAAGTCGCCTCGAAGGCCGAATGACCGCGATCGGCATGGAGACCTTCCTGTCGCGGCCCGCCAACCGCTCGCCCTACGACTCCGAGCGCGCCGGAACGGCGAACACCGTCGGCGCGGACCTGATGATCAGCCTGCGCTGTGCCACTCAGACAACTCCGGCTGCCAACGGTGTGGCCTCGTTCCATTTCGGCAACTCGCACGGCTCGCACTCCACCATCGGGCGCAATCTGGCCGACTTCATTCAACGAGAAGTAGTGGCGCGCACCGGTTTACGTGACTGCCGCGTGCACGGACGGACGTGGGATCTGCTGCGTCTCACCCGGATGCCGACCGTACAGGTCGACGTCGGCTACATCACCAATCCGCACGACCGGGACATGCTGGTTTCGCCGGCGACCCGTGACTCAATCGCCGAAGGCATCCTCGCCGCGGTCAAACGCCTGTATCTGCTCGGGAAGAACGACCGTCCCACGGGCACATTCACGTTCGCCGAATTGTTGGCGCACGAATTGTCCGTCGATCAGGCCGGCCGGGTCAGTCCGACGTAACCCGCGTCAGACGCAGCGACTCGACCCCGCCCCCACGGGCTGCTGAAGTTGCGCGCTCTCCAGGAGCCGCTCCAGCGCCGCTTCGACATCGGCCTTCCAGCCCAGCCCCTGTTCCAGTGCCAGCCGCAGTCGTGGAAAGTACCGGTGCTGCGCGACGACGACGAAGCCGGCATCCTGAAGTAGATCGGCGTCCAGCACGCACTGGTCTACCGAACAGTCGCCGAGCACCTTCACGGCAGGTTTCAGTTCGGGCGGCACCATGTCCGGGCTCACCAGTTCGGCCACCTCGGCGGTGCGACCGAAGGCCTCCAGCGCGCGGACACCGCGGCGGACCAAGTCCGCGACCACCGCGGCGATCAGGCTGCGAGGCAGCCCCTCCCCGTTTTGCCCAGACTCGATCCCGAGGGACGTGAGCAATACCGCATCGGCGCTCACTGGCCCGGTCGGGAAGAGACGCGCCCGCGGCACCGCGCCCGGGGGCGCGTAGAACGCATAGCCCAGACACGGGTCGTCCCCCGTATCGAGTGACGCCGGCGCATCCGGGTACGCCTCGGCTGCCGCGGCCTCGCGGTCGGAGCAGTGAATGGCGAGCTGTCCGCACGAGCCCCACTCGAGCATCACCATCGAGAGCCAGGCTTCCTTCTCGAACTCGGGATCGGAGAGGTGGTCGTCGCCGCCGGGCAGCGTTGCCGGATCGACCTCCCAGAACACGCACCGGCGCGCGTGCTTGGGCAGCTGCTCGAACGCTTCGAGCCGCAGAGGCGTGATTCGCGCTGCCACTAAACTCCCCGGGTTCCACGCGGTGCTGACGTGCACGGCTGCCACTCAAGGATAGAAGGGCGCGGCCACCACGGCCCACTTTCAACCCGTTCGATCATCGTCTACCGTGCCCTATCCGAATCCTGTTGCCACACATGAAGTTTCCTTTGCGAAGCGGCACCGACGCCCACCGCAGGGCGGGTTGTGTCACAGTGACGTAATTACCGGGTGTCGTCGGTTAGGGCTTGGTCGAGCTCATCAAGTCGACAATCCGTTGCAGGTCGTCGACCGACCCGAACTCCACCACGATCTTGCCCTTGCGTTTGCCGAGGCTGACCGTCACTCGGGTATCGAAGGCCGTCGACAGGCGCTCAGCAACATCCTGGAGGCCCGGCATGTGAATCGGCTTGCGGCGAGGCGCCGGCGGCGTACCCCCGTTGCCGTGGTTGGCCAGCGTCACCGCCTCTTCGGTGGCACGCACCGACATCCCCTCCGCGACGATGCGGGCGGCGAGTTCCTCCTGGCGCTCGGAGCCGCCCTCGAGCGCCAGCAGGGCGCGCGCATGCCCGGCCGAGAGCACGCCGGCGGCCACTCGCCGCTGCACCGCGATAGGCAGTTTCAGCAGGCGAATCATGTTGGTGATCAACGGCCGCGACCGACCGATGCGGGCGGCGAGTTCGTCATGGGTGACCGCGAACTCATCGAGCAGCTGTTGATAGGCAGCCGCTTCTTCCAACGGATTCAGCTGGGCGCGGTGGATGTTTTCCAGTAATGCATCGCGGAGCATGCTGTCGTCGGCGGTTTCGCGGACGATTGCCGGAAGGGTGGCCAGGCCGGCCTCCTGTGCCGCCCGCCACCGCCGCTCCCCCATGACGAGTTGATACCGGGCGTCGCCGGGGGGTGCGTCCGGCACCGCGCGCACGACGATCGGCTGCATGAGGCCGAACTCGCGGATGGAGTGCACCAGTTCCGCGAGCGACTCCTCGTCGAAGACCTGGCGTGGCTGCCGCGGATTCGGTTCGATCGCCGACGGATCGATCTCCCGGTAGATGGCGCCGACGTCGGGTGCGGCCTCCACGGGCGAACCGCCGAAGATGGCATCCGCGGCGGCGTCGCCCATCTTCGGGCCCATCGACCCGGACTCACCGTCGGCGGGTCCGGTGGGGATGAGTGACGCCAGTCCGCGGCCGAGGCCGCTGCGCTTCTTCGTCGGCTGCGTCATAACCGTCCTTCTCCTCCGCCTGTATCTGCTCTTCGCTGATGGGTGTCATCGCGAGCCTCTGCTCTTCGCGCAAGCGCTCATCGCCACCCTCTGCTCTTCGCGCAAGCGCTCATCGCCACCCTCTGCTCTTCGCGCAAGCGCTCATCGCCGCTCCGCGAGTTCGCGGCTCGCGTCCAGATAACTCATCGCGCCCCGCGATCCCGGGTCGTAGTCGAGGATCGTCATCCCGTAGCCGGGCGCCTCGGACACCTTGACGCTGCGCGGAATCACGGTCCGCAGCACCCGATCGCCGAAGTGCGCGCGGACGTCTGCGGCGACCTGGTCGGCGAGTTTGGTTCGTCCGTCGTACATCGTCAGGATTACCGTGGAGACGTTCAGCGCTGGATTGAGGTGCGCCTTGACCATTTCGATATTGCGCAGGAGTTGGCCCACTCCTTCGAGCGCGTAGTACTCGCACTGGATCGGGATGAGCACCTCGGGCGCGGCGACCAGGGCGTTGATCGTCAGCAGCCCGAGCGACGGCGGGCAGTCGATGAAGACGTAGTCGAAGTCGGTGTTCTTCAACTCGGCCAACGCGTTGCGCAAGCGTCCCTCCCGGGCCACCATGCTGACCAACTCGATCTCGGCACCGGCCAGGTCGATGGTCGCCGGCACACAGAACAGCCGGTCGCTGTGCGCGCTCTTCTGCATGGCTTCCTCGACCGGGATCTCGCCGATGAGCACCTCGTAGGAGGACGGCGTACCCTCCCGGTGCTCGATTCCCAAAGCGGTACTGGCGTTGCCCTGCGGGTCGAGGTCGATGACCAGAACGCGAAGACCTTGCAAGGCAAGCGCGGCCGCAACGTTGACGGCCGTCGTCGTCTTGCCGACGCCGCCCTTCTGGTTGGCAATAGTGAAGACGCGCTGATGCGGCGGCCGCGGTAGTCCGCTCCCCTTGACCTGATGGAGAAGGCGGACCGCCCGCTCTGCCTCTGCGCCGATCGGGGTATCCACCGCCACAACTTCGTGGGCCCACGGCTCGTCGGCGGGTGCCGGCTCTGCCGGAGCGGTCGCCTGGGTCAATGTTTCACGTGAAACATCGGGCGGTGGGTTGTCGAACGGAACTCCCGCGGTCTCGGATTGGCTACTGTCCGGAACCGGATTCATCCGCTTCTCCTGCCCGTTCGTATCGGCCGATTGCCTACCGGGCCCAGCTTCCCGCACCGTGCCACGACCACGGTTGCGGGGGGTTCCAAGTAGTCCTCGCCACATTTCATCACCCTTACATCGATGACGCCCAGGGACTTCATCACACGCCGGTGGACGCGGATCTCCTCCTCGGCACGGTCCCCTTTGAGGGCCGCCATACGCCCCGTCGGCTTCAACAACGGCATGCTCCACTTCGTCAGCTTGTCCAGTGACGCCACCGCCCTGGAGACCACCGCGTCCATCGCCCCCGCCTCTGTCAGTACGACTCCGTCCTCGGCCCGGCCGCGGATGACTGTCACGTCGATCCCGAGTTCGGCGGTTACTTCGCGCAGGAAATCGCTGCGTCGCAGAAGCGGCTCGATGAGCGTGATGCGAAGGTCCGGACGGGCCAACGCCAACGGAATCCCGGGCAATCCCGCGCCACTTCCGATATCGGCCACCTGCTCCCCGCGATCCAACAACTCCGCGACCGCCACACTATTCAATAGGTGGCGATCCCATAGCCGACCGATTTCCCGCGGGCCGATGAGTCCGCGCTCCACGCCCGCTCCGGCCAGGATCTCGGCATAGCGCTGTGCGGCTTCGAAGCGAGGACCGAAGAGTTCTACCGCGGCTGGGGGCGCTTCGGCCACCTCCGCATGTTTCACGTGAAACATCCCCCAGATCTTCCGGGCCCGGGCATAGCCCCAGCCCGAACTACATGGGTGTAACTCGGATTCAGTCGGGCAGGACGACGACCCGCCGCGACGGCTCGACGCCCTCGCTCTCGCTGTGCACGCCGTCCACCACCGCGACGGCATCGTGAACGATCTTGCGCTCGAACGGGGTCATCGGCGACAGCTCCTCCCGCTCCCCCGACTCCAGCACGCGCTGCGCGACCTTGTTGCCCAGCGCCGCCAACTCTTCACGGCGCCCCCGGCGCCAGCGCGCGATGTCCAACATCAGTCGGCTGCGCTCGCCGGTCTTCTGGTGCACCGCGAGGCGCGTCAGTTCCTGAAGTGCGTCGAGCACCTCCCCCTTACGGCCCACGAGCTTGTTGAGGTCGGTGCCGCCGTCGATGCTGACGACCGCGCGGTCACCTTCCACGTCCAGGTCGATGTCGCCGTCGAAGTCGAGAAGATCCAACAACTCCTCGAGATAGTCGCCGGCGATCTCACCCTCGGCGACCAAGCGCTCTTCCAGATCCTCGCCCGTGGCCGCCGTCGGGGTCGTCTCGACCGCCTCGTTTTCTTCTTCGGTCAGCGCTTCGCTGCGTTCCGTCGTCTCAGCGTCTGTCATCTTCGTCTCTCCCTCTCCCGCCGGTATCGGTCGACTGATCCCGGTTAACGTTTGCGTTTCTTCGGCCGCGCTCCCGGTCGGGGAGTGCGGCCGGCGGTACCGCCTTGCGCATCCGACTTGCCTGGACTCGAACCCGCACTCGTCGGTCCGGCCGCCTTGCCGTCTTCTCCGTCGGATGACTCCAACGGCGCGGCCTCGATCGCGGTGCTTTCCGGCTCGGCGGCGGCAGCCCCGTTCGTCGGGGCCGGCGTCCCGCGGTCACGCTTCGGCTTCACCCCCGGCGGCGGCGCGTTGGACGCCCGTCGCTCCTGGGCTTCGCGCTTCTTCTCTTCTTCCTCTTTTTCGATCCGGCCGAAGACGTAGTGCTGCTGACCGAAGGTCCAGATGTTGTTGGCGAACCAATACAGGATGATCGCCAGCGGTAGGAACGGACCGCCCACCACCACGCCGAGCGGGAACACGTACAGCGCAAGCTTGTTCATCATCGCGGTCTGCGGGTTGGCCGCGGCCTCGGGACTCTGCCGGGCCACCGATGCCCGGCTGTTGAAGTAGGTGGCGACGCCCGCCGCGATCATCAACGGCACGCCGACCGCGATGACCGAGGGACGGTTGAATTCGGTGAACGCGTCCAGACCAGTCTTCTGGATCATCGTCGCGCCCAAGGGCGCCCCGAACAGGTTGGCGTCCAGGAAGTGCGCGACGTCGGTCGGGCTGAACACGTAGTTGCCCAGCGACCGGTTCAACTCCGGGGACAGCTTCGGCTGCCCGAAGCCACCCTGGGTCCGGTTGAAGGACCGCAACACGTGGTAGAGACCGAGGAACACCGGGATCTGCGCCAGCATCGGCAGGCATCCGAGGATCGGGTTGAAGCCGTGTTCCTTCTGCAGCTTCTGCATCTCCAGCGCCATGCGCTGACGGTCCTTGCCGTACTTCTTCTGCAGCGCCTTGATCTGTGGCTGCAGCTCCTGCATCTGCCGGGTGGTGCGGATCTGCCGGACGAAGGGCTTGTACAGAATCGCGCGCAGCGTGAAGACCAGGAACATGACCGACAGTCCCCACGCGAAGAAGTTCGACGGACCCAGGAGAAAGCCGAACAGCTTGTACCAGACCCACATGATCGCCGAGACCGGATAATAGATGACGTCGAGGCTGAACCAATTAAACACGCGACTCGAACTCCCCTAGCTCCACCGGGCTCACCCGGCGATCGTCGACGGCTGCGGCGCATTCAGCTTGTTGATGCGAATGATCGCCGCGCTCCGGTATCGGATCCCATCCTCCCCGATGCCACGGTCCGCACTTGCACAACCGGACCATCGCCAGCCAGCCCCCACGCAAGAGACCGAACTCGGTCAAGGCGTCGACCGCGTACTGGCTGCAGGTCGGTGTGAACCGGCATGTCGGTAACCGCAACGGGGACACCGTGTGGCGGTACAGCTCAACCAGAGAGATCACGCCTCGTGCGCCGGCCGAGCCCACTGACGATTTCACCGAGGCGCCTTGCCGTGCAGACGCGTTCGTCGCAATGCCGTCCGCAACTCCTGCTCGAGACGGGCCGAGATCGCATACCGGCTACTGGGCAGGGCGCGGATCACCACCCGATCGGCTGGGTCGAGCTCGTCGAGGACACCGCGCGCCACATGCCGTAGACGCCGGGCCACCCGGTGTCGCTGCACCGCGGTCCCGACGGATTTGGAAACCACCAAGCCGATGCGTGGACCGGTGTCGCCCGCGTGATCGGAACGCAGTGCGTGCACGACAAGGTCGGGCTGCACCGCCCGCACCCCTTGACTGACCGTGGCACCGAATTCCGTCGAACGCGTCATCCGGTGGCGCGCCGGAAGCACCGCGCTAGATCCTGCGTCGAATCACGCAGTCAGCGAGCGGCGTCCCTTGCCACGCCGGTTGGACACGATCGCCCGGCCGGCCCTGGTCCGCATCCGCAGCCGGAAGCCATGCACCCGCGCGCGGCGCCGGTTGTTGGGCTGAAAAGTCCGCTTGCCCTTGGCCACGGCTGTCTCTCCTCGTTCGTGTGGCATCCGTCGCCCACGCCGATAAAACTCATACCGGTGGGGACGCCGTCTACCGTTACTAAGCTCGTCCGTCTCGCTTGCTAGCCGGCGCGGTCTCCAGATGGTCTCTGGGTCGCAGCCGTATCACCTCTTTCGGGCGACTGTTCGAGGGTACTGACGAGATTTCGCTGGGTCAAACCTGGCCCGGACCCACCCCTGCCGCCCGCCGAATGGTTCACAGCCGCCACAGCGGTCACACCTTCCAGAAGCCTGTGAATCTGCTCACAATCAATGTTGCAGAACGGTTGGCACTCGGGCAGAAAACTGTTAGCTTCTGCCAATGCCGATTCGATAACGAAACGGCGACGGACAACGAAGCGGGGATGCCCACCAAGTCGCGAGCCCACAGATTGAATCATCACTGTGACGAGCCCCGGCCCGCGGCCTTCCTGCCGGTAGACAGCAGAACGACGACGTATGTTCTCTTTCCACAGCCTGTGGATAACTATGTGGACAGATCGTCATCGTTCCTTTGGTCGTCCTCCGACCGGCCTTTAGGGGGTACTCGTCGTTGACAGCTGACCCCGACCCACCCTTCGTCGCCGTCTGGAACACCGTGGTGGCCGAACTCAACGGCGACGTGGAGCCGACCGGGACCGTCAACAATGGGCTCGCCGGTGGCGGCAACACCCTGCTCCCCTCGCTCACACCACAGCAACGAGCCTGGCTCAAACTCGTCAAACCCCTCGTCATCACCGAGGGATTTGCCCTGCTGTCGGTGCCGACTCCGTTCGTGCAGAACGAGATCGAACGTCACCTTCGCGAGCCGATCATCTCCGCGCTCAGTCGCCGGCTGGGTCAACGGGTCGAACTCGGCGTCCGGATCGCGGCCGTCGGCAGCGACGAACACGACGACGGCGCGCCTGGATTCACCGGCGGCGCCGCGGTAATCGACCCCGATGAGGTGGACGAGGACGTCGAGGCGCTTGCCAGCGCGGAAGAAAGCTGGCCGACCTACTTCGCCAACCGTGCCCCGAACTCCACCGCCGATGACAGCACCTCGGTCAATCTCAACCGGAGATACACCTTTGACACGTTCGTCATCGGAGCATCCAACAGGTTCGCTCACGCCGCGACGCTCGCGATTGCTGAGGCGCCGGCCCGGGCCTACAACCCGCTGTTCATCTGGGGCGAATCCGGACTCGGCAAGACGCACCTGTTGCACGCCGCCGGCAACTACGCCCAACGGCTGTTCCCCGGTATGCGCGTCAAGTACGTCTCCACCGAGGAATTCACCAACGACTTCATCAACTCACTGCGCGACGACCGCAAGGCGTCCTTCAAACGCAGCTATCGCGACATCGATGTGCTGCTCGTCGATGACATCCAGTTCATCGAAGGCAAGGAAGGCATCCAGGAGGAGTTCTTCCACACCTTCAATACGCTGCACAACGCGAACAAGCAGATCGTCATCTCCTCCGACCGGCCACCCAAACAGCTGGCCACCCTCGAGGACCGGCTGCGCACCCGGTTCGAGTGGGGACTGATCACCGATGTTCAGCCGCCCGAACTCGAGACCCGAATCGCCATCCTGCGCAAGAAAGCACAGATGGATCGTCTCGATGTCCCCGGCGATGTGCTCGAGCTCATCGCCAGCAGCATCGAGCGCAACATCCGCGAGCTCGAGGGTGCCCTGATCCGCGTGACGGCCTTCGCGTCGCTCAACAAGACCCCGATCGACAAGTCACTGGCCGAGATCGTGTTGCGCGACCTGATTTCGGATGCCTCGACAATGCAGATCAGCACCGCGGCGATCATGGCCGCGACCGCCGAGTACTTCCAGACCACGGTCGAGGAACTCCGTGGCCCCGGTAAGACCCGCGCGCTGGCTCAGTCCCGTCAGATCGCCATGTATCTGTGCCGCGAACTGACTGACCTGTCACTGCCCAAGATCGGCCAGGCGTTCGGCCGCGACCACACCACCGTCATGTATGCGGAAAAGAAGATTCGCGGCGAGATGGCCGAGCGGCGTGAAATTTTCGATCACGTGAAGGAACTCACTACCCGAATTCGTCAGCGTTCCAAGCGCTGACAACCCTGGTTAGGGGTCCGCAGCCGACATCGATTGACACATGGGCGGTTCAAGCATGCCCGCCATCCATGCCTTGCGCTTCCAATCTCCTGCCGACTGATTCCCCGGAACGATCGGCCGCGTCGGCGCACCGCGCTTCAACGCCAGAGTCGGCTTCCGTCGACGCCTCTCCTGTCAAAACTTATGCAAAAACTTCTGTATCTGTCGCACCACTAGTCACACAAATCGGTGTGGATACGGGTGTGGACAACCTGCCGTCAACCGGCGGACTTGTCCGTCGTTTCTACACAACACCGCCGACGTCCACAGCCCGCGCGAGGCTGACACCAACCCATCCACAGGCCACCCCCAACCCGACACACGAGCCACGCAGGGCGGACATACCTTCATCCCCAATCTGCACAGGCCCTAATACTGTTGCTCATTTATCTCTGAAGTTTCTTCCCAGAAGAAGGGGCCTGGGGACACAGTCTCCACATCGCCTTCCGGGCGATTTGCCGAGCTCCATGTCAGCCCGAGCGATTAGCTTTCAAGTTGACGCGGAAAGCTCTACGGTGGTTCAGCGACAGCCGTTACGGTCGCCCCAGCGCATCCTGGTGGGGCGTGGTGACAAACCGGGAAACCGCTGCTTAGCGCTTATTGTGATGGTGATCGAAGGGACGCTATGGACGTGGCGACGACAACGGCTGGTCTCACCGATTTGAAATTCCGACTGGTACGCGAAGACTTCGCCGATGCAGTCGCATGGGTGGCCCGAAATCTCCCGACCAGGCCCACCGTCCCCGTTCTGGCGGGCGTGCTGCTCACAGGGTCAGACGATGGGCTGACAATCTCGGGATTCGACTACGAAGTGTCGGCCGAGGTCCAGGTGGCTGCCGAAATAGCCTCGCCTGGTAGCGTTTTGGTGTCGGGTCGGTTGCTCTCGGACATCACGCGGGCTTTGCCGGCAAAACCGGTCGACGTCAGCGTCGAAGGCACCAGGGTGTCGTTGACGTGCGGCAGCGCCCGATTCTCGCTGCCGACGATGGCCGTGGAGGATTACCCGACGCTACCCACGCTTCCCGACGAAACGGGTGTCGTTTCCTCGGCGCTGTTCGCCGAGGCGATCGGTCAGGTCGCTGTCGCTGCCGGTCGCGATGACACGTTGCCGATGCTCACGGGTATCCGTGTCGAGATTTCCGGGGAGAAGGTCGTTCTGGCGGCCACCGACAGGTTCCGGCTCGCGGTCCGCGAGTTGACCTGGTCCACGGCGTCTGCGGACGTCGAAGCGGCGGTGCTGGTGCCGGCCAAGACGTTGGCCGAAGCCGCCAAGGCGGGTTCCGATGGCACCGACGTGCATCTGTCGCTGGGCGCCGGAGCGGCGGTGGGCAAGGAAGGCCTGCTCGGAATTCGCAGCGAGGGCAAGCGCAGCACCACACGACTGCTGGACGCGGAATTTCCGAAGTTCCGTCAGCTGCTGCCGAGCGAGCACACCGCGATCGCGACCATCGGTGTCGCCGAACTGACCGAGGCGATCAAACGTGTCGCGCTGGTCGCCGACCGTGGGGCGCAGGTGCGGATGGAGTTCGCCGACGACGTGCTACGGCTGGCGGCCGGCGCCGACGACGTCGGCCGCGCGGAAGAGGATCTCCCGGTCGAGTTCTCTGGTGACCCGCTGACCATCGCGTTCAATCCCACTTATCTGACGGATGGGCTGGGATCGCTGCACTCCGAGCGGGTCACGTTCGGTTTCACGACACCTAGCCGTCCCGCGGTGTTGCGCCCGGCGGGTGAGGATGATGGAAGTGTCGGAGCAGGCGGCCCGTTCCCGGCGGCCCAGACCGACTACGTCTATCTGTTGATGCCGGTACGGCTCCCGGGCTGACCGGCCTTACCGCCACGAAAGAGGCGCGCACATGCAAATGGGTCTGGTCGGCTTGGGCAAAATGGGTTTCAACATGCGGGAACGCCTGCGTGAGGGCGGCCACGAAGTGATCGGCTACGACCCGCGCCCGGAAGTGACAGACGTTCCGACCCTGGCGGCACTGGCCGAGGCGCTCGAGGCGCCGCGGGTGGTCTGGGTAATGGTGCCCTCGGGTCCGATCACCGACGAAACAATCACCACCCTCGCCGGCGTATTGAGCGCGGGCGATCTGGTCATCGACGGAGGTAACTCCCGCTACACGGAAGACGGGCCGCACGCCAAGCTCCTCGACCAGAAGGGGGTCGGGTTCATCGACGCCGGAGTGTCGGGTGGAATCTGGGGCCTGAAAGAGGGTTACGGCCTGATGGTCGGCGGCAGCGCCGAAGCCGTGGAGCGCGCCATGCCGATCTTCGACACGTTGCGATCGCCCGGACCGCGGGAGGACGGGTTTGTGCATGCGGGGCAGGTCGGTGCGGGCCATTTCGCGAAGATGGTGCACAACGGCATCGAGTACGCGTTGATGACGGCATATGCCGAGGGGTACGAGATGCTGGCCGCGGAGGACCTGATCGAGGATCCGCAGGCCGTGTACCAGGCGTGGACGAATGGCACGGTGGTCCGTTCCTGGCTGCAGCAACTGCTGGCCAAGGCGCTCAAAGAAGATCCGAAGCTGGCCGAGATCACTGGCTACACAGACGATTCCGGCGAGGGTCGGTGGACCGTCGAGGAGGCCATCCGGCTGCGCGTCCCGGTACCGAGCATCGCCGCCGCATTGTTCGCGCGCTTCCTGTCGAGGCAGGACGACTCGCCGACCATGAAGGCGGTGGCCGCGTTGCGCAACCAATTCGGGGGCCATGCCGTCAAGAGGATCAGCGAGTCGGGATAGGTGTACGTCCGTCACCTGGCGCTGACCGATTTTCGTTCGTGGGCGCGGATCGAACTCGATGTCGAACCCGGTCGTACGGTCTTCGTCGGCCCGAATGGTTTCGGAAAGACGAACCTCATTGAGGCGCTGTGGTATTCGGCAACTCTCGGATCTCACCGGGTAGCATCTGATGCGCCGTTGATCCGGGCCGGCGCCGAGCGGGCGGTCGTCTCGACCATTGTGGTGAGTGACGGTCGCGAACTCGCCATCGATCTGGAGATCAATCCGGGCCGGGCCAACAAGGCGCGACTGAACCGCTCCCCCGTCCGTGCGGCACGCGAAGTGTTGGGCGTTCTGCGCGCGGTGTTGTTCGCTCCCGAGGATTTGGCCCTGGTTCGTGGCGATCCCAGTGAACGGCGGCGATATCTCGACGAACTCGCGACCACGAGGCGGCCCCAGGTGGCGGCGGTGCGTGCGGATTACGACAAGGTGCTCCGGCAGCGCACTGCGCTGTTGAAGACGGCGTCGGGCGCGCGCCACCGCGGTGACCACAGTGTCCTCGACACCCTGGACGTGTGGGACGGCCATCTCGCCGCGCACGGGGCACAACTGATCGCCGCGCGCGTCAGCCTCGTCAACCACCTGGCAGCGGAGGTGGAGAAGGCGTACCAGTTACTCGCGCCGGCGTCGCGTCCGGCGGCGATCCGCTACCGCAGCGGGGTAGAGATCGTCGAAGAGGAGGCGTCCGGCGGCAACGACAGCGCCGAGATATTCGAAGCCGCACTGCTTGATGCGCTGGCGCGTCGGCGTGCGGCCGAACTCGAGCGTGGAGTCTGCCTGGTTGGTCCCCACCGCGACGACCTGGAATTGCGTCTGGGCGATCAGGTGGCGAAAGGCTTTGCCAGCCATGGGGAGTCGTGGTCGATGGCGTTGGCGCTGCGGCTCGCGGCCTACGAGTTGTTGCGTTCCGACGGGGGTGATCCGGTGCTGCTGCTCGACGACGTGTTCGCCGAGCTCGACAACGCCAGGCGGCAGGCGCTGGCCAGCGTCGCCGCGTCAGCAGAGCAGGTGCTCGTCACCGCCGCGGTGCACGATGACATTCCCCGCGATTGGGATGCCCGCAGAATCGAGATCGCGATGCGTGACGACGACGCCGGCCGGACCTCGATGGTGAACCCATGACAGACGACGACATCGACAACACCGAACAGGGACCGCCGCCGTATCTCGGTGCGCTCGCCGGCATGGACCTGGTGCGGCGCACTCTGGAGGAGGCCCGCGGCGCCGCGCGGACGCAGGGGAAAGACGTGGGTCGCGGCCGCGCGTCGTCGTCGCGTCGGGTGGCCGGCACCAGTCGTCGGCGGTGGTCGGGGCCCGGGCCCGACGGCCGGGATCCACAACTGTTGGGGGCGGTGACGAGCGATCTGGCGAAGACCCGCGGGTGGTCGGGCCGGGTCGCGGAGGGGTCGGTGTTCGGACGATGGCCGGCCGTGGTGGGTGAGCAGATCGCCGCGCACGCCACTCCGACAACGCTCAACGAGGGCGTCCTGACGGTGTCGGCGGAATCGACGGCATGGGCCACCCAACTACGAATGGTGCAGGCGCAACTGCTCGCCAAGATCGCCGCCGCGGTGGGTGACGGCGTGGTCGACTCGCTGAAAATCGTCGGCCCGGTGGGCCCGTCGTGGCGCAAGGGCGCCTACCACATTGCGGGTCGCGGGCCCCGTGACACGTACGGATAGCCGCCGGGATCGTGGTTGGCTGAGAGCCACCACAACGAAGCGAGGCTGTTTCTCAAGCGTCTTGACGCACCTCTGATCGAGAAATTCCACAGACGGCGCGAATAGCTATGTGGAAACGCCGCCTCAGAGTCGGTCCTGACAGCGCTTAACGGTAGACTGGTCGCATGACTTGCCGGCGGTGACGAGTACCGCCAGAGCCCCATCCCACCAGAAAGTAGGGAAGCTTCCGCCTGTGGCTGCTGCGAAGAAGAAAGAATATGGCGCCAGCGCGATCACCGTCCTCGAAGGATTGGAGGCGGTCCGCAAACGTCCAGGCATGTATATCGGCTCCACCGGCGAGCGCGGCCTGCACCATCTGGTGTGGGAGGTGGTGGACAACGCCGTCGACGAGGCCATGGCGGGCTACGCCCAGAAGGTCGGCGTCCGGATCCTCGAGGACGGCGGTGTCGAGGTCAGCGACGACGGCCGCGGGATCCCGGTCGAGATGCACGCCAGTGGGGCGCCGACCGTCGACGTCGTCATGACCCAGCTGCACGCCGGCGGAAAGTTCGGTGGTGAGAACAGCGGCTACAACGTCAGTGGCGGCCTGCACGGGGTGGGTGTCTCCGTCGTGAACGCGCTGTCGACCCGGCTGGAGGTGGACATCTCCCGCGATGGCCACGAGTGGCACCAGTTCTATGACCACGCTGTGCCCGGCACGCTGAAAGAAGGCGCGACCACCAGGAAGACGGGAACCACCGTCCGGTTCTGGGCCGACCCGAACATCTTCGAAACCACGTACTACGACTTCGAGACGGTGGCTCGACGGTTGCAAGAGATGGCGTTCCTCAACAAGGGGCTGACCATCACCCTCTCCGATGAGCGCGTCACTGCCGACCAAGTGGTCGACGAGGTGGTCAGCGATACCGCCGAAGCGCCGAAGTCGGCTGAAGAGAAGGCCGCCGAGGCGGCAAGCCCGCACAAGGTGAAGAACCGCACCTTCCATTACCCCGGCGGTCTGGTCGACTACGTCAAGCACATCAACCGGACGAAAACCCCGATCCACCAGAGCATCGTCGACTTCTCCGGAAAGGGCGAGGGGCACGAGATCGAGGTGGCCATGCAGTGGAACGCCGGCTATTCCGAGTCCGTGCACACCTTCGCCAACACGATCAACACCCACGAGGGCGGCACCCACGAGGAGGGCTTCCGGGCGGCGTTGACCACGGTGGTCAACAAGTACGCCAAGGACAAGAAGCTGCTCAAGGAGAAGGACGCCAACCTCACCGGCGACGACATCCGCGAGGGACTGGCCGCCGTCATCTCCGTGAAGGTGTCCGAGCCGCAGTTCGAGGGGCAGACCAAGACCAAACTCGGCAACACCGAGGTGAAGTCGTTCGTGCAGAAGATCTGCAACGAACAGCTCAGCCACTGGTTCGAAGCCAACCCGGCCGAAGCGAAAACCGTTGTGAACAAGGCGGTCTCGTCGGCGCAGGCGCGAATCGCCGCCCGTAAGGCCCGCGAACTGGTGCGTCGCAAGAGCGCGACCGACATCGGCGGCCTGCCCGGCAAGCTCGCCGACTGCCGGTCCACCGATCCGCGGAAGTCAGAGTTGTACGTCGTCGAGGGCGACTCGGCCGGTGGCTCGGCCAAGAGCGGCCGCGACTCGATGTTCCAGGCGATACTTCCATTGCGCGGCAAGATCATCAACGTCGAGAAGGCCCGCATCGACCGGGTGCTGAAGAACACCGAAGTCCAGGCCATCATCACCGCGCTGGGCACGGGCATTCACGACGAGTTCGATCTCACCAAACTGCGGTACCACAAGATCGTGCTGATGGCCGACGCCGACGTCGACGGCCAGCACATCTCCACGCTGTTGTTGACGCTGTTGTTCCGATTCATGAAGCCGCTCATCGAGAACGGCCACGTGTTCCTCGCGCAGCCGCCGCTCTACAAGCTGAAGTGGCAGCGCAGCGATCCCGAATTCGCCTACTCCGACCGCGAACGCGATGGTCTGTTGGAGACCGGTCGGGCCGCGGGCAAGCGGATCAACACCGAAGACGGCATCCAGCGCTACAAGGGTCTCGGCGAGATGGACGCCAAGGAACTGTGGGAGACCACCATGGATCCGTCGGTAAGGGTGTTGCGCCAGATCACGCTGGACGATGCGGCCGCGGCCGACGAGCTGTTCTCGATCCTGATGGGCGAGGACGTAGAGGCACGACGCAGTTTCATCACGCGCAACGCCAAAGACGTTCGCTTCTTGGATGTTTAAGACGTATTGCGATTGAGTTCTGACAACCGATTAGGGCTGACACAACATGACTGACACCACGTTGCCCCCTGGCGACGAAGCCGGCGACCGCATCGAACCGGTCGACATCCAGCAGGAGATGCAGCGCAGTTACATCGATTACGCGATGAGCGTGATCGTGGGCCGCGCGTTGCCGGAGGTTCGCGACGGCCTGAAGCCGGTGCACCGCCGTGTGCTCTATGCGATGTTCGACTCCGGTTTCCGGCCGGACCGCGGGCATGCCAAGTCGGCGCGCTCGGTCGCCGAGACGATGGGTAACTATCACCCGCACGGTGATTCGTCGATCTACGACACCCTGGTCCGGATGGCGCAGCCGTGGTCGCTGCGGTACCCACTGGTCGACGGCCAGGGTAACTTCGGTTCACCGGGCAACGACCCGCCGGCCGCCATGAGGTACTGCGTCACCGGCGATGCGGCGGTCTCCCTGCAGGATTGCGGCACGGTTTCGATCGCCGACATCGTGCCGGATGCTCAGCCGAATTCCGATAACGTCATTGAACTCAAAGTTCTTGATCGACACGGCAATCCGGTGCTCGCGGACCGGTTGTTCCATTCGGGTGAGCACCAGACGTATTCGGTGCACACCGTTGAGGGGTACACGGTCACCGGGACGGGGAACCACCCACTTCTGTGTCTGGTGGACCTGGCGGGCGTGCCGACGCTGCTGTGGAAACTGATCGAAGAGATTCGGCCCGGCGACATCGCGGTGATGCACGCCGACAGTACGAATTGTGATGAAAATCGGTCAAATTCCGTCATAAGCCGTACTCTCGGCGTGTTCAGGGAGCGGTACGGATCCGACCCCGATGTGCGTGCCATCGAGACCGAACTCACCGACGGTCGATTTTCCTATGCGCGCGTCTCGTCGGTGACTGACGCAGGCGTGCAGCCGGTCTACAGCCTCCGAGTTGACACGGCCGACCACGCGTACATCACCAACGGTTTCGTCAGTCACAACACGGAAGCCCGACTGACGCCGCTGGCGATGGAGATGCTCCGCGAAATCGACGAGGAGACAGTCGATTTCATCCCGAACTATGACGGGCGAGTGCAGGAGCCGACGGTTCTTCCGAGCCGGTTCCCCAATCTGCTCGCCAACGGTTCGGGCGGTATCGCCGTCGGCATGGCCACCAACATCCCCCCGCACAATCTCGGTGAGCTCGCCGAGGCGGTGTACTGGTGCCTGGACAACTACGACGCCGATGAAGAGGCCACGTTGGCCGCGGTCACCGAGCGCGTCAAGGGTCCCGACTTCCCCACACATGGGTTGATCGTCGGCTCGCAGGGGATTTCCGATACCTACAACACCGGCCGCGGTTCGATCCGGATGCGTGGCGTGGTGGAGATCGAAGAGGACAGCCGCGGCCGCACCGGAATCGTGATCACCGAGCTGCCGTATCAGGTCAACCACGACAACTTCATCACCTCGATCGCCGAGCAGGTCCGCGACGGAAAGCTCAACGGCATCTCCAACATCGAGGACCAGAGCAGCGACCGTGTCGGTCTGCGCATCGTGGTCGAACTCAAGCGCGATGCCGTGGCCAAGGTGGTGCTGAACAACCTCTACAAGCACACTCAGCTGCAGACCAGCTTCGGCGCCAACATGCTGTCCATCGTCGACGGCGTGCCCCGCACGCTGCGGCTCGACCAGCTGATCCGGTACTACGTCGTACATCAACTCGACGTCATCGTCCGGCGTACCACCTACCGGCTGCGCAAGGCCAACGAACGGGCCCACATCCTGCGCGGGCTGGTCAAGGCGCTCGACGCCCTCGACGAAGTGATCGCGTTGATCCGCGCGTCCGAGACCGTTGACGTCGCACGGCAGGGCCTGATCGAGCTGCTCGATATCGACGAGATCCAGTCGCAGGCCATCCTCGACATGCAGCTGCGTCGCCTGGCCGCCCTGGAACGCCAGCGCATTGTCGACGACCTGGCCAAGATCGAGGCCGAGATCGCCGACCTGGAAGACATCCTGGCCAAGCCGGAGCGGCAGCGGGCCATCGTGCACGACGAACTCAAGGAGATCGTCGACAAGCACGGCGACGAGCGGCGGACGCGGATCATCGCCGCCGACGGCGAGGTCGCTGACGAGGATCTGATCGCCCGCGAGGACGTGGTCGTGACCATCACCGAGACCGGCTACGCCAAGCGCACCAAGACCGACCTCTATCGCAGCCAGAAGCGCGGCGGCAAGGGCGTACAGGGCGCAGGGCTGAAGCAGGACGACATCGTCAACCACTTCTTCGTCTGCTCGACGCACGACTGGATCCTGTTTTTCACCACGCAGGGCCGGGTGTATCGCGCCAAGGCGTACGACTTGCCGGAGGCGTCGCGGACCGCACGCGGTCAGCACGTCGCGAACCTGCTGGCCTTCCAGCCCGAGGAGCGCATCGCCCAGGTCATCCAGATCCAGAGTTACGAGGACGCGCCGTATCTGGTGCTGGCCACCCGTAACGGCCTGGTGAAGAAATCCAAGCTGACCGACTTCGACTCGAACCGCTCCGGCGGCATCGTCGCGGTCAATCTGCGCGACGGTGACGAGCTGGTCGGCGCGGTGCTCTGCTCGGCCGACGAGGATCTGCTACTGGTGTCGGCCAAGGGGCAGTCGATCCGGTTCTCGGCGACCGACGAGGCACTGCGTCCGATGGGGCGCGCCACCTCGGGCGTGCAGGGCATGCGATTCAACGAAGAAGACAAGCTACTGTCACTGAACGTGGTCCGCGAGGGCACGTATCTACTGGTCGCGACGGCGGGCGGCTACGCCAAGCGCACCGCGATCGAGGAGTACACGGTCCAGGGCCGCGGCGGCAAAGGCATCCTCACGATCCAGTACGACCGCAAACGTGGCAGTCTGGTCGGTGCGCTGATCGTCGACGACGACACAGAGTTGTACGCCATCACCTCCGGTGGGGGGGTCATCCGGACTGCCGCACGTCAGGTGCGGAAGGCCGGACGGCAGACTAAGGGAGTTCGCTTGATGAACCTCGGCGAGGGCGACACACTGATTGCTGTTGCGCGCAATGCCGAGGAAGGCGACAGCACCGACGAGGTCAACACCGACCTCGGCGAGTAGACAAGCCTCGTGACCAGTGAGGAGCCGTAGGTGAGTTCACCGAACGAGCCCGGATACCCCCGCGCAGGCGACGGGGCCGGCGGCGCCAACGGCTCCGCCTCCGGGTCGTCCGGCCCGGCGCGCGAAGGCGGCTCGCTCGCCGATGTTCCGCCGTGGCAGCGCGGGCCGGCGGGCCGGACGAAAGGGCAGTCCCTGCGCAAGCCGACCGAACCCCTTGCGCGTACGGACTCGTCGCGCAGCGAGACGTCGACGGCTCATGCGCAGGGCCTGGACTCCAGGTTGAACCGGTTCATGTCCGGCTCGGCCGCCATGGCGCAGGAGTCGGACAGTCCGGCGCGCGCCGAGCGTCCGGAACGCACCGAGCGTCCGGAGCGCTCCGAGGCGGGCCGGCCCGAGGCAGCCCGGCCGGAGGCCTACGCGAGTGAGTTGCCTGACCTGTCGGGACCGGTTCCCCGCCCACCTCAGCAGCGCCAGCCCGGCACCGAACGCACCACCTCGGAGCCCGCGAGCAGGTCGACCGCCACCACCAGCCGCGTCCAGGCGGCGGCCACCCGTCACAAGGGTCCGGTGCGGGCGAGCATGCAGATCCGCCGCGTCGACCCGTGGAGCACGCTGAAGGTGTCGCTGGTGCTCTCGGTGGCGCTGTTCTTCGTCTGGATGATCGCCGTCGCGTTCCTGTATTTGGTGCTCGGCGGCATGGGTGTGTGGAGCAAGCTGAACAGCAACGTGGGCGATCTGCTCACCAGCGCCAGCGGCAGCGGCGCAGAGTTGGTGTCCAGCGGCACCATCTTCGGTGGCGCGGCATTGGTCGGCTTGGTGAACATCGTGCTGTTGACTGCAATGGCTACCGCCGCGGCGTTCATCTACAACCTGACGACCGATCTGGTCGGCGGCATCGAAGTGACGTTGGCGGATCGCGACTAGGTCACATCACTCTTCGCGACGGCGGGTTTGGGCCGGAGCCTGCGATTGCGGTAATCTCGTCGCTCGGTCCAGTGCGGATTTCGGGGCTATAGCTCAGGCGGTTAGAGCGCTTCGCTGATAACGAAGAGGTCGGAGGTTCGAGTCCTCCTAGCCCCACGGAAGGGTGCATACCTTGAGGCTGATGTTTCTGCTCGTTGTGGGGATCACCGCGGCTGTCGCCGCCGCGGTCTGGAAATCTCGGCACGACGTCGAGGTCTGGCACGTGGCGGCCGACGCGCCGTCCTGACCGGCACAAGGGGCCTTAGCTCAGTTGGTAGAGCGCTGCCTTTGCAAGGCAGATGTCAGGAGTTCGAATCTCCTAGGCTCCACAAGTACACAATCAGATCAGCCGGCATCTCTGGTTGATCGGCCGACGGATGGGTGATTCCACCCGTCGCCCCCCTCTGAATGACATCGCCGACACAGGGCATTAATGGGAACCAGGGCGCGTTCCAATCTGCGGGGAGTTCAGAGAGGGAGTGGCGCGCAGTGAATCTCAAAAAAATCATCGCCGGAGCAGCGATCAGCGGCGCACTGGGCTTCACCGCCCTCGGACTCGGGGTAGGCGTCGCGAACGCCAATCCAGCCGCGCCCGGCGCCGCGGGGACGCCGTGGCAGCAAGATCGCGGCCACAGCCCGGTGCAAGACGGCGGCGGACCTGGCGCACAGGGCGACGGATCAGGGCCGGACTGCTTCTTCGGCCCGTTTGGGCACATCTACTGTCTCTGACGGCGGATTGCGACTGCGCGGCAGCCTGGCGTTCGCCGCCTTAACACTCGACAACGTTGAGGGCGAGTCCGCCCCGCGACGTCTCCTTGTACTTGTCGGCCATGTCTGCACCGGTGTCGCGCATCGTCTTGATCGCGGTGTCGAGGCTGACGTGATGGGTGCCGTCGCCGTGCATTGCCATTCTGGCCGCGGTGATCGCCTTGACCGATGCCACCGCGTTGCGTTCGATGCACGGAATCTGCACCAGGCCACCGACCGGATCACAGGTCAGTCCCAGGTTGTGCTCGATCCCGATCTCGGCGGCGTTCTCGACCTGCTGCGGTGTTCCGCCCATCACCGCGGCCAGTCCGGCGGCCGCCATCGAGCAGGCCGAACCGACCTCGCCCTGGCAGCCGACCGCCGCTCCGGATATCGACGCGTTCGCCTTGAACAGCTGCCCGATCGCGCTTGCCGTCAAGAGGAACTCGACGATGCCGTCTTCGGTGGCGTCCGGCACGAACCGCCAGTAGTAGTGCAGCACAGCGGGAATCACCCCGGCGGCTCCATTGGTCGGCGCCGTCACCACCCGTCCGCCGCCCGCGTTCTCCTCGTTGACGGCCAGCGCGTAGACCGTCACCCAGTCCATCGCGTACAGCGGGTCATCCGGTGTGGCCTGCAGCGCGGCCGCCAGCAAACGTGCGCGACGCCGGACGTGCAATGCGCCGGGCAGCGTCCCGTGCGCAGTCAAGCCGGTATCCACGCATTCGCGCATCGCCGCCCAGATGCGCAGAATCCCCGTGCGGAGATCGGGCCGGCGGGCGAGCACCGCCTCGTTGGCGGCCATCAACGCCGCGATGCTGCAGCCCTTTTCGGTCGCCAGTGCCACCAACTGGACGGCGGTGTTGAACGGGTAGGGCACGGCCTCGTCCACGCGCTCGTCCGCGACTGCCGCCTGCTCGTCGACGACGAAGCCGCCACCCACCGAGTAGTACACCCGCCGGGTCAGCGGTTCGCCACCGTCGCCGTATGCCAGGAACACCATCCCGTTGCTGTGAAAGTCCATGGCGTGCAACGACAAAAGAATGTCGCCAGCCGAATCGAAGTCGACGATGTGGGTGCCGCCGAGACGCAGCTTTCGCCCCGCGTTGATCTCCTCGACGCGGGCCCGTGCGACGGCGGGATCGACGGTCTCGGGCTCGCAGCCCTCCAGCCCGAGAACGACGGCTCCTGGCGTACCGTGGCCGGCACCGGTCGCGCCAAGGGACCCGTACAGCTCGATGCGGACGCGCTCGACGCTGGGCAGCAGGCCGTCGGCGGCCAGATGTCGTGCGAACCGGCCTGCGGCGCGCATCGGCCCGACCGTGTGCGAGCTGGATGGCCCGATACCGATCGAGAAGAGGTCAAAGACGGAGACGGCCATCGCGATTCACCGCAGCAAACTATGGTTTGGGGGCGATGTCGACGCTGGGCGGCCGCGACTGGCTCGCGACGGACGGCTCTCGGTGTGACGACCTACGGATGACGGAGAACGCCACCGCTCCCCCGGCCAGCACCACCACCCCCGCGACCGCGGCGATGAACAGCGGTCGGCGACTCCGGCGCCGGGACTTACGCACCTCCTGCAGCGCCTGCGGAAGGCTCGACAACACCTCCTGCGCGGCGGCGAGCTCCTGCGCCAGCGTGTCATGTGCGGCCGAGAGCTCCGCCCGCAGTTGCCGGGCCACCCAGCTCTTGCGATAACGATTGCCGACCCACGTGGCCGACGAGTGGGCCGAGTTCAGGCCGAGCCCGAGGGCGCCCACAGCGACGTCAACCGGTCCGACCGTGGAGTACTTGAGACCGCGGCCAAGCCGCTGGCCCGAGGTCAACCGGACATCCGACTTCGAGGTCATGGCGCACCTTTCTGCAACGTCGATGAAATCGCTACCAAGCCTGCCATCATCGGTGACGCGGCGGTGCCCGGTTGGGCGTCGAAGCGAGCGTGGCACACTGACATCCCGTGACGAGCCCCATTCAGACAGCGACCGCGACTCTGCACACGAACCGCGGCGACATCAAGATCGCACTCTTCGGAAACCACGCCCCCAAGACCGTCGCCAACTTCGTCGGTCTCGCGCAGGGCACCAAGGACTACAGCGCCGAGAACGCCTCGGGCAGCGCCTCCGGCCCGTTCTACGACGGCGCGGTCTTCCACCGCGTCATCGACGGATTCATGATTCAGGGCGGCGACCCGACCGGCACCGGTCGCGGCGGCCCCGGGTATCAGTTCGAGGACGAGTTTCACCCTGAGTTGCAGTTCGACAAGCCGTATCTGCTGGCCATGGCGAACGCGGGGCCGGGCACCAACGGCTCGCAGTTCTTCATCACCGTCGGGAAGACACCGCACCTGAATCGGAAGCACACCATCTTCGGCGAGGTCGTCGATCCCGAGTCGCAGAAAGTCGTCGACACCATCGCGACCACTGCGGTCGATCGCGGCGACCGGCCGACGGATGCAGTGGTGATCGAGTCAGTCACCGTCTCCTAGCGAGTTCGGCGCGTTGGCAACCGGCGCCACTGTAATCACGAAGCCGTGATCACGGATGCGAGCCGGCGTAACCGGCGGCCGTGAGGGCGTCGAGGACGTTCAGTGGGTCGGTGCCCAGGTCCCAGCGGGTGAACACCAGTAGCCGATCGTCGCTCGTATCGATCTCGAGCAGCCGGACCTTGCGCGCGATCCGGCGGAATTCGGTGATGCGAATGAGCTTGATGTCGCTGCGCTGCAGCAGGCTGGGGCGAGACCAGCCGCCGACGATCAGACCGTTGTCACTGATTGCCAGCTTCGGCCGGGCCCGCCACGAGAGGCTTGCAAACGCAAGTAGTCCTGCGGCGGCAATCCCGATCAGGATGCGGCCGGGAGGGTCTGTGATCAGGGTCACAGCCCCGACAGCCAAGATCACACCGGCTACGGCACACCCTGCGAGCCCGAGCACGGGCGGACCCCAGTTAGTTTGCTGCACGGTCTGATAACACCCTTTTACCGTTGCTAATGAGGTTATCCACAGGTGCTATCCCCAATGGGGATGAATCACATCAGTGTGATCCGGTGACCGCAAGGTTGCCAAACGGGTAACGCACGGAGTCCAAGATAAATTCATATCTGTGGTGACCGCCGCTACCGCCAGCGCATTGTGAGCAACAACCCCGTGATCATGAAGGCAAACGCGATCGCGTAATTCCAGGCCTTCAGATTCGCCATCCATGTGAGGAAGCTCGGAGCGTCGGGACCGCCCCCCGCCAACTGGAAGACCAGCAGCCACACCAGGCCGAGCAACATCAGCCCGCAGAACAGCACCACGAACCACGTGCCGGACGGGCCGGCCTTGACCTTGACAGGGGTCCGGCTCACCGGATTGATGGTGAAGTCGTTCTTCTTGCGGACTTTGGACTTGGGCATGGGGACCTTCGCGGATATTCGGGGGCACACGGTGCGACGATGTAGCCACGAGCCTAACTCAGCCTGGCTGTCAGGCCCGAATCCTTGGAGGCAGGCCGATGGACCAACCGCAGGCGCGGACGGGCCGGCGCCGCACCGTCTGGCGTTTCGGTGTCCCCGTAGTCTGCCTGCTGGCCGGGCTGCTGCTGGCGGCGACCCACGGCGTCTCCGGTGGCAGCGAGATTCGCCGCAGCGACGCTCCCCGCCTGGTTGACCTGGTGCGCGAGACCCAGCACTCGGTCGATCGGCTCAACGCAGAGCGGGACTCGCTGGTGACAACGATCGACACCCACCACGGCGGCTCGCCCGGGGCCGACGCCGCGCTGGCGGCCATCACCAGGCGCTCGGACAAGCTGGCCGTCGACGCGGGCCTCGACCCGATGCGAGGACCCGGCCTCGTGGTGACGCTCAACGACGCCCAGCGCGACGCGGAGGGCCGGTTCCCTCGCGACGCCTCCCCTGACGACCTGGTGGTCCACCAGCAGGACATCCAGGCGGTCCTCAACGCCCTCTGGAGCGCGGGCGCCGAGGGCATCCAGATGCAGGATCAACGGATCATCGGCACCTCGGCGCCGCGGTGTGTGGGCAACACCCTGCTGCTCAACGGCCGCACCTACAGCCCGCCGTATGTCATCACCGCGATCGGGGACGCGGGCGCGATGCAGGCCGCGCTGGCCGGCGCCCCGTTCGTCACGCTCTACAAGCAGTACGTGGTGCGGTTCGGCCTGGGCTACACCGAGGAGCCCCGCACGGAGGTCCACCTCGTCGGGCACAGCGAGCCGGTGCGGATGCGCTTCGCCAAGCCCATCGGGCCGATCGGCTATTGAGTCTTTGCGGGAACGACCCAGTAACCTGGCCGGATGCAGGTCTTGGTGGTCGACAACTACGACAGCTTCGTGTTCAACCTGGTCCAGTACCTGGGCCAGCTCGGCGTCAAGGCGGACGTCTGGCGTAACGACGACGGACGCCTCGCCACCGAGGCCGATGTCGCCAAGGCCGCCGAGCAGTTCGACGGAGTCCTGCTCAGCCCCGGGCCCGGCACCCCCGAACGTGCGGGCGCGTCCATCCCGCTGGTGCGGGCTTGCGCCGCGGCGGAGACTCCGCTGCTGGGGGTGTGCCTCGGACACCAGGCGATCGGGGTGGCCTTCGGCGGCACCGTCGACCGCGCACCCGAGCTTCTGCACGGCAAGACGAGCACCGTCCACCACGCCAATGCCGGCGTGCTACAAGGCCTTCCCGATCCCTTCACGGCGACGCGGTATCACTCGCTGACGATCCTGCCGGATACCGTTCCCGCGGAACTGGAAGTCATCGCGCGCACCGAGGGCGGCGTCATCATGGGTGTGCGCCACGTCGAACTGCCGATCCACGGCGTGCAGTTCCACCCCGAGTCGATCCTCACCCAGGGTGGCCACCGGATGCTGGCCAACTGGCTGTCCTACTGCGGCACCGCGCCGGCCGAGGGCCTCGTTCGCCGGCTCGAGGAGGAGGTCGCCGACGCCGTGGCAGCCGCTACGACGCGAAATTCAGCGTGATCCGCGCCCCGAAGTTGACACCGGTGCCGGCCGACGGACTCTGACTGACCACGGCATTGGTCTTCTGCCCGCTGTCCTGCACGTCGGCACCCTTGTCCAGACCGCCGGTCCAGCCGAGCGCCCGCAGGCGTGGTTCGGCATCGGTCCAGAACATCCCGGTCAGGTCGGGCATGATGAACTGGTTGCCCTGCGACACCTGCACCTGGATCAACGTGTCCTGCGGAGCCGTCTGTCCACCAGACGGATTCGTGCCGAGCACCTGTCCGTTGGGCGCGGTTCCATCGATCGGCACGGGCACGATCCTGCTGAATCCCGACGCGTTCAGGATCTGTGTGGCGCTCTCGATGGTCTGACCCTTGAGTTCGGGCACCGGCGCGGTGGCCGGCCCCGTGCCCACCACGATGGTGATCTCATTGGTGATCGCCGACGTCTGGTTCGCCGGCGGGTTGGTGGCCAGCACCTTGTCCTTCATCTCCGGCGTCGACGCATTTCCGGCCTGGGTGAACTTGCCGAACCCGGCCTCTTTGAGCTTCTCCACGCACTCGGCGTAGGTGAGGTTGTTGCTGCAGTCCGGCACCTCGCGCTGCTCAGGACCGGTGGACACGCTGATGGTGATCTCATCGCCCGCGCCGACGGACGAGTTGGCCTGCGGGTCGGTGCCGATGACGTGGTCGGGCGGCACCGTGGAGTCCGGTTTCTGCAGCGTGCGGGTCTTGAACCCCTTGTTCTGCAATGACGCGATCGCATCGGCCGACACCAGGTTGCTGACGTCGGGCACCTGCACATCGCGGGTGTTGCCACCGAACACGTTGATCGCCAGCGTCACCACCACGGTCAGCACGGCGAGGACCGCGACGGCGATCAGCCAGCGGCCCACCGAACCGCTGCGCTCCCGCTCGGCGTACTGTGTCTGCTGGCGCGGCAGATGGTCGACGGGTTCGGCCCGATGCGGCGGTGTCGACGACAGCAGGGACGTGCGTTCCGCGTCGGTCAGCACCTTCGGCGCGTCCGGCGGCTCCCCGCTGTGCACCTTCACCAGGTCCGAGCGCATCTCGGCGGCGGTCTGATATCGGTTGTCGGGGTTCTTGGCCAGGGCCTTGAGCACCACGGCGTCGAGCTCCGGCGAGATCCCGGTGTGGCGCTGCGACGGCGGCACGGGGTCCTCCCGGACGTGCTGGTAGGCCACCGCTACCGGCGAGTCGCCGACGAAAGGTGGTTCGCCCGTGAGGATCTCGTAGAGCACACAACCCAGCGAGTAGACGTCGGAACGTGCGTCGACCTTCTCGCCGCGGGCCTGTTCGGGCGACAGGTACTGCGCTGTGCCGATGACCGCCGCGGTCTGGGTGACGCTGTTGGCATCGGCCAGCGCCCTGGCGATGCCGAAGTCCATCACCTTCACCGCGCCGGCCTTGCTGATCATGATGTTGGCGGGCTTGACGTCGCGGTGGATGATGCCGTGCTGATGGCTGAAGTTCAGGGCCTGGCAGGCGTCGGCGATCACCTCGATGGCGCGCTTCGGCGGCATCGGCCCCTCGGTGTGCACGATGTCGCGCAGGGTGACCCCGTCGACGTACTCCATCACGATGTAGGGCAACGGGCCCGTGGGCGTCTCCGCCTCGCCGGTGTCGTACACCGCGACGATCGCGGGGTGGTTCAGCGCGGCGGCGTTCTGGGCTTCGCGACGGAAACGCAGGTAGAAGCTGGGGTCGCGGGCCAGGTCGGCACGCAACACCTTGATCGCCACATCGCGATGAAGCCGCAGATCGCGCGCCAAATGGACTTCGGACATGCCGCCGAAGCCGAGGATTTCGCCGAGTTCGTACCGGTCGGACAGGTGCTGTGGGGTGGTCATCCTGCTGTCTGTTCTGGGGCGGCGGGTATCCCCCGCCACGCTGCGGGCGACGCCGGCGCGTCAAGTCGGGGAACCCCGATGTTCTCCCCACCATGACCGATGGACCCCTGCCGCGTCCAACCAGGTGCGGGCAGGGCGGCAGGCGATTGGAAGGGCGTCGTCTGGGTGATGGTGTTGGTGACGGTGGGTTGAGGGCTTTCCTTGTCCTTGCGATCCTGGGCGTTCAGGACGATGAGGATCGCAATCACGATCGCCAGCGCGCCGAGCACCCCGGCCGCCCACAGCAGCGCCCGCTGGCCCGACGAGAACGTGCGTCGCGGCGGCGGTGCGGGACGGTGGACGCCGGTGTTGGCCCTGACGCGGGCGGCGGTCGCGGGGGCGGGGGCGCGGCCGGTGAGGTCCGCGGCGGCGCGGGCCTGTGCGGCCGACGGCACCGCCGCAGGGGTGGCTCGACCGATGGACGGCGCCTGGTTCGGGCGCGGTGGCCGACGACCGGACCGCACCGCGGCCACCGCGTCGGCGAACGGACCACCGGAGCGGTACCGGTTGCCCGGGTTCTTCACCAGGGTGATCTCGATGAGCTCGCGAACATTGGGCGGCAGATCCGCGGGCAGCGGGGGCGGGGTCTCCTTGATGTGCTTCATCGCCACCGTCAGGGCGCCGTCTCCGGTGAAGGGCCGTTTACCCGAAACAGACTCGTAGCCGACCACTCCCAGCGAATAGACATCGCTGGCCGCGGTGGCGTCGTGACCGAGCGCCTGCTCCGGCGCGATGTACTGGGCGGTGCCCATCACCATGCCGGTCTGTGTGACCGGCGCCGCGTCGACGGCCTTGGCGATGCCGAAGTCGGTGAGCTTCACCTGCCCGGTTGGCGTGATGAGGATGTTGCCGGGTTTGACGTCCCGGTGGACCAGGCCGGCGGTGTGTGCGACCTGAAGCGCGCGGCCGGTCTGCTCGAGCATGTCGAGCGCGTGCCGCAGCGACAACCGGCCGGAGCGTTTGATGACCGAGTTCAGTGGCTCGCCGTTGACCAGTTCCATCACCAGGTAGGCGGTGCGGCCCTCGCCGTCCATCTCGGTCTCGCCGTAGTCGTACACGCTGGCGATGCCGGGGTGGTTGAGCATCGCGACCGTGCGGGCCTCGGCCCGGAACCGTTCGACGAACTCCGGGTCGGTGGAGTACTCGGCCTTGAGCACCTTGATCGCGACCCGGCGGCCGAGCCGGGAGTCCACGCCTTCCCACACCTGGCCCATACCGCCGGTGGCGATCAACCGCTGCAGGCGGTACCGGCCGGAAAGGGTCACTCCCACGCGTGGGCTCATGTCTCGACTCCCACTCGACCCCTGCCCTGCGGGCGTGGGCCCACCGGTCCTCGCTCGTGCGCCGTCTGCTCTTCACGCAAGCGCTCGTCGGCCCTCGCTGCGATCCTCACTCGCAGTCGTCTCCGAAAGCTCATGAGCGCTCCCGCAACGCCGCGGCGATGGTGGCGCGACCGATGGGGGCAGCGACCGCACCCCCGGTGGCAGAGAGCCTGTCGCCGCCGTTCTCGACGAGCACCGCGACCGCCACTTTGGGTGCCTGAGCTGGAGCGAAAGCGATGTACCAGGCATGCGGCGGGGTGTTGCGCGGATCTGTCCCGTGCTCCGCGGTGCCGGTCTTGGATGCGATCTGCACGCCGGCGATGGCTCCCTTCTGCTGCGTCACCTGCTCGGCGGCGACCATCAAGTCCGTAAGTGTATCCGCGACCTGCTGGGAGACTGCCCGGCGCTCTTCCTGCGGAGCGCTGGTGCTGATATTGGCCAGGTCGGGTCCCTTGAGGCTGTCGACCAGGTACGGCCGCATAGTTACCCCTTTGTTCGCGATGGTTGCGGCGACCAGCGCGTTCTGCAGTGGTGTCAGTGCCACGTCCTTCTGCCCGATGCTCGAGATGCCGAGGGCAGCCTTGTCGGGGATCGGCCCGACGGTGGATTCCACCACCTGCAGCGGAATCAGCGGAGGTGACGTGTCGAGGCCGAAGGCCTGGGCGGTGGACTTCAGCGCGTCCGTACCGGTGTTGATGCCGAGTTGGACGAACGCGGTGTTGCAGGACTTCGCGAACGCGTCCCGCAGCGATGCGGTCGGCCCGCCGCCGCAGGGCTGGCCGCCGTAGTTCTCGAGCGTTGCGGTGCTGTCCGGCAACGGGATCTGGGGCTGCGCGGTCAGCTGGGTGCTCTCGGTGGCACCGGACTGCAGTGCCGCCGCGGTGGTGATGACCTTGAAGGTCGACCCGGGCGGGTAGGTCTCCGAGATCGCACGGTTGACCAACGGCGAGTCGGGGTTGTCTCGCAACTGCTGCCAGGCGCGCGACTGCCCGTCCACGTCGTGGGAGGCCAGCAGGTTGGGGTCATAGGACGGCGCCGAGACCATCGCCAGTATCTTGCCCGTCGACGGTTCCAGCGCGACGACCGCGCCCTTGCACGGACCATCGCACCCATCCTCCATCGCGTCCCACGCGGCCTGCTGCACCTGCGGATTGATGGTCGTCGCGACATTGCCGCCGCGCGGATCGCGGCCGGTGAAGAAATCGGCCAGCCGCCGGCCGAACAGGCGCTGGTCGGAGCCGTTGAGGATGGTGTCCTCGGCGCGTTCCAGGCCGGTGCTCGAATACCGCAACGAGTAGAAGCCGGTCACCGGTGCGTAGGCCTGTGGATTGGGATAGACGCGCAGGAAACGGAACCGCCCATTCGTCGACACCGAATAGGCCAGCAGCTGCCCACCCGCCGAGATCTGGCCGCGCTGGCGCGAGTACTCGTCGAGCAGCACGCGCTGGTTCCGTGGGTCGGACCTCAGACCGTCGGCGGTGAACACCTGCGTCAAGGTGGCGTTGGCCAGCAGCAGCACGATCAACACCATGATCGTGACCGAGATGCGGCGCAGCGAGGTGTTCATACCTTCTCGATCACCTCGGTGCTGGCCGTCGCGATCGGGGTGGCCGGCGGCCGGGTCACGATGGGGCGGCGCGCGGCGTGCGAGATGCGCACCAGGATCGCCAGCAGCACGTAGTTGGCCAGCAGCGACGATCCGCCGTACGACATCCACGGCGTGGTCAGCCCGGTCAGCGGGATCAGCTTGGTGACGCCGCCGACCACGATGAACAACTGCAGCGCCAGCGTGGACGCCAGACCCGCGGCCAGCAGCTTGCCGAAGCTGTCGCGGACCGCGATCGCGGTCCGCAGGCCGCGGATGATGACGATCGTGTACAACATCAGCACCGCGGCCAGGCCGACGAGGCCCAGTTCCTCTCCGATGGCGGCGATGATGAAGTCGGTGGATGCAGCGGGCACGGTGGCGGGCTGACCGTTGCCGAGCCCGGTGCCGAAGATCCCGCCGGTGGCAAAGCTGAACAGCGACTGCACCATCTGGTAGCCGGCGCCCTCAGGGTCGGCGAAGGGGTCCCACCACGTCTGCACGCGCACCCGTACATGATCGAAAACGTAATACGCTGCAACACTTCCCATGGCGAACAAGACCATGCCGAGCACGACCCAGCTGAAGCGTTCGGTGGCGATGTACACCATCACCAGGAACGAGGCGTACAGCAGCAGCGAAGTACCGAGGTCCTTCTCGAAGATCATCACCCCGACCGAGGCGACCCATGCCGCCAGCAGCGGCGCCAGATCGCGCGGCCGCGGCAGGTCCATACCAACGAAATGTTTACCCGCGCTTGTGAATAGGCTGCGCTTGGCCACCAGGACGGCGGCGAAGAAGATCAGCAGCAGGATCTTGGAGAACTCAGCGGGCTGAATCGAGAAGCCTGGCAGCTCAATCCAGATCTTGGCGCCGTTCTGCTCGGACATCGAGCGGGGAAGCACGGCGGGAATGGCCAGCAGCACGAGGCCGACGAGTCCACACACATAGCCGTAGCGCGCCAGCATCCGGTGGTCGCGGAGGAAGATCACGACAAGGGAGAACGCCACCACGCCCAGCAGCGTCCACAGCATCTGCTGGTTGGCGGTGCCGCCCAGGCCCTTCGATGTCGGTTCGCCCTTGGAGAGGTCCAGCCGGTGGATCATCACCAGGCCGAGGCCGTTGAGAAGCGCGACGACGGGAAGCAGCAGCGGGTCGGCATACGGGGCGAACCGGCGAACGGCCAGGTGCGCGCCGAGAAACAGCGCGAGGTAGGCCACGGCGTACTGCGCCAGATCCCAATGCAAACCCTGCTCCTGGTTGGCCTCCACGAGAAGCAGCGCGACAGTGGTGATCAGGGTGGCGAACCCGAGCAGGAAGAGTTCGGCGTTGCGGCGGTTGGGCAGCGGCGGCATCACGGCGACCGGAGACTGGGGCTGCGTCGTCATGCCTCGACTCCCGCTCCCTGCGGTCCTCGCTCGTTGCTCGCTGCGATCCTCGCTCGCGCTCGTCTTCGGGTCGTCATGCCTCGACTCCCGCTCCCTGCGGTCCTCGCTCGTTGCTCGCTGCGATCCTCGCTCGCGCTCGTCTTCGGGTCGTCATGCCTCGACTCCCGCTCCCTGCGGTCCTCGCTCGTTGCTCGCTGCGATCCTCGCTCGCGCTCGTCTTCGGGTCGTCATGCCTCGACTCCCGCTCCCTGCGGTCCTCGCTCGTTCCTCGCTGCGATCCTCGCTCGCGCTCGTCTTCGGGTCGTCATGCCTCGACTCCCGCTCCCTGCGGTCCTCGCTCGTTCCTCGCTGCGATCCTCGCTCGCGCTCGTCTTCGGGTCGTCATGACACTTCCCGGCAGTTCGTTCCCGGTTGCGGGGGCGGGGGAGGCAGCGCGGTGACGGTCGGCGACGGCGACGGAGGCGGAGGCGGAGGCGGAGGCGGAGGCGGGCCGGGCGGCGGGGGCGGCGCGAGTGCGGTCACCGTCGTCGGCGTCTCGGGCGCGGGTGCATCGCTCGAAGGGCGCGGAATCCCGCCTGTGCCAGGGGGTTCCGGGGAACCGGGCGGCCCGGGAGGCGGCGGTGGGGGTGCGGTCGTCGTCGTTGGGGTCGAGGTCGGGGTCCGGGCAGCGCAGGTGGGCAGCACCGAACTGTGAGCGAGTTCCTCGATTTGCGCGATGGCGTCGTCGAGCTTCCCCGAGGGCAGGCCGGCGATCACCTGGGCACGCTCCGACGGCCGCATGTCGTCGGTGCCGAGCATCCGGCAGTTCAGGTCGTCTTGGGACTGCCCCGGGGTGATGAGCGACAACTCGTTGCGGGCGTTGAGGCAGCCCAGGAGATAGGGCTCCTGCAGTGGGATACCGAGAAACGAGCCTTGAACACCGCGCATGATCGAGACCACGCCGTTGTGCTCGCTGACGTAGTAGTTACTGCGGACGATTTCGCGGCCGATTGCGAGGCCGGTCAACACCACCAGAACGAGCAGCACCGAGGCGATGAGAATCCGGCGACGCGACCGCGGGCGTTTTGGGGGCTCTTCCTCCGGTTCGGGCAGGACGCGTTTCGCGGCGTTGCGGCGGGGGTTGAAGGCCGAGGCGCGCCCCGCCGAGGTGTTGGGCGGCGCCGCCTGATCGTCGTCACCCGATACGGCGCCGGCCAGGATCGGCTGGGTCTGTCCGTAGTCGTAGTCGACGACGTCGGCCACCACCACGGTGACGTTGTCGGGCCCGCCGCCGCGCAGCGCCAATTCGATGAGGCGGTCGGCGCTTTCGGCGACATCGGGGATCTGCATGGCCTCGAGGATGGTGTCGTGGCTCACCGGGTCGGACAGTCCGTCCGAGCACAACAGGTACCTGTCGCCGGCCCGCGCCTCCCGCATGATCAGCGTGGGCTCCACCTCGTGGCCGGTCAGCGCACGCATGATCAGCGACCGCTGCGGATGGCTGTGGGCCTCTTCGAGCGTGATGCGGCCCTCGTCGACGAGGGTCTGGACGAAGGTGTCGTCCTTGGTGATCTGGTTGAGTTCGCCGTCACGCAGCAGATAGCCCCGTGAGTCGCCGATGTGTACCAGCCCAAGCCTGTTGCCCGCGAAGAGGATTGCGGTCAGCGTGGTGCCCATGCCCTCGAGTTCGGGGTCGGCCTCCACGTGTGCGGCGATCGCCGAGTTGCCTTCGCGGACGGCCGAGTCGAGCTTGGACAGCAGATCGCCACCCGGCTCGTCGTCGTCGAGATGGGCCAGCGCAGCGATCACCAACTGGGAGGCGACCTCACCGGCCGCGTGCCCCCCCATGCCGTCGGCAAGGGCGAGCAGACGGGCACCGGCGTACACCGAGTCTTCGTTGTTCGCGCGGACCAGCCCGCGGTCGCTGCGAGCCGCATACCTGAGCACCAGTGTCACGGGCGCAGCTCGATTACCGTCTTGCCGATTCGTACCGGCGTGCCCATCGGAACCCGTACCGCCGTAGTCACCTTCGCCCTGTCAAGGTATGTGCCGTTGGTCGATCCTAGGTCTTCGACGTACCATTCCGAACCTCGTGGGGACAGTCTGGCGTGCCGCGTCGAGGCGTAGTCGTCAGTGAGCACCAGTGTGGAGTCGTCGGCGCGGCCGATCAGTACGGGCTGACTGCCCAGCGTGATACGAGTGCCGGCCAGCGCCCCTTCGGTGACGATGAGTTGGCGCACCACGTGCCGGCGGCCCCGATTGGGCAGCAACGAACCGCGCAGCGCCAGCCCCCGCCGCACCATCACCGCGCCCGTCGGAGCGTAGATGTCGGTGCGCAAAATCCGCAGCACCGACCAGATGAACAGCCACAACAACAACAGAAATCCGACGCGCGTCAGCTGCAGTACTAACCCCTGCATCTGACGTCCTCTCCGGAGTTGAATTTCGCCGGCCGAGCGGCTCCGGCCCCGCCCCGTTCTGGTCGCGTCGGCAACGCCACCATCAGCTGAGCCACCTTGGCACCGTCACGATACTTGGACGGCGATCGACGTGAGGGGGAAGCGAACACCTTCCCCCTCACTTCGAGCGGCTGGCGCCTCAGTGAACCCGGACGATTATCTCGGAATGGCCGAGCCTGATCACGTCGCCGTCGGCCAGCTGCCACTCCTGCACCGGCGCGTTGTTCACCGTGGTGCCGTTGGTGGAGTTGAGATCGGACAACAAGGCGACCTGACCGTCCCAGCGGATCTCCAGGTGCCGGCGCGACACGCCGGTGTCCGGCAGGCGGAACTGGGCGTCCTGGCCGCGGCCGATCACATTGGCGCCCTCACGCAACTGGTACGTCCGGCCGCTTCCGTCGTCGAGCTGGAGTGTGACGGCCGCTGCGCCGCCGGCCGGGTAGTCGCCCTGGCCGTAGCCGCCCGCGTAGCCGGGCTGCTGACCGGCAGGCTGACCGTAGTCGTACCCGCTCCCGGCGGGTTCGGCGTATCCGGGCTCGCCGTAGTTGCCGCCCGCCGGGGCTTCCCCGTAGCGGCCGTAGTCGGGCTGTGCGTAGCCCTGGTCCTGGCGCCCGTATGCCTGTCCGCCGTAGGGGCCCTGGTCGGGGTAGCCACCCTGGTCGGGGTAGCCGCCCTGGTCGGGGTAGCCGCCCTGATCCGGATACCCCGGCCGCTGCTCGCCGCCGCGGCCCTGGCCGGGCTGACGGCCGTAGTCGTAGTCGCCGGCCGGCGCGTTGTAGCCGGGCTGTCCGGCCTGCGGCGGAGGGTATCCGCCCTGCCGGTAACCCTGGTCCGGGTAGCCCCCACCCTGCGGCGGGCCGTACCCGGCGGGCGGGCGCTGTTCGTAGCCCGCAGGCGGGTAGCCGCCCTGGTCGGGGTAGCCACCGGGCTCCGGGTAGCCGCCCCGGTCGGGGAAACCGCCCTGGTCCGGGTAGCCCTGGCGCGGCGGATACGCCGGCTCGCCCTGCGGCGGGTAGCCGCCCTGCTCCTGCGGGGGATACTGAGCGCGCGGTTCCTGGCGGCCGTCGTCCTGCTGGCGGCCGGACCGCTCGTCGTAGTACTCGTCGCCGGGCCGCCCCTGCCCCTGGCCGCCGCGGTAATTCGGGTTGTCGGTCATCGGTCGTACTCCTGATTCTGCGGTGAACGCACGGTCTCGTTGCGGTGGGGCGGCTTCGCCAGTGGTTGAGTCCGGATTGACCGCTCCATGCGCGCGGAACTGTCCGGTGTGCAGGTTCGGTGACTGCTCGAAGCTGACGACCACATCACCATACGTTTGCCATCCCTGCTCATGGATGTATCCCTCCAAGTGCTTGGCGAAAGTAGCTGATGTGAGGTCCGGGTCGGCGCTCACCTTTTGGTAGTCAGGCACACTGAGGGTAATGACGTAGTCGTTGGGTGCCAAAATGCGCCCGCCGTGCACTTCGCGTGCACCGCCGTCGGCTTCACGGCGGAGCAGGGCTTCTACCTCTTGCGGCACAATTGATCCGCCGAAAACGCGGGCGAATGCGTCGCCGACGGTCGACTCGAGCTTGCGCTCGAATCGATCGACTAGACCCATGTAACCGTTCGCCTCCCTCGCCGTTCTGCGTCGTTCCTGCTCATGCGCCCGCGCGCCAGCGTGTCGCCTCGCGACAATCCTTACTGCATGCTATCGGCCCTGCACAGCGGTGCGGGACCAACAGAATTCTGAGAATCCGATCGGGGCAGGTCAGGCGCGCGAACGCGATATGCAGAGAGGCGCTTCCGCGGGCCTTCCGGCGCCGTGGGTACGGTTGGGGAACGGGGCGCCGCGCGTGATAGGCTCCCCCGGTTGTTGGGGCGAGTGGCGGAATGGCAGACGCGCTGGCTTCAGGTGCCAGTGTCCTTCGGGACGTGGGGGTTCAAGTCCCCCTTCGCCCACAATCACGATGCGCGGAGTCTCTGAGTCATGGATGACCCGCCGCGTCTGCGGTGTGTAGTAGTCGCCCGGAATTGCTGGGACCGCCACGGGCAGTCGCGCCCGGAATTCAGCGCCGCGCACGGTAGCTTCTGGTGAATGCGGCACGGTGTCGGGGGCACGCGGATGCCCTTTGGAAGAGTCTGGAATTTCACCGCGGCTTCGGCGGTCTTTGCGGTCATCGCATTGCTCGCCGGGGGGTGCTCCGGCCGGACCGAGGGCACCGCGGTCAAGAGCGAAGCGGCCGCGCCGACGGCGACGATCGATCTCAGCCAGCTCGACGTCGGGCCCTACCCGACCAAGCCCAGCCCGCCGCTCGGGGTGGTCGGCGATCCGGCGCGGGCGGTGCTGATCGAGGCGCAGCGGATGGCGAACAACGTCGTCGGCCCGTGGGAGGTCGACCCCGCGATGACCACCGTCTTCGGACCGGGTGCGGTGGTGGTACAGAACGCCGCCGCCCTGACGCTTCTCGGACCGGAAGGGGTGGCCGGCGCAGCGGGCCGGCACCAACTGATCAACGGCTTCGCGTCGGCGCGAACCGCGGAGGGCAAGACGGCGTTGCTGAACGCCGTGTTGCGCTTTCCCGACGAGGCATCGGCGGCGGCGGCCACGGCCGATATGGGCAACGCCTCGATGCAGGCCGTCGGCCCGGGCGGTCAGAAGGTGCCGATTCCCGGCCATCCGGATGCGACGGCCGCGAGCTACCCGATCACCTCACGTACGGGCGGCCCGGATCTGACCGCGGTGCGCTCCTTCACCCAGCACGGTCCGTACGTGTTGATGCAGCTGGCACAGTCGGCCGACGGACGCGACGCGGCGGCTGCACTGGCCGCGAAAACCATTGACCTGCAGGGGCCTGCTATCGACCAGTTCCGTGCGACCGATCCGTCGGAGTTCGCCGACATCTCGCTCGACCCGACCGGCCTGCTGGCCCGCACGCTGCCGGTGGACCCGAAGGACGCGGCGACCGTCCAGGACACCACCTATGAGCGCCGTGGTGCGCTGCACTACCAGAGCGACCCGACGCGGTCCGCGAAGCTGTTCGCCGACACCGGGATGGATCTGGTCGCCATGGCGAAGGCGAACGTCTACCAGACGAAGGACAGCCAGAGCGCGGGCAAGATCGTCGCCGGCTTCTTCGCCGAACTGTCGCCGACGTCGCAGCCGGCCAAGGGCGTGAACCATCTGGACGGCAGCAGGTGCCTTCAGCTGGAGGACAAGTCGTTCTACTGTCTGGCCGCCGCGGACCGCTACGCCATCGAGATCAGCGGGGCGAACTTGCTGGAGGCCCAGCAGCAGACCGCCGCGCAGTACGCCATGTTGATGGGCGGCTGACGCGTCAGGACCGCAGGATGCCGCGAAGCACCAGCTCGCTGAGTTCGGTCGCGGCGGCGTCGACGTCCTTGATGCGACGTACACATACGGCGTACCAGGCGCCGCCGGCGATGACGTCCATGATGGTGTCGGGGCCGACACCCGGACGGGCGGTGCCGTCCTCGACCGCCTCGTCCACCCGCTCGGCGAGCTCACTACGCGCGGCGGCCTCCAGTCGGTCGCTGAGCAGCCGCCGCATTTCGCGATCCGAGCGTAAGTCGTTGAGTAGACCGGGGATTGCCTCGCGCACGGCGGCATCGCCGTACATCCGCAGTGCCCCCCGGCACAACCGGACGATCTCGTCGGCAAAGTTGTTCGCCGGCGATCCCGGGCCGAGGTCGGGGAATAGCGCCTCGTGCACGAGTTGCGCCTTGGAACTCCAGCGGCGATAGACGGCGGGTCGGCTGACGCCGGCCGTGGTGGCGATCAAGTCGATGGACGTCGCCGAGTACCCGCGCTCGACCAGTAGCCGTCGCGCGGCCGACAGCACCGCGGTGTCGATCTCGGGATCCCGCCGCGAGCCCTGCCGCCGGTGCCGCGTCGCAGTCCCGGCTGCGTTCACAATTAGCGACCTCCTCTGCGACTTTGTCGTTACAGTGTGTCACAACAAACCGTGGACCAGGGAGGAAGTCGATGACCGCCGACAACACCAAGACCCTGGCCGGCATCGGCGAGGACGGGCGCCACCTCTGTACCTGTCCGCTGTGGAGGCGATGCGCGGACTGGAGGTTCACGTCGAGGACGGCCGGGCCGCGAGCATCTGGGGCAATCGCGACGACACCTGGAGTCGCGGCCACATCTGCCCGAAGGGCGCCACGCTGGGGGCGCTGCACGAAGACCCCGACCGCATCCGCGGGCCGATGATGAAGGTCGACGGCCAATGGCAGGAGGTCAGCTGGAACAGGGCGTTCCAGCGGTGCACCGAACTGCTGGCGCCGATCATCGACGAGCACGGCATCGGCGCGGTGACTTGCTACACGGGAAACCCGCTCGCGCACTCATTTTCGCTCGGCCGCTACACCGGTGTGCTGCTGGGGATGTCGGGAATTCCGATCAGCTACTCCCCCGGCACGGTCGATCAGTGGCCGAAGAACCTGTCGTCGCATCTGAGTGCGGATGGTGGTCGTTCCCGGTGCCCGACATCGAGCGCACCGACCTGCTGGTCGTGATGGGCGCGAATCCGGCCGCATCGCAGGGCTCGCTGGCAGCACCTCGACGGGTTGGACCCCATGCGCGAGGTGGCCGCCGAGTGGGCCCCGGAGCGGGTCGCGCGCGTCACCGGAATCGACGCCGACCGGATCCGCACGTTGGCGCGCGAGCTTGCCGGCACGGAACGCGCAGTGGTGTACGGCCGCATCGGCACCTGTAATCAGGAATTCGGCAGCCTGGCCAGCTGGCTCGTCGACGTGGTCAACATCCTCACCGGCCACTTCGACGTCCCGGGCGGCAGCATGTTCCCGCTGCCGACGGCGTGGTCGGTCACCGTGCAGCCGATCCCGGGACTGGAGGATGGTGCACCCGAGTTCGGCCGGTACCGCACCAGGGTCCGCGGCGCCAAGGAAGTCCTCGGTCAGGTACCCGTGTCGTGTCTGGCCGAGGAGATCTCGACGCCGGGGGAGGGCCAGATCAAGGCGCTGATCACCGTCACGGGAAACCCCGTGCTGTCGACACACGTCGGCCACAAGCTCGACGAGGCGTTGCCCACACTGGACGCGATGATCTGGGTCGACTGTGGCTCAACGAGACGACCCGTCATTCCGACGTCATCTTGCCGGGCTCCGCGCCGCTGGAGCAGCCGCACCACGACGACCTCATCCTCAACTTCGCCGTCAACAGCATCGCGAACTATTCGGCTCCCGTGTTCGCCAGGCCCGATCCCGAGGCTCCGGAGGAGTGGGAGATCCTGATTCGGCTGGCCGGCCTGTGTGCGGGCATGCCCGCCGGGGACGTCGATGTCGCGGCGATCGACGACGGCTTCTTCGACTACATGGCGTTCACCCAGGGGCTCGACGGCGCCGAGGTCCGCACGCACTACGAGCGTGGCGGGCCGGAACGGATCCTGGATCTGACACTGCGTACCGGGCCCTTCGGCGACCGGTACGGCGAGAACCCCGACGGCCTCACGCTGGACAAGCTGAAGGCCCAGCCGAACGGCGTCAATTTCGGGCAGATGGTGACGCGGGTGCCTGAGGTGTTGGGCACCGCGGACCGCAAGATCCGGCTGGCGCCGCAGTACCTGCTCGACGACCTGCCCCGGCTGGCCAGGCGTCTCGATCGCGCAGCCGATGAGCTGGTCCTGGTCGGCCGTCGCCATCTGCGGTCCAACAACTCGTGGCTGCACACTGTCCCGCCGCTGATGAAGGGCAAGGAGCGCTGCACCCTGCTGATGCACTGCGACGACGCCGACAAGCGGGGCATCACGACGGGCGACCGGGTGACGGTGAGTCGTCGGGCGGACACATCGAGGTGCCGGCCGAGGTGACGGAGGCGATCATGCCCGGCGTGGTGTCGATGCCGCACGGCTGGGGTCACGGCAGGCCCGGCACCAGGATGGCGGTGGCAAACGAGTCCCGGGGTGAACACGAACATCCTCTCGCCGCCCGGCTTCCTCGACGAACCTTTCGGCAACGGGGCGCTGAACGGCATCCCGGCGACGGTCACCTCGATCGAGACCTGAAAGTATCTCGGCGTGGGCAAGAACGAACGCGGGAAGATCGTGATGTCGGACGGCGAGATCGCCGAGTTCATCGAGCGAAGCCGGACCGCCGCCATGGCGACGGTGATGCCGGACGGGCGGCCGCACCTGGTCGCGATGTGGTACGCCGTGGTCAACGGCGAGATCTGGTTCGAGACCAAGGCCAAGTCGCAGAAGGCGGTCAACCTGCGCCGCGACCCGACGGTGACGGTGATGATCGAGGACGGCCAGAGCTACGACACCCTTCGCGGGGTGTCGATCGACGGGCGCGCCGAGATCGTCGACGACCCGGAAACGACTCTGCGGGTGGGCATCAGCGTCTGGGCGCGCTACACCGGCCCGTACACCGACGAGATGCGCCCGTTCGTCGATCAGATGATGAACAACCGGATCTGCGTGCGGATCGTGCCGACCCGGATGCGCAGCTGGGACCACCGCAAGCTCGGCATGCCGTCGGTGCCGGTCGGTGGCAGCACCGCGCAATACCTAGGGGGAGCCGATGGATCCGAATAACAAGCCCAGGCAGCTGGATTCGCCGTTCGTCGCCACGGCGATGAAATTCTCGGGCAAGGCGGTCGCGTGGGTCTACCGCAAATCCGGTGGCAGGATCGGCGGCAACTGGCGGGTCGGCGCGGGCTTCAAGAAACCGGTGCCGACACTGCTGCTCGAACACACCGGCCGCAAGTCCGGTAAGACGTTCGTCTCACCGCTGGTGTTCATGACCGACGGAGACGACGTGATCATCGTGGCGTCCATGGGCGGTCGAGCGCAGAATCCGCAGTGGTACCACAATCTGGTCGCCACCCCGGATGTGTACATCGAGATCGGCCGTGAAAGGCGACCGGTACGAGCCGTTCTGGCGAGCCCCGAGGAACGGGCGCGGCTGTGGCCCAAGCTGGTCGAGACGTACGCCGATTTCGACACCTACCAGAGCTGGACCGACCGGGAGATTCCGGTCTTCATCCTCAAGCCGCGTTAGGGGTGCGCGGGCTGAAGCCGGGGTTGGACAAGGCGGTGGCCATCCCGCTGCCGATCGGCCCGCGTTCGTCGACGCCCTCGTGGCTGTGGTGGGTCAGCGCCGCCAGACCCAGGTACGGCCCTTCTGGCAGCCGGCGGCGCAGCACTGCGGCGGGGCGGCTCTGTCGTGTGAGAATCCAAGAGCCCCAACATGCTCGGGTAGATGCGTCAAGCGCCTACGATGCGGAGTCGACGACGTCGTCATACTCGTGGTGCTTCTCCACGAATGCGGCGACCATCGGACATACCGGCACGATCCGGAGGCCGGCGTCGCGCGTCGACTGCAGTGCTTCCTCCACCAGAATCGTTGCCAGGCCGCGGCCGCCGAAGTCGCTGTCCACCTCGGTATGCGGAAACGTCCGTTGTCTGTCGCGGTCCACGTATTCGGTGAAACCCACCGTCTGGCCGTCGACGGAGATGGTAAAGCGGTCGGATTCCTGAGTCACGGTCGTGGGTGCGCCGGTCTTGTCAGTGGTCACAGTTCTCCTTATAACGCCGGGTCTGATCGAGACGGTACCGTCGTCCCACCGGTGTGTGGGAATGGCCTCATCACCGAACGGCCGGCCCGTCGCGAGAGCAAAATGCAGTCATGTGTGAAGACGGCGGCACGGCCGTAGAAGCGGTCGCATCCACGCCGCGTGAGGCGGCCGGCACCGCGGTAGATCCGATCACTCTCGAGCCGGTCGACGAGATCACCATCACCACGCTGGTGGACAACAGTTACGACGCGCTGATGGGCGACATGGGTCCGGCCCGGCGGTCCGGGATGGGCCGGGTGCCTCCGGTCGCGGCCGACCAGTTCGAGGAGGGCCGCACCTCGCCGGGCCTGATCGCCGAGCACGGCTTTTCTGCCCTGGTGACCACCCGTCGCGGGAGCCGCACGCACACCGTGCTGTTCGACACCGGTATCTCACCCGACGGGATGGCGACGAACTTCGAGCGCATCGGTCTGGACGCCTCGGCGATCGAGGCCGTCGTGCTCAGCCACGGCCATCCCGACCACGACGGCGGCTTCCCGGGACTGATGCGGCTGCGGGGCCGCAGCGGGCTGCCGCTGGCGGTGCACCCGCTTGTCTTCAGCCGCCGCCGCTTCGCCCTGGCCAGCGCACCGGCCATGGAGCTGCCGACGCTCAGCCGCGCGGCGATCGAAGCCGAGGGTTTCGAGGTGATGGAGCGGCGCCAGCCGTCGCTGCTGCTGGACGGCTCGGTGCTGATCACCGGCGAGGTCGACCGCACCACGGAGTTCGAGCGAGGGATGCCCAACCACGAGGCGTGGCGCGGCGGCAAGTGGGAGCCCGACCCGCTGATCATGGACGAGCAGGCGCTGGTGGTCCACGTCCGGGGCCGGGGACTGGTCGTGCTCACGGGTTGCGGCCACGCCGGCGCGGTGAACATCGCGCGGCACGCCATGCGGTTGACGGGCGTGGACCGGCTACACGCCATGATCGGCGGTTTCCACCTCACCGGCGCGGTGTTCGAGCCCATCATCGGACCGACGGTGACCGCGTTCAGCGAGATGGCGCCCGACGTCCTCGTGCCCGCCCACTGCACCGGCTGGAAGGCTCAGCACCGGTTCGCGGCCGCGCTGCCCGACGCGTTCATTCCCAACGCCGTGGGCACGGCGTTCACCTTCGCCGAGCCCGCGGCCTAGCCTAGTTCGCGGGGTTGGGCCGCGGCCGCAGGGTCGCGTTCGGCAGCGGGGGAGCGGGCAACCGCGACACCGTGCCGCGGTATCCGTCGACCGACCCAAAGCGCTCGCTCTTGTCTTCCCACGATTGCCGGTAGGCCACGATGTCGGCGTGGCTGCGCCCGACAAAGTTCCACCACATCACCAGCTCTTCGGGAAACGGCGGCCCGCCGAGCAACACCACCCGGGCTGGGCGATCCTCGCGGTTGATGATCGCAAGCCGATCTGAGCCCGCCGCCTGAAACGCCAGGTCCGCGACGTCCAGCACGGAGCCTGCGGCCTCCACGCTGCCCTGATCGAGCAAGACTCCGTGCTCGAACACGGGGTCGACGTCGAGGACCAGGTCGGCGCGCGGGCTGAGGTCGATCTGTGCGCCGAGCAGCGGGGTGAATGTGTGAACCGGCGACCGGTCACCGGCGAGTTCGCCGAGAAAGACCCGCAGCGTGGCGCGGTCGAGCGAGCGAGGTTCGGGCACATAATGCGCGAAATCGCGGCCGGTATCGCGGTCGGCCTCGGGCAACGCGACCCACAACTGCACTCCGTGCAGAACGCTGGTCGCCGGGGTGGACACCTCTGAGTGGCAGATCCCGGCCCCAGCCGTCATCAGGTTGAGCTCACCGGGGCGCACCATCGCGTGCACGCCGGCACTGTCACGGTGCTCCACCTCGCCGCTGAACAGCCAACTGACAGTCTGCAATCCGGTGTGGGGATGTGGCGGCACGTCCATCCCGGGCCCGCTGCGCACATCCTGCGGGCCGTAGTGGTCGGCGAAGCACCACGCCCCGATCAACGATCGTTGACGCTGTGGCAGTGTGCGCCGGACCATGATGGCGCGTGGACCGCCCAACGGCACCTCACGCGGATGCAGCACGCCGGCGAATGGCAAAGCCGTGCAGGCGAGTTCGGCAGGGGCCGCGTCGGTGTTGCTCACGAACTCACATTAGCGCCCTTGGGCTGTGCAGCACCGTTGCGCACCATGGCTATGGGCGCATACTTGCGAGTACTTCATCGGTGGACAGCACGGCATGGGCGAGAAAGCGGTAGTTGATCATCGCGGCCTGGTAGCCGTCACCCCATTGCGGATGACGGGGGCCCGCGGTGGCGTCCTTCACGACGGCGACTTCGAATCCGTGCTCGAGCAGGTCCCGCAGATGGGATTCAACACAGATGTTCGCCAACATGCCGCCGAGGATGACCTTTGCGATTCCCCGCTTGCGCAGCTGAAGCACCAGGTCATTGGTCTGTGGGCCCCACACCTTGTGCGGGCTGGCGACGACGGTCTCGCCGTCCTCGATGTAGGGCTTGAAGCGATCGAGCCAGTCGGCTCCCGAGCCGTCGAAGCCCGTCAAGGTCAGGGCGCCGGATCGGGAAAAGGTGTGTGTCATGAACTCCTCGGCTTCCAACGGGCCGTTGACCCTCCACCCGCTGTCGGTCGGATAGAAGTAGTGGGGGAAATGAAGACCTGGTAATCAGAAGACTTGGCCGCCTCGAACAGCGCCTCCATGTGTTCGACGGTGCGGTTCTCGGTCACGCTGGCTCCAACGGCGTCCCAACTGGTTCCCCTGTCGCTCAGCACGTCGTTCTGCGGGTCGATGAACACGAGCGCGGTGTCGGTGTTGGCGATGTCCATGATCGGTACGTCCTTTCGGGCTGTGCTGCCGTGCGCTCAGTGTGCGTGATGTCCGTGGTGATAGACACCCTTACTCGCGAAGTCGGGATAGAGGCGCGCGAAATGAACTGTGCGAGAAGTGTTTATCTCCACATCTCCGGGCCGCTGGTATCGGACCGCCGGCTGCACCGTGGTGATTCCAGGCAGCGGTGACTCGTCGGCAGCGGCGGCAGGCGCCACACCGAGGGGAATGGTGAGAGCCCCGAACACGACACCTGATATCAGGGCTTTCGATCCGGTCCGCATGACGTAACCTCATTCCCTGGCCGGCAGCGGCCCATCGTGAGTAGCAGCCTTGCGCTGATCGCGGTTCGAGTCATCGCGGTTGGTGCCCAAACCAGGGTGATGCCAGCAGCAAACACCTCATGGGGGATAGCCCGACCGGCGTTCGGGTCGGGCCACCACGGAGTCAACCGCCAGGCGGGTGGGTCATCGCCGAGCGGATGACCTCGAGGTCATGGTCGTCGATCGTGAACACCCCGAAGCGGAACTTGTAGCCCCACCGCGATCTGTCCTCGATGAATTCCAGCTCGTCGAGCAGCGGCCGGATCGGCGTCTCGACGCAATCGAGAAAGTCGACGTTGCGCCGCCACGGCTGGGAGTCGGGCGACACCTCGGCCTGATACGGCTCGTCGTCGGCGACCCGGCCGATCGCGGTGAACGCCTGTAGGGGATCCCCGTCGGGATAGATGGTCTTCGGTGAGTAGAAGACAATCCAGTCGCCGCGGGCCATTCTGCGCAACATGTGGGGCTTGCCGTGGTTGGCCTGGGTGAAGCGGCCCTGTACACCGCGTTCGACGTGGTCACGGCTGACCGTGTTGATCCAGTTCGTCATGTTTGCAGGCTAAGCCGGGCGGCCGACAGAACGACGCGGTCCCGGCAACGCCTGTGGATGAGCTGCCGCGGTGACCGACGAACGGCTCCACGACGACCACGCCGAACTGGTCCGGGCACGGGGAGGTGCGGTGCGAGATGGCTGAGCCGCTAGGCGTGCTCGAGATAGCCGAGGACGCCCGACTGACGATCGTGTCAGCTGCCGGCGCGGCGGCGGTGCCGATGGTCCTTGATGGCGGCCGGTGGCGTAGGGCGCGCCCGGGCGACGGGGTCGCCGAGGCCCTGCTCGACTTTTTGGGCCGGGTCGAGGACTCGACAACGTTGGGAGACTTCACCATCCGATCGTGGACGTCGCTACCCGCCAGGGGCGAACGAGCTGTCGGTGTCGACCAGACCAATGAGTCGGTGATCGTGGGCGACGTCGCGGTGGTCAAGTGGGCGACGCACCTGCAGGAGGGACCCCACCCCGCACCGCTGCGCATCGGTGTCCTTCGCGACGCGGGTTTCCTGGGTATGCCGGCCCCGTGGGGCCTCGTCACGTGGCATCCGCCGGGCGGCCCCGAGACCCTGGTCGCCGGGGTCGACGAGTTCATCGCCGACGCGGTCGACGGATGGACCTGGGCAGTCGACTTGATCACCGAAGCGGCACTGTCGCGGTCCTACGTCGCACTGGACGCGGCCACCGCGGACGTCGGCGAATTGGTGGCCGGCATGCACGCCGGACTGTCGGGCACCGCCACGCTCGCCACCGCCGACGACGCCGTGCGATGGCGTGACGATGCGTTCGACGTTGCTGGAAACCGCCTGCAGTTGCGGCGATTCGGTGAGCGCCGAGCTCATCACCGCGCGTCGCCCGGAGATCGAGGCGATACTGAGCACGCTGGCCGTCCTTGACGGTGCTCGCGTCATCGCGGGTCACGGCGACTTACACGTGGGACAGGTGCTGCGCGGCGCCGGACGCCTCGTGGTGACCGACTTCGACGGCAATCCTGTGCTGCCCGCGACCCAACGCGCGCGGCCGATCCCGGCGGTGTTGACGTGGCCGGCATGGCGCAGTCACTGGCGCATGCCGCGATCGTCGCTCTGAAGTACACCGACCTCGATCCCGAACCGCTTGCCGAAGCCAGTGCTCGCGCCCAAGCCGCGTTCGTGGGCGCCTACGCTGAGCGGATGGACGCACTCGGCTGCGGCGAGCTATACGACGCAGACCCGTTGGCGGCATTTTAACTTCAGCAGGTGGTGCGCGAGATCATCTACGCGGCAAGGCATCTCCCGGAGTGGACATACGTACCCGACGCGGCGTTGCCTGCGCTGCTCGATGCGGCGAAACGACCGTGAAGCGCGATAGTGCCATCCGACGTTGAGCGCGTCGTGTTGCTGGGCATGGGGTCCTCGGCGTACGCCGCCGGCACGGCCGCGGCCCGCATGCGGGCCCGGGGCGTTGTCGCCGTGTCGGAGCTGGCCTCGTCACGGCAGTTGCCGTCGTGGGGTCCGGGCACGCTCGTGGTGGCGACCTCGGCCGGCGGCGGTTCGGTGGAAACCCTCGATGCCCTGACGCGAATGCCTGCCGGCGTGCGCACGGTGGCGCTCACCAACACCGCGGATTCGGCCATTACGCAACGCTGTGACGCGGTCGTCACCCTCGACGCACAGCTCGAGGTGGGCGGGGTGGCCTGCCGCAGCTACCAGCACACACTGGTGATGCTGATCGCCCTCGAACGGCACCTGACCGGCGCGGGCACCTCGTCGCTGGCTGTGGCGGTCGCCACCGCCGCCGACGCGACCGAACATCTGATCGGCACCGAATCCGATTGGCTTCCTGAGGTTTCCGAACTTCTCCTGGGCCCGTCCGGCACCCATCTGGCCGCACCCGCACACCGATTTTGTTCAGCCCAACAGGGCGCCCTGATGCTGCGGGAGGGGCCCCGCCTGCCTGCAGTCGGCTGCGAGACCGGCGACTGGAGTCATGTCGACGTCTACCTCACCAAAACCACCGAATACCGGCTGCTGGTCTTCGCGGGTTCGGCGTGGGAGCCGCAGCTCGCCGAGTGGACGAGCGCACGGGACACCATCGTGGTGGGGGTCGGCGCGCCCGTTCCCGGCGCGCGCTATGAACTGCGCTATCCGGGTGACACCGACGACGACGTCCGGTTACTCACCGAGATCCTGGTGCCCGAACTCGTCGCCGCAAGGGCGTGGCACGCCGGGCTGAGTGGATAACATCGGACGCCATGCCCGACGAGCCGCTCCGCGACGACCACGCCGCACTGCTCCGGAGGCGCGCGCTCACCGAAGACGCCGCACGTCGGGACGCGGTCGAACGACGGCACGCCGCACACGGGCGCACGGCGCGCGAGAACATCGCCGATCTGATCGATCCGGGCACGTTCGTCGAGTACGGGCGCTTCCCGATCGCCGCAAAGCGGTTCCGGCGTGACCATGCCGATCTGATCGCGCGCACACCGGCCGACGGACTGGTGGCCGGGACGCGCGCATCAACGGTGACCTGTTCGGCCGCGAACGCAGTACGTGCGTGGTGCTGTCCTACGACTACACCGTGCTGGCCGGCACCCAGGGCGCACTCGGCCACGGCAAGAAGGATCGGCTCTTCGAACTGATCGACCGGATGTGCCTGCCGACCGTGTTCTTCGCCGAGGGCGGCGGCGGGCGGCCGGGCGACACCGACTATCCCGCGGTCTCCGCCCTTGACGCGCGCGCGTTCAAGCTGTGGGCGGCGTTGTCGGGGCTCGTGCCGCGGATCGCGATCGTCAAGGGCCGCTGCTTCCCCGGCAATGCCGTCATCGCCGGGTGCTCCGACCTCATCGTGGCCACCGAGGATGCGTCGATCGGTATGGGCGGCCCGGCGATGATCGCCGGTGGCGGGCTGGGTGACGTTCATCCCGACGATGTCGGGCCCATCGCGGTGCAGGCGCCCAACGGCGTGGTGGACGTCGTAGTCGCCGACGAGGCGCAGGCCGTCGCCACCACCAAGAGGCTGCTCGCGTACTTCCAGGGACCGATCGCGCCGGGCCAGGCCATCGACCAAACACGCTTGCGCACAATGGTTCGCGAGCGCCCGGCGCGCCTACGACGTCACGCCGGTCATCGAGACGCTCGCCGACGACGGGTCGGTGACGTTGCTGCGCCCGCGTTTCGCCCGCGAGATGGTGACAGCGCTGTCGCGGATCGAGGGCAGGGCGGTCGGCGTGATCGCCAACGACACGCGGTTCACCGCCGGTGCGATCACCGCCGCCGCAGCCGACAAGGCCGCCCGGTTCCTGCAACTCTGCGACGCGTTCGGGTTGCCGGTGGTCTCGTAGGTGGACTGTCCGGGCTACATGGTGGGCCCCGCGGCGGAGGCCGAGGGTCTGGTGCGCCGCGCGTCGCGCATGCTGGTCGCCGGGGCCGCGCGGGCGCCCCACTGGTGGCGGTCGTGCTGCGCCGCGGGTACGGCCTGGGGGCGCAGGCGATGGTCGGCGGGAGCCTGCACGAGCCGGTGCTCACGGTGGCCTGGCCAGGTGCGCACCTGGGCCCGATGGGTCTCGAGGGCGCGGTGCGCCTCGGGCTGCGCAAACAACTGGCGGCGATCGCCGATGACGGTGAGCGCGAGGAGCGTGTCCGTCAGGCGACGGCCGCCGCGCAGGAGAATGCCAAGGCGCTCAACGCCGCTCAGCTGTTCGAGATCGACGACGTGATCGACCCGGCCGACACGCGCGGCCTCATCGCCGCCACGCTGGCCGCCGCCACGGCCGCCGCACCGCAGTGCTCACCCATGCGGTTCGTCGATACCTGGTGAGCGCCCTGCGAGGCAAAGTTGGGGACGGTGCCGCCATGACGCCTCTCGGCGAGTGGTCGCACGAAGCGACGGTTCTGGTTTGGGGCCCGGGGCATGAACGGCACCGTCGCATCATCTAACTGTGTGCCCCGGCGCGATATTCCACCGCGGCGGAACCGTGGCGGTGACGATCGGGATGCCAGGAACCGTCTGCGGGGACAGGCGGCGTCCTCAGCCATGCTCCTGCAACTACCCATATTTTCGCTGGTGGATCACCGCTCGCCAGCGCTAGCCGCTGGTTAGCACGAGAGACATCGACATACGGCGGAGTCACCGCCCTTGAGTTGGAGCGACGTGCGCATGAGCGAGTTGCTGCCGACAGGTACCGTGACGCTGCAATTCCCCGCGACTGGAAGAGCTTTCGCCATCACCCAGTCCCAGTAGTTCCGTTGTGAGGGTGGCAAGGTCATCGAGCTTTGGGGAAGTCAGGACGATTTCGGTCAGGCGAAGCAACTCGGCTGGCTGCCCCCGACGCCCGCCTACCTCGTTCGGATGGCGTGGGCCAAGCGCCGAGCCAAACACCGCTGACCCTGCGACACCCGCTCGCCGCCGACCCCTCCAAGCAGCGGCGAGCGGGCAGTCGATCAGGCCAATTACGCGTAGAGCCTGCGGCCTCTGATGGGGAATCCGTTGCGTTCGGCGAGCGATCGCAGCTGCCGCAGCGCAAACGTTCGCCCACGGCCACCTTCGGGGATGACGATCCCCGCCCACAATCCTTCGGCGCGCGGTAGCTCGCAGGCGTCCCTGGCGCACATCCATCGCCGGGGGCATTCCCGACAGATCATCTTGGCCTCTTTGTCGGCCCGTGTCGTCCATCGTTCCGGGTCCCGGGTGCACGCACCGACCGGCGTCTCGTCCAATGGCACTGGGTTCATCACTCTCGCTCCTCTGCATGCTGTGCGTCTCTGCACCGCGATGGCGTAAAGCTAACCGAAAAACCGTAGCGATGCAACGGTTACCGCTATGGGACAGCCGGGCGTGCGAGGTAGGCCGCGCTCTCGCGAAGTTTCGTCGCTCGCCGGCGCGAGTACGTGAACAGGGGATTCGCGAGCTTTGTCCGGCGGATGGCGAGCACAAATATCACACCGGAAACGTAGCGAGGATGCGGGCGATCGTTACCGACAGGTGTAGCGTTGAGATGGATTGTTGATCGCAACCCGGTGCCGAGGCGTAGCGATGTCACCGCGCTGGTTACTCTTGCGGCGCCGGTCCGCCAACCATTGCTGAGGATTCGCCGCACATGACCAACGCCGAGTCGGCCGATGAGGCGACTGACGCGCTGGAGCACGGAATGGTGCGCGCGGGGGCCGCGGCCGCCGCGCGTCGGCGGGAACTAGACATCAGCCAGCGCAGCCTGGCCGCCGACGGGATCATCAATGCCGGAGCGCTGATCGCGTTCGAGAAAGGCCGAAGCTGGCCGCGTGAGCGCACACGGGCAAAGCTCGAGGAGGTCTTGCGCTGGCCGCCCGGCGCGATCGCTAGGCTGCGCCGGGGCGAGCCCGTCGCCCCTCGTGGGGACGTGCCCGGAGAGCCGTCGGGCGGCGAAGAGGTGCCGCTGATCGCCCAGGCCGTGGTGACGGCAGTGAACACATTCGGTTTGGCGATCGACGCCCTGCCGGTCGCCGACGACCCGGAGTTCACCCCGCGGGTGACGGCGATCCTGGCCGATCTACGGCAGCTCGAAGCCGTCGCGGCGCGGGCTGCGCGAATCGGCCGGGTGACCCCGCCGTTGATCAAGGCGCTGAGCACTGTGCGCAGCCGCTATGACGAACTCATGATGCGCGCGGCAGCGGCGCCGGGTGCCACCCTCGGTCAACGGCTCTACGCCGTACGTCGCGGCGCCAGCCTCACGATTGGCGAAACCGCGCAAGCCGCAGGGGTTTCCGAGGACACCATTGTGGCGGCGGAGGCCGACGATCCCGTGCCCGCCGAGTCGGTCCGTTCGATCGAGGCGCTGGTCGCTCAGCTCGATTGAGCGTGTCCCTGCGTCAGAAACGCTCCCGCGATCGGTCGTCTTTTGTCGGGAAGTAATCGGCGAGCGCCGCGGCGATCTCGACGAAACGTCTCCGTGCGGAGGGCGACATTTCGCGCGTGCCGTCGATGACACCGCCGGGGCGCAGGTGACCGTCGAACGGCACCTCGATGACGACCTGACCCTGGCTGGCGAACTGCTGCGCCAGAATCGATCGAGTTCTCTTGTCCGCGTGGCCATCCGAGTCGTTGAGGACAATGATGGTCCGCTGCAACAGACTGGTCAGGCCGCGGGCGGCCAGCCAATCCATCGTCTGACCGGCAGCGGCCGCCCCGTCGACCCACGGCGAGGAGACCACCACCAGAGCGTCGAGGTCGCGCAGTACCTCCTGGGTGACCGGGGTGTCCATGGTGGAACTGCAGTCGATGATCGAGATCGTGAAGTAGCGGTCCAGTCGCGAGGTGGCTTCCCGATAGATCGCCGGGTCCAGCACGCGGCGCCGGGCCGGAGTCGCCTCGCCCGCAAGCACGAACAGCCCGGCGGAGTTGTTGCCGACGCGTCCGCGCACATCCGCGAACGTCTCGAGATGTGGATCCTGCGCAAGCTCCCAGTACGAGCCCTGGGCCTTCGGGTCGACGCGGCTGCCCAGCTTGCCGAACGCGGTGTCGGCGTCGATGGCCACCACGCGATCGTCCTGGCGCAGCTCGGCGAACACCGATCCGATGCTGGCCGAGACGGTCGTCTTGCCGACGCCACCCTTGCCCATCACGCCGACCTTGTAGTGCCCGCGCAGACCGGCCCTGATCTTCGCCTCAAGTTCGAGTTGGCGAAGCTCGTCGGGCGACTGGCCGAGATTGACGAGTCCGAACGTGGCCTTGTAGACGGCGAGGCGCCAGCCGCGCCCGGGCGGGTTTTTGCGGGCGGGCACCAGGTCGTCGGTCCGGATGCGATCGGCGTACGAGCCGGCGGGCGTGGGGGCCGGGGCGCTGCGCTTGTCCGGACCGAAGCCGGGGCTCCACTGCTGGGTGGGTGGGCCGCTGTACTGCTGTTGACCTTGGCTCGGCGGAGCCGGCGGCCGTGGGGGGCGGGGGGGCGGCCAGTTGGCAGGCGGATTCCAGGTCCCGGCGTCGGGGCGATTGGCGGTCGGCACCGGGCCCGTGTCGCGAGGCGACCCGGGCGGGGGGCCGTAGCGGGCCGGCGGCTGACGGAAACTGCCGCCTGGCCGCTCGGGCTCCTGGACCGGCGGCGGGCCGTCGTCAGGAGGTGGCGGGGGAGGTATCGGAGGCGCCATCGGCGGAGGCGGGAGCGGCGGCGCGTCCTCGTGAGCCTGGTAAGCCTCATGACCGAGGGCGTCGTCGGGGTCCGGCTCGACGAAGTCGATCGGTGGTCTTGAGGGCACCGGAGGCGCGGGGCGAGCGGTGGATTCCGGCTCGGCGGGTGCCGGTTCGTAGTCCGAATCCTGTGGGCCCGTCCACCCGAGCTCTCTCCGCAATGCGTCATCGCGGTCGGTCACTGCGTTTCTCCTCCGAAGTCATGCGAGTGGGTGTATCGGCCGCCTTCCAGTATCAACTACAGCGCCTGCGTCATTACGCCGCCGATGATCAGCAAATCCAGTAACCATGGCGCGCTGCTATTCGTTTCGCCCGATCCAAGCCGATAGTCAGTCGACGACGGCGGCCTGCGGCAGCGGGCCCCGGTCGCCGGCGGTTTGCCATGCGGCCAGCGGCCTACGATGGTGACGCCGCTGTGCGCGAGTGTAGAGGCGTTCGCTGAGCATGGCAGCGACGGCGGATGGCACTGCGTCGACAAGCGAAGAATTCCATTCGCTACACTGGCGCCAGATTGCTGGAGGGACGGTTTCACGAGATTCTGTATGGATTGTCCGCCCCACAAATTAATGTCCTGGAGGTAGTTCCTCCGCTGGTACGCTCGCTTGCGGCGAAGGGGTTTGAGGTATGAGTGCGTTCCGGGGCGTCGAGGGTCTCGGCAAATTACTGCGCGACCTCCGGCGCGGTGCGGGCGACGTCGTCGACGGCGTGATCCCGCACCAGATGTCGGCGGCCGACCTTTTCCGCGAGGCCGTCGGCTCCGAGGTCATCGAGGCCGGCCAACTGCTGATCCGCGGCATGCGGGATACCACGGGGTATGGGGAGCCGGAAGTCGGCGAGCGGTTCGGTCGGGGGTGGCGCCGGTTCAACGGGGCCACCGAAACACTGTCGTCGGCGATGCCCGGCGACTGGGAGGGCGCGGGCGCCGACGCGTACGCGACCGCAAACCGGCAGCAGGCGGGCCGCACCAACACGGTCGCGCTCCTGGACCGGAGCGTGCAGACGGTGCTCGCGCGAGAGGCCTACCAAGTCACCTACCACCGCGACAAGATGGATGACCAATCGAATCACCTGGCCGACCTCAGCTGGGTAACCTTCGCCCTGGAATTCGCCGGACCGTCGGGCAGGGCGATCAAATACGCGATCGAACTCGCCGCCGTCCAAGCGGCCCTGAGCATCTGCAGTGTTGAGCTCAACGAACTATCGCGGGAGACGGGCGAGAACGCCGCTCAACTCTGGCAAGCGGTGCAGTTGTACACCGAGGCCGCCGACGGTGCGCCATCCGCGGACGACACCGATTTGTTCACTCCGCTGCCGCCACCACCGCCGGACGACGACCCTGTCCGACGACCAAGCGATCGAACCGAGCGGGCACCCACCGACGTGACCGGCACCGGTGGATACGTCGTGCCACCGCGCGCCAACCTCGGCGCACCGGGCGCCCTGAGTGGAAATCCAGCGGGAATCGAGGCCGCACCTTCGTCTTGCGCGCCACCGCTGTCCGCGCCTGCAGCTGCGGCGGCGCCACCGGCGCCACCGTTCACGCCACCCCCGACGTCCGATTCGGCACTCGGCCTGCTCGCCTCGATGCTCGCGCCGCTCGGTGCGTTACTGGCAGGTGGTCAGTCTCAGCCCGCCGCACCCGCGACGACCGGCCAATCGGCCACCACGCCGACCGCTGCGCCGAATACGGATAACGACCGTCGAGACGGCGAGAACCCTCGCACGAAGGAACTCAAACACGACAGCGAATCCGGCGACGAGCCCAAGCCGGAAGCGACGGCCGACGAAGACGTCGTCGGCGGGCTGGTGCCCGTCGAGGACAACCGTGACGCCGGACGGCCGTCCGTGCCGCCGGCAGCTACGAGACCGCAGGATTAGCGAACAGGAGACGACGGTTCATGTCCGGCGACACATTGCGCGTCACGACGGCCCACCTACGAGACCTGGCCGTCCAACAACAGAAGGCGGCAACCGAGATCAGGGGGGCCACCCACGTGATCGAGGGCGTCGACACGGCGGTTCGGATATCGCACGGGGTGATCGCATGGTCCACGGCAGCGGCGGTGGAGGCCATCCAGAACGCCCGCCAAGGCTCCGCCGATGCCATGGCGGAGGCGTCCGAAGGAATGCGGGACAGACTCTTCGACGCAGCGACGCGATACGACCAGGTCGACGGAGCGATGGGTGTTCGACTCGATTCGGTCATGCCGCCGCGATGATCATGGTCAATCCACAAGCCACCGACCGCGAGCCGACCCACTACGACGACGTCGTCGGTGTCGAGCTGACGATCGACGGGATGCTGGTGATCGCCGATCGGCTAGAACTGATCGATTTCCCCCTGTCCCTCGGCATCCGGCCGAACATTCCCAACGTCGAGTTGCGCGACAAGGTGTGGGACCAGGTCGGCCGTGACCTCACGGCACAAGGTGTGCTCGACGGGTTCGGGCGGCCCCATCCCGAGGTGGCCGCCATGGTGAACACGCTCAGCCGTCCCGATCGCACGCTCGAGTGCCGGTGGTGGCGCCGTGACGTCGATGGCAAAATGCTGCGCTTCGTGGTGTGCCGTAAAGGGCAGCGCCATGTCGTGGCCGCCCGCGACGAAGAGATGCTGGTCCTGCAGCGGGTGGCACCCCAGGTGGGCGTGGCCGGAATGTTGACCGTGGTGCTCGGGCCGGCCGCACCCGCGAATGTCGAACCACTGACGGCTATCTCGAGCTCGCTGGCGGGCTGCAGGACCCCCGACCAGCTAGCGCGACACGGCATATCCGCTGCATCGGCGCGGATCTACTCAGAGATGATCGGCAATCCCAGTAGCTGGGTGGAGATCATCGCGAACGAACGTCACCCCGGCGGGACGTGCTCACGAACCGACGTCGGGGCCGGAGTACTCGACTCCGACCACGGCCGGATCGTGTCGATACCGAGGCGGGTGGGCGGTGAGCTCTACGGAAGCTTTCTTCCCGGCAGCCCTGAGAACCTCGAGCGCGCCGTGGACGGACTGACCGAGTTTCTTCCGTCCGGCAAGTGGTTCGACCAAACAGATGCGGGCACCGCTCATTTCGACTGAGAAAGGCGACACGGTGGACGGCACTCCGCCAGACAAATCCGAAGATCGGGACCACGATGACCTCGCGGCGCTCGACTTCTCACCCCGACAGGGCGAGTCCGAAACTGTGGACCTCGCCGTGCTCGGTGAGTACGTTGCGGCCGAGGAATCGGATGCTGTCCACGACAACGGCCTGGCGGACGCCTTCGTGCAGTCCGCGGACGACGAAGTCATGCCTCTGTTCTCGGTGACCAACCCGCCCGGCACGGTGACGGTCACGACGATGATGGACGGCCGAGTGCAACAGATCGACCTGTCGCCGAAGGCGACGACGATGACCGAAACGCACCTCGCAGAGGAGATCGTCGTCGTCGCGCGTCTGGCCACCCAGGATGCCAGGTCCGCCCAGTACTCTTTCATCCTCGAGGGCATGCGCGCGCAGGGCCATGACAACGTTGCGACACGGGACTTCCTGCGACGCGACCTCGATCTGCCGTCGCCCGAGGACGCCGAGGCCACGCGAGCGGAGGTCTTCGCGACCCGGTACGCAGGTGGCCATGACTGACCACCTCTCGAACTTGTTCGGCACGGCGATCGGGATGCTGCCCAGCGCTCCCGCCCGCTCGCTGGAACTCTTCACCGAGATCACCAACTTCGATGAAACCGCCTGCGACGCCTGGGTCGGCAGGATCCGGTGCGGGGACACCGATCGGGTGACGCTGTTCCGGGCCTGGTACTCCCGCACCAACTTCGGTCAACTCGCCGGCGCCGCCGAAATCGCGATGAACAGCCTGAGCGCCCGGATCCCGATCGGCGGCCAGTACGGCGACATCACCTATCCCGTCAATTCGCCGCTGGCCATCACGATGGGGTTCGCGGTCAACGAAGCCGTCGAACGAAACTACGTCGACGCGATGGAGGCGCTGGACGACATTCCGTCCGCCGGAGCCGAGCACCTGGTGTCATGGGTCAGGACGGTGATCTACGGTGCGGCCGAACGCTGGACGGACGTGATCGATGAGGTCCGCGGTGCCGGGGCATGGCCCGACAAGTTCTTGGCGGCAGCCGCCGGTGTGGCGCATGGCGTTGCAGCGGCCAACCTGGGGCTGTTCACCGAGGCGGACCGGCGGCTGACCGAGTCGAATTCGTCTCCGGCAGGGCAGGCCTGCGCCCCGGCGATTGCCTGGTATCTGGCCATGACGCGGCGTAGCCAGGGTAACGAGGACGCCGCCGTCGCCTTACTCGAATGGCTTCAGGCCACCCATCCCGAACCCAAAGTCGCAGCGGCCCTGAAGGACCCCGCATACCGAATGAGCACGACAACTGCGGAGAAGATCTCCGCACGCAAGGATCCGTGGGATCCGTCGAGCGTTGTTGCGGACACCTCAGGACGCGAGAAGCTGCTCGCCGACGCGCAGGCGGAACTCGACCGTCAGATCGGATTGAGCCGGGTCAAGGACCAGATCGAGCGCTACCGCGCCGCCACCCAGATGGCGAAAGTCCGTGCAGCCCGGGGGATGAAGGTTGCCCAGGCGTCCAAGCACATGATCTTCACCGGGCCGCCGGGAACGGGTAAGACGACGATCGCCCGGGTGGTGGCCAACATCCTGGCCGGCCTGGGTGTCATTGCTGAGCCGAAACTCGTTGAGACATCGCGGAAGGATTTCGTTGCCGAGTACGAGGGTCAGTCGGCGGTGAAGACCGCGCGCGCGGTGGATCGTGCGATGGGCGGGGTGCTGTTCGTCGACGAGGCCTATTCGCTGGTGCAGGAGCGCGACGGCCGCGCCGATCCCTTCGGAACCGAGGCGCTCGACACGCTCCTGGCGCGGATGGAGAACGACCGCGACCGATTGGTGGTGATCATCGCCGGATACGGCTCCGACATCGACCGCCTGCTCGAGACCAACGACGGGCTACGGTCCCGCTTCTCGACCCGCATCGAGTTCGACGCGTACTCACCGGACGAGATCGTGGACATCGCGGAAGTTATTGCGGCCGGGAATGATTCGTCCTTGAGCGACGAGGCCGCCAAGAGCGTGTTGGATGCCGCGACGCTGCTGAGCCAGCGCACGATCAACGGTAAACCGGCGCTGGACGTGGCGGGCAACGGGCGCTACGCACGGCAGCTGGTGGAAGCCGGCGAGCAGAGTCGCGACATGCGGCTGGCCCGGTCGCTGGACTTCGACAGCCTGGGCGTCGACCAGCTCAGCGAGATCCACGGTGAGGACATGGCGGCGGCGATCAGCGCCGTCCACGGACGCTTGGGCATCAGCGGGTAAGCGATGGCAGGATTTCGACTCACCACCAAGGTTCAGGTCAGCGGCTGGCGGTTTCTACTGCGCCGGGTCGAGCACGCGATCGTGCGCCGGGACACGCGGATGTTCGACGATCCGCTGCAGTTCTACAGCCGGGCCGTCTTCGCCGGCATCGTCGTCGCGGTATTGGTCTGCCTGGGTGCAGCATTGCTCGCCTATTTCAAGCCGCTCGGAAAGCGCAGCGGTGATTCACTTCTGGTGGATCGCACCACAAACCAGCTCTATGTCGTCTTGCCGAACGGCGGACAGTTGCGGCCGGTCTACAACCTGACGTCGGCGCGACTGGTTCTCGGCGGCGCAGACAATCCGACCGCCGTCAAATCCGATGAGCTGAACCGGATGCCGAAGGGACAGCCGATCGGTATTCCCGGAGCCCCGTACGCAACGCCGGTCTCGGGCGCCGGAGACTCGATGTGGACGCTGTGTGACAACGTCACCCGGCCTGAAAGCGTCGCGCCCACGGTCGAGACCTCGGTGGTGGTGCTGCCCCTGGTGACCGACGCCGCGGTGGGTGCCATGCGGCCTGACCAGGCGATGCTGGTTGCCTATCAAGGCAATGACTGGCTCGTCACGAGCGAGGGCCGGCACGCCATCGACCTGGCCGACCGGGCCGTCACATCCGCCGTCGGAATACCAGTGACCGCACGGGCCACTCCCATCTCCGAGGGTTTGTTCAACGCGCTGCCCAATGTGGGCCCGTGGCATCTGCCGCCCGTTCCCGCCGCGGGCGGGCCCAATGCCGTTGGCTTGGCGCCGAATCTGGTGATCGGATCGGTGTTCGAGGTGGTCACCGACGACGGCGAGCAGCCCTACGTGGTGCTGCCCGACGGCGTTGCCAAGGTCAACGACACGACGGCGGCGGCGCTGCGGGCCTCGAACTCGTTCGGGCTGGTTGCCCCACCATCGGTGGAGGCCAGCACGGTGGCCAGGATTGCCGAACAGGTCTATGTGTCGCCGCTGCCCGAGAAGCCACTGGACGTTCTGCTGCGCCATGACGCGCCCACCCTGTGCTGGGCGTGGGAGCGAGAACCCGGTGACCAGGCCCCGAGGACCACCGTGATCGCGGGACGCCGGTTGCCCATCGCGGCGTCTTCGCTGTCGACGGGGATCAAGCAGATCGGCGGCAACGCAACGGTTTACCTCGACGGCGGTCAGTACATCAGGCTGCAGTCGCCGGATCCGCGCTACGGCGAAAGCCTCTACTACATCGACCCGCAGGGTGTGCGCTATGGCGTGCCGAACGAAGAGATCGCAGGCAATCTCGGGCTGACCGCGCCCAAGACCGCACCGTGGCAGGTGGTCAGTCTGCTGGTCGACGGCCCGGTGCTGTCGAAGGAGGCAGCACTGGTGGAGCACGACACTCTGCCCGCCGACCCGAACCCCAGAAAGATTCAAGCCGGAAACACACAACCGGCGCTGGCGGGAGGCGGCGGATGACCACCAGGAAGTTCACCCCGATCATCAAGCGGGGCCCGCGCTTGACTCCAGGTGAGATCAACGTGACTCCGCCCGACGACCTGGGAATCGACATCCCGCCGTCGGCCATGCAGAAGGCCCTGCCATGGGTGATGGGCGGCTGCATGGTGGGCATGGTCGCCATCATGATCTTCACCGGCATCCGCCAACTGTCGCCGTACATGCTGATGATGCCGCTGATGATGGTCATGGCGGCCACCGGAATGATGGTCGGCGGCGGATCGGGTGTAAAGCGGGTGCCCGAGATCAACGCCGACCGCAAGGAGTATCTGAGGTACCTCGCGGGTCTGCGGACCCGCGTGACCTCTTCGGCGGCAGCGCAGGTCACCTTCTTCAACTACCACGCGCCGCACCCCGAGGACCTGCTGTCGCTGATCGGGACCAACCGACAATGGTCACGGCCGACGAACGCCGACTTCTACGCGGCCACGCGAATCGGCATCGGTGCCGAACCGGCCGTCGACCGGTTGCTGAAGCCGGCGGTCGGTGGCGAACTCACGGGACCACAGGGGGCGCCGCAGCCACACCTCGAGCCCGTGAGCCACATGTGGTTGACCAAGTTCCTGCGAACCCACGGTCTGATCCATGATTGTCCGAAGTTGCTGCAACTCAGGACGTTTCCGACGATTGCCGTCGGTGGTGACCCGGATGGCGCCGCCGGGTTGTTGACCGCAATGATCTGCCACCTGGCGGTGTTCCATCCGCCGGACCTGCTGCAGCTACGGGTGCTCACCGACAACCCGGACGATCCGCACTGGGCGTGGCTGAAATGGTTGCCGCACGTTCAACACCAGAGCGACACCGACTACGCGGGCCCTACCCGAATGGTGTTGACCCGGCCCGACGGACTGTCCGATCTGACCGCCCGCGGCCCGCACTCACCCGATGCGGCGCCGGGCGGACCGTATGTCGTCGTCATCGATCTGACCGGCGGCAAGGCCGGCTTCCCGGTGGATGGCCGGGCCGGCGTCACGGTGATCACGCTCGGTAACCACCGGGGCTCTGCCTACCGGCTTCGGGTCGACGCGGACGGCAGCGCCGATGATCGGTTGCCCAACCAGAACTCCCGCCTGGTGGCGACCACGGTCGACCGGATGACGCCCGAACACGCGTCGCGAATCGCGCGCAAGCTGGCCGGATGGTCCATCACCGGCACGATCATCGACAGGAACACCCGGGTGCAGAAGAAGGTCGCCACCGAATGGCACCAGATCGTGGGTGCGCAGACGATCGAGGAAGTCACGCCGAATAGGTGGCGCATGTTCGCCGACTCCGACAGGGACCGGCTGCGAATCCCGTTCGGCCACGAGCTCAAGACCGGCGAGATCATGTACCTGGACATCAAGGAAGGCGCCGAGTTCGGCGCCGGGCCCCACGGGATGCTGATCGGCACCACGGGTTCCGGAAAGTCGGAATTTCTCCGGACGCTGATCCTCTCGCTCGCTGCCACCCATCACCCCGACCAGGTCAATCTGCTGCTCACCGACTTCAAGGGCGGTTCGACCTTCCTCGGCATGGAAAAGCTGCCGCACACCGCGGCCGTTGTCACGAACATGGAGGAAGAAGCCGAACTCGTCAGCCGCATGGGCGAAGTGCTGACCGGTGAGCTTGACCGCAGGCAGTCCATTCTCCGCCAGGCCGGCATGCAGGTCGGTGCGGCCGGCGCACTGTCCGGTGTGGCCGAATACGAGAAGCACCGCGAACGCGGCGCCGAACTAGGGCCACTGCCAACGCTGTTCGTCGTGGTCGACGAATTCGCCGAGCTCTTGCAGAATCACCCGGACTTCATCGCCCTGTTCGACCGCATCTGCCGCGTGGGCCGATCGCTGAGGGTGCACCTGCTGCTGGCCACCCAGTCGCTGAACACCGGCGGTGCGCGCATCGACAAGCTGGAGCCCAACCTCACCTATCGCATCGCATTGCGAACCACCAGCTCGGCCGAGTCCAAGGCCGTCATCGGGACACCCGAGGCGCAGTACATCTCGAACAAGGAGAGCGGAACCGGGTTCCTGCGGGTCGGGATGGAAGACCCGGTCAAGTTCCACAGCGTGTATACCGGCGAAAACTTTATGCCGGCAGCGCAACTCGACGTCGATGGCAACGGCGAAGTCCGCCCACAGGGACCGCGCCGGCTGCGCATCCATCAGTTCACGGCCGCGCCGGTGACCGATACGGCGGTGACGCCATGACCACCGACACCGGCCGGCGGATACTGCGGGAGGTCGTCCTCGACCAACTGACGACCGGCGAGACCCGTGCATATCGGATGTGGCTGCCACCGTTGGCAGCGCCGGCGCCGGTCGACGAACTGGTCGAGTCGGACGATCAGCGACAGTCTTTGCGTTTCGGGCTGGGCGTGATGGACGAACCGCGTCGCCACCGCCAGGGTGTGTGGGGCATCGACGTGGCCGGCGCCAGCGGCAATATCGCCGTCGGTGGAGCCCCGCAGACCGGGAAGTCGACGTTTCTGCAGACGCTGATCCTGTCGGCCGCCGCGACGCACAGCCCGCGACAAGTCCAGTTCTACTGCGTCGATCTCGGTGGCGGTGGGTTGATGTACGTCGAGGACCTGCCCCACGTGGGTGGGGTAGCCACCCGCGCCGAGCCGGACAGAGTCCACCGTGTGGTTGCGGAGGTGAAAGCCGTTCTACGGCAACGAGAGGTGGTGTTCAAGCAATACCGGGTCGGGTCGGTGGCGACCTATCGGCAGATGCGCGACGACCCGAACCATCCGGTGTCAGCGGATCCCTTCGGCGACGTGTTCCTCGTCATCGACGGCTGGCCGGCGTTCACCTCCGAATTCCCCGACCTGGAGCCGGTCGTGCAGGACATCGCCGGCCAGGGCCTGGCCTACGGGGTGCACACGGTGATCGCGACTCCGCGCTGGACGGAATTGCGCGCGCGGGTCAGGGATTACCTCGGCATCAAGGTGGAGTTCCGTCTCGGGGATGTCAACGAGACGCAGATCGACCGGATCGCCCGCGAGGTACCCGCTAATCGCCCCGGCCGGGCGGTGTCGATGGAGCGTCACCATTTGATGGTCGGCGTTCCGCGTCTCGACGGCGTGCGGAGTGCCGAGAACCTCGGACCGGCGCTGACGTCGGCGGTCCAACAGATCTCGGTGCGTCACACCGAGCAGGCCCCACGGGTGCGGATACTGCCCGAGCGCATCTACCTGCGTGAGCTCGATCCGCAGCCGTCGGGACCCGAAACGGATTACCGGACACGGTGGACGATTCCGGTCGGCATTCGCGAGTCTGACCTGACGGTGGCCGTCAACCCCATGCACACCACGCCGCATCAGCTGATCTTCGGGGCGCCGAAGTCGGGAAAGACCCGGATCGCGCACGCGGTCGCGCAGGCGATCTGTGCTCGGAACAGTCCCGACCAGGTGCGGTTCATGCTGGCGGACTACCGCTCTGGTCTGCTCGACGCCGTACCCGAATCCCATTTGGTCGGGGCAGCCGCGATCAATCGAAACCATGCGAGTCTGGAGGAGGCGATGCAGGCCCTCGCGGTCTTCCTGAAGAAGCGACTGCCACCGGCCGACCTGACCGCTGCGCAACTGAGGTCGCGGTCCTGGTGGACCGGGCCCGACATCGTGCTGCTGGTCGACGACTGGCACATGGTGGTCGCCGCAGGCGGGATGGGGCTGCCCACCATGCCGCTGGCGCCCTTGCTTCCCGCGGCCGCCGACATCGGCCTGCACCTCATCGTCACGTGCCAGATGAGCCAGGCGCACCGGGCGTCCATGGACAAGTTCGTCGGCACCGCCTACGGCGCGGGGACGCCGACGATGTTCCTGTCCGGCGAGAAGGCCGATTTCCCGGCCAGGGAGATCCTGGTCAAAAGAAGGCCACCAGGGCAGGCATTCTTCGTCACCCCGGACGGCAGAGAGGTGATCCAGGCGGCGTACGTCGATCCGCCCGAGGAATAGGTGGCAGAAGCACACCTCGCACCGGGTTAGGATCGAAGGGCACACAGCAACGTCTAGTATTTAAGTCAGCAAATCGATCGGGGAATCACTTGGGTAGGATCGAGCGATGGCTACCGGGTGTTCACGGCGGCATCAGCACTGATTTCGACAAATCTGGGAGAAACGGCGAATGGATCATCTGAGTCACAACGAAGGCGTCATCGGCGTCGGAGGACAGGTCACCGCAAATGGACTGCGGGGATTCGCGGCCGGAACAACTGCGGCGGTCGCGGCGACGCCGGAAGCACCCGCAGGTGTTGAAGAAGTGTCGGCCCACGCCATGGCCGCGTTCACGGCAGAGAATGCGCAGGCAACGGCGCTGAACGCGGTAGCGCAGGAAGAAATCGCCCGCCTAGGTGCACATTTCATCGAGATCACGAACACCTACACCACTACCGATGGCGCCAATGCGGCGGGCCTTTAGCAGCATCGGGTCCGCACCGGAGACCGTTGAGACATGGCGACAATTCCCTTTTTCATCCCCCCGATCTGGGGTGCGATGCCACCCGAGGTCAACACCTCACGGTTGACGACCGGAGCTGGCGCAGCGCCCATGCTCCAGACCGCCGCGGGGTGGGAGACGCTCGCCATCGAACTCGAGACGCAGGCCGACGAGTTGATGGCGAGCGTGAACGCGATTCAGGGGCTGTGGACCGGAACCGCGGCGGAGAGTGCGGTCACAGCAACGATCCCGATGATTCTGTGGCTACGCATGCTATCGCTGCAGGCACTCAAGCGGGCGGCGCAGGCCGGCGCGCAGGCGACCAGTTACACAACCGCCGCGATGACCACGCCGCAGATGTTCGAGATCGAGCTCAACCACGTCACCCATGCGGTCCTCGAATCCACGAACTTCATGGAGATCAACCGGCTTCCCATCACGCTGACCGAACTCGACTACCAACGGATGTGGGATCTCGCTGCGGAGGTGATGGGCGTATACGAGGGCCATACGGCGGTCAACGCCACGTTTGAACCGATCAGCCCGCCGAAGCCGGTCGTCGTCCCAGGCATGGTCGAGAGCGCCCAGGCCTTCGGCATGAGTTCGGGTGCGATGAGGGCGCCCGCCGCCATGGCTCGCAACGCGACGTTCACGAAGGTCAGCGGAGAGGCCACGGTGCAGACCGTCGGGGTCACCGCCGGCGGGGCTGCGGCCGCCGCATCCCACCCCGGCATCCTCGCCGAGGATGACGCCAAACACGCGAGCACACTTGGTCAGCCGCAGGACCAGATGATGCAGCAGGGCATGCAACAAGGGGTCTCCATGGCGACGCAACTCGCCTCCTCGGTCGGTCAGATGCCCCAGCAGGCGATGCAGGGGGTCTCGCAGCCCTTCCAACAGTTGACCCAGCCGCTACAGCAGATGACATCAATCTTCAGTGGAATGGGCGGCGACAAGGGCGCGCAGGTCGGCCTGATGGGCGCTCCACCGTTCTCGAACCACCCCGCGATCGGAGGGTCCGGTGCCGGGGTGGGTGCGGGCCTGGTCCGCGCGGCATCGCTGCCGGGTGCCGGCGGCTCGTCGGCACGCACTCCCTTGATGGCGAGCCTCGTCCGCGGCCCCGCAGAACCGGCGATGTCACCGGTGTCGGTGGCCGCCGGTGCCGGCGCGGCTTCCGGCGCTGCAGGACTGGCGCCCGTGGGTGCCGGCGGCGCGGGTGGGACAGGACCGATCGGAACGATGGGCCGCGGCGCCAAGAGCGGCGGATCGAAGCCGGGGCTGCTGGCCCCCGCTCCGCTGGTGCACGACCTCGACGAAGACGATGAGGACGACTGGTAATCGGTCAGCCGAACTTGCCGACCGCACCTCGGTCGGAAGGCTCGCCGCTCCCTGCGGCGGGAAGTACTAGGGGATCAGAAGAGAGTAGGTGAGTCAGTATGGGACAACCGTTGACGACTGAAGCCGAGGCGATGTTCTCGTCGGCGGCTAACTTCGACACGATTGCAACGCAGCTGACGACGGCGATGAACAATGTCGGTAACTCCGCCGCCGCCTTGGCCACGCAGTTGCACAGCGAGCAGGCCGGCATGGCAGCACAGCGGGCGCTGACGCAGTACGAGGAGGCCGCACGCAAGCAGACGCAGCTTCTTTCGGACATCTCGCACAACATTCAGCAAGGTGGCCATCAGTACGTGACGGCTGACATCGACGGCAGTGACGGCATCAACCAGGTCGCCGCGAACTTGGTGCCCGGGCACTAGTCACAAGTAGAGAACCGAAGGGAAGAGAAACATGCCAATGGAATATGACTTCATGGGTATCGAGGGTTCCTCGGGTGACATTGCGGCCCAGGCGCAATACATACGCAGCACCCTCGAGGAAGGCGAGGGCGCCATCAAGAACCTCGCGGGCATATGGGAGGGCGATGCGTCCATATCGTGGCAGGAGGCTCACAATCAGTGGCAGCAAAACTCCAACGAGATGAACGAAGCCCTGCACAATCTGTCGGCCGCCATCGGCGATGCCGGCCACACAATGGCCCAGACGAACAAGATGGTGGGCAACTCGTTCACCAGCGGCTAGAAACGGGCGGCGGTGAGGTGGGCGATCAGGTGCTCGCATCTTCTCGCCCACCTCGAGCCGCGGCTGCACACAACAGATGATGAGAGGTACTCATGTCGGCCGACTATGACCGGCTATTCCACTCCCCGGACACGGTTGACACCGCCGACGAGGACAGTATGAACAGCGACCGCGATACGCCGGCATCAGCTGAGGGCGGCCCGCAGCCGACCGGCGGCCAGGGGCACGGCGAAGTGTCGGGACCAACGCCCGTCGCGGCGCCACGCACCCAGACAGTGCCCGCGCCTGCCCCGCGGCATGCTGAGATCACCACCCAGATGCCACCGCAATCAACTGGGCCGCAGCGTTTTCCGAACAATGGAATGATGCGGGCAGCCCAGGCCACCGCCCCCACGGGCGCGCGGTATGAGCAGCCGCGCCCGATGCCGGCGCCGGCCCCGAGGAGCGCACCGGCACCGGCCCCGGCGCAGCATTTCGCCGAACCGCAGACCGAGACCCACGGCGTCTGGCGGAGCGGTCAGCCGGTTGGCCAACCGGCGCCGACGTCGGCGGCGGCGATGGGCAACCACCGTGCCATCGACGCGCTGTCGCACGTGGGTGTCCGCTCTGCGGTGAAGATGCCGTCGCAGCGCGGCTGGCGGCATGTGCTCTACGTGTTGACCCGGATCAATCTCGGATTGTCCCCCGACGAACTGTACGAGCTCGATCTGCATACCCGTATCCGTCGAAATGCCAGGGACTCCTACCAGATCGGCGTCTTCGGGCTCAAGGGCGGCGTGGGCAAGACGGCGATCACCGTGGCCCTCGGCTCCACCTTGAGCAAGGTCCGCGGTGACCGGATCCTGGCGATCGACGCCGATCCCGACGGAGGCAATCTGGCCGACCGGGCGGGGCGGCAGTCCGCCGCCACCGTATCGGACCTGTTGTCGGATCAGGATTTGACGCGCTACAACGACATCCGCGCGTACACCAGCATGAACGACGCGAACCTCGAAGTGCTCTCCTCGGAGGAGTACAGCGGGGCGCGCCGCGAGTTCAACGACGATGACTGGACAGGCGCGACCAACATCGTGTCGCGGTACTACAACCTGGTGCTCGCGGACTGCGGGGCGGGGCTGTTCCAGCCGGCGTCTCGCGGCGTGTTGTCGACGGTCTCCGGATTGGTGATCGTCGCCAGTGCGTCGATCGACGGCGCCCGCCAGGCAGCCGTGACGATGGATTGGTTGCGGCAGAATGGATACCAGGATCTGTTGGGCCGCTCGTGCGTGGTGATCAATCACGTCGTGCCGGGTAAGCCCAACATCGACGTCGCGGACGTGGTGGAGCAGTTCGAACGGCACGTCCCGCCCGGACGGGTCGTCGTGTTGCCGTGGGACAAGCACATCGCAGCGGGTACCGAGATTCAGCTGGAATTACTGAGCAAGTCATTCCGACGCCGAATCGTCGAACTGGGTGCGGCGCTGTCCGACGACTTCGACAGGCTCGAACGCCGTTGACCACCACCGCCCCCGCACCATCTTCATCGAGCGTCACGCCCGGCCGGCCGTCGACCACCCGAGTCACGATCCTCACCGGCCGGCGCATGACCGATCTTGTATTGCCCGCGGCAGCGCCGATCGAGGCGTACATCAACGACACCGTGTCGGTCCTGGCGGATCTGCTCGGAGACACGCCGGCTGATGTGTTGGCGGGCTTCGACTTCAAGGCACAGGGTGTCTGGGCGTTCGCGCGGCCGGGTTCGCCTCCGTTGAAGTCGGGTGAGTCGCTCGACCACGCAGGGGTGGTCGACGGGTCACTGCTGACCCTGGTCTCCGTGAGCCGCACCGAGCGGTACCGGCCACTCGTCGAGGATGTCATCGATGCGATCGCGGTGCTCGACGAGTCGCCCGAATTCGACCGGCGCGCACTGAACCACTTTATCGCGCTGGCGATTCCGGTGATGGCGATGGTCATCACGGCGGTGGCCGTAAAGGTGTGGTCCGAAACCGGCCGTGCCTGGTGGTGGGCGGTGGCGCTCGGATTCTTCGGCGTCGCTCTGCTCATCGGCCGCGCGGTGTCGTCGAACCGGTACGAATCCATCGACATGGCGGAAAGCCTGCTGGCGGCATCGCTGCCGGTGTGGGCCGCGGCGACGGCGCTGGGTGTGCCGTTGCCCCGCGGGGTCGATTCGATGGGGGCGCCGCAGATCGCAGGCGCGGGCGCCGTCGTGCTGCTGTTGACGTTGGCCACCCGCGGGGGACCGCGCAGACGAGCGGAATTGGCGTCGTTCCTGGCGGTGACGGCGATCGCGGTCACCGTGGCCGCCGTCGGGTACGGCTACGGGTGGGACTACTGGGTGCCCGCCGGTGCCATCGCGTTCGGATTGATCGTCGTGACGAACGCCGCCAAATTGACTGTCGCCGTGGCGCGCATCGCGCTCCCGCCGATACGGCGCCGGGCGAGACGGTCGCCAACGAAGAACTGCTCGATCCGGTCGCGACGATGGGCGCTTCCGACGAGGAGACCTCGACGTGGCAGGCGATCATCGCATCAGTGCCCGACTCCGCGGCACGCCTGACCGAACGAACTGAACTCGCGAAGAGGCTGCTGGTCGGCTTTCTGGCGGCCGGCGCACTGGTCTTGACGGTGGGCGCGATCGCGGTCGTCGTACCAGGACATTTCTTCGTGCACAGCCTCATCGTCGCCGGCCTGGTTGCGACGATCTGCGGGTTCCGGTCACGCCTCTACGCCGAGCGTTGGTGCGCATGGTCGCTTCTGACCGCGGCCGTCGTCATTCCGACCGGTGTGACGGTGAAGCTGTCTCAGTGGTATCCCGCCAGTGCGTGGCTCGTACTGGCGATCTATGCGTCGGCGGTGGTCGTGGCGATGATCATGGTCGGCGCCGCCGAGGGTGTGCGGCGGGTGTCGCCGGTGACCAAACGGCTTCTCGAGTTGGTTGATGGCGCCGCGATCGCCGCGGTGATTCCGTTGCTGTTGTGGATCGCCAGCGTCTACGACGTCCTGCGGAACATCCGGTTCTGAGATGGGCTCGCGATGACCCGGCCGCTGTCAATCGACCTCGAACTCGTACGGGAGGGCGGTTTCGGTCTCCTCGACCAAGCCGGAAACCTGCCCCTGGCGCCTCCGCCGTTCACCCCACCCGGCGGCACGGATCCGTTGTCGACGGCGATCACGGGAGAGGTGCCACTCGCCGAAGGCCCGATCCTGGCGGAGATGCCTACCGTGAAGGCGGGCGCGACGGACACGGCCACCAAGGTGGTTTCCGCCGCCGACACCTACGAGCGCACAGACGAGATGCTCGGCAGGAGAATCGAAGCACGAAATCAATCCGGCACCTCCACAGCCGAGAACACCGCCTCATGCCAGCCGAACCCGATGGGGCAAATGGGCCCGTTGATGGGCATGCCCATGCAGATGGCCCAGCAGGCCGGACAGCTGCCGATGCAGCTGATGGGGCTGGCCGCGGCCGTGCCGCAGGGCATCATGCAGGGTGCTCAAAGTCTGATGGGACAGCTCGGCGGATCGGGTGGTCAACTCGGCAAATCGGGCGGCGATGGCACGGTTGTGCAGCCGGGCGAACTCGATCTGGCCAGCCGCCATGCCGAGGAATCGAGCGAGAACCCCGCGGAGGAGTCCCCGGACAACAACCGAGACCGGTACCGCGAAGACGGCGCACAACAGGGCCAGTCCGAGGCGCAGAGCGCGTCGGCGGCCGGTATACCAAATGAGAGTCCCTCGGAGACAATGCCTCCCGCGCTGCAACATCGCATGCCCGCGCCGACCCGCCCTGCCGACACCGATCCGAAGATCGAGCTATGAGTGGCACCGACGGCATCCTGAAGGTCGATCCTGACGTTCTGCGCAGCGTCGGCCACGAGTTCGAACAGGCGGGGCACAGTTTGTCGGCATTGCAGGCCGACGCACCACTCGGAGAAGCGTCCGCGGCAGTGCCGCAATTACAGACCGGCGCTGCATGCCAGGCGGCCCAGACTTTGGTGGCCGCGGAATTGGCGACGCTCGCCGGCAACACGCACGCGTACGGCGGCAAACTGACCACGGCTGCGCAGACGTACGAGACCCGTGATCGCGAGTCCGCGGAGGCCATCAGAAAGGCGATGCCGCCACGGGTTTGAGCCACACTTTGCTCAGTCCCGCTGTGCGTCAGAGTAATCCGAGTACCTTCAGATCGGTGATGTACTTGACGATCACCGGCTCGGTGATGTGCGGGATGTCCTTGTCCGGTCCGATCTTGTTGTCCTGCACCGCCGCCCGGAAGCGGTCCGTCGGCGCCACAGCTCCGTTGATCGGCTGTTCGGGCTGCTGGTAGTTGTGCAGCAGCGGCAGCAGAGATGCCCGGCGCTGCGCCTCGGGCAGTGCCCGCAGTGCCTTGTCGAAGCGTGCCAGCCACGCCGCATACTCGGGCACCCGGGTGATCGGATAGCCGGCCTCGATCAGCCAGTCAACGAACGTGTCCATGCCGATGCCGTCGTCGTAGGGGTTCATCACGTGGTAGGTCGCGAAGGACTCGTTCTGCTCTGCGGTGAGGTGCGCGCCGATGGTCGAGACGGCGTCGGCGATGAACTCGACCGGCAGCCCCTCGAAGTGGGCCCGCTGCCGGTTGCCGTCGGCGTCCAACTCGTAGAACGAACCGGGCGCGATCCCGGTGGCCACCAACGACAGCATCGTCCGGGTGAACATGTCGGGCAGGTTGAGCTGTCCGACGTAGGTGGTGTCGGCCATGATCATGTCGCAGCGGAACACCGACACCGGCAGACCGCACAGATCGCTGGCCTCCCGCAGCAGTACCTCGCCGGCCCACTTGCTGTTGCCGTAGCCGTTGGCATACCCAGTGGCCGGGTTGTCGTCGATGCTGCGGACGGGGCTCATCTCGCGGATGTCGGTGTCTTCGACGAAGCGGCCCGGTTCGATGCCGTCGCCCACACTGATCGTGGAGATGTAGATGAAGGGCTTGATGCGGGTGGTCACCGCGATGCGGATGAGCTCCGCGGTGCCCACGACGTTGGGGCCGAACAGCTGGCTGTAGGGCAGGACGTGGTTGACCAGGGCGGCGGCATCGACGATCAGGTCGACGGTGTCGGCCAGACGCTGCCAAGTCGGTTGCGCCAGACCGAGATTCGCTTCGCCCTTGTCGCCGGCGAGGACCTCGAGGTGCTCGCCGGCCAGCGACCGGTAGTGCTCGAGCAGGCTCCGGTCAGGCCCGTCGAAGGTGGCGTCGAGTCTGCGGCGCGCTTCGTCATCGGACTTGGCCCTGACCAGAGCGATGACCTTGCCGCCGACGAGGCTCATCCGCTGCAGCCACTGCAGGGCCAGGTAGCGGCCCAGGAACCCGGTCGCGCCGGTGAGCAGTACGGTGCGCACCTCCCGGCTCGGGCGGGGTAGATCCGGGGCGGCGGCCAACGTCTGGGCGTCGATGAACTTCTCGAGCGTCAGTTCGCTGGCGTATGCCTTGTCCGCACTGTGGCTGTGGACCGCCGCGAAGGTGGGTCGCCGGCTACCACCACCGCGCTGGGTGTCGATATAGGCGGCGATGGCGGCCAGGTCGCTGGCCGGGCTGACGATCACCCCGACCGGGACGTCGACGTCGAAGATCGCGTGCAGCAGGTTGGCGAATGTCAACGCCGACAGGGAATCACCACCCAGGTCGGTGAACGCTGCATCGGGCGCGACGTCGGTCGAGGCGGCGCCGAGCAGCGCGCCGGCGGCCCGGCTGACGGTCTCGAGCACCGGCCGATCCGCGCCGTCCTGGCGCAGCGAGCGCAACACGTCGGCCTGGTCGTCGGCGAGGTCGGCGTAGAGCTGCTCGAGTACGGGGCCGTAGTACTGCTTCAACTGGGGGCGGGCCAACTTGCCGATGCCGGTCAGCAGACCGTTTTCCAGGGTGAACGGCGTGGTCTCGACCACGAAGTCGCGGGGAATCTCATACGACCGCAGTCCGGCGTCTCGAGCGATGCGCTGCAACGCCTCGCTCAGCAGCGGCCTGACCGCGGCGAGGTCGCCGCCGACGCTAGCCAGCGCCTCGTCGGTCGGGACGATCACCGCCAGCAGATACGAGCGCGCGCTGTTGCCGTAGACGAAGATCTGTCGCACCCAAGGATGAGTGCCGTAGGCGGCCTCGAGTTTGGAGACCGCGATGAACTCGCCCTGGGACAACTTGAGCACGTTGTTGCGGCGGTCGACGTACACCAGCTCATCCGGGGCGGTCTCGGCGAACACGTCGCCGGTGTGGTACCAGCCGTCAGCGTCGAACAGTTCGGCGGTAACCTCGGGCCGTTTGTAGTAGCCGGGGATCACATCCCGTGACCTGACCAACAGCTCACCGCGCGGATTCGGACGGTCGGTGCTGAGGTAACCCAGATCCGGCACGTCGACCAGTCGGTAATCGGTGACCGGTGGACGGGCGATCCGTCCGTCGACCAGCACGACGCTGTCCTCGGTCGAGCCGTAGACCTCAAGCAGCTGGATGTCGAGAAACCGCTCGACCCAGGACCGCAGCTCCGCAGAGAGCGGCGCGGACGTTGACGTCGCCGAGAAGTGCCGCCCGCCAATGAGTTTCTCGCGCTGCTCGGCCATCACCTGCGCTTCGACGGCCTCCCGGTCGATGCCGTCATGGGCTCGCCTGTCGGTTTCGCTCTGCACGTGCTGGAACAGCATCTCCCAGATGCGGGGGACCAGGTCGAGCTTGGTCGGACGGATCAGGGTGAGGTCGTCCAGCAAGGTCGACAGGTCACTGCGAGCGGTGAAGTAGGCAGTCCCGCCGGCACCGAGCGTGGCATGCAGGATGGTGCAACCCATCACGTGGCTCATCGGCATGAAGTTCAACGTGATGGCCGGAAGCGTGCGGTCGGTGTCCCAGTCGGGGACCACCCATCCGCGCCAGTCTTTGGTCACCAAATGGTCGGTCCACATCGCCCCCTTGGGGGTGCCGGTGCTGCCGGAGGTGTAGACGAGCACTCGCAGAGCGTTGCGGTCACCGCGGGCGAACTGGGGGCTGTCTCTGCGCGCCGCCCCCCGCGCGATCACCTCATCGAGTGCCTCGACGCTGACGTGCAGGTCGGCCAAGCGTGCGGCGGCAGACTGCAACGCCTCGCGGTGGTCGTCGATCTGCGGGTGGTAGTCGAACACCACCAGTCGCTGGGGCGCGTGCGCGGTCTGCGCGAGCTCGACGGCGGCGTCGAGGTGGTCGACGCTGCACAGGATCGCCACCGGCTCGGTCTCGACCAGGATCGCGTGCAGCTGCTGCAGCGGCGCACTGGTCTGCAGCGGAACCGCGACGGCGCCGGTCAGCGGCAGCGCCATGTCCACGATCGCGTAGTCGGCACTGATGAAACCCAGCGTGGCGACACGGTCACCGGGCCGCACGGGCTCACCCGCCAAGGCGTGCGCCAGCGCCTGTACCCGAGCCCATGTCTCGCGGTAGGTCAGCGTGTCGAACCGGGGCTGTAACTGCGCGACCGTGCGACCGGCCGCGTCGGGAACGAACTCGATGGCGCGCTCGCCCAGGGCGGGCCGGTCGGCATAGCCGGTCATCACTGTGCCCATCACATCGACGAGCCCCATGTCGGAACTGTCAAGTGCGGAAATGATCGCCGGATCAGGCTGAGCGGCAACAAGCTGCGCGTCCGAAGAGGTCAACTCGTCGAATCGACGCATGAGCCGCGCTTCGCGAGCCTCGGATGGAGTTGACATAGCGATCCCCTTTCACGATCAAATCGACACTTCGCAGTGCTCAACCTGACGGCCAGTCGGCACTCGAGCCGATCACTATATTGAAGTACAATCTTGGACTGTGATACATTCACGGTTGTGACAGGCATCACCGCCATCGACCGCCGAGCCAGACGCAAGCAGCAGACTCGCGAGCGGATCGTGGATGCCGCCATCGAGCTGTTCATCGCCCAGGGCTACGACGCGACGACCGTCGACCAGATCGCCGCGGCCGCCGATGTGGCCCGGGGTACTTTTTTCAACCACTTCCCGGGCAAAGAAGACGTCACTCACGCCTGGATCGACCGGCGCCGAGATGAGATCCACGACTGTATCGCCGCGGCGAGCGCCCCGCACGCCGTCGCCCGCATCGTCGAGGGCCTCCAAGCCGCCACCGCGCTCTACGATTCCGACAGCGTCGCCAGGCGTCCTATGACCCGCATCTGGATCCGATGTGGCGGTCCGTTCGGCGCCGGCCACGGTCAGACCGCCGAATCGATCCGGGCGGTCCTCGACGAGGGCCGGCAAGCCGGGCAACTGCGCAAGGACCTCGACATCGGGGCCGCCGCCTTTCTGCTGCAGGACTCCTTCATCGGCGCCCTCTGCCGGTGGGCAGCCACCGACACAGACTCGTTGGAGCAGCACGTCCAACCCACGCTCGACCTCGTCGTCCCCGTACTTCGCGACTGAACCGCGGGCTGACGTCGGCGCCGTGGTCCAGTGGATAGACGCCTAGCCGTCGAGCGGGTTGGCCTTGATGCGTCCGTCGACATCGTTGGCAACCGATGCGGCGGCGGCGCTGCCCGGCTTGCGATTCGCCTGGTCGTTGAAGCACGCCAGGAATTCGCTACCGAATCCATCCCCGGGGTAGCGGGCGAGTAGTTCGGCCCTTGCCTCCGCTGGGAACTCCTCTGGGCGCCGTCCGACTATCTCCCAGCTGGTCGCGACCTGCAGGATGTGCGACTCGGGGTCGGCGTCCGCAGAGATGTCGCCGCGCATGTGCAGCACGATGATCTCGGTCGCCCTGGCTGCACGATCAGCCGGCCAACCCGCCGCCACACCGAAGACCCATGCCAGGTCGCCGCCCGCCTCCTCGAAGGGCAGTCGGTGACTGTCGAACGCGTCGGTGAGGCCGATGTCATGAAGCATCGCCGAGACGTAGAGCAGCTCGTCGTCGTAGGTGATGCCGTGCGCTGCGCCGTACATGCTGCCCCACAAGTAGGAGCGGACGCAGTGGTTGAGCAACGCGGGTGTGTAGAAACGGGTGGCCACGGCGAGTGCGGCCGTCGCCGTCGGCGTCTGCGGAAATTCAGCGCCGGCAGCAGCGTTGAATTTCAGGTCGGGGCTGCTCATTGCTTCTTCCTTTCTCGTGATTCTTGTAAAACGCCGTTTTGCGGCAAACTGATTTCACCGCCCAGCGAAAGCCGTATCTGCCGGGCGACCGCGGCGGGCTGCGACAGAAATGGAGAGTGCGACGACGTGAGCCGATGGACATCATCGGCTCGCCGAGCCATCTGCTCCTGTGCGGCCACCGGAATCGCGTTGTCTGCCTCGCAGATGATGTAGGTGCTCGGGATGGTCCGCCACGCTACTTCGGTCAGGCGTTGCTCGAATGAGGCGTAGGACTGATAACAGACTTGGGCGGCAGCACGTTCAGCGGTCGCGGTATCGACGTCGTTGTAGAAGGTGGTCATAGGCGTCGTAGCTTCGAGGTAGTCGCCGATTCCTTCACGGCGGTGGCGCTTCGCCCACGGCATCAGCACCCCCCCGGCGGGAGATAAACACGAGTCATCGGCGTCGAGCTGCATTGCGGCGAGATAGATTATCCGTCCGACGTTTTTCGCGTCCGACAATGCTTGGGTGGCCGGTACGCCGCCGTAGGAGTGAGCGACCACAACGACCGGCCCGTCAATGGCTGCGGCTGCTCGCGCGATCACTTCGGCGTCCGCATGCATGTCCTTCAGGGCGGCCGGGTCATCACCGCTGCTTGTCAGAGCCACGGTATGTACGTCGATACCCGACAATTCGGTTACCAGGGGATCCATGTGGCTGGGCTTGTGATAGGCGCCCGGGACGAGAAGCACTGCGGGAAGAGTCATGAGACCTCCGGTCGTGTTGAGGTGAGTATTCGTTGTTCGATCAGGTCGGCACCACGGGCGACGCCGCCGGTCGCCACATATCCGGCGGCGACGCGGCGGGCGCCCGCGGTCATCGCCGTGGCCTGGAGAACCTTCTCGCGCAACCGGGGAGCGGTGAGATGCTTGGGCAGCAGCCGAGTGCCGCATTTCGCCACCTCCACGCGCCGCGCGACCTCGAACTGATCGCGTCCGTACGGCACTACGCATACCGGTATTCCGCGCGCCAAAGCCTTTTGAGTGACGCCCATTCCGCCGTGGGTGATGGCGCATGCCGCGCGCTCCAGCACCTGGCTGTGGGGCACGAACTCGCATACCGTGGCGTTGGCCGGTGCCCCGATCTCTTCCGGCACGCCTGCCGGCAAGGTCGCCACGATGTGGACCGGCTCCTCTGCCAGTGCGACCAGCGCTACGCGCGCCAGCCCGGAATCGCCTTGGTCCTCTGAGGACGTCGATACCAGAACAATCGGTCGGTCGATCTGCGCCAGCCAGTCAGGCACAGTCGACGGCGCCGGATCATAGGAGCAGGCGCCGATGAACTGGATGGAGTCGTCCCAGTCCGGATGCGGGTAGTCGAAGGGTTGGGCAGTGGCGACCAGAACCAGCGGCGGCCGCCGTACGTAGTCGTCGGGGGATGTGAGCGGGCGGAGGCCGAACCGGGCGCGAATGTTGTTGTGCGGGCGGACCCACGTGTCGAGCGCAGTGAACTTGCGCCGGTACAGCGCATCTCGGAGCCGGCCGACCGGTCCCGGCCACGGCCGCAGGCCGGGCCCCCATGGCGGCACTCCTTGCGACCGCAGATAAGGCAGGAAGGCCCAGAACGAGAGCCATGGCAACCCGCTGGCTTCGGCGACTGCGGATGCTCCCCAGCAATTCGGATCGACAATCAGCGCGTCCGGGCGAACGTCGTCGATCGCCTTCCTCAGATCGGGGACTTCATACTCGGCACGCCGCGTGAACGCACGTCGCGCTCGCAACAACGCCTCCAGCGGATTCGCCGCGCCGCCGTCATCCAGCGGCATGGCCTCAATGCGGGGATCGACCGGCTCGGTGGCGAAACCCATGTCGAGACCGGTGTTCACACCGACGGCAAGGGTGCGCAACGCGACGTCGTGCCCCCGGTTACGAAGCTCCGTCAGCAGCAGGCTGATCGGAAAGAAATGACCCATCGCAGGAGGCTGGTACGCGAGGATCTTCGCCATGACGATGTCCTTTCATGATTGATGGGGACCCACGTCGAAGGGCCTTCGTAGGCGCGTGATGCCCCCCTCGGTGTGGCACCGAGAAGTGCTGCTGGGATGTGACTTTGAGGCGAACCTCGTCTGCGGCGACGGTCAATACGTCCAGCGGTAGGCGCACCGAAGCGCGACTTCGCGTGCCACCGCCAAGTCTCGAACCGCTACTTCGGTGACAGGTTCCGCGATCCACCCAATTCGGGGATCGACCCATTGGTCGCCGGCTGCCCATCGTCGATGACGCGGATCACCACCTTGCCGCGAATACGATCGGCCGGGTCGAATGCAGCAGGAGCCTGTTCCAGCGGGCATGTCGTCCCGACGAGAAGACGCAGCCGTCCGTCCCGCACCCTGCGCTCCAGTGCGGCGAGCGCGACGCGGTCGGACTCGACGACGAAGAAGACGGCCCGTCCGTCGTCGGGCTGGACTCGCGGTGGTTCGGCGACGCTGACCAGGGTTCCGCCCGCACGGACCAATGCCGCCGAGCGATCAAGGATTGGACCGCCGATCACGTCGAACACCATGTCAACTTCGCCGATGCCCGCCAGCCCGTCATGGTGCAGGTCTACGAAATAATGCGCGCCCAACCCGAGCACGGTCTGGCGGTCGGCTGCGCGACCGGTGCCGATCACCCAGGCGCCGGTCTCACGGGCGAGCTGCACAGCGACCGATCCGACGCATCCGGCAGCACCGTGGATGAGGACGGTCTGTCCCGCCCGGAGTCGTCCGTGAACGAAAAGTCCCTGCCATGCCGTCATCCCCGAAATCGGCAGGGCAGCGGCCACCGTGTGGTCGATCCCGTCCGACAACGGCGCGAGGTTGCGCGCCTCCACCGCAACGAACTCGGCCAGCGTGCCGTTTCGGCACCAGTCGGTGAACCCGAAGACTCGTTGGCCGACGGTCAGCCCGGTGGTGCCGTAGCCCAATTCGGTGACCACCCCGGAGACTTCGTGGCCGGGGATGGTCGGTGACCGGTCTCGGCCGGCACGGTCGGTCCAGGTGCCCGGCCAGTCCAGTTCGCCCGAACTGAAGCCCGCCGCGTGCACCTGCACGATGACATCGTTCTCGGCGGCATGGGGATAGGGCATCTCTGTCACTGCCAGCCCGCCAATACCGGCAGCGCGCTCACGCGCGACGACCGCTCGCATCGACGTCAGCCGGCGTGCCGGCGGGCGCAGCTCGGTAGTCACGGTGTTACCTACCTCCAGCATGCTTCGACGCTAACCGCGGTATCGCAGTCGTCGTGGGCCACTTCGGCGCGCCGAGAAGGGGCCAGTTGAGCCGGTCAGATCAGGGCAGCAAACTTACCAACGCATCCAGCGCCCCCGACCATGCGCTCGGCGAGGGTGCCGCATACCCGATCACCAAACCGTCGCGTCGGCTGTCGGTTTCGGGATGACGATATTGATCAAGTCCTCTCACGCCGAGCTGTCGCCACGCGAGTTGACGAGACAGTCCACTCCCGTCGCCCCCGGCAAGCTCGAGCACCACATGCAGACCCGCGTGCATCCCGGTAACGGTGCTCTCGGGTGATGACCGGGCGACAGCGGAGACCAATTCTTCACGGCGGCGTCGGTATTGGGCACGCATCGTGCGAATGTGTCTGTCATAGGAACCGGACGCGATGAACTCGGCCATCGCCAACTGCTCGACGAAGCCGCTCGTCTCCTCGGTTTCACCCTTCTGCCGGGCCACCGCGTCGACGAGTCGTTCGGGCAATGCCAGCCACCCGAGTCGAAGCCCCGGCGCGAGCGACTTGCTCACGGTCCCCATATAGATCACATGTTCGGGATCGACGCCCTGTAGCGCGCCGATGAGGCCACGGTCGTATCGGAATTCTCCGTCGTAATCGTCTTCGATGATCACGCCACCGGTTCGTCGCGCCCAATGGACCACCGCCGCGCGGCGGTCGGAATGCAGCGACATGCCGAGCGGGAATTGGTGCGAAGGTGTGAGGAGGACACCGCCCACCTCGGCCATGTCGTCGAGAGCCGTGACGTCGGCACCATGAGCGTCCAGTGTCAGTGGGGGGCAGTGCAATCCCGCCGCCGCGAGGGACCCCCGCTGCGAGGAAAGGCCGAACGCCTCGACGCCCACCGCGGCAACTCCGGCGTCTGCCAATGCGCCGGCGACGAGCCTCAGTCCTTCGGCCGCCCCTGAGCACACGACGATGTGGCACGGTCGGGTCCGAACTCCCCGGGTTCGGGCCAGATACTGGGCGAGAGCGTGGCGAAGCTCGGGCCGGCCGTGCGGGTCGGTGTAGCCGAACGCCTCGAACGGCGCCGTGCTGAGGGCACGGGTGACGGCGCGGCTCCACTCTGAGCGTGGAAACGACGACAGGTCCGGATGGCCGGGCCGCAGGTCGTGGACTATTCGGGGCAACGTCCGTCGCGGAGGCGGTGTGGCGACGGACCGGACAACCTCGGCCGCACGGTCGGAGACCAGTGTGCTCGAGCCGTGTTGTGACGTCAGCCAACCCTCGGCGATGAGTTTGGCGTATGCGCGCGCCACGGTGTTGCGGGCGACACCGAGGTCGACGGCCAGCGCGCGGCTCGAGGGCAGCCGGGTGCCCGGTGTCAGTCGTCCCGACCGGATTGCGTCGCGGATGGCGTCCATAACGCTGTCGCGCACCCGGCCGTCGGGACGATCCAGATGTAGATCCAACCCGGCGACGGAACTCGGCAGTGCGGTCGTTGAGGTCACGTCAGTGTCCGCGGTCCGTTTGAGCCGGGACGATAGGCAGCGACGGTGATCCCATCCATGGCGTCATCTCTCTCGAAGGCGTAATAGGCAAAACGCGCGCGGGCGGACATCGCATCGCACTACTGCGCATGCGGTTCCGCACAGCGGCCGCACCGGCGACGCGCCATCACTTCAACATTTTGTAGAGACGACTTCAACAAACTGTTGTAGTGTCACGCGCATCACACTTTGGAGGTCACGATGCGATCACGCGTGCGGCACCGCTCCCAGGTTTTCATGGCGCTTGCCGGGGCTCTTGCGGCCGGTATCACCGCTTGTGGAAGCGGGGTCGGCGGCGATAGCGCAAGCCAACCGGCTAGCGGGGGCGGCCACGCGGCGATCCCGGACAACAGCGCCCTCATCGCCACCATCGAGCCGGACCAGGCACTCACAGCCGCCCTTCCGCCCGCGATCGCGGAGTCCAAAACCGTGAATGTCGGTTCGAACATCCAATCGGCGCCGAACAACTTCTACGCCACCGACGGCAAGACGCCGATCGGATACGAGGTCGATCTGGTCAAAGCCATTGGATCCAAACTCGGCGTGCAGACGGCGTACCAGGACATGGCTTTCGGCTCGCTGATCACCAGCCTGCAGTCCGGCCGCATCGACATGACCATGGCTGCGATGAACGACACCAAGGAGCGTCAGCAGCAGGTCGATTTCGTCGACTACTTCTCCTCCGGGATCACGATCATGGTGCAGAAGGGCAACCCGGACGGCATCTCCGGTCCAGACACGTTGTGTGGCAAGAAGGTGGCCGTGGTGCAGGGCACCAGTCACCAGAAATTCGCCGCCGCACAGAGTGACAAATGCGTGCAGGCCGGCCAACCTGCCATCGCTGTGACGGCCACCGACAGCGACACCCAGAATCAGAATCAGCTTCGCACCGGGCGGGTCGCCGCGATTCTCAATGATCTGCCCAGCGCCGTGTACATCTCCCGGACCGCCGGCAACGGCAACACGTTCGAGGTCGTGCCCGGCCCGCCGATTGAAGGCGGACCCTATGGCATCGGCTTCACCAAGACCAACACCGCACTGCGGGATGCGGTGAACCGGGCGCTGGGCGAGCTGGTCTCCGACGGCACCTACCTCAAGATTCTGCAGAGCTGGGGTGTCGAACAGGGTGCGCTGAAGGAGCCCGCCATCAATGGAGCCTGAGCCTTCCCCCCGTCGCTTCGCTCGCCCTGAGCCTTCCCCCCGTCGCTTCGCTCGCCTTGAACCTTCCCCCCGTCGCTTCGCTCGTCCTGAGCCTGACGCCCTGCCCATCGTCCGGCTCCGCCACTGGGGACGATGGGTCAGCGCGGTCGTCATCATCGCCCTGCTCGCAGCGCTGCTCGTCGCACTGGCGCAGGCGCAGATCGACTGGGCCGCCGTCCCCGATTTCGTGGTCTACCGCGTGATGATCGTCGGCTTGGTCAACACAGTGGTGCTCGCCGTCATCGCGCAGTCGGTCGCCGTCGTGATCGGGACGGTCATCGCGTTGATGCGCCGCAGCGCTAATCCCGTTGCCAATTGGTTCGCCTCGGCCTACATCTGGTTGTTCCGTGGGCTCCCGGTGCTGCTGCAGATCCTCATCTGGTACAACCTGGCGCTGGTCATTCCGACCATTTCGATCCCGCTGCCGTTCGGCGGATATCTCCTCGATGAGCCGACCAACGTCCTGGTGAGCGCATTCACCGCGGCGCTGCTCGGGTTGGCGCTCAACGAGAGCGCGTACATGGCCGAGATCGTCCGCGCGGGGCTCAACAGTGTGGACAGCGGGCAGACCGAAGCCGCGAAGTCTATCGGCATGGCGCCAAGTCTGACCCTGCGTCGGGTGGTGCTTCCGCAAGCGATGCGGGTGATCATCCCGCCAACCGGCAACGACTTCATCAACATGCTGAAAGGCACCTCGATCGCGTCGGTGATCGGCGTGACAGAGCTGCTCCACGCATCCAACAACATCTCATCCCAGAACCTGTTGGTGATGGAAACGCTGTTCGCCGCGGCGATTTGGTACATGGTGGTGGTGACGGTAGCGGGCGTCGGACAGCACTATCTGGAGCGCACGTTCGGCGCCGCCGAGCGCAGCGTTGCCGCGCAGGCCGCCAAGGCGCTGCGGGCCATCCCGCTGACCAGGGGGGCCCGTGTCTGAGCCGCTGCTGCGAGCGATCGGTGTGCGGAAGAGCTACGGGCATACCGAGGTACTGCGGGGGATCGATCTGGAGGTGCGCCGCGGTCAGGTGGTGTGCCTGCTCGGCCCGTCGGGGGCGGGTAAGAGCACATTCCTTCGATGCCTGAACCATCTCGAGACCATCGACGCCGGCCAGGTGTGGGTGGACGGCAAACCGATCGGGTTCGAGCTGCGCAACGGAAAGCTCTACGAACTCCGGGAACGCGACGTCGCCAAGCAGCGGCGCGATATCGGCATGGTGTTCCAGCGATTCAACCTCTTCGGTCACCGCACCGCTCTGGAGAACGTCATCGAGGGCCCGATCCGAGTGCTGGGCATCGCTGCCGACATCGCCCGCAAGGACGGACTCGAGTTGCTCGACCGGGTCGGCCTGGCCCAGCGCGGCGACGCCTACCCGGCTCAGCTGTCCGGGGGTCAGCAACAGCGCGTCGCGATCGCCCGCTCCCTGGCGATGAAACCCAAACTCATGCTGTTCGACGAGCCGACCTCGGCATTGGACCCCGAGCTGGTGGGCGAGGTGCTGTCGGTGATGAACACGTTGGCCGAAGAGGGGATGACGATGGTGGTGGTCACCCACGAGATCGCATTCGCCGCCGAAGCCGCCGACGAGGTGGTCTTCATGGCCGATGGGGTGGTCGTGGAGAGTGGCCCACCCGAGAGCGTTCTGAAGACGCCGAAACACGTACGCACGCAACAATTTCTGGCACGGGTGCTGGCGTGAGGCCCATCTCGCCGCGCTACCTGCTGCAGTTCTCGGAGCAGGCGGGCTATCTCGACTTCGCCCGCTTCGGACCACCCTCGCATGCCGTCCTGGACGCCACGGCACGGCTATCGGAGAACGCGACGCACGCGGGGCCATCCACTGTTGACGAATTGATGAGGGAGGAGACCCGCGCCAAGGCTGCCGCGGCGCGGTTGTGCCGCAGCGACATCGACCACATTGTCCTGCAGCCGCACACCAGCCTCGGGCTGTTGCAGGCGGCTTTCAATGCTCCGGGCGGCACGGTCCTGGTGTCGGCCGGGGAGTTTCCGGCCAACACCTACCCGTGGGCCCGGGCCGAGCAGGCCGGACGACTGACTGTGCGCCGCCTGCCGGCCGGATACGTCACGGCGGACCGGGTCGCCGAGGCCCTCACTGACGATATTTCGACCGTTTCGGTCAGCGCCGTCGACTACCGCACCGGCTACCGCGCCGACCTCGCCGCCTTGCGTGAAATCGTCGGCGACCGACTGCTGGTCGTCGACGGCATTCAGGGTTTCGGCGTGATCGAGGCACCGTGGGAGGTGGCCGACATCCTGGTCGTGGGCGGACAGAAATGGCTGCGGGCCGGCTGGGGGACCGGGTTCGCCATGCTGTCGGACCGGTCGCTGGAACGGATGGACCCGGTGCTGTCGGGCTGGACCGGAGCGCGCGACCCCGGCCTGTTCGACGACGAGATCCACCCCCCTGACAGCACGGCCGCGGCGTGGTCGATATCGAACTTGAGCCCAGTGACCTCCGGAGCGTTCGCCGCAGCGCTGGAGTTGGTCGAGGAGGCGGGCGTCGACCCGATCGCCGCGCACATCGCAGAGCGGGTCGAGGCACTCGAAGACGTGCTCCTATCCCATGGCGCGCAGATCGTGTCCGCACGCGAGCGGCGGGCCGGGATTCTGGCGTTCACGCTGCCGGAGCATCCGCCCGAGCAGATCGGTGCCGCCCTCAACGCGGCCGGTATCGCGGCAACCGTTCGGCCCGAACATATTCGGCTGTCGCCGCACGCCTCGACCTCGCTGGAGAGCGCCGAGCAACTGAGGGCCGCCCTGGCTTCGCTGTCGCAGCCGCGTCGAGCCGACCCGACGCCCCATCCGACCGCCATGGGTAACGTCACGCACGAACTGCTCGCGTCGCTGGTGCCGGCGGTACACGGGCTGGCGGCCATGCTGGGGCCCGGCAACGAGGTGCTGCTGCACGATCTGTCCCGGCTGCCGGACTCGATTACAGCCATTGCCGGTGATCTCACCAATCGTCCGGTCGGTGGACCGATGACCGATCTGCTGCTGGGGCTGATCCGCCGCGGCACCACCCAGGACCTCATCAATTACCGCACCAACAGCCCTGACGGGCGGCCGATCCGTTCCTCCACGCTGTTCCTGCGAGACGCCGATGGTGTGGCGATCGGCTGTCTGTGCCTGAACAGCGAACTGCCCGAGGCCGCTTCGTCCGAGACTCCGCAACGCGAGGAGAGTTTCCCGCCCGACGTCGACAGCTTGCAACGCTTCCTGGTGGATCGCGCGATCGCCAAGATCGGCGTGCCGCCAGTCCAGATGAAGAAGCATCACAAAGCGGCCGTCGTTCGAGAACTCGACGAAGCAGGCTTCTTCCTCATCCGGGACTCCGTCGATCATGTCGCTGGACAGCTGGACGTCACCCGCTACACGATCTACAACTATCTCAACGAGATTCGAGGCTGACCGCTTCGGTAGCCCACGCTGGTGGTGGCCTACTCGGCATTCGCCGCGGTGTCGACCAGCGACCACACGTCAACCGATCGCACGTCTCATTCCAAGTTGCGCTGTGTCCAGAGAAGCGCGGGCCCATGTGGAGAAGAAGCGAAGGTTCGCTGAAGGCGTTGTCACCCAAATTCATTCACCTCGGCTCGTGCTGGTCATGGTCTGCGCCGAGAACGACCTGCGCCCCCTGGCCCTTGCCGGCGGCGAATTTGCCATCGTCTTGACAGCAACCTTGACTGCGACTCCACGGTACGGTGTTGCCCAATTCTATTGCGCCGGTTGACATGTGACTTGTGTTACATTTAGGCTCGCGATTGCGTGAAACGTTTCAACCCGGCCGAGCTCGAACCCCACCGCCTGCTGGATCTGGACTTGCCGCATCCGCCCGGCGGTACGCCCCGTCTGCCGGGCTCAGCGCAGAAATGGAGAGCCTCGATGACGAGCACCACCGAGAAACATGGCGGTCGCTCGCGTGCCGATCACGCGCGAGGCGCCATCAAGCCCATGGTGCCCGGCCTGACGGGTGAACTCATCGCCGAATTCTTCGGCACTTTCATCGTCATTCTGTTCGGTGTCGGGGTGGTCGCGCAGGTGGTCGCGGGCGAGATCGGGGGCCACGACAGCATCGCCTGGTCCTGGGGCCTGGGCGTCACGATGGGCATCTATGTCGCAGCGCGGATCTCCGGTGCCCACCTGAATCCGGCCGTATCTGTTGCGCTCGCCGTCTTTTCGGGTTTCAGCTGGAAGAAGGTCGCGCCCTATGTGCTGGCGCAGACCGCCGGCGCGTTCGTGGCGGCTCTTCTGGTGCGGTGGAACTACACCGAGGTGATCGCAAAGGTGGATCCGGGCCACACCATCAAGACCCAGGGCATCTTCTCGACCCTGCCGGGCAACGGCACATTGCCGGTCAGCGATCTCGGTGCGCTGCGCGACCAGATCATCGGAACCATGATCCTGGTCTTCGTCATCTTCGCACTCACCGACCTGCGTAACTCTTCGCCATTGGCCAACCTGGCACCGGTGGTCATCGGACTGCTGGTCGTAGCCATCGGCATGGCATGGGGCACCGACGCCGGTTATGCGATCAATCCAGCTCGCGACTTCGGGCCACGCTTGGCCGCGTTCGTCACCGGATACGGTGGGACGTTCCGCGACCAGTACGGCGATCTGTATTTCTGGGTTCCCATCGTCGGTCCCATCGTCGGTGGCCTCATCGGCGGCGCCCTCTACGTCTACCTGATCAAGCCCCATCTCCCCGCGGCATCCGACGAGCCCGAACACATAGCGGGCTAACAGGTTTCGACCTCGAGCTGCTGAACAAAACCGCCCATCTACGAAGGAGATGTGATGGCCGACTTCGTCGGAGCAATTGACCAGGGCACCACCAGTTCGCGGTTCATGATCTTCGATCACGGCGGAAACGAGCGCGGCAAGCATCAGCTCGAGCACGCCCAGATCCTGCCGCGCGCCGGCTGGGTGGAACACAACCCCGTCGAGATTTGGGAGCGCAGCAGCGCGGTGCTGCAGACGGCGATGAATGCCTCGGGCCTGGCACCGTCGGACTTTGCCGCGCTGGGCATCACCAATCAGCGCGAGACCGCCGTCGTGTGGAACCGCAAGACGGGCCGCCCGTACTACAACGCCATTGTGTGGCAGGACACCCGAACCGACCGGATCGCCAGCGCGTTGGACCGGGATGGCCGCGGAGACGTCATCCGCGCCAAGGCCGGTCTGCCGCCGGCGACCTACTTCTCGGCGGGCAAGGTGCAGTGGATCCTCGAAAATGTCGACGGCGTGCGTGCCGACGCCGAACGCGGCGACGCCCTGTTCGGTAACACCGACACTTGGTTGTTGTGGAACCTGACCGGCGGGGTCAATGGAGGAGTGCACATCACGGATGTGACGAACGCCAGTCGCACCATGCTGATGAATTTGGAGACTCTGCAGTGGGATGACGAGCTGCTGGGTTTCTTCGAGATTCCCCGTGCGATGCTGCCGGAGATCCGGCCGTCATCGGATCCGCGCGGCTATGGCGAACTCCGCCTGCCGAGCGGCGCCGCGGGCATTCCGCTCACCGGCGACCTCGGCGACCAGCAGGCCGCGACCGTCGGGCAAGTCTGCTTCAGCCCCGGCGAGGCCAAAAACACCTATGGCACCGGCAATTTCATGTTGCTCAATACCGGCGAGGAGCTCGTGCGCAGCGCGAACGGACTCCTCACCACGGTCTGCTACCAATTCGCGGGCAAGGATGGCGGTCCGGCGAAGCCGGTCTACGCGCTGGAGGGCTCGATCGCTGTCACCGGCTCGGCGGTGCAGTGGCTGCGCGATCAGCTCGGCGTCATCTCCGGTGCCGCCGAGGTGGAAAGCCTGGCCCGTCAGGTCGACGACAACGGTGGGATGTACTTCGTGCCGGCATTTTCCGGTCTCTTCGCCCCCTACTGGCGCAGTGACGCGCGCGGTGCGATCGTCGGGTTGTCGCGATTCAACACCAATGCACATCTCGCCCGGGCGACGCTGGAATCGATCTGCTATCAGAGTCGCGACGTCATCGACGCAATGGCCGCCGACTCCGGAGTGAGACTGGAAGTGCTGAAGGTCGATGGCGGCGTGACGGCCAATGAACTGTGCATGCAGCTGCAAGCCGACATCCTCGGTGTTCCGGTCAGCAGGCCAGTGGTCGCGGAAACCACCGCCCTGGGCGCTGCCTATGCCGCCGGTCTTGCGGTCGGGTTCTGGGCCGACACCGACGAACTGCGCGAAAATTGGAACGAATCGCAGCGCTGGAAGCCGGAGTGGTCCGATGCGCAGCGCGCCGAAGGCCATGCCGGCTGGCGCAAGGCGGTTTCGCGCACCCTGGACTGGGTCGAGATCGACTGATTCCACCGTTCCGGTCGTTCCGAGCAGTCCGGGACGCGGTTTCGCGGGCGCAGGGGTTAGGAGGCGATCGAGAGCGGCGCCGTTCTCACAGCGTTGGTGAGCTGACTGCGGCAGCCGTCGATCACTTGTGTCACGACTCCCAGCCGTGTCTCCGCCCGCCGGAGCACGCTCTCGAGTTGTGTTGCGTCGTCGCAATCAGCGGCGATCGCGAGAACGTGATCTACCCGCTGTCCCAGCAGTATTCGGCTCAACGATGTGGGGCTGCGGGCGGTGACCACCACCCGTTTGCCCGCGGCGAGCAGCGCGCGGGCGGCTGTGAACCCGCTGTCGGTGTCGGCGTGGGTGATCAAGATGACCTCATGGTCGGCTGAGTCCCGGGTGTGCCCTCGAAACGCGTTGTCGTCGCTCATGCTGACAGTCAAGCGCGCGAAGCTAGGTCCTCGGCATGAGCTCACTGGGAACCAGATCTGAGCTGACGCGATGGCTGCGACGCGGCGGTCAGACGATGTTGGTTTCGGCCGGGCGCACCTCGGCATCGGTGAATCGGGCGAGCGCAAAGTCCCGGATGTCGTACTTCGGGGTGATTCGGTGAAAGAGGTCGCGCACGATCTCCCCGGTCGCGGGAGCCATCAGGAAGCCGTGCCCCGAGTACCCGGTGGCAACGATCAAACCGTCGACTTCGGTGCTCCGGTCGATGATTTGGTTGCGGTCCGGCGTCACCTCGTAGAGTCCGGCCCAGCCACTGCTGATGCCGTAATCGAGGACTGCCGGGGCGCAGCGCTCGGCGATCGTGCCGAGGCCGACGAGCCAGTCTTCGAGTTCGAACCGCAGGTTGAATCCAGGCGTCTGGTCGGGGTCCGACCAACCCAGCAGCAGTCCGCTGCCCTCGGGGTGGAAGTAGAAGCTCGACGGAAAATCGATCGTCAGCGACGGGGACTCCGCCGGCAGTTCCGTCAGCGGTTCGGTGAAAGCGATCTGTCGGCGCACCGGTGTCACGGGGATCGTGACGCCGAGCATCGCGCCGATCTGGCGTGACCAGGCGCCGGCTGCGCATACGACGGTGTCGGTCTTGATGCGGCCGTTCGTGGTGATGACCTCGGTGATGGCGCCGGCATCGCCGGCGACGTCGAGGACTTCGCAGTGGCGCACGATACGAGCGCCGTGGCGGCGCGCGGCCGTGGCGTAGCCCATGGTCACCGCCTCGGGGGTGGCCTTGCCGTCGCGCGGTGACCAGCAGGCGGCGGCCATCCCGTCGGTATTGATCAACGGTGAAATGCGTTGAGCCTGAGCAGGGTCGACGATCATACTCGGTACGCCGAGGTGGTTCTGCAGAGCGACCTGTGCGGTGAAATTGTCGACACTGTCCTGGTCCCACAGGAGATACAGGTAGCCGTCCCGGTGGAAGTCGATTTCCTGGCCGTACATTTCGTTGAACCGCGAGTAGACCTCCAGTCCCCGTAGCCCGATTTCGATGTTGGCCGGGTTGCTGAACGACGCGCGCACGCCGCCGGCGGCCTTGCAGGTCGAGCCGCTGGCCAGTTCGTCTCGTTCGATCAGGACGACGTCGGTGACCCCGGAGCCGGCCAGGTGGCAGGCGACGCTGGTGCCGATGACGCCGCCGCCGATGACGACGACGGATGCTGATTCGGGGACGTCCCTGGTCATGGTTGCGCAACCTCGTCATGTCGCGTGCAGCCGCCGATCCGCGGATGCGCTGCTTCTCATACTGCCCCCTCACAGCCGCTTCTCGATACGGTCGGCGACACGTCGACCAGGCTCGAGAGTGCGCGCCGCAGACCACGGTGATGGCTGCACACCGTGTCTGATCCCGTTGGCGGCATGGAATCCGGCCGCGAGCGCAGCCATGACTTGGAAGCCGCGGTGGCGGTGCAGGCGACTCCATAGAGACGGACGTTTGTAGAGCATCTCTCGATCGTCGCGCCCGGGCCACGCCACGAACAGTGGCACTAGAGCCTATATTCATTAATATAGTGACATGCACATGGTGGCTATCCTCGCCTACGACGGGATGTCGGGTTACGAGTCCGGTCTGGCAGGGGAGATCTTCGGTATCACGGACCTGTCAGAGACGTTCTCCGCCGGTATTCCCCGACCCTGGTACGCGGTCAAGCTGTGCGCTGAGACGCCTCAGGTGCGCATGCTCGGCGGAGCCACCGTGCAGGTCGCGTATGGATTGGACACCCTGGCGGCCGCGGACACCGTGATCATCCCGAGTGTGCGAAACGTCAAGGAGCCGACCTCGCCGGTCGTCGTCGAGGCGATCAAGACTGCGTCGCAACGGGGTTCACGGCTGGTCTCCATCTGCTCCGGGGCGTTCGCGCTTGCCGCCGCCGGAGTACTCGACGGGCGGCGAGCCACGACCCACTGGATCTATGTGGAGTTGCTGCAGCAGCGCTATCCCGCCATCGACGTCGATCCGTCGCCGCTGTACGTCGACGAAGTGGACGTTCTCACCAGCGCAGGATGTGCCGCCGGCCTGGATTTGTGCCTCCACATCGTCCGGTCCGACCATGGCGCCCGAATTGCCAACGACATCGCCAGGCGTTTGGTGGTGCCGCCGCATCGCCCCGGCGGGCAGGCGCAGTACATCGAGAATCCGGTGGCGGAACCGACCACCGACGGAGGTGTCGTCGCCGGGATGGCGTGGGCGTTGCAGAACCTGGCTTCGCCGATCTCGTTGGACGACATGGCCGAGCAGTCGGCGATGTCTCGCCGCACCTATCTGCGTCAGTTCGCCAAGGCCACCGGAACCACTCCCATCAAGTGGCTGATCGACCAGCGAATCGAGGCCAGCCGGGCGCTCCTCGAGTCCTCGGCGCTGTCCATCGAACAAATCGCGACCCGGGTGGGCTTCGAGTCCGCCTCCACCTATCGGCACCATTTCGTCCGACAACGGCGCACCACCCCGAGCGACTATCGCAGCTCCTTCACCGAGCGCAGCATCGGAGTGGAATCGACGGACCGGGTGGCCGGTGGCCGGCGATCGGGGTGACGGGCACATATGGCGCCACGTCGGTTATCTTGTCGTCGTGATGACGCCATGACCGTCGACCTGGTGACCGCGAACCGCATCATCGCGGCCGCGCACGAAGAAGCCCGGCGGCGGTCGATCCAAGTGTCCGCAGCCGTGGTGGACGCCGGCGGGAACCTCATCGCGTTCGGCCGGATGGACGGCGCCGAGATCGCCGGGCCCGTGCTCGCGGTCGACAAGGCCTACACCGCCGTGGCCAATCGGACCGCCACCTCAGAACTCGCCGCCCTGGCCGCGCCCGGCGGCGAACTGTTCGGCCTGCATGCTAACGGCGGTGGCCGCTTCGTCATCTTCGGCGGCGGTGTGCCCATCTTCGTCGAGGGCAGTGTCGTCGGCGCCGTCGGTGTGAGCGGTGCCGGCACAGCGGAGGACGAAGCGTGTGCGCTCGCCGGTCTCACCGTCGTGCAGTGACTTCCAGATCCCGATCTGACATCAACCATCCGGGATTGGATTCCTCTGACTGACAAAGGTTCTCCGATCGGCCGATCTGCTGTGCCTGGTGGTAGCCACCAAATAAAGGGACTCCAGGGCGATTTCAGCTCAGCTGCACGCCACGTTGCTAGAACCAGACTTTTCGACCGCCGACGGGGCGGCCCACTGCGCCGAGAATCCACAACACGATACCGACCACGATGAGGATGGCGCCGATCGTGTAAAGGATTGAGAGGCTAGTGAAGTAGCCGATCAAGAGCAGGATGATGCCGAGCACAATCATTGGCGAGTCCGTTCCGGTCTAACGATCCAAGCTGACGCAGACTGAATTGCCGGAACCGCAAATTTTAAACGGCGCCCTCGTCACAGCCCGGCCCGACCAAGGGGCGTCAGCCGTGTTGAAACCGTCTACGCGGTGCGAGCGTCGGTACTCTGGCCCGGGTCACGGATCCGGGAATTGGAGACTGGCGATGCGCCCTCGTTCGCTCACCATCGCGCTGATCGCCACGGTGCTCGTCGCCGCAAGTGCCGGCGGGCAACCGAGAGCCACGGCGGCATGCGGTGCTGCGGACGCCCAATGCGATTTGCGGCAGCGCATCGCCGCAGCCGAGCACTACGTGGCGAACCGGCCCGGAACCGTCGGATTCGTTCTGCGCGACCGGGTGACGGGCGCCAGGTATCGCAACGCCCATGCCGGCGCTCCGATCTGGACGGCATCGACCATCAAGCTGGCGATGGTTGCCGACCTGCTCACTCGTGAGCGGGCCGGAGCGATCCGACTCAGCGATGCCGACCGGAGGCTCATGGTCGCGATGCTGCGCTCATCAGACAATGCGGCAGCCAACACGTTGTGGTCGCGTTATGGCGGACCGGCGCAGACGTTCAACGCCGACTTTCCGCGCTACGGCATGCCGAACATCCGTCCTCAACCGGGATTTGGTGACGTGTTCCCGTACTGGGGCTTTCAGAAGGCCACGGCCGACGACTTCGACGGCCTGATGAACTACGTGCTGACCGGACTCACTCCCGCCGACACCACAGCCGTGGTCGCGGAAATGCAACGCGTCGACGGCCAACAGCGGTGGGGAGTCTGGGGTGCGGGTCCCGCGATGATGCCGGGTAACAAGAACGGGTGGTCGCAAGAAGAAGGCGGTTGGGTGGTGAACACCGTTGGCTTCGCCGGTCCGCAGCAGCGCTACACCTTGTCGATCATGAACGCACTCGGCGGTGAGGGCGGCTATGACGACGGCGTGACAACCACGACCCAACTCAGCCGTATTCTGCTGGCGCCGGCGGCCTGAGGCCAGCCGCGCTCGCCAATCGAACGGCCGTGTTCATAGCTGCTGAACAACCATCATCGAATTCGGGTCGGCCCCGCATCATCGATGAGCAGGTCGCCTTGCGTCGCCGAGGCCAAATGCGCGGTCCTGTTCGCCTCCACTGCACATAGCGCAAGGCATAGTGTTAGATGACACTGTCGGTGCGCCGTGCCGGCTAAATACGGAGGGAGCCAGGTGACCTTCACCCTGCAGGGCGTTCACCACGTCGGCCTGACGGTCAGTGACATGAAGCGTTCGTTCGAGTGGTATTCGCGGATGTTCGGCATCGTTCCCGGCCCGGTCAACCATGGATCCGGGCCCGATCTGGAACGCGGTGTCGGTGTCCAAGGCGCCGAGCTGACATTCTCGATGATCAGCATCGGCAACGTCAATGTGGAGTTCCTCGAATATTCGAACCCCGACGGGAAGCCGTTCGACACACGTAACTGCGACATCGGCGCAACCCACGTCTGCTTCCGCGTCGACGATATGGACTCGGCGTACTCGACGCTGCTCGAGCGCGGTGCCGTCTTCAGCAGTCCGCCCGTCACGTTGACCGACGGTCCGCTTGCCGGCTCGCGCTGGGCCTATCTCCGCGATCCGGACGGCATCCAGTTGGAAATCTGGCAGGACGCGAACTGAAGCTGAATCACGCCCGGGCCGGTCGGTGCGGGTTCCGGCAGAACTGAACCCGCCGAGTCTCGACGTGGTTCAGCCGACCGTCTGTCCGCCGTCGACGACGAGTGCGTGGCCGACGGTGAAGGCGGCGTCATCGGAGCAGAGCCACATCACTGCCGAGGCGATCTCTTCGGGACGGCCCATCCGACCGACGGGTTCCTGATCGATGACCCGGTCGCGTCCTTCTGGTGTGCCTCCTGAGAAGCGGTCCATCATCGGGGTTTCGATAATGCCGGGGCAGATGGCGTTGATGCGCACATTGGCCGCCGCGTAGTCCAGTGCGGCGCAGCGGGTCAGTCCGATCACCCCGTGTTTGGCGGCGCCGTAGGCGCCCCCGCCTGAAAAGCCCTTGACCCCCGCCCCCGACGAGGTGTTGATGATCGCGCCGCCGCCCGCGGCCAGGATCAGCGGGATCTCGTATTTCATGCAGAGGAACACCCCTCGCAGGTCGATGTCGAGGACGCGTTGCCATTGGTCCTCGGTGATATCGGCGAGTGGAGTGGGCGGCTGTTCGATGCCGGCGTTGTTGAAGGCGAAGTTCAGGCGACCGAATGCCTCGGTGGTCTGTCGTAGGGCGGTTTGCACTTCACGGCTGACGGTGACGTCGCACGTGAGGCTGAGGGCCTGCCCACCGGCGCGGACGATCTCGTCGGTGACACCACGGCTGGCCTCGGCCGAGACGTCGGCGATGGCCACTGCGGCGCCCCGGTCGGCGAAGGCCAGCGCCGTGGCGCGTCCGATGCCGCTCCCGGCGCCGGTGATGAACGCGACCTTGCCCGCGAAGTCATCGTTCTGACTGTTCTTGGTGGTGCTTATCGGCATGGCTCGAACTCCTGACGTGGGTCGGCAAATCGTCACCGTGTGGTCCCGCGGTTGTGGTGAAGACCCGTCACCCGTTTCGCAGACTGTCCTGGAAGAAGCCGGTCAGCTTGTCGAACGGGATGAGGTTGACGCGATCGTAGAGATCGACGTGACCGGCGCCGGGAATGATGACCAGTTCCTTGGGCTCAGCAGCGAGGGCGTAGGCGTCCTCGCTGAACTCGCGGGAGTGCGCGTTCTGCCCGGCGATGAACAGCATCGGTCGCGGCGAGATTGTCTCGATGTCGTTGAAGGGATAGAAGTTCATGAACTTGACGTTGCTGGTCATCGTGGGCTGCGTGCTGGTGTCGGGGCTGTTGCCGCGAGAGGTGCGGTAGAAGTCGTAGAACTCCCGGTCTATCGGGGTGGATTGGTCGGTGAGTTTCTCGGGGGTGCCGCCGGTGTACGCGGTCTCCCCGCCGCCGAATTCGGCGTCGCGCTGTTCGGCAGCTCGTTGAAGGATCTGACGGCGCTGTTCAAGGGTGACGGCGTTGCGGAGTCCGTCGCGGTTGGCTGCGCCCATGTCGTACATGCTGACGGTGGCCACCGACTTGATGCGCGGGTCGATCTTCGCAGCACTGATGACGAAACTGCCACTGCCACAGATTCCAAGCGCGCCAATGCGTTCGCCGTCCACGAACGACTGCGTGCGTAGATAGTCCACGGCTGCGCTGAAGTCCTCGGCGTAGATGTCGGGTGAGACCGCGTTGCGCGGTCGCCCGTCGCTGTCACCCCAGAATGACAGGTCCAGCGACATCGTGACAAAGCCACGTTCGGCCATCTTGGTCGCATAGAGGTTGGCGCTTTGCTCCTTGACCGCCCCCATCGGGTGGCCGACCACGATCGCCGAGTTGGCGGCGTTGCGGTCGATGTCGGTGGGCACGAACAAGTTTCCTGTGACGGTCATGCCGTACTGGTTCTTGAAAGACACGGGTTGCACGCTCACCCGCTCGCTGGTGTAGAAGTTTGCCGCCCCGTTCGACATGTCTCCGGCGGGCAGGTTCGGCGTGGGGCCCGACAGGGCTGACGTGGTGGTTGCGGCGGTCTCGGAGCTCGACGGTGCGCAGCCGGCAACGGCCAACACGCCGACCAAGGCCGCGCCCGCCGCGATTCGGGTCAACGACGTGCGGCGGGTGTGCTGGGTGATCATCGAATTGCTCCTTGTTCGTGAGGCGCTGCCAATCACACTGTGATGCTGCGCTTTTGACGTCGATTCGGTGTGGCGTCCATGCCGCACCGGGTATCTTCAGGAAACACCTCAGAAGTCGAGCCGGGAAGTTCCTATGGGTAGGTGTATTGGCGGTACACCCGTGCAACCGGAGATCGGCCGAGTCGGGTCGCGAGTTCGATGGTGGCGGTGAAGTCGCCCAGTTGGTCGGCGATGGTATCGATGTCGCCGCTGGGGCCTACCAGCCGATGTCACGCGGCGTGGGGTCATCGCCGTCGGACATCCCGGTCATGGGCAGCGCGGCATCGAGTCGCGCGATCTTCTCCACGGCATTGCGATCGCTGAAGTCCAACTTTTCGATGTATCCGCAAGCGATGTCGTGGTGCTGCAGGCGACGAGTACGGTGAGCAGCGCTGCCGCGGCCACCGCTGTGCCGGGCCGGATCACCGCTGGCACCGGACGTCGACTTCTACCCGGTCGCGCCGTGCCAGTGCTTGACTTCGGGTGCACACCCGTTGCCGGCGGTGACGATGAGGGTTTGTCCGCCGGGGTAGGTGTGCCAGGCAGTGCGCGCGCACGGGGTGAAGGACACCTCGGCCGAACCGAACGGGCGGGCAGCGTTGGCTGATGAGCGCGTCGGTTGGGTTTTCGACGACGGGCTCGGGCCGCTCCTCGACCCGCACGTCAGCAGGGGCGTACATCATCGTGGCGCGCACAATCGTCCTCCCAAGGGCGCCGGCCAGTCTCGCCGCGGGCTCACCGTCCAGGTAACGCCTTCCCGGCGGATCCCGGCACTGCCTGTCGAAACGTGTACCGGTAGTGCATCGCGCGCCGGGAGCGGGGGACGTAGCGTCGTAGAGGTGGACAACCGCACCGAGGTCCGCGAGTTCCTGCTATCGCGCCGGGCCAAGATCACCCCTCAGCGGGCGGGCCTGCCCGACATCGGCCAGCGCCGGGTCCCCGGGCTGCGCCGCGGCGAGGTCGCCATGCTGGCCGGGGTCAGCGTCGAGTATTACGCCAAACTGGAACGCGGCTCTTTGGGCGGGGTATCGCCATCGGTGCTCGACGCACTTGCTCGGGCGCTCCAACTCGACGATGCCGAACGCGCGCACCTGTTCCATCTCGCCCATGCCGCGGACGGCACCAGTGCCGGCATGCGCCCGCGCCGCCGTCCCAGCGTCCGTTGGACGCCGCGACCCGCACTGCAATGGGTACTCGACGGCATCGGCCCCCCGGCCATCATTCGCAACGGCCGGATGGATTTACTGGCCACCAATCACCTGGGCCGGGCGATGCACGCGTCGGTCTACGACAGCCAACCCGGTGACACGCCCAACTTCGCCCGCTACACATTCCTCGACGAGGACTCCCGGCGCTTCTATCCCGACTGGGACACCGCAGCCGACACCTGCGTAGCCATCCTCCGTACTGAAGCAGGGCGGGACCCTCATGATAAGGCGCTTCACGACCTTGTTGGCGAGTTGTCGACTCGCAGTGTGGATTTCCGCCGTCGCTGGGGATCTCATGACGTCCGGCTCCACGGCGCTGGGAGCAAGAATTTCCACCACACCACCGTCGGCAACCTCGAACTGGCCTACGAGAGCGTCGACATGATCTCAGACCCCGGACTCACCATGACTATCTACGTCGCCGAACCGGCCTCACCCACCGCACACGCGCTCGGCTTGCTCGCATCCTGGGACAGCGCTTCCCACATCACGGAAACACACCTGCCCACCTAGCGACTCCATCGACCAATGCCTCCATCCAAGGAATCGACGGCCCGGGCTGGGGGCTGATCTACTGCTGCATGCAAGTTCTGCTCGAAGGAGTCGCGCCGCCGTCAAGCTCAGGGCGGCAACGCGATCGCTCCGGATCGAGCGCGCCACCTACGATGGTGAGACCATCTCGCCAAGAGATCGCGAAGCGAGATCGCAATGGCCTTTTCGGTGCCGGCCAACCCTGCGAGATGAACTGAAGCCGAAACACAACAACCCCCGACGCTACGCACGCCACACTGTCACGGCGCCGGCGAGACGTCTTCGTGATAGGTTGCAATCGTTTGCGACAGCCAGACGATGGGAGCGGCGTATGCCCGCACCGAGCAGCTATCCAACGATCACCGAACCCGTGCCGGGGTCGTCGCGGCCGGTGAGCTATCACCTGGCCGAGACCTGGGACGGCCTCTATGTTCCCTACGCCCTTCGCCTGCCGTCACCGGACGCCACCGGCCTTCCGTTCGTGTTTCTCGCCTACGGCAACGGCGGCGGCGGCTTGGAGTGGCTGCGCGGCCGCGTCGCAACGCACGGCTACATCATGGAGCGCCTCCTCGACGCGGGCTACGCCTGCGCCTGGGGTCGGTACAGGTCTGAAGTCGAGCTCGGATTCCATCTCGGCGGCCGCCTGGTCGTGGACCGTCGGCAGGGGATGGATCTGATGAATCGTTCGCCGTTGGAGTTCGAGGACGAACTCGCCATCCTCGAGGACGTGGCCCGGCACCCGCAGATCGACCCTGCCCGACTCGGTCACGTCGGAGTGAGTCACGCCGGCGAGATGCTGTTCAAGATCGCATCGTTGTACGATGGGCCACTCAAAGCCGGAATCGCCTGTGAGCCGGCCAATCACGAGTTCCTCGATCTCACCCCGGATGACACTGCCTTCACAAACCCGGACACCCATCTCCGCAACATCGAGGAGATGCAGATGCGCGATCCGGCGTTCGTACGATCACGGATCAACGAACCTCTCGCACTCGAACGGATCGCGCCCATCTCGATTCCGCTACTGGTGATGGGCCGCGACGACGACCACCTTCAGGGGATCTTCCGGCTGAGCTACGACCTCTTGGCGGCCAGCGGGAAGGATGCGGCGTGGGTGACCTGGGATCACCCGTTGCACGGCTACATATTTCCCGTCATCGGCGCCGACGGCGCCGTCGAGGTGGATGAAATGCAGGAACGCGCCATCGACGGTGTGATCGAATTCCTCGACAAGCATCTCGGCGGCGGGTCTTGACGCTGGAAAAGGGTCAGCACATACTGACGACAATCGATTGCATCTGTCTGGAGGAGCGATATGGGTCCGACTGTCACGCAACGCATCAGCTACGTACCTTTCGAGCAGATGGACGACCGCATGAAGGTGGAGATGGAGCGTTGTGCGAAACACGGCACGCCGCGGCCCGAGAGCTCCGCGGTCCGCGCGCACTCACCGGAGGCCTTCTGGGCCTTCGCCGACAGCTGGCAGTCCCAGTTCCACAGCGGCGTCGTCGATCACGCCACCAAAGATCTGTGCCGGGTGTACATCTCCCGAACAGTCAAGTGTGAATTCTGCGGGAACCAGCGGTCGGAGAAGGCCGCATCGGCTGGCCTCCAGGAGCAGCAGTACGACGAACTCCTCAATTTCGAGACATCCAGCCTCTACGACGACCGCCAGAAGGCCGCGCTGGCCTATGCCGAAGCCATCGCCTGGGGCAGCCAGGACCTCGACGCGCTCTGGGACCGTCTGCATGCCCACTTCTCCGAGCCGGAGCTCGTCGAACTCGGCTGCTGCATCGCATTGACCTTCGGTCAGCAGAGCTGGATCCGACTGCTCGGCATCGATCACCACCAGTACATGGCCGGTACGTCGGCGTCGATGGCGCCCGGCTTCGAGACTGCCGAGCACCTTGCCGCGAGCAAGGCCGCCCCCGACTACTGGGCGGCATCGAGCCACGCCTGAGACCTGACCGGCCACGCTCCGAGTCGGGCGGCCATCCAGTCAGCCGTGCGGTACCGGTGTGCGGCAAGCACGTTGGCGCATCCATGGTTGCCGTCCTCGAGCAACAGGAACTCGCTCCCGCCGACCTCGTGGTGCAGCCGCTGCGCCTGCTGCCACGGGATCAGCCGGTCCTTCATGCCTGCGACGACCAATGTCGGGCACCGCAGGGCCGGCGTCCTACCGGTCATCGTGAGCGTCAGTGCCAGAGCGCGGGCGTCGTCCTCGTCCTTCGAACCCGACCGGACCGTGAACGTCTCGCGGGTCAGGGCCGGCATCATGTCCCAGTTCTCGCCGAAGGTGTACGGGCCGCACAGGCTGACGCAGGCCTTGATCCGCTCGTCGCCGCTGGCGAACCGCGGTGCGTAATACCCGCCCAGGCTGACTCCCCAGACGCCGATGCGATCGGGGTCGATGTCGTCGCGTGCCGCCAGGGCGTCGACGAACGCGCGGCCCGGTACCTCCCAGTCCGCACGGATCGGCAGGTCGTACTCCGCCTCTCCCTGCCCGGGGCCGTCGACGCTGAACGTGGCGAGGCCGCGTTCGAGAAACAGTTGCTCGGTGGCCCGCAGCTCCTCCTTGGTCGAATCCAGGCCCGGCACACAGATCACCGCCGGATGGGGCGGTAGGCCCGCGGGCGTGCGCAGGATGCCGTAGATCGTCGAGCCCTCGAACGGCATCTCGATCCGTTCGCCGGGCGGATCCAGGTGCGGCAGTGCAGCATCGAGGCACCGCACCGCGGCCTGGTGGGCGGCCCGCATCTGCACGAGATCGCGGACATAGACGAACTTCGCGAAGTGGTACACGACGGCAGCGGTGCTCAGATGCGCGGCCGCGGACTGCACGCGGCCCTGCTCGAGCGCCTCGATCCCCAAATCCTCGTGGACACTGGCCGCGGCCGACCATACGGCGCACCAGTCGTCCCACGACTCGAGACCGCCCATGACGCGATCGAAGTCGGCCGCCGGGACACCGTTGGCGGTGAAGCGGGGACCCCAGTGCGAACGGGCGGAGGCGACGTATTCGTCCATGTTCAGACCTCTTCGATCACGCGATTGCAAACGATTGCGTACGCTTCACCGTAGCAGGGGAGAACTTGCCGACGGAAGGACGACAGTGCCCACACGCTCTTCGAACCGGCCGGTGGGCGACGTTGTCGTGGTGGGCGCCGGGCACAACGCCCTGGTCTGCGCGGCCTACCTCGCCGAGGCGGGACTGTCGGTCACCGTGCTCGAAGGGCGCGACATGATCGGCGGCAACACCACCACCGAACAGCTCACCCTCCCCGGATGGCATCACGACTCGTGCTCGACGGCACACGTTGTGCTGCAATCGAACCCATTGATTCGTGACGACGAATTGGGGCTCCTCGCGCGCTACGGATTGCGGTACATCGTCACCGACCCGGCGGTGGTCTTCCCGCTGGCCGACGGCGACCTGCTGACAGTGCACCCGGACCTGGCCGGCACCGCCGCCGAGTTCGCCCGATACTCCCGCAGCGACGCGGACGCCCTGGTCACCATGATCGAGGAGTGGAACACCGGCCAACGGACCGCGCACGCCTATCTGTCCGCAGGTCTCCCGCTGCCAGACGAGCCGTGGTCGCACAGTTATGAGCGGTTGCGGCGGCGCAGCGCGTGGGGGGTGGTCGCCTCGACATTCCAGCACCCGGTGGCGCGCCAGGTGATGGCCTGGATGGCCTTCGCCACGATGCAGCCGCCGCAGCGGCCCGGTACCGGCGCACTGCCGGCCGCGATCATGGCGGGTCGGCTCGCCTACGGCTGGGCGACGCCGGTCGGCGGGTCAAGCGCATTGCCCAACGCCCTCGCGGCCCACATCACCGACCACGGTGGCACCGTCGAGACGTCGGCCCGGGTGCGGTCGTTCCTCGTCGAGGAGGGGCGCTGCGTCGGGGTGCGCACCGACGACGGGCGCGAATTCCGCGCCGGCCGGGCCGTGGTCGCCGGCAGCCATCTCCGTGAGCTACGGGGAATGCTCGAGGCGGCCTCGACGGTGGCCGACGAGGCCGCACGGTGCTGGCAGCCCGGGATCCCATTGTTTGCAGTTCATTTCGCGCTGCGCGCGGATGCCCACTACCGATTGGATGGCAGCCCGGTCACATCGGCCGCCGGCGGCCTCGGCGGCCCCGAAGGCCTGCTCCGCCAGGTGGCCGGGCTGCCGACCGGGCATCTGGAGACCGAGGATCCATGGCTGCTGATGATGTCGTCGACGGCGGTCGATCCCGAGCGCGCGCCCGGCGGGACGTTCAAGTTCCTTACGGCGGCGCCGATGCTGCACGACGGCCGGCCATGGTCGGACGCCGACGCCATGGCATACACCCAGGTGCTGCTGGACGTCGCGCGCCGGCACGTGCACGGCATCGCCGATGCCGACATCCTGGCCATCAGGCCCGAGTCGCCCACCTCCCTTGCGGCGCACAATCTTTCTAACATCGGTGGATCCTGTCACGGCGGGGAGTTCGCCCTCGACGACGGCACCGTCATCCCCGGCTGGCTCGACTACCGCACCGACGTCCCCGGTCTGTACCTGACCGGTTCGACGTCGCACCCGGGCGGTTCGGTGTCAGGGCGGCCCGGGCGCAACACCGCGCGGACGGTGCTCCAGGACCTCGGGCTGACATCGACGATGTCGAGCCCCTGAACACGAACGTCCTCGGAGTTCAGCGCCCCGCCAACCGGACCACGTGAAGGCCGTGGTTCTTGTCGGAGAAGAAGATGTTGCCGCGTGCGTCGACCAAGACGTCTTCGGACTGGGTGACCAGGGTCTTGGGCAGCAGTCCGCGACGTTCTGTCGGATCCTCCGGTAGATACCAGGCGATCTCGCGCGGAAGGTAGGCGTCGCTGATGTCGTAGACCCGCAGCCCCGCGTTGAACCACGTCATGAACATCAGATTGTCGTCCGCGAACAGCTCGGGGCCTTGGGGATGGTGCTGATTGTGCGGACCGAAGCGCCCGCCCCGCATGCTGAAGTTGGGATACCCCGCGTCCGCCGGCGGCTGCGGTATCGGCAGCAGCGACACAATACGCGGGTTCTGCTCGTCGCTGACGTCCACGATGCCGGCGAAGTTGTACGCCTCCTGTTGCCGTTCCGCTATCGCTTCGGTGTTGACGAGCAACAATTTTCGCTGCGGCACGGGGATGACGGTGTGCATCGCGATCATGCTGGAGAACGCGGCTCCGATGTCGAGTCGGGAGACGAGCCTCGGCCGCTCGATGTCGGAGATGTCGAGAATGACGACGCCCGCCGCACCGTAGCTGAGGTACGCGCGATCACCCAGAACGTAGGGCGGACCATGCAGGGAGATGCGTCGCGGTGGCGTCTGTCCGGCTCGAGTTGGATTGCCGGCGTCCACGAACTGCTCGGGGAGAAACCACATCGCCACCTCCGCGGGATTGCGAGGGTCCGAGATGTCGAGGATCACGTAGATGTTGCCGTCGAATCCCCGACGGCCCGCCGTCACATGCACATAGCGGCCACCGGTGAAGTGGTTGCGGTGCACGCCGTGATCACCGGTGCGCCACTCGCCGAGCAGCCACGGAACGGTCGGGTCGCTCACGTCGAAAAGTCGGATGCCTTCGGCGGAGTTGAGCGCGGGATCGCCGCCCCATGCGGGCGGTCGATGCTCCATGCCCTGGACCAACAGGTTGTTGGCAACCTGGACCTGCCAGGTGGCGGCATGGTCGGGGCCCTCGATGGCGCCGACGAGGCGGGGGTCGGCGGGATCGGTCACGTCGAAGATCGACAGCCGCGGCTCCCAGAAGTGCGTCGCGTAGAGGTACCAGGTATCGCCGACGACCTGCATGGCCAGCTTGAAAACCGGCTTGCCGCCGACATCGTGGTAGCCGACCAATTCGACGCCGTCGGCGGTGAAACCGGGTGCCGCACCGCTCACGACGCCGCCTCCGCCATCAGATCGGCCAGGTCGGACATCGGCTCGAGACACGACACGCCCCCGGTGCCGCGGTCGGTGACCCAGATCAAGCCGTGCTCGTCGACGAACAGATCGTTGGCCTGCGGCACGGGTGACCCGGCCGGTGCCTCGCTGACCCAGTGTGCAACCTCACGCGGATCCTCGGGGTCTGACACGTCGTAAACACGCAGTCCCGCGCTGAAATACGTCGCGAACACCAGCCGGTTGCTGCGGTAGGACCCGGATCGGTTCTCGTGCAGATTGTGGGGACCGAACCGTTGAGGCAGCTCGTCGAAGGATGCGGCGGGCGAGGGCACCGTCCTGAGGTATCGAGGTGCCGAGGGGTCCGCGACATCGACCAGGTGAATCCGTCGCTCCTCGCCGTGCGGGCCGTCGTGTTGTTGTTCGTCGGTGACGACGAGAAGTCCACGGCCCGCCAGCGGCATGCACGTGTGGGTCGCCCCGCCTTTCCACCGCAGGCGCGAGACTTCGCGAGGATTCGTCGGATCGGACGTGTCGAGCACCACCAGGTTCGCGTCGTCGTAACCCAGATAGGTGTGCGTGCCCTCGCTCAGACCGTGGTGTGCGGCGACCCGGTGACCGTCGGGCCAGTCGACGGTCTCCCCCCCGGCGGTCCACTGCCCCGGCCACCACCAGCGGCCTGCGAGCACCGGTCGTTCGGGCTCGGTCAGGTCGACGGTCATCCAGATACGGTCGGTGAACCCGTCGGGAACGCCCGACATGTGGGCGTAGCGTCCGCCTTCCCAGACGATGCGGTGGATGCCCTTGCCGCCGGATTCCCAGAAGCCGATCTGCTCCGGCTCGAAAGGGTCGTCCAGGCGGTAGATCGCGACACCGGCCGAGTGTGGTCCCAACGGCTTCTTCGGACGGTAGGGGAATCGCTCATGGTTGACCAGCAGCAGACCGTCCGCCACCTGCACCTTGTGGGTGTGGGTATTGGCGGGTGCGTCCCACTGCGTCACCAGCTCGGGACGATCCGGAGCGGATACGTCGAGGATCGACGTGCCCGCTCCGGTTGTCCCCGCGTGTCCGACGTACAGCGTGTCGCCGTGACGCATGACCTGCATGCCGTCGCCTCGTCCGCCCAGGTCGTGCTGGCCGAGGAGTCGAAGTCCGTGCGCCGAGGCGGTTTCCGTCCTCACTGGGCCATGGCGGCTGGATCCGGCCGCAGGGGCAGGTTCAGTGCCTTCTGCGCGCGCCACAGCGGAACCAAATCGACGAACTGATGCCAGTCGGTGCCCGACGGGATCACCTTCAGGTTGATCTGCTCGTCGACGAACTGGTCCATGTCCTTGACGTCGAACCCCCCGTCACCGGTGTGGTAGGTCGAGTTCTGCTCATCGGCGTACGCATCGCGGTACGGCTGCGGGAGCTCGAAGCCCTTGGCGGCCATCAGGTTCAGCACCTCATCCTTGTTGTTGAGGTCGTTGATGAATTGACGTGCCTTGAGCGTCGCGGTGAGGAAGGCGGCCGCGGTCTCGGGGCTTTCGGTCAGGATCTTGTTGGCCGCCCAACCGTTCTGCGGAGCCCGCCCGAGTTCCTGGAAGAGGAACTTGCCGCCCTCGGCCTCCAACAGTGTCTTGTGCCTGATTTGAAGGCTCGCACCATCGACCGTGCCCGCGATCACCGACTGCAGGCGCTCGTTGGACTGACCTCCGGTGCTCACCAGCTTGACATCCTTGTCGGGGTCGATGCCGTTGTCGGTGAGGAGCTTTCGGATCAGGAAATCGTTGCGGCTGCCGAACTGTCCCCCGGTGAGCGTCTTGCCCTTGAGATCCTCGGCCGTGTTGATGCCCTCACGCACACCGAGGATGTTGGCCTCACCGCCGAGATACACCGACATATACCGCACCCCCGCATTCGACTTCTTCGCAGCGGCGATGGCGGTGTCAGTGTCATACAGGGCGAAGTCCACCGATCCACCGATCAGCGCCGGCAGCGGGTCCTCGACAGTCACGATCTTGACGTTGTCGATCCCCACTTCCTTGAAGTAGCCCTTCTCCTGCGCCACCAGGATGTCCTCGTGGAACAGGTAATACGGGTTGTCCACCGCCACCACGATGTCCTTCTTCACCTTCGACGGGTCGATGGTGGCGTTGACCTCTTCGGCGTTGGTCGGAATCTTGGCGGAAGTATCACCCCCGGTTGCGGAATTGTTGCCGCCGCACGACGTGAGCACTGTCGCGAACGCCAGTCCAGCGCCGAGCACAGCGAGCAATCGTTTGCTACTCCTCATGCACTTCTCCTTGTTGTGTGAATCTTCTGGCGACTACGCGCGTGCAAAGTCCCGCCAGGGCGCTGCCCGGCGTTCGATCCACCGCATGCCCTGCACGAGCCCCACCGAGATGACGGCGAGCAGCAGCAGGGTGGCGTACATCATCGGCGCATCGAACTGGTCGCCTGCGCGATCGAGCAGGAAGCCCAGTCCCTGTCCTCCGCCGCCCAGCAACTCTCCGATCAGCATCCCCACCAGCCCACGGGCGATGCCTTGGTTGATGCCGCTGATGACGAACGGCAGCGTGAACGGCAAGATCACCTTGACGTACAGCTGCAATTCGTTCGTGCCGAAGATCCGACCGGCCCGCACGAGTGACGGATCGACGGTCTTCACCCCCTCCATGCAGTTGACCATCATGGGGAAGACCGCTGACAGCACGATGATGGTGAGCTGCATCGAGTTACCGAAACCCAGCACGAGGATCAGCAGGGGAATGAGCGCGACGCGCGGCAACGCGGTCATCGCCCACACGTAGGGACTGAGGACCAGGTCGATGATCCGCACGCCGCCCATCAACAGGCCGAGCGGGATGCCGATCGCCGCGGCGATCAACATGCCGATGGCGAAGTTCTGGACGCTGTGGAGCAGTTGCGGTCCGATCACGCCATCGACGAAACCGTGGTACATCGCCGAGAACATGTCGGTGGCCTTGGGGAAGAACAGCGGATTGATGATCCCGGACAGCGCGATCAGCTGCCAGATCACGAAGAACACCGTCAGGTTGACCACCGTGATGATCAGGCTTCGGAACTGTGACCACCTGCTGCGCGTGATCGACTCGGTGACGGCGGCCGAATCGGAGGATGGGTCTGTCGTCGGAAGTGTGCCCGTGCTCATCGATCCCCTCCACCAGTCTTGGCTCCCAGTGCCTGTGCTTGGAGCTGGCTCCAGATGTGTTCGCGCAACTCGCCGAACCGCGCACTGCGCTTCACACCCTCATCGAAGCGGGACCTCGGCAGGTCGACGTCGACGATCTCCTTGACCCGGCCCGGCCGGTTCGACACCACGACGACCCGGTCCGCGAGCGTCAGTGCCTCGTCGATCGAGTGGGTGATGAAGAAGACGGTCTGTCCCGTCTCGGCGATGATCTTCTCGAACTCGGCCTGCATCGCCTCACGCGTCATGGCGTCGACGGCTCCGAACGGCTCGTCCATCAACAAGATTTCGGGTTCCGACACCAGGGCGCGGGCGATCCCGACCCGCTGACGCATTCCACCAGAGAGCTCGTAAGGAAGCGACTTCTCGAAGCCGGTGAGACCCACCATGTCAAGAGCACGGGCGATGCGCTCCCGGGAGGCCTCCCGCGACGGGCGGGGGTGCCTGTTCTCCAGCGCGAATCTGACGTTGGTGTAGACACTGCGCCACGGCAGCACCGCGTAGTCCTGGAACACCATCGCGCGATCCGGTCCGGGTCCGTCGACGATCTTCCCGCCGACTCGGATCGATCCCTCCAGCGGTTTCATGAAGCCGGCGATCATGTTGATCAGCGTGGTCTTGCCGCAACCGGACGGCCCGACGATGGCGAGGAACTCACCGGGATACACGTCCAGGAACACGTCCCTCAGCGCAATCAGACGCGTCTTCTGCCGCTTGTTCTCATATCCGGCGGACACGCCTCGAATCTCGATCAGCGGGGCCGGGGTCGCCGCCGGGTCGGCGACCTGTGGTCGCGGGCGATGGCTCACCGAGGGAACAGCCTGATTCATGTACTCCCAACCTCTGCCGTCGCGCGATCATCCGAGCTGCAATCGTTTGCCTTATCCTGCGATGTGACGTGGGTCATGTCAATGGCCGCTCCGAAGATGAGTCACTCACCGCGACGAACACGCTGTTGGCGAGCGCCGCCAGCCATCTACAAACGATTGCAGCTATGGCTACCATGACCCCCATGACACGAGGTGAGTTGAGCATAGGAACGTTCACGCCGTCGCTGCTGCTGGACATCGCTCGCTCGACGGGACGATTGGACCGTGCCGGGCTCGAGGTCACCGAAACCCCGGTGCCCTCATCGCCGGCACAGTTCCGCTCGCTCGAAGCCGGCGAGTTCGACGTGGTGATGACGAGCCCGGACAACGTTCTTGCCTATCGGTTCCTGAGCGCGAACCCGCTCGGACGCAACCTGCCGGTGGAAATTCTCGCGGCAATCGATCGGGGCCTCGGCTTGTCGTTGTGCCTGGGCCCGTCGGTGATGGACGTCGCAGATGTCCGGGATCGCGTGGTCGGCGTCGACGTGCCGCAGTCCGGGTTCGCCTTCGTGGCGTTCGCGCTCCTGGAACATGCCGGGCTGAACCGGGACGACTACGCGGTCGAGTCGTTGGGGTCTACCCCGCGGCGCGCTGAGGCATTGACGGCGGGGGCGTGCGCGGCCACGGTCCTCAATGCAGGAAACGAGTTGCGGGCCGGCGCAGCGGGGTGCCGCGTCGTCAGCACAGTCACCGACATCGGACCTTATCTCGGTACGGTGATGGCCGCGCTGCCGACCGACGACCCGATGGCAGACGATCGACGAAAGCGTCTGGCGGAGGCGGTTATCGACACCGCCGCCGATATCGTGACCGGCCGACTGGCGCGAGAAGTAGTCGAGGCTGCGGGACGGTTGTTGGGGTTGGGAGACCGCGAAGCGGCAGCACATCACGAGGTCCTGCTCGATCGCAGACACGGCCTGATCGCCGACGGCCAAGTCGACGAAGCGTCGATCAACACGCTCATCGATCTGCGTCGTCGGCACAGCCCGAGCCCGGACCTGGACACAGTGGCGTCCGCATGGCCGGCGATGTTCACGGAAGCTGCCCTGGGCGCACACCATCGCGCATGACATGAGCGGTCGGATTCGCTGGAAATATTGCACCTGTCCAGGGCGAACCCCATCATGGACGGGAGGCTGCATCCGATTGCAGCAACGGAGGGGAGTGGGGGTCTGTGCAAAGGGCCACGCTGCGTGAGGTCGCGGTGATGGCAGGCGTCCATCCGGCCACCGCCTCACGGGCCTTGAACGAGCAAACCGCGGGCATGGTCAATGCCGAGACGGCTGCCCGGATCAAAAAGATCGCCGCCAAGATCGGCTACTCGCCGAACCCGATTGCCCGCAGCCTCAAGACGTCCCGGTCGGCCAGCATCGGCCTGGTGATCCCCGATCTGACCAACCCGCTGTTTCCGCCCATCGTGCGCGGGATCGAGGACGTGCTGCGGCCCATCGGCTACAACGCCTGGATCGTGAACACCGACAGCCGACCGGACGTGGAGAAGGCGGCGGTCGAGTCGTTCCGCCAGCGCAACGTCGAAGGGTTCGTGTTCGCGACCGCACACCTCGAGCATCCGCTGCTCGACGAACTCGCGGCGGCGTCGACGCCGATGGTGCTGGTCAACCGGCGTAGCGCCAGCTCGGAAATCTCATCGGTCACCCCCGATGACGCGGCGGGCATCGCGATGGCGATGCAACACCTCGTCGACCTGGGACACACGAAGATCGTGCACCTTGCCGGGCCACAGGATCTCTCGACCGGCGTCAACCGGCGTCGCGCATTCAATTCGACCGTGGCGGATCTCGGTCTCCCGGCCGAGAACTCGCGGACGGTCGTTTGCGAGGAGTGGTCAGAGCAGGCGGGCGCGAAAGGCATGCGGACGCTGTTGGACTCCGGTCCGGAATTCACCGCGGTCCTCGCCGGTAACGACTTGCTTGCCCTGGGCGTCTACGACGCCCTGATCGAAAGGGGCTTGCGCTGCCCCGATGACATCAGCGTGGTCGGCTTCAACGACATACCGTTCATGGACAAGGTGTCACCGCCCATGACGACCGTGCGCATCCCCCACTACGAGGTCGGCACCGAAGCCGCGCGAATGTTGCTCGAAGTGCTCTCCAACCCGAACCGTCACCCGCGGTCGCTGTTGCTCCCGTTGACGATGGTCATCCGGTCCTCGACCGGGCCGGTCCCGAGAACTCGCGCCGGCGCCGGGGGCCGCTCGCGTTGACACGGTGCTTCGCAAACCGCCGTCGCGATGCATCCTGCAACCGTTTGCCACGCCCGGTCGATATGGGCGGGCCCGACTCGATAGCGGCGCGGCCAATGTCGCGGTGTTGACTTGAACTTGGCCGGACGGCAGGATTGCAACCGATTGCAGTCGAGTTGGGAGATGGAATGGGAGACATCGAGAAGACCACGAGCGTCGGGTGGATCGGCGCCGGGCGGATGGGTTATGCGCTCATCGAACGCCTCTTGGACGCCGGTTACGACGTATCCGTCTACAACCGCACCCGGTCCAAGGCGGAGCCACTGGCCGAGCGGGGCGCCAAGCTCGTCGACACCGCTGCGCAACTGGCCGATCGTGACGTCGTCTTCGTCATGGTCGCTGCCTCCGACGACCTCGAGCAGGTGACCGTCGGCGAGGATGGGCTTCTCACCGCCGACGCGTCACCTCAGATCATCGTCGACTGCTCCACCGTCTCCGCGGCTGTCTCCGAGAAGATCCGCGGTCTGGCCGCCGACCGGGGAACCACACTTCTGGCTGCGCCGGTCAGCGGGAACCCCAAGGTCGTCAGGTCGGGCAAGCTCACGATGGCGATTTCGGGGCCGCGTGAGGCCTACGAGCGCGCCGAGCCCGTCCTGCGCCTCCTCGGCCGGGGGGTGACCTACGTCGGCGAGGGCGAGGTCGCCCGTCTCGTCAAGATCTGCCACAACGTCTTTCTCGGCGTGGTCGCCCAATCCCTCGCCGAGATCACCGTGCTCGCCGAGCAGGGTGGCACGAGCCGGCAGGCGTTTCTGGAGTTTCTCAACAACTCGGTCATGGGATCGGTCTTCACCCGGTACAAATCGCCGGCATTGGTGAACCTCGACTTCTCGCCGACATTCACCAATGTCTTGCTGCGCAAGGACTTTGACCTCGGCCTGGAAGCCGCCCGCGAGTTCGGCGTGCCGATGCCGGTCGCCGCGCTGACCGCCGAGATGGTGTCGTCGGCGATCGGTGCGGGTCACACCAGCGAGGACTTCGCGACATTGCTGCTGGAACAGGCCCGACGCTCGGGAGTGGAGCTCGTCTCCGAGCAGGCCGACGTCGACGACGGGCTCGGGACCGACGCGGATGGGTGAACCACGACCTCTTCCGGCGCCGGGGCACATGGGTGTCGACTACGAAGAGCGCGTCGACTTCGCCCGGCTCCGTGAGTATCGGCTTGGTCGCGCGAAGACGGCACTGGAGTCGAGCGAGTGCGGCGCGTTCCTGCTGTTCGACTTCTACAACATCCGCTACACCACCCAGACCTGGATCGGCGGCGCCCTCGGCGACAAGATGACCCGATACGCGTTGCTCACGCGCACGGCCGACGACCCATGGTTGTGGGATTTCGGCTCGGCGGTGCGCCACCACAAGATCTACTCGAACTGGCTGCCCGACGAGAACTGTCGCCCCGGCATGCTCGGGATGCGCGGTGCCGTCGCGCCGTCGGCCGGCCTCATGGTGTCGGCTGTCCGCGAGATCAAAGGAATTCTAAGGGACGCCGGCCTGAGCGACGTCCCGGTCGGCGTTGACATCGTCGAGCCCGCGTTCCTGTTCGAGATGCAGCGACAGGGGCTGACGGTCGTCGACTGCCAGCAGCGCATGCTCGACGCGCGGGAGATCAAGTCCGCCGACGAGATCATGCTGCTCACCCAGGCGGCGGCGATGGTCGACGGCGTTTATCAGGACATCGTCGAGGTCCTCAAGCCGGGCATCCGGGAGAACGAGATCGTCGCGCTGGTCAACCAGCGGCTGTACGCCATGGGATCGGATCAGGTGGAGGCCGTCAATGCGATCAGCGGGGAGCGGTGCAATCCCCATCCGCACAACTTCACCGACCGGTTGATCCGGCCGGGCGACCAGGCCTTCTTCGACATCATTCACAGCTTCAACGGCTACCGCACCTGCTACTACCGGACCTTCGCCGTGGGCAGCGCCACGTCGAGTCAGCGCGACGCCTACACCAAGGCCCGTGAGTGGATGGACGCCTCGATCGGGATGGTCCGGCCCGGCGTGGGCACCGACGAAATCGCCGCAGTCTGGCCGAAGGCCACCGAGTTCGGCTTCGACAACGAACTGGCCGCCTTCGGACTGCAATTCGGGCACGGGCTCGGGCTCGGGCTACACGAACGCCCGATCATCTCGCGGCTCAACTCGATGACCGAGCCGATCGAGCTGAAGGAGGGAATGGTCTTCGCCCTCGAGACCTACTGCCCGGCCTCGGACGGTTACTCGGCCGCGCGCATCGAGGAAGAGGTGGTCGTGACGGCCGACGGGCCGCGGATCCTGACGTTGTTCCCAGCACAGGAACTCGTCATCGCCAACAAGTACTGATCCCCGCCGGCTACCGGTGTCGGATCCGACTGTGCGGGGAGGCTGCATGGCGCTACCAGGGCTGGTGGGCACGGATCACGTCGGATTCACCGTGCCCGACTTGGAGGAGGCCCACGACTTCTTCGTCCGTGTGCTGGGTTGCACGCACGTCTACACGCTCGGGCCGTACCAGCACGACGATGACTGGATGCGCGAACATCTCAACGTCCATCCGCGCACCGTGATGCGGCAGCTGCGGTTTTACCGGTGCGGCACGGGAGCCAACTTCGAGGTGTTCGAGTACGAGCCGGCCGACGGCCAGGCGACCATTCCGCGCAACAGCGACATCGGCGGCCATCACCTGGCGTTCTACGTCCACGATCTCGATGCTGCCGTCGATTACCTTCGGGCCGAGGGCATCCGGGTGCTGGGCGAGCCGACGGCCAGTAGTAATGCCAGCGCGGGTCAGCGTTGGGTCTACTTCCTGAGCCCGTGGGGCATGCAGTTCGAACTGGTGAGCTTCCCGAACGGCAAAGCGTATGAGAAGGACGCCGAGGTGTTGCTCTGGAATCCGAACGACCCGATGCTGTGACGCTGTAGCGGAACGGCTGAGTAGCATCGACATTTGAAGAAGGGACCCGCTCATATGGCAATCGCAACCGTCAACCCGGCCACCGGTGAGACCGTCGAGACCTTTGCACCACACGACAACGCCGAAGTGGTGCGCCGCATCGCAGAAGCCGCCGATGCCGCTGTTACGTTGCGGCATACCACATTCGCACAACGCGCCGAGTGGATGAATGCCACCGCCGACATCGTGGAGGCCGATGTGGATCGTGCCGCCCGGATGCTCACCCTGGAGATGGGCAAGCCCATCGGTCAGGCCCGCGCCGAGGTACTCAAGTGCGCGAAGAACATGCGTTTCTATGCCGAGCATGCAGAGTCCTTCCTTGCCGACGAACCACTGGCCGACCCCTCCACCGTGACGGCATCACAGGCCTGGACGGTATGGCAGCCGCTCGGCGTCGTACTGGCCGTGATGCCGTGGAATTACCCACTGTGGCAAGTCATCCGGTTCGCCGCGCCAGCGCTGATGGCCGGCAACACCGGACTGCTCAAGCACGCGTCGAATGTGCCGCAGTCCGCGCTGTACCTGGACACCCTTTTCGAGAAGGGCGGCTTCCCTTCTGGATCATTTCGCACGCTGCTCATCGGCTCGGCCGACGTCGCAGGGGTGATCTCCGACGACCGCGTCAAGGCGGTCACCTTGACCGGCTCGGAACCAGCGGGCCGCTCCGTCGCGTCCACGGCCGGTGGGCAGATCAAGAAGGCGGTGCTTGAACTGGGCGGATCCGATCCCTTCATCGTGATGCCCAGCGCTGATCTCGAGGCGGCTGCCACGGTGGCGGTCAAGGCCAGGGTTTCCAACAACGGTCAATCCTGCATCGCTGCAAAGCGTTTCATCGTGCACGCCGATATCTATGATGAGTTCGCGCGCCTGTTCGTCGCGAAGCTGGAGGCCCTGGTCGTGGGTGATCCGATGGATGAGGCCACCGACGTCGGGCCCTTGGCCACTGCAGCCGGCCGCGACGACCTCGCCGAACTGGTCGATGATGCGGTGGCAAAGGGTGCCAAGGTGCTCACCGGCGGAGGCGCTCCCGAGGGGCCCGGTTGGTTTTACTCGCCCACGGTGCTGGCCGGGCTCACCGATGACATGCGGGTGGTGATGGAGGAGGCGTTCGGACCCGTCGCCTGCCTGTACCGGGTCTCCGATCGCGACGAGGCCGTCCGGGTGGCCAATCAGACGACCTTCGGTCTGAGCTCGGCTGTTTGGAGCGCCGAAGCGGCGGAACAGGATTGGTTTGTCCGGCGCCTTGACGCAGGTGCGGTGTTCCTCAACGGTATGACGGTGTCCTACCCTGAGTTGCCGTTCGGCGGTATCAAGGACTCTGGTTACGGCCGCGAGCTGGCGGCCGCGGGAATCCGCGAGTTCTGCAACCTCAAGACGGTCTGGAAGGCCTGAGCGCGCTTCAGTGGTGCCAGCGCTCCCAGGCGGCCTGTCTGGTGGTGCCTGCGCGATCGGCAACCCTGCTCCAGGATTGGGTCGTCGCCAGGGTGCGGGCCGAAATGCCCAGGCATTCACCGACGTACTGACTCAGGCTGAGCAGAATCGCGAAGGCCTCAGGGTCGGTGCTGGTGGCCAGCTCGTCCAGCAGCGCGCGAGTCTCGGTCGCGACGTCGGCCGGTTGTCGACTCATGCGATCACCGAGCCAGGTCGACGGTGCGTACGCCGTCCGGGTCATCGAAGCGGCGCGTCCACGACCTCGTCTCGGGCCAATGCCAGGTGGCGGTTTTGGCGGCCGGCTGGTAGCTGACGGTGTACAGAGTGCCGAAGCCGATGTCGAAGCCGTCGTTGCGCAGCGGTGGTCGCAGCATCGCGGCGACGATGTGCTCGGCCGGGGCGGCATCGGACCGCAACTGCTGCATTCGGGCAAGCCGGCCGACACTGTTGAATCGTGCCGCGGTGCCGGGATATTCGACCAGATCAAGCCGGTGATTGGTGGTCGCTTCGAGGTGGCTCACGACCGCGGGTTGGTCGGGGGCTACGAAGACGGTGGCGTGCCCGCCTGCGGTGTCGACCAGTGCCACGTTGTAGGACTGCGCCACCGGAATCCGTCGGAGAGCGGTGACCGCCTCCTCGACCGTCGCGCACGTCTCGAGGACGTAGCGCAGCACGATGGGTATCCCGAAGCCTTCGCCGTTGTCCGGTCGGCCACCGAAGGTCAGCGAGACCGCGAGACCGTCCCCGTTCATGCCGTCGAGCAGGCCCCAGAGCAGATCGCTGGTCCCGAGTACCTTGCGACGGCCGGAATAATCGGTCGACGCGATGACGCCCTCGAAGAGCGCCTGGTCGTAGTCATAATTGCGGATCAGTGACGGGTTCTCGCCGGGAACGACAACTTGGGAGCAGCCCACGGCGAAGGCGGGCAGCCGCCACATCGACAGCATCTGCGCGGCGAGGACGTCGCCACCAGTGCGGCGGCAGAGCCGCTCCCAGGTGGGTAGGAGTTCGGGTAGATGCCGGGTGAGGGCACGTCGGCACTCTTCCAGCGTGGGCCGGGTAGCCGGCCCCTCCCGGGTGTACCAGCGGCGATAGGCCGGCCAGGTGGCGTCGTACAGTGCTCGCCACCGTGGGCCGGGCTGCGCCTCGCGGTAGGCGTGGACAGTGAGGCTGCGGGGACCGGGCCGGACTGATTCGACCGCTGGAACTGTGGCAGCCCAGCGCAATCCGTAGCTGATCCAGTCCTGCCAGCCGGCGTCGGTCGAGGGCAGCAGGAGATCGTCGGTGGGCAGCGTCGTCATAGGGCACATGCGTCAAGGGTGCCTTGACGCAGCCAATTCGTCAAGTGCACCTTGACGTGAGACCGCAGTGCGGGCTCGGCTGAGTCAGGATCGAGCAGAACAGCCCGACAATGCCTCAGCCGAGCGCGCTGCGGCCGCAGAATGAATCCCGCGGCCTCTGGCTGATTCGCGGTGGCGGGAATGATGTCGCGGAGCATGGCCCGTCCTGGTCCGATGACTTGGCGCGGCGGTGCGTCACGTCATTGAGCGGGTAGCCGGGGGAGAGGTCCGACCACGCTGCGAATCGCCTGGCAAGCGGCTATGCGGCGGGAGCCGTCGACGGAAGGGTGGCCGGTGACGTGGCGGGCCGCTGACGGCGATCATCGCGAACAATCCGCCGGCTGAGCATTCGGTCGTCCCGCTTGCTCAGAGAACGGCTTTTTTCCATCAGGTCGTCCAGCTGTTGCCAGCTGAGCCCGTCGAGGTCGCCGTCCGAGTCATGTGTGGCGACGACTATGCAGCCACGAAGCAGTGGCACCGTCTTCGCCGTGAAGTTGGTTGTCGCCAAGAGTAATTCAGTGGCGCTGCGGTTGGCGCGGCGTTGGCACCGCTGCGCTGAGGGGGTGAACCAGAAGTCGTACTGCCGGTCGGTGCTCGTCAAACAAACGAGCCCTCGGTCGTGCACGAGTTCGGCGATGTCGGCCTTGCTGTAGGCCCGTGTTTCATAAACGGCGCCACGGGGGCTGAAGTACAGGACGGTATTCATTCAAATGGTCCATTCGTCTCTTTCATTGCGGATGGGAGTGGGTCGGCCTCACCGACCACTGTTAATGAAGTTACCCATGTGACAGATGGGATAAACATCGATAACGATGCCGACACGGCGGTTTGACCAGTGGACTTACCTGAAGGACCACGTCCGTCGCCGCCATAGGAGTGCTCAGGAGGCGCTTCCCAGCAGCAGCGCGACCACGTCGCGAGGCATCGCAGGCGATCTGTGAGAATCGCGTCCGATCATCGTTTCGTTCACCACCAGAGCATTGAGGACCGCCTCCTCGACGGCGTAGACGGTGGCCGCGTAGAACGCGTCGATGCGGTTCCACGGCAGATGCCGCGCCGTGTAGATCTCCTCGCTCGAGGGCTCGCCGCTGGGAAACCCGGTGCGTGATGGACCGTCGTCGGAGGTGGAGAATGCGAGAAACAGGTCACCACTGAACAGACTGCCCGTGGTGCCCGTCCGGGCCAGGCCGAGCGGAACCCGCCGAGCCATACCCGTGCACTGTGCCGGATTCAGCGGCGCGTCAGTGGCCACCACGACGATGACCGATCCGGCGCCGCCCGGGGCACGGAGATCCTGCTCCAGCCAATCGGCGTCCTCCATCGGATTCTCGACGGTCATCAGCTGCCCGACCGGTGTGCCGGTGATGGTCAGCTCTTCCCGTGAGCCGAAGTTGGCCTGCACGAACACCCCAACGGTGAACGTGGTGTCCCCGAAGGGCACGAGACGAGACGAGGTGCCGTTACCGCCTTTGAAGCCATAGCAATTCATCCCCGTGCCGCCACCGACCGACCCTTCCTCGAGAGCACCGCCGCCAGCCGCATCGAGCGCCTGCCGCGCCACCGCCGGAGTCACGTGACCGCCGTTGATGTCGTTGAGGTAGCCGTCCCAGGTCTCGGCGCACACCGGTAGCAGCCACTGGCGGGCCAGCCGGGGATGAGTTGCGTTCATCCACTCGATCACCCCGGTGTGGCAAGCGCCGATAGCATGGGTGTTCGAAATCATGATGGGCAGGGACAACTCCCCGACTTCGTCGATCCAGGCCGATCCCGTCATCTCCCCGTTGCCGTTGAGGCTGAAGCGACCGGCCGTACAGGGGTTTCCGACTCCGTCTCGGCCTCGCGGGAGGATGGCGGTCACTCCGGTGCGAACGGGACCCCGGCCCACTGTGAGCGCGCCGTCACCCTGGATGAGCGTCGCGTAACCGACCTCCACGCCGGCGACGTCGGTGATGGCGTTGAGCAGACCCGGGGTTCCACGCAGCGGGACGCCGAGCTCGCGGGCGCGGGGCCGACTCGTTGTCACGTGCGGATCTTTCTCGTCCATAGAGGCAACGATGCATCATGCGCGGCGCCGATGTTCGAACCGGCCACGGTCGGGCAGTGTCGTCGACTGTTGCGCGGATTGCCCGGAGCTGTCGACGCCGCGCGGTCGCGGTGATGTCATCGAGTCCAGCGCCGACGTTGCAGATCGACAACCTCTGCAACCGAGCATTTTTCAAGCGTCGTGAACGCCGCCGTTCACCTCATGTGCGTCTTGATCAGATCGCGGGCCCAAAACGGTGCGGTACGGTACAGTTTCGAAGACGCCAAGTGGAAACGGCCGCTGAATGCGTTAGGTCAGGTAGCGGCGTCGAGCCAAGCGCCGCCGCCGCTCGGTCATGTCCACCGCGCCTGGAAAGGTTGCCCGTGTCTTCCGACTCGACGCCCATCACGACCCGGTCGGCCGCGTCGCGGTGGACCGCGCGGGAGGCGGAGTTGTTGGCGGTGACACTGCGGCTGTTGCAGCAGCACGGATACGACAGGTTGACCGTCGAAGCGGTGGCCAACGAGGCGAAGTCGAGCAAGGCCACCATCTATCGCCGATGGCCGTCGAAGGTCGAGTTGGTGCTGGCGGCGTTCATCGAGGGCACGTGTGTGGAACTGGTGCCGCCCTGCACCGGATCATTGCGAAGCGACCTCCTACACATCGGCGCCGCGGTGTGTGAGCACGCCCGAAGACACGCCAGCACGATGAGCGCGGTCATGACGGAGATCTCTCACAGCCCCGCGCTGAGTGCGGCTCTGCAGGACGAGTTCGTCCACCAGCGCAAGCTGCTGATCACCGAAGTGCTCGCCGACGCCGCCGGCCGTGGTGAAATCGACGCTGCGGCGATACACGACGAACTCTGGGATGTACTGCCGGGATATCTGGTGTTCCGTTCGTTGATTCCCGGGCGTCCACCGACGGAGGATACGGTCCGCGCACTGGTGGACGACGTGCTGATGCCCAGCCTGACCCGTACCCGCATCGCGGCTCGCTAGCGCCGGCTGTACAGCTGCCGCCTCACCTGGCCGGCCTGTCGTCGGCGCTGCGTGAGGCCTCCAATTCCGCAACTTCGGCCGCGGAAGGATGCTCGAGCATTGTGCCGGTCGCGCCCAGCTGTCCGGAGATGGCCGCTCCGGTGTGGAGCATCTCGGCCAGCACGAACGGAAGCCGGTCGGCCGAAAGCCGCCCTCGCGGGGCGGAGATGTGCACGGCGGCGTTGACCACACCCGTCGCGTCGAAGATCGGTGCGGCCAGGCCGACGATGCCCTCCACGCTTTCACCGTCGCTCACGCTGTAACCTCGGTCGCGGATGACGTCCAATTCCCGCGACAACGCTTCAGAGCTGGTCAGGGTGAACGGTGTCAGCCGTTCGAACTCGTCTGATGCCAGCATCTGGGCCTCCAGATCGGCGTTGAACGCGCTGAAGAGCTTTCCGATGCTGGACCCGTGCAGCGGTCTGGAGCCGCCGAGTTTCATGACCACCGACAGGTTCTGGCCCGCCTCGTAGCGGTCGGCGTACGTGACCGTATTACCGCTGCGCACAGCGAGATACGTGTTCTCGTTCACCGTCTCGCACAGTTGAGTGAGGAATGGCCGACTGACCTGTCGCAGGTCGACCGAGTCGACGATCGACAACGCCATCACCAACGACCGCGGTCCCAGCACATAGGTCTTCTGGTCCTGCTGTCGGACCGCGTCGAGTTCGACGAGCGATGACACCAGGTCGTGGGCGCTGCTCATGGGCATGCGCAGGTGTTCGCACATCGGTTTGAGGGAGCTGCCCTCCTGGTGCTGCGCAAGGTACTCGAGGATGCGGAGCGCGCGGTCGAGTCGGGCTGCGTTCACGGCTTCCATCGTGCCACGCATTCTCGAAGTCGATTTCGCACTTCTGAAATTAAGGGTTGACGCTTCGCCGCTCACGCCTTTACTCTTCGAAATATCGAAGTTCACATCGAGAACACGAAGTCAGGGGAAGCCGATGTCGCCACATCTCATTGCGATCCTGGTTCTGGCCGGCATCTTCCTGCTGGGCACCGTTCGCTCGGTCAACTTGGGAGTCCTCGCCCTGGTCGCCGCATTCGGCGTCGGAATCTGGGTGTTCGGCGTCGACGACCTCGACGTGCTCGAGGGTTTTCCGGCGAACCTCTTCGTGATCCTCGTCGGCGTGACGTACCTGTTCGCCATCGCGAAGCGCAACGGCACGGTCGACTGGCTGGTCCAGCGGTCGGTGTGGGCAGTCCGAGGCAGGGTCGCCGCTCTGCCATGGGTGATGTTCCTGATCAGCGGCGTTCTCGTGGCGGTCGGAGCACTCAGTCCCGCCGCCGTGGCGATCATCGCCCCGATCGGCATGGCCTTCGCCGCGCGCTACGGCATCAACCCGCTGCTGATGGGGCTGATGGTCATTCACGGTTCGGCGGCGGGAAACTTCTCGCCGCTGGGCGTACTCGGGATGATCACCAACGGGATCGTCGACCGCAGCATCCTTCCGGGCAGTCCGCTCGGGATCTTCATCGCGAACGCGTTGTTCAACGTCGCGTTGGGGGTCGTCATCTACCTCGCGTTCGGCGGTCTGCGCCTGATCCGCGAGGGCGCCCGCTGCTCCGACGTCGACGTCAGCGATCCGCCGGCGGCAGGGGTTTCCTCCGCCACGGCCGGCGCCGTCACGCTGAAGTCGAGGGTCGCCGCCCAAACGCCGACCCAGCGTCGCGAACGGGTCGCCACGCTGGTGGGCTTGGCGGTGCTGGCCGTCGGTTCGCTCGGCTTCGACCTCGATATCGGTCTGACCGCGATGACGATCGCGGCCGCGCTGGCCCTGCTGTCACCGGCGACCGCCAAGAGCGCGATCGCCGACGTCAGCTGGGGCGTGGTGATGCTGATCTGCGGGATCGTCACCTACGTCGGACTGCTCGAAGCGGCGGGCACCGTCGATTTCATCGGCCACGGGATCGCCTCGGTATCTGCGCCTCTCCTGGCCGCGCTGATCCTCCTCTATGTCGGCGCAGTCGTCTCCGCCTTCGCATCGACGACGGCCATCCTCGGCGCCCTGATACCACTGGCGGTGCCGCTGCTGGTGGCCGCCGAAATCGGCGCCGTCGCACTGGTCATGGCCCTGTCGATCTCGGCTTCGGTGGTCGACTCGAGTCCGTTCTCCACCAACGGCGCACTCGTCGTGGCCAACGCGCCCCGCGGCCGGGAAGTCGCGGTCTACCGCAGTCTGATGATCTGGGGTTTCAGCCTCGTCGCCGCTACGCCGTTGCTGACCTGGGCGATCTTCGTCCTACCGGGCTGGTGACCCGATGACCGATCACAGCGCGCCTCTCGTCGGCGTCCGAGTCGCCGATATCACCACGACCTTGGGCGAGTACACCGGCCGGCTGCTGGCCGACCTCGGCGCCGAGGTCATCCGCATCGAGGACCCGACCGCAGCCCGGTCCCATCGACGGTCATTCATGAACGCCGGCAAGACGATCGAGCATGACACCGAGCTGGCCGACCTGCTCGCCGACGCCCAGCTCCTGATCACCAGCGAAGGACCCGCCGCACTGCGGCGGCGCGGATTGGACCCCGCCGAGGTGGGACGCCGATACCCGTTGCTGGTCCATGTGGCGATCAGTCCCTTCGGGATGACGGGCCCGTACGCCGACCGGCCGGCAAGCGATCTGACCCTGCTGGCCGCGGGCGGACTATTGGCACTCGCGGGCGAACCCGACCGAGAACCCGTGCGCGCGTGGGGAGAACAAACAGCGGTGATCGCCGGTGTTCACGGCGCCACCGCCGCGTTGATCGCACTTGAAGTCCTGGAAACCGAAGCTCGGGGCCAGTTGGTCGACCTGTCGGTGCAGGAGGCGGTGGCGCACTCGGTCGAGAACGCCGTGCAGTACCTCGACCTGGAGAACGTGGTTCGGCGCCGGGCGGGCGCCGGGCCGCAGGAGGCGGGAACCGGACTGTTCAAGTGTGCCGACGGATGGATCTACTTGGTGGGTGGCCTCGGCGGAAGCCCGTTGGCCTGGACCGCCATCCAGGACTGGCTGATGGAGGGCGGCGTCCCGGCAGCCGAACTCAGCGACGATTGCTGGCAGCAGCCGCAGTGGCGCCGCGCCCCCCAGGCCTGTGCACAGTTCCGCGGGCTCTTCGAGGAATTCGCGGCATCGCAGACCAAGGCGGAATTATTCAGGTCCGGACAGAAGCGCGGTATCAGCGTCGCGCCGGTGGCCACGCCCGCCGACCTGCTCTGCGATCCACAACTCGTCGCGCGCAACTACTTCCGGGTGGTCGACGTGGCCGGCGTGCAGGCGACCCTGCCGGGTGCGCCGTACCGATTCGCCACCTCGGACGTGGGACCGAGGCCGAGCCGAGGAGACCGGTCATGAGCACGAGACTTCCGCTGGAGGGGATCCGGGTCGCCGACTTCTCGTGGGTAGGTGCTGGACCGTTCCTCACCAAACCCCTGGCAGACCACGGCGCCGACGTGGTGAAGGTGGAGTCGCGTACCCGGGTCGACCCGATCCGGTCCATGGCACCGTTCCAGGGCGGAGTCAAAGACATCGAGCGCAGCGGCTACTTCGCCAACCGCAACTCCAGCAAGCGGTCGATCAGCCTCAATCTCAAGGACTCCCGCGGACGGGAACTGGCGCTGAGGCTCATCACCGTCAGCGACGTCGTGGTCAACAACTTCAGTCCGGGCACCATGGACAGGCTCGGCCTGGGATACGGCGCGGCTCGCGCCGTGCGCCCCGACGTGGTGTATCTCGAGATGCCGATGATGGGCACGACGGGTCCGTACCGGGACTGCCGGGGGTACGGCTTGACCATCGCCGCGGCCGGTGGGCTGCTCGGCCTCACTGGCTACGCCGGAGGGTTGCCCGTCGGCACCGGAACCAACTACCCCGACCACGTCCCCAATCCGCTGCACGGCGCGGTGGCCGTGCTGGCGGCGTTGCGAAAGCGGCGGCGCACCGGACAGGGGGAATACATCGAACTCGCACAACTCGAGTCGACCGTCAACGCGATCGGCCCGGCCATCGTCGCAGCCGCCGCCGGGGACCACGTCGGCCCGGTCGGAAACGCCGACCCGGTCGCCGCGCCGCACGGCGTCTATCCGTGCGCAGATGTGGATCGCTGGTGCGCTATCGCGGTTCACGGCGACGACGGTTGGGCTGCAACACGTTCCGTGCTCGACTCGGCCGATTGGGCCGAGCACCGGGAGTTGGACAGCGTCGAGGGGCGGCGACGGTCCCGCCCGCTTCTGGACCGGCTGGTTGCGCGGGCGACCCGCCGCTGGGACGCCACGCAACTGGCCACCGCGCTGACCGGTCGGGGGGTCGCGGCCTCGGCCGTCCAACACGCCGACGACCTGCTGGGTGACGAACAGCTGCGGGCGCGGCAGCACTGGGTGACTCTCGACCATCCGGTGATGGGGCGAACGATCTACGACGGCAGCCCCTACCGGCTCTCCGCGACACCGGGGCACCTTCGCTCCCCGGCACCTGTTCTCGGCGCTGACAGCCGAGACGTCTGTACCCGACTGCTCGGCATCACCGGGCACACCTATGACGAATTGGAACAGCAGAAAGTGGTGGGCTGAAATGGCCATCGAGACCGAACGCATCGACCGGACCCTGGTGGTGCGGATCAACCGCCCCGAGGCGCTCAACGCCCTCGACGCCGAGTCGATGATCGCGTTGAACACGGTCATGCGGGAATTCCGGGACGACCCGGCCCTTTTCGTTGCGGTCATCACGGGCGTGGGTGAGCGGGCATTCTGCACGGGCGCCGACCTCAAACGCACCTCGCCGTCGGATGTGGGTTTCGCCGAGACGTACTTTGCGCCCTACCACGACAGCGTGCGCTCGGGCCTCTACGTGAGGGCGCTCACCCTCTCCGAACTGAACATCCCCAAACCGATCATCGCCGCGGTCAACGGTCATGCCCTCGGCGGCGGCGCTGAGATCGCCCTGGACTGCGACATCCGAATCGCCGGCGAGTCGGCGACATTCGGCCTGCCCGAGGCGCGGTGGGCGAGCGTGCCTGCCGTCGGCGGCGTGTCGAAGATCCTGCGGGCGGTGCCGCGGGCGGTGGCCATGCAGATGCTGCTCACCGGCGACCGGATCGACGCCGCCGAGGCACATCGGGTTGGGCTGGTGAGCGAGGTGTTGCCGTCCGCCGGCTTGCTCGACCGGGCACTGGAGATCGCCGCGCGCATCGCCGACAACGGGCCACTCGCCGTTCGCAGCATCAAGACTCTGGCCACCCGCACCGAGGACCTGCCGCTGAGCCGGTCGGTGGAACTCGAACAGCTGCTGTGGGGGGTCCTCCGCGACACCCACGACCGCGTCGAGGGCCGAGCCGCTTTCGCGGAGCGCCGCACCCCCGAATACCAGGGTCGCTGACCCGAACACGAAAAGGATTGATGATGAGAACAATTGATTGCTCAGCGTCTTCGGCCGGCGCGGTCGTCGGGGCCGAGCACTTCGTCACCGACGGCACCCGGGTGATACTGCGGGTGACGCGGTGCCGGGCGTGCGGCAGCTCATGGTTTCCCGCGCGGGCGCAGTGCTCGAACTGCGCGTCACGGGATCTCGCCGCGGAACTGACTTCCGACGAGGGAACCGCGTACGCCAGCACCGTCGTCCGGGCCGGCCCGGACCGGTATCCCGCGCCCTACACGCTGGCGTATGTCGATGTGGACGGTGTGCGCTTGTTGGTACACGCCGTATCGGAGGAGGCATTGCCCCCGGGCACACCCGTCGATCTGGTGCTTGCTCCGATCGGCACCGGCGACGACGGCCCCATGATGTCGTACGCCGTCGCTGTAAAGCCGGCGAGAGGTGCGCGATGACAGCGACACGGGACGTGTTCGTCGCCGGAGCCGCCGTGCACCCGTTCGGCAAGTACCGCGACAAGCCGGCCGACGAACTCGGCTACCTGGCGGTCAGCGACCTGATCGCGATGACAGGGGTGAATCCCGCACAGGTCGATATCGGTTTCGGCGGCTCCGTCTACGGTGGTTCACTGCTGGCCCAGCGGGTCCTGCAACGTGTCGGCGTCTCGGGCCAGCCGGTGTTCACCATCGAGAATGCTTGTGCCAGTGGAGCATCGGCGGTACACCTGGCATGGCAGTCGGTGGCTTCCGGTGCGGCGGACTGCGCGGTCGCGTTCGGCGCGGAGAACCTGTCGTCGTTCGGTGGCGGCACGCTGCCGTTGACCACCGCGGACATCGAGATAGACCAGGGGATGGTCATGCCCGCGGCCTACGCCATGCGTGCCCAGCGTTATCTGCATGACTGGGGCGCCTCGGCCGACGACCTCACCGCCGTCTCGGTGAAGAACCGGGCCAACGGCGCCGACAATCCGCGAGCGCACTTCCAGAGCCCCGTGACGACAGAGGATGTGGACAATTCACGTCCGATCGCAGATCCGTTGCGACTCATGCACTGCTGCCCCAACAGCGACGGCGCCGCGGCGGTCCTGCTGTGCACCGGTGACGTGGCGGCGCGACTCGATGTCCGACCGGTCCGGCTGGCGGCCAGCGTGGTGCGCTCCGGCCGGTTCTCGACCGGATACCGCGATATGACGTGGCCGGACATCACCGAGCGGGCATCCCAGGCGGCGTACGCGCGATCCGGTTACGGCCCACATGATCTGGACATAGTGGAGTTGCACGACGCGTTCGCCGTCGCCGAGTTGCTGCACGCCGAAGCACTGGGCATCGCCGAACGGGGCAAAGCGCACACCGAACTCGCCGCCGGTGCGTTTTGCCGCGACGGCCGGGTGGCGGTCAGCCCCAGTGGCGGCCTGTTGTCACGGGGGCATCCGGTGGGCGCGACGGGCGTAGCGCAGATCTGCGAAACCTACTGGCAGTTGACCGGCCAGGCGGACCGGCTGCAGGTTCCGGGCGCTCAGATCGGCCTGACACACGTGACCGGAGGCGGCATCTTCGGGGTGGACAACGGCGCCTGCTCGGTCCACATCCTCAGCAATCGGTAGGAGGGCCGTCATGCCATCAGCACCCGTCCTGGTGTTCTCCCAGGGAGATGACGCGGTTACCGCCGCGGTGGTGGACGCTCTCGGCCGGGACGGCTGGACCACAGTCGTCGCCCGCGAACAGCACGCACCCATACTGGCCACCGGCACGTTCGAGGGCGTGGTGTACGTGCCCGGTCTCCTCACCGACGGCGGCCGGTCCGCCGATCCGGCGGCCACCCTCGTGGACCTGGTGGAGGCGCTCGGGCCGCAGCTGCCCTCCAGGGAGGACGGCGGGGCGAGAGTGGTCGCCGTCGGAAGCCGGGATTGGCTTGGCTGGCCCGCCAGGCCGAGGGTGGCGGCGCAGGCCGCCGGGCTGATCGCCGCCGTGCGCAGCCTCGCGCTGGCCCACGGCAAGGCGGGCATCACCGTCAACGCCGTGATCGGCGTCCCCGCCATCGACGACGGGCCGCGACCGCTGACCGGTGAGCCGGTCGGCGCCGCGGAGATCGCGGCCTCTGTGGCGTTCTTCCTCGACCCGCGGAGTGCGTACATCACCGGCCAGAGCCTGCACTGCTGCGGTGGTGCCAGCCTGCTGTCGAGCATGTCCGTCTGAACGAGTTCAAGGAGTGAAACATGCGCAGTGACAGCACTGTGGCGGGCGGGATCGCGGTGGTGACCGGGGCGGCCAGCGGCATCGGTCTGGCGATCGCCCGCGAACTGGCGGCCTGCGGCAGTTCGGTGGCGGTGGCCGACATCAACCCCGACGCCGCCGACTTGGCCGCCACCGAGATCGTCGATGAGGGCGGCAAGGCGCTGGCGGTGACAGTCGACGTGGCGTCGCGGCCATCGGTCGAGGCGATGTTCACCCGCATCGGATCGGAACTCGGGCCCATCGACATCCTCGTCAACAACGCAGGAATCAGCATCGACCGCGGTGTCCGCAGTATCAGCGACGACGACTGGCAGCGCACCATCGCGGTCAACCAGACCGGGGTGTTCTTGTGCTCACAGGCCGCTGCGCGCAGCATGATCCCGCGGCGCACCGGGCGCATCATCAACATCGCGTCGCGGGCCTGGCTCGGATGGTGGGGGCAGCTGGCGTACGCGTCGTCGAAGGGCGGGGTGGTGTCCGCGACGCGGGCGCTGGCCATCGAAGTGGCCAAGTACGGAATCACCGTCAACTGCGTGGCCCCTGGGCTGATCGATACCCCGCTTCTGCGGTCGGAGCCTGCAGAAGTGATGGCGAGGCTGCTCCGCGCGCAGCCCACCGGAACGCTCGGCTCACCCGCCGACGTCGCGCATGCGGCCCGATTTCTCGCCAGCGGAGGAGCAGCAGCGATCACCGGCCAAGTTCTCTACGTGTGTGGAGGCAAGAGTCTCTATGCACAACCGGCCACCTGAGCCTGCACTCACCGTCGCGCGGGATTCGTGCCACGGCGGTCACGTCCCGGTCAGCTGGGCTTGGACGTCTTCCAGCGAGCGCCCCCGTGTCGCAGGAACCTGGGCGACGAAAAACACCAGCGACGCTGCGGCCAAAACGGCGTACAGATAGAACACGCCCTGCCGGGTGATCAGCTTGCCCAGGCTCAGGAAAGTCTGCGCGACGACGAAATTGCTGCCCAGTTCGCGATGGTGCACACGGCCATCGCCTTGCTGCGCACGCCGATCGGGAAGATCTCTGAGATCATCAACCAGAACACCGGCCCCAGCCCGATGGCGAAGGACGCGATGAACACCACAAGACCAACCAGCGCGAGATAGCCGGCCTTGTCTTGAAGGGTGGGCGAGGTGAAGTACACCGCCAGTATCAGCAGACCGCACAGCAGCCCCACAGTGCCGGTGATCAGCAGCTTGCGGCGCCCGACCCGATCCAGCAGCAGCACCGCCACGACGGTGAAGACCACATTGGTGACACCGACCAGAACAGTGTTCGCCAATGACTCGCTATTGGACAGCCCGGTGTCGGACAGGATGGCGGGTGCGTAGTAGATGACGGTGTTGACGCCGACGAACTGCTGCGCCAACGCCAGCACCACGCCCACGACGAGCATCGGCCGCACCGCCCGGCCGGCCAGGTCCCTCAGCGACGATCGGCGTTGCTTGCGGTGCGCCTCGACGATGGCGTCCATCTCCGCGTCGACATCGGCGTTCTCGTCGCCCGCCCGCACCCCGACCCAGACGTCGCACGCCTTCTGTTCACGGCCGACAGATACCAGCCACCGCGGTGTCTGAGGTACCGACAGCATCCCGACGGCCAAGGCGGCCCCGGGAATCGCAGCGATGCCGAGCATCCACCGCCAGTTCTCGCCGACGTCCTTCAGCGCGAAATTGGCCACGTAGGCGACCAGGATGCCGGCGGTGACGGCGAGCTGGTTGAACGACACCAGACCGCCGCGAATCCGTGGCGGCGCCATTCGGAGATGTACAGCGGCGCAGCGCCGACCATGGCGCCGAGCAGCACGGCCGCGACGATTGCCTCCTGTTCGAACGAGCCGGCGTGCAGGTCGTCCTTGATGTAAAGCAGCGCACCCGATATGACGCCGGTGTCGTGCCCGAACAGCAGACCGCCGATCGCCGCGATCAGGCACACCCGCAGCAGCAGCCCGTTGCCGGTGCGGCGGACCTCGGCGATGAAACCGCCCGGCCTCGTCATCAGCCGCGGTGCGGAACGAACTCTTGGGCCTTCGTCTTGGCGCCCAGCATCATCAGGTGCCATGCCGCCGGATCGCCCTTGACGATCGACGTCATGAGTTCCTTGCCCTGCTCGTAGGTGGCGTGCGGCGGAATGGGCGGCATCTCGGGATCGCAGCGGATGTCCAGGACAGTCGGACCGTCGGCCGCCAGTGCCTGCTCCCACGCCGCACCGATCGCTTCCTCGGTATCGACCGCCATTGCGTGCAACCCCATCGTGCGAGCGATATCGGCGTACGACACGTCGGGAAGGCTCTGGGACTCTACGAACTTCGGCGATCCCCCCATGGCCCGCAGCTCCCATGTGACCTGGTTGAGGTCGTTGTTGTGGAACACGCAGACGATCAGGCGCGGATCCGGCCACAGATCGCGATATCGGCGGATGGTCAACAGCTCGGCCAGGCCGTTCATCTGCATAGCGCCGTCGCCGACCATCGCGATCACCGGCCGGTCGGGGTGGGCGAATTTGGCTCCGATCGCGTAGGGCACAGCGGGTCCCATGGTGGCCAAAGTGCCGGACAACGAGCCCCGCACGCCGTCACGGAAACGAAGGCAGCGGGCGTACCAGTTGGTCGACGAGCCGGAGTCCGCTGTCACGATCGCGTCGGATGGCAGCCGCTCAGACAGCTCCCAGGCGATTCGCATCGGATTCACCGGTTTGGCCGACAATTTGCTTTGTCGCTCAATGGTTTCCCACCAACGGCCAACGTTCTCCTCGATCGTGTCCCGCCACGATCTGTCGTGCTTGCGCTGTAGCAACGGAATCAGTTCGTCGAGGGTGGCCGCGGCGTCCGCCACGATGTTGAGCTCCGTCGGATAGCGCATGCCGATCGATGTGCCGTCGATATCGACCTGAATCGCCCTGGCCTGCCCGTACTTCGGCATGAACTGGCTGTAGGGGAAGTTAGATCCGACGATCAGCAGTGTGTCGCAGTCGCGCATCAGCTCGTAGCTGGGCCTGGTGCCGAGGAGGCCGATCGATCCGGTGACGTAGGGCAAGTCGTCTGGCAAGACATCTTTGCCCAACAACGCCTTTGCCACTCCAGCGCCTGTCAGTTCGGCCACCTGGCTCACCTGGGAAGCCGCCGAGCGCGCGCCCTGACCGATGAGGACGGCCACCTTCTCACCGGCATTCAGGATGTCGGCTGCCTTGCGCACCTGATCGGGATTGGGCCGCAGAAGCGGACGCTCGAAGCTCGGGGCGCTTGACGGCACCTGTTTGAACTCGTGCCCGGGCGCCTCATAGGGCTCCTCCTGAAGGTCGGACGGAATGATGAGGGCAGTTGGTGCCCTTCGTGTCAGCGCGGTCCGGATCGCCCGGTCGAGAGCGTTGGGCAGCTGGCTCGCCACATTGACCTCGACGAGATAGTCGCTGGCTACGTCCTTGAACAGCGCTTGCAGATCGACCTCCTGCTGGTAACTGCCGCCCATGGCGCTGCGCGCGGTCTGGCCGACGATCGCCACCACCGGAACGTGGTCCAGCTTGGCGTCGTACAAACCGTTGAGCAGATGGATCGCACCGGGACCGGAGGTGGCCATGCATACGCCCACGCGGCCGGAGAACTTGGCGTAGCCAGTCGCCTCGAAAGCGGCCATCTCCTCGTGTCTGGCCTGGACGAACCGCGGATGGTTGTCCGAGCGTCCGAACGCGGCAACCAATCCGTTGATGCCGTCGCCCGGGTAGGCGAATACATGCTCAACGCCCCACTCGCGTAAGCGCTTCAATACGAAGTCGGAGACTTCCTCGGCCATGTTTCTCCCTCGCGATCTCGGCCACACCACCGCACGACTGCGACTGCGGGCGGGTACCCGCGGCTGTCCGCACGAAACACCACCCGGGAGCGCCTCGGCCATGTTCGGTATCTCAGAACGGACCTCGGACTCCGCTGGCCGCCGGACGGAACTTCAGTCAGCGAAGTCACGTGTTGGCGGCCAGCCCATGGTGCAGGGCCAACCCTTGGTGGCGGTGAGGATCGCTCAGTCGGCGCCGCCGCATCATGTGCACCATCACGAGCATCGACACCGCGGCGGCGTAGATGCACCACACCGATGCGAAGGCCTCGACGTAGACCACCGCCACTACGACGAGGCCGATCAAGTTGAGAAGTCCGAAGCACACGATGGAGGGATATACAACACGGTGGGCCCGATGACGGCCACAACGTACAGTACGGCCCAGAGACCGCCGTCCTCGACGCCCGTGTGATAGGCCGGGGAATGCGGAAGCTCCTGAGCGCTAACGGGTTTGGTGAAGATCGCCACCACGAGGTAGGCCGACACGATCACACCCAGTCCGACGAAGGGTGCCACCCGCAACCGGGCGCCGTGTGTTCTAGCAGCAGCCTCCCAGCGGGACGCGCGTCGGCAACAACGGGAAGGCGATAAACAGGTACGTCAGCACTGCAAGGTGAGTGAGGGACGACGGCGGGCTGCCGTCCTGTCGCGTCCAGATGAACGCTTCGATGAACTGGCGCACCGCGAAGACAGTCGGCAACAGCGCGAAGGGCAACTCTCGCCGGTGTCTTACTTCACGATGCGGAAGCACGGCAATGGGCGCCAAGGCCGCGCCCACGGCAACGTCGGTCGTCGCCGAGAAGCACATCGCCGAAGTGTGCCCCCGGGAATAGGTCTCAAACGATTCCAACGCGTGATGAGTCAGATTGCCCGGAACGGTACAGGTGAGTCAGGGTATCTCCAGCGGGAGCGAAGCCCGATACCTCAGCGAGAACCCAGAAGCCGACGCACAACCCCGACGAGCTGATCTCGTCTGAGCCACGTTGTGGCCATACTGCGAAGTCACCGGTCTTGAAACGAACGATATCGCCTCACCGAGGATCCGATCTTCGGCTCAAACCGAGTGCCGGCGAGGGCATTCGGTGAATATTCGCCGGGTTTCGGACGGCTGCGATCGCGGCGCCGCCGGGCTAGACTACCTAAACGGTTGAGTCTGCAGCCAAGGTGCGGGCGGCGTGGTCCGCGGGACGACGCATCCTCGAGGCACACAATCTTCCTTCGGCAGATCGGGTCTGCGCATGTTCACCAGTCACGGTCAGCGGTCGCCGGCCAGCACCGGTTGCGTCGTTGAGTGCCACGGTGTGCAAATCCGTGCCCAAGTGCGCAGCGTCGCGACCCTGGTGCAGCTGACGGGTCGAATCGGTCCGGCGAACCGCGGCCTCGTATCGGCCAGTCTTCGCCGGTTCACCCGGCTCCAGGGTCCCGCTCGTTCTGGACCTCATCAGCTCCGACGGGTTCGACACCGCACTACTGCAGGAACTTATGCGGACCATCGAAGACGATCGCGACGCCGCGGGCACCGAGCTCACGCTGGTCATCCACCCGGCGCTGCGGGACTCGGCGGCGTCGTCTGATGAGCGCGTCGACGTTGTCGATTCGGTGGCCGCGGCCCTTAGCAGTATCGCCGAGCGAATCCAGGTACGCCGCGCGTCCGTGTTCATCACGCCCGACGGCCGCTCGGCCAAGAAACCATAGCGTGCCGTCGGGCGCTGCTGTTCTTGCGCGTCAGTTGCGGAATGAGACCCCCGGCCGGCAGTACTCGATCTGCCGCGGCGACAGTCGATGTCGCGCCCGAAACGATCTCGTTCACGCCGCCGAGTGCATCGTGCAGATTCGTCAACGCCAGCGTGTCGTCGATGAATTGCAGCGCAAGTATGCCGTGAAGCTGAACTGGGCCAGCTTGGAGATGGACGACCGATACCGCAGGGCGCGGGCCCCTTACCCGCGAGATCTCGTCGGTCGAGATGTTGTCGCCGAGCTTCAACAGGACGGGGGCTCGAACTCGTCGAGCAATGAAGCGGGGTTGGCAAACGGGAGATGTTCGGCTCGTGAATCGCGAAACCCTCTGTGCGTCTTTCGGTTCCAGCGGAGTGCCCGACCGCCCGGGGAAGTTGCGCGGCATCATCGGCAACGAGGTGTGTCCCGTCGCCGAACCCTGGCGCATGCCGACGCAGCCCGCGAGACGTCGCTCACCATTCGCGGCGATACCCCGGGGTTACCACTGCCAACACGTCAGGACGGCGAAATCTTGGTGACTATCGCGCTCTCTCCATGCCGCTGTCAGATGTGCTGTTGCTGTGGTCCAACGAGATTCGACGGCCGGCACACCAGCGCCACGACCGCGCTGAGCGCAGCAGCAGCCGCGAACGCCGCCTGCACGCTGACCAGGTCCGCGGTCCCGCCGAGCAGCGCTGCCGCGATGGGGCGCGAGCCGACGAACCCGACCAGCCACAGGGCCATGATGCGGCCCCGCAACTCCGCCGGCGCTCGTTCCTGCACCACCGCGCTGAGACCGGTCATGGCCCAGCCAAAGCCGAGGCCGGCCAGCGCGAATCCGGCGAGCGCCACCGTCGGTACCGTCGCGAACGCGAGCACTGCACAGCCCGCAGCCACCCCGTCAATCCGATCGACGACACCAGCGCGGAGGCCATCCGGCCCCGCATCAAGGTGAGCGCCGTCATCCCGACCGCCGCGCCGATGCCGAACGTTGCCGACAACGTCCCGACGAGTCGGGTGTCGCCACCGAGCGCGTCGGCCATCGACGGGGCCAGCGTGATCGATGGGTCCGATGCGATCCCGACCGTCGTCACCGCGACCAGCGCCAACAACAGCGGGCGGTCCCGCCAGACGTACCTGACAGCAGCCCGCACGCGGTAGTCGACCCCGGAGCGACGCTCGGGAGGAGATGGGAAGCGCACCACGATGAGAAAGACCGCGAATACGAGGTGCAGTCCGGCACTTACGGCGAAACCGGCGGCGGACCCGAGGTGCGCCGCCAGGTACGCACCGGCAGCCGGGCCCACGATGCGGCCGATCGTCATCGGAATGCTGTTGAGCGCCATCGCCGTCGAGAGTTCACCGTCGCGGATCAGGGTCGGCACGATCGACTGCATCGCGGGCCCGCCGACGACGAAGCCGAAGCCGACCAACAGCGAGCCGAGCAGCACCGGGAGCCCGGCGGCCATGCCCTGCCGCCCGGGATCGATGAACAGCCACGCGGCCACGGACCCGGAACCCGCGACGCACAGCACCCTACCGAGCAGGATCTGCCGTGCCGGGTTCCCGGTGTCGGCCCACTTGCCGCTGGTCGGGCTCAAACTGCGGTCCGAACTGCACCACTCCGACCAGCCTGACCATCAGCGCCGAATGCGTCGCGTCGTACATCACGATGGCGGCGACGATACTGTGCGTCCACACCGCGACGACCGCGAATATCTTGCCCCAGAACAGCGCGCCGAAGACCGGATCGAACATCAGCCCGAGCGCACCGCGCGCCTTGGGAACAGCGGTGGTCTCTGCGATCATGCGCCGGCCGCGCGTTCGAAGCGTTGCGCCAATCGGCCCAACAGGGCGACCAGCGTGTCGACATCATCGTCGGGCCAGTCGGCGATCGTCCCGGCGACCAGCTCGTGCCGCCGCTCCGTCACCTCCGCGAGAGCCTTGCGGCCGACGTCGGTCAACACCAACACACACCGCCGTTGATCGGTGGCCGACGTCTTCGTCAACAGTCCGGCCGAGACGATGGCGGCCACGGTGCGACTGGCGGTCGAATGCTCCACGGCCATGAACTCGGCGACATCCCGGATGGATGCCCCGCCGCCGGCCTGTTGACACCGCTCGACTGCCTGTAACACCCGCAGCGTCACGCTGGTCACCGGGCTCGTTCCCGTCGACAAGACATCGGCGCCTACATCCTCGCCGGGGAGCTCTCCCGCAACTCGGCGGTGGGGCCGTCGAACTCGCCGGCGGCGGCCATGGGAAACGATGCGACCGCAGAGCCGTCGTCGTCGACGAACCGCATGCCGACCTCGCGGGTATTGGCTGCGCGAATGTCGTCCTCGATGCCCATCCGGTGAGCGACCTCACGGGCGGCACCGCGGACATCGATGTGGTGGCCCTCCTCGCGTCGCCGCGGGGCGCGCTCCAGGACCGTTGAGCGCCATCCGCGCGCGGCCAGTTGATGGGCGAGGGCGGGGCCGGCGATGCTGGCCCCCGAAATGAGTAGCGTGGCGGGGCACCGTCGAGTCTGCCCGGTCGGCGTCGACATGAAACATCGATTCGGTGGCCACGCGAGCGCGGCTACCGGTGCGGAGGTCGAGGGGGCCCTGGAGGCCGCGGAGGCCGTGGTGGCGGACCAGGTGGGCGTAGGCGTGTGGTGGGCGGTTCGCTGGGTCGCGGCGCGGGTGCGCGCATCCCTTGCGTAGGACTGGGTGCCGTAGTGGGCCGTGGCGGCCTGGGGGCCGGGGGCCGATCGGGCGGCTGAACCGCCCGGCGTGGGGGACGCATCCGCATCGCCTGAGTGGCGTCGTCACTCCAATCTCGTTGAACCAAAACATTTTGTGCGATGCGCTCCATCGCGTCTCCGACCTGATGCGGGTCCGGACGGGCCTGTAACCCGGACGATTGGGCGAGCCGCTGGGTCAGCCAATCGACCATCCCGGTGCGAACGAAATCCACCTGGTGCGCCCCGGTGGGTGTCAGCCAGAAGGTATCTCCGGTTCGCTCGGCGTAGCCGGTGGCGACCAGTCGGTCGAAGGCGGGTTCGAGGATTTCGGCCGGCACCCGGACGTGGTTGGCGATGTCACCGAGTCGGGCCTGACCAGCGGCCTGGCCGAAGCGGTAGACCTGCAGAAGCGCCCATAGCCGCCCGACGTCGAGCCTGCTGTCCGGCCGCTGCGCGAGGGCGCGCAGCTGCACACCGGAGCCTTGGCGGATCAGCCGGCCGACGGCGTTCTCCAGCAGTTGATCCGGCGAGTCGGTCGTCGGCATCGCGAAACCTTCACCCATATCGACCGCGGTGCTGACGGCGTTGTTGCGGAGTGGAACCTGCTTGAGCATCAACGCCAACACGAATCCGACCACTGCCACCGGCGCGGCCCACAGGAACACCTGGTCGAGGGCGTCGGCGTAGGCGGCCGCGATCGGTGCGGCCATCTCCGGGGACAGCCGGTGCAGGGCGTCCGGGGACTGCGCCGCCTCGGGGGGTGCACCGCTGTGTGCCAGGGCGTCCCCGATCCGGCTTTGCAGGAAGTTGTTGAACAGCGAACCGAATATGGCCGCGCCGAACGAGCTGCCGATGGTGCGGAAGAAGGTGACACCGGAGGTCGCCACGCCCAAGTCGGCGAAGTCGACGGTGTTCTGCACGATCAGAACCAGAACCTGCATGCACATGCCGATCCCGGCGCCGAGCACAACCAGGTAGATCGATTGAAGGAAGGTGGAGGTGTCCGGGCCCATCCGTGACAGCAGGATGAAACCGACTGCCATCACCGCCGTTCCGGCCACCGGAAAGATCTTGTAGCGCCCGGTGCGGCCGACGATTACACCGCTACCCATCGACATGGCGAGCAGACCGACGACCATCGGCAAGGTGTGCAGCCCCGAGGTGGTAGCCGATACGCCGTCGACGAACTGCATGAAGGTCGGCAGGAAGGTCAACGCGCCGAGCATCGCGAAGCCGACGACGAACGACAGCACACAGCACACGGCGAAGACCGGCTCGCGGAACAAACGCATCGGCAGGATCGGTTCGGTGGCCCTCAGCTCTACGGCGACGAATGCGACCAAGGCAACCACAGACCCGATGAACAGCCCGATGATCGTCACCGAACCCCAGGGGTAGGTATTGCCGCCCCAACTCGTCGCCAGGGTGAGCCCGGTGGCGCCCAGACCGACCAGGACGATGCCGGCGTAGTCGATGACCGGACGTGCGGTCTTGCCGAGACTGGGGATTGCCGCGACGGCGACCACGATCACGATGACGGCCACCGGCACGTTGACCCAGAACGCCCAGCGCCAGCTCAAGTGGTCGGTGAAGAAGCCGCCGAGCAGCGGGCCGATCACCGTGGTGACACCGAACACCGCACCAAGGGCGCCCTGGTAGCGGCCGCGTTCCCGCAGCGGGATGACTTCGCCGATCACCGCGGTCGCGGTGACCATGATCGCGCCGCCCCCGATGCCCTGCAGGGCGCGTGCTGCCACCAGCACGGTCAACGAGCCCGCGAGGCCGCAGACCACCGAGCCGGCCATGAAGAACAGCACGGCGGCGATGAAGACGGTCTTTCGACCGATCATGTCGCCGAGTTTGCCGACGATCGCCGTCACGACCGTCGACGCCAGCAGATAGCTGGTCACCACCCACGACTGGTGCCCGGCGCCACCGAGGTCAGCCACCACGGTGGGCAGCGCCGTCGCCACGATCGTCTGGTCCAGGGCGGCCAGCAGCATCCCCAGGAGCACGGCGACGAAGATCAGGTTGCGCTTGGGTGCGGCCACCTCGGCATCACTCGTGTGCGGTGGCTGCGGCGGACCGGTCATCGTCGCCGTCATGCCGTCGTCCTCACTCCCATATCGGTTCACCGTCCGTTTTATATAGCCATTGTGCGTAAGTGGTACGCCCGACCGGCGGAGGCTTGGACGGGCGGCGAGCCGGGGGCGTCCTAGCCTCAAACGCATGGAGATACGCACGGCGCAGGCCAGCGACCTTCCGCAGATCGCCGCCATTGTTCGCCCGATCGTCGCTGCCGGCGAGAGCTACGCCTATCCCGACGAACTCGGCGACGACGACATCTCGCGACTGTGGTTCGAGCCTCCGCCCGGCCACACGATCGTCGCCATGGCTGACGGGAACGTCGTCGGGACAGCGAAGATGGGCCCGAACCGGCCCGGCCGTGGCGATCACATCGGGACCGCCAGCTTCATGGTCGATCCCGACAGCAGCGTCCGCGGCGTAGGGCGCGCGATGGGTGCGTGGGTCATCGACTGGCACCGCCGAAACGGTTACGCCGGCATTCAGTTCAACGCCGTCGTCGAGACGAATCTCCGCGCCGTCCGACTCTGGCAGTCGCTCGGGTTCGAGATCGTCGGAACGGTGCCGGGCGCATTTCGGTCGCGCAGGCATGGTCGGGTGGGGCTGCACATCATGTATCTCACACTTGCCACCTGAAACGCTGCGGACTCGTCAGCCGCCACCGGTGTTGATGTTCGGCGACAGCGTGATGAACCCTCCGTTGATCCACACGCCCCAGCGTCCGCCCCAACCTGAGGTCCACACAACAGGCTGCCCGTCCCAGACCTCGGCGGGCTTCCGCGGCGCATTGGGCGGCGGCACCTCGCCTTGGACGGGCACCGGTGGCGGCGGAGCCGGGTCGGCGCTCGCGAGCGCAACGCCCACGCCCAATGCGACGGCGGTGAGCCACCCCGCGACGGCCAGGGCGGGCAGTGTGGTCTTGATCAGGTGCATTTGCAGGACTCCAGCGTTGGGACCAACTACAGATACTTAGTAGTATTAACCAACCTTACGCGACGGCAAACCTCACGCATCGAGCGGCAAACGGGCATGAACAAGCGCCTCGTATCGCCAGGCCGAACGCGCGTCGACCCGAAGCCGGCTGTAGTGCCACCACGGTTGTGGTGGAGCGCCATTGGCGTGGTCGAAGACGGAGACGAGAGTGTCGAGCAGGCAGGGATCGAGGCGGTGGCCGGCCGACTGACACAGCCGGCGGTACAGCCGGTCGGCGGTCTGCCCGCGGAGGTCGTCCAGTCGCTCGATGCCCGCGTCGACCAGCATCTTGGCGACGGCGGGCCCGACGTTGGGTAGTGCTTGCAGATCGGATTGGCTCATACCGCGTTGATACCGGGCCGCAGCCCCGCGGTCTTGTACGAATCGGACACGGTGAGGCCGTGGCCGCCTCTCGTAAGCACTCAGGCGGTGTAATCGGTGCTGAGTGCTTCCCACTCCGTCACGTCGGCGATGCGCGCTTTTGCGACCCCGCGATATACGGCCAGAGCGTCGGAGGCGAGTAACAGGAAGCCAGGCGGCGTGGCGTGTTTGACGGCAGCGGTGATCGCCGTCGCTGCTTTGGCGGGGTCGCCTGCCGAGTGCCGTGGACGGTGTCGTGTTCCCTTCGTCGCTTGCCTGCGGTGTCGGCGTAGTCGTCGATGGCGGCTGCGGGCTGGGTCGGTGAACGCCCGGCGAAGTCGGTGCGGAATGCAACCGGGCTCCACGATGGTCACCGAATCCTCAGCGGCGCAAGCTCACCGCGCAGCGAGCCGCTCAGTCCCTCCAGTGCGGACTTGGCAGCCGAATAGTAGCCCGATCCGACCGGAGTGAGCGCAGCGCCATCGAGGAGACGTTGACGATGGCACCCGACCGGCGCGCCAGGTCGGCCATCGCGCCGGCCAGGCTACGGATGCCCGGCAGGACCGCCTTGATCATCGCCACGGCACCGAAGATGTGCGTCTCCAAATTCAGCGACGACGCGTTACGTCAGCTCAACACCGCCGTCGCGGCCGTACCCGCTCACGGCGAGCGACTCCACCGGCCAGCTCCCCCGAACCGGCGTCGAAGCACCACCGCTCGAACACGTCACCGACATGAACCGACGAAAATCCTCAAGGGATCATCGATCTTCGGCAGCGGACTGCTCGGAAGCCACATCGTCCGCTGCAGTCCGTTTGCACCATCCCGGCCGCGACGCAACCACAGGTGGCCCCGGAGACGAGCAGCGTCCCGGGGCCATCGAAGGTACTGCTGGCCTTCTTATCCCGAGCCGGTGAGAATACTACTGCGGCGACCGCACCGACCTCGACGTGGGAAACACCGAAATCGTCGCCGACATGCGTACCTTCATCGACGGTGTCGATCTGAGCGGCAAGGTCATTCATCCGTTCGGCACGTATGCGGTCAGCGGCATGGGCAAGCGTATTGCGAATGGATTTCTATATGCCTCAACCCGGTTGCCCTTCGGCGTACGACGCGGTTTCGGGGGTTGGAGCTAGTTGGGTGTGGGTGTGGGTGGTGGTTGGGGTTGGAAGGGTTGGTACCACCACCAGTGGGCGCGTTCGCCGGTGGGTCCCGGACAGGGTGGGACCGCGGGTGGGGGCTGGGTCGGGGGGCGGGCCAGCGATCCCGGGGTCAGGGTGCGGCCGGTGTTGTCGGTGACGCACAACTGGGCTGGGGGTCCGGTGATGGTGATGCCGCCGCGGTGGTGCAGCCGGTGATGGTAGGGGCACAGCAGCGGCACCAGGTTGTCCAGCTCGGTGGGTCCGCCGTCTTCCCAATGCCACAGGTGATGCGCATGCAAACCCCGGGTGGCCGCACACCCGGGCACCGCACAGCTGCGGTCGCGGTACTCCAGGGCGCGGCGCAGCCGGCGGCTGATCACCCGAGACGCCCGCCCGGCCCCGATCGGCGCCCCGGCGCGTTGGAACCACACCTCGCAGGTGGCATCACAGCTCAGGTAACGCCGGTCAGCAGCCGACAGCAGCGGACCCAGATGCAACTGCGCGACCTGGTCTTGCACATCCACATGCACCACCACGGTGGTGTGCTGCCCGTGGGGGCGGGCCGCCGCCTCGGCGTCCCAGCCGGCATCGACCAGCCGCAGAAACGCCGCGCCGGTGGACGGGAGCGGCGGCCGCCGCCCGGACGCGTCGCCGCCGGCGGCGTGATCGCGTTTCCACTCGGCGACCAGGGCCTCACGATGAGACGCCAGGGCCGCGTCGAACTTCGCCGCCTCCAGATGCGGCAACGTGATCCGGTAATAGCAGAACTGCTCATCGGAGGTGGAGCTGATCGAAACCCGCGGCTCCGGCTCCGGCTCCGACTCGGGCTCGGGCTGCGGCTCGGGCTGCGGGTCGGGGTCGGGTTCGGGTGGGGGTTCGAGCTTGACCGCGGTACGCAACTGCGACACCGAGGCGACACGGGCGAACTCCGCATAATGCTCATCAGAGCCATCGGCGGCGCCGCCGGCGATCACCCCGACCTGATCCAGCGACAGCCGACCCTCCCGCATCCCCTGCGCGCAGCGCGGAAACACCGGCAACCGGTGCGCGATGGCGGCGATCGTGGCGGCGTTGCCCGACGAGGCGCCCAGCTTCCAGGCCACCAACGCCGCGATCGACCGCGCCCCCGTCGACCCGCACAACCCGTCGTGATCCAACTCCGCGACGATCTGCACAATGCGCCCATCAATGGCATTGCGCTGCCCCGCCAACTCCGACAACTCCCCGAACAACACCTCAACACGCTCGCCAGCCCGCACCACCGGCACCTCAAGCGAAGCGGTCGAAGACATAACCCCATCATCACAGCCAGGTCCGACAAATTCGGGCCACCCGAACCCGGCCGGGATCAGATGCCAACAGGCCCAACCTGATCGGACGCCATCAGCCGGCTTCGCGATGCCCGAGCAGCACACCTCAATGCGCCAACTCAACATCTGGACCAGGACCGCCGACCAAATACTCGAATCCGTCCGCAACTACGGCATACAAATCAACGACTCACACTAGTCGGAGCGGTACACCGTAGCGCCGCCCACCATGGTCAGGACCGGTTGCACCAGGCCGATGTCGTCGGCGCTGAAGATGTCGCCGTCGAGCGCCACGAGGTCGGCCTGTTTACCCACCTCGATGCTTCCGGTGAGCGCATCGGCATGGTTGGCGAAGGCTGAGCCGACGGTGTAGGCCGAGATGGCCGAGCGCAACAAGATGCCTTCCTGCGCCTGAAGCGGAGTGTCGAAGACGCCGTCGCCGATCGCATGGGGGTCGGCATGGCTGCCGGTGCGGTGTACCGCGGTGTGAATGGCCCACAACGGATTCGGATCGGTCACCGGCCAGTCACTGCCCATCGCGAGGGTGGCGCCGTGGCGTTCGATGGACCCGAAAGGGAAATGCCAGGGCTCCCGCTCCGGACCCAGAAGCGGAAGCTTGCGTTCCACGATCTCGGTGTCGCGCCGCGCCCACAGGGCCTGGATGTTGGCGATGACACCCAACCCGGAGAACCGTGGAATATCGTGCGGGTCAACCACATCCAGATGCGCGATCTGGTGGCGGCCGTCGAACCCCGGGTGTTCGCCGATGGCGTGCTCCAGCGCGTCGAGGCATTCGCGCACCGCCCGGTCGCCTACCGCGTGCATATGGATCCCGAACCGGTTGCCCGCCAGCAGCGCGGTGATCTTCCTGAGTTCCTCGGGTTCGATGAAGGACAGGCCACGCAGCGCCTCGTGATCAGCCACCGCCCGATACGGCGCCAGCATCGCCGCGGTGCAGTTCTCGCAGATGCCGTCCTGCATCACCTTGACCATGCCGGCGGTGAATCGCGAATGCCCGGTGCTGTTTCGGCGCGCACACAGCTCATCGAGCTGCTCGACACCCCGTTCGGCCTCCCACCACAACGCGCCGACCACGCGCGCAGTCAGCTCTCCTGCGGCGTCGGCGTCGACGTAGGTGTCGAAGTTGTCCGTCATGCCGAAGAAGTCCGCCCCCACGGCGGCGTCCTGCCAGCCGGTCACCCCCACCGAATGCAGCCGACGCTGCGCCTCGAGCAGCGCGCGGTGCATGAACTCGGGTGTGACCGCCGGAATCAGATCGTTGACGCGATCTCCGCCGCGCTCCATCAGCATCCCGGTCGGCTCGCCGGTGTGATCGCGGATGATGCGACCACCGGCGGGGTCGACGGTGCGCGAATCGATTCCGGCCTTCTCCAGCGCACGTGAGTTCACCCATGCGCCGTGGAAGTCATGGCTGGTCAGCACGACCGGCCGGTCGGCGACCACGGAGTCGATGTCGTGTCGGGTGGGGAAGCCGTCCGGAAAGGCGTCGCCGTACCAGCCGGCCCCGGCGATCACCGTCTCGTCGGGGTGCCGTCGCGCATAGTCGCCGATCGCGTCGAGATAGCGGTCGCGGTCGTGCGGAAGGCCCGAAAGATCGCATCGAAGGGAGGCCATCCCGGCGGCAACCGGATGTGCGTGCGCGTCGATGAAACCGGGCAGCAGACTGCGACCGGCCAGATCGGTGATTTCGGTACGGGATCCGATCAGGTCCCGATCAACGCCGCGGCCCACGCTGATGATCACGCCGTCGTTGACGGCGACGGTGTCGGCGGCCTCGGCCGGATCAGGCGCAAAGACAGCGGCGTTGGTGAAAATGTGGTCGGCGAACATCGGCGGATCCTAACGGTGCGTCGCGCCGGCAGTGGCTGCGCCGCGATCGGCGAGCAGCATGGCGCTGGCATGTTCGGCGACGGTCATGACGGTCCCGACCGGGTTGACCGAGGGCAGGGTGGGGAACACCGACGCGTCCACGACTCGCAGGTTCTCGATGCCGCGCACGCTCAGCCGAGAATCACACACCGCCATGGAATCGTCGTCGGCGCCCATCCGGCAGGTTCCCGACACGTGATACACCGTCTGATGGGTCGCGCGCAGCGCATCGGACAGTTCTTCGTCGGATTGAACATCTGATCCCGGGAAAACTTCTCGCACAAGCCAATCGGACATCGGCGCAGTGGCCGCAATACGGCGGGCCAGACGAATCCCGGCGATCAGCATTGCCTCGTCGTGGCCGTCGGGGTCGGTGAAATAGCGGTAGTCGATCGACGGTGACTGTTCGGGGTCGCCGGAGGTGATCCACACCCGCCCACGACTGTGCGGCTTGGCCACGTTCGGGGCGATCGACACGATGCGGTCCGGCATCACGACGCCGCGCGCCACGGCGTGATCCGCGACAGCCTCGACCGGGAAATGCATCAGCACGTCGGGCCGGGCGGGGCCGTCCTCGCTGAGACGCACGGCGGCGCCGGCATCCCATCCCGTCGCGCGCGTATCCGGGACATCGCGGGCGGCCTCCCAGACGATCAGCCCTTCGGCATGATCCATCAGGTTCTCACCCACACCCGGCAGGTCGACGACCGTCCGGACCCCCGCCGCATCCAACACCTCACGCGGTCCGATCCCGGACAGCTGCAACAATTTCGGCGAGTCGATCGCCCCGCAGCACACCACCACCTCGCGCTCGGCCCGGAATTCGTGCGGGACGCCGTGGTCGTCGCGGGTGAGCACCCCGACGACGACACCGTTGTCGATGAGAAGCCGTTGCGCATGCCGGCCGTGCGCAACCACCAGGTTGGGGCGGTTGCGGATCGCATCATGCAGGTAGTGCACCGACGTCGACGACCTCAGATGGCTCTCCGGGGTGTAGCCGATCTCGAAGAATCCGGCACCCCGCCCGGTGGCGGCGAAATCCGGATCCGAATTCCACCCGCGACGGGCAGGCAGGTCCAATGCCCGCTGGGCCGAATCGACGACGTCGGCGACGTAGGGATTGCGGTCCTGATCGGCGACCGGTTGCACCGGCGCCAGAATGCGGTCGTAGGCGGCGTGCACCGATCGGGTGTCCCATCCGGTAATGCCGTAGGCCGCCCATTCCTCGAGATCGGCCGGCAACGGCCGCCAGGTGATCATGGTGTTGGCCGTCGAGCAGCCACCCAGGATGCGCATGCGGGCCTGCCGGATCCCCGAGTTGCCGCGCAGCTGCGGGACACTCCGGTAGTCGAAATCGTATTCGCCCTCGAGCATCTCGGCCCAGCGACGGATGTCACGGGCGCGCGGCTCATGCTCGTCGGACGGGCCGGCTTCGACGACGGTGACCGAGACGTCCGGGTCCTCCGAGAGCCGGGACGCCACGATGCATCCGGCGGTTCCACCCCCGACGATGACGTAATCGCTGGGCGTCACGCCGCGGTCTTCGCGTCGTCCGGCACACCTTCGAGCCTCAGTTCGGCATCCGACATCTTTGACCGCATCAGCACGTAGTACAGCGGACAGATGACCGCCAGCCCGACGATCCACGAGATATCCGCGCCGCCCAGCGCTTTGGCGGCCACCCCCGTGAACATCGTCGTGGACAGGAACGGGATCTGCACCGCGATGCCAATGAAGTAGCACGCGATGGCCACCCAGTTGAACTTGCCGTACCGGCCGCCGTCTCGTTCGAACAGGGCGTCGATGTCGTACACGCCGTGACGCAGCAGGTAATAGTCGACAAGGTTGACCGCGGTCCAGGGAATCAGGACGCACAGGAGCAGTGCCAGGAAGTTGGCGTAGTTGGCCAGGAAGTCGTCGGCGCTGACCAACGCCGGGATGATCGCGATGACGAACAGGACGAGGGCGGTCGCCGCACGGCTCATGGCGGCGGGCCGCCAGCGCGGGAACAGGTTCTGGCCCACGGTGATGGTGGACAGGGCGCCACAGTAGAGGTTCATCGCGTTGGTGGCGGTGATACCCAGCGCGAAGATGGCGAATACACCGGTACTCACGCCGCGGGTCAGTTCCGAGAGGCCGTCCAGGGTTTCGCTCGTCGGCAGCGCCGCACCCACCAAGACGCCGAGCAGCATCGGCAGCACGGATCCGAACAGGCAGCCGGTGTAAGTGCCCCAGAATGCGGCCCGGCGGCCCGTGTCCTTCGGCATGTACCGCGTGTAATCCGACACGTACGGCGCGTACGCGATTTGCCACAGTGCGGCGACGGACAGCGAGGCCATGAAGCCGGCCCAGGTGAAGCCGTCGCCGTGCCACGTCGCCTCGGGGACACCGTTGACGACCACCATCCAGAAGAATGCGACCAGCAGGGCACCCCCGGCGACGACGGACAGCACCGCGGTGACCCGGTGGATCAGGCGATAACCGATGATGGTGGCCACGACGCTGATCAGACCGATGATGGTGATGGCCCAGTTGGTGGGCATGCCGGTCACTTTGGCCAGCGCCTGACCTCCGAGCACTGCGTTGGACGCAAAGAAGCCGATGTACATGAAAATCACCAGCACGACGACGAGAAGGCTGCCGTAGGAGCCGAACTGTGCGCGCGTCTGCAACATCTGGGGCACGCCCATCTGCGGCCCCTGGGCGGCGTGGAGCGCCATGACGACGCCGCCGATGACGTTTCCGAGCGCGATCGCGAGCGCACCCGCCCACAGGGGCAGGGCGAACACCGTCGTCGCCAGCGCACCCGTGATGATGGTGAGGAGCATGATGTTCGAGCCGAACCAGACGGTGAACAGGTCACGGGCGCGGCCGTGTCGCTCGTGGACCGGGACGTGTTCGATGGTTCGACGCTCGACCGGCTCAGACACCGCAGGGTTCTGGGTCATATCGTGCTCACTTTCCTGTGCGGAGCCGTGCATTATGGGGGGTCGGCGTCCCGGAGCCGACCTCATCAGTATTTGTGCTGAAGTTCCGGACATAAAGCGCACAAATCCGATGCAGCCGATCGGTTTTGCTGATGACGGGACGGTTAACGGCGTGTGGTCGCGGTGTTTCATGAATCTGTGCATCACCTGGCAGCCAACGTGTTCCATTGCAGGGCCGGTCACCTACAGCGCAATCCAGGTCGTCTTCAGACCCGTGTACTTGTCCAGGGCGTGCAACGACAGATCACGGCCGAATCCGGATTGCTTGAAGCCACCGAACGGCGTCTGCGCGCTCAGGGCATCGACGGTGTTGACCGACACGGTGCCTGCCCGCAGTGCCGCCGCCACGCGGTGGGCCCGCGACAGATCCTTGGTCCAGACCGAGGCCGCCAACCCATACACCGTGTCGTTGGCCATCCTAACGGCCTGGGCTTCGTCTTCGAACGGCTGTACCGCCAGCACCGGTCCGAAAACCTCTTCGGTGACCAGTTCGGCGGTCGGGGCCAGATCGGTGACGACGGTTGGGGCGATGAAACAGCCGCGACCATCAACGGTTTCGCGAGTACCGCCCACCAGGACCCGCCCCTGCGCCCGGGCGCGCTCGATGAAACCGAGCACTCGGCCGGTGTGTTCTTCGTCGACGATGGCACCCATCGTCGACGCCGGATCCAGCGGGTTACCCGGCGTCATCGCCGTGGCGCGCTCGACGAGTCGCGAGACGAATTCGTCGGCGATCGACGCGTGCAGCAGCAGGCGTGAGTTCGACGAGCACACCGCCCTGGTTGTAGAACGCGCCGAAGACTGCCTTGTCCACGGCATCATCCAGATCGGCGTCGGCGAAGACCAGGTTGGGGCTCTTGCCGCCGCATTCCAGCCACACCTGTTTGGCGTTCGAGTCCGCGGCGTAGCGCAGGAATCGTTTGCCGGTCTTTCCCGACCCGGTGAAGGCGATCACGTCGACGTCGTGGTGACGGCCCAAGGCCTCGCCGGCGGTCGGGCCCAGTCCGGGCACGACGTTCAGCACGCCATCGGGCAGGCCGGCCTCGACCGCGAGTTGCGCCAGCCGGATCGACGAGAGAGGCGCTTGCTCAGCGGGTTTGAGGATCACGCTGTTGCCGGCTGCCAGTGCCGGAGCGACCTTCCACACCGCCAGGTCCAATGGGAAGTTCCACGGTGTCACGGCACCGATCACGCCGAGCGGCTCGCGGGTGACCAGCGCCAGGTTGCCCGGCTCCGTCGGCGCGATCTCGCCGTTGAGTTTGTCGATCGCCTCGCCGTAGAAGGCGAAAAGATCAGCGGCCGAGGGCACATCGACGTCGTGCGCCTCTGTGACGAGCTTGCCCATGTCCATCGAATCCAGCAGCGCCAATTCGTGGCTGTGCTCGGCGATCAGTGCAGACAGCCGTTGGAGTACGCGCTTGCGCGTCGACGCCGACGCCCGTGACCAGGATCCGGATTCGAATGCGGCGCGGGCGGACGCGACCGCCGCGTCGACATCGGCTGCTTCGGCTGAGGAGACCCGTGCCAGCAGTTCGCCGGTCGCCGGGTTCACCGAGTCGAAGGTCGCTCCGGAGCGGGCGGCGCGGTACTTGCCGTCGATGAATATCTCGCTGCGCGGCTGGAGCTCGCCGGCCAGCCGGGTCCATTCCTGCACGGTGGTTGTCACAGACGGTGCTCCTAGGCTCGGACGGGCTCGATCGGCGTGATCGGAAGGTATACAACGGGTTCGGCAGCCAGCTCGGCGACCTCACGCAGGTAGGGCACGGGGCCCGGCGCCTGCGGCTCGTCGAGTTCCTCGGCATAGCGGTGGCCCGACCAGACGGCGGCGGCGATGGTTGAGGGAGCCCAGGCATCGCCGATGGCGCGGACACCGAGCAGCTCCGCGTCGGCCCACTCGGTCTGGCGGCTCATCAACTCGTGGTAGAGCGCATCGTGGGGCAGCCGGGCGGTCACCGTCACCACACTGTCTGCCGGCAGTGCGCCCTGGTCGCCCGTGAACACGCATGTCGTGCGGACACCGTCGGCGGTGACCGCGGTGACCGCGGTGTTGGTGCGGACGTCGACGCCGGCGCGGATGATCCGCTTGCGAATGCGTGCCACTTCCAGTGTGTTGGTGGTCCACTGCGACACGTGGGCGGCCGGGGTCACCAAGGTGACGTCGACGCCCTCGCTCGCCAGTAGCTCGGCGATGACACCGCCCAGGTAGTAGTGGTCGTCATCGAATACCACCACCCGGCTGCCGCGCGGTCGAGAGCCGGTCAGGATGTCATCGGGGCTCAGAACCTCAGCACTGTCCCCGATTTCCATCGGCGTGGTGTGCCAGCGCCCGACGCCGTCGTGCCGCCAGGTCGCGCCGGTGGCGATCATTACATGATTGAAATCGTTCTCGATGATGTCGTCGGCAGTCATCTCGCTCTGCATGAAAACCTCGACGTTGTCGAGCTTGCGGATCTGCTGCTCGCGATAGTCGACGACGCGAATCCACGCCGACAGGCTCGGCAGCGTCGACTCGCGCGCGACACGACCGCCCAGCGTCCGGCTCGCCTCGGCCAGGCTCACGGCGTAACCGCGATTGCCGAGCGAGCGCGCGGCCTCCATACCCGCCGGCCCGGCTCCGACCACGAGCACGGTGGCGTCGCTCGACTTGCTTCGGATGCGCTCCGGGTGCCAACCGCGCCGGAATTCCTCGCCCATGGTCGGGTTCTGGGTGCAACGGATCGGCGACATCGTGAAATCGCCCGAGACGCAGATGTTGCAGCCGATGCACTCGCGGATGTCCTCGAGTTGACCGGTTTCGATCTTGCGCGGCAGGAACGGGTCGGCGATCGAAGGGCGGGCCGCGCCGATGAGGTCGAGCACCCCGGTTTTCACCTGATGCACCATCATGTCGGGTGAGGTGAATCGCCCCACGCCCACAACAGGTTTGGTGGTCAGCTCCCTGAGACCCAGGACGTAGGGCTCCTGCTCGGCCTCCGGGCCGAAGCGCGATGTCACGGAGTCGTCCTCCCAGCTCCCCAGCACGAAATCCCAGAGGTCGGGATGTTCACCGAGCATGCCGATGACGTCCTCGATCTCAGCGCGGGTGATGCCCTCGTCACCGAGCAGTTCGTCGACCGAGATCCGGCATGCGACAGCGGCTTTGCCGTCGCATTCCTCGCGGGTGTCCTCGAGGATCTCGCGTAGCAGGCGGGCCCGGTTCTGGATGCTGCCGCCGTATTCGTCGGAGCGGTTGTTGTACCGGCGGGACAGGAAATGGTGGAGTCCGCCGATCGCGTGGCCGGCGTAGACGTAGACGATGTCGTAGCCTGCTCGCAGCGAACGGCGGACGGCCTCCCGATGCCAGAAGCGCATATCGGCGATGTCGGCCTTGGTCATCTCGCGGGCCTGGACCGGATCGTAATTCCACGACACGACCGGCAGGTTCTGCGGCCCCAGCGGCGCCTCGCGGCTGATCAGGTTGGGGCTGTTGAGTCCGTTGTGGGCCAGCTCGATGCCGGCCAACGCGCCACCCTCGTGAATCTTGTCCGAGATGCGCGTCAGAGCGGGCAGATCCTGGTCGTCCCAGAGCCGCAACTCGATGAAGGGTCCGATGTCGGAGGTCGGATGAATCTCGACCTGTTCGGTGCAGACGACGGCCCATCCGCCCTCGGCCTTGACACGGCGCATGTAGGCCTCGCCCGACGGATCGCGGTAACCCATGCCGTTGCAGTGAGGCACCTGGTAGAAGCGGTTCCGAGCCGTGACCGGACCGATCTTGACGGGCTCGAAGAGGATGTCGTACCGGGGGTCTCGCATAGGAAGTCACTCCTGTGTGGGCGGGCTGAAACGCCGGATGGTGCGCGATCGATCTCTGCAGTGCCTGGCACGTGACGCCGGTCACTGTGGAGTCATCAGCCATCGTGGTGGAGCTTCGTACGCCGGTCAACTAGTTGATTCAGTGTTTTTGCATCTGAGGATCCGATGTAGTGGCTGCACGGCAAGGGCAAATGCCGAAAGAGACCGTCGACAGAAAAGGATGCTTGCAGCTGTGATGTGGCCGGTCACTGTCCCCCGCGCGAGGAAGCGGTCCGCGCGACTGGTGGTTCGGTGACTGCGCATCTGTAATGCTGGCTGCGGGTACCACCGAATTTGCAGGCGAGGAGTACGCGGATGCGCCGACGTCCCGACGTCACGCTGACGCAGTTGCGGTACTTCGTGAAGGCCGCGACGTACTACTCGATGACCAAGGCCGCGGACGATCTGCACATCGCACAGTCCGCGGTCTCGGCCGCCATCAGCCAGCTCGAACAGCAGATCGGAACCCAGCTTTTCATTAGGCACCGGGCCCGTGGTCTGGCGCTGACCAGCGCCGGCGAGGACATGTTGCGCGACACCCGCGCCCTGCTGGCTCATCTCGACGAGGTGCTCGACGGCGCCAGCGGCCACGTCGACCAGGTCCGGGGGACCGTGCGGTTGGCGTGCTTCATCACCTTGACACCGTTTGTTCTGCCGCGGTTGCTGTCCGACCTCAGCGCGAAACATCCCGACCTGGAGGTCGAGGTGATCGAGACGTCGGCCGACGCCATGCGCACGGTACTACGCAACGGCACCGCGGAGCTGGCGCTGACCTACGACCTGGCGCTGGGTCAAGGCCTGGAAACCGAATACCTCGGCGTCGCCGACCCGTATGTGGCATTGCCTCCCGACCACCGGCTGGCCGGACGCAAGTCGATTCGGCTGACCGATCTGACCGACGAGCCGATGGTGCTGCTCGACCTGCCGGACAGTCGCGACTACTTCGAATCGATGCTCACCGACGCCGGCGTGACACCCACGATCCGCTATCGCTCGGCCAATTACGAGACGGTGCGCGCATTGGTGGCCCGCGGGCACGGCTTCTCGATACTCAACCAGCTGCCCACTCACGGCCAGACCTATGACGGCGGCAAGGTCAGTGCCGTGCCGATCCGTGACGACGTACCGGGATTACCGATCGTGCTGGCGCGTCAGCAGAGTGTGCGCCCCACGGCACGGGCCCGCGCCGTCGCCGCGGCGGCGCGCGACATCTTCAATCAGCAGGAGAATGCGGACTAGGCCGGAGGGCGCCGGCCCAGCATCTGCACACCTGATGTATATCGTCGTAAATCTGTGTTTTACAGATCAACACGTGAGGGTCATGATGGAAAAATGAGCACCCGTGTCGAGCACGACTTGCTGGGTGAGCGGGAGGTTCCTGCCGACGCCTACTACGGCATCCACACCCTGAGGGCCGTCGAGAACTTCCCGATAACCGGGATTCCGATCTCGACCTATCACGATCTCGTGGATGCGCTGGCGGCTGTCAAAGCGGCTGCCGCCAAGGCCAATAGCGGACTCGGTCTACTTGATGCGGAGCGGGCCAACGCGATCGTGGCGGCGTGCGATGAGATCCGCGCCGGAGTTCTGCACGACCAGTTCGTGGTCGACGTGATCCAGGGCGGCGCGGGCACGTCCACGAACATGAATGCCAACGAAGTGATCGCCAACCGCGCCCTGGAGATCCTCGGCCACCGCCGCGGCGAATATGCCCACCTCCATCCACTCGAACACGTCAATCTGGGGCAGAGCACCAACGACGTGTACCCGACGGCGGTCAAGGTGGCGCTGCAGGTCGCGGTGGGCCGGCTTCGGCTCGCCATGAACCAATTGGCAAATGCGTTCGCGGACAAGGGGATAGCGTTCGCCGACCATCTCAAGATGGGCCGTACTCAGCTGCAGGACGCGGTGCCGATGACGCTGGGACAGGAGTTCGGCACCTATGCGGTGATGGTGCGTGAGGATGCCGAACGGCTGGGCGAGGCCGCAACGCTGATCGCCGAAATCAACCTGGGTGGCACGGCGATCGGCACGGGGCTCAACTCGCACCCCGACTACGCCCGCCTGGTGTGCGTCGAACTGTGCGCCATCACCGGCCTGCCACTGGTGACGGCGACCAATCTCGTCGAGGCGACGCAAGATGTCGGCGCGTTCGTCCAGATCTCAGGTGTGCTCAAACGCACCGCGGTGAAGCTGTCCAAGATCTGCAGCGACCTGCGCCTGCTGTCGTCGGGCCCGCGCGCCGGACTCGGCGAGATCAACCTGCCGCCGGTGCAGGCGGGCTCCTCGATCATGCCGGGCAAGGTCAACCCGGTGATCCCCGAGGTGGTCAACCAGGTGGCCTTCGAAGTGATCGGCAACGACGTCACCGTGACGATGGCGGCCGAAGGCGGCCAGTTACAGCTCAATGCATTCGAGCCGATCATCGCTCACAGCCTTTTCGAATCCCTGACCCACCTCACCGCGGCCTGCGAGACGCTGGGGATGCGGTGCGTCGCCGGGATCACGGCCAACGTGGAGCACATGCGCGCCACCGTGGATCGCTCGATCGGTCTGGTCACCGCGCTGAATCCGCACATCGGCTACGAGGCCGCCACTGCGCTGGCCACGGAGGCACTGGAATCGGGCCGCGATATCGCCAGCCTCGTGGTGGAACGCGGTCTTCTCGGTGCCGACCGGCTGACCGAGCTGATGCGGCCGGAGAATCTGACTGCTCCGACGCGCCGAACCTAGGCCGGGGCCTGGTCGGGGTAGGGGCCGGTCAGCAGCCGGTGGCGGATATCGCTACGGGAGGCGGCGTCGACGATCGTGCCGGCCAGGGCGAGCGCTCCCTGCGCGATGGCCGTTTCGGCGGCGGTGGTGATGGTGGCCTCGGCGAATTCGGCTTGATGGTTGACCGCAGGCAACGAATCGATGCCGATGTACGGGTGAATTGCCGGCAGAACCTGGGAGACGTTACCCATGTCGGTGGACGCCCGCGCCATCATGGCGTCCGGTCCCGAGTTGAAGTGCCTGCCGGCCGCGATTGCGCGCCGCTCGTAGCACGCGAGAAGTTCTTCGTCGGTTCGGAATTCCGCGTAAGGCTTGGACTCCGGCGTGACGGTCAGATCGGCGCCGGAAGCCAGCGCGCCGGCCTGGAAGCAGCGCATGACGCGGGCCTCGACATCGGCCAGTTCGGTGAGCGTCTCGGCCCGCACATACCAACGTCCCTCGGTGCGTTCGGCGATGGCGTTGGGCGCCTCCCCGCCGCGCGTCATCATGCCGTGTACTCGCACCGATGAAGGCAGTTGCTGGCGCAGCAGGCCGATCGCGACCTGTGCGACCGTGAACGCGTCCGCCGCATTGATGCCTAGTTCGGGGTAGGCGGCGGCGTGTGCCGCCTTTCCCCGGTATTCGATGTGGCTGTGTGACACGGCAAATGGCCGTGCCCTGGCCACATCGACGGGACCGGGGTGAACCATTGCGGCGGCGTGTTGTCCGGCGAAACCACTGCGTTCGAGCATCTCGATCTTGCCGCCGCCGCCCTCTTCGGCCGGTGTGCCGATCACCGTCAATGTCAGACCGAGGTCGTCGACGACGGACGCCAGTGCAAGCGCTGCCCCGACCGTGATCGCGGAGATCAGGTTGTGACCGCACGCGTGGCCGAGGCCGGGGAGGGCGTCGTATTCGGCGCACAGCGCGATGTGGAGGTCCCCGCTGCCGATGTGCGCGGCGAATGCCGTGTCGAGGCCGCAGTAGTGATCGGTGACGTCGAACCCGCGGTCTGACAACTGTCCCGCGACCCGCCGCGCTGAACGAACCTCTTCCCACGCGGTTTCGGGATGATCGTAGAGATCACGGGACAGGTGGATCAGGTGCGGGTGGGCGGCGGCCACACCTGCGGCTATGGCGGTGTCGATGGTTGTCACAGATCCCCGGGTACTCCGTATGACGGCGCGCGGGTCGGGTCGATGCCACGCACCCGATAGTCGTCTTTCTGCGGCTTCCACAGCTGCCACAGTTCGGCCAGAGCTGTGACCGGATCGTCGGCGAAGTCCACCCGCAGGTCGGTCACCGGCCACGGCACGTCCTCCACCACGACCATGCCTGCGGCGTGCACCGGGCCGTCTTCACCGCCGGCGGCGAGCGCCGCCCGCAGGCCGTCGAGCAGACGTTCTTCGAAAGCGGCCGCACCGCTGTCGCAGTAGCCGGCCAGAAGTTCGGCGATCACCCCTTCGTGTTTGAGGAGATTGCCGGCGGCGACTGCTTGATCACCTTGGGTGTGGGTGTGCACACCGAGGCTGCGCGTCCCGGAATGCACCGCGGTGTTGCCGCGGACGTCGACGACAGTCAGTTGCCGGTAGTCCGGGAATTGCTCCTGTGCCAGTGCGGCTTCGAGAGCGGCTTCGGCGTCCGAACCACCGGCGAGCGCGTCGAGGACGAGTGTTCCGAGTGCCGGGTTGGTGACGTTCTGTGACGCGACCACGCCGACGGTCGCCCGCGCGTGCGCGCATCGCGACGCCACCGCGGGGCTCGACGAACAGACCACGATGCCAAATGCGCCCGTGCCGGGGTCCCGTGCCACGAGGGAGAATGTCATCGGTCGGTGCCCTTCGGCTCGCTCATGACTGCGGTGGCGTCGATCTCGACCAGCCATTCGGGGCGCGCGAGTGCCTGGACGACAAGCCCGGTCGAGACCGGGTAGACGCCTTTGAGCCAACGTCCCATGACCCGGTATACCGTTTCGCGGTATCGGATGTCGGTGAGATACACGGTGACCTTGACGATGTCCTGCAGTGAGCTGCCCGCCTCGTCGAGGAGCATGGCGATGTTGCCCATCGCCTTCTCGGTTTGCGCCTCGACGTCGCCGATGCCGACCGATTCCCGAGTGTCCAGATCCTGACCGATCTGCCCGCGCAGGTAGACCACGCCGCCGGCGACGACCGCTTGACAGAGGTCGTTGTCGAGATTCTGCTCGGGGTAGGTGTCTTTGGTGTTGAAGGGACGGATCCGCTTGTGCGTCATCGGGCAACCATCCGCTGGGCGGCGTCGTAGGCGAGGTAGCCCCGCTGAATTGCGATCTGGTCGGCGAGGTATTTGGCGTCGTGCCACACGCCCCAGATGAAACTCGACCCACGTCGCGACAGCCATGGTAGGCCCAGAAAATAGATACCGGGTTCGGAAGACACGCCGCGCTGGTGCCTCGGCCTGCCGTTTTCGTCGAACGCATCGACCTGCAGCCAGCTGTAGTCGACGGCGAAGCCGGTCGCCCACACGATCGAGGTGACGCCGGCGGCGGTCAGATCGAGTTCGAGGATGGGATCGGTGATGCAGCCCGGGTCGGGGCCGAAAACCCGGGCCTCCGGCTCCTCGGGGAGGTCGAGACCGTTACGGGCGAGGTAGGCGTCGGCCTCGTCGAGCATGGACAGATAATTCGCGTCACCATTGTCGATGTTGAGACGGAGGTCGGGCGCGAAGCGCATGATGCCGCCGTCGAATGCCTCTGCCCGTCCCAGGAGTGTGATGCCGCCGGCGGCGAGGGCGCGGAAGTCGACGGTGTTGCCGCCGTGCGCTCCGCTGACCGCGATGGTCACATGCTCCGCGCCCCGCGGCGGCGCCGAGGCGTCCCACTTGCCGAGGACTCCGAGCCACCAGCAGAAGTCCCTTCCGCGATAGCTTCGCGGCGGCCGGTCGTGTGGCCCGACCGCGAGGTAGACCTGCCGACCCGACTGCTGGAGTTCGTCGGCAATCTGCACCCCCGACGATCCCGCCCCGACGATGAGGACGGCGCCGGCGGGCAGCTGTTGAGGATTGCGGTACGAGTTGGAGTGAATCTGATGGACTCCGGCACTGTCGGGCACGACTGCCGGAGTGATCGGCCGCTGGAACGGGCCGGTGGCGGCCACCACGTAGCGCGCCTCGATGGTTCCGTGGGATGTCTCAACGCGAAAACCCGTTCGGCCGCTGTTTTTTCGCACTGATATCACTTCGACACCGGTACGTATAGGCGCGTCGACCTTCTCCGCATAGGACACGAAGTAATCCGCGACCTCTTCCTTCGTGGCGAACCCGTCGGGGTCGATGTCGAACTCCAGACCCGGGAATCGGTCGTGCCACGCGGGCCCGTTGGCCACCAGGGAATCCCATCGCCAGGAACGCCATCTCTCGGCGATACGGTCGCGCTCCAGAACGAGGTGCGCCACGCCGTGTGAACTCAGATGCTCGCTCATCGCGATCCCGGCCTGGCCCGCGCCCACGACGAGAACCTCGATCTCTTGGTTCGCCACCCTATCCTCCACTGCTTCAAACACACTCGGTGATCAGTTCCATGATTCATGCGGTGACCGCATCTGTATAGCTCATATATCCGATCTATCGCATCGCGAAAATCGATCTGAGTGGTCATCTCGGGAAACGAACCGTTGCATCGATAACGTGTTCTTGACGGGGCGACGACGGCGCGACGATAGTCGGCCTTGGCTCTGAGCCGAGAGGAGCGTCGTGAATTGAGCGGCAGCGTCACCATCGGGATGGCGCAGTGGTTGCCCGGCTGCAACGAGCCAGATCGAAATCTGCGCGACGCCCTGGCATTCGTCGACGACCTCGCTCGGCGTGGCTGCGGTCTCGTCGTTCTGCCGGAATTGTGGCCCTGCGGATACGATCCCGCGACCTTGGAGCGCGATGCGCGGAATGCCGCCGAACCCCTCGACGGTCCTCGAAGCCGACGCCTGGCGGCCGCGGCACGTGCCCATGGCATCTGGCTGTTCGCCGGCTCGGCACCCGAGCGGGATGGTGACGTCGTCTACAACACCGCCGCGGTCTACGGGCCGGACGGCACTCTCGAGGCCGCGCACCGCAAGGTGTACCTGTACACCCCCTTGGGTGAGGACAAGGTGTTCGCGGCAGGCGCCGGGCCGACCGTGGTGAACATCGAGGGAATCGGCACGGTCGGTATCAGCACCTGCTTCGACGGTGACCATCCGGCGTACGCCAGGCAGCTACATGACCTCGGTGCCCGGGTCGTCGTCGAACCGGCGGCGTACGAAATCGCAGCCGAATCCTGGTGGGACGTGCTGTATCCGGCTAACGCCCTGGTCAACGGCCAGTGGTGGGTGATGGCCAACCAGTGCGGTGATGAGTTGCTCGGAAAGAGCAGAGTGATCGCGCCAGACGGGATGATCGCCGCGCAGGCGAGGCGGGTGGGCCAGGGCGACGACTCGGAGCTGCTGGTTGTCAGCGTCGACCTCGAATGCGGCATCCGCGAAGCCGAACGGACGGCCGGCGCGCTGTGGGCCGACCTGCCGGGAGCCCGCCGGCCTGCCTAGCCGACCTGGGCGGTCAGGCGCGCCGGGCGATGCCGTTCAGGTCCGGTGCCGATGGCGAATGCGAACGACGCGAGAACGGCCGCGACGGCGAACGGCACCGGCATTCGCCGGGACTGTGCCTGCACGAGCTCGAGTCTGGTGGACACAGCGCACCAACAGGACTCGTGACTACCGTCGCGGCACATGACCGCACCGTTTAACCACGCACCCGCTCGCCCCGTCCGCGAGAACACCGTGGGTGACACCGCCCTCGCCCGCGGGATACTGGCCGTGATCACCAGTGCGTTGCTGGCCGGACTTCTGTTCGGCAGTCTGGCTGTGACGCTGGGTTTGGCCGGCCTGGATGCCGTGGCGGAAGAGAGGGCCACAAACCGCAAGTCGGCCATCGCCGCCGTCGTTCTCGGCGTTGTAGCCATCGTCATCAGCCTCGTCTCCCTTGTGTACAGAATCTGGCGGATCGTCTAGTTGTGCTGCCTACCCGACTGGTACCGAGGTAGCCGGCCAGCAAGATCAGCGTGCAGCCCACCAGCTGGGCCGGCGACGGCCGTTCGTCGAGCACGACAGCGCTCAGGACGATTGCCCCGATCGGAGTCAACAGGAGCAGCGCCGAGCTCAGGTCACTCGGTAGTCGCGGCGAGAAGTAGGCAACCAACAGCCAGCCCAGCAGCTGGCCGGTCACCGTGACGAGGATCAACCAGCCGGTCGTCTCCGCGCCCGGTGCCAGCTCGAGTCCGTGCCAAAACGGCCCGACCACGATTGACAGCACAGCGGAAGTCACCAACACGACGGTGTACGTCTGCACGGGCTGCCCGCGCCGACCGCCGCGCCGCAGCAGGAACAAGAAGCCCGAATAGCACACCGCGGCGCCGATGGCGTGCAGCGTGCCCCGAAAGGGATCGCTTCCGCCGACGCCATGTTCGAGCACGCCGCCTGCGAGGACGACTCCGGTCAGGACGACCGGCAGCGCCCGCCGGAACCGCTGCGGCACCCGTTCACGATCGATGAGCCAGGCCAACAGCGGCACGATGGCCACTTGCGCGTTGACGAGCACGGTCGACAATCCGGCGCCGACTTCGGATATGGACTGGGTCCACAAGAGCATGTCGCCGCAAAACAGGACACCGCACACGACCGACCAAGCCGTTCGGTCCGTTGTCAGCCCGCCCGAGCGGCGGCGCTCACGGGCGGCGAGCACCGCGAGCACCGGAAGAGCGAACGCGCTGCGTGCCAGGGTGGCTGTTGCCGGCGTGGTGCCGGCCAATCCGAGGATCACCGCCGACGCGGACACGAACAGGGCTCCCAGGCCGAGCCCGGACGGGGCGAGCCGGTCTTGAAAGTGGCTCATGTCTTTCGATTAACACTCTGTCTAATGGGCTAAACCTAATTTGACCGTTAGAATCGGCGGGGTGACGAATCATGCCGGCGCTGCAGAGCTCGATCTTCGTGGCGGCCATCCGGCCGTGGACTTCGTCAACACGGTGACATGGCGTGGCGATCCCGCCCGGCGAACCGATCATCTGGTCGACTTCGCCTCCCTCGTCGGGTGGGCATGGCACGCCGATGTGATGTCGAGCATCGAACGCCGCGCCGTACAGGCGGCCGGCATGTCCGACGAACGAGCGGCCCGACGCGTGCTGCGCCGCGCGCACCACCTCCGTGAGGCATTGCACGCGCTGTGGACGTCGGACTCTTCGGACACCTCGGCGGTCGTCGACGAGTATCGGGCAGCGCTGCGCAACCAGACACTGCGCATCGCCGGCGATCGAGTGCGATGGGTCGATCAGGCGCTGATCGTGGACACACCGGTCAACCGGATAGCCGTCGCGGCGGTAGCACTCCTCGACACGGTGGCCCTCCCCGTCGTCAAGGAGTGCGGCGACGCCGCGTGCGGGTGGCTCTTTGTCGACAACAGCCACCAACGCGGCCGGCGCTGGTGTAGTTCGGCGGATTGCGGCAACCGGGCCCGCGCGCGACGGCACTACGACCACCGCAGGTCCCGATAGTTCAGTCGAACGATGGCACGGACATCTTCCCGCTGGCAGGTATACGCCTGCGGCCGTCAGCCGTGGCAGTCTTATGCGACTCGCTTGGAGACGGCTGTGAAGGGGACGATATGGGAATCTACGCCTCGAGGCTGGCCGCTTCCCGCCGACGGAGGCTTCGTTGGCTGGCTGCCACCGTGGTGTCCTTCGCGGCGGTGATGGGACCGCAGGCGACCGCTCCAGCGGTAGCCCAAGATCCGTCATGCCCGAAAGTCGAGGTGGTCTTCGCGCGCGGAACGTTCGAGGCTCCCGGAGTGGGTGCCACCGGGCAGGCGTTCGTCGACGCGCTCAACGCCCGGCTGGGTGGCGATCCCGTCGACGTATACGGCGTGAACTATCCCGCGTCGTTGGACTTCCCGGCCGCCGCGGACGGCGTGGTCGACGCCAGCAACAGGGTGCAGGCGATCGCGGCGAACTGCCCGGACACCAGGATCGTGCTCGGCGGCTACTCGCAGGGCGCCGCGGTGGCCGCCTACCTGACCTTCGACGCGGTTCCGGCCGGGCTGGTGTTGCCCGACGGCACCGGGCCGATGGCACCGGCGATCGCCAATCACGTTGCAGCGGTAGTGCTGTTCGGCACACCGGACAACTGGTTCCTCAATCTGGTCGACCCTGACGCACCGCCGATCACCGTCGGACACCTCTACACGGCCAAGACTTTGCAGCTGTGTGATACCGGCGACCCGGTCTGCTTCCCCGGCGGCCTCGACCGGGCCGCGCACAGCGCATACAAGGACAACGGAACGGCCGATCAGGCCGCCGCCTTCGTCGCGAAAGCACTCTCACCGACCGCGCCGCGTAATTCATGATGCCTGCGGGGTCACCAGGAACTTCTCCCCGGTTGCTCGTTTCACGTAGGCATTGAACGCGTCCGGCTCGAGCATGCCGGCGAGTGACACTCCCCGGGGGTAGGCACTCGCGAATGTCGTGGTCAGTTCCGCGGCCACGGGGGCCAGGAGCCATCCGATTGTCTCGGCGCCGGCTTCTGGAGGAACGGGGTCAGCAGCCATCCTCCGATTCCCCAGGCCATGCCGTGAGCAAGCCCAGGTCCGATGGATTGATCGGCGAGGCCTCGACGCGTACCAGCACCTCGTGGTCGGCGGGGGTCGGAACGGGGACGTCGTGCAATCACAGCTCGAGCGTGCCCCGCGAGGTCACCAATGAGTGCAGTGACAGGGCATTGCCAGGCAAACCTGCGGTCATGGGTGGCGCCTCGTTCCCTGTCGTATGTGCCAGGGTCGCCACGACCGCATAGAAGCCTGGCCCGCGGGTACACATTGCACGATGACCCTGCGAAGGACCCGAAAGCGCCGCTGGGGTGCGGTTCATCGGGCCACCCGGAACGGCGCGCTACAACTGGCCGCCCGCGCCGGCTTCACGGTCAGCGGGACGCTGCACCTGCTGATCGCGTTCATCATCCTGCGGATCGCTCGGGGCGGCGGGGGAGATGCCGATCTCTCCGGTGCGCTCGCCACCATCGCGACCACGGCCGAAGGCTCGGTCGCCTTATGGGCCATCGTGGTTGCCCTCATTCCATTGGCACTGTGGCGGCTCGCCGAATCGATCATCGGACTACACCCTGCCGAGGGGCCGGATGCGGATGCCGCCGACCATCGCGTGAGTAACCGGCTGAAGGCATTCGGTCTGCTTCTCGTGTACTGCGGCGTTGCCGTGACCGCCGCGCGGTTCGCTGTCGGCAGCCGCCAATCCAGCAGCCGGCAGAACGCCGGACTCAGCGCCCGACTCATGGAAACGGACTGGGGCAGAGCGGCTCTGATCGTCGGGGGCGCAGTGATCGTGGTGATCGGCGGCTACTACGCCTACAAGGGCGCATCGAAGAAGTTCCTGGACGACCTGACCGTCTCCCACGGTCGGGTCGTCACCGGACTGGGCCTCTGCGGATATTTCCTAGAGGGAGTGGTGCTGTGCTGCGCAGGCACCCTGCTCATCGTCGCATCCCTGACGACCGACCCGGCCAAGGCGACGGGCCTGGATGCGGCGGTGAAGACACTGGGTCAGGCGCCCTCAGGGCGAGCGCTGCTTCTGATCGCGTCCGTGGGTTTCGCGGCATACGGCCTGTACAGCTTCGCGATGGCCCGCTACTCGCGGATGTGACCCGAGCCAACCGAGAGGCCGCGGCGGTCCCCCGTACCGGTTGATTGCTGCCACGTGTCGATCAATTACTGCCGATGGAAATGGATGCCCTGACCTGCTGGTTGTAGCGGGCATACCGGCCGGGATGGCCTCCCAACCGGACCGCAGACAACAAAATCGCCGCAGTACGAGAAGAGGGATCGACATGAAGAAGTTCGGATTCGCCAGCGTCATCGCCACCGGTTTCGCCGCAGCCCTGTTCGGTCTGGCCGCACCGGCCAACGCCGACGTCGTGCACCACGACTGGGTGCATGAGATCCAGCAGCACGCCACCGTCGGCTCGGTGACCTCGACCGTCGGCAACGGCCGCTGACCCCACGAACACACCGAAGGGGCGCCCGGACGACGGGTGCCCCTTCTGCGTATGCGGGCGAATCCACTCTTCGTCCGCAACGGGCCCCTACGCTTCTCTGCCATGAAGATCCTGATCGTCTTGACCTCACACGACCAGCTCGGCGATACCGGGCGCAAGACCGGATTCTGGCTCGAGGAACTCGCCGCGCCCTACTACCACTTCAAGGACGCCGGCTGGGAGATCACCCTGGCCTCGCCGAAAGGTGGCCGCGCTCCCCTGGATCCGAAAAGCAATGAGTCCGATTTCCAGACGGATCTGACGCGGCGCTTCGAAGCCGACGCCGAGGCCGAGGCCCAGCTGAATGCGACGGTCCAACTGGACTCCGTGAGCGCCGACGACTTCGATACGGTGTTCTACCCGGGAGGGCACGGCCCGCTGTGGGACCTCGCCGAGGACCCGGTATCCGTCGAGCTGATCGAACGAATCGTGCAGTCCGGCAAGCCCATCGCGCTGGTGTGCCATGCACCCGGTGTGCTGCGTCATGCCAAGAATTCCGACGGCACCCCGCTGGTCGCGGGCCGGCGTGTCACCGGCTTCACCGACGACGAGGAGGAGGCCATGGGCCTCACACAGGTGGTGCCGTTCCTCGTCGAAGACGAACTCGTCGGCAAGGGCGCCGACTTCTCCAAGGTGGAGAACTTCGCCTGCAACGTCGTGGCCGACGGCCGCCTCATCACCGGCCAGAACCCGGCATCCTCCGGTCCGGCCGCCCTCGAGCTGATCTCACTGCTGGACAACACCCCCGCCTAGTTCGTCGGATCCCGACATCTCGGGAGGGGGCGCCTCCACCGGCAGACACACGACGAATCTCGTGTCACCGGGGGCGGATTGCGCGGTCAAGGTGCCCCCGTGCTTCTCGACGATCCGCCACGCCAGGTCCAGGCCGAGTCCGGTGCCCTCGCCGACGGGCTTGGTGGAAAAGAACGGGGTGAAGATGCGATCGATGATGTCTTCGTCGATACCCGGACCGTCGTCGCAGATCTCGACGCGGACAACGCCGTCACACTCCCAACCGGTCCGCATGGTCAAGGTACCGTGGCCGTCCATGGCCTGGATGGCGTTCTCGATGAGATTCGTCCACACCTGGTTGAGATCACCTGCATAGCAGAGGATTTCGGGAAGAGCGAGATCCCACTCGGTCACCACCCGGATGGGACCGGTCTGGCTTAATCGCGTGTCGAACATCAGCAGCGTGCTGCGCAAGAGTTCGTGGACGTCGACGTACTGATAGTCGCCTCGATCCATCTGTGAGTACTGCTTGGCGCCTGCCAACAGGGCTGATATCCGCTTGCTGGCCTCGGTGATTTCCCGCATCCGCAACTCGGTGTCGATCGTGTGTTTCAGCCAATCGACGGCACCTTGCAAAACGCCGCCGGCCGACCCACCTTGTGGTGGGCGAATTGTTGCCCACACTCGGTCCAGCCAGCCGACATCCAGCCCCGCATCCACGAACGTCGGTGCGTAGTCCCAGCCACCTGCGACGGCGTGATCGTCAAGCCAGGCGCTGATCTGTTCCTCCCGGTCGGACGACTCCAGCGGGCTCAGTTCCAGAAGCGTCGACGTGCCGACGTGTTCGGCGACGTCGTCTTGAATTGTCGCCAAAGCATGCAGGGACTCGGGGGTGAATCCGCCGCCGGCGATCATCGCCAGTTTGCGTCGCAGATTGCCGACACTCTCGCGCAGCCCTGCGACAGCACGAGCGGTGGCCGCGGCGGGATTGTTCAGTTGATGCGTCAGTCCTGCGGTGATGGTGCCGAGCGCCTGCAGCCGTGCCCGCTGGCCGACGATCTGTTGTTGTCGCAGACCGCCGAGCGTATGGCCGGCGAGCAGGTGTACGGCCATCGGAAACTGGGTCTGCATGAAGTGGGCGAACTTGTCGGCGTCCAGCACGAAGAATCTGCATGGGCGGAGGAGCCGGATGGAAACCTCGTAAGTCGGCTCGGGAATCGGGACATAGGCAGACCAGGCGCCGCAGTAGATGCCGCGTTGGGACGTGCGGTGTGTCTGGACGTCGATGCCGCCGGTCCGGCCCGACATCACCAACTCGCCGTCGATCAGGACGTAGAAGCATGTCGCCGGTTCGCCTTCAGTGAACAGCGGCCCCGGCGGAAAACTCTCGATGCGGCCATCGGCGCACAGGATGTCGAGCTGTGCATCCGACAGGTGCTCGAAGAGGAACAGGGTGCGCAGCTCCTCGGCGTTACATTGCTCGCCCATCGCGATCCCTTGTCGTGTTGAACCGGATGCGAATGTTCGCCCGGGTTACCATGCGACACAGACCAGTTAAAATACGCCATCGTCAACGACGGCCGAATCGGAATGCGTCAGAACCGGGCACGGAATGCGCCGGCGTCAACCTCGCCGTCATCGGTTGCGATGAGCAGAACGCATGGGGAGGCCACCTTGAGTGACGTCATCGACGCCAGATTCACCGGGGTCCACCATCTGTCGTTGACCGTCACCGATCTCGAGGCCAGCGCCGCCTGGTATCAGCGGGTGTTCCGCACCGAACGTCAGGACGTGACGATCCCACACCACGGACGCGAGGAGACCGGCTACTCCGTGTTGTTGCCTGAGCCGCGATCGGGTTTGGTTTTCGGGCTGCACACCAACATCGGTAATGATGGTGGACCGTTCGACGAAGCGCGCACAGGGTTGGATCACGTGTCGTTCCAGGTGGCCGATCGCGCCGATCTGGTCACCTGGACCGCATGGCTGGACGAGCTTGGCGTCGCCCACTCCGGCATCGTCGACGAAACGGAGCCGATCACCTACTCAACGGTGGTTTTCCGCGACCCTGACAACATCCAGCTCGAACTCATCGTCAAAGACTGAGTTCGACATCGTTGCCATCGACGACTGGCGCCATCTGACGGCAATGCCGTGGCGGCGATGAACACCGCTGCAACGGAGGACAACTCATGGGATTCAGGCCCGGAACCGATTGATTGCTGCCACGTGTCGATCAATTACTGCCGATGGAAATGGATGCCCTGACCTGCTGGTTGTAGCAGTCATACCGGCCGGGATGGCCTCCCAACCGGACCGCAGAGAACAAAATCGCCGCAGTACGAGAAGAGGGACCGACATGAAGAAGTTCGGATTCGCCAGCGTCATCGCCACCGGTTTCGCCGCAGCCCTGTTCGGCTTGGCCGCACCGGCCAGCGCCGACATCGGCCATCACGACTGGGTGCGCGACATCCAGCAGCAGGCGACGACCGGTTCGGTCACGTCGAGCGTGGGCAACGGCCGCTGACGCACCAGCCTTGAGAAGAAGGGGCGCCCTGTGCAGGGCGCCCCTTCTTCATGCGCCGGGCCCGGAGGATACGGTCCAGACATGAGTCGGGTGTCGGTGATCACAGGCGGCGCGGGTGGTATGGGTCTGGCCACGGCCGGCATCGTGGGCCGGGACCACACAGTCGTCCTGTGCGACGTCAGGCAGGAGCGGCTCCACATCGCGGCCGCCACCCTCGAGGACGTCGGAATCACTCCCACGATCGTCAACTGCGACGTGACCGACCGGCAGGCCGTAGTCCGGCTGCTCGAGACCGCCGCCGGCCTCGGGCCCGTCGCCTCGGTGATCCACCCCGCTGGGGTGAGCCCCAGCATGGGCGACGCCGAATATGTCATGAGAACCAACGCGCTCGTTACGCTCAACGTCAACGAGGCCTTCACGCAGGCAGCGGGCTAAGGATCCACCATTGTCAACGTCGCGTCGATGGCGGCACACATGCTGCCCGAGAGTGTGATTCCGACACAACAATTCCCGCTCGCCCTGACGGACGAAGACCGCTTCACGGACGAGATGCTGTCGGCGTGCGACATTGCGCCCGAGGACGCGCGATGTCAAGGGCTTCGCATCGTCTCGGGCTCCCCGGGCTCTGTCGACACCGAGATGGGCAGGCTCGACGAGAAGGCCGGGGCCGGTGCGATGGTCGCCGACCCTGCGGTCCCGCGCTGGGCCAAGCCGGAAGAGATGGCAGAGCTGCTTGCGTTCTGCGCAAGCGACAGAGCGGGTTACCTGACGGGCACCGACATCCTGCGCGATGGTGGAGTGATCGCCTCGATGACGAAACGAGCACGGGTGGCCGGGCCAAAAGTACTGAAACACAAGACGATCCACGCCGAAGTCGTTACTGGAGGTCGGCGACGAAGGCGTGCCGACCGCCATCGGGCACCACCTGAACCTGCGCACGCGCACTCTGCCCAATCACAATCCCGGCAGGCAGTTGATCAGCGGGATGCAGGGCGGCTGGGGAGGACGCGGCGGCCCGGGAGGCTGACCCGCGATGATGATCGGCTCCGTCAAGGGAGCGTTGGGGTCGAAGTAGAAGGTGTGGCAGACGCTCTTGTCCCAGTCCGGTATGCCGCTCATTCCCGAACCAGGGCACCAGAGCTGGCCGCAATTGCCGAACGCGTCGCACGTCCCGGGCGGCCCCTCGGGCGGTGCACACGGCGCAGTGTTCGCGTTCGACGGCGAACACAAGGTCTCGGCGTGCGCGGTGCCGGTCGCCGACCCGAGGCAGGCGACATTCAGGCCACCCGAGGCGAAGGCGGCGATCGCAATCGCTGCGATATGGGTTCGGTGCATGGCGGGCTCCTTTCACGCTGTGCCGTCCCGTTGGCATACGAGTCGGGCAAGCACAACCCGCCCAGATGGCTACCGATCCCAACAAATGCGCGACAGGCCTGCCCACCAGCGCCGCCATTGCGGCACCTTGACTGGCCGCCGCCAGGGGCCTACCGTGACCGTAGTCACTAATTGAAACGTTTCAATCACCAGGAGACGGAGATGGCAGCCGCGGCGACCGAGAGGGTCTGCTTCCTGCTGCACCTCAATCCCGATCGCGTCCAGGAGTACCTCGGCGTCCACGACACCGTGTGGCCGGAGATGCTCGACGCCCTGCGTGACGCCGGGTGGCGCAACTACTCCCTGTTCGTCCGCCCTGACGACGGACTGGTGGTCGGATACCTCGAAACCGACGACTTCGCCGCCGCACAAGCCCGGATGGCCGCCACCGACGTCAACGCGCGGTGGCAGTCCGGTATGGCCCAGTACTTCCGCAACCCGGGCGGTGCCGATTCCGGCGCCCACCCGGACACGGCCATGCAACAACTCGTCGAGTACTTCCACCTCGACTGAATTCCACCGCACCAGCGACATCAAAGGATTGCCCATGAAACTCGGAGCGCGGTCCACCACCGGATGGCGAGCGACCATCGCGGTCGCCATGTCCAACTACATCGAAGCCGGATCCATCATCGCCATCGCCACCAGCCTGGCGTTCTGGCAAGCAGAATTCGGCATCAGCAACTTCGCCGTGGGACTGCTGGCAGCGTTGAGCGCCAATGCCTTCGGCGCCGCCATCGGCGCCATCCTGGGCGGTCCGCTGTGCGACAGGTTCGGCCGAAAAGCGATCTACACCTACGACTTGCTGGTCTACATGGTCGGTGTGGTGCTGGCCGCGTGCGCCGTGGACTACACCATGCTGCTGGCGGCTTTCATCATCACCGGCATCGCCGTCGGTGCGGGCGTGCCCGCGTCCTGGACTTACATCGCCGAGCAGGCGCCGTCGGTCGAACGCGCCAAGCACGTCGGCACCGCCCAGTTGGCCTGGTCCATCGGCCCACTGATCGGCTTCGCCCTGGCCGCCGCCGTCGCACCTCTCGGGCTGTTCGGGTCGCGGCTGATCTTCGCGCACCTGTTCGTCGTCGCCGCCGTTGTCTGGTGGGTCCGCCAGGGTCTGCAGGAATCGCAGATCTGGTCGGACGAAGCCAAGTCCGAGTCCGCCGACGTCGCATCGTCGGTTGGACTACGCGGATTGCGCGGACTGTTCTCGCGCAAGGTCAACATCACTGCGCTGCTGTTCCTCGGCGGCATCTATCTCTTCTGGAACACCGTCGCGGGCCAGGCCGGCATCTTCATGCCCCGGGTGTATGACACGGCGGGCCTGCACAGCGCGGTCGGTCAGAACCTGCTGCAGGTGCTGGTCTGGGGCTGCACGGTGGCGGCGACCTACTTCGGGTTCATGAAGTTCGCCGACCGCATGTCACAGCGCCTGCTCTACGTCATCGGCGCGGCTCTGGGCATCGTCGGTTGGGGAGTGCTCGTCGCCTTCACCGACAACGGTGTGCCGACCATGCTCATCTTCGCGGTCCTGTGGGGCGTCTCCAGCGGTATCGGCGCCCAGGCCTTCTACAGCCTGTGGGCCAGCGAGATGTTCGCCACCCCGTACCGGGCCAGCGCACAGGGCGTGATGTTCTGCGTGGTGCGCAGCTTCACCGGCCTGCTGAGCTACTTCTTCCCGACCCTGCTGGCGGTCACCGGGCTCACCGCGGTCGGCCTGCTGCTGATCGGACTGCTGACCGTCGCGATGCTGATCGGCGGACTCTGGGCGCCCAAGACACGAGGTAAGACATTGCGCGAGATCGAGATCGAGCGGTACGGCGAGGCCGTGCCGGCGTCCACCGAGCACGCCGGGGCGGTGACACGATGAGTTCACTGCTCGACAACCTGTCGATCGAACTGCCGTCGTGGGCGTTCGGCAACTCTGGGACGAGGTTCAAGGTCTTCGGTACTCCCGGCACCCCACGCACCGTCGAGGAGAAGATCGCCGACGCGGCCACCGTGCACCACTTCACCGGGCTGGCGCCCAGTGTCGCCCTGCACATTCCGTGGGACCGCGTCGACGACTACCAGGCGCTGGGCAACTTCGCCAAAGACCACGGCGTCGGGCTGGGCACCATCAACTCCAACACGTTTCAGGACGACGACTACAAGTTCGGCAGCCTGACCCACCTGGACAAGGCGGTGCGACAGAAGGCAATCGACCACCACCTGGCCTGCATCGACATCATGAACCAGACCGGTTCGAAGGATCTCAAAATCTGGCTGGCCGACGGCACCAACTATCCGGGGCAGGGCGACATCCGCGGCCGCCAGGACCGACTCGCCGAATCCTTGGCGAAGATCTATCAACACATCGGGCCGGACCAACGAATGGTGTTGGAGTACAAGTTCTTCGAGCCGGCGATGTACATGACCGACGTGCCGGACTGGGGCACGTCCTACGCCCAGGTGAGCGCATTGGGCGAGCGCGCCAAGGTGTGCCTGGACACCGGCCACCATGCCCCCGGCACCAACATCGAGTTCATCGTCGCTCAACTTCTGCGTCTGGGAAAGCTGGGTTCGTTCGACTTCAACTCGCGTTTCTATGCCGACGACGACCTGATCGTCGGTGCGGCCGACCCGTTCCAGCTCTTCCGGATCATGTTCGAGGTGATCCGCGGGGGTGGTCTCGACGCGAATTCTGACGTGGCGCTGATGCTGGACCAGTGCCACAACATCGAGGCGAAGATTCCCGGCCAGATCCGATCTGTGCTGAACGTGGCCGAGATGACCGCGCGGGCACTTCTGATCGATCTCGACGCGCTCGGTGCGGCGCAAGAGGCCGGCGATGTCCTCGGCGCCAACGCCATTTTCATGGATGCGTTCTACACCGACGTTCGGCCCTCGCTCGCGCAGTGGCGCGAGGATCGCGGGCTGCCCGCAGATCCGATGGCCGCATTCGCCGAGTCCGGCTACCAGGAGACCGTCAACGCCGAGCGAGTCGGCGGAACCCAATCATCATGGGGAGCATGAAACGATGACGAATAGCACTGTGGCCGAACTGATCGCACGGTCCAACCGTCTGGGTTCCGACCCGAAGAACACCAACTACGCCGGCGGCAACACATCGGCCAAGGGCCGCGACACCGACCCGGTGACGGGCCGGTCGGTGGAATTGCTGTGGGTCAAGGGTTCCGGTGGAGACCTTGGCACCCTCACCGAGCAGGGGCTGGCCGTGCTGCGGCTGGATCGCATGCGCGCGCTCGTCGACGTCTACCCCGGCGTCGAGCGCGAGGACGAAATGGTCAGCGCGTTCGACTACTGCCTGCACGGCCGCGGCGGTGCGGCGCCCTCGATCGACACCGCCATGCACGGTTTGGTTGACGCGGCCCATGTCGATCACCTGCACCCCGACTCCGGTATCGCCCTGGCCACCGCGGCGGATGGCGAGGCGTTGACGAAACAGATCTTCGGCGATCGTGTGGTGTGGATTCACTGGCGGCGGCCCGGGTTTCAACTCGGTCTGGACATCGCCGATATCAAGGAGCGCAACCCGCAGGCGATCGGGACCATTCTCGGTGGGCACGGCATCACGGCGTGGGGTGACACTTCGGCCGAGGCCGAGGCACGCTCGCTGGAGATCATCGACACCGCGCAGCGCTACCTCGACGCCAACGGCAGGCCGCAGCCGTTCGGCGCCGCGCTGGACGGCTACGGCGCACTTCCCGCCGACCAGCGCCGCGCCAAGGCGGCCGCGCTGGCACCGCTGATCCGCGGCCTGGCCTCCACGGACAGGCCCCAGGTCGGACATTTCACCGACGACCCGCGGGTCCTCGAGTTCCTTTCCTGCAGTGCGCACCCACGTCTGGCCGCGTTGGGGACCAGCTGCCCTGACCACTTCCTGCGCACCAAGATCAAGCCGATGGTGCTGGACCTGCCGGCCGACGCGTCCGTCGAGCAGTGCCGACAGCGGCTCGAAGAGCTGCATCAGGTTTACCGCACCGACTACCAGGCGTACTACGACCGGCATGCCACCGCCGACAGCCCGGCCATCCGCGGCGCCGACCCTGCCATCGTGCTGATCCCCGGCGTCGGAATGTTCAGCTATGGCAGGGACAAGCAGACCGCACGGGTGGCCGGTGAGTTCTACCTCAACGCGATCAACGTCATGCGCGGCGCCGAAGCCATCTCCACCTATGCCCCGATCGACGAGGGTGAGAAGTTCCGCATCGAGTACTGGGCGCTGGAAGAGGCCAAGCTGGCGCGGATGCCCAAGCCCAAGCCGTTGGCCACTCGCATCGCGCTGGTCACAGGAGCGGCGTCCGGTATCGGAAAGGCCATCGCGACCCGGCTGGCCGCCGAGGGGGCGTGTGTGGTGATTGCTGACCTGGATGCCGAAAAGGCCTCTGCGGCGGCGCAGGAGATCGGCAACGCCGACGTCGCCATCGGAATCGCCGCCGACGTCACCGACGAGGACGCCGTCCAAGCCGCCATCGACGCGACGGTGCTGGCCTACGGCGGCGTCGACATCGTCGTCAACAACGCCGGGCTGTCGCTGTCCAAGTCGCTGCTGGAGACCACCGCAGCAGACTGGGACCTGCAGCACAACGTGATGGCCCGCGGCTCGTTTCTGGTGTCCAGGGCCGCGGCCAAGGCGCTGATCGACCAAAAGCTCGGCGGGGACATCATCTACATCTCCTCGAAGAACTCCGTATTCGCCGGCCCCAACAACATCGCCTACTCGGCGACGAAGGCCGATCAGGCGCATCAGGTGCGGCTGCTGGCGGCCGAACTCGGCGAGCACGGCATCAAGGTCAACGGCATCAACCCCGACGGTGTGGTTCGCGGCTCGGGCATTTTCGCCGGTGGCTGGGGCGCGAAACGGGCGGCCGTCTACGGGGTGCCCGAAGAGGACCTCGGCAAGTACTATGCGCAACGCACACTGCTGAAACGCGAAGTGCTGCCGGAGAACATCGCCAACGCGGCGTTCGCGCTGTGCACCTCGGACTTCTCCCACACCACGGGCCTGCACGTCCCGGTCGACGCGGGTGTCGCCGCGGCCTTCTTGCGATGAGCGTGAACGGGCAGGTCGCGGCCGTCGATCTCGGGGCCACCAGCGGTCGGGTCATGCTGGGCGACGTCGGGGCCGACCGGCTCGACATGCGGCTGGTCACGCGGTTTGCCAATGGCCCGGTGAGCATCTGGAACGGACGGCGTGAGGCCCTGCACTGGGATGTGGCCGGGCTGTACCGGCACATCTGCGAGGGCTTGGCCGCGGCGGGCCGCGACGCCGAGAACCTGGTGGGTATCGGGGTCGATTCGTGGGCCGTCGACTACGGCCTGCTGCGCGACGGCCGATTGCTGGGAGCGCCCCATCATTACCGTGACGAGCGCTCGCAACGCGGCGTCGACATCGTGCACGCTGAGGTGAACCCTGCGCAGTTGTACGCCCGAAACGGCTTGCAATTCCTGCCTTTCAACACGGTGTATCAGCTGGCTGCGGAGCGCGCCGACGGGTTGCTGGACTTGGCCGACACCGTGCTGCTGGTGCCGGACCTGGTGAATTACTGGCTCACCGGCGAACGGGCCGCCGAACGGACCAACGCCTCGACGACCGGACTGCTGGGCGTCGACGGTGGCTGGGACGCCGACCTGATGACCCTGTTGCACATCGACCGGTCCATGTTTCCCGACATCGTCGAAGCGGGCAGCAGCCGTGGGCCGCTCCTGCCCGATACGGGTAGACGGTTGGGTCTGATCGGCGGCGTCGAGGTGATCTCGACTGGTTCGCACGACACCGCGTCGGCGGTGGCGGCCATCCCCATGGAGCGTGACAACGCCGCGTACATCTCGTGTGGCACCTGGGGTTTGGTGGGGGTAGAGCTTCCGGCGGCGGTGTTGACTGATTCGGCGCGTGAGGCCAACTTCACCAACGAAGTCGGTGTCGACGGTCGAATCCGGTTCCTGCACAACGTGATGGGAATGTGGTTACTCAGCGAAACGGTCGGTCAGTACGAACGTGACGGCCGGGCGGCGGACCTGAGATCACTTCTGGTCCGCGCTGCGCACGCGCCCGCCCCGATCGAGGTGTTCGACACCAACGACCCGCGCTTCCTCCCGCCGGGAGACATGCCGCAGCGCATCGCCGACTGGTACGCCGACCACGATCTGCCCGCACCTGACGGTCCGGTCGGAATCGTCCGCGCGATCGTCGAGAGCCTGGCCGCGGCGTTCGCCTCTGCCGTACGAACCGCGGCACGGCTGTCGGGCATCTCGGTGACCGCCGCGCACATCGTGGGGGGCGGCTCGCAGAACGAACTGCTGTGTCAGCTGACAGCCGATCGGCTCGGAATGCCGCTCTTGGCCGGCCCCGTCGAAGCCACCGCATTGGGCAATGTATTGCTCACAGCACGGGCGCGGGGCCTCGTCGCGGATGATCTCGACGGGCTGCGGGCGCTGGTGGCCCGGCACTTCCCGGCGCATCGTTACGAGCCGCGGCCCGTCGGGGTTCGCTGAGATTCCCGCGCCATCTGGTGTGATGGAAGCGTGGTGAGCATGCGGGAGGTCGCCGCCGCGGCGTCGGTGTCGATCGGCACGGTGTCCAACGTGCTCAACTCCCCGGAGAAGGTGGCGCCGGCGACCGTCGCCCGCGTCCAGGCTGCGATCGACCAGCTGGGGTTCGTCCGTAACGATGCCGCTCGTCAACTGCGAGCGGGCCGCTCACGCAGCGTGGGTCTGGTCGTTCTCGACGTCGGCAACCCCTTCTTCACAGACGTCGCCCGCGCGGCCGAACGCCGGGCGGCGGAACACAATCTGACAGTCCTGCTCGGCACGTCGGACGACGATCGGCAGCGGGAGCGGACCTACGTCGACGCGTTTGACGAGCAGCGTGTGTTCGGCCTGCTGATCACGCCCATCGGCGACGAGCTGGAACGGCTTCTCGCGCTGCACCGCCGTGGCACGCCGGTGGTTCTGGTCGACCGCGACGGCACCGGGACGCCCTTCGACTCGGTAGCGGTGGACGACGTCACCGGCGGTCGCCTTGCCGTCCAGCATCTGTGCGAAACCGGTTGCAGGCGGCTGGCATTCGTTGGCGGACCGACCGAGCTCAGGCAGGTCCGTGACCGGCGCGCCGGCGCACAGTTGGCGGTGGCCGATGTCGCGGGCGCCCAACTGGAGTTCATCGCGACCCAGGCGCTGACCGTATTGGAGGGTCGCCGAGTGGGGGAGATGCTGCGCGCCCGGTCGCCGCGCACCAGACCCGACGCCGTGTTCTGCGCCAACGACCTGCTGGCCATCGGTGCGCTGCAGGCGTTTTCGCTCGCGGGGGAGCTGCGGGTGCCCGACGACATCGCCCTGGTGGGATACGACGACATCGATTTTGCACGGTCTGCGGTGGTGCCGTTGACATCCATCCGCCAGCCCGCGCAGGCCATCGGGTCCACCGCCATCGATCTCTTGATGGCGGCCGCGAGGCAGCCGGCCGAGCACCAGCCCGAGCATGTCGTGTTCCGCCCGGAACTGGTGCTCCGCGAGTCGACGCGCGTCTAGCCCGGCGCGCCGGAAGTGCTGACGTCGCAGTAGTGAAGGATTGCACGCGTGCTCGGCGTACTCGAAGCGTTTGCTGTCATAGCCGTCGTTGTCGTGGTCGGAGCCGTCGTCGGGCGCACCGGTGTACTCGGTGAGAACGCGCGGATGGTGCTCAACCGGGTGGCATTCCACATCGGGGTACCGGCGCTGATGTTGCTCAACCTCTCGGGGGCATCGCTCGACCCGATCATCTCGCTGCCACTGCTGGTGTCAGCACTCGCCGCGATGACCGCGTTCTCCCTCTGCTTCGCGCTCATGGCGACCGTCCGCCGCAGATCGTCCGGGGACTCCGTCATCGCGTCGTGGACAGCGTCCTATGTCAATGCCGGCAACCTCGGTATTCGATTGAGTTCCTGCGTCTTTGGCACTACGACCGAGATATCGGCGATCATCCTCTTCCAGGTCGCGGCGATGGCCCCGATCGGCATCGCGATCCTCAACTCGACTTCCGAGCCCCCTCGCTCGCCGGGGCGCCAGGTACTGGCTCTGGTCAAAAATCCCATCATCGCGGCCAGTGCACTCGGACTCTTTCTCGCGGCGACCGACGTGCGGTTGACGGGACCTGTGGCCGATCCGCTGCATCTCCTGGCCGACCTCGCCATCCCGACGGTCCTGCTGGCCTTCGGTATCTCGCTGAGCAGTCGAGCCGCCGACCATGATCAGGCCGATCGCGTCGACCTGACGGTGGTCGTGGTATTCAAAAATCTTCTGATGCCGGCTCTGGCCTTCGTGTATGCCCACTGGGTCTTGGGCGCCGCCCCAGAGCAGACTCTGCTGGTGACGGTGTTCGCGGCATTGCCGTCAGCGCAGAATATCAACGCCTACGCCGCGGTGTACCGGCGCAACGAATCGCTGGCACGCGACGCCACGCTCATCTCCACCCTGGTTTCGGTGCCGGTGGTGGCAGGAATCGTGGCTCTCTTGAGCTGACGACGCGCCTGAGTTGGGACAATCAGGGGCGTGGACAAAGTTGTGGTCGTCACCGGAGCCGGCAGTGGCATAGGGCGCGCAACAGCTCAGATGCTGCTCAGCGCCGGTCACCGCGTCGTACTGGCCGGACGGCGACGGGAGGCGCTGGCCGAATCCGCCGGCCGGTACCCGAACGCGCGAGTGGTTCCGACCGACGTCACCGACGCGGCGTCGGTGCGGGCGCTGTTCGTCGAGACGGTGTCGACGTTCGCGCGCGTCGATGTGCTGTTCAACAACGCAGGCGTATTCGGGCCGTCGGCTTCCATCGGCGAGATCGACGACGCGCACTGGCACGACACATGGCGCACCAATGTCGACGGCGCGGTGTTCTGCGCGCGTGAGGCTGTACGGGTCATGACGGCGCAGCTACCGCGGGGTGGACGAATCATCAACAACGGTTCGCTGTCAGCGCACCGACCTCGGCCTCGCAGTCTGGCTTATACGGTGACCAAGCATGCGATCAGCGGGCTGACGGCGTCGATGCTGCTGGATCTGCGCGATGTGGAGATCTGCGTGACGCAGATCGACATCGGCAATGCCGCCACCAGCATGACCGCCGGATTCAGTCATCAAACGCCGCAGGCCGATGGAACCCTCGCTGCCGAGCCGACTTTCGACGTCGCGCAGGTCGCCCGAGCGGTGGCACACCTCGTCGACCTACCACTGGATGTGTCGGTCCCGTCAATGACCGTGATGGCTCGGGCGATGCCGTACTTCGGCCGAGGCTGATGCCCACGGACGCGCCCGGCTACCCATGAGTGATGTGATCCGGCCGGCCTCGCATTCCCGCAAACGCGAAGACGGCACCACCGAATGGATACCCCCACCCGAACTCGACACCGAGCGACGCCTCAGAGGCGGTCCATGAAAGCACGAATGTATCTGCTGATTTCGTCACCGTGCGTCTCCAGCGCGAAGTGGCCTGCATCAAGAAGATGGAATTCGCCGTCAGGAAGGTCCCGCTTGTATGCCTCGGCACCGGCGGCGCCGAAAATCTGGTCATTCTCGCCCCAGGTGACCAACAGCGGCGGCTGATGGGTGCGGAAGTACTCCTGGTACTTGGGGTAGGAGTCGAGATTGAACTGGTAGTCCCAGAACAGCTGCAACTGAATGGCGTCGTTGCCCTTGCGGTCCAATCCGGCCTGATCCAGAAGCCAGGCTTCGCGGGCAATGCGGTCCAGCCGGTCCTGCGGCACCCCGTGGGTGTACTGCCACTGTGTCTTGGCTGCCGTCAGATATTCACGCACACCGTCCTCGTTGGCGGCCCGGTCCTTGGCGTGGGCGAACAGGATGTCCCAGAACGGGGTGAATCCCTCCAGATACGCATTTCCGCTCTGGGTGATGATCGCGGTGATTCGTTCGGGGCGCGCGGTGGCGATCCGCAGACCGATGGGTGCGCCGTAGTCGTGGATGTAGATGGCGAACCGATCAAGCCCGAGTTCGCCGACCAGCTTCTCGGTGATATCCGCCAAATTGTCGAAGCTGTAGGTGAATTGGGTGACCGACGGCATCGATGACTGGCCGAACCCGATGTGGTCGGGCGCTACCAGGTGGTATCTGTCGGACAGGGAGTTGATCAGGTTGCGGAACATGTGCGAACTCGACGGAAAGCCGTGCAGTAACAGCAATGTGGGGTTGGACCTGTCGCCCGCTTCGCGGTAGAAGACGTCAAGCCCATCGATGGTCGCAGTGCGATAGCGCGTGCTGAATTCTGGCACGGTTCACCTTTCTCCGATCAAGCCGTGAGGGACTGCCGTCCACACTGCGGCCTGTTGGCGCCTGGATCGAGGGGTGATGGCAGATCGCCGTGATCGGGTTGGCCGATCAATTGCTCCCTGGATGCCTGCGGCGACGTCCCATCAGCACGTGGAGCTGCGCCAGTTGGAAGCCTCCGTCGCGGTCGCCCGCGAACTGCAATTCGGCCGCGCCGCCCAGAAACTGCACGTCGGCCAGCCGACGCTGAGCGATCTGGTGCGGCGTCTGGAGCGCGAAACGGGAACGCCGCTGTCGGCCGCTTCGTCCAGGTGGCGCTCACCGCGAAGGTGCCGACCGGCCGGGTCGAGCAACCGGACCATCTCTGGCCCGAGGTCCGACCAAGGACCTCGATGAAGGTGGACGGTGTTTGGAAGTCCGGCTGCGGGTAGTCCTTCCTTTCACAAGCGCAAGAAAGGACGCACCGATGCCGAATGAACTGCAAGGTCGAAAGATCGCCTTCCTGGCTGCCGATGGTGTCGAGAAGGTTGAACTGGAACAGCCCCGTGCCGCGGTAGAAGACGCAGGAGGACAGGTAGAACTGCTGTCCCTCAAGGCCGGCGAGATCGACGCGCGCAATCACGACCTGGAACCCGCAGGTTCTTTCCCGGTGGATCGGGTGGTTGGTGATGCGCGCGTCGACGAATTCGACGGACTGGTGGTACCGGGCGGCACGGTCAACGGGGACAAGCTGCGGCTCGATGGAAAGGCGGTGGCGTTCGTCCGCGACTTCGTCCGCTCCGGCAAGCCGGTCGCCGCCATCTGCCACGGACCGTGGACGCTGGTGGAAGCCGACGTGGTGCGTGACCGGACATTGACGTCGTATCCCAGTCTGCGCACCGATCTGCGCAACGCCGGCGCAACGGTCGTCGATCAGGAGGTCTGCATCGACGGGAACCTGATCACCAGCCGCTCGCCGAAGGATCTGCCCGCGTTCTGCCAGGCGATCACCGATCACTTCGCGAACACCCCGGCGCACACCTGAACCGGCCCGGCTGCCTCGGCCGGGCGCGTCGAAACGTCCTACGGGCGCGTGAAATCCCTTAGTGCACTTCACAATTCGACGGGTGTCATCCGCGGACAGGCGGGTCGTCCGGCTGTGTCCGCCGTCACTGCCGCCTGCGCTCTAAACTCCCGAAAGTGAGTCAACCGGTCCCGCGCGCCTGTACCGATGCGTCCGACGTGCAGGAGGCACCGGTCCGACTCGGTCTTGTGACACTGGTGCTGGCGACCGCCTGCGGATTGGCCGTCGCCAATATTTACTTCGCCCAGCCGATCCTCGACATGCTCGCCGCTTCATTCCACACCAGCCAGGGTGCGGCGACCACAGCGGTCACTGTCGTTCAGGTCGGCTACGCCGTGGGCCTGGTGTTGCTGTTGCCGATGGGAGACCTGATCGAGAACCGGCGACTGACCTCGGTGATGCTCATCGTCACAGCCGTGGCGCTGGTGGTCGCCGGGACGGCCGAAAGTCTGGGAGTGTTCCTGGTCGCGTCGGTCTTCATCGGCGTCACCTCGGTGGTAGCCCAAATCCTTATCCCCTTCGCGGCCCACCTTGCGCCGGAAGCCGGCCGCGGCCGCATCGTCGGATGGGTCGGCAGCGGACTCCTGCTCGGGATCCTGCTCGCCCGCACCCTGTCCAGTCTGGCTGCCGCCGCATGGGGTTGGCGCGCAATCTTTTTCATCTCCGCCGGGCTGATGCTCGTCATGGCAGTCGTACTCGCCAGACTGCTCCCGGCCCGCAGGCCCGGCCACACCGGCGGTTACCTCACACTGATGGCATCGGTGCTGGAGTTGGTGCGAACCCAGCCACTGCTGCGGCGACGCGCGGTCTGCCAAGCGCTGATGTTTGCCGCGTTCAGCGGCTATTGGACCGGCATCGCGTTCCAGCTGATCACGATCCACAACTTCGACCAGGCCCAGATTGGACTGTTCGCCCTTGTCGGCGCCGTAGGCGTGGCAGCCTCACCGGTCGCAGGGCGCATCGCCGACCGCGGCGACCGGTTCGCCAGCGGCATCGCGCTGCTGATCGGTGTCGCGTCGATGATCGTCGCTCGTTTCGGCGCGAACAGCGTGATCCTGCTCGGATTGGCCGCCGTGCTGCTCGATATCGCGATGACGGCCCACCAAGTCCTGAGCCAACGAGAGATCTATCAACTACGACCGGACGCGCGTGCCCGGGTCAATACCGTCTACATGGGCAGCGTCTTCGCCGGCGGCGCCCTGGGCTCCGCCCTCGCGGGCGTCCTGCACAGCCATTCCGGCTGGAATGGCACCGCCACCGCCGGCATCGCCCTGACCGCCATGTCCTTCATGCTGTGGGCGGTGGGCCGATCTAGTCGTCGTCGGCAGATCGGCCCGGGTTCACCCACGAGGCGGCGGCGCCGATCACCATCATGACGGTCGCCGCGGTGAAGACCACCATCAGACCACTGTGGAACGGTCCGGAAATCAGGTCGGGGAAGAAATGCCTGCCGGTCAGCACCGCCGAGTTCACCCCCGGCTGCTGCAACGCACCCGAGGGCCCGAGCAGTTCGGCGATCGGGTTGTAGCCGAGGAACGCCGCGAACACACTGCCGACCGGCGGCAGCCCGGCCACCTGATGGGCGACATCGGCCGAAACGCCTTGCTGCTGCAGCCCCGCACTCATCGTCGAGGGCAACGAGTGCGCCAGGCCGGTGATCATGAGGGAGAAGAAGGTGCCGATCGACAGCGACATACCGGCGTTGGTGAACGTCGCCCGGATGCCGGATGCCGCTCCCCGTTCGGCCGGCGGCACGCTGGACATGATCGCGGCGCTGTTGGGTGAGGTGAAAACCCCGCCGCCGACGCCGTTGAGGAAGATCAACACGGCGAACAGCCGGTAGTCGAAGTCCACCGGGATGATGATCAGAGCGACGAACGTGGCCGCCATCAATAACAGGCCGCCGATGGCGAACGGCCGTGAGCCGAACCGGTCGGACAGCGTGCCCGACAGCGGACCGGCCAACAGGAAGCCCAGCGTCATGGGCAGCATGTAGATGCCCGACCACAGCGGCGTCGACTCGAAACTGTATCCGTGCAGCGGCAGCCAGATTCCCTGCAGCCAGATGATCAACATGAACTGCAGACCGCCGCGGCCGACAGAGGACATCAGCCCGGCCAGGTTGCCCAGCCCGAACGGCTTCGACCTGAACAGCCGGACATCGAGCATCGGTGCGCGCACCCGCAACTCGACTACGCAGAGCACCACCAACATCAGGATCGCAACGGCGACCGCGCCGAGAACCAGTGGGTTGGTCCAGCCGGTGGGATGGGCACCGTAGGGCTGAATGCCGTAGGTGATTGCGGCCAGTAACACGGTGAAGCCGACGCCGAACAGCATGGTGCCCGGCCAGTCGAAGCGGGCCGGCGTGCGGACTCCGACGTCGTGCAGCGATCGGTAGCTCCAGATCGTTCCGGCCAACCCGAGTGGCAGGCCGACCCAGAAAATCGCCCGCCAGTCCCACTCGGAGAGCACGCCGCCGATCAACAAACCGAGGAATTGACCCGCGATGGCGGCTACCTGGTTCACCCCCAGCGCCATGCCTCGCTGCCTGCTGGGAAAGGCGTCGGTGAGAATGGCCGCCGAACAGGCCATCAACATGGCGCCGCCGATCCCCTGGAACACCCGCCAGCCAATCAGCCACAACGCGCCGCCGCCGAGATGGAACGGATCGACGGACAACGCGACCGCTCCAATCGTGAAGACGACGAAGCCGAGGTTGTAGATGCGGACACGGCCGAACATGTCGCCGAGGCGGCCCAGGGGAACCACCAGTACGGCCGTGGCGACCAGATACCCCATCAACATCCACAGCAGATAACTGACGTTGCCCGGCGCCAGGGGGTTGAGCCCGATGCCACGGAAGATCGCCGGCAGTGAAATCAGGACGATCGAGCTGTTGATGGATGCGAGCAGGGCGCCCATCGTGGTGTTCGACAGTGCGACCCACTTGTATCGCGGGCGTTCCAAGTTCATTCGGTTGCGGCGCCGCGCTGTGACGGCGGCTGCCTGGTCCTTCGATGCGATGGTCGGAGGGGTGTCCTCGAGGTCGGTCGTCAACGCACTCCCATCATGTCTGCGGTGTCGTCGTGGCCGATTACCCATTGATGGCGGCGAGGCGGTCCCGGTGCCGACATTCACAGCAAAGGCCCAGCGGCGGACAAGGATGGGGAGTGGGCGTTCGATCACCTTCGCGTCACGCCTCCCGCGGAGCGGGCACGGCTTTGATCGCGAGAAAAGTGCCCGCCGGGACGTAGGACTCGACGAAGTTCACGCAACGCTCGGGTCGTGTCATCGAGGTATTCCAACGCCAGCGCGAGAAGGACAAGATCTACGGATCCATCCGAGTAGCCAGTCGAGCGGCTCGGCGAGATCGGGGGTCCGAAATCGGCCGCTGGCGACCAGTTGTCGGCACAGTTCGGCCATCCGCGGACTCTGGTCGGAGCCGATCACGTGCGCGCCGCGCGCCGTCAACTCCTCGGCGTAGAGTCCGGGCCGCAGGGCGTCCAGCACGGTCTTGCCTGTGACATCCCCCAGCAGGGCGTGATCGAGCAACTCGTCGGCGAAGGTTTCGTGTCGGGGATGTGGCCCCACGGCATCAGGCACCATGCAGAATGCCTAGCCTGTGAGTGGCCCCGGCTCGCTGGCCAGACGCGCCAGCAACGCCGCATTCGCGCCTGCGGCACGCGCGATCCTCAAGCTGCTGTGTCGACAACGATTCCGACCCGTCGGCATGCCGTCACCCACAGGCAGTCGGTACCGGTAGGCAACAGCCGCCCGCGGCCGGAAGGCGGCGGAGGAATAGCCTGATCTCGGCAGGCGTCGTACCTGCCGACGTCGACAGGTAGGGGTGCAGATGAGGTTCGGAATCTCCACGTTCGTCACCGACGACGGGATCGACCCGGTATCGCTGGCGCGTGCGATCGAGGAGCGGGGTTTCGACTCGCTGGTGATCGCCGAGCACACGCATATCCCGGCAAGTCGCGAGTCGGCGTACCCGATGGGTGGCGAGTTGCCGTCCATCTACTACCGGACGCTGGACCCGTTCGTCACGCTCGCCGCCGCGGCGGCGGTGACCTCCAAGATCGAACTGTTCACCGGCATCGCATTACTCATCCAGCGTGATCCGATCATCACCGCGAAAGAGGCCGCGAGCATCGACCTGATCTCCGGCGGCCGGTTCGTATTCGGCGTGGGCGCCGGCTGGAACATCGAGGAGTTACGCCACCACGGCACGGACCCGAAGACCCGAGGCGCGCTACTGGACGAGCGCATCGAGGCCATCAAGGCGCTGTGGACCGCCGATCCCGCTGAATACCACGGCAAATACGTCGACTTCGATTCGTCATTCAGTCGTCCAAAGCCGGTACAGCAACCGCATCCTCCGGTCTTTGTCGGCGGCGACTCCGATGCCACCGTCAAGCGGGTGATCCGGCACGACGCGGGCTGGATCTCCAACCCGTTGCCCCCGGAGCACCTGAGTAAGCGCATCGGTCAGATGCGTGACGGCGCCGGCCACGATGTCCCGCTGGCGCAGTTCGGTACTCCCGCGGACCTCCAATATTGGCGCGCCGTCGAAGACCTCGGATTCGATCAGGTGGCGCTGCTCCTGCCGACGAAGCCGCTCGACGAATCGCTTCGTTTGCTCGACGAGTACGCCGCACTGCTTGCTCAGTACCGCGGCTAGAGACGCCGCGCTGTCCGGCGATCGGTCGCGAAACGCGCTGAACATTCTTCAGGGCTGTCGGTCTCACAGCGGGCCGGCAGCGGAATCGCAGAGTCGCCCGGCGTATGCCCGGCGTCTACGGTCGGCTGTCCGCCTTGCGGTTGGCCGTGCCGAACACTACCGGCCCGCGTCGGCGCGAGTTGTCTTGCCGCCCCCAGGACGGACGCGCCCCGCCCCCTGAGAATTCGGGTGTTGTTGCCGCACGGGGTCTTTCAATCGTCTAGAACTCAGGGTAGCGCCCCCAACGGGACTTCATCTCTTGCGGTATACGTCTGAATATGTTTGCATACAGACGATCACACGCTAATGAGTTAGGTCACAACAGAGGCCCGATGTGAGGCCGAGGAGGCGTCCAGTGGTGACTTCGTCAGCTACCGCGTACGACCGGGCGCGGATACTGCGCGCACTCAGTGGTAGCGCCCGCCTGGTAGTCGGCGCGGTGTCCATCGCGGTCGTCCTCCTGCTGTGGCAGGTCCTCGCCGCCACCGGCGTGATCAGCCCATTGATCTTCAGCTCGCCGGCAGCGATCGCCGGTGAAGCCGCGACGCAGTTCGCCGACGGCGAGTTCTGGCAGGCGGCATGGCGCAGCGCCTTCGAGTTCATCATCGGGTTCGGTCTGGCCGCCGCCGTCGGGATTCCCCTGGGTATCTGCGTCGGATGGTTTCGCAACTTCGGGTACTTCGTGGACCCGTGGCTGAACTTCTTCTACGCGCTACCCCGCATCGCGTTGACGCCACTGCTGCTCATCGCGTTCGGGATCGGGCAGACGGCGATCATCGCGGTGATCTTTCTCGGCGCCGTTTTCGAGATCACCCTCAACACCTCCAACGGGGCCCGGGTCGTCGATCGCAAACTGCTCGACGTCGCGGACAACTTCGGTGCGAGTCGCAGGCGGGTGTTCACCGGAATCGTGATTCCGAGCAGCATTCCCTTCATGATCGTCGGTCTGCGCTTGGGCGTAGCGCGGGCGCTCATCGGCGTGATCATCGGCGAACTGTTTGCCGGCGGCACCGGGCTCGGGCGCGATATCTCCTTGGCCAGCAACACACTTCAAACCGCTGAGGTGCTCTTCATCACCACGTTCTTCTTAGTCATCGCAATCGTGATGACCGAAGGCCTGCGCTACGTCGAGCGATCGCTCAGTTCGTGGCGTAACGACATGGGAGGAGTTCGCTGATATGAACCAGCCTGTGCGCCGCGCCATGGCCACCGGTACCGACACCATCGAGGAGGAGACGGGCGGCCTCTCTGCCGTGGACGTCTCGGTCACCTACGTGCGCAAACGCACCGGTGAAGAGGTGACTGCGGTACAGGGCCTCGATCTCAGGGTTGAGCCCCGCGAGTTCGTCAGCATCGTCGGGCCCAGCGGTTGCGGCAAGTCGACCTTTCTCAAGGTCGTCGCGGGGCTGGCGGAGCCGACGAGCGGGACGGTCCTGCTCAACGGACAGCCGATCTCAGACGCGTCCGACCGGCGCGCGATGGTTTTCCAGGATGCATCGCTCTTCCCCTGGTACTCGGTGATCCGCAACCTGACCTACGGCATGGAGTGTCGAGGAGTATCGGCCAAGAAGGCACGCTCGGCGGTGCTGCCGCTACTCGACAAGGTTGGCTTGACGGGATTCGAGAAGCACTATCCCTACGAGTTGTCCGGCGGCATGCAACAACGGGTCAACCTGGCGCGCGCACTCGCCGTCGATCCCGAAATCCTCTTGATGGACGAACCGTTCGCGGCGCTCGATGCTCAGACCCGCGAGATCATGCAGGCGGAACTGCTGCGGATCTGGGCCGAGACGCGTAAGACGGTGCTGTTCGTGACGCACCAGATCGATGAGGCGATCTTCCTGTCCGACCGTGTGATCGTGATGAGCGCCCGGCCGGGCCGCATCATCCTGGACACCAGGATCGACCTACCGAGGCCGCGCTCTCTCGAGATCAAGGAGACGCCGGAATTCCTTGGGTTGCAAAAGAAGATCTGGTCATTGCTCGAGCAAGAGGTCGTCAAGAGCATGAAGCTGCAGGACCGCAAATGAGCCTGCGAACCGAATCGGCGGCAACCGGTACGGCCATCCCGCCGGCTGGACAGACCACCGATGGTCGCGCGTCCGGGGACCAGCGGAGGCGACTGGACGTCGACTGGAAACGACCGCTCTACGGTGCGCTCGGCGTCCTGATCATCTTGGCGGTGTGGGAGTTGCTGGCCCGCCTCGGCGTGATCGACAGCCTGTTGTTCAGCCAGCCCACCGAGGTGATCGCGGCATTCGGACGGTCATTCAGCCAGAACCACGTGATGGCCGATGTTCGGGTCAGCGCTGCCGAGATCGTCATCGGGTTGGGCGCCGCGATCATCATCGGGATCCCGCTCGGCATCATCTGCGGCTGGAACCGATGGGTGTACTTCGCGGCCGACCCGTGGCTGACCATCCTCTACGCGCTGCCGATCGTCGCGCTCGCACCCTTGCTGATCAACGTGGTCGGCATCGGACTCGCCGCCAAGGCTCTGCTGGTCTTCTTGTTCGCCGTCTTCCCGATCGCGATCAACACCCTCACCGGCGTACAGGCGACATCGAATCACTTCCTCAGCGTCGCAGAGGTTTACGGTGCCGACCGGAAGATGATCCTGAAGTCCGTGGTGCTTCCCGGCGCGCTGCCCTTCATCCTGACCGGGCTGCGACTCGCCGGTGGACGAGCGCTCGTCGGCATGGTGGTCGCCGAGTTCACCGCCGCCGAAGCCGGTATCGGGTTCCGCCTGCAGGTTGCGGGCGCCACGCTGCAAACCGGCTTGTTGTTCGCCCTGCTGGCCCTGCTGGGCATTGTCGGCGTGCTCTACAGCGCGGTGATCAAGGCACTCGACAACCGCCTTTCCAACTGGCGTCCCGAGCTCTAGGTGCGATCGCGAGAAAAAATAGGAGCCGTAATGCGGACAAGGACTTTCGGCCTGCGGGCCATGGCAGGCACCGTCGTGGTTGCGCTCGTCGCGACGGCATGTGCGTCTGGTGCACAGAGCCCACCGGGACCCCCACGGAACGGATTGCCGGGCCCGGAGAAGACGTCGATCACGATCGGCATCTCCTCCGACGACCCGCACCAGTTCGCCCTGCAACTCGCGATCGACGAAGGAATCTTCGAGAAGTACGGCATCAAGGCCACCGGCAAGCTTCTCAACGGTGTGCAGCCCACGACGCAGGCGATGCTCTCCGGCCAGCTGGATGCCGCCACGAACAATGCGACCGCATCGATCATCTCGCTGGGCACCTCTCGACCGCTGGTCGATATCGGCGTCACGATCAATCGCCTGCCCGACGTGATCTACGGCGGCAAAGGCATGACGACTGCGGACCAATTGCGGGGGAAGAAGGTTGCGATCAGCCAACTCGGCGGCCAGTCGAACACCGAGGCGTTCCTGGGCATGCGCCAACTCGGCCTCGAAGCCGACGAGTTCCACATCACGCAGATCGGCTCACAGGGCGCGCGGATATCCGCGCTGCAGGCAGGCACCGTCTCGGCGACCCCGGCCGACCCCGGGCTGAAGGCGAAGTTGGCGAAGTCCGGCATCTCGCCGCTGGTGGATCTGCGGACGGCCGATGTCCAAGTCCCGGGCTCCAACATCCAGGTGCGGCGTGATTTCACGGAGAAGTACCCGAACCTGACGCTGATCATCATGGCCGCGGTGATCGAAGCCGTGCAGACCGAGTTCACCGACACCAAGGCCGTCGCGCACTATTACGCAGACTGGGCAGGCATCAGCGACGACGAGTCGATGGACCTGTGGCAGGACTATCTGGACGCCAAACTGCCACAACGCGATATGCGCGCCTACGTGCCGGGGTACAACCTGGCCAAGGAGGTACTAGCAGACTTCGATCCGGCCATCACCTACGTCGATGCGACGCAGGCCTACGACGGGCGGTTCATCGACAAGCTGGACCAGATGGGATTCCTGCAGAAACTGGGCGTGCCCGCGACCGACGCGTCGTGAACCCAGCGAGTGGCGACGGCCAGCACCAGCGTATGAGAAAGGTTGGGAATCATGGCGCTTGAATCATTTTCGCGATCGGTCACGGTGGACTCGGAGAGACCTCGCTGCTGGGAGGTTCTCACCGATGTCGAGACACTCGCCGGCTGGGTGGGGATCGTGCACGAGGTCGCCGAAGTGCGGCGGCTCGAACGGTACCGGGCCGTGCTGCAGGACAAGGTCGGACCGTTCAAACTGCGCGCCGACCTCTCGATCGTGGTGACGGTGGAAGAAGATGGTCGACGGGTGTCGGTGTCTGCCTCCGGGCGGGACCGAGCGGTGGACTCGAAGATCAAGGTCGATGCCGTGCTCGACCTCGGCCATGTTTCCGATCGCACCGAGATCACCATATCCGGCTCCTACCAGGTCACCGGCAAGGTGGCCGCGATGGGCGGAGGTGTGATCCACAAGAAGGCCGATCGCATACTCGACGACTTCTTCGGAAGTGTTGCGACGTCTTTGAATTCGCCGGCCATGAACGGACAAGAGGCGAAGTGATGGTGGAAGCGCACGCTCAAGTGGTCGACCTCTATCGGCTGACAACAGGGCTGGCGGCCGGCGAGCTGATACAGGTGCCGGCCGCGTTTGCCGAGCAGATCCCCGCAGACTGCCTGCTGAGCGTGCACGGCATCGTCCTGACCCGAATCGGCAGGGGCGCTGCTGTCGCCGAGATGACGGTCGGCCGTGCCCATCTCAATCAGCGCGGGATAGTGCAGGCCGGCGTCATCGTGTCACTCGCCGACGCGGCAGCGGGCTGGGCCAGCTACTCGGCGATCGAGCACGGGTTGTTCACCACCATCGACCTCAACACGAACCTTTTGCGTGCGGCCAGGGAAGGCGAGCGGTTAAGGGCTACGGCGACCCCGGTTCGGTTGGGACGCAAGGTACAGGTGCTCGACGTACTGGTGGAGGCGGTGACAGGTGACAACGGTTCGGCGACGGCCAAACCCGTCGCACGATTCGGATGTAGTCAGCTCGTGCTCGAACCACAGCCGCGTGGGCTGGGGAAGGAATGATGCGGGAATTACGGGAGCGGACGGTCCCCGCGGTGCTGGCCCGCGGCGCGGCGCAATGGCCGGACAAGCCGGCGATCGAAGCCGACGGGGACGTGTACACCTACCGCAGGTTGCATCAGGAGGCACTTCGGGTGTCCGCGGGCCTGGCAGCGCTCGGCATCGGCAGCGGTGACACCGTCGCATTGATGATGGGCAACCTGATCGAACATGCGCTGACCTGGTTCGGCGCCTCGTGCCTCGGCGCCGTCGAGGTCCCACTCAACACGTCGTTCACCGCCACCCAGATGTCGTATGTGCTCGAGCACAGTGAGGCACGCGTGCTGGTCATCGAGGCGCAATACCTGCCCCAACTGACCGAGTTGGCCGGAGTGTTGTCCCTTCTGGAGACCGTCGTGGTGTGTGGACAGACCCCGCAGCGGTACGACATACCTTGGCGGCGAATGGATTTCAGCGAACTTTTGGTGTCTGCACCGGTCACGCCGCCGGCGGTGCAGCCCAGCGATCCGCTCGGCATTCTGTACACGTCGGGAACTACCGGGATGCCCAAGGGCGTGGTGGTCAGCCAGGCGCAGACCTACGGCCGGATGTGGCCGGGAGGCCCCGGGACACCCACCGAGGACGACCGTACGTTGATCGTGCTGCCGGTCTACCACGTGATCGGACAGTGTCGCGGGCTCTACAACACGCTGATAGCCGGCGGCACTGCTGTTCTGGCGCAGCGATTCTCGGCCTCGGGATTCTGGGATGCGTGCCGGGAACACCGCATCACCTTCGTACCGGTCGTCGGCGTGATGGTGTCCTACCTGCTTGCGCAGCAACCGTCACCGCTCGACCGCGACCACACCGTCCAGCATGTCGCCCTGGGCACCACCAGCCCACAGGTTGACGAGTTCCGGGAGCGATTCGGCATCGCCAAGGTCTCGATGAGCTATGGGCTGACGGAGGCGGGCGGAGTACTTGTGGGTGAGGCCGAACCGTCGGGGTGTGGATTTCTGCGCCCCGACTTCGAGGCGCGCCTGGTCGACGAACACGATATCGAGGTCGCCGACGGCGTGGCCGGAGAGTTGGTACTGCGGCCCCGGGATCCGTGGGGGACGATGATCGGCTACCACAAGATGCCTGCCGAGACGGCTGAGCGCTGGCGCAACCTGTGGCTGCACACCGGAGATCTGATGTGGCAGCGCCACGACGGGATGTACATGTTCGCCGGGCGGCTCGCGGATCGTATCCGGGTGCGCGGCGAGAACGTGTCGCCGGCCGAAGTGGAACAACAGCTTGCCGGCCACCCCGCGGTCGCGGAATGTTCGGTGCTCGGAGTCGCGGCCGGTGGCGCCGACGGCGACGTCGGTGGGCAGGAGATCCTGGCGGCTGTCGTCGCTGAACCGGGTTACCACGTCGACTTCACCGAGCTGGCCGATTACCTACGCCAACGGCTGCCGCAGTTCGCGGTGCCGCGGTATTACCGCCTCTACGAGACCCTGCCGCGCACCGCCGCGACTCACCGCGTGCAGCGATCGGTCATCGCGGAGGAATCCCGGCGCACTGCGTGGGATCTGCGCGCCGCCCAAGACGAGTCCCGGGCCGTACACAAGCAAGCCGGCGCACTGAACTGAACGGAGCACCACGCATGGACGCACTCATCATCGGCGGCACCGGGCCGACGGGACCTTTCATCATCGAGGGACTCGTGGAACGCGGCTATCGGCCCGTGATTCTGCATCGCGGTACCCACGAAGTCGACTTCGTCGAGCAGTTCGAGCATCTGCACGCCGACCCGCACTTCGCCGATCCGGTGCGTGAGGCGTTGGGTGACCGCACGTTCGATCTGGTCATCGCGTCTTACGGGCGGCTGCGTCTGCTCGTCGAATTACTCGCGGGACACACGGACCGGCTGATCACCATCGGCGGCACCGTATACCGGCGCCAACAGTGGTCGCGGCCGGCGAACGAAACTGCGCAGCGTGAAACCGCCCACAAGCTGGTTTCGCGGGTGCAGGAGACCGAAGAGGCCATCTTCGCCCGACATCACGACGGCACGTTCAACCTCACCCATCTGCGGTATCCGAACCTCTACGGCCCCCGGCAACTGGCACCGCGCGAATGGAGCGTGATCCGCCGCATCCTGGACGGCCGCAAGACCATCCCGGTGATGGACGGCGGGCTGACGCTGGAAAGCCGGGCCTATGTGGAGAACGCCGCACAGGCAGTGCTTTTGACGATCGATCAACCGGATACGTCTTCCGGGAAGACCTATCACGTCGCCGACGAGGTGACCCCGACCGACGGCGAGCGCGTTGTCGCGATCGCCGAGGCGATGGGCGCCGACATCACGCTGGTCAATTTCCCCCGAGAGGCCGGCCGGCCGGCCTACTTCTGGGGCGGTGGCCGCAATCTGGAGTACATGGGTCAGGACGGTCCGCCGCCCACACATCACAAACTGCTGGACAGCAGTCGGATCCGCCACGAACTCGGTTTCAGCGACGTGGTGGATTTCGACGAGGCCATCCGCCGTACGGTGGCTTACTACCGGGACCATCCACTCGAGATCGGCGGCGAAGAGGAAGGCCGGATCGGTGACCCGTTCGACTATGCCGCCGAGGATCGCTTTGCGGAGCAACTCGCCTCGTTCGTCACCACTTGCAATGGGCTGCCTTTCGCGGGCGTCAAGCTGGTGCACTCGTATGACCACCCCAAGGAGGCCGTGAAGGTCGGTGGGGGAGAGGGAAGCTAGATGGTCCGGGTTGTCACGCCGAGCTCGACGCGGGAGGCGATCGACATAGTCCGTAACAGCGACGGCGACGCCAAATATCTCGCGGGCGGAACGGCGCTGGTGCTGTTGGTGAAGATGCGGATGGTGAATCCCGAACTGCTGGTCAGCCTGCGCGGTGTCGCCGACCTGCCGGACTGGAACGACATCGTTCGCACCGACGGTGAGCTTCGCATCGGCGGCGGGGTCACGTTGACCGGTGTCGCGGGTGACCGCGATGTGCGCGAGCTCCTGCCCAGCCTGGCGCAGGCCGCCGCCGTCGTCGGCAACGTGCGAATTCGCAACTGTGCCACTGTTGGTGGCGCGATGGCCGAGGCGGACTACGCGTCAGACCCGCCGGCGGCGCTGGTCAGCCTTGATGCACGTGTCGAAATGACGAACGGCGAGCGGTCACGCGATGTGCCGGTCGCAGATTTCATCACCGACTTCTTCACCACCGTGCTGGAACCGGACGAGATCGTCACCGCGGTGAAGGTGCCGCTGCGTCGCGGCGATGTCCGCGCCAACTACCTGAGGTTCTCCAGCCGGTCCGCCGAAGACCGGCCGTGCGTGGGGGTGGCCGCCTCCGGTGCCTTCGAGGGCGGGTCCACGGCCGACCTGCGCGTGGTGGTCGGCGCCGTTTCCGGTCGCCCGCAGTGGTTCCCGGAGATCACGGCGCCGCATCTCGGCGAACCGCTCGACGCGTCGGCGGTCGCGTCGATCGCGGACGGTTACGCCGATGCCGTCGACCCGGTGGAGGACATCCGGGGGTCGGCCTGGTACCGGCGGCAGGTGGTGCGCGCACAAGTGGCCCGCTCGTTGCGCCGGCTCGCGGATGGGGTGGGGGCATGAACTCGTCTGCTCCAATCGAGCGCAGGGTGAACGGTGACGCCGCTGACCGCATCACGGGCGTATTCCCGTTCGCAGTGGACCGCCGAGTGGACGACGCGTTGCACGCCTGTGCCGTTCGCAGCTCCGTTCCGCACGGCACGATTGTCGAGATCGACGCCGAATTCGCGCTGCAGACTCCCGGCGTGCTTGCGGTCGTCACCGGAGCGGATGCCCACGAAATGTTGGGCGCGAGAATGTTTCACGGCGAGAGCCGCGCGGACCAGCCGGTACTCGCGTTGGATCGGGTGAGGTACGTCGGCGAGCCCGTCGCGCTGGTGGTGGCCGAATCCCGTGCTCTGGCCGAGCGGGGCGCCCGCGACGTCGACGTCGAGATCGATGAACTGCCCTACGTCGTCGACCAGGACGAAGCGGGCCGACCGGATGCGCCGCAACTGCATGACGACTGGCCATTGAACGACAGCGGCTCGTGGAAGCTGGTGCTCGGTGATGCGGTGACAGCCATGGCGAACGCCACTCATGTCCACACCCAGACCTATCGGACGCCGGCAGTCAACCATGCGGCGATGGAACCCCACGTGGCGACCGCACAGTGGCGCGGTGACGTCTTGGAGGTCTGGACCGGGACGCAGGCACCGTATGTCGTGCGCAACCGACTGTCCGGCATCTTCGGCGTCGAGCCCGAACAGGTGCGGATCCGGGCGGACAACATCGGCGGCGGCTTCGGCTCGAAGCTCGACGTTCGTCTCGAGGCGATGGTCGCGCTGGCGGCGCGCGTCGCGGACAGGCCGGTACGAATGGTCCTCAACCGCGACGAGGTCTTCGTGACGGCGTCCCGGCACGCGTCCACGGTGCGGGTGACGACCGGCACGGATGCCGACGGGAAACTCGTGGCCAGGATCATCGACATCGTCTACAACGGCGGGGCGTACGCGCTGACGACGCCACGGGCCATTCGTAACGGCATGATCAGATCGCCGGGGCCGTACCACATTCCGAACGTGCTCGTGCACGCCGTGGGCCGATACACCAACACCGTGCCTGCCGGCCCGTTCCGCGGCGCGATGACCGGTCAGGTGTGCTGGGCAGGCGAGTGCGAGCTCGATGAACTGGCCGACCAGATCGGCGTGGATCCCTACGAGTTGCGCAGACGCAACGTGTTGCGCGACGGCGATCAGTTCGCCACCGGTGAGGCCATGCACGAGATGAAGTACGAGGAGCTGCTCGATGCCGCCGCGTCGGCGATCGGCTGGCCCGATCCACCGCCCGCCGAACACGATGGCATCGTCTACGGACGAGGCCTCGGGACGGTCATCAAGAGCACCAGGACGCCATCGCGCTCCGAGGCCAAGGTCGTCCTGAACGCCGAAGGCGAACTGGTCATCCGCAGCAGTTCCATCGAAATGGGTCAGGGCGCCCACTACACACTCACCGAGATGGCGGCCCGAGTGCTGGGCGTTACACCGGGTGACATCGCGATCACCGTGGTGGACACCGATTTCACCCCGTTCGACACGGTGACGAGTTCCAGCCGGACGACGCTGGCGATGGGTCTGGCGATCGAGGAGTCGGCCAGGAAGCTACGGGAATGCATCGAGGCGAACTACCGCGAGCTGACCGGGGCGACCGGACCGTACACGCACGGCGGCGGTGAGATCGAGGGGGACGGCGGCCCGCCGCTGTCGTATCGCGACCTCATGCTGAAATGCGATCAACCCGAGCTCGTCGGCTACGGCGCCTACCGCACGCCGGAGGGCTACGGGGTGCTGGATCCCGAGACGTCGCAGGGACTTCACACGGTGAGCTGGCATCAGGGGGTGGTCGCAGTCGAGGTGGCCGTCGACACCATGACCGGTCGGGTCGAGGTGACCCGGGCGCATGGATGCGCCTATGCGGGACGAGCCATCGACCGCGAGCGCATCCGCAAGCAGACCGAGGGCGGGATGATCTTCGGGATGGGCCAGGCCCTGATGGAAGAAGTCGTCTACGACGGTGGCGAACTGGCCAACGGCAACTTCTCCGACTACCAACTGCCGTCCATCCTTGACGCACCCGTCGACATCACCAGCACCATTGTCTGCGACGACGATCCAGCGGCACCGCCGCACGGGGTCGGTGAGAACACCGTGCCGCCCATGGCGCCGGCCATCGCCAATGCGATCTATGCCGCCACCGGCGCCCGGGTGCGGGAGTTGCCGCTGACCGCGGAACGGGTGTTCCGCGCGCTGGCGGAGTCACGGGAACGGAGCAGCCGATGACCGACGTGGAGTTCACCTTCAACGGCGAGCCGTCGTCGGTCGAGGTGACGGACGACGAGTTGTTGCTGGATACATTGCGGGACCGGCTGGGCGCCACCAGTGTCCGGTACAGCTGCGGCATCGGTGTGTGCGGCACCTGCACAGTGGTCCTCGACGGGCAGGCGGTCAGTTCATGCCTGCAGTTGACGCAGATGGTGGCGGGGCGCCGGGTACAGACCGCCGAGTCGGTGCTGGGCGACGAACGCAGCGGCCACCGTGACGTGTTGGACGCGTTCGTCAGGGCGCGCGCATTCCAGTGTTCGTACTGCATTCCGCCGATGGCCCTGACCGTAGCGGCATTACTCGATGCCGTCCCCTCGGCGTCCGCCGAGACAATCCGAGAGCAACTCGCGGGAAACCTCTGCCGTTGCGGCAGTTATCCGCAGATCGTCGAGGCGATCACCGCTCTCGTCAGCCCGAAGGAGGAACGATGAGCAGACTGCAGATCACCATTGCCACCGGCGACTACGACATCACCCGCCCGATTCTGGACGGCGCTGTGTCACCGGACGGCCTCGACATCATCGGCGTGACAATGCCATCACCTCAACGGCATTGGCGGATGCTCAGACACCGTGAGTTCGACGTCGCCGAACTGTCGCTGGGTTCGCACTGTGCGCGAATCAGCCGCGGCGAGACCGACCTGATCGGCATACCGGTGTTTCCGCATCGCCGCTTCCGCCACGGATATGCTTTCCTTCCAGGACATTCCGCGGCGCGCAACGCGAGTGACCTCACCGGCGGCAAGGTGGGGGTCCGTAGCTGGCAGACGACGGCCGGGGTTTGGCTGCGGGGAATTCTGGAGGAGTATCACGACCTACCCGCCAGCGCGGTACAGTGGATTGCCCAGGACGGCGAGGACGTCCCGCTCAATCTTCCGGACGACATCCGGCTCTCGCGTGTCAATCCGGACGATGCGGTGACCGATATGTGTGCTGACGGGCGCCTCGACGGATTGATCTATCCCGAGCTACCGCAACAGATCCAGGCCGGCGACGGCACGATGAGGCGACTCTTCGACGATCCGAAGACCAGCGAACAACAGTACTTCAGGCAGACCGGGATCTTCCCCATCATGCATGTGGTCGCGGTGCGGGCCGAACTCGTCGAGCAGTTCCCGTGGTTGCCGCGCACCCTGTTGGAAGTGTTCGACGACGCCAAGCGGCTGGCCGTCAAACGGCTGAGCAACCCCCGCACGGTCAGCCTGGCCTGGCTGCGAACGTTGCAGGAAGAGGAGCAGGCGCTGCTCGGGCCAGACCCGTGGCGTTATGGCATCGACCGGCAGAACGTCGAGACCCTCGACACCTTCCTGCGATATGCCCACCGCCAAGGTGTGACCGCGCGCCCGCTGACCGCGACCGATCTGTTCCACCCAGCAGTCACGGAATCCGTTCCGGCCTACGTCTGAGCCTGGAGAACAAAAGGCCTTAAGCACGTTGAATATTGACATCAGTATCCGACTGCGTTCTACTGTATGCAATTGTGTACTGACGGAAATCAGTGAGCGTTCGAAAATGAGCGGCAAGGAGCCTTTAGATGCAAGACCGATATGACGTCGTGGTCGTTGGGGCCGGCAACGCAGCGTTGTGCGCGGCACTTGCCGCCAAAGAATCCGGCGCAAGCGTGATCGTCCTCGAGCGCGCACCGAAGGCCGAGCGCGGCGGCAACACCGCGTTCACCGCTGGTGCGATGCGGTTCGCCTACAACGGTGTCGAGGACATCCTCGCGCTGTGCCCAGAGCTGAGTGAAAGCGATATCGAGACAACCGATTTCGGCGCCTACACCACCGATGACTTCTACAACGACATGTGCCGCGTCACGGAGTTTCGCACCGACCCCGACCTGGCCGACATTCTCGTCAAGCGATCCTTCGAGACGCTGAAGTGGATGCAGTCCAAGGGCGTTCGGTTCGCCCCGATCTACGGCCGCCAGGCCTTCAAGCTCGACGGCAAGTTCAAGTTCTGGGGCGGGTTGACCCTGGAGACCTGGGGTGGAGGGCCCGGCCTGGTGGATTCCCTTGTGGCGGCGGCCGAATCCGCGGATATCGAGATCGTCTACGAGGCCCGCGCACTCGAGTTGCAGCGGGACGGTGGAACACGCGTCACCGGTGTCGTCGTCCAGGCCGGTGAGCAGCAGCAGACGATCAGCGCCGCAGCGGTCATCCTCGCAAGCGGCGGATTCGAAGCCAACCCGGAGTGGCGGACCCGCTACCTCGGTCCCGGCTGGGACCTGGCGAAGGTTCGTGGCTCTCGGTTCAACATGGGTGACGGCATCCGGATGGCGCTCGATATCGGCGCGATGCCGTGGGGGCACTGGTCGGGAGCGCACGCCGTGGGATGGGACCTCAACGCACCGCACTACGGCGACCTCGCGGTGGGCGACGGCTTCCAGAAGCACAGCTACCCGTTCGGCATCATGGTCAACGCCGACGGCAAGCGATTCGTCGACGAGGGCGCCGACTTCCGCAATTACACCTACGCCAAGTACGGCAGGCAGATCCTCGATCAACCCCAGCAATTTGCTTGGCAGATCTTCGATCAGAAGGTCGAGTTCCTGCTGCGCGACGAATACCGGATCCGGCAGGTCACCAAGGTGACTGCCGACTCGATCTCGGCACTCGCCAGGAAACTCGACGGGGTCGACCCGGACCAGTTCGTCAAGACCATCGAGGAGTTCAACGCGGCGGTCAAGACCGAGGTTGCCTTCAACCCCAACGAGAAGGACGGCCGCCGCACCGTCGGCCTCCCGATCGACAAGACGAACTGGGCGAACCCACTGGACACGCCGCCGTACGAGGCCTACGCCGTGACCTGCGGCCTGACGTTCACCTTCGGTGGACTGCGCATCAACGAACAGGCCGAGGTACTCGACACCGAAGACAACCCGATTCCGGGTCTCTACGCGTGCGGTGAACTCGTCGGCGGGATCTTCTTCTTCAACTATCCCGGCGGCACGGGCCTGACCAACGGTTCGGTGTTCGGGCGCATCGCGGGCGTCACAGCCGGGGCACAGGTGCAGGCCACGGTATGAATCCCATGAATCCCACTGCCACAGAAACTCGTAGCGACTTCAAGGAGCAGAAATGAACGATTACGACCTCATCGTCAAGTCCTCCACGATCGTCACACCCGCGGGCCCTGTGTCGGGACAGGTGGCCGTCCGTGGCGAGAAGATCGCGGGCATCCTCGCCCCCGACGAGCAGGCCTCCGCCACCAAGACAATCGACGCCGGCGACAACCCGGTCATTCCGGGACTGATCGACACGCACTGCCACTTTCGCGACCCCGGGTACACGCACAAGGAGGACTACTACCACGGCACCATCGCCGCCGCGGCCGGCGGCGTGACCACGGTCTTCGACATGCCCAACGTCGACCCGCCGACCACAACGGCGGACCGACTGAAGGCGCACCTGGAGAACGCGCAATCCAAGGCGGTCGTCGACTTCGGGCACAACGCATCCGGAGTGGTACCGGAGAACATCAAGGAACTGGCCGAGGCGGGTGCCACCGCATTCAAGGTGTGGATGATGAAGGACATCGGGCGCGACTACCCGCACCCGCCGGGCACGTCGCTGACCAACCACGCGATGCTCTACCGGGTCTTCGAAGAAGTCGCCGAGACGGGTCTGCCGCTCTACATTCACCCCCACGACCACGACCTGTACGAATTGTTCGTCCAGCGCTCCCAGGAGCAGTGGGGCATGGATTTCCGCTCCTACGCCCGCGCCCTACGTGGCGGCAACGGCGTGGTGCTCAACACCGCCATCGCCAGCATCCTCGAGTTCCAGCGTTCGGTGGGAACGAAACTCCATGTGCTGCACCTCTCCACGCGCAATGGGATCAAGATGGTCGCCGAAGCCAAGGCCGAGGGGCGCGACGTCACCGCGGAGGCGAACCCGTTCGCGCTGTTCGTCACCAATGACTGGGCGAACATCGAGAAGAAGGGCCCCTACGCGCTGGGCTTCTGGGTCCCCGAAGAGGACAACCCGTCGATGTGGGACGCCGTGATCAACGGCACGATCGACGTCATCGGCAGTGACCACGGGCCACACACCAAGGAGGAGAAGGAGGTCGGCTGGACCGACATGTACACCGCACCCGGCGGCAGCCCGATGATCGAGCAGTACCTGCGACTGCTGCTGACCGAGGTGTACAAGGACCGGCTCACGCTGGAGCGCGTCGTCGAGATGTGCTGCCACGCGCCCGCCCGGCTGACCGGCTACTACGGCCGCAAGGGTGCGATCCTGCCCGGCGCCGACGCCGACCTGGTGGTGCTGGACATGGAGCACGAGGAGGTGCTGCGCGCGGCGCACAGCCATTACATGTGCGGTTGGATGCCGAGCGAGGACTTCAACACCAAGGGACGCCCGCAGATGACGATCCTGCGCGGCCGCGTCATCATGCAGGACGGGAACGTGACCGCAGATGCCGGATCCGGAAAGCTACTGCGGCCCAACGGCTGACCGCCGACCGAGCTCGCCCGTCCAGTTGTGGAAAGGTAGTACCGATGTCGCAATCGACCGCAGAAGTGGTGGCGGACTCGCTGGCGCGCGCCGGGGTGCGCAGTATCTTCGCCTATCCCGGCGACCCCATCATCGAGTTGATGGAACGCTCGCGCCGGCGCGGCATCGATGTGGTGCTCGCCCGACGGGAGGGCTCCGCGGCGTTCATGGCGGAGGCATCCGCGATGGCAACCGGACTCCCGGGGGTGTGCCTGTCCACCCTCGGGCCCGGGTCGACCGCGTTGGTCAACGGCGTCGCAGCGGCCAACACGGACCGGGTGCCGATGATCGCGCTGTCGGGGCAGATCGAGACCTCACGCGAGCAGTACTTCACCCATCAGGTGATCGACCACAAGCTGTTGTATTCCTCGATCACCAAGTGGGCCGGCCGGATCGAGTCGAGTGCGGTCGGGACCACCATGCGCAAGGCGTTCAGCCTGGCGCAGGCGGAGCGGCCGGGTGCGGTGCACCTGACCATCGCCGGAGATGTCAGTAAGGCACCCGCGACCGACACCACCTTCGTTCCGCCGCCGGCAATGGCGGCGCTGTCCACGATCGGGGTGGTGCGCGCACCCGGTGCACCGGACCCGTCTCAACTGCTGGCCAAGGCAAAGCGCCCGATCGTGTTGACCGGCATCGGTGCCACCCGGGCCGGGGCCACCGATGCGCTCGTCCGGTTCGCGGACGAGATAGCCGTTCCCGTGGTGGTTTCGCCGATGGCGAAGGGCGTATTCCCGGAGGAACACCCGATGTTCGCCGGCGTGCTCGACATGGCCTGTAATCAGCTGGTCTGGCAGCTGCTCGAGGAGTCGGACCTGATCATCGCCGCGGGTTTCGATGCGGTCGAGTTGATCAAACCGTGGCGTATCGCCGCCCCGGTGTTGCACATCGACGCGCTGCATAACACCGATCAGATCTATGCCAGTGACGTCGAATGTGTCGGCGATGTCGGAGCGGTGCTCGACGCCCTCCGCGAGTCGTGGACCGGACAGCCGAGATGGACCACGAACGACGTTGCTGCACACCGCACCCGGCTGGAAAACGCCTACTACCGGGGACGCGTGGAAGGCCACCTCAACCCGACGGACGTCGTCGATGTCGTCCGGGCGGCGATGCCAAGGGACGCCATTGCGGCCACCGACGTCGGCTCGCACAAGCTGCTGGTCGGCCAGGGCTGGCGAACCCACGCCCCGCGGGGGCTGCTGATGACCAACGGGCTGTCGTCGATGGGGTTCGGGGTTCCGGCCGCCATCGCCGCGAAGCTCGCCTTCCCCTCGCAGCCGGTGGTCGCGCTGGTCGGCGATGGCGGATTCGCCATGGCCGCCACCGAGATCCGGCTGGCCGCCGCACGCGGGCTGCCGATCGTGTTCGTCGTGTTCGTGGACGGCAGCCTGAACCGGATCGAGCTCAAACAGATGGCACAGGAGTATCCGAGCACGGCGACCAGGATCGAGGACATCGATCTCGTCGGCCTCGCGACGGCGATGGACTGCGACGGTGTCCGCGCAGAGTCCACCGCGGAGTTGGAGAAGGCGCTGATCGAGGTGGAGAGCCTGCGCCGGCCGCTGGTCGTCGAGGCTCGTATCGACCCGTCGCAGTACGAATCCCAGTTCTAGGAGCATGGACGTGAAAGCGCACGATTTCGCCGAATTCGCGGTGACCCAACGCAAAGCGGAGCTGGATGACTCCATCTACAGCGCGGCCACCCGCGCGGTGGTGGACTGGTTCGCCGCGACGGTCGCCGGTGCGCGCATGGACCCGGCGCGCATCCTCGGTGAGACGCTCGGCTTCGCCCGGGGCACCGGCCGGTCGGAGCTTGTCGCCGTCGGGGGCCGAGTGGATCCGCGTACCGCCGCACTGATCAACGGCACCGCATCGCACACCGCCGAACTCGACGACATCTACCGCGACGGCATCTACCACCCGGGTTCGCCGACCGTGGCGGCGGCGCTTGCCGCGGGCCAGCACCTCGACGTCTCCGGGGAGCAGTTCCTACGGGCGGTGGCCGTCGGCTACGAGATCGGGGACCGCATCGCCGCGGCGATTCAGCCCGCGCACTACAAGTTCTGGCACACCACGGGCACCGTGGGCACGATCGGCGCCGCCGCTGCGGTGGCCGAACTCACCGAACTGGACACCGAGGGATTCGCGCACGCGCTGGCGACGGCTACCACCATGGCGGCCGGCCTGCAACAGGCGTTCCGGTCCGACGCGATGAGCAAGCCACTCCATGCCGGGCACGCCGCAGACGCGGGGCTGGTCGCGGCCCTGGCGGCCGGGCACGGCTTCACCGGGGCAGCCGACATCCTGGAGGGTGCGGCCGGGTTCGGCGCAGCCATGGCGGCCGACCCGGACTGGACGGCATCGGTCGGGGGCCTGGGTGATCCGTGGGGCATCACCCAGGCGACGGTGAAGAATCACTCGTGTTGCGGCCACACCTTCGCCGCCGTCGATGCCGCGCTCGAGCTGCGGGCTACCGAAGTCGACCCGAACCTGATCGACTCGATCGTGATCCGGACGTACAGTGTGGCCACCCGGGTGGCCGGAAACAGCGATCCGCGAACCGAATTCGAAGCGAAGTTCAGTCTCGGGTACTGCGTCGCGGCCGCGTTGTGGTTGGGCACAGTGCGGCTCGCCGCCTTCACCACCGACAGCCTTGCCCACCCGGGGATACGGGATCTGTTGGCCAGGACGACTATCGTTGCCGACCCCGAGTTCGACGAGGAGTTCCCGGCGCGGCGCCAGGCGGTGGTCACGCTGCGCCTGGCGGACGGATCCGAGCTGACACGTCGGCGCCGTACCCGCAAGGGTGACCCGGATGATCCCCTGACCGACGGCGAAATGCGCACGAAATTCGACGATCTGGTGGTCCCGGAGATCGGCGCGGAAGCCGCCGCCGAACTCAGCGGGCAGCTATGGAACTTACGGGGTCGCGCCTCGCTGTCAGCCCTCGGATCGAAGTGAACGGAGAACGATGACGAAACAGGCACGGTTGTTCATCGGCGGACAATGGACCGACGGCCACACCACCCACGAGGCAGCAGACAAATTCGACGGCAAACCAGTGGCGGTGGTTCACTATGCATCGCCAGAGCAGGTGGACACCGCACTGACCGCGCTGGCGCGGGCGGCGACGGCGGCGACGACAACGTCGTTTCCGCATTACGACCGGTATCTGGTGTTGTCCAGGGCGTCGGCCTTGCTTGCCGAGCGTCGGCCGGAGTTCGTCGATTCGATCATCGATGACACCGGCTTCACCGTCGCCGACGCCGAGCGCGAGGTCGGGCGCGCGGTACAGACCCTGTTGCTCTGCGGCGAGGAAGCCAAGCGGATACACGGCGAGGTCGTGCCCCTCCACGGCGCACCCGGTGCGGGGGAACGGCTGGCTTTCACGGTGCGGCACCCCGTGGGCGTGGTCTGTGCGATCACGCCGTTCAACTCTCCGCTGAACACCGTCGCGCACAAAGTGGGCCCGGCGCTCGCCGCAGGCAACGCGGTCATCCTCAAGCCGGCCGCGCAGACACCGCTCACGGCGGTGTTGTTGGTCGAGTTGCTGCTCGAATGCGGCCTGCCGGAGTCGCTCATCGCGTTGGTGCACGGCGGCGGCGCGACGGTCGGCGAGACTCTGCTGGCAAGCCCGGTGCCTGCCTTCTACGCATTCACAGGCAGTACCGGTGTCGGCGAGCACATCCGGCGGGCGATCGGTATTCGCAAGGCCCAGCTCGAACTCGGCAGTCTCTCGAGCACGTTGGTGTGTAACGACGCCCCACTGGAACGCGCGGTCGATGCGTGCATCAACGCGGCCTTCCGCAAGGCGGGTCAGGTGTGCACCTCGGTCCAGCGCCTGTACGTCCAGTCCGGAATCGCCGACGAGTTCGCCGATCAACTGGCGCACCGACTGGGCACCCGCCGCGCGGGCGACCCCCGCCGGGACGAGACCTTCGTCGGCCCCGTGATCAGCGCGACGGAGGCCGACCGCGTGGAGAAATGGGTGCAGTCGGCGGTGGAACACGGGGCTACCGTGGTCAGGGGCGGAGACCGTAACGGTCAAGTCATCTCACCGACGATCCTGAAGGACGTCGACGGCAGCATGGACGTGATGACCAAGGAGATTTTCGGCCCGGTGGTCAGCCTGGTGCGGTTCGACAACCTCGACGACGCCGTCGTCGACATCAACGACACCCCGTACGGTCTTGCGGCGGGCATCTTCACACGTGATCTCAACAATGCGCTGTATGCGGCCGGCCGGCTACGGATGGGATCAGTGCATATCAACGAGACATCAAGCAGCAGAGTCGATCTGATGCCCTATGGTGGCGTGAAGGACAGCGGCACCGGCTTGGAGGGGCCGCGATACGCCATCGAAGAGATGACCGAACAACGATTGATCACCATCGGGCCGGCCTGATCGGCCGCGCCGGACGTTTCGCGGCTACGGCAAGGCGCCGGTTCAGTGAGTGGTTTCGGCCGCCGCGTACATCTGCAGGCGCACGTTGCGCGCCGCGGTCATGTGCTCCTCGGCGATCCGGCCGGCGCGATCGCGATCACCCGCCTTGATCGCCTTGATCAGCTGCTGGTGTTCTTTCAGGGCGACCTTCCAGCGGTCGTCGTAGGTCAGGGTGGTCTCCCGGTAGCGGATCAGGTGCGCGTGCAGCCGGACGAGCAGGTCGATGAGTGTGGCATTATGGCTGGTCGCCCAGATCGCCTCATGGAATCTGCGGTTCGTGGCGGCCAGGCTTTCGGGGTCCTCAACCGCCGCGGCGACCATGGCTGCATGGACCTGCTCCAGCTTGAGCACGTCGAGCTCGGTTCGACGCTCGGCCGCAGCGCGGGCGGCCGCGGCCTCGAGGACGATGCGCACCTCGTAGATCTCCAGGATCTCTTCGGGGCTACGGCCGCGCACCTGCATCCCGCGCGGTCCCCGCTCGACGAGGCCATCCTGTTCGAGACGCCGTAGCGCTTCCCGGATCGGGGTACGGCTGACGCTGAACTGTGCGGCAAGCGTGGTTTCCGTCAGCGGCGTATCGGCGGAGAAAGTGCCGTCGACAATCGCTTCGCGCAGTTGATGGTAGACGTCCACCCCGATTTGTCCCCTCCACCCCAGCTACCACTCGTGGCATCTGTATGCACTGTATGCATTGTATTCTGAGGTATACCATACGATCTCGAAACTATCCACAATGTGCTCGTGCGAGTCCGGCGACGGCGCAGCCGAATGGTGACGATGACACGCGGGTCGACCGGCGGCCGGCGGCCCCGCCATGCCGGCACGGTGCGATGAAAACCCAAGCCCGCCAGGCGAGTAGACGACAATTCGGGACGGTGGGCCCCATTGACGTACACCGATGTATGCAGCAGTATATCTACTCATACCGTCTGCTTCATCGAGGAGGCTTACATGATCAGCCGCACGCCGATAAGGCCCCCGATGAGCGCATCGCAATCCGTTGCCGTACTGCGTTGTTCAGATGTCTGCCGGGGCGTCGCATGATCACCGTCGAAGCACCGCCGAGAGTCGAGCCCGCGATACCGGCACCTGTCATGCGCAAGATCCGGGTGAGCCGTAACTCCCTGATCCTGCTGCTACTCATCGTCGTCATCGGCTATTTCACCATCGGCCCGATCGTCTATCTCGTCAACGGGACGTTCAATGGCGACACCGGGTTCACGCTGGAGTTCCTGCGCTCGGCTTACCTGTCTCCCGGCATCGGCGACGTCATCTGGACGACCGTCGAATATGCAGTTGGCTCCGCCATTTTCGCGGTTATCCTCGGCTCGACACTGGCGTTCGTCGTGGCACGAACAGACGCTCCCGCCAAGAGCCTGATGATCGCTTCATCGCTGGTTCCGCTGATCATCCCGGGAGTGCTGCACACCATCGCATGGCTGCTGCTGGCCAGTCCGCAAATCGGCGCGATCAACAGCATCCCGGGTATTCACGTCAACATCTTCAGCATCTGGGGAATGATGTTCGTCCAGGGGCTGCACACCGCGCCGCTGGTATTCCTGCTGACCCTGACCGCCTTCCGGGGGATGGACCCGAGCCTGGAGGAAGCTTCACTCGCGGCGGGTTCGAGCGTGCCACGGATGCTGTTGACGGTGACGCTCCCGCTCGCGCGTCCAGCGCTGCTGGGCTCGCTGATCATCGCAATCGTCACGGGCCTGGAATCCTTCGAGGTGCCGGTGTTGCTGGGCAGCTACGAGGGCAATCGCGTCATCACCAGCGAGATCTGGGATGCATTGAACGGCTATCCGACCAGATATGGCGAGGCAGGAGCGTACGCACTGGGGCTGCTCCTGCTCACCGTGCTCGGCGTCTACTACTACTCCCGCGTGCTGGGCAATGGGAAGCGGTATGCGACGGTGACCGGCAAGGGCTTCCGCCCGCGAACGATCAGGCTCGGTGCCTACCGGTGGGTGGCAGCCGGATTCGTCGCGTTGTACTTCCTCGTCGCGATCATCCTGCCGATCCTCATCCTGGTCTACGCCTCGACGCAACAGATCTATTCCAGTCCGAGCATGTCGACGTTGAGCCACCTGACCATGCAGAACTACGTCGCCATCGTGAACAATCCCGACACGATCGCCTCGCTTCAGAACTCGCTGGTCCTGGCGGTCGGCTCCGCGTCCACGGTGATCCTGGTGATGGGCTTCGCCGCGTGGTTCATGGCGCGAAGCCAGATCAAGGGACGGTGGGTTCTGGACTGGGTTGCCTCGGCGCCGATTGCCATTCCGAGCGTGGTGGTCGGTGTCGCGTTGCTGTTCGTCTACCTCCGCGCACCGATTCCGGTTTACGGCACTCTGTGGATTCTGTTCGTTGCCTATGTAACTCGGTACATGCCGTACGGGATGCGATACGCATCGAGCGCTATGTCACAGATCAGCGTCGAACTCGACGAGGCCTCGGAGGTCAGCGGGGCGTCGCTGGTGCGCACGCTGCGCAAGGGTGGTCTTTCCCCTGATGGCGCCGGGCCTGATGGCGGGCTGGATCTACATCTTCATCGTCTCGATTCGGGAACTCGCGAGTTCGCTCCTGCTGTACTCGCCGGGCAACCAGGTGCTGTCGATCCTCATCTGGGAGCAGTACCAGAACGGGTCGATAGGTGGCCTCTCGGCGGTCGGCACCATGCTCATCGCGGCGCTGGTCGGCTTCGTCACGATCATGCTCATGCTGTCCCGGCGGTCCGGATCGGTCGATCTGGGCGGGCGACTCTGACCCGAGGCGCACCGCATACCGCACCCAAGCGCGAAAGGTGACCCAAATCGTGGCCCGAGAACGAGTGCCGGAGTACGGCTCGGATGTGATGGCGGACGCGATCAACGCCATGGGATACCGCTACGTCAGCCTCAACCCCGGAGCATCCTTCCGCGGGCTGCACGACTCGTTGGTGAACCACAGCGGCAACCGGCCGGAACTGATCCAGTGCCTGCACGAGAACGTGGCGGTCGGCATCGCACACGGGTACGCGAAAGCCAGCGGCGAACCGATGGCGGTCGTGTTGCACAACGTCGTCGGCCTGCTGCACGGCGTGATGGCGATCTACTACGCCTACATCGACCGGGTGCCGATGATGATCCTCGGCGGCGCCGGGCCGATGGCACTCGAGAAGCGGCGCGCGAATATCGACTGGATCCACAGTGCCAACGTGCAGGGCAACGCCGTGCGTGAGTTCACGAAGTGGGACGACCAGCCCGCGTCGATCGACTCGATCGCGCCGACGATTGCGCGCGGGCACCGGGTTTCGATGCTCCAACCGCAAGGTCCTGTCTACATCGCGCTGGACGGCGGACTACAGGAAGAGAAACTAACCGAGCCGGTGGCCTACCCCAACTTCGACCGGTTCGCGGTGCCGTCGAGCTTCGGCGCCGACGACGCGGCGCTCGCCGAGTTGGCCCGGATGCTGATGGACGCCGAACGGCCGGTGGTGATTCCGGGCTACGCGGGCCGCAGCCCCGAGGCCTTCGGCCTGCTGGTCGAACTCGCCGAGTTGGCCGGCGCGGGTGTGATCGATGCGCATCACCGGCTGAACTTCCCGAATCAGCATCCCCTCAACGTCGAGGGCACACCGGCATTGACCGACGCAGACCTGGTGCTGTTCCTCGACGTGAAGGACATGGAGCGGCCGACCAAGACGACGGACTACACGACACGCCGGATCACCTCCCACCTCGCGCCGGGCGCCAAGGTCGTGGACCTCGGCTACAACGACATGGCCATCTCATCGTGGACACACGACTTCGCCTCGCTGGAGGAGGTTGACCTGCAGGTGACGGCCGACACCGCGGTTGCCCTGCCCCGGCTGCTGGAATTGTGCCGGGAGCGGGCGGGGGCGGACTCACCGCAGCGGGCGGCGGCGCGGGTAGAGCAGAAGTCGCGGCTGACGAAGATGCACGACGAGGCCCGGGCGCTCTGGCGCAAGCAGGCGGAGAAGGTCTGGAACGACTCGCCCGTGTCGACGGCGCGACTGGCCGCCGAGGTATGGGAGGCGGTCCGGGAACACGATTGGGTGTTGGCTCCCGGAACTGCCAGCGACTGGGCCTACCGCATATGGGATTTCGACCTGCCCCACCGCCACGTGGGCAAGACGCTGGGCACCGGGACCCAGATCTCGATTGCCATCGGCACCGCGCTGGCGCACCGTGACGCGGGCCGGCTCGTCGTCGATCTGCAGCCGGACGGAGATCTCCTGTTCGATCCCCAGGCGCTGTGGACCGCGGCCTACCACGAAATCCCCTTGCTCGCCGTGATGTTCAACAACCGCGCATACTACAACGACTGGCTGCATCAGGAGCGGATGGCGACAGTGCGCGGGACCCCGATCGAAAACGCCTATTTGGGGATGGAACTGGACAATCCGGCCCCTGACTTCGCGGGCATCGCACGGTCGTTCGGCTGGTACGCCGAAGGGCCGATAACCGATCCCGACGCGATCGGCGCCGCGGTACGTCGCGCCATCGACGTCGTGCGCACGCAGTCCAAACCGGCCTTGGTGGACGTCGTCTGCCAACACCAATGAGCAAACCGACACACCCGGAAGGCAAAAATCTGTGAGCACTGTGGGAGTCATCGGCATCGGCCGGATGGGGACGCCGATCATGGGCCACCTCGTCCGGCACGGTCACGAGGTACGCGCCTTCGACGTCAGCGAGGATCGCCGGAAAGCCGTCGAGGACGCGGGTGCGCTCTGGTGTGGGAACGCGGGCGACCTCGCGCGGGAATCCGAGTTCATCCTGATCTGCGTGGGTTACGACCGCGATGTCACCGAACTGACCACCCGAGCTGACGGGCTGCTCGACTCGGCGAAGCGGGGCTCGGTGATCGCCGTCGTCAGCACGGTCCTGCCGGAGACGGTCGAGGCGCTGGCCGAGCTCGGGCAGGAGAAGGAGATCAGCGTCGTCGACGCCACGGTGTGCCGGGGCAGCTGGTTCGCCGACGAGGGCACGCTGCTGACGTTCATCGGCGGCAGCCCGGAGGTCTTCGCGCGGCTCAGAGACGTTGTCGGCGCGTATTCCTCGGACGTCGTCCACTCGGGGGGCCCCGGAACATCACAGGTGTGCAAGGCTGCCAACAATCTGGTGCTGTGGGCATGTCTGGTCGCCGACCACGAGGCTTTTGCGCTGGCCGACCGATACGGCGTCGACACCGAGGTGCTGCGGCAAGCACTACTGATCTCCAGCGCCACGAACGGCGCGCTGACCCTGTGGGGCAAGCAGACCATGGCCTGGGCCGAGGACGACATGGTGATCGTCGGCGCGATGGCGAATCAGAAGGGCATCGGGTTGCCGCAGGCAGGCCTCAACCGCGAGATCTGCCGCTCGTTGCTGCCCCGCCGCTACGACGTCTCCCAGTACGGTGTCTGACCACACCGATCGCTCGAACGGACAGCGCCCGATCCGTTCGAATGTCTTTCTGACGGAGCAGGATCGGGCGGTGTTCGCCGCAGGCGGATACGGCGTTCGCGCCCCGCTGGGAGAGCGGCCGGCCTTGCTGGTCGTCGATGTCACCTACGGCTTCTGCGGAGATCGCCGGGAGCCGATCCTGGCATCCGTCCAGCGGTGGCGAAGCTCATGTGGAGCCGTCGCGTGGGACGCGCTGCCCCATATCGAGCGGCTGCTGATTACTGCGCGCCGGGTTGGTATCCCGGTGTTCTACACCCGCGGGGCGCCGCGCAGCGCGGATGGGTCGGACCGGGGTCGCTGGGCGGACAAGAACGCCCGCCAGAACACCGATACACCGCAAGCGGATCAGATCCTCACCGAGATCACGCCGCAGGAAGGCGATCTCGTGATCGAGAAGCGCAAGCCCAGCGCGTTCTTCGGCACGGCGCTCGTCAGCCACCTGATCTCGCGCCAGATCGACACTCTGATCGTCTGCGGCACGACCACCAGCGGATGTGTGCGCGCGACCGTGATCGATGCGTTCTCCTATGACTACCGGGTGGCGGTCGCCGAGGAGGCGACTTTCGACCGGGGGGAGGCGTCCCACGCAATGGCGCTTTTCGACATGGACATGAAGTACGCCAACGTGGGCCCCGTCGACGAGATCGTCGGTTATCTGAACGGGTTGACGCTAAGGCGGCGCGGGGCCGACGCTGTCGCGTCGAAATGATCTGTGGCAACTGGTCATAATCACCCGCGAATCGTTGACGTGTGCAAATGTATACATCAGAATGGTGCGGTATCCGCCGAAGGGAGCTCATGATGTCAGGTCCGTGGGGAGGCGGTCGGGTACGCGTCATCGCTGCCCTTGTCGCCCTCGTTGCAGTTGCGCTCGCAGCCTGTGGAAGCCCACCGACGAAGACCGGTGACGGCGGAACCAGCACGGTCAGCGACAGCAAGCTCCAGCAGGTGTACGACGGTCTTGCGGGGGTGGACGACCTGCAGGCCCGGCGTCAGAAGCTGACGGAACTCGCCAAGCAGGAAGGTGGCGTAGTCACGTGGTACACATCGTTCAATGCCGATGACGTCACCGCGATCGTCGATGATTTCAAGAAGAAGACCGGCATCACGATCAACGTCTACCGCGCCGGCTCGGCAACCGTGCGTCAGCGCACGGAGCAGGAGGCGTCCGGCGGCGGAATTCGCGCCGACGTGCTCTCCGCGACCGGCAGCGATCCCGGAATCCTGGCGCAGGAAGGCCATTACGCCGTACTGAAGTCGCCGGTACTACAGCAATTGATTCCGGAGGCGGTGTTCCCGACCTGGTTCGGGGATCAGGTGTACCCCTTCGTCGTGGCCTGGAACAGCAGCGCGTTGCCCGCCGGCAAAATGCCGAAGGATTACCCCGACCTGCTGACCAATTACACCGACGGGATGGCGATCGAACAGACCGACGCGGACTGGGTGTACGGGATGGTCGCCCTGCTGCAGAAGCAGAATCACATGACCGAAGAAGACGCACTCAAGCTCGTCGGCGATGCGGTGAAGCGATCGACACCGTTCGACGGCCACACCGCGATGACCGAATTGATCGCGGCGGGGCAGTTCCGGATCGCCCCGGACAACTACCACTACCGTGTGCTTCAGACGATCAAAGACGGCGGAAAGATGGACTGGAGCCCGAAGGTCGGGCCGATCATCTCGGAGTTCGGCGGTACCGGCATCGCCAGCGGGGCAGCGCATCCGGCCGCGGCGCTCTTGCTCGCCGAATATCTGATGATCGACAACCAGCAGGGCCAGTGGGCGACGTCGCAGCGCACGTCGACGCTCAAGGACGCCAAGATCGGCGTGGCCGCCGACCCGGGTGCGGAGATCTACTACATCGACTACGGCGGCATGATCCCGAACATCACCCGATACCAGAAGCTTTTCGCCGACATGCTCGCGGCGACGGGCAAGAAGGCCCGGTCGTAGGTCTCGGACTCACCGCAAATCCCGCACACCAACAGAAGGGGTGGCCATGCTGGACATCCAGTCACTGGTCAAGACGTACGAGCAGGCGAAGGCGCAACAGTTCGGTCGGGTCAGGGCTGTCGACGATGTGACGCTGCAGGTGAACGAGGGCGACTTCTTCACCCTGCTCGGACCGTCGGGCTGCGGGAAGACCACGCTGTTGCGCAGCGTCAGCGGCCTCGAGGATCCCGATTCGGGGTCGATCGTCGTCAACGGCTCCACGCTGTTCTCCTCGGACCGCCGGATCAACGTGCAGGCGAATCGGCGGGGGCTGGGCATGGTGTTCCAGTCCTATGCAATCTGGCCTCATATGAACGTCTTTCAGAACGCTGCGTACCCGCTGGCGTCGCAGAAGCCCAAGAAGTCGAAGGCGCAGATCAAGGCGGTGGTGGAGCGGACATTGGCCATTTGCGAGCTCGATCACCTCGCAACGCGGATGGCGACCGACCTTTCCGGCGGTCAGCAGCAGCGACTGGCGCTGGCGCGGGCACTCGGTCAGGAACCGCCCGTACTCCTGCTGGATGAGCCGCTGTCCAACCTGGACGCCAAGCTGCGTGTGAGCATGCGCGCCGAACTGATCCGTCTGCAGCGCGAAATGGGCCTGACGATCCTCTATGTCACCCATGACCAGACGGAGGCACTCGCGCTCTCCACGTCGGTCGCGGTGCTGCGCGACGGACGAGTCGAACAGATGGGATCTCCGCGGCAGATCTACGAGCGGCCGCAGACCCGCTTCGTCGCGGATTTCGTGGGGAAGTCCAATTTTCTGGATGCGAAGGTCGTCGAAGTCGGCCTCGACGGCACATGTTCGGTCGACACCTCCATCGGGCGGGTGCTCGCGCATGCCACCGGGGACGTCACCGCCGGCTCGCGGGCGGAGGTGGTCGTGCGACCGGAGCGCCTGGTGATCCATCGCGGCGACGCGGGCGCCGAATGTCCGAACCGGGCGGCCGGCACGGTCGTGAGCGCTACCTATCTGGGGGAGTCGATCGACTATCAGATCGCGCTCACCGGCGGCGTGGAGGTCGCCGCGAGTTCGCACCCGTCTGTCGAGGCAGCGCCCGGAGATCGAGTCACCGTGGAGTTTCCGGTATCGGGCTGCTCGATCGTGCCGGCCGAATAAGGAGAACCGATGGCGGAGTTCGCATTTGACCGGACCGTCGAGGTGACGGGCGGGCCGGCGTCGATCTGGGAGCTCATCACCGATGTGCCCCGGCTGGTGAGCTGGATCGGCGTCGTCCACAATGCGCGCGAGATTGCGCCGCTGGAAAAATATTCTGCCGTCATCGCGGACAAGGTCGGCATGTTCAAGCTCAACGCCGACCTCAACATCCGGTTCACCGATGTGCGCGTGAGCGAGTTGATCATCGCGCGCGCTGAGGGCAAGGATCGCCAACTGGGATCGCGCATCACCATCAACGGCGAAGTGCAACTCGATCCCGGGCCGTCCACGACGACGGTGCGGGTGTCCGGTTCGTACGGGATTACCGGCAACGCGGCCACCCTCGGATCCAGCGCCATCAAGCGCAAGGGCGACAAGGTTCTCGAGGAGTTCTTCGGGAATCTGGAATCGGACCTGTCGGCGCTGTAACGCCGAAAGGCGCCGAACCTCGAAAATAGCGAATGAGGATGATGCACAAGTGAGATCGACAACCGTCGAGTACTTTTGTGGCGACGAGCGCGTGCGCGCGCTCTGGCACACCCCCGACGCGGCTGGTCCCTATTGTGCGATCATCCAAGGACCCGGATGGTATGGGCTCAAGGACGCCAAGGCCTACCAGCGCTACCACCAGGCGTTCACCGATGGCGGCTTCGCGGTCCTCTCGATCGACTACCGTGGTTTCGGGGAGTCGGAGGGCGAGCGCGGCATCGTCGACCCCAACCGCCAACTCGAGGACCTGATCAACGGCGTCACTTACCTGACGACCCGGGACGACGTCCTTGCCGGCGCCATCGGGGCGTACGCGACGGGCGGCACCGGAGGCGGCAATGTCGTCCTGCTGGCGGCCGCGGACTCCCGCGTTCGCGCCGTCATCAGTCAGGTGCCGGTCGCCGATGGCCGCGATTGGCTGCGCCGCATGCGTACCGAGTGGGAGTGGATCGAGTATCAGCGCCAATTGGTCGACGATCGCCGCACGCGGGTGCTGACGGGCAAGAGCAAGCTCGTGCACCCGCGTGACGAGATCATGGTGCAGACACCGGAACGTCGCGCCTCGGGCTTCAAGAAGGACGTCGACGACAAGAACCCGACCGCGGTGCCGCTGTCAATGGTCGACCCGCTGCTGAGATATCGCCCGCTGGACGCGGCGCGCGGCCTGCGCACACCGCTGCTCGTCATCGCCGTCGATGAGGACGCGACAACTCCGACCGATCACGCCGAGGCCATCTATGAGGTCGCGACGGGTCCGAAGAAGTTCATCTTGCAACGCAATAGCAGTCACTATGCCGCATACGCTGCGTACGCCGATGTAGTCATTCCCGAGATGATCGCCTGGTTCGCAGAATACCTCAGTCCCACAGGCGATGTGACTGTCATCGACGAGTCCGAGACGGCGACCACGGCACCGAGAAACCTGGGAGAGTAATGCGTACCGGACTTCTGCTACCGCACTTCGGTGCTCACGCCGACGCCACCCGGATCATCGACGGATCCCGGCTGGCCGAGCGCCTCGGATTCCACTCCGTGTGGGTTCGCGATCACCTTTTGTTCGCTCCACACGGGGAGTTCGAAAAGCCAGACGAGACCTTCTTCGAGGCGCTCACCGTCCTGACGGCGGTAGGTGCGGCCACGGATCGACTCATACTCGGGACCGGATCGTTGATTCCCTTCCGCCACCCGCTCATCACTGCGCAGGTGGTCACCACGATGACGCAGTTCCTCGGCCCGCGTCTGGTCATCGGGATGGGCAGTGGCAACTTCGATCACGAATTCGCCGCGATCGGCCTCGGCGGTGTTCCCAGGCCCGAGTTGGTCATCGACAACTTCGAGATTCTGCGGCGGATCTGGTCCGGCGATGCCGTGTCGTGGCATGACCGGCCCTTCGACTTCCAGGACGCAAAGATCAGGCCACTACCGGCCGGAAACGTACCACTGTGGTACTGCGGCAACACCCCGCGATCCGCACGGATCGCGGGAGAACACGCCGACGGCTGGATGCCGGGACGCATCGGCATCGATACGCTTCGCGTCCGAGTCGACACGCTCGCAAAGGTCTCCGCCGATTTCGGACGGCCCCATCCAAACGTGGGAATAATTCCACCGACCTCGATCGCCAAGACTCGCGAAGGAGCGCTCGCGAAGGTCAACGTCGAGGGTCTCCTCGCGTGGGCGAACAACGCCAAGTACTGGGTCAAGCCTTCCTCGGGCCGGTTCGAGACGGCCGACGACCTCAGGGGCGCACTGGTTTACGGGACCGCCGACCAGGTGGTCGAACAGTGCCTCGAACTCGGCGAAGCCGGTGTCGACGACCTCATCTTCGACTTCCGCCTGTCTTTCGACGAGTGGGAGGACCAGATTGCGTTCGTCGGGGAGGAAGTACTTCCGCGCCTGACATGACCCGCACCGCGGCGCTGCCGGAAGCAGCGGCGCCGCGGTGCGGAAGGTGGTCTATCGACCGGTGTCGCCGTCGGAGTCGGACCGGGCCGCACGTTCGCCGCGGCCCTGGCGGATCAGGTTCCACACCCGCTCCGGCGTCAACGGCAGCCGGTCCGGCCAGATGCCGGTTGCCTGTTGCACCGCGGCCGCGACCGCGCCGCCGATCGGGATCCGCGCACCTTCCCCGACACCCTTGGCGCCGTACGGGCCGGTCCCGTCACGTCGCTCGCACAGGACCGAATCGAAACGCCGTGGTGCATCGTCGATGTGCGGGATGCGGTACTCGACCAGGTTGGGGTTGCGGATCTGCTCGCCCTCGTAGATCAGCTCCTCGGTGAGCGCACCGCCGATGCCCTGGGTTGCCGCGCCCAGGTCCTGCCCCTCGACGCCGACCGGGTTGATGGCGAACCCGATATCGGCAACGGTCACCAGCTGGTCGATCTTCGCCACACCGGTGTCCGGATCGATGTCGACTGTCACCCCGGCCATTCCGATCTCCCAGAACGAGGGCTGTTCGTCCAGCTCGCCTGCGCGGCGCACCACCCCGTGCCCGGTGATCTCGCCGCCGCCCGCGCCATACCATTTCTTGACGATCGGTCCATAGCGTTCACTGCGTCCGTCGTCATGGACTATCGTGTCGCCGACCCGCCGAACTTCGTCGACGGTGCAATCCCACAGATCTGCCGCCATCGCCCGGAGTTGTCCGACCAGGTCCGCGCACGCCCGTTGAACCGCAAGTCCGGTCAATGTCGTAGTGCGACTGCCACCCGTGGTCCGCTCGAACGACGTTCCCGCCGAGTCCGATTGGAAGATGCGAACGCGCTCCAGGTCCAAGCCGAGTTCCTCCGCGGCGATCTGGGTGAGCACGGACTTGCTGCCCTGGCCCATCTCCGTCGATCCGCTCAGCAGCAGAGCCGACCCATCCGGTGACATTTTGACCTGCGCGGTCGACGTCGGATAGGAGCCGCCCTCGTTGGCGCCGCAGCCGAAGCCGACGCCCTGCAGCATGCCCGCGTGTGGTTCGACGTGGAGCATGGAGATGAGTTCGGCGAAGTCGGCGTTGAGGTCGGCGTCCATCGGCCGCCTTCCCTTGATGAATACCTCGCCGCGCTGCACCAGGTTTCGGGCGCGGATCTCGTCACGGCCGATGCCGAGCCGATCGGCGGCCTGATCCATGTTGGTCTCCGCCGCCAGGTTCACCTGATAGGCGCCCAGGGCGCGGTACGACGACGCTGGAGCCGTATTGGTGTAGACCAGCCTGCCCCGCACCCGCAGGGCCGGAATGGCGTACGGGCCGAAACAGCGGTTGACGGCCTTGGCCAGTACCGTCGAGCTGTTGTCGATATAGGCGCCGGTGTCCAGGACGATGTCGACATCGCGGGCGAGTAGCTTGCCGTCGGCATCAAAAGCGCTGCGCACGAACGTGTTCGCCGAATCGGATCGGGTGGTGTAGATGGATTCCTGGACACTGAGGTCCAACTTCACCGGTCGGCCCGTGAGCCACGCGCCGACCGCGACCAGCGGCTCGATCTTGGTGTAGGACTTCGATCCATAGCCGCCACCGATGTAGGGCACCGTCATCCGCACGCGGCTGTGCGGCAGATCAAACGTGCGAGCCAGATCCTTGATGACCATGAACGGATGCTGTGCGGGGCTGATCACCTCCAGCACTCCGTCTGCGAATCGGGCACTCGCGTTGTAGGGCTCCATGGCGTACGCATACAGCGACGGGTGGAACGTGGACGTTTCCACGACACAGTGCGCACGCTCGAACGCCGCGTCGACGTCCCCCCAGCCCTGGGTGAGGGTGTTGGCCACATTGGGTTCATCGGCCGACCGGGCCACCTTGACGAGGCTCACCGAATCGCCGGAGTACGACTGTTCGTGCAGCACCGGTGCGCCGGGCTCCAGCGCCGCGTCCGAGTCCATGACCGCGGGCAGATCTTCGTACTCCACGTCGACGAGACGAGCCGCGTCGTGGGCGATGTGACGGTTCGTCGCGACCACCAACGCGACGGGCTCGCCGTAATAGCGAACCTTGTCCAGGGCGAGGATCTGATGGTCGGGGACCATGTGCCCGAAGTAGGGGAAGAGGCCGTGGAGGTCATTTCCGGTGATCACGGAGATGCACCCGGCCATGTCCACCGCTTCCCCGGTGTTGACCTTGACGATCCGGGCGTGGGCCCGATCGGAGCGCACCACTGCGGCGTGCAAGGTGTCGGGCAGTCCGGTGTCGATTGCATAGCGCGCTTCGCCGGTCACCTTCGCGCGGGCATCGACGCGGTCGATCGCGTGCCCGACGATGCGGTACCGATCTCCATTCTCGTCGAGGTGGGGTCGGTCCCGCTCGTGCCGCGCCGTGGGCTGATATGTGCCCGCGACACGCTGTGCGGCCTGTTGCACGGCCTCGATGATCGGCAGGTACCCGGTGCATCGGCACAGATTGCCCTCGAGCGCGTGCTCGATCTCTTGCTTTGTGGGGCTGGGGTTCTCGGCGAGCAACGCTTTGGTCGCCATGATGAACCCGGGCGTGCAGTAGCCGCACTGCAGCGCGGTGCAGTCGATGAATGCCTCCTGAACCGGGTCGAGTCGGTCGCCCGCGCCGGCGAGGCCTTCGACCGTCGAGATCCCTGCGCCGTCCGCATCGACGGCCAACGTCGTACACGCGCTGACGGGATTGCCGTCGACCAGTACGGTGCACGCTCCGCAGACCTGCGTCTCGCAGCTCACCTTGGTGCCCTTCAAACCCTGTCTGTCGCGCAGGAACTCGGCCAAGGTCAGCCGATTCGGTACCGGCTCCTCGACCCTGCGCCCATTGACGCTCGTGACAATCTCGGTCTCATGCATCGATCGTCTCCTTCATCTCCGCGATGGCTCTGCCGATGAACACCCCTGCGAGGTGGCGCTTGTATTGCTCGGACCCGTTCAGGTCCTCGATCACGCCCAGGCCCGGCAGGATGGCATCGAGGTCGACGTCGTCTATCGACAAAACATCGAATGGCTGAGGCCGCTCTCCTACCGCACCGACCACGATCCGCGCCGGGCCGTCGGGACGTGCCCGGTCGACGGCCACGCCGACGCACACCGTCGGATACTCGGTCGGCTGGTGCCGGACATAGACGTGGCGCTCGTCCGTGATCGGGATGTGGATGGCTTCCAGGAGTTCCTCGTCGGCGCGGTCCGTCTCCATGGCGCCGACCACGAAATCTTGGATCGGCAGGGTCCGTTGTCCCTCGGCCGAACGCAGACTCACCTGGGCGCGCAGAGCGAACAATGACGTGCTGACGTCCGACCTCGGGTCGGCGAAGCAGATGTTCCCGCCGATACTGCCGGTGGCCCGCACGCGCGCGTTGCCAAGCAACGAACAGGCTTTCGCGAGCATCGGCGCGTGTTGCCGGACATCGCCAGAACCGGCGATCTCGCGGTGCCTGGTAGCCGCGCCGATCGTCAACTCCTCGGCGGACGTGCGGATCCCGCGGAGCTCGTCTACCCGCTTGAGGTCGACCAGTTGCGGAGGCGCGAGAACACCCATGTGCATCGCCGCGATGAGCTCGGTGCCGCCGACGTAAGCCGCTCCGCCGTCCGCCAGGAGCCGGACCGCTTCATCGATCGTGGTGGGGCGCGAAAGGGCAACGTCAGGAATCACTTTGGAGCTCCTCATCCGCACTGAGCACTACGCCCAGCGCTGGCCGGCACGGTTGACAGACGGTGATGTATTCGAAAGTATGCAATGCATTCTAAGGTATACAGTAGTGTACGACTCCGGTAGAAAGGCTGATTCCGGTGACACGCAGCCCAGAATTGATCCTCACCCTGGCCCTGGGCGCATCCGACCTGAACCGCGGCCTGCTCGACGGCTCGGTAGGCATCCAAGCGGCCGTGACTCGATGCCTGACCTTCAGTTCGCCGGAGCGGCATTGGCGCATGTTCCGGCGACGCGAGTTCGACATCGCCGAGGTGTCGTTCGGCGCGTTCCTGTCCATCCAGGAGCAGACACCGGGCGAATTCATCGCGATACCCGCCTTCCCGCACCGCCGGTTCAGGCACTCCTACATCTTCGTCGGCAACGAGTCGGCGCTGGAATCACCTGCGCAACTCGCCAACAAGCGCGTCGGACTACGCACCTGGACCAACACCGCGGGCGTGTGGACGCGAGGAATTCTCCAGGACCACTACGGCATCGACCTCAGCGACGTCGAATGGGTGATCCAGGATGCGGACACCGCGGGAACGGAGAATCTGCCCGGTACTTTTCGGATCAGCCCGGTCGAACCGGGGCGGTCGGTCGTCGAAATGGCCGCGCACGGCGAGATCGACGCACTGATCTATCCGGAGATCCCCGAGGTGCTCGGCGAGCCAGGCGGTCTTCGCCGACTGCTATCGGACTCGCGCTCCGCGGAGACCGAATACTTCCGCGCGACAAACATTTTCCCGATCATGCACACGGTGGTGTTGCGCCGCGAGATCGTCGAGGACAACCCGTGGTTGCCCTATGAGACCCTGCGCGCCTTCAGGGCCGCGAAGGACCTTGCTCTCGACGCCATCCGCGATCCGCGCAAGATCTGCCTGGCGTGGGCCCGCGATACCTACGAGCAGCAGGTCGACCTGATGGGTCCTGATCCGTTCGCCTACGACCCCGAGCGCTCAAGGAAGGCCGTGGAGGCGCTCGTCCGTTACGCGGTCGAGCAGGGGATCCTGGACAAACCCATCGAAGTCGAGAAGCTGTTCCACCCATCGACTCTGGAGGCGCCCCCGGAATATGTCCGTCGGTGAGCGGGGGCCGCCGAGACTAGTGTGTCGCCGCGTCCGCTTCGGCGTACATCTGCAGGCGCACGTTGCGCGCCCCGGTCATGTGTTCCTCGGCGATCCGGCCCGCGCGTTCGCGGTCACCGGCCTTGATCGCTTCGATGAGCTGCCGATGCTCGTCCAGGACGCTCGCCCAACGGTCGTGGTAGGTGAGGGTGGTCTCGCGATAGCGGATCAGGTGAGCGTGCAGGCGGCCCAGTAGATCGACCAGGGTGGAGTTGTGGCTCGTCGCCCAGATTGCTTCGTGGAACTTGCGATTCGCGGTCGCAAGTCGCTCCGGGTCGTCGGTCGAGATCTCCATCATCGATGAGTGCACGCGCTCGAGCTTGAGCAGGTCCAGATCGGTACGCCGATCGGCGGCCGCCCGCGCTGCCGCGCCTTCCAGCGTGATCCGAACCTCGTAGAGCTCCAGAATCTCCTCCGGGCTGCGACCGCGTACCTGCATGCCGCGGGCGCCGCGCTCGACAAGGCCGTCCTGTTCCAGGCGGCGCAGCGCTTCACGCACGGGGGTACGGCTGACGTTGTACTTGGCCGCCAACGCCAACTCGGTCAATGGTGTATCCGCGTCCAGCGTGCCGTCTACGATGGCCTCGCGCAATTGCTGGTAGACGTCCACGCCAGTCGTTCCTTCCATCCCGGCTGTCCGCCTGTCATGTTTGTATCCGGATGTATACCATGAAGAGGGTAACAGAAGCCACGACGCGCGTTCGTGGAAGCTACCTCACATTCGGGAGCCCGCCCAGACTGCCTGATGCGGGGGCGCCATGGCACCGGCGAGGGAGGTCGAGTCAAGATGTGGGCCTATCGGCTTGTTGCGCCTGGAGTGTTCGAAGTGGTGGAAGTCCCCGCTCCGGCCTCGGATTCACTCGAGTCTGACGCCGTGCTGCTCCGCACGTTGGCCGGCGGTATCTGCGGTAGCGACATTCCGAAGCTGATTGGCCGAACAGGCTCCCGGGCAGACGGATTCGGGCGGCTCTGCCCGGGCAGGCCGGGGTTTCCCATGCACGAGGTAGTAGGTGAGGTGCTGGCCTCCCGCCATCCAGGGATCCGCGTCGGTGCGCGCGTTGTGGGTTGGGCGAGCCGCAGCGACGCATTGGCGGAATATGTGATCACCGATGGCAACCAGCTGCACGTGTATTCGACATCACTCTCACCGGTGGACGCCGTACTCATTCAGCCGCTGGCGTGTGTCCTGGAGGCGCTCGATCGTGTCGCGGTGGCCGATCGGGTCGTCGGCGTCATCGGCCTCGGGCCGATCGGCCTGCTGTTCGCCCACGTGGCCAAGAGCCGCGGTGCACGCAGGGTCGTCGGCGTCGACCCCGTCGACCGCGGGTGGATAGCGGCGAATGTCGGTATCGACGATCTCGTCACGGCGCCCAGCAGGACGTGGGCACGTGCCGTCGTCGACGCCAACCGCCCGGCCGTGGTCATCGAGGCCGTCGGTCATCAGGTGTCTACGCTCGACGACGCCATCTCGGCAGTGGCGGTCGCCGGCAGCGTGTTGTACTTCGGCATTCCGGATGACGAGTACTACCCGCTCAACATGGAGCGGCTGTTGCGAAATAACCTCGGGCTGTTCGCGGGTATCACGCGAGAGCGACACCACGCTCTGGCGCGGGCGGACGACTACCTGGCCCAGTACCCAGAGCTCAACGGCGCGCTGGTGTCCCACCGGTTCGACATCGATTCGGTTCAGCGCGCGTATGACACAGCGGCGACCACCGACACTGACCGACTGAAAGTCGTTGTGTCGCATGCCCGTGACTACGTCGTCACGCCTCGAGTGAACGTTTGAGTTGTGCGCCGTAGATGCTGAGCGAGTCGGAGGTCAGCATGTCGTGATGTGAGCAGTCGACCGAGTAGGTCACAACGTCGCCGGCCACGTACGGTCGCCAACTGTGTGAGCAGGACGAATCTTCCCCGTGTCCGTCGCGCGCGGCAGAAAAGATCACCAAATCGCCGTCGAACACAGCAGGCACGTGTTCCCCGAGATGCAGCTGATTCGCCGTCACACTCTGAACCATGAACTCCAGCAACTTTTGGCGGAATTGGGAACTCCGCGCCGTCGACCTGCCGGTAGATCAGCTCCGCCGCGTGCTGTAGGTGAGGGGCGCCGACTGTTCAGGTACGTCTATTCGGTTCACCCGCAGGATGTGGTCTAGGATCGCACTCTCGTCGGAAGCCTGATCGCTGGGGATGACCCGGTTGGCGGTGAAGGCATCGTCCAACAGAATCAAACGCTCCACCACGCAACCACGCCGGCGGAGCTCGAGGGCGAGCTCATGGGCCACGACGCCGCCAAGGAACCAGCCCAGGATCTTGTAGGGCCCGGTCGGATAGAGGGCCTGGAGCCGGTCTGCATAGCTTGCCGCCATACCGCGAATCGATTCGGGTCGAGCCTCGCCATCCAGTGGGATCTGGTTGATTCCGACAATCGGGCAGTCCAGGTAATTGCCCAAAGCCCGATATGACCAGCTGAGCCCAAGACCGTCGTGGATACAGCACAGCGGAACGCCCGTCCCCTCCTTGAGGACTTCAACAGGGACGACTTCGACCGCGCTGTCGGGCCTGCCCAATTGCCGGCTCAAGCTTCTGAGGGACGGCGCGTAGAACAAGGTGCGCACTGCCAGGTTGATGTCAAGGGTCGTGTTGATGGCGGCGACCACCCGCATCGCCAACAGCGAATCCCCGCCAAGGTCGAAGAACGAGTCGTCGACCCCGACCCGGTCCAGCCCGAGAACCTGCGCGTAGATGCCCGCCAACGCCTCCTCGACCGCATCGGCCGGGGCGCGGTAACCACCGGTGTGCTGATACGCGGGTGCCGGAAGGGCGCGCTTGTCCAGCTTGCCGTTGACCGTCAACGGCAACACGTCCACCACCATCACCGCGGCCGGCACCATGTACGGCGGCAGCTGCTCGGCCAGCGCGGCCCGGGCGGCGGCCGGGTCCTCTGCTCCCGCAATGGTTTCGGTGACATAGCCGACCAGACGCTTGTCGCCGGGTCTGTCTTCGCGGGCGATCACCGCCGCCTGCGCCACGCCGGCCAGCGCCGCAAGCGCACCCTCGGGGAAATTACGCCGCGCGCACGCGCTGGCGTTGCTCCAACTCACTGTCGACCTGTCTGTCGCAGTGACGGCCGTCCAGCAGCAGGCGTGCGAGGTTGCCGAAACCGCCGCTGTCGGCGCCACATCTCGTCAACCCGATCGGCACTGACCCGACGGGGGACACCTGTCGGTACCGAATTATTGCCGTGCTGCGTTCACAGGGACGTGGGCGGTGCAGTTGACGCGGTCATCATCGGTTCGGGGATAAACGGTATGGTCGCAGCTGCCGAGCTGGGGCTCGCGGGATGGAAAGTGGCTCTTCTGGAGCGCAATCCGGATATCGGCGGGTTCATCGCCAGCGAGCAGTCGACCGTTCCCGGATATGTGCACGACAGTTACTCGTCCTGGCACCCGATGTTCATGTCCGGACCGGCCTACGCGGTCCTGGGCGATCGTCTGGCACGCCATGGCCTCGCGTACCGCAACACCGACGGCATCGTGACGGCCAGCGTCGCGGACGACGGCGCGGTCACGGTGGCGTATCGCGATGCCGAACAGACGGTCGCGGGGTTCGAACACGCCGAAGACCGGAAGGCCTATCTGGACGCGCTGACCCGGTTCGGCCGCAACGCAACGCTCTTCGGCGACATGATGGGCGGCAGCCTGCGGGGTGGCCCGCACCTGGTGCAGCTGCTCCTCAGAGGTCTGCGGACGAACGGCCGGACCAGTGCCGGACTATTGCTGCGGGACGCGGCGTCCTCGGGTCGCGCATACTGTGCCAGGAATTTCGTGGGCGGTGAGGTCGATCGCCTGTGGGTGCCGTGGCTTCTGCACGCCGGACTATCGCCCGACCACGCCTCCGGCGGGGTCATGCTCCCGGTCTTCGCCGCGTCGCTGCATGCGTTCGGGACTCCTGTGCCCGTGGGCGGTGCGGCCGGCCTGCTGGCCGCTTTCCGGGGATTGTTCGACGAACTCGGCGTACAGGTGCACACCGGTACCCCGGCCGAGAGCGTGGTCGTCGATGCGGGCCGCGCGGTCGGTGTCGTGAGCGGGTCACGCCGAATCGAGGCCCGACGCGCGGTTCTCGCATCGGTGACACCGACCGCCCTGTACGGCTCGTTGCTGCCTCCTGCGGTCAGCCCGCCCGGACTGCGCAAGCAGGCGGCGGCCTATCGGTATGGCCGCGCTGCGATGCAGATCCACGTGGCCTTGGCCAGTCCACCGCGGTGGCACGATTCCCGCCTCGGCTCGGCGCCGATCGTCCACATCAGCGATGGCTCGGCCAGCACCGCTATCGCGTGCGCCGAGGCCGAAGCGGGCTTGTTGCCCCGCCGCCCCACAGTCGTTGTGGGGCAACAGTTCACCCTGGACCCGTCTTGTGTGCCACCTGGCGCCGCAGCATTGTGGCTGCAATTGCAGGAGATGCCGTTCGAGCCCCGCGGTGACGCGTCGGGTCAACTCGACACCGGGGCGGGATGGAGCGAGGACCTCAGCCGGGCGTATGCCGAACGCGTACTGGACCGCGTCGCTGCGCACGCCGAAGGGCTGCGCGGACAAGTGCTGGGCCTCAAAGTGATCTCGCCCCGCGATCTGCAGACCTACAACGTGAACGCCGTTGCCGGCGATCCGTACGGCGGCGCGGCCGATCTGGACCAGAACCTGTTCTGGCGGCCGTTGCCCGGAAAGGGCCAACACCGGACCCACATCAAGGATTTGTGGCATATCGGAGCCTCGACGCATCCGGGTGCCGGCCTGGCCGGTGCGTCAGGCCACCACGTCGCCACGGTCCTCGCCTCGCGCCGCAGACGCGGACGCTAGTCATCGACACCGGCCGGCCAGCCCGGCGACCAGGTTGGTCGTGGTTGCCAGGATGACGACGCCGAGTGGCAGGGAGGCCGACCGACGACGCTCCACGCCAAGATGAGACAGCAAGTGGCGGTGCCGATCCACGCCGCCACCGGTGCGTAGCGACCGGCGACGGTGGAGGCCGCCAGGGCCGCACCTCGCTGTGAGAGTGCTGGCAGCCCGCGCGTGTTATGGGCCGCCGCGCCAGTGCTCGATGCGGTTGTGGTCCGGGGTGAACCCGTGTTTGACCCCCCAGAGGACGGCCTGGGTTCGGCTGCCGGCACCGATTTTGCGGTAGATCGTCCGGATGTAGGACTTCACCGTGTTAGGGCTGAGATAGGTCAGCCGTGCCACGTCGGCGTTGCTCTTACCCTGGGTGATGAGCGCGAGGATCTCGGCTTCCCGGTCGCTGAGACCTTCGCCCCGTCCGGGCCAGTCGAGGCCCACGGCGCTGCGACCGCGTGGGGGAACATCGCTGACGACGACCTGGCCGGCATGCACTGCCTCGAGTGCGGCGACCAACTCGCGCGCAGGCAACGTCTTCGACAGGTACCCGTGCGCTCCGTGCTGGCGGGCGCTTTCGATCAGGTCGGGGTGAAAGTTCCAGGTGTAGACCACGACTCGGCGTGCGCGTGGATTGGCGACCAGCTCGCCGATCTCGTGGTGGTCGGATTCGGGTTGGGCGAAACTGTCGTACAAGACGATGTCCACGGGGTCGTCGACAGCCATCGTCGCGTCGAGTTCGGCGACGACGACCCGGTCGCGGTAACGGTCGAACATGTTGGCCACGCCCATCAGCACCACGTCGTAGTCGTCGACGAGCGCCACGGTGATCGGCTTGCCGGCGGGCTGAGGCATGCGCCGAACATTACCGCCCTAGGGGTGTATTCGATCCCCCCTAAAGGGTGTTCGACTTGTTCAGCGTCCCAACCGGAAAGGCCTCATCATGATCATTCTCGGCATCATTCTGCTCATCGCGGGATTCCTGCTCAAAATCTCGATCCTGTGGACCATCGGAATCATCCTGGTCGTGATCGGCGTGGTTCTGGCGGTGATGGGATCGGCGGGTCGCGCCGTCGGCGGCCGCCGCCACTACTACTGACGAGGCGGTATGGCATCTGTGCCGGGCATCGTTATCACGCCGAGAGGGTGTCAACGCGTCACGCCGGCACTCGAAGGCCACGGGAAGAAACGCACTTGACCGCACGCCGATCAAGCTCGCCGAGTTGTTGGAGCGAATGCTCGGCGGCTTCCGGGCACCCGCACAGTAGAGGACCACGCCGGCCCGATGTTTCGAGGCTGACCGCACAGGGGACCATCCTGAAGGATCACGCGACTGACGGATGCGGGTTCGAAGGGAAGGTAGCGCTCATGGAGCCGATGACGCGCTCGGCCGGGGACTGGGATGTGGTTGCCACCCGTCCCTATGATCCGGGCGATTCCGCCAAGGGGATGGAGGAGACCGTCCTGGTCCATGGCGTCGAGGAGGAGGCCAGGCGTGTCTATGCCGATGAGGTAGCGGCCGCATCAGAACGGGGCTACCAGCATGTGAAACTCCGGTGTGCCGGTAAGGACGTCGACTGCTGGCCACCGGCGACCGGTTGGACATCCTGACGAGTGCAGAATTGGGCGTGGAATTCTCAGATATCAACGCGATGGCGTCAATCGCTCGGCGCGGACCAGTGCACCACCTTCATCGCGGTCATCTCATCGAGGAGTTCAGGCCCGAAGCCAAATCCGGATCCACTCGCGCGGCGCGGCTGCGATGCACCGCCGGGCGCGCCGCCGAACACGGCGTTGATCTTGACGGTGCCGACGGGGAGGCGACGCCAGGCCTCTTGCGCGTGCGTCATGTCGGCGGTCAGGACGGTCGCGGCCAGGCCGTAGCGGTCGTCGGCGGCCTCGGCTAGCGCGCTGATGAAGTCCGGCGTCACCCGAACGGGGGCGACCGGACCGAACGTCTCCTCCCGCATCACCAGCATCTCGGGCGCGCAATCGACCAGCACGGTCGGTGGATAGAACGAGCCGGGGCCGGGTCGCGGTTCGCCGCCGGCCAGCACGCGAGCCCCGCGGCCGACCGCGTCTGCGACGTGGGAGTGGACCAGGTCGCGGTGCCGTTCGTCGACCAGCGGCCCGATCCGTTCGGCCCAGGCCCTTGACTCGTCGACCAGTGCGTTGGCGAAGGCGTCGGCGACTGACTGCACGACATACACCCGTTCGACCGACACGCAGATCTGTCCCGCATTGGCGAACGCCCCGAGTGCCGCCTGCCCGGCGGCCCACACCGGATCCACGTCGCCGTCGACGATCAACGCATCATTGCCACCGTTCTCCAGCAGTGCCTTGGCGCCCCGCTCCGCGCAGGTGCGTGCGATCGCTCTACCGGTCACGCTGCTGCCTACATGCGCGACGACGTCAACCCGCTCGGCGTCCGCCAGGCGGGCGCCGACCGCTCCATCGCCATCGAGAATCTGAAGCACCCCATCCGGCAGGTGGGCGGCCAGCAGTTCGGCGAATCGTCTGCCGGTCTGCGGGCAGCGCTCACTCGGCTTGTGCACGACCGTGTTTCCGGTGACAAGCGCCGCGCCCAGCAGCCCGGCAGCCACTGCGACCGGATCGTTCCACGGCGTCAGTACGGCCACCACACCGCGCGGTTGCGGAATCATCAGATCGGTCGCCGACCAGTCCCCCTGCAACGTGCGTCCGCGGTGCAGTGGCCCGAGTTCGGCGTACTGCTGGAGCGTCGCGGCTCCGGCGTCCACACCGCCGCGCGCATCACTGCGGGGCTTGCCGGTCTCCCGCTCGTTGAGTTCGGCCAGTTCGTCGGCGGCGGCACGGACGTCGGCGGCGGCACCGGCCAGGGCGGAAGCGCGCTCGGCGGGCGACGTTCGGGCCCACGTGTCGACGGACGCCGCGGCGAGCGCAACAGCGTCGTCGCACGCCGACGGCGCGGCGATCGGCACCCGGCTCACGACGTCGCCGGTACGCGGATCCAGGACGGTGATGATGTCGGCGACAGTCGAAGACACGCCTCCCGGCATACCCATTGCGTGGCCGGCCAACCAACCACATCGGTGTTCGATACGCCGTGGGGCTTTTCTTCTGTGCCGCAGCGCTTCCCACTCCAAAATGCACCCACGGTGAGGTTTCCGGCTGGACGCAGCGGGTACGTCGGTGGGCACGGGATACCAAGTGACTGAAGTACAGAAGAGTTTGTCCGGATTCGATTACCCGGGTTCAGCGGAGGATCTGGCCAAGTACGCCGAGCAGAACGGCGCCGACAGCGGCCTCGTCGACGCCCTGCGCAGCCTCAAAAAGGACAACTTCGACGGACCGAGCGCCGTGATGCAAGCGCTCGGTTCCGATGACGCGCTGGGCGGCACGAGGTCTTGATCGCCTCGATCAGCGGCGGGGATGCTGAGGATCCGAGCTCCCGGCCGCGATCCGGCGTGCCAGGTCGCTGAGTCGGGTATTGGAGTCCTGCGAAACCTTCACCAAGAGTTCGAACGCCCGGACGGCATCGACGTCGAAACGCTCCATGATTCGGCCCTTGGCCTGTCCGATCATGTCCCTGCTGGCCAACGCCGATTCGAACTGATGCCGCTTGTTGTTGGCGATCAGCGCGAGCGCGGCGTGCGTAGCGAACATGGCGCCCAGCGCTTCCGCGTCGGGAGCGAAGCAATGGGGCTGCAATCCAAGCAGGTTGAGCGCGGCCACGCGGTCATCATGGGTGAACAGTTGAAAAGACAGCATGCTGTGTACGCCTGAGGCCATTGCTGCCTTGGCAAACCGCGGCCACCTGTCGTCATCGCGGAAGTCATCGCAACGCACGACGGCGTCGCTCACCGCCGCATTGAGACAAGGTCCCTCGTGAAACCGGTGTTGGTCTTCATCAAGGTTCTCGGCTAATTCCGAGGTCGCCGCGAGGGACTGGTAATGATCACCGTCGGTGATCAACAGAATGTCGGCGCTTTCGGTGCCGGGAATCACGTCGACGCAGGCGGCGGTGACCCCTCGCAGCGTCGCGCCGATGTCGGTCGGGTGTGCGGCGGTTTCGGTCAGTTCCTCCATGGTGCGGCGAAGCAACTTCGCATGTTCAGAATCGTCCACGTCCGCTCGCTTTCGCCATGTCAGGGAAGCCAAAGCGTCTTTCGTGATACGGAAGCCGTAGTCCTCGACTCCTACATCGGGGCGTGGCCCCGACGTGCGGCGATGTACCGCCCAGCCGGGTGACCAGACGGCACCCGACCAGGTCGACGCTACGCGCGACCGCTCGCCGTCGGAAGGGTTTGATGATCTGCCCGGACGTTTCGGTGGCGTTCACCCGTACTGTCGGCTTGTGTCAGCCCGCGAATTGGTGGTGTTGGGCACCGCCAGTCAGGTACCGACGCGTCATCGTAATCACAACGGTTATCTCCTGCGCTGGGATGGCGAGGGCATTCTGTTCGATCCCGGCGAGGGTACGCAGCGGCAGATGCTGCGGGCCGGCGTCTCGTCGAGCAGCATCACGCGGCTGTGCCTGTCTCACTTCCACGGCGACCACTGCCTTGGGGTTCCGGGCATCGTGCAACGGCTGTCCCTGGACGGTGTGCAGCACTCCGTGGACGCGTACTTCCCGGCGTCGGGTCAGGAGTTCTTCACCCGCCTCCGGCATGCCTCGGCATTTCACGACGTCACCGATATTCGGGAAGTAGCGGTAGCCGCCGACGGCCCTGTGGCCCACGGGGCCTTCGGAGTTCTTGCGGCGCAGCGCTTGTCGCATCCCGTCGAGGCGATCGGTTATCGGCTGGTCGAACCCGACAGCCGGCGCTTCCTGCCCGATCTATTGGCTTACCACGGCGTCAGGGGGCCGGCGGTGGGTGAACTCGACCGCACCGGCCGAATCGATGTGGGCGAGCGGGTTGTGCGGTTGGCCGAGGTCACCGAACCGAGGCGTGGGCAGAAGTTCGCCTTCGTCATGGACACCCGGCTGTGCGACGGTGTCTACGCGCTGGCCGAGGGTGCAGACATGTTGGTGATCGAGGCGACGTTCCTCACCAGGGACGCCGACCTGGCCGATCGCTACGGCCACCTGACGGCCCGGCAGGCGGCGCAGGTCGCAGCCGCCAGCGGCGTGCGGCAGTTGGTGCTCACCCATTTCTCCCAGCGGTACACCGACACGGCCGAACACCGCCGGGAGGCGCGGGAGGTGTTCACGGGCGATCTCGTCGTCGCCGAGGACCTGGACCGGGTTGCGGTACCTCATCGGAGGTGACGCGCCCCCGCTGAAAAGTCGTCCGCTGAAACGCCTGAATTGGGGTACCACACCTCGATGAGGCTTGGGGTGCTCGACATCGGCTCGAACTCCGCGCAACTGCAGATCGTCGACGTGACGGCGGGGGGTCGGCCGCTACCTGCACAGGCAGTCAAGGAGCCGACGCTGCTGGGCGACGAGCTACTGCCGGACGGTTCGATCAGCGAAGCGGGTATCGAACGCGTCTGCGCGGCGGTGTCCAACGCGATCCGGACCGGGGAACGGCACGGGATCGACAAGCTGTATACGTTCGTGACCTCGGCGGTGCGGGACGCCACGAACCGCGACGAGGTGTTGGACCTGATCGGGTCGGTCTCGGGCGTGCGTCCGCAATTCCTGTCCGGTGACGAGGAGGCCCGGCTGACCTACCTGGCGGCGCACCGCTGGTACGGGTGGTCCGCTGGTCGGCTGCTCCTGCTCGACATCGGCGGCGGTTCGATGGAGATCGTGCTCGGGCGCGACGCCGAACCCGAGCTGGCGATTTCACTGCCGTTGGGCGCCGGCCGGCTGACCCGTGACTTCCTCGCTGACGATCCGCCGTCGCGGTCTCAGCTCAAAGCGATGCGGCGCCAAATTCGCGAGACCCTCGGTGAAGTCGCCGATCGGGTCCGCTGGGAAGGTGACCCGCGTCGAGTGGTGGCCACGTCCAAGACGTTCAAGCAGCTCGCGCGGCTCTCCGGTGCGGCGCCACAACGTAAGGGACCGTTCGTTCATCGTGAGCTCGCGCGGCGCGATGTCCGAGCGTGGACGCCACGGCTGGCCACGATGTGCGCATCCGAACGCGCGAAGCTGCGCGGCGTGTCCGACCCGCGCAGTCGTCAGATCCTCGCCCGCGCGGTGCTCGCGGAGTTGACCATGGCCACGTCGGACATCGAGTCGCTCGAGGTCTGTCCATGGGCGCTCCGCGCGGGCATTGTGTTGAGGCACCTGGAGTCGATGACCTACTCGCCCCCGTTCTCCTTACAGCCTGTGCAGCGCACGACAACCGACGGTGTCGCTTCGGTGACCGCATTGGCGCTTGATCAAAGACACTGAGGACCACTGCATTGCGCATAGTCATCACCGGGGCGAGCGGCAACGTCGGGACCGCCCTGCTGCGGCGGCTGGTGCGGACGGGTGATCACGAGCTGGCCGGGATAGTCCGTCGGCCGCCCGAGCCCGTCGGCATCTACTCTTCGGTGCAGTGGCATGCTCTGGACGTCGCTGATTCGAACGCCACTTCCGAGTTGAAGAAGTTGTTCGCCGGTGCCGACGCAGTCGTTCATCTGGCCTGGGGATTCCAGCCGACCCGCAACGTCGAGTACCTGAGGAGCGTCGGAGTTCGCGGCACCACCGCTGTTCTCGACGCTGCGGATGCGTGTGAACTCGATCAGCTGGTGCATATGTCCTCGGTGGGCACCTACGCCGCCGGAAGATACGGACAGCGGGTAGACGAGTCGTGGTCGACCAGTGGGATCGAGTCGTCGCCATACAGTCGCCACAAGTCGGCGGCGGAGGCTGTGCTCGACGGATATCAACAGTCGCTCGGGACCAACGCCATCCCGATCGCGCGATTGAGGCCTGGCTTCATCCTGCAACGCATCGCCGCCAGCGGGCTGATGCGTTACGCTCTGCCGGCCTACCTCCCGATGCAGATAGTGCCATTGCTACCGGTGCTCCCGATCGATCGCCGGCTGTGCATCCCGATCGTCCACACCGAAGACGTCGCCGACGCCATTGCGCGCGTCGTCGAGCGGCGCGCCACCGGCGCCTTCAATCTCGCCGCCGAGCCGCCGGTCGGACGCGACGATGTGGCCGCCGCTCTGGGTGCTCGGCGGCTGCACGTTCCGGCGGAGGTCCTCGGGCGTCTGGTGGATATCGGTTGGCGCCTGCGGCTGCAACCGATTGACCGCGGCTGGCTGGACATGGCTTTCGCTGTCCCGCTTCTCGATTGCGGCCGCGCCAACGCCGAACTCGAGTGGAAGCCGCGGTGGTCGTCGACCGAGGCGCTGGCTGATCTGCTCGACGGAATCGCAGCACAAGCACACGCCGACAGCGCGCCGCTACGAGGCCGCTCCGTCATCGAACTGCTGCGCAAGGATCTGACCGACGGCCAGATCTCGTCGCGACATCTCCCCTGAGTCCTACCGCCCGGGTCGGCGCAGGCGTTCGGTCAGCCACGGCAAGGTGTTCGCGAACGCGGTTCTGGCGAAGGGCCAGGTATGCCTGCCCGGATGTGACACCACGCTGCAGCCGAGGCCGCGGGATCGGCCCGGCAGGCAGAGGGTGGTCGCTCCGTGCCCGGAGACGCCGCCGTATGCGGCATGTCTGGGGATTGCCGTAGCAGGGTCGAACGTCGACCAGGCGTCGGCGTCCCCGCCGAACAGCCGGTCGATCGCCTGCGATGTCCACGAATACGCTGAAGAGATCGGGATGCATGACGGTGAGGTGGAGGGCTGGCTGATCCCTTCCTTGGTGGCCACGGCGGTAAGCCGAAGGGGCCCTTCACGGCACACCCTGTTCATCGCGAACCCGGCGGACGCCCTCAGGTCGGCGCGGTCGGTGAGAAACCGAGCCCCAGGTCTATCGCCTGATCGAGAAGCTCACCGATGCAGTCGCTGACGCCTTGCTCGGTCGGCTTTTCTCGCACCCCGTACGTACGTCACGCACACTATTTGTGGCCAATCGGTACCCGATCGGACGCCGCCTCACAGCTGCTTCCCGGCCAGAACGCGCTTTCCGCAGGCGCGCAGCGCCTCGGCGGTCGTGGGATCAAATTCGCACCGGTGGCACGGGATTACCTGTCCATCAATGGATCCGGCGGCGAGCGTGGGCTCGATCGGTGGTCGGCGTGTGCGCTTCGCGGCTCAGCGGGCGGTCGAGATCCGCGATCGAGACCAACCGCTATATAACATTTCCAATGTATCGCGTGCTCAGAGGTGCGCGTCCGCGATATCGAGTGCGGAGTCGAGAATCCGGAGACCTTCGGCGATCTCGGTGTCCGTGACGTTGCACGGCGGCACCGCGTGGATCCGGTTGAAATTGGCGAACGGCAGCAGGCCGCCCGACTTGCACGCACCGATCACGGCATTCATCGCGGGACTTGATCCGCCGTAGGGGGCCAACGGTTCCCGTGTCTCGCGGTTGGAGACCAGTTCGATCGCCTGGAACACACCCAGTCCGCGCACCTCGCCGACCGACGGATGACGTGCCGCCAGATCTTGCAGGCCGGGGCCGAGAACCTCCGATCCGATTCGGGCGGCGTTGGCCACCATGCCCTCGTCTTCCATCGCGTTGATGGTCGCGACCGCGGCGGCGGCCGCCAGCGGATGGCCGGAGTAGGTGAGGCCGCCGGGATAGGCGCGGTCCGCGAACGTCGCGGCGATCTTCTCGTTGATCGCGACGCCACCCATCGGCACGTAGCCGGACGTCACACCCTTGGCGAAGGTCATCAAGTCGGGGACGATGTCGAAATGCTCGACGGCGAACCACTTTCCGGTTCGGCCGAAGCCGGCCATCACCTCGTCGGCGATGAGCATGATGCCGTACCGGTCGCAAATCTCACGCACGCCCGCCAGGTAGCCGGGTGGCGGCACCATGATGCCCGCGGTGCCGGGCACGGATTCCAGGATCAGCGCGGCGAAGGAGGCCGGGCCCTCGTGCTGGATCAGACGCTCGAGATATTCGAGGGCGCGTTCGCTTTCCTGCTGCTCGTTCTCCGCGTGGAACGACGAGCGGTACAGGAACGGGCCGTTGAAATGCACGACGCCGCTGCTGGCGTAGTCGTTAGGATAGCGGCGTGGGTCGCCGGTCAGATTGATCGCGGTGTCCGTCCCACCGTGGTAGGACCGGTATCGCGACAGCACCTTGTACCGGCCCGTGTGCAGGCGGGCCATCCGGACGGCGTGCTCGTTGGCATCGGCGCCGCCGTTGGTGAAGAACACCTTGTTCAGGTCGCCTGGAGCGCGCTCGGCGATCAGGCGGGCCGCTTCGGACCGTGCCGCGTTGGCGTGCTGCGGTGCCACGGTACACAACTTGGCGGCCTGCTCGGCAATGGCGGCAACAACTTTGGGGTGTTGATGGCCGACGTTGGTGAAGACCAGCTGCGAGGAGAAGTCCAGCAGTCGGTTGCCGTCACCGTCCCACACGTAGGAGCCCTGCGATGCAGTGATCGTCATCGGTTTGAGATCTGCCTGCGCCGACCACGAATGGAACACGTGGTCACGGTCGAGCTCGTAGGCGCGCGCCGCCTCGCGGCGCGCGTCGTCGCGGGTCAGGCCATTCGGAAGCACGTCGATGTCTTTGATGATGTCGTCAACGAGGGTCATGGTGTGCGCTTTCAGCTGTTCTGCGGGAAGCCGAGTTCGATGCCGCCGTGGCTGGGGTCGAGCCAGCGGCTGGTGATGGCCTTGGCGCGGGTGAAGAAGTGGACGCCTTCGGTGCCGTGGGCGTGGGTGTCGCCGAAGAGGGAGGCTTTCCAGCCGCCGAAGCTGTAGTAGGCCATCGGGACGGGGATGGGCACGTTGATGCCGATCATGCCGACCTCGACCTCGTTCTGGAAGCGCCGGGCCGCGCCGCCGTCGTTGGTGAAGATGGCGGTGCCGTTGCCGTAGGGGTTGTTGTTGATCAACTCCAGGGCCTGGTCGTAGGTTTGCACCCGCACGACCGACAGCACGGGGCCGAAGATCTCGTCGGTGTAGACGCTCATCTCGGGGGTGACGTGATCGATGAGCGTGGGCCCGAGCCAGAATCCCTCGGCGCTGCCGTCGGCCTGCACCCCGCGGCCGTCGACGACGATTTTGGCGCCGTCGGCTTCCCCGGCGTCGATGTAGGACGCGACTTTGTCGCGGTGGGCCTTGGTGACCAGCGGGCCCATGTCGGAGTCTTTGGTGCCGTCACCGATTTTGAGGCCGGTGGTGCGTTCGGTGATTTTGGCGATCAGGTCGTCGGCGATGGGGCCGACGGCCACACACGCCGAGATCGCCATGCAGCGCTCGCCGGCGGAGCCGAAGCCGGCGTTGACCATGGCGTCGGCGGCCAGGTCCAGGTCGGCGTCGGGCAGGATCACCGCGTGGTTCTTGGCCCCGCCCAGGGCCTGGACGCGTTTGCCGGCGGCGGTGGCGGTGGTGTAGACGTATTGGGCGATCGGGGTGGATCCGACGAAGGACACCGATTTGATCGCCGGGTTGGTCAGCAGTTCGTCGACCACGGTCTTGTCGCCCTGCAGGACGTTGAACACCCCGGCGGGCAGGCCGGCTTCGGCCCACAGCGCGGCCAGCCACAGCGAGGCCGAGGGATCCTTCTCCGAGGGCTTGAGCACCACGGTGTTACCCGCGGCGATGGCGATGGGGAAGAACCACATCGGCACCATGGCGGGGAAGTTGAACGGGGAGATGACCGCGACCGGCCCGAGGGGTTGGCGGATCGAGTAGACGTCGACCTTGGTCGAGGCGTTCTCGGTGAACCCGCCCTTGAGCAGATGCGGGATGCCGCAGGCGAACTCGACGACCTCCTGGCCGCGGCTGACCTCGCCGAGCGCGTCGGAGACGACCTTGCCGTGCTCGCTGGTGATGATCTCGGCCAACTCGCCCTTGCGTTCGTTGAGCAGTTCCCGGAATTTGAACAGGATCGCGGTGCGTTTGGCCAGCGAGGTGTCCCGCCACGCCGGGAACGCCGCCGCCGCGGCATCGATCACTGCCCGCGCATCGGCCACACTGCCCAACACCACCTCACCGGTCACCTCACCCGACGCCGGATTCGTCACCGGCATCTTCTGGCCGGCGGTGCCGTCGAAGGCCGTGTTGTTCATCCAATGGGCAATGGTGCGAACGCGGGTGCTGGTTGTCACGTGATCCCTGTCTGTCGATGTCTAGTTCGATTGTCGGCCCAGACCGGCCCACTCGGCGCCGACAGTGTGTAACTCAGCACGGCAGTTGCTTTACGCTGTGTCAAATGCTGCCGACCGTCCGTGAAATCTTGGCGCTTCCCGTGCTGCGCGCCGGAGAGCCCGAGGTGGTATGTGGCGCCGACAATCCGGGTGCGCTGGACCGATCGGTGCGGTGGGTCCACGTGAGCGATCTCCCCGACCTGTCGAACTTGTTGGAGGGCGGCGAGCTGGTGCTCACCACCGGGCAGGCACTGACCGACGTGCGGCACCGTGACGAATACCTGCCGCGACTCGCCCAGGCAGGAGCGGTCGCGCTGGTGGTCGAACTCGGGCTGCACATCGATGAGGTGCCGCGCTCGGTGCTGGAGGTCGGCGCGACGCTCGAGCTGCCGGTCATCGTTCTGCACCAGCGAGTCCGGTTCGTGGAGATCACCGAGGAAGTGCACCGCCGGATCGTGGCCGAACAGTACGCGGAGGTCGACTACGCCCGCCGCGTGCACGAGGCGTTCACCAACCTGAGCATGCGTCGCGCATCGGTCGACGAAATCGTCGCGGCCGCGGCCGGGATGCTCGATACACCGATCGTGCTGGAGGACCTCAACCACCAGGTGCTGGCGTTCGTGCAGCGCGGCCTGCCGCTCACCGACCTGCTCACCGACTGGGAACGGCGGTCGCGGCTGACCCCGGTCACCGGGCCGGGATCCTGGGTGGCCCGCCCCGTGGGCCCGTACCGGCAAGAGTGGGGTCGGCTGGTGGCGCCCCGCGGTCGCGCCGCGGACGCCGAGGCCGACGACCGGACCGTCACCACGCTCGAACGCGCGGCACAGGCATTGGCCCTGCACCGGATGGTCGAGCAGGACCGCACATCTCTGGAATTGCGTGCGCAGAGCGGACTCGTCGACGACCTGGTCCGCGGCCGGATCCGCGACGAGAGCGAGGCCACCACCCGCGCCTATGCGCTCGGCTTACGGCCCTCGCTCACCTATATCCCGCTCACCGCTCGACTGCGGGAACACACCAGCGCCAATCAGGTGCTGCTCCAGCAGCGTCGTAGCCGGACGCTGGACGCCGCGGTGCATGTCATCCGGTCCATCGGGCACACGGTGCTGGCCGCCAGACGCGACGACGGCCAGTTCGATCTGCTGCTCGCGCCACGTGCCGGCCGCGTCCGATCCGATGACGAACACCTTCTCGACGAAGTGGCCACGGCGATCCGACGCGCGGTGATCCGCGTCGAGGGCGTCGCGGAGTGTGTCATCGGTATCGGGCCGCCGTCGAGCCGGCTCATCGACGCCGCGGGCGGACTTGCGGAGTCGGGACACGTCGCCGAGGTGGCGCTGGTGATGGCCGGGACGGGCGACGAGCGGGCTTTCTACCGATCGGCCGACGTGCGCCTGCGCGGATTGATCGCGCTCATCCGAACCGACCCGCGTGTGCAGGCATTCGCCGAGACGGAATTGCGGGGTGTCCTCGAGAGCCGGGCCAAGCACGGTGACGACATGTTCGAATTGCTCGCGGGCTTCCTGGAGGTGGGCGGCAACAAGGCCGAACTCGCCAAACGTCTGCATCTGTCCCGCCCGACGCTGTACGCGCGGCTGGCCGCCCTGGAGCGACTGCTCGGCGCCGATCTCGACAGCGCCGAATCGCGAACCTCGCTGCACGTCGCGATGATGATCATCGCGAGACGCTGAGCCCTGTCGGTGAATTCGCGATTAGGCGTCCTGGCCGCCGAAGGACGAAGCTGTCAGGGTGAGCCAATCCCCGATCGCAGCTTCGACGTCATCTCGCGATCCGGACGGCACCTCGTTGACCGGCAGGGGCGCAGCGGTGCTCGCCGGTGTCGGCATCATTCTCGTCGCGGCCAACCTACGTCCGGCGGTGGTGGCCGTGGCACCGCTTGTCGACGAGATCAAGGCGTCGACGGGCTGGAACAGCTCGGTCACCGGCCTGCTCACCACGCTGCCGGTGCTCGTCTTCGGTCTCACGGCGCCGGCGGCGCCGCGCTGCGCCGCCCGGTTCGGCATGGAACGCACGGTGTTCGGTGCACTCGCGGTCCTCATCGCCGGGATCGTGCTGCGCCTGGTGCCCGAAGCCGCCGGGCTCTTCGCGGGTTCGGTGCTCGTCGGTGCAGGCATCGGAATCTGCAACGTGGTGCTGCCCTCACTCATCAAGCGCGATTTCGCCCACCGGTCCGGGTTGATGACGGGTCTGTACTCGGCGACGCTGTCCGCCGGCGCCGCGGTCGCCTCCGGTTCGGTCGTGCCCATCAACGATGCGATCGGGGGAAACTGGCGGGTGACCCTGGCTCTGTGGATGATTCCCGCGCTCGCAGCGACGCTGGTGTGGGTGCCGCAGCTGCGGCGGATGCATCGCGCCGAACTCACGAAGTCGCGAGAACCTCTGTGGCGCAATCGAATGGCCTGGGCCATCACGATCTTCATGGCCGCCCAGTCGATGATCTTCTACGCGTTCGCCGCCTGGCTGCCGGAATTCCTGATCGACCGCGGCATGACGCCGGCGCACGCCGGCGCGGTCCTCGCGCTGAGCCAGCTCGCAGGGATGGCGGCGTCGTTGATCGCACCGATCATCGCTGTTCGTTTTCGCGATCAGCGAATCTTCACCGCCATCACCATGATTGGGTGCGCAATCGGGTTCGTCGGGTTGCTGACCACCGAGCGGTGGCCGACGTTGTGGGCAATGTGCGTGATGACCGGTCCTGGCGCGGGCATCGGACTTGCCCTGCTGTTCATGGTGTTACGCAGTACCTCGACCGCCCAGACCGGCCAGGTCTCCGGGATGGCGCAGTGCGCCGGCTACCTCCTGGCCGCGCTGGGACCGGTCGGTGTCGGTGTCCTCCACGACGTGACCGGCTCGTGGACCCTCGCGATGTCGGCGCTCGGACTCGTGCTGATTCCGCAGGTTCTGTCAACCTGGTTGGCCGCCCGCGACGACACGATGACTCCCGCCCGCGTGTTCTGAGCGGCATCCCGGACCGGTCTCAGTCCAGTCCGCCGGTCACCCGTCGCAGGAACCGTCTGGTCCGGTCGTGCTGCGGATCGGTCAAAATTTGCTTGGCCGCGCCGGTTTCGACAATCCGGCCGCCATCGAGGAAACACACCACGTCGCCCACTTCACGGGCGAACGCCATCTCGTGAGTGGCCATCACGATGGTGCGGCCAGACGCCGCCAACTCACCGACGAGAGACAGCACCTCGCCGACCAGTTCGGGGTCCAGTGCGCTGGTGATCTCGTCGAGCAGCAACAGTCGGGGCTCGTACGCCAGCGCGCGGGCGATCGCCACACGTTGCTGTTGTCCGCCCGACAGCTTGTCCGGGTAGGCATCCGACTTATCGGATAGGCCGACACGCTCCAACAACTCGCGTCCGCGATCTTCGGCGTCGCGACGATTCGATCCGTGCACCACCCGTGGCGCCAGCGCGATGTTGGCCAGCGCAGTCATGTGGGGGAACAGGTTGTATGACTGGAACACCATGCCCATCGCCCGGCGTGCCTCGTCGGCGTCGATCCGCGGGTCGCTGATGTCGCGCCCGTCGAGCAGGACCTGGCCGTCATCGATGTCCTCGAGCAGATCGATGCACCGCAGCAGTGTCGACTTTCCCGAACCCGATGCCCCGATCAGCACCACGACTTCGTGCTCGGAGACATCGAGATCGACGCCGTCGAGCACGGACCGGCCGTGGTAGGTCTTGACCAATCCCCGCACCGACAGCATCGGCGCCGCGGCCGTCACATCGCGCCCTGGCGGATGGCCGCTCGCCTCGATGCCCAATCAGCCAGGCGTGCCGACGGCACCGCCAGTGCCACGAACAACAGACCGGCGACGACGTACGGGGTGAAGTTGTAGGTCGTGGCCGACTGGATCTGGGCGGCCCGCACCGCATCGACCGCGCCGAGCACCGAGATCAGCCCACAGTCCTTCTGCAACGCCACGAAGTCGTTGAGTAGCGCCGGTGTCACCCGCCGCGTCGCCTGCGGCAGCACCACCAGGCGCATCGTCCGCCGATAGTTGAGGCCCAGCGACTTCGCCGCGGCCAACTGCGACGGATGGATCGACTCGATGCCCGCACGGAACACCTCGGCCACATAGGCGGAGTAGATCAACACCAGCGCAAGTCCACCGAGGACCACCGGGTTCGTCGGCAGTCCCGTCAGCCGCAGTCCCGGCAGCCCGAACCCGACGAGGTAGAGACATATCAGCAGGGGAAGGCCGCGGAACAGGTCGACGTACCCGATTGCCAACGCGCGCACCGGAAACCACACCGGGCCGCGCAACGTCCGCACCGCGGCCAGCCCCAGCCCGAACACGAGGATCAACGACTGGCACACCACGAGCACCCGGACGTTGAGCCACAACCCCGCCAACAGCGCAGGCAGGCTCTCCCAACCGACGCGCAGATTGAAGAACGAGTCGCGAACCCGTGGCCAGCCCGGCGCGGACGTCACCGCGAACAGCAGCACCGCGGCGAAGATCACGGTCGACAGAAGTGCGATCAGCGTGGAGCGCCGGGCCCTGGACTGCCGGTAGGCAACCCGGTCGAAGGCGACCGTGGTCACGAAAGGAGCGGCGCGCTGCCTGCGCCGGCCAGCCACGTCTTCTGCAATTTGAAGAGCTCGCTGTCGTTGCCGAGCTCGTCGACGGCCTTGGACACACACGCCGTGAGGGGGCTGCCCTTGTCCAGGACGATGCCGAACTGCTCGGCCTTCTCGGTGCCGGTGGGCAGCTGGCCGACGATCACTGCGTCCGTCAGTTCGGCCTGTACCGCGAAGGCCGTCGGTAGATCCACTACCAACCCGTCGATCTGGCCGTTGGACAACGCGGCCTTCGCATCGTCGTTGTTGTTGAAGACGGCAACGCCGGGGTCGACGGCCTTGGCGGCGTCATAGCTGGTGGTGCCCACCTGGGCGCCGAGCTTGAGACCCTTGAGCCCCGCGAGATCCTTCGCCTGCGCGGCAGGCGAGGACTTCACCGTGACGACCGCCTGCGTCACGTCGAAATACGGCGACGAGAAGTCGACGGCCTGCTTACGCTCATCGGTGATGGAGAACTCATTGAGGTTGGCGTCGAACGGCTTTGGACCCGGGGCAATCGCGGCGTTGAACGGCACTCGCACCCACTTCACGTCGCTCTTGCCGTAACCGAGCTTGTCCGCGACCGCGTAGGCGACGGCCGATTCGAACCCCTTGCCGTTGGCCGGGTCGTCGTCGATGAACCACGGCGGGTAGGCCGGCTGATCGGTGCCGAACGTGATCACCCCCTTGGCCAGCGTGGTCAGCGAGTCCTTCGAACACTTCCCGGGCGCCGGGGGAGCCGAGGATTTGTCGTCGGCCGGAGCACACGCCGTCGCGGCCAGCAGACCGCCGACGACCAGTGCGGATACAAGACTCGAGATGCTGCGCATGGGCCGCATCATCGCGCACCCGGCGGGCATGCGCCAATATTCGGATCAGCCTGCTTCGTCGGAGCCGACGGAGCTGTTCGGTTCTCGCGCAGTGTGTCGTGCCGCGTCAAATCGCACGCTGACACGCTGAAACCCTTTGACGCGTTCGGCTTTGGCCTTCCGCGTGTATGTCTTCCGGTCGGCTGACGTCAGGTCGACGGCATCGGTGAACGGGGTGAGCAGCGCCCGTGGATAGAGGCGGTCGACGCGCACCACGTTCACCTCAGCGCTCATCACCAGGCTGACCGAGATCAGATAAAGGAACGCCAGCAGCCCCAGAACCAGCGCGAAGACCCCGTTGGTGGCGCTGGTGGTCTTGATCGTGTGGGCGACGAAGGTCGCCCCGAACCATTGCAGCAGCTGCCAGATCACGGCGGCGGCCAAGGCGCCGGGCAGCACCTGCCGGTAGGTGACGGGCCGCGCGGTGGTCACCCGGAAGGCCACCAGGCAGATGGCGGCGTTGATCGCCACGGCGGCCACCGCGAGGCCGGCCTTGCCGAACCAACCCAGTGTCTCGGTGGCCCGGCCGACGGCAGAGAGCGCCGTCGCCGTGATCGCCGCGGAGCCCAGAATGATCAGCAGCGCCAGGCTGCGCACCCTGGATCGGATCGGGTCGGGTCGGTTGTTGCGGGGTACCGCCCACACCGAGTCCATCGCGTTCTGCACGGCCTGCCCGACACCCAGCCCGCCGTAAAGGGCTCCGCCGATGCCGACGGCCACGGCGACGGCGCCGCCGCTGAGCCCCTCGGGCTGCTGGAGCTGGCTCCCGATCACCGGGAACTGGCCCAGTGTGGACTGCACCACCTGCTCCTGCAGCTCCGGGTGACCGGCGAGCATCACCCCGAGGACCGTGGTCATCAACAACAGCAGCGGAAACAGCGAGACGAACGCGTAGTAGGTGATCAGGGCGGCCAGATAGCCACCCTGATCGTCGACGTACTTGTACAGGACCGCGATGGCGAAACCCACGCTCCGGTGGCGCTGCTGCAGTCTGTCGAGCCAGCCCACCATGTACGGACTCCCTCAGAATGCGGACTCCCGCTGATGCGCTGGGCAATACCCTCTACCGGGCGATATCAACCGTCTCGCGGACGAACGCGCGTTCACGCCAGCCGATCAGGGCCGCCAGATCAGCCCGCCAACTGCGCCGCGAGCGCCGTGCCGAGCCGGTGCCCGGACAACCAGGCGGACTCGATGCGTGGCGCCCCGGACGGGCACCACGAGTCGCCACAGAGCCCGAGCGGGCGACTGCCCCACGATGTGAGGCCATAGGCGTTGTCCCCATGAGTGCCTGCCGGTTTCGCAAAGGTCCAGCGGTGCGCGTGTGTCCACTCGGGATCGGGCGCGACGCCCAGCAGGCGCTGCAATGCGTCGAGGACGTGCGGCACTGCATCACCCGGTGTCTCAAGATGGGCACTGGCTCGCCGCGCCGTCGTATGGGCGACGAGCACGGCCGCGCCGTCACCGCGCCGCGACCCGTCGTCGGCGACGATCGTGAGGTCGGCGTCGTCGTTGACGAACGCCGCGTCCGCAATCGTCCAGCACCGCTGCGGCCAAGCCGCCGCCACCGCGATCACCGGTTCGTACTCGACCCAGTCAGCCGCCCCGGGGGCCAGTCGGGCAGCTTGTGAATCGGGCATCGCCAGCACGACCGCGTCGTGGTCCAACTCGTCGAGGGCGCCGACCGCATCACCGGACCGGATGTCGTCGGGCAGCGCCGCACGCACGAGCGAACGCAGGCCGTCGCGGGCTGCGTATCGCATCGGCCCCGAAGCCCGGCTGCGGCCATCGGCGGAGAACACGTCGAGCGTGTCGGTCCACTCACGGACCAGGCCCCGATTAGCCCAGCCGTCGACGAGCGCGGCGAACTCGGGTTCCTTGGCGGTGAAGTACGCCGCACCGATGTCGACCCTGCGGCCGTGCAGCGTTGGTGATGCCATCCGCCCGCCGGCAGCCCTGCCCCGCTCGATCACGTCGACCGCGATTCCATGCCCGCGCAGCACGTTCGCGCACGACGCGCCTGAGATCCCGGCACCGATGACTGCGACGCGCAGCGGCATGCGACCAACCTAGCGCGGACCGGCCACCAGATTCGGCGGGCGGCCGCCATCGGCGTGGACGTGGATCTGGTCCAGAGCGATGGCCCAGGCCCGCTCCCACGCGCCGTCGGTGCTGCCCGCCACATGCGGAGTCAGCAGCAGGCCGGGTGCGGACCACAATGGGTGACCGGCCGGCAATGGCTCGGGTTCTGTGACGTCGAGCGCGGCGCGGAGCCGGCCCGCAGTGAGTTCCGCGAGGAGTGCGTCGGTGTCGACAGTCCCCCCCCGGCCTGCGTTGACGACCACCGTTCCGTCGCGCAGCTTCGCCAGGAATTCCGCGTCGATGAGGTGGCGCGTCGATGCGTCGTCGGGCAGCATCGCGACCACCGCATCGGCGGTCGGCAGGAGTCCGTCGATGTCGCCCAGGGCGAGTACCCCCGCCCTGGCCCGCCGACCGACCAGCTTCACTTCAGTCTCGAACGGCGCGAGCCGGGATGCGAGATTGACTGCCAGGTCACCGGCGCCGAGCACGACCACCCGCTTGCCGATCAACGTCTCGGCGTTTTTCGGCCGCCACACCCCTTGCGACTGCTGATGATTGAACAGCGCCAGGTCGCGGTAGACGGCGAGCAGCACGGCCACCACCCATTCGGCCGACGAACCGCCGTGCGCGCCACGCCCGTTGGACAACATGGCGCCCGCGGGCAGGTGCGGCAGCCACTGGTCGTAGCCCGCGTTGAGGGTCTGGATCAAGCGTAGTTCGGGCAGTTCGGCGAACCGGGCTCCGACGGCCGCCGCCTTCTCGTAGCCGACCACGACGACGCTCGTGTCCAAGTGTTTGGCCGGCCACGGCGCACCCGCCTCGTAGCGGACCGGTTCCAGCCTCGGTGACGCGCCGAGCACCTCCATGCCGAGATCCTGGGGGACAAGGACTTTCAGGCGCGCTGCGCCGTCCTGGCCGGTCACCAACGCCCTCGGTGCACGACTTCTGGAAAGGGCCTGCGATTGGGTTTGAGAATGGGCTTCAGGGGACGGTCGGCCGGATATCCGATGCCGAGAAGGTACGACACGATGTGATCGTCGGGTACGCCGAGGATGGCGCGCGCTTTATCCTGATCGCCGACCGATGAGTGGCCGGTGCCGATGCCGAGGTCGGTTGCCGCGATCATCATCGCCAGTGTGGCCTGCCCGAGGTCGTAGAGGTCGTTGAGCTTGGTTCGTTCGTTCGGCGGCTCCGGCATCACCAATGCGATCGCCGCGGGTGCCGACGCGATGTGACCGGCACCCTGCCACACCGTCGAGAGTTCCTCGAGCTGTTGGCGATCGGTGACGATCACGAAGTCCCAATGCTGATTGTTCTTGGCGGACGGCGCTCGCCAGCCGGCCTCGGCGATGCGGTCCAGATCGCTGTCTGGAATGGGGTCCGGCAGGTAACTGCGTACGTTGCGTCGGGCGCGAATCGCATCCCAGGCTTCCATCTCGTCCTCCGTTTCGTGCGCACTCATCCGTAGCGACAAACCACGCCTGCGGACCGAATATTTCGTTCCCGGAGAAGGCCGGAGCGGCCGCCATACCATCGTGTCGTGGCCACGCTGGCGATTCTCGACACCTTGCCGTTGGCTGAGGAAATCCTGGAGTCACATCGGCACCGTGCTCGCGGGGACGACGCCGGCTACGACGCTTACAAGGCGCACGTGTACCGCGTGGTGAACTTCGCCCGCGCGCTCACACCAGACGCGCCCGACCGCGACGACAAGCTCGCGATTGCGGCGGCGTTTCACGACCTCGCCGCGTTCGACACCCTCGACTACCTCGTCCCGTCGATCGAGGCGCAGGATGCATGGCTCCGGCAGACCGGACGCGAAGCATGGTCCGACGAGCTGGCACTCATCGTCGCCCAGCATCATCGGCTCTCCGGCTACGGCCCAACTCGCCCCTACGCACCGCTGGTGGAGGCCTTCCGCCGCGCGGACCTCATCGATGTCAGCCAGGGCCTGATCCGGTTCGGCATCCCGAGTTCTGACGTCAAGGAAGTGCGCGCCGCGTTCGACGCGGGTGTCTTTTTCAAGAGGGTGATTCCGCTTGGGACGCTGCGGGCGATCCGCAAGCTCCAGCAGCCCGGGTTTATCCGACCCGCCAGCGCACTGATGCGATCGGGCCACGGCGCCTGATTCAAAGACGACACCCGCTACTGCGGTTAGGGACCGTCGTCGTCTTCGTCGGCGCCGCCCTCGTCGTTGTCGGGTATGAGGTAGCGCTGGGGGTGGTGGTAGTTGTTGATCCGGGTTTGTCCGGTGTCCAGTTGTGGGGGTGGGAGCCATTCGGTGCGGCCGTCGTTGCGTTTGCGGGTGTTCCAGCCGCCGGGTTTGACGCGGCGGTTGTCCGGGCCGCAGGCCAGGGTGAGGTCGGTGATGTTGGTTTGGCCGCCCTGGCCCCAGTCGGCGGTGGCGTGGTGGACCTGGGAGTGGTAGGCGGGGGCGGTGCAGCCGGGGAAGGTGCAGCCGCGGTCCTTGCTGTAGAGCACGATCCGTTGAGCCTTCGACGCCAGGCGCCGGGCCCGGCCCAGATACAGCGGCTCTTCGGTGTGGTGGTCGAACACCGCCAGATAGTGGTGGGCGGCGCCGGCTTGGCGGATCACCTCCGACATCGGCAGCAGGCTGCCCCCGCCGGTCACCGCGTGCCCGGCCGCTGATTGCAGCTCTTGGAGGGTGGTGGAGATGACCAGGGTGACCGGCAGCCCGTGGTGGCTGCCCAGCTGCCGCGAGGCCAGCAGCGCCCGGCCCATCGCGGTCAGCGCGTCGTGGTTGCGTTGGCCTTGGGTGCGGGTGTCGCCCTGGGTGGCCTCGATTGAGGGGGCCCCGTCCACACACGGGGTGTCGTCGTCGGGGTTGCACATGCCGGGGGCGCCCAGTTTGGCGATCACCGCATCCAGCACCGCGCGGCCCTGCGGGTCCAGGCGGCCGCGGACCTCGCTCATCCCGTCGGGCTGCTGCGGGCCCAGGTGCAGGTAGCGGCGCCGGGCCCGGTCGGCGTCGGACAGTGTGCCGTCCTGATCCAGCAGTGCCGCCAGCCGGTCGGCGGCCGCGCGGAGTTCGTCGGGGTTGACCTCGGCGGCGATGTCGGCCAGCTGCGCTTCGGCCAGGCCCCGGGTTTCGGGGTCGACGAAGGACGGCAGCGTGGTGAAGAACTTGCGAATCTTTTTGACGTGTTCGGCGCCGATGCGGCCCTGCTGCTGGGCGGCGGCCGTGGCCGGCAGCACCGGAGCCAACACCTCACCGGTCAGGGTGTGCCGCGGCGCCAGATCCCGGGCCAGCCGGACCCGACCGGCGGCCTCGTCCTTGGTGATCCGCAACAACGTGGCCAGCGCGGCCGCGGGCGTCGGCGCCCCCAACTCGGCGACCGGGGCCGCGGCCAGCGCCGCCACCAGCCGATGCCCCAGGGCGGCTTGGCGGCGGACCAGGGTCTCCCACTGATACGTCAGGGCCAGCTGATCGGCGGTGCTGAGCATCTCCAGCGGCTCGGCCAACAACGCATCCAGCTCGGCGCTCATCGCCGCGATCCGCTTGGCCACCACCCCCAACCCCATACTTCGAACACTAGTGCGACCCACCGACAAGTTCAGTCCACGCGTTGACTCGTCAAAGATGCGCGCGAAAGGATGATTCGTTGCCTCACTGAAAATGCGCGCGTACGCCCAGTGGATGGGGTTGCGTGCTGCATCCTCAGCGAGGATTCTTCTCGCCGGCCTCGACGGCAACGGGCAGTTTGTTCTCGGGCGGCGCCACCGGGCACGTCGCGAAGTCGGTGAACGAGCACGGCAGGTTCGATGCCCGGTTGAAGTCGAGTGTCACCGACCCGTCGGCGTCCGGCGCGGCGACCGAAAGCGACCGGCATCCCGGGTAGGTCGTCACGCCGCTCGTGGCGTCGGTGAACAGCACGTGCAGCCCATCGCTCTTGCCCGCGAAAGCGATGAGCCGCAGCGGCGCGCCCTCGAAAGCGAAGTCGATGACGCCGACGGCCGTGTGGTGGTGCTCGAGTCCTTCGACCACGGCACCCGTTGTGACCGTGGTCGGTTGCTCGTACGGCGTGTACGTGCCTGCGACGCTGAACCGTTCGCTCGGTGCGTAGGCCGGAATGCCGCGGTATGCCTGTAGGTGTGGGGATTTTGGATCATGCACGCGCAACGCGACCGACCCGGTTCGTCGAATCACCTCGATGCGGCGATCGCCATCCTCGACAAGCAATCCCGGTGCGCCTTCGACCGGTTCGAGCCGGTCGGTTCCGTCGATGCCCTCGACGTACGCCGCGTCGGCGTCCGCACGCCAGCGACCAGGAAGGTCGGCGACAGCTTCGAATTCGCCGGTGAGCCAGTACAAGCCAGTGAGGCTCACCCAACCGAGTGGATCACCGAAATAGCGCTCACGTTCGTTGTGCCACTGGTTCCAAGCGTCCTCGAACGTTCCTGCGGCGGTATCCACTGTGCTGGTCATGATGCACGTCCTCCTTGCTGATCGTCGGTCACACGGGTCTGTCTCCGCGTCAATGGTTCTCGAAGTCCGAGGTGGCCACGGAGGGTCGTCGATGTGTATCCGGTTCGATAGGAACCGCGCTCCTGCAGTTCGGGTACAAGCCAGTCGACGATCTCGTCGAGTCCGCCGGGCACGATGTAGGGCGAGATGTTGAACCCGTCAGTCGCGCCGGCGCGGACCCACCGGGTCAGCTCATCGGCGACCTGGCCCGGTGTACCCACGAATCCGGACCGCTCCGATGTCTCGATGGCGACCTCGCGCAGCGACAGGTTTTTGGCCTCTGCCAACGCGCGCCACTCCCTGGCCAAGGCAATCGGGTCCTTACCGTCCCTGGCCGCACCGCGCGTCACCGAGATGGGTGCGGGCACCGGATCGTCGGCCGGCAATGGTCCGTCAGGATCGAGATCGGAAAGGTCACGCCCCCAGACCAATCCGACGAGGGACAGCGCAGTCTGCCCGGTGTACTGGCCCTCGAGCACCCAGCGCCGCTTCTCCTCGACCTCAGACGCTTTCTCCGCCAACACGATCTGCGTGCTCGGCAGGATCTTGATGTCGTCGGCCGGACGACCCGCGGCCCGCAGTCGCGCGCGGATGTCGTTGGCGAACGTCAGCGCGTCGTCGAAGTGTGTGCCGTGGCGCGAGAAGATCACATCGGCATGGGCGGCAGCGAAATCGCGGCCCGCCGGCGAGTCTCCGGCTTGGAAGATGACTGGGTGCCCCTGAGGGCTGCGCGGCAGCGTCGCGTCGAGCGAGACGTCCAACTGTGACGTCGAGCGAGTCAGGTGCCGGACGGCGCCGGGCACCGACCACGCGTCGCTTTCGATCGAGGTCGCAAGCGCATCGTCGGCCCAGGAGTCCCAGATCGCGCGGGCCGCGTCGATGAACTGGCCGGCCCGCTCGTACCGCAGTGCGTGGTCAAGGTACCCACCGCGCCGGAAATTCTCACCGGTCCAGGCATTGTCGGTCGTGACCGCATTCCATCCCGCCCGGCCGCCGGACAGGATGTCCAGGCCCGCCAACCGCCTGGCCAGATCCCCGGGTTCGTTGTACGTCGTGTTCTGCGTGGCGACGAGGCCGATACGTTCCGTGATGCCTGCGAGTGCGGACAGTTGCGCGATGGCGTCGGGGCGACCGGCGATGTCCAAATCGAGGATCTTGCCGTTCTGCTCGCGTAGCCGCAGACCCTCGCCGAGGAAGAACGCGTCGAAGAATCCACGCTCGGCTGTGGTGATGATGCGCCGGAACGTCTCGAAGTCGATCTGCGAGCCGCTCGCCGGATCCGACCAGATCGTCGTGTGGTTGACACCCTGAAAGAACACACCGAAGTGCACCTGCGCGTCAGGACGTATTAGTTCGCTCGAACTCATCAGGCCCTCGCATATCGGTTGACGGGCCGGGCGAGGCCGAGATTGCCACGCAACGACGATCCGGGCACGGGGCGGTGCGCGACGTCCGAATGGAACAGGACGGGAAGGACATAGCGTGCGAGCTCACGCAGATCCTCGTCGATCACCGTGGGGAACACTCGCACCCCGTCGGTGTGGAGGGCGAGATCGGTCAGTAGCTCCACGAATCCGCTGGCGCTGCCTGTGTATTCAAGGCGTGGCGTCTCGGGTGCGTGCGCATGCGCGTCGAGGGCGGCCAGCCGGTCCGCGGCGGTGGCGGCCGGCGTGTCGAGCGTGACGCCGACCTCGATGAACGTCAGCCCGCGGCTGCGATCGGCTGCCTCGACCGCCCTGTCTCGGTTCGGATCGGTGATCAGGACGATGTCGACCTGATCGCGATCGGTCTCGGTGCCGAATACGACCACCTGACCCTGCGGCGGCCGAGGCACGATGGCTGGACCCTTGACCGAGACGGACTCACCCTCGAAGTCGATGTAGTGCAGCTTGCCTCGGTCAAGGAAGCGGCCGTTCGCGTAGTCGCGGATGACGGCGTCGTCCTCCCAGGAATCCCACAGCGCACGTGCGACGGTGATGGAGTCCCGTTGCTCCCGGTCGATGTCGGACTGCGCGGTGAGGACGGGTCTTCCCCACGCCGCCGCTGCCGCGTGATCTTCGACGCGCGCGGCGATCCAGCCGGCACGGCCGCGCGAGGAGTAGTCGAGGGTGGCGAGTTGGGACGACGTGTGGAACGGTTCGGCGTACGTGGTTTCGACGACCGGCACCAGACCGATCGTCGAGGTTGTCGCTGCGACGAACGATGCCCGGTTGACGGCGTCGACGCGGGCCCTGATGTCGCCCGTCGGCGGCAGGATCGAATCGTCGAACGTCGCCAACGTGAAGCCGGCGTTCTCCGCGGCCTGGACCCGCCGGGTCAGTATTTGTCCGCTCAGCGACTCGCGCGGTGGGTGGTTCGCCCGGCGCCACGCCGCGGGATGGGTCCCCTCCCCGTCCAACTCGATGCCCAGTGCGAAAACGCTCACTTCAGCACCTCTTTCGGAGACCAGAATAGTTCGAGGCTACGCAGGAACTTCACCTCACGCCCTCGCTGACGAGCCACTTCTCGAACGGATGTGAACCGATTTGTTCCGCGGGCAGCGACGGGTCGTAGAGCTGCGTATATCCGGTCGCGAGATAAAGGGCCACCGCTTCGGGCTGGGACCATCCGGTGGTCAGGTAGACCCGGCTGTACCCACGCTGCCGCGCGATCCGCTCCAGTTCGGCCACGACGAGCTTGCCGTAGCCCCGTTTGCGGTGCGTCGACGCGGTCCAGATGCGTTTGAACTCGGCCGTCTTGGCGTCGTACCGACGAAACGCGCCTCCTGCCACGGGCACTCCTTGCAAGAGCGCCACGACGAGAACACCGTCGGGTGCGTCGAACTCCTCAGCGGGATAGCCCCGCAAATCCTTGTACTCGTCCTTGGTGCGGCCGCCATATCTCGCGTCGTACTCGGCTGCGAGCTCGTCGAGCAGCGGTGATGCGAGCGGGTCGGTCTGGTGGACGGCGATGAAACGCAGCTCACCGACAGCCGCGTCGGTCGTCATGATCAGATGAACCGAGTGGTTCGCGACTTCATTCCTCCGGTCGAAGACCCACTCGGTTGTGACGACCTACGACGCAAGCGGGGACGCCATCGCATCCACCCGCACGGCATGTTCTTCGCTCGCCGCGCCGTAACGACGCGCGAACTGCCAGACCGGCATGTCGCAGAGCTCGGTCCAGCCCGGTGCCCGCGGGATGTCCTGGCGACCGTCGGCCTCCGGGCCGTAGATGACGGCCCAGCCCACCTCCACCTCGGCATCCGAGTAGGCCACCAGCACCGTGTCGCCTGGGGTCATCTGCTCGAGAACGGATGCGACGGTGTCTTCCGGTTCGACGATGACGACGACCGGGTCCAGTCCGCGTTCGGCATCGCGAGCCAGCGCGGCGCGCAACTGCTCCTGCGACTGTCCCGGCGCAAGCAGAGTCTGCAGGAACATGCGGTCGGCGCTGTGGTCGCGGTGGACGGCACCGATCCGGGTACGCACCCACATGCCGTGGACGACGGCCTCGAGATGCTCGATGACAGGCGGCAGTTGGTGGCGATCGACGTGCAGCAATCGGGTCAGGTCACTGCGATAGGACGCCCGTGCCGCGGTCAGGTCACCGCCGCCGCCGGTGCTGCCGCTCGGGATACCGCGGTAGCTCACGGCGGGTTGCCCGTCGGGCTGGTAGCGGTATACGACGTTCTCGACGTTGCTCATTGGTGCACGTTCCTTCCACTGCGATCAAGCAGGTACACATATAACGCCTTGTTTCTTCAAACCGATCCAACGGCCAGGCGCGTTGAGCGGCGTTGCAGCAAAACCGATGACGTCAGCACAACCACACCGGCGGCGGCCAGCACCGCACCCGCCGCGGCCGGCGCGGTGTAGCCGTACCCGGCGGCGATCACCAGGCCGCCGATCCACGCGCCCGACGCGTTGGCGATGTTGAGCGCGGAGTGGTTCAGTGCAGCGGCCAGCGTCTGCGCGTCGGCGGCCACGTCCATCAGGCGGGTCTGCAGTGCGGGCGCGATGGCACCGCCGCTGGCGCCGATGGCGAACAGCAGAAGCATTGCGGTCCACGGATTGTGCGATGCGACGACGAATACGGCGAGCATCACGCCCAGCGTGCCGATGACGGCGTAGAGGCTGCCTACCACGGACTTGTCGGCCATCTTGCCGCCGACCAGATTGCCCACGACCATGCCCGCACCGAAGACCATCAGCGCCACCGGCACCAGCGCCCGCGACAAGCCCGCGACGTCGGTCAGCGTGGTGGCCACGTAGGTGTAGACCGCGAACATGCCGCCGAATCCGACCATGCCGACGATCAGGGCCAGCCACACCTGGGGTCGCTTGAGCGCGCCGAGTTCCGTGAGCGGGCTTGTCGAGTGGGTGGCGCCGATATCGGGCAACCAGAGCCAGATCGCGCTGAGCGTCGTGATCCCGATGACCACGACCAGTGCGAACGCGCTGCGCCAGCCGAGCGCCTGACCCAACCAGGACGCCATCGGGACACCGATCACGGTGGCCACCGTGAGGCCGGTCATCACCTGCGCGACCGCCTTGGCGCGGTTGCCCGGGCCCAGCAGGCGGGCGGCCACCAGGGCGGCGATACCGAAGAACGCACCGTGCGGCACGCCCGCGACGAACCGCGCCACGATCAGTGAGTCGTAGTTGGGCGCGAACACCGTCGCGACGTTGCCCAGCGTGAAGACCGCCATCAGCACCAACAGGATGGCCTTGCGCGGCACCCGCGCGGTGACGGCGGCGAGCACGGGTGCTCCGATGACGACGCCGAGGGCGTACGTGGAGATCACGTGACCGGCGGTCGGCTCGGAGATGTGCAGGCTGGTGGCGATGTCGGGCAGCAGGCCCATCGCGACGAACTCATTGGTCCCGATACCGAATCCGCCGAGGGCGAGAGCGAGGATCGCCAGCTTGAGTACGGCGGGCTGCGGTGCCACAAGTGCCGACGGCACCGAGGGACGGGCAGCAGTGGAGGTCACAGTAAGTCAGCTTTCGGTCTGCGGAAGTATGGGACGGTGACCGGCCGTTCGTGGTTCGTGGTCGGCACCCGCCGCATTGCAGAGCGCCCCGTCGGACTCGAGAGTAGACACAGTTCGGCTCTCGATCCAACTTACTTAAGTTTTTCTACGGTCAAAGTGATGCGCCTTACATCCCTTGCTGTTCGCCGCAAACGCTTGTATCAATGTAAAGGTGCCGGTTATCAGGGGTCCGAAGTCTTCGCCGGCGTCTGCCGGTGAACTCTTCACGCTGATCCGGGACGGCGTCGCGACGACGCGCTCTGAACTCCGGCAGCTCACCGGCCTGTCACGCACGGCAGTGGCCGCCAGGGTGTCGGCCCTCTCGGACCGGGGGCTCGTGGTCGAGCGCGAGGACGGACTGTCCACCGGCGGTCGCCCACCGACCCAGCTGATGTTCAACGCCGACGCGGGGGTCGTGCTGTCCGCCGCGATCGGGCGCAGTCGGACGCGGCTGGCCGTCTGCGATCTCGCGGGCGGACTGTTGGCCATCAGCGACCTCGACCAGGAAGTCGGCATCGGACCCACCGACCTGATGCCTGATGTGGTGAAGAGGCTCGAGGTGTTGCTGGAGGAAACAGGCCGCGGCGTTGACGCTGTGCTCGGCGTCGGACTCAGTTTGCCGGGCACCGTCGACCAGCAACGGGGGTGCAGCCTGGACTCGCCCGTCATGAGCGGCTGGGATGGCGTGCCGCTGGAGCCCTACCTTCGCGATCTGACCGCTGCCCCGATTCTGGTCGACAACGACGTGAACGTGAGCGCGTTGGCCGAACGCCGCGGAGAACGACGCAACGTCGACGATCTGCTGCTTCTCAAGCTGTCCACCGGCCTTGGGGCCGGGATCATCTCCGGCGGAGTGCTTCAGCGTGGTGCGATCGGGGCCGCGGGCGAATTCGGGCACAACAAGACGCCGGCGGCGGCCGGACTGCCCTGTCGATGTGGGGATACGGGCTGCCTGGAGGCCGTCGCGGGCGGCTGGGCTCTGGTGCGGGCACTGCAACAACAAGGCCATGCCGTCGGCCATATCCGCGACGTCGTCGACCTCGCCAACCGCGGCGAGCCCGAGGCGCGCCGGCTGATTCGCGAAAGCGGCCGACATGTCGGAGAGGTCATCTCCGGAGCAGTGAACCTGCTCAACCCGGCGATGGTCGTCATCGACGGCAGCATGTCCGGCGCCTACGACATCCTGGTCGCCGGTTTTCGAGAAGCCTTGTACGGCAACGCGATCGCGCTTTCCACCCGGGTGTTGCAGGTGGTGCCGACCACCTGGGGAGACCGCTCCGGGGTGGTCGGTGGCGCCGCACTGATCCTCGATAGGATTCTGAGCCCGGGCGCCATCGACGAATCGATGATGTCCAAACGTTGATCGCCAGGGCCCGACAAGTGCGACGCTTGAGGAAACGGCTGCGCGCCGTCTTCACCTGGTGAAGAATCCTGGGTCGGTGGCGAGTCGCCGTCTGATCGGCAAGAGGAAGGAACACACGACATGAGTCTGTACGCAGTAGTTGATCCGGCGACCGGCGACGTGGTGAAGGAGTATCCGACCGCGACCGACGATCAGATCGAGGCGGCGCTGGCATCGGCGGCCAAGGCATACGGCCAGTGGTCGAAGTCGACGACCGTGGCCCAGCGCGCCGATCTGATCCGTAAGGTCGCCGCCCTGCACAACGAGCGCAAAGAAGAGCTGGCCAAAATCATCCAGCGTGAGATGGGCAAGCCGCTGGATCAGTCGGAGGGCGAGGTCGAGTTCAGCGCGGCGATCTATGAGTTCTACGCCGACAATGCCGAGAAGTTCCTGGCCGACGAGCCGATCGATCTGCTCGACGGAGAGGGCAGCGCGGTAATCCGTCGCAGCCCGGTCGGGGTGCTGTTGGGCATCATGCCGTGGAACTACCCGTACTACCAGGTGGCGAGGTTCGCCGGACCGAACTTGGTGCTCGGCAACACCATCGTGCTCAAGCATGCGCCGCAGTGCCCCGAGTCGGCGGCCGCACTTCAGAAGATCTTCGACGACGCCGGCTATCCAGAGGGCGCATACGTCAACGTGTACGCCTCCAACGAGCAGATCGCCGACGTGATCGCCGATCCCCGCGTGCAGGGCGTCTCGCTGACCGGTTCCGAGCGCGCGGGTGCTGCGGTGGCCGAGATCGCCGGCCGCAACCTGAAGAAGGTGGTGCTCGAACTCGGCGGCTCCGATCCGTTCGTCCTGCTGTCGACTGATGATCTGGACGCCACGGTCAGTGCCGCGATCGACGGTCGATTCGAGAACACCGGCCAGGCGTGTAACGCGGCCAAGCGGTTCATCGTCGCCGACAGCATCTACGACGAGTTCCTGGCCAAGTTCACCGCCAAGGTCAAGGAGAAGGCCGACGGGCTGGCGCCGCTGTCGTCGGTGGCGGCCGCCGAGAAGCTGGCCGAACAGGTCGATCGCGCCGTCGCCGACGGTGCGACGCTGGTGTCCGAGGGTGAGCGCAAGGGTGCGTTCTTCCCGCCCGGTGTGCTGACCGGTGTTTCGCCGGACTCGCCGTCCTACAAGGAGGAGCTGTTCGGGCCGGTGGCCACCGTCTACCGGGTGAGCTCCGAGGACGAGGCGGTCGAGATGGCCAACGACACCCCGTTCGGACTGGGGTCCTACGTGTTCACCTCCGATGCCGAACAGGCCAAGCGGGTCGCCGACAAGATCGATGCCGGCATGGTGTTCGTCAACGCCGTCGGCGCCGAGGGGGCCGAGCTGCCGTTCGGCGGGGTCAAGCGCTCCGGCTTCGGCCGCGAGCTCGGCCGCTTCGGCATCGACGAGTTCGTCAACAAGAAGCTCATTCGCATCGTCTGAGCCGTCGCCGACGGGTTGGAGAGCTGACGCGCCGCTAGCATCGCGGATATCGAAGAGGCTGTCAGGGTTGCGCGTCTACTCGAGGCCCAGCGCAACGCGGAGCTACTGTTCGACGAGGTCAGCGATCGCGGACTGGTTCGCGCCGGAGTCTCTGATCGTTTGCTGTCCAACGAGATTCGAGACATCGCCGCCGAGATGTTCGGTGTCACCCGGCACTGGCACAAGCGCATCGTCCGGTCCGGCGAAAACACGTTGGTGACCGCCCGCGGGAATCCGCCGGACCGGGTGATCACCGACGACGACATCGTCTTCTTGGACTTCGGGCCGATATTCGAGGAATGGGAGGCCGACCTCGGGCGCACCTACGTGTCGGGCAGCGAGCCGACGAAGCTGGCACTCCAGGCCGACCTGCCCAAGATCTGGCAGGCCGGGCGCACACACTTCGACCAAACCCCTGACATCACCGGCGAGCAGTTGTTCGACCACATCGTGGGCCTGAGTCGCGATGCCGGGTGGGAGTTCGGCGGGGTGATCGCAGGTCATCTCGTCGGCGAGTTCCCGCACGAGAACATCGGTGGGGATGAGATCGAGTTCTACATCGCTCCTGGCTCGAACCATCCGATGCGTCGAAAAGACCCCTCCGGCAACATCTGTCACGATACTGGAGGTTCACCTGGTCGATCCTGACCGCCGCTACGGGGGTTTCCACTAGGAGCTGCTCGACCTGGCGTGAAGCTCTCCTCGGCTCACAACTTTTCAAAGTCCGAATAGGGTTCTACTGCCGGACAATCGACCTCGATCCGACCGTCCGTCAAATTCAAGCAGGGGGAGGCCGATCGTGATCGAGGATGAGACCGTCGACGCTGCGCTTCGATGGGCGGGAACTCTCGGGGTGCCGTGTACCTGGCCCGCCACACATTCATCAGACTGACCGCCTCGTCCAGCGGTCGGTCCCAGTGACCCATGACGAAGCCGTCCGGCCTTCCATCGCGGTCACGCGAACGCCACCCGCTGATCCAACGTCCATCTTCGCGCCTGCGGCGGCATTCGGGGACGTAGCGAAAGCCGACACGCTTTGTGACGGCGGAACTGCCGTCGTCGAAGGTCTCCACAGATTCGGCAAGCGTGAATTCGGCGATCCCGCGCCACTGTTCGCGATGCGGTTTGCGCAGTCGATCGTTGATCTCGAACCCGGCGGTCGAAAGCCGTAGCCACCAGTCCCGGCGCGCACCCCGTCTCATCACGACGGCGAGCTTGAGCACACCCCGCAAGGACATCCAGGTCCCCATGATCCCGATGGGGATGGGATAGACCCCGAGAGCCCAACACCCCACGGCGCCCCACGCTTTCAAGCCCAGCAGCACGAGCAACAGGCTGCCGGCGGCGGCCACGACGAGCCAGCACATGGCACCAAACCCGTTGTCCGGCCGGCGGTAGCGCACGACCAGCTCCTGCTCGGACTGCGCGTGGGGCACGGACCCGAGGTGGGACATCGCATTAAACTCGACAGCCGTCATGTCGGCTCCGTGCAGACTTCTTCGGCGACCACCCCATCCATGACGCCCATCACCAACGCCTCATGCTGCGGACAGACGTGGTGAATCGCCGTGATCAACACCAGCGCCCCGTCGATCTCATCAAGCCCCCTGTTGTCCAGGCCGGCCATCCCGTCGACGATGCCGCCCGGGGTGGGATGGGCGTCGATCGCACTGCACAGCTGTGCGGCAGAGGACTCGATCGCCGGCATCGGTGTCGACGGGTCGGCGTGCGTCACCGCCGAAGTGGCCAACAGCGCGCAAGTCACGACCACCGCGGCCCTGAAGATCGTATTCCATCTCATCACAATCCCTTTCGTTTTAGACGAGCGCGCCGGGCGTCGTCCCGCTCTCCGTGCCCGTCATCTCAGCCGCCACCGCAGCCGCCGCCGCAACCACCGCCGCCGCAACCGCCGCCGGCGCAACCACCGCCGCCGCCGCAGCCGCCGCCACCGTCTCCACTCGTGTAATAAATGCCGACAGCGCTTGCCGTTGTCGCCGCCCAGATCCTCCGGCGCTCCCGCCCGCGGGCGAGGTTCGGGATCGTGCGTTGGTATCCGTCTTCAAGGTTCTGCCGACGCTTCGAGAACACCAGGACGCCGGCCAGCACGAACAAGAGGAAGGCGCCTGTTGCGATGACCGTGATGATCATGAGCTGCCTCCTTCTTCCGTCGTCTGCTGATGATGGCTCGACCGACTCGGCAAGGGAAGAGAAATCATGCCCCGGCGCGGTTTTCCTTGCACGATCCACAGATTCACGGAGAGACCGGCGCGGGATCCAGCCTCAGCCGTGCAGCCTCCGGTAGGCACTGACGGCACCGGCATGCAGCGGTAGGAGACCGGTCTGAATCATCGACGGGGCAGCGAGGTACTGCAGTCCCCGGACGTAGGGCGGCACCAGTTGCGCCGCGTCCGTGGCGAGTACGTCCACCACCGCGGCGACGAGGTGGGGCTCGATGCCTTGGCGGCACAACAGCAGATCGGGCACTCCGATAGACCGGATACCGGGCGGCACATAATCGCCGCTCGGCACACGGCGGACGACGTATGGGTATCCGGCGAGGCGGCTCATCGGCGCGGCCAGCGGGCCGATGTCGAGCATCCGCAGGCGCAGTTCGGCATTCAGCTCGGCGACCGCAGGAGTCGGCACTCCGCCCGACCAGACCAGCGCATCCACGCCGCCGTCCGCGAGCCGGGCCAGTCCATCCCTCAGGCGAAACCTCAGCATCTCTACTCGCCCGCCGAGACCGGCCGCTTCGAACAGCACCTCGCTGGTCGCCGCGGCACCAGAGCCGGGCGGTCCGATGGAGACCCGCATCCCCGCAAGATCGGGAAGCCGTTGTGCCGCAGCGGATTCGCGCAGGATTACCTGTAGGTAATTCTCGTAGACCCTGGCCACCGCCTGTGGTGGTGATCCCGCTGGCCCGGTGGCGCGATCCCGTTCGGCCACATCAGCCAGTGCCAGGCCCATGTCGGCGTCTCCCGAACGCAGGCGGGCCAGGTTTTCGACGCTGCCCTCGGTGGGCAGGACCTCGACCGTCACATCTGGATAGCGGTTCTGAACCCGCTTCGCGAGGATCTCGGCGAACGCCAGATACAGCCCACCGGGATCGCCCGCGGCCAGGCGAAGGCGACCGCCGGGCTCGTTGCGGACGCAACCGGTGGCCGCCACCGCCACGGCCGCGAACATGAATGCGCGACGGCTCAATCGGGCCTTCGGGGAACTCAGCATGACGGCCCGCTCGCCACCGGCAGGCGGTAGCGGACCAGCAGTCCGCCCTCGGGCGCACTCTGCACCTCGATCGCTCCGCCGTGACCCGCGGCGATCTCGGCTGCGATCGCCAGGCCCAGACCGGTGCCCGCGCTGTCGTCCCGTCCGCGCCAGAAACGAGCCGCCGCTTTGGCGAGGTCGTCGTCAGGCAGCCCGGATCCGTTGTCGCTCACGACCAGTGCGACGGTGTCGGCGGCCTCCTCGGTCGACACCGTGACCGTGGTGTCGGGCCCGGCGTAACGCAGCGCGTTGTCCAGCGCGACATCGAGCAACTGCTCCACGTCATGGCGAGCGAGCTGCACTGAAAGGTCGGAATGGTTTGTGCGGCAACGTAGTTCCTGATGCCGGCGGTCGGCGACAGGCTGCCAGAAGGCGAGGCGTTCCCCGATCACGTCATCGAGGTCGGTCGACTCCGCCACCGCGGTGGTCAGACCCACCTGGCGGCTGCCGCTGACCTGCTCTGCGCGGGCGAGACGAAGCAACTGCTGCAGAAGGTTCTCGAAGCGGTCCAGTTCCGCGGTCATCGAGCCGTATGTCGGCCTGCCCGCCTCCACCACGTAGTCCTCCAGGGTGTCCGCCCGTAACCGGACCGCAGTGAGTGGATTGCGCAATTGATGCGAGGCATCGGCAACGAGGCGCCGTTGCCGTTCGAGAGACGCCCGCACCACCTGTGCCATCGTGTTGAACGCGGAGGTGAAGTGGCGCAGTTCCGGCGGCCCGGCCACATTGGCCGGTGGGCCGGCGATTCCTTCGGTCATCTCGGCAACCGCGCGCTCCAACCCGTCCATCGGCCGCAGCACCCACCGGGTGAGCGCCCGAGCGACCGCCACCGCAAGGACGAGCAGGGCGATACAGCCGACCGCAACCCATATCCAGCCGATCGCGATATCGCGCGCCGCGACCGTAGTGTCCACCGCCAGGACGGCGGCGCCGACCAGTTCTCCCTCACTTCGCACACCTGTGGCCGCGAGCAGCCGGTCTCGGTCCCACGGCAGGATTCGTGTCCACTGCGACGCGGGTGCGTCGACGAGAGCGTGGCCGGTCGCCATCGCGACGCCGGGCTCAGAGATGCCCAGTTCGCGTGCGGCCAGCGTTCTACCGTCGGAATCGATGATCAGCAGACCTTCCCCGTACACATCGTGATACCGGTCGACCAGACTCTGCAGCGGGCTTCCGGGCATCGCGGCCGCGTCGGCGAGCGCGGACAGCTGCCGGTCCCGCTCCGCGGCGAGTGCAGCGGTCCGGCGGTCGGCCAGACTCAACGCCAACGGGACTGCCAGCGCCACCACCGCCATCAGCAAGAGGACGACAAGGACGGCGCGAACCCGCAGACCCATGTCAGGTGTCCAGCCGAAAACCGAATCCACGCACGGTCTGCAGCGGAAGACCGGCGAGCTTGGCCCGGATCTGTCCGATGAAGAAGTCCAAGGACCTGGATCGGCCGACAACCGCGGTGCCCCACACGTCGAGCATCAGCTCTTCTCGACTGACCGCCTCCCCCTGACGGGCGGCCAGCGTCGCGAGGATCTGAAACTCGGTCTTGGTGAGCGCCTGTGTACTTCCCGACAGGGTGACCTCGTGGCGCTCGGTGTCGATCGTGACGGGACCCGCGAGGACCGGTCCGGGATGTGAAGTGGCATCGCCTGTGGCTCGGCGCAACCGTCGCATGACCGCGTCAACACGAGCCAGTAGCACCGCTTTACGGACCGGTTTGACCAGATAGTCGTCGGCGCCCGCGCGTAGACCGAGCACCACGGCGCCGTCGCTGTCCCTGGCGGTCATGATGATGACGGGCACCGCTGATGCGCGCCGGAGCGTGCGGAGCACGTCCAGGCCATCCATATCGGGCAGGCCCAAGTCGAGCAACACCAGATCGCAACCCTTGACACGATGAAGTGCGTCGGCGCCACGGCTCGTTCGGACGACGGACGCGCCGGCGTGGCCGAGAAGCTCGACCAGCGCCGACGCGACCCCCTCGTCATCCTCGACAAGCAGCACCCGCATGCCGCTGATGCTATGAACCCTTCGCCGAAACTGTCGCGGTATCGGCGAGCTGGTGTCCGGCGGCACGCAGTTCGCTCGTCTCCAGCTCCAGCTCCAGATACGAGCGGCGCGACGATTCGCCCATGAACACGTAGACCAGCAACGAGATGAGTGCGCACCCGGCGACGTAGTAGAAGAACCAGGTTTCGCGGCCGATGTTCTTCAAACCCAGCGCGACATACTCGGTGGTGCCGCCGAAGATCGCGACGGTGAGCGCATACGGCAACCCGACGCCGAGCGCCCGGATGCGGGCGGGGAAGAGTTCCGCTTTCACCACGGCGTTGATCGACGTGTAACCGGACACGATGATCAACCCCAGCATCATCAGACCGAACGCCGGCAACGCGGAGCCGGTGTGGGATACCGCGGTGAGCAGTGGGACGCTGCACAGCGTCGCACCGATCCCGAAGGCGATCAGCAGCGGCCGCCGACCGATCCGGTCTGACAGTGCCCCGAACGCCGGTTGAAGGCAGACGAAAAGGGCAAGGGCAATGAAGTTGATCCACGTCACCTGCTCCTTCGGCAGGCCTGCAGTGTTGATCATGAACTTTTGCATGTACGTGGTGAACGTGTAGAACGCGATGGTCCCGCCCAGCGTGAGTCCTACGACGGTCAGGCATTCCCGCGGATAGGACAGCAGGATTCGCAGGCTTCCCCGCTCGGAACTCGCGTTGTCCTCTCGGACAGCGAGTTTGAAGTTCTCCGACTCGTCCATCGTGCGCCGCAGCCACATGACCGCCACGGCGGCTGCCGCTCCGATGACGAACGCGACGCGCCAGCCCCAGGAATGCATCTGCTCCGCGGTGAGCACCTGCTGCAGGACGATCTGCACGCCCAGCGCCAACAGTTGGCCGCTGGTCAGCGTTACATACTGGAACGAGGAGTAGAAGCCGCGCCGGTGCGGGGTGGCCACCTCGCTCAAATATGTTGCCGAGGTGCCGTATTCGCCTCCCAGCGACAACCCCTGCAGGAGCCGCAGTGCCACCAAAAGGATGGGCGCCAGTGCGCCGATCTGGGCGTAACCCGGCAGGACGGCGATACCGAGGGAACCGATGCCCATCAATGTCACCGACAGGGTCAGTGCCGAGCGGCGGCCGAACCGGTCGGCATACCGACCGAACACCCAGCCGCCGAGCGGCCGCACCAGGAATCCAACCGCAAAGATGCCGGCCGTGTTCAAGAGTTGGGCGGTCTGATTTCCCGATGGGAAGAAGACGCTGGCGAAGTAGATGCTGAAAGCGGCGTAGGCGTACCAGTCATACCACTCGATCAAGTTGCCGAGTGATCCGCGAATAACATTGCCTGCCACCGATCTGGCCGGCGGCGTTTCGGTAACTGCCTGCTGTTCTGACGTCATGACGCGAAGCCCCCTGTATCAGTAGGTTTCGGATCATGATGTGAGGCCGCCCACAACGAGTGAAAGGCAAAGGTCCGTGCCGCCGCCTTTCCTTGCAGAATTCACAGATTGGTGACGTGGTGACGTGGTGAAGCCGGGATGCCGTCAGCGCCGCCGGCGTGCCCGGTATCGGCGGACGATGACCAGAGTGGTTGCAGCCAGCACTGCGATGAGCAGTCCGTTGCGCAGCGCCGTGTTGTCGTTGAGGCGCTGCGCTTGCTCCTGCACCGCGGCTTTGATGCGAGTGGGTACGTCGAGTTTGGCACGCAAGGCGTCGACGGTCTCCGCCAACTCTTCCCGCTGTTGATCCAGGCTGGGCGGCGGCGAGTCGGCTGTCGCGCCATCCGGCGGAGTCACGGCGGCCGGGTCGGTGTCGCTCATGCGTGTTGCCCCTTCATCGCCGCGACGTCATGGCGGACGTTCTCAGCAGTGTGCTCGGGGAGAGGTGGCACGGCGCGCTTGGCCCTGGCGGTGCCGACGGCTGTGAGTGCGGCGCCGACGACGACGACCACGGCGCCGACGATCAGCGCGGCCAGCCATGGGGCCATTGCCGTCGCGAGGCCGAGAACGGCGGCCGCGATCAAGGCGGCCAGGCCGTACAACACAAGCAGGGCGCCGGTGCCGGAGATACCGGCACCGATGCCCAGTCGCGTACTTTTCGTCTTCACTTCGTTGAGCGCGTCGGTGATCTCCGTGCGCACCAGCGTCGACACCTGCGTCTGCAGGCGTTCGATCAGCTGCACCGTGGACAGGTCGTCGACGGCACCGCCAGCTGGGGCTTTAGCGGGGCTTGGATGGTTCATCGCTTCTCCTGGCAATCCACCGGCCGTCGGCAATGCGCCGGTACGACGGCGTGTACCCGGGACCGATCCGTCAAAACCTGCGTCTCACAAGATCGGTCTGCCGCCCGTGACCGCGATCCTGGCGCCCGAGATATAGCTGCCCTCGTCGGAGGCCAGGAGTACGTACACAGGTGCCAATTCGGCGGGCTGCCCAGCGCGACCCAGCGGCGTATTCTCTCCGAACGACGCCACCTTTTGAGGCGGCATGGTGGACGGGATCAGCGGAGTCCAGATCGGACCGGGCGCGACACTGTTGACTCGAATACCTTTGTCGCCGAGCAGCTGAGCGAGGCTGGCGGAGAAATTGGCTATCGCCGCCTTGGTGGCCGCATACGGGGCCAGCTGCGGCGAAGGCATATCGGAATTGACCGACGAACTACCGATGATCGACGCGCCCGGAGGCATATGGGGTACCGCCGCCTTGACAAGATGGAAGTAGGCGCCGACGTTGGTCCGGAATGTGTAGTCCCACTCGTCGTCGCTGATCTCATCGAGCGAGTCGTGACTCATCTGATAAGCGGCATTGCTCACCAGGATGTCGATACCGCCGAATTCTGTTGCAGCCCGCTCGATCACGCTGCGGCAGTGCGCCGGATCAGACAGATCGCCGCGGGCCAGAACGCATTTGCGGCCCTCTTGCTCCACCAACCGCGCCACGTCGGCGGCGTCGTCGTCCTCGTCGAGATAAGCGATCAGCACGTCGGCACCTTCACGGGCGTAAGCAATCGCAACGGCGCGACCGATGCCGCTGTCTCCGCCCGTGATGACGGCGCGCTTACCGGCCAGGCGTGCCGAGCCACGATAGCTCTTCTCCCCACAGTCAGGCACCGGATCCATCGCCGATTGCCTACCGGGCACCTCTTGCTGTTGCTCGGGGAATCCCATTGCAGTGACCTTCCGGGTGGACGTAGTTCGTTCGGGGTACGCCTACCCGCGGCACCGCGGACCAAACCGGACGGGACAGCTCAGCCCGAGGCGGTCAGTGCCGATTCGAAGAATGCCAACTCGAGGTGCATCGCACGGCGGTAGGCCGCCCGCACCGCCGGGCCATCATCACCATGCTGGTCGAGCAGTCCTTCCAGTTGTGACGCCAGCGCCTCGAAATCCGGATCGGCATAGGTCTGGACCCACTCCGCGTACTGCCCCGCCGAACTCGCGTCGAGCGATGCGCCCAGCCACGCATAGAGGCGCATACACGGCGTCATCGCCGCGAACACCATGCCCAGTCCGCCCGTGGCGGCGGTGGCGAGCAAAAAGTCGGTATAGGCCGACGTTGCCGATGACGGTTCGACGCCGGCCATGTCGATGCCCCACCGGGCGGCGTATGACGAGTGCAAGCCCAACTCCTCGCTGACGCCTGCGATCAGAGCGGACAGCGTGAGCAGTGTCGAGGTATCGGAACTTCGAGCCAGCCCGAGCGCGTAAGCACGGGCGAAGGATTCGAGGAAGAACGCATCTTGCGCCACATAGCCCGCGAATGCGTCGCGGTCCAGCGAGCCGTCGCCGAGACCCTGCACGAATGGATGCGCGAGTGTGCAGTCAGCCAGGTCACTGTTCGCTGACCACAGTCGATCGGACAGGCTCATGCCAGGGCCATATCCCAGAACGCCACCTCGTGGGAGAGGACGTCGCCGATCAGTTCGTCCCGCCCGTCGAGGATCGCCAGCTTGCCGAGCGCCTCGACGTAGGTCGCGAAATCCGGTTCGGTCCAATGAGCTACGAACTCTCGGAAAGGCGAATCGTCCGATGCCGCGGATCCCCACGCGAGTAGGTACACCCGCTCGAGCACCCACAGCCCCGTCAATGCGTCGTCGGTCGGCGCGGCGTCGAGCCGGGCCAAGAGGTCCCGATAGGCCAGGGTCGCCGGGAGCGCCGGCTGATCGAGGTCGATCCCGCGCCGCGCCGCTTGGACCTCGAACCAGTCCAGCTCGGCCACCAGCGCAGCGCATCCGCCGACAAGCACGGTCTGCGCCGGCCGTGGCGCGCGGGCGAGCAGCCGCGCCTGGAAGCTGAGCAGGTCGCCGACGAACAGAGCGTCCTGCACCAGCCACCGGTCGAATGCCGTAACGGTGATGTTGCCGTCACGCACGGCGTCGAGAAACGGATGGCGGGTGGCGGCGGCCCACAAGGCATCAAGCACGACCTGAAGCGTAGTCACCTCGCCGGAGCACTTCCGACCGCACCGACCCGCACCGACGGCCGTGGTCGTCAGCGAATAGCGACCAGATCGAAGCCGCCGCTGGCTTCGACGTACTGTCCGGTCACCCAACGGCCGTCGTCGGATGCGAGGAACGCCGCCACCGCCGCAATGTCGTCGGGCTGGCCGAGCCTCCGCAGCGCGGTGGCCGCCGCGATCTCCCGCTGATTCGTGTCGTCGCCGAGGAACTCCTCGCTCTGGTCGGTCACCGTCCATCCCGGCGCCAGCACATTCGCCGTGATCCGGCGCTCGCCGAGTTCGGCGGCGAGCATCACGATGTGCGTGTCGACGGCGGCCTTGGCCATGCAGTACGCCGCGGTGCTGGCGGTCGGCCGTTTGGACCGCCCCGACGAGATGGTGATGACCCGACCTCCGTCGCGCAACCGCGGAATCGCGGCCTGGGTGACGAAGAACGGGCCCTTGACGTCGGCGGCGAAGACCAGGTCGAAGATCTCCTCGGTGGTGTCCGCCGGGCCGCCGAACCGGCCCGCGCCGGCGTTGTTGACCAGAATGTCGATGCCGTTGTCGCCGCGGCGCGCCCGCAACTCGGCGTCGCATGTCGCGAACAATGCGTGGATGCCCGCCTTCGACGACACGTCGGCTCCGACGGCGAAGGCCTCGCCGCCGCTCGCCTCGATCCCGGACACCACCTCGGACGCCGCGTCGGCATTCGCGACGTAGTTCACGACGACCAGTGCACCGTCGCGCGCCAGTCGCCGCGCGATCGCCCGCCCGATACCCCGGCTACTGCCGGTGACGACGGCGACCTTGCCCTGCAGAGGCGGCCCAGATGATCCCCATGACATCACGCCGTCCAGCGTGCTCCCGCGACCACATTGCCGTCTTGTACGTTTCGCGCTAATCCCTGATACGACGGGCCCACGCCGCCGGGGTGGTGCCGACCGTCGCCTTGAAGTGGCGCGTGAGGTGGGCTTGGTCCACGAAGCCGGACATCGCCGCGGCCGCCGCGGGGGTCGTGCCGGCCCGGAGCGCACGCTGCGCATGCAGGACCCGGCGCCGCAGCACGTACCGGTACGACGAACACCCGACGCTGGCGGTGAACAGCCGGTTGAACCATGACGATTCGGCGCCGGCCACCGCGGCCAGCTGGCGAGTTGAAATCGGCTGGGAGACATGGTCTTCCACCCAACCCAATACCTCGTTGAGCCGGCTCCGGGGCAGACCTCGTCCGGTGCGGCGCCGGGGCGCAGCCGAGCCCGGGGACACCCGCGTGAGCAGCCGTTGCACGAGTTCTTCGGCCCGCAGGGCATCGGTCCCGGCCGCCGCCTCCATGCCGATCACCTCCATGAGGTGCCGCGCCAACGCATCGGCGAGTGAAAAATGTGGCGCCACCTCGACTTTGGCGCGATTCAGCAGTCCCGCCGTGAGATCGTGGGCGACGGCGGTGTCGACGCATACGTGCAGGGACTGCACCGTACCCTCCCACTGCCAATCCATGGGAAGGCCGGCGGGCAGTACGGCCAGTTCTCCGGAAGGCATGCCTCCTTCGCGCCGGACTCCCTCCCACGACTGCCGCGCGAAGTTCACCGGCCTGGCCTGCAACACGAACACGTGCGATGAGGAGTCGCTCTGACTGCAGGCCCCGGTGTGCTGGACCTGCTCGGAGACGACGATGCCGGGCGAGAGCGTCGTCCACGGGATCACCCGGGCGAGTTCGCTCATCTATTCGACAGTAACAACGATCGAAGGAGGACGATACGACCATGGGCGAACGAATCGTCGAACTGCCCGGCGGTGACGTGCGGGTTCACGAAGACTCCGGGGTCATGCAGGCGCGGGGCCTGCGTTATGCGCGGGCTCGGCGATTCGCGGAGTGTTTACGGATGCCCTCATGGGACGGCGTCGTCGACGCCACACGGACCGGTCCTGCGTGCCCCCAAGCCGAGTTCCGCCTGGCAATGGTCACCGGGCCGATCATGGCCTCGTCCAGCTTCGACGAGGACTGTCTGGCGGTCTCGGTGACCGCGCCGTCACCGGATGGACGCACCCGTCCGGTGATGGTGTGGTTTCACGGTGGCGCCTACATCTCCGGCAGCGGGGGCGCCCCGGTCTACGACCCGAGCGGACTGGTCACCGAAGGTGACGTGGTGGTGGTGACGGTCAACTACCGGCTCGGCATCCTGGGATACCTGGCGATCGATGGAGTCAGCCCGGCGAACCTCGGCCTGCTGGATCAGATCGAGGCGCTGCGCTGGGTAGCCGACAACATCGCGGCCTTCGGCGGTGACCCGACCAACGTGACCGTCTTCGGCCAGTCGGCCGGCGGTGATTCGATAACGTGCCTGATGGCTGCCGACGGCGCAGCGGGGCTGTTTCATCGGGCGATTTTGCAAAGTACCCCGCTGGGAGTGCGTTTCGGCCGGACTCCGATGAGCGACGCCGTCGGCAGAGCCGCCCTTGCCGCCCTTCCCGATGATCCGCAGCGGGCGCCGGTCGCGGCGATTCTCGACGCCCAACGCATCGCCGCCGCGGTCGCTCAAGACTTCGTGATCAAGGGCCTGATGGCCTTTGGGCCACAGCTGGGCCACTTTCTGCTGCCGCCCGAAGGCGACGTCGAGGACCGCTGGAACGAGGCGGCCAAGCGAATCGACGTCATCATCGGCTGGACCAGACAGGACGCGGGGCCGTTTCTCGACCTGAGCGTTCGGCTGGCGGCGCTGGTGAATCGCCGATGGATCGGCACGCTTGTTCGTAAACCCCTGACGGTGCGGGTGACCGCGAAGGTCTTCGGCCGGCCGGCCCGCCGATTCGCCCGCCGCCATCGGAACGCGGGCGGCCGTGCCGGGGTGTACCGCTTCGACTGGGCGCCTCCGCACAGCCCGCTGGGCGCGTGCCACTGTATCGAGCTGCCGTTCCTGCTCGGTGCCCCCGGGCATGGGATGCGGCGCCGATGCTGGACGGCGCGTCTCAGGCGACACTCGCGACCACCGGCCGGGGACTGCGTGCACGCTGGACACGCTTCGCGCACAACGGGTTCGATGCCGATCCGCCGCCGCTGCCGCGGTCGGGAAGGCGCGCCGTCCATCGACTCCCGTGAGGCACGGCGCGCCGGAAGCGTCAGGCGCGCGATTCCCCACCATCGAGGAACAGTTCGCTGCCGGTGACGAAACTGGCGTCGTCCGACGCGAGGAACAGCGCACCGGCCGCGATCTCGCTCGGCTGCCCGAGTCGGCGCAGCGGTACCCGGGCGGCCTCCCCGGCCAGCAGGCGTTGCGACTCGGCCGGGGTCGCGGCCAACCCCGCCAGCCCTGGTGTCTCGGTCGGCCCGGGCACCAGGGTGTTGACGCGAATCCGCCGGTCTGCGAGTTCCATCGCCCACACCCGGACGAACTGGGCGATGGCCGCCTTGCTCGCCGAGTAGACCCCGAAGGCGCTGATCGCGTGCGACGCCGACGTCGAACCGGTCACGATGATGGAGCCGCCGTCGTTCAGCAATGGCAGGGCCTTCTTGACGGTGAATACCGTTCCGCGGACGTTGCTTCCGAACGTCTCGTCAAAGCTGTCCGGCGTGAGGTTCTCGAGGGTGGCGAAGGTGCCGCCACCGGCGTTGGCCACGACGATGTCGAGCCGCGACCCGGCCGACTCGATCGCTTCGTAGAGGGTGTCGAGCTCAGCCAGGTTCGAGGCATCGGCGCGGATCGCAGTCACGGCGGAACCCAATTCGGCCGCCAACTCGTCAAGTGCATCCTGCCGGCGTCCGGTCGCGAACACCCGGGCACCCTCTTCGACGAAGCGCGCGGCGATGGCCCGGCCGATCCCCGAAGAAGCCCCCGTCACCAACGCGGTCTTCGACTCCAGTCGTCCCATGGTGCACGTCCCTTCGGTTTTGTGGACCTTTCGGACCAGAATCCTAGCGAGTTTTGGAACATGCGGTCAATAAAGTGCTCGGCGATCCTAGTGGTGTGTCCTGCTTTTAGCTGACTTTTTCGAGTGTGATCCGGCCGCGTGCGACTTTGGCCAGGATGGACTCGGCGGTGGCGGTCCACACGTAGGGTTTGGGGTCGTTGTTGTGGGCGTCGATGTATTCCTGGATGGAGGCGACGAGGTCCGGCACTGAGTGGAAGACCCCGCGCCGCAACGCTTTGTCGGTCAGTTCCCGGAACCAGCGTTCGACGAGGTTGAGCCAGGACGACGATGTCGGGGTGAAGTGGAGGTGGAACCGGGGGTGTTTATCCAGCCACTGGCGGACATCGTCGTGGGTGTGGGTGGCGTAGTTGTCCAGGATCAGGTGGATCTGCAGGTCCTTGGGGACCTGCCGGTCGATGCTCTTGAGGAATTTCAACCATTCCTGATGCCGGTGCCGGGGCATGCACTGGCTGATGATCATGCCGGTCAGCACGTTCAGAGCGGCGAACAGGGTGGTGGTGCCGTGGCGCTTGTAGTCGTGGGTCATCGTCTCGCCCCGCCCCTTGACCATCGGCAGCGATGCCTGGGTGCGGTCGAGCGCCTGCACCGAGGACTTCTCATCGGCGCACAAGACGATGGCCTTCTCGGGGGGATTCAGATAGAGCCCCACGACATCGACCAGCTTCTCCTCGAAGTTCGGATCGTTGGACAGCTTGAACGTCTCGACCCGGTGCGGTTTGAGGCCCCGGGCCGACCACACCTGCTGCACAGTCGATTTCGACACCCCGGTAGCCGCGGCCATGGTCCGGCAGCTCCAATGGGTTTCGCCCTCGGGACGGTAGTTCAGTGTCAGATCCACGATCTCATCGATCTTGTCCTGGGGGATCGTCTTCTTGCGACCCCGGCCCTCGCGGACTTGGGCGAACTTGACCAGCCCCTCCTCGGCGAACCGGGCGCGCCAGCTGCTGACCGACCCCGGCGACACCGACAACGATTCCGCGATCGCCGTGTTCGCCCGACCGTCGGCCGCCATCAACAACGCCCGCGCGCGGACCACCTCGCGATGCGGCGCGGACTGCGACCGCGCCACCGACTCGAGAACCTCACGCTGCCCTGTAGACACCGACAGAGCCGGAACAGGTTGCCTCATGGCGTGAAGCCTACCAAGGAATCATCAATTAATTACAGGACACACCACTAGAAAGGCCGGAGTCATTGCACCCCCGCGCGCGGCGCGGTTACCCCCAACCGACCTTCTCGCGGACCAGATCGGTGAGGAAGCGCCGGCTCGACACCGGCCTGAACGCACGCGCGGCCTGCGTGAGCGCATCACGTGACTCCGCGGTCAACTCGATGTCGGCCGCGGCGACGTTGAACTCGAGTTGCTCGACGCTGGACGCCCCGGGAATCGCCACCACGCCCGGCAGGCTGATGAGCCATGCGAGTGCCACCTGCGCAGGCTTGGTGCCGGTCTGACTCGCCACGTCCCGCAGGGTCTGCAGCAACGGCTCGACGCGGCGCAGGTTCTCGGAGCCGAACAGCGAATTGAGCGCGCGCACACCGCCAGGCCGATTGTCGGGGCCGTACCGGCCGCCGAGCAGTCCCTGAGCCAGCGGGCTGTAGGCGATAACGATGCGATTCTCACGTTCGGCGAACGGCACCAGATCGTCCAGGGCCCGCGGACGGGCGAGCGAGAATTCCACCTGATTGCTGATGACCGGCCGCCCGAGCGCGGCGTCGGCCTTCCGCCACCGCTCGAGTGAGTAATTCGATACACCGACAGCACCGATGCGACCGCTGTCGAGCAGGTCGCGCATGCCCGGCATGATCACCGAGTCGGGGACCACGGGATTCGACTGGTGAATCTGGTAAAGCGGAATACGCCCCAGTTGCAGCCGTTGCGCACTGGCCCGCTCGCGGTTTCTGACCACCGCGGGAAACGGCGCGACCGGCATGATCTTGCTGGCCACGGCCACCTCGGTGCGCGCGTCGCCGAGGGCTTCGCCCAGGATGCGTTCGCTGCGGCCGAGTCCGTACACCTCCGCCGTGTCGAACAGGGTCACGCCCAGGGCGAGCGAGCGCGCCACGATGTCGCGCGCGGTTCCGGCGGCGTAGCTGTCTCCGTAGCCCCACTCCCGGGAACCGAACTGCCAGGTCCCCAATCCGATCCGGCTCACCCGGCCGACGCCTTCGACGTCCAAGTACTTCATATGGCCCACCGTAGTGACAGATCTCATGACTTTCGTACCGAATGATGCAGCGTACATGCAGTCACCGCTGCAGCAGGCCGGCGTCCGCACCGCCGCGAGGAAGGCGTCGCATGATCCGACACCGGCTGACCCAGTCGACGTGGTGTTGGCCTCGACCAGGTTCTACTCGTCGATGCCCGTGGTGGGCAGGCATCTCGAACAATTCCCCGGCCTGACCGCCATGGCGCTGTGGGGCGGTGATTACGCGCCGGCTGCTGCGGGCCGCCGTCAAGCGCCGCGCCGGTGCAGGCGTTGCCGCGCCGGCCGCCGAGGTGCAGGACGTTGCGGGCGCCAGCCGCGTGCCACCGTTCGTGCGCTTCCGTGCGCAGCGACGACGGTGCCTGTACCGCAGCTCGGTGCGGTACGGCGATCACCCGGCCCAGCTGCTCGATGTGTGGCGCCGATCCGATCTTCCCCCGGGCCCCGCTCCGGTACCGCTGTTCGTGCCCGGCGGGGCATGGGTGCAGGGCACGCGCGTGCTGCAGGGCCACACTCTGCTGTCTCATCTGGTCAAGCAGGGATGGGTGTGCCGACACATCGGTCGACGCGGTGGTCGGAATCTACGGTCGCTATGACTGGCAGGACCGCTCGACGGCGACACGCCGAAACTTCCAGGCCTTCCTCGAGCGAGTCGTGGTGCGGCACAGCCAGTCTCGACACCCCGAAGTGTACGAAGCCGCATCGCCGGTGGCGCGCGTCCACGAGGACGCGCCGTCGTTTCTGCTGGTTCACGGTGAGCAGGACACGATCATCCCGGTCGACGAGGCACGAACGTTCCGTGCGGCGCTCCGGGCCGTGTCACGCAAACCCGTGGAGTACTGCGAGATACCGAGGGCGGGCCACGCCTTCGACCTGGTCGACACGTCCCAGGCACGGCGGTGCGCCGTGGAGGTGGCCAGATTCCTCACCGACACCCGAAACCGCCATGTCGCGGAGTGCGCCGTCGCGGCCGTGTGAACAGTGGTCGGCAAACCGCACAGGGTCTCATCGGGGGCTCACAGACACCGGCAGCGAAACGCATAGGTGTCAAACAGTGACCCGACCGTGGTGCAAATGTGACCCCTGTGAACCAACGTAACCAAAGTGAAATTTGTGCTTGATGAGCACGAGTCCTTCGGGGAACGGGGAACGCGGATATGACCACGGCGACATTGCACAGCCGAGCCATCTGGACCAAGCGGCCGGCGAGGGTGAGAACGGGACGGACACAAATCGGCGCGGTCGATGTCATCGCGGCGTCCGCTCTGGTGCTTCGACCTGTCGTGGTGTCGGTGGCGATCGTCGTCGCCGCCGTCACCTGGTCCACGCCCGCGCACGCCGATCCCATTGACGACTCGATCACGAGCGTGCTCAGCACCGTCGGCATCGGCAACAACGGCCCGATCAGCTCCGCGATCGCGCAGATCGCGGTGTCGCTCTGTCCGCTCCTGGTCCAGCCGGGCAGCCAGTTCGCCAGCACCGCGACGCAGGCGAGCGGCAACGGCGGTCTCGCCCCGCCGATCGCTGGCTTCGTCGCCGGCCAGGTGATCCAGTCACAGTGCCCGGCGTTCATGACCGCGCTCGCCAACGGTCAGCTGCCCTTCCCGTTGACCGGAGGCGGCACACCCACTATGCCGTTCGGAATCCCCGGCGCGTCGCCGTTGGGAATTCCCGGCGCGTCGCCGTTGGGGCTTCCCGGCGCGTCGCCGTTCGGAATCCCCGGCGGGTCGCCGTCACCCACCCCACTGCAGATACCGGGAGTGAATCCGCCTGCGCCGAGCCCCTTTTCGTTGCCCGGCATCTGACCGCGAATCCGAGCGTGATCTGTCAGCGGCACGGCGGGCGTTGAGCCGGGCGGCCTGGCGCGTCAGGTGGTCGCGCTCGTGCAGGTGGGCGGCCACCGCGGAGCAAGGCAGTGAAGCACCGACCGCCGCGAGTGCCGCCAGCCCGGCGCGACGTCCGCCCGCGTCACATCGAGGAACCGACGCCAGGCCACGGTGACCAACCAGCCGCCGCAGCGTTCGTGGAAGGCACCAGACCGACGCTGATCGATGAGACCCGGCTGTCGGCGCAGTGCTCAGGAAGCGCGCCGCTCGGGGCCGAGGGCGCCCGAATTTGTGTCTTTGAAGGGCATCGACGGCCTCGCTTGCAGAGTCAGCGGCGGCAGCTAAGTTCTTGTGGTGGGTTTGGTGGCGTCCGGTACGCCGGCAATGATGCTCCGCTTGCTGCCCGTCGTTTGGCGTGTGATCTGGGCCAGTGCCGCTGCAGTGTTATGGCGCCGGCACGAACAGCGATGCCCCTCGCCGGCGGAGCCGCCGAACTGCATGCTGCCGTTCAACTGCAGCCGACCGCGGAGACGTCACTTTCTGCATACCCGAATGCGGTTGCGTTGCAAAGGGAGTGGCGGCAAGTATTCTCGCACAGTATTTTTTCGGACAAAATGTTGCTGAGATGCAGCGCAAACGTATTCTGAGCGTGCTGCGAACGGCGATCTGATCGGAAGGTACAGTTGCCGCTACGTCAAGATCGCCATCGATGCGCGCTCTTCCGCGATATGGTGCTTAACAGCGAGGTGGGGTCACCGTGACGAAGTCCGACGCCAACTCTTACAAGGCACAGATTCTGGATGCGAATAAGCCCTCAGATTATTCAGTATTGGAGCGGCTACGGGCAGATCCCACTGTGGAGTTTCTCGACCACCGCAACGCGCAACTTTCAGGCTTGCGCGATCTCCGTCCGGCGCTCGGTGAGGACCTCCTCCTCGAGCCGGGTCGGTGGGCTTACTTCCCGTGGCGGCGCTGCGTCGTTTCGGTGCTGGGCCCGTGCGGGTTTCGGGCGCTGCGCCTGGATCGCAACAGAAACATCATCACCATCGAAGAACAGGCCCGGCTTAACTCGCTGACGGTTGGAGTTGCCGGTCTCAGTGTCGGCCACGTAATCGCTCATACGTTGGCGGTGGCGGGCTTGTGCGGAACACTTCGGCTGGCTGATTTCGATCGCCTGGAATTGTCGAATCTGAACCGAGTGCCGGCGACGGTTTTCGATCTTGGGCTCAACAAAGCCCACGTGGCCGCACGTAGGATCGCCGAGCTCGACCCTTACCTGGCGGTGGACGTGTTCGACGCCGGGCTCACCCTCGAGACGGTCGATGCATTCTTGGATGGACTCGACATCATCGTCGAGGAATGCGATTCGCTCGACATGAAGGCCGTCGTGCGCATCGGCGCCCGTGACCGCCGTATTCCGGTACTCATGGCGACAAGTGACCGCGGAATGATCGATGTGGAACGCTTCGATGAGGAACCCGAGCGTCCGATCATGCACGGACTGCTGGGCGAGCTAGATGTCGGCCTGCTGCCCGGCATGAGTAACCGGGAAAAGATCCCACACATGCTGCGTCACCTAGAAGCTGAACGAATCTCACCTCGCACTGCTGCATCGCTGATCGAGATCAACCGGTCGCTGTCCACGTGGCCGCAGCTGGCATCCGACGTCATCATCGGCGCGTCAGCTGTGGCAGAAGCTGTGCGCAGAATCGGTCTGGGCGAAGCCCAGAGATCTGGTCGGGGCCGCATCGATGTTGGCTGGGAGCTGAATCGACTCGAGCAACCCGAGATCACGGTGCACCACCCGGCGCTTGAAGGCGCGCCTACCAACGACTTAGTGCCTTCGACAGTTGACGACACTGTTGTCGCCGCCGCTATGCGGGCACCGTCAGGGGGCAATATGCAGCCGTGGGTTATCGATGCCGATCCGGCAGGAGTCAGCGTCAGCGTGGCCGCAGAGCACACGTCGACGATGGACGTCGGTTTCCGCGGGAGCGCTGTCGCGGTGGGTGCCGCCCTCTTCAACATCAGGGTCGCTGCTGCGGCGCGAGGTGTGCTCGGTTCAGTGAGCGTCTCGGAAGACGTTGATGGATCCCCACTTCAGGCGACGATGACGTTCGGCCAGGGCAATGACCCTGGCCTTGCCGAACTGTATGACGCAATGCTCACCCGCTGCACGAACCGCCGTCACGGAACGTTTCAACCACTCGACCACGAGACGATCAAATTACTCACCGCCACCGCCGAGCGCGAAGGTGCGCGTCTTCACCTAATGACCGACCGTGGCGATTTTGTGCGGGTCGCAGCAATTTTCGGTGCCGCTGACCGCATCCGATACCTGACGCCGCAACTGCATCACGAGATGATCTCGGAGCTTCGCTGGCCTGGAGATCCTGACCCCGACACCGGTATCGACGTACGCACACTCGAACTCGATGTCACCAACCTGGCGCAGTTCGGTGTCTTACGCCGGTCCGACGTGATGGCGCACCTGGCGGAATGGAATGCCGGCAGCGCGCTAGGCGATGACATGCGCGACCGAGTCCTGGACAGCTCAGCGCTGGCAGTTATCACCGTGACCGGAGACAGCCTTAGCGACTACGCCAGGGGCGGGTCAGCCGTCGAGGCGGTATGGATCATTGCCCAGCGCGAAGGTCTCAGCGTCCAGCCGTTGTCACCTGTGTTCCTGCACGCTCGGACTGCGGCAGACCTCGCCGAGTTGTCTTCTCGCTTCGCCGACGAACTCGATCAGTTGCAGAGCGACTTCATGCGCATGGCCGGCACTGACGCCGACGAGGCGATCGTCTTGGTCTTGCGGTTCACCGCTGCGCCGTCGGCCTCGGTTCCGAGTCGGCGCAGCACAGACCGAGTCCGCTGGCAGCGCAACTGAGATCTGCTCCCAACGCGAGTTGCGCCGCATGTGCGCGCCCGCGATCACGACACTGCTTCAGAATGGCTTGGCCGTAAATCCCCAGCGCAACATTGCCGCCTCCCGGCGGGCCTGACCGCGCAGCTCGCTTCCACGCGTGCCGCTGACGATGCCCGGTTTGCCGCGGGCACCGAACATCCAATACGCCTGCAGATAGGGAAGAGGTGTCGAGTGGCCAGAGTGCATTCCATGCAGTCCAGACGCGGAAAGCTCTGTCGATAACTCGGCGAAGGTGAACGCCGCCGCCTCGCTCGCCATCGCATCCCGGCGCAGTACTTCGGGAGAGTCCGGGTCGACACAGACCAACATTTTGGCGACGGCCGCCGGGTCCCGCAGACGGTGAAAGTCGGTGATCCACACCGCAGCGCCGCTGCGCCGCTGTATGGCGGCCACCTGGCTCAGGGCACCGCGTAGGACGTCGAAATCTGGTAACTGATGCAGCGTCCACATGCACGAGATCGCGTCCCACGGCCGCGTGGCAATCGGCTCGCGCAGCGTAGTGATGTCCGCCTCAACCAGTTCGGCGCGATCACCAAGGCCTTCTTCGTCGAATAGCTTGCGCGCCGTGGACAGCATATTGGGGGCAAGATCGACCGCCGTCGCCCGAACATCGGGCCGTCGACGCAACACGGCGCTGAGGGCGCGGCCTGACCCGACGCCGAGGTCCAGCAGATGACCGCCGGATGGCAGCAGCGCGTCGAGTGCGCGGGCACAGAAGTCGTAGACCCCTCTCATACCCGGGTTGGACGCACCTCCGGCGTGGAATTCTGCCACCGCCTCCGGATCGTTCATCACCATCGGCTCCGGAGTGCGCTCGCGTCCGGCCGGGTGAATTCGTTCGCGTATGACAATTCCAGGTACCCGCCACAAGGGCCGAATTGTTTTCACCGCGTACCTTTCCTGATTGGCGTCAGGGCCCGGCACCAACGGCATCCATGACTATCCTTAGCCGAACGTCGTCGCGCCGGGTGGTTTTCCATTCTTGCCGACATGGGACAGCATGCCAGGTCGCTCAGGCTCGTTAGGGTTGATTGTCGAGCGGGCGCGCGCTGCCGAGGAGGAAATGTGGGTCAGCTTTCGGGCCATTCAGGCAATGGGAGCAAGTCCTTGCCTAGGCCGCCGGTGAACCCGCTCCCTTATCGCCAGCGCCTCGCAGCGGTGAAGGAATTCAGCCATGGGACTGAGCGGCTTCGTGATGCCGGCGGCCCGGTGACTGCCTTCACGCTGGGTCCGCGCTGGTTGATGCCCCCGATGGTGTTGGCCACCTCGCCCGGTGCGATTCGCGACATCCTGAGCATCAAGGATGGCTCCGTCGACAAGACGACCCCTGTTTTCGACCAAATGCGCAGCATCATCGGCGCCAACCTGGCCAACCTTCCGTTTGAGCCGTGGAAGTCGCGTCGGCGCACCCTTCAGCCCGTGTTCACCAAGCAGCGTGTCCACGAGTTCGGTGGTCACATGGCGCAGGCGGCACAGGCGGTGCGCGACGAATGGCGTGAGGATGCCGAGATCGACTTGGACGCCGAATGCCGCAGGCTGACATTGCGCGCCCTCGGCGGCGCCGTGCTCGGGCTCGACCTGGAACGCCGGGCCGACGAGGTCGCCGAGCCGCTGCGGGTCGCATTGACGTACGCGATGGGGCGTGCGACGCGTCCGTTGCGCGCCCCGCGGTGGTTGCCGACACCAGCGCGTCGGCGCGCACGGGCGGCGAGCGCCAAATTGCAAACTCTGACGAGACAGATCCTGGACGACTGTCGTGCGGATCCGACCCGGGTCGCGCCGCTGGTGCGCGCGCTGCTGGCTGCCGAGGATCCGGAAACCGGAAAGCAACTGTCAGACCAAGAGATTTGTGACGAGCTGATAATTTTTATCTTCGCAGGACACGACACCACGGCGACGACCCTGACGTATGCCCTGTGGTCATTGGGCCGCCATCCCGACTGGCAGGACCGCGTGGCGTCAGAAGTTGCGGCCTTGCCTGATCGTCCGCTGACGCCGGACGATCTTCCGCATCTGGGCCACACGGTGCAGGTGATCCGCGAGTCGCTTCGCCTGTGCCCTCCGGCGCCCACGGGGACACGCATGGCATCTCGCGACGTAGAGGTGGGCGGCTACCTGGTGCCGAAGGGGACCATGCTCATCGTCGGGCGGATGGCCGTACAAAACGACCCGACACTATGGGAAGACCCTCATCGATTCGATCCAGAGCGGTTCAGCCCGGAAAGCGTCAAGGCGCTCGGTCGTTGGCAGTATCTGCCCTTCGGCGGTGGCCCTCGGTCCTGCATAGGCGACCATTTCGCCATACTCCAGGTCACTCTCGCGTTGGCTACCGTAATCCGCGCAGTCGAAATTCATTCCCTTGATGATCAATTCCCGCTTGCATTGCACTTCACCATGATTGCCGGTGGCCCCGTCCGTGCCCGAGTTCGACCACGTCGCTAGACAGCTAGAAGCCGCTGACACCAATCTGTAAGCGAGAGGTGTGGTTATCGGTGGCGAGATCAGGGTGGACCGCAGAGTGGGCGATCGCCGCCAAGGTGTTCGTCGAAGAAAGCGATAATGCGCTGCCACGCGTCTTCGGCCTCGGGCTTGGAATAGGCCAGGCCGGCGATGTCTGTCACGAGCCGAATCGGAGCGGGAATTGTATGGTCGTTCATGAAGCTGTGGCCGACGTGAGGATATTCCTTGATGTCACGTGGCACCTGCCCCCCGGCGAGCACAGCCTCCAGCTTGGCCGCGGCGCCACGCGCCACGATCGGGTCTTTGGCACCGAAGCTCGCCACGACAGGACAGGATTGCCGGAGTCCGTCGACCTCCTTGGGAAGGGAGGCATAACAGGGTGCTGCCGCGTCGAACAGGCCGCTGGGCGCAAGTTGTAAACAGTATCCGGCGCCCATGCAGAAGCCAGCCACACCTACTCTGCCAGTGCACTGGGTATCGGCTATGAGATGTTCGCGTGCGGCAATAACGGTGCCCCAGGCGGGGCCGCGGCCGGTGAAGTGTCCCCGCATGGTGCTGATCATGCACAGGATTTTGGGACGGCGGCTGCCGTAGAGCGCCGGGCTGAGCGTCAGATAGCCGCTGGCGGCAAAGCGATCTGTGATCCGCCTCAAATCCGCTGTCATACCGAGAACGTCTTGGATGACTATGACACCGGGCCAAGGGCCTGAGCCTTCGGGAACAGCCAGATAGCCCGGCACGTCGATGCCTTCGGCGGTCGGAAAGGCGATTTCAGGCATCGGCGGCACCGTCGATCGTGTCATTGCGGGGATTAGGGTGCAATTCGGCATCGCCGACTCCAGGGCGCATCGATAGATCCTAGCCGCGCCCGGCGGAGTCAACTGGCCGTCAGGGTCAGTGCGGCACGGGCAGGACGAGGTTCGTGGTTGAGTCGAGGAAGCGGCGAAGCGACTCTCGCTTGGCGATGCCGGTGTGCGCGAGCACCGCACAGAATTCGTGACAACTGGGGCGACGCAGTGCCACGCGCACTACGCAACAGCGCGTCTCCCGAGGCGATGTATTCGACATGGCCGCCGCCGGCGACTGGACGTCAGTGTTCGCAGCAAGTTCCATCTGGGGAACTGGGCGCACGGCGACCGACTCACCGAAATGCTCACGGCCGCTGTCGAAGCCGCACACCAAGATATTATCGCCGGGTATCGCCAGCTCTACGGAGGATACGATCTCAAGAATCGCGCTGCAGCCAACCGCGCCGGCTGGTCGCGCATCGACAACTTCGGCCAGGCGTTCATGACCGCGCTCGCCAACGGTCAGCTGCCCTTCCCGTTGCCGGAGGCACACCCCACCATGCCTTTCGGGATTCCCGGCGCGACGCCGTCACCCGTCCCACTGCAGATACCGGCACTGAATCCGCCTGCGCCGAGCCTACTTTCGTTGCCCGGAATCTGACCGCGAATCCGAGCGTGATCTGTCAGCGGCACCGGTGGGCGTTGAGCCGGGCGGCCTGGCGCGTCAGGTGGTCGCGCTCGGCGAGGTTGGGTGCCTTTCGGGCCGCCTCGGCGTAGAGCCGTGCCGCCGTCGTCACGTCGCCGTCGCGCTCGTGCAGGTGGGCGGCCACCGCGGCGTAGCGGGGCAGTGAAGCATCGACCGCCGCGAGTGCTGCCAGCCCGGCGCGTGCTCCGTCGGCCTCACCGACGGCCACGGCGCGGTTGAGCCGGACGACCGGGCTGTCGGTCAGCAGCGCGAGCTCGTCGTACCACTCGACGATCTGCACCCAGTCGGTCTCCTCGGCGGTGGTTGCATCGGCGTGCAGCGCCGCGATCGCGGCCTGTGCCTGGAACTCACCCAGCCGGTCGCGGGCCAGCGCCGCCTGCAGAATCTCGACGCCCTCGGCGATGGCCGCGGTGTCCCAGCGGCCGCGGTCCTGTTCGGCGAGCGGCACCAGGCCGCCGTCGGGTGCGGTCCGGGTGGCGCGCCGGGCGTGGTGGAGCAACATGAGGGCGAGAAGACCAGCCACTTCGGGGTGGTCGATCGCTGCCGCGAGCTGCCGGGTGAGCCGGATGGCCTCGGCGGCCAGGTCGACGTCGCCGGAATAACCCTCGTTGAAGACCAGGTAGAGGACGCGGAGCACGGTGGCGACGTCGCCCGGCCGGTCGAACCGCACACCGGAGACCGTGCGCTTGGCCCGGCTGATGCGTTGCGCCATGGTCGCCTCGGGCACCAGGTAGGCCTGGGCGATCTGGCGCGTGGTCAGCCCGCCGACAGCGCGCAGCGTGAGCGCAACCGCCGACGACGGTGTCAGCGACGGATGGGCGCACAGGAAATAGAGCGCCAGCGTGTCATCCACCGCGGACGCAGGTCCCGGCGCCGGCTGCTCGTTGTCATGGTCCTCCCGCCGGCGTCGGGCGACGTCCGCCCGCGTCACGTCGAGGAACCGACGCCAGGCCACGGTGACCAACCAGCCCTTGGGATCTCGCGGCGGGTCGGCCGGCCAGACGCGGACCGCCTCGATCAGCGCGTCCTGCACGGCGTCCTCGGCCGCCGCAAAATCGGCGCCGCGGCGGACGAGGATTCCGAGCACGCTCGGCGTGAGGCTCCGGAGCAGGGCCTCGTTCATCCAGAGGTCACTCAGTGATGGTGGGCGGCGACGTCAGGAACGGGCGCAGCTCGAGCCATTCGTGGATCGGCTTGCCGCCCGCCCCAGGAGCGGCCGACAGTTCCCCGGCCAGCTCGACGGCGCGCTCGTGGCTGTCGACGTCGATCACCATCCAGCCGGCGATGAGGTCCTTCGTCTCGGCGAACGGGCCGTCGGTGACCGGGGGGCGCCCCTCGCCGTCGTACCGGACGAACATCCCGTCGGGGGCCAGAGCCTGACTGTCGACATACTCGCCGGTGCCCTGCAGCCGGGCCGCGAAGTCGTTCATGTACTGCACATGTGCCGAAATCTCCTCCGGCGTCCACTGGTCCATCGGCACGTCGTTGACTGAAGCCGGAGCGCCGCGGTAGTGCTTGAGCATCAAGTACTTGGCCATCGTGATTCTCCTCAGTGCTGGTGCGACCCATTTTGGTCGCGTTCACCCCGGGGACGGAGCCAGTCGCGGGTTCTCGACATCGCCGTCGGCCCGCCATACCAACATGTCGCGCAGTTCTCTGCCAAGTCTGCGGTTCACGATCGCGCGGCCGAGGCGGGGTGCGGCTGCGCGTGCGATGTTGGTCAGCAGTGGGGAGTGTGGCGGAATCTTGTAGAAGTGGTTGCCGATGACGATGAAGCCGCCGGCGCCGACATCTGCCCCACCGAACACCTTTCCGACGAGGTCGGCGTCGATCGAAGGCTTTTTGAACACCCGCGAGATCACCGACACGATGTCGTCCTCGGCGTTGGTGACGTAGAGCGTGGCGCCGTCGGGGCCGACCGCCAACCCGACCGGGTTGTCGCCGACGTCGACAGTTGACGTGACGGTGTCGGTGGCGGTGTCGACCACGGACAGAGTGCCGTCGTCGGCATTGGTCACGTAGGCCGTGCCGCCGTCGGCACTGAACGCGATCATGGCCGGCGCGAGGCCGACGGTGATGGTGGTCGTCACGGTGTTGGTGGCGATGTCGATCACCGACAGCGTGTTGTCGTTCAGCTTGGTGACGTAGGCGCGGATGCCGTCCGGGCTCACTACCACCGCGAGCGCAGGGCTGCCGATGTCGACGGTGGCGATGACGGTGTTGGTAAGGGTGTTGATCACCGACACTGTGTCGGTCACCGAGTCGGCCCCCTTCGCGACGTAGGCGCGGGTGCCGTCGGGGCTGATCGCCACCATGGCCGGGCCGCCGCCGACGGAGACGGTGGCGGTGTGGGTCACGGTGTCGATCACCGCCACGGTGCCGCTGTTGCGCTTGGTCACATAGATCGATGCGCTGTCGGGGCTGACTGCCACCCAGTTCGGCACGTCGGCGATGTTGATGGTCGCGGCAATCGTGTTGGTGGCGGTCGCGATCACTGAGACGGTGCCGTCTTCGCCGTTGTTGACGTAGGCGCGGTTACCGTCGGGGCTCACCGCCACGCTGAGCGGAATGTCGCCGACGGCGATGGTCTTGGTGACGGTGCCGGTGTCGGTGTCGAGCACCGACAGCGTGTCGTCGAGGCTGTTGGCGACGTAGACGGTGTCGCCGTCGGGGGTGACGGCCAACCCGGACGGGAGGTCGCCCACATCGATGGTGTGTACAACGCCGAGCATGATGACCCCTTCGGTCGAATTGATGTCTCGGGTCAAGTACAGAGGCCAGGCGCGGCTACCGATCCCAATGTCAGTGTTTTTTCAGAAATGGATCCCAGACTGACGAGGTGCCGCCAAACGGTCCTACCACCACCGCACCGCCGCTTCCCACCCCCACCCTGATGCCCCCGCTGCCCGACCCCGACTTCACCAAATTTGGACGCGGGATCTCTCTGCTCGGCGGCTGGCTTCCGCTGGGTATCCAGATCGTCGCGGTCGTGGTGTTGATCGCGGCGATCGGGTGGCGGACGCGGCGCTGGCGATTGGTGTGGGTACCGGTCGGTGCGGGTGTCGGTGTCGTGGTCGCGCTCGCCGCGCGCGGATACATGAACTCCGAGGGGCTGTCGTCGGACCCGGCCCCGCTGACGCTGTGGGTGTGGACCGCGATCTTCGCCGCGGCGGTGACGTTGGCGGCCTCGGGATTTCGCGGTGCACGCTGGTGGCGCCGGAGTTTGTCAATGGTGGCGCTTCCCCTGACCTTGCTGTGCGCGCTGCTGGCGCTCAACCAGTGGGTCGGGTATTACCCGACCGTGCAGAGGGCCTGGGGCGATGTGACATCGGGTCCGTTGCCGGACCAGACCGATTTGGCCAACCTCGCCGCACTGCGAACCACCCAGCCGGTTACAGGCAAGTTGGTGCCGGTTGACATACCCAGTGACGCCAGCGGATTCAAGCATCGACGCGAGTACGTCTACCTGCCACCAGTCTGGTTCGCCGGCGTCACACCGCCACAACTGCCCGCGGTGATGATGATTGCCGGCGAGTTCAGCAACCCGACCAACTGGATGCGCACCGGCAACGCGATAAGTGTGCTCGACGACTACGCCACGGCACACGGGGGAGCGGCGCCGGTGTTCGTCTTCGTCGATTCCAGCGGCAGCTTCAACAACGACACCGAATGTGTCAACGGCCCGCGCGGCAACGCGGCAGACCACCTCACCAAAGACGTTCGCCCGTATGTTATCTCGCGATTCAACACCTCAGCCAAACCCGCGGACTGGGGTGTGGTCGGATGGTCCATGGGAGGCACCTGTGCCATCGATCTGACGGTCATGCACCCTGACATGTTCTCGACCTTCGACGACATCGGCGGCGATCGAGGCCCCAACTCCGGCACCAAGCAGCAGACGATCAACCGTCTCTACGGCGGCGACGCCGCGGCGTGGGCCGCCTTCGATCCACGTACCGTCATGGCAAAACACGGACCGTATGCGGGCATAGCGGGATACTTCGACGACTCGCAGGAACCGGCCGACGACAAGACCAAGAACCTGCCCGACCAACGCCAACAACGCGCCGCGCCACTCGGATTCGGCGGACACGACGACAACGACGAGTTCCGCGAGAAGGGCGCGCTTCCCGATCTGTGCGCCGCTGCAGTCGCGGTCGACATCCAGTGCTCGCTGCGGGTGTATCCGGGCTATCACACCTGGCAGTTTGCGGCGAAGGCGTTTTCCAATGCGCTGCCGTGGCTGGCGCAGCGCGTCCACACGCCAGGCACTCAGACGTGAGTGCGGTGACCCTGCCCTATCGTCGGGTGGCGGTCACGTAGAGGATCGCACTCGCCGCCGTGTCATCGACACCGTCCGGGGTCTGGCTGACACCCGCGCCCTCGCACAGTTGCCTCGCGGTCGTTTTCGTGGTGTCCCATCCCTGCGATCTCAGGTAACTGTCAACGTCATTGCGTTCACCGCTGTAGTAGAGGTTGCCGAAGTCGACGTCGGCGCCGTGCTGTCGCCAGGTCTCACTGATCGCCCGCATTTGCGAGCCGAGCGCCTCGGCGGGTAGCGGCAGGTAGTCGGTGGCCAGCTGGCTGCCAGGAGCGCTCAGATCAGTGATGTCATCCAGAAGTCGATCCTGGTCCTCGCCCGACAGGAATCCGATCAACAGCCCCTCGGCGATCCACGCGGTGGGCCGCGTGCGGTCGAAGCCCGCTTCGCTCAGAGCGTCCGGCCAATCGTCACGCAGGTCGACGCCCACCGAGCGCAGGTCCGCGGTCGGGGTAGCGCCGAGGTCCCTCAGAGTGGAGTTCTTGAACGCCACCACCTCCGGCCGATCCACCTCATAGATGGTGGTGTCGTCGGGCCATTCCAAGCGATACGCACGCGAATCGAGGCCGGCGGCGACATTGACGACCTGACGTATCCCCGTCTCCCATGCGGTGCTGAAGAAGTCATCGAAGTACCAGGCTCGGATGCCGAAAAGATCTGGCATCCAACCGGATCCCGGCTCACCGCCGATGTCGTCGAAGTCGAGTTCGCCCTGGGCCAACCGGGTGAAGAAGTCGACCCCGACGGCGCGGACGAGCGGTTCGGCGAACGGGTCGTCAACGACCGGATCGGCGCGCTTGCTGGCCGCGGCTCTCGCCGCGGCCACCATGGTGGCGCTCGCACCGACCGTCTTCGTCAGGTCCCAGGTGTCGCCGTCCGCACGTGCCATCGTCTACCCCTCAACCGGCACGCCGGGCGGCACACCCAGCCTGGTAAACGTCGCAACTCGGGGCTTTAGTTCGTTGCGCGCGGCAGCGTTTGCTACACGTCGGAACTCTCACGCCACAGGTCGATGCCGGAATCCGATGCGTACTGGTCGATTTCGCTGAGCTCGTCGGCTGTGAAGACGAGATTCGACAGCGCGCCCAGGTTCTCTTCCAGCTGAGCGACGCTCGACGCTCCCACGAGTGTCGATGCGACGCTGGGGTCGCGAAGCACCCAGGCCAGCGCGAGCTGCGCCAGTGACTGGCCACGTCGCTTCGCGATGCCGGCCAGACCGCGCAGACGGTCGCGGACCTCCTCGGTCACCACGTCGTCGTCGAAGGTCGGACGCGCGGTTGCCCGGTCGATGTTGGCCGCCGGCTGCTGTAGATAGCGGTCGGTGAGAAGCCCCTGGCCGAGCGCGGTGAATGCGATGGCACCCATACCGGCATTGGTGAGCTCGGTGGTGAGGCCGCCCTCGATCCACCGGTTGAGCAGCGAGTACGACGGCTGATGTATCACCAGCGGGGTGCCCAGGCGCCCCGCGATCGTCGCCGCTTCCGCGGTCTTGGCGGCCGAGTACGACGAAATCCCGACATAGCGCGCCTTGCCCGCCCGCACCGCGGTGTCGAGGGCGCCGATCGTCTCCTCGAGCGGTGTCGTCGCATCGATGCGGTGCGAGTAGAAGATGTCGACGTAGTCGAGCCCGAGGCGGTCGAGCGACTCGTCAAGGCTGGCGAGCAGATAGGCCCGCCCGCCGAGTTGACCGTACGGCCCCGGCCACATGTCCCAACCCGCCTTGGTCGAGATGATCAGCTCGTTGCGGTACGGCTTGAAGTCGCGACGCAACATCCGGCCGAAGTTCTCCTCGGCCGAGCCGTACGGCGGCCCGTAGTTGTTGGCCAGATCGAAGTGGGTGATGCCACGGTCGAACGCGTATCGCAGCACCTCCCGCTGCACGTCGAACGGCCGGTTGTCGCCGAAGTTGTACCAGAGCCCGAGTGAGATCGCCGGCAGCAGAAGTCCCGACGAGCCAACCCGCCGGTACGGCATCTCGCTATAGCGCTCCCGCGACGCGGCCCAGGGGTCGTGGGTGAAAGGGACAACAGGTATCGCGAGCTCCTCGGTCATGGTCACCATCCTAGATTCCTGGGTTCGGGTCTCCCGACGTCGCACGGAGCAGGGTTGCTGGCCGAATTAAGCTGTGAATCCAATCGACTCGAAGGACGTGCATGTTCATCGCTCTTCTCGGCGCGGTCCTCGGGCTCATGCACCTGTACCTGTGGAAGCGGATGATCAAGGACACGACCCGGGCGGGACGCACACGGTGGATCCTGACGGCCGCGTTCGTCGCGCTCATGGCGCTGTTGTTTGCGGCGCTGATCCTGCCGCGCATTGTGGCGGTGGCCGGGTCGACGTGGTTCGCGTGGCCCGGCTATCTCTGGTTCGGCCTCGTCGGCTACCTCTTTCTGACGTTGCTCGTGCTCGAGCCGGTTCGGCTGGTGCTGCGCGGCCGCGCGAAACGCCGGCTGTGTGAAGTAAGCAGCCCCGCGGCGCCGGTGGTCGACGAATCGCTCCGGCTATCGCTCCAGGTGGATCGGCGTCTGTTTCTCGCCCGGGCCGGTGCGGCCGCCGCCGGAGCGGCGTCGCTGGGCATCGTCGGCGTTGGTGCGGCGACCGCGCTCGGGCCGCCGGACATATTGCGGCTGCCGGTGCGCCTGCGCGGGCTGGATGCCGCGTTGAGCGGATTCCGCATTGCCGTGGTGTCCGACATCCACCTCGGCCCGCTGACGGGTCGTGCACAGATCGAGCGGATCGTCCGGATGATCAACGAGGAGGCGCCCGACCTCGTCGCGATCGTCGGCGATCTGGTGGACGGAACGGTCGAGGAGCTCGGCCCGGCCGCGGAACCGTTGCGAGACTTGCATTCCCGGGAAGGCGCCTTCTTCGTCACCGGCAACCACGAATACTTCGTCCCCGATACGATGTCGTGGCTGCGCGAACTCGACCGTCTCGGCGTGCACACTCTGCGCAACGAGAACACGGTTATCCGCCGCGGCTCAGCCTCTTTGAACGTGGCCGGTGTCAACGACGTTACCGGTGGCAGGCACTCGGATCCGCCGGACTTCGACCGGGCGCTGTCGGGACTGCGTTCGACCGTGCCGACGGTTCTGCTTGCCCACCAACCGATCCAGGTATCCGAGGCCGCCGTGCACGGAGTGGATCTGCAGCTGTCCGGGCACACCCACGGTGGCCAGATGTGGCCGTTCCACTACATCGTCCGCGCCGTTCAGCCGTCGTTGAGCGGATTGTCCGTCGTCGATGACACGCAGCTCTACGTCACGCGGGGCGCAGGGTTCTGGGGTCCGCCGGTCCGGGTCGGCGCGCCGCCGGACATCACGGTGATCTCCCTTCAGCCGGGCTCGCCGGCCGCGGCAGTGTGACGCATCAGACTTTGATAGCACACTAATAGTTAGTGTACGATCTAATTGTGAGCACCACGACGGCACCCGATATCGATCCCCTCGCGCTGGAGCAGCAGGTGTGTTTCGCGCTGGCAGTCACCAACCGGGCGGTCTTGTCCATCTACCGGCCACTGCTCGAGCCATTGAATCTCACCCATCCGCAGTACCTGGTGATGCTGACCCTGTGGGATCACCGCAAGGCATCGGCTGAGGGCGACCCGCCGTTGTCGGTCAAGCAGATCGCCATGGCCCTGCAGTTGGATTCGGCCACCTTGTCGCCGATGCTGAAGCGCCTTGAGGCACTGGGCTACATCACCCGCAACCGCAACGCCGCAGATGAGCGCTCCACCGATGTCGAACTCACCAAGGCCGGGTTCGCATTGCGTGAACGTGCGCTCGAGATCCCGCCCGCCGTCGTGGCACACCTCGGTGTCGAGCTGACCGAACTCGAGGAACTGCGCCGCGTGCTCACCCGCGTCAACACCGCAGCACTGGCTGCCGGCGCGCTCAATCTGTGAACCCATCGAACAGTCAGGAGCCACCATGGCCACCACCCGACCCACCCCCCTTCAATACGTCGCGTACGCCTACGGAAAACGCCTGCCCAACTCGATGCATCGTTGGGTGGAAGAGGATCTGGCCGGCCGTGGCGCTGTCCGCCGCCACATCATCCGGATGGCGATACCACCATTTGTCATCCTCGCTCCGTTCTGGCTACTGCCCGCCTCGCTCTATGTGCATCTCGAGATGACCGCGCCCCTCTTTATCTGGGCCGTGCTGATGTCGGTGGCGCTGAACAAGATCTGGCGGCGATACCGGTTGGGGCAGCACGGACTGGACCCGAATCTCGTCGACGCGATCAAGCGCAGGAAAGACGCCCGCATGCACGAGGACTACGCCCGGCGTTTCGGCCCGCGTCCGGAAGAGGCCAAGTGGCAGCAGAACAGCAGCCCTTTCTAGCCTGCTGAGCCGTTCGAGGACCCCGCGGCACGGGCACGCCGCAGCCGCAGCCGCCACCTCTCCAGGGTGTCGCCGTCGGTGACGGCGTATCGGTCCAGCAGTTCGGGATCGGGCGCAGGCGGCATCGGCGCGACCGGCAATGAACCGTCCATCGGAACGAGTGAGCGTCCGGCCGTTACGACGTCGCCCATCACCCACGGCGGCCGGCCCACCTCAGCGGCGAACGGAAGATCGGGAAGCGCGCCGGCCAGCGCCACCGCGGCGGCGAGCCCGACGCTGGTCTCATGTCCGGATGCCACCACGCAAGGCACACCGAGTGTTTCGGCCAGCCGCAGCGATCGGCGGACTCCCCCCAGCGCCCCGCACGTCAGCACCACCAGGTCGGCGGCGTCGGCGACAACCGAGGGATCACGGGACTCGATGGCCGACACGTCGGCCGCGACCGGGACATCGCTGTTGCGGCGCACCGCGGCCAACTCCGCGATGGTGCCGCACGGTTGCGCCACGTAGTCCAGCGCGCCTGCCGCGCGCGCCATGGCCGGGATCGCCGCCACCGCGGTGTCGACGCCCCACCGCCCGTCGACGGCACAGCGGATCCGGCCGCCGCGACCGAGCGCGTCACGCACCGCTTCCAGACGCGCGCAGTCATCGGTCGGCGATCCGCCACGGCCGCCGACCGCCACGGTCGCAGTGCGGCATCCGGAATCCCGTACGAGTCGATGCGCCACCTCTGGATCCACCGCCGGGACGTTGACCGCGACAGGGACCCGGCCGCGCACCGGGTCCGGCCAACCCACCGTGCCCGGTTCCGTCGCCGTACTCAACCATCGCGCGGCACGCGCATCATCGGCGTCGGGGGGTGGGCTGAACTCGCCCCACCCCTGGGGACCTTCGATGAGCATGCACTCGCGGGCGCCGGCCTCGCCGAACCCGCCGGCCACCGGGATGGCCACCACGACGGCGCCGTCGAAGTCGATCAGTGTCTTCACTGAGAGACAACGCTAGCGGGTGCGCGGCCAGCGACGGTACCCTCGCGGGAATGCAAGAGACGCCTGCCGCCGAGGTGGAATCGGTCGCGCGTGGCCGGCCACGGGTCCGGTGGCGCCGGCTGATCGTAGTGTCGGCGATCCTGTTGATCCTGTTCGGGGTGCCGTGGTGGACGGTGCTGTCGGCGGGCACGCAATGGCCGACCGCAGTGGTGGTGGCGGGCACACTCGTCTTCGTTGCGGCCTTCGCCGGGTTGCCCGCACTGATGATGGTGGGCCACGGCCGCAGGCACCTGGACCGGGTGGCGGCGATCGCCGACGCGTTGCTCGGTGCGGTGTGGGTGTTGTTCGTCTGGTCGGTGCTGGCCCAGTTGCTGCGCCTGGTACTGCTCGCGGCCGGTGTCGAGGATCCGGTCAGGTCGCGTCTGGTCGCCGGTGTGGTCGTCGCCGTCGTGGTCCTCCTTCTCGGGTGGGGTTACGCCGAGGCGATGCGGGTTCCGCGCACGCGACGCCTCGATGTCGCGATCCAGGGGCTGGGTCACGGCCTCGACGGCCTGCAGATTGCGGTCATCACCGACACCCACTTCGGGCCGATCGATCGCTCACGCTGGTCCGCCTCGGTGGTCGACCGCGTCAACGAACTCGAACCGGACGTCGTGTGTCACGTCGGAGACATCGCCGACGGCACCGCGGAGGTTAGGGAGCCTCAGGCCCGGCCACTGGCCGCGGTCCGGGCACGGCTCGCGCGGGTGTACGTGACGGGGAACCACGAGTACATCAGCGAGGCGCAGGGCTGGCTCGACTACATGGAGCGCATCGGCTGGGACGTGCTGCACAACCGGCACATCGTCGTGGAACGCGAGGGGGACAGGCTCGTCATCGCGGGTGTGGACGACGCGACGGCCCGAGCCTCCGGCGTGGACGGACACGGAGCGAATCTCGACGCCGCCCTTGCCGATACCGATCCCGCACTGCCCGTGATGCTCCTCGCGCATCAACCCAAGCAGGTCCCCCAGGCGGTAACAGCGGGCGTGGACCTGCAGATCTCCGGCCATACCCACGGCGGGCAGATCTGGCCGTTCAATTTTTTGGTACGACTGGATCAGCCCGTCGTGCACGGGTTGAGCAGACACGGTGAACGGACCCAGCTCTACACCAGTCGTGGCACCGGATTCTGGGGCCCGCCGTTCCGGGTCTTCGCACCCAGCGAGATCACGGTGCTGACGCTGCGTCGCGACCAACGGTAGGCCGGCGCCGGACGAGACGGCACAGCACGCCGAAGTGATCGGACGGGAACACGCGCGGGTGCGACGATGAAATGGGTTGGGTGCCAAGCAGTTCGATGCTGGTGGGGATCCAGTGATGACCCTTGTGAAGCACGCGGTCGAAACGGACCTGCCGGTGTTTGTTCTTGCTGTCGTAGCGCATCAGATTGATGGCCGTGTCTTCGGTGAACCCGTCGTCGGTCGGCCGCAGCATCGGCCACACATCGCGGTACGGGGCGGCGATCCGCGCGTCCTCGCTGTCGCGCATGTTGAAGTCGCCGAGGACCACCGCGTCGTCGGACCGTCTCAGCGCGCGGAACACCCGGCGCAACTGCCGGCCACGCAGCCGGACCGATCGCTTTCCGCTGTCGAGATGAACGCAGCAGACCACCAACGGGCGGCCGCCGACGGTGAACTCGGCCCGCAGGAAACCGCGTGACATCCGGGTCGGCAGTCGGGCGTAGGTGACCTGCGCGACCGGCAGCCGGGACAACATCAGCAGGCCGTAGTTGCCGGCTCTGCCACCGGCGACCGCGGCCCGGCGATAGTGCTCCTGGATCCACGGCTGGGTCAGGAAGATCCTCAGAGCGGCCGGCGTGATTTCTTGAAACACCATGATGTCCGGCGATTCCCGGCACAGCAGATCCGCGATCGCCCGATAGCGCTGGTCGGCGAAGTAGTCGTCGAACCACACGTTGAACGTCGCCACCGTCAGGTCGTCGCGGTCGACGTCGGCCGCGTCCTCGACACCATCGACACCGCCCCAACTGTTCGACGCGGCGTCGTACCTTTCCACAGGAATGCGACGCCGGAGATGGAACACGGCTTCGATACTCCCCGACGGGCTCCGTCAGCGTGGTGGGGGACCGCTGGACCGGCGCATCGATGGCGGCCGGTACGAGAGGTGGTCGGCTTCGAAACGGGCGGGGGTGGAACAGGCGGTTCGGACACGGGTGGCGCGGGCTCGAACGTCGCCCGTGGCGGCGGGTTGAATCGCCGCATCGGGGGCAGGTCGTTCGGGTTGCCGATGTTGCCCGAACTGTCGGGCCGGGTATCGGGTCCGTCGAGGCCCACCCGGTCACCGATCTTCGCGACGTGGTGGTGTCCGGCGTCAGGCGCGGCCTGTGCGGCACCCGCGCCCCAGCAACACATCTGCCGTCACGCCGACGACACCGGCCGGGTCGCGCGGGCCCCAGTCGCGCCCGGCGAGTTCGCGCAGGATGGCGGCCATTTCGACGTTCTGACAGACGGCCCCGCGACCGTAGTGCTGTGCAGACCGATGTCGATCCTGCGCGCCGGGTCGGGTTGGGCGGTGAACGCCCCGGTATTGAAGCCGGTCTGCATCGTGCCGACCGTGACCACGGCATCGCAGGATGAGCTGACCGTCATACATCCCGATATAGGTCGGGTGATTCGAGAACGTCGTCGCAGCGAGGCGCGCGCCCATCTGGGCGACGCCCACCGCATGCTGGAAACGATGGGGATGGCAGCGTTCGCGGAGCGCGCAAGGCGCGAACTACACGCGACGGGGGAAGCCGCTGCGCGACGCGATCCTCAGACCGGGCCACGTGTCGAACTCACCGCCCAGGAGGCGCAGATCGCGCGACTGGCCAACGACGGGCTGTCGAATCCGGAGATCGGCACCCGGCTGTTCATCAGCGCCCGGACCGTGCAGTACCACCTTCGCAAGGTCTTCACCAAGCTGGGTATCTCGTCGCGTGGCCAGCTCGGGCAGGTGCTGCCCGCGGTCGCCGAGACGCCGCTTCGCTGACCGACGATTCACGCCGTCGGGAACTGGCCAATCGCACTGTGCACCGGCGGATGCGCGCCCAACCGGATCGGCGCGATGATCGCGGTATTGGGTCAACAGCAACCTTCCCAGGGAGACACCATGGCTGAAATGATCGCCGGCATCGTCATCCCCGACTCCAGGATGGCCAGGGAAACGACCGACTTCATCTGCGACACCGAATCACCGCTGCTGTTTCACCACTCGCGGCGCACCTACCTGTTCGGCATGTTGCACGGGCAGCAGCGCGACCGGCATGCCGACCCCGAACTGCTCTACATTGCCGCGATGTTCCATGACCTCGGCCTCGTCGAGGGACACCGCAATCTGCACCAGCGATTCGAGGTCGACGGCGCCGATGCCGCACGAGACTTTCTGAAGGGTCACGACATCCCCGATGACGACATCCGCCGCGTCTGGTCGGCGATCGCGCTGCACACTACCCACGGCATCCCGGTCTTCATGGAACCCGAGATCGCCCTGCTTGCAGCGGGCGTGGAGACCGACGTCGACGGAGCCGGACTGGACCTGCTCGACCCCGTCGCCATCAAAGAAGTCATCACCGCGCACCCCCGGCTGGACTTCAAGCGCAAGTCGCTGCCCACCTTCGCCGCGGGCTTCAAGGACCGCCCCGACACCACCTTCGGTGCCATCACCGCCGACGTGCTCGCTCACTTCTCACCCGGCTTCAAACGCAAAGACTTCGTTGAGGTCGTGCAGAACAAAGCGTGGACAGAGTGAACGGGGCCATACCCATCGGGCTGGCCCTGGCGCCACCCGCGCCCGATGTGCCGAACGCGATCGACGACCTCATCGCCCGGGCGCGCCTGGCTGCCGGCACCGGCGTTGCCTCGCTGTGGCTCGGCCAGCTGTTCGATATCGACGCGCTCACCGCGGCCGCGGTGATCGGCCGTGAAGTCGCCGATGTCACCGTGGGAACCGCGGTGACCATCATCTATCCGCGGCATCCGATCGTGATGTCCAGCCAGGCGCAGACCGTCCAGGCCGCGCTCGACGGCCGCCTGCGCCTCGGTCTGGGGGTGTCGCACCGTGAATTGATCGAACACCGATTCGGCTATTCGTTCGAGCGGCCCGCAAGCCACCTCCGGGAGTACCTCGAAGTGCTCAACTCGCTGCTTCCCAGCGGCGAGGTTTCCTACCGCGGCCGCACGCTCGTCGCCGACACCTCCGGCTTCCCGGGACACGTGCCGGGGAGCACGCCACCTCAGATCCTCGTTGCCGCGCTGGGTCCGGCCATGCTTGGCGTCACCGGTGAACTGGCCGACGGCACCATTACCTGGCTGGCCGGTCCACGCACCCTGGAACAGCACATCGTGCCGACCCTGTCGGCGGCCAATCGAGGAAGAACCTCACCCAGAGTCGTCGCGAGTCTTCCGGTCTGTGTCACGAACGACCCCGACGATGTCGCCCGGCGTGCGTTGGCCCATCTGGCGATGTACGACCAGTTCTCCGCCTACGCGGCTGTCCTGCAACGTGAAGGAGCGCAGAAAGCCGGCGAGCTCGCCATCATCGGTGACGAAGCGGTCGTCGAGAAGCAAATCAAACGCCTACAAGACGCAGGCGCCACCGAATTCATCGGCAACGCGTGGGGGTTCACCACGGTCGAAGAGCACGACCGCACGGCCGGCCTGTTGGGGAGCCTGTCCGGCCCAGGGTCCGCCTGACCGAAAGCGCTTGACCAGCAACGCCGCCCGCCCGACTGTGCGTCGATCACCGCTAATTGCCACAGCTTCCGGCCAGACGCGGAGGGTACATTTGCGGACCGTTGAGTGAGACCGTGGAGGAACCGCATGGCACGCGCCGAAGACGACACATGGGATCTGGCGACGAGCGTCGGGGCCACCGCGACCGGGGTGGCGGTGGGCCGGGCCCTGGCCAGTCGAGCACCCGACCCCCTGATCGACGATCCCTTCGCCGAGCCGTTGGTGCGCGCCGTCGGAGTGGAGTTCTTCACCCGGCTCGCCACGGGTGACCTGGATCCGCATGACGTCGATGGAGAAGCCGCGTTCGGCATGGCGCGCATGGCGGGGATGATGGCGGTTCGCACCCGTCTCATCGATGACTTCTTCCTCGACGCGGGACGGCTGGGAGTCCGCCAGGCGGTGATTCTGGCATCGGGCCTCGACGCACGCGCCTACCGACTGCCATGGCCTTCCGGCACAACGGTTTACGAGATCGACCAGCCGGACGTGGTCGACTTCAAGACAGATGCGCTGACGCAACTGGGCGCCAGGCCGGCGACGCGGCGCCGCGGCGTGCCGGTGGATCTACGCCATGACTGGCCGGCGGCGCTGCAAGAGGCGAGCTTCGACCCGAAGTTGCCGACCGCCTGGAGTGCTGAGGGGCTGCTTCCTTTCCTGCCCAGCGATGCCCAGGATCAGCTGCTCGACAACATCACCGCACTCAGTCCGAAAGGCAGTTGGCTGATCTGCGAGAGCATGCCAGGCGGGGCCGAGAGCGCCGACGCATTCAAGAACGGCCTGAACGGCGCGGTGGAGAATTGGCGCAAACACGGATTCGATGTCGAAATGACCGATCTCTTGTATTCCGGGGAACGAAACGATGTTGCCGACTACCTCGGTGATCGCGGTTGGACAACCACCGGAACCACGTCGGCGGAGCTGTTCGCCCGCCACGGTCGAGAGGTGCCCGTAACCATCGAGGGAGCCCCGGATCTTGCGGCAATCACCTATGTGATCGCGCAACGTCAGTAGTCGCGACAGCATCCACCACTTTCCGAAGCCACAGCGATCTCCCAGCTTGCCGCGACCGTGCGATCTGTAGTGTTCCTCGCCGGCCCAATCGACACCACATGCCCGCGCTCGCGATCCGGGAAGGCCTCCGGCGGCATCGGCTGACTTACCTTGCAGGACTTGCCGGCCCGAGTTGCTGCACGAGCACTTCCCTGTGCATGACTGCGCTTGCCGCCGTTGCTTCGATATATGCCAAGGGGTTTCGACCAACGCTGCGAGTCGGATGGCCGGCATTCATGACTTGTCGGCCTTCATGGCGCAGGCTAATGTCTGCATCCGGCACGTTCGCAACCTCACCAGATGCGGGTGCCCGGGTGTGAGTGCATGGATCCACGAGCGCTGGTGCTCAATGGTTTAAGGGAGTCACAACGTTGTCCGTTGCTGCCGTGCTGCGTCCCGACCGTGTCGTCGCGCCAACCGGATGGAGTCGGTGGCTCGTTCCGCCGGCCGCGCTCTCGATCCATCTGGCGATCGGCAGTGTCTATTCCTGGAGCGTTTTCAAGCTCCCCTTGCAGGCCACCCTCGGTGCGTCGGGCGTGGTCAGTGCGCTGCCCTTCACGTTCGGAATCGTGATGCTCGGGCTCGCCGCGGCCGTGTTCGGCACTGCGGTCGACAGCCGCGGCCCGCGCTGGGCGATGACGGTTGCGACGGTCTGCTTCTGCACCGGTTTGCTGATATCCGCGGTGGCTGCCGCGATGGGGCAGATGTGGCTGATCGTCATCGGCTACGGCGTCGTCGGTGGCATCGGTCTGGGCATCGGATACATCTCTCCGGTGTCCACACTGATGAAATGGTTTCCGGACCGCCCGGGCATGGCAACCGGTTTCGCGATCATGGGCTTCGGCGGCGGAGCGCTGATCGCGTCACCCTGGTCCTCTCAACTGATGTCGTGGTTCGGCACCGACCGCTCCGGGCTGGCGCAGACGTTCCTGATCATGGGTGTGGTGTACGCCGTGTTCATGACGATGGGCATTCTGCTGATCAGAACCCCACCGCCGGACTGGCAAGTATCGAGCGTCGCGGCGCAGACCGCACGGCAGAACCGTCCCGCCGGCCCGGACCGCACGGCCAACCAGGCCATCAAAACCCCACAGTTCTGGTTGCTTTGGGTTGTGCTGTGCTTCAACGTCACCGCCGGCATCGGCATTCTCGAGCGTGCGGCGCCGATCTACAGCGACTACTTCCCGGACGCCACGTCTCCCAAGGCGCTGGCCGCTGCGGCAGCCGGATTTGTCGCGATTATGTCTCTGGCCAACTCCGCAGGGCGCATCGGATGGTCGACGCTGTCGGACGTCCTCGGACGGAAGAACATGTACCGCTTCTACCTGGGCGTCGGGGCGCTGCTGTATCTGACGCTGATTCTGGTCGCCGACACCAGTAAGCCGGTGTTCCTCGTCGCCTGCATCCTGGTGCTGTCCTTCTACGGTGCCGGATTCGCCACGGTTCCGGCATATCTACGGGATCTGTTCGGCTACAAGGAGGTCGGTGCGATTCACGGCCGGCTGCTCACCGCGTGGTCTACCGCCGGTGTCCTCGGGCCACTGATCGTCAACGCGATCGCCGACAACCGCATCGACGCGGGCGTGGTCGGACCGGACCGGTATCAGCTGTCCTTCATCATCATGATCGTGCTGCTGCTCGTCGCGGTCGTCTGCAACGAGCTGATCAAGACACCGAAACCACTATCGACCGAACTGTCCGACCCGCGTGTCGAGGCTGCCGCCCGCACCGTAGCGTCCAGGGGTACAGCATGAGCGAACAGGGTTCAACGACAGCCGATTCCGCAGCGGGCTCCTCGTCTCGGAATATCATTCTCGGCGCGGTCGGCTGCATCTGGGTTGGGGTGCCCTTCTGCTACGGTCTGGTGCAACTCGTCCTCAAGATCCCCGGGTTGTTTTCCGGCTAGTGTCGTGAAGCGTTGATTCGGAGTCAGAAATTGGAATCGGGTGCCGAGTCTGATTGCAGTAACCGGTGTTTGGCCGATGACGAGCGTGAGCAGACGCGCTTGCAGGCCCGACAGCGCGCTCAGGCGCGCGCGGATCTTGGTGAGGGCGTCGGATAGCGGTCGGCGGCGATGCGAGATCTGGTTGTCTGCCGTGGTTTCCACCATGCGGTAACTGCCCGCGTGTTACGCACGTATTTCGGTACGCCCCAACCCGATTGCGCGTCGATATCGTGGCGGCGGTAACCGACCCTGGTGACTCGACTTAGTTGGGTGGGGGTGGTGGTTGGGGTTGGAAGGGTTGATACCACCACCAGTGGGCGCGTTCACCGGTGGGTCCCGGATACGGTGGGACCGCCGGTGGGGGTCGGGTTGGGGGGCGGGCCAGCGATCCCGGGCTCAGGGTGCGGCCGGCGTTGTCGGTGACGCACAACTGGGCTGGGGGTCCGGTGATGGTGATGCCGCCGCGGTGGTGCAGCCGGTGATGGTAGGGGCACAGCAGCACCAGGTTGTCCAGCTCGGTGGGGCCGCCGTCTTCCCAATGCCACAGGTGATGAGCATGCAGACCCCGGGTGGCCGCACACCCGGGCACCGCGCAGGTGCGGTCGCGGTACTCCAGGGCGCGGCGCAGCCGGCGGCTGATCACCCGAGACGCCCGCCCGGCCCCGATCGGCGCCCCGGCGCGTTGGAACCACACCTCGCAGGTGGCATCACAGGTCAGGTAACGCCGGTCAGCAGCGGTGAGCAGCGGACCCAGATGCAGCTGCGCCACCCGGTCGTGCACATCCACATGCACCACCACGGTGGTCCGCGCGCCGTGCGGGCGGGCCGCCGCCTCGGCGTCCCAGCCGGCATCGACCAGCCGCAGAAACGCCGCGCCGGTGGACGGGAGCGGCGGCCGCCGCCCGGACGCGTCGCCGCCGGCGGCGTGATCGCGTTTCCACTCGGCGACCAGGGCCTCACGATGAGACCCCAGGGCCGCGTCGAACTTCGCCGCCTCGAGATGCGGCAACGTGATCCGGTAATAGCAGAACTGCTCATCGGAGGTGGAGCTGATCGAAACCCGCGGCTCCGACTCCGGCTCCGGCTCGGGCTGCGGCTGGGGCTGGGCGTCGGGGTCGGGTTCGGGTGGGGGTTCGAGTTTGACCGCGGTGCGCAGCTGCGACACCGAGGCGACACGGGCGAACTCCGCATAATGCTCATCAGAGCCATCGGCGGCGCCGCCGGCGATCACCCCGACCTGATCCAACGACAGCCGACCCTCCCGCATCCCCTGCGCGCAGCGCGGAAACCCGGGCAACCGGTGCGCGATGGCGGCGATCGTGGCGGCGTTGCCCGACGAGGCGCCCAGCTTCCAGGCCACCAACGCCGCGATCGAGCGCGCCCCGGTCGACCCGCACAACCCGTCGTGATCCAACTCCGCGACGATCTGCACAATGCGCCCATCAATGGCATTGCGCTGCCCCGCCAACTCCGACAACTCCCCGAACAACACCTCAACACGCTCGCCAGCCCGCACCACCGGCACCTCAAGCGACGCGGTCGACGACATAACCCCATCATCACAGAGGGGTACGACAAATTCGGGCCACCCGAGTCCCGGTCAAGCCATCAGATGCCAACAGGCACAACCCGATCGGCGTGAGAGGATCGGGGGCGCGGACCACAACTCAACATCTGAACCAGGACCGCCGACCAAATACTCGAATCCGCCGCCAACTACGGCAAACAAATCAACGACTCAGCAACACTTGTCCCGTTGTAACAGGTCGTCGAGTTCGCTCACCCGGGCGTTGCCGAGGTGCAGCGTTCTCAGCTCCCCGAGCGCCGCAGCTCCGACGCGTTGTTCGGCGTCCTTGCGGATGATCAACGTCGCTCGATCCGTGCCACCGAGGAGCCCCCTTCGGCTCGCGGAGTTCTCGGATGCGATAACGGTGATGTAGCCACTGCGGATGCCAGGGCGGGATCACGACCCAGCGCCCTTTGGCGACCGCATCCTCGAAGCGGCCGAAACACTGCTCCTCGGCCCCGGTTCGGAATTCGTAGCCGGCCGCGCTGAGCCCGTACTCCACGACCATGGCCGAGGAGAAGCGACTGATACCTGCGCCGGGATTGATGCCCTGGATCAGGCACTCCATCCGGTCCAATGCCGGCGGCCGAAGCAGATCAGCGACCTCGGCGACGGCGTCCTCCGGCACGAAATCGGCTACGCCCCAGAGGCAGTGCGGCTCGTACAGCACGGTGACGTCATGTGCGTCCTCGGCGAACGGGGCGAGGTAGCGGCCGTGGCTCGTGGGCAACCAGGCGGACACCAGCACGTCGACTTCGCCTCGACCCATCCGCCGGAACATCTCCTCGTGCGGTGCCGCGGTGCGCTCCATCTCGTGACCATGTGCGATCATTCGGTTCCTCGATCGTGTGTACTGGCCTTGCCGTTTACCGTCGGATCGGTGGCCGCCCGCAGCGTCGGCAGCGCGCCCATCGCTGGGCTCTGAAGCAACCAGTTGAACAGTTTCATCGGCGCCGAAGAGTGCCGGCTCAGGTCGGTGCGGGTGCCACCGGGATGGGCGGCGACCGCCATCGTCGAACAGCGACCGACGTCCAATCGGCGTGGAAGTTCATAAGTGAACAACAGATTGGCCAACTTCGATTGTGCGTACGCGTTGTTGGCGCGGTACCTGCGCCGGCTCTGGAGGTCGCCGAAATCAATGTGGGCGCGCAACCGGTGCGCGGCGCTGCTCAGCGTGACGATCCGCGAGTTCGGTGCGGCCGACAGGTGGCCAAGGAGACGCCCGGTCAACGCGAAGTGCCCCAAACGATTTATGCCAAGATGCATTCGAATCCATCGACGGTCGTCGACCGCGGCCCGCCCATCACGCCGGCGTCGAAGCCGTCCTCGACGACCTCATCTCTGCGGTGCGCGACGGTTCCGCGTCCGTCGGCGACATCACTGATCCACTAGAGGCCTTCCGCGCCGTCTTCACCGACAGCTGCGATCTGTCGGTGGGCGAAAAGGAGGCGTTCTTGAAGCTGGCCACGACCAGCCCACGTGCCAGAGTCCACGCGCAGCGTCTGATCGTGGATCTCGTGGAGCCGGTCACCAACCGGCTTTGTGATGCCGGCGGGACCTCGGTATCAGCGCCGCGGTTCCGCTCGGCCTGCTGCGCACCTGGGCCGAGGAGAACCTGGACGCCATCGCCGCGCTCAACCCCGGTTGGGCCGGTTAGCCTCAGCCCGTCATGAGTTCGCCGACGTGGGCGGTCACCGACTCCGACAGACCCTGCAGGTCGTAGCCACCCTCGAGGACCGCCACCAGCCGGCCCTGACAGTTCTTCTCGGCGGACCTCATCAGTTCACGGGTGATACCTCGAAAGTCGGCGGCCGTCATCCGCAGTGAACCGAGCGGGTCGCGTTCGTGGGCATCGAAACCGGCCGAGACGATGATGAGTTCGGGCCGGAACGTGTCCAGCGCGGGCAGAATTCGCTCTTCGAAGGCTTCGCGCAGTTCCCTGCCGCCGTCACCGGCGGCCAGGGGCGAGTTGAAGATGTTCCCCACACCTGTCTCGCGTGTCGCACCCGTGCCGGGAAACAGTGGCATCTGATGCGTCGACGCGTAGAGCACGCTCGGGTCGGAGTAGAAGATCTCCTGCGTGCCGTTGCCGTGGTGCACGTCGAAATCGACGATCGCCACGCGCGTCAGCCCGTGCTTCTTCTGGGCATGGCGCGCGCCGATGCTGATGTTGTTGAACAGGCAGAACCCCATGGCCCGTTCGGTTTCGGCGTGATGGCCGGGCGGGCGGCACGCGACGAACGCGTTCTGCACCTCGCCGCTGAGAACCTTGTCGACTGCCTGCAGCGTGCCACCGACGCCGCGCAGGACGACCTCCCACGTGGAGGGCTCCATCATGGTGTCACCGCCGTCGAGATAGACGTAGCCATCGTCGGGCCGCGATTCTTCGAGCCCATCCACATAGCGGTTGGAGTGGACGTAGCGCGTCACATCGAGCTCGGCGATTTCGGCCTCTTCGCGCTTCAAGTCATCGAACTGCGGTTCGCCGAGTGCGGCCTCCACGACGCGGTAGCGATCGGGGCGCTCCGGATGGCCGGGTGCGGTCGCGTGGTTGGCGAAGCTGGCATGGTGCAGAAGCAGAGTGGCCAAGGCGGGGTGGCTCTCTTCCAGGTCGAGAACTCGGCGGATACTGTATGCGACCACCGTATCGGAAGTAACTGACGCGGGAAAGACAGCGGAATCGGTCAGGGCAGATCGAACCGCGCGTTTCGCAGTTCACGAAGCCCAGCCGAGCTACCCCGTCAGGCGGTGCGCGCGTGCAGCGACGGCGGTCATCCCCTCGTCGCTGATCGACAGGGCGGTGACGTCGGGGGCGCCGGCTCGCACCAACCGGGTCAGTGTGTGGCCGGGCGCCGTCTCGATCGAACACGTGACACCGAGCTCTGCCATCAGCCTGACACCGTCATACCAGCGCACCGGGTGGGCGACGGAGTCGGCGAGGTCGGTGAGGATCGCTTGGGCCGTTCCGACGACCCGGCCCCCGGTGTTGGTGACGTAGCGTGCCGTCGGGGTGCGCAGCGGCAGCGCGGCCAGATGGGCGCGGAGAGCACTCGCCGTTTCGCCCTGCACCGGCCCGTGAGAGGCCACCGCGATGTCGAGTCTTTCGAACGCTGCCGCGCCGGTGAGGCGCGCCGCGTCGTGAGCGGCATTCAAGGCCGTGGCCGTGCCGCCGAGCACCGTCTGGGTGGCGCTGTTGAGGTTGGCGATCCACAGCGGCTCTTCCGGTGTGCCGATCCGCTCGACGAGTTGCTGCACCGCGCGGGTCGGCACGCCGGTGAGGGCGGCCATTCCCCAGTCGCCGCCCGAGCAGGCGGCGCGCATCGATTCGCCACGGAGATGCGCCGCCACCAACGCTTCCCGCAGCGTCAGCACCCCCGCCGCGACCGCCGACGCGAACGCGCCGACGGAGTGGCCGGCGACCACGCGCGGCGTCAGGCGCGAATCGGCGATCAGGGCCTGCGCCCAGCCGACCCCGGCGATCACCAGGCTGACCTGAGTGGCGACGGTGTCATGCAAGCGGTCCGGGCGATCCAGATCGTCAGGGAGCCCAAGTTCGCCACAGACACTGCGAGATTCGGCGACGACGGCCCGGGCGCCGGTGGTGTCGGGCAGAGCGCGGAGCATGCCCGGCTGTTGGGCGCCCTGGCCCGGAAACAGCAGCGCCAGGCTCATCGCACCAGGTGTGCGGTGGACACCAGGCGCGGACCGGTGAAGTCGCGGACCAGGAGCTGCGGCGGTTCGGTCGCCAGCTCGGCGAGTGCAACTGCACCCAACGGCGTCTCGACCTGGCAATCGACCCGTGAGCACGCGCTCGACAGGAGGCCGTGCAGCACCGAAAGCCGATGTATCACCGACGGATTCACATTGCCGGCACGTATCACGAGGTCCAGGTCGCTGGTCGCGGTCACCGTAGCAGCGCCGGTGCACAGCTCGAATCCGACACTGCCGGCAGGACCCCACATCAGCCCCGTCTCGTCGAGGGCGGACCGCAGATCCGTCAGCGCACGCAATGCCGGCCGGTCGGCGGGCGCGGCAGGACGCACATCGCACAACGATTCCGGCGTCATCACCTGCGTGGCGGCGCACCGGTGAATCGTCGTCGCCCAGCGCTGTGATCGCGCCGGCCCGCGGACACCGACAGCGATCGAGCCCTCGGGCGCCACAGCGCGGCGCACCACCACCCACGGTGTCTGCGCGAGCGCGATCCGGGCCCACGGCGGCGCGTCGGTGACGTGCACCCCCCCGTGGAGCCGCAGCAGATCGTGGGGGCGGGGCTTGCGCCGGTTGCTCATTCGTGCCACTGGCGGGTCAGCACTTCCCGGACCGCGCGCGACGCATGCCGTGAGTGCACCGCCCCGGACGAATCCAGTCGGTTGGACAGATCGGTCGGCCCACTGCGGCCACGTTCGACAGCGGCAGCGAGTGCGCTGCCCACGGTGGCGATGTCGGCCGGAGTGGGGAAGTCGGCGTCCTCCACCGACAGCAGCCCGTCGCAGAGGCCCAGCGTCGCCCAGTCCTCGACGTGGTAGCTCAACGGCTTGATGGTCTTGGCCAGCTCGTCGAGTTCCTCGACGGTGCGCAGTGTGATCCTGGCCGCCGCTGCCCGATGCATCGCATGGATCTCCACCCCCGGATCGTCAAGAGCCAGAATCTTATTGGCCTGAAGCCCGTGAGTGAGGAATCCGCCCGAAAGGGCCGACCCGACGACCAGCGCGACGACGGGGTGCCCGCTGGTCCTGGCGCAGTGGTAGGCGTCGACCGCAGCGGCCATCGCCTGATGCAGGCCGACCATCTCCTCGAGCCGACCGTAGGCCTGGCTGGGCAGGTCGACCACGGCGACGATCGCCCTCTTGACCTCGGCGGCGCGGTCGGCGTCGGTCAACTCGGTGACGGCACGCGCCAGCGCCAGCGACTCGGTCAACCCGACCTGACCTTCGCGGGCCCGGTGGTACGGGTTGACCGGGTCGGGCACGACGGCCAGGTAAAGCGTTGTGTCGGTGAGCACTCGGAGGACAGAGGGGATCACGGCGTCGACGGCACCGTCGGCAAGCGCGCTCAGCCAGGCCCGGCCTCGCGACGGCGGTCCGGGCCCAGTCGCGGGCGGGGGTGAGGCGGTGGGCCGAGCAGGTAGTGGCGCGTAGGTGGGGCCGAACAGTTGCGGCAGCTCGGTCGGCGCGGGTGGTCGCGCGGGGTCGACCGCGGCCAACCGGCTGCCGAGAACGTCGAGTCGTCGGCTGCGGAACGGGTCCGTCGGCGCGGCGCCCGCGCCGATCGCGTCGGTGACGGCCGCGCGGATACGGTCGGTGTCGTCGGGGACCAGGACGTCGGCGAGGCCGGTGGCGTGGCGTTGCCGTCCGCCGTTGACCGCCCAGATCAGGGCGTGGTCACTCGAGTCGAACTCATCGATTCCGGCCTCCTGTTCGATGACCGCCGGACCGTTGAGTCCGAGCCGGCCCTGCGGTGTGACGATCAGGCTCGTGCAGAGTCCCGCGGCTATGCTCATTCCGCCGAATGATCCGACGGTGCCGGCGATCACGCCGACGACCGGCGCCAGGGGGCGCAGATCCAGTAACGCCGAACACACTTCGGCGACGGCATTGAGACCTAGATTGGCCTCCTGGAGTCGGACGCCGCCGGTCTCGAACAGGATCACGGCGGCGGTCGGGCGCCCCGCCCGCGAGTCGGCGGCAGCCAGCGTCAGCGCCTGCGCAATCTTGGCCCCGGACACTTCACCGGTGCCGCCGCCCTGGAAGCGCTGCTCGACCGCTGCGATCACGACGGGGGCACCGCCGATCTCGCCGAGCGCGATGACGGTGCCGTCGTCGGACTGAGGGGTGATGCCCTGCGGTTCCAGCCAGGGCGATTCAATGCGGTCGAAGGGACCGGCGAGGACGCGCACCGCGCCGCGGTCCACGAGTGCGGCGGCCCGGGCCAGGGCGTCGAGTTCGATGAAGCTGCGCTCGGCGAGGAGTTGTTCCCAGCTGCCGTCCGCGCGCGGATCGTCGGTTGCGCTGGTCATCCGTTGTCGTCCTCGGCAGACTCGGCCGCCTGGCGCAGACGCAACGTCACGACGCCCGGGGTGGCGCCGAAGTCGTTGAGTTCCCAACGTCCCGCTAGTGGTGTGTGGGTGAAGAATCGGTGCAGCACGTCGTGCCATACCGTGTCGAATCCGACGACGCTGGTGCGGACCCGCACCGATGCGCTGTTGGCGGCGTGGGTGGCATCCGGTGGCTCGAGAAGGATCTCCAGATCACCGGATCCGACGACCCCGATGTGTACGGCCCGGGAGACGGGGCGGCGGGCGGGAAAGCTGTAAGTCAGAGTTTGCATGGCGGGGCGCTCCCAGGGTCGACTGATTCGAGGAACAGCGCGGCGGCAAGCAGATCCCCGGCACCGCCGGGCGACAGCCGCCGCGTGGTGCAGAGCCGGTCCAGCCGGGCGAAGCACCGTCTGCCCTCGGCTGTGTGCAGGCCGCCGGCGGTCAGCACGGCGCGGGCCGCGGTCTGAACGGCGGCCAGACCGTCGGCGCCGCCCCGGTTCAGCAGGCAGGTGTCGTCGAGGTGGGCCATCAGCGCCACCAGGGCGTGCAGGCGCGCCGACACCGGTTCGGGATGTGCCCTCAGTGCGGGCAGGGCGTGGCGCAGAACATGCGGAAAGCCCGCCTGTGCCTGGCCGGGGGCCCCGCACGCACGGTAGCGACGACGGGCGCGGGCGCCGGGTGAGGGCGTGCCGGTGAGTTCGCGCTGTGCCGGATCGTCGAGACGGGCGAGCCGTGCCGCGAACGTCACCGTCTCTTCTGTGCCGATCGTGCCCGAACCTGCTGCGGCACTGAGTAATCCGAGCGCCCAGAGGGCCCCCCGGTGGGTGTTGACACCGCCGGTGGCCATGAGCATGGCACGCTCACCGGCCCGGCCGATCACACCGATGCGCGCGCGAAGCGGTGTGCCGATGGCCACTTCGTTTGCTGCACTCGCACATTCAGCGAAGGCGTGATGCAGGGCATCCGCGGAGGCGTGCAGCATGTCGCGGGTCATGTCATCGTGGGCACCGCCGCCGCGGCGATCGACGAGACCGGGTTTGGGCGTGAGGTCGGCCTCGTCGTGCAGTGCCGCCACGGCGATGTCCGCGATCTCGCAGGCGGCCAGCCCAGTGGCCAGCGTGGCGGGCATGGTCACCAGTCCCGGAATTGTGCCGGCGGGTCGTACAGTCCGCCGGACCAGGCCACCAGGTCGTCGATGCTGCGGGCTGCCAGCAGTGAGCGGTTGGCCAATCGGGTCTCGACGCCGAGGTCTTCGGGGAAGGCGACCAGGCCATCGCGGCGCAGTTCCTCGGTGCGCCGCGCATCAGCGGTGCGTCCCACCGGGGTCACTCCGGCGATCGCCGCGAGCGCCGCCCTTCGGTCGGCCAGCGACTGCGCCTTGTACAGGTAGGCGACCCCCTCCTCCGTGACGACATGGGAGACGTCGTCGCCGTAGATCATCACCGGCGGCAACGGCATCCCCGCCTGGCGACCGACATCCACGGCGTCGAGCGTCTCGACGAACGTCGGCACCCCCGCGGTGCGGAACGTCTGCGCCATCTGGACGACGAGCTTTCGGCCCCTGCGCGCGGCGCCCGCGCCGTGGGCCAATTCGAGCCAGGCCGCCGAGGCGTGCCTGCGGCCGTGAGGGTCGTGGCCCATGTTGGGTGCGCCGCCGAAGCCCGACAGCCGCCCGTCGGTGACGGTGGATGAGTTGGCGTCGCAGTCGATCTGCAGCGACGACCCGATGAACATGTCGACCGCGTACTGGCCGGCCAGCTGGGCCAGCACGCGGTTGGACCGCAGTGAGCCGTCGGCGCCGATGAAGAACACGTCGGGCCGTGCCGAGGTGTAGCGCACCATGCCCGCTTCACCGCCGAAGCTGTGAATCGAAGAGACCCAACCGGATTCGATGGCCGGAATCAGAGTCGGGTGCGGGTTGAGCACCCAGTGTCTGGCGATGGTGCCCTTGAGCCCGAGCCGCTCGCCGTAGGTTGGCAGCAGCAGTTCGATGGCCGCCGTGTCGAAACCGACGCCGTGATTGAGCGATACCACCCGATGGCGTTCGTAGACGCCGCGGATGGCGACCATCGCCTTGAGGATCTCCACATCACCGATGTGGCGGGGGTCGCGGGTGAACAACGGCTCCAGCGCAAACGGGCGGTCGGCGACCACCACGAAGTCGACCCAGTCCCCGGGGATGTCCACGCGGGGTAGGTCCCTGGAGCTCTCGACCAGCTCGTCGACCTGAACCACCACCACGCCGTCGTGAAACGCCGCGGCTTCGGCGATCGTCGGGGTGTCCTCGGTGTTCGGTCCCGTGTACAGGTTGCCGTCGCGGTCACCGCCGGCCGCGCACAGCAGGACCACATCCGGCGCGAGGTCGGTGAACATCCGCGCGTAGAGCTCGACGTAGGTGTGGATCGCTCCGATGCGTACCGTGCCGTCCTCGACCATCTGGGCGATGCGAACACTCTGCGGACCCGCATACGCCAGATCGAGAGTGGCAGCGATGCCGCGTTCGAACAGGTCGAGGTGCTCGGGCCGCGATACCGAGGAGATCAGCATGTGCAGGTCGTGGAGCCGGGCCGGGTCGCAATCGGCCAGTGTGCGGGACAGGAAGTCCGCCTGCTTCTGGTTGTCACCCTCGAGCGCCACCCGGTCACCGGGCCGGATCACGTTGTGCAGCAGGTCTTTCAGATGCCCAGGATCGACAACCTTGCCGTCGGCGTAGGAACTCACGGTGCCGAGTCGTTCGGCCTTGGCGCGGCGCCTGGTGTCCCACACCATGGTCAGCGTACCGAGGCGATCGCCGACTCGATCACCGCGGTGACCGCTTCGGGATGGGAGATCAGCGTGAGGTGGGACCCGCCGTCGAACGTGGTGACCTGGGAGCGCGCCCGGGCTGCCATGGCGTATTCGGAAGTGGGCGTGATGATCTGGTCGCCGCTGCTGATGAAGTACCACGACGGAATGGTCTTCCAGCCGGCCTGTGTCGCGGGGGTGTCGAACGCGGCGGTGGAGGCCGTGCGCTGGGTGGCCCACAATCGGTTCGCCGTCTCCGCCGGCAGGTCGTTTCCGAAGTGGTGAACGAAGATGTCGCGCTTGAGGTAAAGATCGAACGTCCCCGCGGGAGCGCCCGGGATGGGCAACTTGTCGAACAGCTCGGCCTCGGGCATCTGCTTGAGCACCGAGTCCGCACCTGAGAGCGAGCCGTTCGTCTCCCCGACGTCGGGAGCGGCCGCGTCGACGTAGACCAGCGCCTTCACCTCGGGGTTGTCCGCGGCGGCCTCGGTGATCACCGAGCCTCCGTAGGAGTGGCCGACCAGCACGATAGGGCCCGACAGTGATCCCAGGAACGTGGCAACCGAGGCCGCGTCGCTGGTCAGATTCTCCAACGGGTTGGCGATCGCGCGGACGTCATAACCCTGTCGTGTCAACGCCTCGACTTCACCGTCCCAGCTCGAGGCGTCCGCCCACGCTCCGTGCACCAGCACGACTGTCGGGCGCAACGGTTCGGCGTCGGCCGGCGGCACGGACAGGCCCAGGGCGCCGGTGACCAAGCCGACCGCGAGGGCCCTACTCGCCGACGGCACGGTCGTCGACCGGGTTGGAGCGTCCGACGACCAGCGGGTCCGCGGCGGTGAACGGGAAGTTCGGCACGTCGTCGATGTGGGTGTTGAACACGGCCGCAAGGACTTCGCGGGAGTAGGCGCTGGCCGCGGCGCGGTAACCGATGTCGGCCGGGAACGGCTGGTCGAAGAAGATCAGGAAGTGCCAGCCGTCGCTTCCGATGTTCTCGATGTGGTGCGGATAGGCGCGCGGGACGAAATAGGCGTCGCCGGCGTGTAGACGCCAGGTATCAAGGGTGCCATCGGGATTCATCACGGTCATTCGCGCGGTTCCATGCTGGACGTAGCCCATCTCGGCGGTGACGGGATGCCAGTGTGGTTCGCGCATCCCGTCGTCCGCAACGCGCAACGAATACATCGACAGGTTCTTGAGCGCGGGCCAGTACTGGTCCCTGGCGAATCGCGCCTGACCCGTGGCGTAATTCAGCGGAGGGGTCTGGGCTTCGAGATCGAACTTGTGCGGGTCCTTGAAGTACGCCGACGCCGGGATCTCGGGGTCGCCGATCCGGGCAACCAGCTTGCGGTCGGTGGTGTCGCGGTGGATCTTGGCGAAGTCGGAGGCGGGCAGGTCATAGGTGTTGCCCAGTACGGCGTCGGTGAAGGCGCCGAATGTGGCGCCGAGGCCGAAGTCTTCGGGGCGCTCGCTGCTGAAGGTGATGATGAACTCCGCGACGTCCTCGCCGATGTTCTCGATGTGGTGCAGAGCGCCGGAGTCGACGTGGAACATCTGGCCGGCCGTGACGATGAAGCTGGTGAAGCTGCTGCCGTCATCGAGCACGGACACCAGCGATGTCCCCGATACGCAGTAGCTGAGCTCGTCGGCATTGGCGTGCCAGTGCGGCGTGCGCATGGCGCCCGGGTTGATGACCACCCGCTTGATCGACAGGCGCTTCAGTATGGGGAGCTGGTCGGCCGTCACGCGTCGCATCGAGCCGAAATCGTTCTCTTCGACGATCTCGCCGTCCAGCAACGAGATGGCGTGCAGGGTAGGCGAATTCTGAGTGGTGGCGGTCATCGGCGTTTCCTTCCCGGGCGACATTCAATCCCGTCACCTCAGGTTTCGGTGGGAAATCAGCCAAACACCGGGCGCGCAGACCCGGGAAACCCGTGGGAAAGCCGACACAAAAATGCCGCCCGACGGTGGCGTCGGGCGGCAAGTTGTTGTTCAGGAGTCAGTGCTGCGCCCAGACCCCGAAGGGGATGTACGGGTCGACGCCGTAGGGAATGTACGGGTTGGTACCGCCTGCGCCCTGCGGGTAGACGGAGACCGGGCCACCGGGCGGGAGCGCCACGGTGCCGTCGCCGTCGTCGGCCAGGGCGGGTCCGGCCAGTCCGATGGCCAGCGTGGCCAAAGCGCTTCCGGCGAGGGCGGCGAGGGTGAACGTCTTCATGTCGGTGCCTCCGATGTTTTCGACCTCTAAGTGAAAACAAGCAGGTGAGGCACGTTTGTTTCCGGTTGGCGGCATGTTGACCAGGCGTGGCAGTTTTTCACCATCCGATCGATTGGTGCCCGATGGCAAGCGACTACTCGAGAGGAGAACGGGCGCCTATTCGAGAACGAAGACCGGGATCTGCCGGGTGGTCTTGGTCTGGTACTCGGCGTATGGCGGGTAGGCCGCGACCGCCAGATCCCACCATTGCTCGCGCTCGGCCCCTTCGACTTCGCGCGCGGTCAGCGCCACCACCTTGTCGCCGTCCTGCACCGTGACCGCCGGGTTGGCCTTCACGTTGAAGTACCACGACGGGTGAGCAGGATCGCCGCCTTTCGATGCGATCATCGCGTAGCGGCCATCCTTCTCCACTCGCATCAAGGGCACGTACCGCTGCTTGCCGGACTTGGCCCCCGTGGTGGTGAACAGGACGACCGGGCGATCCAAGACCTCGACGCCATCAGTCGTACCTTGCTGGAGAATCCGTTCGGTCTGTTCGCGAACCCAGTCAGTGGGGCTCAACTCGACGTTGTCGGTCACGTGGACGGGAAACGCCCGTATCCGCGCCTCTATTCCTGTGTCGGCTTCAGTTGACGATCGACGCCTTTTCCAGTTCCTCGAAGGCGTCGCCGGTGTAGACCGCCAACCGCTGCAGGTGCGGCAGCCGGTCGCGGCAGCCCACGAATCCGAAGTTCATCGTGTCGGCATAGCTCTGCAGCGTGATGTTCAGGGCCATACCGTGCATGGGAATCGACACCGGATACGTCGCCTCCAGGCGGCTTCCGTTGAAGTACAACGCTTCCCGCGGGCCCGGCACATTCGATACACACAAGTTGAAGGTGTACGGCCACGGTGGCTTGACGCCGGTGAGCGCGCCCGCAATCTGGGCGCCGGCCGGTGCCAGCAGTGCCGCGCTGTAGGCCAGGATCGCAGTGGTCGACATGGTCTGCAGCTGAGCCTTCGACGCCCGCGTCGAAGCGGTGATCGAGGCCAGGCGCTCGATCGGATCGTCGATGTCGGTGCCCATCGCCGCCAGGATCGCCCCCACGGCGTTGCCGCCGCCCTCATCGCCCTTGGGGCGGACGTTGACGGGCAGGAATGCGACCAGTGATCGATCCGGCAGTTCGTCCAGCTCCGTGAGGAACCGCCGCAGGCCCCCGCCGATGATGGCCAGTGCGACGTCGTTGAGCGTGGCGCCGTGCTGGGATCCCAGCGCCTTGAGCCGGGGCAATTCGTACTGCTGGGTGGCGAAGCGCCGGTTGCGGCCGATCCGCGCGTTGAGAATGCTGTGCGGCGCCTGCACCGAACCGGCGATCTGTGCATAGTCGCCGTCGCGACGGATCTGCGTGTTGACCAATGCCTTCGTCAGGTCCACGGTCGAGCTGACCCCTCCGGCCAGCGCACCGACGAGGTTGCCGAGGGCGCGCAGGCCCGCGGTCAGTGGGTTCCACGCATCATCGCGACCGGGCGGACGTTGGCGCCTGGGCGCAGCCACATTGAAGAACATCCGGGTGTCCCGGCTCTCCGGGTCGGTCGACAGGCTGCGGGCGAGCATCCTCATCGCGCTGTACCCATCGACCAGGGCGTGGTGGATCTTGAGGTACAGCGCGAAGCGGCCGCCCTCCAGCCCTTCGATCACGTGGATCTCCCACGGCGGACGGGTCAGGTCGAGGTGGTTGCTGTGCAGACGCGAGACGAGGATGCCCAGCTCGCGCTCGTCGCCGGGACTGGCCAGTGCGGATCGACGCACGTGATAGTCGAAGTCGAAGTCTTCGTCGGTGACCCAACTGTGCAACGGGCTGTACTGCACTCGGGGGCGAGCCAGCTTGCGGTTCCACGGCGCAAAGACCTCTTGTCGGCGTGCCTCGTCGACAAGGTCGCGAAGGTAGCCGGGCGGCGCATCCGGCGGCGGCGTGAACGGCAGGAGGCCGCCGACGTGCATCTTCGAACTCGAGGTCTCGCCGTAGACGAACATCAGATCCTGCAGACCGAGCCTGACACTGTCGGCGCTCAATGAATCTCCCGTGACTAGCGCGGCGGTGTCCGTTGTGGCGCTCGCCCGCGCCGCTACGTTACGCCCGCCGGCCACGGGTGCGGAGACAGTTGAGGGTTCGCTGGCGGGGCGCGGTCACCGGCCCGGGGGGATGGGTCCACAGGTGGCGTATGTAGGGTGAAATCCCGGGAAATGCGATTGCTGGTCATTGTCGTCCCGCCGCGCCCAGGGATTTGTCGTCAACCAGGAGCAGCCCCGTGTCGCTGAACACCATCGCTTTCGAGCTCGTGCCACCGAATGTGGACCACGGTCGTGAGCGGGCTTTGGAGGAGGCGCAGAAGGTCATGCGCTGCGCGGCGGAGGCGGGGCTCGAGGGCCGGATCCGGCACGTGATGATCCCCGGGATGATCGAAGAGGACGACGACCGTCCTCTCGAGATGAAGCCGAAGATGGACGTGCTCGACTTCTGGAGGATCATCAAACCGGAGTTGCCGGGAGTGAACGGCCTGTGCACCCAGGTCACCGCGTTCATGGATGAGCCTACCCTGCGCCAACGGCTGACCGACCTGAGTGACGCCGGGTTCGACGGCATGGCCTTCGTCGGCGTACCGCGCACCATGGCTGACGGCGAGGGTTCGGGCGTCGCGCCGACCGATGCGCTGAAGATGTATGAAGAGTTGGTGGCCAACCGCGGCGCAATCCTGATTCCGACCCGCAAAGGCGAACAGGGCCGGTTCGAATTCAAGTGCAACCAGGGCGCCAACTACGGCATGACGCAGTTGCTCTACTCGGATGCGATCGTCGGGTTCCTGCGGGAGTTCGCCGACACGACGGACCACCGGCCGGAGATCCTGTTGTCATTCGGCTTTGTGCCCAAGGTCGAGACGCGTGTGGGTCTGATCAGCTGGCTGATCCAGGATCCCGGAAACGCCGCAGTCGCCGAGGAGCAGGCCTTCGTCAAGAGACTGGCCGAAACCGAGCCCGTGAACCGGCGTCAGCTCTTGGTCGACCTGTACAAGCGGGTGATAGACGGCGTGGGCGAGCTCGGCTTCCCGCTGAGCGTGCACTACGAGGCGGCCTACGGCACCAACACCTCGGCGCTGGAAACCCTCGCCGAGATGCTTGCCTACTGGGCGCCGGAAACCCCCAGCCACTGACTGCCCGCGGGCCCGCCGCCTATCCTGGCCCGAGTGTCCGACCCGTCAGTCGCCCAGTTGCGTGCGCGCCTCGACGGCCTCACCATCCGCGACGCCGCCCGGCTCGGCCGTCGCCTCAAAAACCTGCGACGGGCCGACCCCGAGAAATTGAGGAAGCTCGCCGGGCAGATCGACGCCGCCGAGGCCCTTGTCGCGACCCGCACCGGCGCCGTCCCCACCATCACCTACCCCGGTCTGCCGGTGAGCGACCGACGCGACGAGATCGCGAACGCCATCCGCGACAACCAGGTGGTCGTCGTCGCGGGCGAGACCGGATCCGGCAAGACCACCCAGCTGCCCAAGATCTGCCTCGAACTCGGCAGGGGCATTCGCGGCACCATCGGCCATACGCAGCCCCGTCGGCTGGCCGCCCGGACCGTCGCGCAACGCATCGCCGACGAACTCGGCACGCCGCTGGGGGAGGCCGTCGGCTACACCGTGCGCTTCACCGACCAGGCCAGTGACCGCACGCTCGTCAAGCTGATGACCGACGGCATACTTCTCGCCGAGATCCAGCGGGATCGCCGCCTGCTGCGCTACGACACGTTGATCCTCGACGAGGCCCACGAGCGCAGCCTCAACATCGACTTCCTGCTCGGGTATCTGCGTGAACTGCTGCCACGGCGCCCCGACCTTAAGGTGATCGTCACCTCCGCGACGATCGAACCCGGACGCTTCGCCGAGCACTTCAGCGGTCGTGCCGAAAATGGATCCAGCGGCGGTGCGCCGATCGTCGAGGTGTCGGGGCGGACGTATCCCGTCGAAATTCGTTACCGGCCACTGGAAGTCCAGTCGTCGTCACCTGTTGACGACTCCGATCCAGACGACCCCGACAACGACATCGTGCGCACCGAGATCCGCGACGAGACCGAGGCGATCATCGACGCCGTTCTGGAACTGGAGAATGAACCCCCCGGCGATGTGCTGGTGTTCCTGTCCGGTGAACGCGAGATCCGCGACACCGCAGAAGCGTTGCGCGGCGCAATCCAGCACACCGAAGTCCTGCCCCTGTACGCGCGGCTGCCCACCGCCGAGCAACAGCGGGTGTTCCAGCCACACACCGGCCGGCGCATCGTGCTGGCCACCAACGTGGCCGAGACCTCGCTGACGGTGCCTGGGATCCGCTACGTCGTCGACCCGGGTACCGCACGCATCTCGCGGTTCAGCCGCCGAACCAAGGTGCAGCGGCTGCCGATCGAACCGATCTCCCAGGCGTCCGCGGCGCAGCGGACCGGGCGTTCGGGGCGCACCGCGCCCGGCGTCTGCATCCGCCTCTACTCGGAGCAGGACTTCGCGGCGCGCCCGCGCTACACCGACCCCGAGATCCTGCGCACCAACCTGGCGGCGGTGATCCTGCAGATGGCCGCCCTGCAGCTGGGTGACATCGAGGAGTTCCCGTTCCTGGATCCGCCGGATCGGCGCAGCATCCGCGACGGTGTTGCGGTGCTTCAGGAACTCGGGGCCTTTGACACCCACGGCGCGATCACCGAGGTGGGCCGTCGGCTGGCCCGGCTGCCCGTCGACCCGCGGCTGGGCCGGATGATCCTCGCCGCAGACGCCGAGGGCTGCGTTGGCGAGGTGCTCGTGCTCGCCGCGGCGCTGTCGATCCCCGACCCTCGGGAGCGGCCGGCCGACAAGGAGGACGCGGCGCGCCAGAAACACGCCCGATTCGCCGACGAGCACTCCGACTTCATGTCCTACCTCAACCTGTGGCGCTATCTGCGGGAACAGCGGAACGAGCGTTCCGGCAACGCCTTCCGGCGAATGTGCCGCGAGGAGTTCCTGCACTACCTGCGGATCCGCGAGTGGCAGGACCTGGTCGGCCAGCTGCGAAGCATCGCCCGCGATATCGGCATCGTGGAGACGTCCGGAAAAGACGCAGCGGAGCCGGCCGACCCGGCACGCGTGCACACGGCGCTGCTGGCCGGACTGCTGTCGCACATCGGGATGCGCGAGGAAAAGGTCAGGGAGTCAAGGGGTTCCAGAGAGTCCAGAGAGTTTCAAGGTGCGCGCAACTCCCGGTTCGTGCTGGCACCGGGCTCGGTGCTCACCAAACGTCCGCCGCGCTGGGTGGTCGTCGCCGAACTCGTCGAGACCAGCCGCCTCTACGGGCGGATCGCCGCGCGCATCCAACCCGAGACGGTGGAGCAGGTGGCAGGCCATCTCGTGCAGCGGACCCACAGCGAGCCGCACTGGGATGCCCAACGCGGCGCGGTGATGGCCTACGAACGGGTGACCCTGTACGGGCTTCCCCTCGTACCGCGACGGCGCGTCGGCTACGCAGTGGTCGATCCAGAGGTCTCGCGGGAACTGTTCATCCGGCACGCGCTCGTCGAGGGTGACTGGCAGACGCGGCATCACTTCTTCCGTGACAACGTGCGGCTTCGCGAGGAACTCGCGGAGATCGAGGAACGCGCCCGCCGCCGCGATCTGCTCGTCGGAGACGACGAGGTCTACGCGTTCTACGACAAGCGGATTCCCGCCGACGCGGTTTCCGTACGGCACTTCGACGCCTGGTGGAAGAAGCAACGGCACAAGACGCCCGATCTCCTCACCTTCACGCGTGAGGACCTGTTGCGCACGGACGACGACAATGCCGCCGAGCGGCCGGACACCTGGACGTCGGGAGATCTGTCGCTGCCGCTGACCTACCGCTTCGAGCCGGGCGCCGAGGATGACGGTGTGACCGTACACGTTCCCGTCGACGTGCTGGCCCGTCTGGGCGGAGACGCCTTCGCGTGGCAGGTCCCCGCGCTGCGCGAGGAGCTCATCACCGCACTGATCCGCTCACTGCCGAAAGACTTGCGGCGCAACTTCGTTCCCGCCCCGGATACCGCCCGCGCGGTGCTCGCCACGCTCGAACCGGGAGCCGGCCCACTGCTGGAATCCCTGCAACGCGAACTGCGCCGGCGCACAGGTGTGCTGGTGCCGATCACCGCCTTCGACCTGGACAAGCTACCGCCGCATCTGCGGGTGACCTTCGCCGTGGAGTCCGCCGACGGCACCGAGGTCGCCCGAGGCAAGGACATCGAGGCGCTGCAGCAACGGCTGGCCGGGCCTGCCCAGCGCGCGGTCGCCGCGGCCGTCGCCGGCGGACTGGAACGTAAGGGGCTTCGCGCCTGGCCCGATGATCTCGACCAGCTGCCACGCACCGTCGAAAGCATCAACAACGGCCGGACCGTGCGCGGCTACCCGGCGCTGATCGACAAGGGCACCGACGTCGAGTTGCGCGTATTCGCCACCGCCGCCGAGCAGGCCGCGGCGATGGGGCCGGGTCTGCGCCGGCTCCTGCGCATCTCCGTGCCGTCGCCCGTCAAGAACGTCGAGCGGACGTTGGATCCGCGCACCCGCCTGGTACTGGGAAACAACCCGGACGGATCGCTGGCCGCGCTGCTCGACGATTGCACCGACGCGGCAGTGACTGCCCTGGCTCCCGTACCGGTATGGACCATGGCCGACTTCACCGTGCTGCGTGATCGCGTCGCCAAGGATCTGGTCGCGGTCACCGTGGACATCGTCGGCCGCGTCCGAAATGTGCTCGCTGCCCTGCACGACGTACAGGTCGCGCTGCCCGACAAGCCGTCGCCGGTGCAGGCCGATGCCGTCGCCGACATCCGCGCGCAGCTCGACAGGCTGCTGCCGGCCGGATTCGTCACCGTCACCGGGCCCGCGCACCTGGCCGACCTCGGTCGGTACCTCACCGCCATCGGCAGGCGCCTCGACCGCCTGCCACGCGACGCGGCCGGCGATCGCGACCGCATGCTGCGGGTGCACGCGGTCGAGGACGCCTACGACGACCTTGTCGGCGCCCTGTCGGCCGCCCGCGCCGCCACCGACGACGTCCGTGACGTGGCGCGCCTCATCGAGGAGCTCCGGGTGAGCCTGTGGGCGCAACAACTCGGCACCGCCCGGCCCGTCAGCGAACAACGGATCTACCGCGCGATCGACGCCATCGGCCGGCTGTGAGCGTCGTCACGTAAGCGCCGTCACGTTTGCGGACCAAAGGCGGCCCAGCCAACACCGCATGACCCTCGACCCCCGCCGTCGAGGGTCGTACGCGGCCGGGGCGCAGTCCATTACTGCCAACCCGCCTATCAAATACTGCCAATGGAATTAATTGCCTGAGCACTGTGTTCAACCAATTAGATCGGCAGGAGGAACAACCGAAACGCCGATACAGAGTCCGAATCCCAGCCATCGACGTCACGGGTCGGACACCGAAGTACAGAAGAAGAAGAAGGCACCAAAATGAAGAAGTTCGGATTTGCCACCATCGCCGCGAGCGGGCTGGCTGCTGCGATCCTCGGCTTCGCCGGTCCCGCTCAGGCCGACATCGGCCACCACGACTGGGTCAACAACCTCCAGCCGTCGGTGAGCGTTCCGCAGGTGAACAACAACGTGCACCAAAGCCGCTGAACAAACTGACCAAAAGGGCACCCCTCGCCGGGTGCCCTTTTTCGTGCGTTGAGGCGGCCTGTAACCGGCGTCACCTTTGCGGGCCAGAGGCGGTCCACACAACACCGGCAAGGCCTCCGGCCGGGATGGGCGGCCCTGATCCATGGCCGGAGGCGCTCGATTACTGCCAATCGACCACCAATTGCTGCCAGCGGAATTAATCCTCTGACCTGTTGGTTTAAAGAGTTAGATCGGCGCAAGGCACCACCAAGACGCCGACACAGCGTCCGAACCGAGACTTCGCCGCCACGGTTTGAACATCGAAGCTCAGAGAAGAAGAGGGCACCAAAATGAAGAAGTTCGGATTTGCCACCATCGCCGCCAGTGGACTGTTCGCCGCCATCGTCGGATTCGCCGGACCGGCCTCCGCCGACATCGGCCACCACGACTGGGTCAACAACACCCAGCCGACGGTGAGTGTCCCGCAGGTCAGCACCAACGTGCACCAGAGCCGCTGACGCAAGCTGACGAAAAGGGCACCCCGCACGGGGTGCCCTTTTTCGCGTCTTCAGGCAGGTCGTGCGATCAGTCGACCTCGGCCGACGCCTCGGATGCCCTCACCAGACGCACCTCTGGCCGCGCCGGAACGCCGTCGGCCAGAAACCACCGGAATGCGAGATTGCCTCGGGGATAGTCCAGCATCAGGTCGAGGCGGTCGACCCACTCCGTGGCGATGTCGGCCGCACTCGTCCGCGACCGCGACACCGTCGGGCCGGACCGCTCGGTCGACATCCGTTTCGACGACTTCATGGCCGACGAAGCCGGCGTCGCCGGGCAGGTGTACGCGCTCGCCGGCGAACCGATGACCGACGCTGCGCGCGGCCCGATGGCCGACTACCTGGCGGGCCATCAGCGGGGCCGACTCGGCCGCGTCGCCACCTCGTGCGCGATGTTCGGCCTCGACGAGAACGACCTGCACGCCCGCTTTGCGCGGTACGCCGACCGGTGCCGGTCCTAGGACCGTTACATCGGGGCGCCCGTCGCGACCCGCGGTGCGCGGTCCCCCGAAGCGGTGTCGAGCACCAGTTCCGCAATCCGTGACCGATGCTGCTCGGCACCGCCGAGTAGCGCGGCGTCGGTGGTGGAGCGCTTGAAGTACAGGTGCGCCTGGTGTTCCCACGTGAAGCCGATGCCGCCGTGCACCTGGATGGTGTCCGTCGCGATCCGGCTGAAGGCCGCCGACGCCGTCGCCTGCGCCATGCTCGCGGCCAGCGCGGGATCGTCGGTGCCGTCCGTCAATGCCCACACCGCGTGATAGGCGGCCGAGCGTGCGTGTTCGAGGTCGACGAGCATGTCCGCCATCCGGTGCTTGACCGCCTGGAACGAGCCGATGGCCCGGCCGAACTGCCACCGTTCCTTGGCGTACTGGACGGTCAGGTTCAGGAGGTGTTGCCCCGCTCCGACCTGCTCGACGGCGAGCAACGCCGAGCCGACCTGCAGCGCATGCCCGATCACGCGGGCCGCCTCGTCGGCTCCGGCGATCAGCCGGCCGGGTGCGTCGGAGAACCGGATGTTCGCCTGCGGCCGAGTGAGGTCGAGCGTCACCAGGCCCGTGCGGTCCACCCCCGGTCCCGCCGCGTCGACGGCATACAGCACCGGCCCGTCCGGTCCGGTCGCGGCGACCAACAGCTCGTCGGCGGCGCCGCCGTCGACGACCCGGTCGACGGACCCGGTGAGTGCGTCGCCCGCCGCGGTCACCGCCACCGCCGCGGCATCGAACGCCCCCGCGCGGTCGGCGACCGCGAAGGCCGCGGTGCGGCGGCCCGCGACGAGGTCGCCGAGCAACGCGTCGCGTACCTCTCCCGAGGGCGCGGCGACGAGCGCGGGGATGGCCAGGAACACTGTGCCGAAGACCGGCCCGCATGCCAGCGAGGCGCCCAACTCCTCGACCGCGACGGCCTGATCGACGAGCGTGCCGCCCACGCCGCCGTCGGCCTCGGGGGCCGACAGCCCGAGCACACCGAGTTCGGAACCCAGGCGGGCCCACACCTTGGCGTCGAACGGCGGGTCGGATTCCATCAGGCCGCGGACTGTCTGCTCGTCGAAGTTCTCGGTGCTGAACTTGCGCACCGCGCTGCGCAACTGTGCCTGCTCGTCGGTGAACATGAACTCAGCCACGGGGGACCTCCTTCCATGGCATGCCCGCATCGGCGCGCAGGTCACCGGGCAACCCCAGCACGCGCTCACCGAGAATGTTGCGCATCACCTCCGAGGTGCCGCCCTCGATGGTGTTGGCGCGGCTGCGCAGAAAGCGCTGCTGCAACGGGCCGCGCCAATCCTCGGCCTCGCGGTCGTTGTCCCTCAGCGCGTAGCTGTGGTACAGGATCCCTTCCGGCCCAAGGAAATCCATGCAGAACTGGTAGATGTGCTGGTTCAGCTCGGCGCCGACCAGCTTGCCGATCGAGCCTTCCGGTCCCGGGCCGCCGACGGTGGCGGTCGCGCGGGACCGCTCGAAGGTCAGCCGCTGGGCCTCTGCGCGCAGCCAGAGCCGACTCAGCCGGTCACGCAGCACCGGCGTCTGCAGTTCCGGACGGGACGCCCACAGCGACACGGCGTCGGCGATAGTGCCTGCCCCGCGCCGGTTGCCGCTGGCACCAAGCGCGCTGCGCTCGTTCATCAACGTGGTCATCGCCACGCGCCAGCCATCGCCGACCCCGCCCAGCCGGTACGCGTCCGGAATCCGCGCGTCGGTCATGTACACCTCGTTGAACTCGGCGTGCCCGGTCAACTGGCGCAGCGGCCGGGTCTCGACACCGGACCCGTGCATGTCGAGGACGAAGTACGTCAGGCCTTTGTGCTTGGGCAGATCAGGGTTCGTCCGGGCGAGCAGCAATCCCCACCGGGCCCGGTGCGCCAGGCTGGTCCAGACCTTCTGCCCGTTGATCACCCAGTCGTCGCCGTCCTGCACCGCCGAGGTGGCCAGGCCCGCGAGGTCGGAACCCGCCCCCGGCTCGGAGAACAGTTGGCACCAGATGTCCTCGGTGGTGGCCAGGGGGCGCAGGAGGCGCCGTTTCACGTCATCGGTCTGCGCATGCTCACGCACCGTGGGCGCCGCCATGCCATAGCCCATCGGGTTCAACGCGAGCGGAACCGGGCCGCCCGCCTCCTGCAGCACCTTGTCGGCGACGGCCTGCAGGCCACGTGAAACTCCGAGCCCGCCGAGACCTTCGGGGAAGTGCACCCACGACAGGCCCGCGTCGTAACAGGCGCCGAGGAATTCGCGGATCGGGACGGACGTCGGATCGTGGTCGGAGACGACTTGTCGCGCTGTCTCGGCGACTTTGTCCGAGTCGGTAGCGGTGCTCATTCAGCCACGATAGGAAACCACCGAATATCGGCAAACCCCGGGTCCAGCTACATTAGAACGTGTTACATTTTGCCCTCCTTGTAGGAGGGCCGTATGCAAGCCGACGCGGGCGGAAACACTCGTTAAAGGTGAAGTAGCGCTGGCATATTCGGCCAGGCGCGAGTTGACGCGCAAGCGCGGCGTGATTGCCGGGCTCGGCGACAGCGGTGTCCTGACCGCGATCCGGCTCGCCCGTCATGCCGAGGTTGTCGGCATCTCGGCCAAACCCGCACTGGTGAGCGGCCAGGAGCTCGGCTGGCGGCTGTCTCGCCCCGATGACTGGGCCCGCACCAACTGGATACCCTTCGAGAACTTCCGTGGGCTGGACCGGGTGCGCACCGTCCACGGCACCCTGACCGGCGTCGACCTGGCCGCGCGCACCGTCTCGGTGGGTCACGGCGACGGCTCGTCGTCGGCCCATGAGTATGACTCGCTGATCATCTCGACCGGTGTCACCAACGGGTTCTGGCGGCGGCCGGACTTCCAGTCGGCGCACGACATCGGCGCCGACCTCCGCGCCGCGCACGGCCGGCTGGCAACCGCGCGATCGGTGATTGTGGTTGGCGGTGGAGCGGCCGCCGTCAGGCAGTGCGGCGAATGTGGCCCGGACCTGGCCAGGAACACGGGTGGACCTCTACTTCCCGGGCGCACGGGCGCTCGGGTACCACCATCCGCGGGCCTGGGAACGGGTCGAGCGACGCCTCGGCGCGGTCGGCGTGAAGCTGCACCCCGGACACCGGGCGGTGATTTCCCCGGGTTTCGGATGCGACGAGATCACCAGCGCGCCCGTGCAGTGGAGCACCGGGCAACCACCGGCGACGGCCGACGCGGTGCTCTGGACGATCGGTCGGGTGCGGCCCAACACGGAGTGGCTGCCGCGGGAGTTGCTCGATGAGGCCGGCTTCGTCCGGGTGACACCCGAGTTGACGGTGCCCGGCCACCCCGCCGTGTTCGCGATCGGAGACGTCGCGGCGACGGATCCGTTGCGTAGCTCGGCACGGAACCGGGGGGACGGTTTGCTCGCGCACAACGTCCGCGCCCAGTTCGCCGGCCGGCCGCTGCGTGGTTTCCGTCGGGTGGGAAGGCGGTGGGGTTCGGTGATCGGAATCCAGCCCGAGGGCATCGAGGTGTTTGCCCCCAATGGCCGGGCATTCAGGTTTCCGGCCTGGTCGTTCGACCGGGTCCTGATGCCGTTGATCGTCCGCTGGGGGATCTATCGGGGCGTGCGCGACAACAACCCGATGCGCTAGCGACGGGCGCGCCATCGATTCGCCTTATGGTCGATATCAAGAATCCGGATGGCGCACAGCACATCACGAGCAAGGTCTGGGGCGTTCTTGTCCTCAGTGGGCGGGTAACGCGCCTCTTTGACTCGGAGGGGTTCAGGGAATGGTCGAACGTGGGCGAATCGGGTAACTCGGGTGCCGCTGGGTGACGTCGGCACGGTTGTTCACCACCCCCGGAGTGGGCGAGCCGGCCGGCAGATTTCCGGGCGCTATCCCGGACGGGCGAGTTCCTTTTGAAAGACATTCCGCTGTTGGGTTTTTCGTTCTCGACGTCGGCCGACGCCAGGCGCGCCGCCCGTCGCAGCCGACACACAGCCAATTCCAAGGCGGTGGCTCTGGACATTTGTGGGTTGACTGGCCCACTATCCGGATCGACCCAGCCGGGCGCGACGGGCGAACTCGCCGGTGAGAACCCGATAACACCGATAGATCCCTAGCACAGACAGGCGCGACAAGAAGGAGCGTTGGTAATGACTTACTCGCTGCAGAGGACAGAGGCACCGAAGTCGAATCACAAGGTGCGCCGCTACATGACCATCGCCGGTGGCGGCGCCGTCATCGCGATGATTGCGTTGACTGCCGGATGCGGCAACAACGGCAATCAGGCGCCGTCGACCTCGACCACGACCACGACCACATCGGTGGCGCCACCCCCGACCACGGCGCCCCCTTCCCCGACCGAGAAGAACATCAACCCCACCGGGGGCAACCTGTTCACGCCCGGGGTGAAGGCCCCGCCGGCACCGACGGAACCGCCTGGCGTCCACCGGAACAACAAGTGACCGCGCCGGCCCAGACAGGACATCGACCATGACAATGACCGGGACCAAGACCGAGAAGCACTTCGGCCGGCGTGCGACGGCCGCCGCCGGTGGCGCCGCCCTCATCGCGATGATCGCGGCCACCGCCGGGTGCTCGAGCAGCTCCAATCAGACGCCGTCCACGTCGACGACCACGACAACGACGACCACGACCACGACGCCGCCGAGCACACCTCCGCCCTCTCCGACGGAGAAGAGCCTCGATCCCCACGGCGGCAACCTGTTCACACCGCCTGTCACCGCGCCGGGAGCACCCGGCGTCGCGCCGGGCCAGCACCCCGGTATCAATGGCGTTCCGTAGACCTGCGGCATGACTGTGAATCGCTCCGGCCGCGTTGACCGCGCCCCGGAGCGAATCGTAATCTGGGTCGGCCAACCCAATGTCATCTGAAGGGCCGAACCATGGCTAATGCGCTGCAGGACAAGACGATTGTGGTGGTGGGCCGCAGTAGCGGCATCGCCCGCGCGGTGACGCTGCTATGTCGCTCGGAGGGCGCCCGCGTTGTGGTGGCGGGCCGGGATCGCGACCGGCTCGCCGCCGCCTACGACGATCCGGCGATCAGCGCCGAGACCGTCGACATCACCGACGACGAGTCGATAGCGGCATTCGCCACGCGGGTGGGTCCGGTGGACCATGTGGTGTCGACGGCGTCGGCCAGGGCCCGTGGCAAGCTGGCCGAACTCGACCGCGAGAAGCTGCAACTGTCGTTCGACACAAAGGTGATCGGACCGACGATGCTCGCCAAACAGTTCGCCCCCCAGATCAACAACGGCGGTTCGTTTGTGCTGTTCTCCGGTGTCAACGCGTTCAAGGTGAGTGTCGGCTACCTCGGCGTGGCCATCACCAACGGGGCGGTGGACTTCCTCACCCGATCGCTCGCGGTCGAACTCGCCCCCACCCGGGTCAACACCATCTCGCCCGGAGTCATCGACACCGGGGCCTGGGACGCCCTCGGCGAGGACGGCAAGCGAGACTACTTCGCGCATATCGGCGGTCGCAATCCGGCGCGGCGGATCGGTACCTCCGACGACGTGGCCAATGCCGTGCTGTTCGCGATGACGAACACGTTCATGACCGGCATGACGCTCAAGATCGACGGCGGGGAACCGCTGGTTTAGCCGCGGCCATGCCCGCAATCGACGAAGATCGGCTCATGGGGACCCTGGTCTCGGTAAATGTCGGGATGCCCGCCGACGTGCAATGGCGCGGTAAGACGGTGCACACCGGAATCTACAAATCACCCGTCGCTGGACCGGTGATGGCGCGCCGGGTCAATCTCGACGGAGACGGACAGGGCGATCTGAATGGGCACGGGGGCGAACAACGCGCCGTCATGGTGTACCAGACCGAGTCCTATGAGCACTGGAAGAGCCATTTCGGGCGCGAGGATCTGGAACCGGGCAGTTTCGGCGAGAACTTCACCGTCGACGGCATGACCGATGCGGAGGTCTGCATCGGAGATCGTTACCGGATCGGTGGCGCCGAGTTCGAGGTGACGCAGCCGCGGGTGACGTGCTTCCGGGTCGGTATGCGTCTCGGCGAATCCGATATGCCGAATCTACTGGTGGCCCATCATCGTCCTGGCTTTTACTTCCGCGTCATCACCGAAGGACTGGTGCGTGTCGGCGACGCTATCGTGCGGACCCGTCGTGGCCGCCACGAACTCAGCGTCGCCGATACCGACGCGTTGCTGTACCTACCGGACCGCGACATCGACCAACTCCGCAAAGCGGTCGAGATCGAGGCACTGAGCCCGGGTTGGCAGCAGTCCTTCGCCGAACTGCTGACCGCACACGAAAGTTCCACTGTCGCAACGCCGCCGCCTATCGGCGTCGAACCAGGATGGCGCGGTTTCCGCTCCCTGCGGGTGGCGACGACGCGCGCCGAGAGTTCGACAGTCATGTCGATCCTGCTGGAAGCGCAGGACGGCACGCGGCTTCCGCCACCGCTGCCCGGTCAGTATCTGACCGTCCGGCTACCGGACGCCGGTGATCCCGCACCACTGCGCAGCTACTCACTGTCGGGGGACACCGGGCGGGGGCAGTACCGGATCAGCGTCAAACACGAGGCGCACGGCCAGGTGAGCGGCTGGCTGCACGCCCACATCACGCCCGGGTCAGTCATCGACGCGGCCGCGCCGCGCGGCGACTTCTACCTGATGCAGGACACGTCGCCGATCGTGCTGGTGTCCGCGGGTATCGGAGCCACCCCGGTACTGGCCATGCTCCATGCGCTTGCGGCCACCCACAGTGAGCGCGAGATCTGGTGGCTGCACACCACTCGCGATGCGCACAGCCACGCGTTCGCCGAGGAAGTCAGTGGTCTCATCGCCGCGCTTCCGCACGCCTGCGAGCACGTGTTCTACACCGCCGCAGCACAATCCGCGGGCGCCATCACCCCGGGCAGGCTGGACCGGGCGGCGATCGCCGCGCTGTCGCTGCCGACAGACGCTGCCGCCTACCTCTGCGGGCCGACCGGGTTCATGTCCGATATGCGCGACGCGCTCGCCGACGTCGGTATCGACCCGTCGCGCATCCACTCCGAGCTGTTCGGCGCCCTACCACCGATCAATCCCGGCATCGTCGCGACCCCGGCAAGGCCGCCGCATCTGCCCGAAGGGCAGGCGGGCACGGGTCCGCCGGTGTCGTTCGCCCGCAGCGGGATCACCGTGACATGGTCGTCGGATTACGCAAGCATCCTCGAGCTCGCCGAGGCCTGCGACGTGCCGACCCGATTCTCATGCCGCAGCGGTGTATGCCATATCTGCATCACGCGGGTCATCGCCGGATCGACCAGGTACAACCGGGAACCCTTGGAACTGCCCGCAGAGGGCTCCGTGCTGATCTGTTCGGCCGAGCCCGCGGACGACCTCGTTCTCGATCTGTGACGGCTCAGCGGATCTTCTCGCCGTACACGCGTGCCACCCGCATCGTCATGAGCACCCGGCGATCGGAGACCATGACCGATCGGTACTCGTCCCAGTCCGGGTGCTCGCCCGCGGCGCGCCGGTAGTAGTCCACCAGCGCCGCTACCTCGGGGCCGTGCGGATCGGTCCCCGGCCCGGTCAGCGTCACCGTCCCCTCGGCGGTGGCCCACGCCCAACCGTCGGAGCTGGTGACCTCGAGTGCGCCCCGCGGGTCGCGACGCAGGTTCGCGGTCTTGGCTCGTCCTTCCGTCATCGAGACGTAGATGAGGCCCGTCTCGCGGTCGTAGTACGGCGTGACCGGGGATAGCTGTGGGAAGCCGTTCGACTTGATGGTGGCGAGCACCCCGAGTCGGCTCTCGGCGATCAGCGTGTGCGGGTCGAATTGTGCGGCGGTCATGTCAGACGCAACTCATGAGCGCGCGACGGCTATTCCGCGCGCCGGTGTGCGCAGATGTCGACCATCGGGGCCCGGCGCCGGGCGCCGCGTCGCCCGGGCCACCAGCCGCGCCGGCATGACTGTCATCTCGGTGGTCGCCGGGGTGGCCCGATGCAGCGGTGCTGCCCACCGCTGAACGGAATGGCCGGTCGCCGAGCACGTCGCGCACCTCCTCGGCCGCCTGTCCCACGCCCCGTGGACGATCAGCAAGGCATGGACGGCCCAGGCCATCGCACCGCTGGCCGTCTCGTAGCCATCGGCGATCAGCGAGACCACCAAATCACGAGTCCGCTTATCGCTCAGATTTTTACCGGTATCGGTGCGGCCGTTGATCAGCAATGCCCGCAGATGGTCGTCGGGGCCTACCGCGGGCACGGGCGTCGGTGATCTCGGCGTCCACCACCTCGTCTACCCGCGCTTTTGCCACCGTCGCGCGCCGCCACGCCGGTGTCCGGAGCCGTTGCCGCGCAGCCATCGCCGAGGCACGGGGTGTCAGCCGAACGAGCGGACGTAGTCGACCGCCGCGGTGACCGCTACGCGCGCGGGTTCCGCATCGCCGGTGGTGAAGGTGACCATGGTGCCGCCCTGGTGTGCGGCCACCAACGCAACCGCGAGGTGGCGAGGATCCGCGTCCGGGCGTAGCTCGCCGCGCTCGGACATGGTGGTCAGCCCGCGCCGGAACACATCCAGCCACTGGCCGTAACCGGCGGCCAACTCGTCGAGCACCCGATCGTCGGCCTCCAGCAGCTCGCCGGCCAGCGAACCGTAGACGCAGCCGCCGCGACGATAGACCGACTTGGCTTGGGTCGCGCAGGCTTCGGCCCACGACTGCAGGGCCCCGATGCTGTCGAGGTCCCCGAGGCGCCGCTGGGTGTGAAAAGCCAGCACGTCGTCTCGACGCGCCCAGATGACGTGGCGCGTCAGGTCACGCTTGTCCTGGAAGTAATGCGTGAGCTGCGATCCGCTGACGCCCGCGGAGTCGCGGAGATCCTTGAGGCTGGTCGCCGCGATGCCCTGCTCGAACATCAGCCTCGCGGCGACATCGATGATGTGGGCCCGAATCTCGAGACCCTTGTCGGTGAACCGCGCGGTGTTCTCGTTCTGCACCGCACGGACGGTGGTTCGTCCACGGGGGCGGCGGGGCGGTCGCGCCTGACGCTCCGCCGGGTCGGCGGCGAACAGGCGCAGATAGTTCACCGCGAAACGGACGGCGTCGACGTGCGGCCACTCCTGCCGATAGGTGAACGCGATCGTGCCGCCGCCCTGGTGAGCGGTGACGACCACCAGCGCAAGCCGTCGCGGGTCGGCCTTCTTCACCAACGTGCCGCGATCCTTCATCCGTCGCAGTGCCTGTTCGACGAACTCGACCCACCGCCAGTAACCCACGCCGAGCGCAGTGCGGGTCACCTCGTCGGATTTGGCGAGCACCCCGGCCAAAGCATGGTAGGTGGGTGTGCCGGCATAGCCGACGCGCCGCAGGTAGCGCACGTTCATCTCGATCCAGCGCTCGAAGTCGTCGAATGTCTCCAGTCCGTGCAACTTCGGTTGCCGGTGAAAGTCCAGCACCACATCGGTCTGCCGGGCGATGACCGCTCGGATGAGCGCCTGTTTGTCGGTGAAGTAATGCGACAGTTGTGAACCGCTCACCGATGCGGCTCTGCGCACATCGGCCATGCTGAACGCCGAAAGCCCCTCGGACACGATCATTTCCGCGGCCGCATGCGCGATCCGCTCCCGGGTGGCACGCCCCTTGGCGGTCAGCCGCTGCTCGTCGAGAGCAGATCCGCCGATTCCCATGGCGTCAGGCTAGCCCTCCAGCCCGCCTATCCGAGCCATATGACCCGGCGTCTCCCGACACGGCAAAACCAAATCGCACAGGCACTTTCCAGCTTGCGCACATTGACCATGTCGGACAGTGGGACGAAAATACTGGGTTGTACATCCCAGTCCAATGGAGACGGAGGCCGGGATGCTCAGTCGATCGCCGAACGTGCGCGCCGGTAGTGGCGTCGGGCCTTCATGCGATTGCCACAGACGGCCATCGAGCACCACCGGGCGGTATTGGGCTTGCTCCGGTCGATCAGAAACAGTCGGCAGTCGTCATTGGCGCACGGCCGCAGTCGCCCTGGACTCGAGATCCGCAGGCCGTCCCACGCCAGCACCGCACGGCCGGCACCTTCAGGGGCGCCGTCGAGTTCGGTTCGCCAGCACAGTCCGTCCGCGGTGGCCACCGGGCGAAGAGTCACACCGCTCAGGAGACCGTCCAGCGTGACCGGCGACTGGTGGCCGCGAACGATCGCCTGCAGGGTGGCGCGTGCGGCGATGAGCGCCGCCAACTCGGCATCACTGGGGGCGATGCCGTGCTCCCGCATCCATTTGCGTGCCGCCTTGGCATCCTCGAGATCGTCGCGGGCGACGCCGTCCACCACGGGGGTGGTGTTGAGCAGATCGAGGAGCAACTCCTCGTCGGCATGGCCCGCCGCGATCAGATCCATAACTAACCTCCAAAGAACTATTGACAGGTTACAGGACGCGGGGTTCACTGTCACGAACCACTAAAGCGACCAATAGGAGTTAGTCATGCCGCCTCGAGTTCACCATCGGAACGCGACCGTCGACGGACACCGGCTGTTCTACCGGGAAGCCGGCGACTCCGGCGCCCCGGCGATCGTTTTGCTGCACGGCTTCCCGACCAGTTCATTCATGTTCCGCGAGCTGATTCCCCGGCTCGCCGGGCGGCATCACGTCATCGCGCCCGACTACCTGGGCTTCGGGTTCTCCGACGCGCCGCCGGTGGGGGAGTTCGACTACACCTTCGACGCGTTGGCCGGTCTGGTCGAGGGCCTGCTCGCGCAATTGGGCGTGCGCAGCTACGCGGTCTACGTCCAGGACTACGGCGCGCCGATCGGCTGGCGGCTGGCGCTGGGCCGTCCCTCGGCGATCACCGCGATCATCAGCCAGAACGGCAACGGGTACGACGAGGGGTTCATCGAGGGCTTCTGGAAGACGGTGTGGGATTACCAGAAGCGGCAGACCGCGGACACCGAAGCGGCCATCAGGACGGCGCTCGACGTGGAATCCATCAAGTGGCAGTACCTCACCGGGGTGCCCGACGAGACCGTGGTGAGCCCGGACACCTGGACCCATGACACCGCGCTCGTCGGGCGGCCGGGCAACGACGACATCCAGCTGAAGCTGTTCCTGGACTACGCGACGAACCCGCCGATGTACCCGGCGCTGCACGAGTACCTGCGCGACAGCAAGGTGCCGGTGCTGGCGGTATGGGGCCAGGGTGACCCGATCTTCGGCCCCGACGGCGCCCGCGCCTTCCGCCGCGATTCACCGGACGCCGAGATCCATCTCCTCGACGGCGGGCATTTCCTGCTCGAGTCCGCGGGCGACGTGGTCGCGCAACTGATCGATGACTTCCTGGGCCGCCGCCTCACATCCGGTCGGAACTGAAAGGAAAGAACAATGGGATTGGCCTGGCAACAAGGACCACTGGCCGCGGGTTCGATCGGTCACTTCCTGACCCCGGAGCCGTTACCCGAACACCTGCTGTTCGTCGAACCGTTACGCAGGCGCATACGGGTACGCTTCGCCGACGAATGGCTCGCCGACAGTGAAGATGTGCTGCTTCTGCACGAACCGGGCCGCTACCCGGTGGCCTACTTCCCCCTCGCCGACATCGGCAGCGACGTGCTGGCGCCCGAGGACCGTGTCACCACCCATGGCGAGCTCGGGGACATGCAGTGGTACACCGTCTCGGCCGGCGATCGACAGGCGCCTCACGCCGCGTGGCGACACACGGCGCTGCCCAGCTATGCAACGGATCTCGCCGACCGGGTGGCGTTCGCATGGCGCGCCATGGATGGGTTCTACGAGGAGGACGAACGCATCGTCGGACACGCGGCGGACCCCTACCACCGCATCGACATCAGGGACACCTCGAGACATCTCGTGGTACGCGACGGCGACCGGGTGATCGCCGACAGCAGCAAACCCGTGGTGCTGTACGAATCGGGCTTCGCCCCGCGCTGGTACGTGCCGCGTGACGACATCGACGAATCCGAACTCAAACCGGTTGACGGACAGACGTTCTGCCCGTACAAGGGGCTGGCCGACTATTACACCGTCGGCGAGCACAAGCGCGCGGCGTGGTACTACCCCGATGCATGGACCGAGGTGGCGCGCGTACGCAACCTGGTGTCTTTCGAACCCGACAAGCTGGACGTCTGGCTCGACGGTGAGCGACTGCTTCTGGAGCCGGGACAGTCGGTGGTCCCGCACGGTATCGATCGTGGCCTCGACCCCGAGGAGATCCTCGACGACCACGCCGGGACCGTCCGATGAAGGCGACACTGGAAGTCGTGACCCTGCCCGTCTCCGATCCCGACAAGTCACTGCGGTTCTACCAGGAGCAGGTGGGGTTTGAACTGGATGTGGATTACGCACCCGCACCCGGATTCCGCGTGGTGCAACTGACCCCGCCGGGATCGGCCGCGTCGGTACAGTTCGGTGTCGGGCTGACCGACGCGGCACCGGGTTCGGTGCGGGTGCTTTACCTCGTCGTCGACGACATCGAGGCCGCACGAAATCAACTGATCGACGCCGGCGTCGCGGTGAGCTCGATTCGGCACAAGGACACCGAAGGCGGTTGGCGGGGCCGGTATCTGCTGGGCGCGGACCCGGACCACGCGGATTACGCGAGCTTCGCCGACTTCCGGGACCCCGACGGCAACGAATGGGTGCTGCAGGAGCGCGGCTACCGTAGGGCGAAGTGATGGAGACACGACCGACAGTGCTGGTGTTCGACGTCAACGAGACGCTGCTCGAGCTCGAGTCGATGGCGCCGCTTTTCACCCGGGTGTTCGGGGACCCAATGGCGTTGCGGCAGTGGTTCAACCAACTCGTGCTGTATTCGATGACGGTCACGCTGTCAGGGTGCTACACCGACTTCTTCGCCCTGTCGAAGGCGGTCCTGCAGATGCTCGCCGATGTGCACGGAGTCTCCATCACCGCCGGCGACCGGGATGCGATTGCGCAGGGGATGCGCACCATGCCTGCGCATCCCGACGTGGAAGAAGGCCTGAAGGCGCTGGCGAATCAGGGGTTTCGACTGGTGACGCTGACCAACTCACCGGTGCGGGCCGATGCCTGCTCGCCGCTGGACAACGCCGGGCTGGGTGACCACTTCGAGCGGCAGTTCAGTGTCCACCCGCTTCGCGCCTTCAAGCCCGCCACCGAGCTCTACACCAACGTCGCCGACGAGCTCTCGGTCGCCCCTTCGGAATGCATGATGGTCGCCGCGCACGCATGGGACATCATCGGTGCGCAGCGCGCCGGCTACGCCGGAGCCTTGATCACCCGGCCGGGAAATGCCCCACTGCGAGCGGAGGGTGTGCCCGAGCCCACCGTGCTCGCGCGCGACATCCTCGACCTGGCGGCGCGGCTGAGCCGCGCTACTCGGGGCTGACGAACGACGCATCCACCAGGGTCGACAGATCCAGGTTCTTGACCGCCGGATTGGTGGGTGCCAGTTCCGTGACCGAGGTCTGCAGCTGCTCGACGGTTGGGGTCGGCACGTCCGGCAGCACCTTCGTGTAGTACGCCCACGTTTCGTGTAAAGCCTTGGGATCGGTCACATTCAGGTGCTTGGACAGCACGCTGGTGGCGTACGGCTCGTCGGTCTTCTCCCGCTTGATGGCCTGCTGCACCGCGGTCATGAAGCGGCGGATCTGGTCGCCGTGCGATTTGACGTAGTCATCCGTCGCGGCGACGCCCACGTTCGAGGTCGGGATGTTCTGCGCCGCGAGATCGAGCAGTGAGTGATACCCGGCCGCCTCGAGTTGGGTTGTCGTCGGGGGATGGGACATCGCCGCGTCGATGGTGCCGGCGACCAGCGCATTGTTGACGTTGGTGACCGAGCCCAGCGGCGTGAGCGCGACATCGCTGGGCTGAAGGCCCAACTGCTGGAGGGCTTCCACGGTCGCGATGTAGAGCGAGCCACTGGTCGAGGTGATGCCGACACGCTTGCCCTTGAGTTCCTGGGCGCTGTTGACCTTGGCGAACAGCTCGTAGGTGAACACCGGGGTCAACGTGGCGAGGTAGCTGACCTGGCCGCCCGAAGCCGCCCCGGCCACCATCTCGGGTGCGCCGATCGACGCGAGCTGCGTCTGGCCGGAGATCAATGCGGGGAAGCCGTCTGAGCTGCTGAGGTTGGTCAGCTTGACGTCGAGCCCCTGTGCCTTGAACATCCCCGCCTCGTCGGCGATCCAGAACGGCAGTTCGTCGGCCACCACCTGGCTGTAGCTCAACGTGATCGAATTGGCGTCCCCGGACGCCTGCGTTCCGGGAGCGGCGTCGTTGCAGGAAGTCATCGCGAGTGCGGTGGCTGCGGCCAGTACGACCGCGGCTGCGGCCCTGGCGGACTTGGTTATCCGGTGCGTCGTCATTGTCCTTCTCCCTCAACGAGGTTCATTGTTGGGGCCGCCACGCGGCGAAGCGCTGCTCGACGGCCCGGAGCAGCCCGGTGAGCACCACACCGGTGATCGCGAAGATGAAGAGTCCCGCGAAGACGACCGATGTCTGGAACTGCTGACCGGCGTTGTTCATCAGCATGCCGACGCCGTGGGTGGCGCCGCTCAGTTCGGCGACGAACACTCCGATCAACGCCTGGCCCACGGCCAGCCGCAGGCCGCTGATGATGAACGGGACGGACCCTGGCAGCGCGATCGTGCGGAAGATCGCAAGGTCGCCCGCGCCGAAGCAGCGCGCCACCCGCACCACCGCGGGGTCCAGGTTCTGCACGCCGCTGGCGGTGTTGATCAGGATCGGGAAGATGGCCATCAGGAAGACGATCGCGATCTTGGATGTTTGACCGATTCCGAGCCAGATGATGAGCAGCGGCGTGAGGGCGATCCGCGGCGTCGCGTAGAGGAAATTGATCAGCGGGCTGGCCGCCCAGGACAGCCTGCGGTACCAGCCGATCAGCAGCCCCAGCGGCAGGCCGACGATGGTGGCCAGGATCAGGCCATATAGCAGTTCCTTACCGCTGGTGGCCAGGTCGGCCCAGATGGTGGCGCTGGCAAACAACTGCTGGAACGCGTGGATGACGTCAATCGGGCCGGGCAGGATGATGGCCGGTTTGATCCGAAGGGCGGCCACGAGTTGCCAAAGCGCGAGCACCGCGATGACGGCGCCGGCACCGTAGACGTATTTCTGGTTGAACCATCGTCGTGGTCGCGGGCTTTCGGGCTTCCGGCGGGTGGTGGCCCGGCGCGGTCGTGTCGCTGTCAGAGTCATCAGTGCGCGCCTCCTGCTGCGGCCGCGGTGTCGAGAGTGGCGGGGCTGTAGAGCAACTCGGATATCTCCTCCACCAACGCGAGATATTCCGGTGACCGGCGGATGCTCTGATCGCGTGGACGCGGGAACGGCACCGAGACCTCGCGGATGATGCGGCCCGGCCGTGGGCCGAAGACGCACACCCGGTGGGCCAGCAGCACCGCCTCGCTGATGTCGTGCGTGACGAACAAGGCGGTCACGTTCTGGGCGGCGCAGATGCGCAGCAACTCGACCTGCATCACCTCGCGCGTCTGTGCGTCGATCGACGCGAATGGCTCATCGAGCAGCAGCAGTTGTGGCTCGACGGCGAGCGCGCGGGCCAGGTTGACCCGCTGTTGCATCCCGCCGGACAGTTGCGCGGGATAGCGGTCGCCGAAACCGGACAGTCCGACCAGATCGAGCAGTTCGCGGGCGCGTTCGCGGGCCTGGCGCCGCTTCAGTTGTCTGCCCAGTTCCAGTCCATAGGTGACGTTGTCGATCACCTTGCGCCAGGGCAGCAGGCTGGGCTGCTGGAACACCATGGCCCGGTCGGGCCCGGGACCCGGAATGTCGTTGCCGTCGAGGCGCAGCGTGCCGCCGTCGATGGGGATGAATCCGGCGACGGCATTGAGCAACGTCGTCTTTCCGCATCCCGAGGGGCCGACGATGCAGACGAAATCGTTGCGGGCGACGTCGAGACTTGCGCAATCGACGGCGAGGGTGGGCGAGTCGCGGGCGTCCGAACTCCCGTACTCGATCCGGACCCGGTCGGCTTCGAGATGCGCGGGCTGCTCTCCAGGAGACATGTGAGCCACGTTACGGGCTGACATCATACAGAATCAAGGCCAGACCATAAGACCTTTAAACCAATCATTGCACATGCTGCAACGAACGCGACGGATATCGCTGTGGATTGCGGTGACCGGTGCGTCTAACGTAACCCGCCGTGATGACGCTCACAATCGGGTTCCATGATCCAGCAGGTAGTTCCGGACTGATGCCGGTGCTGCGGGCGCGCTTGTGAGCGCCGACCTGTCCGCCGGGCCGACGGCCGAGCTGATCTCGGCCCGCATCGACCGCCTGCCGCCCAACCCGTACCTGCGCAACGTAGTGGCCCGCATCGCGATCGGTGGCTGGTTCGAGTTCTACGAGCTGTTCATGGCCGGCTACATCTCCCTCGGCCTGATCGGCGCGGGGCTGTTCACCCAGGGCAGCCACGGGTACTTCGACCTGCACGGCTACGCCAGCTTCACCGCATCGTTCTTCCTCGGGATGTTCGTGTCCACGGTTCTGCTGAGCCGAATCGCCGACCGGTACGGCAGGCGGGCCACCTTCACCTATTCGATGCTGGGCTACTCGGTTGCTGCGGTGCTGGTGGCCGTGTCCGCGTCCAGCCCGCTGATCGTGCTGTTCCGCTTCGTGGCCGGCGTTGCCATCGGAATCCAGCTGATCAACAACGACACCTTCATGTCCGAGGTCAGTCCCGCGGCCACGCGCGGACGCTACATGTCGCTGGGCTACGTCCTCGTGCTGACCTCCGTGCCCGGTGTGGCGCTGTTGTCGTGGTTGCTGGTCCCACATGAGCCGCTCGGCATCGACGGCTGGCGCTGGGTCATGCTGATCGGCGCGGCGGGAGGGGTCCTGGTCTGGTTGTTGCGGCGGGACCTGCCGGAATCGCCGCGCTGGTTGGCTGCGCACGGCCGACTGGCCGAAGCACACGCCGTCATCACCGAGATCGAAGTCCGCGTCCGCAGGCATGTGGGCAGACTTCCCGACATCGCGGCGACCGGCGCCGTGGCGCCGACGACGGGTGCCGGCGGGTGGAGTGAGGTCTTCGGCCGGTGCTACGGAATCCGTACCGGGGTGCTCTCGATATTTCAGTTCGCCCAGACCATCGCGGTCTACGGCTTCGCGAACTGGGCGCCGATCTTGTTGGTGCACCGCGGCTTCACCGTCGTGCACAGCCTCGGGTACAGCTTCATGATCGCCTTGGTGACGCCGTTCGGCGCGGTGCTGTCCTTCCTGCTTGCCGAACGCGTCGAGCGCAAGACACAGATTGTGCTCGCGGCGATCGGAGTCGGGTTGTTCGGCACTTTGTTCGCCAGCGCCGACCTCACGGCACTGGTCATCGCCGGCGGCGCGGGCATCACCCTGTGCAACAACTGGCTCATCGGCGCGTTCCATCCCTACAGTGCGGAACTGTTTCCCACCCGGATCCGGGCCCGCGCAGTGGGATTCGCGTTCAGCTGGAGCCGGGTCAGCGCGATCTTCGTCTCCTATTGGATCGCCGGCATTCTCGCCCGCTCCGGTACCGGCGGTGTGTTCGTCATGATCGGTATCGCCATGGCGGCCATCGTTTTCTCGATCGGCATCTTCGGTCCGCGGACCGACGGCCGCACCCTCGAGGAGTTGTCGCCGTGACGATTGCCTGTCACGTATTTCTACGTGTTACCAGTCACGGGGATCTCGGCGGTGATGCGGTCCAGCAGCGCGCTGTAGCGGTTGGCCTCGCGGTGCTGTCCCGGCTTGCCGCTGCTGATCACTCCGGCGGCCAGCCGCCGTTCGGGATCCGCCCACACGGCGATGTTCACCAGTCCGGTATGCCCGAAGGCCGAAGGAGCATTGCGACCGAACGGCCCGAACCTGTTGGACCCCAGCATGTATCCGGTTCCCCAGCGCAGGGGAACCAGCCCGGTGGCCACATCGGGGCGAAGCCGCCTGCTCTCGCGCACCGCCGCCCGTATCGTCGATGGCGCGACGACACGGATCCCGTCGAGCTCGCCTCCGCGCCGCAGCATCTCGGCGAATCGGGACAGCTCATCGGCCGTCGACACGGTGTTGGACGAGGGGAGCACGCTCGTCAGGTATCGCGGGGTGTTGGAGAATGGGATGATCCGCTGCAACGTGCCGCCGGTCGCCAGGCGGAACACCTTCGCGATCGGTGCGGGTAACGGTTTGCCCGTCGCGTAGCTGGGCGCTACCAGGGGCACGTCGCGTTCGGCCACGCCATAATTGGTCCACCGGAAGCCCAGGGGATCGAGGATCTCGGTGCCCAGGATCTCGCGGATGCTCCTGCCGGTCGCGGCCGAGACGATCTCGCGCATCAACGGCCCCCACGTCAGGCCGTGGTAGATGTGGACGAGTCCGGGCCGGTGCAACGGCTTGAGCCGACCGAGCATCTCGCGGGTGTACTCGCTGTCGTCCATCCGCTTGAGGTCCACCCGCGGCCCCGTGTAAATCGGCACCCCCGCGCGGTGCGTGATGACGTGACGGATCGTGGTGCGATCCTTGCCGTGGCTGGTGTAGCTCGGCAGGTAGTCGCAGACCCGGTCATCGAGGGCGAAGGCCCCGCGCTCGACCAGCATGTGGACGACGGTGGTGGTCATGGCCTTGGCGGCCGAATACACGCAGAACGCGGTCTCCGTGGTGGCGCAGACCTTTTCGGCGTCGGACGGATCGTCCGGGCCGTTCCCCCAACCGTGGCCGATGGCCCGGTTCAGCACAACCCGGCCGTCGTGGCGCAGACACAACTGGATCGCGGGGTGCATACCGGCCTCGTACCAATGGGTAACCGCCCGCCAGATCCGCTCGATGGCGGCGGGGTCGATCCCCGAGTGATCCTCGGTGCCCACCGACGTCACGGTGTCGAGGTCGGCGGGGACACGGATTCTGCCGTCAGTGCTCACCCGGAGCTCACCCGGGCTTCCTGTGCAGTGTCGCGGCGAGGTGATGCTGCAGGGGCTGACCGACCGCGCCGAGGCGCAACGTGTAGGTGAGGACGTCGCCGTCGACTCGAAACGAACGCCCCAGCGCCGTGACGTTTTTGGCCGACGAACTGAGCCCGACCGACGTCGTGCTGAGCTCCATCTCCAGCACCGTGCCTTCGACGGACAGCGAGCCTTCGGATATCTCCGTGACACCCGTCGGATGTGCGAGCAGCAACTCGACCCGGCCGGCGGCGGGAACCCGGAGATAACCCGTCTCGGCGTGGAGAGGACGGCCGTCGTCGGCGGCTCTGGTCCGTTGCCCGTAGGTCAAGAACGGCTTGCCGACATGGCCGAACGTGACCTCCTCGGAGTATCCGAACGCTTCTATCGTCGGATACTCGCCGGCGCCCGCCCCTGCCCAGCTGCCGAGCAGGGGAGCGAGCGCCGCGACGCCGGAATGCAGGTCAACCACGTCCGCCAGGGTACGGCCGGATCAGCCGGCCATGAACTCGCTGTAGGCCGATGCCAGGTCCGGCGGCAATACGGTCACGTTGCACTGGCGCTGGGTGTCTCCGATCGGCGCCAGGATGCCGCGCAGGTCGTAGTACTCCTGCGGGTTGGCGGTGAAGTATCCGCGCAGTGTGGCAGAGGCCTGCGGACGCGGCTGGCTGAACGCCACGGTCACGGCCTGATTAGCGCCCGGGTGGCTGTCCAGATACGCGCGCGCCGCGCCGGTTGTCGAACTGACCGTGTCGGCCACCTGGCTTGCGCTGCACTGCTCCGGGGCCGCCGATGCGGTGGGCGCGGCGGTGGTTGCGGCTGCCAGACCCCCGAGTAGGCAACCGGCGGCGATGCCCGCGACGCTGCGGCGCGCGGTGATACCACTGAACTTCATGATCAAATTCTTTCCCTCGGATTGTGATTCGATTGGAGATTTCCCCGTCCCCAAAAACAAGGTAGCCGAAGACAAATGGTGGCAAACCTGCGTCGCGACGCGATGCGGGCCCGGATCGCCGGCGTTACACTCCGCCGGCCGACGAACTGGATTCCCATCGGCAGTCCGTCGGGCGTCCAGTACAACGGCAGGCTGATCGCGGGGCGGCCGGTCACGTTCGCCAACTGTGTATAGGGCACCCAGCCGAGGCTGCGTTGGACCATCTGATCCACGGCACCGGTCATCCGCGCCAACCATGTCGTCCGGGTGCGCAGCAGTCCCTCGGCGATGGCGCGCAACGGGGCGGGCGTGTCCAGCGCGCCGATGCGGATCGGCGGCTCGCCCAGGGTGGGCGTCATCAGCAGGTCGTAGGACCGGTGGAAGGTCGCCAGACCCGCGATGTATTCGCGCCGGCGTTGCTCGGCGGCCTGCAGATCCACGGCACGAACGGCGCGGCCGAGCGCGGCCAGAACGCGGGCGTCCTGTTCGAATCCGTCATCGCCCGCTCCGGTCTCGCGCTTGATGCGGTCGACCTCGACGCTCTGGTTGACGAACCAGATGGTGAGAAAGTCGCGGGCAAGCTGGGCGTCGTCGTGCGGCGGCTTGACCTCTTCGACGTGGTGGCCGAGTTCGGTCAGCAGCGCGGCGGCGTGCTCGACTGCACGGCCGGCCTCGGGGTGCGGCGTGCCGCGGACCGCCGACCTGGTGGTGAAGCCGATGCGCAGCGGGCCAGGCGCATGGTCGAGATCGCACAGCAGGGGGTTTTCGGGCAGTGCAGGCGCGAACGCGCTGAGATCGTCGGGCCCGATGAGCAGGTCCAGCCTGGCGGCGGTGTCGCGGACCGTGCGGGATACCACGCCGCTGGTCGACAGGCCGTTGAGCGGTTCACTGTTGGCGGGGCTGAACGGAATCAGACCGCGGCCCGCCTTGAGTCCGACCAAACCGGTGCAGGCGGCGGGGATGCGAATCGAGCCGCCGCCGTCGCTGGCCGCCGCGACGGGGATGATCCGCGCCGCCACCGCGGCCGCCGCACCGCCGGAGGACCCGCCGGGCGTGCGGTCGAGGTCCCATGGATTGCGGGTCGGGCCGAACAGTTCGGCTTCCGTGACACCCTTCGAGCCGAACTCCGGGGTCGTCGTCTTCCGCGAAGATCACCAGCCCGGCATCGCGCCACCGCTCGACGATCATGCTGGTCTGCCGGGCGGGACGGCCGGCCAGCGCGCGGCATCCCGCGGACGTCGGAACTCCCTCGATGTCCTGGTTGAGGTCCTTGAGCAGGAACGGCACCCCGGCGAACGGGCCGGAGAGCGGACCGGCCGCCTGCCGATCGGCGTGCTCGTCGAGGCGGAGACAGATGGCGTTGATCCTGGGGTTCAGCTTGTCGGCCCGTGCCCGCGCCAGCTGCTGGAGTTCGCCGGCGGACACCTCGCCGGAGGCGACGCGGCCGGCCAGACCCAGACCGTCGACCTCGACGTACTCGTCGTCGGTCATCACGCCTGCACGTAGCAACGGCAGAATGGCGACGGATGCGCTGCACAGCATCGAACCAGGGCGGAACCAGAGAACCAGAGATGAGGTGGCCGTGAGGCTGGACCTGTTGACACCGGCGATCGAAGTCGGTGTCGTCACCACCAACCTGGATGCGATGGCCGCCTTCTACGAGGGCTTCCTGGGGCTGCAGTTTCAGGGCAGCGTGGATTTTCCCGGCGGCACGCAGCGGCGCTACGCCCTCGGCAAGAACGTGGTCAAGCTCGTCACCTTCGCCGCGGCCCCGCCGCAGCCCGCCGCGGCCGGCGGTGGGCCCGCCCGGGCGGGCATCCGGTACTTCACCATCGGCGTCAACAACCTGCGCGCGGTGGCCGAGGCGGTGGAGGCGCCGGAGTACCAGGTGGTGGAGCCGTTGACGGAGTTCGAACCGGTGCCCGGGATGGGTTGGCTGTACATCGCCGACCCGGACGGCAACTGGATCGAGCTGTTCGGCACGTTATGAGCGCTCCGTATCGATCCGGCACGCCGGCCGAGACTCCGACCTGCTACCGCCATCCCGATCGTGCCACCTATGTCCGCTGCACCCGGTGCAACCGGTTCATCTGCCCTGAGTGTATGAACGACGCCGCCGTCGGGCACCAGTGCCCCGAGTGCATCCGTGCGGGCGCGCGGTCGGTCCCGCCGGCGCGGACCCGCTTCGGCAGCCGGGAGCGGTCGGCGACGCCGGTGGTGACCTATGTTCTGATCGCGCTGAACGTGGTCATGTTCGCGCTGCAGACGGTGTCGGGGGACGTGCAACGCGAACTGGTGCTCCGCGCGCCCGCGGTGGCCGACGGGGACCTGTACCGCCTGATCACGTCGGCCTTCCTGCACTACGGCATGACACATCTGCTGTTCAACATGTGGGCGCTCTATGTGGTGGGGCCGCCGTTGGAGATGTGGCTCGGCAGGCTGCGCTTCACCGCGCTGTACACGCTGAGCGCGCTCGGTGGATCGGTGCTGGTGTATTTGTTGTCGCCGCTGAACGCCGCGACCGCGGGGGCATCGGGCGCGGTGTTCGGCTTGTTCGGCGCCACGTTCGTGGTGGGCAAGCGGCTCAATCTCGACACCCGCTGGGTCATCGGGCTCATCGTGCTCAACCTGGCCTTCACGTTCGTGATCCCGCTGATCAGTTCGCAGAACATCAGCTGGCAGGGACATATCGGCGGGCTGGTCGTTGGCACGGCGGTTGCCGCCGCGTACGCGTATGCGCCCCGGCAACGGCGAAACCCGATTCAGATCGGCGTGACGGTGGCCGTTCTTGTGGTGCTCGTGCTGCTGATCTGGTGGCGCACCGCCGAACTCGCGGCACTGTTCGGGCTAACCTGACGCCGCCTCGCCAGGGCCGAATAGCTCTCTGCTGCAGACGTTTTGACACTGGTCTGTGACCGAATCTTGTTGTGACAGCTGTGTCTCCTGTGCCGAATGTGGCATAACGTCGATCTCGTTCGTTCGCGTGTCAATGCGGTCCAGCGCCGCGGTCCGGCGAGGAGGAATTCAGTGCGGCCACCGGCCCCCCGTTTCAGAGGGCGACGTCGGTGCGCGGCCGTGGTCCTGGCACTGGTGATGGGGGGAGTCGCATTGACGGGCGGCGCGCCGTCGGCTTCGGCGCAGCCCCGTGCGGTCCCAGCGGCGCCGGCCCCGGCTGCGCCCAGTGGTGGATGGGATCCGACCCTGCCGAACGTGCCCAGCGCGAACGTGCCGGGTGACCCGGTGGCCGTGATGAACACGGTTCTGCACATTTCGGAGACATCGACGCAACTGACCGCCGACATGGGACGAAACTTTCTGTCCAGTCTCGGAATCAACGTCGGTGAACCCGACGGTGCCGTCAACGGCCGCATCCCCCGGGTATACGGCGCACAGGCGGTGCAGTACGTGCTGCGGCGGGCCCTGTCCCAACGCGGTGTCCCCTATTCGTGGGGCGGCGGCAACGCCGCCGGACCTTCGCGCGGCATCGACAGTGGCGCGGGCACCGTGGGTTTCGATTGTTCTGGACTGGTGCTGTATGCATTCGCCGGTGTGGGCATCAGGTTGCCCCACTACTCCGGCAACCAGTACCCACTGGGACGCCACATCCCGCCGGCACAAGCCCGGCCCGGCGATGTCATCTACTACGGCCCGAACGCGAGTCAGCACGAAGCCCTGTTCCTGGGACGGGGACAGATGCTCGAGGCGCCCTACACCGGATCCGACGTGCACATCTCTCCGGTACGGACGTCCGGGATGATGCCCTATGTGGTGCGATTCATCGACTACTGAGCGCATGAGAGCAGCGGGAGCCTGAAGTTCGCCGGGCGATCACGGCCCGGATACCTGGCCGTGTCAGCGTGGTCGCATGCGGGTTGATTCCGAGGCCGGCCGGGTGGGGCCCGTCGCGTGGTTCCACCGGCTCTGCGGGGACGTCGTCGCGCGGTTGCCGTTCGGCCTCGATTCCATTCTCGCGCCGACCTTCCTGGGCTTCGTCGTCATCAACACCTTCACGTTCGGCGTGGACCTGCTGCTGCTCACCGCCCTGCGCGGCGGGCTGGCACTGTCCTTGCCCGCTGCGGTCACCGCGGCCTACGTGTGCGCATTCGCGCTGAGCTACGTGTTGAACCGCACGCTGAACTTCCACTCTCACGCCCCCGTCGGACCGCAGTTCGCCATCTATGCGGTGGTGTGTGTGGTGAACTACCTTGCGTTCATCCTCGGTGTGTCGACCGTGTTGTCGGCGGTCGGCGTGGAGTATCACGTGGCGCGCATCCTGGCGGGCGCGTGCGAGGCGATCTATATGTACAGCGCCATGCGGTGGGTGGTGTTCCGCCGCTGACCGGACGAGACAACCGGAAAGGATGAGAGCGATGGCAGTTGCTCTGGTACACGGCAATCCGGAGACGGAGGGGATCTGGAAGCCGCTCATCGCCGCCCTCGGCCGTGACGACGTAGTCACCCTGTCTCCGCCGGGATTCGGTGCACCCCTGCCCGAGGGCTTCCCGGCCACGTACCTGGCCTACCGGGACTGGCTGGCCGCCGAACTCGAGGCGATCGACGAGCCGGTCGATCTGGTCGGGCACGACTGGGGCGGTGGCCACGTCATGAACGTGGTCATGGACCGCCCCGAGTTGGTGCGCAGTTGGGCCAGCGACGCGCTGGGAATTCTCGACCCGGAGTATGTCTGGCACGACCTCGCGCAGGTGTGGCAGACGCCGGGAGCCGGAGAGGAACTCGTGGACACCATGATGGGCGGTACGGTCGACGACCGGACGGAGCGGATGGTCGGCCTCGGCATCCCGCGCGATATCGCGGGCGAGATGGCCGCCGCCCAGGGTCCGGAGATGGGCAAGGCGATCCTCGCGGTGTACCGGTCGGCAAGCCAACCCGCGATGGCCGAGGCCGGCCGCGCCCTCGAGATCGCCCGTGCCCGGCCCGGTTTGGCATTGCTCGCCACCGAGGACCACTTCGTCGGAAGCGACGACATGCGGCGCCGGGTTGCCACCAGGGCCGGGGCTCGCGTCGAAATGCTCGACGGGCTGGGGCATTGGTGGATGGTGCAGGATCCCGACCGCGGCGCCCAAGCGTTGAGCGACTTCTGGAACGGCCTCGACTAAGAGTTGGGGGACATCCCCGGCGCCAGGGCTCGTCCTTGCCGGGCCCGCCGGACGTTCGGCGGAGCCCATCATGCTCGCGAACCAGTACATTGCGTAGGGGCCCGCCGCGAGCACCGCGTCGAGCACGCCGAACCGCTCCAGCATCTCGACGCCACACGGCCGAATGATGTGTGTCGACGGGGTTTGCGACGGAAACTGTGCGCGATCGAGCAGACAGACACTGTGCCCCGGCCGGGCTATCGCGGCCAGCGGAGCGCCCGCGCAGCGCGCACCCACCACGATGGCGTCGAATCGCTGCATGAGCTCTCAGATCTCGATCCGCGAACCGATGATCACGGTCCGGTCGAGGGGCAGCTTGAAGTAGGCGGCGGCGTCGGCGGTGATGTACGACGTCGCGATGAACAGTCGTTTGCGCCACTCCGCCATGTCGTGTGAGTTGCCGGCGCACAGTTCGAGCTTGGACAGAAAATACCGCGCATTGTCGACGTCGATGCGACCCTCGGTCTGCGCGGGCTTGAGCAGTCTGAGGACGGCGGGCACGTTGGGCCGTTCCATGTACCCGAACCGGGCGGCGACGTAAACGATTCCGTCCCTGGCGAAACCAAGTTCGTCGACGGTCAGCCGCTCGGAGTCCGGCACTCTGGGCACCGGCTCGGTGTCGAGCGACATGATGACCACCTGCTTGGCGAGCACATTGTTGTGCTCGACATTCGCGCGCATCGCCAGCGGCGCGGTCTCGTTGCCACGGTTGAGGAATACCGCGGTCCCGGGTACCCGAACCAGTTGCGGCTTATGGGTGGGAAGGTGGTCGATGAAGTCGCGCAGCGGTCCCTCGGCCTCCGCTCTTGCCCGCGTGACGATTTGGCGACCGTGCTGCCAGGTGGTCATCACGGTGAAGGCGACGAGGCCGATGAGCAGCGGCAGCCATGCGCCGTGCACCAACTTGGTGAGGTTGGCCGCGAAGAACGTCAGGTCCACCGTCAACAGCACTCCGCCGCCGATCAGCACCAGCCACAGCGGTCTTCCCCACTTCGTGTGGGCGTAGTAGAGGAACAGAAGCGTGGTGATGGTGATGGTCCCGGTGACCGCCATGCCGAAGGCGTATGCCAGCGCCGCGGAACTGCGGAAGGCGAAGACGAGCGTCAGCACGCACACCAACAGCACGCCGTTGATCCACGGCACATAAATCTGCCCGATCGCAGAGGCCGAAGTGTGCTCGATGCGCAGCCGTGGCAGATAGCCGAGCCGGGACGCCTGCGACGCCACCGAGAACGCGCCTGTGATCACCGCCTGTGAAGCGATCACGGTGGCCCCGGTTGCCAACAGCACCATGGGGATTCGGCCCCACTCCGGGGTCAGCAGGAAGAATGGCGCGCTCACGGCGTTCTCGTCGCGGAGCAACAGCGCGCCCTGGCCGAAATAGCTCAACGTGCATGCGGGCAGCACCAGCGAGAGCCAGCCGAGGGTGATCGCGCGCCTGCCGAAATGGCCCATGTCGGCATAGAGCGCCTCCGCCCCGGTGACCGCGAGAACCACCGCGGCCAGCGCGAAGAACGCGTAATGGAAGTTTCCGGCCACGAACGTCAGGGCATAGGTCGGCGACAGCGCCCTGAGAATGTCGGGGTTGTCGACGATGCCGTGCAGTCCGCACGCGCCGATCGCCACGAACCAGGCGATCATCACCGGTCCGAAGAAGCGCCCGACCGTCGCCGTGCCCCGGTGTTGCACGGAGAACAGCCCGACGATGATGACCGCCGTGATCGGCACGATCCAGTCCTCGAAGCCGGGACCGATGACCTTGAGTCCCTCGACCGCCGACAGCACCGAGATCGCGGGCGTGATCATGCTGTCGCCGAAGAACAGCGACGCGCCGAAGACTCCGAGCGCCGCCAGCGACATTGCGGTGCGCCGCCCCCGCGTGCCGCTCCAGCGGCGCAGCAGGGTGATCAGCGCCATGATCCCGCCCTCACCGTTGTTGTCGGCGTGCATGACCAGCGTGATGTAGGTGAATGTGACGATGATCATCACCGACCAGAAGATCAACGACACGATGCCGTAGACGTGGGCTTGGGAGATGGGCACCGGATGCGGGTCGCTCGGGTTGAAGACCGTCTGAATCGTGTAGATCGGGCTGGTCCCGATGTCGCCGAACACCACGCCGAGCGCACCGATCACCACGGCCGGGCGCAGCTTTGGCGTGTCGGCTTCAGTTTTTGACCGCACTGCCGCATTGTCGCCGAGCACGGTCCCGAATGCGGGTTCTCTCGGCGCTTGCGCGCGTCGGCGGGGAGGTCGGCAAGGATTGAGGCATGCGGCGATCCAGGCGCGAGCGTGTCCAGTCAGTGGTCATCGTCATCGCGACGGCGTTCGTGGTGGCTCCCGCGCTCGGGGTGCTGGCGACGTATCTCTACAGCGTGCCCTATGTCGGGTTGGCCACCGCCTACGTTCCCCAGTTCATGGTCTGGTTGCTCGTGGCGTCGCTGGCGGGCGGCGGGTTCGCGCTCTATCGCTGGTGGCATCGCCGGGACCTGTACTCGATGGCGGTGGTCGTGCTGGCCGTGGTGACCGTCGTCGGCGCCGGAGTGATCACTGGCCGGATGACGGCCGCGGTCGAGCGGGCAGGGGCCGACATCTCCCTGTTCGACGCCTTCGGTGTCGGGGTGGAGAAGTCGGCCGCCCCGGACGCCGACGTGGTGTACTCGGCGTTCGACGGAGGCCCGCTGAGTCTGAGCATCTTCCGGCCGCCCGGTGCAACCGCGGCATCGTCCGCGCCGGTGCTGGTCTACATCCACGGGGGCGGCTGGGTGGCCGGCGACCGCAATGCGCACAGCGCCGATCTGCGGTGGTTCGCCGACCAGGGCTGGTTGACGATCACCGTCGACTATCCGCTGTCCGACGGACAACGGCACCTCTGGAACCTCGCCCAGAATCACATCGGTTGCGCGCTGGCCTGGGTCGCCGTCAACGCGGGCAAGTACGGCGGTGACCCGAACCGGCTGGCGTTGTCGGGGGACTCGGCGGGCGGGAACCTGGCCATCAACGCCGCCTACCTCGCGGCGGGCGGCGCCCTGTCCTCCACGTGTGGGGGCCGGGTGCCGGTGGTCCGAGCGGTGTCGGTGCTGTATCCGGTCGTCGATCCGGCGGGTTTCTACGCCAATCCCGACCCCGCGCTCGGTGGTGCGTCGCGCGATATGGCCGGCGCCTACACCGGGGGATCGCCCCGGCAGTTCCCCGATCGCTATACCGCGATCACATCCGGTTCCTACCTGAGCCGGCTCTCGCCGCCGACCCTGATGATCGTCGGCGCCGCCGACCACCTCGTCCCCGTGGCGGGGGCATACCGGTTCGCCGAGGTCGCGCACGCGGCCGGCGTCGACGTAAAGCTGGTCGCGGTCCCCTACGCCGACCATGTCTTCGACGGCCGGCCCGGCAGCATCGGTCAGCAGGCCTACCGCCAACTGACCGGGCTATGGCTGCGTGCCCACGGCCTGGCGCCCTGAGATCATGGGGTGATGGCCGCAGACGAGCTCGACGAACTCTATGGCGCCAAGCCGGAGGACTTCACGGCGTTGCGGACCGAGCTCGCATCGGCGGCCAGGAAGCGCGGCGACGAGGTCGCCGCCAAGCGGATCTCAGCGGCCCGCAAACCCACCACGGCGGCCTGGATCGTCAACCGCCTGGCTCTCGGCGACAAAGAGGCGAAGCGCCGGCTGACCGACCTGGGTGAGCGGCTGCGCGAGGCGCATGCGGCGATGGACGGCGAGCGCATTCGCGGACTGTCGGCCGAGCAGCGTCGGCTGGTCGATCAGCTCGCGCGGGCGGCCTTCGAGAAGGCGGAGCTGACCGCGCCCTCGGCCGCGGTCCGCGACGATGTGACGGGCACGCTGCAGGCGGCGATCGCCGACCCTGACGTGGCGGCCCGGATCGGCCATCTGGCGAAGGCTGAGCGCTGGTCCGGGTTCGGCGGGTTCGGCGACACCGCAGAGGTTTTCACCGCCGCCCGTGGCCGGCCGAAACCCGCGCCGAAACCGGTGCCGCGCAAGCGGCCCGGGACCTCCCCGCGGGACGACGACAACGAGGCCAAGCGTCGGCAACGGCAGAAAGCCCGTGACGCGCTGACCGCCGCCGAGCGCGCCAAGGCCCAAGCCGACGAGGCGCTGGCCGGGTTGCAGTCCGATCTGGCCACCGCCCGGCTGCGTCGCGACGACGCGCGGCGCAGGATGCAGGACGCCGAACGGGCGCTGAGCGCCGCGGAAGACGCCTACCAGAAGGCGAAGCAGGCCGGCCGCGACGCCGGCGCGGTGGTCAAGGAAGCCAGGGCGGCCCTGAAGTCCGCTAAGTGACCGCGCGGCAGCTGATTTCCATGCTGTCGCTGTCACGCACGGGGAAGGGCACGCTGACGTAGCCGTTGCCCGGACCGCGGACGTGGTCGAGATAGGGCTTCGAGCCCTCCATCGAGGTGTTGTCCGCCACCACGAGTGCGCCGTCCGACAGCTGCGGCTCGAGCAACTCGAGCACCGGCAGGTAGAGCTCCTTCCAGCCGTCGAGGAGCACCAGGTCGACCGGCCCGTCGAGGGCTGCCAGCGTGGTGAGCGCGTCGCCCTCGAGCACCGTGATGAGGTCGTCGAGGCCCGTCTCGGCGAACGTCTTCTTCGCCGCTGTCACCTTGGCGCCACTGAGCTCGGTGGTGACGACGCGGCCGGTGCCGTTGTCACGGACCGCCGACGCGAGATGAATCGCGGAGACGCCGAGCGACATCCCGAACTCCACGACGGTGCCCGGTCGCGACGCCCGCACCAGCGAGTACAGCAGCCGCCCCGATTCCGCGGTGACCGGCATGTAGATCCCGCTGACCGCATCCGCGCGGTCCTGGGCACTGGCCGAGGCCAGGCGCGAGAGCTCGCCGCCCCACTCGTGCAATGTGGCGAACTGCTCCGCCGACTCGGTGTACATCCGGTCCAGGGCGGCGGAGACCTTGGGGTCCTGAAGCGTATTGGTCACGAGATCGAACGTAGACGCTGATGCCAATGTCACGCTTTACGTGCCAGGATTGGCACGATGGCGGGTATCGACACGTCGATACGACGCGCGATCGCCGTGATCGCGCTCCTGGTCCTCGCCGTCTGCGCCTTACGCGGCTATCTCCCCGGCGTCGAACGCGAACTCGCCCGCGAGCGGACCGCCACCAGCCCGCTGGCCCTGTACCTCGACGTCGCGCTGCTCAGCGGGGCGGTGGTGGTGATCGGGATCGCCATCATCGCGCGGATGCGCGACGGTCGCGCGAGACGGCCACCGTCCGGAATCGAGCGAGAGGCCGCGGCGCGGCGCGGTCGGCCGACATGGCGGCTCGCACTGCTGGCCCTCGCGGTGATCATCGGTTGGCTGGCGATGGTCACGGTCCTGACCCGGCTGGCCGGGCCGGAGCCCGGTGAGCAGTCCACCGTCGCGGTGTCGGAGCCCGGCACACCCGCCCGGGATCCCGCCGCTTCCCGTGAGCCGCGACGGCCACCGCCGGATTCCGGCACGAACGTCGTCACCTACCTGGTCCCGCCTATGCTGGTGCTCCTTGCGCTGGTCGTCACCGGCACCGTCGTGGTCGGCCGCAGGCAGCGGCGCGCCGACCGGCTCAACGTCTCCGCCGATGGCGACCGCGGGCCGTCACCGATGCCCCCCGCAACCGAATCGCTCGCTCGTGCAGCAGAACTCGGGCTGGCCGAGATCGGGGACCTGAGCCGGGAGCCGCGGGAGGCGATCATCGCTTGCTATGCGGCGATGGAACGTGAGCTGACGCATGTGCCCGGTGCGGCGCCCCAGGCTTTCGACACACCGACCGAAGTGCTCGCCAGGGCGGTGGCACGCCATGCGTTGAATGCCGACAGTGCGACTCAACTCGTCGAGCTGTTCGAAGAGTCCAGGTTCAGTCCGCATGTGATGACCGAACAGCACCGAGACGTGGCGGTGCGGGTGCTTCGGCTCGTGCTCGGCGAGCTCAGGAGCATGGCATGAAGAAGTATGTCGCCGCAGCCGTTTTCATGGTCGTCCTGGCAGAGCTCGCGGCGTTGGCCGTCCTCGACCGCGAGCTGGTCCTGGTAGCCACGGGCGCCGTTGTCGCCCTGGTGCTGCTCGTGCTGCGGTGGTTCCTGGTGCGCGAATCGGACGTGGTCGGCGACGAGGCCGACGCCAACGATCCCGCGGCTGCGCTGCGACGCTGGCTGTCTCGCACCGAGACTCTGATCAGCCGATCGGAATCGAGCCGACGAGACTGGGATCGGCACCTGCGCCCGATGCTGGCCCGCCAGTTCGAGCTGGCCACCGGACAGCGGCAGGCCAAGGACCGCACGGCATTCCAGGCCACCGGGCAGTTGCTGTTCGGGTCGGAATTGTGGGCCTGGGTGGACCCGCAGAACGTCTCGCGGTCGGGCGATGAGGAGCCGGGGCCCGGCCGCGACGCTCTCGACGAGATCCTCCGGCGGTTGGAGCAGGTATGACGGGAAGATCCGGGGTATCACAGCCGGCTGCCACGACCGCCAACTGTGAGGCGGTGCTCGACGAGATCGGTGGGGTGGTGGTCGGCAAGCGTGGTGCGCTGGCTCTCATCCTCACCTCGGTGCTGGCGGGGGGCCACATTCTCATCGAGGACCTGCCGGGTCTCGGAAAGACCTTGATCGCAAGGTCTTTCGCTGCGGCCCTCGGCCTCGAATTCAAGCGTGTTCAATTCACGCCCGACCTGCTGCCCGCTGACCTACTGGGTTCCACGGTCTACGACATGCAGTCGGGCCGGTTCGAATTCCGTGCCGGACCGATCTTCACGAACCTGTTGCTCGCCGACGAGATCAACAGGACGCCACCCAAGACCCAGGCCGCGCTTCTGGAGGCGATGGCCGAATGCCAGGTGAGCATCGACGGTGTGACCCACCGACTGCCTGCCCCCTTCGTGGTGCTGGCCACCGACAACCCGATCGAGTACGAGGGGACCTACCCGCTGCCCGAGGCGCAACTCGACCGGTTCGCGATCCGGCTCGAACTCGGCTATCTGGACGAACCGGAGGAGACGTCGATGCTTCGTCGTCGTCTCGAGCGCGGTTCGGCACGCCCGGCGGTGAGGCAGGTCGTCGATGCGCATGACCTCATCGCCATGCGTGAATCCGTGGAGCAGGTGACCGTACACGACGATGTCCTGCGCTACGTGGTGTCACTGGCCACCGCGACCCGCCAGCATCCGCAGATCGCCGTTGGCGCCAGTCCCCGGGCAGAACTCGACCTGGTCCAGTTGTCGCGGGCGCGCGCGCTGCTGCGCGGCAGGGACTACGTGGTGCCCGAGGATGTGAAGTCGCTCGCCGTCCCGACCATGGCGCACCGCATCAGCCTGCGACCCGAGATGTGGGTGCGGCGGGTGCAGGGCTCCGACATCGTCGAGGAGCTCCTGCGGCGCCTGCCGGTGCCACGGGCCCAGGACTGACGCGTGATGATCGCGACGCGCACCACCGATGCCGAACTGCGTTGGCGCCCCTCATCTTTGACGCGCGCGCTGGTCACCTGCGGCGGCGTGGCACTGGCCGTGGCGCTGATCGGCTCCTACTGGCAGTTGGCCGCGTTCGCCGCACCGCTGATCGGTGTGCTGTGTTCCGTCGGCTGGCAGCGACCGGTGCCGACGTTCCGGGTGAGTGGGAAACCTGACTCCACGCGGTGCTTCGAATCGGAACACGCCGAGGTCGGCCTGTGGGTCGAAGCCGACTCCGGCGATGCGGCGGTCGAATTCGATGTCACATCCGTGGACGGCCTGCGGATCGAGCCGGCCGGGTCGTCGTCGCAGCGCCGGACGGTCACGGTCGCTGCCGACCGGTGGGGCCGCTACCCGGTGCGGGCACGGCTGAATGTGGTTGCGCGCGGCGGGTTGCTCCAGGGGACGGGAACGGTCGACGCGGCCGATGTCTTCGTCTTTCCCCTGGCGCCACCGCAGGCGACGTCGATCCCGCGCACCGAACTGCTCGATCGACTGGGCACCCATCTGACCCGCCACATCGGACCCGGCGTCGAATACGCCGACGTTCGCCGTTACGTGCCCGGCGACCAGCTGCGCACGGTGAACTGGCCGGTGAGCGCGCGGCGCGGAAGTCTGCACGTGACCGAGAGATTGACCGACCGGGCCGCCGATGTGGTGGTGTTGATCGACAACTATCCGCAGCCGCCGGGTCCGGCGAGTGAGGCCACCGACCGCACGGTGCGCGGCGCCGTGCAGGTGGTGCAGAGCGCGCTGCGCGGTGGTGACCGCGCCGGCATCGTCGCGCTCGGCGGTCGGCGCCCCCGGTGGCTGGGCGCCGAGATCGGCAGGCGGCAGTTCTATCGCGTGCTCGATGCCGTGCTCACGGCCGGCGACAACTTCGACGAAACACGCGGGACTCTGGCGCCGCGGGCGGCGGTGCCGCCCGGCGCGATCGTGGTGGCCTTCTCGACCATGCTCGATACCGAGTTCGCGCTCGCGCTGATCGATCTCCGGAAGCGCGGTCACACCGTGGTCGCGGTCGACGTGCTCGAGGGCGCCCCGTTCGCCGGCGAGCACGATCGTCTGGTGGCCCGGATATGGACGCTGCAACGGTCGTTCATGTACCGCGACATGGGCACGATCGGTGTCGACGTGGTGTCATGGCGCGGCGACACGACCCTCGATCAGGCGATGCAGTTGGTTCCTGACCACCGCCGCTCTATCCGGAAGAGGCCGCGGTCGTGACGGTCACCGACGTGACCTCGCGTGCCATTTCCACCGCCTTCGGGTTGGTGATGACAGCGGCGAGCGCGATCCAGGCCGACGGGCCCACCTTGGCCGTGGTGCTGGCGGCCGCGGTTGCGGTATTGGCGGGCAACGTCTTTCGACACGCCGCTACGCTGGCGGTCCTGATCACCGTGGGGGCGGTCATGATCGGAAACGCTCCGCCCGTGCTCGCCGCGGTGGCGGGGCTGTCCGCGGCCGCCTATCTGGTGCTGCGCCACACCGGCGGAATCACCGCACCGACAGTCGCCGGCGCAGCCACCTTTGCGGCGGCCGGCCTTGCCGCGACGGCGCTTCCGGTGCGGCTGCCGTGGGCGCCGCTGCTGGCGCCGATGGCGGTGCTGGTGCTGTTCGTGCTCGTCACCCGCCCCTACTGGAGCGACCGCTCGTCAGGCTGAGTACTCGTCGCGATGCCGACCATCCGGCCGCGGCAGAATTGCGTGGCCGTGTTCGGGGGGACGACGCCGTACCTCGTCACCTGGCTCACCGCCCAGACCGGCACCGCGGTCGCACCCGCTTACGTCGTGGTGGCCGCGGTCGCTTCGACTTCTCACTGTGCTGACGCTGTGGGAGACCGCGGGCAGGGCCCTCGCCCCGATCGAAACGGACGAAATGTTCCAATCCGTCGGCCAAACCGCAGGCTCGGCATCCAGCCGGCAGGTACGGCGTTACAGTTGACCCGTGCCGCCCCAACCCGACAACGTGACGCGGCCGAGACTGACCTCGCGGGGGGCCGCCACCCGCAACCGCATCGTCCTCGCCGCCGCGGAACTGATGCACGTACAGGGTGTGGCGGCGACAACCATCGACGACGTGCTGGCGGCCAGTGCAGCGAGCAAATCCCAGTTCTACCAACACTTCGACGACAAGTCGGAGCTGGTCTACGAGGTCATCACGATGCGGGCCGACGAGATCCTGTCATGGCAGCGACTGCGTCTGGAGAAGGTCGACTCGTTCCGCGGGCTGTACCACTGGCGAGATGCGATGGTGCAGCGATGCGCGCTGCGCCGGGGACTGTGGGGCTGTGAACTCGGCTCTCTGGCCGCCGAACTGTCCGACACCGACGACAAGGCGCGGGCGTCACTGTCCGAACACTTCGCCCAATGGCAGGGGCTGCTGGCCGCGGCGCTTCAGCGGATGCGCGATTGCGGCGTGCTTCGCGACGACGCCGATCTGAAAGGGCTTGCGACAGGCCTGCTTGCGGCCGTCGAGGGCGGCTACCTGCTGTCGCAGACGGGTCGCGATCCGCGCCTCATGCAGTCGGCGTTGAACATGGCCATCGGGCATGTGGCGTCGTTCGCCACCTCCGACGCCCCCGTGCACTGAGGGCGACGACGACGCGGACCGGACCTACTGGACCAGTCCGCGTCGCGGTCGAGGCGTTAGTTGTCGCCGGGAGGAGCGGTGGGCGCCGACGGCGCCTTGACCGGCGGCGTGAACAGGTTGCCGCCCGTCGGGTTGATCGACTTCTCCGACGGCGCCACCGGCGGCGCGCTGGTGGCCGGCGGGGGGGTCGTGGTGGTTGTCGTGGTGGTCGGCGTGGTGGTTTCGGGCGCCTTTTCGCCCTGACCACACGCCGTCAAAAAGCCCATTGAGATGATCGCGGCCCCGCCCGCGGCTGCGGCGAGACGACGGACCATTCGGCCTGACGTCATGGTGGGTCCTAACTGTGAGTGAGATTGAACTATATCGTCCAAAAATAGCCGGAGTCAACGCCGTGGTGGGAGCCGTAATCGCGGCGAAACAGACCAATGCCGTGCGTATCACCGGTTGGATCGTCGCTACGGGCGCTTCCGGGTTTCAGACGACCGAGTCCAATACGCTGCCAGGAACCCCGCCGACCGGGACCGAATTGGCAGGAAGCGTGATCGTTCTTTGCAGGCTGCTTCCAGCTGACGGACCTAATCTCCCTGCTCAATGGACAGTGAGCGGGTTTGCCGGAGGGGTGGTCGCAGATGAGGAAGTTCGGCGGATACGCCACGGCTGCGGCCGGTGCGTCGGTGGTGTCTCTGGTGTCCCTGGCAATTGTCGGCAGCGGCATCGCGGCGGCTGACGACTACGCGGGCCAAACGTACGGCGACGCCTCGAAGTCGATCAGTGACGCGGGTAAGAAGGCGGTGATCGCCAGTCGCGCCGGCGACACCCTCGACAACGACCAATGCATGGTGACGCACTCGCAGTCGGCGCCATGGATCAAGGGGGACGACTTCAGCCCGGTGAGCGACACGGTGCTGGTGTACCTGAACTGCAACGCGTCGGTGGCGTCGAACAAGGATCCGGGCAACTCCGCGGGCAGCCCCGAGGGCCGCGCCGCGATTCAGCAGGCCCAGCAGGATCAGGAAGACCAGGCCGCCGCGCAGTCGGGTCAGTAGGCCCTACACCAACCGACGACGCCTCCCGGCGCGGACTAGGGTGAGCAAAGACATCCACAAAGGGGAGGCGCCGGCGATGAAGCTTCAGGTTCTGCCGTACGTCACTGTCGAGGTCGACGATCGATTGCGCCGTCGAGCGCGCGCCGCCGGTGAACGGTTACGCGTCAATGTCCGGGCACACCTGTTGAGCGCGGCAGACGACGTCGACGCCGCCGGCGACAAGGTCCGCGGCCTGTGCGACCGAGCGGTCACCCGTGTCGACGCCGTCGTGGGCCGGGTCAACGACAGGATCGCGCCGGCCCAGCAGAAGCCCCGGCTGCGTCTGGTCGGCGAGCGCGAAGCCAGCTAGGCAGCGGCTCAGCCGGCCCGGACCCGTCCTGCCCGGCCGCCCACGAAGAACGAACCGGCGATCACCACGAGGCCGATCACGCCAACCGGAATCGTCCACGAGCGTCGCTGCGAGAGCGCCGACTGGCACAGTGGGACGTAGTTGGTGTGCGGAATCACCTGATTGAGAACCGGCAGATTTGCCAGATTCCCGTTGTCCGCGGCCTGGGCGGCCGACAGATCCTGCGCGATGCCGTTGCCGCAGCCGATGCTGCCGCCGTCCGGACCGGGCACCGACACCGGAACCAGTAGGCCGATGACGCCGGCGATCAGCGCGACCGCCCCGACAAGCAATATCAACCGACGCAGATTCATGCCCCGGGGTTTGCCCGCTGCATCCGGCTTCGAAACCAGATCGATGGTCCGTCGAGATCCGCCAGGCGGCGTGTTTCCCCGCTCAATATGCTGTCCTTGTTCGGTGTGGTCGCCGTGGCCCGAAAGGAGCGCGACGCTTTGGTAGGCCAGCTTTGGTAGGCCATGGCTTGGTGGTGCTGCTAGCCCTTCTTGCCGCGGTGTTTCTCGCGATCGGCATCGTGGTGCGTCAGCGCGCGACGCTGGACGTGCCCGCCGAGGACGGCGTGAGCGCCGTGATGTTCCTGACGTTGCTTCGCCGCCCCCTGTGGTGGGGAGGAACGGCGGCGGCGATCGCCGGGTACGTCTTCCAGGCGCTGGCACTGGCGGACGGGTCGCTGATACTGGTCCAGCCGATCCTGGTGTCGGCGCTGTTGTTCGCGTTACCGCTGAGTGCACGGCTGGCCCACCGCCGGGTCACCCGTGCCGAATGGCTGTGGGCGGTGCTGCTGACCATCGCGCTGGCGGTCTTCGTGGTGCTGGCGCGCACGGAGCCCGGTGACTACGAGGCATCCGTACCGCTGTCCGCACTGGTCGCGGTGATCTGTACGGCAGCCGTGGCGGCCTGCGTGATCGTCGCGATCAAGACCATGGGGTGGCGGCGTTCGGTCTTTCTGGCTGTCGCCGTCGGCGTGCTGTTCGGCGTCGTCGCGGTCCTCACCAAGCTGGTCATGCACCTGCTCACCCACGACGGTGTGCGCGCGGTGCTGACCACACCGGTGCTGTATCTGCTCGCGGTGCTCGGCGTGGTCGCGGTGTTCCTGCAGCAGTCGGCGTTTCACGCCGGATCGCTGCAGACCTCGGTGCCCACGATGCTCGTGCTGGAGCCCCTGATCGCCGTGGCGCTCGGAGCGGTGGTGCTGGGCGAGCACATGGACGTCAGCCGGCTGGACGCGGTGCTGATCACCGCGGCGACGGTCGCCATGGCGGCGGCCACCATCGCGCTCGGGCGCGACGAGGGCGCCTACGAGGAACAGCTCGAGGCGCAGATCGCCAAGCGCACCCCGTAGCGCGTCTTCGGGTCAGTTATCGAGATCGGTTGCCGCAGAGTCGGTCTCGTCGACCCGCACCGGGCGCAGCAGCGCCCATCCGAAGAATCCGGCGGCCACCGCGAGCAGGATCAGGCCGACCCACCAGTTGGCGTCCGTTCCGACATAGAGGTCCGCGCGGTTGCCGGCGGCCGAGCTGTCGTGGTCGCTCAGGATGGCCGGGAAGAGACCGGCGATGGTCAACAGCACACCGTAGATGGCGAGCAGCGCGCCGATGATGTTACGGATGTCGAATAGTCGGGGCATCGTCTCTGATTCCTTATCCGGCTCAGTGGAAGACCACGTTGAGGATGATGGTGAGGCCGAGCATCACCGCGGCCAACGGAACGGGCTTGTAGAACCATGCTTTTCCGGCGCTCTCGGGGTCGTGGAAGATCTCCTTCGGGGTCTCCGAATACACCAGCCCGGCCAGTTCCGTCACAGGCTTGGGCGAGGTCACCATGCTCACCACGATGCTCAACACGTCGACGACGAACGCGGCCGAGGCCGCCACGAACGGCATGCCCTGTCCCGGCAGATTGATCACGCCGACCTGCGAGAGAAGGAAAATAAATACGGCCGAAAGGGTTCCGGCCACCAGCCCGGTCCAACCGGCCGTCGCGGTCATCCGCTTCCAGAACATGCCGAGGATGAACGTGGCGAACAGGGGAGCGTTGAAGAACCCGAACAACGTCTGCAGATAGTCCATCAGATTCGAGTAGCCGGCCGCGATGAGAGCGGTGAAGATCGCCAGGATCGTCGCGCCGAGCGTGGCCACCCGGCCCACCTGGATGTAGTAGTTGTCCGGCCGGTCCTTCACCACGTACTGCTGCCAGATGTCGTAGCTGAACACGGTGTTGAACGCCGAGATGTTGGCGGCCATGCCCGCCATGAACGACGCCAGCAGACCGGCCACCGCCACGCCGAGCAGGCCGTTGGGCAGGATGTCCCGGATCATCAGCAGCATCGCGTCGTTGTACGTCAGGTCGCCGGCGCCCGTGGATTTCAGGTTGATCATGTCACCGATCGCCGCGGCGGCGATCATGCCGGGGATCACCACGACGAACGGGATCAGCATCTTCGGGAACGCCGCGATGATCGGGGCGCGCCGCGCCGAGGAGATCGAATCCGACGCCATCGCGCGTTGCACCTCGACGAAGTTCGTCGTCCAGTAGCCGAAGGACAACACGAAGCCGAGTCCGAAGACGATGCCGATGACCGACCACACCGGGCTGTCGAAACCGCTGAGCGCCTGGCCCGGCCAGGTGGTCAGCTGGTCGTGCACGGACGCGGTGACCGAACCGTCCTTCTGGGTGTCGATCACCTTGTCGCGCAGGCCGCTCCATCCGCCGACCTTGATCAGGCCGAAGATGGTGAGCGGGACCAGCGCTGCGAGGATCACGAAGAACTGCAGCACCTCGTTGTAGATCGCCGCGGACAGACCGCCGAGCGCGGTATAGGTGAGCACGATGGCGGCGGCGACGATCAGGGACAGTCACCGGTTCCAGCCGAGCAGCACATTGATCACGGTCGCGAGCAGGAACAGGTTGACGCCGGCGATGAGCACCTGGGCCACGGCGAAGCTGATCGCATTGACCAGATGAGCGCCGGGACCGAAACGTTTGCGCATGAACTCGGGAACGCTGCGCACCTTGGACCCGTAGTAGAACGGCATCATCACGACGCCGAGGAACAGCATCGCCGGCACCGCGCCGATCCAGTAGTAGTGCATGGTCGACAGGCCGATCTGCGCACCGTTGGCCGACATGCCCATGATCTCGATGGCGCCGAGGTTGGCCGAGACGAACGCCAGACCGGTCACCCACGCGGGCAGGCGCCGCCCGGACAGGAAAAAGTCCAGGCTGGTGGAGATCTGACTGCGGGCGATGTAGCCGATACCCAGGACGAAGACGAAATAGATGGCGATCAACACGTAGTCGAGCGCGCCGACGTTGAGTCGCAGCACCGAATCTGCTGCCAGCGTGGTGGTCGTGATGGTGCACTCCTCACACGTTCGAACAGAAACAAGCAGAAACTAACAGATCGGTGCCCGGAATCTCAGCATTTTCAAACGTCCTGTGTGAATCTGTTTGATATTGTGCGTTCCGCTCGCTGCTGGACATGATGGTGTGAAGGGGGTGTCCTCCGCATGCTCGCCGCTGAACGCCGCCACGCCATCCTGCGGGCGCTCAACGCCGGGGGTGGGGTGCGCGTCGCGGACCTGGCCGCCGAACTCGACGTCTCGGAGATGACCGTCCGTCGCGACCTCGATGCCCTCGACGCGCAAAACCTGTTGCGGAAGGTGCACGGTGGCGCGGTGAGCCGGCACAACCGCGGCGAAGAGCCGGGGTCGTCGGTCAAGGCGGGCCAGCAGCGCGCCGAGAAGGCGGCGATCGCGACGATCGCCGCGGGGACCGTCAAGGAGGGTATGACGATCGCGATCGGCGCGGGCACCACCACCACCGAACTGGCCCGCCAGTTGCGGCACCGGCCGTCGATCACGGTGGTGACCAACTCTGTGAGCGTGTTTCAGGTGCTGACCGACCCGGTGGCCGGCGGTGCTTCCGCCGAGACAGCCCCACAGGTTTACCTCAGCGGCGGCGTGCGCACGCCGTCGGATGCGCTCGTCGGTCCGGTCGCCGATGCCGCGATCGGGGCATTCCGGGTCGACGCCACCTACCTCGGCGTGCACGGGCTCGATCCCGACGCGGGCCTCACCACGCCGAATATTGCCGAGGCACAGACCAACCGAACGTTGATCGGAATCGGTGCGCAGCTGGTGGTGCTGGCCGATCACACCAAGTTCGGCGAAGTCGGTACGAACGTGTTCGCACGGCTGTCCCAGGTCGACACGCTCATCGTCGACGACGGCCTGGCGCCCGAGGACCGTGCGGTCGTCGAACCGGAGGTCGGCAGCCTCCGGCTGGCCACGGTGTCGTTCCCGTGAACGGATCGGGGCGGGAGCCGACACGCTGGCCGCTGGCCGACGGCCGGGAGCTGTTGTTCTTCGCGTTGCCCGGTCGCCCGCCCGCGCCTGTAGCCGACCGCAGGCCGCTGCCGGACCGCGGAAACCGGCAGTCGCAGTTGCGCTTTGATCAACAGACCGGTCAGTGGGTGATCATCGCGGCGCTGCGACAGGACCGCACCTACAAGCCGCCGCCCGATCAGTGCCCGCTGTGTCCCGGCCCGTCGGGACAGACCAGCGAGATACCGGCGCCCGCCTACGATGTGGTGGTGTTCGAGAACCGCTTCCCCAGCCTGTCGGGCGCGGGCACGCAGCCGTTCGCACTTCCGGACACCACTGCGGACGCGTTCGTCTCGGCGCCCGGACACGGCCGCTGCGAGGTGATCTGCTTCTCCAGCGACCACACCGGGTCGTTCGCCGGACTCGAACTGCCTCACGCGCGCCTCGTCGTCGACGCGTGGCGGAACCGCACGGCGGATCTGATGGCGCGGCCGGGGATTCGCCAGGTGTTCTGCTTCGAGAACCGTGGCGAAGAGATCGGAGTGACGCTGACCCATCCGCACGGCCAGATCTACGGCTATCCGTACCTGCCGCCACGGGCGGCGGTGATGCTGGCCGAGGCCACGGCCCACAAAAACCGTACGGGCCGAAACCTTTTCGCCGATATTCTGGCCCGTGAGGTCGCCGAAGGCGCCCGCGTCGTAGCCCAGACCGAGCTGTTCACGGCGTTCGTACCGTTCGCGGCGCGCTGGCCGGTGGAGGTACACATCTATCCGAATAGGTTCGTGCACAACCTCGTCGACCTGACCGACGCGGAGCTCACCGGCTTCGCGCAGATCTATCTCGATGTGCTCCGCCGGTTCGACCGGCTGTATCCCACACCCCTGCCCTACATCTCGGCGCTGCATCAGTACGCCGACACCGACGAGCAGCGCGAGGGCTACTTCCACGTCGAGCTGATGTCGATCCGGCGCAGTGCGACCAAGCTGAAGTTCCTGGCCGGTTCCGAGTCCGCGATGGACGCCTTCATCAGCGACGTCATGCCCGAAAGCGTCGCCGAACGGCTGAGGGAGGTGTAGGTGGCGGTCCGATACGCGGCGCCGGGCCGGATCAACCTGATCGGCGAGCACACCGACTACAACCTGGGATTCGCGCTGCCGATCGCGCTGCCCGAGCGCACCGTGGCGACCTTCGACGCCGGCGGTGACGGCGTGGAGCGGATCACCGTCCGCAGCGACCGTGAGCACGGCGCCGTGCCGATCGCACTCGACACGGTTCCCGGCGACGTCGAGGGCTGGGCGGCCTACGTCGCCGGTGTGGTGTGGGCGTTGCGGTCGGCCGGCTACCCGGTTCCCGGCGGCTCGATGTCGATCGCCAGCGATGTCGAGATGGGCTCGGGCGTCTCGTCGTCGGCCGCACTGGAATGCGCTGTGCTCGGTGCGCTCTCGAGCGCCGCGGGCCTGCAGCTCGACCGCGTCGAGCAGGCCCGACTCGCACAGCGCGCGGAGAACGACTACGTCGGCGCACCGACCGGCCTGTTGGACCAACTGGCCGCACTGTGCGGTGCGCCCCGGCGCGCGTTGATGATCGACTTCCGCGAGGTCTCCGTGCGTCCGGTCATCTTCGATCCGGATGCCGCCTCGGTAGCTTTGCTGCTCATCAATTCCCGTGCACCGCACCGCCACGCCGGCGGTGAATACGCGTCGCGCCGGGCTTCATGTGAACGCGCCGCGGCCGATCTGGGGGTGTCATCGCTTCGCGACGTGCAGGAGCGGGGCCCGACGGCGTTGAACGGCATCACCGACCGGACCGATGCGCGCCGTGCCCGCCACATCCTGACCGACAATCAGCGTGTCCTCGATACCGTTGCCGCGCTGCAGAATTCCGACTTCGTCGAAGTGGGCCGGCTTTTCACGGAGTCGCAGGTGTCCATGCGCGACGACTTCGAGATCACCACCGGCCACATCGACCTGATCGCCGACACCGCGGTGCTGGCCGGGGCGCTGGGTGCGCGGATGACCGGAGGCGGCTTCGGGGGCTGTGTCATCGCGCTCGTTCCCGACGAGAAGGTCGAGGAGGTCGGCGAAGCGGTGCGGCGGGCCGTGCACGACGCCGGCTACCACGAACCGGCGATCACGCGCACCAGGGCCGCGGCGGGCGCGGGACGTGACGAGGCCTAGAGCTGGATTCAGGGCACCATCCAGGACAACACGTCCGAGGACTGCAGCGCCGACAGCGCGCACAGCACCACGAGGAACACCAAGCTCCACGCGATCACCCGGCGGAAGATGTCGCCTTCCTTCCCGTCCATCCCGACCGCCGCTGCCGCGATCGCCAGGTTCTGCGGCGAGATCATCTTGCCGAGCACGCCGCCGGAACTGTTCGACGCGGCCATCAGCACATCGGACAGACCGGCCTGGTTGGCGGCCGCCACCTGCAGCGCGCCGAAGAGCGAGTTCGACGACGTGTCGGAACCGGTGACGGCGACCCCGAGCCAGCCCAGGATCGGGGACAGCAGAGCGAAGGCGCCTCCCGCACCGGCCATCCACGTGCCGAGCGTGATCGTCTGGCCCGACAGGTTCATCACGAACGCCAGTGCCAGCACGACCATCACGGTGAGAATGGCGAACCGCAGTTGATGCAGCGTGGTCCCGTACGCCTTCAGCGCGCGCGGCACCGACAGGCGCAGCACCGCCATGGTGATGATTCCGGCGATCAGCATCTGGGTGCCGGGGGAGGTGAGAAGGTTGAGCGAGAACTTCGTCAGGGAGAGCGGGTCTCCGTCGGGTTTCAGGACGTGCAGGCCGGGCCAGGCGATGCTGAAGGTGGCCTTGTCGAGCAGCTTCTTGACCGCCGAGATCTGGCAGATGACGAAGACCGCGATGATGATCGCGTACGGGGCGTAGGCCTTGATGACGTCCCCGCGCTCATCTTTCCCGCGGTCGTCGGGATGCTCGACTCGCTGGGCGAATTCGGGCGTCGGCTCGTCGACGGAGCCGCCCGCGACCGGGGCCGGCGCCATCGTGTGGCGCGGCCGCCAGATGCGCACCATCCCTACCACCGCGGCCGCCGACAACAGCGAAGCGACCACATCGGTGAGCGGAACCGAAACGAAGTTCGACGTTGCGTACTGGGCGATGGCGAAGACGACGCCACAGACGACGGCGACCGGCCAGGTGTCGCGCACGCCGCGCCACCCGTCGACGATCGCCACCAATGCCAGCGGGACGAACAGCGCCAGGATCGGCGTCTGCCTGCCGACCATCGCGCCCAAGGTGTCGCTGGACAGCCCAGACACCTTGCCCAGGGTGAGTATCGGCGTTGCCATCGCACCGAACGCGACGGGAGCGGTGTTGGCCGTCAGCGCCAGCACCGCGGCCTTCAACGGTTTGAATCCCAGCGCCATCAGCATCACGGAGGTGACGGCGACGGGCGTGCCGAAGCCGGCGAGGGCCTCCAAGAGCGCACCGAAGGAGAACGCGATGATGATGGCTTGGACCCGCTGGTCGTCGCTGACTTGCGCGAAGGACCGCCGCAGCACATCGAAATGTCCTGTCTCAACCGTCATCTGGTAGACCCAGATGGCGTTGATGACGATCCACAGGATGGGGAAGAACCCGAAGGCCGCGCCTTCGGTGCCGGCCAGCAGAGTCTGACCGACCGGCATCCCGTACACGGCGATGGCGATCACGATGGCCACCACGAGCGAGACCACCGACGCGATCCAGGCGGTTATTCGCAGTGCGCCGAGCATCACGAAGAGAAGGAGGAGGGGCAGGGCGGCGACAAGAGAACTCCACGCCAGAGAATGCGCTACCGGATCGAGAATCTGCTGGTACACGGTGACCACCTCGCGGGCTGGCTTGACGAGATATCGGCGGTGTAGCCGGACTGAACGCTTTTCAATCCTCGGGTCGTGCGCGGTAACCGGCAATGGGAGTGCGGTTGTTTGGACATTCGGTTAGAGTTCCGTTCGCCGGACGGTAGTTCACAGCTTCGGCACAGGGTCGGGAGTAGATAGGACTGCAACATGAGGTCAGGTCGTTTGACTCGCGGCGTCGCCGCGGCTGTCGGCGGTAGCGCGATCGTGGTGATGGTCGGTTTGACCGCATCCTGCGCCAAGGAAGAGGAGAAGGCCCCCGAGACCTCCACCACGACGACGACCACGACGACGTCGCCTGCGACCCCCGCGCCGCCGCCTCCCGTCGAGCCGACCGAGAAGTCGATCAACCCCACGGGCGGCAATCTGTTCACGCCGCCGGTGAAGGCGCCGGCGGCGCCCACCGCTCCTCCCGGCGACAACTGAACCGTCGTCTGGCCTGTTCACAAGTACTCTGGCGGGTGTGACTGCCCGGCATGTGAGTGTGCTGGCCTTGATCGCCGTGGCGGTTTCGGTGTTGGTCTCCGACCTGCACCGAGGACCGGGCTTCGACCGGCCCGGGACGATCACAGGGCCATACGCCTACCTGCTGGCGAGCTCGACCGATCTCGGGTTGTCGCACCGGGGCCAGACTCAGCTGACGGCCGCATTGCGCGACGGCGGCCGGCCTCAGCAGCTGTACGGCTGGGCGGACCGTAACGGGTTGGCGGTTCGGTGGCGGCCTGGCGAGGACTGGGCCGTCGTCGAAGGCACCGCCGAACGAGTGGCCAGCGCGTTCCGCGTCGAGGTGCACGACTACCGGGGCATGCGGGGCCAGCTGTTCTATGCCTCGCCGCAGCAGCCCGACATCCCTGATCAGCTGCGCGGCGAGGTCGCCGAATTGGGCCGGATCCTCGGCTATACGCCGCACCGCACGAACCGTCCCGACTTCATTCCCCTTGATGTGCCCGACCGGGGGCTGACGCCGACCGCGCTGCGCAACAGCTACAACCTCGGCCGCCTCGCCGCCGACGGGTTCACCGGCAAGGGCACCACCATCGTGTTCTTCGCGTTCGACGGGTTCGACCAGTCCGACCTCGACATGTTCGCCGACGACTATCGCCTGCCGAGATTCACCCCAACCCTGGTCGGCGGTCAGCCCAGTGAACCGCGCGGCGAGACGACGATGGACCTCGAGGTCGCCCACGCCATTGCACCGGATGCCACGATGGTGGTCATCAACGCGCGGCCGACGGTCGAGGGCGACGGCGCCTTCGAGAAGATCTCGGACATGTTCGAGTCCGCGGACCGACAGTTTCCCGGTGCGGTGTGGAGCTTTTCGATCGGCTGGGGGTGCGACAAGCTGCACACGGCAGCGGATCTGGCGCCGGTGCGCTCGGCGCTGCGAACCGCACACTCGCACGGCACCACGGCGTTCAACGCCAGTGGTGATCTCGCAGGCATGGAATGCCGTGGCGGACAGGACTGGTCGTCTCCGCCGGGCCCGTCGGACATCGGCCTGGACTCGGTGGCGTCGTTGCCGGAGATGACCGACGTCGGTGGCACCACGCTGTCCACCGATGCGACAGGCAGGTGGCTGGCCGAACAGACGTGGTTCGACGTCCCGCTCTCGATCGGCACCGGGGGAGGCGTGTCCTCGCTGTTCGACCGCCCCGACTGGCAGCGAGGCGTGGCGCGAGACCAGGACCCCGGTCGACGGCTGACGCCCGACGTGGCGGCGGTCGCCGATCCGTTCACCGGTGTGCAGATCGTGTTGAACCAGCAACAGGTGGTGGGCGGCGGTACGTCGCAGTCGGCGCCGATCTGGGCCGGCATGGCGGCCGTGATGAACCAGTATCTGGTCGCCAACGGCGGGCGCCTGATCGGCGACCTGAACCCGATGCTGTACCGCATCGCGGCGGGTGCGGCGCTACCCGGCTTCCGTGACATCACGCTCGGCGGGAACGCCGTGGCCGATGCCGGGCCCGGCTACGACATGGTCACCGGCCTCGGCTCTCCCGATGTGGACAACCTCGTCCGCAATATTCTCGTACTCCAGAAGGCAAGCCCATGAGCACCGGACCCGAACAGGACGACGACGCCGTGCCGACCACCGAATGCCGGATCTGCGAGACCGACGTTCCGGACGGCGAGTACTGCGGACTGTGCGGCTGTCACCTGACCCCGCGACGTGGGGAAGGGCCCGACTGGTTGCGCATGCGGGACTACGGAGCGGCGCCGAACGAACACCTGTTGCAACTGTCGGTGGCGAGTTCGCTTTTCCCGCATCTGCCGCAACGGTCGCGGACGGCCTTCCGGATCGGGCTGGGCGTGGTGCTGCTGGCGCTGATCGCCTTCACGCTGCTGCGGGTGCCCGCTGCCGTGGTCACGGTGGCGGCGCTGGGGCTGCCGATGTTGTTCCTGCTCTACCTCAGGGAGTCTGACGCAGTAAACGATCTGCCGATCCGCAGCCTGGTGCTGACGGCGGTGCTCGGTATCGGGCTCGGCGTCGGCTGGGTGTTGGCGACCGGCGCCCTGGTCGCTCGTTCGTACCAAATCGCGCTGGGCGCAGGGGTAGTCGGCGCCCGCATGCTGCAGATGGGCGTCGCCATCCCGCTCGGCGGAGTGATCCTGATGCTGATGCCCGCGGTGATCGTGCGGTTGCTGCGGCCGCCGACGCGGGAGGCGCTGGACGGCTTCATGGTCGGCGTCCTCGGTGCGCTCGCCTTCACCGCGGCGGCGACCCTGACGCGGCTGGCGCCGCAGTTCGAAAGCGGGGTGGTGAGCAAGCGCCCGATGGAGAGCCTCATGGTCGAGGCGGGAATCCGGGGCATCGCCGTGCCGTTGATCGCGGCGGCCGCGGGCGGATTGATCGGTGCCGCACTGTGGTTCACCCGGCCGCCGAGCAAGGCTGCGCAGCGGCCGGGGCTGGTGCGGCTGATCCTGGTCGTGTTCGCGGCGATCGTGCTGGCGGTGTATCTGGCTCTCGGGCTGATCGACGTCGCGCATTTCCCGCAGGTGCTGATGCTGATGCTGTACCTGATGCTGGCGGTGGTGTCGCTGCTCGTGCTGCGCGTCGGGTTACATCTGGCCCTGCTGCACGAGGCGCATGACGAGATCCAGTCCGATGAGCCGCTGTTGTGTACGCACTGCGGCCATGTCGTGCCGGATATGGCGTTCTGTCCCGCCTGCGGGGTGGCGACCCGGGCGTCGTCGCGGTCATCGAGGCAGGCGCGGCGGGAGGCGCGTCCGGTGCGCACCGATTCCGGTCCCGAGCGTTCATGACGAGCTCGGTGCGCGGTTCCACCACCGACTTTTTTCCCGGCTACGCCGTCCCGAGGGGGACGTACGCGGCGCCGCCGGTGCACCGGACGTCGCGGACCCGGCTGGTGGTCATCTGGTTCGTCGCGATCGCGGTCGTCGCCTCGGCACTGGTCGGCGTCTCGGCGCTGATGACCAAGCCGTCGGTGCGGTACGTGTGTCCACCCGACTGCGGCCGGCCGCCGACCGGCACACCCGTGGAGATCAATCCCCGGTTCACCGCCGCCGATGGCTCGTTCTCGGTGTCCTATCCCGCGGAGGGCGCGGCCTACAAGGTCACGACGAAGGCCGACGGCGTAACGGCCGATCTGCTTGCCGGCGACGGTGGCACGCTGCAGTTGTTCAGTCAGCCCGCCGGCGGCCGATCCCCTCAGCAGATCGCGCACGATCTGGTCGGCCGGACGTTCCCGGACACCCGCACGGCCTACGAGATCCCGAATGCGATGGTCGGATACCAAGCCGGATACGGCGAAGCCGCCGACTGCTGGCCGCAGGGCTCCAACATGAGCTACCTGAAGATGCGGGTGCTGGTGATGGTGGCCGTGAAGAACGATCTGGCGTTGATCGCCGCCGCGGTCGGCCCGTTCCGGCAGTTCGGTCCTGACTCGGGCATCGGCAAGCCGTCGGGCGCCAACCTCCAGATCGCTCTGGATATGGGCAAGTACGTCAACAGCTTCGCGTGGCGGGGAGACCCGCTCCGCTAAGCGACCTCGGTCAGTGCGTAACCACGGTCCCTGGCCACGTCGGCCAGCAGGCTGCGCAGCTGGCGGCGGCCACGGTGCAGCCGAGACATGACGGTGCCCAGCGGGACGTCGGTGAGTTCGGCGATCTCCTTGAACCGGAAGCCCTCGACGTCGGCGTAGTAGATCGCGGTGCGCAGCTTCTCGGGCAGCTTCTGCATCGCGGCCTTGATGTCGTCGTCCTCCAGGAGGTCGAGCACCTGATCTTCGGCTGAGCGCAGACCGTTCGACGAGTGGCGGGCCTCGGCCATCATCTGGCCGTCGGTGATCTCCTCGGTGAGCCACTGGACCGGGCGGCGCTGCTGTTTGCGATAGCTGCTGATGTGGCTGTTGAGCAGGATCCGGTACAGCCAGCCGCCCAGGTTGGTGCCGTCGCGGAAACTGTGGAACCCGGCGAACGCCTTGGCTGCGGTCTCCTGCAGCAGATCCTCGGCCTCCGCGTGATTGTGGGTCAGTTTCAGCGCCTGGCGGTAGAACCCCTCGAGAAGCGGCAGCGCGTCCCGTTCGAACCGGGCGATCAAATCCGTATCATCCACGGGGTCTACCTGATCGACCTGATCGGCACGAATTATGTTCTGGGACAACGCTGTTACGCTGGCACTTCGCATTACATCTCCTGACGATCGCCGGTCCGCTTCTGTGTCTCCAACTCTGGTTTGCTCTCCCGGCGTTGTCGCCACGGCTGTCCCCCAATGCCCTCCTCTGGAATTCCGGACCCGGCTATACCGGCTAGCACCCATACGTTGGTCACGTAAAAAGAAACAGCCAGGCTGCCGCCAGCGCGGCCACCGCGAGGAACAGTGTGGCGACGAGGTGGTGGTAGAGCCGTGGGTAGACGGCCGCCCCGTCGAAGGGTGCTTGGATGGGGGCCGTACCGACGATCTCGGTCGCGCCGATGGTCCGCTGGATGTCGAGCATGTAATTCAGGTTCGCGGGCGAACGGGCGCGTGTCATCGCGGGTGACGCCCAAACCGGCTTCCCGCTAGCCGGTATCCCCAAGTAAGGGAAGGCTCAGGCGGAGGTCTTCACCTTGGCCGCGGCCGACTCCGGCATGGGCTCGTACCTGGCGAAAGATCGGGTGAACGAGCCGGATCCGTGCGACAGCGAGCGCAGGTCGATCGCATACCGGGTGAGCTCGACTTCGGGGATCTCGGCATTCACCAGGGTGCGGTCCTCGCCCGCCTTATCGGTGCCCAGCACGCGGCCGCGCCGGCCGGCCAGGTCGCTCATCACGGCACCGACGAGATCGTCGGGTATCAACACCGAGACCAGATCGACCGGTTCGAGCAGGTTCACCTTGGTCGCCGCGGCCGCGTCACGCAGGGCCAGACCGCCCGCCATCTGGAACGCGAAGTCCGAGGAGTCCACGCTGTGGGCCTTGCCGTCGAAGAGCGTGACCCGGATGTCGACCACCGGATAGCCGGCGCCTGCCCCGTTGAGTAGGCCCTTCTCCATCTGTGCCCGGACGCCCTTTTCGACGCTCGGGATGAAGTTCCTCGGCACGGCGCCGCCGACGACCTTGTCGACGAACTCGAAGCCGGAGCCTTCGGGCAGCGGCTCGACCTCGATGTCGCACACGGCGTATTGGCCATGTCCGCCAGACTGTTTGACGTGTCGGCCGTGTCCTTTCGCATGGCCGGCGAACGTCTCCCGCAGCGGCACCCGCAGTTCGACGGTGTCGACGGCCACGCTGTAGCGGCGGGCGAGCGCATCGAGGACCACGCCCGTATGGGCCTCGCCCATGCACCACAGCACGATCTGGTGGGTTTCGGGGTTCTGCTCGATGCGCAGCGTCGGGTCTTCCGCGGCGAGCCGCTGCAGGCCGACCGAGAGTTTGTCCTCGTCGGTCTTGGCGCGCGGCTGCACGGCCATCGGCAGCAGCGGTTCGGGCATCGTCCACGGCTTGAGCACCAGCGGGTCGGCCTTGTCCGAGAGCGTGTCGCCGGTCTCCGCGCGGCTCAGCCTGCCGATCGCACAGATGTCGCCGGCCACCACCGAGGGCGCGGGCCGCTGCTGCTTGCCCAGGGGGAAGGACAGCGTGCCGATGCGTTCGTCCTCGTCATGATCGGCGTGCACGGTGGAGGTGGCATGGGAGCTCGCGAAGGTGCCGGAGCCGGTGAACGACGACAAATGGCCCGACACGTGCACGGTCGCGTCGGGCCTGATGGTCCCGGAGAACACCCGGACGAGGCTGACCCTGCCGACGTAGGGATCCGACGTCGTCTTGACGACCTCGGCCAGCAGCGGACCGTCGGGATCGCACGTCAGGCTGTTGCGCGACCTGCCCTGCGGGGTGAACACCTCGGGCAGCTGATGTTCGGGCGGAGACGGGAAACCGCTGGCGATGATCTCGAGCAGTTCCAGCGTGCCGACGCCGGTGCTGCTGCACACCGGGATCACCGGGAAGAACGAGCCACGGGCGACCGCCTTCTCGAGATCCTCGATGAGCACGGACTGATCGATCTCTTCGCCGCCGAGGTAGCGCTCCATCAGCGTCTCGTCCTCGGACTCCTCGATGATTCCCTCGATCAGCGTGCCCCGGTGCTGTTCGATCCGGTCGCCGTATGAGCTGTCCGGGTCGCGGGTGGTCCGCGTGCCCTGCGCGTACTCGTAGTGCGTCTGGGACAGCAGCCCGATCAGACCGGTGCAGGGTGAATTGGCGGACAGGTACAGCGGCAGCACCTTGTCGCCGAATGCCTCCTGCGCGGCGGCCAGCGCGCTGTCGTAGTTGGCCCGGGCGTGATCGAGTTTGGTGATCACCACCGCGCGCGGCATGCCGACCTGGCTGCACTCCATCCACAGCGATCTGGTCGGTTCGTCGACACCCTCGTTGGCCGCGATGACGAACAATGCGCAGTCGGCCGCCCGCAGCCCTGCGCGCAGTTCACCCACGAAGTCGGCGTAGCCGGGAGTGTCGATCAGGTTGATCTTGACGCCGTCGTGCGCGAGCGGGGCCAGCGCGAGGCCGACCGAGCGCTGCTGGGCGATCTCCGCTTCGTCGCAGTCGCAGACGGTGGTGCCCTCACCCACGGTGCCGGGTCTGGTGAGTACCCCGGAGGCCACCAGAAGGGCCTCGACGAGTGTCGTCTTGCCGCCACCCGATGGGCCCACCAGCACCACGTTGCGGATGGCGGCCGGACTGTCCGCGGTGGGGGCGGCTCCGGCGCCCTGGGTCGTCTTGTCGGCCATGACGTTCCCTCCCGTCGGCGGAGCCGACATGAGATCAGAAGCGACGCTGCTCCTGTAATCCACAATTCCCCGAAGTGACACCGAGCACAAGGCATTCGGTGGGTTCGTGGCCGGCGGACAGGCCGGCCGTCCGATCCGTTCTCACGAGGAGACCACCGCATGTCCGCCCCGCCCCGGTACGCAGAACTCCGCTCTTCTCCGACGATGTCAGCTATGTGGACCCCGAGGGCCGCGAGGCACTCACCGCGTTGATCGGTGCGGTGCAGGAGCAGTTCGGTGCGGCCTGACCGATAACCGAGGGGCACCGCGACGGCGGGTGCCCCTTTCGGCTGTTGCGGCGGGGTCGCTGTCCTGCGGGGTTGCTTATATTGCGGGTTCATGCTCATAATGTGAGTAGTCGTCGAAGTGGTCGCCGTCACACCGTCAGCCCGGGTGTCGCGCGATACATCAGGACAACCGGCGCATTCGAAGGGATCAGGTCCGATGTCGCACCTTGCTTTAGTCGTCAACACCGCCATCGCGATCCTCGCGGTCGTGCTGCTGATCGTGCGGTTCAAGTTCAACCCGGTGGTCTCGCTGGTGACCGGGTCGGCCTACCTCGGGCTGGCCACCGGCATCGGCGTCGAGAAGACGATCGACGCGATCATGAAGGGATTCGGCGACATCATGGCCGAGATCGGCCTGCTGATCGCCTTCGGTGTGCTGATGGGCTCGATTCTTCAGCGGACCGGCGCGATTCAACGGCTGGTGGAAACGCTGCTGAAAGTGTTCGGCGCCAAACGCATGCCGTATGCGATGTCGCTGACCATCGCGACCTTCCTGCAGTCGATCTACGTCGACGTGCTGCTGGTCATCTCCGCGCCGCTGGCGCGGTCGATGGCCACCAAGATCGGCAAGAAGGGCACTGGGCGGATGGCGGTGGCGATGGCCATCGGCCTCGATTGCGGCCTCGCGCTGACCGTTCCCGGCGTCGGTGCGCTCGGCCTCGCCGGGTTGCTCGGAGTGCCGCTCGGCAAGATGCTGCTCTTCGGCGTTCTGCTGGTGATCCCGACCGTGGCGATCGCGGTGACCATCATGCAGTTCGTCTTCATGCGCGGGTGGTGGAACGAAGATCGCGACGAGCAGGCGTACAGCGGTTCGGAAGCCGATACGGAACTCGGTGGTGAGCCGGCCGGTGCGTCACCCGCTTCCAATGGCTCCGGTGACAGCGGCGCCTCCGGTGTCGACGGTGGCGCCTCGGGTGGCGTGACCACCAAGACCGCGGCGACGCAGACCCGCACCCGGGCACCGTTGCTCCTGCTGTTCGCACCGCTGATCTCCTCGCTCGTCCTCGTCGCGGTCGGCGCGATCCTCGACGCTGCCGACATCCACAACCCGATCGTCAAGTTCGTCTCCTCGCCGGTCATCGCGCTGCTGATCGGTCTGGTCGGGACCAGCTTCGTCGGCCGCTATGCCGTCGGTGCCGAAGCGGTCCAGCGCGCCATCGGCACCGGCTTCAAGGAGAGCGGACAGATCCTGATCCTGACCGGCGTCGGCGGCTCGCTGGCCGCCACCATCAAGGCAACAGGCCTCGGCGACGTGCTCGGCGAGTACTTCACGGCGAGCACGGTCGCACCGCTGCTGGTGGTATGGGCGATCGCGGCGGCGCTGCACATCGCGATCGGCTCGATAAGCATCTCCGCCATCACCGCGGCGGGAATCCTGGCCCCGGTCGCACCGCACATCGGCGTCGACCCGGTGCTGCTCGCGCTGGCCGCAGGCGCAGGATCGTTTTTCTGCGTGCATGTGACGAGCAACACCTTCTGGATGTTGCAGTCGCTGCTGGGGCAGTCCACCCGCGGGGCACTCAAGACCGTGACCGTCGGCGTCTCCGTAGCCTCCGTGGTGGCGATCCTGCTCATCCTGCCTATGAGCGCACTGTTCTGATACTGAACCCAGAAGGAATACCATTGAACGACAACAACGTTCGACCCCTGGCCGGCGTACGGGTGCTCGAACTGGGCAACTACATCGCGGCCCCGACGGCAGGGCGGATGCTCGCCGACTTCGGCGCCGAAGTGATCAAGGTGGAGCGGCCGGTCACCGGCGACGAACTGCGGAACTGGCGGCTGTACGCCGGCGACACCTCGATGCTCTACCGGACGATCAACCGCAACAAGAAGTCGATCGTGCTCGACCTGAAGACCGACCGCGGCCGCGACATCGTGCTCGATCTGCTGCGGCACTGCGACGTGCTGCTGGAAAACTTCCGCCCGGGCACGCTCGAGAAATGGGGCCTGGGTCCCGAGGTACTCGACAGCGTCAACCCCGAACTCGTGATCACCCGCATCTCGGCGTTCGGGCAGACCGGCCCGCTGGCGGAACGTCCGGGATTCGCTGCAGTGGCAGAGGCGTTCGGCGGGTTGCGGGAGCTCATCGGTGACCCCGACCGGCCGCCCGTGCGGATGGGCGTCTCGATCGGCGACTCGATCGCGGGTATCTACGCCGCCTTCGGCACCGTGATGGCGCTGTTCCAGCGGGAGCGGACAAAAGTCCCGCTCGCCCAGCGTGTCATCGACGTCGCCCTGAACGAGGCGGTGCTCTCGGTGATGGAGTCCCTGGTGCCCGACTACCTCGCCTACGGTGTCAAGCGGGAGCGCGTGGGTGGTCGGATGGAAGGCATAGCACCCAGCAACGCCTATCCGTGCGCGGACGGCACCAGCGTCATCATCGCGGGCAACGGCGATGCGATCTTCCAGCGCTACATGGACACCATCGGCAGGCCCGACCTGGCCGCCGACCCCGATTTGCAGAGCAACGCCGGACGGTGGTTACGCCGCGAGGAACTCGACGAAGCGATCGGGCAGTGGTCCATCCAGTACGACCGCGACGAGGCGTTGAAGATCCTCGACGCGGCCGGTGTGCCGAGCGGGCCGATCTACACCGCGGCCGACATCTGTGCCGACGACCAATATGCGGCCCGAAACATGATTCAGCACTTCGCCGTCGACACCGGGGAGGATGAACCGCAGAGCGTCGGGTTCACCGGGATCGTTCCCGTAATCGGCGGGCAGTCGTTGCCCATCCGCAGTGTCGGGCCCGACCTCGGTGAGCACACCCATGAGGTGTTGTCGTCGCTGCTGGGTCTCACCGACGAAGAGATCGGAGTACGGACATGACATCAGATCGAGATACGACGGCACGGCCATATTCACCGGCGGCCGAACTGCGCGACGTGACGTTGCGCGACGGCCTGCAGCTCACCGCGAAGGTGCTGCCCACCGAGCGCAAGGTGGAACTGGTACGCGAACTGCTGGCGGTGGGCATTCCCGCGCTCGAGATCGGCTCGATGGCCCGGCCCGAACTCGTGCCTCCCCTGGCCGATACGCTCGACGTCATCGCGGCCCTGACGCCGGAGGAACTCGACCGGTGCTGGGTCTGGGTGGCGACGCCGCGGCACGTCGAGAAGGCGGCCGCGGCGGGCGCGCGCCGGTTCCAGTACTGCTTCTCCGCGTCGGATTCCCACAACAAGGCCAATATCGGCCGCACCACCGAGGACAGCGTGGCGGCCATGCCCGCGGCGGTCCGCATCGCACAGGAAGTGGGTGGCTCCATTCAGCTGTGCCTGGCGACGGCGTTCACCTGTCCGTTCGAAGGCCCGACCGATCCTCGACGGGTGATCGGTATCGCCGCCGATGCGCGCACCGCCGGGGCGGACGACGTGGTGGTCTGCGACACCATCGGCCAGGCCATCCCCACCCAAGTCACCGATCTGGTCACCGCGCTACGGACCCGAGTCCCATTGCGGCGCATCGTTTTCCACGGCCACGACACCTGGGGGCTCGGCGTGGCCAATTCGTTGGCCGCGATCAGCGCCGGAGCCGCGATGGTCGACGGAGCGCTGGGTGGACTCGGTGGCTGCCCCTTCGCGCCCGGCGCCAGTGGCAATACCTCCACCGAGGATCTGCTGTTCGCGACGCGGCCGGCCTGGTTCAACCCCGACGTGCTGGCCGCGTTGGTCGGCACCAGCGACAAGTTGCTGGCCGAACTCGGCGAGCCGAACCGTTCACGCGCCGCCGAGGGCGCCCGGTCCAAGTCGAAGGCCTTTGACTGGGTCATCCGCTGAACCGCGACCGTGCGTGTCCCCGGCCGACACGCCGAGTTGGGATGGCACTTCACGCACGCTCGGCCTCGTGGGCGGACGGCGGGGTTGCCGGTTTGCAGGCCATGGTCGGTGGGATTGCGTCTTACCAGGGCGCGCAAACTCAGTGTGTCGCCCGGCGTGTCGGCCGCAGACACGCACGCTCGCGAAAACACGAAGAAGCTAGTGGGGGATCCGACCGCCGATGGTGCGGGTGACCTGTTCGGCATAGCCGACCAACAGGTCCACCCAGGCCTCGCACTGCTCGCGGGGCATCCGGATGGTCGGGCCGCTGATCGTGACCGCGCCGATGATGTCACCGGCCGAGTCGAACACCGGCGCCGAGAGGCCTGATGCCGAATCCTCACGCTCGCCATTGGTGATCGCATAGCCATCGGCCTTCGCCTGGGCGATGAGCGTCCGAAGTTCGTCGGGGCTGGTGACCGTGTAGTCGGTCAGCGGCTCCAGCGGTGCGCTCGTGATCTTTTCCGCGAGTTCTGGATTCCAGGCCAGGAGCACGCGCGAAGCCGAACCGGCATGCAGCGGAATGACCTTGCCGACGTACATGTCCCGGCGCAGCGCGTGGCGGGTCTCGGCGATGGCGACGCACACCCGGAAGGTCTGTTCGACCTTGAAGAAGCAGGCGGTCTCGCCCGTCTTGTCGCGCATCTCCTTGAGTACCGGGTTCACCACCGACAGCACGTCGAGATCCTTTGTCGCCGTGGCCGCCCAGTAAGCCATTCGCGCACCGATGCGGATCTGGTCCCCGACGCGGTCCAGCAGCCGCTGCGAGACCATATTGCTCACCAGCCGCTGCACCGTCGAAGTGGGCAGGCCGGTGGCCTGCTGGATCTCGCCGAGTGTCATCGACGGCCGCGACAGCGAGAACGCGTCGAGGATCTCGGTGATCTTGCCGAGGACCAGCAGGGGCTGCTGTTTGGACGAGGCGCCGCCGTCGTTCAGGCTTGCCATGACGACCACTTTCGCACGTCGACCGTCACGACCGGACCGTCGAGCGCAATGCGGTGGTACTGAGGGTATTTCCGGCGCAGCAGGGCGTAGCAGTCGGCCATTTCGTCGCCCCGGTGGTGAATCTCCGCGACGCCGTCGGCACGCACCCACCACAGCTGTGCCCAGTCGTCGTCGTAATGCTCGACGAGCAGACTCACCTGTGGATTCCCCTCGATGTTGGCAAGCCGGCGCAGTCGCCGGGTGGATTTTCGCTTGGCGTCGATGGCGGTGTAGACGACGTCGGCGTGCACCGCGAAGACCACCGGCACGACGTGCGGTGCGCCGTCGCTGCCGACGGTGGCGAGCACCGCGACGGGTGAGTCCGCGAACATGGCCGCGGCATCGAAGTCGGCCATGCCCTAAAGACTATTCCCAGCGGACTGGTCGTCGGCGCAATCGACCGCCAGCGCGGCGCCCGTACAGTCCGGCGACACGGCAGGCGCGTCCTTGCCGCCTGCGGCCGCCGCGGCGGCGCGGTGCAGCAGGCTGTGCAGCGTCGCCATCTCATCGGCGGCGAGCGCGGCGAAGAGCCGCTTCTCCGAACCCGCGACCACGTGTTCGACGTCGGCGAGCCGACGGGCGCCCGCAGTCGTCAGGACCACCGTGTGCCGCCTGCGGTCCTGCGGCGACCGCCGGCGCTCGATCAGTGCGTCGGCCTCGAGATCGTTCAGTAACGCCACGAGGTTGGTGGGGTCGATGCCGAGCCGGTCGGCGAGATCGGACTGGCTCTGCTCGCCGAGATCGCGCAGCAGCGTCATCGCGATCACATGCCGCGGGCGCAGCCCGAATGTCGTGAGCTCGGCCACCGCCTCGGCCCGCAACCGCCGCGCGAGCAGGTCGAGCAACGGGCCCAGGAGCTGGTCGTTCGGGGTGACGGTCCGCTTCCGGCTCACACCGGCCAGCCTACGGGAATAGACCAACCGTCAGTCTGGTATAGATCATTTGTAATACACAAATGATCAATGAAAGGTCACTGATGTCGCAGCTCCTTCATATCGATTCCTCGGTCCAGGGCGACCGGTCGGTCAGCAGGCGGCTCTCCGCCCGCGCCGCGCAGCGGTGGCTCGCCGTGCATCCCGGCGGCGGCGTCACCTACCGCGACCTCGCCCTGAATCCGATCCCGCACCTCGATTCCGCGACCGGGATGGCTCGACTGGTACCGGCGGGGCAGCGCACGGCCGAACAGGAAGCGTCGTTCGCGTTGAGCGTCGAACTGGTGGACGAGATCAAGCGGGCCGACACACTGATCCTGGGTCTGCCGCTGTACAACTTCGGGCCGCCCAGCACGGTCAAGGCTTGGGTGGACCACATCGTCGCGCAAGGCCTGTCGATCGACGCCGAAACCGGCGCAGGCACGCTGACCGGCACCGATTTCGTCGTGCTCGCCAGCCGAGGGGGCGGTTATGGCGCCGGCACGCCGCGTGCCGGCTGGGACCACAACGAGGCGTGGCTGCCGCATGCGGTGGCCCTCCCCGGGCTGACGCCACGGTTCATCACGGCGGAACTGACGATGGCCGACGCGAATCCGGCGCTGGCGGAGCTCAGGCCGCTTGCCGCCGAAAGCCTTCGCCGCGCGGTCGATGCCATCGACGGGCTGTGGGCCGCCGACGAGAACGCCGCGTGATACTCACGCGTCGCGGTAGGCCTCCAGCAACCTCAGCCACACTTCGCTGATCGTCGGAAAGCACGGCACGGCGTGCCACAGCCGGGAGATCGGAACCCGGCCGGCCACCACGACGGTCGCCGAGTGCAGCAGTTCGCTGACCCCGGGGCCCACGAAGGTGACGCCGAGCACGCAGTCGTCATCGAGGTCGACGACCATCCGGGCCCGCCCGCAGTATCCGTCGGCGTAGAGGTTGGCGCCCGTCACCACGTCGCCGATCTCGACGTCGACGACGCGGATCCGGCGCCCCGCTCGGGCGGCCTCCTTCGCCGACAGCCCCACGGTCGCCGCCTCCGGATCGGTGAAGAACACCTGCGGCACCGCATACCTGTCGGCCGTCGTGTTGTGGCAACCCCACGGGGCGGTGTCCACCGGCCGCAGCGCGGCGCGGGCCACGATCGCGGCGGCCGCGATGCGGGCCTGGTACTTGCCCTGGTGGGTGAGTAGGGCGCGATGGTTGGTGTCTCCGACCGCGTACAACCAGCCGTCCCCGACACCGAGCACGCGACACGTGTCGTCGACGTCCAGCCACGAGCCGGGCGTCAAACCCACTGTGTCCATGCCGATGTCGTGAGTGAGCGGCGCCCTGCCGGTAGCGAACAACACCTCGTCCACTTCGAGGTCGGTACCGTCGTCTAGCGCTACGGTGACGGGCCCGGTGCCGCCGGGTCGATGCAGCTGGGTGACCGACACCCCGACCCGCACATCTACCCCCGCCCTGCCAAGCCCGCGGCCGACGAGCTCGCCGACAAACGGTTCCATTCTGGGTAGCAGACCTGTTCCGCGGGCAAGCAGTGTCACCTGTGCGCCCAATCCCTGCCAGGCAGTGGCTATTTCGACGGCGACGCCGCCGCCGCCGACGACGGCCAGCCGAGCAGGTACCGAATTGCTGTCTGTCGCTTTGCGATTGGTCCACGGGCGTGCCTCGGCGATACCGGGGATGTCCGGTATCGCGGCGCCGCTTCCGATGCAAACCGCGACCGCCCGCCGTGCGCAGAGCAGCAGAACCTGGTCATCGGCAGTGGTGACCGTGACGCGCCGCAGACCATCGAGGCGGGCATGGCCCCGGAACAGTTCCGCGCCCGTGGCCTTGATCCAGTTCGCCTGGCCGCTGTCGTCGAAGTGGGAGACGTAATGATCGCGCCTGGCGAAGACGCCTTCGGGAGACAGGGCACCGCTGATCGCTTCACGGGCGCCGTCGACCCGACGCGCGTCGGCCAGCGCGAGGACGGGTCGCAGCAAAGCCTTGCTCGGAACGCAGCCCCAGTACGAACACTCACCGCCGACGAGTTCTCGTTCCACGACGGCCACGGACAGGCCGGCGGCGCGGACACGCTCGACGACGCTCTGTCCTACGGGCCCGGCCCCGATGACGACGACGTCGTAGCTATATGTTGACATCTCCAGACCCTTCGCTGGTCGTGCGGACGGCGGCATCTCCCCGCCACTTAGGGAAACGCAGGAACCTTCAGAATGAAACAATCGACCGATACTCGTGCTCGATCACAGCCCTAAGCTGAGCGCATGGGGGCACGGCAGCGCGTGAAAGGCGGCCATGGGCCATGGAATTCCGCGAACTCACCGTGTTCGTGGCGATCGCCGAGGAGGGCGGGTTGTCGGCGGCGGCCCGCCGGTTGCACATTAGCCAGCCGGCCCTGTCCCAGAAGGTCAACGCCCTCGAGCGCGAACTGGGTGTGAAGCTCTTGGTGCGGAGCAGCACCGGTGTGCAGCCCACCGAGGCCGGGATCACCTTACTCGCCGAGGCCAGGGCGATACTGGCGCGACGGGACCAGGCGGTGGCGACCATGGCCGAGGCGACGGCGGGTACGGGGAGTGTCATCAGGCTCGGTGTGCCGCTGGAGCTGGATCCCGCGGTGCTGCCCTGCGCGCTGGCCCGTTTTGCCGAGAAGTTTCCCGACACCGCGGTGGTGCCCCGCCAGCTCTCGACCGCGGCGCAGTTCGCCGCCTTGCGTGAGGAAACCCTCGACCTGGGGCTGGTCCGCGAACGCCCGGCGGGCGCCGAGTTCGACGCGATGCTGGTGTCGCGGGAGCATCTGGGCGTCCTGATCGCCTCGGAGGCGGCCGCCGACCTGGTCGGACCCGATGGTGTCGGGCTGGACCAGTTGCGCGGGATGAAGTGGGTCGGGTTTCCGCGTGCGGGCAGTCCGGCATGGTTCGACGAGCTGACGTCGATCCTGCGCAGCCACGGCATCGACACCGGGCCACCGGTACCCGACGAGCTGGAACTGATCATGGCGATCAAGATCGTGTCGGTCAGGTCAGGTAGGGCGTTCGCGCTCTCCGGTGAGAGCCGGCCCGGTCAACTGCCGGATTCCGTCACCTGGGCACGGTTGGCGGGCGATCCGCTGGTGCGCCGTACGTGGGCGGTGTGGCCGGCCAGTTCACGGCGACGCGACATCGGGCATTTCGTGGCGCTCCTCGACTCGCCAAGCGGTTAGCCGGACGGGCGCTACGGGGCGATGGCCAACTGGCCGCCGGTGGCGTGAAGGACGGCGCCGTTGACATAGCTCGCGGCCGGCGAGGCGAGAAAGATGACTGCGCTGGCGATTTCGTCCGGACTCGCGACGCGTCCCAGCGTAGTGGTGGTGGCCATCCCCCCGGTGAGCCCCGGAATCGCGGCCGAACCCGGTGTCTCCGTCGGGCCCGCGGACACCGCGTTCACCCGCACGCCGGAGGGGCCGAACTCGTCGGCCCACACCCGGGTCAGCAGCTCGAGGCCGGCCTTGGTGGCACCGTAGATACCGGCCTGCCGCGCCGGTGTCGACGCCGCGACGGTGCTCAGGCTGATCACCGCACCCTTACCTCGTTCGGCCATGGCAGGCACGAGCTGCTGCACCAGGAGGTAAGGGGCGCGCAGGTTCAGATTCACATGCTCGTCGAAGAACGCGTCGTCGGTGTCGGCGGTGGCGCCGAACCGGTAGACACCCGCATTGTTCACGAGGATGTCCACGGATCCGGCGTCGGCGGCCAAGCGCCGAACCTCGTCGGGCTTGGCCAGATCCGCCGTCACGAAACGCGCCTTGCCGCCGGCGTCCTCGATGGCACGGACGGTCTTGTCGCCGCGATCCGCGCTGCGCCCGTGCACCACGACCTCAGCACCGAGCCCGGCCAGCTGGCGTGCGATCGCCTGCCCTATGCCCTAGGTGGCCCCGGTGACGAGCGCGGTCGAACCCTCCAGTGACGTCGCCGTGTCCATGCCGAAGATCGTCCGCCGTCGCCACTCGAACCGGCAAGACGACAGAGCTTATGGCGGCTATCGGCGGTGGCTATCGCCGCCTGCAATAGCCGAGGCGGTCGGCGCGTTGTCAGCGGCGTGACCAACAACATCCGCGTCGGGGTGCAGCTGTGGCCCGGCGGCACGCCCGACTACCAGACCTGGCGCGAAGCGGTGCGCACCGCCGACGGCCTGGGCGCCGACGCCATCTTCGGCTACGACCACTTCCACAAGCCCTTCGTGACGCCGCCTGTGGACGGGCCGCCACAGCTTCTTGCCGAGCAGCCCGACGTCAACAACTTCGAGGGCTGGACCGCACTGGCATCCTGGGGTGAGATCACCACTCACGCCGACATCGGGCTGCTGGTCACCGGCATCGGGTTCCGAAATCCGGACCTGCTCGCCGACATGGCCCGCACCGTCGACCACATCAGTTCAGGGCGGTTGATCCTTGGACTCGGATCGGGTTGGTACGAAAAGGATTATGCGGTATACGCATATGACTACGGGACCGTCGCGACGCGGTTCGACCTGTTCGAGGATTATGTATCCCGAATCGAGAACCGGCTGTCGCGGCTGGTGCCGCCGCCGGTGCGCAAGATCCCGATCCTGATCGGCGGTGTTGGTGTCAAACGCACCCTGCCGATCGTGGCCAAGTACGCCGACATCTGGCACACATTCGCCGGCGTGGACGAGTTCCGCAATAGGAACGCAATCCTCGCGGAGCTGGCCGAGGCGGCCGGGCGCGACGAAAAGCAGATCGAGCGGTCGGTGCACTGGGCCGGCCGAGAGCACGCCGACGCACTTGTCGCCGAGGGCGTCACCCTCTTCACCGCCGAGATCCATCCCACCGACTCGGGATATGACTTCGCCGAATTGAACGACATGCTGGCCTGGCGCGACCAGCAACGTTGAGCCACGGTGGGGACGCCCCGTCAGCGCGGACCGCGCGGCTGCGGCGCCACGCTGATCGGTGACCTGGTCACCGGCGTGCGGGTGACGCCGATCTCCGGCTGCCTCGTCGGCCTGGGCGCAACCCTCGGATTGGTGTACTCCGGAGCCCGGTCAACCGTGGGCGCCACCGTCTCCGGCGGAGGCGGTGGGGCCGCCGACGGCGGTGGTGGCGGTGGTGGCGGCGATTCGGTCGGTGACACCGCGGTGGCCGGAGCGCCGGCCGGTGCGGTGGCCGGGGCGGTGGCGGTCGGCGATGCCGTTTGCGTCGCCGGCGCCGGACGGGCCGGAGTGCTGCCCGGGCCCCGGAAGACCAGCAGCACGCCGGAGACCACGATCGCGATCACGGCGGCCGCGGCGGCGACGAGTGCCGTCGCGGCCGCCGTGGACCGATACCACGGCATCGGCGCAGGCACGAAGTTCCACGTACTGGCGTTGAACGCGTCGAAGTGACGAAACTCCGGGTCGGCAGGCACCGGTTCGGGATCGTCGGCCCCGGCCGGTTCGTAGCCGGACTCATCATCGGGCGGCCCGTCGGCATCCGCCGGGTCATCCCATAGATACTCGAAGTCCCCCTGGGCTTCGCGTTCCGCCACACAGAGATGTTAGCTCGGTCACCAGGACAAACGGGCGCCCGGTGACAACCCGGACTTCAGTCTCGGGATCCGACACCGACCTCCGCGCCAAAACGGTAATGTTCCAACGCCCGTTGGATCCATTCACCGCGCCGACCCGGCGCCGTAACCGCAGCGCCTCCGCGCGGCCTCCTGTCTATTGGAAGGTTCGGCAATGACCAGACCACGGCACCTGCCACGGGTGTTGACCGCCGCCACTTGCGCCGTAGCCCTCGCCCGGCTGATGGCCTGCGCCCCGCCCGAGAAGGCCAACACCGGCGGTGACACGCAGTCCGGTGTGAAGGTCAGCGAGGCGAAGTCGGCCGCGGACTTCGGCGGCATGGATGCCCTCGTCGAAGCCGCCAAGAAAGAGGGCACACTCAATGTGATTGCGCTGCCGCCTGATTGGGCGAACTACGGCGCCATCATCAAGGCGTTCGGCGACAAATACGGCATCAAGGTCAACTCCACGCAGCCCGACGCCGCAAGCCAGGATGAGATCAACGCGGCGAACCAGCAGAAGGGCAAGAGCAGCGCGCCCGACGTTTTCGACCTCGGCCAGTCGGTGGCCCTGGCCAACGCGCCGATGTTCGCGCCGTACAAGGTGGCGACGTTCGACAGCGTCCCCGCCGAGTTCAAGGATCCAAATGGCGCGTGGATCAACGACTATGGCGGTTATATGTCCATCGGATTCGACTCGGCCAAGGTACCGCCGGTGGCGGCGGTCAACGACCTTCTCAAGCCCGAGTACAAGGGCAAGGTGGCGCTGAACGGTGATCCGACCCAGGCCGGTGCGGCGTTCTCCGGAGTGATGATGGTGGCGCTGTCCCAGGGCGGCACGGCCGACGACATCGGCCCCGGCGTGGAGTTCTTCCGGAAGCTCAGGGAGGCGGGTAACTTCCTGCCGGTCGATCCCACCCCCGCGACCATCGAGTCGGGTCAGACCCCGGTGGTGATCGACTGGAACTACCTGAACGCGAGCGAGAGCAAGAAGCTGCCCACCTGGCAGGTGGTCGTTCCGCCCGAACACGCCGTCGCCGGCTTCTACTACCAGGCGATCAACAAGGACGCTCCGCACCCCGCCGCGGCCCGGCTGTGGCAGGAGTTCCTCTACAGCGATGAGGGGCAGAACCTGTACGCGGTCGGAGGTGTGCGACCCGTGCGCGCCGACGCCATGTCGGCGGCGGGCACGCTCGACAAGACGGTCGCCGCGACGCTCCCGGTCATCGACGGTCCCGTGACGATCCCGACCCAGGCGCAGACGGATGCGGCTTCGAAGTATCTGGCGGACAACTGGGCCAAGGCGATCGGCTGATATGCCGGGCGTCGGTCGATGAAGACACTCAACAAGCGGCTCGGCGAGACACTGCCTCTGCTGCCGTTCCTGATCCTGGTCGTGGTCTTCCTGATCATTCCGACGGTGACGGTGATCGTCAGCGCATTCTTCGCCGACGGCGTGTTCTCGCTGGCCCGGATTCAGGCGCTGTTCACCGGCACCGCGTTGAGCGCACTGTGGAAAAGCGTGCTCCTGTCCGGCAGCACGGCACTCCTCGGCGCGGTGCTGGGCGCTGTGCTGGCCTGGCTGATCGTGAGCAGTCCAGCCACCTCGATGGTGCGCCGTTCCGTCATCTCGCTGTGCAGCGTGCTGGCCCAATTCGGCGGTGTGGCCTTGGCTTTCGCCTTCCTGGCCACCATCGGCCTCAACGGTGTCCTGACGCTGTGGGTGCAGCAGGTGTTCGGCTGGAACCTTGCGGGATCCGGATGGCTCTACAGCCTCACCGGTCTGATCGTGGTCTACACCTACTTCCAGATCCCGCTGATGGTGATCGTCTTCGTGCCTGCACTCGAAGGTTTGCGCGACCAGTGGCGGGAGGCCGCGCTGAGCCTGGGCGCGTCGCGGTGGCAGTACTTCCGCGAGGTCGCCGTTCCGCTGCTGACGCCGGCCTTCCTCGGTTCGGCACTGTTGTTGTTCGCGAACGCTTTCGCCGCCTATGCGACCGCCGCGGCGTTGGTCAGCCAGGGCAGCCCGATCCTGCCGCTGCTGATCCGCTCCGCACTGACCAGTGAGGTCGTGCTCGGGCAGTCCGGGTTCGCGTACGCGCTGGCGCTGGCGATGATCGTGGTGGTGGCACTGGTGATGGTGGCCTACAGCGCATTGGTGCGCCGCACCGCGAGGTGGCTGCAGTGACACGAACCAGGCTGAGCGGAAAGGTGTTTCGGGCGGCACTCTGGCTGCTCTTCGGGCTCTTCTTCCTGTTCCCGCTGTACGCGATGGCCGACTTCTCCACCCGCAACCTCATCGCGGGCGGGCGCACGTTGCAGGCATGGAAGAACCTCGTCGCCGACGACGCGCTCTATCAGGCGATCGTCATCTCCCTGCTGCTGGCGGTGTTCACGGTTGTCGCCATGCTGCTGATTCTGGTGCCGACGATGATCTGGGTCCGGTTGCGCGCGCCGTGGGCCAGGGGCCTGGTCGAGTTTCTGTGCCTTTTGCCGTTGACGATTCCCGCACTGGTCATCGTCGTCGGTCTGCGCAACGTTTACCTGTGGGTGACCTACCTCCTCGGTGAATCCGCACTGACGCTGACATTCGTCTATGTCGTGTTGGTGCTGCCGTTCGCCTACCGCGCGATCGACGCCGCGCTGTCATCCATCGACCTGCAGACACTCTCCGAAGCCGCACGGTCCCTGGGGGCTGGCTGGCCGACCACCATCCTGCGGGTCGTCGTGCCCAATATCTGGTCGGGCATTCTGTCGGCCGCGTTCATCTCGATTGCGGTGGTGCTGGGCGAATACACCATCGCATCGCTGAGCGGGTACCAGACCCTGCAGGTGCAGATCGTGTTGATCGGCAAGAGCGACGGGCCGACGTCGGTCGCCGCCTCGCTGGCCGTCCTGCTGTTCGGCTTCGTGCTACTGCAGATCCTGTCGCTGGCGACTCGCGGGCGCCGCCGAACCATCGCGGCCGACCCCGCCGTCCCCGCACCCACACCCGCCGTCACCCCGGGAGCCTCTGAATGACCTCTGGCGTCGCCGTCGAACTCAACGACCTCACTCGCGAATACGGAACCGTCAGGGCACTGGACGGCCTCACCCTGCACATCGAGCCCGGTGAACTGGTGGCATTGCTGGGGCCGTCGGGTTGCGGTAAGACCACCGCGCTACGCATCCTGGCAGGTCTCGACGAGGCCACCTCGGGCCGAGTCTCGGTCGGCGGCCAGGACGTCAGCAAGGTGCCCGCCAACAAGCGCGATATGGGAATGGTGTTCCAGGCATACAGTCTGTTCCCGCACCTGACCGTTCTCGACAACGTCGCGTTCGGACTCAAGATGCGTGGAAAGGCCAAGAACGAGCGCATGTCCCGGGCCGCCGACATGCTAGACCTGGTCGGTCTCTCGGCGCACAAGGACAAGTACGCGAACGAGTTGTCGGGGGGCCAGCAGCAGCGGGTGGCGCTCGCCAGGGCCCTGGCCATCCAGCCCAGGGTGCTGCTGCTCGACGAGCCGCTGTCGGCGCTCGACGCCAAGGTGCGGACGCAGCTGCGCGACGAGATCCGCAGGGTGCAACTGGAAGTCGGCACGACGACACTGTTCGTCACCCACGACCAGGAGGAGGCACTGGCCGTGGCCGACCGGGTGGGGGTGATGAGCCAGGGCAGGCTCGAACAGTTGGCCGCCCCCGCCGATCTCTATACAAATCCGGCCACCCCGTTCGTCGCCGAGTTCGTCGGCCTCAACAACAAGGTGCCCGCCGAGGTCTCCGAGGGCACCGCGCGGGTGCTCGGATCGGCGGTGCCCGCCCTCGAGGGTTCGGTCACCTCCGGCACCGGGCTGGCGATGGTCCGGCCCGAATCGGTCACCGTGACAGCCGATCCGGCAGGCACCTCGACCGTCAGCTCGGTGGCGTTCCTCGGGCCGATATCCCGGGTGTACTGCGCGCTGTCCGACGGCACCGTGGTCTCCGCGCAGATGGCCAGTTCGGCGGCGCGGACGTTCTCACCCGGCGCGTCGGTTCAGGTCGGTGTCGAGCCGGGCGGGGTACTGGTCGTGCCGGCCGACGGCGCCGCCTGACCATCCGAGATCGCGAGACAACAGGTCGTCGGTCGTCTCGCGGCGCACCAGTTCCTGGGTCTTGCCGTGCCTGACCGAGACGATCGGGGGCCGGCCCACCATGTTGTAGTTGGACGCCATGCTGTGCTGATACGCGCCGGTGCACGCGACCGCGATCAGATCGCCGGGGTGGACGTCCGCGGGCAGTTCGACGTCACGCGCGATCTCGTCGCCCGACTCACAGTGCCGTCCGGCGACGGTGACCGGCTTGATCGATGCGAGCGAATGCCGGTTGGCCAGCGCCACCGTGTATTTCGCATCGTAGAGGGCGACGCGGGGGTTGTCCGACATACCGCCGTCGACGGCGACGAACGTCCGTCCGCCCGGCCGTGTCTTCACCGACATCACGCGGTACAGCGTCACGCCGGCACGGGCACTGATCGCCCGCCCGGGCTCGACCACGATGCGCGGCCGTGGGAACCGTTCGGCGGCGCACGCCCAGTCCAGCGCGTCCTCGATGATGTCGGCCAGCTCGGCCAGGTTCAGTTCGGGGTCACCGCTGAGGTACGGAACGCCGTGGCCCCCACCGATGTTCAGCTCGTGGAGGATCACCCCGTGGGCGGCCCTGATATCGGCCATGGCGGCGATCAGCTTGCGGATCGCCTCCCCGTACAGGGCGGCGTCGGTGACCTGCGAACCGATATGGCAGTGCAACCCGATCAGATCCAGAAGTGGTTGCTGCAGAATGCGTTTCGCTGCATCAGCGGCGTGACCGCCGGTCAGCGTGAAACCGAACTTCTGGTCGTCGACGCCCGTCGTCACCGCCGCGTGGCCGTTTATGTCGATGTCGGGGGTCACCCGGATCAACAGTCGTTGCGGGCGCCGCACCTCACAGGCGAGGTAGGCGATCTCCATAAGTGAGTCGACGACCACCCGGCCGATTCCGGCGGTGACCGCGTCGTTGAGTTCGTCAAGTGGTTTGGCGTTGCCGTGCATGACGATTCGGGCCGGATCCACACCGGCGGCGAGGGCGGTGGTCAGTTCGCCGCCGGAACTGACGTCGATTCCTGCGCCCTCCTCGGCGGCCCAGCGGGCGATGGTGGTGGTCAACAGCGACTTGCCGGCGTATACGGTTTCGGCGCCACGCAGGGTCGTGCGGTAGTGCATCAGCCTGCGCCGGAAGTCGATCTCGTCGATGACATAGGTGGGGGTCCGGAACTCGTCGGCGATGCCGGTCAGCGGCACGTCGCCGACACTGAGGCGACCCAGGTCGTCGACGCACGCGGTCGACGGCCAGATCGCCGGGTCTATTCGGGGCTGGGCAGCATGATGCAGGGAGGGCAGATAATCCAGCAAGGTCATGACGCCACGTTGCGCCGCGCGGAACACGATGGCACATGCCTTGACGGCGTCTTGATGCCCTGGCGGGCAATCCTTACGGCTTGCCGCTCAGCCGGCTCAGACGTCTTTGATCGGCTCGATTCCCAGGTCCCGGTAGGTGACCAGGGCTGCGAACGGCACGCCGTGGCGAGCGAAGCGGCCGGTGGCCACGTCGCCGCGATCCACCATCGGAATCACTCCGGCGACGACCGCGCCCGCTTCGGTGACCCGCTCGTAGGCGATCTCGGTGGAACCGCCGGTGCTGATCACGTCGTCGACGAGCAGCACCCGAGTCCCCGGCTGCAGGCGGGTGCCTTCGATCCATTGCCCGCGGCCGCGCTGCTTCTGCTCCTTGCGCACCGAGAACCAGGCCTTGCCCGTCACCATCGCGATGCCGAGCGCAAGTGGATCCGCACCCATGGTGAGGCCGCCGACCGCGTCGAAGTCGATGCCGTTGCGGGCCGCCAGGTCGGCGATGGCGCGGCTGACGAGGCCGAGTCGCTCCCCGGTGTCCACGGCGTACTTGCCGTCGATGTAATCGTGGCTCAGCTGGCCACTGGCCAGCCTGAACGGTTCCTCGCGGTGTTCGTAGCCGCGGTCGCGAATCAGCTCGAAGGCCGCTTGCCAGGTGCCCGGACGTTCCGTCGCTGCAGACATGATGGCGATCGTATTGCACCCATCGCAGGCGGCGGACGGCCGATCAGCCTTCGCGGGCGCGTCGGGTCAACTCGGCAGCGGCCGAACGTAATTCGCTGAACCTGCCGATCGGCGTCGCGTAATTCACCCGTGGGTAGGCGATTCCGCGTTCGGTGGTGACCCGCAGGTCCAGGCCGTAGCGATCGGCTCCCGTGCATGTCGCCGCGGTGGCGTCCGGGTAGCCCGCGAGCACGCGCGCCATCGCCACCAGGGACTCGGCGTGGTCGGCATTGAGGTGCTCGACGGCCCCCGCCGCCTGCGGTTGCACCGGGTCGGGTTCGGCCGCCGCATACGCCTGGCCGGTCGCCGACTCCATTCGTCCGTAGCCGCCGACCCACCGGACCCGCTGCACCCGCAGCACCCACAGGGTGAAGTCGCTGTAGTCGATGTAGTACTTCGCGGCGGCGACCGCCGACAGGTGTGCCTCCCGCGCCGCGGCCGCTTCGTCGGCCGCCGGCCGCTCGACGACGCCGGCCAGGGTGACCCTTCCGCTGGCTAGCGGGTCCCCATCCGTGTCTGATGTCGGCGCGACGATCGCAATGCTGGCACGGGGGTCTGCAATGAGGTTGCGGCCGTGCTCGGCGAGATTCGACACACACAGCACCGGCGCTCCACCGAGCAGTCCGTACGTCACGAAGGACGCCCACGGGTCGCCGTCGGCGGTCAGTGTCGCCAGCGTGCCGGTATTCGTCGATGCGGCGATGGTGCGGGCCTGTTCGGCCGCCGACGGGCGAAACGGGTCGGCGACGGCGGTGAGGGGAGGGGGCACCGACGGGGCGGCGCCCGGGTCGCCGTGATCACGTGTAGCCACGTCGGCACGATACCGAATTCGCGGCCGGCGCCGGACATCAGCAAAAATAACGACTATGTCGAATATCTAATTCGGCGTCAGAAATGAATCCGGGGAATACATGTACGGGAATGGCGGGGAATTGCTCATACTGGTATCTCCCCCAAGCTCGCCATTGCGGGAGGTGAGGAAATTGTGGCCGGGTCGAAAACGCATTTCCTCGCAGGCACTGTCATGCTGGCTGCGGTCCTCCTGTTCGGCGGGGCGGGTGCGGGCAGGGCGAATGCCGACGACGCCGATTCCGGTGCCGACGCGTCCGGGGCCGCCGCCGAGATCAGCAAAGCGGACGAGACGCCGGGTGATTCGAATGACGGCGCCGGAAGCAAACCCGATACCCCGCATCCGACGAGCACGGTGGGAAACGGTCGGGACGGCGGCGAGCCGGTCAAGACGGCCCGGGTGGACGCGAAGAAGCCAGACGACGAGCCGGGCCGCCCCGCGCCGAAGCCCAATCAGAACCTGACGATCCCGATTCTGCGGTGGCCCACACCCGAGGAGGTCTCCCGTTCGGGCGCGGGGGCATTCGTCACGACATACGAGGTCAGGCTCGGCGACTTCTTCCCCGCGTGGCAGCCGACGCCCGCGCCGGCTCCCGGCCCTGCCTTCCGTACGCGGGAACCGCCGCAGGCGCCGCCCGTCGTCGACGCGGGCGGCGAACGCGGTCCCGGCGATCACGTCGGCGTTGCCACTGCGGCGCCGCCGGTGCTCGCGGTACCGGTGGTCGCGGCGCCGGTCGGCGCTCCGATGCCGCGCGTGGCGCCGAGGGCGCCGGCCGGCCCGTCCGCAGTGCCGAACGCGCCGACGGCCGTCGCAAGGCCCGACTACACCGTGCCCGGCTTCACAAGGGGCGCAAAGAGTGTGCCGGTGATCCCGCGTTCCCCGCCGCCCAGCGCCGGGTTGCCGGCCGGCACGCTGACCCCGGTGACCGGGCAGGCCACCCGGGTGGCCTACCCGCGCTACTTCCGCAACCCGACCGTCGCCGAACTGACTGCCCTCGCCCTGCCGGGCATGGCCGGACTGCTGTTCGTCACGTTCGGCGGCGGCCTGATCGGCTACCGTCAGGCCAGCGGCACCCGGTTCATCCGCACGCCGGATGCCGCGCGCTTCCTGCGCTAGCCGCCCAGCGCGGCGATCAGATCCTTGATCCGCGTGGTCTCCTCCTCGGTGGCGGGCTCTTCGGCCTCGACCGCCTCGATGAGGTCTTTCCGCAGACCCACCCCGTTGGCGGCCTCGCGGGTGGACAACTTGGCGCGGCCCCGCGCGACGTAAAGCCGCTGGCCCAGTGTCGCGCCCGGGCCGTTCGCCGCCGTCTCCATCAGCTCCTCGTAGCGCTGCCGCACACCGCTCAGCGCCACGATCACCGACGGTGTCACCCGGCTCCGGGTCGCAGCGTCGGACAGCGAGCCCTGAAGTTTGCGGAGCCCGGCGAGGATGACTCCGGCGCGGTCGGAAAATTCAGGGTCACTCGGCGCGGGCAGAGAGTCGATGGCGGCTGCATACATGTGCATGGCCGCATCGGACAGACCAACAATTACCGGAGCTTCACCGTCATTCGGCGCCGAATCAGCCACAGCCACTCAATTCTTGTTCGTTTCAATGCGCCGGCGATGACCACAGCGCCGCCGGCGAAGGGGGGAAGGACGCGCAAACGGTAACCCGTCACCAGTGGGGATTCAACCGTTAGTTCGCGCGATATTCGGCGGTATGGGGAAGGCTGGCACGACAGGCGCGGCGTGGGGGTTTGCGCGCGATTGTCCTGATTCAATTCCCGGCGACATGGGTAGGTTTGAAGTCTGTATGGAACTAATCAGCGGTGTCCCGGTGACACACGGCGTGCATGAAACCGCCGAGCACGACCCGGCGGAGGGCAGCCACGTCGAAGACGGGGTTGTCGAACACCCGACCGCGGAGGATTTCGCGCACGCGCGGGCCCTGCCAGAGGACCGCACGTGGTTCAAGCGCGCCGTCTTCTACGAGGTGCTGGTGCGCGCCTTCTACGACTCCAACAGCGACGGCGTCGGAGATCTGCGCGGGCTGACCGAGCAGCTCGACTATCTGAAGTGGCTTGGGGTGGACTGCCTTTGGCTGCCGCCGTTCTATGATTCGCCGCTTCGTGACGGCGGCTACGACATCCGCGACTTCTACCGCGTGCTGCCGGAGTTCGGCACGGTCGACGATTTCGTCGAACTGCTCGACGCGGCGCACCGGCGCGGTATTCGCGTCATCACGGATCTGGTGATGAACCACACCTCCGACTCCCACGAGTGGTTCCAGGAGTCGAGGCGCAATCCCGACGGACCGTACGGCGACTACTACGTGTGGAGCGACACCAGCGAGCGCTACCAGGATGCCCGGATCATCTTCGTCGACACCGAGGAGTCGAACTGGACGTATGACCCGGTGCGCCGCCAGTTCTACTGGCACCGGTTCTTCAGCCACCAGCCCGACCTGAACTACGACAATCCCACGGTGCAGAACGCGATGCTCGACGTGCTGCGGTTCTGGCTCGACCTCGGCATCGACGGATTCCGTCTCGACGCCGTGCCCTACCTGTTCGAGCGGGAGGGCACGAACTGCGAGAACCTGCCCGAGACCCACGCCTTCCTCAAGCACTGCCGCAAGGTGATCGACGACGAGTTCCCCGGCCGCGTACTGCTGGCCGAGGCCAATCAGTGGCCGGCCGACGTCGTCGAGTACTTCGGCGACCCGGACACCGGCGGCGACGAATGCCACATGGCCTTCCACTTCCCCTTGATGCCACGCATCTTCATGGCGGTCCGGCGTGAATCCCGTTTCCCGATCTCGGAAATCATGGCCAACACCCCGGCGATTCCCGACATGGCGCAGTGGGGCATCTTCCTGCGCAACCACGACGAACTGACACTGGAGATGGTCACCGACGAAGAGCGTGACTACATGTACGCCGAGTATGCGAAGGATCCGCGGATGAAGGCCAACGTCGGCATCCGCCGACGGCTGGCGCCGCTGCTGGAGAACGACCGCAACCAGATGCAGTTGTTCACCGCGATGCTGTTGTCACTCCCCGGATCGCCGGTGCTGTACTACGGCGACGAGATCGGCATGGGCGACATCATCTGGCTCGGTGACCGCGACGGGGTGCGCACACCCATGCAGTGGACGCCGGATCGCAACGCCGGTTTCTCGACCGCCAACCCCGGCCGGCTGTACCTGCCGCCGAACCAGGACCCCATCTACGGCTACCAGTCGGTGAACGTCGAGGCGCAGCGGGACAGCTCCACCTCGCTGCTGAACTGGACCCGCACGATGCTCGCCGTGCGCGGCAGGTACGACGCGTTCGCCATCGGCACGTTCCGCGAGCTCGGCGGCTCGAACCCGTCGGTGCTCACCTACGTCCGCGAGATCGAGGGCGAAGGCCAGGGCGATACCGTGTTGTGTGTCAACAATCTGTCGCGTTTCCCGCAGCCGATCGAGCTGAACCTTCAGCACTGGAACGCCTATACGCCGGTCGAGATGACCGGTCACGTGGAGTTTCCCCGCATCGGCCAGCTGCCCTATCTCCTGACCCTGCCCGGTCATGGGTTCTACTGGTTCCAGCTGCGGGCACCCGGCCCAGAGCTCGGAGAGCAGACATGAACCTCCCGTTCGACCAGTGGCTCGTACAACAGCGGTGGTACGCCGGACGGAATCGCGAACTCACGTCCGTCCGGCCCGGCCTCGAGGTGTCACTGCGCGACGACCTCGACCTCGTCCTCCTCGACGTCGCCTACACCAACGGATCGACGGAGCGGTACCAGGTGCTGGTCCGGTGGATTTCCGGAGCCGCGGACGCGGCGACATCAGGCGGTGCCCCGATAGCCGAATATCTCGACGTCGCCACAATTGGAACCGACGGTGACCGCACCGCCTACGACGCACTCTACGATCCCGCCGCCGCCCGGTATCTGCTGTCGTTGATCGACACCTCGGCCGCCGTGGCTGAACTGCGGTTCCTCAAGGAGCCCGACGTCACGTTGCCTCTCGACACCGCGCCTCGGGTCTCGGGTGCCGAGCAGAGCAACACCAGCGTGGTGTTCGAGGAAGAGGCCGTCTTCAAGGTCTTCCGTCGCATCAGCCTCGGAGTCAACCCCGACATCGAGCTCAACCGGGTGCTGGCGCGCGCAGGCAACCCGCATGTCGCCCGCCTGCTGGGCTCGTACGAAGCGACCGTGGACGACGAGCCGTGCGCGCTCGGGATGGTGACCGAGTTCGCGGCCAACTCCGCCGAGGGCTGGAACATGGCGATGGCCAGCACCCGCGACCTGTTCGCCGAGGGCGACCTCTACGCCGACGAGGTCGGTGGCGACTTCGCGGGGGAGTCGTACCGGCTCGGTGAGGCGGTGGCCTCGGTGCACGCCACGCTCGCCGATCAGCTCGGCGCATCGACGACGCTGTTCGGCGCCGACACCGCGTTGGACCGGCTGGCTGCCGCGGCGGCGTCCGTCCAGGAACTGGAGCAGTACGTCCCGCTGATCGAGGAGCGCTACCGGAAGCTGGCTGACGAGACGGTGACCGTCCAGCGCGTGCACGGCGACCTGCACCTCGGGCAGGTGTTGCGCATCCCCGAGCGGTGGCTGCTGATCGACTTCGAGGGTGAGCCCGGCCAACCGGTGGACGAACGCCGGCGGCCCGATTCACCGCTGCGAGACGTGGCCGGCGTGCTGCGGTCATTCGAGTACGCGGCGTATCACCAGCTGATGGACCAGGCCGACGATGAGGACCGCGAACGGCAGTTGGCCGCGCGTGCCCGCGAATGGGTGGATCGCAACAGCGCCGCGTTCTGCGAGGGTTACGCGCTGGTCTCGGGCGCCGACCCGCGCGACTCCGGACAGCTGCTGGCCGCCTATGAACTCGACAAGGCGGTGTACGAGGCCGCCTACGAGGCCCGGTACCGGCCTGCCTGGCTGCCGATCCCGCTGCGCTCGATCGCGCGGATCGTCAACTGAGCCAGCCAGCCTGACCCGGATCAGGCCAGCTGCTGGACGACCGCCGCGGCCGGCTTGGGCGACCAGTCCGAGCGGTACAGGCCGTAGGTGTCGTCCGCGGCCCCGCTGCCGCTGTTGCGGTCGCGACTGGTGTAAACGAACGCAGGCCCCGCGAAGGACAGCCCCCGCCACGTCGTGATGAAGTCGCGGATGAACGCGGCCTGCGTCGCGTCGTCGACCTCCGAGGTCGGCTGCCCGTACTCGGTGGCCCAGATCTTCTTGCCGCCGTCACCGTTGTTGACCATCGTCTGCCGTATCCCCTTCGTCAGGTTCATCGGCGAATCGGGGAAGTCTCCGTCGGAGAACTTCGCCCTGAACAGGTACGGGTGCAAGGCCAGCGCGTCGAAGCTGCCTTTCGCGCCTGCGGCGTACATCTGCTCGGTGAACTTGATCGGGTTGATGCTGAGCGAGAAGAAATCGACGTATGGGGCGAAGCCACCCGCGATGACGGTGGCGCCGGGATCGGCGCCCTTGATCCTTGGGTAGGCGGTCTTGAGCAGCTGGGTGAACAGCGCCGCGTCCGGACCCTGCGGGCCCGTCTCCCAGAACGCGCTCGCGTTCGGCTCATTCCACAGCTCGTACGCGGCGACCCGGCCGCGGTACCGCTGTGCCGCGGCCGCGGCGAAATCGCCGTAGGTGGCCATGTCGGTCGGCGGGCCGATGTACGGCAGTGTGCCCGGCACGGCTGCCCAACCAGGTGAGGAGTTCAGGACGCCGAGCACCCCGAGTCCGCGGGCGTTGGCGGCGTCGACCAAGAGATCGACCTGTCCCCAGTTCCAGGTGCCGGGATCCGGTTGAACGCCGGCCCACGGCATCAGGATGCGCACATTGCGCGCGCCGGACGCCGCGATGGTGTCCATCCCCTTGTTGACGTCGTCGGGCCCCCAGCCGTACATATCCGAGTCGGCGATTCCGAGGTTGCCGATCGTCGCCGCCTCGATCACAGGAGTGTGGCTCGGCCTCGGCGCGGACAGCAGTTGCGTGGCCGTCGCCGACAGCAACACCACCGCGAGGAACACGACGACGGACTTCATGAAGGTACGCACATTCTCCCCAATCTCAGGCACCCGATTCGGTGTCAGCGAACTGTGTATCGGAATCGCCACGCAGAAAGTAACAAAACCGGACGCGGGCGCATCCTGGCACGCACGATTCAGGGATGGTTGACGTCGAGGTCGATTATTGCGTGGTCGGGGCGGGGTTCGCTGGGTTGACGGCCGCGCTGAGGCTCAAACAGGGCGGTTGCTCGGTGGCGCTGCTCGAGGCGCGGGATCGGGTGGGCGGGCGAACGTTTACCGAAATCAGGGACGACGGCACGTGGATCGACCGCGGCGGAGCATGGATCGGACCTGGTCAGGACCGGATTTACGCGCTGATGACGGAGTTCGGTGTACCAAGCTACAAGCAATACACCGACGGCAAAGCGATGATGGTCGTGGACGGCAAGCAATATCGCTACACCGGCACCATTCCGTTGAGCATGAGCCCATGGGCCGCGGTGAATCTCGGGGCGGTATTCCTGGAGTTGCAGCAGATGTGCAAGACGATTCCGCTCGACGCGCCCTGGGAGGCCAGGAACGCCGCGAAATGGGACCGGATCAGCCTGGCGCACTGGCTCGAGCGAAACGTGCGATCCAAACCCGCCCGCGATCTTCTCGAAACCGTGCTGTCGGGCCTGTACACGTCGGCTGCCTCCGAGGTGTCATTCCTCTTCGTCCTGTTCCAACTGGCCTCCGGCGGTGGGCCGGCGTTCGTGATGGGCGTCAAGGACGCCGCCGAGGACGCCCGGCCAGTCGGTGGGATGGGTGCCCTCCACCGGCCGATGGCCGCCGAGATCGGCGGCGCCCTGCACCTGTCGCAGCCGGTCCGCAGCATCGAGCAGGACGCCGACGCGGTGACCGTGCGGTCCGTCGACGTGGTCGTGCGGGCGCAGCGGGTGATCGTGGCGGTACCGGTGGCGATCGCCAGTCACATCCGCTACGAACCGATGCTGCCGATGGACCGGTCGTTTCTGCATCAGCGGATGCCGAGCGGCGCGGTGATGAAGATCCATGTGGTCTACGACGAACCGTTCTGGCGCGCCGACGGGCTGGCCGGACAGTCGCTGGCGACGAACTCTCCCGCCACGATGACGATCGATGCGTGCACGGATGCGGGGACACCCGGTGTGTTGTGCGTCATCACCGAGGGGCCCATGGCGCGCGGGATCGGGGTGCTCACCGAGTCCGATCGCCGCGAGGCGATCCTGGCCGAGCTCGCCGGGAGGTTCGGCGACAAGGCGAAGTCGCCCGTCGACTACCTCGAGCAGGTATGGAGCGTCGAGCGGTATTCAGGCGGCGGAATGCTCAGTCACACCCCGCCCGGCGTGCTGACCGAGTACGGATACACGCTGCGCGCACCGTGCGGCCGCATCCACTGGGCGGGAACCGAGACGTCACCGGTCATGCACGGCTTCATCGACGGGGCGGTCCGATCCGGGGAACGCGCGGCCGCCGAAGTCATGCGACTGGACCGCGTAACCCGCAGCGGCCTCGCGGGCTCCTCACAGGATCACGCAGGGTAGTGATGCCTAACTGGCGGTGTGACAACCACGTTAACTTCGTCGACCGACACCCCCGCCACACCTGACGAACCCCATCGGTCGGGCGTGATTACCCGCGAGCGGGTGGAACTCACGATCCTGCTGGTCGCCACCACCGTCCTCTACCTGTGGGACATCACCATCAACGGGATGGGCAACAAGTTCTATGCCGCTGCGCACAAGCGGGTTCGACGAACTGGGAAGCGCTGCTGTTCGGCTCGCTCGACCCGAACAACTTCATCACCGTCGACAAGCCGCCGGTATCGCAGTGGGTGATGGGACTGTCGGGACAGATCTTCGGCTTCAGCAGCGCCAGCATGCTGATTCCGCAGGCGCTGATGGCCGTCGCCGCCGTCGGACTGCTCTACGGTGCGGTCGCGCGGATCAGCGGTCCGCGGGCGGGCCTGCTCGCGGGGGTGGTGTTGGCGCTGACACCCGTGGCGGCGTTGATGTTTCGCTTCAACAACCCCGACGCGGTGATGGTGCTGTTGATGACCGCCGGGGCGTACTGCACGGTGCGCGCGCTCCCGAAGGCGAGTGTCACATGGCTGGCGTGGGCGGGCGTCGCGCTCGGCTTCGCGTTCCTGGCCAAGATGCTCGAGAGCCTGATGGTGGCGCCGGCGCTCGCGGCCGCCTATGTGCTGGCAGCGCCGGCGAGCGTGCGCACCCGGCTGCGGCATGTACTGGTCGCCGCGGTGACGTTCGCCTTGTCCGCGGGCTGGTTCGTGGTGCTCACGTTGCTCTGGCCCGCGACGTCGCGTCCCTACATCGCCGGCTCGACCGACGACAATTTCATGAATCTTGTGCTGGGCTACGACGGATTTGCGCGGGTACTGGGACGCAACCACGCCGGATTCGGCAAGCCGGAGAATGTGGTGGGCACGGCCGCAGGCGCGCGCCTGCACGTCGGAGGTCAGGGGGGGTTCGTCTTCGGCAATCAGTCGCAGGGAGCCTCCAGGCTCTTCTCCGGGGAGTTCGGCTTCGAGATCGGCTGGTTCATTCCCGCCGCGCTGATCGCCGTCGTCCTCGTGCTCCTCGCCCGCCGCCGGACGCCACGGACGGACCCGGTGCGCGCCGGAACGATCCTGTTCGGAGGATGGCTGATCGTCGACGGTGTGGTGCTCACCTTCATGCACGGGATGATCCACCCGTATTACTCGTTGTCCATCGCACCTCCGATCGCCGCGATGTTCGCGATCGGCGTGCGCGAGATGTGGGCTCGTCATGAAAAGTGGCTCTATCGAATCGGTTCGGCCGCAATGGTGGTCGCGACCGGGGCGTGGAGCTTTTGGCTGCTGGGCCGAAACGAGCACTGGTTACCCGCGCTGCGGTGGACGATCCTGGCCGTCACGATCCTCGCGGCGGTGTGGATCGGCGCCGCTCTGCGATGGCGAGGGCTCGGGGTAGCTGCCCTGGCTGCCGGGCTTCTCGGCGCGATGCTCGGGCCCGCGGCGTACGCGATAGCCACGATCGGTCAACCCCACGAGGGTGGCGGGCCGGCCGTCGGGCCCGCGTCGGCCCAGCATCGATGGTTCGACGAGAGTCCGGAGAACACGGGACTCGACGCGATCCTGAAGGGAGCCGACACCGAGTGGTCCGCGGCCATCAGCCGCTCGTCAAGCGCCGCGGGACTCGAATTGGCCACCAATACCGCGGTTATGGCGATCGGTGGATTCTCGGGCAGCGATCCGGCGCCCACACTCGACCAGTTCAAGGACGACGTCGCCAAGCACAAGGTGGCCTACTACGTCGTGGTCGACGAGCATGGCCACGGGCCGGCCTGGGGTCGCCGCGGACACACCGACATCGCGAAGTGGGTGGCCGCCACCTTCCCGAAGACGTCGGTGGGCGATGCGACCGTCTACGACCTGTCCTCCCCGAAACAACATTCCGGGTCGTGAATATGCGCGTTCAACGACCGGGAACGTTGTTTCGGCGGAACTAGTGGACGAGGCGACGCATCAGGGATGACGCCACGGCGATACCCGCGACGGCCGCCACGATGAGGACCGCGACGTCGAGAAAGCCGTTGGTGGGCGTGCCGATCAGCAGCCCGCGCAGCGCATTGACCTCGTAGCTGAGCGGGTTGACCGCGGACAGCCATCGCAGCCAACCCGGCATCACGTCCACCGGGTAGAGCGCATTGGAGGCGAAGAACAGCGGCATCGTGATGGCCTGACCGATTCCCATCATGCGATCGCGGTGGCGTACCAGCCCGGCCAGCATCATCGACAGGCATGCAAAGAAGGCGGAGCCCAGCACGACGACTCCCATCGCCCCGAGGATTCTCAGCGGGTTGACCGTCAGACCTGCACGCAGCAGGTAGGCCAGCGCCACCACACCGATCACCTGGACCACCGAACGGATGCCGGCCGCAAAGGCTTTCCCCGTCACCAAGGCCGAGGCGGGCGCGGGTGTGACCATCAACTTGGCGAGGATGCCCGCGTCGCGGTCCCAGATGATCTGGATTCCGTAGAAGATCGAGATGAACATTGCCGACTGTGCGATGATCCCCGGCGCCAGGAACGCGAGGTATGGCACGTTTCCGGTGTCGATGACACGCAACCGGGAGAACGTCTGCCCGAAGATCAGCAGCCACAGCGCCGGTTGCACCAGGCGGGTGAACAATTCGGTGTTGTCGTGTCGCAGCTTCTGCAACTCGACGAGCGCGAAGGCCCCCATCCGGACGAAGAGCCCGCGGGCCCGTCGCCAACCCCGTGGCGCGCGGACGAGTTCGATACGGGTCCTCGGCTCAACTGACACGGCGTGCCGTCCTCCTGGTCGACCGGATCGAGCGGATGCTCTCCGGCGCGGCCTCGGAAGCGAGGTCGGACCCCGCGTAGTGCCTGAAGACGTCCTCGAGCGTGGCTTCCTCGCCCACCTTGTGCTTCAACTCCGACGGTGACCCGAGTGCCTGCAGCCTGCCGTGATGCATCAGGGCCACCCGGTCGCAGAGCATGTCGGCTTCGGCCATGTAATGGGTGGTCAACAAAACGGTCATGCCGAATTCGGCCTGCATGCGTTGCACCTGCTGCCAAACACTATCGCGGGCAATGGGATCCAGACCGACGGTGGGCTCGTCGAGGATCAGCAGGGACGGCCGGTTCACCAGCGCCTGTGCCAATTCGAGGCGCCGGATCATGCCACCCGAGTAGGCACCCGCGGTCTTGCCCGCGACATCGAGCAACTGCATGGCGTCGAGGGCTTCATCGACCCGACTGGCCCGCTGCGCACGGGGAACGTCGTAGAGACGGGCGAACAACTCGACGTTCTGCCGCCCGGTGAGCGCGGATTCGATCGAAAGCTGTTGCGGCACATAGCCGATGTTGTGGCGGATATCCATGGTGTCGTGGCGGGAGTCGAATCCGAAGATGAGGACCTCACCCTGCTGTGCGGGAAACAACGTGGTCAACACGCGCACGACGGTGGTCTTTCCCGCGCCGTTGGGGCCGAGCAGACCGACGGTCTCGCCGGCGCGGACCGCCAGGCTGAAGTCGTCGACGGCAGTGAACTGGCCGTAGCGGTGGGTGAGCTGCCTGCACTCGATGGCGGGCGCCTGGGCCGGGGTCATGTCTGCTTCTCGTGAAGTATGCGGGTCATATCGGCAAGGACCTCCAATCCGCTCGCCAGGTGGTCGAGCTGCTCGTCGTCGAGCTCGTCGAGCACCGCCGACAGCGCGGCCCTGCGCTCCAGGCGGGACTCGTCGGCGAGGCGTTGCGCCCGCTCGGTGAGCCGCAGCCGACCCACCCGCCGATCGTCGGTGTCGACGGTCCGGATGAGCAGACCGTCGCCGGCCAGCTTGGAAACCAGCGTCGAGGCGGTGTTGGGAACCAGACTCAGCTCGGCGGCCGCCTCACGGACCGAGATGCCCGGCTGACGGCCCACCAGACGGAGCATTTCGCCCTGGGACTGCGTCAGTCCCGCGGTGTCGAACCCGCGCCCGGTCGAACGGCGCAGCTGGCGCCGGAACCTGCCGACCACGGTGAACAGCTGACCGGCCAAGTCGGTGTGGGTATCCACTCCGCCGATATTACCTCTGTTACAGAGATAAATGAACCACCGCTAACGATGGACAATGGCTGACATGGCCGAATACCTGCTGAACAAGGCCGCGGTGGCCAAGGCGCGCGACCTCGTCGACGCCGGTCAGTACGTCCTCGACAGTGACTGGGGTGACGTGCAGCCGAACGCGGAGGCGCAGAACGCCTACCTCGACTCCCATTCCTGGGAGGAGTACGGGCAGTGGCATCTCGGGTTGACGTCGGGCGCGAACGACGAGACCAAGGCGCGACACGCCTTCGTGTACGGCGATTTCCGCCGGCTTCACCGGACGGGCTTGATCGCCTGTGTCTACCGGGCCTCCGAGTGGCGGCACAAAGACGTCGAGGTGGCGGCCCATGACCTGTTGCAATACCTCGACAGGAAAACTGGGCTGAAGCCGACGTCGGGCAGTTAGGACACGACCGGCGGTCTCTCGCGGCGGCACGCCGGCACCGGTGCGTCCGGCACGGGTCCGCGCAGTTGCTCCCGAACCGCGCCGCCGGTGCGTCCGGCACGCGCCGGTGCACCGCCGACCGCAGCGCCGGTGCACCGCCGACCGCAGCGCGGAATTTCGGGCCGGCAAACCGTGCCCGGCGGCGGCCGGCGTCGGGGGCGGGCGTGACGCGGCGATTGCTTCGCTGAACCGTCGTCAGCACCGTTGAGCGGGCCGACGCGAGGGATCCGATGGGGTGCCCGGGCGTGCGGCCCGGCGCGCCGTCTCACCTCGTCGCCGTCAGCGCCCGCGGCTCGCCGCCGGATGGTCGGGACGGCGCGGTCGGTCTTGTCCTCTGGACGGCCCGAGACGTGACCGGGGCGCAGCGACCCAGCCTCGTTGCCGAGAAGTGCCAGCAAGCGGCGCCGTGGGCCGACCGCAGCCGCCCTTCGAGCCGCCCGCGTTCTCCAGCGTCGTCGGCCTGGGCGATGAACCGGCCAGGATCCGATCGGCAATCGGTGCCAGGGCGACCTGGAGACGCCGGCGGCTTCATTCAAGCCAGCAAACTGATTGACCATGCAGCCGGAATCACCACGCCGCCGATCAGTTCTGGCAAATGCTCAATCCGTTGCGGGAATCGCCGATGGTGTCCGGCGATGGGCTGGCAACCGTGGCCGCCAGGTAGGGTGCCGCCGCTCTTCGGCTCCTACACCCGGCCCGCCCGGCCGGCGGCGACTGCGAGATAACGAATTACCTCTGCGCCAGTACGGCGGCCACGGTTGCTGCAGCAGGTAAACCGTACCATACGAGGTGGTACGGATCGTCGAACTTGGTCATCAAGCGCGGTGGCGCACAACGGTTCTGAGAGATCAGCCGGCGTCGTTCCCGGCGAGCCGGTCGCGGTGCCAATCGATGAAGTCCTCATCGCCGGCGACCATCACGATTGGTTGTCCCACGTGCCCGTGTCGTCGGGAACCCACTCGGTCAAATCGGGATCCAGCGAACACGGCCAGGGCAGGTTGCGCGCATATCTGCAGCGCCCGATTCGACAGCGCGGCACGTCGACTTGCAGTCGGCACTGCGCTTGGCGCATTCGAATGCTTTCGGGCGACCATCGGAAAAATGTCAGCAGCAATTCCCACGTGCCCGCGATTTCGAGGTATTCCTATCGATTCGCGCGCCTCCAGGCTCGCTCCGATAGCGGTCAGTGCCGCCCGGCTCGTTTAAGCGTGGCATGCGTCGGGCAACATGTGCGGCATGGCCAGTGACTCATTCGACGACAACCCGCTGACGCCCGAGGAGTCGCTCGACTCCGATGAAGTGCGCAATGACGACGGTGACGAGGTGGTCGACCCTCCGGAGAGGTGGATCGAGGCCAAGGACAACGAAACGCTCGACGAGCGGCTCGCCGAGGAGGTCCCGGACGACCCCGACGGTGACGAGCGTGACGAGGAGCCCAGCGACGCGCACGACTCCGACCAGGGCGGCGGGCTCATCCTGGCCGGCGACGATGAGCTGGACCGGCTCGACCCCGACGTGCACGGCCGGCAACGCGGCCAGATCGACGGCACCCCGGAGGACGGGGATTCGTTCTACGACGTCGAAGACTGACCCCGGCTGATCCCAGGTGTCTCCTCAGGCCTCGTCGCTCACGGCCTGCAGCACCACCACGGCACGGGCTTCCACAGTGAGTGTCGCGCCGCCTTTGAGCTGAGTACCTTCGGCGGCGGGCGGCGCCGCCGTGTCGATGACCGCTTGCCACGCCGACCCGAAGTCAGCCGGAGGAAGGGTGAATTGGATCGGTTCGTAGTGGGCGTTGAAGCACAGCACGAACGAGTCGTCGGTCACCCGCTGCCCACGCACGTCGAGGTCGGGGATGCCGTTGCCGTTGAGGTAGACGGCGATTGATTTGGCAAAGCCGCTCTCCCAGTCGTCGTCGCTCATCTCGGAGCCGTCGGGTGCGAACCAGGCGATGTCGGGTAGCCCCGGCGTCCCGCGCTGCCGGACCGGCCGGCCGGAGAAGAATCGACGGCGCCGGAAGACCGGGTGCGCGGCGCGAAGGGCCGAGACGGTGCGGGTGAACTCGACCAAGTCGGTATCGGCATTCGCCCAGTCGATCCACGAGATCTCGTTGTCCTGGCAGTACCCGTTGTTGTTGCCGTCCTGCGTGCGGCCCAATTCGTCGCCGTGGCAGATCATCGGAACACCCTGTGACAGAAGGAGAGTGGCCAGGAAGTTGCGCTGCTGGCGGGCGCGCAGCGCGTTGATCTCCGCGTCGTCGGTATGGCCCTCCGTGCCGCAGTTCCAGGAGCGGTTGTGGCTTTCCCCGTCGTTGTTGTCCTCGCCGTTGGCCTCGTTGTGCTTGTCGTTGTAGGACACCAGGTCGCGCAGCGTGAACCCGTCGTGGGCGGTGACGAAGTTGATCGACGCCACCGGGCGCCGCGCGGTGTGCTCGTAGAGGTCGGCCGAACCGGTGAGCCGGGAGGCGAACTCGTCGAGGGTCGCCGGTTCGCCGCGCCAGAAGTCGCGCACGGTGTCGCGGTACTTGCCGTTCCACTCCGTCCACTGCGGCGGGAAATTGCCCACCTGATAGCCGCCGGGCCCGACATCCCACGGTTCGGCGATCAGCTTCACCTGGCTGACCGTCGGATCCTGCTGCACCAGTTCGAAGAACGTCGAGAGCTTGTCCACGTCGTAGAACTCGCGGGCCAGTGTCGAAGCCAGGTCGAAACGGAAGCCGTCGACGTGCATCTCGGTGACCCAGTACCGCAGCGAGTCCATGATCAGCTGCAGTGAATGCGGGTGGCCGACGTTCAGGCTGTTGCCCGTACCGGTGTAGTCCATGTAGTAGCGCTTGTCGTCGGCGACCAGGCGGTAATAGGCGGCGTTGTCGATGCCGCGCATCGACAGCGTCGGGCCCATGTGATTGCCCTCGGCGGTGTGGTTGTAGACGACGTCGAGGATCACCTCGATGTCCGCCTCGTGCAGGGCACGCACCATGGCCTTGAACTCCTGCACCTGACCGCCCGGGTTCGGGCTGCTGCTGTATTTGCGGTCCGGTGCGAGAAACCCGATCGTGTTGTAGCCCCAGTAGTTCGACAGGCCCTTGTCGATCAGCGTGGAGTCATTGGCGAAATGGTGGATCGGCATCAACTCGATCGCATTGACACCCAACGACCTCAGGTGCTCGATGATCGCGGGATGGGCGACCGCGGAGTAGGTGCCACGCGCCTGCTCCGGGATGCCGTGATGTGTTTCGGTCAGGCCCTTGACGTGAGCCTCGTAGATGACGGTGTCGGCGTACTCATGGTTCGGTGGCCGGTCGGTGCCCCAGTCGAAGTACGGGTTGATCACCACCGACTTCGGCATGCTCGCCGCGGAGTCGTCGTCGTTGCGGCTGTCCGGGTCGCCGAAGGTGTAGGAGAACAGCGACTGATTCCAGTGGAACGTGCCGTCGATGGCCTTGGAGTACGGGTCCAGCAGCAACTTGTTGGGGTTGCAACGTTGGCCGCTGGGCGGATCGTAGGGGCCGTGCACGCGATAGCCGTACCGCTGGCCCGGCTCGATGTTGGGCACGAACCCGTGCCAGATGAAACCGTCAACCTCGGGCAGCGTCACCCTGGTCTCGACTCCGTCCGCGTCGAACAGGCACAGCTCGATCCACTCGGCCACCTCGCTGAACAGGGCGAAGTTGGTGCCCGTGCCGTCGTAGGTGGCGCCCAGCGGATAGGCCTTGCCCCGCCAGACCTCCATCGGGGCAACCTGCGGAGTGACAGTTCGGGTCAAGTGGCACGCTCCAGACGAGATAGAGAAAAGCATAGGTCCAAGGGGACGATAGGGGATGCCCGATGGGGGAGCATCACAACCAAACGGCCCGCAGGCGGCAATTCAGGAGGAAACCGCGAGGTGAGCGCTTATCGCACCCTGCTGACCGAGGTATCCCGCGGTGTGGCGACCATCACTTCGAACCGGCCGCGGCAGCGCAACGCCGTCGGCGACGGGATGCGCCCGGTTTGACGTTTCCTGGTGATGGCCACCCTCCGGATGTGAAGGACGTCGCTGTGACTGCTGCACCATTTACCACCACCGTCACCGGTTCCGCCCGGATCGGCCCCCGCCGCGAGCTCAAACGGGCCGTCGAGGGCTACTGGGCCGGGCGGGTCGGCCGTACCGAGCTCGAAGGCGTCGGTGCCGCCTTGCGTCGGGACTCCCGACAGCAGCTGACCGCGGCCGGGCTGGATTCGGTACCGGTGAACACGTTCTCCTACTACGACCATGTGCTGGACACCGCGGTGATGCTCGGTGCGCTTCCCGCCCGGATGGCCGGAGTCGAGGATGACCTCGATCGCTACTTCGCGGCCGCGCGCGGCACCGAGGGCATCGCCCCACTGGAAATGACCAAATGGTTCGACACCAACTACCACTACCTGGTACCGGAGATCGCGGCCGACACCCGGTTCACCCTCGACCCGGCGAAGGTGCTCGCGGAGCTGAAAGAGGCGCGGGAGCAAGGCGTTCCGGCCCGGCCGGTGGTCATCGGCCCGATCACCTTCCTGGCGCTGAGCAAACCGGTCGGCGGGGCAGGTGCCCCCATCGATCGCCTCGACGAGATCATCGCAGTCTACCTGGAGCTGCTCGAGGTTCTCGCCGCAGAAGGCGTGGAGTGGGTGCAGTTCGACGAACCCGTGCTGGTCACCGACATCGTCTCCGATGCTGCATCGATCGCGAAGCGGACCTACGACCGCCTGGCATCGCCAAGGCGACGCCCCGCGCTCTACGTCGCCACCTACTTCGGCGAACTCGGCGACGCGCTACCCGCCCTGGCCCGCACACCGGTGGACGCGATCGGCATCGACCTGGTCGCGGGCAGCGCCGCCGGCGTGGCCGCGGTTCCCGAACTGGCCGACAAACTGGTGGTCGCCGGGATCGTCGACGGCCGCAACGTGTGGCGCACCGATCTGGAAGGGGCCCTTGCCACGCTGACGACCCTGCTCGGCTCGGCCGGCGCGGTGGCCGTATCCACGTCGTGCTCCACCATGCACGTGCCCTACACGCTGGACGCCGAGCCGGATCTCGACGACATCCTGCGCGGCTGACTGGCGTTCGGGACGGAGAAGGTGGACGAGGTGACGGCGCTGGCGCGTGCGCTGCACGACGGACGCGACGCGGCGGCCGATGCGATCGCGGCGTCGGCGGCGGCAATCGACTCGCGACGATCCGATCCGCGGCGCAACGACCGCCGCGTGCGCGCGCGTATCGACGAGATCCTGGGCTCGGGCACCCGCCGCGGGTCCGCCGCAGATCGCCGCGCGAGCCAGGATGCACGACTGGACCTTCCGCCGCTGCCGACCACGACGATCGGGTCGTATCCGCAGACCTCGGCGATTCGCAACGCCCGCGCGGCGCTGCGGTCCGGCGACATCGACCACGCCGAGTACGTCCGCCGGATGCGCGCCGAGATCGCCGACGTGATCGCTCTCCAGGAGCGCCTCGGCCTCGACGTGCTCGTGCACGGCGAGCCGGAGCGCAACGACATGGTCCAGTATTTCGCCGAGCAACTCGACGGCTTCTTCGCGACGCAGAACGGCTGGGTACAGTCCTACGGCACCCGCTGCGTGCGGCCGCCGATTCTCTACGGCGACGTCGGCAGGCAGCAGCCGATGACGGTCGAGTGGATCAGCTACGCGCAGTCGCTGACCGAGAAACCGGTCAAGGGCATGCTGACGGGTCCGGTCACCATCATCGCGTGGTCGTTCGTCCGCCATGATCAGCCGCTGGCGGACACCGCCAATCAGATCGCCCTGGCGATCCGCGACGAAACGGTCGATCTGCAGGCGGCGGGCATCGCGATCATCCAGATCGACGAACCGGCACTGCGCGAGCTGCTTCCGTTGCGCGACAAGGACAAAGCGGACTACCTGCGCTGGGCGGTCGCGGCCTTCCGCCTGGCCACGTCGGGGGTGGCCGACGACACCCAGATCCACACCCATCTGTGCTACTCGGAATTCGGCGAGGTGATCGGCGCGATCGCCGATCTCGACGCGGACGTCACGTCCATCGAGGCCGCCCGGTCACACATGGAGGTGCTCGGTGATCTCAACTCGGCCGGTTTCGCCAGCAGCGTGGGCCCGGGCATATACGACATCCATTCGCCACGGATCCCGGCCACCGGCGAGATCGCCGAGTCGCTGCGGGAAGCGCTCAAATCCGTTCCACCGGAAGGGTTGTGGGTCAACCCCGACTGCGGATTGAAGACCCGCACCACTGACCAGGTGTCCGCGTCGCTGAAGAACCTGGTGGCGGCGGCGGCCCAGGTGCGGTCGAAAGCCGGCTAACCGATCTCGACCCCGGCGGCGCGCAGGTACGCCAACGGTATCGGGTCCTCAGCCGCCGAACAGCAGATACAGCCCGGTGAACGTGTAACCGACCATCACCAGCATCATCGCCAGTTGGCCGGTGAGCTGGTGGCCGGTGGGCAGCAGTCGCAGCGCGCGGTCGTGCGCGGCGACCACACCGGCGACGTGGCCGGCCAGCACGCACCCCACCTTGACGGTGGCCAGCACCGAGGGATGAAGCGAGAGAACGTAACTGACCTCCGCATCACCCAGGCCGGCGAGGTTCCAGCCACGGCCCAGCGGGTCGGCCAGCAGGATCACCGTCTGCTGCCCACGCTCGACCAGATAGGTCAGGTAGTGGGCGAACACGTAGCCGATGACGATGGGGATCAGGGAATGCGCCATCCGGCCGGGCAGTGTGCGGCGCTGTGCGGCGTCGACTCCGCCGGTGCAGCGCGCCGCCAGCCAGAACGTGCCCGCCACCACCGCGATGAAGACCAGCAGTCCCGCGGTGCGCACCAGCGTGGCGGCGACGGTCGATCCGCCGGAGCTGCCGTCGACGAAGTTGCGCCACTCCTGCGTCGCCGAGAAGCTGTCGAACGCCGTCGATCCGAGCAGTACCGCCAGCACGACGACCGTGCCCCGGCGCACCGGCATCGACGGGAGGTGGTCGAAAGGGTTCCCGACCGCGATGCGGCCGTCGCGGTTGCGGCGCAGCGGTGACGGCCGCGACGCCACCACGCTGTACACCTCGAACGGGTCGCCCCGCGCGCACCAGCACGGGCCGAACCAACACGCGCCGGCCAGGGTGACGACCAGATAGACCAGTAGCCAAACCTTGATTGCAGCAAGCGATCCCGGGTCGGGACTGGCCAGCTCGAGCCAGACGAAGGCGAACAGGCCGACGATCGCCGGCCAGTACCCCAGCGCGTCCGGATACCGATCCACGGCCGATCGGCCGCCGAGCAGGCGATGTACCGTGCGGACCGGCGAGATCGCCCGCCACACCGGACCGAACACGAGCGAGGCGGCCACCAGGCCGACCCACAACACCACGTAGAACACGCCGGGCACCGCGTTCTGCGCGTCCTGCGGGCCGAAGATCGCCGCCATCGCGACCCAGGCCGTGAACAGCAGTGCCGCGATCGCGGCGGCCCACCTCGTGACGGGGGCGTCGACCGCCGTCGTCACCCACCGCGGCAGCGGGCGGCCGGGTTTGTCCGGGTCGAAGCGCGGGCGTCGCCAGGCGAAGGCGACCAGCGCGAAGGTGAACGTCAACGTCCACGCCGCGCCGATCAACGCGTAGGTGTAGGGGATCGGCAGATCGGTCGAGCCACCGAGGCCATGGGCCAGCAGGCTGACGGACCGATCGGACTTCACTGCACCGTGATGGTGGCGATCGTCTTGTTCAGGTGATGCAGTTCGACGTCGACCTTGCCCGGCACGTCGACACTGAACTGGAACGACTGCATCGGCTTGGCGTCGACGTTGAAGGTGTGGTCCGGAGTGGAGTGCACGTGCAGCTCGTCGGCCACGTCGCTGTTGACCCGGATGACGATCTGCTCCTTGAGCGCCGCCTGCAGCTGCTGGTTGGTGGGCGTGACGTCACTTCCCTTGATCTGCACGTCGATGATGAGCCGGGTCGGAGCCGACTGGTCGTTGGACATGTCCGACGGGCTGACGGATGACGGCGAAGGGCTGGCCGAAGCGTTGTCCGGTGCCTCCGAGTCACCGCATCCGGCCGTGATCAATGCCGCCGCCGTCACCATCGTGAGGATCTTTGCTCTGGTCACGAGGAACCATCTTTGCGGTCAGAGTCTGTGTTCTCACTGTGAGGCGTATCGTTCTTGCGGTCGCGCATCGCGATGTAGATCACCACGCCGGCCACGATGATCGCGGGAACGAACGCCGGTATCGCCAGCAGCAGCGCGTGGTGCGCCAGAATCTCGGCCGGCGGTGATCCGGTCATGCCTGTGCCGAGGGCTGCAATTCGGACTTGCTGCCCTCCGGTTCGCTCCGGTTGATCCGGCCCGCGCCCCAACTGAGGCCGCTGATGAGGACCAGCGTGCAGAACAGCACGACGAGGCAGCCGACCGTCCACAGCACCGCCGGTGTCTCCGGGTTGCGCTCCCGCTGCAGGATGGTGATCTCGGCGACGAACGGCCGGGTCATCGCCGCATCGGCCGGGACTTCCTTGGCGCCGATGCCCGGATCCGCAGCGAGGTAGATCGGCACCGCGGCCAACGTCGTTCCGTCGTGCACGCGCAACAGTGTCTTCCAGGTGCCCCAGACCGGTACGGCGTCGGTCGTGCGGTAGTGGCCAGGGCCCACTTTCTGCAGGTTGGTGACGACCTCGCCGCGCTGGTTCTCCAGATGGCCCTGCCACGCCAGGATCGACACCCAGTTGGGGTGCTCGCTGACGAAGTCCGGCGGGTTGATCTGCACGTCGGCGTCCACCATCCGCTGCCCGGGCGCCGCGGGTGGGGCGTCGGTCAGTGTGATCCTCGCCGTCACGTTCTGCGGAACGTGGTAGCGCAGCCCGTTGGCCGTCGCGCCGCCGACGCCCAACACGGTCAGCACGACGAGACCGATGCTGATCGCCCGCGAGGGCAGCCGTTGAGAGGTGAGCACCATGCCGACCATGGCTCCGCACGCGCCGGTGAGGATGGCAACGGGCACGGCCATCGCCAGCGCCTCCGGCCACATGCTCGTCGGCCACGGATAGTGGTAAACCGCCTGTACCCAAAGCGATTCCAGCCACAGTCCGATGGTCGCCACCCCGAGGCCGCTGACCGCGCCGAACAGGAGCGGGCGTGTGATCAACGGTGTCAGGCCGATCGCCTCGACGACGATCGCGGGGCCGAGGTAGAGCGCGAACCAGTTGATCGGTGACCCGAGGATGGGTCCCACCAGGAGCGCCACGCCACCCCGCAACGCGATGGCCAGCAGCGCCGCGATCACCGCCGCGCCCCGGCCCATCATCACGCGGGCCGCGACCAGGGCCAGCGCCGCCGCCGCGGCGATCAGCATGGGCTGGAACACCTGGCGGAATTGCGGTACGCCGAAGTCGAACTCGATCTGGTACACCGACAGCCCGACCAGGACGCCGCCGAAGCCGAGATACTGGATGAACTTGATGCCGATGCCGCCCGACGGAGCATCGTCGCCCATGGCCTTGAGACCCTCGTGGTTGAGCATGACGGCCGACAGGGTCGAGAAGCCCGCGCCGCCGATCATCATGAGGTGGGTGGGTCCCCAGAGCGTGACGTCCTGGCCGAAGATGCGGTGCCAGATGTCGTCGAGGGGGAACCCGGTCAGCGCGTACAGTCCGCACCCGGCCATCACGATGCCGCCGACGGGCGCGTACCAGTTCTTGGTGATCCGGACGGCGGCCGGACCGGGCTTGTCGTAGGGAAGCACGCACGCCAGACAACCGGCGATGAACAACAGGAAGAGGCCGAACAGGATGAAGTAGTGCGCGGGATTCGCCAGCGGGCCGGGGTCCCGGCCTTTGCCGATGTGCAGGCTGACGTCCCAGATGAACCCGAACAGGGCGCAGATGAGCGTGGCGATGAACAGCGCCATCGGCAACGCCACCCACGGCGGGCGGTGGAACTTGCGGGCCGCCCACTCCGCCAGGCTGTTCAGCCAGGTGATTCGTCGCTGACGGTGCAGGTAGCCGATCCACAGCAGACCCAGGGTCACCACCAGCGCGACCACCGACATCCCGATCACCTGGTCGAGCGCCGCGCCGCCACCCTCACCGCCCTGGGCAACCACCGACAGGTTTGCCGAACCCCGATCGAACTCCATTGTCATCCCCATCCGCTGACTGTCGTCGGACCCGATCTGACTCGTGAGTAATGTTGCCAGAAGGACGCCATCCGAAACCAGGGGTACCGGGTAGTCCTCAGGTGGCGACGACGCGGAAGGTCTTCAGCGACGGGTCGGCCGCGTCGGGCACGTTCATCCCGGCGTCCAGGCCCGAGCGAAGGTAGTCGATCACCGCATCGTCGAGTCGCTCGCCGGGGATCGCTGCCGGGATACCCGGCGGGTACGGCGTGATCTGCTCGGCGCAGACGCGTCCCGCCGCCTGGCCGGCGGGCACCTCCTCGACCGCGCCGAAAAAGGCGTCGCGCGGCAGCTGGATGTTCTCGAGTTCGATCTCCGAGGGCGAGGGCAGCCGGATCGGTGGTGGCCGATCGAAGTCGTCAGCCGCTTTGCGCCAGGACCACAGCGCCTCGAGTAATCGCTCGGCGGTTGCCTTGTCGTCGGCGAATGACATCGTCGCCAGCATCCGGCGATGATCGCTCATCCCGAGGTCGATCTGCCGATGTTCACGAAGCCAGTCGGCCGCCTGGTAGCCCGAGGTCCCCGTCGCGGACACGTCCATCAGAATCTGAAGACGATCCAGATCGTGGGAAGCCTGCGCGCCGAGCAACTCGTCGTCGAGCACCTCGACATCGGGGATCAGTTCGATATCATCGCGCAGCCCGCGCGCCAATTCCAATGCGTCGCCGAGCAATTCGTGGCCATGCTCGACCATCTGCCGACGCCAGCCGTCGAGCGCCGAGTACACCATCACGTTCGGGCTGGTGGTCATCAGCAGGTCCGCACACGCCGACAACCGGGCACGGTCGATGAGATCACCCTGGACATGAAAGACCGAACCCTGTTCGAAACCCGCACCCATCTTGTGCACGCTCACCACGCAGATGTCGGCGCCTGCGTCCATCGCCCAGATCGGCAGGTCCTCATGGAACGGCAGATGTGCGCCCCATGCCTCGTCGACGATCAGCGGCTTGCCGCGGTCGTGGCACACCTTCGCGATGCCGGCCAGATCGGTGCAGGTGCCATAGGGGCTCGGGCTGACCACCAGGGCACCCGCCGCATCGGGATGGCGGTCCCACGCGTCGCGGTAGTCCTGCGGTGACGGTGGATGCGAGAAGTGCTGGTCGGCGTCCCAGCGCGGGGTGATCCACCGCGGCTGCACTCCGGAGAAGATCAGCCCCGCAACGATCGACTTGTGGCTGTCCCTGGGGACCAGGAGGCCGCCATCCCCGCCTGCGACGGCCATCATCGCCGCCTTGACCGAAAGCGAGCTGCCACATGTGGAGAAGAAGGCGAGGTCGGCGCCGACGGCATCGGCCATCAGATCCTCGGCCCGCTTGAGGAACTTGTTGCTGGTACGACGGTCGTCGAGGCCACCGCTGGCGAGCACGTCGTCCCGGAACGGCTCCCGTCCGAGCACCGCGAGCACCCGGTGGTCGGCGCCGCGTCCCTGCCGGTGCCCCGGCGGGGTGAACCCGTACCGGTTGCTCCGACGGTAATGGGTGAGCGCGTCGAGAAGGGGTGCCTCGGATTGGTCCATGCGATCCGGTTACCCCGTCAGGGCTTGAGCACCACCTTGACCATGCCGTCTTCCTTCTTCTGGAAGGTCTCGTAGGCGTCGGGCGCCGAACTGAGCGGAAGCCGGTGGGTGGCGAACGTCTCGACACCGAGCGGATCGTCGTCGGTGAGCATCGGCATGATGTCCGGCACCCACCTCTTGACGTTCGCCTGGCCCATGCGGAGCTGGATCTGCTTGTCGAACAGGGTCATCATGTTGATCGGGTCGGCGGCGCCGCCGTAGACCCCGGACAGCGAGATGGTGCCACCGCGGCGAACCAGCGCGATTGCGGAATTGAGCGCGGCCAGCCGGTCGACGCCGGCGTGCTTCATCACCGCGCGCCCCACCGGGGAGGGCAGGAAGCCGGCCGCGGTCTGAGCGGTCTCGGCGATCGGTGAGCCGTGTGCCTCCATTCCCACAGCGTCGATCACCGCGTCGGCGCCCCGGCCGTCCGTGTGGCTGCGCACCGTGTCTTCGAGGGCGCCCTTGCGGAGGTCGATGACGTCGGCGCAGTACTCGCGCGCCCGGTTCAGCCTCTCGTCGACCAGGTCGACACCGAAGACCCGAACGTTTCTGCGACAGGCGATCCGGCAGGCCATCGAGCCGATCGGGCCCAGGCCGAGCACCAGCAGCGTGCCGCCCTCGGGCACCTCCGCGTATTGGACGGCTTGCCACGCCGTGGGCAGCACGTCGGACAGGTACACATATCGCTCGTCGGGGCCCTCCTGTGGGACCTTGATATGGGTGTACTGCGCCTGCGGAACTCTCAGGTACTCCGCCTGGCCGCCCGCCACCTCGCCGTACAGCTTGGAATAGCCGAACAATGCGGCGCCCGTACCCTGGTCGCGGTTCTGCGTCGTCTCGCATTGGCTCTGCAGGCCCTGGCCGCACATGAAACAGTGCCCGCAGGAGATGTTGAACGGAACCACCACCCGGTCGCCGACCTCGAGGTCAGCCACCGCACCACCGACCTCCTCGACGACACCCATGGCTTCGTGGCCGAGGATGTCGCCCGGGCTCATGAAGGCCCCGAGCACCTCGTACAGATGCAAGTCCGACCCGCAGATGTTGGTGCTCGTCACCCGGATGATCGCGTCGGTCGGTTCCTTGAGCTGCGGGTCGGGAACGGTCTCGACGGACACCTTTCGCCGTCCCTGCCACGTGACTGCGCGCATCGTCGCCCTCCTTGACATCGTCTCCTTCTAGAACGTGCCCAATCACGCGGCCGCCAAACCACTTCCGAATTTCGCCGCTGGCGCCGACGACGACACGCCAGGATGAGTGCATGGCCGACAACCCGACGGTGGTGGAGCTGCGCGTGCACGGGGTCTCGGGCACCTCGCCGGAAGCGCTGTTGAACTGTTCCGCCGAGTTCCTCGAGCAGAAGGCCGGCGACAAGTCCGCGGGTTTCTATCGCAGGCCCGAATGGATCGACGATGCCGCCCATCCTCCGCCGCCCGGGCACTGGCGCGGTGTGACGGAGGCGTATTCGTGGGGCGGGCTGACATCGGGCCGCGCCAGCCGTGCGCTGTGGCTGCTGTTTCTGCCGTTCATCCTCGTCGACCTCGCGCACTGGATGCTGCCGCCGGCATCCAGAAGGCTTCCCGCCGCCGTCGCGGTGGGGCTGCTGCGGCTGATTGCGCTGTCATTCACGCTGACCTTGATGCTCGCCGCCGCGGTAGCGGCGATGGACGTAACGGTCTGGCAGTGTGCTGGTTTGGAGTACTGCAGCGCCCGCTGGGCACCGCTGGCGTTCCTCGCGTCACTGGACCGCGGCGTGCAGGTGGCGGTCAGCGCCGTCCCACTGGTGCTGATGATCGCTCTCCTGTGGCGGCTCGGCTCCGAGGAGCCGGTGGTCACCCGGGGCGATGAACCGGCGCGCGATACCAAGCGCGAGGGAAGCGAGAAGAAGCCCCATCCACCGAGCCCCGCAGTGACCGAGGGTGAAGTGCCGCTGGAAGTCGGCTCCTTCTGGAACCCCGACGATTCGGTGCGACGGATGCGCGCCTGTCACGTGACGGCGTGGGCGGCGGGGCTGGCCGCGATCACGGTGGCCCCGCCCCTGCGGTACGCGGTCACCCCGCTCACCCGCGGGGTGAGCATCGGATTGCTCGTCGCCGATGGTGTGGTGTTGGCCGTCGCGGTGTGCGCCACCGCCTCGAACATGGCCACCGCGCGCGGTGGCACCGGGGTGAATCGACTGACGGGCCCACTCATGGCGTTGCGATGGCTGTCGCTGGGACTGCTTGCGGCGTCGTTGATTTGGGTGATCGCGGCCGACGCAACCTATCCGCCGGCGCCGACGCACCTGCCCGGCCTGCGGGGGGCGATCTACGCCGTGCTGGGTGCCCAGGTGGTGTTGTTGGCCGCCTTGTTCCTGTTCACCGCGGTGTCGATGCGCGGCACCGAGGCCGCGCGCAAGACCGAGGGCGCCCCGGGGTATCGGATGACGCTGGGGGGATTCACCGCCCCGCTGGTCGCGTTGCTCGGGTGGCTCATCGCGGGCGGGTTCAGTGTCGGCGTCGGGCTGTGGACTGCACAGGTGCTGGGTAAGGCCGTGGTGTCCACGTCGGCCGCGAGTTGCGACACCTGCCTCAGGACACGGATTCTCGGGAGTCCCACCGAGAGCTTTGACGCCAGGGTTCGTGCCGTGGCGTCCGATGCGCCGCTGATCGTCCCACCCCCGTATGTCTGGGCCGCCGTCGCCACCGTGCTGCTGATCGTCGTTGCCGCGATGGCCGGCGTCTACATGTGGCTGTGGGTCATCCCCCGGCGCACCGCGCGGGAACGGGGCGGGGTGCTCGCCGACTATCCCGGCGCGAACACTGACGACAAGGCCGTCGCAGCACAGGTCGACCGCATCGCCAGGGCCCGCGCGCTGGCGTCACTGACGGATATCGGCGCGCGACTGGTCGCCGGGCTCGCGCTGGTGGCCGTCGCGGTCATCATCGGAATGGCGGTGCTGTATCTGCTCGTGGGTCGCTTCGACTCTGTCGTCGACTGGTCCCCGGTGCTCACGAACATCAGTGTGGCCATCACGGTTTCACTGGCGGTGGGTCTGGTGGGCCTGGCCGTGGCCGCCTTCCGGAACCGCCAGCTGCGGCGGATGGTCGCGATCCTGTGGGACGTCGCCACGTTCTGGCCGCGGGCGAACCATCCGCTGACCCCGCCGTCATACGGTGTGCGGACCGTGTGGGATCTGCGACTTCGGCTGGCGGCGCTGAGCACGGACACCGAGACCGGCCGGGTGATCCTGGTCGCCCACAGCCAGGGCACGGTGATCGCGGCAGCCACGCTGCTGCAGGCGAAGATGGACAACGAGAAGTACCCGTTGCTGACGTTCGGGTCGCCGCTGAGGCGGCTGTACGGGCAGAACTTCCCGGCTTACTTCGGAGTCGAGGCAATGAACAGGCTCCGGGACCGGCAGCGACGGCCGGACCCGCGGTGGATCAACCTGTGGGCGCTCAGCGATCCGATCGGCGCATGGGTCTTCGACACGTCGCCGGTGTGCACCGCGGCAGAGGGAGGGACGTCCGACATGGCCGAGGCGTTGAACACGGTCGACTGCCGGCTGCTCGACGTGGCGCCGGGCAGATATGGCCCCGACCCGGCCGGTCCGGTGTGCGCGCACTCGGGCTTCTGGACGCGCGACGAATACGACGCCGCCGTCCTCGCACTGCAGTCCACCGTGCTGCCCGAGGGGAGTGCGCGGCCCGACACCGACGCCACGGTGCGGCCGATCGATCGCCGCGTATGAGATCCGACCGCACGGCAGTCATCACCGGCGGAGCCGTCGGCTTCGGGCGGGCGTTCGCGCGTGCGCTGGTTGCCGAGGGGGTCAGCGTGGTGCTGGCCGACATCGATGTCGACACGGCCGAACATACTGCGGCCGAACTGGTTTCGGCCGGCGGCCGGGTGATCGCGGTCGAGTGCGATGTCGCCGACTCCGACGGCGTGGATGCCGCGGTCGCCACGACCGTGGACCGGTTCGGCGGCGTCGACATCCTCATCAACAACGCGGGGCTGCATCTCACCAGGTACAACCGACCGTTCGGGGTGTTGTCGCGCGACGAGATTCGCGCACTCTTCGACGTGAACGTGATGGGGGTGATCAACGCCACGCTGGCCTGCCGTGAATCGATGCGGCAGCGCGGTGGCGGGGTGGTGCTCAACATCTCGTCGGTGGCCGCGTACATGAGCACCACTCCGTATGCGGTGTCCAAACTGACGGTGCGCGGGCTCACCGTCGCGTTCGCCACCGAACTGGCGGCGGAGGGCATCCGGGTCAACGCCATCGCGCCCGGCCTGATGAACACCGAGAACGCGCTGGCGGATCTGCCGCGGCAGCTGGTCGACGATCTCGTCCAGCGGCGTCAGCTCGTGCACCGGCTGGGCACGATGGACGACGTCGTCTCCGCGATGTTGTTTCTGTGTTCTGACGAGGCGTCCTTCATCACCGGCGAAACCCTCAAGCTCAGCGGTGGTTACCCGCTGAATTTCTGAGCCGCGTAGCCGGCCAGTCGGGCCTGCATCTCGGGATACGGGGCGGCCGAAGGCAACTCGGTGCCATCGCGGACAGCGGTGGCGGCGGCGACCGCCGCGTGGATCGCGGCACGGTAAGGCAGCGACCCGGTGGAGACCCGTCGCACCCCGAGGGTGAACAGCTCGGCGAGGGATCGCCCCGGAATGGCCAGGACGTTGACGGGCCGCTCGATCGCCGCCGTCAGTTCGCTCAGGACGCCGGGCTCGGTGGCGCCCGGCACGAAGATGCCGTCCGCCCCGGCGTCGACGTAGCGGATCGCCCGGTCCAGCGTCGCCGCGACGGTGGCGTCCTGTCCCAGCCAGTAGGTGTCGACGCGGGCGTTGACGAACAGATCGGCGCAGCGTCGTTTGATGGCACGGACTTTGGCGGCGTGATCGTCGGCCGGAATCAGCCGTTCGGAGGTGCTGTCCTCGATGTTGATGCCGTGGACCGGCAGGTCGGCCACATAGTCGGCGACCTCCGCGGGATCGTCGGCGTAGCCGTCCTCGATGTCGAGGCTGACGAAGCAGTCGAGCGGCCGGAGTGCCTCGGCCAGTTCGGTGTTCGCTCCCCTGGTCGAGCGGCCGCCGTCAGGACGGCCCAGGCTCGACGCCACCCCGAAGCTTGTCGTCCCGATCGCGCCGAAGCCGGCGGCCAGCAGGGCCAGCGCGGACGGCACATCCCACGCGTTCGGCAGCAGCAGCGGCGCGTCGCCGTAGTGCAGTTCGCGGAAGGTCATTGCGCACTCCAGGGCGTGGCCGGGCGGTCGCGCAGCTCGCCGTCGAGGAACACGTCGACCCGCTCGTCGAAGAAGCAGATGCGATCACGCACGGGCTCGGCGTCGAGCAGCGGCTCGCGATAGGTCCATGCCGCATCCCGCGGCCCGCCGGGAACGGAGAAGTAGGCGGCGCGGCCCTTGTACGCGCAGTACGTCGCCGTGTCGCTGGGCTCGAGCCGGACTGCGACATCCTCGCGGGGCAGGTAGAACCGAACCGGCAACATCGTCTCGAACAACAGCAGCGGGCGCGATGACTCCGCCAGCAGTCGCCCGTCGGTCTCGATCCGCACGTGCCTGCTGCTGGGCCGCACGTCGATCCTGCTGAACGGGTCGTGCGGGTGGCTGACGATGGGCTCGTCCTCCTCGCGCCACCCGAATGCGGCGAAATCCAGGATCACGTAGTCGGCAAGGTCGCGGTCGTCGGGCCGGAACGCCGCGGCCGCGGCCGTCTCATCGCCCGCGATGACGTCGAACGGGGTGCCGGCACACGTGTGCGCGTTGAACGGGATCGACGGGTCGAGGATCGGCCGGTCGCTCTGCGCGCCTGACTCGGCGCCGGCCGGCACCAGATGGGCCGCGAGCGCCGACACCGGAATCGCGAAGGTGGGCACGACGCGCCTCGGCTCCCACACCAGCCGCGCGTCGCAGGTGTCGGCGACCGGTTCACCGGCCAGCGCGACGCGGATCCGTTTCGCCGTGGGCTCGTACCGCAGGGACCCGAGGCTGCCGCCGAGCAGATCCATGATCCTGACGCCCATGTCGTCACGCTACTTGCCCGGCGGCCGCAGCACCTTCATCGCCAACTGCATCACCGGCTGCGGAATGCGGTCCCTGGCGGCCAACGCGGAGCTGGCGAGCTGGGTGCGGACAGGGGTGCCGCGGCCGAACATCTTGTTCAGCGGCCCGCCGGTCGGCTCGAGGTCGATGTGCAGCGGCGGCTTGCCGTCGGCGGCGCCCAGCGCGTTGGCGATGACGATCCGCTGGATCTCACTGGTGCCCTCGAAGATGGTGTACAGCTTGGCATCCCGATACCACTTCTCCACGGGGTGGTCCTTGATGTAGCCCCAGCCGCCCATCGTCTGGATGGCCCGCTCGGTGGTCTTCACGGCGACCTCGCTGGCGGCCAGCTTGCACATCGAGCCCTCGCCACGCTCGAACGGAACCCCGGTGGCGGCCATCCAGGACGCCCGCCAGGTGAGCAGCCGCGCACCGTCGATCGCGGTGGCCAGGTCGGCCAGGGGAAACGCGATGCCTTGGTTGTCGATGATCGGCGCGCCGAACGCTTCCCGCCGGTTCGCGTACTCGGTGGCGTATTCCATAGCTGCCCTTGCGATTCCGAGCGCCTGGGCCGCCACCATGGGTCTGGTCTGCTCAAAGGTCCCCAGCGTCGCCGACCCGGAGTGCGTGGCGCCTTCGATGGCTTCACGGGCCTTGGCCAGCTTGTGCTCGAGCTTCTCCTGGCCGCCGAGCAGATTTGCACCCGGCACCCGGACCCCGTTGAACTTCAGCTCCGCGGTGTGCGATGCGCGGCAGCCCAGCTTGTCCAGCTTGCGCACCATCTCCAGGCCCTGGCTGCTGCCGGGCACGATGAACAGCGCCTGACCGCGGTGGCCGAGTTCCTCGTCGACGACGGCGTTCACCACGTGGACGTTGGCGATGCCGCCGTTGCCGATCCACATCTTGTGGCCGTCGATGATCCAGTCGGCATCCTTTTCCGGGCCGGAACGGCGGGCCCGGGTCCGCAGGTTGCGGACGTCGCTGCCGCCCTCGGGCTCGGAGATCGCCAGCGCGGCCAGCTTCAGATCGCCCGGCGTGCCGAAACATTCCGGCGCCCACTCCAGCATCTGCTCGGGCGAGGCCGCCTGCCCGATTGCCGAAAGCGCCAGCGCGGGCATTACCACCGCGAGACCGATCCCGGCGCAGCCCCAGAACAGCTCCTCCATGAACATCGGCAGCGACAGTCCGGTCGGATCGCCGATCAGATCGCGGTAGAACAACGGGCTGTAGAAACCCCGCGCCGCCGCTTCCTCCAGCACCGGCCACGGGAAGTCCTGGGATTGGTCGTACTCCTGGGCCACCGGGCGAACGACTTCCTCGGCGAATTCGTGGGTGCGCTTCGCCAGGTCGTGCTGGGCGGCGGTCGGTGTGATGTCGAAGCTCATGTAAGTACCACCACCACCAGGACCGACATTTCCCCCACCGCCTTCCTCGTCCCATTTACGGAGTGGGTACCCGGGCACGGCAAGAAATCCACGGCGGCGTGCCGGCATGGGCCGCACCAACTGACAATGCTCCTGCTGCAATGGCAGGGACCGCGAGGGACCGCGCTGTAACCCTTTGCAGCACAGGTCGATTGGGGTGGCTGGCAGGAGCGGGTAACGCCGGCTCGATGAGGGCGGGTCAGTCGACGGTGATCTCGCCGGTGAGCTGGTTCCTGATGGATAGCCGCATGGCCGAAGCCTAGGCTGTCGACAATGAAGCTTGCGGCGCTTCGCCTCCGACAGCGCGACGGCACCACCTGCGGCCCCAGCGTCGCGGTGGTGGCGGCCGCGCTGCTGGACCCGAAGTACCGGGCCGCGCTCTCGGACTCCGTGTCGGGCCCCGATCGCGGCAGCGCGTGGTTCGCGAGTGAGCAGTCACGCGTGCACGCCGAGGTGAACCGGTTCTGGCCGCGGACGCTCGGCACCACCCCGGTGGGCATCGCGCGGGCGTTCAACACGCACGGCGCGGTCCTCGGCATGCGGTACCGGTGGCGATTGTTCCGCGGCCGGCGCGACACACTGACCGACGTGCTGCGGTCCGTCGAAGCCGGGCGGCCGGTCGCGATGCTCGTCGGCAGATGCATCCCGCGGCACTGGGTACTCATCGTCGACGTGGCGGGGATCGAGGTGACCGGACGCGAATTGCATTGCTACGAGCCGTCATCGGGGGAAGTACGGATGGCCGGCGCAGACTCCGTGCGCCGATCGAGGCTGACCGGGCTCGGCTACCCCCGGCCGTTCGCGTTCGTGTTGCCGCGCTGAACTCGCTCGGCGACCAGGCGGTCCTGCGGTGAGTCCGAGGCGCGCAGGCCGGCGACGACGCCCTCGCGGTTCCGGTCGGGCTGGTTCTGCGACATCTTCGACTTGCCCTCCACACGGGAGATGGCGAGTTCGACGCCGACGATCGCGCGCAGCTGCGCCCGGGTGAATTTCTCAGGCGCGTCGGCGACCTGCCAAGGCTCGCGCTGACCATGTTCGTGACGGTGGGTCAGCGCGGTGACCAGGTCGAGCACCCAGTCGGGATCGTCATGCACCACCAGTCGGCCGTAGACGGTGAGGACCTCGTAGTTCCACGTCGGTACGACTTTGCCGGTCTCGGCCTTGGTGGCATACCAGTTAGGGGAGATGTAGGCATGTGGCCCCGTGAAGATCGCGACCGTATCGGCGCCATCGGCATGCCAGTGTGGATTGGCCCTCGCCACGTGGCCGACGAGAGACCGCCCGTTGTAGAGCAGGGGCAGGGGCGTCACGGTCAGCCCGGCCGAACCGTGCGAAACCAGATGCGCGAAGCCGGCCCGTTCGAGCGCGGCCCCGGTCTCGTCATCCGAGAGCGCGAACTTGTGAGGTATGTACATCGACCACTTCCCGTCCTACGGGTTCAGGATATCCGTTCGAACGTATGATCGAACGGTGGGTGAGCTCCAGTCGATCGGCTACAACGGCCAGCCCGTCGCGCAGGCTTTCCGCCGGGTCGATCCGCCGATTGCGGTGCTCGTCGATCTGGCCGCGCTGTTCCCGCGCGAACCGCACCGGGTGGGCGGCTACAACCCCGCCGGCCTGCAGATGCACTCCATCGTGGACGGCCGGTTGACGTGGTGGGGCATCTGCGAGCAGGGCCTCTGGTGGGGCCTGGTGACCTACGAGATCGCCTACGGCGCCCGGCGCAAGGCGGTCACCCACTGGATACCGGCGTGGCTCCTGAAGCGCAAAGCCGATTCGTCACGGTAGTTTCGCGAGGTGCCGGAGCTGACCAACCGCCAGATCGTGTTGCGTTGCCGCCCCGCCGGGCTGGTCGAGGCCGGGGACACCGAGTTGGTCGCATCGCAGGCGCCGGTGCCCGTCGAAGGCGAGGCGCTGGTCCACACCACCTACGTGGGAATCGACGCGGCCGCGCGGACCTGGCTCAACGACCAGCCCGGCTACCTGCCACCGGTGCGGCTGGGCGAGGTGATCCGGGCCGCGGGCATCGGCGTGGTCGTGGAGACGCACTGCGACGCCTACGCCGTCGGCGACATCGTCACGACGCTGACCGGCTTCCAGGAGTACGTCATCAGCCGTGACGACATCTTCACCACGCCCGTCCCGGCCGGCCTGGATCAGCTGGGTGTGATGTCGGTGTACGGCCCCACCGGCGCCACGGCCTACGTCGGGATGACCGACATCGGCAGACCGGCGCCGGGCGAGACGGTGGTGGTGTCGGCCGCCGCGGGTGCGACCGGCTCGGTGGCCGGGCAGATCGCCAAGATCGCCGGTGCCCGGGTGGTAGGGATCGCGGGCGGGCCGGAGAAGTGCCGGGCCGTGGTCGAGGACTTCGGGTTCGACGCATGTGTCGACTACCGGACGGCCGACCTGCCCGCCGCGCTCAAGGAGCACTGCCCCCGCGGCGTCAACGTGTATTTCGACAACGTCGGCGGTCCCATCCTCGACGCGGTGCTCGGGCGGTTGGCGCCGAAGGCGCGGGTGGTGCTGTGCGGTGTCACCTCCAGCTATCTGACCGGTGAGCACCCCGGGCCCGCCAACCACGTCAACCTGTTGGCCAGGACCGCGCTCATGCAGGGCTTCAATGCCCTCGACGAATGGGGCCGTCGTGCGTCGACGCGCTCAACGGCCTGTTCACCGGCGCCAACATCGGCAAGACGCTGGTGCGGATCAGCTCGGGGTGACGGTCACGCCTCGTGGCCCGGCTCCAGGTCGCGGACATCGGCGAAGGTGACCAGCTGCTCGAACTGCACCGGTGCATCGCCCGCGACCGGCTCCAGCAGATGCCCGACATGGTCGCCCAGATCGAAACGGCTGAGCACCTCGCCGGCGAACCAGCCCGCCGCATCGTCGAGCACCGGCAGGTCATGGGGTCCCGGATGCCATGCGCACCGGGCGAACTTGTCGACGCGATCCCCCGTCTCGCCGCCGAACAACCGGGCCAACTCGCGGTGCCTGCGCTCCAGGATGTGGACCGCCAGGTGGCTGGAACGCTGCGCGACGCGGAACGTGTGGTTGCGTTTCGACAGGCCGACCAGGAAGCGCTGCGGATAAATGCTCACCTGGCTGGCGAAGCCGACCAGACAGCCGGCGCGTTCGTCGCCGTCGCGCGCGGTCACCACGAACATCGGGTAGTCGAGCAGCGAGACCAGCCGCTCGAACGCGTCACTGCCGTCCATCAGGTGCTTTCCGATCGATCGTTAGGCTGGCCGGGTGGCCCGGAAATTCGCTACCGCCGATGCCGTCGACCTGTCCTCACTGTTGGAGTTCATCCGTCCGCGACATCGTATGGTGCTCACCACGTTTCGCGCTGACGGCTCGCTGCAGAGCTCGCCGGTGTCGGGAGGCGTCGACGCGGACGGCCGCATCGTGGTCGCCAGCTATCCGCAACGGGCGAAGTCGGCCAACGTCCGGCGCACCCCCAGGGCCAGCGCCATGGTGCTGTCCGACGAGTTCAACGACGCCTATGTGCAGGTCGACGGGGTGGCCGAGGTGATCGATCTGCCCGATGCCGTCGAGCCGCTGGTCGAATACTTCCGGTCGATCTCGGGCGAGCATCCCGACTGGGCGGAGTACCGGCAGGCGATGGTCGATCAGGGCAAGTGCCTGATCCGCGTCACCCCGCAGCGCTGGGGACCCGTCGCCACCGGCGGCTTCCCGCCACCTCAGTAGCCACCGGGTGGTTGCTGACTCAACAGGGTGAACAGAACGGTTCGCGCCGGCTGTGGTAGTCAGAGCAGGGCGGCCGCGTTGCGTCCGCTAGCTCGTCAAACTATAGTCTGGACACATGTCCAGGGGGGTTCGGATTCTTTGCGTCACACTATTTTGCCAGGTCAGACCGGCCCTCGATCCCGATTCACTCCGCTGGGCCGCGCCTCGGTATTCGTGAGCTAAGCATGCGCATAGCGTTGTTGTCCTACCGGAGTAAGACTCATTGCGGCGGGCAGGGGGTCTACGTCCGCCACCTCAGCCGTGGCCTGGTCGACCTCGGCCACGACGTCGAGGTGCTGTCCGGCCAGCCCTATCCCGAGGTGCTCGACCCACGGGTCCGGCTGACGAAGGTGCCGAGCCTCGACCTCTACCGCGAGCCTGACCCGTTCCGGATCCCGTGGCCGAGCGAGATCAAGACCGGCATCGATCTGCTGGAGCTGCTGACGACCTGGACCGCGGGGTTCCCCGAACCCCGCACGTTCAGCCTTCGCGCCGCCCGCATTCTGGCCGCTCGCCGCGACGACTTCGACGTCGTCCACGACAACCAGTGCCTGGGCACCGGCCTGCTGAAGATTGCCGATGCCGGGTTGCCGGTGGTCGCGACCGTGCACCACCCGATCACCAGGGACCGGGTCGTCGACGTGGCCGCCGCGCGGTGGTGGCGCAAGCCACTGGTACGCCGGTGGTACGGGTTCGCCGAAATGCAGAAGGACGTCGCGCGCCGGATTCCCGAACTGCTCACCGTCTCGTCGACCTCGGCGGCCGACATCGCCGAAGACTTCGGCGTGGCCCCGGGACAACTGCATGTGGTGCCGCTGGGGGTGGACACCGAATTGTTCAAGCCCGCCGCGCATCGCGTCCGTAACCGGATCATCGCGATCGCCAGCGCCGACGTTCCGCTGAAGGGCGTGCGTCACCTGCTGCACGCGGTGGCACGCCTGCGTGTCGAACGCGACCTCGACGTGCAACTGGTCGCGAAGCTCGAACCCAACGGCCCGACCGAGAAGCTCATAGCCGAACTCGGCATCTCCGATATCGTGCACACCTCCAGCGGTGTGTCCGACTCCGAGCTGGCTGACCTGTTGGCCTCGGCTGAGATCGCCTGCATCCCTTCGTTGTACGAGGGGTTCTCGCTGCCCGCGGTGGAGTCCATGGCCAGCGGCACGCCGATCGTCGCGAGCCGCGCCGGAGCGCTGCCCGAGGTGGTCGGCGCCGACGGCGAATGTGCCCGGCTGGTGACGCCCGCCGACGTCGACGAACTGACCCGGGTGATCGGCGAACTGCTGGACTCGCCGCTGGAGCTTCAACGCCTCGGCGCCAACGGACGACGCCGCGCGCTGGACGTGTTCAGTTGGGAATCCGTTGCGGCGCAGACTGTGGCGGTCTACCAGCGAGCACGTGAACGGGTCGGGACATGCTGACCGTCGACTTCGACCGGCTCGGTGTCGGTGCGGGCACGAAGGTGATCGACGTGGGCTGCGGGGCCGGCAGGCACAGCTTCGAGGCGTTTCGCCGCGGCGCCGATGTCATCGCCTTCGACCAGAACACGGCCGACCTCAACAACGTCGACGAGATTCTGCAGGCGATGCGGGAGCAGGGCGAGGCGCCGGACTCGGCGCGAGCCGAGGCGGTCAAGGGCGATGCGCTCGACTTGCCTTATGCTGAAGCAACTTTCGACTGTGTCGTCGCCTCGGAGATCCTCGAACACGTTCCCGAGGACGACCGCGCGATCGCCGAGTTGATCCGGGTTCTCAAACCGGGCGGTTCGTTGGCGATCACGGTTCCGCGCTGGCTGCCCGAGCGGGTCTGCTGGGCGCTGTCCGACGAATATCACGCCAACGAGGGCGGCCACATCCGCATCTACCGCGCCGACGCGTTGCGCGACAAGGTGCTCAACCATGGCCTGCGACTCACCCACGCCCACCATGCCCATGCCCTTCATTCACCGTTCTGGTGGCTGAAATGCGCTGTCGGAACATCGAAGTCGGATCACCCCGCCGTCACGGCGTACCACAAGCTGCTGGTCTGGGACATGATGGAACAGCCGTGGCTGACCCGGACCGCCGAATCGCTGCTGAACCCGTTGATCGGCAAGAGTGTCGCCCTGTATTTCCGGAAGCCGGTGGGCGTTGCTGTCACCTGAGGTGCCCGGCGTGCCCGGCGTTCTCACGCCGGCGCAGTGCCGTCAGACAGCGTGGTCGATCGCCGCGACCCAGGAACCCTCCGGCGCCCTCCCGTGGTTCGACGGTGGCCACACCGATCCGTGGGACCACGTCGAGAACGCGATGGCGCTGACTGCCGCCGGCCTGCTCGAGCCCGCGCGGGCGGCGTTCGACTGGTGCCACACGGCCCAGCGGCCCGACGGCTCGTGGCCCATCCAGCTGCGTGACGGTGTCGTCGAAGACGCCAACAGCGACAGCAACTTCTGCGCATACGTCGCCACCGGGGTGTGGCACCACGTATTGGTCACCGAAGACCGCCGCTTCGCCGAGACCATGTGGCCCGTCGTCACCAGGGCCGTCGACTTCGTGCTGGACATGCAGCTCAGTGGTGGCGAGATTTCCTGGGCCAGAAGCTCTTCCGGGCTGGAGCCGGACGCGCTGCTGACGGGATGCGCGAGCGTGTACCACAGCATCCGGTGCGCGCTGGCGCTGGCGGCCTACTTCGACGATCCGCAGCCGGAGTGGGAGGTCGCGGTCGGCCGGCTCGGGCACGCGATCGCCGCGCACCCCGAATCGTTCGTGGCCAAGGCCCGCTGGTCGATGGAGTGGTACTACCCGGTGCTCGGCGGTGCACTGCGCGGACCGCAGGCTCGGTCACGCATCGACGACCGCTGGGACGACTTCGTCGTTCCCGGCCTCGGGATCCGCTGCGTCGACGACCGTCCATGGGTCACCGGAGCCGAAACATGTGAATTGGTAATGGCGTTGGATGCCATCGGCGACTCGAGCCGCGCCCACGGACAGTTCGCGGCCATGCATCATCTGCGCGAGGACGACGGCTCGTACTGGACCGGCCTGGTGTTCGCCGACGGTAAGCGGTGGCCCGAGGAGCGCACCACCTGGACGGGCGCGGCGGTCATCCTCGCCGCCGACGCCTTGTCTCGGACAACCGCCGCCAGCGGCATCTTCCGCGGCGTGGATCTGCCGCGCGGCCTGGAGGGGGAGTACGACTGCGCCTGCGCTACGAGCGAGCGTTGACGCCGGGCAGTTCCCCCGCGGTGCCCGACACCCGTTCCAGCACCCGCATGGAGCCGACGGCCGACACTTCGCGGAACTCACCGGTCTCCAGCGCCCTGCGGTAGATGTGGAACGGCGCCTGGCCGCCGTCGTCGGGGTTGGGAAACACGTCGTGGATGATCAGGGTGCCGCCGAGATCGACCCACCTGGCCCACCCGTCGAAGTCGCGCTGCGCGGCCTCCTCGGTGTGTCCGCCGTCGATGAACAACAGCCGCAACGGGGTTCGCCAACCGCGGGCCACCACTGGTGACTTCCCGACGATGGCCACGACATGGTCACCGAGCCCGGCCGCGTCGAGGGTGTGGCGCAGCGTCGGCAGGGTGTCGAACAGTCCGGTGACCGGGTCGACCATCGACGTGTCGTGGTAGTCCCAGCCGGGTTGGTGTTCCTCGGACCCGTGGTGATGGTCGATCGTGTTCAGCACACCGCCGGTCTGCTGGGCGGCCGCGCCGAGCATCACCGTGGATTTGCCGCAGTACGTGCCGATTTCGACGCCGATCCCGTTTCCGAGATACCGGATGGCTGCGTCGTAGAGCGCGCGCCCTTCGTTGGCGGGCATGAACCCGGTGACCTGCTCGGCGAGGGCGAACAGGTGCGCGGCGGCGGCGGGCAGTGCGGTGTCGGTATCGCTCATCGCGTCCAACTTAGCCGTTGCTGGCACCCGGGCCTCGTAGTAGGCCGACACGGTCGATCGCCTGGGCCGGGCCGCGGTCGGCCTGCTCTCCCGCGACGGATTCTCGGTCTGACCGTGCGGCGGGTGGCGGCGGAGGTTGGTGTCGGAGCCGCCACCGCGCACACCTACTTCTCGTCCGAGGAGCACTTGGTCGCCGAGGTGTTCTGGCGCCGGTTGGCGGCATCGCCGCCGGCGGCGCACGAAGCCGACGATCGCGCCGCGCGGGTGATCGAGGTGCTGCGGCACATCGCGATGCTGGTCGCCGACGAACCGGACTTCGCGGGCGCGGTCACCACCGCGCTGCTGGGCAAGGACCCCGATGTCGAGGTGGTGCGGCTACCGATCGGCCGTGACATCCGCGACCGGCTGGGGCCGCGCACCGATCCCGACGTGGTCGACTCGCTGGAGATGCTGTACTCGGGCGCCCTGGTGCGCGCCGGGATGGGCCATGCGTCCTACGCCGAGATCGCCGACCGGCGGGAGAAGTCGGCGCGCCTGCTGCTGCGTTAGGACGCGCGCGGACCGAGAATCGCCGTCGCCGCGGAGATCGCGGGTTCGATGATGCCCCGCACGTCATGGTCGTCCTCGACGAACAGCGCGGTCAGCTCGCGCAGACCGCCGAGCAGGATGAGCGCGAGCGGACGCGAGATCGGGGACAACTGCGCCCGCCGGAACCCCGGGCTGTCCGTCAGGTCGACCAGCATGTCGGTCAGGTGCTCCATCGCCAGGCGGTGCAGCGGAGGGGCAGCGGCGCCGAGCGCGGGGGCTTCGCGGATCCAGCTGAGCGTGATCGCCGGACGCGACCCGATGTGATCGACATAGGCGATGGCGGCCTGACGGATCTGCTGGTGCCAGTCCGCCTCGCGGTCGACGGCCGAGACGATGTTGGCGATGAGGTCCTCGTTGTTCCGGCGCAACAGCTCGATCAGGCACTCCTCCTTGCTGGCGAACTGCTCGTAGAAGGTGCGCTTCGAGGTCCGCGCGTGGCGCACGATGTCGGCGACGGTGCTGTCGCGGTAGCCCCGCTCGCCGATCGAGGCCGCCAGCCCGTCGAGCAGCCGGTCGCGGAACGGTTCGGCGGGGTTACCGGCCGGCGTGCCGGGGGCGTCGAGTGCTGACGTCATCTCGCCTCCGAAAACCCTTGCGCTTGCTTGGTACCAAGCGGTACCGTACTACACAAACGTGCGGTACACCGTAGTACCAGCGACCCGGTTGGGAGTGATCCATACATGGCCGACGTAGCGGCTGCCACGGCCGAGACTGCTGATTCGTCATCGACATCTCCATCGATGACGCCCGCGGGTAAGCGCCCGCCGGTCGTCCGCCTGCCGATGCCCGTCCAGGGTGTCCTGCTGGCCGGCTTCCGCCGGTGGGCCATGCGGAACGGCGTCAAGCGTTTGGGTGCGGTCTTCGAGATCAACGTCCCGTTCTTCGGCCGCAGCGTCGTCGTCTCCGACCCGGCATTGGTGCGGCAGGTGTTCCTCGCGAGCACCGAGGACCTGACCAACGTGAAACCCAATCTCAGCAGGATCTTCGGGCCGGGTTCGGTGTTCGCGCTCGACGGTGCCGACCACCGCAAGCGGCGCAAGCTGCTCGCGCCGCCGTTCCACGGCCAGAGCATCAAGAACTACGAGAAAATCATCGAGGAGGAGACGCTGCGCGAGACCGCGACCTGGCCTCGGGGGCGCGAATTCCGCACGCTCGAGCCGATGAACAGGATCACGCTGAACGTGATCCTGCGAACGGTATTCGGTGCCGATGGTGCCGAACTCGACTATCTGCGCGAGATCCTCCCGCCGTGGGTCAAGCTGGGCTCACGGTTGGCCACGCTGCCGCAGCCGCCGTTCGACACCGGGCGCCGCAGCCCGTGGGGCCGGCTCGCGGAGTTCCGACGCAACTTCGACCACACCGTGTTCACGCTGATCGACAAGGCCGAGGCCGACCCGAATCTCGACGATCGCGATGACATCCTGGCGCTGCTGCTGCGGAGCCGGTACGACGACGGCACGCCCATGTCGCGCCAGGACATCTCCGATGAGTTGCTGACCCTCCTGGGCGCGGGTCATGAGACCACGGCCTCGACGCTGGGGTGGGCGTTCGAGCGGTTGCGCCGCCACCCGGAGGTCCTCGCCGAACTCGTCAGGGAGGACGACGAGGGCGGCAACGAGTACCGCCAGGCAACCATCCTCGAACTGCAGCGCAACCGGACGGTGATCGACTTTGCCGGGCGCCACGTGGCGGCGCCATACCTCGACGTCGGCGAGTGGCGGATTCCGCACGGCTACACCGTGATGGTCGGGATCGGCAACGTGCACGCCAACCCCGAGGCCTTCCCCAATCCCGAGCGCTTCGATCCGTACCGCTTCATGGGCAAGCGCCCGCCGACAGCATGGGTGGCGTTCGGCGGCGGAACCCGACGGTGCGTCGGCGCCGCGTTCGCCAATGTCGAGATAGACGTGGTGTTGCGAACAGTGTTGCGGCACTTCGTGATCGAGACTGACGATGCCCCGGACGAGAAGATCCACTTCCGGGGCGTCGCCTTCACGCCCAAGCGCGGCGGGCGCATCGTCGTGCGTCGCCGCGCTGCCGGCTGACCACTACTGCGAGGCGGTTTGCCGCTTCGGCAGCTTCCAGCCCGGCCGCGGGAAGTGGCATGTGTACCCGTTGGGGTAGTGCTCCAGGTAGTCCTGGTGCTCGGGCTCGGCCTCCCAGAAATCAACGGCCGGTGTCACCTCGGTGACCACCTTGCCCGGCCACAGCCCCGACGCGTCGACGTCGGCGATTGTTTCGACCGCGACGCGCTTCTGCTCGTCGTCGACGTAGAAGATCGCCGACCGGTAGCTGCTTCCGACGTCGTTGCCCTGGCGGTCCTTGGTCGTCGGATCATGGATCTGGAAGAAGAACTCGAGCAGGTTGCGGAAGTCGGTCTGCCCGGGGTCGTAGACGATCTCGATCGCCTCCGCGTGACCGGGATGGTTGCGGTAGGTGGGGTGGTCGTTGCGGCCGCCGGTGTAGCCGACGCGCGTCTCCACCACACCCGGCTGCTTGCGGATCAGGTCCTGCATGCCCCAGAAGCAGCCGCCGGCCAGGATGGCCTTCCTGTTGTCGCTCATGCCTGTGCCTCCTGGTTGGAAAACAGCGTCTTGTACTGCCCGTATCCCTCGGCGTCGAGGTCGTCGAGGTGGATGAACCTCAGCGAAGCCGAGTTGATGCAGTAGCGCAACCCGCCCGCCTCGCGCGGCCCGTCGTTGAACAGATGCCCGAGGTGGCTGTCGCCGTGCGCCGAGCGCACTTCGGTACGGATCATCAGATGCGAGAAGTCGCGCTTCTCCACGACGTTGTCCGAGCCGTTCGGCTCCCGGATGGGCCGCGTGAAGCTCGGCCAGCCCGAACCACTGTCGAACTTGTCGACCGAGGCGAACAGCGGTTCGCCGGAGACCACGTCGACGTAGATGCCGGGTTCGTGGTTGTCCCAGTACTCACCGGTGAACGGACGTTCGGTGCCACTCTTCTGCGTCACCTGGTACTGCTCGGGTGACAACGCGGCGACCGCATTGGGGTTCTTGTTGTATTGGCTTGCCACTGACCCTCCTCGATGCCTCGGTTTCGGCTACTTCTACAACAGTCCGATGCCACGGATAGTTCCTCGCGACGACCACCGCGACACTCGACAGAGCGGAGTGGAACGTGTTCTAGTTCTTGCGTGACGGGTAGCCCTTTCAGCCGTGACGAGCTCGTCGCGGCATTCCAGATTTTCGAGGCGACGGTGGACGGGGCCGCCCGGACGCGGGACTGGGATCCGTGGGTCGACCAGTACTCGCCGGACATCACCTACGTCGAGCACGCCGCGGGCACCATGCACGGCCGCGAGGAGGTACGGGCCTGGATCTGGAAGACGATGGAGACCTTCCCCGGCAGCTACCTGACGTCGTTCCCGTCGCTCTGGTCGGTGATCGACGAACCGAGCGGGCGGATCGTCTGCGAGCTGGACAACCCGATGCGAGACCCCGGCGACGGCACGATCATCAGCGCGACCAACATCTCGATCCTCACCTACGCCGGTGACGGGCGGTGGCGCAGGCAGGAGGACATCTACAACCCGCTGCGCTTCGTCTCCGCGGCGAGGAAGTGGTGCCGCAGGGCCCACGAGCTGGGCACGCTACCCGACGAGGCGGCGGCGTGGCTCGAACAATACGCAGGCCGGAACCGGCCGTGACCGCCCAACCGAAGCTGGTGATCGGGGCCAACGGCTTCCTCGGCTCACACGTCACGCGGCAACTCGTCGCCGACGGGCATGCGGTCCGGGTCATGGTCCGGCCCACCGCGACCACCATCGGAATCGACGACCTGCCCGTCATCCGGTTCCTCGGCGACATCTGGGACGACGGCACGCTGCGCGAGGCGATGGCCGGCGTCGACGACGTCTACTACTGCGTGGTCGACGCCCGCGGGTGGCTGCGCGACCCGGCGCCGTTGTTCCGCACCAACGTCGAGGGCACCCGCAACGTCCTCGACATCGCGGTGACGGCCGGCCTCTGACCGTTTCGTCTTCACGAGCAGCTACGTCACCGTCGGCCGGCGCCGCGGCCACGTCGCCACCGAGGACGACGTCATCGGCGACCGTGAACTCGGGGGCCTGACCCCGTACGTCCGCTCCCGGGTCCTGGCCGAACGACTCGTGCTGGCCTACGCCGCCGAACACGGCCTGCCCGCCGTCGCGATGTGCGTGTCGACGACCTACGGCAGCGGGGACTGGGGCCGCACGCCCCATGGCGCGATGATCGCCAGCGCGGCGTTCGGCAAGCTGCCGTTCGTGATGGGCGGCATCGAGCTGGAAGCCGTCGGCGTCGACGACGCCGCGCGCGCGACGATTCTGGGCGCCGGGCGCGGCCGGGTCGGCGAGCGGTATCTGATCTCGGAGAAGATGATCGGCAATGCCGAGGTGGTCCGCATCGCCGCCGATGCCGCCGGAATGCCCGCACCGACGAGGTCGATCCCGCTGCCGGTGTCCTACGCGCTGGCCGCGGCGGGCAGTGCCAAGGCCAAGCTGCGCGGCACCGACGAGCGGCTGTCGCTGAGCTCGCTTCGGCTGATGCGCGCCGAGGCCCCGGTCGATCACGGCAAGGCCGTCCGCGAATTGGGCTGGGAGCCGCGGCCGGTCGAGGAATCGATCCGTGAGGCCGCCAAGTTCTGGGCGGGTTTGCGCCACGCCAAGGGCAAGAGCCGGACGAGGGCAGACGGCGGGTAGCTGTCCGTTGTAGCCTGAGTAACCCGGGCTATCAAGATCACGGCGGTGCGAATGGCGAGCGACCATCCGTCAACTCCGTTGCGCGGTAGGGCCGAGGAGTGCGCGTCGCTGGACCGGCTGATCTCGGACGTGCGGGCGGGTCAGAGTCGGGTTCTCGTGCTGCGCGGCGAGGCGGGCGTCGGCAAGACCGCACTGCTGCAGCACCTGCTGAAGCGCGCGACGGGTTGCCGGCTCGCGCGGGCCACCGGCGTCGAATCCGATATGGAGCTCGCGTACGCCGGACTGCACCAGCTGTGCGCGCGTCTGTTGGGCCATGTCGATGGGCTGCCTGCCCCGCAGCGCGATGCGCTGGACACGGCGTTCGGGCGTCGCGCGGGGCCGGCGCCCGACCGTTTCCTCGTCGGTCTCGCAGTGTTGAGTCTGCTCTCGGCCGCGACGGCCGACCGGCCCTTGATGTGTGTCATCGACGACGCGCAATGGCTCGACCGGGTGTCGGCGCAGACGCTGGCGTTCGTCGCGCGTCGGCTGCTGGCCGAGCCGGTCGGGTTCGTCTTCGCGGCGCGCGACGACGCCGCCGACGAGCTGAAGGGCTTGCGCGAGTTGTCAATCCACGGCCTGGTCGACGGTGATGCCCGTGCACTTCTCGACTCGGTGATTCGTGGCGGACTGGATGTACGGGTCCGGGACCGGATCGTCGCCGAGGCTCGCGGCAACCCACTGGCCCTGTTGGAGCTGCCCCGCGACCCGGCCGCCACCGAGGGCGGGTTCGGGCGCCCCGGCGCACACAAACCGGCGGGCCGGATCGAACAGAGCTTCCTGCGGCGCGTCCGGGCGCTTCCCGCCCCGACCCAGCGCCTGCTGCTCACGGCGGCGGCGGAGCCGGTCGGGGACACCGCCCTGCTGATCCGCGCCGCCGACCGGCTCGGTATCTCCGCCGACGTCGCCGCGCCCGCCGAGGCCGCGGGACTGATCGAGATCGGCGCCCGCGTGCGCTTCCGTCATCCGCTGATGCGCTCGGCCGCCTATCTCGCCGCGGACCTGCACGACCGCCGCCAGGTGCACCGCGCGCTCGCCGAGGCCACCGATCCCGGGGCCGATCCCGATCGGCGGGCCTGGCACGGCGCCAATGCGGCGACCGGAACCGACGACGCCGTCGCCGGTGAACTGGAGCGTTCGGCCGACCGGGCGCAGGCCAGGGGTGGCGTCGCCGCGGCGGCGGCGTTCCTGCAGCGCGCTGCGGAGTTGACCTCGGATCCGGTGCGACGCGGGGCGCGGGCGCTGGCCGCCGCGGAGGCGAAGGTCGCGGCGGCAGCCCCCGATGCCGCGTACCAGCTGCTGGCGACGGCGGAGATGGGGCCCCTCGACGCCCTGGCGCGTGCGCAGGCCGCCCGGCTGCGGGCCCACATCGCGTTCGGTGAAAGTCGTGGCGGGGGCGACTCGGCGCCAACCGTCACCGAAGCGGCTCTGGGGCTTCTCGACGCCGCCCGCGGCCTGGAGAGGCTCGACGACGGCCTCGCCAGGGAAACCTATCTCGACGCGCTCGGGGCGGCCATGTACGCGGGACGGCTCTGCCCGCACGGCGGCCCGATCGTGGTGGCCGAACCGGCCGCCAGGGCGCCCGCAGGGCCGCAACCACCGCGCCCGAACGATCTGCTGTTGGATGGGCTCGCCAAGCGGTACACCGATGGCCTCCAGGCGAGCCTGCCGACGCTGCGCACCGCGCTGAGCGAGATCCTCGACGCGGCCCGGCACGCCGACGGCGATGTCACGGGTTTGTTCTGGAAGGGCTTTCCCATCGCGCACGAATGCGCCGCGGGTGAACTCTGGGACGACGGCATGTGGCACGACGTGGCGACCACCGCGGTCCGCCTCGCGCGCGAAGCAGGCACGCTCGCGATGCTCCCGCTCGCCCTCGCGACCCGGGCGGGCATCCACGTGTTCGCGGGGGAATTCGACACGGCGGCAACGCTGATCGAAGAGGCCGACACGATCGCCGCCGCAACCGGATATGCGCCGGTGCGGTACCACGCGGTATCACTCACCGTCTGGCGCGGCGTGGAGCCCGAATCGGTGAGGATGCTCGAGGCCGTCGCGGCACGCGCGGGCGCCAGGGGCGAGGGCAGGGTCAGCGGCTTGGTCGGTTGCTTCACCGCGATACTCGACAACAGTCTCGGTCGCTACCGGGAGGCGTTCACCGCAGCGCGGCAGGCGTGCGAATACGAGGATCTCGGCCCCTATTGCATGTCCCTCGTCGAACTCATCGAGGCAGGCATGCGATGCGGCGAACGAGCGGAGGCGGTCAATGCGCTGGCGAGCCTCGAGGAACACGCGGAAGCCGCCGGAACGGACTGGGCCCTGGGCACTCTGGCGCGATCCCGCGCGCTGCTCGAGGGTGGACGGACCGCGGAGGACCACTACCGCGAGGCGGTCGAACGACTCGGGCGCACCCGGATGGCGGTGTACCTCGGCCGCGCACACCTGGTGTACGGGGAGTGGCTGCGCCGGGAGCACCGACGGGTGGACGCGCGCGAGCAGTTGCGTATCGCCCACGACATGTTCGGCCGGATGGGGGCGGAGGCCTTCGCCGAACGTGCGCGGATCGAGCTGGACGCCACCGGCGAGCAGACACACAAGCGGGCCGCGGGCCCGGGAGACGGGCTGACGGCGCAGGAGGCGCAGATCGCCGCGCTGGCCGGCGCCGGGCTGACCAATCAGGAGATCGGCGCGCAGCTGTTCATCAGCGCACACACCGTCGAATGGCACCTGAGGAAGGTGTTCGCCAAGCTCGGGATCAGGTCGCGCAGGCAGCTTCGCGGACGGCAACACGCCACCTGACCGCCGGCCGGACCGGCCACGGACCACGGGTCGACTACGGATTTCCAAGGGTCCGATGGGTGCTCGCAGGCGACAGGCTGAGCTCATGGAATTGGCACAGCACACAGCGCTGATCACCGGCGGTACCGCGGGCATCGGCTGGGAGTCCGCTCGCTTGATGGCGGCCGAGGGGGCCGACGTCATCGTCACGGGCCGGGACCGCGAACGCGGCGAGAAGGCGGCGGCGGGGATCGGCGAGAACGCCCGTTTCGTCCAGGCGGACCTGTCGGACCTGGACTCGGTGAAGTCGTTGGTGGAGCAGTGCGGAAGCGTCGACATCGTCGTGAACAACGCGGCCACCTTCCCCGGCGCCGTTACCGTCGAACAGAGCGTCGCGAGCTTCGAGTCGATCTTCGACACCAACGTCCGTGGCGCCTACTTCCTGGTCGCCGCGCTGGTGCCGGGGATGCTCGAACGCGGGCGCGGCAGCATCGTCAACGTCACGAGCATGGTCGCGTTCAAGGGCGTGCCCGGCGCGTCCGGCTACAGCGCCTCCAAGGCGGCACTGGAATCGCTGACCCGCACCTGGGCCGTCGAATTCGGCACGCACGGTGTCCGCGTCAACAGCGTGGCCCCCGGCCCCACCCGCACCGACGGGGTGTACGCGGAATGGGGCGAGACCAACGAAGAACTCGGCCGCGCGTTGCCTCTCGGCCGGACGGCACACGCGGCGGAGATCGCCGAGGCGGTGCTGTTTCTGGCCTCCCCGCGGTCCAGCTTCATCACGGGTTCCACCCTGCACGCCGACGGCGGCGGCGCGGCCGTCTGATCCCGAGTCCCGAGTCCGAGTTCCAGCGAAGGGGAATGACCGATGTCAGCGGATTCGCTCGACCAGGCGGTGGCGGCATTCCTCGCGGTGCGAGATCGCTTGTTCTGCATCGCCTATCGGATACTGAACGATTGCACAGAGGCCGAGGACATCGTGCAGGATGCCTGGCTGCGGTGGCAGGTCTGCGACCGCAAGGCGGTGGTCGACCCGATGGCGTACCTGGCCACGACGACCCGGCGGCTCTGCCTGAACTCCCTGCAGTCGGCGCGGGCTCGTCGCGAAACCTGCCTCGGCCCTTGGCTTGCCGAGCGGGTGGATCCCGGTGCCGACCCGCTGCTCGGCGTCGAACGGGGTGAAGAACTGGAACACGCCACGCGCCGACTCCTCGAGAGGCTGTCACCGACCGAGCGGGCGGCATACGTGCTGCGGGAAGCTTTCGATTATTCGTACGCGGAGGTCGCCGCGGTGGTGTGCGTGACGGAGGGCAACGCGCGGCAGCTCGTCAGCCGTGCGCGTAGACACCTTGCCGGCGAGGGCCGCGAAACGCCCAGTGGCGCTGAGCAGAAACGGTTGCTCGGTGCATTGTCGGCGGCGCAGTCGGGCGACCTGGCGACGCTCGAGAACGTCTTCACCGAGGATGTGGCGTTGGCCGCCTAGGGACTAGCCTCGGTCGACGTGACCGAGAAACTGCACGTCGACCTCAGCGGAGCGCCGCAGACCATGCTGGCCACGTTCTACGCCAAGGCGCTGGACGCGGACCTTCCGGAGCCGATCCTGGGTGACCGGTTCGCCAAGGACATCGTCGACCGCATCGATTACGACTGGACGAAGACCTCGATCACGGCGGCGAACTCGCCGGCGGTGACCACCCGCACCGCGCACTTCGACAAGTGGGCCCGCCAGTTCCTGGCCGTGCACCCCGAGGCGGTGGTGCTACACCTGGGCTGCGGGCTGGACGCACGATTCTTGCGGCTCGACCCCGGCCCCGCCGTCGAGTGGTACGACGTTGACTACCCCGACGTCGCCGAACTCCGCAGACAGCTCTACCCGGCACGCGACCACTACCACGTCGTCGCCGCCTCGGTCACCGACCCGGCCTGGCTCGGTGACGTGACGGACGACCGTCCGGTGCTGGCCATCGGCGAGGGCCTGACCATGTACCTGACCCGGGAGGAGGGCGTCGGACTGTTTCGCCGGATCGTCGACCGTTTCCCGTCCGGGGAACTGCAGTTCGACGCGTTCAACAGGTTGGGCATCAAGTCGCAGTGGACCAACACCGTGGTGCGGCGCTCGGGGGCGACGCTGCACTGGGCGATCGACGCCCCCGACGACATCGTCGACGCAGTGCCCGGAGTGCGGCTGCTGGCCTGGGATTCGGCCATCGACAACGACGCCTTGGCGCGGGTGCCCTGGTACTACCGGGCGACCCTCACGGCGATGAGGCTGCTGCCCCGGCTGCGCTACCTGGCCCAGTACCACCGCTACGCGTTCTGAGAACCCACCGGCACACCGAAGTTGAGGCCCTCCCCGGGGTCGCTTCGGGGAGGGCCTCAAGTGTGTGGGCGGTCTACTTGACCGTGCTGGGCTGCAGGGCGGACAGGTGGTGTGATCCCTTGTGCCAGCGGGCGCCCGGCTGGGCCTCGGGGGCGGGGTGGGCCTTGACGCCGGGTGAGTAGGAGTAGCCGGGACCGGTCGGCTGGGTAGGGGTGGCCGCGTTGGCCATGCCGGCCATTCCGAGGGCGGCGCCGCCGATGATGCCTGCCGAGACGACCGGGAGGGCGAGCCGGCGGATGATGTTGGCGTTCATGTGAGTTCTCCTGTGTGAGTGTCTTTTTCAGGTCTTGCGCCGGTGTTCTCCGGTGATGACTCAAGACTGCTGCACCCAGGCCGCCACGTCTGTCCGGTGATCGGGCCCCGGACGGGATGAATCGCTTGTCCCCCGATCGGGGGAACCGGCCATCGCGTTCGCGGGGTCGATCAGGGCGCTGTCGCCCGGATGCCGAGCACCGGCTGGCGCCGCCTCCCGTCACAGAACTCGGCCGCCCACGGCCAGCGTCCATGGCCGTCTGCCCAGACCAACTGCAGCGCCCGGATGCCGGGGCCGCCGAACGCGATGGCCCACCCCATGTGGGCGTCGGGATGATCGACCTCGACGATCTCGACCAGCGGCCCGTCCTGGATCGGGATCTGGCCGCCGGGAGTCAGCGGGCGACCACGCATGGCGTCGCGCGCCACGGCGTTCAACAGCCGCCGCGCCCTGGGCGGCGACACGCCCGTCACCAAGAGCTCGGGCAGGCCGCAGTCATGAAGTCCGACCGTGTACGCGAACGGGTTTCGGTCACTTTCGACGTACTGCACCGCCCAACCGTGCTCGACCATCTCCGACCGCAGAACGTCGAGGTAGTCGTCTTGGGTGGCGTTGGGATGGTCGCACCTCCAGCACATCGCGGCCGCACCTTCCTATCGTGGATGGCGACCAGCCTGCCCCCCAGGTCCGACAATCAGGTTGGTTCAGGCGGTGAGCTCGGCGATGACCTCGGCATACAGCCGCGCCTTGATGGCACCGAAGACGTCACCGGCCTTCGCGGCGCGTTGTTCGGCGAGCGCCACGGCGGTGTCGAGCACCTCGCCCTCGCCCGCAGTGGCCGCGACGATGCCGGCCGTCCTGGCCTCCTCGCCCCCGTAGCGGCGCCCGGTCGTCATCGCCTCGTGCGCGGTCGCGATCGGCAGCCTGGACCGGATCAACGCGTTCATCCCCGCGGTGAAGGGGATCCCGAGATCCACCTCCGGCAGGCAGAAGAAGCCGCGGTCGGCCCGCATGACGATCGCGTCGTGGGCCAGCGCCAACATCGCGCCTGCGGCGAACGCATGGCCCTGCACGGCCGCGACGATCGGCGCGGAGAAGGCCAGTACACGTGCCAACATCGCGTGCACGGTCTGCAGATTCGCTTCGGCCGCAGCGGGATTGGACGACATGAAATCCAGGTCCAGCCCGTTGGAGTAGAACTTGCCCGCTCCGGTGGTGACGACCGCTCTGGGGCCGTCGGCGGCCTCCACCTCGTCGAGGGCGGCGTTGACCGCCGCCAGGCGGTCGGGATGAAATCGGTTCTCGTCGTCACCCAGCGGCAGAACGAACACCGCGCCGTGGCGGTCAAGGCCGGCCATCTGCCGATTACACCATCTCCGAGGCATGGGTTCGACCCTCGCTTGTCAGCCCTGCCAGAATCGGGGAGTGTCCACCCCCGTCAACGGTCGCGTCTCGAACTGGTTCGTCAAATACCCGTCCCCGCGTCCGGCACTGCCGGGTGACCGCGACGCCGACGTCTGCATCGTGGGCGCCGGATACACGGGGCTGTGGACGGCCTACTACCTGAAGCAGACCGACCCCTCGCTGCGCATCACCGTGCTGGAGGCCAGGTTCGCCGGCTTCGGTGCCTCGGGCCGCAACGGCGGCTGGCTGTCCGGGCTGGTGCCGGGTGACCGCAACCGGATGGCCCAGAGGTACGGGCGCGACGGCGTGCTGGCGTGGCAACAGGCCCTCAACGACGCCGTCGACGAGGTGATCGGCGTCGCGGCAGCCGAGGACATCGACGCGGGCATCGTCAAGGGCGGCACGATGCAGATCGCCCGTAACCAGGCCCAGGCCGCCCGGCTCGCCGCGGAGCTCGACGAAGAACTCAGCTGGAAGGTCGACGGGATCACCCCACTGACCAACACCGAAGTCGCGCAACGCATTCGACTCGACGGGGTGGTGTCGGCCTACCACACCCCGCACTGTGCCCGGGTGCAGCCGGCCCGGCTGGTTCGCGGCCTGGCCGACGTCGTCGAGCGGCTCGGCGTCGCCGTCTACGAGCTGTCACCGGCCACCGACATCCGGCCGGGGCGGGTCACCACGCCCCTGGGCGCCGTCACCGCCCCGATCGTGCTGCGCGCGACGGAGGGGTTCACCGCGGAGCTACCCCGGCTGCGGCGGCGCTGGCTGCCGATGAACAGCTCGATGATCGCCACCGACCCGATCTCCGCCGACGTCTGGGATTCGATCGGCTGGGAGGGCCGCGAAACCCTCAGCGACACCGCGCACGGCTTCTTCTACGCGCAGCGCACCGTCGACGACCGGATCGCGATCGGCGGCCGCAGCGTCCCGTACCGGTACGGCTCGCGCATCGACCGGGACGGGCAGGTGCCGCAGCGGACCATCACACACCTGACCGCGATCCTGCACGGGATTCTGCCGCAGACCCGCGGCATCCCCATCGCGCACGGCTGGTGCGGCGTGCTGGCCGTCCCCCGCGACTGGGAAGCCGGCATCGCCCTGGACCGCAAGACTGGCCTTGGCTGGGCCGGGGGATACGTCGGCCACGGCGTCACCGCCACCAACCTGGCCGGACACACCCTCGCCGATCTGGTGCTCGACCGCCGCACCCCGCGCACCGAGTTGCCGTGGGTAGGGCATAAGTCACGCGACTGGGAACCCGAACCGCTGCGCTGGCTGGGTGTGCGTGGCATGTATCTGGCGTACAAGGCGGCCGATTGGCACGAAGACCGGGGACGATCGAGCACGTCACCCATCGCCGTCGTGGCCGACAGGATCGCCGGCCGGCCGCACTAGCCGGCCGCGGCCTCAGGCGGCCGGGAAGTCTTTGGACCAGAGCGTCTTTCCGGTGCTGTCGCACAGGGTCACGGTCATCGTCGCGGAGTCCTTGTCGATGCAGACCTCGCCGAAGTGCTGAAAACCCTCGGCGGGCGAAACGTTGGGTTGGGCGGGCGCGTGCACGAACTCGTATCGCGCACCGAAGGTCGGGTCGACCGGACTCTGCGGGAACGCACCGGCGTTCAGCGGACCGGAGACGAACTCCCAGAACGGGCTGAAGTCCTGGTATGCAGCGCGATCGGGCTGATACGAGATCGCGGCCGTATAGTGCACATCCGCGGTGAGAAACACCATGTTGCGAACATCCTTGGCGGCGCTCAGGATTCGCGCGAACTCGAGCTCTCGCCCCAGCGGTGCGCCCGGGTCGCCCTGTGACACCGCCTCCATGGATTTCGGCCCGACGGGTGGGTCGGTCATCGCGTCGGGGACCACGATGCCCAGCGGCAGGTCATTGGCGATGACCTTCCAGGTGGCCGTGGAACCGCGCAGCGAATCGATCAGCCATTGCGACTGCCGCGCACCGAGAATGCCGTCCTGGCCGAACGGCGACCAGTCGTTGGGATTCGGGTCCTTGTAGCTGCGCATGTCGAGCATGAACACGTCGAGCAGGGGACCGTAGCTCACCTTGCGGTACACCCTGCCGTCGACGGACTCGCGGACGTCGATGGGTTGCCATTCACTCCACGCCCGGAAGCCGAACCCGGCCAGCGTGTCGACGTCCAGTTGGGTGTAACCCGCGCGATTCTGGCCGCCCAGGTGCTCCCCGGGATACCAGTTGTTCAACGTCTCGTGGTCGTCCCACTGGATGTATTGGGCGACCTCGGAGTTGAACCGCCGATAGTGGTGATCGGTGAGGTTGTACTGATAGTTGCCGCGGAAGTCGTCGAGAGCCTGCGCCACCTGTGCTTTGCCGGCTGCGGTGACATTGCGGTAGATCCGGCCGTCATTCTGGCGCTGGGTGGCCTCGACGGGGTTGTCGGCGTAGATGGCGTCACCGGAATGGATGAAGAAGTCCGGGTTGCGGTCGGCCATCACCGACCACACCGTCATCCCGGTGTCGGTGTTGATCCCCCAGCCCTGCCCCACGACGTCGCCCGACCACAGGAATTTGACGTCGGTGGGCGCCGCGGGTGCGGTGGTGAACATTCCGGTCAGCGGCTCACTGCGGGCGCCGTCCTCGCTCTCGAGGGTGACCCGGTAGTGCACCTGCCGGCCGGGGTCCAGCCCGGTGATACGCACCCGCCCGGTGCCGTCGGTGTCCGGGGTGAGCAGTGGGCCGCGCACCGTCGCGGGGTTGGCGAAGCTCTCGGTGGCGGCGGTCTCGACGAGCATGGTTGCCGGCGCGTCGGAACGGGCCCAGATCAACGCTCCGTCCTGGTGGACATCGCCCGCGGCGATCCCGTGCGTGAGGTGCGGACGGTCGCGCAGGAGACCGGTGCTCGCCCGCGCCAGCGCACCGCCGCCGAGTGCCGCGCCGAGCGGGATGAGGAGCGTGCCGCGAAGGACGGAGCGCCGAGACAGGGCTTCCAGCACGGGTCAGAGCCTATCGCCGCGACGCGCCGGCCGCTCGGTGGCCAATCTCGCTGAGGCCGTGTGAATTTCGCTGCGGAGTTGCGCACACCGAGATTCGTTCAGGATGGACGGAACAAACGCCCGGTGGCGACCGTTGCCCAGAATATGACCGACCGACCGGTACTCGAACCCACCGAAGCCCATCCGATCACCGTCGAACCGACAGGTAAGCACGTCGTCGTTCGCGTCAACGGCGAGGTCGTCGCGGACACCAACGACGCGCTGACCCTGCAGGAAGCCACCTATCCGGGGGTGCAGTACATCCCGCTGGCCGATGTGGCGGCCGACCGGTTGCGGCCCAGCGACACCGAGACGTACTGTCCGTTCAAGGGCGACGCGAGCTACTACCACGTCGTCACCGCCGCCGGCGACACGGTCGAGGACGCCATCTGGACGTACCAGGAGCCGTACCCGGCCGTCGCGCAGATCGCCGGGCACATCGCCTTCTATCCGGACAAGGCGGATGTCGCCGTCGCATAGCCTGGTGCGGTGCACAGCTCGGTCCGGGTCGATTGCAGCGTCGTCTTCGACGGACCGGCCAGCCCCGGTCTGACACTGTCGCCGTTGCGCCGCGGGCGCGCGGACCCGTGCTATCACGACGCCCCCGACGGCGCGATCTGGCGAACCAGCCTGATGCGCTCCGGTCCGGTCACCGCGCGAATCACTCGGACGCCACCGGGCACCGTCGACTGCGAGGCATGGGGCAGCGGCGCAGCAGAATTCACCGAAACCCTGCCGGCCCAGCTCGGTGCCGACGATCGGCCGGCGGACTTCGCGCCCGACGAACCCACGATCGCGACCGCGTTGCGCCGGGTGCCGCATCTGCGGCTCGGCCGCACCGACCGGGTGCTCGAGGCCCTCGTTCCCGCCGTGCTCGAACAGCGGGTCTACGGAAAGGACGCCCGTCGCGCGTGGCGCGCCCTCGTCACCAAGTACGGGGCGCCGGCCCCGGGCCCCGCGCCGGCGCACATGCGGGTGCCGCCCGCGGCCGAGGTATGGCGGCGCATCCCGTCCTGGGAGTTCCACCTGGCCAACGTGGACCCCGGCCGCGCCCGCACCATCGTGGGGTGCGCGCAACGCGCCGATTCGCTGGAGCGCCTCGGCACCCGCACCTCGGAGCAGGCCCGCGCGGCGATGATGTCCCTGCCGGGCATCGGTGAATGGACCGCCGCCGAGACCGCTCAACGGGCCTTCGGCGACGCCGATGCGCTGTCGGTCGGCGACTTCCACCTTGCCAAGATGATCGGCTGGAGCCTGCTCGGTCACCCGATCGACGACCCCGCGATGAGGGAACTGCTCGAGCCGCTGCGTCCGCACCGCCACCGCGCGGTGCGGCTCCTCGAAGCGAGCGGGCTGGCCTCGAATCCACGTTTCGGGCCGCGGCAGGCGATTCCCAACCTGCGGGGCATCTAGCTGTTGCGGGGCCGCTAGATCGCCATCCGTTTGTCGTCGGTCGGCCGCCAGACATCGACGGCGCTTTGCAGGGACAGTCCAAGCGCATCACAAAGCCCGACCACGGTCCCGAAGCTGGGGCTCGGGATCCTGCCGACCTCGATCTTGCGCAAGGTCTCCGGCGAGATGCCGGCGGCGCGCGCGATCACGTCCGGGGCACGACCGGCCCGGGCGGCCCGGAGAAACGCACCGAGGCGTCGTCCGGCTTCCACCTGTTCGGAACTGAGGGGCACCCGGACCATCGGGAAAGCATAGTCGGTATTCAAGTACCGGCGCTGGTACGGTCGCGGTCGGTATACGAATACCGCAGTCACCTGGAGGCGAACGTGATCGAGCTCAAGACCGCCGCGGAGATCGACCAGATGGCGGTGACCGGTGGATTCGTCGCCGAAACTCTGGCGACGTTGTCGATCGAGGCCGAGCCCGGCGTGAACCTGATGCAGCTCGAACAGCATGCCCGCGCGTTGATCGATGACCGAGGCGCGGAATCCTGCTACTGGGACTACGCGCCGTCATTCGGCCGTGGCCCGTTTCGGAATGTCATCTGCCTGTCGGTCAACGACGCTGTGCTGCACGGTAAGCCCCATGACTACGTGCTGCGTGACGGCGATGTGCTGAGCCTGGACTTCGCGGTGTCGATCAATGGCTGGGTGGCCGATTCCGCGGTCACGGTCGTCATCGGCGACCATGCCGACCCGGCCGATGAAGCCCTGGTCGAATCGACGCGACGCGCGCTCGACGCCGGTATCGCCGCAGCGCTGCCCGGCGGCCGTCTCGGTGACATCTCGGCCGCGATCGGCGAGGTCGCCGCCGATGCGGGATACCGGGTCAACACCGAGTTCGGCGGCCACGGAGTTGGTCGCACCATGCACGAGGATCCCCACATCGCCAACCGTGGCCGGGCCGGCCGGGGATTGCTGCTGCGACCGGGGATGACCTTTGCCCTCGAGCCGTGGTGGGCGCGGGGCAGCGATCGCCTGACCCTGGATGCGGACGGTTGGACTCTGCACTCCGCGGACGGCTCGAATACCGCTCACTCCGAGCACACCGTCGCTGTCACCACACAGGGCCCTCGCGTCCTCACGCAACGACACTGCGGACGCTGACGTCACTCGCCGCGCGCGATTACCGGCTATGCCCCGGGGGTACACGACGCGGAACCCGGAGACGCACAAGAACGTCGCAAAAAACGCAGAGCCGCGAAGGAGTCACGATGACCAGCTTCACCATCCCGGGCCTTTCCAACAAGGAGGGCAACGAGGTAGCCGAGCTGCTGCAGAAGGCGCTGAGCAGGTACAACGACCTGCATCTGACGCTCAAACACGTGCACTGGAACGTCGTCGGCCCGAACTTCATCGGTGTGCACGAGATGATCGATTCCCAGGTCGAACTGGTGCGCGGGTACGCCGATGAGGTGGCCGAACGCATTGCGGCCCTGGGACGGTCGCCCAAAGGCACGCCCGGTGCGATCATCAAGGACCGCACCTGGGACGACTACTCGGTGGAGCGCGATACCGTCCAGGCGCACCTTGCCGCGCTGGATCTGGTCTACACCGGCGTCATCGAGGACACCCGCAAGGCCATCGACATACTCGACGATCTCGACCTCGTATCGCAGGACATGATGATCGAGCACGCCGGCGAGCTGGAGAAGTTCCAGTGGTTCGTGCGCGCGCACCTCGAGAACTCGGGCGGTCAGCTGGCCAACAAGGGGGAGACCACCGAGAAGGGCGCTGCCAGCCGTGCCAAGAAGAAGGCCCCGGTCAAGTAGTCGAGGTGTCCTCCACCTCGAGCTTGTCGTCGCGGACCGGGCGGTCGGCGAGTTCCTCGTCCCGGCCGAACAGGTACGGGTAGGCGATGCCCGCGATGGCGGCGCCGACCAGCGGGGCCAGCCAGAACGCCCAGAGCTGAGCGGGCGCGCCTGCGCCGTTGAAGAACGCGACGGCAGTGGACCGCGCGGGGTTCACCGAGGTGTTGGAGATCGGGATCGAGATCAAGTGGATCAGAGTCAGGGTGAGCCCGATCGCCAGGCCCGCGAAGCCCTTCGGCGCGCGATCGTCGGTCGAGCCGAGGATGACGAGTAGGAACACGCCTGTCAGAACCACCTCCGCCAGCAGCACCGCGGCCAGGGTGTAGCCGCCGGGCGAATGCGCGCCGTATCCGTTGGCGGCCATGTTGCCCGTGGAGGTCCAGCCCTCCTGGCCCTTGGCGATGATGTAGATGACCATGCCCGCAACCAGGCCGCCGATCACCTGCGTCGCCCAGTAGGCGGGCAGCGCCTTCCATTCGACGCGGCGGGCCAGGGCGGCACCGAGCGTCACGGCCGGGTTGAAGTGCCCGCCGGAGATGGTGCCGAAGGCATACACGCCGGTCAGCACCGTCAGTCCGAATGCCAGTGCGACGCCGAGGAATCCGATCCCGAACGCCGTGCCGTCGGAGGACATGAACTTGGCGGCGAAGACCGCGCTGCCGCATCCGCCGAGCACCAGCCAGAACGTTCCGATGAATTCCGCTGCCAGTCGGTGCAGCATTGTCGGTTCTTGCATGCGGACCCCTCCACTGGATACGACGCTGTTGGTGAGCGTGTCACGGGTGCGGAGGATAGGAGCCTGTTTTGCCCGAATCGTTGCTGGACGGATACTTTCGCGACCTACGCGCGTGACCTGTTGTTCGCCCGTTGCGCTCGAAGTGACTTGCCGGCCTAGTCGTCACCGCGTCGCTCGATGGACGCTTCGTCGGGCATCCGCGCTCGAAGACTGTCGTAAATCGGCGGCGATCCCACGGCGTACGCGGCGAACGCGGCGGCAGCCGTCGCGGCCATCATCGGCACGAGCGTCTCGGTCGTGGCGGTCATCTCGGTGACGACAACCATGCCCGTCACCGGCGCGCGCACGGTAGCCCCGAAAAACGCCGCCATACCGACAAGCGCCATCGGTACCGCCAATTGCGATGCGTGCCCGGGCCATACCGCGTCGAAGGCTCCGGTGAACAGGAGTCCCCACAGCGCACCCACGGCCAGCAGTGGCGCGAACAGTCCGCCCGGCACCGCCGCCGAGTACGACAGGGGGCCTGCGACGAACCGCACCGCGAGGATTCCGATGACGACGGATGTGGCGATGTGTCCTCCGCCGAGGATCCGCTGTATCAGGTCCTCGCCGCCGCCCACCGCGAGCGGGTGCACGAACATCGCCAAGCCGATGATCGCACCGATGACGGCTGCCTTCGCCGGGGTCGGGACATGGCGTATCGCGGCGACGTGGTCGAGAAACCACAACACCGACCCGTTGTAGGCGGCACCCAGACATCCGGTCAGCAGTCCGAAGACGACGAAGAGCGGCAGCCATGCGAGATCGGGAGCGCCAATGGGTTCGACGAGAAAATCGGCATGGTTTCCCAAGATCAGTCGGGAGCACGCCACCGCCGCGGTCGCCGAAAAAAGCGTCGCGAGAACGGTTTCCAGCCGAAACGACTTGGTGACCTCTTCGAGAGTGAAAAGCGTGCCGCCGATCGGTGCGTTGAACGCCACCGCCAGGCCCGCGCCGCCCAACGCCGTCTGCATCATCCTGACCTCGGAATCGGGTAGCCGGGCACGCCGCGCCGCTTCGGCTCCGATCGCTGCGCCCATGTGCACCGTGGGCCCCTCGCGGCCCAACACCAGCCCAGATCCCATACTCAACACACCACCGACGAACTTCGCAGGCACCAATCGGATGAGCGGAGGCCGCGCCTCACCCAGAAAGACCGCTTCCACATGCTGGATACCGCTTCCGGCGGCCAGCGGCTCCCACCTCACGATCAGCGCCGCCAGCGTGGCGCAGGCCGCGGCAGCGGCCATGGGGATCAGCCACCCTGGTCCGGGCAGCGTGTGCGCCCAGTCGACAAGGTCGACGCGCAGGCCATCGGCCTTGTGTAGACACCAACGAAAAGCGCCGCCGACGAAGCCGATGAGCACACCCGCGACGATCGACGTGGCGCAGATGCGTACCGAACCCCGCATGGAATCGCGGGCCTCGGACATGCAGCGGATGCTAGCCGCAATTGCAGACCACGCCGAATCGTCCCAGTGGCGTGTTCGGCGGGCACGACATCGGCCTCGGCCTGCCGGTTACGGTACTCGCCATATACCCCCAGGGGGTATACACTTGCGATCATGACCGGGATCGAGCACACGCAGCACCTGGCGCCCGCCGAGCACGTCGGCAGCGGCCACAGCGGCCACAGCGGCCACGGCGGCCACGGCGGCCACGGTGACCACGGTGACCACGTGGCGCAGTTCCGCCGGCTGTTCTGGGTGATGATCGTCCTCGCGGCTCCCACTGTGGCGCTGTCGGGGATGTTCGCGATGATCGTGGGCTACCGGGCGCCGGACTTCCCCGGTGCCCAGTGGGTGTCGCCGGTGCTGGGCACCGTGATGTACTTCTGGGGCGGCAAGCCGTTCCTCACCGGTGCGATAAGCGAAATACGTTCTCGCGCACCGGGAATGATGCTGTTGATCGGACTGGCCATCACGGTGGCGTTCGTCTCGTCGTGGGGCGCGAGCCTTGGTGTGCTGGACCACCAGCTCGACTTCTGGTGGGAGCTGGCGCTGCTGATCGTGATCATGCTGCTCGGGCACTGGATCGAGATGCGATCGTTGGCCCAGACCACCTCGGCGCTCGACTCACTGGCTGCGCTGCTGCCCGATGAGGCGGAACGCGTCGTCGCTGACGGCGTGCAGACGGTCGCGCCGTCAGACCTCGTGGTCGCTGACGTGGTGATCGTGCGGCCCGGCGGCAGCGTGCCAGCCGACGGCGTGATCGTCGACGGCGCCGCCGAGATCGACGAGTCGATGGTGACCGGCGAATCTCGGCCGGTGCGCCGCACGGTCGGCGATTCGGTGGTCGCAGGCACCGTCGCCACCGACTCCGGCCTGCGGGTGGAGGTGACCGCCGTCGGCGACGACACCGCCCTGGCCGGGATCCAGCGGCTGGTCACCGAGGCGCAGAACTCGTCGTCGCGGGCCCAGCGGCTCGCGGACAGGGCCGCGGGCTGGCTGTTCTGGTTTGCCCTGAGCGCGGCGGTCATCACCGCGATCGTGTGGGCGTTCACCGGCCAGCCGGCCGAGGCCGTGGTGCGGACCATCACGGTGCTGGTGATCGCCTGCCCGCACGCGTTGGGCCTGGCCATTCCGCTGGTGGTGTCGATCGCGACGGAGCGGGCCGCCCGCGGTGGGGTGCTGATCAAGGACCGCCTGGCGCTGGAGAACATGCGCACCGTCGGCGCCGTGCTGTTCGACAAGACCGGCACCCTGACCAAGGGCGAGCCGACGGTCACCGCCATCGCGACGACAGGTGACCGCTCCGAGGCGGAGGTGCTGGCGCTGGCGGCCGCCGCCGAATCGGACTCCGAGCATCCGCTGGCCCGGGCCATCGTCGAGGCGGCCCACCGCCGTGGCCTGACGGTGTCGTCTTCCTCGGACTTCAGCTCGTCACCGGCCGTGGGCGTGACCGCTTCCGTCGACGGCCACCGGGTCCGGGTCGGCGGCCCACGGCTGCTCGAGGAGGCCGGCCGGGGCGAGGTGCCCGACGCGGCACCGTGGCGCGAGCAGGGCGCAATCATCCTGCACGTGCTCGTCAACGACGAAGTGGTGGGCGCCCTGGCGCTCGCCGACGAGGTGCGTGAGGAGTCGCGACAGGCGGTCGACGCACTGCATCGGCTCGGCATCCAGGTGGTGATGATCACCGGTGATGCGCAGGCGGTGGCGGATTCGGTGGCGGCCGAACTCGGAATTGACCGGGTGTTCGCGGGAGTGCGGCCCGAGGACAAGGCCGCCAAGGTGGCCCAGCTGCAGGACGAGGGTTCGAGCGGGAGGCACAGGGTGGCGATGGTCGGCGACGGTGTCAACGACGCGCCCGCGTTGGCGGCGGCCGCCGCGGGGGGAGGGGTCGGCATCGCGATCGGTGCGGGCACGGACGTGGCGATCGCCTCGGCGGGCGTGGTCCTGGCCAGCTCGGATCCGCGCTCGGTGCTGTCGGTGATCGAGCTGTCCAAGGCGACCTATCGGAAGATGAAGCAAAACCTTTGGTGGGCAGCGGGATACAACCTGATCTCGGTACCGCTGGCAGCTGGCGTGCTGGCGCCGATCGGGTTTGTGATGCCCATGTCGGTGGGCGCCGTCCTGATGTCCATCTCGACGGTGGTGGTGGCGCTGAACGCCCAGCTGCTGCGTCGGCTGGATCTCCGGCCCCAGCCCGGCGTGCGGGACGGTTCTCTAAGAATCTGAGAAGGCTTTGCGCAAACATCTGTGGTCTATTTTCTGCAGCGCACACACTTGTTTATGGAATTGAGCAAACATTCGGGATGAACGGACCAAGAATGTGATCTATCCCGCACCCAGCCCCGGGCTTCGGCCGTGGGATGAAAGGCTCACAGCGGCAACGTTATTCGTCTGTTACCCAGGCCTCGGCGGCCGACGCCCCCGGTCCGACCGCCGAGAATACTTAGGTCGGGCTAAGTTGGCATGTCAGGCGGTGTTTGTCATATCGTTTTCTCCACTTGTGGCGAGTGGAAAAGGGCCGTCGTTCAGTGCTGCACGAATGCACCTCCATCGCGAGGCAGGCTAAAGCCGTGACCAACGGCTGCCCCAGGGAAAGCTCCGTCAAGACGTGCGAAAAAAGGTAGGTGGGAATGGCGCCCCGTAGTCAAGGGCTGTACAACCCCGCGTTTGAGCACGATGCGTGCGGCGTGGCGATGGTGGCCGACATTCACGGCCGTCGCAGTCGCGGCATCGTGGACAAGGCCATCACGGCCCTGTTGAACCTCGAGCACCGCGGCGCCCAGGGCGCCGAACCGCACACCGGCGACGGAGCGGGCATCCTGCTGCAGGTTCCCGATGAGTTCCTGCGCGCCGTCGTCGAGTTCGATCTGCCCGAATACGGCAGTTACGCGACCGGCATCGCGTTCCTGCCGCAGTCGAGCAAGGACGCCGCCACGGCCTGCGAGTCGGTGGAGAAGATCGCCGAGGCCGAGGGGCTGGAGGTGCTCGGCTGGCGCGAGGTGCCCACGGACGACTCGTCGCTGGGCGCGCTGGCGCGCGATGCGATGCCGACCTTCCGTCAGGTGTTCATCGCCGGCGCCTCGGGCATGGACCTCGAGCGCCGCGCGTACGTGGTGCGCAAACGCGCCGAACACGAACTCGGCACGAAGGGACCCGGCCAGGACGGTCCCGGTCGCGAAACCGTCTATTTTCCAAGCCTTTCCGGTCAGACCTTTGTCTACAAGGGCATGCTGACCACGCCGCAGCTCAAGGCGTTCTACCTCGACCTGCAGGACGAGAGGCTTATCAGCGCGCTCGGCATCGTGCATTCCCGGTTCTCCACCAACACGTTCCCGTCGTGGCCGCTCGCGCACCCGTTCCGCCGGATCGCCCACAACGGCGAGATCAACACCGTCACCGGCAATGAGAACTGGATGCGCGCACGTGAGGCGCTGATCAAGACCGAGGCCTTCGGCACCCAGCAGGACCTCGACAAGATCGTGCCGGTCTGTACCCCGGGCGCGTCGGACACCGCGCGGTTCGACGAGGTGCTCGAACTGCTGCACCTGGGCGGCCGCAGCCTTCCGCACGCGGTGCTGATGATGATCCCCGAGGCGTGGGAGCGGCACGAGTCGATGGATCCCGCGCGGCGGGCGTTCTACCAGTACCACGCGTCCTTGATGGAGCCGTGGGACGGACCGGCGTCGGTGGTCTTCACCGACGGCACGGTGATCGGCGCGGTGCTCGACCGCAACGGCCTTCGTCCGTCCCGGATCTGGGTGACGAAGGACGGCCTGGTCGTGATGGCGTCGGAAGCCGGCGTGCTCAACCTCGATCCGTCCACCGTGGTGCGCAAGATGCGGCTGCAACCCGGCCGCATGTTCCTGGTCGACACCGCCCAGGGCCGCATCGTCGACGACGAGGAGATCAAGGCGGAACTGGCCGTCGAGCACCCGTACCAGGAGTGGCTCGAAGCCGGCCTGTTCCAGCTCGACGAGCTTCCGTCGGGCGACTACGTCCGGATGCCCCACCACCGAGTGGTGTTGCGGCAGCAGATCTTCGGCTTCACCTATGAAGAGCTCAACCTGTTGGTCGCCCCGATGGCGCGCAATGGCGCCGAGGCACTGGGCTCGATGGGCACCGACACCCCGGTCGCGGTGCTGTCGCAGCGGCCACGGATGCTCTACGACTACTTCCAGCAGCTGTTCGCGCAGGTGACCAACCCGCCGCTGGACGCCATCCGCGAAGAAGTGGTGACCAGCCTGTCGGGCACCGTCGGGCCGGAGGGGGACCTGCTCAATCCGACCGCGGAGTCGTGTCGCCAGATCGTGCTGCCGCAGCCGATCCTGCGCAACGCCGAGTTGTCGAAACTGATCTGTGTCGACCCCGACCACGAGATCCGGGGACACAAGCACGGACTGCGCGCCGCGGTGATCCGCTGTCTCTATCCGGTGGCTCGCGGCGGTCAGGGCCTCAGGGAGGCACTGGACAACGTGCGGGCCAAGGTGTCGGCGGCGATCCGGGACGGTGCCCGCATCATCGTGCTGTCCGACCGCGAATCGGACGAGCAGATGGCCCCGATCCCGTCACTGCTGTCCGTCTCCGCGGTGCACCACCACCTGGTCCGCGACCGCACCCGCACACACGTCGGGCTCGTCGTGGAGGCCGGCGATGCCCGCGAGGTGCACCACATGGCCTGCCTGGTCGGTTTCGGCGCGGCCGCGATCAATCCGTACATGGCGTTCGAGTCGATCGAGGACATGGTCGATCGGGGCGTGATCACCGGGATCAGCAGCGACCAGGCGAAGGCAAACTACGTCAAGGCGGCGGGCAAGGGCGTGCTGAAGGTGATGTCCAAGATGGGCATCTCGACGCTGGCGTCCTACACCGGCGCCCAACTTTTCCAGGCCATCGGTATCAGCCAGCAGATCCTCGACGAGTACTTCACCGGCCTGAGCTGCCCGACCGGCGGCATCGATCTCGACGACATCGCCGATGACGTCTCCACCCGGCACGCGCTGGCCTATCTGGACCGGCCCGACGAGTGGGCGCACCGGGAGCTGGAGGTCGGCGGCGAGTACCAGTGGCGCCGCGAGGGCGAGTACCACCTGTTCAACCCGGACACGGTGTTCAAGCTGCAGCACTCCACCCGCACCGGACAGTACCCGATCTTCAAGGAGTACACCCGGCTGGTCGACGACCAGAGCGAGCGGATGGCATCGCTGCGCGGCCTGCTCAAGTTCAAGGACGGCCTGCGGCCGCCGGTCCCGCTGGACGAGGTGGAGCCGGCCAGTGAAATCGTCAAGCGGTTTTCGACGGGTGCGATGAGCTACGGCTCGATCTCCGCCGAGGCACACGAGACTCTGGCCATCGCGATGAACCGCCTTGGCGGCCGGTCGAACTCGGGCGAGGGCGGCGAGGACGTCAAGCGTTTCGAGCACGACGAGAACGGCGACTGGCGGCGCAGCGCGATCAAGCAGGTCGCCTCGGCTCGGTTCGGCGTGACCAGCCACTACCTGACCAACTGCACCGATATCCAGATCAAGATGGCTCAGGGCGCGAAACCCGGTGAGGGCGGGCAGCTTCCGGGCAACAAGGTGTATCCCTGGGTCGCCGAGGTCCGGCACTCCACCCCCGGCGTCGGGCTGATCTCGCCGCCGCCGCACCACGACATCTACTCGATCGAGGACCTGGCGCAGCTGATCCACGATCTGAAGAACGCCAACCCGCAGGCCCGCGTGCACGTCAAGCTGGTGTCCGAGAACGGGGTGGGAACGGTGGCCGCGGGCGTGTCCAAAGCCCACGCGGACGTGGTGCTGATCTCCGGCCACGACGGCGGCACCGGCGCCACGCCGCTGACCTCGCAGAAGCACGCGGGCGCGCCGTGGGAACTCGGCCTAGCCGAAACGCAGCAGACGTTGCTGCTCAACGGGTTACGCGACCGGATTGTGGTCCAGGTCGACGGCCAGTTGAAGACCGGACGTGACGTCGTGGTCGCCGCATTGCTCGGCGCCGAGGAGTTCGGCTTCGCCACCGCGCCGCTGGTGGTGTCCGGCTGCATCATGATGCGGGTGTGTCACCTCGACACCTGTCCCGTCGGCGTCGCCACGCAGAACCCTACCCTTCGCGCCCGGTTCACCGGCAAGCCCGAATTCGTCGAGAACTTCTTCCTCTTCATCGCAGAGGAAGTTCGGGAAATGATGGCGCAGTTGGGGTTCCGCACCGTCAACGAGATGGTCGGGCAGGTCGGCTCGCTGGACACCACCCAGGCCGCCGAGCACTGGAAGGCCTACAAGCTGGACCTGTCGCCGGTGCTGCACGAGCCCGAGTCGGCGTTCATGAACCAGGACCTGTACTGCAGTTCCCGTCAGGACCACGGGCTGGACAAGGCGCTCGACCAGCAGTTGATCGTGATGTGCCGGGAGGCGCTGGACTCCGGCACCGCGGTGCGGTTCGGCACCAACATCGCCAACGTCAACCGGACGGTCGGCACGATGCTCGGGCACGAAGTCACCAAAGCCTATGGTGGTCAGGGTCTTCCGGACGGCACCATCGACATCACGTTCGACGGATCCGCGGGCAACAGCTTCGGGGCCTTCGTGCCCAAGGGCATCACGCTGCGGGTGTACGGGGACGCCAACGACTACGTGGGCAAGGGGTTGTCCGGCGGACGGATCGTGGTGCGTCCGTCCGATGACGCGCCCGCGGACTACGTCGCCGAGGACAACATCATCGCGGGCAACGTGATCCTGTTCGGTGCCACCAGCGGTGAGGTCTTCATCCGGGGTCAGGTGGGCGAGCGGTTCGCGGTCCGTAACTCCGGTGCGCACGCGGTGGTGGAGGGTGTCGGTGATCACGGCTGCGAGTACATGACCGGCGGCAAGGTCGCCATCCTCGGGCCAACGGGACGCAACTTCGCGGCGGGCATGTCGGGCGGTATCGCCTACGTCTACGATCCCCACGGCACGCTGCCCGACGTTCTCAACCCCGAGATGGTGGAGCTCGAAGGCCTCGCCGACGACGATGTGGACTGGTTGCGCGGCGCTGTCGCGGCACACACCGATGCCACCGATTCCGCGGTGGGACAACGCATTCTGGCTGACTGGGATACTGAACTGACGAACTTCGTGAAAGTGATGCCGCGCGACTTCAGGCGCGTGCTGGAGGCGATCGCCAAGGCGGAAAGTACCGGGTCCGACGTCGACGAGGCGATCATGGCGGCGGCGAATGCCTGACCCCCGCGGCTTCCTCAAACACACCCAGCGTGAGACCCCGCAGCGGCGGCCGGTCCCCCTGCGGCTGCTCGACTGGAAAGAGGTCTACGAGGACTTCTCCCACGACACGCTGCGCGAACAGGCGGGGCGCTGCATGGACTGCGGTATCCCGTTCTGCCACAACGGTTGTCCGCTGGGCAATCTTATTCCCGAGTGGAACGACCTGGTGCGCACGGATCGCTGGCGTGACGCCATCGAGCGGCTGCACGCCACCAACAACTTCCCCGAGTTCACCGGCCGGCTCTGCCCGGCACCGTGCGAGGGGTCCTGCGTGCTCGGCATCAACCAGGACCCGGTGACCATCAAACAGGTCGAGGTCGAGATCATCGACAACGCCTTCGACGAGGGCTGGGTGGTACCGCTGCCGCCCGACCGGCTGACCGGTAAGACGGTCGCCGTCGTCGGCTCCGGCCCGGCCGGGCTGGCCGCCGCCCAGCAGCTGACCCGCGCCGGCCACGCGGTCACGGTGTTCGAGCGCGAGGACCGCATCGGCGGCCTGCTGCGCTACGGCATCCCCGAGTTCAAGATGGAGAAGCGCCACATCGACCGCCGTCTGGAACAGATGAAGGCCGAGGGCACCCAGTTCCGGGCGGGCGTGAACGTCGGCGTGGACATCACGGCCGCGCAGCTCCGCGCCGATTTCGACGCGGTGGTGCTGGCCGGCGGTGCGACGGCATGGCGCGATCTGCCGATCCCGGGGCGCGAACTGGACGGCATCCATCAGGCGATGGAGTTTTTGCCGTGGTCCAACCGCGTGCAACAGGGCGACGCGGTGGTCGACGCCGAGGGCCTGCCGCCGATCCATGCAAAGGGCAAGAAGGTCATCATCATCGGCGGCGGCGACACCGGCGCCGATTGCCTTGGCACGGTGCACCGCCACGGCTGCAAGAGCGTGCATCAGTTCGAGATCATGCCCCGCCCGCCCGAGACCAGGGCAGACTCGACGCCGTGGCCGGTGTATCCCCTGATGTTCCGGGTCTCCTCGGCGCACGAGGAGGGCGGCGACCGAGTCTACTCGGTCAACACCGAGGAGTTCACCGGCAAGGGCGGCCGGGTCACCGGCCTGCGCGGTCACGAGGTCGCGATGAAGGCCGGCAAGTTCGAGAAGGTCGACGGCAGCGACTTCGAGATGGAGGCCGACCTGGTGTTGCTGGCCATGGGCTTCGTCGGGCCGGAACGCGAAGGGCTGCTGAACAGTCTCAGCGTCGAGTTCACCGACCGTGGCAATGTGGCGCGCGACGCCGACTTCGCGAGCAGTGTCCCCGGCGTGTTCGTTGCCGGCGACATGGGCCGCGGACAGTCGCTGATCGTGTGGGCGATCGCCGAGGGCCGGGCGGCGGCGGCCGGCGTCGACCGCTACCTGATGGGCCGGACCGCGCTGCCCGCACCGATCAAGCCCACCGCCGTCCCGCAGCGGTAGGGACCTCCGAGCGTTACCTCATTTGTCACATCCGCAACTCTAAAAACATCGGATGATTAATCGGCGCGCCTAATTCTGTTTGCCAGTTCTGCGGTATCTAATGACACTCTGAGGGCGCTGCGGTAACGTGAGGCCCTGGTTCAGCTATTCGTTCAACGCGGGAGAGATCGACGTGTACATCAAACCACTGTCACGTTCTCGGATGAGTCGAATCGCCTGGTCATTGTTCCGCCACCCGGTGAAGTGCCGCGAGTTCCCAGCCAAGGCCGAGCGGCTGATCACCGCCGACGAGCTACTTCGGTACGGCGTCTAGCCCGCGCGCCGACCCCGGGTTCCGCCGCCGTGGCGCCCCTTGATCTCGCCTTTGCCAAATCGTTATATCGTCAACGATCTTTGCTGTCGAGCAGGCCCGAGCTGGTGATCTCGTTCGCCAGGGGTTCGAGCACCGCCGGGTCGTAGGGCGGCGGCAGGTAGATGATCGCGAGGTCCAGGCCTTCCTTGCCAAGGGCAGCGGCCTCCTCGACGACTTTTCCGTAGTTGCGCTCGGGCGTCAGCCGGACGTGCGACGACAGCGTGATCTCCTTCGGGTCGCGGCCGATGTCCGCGCAGCGGGCGGCCAGCACATCGCGCTTGTGGGCGAACTCCTCGGGCGTACCGCCGACGAAGTTCCAGTGGTCGGCGTACTTGGCAGTGATCGGTAGCGTGCGCTTCTCACCGCTGCCGCCGATGCAGATCGGCGGGTGCGGCTGCTGGGGCCCCTTGGGCTCGTTGCGCGCGTCCATCAGCTGGTAGTACTTGCCGTCGAAGGTCGTCGTCTCGTTGGTGAGCAGGCTGGTCAGCACCTCGCAGGCTTCCTCGAAGCGGTCGAACCGCTCCTTGATGGTGCCGAGTTCGATGCCGTAGGCGCCCGATTCCTCTTCGTTCCAGCCCGCCCCGATGCCGAGCTCGAGCCGACCGTTGGAGACCACGTCCAGCGCGGCGGCCATATTTGCCAGCACCGCGGGGTGGCGGTAGTGGATACCGGTGACGAGCACGCCCACCCGCAGCCGCTCGGTGGCCTGCGCCAGCGCGGTCAGCGTGATCCAGCCCTCGAGGCAGGGGCCGCTGGAATCGGACATGATCGGATAGAAGTGGTCGAAGGTCCAGCCGGACTCGAAGACCTCGATGTCATCGGCCGCCTGCCAGATTGGCAGCATCTCGGCCCAGGTGGTGTTCTGCGGGGAGGTTTTGAAGGCGAATCTCACCGGGATGAGATTAGTCCGGGCACCGTTCGCGTCGCCTGTCAGGCAGCGTCAATCCGGTTCGCCGTACTCGTCGAACCAGTACGCGAGTTTGCCCCGGCGGTTGACCGCCCGGAGCCTGCGCTCGGCCGCCGCACGCGTCTTCGTGGTGGTGACGATGAGCAGTTCGTCGCCGATCGTGATGCGGGTGTCGGGCTGGGGCACGAACGTGTGCCCGTCGCGGATGATCAGGGTGATGACGCTGGGGTCGGGCAACCGGAGTTCGAGGATGGTGACGTTGTGCAGCCGGGACCGGGCCAGCACGGTCATCGTCAGCAGTTCGGCCTCCAGCACGTCCAGCGGCGCCGACTCGACCTGGATCTCCCGGGTGGCATCCCGCGGGATAAGCCCCAGCCGTTGTGCCAGCAGGTGCAGGCTCGGGCCCTGGATCAGCGTGTACACCACGACCAGGATGAACACGATGTTGAGCAGGCGCATGCTGTCGGGGACACCTCCGACGATCGGGAAGGTCGCCAGCACGATCGGGACGGCACCCCGCAGACCGGCCCACGACACGAAAACCTGCTCGCGCCAGGGCACCCGGAATGCGGCGAGGGAGACGGCGACCGAAAGCGGGCGGGAGACCAGCAGCAGGACCAGTCCGATCACGATCCCCGGCACCAGTTCGGCACCCAGATCGCTGGGGTCGACGAGCAGGCCGAGAAGGACGAACAGGCCGATCTGCGCGAGCCAGCCGAGCCCTTCTGCGAATGACCGGGTGGCCGAGCGGTGCGGCAGCCCGGAGTTGGCGAGCACGACCGCGGCCAGATAAGCGGCGAGGAACCCGCTGGCGTGGGCGCTGCCTGCCGCGCCGAACGCCACCATGCCCAGCCCGAAGGTCGCCAGGGGATACAAACCGGAGGCCGGAAGGGCGATGCGGCGCAGCGCGATTGCGCCGAGGAAACCACATCCCAACCCGATCGCCGCGCCGACGATCAATTCGTACGTCAACTCGCCGAGCGCATGCACCGCGGACAACTCGAGCGGCACGACGCTGAACATCAGGACGAAGATCACGGCGGGAGCGTCGTTGAATCCGGATTCGGCCTCCAGCAGGCCGGCGACGCGGCGGGGCAGGGGCACGACGCGCAGCACCGAGAACACGGCGGCGGCGTCGGTGACCGACAGGACGGCGCCGAGCAGCAGCGCCAGTTGCCAGTCGATGCCGAGCAGCAGATGGGCCCCGGCTGCCGTGACGGCCATGCTGACCGCAACACCCACGGTGGCCAACGCCCCTGCGGGTGCCAACACCTTTCGCACATCGCCGAACCGGGTCGTGAGGCCGCCCTCGATGAGGATGATCGCCAACGCCACCGTGCCCAGATGGTCGGCCAGCAGGTAGTTGTCGAAATGCAGTCCCAGCCCGTCCTCGCCGACGATGACGCCGACGCCGAGGAACAGCAGCAGACTCGGCAACCCCACCCGGCTGGCCGCCCGGGTGGCGACAATGCTCGCCAGCAGCACGAGTGCACCGGCTAGCAGCGTCAGGTACAGCTGCTGCAAGCTCATCTCATCCCCGTTCGGCCTGCATAGGTGTGCCAGTAAACCAGTAGCGACGCGGCGAGGACGGGTGCTCGGGCCGCGGACCGGGCCCGCAACGCCGCTGAATGGGTCACTATGGCTTGGTGTTCGGAATCCGAAGAATCTTCGCCGGTATCGCGCTCCGTGAAGAAGAGAACACGCAACGCACCGGGAGGCGGGCGATGCGCATCGGGATCGCCGGTGCCGGGGCCGTCGGCCGGTCCGTGGCCCGCGAGTTGCTCGGTGACGGCCACAAGGTCCTGCTGATCGAACGCAACCCGCATCACTACGAGCCGCACACGGCCCCCGACGCGGACTGGTTGCTTGCCGACGCGTGTGAGCTGGCCTCGCTCGAGGAGTCCGGGCTCCAGACATGCGATGTGGTGATCGCCGCGACCGGTGACGACAAGGCGAACCTCACCGCGGCGCTGTTGGCCAAGACCGAATTCGGGGTGCGCAGAGTGGTGGCGCGGGTCAACGACATGCGCAACGAGTGGATGTTCACCGAGGCGTGGGGCGTCGATGTCGCGGTCTCCACACCCCACGCGATGGTCGCGTCGGTCGAGGGAGCGATCGACACCGGCCACCTGATCCGGTTGATGGGGCTGCGACAGGACCAGGTCAGCCTCGCCAAACTGACGCTGCCCGGAGACAGCCCGCTCGCCGGGCAACGGGTCGGCGACCTGGCCCTGCCCGAGAACAGCGCACTGGCCATCGTGCTCCGCGGCGGCCGGGTGATCCTCCCGCAACCGGACGACGAGCTCGAGGCCGGCGACGAGATGTTGTTCTTCGCCGGCGGCACCGTCGAGAGTGAGGTCCGGGCTCTCGTGCACGGCGGCACACCTCCTCCGCCGCGATGAATTCGGCGGGCCGCCCGGGTCAGTACCGACATGATCGACTTGACCACAGCCTGCCGCCGCACGACCGACGTGCTGGCGAACGTGACCGATGAGCAGCTCGGCGCCCCGACGCCGTGCGAGAGATTGAATGTCCGCGACCTGATCGGCCACGTCGGTGGCCTGTCGTTGGCCTTCACCGCCGCAGCCCGCAAGCAGCTCGGCGAGCTGACCGACACCCCACCCGTCGAGGGCGCGCCGCTGGACGACGACTGGCGCGAGGCTTATCCGGCGCGGCTCGCCGAACTCGGCCTGGCATGGCGGGACGCCACGGCCTGGGCGGGCATGTCGCGCGCCGGCGGCGTCGACTTTCCCGGGGAGGTCGCCGGAATCGTCGCGTTGACGGAGGTCGTCGTCCACGGCTGGGATGTCGCGCGGGCGAGTGGACAGGACTACGACGTCGACCGCGCCACGCTCGACGTGATCCTGCCGCACGTCACCGCGATCGCGGCCGAGGGACCGGTCGAGGGGTTGTTCGGCCCCGCGGTGGCCGTCACCGATGACGCGCCGATGCTGCACCGGGTGATCGCGTTGACCGGCCGCGATCCGGGTTGGCGGTTTGCCTGACCGGGCAGACTGGAGCCATGGATCCGGTCATCGCGCTGCGCCAGATTGCGTACTACAAGGACCGCGCCCGAGAGGACTCCAGGCGGGTGATGGCCTACCGCAATGCCGCCGACGTCGTCGAAGGGCTCACCGAAGCCGACCGGGAACGCCACGGCACCGCCAACAGCTGGCAGTCGCTGCCGGGCATCGGGCCCAAGACCGCGAAGGTGATCGCCCAGGCCTGGGCGGGCCGGGAGCCCGATGTCTTGACCGAATTACGCTCGGCGGCTAGGGATCTCGGTGGTGGTGAGGTTCGCGCCGCGCTGAAGGGCGATCTGCACGTGCACTCCAACTGGTCGGACGGATCGGCTCCGATCGAAGAAATGATGCTTGCGGCAAAGGATTTGGGTCACGAATACTGCGCCATGACCGATCACTCGCCGCGGCTCAAGGTCGCCAACGGCCTGTCACCCGAACGGCTGCGCAAGCAGCTCGACGTCATCGACGGGCTGCGCGACGCCGTCGCGCCGATGCGTATCCTGACCGGGATCGAGGTCGACATCCTCGAGGACGGGTCGCTGGACCAGGAGGACGAGCTTCTCGAGCGCCTCGACGTCGTGGTGGCCAGCGTGCACTCCAAGCTCGCGATGGATGCGCCGTCGATGACCCGGCGAATGATCAACGCGGTTTCCAATCCGCGCACGGACGTCCTCGGACACTGCACCGGCCGGCTCGTGACCGGGGGCCGGGGCATCAGGGCGGAATCGAAGTTCGACGCCGAGAAGGTGTTCACCGCCTGCCGCGATCACGACACCGCGGTGGAGATCAACTCGCGGCCCGAACGCCGCGACCCGCCGACCCGGCTGCTGAACCTCGCGCTCGACATCGGCTGCCTGTTCTCCATCGACACCGATTCGCACGCGCCCGGCCAACTCGAGTTCCTCGGCTATGGCGCCCAGCGTGCGCTGGACGCCGGGGTGCCGGTCGACCGGATTGTCAACACGTGGTCGGCGGACAGGCTGCTGGGCTGGGCATCGCCCTAGTGCTGACCTAGTCCGGCAGGTGGGGCATCTCGAGCCCCGGGTCGCGGCCGAGCAGCACGCCGCGGGTGACGGCGGCGTTGCCGTAGCGCTGGCGAACCCGGTCGACCGCATCATCGATCGCGACGGGATCGCCGTGCTCGTCGAACGGCAGCTCCAGCTGCTGGGCGCCCTGGCGGTCGATGTTGGACACCGCGAAGCCGACGAGGGTGAGCCCGCGTTCGGCGATCAGGGGCGCGGCCGCCGCCACGAGGGCGCGGGCGGTGTCGAGGATGGCGTCCGTCGACGCGGTCGCGCGATTCAAGGTGTGCGAGCGGGTCACGCGGCTGAAGTCGTCGAACCGCAACCGCAGCACCACGGTTCGGCCCGTCCGGTCCGCTCGGCGCATGCGGCGGGTGATCCGGTCGACGAGGTTGACGACAACGGCGTCGACCTCCGCGGCCGACATGGTGTTGCCCGCGCGCCCGAGCGCCCGCTGCGCGCCGACCGAACGCCGCCGCACTCCCGTGACCACCCGGCGTCGATCGATGTTGCGGGACAACGCGAACAGCTGACGGCCCATCGCGCCGCCGACCATCGAGGCCAGGGTCGTCTCGCCGAGTTCCGCGACATCGGCGACGGTGGCGATGCCGTGCACATGCAGCTTCTCAGCCGTCTTCGCGCCGACGCCCCACAGTCGGCGGACCGGCAGAGGATGCAGGAACGCCAGCTCACGATCGGGCGGCACCAGCAGCAGCCCGTCGGGCTTGGCTTCCTGGCTGGCGACCTTGGCGAGGAACTTGGTACGGGCGATGCCGACCGTGATGGGCAGCCCGACGCGATCGCGGACCTGTGCGCGCAGCCGGGCAGCGATCTCCACCGGCGTGCCCGACACCCGCCACAGCCCGGACACGTCCAGGAAGGCCTCGTCCACCGACAGCGGCTCCACCACCGGGCTGGTGTCGTGGAACACCTCGAAGACGGCCTCGCTGGCCTGGGAGTATGCCGACATCCGCGGCGGCAAGACGATAGCATGAGGGCACAGTTGCCGGGCCTGGCGCCCGCCCATCGCAGTGCGCACGCCGTAGGCCTTGGCCTCGTAGCTGGCGGCCAGCACGACGCCGCCGCCGACGATCACCGGCCTTCCGCGCAGCGCCGGGTCGTCGCGCTGCTCGACGGATGCGTAGAACGAATCGAGGTCAGCGTGCAGAATGGTCGCACCCCGGGACACGAACATATGTTCGCATCGGGGGCCGACAGGTCAGCGGGATTCGCCATAGATGCTGGCGACCCAGATGTGCACCAACGTGTCGAGCAGGTGCTCGGTGGGAATCGCGGGTCGCTCGTCGGCGAAGGATGCGAACAGCGCCCGCTCGTTCATCAGGTTCAGCGCGGTCGCCAATTCGACGGACGGAAGTGTTGTCGGGGCCGCGCCCCGCGCCCGTTGGGTTTCGATCGTCGCCGCGGTGCTGTCGATCCAGCGCTGCATGTACGTGGACAGCAGCTTCTGGATCTCGGCGTTCGACGACCGGACGGAGTGCCCGGCGCGGATGACGCCCTCGTGGTTGGCGAAGGTTTCGAAGAACACGTTGATCCCGGCCCGGCACGCCTCGTGGAAATCGTCCGGCGGGGTTTCCGGGAGGCTCTGGAAGGTGTGGTCGGCCGCGGTGATGACCTGTGCCACCAGCGCGACGAGCACCGCATCCTTCGACGGGAAATAGAAGTAGAACGTCGGTCGGGAGATGCCGGCGCCCTTGGCCAGGTCGTCGACCGAGATGTCGGCGAATGACCGCTCGTCCAGCAGGCGTTTGGCGGTCTCGAGGATGGCCTGCTCCCGATCGTCGCCGGAGGGCCGCACCGCACGACGCGCACGGGCGGCGCGGGGCCGGCTGGCGGTGGTCACCGCCCAGACTTTACACGGTGTCGAATTTATCGACTTGGTGTTGACCTATTCGACACGGTGTTGATAGCTTTACACGATGACCGAATTTGTCGATGTCGTCATCGTCGGGGCCGGCATTTCCGGCATCAGCGCCGCCTGGCATCTGCAGGACCGCTGTCCTGCCAAGAGCTATCTGATCCTCGAGCGCCGCGAGAACCTCGGCGGCACCTGGGACCTGTTCAAGTACCCGGGCATCCGGTCCGACTCCGACATGTTCACGCTCGGCTTCCGATTCAAGCCGTGGACGTCGGAGAAGGCCATCGCCGACGGGCCGTCGATCATGTCCTACCTCGAGGAGACGGTCGCCGAGTACGGCATCGACAAGCACATCCGGTATGGCCAGAACGTGGTCGGTGCCGACTGGTCCGATGCCGAGAACCGGTGGACGTTGACCGTCGACCGGGGCGGCGAGCAGGTCGAGGTCAAGTGCAAGTTCCTGTTCGCATGCAGCGGCTACTACAACTACGACCAGGGCTACTCGCCCGAGTTCGCCGGCGCGGAGGACTTCAGGGGCACCGTCATCCATCCTCAGCACTGGCCCGAGGATCTGGACTACGCCGGTAAGCGGATCGTCGTGATCGGCAGCGGCGCCACCGCGGTGACTCTGATTCCGGCACTGGCCAATTCGGGCGCAGGGCACGTCACGATGCTGCAGCGTTCGCCGACCTACATCGGCACGCTGCCCGACGTCGACCCCTTCACCGTGCGGATGAACAAGACGCTGCCCGCCAAACCGGCCTACGTGGTGAACCGGTGGAAGAGCATCATCTTCCAGTCCGCGCAGTACCAAATCTCCCGGCGCTTCCCGCATTTCATGCGCAAGACGCTGATGACCATGGCGCAGCGGCGGCTACCGGACGGCTATGACGTCGCGAAGCACTTCGGGCCGCGGTACAACCCATGGGACGAGCGGCTCTGCCTGGCGCCCAACGGTGACCTGTTCAAGACCATCAAGAAGGGCAAGGCCGACGTCGTCACCGACACCATCGACCGGTTCACCAAGACCGGCATCCGGCTCAACTCGGGCGAGGAACTGGTGGCCGACATCATCATCACCGCAACGGGTTTGAACCTGCAGCTGTTCGGCGGGGCGGCGATCTCGCGCAACGGCGAGGCCGTGGAACTCAACGACACCATGGCCTACAAGGGCATGATGCTGACGCACATGCCGAACATGGCGTTCACCATCGGATACACGAACGCGTCGTGGACGCTGAAGGCCGACCTGGTATCCGAATTCGTCTGCCGGGTGCTGAACCACATGGACGCGAAGGGCTTCGACACCGTCGAACCCCAGCATCCGGGCAACACCGTCGACGAGCGCCCGCTGATGGACTTCACCCCGGGCTACGTGCTGCGGGCGCTGGACTATCTGCCCAAGGCGGGGCATGTGGCGCCGTGGCGGCTCAAGCAGAACTATCTGCTGGACCTCGGCGTGATCCGGCGCGGCAAGGTTGACGACGACGCCCTGCACTTCGCCAAACACCGCGCGGCCGTGCCGGCCTCGGCCTAGCGGCGAGCCCGTCAGCCGCTGACGACGACTATCCCGTCGTCATCGCTGTAGGCGATCTCGCCCGGCGTGAACACCACGCCACCGAACTCGACCGCGACATCACGTTCGCCGTCGCCGGTCTTGCCGCTCTTGCGGGGGTTCGTGCCGAGGGCCTTGATTCCGATGTCCATGGTGCGCAACGTCGCCGCGTCGCGCACCGCCCCGTTGATGATCAGGCCCGCCCAGCCGTTGGAGCGGCCCAACTCGGCGATCAGATCGCCCACCAGCGCGGTGTGCAGTGACCCGTGGCCGTCGATCACCAGCACCCCGCCGTCGCCGGGTTCCGACAGCACCGACTTGAGCAGGGCGTTGTCCTGGAAGCAGCGCACCGTGGTCACGGGTCCGGCGAACTGTGACGTGGCGCCGTACTGGGCCAACTGGAGATCACAGCTGCGCACGTCGGGGCCGATGTCGTCGACCAGGTCAGCGGTTGCGCGAAAGTCGATGCTCACCCATCGATGCTAGCCAGCGCGTAAGAAATGGCTTCGTCCATCGTCATCGCCGCACCTGTGGCGCGGAGCGCGCCTTGCTTGTCATGGCCCAGCGCGGCCGCCACCAGTTCGCCGGCCTCGCGTAGCGCGCCGAGAACGAAATTGTCGCCGGGGGCGGGCGACGCGGCACCCGCTTGCGTCGAGCCATCGGTCGCGGGCGTGCATGACCGAAGGCGGCATAAGCCGCGCCGCGCAACACCCGCGCCACCTCCGGGCGTTTTTCGGCGAGCGCCCGTGCACACAACGCAAGGCGCGGCCCGCTCTGCAGCAGCGCGACACCCCATCGCCAAAGGCTCATGGCCTGACGGGTCAGTGCGACGGCGAGTTCCCAGTCCCGAAGTCGGCCGGCGAGCAGGCAGGCGGTGAGGATTCCCGACGATATCTCCTGGCCGGGACTCGTGGCGAGTTCCATACTCTCCCGAAGAACGGCTCGCGCCCGCGCCGGATTTTGCTCGACCAGAGCCATGGCAGGCGTTGAGGCTCAGCACAATTGCCCCCGGCATGCCGGGCCAATGCAACCGCCTCTTCGGCTCTCGGTGTTTCATGGGCCCGGCAACCCCGCTGATCTCGGATTACAGGAAGCCAAGGGTACTTCTAACTCCGATCAGCCGTCGTCGGAATTGCGGCGCGCGAGGAGCACGATCAAGATCGCCAGCACCCCGGCGGCGATGACCGCGGTGATCGGGATCCGCGACGGTTCGGGGCCGATCAACGCCACCGACGGAGTTCCGGTGACCGGGTTGTTCGCGCTGGCCACGGTCGATTTGGCCTGCGCAGCGGCCTCTTTGGCGGCGGTCAGGTTGCCGTTGGTATCGGCCAGTTTCGCCGCAGGCGCCTGCTTGGCGGGGGCCTTCTTCGCGGGTGCCTTCTTCGCGGGTGCCTTCTTCGCCGCGCCCTTCTTGGCAGGCGTCTTCTTGGCGGCCTTCGCCGGCGCCTTCTTCGCTGCCTTGGCTGGGGCTTTCTTCGCCGCCTTGGCGGGCGGCGGCTCGGCAGTTGGCCGGCCCGGCTCGCCTGCGGGCGGAGTGGCGGCTGCGCCGGGTGAGGGCGCCGCTGATTCCGCGGCCCGGCTTGTCGCCGGGTTTGTGTCGTCAGGCTTGTCGTCGGGTCGATCCTGCTGGTCTGCCATATGGCTGCTCCTTTGCAGTGTCTCGTCCTCCGCCCGCCAGTGCGTCCATCATGCCAGGTCGGGTGTGGCGGGCTAACCCGTGACGGCCAGTGCCGCCGCCAGCGTCAGGGCGACGGCCATGATCGCCAGTTCGGCCAGTGACCGCGACCGCGAGACTACGGCCGTCGCCCGGTGCGAGCGTGCGGCGGGCAACCACATCGTCCGGTTACGCCACGCCAGCACCACCAACACCAACGTCACCACGATCTTCGCCGACAACAAGCGGCCGTACCCGCTGGCATACAGCTGCGTCGGGGAAGTGTGAGTGACTGCTGCGCCGACGGCGCCACCTGCCAACAGCGCCCCCACAGACACCAGGCTCAGCTGCGAGAACCGCGGCAACACCCGGGCCCACTGCCCCCGGTGCTCGACCGTGAGAACGAGTGCCGCCAGCAGCCCGCACCACAGCGCTGCCGCCAGGGTGTGTACCGCCACGGCCGCGCCACCCAGGCCGCTTTCACCGAGATGGCCGGTGAGTGTCCGCGCCGCGACGCCCGCGGCGGCGATGCCTGCCGCGGCGACCGTCGTCGACACCGTCCGCGGCGCCGCGGCGGCGGCCAGACAGACGGCCGCCGCCGCGAGCGCACTGAACAGCCCGGACCGCCCCGCGACCGTGTGCAGCGCGAACTCCGCCGTCGTCCCCACTCCAACCTGCGTGACCGAAGCCGCGATCGCCTGCGCGGCCGTGACGACGAGCCGGGTCAACTCGCTCACCAGCCAGGCGGCGCCCGCGGCGAGCAGTGGCGCGGTGGCCCGGTCGAGCAGTTCGTCGCGGTACCGGCCCGTGTCCAGCATCGGCACCGCGGCCAGACCGAGGGTCGCGACCGCGGCACAGTCGGCGATGGCGCGCACGAGCGTCGCCGGCAGGGAGTTGCCCGGTGCGCCCAGCGACCACGCCGCCACCGATGCGGCCGCGACGACCAGTCCAGCGCAGGTCACGGCGCGAAGCTTCGTCACCTCCGGCGTCGCACCGCCCACAAGGCGCCGCCCGCCACGATCACCACCGCCGCCACCATGAACGGCCACACCGGGATCCCGTCGTCGGACGTGTCGGACGCGGCGGCCGACGGACCGGGCGTGCCCGTCCCGGCGGTGGTCAGCCGAAACGACCAGGATCCGGACACCGGATGGCCGTCCGCCGACGTCACCCGGTAATTCACCGTGTACTCGCCGGCCGGGCCGAGCGGCCGCACCCCGACGCGGATGACGGCGCCTTCGATCTTCGGGTCGCCGTCCGTCCACAGGTTCCCGTCCGGACCGACCACCGTCATAGCCGCGAACTGCGGTTGCAACGCCTCGTTGAACGTCGCGCTGACCGTCGGCGGCGACGCGGTCAGTTCGGCCTTGTCGGCGGGATCGGTGGACACGCGCACCGCGTGCGCCGACGCGAACGGCGCCTCGGCCAGCGCCGTGACGGTGAGCCCGATGACCAACAACGCGACGGTCACGAGGCGGTTCATGACCGCCGTCGCACCAGCATGGTGGCCACCACCGCGACGGCGGCGACGGCCAGCGCGCCTCCGGCCAACCAGCGCGCCGTGTTGTCGGCCGTCGGCCCGTTGTCGGCGGCCGTCGTCGTGGCCGGAGTCTGCGCCGCCATCGACATCCCGTGGTCATCGGACGGCTCGGCCTTGGCGCCCGTCATGGACAGCACCGGCGCCGGGTGCTCGGGCTCGGCGCCGCCGGGCGGCGTCGGCTGATCCCATCTCACGACCGTCCCGTCCGAATAGGTCTGCGTGGCCGGAAAAGTCACGGTCTGGCTGTCCGGCAGCTTCACCGAGATCCGGAACAACGCGAACTGGTCCGGCGGGACACCTGTGCCGGGCGCGGCGGTCCAGGTGATGGAGCTGACCGTGCCTGCGGCGGCGTTACGGTCCAGCCGTGCCGCCCAGCCCGGCATCTGCTCGGTGCTCGCCGAGGCCACGTCGGGCAGCACGACGCTCAACGCGGTTGTGAGTGCTCCCTTGTCGGACTCGTTGGGAACCCGGAAGGTGAGCACCGACGTGGCGCCCGGGGTCGCATCGGCCGCGTCGACGTGGACATGGGCCGACGCCGGTCCGGCGCCGGACAACAGTCCGATGGACATCGCCGCGCCGGTGGCGGCGATCGTGACCAGGGCACGTTTGGGCGCCGCAGCTCTCAATGACATTTCGGTTGTGGCTTTCTCGTGTCGTCGGGGGAAGATCGGTCAGCGGGCGAGGCTGACCGGGGGTCCCCGATGCGACACGGAAGCGGCAAGCAGCAGCGACGAACGCAGCGGCTGATCGGCCCCGCCCGCCGCGACGGCGGGTGGGGCAGGCACGAGCGGACCCGGGGTGCGCACGGCGGCCCGCACAGCGCGCGACACCGCGCAGCACAACCGATCCCCGGCCGCGATCAGAATCGCCCCGACCGCGATCGCCGTCAGGTGGGCGATCAGCATCACCGCGGCGGGTGGGGATGCGGCCGTCGAGTGGGCGTGCCCGGCCGCGCCGAGCATGAGGTGGCCGAGGAGTTGACCGGCGCCGAGCAGTGCCAGCAGCACGCGCGGGTCGGCGGCGCGGGCCATGGTGGCGGCCAGCGCGCCGACGGTCACGGCCAGGAGTGCGAGTTCCACCGCGGACGCACCCATCGGAAGCCCGCCGCTGCCCACCCCATGGGCGGCGACGGCCAACGCGACGGTCAACAGTCCCGCGGCCGTACCCCGCAGTCGCGCTGCCGGATTGAGTGGGACGTGAGTCATGGGATCGGCGAGTACGTCAGACCAGGCCGAGGCGGGCGAGCAGATCGGCCTCGATGCCGTCGAGTTGCCGGGCGATCGCGGCATGAGCGGGTCGGCGCTGAGCGGTCGGCATGTTCTCGGCCGCGGTCACCGCTGCAGACAGCTCACCGAGGCGCTCGTTCATGGCCGAGACGAACTGCTTCGTCTCGGAGTCCTTCGGCTTCTTCTCCAGAACTGCGCGCAATGACTGTTCGGCGCCCGCGATGCGTGCCGACAATTCGGCGCCGTGACCGGAGAACTGGCCGATCTGGCTCAGCGGGACACCCAGCCGGTCGGCACGGCGCTGGTCGATCACACCGCGTGCGCTGATGGACGCGCGATAGACGAGCGGTACGATCACCGGCGCCAACAGCCGGGTGACCGTCAGTAGCCGGCGAATACGCGAGGGGGAGAACAACTTCCCCTCGCGAGCGGCTTTCAGTTGCGTCTCGGCAACCTTCACAGCGGCCCGGTCGCTATCGCGTTGGGCCTTCAGTTGAGCCTTGAGGGCCTTGGTCTCCGCCTTGCGCTCCGCCTTGAACCGTCGCACCTCGTTCTTGGCGGCGAGTCGTGCCTCGAGCTTGGCCTTCGCCTTGATGGCGCGTGCCTCTGCGCGGCGGGTGGCACGGGTTTTGCGTCGCTTGAACGGGCTCATCCCGGCTGCCTCCCGCAAGGTCGTCACGAAGAAGTGGTGTTGTGGCGGTGATCGTGCAGACCAACCCTATCGTCAAGGCCGCTGCAGATTCGGTGCGGCCCGGCGCCCCGTGGGTTCGGCTTCGCAGCAAACTGATGAACGGGATTGTGCGAGAATCGTTCGAACCGTCAAGAGTGCTGACTAAGTGCTGACGAGCGATGCCTTGGAGGTGGTGACGACGTGGGCTCGCGTGTGCGCATCACCGCAGCATCCTGCCTCGTCGCCGGCGGGCTGCTGATCGCCGGGACGGGCGCCGCCCTCGCTTTCGCCGACCCGTCGCAGGTCTCCGGCGACTCCGGCGACTCGGACGCCAACCAGGTCAATGACGGGGGCGAGGCGCCACAGCACGACCCTCCCAACGCCGGTCCCGAGGGCGGTGCCGATCCGCGGGTCGGCAACGGGCGCGGCGGCCCGGCGGCCGGTGGCGGGAACGGCAACACGGGCGCACCCGGCCCCGGCGCACCTAAGCCGGCTGAGTTCAAGCCGGGCGAGTACAAGCCCGGCGAGCACGACCAGGAGAGCTACCCGCCGGGCGAGCACCACCCCCGCAACCCCCAGGGTGAGGATCCAACGGATGGTGAGTCGGCCGACGAGGTTGACCCCAGCGGAAACCCCGGCAGTGGGAACCCCAGCCCCACCAATTCCGCGACCCCTTCGATCCCGTCGACTACGGCAACCTGTCCGGAAAAGCGCGGCCAGGGGTGCGGCTGTGATGGTTCCGGCAACTCCGCCGACTCGAACGGCGAGGCCGGCTGCGGGCCGGGCATTCCCGAACGGCCGCCGTGGCTGCCGCCCTGGTGGCCTTGGCCGGTTGGCCAACCGGCGCCCAGACCCGGTGGCGGTGCCGGCGGCGGCGGCGCCATCGAAGCGCCATGGGGAGGGCCGGGCGGGGGAGTGCCCGGCATGCAGCTGCCGGACAAATTGATGCCGCCCGCACAGGAACCGGCCGAACCAGGGGTGTTGTCGTCGGTGCCCGGAGTCGGCGTCGCCGCGGCGGTACCGCCGATGGCTCCGATCACGTTGCCCGTCATCGTCGCCCCCTCGTTCGGCCTCGGTGGCGGCGGGGGAGCGCCGGCCGCTCCCGCTCCGGGACTGCCCGCCGCACCCCGGCGAATTGCGCCGGAAGCGCCGGCGGGGAAACCGTTGCCGGCGACCGCGAGCGGCACTGTCGAGGTATCGAACCTGTCGTATCGGGTCGGTTACGGAGAATTTCTGCGATCCGCTGGAATTTCGCAGGTCGCGGCCTTGGCAGTACCCGGTGCAACGGGCATTCTGGTACTCACGGGTGCTGGTGGATTAGTAGGCTATCGCCAGGCCAAGGCGGGGCTTGCGGTGCGTAGCGGTAGCACGGCACGGTTCGTCAAGTGACAAATTGCCCTCCCTTGCGGAGTAGGCAGCGCATAGTTGTCGTCGAGAGGGGGTTTATATGCCTGCCAGCCGAAGTGTCACCCGCGCCGTAAGTGATGTGCTCGACCTCGCCCCGCGCCGAGGCGAAGTGTCCTTACCGCGCCTGGTCGACGCCGTAAGCGAGGATCGCAACCGGCCCATCGAATTGAAGATGGCCGATCTGCCACCCGGGGTATGTGGACAGTGGCGCCAGTACGCCGACCGTGACGTGTTCCTGATCCAGAAGGGCCTGCCCGCCTGGGACCGCACCCTGGCCCATGAACTCGGCCATCTGGTCCTCGGCCACGAGGGCATCCCGGTGGTCCAGGCCGCCCGGGAGAACGTGGAATTCGCCAGTTCCGACTTGATCGGATACATGCTCAACCAACGAACGGGCTGCATGGGGCCCAGCGGCGAGGACGCCGAACAGGAGGCCGAAGACTTCGCGGCGTTGCTCATCTACCGACTCGGCCGGCTGCCGTCCGATCGTGCTTCGATCGTTCAGGTTCGCCTCGGAGAGGCGTTTGGTTGATCATCTGGGTGATCGCCGGTCTGCTCGGACTGGCCACTGGCCTGCGAATCGGTTGGGCCCTGGTCAACAAGCAATCGCTGGTGAGCACCGCGATGATCCTCGCCCTGGGAAGCCTCGGGCTGGTGGCCGCGCTCAATTGGCAGCCGTTGACCCTGCTGATCGACACGGTGCTGCGCTGGCCCAACGTCTCGATGGGCTTGAGTCAGGTGGCGTTGATCGCGTGCGCGGCAGGCAGCTGCGTGATGATCACGGCGGTGTCCTCGGTCCGTAAACCGGCGATCATCCGCAAGATAGCGATCGCGCAATACAGCGTCGCCGGCGTCATCGCCGTGGTGAGCCTTGTGACGTTTTTCGCCGCGGACCAACAACCCGAGATGTCGCCCGAGGAGTACCTCAAGCGCAATCTGGGGTCCGGCGGCACGGCGCTGCCGTGGTTGCTGCCCCTTCTCTATGTCCTGCTGGCGCTCACGCTGGTGTCGTGGGCCGGCATGCGTCATTCGAACCGCAGCCGCCGCGGCCGTGCCCTCTTCGTCTTCACCGTCGGCATCGTGCTGATCGTGCTCGCATCGGCGTTCTTCTTCCTGCGGGCGGTGGGCACGACCCAGTTGGTCGGGGTCGGTGCGGCCGCGACTCTGCTCGGCTGCGCCATGCTGGTCGTCGCCGCCGGATCCCTGCTGCCCAGCGTCGAGGATTGGTTCGGCGCGCGCCGCGAGCTGCGGACCATCCAGCCTCTACTCGATGAGCTCGGACGCCGACACCCGGACATCGGCATCGGGGTGCGGCCCCGCGGCCCGCTCGTCTTCCGGGTGGCCGAACGAATGTCGCTGATCTCGGATGCGTTGTTCCTAGAGGCCACCGCCGCCGACGGTGTCCGCCGACGAACGGTCGATGCCACGGGTGCCACACCCGCACGCGATCTCGACGACGTCGACGACTTGAGCGAGGTGGAGTCGCCGCCGGTCCCGCCGAGAGAGCAGGCGCATGCGATCGCCGAATGGGTCTACGCCGGGCGCGAGGGCGCTCCCACCGACGAGGAGGCAACGTTTCCGGGACTTGGCTGGCTGCGCCAGCCGACGTCGCATTCCGATCGCGAGTGGATCCTCGAAATCGCACAGCAATACCGTGAGCTGGCGCTAGACCAACCAGCGAGAGCCTGAGCGACCCCGACCCCAGAGTCTGGGTGAAGTCGCGCAGACTTCGCGGATGCCGCGTTTATCCGTGCGGCAGGCTAATCGTCGAGGTGTTCCCGGCGACGCAGCTCATCGACCTTCTGAACGATGTCCTGTTGGGCTTCAACGGACAGCCCGACGGTGCGCGCCGCAATACGGCGGACGCCCTCATCGCGCATATTCGCCAACCAGGTCAATTCCTTGTCCAGCTTCTCGTAGTACTCGTCGTCGGTGAAGTAGGCCGGCTTGATACGGAAGAAGTTGGCAAGTGCAGCCATAGTTCCTGCGGACGGGTTCGTACGGTTGCCTGAACGCAGCTGAGACAGGTACGGGGCCGACATCGTGATGCCCTCAGACTTGAGCGCTGCGATGACTTCCGCCGACGTATGCGGGCCGCGACCGGGCGGGTAAACCGTGTCGAACAGGCGGTTTAGGCGGGCGCTGAACGTCGTACTCATTGATTTGACCTCCACATGCTTTACGAGCGGGCTAGATAGGCGGCGTATTTGCTGATCATCGTAGCGAGAGTTGTGCCCACAACCAAGTGCAAACCGCGGAAAAGTTAACCCACCTTTTCGTTTGTAACGACCACCACGGCTGCAGTGGCACGTCAGCTGCGCCCCCGCACCGCCATCACACGGTGCGGCGAAGCAAATAATAACGCTCGCGACTGAGTGTCTTATCTCAGTCTTTGACAGCTGACCTCACAGGAATCGCGATCTTGAACCCGGGCAACTGTCCACGCTGACAGAATGGCGGAATCCCGGGTTTGCTAGATGCGCAGCGTCGGGGGTCGCCGCACGCGGTGTGGAACGCCTTCCCGCAAGGTGAAACGGGTCAGGGCAACGACCGCGTGAATGACGTCAGTCGTTCGACCGACAGTAGCCAGCGGTCGGCCGGTGTGATCACGGCAACGATTCGCGCGGTGAGCTGTATTCTCTTCGCTGCTCATGGCGATGCTCACGGCGATTTTCACGCACGACCGAGATGAGGGCGAGCATGACCTCCAGGCCGCGGAGGGATTGTCAGGGAACTGACCGGGCGGCCCCGTAGACTTCGACGGCGCGAACCCGGACAACGAGATCGCGGCGACCCGCGCCACCGAGATTGACGGTCGCGTCAATCTACCGCTGACGGTGCGTTTCAATCAGACGTCACGAAAACGCTTATGCGGCAAGGAGCATGGCCAGTATCGCGGTATCGGGATGGCTGATGGGGTCGACACCCACCCGACTCACCATCGACGTGACCGTGCCGTCGGATTCGGCCTCCACCCATGCGGCCCGGTGCTCGAGACCGAGGTGTGGCAGCCCCGGCAGCAGCACGCAACCCGACGCGGCACCCGAACACTCCGGCAGCGACGGTGTGGTCTCCGACGGCGGGTGCAGCATCAGCAGTGCGGGTGGTTGGTGCTCGGCGAAATACCCTGGTGGCACGGCAGATTCGCCCACGACGGTGCCCTCGGCGACCACCAGTCCGACGGTGCCCGGCGGCGGTTGATCGGGTAACTCCTCACGCGCACCGAAAATCGTTGTCGTGGAGAGTAATCCGGGTAAGGACGCGACGCGCACGGCGATCATCAACAGCTGGGCCCATTCCTTGGTCGAGTCCGGCCAGCGACCGGAGACCACGAAACCCTTGAGTGACCCACGCGAGTGGAACGGGGCGATTTCGATCGCCCGACCTGACCCCATCTCCATCTCGCCTCCCGCACGATCGGTGTTCGGCAGTGATCAATGCCCGACACCCCTGTGGGTCGATCAGTCCAGAATGAGGGACGCCGTCGCCGCGGGCAAGCGGACACGGTCACGATTCGGTAGTCAAACGCGCAGCGGGCGCTAACGTTCGCCGCGGCACCCGCCCCGGACCGTCCACACCACCCGGTAGGACCCGGCCGCGGGGATCCAGCCGAACCGCCGCGAGTCGACGACGCCGGGCGCATCGGGGTTGTCGGAGCGCGCCTCGAATGTCGCGCTCCGCCCCGCGCCACGCACGTTGCCGACCCGCTTGACCAGCCACCGGGCCGGCAACGTCGGGTCGGGGAACACGCGTAGCTGCCCCCGCCGGGGCGCTCCGCCGCGGAGCGCAAGCAGGCCGTCGCCCGGGCTCAGTGTCGGACGCATCGAGTCCTCGACCACGCTGAAACGGCGCAGCGGCCACCGCCGGATCGGATGGTTTTGGTCCACCCTCGAAGGGTAGGTTTAGGGCCATGCTGCATCGACTTTTCGCCAACGCCACCCCTGCCCACGCCCACTGCGATCTGTACTGCGGTGTTTATGACCCAGCACAGGCCAAGATCGAGGCTCTCTCGTGCCTGAAGACGCTCCAGAAGTACGCAGACACCGACGACGAGCACTTCAAGACCCGCGCGATCATCATCAAGGAGCAGCGCGCCGAGTTGGTCAAGCACCACCTGATGGTGCTATGGGCCGACTTCTTCACCAAGGACCACTTCGAGCAGTTCCCCAACCTGCACCAGTTGTTCTGGGACGGCGTGCACGGCGCGGGCGAAGTCAAGAAGTCGCTTGATGTCGCCGAGGCCGAGAAGCTGCTGAAGACGATCGACGAGATCGCCGACATTTTCTGGCAGACCGAGAAGGCCAAGGGCATGGGGGTCTACCCGCCGGCCTGATCACGGCTCGAGCGCTTAACCGATCAGCCCGCGACCCCGGAGGGTCGCGGGCTGATTTTTCGGCTCGAAGGTCGGGTCAGAACCAGACGATCAGGGCGAGGATGCCCAGCAGCACGAGCGCGATGACGCCGGCACGCATGCATGCCATCATCTGGCTGCGGGTGTAGGGGTGCGCGGCGGAGTTCCATTCAGAGGGCGGCGCAGCGGATCCCGGCCCCATCGGATGTGACGCCATCAAACGCTCCTGACCTGCACGTTATATGCCTCCCCCAGGTAAATCCTGTGACGATCCCCTCGTGTGACGCTGATCATAACCCCTCCTGTGGCGCCGGAGAAATCGACCGGGCTGCGCGGTGAAACCCCTGGTCATGGGCCTGCGGACGGGGTGGTGGTCCCTCCCCACGACATCCTGCGGCGCGGTGATGCGATCCGTGCGTCGTGGCGTTCGCTGGCCCCCGTTGCCGGTCGGCGCGGGCGCTGCGGTCCGGTACCGCTTCCGCCGAGGCCAGCGGTGTCGACCGATCGGATCACAGTGACTGGCCACCGGCGAATGGCACGGCCTAAAGGTTAGCGGACCAACTCATTTCGCTCAGGAGCGTCAGGCCTGCGATCGGTGGTGGGACTGAAGGCAAGGTTATCCACAGTAATTTCCAGCTGACGCACAGATTGACCGGCTCAAATCGGGTTTCGCCCGCTGGGGGCCTGTGGATGAACCTGTGGAAATTGTGGATAGCCGGAAAATTGCTGTCGCAACAGTACCGGTGCTGAAGGAAAACTCGTCGCGGTGGTATGCGCCGTTGCGGCCGTGACAGCATGAATCACATGGATGAGGTGCACGTGGCGCAGGCAGAGATCGGCGAGGTTCCGTCGACGTTCGAGGGGGGCGCGGTGCTGCTCGATGTACGTGAGGACGACGAGTGGCAGCGCGGCCATGCGCCGGGCGCACAACACATCCCCATGGGGCAGATTCCCGCGCGGTTGAGCGAGATCGACCCGAACGCGGATCTGTTCGTGGTGTGTCAGGCCGGCGGCCGCTCACAGCGGGTGGCGCGCTACCTGGCGGGCAACGGCTATGCGCCGGTCAACGTCGTCGGCGGCATGCTGGCGTGGGCCGGAGCGGGCCGGCCGGTTGTCACCGACGGTGGTGACGCGGGCGTCGTGTAGCGAACCGTCGCTAGTCTGGTCGGATGATCCAGGTGTGTTCCGGGTGTGGAACGCGGTGGAATGTGCGCGATCGGCGGCGCGAATGGTGCCCGCGCTGCCACGGCGCGCTACTCGCACCGCAGGCCCCGCCAACGGGAGCTGAATGGAGTGCACGCCCGACGACCTCGGCCGTGCGGCCGGGTGCGCTGCCGCGGCTGCCCCAGGGTTATCGCTGGGTCGCGGTGCGGCCGGGCGCGGCCCCGACGCCCCGGCGGGTGCGGCGGCCGCTGGGCCCCACACCGCGCTACGGGGTCATTCCGCGCTGGGGTCTGGTCGACCACTTCGACACTCCCGAACCGCAGACCACGAGTCGCCGTGCCGGACCGTCGCTCACCGCGGTGCGCACGACGGTGATCGCGACCATGGCGGTGCTCGGAGTGGCGGCCCTGGTTCATGTCGTGCGGTACGCCTTGTTGATCGTGAACCGGACCGTGTTGTTGAACCCGTGGTTGGCCGGTGCCGCGACGTGGCTCGGGGTGGCCGTGAGTGTCATCGCGATGTTCATGGTGGTGGCCAGCGCCCTGTTGCTGACGAACTGGTTGATCGCGCGGCGGGCCGCGGCCTACACCCACCATGGGCTAGAGGAGCCGCGCGCGCTGTGGGCGCTGCGGGCCGGGTGTCTGGTGCCGCTGGTCAACCTGGTGTGGGCACCGGTCTTCGTCATCGAACTGGCCGGCGTCGAGGAACGACTGAACGTGCTGCGGCGCCCGATCGCGGCGTGGTGGTCGGTCTGGGTGGTCAGCACCGCGTTGTCGGTGTTCTCGATCGCGACCAGCTTCACCCGGGACGCGCAGGGTATCGCGGACAACACGGTGACGACGATCGTCGCCTATCTGCTGGCTCTGGCGGCCCTGCTGCTGATGATGCAGGTGTACCTCGGCTTCGAGCGCAAGCCTGTCGAACTGCCTGCGAAGCGCTGGGTGATCGTCTCCGACGACGGGGGCGCGCCCGCCGAGAAGCAACCCCAAGTCGAACCCGAACCGACCGCCCCGGTTGAGTCCGAAGGCCAGAACCCGGCAGCATAGCCATATGAACTCGGGCGACGACGGCATGCTCGGCGGTCATCCGTTCGTAGTGGCCCACCGTGGCGCATCGGCGGATCGTCCGGAGCACACGCTGGCCGCCTACGAGTTGGCGCTGGTGGAAGGCGCCGACGGCGTCGAATGCGATGTGCGGCTGACGCGGGACGGACACCTGGTCTGCGTCCATGACCGGCGGGTGGACCGCACGTCCAACGGGTCGGGTCTGGTCAGCGAGATGACTTTGGCGCAGCTGCGTGAACTGGATTACGGCTCGTGGCATCCCAGCTGGCACCCGGACGGCGGACAACGCGACATCGGCCTGCTCACCCTCGATGACCTCGTCACCTTGGTCCTGGACTGGAACCGGCCCGTCAAGCTGTTCATCGAGACCAAGCATCCGGTCCGGTACGGCGCGCTGGTGGAGAGCAAGGTGCTCGCGCTGCTGCACCGCTACGGGATCGCGTCGCCGGCCTCGGCGGATCTGTCCCGCGCGGTGGTGATGTCGTTCTCCGCTGCCGCGGTGTGGCGGATCCGGCGGGCGGCCCCGATGCTGCCGACCGTCCTGCTCGGCGACACGTCGCGCTATCTGGGCGGCAGCGCCGCCACCACCGTCGGCGCGACTGCCGTCGGCCCGTCCATCGCCACGCTTCGCGAGCATCCCGAACTCGTCGACCGTGCGGCCGCGCAGGGCCGGGCACTGTACTGCTGGACCGTCGACCACTACGAAGACGTCCGCTACTGCCGCGATGTCGGCGTTGCGTGGGTGGCGACGAACCACCCGGGCCGTACCAAGGGGTGGCTGCAGAACGGCCTGACCGGCGCGGGCCGCGACGGCTGACGCCAAAGCCTGAGCTACGGCTGCGCGGTGTCGAGCACGTCCTGCGGCACCGGTGAGTCCGACGCGATCGCCTTGAACAGCCGCCCGGCCGTCGCGCTGTCCCACACCACGACCGAACCCGAGTCACTGTCGGTGAACTCGCCGATCGGCACCGTGGTGGTGGTGATGTCTCCGTGCAGCGCCCACGCCAGCCGCGCCAGATCCCAGATGTGGGCGCCCTGGTCCACGGTCAGCGCACCGGTCGCCGCGTGCGCCGTCGGATACCAGCGCAGCGGGTTGAGCAGCACGGCCGGGCCGGCGGCGCGGTGCAGCAGGGCCGACATGAACTGACGTTGGTTGATCATCCGGTCCAGATCCGCGCGCGGGGTGGCGCGGGAGCGGACGAACCCCAGCGCGCTGCGCCCGTCGAGCTTCTGGCAGCCCGCGGGCAGGTCGATGCCGGCGAGTGGATCGCTGATCGGTTCGGCGGGACACATGGTGACCCCGCCGACGGCGTTGACCAGAACGGCGAAACCGTCGAAACCCACCTGCGCGTAGTGGTCGAACCGGATCCCGGTGGCCTGCTCCAGCGTCTGCGCCAGCAACGGGGCGCCACCCTCGGAGAAGGCCGCGTTGACCTTGTCCTCGCCGTAGCCGGGGATCGGCAGGTAGGAATCGCGCGGGATGGACACCATCGTCGTCGGGGTGCCCGACCCGAGCCCGGGCACGTGCACCAACAGGATGGTGTCGGTGCGGCCGTTGCCGATGTCCCCGCCGGTGGCCAGCTCTGCTTGCTGCTCGGGTGTCAGGCCCTGGCGGCTGTCCGATCCGACGAGCAGCCAGGTGGTGCCGCTGACGGCCGCCGGACGCTCCGGGTAGTCGGCCAGGGCCGGGACGCGGTGCAGCGACAAATCCATCCAGAAGCCCCCGCCCATCGCCGCGATCACGAACAGCAGCAGGCACGCCAGCACGATGCGGCCCCAAGGACGTTTGCGGTGACGCTTTTTCGCCTTCGGCGCGGGGGCGGGCCGCGGTGGGGGTGGCGGCGGTGCGGCAGCCGGGCGCCGGGGCCGGGGCGGTGGGGGTGGTGGCGGCGGAGGTGGGCGGCGTCGTTGGGGTTGCGGTGGGTTCGGCGGCCACCCCGGTGGGTTCGGCGGCCACCCCGGCGGATTCGGCGGCCACGCCGGTGGCGGTCGATAGTGGGGGTTGCGGTGGATCACCTGTGGCGGCTCCCGGCGCTTCCCGGGGTGAGGCCCCTGGGCGCGGCGCGGATGGTCGTTCACAGAAAGAATGTACGCGGCAGGCGGCCGAGATCAGGTCAGCCAGCCGAGGTGGCCGGCGGCCAGCGCGTAGCCGACATACGCGACGGAGTCGATCAGGCCGTGCGCGATGATCAACGGCCACAGTCGCCCGGTGCGGCGCCACACGTAGGCGAACACCAGGCCCATCACCACGTTGCCGAGTCCGGCGCTGAAGCCCTGATACAGGTGGTACGCCCCCCGCAACAGGCTCGAGATCAGCAGCGCGGCGAGCGGGTTCACCCGAAGCTGCTGCAGGCGGGTGAGCAGGAATGCGACCACGATGATCTCTTCGGCCCAGCCGTTGGCGAACGCCGCGATCAGCAGGACCGGAATGCGCCACCAGGTGTCGTACAGTTCGGCCGGCTCCACCGACGCGCTCAGGCCGAGAAGGCGGGCGCCCACGTAGAACGCGAGGCCGGGCAGTCCGATCAAGGCCGCGAGGCCGAGGCCGCCGAGTACGTCGGGCCGCCAGCGCAGCCTGCCGAGTCCGATTTGACTCGGACCGAAACCGCTGCGCCACAACAGATATAAGCCCAGAGCACCCCAGGCGACCAGGTGGAAGACGACCGCGAGGTTGAGGCCGAGATCGATAAGGTCGAACGGCGAGCGGCGCGGGTTGAGCGCAACCCGTTGCCCGGCGAGCCCGAGCAGCACCGCTTCGATCAGCTCCAGCAGCGCGGTGTAGGCGCTGAGTCCGAAGCTGACCGCCAGGACGACGGCGATCTCGATGCGCAGGAGCCGCCGCTGCGGGGCAGGGAGTTCGTCTGCAGGCCTGATCACCGGAGCTACGGTAGCGGGGCCGCCACCGGTGTCAGACTCGGCGCGCGCGCAGCCCGTTGAGGAACGGGCAGCCCATGAGCACCCGGATCGCCTGGCTGAGCCCGGTGACGTCATCCACGGGGTTGGCGAACGGCAGTCGAACGTCATGGTCGCCGTCGGCGCCCTCGACGCGCAGTTGCACCCCGTATCGGTCCAGACCGAGCGGCCGCACCCGGCCGCGGCGCAGCCCCATCGGCAGGCGGGTGGCCAGCCGGTCGACGACGTCGCGGTGCGCGGACTCCATATGCTGCAGCCAGCACGACTCCATGGCACAGAAGGGATCCGGCTCGGCCCCGAGAAGAGCCCCGACCCGATCGATTCCGCGCCTGTCGAGTCCGCAACGACAACCGAGTCGGTCTCCAGCCGCATCAACGTGTAGCGGGTCTGCCCGCTCTTGGTCGCCGAACCGGAATTGACCTGCAGCAAAGCAGGATTCGGGTGGTCGGTGGCGATGAGGTCGAGCAACGCGGCAATCTCCCCGTCGGGCACCGCGTGAAGGCGCCCTCGTATCCACACCAGGGCGCGCACCGGTTCCCGCAGGGGCAGCGGCGCGTAATCGGTCATCTCCAGAACCGCCTGCACTCCGGTGTTCCCTGCGGCGACCGCCATGCCGGCATGGATTCCGTCGACCGGCACGGTGATCGCGAAGGAGCCGTCAGCGAGCAGGTGGTGCACGGGTGTCATGGTCGGATCGACGCCCTCGACGGCCAGCGTCGCGCCGCCGGCCCGCGCACATGCACTGCGGATTCGCTCTGCCGTCGTCGGTGCCGTAGTGGCCATTCCATCACCTTCCGGTAGATAAGGTAAGCCTAACTTAACCAATGCTTCGTGGGACGCACAAGGCTTACATGCAGCGGAATCGGATTACCGCAGCGTGGCGATAGGGTTGCCACGTGACGCGCATCGCTTATCTCGGGCCCGAAGGGACCTTCACCGAGGCGGCGTTGCTCAAGATCTCGGCCGGTGGGCTGGTGCCGGGCGCAACCGGCGCCGGCGTCGTCTCGCCGATCTCCACGGAGAGCACCGTCGCCGCGCTGGCGGCGGTCCGGGCGGGCGACGCCGACTACGCGTGTGTGCCGATCGAGAATTCGATCGAAGGATCGGTGCTGCCTACGCTGGACAGTCTGGCCACCGGCCGGCCGCTGCAGATCTTCGCCGAACTGACCCTCGACGTGTCGTTCACCATCGTCGTGCGCGGCGGAACCGCCGCCGCCGATGTCGACACGGTCGCCGCGTTTCCGGTCGCGGCCGCACAGGTGCGGCACTGGCTGGCGGCTCATCTGCCGACCGCTGATATCGTCCCCGCCAACTCCAACGCCGCCGCCGCCGTCGATGTGGCCGAGGGCCGTGCCGCGGCCGCCGTGACCACCGCGTTGGCCGCCGAACGATACGGCCTGACGGCGCTGGCCACCGACATCGTCGACGAGGCCAACGCGCGGACCCGGTTCGTGCTGGCGGGCCATCCGGGACCGCCGCCGAGCCGCACCGGGGCCGACAGGACGTCCGTGGTGTTGCGCCTGGACAACGTCCCCGGCGCGCTGGTATCGGCGATGACCGAGTTAGCGGTCCGCGACATCGACCTCACCCGGATCGAATCACGGCCGACGCGAACCGAATTGGGTACGTACATCTTCTTTCTGGACTGCGTCGGGCACATCGACGACGGCGCTGTCGCCGAGGCACTAAAGGCGCTGCACCGACGTTGTGTGGATGTGCGCTATCTGGGATCGTGGCCGACCGGATCGGCCGTTGGAGCCGTGCCCCCGCCGTCAGACGAGGCGGCGCGGTGGCTGACGCGACTGCGGGAGGGGAAACCGTGAGTGGGCGGCTGGTACTCGTCCGGCATGGGCAATCGCGCGCCAACGTCGAGCGGCGGCTGGACACCAGACCGCCCGGCGCCGCGCTGACCCACCTTGGCCGTGAACAGGCCCGCACATTCGCCCGCGAACTGAGTCACCCGCCGGCCATGATCGCGCATTCGGTGGCGCTTCGGGCCACTCAGTCCGCCGCCGAGATCGGCGGGGAACTGGGTATGGAGGCCCACGAGTTGGAGGGGCTTCACGAGGTTCAGGTCGGTGAACTGGAGAATCGCAACGACGACGCCGCGATCGAGCAGTTCGAAACGATCTACCAGCGGTGGCAGCAGGGCGAGGTCGAGGTTCGGATGCCGGGCGGCGAGTCCGCCGACGAGGTGCTGGCCCGCTACGTGCCGGTCATCACGCAGTTGCGGATGCGCTATCTGGACAACGACGCGTGGCACGGTGACATCGTGGTCGTCAGCCACGGCGCCGCAATCAGGCTGGTGTCCGGCGTCCTCGCGGGTGTCGACAGTGGCTTTGCCCTCGACCACCACCTGGCCAACGGGGAGTCCGTGGTGCTGGCGCCGATCACCGACGGGCGGTGGAGCTGCCTGCAATGGGGTGCGCTGACGCCGCCGTTCTATCCCGAACAGGACGTCCATCCGGTGGAGGATGCGCTGCAATCAGCCGACCCGATGGGCTGACGCGGCCCCATCATCGCAGGCACAGCCGAGCGCGTCACAGTCGATGCTGAACGCGTGCAACAGTTCGGCTGTCACGCAGTCGGGCTCGGTGCATTCCGGCCGGTGCCAGGCGTGGCGGATGACGGTGCCGTGGCAGTGCTCGAGCCCCGCCTCACACGCCCGGCATGCACCTCCCATGGCCCGTTCATAGCACTGCGCGGCGACAAACCGTAGTTGCCGCGCGGTGCTAGCCCCAGCCGAGTTCGTGCAGTCGCTCCTCGTCGATCCCGAAGTAGTGCGCGATCTCGTGGATCACGGTGACGGCCACCTCATCGACCACCTGGTTCTCGTCCTCACACACATCGAGCAGCGCGTCGCGGTAGATCGTGATGGTGTCGGGCAGCGAACCCGCTGCGTACCAGGAGTCACGATCGGTAAGCGCCACCCCGTGATACAGGCCCAGCAGGCTGGGCTCGTCAGGATTGCGGTCTTCGACGAGGACCACGACGTTGTCGATCGCCGCCGCAAGCTCGGCCGGGATCAGATCCAGTGCGTCCGAGACCAGTTCGTCAAACCGTTGCGGGCTCATCCGCACGGCCACGCGACTACTGCCCCGGCAGAGGCAGTGGCGGCGGCACCGGGTCGCCGGGCGGCGGGCCCAGTGCGGGCGGCCCGGCGTCGGGCGGGACGGGTGCCACGGGAGCGGGCGGCGCATCGGGCGCCGGCGGGACACCGGCGTCCTGCGCCGGCGGCGGCACCTGATCCGGCGGCGGGGGCGGACCGTTGAGGAACGTATTGCCCGACGATGGAGCCGCGGAGGTCGGCGTCTGGTCCGCCGATGGCTGTTGGGCCTCCTGGGACTGTTGGCTGCCCGTCGACTGCTGCGGCAGGTGCTGGGTCTGCTGGCTCTCGTCGGACTGGCTGCTGCTCTGGCTGCTCTGGCTGCCCGCGCTCTGCGAGGAGGTGTCCTCCGGCATTTGGGGCTCGACCACCGGGATCGGCGGCAGGTTCAGCCTGTCGAGCGGAATGTCGGGCGGGGCAACGGGTGGCTGTCCGTTGATCTGCAGCGGGCCCTTGGCGCTGTTCAGCAGCGTCGACCAGCCGCCGTTGCCGAGTGTCGCACCGATACTGCACGACACCTGGTGGCTGCCGGCCGCCCAGCTGGGCAGCGAGATGGTGCTGTAGATCAGCGTCAGCGTGGTGGCCCGCAGCTGGATGGGAGCCAGGTAGGCATCCGTCATCCGGGTGCAGGCGTCCTTGATGAACGAGTCCTGGTCGGGCTCGGCGGGCAGCGCATCCGGGAACTTCTCGGCGAGGTTGACCGCTCCGGTGACCTCCATCGCGTGCGGTGCCGCGCAGTCGACGGGGATGTCCGTCGGCTGGTTTGTGGTCGGATCGATGCCAAGGCAGGTGCCCGCGGGCCACACCTTGGACTGATCGACGTCGGCGACCTTGCCCTTGAAGGCGAGCTGCTGATTGTTGGGGCCCGGTAGCTGCAGACCGCACAGCATCCGCCGCTCGCCCGACTGCCGCCAGGCCTTGTCGCCCGACCACAGCATGCTGACGGTGAACCGGCTGTTGGGGTCGAAGCGCGCGCCGAGGTAACGCTTCACCGCCACCGAGCACTGTTCCTGGCTGATCTGCTGGATGCGCGCCGTCGACGGCGGTGCAGCGTCGGGTCCGTATTCGCTGCCGGGGAAGGTGCGCATATCCACCGACTCGGCGACCTCGAAGCGGTGCTCGGAGGTGCAGTCGACGATCTCCGCGGAGTCGGGGTTGCGGTCCGGCCAGTCCAGGCAGTCACCGCTCTTGGCGTGATTGAAGGTGTCGTTGCCGCGGGGACCGAGCGAGATCGAGCTGGCGGTGAGCGCGTTGGCCCCTTCGGACTGAGGCAGCGCGGTGATGAGGCCCGCGATGAGCAACCCGCCGAGCGCGGTCAACAGCAGAGCGCGGCGGGTCGACGCGGCCTGCAGACTTTGCCACCACGCGGCCCGCTTCGGGGGTTGTTCAGCCCCCCCGTAGGCGAGCTGGTCGTATTGCTCGGGTGCCTCCAACATCCGCTCCATTGTGACAGGCGTGTCAGGCGCTGTGACAAGTGATGCAGTTGTAACGTCACGAGGTTGTGCCCGGGCCCCGGGGCCTCGACGCGTTCGCACCCGGCGACCGAAAGTAGGGTGGCGCCCGTGATCGACCTCAAACTCCTGCGCGACAGCCCAGATCTGGTGCGGGCGTCGCAGCGCGCCCGCGGCGAGGACCCGGGACTCGTCGACGCGCTGGCCGACGCGGACACCGCCCGGCGGGCCGCGATTTCAGCCGCCGACAACCTGCGTGCCGAACAGAAGGCGGCCAGCAAGCGCGTCGGCTCGGCGTCCCCCGACGAGCGGCCGGCGTTGCTCGAGGCGGCCAAGGCCATGGCGGAGAAGGTCAAGTGCGCCGAGGCGCAGCAGGCGGACGCCGAAAAGGCTTTCAGCACAGCGCATATGGCGATTTCGAACGTCATCGTCGACGGCGTTCCGGCCGGCGGTGAAGACGACTTCGTGGTGCTGGAGACGGTGGGGGAGCCACGGTCCATCGCCGATCCGAAGGACCACCTCGAACTCGGCGAGTCGCTGGGCCTGATCGACATGGAGCGCGGCGCGAAGGTGTCAGGCTCCCGGTTCTACTTCCTCACCGGGGCGGGCGCGTTGCTGCAACTCGGCCTCATGCAGCTCGCGGTGCGGCTGGCGACCGAGAACGGGTTCACGCTGATGATCCCGCCGGTGGCGGTGCGCCCCGAGATCATGGCGGGCACGGGCTTCCTCGGTGCACATGCCGAAGAGGTGTATCGGATCGAGGCCGACGACCTGTACCTCGTCGGTACCTCCGAGGTGCCCCTGGCGGGCTATCACTCCGGCGAGATTCTCGATCTGTCGGGCGGCCCGCGGCGGTATGCGGGCTGGTCGTCGTGCTTCCGGCGGGAGGCGGGCAGCTACGGCAAGGACACCCGCGGCATCATCCGGGTGCATCAGTTCGACAAGGTGGAGGGTTTCGTCTACTGCAGGCCGGACGAGGCCGAGGCCGAGCACCAGCGATTGTTGGGCTGGGAGCGCGAGATGCTGGCCAAGATCGACGTGCCGTATCGCGTGATCGACATCGCGGCGGGCGACCTGGGTGCCTCTGCGGCACGGAAATTCGACTGCGAGGCGTGGGTGCCGACGCAACAGACCTACCGGGAGCTCACCTCGACGTCCAACTGCACGACCTTCCAGGCTCGCCGGCTGTCCGTGCGCTACCGCGACGAGAACGGCAAGCCGCAGACCGCCGCGACGCTCAACGGCACGCTGGCCACCACCCGCTGGTTGGTCGCCGTCCTGGAGAACCACCAGCAGCCCGACGGCAGCGTGCGGCTACCCGAGGCCCTGGTGCCGTTTGTCGGAAAAGAAGTGCTGGAGCCGCGAACTGGGTAGTAAGGACGCATGGTCAGGCGGATGGATGTTGCGACGCTCGCTGAGCTGTGGCGCTTTCCGGTGAAGTCGATGGGCGGCCAGCGCGTCGACGAGGTCGCGGTGAATCCGCGGGGTGTGCACGCCGACCGACTGTGGGCCGTGCGTGACCTCGAGAACGACATCACCGCCTCGGCGCGCAGGATCCCCGCTCTGCTCGGCTGCCTGGCCCGGTACGCCAGCGCGCCCGGTCCGGACGCCGGGCCGGGTAACGCACCCGAGGTCGTCATCACGCTCCCGGACGGCAGCGAGGTTTCCAGCAGCGATCCCGATGTGCACGCACGGCTCTCGGAAGCGGTCGGTCGAGACGTTCGCCTCATCGCGCTGCCGCCGGTCGGCGATACCAGTGCGCACCGGCTGTCTGTGCAGCAGGGCAGGTCCACGTTCTCGGTCGCCGAGGTCCGCCGCGATTTCGGGTTGACCGGAGACGAGGCGCTTCCCGACACCAGCATGTTCTCCGCAAAGCAGCTCATGACGCTCGCCAGGTTCTCCACCCCGCCCGGCACGTTCGTCGACCTCGGGCCGGTGCATCTGCTGAGCACTGCCAGCCTGGCGTCGTTGTCGCCGGGCGAGGAGCACTGCGATTCCTACGATGTGCGACGCTTCCGGCCCAACGTGCTCCTCGAAATCGGCGATCCGGACGGTGAGTTCCCCGAGGCCGGCTGGGTGGGGTCGCGGCTGCACATCGGCACGTCGACCATGCGGGTCACCACGCCGACCATTCGCTGCGTCGTCCCGACCAGGCCACAGCCGGGCCTGGAACCGAACCGGGCCTTGACGCGTCGGCTGGCGGAACGTACGGACCGATTCCTGGGTGTCTACGCCGACGTGACCGAGCCCGGGATGCTTCGCGTCGGCGACGGGGTGTGCATCGAGGAGGCCGGGCCACCGACCGTCGTCTCGCGCGCCGCCGCCACGGTCGGCAAGACCGCGATGCGTGGAATGCAGCGGCTCCTCGAGGCGACGGTGCTGCGCGCCGGCGAATGAGTGGGAATGACTGCGAACGAGCGCCTTTACTTCGTCTCGAGCAACTCGTCGAGTCTGGCCAGGAACTCCTTCGGACGCTGCGGCGTGAACGCCGGACTCGGCCGCACGCCGGGCACATCCAGTGTCACGAGCGTCGATCTGGTCGGGCGCCACAAGTCGAGCGGTAGCCACCGGCGCAGGCTCGAGGTGCCCCAGATCCGGAACCGCTCGGTGAACACGCCCAGGGGTTCGGCCTTGTACCCCCGCACGGAACCCAGCGGAATGATCTTCGATGTGCCCGACGGAAAGTGGTAACGCCGCAACGTGATGGCCTCACGGTCGAGCTGAACCAACCCGTCGTCGTAGTACTGGCGTGGTGCGCTCACGGTCGGTCCAACCGGGCGGAGCGGAGCTCGTGGCCCTTGGTGGTCAGGCAGCGCCCGGTCTCCAGATTCCACTGCCAACCGTGCAGGTTGCACGTCAAGGTGGTGCCCTCCACCACGCCGAACTTCGACAGGTCGGCCTTCAGGTGCGGGCAACGACGCTGAATCTCGAAGCCGTCCAATGTGATCGACGCCGTATCGTCATGCGCCTCGGCGAACCAGCCGTCGGCGTAAGCGATCCGCTCGTCGGTCAGGCATTTGAAGAACGTGTACAGGTACTCGTTGTAGCCGCCCACCCGCCACGCCTGGAAACGGGTGGACAGGAAGATGGTGTTGACCCAGTCGGGCTCGTCGTCGCGCAGCACGGTGCGTACCAACTCCGGGGCGATGGCGAAGCCGTAGCGGAACTTTTCGTCTGGAATCGGCTCTCGCACAGCACGTTTCGGAAAGTCGAGCACTATGATCTCTTGATGACCTCGGCCCCCGAGCCGCAGCTCGACCGGATAGCCTATGCCGTCGCAGATCTGGTCGCTCTGGATCATGATCGGCTCGAACCTGGCGCGTAGCGGCTCCAGCAGTGACTCGCCGGCGGCCGGCGCCCAAGCGGCCTTCTCCGCGGCCAGCACGGGCGCCATCCGCTGTGCGTAGTCGGCGATGTAGGCCGCCTTGCCCGTCGTGAAGATGGCCCGCACGTCGTCGTCGGGCAGCGGGTGGTTGGTCGAATTCAATCGCGGACCGGTGAAATCGGCCGTCGAGCCGGGGATCAGGAGCAGCCCGCCGTGGTGGCCGTGGGTGCGCATCTGGTCCAGGAAGACGACCTGGTCGGGGAAGATGTTGGCCGGATCACCGTGGTCGTCGTTGAGGTCGCGCAACTCCTCGTCGAGGAAGCACGGCGGCCCCGCGGACGGGATCACCCAGGTCGCACCGACCTGCGCGATGTACTGGCGGCAGCGGTCCATCTGGCGCTGGCGCTTCTGGGTGCCGAACGCCTCCTTGGCGCGCGCAGGCATGTCGTAGACCATCGGGTACCAGATGGCACCGGAGTACTGCAGCATGTGCACGTCGACGGCGCCGAAGTCGGCGTGCAGGACCTCCAGGTCCACGGGCCGCGCGTCGTTCATGTTGAAACAGACGGTCTCGCCGTCGTCGACCACCAGGCCCGAGTCGCCGATCGGCCCGTCGGCCGGGGCGCGCAGCGCGATGATCATCACGTCGAGATCGCCCTTGGGCCCGCTGATCCGGTGCTTGACCGAGTCGGTCGTCTCGAAGAAGCGGTGGAAACCCAGCTTCTCCAGTTCGCGCTGCAGGTCAGGGACCGGGTAGTCGGGCAGCAGCACGAGGGCGTCCTTGTTGACGTGCTCGGTCAGGTTCTTCGGGTCGAAGTGGTCTTTGTGAAGGTGCGATACATAGAGGTAGTCGACGTCGCCCAGCGCGTCCCAGTCCAACCGGCTGTTATCCGGGAACGGGAACCAGGAGGCGAAGTAGGCCGGATTGACCCACGGGTCACACAGGATGCTCCCGGCCTTGGTGTCGATCCGGAAACCCGCGTGTCCGACGCTGGTGACCTGCACAAATACCTCTCTACCCGATCAGTCTGCCCCGCCAAGCTTAATGCGACGAGGCATCGCAGGCGTTCCAGAGGCGTTGGTAGTGGTCGATCCGGGCCTCGTCCGGCTCGACCCCGTAGCCGTCCAGCAGGTCTCGTTCCCACCAGCCGGGGTAGTTCCAGGACAGCGAGAGTATCGCGACGGCGAGATCGGCCCAGCGGTCGGCGACGCCGAGGTCACCGAGGTCGACGTGTCCGCTGCAACGGCCGTCGTCGTCGAGCAGGGTGTTGGGTGCGCACGCATCGCCGTGGCACACCACCAGCCGGTCAGTCGGATACGGATCGGTCACCCACGGCGGTGGGCCGAACGGGAACGTGTCGGCCGGCAGCGCGTCGTGCAGCCGGCGCAGCCCCGCGCCGATGGCCCGGGCGGCGATCCGTGGCGCGGCCACCCAGCGCGGGTCGACGGCCGACCGGCCGGGCAGACCCTCCGTGTGCAGCCAACCGTCACCTTCGCCCAGCACCCGCGGCACCCGGTGATAGGCCGCCGCCCAGCGCAGCCGCTGCGCCTCGGCCACCAGATGCGGTGCCCACCGTACTCGTGAGACCTTGACGAACTCCTGCCCGCCGCCCACGGCGAAGGTGACGCCGCCCAACTCGTTGACCCACACCGGCGTGACGGGCCGGCCCGCGGCGATCGCGGCGACCACGGCCGGCACCAGGATGGGTTCGCTCGGCACGGTCACCGGACTAGGCTGCCTGATGTGGAACCGGTATACGGAACTGTCATCCAACTCGCCCGCCTGACATGGTGGATGCAGGGACTGAAGTTCACGGTCACCGGGGTGGAGAACCTGCCCCGCACCGGCGGCGCCGTGGTCGCGATCAACCACACCAGCTACTTCGACTTCACCTTCGCGGGGCTGCCCGCCTACCGCCAGCATCTCGGCCGCAAGGTCCGCTTCATGGCGAAGAAGGAGGTCTTCGACCACAAGATCACCGGGCCCGTCATGCGCAGCCTGCGCCACATCGAGGTGGATCGCAACAGCGGCGCGGCGTCCTACGACGAGGCCTGCCGGAAGCTCAAGGAGGGCGAGCTGGTCGGCGTCTATCCCGAGGCCACCATCAGCCGCAGCTTCGAGATCAAGGCGTTCAAGTCCGGTGCCGCGCGAATGGCCATCGCCGCCGACGTGCCGATCGTGCCGCACATCGTATGGGGTGCCCAGCGGGTCTGGACCAAGGGCCACCCCAAGAACATGTGGCGGCCCAAGGTGCCGATCACGATCGCGGTGGGCGAGCCGATTCCCCCGACCCTGCCGCCCGCGGAGCTCACCGCCCTGCTGCACTCGCGGATGCAGCACCTCTTGGAGCAGGTGCAGGACGCCTACGGCCCCCACCCGCCCGGTGCGTACTGGGTGCCGCACCGGCTCGGCGGGGGCGCGCCGTCGCTGGCCGAGGCCAATCGGATGGATGCCGAAGAGGCCGCAGAAAAAGCCGCCCGTCGCGCGCAGGGCTCGGACCCCGCCGGGGCGCCGGGTTAGCGCACATGGAGCCCGTTTTCCGTGCGATCGAGATCGCATCCAAGGCGGCGATAAGGGTCACCGGGACCCGGATCACCTACCACGGTATGGAGAACATTCCGGACATCGGTGGCGCCGTGATGGCGATCAACCACACCAGCTACATTGACTTCCTCCCGGCCGCGCTCGCCGTCTGCTACCGCAAGCGCCGGATCCGCTTCATGATCAAGGCGGAGATGCAGGACGTGAAGGTGGTCGGCTGGTTGATCAAGCACACGAAGACCATTCCGGTGGACCGCCGGGCGGGCGCGGGGGCCTACTCGGTGGCCGTCGAGCGGCTGCGCGAAGGGGAGCTGGTGGGGGTGTACCCGGAAGCGACCATCAGCCGCAGCTTCGAGCTCAAGGAGTTCAAGACCGGCGCCGTCCGGATGGCGATCGAGGCGCAGGTGCCGATCATCCCGATCATCGTGTGGGGCGCCCAGCGGGCGTGGACGAAGGACCACCCGAGATCCTTGGGCCGCAGAAAGCTTCCGGTGACGGTGTCGGTCGGTAGGCCGATCCCGCCGACAGGTACGGCCCACGACCTGGACGGGAAACTGCGTGATTCCATGACGGCGTTGTTGCACGAGGTCCAGGCCGACTATCCACACCCGGAGGGCGCGTACTGGGTGCCGCGCCGGCTGGGTGGTTCGGCGCCGACGGTCGAAGAGGCGCAAGCGCTCGAGGAGGCCGAGTTGGCCGAACGCGCCCGCAAGCAGACCGGCCGAGACGCTAAGAGCGACCGGTGAAAACGCCGTCGCTGATCGCCTCCGATGTGGACGGCACGCTGCTCGACGACGACGAGAAGATCACCGCGCGCACCCGTGCCGCGGTGCGCGCGGCCGTCGACTCCGGTGCGCAGTTCGTGCTCGCCACGGGCCGTCCGCCGCGCTGGGTGCACCCCATCGTCGATGCGCTGGGGTTCGCCCCGATGGCGGTGTGCGCCAACGGGGCCGTGATCTACGATCCGTCGACCGACCGCATCGTGTCTGCGCGCACGCTGTCCGCGGACATGCTCGGCGAGCTCGCCGAGATCGCCACCCGGGTCATCCCGGGCGCGGGGCTGGCCGTCGAGCGGGTCGGCAGCAGTGCCCACGACGCCGCGACGCCGCAGTTCGTCAGCTCGCCGGGCTATGAACACGCCTGGCTGAACCCGGACAACACCGAGGTGTCGATCGAGGACCTGCTCAGCGCCCCGGCCGTCAAGCTGCTCATCCGCAAGGCCGGCGCGCTCAGCTCGGACATGGCCTTCGAATTGGCCAAACACATTGGTCTGGAGGGAGATATCACCTACTCGACCAACAACGGCCTGATCGAGATCGTGCCGCTGGGCATCAGCAAGGCGACCGGTGTCGAGGAGCTGACGCGTCCGCAGGGCATCACCGCCGAGGACGTGGTGGCGTTCGGTGACATGCCCAACGACGTGCCGATGCTGGGCTGGGCCGGGCTGGGTGTGGCAATGGGCAACGCCCACCCGGAAGCGGTGGCGGCCGCCGACGAGGTGACGGCGTCCAACACCGAGGACGGCCTGGCCCGCGTGCTCGAGCGCTGGTGGCTCTAGGTCGGGTTGATGGCGGGGGTGAACCGCTCGAGTTGGATGGGCGCACCCTCGGTCGACGGCGGTGGCAGCTCCAGCGGCACACCGTCGGTCACCCGCGTCACCGTGCCCTTCTCCCGGTCGAAGTTCAGCGTGCCGTGTTGGAAGTTCTGCACGATCCACAGCGGTTCCTGGATCTCCGCGCTGGTCGGCAGGCCGAGTGCGCCCCGCTCGAAGCCCAGCGAGCCCCAGGCCGAATAGATCGCTCCGGTGACGGGCTCGGCTCCGCTCTCCGGTGACCAGTACAGCGCGCCCTTCTTGAAGGTCACGTAGCGCGTCGACCCCTCACCCGACGCCTCCGGTGAGGTGGGCGCACCCAGCATGCTGTTCATCCCGCCCATCGAATCCCAGCGCGCGAAGATCGCACCGCCGCGCAGGGATTCGGCCAGTTCCTCGGGGCCCGGCGGGGCGTTGAAGCGCGCGGCGATCTCGCGCAGCCGGTCCATCAACGCGTAGGCCTCGTTGCCTGGGCAGTCGGTGTTGCCGACGTCGCGGTGGGTGAAGATCGCGGGCAGCGTCGGCGTCGCCCCGATGGGAAACTTTGTGAAAGAGCCGCCCGCCGAAGGCAATACGACAGTGCTCCTGGGGTCGATGTGGTCGAGCCCTAGGCGCCAGCCGAGCAGCCGGCCAGTAGTACGCAACTGGATCGGCGTCGGAGGCATGAGGTCGAAGTTGCCCAACATCGCCACACCCCAGGTGTTTCGGTTGAAGCCGCCGGTGTGCGATCCCTCGACCGGTTTGTCCATCCCGCCCGCGCGGCCCTCGAACACCTGGCCGTACTTGTCGACGAGCGCGTTGTAGGCGATGTCGCACCAGCCGAGCGTACGGGTGTGGTACTCGAAGATCGACCGGACGATGCCCGCCGAGTCCTCCGGCGCGTAGTCGTTGCTTCCCGCCGTGTGATGGACGATCCCAGCTCGGATTCCCTTGTCATACACCGGGTTTCCGCACCGCATCGATTCATCTGCGCCCCACTGCGCGCGGCTGATGACATAGGGCGGCTGGCCCGGCACCGTGACGGCGCTGGGCAGCGGCGCGATGTCGGCGGGCGCCTGCGGCGGGCTGATCAGCACCGCGTTGATGTTCTGGCCGAACGGCTGCTCGACGTTGGCGGGCACGTATCCGAGAGCCGGCTTGCCCGCCTCGGCGGGACCCGCTGGCTTGGCGGCCGGCCCGGTGGCGGGCGCATCCTGCGGGCGGGTCACGGCGATCTGCACGGTGGTGGTGCGGCCGACGAAGATCGGTTCGGTCCCGCGCGGGTGTGGCGAATCCGGGCCGACGCCGTCGAGGTTCTCGGCCTCGTACCAGGGCCCCCACGAACCGTCGGGCTTGCGGGCCCTGACCCGCGCCGACGTGCCGGACAGATCTTCGGCGGTCAGCGCCACCATCGAAAACGGGGTGTCCTGATGGATTTCGCGGATCGACTCACCGCCGCCGAGACCGCTCAGCGGTTGTTCGGCGAGTTGCGGCGAGTCGGCGGCGGGCCGCTGATCGGAATCGTCGGGCAGCCCGTTGATCGCCCACGGCAATACGACGAGGGTCGCCGCGATTGCGGTGAACAGTATCGACGGCGCGGGACGACGGCACGGCACGGACCGATGTTACGTATGTGTCAGTTGTTACCAATGTTTCGACACGGTAGTTGGCCGCACTAAATTGCTGCCCGCGGCCTGGCCCGGACCGAGGCCGATCGTGCAACGGCACCGCAGAGTCGGAGGGACTTCTGCGGTGCCGTCTCGCAACAGGACTCAGGATGACGGGGTGGGGTTCACTTCCGGCGCCGTGCCCGCCGCCTGGGTGATCGGGGCGGCGGCCGCGGGTGCAGCAGCGGCCGCGGCGGCCGCGGGGGCGCCCGGCGGCTTCATCGCCGACATGATCGCGGGCATCAGCACGCCCTTGAGCAGGTCGATCGCCTGGCCGGCCCCGAGTTGGTTGGCCGCGCTGCCCAGATCACCGAGCAGACCGGGGCTGCCGGTGCTGCCCGGTATTCCGGACAGGGACGGGTCGCCGCCGAGAATCGGATAGGTGCCCGCGGTCGGGTCCAGGCCGATCGGTGACGAGATCGGCACCTCGCCGGGGCTGGGCAGGCCCGTGGCGTTCGAGATCGGGCTCAGGGCCGCCGCCGTCGGATCCGTCACCGACGGCGTGGTCAGCCCTGGAACCGACGGAGTGGTCAGGCCCGGCGTCGCCGGTGTCGTCAGTCCCGGAAGCGTCGGCGTCGCGGCGGCGGCGGCCGGCGGGGTGGTGCCGAGGCCAGGCAAGCCGGTCGGGCTGGTCAGCGCCGGATTCGTCAGCGCCGGGTTGGTCAGCGCGGGGTCGGTCAGGCCGGTGGGTGATGACGGGAGTCCGAGACCCGGTGTGGCCAGGGGCGAGCTACCCAGGCCCGGCGACGTCAGCGTCGTGGGCATGCCCCCGCCCGAACCGGTGAGCAGGCTCGTCGGCATTGGGGGCAGGTTGATGCCGAATTGCGACAAGCCCTGCGACAACGCGGACATCAGCTCGTTGGGCAGGTCGGTGACCATCGAGGCCTGGACGAATTGGCGATGCTGCGGTGCGGGCTGACTGGCGCTGTGGGACAGTTCGGACACGGCGGTTATTGCAATTGGACTCGCGACTGCCAGGGCGGCGACTGTGCTCATGGCTGTCGAGAGCCGGCGTCGACGTCGGTTCGGCACGGAAGTCTCCTCAATACATGGACTACGTCTGGTAGGTGGGCTGGTGAGTATCCAGTCCCCGTAGTTACTGACGTGATTGATGGTACTGATGTGACTAGTGGGTCTAGAGTGACGATGCGGAATCGTGAGCCAATTGCGACCTTCTCCCGGGGCGACCCGCTGCGGGCAAGTCGGGAAGGGACGCCACAGTCGGATACCCTTGCTGCCGATGACCGCTCGTTTTGACCTCTTTGTCGTCGGTTCCGGATTCTTCGGTCTGACGGTTGCCGAGCGTGTGGCGACGCAGCTGAACAAGCGGGTCCTCGTCCTCGACCGGCGACCGCACATCGGTGGGAACGCCTACTCCGAGCCTGAGCCGCAGACCGGTATCGAGGTGCACAAGTACGGTGCCCACCTCTTCCACACCAGCAACCAGCGGGTGTGGGACTACGTGCGGCAGTTCACCGACTTCACCGGCTACCAGCACCGCGTCTTCGGGCTGCACAACGGCCAGGCCTACCCGCTTCCGATGGGGCTCGGCCTGGTCGCGCAGTTCTTCGGCAAGTACTACACCCCCGACGAGGCGCGCCAGCTGATCAAGGAGCAGGCCGCCGAGATCGAAACCGCCGACGCGCAGAATTTCGAGGAGAAGGCGATCTCGCTGATCGGGCGCCCGCTGTACGAGGCGTTCTTCAAGCACTACACCGCCAAGCAATGGCAGACCGATCCCAAGGAACTGCCCGCGTCCAACATCACCCGGTTGCCGGTGCGCTACACGTTTGACAACCGGTATTTCAACGACACCTACGAGGGCCTGCCGGTCGACGGCTACACCGCGTGGCTGAAGAACATGGCCGCCGACGAGCGCATCGAGGTGCGGCTGGACACCGACTGGTTCGATGTGGGCGACGCATTGCGCGCCGAAAGCCCCGATGCCCCCGTGGTCTACACCGGCCCGCTGGACCGCTACTTCGACTACTCCGAGGGACGGTTGGGCTGGCGCACACTGGATTTCGAGGTGGAGGTCCTCGAAACCGGCGACTTCCAGGGCGCTCCGGTGATGAATTACAACGACCCGGACGTGCCCTACACCCGCATTCACGAGTTCCGGCACTTCCACCCGGAACGGGCTTACCCGACCGATAAGACGGTGATCATGCGCGAGTTCTCGCGGTTCGCCGATGACGACGACGAGCCTTACTATCCGATCAACACCGAAGCCGACCGTGCCCTGCTCGCCGCGTACCGGGCCAGGGCCAGGGCCGAAACCGCATCGGCGAAGGTCCTGTTCGGCGGTCGATTGGGGACCTACCAGTACCTGGACATGCACATGGCCATCGCAAGCGCGCTGAACATGTACGACAACACGCTCGCGCCGCACCTCCGCGACGGTGCCCCGCTCGGCGACAACACAGAAAGCACCACAGCATGAGCGACATCCCGACCGGCGCACTGGACTCCGGAAATTCGAGGGCCGCCAGCCTGCTTGCCCGCATCATCCTGCCGCGCCCCGGTGAGCCGCTCGACGTCCGCAAGCTCTACATAGAGGAATCGGAGACCAACGCCCGCAGGGCGCATCCGCCGAACCGCACCACGTTGGAGATCGGTGCTGAATCGGAGGTGTCGTTCGCGACGTACTTCAACGCGTTCCCCGCGAGCTATTGGCGGCGGTGGTCGACGTTGGAATCCGTGGTGCTACGCATCGAGTTGACCGGCACCGCGCGCGTCGACGTGTACCGGTCCAAGGCCACCGGCGCGCGGATCACCGTCGGCGGCGGACCCGTGTCCAGCGGCGACTCGAACGACCCCGCCGTGGTCGAATTCGAGGTCGGCCTCGACCCATTCGAGGACGGCGGCTGGATCTGGTTCGACATCACCACCGACACCAGCGTGACGCTGCACAGCGCCGGCTGGTACGCGCCGGTGCCCGCACCGGGACGCGCCAGCGTCGCGGTGGGCATCCCGACGTTCAACCGTCCCGCGGACTGTGTCAGCGCGCTGGCCGCACTCACCTCGGACCCGTTGGTGGACAAGGTGATCGGCGCCGTGATCGTATCCGACCAGGGCACCGGCAAGGCCAAGGACCATCCTGGCTTCGAGGCCGCCGCCGCTCCCCTCGGCAATCGGCTGACGATCCACGACCAGCCCAACCTCGGCGGCTCGGGCGGTTACAGCCGGGTGATGTACGAGGCCCTGAAGAACACCGACTGCGAACAGATCCTGTTCATGGACGACGACATCCGCATCGAGCCGGACTCGATCCTGCGGGCGCTCGCGTTGAACCGGTTCGCCAAGACGCCGACCCTCGTCGGCGGCCAGATGCTCAACCTGCAGGAACCGAGCCACCTGCACGTCATGGGCGAGATGGTCGATTCGGACAACTTCATGTGGACGAACGCGGTCAACACGGAGTACGACCACAACTTCGCGAAGTATCCGCTCAACGACGAAGACGAGTACCACAGCAGGCTGCTGCACCGCCGCATCGACGTCGACTACAACGGGTGGTGGATGTGCATGATCCCGCGGCAGGTCGCCGAGGAGCTGGGCCAGCCGCTGCCGCTGTTCATCAAATGGGACGACGCGGACTACGGCCTGCGTGCCGGCGAGCACGGCTATCCGACCGTCACGCTCCCCGGCGCCGCGATCTGGCACATGGCCTGGAGCGACAAGGACGACGCCATCGACTGGCAGGCGTACTTCCACCTCCGCAACCGGCTGGTGGTGGCGGCCATGCACTGGGACGGCAACGTCACCGGCCTGATTGCGAGCCACTTCAAGGCGACGTGTAAACACCTGCTCTGCCTCGAGTATTCGACGGTCGCCATCCAGAACAAGGCGATGGACGACTTCCTCGCGGGGCCTGAGCACATCTTCTCGATCCTGGAATCCGCGCTGCCCGACGTGCGCAAGATGCGGCAGAGCTATCCCGACGCGGTGGTGCTGCCGAGTGCGACGGCGCTCCCGACTCCGTCGGACAAGCGCTGGCGCAAGCAGGTGAGGATCCCCACCAACCCGCTCTCGATCTCGTTCCGGCTGGGTCGAGGCGTCGCGCACCAACTCAAGGCACACGATCCCGCGCACCATCTGCGTCCGCAGATCAACGTCGCCACCCAGGACGCCCGGTGGTTCTCGCTGTGCAACGTCGACGGTGTCACCGTCACCACGGCCGACGGCCGCGGTGTCGTCTACCGGCAGCGTGACCGCGCGAAAATGTTTGCGCTGCTTCGGGAGTCGCTGCGGCGCCAAATCCGGCTGGCGCGCAAGTTCAACCGCCTGCGCAAGGTCTACCGCGAGGCACTGCCGACGCTGTCCAGTAAACAGAAGTGGGAGACCGTGTTACTGGAATCGTCACCCGCCAATGGCTGAGGACTCCCCTGCGCTTCGCGCGTGGGCCCACCGCAGAGAGGAGGCTGCGCTGGTGGCTGTGCAGTCGGCGCTCGCGGACCGGCCCGGCGTGCTTGCGGGCGCTCGGGCGCTGTCGCACTTCGGCGAGCACAGCATCGGCTGGGTGACGGTGGCGGTGCTGGGCGCGCTACTGCAACCGGCCAGGCGCCCGGCGTGGCTGGCCGTCGGCGTCGGCGCATTCCTGGCCCATGCCGCCGCCGTGCTGATCAAACGGATCATCCGCCGGGAGCGCCCGCACCACCCGGCCGTCGCGGTGAACGTCGGCACTCCGAGCCGACTGAGTTTCCCGTCGGCGCACGCCACCTCGACCACGGCGGCTTCGATGCTGCTGGCCCGCGTCACCGGTCTGCCGCTGCCGCTGTTGCTGGTGCCACCGATGGCGCTGTCCCGCTTGGTGCTCGGCGTGCATTACCCGACCGACGTACTCACCGGCGTCATGGTCGGAGCGGCCGTGGCGAAGGGGGTCGGCGCGGTCGCCGACCGCGCCGAAGGAGTCTCATGAGCCTCTCGAGTGAAAGCAGTCCGTCCAGCGCGCAGAAGACGACCGAGCCACAACCGGTCAAGGGCCCCCCGCGCAACCTCGTCAGCGGGCTGATCAAGGCGGTCCGGCCCCGCCAGTGGGTGAAGAACCTGCTGGTGCTGATCGCACCGGTGGCCGCCTTCGGCAGCAACATCCACTATGACTACCGCGAAGTCGCGGTCAAGGTCGCGATCGCCTTCGTAGCCTTCTCGCTGGCCGCTTCGTCGGTGTATCTCGTCAACGACGCCCGCGACGTCGAGGCCGATCGCGCACATCCGACCAAGCGGTTCCGGCCGATCGCCGCGGGCGTGGTACCCGCGTGGCTGGCCTACTGCGTGTCGGCGGTGCTCGCGGCCGCCGCACTCGGTGTCGCCCTGATCGCGACGCCGAACCTGACGGTGGTCATCGCGGTCTACATCGCCATGCAGCTCGCCTACTGCTTCGGGCTGAAACACCAAGCGGTGCTGGATATCTGCATCGTCTCGTCCGCATACCTGATCAGGGCCATCGCCGGCGGCGTGGCGGCCGCGATCCCGCTGTCGCAGTGGTTCCTGCTGGTGATGACGTTCGCATCGCTGTTCATGGTGGCGGGCAAGCGCTATGCCGAACTGCAGCTGGCCGAACGCACCGGCGCCAAGATCCGGAAGTCGCTGGAAAGCTATACCTCCACGTATCTGCGGTTCGTCTGGACACTTTCGGCTACCGCGACGGTGGTCTGTTACGGGTTGTGGGCCTTCGAACGCGACGGCGCCAACGCGTCCTGGTACGCGGTCACCATGATCCCGTTCACGATCGCGATCCTTCGGTACGCCGTCGATGTCGACGGCGGTCTGGCCGGCGAGCCGGAGGACATCGCATTGAAGGACCGAGTGCTGCAGCTGTTGGCCGTGGCATGGATCGGAACCATCGGTGCCGCCGTCTTCCTCAGTTGACAGGGTGAGCGGCGCGGTCGTTGGGCGGCTGGCCCGGTGGCCGGCGTTTCCCTACGACGTCACTGTCCGGCTGAGCCTGTGGGCGAGCACACTGGTCGTTGCGGTGTTGTTCGGGTGGGGCGCCTGGCAGAGACGCTGGATCGCCGACGACGGCCTCATCGTCCTGCGTACCGTGCGAAACCTGCTGGCCGGCAACGGCCCGGTGTTCAACGAAGGGGAACGGGTCGAGGCGAACACGTCGACGATCTGGACGTTCCTGGTCTATCTCGGCGGCTGGATCGGTGGTCCGGTGCGCTTGGAGTACGTGGCACTGGTGCTCGCGCTGACGCTCAGCGTGCTGGGCATGGTACTGGCCATGCTGGGCACAGGCAGGCTCTACGCCCCCCGCCTGCGGGGCACCAGGGCGCTGCTGCTGCCGGCCGGTGCGCTGGTGTACATCGCCATCCCGCCGGCCAGGGACTTCGCCACGTCGGGTCTCGAAAATGGCCTGGTGCTGGCCTATCTGGGCCTGCTGTGGTGGCTGATGGTCAGCTGGTCGCAGGCCCTGCACGCCACCCCGGCGCGGGAGCAGCCGCCCCGTCGTGGCGCCCCGCCGGCCATCCGCAGGGCGCCGGCTGCCGCACAGGTGGTCACCGCGCCACCGCAGAACGTCGTCAGCCGATTTTTCGACGCGACAGTGGCTTTCGTCGCGGGCCTCAGCGTGCTGGTGCGCCCGGAGCTCGCGCTGATCGGCGGTCTCGCGCTCGTCATGATGCTGGTCGCGGCGCGCGGCTGGCGGCGGCGCGGCCTGATCGTCGCCGCCGGTGGCCTGGTGCCGGTGGCCTATCAGATCTTCCGGATGGGTTACTACGGCCTGTTGTTCCCCGGCACCGCGCTGGCCAAGGATGCCTCGGGTTCGAAATGGGCGCAGGGCTTCATCTACCTGGGCAACTTCAATCACCCCTACCTGCTGTGGGCGCCCGCGATCCTGCTCGGCGGGCTCGGGATCATGGTGCTGATCACCCGCGGGAAGCCGTGGTGGACCCACCGCCAGCCCGTCCGCGGGTACGGCCGGTTGGCCCGCATGGTGCAAAGTCCGGCTGCCGTAGTGCTTTTCATGCTCGTCAGCGGACTGCTTCAGGCGATCTACTGGATCCGCCAGGGTGGCGACTTCATGCACGGCCGGGTTCTGCTGGCCCCATTGTTCTGCCTGCTCGCACCGGTCGCGGTGATTCCCGTCGTGTTGCCGGACGGAGCGCGCATGGCGCGCGGTGCCGGCTATCTGTTCGTCGGCGCCACCGGCGTGCTGTGGCTGGCGGTGGCGGGATGGGCGCTGTGGGCGGCCAACTCGCCGGGCATGGGCGCCGATGCCACGCGCGTCACCTACTCGGGCATCGTCGACGAGCGCCGGTTCTACTCGCAGGCAACCGGTCATGCGCATCCGCTGACCGCTGCCGACTATCTCGACTATCCGCGGATGCGGGCGGTGCTCACCGCGCTCGACAACACCCCCGACGGCGCGTTGTTGCTGCCGTCGGGCAATTACGACGTGTGGGACGTGGTGCCGGCGGTGCCACCGCCGCCGCCGCCTCCCGGCGCACCACCGGATGCGAATAAGCACCGAAAGGGCCCGCACACAGTGTTTTTCACCAACCTGGGCATGCTCGGCATGAACGTCGGATTGGATGTGCGGGTGATCGACCAGATCGGATTGGCCAACCCGCTGGCGCAACATACGGCCCGGCTCGAGGACGGCCGGATCGGACATGACAAGAACCTCTTCCCCGACTGGGCCGTTGCCGAGGGGCCGTTCCTCAAGATCCCGCCGTTCATCCCGCCGTATCTGGACCGGGACTGGATCGCCCAGGCCGAGGCCGCGCTGAAATGCCCCGCGACCGACGCGATGCTGAACTCTGTTCGTGAACCGATGGGGCTGCGTCACTTCGTCTCGAACTTCTTTAACGCCTACGAGTTCACGAAGTACCGGATCGACCGCGTGCCGCGCTACGAGCTCGCCCGCTGTGGCCTGGATGTGCCCGCTCCGTCGGCCGCCCCTTACACTGGCATGCCGGCAACGGGGCCGTGACGGTAACGCCGCGGTCATTGCGAGGCGATATCCGATCTGAACGATCCGCCGTCCGCGTGGCGTCGGACCGATGAACGGACGGTAAAACAACAGATGTCGACGACATCGGCGGTCAACACTGCGCGCATCCGGCTTCGCCGCGTGCTCGTGGTGGCGGCGGCCGCGGTGATGCTGCCCGCCCTGGGCGCCACGGTCCTCGAAGCGCCGACCGCGAACGCCTTCTCGCGCGAAGGGCTTCCGGTCGAATACCTCGACGTCTACTCGACGGCGATGGGGAGAAACGTCCGGGTCGAATATCAAGCGGCCGGAGGCGCGCCGGCGCCGACATCCAACTCCGGAGGCGCGCCGGCGCCGACATCCAAATCCGGAGGCGGTAAGGCTGTCTACCTGCTCGACGGCCTGCGGGCGCAGGACGACTACAGCGGCTGGGACATCAACACCGCGGCGTTCGAGTGGTTCTACCAGTCCGGCGTCTCCGTGGTGATGCCCGTCGGCGGCCAGTCCAGCTTCTACACCGACTGGTATTCGCCATCGAGCTTCAACAACCAGACCTTCACCTACAAGTGGGAAACCTTTCTCACCAACGAACTTCCGCAGTGGCTGGCCGCCAACAAGCAAGTCTCGACGACCGGCAACGGCATCGTCGGCCTGTCCATGTCGGGTGGTGCCGCACTGATCCTGTCGGCGTACCACCCCGCCCAGTTCAGCTACGCCGCTTCGCTGTCGGGCTTCCTGAACCCCTCGACGCTCGTCATGCAGCAGGCGATCCGCGTCGCCATGCTCGACGCGGGCGGCTTCAACGTCGACAACATGTGGGGTCCACCGTGGGACGGCGCGTGGCGGCGCAACGATCCGACGCAGCAGGTGGCGCGCCTCGTGGGCAACGGAACCAGGCTCTGGATCTATTGTGCGCCAGGCGGTACCACGCCGCTGGACGAGGGCGCCGACCCGAACCAGGCATTCAACGCCACCGGTCTGGAGTCGATGGCGATCAAGAGCAACAAGGATTTCCAGCAGGCGTACCGCAACGCCGGCGGTAGCAATGCCACCTTCGAGTTTCCGGCCGCAGGCAACCACGCCTGGCCGTACTGGGGTGCTCAGCTGCAGGCGCTGAAACCTGACCTGATCGCGACTATCAACAAATAGCGTTCAACCTGGGAGGACACGTTCTGAAGAGAGAAATTTCTGGGATATGTGGTTGACTACACGGGCACGCAAGCCGGGGGACCCTCGGATCCTGGGTGCGCAATCGACAGATGGGATAGGTAGAAGCATGACTTTCGTTGGGAGAGTGCGCGGCGCCTGGGCGCGTCGGCTCACGATCGCGGCCCTGGTGGCCGCCGTGTTGCCCGCCCTGATCGGCGTCGTCGGCGGCTCGGCGACTGCGGGGGCTTTTTCACGTCCGGGCCTGCCGGTGGAGTACCTGGAGGTGCCGTCGGCCGGGATGGGTCACGACATCAAGGTCCAATTCCAGAGCGGTGGCCCCAACTCCCCGGGTGTCTACCTGCTCGACGGCCTGCGCGCGCAGGATGACTTCAACGGCTGGGACATCAACACGGCGGCGTTCGAGTGGTACCTGAACTCCGGCCTGTCGGTGATCATGCCGGTCGGTGGACAGTCCAGCTTCTACAGCGACTGGTACAAGCCGGCGTGCGGCAAGGCGGGTTGCCAGACCTACAAGTGGGAGACCTTCCTGACCAGCGAGCTGCCGAGCTATCTGGCGTCCGAAAAGGGCGTCAACGCCAGCAGCAACGCCGCGGTCGGCCTGTCGATGGCCGGTTCCGCCGCCCTGACGCTGGCCATCTACCACCCGAATCAGTTTCAGTACGCGGGCTCGCTGTCGGGCTTCCTGAACCTGTCCGAGGGCTGGTGGCCGATGCTGGTCGGCCTGTCGATGGGGGACGCGGGCGGCTTCAAGACCGAGGACATGTGGGGCCCGTCGAGTGATCCCGCGTGGAAGCGCAACGACCCGATGGTCAACATCGGTCAACTGGTCGCCAACAACACCCGTATCTGGGTCTACTGCGGTAACGGCACGCCGTCGGACCTCAGCGCGGGCGTCAGCGCGGGCAACCTGTTCAACGCCAAGTTCCTCGAGGGCTTCACGCTCAGGACGAACAAGACGTTCCAGGAGAACTACATCGCCGCCGGCGGTAAGAACGGTGTGTTCAACTTCCCGTCCAACGGTGTGCACGACTGGCCCTACTGGGGTGGGCAGCTTCAGCAGATGAAGCCGGACATCCAGCGGGTGCTGGGCGCGACGCCCACCGCATAACACGTCTCGACAGTCGACGGCGGCGTCCCCACGGGGGTCGCCGCCGTCGGCCGTCCGGCGACCATTTCCGGCGTCGCGCGTGACGCCGATGTGATTCACTACCTGCGCGGGGCAAGCCAGACGACGTGAGGCGGGTAGATGCGTGGGTTGTTGAGAGCGATCTTCACGGTGATGCTCGCCGGCGGGCTGTGGTCGGCGGTGCCGGCCGTCGCCAACGCCGAACCCGAATTCCTCATGGTGCCGTCGGCGGCCATGGGACGCGATATCCCGGTCGCCTTCCAGGGCGGTGGCCCGCATGCCGTCGTCCTGCTCGACGCGTTCAACGCGGGCGATCCCGTCAGTAACTGGGTGACTGCCGGTAATGCGATGAATACCCTTGCCGGCAAGGGTATCTCGGTGGCCGCGCCCGCGAGCGGCGCGTGGAGCCTCTACACCAACTGGGAGCAGGACGGCAGCCGCCAGTGGGAGACGTTCCTGTCCAGCGAGCTGCCCGACTGGCTGGCGGCCAACAAGGGGCTGGCGCCCGGCGGGCACGGCATCATCGGAGCGGCCCAGGGTGGCACCGGCGCGATGATGATGGCCACCTTCCATCCGGACCGCTACCGCTACGCCGGCTCGCTGTCCGGCTTCCTCACCCCGTCGAACACCACGATGAACGGCGCGATCACGGCCGGGCTGGCGCAGTACGGCGGCGTGGACATCCGCAATATGTGGGGCCTGCCACAGTTGGGCCGCTGGAAGTGGCACGACCCCGACGTCCACATTCAGCTCCTGGCCGACAACAACACCCGGCTGTGGGTGTTCAGTCCGTCGAACATGACGTGCAGCGACCCCGCAGCGATGATCGGCTATTGCGATCAGGCGCAGGGCAGCAACCGCGCGTTCTATCAGCATTACCGGTCGGTCGGCGGCCACAACGGGCACTTCGATTTCTCCGCCGGTGGTAACCACGACTGGGGCACTTGGGGCCCTCAGCTGGCCGCGATGTCCGGTGAGCTGGTTGCCACGATCAAGTAGCCAACGCACGATTCCGGCCGACGGGACCGCACCGAGGTAGCCGGTACCTTGGAGGGATGCGTCACGTCCGGGGTTGGTCGGCAACGTCACTGATAGTGGCGTCGGCGACCACACTGCTCACCGGATGTTCCCTCGGCGACGACGTGATGGCGACCATCGGAATGCCCACCTCCGAGACTGCCCCGGCGCACGGGCAGTCTCCCGCACAGCCGCCGGGTCCGCCGCAACCGGAAGCGCAGCCGAACGCCTTGATCGTCACGCCGCAGCAGCGCTCGTACCTCGACGCGCTCGCTGCGGCCGGCGTCAAGCCGTCGACGGATCTACTCGCGCTGAGCATCGGCTCCTATGTGTGCCAGGCGCGCGCTGCCAAGCAGAGCGATCAGGCCGTATGGGACTTCGTGCTACCCATGGTGCGTAACGATGTGCGCGGCTCGGGCATGCGCTCGATGACGCCGGCGACGGCTGCGGTGAATTCCGCGACGGCCGACTACATTCGCATCGCGACCGACAAACTCTGCTAGCGCTGCGCACGCGAGGAGCACACAGAATCCATGCCGAAGACCAATCGACGGAAACGTCATCGCATTCTCGCGCTCGTCGCAGCCGGGGCGATGGCGCTCGTTGTCGTCCTCATCGTGGCGATCGTCATCGTCGTGTTGCGCGCGCCCGAGACTCCGCCCACCGCGCTTCCGCCGAGCGCGGTGCCGCCCACCTCGGTGCCGACGACGAAGAAGCCGCGCCCGGACTTCCAGGACGCCAGCTGTCCCGACGTGCAGCTGATTTCGATCCCCGGCACGTGGGAGTCGTCGGTGAATCTCGACCCGTTAAATCCGGTGCAGTTCCCGCTGGCGCTTCTGCTGAACGTCACCAACCCGATCCGCGCGCAGTTCGGCACGGACCGGCTGGAGATCTACACCGTTCCCTACACCGCGCAGTTCCACAATCCGCTGTCGGCGGATGGCCAGATGTCCTACAACGACAGCCGGGCCGAGGGCACCCGCACCGCGGTGAAGGCCATGACGGACATGAACAACCGGTGCCCGCTGACCAGTTACGTGCTGGTCGGTTTCTCGCAGGGCGCGGTCATCGCCGGCGACATCGCCAGCGATGTCGGGAACGGGCGCGGTCCGATCGACGAGGATCTCCTGCTCGGTGTGACGGCGATCGCGGACGGGCGCCGCCAGGACAACGTGGGCCAGGACATCGGCCCCAACCCCGACGGCCAGGGCGCCGAGATCACGCTTCAAGAGGTGCCGACGCTGTCGATGCTGGGTCTGACGATGACCGGTCCGCGTCCGGGCGGGTTCGGGACGCTCAACGACCGCACCAACGAGATCTGCGCCAGAGGCGATCTGATCTGCGCGGCGCCCGAGTCGGCGTTCAACATCACCCAGCTGCCGCGGACGATCGAGGTGCTCAGCGGCGGGGGCGGCCAGCCGGTGCACGCCTTGTACGCCACGCCGGAGTTCTGGAATCTCGACGGTCAGACCGCCACGCAGTGGACACTGGGCTGGGCGCAGGGTGTGATCGATAACGCCCCGCATCCAAATCATGGCTGACATGTGACCGGACCCGATTTGGCCTGCGACAACCGGTCGCTTAACATTAAGAAAAACGTAAGAGTGGCGGCCGGCGTCCGACCCGAATGCGCTGGTCAGGGCGCTTTACAGCGGCCGCGCCTATGCCCCGGTACGATGCCTGGGGTTTGGCCTGCGCCGACACGAGCGCGTTTCGACAGGAGAGTGTTATGGCGTTCCACAACCCGTTCATCAAAGACGGACTGATCAAGTTTCCCGACAACGGAAACCTGGTTCGGCACGTCGAACGATGGGCCAAGGTGCGTGGGGACAAGCTCGCCTATCGATTCCTGGACTTCTCGACCGAGCGTGACGGGGTCGAGCGGGACCTCCACTGGGCCGACTTCGGCAAGCGCAACCGGGCCGTCGGTGCCCGGCTGCAACAGGTCACCGAACCGGGCGACCGCGTCGCGATCCTCTGCCCGCAGAACCTCGAGTACCTCGTCGCGTTCTTCGGCACCTTGTATTCCGGTCGCATCGCCGTTCCACTGTTCGACCCGTCCGAGCCGGGGCATGTGGGCCGTCTCCACGCCGTGCTCGACGACTGCCAGGCGTCGGCGATCCTGACCACCACCGAGGCCGCCGAGGGAGTTCGCAAGTTCTTCCGCAGCCGTCCGGCCAAGGATCGCCCCCGCGTCATCGCGGTCGACGCGGTCCCCGACGAGGTCGGCGCCACCTGGGAGCTCGTCGACATCAACGTCGAAACCATCGCCTATCTGCAATACACCTCCGGGTCGACGCGCATTCCGACCGGTGTGCAGATCACGCATCTCAACCTGGCCACCAATGTGGTCCAGGTGATCGAGGCGCTGCAGGGCGAGGAAGGCGACCGGGGCGTGTCCTGGCTGCCGTTCTTCCACGACATGGGCCTGATCACCACCATGATCTCGCCGATGATCGGCCACTACTTCACCTTCATGACCCCGGCCGCGTTCGTCCGTCGGCCCGGCCGCTGGATTCGCGAGATGGCGCGCAAGGAAGGCGAGACCGGCGGCGTCATCTCGGTGGCACCGAACTTCGCGTTCGACCATGCCGCCGCGCGTGGTGTGCCCAAGGCGGGTGAGCCGCCGCTGGACCTGTCCAACGTCAAGGCGGTGCTCAACGGCAGCGAGCCCATCTCGGCGGCGACCGTGCGCCGGTTCAACGAGGCGTTCGGTCCGTACGGGTTCCAGCCGCGGGCGATCAAGCCGTCCTACGGTCTGGCGGAGGCGACGCTGTTCGTGTCCAGCACGCCGCACAACGAACCGCCGAAGATCATCTCGGTCGACCGCGACGAGCTGAACCAGCACCGCTTCGTCGAGGTGCCCGACGATTCGGAGAAGGCCGTCGCGCAGGCGTCGGCGGGCAAGGTGGGCGTCGCGGAATGGGCCGTCATCGTCGACCACGAAACCGCCAGCGAGTTGCCCGACGGTCAGATCGGCGAGATCTGGATCAGCGGCCAGAACATGGGCACCGGTTACTGGGGTAAGCCCGAGGAGACCTTGGCGACCTTCCAGAACATCCTCAAGTCGCGGACCAGCCCCTCGCACGCCCAAGGCGCCACGGACGATGCGCTGTGGGTGCGCACCGGTGACCTCGGCGCCTACCACGACGGCGAGCTCTACATCACCGGCCGGGTGAAGGATCTGGTGATCATCGACGGCCGCAACCACTACCCGCAGGACATCGAATACTCCGCGCAGGAGTCGACCAAGGCGCTGCGCACCGGGTTCGTCGCGGCATTCTCGGTGCCCGCAAACCAGCTGCCCGACGAGGTGTTCGAGAACGCGCACGCCGGCCTGAAGCGGGACCCCGAGGACACGTCCGAGCAGTTGGTCATCGTCGGTGAGCGGGCGGCGGGCGCGCACAAACTCGACATGGCGCCGATCGCCGACGACATCCGCGCCGCGATCGCGGTGCGCCACGGCGTGACCGTGCGCGACGTGCTGCTGACGTCGGCGGGCGCGATCCCGCGGACCTCGAGCGGCAAGATCGGGCGCCGCGCGTGCCGCAGTGCCTACCTGGACGGCAGTCTGCGCGGCGGGAAGGTGGCCAATGCCTTCCCCGACGAGACGGACTGACGGACTGACTCGATTGAATCCCGACATGGGCCGCTAGCGGGCTAGAGGTGACCTGAACATGACTGAAACACAAGACGATTCACTGACACCAGAAAACCAACCGGCTCCCGAAGGCGAGATCGTGATCGCGGGGGCGCCCGACGACGCCCGCGCCACCGTCGGCTCCGACATGACCGTTGCCGAGATGCGGCAATGGCTGCGCAACTGGATCGGCAACGCGACCGGTCAGTCGCCCGACGGGATCAACGATTCGACCCCGATGGTCGAGCTCGGGCTGTCGTCGCGTGACGCGGTCGCCATGGCCAGCGACATCGAGGACCTGACCGGTGTCACGCTGACCGCGACCGTGGCATTCCGCCATCCGACCATCGAGTCGCTGGCCACCGTCATCGTCGAGGGCGAGGCCGAAGTCGAAGACGTTGCCGGCGATGAGGACTGGTCGCGCACTCGCGACGTCGACGACATCGCCATCGTGGGGGTGGCCACCCGCTTCCCCGGTGATATGAACACCCCCGAGGAGACCTGGCAGGCGTTGTTGGAGGGTCGCGACGCGATCACCGACCTGCCCGAGGGCCGCTGGGAGGAGTTCCTCGACGAGCCGAGGATCGCCGAGCGGGTCGCCAAGGCGCGCACCCGCGGCGGATACCTCTCCGATATCAAGGGTTTCGACGCCGAGTTCTTCGCCCTGTCGAAGATGGAGGCCGACAACATCGATCCGCAACAGCGGATGGCGCTCGAATTGACTTGGGAGGCACTGGAACACGCGCGCATCCCGGCATCGGCGCTGCGCGGCCAGAGTGTCGCTGTCTACATCGGCAGCTCCACCAACGACTACAGCTTCCTGGCGATGTCGGATCCCTCGGTCGCCCATCCGTACGCGATCACCGGCACGGCGAGTTCGATCATCGCCAACCGCGTCTCCTACTTCTATGACTTCCGCGGGCCGTCGGTGGCCATCGACACCGCGTGCTCGAGCTCGCTGGTCGCCGCGCATCAGGGTGTGCAGTCGTTGCGGTCCGGTGAGGCCGACGTCGCGATTGTCGGCGGCGTGAACGCACTGATCACCCCGTTGGTCACGGTCGGGTTCGACGAAGTGGGCGGCGTGCTGGCGTCCGACGGCCGGATCAAGTCGTTCTCCTCCGACGCCGACGGCTACGCCCGGTCCGAGGGCGGCGGGATGCTGGTGCTCAAGCGCCTGTCCGACGCCCGCCGCGACGGTGACGACATTCTCGCGGTCATCGCGGGAAGCGCGGTCAACCACGACGGCCGGTCCAACGGCTTGTTGGCGCCCAACCCCGATGCGCAGGCCGAGGTGTTGCGCAAGGCGTACAAGGACGCCGGCATCAACCCGCGCGACGTCGACTACATCGAGGCGCACGGCACCGGCACCATCCTCGGCGACCCGATCGAGGCCGATGCGCTCGGTCGCGTCGTCGGCAGGGGCCGCGACGCCGACAAGCCGGCGCTGCTGGGTGCGGTGAAATCCAATGTGGGACATCTGGAGTCCGCGGCGGGTGCGGCCAGCCTGGCGAAGATGACCCTGGCCCTGGCTAACGACAAGATCCCGCCGTCGATCAACTACGCCGGACCGAACCCCTACATCGATTTCGACGCAGTGCACCTGAAGGTCGCCGACACCGTCACCGACTGGCCGCGTTACAGCGGCCACGCGATCACCGGTGTCTCCGGTTTCGGCTTCGGCGGGGCCAACGCCCACCTCGTGCTGCGCGAGGTGCTCCCCGCCGATCTCGTTGAGCCCGAACCTGAATCGGCACCCGCCGCCGCGGAGACGAAGAAGCCCGAGGCCGACGCCGTCTACATCGGCGGTGTCCGGATGGATGAGTACGGCGAGTTCGTCGACGACGACAACGACGACGATGACCATGCCGACGAGTACGGCGACACCGTGCAGGTAGGCGCCGATGGCGAGCCGGAGCTGCCCGGCCTGACCGACGAGGCCAAGCGCCTGCTGGAGCTGGCGCGCGAGGAGCTCGAGGCTGCTCAGAACGACGAAGAGCAACAGGCTCCTGTTGTCCCGCTTGCAGTTTCCGGCTTCCTGACATCGCGCAAGAAGGCCACCGCGGCCGAGTTGGCGGACTGGATCGACAGCCCGGAAGGGCGCGCCTCGTCGCTGGAGTCGATCGGCCGGTCGCTGTCGCGGCGCAACCACGGGCGCTCCCGCGCCGTGGTGCTGGCCCGCGACCACGACGAGGCCGTCAAGGGCCTGCGCGCGGTGGCCGACGGCAAGCAGAGTCCCAACGTGTTCAGTGCCGACGGTCCCGTCACCAACGGTCCCGTCTGGGTGCTCGCCGGTTTCGGTGCGCAACACCGCAAGATGGCCAAGAGCCTGTATCTGCGCGACGAGATCTTCGCCGAGTGGATCAACAAGGTCGACGCACATGTTCAGGACGAGCTGGGCTACTCCGTCGTCGAGCTGATCCTGGACGACTCGCAGGACTACGGCATCGAGACCACGCAGACGGTGATCTTCGCCATCCAGGTCGCCCTCGGCGAGCTGCTGAAAGCCCACGGCGCGAAACCCGCTGCAGTGGTTGGGCAGTCGCTGGGCGAGGCCGCCGCGGCCTACTTCGCCGGTGGGCTGTCGCTGGCCGATGCCACCAGGACGATCTGCTCCCGCGCGCACCTGATGGGTGAGGGTGAGGCCATGTTGTTCGGCGAATACATCCGGCTGATGGCGCTGGTGGAGTATTCCGCTGACGAGATCGAGACGGTGTTCAAGGACACGGAAGACTTCAAGGATCTCGAGGTCTGTGTGTACGCCGCCCCGACGCAGACCGTCATCGGCGGCCCCCCGGAGCAGGTGGATGCGATCATCGCCCGCGCCGAATCCGAGGGGAAGTTCGCCCGCAAGTTCCAGACCAAGGGCGCCAGCCATACTCAGCAGATGGACCCGCTGCTCGGTGAGCTGGCCGCGGAACTGCAGGGCATCCAGCCGCGCCCGCTGACCACCGGATACTTCTCGACCGTGCACGAGGGCAATTACATCCGGCCCGGCGGCGAGCCCATCCACGACGTGGACTACTGGAAGAAGGGCCTGCGGCACAGCGTCTACTTCACGCAGGGCATCCGCAACGCCGTCGACAACGGGCACACCACGTTCCTCGAACTGGCCCCGAATCCGGTGGCGCTCATGCAGGTCGGCCTGACGACGGCGGCCGCCGGGCTGCATGACGGCCAGCTGATCGCCACGTTGGCGCGCAAGCAGGACGAGGTCGACTCGATGACCTCGGCGATGGCGCAGCTCTTCACCTACGGTCACGATCTCGACTTCCGGACTTTGTTCCCTCGGCGTTTCGCCGGAACCGAGTTCGCCGACATCCCGCCGACCCGCTTCCGGCGTAAGCCGCACTGGCTCGACGCCCGCTTCACCGGCGACAGCTCGCTGTTGATGCCCGGCAACCACGTCGCGACTCCAGACGGCCGGCACGTGTGGGAGTACGTTCCCAAGGGCACCGCCGATCTTGCTGCGTTGGTGAAAGCCGCTGCGGCCCAGGTGCTCCCGGATGTAAAACTGACGGCCTCCGAACAGCGTGCGGTGCCCGGCGAGGGTGCGCGTCTGGTGACGACGTTGACGCGTCACCCGGGCGGGGCCAGTGTGCAGGTGCACGCGCGCATCGACGAATCGTTCACGCTCGTCTACGACGCTATCGTCAGCCGCAACGGTCAGGCGGCCGCACTGCCCGCCGCGGTCGGTGCCGGAGTCGCTGTGGCCGAACAGGTCTCGGGGGCGCAGGCTCCGGACGAAGACGACAACGCCGAAATCCTGCAGGACAACCTCACCCAGGGCGCCAACCTCGGGGCGGGTTTTGCGAAGTGGTCGCCGGACTCCGGTGAGGCCATCGGCCAGCGCCTCGGCACCATCGTCGGCGGCGCGATGGGTTACGAGCCCGAGGACCTGCCGTGGGAGGTGCCGCTGATCGAGCTCGGCCTGGATTCGCTGATGGCCGTGCGGATCAAGAACCGTGTCGAGTACGACTTCGACCTGCCGCCGATCCAGCTGACGGCCGTTCGCGACGCCAACCTCTATGCCGTCGAGAAGCTCATCGAGTACGCGATCGAGCACCGTGACGAGGTCGAGGAACTGCACGAGCACCAGAAGACCCAGACGCCCGAAGAGATCGCCGCGGCGCAGGCCGAGCTGCTGGGCGGCGCGACCAGCATCGCCGAGGTCAAGCAGAAGCTCGCCGAGGTCGCCAAGGATGCGCCGCCCCTTCCACCCGCGCCGACCGATCCGTCGGGTCCCGGGAAGTCCGCCGCCGCCGCGGCGGCACAGGTGCTCAGCCAGCAGGCGGTCGCGGATGCACTCGGCTCGGACGTGCCACCGCGCGACGCCGCCGAGAGGGTCACGTTCGCGACGTGGGCGATCGTCACCGGCAAGTCGCCGGGCGGCATCTTCAACGAGTTGCCCGCGGTCGACGACGAGACCGCCGAGAAGATGGCGCAGCGGCTTTCCGAACGCACCGAGGGCACCATCACCGCCGACGACGTCAAGTCCGCCGCGACCATCGAGGCGCTGGCCACCACGGTGCGCGACTACCTGGAATCCGGCCAGATCGACGGCTTCGTCCGGACGCTGCGGGCCCCCTCGACGGATCCCGCAGGGGTCAGCCGGGTGCCGGTGTTCCTGTTCCATCCCGCGGGCGGTTCGACCGTCGTGTACGAGCCGCTGATCAAGCAGTTGCCCGCCGATACTCCCGTCTACGGCATCGAGCGCGTCGAGGGTTCCGTCGAGGAGCGCGCGGCCGAGTACGTGCCGAAGCTGCTCGAGATGAACGGCAACGGGCCCTACATCCTGGCGGGCTGGTCACTGGGCGGGGCCCTGGCCTACGCATGCGCGATCGGCCTGCGCCGGGCAGGGGCAGAGGTCGCGTTCGTCGGCCTGATCGACACCGTCCGTGCGGGCGAGGAGATCCCGCAGACGCCCGAGGAGACCCGCAAGCGCTGGGACCGCTACAAGCTGTTCGCGGAACGGACGTTCAACGTGCAGATCCCGGAGATTCCCTACGAGTACCTCGAGACGCTCGACGACGAGGGCCAGGTGAAGTTCGTGCTCGAGGCGGTCAGCGAGAGCGGCGTCCAGATCCCCGGCGGCATCATCGAACACCAGCGCACTTCCTATCTGGACAACCGGGCGCTGGAGACCGCGGAACCGAAGCCGTACCACGGTCACGTGACGCTGTACATGGCAGACCGCTACCACGACGACGCGATCGTCTTCGAGCCGCGCTACGCGACCCGTAAACCGGATGGCGGCTGGGGGGAGTTCGTATCCGATCTCGAGGTCGTGCCGATCGGGGGTGAGCACATCCAGGCCATCGACGAGCCGTACATTGCCAAGGTGGGCGCCCACATGAGCGAGGCCATCAGCCGGATCGATGCCGAGAAGGAGACCCTGGCCAAGTGACCGTCGAGTCCTCTCCCGTCCACCCGCCGGCCACGACCGCCGAAAAGCTGGCCGAACTCCGCGAGAAACTTGCGCTGGCCAAGGAACCCGGTGGCGAGAAGGCCGTCGCCAAGCGGGCGAAGAAGGGCATTCCCAGCGCCCGCGCCCGCATCAACGCGCTGGTCGACCCGGGCAGCTTCCTGGAGATCGGTGCGCTCGCCAAGACGCCGGGTGATCCGCAGGCCCTGTTCGGGGATGGCGTGGTGACGGGCCACGGCACCATCAACGGGCGCCCGGTCGGCGTATTCAGCCATGACCAGACCGTGTTCCAGGGTTCGGTGGGCGAGATGTTCGGCCGCAAGGTCGCCAAGCTGATGGAATGGGTGGCGATGGTCGGCTGCCCGATCATCGGCATCAACGACTCGGCAGGCGCCCGGATCCAGGACGCGGTCACGTCGCTGGCGTGGTACGCCGAGCTGGGGCGCCGCCATGAACTTCTGCGCGGCCTGGTGCCCGAGGTGTCGATTATCCTCGGCAAGTGCGCAGGCGGGGCGGTGTACTCGCCGATCCAAACCGATCTGGTGGTGGCCGTGCGCGACCAGGGTTACATGTTCGTCACCGGACCCGACGTGATCAAGGACGTCACCGGTGAGGACGTCTCGCTGGACGAACTCGGCGGCGCGGACGCGCAGGCCCGCTACGGCAACATCCATCAGGTGGTCAACGATGAAGCCGAGGCGTTCCAGTACGTCCGCGACTACCTCAGCTTCCTGCCCGCCAACACCTTCGACGACCCGCCGATCGTGAACCCCGGCCTGGAGCCGGACATCACCCCGCACGACTACGAGCTCGACTCGATCGTGCCCGACTCCGACAACATGGCCTACGACATGCACGAGATCCTGCTGCGGATCTTCGACGACGGTGACGTCTTCGATGTGGCCCAACAACAGGGGCAGGCGATGATCACCGCGTTCGCGCGCATCGACGGGCGCCCGGTCGGGGTGGTCGCCAACCAGCCGATGCACCTGTCGGGCGCGATCGACAACGAGGCGTCCGACAAGTCGGCGCGGTTCATCAGGTTCTGCGACTCCTACAATCTGCCATTGGTTTTCGTCGTCGACACGCCCGGCTTCATGCCCGGCGTGGCGCAGGAGAAGGGCGGCATCATCAAGCGCGGCGGCCGCTTCCTCAACGCGGTCGTCGAGGCGGACGTGCCGAAGGTGACGATCACCATCCGCAAGTCCTACGGCGGCGCGTACGCCGTGATGGGGTCGAAGCAGCTGTCGGCGGACCTGAACTTCGCGTGGCCGACCGCGCGGATCGCGGTGATCGGCGCCGAGGGGGCGGCGCAGCTGCTGGTGAAGCGGTTCCCCGACCCGAACGCGCCGGAGGTGCAGAAGATCCGCGCCGAGTTCATCGAGGGCTACAACCTCAACATGGCCACTCCGTGGATCGCCGCCGAGCGCGGCTTCATCGACGCGGTGATCCAGCCTCACGAGACCCGGTTGCTGCTGCGAAAGTCCATGCGATTGCTGCGCGACAAGCAGATCGATCGCGTGCAGCGCAAACATGGCCTGACGCCGATCTAAACCGCCGAGGATGTACCCATGCCGCTAGCGGATGGCCAGCTGATCGCCGGATACACGATTCTGCGATCTCTCGGTGCGGGTGGGATGGGCGAGGTCTATCTGGCCCAGCATCCCCGGCTGCCGCGCCGCGACGCGCTCAAGGTGCTCTCCGCGAAGGTCTGCGCGGAATCGGAGTACCGGGAACGCTTCAACCGCGAGGCCGACATTGCGGCGTCGCTGTGGCATCCGCACATCGTCGAGGTGCACGACCGCGGCGACGTCAACGGCCAGCTGTGGATCGCCATGGACTACGTCGAGGGCACCGACGCGCAGCGAATGTTGGTCGAGCAATACCCGGACGGCATGCCACCAGACAAGGTGGTGCGGATCGTGACCGCGGTGGCCGATGCGCTCGACTATGCCCATCAACGCAACCTCACGCACCGCGACATCAAGCCCGCGAATATCCTGATCTCCGATCCCGACACCGTAAACGAGCGAATCCTGCTGGCGGACTTCGGGATCGCTCGCCGGGGCGATGATGCCAGCGGTCTGACCGGAACGAACATGACGTTGGGAACCGTGGCGTATGCGGCGCCGGAGCAACTGCGAGGCGAGAAGGTCGACGGGCGAGCTGACCAGTATGCCTTGGCCGCCACGGCGTTTCAGCTGTTGACAGGGTCGCCACCATTCTCCCATGCCAACCCCGCGGTGGTGATCAGCCAGCACCTGACGTCCGCGCCGCCGGCGATCGGCTCCCGACGGCCGGAGCTGTCGGGCCTGGGGCCGGTGTTCGACAAGGCGCTCTCGAAGTCACCCGACGACAGGTACGACAGGTGCATCGACTTCGCCCGCGCGCTGTCGCACCGCATCGGCGACGAGTCCCACGATGCGCAGCCCACGGTGTCGGCGAACTCGACCGCCGGACCGAGGCACTCGAGAGGAACTGTGCCACAGCGAAATCGGCGGCACTACGCCGTGGTCGCAGCCGTCGTCCTGGCGGCGGTCGTGTTCGCCGCCGTGGCCTTTGTGGTGATCGAGCGCATCCGGCATTCGGCCGACCCCGGCCCGCACCCGTCTTTGGCTCCCGCGCCGTCCACGACCGCGGCATCCCCGTCGGGAGCCGCCGCGCTGCCGTTGGTTCTGGTTGGGGCGAACTGTGCGACCCTCGGCGCCGCGGGCATCAGCGCGGGCGGCGCCCCGGCGTACTGCGCGCACCTGCCCGCCACGAACACGAACATCTGGTCGCTGTACCCGGGTGAGATCTCAAGTCCCACAATGACTGCCGGACCCGGTGACGAGGCCTATCCGTCGGAGAGCGAGGCGCCGGTGCTGGTTTGCATGGAACAGACCGGCCAGAGCCGGCTGGACTGCCACGACGACATCCTGCAGGGCAACGCAACCGCGCCGGGCGCTACACCGGGTTCCTGAACGCGCGCATCAGATCTCGGGTAGCTCCAGCCAGTCGTCCACCATGAACGCGTCCCCGCGCGCGACCACCGTCGCGCCGCCATGGCCAGGGTAGTGCGCGGGGATCACGGTGGCGCGCCGACGCGATGCCTCGGTCAGCACCCTCTTGCGTGTCGCGCCGGCCGCGGCGAAGTCCTCGTCGAAGGCGCAGGGATCCGTCGGCCGCTGCAACTGGACCGGACAGTGCGTCAGGTCGCCGACGAACACCGCGGGCCGCCCGGCGTCCAGCCACACCACCGAGGACCCCGGGGTATGCCCCGGCGCCGGGCGCAGGTGCAGCGCCGTGCTGATCTCGTGCTCGTCGGACCACACCTCGATCTGGTCCTGGACGGGAAGAATGCTGTCCGCGAACACAATTCGCATGCCCGTCCGCCGCGCGGCGTCGGCCTCGGTGCGGGGCGGCGGACGTTGATCCTCGTTGTCCGGATGGAAATACCGGTAGTCGGCTTCCGGCATCAGATAGCGCGCGTTCGGAAAGGTCGGCACCCATTCGCCGGCCCGGCCCATCGTGTTCCACCCGACGTGATCGGAATGGATGTGCGTGTTGATCACGACGTCGACGGCGGCGCGGTCGACACCGGCGCGTGTCAACGAGTCCAGGAAGTCCGTGTCGAGGCGGTGCAGCGGCGGCATCGCGGGGCGGTCACGGTCGTTGCCCGCGCCGGTGTCGACGAGCACGGTCAGCCCGTCCACCTCGATCACCCACGTCTGCAGCGCGATGCGCCAGCCCTTGTCATCCCAGAAGGTGGGCGTGTACTGCGGCCCGGCGTCGGCCCATGCCTCGGCGGGAGTCTCCGGAAACAGCTCGGCCGACAGGTGGTCGACCGTCCACTCCACCACGCGGGTCAGGGACGCGCCGCCGTACCTCAGCCGCCCGGTCATCTACGGCCCGATCCGGATCTTGCCGGGCTTCCACAGCCCGCTGTGGGTGGCCGTGCCGAGCGTGATCTCGGCCGGTTGCGCGTCGCCGGCGTCGGGGGTGGTGTCGAACTTGCGCAGCGAGCCCCAGTCCCGGCCCCAGTCGTCGGACAGGTAGGTCGCCATCACGTGGGCCCGAAGCAGCAGGTCCGTGACACCCAAAAGGCCGCCGTTGAGGCCGTCCTCCCACGTATCGGTGTCCTTCTTCTTGGCGTTGTAGTCGGGCGTGATCCGGAATCTCGGAATCTGCGTGATGCCGTTGGCGTGCAGCATCGGCTGCTGGCACGGGAACGCCATGCCGACCGCCCAGTCCATCAACACCGGCTGATCGGAGCCGACGAACTCCTGCAGCGAGCGCAGTTCTGGCACCCGCGGGGGCGTGACTGCGAGCCAGTCGCCCGGGGTCAGCGACAGGTCCTCGGCGACGATGCGCACCGCGACCGCATCCGCTGGAATCTGTGAACGCGCGAACCGCAGGTTGCGCCAGGACGGGATCGGCCCGAGGTCATACGGCACCAGTCGGCCGGCGGGAACCGGGGCGCCGCCGGGGCCGGGACGCGCGTACTCCAACTCGACCGTCTGGCCCTCGGTCCGTCCGTTGAACACGCTGTCGCCGGTGATGGTGCCCGCGGCGGTGACGACCACGAGCGGATGCGCATCGTCGGGCCGGGGCAGTTGGTACCAGGCAGAGGTCAATCGGCTCTGCTGCTGGCCGGCCTCGACATACGTGCCCGCCAGCGGGACCCGCAGCGGGTCGAGGCCGTAGGGCAGCGGCACCGTCGACCCGTTGATGCCCGGGCTCTTTCGCTTGGTCGGTGCGTCCCAATCGTAGTCGGTGCCGGGCATCGGCAGCGACATCCGGATGGTCTCGGCGACGATCTTGTCCGGCACGCCGTTGGGGGTGAAGCCCACCGGCCCGGTGCCGCCCAGCGGTCCGAGCGGGCCGTAGTCGCCCGGCAGTGCACTCAGGAAGCCGTCGTTGGCATCCGGTTCGACGAGCACGTCGTCGGCCAGTCCGCAGCCGCCGGTGAACGCGCGCAGATTGGCCCACGCGTTGGAGTACGTCGGATACTGACGCACCACGCCGATCAGCATCGACGCCACGAACACCAGCACCATGAAACCCGCCGCGGCGGTGAGGGGGGCGGCGGTCAGGGCTCGGGCGATACGCCCCTCGCCCTTGTCGCGCGGCGCGAAATGCAGCCAGGCCGCGTAGACCGCGGTGATTGCGAACAGGGCAAAGAAGATTGTGCTGACGCTGATTCCGGCGATCTTGGGTGTGGCGTTGTTGAAGGGGACGCCGTAGCTGGACACATACCACCAGCCGTTGGTGGTGGCGAAGCACAGCGCCAACATGAAGAACACCGCGGCCAGGAACGCCATCCGGTTACGCGACCAGCGCAACACCGCGGGGGATACCAGGACGGTGGTCAGCGCGGCCATCGCCGCACCGACGGCCGCGAACAGGCCGAAGTGATGCACCCATTTGGTCGGGGTGAACTGCAGGAAGAAGATGGTGCCGAAGATGATGCCCATCAGGCGCCACACCGGTCCGCGGGCGATGCCGGGTATGCGCTTGCGCCGCAACATGATGAACATGGCGGCGAAAAGCGCCAGCGCGGTGACCATGAAACCGAAGCGCCGCGAGAGCGAACCGTCGACGGTCGGCAGGATCAGGTAGTAGTAGCGCAGATTCTCGGTGTACCAGGCCTGTGCGGGTCCGATCGCCGTGCGAATCCTGGTGGCCTCCAGCACCGTCGCCAGCGTCTGATCGGCGAACACCACGGTCAGCACGACGGTGCCCGCTGCCAGCATGGGCGCGATCAGGGGCCAGGTTCCGACGACCCGGTGCCTGCGCACCAGGATTCGGATGATCGGACGGCCACCGGCCAGCAGTGCCGCCACGGCGATCAGGCCGGTCGGCTGGATCCCGAGCGTGAACGCGGCGACCAGGACGGCCAGCGCCGCCGGCGTCATGCGGCGGGAGATGATCGCCCGCTCGATCAGCACGTAGGTGATCAGTGCGCCCGTCGCAATCTGCCCCTCGGGCCGCAGGCCGTTGTTGAAGGGCATCCACGCCCCCAGCAGCACCAGTCCGGCGGCCCACACCGCCGCCCGCGACGACGCCACCGCGGGACCCAGGCGGGGCAGCACCTCACGGGACAGCAAGAGCCAGCAGACAATTCCGCACACCAGGTCGGGCAGACGGATCCAGATGCTGGCGTCACTGACACCGGTCATCAGCGCCAGCAGGTTGTAGTACCAGCCGAACGGGTCCTCGGGACTGCCGAACCAGCGGAAGTAGTTCGACATGTACCCGGCGTGGCCGGCCACCCGGGCCATCTGAAGCTGGTAACCGTCGTCACTCGAGTTGGCGCCGATGATGTGCCAGAGCAGGAACGCGCCGATCACGACGACGTCCGTCGCGCTGAAGGTGCGCCAGCGCTGCGGGATCCACCGCTGCATCCGCCTGCCGTCGAGCCGGTCCAGCCGCCACAGTGCCAGCAGCGCGACGATGGTCGACACCATCGCCACCAGCATGGCGGTCAGCTTCAAGAGCGTTGGGCTGGTGGTGAACCGGGTGTCGATGACCGCCGACACGCTGAGCCCGGGCGGCGCGGGCCCGGTCAGGTCCGTGAAGATCCCGACGATCGAGGGCCGCAGGTTCGGGTCGACGAACCCGGTCCGCTGTTCCTTACCGGTGGTGGGGTCGGTCAGCCCGACGAAGGTGGCGAAGGTGCCCGCCTCCGACGAGGTGATCTCGATGCGCTGACAGCCGGGGCCGGCCACTCTTTCGCGGGGGACGCTGGCGATCACCACGTTGCGGTCGGTGATGTCCACGCGCTGGCGATTGACGTTGACGAACAACGCATTCAGCGCCGCCTGCTTGCCGTCCTTCGGCGCGGTGGACAGCACCGTGCCACCGGTCGGCGGCATCGAGTTGATGACCGCGCACGGCACGGTTACCGTCATGGTGACCGGTACCTGCGAGATCAGCGGGGCGGTAACGGAATTGAGCTGACCGTCCTGCGGCCAGTTCAGCGTCGCGGTGGTCTGCACGACGGGCAGCAGTGGGGTGGCGACCGACAGCACGAAGCCGATCAGCCCGGCGATCGTGGCGACCCAGCGGACCGCCTTGACATCACTCGCCTTCGTCTCGCTGCTCATGGCTCGACTCCGGCTCGCTCCGGTCCTCGCTCGTCCCTCGCTGCGATCCTCACTTGCCTTCGTCTCGCTGCTCATGGCTCGACTCCGGCTCGCTCCGGTCCTCGCTCGTCCCTCGCTGCGATCCTCACTCGCCTTATTTTCGCTGCTCATGGCAGCGCCCTGATCGGTCCGCTTCGGCTCCAACCGAACACCCGCTGCGAGCCCTCGTCGATGACGGCGTCAGGCGCATCCTTCGCGGGCACCACTCGGTCGTAGCTCTCGATCGCACCCCAGTCGCGATACCAGTCGCCCCGCAGATAGGTCGGCACGGTCGAGGTGCGCAGCAGCGCCTGGATGAACAGCAGCGGACCGCCGTCGTCGGCGGACTCCCACTGGTTCGAGGACACCACGGCCTGCTTCAGATTGGGGAAGATGCGGTACTCCGGGAGTTCGGCCACGCCGAGGTGTTCGGAGAACGGGCGCTGGCACGGGAAATTCGCGGCCGTCGCGATGTCCATCAGGACCGGTGTCTGCGAGCCGAGCAGCTGCTGCGCGGTCTCGAGCACCGGCACCCGCGGCGGGGTGAACGCGAACCACTGGTCGGTGGACAGGTTGGGGTCGTCGGCGACGATGCGCGCGACATTGGCCTCCGGCGGCGCCCAGGCGAGCGGGAATCGCAGGTTGCGCCACGCCTTCTGGGCGAAGATGTCGATCGGCTGCACCTGGCCGAGCGTCTGGTAGCTGCCGTCGGGCCGGTGCACACCCCACTCCAGTTTCAGGGACTGGCCGTAGTTGAACGAGCCGTCCTCCTCGTAGTACCAGATCGCGCCCGCCGCGGCGACGGTCACCAGCGGCCGGTCAGGGGTGCGGGGCGGCAGCTGGTACCAGGCGGAGGTGACCTTCGCCGCGACCGTGTTCTCGTCGTAGCTGCCCATCACCGCGGTCTGTTTCGGGTCGAGGCCGAACGGCAGGAAAACCCGCGACCCATTGATGCCCACGGGTCCGTACCCGCCGCCGGTGCCCGCGGCGAAGCCGACGCCGACGTTGGGTTCGTTGGGCGACCCGTCGGAGTTCACCGTGCCGGGGTTGGCGACGACGGGTTCGGAGGGTTCCAGTGTGTCGCTGACGCCGTTGGGGGTGAACCCGACAGGGTTCTCCCCGCCGAGCGGGCCGTACCGTCCGAAGCGCTGGCCTGCGACCGGTTGCAGCAGACCGGCATTGGTGTCGGGCTCGGCGAGGACATCGTCGGCCATTGCGCAACTCGTGGCACTGAGTCCGGAGGCCAGCGCCTCGACGTTCGCCTTGCCGGTGGTGTAGACGGGGTAGCGTTGCGCGGCGCCCTTGGCCATCGACCCGACCTCGAGAATGACCATGATGGTGGCCACCACCAGCAGCGGCGTGGACGCCAGCACGCGGTTGCGGCGATTGTTGGCCACCTCGGTGTGTCCCGCGTAGTCGATCCGGAAGTGCAGCCAGGCGGCCAGCAGTCCGGTCAGGATCGACAGCACCAAGAAGATGGTCGTCACCGGGAAGCCGGCGATCACCGGTTGCTTGTCGAACCAGGGCACGCCGTAGTTGCCGATGTAGAACCAGCCGTTGATACCCGATGTGGCCCATGCCAACACGAACAGCAGTGCGGTCACGTACAGCGCCAGGTTCCGCCGGCTGTGCAGCCCGACCCGCGAGAGGGTGAACGCCGTCACCGCGCCGAGCGCACCCGCCAGGCCGGCGAACGCGCCGAACTGCACCGCCCACTTCGTCGGCGTGAACGTCAACAAGAGCAGACCGATGGCGGTGGCGCCGATCAACCGCCATACCGGGCCCTTCGCCATCCCGGGGACGGCGCTGCCCCGGAGCAGCACGGCGAGCATCCCGAACAGGCAGAGCAGCAGCACCAGGACGGCGAAGCGACGGGTCAACGACGAGTCGGCGCTGTCCTCGACGGTGAGGAAGTAGTAGCGCAGGAAGTCCTGGTACCAGGCGATGGTCGGGCCGACGACGTACTTGATGCGTGCGGATTCGGCGACGGTTGCCAGCGTCTGGTCGCGGAACACGATGACGAAGATCAGCGCGAACGAAGACGCCAGGGTGGCCAGCGGTGCGATCAAGCCGTCGATCGGGCGGCGGGCGCGGATGATCCGGGCGATGGCCCGCGCGCCGACCATCAGCGGCGCGAGGGCGATCAGACCCTGGGGCGCCAGGGTGACGCTGAACATCGCCACGATGATCGCGACCGCCGCCGGCCACAGCCTGCGGCTGCCGACGGCGTTCTCCACCAGCACCCACGCCGCGACGGCGCCGAACGCGATCAGCGGTTCCGGGCGCAGCCCGTTGTTGAACGGCAGCCACGCCGCCAGGAAGACCGCGCCGCCGGTCCAGACGGCAACCCTGTTGTTGGCCAGCCGCCGGCCGAGCCGCGGCAGCACGTACCGGCTCAGGATCAGCCACGTCGCGATGGCCGCGGCGGTGGCCGGCAGCCGCATCCAGACACCGGCGGTGCTGATCGCGGCCATGTGCCCGAGCACCGACTGATACCAATCGAACGGTGCCTCGGTGGCGCCGAAGAAGCGGTAGTAGTTGGCGGTGTAGCCGGCCTGACCCGAAACACGCGCGATGGACAGGTTGTAACCGTCGTCCGAGGAGATCGCGCCGATGAGATGCCACAGCAGCAGCAGGCCGATCACGCCGATGTCGGCCAGCCAGGTCGCGAGCCCGACGCGCCAGAACCCGCGCCATGCCCGGGGTACCCGTCGACCCGAATGCCCGTCCAGCACCACCAGCGCCGCGATCGCGGCCAGCACACACAGCACCCCGAGCACCATCGCCAGCAGCTTCAGCGCGGTCGGTGAGGTGATGAACCGGGTGTCGATGTCGATGCGCGCGGACAGGCCGGGCTGCGCGGCCACCTTCAGATCGGTGAACACGCCGGTGACCTGTGGCCGCTTCTCCGGGGACAGGGTGCCTGTCGCGCCGGGGATGCCGACGAAGTCGGCGCCCGTCCCGGCCGACGGTGGCCCAGATGTGCAGCGCGCTGCAGGCGCCGTTGGCCACCGCCGCGCGCGGGGCGACGGCCGCCACCGAATCGCGGAACGCCACCACCACATCCCTGGCGTTGGCGGTGACGAACAGGCCATTCTTGGTGGCCGCGATGCCGGCCGGCGGAATGGTGGAGAAGACCAGACCGCCCGCCGCGGGCAGGGTGGCGATCGACTGACAGGGGATCGACACGTCGAGGGCCTGCGGGGCGCCGGAGACCAGCGGTGCGGTCACATCGGTGACCAGCCCGTCCGGGCCCGGCGCCTGCGGCCACTGGATGGTCGCGGTGGTCTGTTGGACCGGCAGCAGCGGCACCAAGCCGCAGAGAAGCACCCCGCCGATGCCCGCGATGACGGCGACGAGCCTGGCGATGCGCAGACTCCGTTCATCGCTTGGCACGAGGCCCGATGTTATGCGACGGACCTAATGACGAAGCGGTGCCGGGCTCCAGAGTCCGCTACGAGTTGCGGAACCGAGATCCAGCCGCGCCGGCTGCGCATTGGGGTAGTACGGCGTGAGCTGCTGCAACGCTCCCCAGTCCCGAAACCAGTCGTCCTTCAGATAGGTGGGGACGATGGACGCCCGCAGCAGCAGTTCGGTGATGCCGAGCGGGCCGCCGCCGAGGTTGTCCATCACCGGCGAGTTGGCCTCGGCGCCGAACCTGTCGGGCATGATCCGCCACTTCGGCACCTCGACGACGCCGTTCTGGTGGCCGAACGGACGCTGGCACGGAAAGGCCATGCCGACCAGCCAGTCCAGCAGCACCGGGTCCTGGGATCCGACGACCTCCTGCAGGGTGCGCAGCCGCGGGATCCGTGGCGCCGTGATGGCGATCCAGTGCTGCGGGTTCAGGTCGTCGTCGGTGGCGACCAGCCGGATCCGGGTGGCGTCGCGCGGGATCGTGGACAGCGGTACCCGCAGGTTGCGCCAGGCCGGCGAGGCGCCGACATCGGCGAACCCGGCATTACCGGCGGGCTCGCTGTTGGTCGCCTGCTCGCCGGTGGCCCACTGCACGAGCACCTCGCCCGGGTCGAAGCGGCCGGCGGCCGACACCACCAGCAGTGGGCCTGCCTGGTCGCGCGGCGGCAGCTGGTACCACGCAGACCGGAGCACGGCGGGCTGCTGCGTGCCCGACTTCCAGCTGCCCATCACGGGTGTGCGCGCCGGGTCGAGGCCGTAGGGCAGCCGCGCCCGTGAGCCGTTGACGCCCGCCACCGCGGTGGTGCCGCCCTCGGTGCCTGCCTCGCTCTCGTTGACCGTCCTGGTGTCGGTGTCGGCGAAGTTCGCCGCCCCGGGTTGCTCCATGACCGGGTCGGCCGAGATGTCGGACGGAATTCCGTTGGGGCCGAAACCTTCCGCGGTCGCTGCTCCGAGGGCTTCGCCCACCGGAACGCCGATGGGCGACAGCAGGCCTGCGTTGACGTCGCGCTCGACCAGGACGTCCTCGGCCATCCCGCAGGTCTTGCCGGTCAGCGCCTCGAGGTTGGACCGGCCCACGCTCCACGCCGGGTACTGCTCGGTCATCGCCAGGGTCAGCGACAGCACCTCGAACATCACCAGCAGCCACGCGGCGATCGCCAACGGGGACTGCACGATCCGCTGCCGGCGGCGTGGCGGGCCGTCGGGCGGTTTGTCGCGGCCGGAGAAGTGGAACCACGCCGCCACCAGCAGCGCCAGCACCGTCAGCCCCAGTCCGTAGGTGGTGAAGCCGAAGTGCCACTCCGGGAATTGATTCGACCACGGCACGCCGAAGTTCGAGACATACCACCAGCCGTTGACACTCGCGAACGACAACGCCATCACGAACAGCACCGCGGCGGCGAACATCGCCCGGTTGCGGGGGGACTTCATCGCCGCCGACGTGACGGCCACCGCGGCCAGCGCGCCCAGCGAGCCCGCCAACCCGGCGAACACCCCGAAGTGGTGGGTCCACTTGGTGGGGGTGAACATCATCGCCAGGAACGAGATGATCGTGATCCCGACGATGCGGCGGCTCGGGCCGAGCGAGGTGCCGGGAATCCGGCCCTTGCGCAACGCCATTGCGACGGACACCGCCAGCGCAAGCAGCAGGGTGAGCACCGCGAACCGGCGCGCCACCGAACCGTCGGGGCTGGTGGTGAACAGCCGCTCGTAGCGGATGTGTTCGTCGAACCAGCTCAGGCTGGGACCCACGTCGGATTTGAAGGTGCTGGCCTGTAGTTCGCCGATCAACGTCTGATCGCGGAAGATCAGGAAGATGGTGACGGTGCAGGCGGCCAGGATCGGCGCCAGCAGCGCCAGCCGGCCGAAGCGTGAAGTATGCGCCGCAACAATGGTTTTCAGCGGCCCGACCGCCACCAGCAACGCACCGACGGCCGCGATGCCCGTGGGACCGGAGAAGAGCGTGAGCGCGCCGATGATGATGGCGATCGCGACCGGCAGCAATCTGCTGGTGGCCACGCCCCGCTCCACCGAGCACCAGGTGAGCAGGATGCCGAGCGCGATGATCGGTTCGGGCCGCAGGCCGTTGTTCAGCGGCAGCCAGAACGCGAGGAACATACCGGCCGCCGTCCACGCCGCGGCCCGGCTGACCTTCACCGAATGGCCCAGTCGCGGAATGACTTCTCGGCTGATCAACCACCAGCAGGTCAGTGCCATCACCAGCGTGGGCAACCGCACCCAGGCGCTGTTGGTGCTGATGTGCGCCCACAGCGCCAGCAGGTCGTAGTACCAGCCGAACGGCGCCTCCGGCGTGCCGAACCACCGGTAATAGTTGGCCATGTAGCCGGCGTGCTCGGAGACTCGGGCCATGGTCAGGATGTAGCCGTCGTCGGATGTGTTGGCGCCCACGAAGTGCCACCACACCAGCACCGCGGCCACCAGCCCGTCCAGCGGGCCGACCGACCACCACCGGGCCGGCAGGAAGCGCTTGACGCCCCGGCCGTCGGCGGTGTCCAGCACGTGCAGGGCGCCGAGGGCGACGACCGTCATCGCGAGACCGACGATCATCGCCAGTGTCTTCAGCAGCGTCGGCGAACTGCTGTAGCGGGTGTCGAGGGTCGCGGAGAATCGCAGGCCCGGCGGCGCGGGGCCGGTGAGATCGGTGAAGACGCCGACGATCTGAGGGCGGAAGTCGTAGCCGCTGCGTTCGCCGCGCAGCGGGTCGCCGGGGTTATCGCTGTCTGGTCCCTCGACGAGGCCGACGAATTCGCCGGTCACCCTGTCGGCGTGGGCGGTGAAAGTCAGCCGCTGGCAGGCGGGGCTGAGCACCTGGCTCAGCGGCGCGCTGACCACGGGTGTGTTGCGGACGATGACCAGCAGGTCGTTGTTGACCCGCTCCATCAGCAGCCCGCGGTCCACCGCCTTCGGGGCCTGTTTGGGCACCGTCGACAGCAGCACGGTCCTGCCCGGCCCGGTCAGCCCGGCCGCCGCGCTGCACGGCACGGCGATGGTGAGATCGGTGGCCACATAGCCGATCAGCGGCGCGTTGACGCTCTGCAGCACATCGTTCTGCGGCCAGTTCAGCGCGGCTGTCGTCTGGGTGACCGGTAACAGCGGGGTGGCGATCGCCAGCGCGGCCCCGAGCAGCCCGGCCACTATTGCGATGAGTCGCGCGGTTCGGTGGTTACTGCCCGCGGCGATCACGGGGGTAGATGCTGCCATCAGGGCTTCCTGATCGCCAGCACGAACGGACCGACCTTCGAGACGTCGAAGCGCGGGTCGTCGAACAACGCCTCGTCCAGCGCCACGTGATAACGGCGAACGTTGGGCTGGTTGGGATACACGTCGGAGGCCAGCCGCAGGGTGTAGGTGTCGTCGGCGCCGCGGCGCATCAGGAACACGGTCGGCGGCCGCCACGGAAGCCTGTCGAGCGCGCCGATGAACGCGTCGGCATCGGTCAGGGTGGCCCAGTCCTGGATCGCGGCGGCCCGCTTGTCGAACTGGGCCAACGGGTTGGCGTAGTGCGACGTCAGTCCCTGGAAGCCGTAGTAGGGGTAATACGACAGGAAGCTGTAGTCGGCGGTGAGCACCACGGTGTCGTTGCGCGGCCGGCCCGTCAACTCCTGGATCTTGGCGTCGATCTCGCGGTAGTACTGCTCGGCGCCGGGCGGTCGCCGGTCGGCCCGCAGGCCGTCGCCGTCGGTGTCGGTGTAGGCGACGGTGATATCGCTGCGCAGCACGTCGGGGATGTCCTGGCTGAATGTCAGCGCGCCGATCGCACCGAGTGTGGTGGCGGCCGCGACCACCCGGCGTGAGTTCTCGGGCCTGACCCGGGCGGTCACCATGCCCGCCGCCTCGATGAAGCCGAACGCGCCGGCCGCCGTCAGCAGCACACTGAGCGTCGGCTGCAGCCGGAACGACAGCAGCGTCGTGCCGACCAGCGTGGTCAGCATCGACAGCAGGGACCAGGCGTAGACCGCGAGCACCGCGATGATCAGCGCACCCGCCCGCGTGGAACTGCGGGCGCGGATGACCAGCCAGAGGGTGCCGAGCATGCACAGCGCACCGAGGAGCGTGAAATGCAGCATAGGGAAGGACAATTCGGCGCCGTCGGACGGCAGGTAGTGCTGTGCTGTGCCGGATCCGGCGGGCGAGCCCTTCATCGCCGCCACCAGGTACGGGCCCCACCCGATCAGTAGGAGGGCACCGGCGATGACGGCGATGACCGCAAGCCGCAGCAGTGGCTCGATGCGCCTGCGGGCCACCGCGAGCACCGCCGCCATGATCGCCAGCGTGAATGCGGCGTAGGCGAGCAGCAGCGTGTAGAACAGCCCGGTGCCGCCGAGGAAGACGCCGGTGCCGATCACCGCCGCCCATCCACCCGACCGTGTGCCGCCGCGCAATCCCGACCACGCCAGCACGAACACCGGCGGCAGCAGCACCGCGATGATCGCCGAGTACGGCTCGGCGGGTGAATACGCGAGGGTGGCCGCGGCGGTCGCGGTCGACACGATCAGGGCGTATTCGAAGCGAACCATCCTGGCCCACAACACGAATGCCAGCACCACCGCGATGGTGATCGAGATGATGGCCCACGGTTTGAACATCTCCCACGCGGGGATGCCGGTGAGGTCGGCCAGCCTGCCGCCGATCCAGAACCAGCCCGGCGGGTAGAACGGGGGCAGGCCGTAGTACGTCATATCGTGCAGCGATGCGCTGTCGGCGAGCCGGGTCAAATACTCGGTGCGGAACTGCTGGTCGACCGAGACGCCGTAGAGATAGAGCTTGGTGGCGCCGAGCGGCATGGCCAGCGTGACCACCGAGAAGGCGGACAGGAACAGCAGTGCCCCATAGCGTGCGACCGCGCGGCGACCGCGCCGCCATATCCAGCCGCACGCCAACAGCCCGATGAGGCAGACGGTCTGGCCGACCGTGGTCAGCGCGTGCAACTGGTTCGATGAGTTGTAGGCCGGCCACTCCACCCGGGATATCGCGACCAGGGACACCACCGTGAGCGCCACGGCGATGGCGGCCGCCACCGTCATCTGGCCGATCACGGCCAGCGCGCCGCGCATCAGATGGGAAGCTTGCGGAAGATGGGGCGGGGTATGTGCCGCAACACCATCATCACGTACCTGAACGCCCCCGGCGCCCATACCAGTTCCTTGCCCTTGGCCGATGCCGTGACCGCCAGCTCGGCGACATACTCCTTGTCGACGGTGAACGGCGCTTCCTTGGTGCCCGTGGCCTTCCAGTGCTCGATCGTCGTCCTGGTGCGCACCTGGCCCGGCCTGATGACCAGCACGCGAACCCCGTACTCACGCAGCGCCTCTGAGAGGCCGAGGTAGAAACCGTCGAGTCCGGCCTTGGTGGAGCCGTAGACGAAGTTGGACCGCCGAACCCGCTCACCGGCCGCGGAGCTCATCGCGATGATCTGGCCGAAGCCCTGTGCGCGCATCTTCTCGCCGAGCAGCACCCCGACCGAAACCGCTGCGGTGTAGTTGATCTCGGCGATCTGCACGGCTTTGCGCTGGTTCTGCCAGAGTTCCTCGGCGTCGCCGAGCAGACCGAACGCGACGATCGCGACATCGACATCACCCGCGGCGAAGGCCGCGTCGATCACCTTGGGATGGCTTGCGGTGTCGACCCCGTCGAAGTCGATCAGCTCGACGGACTTGGCGCCCGCCGCCTTCATCTGCGCGACGGCGTTGTCGCGGCCCGGGTGCCCGGCAAGTTCGGCCAGCACGATGCGCGCCGGCGCGTTGCGCAGATATCGCTCGCAGATGGCCAGCCCGATCTCGGACGTGCCCCCGAGCAGCAGAATGGTCTGAGGATTGCCTACGGCGTCTAGCACCATCTAGAGCAGCTCCAAGCGTCGGGCCATGTCGGAGGCGAACACACCATCGGGATCGACCTTGCGGCGCACGGCGATCCACTCGTCGATGCGCGGGTACATGGCGTGGAAGGTATCGGCGGTGGTGCGCGAGTCCTTGGCGGTGTAGAGGCGGCCGCCGAACTCCAGCACCCGGCGGTCGAGTTCGTTGACGAACTCGTTGAGTCCGGGTTTGATCGGGAAGTCGACGCAGACGTTCCAGCCGGGAATCGGAAAACTCAATGGCGCTTGGTTTCCCGGCCCGAACAGCTTGAACACGTTGAGGAACGAATAGTGGCCGGAACGCTGGATGTCGACGATGATGCTCTTGAACTCGTCCACCGCGGCCGTCGGGACGACGAATTGATACTGCAGGAATCCCGCGGGGCCGTAGGCTCGGTTCCACTCGCCGAACATGTCCAGCGGGTGGTAGAACTGCGTCAGGTTCTGCACCTTGCCGCGGTAGGTGCCCGACTTGCGGTACCACAGTTCGCCGATCGGGCCGAAGGTGTACTTGTTGGCCAGCCCGTTGGGCACGATGTCGGGCACGGTGAGCAGTTGCGGCGCATCGAATTTCAGCGGGTTGCGCTGGAGCTTGGGCGGCAGCTGGTGGAGCCGGGCCAGTGAGCCGCGGCTGATCGCGGCGCGGCCCAGCTTCGGGGGTGCGCTGATCGCGTCGAACCACGCGCTGGAATAGGTGTAGTTGTCCTCGCTGCCGTCGCTGTGAATCGCGATGGTTTCGTCGAGGTCCGCGGTGACGTCACCGTCGGCGATGAAGTAGGCCGTCTCGGTGGGTGTCATCTCGACCGTCACGCGCAGGATGATCCCGGTCAGCCCGTTACCGCCGATCGTTGCCCAGAACAATTCGGCGTCCGGGCCGTCCGGGGTCAGCTTCCGGATCTCGCCGTCGGCCGCGAGGAGGTCCATCGATCGGACGTGGTTGCCGAAGCTGCCGGCGCTGTGGTGGTTCTTGCCATGGATGTCACACGCGATGGCGCCGCCGACGGTGACCTGCCGGGTACCGGGCAGCACAGGCACCCACAACCCGAAGGGCAGTGCCGCCCTCATCAGGGCGTCCAGGCTGACGCCGGCGTCCAGGTCCACCAGGCGGGTGTCGCCGTCGATCGAATGGATTCGGCTCAGCGGGGTCATGTCGACGACCAGGCCGCCGCCGTTCTGCGCGTTGTCGCCGTACGAGCGGCCGAGGCCCCTGGCGATGACGCCACGGCCACCGTCTGCGGCCTGTGTGACGGCAGCGACGATCAACTCCTGATCCGGCGTCGACAGCACCTGCGCCACGGTCGGGGCGGTGCGGCCCCAGCCGGTCAGCCGCTGAGTACTGGTCTCGAACATCGTGACGAGGGTACCGCCTGACGCGTTTCGGTCAGCGGAGCCGGAAGATGACCGCCCGCTGGACGATGAAGTTGATCACGGTCGCGGTGCCCTGCGCGATGACGAACGCGACTGGCATGCGCCATGGTTGATTCGCGAATATCTGCAGGCATAGATGGTTGAGCCCGACCTGAACGCTGAACGTCAGTGCGTACAGGACCATGACCGCGATGAACCGGGCGGTGCTGGGCTCGGCCTGGAAGGTCCAGCGCCGATTGATCAGGTAGGCGGTGATCGTGCCCGCGACGAAGCTGATCGCCTTGGCCGGGTCGAAATCGAGGCCGAGTGTGTGCAGCAATACGTAGAGCCCGTAGTCGACTATCGCCGACAGGCCGCCGGTGATGATGAAGCGCCACGCCTGGGTCTTCAGGCTCAGGCTCGGCGACATGGGGGGCTCGGCCACCCGGGCAGCTTACGGCCCGGATGCGGCGAGCGACGTCATGCGGACCGGTGCGGACCTCGAGGATGGCGCCATGCCCACCCGCACTTCAGTCGCGGATGCGATCCAACCGGATCAGCGGGATCGTCCGGTTGCTTGCCCGGACCTCGTAGTCGGCGTAGCCCGCGTACGTGTCCAGGGCCAGTGCCCAGGCCCGCTCACGCGCCGCGGGGTCGGTGATCTCGGTGGCCGTGTACCGGCCGGTGTATTCGCCTGCGAGCACGTCGACCCTCGGGTTGGCCGTGAGATTGCGGTACCAGGCCGGGTTGCCCGGATTGCCGTAGTTCGACGCGATGAGCAACAGTCCGTGTCCGTCGACGGCATACAGCAGAGGATGGGTTCGGGGCAGCCCTGTCTTGGCGCCAATCGTGGTCAGCAGCATGGCGGGTGCCGGGTACACGGTGCTGACCCGGCCGCCGGTGAGCCGGAGCAGGGCGGGGTCGAGCTTCGGCGCGATCTCGCGGACATACCAGTTGCCGGCGGGGGTCCGTGCGAAGGACTCGAGGCCGCGCTCGTAGAGGCTCATGCGGCGGCGTTGGGCAACCATGGCGCGACGCTACAACCCGCTGGCCCTCAACACGCCGCAAAGCGCTTCGATCGCTCCGCCGAACTCGTGGTCGGCGGGCGCGGCGAAGCCGACGACGATGCCGTCCGGGTTCGGGATGTCGTCGCCGGCCGAAGGATGGCGCATCCTCGAGAGGCCGTGCAGGGCGATGCCGGCCTCGCCCGCCCGGCGCAGCACCTCGGCTTCGGCGCCGTCGGGCAGGTTCAGCAGCGTGTTCACCCCCGCGGACAGCCCGCTGATGCCGACGCTGAAACCGGTCAGGGCGTCGACGAGGGTGTCGCGGCGACGGCGGTAGCGGGTGCGCATCCGGCGGATGTGGCGGTCGTACTGGCCGCTGGTGATGAAGTCGGCCATCGTGAGCTGGGCGACGACGTCGACGTAGAACTGTTGTCCGCCCGCCGCCGCGAGCACCGAGTCGATCAGGCCATCGGGCACCACCATCCAGCCCAGCCGCAGCGCCTGGGACAGGCCCTTGCTGGTGGATCCGAGGTAGACGATGCGGTCGGGGCACAGGGGCTGCAGGGCACCGATCGGCTGACGGTCATAGCGGAACTCGCCGTCGTAATCGTCGTCGAGTACGTAACCCCGGGTGCGCCGCGCCCAGTCGACGACGGCGGTGCGCCGCGACGGGTGCAGCGACATGCCCATCGGGCTGTGATGAGCGGGTGTCAGCAGGACGGCGGGCACGTTGAGCTCGTCGAGATCGCCGATCACCGCGCCCCGCTCGTCGACGCCGATGGGCACCGTCGTCTCGCCCAGCGCTGTGATCGCGTCGCGAAAGATGAAGAGGCCGTACGCTTCTACGGCAATCGGTGCCCGCACCACCCGGGTCAGGAGTTCGACGCCGTGGCGTACCCCGGCGCATACGACGATCGACTCGGGTGTCGTGCGGACACCGCGCACCCTGGCCAGATATTCGGCGAGAGCCTCACGGAGTTCCGGCCTGCCGCGGGGGTCGCCCATGCGCAGCGCCTCGGTCGGCGCGGCGGTCAGTGCGCGGCGGGTTGACGCCGCCCACTCGTGGCGGGGGAACTCCGAGACATCCGGCGTACCGGGCATCAGGTTGTGCACGGGCGCGGCGTGTACGCGGCGGGGTCGGGCGGGCCGTTCGGCGCCGCCGGAGTTGACCACCCAGGTGCCCGCGCCCTGCCGCGACGCGAGCCAACCCTCGGCGACGAGTTCGGCGTAGGCCTCGGCGACGGTGTTGCGGGCCAATCCCAGGTCGGCGGCCAGGGTGCGGGACGGTGGCAACATGGTCCCGGCCGCCAGCCGGCCGGACCGCACCGCCTCGCGCAGGGCGCTGAGCAGCAATTCCCGCGCGCCACGCGCGCCAGGGGTGATCGTTTCCCGCAGATCGAGATGAAGGTCGCGGCTACCGAGATTGGCCCATGAATCCATGGTTCGATTGAACCACGGTGATGGGACTTTCGGCACTAGCGTTGATGGCATGACGCAAACACTGGAAACCCAGGCCGCCGCCGAGCGGATCAAGATCTACAAGACCTCGCCCGAGCTGTTCGACGCGATGATGGCCCTGAGCAACGCCTCGAAACTGGACGTCGATCCAGAGTTGGGCGAGCTGATCAAGATTCGCGCGTCGCAGATCAACCACTGCGCCTTCTGCCTCGACATGCATCTGCGCGACGCCCGCAAGCACGGGGTCAGCGAGCAGAAGCTCGACCTGCTCGCCGCGTGGGAAGAGGCGGGCCAGCTCTTCAGCGAGCCGGAGCGGGCGGCGCTGGCGCTGACCGAAGCCATCACCGAACTCGGCGACGGGCACGTCCCCGATGACGTGTACGCGCGGGCGGCGGCGGTTTTCACCGATCGTGAATTGGGTCAGGTCATCGCGATGGCTGTCACCATCAATGCGTGGAATCGCATCAACGTGACCATTCGCCTCGAACCGCGCGCATCGCTGAGCTGATCCCGACCGAACTCGCCCGGGGTGATCGCGATGGCGCTGACCATCAACGTGTGGACCGCATCGGCGTCACCCCGCGGCTGCCGTTGCCGGAGCGCTAATACGGTCGAGGGATGCATACCCGGTCCGGTGCCGAGATCGTCGTCGAGGGCGACGTGGTCTACAAGCTGCACCGGCCGGGCACCGACCCGAGAGCACTGGCGGTCCGGCTCCGCGCCGCGGGGGAGTCGGACGCCCTGCTGTCACCGATCGACACGGTGCCCGAACAAGTCGGCACGCGTCGGCGCACCCGATGGCCGCGCGTGAAAGTGATTGTGCCACAGCCGGAATACGTGCCTTGGGCTGAGGCGGGCCGGCTATTGGCGGGCCTTCACCGCGAGCCCATCGCGAGACGGATGCCGCCGCACGGCTGGCCGCAACGGCTGAGGCGGACCGCGTCTTACGTCCGTGACGCGGATGCGCTGACCATTCGTCGCGCCGCCGCTGAACTCCCCGCCGAGGTGTGGCGGGCGGGATCGCCGGTCCGCCCCTCGACTCTCGTGCATGGCGACTGGCATCCGGGCCAGTTGGGGCGTCGGTCGAATTTCGCGCCGTGGACGCTGCTCGATGTCGACGATCTGGGCGCCGGGGATCCGGTGTGGGATCTTGCGCGCCCGGCCGGATTCTGGGCCGCCGGCCTGCTGCCCGACGACGCCTGGGCCGTATTCATCGACGCTTACCGCGACGCGGGCGGACCCGCCCTGCCGGACACGGACCCGTGGCCGGTGCTCGAACCATTCGCCCGCGCTGCGGTCGTTCATGCGGCAGCGGCCGGCGTCGCCCATCGGGACGAGGACGAAACGCAGGCCGCACTCGTCGCGTGCTGCGCCCGGATGCGCTAGCTGGAGAAGAACAGCCGGCCGAAGCCTTGCTTGCGGTAGTGCTTGTTGCCTCGGTGGCCCCAGCCCGGACCGTAGTCGTAGCCGTGTTGTACGGGCGGTGGGGGCGGCGGCGCTGCTTGGACGAACCGGTTTTCCATCTGGGTGAGCGACTCGAGTTCGCCGAAGTCCAGGAAGATGCCCCGGCAGGTGTCGCACTGCTCCAAGTGGATGCCGTTCCGTTCGTAGGTCTTCATGACACCGGCGCACTTCGGACACAGCAGCGCATTGCCAGGATTGGGTCCTACGGACGTCGACGGGGGTTCGTATGGCGGGATGCTCATATCGGCATAACGGCCGAGCAGCCTGTGAAGTGCCTACGAGTTAGAAGGGTGGGGGCTTGTTGTGTTCGGCGGCGTGCTCGTTGTTGAGTCGGCGTTGGGCTTGGATGCGGTGGGCGCGGTTCTGTGCACGGGTGCGGGTGCGTCGGGGCATGGCCAGTCCGCGGCTTGGTGGATCTGGGGGCATATCGACCCGCGCGATGGGTGCGGTGGGTGTGCACAGGGTTGGGAACAGAGCCGGCTGCCGGGGTGGGTGGTGTAGGCCTGACCGCTGGGGGCTGTCCATTGCACGGTGCCGTCGGGTAGCTGGCGGTCCGACCAGTCCCAGAACGTTTTGAGCAGGTGGTGTTTTCGGCATAAACATTTCAGGTTCGAGGCGCAGGTCGGGCCGGCCGGGTAGGCGATGGTGTGGTCGAGGTCGCAGATGTAGGCGGGTTCCTCACAGCCCGGGAACCGGCACGTCAGATCCCGGCAGCGCACGAAATCGGCCAACGCCCGCGACGGGGTGTAGCGCGGTTCGGGCCCCGCGGCGCCGGGATGGACCAGCCGCCGGAGGGTGGCCGCGCCGGCCACCTTGGCCGCCAGCAGCGGCGGGGGCAGCAGCCCACCGCCCACGATCACCGCCGGGCTGGTATGCGCGGTTGCGCTCGGGGCCGGCGGGGCCGGCTCGGTCAGCGCCTCGGCCGGGGTCTGCTCCCGCAGCGGGACCGCGGCCTCCGGCGCCGGCGGGGCCCCGTCGAGTAGGGCCGGGGTGTCGTCGGTCAGGCTGTCGGCCTCGGCGATCACATGCACCACCACCGCCGCCGCCGATGGGCCGCCCCCGCCGCCGGCCGGGCACGCCGTCGCCCCGCACAGGCAGGCGAGGTGGTCCTGGCCGCGGCCCAACGCGCCCAGCGCGTCGGCGCGGCGCTGCTGGCCGGTGCGCGGATCCGCGGCGCACACCGCGGCGGCCATCACCGCCAGACGCTGATCCAGCACCGCGGCGTCCGGGGCGAACAACACCCCCTCCACCCCGGCCGTGCCGGCACCCCCCGCACCGTCGAGCACGTCGAAGTGCCGGCCCCGGGCCCGGCGTTCCCACCGCCGCAGCGCCTGCCGGTCGTGACGGTCCACCAGTTCATCGAGGGCCCGCTCGGTCCTGGCCACCGACCACGGCCCCCACCCCACGGCCTGAGCGGCGATCTCGATGTCGACCTTGGCCCGCGCATCCGGGTCGGTGATCAGGGCGGTGCGGTAGACGATGGTGTGGACCAGCCGAGCAGAAATCAGTCCGGCGGTGAACACCTCACCCACCCGCGGCAACCGCTCCCGCAGCACCCAGGCCAGCGTCAGCTGATGCGAGGCCACCCCCAACGACACATTGAACGCCGCGCCGATCTCGGCGCACACCGCATCCCAATTGTCCAGACACCACTGCTCGCGCTCGGCGCTGCCCTCGGCGCCCCACCGCCGCGCGAGCCCATCGGCCATCGCCGCCAGCTTGCGGGCGCACGCCGCGTTCTCCACCCGCGCCCACGCCCCCACCACACCGCCACCCGGCACACTGGCCGCCGCCACCAACTCATCGAACACACGATCGAATCTAGGCGCACACCACGACGAAAACACCCGACCAACCACCAGCCTGTGCATAGAAACACCACTGGGGATAACGCTAAACCCAAGGCGTCTTTTGTCACCGGCACCGAGTCCGATCTGCCCTTCCGGAGCAACGACCGCTGAGACGATCCCCGAAGCATGTCATCGACATCGATTGAACCCGTCGTCAATCTGAAGGACGACGATTGCTGGCGGCTCATGTCCGGCGTCTCGCTAGGCAGGCTGATCACCACCCCAGGTGGGTACACCGAGATCTTTCCGGTCAATTTCGTCCTGTAGAACCGGAGCGTCCTCTTCCGCACAGCAGAGGGCAACAAATTGTTGGGCGCCGTCGTGAACAACCAGGTTCTGTTTGGAGGTCGATGACCATAACGTGGTCGAGGCCTGGAGCGCGGTGGTGCGGGGCACCGCGCGCGTGCTCGGCACTTCGGCGGACATCCGGCGCGCCGAAGCCCCGCATCTATACCCGTGATCGCTACCGCCAAGCCGCACTTCGTGCGCATCACGCCGCCGTCGGTGACGGGCCGACGCGTCGTGTTCGGACCCGAGCCCGCCTGACTAGACCCAGTACGGCACGCGCGCCCGGTACTGACGCATCGCGAATGCGGCCAGTATCCAGCCGATCACCGTGAGCGCCAGGACCACCACCCAGTGGTGCACCTCCTGATCCGCGCCCAGCAGCGGGGCCCGCACGATGTCGAGATAGTGCAGCAGCGGGTTGAGTTCGACGATCCGGGCATACGCGCCCGCACCCTGCTGCTGCAGCGTCGACTCGTTCCAGATGATGGGTGTCATGAAGAACAGCAATTGCACGATGCTGAACAGCAGCGGGCTGATATCGCGGTACCGCGTGGCCAGAATGCCGAAACACAGTGACACCCATATGCAATTCAGCACGATCAGGCCCAGTGCGGGTATCACCGCGAGGTCGGTCCACTTCCACGGCTTCGGGTAGATGATCGCGATCACCACAAAGATGATCATGTTGTGACCGAACAGGATGATCTGCCGCCACACCAACCGGTAGACGTGCACCGACAGCGGCGTCGGCAGCTGCTTGATCAAGCCCTCGTTCGCCACGAACACGTCGGCGCCCTCGAGGATGGAGGCATTGATCAGGTTCCAGACGATCAACCCCATGGTGACGTACGGAAGATGTTCGGCCAGTTCAAGCTTGAAGAGCTTCGAGTACAGCAGCCCCATCGCGACGGCGGTGGCGCCGGTGGCGATCGTGATCCAGAAGGGGCCGAGCACGGAACGGCGATAGCGCTGCTTGATGTCCTGCCAGCCCAGGTGCAGCCACAGCTCACGCTTGCCGAAGCCCTCGCGTAAGTCGCCCCAGGCGCGGCCCATCGTCCTGGACTGCGCGGCGGCATCGGTGAACGTCATCTGCCCTCTATCCCGTCGCTTCGCTCGCCAAGGTCCTCTATCCTGTCGCTTCTCTCGGCCCGGCCGAACATTTCGCGTCTGCCCAAGCGCCGCAACCGGATCCACTCACGCAGACCGGCGGGGTCACGCCGGGACACCAGAAAGAACCAGCCGAACCGCAACCACTCCTGCGGCAGCAGTTTCCGCAGACCGGGCTGTGACATCAGATAGCCACGGTTGCGATAGGTGAAGTAGCGCTTCGTCTCATCGTCCGGATACTGCGTGTGCATCCGGCCGCCGAGGATCGGCTTGAACTCGTCGCCACCCTGCGGGTGCAGATACTTGGCGGTCAGGCAGGTGCCGAACGGCAGGCCGGACCGCACCAGGCGCCGGTGCAGCTCGACCTCATCGCCGCGCACGAACAATCGGATATCCGGCACGCCAACAGCTTCCAGCGTCGACGCGCGGAACAGCGCGCCGTTGAACAACGACGCGATGCCGGGCAGCAGGTCACCGACACCGCCGCTGTGCAGTTCACTCACCCGTCGCCGCCAGGCGAGCCCGCGCCGCAGCGGGAACGCCAACCGGTCCGGGTCGGTCATATCGCAGACCATCGGTGACACCTCGGCCAGCCCGTGTGTCTCGGCGCAGGCGAGGAGCCTGCTCAGCACGTTGGGGCCCTCGGGCCGCCCGTCATCGTCGGCCAGCCACACCCAGTCTGCGCCCTGCGCCAGTGCGTGCAGCATGCCCAGAGCGAAACCGCCTGCGCCGCCGAGGTTTCGACGCGAGCCGAGGTACGTGGTCGGGATCGGTTGAGTGGCAACGAGTTTGGCGACGTGCGAGTCGTTGTCGTTGTCGATGACGACCAAGTGATCCGGGGCGCGGGTCTGGGTGCTCAGTGCGTTCAGCGACTTGGCCAGCTCGTCGGGGCGCCGGTGCGTGACGACGACGGCGCACACCGCGTCAGTCATCGGCGCTCGCGGTCTGCGCCGAGCCGGGCTGCTCCGACCAGTCGCCTCTTGAGTCCTCTGTCGGCGACCAGTCGCCTCGGTGCTCCTCGAGGACCTCGCGCACATGCCGGGCCGCGTCCTCGCCCTCGTAGGCGCGGACCACGTCCTCGATGCCGCCCGTCATCTTGATGGTCCCGTGGTCGATCCACATCGCCGTCTTGCACAGTCGGGCGAGGAACTCGTTGGAGTGGCTGGCGAAGACAAGGATCCCGGACCGTTCGACGAGGCTCTGCAGCCGCGCCTGCGCCTTCTTGAGGAAGTCGGCGTCCACCGCGCCGATGCCCTCGTCCAGCAGCAGGATCTCGGGGTCGATGCTCGTCACCACGCCCATCGCCAGGCGCACCCGCATACCGGTGGAGTAGGTGCGCAGCGGCATCGACAGGTAGTCGCCGAGCTCGGTGAACTCGGCGATCTCATCCACCTTGGCCAGCATCTGTTTTCGCGTCTGCCCGAGGAACAGGCCGCGGATGATGATGTTCTCGAAGCCGGAGATCTCCGGGTCCATGCCGACACCGAGGTCGAAGACGGGGGCCACCCGCCCGTTCACCCTGGCCACCCCGCGGGTGGGCTCATAGATCCCGGACAGCAGCCGCAACAGCGTCGACTTCCCCGCGCCGTTGTGTCCGACCAGCCCGACCCGGTCGCCGAGCTCCAGTGACATCGTCACGTCCCGCAGTGCCTCGATGACCACGACGTTGGATTCGTTGCGTCCGATCGCGCCGCCGGCCTTGCCGAGGAACGCCTTCTTCAGCGAGCGCGTCTTGGCATCGAAGATAGGGAACTCCACCCACGCGTTCTGGGTCTCGATGTGCGGGTGAAAGGGGCCTGTCATGTGGATGCAGGTTTACAGGTACTGCCCGGTGCCGGGAACCGACGGTCCGCCGCGCTGTCCCTGCGGACCCACGCCGGGGGGAAGCGCGCCGCGCATCTGCTCCAGCTGCTGACGCGCGGCCATCTGCTGCGCGAACAGCGCCGTCTGGATGCCGTGGAACAACCCTTCCAGCCACCCGACCAGCTGGGCCTGGGCGATCCGCAGTTCGGCGTCGGACGGCACACCGTCCTCGGTGAATGGCAGCGTCAACCGCTCGAGCTCCTCGCGTAGTTCCGGCGCCAATCCGCCCTCGAGCTCACGAATGCTGGTCCGGTGGATCTCACGCAGTCGCGTGCGGCTGGCATCGTCGAGCGGTGCTGCCCTGACCTCCTCCAGCAGCTGCTTGATCATGGTGCCGATGCGCATGACCTTCGCCGGCTGCTCGACAAGGTCGGTCAACGACTTGCCGTCGGCATCCTGGTCGAGCGGTCCTTCATCGCTGCCGATGATTTCGATGTTGTCGTCGTCGGTGTTGCTAGACATGTCTCTTGAGCTCCCCAGCTTTACTCTTCATCTGTGTCTTATTGCGAGTGGTCTCCGCGCCATTCGTAGATGCGGGCCTCGCCGTTGTCGTAGATCCTCTCCCACGACCGAGATCTATCTAGCGACACTAGCCCGTCGGGCATGACGAACCCGCGGACCACCGGCGTGCTGGTCACCACATACCGGATGTTGAGCGCCTTCACCGCCTCGGCAACACGCGGATCGGTGTCCGCGTCGTCGGCGTAGGCCCAGAAGATGAACCGGTGATAGCCCGGCCCCTGCTGCACCGGATAGTCGTAATGCGTCCACAGCGGGTGCATCCCCGATACGGCGTACATCCACGCCGTGCCGTCGGTGTTCGCGTCGCCGATCAGGGTGTCCTTCGCGCCGGGCAGCGTCGCGAGGTAGGCGAACGCCTCGAGGTCCTTGGCGTCGATGAGCACCGAGTCGTACTTGTCGCCGAAGAGGAACCTGTGCCGCGGGAAGTAGTACAGGGCGGCGACGACACACACGACGATGACGGCCACCGCGGTCGCCCCGTGCCAGAGCCTCGGGCTGCCCCGGCCGGCGGCCAGTCGGCGGGCACCCGTCACCGCCGCCGATATCAGCGTGACCAGCGCGATGCCCGCGCCCGCCGTGATCAGCATTGTCACTACCGCCGACAACCGGCGTGGGTCGCTGTAGAACAGGTCGCTGAACATCCCGGTGAGGGCGCCGAGGGGGCCGCCGAACGGCGCCGAGGAATGCACGATCGACACGACCAGCAGCAGCCACACCGCCAGGGGCCACCAGATTCGCCGGGCCACCATGATCGCCGCGCCGATCCCGGCAAGCACGATCAGCGCCCACTGGATCGGGAAGTCGTTGAGGTGGCGGGTGTGCTGCACGACGGCGTCGAAGAGCCCGCGCTTCTTCCCCTCGTGCGTGACGAACGCGTGCCCGGTGATGATTTCGGCCTGCTGCAGCACCCCGAAGAACTGCGGCAGCAACAGCACCACTGTCGGGACCGCCATCAGCAGCAGGTTGACGAAGTCCGTGAGCCGGCCCCGAACCGGATGCCACAGCGCGTCGCACAGCCACCATGCGGCGACGAAGAGCACCGTCACAACGCCGCCGGTGATATGAACCGAGAACACCCCGAGAAGCGCCAGGACTGCCAACGGCATGCGATCCCGGTGCCGCAGCGCGGATACGACCAGCACCATGGTCGGCACCGCCACGCCGTAGGCCGCCAGATTGGGCATGGACGCGGTGTCGAACTCGACATAGGGCACCGCCGTGAACGAGGCGGATATCGCGGCCGCGGCCGCAGCCGCGCCGGCGGTGCGCCATTCGTCGGTCCGGGTGCGCAGCAGGTGCCAGGTCAGGGTGGCGGCGCTGACGGGGAACAGCCAGATCGACGCCGCCAGCGAGTTCAGCGTGTACGCCGTCGTCGGTGCGGCACCGGTGACCTGGCTGAACACCGCCGCCAGCGCGTGAAAGGTCGACGGGTAATACAGCGCCTCGTGGGTCTCGACATTGCGCAACTCACCCATGTGTGTCGGCGATGCCTGGCCGGTCTCGAGGATGAAGCGGATCGTGTTCGCGTGCCAGACGGAGTCCCAGTTGCTCGGAATCGATTGCCAGTGCGGTATTCCACGCACCGCCACCATCCCGATCAGCGCGGCGCCCAACACCACGCCGGCGGCCGCCAGTACCGCCGGTCCGCGCGATATCGCGCGGTCCTCGGCATCGACCTCGCGCAGGCGGCCCAGCAGGACTCGCAAACCCACTGCGATCCCGGAAACCGCAGCCACAGCAAACAACGCCGTCCATGCGTTCCACGGGATGCCGATCGCGCCGAATGGCACGATGGCCAGCGCGACAATGCCGTATGTCAGCGCCGGACCGACGGCGATCGCAGCGGGAAAAGGCATGCGACCGAGTCGTGCGACGATAGCCCCGGGGATCACTAGCAACAACAGCGCGATTAGCACTCCGAACCCCAAGCTCACTCGACTAGTATGGCTGCCCAGGTGACCCGGTCCGGCACGGCGGGGTTCGGATGGGCATCCACCGAATCGTGTCGGTTTGTGGAATTCACAGACGCTCTAAGGTGGGCAGGCATGGCATACGACGTCGCCCGGGTGCGTGGGTTGCACCCGTCTTTAGGCGATGGTTGGGTGCATTTCGACGCCCAGAACGGCATGCTGCTGCCCGATTCGGTGGCCACCACCGTGTCCACCGCGTTCCGTGGCTCGATGCCGACGCCGACGGGACCGCACCCGTCCGCCAAACGCAGCTTCGCGGTGCTGAACGCCGCCCGCCAGGCGGTGGCCGATCTGGTCGGCGCTGATTCACGGGGTGTGGTGCTCGGCGCCGACCGCGCGATCCTGCTCACGTCGCTGGCCGATGCGTCGTCGTCCCGGGTCGGCCTCGGCTACGAAATCGTGGTGACCCGTCTCGACGACGAGGCAAACATCGCGCCCTGGCTGCGCGCGGCGAATCGCTATGGCGCCAAGGTGAAGTGGGCTGAAGTCGACATCGAGAACGGCGAGTTGCCGAGCTGGCAGTGGGAGGCGCTCATCACGCGGCCCACCCGGTTGGTCGCAATCGCCTCCGCCTCATCGACTTTGGGGACGGTGACCGATCTGCGTGCGGTGACCAAGCTGGTGCACGAAATCGGTGGGTTGGTGATCGTCGACCACTCGGGCGCCGCACCGTATCGGCTGATCGACATCGACGAGATCGACGCCGACATCGTCGCGGTGAATGCGATGGCCTGGGGTGGGCCGCCGATCGGCGCGCTGGTCTTCCGCGACCCCTCGTTGATCGACTCGTTCAGTTCCGTTTCGCTCAACCCGTACGCCACCGGACCCGCACGGCTGGAGATCGGTGCGCATCAGTTCGGCATGTTGGCTGGCGTCGTGGCCAGCGTCGAGTATCTGGCCAATCTCGACGAGTCGGCACACGGAACGCGCCGCGAAAGACTGCTTGTGTCAATGCAATCGGCGACGTCACACATGAACCGGTTGTTCGAGTACCTGTTGATGTCATTGCGGTCGCTGCCCGCAGTCATGGTGATCGGCTCGCCCGAGACCAGGATCCCGGTGCTGAGCTTCGCGGTCAGCGACGTGCCCGCCGAGCGGGTGGTGCAGCGACTGGCGGACAACGGGATCCTGGCGATCTCGAATGCGAGTTCCCGTGTGCTCGATGTCATCGGCGTCAACGACATTGGCGGCGCGGTGACCATCGGCCTGGCCCACTACACCACGACGGCCGAGGTGGACCAGTTGGTGCGGGCACTCGCATCGCTGGGGTAGACGTCAATCCGACACGCGCAGTATTACTTTCCCGGAAACTTCCCCCGACTCCAGTAGTTCGTGTGCCGCGCGCGCCTGCTGGACGGGGAACTCGGCGCCGATGATCGGGCGGACCTGACCGTTCTTGATCAAGGGCCACACATTGGCCACGACCTCGGCGACGATGTCGCTCTTGCCGCCGCGTCCGGTGGCGGGCCGGGCCCGCAGCGTCGTCCCGAGCACACCGGCCCTCTTGGCCATCAGCTTGCCGATGTTGAGTTCACTCTTGACGCCGCCCTGCATGCCGATGATGGCCAGCCGGCCGTCGGTGGCGAGCGCGTCGATATTGCGGTCGAGGTACGAGGCGCCCATGATGTCGAGAATCACGTCGGCGCCCGCCCCCCCGGACTCGGCGCGCAGCCGCTCGACGAAGTCTTCGTCGCGGTAGTTGATGGTGATCTCGGCGCCGAGCTCGGCGCACAGCTCGAGCTTGTTCGCCCAACCCGCGGTGACGGCGACCCGGCTCCCGAGGGCGCGGGCGACCTGGATCCCGTGCGTGCCGATGCCGCTGGCTCCGCCGTGGATCAACAGGAGCTGGCCCGCCGACAGGCCCGCATTCATCACCACGTTCGACCACACCGTGCACGCCACTTCGGGCAGCGCGGCGGCATGGTGCAGCGGCACATCGTCGGGTACCGGCATGACCTGTCCGGCCGGGACGGCGACGAACTCCGCATAACCCCCGCCCGCCAGCAAAGCGCAGACCGGTTGCCCGACGGACCACTGGGTGACCCCGGCGCCCACCGATTCGATGACTCCGGCCACCTCGAGACCGAGTACCGGGCTCGCTCCCGCCGGCGGCGGATAATTACCCGCCGCTTGCAGTAGATCCGCCCGGTTAACCCCTGCGGCAACGACCTTGATGAGCACTTCGCCGTCGGAGGGGGTGATGTCGTCGATTGCCTGCCATGTCAGTCGTTCGACCGACTCGGCCACGATTGCCTGCATTGGAGTAACGCTACTAGCCTGCGAAAACCGGGCGAGGTTCCCGCCCCTAGCAATGGCCGCCTGACTTACGATGTCGTGATGGAGGGGATCATCGCCGGGCGTACTGCCAGTGATATGCCGGGTTTGGACATCGCCGAACAGAGGTCGTGGCAAAATTTCCTCGATTCGGCACTGCGGTTGTACGCGACCCTGAACCGGTCGCTGGTGGACGCGCATCAGCTGACGCTCAACGATGTTCGCCTGCTCGACATACTCGACAAGTCCGCGGCCGGCTCCGCGCGCATGGGTGATCTCGCCGACGAACTGATGTCCCTGCCGAGCAGGGTGACGCGGCAGATCCGGCGGCTCGAGCTGCAGGGCCTGGTCCGCCGGAATGCCAGCCCCGACGACGGCCGCGGTGTACTGGCCGCCATCACCGACGAGGGCCGGGTGGCCGTGCGTGAGGCGATGGCGACGTACGGGCAGGGCGTGCGCGCACACTTTCTCGGCAGGCTCTCGCGGCCGCAGATCGCGGCGATGGGCGAAAACTGCCGGCGCATCAGTGTCGGCCTCAAGGCCGGGACGCCGCCTGCCAAGCTCGGCCGGGTCTGACGGCCAGTTACTCTTGTCGGCGGTGGCGTGGCAGAGCGGCCTAATGCACTCGCCTTGAAAGCGAGAGACGGCTAACACCGTCCGGGGGTTCAAATCCCTCCGCCACCGCTCTGCCGAATCGGCAGGCCTGGGGCGCCCATCGAATCAGCGGGGTCGTGCCCCGTCGCACGAGGTGCGATTCCGCGCCGTCCTCCATTTCGCGTGACTCGCGATGACACTAATTATTTCCACCGCGTCGTTGTAATGGATGACCACGTCCGCTGGATGGTTTGCGTTACCCGATGTTCATGGAGGACTAGCGATGGCACACCTGCTTCACATTGACTCGTCGGTGCGGGGTGATGGGTCCGTCAGCCGACGTCTGGCCGCCCGCGCCGCCGAGCGGTGGCGCGCGACGCACCCCGGCGGGACCGTCACCTACCGAGACCTGGCCGTTGACCCGATTCCGCACTTTGACAACGCGACCGTCACCGCCCGGATGGTTCAGGCCGGCCAGCGCACGCCCGTGCAAGAAAAGGCGTTCGCGCGCAACGTCGCCCTGGTCGACGAAGTCAAGAACGCCGATGTGGTGCTGCTCGGCCTGCCGATCTACAACTTCGGTGCGCCAAGCACGGTCAAGGCATGGGTCGACCACATCGTCGCGCACGGCCTTTCGATTGCTCCCGAATCCGGCGCAGGACTCCTCGGCGGCACCGACTTCATCGTCCTCAGCAGTCGGGGACACGGATTCGGCCCAGACACCCCGCACGAAGGGTGGGACCACCAGACCTGGTTGTCGTACGCCGTTTCGCAGACCGGGCTGCAGCCTCGGTTCATCACCGCAGAGCTCACGCTGGCCGAGCTGGATCCGGCCATGGCCGACCTGAGGCCACTTGCCGCCGAAAGCCTCGCTCGAGCGCTGGAGGCGATCGATCAGTTGTGGGCCACCGAGGAGAACGCCGCATAGCCCTGGCTCTTGTCACGGGTCAGCGCACACCCCGGAGCCTCGGATGCCGTTGGCGCAGAAAGTTGTGTAGGCGGTCTGCAACGGTTGCCAACGCTGTGCCGTCCAGCGATCTTGCATTCCGCTGGTGCGATCTTGTTTCGAATCCCGTGATCCATGAGTGGACTTCGCGGACGTGGTTTCGGTGTTGCTGCGTGACTATGTTCTGCTGTTGATTCGGGCGGCGGCGCCGCCGTGTAACTCCTGCAGACGCGCATGACCTACCCAGGTAAACCACAGACCTGTGGTATGACGTCAGGCGATAAATGAGAGCGACGCAAGCCACTTTTACAAGGTGCCGTTAGGTAACTGGGCGTAATCTCGGCGCAAGGGTCGACGAAGGGGAGCAGCATGAGTGACGCGATGCTCGCCTTGCTGAGCATGGGGATCCCGCTCGTGGTGATCGTCGGTGTGATCGTAGTGCTTTCGCGGCGGGCCATGCGTCGCCGCAAGCGGTGGACAGCCGGAAAATGGCTCTGCCGGAGGGTATTACGCGGCAGGGGGAGCCGGCGCCACCGGTTTCATCGGCGGCAGTGGCGGCTGTACCGGTGGGTCAAGCTGTGGCGGGGGCGCCAGCTGCGGTGGTGGCGGTGGTTGCGGTGGTGGTGGCTGCGGTGGTGGGGGTGGCGGATGATTCTGCTCATTCGACCGCGCGGGCCAGTGTCCGGACGCCCGCGATGATCTGGGACTCAGTGGCGTTGGCATAACCGAGCATCAATCCCGGTGGTGCAGTGGCCGGGTCGGCGTAGCACGGTGCCAGCGACTCCACCCGCACCCGCATCTCAGCCGCCCTGAGAACCATTTCATTCATCGAGTATCCCGACGGGAACTCAACAGTCAGGTGCACGCCGGCCGCGGCACCGAGCACCCTGGCCTGCGGAAGGTACCGGGATAGCGCTCCCAACAGCGCATTTCGCCGCGCCAGATATCGACGGCGCATCTGACGCAGGTGACGGTCGTAGGAGCCGGAGGCGAGCAGCTGCGCGAAGGCGATCTGGTCCATCACCGAACTTCCGGTATCGGCCAGGCCCTTCGCCAGGGTGACCACACCGACGAGGTGAGCCGGCAGCACCATCCACCCGATCCGGAGCCCGGGTGCGAGCGTCTTACTCGTCGAGCCCACGTACACCACGCGGTCGGGCGCGATACCCTGCAGAGCGCCAACGGGTGCCCGCGCAACCACGCATGGCGGGGGAAGCTGCCGAGATCGGGCGAGCCTGGGGCGAAGTCGATGTCGAAACGCCGCACCGGCTCGCCGCTGCGCCCGGGGTGCGGACCGCGTCGACCGTGGCCACCCGCGTTCCGGAACCGTGCCGGCTGAACAGGAAGTCCTCGGCCACGAGTTGGCTGTACGCGTCGACGACGAGCCGTCGCGAGACCCCGAGATCCGCGGCCAGAACCCGCGTCGACGGCAACCGCGACTGGGGCGCGAGCCGGTCGGTGCGGATCGCGTCGCGCAGGCCGTCGGCGAGTTGCCGGTGCAGCGGCTCGGAGTGGGCCCGGTCGAGTGTGATCAGTAGCTCCGGACCGAATGTGGTACCCGAAACTGTTTCCACAGTGGTGCCTAACTTGAAGCCAGTATCGAACTAGCGTGAAACCTATGGCAGTGACACCCACGCGCACAAGGGCCGGACTCGTCGAGGTGACCCTGATCGTGTTCGGGTTGTACGCCCTGGGGATCGGCTTGTTCATGCTGTTCGCACCCGGGGCCTTCTTCGACACGCTCGGGCCGTTCGGAGTGCGCAACGATCACTACGTCTTCGACAACGCGACGTTCGAGGTGCCGCAGGCCCTGCTGTTGCTGGCGGCGGTGCGGCGGACGCCCTGGCGGGTACCTGCCCTCGCGTTCGTCACCGTGCACTGGGCGCTGCACGCGCTCAGCCCCCTCATCGACCCGCACCACGCGGCGGGTGACGGGGTCGGCTGGCTCGAGGCCGGCGGCTGGTAGGCACCACCGCGATCCTGGCTATTGCACTGCGGGCGGCCGCCATTGCCGAGCGGAGTGGTCGCTGATGCGGGTGCTGGTGGCGGGTGCGACCAGCGTGCCGGGCCTTCTTCTGCGGCGCGAGTTGACTTCTCGCGGGCACGACGTCCTCGGCCTCACCCGGTCGTCAGGCAAGACGTCCGAAATCGCGCAGGCCGGTGCCGAACCGGTGGTGGCTGACGTGTTCGATGCCGCGCAGATCGACGCGGTCGTCGCCGACGCGGCGCCCGAGGTGGTGGTGTCCCTGCTCACCACTCTGCCGAAGCTGGGACCCAGGGACTTCGACCCCGCGAAGAAGGCGTGGAGTGTCGGTGCTTCGAATCTGGCGTCCGGCGGGCCCAGCGATATCGAGGGAAACGTGTTGCGCTACGGCGTCTTCTACGGGCCCGGCGTGCCGCACACGCACCTGATCAGCCGGATGGCGAGATGGTGCGTCATGCCGGCGATGATCGTGACGGGGTGCTGTCCTGGGTGCACATCGACGATGTCGCGAAGGCCACCGCCGATGCGCTCGACAAGGGCCGCGGCGGGCAGATCTACCACATCGTCGACGACCGACCGCAGTCGTTCGGCGATTACACCCGCGAGCTGTCGGTGAAGCTGGATCAGCCTCGGCCACTACCGATTTCGCATCGGGTGGTGGGCCTGGTCGCTTCCTATCCGGCAACGGCGTTCGGAACGACGTGGCTTCCGTTGTCCAACGCCAAGACGAAGGCGGATCTCGGCTGGACGCCTATTCCCCGGTGAAGTCGGGTGCGCGTTTCTGGAACATGGCGGTGATGCCCTCAGTGAGATCCTTCGACGGCAGAAACGCGGAATTCCACGCGGCGACGTAGCGCAGGCTGGCCGACACCGCCGCCGTGCGCTGCTCGTCGAGCACATCCTTGACGCCCTGGACCACCAGCGGCGGATTGGCGGCGATCTCGGCAGCGGTCTGGTGCGCGGCGGCCAGCGACGCCTCGGCGTCGTCGTAGACCTCGTTGACCAGGCCGATCTTTTCGGCCCGCGTCGCGTCGATGTCCTTGCCCGTCAACGCCAATTCACGCAGATGCCCGTCGGACAGGATCAGCGGCAGCCGGGCCAGGCTGCCGACGTCGGCGACGATCGCAAGCTTGACCTCGCGCACCGAGAACTTCGCGTCGGCGCTCGCATACCGGATGTCGACCGCCGAGATCAGGTCGACACCACCGCCTATGCACCAGCCGTGCACCGAGGCGATGGTCGGCGTCCGGCAGTCGGCAACGGCCGTGATCGAGTGCTGCATCCGCTTCAGGCGCGCGTGGAAGTCGGCGCGGGGGCGGGCGAGCGCCCCGTCGGCGAGCATCGGCGACAGTGTGTCACCCATGGCGGCCAGATCCAGCCCGTAGCTGAAGTTCTTGCCCGAACCCATGAGCACGATCGACCGCACCTCGGGATCAGCGTCGAGTTGGGCGAAGACCGCGGGCAGTTCGGCCCAGAACGCGGGCCCCATCGCGTTGCCCTTGCCGGGACCGATCAGCGTCACCTGTGCGACGTGATCCTTGACCTCCACGGTGACGGACTCGTAAGCGCTGTTTTCCTGGGCCATGGGCAACCAGGCTAGCCACTCATCCGGGCGGTGAGCCCATCAGCACCTCGCTGACGGTGGCGCTGGGGAGGAACTGGCATGCCGCCTCGGCCAGCACCTGCCCGACGCTCTCGCCGTTGGGGCCGAGCGGGTTGTTCTTGTCGGCCAGGATCGCGCGGATCACGGCCAGCCGCGTTGCCTCGTCCAGACCGGTGAACTCCTTGCACGTCATGGTCTTCGAATTGGCCGGTGCCGGGACCACGGGAACGTCGGTCTGCCGCGGGAAACCGGGGATCGGAATATCGGGCAGCGGGATATTGGGTAATCCCGGGATGGTCGGTGCAAGGGTCCCGGTCGTCGGCGGAGTCGAGGTCAACGGCGGGCCGGGCTGCGTCGTCATCGCGACAGACCCCTCTGTCGTCCGAGAGCAGCCGGTCATCAAGCCCAACAGGATCAGCGCCGCAGCTGTCACCCGCACATGCGTCCTCATCTCGGCAACGATATGCGCCCGCGCGACGTAGCGTGGGCGCATGCCCGCCGACCTGCCACCGGGACCCGACTCGCCACCCACCGACGAACTGAAGAGTGCCGAGGCGTCTCTCGCGGTGCTGCAGCACGTACTGCACGGTATCGCCGATGACGATTGGTCCAAACAGACCCCCTGCCGCGAGTTCGACGTCGCGTCGCTCACCGATCATCTGCTGAACTCCGTCACGGTGATCGGCGGTGCGGCGGGGGCGCACTTCCCCGAGCGCGATCGCACCGATTCGGTGGAGCGGCAGGTCGTTCTCGCCGCGCGACCCGCGCTGGATGCGTGGCATCGAAGGGGCCTGGAGGGCACGGTGACCGCGGGGCAGAATGAGGCGCCGGCGAACGTGATGGTGGGCATCCTGTCGCTCGAATTCCTGGTCCACGCCTGGGATTACGCCATGGCGACCGGGCGTGAGGTGACAGCCCCCGACTCGTTGTCCGATTACGTGATGAGTCTGGCCAAGAAGATCATCACGCCCGAGGGCCGCGCAGGAGTCGGGTTCGACGACCCGGTCGACATCCGTGCCGATGCCCGCGCTCTGGATCGGTTGATCGCCTACACCGGCCGCACCCCGATGGGCTAGACGCGCTCCAGATAGAAATACAGGTGGCGATCTCCGTCGAGTGCGCCCTTGCCGTTCATGATGCCGATGACGGCGTCGGAGTCGACCACCTTGAAATGGTCATGAACCGGCTTGCCGTCGTAGACCATGCTGGCGGTCAGCTCGCCGCGGAACTCTTCCATCCAGAGGCTGGCCTCGCCGCTCATCGCCTCGGTGTTGGAAAACTTGTTTCCGTCGGCGTCAAGACACACCAGGGGTTTGGCGTCCGCCGTCGAGTGGAAGGTCTTGCCGAACCAGTTCAGCCGCTCCATGAAACCGTTGGCCCGGTGACCGGTGCTGAACTCGCCGCCCTTCCACTCGCCGAGCATGAACTCGATCGAGGCGGGCTCCAGTGTCGCCCAGAAGTCGTCGAGTTCGGCGTCGGGGATCTGTCCAGCGCGCTCCTTGAGTTCGGTGAACACCTTGCGGGCCGTCGTGTCGGTCATGCGGCCTCTTTCCAGCGGCGGGCGAAGCCGAGGAAGGCGTCGTTCTCGTCGGGCGCGGCCACGGTGACCCGGACGCCGTCATCGCCATACGGCCGGACGATGACGCGATCGTTCGCCGAGTCATTGGCGAACTTCTGGGCACGGCCGGGCAGCGGCAGCCAGACGAAGTTGGCCTGCGACGGCGGCACGGTGTAGCCGGCCTCCTTCAGCGCGGCCGTCACCCGGGCCCGTTCGGCGACGACGGCGTCGGTGCGGGCCAGCAGTTCGTCGGCGGCGTTCACCGACGCGATCGCGGCCGCCTGCGAGATGCTCGTCGCGGTGAACGGCACGTAGACCTTGCCCAGTGCGGTGACGATGTCCGGATCGCCCACGGCGTAGCCGATCCGCAGACCGGCCAGCCCGTAGGCCTTCGAGAACGTGCGCAACACAACGACATTGCTGTGCGCGCGGACGAGGCCGAAGCTGTCGGGCAGCATGTTGTCGCGGATGTACTCGACGTAGGCCTCGTCCAGGGCGATCAGAATGTGGGGCGGGACGGCCGCAACGAACCGCGCCAGCGCCTCGGGAGCGACGACGGTGCTGGTCGGGTTGTTGGGATTGCACACGAAGATGAGCCTGGTCCGGTCGGTGATCGCGGCGAGCATCGCGTCGAGGTCGTGGGTGTGGTCCGTCAGCGCGACAGGGACCGGGGTGGCGCCGGCGGTCCGAACCTGCAACGGGTAGATCTCGAAGCTCCGCCAGCCGAACAGCACCTCGTCGCCGACGGTCGAGGTGATCTGGATCAGCTGCTGGCAGAGACTGACCGAGCCGCAGCCCACCGCGATGTGCTCCGGGGCGAACGCCCCGTTGTCCAGATATTTCGCCAGGTGAGCCCGCAGTTCGAGGTATCCGTTGTCCGGATACCGGTTGATGTTGTCGGTGGCCTTCTCGATGGCGGCCCGCACGCTGGGCAGCGGCCCGTGCACGGTCTCGTTGCTGGCGATCTTGATCGCGCCAGGCACGGTCTTGCCCGGAGTATAGGCGGGCAGATCGGCCAGTTCGGGGCGTAGGCGGGCGGTCACCCGACCAGTTTATGGGGCGGCGAACTGCGCTTTGCCTCCCGCCATCGCGGCTGTGTACTCTGTCGGATCGGCGGTAAACAAATCATGGAGGCGTGCCAGAGCGGCCGAATGGGACTCACTGCTAATGAGTTGTCCCCCTTACAGGGGACCGGAGGTTCAAATCCTCTCGCCTCCGCCGCGGCTGACAGCGTCAGCCACACAACTGAACATTGAACGCTTGCGCCCGTAGCTCAACGGATAGAGCATCTGACTACGGATCAGAAGGTTAGGGGTTCGAATCCCTTCGGGCGCGCTCACTACCAGCACAAACGACTCCCGCGGCATCGGCGACACGCCCGGGAGTCGCTACTTTCCTGTCACATTGCCGTCTGCCGCGTATTCGTCCAGCGTGGCGCGTACGTCAGGTCCGTGGGTCTGCCGCTGCAGGTAGTGCGTTTCAGTCGTTGCCAGCTTGGCATGGCTCAACTGCTGCTGCGCGGCCGCTGGCCCGAGCGCGTCACGGACGACCGTCGCGACCGTGCGGCGGAACGAGTGCGGAGTCACCCAAGCCAGCTCGGCGGGCAGCGCAGCCCGCAGCGCCCGTCGCAGATTCGCCAGGCTGACCCAGCCGCCGCCGCGGTTGACGAACACCGGACCCGCCAGGCCGCCGGTATCGGCGATGAGCGCAGTGAGTGCGTCGACACCGAATCGAGGCAACGTCACGGTGTGCGCGGGCGCGCCGTGCTTGCGTGTGTCCTGCCGGTGCAGCGGCTTGCCCGCGACCCGACCGTGGTCAATCAGCGTGCCGGTAATCGTCACGGTGGGTGGATCCGCCAGCAGATCGACGTCGGGCCATTCGATCGCCAGTACTTCGGACGGCCGAACACCGGTGGCCACAAGGCATTCGACAAACGCGGGCAATAAGCGGCTGACCCCGTCTCGCGGACCCGGCCCCGAACGGTTGGCGTATGCGAGCACTGCTGCCCTGATCTGCTGGAACTCTGTCGCCGTCACGGCCCGCGGCGGCCGACGGATTGCCCGCGTCGTCTTCGTCTCCCGAATCGGGTTGACGAGTAGCACGTCATACCGCACGGCCAGACTGAACATGCCCGACAGGACCATTCTTAGCCGCTTGGCCTGGGTGACAGCGCCCATGCTCAGCAGGTGCTTGCTCGCGGCGCTGGTCGACAATTCGGTTACCTGCAGCGCGCCGAGCTGGCCAGCGCCATGCACCCGCCACACTGCCCGGTACTGGTCTGCCGTTTGATCGGCAATCCCATCCTCGGCCGCCTTCGACTCAATCCACAGTTCGAACAGCTCGGCCAGCGTCGTCCGGTCGCTGAGTGCTTGGCCACGGTCGACAGGCTGGCGCCGGTCCCGTAGGTGCCGTTGCAATACGCGCCGCGCATCCTCCGCGCTCCGGTCACTAGATCGTTCCACGCGGCGCCGCTTGCCGTCTGCATCGCGGACATACGTGGACGCGAGGAACCGGCCGTTACTGGCTTTCAAAGTGATTCGGCCGTGCTCTCCTGGTCGCAACCGCTCTCTTGGCACCTATCCGCCACCGCCTCTGTCGACGTCATCACTGGCCACACCCAGGCGCTCGTGGAGAAATCTGATCTGAGCTTCTGACGCCTCAGGCTTCGATGAGAGATCCAACGCTAGCTGCCGGTAATGCCGGTCACCACCAGCGCCGCGGCGACGAACTGCAATCCTGTGTTAGGAGGCTCGACGTGGATGTCGCGCTTCCGGTCGACCTGGCTCGCTGGTAGCGGCCACTCATCAACGAACCATTTCGCCGCCTCATACCAGTGGGCTCCCGGTCGGGCAGGGGTTGGTGCCGTGGACTATTCGTCATGAATCACCCCGCCGCTTTCACGGATCATCTGCTCGAGTCTGGAGATCTCTTCTTCGAGGTTCCTTAGTTGCTCGGTGTAGGCCTGCAATTCGGGTGTCCATGAGCTGGCGTTGCTGTCCTCACCTTCAGCGGTGCGCGCGAAGCGGTGGATGAGTCCGAAGAACTGGGCCATGGCGAGGAGTTGCCTGCGACGCTCTCGCACAGTGCGCACAAGCTCGTATTCCCTTGATGCCGGCCACGGCTCGTGTTTGGGGTCGGGCGAGCTTGCTTCGCCGGAGAACCAGGCCGCGGCGCCCCAGCTGGTGGTATGGAGATCGGGCAGGACCTCAACGGGCCCGTCGGGCAGCTCAGGAAACAGGATCGTCAGCGGCGGTATTCGCAGCGCGGCAGCGAGAACGAGAAGCTCGGCGACGTCGAGTCCCTTCTTGCGACCGCTTTCGTAGTTGGCGATCGCTGAACGACTGATGGGGTAGCCGAGGCGGTCGGTCTCGTCCGCCAACCACTGGGCGGAACGGCTGGCTCTGGCGCTCTTAATGGCTGCGGCCATACGTCGATGTAGCCCTTCCACCCAGTCTTGTTTCATAACGACACAGATTATCGCGCACTTGTGCGGATTCGTGCATCGATGTAAGAATGTATCTACGACACAAATCACGTCAATATTGTGTCGAAAATACACAGGAGGATGGCATGGAGGCAGCGACAAACGGACCGACCGCCCGGCTCAACACGGTCGAAGAGGTGATGGAACGCCTTCGCATTGGACGCTCCACCGCGTTCGAGCTGATCGGCACTCGACAGCTCCGCAGCATCAAGGTAGGGCGGCGACGGCTGGTATCCGAGGCGGCGCTGATTGAGTTCATTGAGCGTCTCGATCAAAAGGACGCCGGGTAGTTGGCCGCACCGTGCGAACGCCGCCGGTCAGTTTGACATCGTTTCGCGGCGCCGCGCGATGCGCCTATGTGAAGGCCCCGGCGTCGCCATGGTGTGCACCCACCACAGCGACTGGGGCTCCTAAACCACCTCGCATGAAAGGCTTCTCCCGCATGACTTTACTCGCTTCCGCCACCGCCGGTGGCGACGAGTCGACGCGCGGCTTTAACACGCAGACGCTCGCGAGTGGACCACATTTACCCGCAGTAGGGCCCCTACCGCCGGCCGATGAACTGTTGGTGTGTGCGCTGCTTTATAGCCCGAGCCCAGCCGTGCTGCAGATTGCCGAATACATCGATGCTGCTGCCGATTTAGGCGAATGCGCTCGCCGCGCATACTGCGCCTTAGTGGAGCTCGCCCTGCAGAACAACTCGCCAGCACCGCAACTGGTCCTCGATGAGCTTCGCCGCACTGGACGTCTCGACCGTCAGACGGCCTGCTGGCTGGCGGCAGCGGCCACTGCCGGGGCTCCACCGGCCAGTGCGCGCCGCTACGCGGCGATCGTCGTCGCGAATTCCCTGCGCCGACACGTTAATTGCTGGGGATCCGCTCTGACGAGCGCGGCCTACACGGCGGCCGAAGACGAGCTTCAGGTGACCATTGACAGCTTTGCGCACACCATCGCCACAATCTTCGCCCGGTTGGCCGTCCTGCGCGGAGATACCCGTGAGTGAAACCGATTCCTTCTGGTCGGCACGGCCCATCCTTGACCACATCCTCAGGCTGGCGCGGGCACGCAGGGTCGGGCCGTGGGCGGTGCTGGGCACGGCGATGGCGCGCGCTGTGGCCACCATTCCCCCTTACGTGGCGTTGCCCGGCACGGTCGGGGGACGGATGTCGCTGAACCTGTTTGTCGCCCTTGTAGGTCCGTCAGGTGCGGGCAAGGGCGGTGCCGACGCCGCGGGGGCGGCCGGCATCAAATTCTCTGGGACACATGTGGATTATGTACCGTTGGGCAGCGGCGAGGGCGCAAGTCGCACGTTTCGCCCGTGGGGTACGGCAGCCGAGCTGCCCAATCCCGTCACATCCGTGGTCTTTGCCGTCCCCGAGATTGACACACTGACCGCGCTGACGAGCCGCCAAGGCTCGACACTGTCGGCCGAGCTACGGAAGCTGTACTCGGGTGAGGCGCTGGGGTTCGCCAACGCCGGCAAGGACACACGCAACGTCGTCGCGGCACATAGCTACCGGGCCTGTGCGGTCGTGGGCGTACAGCCGCTGCGCTCCCATGCGCTACTCGCCGGCGCCGACGGCGGTCTCCCCCAGCGATTTATCTGGTTATCTACCGGTGACCCGGGAGCGCCCGACGAGCGCCCGCCCGACCCCGGTTCCTGGGAAGTGCCAGCCGCGGGTTGGCAACGTGGACAATCCGGCCACTTGCGGCTGGTCGACGGCCATGGCGACCTCGAGGTACCGGAATCTGCCCGCACGATGATCGACGCCCACCGCCTGGCCGTGTTGCGCGGCGATCACCGGGTCGATCCGCTCGACGGGCACGCTCTGCTGTGTCAGCTGAAGGTAGCGGTCGCGCTCATGGCACTCGACGCGCGCACCGCCATCGAGGAAGCCGACTGGCATCTTGCCGCTCACGTGATGCATGTCAGCGCGGTGACCCGCGAGCAGTGTCGCCGCGCCCTCACCGAACACCGCCGCAACCAAAACACCGCGCGTGCACTGGCTGTCGTTGAGCGCGACGAGATCGTCGCCGATCGCAAGGGCCAACGCGCACGCGATGCCATCCTCCGAAAGGTATCCCGCGGGCGGCAGCTAACAACTGGAGAACTGCGCAGGTCGTTGAAGGTCGACATCCGTGACCACTACGACGCAGCGCTCGCCGAGCTGCTCGACAGCGGCGAGATCGCGGTTTCCCAAGGAACACGAGGAAATAGAAAGGTACACGTGTACCACCGGTACACCTCTCACGATCCACCGACTACCTCGGACAACGTGCCGTGTACCGCAGGTACACCGGTACCTGAGGCGCTCGGTGATACTGCGACGAGTCGTTCAACGCGACAGCAGACCGGTCACACCAACTCCGTCGGCATTCAGCAAAGAAGCGACGCCACCGCGTAAGCGCAGCATATCGGCTGTTGATTCCTCTGCACCAGCACAGCCGTATCGGCGCCGCCGGGTGTCGACCTTCGCGACAGAAGCCGACTTGGCGGCAGCCGCAAGCACCTCACGCAGGCACGTTTCAGGGGCCTCAGCGAGATACAGTGTGCGGGTACGCTCCTCAACATCATCGAAGCGATGGCCGAAGGGCGCCCCCAGCACGCTCGATCTGGGTTTAGTCTCGCTGGTTCGCGTAACTAGGCCCGTCCCTTCCTCGTACTGGCCGCTCTTGTGCGTGGTGGGGGTGTCTGTCAAGGCTTGGCCGTGGTCGACCGCGCAGCGGCGTGGCCTTGACGGGCACCCCCGCCACGTTCACGACAATTGCGGGCGAGGGAGGGCAGCTGACTCCAATTCGCGCGCATCGGGTGGCCCGGGGCGGCATCAGGATCGTCCGGCGAAGATGGTGACCATTGCGTGTAGGACGGCGCCGATGGCACGGCCGGTGTCGGTGATGCTGACCTTGGAGTCAGGAATGCGGGCGAGGCGATCGAGATCCCCGCTCAGACCGTTAACCGAAGGGTTGCTGGTTTCGGATCCCAGAGGGGAAAGCTGTAGGACCCGGTTCGATTCCCGGCGGCTCCTCGAATGGAAGCTAAGGGGTTCGAGTCCTCTTAGCCCCAACGTCAGGGATTCGCCCCGGACCCGCTGATTCTCGGTCGAAAGGTATGGACGTTTGCCAACGCATCGCAATTACCCTCATTGACCTGGGGCGCTTCGCTGTACATGTGTTCGTTGGGTGTCGGTGATTATGGCTGATTGTCATTCAATAACGATGAATAAACGATGGATCCGGCGGTCACGAAGGGTTGCATTTCTAATGCGACCCTCCGCCCTTCGTTCAGGTCACCCACCAAGCTGAAGAACGGCGCGGCGCTCGATCACCGGTCTCGCGGGGTTCGTGGGAGGGTAGTTCGTTGATGTACCGCTCGAGCTCAGAGGCGCGGAATTTCACGCGGCCGTCGTGGCGTATGGCGGCGAGGTCGCCGGCCAGGACGAGTCTGTTGATTTTCTTGGTGCTGGTGGCCAGCAACTCGGCGGTTTGATTTTTGGTGTAAAGCCGGTCGATTTCGGTCACCATGTGGGCCCTTCCAGCTCTTCGATGCGACTATCAGTTCGTCGACGCCTGAATGAACTATGGCGCCAAATCGTCGGCTGGGGCGGGGTTTGGAACTGTGCCGATTAGCTGAGCAAAGTACCCGCATCGCTTCATGGTTATGCTCGGCGGATGAGCAACCGGGAGCGTCGCGAACACCGCGTTGCTGGCCGATATCACCCGCCGCGGGCGTTGGAATACAACGAGTTCGTTGGTGAATTTCGGCCGCCGAACGACCGCGCGTTCACCGAGCTGCACGTGCGCTACGGCGTTCGGGACGACCGTTACCTCGACTGGTCCATCACCCTGAATGAGCGCCTTGGTGATATCGAAGAACTCAGAGCCGGAACGGCTCCCTTGCAACGCCGGACGCTCGAAGTCGTCGACGTTAGCGACTCCGCAATCCGCCGACATGTCTTTGATCCCAATAGGCGGAGTCAGCCCCCGCATGTCACACGGCTGGTCGAACTGCGAGCGGGGGATCACCACAGAGTGAACTACGAGTACCAAAATCAGATGAACGGCGTATGCATGAGTTTTCAGCAGAAGCACCCCGAAATCGTTGAAGTCGAAGACCGTCACAACACGGCAACAGCCGGATTCATGGCGAAGGATCGCGACGTCCAGTTTCGCGAAGGCGACTTCGGGTGGGTCCGAAACACAGTCACCTCGATCGATACCGACCTGGCGGAGATGGTGTTTGTCGACCGCGCCTATTACTACTTTCCTACTTCCCCCAGCACGGCCGCTGTCCTCCTACCTGATGGCGAGATGAAGTTCATCATCGCCGGCCCTGGAACCAAACCGACCCTTGATGAGGCAGAAGACGACCCAGAGGACGGGCCGATGAAGGCCCGAGGTGACGTAACGATGGGAATGCTTGTCCAGTCCATCTACGCCGGAGACTGGACCAACGATGTCGATGACCTGCTGAATTAGTGAACTCCCGATATCCGCAGACCCGGAAGTGGGACACTGAAACCTATGCTCACCGGTCCGCCGCCGACCGCAACCGAAGTATGTGCGGTGTTCGAGGAGGTCCTCGCCGGGTTCGCCGCGGGAGAATCGCCAGCGGTCATCCCTTGCTACGGCTTCGACACCCCCGAAGTACTGGTGGCACTCGACCGCGTGCGCAATGCTGCACCAAACCCGCCGGCGGCACTCGTCGAGGCCGCCCGTTACGCGTTTGACCACAGCTGAATGACACCCCCGGCGCAGCCTGAAGGTGTTACCGGCCGACTGAGTTCCATGGAGCGTCTCGCTCAGGCGCGAGCGAGGGCCGAAGCTGACAGGGCAGCCGAGCAGCGGGCATTCTGGCCGTCGGATAATTTGGAAGCGCTGGTTCTACGGGTGATCGGCGGGTGGGAAAATCTCGTCGGCTATGTGGCGTTCATGCGGTTTCACGCCGCCGGCCACGAAGCCGCCCCACTCGACAAAGAGAAATTGCCGAAGGCGATGCGAGAGATTGCCGATGAGGCCCGCGTGCGTTGGCCACACGAGGGTTGGGGAGCCGCCTTCACAAACGCGGCGACGGTCCGGCACACGGTGACGCACATGTTGTACGTCTTGTCGGTCACTGGTGAGTGTCCGAACAGGACCATGAATATCGTCCGGCTCGGCGCCCCGGACGGACGACGCACGGGCGCCGACGGCAACCCGGCCGAGTTGCATTGGCGCGACGAGACATGGTCGATGCAGACGCGACACACCGCGCCGCTTCAGGAACAGGCGTTGATCGGCGCTCTCGAGAGCATGAAATGGATGAAAGACTGCTGCCGTGGACTGCTCCGCATCCGCGACATTCTCGCCGACGAAAAGGCGAACCTGTCTGACGAAAAAGTAATCGACGCCTTCGCGTGGCAGGTGAATTGGTGGATGCCCGAGTGGGGTGACCCCGAGACGACACTCCTCACTGTCGGACACATCCGCCTGCGACCGGGCGAGAAGAACCCCGTCTGATCATCCCCCTGTGGCGTTAGGGCCGACCAACTGCACCGCCAAATCTTGAGATGTAGAGCCCTGCTGCAGTAGGGCGCAGAGACGTCCTGCACCGAGACGGGCGGGGGAGGGTCCAGCGTCTTCGCCACCACCTACCGGGTGGGGCGCCAGGCCTGACAATGCTGCGGACCCCATCTTCTTCCGAACCCTCTGGCGGGACCTGAACCCCGCCGGAGAACTTCTTCTCCAGATCGCGCCGAAGCTTCGCCGTGTCGGTCGGATTGATCTTGAACTCGCCTGTCATTGGCTAATAGTCGTATTCGGCTCATCACCCGCGATAAGATTGTGAGATTTGATACTTCGCCTCTAATAGCTATTGGTGGCAAAGTTCATTTCACTCGAATATTTGCCATTACAGGCTGGTGTTCGGATTTGCGGTCTACCATCCCGGCATGGCTGGCGATGTGACTGCACCGGTCAACGATGCCCTGGAGAAGTCGTTCCGGACCCATGCCCAGTACCTGCGAGCTTTCTCGCAGCTGGCGGGTTTCAGCCACTGGCCGAACAAGGACCTAGCGGTGCTGGAAGCCCTAGCGCAGCGGGTCGTCGGCGCGTTTCCAAGCCCGAAATCAGCCCCGGTCATCGATGTCAACGAATTAGCGAAGTGCCTCAACCGCGCGTGGGGCACCGAACTGTTGCTGAGTCTCGGATCACGCTTTGAAGAAGATGAACTGGTCCGGTTGTCCAACTCATGGGGGAGTGTCCAGACCTACTACGTGGGGTACGCAGCGACTCAGGCGTTGATCATTGCCGAGGGTCGTGCTCGGCCAACCGACCATCCGAAGACTCAGGGTCAGGTACGCAGTCTATGGGTGGACCGCCAGTCTGCCGTGGAGCCGTTCTCCTTCGCCGCAATGCCCGGGTGCAAGTCGAACCCATCGCTATACGCGAATGGGCCTGGGAGGCCAATCGATACGAGCCTTAGTAATTGGACCTCAGTGGGCAGCAACAACTGTTGGGACATCGCGGCGACCGCACTGCGGAGCACCCGTAACGACGCAGTAGCACGAAAGCTGCAGGAGGCACGGCTAAAGAAGGCGCGCGACAGGAAGAGGGCATGGCAAACGGAGGAAGACGAGCGGCTCGCGCAGGGTAAGAATCCGCGCAAAGCGCCTGGGGCCGCAAACCTTACGGAGACAGAGCGGGCAACTGTTGAGGCAGGCGTTCGGCCATACACCATGCTGGATTACCTCTTCCGTCTGCGCATCAAGGCGAACTACGAAGAGGCTGCAATGTTCACCGACGGTCCAACTAACGAGGGCGCGTCAAGTGTTGTTGCACTCGATATGGAGCGCATTGCGTCGGCGATCATGGTCGCTCACGAAGTGAGGATCGCGCGACTGGTGGGCAAGAGCACTCTGACGAATCTCGCGACAAATTGGATCGCATCGAACTCAGTGACCCCCGATCTCGGCATCGGTCGCAGGATGCCGATCTTGGCCGCCGTGCTTTAGCGCGATCCTGCGTCAGCGGAGCATCGCCGACGCCGACCCAGTGAGCCGAGGCAGCCTTTGATGACGTCTTTGCGACGCCCGTGCCGTGTTGATGTACGGGCCGGTAGCGTCGGTTTCCGTGATCATTTGGATCAACGGCACCCACGGCTCGGGTAAGACAACGACCAGCAGCTTTGTCCAGAAGCTCATCCCGGACTCGCGAGTATTCGATGCGGAGAAGGTCGGCGAGACACTCATGGACATCACGCCGGGCTTGCCTGACACTGACAACTTCCAGCACTGGCCACCATGGCGGTCTCTCACGGTGGAGACCGCTCGTCACGTCCTCCACTACACCGGTGGCACCCTAGTGATGCCCATGACTGTGCTTGTGGAGCAATACTGGCGCGAGATCAGTTCCGGCCTCGCTCAACATGCCATCCCGGTCAGGCATTTCGTCCTTCACGCTGACCACGAAACGCTCCGTAAGCGCATCGAGGGCGACACCGTTATGGGTCCCTCGTCGTTCCGTCTGGAGTATCTGGAGGCCTACGCCGAGGCAGCCCGCGCGTGGCTGCACGACGAGGCTGAGGTCATCGACACTGCAGATGTCACCTCCCAACAGGTCGCCGCAAAGATCGCAGCCGCAGTCACGGATTGAAGACTTGACTGCTAGCAATCTGATTGCTTGATCCGGACGCCGATGATGATCGGGTTGATCACTTCGCCAGGGTGGGCTACATGGGGCTACAAGTGGTCGGAGGGTCAGAAACGTTGTAACAGTAGACTTCTCAACCTGATCCTCATTGAGGACCCACGCCGCGGCCCGCAGATGAACGGAGGGATGCAGGTCGTCGGTCAGCGCGTGGACTCCAGCGTTGGATCGTGAAACGGCGTGGACAGGTAGCGGTAGGCCGTTGCCCGGCTGATCCCGAACGCTTTGGCGAGTTCGTGAACAGGTTCGCCAGTCGCGGCGAGCCGGCGCAATTGTTGTTGCCGCTCGGTGGTCAGCTTGGCCGGCTTGGTGGCCGGCAGTCGGCGAGCTCGGCGGGAGTCGCGAGAGGCGGCACGTCGCTCGCGGCCAAGCTCAAGTTCAAGCTCGGCCAGGGTGGCCATAATAGTGGCCCCTGCGCGCCCGGTTGGAGTACCGGTATCGACGCCTTTGCGCAACGCGCGCAACAGAATTCGGCGCTGACCCAGATCGGCAATAGTGCGTGTCACTTCAGCAACAGAGCGGCCAAGGCGATCGATCGCAGTGACCACTACGGTGTCGCCCTCGCGCGCGTAATCGAGCATGGCCGCCAACCCCGGACGAGATGTATTCGCCGCACCTGAAAGTTTGTCCGTGAAGACCCGGTCTGAGTTAACCCCGGCAGCAGCGAGCACTGTGAGCTGTGCGTCGAGGTCCTGGCATGGTGCTGACACGGGCATAGCCGAGTATCGCCGTCATGCCAATGACTGTCTCACCACCCTACGACAGTGAGGATCTGAGACACGCGCTGTGAGACAGGAAATGAGACGGCGTCACCTGGGACTACATGGCGGGGGAGTGGTGCCCTGTGGGGTGTCTCGTTTTTCAAGAAAGGAGACGGTCTAGATCAGTTGGCTCACCGCGAGTAGTCAGTCTCCATCTTCCGACGCCGCGCGAATTTCAATGCGACGGCGGCACAGTGTCTTCGATTTCAGCCAGGTCGATGTGGGTGCGTAGTGCGGTGCCGCCAGCGGCTCGACGGCGACTGCAGCCGAAAGCCGACCTAGCGGACCTTCCAGACCCAGCCTTTGACCTTCTTCAACTGGCGCTCGCGCTCCGGTTGTAGCGTCCCCTTCGCATAGTTCCTCCGCTGCGCGGCTAGCCACGTCCCTAGGGAGAATCCGTCGACGACGTAGGACTGCGGGACCAAGGCGTCGCCGTGCTTTTGGACGTACTCCACCAGCATTTCGTAGGCCCGGCCCCAGCTATCCGCCTTCGGCGTCCATGTCCAACCGGGAAGCTGCTCCAGTTGTTTCATATTTTCGGGACGTAACGAGCCATTTTTCTTCCGTGATCGGACTGTGTTGATCCATTGCCCGAGTTGAAAGCCGTCCTCGGTCTCGTACCGGTGCGGAACTTGCGAGGTTCCATTCTTTTCGGAGTACTTCACCAACCGGGTGTATCCGCGCTCCCAGCGGTGCGCATACGCATCCCATACCCAGCCTGGAAGTGCTTGCAGGAGTGCCCTCCGGTCCGCGCTCAGGTTCTCCCAGTTCATGCGCTGGGTGAGCACCCAGCTTCCGATGTTCACACCGTCCTCGATGTACCTGTCCGGTACTCGGGTGTGTCCTTCGCGGTCGCCGAACTGGCGTACTAATTCGTAGGACCGTTGCCACCGGTCCTCGTGGGGATCCCAGGACCAGCCGGGCAGGTGCTCCAACAAAGCACGGCGCTCTCTGGACAAGGTGTTACGAATTCCCCGCTGGACGGTCGCCCAGGAGCCCAGTGCTACATCGTCCTCTTTGTGCGACTGCGGAACTCGGGAGTGACCCTCTCGCTCGGCGAATCTCTTGACCAGCTCGTACTTCTCAAACCAGGAGTCATTGGATACCTCCCAGCTCCAGCCGGGCAGCGACTCCAGTCTCGCGATCCGCTCGGTCGGTAAGTTATCCCTCTCAGCCCTCTGCTCTCGGACCCAACCTCCGAGTTTGATTCCGTCCTCGACGTACCCACCAGGGACCAGGGCATGCCCCTCACGTTCGACGAATCGCTTCAGCATCTCGAGCTTCTGATTCCAGACGTAATCAGCCTTACGTCCCCAGAACCAGCCGGGAATCGCCTCCAGGAGAGCCTGTCTCGCCGGGCTGAGCTTTTTGTGCTCGCGGCGCCGGAGCCGAGTCCATTGCCCGAGTTTGAGACCGTCCTCGACATGATCCACCGGGACGTTGGTGTCTCCTTCCCTGGCGGTGTAGGAGCGCAGCATTTCGAGGTGTTGCATCCATGATTCTTCGACGACGTTCCAGCTCCATCCGGGCATGGCCTCCAGACGCTGCCGACGTTCTTCGGTCATCTTTGAGCGGCTGCCGCGTTGCTCTGCCACCCAATTACCGAGGTTGATCCCACTATTCAGGAAGCCTTGCGGGACTCTTGCATGCCCCTGCCGCTCGGCGAATGCCGCAAGCGCCGCGTATCCGCGTTCCCATGACTCCGTGTACGGGTCCCAGGACCATCCCGGAACGGACTTCAAAAGCTCCCGGCGTTCGGGGCTCATGCCGGCGCGGTTGACGCGTTGGTCTTGAACCCAGCTCCCTAGATTGATTCCGTCTTCCTTGTATCCTTGCGGGACCAGGGCATGCCCTTCTCGCCTCTGGAACTGCTGGAGAATTGCGAATTTCTGCTGCCACCTGTCAGAACGGGCATCCCATACCCAGCCGGGTAGCGACTGGAGCCGTTCGCGTTGGCTGTCGGGCAGTTTGTCTCGCTTGACCCGTTGATCGGTCACCCACTGACCTAGCCGAAACCCGCCCTCTAGATGTTCTTTGGGGACGCGGGCGTGACGTTCCCTTTCGACGAAAGCCTTCAAGAATCCGTAACCGCGTTCCCAGCCGTCGGTCGTTGGATTCCACGACCATCCCGGGAGAGCTTCCAGGAGCACCTTCCGCTCCGTCGACATCTCGTCGCGGTAGGTGCGCTGTACCGCAACCCATTGCCCGAGTTTCAAACCGTCCTCGACGTACCGCTGCGGGGCGCGGGCGTGTCCCTCGCGTTCCACGAACTTCTTCAGCCCGTTGTAGTTCCGGGACCAGTTGTCCTCCAAGATGTCCCACACCCAGCCCGGCAGTGCCTCGAGCTCTCGGACCCGCGTCTCGGACAACTCTCCGCGCTTGTACAAACCCCGCTGCGTGCCGACCCAGCTGCGGAGGTTGTACTCGCCGACCATGTACGGGATAGGCACGTTGGCATGCCCATGTTCGGCGACGAACTGGTGCATGAGATCCATCCACATACTCCACTGGTCAGCCAGGACATCCCAGGCCCAGCCAGGCAGACGCTCCAGCTTGGCACGCCGGTCGTCGCTTAGCGTGTTGTTCGCGTACAGGCTGCGCTGCACACTCGCCCACTGCCCGAGCGCGTATCCGTCAATGACGCAATCGACGGCAACCCGCGCCGTGCCGTTATCGTCGACGTGCCGCTTCAGTAGCCCATACCAGAACTCCCAACGCGCACTGGTCTTTTCGACCAGGTGTACGTCGAAGGCGTCGGTGAACGCCTTACCGACGGAGCGCGGCACGTCTAGGTGAATCTTGTCCGGAATCTGGGCACGGCCGCCCTTGCGCCCAAGTTCCTGGCGGAAGGTGTCTATCTGCTCCGCGAGCTCCTCATCGTGGGCGCGGAGGGCTTTGATCACACGCCATACTGCCTTGAAGGACGAGTCGTTGAGAGCGGTGTCGGGGTCCGTCTCGGTGTCGATGAACACCGGGATGACGATGGTTCCGACGGTCTTGTCCTCGGCCAGCCGGATTGCCCGCCCGACAGCCTGAACAATGTCCACCTCAGAACCGCGCGGGTCGATGAACGCCACGCCATCGAGAGTCGGAACATCCACTCCCTCACTGAGACACCGGGCATTGGTCAGCAGACCACGCTCGCCGTCGTCGAGCTGGCGCAGCCGCTGGAGCCGGACATGGCGCTCACCGGCACTCATGTCTCCGGACGCGAACCCGGTCCACAGCGGTCCCGACGGTCGCTGCCGCGCGGGTATCCACTCGAGGACCTCAGGCATCTCGGCGGCGAACCTCTTAGCGCGCAGCACGCGGGAATGGAAGCTGATGACTCGGTGAAGGTCGTACTTCCGCATCGCCTTCGTCAACCCGATCTGGCTGGCCAAGGTCCGGGCGTCGGTGGTCTTGTTGTCACGTCGGACCAGGACACCCCTGTTCGCCCACTCGCGGTAGGTCGCGTCATCAACACCCACGACGGCTACCTGGTAGTCGGTGAGCAGTCCCCGGCGGATGGCTTCACCGAAACTCAGCCGGTGGAACACCTCCCCGAAGTTCGCGGGGTCGTCCATGGACGCGACTTCCAGCTCGGATTCCTGCGCCGCCTCGACCACCCGTCCGGTGTAGTAACGCGGCGTCGCCGTCATGAACAGCCGCCGCCGCGCCCTAATGGCGCCAGCGTCAAGAATGGTTGCAAAGACGGTCGATCCGTCTCCAGCGACCCGGTGACTCTCGTCAGCAATTGCCAGGTCGAACTGCGGAACCCGTCCCAGAGCGAAGGCTTTCGCAATCTGCGGAGACGACTGGTAGGTGGAGAACACCACGCGCGGCCCGCACCGACGCAGGAACGCGGCAATTTCGACTGGATCCGTCTTAACCGGGACGCACAACTCGCTGATGTGAGCTATCGCCGTGTCGTCTTGGGAGACCGTCTCATCGGAGCAGACCGGCAGCGCCTCGAACGGCACCTTGGCGTTCGCCCTCCATACCGCCATCGTCTGCTTCAGCAGCGACAGCGACGGCAGCAGGACCAAGGCCCGCTGGGCGTCCAGTTTTTCCTTGATGAACAGCGACGTCAGGGTCTTCCCCGTACCGCAAGCCATGATGAGCTGACCTCGGTCGGCGGTCTGGAACCCCTTGAGGACATTGCGGATTGCGTCCTTCTGGTAATCGTGGGGCTTGGCGGGCTTCGGCGGCTTGACGGGTCGTAGGCGGTCGAGGGACTCCGCCCAATCGACCTCAGCGGTGAGCAGGTCCGCTAGACCAATGAACCCGACTTTCTTCTCCTGGGCATCAATTGTCCGCTGGGCGACGGGGTGCAGCCGGTCAGTCGTGGCGATGAGCAGACGGTAGTAGAACCACTTCCTCGACGATTCCGAGAGGAACTTGTCCACATCCTTCTTGGTGACGGCCCGGTGCCGGTCGTACGCCTTCGCTTGCACCGCCCAGAGCTGTCCGTCGCGGTCTTCGACAACGAGGTCGATACCGGCGTCGCCGCCCCACCTGTGCTCCCAGTCATCCCAGAGCCATACCTTGCGAACGGTGTCGCGGTAGTACGGGTCGTTCTCCAGGTACCACTTACAGACGCGCTCGAACTGCTTACCCCGGATGTAGCTGTCCTCTGAGAGGTTGCCGTAAAGAGTGGTGAATTCCCCCATTTCCAAGATGCTAGGTGCCAGTGCCGTCATCTTCGGGCTGCCACGAGCGTGCTTGCCGAACGACTGCAGCAACTCCCAGCCGCAGAACTCACCACCAAACAAGACACCGGGGTCCATAACGGCGCGTGATCACACCAGCCGGCCGCCCTACCACCAATGAGACAGGATGTGATCACTCTCGTTTCTTTAGATACGAGACACGGTTCCGATCTGCGGCATGGTCTTGCCGAGCCTGGGCATGAAAAAGCCTCGCGCGTCGAATCATGGTTTCGACGACTGCGAGGCGAAGTCGGGTTGCGTATGCGCTGCGACGAGAAGACGCTTGGGCGCACATACTCGGACCTACATCGTCATGGCCTTCGTGTTGGTGATGGTGTCGATCACGGGAAGATCTGCACCACCGCCAGGACCACGGTCGCGGCTGCAGCGGCTGCTTTGGCTAGACCGGAGAGTAAGGCGACGATGCGATCCATCGGCTCCTCACGTGAGCAGAACACTGCTCGGCTGACCATCACGAGGACAGGCAGAATCCAGACCAGATTCCACGCATTCGAGACGACCATTTCAACCTCCTTGCGAGGCGTACCAACAGAAGGTGCCCGACCGGTGGCCGGGCACAAAAAAAGCCGGGTGGTTACCCGGCTTGAACGCGCTTATGGCGCGTCCTTTCATGGACTGGCCATGAAGTCAGGGTTCGACAACGCATTTCACGTCTGCCGAACATTGGAAAGTGGCCTGGCCCGGGGCGATTGAGCGAGTATCCCCAGCGCGGCGGAAAGGGTTGGCCGTAGGTTGACTGGACTATGGGCACAGTCGTGCTACTGGCATCTGTGCGGCCAGCCTACCCGCGTCCAGGCGAAATCAGCTGCTCGAAACGCCTAGAGGTCGCAGTGATCAACCGGATTTTGGGCGCACTAACGGCGCGTGATTGACTCTACCGCCTTGTCGACCAGCCCGCTTCTAGGCGGCATCCGGCGTGTCGCGCAATGCCGGCACGATCGATGTGGCTCGGCCAGCTGAGGCAGAAACCGATAAGAAGCGAGACGTTGTCGGCGTCGGGTGAAGACTGACCCCTAATCGTCGACGAAACGGGGTCCAGATTCAACCGACGTTGACAGACGTCGGTACGAACCGGTAATAGGCATTCCGACCAGCACATTCAGTGTCGAATGCGGTCGACGTTGGACCGCGCTATTGACGGGGTCGAGCCGTAAAGTTGAGGGCATGGACTCTCAAGGGTCTTCACGCCCTGGCAGCCAGTGCTCGCGCTGCGATGCCGGCGCGACGGTTATGCAGATGGTCAGCTCGGTGGCGATGTGGATGGCCGTCCGCGGACGTGGTGACGGGCGACCGCCGGCAGCTCTGTGGGACGCAGTGTGGGCCGAAGACTGGTCGACCGTGCGCAGTGAGTGGGAAAAGTGGGTCCAGCCAGAACTCAAAGCTCTCTGTGAGAGAGCCACGGATTGGCGCGCAGCCGTCGCCGTAATGGTTGAGTCGACGGTGAGGACCCTGGATAGTCCGTTCCCGGCTGACCTGCACGACGCAGAAGCGGTGCGCCGAGAGTGGGGCCGGTGGATCGCGCAGCAGTTCAAAGCGGCAACGGGCAGTGCCCGGATGTGCGAGTGGGCACAGTGTTCGGAAGCACTACCTGCGGAGCTTCAATCGCTAGCTGAGGAACACCCCACAAAGCAGGCCGAACTGGCTGCCGGGGTGTTCGAGAATGAGGCATTCATCCGTGGACTGCTCGGAGAGGACGGCGTTTAAGTGCCGTCGTCATTTGAGATGGACCCGGAGTCGACCCGGCACGGGCTGAGCAGCGCTGATAGCGGTCGTGCGCGGACAAGCGGTTCGGGGGTTCCGATGCCCCCTGCGGCTGATCAATACACCGCGGCGTTCTTCACCGTAGCCACCGCCCTGCTGGGGACGGCCGCTACTGGTGTTGCCGGTCGCACCGTAGCGGGTCAGTCTGCGACCGCGGCGACGGTCGCTGCGGTGGAGACCACCGAAGCAGCCAACGCCGACATGCTCAAGCTGTAGGAGGGATCGTAGCGATGGGGTCACCGTGGCAGCCGCCTGGAACTCAATCACCGCAGGGGCATTGGCAATCTGGCGGGCCTAGTTCGCCACCGGACCACACCCCGGTACCACCGCGGCACCAGCCGCGGCGGTGGGGTTTGATCAGCGCCGCGGTGGTGGTCAACGTCATCGCCGTTGCCGCCACCGCCGCGATCACCTACGCACTGTCCAACCATGAGGGCGGCCCGCCTGCGTCCTCAACTCCATCCTCGCCAGCACCAGTCAAGACCTACAGCGCGGCCGAGCAGTCAGCGGCAAAAGACGGGGTGTGCCACACATTCGACACAAACCAGCGCGGCAGCGCGGGGCAGGGTGGCTTAATTGACAGAGGCCAACTGAACGTTCCGGTGGTTCTACGAGCTGTGAATGGTGTTGTCGCCCTGCAAAATGCACTATCGCCCGCCAGTCCTTCTGAACTCACATCGGCGGTTAAAGACTACGTGTCAACAACACTGGATTTGACAAGCGCAGCGCTCGCCAATGCGCCTGTTGAAGAGCTGAACCGGCTGAATGACGTGGGTAATGCGGCTACATACGCGTTGGCCGATGTGTGTGGATTGCCGCACTGATGCCTGCAACAAATAGCGGTCAGGATGCAGTCTCGCCGGGCGGTCCGGGATGGGATCAGCGCTACCGTGTTATTGCCACGCAAGTCTTTCAACAGGTGGTGGCAGCTCGGCCGGCACCGGACAGCTTCAACCCGCATCAGCGCGAGCCCAACGGAACGGACATCCCGCGGCCGTCTGGTGCGTATACCGCGGCGCTCATCGCTCCGGGGAAGTGGCCGGAGGTCTCAGAGAATGGGATCGCCGACTACGCCACAACGGTTGAGCAGTGGGTACGCCAACATGCTGACGCTGACCAAGCGGCAACCGAGCAGGTCCGCCGCGTGATGGATGGCGACTGGACCGCAGGTGAGGGGCGCGATGCTGCTCAGAACCACTACAGCGCATTGCATTTGGCCCATGAGGACCTCGTAGAACTCGGCAAGGATGTCGCTCAACGCGCCGGTCGGCTTAGTCAGGATGTGCATTCGGCGAAACGCACGATCCGCAAAGCGCACGATGACGCTCATCGTGACATCGAAACAGCGTTGATGACCAACGCCGGGCAGCCGGTCGGGGTGGGTCCCATCATTGCCCCGTACCGGACCCTCATCGAAGAGGTGTCGACTCAACTTCTCGGGTATGGCCACCAAGAAGCTACCGGCCTGACCGACAAGTTCGGCCCACCGCCAGAAGCCCCACCAGCAAAGGGGCACGACGGTGGCCTGGGGCGAGATAGATCTACAGACGGCGAGGGGGGAGACCGACCCGAATCCGTTGGCGACGCGGTCCCGGGCAAAAAAGGACCCGGTGAGCTTGGGTGGGATTCATCGACGGATTCCAGCGGCGAAGCCTCCCCTAGTACCGATGTGGGCGATATAGGTGTCGCTGGACCTGGATACGGACGGCCTGAAAATACGCCAGTACCAGTACCAACAGCTTCGGGTAGCCCACAGGCTCCCTCTGTACCTAGCGTGTCGCCGCCGTCGTTGGGTGGGGGCAGTGGCGGTGGGGGTTCGCCGTTGAGCAGCTTGGGTGGTGGCGCGGGCTCGATGCAGGGCTTGGCTGGCGGCGTGGGCAAGGGTGTGCCCGGTGCTCGGGGTATGTCGGCTCCTAGCGGTATGGCGGGGGCGTCCGGGAATGCGACGCCGGCGTCACTGGGTAGCGAATTTGGTCGTGGTGTGGCGGCCGGAAACTTGGCATCGGGTGGGTTCACACCGGCGAATGCTGTTGCTCCACAAGCGGTTCCGCAGGCCCCGGCAGGTCCGTTGGCGGCTCCGTCCACCGGGGGCACTACTCCGGCGTCGGCGGCGCCGGCGGCCAGCGCTGCCCCGGGAGCGGCCAGCTCGCCGACTGCGGGCGGCGTGGGAGTTTCGGCGGGGGCAGCGAACGCGGGTGGGGGTATGGCGTCACCGATGTCTTCGTATGGGTCGGTGTTGCCACCGGCAGCAGCGAGCGCCGCTGGTGCGACAGGACCGGGCGTGCTGTCATCTTCGGCGGTGTCGGCTGGGCCACCTGCCAGCAGTGCTGGGAGTGCCGCGCCAGGGGCGCCGGGACTTCTGCCTGGGCTGCGGGAGAGTCCGATGCCGCGGGTGTCGCGCGATGTGTCGATGACCGACCTGGAGAACGCGCGGTCGGCTGTTGCGGATTTGGCGGCGGCGTCCAGTGTGGTATTCCCGGGGCTGGATTGGGCGGTGGCCGTTGCTCGGGGCAGTTCTGGGATTCCGGACCTGTGGGTGTGCAGCAACGAGGGTGCGGCCTATATCCCGGCCGGGGTGTATCTGTCGCGCACTATGCCGGTGGCCGCGCACTTCGATACTGATTTCGATGACCGTTGGTACGGCTGGTTCAATCCGGCCGAGCGTGTGGTCCGCGCGGTCCGGGAGATGGGCTACGCCGTGTCGGCGGTGGCCACCTCCTGGTCGTTAGCGTCCGATCTCGTGGATGAGGCGACCCCGGACGTGGCGCTCGGGGTGGCCCCGTCGAGTGCGCCACAAGAGGCCGGGGCCGCGGCGCTGACGCGAGACCGCTCGCATCGTTTGGAGAGCGTCAATCCGGGCCTCTACCGCGAACTGGCGGCCGACGTCGATGCGGCCGAGACGTATGCCCGGTATCTGATTCAGCATGCGGTGTTCGGTGGGCCGGACTTGTCTGCGGCTGCTCAGTCGGTGGCGCGGCAAGTGTTGGGCCGGCAGTGGCCCTCGGCCGCGCAATGGGACGCCTTGCAAGCCGAGTACACCACCGACAGTCTGATGGCGGGTTCCCAGCGTCCGGGACTGCGGGGTGTCGAAGAGCCGCACCAGCTGGTGACGTATCGCGAGGAGTTCCAGCGCTGCCGGCGGGTGGAGACTCTGCTGTGTTGGCGCGATGAAAGTCCGGCCGATGTCGCCTACGCCGCAGCGATAGCCGGCATTGCCACTCCATCGCTGATGTCGGTGGTCGCGCACAGTTCCCGATAGGCAACCGGTTCTCACCAAAACCGTTGTGTCAAAGCGTTTGACGCAGCATTAGAGTTCGAGGCCTCCTCGATCGCGGCCGCGTTCACGTTGGGCATGGCGAGCGCTCCAGCGCTGGGCCTGCGCCTGCTTCTGCTGGTAGGCGTCGAGGACGCGGGTGCGTCGGTCGAGCAGTTCGGCGGCCGCCGACGTGGCCCGCGACGGTGCGCCGGTGTGGGGTTCTGCCAGCAGTGTGGTGACCCGCTCGGTGGCGGTGCGGTGGGCTTGTGGGGGCGGTTGTGTGCCGATGTGTTGGGTCCAGGGCACGTCGTCGGCCAGCGCGTCGACGACGGTGTGCCTGGGCTGACGTTCAGCGGTGAGGGAGCGGACGAGAAGAAGTTTGGTGTTGGTGGCGGTGGCGTGTTCGGTGAAGTAGCGCAACAGTTTCGGGTTGAGTTGGTCGGCGTCATCGATGATGAGAAGCGTGCCGGGCGGGATGGTCAACTCGCCCTTGTCGATCCGATCGCGAATGCGGCGCGGGTCGACGGAACGGTCAGCGTAAGGCCGGTCTTTGGCTTCGGCGATGGCCTGCGCGGTGGTCTGGACGGCCAACACGGGTTTGTTCTGGCCGTGCACGGCGGCGGTGACCGCGGCCAGGGTGGCGTGTTTGTCGGCGTCGGCCCCCACGGTGAGGATCTGGACGTTCTGCATGCTGGCGGTGATGGTGGTCACCGCGGCGCGGGTGGGGTCGTCGAGGGTCTCCCGGCCGGTGGCCGGCGGCGGGTAGACGGTGGCCGGGCTGTGTTCCCAAGAATGCTCGATCTGGGTGACCTCGGCGTGCAGCAGGGGCAGCTCGGCGGCCAGGGCGCGGTCTGCGAGGTGGTGGCGGTGGGCGGTGCGGCAGGCTGCGCGGGTGCGGTCGCGGTGCTCGAGCAAATCCTGGACGGGTTCGGGGAGCAGGGCGCGGTCGGTGTCGGCGGCCGCGACGGCCGCGGTGTGGGCGCGGGTGTCACGGCCGACGATGTGGGTGAGTAGGGCGGCGGCTTCGCGGGCGGTGCCACGGCGCTCCATGTGGACACCAGGGGTGGGCTCAGCGTGGGCGTGGTCGGCTTCCCCGGCGTCTTTGGTGTAGAGGTAGGCGCGGTTGGCTTCGCGGCCGCGGGTGAGTCCGACGTAGGCCAACGCCTTGTGCGCGGTGTCGGAAAGCAGGGTGTGGGCGGTGTCGGCGGTCGCGCCTTGGGCGGCGTGCACGGTGACCGCGTACCCGAGGTGCACGTGAGTGCTGAGGTAGTCGCCCTCGAACACGACGCGGGCGCCATCACCGAGGCGGCGCGCGGCCACCCGGCTGGTATCGGGGTCGACGCCGATGATGCGCCAGCGGTGCCCGTTGCGCACCGGATCCGCGGTCTTGGCCAGGTCGTGGGCGTCGTAGACGGGGATGTCGGGGTCGTTGCGGCGGCTGATCACGACATCGCCCACGGCGATGCGATGGCCGCGGGAGGCGGCCACGGTGGGGGCATCGTCGGGGATGGTGTGGCGGTGGATACGGGTGTTCAGTGCGTCGCACATTTCCCAAGAATCAGCGACCAGCAGCGCGTCTTTACCGGCCTCTCGATCGCGGGTGTAGGCGGCCAGTGCGTCGGCGGCCATGGTCACGGTGTCCCCAGTGGCGAGGCGGTCGTGGCGGCGATACCAGTCGACGGCGCGGCGCCGGGCGGCGGCGCCGCCGTGGCGCACGCCGAGGGAGGCGGTGCGCTCGCCCACGTCGTTCATCCGCCAGACTTCGGTGAGGTGTTGGGTCCAGGGCAGATCGCCACAGAGTTGGTCGAACATGCCGCCACGCGACTTCACCGGGGCGAGCTGGTGAGCGTCACCGACGAGGACGGTCTTGGTGCCGGCCGCCGTCGTCGCGGACAGCAGCTCGCGCAGTTCCGAACTGCCCACCATGCCGGCCTCGTCGACCACCACCACGGTCCGCTTGTCGAACTTCAGTGTCCCGTTGCGGAGCCGTTCGAGCGCGGCGGCGATGGTCAGTCCGGTGTCGCCGGCGTGCTCGCGGACGGCTACATCGACGGCCTTGCCGGTGGGCGCGAGAACCACCACGCGATCGTGTCGGGGGCTGCGCTGCACGGCCGCGCGCAGTGCCCGCAGGGAGGTGGTTTTACCCGCCCCGGCGGGTGCTGAGAGGGGTTGGGCGAGCCAGGGTGAGGTGGCGATGGCGGTGATGGCGCGGGCCTGCTCGGGTGACAGTTCCTCGGTCTGGACGGCGTTGGCGGGCAGGGCCGCGGCGGCGTCGCGCGACCCGATCAGCGACACGATGGCGGCCTCTTCGCCGACGATCGGCGCGGTGGTGAAACGGTCGTGTCCTTCGCGCTCATGCGCCGCGCGCGGGGCGGTCAGCGGCATGGCCATCCGGTCGGCTAGGACCTCCATCAGGATGCGCGGACCGTCCGGTGCGCCATCGACGGCGACGGGCAACCGGGCACCGATGGCCTCGATCAGATCGGCGCGGGTGAACGCCGGTTTGTCGATGCCGGCGGCCGCGGCCCGGGCCGCGGTGAGAACGTTCCCGGGGGTAGTGCGCCGCGCGTGGCGGGCTGCGGCTTGACCGGCCTCGCTGATGCTGAAGCCGCGTTCATCGGCGGCCCATGACTGCTGCAGTTCGGCCCAGGACAGGTGCTCGGGCTTGCGCGGCCGGGTGGCCTTTTGAGCAGTGGCCAGTTGCGCGGGTGTGGGTGCGTTCGGGTCATCACAAACGAGATTGGCCGCGGCCCACTGGCGCAGTTGGGTGGCGCGCTGTGACCACGCTCTGATCGTCTCGGGGTCGATTCCGGCGATGTCGGCCTGGCCGGTGTGCGGGTCGACCGGCTCCCATTCCAGGCCCATCGACTGATGGAGCTCATGACGCAGGCTGGCTTGGTAGACGATGCCGGCGGCCTTTGCTTCGTGATGCAAGGACTTGCTATCAACCGACACCATTTCGCCGTCGGCGCGGGCCTGTCTATTGGGCAGCAGGACATGGGTGTGCAGGTGCGGATCCCCGGCCCGCGACGTCTCGTGTTGATAGGCCGCGGTGACCAGACCGGGCAACCGAACGAGGTCTTTCATGCCCGTGATCGGGTTGTGCACGCGGGTGTAGCCGGCGTGGCTATGCAGGTACTCCAACGCCTCGGCCACGGCTACCCGGTGGGCCTCGGCGATGGCCTTGGACAGCACCTCATCCCCGCCCACCGCACGCGCTAGAGAGACACTTTTCGGGGCACAGAAAACAAGGTCGAACCCATGGTTCGAACGCTCGCCGAAGGCCCGCCCGGTGGCTCTGTTGGGAGCGCTTCCGTCGACGATCCAGTGCTCCACAACATCAAGATCAGCCACCCCCCCAGCACGATCTGAGGCACTCAAACCGGTTAGTGCGGCGGCCTTCCCGGTGTCCCCTGCGAGCATCCATACCGGGGCGCGGGTTTCGGCTTCGGAGTAGTACTCACCGAGCCCGCCGCCGGCCTTTTGGCGATCGGCGGCGGCGTTCATCGCCGCCCGCGAGGTGTCGTTGTAGTACGCCATCGAGCGGGCTTTGAGCCGTGAAATCGTCAGCACCGCCCTCACCCCGCTTACCCGCTCGGCCACCTGCCCGGGCCGGGCGGGTGTGGCCACCGGCGGTGGCTACACCGATGCTTGCATCACCTTTGCCAATGTGCCATGCCTATAGAGAGGTTGTTGATATGAATTGCTCTGCGGCGGCGGTGAAGTCGGGTTGTGGAGCGGTAATGATCGGTCATGAGCGGTAATTCGGTATGTATCGGTAAGGATCAGTAAAGGTCTTGGACGGCAATAATAATGGCGGAAGTGTCTGTGAGAGGTGTTGGGGAGCAGATGATTCGGCGCTTCGAAAATCGCGCTGCCCGAACCTGACCGTGCTCGCGTCCGAGCGGCTGCGAGGGCGTTGGGAACGGCACGCCCCGGACGCACTACGGCATCATTTACCGGCTCTCTGGTGGCGCTCTTAAACGGCACTGCGGCGGGTGGCGTGTGGACGGCCCGGCGGATCAAGGGTCCGTGGGTGCGGTGGGCAGGCTGTCGGCGCGCAGGTCGGCGCACACGACCTGTGCCAGCTGAGCGACCAGCGGGTCGTGCTGATCGGTCGGCAGCACCAGCTGGTCCTCGACCCGCGCTGCGATCAGATATCCCGCCTTGATCCTGAAAAGGCCGGAGAAGTCCGGGTCCGGCCACACCGCCGGCGGCAGGTCGTGCCTGGTGTTCACGTCGGTCGCGACCTGCTGAACCTCGGGACTGCCCGAGGCACCTGCGGAGAGACCGCCTAGATCACCTTGGCCCGCAGGGGTTTCACGATATGGCGGCAAGGGGTCGGCGCCGGTGTGCTGCGGCGTCGAGGATGCCTTGAATGTCAGCGCGATCCGGCCTTGCTTCTGGCGGTGAATGGGCGGCGGGGTATCGCCCGGCGTCGGCGTGATGCATGATGCGTGATGCGGTGGTGGCGGGGCGTGGCGGAGGCCCGGCGAAGGTCTGGGCGTGCCGACCGAGCCGGCTGGCCAGGAAGGCGCCTGGTTTCTCGACGGTCCGGCCAGTACCACCCGGACTGGCCCATTGTCGGTATTGAGTGTGTCGATGATTTGGCGGGCGGCCCACAGTTCGGAGTCGATGCCCGGCACGGGTGAGGGCATCGCATCTAGCGCCGATGTGTCTGCGGTGCGGGCCGCGGCAGCGGTTGGCGAGTTTAGCGGCGCGCCGCGGGACGGCCGCCCAGCCATAGCTGTCTATCGAGTCGCGGGCTGCTGGAAGAACCGTCGCGACTACGACCAGAGTGACTTCGGCGTCGACTATTCGCTCGTTGTGAGCATTGAATCGCCCTACGTCGAAGTCGACCTGTGGACCCGGGTTGCCCAACAGAGTGCACCTGAAGTCGCCATCAGCTAGCGGGCCGATTTTTCAGTGTCAGTAGCCTCAGCGCTCAACTCCATCTGTTCGAGCATCGATGCCGCCCGTCTCGGACGGCATGCCGTCAAAAGTTCGCTCCGACGATCCGTTCCGTTCGTTGCCGAGCGAGCCACATCCCGAAATCGTCGAAATTTGACGACCGTGTCGGACCCTGCGGGTATCTTGAGCAAACGTTGTCAAAGGGGTGGAGGGGGAGACAACGATGGAAGTCAACGCGGGGTGGTACGACGATCCGTGGAATGAGTCCGATTTACGCTGGTGGGACGGTCGCGAGTGGACGGGGCGTACCGCGACCACTGGTCCCGCGGCTGGCGTCGTCGGCAATCGGGCGGCGCTCGCTAACACGGGCATCGGGCATCTGATCGGTCGCGATGGTCGCATTGCGGTCGTCGACGTGGAAACAACCGGCCTCTACAACACAGACCGTGTCGTCGAGATCGCGATCCTGACACTCGACTGCGACGGTCGCATCCACGACGAGTTCGAGACGCTCATTCAACCGATGAGGGACGTGGGTCCGACGTGGCTTCACGGCATCGACGCGGTCATGCTTCGCGGCGCGCCGTCCTTCGCGGAGGTGGCACATCACGTCGCGTCGAGGCTGGACGGTGCCGTCGTCGTCGGACACAACGTCAGGTTCGACATGCGCATGCTCGGCAACGAACTCGCCGCGGCCGGCATCGACATCGACTGGGGCTCGGCGATCGACACACTGCGGGCTACGGGCTGCAAACTCGGCCAGGCGTGCATGGAGCACGGAGTGCTGTTGGAGGACGCCCACCGTGCCATCGCCGACGCACGAGCTACTGCACGCCTGCTATTCGCGACGAGCGACCGTTACGTCGAAGCCTGCCAACCCGCCGTCGCCCGGCCACTACAGGTGACTCCGCTGCGTGTGTACGCGCGTGAAGGCCACATCGAAGTATTGCCGCCTGCACCGTATCTCGCGGCACTGGCTGGCGGTCTGCACAGCAGTCCTGACGTGGCCCCGTACGTACAGCTGCTCGACACCGCAATTGCCGACCTTCGGCTGACGGCCGACGAACGCACAGCGCTGCGGTCACTCGCAGAGGAACTCGGGCTCGACGAACTGGAGATTGCACGTGCCCACCGTGAGTTCATGAACGGCTTGATAGATGCCGCTGTTGAGGACGGAGTGGTGACCGATGACGAGCACGATCATCTCTGCCGCGCTGCAGCCCTGCTCGGCGTCGACATGGACGCGGTCATGGTCCGGATCGAGCCGTTCCGCGCCATGGTCGGCGATATGGACCTCTTGCCGGGGATGTCGGTGTGCTTCACCGGACAGGGTGAACTCGGCGGCGTCCTGATCGACCGCAAAACCCAGGAGGGAATGGCGCAGGAGCACGGGCTGATAGTCGCCAAGTCCGTCACCAAGAAGGGACCTGACCTCGTCGTTGCAGCCGACGGGGACTCGCGATCGACCAAAGCGCGCAGAGCGCGGGAGCTGGGTATCGCCATCTGTTCGTTCTCAGAGTTCGCAAGCGCCCTGGAATCGGGTGGCCCCGTGCCGTCGGCTCGCGCTGCATCTACCGGTGCCGTAATGGTGTGCGTCACCTGCGGATCATCGTGGATGGCGCCACGGAAGGTCTTGACATCCGTTTGCGTCGACTGCTCCCGAGCGACGCTTTTGGGCCCGAAGCCGATGCGAACGGAGACGGCGGGGTTCCAGTCGGTGAGTCAGTCTGCGTGGGATGCAGCGACATTGGTGGCTCTGGTCTGTGCTGCCTGCGGGATCAACTGGGAACGCCCGCGAACACGTGGCCGGCGTCCGGCCACGTGCCCTGACTGTGCCAAGGAGCAGATGGCGTGAGCACCCAGTATCAATCCGTGGCGGTGGTTGATGCCGACTCGGATAACGCGATCGTGTGGCATATCGACGTGAGCTCTGACGTTGCTGGCCTGAGCCGCATGTCAGGTGCCTGGGTACTTGGTCTCGACGAGCACGACAAGCTCGAACTCCTCACGCGGTCGCGATATCTCGCCGCTACTACGCAAGGGGAGAACGCGTGTGAGAATGCGCGTGCTCAAGGGCACTCGGGTCTAATCGACCTCGCGCAGACGATTAAAGTAGTTGAGGCTGAGATCAACCGATTGCAAGCGAACTTCGAGGAGGCCGCCGCGAAGTCGAAGTCCGCGCTGGTAAGTCCACGGTGGCCGCGCCTGCCGCACGACTTCGACGTCTCCAGACCGCCGGCGGATGCAGACGCGCCAGCTCAGGTTGCTATTGCTCTCGGTATCGCAAGATGGCTCGAGTCTGTTGCTCTCGCCTGGGAATCACTCGAGCAACAGCGGACCATGCGAAAGTACCTGCGCGGCGATGACGTCGAACAGCGGGCATTCCCGATCGTCCTTGCGTACTAGCTGGCCGATTCTGCGAGAAACACTCTAGACAAACGAACTAGCCGTTGGACGCGCCTCATTCAATGCCCTGCCTTCCGTCGGGAGGGCGGCGCATGACCGAAGTTGTCCTACGGCAACACTCCCCGCATGGAAGACTCGGGGGTGCGCCATCTGGCGATGACTCGACTGCGCCCGGTTTGACTGTGAGAGCGTCGCTGTGACCACCACGCAGTCAATCCAGGCGGAGTTCGAGCCGGTTCGCTGCTGAGTTGGTCGGTGGTCGTCAACTCGGTGGGGGTTGCTGAGCCCCGCAGCCTGTGATCACGGCAGAGTTCATTTACGACTACGCTGTCGTGCTCGTCGAGTGCGAGGGTATCGACGCACTCACGGTGCGACGCCTTGCGTCTACGTTGATGCGTACAACCGCTATTGCGGCATGCGGGAGTACTGCGGCCTCGGCACCGCCTCGGTTCCCGCATGGCTACCTTTGCCGATGGCCGCCACGATCATCATGTATTCACCGCCCAAGTCATCGTCCCGACCGGGAATCAAACCTGGTCAGTGTCACACCACCGCGGCGCGTTTTGGCCAGTGGCGCCCTCTTCGCGCGAGCCACGTAACGGCCCAACTGTCATTACGTAACTGCGACCGCGACGGGCTAACCCGCACCTGCACACCGACTAGCTACAGAGCACGACTGCCGATCTGGATTGCAAGCAGGATTAGGAACGCAAGGCCAATTCCCAAACTGTAGGCGGCTACTGACGCCCAGCGATACTTGTGGCGGGCAACAGTAGCTATCGAGTGAGTCTGTTTGGCGATCTCGCTGGTCAGTTCGATGTCGTCGGAGAGCAACGTACGCAACGAGTCAGCATATGCCTGTCCATCCGTCCCGAACTTTCGCACGATATGGGAGTAGTAAAGCAAGCTGGTGGGCTCCTCCAACCCGCGAAGCTTAAGCCGAGGTATCAGGCTCCATATTGCTGACAGGGCGGCGATGACAAGCCCCGCACAGCACATGACAGAAACAAAGCTGAACCAACCCGACGGATGTTGTTCGGACTTGACAAGGTTGTACAGCACGCCACCTGATACGCCGGCTGCCGCCAGCAGGTAGCCCGCCTTGGTTTCCGCGTGCCGCACCCAATCGTTTACATTGCCAAGCGTCGTCCAGGCGTGACTCGTGGTGTCCTCCGAGGTGTCTTCGCCGTTTCCGTTCGCCATTGCTCCCTTTTCTCTAGAGACTCCACCACCAGGTAGAGCCATACATCCGGTACCCGAGATGACGCGAGCCGAGGTCAGTCCACATGTTTCGACGTGGGTCTCCCCCGTAGATCGACGACTCATTCAACTTGTCGTAAACATCGCCCGAGATATAGGTGGTGTAGTCGGTTGGGAGAGCAGCCATTTTCGCGGCATGATTCGCGGCGTTGCCCACCCACACCAGGTCGTTGCTGCCTCGAATTCCCGTTCGTGCGACGAAGAGTCCAGATGTCGCCACACCGACTCGTTGCCGCAATTGAAAGTTCTCCTCCGGATACTGACTCTGGATCGCAGGTTGAAGAACATTGATCACTGCGTAATTAATCTTCAGTCCGACCTTCGCGGCTTTCGTATTCTTGGCATCGCCGATGAAAACCGCCATTATCCGGTCACCGTCGTACGCCGTGATCACTCCACCATTACTACGAATGATGCGCGCAGCGCAGTACAAGTAGTTCTTGTATATCTCGGCCGCGAACCAGTCCTTCTTCGTTTCGACCATCTTCGTTGACTGTGCGAGGTCGGCATAGAGGACGGTTGCGTCGATCTCGACAGCATCGTTGGAGAGCGCTAGATCTTCCTCGTCCGGCACTTTCGTTCCGTCACGTCTCACCCACTGCGCCCGGTGCGTCTCGGCTACGCACTCTTCGAGATCGCTCTCCAGCGACATACTCTCTCCCCGCAAGTCCGTGCGATCGTGGTAAACCAGCAAAATCGTAAGTAAGTAACCGATCACCGACGCACCTGGCGGAGCCCGGCTAGTCGAGCCGCGCGGTCGCGCCTCATCCTCTGCCATCTTGCCGCGCGAGTTGCATCCCGAGTTGCAACGGCCGCCTGGCGCGCCTGATTCGCTTCGGGTCGAACTGTCTCGCCGTTAAGGATCGCGGCAACGAACTCGGGCCCGCACAGATCACACCAGCATGCCGTCAGGAGTCGGCCGGCAGCTTCGTCGTCGTCGTGTCCGAGCTTCTCGATCGTCACATCGCGCCAAAGCGTCGACGGCTGCGGCGCAGTTCCACCGTCCACTCCGTGACCGCAAGATGTCGTCAAATAGTCATTGGCTTCTATGGCCAGCCAAACCGATCCCGAAACGATCAGCTCGCCCCGATCCGCTTGCTGCGCCGCCTTCGCTGCATAATTCACAGGCTTTCCAGCCCAAACCGGCTCCTGCTCTGCGGGATTACGCGGCGTGCCGATGTTCTTGACGAGCACTCTTCCGGTGGCCACACCGACCTTGAAACCAGTGATCGGAGCATCTGGCCATTTCGATGACAGAGCAGGCTCCAAGTGCTTCTCGCTGAAAGTTTTGACCGTCACACCGGCACACACCGCACGTTCGACGGCGGCGTCGCCCCAGAACAAACCGAAGACACCGTCGCCTTGGATCTGAATGAAGTCGGCGTCGAAGTCGTGCATCACTCTTGTGGCGTTACCGGATGCGGCACGGTAAATGGCAGCCGTGCTTCGTGGGTGTTTCCCGACGCTCAATTGCGTCGAGTTCTTTAGATCTGCGAAACAGGCGACGACATCGTCAGTCCGGAACCATTTCGATCCAATCGCATCCGGAAGGTCTGCGACATCGAGGTTCTCGGCGTCGACGTCATCCACGGGCGGATTTTTTGCCAGAACATGGGCTGTGTCGTCGCTGGCCTCACGGAGAATTTTGTCAAGGGACTTCATGCTGGCGGATCCTCTCCTGCTGATTCGAAATGTCGACCTCTGTGGTGGCAAATTCTTGACTATTCAAGCAGTATCATCGAAATGTCCAATTGGACATGCGTTGGACATTTCATTTGAGAATCGGACATCGAATTTGAGAAGCCACAGTCGTGTGGGTTCTCACGCTCAGCTGCATATATGGAAATGGCCCTGAACTGCGGTCATTCGATTTGTCTCACGACGGCCAAACCTGCGTTTGTCACACGAGCCTCTTCCATTCCTACGGAGCTGAGCCGCAGAGAGATGGCCCGCTCGATAAGCGCCCGATTGGTGACTGAGACGTTGTCGACAGATACACGTCGGCGGAATTCCAATTCGCCCATGCTGGCGGCGAGCTTACCTAGCACCTCGTCGGCAAAGCTCGATGACACCACCCCGACACCCTTAAAATCGAGGACGACGAACTGCAATCCGGCCGCCGCGTTGAGGTAATTCTCTAACCGGGTGCGGATATCGGCGCCGAGCTTCCGAGAGCCGAGGGATTCTTCGAGCTCGCTGACCGAAACACGGTAGACACCTTCGTCGTCCTCGATGGTATCCAGGAAGTCATTAATCGGATAGGAGCTGCCCAGGGCTTCGTCGATGCGGACCTTCTGTGAGCAATCAAGCTGCCAGTCGACGATGGTCGACTGATGATTCTCGACGTCGGGCAACTCGCGCCACCGGTCTGTCGACAGTTCAGCTCTCCCGCGCCGAAGTGACCACCGTCCCCAACCAGAGGTGACATTAAGGGCGCCGCCGTTGATCTCAACAGAGCGGCGAAGCCCGAAAAGTCCGTTGCCCTGATGTGCACCGCCCTTGCTCGTTGCGCCTTGTTTGAGGGCGTACTCGATGGAAGTCGATGGGTTCTTGAGAATTTCGAGCGGGGCTACGCGGGGGTCGGCCAACGCCAACGACTTCTGGATCCCGATGCCGGTATCGGCAACGGCGATCGCACAGCGTCGCTCGGATCGGTGAAGTTGCATCATGACGAACCCCGAACCGGCGTGGCTGTGCGCGAAAACGTTGTCCATCACTTCGTAAAGGCACCAGTTGATCGAGTCGATGACTCCCTCTTCGCACTGCACCTGGTCAGTCAGCGCCTCCATGTACATTCTGGTCAGTTTCTGAGCCTCGGCCTCGGTGTCGTATCGCCACACCGAGTAGGTCAGTGTGTCACCGCCTTGCCGGTCGTAGGTGTCGACGGTCAACGGGTGCTCGATGCAGTGCACGCGGCGATCATCGGGCATGCGAACAGTGATGGTTTGCTCGGTGGTTTCGCGTAGGAAAGCCAGCACTGCGGAGAAGGGAACTGCTCCGTTGGGGTATACCTGACCGAGGTCGGACAGATCGATGACCAAGTCCCGGTTGGCGTTTCTACGCACCGTCTCTAGGAGTTGCGTGGCCCGCCTCGGGCTGTTGAGGTCGCGGACACGCCATACCCACGGCTCATTCAAGCTGGGAAGCGCCATCCGCTCTCTCCTTGGTGCCGTTTTGTCTCAAGTTTGCTGCACAAGTGCAGTCCCTGGTGCAGTTAACTACAAGTCGTGTAGATTTTCGCCTTCGATGACATCTACGGTGCCGGCTGACCTAGGCGTTTGTATGCCGTCTCACGACGTCTCCGCCCGGTTTGTCTCACGGAACTCTTCATTCCTACGAAACCCGTTATGCCGCGAGGCCCTGACTTATGCTGTCTCACTCGCAGCTCCGAATTGGCAACCGGGACTGAGAAAATGCAACGCGGAATGAGACGCTGCAAGCGTCGTCGTCGAGCAGGGTCCTGCCCCTCTGTGAAGTTGTAACAGAAGATCAGTGCGTAATCCGTTGCAGCGCAAGGTTTCGTGCATATCCAGATAATCCTGTTGAACCGGTGGTATCTGACCTGAGGTTATGGCTCGATCGGCGGAAATGACCACACCCGCCGCGCCTCGTCAGTCATCGGCTCCACGACACGTACCAACAGGTCGCCATCGGCCGCGTTGCGCTTGCAGTATGCCCAGCCGCCGCACTTGGCCACGCCCGGCTCCGGCGGTAGTGCCGGGTCGAACACCACCACCTGGTCGCGCATCTGCCGGTAGAACGTCCGCAGCCGCCGCAGCTTGTCGGCTGACATGCCGACGCCGTTGGTCCCGACGTATTCACCGTGGTCCCGCAGCCGCCTATAGGGGGACGCTTGGGTCAAAGCCTCCGGCACCCGCCACGGAAAATGCTGTTCGAGGAGAACCGTGCGCGCCGGGAGCGGTATCCCGTACTTGCGCCTGATTTCGGACACGTACTGCCTGCTGACTTCGTACATCTCTGCGATCCGAGTCTGGTTATATCCCATTATCAGCAGGTGTTCCAGATCGGCGGGCGTGAGTTTCGCGCCGGTATTGCGACTTGACATTGTTACCCCTCGTGGCCGCGTGATTGCGACAACACCTTTGTACACTGTCAAGTTAGCTGAGTCGGGCGAATGCGTTCGCCCGACCTGGTCTATGTGGGCACATACACCAGGTCCAGAGGAGCTCTGGCTCCAGAGGCCGGGGGTGCGGGCCACTCTCCACTTTCCTGATACAAACGCCCGCAAATTGGCCCGGTTTCAGCCAGACGCGTGCGAACGGACGGCGATGGAATCTGCTGTGCCGCAACACGATAGCGGATGTTTTCGGACCTTGGCGGACGCTCGGAAAGTATCAGAAGGTTAGGGGTTCGAATCCCTTCGGGCGCGCTTTTCAAAATGGGCTCTGGCCCATTCGCGACACGCCCATCAGTCGATACTTTCCTCATACTTTCCGTCGCCACTTTCCCCGGCGGCGTATCGATCTGAGTGTCTCGGACGTGGGGCCCGCTGGTCTGGCGCTGCAAGTAGTGCGCCTCGCTGGTCGCTCCCCACCCAGGCGTGGCTCCACTGTTGCTGTGCCGTGCGGGCCGTGCGCATCCGGCACCAGGGTCGCGACAGCGCATCGGAAGCATGCGGTGTGACCCACGCGGATCGTCCGGCAGCGCGGCACGCGGAGCGCCGCCGCTTGTACAGGACATGTGGATGCCGATCCACGTTGCCATTTGGCAGCGGCGTTCGGGTTTGCCAACTACCATTCGCGCGTGGCCATATCCACACCTGCCGCCTGGTATCCCGATCCATCCGGTGCGCCAGGTCAGCGCTACTTCGATGGCGCCACCTGGACTGACAATCGCGCACCGGCGCACGTCAATTCCGACGTGGGATACAAGTCGTCGGCCGTTGCCGGCCTACTGCAATTATTCTTCGGATGGTTCGGCCTCGGCCGCTTCTACATAGGCTCGATCGGAATCGCGGTAACCCAACTAATGCTCGGCCTCTTGGGCTTCGCCATGTGGTTCGTACTGCTCGGTTGGGTAGTCCAGATTCCGCTCAGCATCTGGGTGCTCATCGACGCCATCGTCCTGTTCACCGGCAACGCCCGCGGCGGCGAAGGAAAGAGGCTGAGATGAGCAGGCTCCTCGCACCAGTCCCCGCAGCAGTCGCCGCTTGCCTGGCGCTCGCACCGCTCGCACATGCAGACCCCGACCCGCACCTGCCTGATCCGCCGAGCAACTACTGTCCCGGCGGTGGTGCCGGAAGCATGATCTACCTCGGCTATTGCGACGGCGTTCCGTACCCGGATGGCAGCTACTGGCACCACATTCAATACGGGCTCCCGATGGTCGGCCATCCAGCAGGCCTTTTGAGTCCGGGAATGCAGTGCGTCGTCAACAACGGGTCCCCAGTTCCAGCACCCGCGCCGCCAGGTGGCTGCGGGGGAGCGGTCAGCTGATGGACTGGGGTTTCTGGATCGTCGTATGGCTGATCTGTGCAGTAGTCGCCGCAGTGATCAGCGATCGCAAAACCTTGGGCGGGAAGCGGTTTCGTCTTGGGCGCCTTGCTCGGCTTCATCGGGATTATCATCGTCGTCTGCCAGCAGCCTGGCCTACCTCGGGCGCCTGCGGGGCTGCGTCCGGTGAAGTGCACCCGATGCAACGCAGTGCAGAACATCCACATCGGCCAGGCCCAATTCGAGTGCTGGCAGTGCAAGACCGTGATTCCCGCGCCATCGCGATCGGCGGTTGATGTTGTCGCTCTCGAGCACCCGGATGCCGAAGCCGAACTGATTGCAGACGCTTACCGAGATAGCCGACCGGTCGATTATTATCGAGATCATGCCACGACCATCGAACCCCGAGGTGCGCCGACGACTGCTCGAGGCCGGGGTCGAGCTCGTCCATTCGCGTGGATTTGCCGCCAGCGGTGTCAAGGACATCACCGACGCAGCCGGCGTGCCAAAGGGATCGTTCTATGCGTATTTCCCCAGCAAAGAGGCTTTCGCCGCGGCGATCCTCGAACACTACTGGTCCGATATCGAGACACGGCTTCTGCCGATCCTCGATACGGATGGGTTGGCGCAGAAGCGAATCACCGGCTTCTTCCATGCGCTCGCCGACGAGCACGAGGCCGGTGACTTCCTGCTCGGCTGCCTGATCGGGAAGCTTTCGCTCGAACTCGGCGGTTCGAGTGAATCGGTTCGCGCCGAACTGGTCCGCATCCTCGACCGCTGGGACGAGGCTCTGACCGCGTGTGTGCGTGCCGGCCAGGGTGGCTCCGGTGGCATCCGGGCGGACCTCGACGCGGCGGAGCTCGCCTCGCTGCTGATCGAAGCCTGGGAGGGCGCGGCCCTTCGCGGCAAAGTGACCCGCAGTCGCACCCCGTACGAACGCTTCGAAGCGGTCACCCTCCCCGCCCTTCTCCACTGATCTGCCATGGTCAGGCACATCACACCATCACGCGTTGATTAATAGACGACTGGTCATCTATCATTGGTGTTATGACGGACCCGACGATTTACGACGAACCGCAGAACCCCGCGCTACCGAATTCCGGCTTTGTGCTCGACCCCGAGCACGCCGCGCTCGTCGTCACCGATCCGCAGATCGATTTCCTCCGTCCGGAAGGTGTGTCGTGGGCGGTGTTCGGTGACAGCATCCGCGAGCACGACACCGTCGCTCACATCGGCGAACTGTTCGAGGCCGCGAAGCTCGTGGGGATCACCGTCGCGGTGTCGCCGCACTACTTCTATCCGACCGACGAGCAGTGGCTGTTCGGTGATCCGCTCGAGAAGTTCATGGGTGGCGTCGGGATGTTCGCGCGGCAGGGCGCATACACGACGGACGGCTTCGCCGACTCGGGCGCCGACTTCCTGCCCGAATACCGTCACCACATCCACGACGGCCGGACCGTGATCGCGTCTCCGCACAAGATCGTCGGTCCGGAGTCGAACGACCTCGTGCTCCAGTTGCGCAAACGCGGAGTCAACCAGGTGATCCTGGCGGGGATGGCCGCGAACCTCTGCGTCGAGGGCCACATGCGCGAACTCGTCGAGCAGGGATTCGAGGTCGCCGTCGTCAAGGACGCCACGGCGGGCGCACGTCTGCCCGAAGGCGACGGCTACCTCGCAGCGCTGGTGAACTACCGATTCCTCGCCAGTGCGGTCTGGACCACGGCCGAGGCTGTCGCCCAGCTCAAAGAGTCCCATCGATAGACACGTCAAGGAGATCAAAGAGATGGCATCACAACACGATCCGAGACAGCGCAGCTTCGCCCTGAACAACGGCAGCGGCGAGATGCCGGCGCTCGGGTTCGGCACGTTGGTTTCGGACAGCAGTGAGACGCGTAACGCGACCAGGGCCGCGATCGAGGTGGGGTTCCGTCATCTCGACTGTGCCGAGCGGTATCGCAACGAAGAAGAGGTCGGCGTCGCACTCAAGCAGTTGTTCGCCGACGGAACGGTGCGCCGCGAGGACCTGTTCGTCACCACCAAGCTCTGGAACAACAACCACCGGCCTGAACGGGTCAAGCCTGCGCTGCAGGCCAGTCTGAACAGGCTCGGTCTGGACAGCGCCGATCTGTATCTGGTGCACACCCCGTTCGCGTTCGGACCCGGCGACGACCAGGACCCTCGCGACCTTCACGGGGCCGTCGTCTACGACGACGGCGTCACCTTGGCCGAAACCTGGTCAGCGATGGAAACCCTTGTCGACGAAGGACTTAGTGCGGCGATCGGGCTATCGGACATCGATGTCGAGGGCACCCGGCGGATCGTGGACACCGCGCGGATCAAGCCGGCCGTCGTGGAGGTCGAGTCGCACCCTTATCACCCGCAGTGGGAACTTCACGAATATTGCCACTCGGAGGACATCATCCTGCTGGCGTTCGCTCCGCTGGGCCATGCGTTGGAACCCCGACTGCTCGACGATCCTCTCATCGTCGACATCGCCGCGCACGCGGGAAAGACCCCCGCACAGGTCCTTCTGGCGTGGGGCATTCAGCGCGGTACCGCGGTCCTGACGTCATCGGTCAACCACGGACGCATCACCGAGAACTTCGATGTCACGGCACTTCCCGAGTCGGAGGTACAGCAGATCAGCGCTCATCTCCAGACTCGGATCCGGTTCAACTCCGTCGTGGATGCGGGACAGCCGGGATTCGTCCAGGTGCCCGCGGGCAGTTAAAAAGTGGTGGTCGGCAGCCATACGCCGCCAGACGCTCCCCCTCGTCGAGGTGGCTGCCGACCACACCTGACACGTATGCCCTCACCGCTCCGGCCGGAAACCCGTCCGGTAGCGGGTTCGGATCAATACCAGTAGCGGCGGCCGCCGACGGGGCGTCCCGTCCGGCCCAGCACCAGAAGCACGATGCCGATGACCAGCAGGATCCACCCGATGGTGGCGATGATGCCGGGCACGGGCAACAGGTATCCGACGAGGATCAGGATGACGCCGAGAACGATCATTTGCGGAACGCGTCCTTGACCTTCTCGCCGGCGTCCTTCAGGTTCGACTTCGCCTGATCGGCCTTGCCCTCGTTCTCGGTGCTCCTGTCGCCGGTCGCCCGGCCCAGCGTCTCCTTGGCCTTGCCCGCGATCTCGTCGACCTTGTTCTTGGCTTTGTCTGTGCCACTCATGTAAATATCTCCTGCTTACGCGGGTTGCGCCGACGGTGTTGCCGGCGCATCGGTTTACCCCGATCGGCGGCTTCTGTAACCCCGCCCCCTATCTCTGGGCATGACACTCAACCAATTCACAGCCACCCGCGCTTCGGGCGCGGTGGTGCTCATCCGTCTGTACGTGGGGCTGATCTTCGCCGGTGAAGGCGTCCTGAAATTCGTGCGTGCCGATGCGCTCGGGCCGGGCCGGTTCGACAAGGCCGGAATCCCGGCGGGCACCTTCTTCGCCTACCTCGACGGGGTGTTCGAGATCGGCTGCGGTGTGCTGATCCTGGCAGGGCTGTTCACCCGGTTGGCCACCCTGCCGATGATCGTCGACATGCTCGGTGCGCTGGTGATCACGAAGGTGCCGCTGCTGTGGGGGCACGCCCCGCTCTACCCCAAGGAAGCCGGCTTCTGGGACTTCTTCCACGAGGGCCGTCTCGAGGTGGCGATGCTGTGCGGCAGCGTGTTCCTGCTGATCGTCGGTTCCGGCGGGCTGTCTCTCGATGCCCGGATGAACCGGGGCAACGCCGAGTCCCGTGCCGCCGGCGCCACGGTCTAGTTCGCGGACTCACAGCAGATCCCAAGGTCGATTCCGGGACGGAAATCAGTGATCACGAGCCAAAATGGGGCGCGCCGTGTTCGACCAGAGCAGGCGCGATCGTCGCGCCCGATGGGAGGGCTGCAGCCGGTGACGGACGCCGCGTATCCGAACTGGGACGCGGTGTATCGCGACAACGTCACGTGGGTCTACCGCCTGATGTACGGAAAGGTCGGCAACCAGCCCGACGCCGAAGACCTGACCGCCGAGGTGTTCATGACGGCCCTGCGGCCGTTGCGGGTGTCGGCCACCGTGCCCGAGGTGCGCAAGTATCTGCGGATGACGGCGCGCACCGTGCTCGCGTCCTACTGGAAAGAGCGGATGGGCCGCGAGGTGACCTCGATCGAGGATGATCTGCCCGAGGCAGACGAGCCCGAGGTCATCGGCAGCGTCGCCCCCGACAAGGTGCGCCGGGTGCTGGACCGGTTGCCGGACAATTACCGGCGAATACTGGAACTGCGCTTTCTGCAGGCCTTCTCCGTGCGGGAAGCCGCCGGCCAGATGGGGGTGAGCGTCGCGAATGCGAAGGTGTTGCAGTATCGCGCGTTGCGGTTGGCCGCACAGACGAATGTCGAGGAGGCGAAGTGAGCGGACGGACGGTACGTCGCTTCGTCGACGGATTGCTGCGCGGGAGGCCCACCGAATCGGCTCGCCCAGATGACGACGATGCCATGGAGATGAAGACCGCCATCGAATTGCGCGCGGCGCGGCTGGGCAGCGATTCACCGCGCGAGGACTTCGTCAGCGATCTGCATCGCCGGCTGGCCGACGCGATGGACGAGGACCAGTCACCGGTCAGCCATCCTCGCTGGGCCCCGCGCCGTCGCGAGGTGGTGATCGGGGGTTCGGTCGCCGCGGCATCGGCGGCCGCCGGTCTGGTGGTGGGACGCAACCTGCTCGCCCCGACTCCGCCGGCTCCGCAGACGCCGCAGGCCCACGGTGAGCTCACCCCCAACGCAGGGACATGGCGGGCGGTCGGTGCGAGCGTCGACCTGCCGGAAGGCGGCGCCCTCGCGTTCGACCTGGGCTCCGTCAACGGGTTCGTGCACCGCTCGGACGCGAAGCTCGAGGCGGTCTCGGGGGTGTGTACCCACCAGGGTTGCAGACTGTGGCTCGATGCGCCGGACAGCCGGTTGCGCTGCCCGTGCCACTCGACCTCGTTCTCGCTGGAAGGGGAGACCCTCACCCATCAGCTCCCCACCGCGCCCCCGCCCCTGCCGAAGTTCCAGGTACGGGAAAGCGACGGCAGAATCGAGGTTTTCGCTCCGACGAGCTCCGCGTGAACGCATACGGTGTCGGTGTGACCTGATCGAGGAGTACGGCCGCCACACCGGGCACGCCGACCTTCTTCGCGGGTCCGTCGACGGTCGCGTCGGCGAAGATCCGCCCCCCGGCTGGCGGCCGCATCCTCTCGCGACGTGATGCCGCCGCTAGATTAGGCCCGTGCGGCTGCTGCTGATCGCCGATACCCACGTCCCCAAGCGGGCGCGCGACCTGCCCGCGCGCGTGTGGGACGAGGTGGCCCGCGCCGATGTGGTGATACACGCAGGCGACTGGGTGGAACCGGCGCTGCTCGACGCGCTCGAAGCGAGGACGCAGAGGCTGGTGGCGTGCTGGGGCAACAACGATGGCCCGGAGTTGCGCCGGCGCCTCCCCGAACGCGCCGACGTCACGCTGGGCGGCCTGCGGTTCACCGTGGTGCACGAGACGGGTGCTTCCACGGGCCGCGAGGCGCGGATGGCCGAGCAGTATCGCGACACGGATGTGCTGGTGTTCGGCCACAGTCACATCCCGTGGGATACCACCGCGAAAAGCGGACTGCGCCTGCTGAATCCGGGCTCGCCGACGGACCGTCGCCGGCAACCGTTCTGCACCTACATGACGGCCACCGTCGGCGACGGCGTCCTGACCGACGTGGTGCTGCACCGGTTGGACCCGCCTGAGCGTCATGCGTGACCGGCCGGCCCGCGTCAGCGACGTGCACGACATCGCCGCAGCGATGCCGCACGTCACGCGGATCGAAGGCCCCAAGGGCAATGCCATCTACCAGGTCGGGGGGAAGTCGTTCGTATTCTTCCGCACCCCGCAACCCGACGCCGAGGACCCGGCCACCGGCGAGCGCTACGCCGACGTCATCATGATCTGGGTGGAATCGGAGGCCGACAAGCTGGCGCTGGTCCAGGATCCGGGCTCACCGTTCTTCACCACCGATCGCTTCGACGGGCACCTTTCAGTCCTGCTGCGTGGCAGTCGAATCCGTGAGATCGGCAGGACCGAGCTGATGGAGTTGATCCAGGACGCCTGGCTGTCGCGGGCGTCGAAGCGCCGGGCCGAGCGCTGGCTCGCCGAACATCAGGCTCGGTGACGTGCGGAGGGCTAATGTGCGGTCCATGTCCGGCGCGGCGGTCAACGGGAAAGTCATCGTCATCACGGGTGGGGCGCGGGGCATCGGCCTGGCCACCGCAACGGCCCTGCACAATCTCGGCGCGAAGGTCGCGATCGGCGACATCGACGAAACCTCCGTCAAGCAGGCGGGGACCGACCTCGACCTCGGCTTCTACGCCCGGCTCGACGTCACCGATCGCCGGTCCTTCACGGCCCTTCTCGACGATGTCGAGCGCCAGCTCGGACCCATCGACGTGCTGGTGAACAACGCGGGTATCTGTCCGGCGGGCCGATTCCTCGACGAACCGGACGAGGTCACGTCGCGCGCCATCGCCATCAACCTCTTCGGCGTCATCTTGGGCACCAAGCTCGCCGCCGAGCGCATGGTGAAACGAGGCAGCGGCCACATCATCAACATCGCATCCCTCGCCGCCATCACCCCGATGCCCGGCATCGCGACCTACACCGGCACCAAGCACGCGGTGCTCGGTTATACGGACTCGGTGAGGCTGGAATTGCGTGGCACCGGCGTGACAGCGTCGACGGTGATGCCGACGCTCACCAACACGGCGATGGTCGACGGCACCGGGACGGTGCCCGGCTTCCACAACGCGCAACCCGAAGAGATCGCCGCTGGCATCATCGGACTGATCGAGAAGCCGAAACCGCGGCTGGGCCTCACGCGCCGAAGCGCGACACTCATCGCGGTGATGCAGCGGTTCGTGCCGCAACGCCTCAATGAGGCAGTTCGTCGGGCGCTACGCGTAGACGCCGTTTTCGCCGACGCCGATCCCGACAGGCGCCACGAGTACGAGGAGCGCGCCCGCCGCTCGTGAGGCGGCTATCGGCTCGCCACCCCGGTCACCACTCGGCGTACATCCTTTCGGTCAGTCAACCATCGCCGACCATGTGCACGTGGCAATGTTTTCCCTCATGGACCAGAAGCCCCCCACCGCGACCATCGAGTCCGCCAGCCGCGGGCACATGACCAGCCTTCCGTTCGACGACACCCGAGATTTCGAGGACGCTGATCGCGGATTCATCGCCGGGCTGGAGCCGTGCGTGGTGACGGCCGCCGACGGAAGGGTGGTGTGGGACAACGACGTTTACGCCTTCCTCGGCGGTGATGCGCCGGCGACGGTGCATCCGAGCCTGTGGCGCCAGAGTCAGTTGTGCGCCAAGCAGGGTCTCTACGAGGTGGTCGAGGGTATCTATCAGGTGCGTGGCCTCGACCTGTCCAATATCAGCTTCATCGAGGGCGATACCGGGATCATCGTCATCGACCCGCTCATCTCGACGGAGACCGCCGCAGCGGCGCTGGGCTTGTATCGCGCCCACCGCGGCGACCGCCCGGTCGTCGCGGTGATCTACACGCACAGCCATGTCGACCATTTCGGCGGTGTGCTCGGCGTGACGACGCAGGCCGACGTCGACGCCGGCCGCGTTGCGGTGATCGCCCCGGACCACTTCACCGAACATGCGGTGCAGGAAAACGTCTATGCCGGAACGGCGATGGCGCGCCGGGCCGGTTACATGTACGGCGCCGTGCTGGAGCGAGGGCCGCAGGGCCAGGTCGGGTGTGGGCTGGGCCAGGTCGGCTCCACCGGTGAGGTGGCGCTGATCGTCCCGACGGTCGATATCCGAACCACCGGCGAGACACACACCATCGACGGCGTCGATATCGAGTTCCAAATGGCGCCCGGCACCGAGGCGCCGGCCGAAATGCATTTCTACTTCCCGAAGTTCCGCGCGCTGTGCATGGCCGAAAACGCCACCCACAACCTGCACAACCTGCTGACCCTACGTGGTGCGCTGGTCCGCGATCCGCACGGCTGGTCGGGTTATCTCACCGAGGCCATCGACCGCTTCACCGACCGCGCGGATGTGGTCTTCGCGTCGCACCACTGGCCGACGTGGGGCAAGGAGCGCATCGTGGAATTCCTTTCTCTGCAACGAGATCTGTATGCGTACCTGCACGACCAGACCCTGCGGCAGCTGAACCAGGGCTTCACCGGCATCGAGATCGCCGAGAACTTTCAGATGCCGCCCGCGTTGGAGAAGGCGTGGCACACCCACGGCTACTACGGTTCGGTCAGCCACAACGTGAAGGCCGTCTACCAGCGCTACATGGGTTGGTTCGACGGCAACCCGGGTCGGCTGTGGGCGCATCCACCTGAAGCTCTCGGCCCGCGTTACGTCGAGGCGATCGGCGGCATCGACCGTGTCGTGGAGATCGCCCGCGAGGCGTTCGGTAGCGGAGATCTCCGTTGGGCGGCAACACTTCTCGACCACGCGATCTTCACCGATGAAAACCATGCCGGTGCACGTGAGCTGTACGCCGATACGCTCGAGCAGCTGGCGTACGGCGCCGAGAACGCCACCTGGCGCAACTTCTTCCTGTCCGGGGCGACCGAATTGCGGGACGGCAAATTCGGTACGCCGACGCAGTCGGCGTCGCCGTCGATCATGGCCCAGTTGACTCCGGAGCAGATGTTCGACACGTTCGCCATCAACATCAACGGTCCCCGCGCATGGGATCTGGATGTGGCGGTAGATATCTCGTTCCTGGACATCGCCACCAACTACCGGCTGACGCTGCGTAACGGCGTCCTGGTCTACCGCAAGGTGCCGCAGGACGGGGCGACCGCCAACGCGACGGTCAAGCTCGCGAACAAGCTGCGGCTCCTGGCTTTCGCCGCGGGCGACAACGATTCGCCGGGTCTCGAGGTCACCGGCGACGCCAACGCGCTGCCATCGATCATGGCTGTGCTCGACCGGCCCGACCCGAACTTCGACATCGTGACGCCGTGACGGATCAGGCGATCCCGCCGTCGACCCGGATGATGGACCCGCTCGTGTACCTCGACGCGTCGGACGCCAGATATAGAGCGGCGCCGATGATTTGGGCTGGCCGGCCGAGCCTTTTTCAGTGCAAAGGCGCATGCGCCTGCCGTCGTCGCCTCGATGTCCCACGCCTTGCTGACATCGGTCAGAAAAGGGCCCGGCATCAAGGTGTTCACCCGGACGGTCGGCCCGTAAGCCAGCGCGAGCCCTTGAGGTTGAGGTTGACCACCGAGTCGAACAGCTTCTCGGTGACGGTGCCAGTGACCGGCCGTCTCGCGGGCGACTCGGTGGATGAATCCCAGTTTGGCCACCACTGGTGTAGGAATTGTGAAGGGATACAACGGGTTCTTGCCCATCGCGGTATTGACGCGGTTGAAGAACAGAGACAGCCATCGCCAGTCGGACAGCAGGCGTTCGATCGGGGTATCGTCGTAGGACTCCAACGGGACGATGTCGCGCGGCACTGCGAAGCGCACCTTGTCGGCGTGGAGCACCAGGCCCGCTTCACGCACGGTGCCGATCGAGTCGGTGATGTGCAGATAGTGGGCGAAGCATTTCGCGAAGTCCTCCCATGGATGCATGGTGGCGTATTCGGAGATGAAGGACTCGTGCCAGTTGGCCGGCGGCCCGAACTTGTAGTGCCGCACGATCTCGGCCTGATAGTCAGCGCGCTCGTCGCCGAACAGCGCACGGCAGTCGTCGAGGTAACGAGCCGCACCTGAGCCCGTCTCCACCAGGATCTCCTGGTAGTAGTGGCCCACCTCGTGGCGGAAGTGGCCGAGCATGGTCCGGTACGGCTCCCCGAGTCGCACCCGCAGTGACTCGCGGTACGCGTCGAGCGACTCCACCAGGTCGATGGTGATCACCCCGTTGGCGTGCCCGATGGTGACGCGCTCGCCTTCGCTGTAGCTCGACAGCAGATCGAACGCCAGGCCGCCGTCGCGGCGCCAGAACGGCTCCACCGGCAGGCCGATATCGAGCAGCTGCAGGATCAGTCGATGCATCGCCGTCGTCGTATCCGCGAGCTTCTCCAACGCGATGGTGTCGTCGGCCTTGGGTTCACGCCTGATCAGGGAATCGGCCAGACACCGTCCGCGCGGACCTTCGTCCTGCTCCTCCGGGACCAGCCGGTTGCACCCCGTGCTGACGGCCTTGGTGCAGCGCACCCACAGTGATCCGTCGACGACGGCCGCGTCCTCGGAGACGACGACCATCGAGCCGGTCGGCAGGTGCAGGCCAAGCTCGGCCCGGCAGGTCGGGCATCGCCGCGACTCGAAGGGCGCGAAGCCGTGGCACACCGGACAGGCGAATGCTCGCACGGGCCTTATCGTGTACCGAGTCGTCACCCGACAAGACGGGAAACCCGAAATGCAGCTGCTTCTGATCCGGCATGCGTTGCCCCTTCGCAGCGAACCCGGGCAGGGCTCTGATCCGCACCTCTCGCCGGAGGGTCTGGAACAGGCGCAGCGACTACCGGAGGCGCTCAAGCGGTTTCCCATCACCCGGCTGGTGAGCAGTCCGCAGATCCGTGCCGTCGAGACCGCGCAGCCGGTGGCCGCGGCGCTGGACCTGCAGGTCGAGGTCGACGACCGCCTCGCCGAATACGACCGCGACATGGCGCACTACATCCCGATCGAGCAGATCGCGGCCGAGTTCCCCGAGGAGCTGGAGCGGCTGGCCGGCGGTCACCTGCCCAGCACTGTGGACGAGGCGGCGTTTCTGGCCCGGATCACGGCCGGGATCGCCGATCTGGTCCAAGCGGGCGAACACGAGGACACGGTGGCGGTGTTCAGCCACGGCGGGGTGATCAACGGGCTGCTGCACGGCATCCTGCGCACCGAGAAGATCCTGTGCGTCAGCGTCGATTACGTCGGGGTCACGCGGCTGTTGTCGTCTCGGGATGGCAACCTCTATGTGGCATCGGTCAACGGGACTGAGCACGTATGGGATCTGCTCCCCCGGAACAGGCGATGAGCGCTCGCGCGAAGAGCAGAAGGCAGCGATGGTAGACAGTTCGGGTGACTACCTCGCTCGAGGGTTTGGACCTGGCCGCCCTGGACCGGCACCTGCGCGACGTCGGTATCGACCGCACCGGTGAGCTGCGCGCCGAACTCATCTCCGGCGGCCGTTCCAACCTGACGTTCCTGGTGTACGACGACGCCGCCAAATGGGTGCTGCGCCGGCCTCCGCTGCACGGCCTCACCCCGTCGGCACACGATATGGCGCGTGAGTACAAGGTGGTGGCCGCGCTTGCGGACACCCCGGTCCCGGTGGCGCGCGCGGTCACGATGCGCAATGACGACTCGGTATCGGGAGCGCCCTTCCAGATGGTCGAGTACGTGCCCGGCCGCGTCGTTCGGCACGCCGACGAGTTGGCGACGCTCGGGGACAAGGACTCGGTCAGCGCCTGCGTCGACGCGTTGATCAAGGTCCTCGCCGATCTGCATGCCGTCGACCCCGACGCGGTCGGCCTCGGCGACTTCGGCAAGCCGAGCGGATATCTGGAACGGCAGGTGCGCCGCTGGGGATCGCAATGGGAACTGGTCAGGCGCGAGGACGATCCGAGCGACACCGACGTCAAGCGGCTGCATTCGGCTCTGGGGGAAGCGATTCCGTCACAGAGTCGCAGCGCTGTCGTGCACGGCGACTACCGCATCGACAACACGATCATCGATGCCGAGGACGCCACCAAGGTGGACGCGGTGCTGGACTGGGAGATGTCCACACTCGGCGATCCGCTCAGTGACGCCGCGCTGATGTGCGTGTACCGCCATCCCATGTTCAATCTGATCCACGCCGGCTCCGCGTGGGCATCGCCGCTCATCCCGGAGGTCGACGACCTCGCCAACCGCTATTCGGTCGCGGCCGGCCAGGCACTGGACAACTGGGACTTCTACATGGCCCTCGGCTATTTCAAGGTGGCGATCATCGCCGCGGGGATCGCGTTCCGGGCCCGAATGGGTGGTGGCGTCGCCGCGGACACCGACCAGGTCGACGAGGCGGTCCGTCCGCTGATCGCGGCCGGCCTGACGGCGCTGGGGCGGTAGCCGCTACAGGCCCGCCTTCAGGTTCTTCTTCGCGGCCCGGCGCAACTGCAGCATCCGGACGGTGCCGGCCAGCACGGTCAGCAGACCGCCCCCCACCGCGGCCAGCAGGATCGCGACGCCGACGGGCAGATCCCACTGCCAGACGAAGAGGTGGATCGTCGTCGAATCCGTGTTCTGCAGGATGAACACCAGCAGCAGGATGAGGATCAGAAAACCGACGATCAGCGCGGTCCACAGGGCCGCGGCGCGGGTGAATTTGACCGCCGATTCGGGCGTGCCCTGAGGCGCGGCCGAAGTGGTCGGCGCCGCGGCGGGCACATCGGGAGTCATTTCCTGCGGCGGCACCGGCCACTGGTCGGCGGGCATGGACGGTTCGCTGGTCATGGCTCCATCTTTGCCCTTTCCGGTTTCGATTGAAACCACTCGTGGCACTCTCGCTGAGCTAAAGCGCGGCAACATCACACACCTGCGGTTATCGTCGCCCAAGGCAGGTGACGCCGAAAGGACGCGAGCATGGATCCCGCAGGACGACGCATGCATTATCGAAGTCTGACCATCCTGTTGGTCGTGATGGCGCTGGTGTCCGCGGCGTGCGGCAGCTCGAATCCGCTCGGTGGCGGATCGGTCTCGGGTGATCTGAAATCGATCATCGTGGGCTCGGCTGATTTTCCGGAGTCGAAGATCATCGCCGAGATCTGGGCGCAGGCGCTGGAGGCGAACGGCTTCACCGTTGGCAAGCAGTTCGGTATCGGCAGCCGCGAGACGTACATCCCGGCGGTGCGCGATCATTCCATCGACCTGGTCCCGGAGTACACCGGAAACCTGTTGCAGTACTTCGACAAGACCACCAAGGTGACCACGCCTGACCAGGTCGAGCTGGCCCTGGTGCGCACTCTGCCCGGCGACCTGTCGATTCTCACTCCGTCACCGGCCGCCGACACGGACACCGTGTCAGTCACCAAGGAGACGGCGCAGAAGTGGAACCTGAAGACCATCGCCGATCTCGCCGCCCATTCACCCGAGGTGAAATTCGGTGCGCCATCAGAATTCCTGAACCGGACCGAGGGCCTGCCCCGGCCTGAAAGCCAACTACGGCCTCGACATCGCGCCAAACAACTTCGTGGCGATCAGTGACGGTGGCGGGCCGGCGACGGTCCGCGCGCTACTCGACGGAACCGTCACGGCCGCCGACATATTCAGCACCTCACCGGCGATCGAGCAGAACAGCCTGGTGGTGCTCGAGGATCCGAAGAACAACTTCCTGGCGGCCAACGTCGTGCCGCTGGTGAGCTCGCAGAAGAAGTCCGACGAGCTCAAGAAGGTGCTCGACGCCGTCAACGCGAAGCTGACCACCGAGGCCCTGATCGAGCTCAACACCGCGACGTCCGGGAACTCGGGCGTCGACCCGGACGAAGCCGCACGGAAATGGGTTCACGACAACGGTTTTGACAAACCGATTCAGCAATAGGGGTAGGTGGATGCTGTGGCGATCGATTTCGACCGCGTCACCAAGAAGTATCCCGACGGCACCGTCGCCGTCGACGATCTCACGCTCGAGGTACCCGACGGCACGCTGACGGTGTTCGTCGGCCCGTCGGGCTGCGGCAAGACCACCTCGATGCGGATGATCAACCGGATGATCGAACCGACCTCGGGCACTCTCACCGTCAACGGCGACGACGTCACCAAGGGCGATCCGGTCAAGCTACGCCTCGGCATCGGATATGTGATCCAGAGTGCCGGCCTGATGCCGCACCAACGGGTCGTCGACAACGTAGCCACCGTTCCGGTGCTGCGCGGCGAGTCGCGACGGTCCGCCCGCAAGGCAGCGCTCGGCGTCCTGGAACGCGTCGGCCTCGACCCCGCCCTGGCCAACCGCTATCCGGCGCAGCTGTCCGGCGGCCAGCAGCAGCGTGTGGGGGTGGCACGCGCGCTGGCCGCCGACCCGCCGATCCTGTTGATGGACGAGCCGTTCAGCGCCGTCGACCCCGTCGTGCGTGAGGAGCTGCAAGTCGAGATACTGCGGCTGCAAAGCGAACTGCAGAAGACGATCGTCTTCGTGACCCACGACATCGACGAGGCGTTGAAGCTGGGCGACAAGGTCGCGGTCTTCGGTCGCGGCGGCGTGCTCGAGCAGTACGACGAGCCGTCGCGGCTGCTGTCCAACCCGGCCACCGATTTCGTCGCCGGCTTCATCGGCGCCGACCGTGGCTACCGCGGCCTGTCGTTCCGGCACGCGACGGGGCTCCCGTTGCACGACATCAGATCCGTCACCGAATCCGAGATCGACGACCTGAACCTGGCGGTTGACGACTGGGTGGTGGTCAACAAGGCGGACGGGACGCCGTATGCGTGGATCAACGCCGACGGCGTGACGCGGCACCGCGGCGGCAGCGCGCTCTACGACAGCACGATCGCGGGCGGATCGCTGTTCCGTCCCGACGACTCGCTGCGCCAGGCGCTCGACGCCGCGCTGTCGTCGCCGTCGGGTCTCGGTGTGGCGGTCGACGAGAACGGGCGACTCGTCGGCGGCGTGCGGGCCGATGACGTGCTGGCGGCGCTCAACGCCCAACGGCGTGAGGCTATCCCGAAACTCGGCGCGGCGGAGAAGGGCTGAGCAGTGCGATATCTGTTCACCCATCTCGATGACGCGTGGACGCTGACGTTGATCCACCTGCAGCTGTCGCTGATTCCGATCGTGCTCGGTCTGCTGATCGCGGTGCCGCTCGGCGCGCTGGTGCAACGCACCACCACGGCGCGGCGGTTGACCACCGTCACCGCCAGCATCATCTTCACGATCCCGTCGCTGGCCCTGTTCGTGGTCCTGCCGCTGGTCATTCCGACCCGGATACTCGACGAGGCCAACGTGATCGTCGCGCTGACGCTCTACACGACGGCGCTGCTGGTGCGTGCCGTTCCCGAGGCACTCGACGCCGTGCCGGCGCCCGTGCGTGACGCGGCCGAGGCGGTGGGCTACCGGCCACTGACCAGGATGGTGAAAGTGGAACTGCCACTGGCTGTTCCGGTGCTCGTGGCGAGCCTCCGGGTGGTGGCCGTCACCAACATCTCCATGGTGTCGGTCGGCTCGGTCATCGGTATCGGCGGGCTGGGCACCTGGTTCACCGAGGGCTATCAGTCCGACAAGAGCGATCAGATCATCGCGGGCATCATCGCGATCTTCGTGCTGGCCATCGTCGTCGACACGCTCATCATGCTGGGCGGCCGGCTACTCACGCCGTGGACCCGCGCAACCCGCGCCCCGGCCACCAAGGCGGGTGCCCGATGAACTTCCTGCAGCAGGCGCTGTCCTACATCTTCACCGCGGCGAACTGGAGCGGTGATGCCGGACTGGCCGCCCGCATCGGTGAACATCTGGAATACACGGTCGTCGCGGTGGTGGTCTCGGTGTTGATCGCGGTGCCGATCGGCATGATCATCGGACATACCGGCCGCGGCACCTTCCTGGTCGTCACGTCCGTCAACGCCCTCCGCGCGCTGCCCACCCTCGGCGTGCTGTTGCTCGGTGTCCTGCTCTGGGGGCTCGGTCTGATCCCGCCGACGGTCGCGCTGATGCTGCTGGGCATCCCGCCGTTGCTGGCCGGGACGTACTCGGGCATCGCCAACGTGGACCCGGCCGTCGTCGATGCCGCCCGGTCGATGGGTATGACCGAGCGGAGGGTGCTGCTGCGCGTCGAGGTGCCCAACGCCCTGCCGCTGATCCTCGGTGGGTTGCGCACGGCAACGCTGCAGATAGTGGCGACCGCAACGGTGGCCGCGTACGCGAGCCTCGGTGGTCTGGGCCGCTACCTCATCGACGGCATCAAAGTGCGCCAGTTCCACATCGCGCTGGTCGGGGCGCTGATGGTGACGGCCCTGGCCTTGATCCTCGATGCGGCGCTGGCATTCGCGGTATGGGCGTCGGTGCCAGGCACCGGGCGGCTGCAGCGGCTTCGCGGAATGCCTCAACCGCTACTGAGCGACGAAGTGGTCCTGGAATCTGCCCCTGCGGTGAAGTCGAGTTCTCCAGGCCGCTACGAACGAGGGGATCCTTCGCTTACGGTAGAAGGGTGAGTGAAGCAGGACGCTCGGCCGCGACGGAAAGTGACCCCGCGCGAGAGGAGGGCCAGGCGAACTGGTCCAAGGTCCTGACGTGGCGGGCGCAGGACGTTCCGCGGATGGAATCGGCGCGCGTGCAACTGACCGGCAACCGGATCAAGGCGTACGGTCGGATCGTGGCCGCCGCGACCTCGTCGCACCCGGCCTTCAGTGCCTCCTACGATCTGGTGACCGATGAGTCCGGGGTGACCAAACGGCTCTCGATGACCGTCACGCTCGCCGAGCGCGAACGACAGCTCTCCATCGCCCACGACGAGGAGAACATGTGGCTCATCCAGGACCACTCCGGCCAGACACAACGCGCGGCGTATGAGGGTGCGCTGGACGTCGACGTGATCTTCAGCCCGTTCTTCAATGCACTGCCGATCCGGCGGACGGGATTGTATCGACGCACCGAGTCGGTGACGGTTCCGGTGGTCTACGTGCGACTGCCCGACCTGACGGTCGAACCGGTGACCATCAGCTACAGCAGCGCCGACGACGGGATCAAACTGCATTCGCCGGTGGCGGACACGACGATCACCGTCGACTCCGACGGGTTCATCCTCGACTATCCAGGCTTGGCAGCGCGGATCTGACCACCCCGCCGGCGCGTCCGGCGGCGGCGAGTTCCTCACGCCAGTTCTCCGCCCCGATCACGGTCGTGACGATCTCGGGCCTGCTGAGGCTGTCGTAGCGGATCCGCGCCGCGTGTCCGGCCTCGACCAGGTCGCTGAGTGGTTTTTTCGACCTCAGCGCCTCGCGGGCGCGGTCGAGCAGCTCGATGGTCCGTTCCAGCACCGGCAGCAGCTGGTCGGCGTTGGCCTCGCACATGGCCCGGACCAGGTCCGGGGCGGTGCCCGCGACCCGGGTGCCGTCGCGGAAGGACCCGGCGGCCAGTGCGTAGGCCAGCGGTACTTCACCCGCGGTGGTGGCCAGGGCCTCGGCGAGCAGATGCGGCAGATGCGAAATGGTCGCCGCGGCGGCGTCGTGCTCGTCGGAACGGGCAGGCACGACGACCGCTTCACAGTCCAGCGCGAGGTTCATCACCATCGTCCACACGTCGGGGTCGACGTGGTCGTCGACGCTGATCACCCATGGTGCACCGACAAACAGCCGGGCGTTGCCGGCGGACCATCCGGAGTGCGCGGTGCCCGCCATAGGATGCCCGCCGACGAAGCGGTCGAGCAGCCCGAACTTTTGGACCTCCTGCAGTACAGCGGCTTTCACGCTGGTCACGTCGGTCAGTGGGCAATCTGCTCCGGTATCGCGGATGTGGCCCAACATCAACGGCAGCGCCGGTATCGGAACGGCAAGCACGATAAGTGCTTTGCTGCCTGCGGCCCGCGTTAACGCCTCGTCGATGTCGGCGGTGGCGTCGAAGCCGTCGGACGTGGCGGCCTGCACGCCGTCGACGGAGCGGTTGTAGCCGAAGACTTCTCGCCCGGCGGCCGTGGCGGCCCGCATCACCGAACCCCCGATCAGACCGAGACCCACCACGCAAATGGGTGTGTTCGTCACCCTCCAAGATTGGCACATCGCCGGTATCGCCCGACGTCAGGCTTGGTGGGGATTTCTGGTCAACACTCTGGGTGGGGACTAGCGTATGCCCACATGGGTGCACAGCGTGCGTCGGCGCAGAACCAGGCTGTCGACGTCCCCGACGGCTTCGGTGTCGCCGTCGTACGGGAGGACGGAAAATGGCGGTGCTCGGCGATGCGCCGCGCCGCGCTGAACAGTCTGACCGACGCGGAGACGGAGCTGCGTGAATTGCGCAGCGCAGGTGCAGTTTTCGGCTTACTCGATATCGATGACGAGTTTTTCGTCATCGTCCGGCCCGCACCGGCCGGAACGCGGCTGCTGTTGTCGGATGCCACTGCCGCGCTGGACTACGACATCGCCGCCGAAGTCCTCGAGATGCTCGACGCGGACATCGGGCCAGAGGACCTCGACGAGGCGGAGCCTTTCGAGGAGGGTGACCTCGGGTTGCTTTCCGATATCGGGCTGCCCGAGGCCGTGCTCGGCGTGATTCTCGACGAGACCGACCTGTACGCCGACGAACAGGTCGGCAGGATCGCGCGGGAGATGGGGTTCGCGGACGAACTGGCGGCGGTTCTCGAGCGTCTCGGACGGTGAACCGTCAATGTGCCGGAGCCGGTGAACCGTCAATGTGCCAGGGACGTTGAACACCGACGAGGACCTGCTCAGAGCGGCCCTTGACGTCGCCCGCACCGCGGGACCCCGCGATGTGCCGATCGGCGCGGTGGTGGTGGCACCCGATGGCAGCCTGCTGGGGGCGGCGGCCAATGCGCGCGAGGAACTCGGGGATCCGACTGCTCATGCCGAGATCCTGGCGCTGCGGGCCGCGGCGTCGATACTCGGCGACGGTTGGCGGCTGGAGGGCACCACGATCGCCGTCACGGTCGAACCGTGCACGATGTGCGCGGGCGCGTTGGTGATGGCGAGGGTGGCCCGGCTGGTGTTCGGCGCGTGGGAGCCGAAGACAGGGGCCGTCGGTTCGCTGTGGGATGTGGTGCGGGACCGGCGGCTGACGCATCGGCCCGAGGTACGCGGGGGCGTGCTGGCCGAGGAGTGCGCGGCACCGCTCCAGGAGTTCTTCGCCCGGCAGCGATGAGCGCTTGCGCGAAGAGCAGACAGCAGCGATGAGCGCTTGCGCGAAGAGCAGACAGCAGCGATGAGCGCTTGCGCGAAGAGCAGACGGCAGCGATCAGCGCGTTTTGGGTGAGCGCACCTTCGTCGGTAAGCTGCCACACGGTGGCGTGTCCGAGCGGCCTAAGGAGCACGCCTCGAAAGCGTGTGACGGGTAACCCCCGTCCGAGGGTTCAAATCCCTCCGCCACCGCCAAGTCTCTTTCAGTATTTCTACTGGTAGAGGCCATTCTTGTGGGACGCCGGCCTCTGTCTGAAGCCTCGGCGTCGAACAGCTCAGCGGAGGTGCCCAGGGTGACCTTCGCCGAGGTGTGCCCGAGCATCCGCTGGCAACCACCATGCCAACGATGGCGGCGATGACGCTGATGGGCAGGCGCTTCATTTCACGCCATCTTTGGCGGAGGCGGATAGCGGCCGTGGGTTCCGCGAGGATCACCTTCGTGCCAAAGCTGGTCCTCGTAATCGGCGCGATTGGCGACGACGTCGCGGCGATACTGCTCGCGAAGCTCCAGCGCTCTGGCTTCCGTGGCGGTCTTCTGCTTCCAGAAGAAGAATCCACCGCCGCCGGCCACGAGCAACAGCGGGATGAACAACCAGGGGTTGGCGGCAGCAGTGCCGAGCAGTATCAGCCCGCCGAACGCGGCTAGCACTATTAGTCCGTTCTTGTTGCCTGTCCTGACGACGCCGCCGTTCCCGATGGCCACCGACGAGCCGCTATCGACGATGGCGACAAGGATCCAGACCGGCAGCCACAGCCCACACGTCAAGATGGTCAGCACCAGGTGCAGCCCGTGGTTGATGCCACCGGACACCACTGCGATGGGCGTCGGTGAGTTGTTGATGGCATTGTTGACCGTCACTGATATCGGAGGAGCCGGTGCTGGAGGCGTGGGTTGGAAGTGCTTGGTCCATCGCTGACCATCGTGGTAGCGCTGACCCGGCTGACCACTAGGGTCCGGGTACCAGCCCGGCGGAGTGCTAAGTGGTGATGTCATTGAGAGTCCTTTCGTGGACATCTACTGAGACGCGATGGGCCTCAGTCAGTCTGTTGTGGTGGTGGTGCAGTGGCCGGTGCGGTCATAGCAGGTGGTGGTGGCGGCGGGTTGCCATGGATCGGACTAGCGGGCAAATGGTGGAAGACGCGTCCCGACGACGCTGCTTATGACGCCAACTCTCGCAGGGCACGTAGCCACTCGCCGGCACTCCTCGCAGGTGATCATGCGTAGACCGTCCCACAGCCGTTACAGCGAAAGGTATAGCCGCGCATCACATCTCCACGCTGGGTCAGCACATTGGCCCCACAGGTGCAGCGGAACCGCGTACCGGCAACGGTGAGTATGGTGGCCTCGGGCGGCCCGGGCCGGTACGGGTGCAGGCGCGCTTGGCTTTTCGCGGTCTGATCACCCCGTAGTCGAGCGCATAGACGGCCAGGATGAGCGCCACGGTGGCAACATCCCTGAGGAACTCGCGCCAGTCATTGCTCATCGCGGGGTACCAACCCGGTGGATGGTTGCTCATGACACTCTCTCTTCCGGCGCGTCGATGCGCCATTGCAGTAATTCGCAGGCGGGGGCGTCGTGTCCCACAGCCATTGCAGCCAAGCGGATCTCACCGCGGGAGTGGCCAGGTCGACGTACTCGCCGCCCCACCAGTACGGCACCCAGGACGAACGATCCGAATAGGTGAATGTGTTTCTTCCGGCCGATGAGCTGTGGCGCCACCGGAGAACATCGAGTCGTGTAACACCAGGTCGGTGGCCTGAGTGTCAGGCGGGACATCGAAGGCGGCCTTCACCCGGACTGCGTTGCCCGGATTGATTTCTCCCATGATGCTCTAGCCGTTGTTCACATCCGCATGTCGGCCATGTTGTAAGCGGCACACTCCCGGCCACTGGCGTCAATCAGCTTCTGGTTGTGGCCGAAGTAGTTCGCGGCCTCGTTGCCGATGTTGCGCACCGACAACGTGACAACGATGAACTCGCCTCAGTTCCCCGAGGGCCTCACGGCTCGCAGGCGATGCCGTCGTTGTCCCGGTCGAGATGCGGCGCGTAGCCGGAATCACCCTCGTAGAGCGGCGTCACCCCGGCGGCGCGTGCTTCGGGGCAGTTCTTGTAGTAGACGTCGGCGTTGGCCGCCCCGGCTCCCAGCAATGCGGCACTGATGAGTGCCGCACCGACGGTCGCAGTGATTATTCTCTTCATAGTTCGGCGTTCTCTTTCGTTGTTCCGGTCTGCGGCAAGCCTGATTGGCTCCCGGTCAGTTCGTGGGCGACCATGGCGCCGCGCAGGCGCTCGGTGACCACAGCCGCGGCCCTTAGCGCGGGCATCGTTCTCGGCGGCCTTGAAGTCCGCCTGGTAGCGATAGGGCAGGTCGTGTGCGGCCGTATTTGTCGACGGCGTCCTGACTGGGGTGGGTCTCCAGTTACACGTACTGGCCGCCCAGAATGCTCTTGGCCTGAGCTGACGCCTCTCTTCCGAAGCAGTGCACAGGTTTTCGAGGATCCACCGTCTCCGGGGTGTCCAGGCCGATCATCCGGATCTTGAGCTTCTGGCCGTCGACACTGACGTGGATGGTGTCACCATCGACGACCTTGAGCACCGTGAGTGGGCCCTGATGCCTTATGGCATAGTCGGATACGCCTGGGCAGGCTTGGCGAGGATAAGCCCGGCCGGCCCCACACGACCGCGACAACCATGCGCTTCATCGGAACAGGGGGACCAGCGCCCCAGGGTCGGTTTGCCACATGAGGGTTCGGTCGTCTGCGGTGACGTGAATCGGAATTTCGCGTGCAGTGTTACTTCCCGCTTGCATTGTTGCCGTGCCTTCGTACTTGTTGTCCGCTGTCTTGATCAGGACGACCTCTGTTACGACGATCGGCAAGTACAAGGAATTAGCAGGATCTTCGAAATGCTCCTTTATCGATTGCTTCACCTCCGTCTCCAGGGCCGCTAGGAAGGCGTCGTCCGCTGCCCTCTGGTCGGCGATGGCCTGCGTCTCTCGTTCATCGGCATACGTGACCACCTCGATCGGATCGGCCGTAGGTGTACCGCTGACCTGTCGCTCCCGCAGGTCGGTGGCGAGGAAACCGCATCCTCCTGCCAGCACGACTGTCGCGATCGCTCCGGCGACGATCCGCCTCCATCGGAATTGGCGGCGGCCCTCCGGCCCTTCGGCGACCTTCACCGCCTCGTCGTAATGCATGACGAGCGTCCCGGTCACCATGTATCACCGCATCCACCGGTGGTCAGGCGCTTCATTTGGATGATTCCTATCTGGTCGCCGGTGCCGACTGTCCGTCGTAGATACATGCAACGATATGAAATAAACGGCAATGATGTCAATAAAATGGAAAATGAGCCCGCTGCGGCTTACGTCACAGGGCAGTGGATACCGGCGCACCGGGGGCGCGAAGTCCCCGACGATGTCCGATGTCAACAGCGGTTTTGTCGGACGTGGACATCCCGTGCTGTCAGACTGAAGCCCAGTGACCAGCGGACCTGGGGGCGGCGATGGCGACGGTGTACGTGGTGACGGCGGGCAGCGGTGATAGCTACCGCATCGAGCGGGTCTACCTCGACAGCGACGAGGCGTACGGGTTTGCGCAGGACTACAACGGTATTGGCCCGGTTGAGCCGGTTCAGGTGGAGGAATGGCAGACCGGTGCCTCGCCCGCCGTCTACGACGGCCCCTACTGGCGGGCGGAGTGGTGGGCGCGCGTGCCGATCAGCAAGCGTCGCGCTGCGTTGCGGCATACCGACGAGGATGAACGATTTGACGACTTCGCCATCCGCCAGGAGTGGTGGACCGGCGACGCGCTGCTGGAGGCCACCGTGGTGCGCCGGGAACTGACCGGGGTGCCGAAGATCGAGGTGGTCGGGCGATCTAAGGAGAAGGTGGAGGAGATCTTCTGGGAGGCGGTCACCCAGGCGAGGGCCGAGTTGGCCGGAGTCCCCAGGAAATAGTTGCCGCTTTCGTGCAGCGAATAGAATGGAATGGGTATGTCGACTCGACATTGCTATCCTCGTCCGTCATCATCGAACCCATGGACCGACGCGATCTGGAACGACTCGGCCACCACGTCGTGAGTCGCCGCGTGGCACTGGGCTACCGCAACCGCACCGATTTGGCCGGCAGCCTGCAGTTCACCGTGCGCACGCTCGCCGACATCGAGCACGGCGTGCGCAAGGCCAGCCCGGGTACCTACGCCATCTTGGAGAACAAGCTGGGATGGGCACCGGGAAGCATCGACACCGTCCTGGCCGGAGGGCAGCCCACCGAAACCGTGGTCGAACTGCACCGGACCACGCCCACCGCCCGGACCCAGGGATACGCACTGCGCCCGAGCAACCCCAACGCCCTGTCGCAGGCGTCCACCGAGGAATTGCTCCTTGAATTGCGACGCCGCATCATCGCCCCCCGCGACAGACGCCACGAAACCTGGGACGACTGGGACGGCGGCCTAGACCCGCACGGCGACTGGCCCGGACAGGGCTAGCCATTCCCGGCCCACAGGGCAGCTGCGCGATCGACATCTTCGACCCACCACCGAGACCAACTTTTGGCCGGCGAGGAACTCTTCGGCGAGCCCGCGACGCGGATGGTCACGAACGTGCGGCGGCCGGTGTCAGTCCACGATTTCTTCGACAAACGTGTCTTACAGTCCACTCGGTCTGGCTCATCGAGCGTACGCGCTGAGATGTCGGCCGTGCTCGACTAGCAGGGAAGACATCAGGGTCGCGGTCGACATGACCGCGTCGGTGAGAGGAGCAGGCGAGATGCGCGTTGTCGTCATCGGTGGTGGCCCCGCCGGTGTTTCCGCCGCACTGCACGCTGCCGAGCTCGGCGCAGAGGTCACGCTCATCGAGCGGAGGCGAGTCGGCGGCACCGCTCTCAACAGCGGCCCAGCACCGGTGCGCACGCTGGCTCGGGCCGCTCGCCTTGTGAGGGACTGGAATTCGTGGGACACGTTCGGTTTGCGCGGACCACGGCCCGAGGTCGACGTCGCCGCCACCTTGGCCAACGCCCAGCGGGTGGCCGTCTATCTCTATGAACGCAAGCGCATCGCCGACCACATCCGCTCCGCTGGGGTCGACCTAGTCGAAGAGGCAGGCGACGCCCGGTTCGTCGACGCCAACACAGTCGCCGCGGCTGACGGCCGCACGTGGACAGCGGATCGGATCATCATCGCCGTCGGCGGCAAGCCCGGGCGGCTGCCGATACCCGGTGCCGAACTCGGCCTGACGTATGAGGATCTGCGCAGCCTGAACTCGCTGCCCGACCGGGTCTGCGTCATCGGCGCGGCCGACACGGGCTGCCAGCTCGCGTCGATCCTGGCGGACTTCGGCTGCGAAGTAACGCTAATCGAGTACGCGCCCCGGATCGTGGCGCGGTCCGATATCGACGTCTCGGTCGGGCTCGAACACGCTTTCCGTGGGCGCGGCATCGACGTCATCACCAGCGCCGCGGTCGGCCAACTCGAGGCGCTCGAATCCGGTGTGGGCGTTCGGTATCGGGTCGGCGACGAGTCCAGGACCGTCGACGTGGACGCGGCGTTCTTCGCCGTCGGCTGGCCCGGCAACGCCGAGCTCGTCGACGCCGCCGCCGCCGGTGTGGCGACCAAGCGTGGCTACGTGATCGTCGATGACCTCACGGCCACGAACGTCCCGCACATCTTCGCGGCCGGCGACGTCGACGGGAACAGCATGCTGGTCTCCAGCGCGACGCTCGAAGGCCGTGTCGCCGCCCAGAACGCGGTGCTCGGCCCGCGTCGCCGGGTCCTCCATGAGATCGTCCCCGCCGGGAGTTTCACCGATCCCGAATACGGCAGCGTCGGGCTCACCGAGGAGCAGGCTCGCACCCGCTACGACTGCGCCGTCGCGGTGGCTCGGTATGAGGACATGCTGCGGCCCGTCGCCGACGGACAGCCGGAAGGGTTCTGCAAGCTGATAGTCGAGACGACGCAACGGCAGATCGTCGGCGCTCACGTGCTCGGCGAGTACTCGGCGGAAGTGATCCAGATGGTGGCGGCCTGCATGGCGGCGGGCATGCGCGTCGAGGTGGTTGCCGAGCTCCAGTTTGCGTTTCCCACCTTCAGCGAGGGAGTCGGTCAGGCGGCACAGATGGTGGTGAACCAACTCGGCGTCCGTCCGATGCCCCACCTCTGGAGCAGTCTGAGCTCGACGCCGTCGGTCCTGCGATGACCGGCGAGTCCGAGCGACTTCCTCGTATCGATTCATCGCTCGAAGGCCCCAAACGGGCCGGTATGGCGACGGACCGGTGCCATAATCACTCTTTCGCCGACGCGCATGCACTGCAGCGCCGGCGGCCGGGCTGAGACCGCATCGGTCGCTTGGAGGGTGATGAAGGTGGCGCAAAGCGCGCAGGAGATCGGCCACACGTCCAGTCCGCACCTGTCCCGAACGCTTGGGCTATGGGCGATCGTCGGCCTGGGTCTCGGATACATGACCCCCATGACGGTCTTCGACACGTTCGGCATCGTCTCGGGCGAGACGAACGCGGTGGTGCCGCTGGCCTACCTCGCGGCGTTGGTCGCGATGATTTTCACCGCGATCAGCTACGGCCGGATGACGCGGGTCTACCCCTCGGCGGGATCGGCGTACACCTACGCGTCGGAAACGATCCATCCGAACTTCGGGTTCCTGGTCGGCTGGTCATCGCTGCTCGACTACCTGCTGCTGCCAATGGTCAACGCGGTGATCGGTCGCATCTACTTCGAGTCGTTCTTCCCGGAGGCTCCGTCGTGGGTGTTCGTTCTCGTGTACGTCGGGGTGATCACTGCTTTCAACTTCCTGAGCATGAAGGGAACGTCGCGGGTCAACGGGATCCTCGTGGTCTTCCAAGTTGTGCTCATCGCCACGTTCGTCGTGCTGGCCTGGCTGGCGCTGAAGGATGGCATGGGCGAGGGCACGATCTTCACGCTGAACCCGCTGTACCACGCGGGCGTCGAAGTAGGAGCCGTGTTGGCGGGCGCCACCGTGGTGTGCTTCTCGTTCATCGGGTTCGACGCGATCACGATGTACAGCGAGGAGGCCAAGTCGCCGGACACCGTTCCAAAAGCCATCGTCTTGGCACTGCTCATCGGCGGGGCAATCTTCTTCATCGCGGCATGGTTCGGTCAAGCCGTGTTCCCGACCCTCGACGGCTTCGAGGTCACCGACGACACGCTTCCCGAGATGGCGCTGTTCGTGGGCGGCGCATTCTTCAAGATCCTGTTCACCTCGGCTGCGCTCGCCGCCGTGATCGCCTCGAGCCTCTCGTCGCATGCCAGCGTGTCCCGCATGATCTACGTCATGGGTCGCAACGGCAGGGGCCAGGTCCCGCGGTTCCTGTCGTACATCCACCCGCGGTTCCTGACCCCGACGCACGCCGTCCTCGTCGTCGGCGTCGTGTCGCTGCTGGCCGTCAAGTTCACCCTCGAGTTCATCTCGGCGATGATCAACTTCGGTGCGCTCATCGCGTTCACGGTCGTGAACCTGACCGTCATCGTCTTCTACGCGTTCCGATTGAAGCAGCGGCGCACGTCGAAGGAGATCCTCCGAAACATCGTGCTGCCGTTCATCGGCATGTGCCTCACCGGCGTGCTGTGGATAAACCTGCACGCCGACGCCCTGCTTTACGGATTTATCTGGCTCGCGATCGGGATCATCTTGCTGCTCTACATGACGCGCGGCTTCCGTTCGCCGCTCACGATGAAGATCGAGGAGGAGACGCTTGCCGAGGAGGGCACGCCCGTGCCCCACGTCAAGCACGGCAAGGAGTGACCGCTCAGGCGTGATGTCCGAGGCGACGGGTTGCGCGCGCCAGTTCGGTGATCGCCGTCCAATCCTCTTGCTGGATCGCCACGGCCGGAGTGAGCCAACTGCCGCCGACGCAGCCGACGTTCGGCAGGCGTAGATACGCCTCGGCGTTTGCCGGAGTGATGCCGCCGGTGGGACAGAACCGAGCGGCGGGGATCGGGGCACTGACCGATTTGAGGTAGTCGGCGCCGCCGGCGGCTTCGGCGGGAAAGAACTTGAGCTCGGTGTATCCGGCCTCGAGCGCGGTCAAGATTTCTGACACCGTGGCGACCCCGGGTAGGTGGGGCAATCCGGTGTCGGACATCGCACTCAGCAGTGTGCGCGTGCTGCCCGGGGAAACTAGGAACTGGGCGCCCGCCGACGCGGCCTGTTTGGCCTGGCCGGGGTCGACGATGGTGCCGGCGCCGAGGAAGATCTCCGGCACTTCGGCGGCGATCCGCTCGATGGCTGCCAACGCCACCGGTGTGCGCAGCGTCAGCTCGATGACCGGGACGCCGCCGGCGACCAGTGCGCGGGCGATGGGGACCGCGTGCTCCACGTCCTCGACGACCACCACGGGAATGACGGGGACACGGCTGAGTAGTGAGGGGACCATGGGTTGCTCCTGGGAGGTCATGCGACGTAACTCGGGAAGATGCTGGCACCTTGGTCGGCGGGTCCGACGGCTGCGCGCATGCTGGCGAACAGCTGACGTCCCGTCCCGGCCATCGCTTTGGGCGAGGGGGCGCCCCCACCGGGGGCACGGGCGGCGAATTCGTCGTCCGGTACGTGCACGGTGAGGGTGCCTGCGACAGAGTCGACGGTGATGATGTCCCCGTCGCGAACCCGGGCCAGAGGTCCGCCGGCGGCGGCTTCGGGCGTGAGGTGGATTGCCGCAGGCACCTTTCCGGAAGCCCCCGACATTCTGCCGTCCGTCACCAGCGCTACCCGGTGACCGCGGTCCTGCAACACTCCCAGCGCGGGAGTGAGCTTGTGCAACTCCGGCATCCCGATCGCGCGCGGACCCTGATACCGCAACACCGCGACGAGGTCACCGTCCACGTGCCCGTCTTGGAATGCGGCGAGGAAGTCGGCCTGGTCGTCGAAGACGACGGCGGGTGCCGTGACGACACGGTGCTCGGGTTTGACTGCCGAGGTCTTGATCACCGACGAGCCGAGGTTGCCGGCAAGGGTTTTCAATCCGCCGTCGGTGTCGAATGGGTCTTCGACGCCCCGCAGTACCGACGTGTCGTGGCTCATCGTGGTGCCGTCGAGCCAGCGCACGGCTTCGCCGTCGAGTTTCGGTTCCTGGGTGTACCGGCGAAGCCCCTCACCGACAACGGTTTTGACGTCTTCGTGTAGCAGACCGGCGTCGAGCAGAGTGGCGATGGTGAAGCCGAGACCGCCCGCGGCGTGGAAGTGATTGACGTCGGCGCTGCCGTTGGGATAGATCCGGGCAAGCAGCGGGACGGCTGCGGAGAGGTCCGATAGGTCGTTCCACGTCAACGTGATTCCGGCGGCTTGGGCGATCGCCAGCAGGTGCATGGTGTGGTTGGTGGAACCGCCGGTTGCGAGCAACGCGACGCACCCGTTGACGACGGCGCGTTCGTCGATCATCTCGCCGACGGGTGTGTAGCACTCACCCAGCGCGGTCAGTGCGGTCACCCGGCGCCCGGCCTCGGCCGTGAGTGCGCTGCGCAGCGGGGTGTCGGGATTGACGAAGCTCGAACCGGGAAGGTGCAGGCCCATCACTTCCATGAGCAGCTGATTGGAGTTCGCGGTGCCGAAGAACGTGCACGTTCCACTGCCGTGATACGACGCGGCCTCGGCGTCGAGGAGTTCGGATCGGCCCACCTTGTTCTCGGCGTAGAGTTGGCGCACCCTGGCCTTCTCGCCGTTGGGAAGTCCGGATGTCATCGGACCGGCCGGGACGAACACCGTCGGCAGGTGACCGAACGCCAAGGCGCCGATCAGCATGCCGGGCACGATCTTGTCGCACACGCCCAGCATCAGCGTGGCGTCGAACATGTCGTGCGACAGTGCGATTGCGGTGGACATCGCGATCACGTCCCGGCTGAACAGCGAAAGTTGCATGCCATCACGGCCTTGGGTGATGCCGTCGCACATGGCGGGCACGCCGCCGGCGAACTGGGCGATACCGCCGGCTTCCATCACCGCCTGTTTGAGCTGAGCGGGGAAGGCCTCGAACGGTTTATGGGCCGAGAGCATGTCGTTATAAGACGATACGATCGCGATGTTCGGCTTGACCATGCCGCGCAGCGCGGCCTTGTCAGCCTTTCCCGTCGCGGCGAACCCGTGCGCCAGGTTCGCGCACGCCAGCCGGCCGCGAGCCGGCCCGCGGTCCGCGGCGTCATGGATCTGCTCCAGGTAGGCTGCGCGAGATGCCTTGCTGCGCTCGATAATACGATCGGTCACGGTGTTGAGAACGGGGTGGATGGTCGTCATGGTGTGCTTCCTTCGTGCCAGGTGCGGCCGTCGCGCTCGATGAGGGTGGTCGCGTCGGTGGGTCCGTTGGTGCCTGCTGGATACCGGCGGGGGCCCCGCTCGGCGGACTGCCAGCCGAGCAGGATGGGTTCGACCCACGCCCAGGCCGCCTCGACTTCATCGCGGCGCATGAACAGTGTCGGGTTTCCCCCGATTACGTCCATCAGCAGTCGCTCGTAGGCGTCTGGAGATGGCCGTTGGAAGGCCTCGGTGTAATTGAGATTCAGCGAGACGGGCTTGAGCCGGATACCACCGGGGCCCGGTTCCTTCGCGGTCATGTGCAACCGCATGCCCTCCTCGGGCTGCAGCTGAATGACGAGCTTGTTGGGTTGGCTGCTGCCCTCGCTGTCCGGAAACATCCGGTGCGGAACGGGTTTGAATTGAATGACGATCTCCGAGCAGCGCCGCTCCATGCGCTTTCCGGTGCGCAGGTAGAACGGCACGCCCGCCCAGCGCCAGTTACGCACCTCGGCTTTCACCGCGGCGAAGGTTTCGGTGCGGCTGTCGGGGTTCTCCGCATCGGTCAGGTAATCGGTGACCGCCACCCCGTCGACCAGACCGGGTGTGTACTGGCCCGCGACGGTGCAGTGTTCGACGTCATACGGTGTCATCGGCTTCAGCGCCTGCAGGACTTTGAGTTTCTCGTCGCGCACCGTCTCGCGGTCGACGTAGGTGGGCGGCTCCATCGCGACCAGGCACAGCACCTGCAGTAAATGGTTCTGCACCATGTCGCGCAGCGCGCCCGAGGTGTCGTAGTAGCCGCCTCGGGTGCCGACACCGAGTGACTCGGACACGGTGATCTGCACGTGGTCGATCCAGCTCGAATTCCACAGCGGTTCCAAGAACGTGTTGGCGAATCGGGTGACGAGCAGGTTCTGAACGCTTTCCTTACCGAGGTAATGGTCGATGCGAAAAATCTGGGATTCGCTGAAGACCGACCCGACGGCGTCGTTGATGGCGCACGCAGAGGCTAAATCGCGGCCGATCGGCTTTTCCAGCACCACCCGTGACGATGGGTGTACCAGTCGGTGGGCGGCCAGATGCGCAGAGATCGGCCCGAACAGGCCCGGAGCGCAGGCCAGGTAGAACACCCGAACTCGGGCATCGTCGGCCGGCAACAGGGCGGTCAGCTGATCCCAGTCATCGCCGTCGGCGAAGTCGATGCTGGCGTAGTGCAACCGGGCGAGGAATCGACCGAGCGTCTGCTCGTCGAGAGCGTGCTCGGAGACGAACCGGCCGAGCTCGCCGCGCACTTTGTCGCGGTAGCCCAGCTCGTCGAGCCCGGCACGCGACGCCGCAATGATCCGGGTATCGGAGGACAGTTGACCGTCGCGATCACGCAGGTAGAGCGCGGGAAGAAGCTTGCGGACGGCGAGATCACCGGTTCCGCCGAAAACAACGAAGTCACAGGGTGCCACGGGGGTCGGGGTCGACATGGGTCTCCTGACGTATGTCGGGGGTGTGTCGGTTCGAACGGTACGGGGGGTTAGGCCTAGATGCAATCCGACTTAAGTATTTTCTCGAACAAAGTATTGGAGTTTAGGGCTTGATTGTGCATTAACGGGTTGGTTGAATGTCGGATATGCGCTTGTCACGGTCGCCGAAGGCAGGTGCGACCGTCGGCGAGGTGTTTGCCCTGATTCGTGATGAAGCCGTGACCACCCGCGCCGAGATCGGACTCATCACCGGGCTGTCCCGAACCGCCGTCGCCTCTCGGGTGTCCACCCTGTTGGCAGCGGGGCTGGTGCTCGACCGTGCCGAGGCGGCGTCCACCGGAGGTCGTCCCCCGGCGCGGCTGGTCTTCAATGCGGACGCGGGCGTGGTGTTGGCCGCGGCAATCGGCAGAAGCCGCACTCAGCTCGGTGTCTGCAACCTGGCCGGCGGGGTACTGACAATGGCCGATATCGACCAGGAGGTCGGCATCGGACCGGATGAACTGATGCCCGACATTGCCAAACGCCTCGAAATCCTGCTCGAAGACAGCGGCCATCGGCCCGACGAGGTACGCGGCGTAGGTCTGAGCATCCCCGGGACCGCCGACACGGCCCGCGGCTGCAGTCTCGATTCGCCCACGATGAAGGGTTGGGACGGCATCCCGCTGCCGCCGTACCTACGACAGCTGACCAGCGCGGCGATACGTCTCGACAACGACGCGAACGTCATCGTGCTCTCCGAGCGGCGCGGACAGCGGGACCGCTTCGACGACATGCTTCTCATCAAGGCCTCAACCGGACTGGGTGCCGGCATCGTCGCCGGTGGCGTGTTGCAACGCGGCGCACTCGGCGGGGCGGGCGAATTCGGGCACACCAAGATTGCGGCCGCGGAGGGAATCGTCTGCCGTTGCGGTGATACCGGTTGCCTCGAGGCGGTGGCGGCGGGCTGGGCACTGGTCCGCGAGATACAGCAACAGGGCCGCGCCGTCGGGCACGTCCGCGCTCTCGTCGACCTCGCGGTCGACGGCGACCCCGACGCGCGTCGATTGATCAGGGAAAGCGGGCGGCGGATGGGCGAGGTGCTAGCCGGTGCCGTCAACCTGCTCAACCCCGCAGCGCTGGTCCTCGCCGGAGACATGGCCAAGGCCTACGACATCCTCGTCGCCGGCCTGCGCGAAACCGTGTTCGGTAACGCAGGCACGCTGGCCACCCGCGAATTACAGATACTGCCTTCTACTCACGGCGATCGTGCCGGCGTGATCGGCTGCGCGGCGATGATCCTCGATCACGTGCTCAGCGCCGGCGCCATCGACGTCGCGCTGATGACATGAGGCCGCCTGCGGAGTTTCGCCTTCGGTAGGTTTCGCTGAGTTAACGTCTCGCAAACGGTAGGTCGCACTCGACCATGGCGGTCTCCGGCCACCTATCGTGGAGAAGGTGCTTGCTGAACCGCCCCCGCGGGAGGACGACGTGCGTGCCACCTTCCAGGGGTTCTTGAATCTGGCGCTGACCTCCGGCCGCGCCACACCGACGTGTTCGAATCTTGGGCCGAATACCTTGGCGGCCATTGATTTTGTCGCATACGAACATCCCGACGCGGCGGCGGACTGTATAGCCGCGGCCTACGACGCGTTCGAACGCGAACACGGCTGTTGATTCGGATCGCACTTACTCGTTGCGCGTTTGAGGCCTTAGGAAACCTGCCGACGGTAGGTCAGTTTGTCGAATTCTCCGCCGTATTCGTCGACCGCCACCACGTCCATCTCGCTGACGAAGGTGCCGGGGCGCACGTCGACCCGAATGAACGCGTAGTTGCGATACCGCACCCGTGACCACCCGACGGCCTCGGGCTGTTTGTCGCCTTGAGCCGTCCAGACGTAGCTGTTGGGCACGGAGGTGTCGTCGAGTTCGTGTCCGCGGTAGCTTTCCAGCTCACCGGGCTGGAAACCGTATCGCGGCCGGCCGGCGCTGCCGACCGTGTAGTAGACGGTGCCGTCGGTTTCCGGATAGACGATCGCGTTGTCGGCGGCGACCGTCGTCGGCTTGTCGCCCCGGATGGGATCCGTGCGTTCGAAGACGTGGTTGTGGCCCTGAAGCACCACGTCGACCCGATACCGGTCGAAGAGGTCACCCCAGGCCGCCCGCACCCCGCCGTCGCTGGCGTGGGAGTCGGTCGTGGAGTAGGCGCAGTGATGGAAGAAGCAGACGATGAAGTCGATATCGGGGTTGGCCCGGTGTGCGGCCAATGTGCGTTCGACCCAGGAGTTCTGGGCGCCGCCCGAGTAGCCCGTGTTGGCCTTGATCTCGTAGCTGACGTCGTTGGCGTCCAACGAGAGCACCGCGACGTTGCCGTAGGTGAAGGAGTACACCGACGGGCACCCGGCCGGACCGTTGCCGGGAAAATCCAGGCGCGCCAGATGGCCACCGTAGCCGTGCGCCGGATACGCGGCTTCCATGTCGTGGTTGCCGGTGGCGAACATCCAGGGCACCGTCGACGCGCTGGCTTCGATGGACCCGAAGTACACATCCCAGACGAACGGGTTGAACTTGTCGAAGCCGCTCGCGGGGTTGGCCGCTGAGGGCACGAAGGTGGCCTTCTTGCCGTCACCGGACGGGTCGGCGTACGCGATGTCCCCGGCGAGGATGTGAAAGTCGGGGCGCGACAAGACGATCTGGTTCAGCACGTTGTCTGTGTGCCGAGCGTCCGGATCGTTGTCGGGCTTGTAGTAGCTGTCGTCATAGATGCCACGAGCCAGACCGGGTGGGAGCACCGGAGTGTCGTCGGTGCCCTGGTCGCCCATCATCGTGAACCGGAACGGCCCCACCGCCTGTCGCGAGCTGGGCATCGCGGTGGCCGCCGAACGGATATCGCTGACGAATCCATCGTCGGTGCGCCACTGGTAGAAATGGGGCAGCCGGGCGGGCAACCCGTCCACCGGTGCGTGAACATAGAACTGTTCGGCGGCCAACACGCCGCCGTTGCTGTCCGGGATCTGGGTCATCAGGTTGCGGACCTCGGCCTCGACCGTCGCCCCCAGCGCAGGTGTCGGGCCGTGATCGAGGAAAACTTTGGTGCTGGCGGGGTTTCGCGACAGCTGGGCGGCCAAGCGCAATTGGCTGGATGCGTCCGTGCCGTATCCCACCCGTCGGTTCGCCACCGCAAGGGGTGAATCCTGGGCATAGGCGCGGCGGCCGAACGGTGAGAGTCCCACCGCGGCGATCGCCGCCACCGCGGCCGATCCGCGCAAGAAGCTCCGCCTGGATACCCGGTGCCGACGCAGATACCCCTGATGCCAGTCGTACTGCTCGGCCATCGTCATGCTCGCGGCAAGAGCCGGCGGAATGCCGGTGTCGGGAATCTCTCCTGGAGCAGTCAGTCGATTCAGAGGCACCCCAGGATCGTTGCTTAGACCCCTGGGAACGTCTCGCCGGGGAATCGAACCACAGGGAAAGTCTGGGTGAACATTTCCGGAATGACGTGGTCGACGAACGGGCGCGACAACTCAACCATGTTGCCCGCCAACACCCATCGCCTTATGGAGCCGTATGTCAGTCGAGCGCATCGGCATCTTCGGCGGGACCGTCGCATGACGAGCAGTTTGCGGAGTCGATATCGATTCGCCCACACCTCGGGCAGATGAACGGAATCATGGCCGGTCTCTACCCGCCGGTTATCGCGGCAAAACCCGGCCGTAGCAGCCTCACTTTCCGTTCAGGCTACCGATGCCCAGTGAGGTGTCCTTCGGCTGATGGACCGGCGCTTCGACTGTGGCTAATAGGGCGCGGTGATCGGACCCGGGCACGTAGACCGTGCGAATGGATGTAGCACTGGCATGACGAGTCAGCAAGTGATCGATCGTGATGAGCGGCGGATGCCACGGGCGAGAAGGAAAGGTCGGTGCGAAGCCGGCGCCAGTCTGTTCGACGGCGTCGCGGTAACCATTGGTCAGCAGATCGCGGAACTGACGCATGTCGGGGGTGCTGTTGAAATCGCCGGCGACAATCACCGCCGCCGGGCCCGCGGCGTCGGTGAAGTCGGTCATTGCCTCATTGGTATCGGCGATACCGGTTCGCCAGTCGGCGAACGAGTCTTTGTCATGTGCGACCGGCGATCCGATGTGCACGCTGGCCACCAGGGGGTCCATGCGCACGCCGGGGATCCGCAGCCGTGCGGCGAGGATGGCGGTATCTCGTGGCCTCGACGGTGGGACGAAGGCAAGCGGAAACCGGCTCCACATACCGATTCCCGCTGCGTCGGGTGCGGGCAAAAGCAATGAATAGGGAAATACGCTTTCGATCCCGGCTTGCGAGAAACGCTCGACTTCCTCCGGAGTCAGCTCCGACACGGTGACGACATCCGCACTCGCTCTCGCCAGCCCGACGAACGACGGCGCGTCCGCCCGTCCCTTGCGGAGGTTCGAGGAAAGCACGCGGATATGCGCGTCTTGCTTGGACTCCACCGGATGCCCGAAGTAGTACCACGGGATCTGTACCACCAGCGTGGCCACCAGGACCACCACGGCGGCGCTCGACAGAAGGAACCGGCGGGCTAGTGCCGAGAACACCAAACCTGCCACGGCGACCAACGTGACGTACGGCGACCCGACAGCGATCACCAGAACGATCACGTTTGACAACGGCAGAGCGCGGATGAGCAACGTGACGACGCAGAACACCAGTGCTGCAACCGCCAGCGCGGTCAGACCCACACGCCACTTGAGGGACAAGAGAAGGCATGTCCTCCCTGTGCACCTGCAGTTTGACGGCAGGCTACCAGTCAACCGGTGACGACCAAGGCCTGCGATTAGCCCCGACGACAGAGCTGGAGGATCCGCGGCATAAGGTCGGCGATCTGTGAAGCAACCATCATGAAGACGTCCTGGCTCTGCCCGATCGGGTCAGGAATGTCCGGCCGGTCGTGTGCCGCCAACTGCGGACGAAGCGCTGCGAGCTCAGTGACGTCTCGGGCATTGCACTCGGATACGAGGTGAGCGGTCTCGCTCAGCGTGAAGGTTCGGTTGAGCTGACGCGGGGCGAGTTCCAAGACCGCGTCGCGATGTGCCTTCGTCATGGCGAGAACAAGATCGGCATCTGATGCGATCTTCGGCGTCAGCTGTCGCGCTGCGAAGTCGGACGCCTGGCCGCCCAGGCTTTCGAGGAGGAGCGCCGCGTCGTGGTGCATCGGACTTCCTACCATCGCGCGGGTTCCAGCGCTAGATCTTGTGAAGTCCGGAATGTGAAGCCGTGCGGCGTACGCCGCGGCGAGTCGCTCCGCAGTGGGTGAGCGACAAATGTTGCCGGTGCAGACGAAAATACGTGCAGAGCGGACACCTCGTTCCCGACAAACCGCCAGCGTCAGACCATACGTGAACGGCGTTGAGTATTCATCAGTTACGGCGATGGCCGATACAAAGTACACCAGTTTGACCTCCCGCATCGTGGGGACGATCCAGCACTGAGTCCCTTGGTGTCGATGGGAGCGAGTCGTGAAAAGACCTTCGACCACGGTGTTTTCATGATCATCCGCTCGGGACGTCGCATCGACGGTCTGACCGCAATTTCGTTGTAACACAAAGATGTTCAGAGACCCGGAAGCGCCGCCGCGTGGCGGGGGTATGCCTGAACCCAGGCCATGAAACCGAACGTTCGGCGGAACGATTGGCAAAAACTTGACCCAGCGGCCGGACGGTCGCTACAGCAGCCTGTCGATGTCGTGTCGATGCCCAGCACCTGATCCGCGGTCCTGACGGCGATTCTTGACTGGTCTCGATTTCGGCAACGGACGGCCCAGTGCAAACACAGAGCGAATTGGCAGTCGAAACGCTGGCATTGTCCAGCAATCGGCCTGGTTTTCAAGGTGAAGGGGTGTGAAGCGCGTCAGAATCCACGGCAACCTACGCATGGCGAGCAGGTGAGTGGCTATCTGGTGCTGGACCAGCCGTGGCCGTCCATGCTGCGGGGCATCTGGGGCGACCCGGAACGGTTCAGGGAAACCTACTGGTCGCGTTTCGCCGAACAGGGTTGGTATTTCGCAGGAGACGGCGCCCGCTACGACGCCGACGGCGCCATCTGGGTACTCGGGCGCATCGACGACGTCTTGAACGTGTCGGGACACCGGATCTCTACCGCGGAGGTCGAGTCGGCACTGGTCGGGCATTCCGGCGTGGCCGAAGCGGCCGTCGTCGGTGCTACCGACGAAACCACCGGCCAGGCCATCTGTGCGTTCGTCATCCTCACGGCGAACCACGCCGACGAGGACGATATTGTCGCGCAACTGCGTAAGCAGGTGGCCGATGAGATCTCCCCGATCGCCCGGCCAAGGGAGATCCACGTCGTGCCGGAACTCCCGAAGACACGCAGCGGCAAGATCATGCGGCGCCTGCTCCGTGACGTCGCGGAGGGACGCGAGCTCGGTGACACCTCAACCCTTTTGGATCCCGGTGTCTTCGAGGCCATCCGCGCCAGCCGGTAGCGAGTCAGTCGTTCCAGAACGATGTGAGGTCTGCGATGTCGGCCTCTGCCCGGGCCGCGCCGAGGGCCAGGGCGTTCTCGAGCTGCGCGGGAGCCATGAAGTCGATGCCATCATCAGGGTCGGCGCAGACCAGCTTGACCGTCGAGCCGGTGGATTCGAGATGCGAGACCTCCTGGTGGATCTCGTCGGGATTGGTGCGCATCGTCAGGCCGAAGGAACCGGACTTCGGTGGCCTGCTCACCATCGAGAAGATGAGGACACGTTCGGCGCCGGCGAGGGTACCTGACTGGGTGCTCGACGGGCTGATCGCACCGTCCATGCAGAAGTGATCACCCAGCCATACCCGGTCGGTGACTCGGGCAGTGTGGAACTGGCCGCACATGCGGTGGCAATGTCGATGCCACTGTCGGACGACACGACGACCAGTGAAGCAGTCCACGGCGATGGTGTGGTGTTTGGGGCTCGGCCAGGTGGCGCCGCCCAGCAACCGGTTCAGCGAGGCGATGTATTGCGCAGGGACGTTGAGGGCCACCATCGCCGCACGGCCGATCTCTTGATGCCGGCGGCGTCGGTCGAGGTGGCCGTGCTCAGGACCCGGTCGCGCGCCGCTGCGGATCGGCTCCCGTGTCGGTGACGACCATTTCGGCCATCGCGGCCGGATTCGGGGCGAGCCCGGACAGTGTGGTGAACGTCTCGGTCACAGTTCTGGCGCTGACGTAGCTGCCCACGATGCTGCCTGCCGAGGTGCCGATTGTGAGGTCGACGTCCTGACCCATCGGAAGAGGCTGGCCGCAGGGCAAAGACGCTCATGTGGTTTGCGGCACGGTCAATGGACGTAGCATCGCCAGACATGGACGGCACCGCGCCGAAGGGCGGCCACACGGTACTCGCCGAGGCCGACGGCACGGCGTACCGGTCGTTGCGCCAGCGGCCGGTGACGCGGGCCGAGCGATATGCCCTCGGCAAGAGCCTGCGTAAACGGGTGCCGCGCAGGGCGCTGGCCGACTGGACGGCGCCACCCGATCGGCCCGACCCGGTGAACCTCATCAACATCAGCCACCGGGGCCGGGTGGACCGGCTGATCCCGATCCGGGTCGGGCGCATGATCGACTCGCCGTACGGATTCCTCCGCGGCACCGCCGTGGTGATGGCCGAGGACGTCGCGCGCCTGCCTGCCACGGGAATCACTCCGGTGGTCTGCGGTGACTCGCACTTCGGGAATTTCGGGTTCTACGCCTCCCCGGAGCGGGACCTGGTGATCGACCTCAACGACTTCGACGAGGCGCACCCGGGCGGCTGGGAGTGGGACCTGCGGCGGTTGGCCGCCAGCATCTGGCTGGCCGGTCGCCACAACGGGACCTCGGAAGAGCACTGCAGCGACGCGGTGCGATCATGCGTCGCGTCCTACCGCCACGAATTACGCAGACTCGCCGACCTTCCGCTCTTCACCCGGTCCTTCGTTCGGCTCGACGTCGACAGGCTGGCAGCCGAGACGGCCGGCCCCCTCAACGAGGAGGTCGTGCGTTCGGCGAAGCGAGCCCGGCACCGGACCGGCGACCGGGCGCTGCCGCGCTTCACCCACGAGGTCGCGGGGCAGCGCAAGATCGTCGAGGAGCCGCCGCTGATCACGCGACTGCCCGCGCAGGAAGCGGAATGGCTGGCCGAGGCGCTCGACGACTATCTGGAAACGCTGCCTTCCTACTGGCGGCGCGTGCTCGGCGGCTACACCTTGATCGACGTCGCCCACAAGGTCGTGGGCGTGGGCAGTGTCGGCCTGCGCGCGTATGTGGCGCTGTTGGAGGGCTCCTCGGAAGACGACGTCGTGTTCCTCCAGCTCAAACAGGCCCGTCGGTCGGTGCTGGCGCGCTACGTCCACGGGGAGTCGGCGTGGCACGCACACCAGGGACAGCGCGTCGTGGAATACCAGCAGTCGCTGCAGACGGTGAGCGATCCGTTGTTGGGCTGGACCACGATGGACGGACTGCAGTACTACGTGCGACAGTTCCGAAACATGAAGGGGCGCATCCCCTTGGACGCGATCGACGCCGCGGCGCTCAGTGACTATGCCGGAGTCGTCGGGCAGCTCCTCGCCAAGGGGCATGCCCGCACCAGTGGCGCCTCGATGATCGCCGGCTACATGGGTAGCTCGGACCGCGTCGACCAGGCACTGGGCACGTTCGCACGCCGCTACGCCGATCAGACCGAAGCCGACCACGCCGCGCTCGTCGCCGCCGTCGACCGCGGGCTGCTCCCCGTCGAGCGCGGGGTGTGAGAAGGGCTCGCGCAGGCGGCCAGGGACAGCGAATACGAAGAGCTCCGCAACCTGACCGACTCTTTTGGTAATTGCGGATCCGTCAACAATTGTTGACAGTTCGAATTGACTGATAGGCACCCGTCATCTTTCCGGTGGCGGGTCGATTGCTATTCGGAACAAATTGTCTCGTCGTATCCGGCGACTTCGGGCCGTGCTGAATGAAATTGCAGTTAAACTCCTGTTCACCTTGAGTTCAGCACGAGTTCAAAGGAGAACATCGATGCTTGGAAAGGCTCTTCTGGCCTTGACCTTCGCCATCGGGGGGTCGATGGGCACCGGCGTGGCGTACGCCGACTACATCCAGAACATGGGCACCTACGCAGGCGACGTGATCAGGCAACTGCAGGACTGGGGCTACAACGTCATGCTCAACGGCCTCGACAGGGATATCGCCTACATGAGTGAAACCCATAAGCGTGAGTGTCAGGTTCTCGGCATGCATCCGGTGGTGTTCGAACCACTCGAACCGGGGACATTCCAGACGGTGACCGTCGATTTGTCCTGTCCGGGAAACCCCAGCAGTTCGACGCCGAGCGGTACCTGAGCCGGTCGAGTGCCGTCGACGGAGGGGTCGCGCTAGGGTGGCGGTAGGTACATAGCCTGGGCGGGCGGTCATTGGTGCCCGCCGCTATTGTCGGACCGTCACTAAAGCAGAGGTCATGGCGACCACGGTGACTAACGTGAAGAAGCGTGGTTGCTTATGCGTGGGTCGCCCGACCTCGATTTCGAACTGGCGAGTGGTGACGCGGTCGTGCTGACGGCCGATCAGCAGTCGTACTCCGTACTCCTCGTCGAGGACGACCGCGGGGATGCGCTGCTCGTCGAGGAGTTGATCGCGGATGCGGGTGCCGACATCCAGGTGGTGTGGGCGAAGTCAATCGAGGAAGCGGAGCGGGTTCTCGGCGCCGACCGGCCCGACTGCCTGCTGCTCGATCTGAACCTGCCGGACGCCAACGGGATCACGGCGCTGGACCAGGTCGCCAAACGCGACGCCACCTTGCCGATCGTGGTGCTGACCGGTCTGCACGACGAACACTTCGGGGTGTCCGCGGTCGCCGCGGGGGCCCAGGACTACCTGGTCAAGGGCCGGGTGGAACCCGAGACGTTGAGTCGCGCAATCCTGTACGCGATCGAGCGCAAGCGCGCCGAGCTGACCGCGGTCGACCTACGCGCGAGCCAGCTGCGCGCGAGGGAGAATGCCCGCCTCGAGCGGGGGCTGCTGCCGTCCCCGCTGCTGCTGGATGACCCGGGTGTGAGCATAGTGGCCCAGTACCGCCCCAGCCGGCGGCACGCGCTGCTCGGAGGCGATTTCTACGACTTCGTCCAGACGCCGGACCGCACGGTCCACATCATGGTCGGCGACGTCTCGGGACATGGCCCCGACGAGGCTGCGCTAGGGGTTGCGCTCCGAATTGGTTGGCGAGCACTGACATTCGCGGGCCTACGCGGCAATGAGAGGATGCGGCAGCTCGAGCGGATCCTGAGCGCCGAACGGCCGGGCAAGGGCATCTTCGCGACGGTGCTGAGTCTCGCCCTGTCACCTGTCGATCTGACTTTCAACGCGGTACGGGCGGGACACCCGGGCATGCTGCTGCACGGTCCTGGCACCGTCGAATGGCTCGAGCCGCCGGCCGGTCCGGCGCTCGGGTTCAACGGCACCGAGTGGCCGCTGAACGAATTGGAACTGCCGGCCGGACATGGGCTCGTCCTGTTGACCGACGGTCTGTTCGAGGGACATTCCGGGCGTGGCCAGGAACGCCTGGGCGAAGAAGGACTGCTCCAGCTCGCGCGGTCACACGCCGCCCTGCCGGGCGATCAGTTCGTCAACACGCTGATCAATGATGTCGAACAACGCGCCCAATCGGTTGGCGGGATCAGCGATGACATCGCGGTCGTGCGGGTGGAGCGGACAACGGATAGGTGACAGGTCCGGTGGGGCCCGCCCGCAGACGGCTACGGAGTTCACGCTTCACGGTGCAGGGCTGGCAGAATCTAGTGCTGTCCGTCATGGTCGTGGTGGTGCTGGCTGGGACCGTCGCCGGTGCGCTGCTCCTTATTCACGCCGATGACATATTGCGCGATCTGACCCAGAAGGTCGGCCCGGCGCGCATCTCGGCATATCAGTTGCAGGCGGCCCTGCGGGACCAGGAGACGGCGATGCGCGGTTACGCGATCGCCGCAGACCGCCAGTTCCTTCAGCCGTACTACGAGGGGCAGGCCGCGGAAAGGGATGCGGCGCAGACGATCAGAGAAGATCTCGCCGGTCGCCGAGTGCTCATCGAAGACCTCACCGCGATCGAGCAGGCCGCCGACGCCTGGCGGAGGTCGTATGCCGAGCCCTTGATCGCCAGCGTGACGCCGGGTGCGCCCGCGGTGCTCGACAGCGCGATATCCGACCGCGCCAAAGCCCAGTTCGACACTCTCCGTGCGCTTTTCGACCAACAGAACGACAATCTGACGACGGCGCGTGATGCCGGCTATGCCGAACTCGACGACGTACGCGAGTGGCGTGACGTGGTGCTCGGCGCGACGATCGCCGTCTTCGTCACCGCGGCGCTCCTGCTGGCGTTCCTGGTCAGAAGCGTGGTCACCCGTCCGCTCGACGCCCTCGCCGCATCCTGCCGAAGCATCACCGAGGGCAACTTCGACGTGACGATCGTGCCGCAGGGCCCCAAGGACATCCGCGCGATCGCGGCCGATGTGGAGGACATGCGACAGCGTATCGTCTGGGAACTGGAGACCACGCGTTCGGCCCGGGCGCAACTGGCCGACCAGGCATTGGAACTGCAACGCTCGAACGCTGAACTCGAGCAGTTCGCCTATGTCGCATCGCATGATCTGCAGGAGCCGCTGCGCAAGGTGGCGTCCTTCTGCCAGCTGCTCGAGAAGCGTTACGGCGACAAGCTCGACGAGCGCGGCACCGAATACATCGGGTTCGCCGTCGACGGCGCCAAACGCATGCAGGTGCTGATCAACGACCTGCTCACGTTCTCGCGGGTCGGGCGGCTCAACACGACACTCACCGACGTCGATCTCGATGCCACGCTGGACGAGGCGATGGAGAATCTCGCCACGGCGATCGAGGTATCGAAGGCCGAGATCGTTCGTCCGGCGGAGCCGCTGCCGCACATCGCCGGTGACCCGACTCTGCTGACGATGCTCTGGCAGAACCTCATTGGCAATGCGATAAAGTTCGCGCGAGACGGCATCACACCACGCGTGGTCATCGAATTCGAGCGGCAGCCGGATGAGCCCGATCGCTCGTGGTCGTTCAGCGTGGCGGACAACGGCATCGGGATAGCCGACGAATTCGTGGACAAGGTGTTCATCATCTTTCAGCGTCTCCACGGCCGCGACGCCTACACCGGAACCGGTATCGGTCTCGCCCTGTGCAAAAAGATCGTCGAGCATCACGGCGGCAGCATCTGGATCGACACCTCCTACACCGGCGGAACCCGCTTTCGCTTCACCATCCCGTTTGCACACTTCGCCGACGACGAGCAGGTCGCGGCCATTTCGGAAGGAAATCCTCGATGACATCTGCCGGTCGCGCCATCGACGTCCTGCTCATCGAGGACGACCCGGGGGACGAACTGATCACCCGAGAAGCGTTCGAACACAACAAGATCAAGAACAACCTCCACGTCGCCCACGACGGCGAGGAGGGTCTGGACTTCCTCTACCGGCGCGGCGTTCACGCGGAGGCGCCACGGCCCGATCTGATTCTGCTCGACCTGAACCTGCCGAAGTACGACGGTCGGCAGCTGCTGGAGAACATCAAGTCCGATCCCGACCTGAGCCACATCCCGGTCGTCGTGCTCACCACTTCCTCGGCCGAAGAGGACATCCTGCGTAGCTACAAGCTGCACGCCAATGCGTACGTGACCAAGCCGGTCGATCTGGACCAGTTCATGGAAGCCGTGCGGCAGATCGACGAGTTCTTCGTTCAGGTGGTCCGACTGCCGCCGTCCTGACACGGGGCTGTGCAGCCGGGCACCTCGAAAACCATGCGGACGGTGGTACCTCTCGTCGATTCGGCAAGATCGACGTGCGCAGCGACCGCGCGCATGATCGATAGTCCTCGGCCGCGGTTCCGCGCCGGCGTGGGTGTACGCCATACGCCGGAGTCCGTCACCTCGACCGTGATCGCCTTGTCCTGCGACCTAGCGTCGATGTGGATCAATCCCGAATCGATACCTGCGTAGGCGTGCTCGATGCAGTTCGTGCACGCCTCATCCACGGCGAGAACGATGTCGTTGACGATCGTGCCGGAGGCGCCGACGGTTCCCAACCACTGGCTGAGTCGGGTCCGGACTTCGGCGAGCCGGTTCGCGTTCGCGGGGACCTCGATCACAAGCTGATCCGGCGTTCGCGGATGCCTGTCGATCGCCACGCGGAGGGTGTACCCGTCTGGAGCCGGTAAGTCACGCAGGTGGGTCCCATGTTGGTCACGGTTGCCCCGGTGCCGGTTGTTCGAAACATCCGACGGGGCGAGATGATCACCGCCGTGCTGGATCATGGGCCCGATCTGGACCTGGTCGGTGCGCTCGTCTACTCCGAAACCATCCTGGCGCTGGACGCCGATTGCGTCCTCCATACGCCGTGCACCGCGCGCCTGATGATGTGTGCGCGCTGCCGGAAAGCGGCAAACACGTTGTCACGCCCGCATTTCTGTTTCACCCGCTGCGCCTCGATGCCCGGGGCGTATACGAGAGCACCGCAATCACGTTCGACAACATGGCCTTTGGCCAACCGGTCGTGGCCATCGGGCCGACCACGAACGAGTTCCATCGGATCTTCGATCACGTCCTGCGCGCGGGTGCCACCGCGGGACCAGCGTGGCCACCGGGATGCAGGTGCTCAATGCGGCGCTCGCCGTCTGCGGCGCACCGTCGGGTTTCGCGACGTCGGCTTCGCTGCCGCTCGTGCGCAGCTTTGCCGGGTTCCGGCGTCAGCCGTAGAACATCACCGTGTAGTCGGCGCTCCACGCGCCGCCCTTGCAACTCAGCGGGGTGCCATCGGGAGACTGTGCGACACCGGTGTCATCACCGCACGGCAGCCGCAGCGTGCGGATACCGACCAGCGGCGGGAACGGCACCCACTGGCTGGTGGAATTGCAGGCATAGGTGTTGCCCGCCCGGTCGAGGCCGTAGTTGTACCGGGTCGACTGATTGCAGTGCCCGCCCGCAACCGCGGTGCGGTCCACATAGGGGACACATGCGGCGCCGTCGCAGTAGGCCGGCTCCGCCGAGGCCTGCCCGCCAAGCGCCATCGGGGCCGCGACGAGTCCGCACGCCAATGCGGCCACAGCCAAGAGCTTCATGGGGTTAGCGTAAGCGGCTCACTCGGGCCGGTGACGCGGATTACGCTCACTAGCCATGACGTGGTCCGGAAAGTCGCTGCTTGGCGCCGTCCTGACGGCCGCCGGAGCGGTTTCGGCGGTTTCTGCCATCTCGTTGGCGCCCGCCGCACACGCGGACGTCGTGGCCTATCTCGTCAATGTCCACATCCGGCCGGGCTACAACTTTCCCAATGCCGACGCCGCCATCGGCTACGGGCAGAGCATCTGCGACCGGGTGGCCGCCAATATGAGCTACGCCCAACTCGTCGACCAGGTGAAGGCCGACTTCAACACCGCCGACTACTACCAGGGCGCCTACCTGATCAATCAGGCCGTCAACGAACTGTGCCCGGCGCAGATCTGGCAGCTGCGGCAGTCGGCGGCCGGCTACACGCTGCCCGCCTGACGGATCCCACGCACGACGACGGCGGCGCCCCGCCGGGACGCCGCCGTCACTGTCGAAACGTTGAGTGTTACTGCTAGGGGCAGGTGACCGCGATCTCGAACGGCTTGTTGACCGGCTGCATGGGGTTGGCCATGTCGATGCCGGTGGCGGTGCCCGAGATCTTGTAGGCGCTGCCGTCCTTCTCGGCCTTCGCCTCGCCCTGGCCGGTGCCCTGCTGATAGCCGAGCGTCACACCGTTGACGTTGCCGAGGCCAACCGACTGCACCGCGGGTGAGTCGCCTTCGCTGATGACCGCGGCGATGCCGGTGGCGGCGTCGCCGATCGCGATGTTCATGTTTCCGCCCATCGGGCTGCAGACAACGGTGCCCGCGACGTTCTGATCCTGGCCGTCGATGGTGACCTTGGTGTCGCTGCCGGTTGGTGCCGCGGTGGGGCTGACCGAGGCGGTTCCCGATGCGGTGGATGCCTCGGAGCTTGCCGAACTCTCCGACTTCTTGTCTCCCGAACAGCCCGACAGACCGGCGATGACAATCGCCGCGCCGCCGAGGGCGACCACGAACCCACGATTCACCAGTGTTCTCCTTTGGTTGTCGTGATCCGTCAAGATCAGCGGATCATCCCCAGCAGTATGGTGTGCGCCGGATGCACCGACATGCGAATAGGCGAAATAATTTGCCTGCGTGTAGCCGAAAGTTGGCTGTCGGCCCCAGTGCCGGGGCGCAAACGCGGCTCCGTAGGCGATTGTCGGCGTGGCCGCCGGTAGGTTCGCGGTCATGCGGACATTGCGTACACCCGACGACTGCTTTGCCGACGTGCCCGAATTCCCTTATTTGCCGCGCTATTGCCAGGTCGACGACGACGAGGGCGGACGGCTGCGGGTCGCGTGGGTCGAAGCCGGCCCGTCCGACGCCGATCCGGTGCTGATGATGCACGGTGAGCCGTCGTGGTCGTTTCTGTATCGGCGGATGATTCCCGTCCTGGCCGCTGCCGGGCATCGGGTCATCTGCCCGGACCTGGTCGGCTTCGGCCGCTCCGACAAGCCCACCCGCATCGAGGACCACACCTACGCCCGCCATGTCGAGTGGATGCGCGCGCTGGCGTTCGACGCGCTGGACCTGCAACGGGTCACGCTGGTCGGGCAGGACTGGGGCGGTCTGATCGGCCTGCGACTGGCCGCCGAGAACTCCGACCGGTTCGCCCGCATCGTCGTGGCCAACACCGGCCTGCCCACCGGCGATCACCCCATGCCCGAGATCTGGTGGCGGTTCCGGGAGGCGGTCCAGGCTCAGCCGGACCTGCAGGTGGGCTGGTTCGTCGCGGCCGGCTGCCGGCGACCGGTCACCGACGCTGTGCGCGCGGCCTACGACGCACCGTTTCCGGACGAGACATACAAGATCGGTCCACGGGCGATGCCGGGGCTGATCCCGACGTCACCCGATGACCCGGCCTGGGAAGCGAACCGCGCCGCGTGGAAAGCGTTGTGTGAGAGCATGACCCCGATGCTGGTGGCGTTCAGCGACAGCGATCCCATCACCGGCGCGATGGCACCGATCTTCGCGGGCCAGATGCGCGGCGCGCAGGGCGTCGACCACCCGACGGTGAAAAACGCCGGGCACTTCCTTCAAGAGGATGCCGGCGAGGAGCTGGCCGAGGCGATCGCTCGTTTCTGCCGCTGACGACACCTCAGCAGGAGACCCTGATCGCGAAGCTGCCGGAGGTGCGCAAGCTCGGGTTGTCGGAGGCGAAGCCCTCGGCCGTTCCGGTGATGTCGTAGGTTCGGCCTGTCATCGTGACCTCCGCCGTGCCGCCGAGTCCCGCGTTGTAGCTGCCGGTGAAGCCGCCCACATTGTTGACGCCGACGGCCTCGGCGGTGAGCGCGTCCTGGTTGGAGACCAGCGCCGAAACGCCCGACGATTGATCGCCGGTGGTGATGGTGGTCAGGGAACCCGCGGGCGTGCACTGCACCGCCTCGGTGGTGCCGGTGTTCTGGCCGTTGACGGTCACCTGGGCGGTGCCCGCGACGAGTTCACCAGGCCCGGGTCGGAACTCGGGCGGCTCCGAGGAACAGCCCGCAACGGCCAGCATTGCCGTGGCGGCGGCCACTGACGGTTTCCAGCGTTTGCTCACAGTGCAGAATCTACGGCGTGAGCAGCCAGTTCTTCAGCGTTGACGCAGAACTCCCCGGACGGCTCGGCCGGGCCGGGGTGATCCGCACCCCGCACGGCGACATCCACACCCCGGCGTTCATCGCGGTCGGTACCCAGGCCACAGTGAAGACTGTCCTGCCGGAGACCATGAAAGAGCTTGGCGCACAGGCTGTTCTGGCCAACGCGTATCACCTGTACCTCCAGCCGGGTCCCGACGTCGTCGAGGAGGCGGGTGGACTGGGCGCGTTCATGAACTGGCCGGGGCCGACATTCACCGACAGCGGCGGATTTCAGGTGCTGTCGCTGGGCGCCGGCTTCAAGAAGGTGCTGGCGATGGACACCGAACGGGTCCAGGCCGACGACGTCATCGCCGAGGGCAAGGAGCGGCTGGCACACGTCGACGATGACGGCGTCACCTTCCGGTCGCACCTGGACGGTTCCACCCACCGGTTCACCCCCGAGGTGTCCATCGGGATCCAGCACAAGCTCGGCGCCGACATCACCTTCGCGTTCGACGAGCTCACGACGCTGGTGAACACCCGCGGCTACCAGGAGCAGTCGGTGCAGCGCACGCATGACTGGGCGGTTCGCTGCCTGGCCGAACACCACCGGCTGACTCGTCTTGGCCGGGAGGCCGACCCCTCGAAGGCGCCGCAGGCGCTGTTCGGTGTGGTGCAAGGCGCGCAGTACGAAGACCTGCGACGGCAGGCCACCCGCGGGCTGTTGTCCATCGTCGATCAGGACGGCCGCGGGTTCGACGGCTACGGGATCGGCGGCGCCCTGGAGAAGCAGAACCTGGCCACCATCGTCGGGTGGGTCGCCAGCGAGCTGCCGGCGGACAAGCCGCGTCACCTGCTGGGCATCAGCGAGCCCGACGACCTTTTCGCCGCCGTCGCGGCCGGTGCCGACACCTTCGACTGTGTGTCGCCATCGCGGGTCGCGCGCAACGCCGCGGTGTACGGGGCGACCGGCCGGTTCAACATCACCAACGCCCGCTACCGGCGGGACTTCACCCCGATCGACGCCGACTGCGACTGCTACACCTGTGCGCACTACACCCGCGCCTACCTGCACCACCTGTTCAAGGCGAAGGAATTCCTGTCGGCGACGCTGGCCACGATCCACAACGAACGGTTCGTGATCAGGCTCGTCGATGAGATCCGGGCCGCGATCCGGGCCGGTGAGTTCGACGAGCTACGGGCGCACGTGCTCGGGCGGTACTACCCGGCGCCTGCACAATAGGAACAATGACGGCGACCACGGATCCCCAGGCGCTTCTGCTCCAGCTACTCGACCCGTCGAACCGCGCCGACCCGTACGCGACGTACGAGCGGATCCGTCCGCAGTGCCCGCTGCAGCTGCCCGACAGCAACCTGACGGTGTTCACGTCGTATCCGGACTGCGACGAGGTGCTGCGCCATCCGTCTTCATCGAGCGACGGCCTGAAGTCGACCATCGTGGCGCGGCAGCTCGCCGAGGGCGTCCTGCTGCGGCCGCCCGGCCCGCCGGGATTCCTGTTCCTCGATCCACCGGATCACACCCGGCTGCGCAGGCTGGTCAGCAAGGCGTTCGCGCCGAAGGTCGTGAAGGCGCTCGAGCCCGACATCAGCGCCATGGTCACCGAACTGCTCGACGCTGTCGAGGAACGCCGATCCTTCGAGGTGATCGCCGACCTGGCCTACCCCCTTCCCGTCGCCGTGATCTGCCGGCTGCTCGGCGTCCCGCTCGAGGACGAACCGCAGTTCAGCACGGCCTCGGCACTGCTGGCGCAGGCGCTCGACCCGTTCAGCACCCTCACCGGCGAGGCGCCCGACGGTGCCGAGAAACGTCAGGAGGCCGGGCGATGGCTGCGTGGGTACCTGCAGGCCCTGATCGCCCGGCGGCGCAGTGCGCCCGGCGACGACCTGATCTCCGGGCTGATCGACGCCGAGGAGGACGGCGATCAGCTCACCGAGGATGAGATCGTCGCGACGTGCAATCTGCTGCTCGTCGCGGGGCACGAGACCACCGTCAACCTGATCGCCAACGCGACGCTGGCGATGCTGCGCGCACCGTCGCAGTGGACCGCGCTCGGCGCGGACCCCGGCCGGGTGTCGAAGGTGGTCGAGGAGACAATGCGGTACGACCCCCCGGTGCAACTGGTCATGCGAATTGCCGGTGACGACATGACGATCGGCGGTGTCACGGTTCCGAAGGGCGACACCATGATGTTGTTGACCGCCGCCGCGCACCGCGACCCCGAATCGTGTGATCGTCCGAATGAGTTCGACCCGGACCGGGAAACCATCCGGCACTTGGGATTCGGCAAGGGCCCGCACTTCTGCCTCGGCGCGCCGCTGGCCCGGTTGGAGGCCGCGATCGCGCTGTCCGCGGTGACCGTGCGCTTCCCGCAGGCACGGTTGATCGGCGGCCCCGAGTACAAGCCCAATCTGACGCTGCGCGGAATGGCCCGGCTGGACGTAGCGGTCTAACGCTCGGGATGAGCGGCCTTGCTGCCGTATTGGCGCACCAATTCCGCCGTCAAGGCCGCTCGGCGCTCGGCCTCGGGCAGCCGCCCGAAGGTCCGGGCCTGGTCGCCCTCCAGGAACAGCAGGATCACGCCGTGGTCGTCGCCGGGAAGGCAGGTGTCGTTGGACATCCGGGCCGGGCCGATGTCCGAGATCAATTGTCCGTTGAATCCGTCGGTGCGCCAGAACGGTTCATCGTAGGCGAAGAAGGTTTTCATGGCCGAGCCGTTGCGCAGCCGCTGGGTGAGTTGATCGCGAACCCCTGACCGCGGCGGCTCGTACATGATCCGCCCGGCCAGCGTCGGCGATATCGCGACGATGACCCGGCGGCCGCCGCCCAATGTCCCCCGCGAGTGTGCGTGTCTGCAGACGAAACGCCGGAAAATCATGCAAGTCCACGCACGCTCACGGGGGCGATGAGGTCTACAACGGATTCAGGATCCGCTCCAGGAACTGGCGGGTGCGTTCCTCCTTGGGGTTGCCGATCACCTCGTCGGGTGGGCCCTTCTCGAGGATGACACCGCGGTCGGTGAACAACACCTGATTGGAAACCTGTCTGGCGAACTGGATTTCGTGGGTGACGACCACCAGCGTCCAGCCCTCGACGGCCAGATCCTTGATCACCGACAACACCTCACCGACCAGCTCGGGGTCCAGCGCCGAGGTCGGCTCGTCGAACAGCACCACCTTCGGCTTGAGCGCCAGCGCCCGCGCGATGCCCACCCGCTGCTGCTGGCCGCCGGACAGTTGGAACGGGTACTGGTCGCGTTTCTCGGCCAGCCCGACCTGGTTCAGCAGCTCGACGGCGTCGGCGACCGCCTCCTCCTTGGGACGCTTCTGCACGATCACGGGACCCTCGGTGATGTTCTCCAGCACCGTTTTGTGCGGGAACAGGTTGTGCGACTGGAACACGAAGCCGCTCTGGGCTCGATAGCGACGCAGCTGATCCTTGGCGACCGGTTCGGAGAAGTCGAGGCGCTCCTCGCCGACCTGGATCACCCCCTTGTCGGGCACGTCCAGCGCGTTGAGCGCCCGCAACAGCGTCGTCTTCCCGGACCCCGACGGGCCGATGATGGCGGTGGCCGTCCCGCGCGCAACGCGCAGCGACACCCCTTTGAGCACTTCGTTGTCCCCGAACGCCTTGTGCACGCCCTCGGCGACCACCCGATCTTCGGTCATCGCGCCACATACCTTTCCAGTCGACGTTCGAAGCGGCCCTGCCCCAACGAGAGCGCCAGGCAGATCACCCAGTAGTACACCGCCGCCGTGCCGTAGAGCGCGAAGAACTCGAACGTCGGCGCCGCGATGATCTGCGCTTGCCGCAGCAGTTCGGTGACCAGGATCGTCGACGCCAACGAAGTGTCCTTCACCAGCGAGATCAACGTGTTCGACAGCGGTGGTACCGCGACGCGGGTGGCCTGCGGCAGGATGATGCGCCGCAGCGCACCCGCATAGTTCAGGCCGATCGTCTCCGCCGCCTCCCACTGGCCCTTGGGGATGCTCTGGATGGCCGAGCGGATGATCTCCGCCGCGTAACCGCCGACGTTGAGCGAGAACGCGATCACCGCAGCGGGGAACGGATCTATCTTGACCCCGAACTCCGGCAGTGCGAAGAACACGATGAACAACTGCACCAGCAGAGGTGTGCCGCGGATGATCGAGATGTAGAACCGGGCGAGGTTGGTGAGGACGATGTTCGACGACAACCGCGCCAGCGCCACCGCCAACGCGATCACCAGACCGATCACGAAACTGATGACTGTCAGCGGAATGGTCTTGGTGATGGCCGCCTTGGCCAACGGCCACAGGTTGTCCAGGATGAGCTGCCACGCCGAGCGCACCTGTGGCTGTTCGGCCGCCGCGGGCGCGCCGGATGCGTTGGCCTTGAGATACTTCTGCGAGATTTTCGCCAGCGTGCCGTCAGCTTTCAGCTCATCGATCGCCTTGTTCAGGTCGGGCAGCAGGCCGCTGTTCTTCCGCGCCGCGAAGCCCTGCTCGCTCTTCTCGCCGACATTGCCTGCGATCTTGACCGACTTGTCGTTGGTCTCGGCGAGGTACGCGTACACCGCGATGCTGTCGTTGACCACGACATCCACCCGGCCCTGGTTGAGCAGCGTGATCGCCTGGGTGAAGCCCTCGACCGACTCCACCCGCGCGCCGGCCTTGCGCGCGATGTCCGACCAATTGCTGGTGGCGTTCTCCGCGGCCACCTTGCCCTTGAGGTCGGCAAGCGATGTGATCGAGTTGTCGTTGACACGCGTGACGATGACGCCCTCGCCGACCGAATACGGTTCGGACAGGTCGTACTTTGCCTGCCGCTCCGGGGTGATGGTGACCTCGTTGCCGACCACGTCGAACCGGTTGGCTTCCAGCGCGGCGAATATCGAATCCCACGGCGTCTCGATGAATTCCGCTCGGACACCTAATTTTTCGGCGACGGCGCGGGCGACGTCGACGTCATAGCCGGTCAACTCGCCGGTGGCCGGGTCGTGATAGCTGAAGGGGGAGTAGACACCCTCGGTGCCGACACGCAGCACCCCGGACTGCTTTACCGGGTTGTCACCACCGCCGCCCGACGAACCACACGCGGTGAGCAGCAGTGCGGCGAGCAGCAACACGGCCAGCAGGGGTCTTCGTAGAAAGCGCACCGGCGGACGCTAGCAAGCCGGCGGCCGCCGTCATAGGGTTCTGCTCAATCCGGTCGGTATATCCACGGCGTGCGGGGCAGTCCGGCCGGCTCGAACTGCGTGAGCATCTGCTCAACCGTGGTCGCGGAGTAGCCCAGCGACGAGGCAATCTGCGCGACAGCGGCTTTCGTGCCGATCTCGGCGAGCGTGACCGCTCCGTCGCGTTTGGCCAGCCGGGCGCCTGCCTCGTTGAGCACCAGCGGGACGTGGGCATATGTCGGTTCCGGATAACCGAGCAGCTTCGCCAGGTAGGCCTGCCGCGGCGAGGACGGCAACAGGTCGTCACCGCGAACCACCTGGTCGATGCTCCCGGCCGCGTCGTCGACCACCACCGCGAGGTTGTACGCGGGCACCCCGTCGCCGCGGCGCACCACGAAATCGTCGACGATCCCGGTGTAGTCGCCGTGGAGCAGGTCGTGGACGGTGTAGGTGGAGGCGTCGGTGCGCAGGCGAAGCGCGGGCGGCCGGCCCGTCTCGAGGCGCCGGATGGCGCGCTCGTCGTCGGTGAGGTTGCGGCAGGTGCCGGGGTAGGCGCCCTGCGGTGCATGCGGGGCGCGTGGCGCCTGTGCGATATCCTTTCGGCTGCAATAGCATTCGTACAGCAGGCCGTGCTCGGCCAGCTCGTCGAGCACGCTGTCGTAGCGTATTGTGTGCCGAGTCTGCCACTCGGCCGGTCCGTCCCATGTCACTCCGATCGCCGCCAGATCCCGGAGTTGGCGGTCGGCGATGTCGGTGTGGGTGCGGTCGTCCAGGTCCTCCACCCGCATCAGGAAGCGCCGGCCGGTCGAGCGCGCGAACAGCCATGCCAGCACGGCCGTGCGCAGGTTGCCGATGTGCAGATCGGCAGACGGGCTCGGCGCAAACCGGCCCGCGCCGGCTGGCGGGGTCACGCCCGCAATCTAGCCGACGTTACGAGCGCTCCCAGGGCGGCTCCTCGCCCATCTTCTCGTAGTACTTCGCGAGGTGGCTTCTCACCCGGTCGATGTCGTTCTTGGGTAGGTCGACGCCACCGCGGGCGCCGTCCATGATCGCGCCCGCCGCCATCACCCCGCGCGGCACGACCTCGAGTTCATCGTCGACGACGTCGGCGATGAGAAGTTTGTACGACGTGTAGTTGTCCTTCTTGTCGGAGTCATACCAGACATGCGCATCGCGGTACTTCGCATTGGGTCCCTCTTGGGCACCTGCCCACTTGCGCACCCGCTTCTCGGCGGCATCACCGTCCCATTTGCGGTCACGGTCGGCGAGGGGAAAGTCCTGAAACGAAGTCACACTCATGGATCTCGCTTGCCCGCACTTCGGCGTGGTTAAACGGGGTCACGCCCGCCGATGAACCGACACCGCGTAATCCGCGCCGGGGAAGGGATCGCGGGTCCAGGTGGACCATCGCGCCGCCGATACGAGGCCGGCCGCCGCAGCGAGCCGGTCGTATTCGTCGATGGCCAGACGGTCGGGCCGGAGCTGAAATCCGGCCACCAGCAGCCCGCCGGGAACGAGGCGGCCGGCGAGTCCCCGCAGAACGCGTTCCTCGGTTCCCGGATCCAGGAAGATCATCACGTTTCCGGCCAACACGACGAGGTCGAAGCGGTCGTCGACGGAGCCGCCGAGGTCGGAAAGGTCCGCCGTGATCCAGCTGAGGTCCGGCGCTTTGGCGCGGGCGATGGCGAGCATTTCAGCGTCGGCGTCCACGCCGGTGACGGAAAAGCCGCGCGCCGCCAACTCGATCGCGACCCGCCCCGTGCCGCACCCTGCGTCGAGCACCCGATTTCCGCCCGACTCCCGCAGCAACGCTTCGACCAGATCCGCTTCACCGTGAATGTTCTGGCCCGCAGCGGAAAGCGATTGCCAGCGGCCGTCGTAGTCTTCGGCGCGCGGACGACTCGATTTCTCCCAACGGGTGCTCATCTCAGACCGCTCCCTGCCGTTGCAGCGCGACCGATGCCGTGTCCACCGCCGATTGCTTGCCGACCCCGCGTCCCTGGGCGGTGACCGCTAGGCAGGTGCGGTCGCCGCGGAACAAGTCCCGGGAGAACTCGCATGGGGTGCCGCGCTGATCGTAGGTGACCCGGGTGATCAGCAGCAGCGCCGCCTTGGGCTTGATACCGAGCAGTGACGCTTCGTCGGGCGTGGCGTTCACGGCCTCGATCCGCTCGTCGGCGCGCGCGGTGATCAGGCCGTAGTGGGTCTGCAGGATCTCGTAGATCGAGCCGCCGAGTTGCTGTTCGAGCAGGCCGGGGAACGCATCGGCGGGAAACTGCGCCAGTTCCAGGGAGATCGGCGACCCGTCGGCCAGCCGGACCCGTTGGATCTCGATCACATAGTCGTTCGGTCCGATCCTCAGCCCGTGCTGGGTGACCTGGTCCGGTGCGGTGATCTTGGTCGACAGCACGCGGGTGCCGGCCACATATCCCTGGTTGGCCAGAAACGCCGGGACGCCGACCACGTCGGTCAGCTTGCGCTCGACCTGTCCGTGGCTGATGAAGATGCCGCCCGACCGGCCGATCACGCGATGGACCAGGCCGGCCTCCTCCAACGCGGAAAGCACCTGGCGAAGACTCGAGCGGCTGGTGCCGTAGTGGTCCGCGAGTTCACGCTCGCTGCCCAGTTTCGCGCCGGGATCCCCGCCGTTGATATCCGCCACGAGCCGGCGCCGCAGTTCCTCGCTCTGGGTAGGCACCGGTCCTCCCTCCCCGTTGGATTTGGTACGACCAATCTAGTGGAGGATCGCCGACGGGATGGTGGACCCGGCTGGCTACTGTTCGGCGATCGCCATATTCGACTCCGGGAGCACCTGCCCGCCATCGACGACCAGGGTCTGGCCCGTGATATAGGCAGCTTCGTCGGTGGCGAAGAAGAGCGCCGCGTTACCGATGTCGGCCACGCCGCCGAGCCGTCCGGCGGGAATCGCCGACGCCATTTGGTTCATGTACTCCTGGCCCATTTCGATCAAGCCCTCCGTCACGATGTTGCCGGGGAGCACGGCATTGATGGTGATCTGCTTGGGCGCGAGCTCCATGGCTGCGGTCCGGATGAATCCTAGTTGGGCCGCCTTGCTGGCACCGTAATGCGACCAGCCCGGATAGCCGGTGATCGGTCCGGTGATGGACGACGTGACGACGACGCGGCCGTGGCCGCTTGCCGTCAATGCGGACAGCGCCGCCTGCACGATGAAGACGGTGCCCTTGAAATTGACCCCGATCACCTGCTCGATGTCCTCGGGGGTGAGGTCTTCGAGCCGGCCCGACGGGAAGATTCCCGCGTTGGCGCACACGATGTCGAGCGCACCGTGGCGTTCCAGCGCGGCGTCGACGACGCGACCGCAGTCGTCGGGACTGGTGACGTCGGCGGCCAGCCCGCTCACCGTGCCCGGCCGGCCCGCCAGTTCGGCGACGCATGCGTCGAGGTCGCCCTGGTTGCGCCCGGTCACCAGCACGTTGACGCCCGCCGCGGCGAACGTCTCGGCGATGCCGCGGCCGATGCCCTTGCTGCCGCCTGTCACGATCGCTGAGCGGCCTTCGAGAGAGCTGAACATGTCGGTGTCCCTTTCCGATGGTGGAGCTCAGAGTAGATTGTGGCCGTTGGATTTCAGATAGCGCTCGGCGAGCGCGCAGCTGCCCGCGGCGTACGTGATCGCCTTGGCCTGCGATTCCTTCGAATGGGTGTGCGTACCCATCCAGGCCAACAGCAGAAGTCGGCGCAGCAGGACGAACGAGGCGAGCATGTCCTCGTCGGCCTCCGGCAGCGGGCGCAGGCGGCGGTAGCCGGTGACCCAGGCGTCCTGCCATTCGGGTAGTGCCGGATCGTCCTCGATGAACGATACCGCGGTGCCGAAATCGTAGAAGAACCAACCGAATCCGCAATCGTCGAAATCGATGACGGTGATTTTGGGGTCGGTGTCAGCGTCGGTGCCCGTCCCGTCCACGAGCAGGTTGGCCAGCCGCAGGTCGGCGTGGATGAGCCCGAACCGTTCGGGGCCCGACCCGTATTCGTCAAGGCGTCTGTGCAGCAGTTGCTGCGCCCGGCTCAGCACCCCGTGTTCCTGCGGGCCGACACCGTCGGCGTCCTGCCAGCGGCCCCAGCGCGGAGCGTCACCCAGGCTGTGCTCCCAGTCCCACGAGAACCGGCCGAACCCCGGCGGCCTGGACCACCGGTGCGAATGTTCGTGCAGCGCAGCCGTTATGCCGCCCAGGGTATGGAAGTCCCCGACGGTCACGGTTTCCTCGTCGGGTTCCACCCCGGCCACCATGTCGAAGTGGACGACGTGTCGCGCCGTGCCCCCGAGGTCGACGGTCACCACCCGCCGTCCGTCGCGGGCGGGACGCACCGTGGGCACCGTGACACCGCCGTCGCGGCGCAGGGCGTCGAGCCAATCGAGTTCGGATTCGATCTCGTGGGGCCGGTGGTAGTTCTGCCGGTGCACCCGCAGGATGGTCTGCTCGCCGGTGCCCGCGTCGTCCACCGCAAAGGTGGCGTTCTCGGACAGGTTCAGCAGGCGCAGCGCCGAATCCGGGGCCAGGTCGTAAGCGGCCAACGCGGCCTCGGCCACCGCGATGTCGTCCTCGCTGACCGTCATCCGCCCGCCCTGGCCGCGGGACACGCCCTGCTCACCGCGACGTCGAGGCGGTCCAGCACGTCCTCGCACAGCTCACGCTCGAGCAGAAGCCCGGGTTTGAATTGCAGCACACGGGGATCCAGCGTCGAGAAGATCGCCCACACACCGTTTTCGTAGAGCTCGCGCATCACGAATTTGGCACCTTCGGGGTGGTCGAACTCGAGCCCGATCACCACGCCGTTCTGCCGGATCCCGACGAACCAGTCGGCATGATCGGCCTGGATGCGAGCCAGTCCTGCGGCGAAGAAATCCGCGATCTGGTGCACCGACGTCCGCAGCTCGGGCCTGCTGGTGATTTCCAGGGTCTTGATGGCCGCGACGCAGCCGAGTTCTGCGCCGCCGAATGTGGAGATGTGGGCGAACCCGTCCTGATCGAGCCACTGGGCGGCGCGGTCGCCGAGCATCGCCGCGGTGATCGGGTACATGCCGCCGGACAGGCCCTTGCCGGCGACCATGATGTCGGGATCGATGCCGTGCTTGGTGATGCCCCACATCTCGCCGGTGCGCATCAACCCGGTCTGCACCTCGTCGGCGATGTACAGCGCGTCGTAGCGGACGCACAAGTCCTTGACGGCTTCGAGGTAACCCGCTGGCGGCAAAGGGAATCCGTAGGTGGCTGGAATCGTCTCCATGATGACGGCGGCCACATCTTCGCCGGACAGCGCCTGCTCCATCGCGTCGGAATCGCCGAACGGCACGTGCACGAACTCGTCGGGGCGGTCGGACAGGAAGAGCTTGGAGAAGCGGTCGTCGCCGGTGGCGACCGCGAGCCCGGTGTGCCCGTGGTAGGCCTTGATGATCGAGACGATCTTGCGCCGCCCGGTGGCGTGGCGGGCGCTCTTGAGCGCGATGTCGATCGCCTCGCCGCCGCCGGAGCCGAACGCGACCTTCGTGATCGACGCGGGTGCGGATTCGACGAGTTTCTGCGCCAGCGCCGTGCGAGCCACCGAGGGGAAGTGGTGGTTGCCGACGTCGAAGTACTGCATGCCGTCGATGAGCGCCTGCATCACTTCGGGGTTGCGGTGGCCAAGGTTGTAGGTGCCGCCGTTGAGATGCATGTCGATCAGCCGTCGGCCGCTCATGTCCCACAGGAAGTAGCCCTCGCGCCGGTCGATGACGAGTTCGACGCCGGCATCGGTCCAGAACTGCGTCTTGTCCGGGTTCCAGTATTTCTTGGCCAGCTCGAGCACCTGGGCCTTGGACTCGAACGAGAACGTGCCGTAATCGTGCATGGGACTCCCTGCGGTGGGTGCATCGGACGCAGGTCCACCGTAAAAAGGTCGGACCTTTTATGTCAATTGGACAGCACCAAGTGCTTGCCAGCCTTAATTGGTAGTGCCAATATACGAAGGTTCGCGGTGTGGCCCCGGCCACATCCGACTCCTACCGCTCGCCTGGAAGGTATCCGCGCAGATGACCGATCGAGTCCTACAGAGTGGCAAGGGAAGCGACAAAAACACGGGTGATGGCGTCCAGCGGCTGAAGAGGGACGCCATCGGGACCATCGCCGTCATCTTCATGGCGGTGGCTACCGCCGCCCCGATCACGGCAATGGTCGGCAACGTGCCGATCGCCGTGGGATTCGGAAATGGTTCACACGCGCCGGCGGGCTACATCGTCGCCACGGTCGTTCTGGGCCTGTTCGCGATCGGCTACGCGACGATGGCCAAGCACATCACCGCGACCGGCGCCTTCTACGGCTACATCTCGCACGGACTGGGTCGCGTGATGGGCATGGCGAGCGGCGTGATCATCACGATGGCCTACGTAGTGTTCGAGGGCTCGCTGATCGGCATCTTCTCGTTCTTCTTCCAGAATTTGTTCTCGTCTCAGCTGAACATCCACATCCACTGGCTCCTGCCCGCGCTGCTGATGCTGACACTGAACTGCATCCTGACCTACTTCGACGTGAACTTGGCCGCCAAGGTGCTGGGGGTGTTCCTGGTCACCGAGATCATCATGCTGTCGCTCGGCGGGCTGGCGGTGCTGTTCAAGGGGGGCGGGCCCGACGGCTTCGCGGTCTCTCAGACGCTGAACCCGATCGGCGCGTTCCAGCCGGCCGCCGTCGCGGGCGCGAGCGCAGGACTCGGATTGTTCTTCGCGTTCTGGTCCTGGGTCGGCTTCGAGTCGACCGCGATGTACGGCGAAGAGTCGAAGGACCCAAAACGGATCATCCCGCGCGCCACCATGTTCAGCGTGCTCGGCGTGGGCATCTTCTACGTCTTCATCTCGTGGATGGCGATCGCGGGCACCGGCCCCCAGAAGTCCATCGAGCTCGCGCAGAGCGCCGACACCTCCTCGGAGATCTTCTTCGGGCCGGTTCGAAGCACCTACGGCGAATGGGCCATCACGCTGTTCAACATCCTGCTGGTGACCGGTTCGTTTGCGTGCGGCATGGCGTTCCACAACTGTGCATCGCGCTACCTGTACGCGATGGGCCGCGAGGGACTGTCCTCCGGACTGCAGAAGACGCTCGGCGCCACCCACCACAAGCACGGTTCGCCGCACATCGCGTCGTTCGTCCAGACCGGCATCACGCTCGTGCTGATCCTGGCGTTCTTCGCCGCGGGCATGGACCCGTACATCCACATGTACACGCTGCTGGCGATCCTGGGCACCATGGCGATCCTGATCGTGCAGTCGCTGTGCGCCTTCTCGGTGGTGGCCTACTTCCACTTCCACAAGAACCACCCGTCCAGCGCGCACTGGTTCAAGACGTTCCTCGCGCCACTGCTCGGCGGCATCGGCATGCTGTACGTGGTGTACCTGCTGTGGGAGCACAAGGACGCCGCGGCAGGCGCCGCATCCGGCACACTGTTGTTCAAGCTCACTCCGTGGATCGTGGTCGGGCTGTTCGTCCTCGGCGGCGCGACCGCGCTGTACTTCAAGTACCGTGACCAGAGGCGCTATGAGCTCATCGGCCGAGTCATGTACGAGGATGCGGAGATTCGCGAGTAGCGAAGAGAAGGGATCGGCGGCGTGGACGAGTTGGGCCGCTTCCGGGTTCTGAACGCAAAGCCGGTCAACCTCGACGGGTTCAGCGTCACCGACCCCGAGCTCGGACTGGTCGCCATGCACAGCCCGTTCGATCCCGAGCCGTCGCTGGTGATCCGCGATGGGGCCGGCGGGAAGGAAGTCGTCGAACTCGACGGCAAGCCGGCCGCCGAGTTCGACGTGATCGACGAGTTCATCGCCAGCTACGGGATCGACCTGGCCGTCGCCGAGGAGGCGATGGCGCTCGACGACGCGGCGCTCGCGAGGATGGCCGTCGACGTCAACGTGCCGCGGTCGGAGGTGGTCCGGCTCATCGGCGGCACCACACCGGCCAAGCTCGCCAGGGTGATGGCCGTGATGTCACCCGTCGAGATGCAGATGGCGATGAGCAAGATGCGGGCGCGGCGCACGCCGAGCAATCAGGCGCACGTGACCAATCAGCTCGACGATCCATTGCTGATCGCCGCGGATGCGGCCTCCGCGGTGGCGTACGGATTCCGCGAGGTCGAGACGACGGTACCGGTCCTCGGTGACGCGCCGTCCAACGCCGTTGCCCTGTTGATCGGCAGCCAGGTCGGTGTCCCGGGGGCCATGGCCCAGTGCTCGATCGAGGAGGCGCTGGAACTGCGGCTCGGGCTGCGCGGGCTGACCAGCTATGCCGAGACGATCTCGATCTACGGCACCGAGCAGGTGTTCGTCGACGGTGACGACACCCCGTTCAGCAAGGCGATCCTGACGTCGGCGTACGCCTCCCGCGGTCTGAAGATGAGGGTAACCAGCGGCGGCGGCGCCGAGGTGCTGATGGGCGCGGCCGAGAAGTGTTCCATCCTGTACCTCGAGTCGCGCTGTGTGTCGCTGGCCCGGGCGCTGGGCTCGCAGGGTGTGCAGAACGGCGGCATCGACGGTGTCGGGGTGGTCGCCTCCGTGCCGGAGGGCATGAAGGAACTGCTCGCCGAGAACCTGATGGTGATGATGCGCGACCTGGAGTCATGTGCGGGAAACGACAACCTGATCTCCGAATCCGACATCCGGCGCAGTGCCCACACGCTGCCGGTGCTGCTGGCCGGCGCAGACTTCATCTTTTCGGGCTTCGGGTCGATTCCGCGCTACGACAACGCCTTTGCGCTGTCCAACTTCAACTCCGACGACATGGACGACTTCCTGGTCCTGCAGCGGGACTGGGGCGCCGACGGCGGACTGCGCACCGTGTCGGCCGAACACCTCCAGCGGGTACGGCGCCGCGCGGCGACGGCGGTCCAGGCGGTCTACCGGGACCTCGGGCTGGCCGATTTCGACGACACCAGGATCGACCAGGTCGTGGTGGCCAACGGATCCCGCGACCTACCGCGGGGGCATCCGAAGGCGGTGGCCGAGGCGGCCGTCGCCATCGAGGCCAAGCAGCTGACGGTCTTCGACGTCGTCGCGTCGCTCAAACGGACGGGCTACGACGAGGAAGCCGCCGCGCTCATGCGCCTGACCCGGGAACGGTTGCGCGGCGACCAGTTACAGACGTCGGCGATCTTCGACGACAACTTCCGTGTGCTGTCCAAGATCACCGATCCCAACGACTACGCGGGACCCGGCACCGGCTACGCGCCGACCGCTGCGCGCCGCACCGAGATAGACGGCATCCGGCAGGCGCGAACCGGCGCCGAACTGACAGCCGATCAGGCCGAGCACCGCGGCCACATCACGTTCACCGATGTCGAGCCCGCCCGCCAGGGCAGCGATCCCCGCGAGATCTGCATCGGGCTCTCGCCCGCGCTGGGCCGCAGCGTCTGGCTGAGCCTGTGCGGGTTGACGGTGGGCGAGGTGCTGCGCCAGATCTCGGCCGGGCTCGAGGAAGAGGGCTGCGTTTCGCGCCTGGTGCGCGTCAGATCGACCATCGACGTCGGGCTGATCGGCCTGACGGCCGCCCGGTTGTCCGGGTCCGGCATCGGAATCGGGTTGCAGGGCAAGGGGACTGCATTGATCCACCGCCGGGATCTGGCGCCGCTGGCCAACCTGGAGCTGTTCAGCGTCGCGCCGCTGCTGACCGCGAAGATGTACCGCGAGCTCGGAAAGAACGCCGCACTGCACGCCAAGGGGATGACGCCCGTGCCGATCTTCACCGGCGGCACCGACGAGTCCATCTCCGCCCGCTATCACGCGCGCGCCGTCGCTCTCGTGGCGCTGGAGCGCGCCGCCAGCGAACCGGGCCAACCCCCGATGACGGTGCAGGTGACCCGCTCATGACCGAAGACAGATTCACGGTCGAAGCCGCCGTCGACGGCAAGTTGCAGCTCTCGGACCTGCGGATGGACCCGGCCGCGCTGGCGCACCAGGCGGTCGTGGCCGAGGAGAACGGCAACCCACAGCTGGCCGAGAACTTCCTGCGGGCAGCCGAATTGGCCACCATCGACGATGAAGAGGTGATGAGCGTCTACGAAGCGCTGCGGCCCAACCGCTCCACTCCCGAGGAGCTGGAAGCGCTGCGGGTCTCCCTGGAGAGGCGCGGCGCGTCCCGTTGCGCCGAACTGGTCCGGCAGGCGGCGGTCGTCTACGCGCGGCGGGGTCTGATGCGTTGATCGTCGCGGGTATCGACGTCGGTAACCACACCACCGAAATCGTCCTGGCCCGGGTGCGCGACGGCGCGGTGCAGGCGCTGGTGCACGCGCAGGCGCCGACCCGCGGCCGCAAGGGGTCCCGGGAATCGTTGGAGGGGGCGGCGGCTCTGCTGCACAGGATGGAGGTCGACGGGCAGGTGGCGGCCGACGAACTGCTGTTGTCCGCGCTGCGGCCGGTCGACACCGCGACCGCCCCGATCCCACCCGCGTCGACGCCCCGCTCGCCGGTCCGTGGCCTGCGCAGGGCCGATGCCAGCACACCGGCGGGCGCCGGCTACGGGGTGGGGCGGCACGTACCGCTCGCTGCGCTGTCCGGCGACGTGATCGACGGTGCCGCAATCGTTTCCGTCGATGCGGTCACCGACTTCGAGGTGGCCGCCTGCGACATCGCGGCGGCGGTCGACCGGGGCTGGCGCATCGCGGGGGTGATCGCCGCCCAGGACGACGCCGTGCTGATCCGCAATCGGATCCCCATCGACGTGCCGGTCGTCGACGAGGTCGACCTCGACGGCCTGGAACCGGGGGCGTTGGTCGCGGTCGAAGTCGTCGCCGAAGGCCGCGCGTACCGGGCGATGGCCGATCCGATCGCACTGTCGGCCGCCCTGCACATCGGGCCGGACGAGATCCACCATGTCGCGGAGTTCTGCCGCGAACTGTCGGATTCCCCGGCGATTGCGGTCACCCCGCGCACGACGCCGGCCGAACCGCCCGCGGTCGACGACGATTACGTCGACTGCACTGTCGACGAGCAGGTGGTGAGGTACACGCCGGCGCAGGCGCACGCGGTACTGCGGTTGCAGGCTCCCGGCGCCGTGGTGCGCATGCGGCTGCGCGCAATCCCGGCGGCAGAGCACGGAATCGCGGTCGACGACGCCTTCTTCACCGATCTGTCGTCGATAGACAACGGTGCCTGGCTGCGCCGCGGGGTGGTCGAAACCCGGGGGACCGTGGTGGCCATGCTGGCTGCCGAACACGTCGAGGACGCCGCGCAGACGATGCAGGAGCTGACCGGCAGGCCGGCCCGCACCATCGCCACCGAACCACAGGCCGCGGCACGAGGAGCACGAACCACACCCGGTCTGCCGCGCGACACCATCGTGTGCGACATCGGCGGCGGCACAATCGATCTCGTCGGCGTCGACCGCACGGCGATCGCAGCGGGCGCGGGGGAGTCGATCACGGTCGCGGTCGCGCGGGTGCTCGGCATCCCGCATGCCCTGGCGGAGCGGGTCAAAAGGACGCCGGCCGTGCGGGTGGAGAGCCCGCACGTCGTCCACGAAGAGGACGGCCGCCGGGTCTTCCTCGACGCCCCGGCGCCCAAGGAGGCGATCGGGCGGCTGTGCACCCGCGGAAGTGCCGGGCTGGTGCCGTTTTCGGCGAGGATGGCCGCCGAGGAGTGGCGCAGCCTGCGGTTGGCCATCAAGCAGGAGACGGTCGCGGCGAACATCGCCCGCGCCATGTCGGCCTTCGACGCAGCGCCGAGCGCGCTGGTGCTCGCGGGCGGCGGAGCGCTCGACGACGAGTTGTTGCGCTCGGTGGCCGAATCCGTCCGGTCGGTGCCGATCGCCGTGGGACGGGCCAACATCGACGGGGTGCATGGCCCGCGGTTCGCGGTGGCCTCAGGCCTGGTTCAGCTGTACGCCGCCGGGGTCAGCTGACCCCGCCGAGGCCGGGAACGATGTCGCCGAGGCTGAACATGACGGGCTGCTCGAGTTGTGCGTAGGTACATGAGCGGGGGTCGCGGTCCGGTCGCCAGCGATTGAATTGCGCTGTGTGGCGGAATCTTTCACCCTCCATGTGGTCGTAGCGCACCTCGACCACCCGCTCGGGACGCAGCGGCACGAAGGACAGGTCCTTGCCGGCGTTCCACCGCGAGCCCTCGTTCGTCCGCGGTGTGCGATCACCGGCGTGATGCGCCGCCGCCCAGTTCCACGGGTGGTCGTCGAAGGTGGTGACCAGCGGCTGCAGGTCGGCGAACAGCTGGTGGCGGGTGGCCATCGGGAAGGCGCCGATGACGCCGACCGAGGCGAGCCCGCCGTCGGCCCTGTACAACCCGAGCAGCAGCGAGCCGATGGCGTCACCTCCGGACTTGTGCACGCGATAGCCCGCGACGACGCAGTCGGCGGTCCTGGTGTGCTTGATCTTGAACATCACGCGCTTGTCCGGCTGATAGGTGATCGTCAGCGGCTTGGCGATCACCCCGTCGAGGCCGGCGCCCTCGAATTCGGAGAACCATCGCTGCGCGGTGGTCAGATCCGTGGTGGCCGGCGTGAGGTGAATGGACGGGCCCGCGCCGGCCAGCGCCTCGACCAGCGCCGTGCGACGTTCGTCGAACGGCCGTTGCGTGTAGTCGTCGTCCCCGAGTGCGAGCAGGTCGAACGCGATGAACGATGCGGGAGTGTGGACGGCCAGCGTGCGGACCCGCGAGTCGGCGGGATGGATGCGCTGTTGCAGCGCCTCGAAGTCGAGGCCGTGATCGGTGGCGACGATGATCTCGCCGTCGATGACACAGCGCTGCGGCAGTTCGGCCTTGACCGCCGCCACCAGTTCGGGGAAGTAGCGGGTCATCGGGCGCTCGTTGCGGCTGCCGAGCTCGACCTCGTCGGAGTCGCGGAAGCAGATCGACCGGAAGCCGTCCCATTTCGGCTCGTAGGACGCCCCAGGCGGGATCGTCGTCACCGATTTGGACAACATCGGCGAGATCGGCGGCATGACGGGCAACTGCATCGGCACATTCTCGCGCGTCCTTGGCGATGAGATTGCCGGGGTCAGCCGGTCTCCCTGAGTATGGACATTTCGACCAAGGTGCCGGAGTGGGTGACACCATGACGGAGCAGGAAGGGACGAAGCAGGAAGGTCCCGGTATTCCGTCGCCATCGATGGAGCAGAAGGAGGTCGCGCTGCCGGAAATCGTCTCGAGCGACGAATGGCAGGCAGCCCGCGAAGACCTGTTGACCGAAGAGAAGGCGTTGATGAAGGCGCGGGACAGCCTTGCCGCAAAGCGGCGGCGGCTGCCGATGACTCCCGTGCGCAACGACTACCGCTTCGTCGGCCCTGACGGCGAGGTGAATCTTCTCGGCTTGTTCGCCGGGCGGCGTCAGCTGATCGTTTACCGCTTCTTCTATGCCCCCGATGTCGAGAACTGGCCGGATGGCGCATGCTCCGGCTGCTCCTTGTTTGCCGACACGGTGATCCATCCTGCGCACCTGGCGGCTCGTGACACGAGTCTCGTGTTCGTGTCGGCTGCCCCGCAAGTACGCATCACAGCGCTCAAGGCGCGGATGGGGTGGAAGGAGATTCCGTTTTTCACCCTTGTGGGTGATGAATTTTCTCAGGACTTCGGCGTCGAGGAGATGTTCGGGCTCAACGTTTTTGTTTGCGAAGGCGATCGTGTCTATCGGTCCTATTTCGTCAACGGACGCGGCATCGAGGAGATTGGCCCGGTGTGGTCTTTCCTCGATATCACGCCACTCGGCCGACAGGAGGACTGGCAGGATGTGCCTCCCGGGCGGCCGCAGGGTCGCCCCTATGAATGGTGGCGCCTGCACGATGCCTACGGCGATGTCGCATCGGAGCGCACCGAGAAATAGCCGGCACATACTTGCGGCGGCGATGACATTGCCCGGGTCAGCCGGTCTACGTGAGTATGGACATCGTGGACCTCCCAGTGCAGCCACCGTTGGAACCGATGCTGGCCAAGGCCGCGGCCAAGGTGCCGTCCGAGGCGGGGGTGTGGTCCTATGAGCCGAAGTGGGACGGCTTTCGAGCGCTGGTGTTCCGCGACGGTGACGACCTGATGCTGCAGTCACGCAGCGGCAAGGACCTCGGCCGCTACTTTCCGGATCTGCTCGACGCGTTGCGTGACGAGTTGGCGCCGCGGTGTGTTCTCGATGGCGAGGTGGTGGTGCCCCGGGAGATCGGCGGGCGAATCCGGCTGGACTGGGAGTCGCTGTCGCAGCGCATCCACCCCGCGGCCAGCCGGGTGACGATGCTGGCCGCCGAGACCCCGGCGCACTTCATCGGCTTCGACGCGCTCGCCACCGGTGACTCGTCCCTGTTGAAAGAGCCGTTCCGGGCCCGTCGGCAGGCGTTGTCCGAGGCGGTCCACGAAAAGCAGTGGTGCCACGTCACCCGCACCACCGAAGACCCGGAGCAGGGCGCGCAGTGGCTGAACACGTTCGAGGGCGCGGGACTGGACGGGGTGATCGCCAAGCGAATCGACGGGCCGTATCTGCCGGGTAAGCGGGAGATGGTCAAGATCAAGCACGCCCGCGACGCGGACTGCGTGGCGATCGGCTACCGGATCCACAAGAGCGGAGAGGGCATCGGGTCGATCCTGGTCGGCCTGTATCGCGACGATGGCGAACTGCAGATGGTCGGCGGCGCGGCCTCGTTCACCGCCAAGGCGCGGCTCACCCTGCTGGCCGACCTCGAGCCGCTCCGTAAGGGCGACGACCTGGTGTACGACGGTGAACCCAGCCGCTGGAACTCGGCCGCCGACAAGCGCTGGATTCCGGTACGGCCGGAGCGGGTGTGCGAGGTGGCCTACGACCAGATGGAGGGAAACACCGTGCACGGGATGCGGTTCCGGCACGCGGTGAAGTTCGTCCGGTGGCGCCCGGACCGGGATCCGCAGAGCTGCACGTTCGACCAACTCGATGCGCCGCTGAACTACGATCTCTACGACGTGCTGGAGTCCTGATATGGCAACGCCCGCACAAGAACTCGACGTCGACGGCGTCAAGGTCCGGTTGACCAACCCGGACAAGGTGTACTTTCCGAAGCTGGGCAAGGACGGCACGAAGGGCAGGCTGGTCGAGTACTACCTGTCGGTCGCCGACCGCATGGTGGCCCTGCTGCGTGACCGGCCCGCGCACCTGCAGCGCTTTCCCGACGGCATCGACGGCGAGGAGATCTACCAGAAGCGGGTTCCGCAGAAGCACCCCGACTACCTCGAAACCTGCACGGTGACGTTTCCATCCGGGCGCACCGCCGACGCGCTGAAGGTCACGCACCCGTCAGCGATCGCGTGGGCGGCGCAGATGGGAACCATCACGCTGCACCCGTGGCAGGTTCGCTGCCCCGACACTGAGCACCCCGACGAACTGCGCGTCGACCTGGATCCGCAGCCGGGTACCGCATTCCGCGAGGCCGCCGCGATCGCCGTCGACGTCCTCAAACCGCTTCTCGACGAACTCGGCCTGACCGGCTACCCGAAGACCTCCGGCGGCCGCGGCGTGCACATCTTCCTGAGGCTCAAACCGGACTGGGATTTCATCGCCGTCCGCAGGGCGGGCATCGCGCTGGCCCGCGAAGTCGAGCGGCGGGCACCCGACGTGGTGACCACGTCGTGGTGGAAAGAGGAACGCGGCGAGCGGATCTTCATCGACTACAACCAGAATGCACGCGACCGGACCTTCGCGTCGGCGTATTCGGCACGCAAGACACCGATCGCGACGGTGTCGACGCCGCTGACGTGGGACGAGCTGCGCGATGCCGACCCCGACGACTACACGATCAACACCGTCCCGGAATTCATTGCGGGCCGCGCTGATCCGTGGGCGGACATCGACGCGAAGGCCCAGTCGCTGGAGCCATTGCTGGAGATGGTCAAGACCGACGAGGAACGCGGCCTCGGGGACATGCCGTACCCGCCGAGTTACCCGAAGATGCCGGGCGAACCGCCACGGGTACAGCCCAGCAAGAAGGTCGCCGCGAACTGGGATGCCGACGGCAACCCGGTCGCGGGCGGCTGAAGCACTCAATCGCCGGTCCGCTGGATCCGTGAGTCGAAGTCGCTGCCGAACGGGCAGCCACCGGTGACGGTGTAGTGGCCGCGGCCGGTGAGAACCGTGATGGGATCCTGAATCGGTTGCGGCAGCGGGTATTCCAGGCTGATCTCTTTCTGGGCCGTGCCGCCGTCCTTGCACGTTGGGCTGCCCGACTTGTTCGGGAGGGCCCAGCGGCCGGCCGAGAACACCAGCGTTTTGGACTGGTCGGGATTGAACCAGGAACTGAGGCACCGCTCGGGATCCGGATACCAGCAGGGCCACAGGCATCACCATAGGCCGCGGCCCCCGCCCTGCGGCTGCCATTACAAACGCTGCCGAGGCAACCTTTCTTGCCGTTGCGGCCCTTGCGGAGGCAAAGTCAATACTTGCCAAGGCAAGAGCAATGACGTGCCTCGTCGGGTCCGCGGTGACCGACGTTCGACGGCACCCACGTCGAAATTTGCTAATTTTCCGTTCTGAAGAGTTCCTCGGCATGTCCTGTCAAAATGCAACGATCCGGCATCTTCCTGAAACGCCAGGTTGAAGGGCTTCTCATGAAGTTGTCCCGACGTCGGTGGCTACGCCTGCCCGTCGTGATGGCGGCAACCGCCGCTGTTGCCGCGAGTTTGGGGGTCGCGCCGACGGCGCAGGCCTTTCTCGTCCAGAACCATGAGCGCATCACACGAGACGCGCTGGCGCCGCTCGGGGTCGACAACACAGCGATGACGCAGATCCTCGTCGGCCCACCGCCGGGTGCCGGTGCAGTCGGGAGCGACGCATTTTCAGCGACGAGTTCCGTCATATCGACAACGCGAAGAATCCGGCCGAGATCTGTGCCAGGACGCAGGATGCGTGGAACTTCTTCCTCCCCATCGTCACGGGTGGGGCTGTGCCCATCGGGCCCAATGGCAGCGAACTGCTGAACGGGCCGTCTGCCCGCGCGCCGCGTTCGGCGGCCTGGCGCATGCGCTGCAGGATTTCTACTCCCATACCAACTGGGTAGAGGACAACATCGCCGTGGGCCAGCTCGACCGGCTCGCCCCGCCACTGATGCCCACCTGCGATCCGGTCACCCTCCCGCCCGGGTTGCACAGCGGGTTCTTCGACATCGACTTTTCATCGGACTATCCCCTCGGCGGCTGCCCACCCGTAGGTCCACCGCCCGGCTTTGCGGACTGCCACACGACGTTGAACAAGGACAACTTCGACACGCCGCGCGGCGGCACCCCAGTCCCCGAGCAGAACATCAACGAATTCGACCTGGCCTCGCATCTGGCAACCACGGCGACGACGGATCTGTACTGGCAGGTCCGTGGCCTCATCGTCGACCAACACGGGGAATGTGCGGCAGCGAACCTGTTCCAGGCCGATCGCCACGAGCCTTGTTGGTGACGGGGAGCGGTCGCTGTGTCGACGATCGGAGGAGGTGAGCACGATGTTTGGACGCCACCGCACCGGTCGTGCTCACGGCGGCCAATGCGCCGCCCAGCCTGGCCGCCGATGCCGGGTCTGCCGGCCAGAACCTCAAGGTGTTGCAATGGCAGCAGAACCAAGTCCAGCACGACGAGTGCTACCGGCCCCCTGTTCGGGCCCGCATCGTCACGGAAGTGGCCCAGCTGGGTTCGTACACCTTCACGGCATTGCGGCTCAATCCCCTTGGGAAGCCCATAGATGTAGCGGTGGGCGACTTTTTGGAGGCGGTGACGCCCCGGGGCCAGGAAAACCACCACCGCCCCCACCGCCGCCGGTGAAGAAGAGTCGGCCGCACCACTGACTTTCGCCGGCACGCGCCGCCCGAAATCTCCCGCCTGTCGACGCCCGAACTGGCACAGTGAGTTCGGCGATCGATCGGGAGGAGCGGATGACATTCAAGAAGTTGCTCGCGGCACTGGCGATCGCCGCCATGCTTGCCAGCGGGGTCACGGTCACGGCCATCATGATCTTTGCCGACCATTCCCAGCCCGCGGCCACCAAGGCGCCCCCACCGCGGCGCCCCGCGCTTCCCCCACCACCGCCGTCGGTGCCGACCGCCAACGAGTTCACGATCGGTGTGGTCGTCACGGCGCAGGATTGTTCTCCGGGTGGCGCCTGCGTCTACACGTACACAGTCGACCCGAAATACCTTGGACGGCACCCGTTTCCGCCGACCGCATTCACCGTCGAATATCAGGTGACCGGCGGGCATGAGCCCCAGCCCGGCAAGTTCACCGTCCAGGGGCAGACGGCCCAGGTTCCCAAGGACGTCACCGTCGAGGGGCCGCCGGGCGCGCGCTTGCAGGCGGTCGTGACGCAGGTGACGGGCTGATGGGCAAGGCGGCTCTTCTCCGCGCCGAAGAAGGCCTGCCCCGTGGCGTGCAGGGCGCCGCGGATCCGCGCTTCAACAATGTCGCACGAGTGTTCGCCGGGCTGTTTCCCGGTCGGCGGTTCGGTGGCGGCGCGCTGCCGGTGTATGTCGACGGCCGCGCGATTGTCGAGATCTGGACCGGCTGGTCGGATCGCTCGGGCGAGGCCGCCTGGACCGCCGACACCGGCGCGATGGTGTTCTCCACACCAAGGGAATTGCCGCGACGGTGATCCACCGACTGGTCGACCGCGACCTGCTGTCCTACGACGAGTCTGTCGCCGAATACTGGCCCGAATTCGCGGCCAACGGCAAGGATGACATCACCGTGCGGGATGTGCTGCGACACCGCGCCGGGCTTTCGCACCTCAAAGGTGAGCTGGCCGCGGCCGGCGTCGACCTCCGCGGCTGCCGGCCTGTCACGCGTTGACCTACGGCTGGATCCTGTCCGGGTTTGCACGCGCGGTGACCGGAATGGGGATGCGCGACCTGATCCGCGAGGAGGTGGCGCGTCCGCTGAACACCGACGGGCTGCACCTCGGCCGCCCGCCCGCGGAGGCGCCGACCAAGGCGGCACAGATCCTCCCCCCGCAGGGCACGCGCGCCAATCCGGTGTTCAACTTGGTCGCGCCCAGGGTCGCCGGCCTGCCGCTATCGTGCGCCGGCCGCAATCGCCTGAGGCGTCAACCGCTACGGCACGGTCACGCAGCCGACGCCGGGCAGGCAGCCGCCGCCTCCGCCCGGACCGCCGCTACCGGTGGGTCCGCCGGGAATGGAACCGCCACCGCCGCCGGGGCCGCCGCTACCGGTGGGTCCGCCGGGGATGCCGCCGCCGCCGCCACCGGGGCCGCCGCCGCCGGTGGGTCCGCCGGGGATGCCGCCGCCGCCGCCACCGGGGCCGCCGCCGCCGGTGGGTCCGCCGGGGATGCCGCCGCCGCCACCGTCGGGGCCGCCGCCACCGGTGGGCCCACCCGTGCCGCCAGGGGTGGTCGGAACGGCCGTCGTCACGGACGGCGCGGTGCTGGAGCTCGGGGTCGTGGCTGACGTCGTAGCTGACGTCGTGCTGGTGGCGTCACTGCCGCTGTCGGAGCCGCAGCCGGCCAGCGGTGCCGCCGCAATGGCCGCCGTCAGCCCGATCAGCGCCGACCACCGTCGCCAGTCACCGCGAGCGCCCGTCGCAGTCGGCGGCTGGGTGGAAGTGAGATCCGTGGTTGCCATTTGGTCGAGGGCCCGCTTTCTCCGAGTTGGTGTGATCGCCCCCGAGAAGTTCCCGTGCCCGCGATGTCTAAACCTGGGGTACGACCCACGCGGCAGGATCAGCGGCAGGTCGTTGTAGGTCACGATGCCCGGCGCGGCGGCGACGACGGCCGGGATCGCGTTCAGCGGCGGGTGGCGGTCATGATGTGGCCGAGCACCATGAATTCCTCGAGCGTGGTGGCCGCGAAATCGGGCGGGGGAAGGAATGCGACCTTCGTCGTCACAGTCGGCCGCCCGGCAACCTCGATCACCCAGCCGTCCTGATCGATCTTCCAATGGGTTCCAGCGCTTGGCCTTTGCGCCACCGCACGTTGATCTCGATCCGGGTCTCACCTCCGACGATGCCCTTCCGGCCGGCGCGCACGCCCGCGACGCAGCCCGCCGGGATGGTTCACGAACCGAGATCGAGATCCTCTGTGGTCTGCGCATATTCGGCGTCGCAGCGCACCTCGTCGAGTTCGATGCCCAGCGCGTCGGCGACCATCCGCACCGCTTCACCGAATACGCCGGTGCCGTGCTCGGTCATGGCCTGCAGATCCGGATGGTCGATCGGCTGCCCGAAGCCCACCGGCTTCTCGGTCGCCGGTGAGTCGTAGAACGTGGTGTCGGCCGCCTCGTTGACGGTGATCTTGTCGATGCGGTCGCAGATTCCCGCCGCGACGATGGACAGCTGATTGACGTAGCCCGGGCTGATGCCCGACCCGTACATCATCGAACCGCCACGCCGGCACGCTCGGCGACGTTCACGCTTGCCTCGAGGACGCGGACCAGCTCGTCGACGTCGATCCACCTCGGGTTGTAATTGACCAGGTCGGCTTGAGCGCCGGCAGTTCGTCGACATCGTTGGTGGCCTTGACACCCAGCGGCTCGATGCCCGCCAACTCGCCGGCATCCTGTCCCACCTTGTCGTCCGACCATGCGTACAGGCCGACGAGCTCCGAATTCGGATTATTGGCGATCGCCGCTACCGAGCTCTTCCCCACATTTCCCGTCGTCCACTGGGCGACCCGATAAGACCCGCTGTTGGGCACTCGCTCCGCATAGGGTCGGCCCCTCGTGAGCCCGACACTTTTCGGCTCAACTCGTCTCCGGGGCCAGCGTCGCCTTACCGGTCCGCTCTACACCGCTGCTGTCGATCCACGTCAAGTCGACGACGTCGCCCGGGTAGTGCCCGTCGAGCACGTTGGTCAGGGTGGTGGCCGAGTCGAGCGCGGTGCCGTCGATCGACGTCAGTTCATCACCGGGTCGAAGCCCGGCCTGGTCGGCCGCACTGCCACGCATCACGTCGCGCACGCCGATCCCCGGGCCCGAACGCTGCTGTGTGCTGACGCCCACGCCCAGCAGCACCGGTGGCCCGATGTGCACGCTGCCCGACCGCGCCCCCGAGCGGATCTGGCCTGCCACGCCCATCGCGTCGTTGATCGGGATCGCGAACCCCTTGCCGCCCGGACCCATCCGGAAATTCACCGACGCCGCGGTGGTCATGCCGACAACCTGTCCGGCCCCGTTCACCACGGGCCCACCGGAATCGCCCGCCCGGACCGGCGCCGCGAACTCGATGAGGCCGTCGATCTCATCGGAACTGCCGGTCAGCGCATCCTCGGCGTTGACAGTCCGGCCGAACGTCGTCACCGTGCCCACCTCGCGGGTCAGCGGGCTGCCCGACCCATTCGCATTGCCGAGGGCGACCACCGGTTCACCCTGGGCCAGCGTCGCCGAGTTCCCGATCGGCGCCGCGGGCAGGCCGCCGGCACCGAGCAGTTGAAGGACCGCAACGTCGGATCTGCGGTCGTAGCCGACGAGGCTGGCCGGGTAGGAGCGGCCACCGACGGTTGCGGTGACCTTGTCGGCGCCCGACACCACGTGATAATTGGTCAGCACCTGGCCACCGGGGTCCAGCACGATGCCGGTCCCGGTGCCGAGCGCGTTCTGGTACTCGATCACGGTGTCGATGCGCGCGACGGCCGGTTCGACCGCGGCGGCGGCGGCCACCGGGTCGCCGGGGGCGGCCGTCGAAACTGCCGGCTGTATCGGCGTGACCAGGGCCAGCATCGCGAAAAGTGCGACGAACAGCGTCGCCAGCCGGGTCGGACGGTACGGGGAGCGGGCTTTACCCATCTCCCAATATTGCCCGACGGCGGCGACCGAGTAACCCTCGATGGCACAACCGCCCCGTCTTCAGCGATTTCGCACCAGCAGCGTGGCGCGGTAATCCTCGAACGGGATCGGATCGTCAGGCGTCTGCGGATACGGGTCCAGTGACCGCAGTTCGACGCGGTAGGGGCCGGCCGTCCCGACCTTCACGGCCTGGCCCGGGGCGGGATTCGTATTGAACGTCAGGTTCGTCGCGGGGGCGTCCGGTGCGGTGACCGTGACGGCGATTCGGGCCTGGCCCGTCCAGAAACACTCCACCTGCGTCGGGCAGCGGGAATCCTCCAGCACCTCGGCGAAGCGAAGCCGCAGATCCTCGGCCGCGATCAGCCCTTCCTGGCCGCCGGCCAGGATGAACGGTTCGTTCAGGGCGAGTTCGGGCGTGTCTGCCCGGGCCGGCTCCTCGGCGTGACAACCCAGCAGTGCCAACCCCATCAGCACCACGCAGGCCGTGAGTCGGCGCCGCGTCACGGTGCTCAATCCTCGACGGCCACACCGCCACGCAGCCGTCTGCGTCTGCGTCTGGTCGGTTCGGCTTTGCCGGACGGACGTCGATTACGCGGCCGGCCGTTGGCCGCCGGAACTTTGGATTCCCCGTCTTCCGGGGATGACGATTCCTCTTCCGCGGCCGTCACCTCGGCGGGCACGTCCTCGTTTTCCTCGGCTTTGTCGTCGGCTTCTGCCGTTTCGACGTCCTCGGTCGCGTCGGTGTCCGCAGTGTCAGCAGCTTGGGCATCTTCGGTGGCCTTGCGGCCGCGGCGGCGCTTCTTGGGTTCCTTCGACTTCAGCGGTTTCGGTGGAGGTGGCGGCAACTCGGCCACAAAAGCGAGGTAGAAACCGAAAATCCCGAGCAGAGCGATGGCCGCGGCGGCGCCATAGATGCCGAACAGCCAGGGGCCCGCGCGGTCCAGCGACAGCCAGATCTCGCTGATCGCGGTCCCGATGATGAGCACGCCGGCGAGCACGTGCAGCGCGATCGACGTGGTGCGCAACGCCAAGGCAAGCTGCGGGGTGCCGAACTCCGGTCTGCGGGTGCGCAGCAACGTGAACACCACCGGCAGCGCGGCGAGGCCCATCAGCGCGCCTGCGACGATGCGCAGCACGGTGCCCAGCGTGTGCGAAGTGTCGTAGAGCAACTCGGGCCACCGGGGCAGGACGAAGAAGAAATACAGGACGCCGGCGGCGATTGAGAACGACGCGTGCCAAACCACCGCAACGGTGCGGCCCATACCCCTCCTCAATGCTTCTGGTCGGGGCGCGACCAGGCCGTTTCGGTCTGCTGGTCGCACCCCGGACCAAGTGCGGAGGATGCGGGATTTGAACCCGCGAGGGCGTTAACCCAACCCGCGTTCCAGGCGAGCGCCATAGGCCACTAGGCGAATCCTCCGCGGGCCATGGTAGCCGACCTGACCGGTGCGCCCGTCGAGTTGCTCCCGCGGCGGTATTACACTCGCCGTGGACCCCGCGCGGCGTCTATCCTGTGAACTCCCCCAGGGCCGGAAGGCAGCAAGGGTCAATGGGCTCTGGCGGGTGCGCGGGGTCCCCTCTTTTGAATCCGGTCCGGTGAAAGGCGCGCGGTGTCGTTTCAGTCGCTCGGCCGTGCCGATCTGCTCACCCAGCACGAGCTGCAGATGCGCAACTACGCGGAATTGCAGGCCAAGGCGCTGAAACTGGACCTCACCCGGGGCAAGCCGTCCCCGCAACAGCTGGACCTGTCCAATGCGCTGCTGGAGCTGCCCGGTTCTGGAAAGGATGCCTTCCGCGACGGCGAGGGCACCGACACCCGCAACTACGGCGGTCTACACGGCCTGCCCGAGTTGCGGGCCATCTTCGGAGAACTGCTCGGCATCCCGGTGTCCAATCTGGTCGCCGGCAACAACGCCAGCCTCGAACTGATGCACGACGTGGTGGTGTTCTCGCTGCTGCACGGCGGCGTCGACTCGCCGCGGCCGTGGATCGAGGAGCCGGCCGTCAAGTTCCTGTGTCCGGTGCCCGGCTACGACCGGCACTTCGCGGTCACCGAGACCCTTGGCATCGAGATGATCAGCGTGCCCATGCTCGAAGATGGTCCGGACGTCGACCTGATCGAAGAACTCGTCGCCGCTGACCCCGCCATCAAGGGCATGTGGTGCGTCCCGGTGTACTCGAACCCGACTGGCACCACCTACTCGTGGGAGACGGTGCGGCGACTCGTCCAAATGAAGACGGCCGCAAACGATTTCCGGCTGATGTGGGACAACGCGTACGCCGTGCACACTCTGACGCACGACTTCGTCCGCCAGGTCGACGTGCTCGGGTTGGCCGATGCGGCGGGCAACCCGAACCGGCCGCTGTTGTTCGCCTCGACGTCCAAGATCACCTTCGCCGGCGCCGGCGTCAGCTTCTTCGGCGGGTCGCTGGGCAATATCGCCTGGTATCTGCAGTACCTGGGCAAGAAATCGATCGGTCCGGACAAGCTGAATCAACTGCGGCACGCCCGGCTCTTCGGCGACGCCGACGGGGTTCGCCTGCAGATGCGGCGGCACCAGGAACTGGTCGCGCCGAAGTTCGCGCTGGTGCTCGAGATCCTCGAGGACCGCCTCGGCGAGTCCAAGATCGCGTCGTGGACCGAGCCCAAGGGCGGCTACTTCATCAGCCTGGACGTACTGCCGGGCACGGCCAGGCGCACGGTCGCACTGGCCAAGGACGCTGGGATCGCCGTGACCGAGGCGGGCTCGGCGTTCCCCTATCGAAAAGACCCGGACGACAAGAACATCCGGATCGCACCGACCTTCCCGGCGCTGCGCGATCTGCGCGAGGCGATCGACGGATTGGCGACATGCGCACTGCTGTCGGCGACCGAATCCCTGCTCGAGACCGAATGATCATCCGGCCCAGCTTTTGTCGCTGCGCGTCGGTAGCCTGCTGAGCGTGGCGCTCTACCGCAAGTACCGACCGGCTACCTTCGCCGAAGTGGTCGGGCAGGAACATGTCACGGAGCCGCTGTCCACCGCGCTGTCGGCCGGGCGCATCAACCACGCCTATCTGTTCTCGGGCCCGCGAGGGTGCGGCAAGACATCGTCGGCCCGCATCCTGGCCCGCTCGCTGAACTGTGAGAAGGGCCCGACGCCGACGCCGTGCGGGGTGTGCGACTCGTGCGTCGCGCTCGCGCCGAACGGAGGGGGAAGCGTCGACGTCACCGAACTCGACGCGGCCAGCCACGGCGGTGTGGACGACACCCGTGAGCTTCGGGACCGGGCGTTCTACGCACCGGCGCAGTCGCGCTACCGCATCTTCATCGTCGACGAAGCGCACATGGTCACCACGGCCGGCTTCAATGCGCTGCTCAAGATCGTCGAGGAGCCGCCGGAACACCTGATCTTCGTATTCGCGACCACCGAACCGGAGAAGGTGCTGCCGACCATCCGGTCCCGTACCCATCACTACCCGTTCCGGCTGCTGGCGCCGCGGACCATGCGAACGCTGCTCGAGCGCATCTGCGCCCAAGAGGACGTCTCGGCCGACGACGCGGTGTACCCGCTGGTCATTCGGGCCGGTGGCGGTTCGCCGCGTGACACGCTGTCGGTGCTGGACCAGCTGCTGGCCGGCTCGGAAAAGGTCGCGACGGGCAACCACATCTCGTACTCGCGGGCGCTGGCGCTGCTCGGTGCGACAGACGTGGCGCTCATCGACGACGCGATCGACGCACTGGCCGCCGGGGACGCCGCGGCGTTGTTCGGCGCGGTCGAGGGAGTCATCGACGCCGGCCACGACCCGCGGCGCTTCGCCACCGATCTCCTCGAGCGCTTCCGCGACCTGATCGTGCTGCAGTCGGTCCCCGACGCCGTCGCGCGTGGTGTGGTCGACGGCCCCGAGGATGTGCTGGAGCGGATGCGCGACCAGGCCACGCGGGTCGGCGCCGCGACGCTGACCCGCTACGCCGAGGTGGTACACGCCGGGCTCGGTGAGATGCGCGGAGCGACGGCACCGCGGTTGCTGCTGGAGGTGGTCTGCGCGCGTCTGCTGCTGCCGTCGGCCAGCGACACCGAATCGGCGCTGCTGCAGCGGGTCGAGCGCATCGAGACCCGGCTCGACATGTCGATCCCGGCATCAGACGCGGTTGGTATGGCCGCGCCGGCCGCCTCGCCCAAGCAGTTCGTCCGGAAGAACAAGGCGGCGCCGCCGACCGAGCCCTCACCGACGCCTGCGCCCAAGCCGAAACCGGTGCCGCCGGCACCGGCGCCCAGGCCGGAACCGGCACCGGTACCCAAAGCCGTTGAGCCGCCGCCCCCTTCGCCGCCGCCGGTGCGCGCGCCGTCGGACCCGGTCGTCGCCGCGCCACCGCCGGCAGCTGTGACCGGCGAGCCCAACGCGGCGGCCGTGCGCAGCATGTGGACGACGGTTCGCGAGAAGGTTCGTCAGCGCAGCCGTACCACCGAAGTGATGCTGGCCGGTGCGATCGTCCGCGCCGTCGAGGGCGACACGCTGGTGCTCAGCCACGAATCGGCCCCGCTCGCCAAACGGCTGGTAGAGCAACGCAATTCCGATGTCATCCGCGAGGCGCTCAAGGACGCGCTCGGCGTGGACTGGAAGATCCGTTGCGAGGCGGGGGGAGCGGCGCCGCCACCGGCCACTGCGCCGACGACAGTTGAGGCCGCCGACGAAACTCAGACGCGGCGCAAGGAGGAAGAGGAGAGCATGCTGGCCGAGGCGGGCAGCGATACCTCCGAGGCCCCGCGACGGGATCCGGAGGAGGCCGCGCTCGAGCTACTGCAGAATGAGCTCGGTGCGCGTCGCATCGAGGGCGGCTAACCGCCTGTTGCCTACCGGCCCTCACTCGGGCTGCGGGAGCCGATAGAAATTCGGGTAGTCGACTACTCACGCGTGCGCAGGCAGAAGAGCGCACGATCGGGCGATGTTACCTCCAAGCGCCGCCCGCAAGCTTCTTGCGGCGATCAGAATCGTGAACGGGGCAGTGGGCCTTCTGGTTCCGGACAAGCTGCTCGGCCGGCTCGGTGTCGACATCACCAAGGACCGATCCGGGACCTATCCGTTCCGGATGTTCGGCATCCGCACCATCCTCATCGGCCTGGACCTGGTCCTGCTGACCGGTGAGGAACTGCGCCGCGCAGAAAAGCTGGCCGTTCTCATCCACGCCACCGACACCATCTCCGCGGCCGTCACCACCGCGCGCGGTGACCTGCCACCCAAACCGGGCCTGGTGGCCATAGGTATTTCCGCAGTCAATACCGGGCTCGCGGTCGTTGCGTGGAAAGGAGGCCGACGTGCTGTCGTTGGGCCAAAGGATCCTCATTAGGGCTGCCCACTTCGTCGACCGCCGATGGCATTGGGACAAGCTCCCGGTCCCGCTGGGGCTGATCACCCTGATCGGAGTACGGGACGCGTTGAGGGAAGAGAACCTCTACGACACGTACGACGGGGCGCCGCCCGCAGCCCCACCGCTGCCCGCCGCCGACTACCTGACGGTGCGAACCGTCGACGGCTCCTACAACGACCTGTCCTCACCGTCGATGGGTATGGCTTGCACGCGGTTCGGGCGCAATGTTCCGCCGGGCCACGGCCAGGCCGAAGAGCCGCCCAGGCTGTTCGAGCCCAACCCGCGCACTGTCAGCAACGAGCTGCTGTTGCGGACAGACTTCAAGCCGGCGACAACGCTGAACGTCCTCGCCGCGGCGTGGCTCCAGTTCGAGACGCGTGACTGGTTCAGCCACGGGACGAGCACCGATCGGATGATCGAGATGCCTCGACCTGCCGGCGATGACTGGCCCGAGGACCCGATCCGCGTCCCGTCGACACCCGCCGACCCGACGGAGTCGGCGGGTCAGCACACCAAGAGTTTCCTCAACACCGAAACCCACTGGTGGGATGCCTCGCAGATCTATGGCAGCACACCGGAATTCCACGCAGCGATCCGTACCGGTGAGGACGGCAAGATACGCATCGATGCGGACGGGTTCATCGACATCGATCCGTCGGCGGTCGGCGCATCCGGTGGTGAAGACGGCTGGTGGCTGGGCCTTGAACTGATGGCGACGATCTTCATGCGTGAGCACAACGCGATCTGCGACCGGCTGAAGTCCGCGTACTCGCAGTGGTCCGACGACATGCTGTTCAACAAGGCCCGGCTGGTGAACGCCGCGCTCATCGCCAAGATCCACACCGTCGAATGGACGCCCGCGATTCTCGGCCACCCTGCGCTGCAGATCGGTATGCGGGCGAACTGGTTCGGGCTCGCAGGTGAGCGAGTGAAGGACCTCGTCGGGCGCCTGGGCACCAGCGAGCTCGTCAGCGGCATACCGGGGTCGCCGACGGCGCATCACGCGGCGCCGTACTCCATCACCGAAGATTTCGTGACGGTCTACCGCATGCACCCCCTGATCCCCGATGACTACGAGTTCATCAGCGTCGACAAGTCCCCGCACCTGCACTGCTCCTTCGATGAGATCCACGGGGTTTTGAACTCACGTGGGGTGCTCAAGAGCGTCGGGGCGGGAAATGCCCTCTATTCGCTCGGGGTAGCCCATCCGGGTGCGGTGACGCTGCACAACAGCCCGCGGTTCATGCACCGCTTCGACCGCACCGACAAGTTGACCATCGACTTGATCGCCGTCGACCTTCTACGCTCACGGGAACGAGGGGTACCGCGCTACAACGAGTTCCGGCGGCTACTGAGGCTGGCCCCGGCGGCAACCTTCGATGACATCAGCGGCGGCGACCCGGCCACGGCTCGGCAGCTCGACGAGATCTACGGTGGTGACATCGAACAAGTCGACACTTCGGTCGGCATGTTCGGCGAGCCGCTTCCGCGGGGCTTCGGGTTCAGCGACACCGCATTCCGCATCTTCGTGTTGATGGCGTCTCGGCGCCTCAAGAGCGACAGGTTCTACACCGTCGACTTCACCCCGCGGGTATACACCCCGGAGGGGATGGCCTGGATCGACGACAACGACATGGTTTCGGTTCTGGTGCGCCACTATCCCGAGCTTGAACCGATGATGCGCAAGCAGCGCAATGCATTCGCACCGTGGCCAACCGACGGCTGAACCGACCGATCGACGGGGGACAATCATGGCAGACATGCGTCCGATTTCGGACTCGCGTGCGACACCAAAAACAGAAGCGGTGCTACTCGGCACTGCGAACAGCGCGCTGGACGCGTTGTTCCGCGAGTCGCCGGCGGGTCCCATCCCCGACGGCGACACCAGAGGCACCCTCCTTGCCTGGCCCGGGACCAGGTGGGCCAAGCCATTGGCGTTTCTCGTCTACCTCATCGTCTGGAAGGGTAAGGTTCTCAATCGTCGGGAAGCGCTGTTGTGCAACAAGATAACTCCCTTGGGGTGGCAACTCATCAAGGCCCGCCTATCCCACGACGACAGTTGGGTCGATCAGCGGGAGTGCATCCTGATCGACTACTCGAAGACGTCGTTCGTAGCGCGGATGGTGCGCGACGAGATTCGCCTGGTCGGCCCTGGACTGTACCTGGGTGTGGTGTGGCTGTGGCGGCGGCGCGTCGGATGGTTCACCATCCGCTCGTCGGCAGGCACGGCGGCGTGACGAACGGACTGTATCCGATGACGCATCAAGAGACATTCACCGTGATGGCCGAGGTCGGCGAGGGACGACTGGGCTCGCTTCGCGACGTGCTCGGACGCATACCCGACCATGTCGACGGCTGGAGCGTTCTGCCCTTCGAGAGGCTGTCCGGTCTCCATTTCGCCCGGTTCGTCCTGTTCGACCCGACTGAGGATCTCGACCACCGGCCGGTGCCGGCACAGGTCGCGCTGCTGACCGACGTCGACGCACCGCTGGCCGGTCACCTCGATGAGCTCTCGAGGATCTGCGGCAAGGGCCTCGATGAGATATTCGGTCATTGCGTGGGCTATCCCGTGATGGCCGATACGACACCGGCAACCCGCCGCGCGTATCTGCGCACTCATCAGGTGAAGGCCGCTGCGGCACACATAAATCGGCGCGGCCGAACTGTGGAACAGATCCTCGGCGAGGATCGTCTGCAGCGCGAGATCAACGACTTCCTCGATCGCAACGACTTCAGCTCACACCAGCCCGTGCAGGTCAGGGACGCGATCGTGGCCTTCGTGCGAGGCCGAGACGACCTGGCATGGGCGCTCCGGCCGGCGACACCACCGACCTTGTCATGGCGCTTCAAAGAAGCTGTGCACCAATATTTCTGGATTACAGTGCTGGCGCTCGGTGCGGTGCTGGTATTACCTCTGGTAGTGCTCGGATTGGCGTTGTTCGTTGCGCTACTGCGCTATCACGAGAAGCGCGACGTGCCTGACACCAGGGCCGCGAACACCGACGTGGTGCGGGCGTTTCGCGACGATGAGGACTACTGGGTGCACAACCAGATCGTGGCGGTGGGATTCCTCAAGAAGGGCCGTTTCCGCCAGCTGAGCACTCGCGCCATCCTGTTTCTCACCGACTACGCGACCCGACACATTTACAACCGCGGAACCCTGTCGGGTTTGAACACCATCCACTTCGCGCGGTGGGTGCGGATGAACGACAATCGCGGTCTGTTCTTCTCCAGCAACTACGACGGCAGCCTCGAGAGCTATATGAACGACTTCATCGACAAGGCCGCATGGGGCCTCAACGCGATCTTCAGTAACGGCGATGGCTTCCCCCGCACCCGCTTTCTGTTCTGCGGTGGCATCACAGACGAGAAGGCCTACAAGCGACTGTTGCCGACCCGCCAGGCCCCAAGCAACGTCTGGTACAGCGCCTATCCGCACCTGACCACCAAGAACATCGCGAACAACGAGGCGATCCGACGTGGGCTGTCGGGCAAGCTCAACGAGGATCAAACGTATAGCTGGCTGCGCCGATTCGGCATCGGCAACGAACTTCCGGAGTCCAGCTGGGTGGCCCAGCGCCTGGACCGCATCCCCTGGGACAAGCTATGCCACTGAAGTTGAACGAGATTCAGGGCGCCATCCTGCACGGCTACGGGGCGCTCGACAATGCGTGTTTTCTCCTGCTGGCAATCGACGACGGCGCACGGGCACGGAATTGGCTGGGACGGTTGAAGCTTCGGGACAGCCAGGTACGACCGGAGTCGTCCGACACCTGCACCAACGTCGCCTTCACCGCCACGGGACTTGCCAAACTTGGTTTGCCGCAGGAACAACTCGCAATGCTGGCCGGTGAATTCCTCCAAGGCATGGCGGGCACCGACCACCGTCGACGCATTCTGGGCGACCACGGAGAGAGCAGCCCCGAGCTCTGGCGTTGGGGCGGACCGGGAAATGGCGTCGACATACTGCTTATGCTGTACGGCAAGGACGATGCCGCGGTTCGTACGCTGGAGGCCGGCCATGACTTGCCGGCGGGTGGGCTGCGATTGATCGAGCGGCTGGACTCGCTGACGCTGCCGGGGCGCAAGGAGCACTTCGGCTTTCGCGACGGCATTTCGCAGCCGGCGGTGGAGGGATACGACGACGGCGGTCAACCCGGCAACACCGTCGCGGCCGGCGAGTTCCTGCTCGGCTACCGAAACGCCTACGGTCAATTCACCGACAGACCATTGGTGAAGCCGTCCGCCGACCCCCGCAACCTGCTGCCACCCGCGGCGGACGATCCCACACTGCACGATCTTGGCAAGGACGGAAGCTATCTCGTCTTTCGTCAGCTCAAGCAGGACGTGCACGCGTTCTGGACCGCGATGGCCGACAAGTCGTGCGGCGCTTTCGACGGCGACCGAGTCCAGTCGAGTGTCGCGCTGGCCGCCAAGATGGTTGGTCGCTGGCCCAGCGGTGCACCGCTGGTCAAGGCGCCGACGGCCGACGATCCCACGCTGATCGACGACAACGAGTTCTCATATCTCCGTTCGGGTGACCGTGACGGGCTGAAGTGCCCCATCGGCTCGCATCTGCGGAGGTCCAATCCGCGTGACTCACTCGATCCATTCCCGGGCTCGGACCGTTCTGTCGACGTCGGCAAGCGGCATCGCATCATTCGGCGAGGCCGGGCGTACGGACCGCCGCTGGCATCGTCAATGGATCCCGGCGACATCATCGGCATGCCGGACGACCACGTCGAACGCGGCTTACATTTCATCTGTTTCAACACGCAGTTCGGTCGGCAGTTCGAATTCATCCAGCACACGTGGGCGAACAGCACCAAGTTCGACGGCGGCTATGCCGAGGACGATCCGATCACCGGCGACCGTGGAAATACGCACGGCATGTGCGGCGGATCATTCACAGTGCCGCAGACGCCGGTGCGTAAACGCGTCACCGGTCTGCCGCGCTTCGTCACCACCGTCGGTGGAGCGTACTTCTTCATGCCGGGCATCAGCGCGGCGTGCTACCTCGCCTCACTGCCATGACCGACTGGAAGCGCTACGCTCCCTTGCCACTTCGGGCGTTCATCGGTGGTGGGCTGATTCTGCACGGCGGCATCAAGCTTTTCGCCTCCGGGGGGCACACCAACATCGCCTATCTCGTCGGGCAACTCAGCGTCCCCTTCGCCGACGCCGCCGGGTGGGTGGTCGGTTCGGTGGAGTTCGTAGGCGGCGTCGCCATCCTGGCGGGGGCCTGGTTCAAGGTCGCGACGATCGCGAATGCGCTAAACGTATGCGGGCTACTACTGCTGGGCTACCTCGCCGGTGGCATCCCGGCGCCACTGCCTGCCGGTGATCCGCTGCCCGACTTTAGGGAAGCGTTTCTCATTCTGGCGGGTGTGGTGAGCCTGTTACTGAGTGGGCCCGGACCGTTCACGGCGTCCACCATGGGCGCAGCGGCAGGCCGCCGTCGTGACCGTGTGAGTTGAGCTTGACCGCGAGAACCTGATGCAGCTGGATGACATTCGTCTCGAAGCCCAGCCGGGACCCCGCCATGTACAACCCCCACACCTTGGCGGTGGGTAGGCCGACCTCCTCGACGGCCTCGTCCCAGTGCGCGACGAGGTTGCGGCACCAGTCGCGCAGCGTCAACGCGTAGTGATGACGCAGGTTCTCCTCGTGCACCACCTCGAGGCCGACGTCCTGGGCTTCGGTGATGATCCGGCCCGAGCCGGTGAGCTCCCCGTCGGGGAACACATAGCGGTCGATGAACCCGCCGGCCGAGGGTCCCGACCGGTTGTCCGGCCGGGTGATGCAGTGGTTGAGCAGCAGGGCACCGTTGCGCATCTTCGACTTGAGGAACCGGAAGTACGCCGGATAATTGTGCACCCCGATGTGTTCGGTCAGCCCGATCGAGGACACGGCGTCGAATCCGGACTCCCGGACATCCCGGTAGTCGCCGTGGCGCACCTCGGCCAGGTCGGCCAGACCCTGCTCGGCGATGGCGTTCTGCGCCCACTCGGCCTGCTCTTTGGACAGCGTGACCCCGATGGCCTTCACGCCGTGACGGGCGGCGTAACGGACCATGCCGCCCCATCCACAGCCGACGTCGAGCAGCCGGTCGCCCGGTTGCAAGCGCAATTTCTCGAACACCAGGCGGTATTTGTTCTCCTGCGCCTCCTCGAGGGTGGCGTCAGGCTCCGGATAGCACGCGCAGGTGTAGGTCATCGACGGGCCGAGCACCCACTCGTAGAACGTGTTCGACACGTCGTAGTGGTGATGAATGGCCTCGGCATCGCGAGTTTTGCTGTGGCGCAGACCTTCTGCGATGCGCCGCCAGCGGGGCAGCGCTTCCTGGGGTGGTGGCGCGATCGGCTTGAGGTGCTCGATGCCGATCGAACGGATGATGTTGGCCAGCACTCGCGCGGGCGGCCGCTTGAAGTCCATCTTGTCGGCGAGCGCCTTGAGCAGGTCATAGGGGTCGCCGGGGTGCACGCCGTGCGGTTCGAGGTCACCGGCGACGTAGGCGCGTGCCAGGCCGAGGTCGCCGGGTGCCGTCGCCAGATAAGTCGTGCCGCGAGGTGTCCGCAGATCCAGACCCAGGGTCGCGTCCTCGGGCCCCGCCACACTCCCGTCGTAGGCGGTGAACTTCAGCGGGAGCTGCCCGGCGGCGAAGATCTCCAGGATCTCGGCCAGCGTGAGCTTCCGAGCCGGCGCCTGAGTTTGTTCCTTGAATGTCGTCATTGCCGTTGAACCGCCTTCGCATAGAGGTCTAGCAGCCGTGAATCGGGGTCGTAGGTTTTTTTAACGGTCTTGTAAGTCTCCCCGCCATACAGTTCGTCAAACTCATCGCGGGAATAAAAAGAGTCGGAATACAGAGATTTGTGCCCGTCGAGTTCGCTCACTTTGCGCTCGATCAGCTTATTGGTGTGGCCCTGCTCGGATCCCACCGGTACCGAGGACCAGAAGCCCACGTTGACATAGGTACGGTGCGGACGGATCGGGTAGAGCGGCCAGTCACCGTCCTCGCGCAACCGCAACGGACACAACCAGATCGGCTCGATGGGCACGTTCTTCAGGAACCAGTCCACGAACTCGGCGGTCTTCTCGATCGGTACCTCGATGTCCTGGACCACGCGCTCGCGGGGCGGCCGACCGTTGCGCTTCTCGATCCGATCGGCGATGTTGAACCGCTGCTCGTAGCCAATGAGCTTCCAGTAGAAGCTGCTACGCCGGTAGCGCCGCGGCCACAAGCGGCGAATCCGGGGATCCTGCGCGCCGAATGCGCGCGAGCACCAGAACCAGTCGGTGTCCCACCGCCACAGATAGTCGTTGATGGTGAGCCGGTCGTGCTTCTCGGCCCCGTCCTCGCCGGGGTGCTGAATGGACCGGTAGTAGATCTGCTGGCCGGTGTAATCGCTGACGGGCCCGGGCGTCCCGGTCCGCACACCCACGCACAGGTAACTCTCAGCCGCGCTGAACACCACGCCGTCGAGATAGTCGACCGGCGTCCCGTCGATACCTCCGGTCTCGATGATGCGGTCCATGGCGGCGACCAGCGTGTCGACCGAGTTGAACCGCAGGTGCCTGAGACCGACGAACGGCTTGACGGGCTCGAGCTCGATCTTCAGCCGCACCGAGTAGCCCAGCGTGCCATAGGAATTCGGGAACGCCCGGTAGAGGTCGGCATGCTGGTCGGGGGACGCGGTGATGATTTCGCCGGTGCCGGTGAGGATGTCCATTTCCAGGACGCTCTCGTGCGGCAACCCGTTGCGGAATGACGTGGACTCGATGCCGAGCCCGGTGACCGCACCGCCGAGCGTGATGGTCTTCAGCTGCGGCACCACCAGCGGCGACAGTCCGTAGGGCAGCGTGGCGGCAACCAGATCCTCATACGTGCACATGCCGCTGACGTCGGCCGTCCGCGCTTCGGGGTCGACCGCGACGACGTCGGTCAGGCCGGAGGTGTCCAGCCCCTTGCCGGAGGTCTTGGCGCGGGCCCGAAACAGGTTCGAGGTCGGTTTCGCGAGGCGGACGGTGGCGTTCGGAGGAATGGCCCGGTAGCTCGCGAGCAGCCGGCGCACGCCCTCGGCGTGAGCACCACGTGCATCCGCATCCGCAACTGACACGGATATACGCTAGTCCGCGGTGGCGGCCGATGCGACCGCGGCAAGCCGGAATCACACTGTTTTACCAACCCTTACCTAGGAGTTTCACGATGGGACAGGTCAGCGCGTCCAGCACCGTCTTGATCGACGCCGAGCCAGAGACCGTGCTGTCGGCGATCACCGACTATCAGACCGTGCGCCCCAAGATCCTTTCCCCGCACTACAGCGGCTACCAGGTTCTCGAGGGCGGCCAGGGCGCCGGGACGGTGGCGACGTGGAAACTGCAAGCCACCAAGTCGCGGGTGCGTGACGTCAAGGCGACCGTGGACGTGGCGGGCCACACCGTCATCGAGAAGGACGCCAACTCGTCGATGATCACGAACTGGACGGTCGCTCCGGCGGGGACGGGCTCGACCGTCACCGTGAAGACGTCATGGCAGGGCGCGGGCGGTGTCGGCGGCTTCTTCGAGAAGACCTTCGCGCCGTTGGGTCTGCGCAAGATTCAGGCCGAGGTGCTCGAGAACCTCAAGAAGGAAGTTCAGCGCACCAACAGTTAACCGGGCTAGCTGGTCCTCGCCGGCTGGGTGCCCAGGAAGCCCGCGATACCCCGAACCACCGCGTCGGCGTACTTCTGCCTTCCCTCGGGTGTCTTCATGAGCGCGGAGTCGGCGGGGTTCTTCATGTTGCCCATCTCGACGAGGACCGACGGATACTGCGCGAGGTTCAGCCCGGTCAGGTCCGAGCGCGGGTACAGGCCGTTGGAACCGATGTAGGTGGCGGGCGTGAGACCGGAGCCGGCCAGCTGATCCCGCATGATCTGCGCGAACTGCACTGACGGCCCGGCCTGCGCCTGGTTCAACGGCGGCGAGGAGTAGTTGACGTGGAAGCCGCGCCCGGTGGCCGGACCACCGTCGGCGTGAATGCTCACGATCGCGTTGGGCGCCAGCGCGTTGGCCATGGTGGCGCGTTCGTCGACGCAGGGGCCGAGGGCGTTGTCGTTGCCGCGCGACATCGCGGTGCGCACCCCGAGCGCCGTCAGTTCGGCGCGGATGCGCAGCGTGGTGTCCCAGGTGAAGGTGTGTTCGGGGTAGCCGTCATCGGTCGAGGTGCCGCTGGCCTGACAGTCCTTGGTACCACCGCGGCCGGTGGGCACCTGCTTGCTGATGGAGGCGTCGTTTGCACCGTTGTGGCCGGGATCGAGGAACACGATCATGCCGGCGATGTTGGCGGGGGCGGCGGATGCCGGCGTGGCGAGCATCGACGCGGCGACGAGCAGACTGGCGCCGATCAGGGCGCCGACACGCAGACTGGCAGGCACGGGCGCCACCGTAGCCCGGCCGACGACTAGGCTGAAAGCCCGAACCGCCGCGAGCCGGCGAGCGCAACCAACTCGAGACCAAGACGCAATCAACACGCAAGGGGACCAGTCATGCAACCCGGTGGTGGCCAGCCCGATATGTCGGCACTCCTCGCGCAAGCGCAGCAAGTGCAGCAGCAGTTGATGGAGGCGCAGGAGGCGCTGGCCGGCGCGGAGGTCCACGGCCAGGCCGGTGGCGGTCTGGTGCAGGTCACCATGAAGGGGAGCGGCGAGGTGGTCGCCGTCTCGATCGACCCCAAGGTCGTCGATCCCGGTGACGTTGAAACGCTGCAGGATCTTGTGGTCGGCGCGATCGCCGACGCCGCCAAGCAGGTCACCATCCTGGCGCACGATCGTCTCGGGCCGCTCGCAGGCGGCATGGGCGGTCTGGGCCTGCCGGGGTCCTGAATTGTTCGAGGGCCCGGTCCAGGATCTGATCGACGAGCTCGGCAAGTTGCCCGGGATCGGCCCCAAGAGCGCGCAGCGGATCGCCTTTCATCTGTTGTCGGTCGAACCGCCGGATATCGACCGCCTCACCGCGGTGCTCGGCAAGGTGCGCGACGGGGTGACGTTCTGCGCCGTGTGCGGCAACGTGTCCGACGACGAACGGTGTCGCATCTGCAGCGATCCACGCCGGGACGGAACACTGGTATGCGTCGTGGAAGAACCCAAAGACGTGCAGGCCGTCGAGCGCACCCGCGAATACCGCGGCCGCTACCATGTGCTGGGTGGCGCGTTGGATCCACTCTCCGGTGTGGGACCGGAGCAACTGCGGATTCGGGAGCTGCTCAACAGGATTGGTGAACGCGTCGACGGCGTCGACATCGCCGAGGTGATCATCGCGACCGATCCGAACACCGAGGGTGAGGCGACCGCGACGTATCTCGTGCGGATGCTGCGCGACATCCCCGGGCTCACCGTCACGCGGATCGCCTCGGGGCTACCGATGGGCGGCGATCTGGAGTTCGCCGACGAGCTGACTCTCGGCCGCGCACTGTCGGGCCGCCGCCAAATGGCCTAGCGCCAACTTGTCGGAGCACGACGGCACGATGCACTCATGGGTGAGGTGATTCTCGGGGGCGAGGCCGTCGCGGCCGGCGTGGTGACGCGTCATGAGCTCAGGTGTTCCTACCAAACGATCCATCGAGGGGTCTACGTCCGCAAGGACGCAGACGTGTCGTTTCGGGACCGGGCGGTCGCCGCATGGTTGGCATCCCGCCGCAAGGGCGTTGTCGCCGGTGCGGCCGCCGCCGCGCTGCACGGTGCGGCGTGGGTCGACCCGGCACAGCCGATCGAGGTGGCCGGCGTGAAGTGTGCCGCCCAGAAGGGCCTGGTCTTCCGCGCCGAACGTATCGCCGACGACGAGATCATCCACCTCGCCGGGCTGCCCGTGACGACGCGGACGCGTACCGCGTTCGACGTGGGCCGCCGACCGGACCGCTACCAGTCGCTGGCCCGGTTGGACGCACTGATGTGGAATCAGCACTTCTCGATCGATGAGGTAACGGCTCTCGCGCAGCGGTATCCGCGCGCCACCGGAGTTCGCCAGCTTCAGGATCTGCTCCCGCTCGTCGATGCAGGAGCGGCCACTCCACGCCAGAGCCGCATCCGGTTGTGCTTGCTCGACAACGGTTTTCCCCGGCCGCTGACCCAGGTAGCCGTCCTGGTGGGCTCCCGACCGGTCGCATTCCTCGACATGGGCTGGCCGGAGTTCATGGTGGCCGTCGAGGACGGCGGGGACGTCGCCCGGATCCGGATGCTGGAAGCCATGGGGTGGATCGTCATCCGGGTGCTCGCCGACGACCGCCCCGTCGAATGGCTGGCCAAGGTGGAGGCGGCGCTGGTCGCTCGTGGTTGCGTCGTCGAACTCGCCGACGCGGCCTGAAGCGGTGTAATGGTGTAGCGGTGCCCGCCGAATACCTTCCGGCGCAACAGGGTCAGCGATCGCACCGTGCCATCGTGTCTGCGCACGGATACCAAACAATCAGTTTTATTGACCGCTTCATGGTCAGGCATTGCGCGTTTTGAGCGATTTTTCGATCATTGAAGGACCATGTCTCCCAGACCCGCCGACCCGGTCGCCGCCGCGGTGAACCGGACCGGGCTCGGCGCCCCGCTCGCCGCTATCATCGCCCGGCACAAGGCCGGTGAGACGGTCGGCATCTATTCGGTTTGCTCGGCACATCCCGTGGTGGTGGACGCGGCGATCGCTCAGGCCGCCGAAGACCGCGACCCGGTGTTGATCGAGGCCACCTCCAACCAGGTCGACCAATTCGGCGGCTACACGGGGATGCGTCCGAGCGACTTCCGCGACATGGTGTACGAGATCGCCGACCGGCGAGGGTTTTCCCGGGAGCTCGTCGTGCTGGGCGGTGACCACCTGGGCCCGAACCGGTGGCAGGGTCAGCCGGCGGCCGAGGCGATGGCCAACGCGGAGGCGCTCGTCGCGGGCTATGTCGAGGCCGGCTACAGCAAGATCCACCTCGACTGCAGCATGTCCTGTGCCGACGATCCCGCCGTCCTCGGTGACGAGGTGGTCGCCGCGCGCAGCGCGCGGCTGCTGCGCATCGCGGCGGACACGGCCGAACGCGTTGGTACCGCCGGTGCGCTGTCCTTCGTGATCGGCACCGAGGTGCCGGTGCCCGGCGGCGCCCACGAGACCCTCGACGCCGTTGCCCCCACACCACCCGAGCGTGCCCGCAGCACCATCGCCGCGCACCGGACCGCGTTCGCCGGGGTCGGCCTCGACCACCTGTGGCCCCAGATCACTGCGTTGGTGGTGCAGCCTGGCGTCGAGTTCGACCACGTCAAGGTCGTCGACTACCGGCGTGCCGCCACCACCGAGCTGCGCCGCGTGCTCGACGTCGAACCGAACCTGGTGTTCGAAGCCCACTCCACCGACTATCAGCGCCCGGCACAGCTACGGGAACTCGTCGAAGACCATTGGGCCATCCTGAAAGTCGGGCCGGCACTGACCTTCGCGCTGCGGGAGGCGATGTTCGCGCTCGCGGTGATCGAGTCCGAACTCGTCGCACCGTCGGCACAGTCCCATCTCGTCGAGGTCATCGAGCGGCGCATGCTAAACGATCCCCGCTACTGGCAGGGTTACTACGACGGCGACGCTCGCACCCAACGACTGGCGCGTCGTTACAGCTACAGCGACCGGCTCCGTTACTACTGGGCGGAACCCCGCATCGAGAATGCCCGAAAGACGTTGATCGCCAACCTCACCCAGGTCGCGATCCCGCCACCGCTGATCAGCCAGTATCTTCCCGACCAGTACCACCGCATCCGCGACGGCCTGCTGCCGGCCGATCCGGCGGCCCTGGTAACCGACCGTATCCGCGACGCGCTGCGGCCCTATGCCCGGGCGTGTCGACTCGACACCAATGACGGAGCAACGATTGTTTAGCGAACCCACCGGTATTCCGTCGCAGAAGGACGGCGGCGCCACGCTTCTCGAGATTGCGCAACAACCAGGCGCGTGGCGCGAGATCGCCGGCCGCAGCGATGAACGTGCCCCGACGTTCCTCGCCGATATCCTCGCGCTCGCCGACCTGCGGATCATCCTGACCGGTGCAGGCAGCTCGGCCTTCGCCGGCCAGATCGTCGCACCGGCGTTGCGCCGCCACCTCGGCCGCCGGGTGGAGGCGATCCCGACCACCGGAATCGTCGCCAACCCCGCCGAGCACCTCGAACGCGAGACACCCACGCTCATGGTCTCGTTCGGCCGCTCCGGCGGCAGTCCGGAGAGCCTGGCCACCACGCGGCTGGCCGACGAGCTGATCGACAGGGTGTGGCACCTCATCCTCTGTTGTGATCCGGACGGCGAGCTGCCGAGGGCGCATTCGGGGCGTACCGACTCGCTGGTGGTCCTCATGCCGCAGCGCACCAACGACACCGGATTCGCGATGACTTCGAGCCTCACCTCGATGATTGTCGCCTGCCTGCTGCTACTCGGCCCGGCCGACCGCGCCTCGGTGGGTGCCCTGGCCGACGCCGCCGAACACATCGCCGGGCGCCAACAAGACATTCGGACCCTGGCCGCGACCAAGCGCACCCGCTTCGTATACCTGGGCAGCGGCGCGCTGGAAGGGCTGGCCCGCGAATCCGCGCTCAAGCTCTTGGAACTGACCGCGGGCGAGGTCGTCACCTACTTCGACTCGCCGCTGGGGTTCCGGCACGGACCGAAGTCGATGCTCGACAGCGACACCCTGGTAGTGGTCTACGTGTCCACCGACGAATACACCCGTCGGTATGACCTCGACATCATCGCCGAGATCCGCTCCCAACTGGGCGATGACAGCGTGGTGGTGATCGGCGCCGGCGACAACTGGGAGCTGCCCGGCCTGGCCGGTGTCGGCGATTCTCAAGCCGCGGTGGCGTATCTGGTGTTCGCGCAATACCTGGCGTTGTTCACCGCATTGGAATGGGGCAAGACGCCGGACAACCCGTTTCCGGCCGGTGAGGTCAGCCGCGTCGTCAAGGGCGTCACGATCCACCCCATGACATCCCCCGGCAAGGACAGGTGAAGCTGCGATGGCTCGTTATCTCGGTGTAGACGGCGGCGGATCCAAGACGGCGTTCGCGTTGATCGATGACTCGGGCCAGGTACAGGCCAGGGCCTACACCGCCACGTCGTATTACTTCACCGACGGCTTCGAGGTAGTCGAAAGGGTTCTGCAGGAAGGCATCTCGGCCATCTGCGCGACTGCCGGAATTGAGCCGTCCGAGATCGACGCTGCATTCTTCGGAATCCCCGGCTACGGCGAGTCGAGTGCCGACATCGATCGCCTCGACGCGGTCCCGCGACCGATCCTCGGCCACGACTCATACAGCTGCAACAACGACATGGTGTGCGGCTGGGCAGGCTCGCTGGCGGGGGATGACGGTATCAACGTCATCAGCGGCACCGGATCGATGACCTACGGCGAACGCGCCGGGGTCGGGCATCGCGTCGGCGGCTGGGGCGAACTGTTCGGTGACGAGGGGTCCGCGTACTGGATCGCGGTGAAGGGCCTCAACGTGTTCAGCCGGATGAGCGACGGCCGCGTGCCGCGGGGGCCGCTGTACGAACTGATGCGGCAGCGGCTCCAGATCACCAGCGACCTCGACGCCGTCAGCCTCGTCATCGAGAAGTGGGGCGGCAGCCGCTCCGAGATCGCCGATCTGGCGAAGACGGTGTGTGCGGCGGCCGCGGCAGACGATGTCCGTGCCGCGCGGTTACTCCGCTATGCCGTCGACGAACTCACGGCGCTCGTGGAGACCACCCGGCTGCTGGTCGGCTTCGGTGACGAAGAACCGGTGCCGGTGTCCTATTCGGGTGGAATGTTCTCCGACGAACAGTATCGCGGCCTTTTCCAGGCCGCGATGAACAAGATGTCGGCTAAATACGACCTTCGTCGCCCGGTGCTCGACCCCGCCCTCGGTGCGGCCGTCTACGCGGCCAAACAGAACGGCAAACCGCTCGACCCCGATGCGCTGGCGAAGCTGGCGGCCTCCCAACCCAATCCGAGGTGAACCGCTGATGACCGACACCACCAAACCGGTGCGAGCCACTCGTAGCTGGATGTTCTACGCGGCGCTGCTGGTGCTGTTCTGGGGCATCTGGGGCGCGTTCTCCGCACTGCCCTCGCAGAAGTACGGCTACCCCGACGAGATGATCTACACCATCTGGGCGCTGACGATGATCATCCCCGCCGTCTTCGCGATGCGCGGTCAGCGATTCGACCGCAGACCGCAGGCCACGTTCTACGGCCTGCTGATCGGATTGACCGGCGCGGGTGGACAGTTGGTGCTGTTCCAGGCGCTGACCATGGGCCCGGCCTATCTGATCTTCCCGATCGTGGCGGTCTCGCCGGCGATCACCGTGCTGATGGCCATGGTGCTGCTGCGTGAGCGGGTGACGAAACTCGCGGCCGTCGGCCTGGTGGCCGCGCTGGTCGCGATCGTGCTGTTCAGCATCACGAGCGGCGAATCCGAGGGCTCGCACGGGCCGTGGCTGCTGCTGGCGATCATCGTGTGCGTGGTGTGGGGTGTGCAAGCCTATTTCATGCGCAAGACGGCCACCATCGGCGTCAACGACGCCACCACGTTCGGTTGGATGGCGATCAGCGGGCTCCTGCTGATTCCGGTCGCGCTGATCTCCCTCGGTGGGATACCCACCGATTTCCCATGGCAGGCACCGGTTCTCACCGCAGGCACCCAGGTGCTCAACGCCATCGGTGCACTGTTCCTGGTGATGGCGCTCAGCCGGGGCAAGGCCACGATCGTGGCGCCGACCACCAACGCGCTCGCCCCGGCACTGACCATCGTCGTGTCACTGATCGCCTACCAGACGCTGCCGACGCCGTATGGCGCGATCGGTATCGTGCTGGCGCTGATCGGTTCCACACTGATGGTCTACAGCGACGAGAAGCGCGGCGAATCGGTGACCGAAGGCGCGCTGGAATCCGAGCAGGAGCGGGCGGGCACCTAGGCGCGGCGGGGAGCGGCCAGGCGCTCGCGGCGCAGCAGCGACACTTCGTCGATCCCCAGCGGCGTCAGTTCGCCGACGACGCGACTCAACAGCCAGTCCGCCAGTTCAGGATTGCGGGCCAGGCAGGGCCCGTGCAGATAGGTCGCCACGACGCCGCCCTGCACCGCGCCGTCGACGCCATCGCCCGCGCGGTTGCCCGCACCGCTGACGACACGGGCCAGCGGCTCGGCAGCCGGGCCCAAGACCGTTCCACCGCGATGGTTTTCGAATCCCGTCAGCCGCTCGTGCAGACCGGCCACCAAGGGTTCGGACACCACCTCGCCGATGGTGCGCTTCTCCTGCGGCGAGGTCGTCACGTCGAGCAGTCCCACCCCGTCGACCCGTTCGCCCGACGACGTCTCATACCAGTGGCCCAGCACCTGGATGGCCGCGCAGATCGCCAGCACCGGCGCGCCCCGCGCCGCCGCCTGCTGCAATCCGGGATGGCGCAGCAGGTGCTTGGTCGCCAGCCGCTGGGCGTAATCTTCCGCCCCGCCAAGGGTGTACATGTCCAGTTCGGACGGCACCGGATCCGCCAGCGTGATCTCCACGATCTCCGCCTCGAAACCCCGCAGCCGCAACCGCTGCCGCAACACGACCGCATTGCCGCCGTCACCATAGGTGCCCATCACGTCGGGCAGCACGAGCCCGATCCGGACCGTCGACTCAGCCAATTTCCCCCCGGTCGTCCCCCTGTCCTGCGGGCGGGTGGTGCCCCCAGCGCTCCTGTGCCCTCGGACCAACTCTTCCCGCCCGCCCGAACGTCCGATTCAGCTGCAGGAACGCGGTGTAGTTGGCGACCACCTCGACATGGCCGGGCGGGCAGGACATGATGGCCTCAACGGCGTTGTGCACCAACGTGTGTTCGACGCCCGCGTAGCCGAGGCGCACCGCGAGGTCGGTGCCGCGTTCCCCGGCGGCCACCACCGGGTGGTTGGCGAAATGCTCGAAGTTGACGTCCCACAGCCACGACAGGTCCTCGCCGTCGGGCACCTGACCGTTGACCGAGATCACCACCGACCCGGCGTCGGTGTCCACCATCGACAGGGCCTCCTGCCAGCCGGCGGGGTTCTTGGCCAGCAGCATCCGAACCGAATGCGCACCGAGTTGCACCGTGCTGTACCGGCCGGCCACCTCGTCGACACCCGACACCGCGGCGACCGCGGCCGCTGGGTCGGCGCCCAGCGTGACCGCCGCGGCCACCGCCTGGGTGGCGTTGCCGCGGTTGACCTTTCCCGGAAGCGCCAACCGCATCGGCAACGCCAGACCGTCCGGGCCGTAGATGGTGTGGTCGTCGAACCACCAATCTGGCACGGGCCGTTTGAAGGCCGGAGGGCCTCCGGGTCCGACATCGGGGTCCGTTCCCGTCGAATACCAGTGGGTGCCCTCGCGCACGATGATCTCGCCACTGCGCGGACAGCTGACCGAATCGTTCGCCCAGCCGCCCCCTGCGGCCACCCACACCACATGCGGGCTGTCGTAGGCCGCCGACGTCATCAGGACGTCGTCGCAATTCGCGACCACCACCGTCTCGGGATGACGGGCCAGCCCGCCGCGCAGCGTGCGTTCGATGTGATTGATCTCACCGACCCGGTCGAGCTGATCACGCGACAGGTTGAGCAGCACGATGACGGGCGGCTCGACCGCGTCCGCCACGTGCGGCACATGCATCTCGTCAACCTCGAGTGCCGCCAGCGCCGCGCCGCGGGATCCGGCCAACGCGGCAACGAGCCCGGCGTCCATGTTGGCGCCCTCGGCGTTGGTGGCGACCGGGCCGAGCGTGCCCAGCGCCGCGGCCGTCATCCGCGTGGTCGTCGACTTGCCGTTGGTGCCCGTCACCACGACCGTTCGGCGACCCGCACCGAGCTGGCGAAGGATCGACTTGTCCAGGGTCATCGCGACCAGGCCGCCGATCATCGCGCCTGCACCGCGACCGGTGACCCGCGACGCCCATCGCGCCCCGGCTCCGGCCGCCAGCGCGACACGTCCACGAGCGGTGACCATCCCCGGCAGTCTAAATGGAGGAAAGTCGGGCCACGACACGCTGCTCCAGCGGTCCGGCTTGAAGAGAAATGTCGGGACACCGTGCCACCCTGAAGCAATGAGCAGTTCCTGGGGCCGGCCGGCGGCCGAACCCGGAGCCGGCTGGGCCGTCGTCGACGTCGAGACCTCCGGTTTCCGGCCCGGCAGTGCCCGCGTCGTCAGCATCGCCGCGCTTGCGCTCGGAGACGACGGAAACGTCGAACGCAGCCTCTACACGCTGCTCAATCCGGGCGTGGACCCCGGACCCACACACGTCCACGGGCTCACGGCCGAGATGCTCGACGGCCAGCCCCGCTTCGGCGACATCGTGGAGGACCTCATTGCGGTGCTCCACGGTCGCACCCTGGTGGCCCACAACGTCGGCTTCGATTACGCCTTCCTGGCCGCCGAGGCCGAACTCATCGCCGCGGAGCTGCCCATCGACAGCGCGATGTGCACGGTGGAGCTCGCCCGTCGACTCGAGCTGGGCACGGAGAACCTGCGGCTGGAAACGCTGGCGGCCCATTGGGGCATCACCCAGATGAGGCCGCACGACGCCCTCGACGATGCGCTGGTGCTCGCGCAGATCCTCAAACCGGTCCTGGTCCGTGCCCGCGAACGCCGGGTCTGGCTGCCGCTGCGTCCCGTGACACGGCGGCGGTGGCCCAACGGGCAGGTCACCCACGACGAGATGCGCCCGCTCAAGGTGCTCGCCTCGCGCCTGCCGTGCTCGTATTCGAACCCGGGCCGATATGTCGCGGGCCGGCCGCTGGTGCAGGGCATGCGGGTGGCGTTGTCGGCCGAAGTGACCCGCACTCACGAGGAACTCGTCGAGCGCATCGTGCATGCCGGGATGTCCTACACCGACGCCGTCGATCCCGAGACGTCGCTGGTCATCTGCAACGAGTCCGAACCCGGACACGGTAAGGGCTACCAGGCAGGTGACCTCGGTGTTCCGCTGATCAGCGACGCCGACTTCATGCGCCTGCTCGACGGCGTCGTGGGCGGCAGGAACATCGAGGAATTCACCGACACCACCGTCGCCGGGGAGCAGTTCGCGCTGTTCTGAGCAGTGCTACACCCCGCCCCCTGAACGGATGGACGAACTCAGCAGGCTGCTCAGTGTTCAGCAACCTCACCATTGCTCCGGCGACGGGCGCGCAAGATTCCGCCGGTTCTGTGGACCGACTGCTGAGGGCCTTCCTGGACCAGCGGGACTAACGCGAAGCGCGGTTGACCGCCGACACCACGGCCCGCAGTGATGCGGTGGTGATCGACGTCGCGATACCCACACCCCAGACCGTCTTGCCGGCGATCGACGCCTCGACGTACGCCGCGGCCTGGGCTTCCTCGCCCGCCGACAAAGCGTGCTCCGAATAGTCGAGCACCGAAACGTGGTAACCGATCGCGCCCAGTGCGTCGACGAACGCCGCGAGTGGCCCGTTGCCCGCGCCGACGATCTCCTGCTCGACACCGTCCACCTTCACCACCGCTTCGATGGTGTCGGTGCCACCGTCGAGCTCCGAGGCGGAGACCTTCTGCCTGATCCGCTCCAGGGGCCGGATCGGGGCCAGGTACTCCTCGGCGAAGACGTCCCACATCTCCTTGGGCGACACCTCGCCACCCTCACCGTCGGTGATCTTCTGAATCGCCTGGCTGAACTCGATCTGCAACCGGCGCGGCAGGGCCAGGCCGTGGTCGGCCTTCATGATGTAGGCCACGCCGCCCTTGCCGGACTGCGAGTTCACCCGGATGACAGCCTCGTAGGTGCGGCCGACGTCCTTGGGGTCGATCGGCAGATAGGGAACCTGCCACAGGATGTCATCGACGTCGGCGTCCTGCGCGTCGGCCGCGACCTTCATCGCGTCCAGGCCCTTGTTGATCGCGTCCTGGTGGCTGCCGGAGAACGCCGTGTAGACCAGATCGCCGCCGTAGGGATGGCGTTCGTGCACCGGCAACTGGTTGCAGTACTCGACCGTGCGCCGGATCTCGTCGATGTTGGAGAAGTCGATCTGCGGGTCGACGCCGCGGGAGAACAGGTTCAGGCCCAGCGTGACGATGCAGACGTTGCCGGTCCGCTCACCGTTGCCGAACAGGCAGCCCTCGATCCGGTCCGCGCCGGCTTGGTAGCCCAATTCCGCTGCGGCGACCGCAGTTCCGCGGTCGTTGTGTGGGTGCAGGCTCAGGATGATCGAGTCACGGCGGGCCAGGTTGCGGCTCATCCACTCGATCGAGTCGGCGTAGACGTTGGGGGTGGCCATCTCGACGGTGGCGGGCAGGTTGACGATCAGCGGCCGCTCGGGGGTGGGCTCGATGATCTCGGCGACCGCATCGCATACGTCCTTGGCGTACTCCAGTTCGGTGCCCGTGTAGGACTCCGGCGAGTACTCGAACCGCCACCGCGTGCCGGGATACTTGACGGCTTCCTCGACGCACTTGCGGGCACCATCGGTCGCGATGGCCTTGACCGCTTCGCGGTCGGCGCGGAACACCACGCGGCGCTGCAGGATCGACGTGGAGTTGTAGAAGTGCACGATCGCCTGCGGTGCACCCTCACACGCCAGGAACGTCCGCTCGATCAGCTCGGGCCGGCACTGGGTCAGCACCTGGATGGTGACGTCGTCAGGGATGGCGCCGTCGGTGATGATCTCGCGGACGAAGTCAAAGTCGGTCTGGCTGGCCGACGGGAATCCAACCTCGATCTCCTTATAGCCCATCCGCACGAGCAGGTCGAACATGCGTCGCTTGCGGGCCGGGCTCATGGGGTCGATCAGTGCCTGGTTGCCGTCGCGGAGGTCGACCGCACACCACATGGGCGCGCGGTCGACGACGCGGTCGGGCCACGTGCGGTCGAAAGGAACAGCTGCTGCGCCTGCCGCCGGGCTCCCGCCCGGCACCTCTTCGGCGAAGGTCCGGTACCGGCTGACCGGCATCGACGTGCCGCGCTGGGTGTTCCAGCCGGGTTGGTCGGGATGGGGCGCGCCCGCAGGCTTGGTGATGCTGCGGACGGACGTGAAGGCGTCGGGTGAATCTGGTGCGGCTTTCGAAAAAGTAGTCACGGTGATGGCTCCGGGAGTTTCGGGGGACTCAAGACCGGCGCATCACGAAACACCCGCGACGGGAAGCCGGTCTGGATCAGACCCCGCCGCGGCGTCCGAGAAGGAGCACCCGCTGCACTCGGCCACTGTATCAAGCCGGCCCGGGACGCCAAAACTTTCACCGACTCGGGGCGGCGATGCGGCTGTGGCCTGCGCCAGCGACTGTGCCGGTATCGGTCGACGGTGAACACAGCCGCGGGACGCGGCCTACGGGCGTCAGACCTGTGAATCGGGGAACGCGATCATCAGCGTCAGGCCGATGATGCAACACAGCATGAACGCTGTGGTTCCTGTATCCATTTACATCTCCTGGAGTGAATCGCGGCCTCTCTACGGCCGATCACTGGCAGTAACCGATGTTTCTGTTACGTGGACAGGCTTCTGGTGTTTCGGGCACGTAAACGTGTGGACGGGCCACGCTGTGAGCACTCCGTAACGGGCGTTCACGGACAGACACGGTCGGGCAACACGTATACCGCATCGTATGCAGCGACGGGTACCGCCCGTATCCGGTCTCCGACGAACGCGATCTCTGCGAGCTGCGCATCGTCGTCGAACTCCGTGGCGTCAGCCGAATCCTCGATACCGAGGGGCTTCGGTACGAAAAGGACCGGCTGGCCGTCCTGCGGTCACAGTGGAAGGACCTCGAGGCCAGCCCGCCACCACCCGGAGGGCGACATGGGGTGATGGGCACCATCGTCGAACACCTCGAGATCGTCGAGCGACGAGCCCTCCGGGCGCTGAGCGCCCGTTCGTTGGGCCAGTCGGTGACGTCGTTCGATGCGCTGGTCGGATAGGTCGGAAGGTGGCTCAGTTCACCATTCCGCGAACGAACCATCGGCATGGCGCCACAAGGGATTTCGCCAGGAGTGAGGGGATTCCGCGGCACGCCGCACCGCGGCCTGGTCGACCTCGATGCCGAGGCCGGGACCCGTCAGTAGCGCGACGGAGCTGTCCCGGAATTCGAAGACACTCGGGTCCACCAGATAATCCAGCAGATCCGATGACCCCTCGTGATAATGAATGCCCAGGCTGGTCTCCTGGATCAGTGCGTTGGGGGTGGTGAAATCGAGCTGCAGGCAGGCCGCGAACGCAATGGGGCCGAGCGGGCAGTGCGGCGCCAGCGACACGCCATAGGTCTCGGCCGCCGCGGCGATCCGGCGGCTTTCGGAGATACCGCCGGCATGCGAGACATCGGGTTGGGCGACGGCGATCCCCATACCGAGCACATCGCGAAAATCCCACCGCGAGTAGAGCCGTTCACCGGTCGCGATCGGCACGGTGGTCGACGCGCAGATCTTGGCTAGGTCGGCCGAGAGTTCCGGGACCACCGGTTCCTCGACGAAAAACGGGTGAAGGGGTTCCAGCAGCCGGCACGCCTCCCGGGCAACTGCGGGCGAGGTGCGGCCGTGAAAGTCGACGGCAATGTCGAAATCGTCGCCGACGGCATCTCGCACCGCTGCGACCCGGGCCACCACACCGTCGATCGCGGCCCTCGATTCCAGTCCAAGCATCGGGCCCGAACCGTTCATCTTGACGGCGTCGAAGCCCTGCGACTTCTTCGCCAGTGCCTGCTCGGCGGCCTCTGCAGGGTCGTCGCCCCCCACCCAGCAATACGTGCGCATCCGGTCGCGCACCGCCCCGCCCAGCAGCTCGAAGACCGGGACGCCCAGCGCCTTTCCCTTGAGATCCCACAGCGCCTGATCGACGCCGGCGACCGCGCTGGCCAGCACCGCACCGCCACGGTAGAAACCGCCCTTGGTCATCACCTGCCAGTGATCCTCGATGCGGAACGGGTCGGATCCGACAAGGTATTCGGATAGCTCGTGGACTGCGGTGGCCACCGTCGCCGCCCGGCCCTCCACCACGGGTTCACCCCATCCGGTGATCCCTTCGTCGGTGTGGATCGCCAGGAAGCACCAGCGGGGCGGGACCAGAAACGTTTCGAGCTCGACGATCTTCACCGTGCACCTCCGGACTGCAGCTGCGCCACCAGGCCCGGCAACGCGGCGAATTGATCCTCGTCGGCCAGCGCGGAACCCAGTGATACGGCCGTCGCGCCCGCCGCCAGGAACTGCGCGGTGTTCTCGAGCGTCATGCCGCCGGTCGCGACGAGACGGATGTCGGGGAACGGCCCCCGCATCGCGGCGAACCAGCCCGTACCCAGTTCGGCGGCCGGAAAGGCCTTGAGCCACGTCAGTCCCAGCTCGTGCGCCTGTTGGATCTCGGACGAGGTGGCGACACCCGGCAGGTGCGGCATACCCGCCGCCAGAGACGCCTCGGCCACCGTTCGGGAGAACCCCGGAGCGACGGTGAACGCCGCGCCCGCCGCGGCGGCTGCCGCCACCCGGGGCGCCGATGTCACAGTGCCCGCCCCGACCATCGCGCCGCGCGCGGCACCGGCGCGGACCGCCAACCGTAACGCCTCGATCGCGTCATCGGACTGCACCGGCACCTCGACCAGGGTAATACCGAGATCCCAAGCGCGGGAACATACTTCGACTGTGCGGGACGGGGTGAAGCCGCGCAGGATCGCCATCAACGGCAGGCTGGCGAATCCGGCGTCGAAAAGCTCGTCGGTTGCCGCGCTCATCGGACCCAGCCCAGTTCGGCGGCGATGGCCTCCGCGGTGCGGCGGACCTGCGGCAGCCCGGCGCGCAACGCCGCGAGGTTGCGGTCGGCCTTGATCGCGGTCGCCGAGATCGCGGTGCGCACCCGGCCCGTGGCGTCGGGCACCGGGTAGCCGATGCAGTTGACGAAGCTCTCGTACTCACCGTCATCGGTGGAGTAGCCATTGCGCCGGATCCGCGCCAGTTCCGCGGCGAACGCCTCCCGGCCGACGATGGTGGCCGCGGTGAAACGCTCGAATGTATAGCCAGACAGCACCATTCGGCGCTCCTCGGGAGACATGAAGGCGAGCACGGCTTTTCCCACCCCCGAGGCGTGGATTTTCACCGGTTTGCCGATCTGGGAGTACAACCGCACCTTGCCGTGCGGTTCGATCTTGTCGGCGTACACAATCGATCCGTTCACCACCGTCGCGATGTGCACCGTGACACCGAGTTCGCCACACAGCTCACGCAGATGCGGATGGGCGATCGCACGCAGATCGAACTGTTCCAGCGCCGCCTGCGCGAGCCCGGCCAGCCGGTAACCCACCGAAAAGGTGCCGTCCTCGTTGCGCCGCGCCAGCCCACCGTTGACGAGATCCTGGATGAGCCGCAGCGCGGTCGTGCGGTGTACGTCGATGCGTTCGGCCACCAGCTGCGGATGTTGCGGCCCGCTGCTGAGAATTTCCAGAATCGAGATCGCGCGTTCGACTGCCTGTGTCACGAACCACCCTCCAATTCGGTTGGGGCAACTGCACGCAGCGCCGACGCGTCCGCGTGATCGGCCATGGTGCGTAGCGCCAAGGCGGCGACGCGGTGTCCGAGCCGCAGCCGGGCCGGCTGATCCCAGCCGCGGAGCAGACCTGACAGGTATCCCGCGGCGAAGGCATCCCCGGCGCCCACCGGCTCGACGACCTCGACCGCGTCGGCGGGGACGAAGGCGTGCGCACCGTCGGCGAAGGCGGTGGCGCCGACGTCGGAGTCCTTCACCACCAGAGTGCGTCCGGTGCCCACATGCTCGCGCACCTCCTCGGGTGTGCGAACGTCCCAAATGCGGTTGGCCTCGTCTAGGCCGACGAACACAATGTCGGCCCGGCGGGCGAACTCCAACAGCGCCGGACCCGCGTCGGTGGCGTGCCACAAGGCCGCGCGGTGGTTGACGTCGAAGGAGCGCAGCACACCCGCTGCCCCGGCGATGGTGAACGCCCGCTCGGCCATCGCTCGGCACGTCGGCGACAGTGCGGGCGTGATACCGGAAAGATGCACGACGGCGGTGGTCGTCGGGTCGAGACGCTGCAGGTCGGCCTGCGACAGCCGCGAGGCGGCGGAGCCGGCCCGGTAGTAGTACACGCTGGTGGCTGCCGGCGCGGGGTCCTTGAAGTACACCCCGGTCGGCGCCTGTGGATCCCGCACCACAAGGCCGACATCAACTCCGCCACGGCCGATCTCGTGCAATACGTGATCGCCCAGCGGGTCGGCGCCGACCCGGCTCAGCCAGCGCGCGCGGTGACCGAGATCGGCGAGATAGAGCGCCACCGTCGACTCGGCACCCGCGACGGTGAGCGCCGCACACCGCGCGTCGGCCAGCCGCTGCCCGTTCATCGGGGTCACCAGGACCATCGACTCACCGATGCAGACGACGTCGCCCTTGCCGTTCACCGTATTCAACGTACCTCGGCATACTCGACGTCGATGGGCACGCTGCCATCGCTGGCCCCGGCCTGGATCGCCGCCCGGCGCAGGGCGCGTGGCGCGGTCTCGGCCAGCGTGTAGGTGCACACCGCGGTCACCAGCCCGGAGGCCGCCATGTAGCCGGCCAGGATCCAGGGGCGCCCGCCGGCCATGTGGACGAGCAGTGTGGCGATGAACGGTGCCGTGCCCGAGAACACCACCGCGGTGGCTTCACGCGCCAATACCAGCCCGGAGAACCGCACCTCGGTGGGCAGCTGTTCGGAGTAGAACGAGCCAGCCGGTCCGAAGATCATGGAGTTCAGGATGATTGCGAAACCGATCGCCACGGCCAGCACGATCATCGGCAGCGAGCGCGTCCCGACCATCAGCCAGAACGGAACGGCGAAGACGGCGATCGCGATACCGCCGCCGATCATCAGCGGCCTGCGACCCACCCGGTCGGACAGCCAGCCGCCGAACGGCACACCGACGACCGAGATCGCCGAGGCCACGGTGATCGCGATGACAGCGGTATTGGCGGGAAGCTTCAATTGCTGGCTGGTGTAGGCGGGGAGGTATCCCTGGATGGAATACGACGCGATCGCGGTTGCCGCGCCGGCCCCGATCATCAACAGCACCGTGCGCTTGTGGCTACGCAGCACCTCCTGCAGCGGCCGAGACTTCTTGCGGCCGTCGGCCACCGCCTCCTCGAACACCGGGCTCTCCTGGGTGACGTAACGCAGCACCAGCCCGGCGACCGCGACGACCATGGAGGCGATGTACGGCAGCCGCCAACCGTAGGACAGAAACTGCTGCTCGGGTAGGGACGCCGCCAGCGACATCGCCCCGGCCGCCAGCACGACGCCGATGAACTCGCCGCCGCCCGGCAGCGCCGCGTAGAACCCCCTGGTGGTCGGCGTCGCGGCCTCCGTCGTCCAGACGTAGGCGCCGCCCAGTTCGGCTCCGACGCCGAGGCCCTGCACGATGCGCAGGCAGACCAGCAAGACGGGAGCCCAGAAACCGATCTGGTTGTAGGTGGGCAACAGGCCGATGAGCAACGTGCCCACGCCCATCAACACCAGCGTGGTCATCATGATCGGCTTTCGGCCGATCTTGTCGCCGAAGTGGGCCAGGATCAGGCCGCCGACCGGTCGGGCGGCAAAGCCCACCGCAAACGTCGCGAACGAGGCCAACGTGGCGACGAATTCGGACTCCCCGGTGAAGAACACCTTGTTGAAGACCAGTGCGGCCGATGCCCCGAACAGAAAGAAGTCATACCACTCCAACACGGACCCGACCACCGATGCCGCCGCGACGCGCCGCCGCTGCGCGCCGGTCATCATGGCCCGGGGCAGATTTCCTCGACCCTGACCGGCCTCTGTGGTCGATCCATTCCCCGCCATGCTGTTCCCTTCCACGCGACACCCCGATGCGACGGCGTGAGCTGGCTCACTACCCGCAGCGGGACGCTACCCCGCTGGCAACGCGATGTGCACTGCCTGTGCGCATCGTGCACAGCGCGACGAAAGATGTTCTCAATCAGTGCAGTTCGTAGCGAATCCGTGCGGACTGGTCGGTCGGCGGGTGGTCAGGTGATCGCCAGGGCGTCGATCTCGATCAGCATCTCCTCCCGCGGCAGGCCGGTGAATACGGTGGTGCGGCAGGGCAGAGCGGCCTGCCCGCTGCGCTCGGCGACAAACTCCTGGTAGGCAGCGTTCATCTCGGCGAAGTCCTCCCGCTTGGTGAGGTAGACGCGGAGCATGACGATGTCGGCGAAGGTGGCCCCCGCGGCTTCGACGATGGCCGCCACATTGGCCAGGGTCCTCCGGGTCTGCCCGGTGAGGTCGCCGAGGTGGACGTACTCGTTGGTGACGGGGTCGACCGGTCCCTGCCCGGAGACCTGGACGAAAGGCCCCTTGCGGACGCCCTGGGAGAAGGAGTGCGCGGGCGCCGGAGCGTGCGGGGTGAGGATTGCCGTCTTGTCGGACATGGTGTTCGGTATCCCTTTCGTGGTCATCGGATTAGTGGTTGAGTGAATTGCGCTGAGCGCCATTGCTCCTTGTCGAGACCGAGCAACCGGGTGAGTTCTGTCGGGGGCGGTGCGGCGGCGTCGCCGACGGTGGACAGGGTGCTGGCCGCGCAGATGTGGCCCATCCGCAGTGCGTGTTCCATGTCCTTGCCGGTGATGACGCCGGCCAGGAAGCCGCCCGCGAAGGCGTCGCCGGCACCGATCTTCTCGACCACGTCGACGGTGAGCGACGGAACTTCGACGGCGACGTTCCGGTGGAAGCCGATGACGTGATGGGCGTCGTTCTTGACAACGAGGTATTCCGGTTCGGGAAACTCGTTGCGGATCCGGCCGGGCGAGGCGGTTCCGAACACCGCAGCTGCCTCGTCGAGACCCATCAGCACGATACTGCTGGACCGCACGCAGTCGGCGAGGGTATCGGCAGCGCTTTGCGTGTCCGGCCACAGAGCGGGCCGGTGGTTCAGGTCGAAGCTGCACCGTCGCCCACCGTGCATGAGTTGCGTGACCAGTCTGCGGGAGGTGTCTGACAGGGCCGGTGTGATGCCGCTGATGTGGATCAAATTGGTGTGACGCAGAACTCGAGCTACCGGCGGGCGATTCAGGTCGTCGACGGCGAGCGCGGCGCCTGCGGAGTCGCGGCGGTAGTACCGCATCCGCGACTCCGCGACGGGAAGGTCGTTGGGGTGGGCGCTTCCGCCCCCGCGTTCCTTGATGTACAGGCCGGTCGGGCGGATCGGATCGACCACGATCGAGGTGGTGTCGACGCCCGCCTCGGCCAGGTGCGCCGTCAGATAGCGTCCGAATCCGTCGTCACCGACCCGTGTGATGACCGATGTCGCCATCCCGAGTGCCGCCAGGGTGGTCGCAACGTTGACTTCGGCGCCGGCGGCGCCGCGGGTGAAAGTCGCCGCCGTCTCCAGCGGGCCGTGTTGTGCGGACAGGACGATCAGTGCCTCGCCGATACACGTGATGTGCGGCGTGGCAGATGCCGAGGTGGAGACCAACGGTGCTGCGCTCCAGTTTGTTTCGATGTTGATCAGAAGAAGGTGTGGATGAACTCCACGATTGCCGGATCGGCGTGCGTGTGATCGGCGATAACCGGGATCAGCCGCCACTTGTCGAATGTGGTGCACGGATGGGACAGGCCGAGCCGCACGACATCGCCAATCTCCAGGTTGCGCGCCGGGTCACCCCTGACGAACGTGTGCTGATCGTTCATCGCGGCGACCGGACCCGTGGCGACCGGTTCGGACGCGCGATCGTTGCGGGCGTACTGGACGACGGGCAGGCCTTCGTCGTAGGGCAGGTCCCGCTTTCCCGCATCCAGCAGGGCCAGGTCGGTTTCGGGTTTGGACGTCACCCGCGCCCAGCCGTGTATCGCGGAGCGCAGGTGAACGGGATTGCCGGGGTCGACGGCGTCGGCGAACGGCGAGATGTGCGAGTAGAAGCCGTCGTCGTGGGTGATGTAGGCCCCGGAGCGCAGCACAATTCGCACCGTATCGTTGCGGTGAGCACGGAGAGCCGCGGCGACGAGATCCGGGTATGCGCTGCCACCCGCGGTGATCAGCGACTCGGGGGTCATCAACCCGGCCAGCGCGGTGTGCAGCCGGCCCAGCTCGTCCAGGTAGGCGGTAATCCGTTCGACGGCCCCGGCGGACCGGTCGTGGCCGAGTGCACCCTCGTATCCCGCGACCCCGGCCAGCGCCAGCCGCGGCGACCGGGCGATCGCCTGCCCGACCGCGATCGCCTCGTCGAGGGTGCGTGCCCCGCAACGTCCGCCGGCGGCACCGAATTCCACCAGCACGTTGACCGGTCGCGGGCATTCGCCGGCCTCGGCGAGTATGCGGGCCAACAGCTCGACGCTGGTCACCGAGTCGGCCCAGCAGTAGAACTCGAATCCAGGGTCGGCACGCAACTGGTCGATCAGCCAGCCTGCGCTGACGGCATCAACCAGCGTGTTGGCGAGCATGATGCGGTTGACGCCGAACCGCTGGGCAACCTGGGCCTGCCACGGGGTGGCCAGTGTGATGGCCCAGGCGCCCGCATCGAGTTGGCGCTGCCAAAGCTGAGGCGCCATGGTGGTTTTGCCGTGCGGGGCGAGCAGCATGCCCTGCGCGGCGGCCCATTGCGCCATGGCGTCGGTGTTGTGTGTCAGGTTCGCGGCATCGAGGGTCACCAGCGGTGTGGCGAACTGTGACAGCACCGGTTCGCCCGCCAGGAAGTCGTCGACCGTGACACCCCAGGCCGCCGCCGGGATCGACTTGTGTTCGGGTCCTAGCACGGTCCGGCTCAGCCGGTCCAGCAGGTTGTGGTCCATCGCGCTACCTCCCATCCTGATCGGCGATCGCCGCGACGAATGTCGCGGCTCGTTCGCTGATGGCGGCCCATTGGCCGCCCGTCACGAGATGCGGTGCGACCACATCGGTTCCCGCCGTCACCGCAACCGCACCTGCCCGCAGGTAAGCGGCGGCATTGCCGGCGTTGACCCCGCCGGACGGTATCAGCGCGGTGCCGGGGAACGGTCCGTGCAGATCACGCAGGTAGTCAGGGCCGACCGCCCGGGCGGGAAAGATCTTGATCGCGGCGGCACCCAGGTCGAGCGCTGCGCGCACCTCGGTCGGGGACAGCGCGCCCATGATGACCGGCACGTCGCGGGCGGCGGCCGCATGTGCGACGCCTTCGGATACGGACGGGGTGACCAGGAACCTGGCCCCGGCATCGATTGCGTCATCGGCCTGTTCGGCGGTGAACACGGTGCCCACGCCGAGCACGGCTCCCGGTACGGGCGACAGGTCGGTGGCGGCCAACTCGGCAAGGATCCCGGGTGTGGTCAGCGTGAGTTCGACCGCGCGGATCCCACCGCCGGTCAGCGCCGCGACCAGTGATCCGATATCGAATGCTCGCTTCGCCCGTACCACACTGACCACCCGGTCGCCCGTGATGGTCGTCAGCGGACCGACCGCTGCGGGTGGTCGGCCGGCACTCACTGGTCGGTCACCTTGCTGAGGAACTGAATCGTCTTGGGATTCTGGGGATTCGACAGCAGTGCTTCGGGTGGTCCCTGCTCGGCGATGACGCCGTCGGCCATGTAGACCACGCGGTCGGCGGTACGGCGGGCGAATCCCATCTCATGGGTGACCACCACCATGGTCATCCCCTCGCCGGCGAGGCTCCGCATCACGTTGGTGACCTCGCCGACGAGTTCGGGATCGAGTGCGGAGGTCGCCTCGTCGAAGAAGATGATGCGGGGATTGACGGCCAGTGCGCGGGCGATCGCGACGCGCTGCTGCTGACCACCCGACAACTGGCTGGGGTAGTGCTCGGCCCTGTCGGCCATCCCGACCCGCGTCAGCACCTCGATGCCCTTCGCACGGGCGTCGTCCTTGGACATCTTGTACACCTTGCGCAGTGCGAGCGTCACGTTGCCCAGCGCGTTGAGGTGAGGGAAGAGGTTGAACTGCTGGAAGACCATCCCGACGTGCCCGCGGATCTCTGGTGCACGTTTCGGGTCGTGCATGGGCACACCGCCGACGGTCACCTCACCGGCAGTGGCGGTCTCGAGTCCGCTCATGATGCGCAGCAGGGTGCTCTTGCCGGACCCGGATGCACCGATCAGTACGACGACCTCGCCGTCGGACACGTCGAGTGTGACGTCGGTGAGCACCTGCAGGTCGCCGAAGGACTTGCTCACCCCCGACAGCCGGATGTCACGGCCGATGTCGTTGATAACCGGATTAGTCACTGGTGAACGACCTTTCGTTGCTTACGGGTCACCCAGACCGACAGCGGATAACACAGGGCGAAGTAGAAGACCGCGACGGTGAGGTAGATCGACAACGGATCACTGGTCCGATCGACGATGGACTGGCCGGCTTTCATCAACTCGACCAGGCCGATGATCGAGGCGATCGAGGTGTCCTTGATCAGGGAGATGCACTGGCCGATCAATGGCGGCAACGCGATCTTCACAGTCTGGGGCAGCACCACCCAGCGGAAGATCTGATGCGCTTTGAGGCCGAGGATCTGTGCCGCCTCGTGTTGTCCGGCGGGCACGGCCTCGATGCCGGAACGGATGATCTCGGCGACGAACGCGCTGTGGTAGACGCTCAAACCGACCGCGGCCGCGACGAACAGGTTCACGCTGTAACCGAGGTAGAGGGCGGCGCCGAAATAGACGAACAGCAGCGTGATGGGGATCGGCGATCCGCGGAACACCTCGACATAGGCTCGGGCGACCATGGGCACCAGCGGAATACGCGCGGTGCGCAGTGCGGCGACGATCAGGCCGAGCACCATCGACCCCGCGATCGAGACCGCCGAAAGCGCCAGCGTCAGGATGAAGCCGCTCCACAGGATGGGCAGGCTTCCCCACATCAGCGAGAGGTTCACGGGCGCGCGCCGATCGCTGCGCGAATCGCTCGGCGCTTGGGGGCGCCCGATGCGGGCCGTCCGGCCGACGGCGCCCGGAACAGCAGCCGTCTGATGACGTCCGCCGCGACCGACAGGCCGTAGCTGAGGATCAGGTAGGCGACCACGGCAATCCCGAACACCTGGACGAAAAGCAGGGTGCGGGCATTGATCACGGTCGCGACACCGGTGATCTCGGGTACCGCGATCGTCGACAGCAGCGACGTGCCCAACAGCACCTGAACCAGATTGTTCACCAGCGACGGGTAGACATTGCGCAATGCCTGCGGCGCGACGATATAGGTGAACACGCTGAGCCTGCTCAGCCCGAGAACCTGCGCGGCCTCCAGCTGTCCTCGCTCGACCGAGGAGAAGCCGGCACGGACCACCTCGGTGAGGTACGCCCCGACGTTCACACCGAGTGCAATGATTCCCGCCGTCACGGCCGACAACCTGATACCCAGTGTGGGAAACGCGAAATACACGATGAAGATCTGCAGCAGCACCGGGGTGTTTCGGATGACCTCGACGTAGCATGCGCCCGCGAAACGCAACACCCGCGAACCGGAATCACGGGCCAACGCTGCAATGACGGCCAGCGCGAACGCGAGGACGAAGCCCAGCACGGTGATGCGCAACGCCAGGACCGCGGCGTGCAGATAGTCCGGCAGATAGGCCAGGACGATCCGCCATTGATATTCGATCATGAGGATCCGATCTCAGAATGTGGGCCGCAGTGGGAAGCGCGGATCGACGCCGAACCACTTGCGATACAGCTCGAGGTTCTTACCCGACGAACTCAGGTCGAACAGGAATTGGTTGAGGTAATCCACCCACACCTGGTCGCCCTGCTTGACGCCGAATGCGTTGTATTCCAGCGGCACCAGATTGCTTGTCACCACCTGCAAGCCAGGGTTCAGCTTCGCCTGGTACTGCAGATAGTTCGAGTCCTCCACCATCGCATCGGCCTGGCCCTGCTTGACGGCCAGCACCGCCGCCTGCGAGCTGTCGAATTCGGCGACCTTCACATCGATGCCTCGTTCACGGAGCACGTCGGCGTTGGTGCTGCCCTTGACCACGGCGATGGTGCGGCCCTTCATCGACTCCAGCGACGTCACGCCACTGCCAGAGCGGACCAGCAGACCCTCGGTGGCGACCACGTAGGGGTCGGTGAACGCAATCTCCTTGGCCCGCTCCATGGTTCGAGTGAAGTTGCAGAACACCACATCCACCTTGCTGGTCTGTAGGTTCGGGATTCGGTTGGACGATGTGGTATCGACGACCTCGAGCTTGACACCCATGTCCTTGGCGAGTTCCTTGGCGATGTCGACGTCGTACCCGTCGGGCTGGCCCTGGGGATTGGTGAAGCCGAACGGCGTGAAGGACAGGCAGCTGGCCACCCGCAGCGTGCCGGTGGCCAGCACGTGGCGCAGTGCCGAATCGGCGGCAGCGGCGCCGCCGCCCGCGGGCATCGGAGTGCATGCGGCCGCCGCTGACACCAGGCCGACTGCGGCGCAGACGATGATGACTTTGCGAAGCGTTCTCGCGAACTTCACGGGTATTTCCTCCTCGGTGAGGGCCGTCAGGTGCGCCGGGTGGCGGTATCGTGGCCGAGTTCGTGCGAAATGCGTTGTGCGCCTGCCACGATGCGTTTGGTGTATTCGTCGCGGTTGGCAGCGATGAGCTCTGCGGGGCCCGACACGCTGACCGCGCCCACACATGCGCCGGTGTGGTTGAACACCGGCGCTGCGACGCATCTGATGCCGTGTTCGTTCTCGAGATCGTCGAAAGCGCAACCCCTGTCACGAACCGCAGCCAGGTGCGACTTGAGTTCGGCGGGGTCGGTGATCGTCGACGGCGTGCGCGGCGTCAACCCCAATGCGACGACGCGCTCGAACTCCGCGTCGCCCAGGAACGCCAGCATCGCCTTTCCGGACGCCGTCGAATACGCCGTGCCGGTATCCCCGATGCGCGACGCCATCTGGATCGGCGATGCGCCGACCACCTTGTCGACATAGGTCACCCGCCCGTCGCTGTACACCAGTAAATGGGCGGTCTGTCCGGTGGCGTCGGCGACGTCGCGGAGGGTCGGTTGCGCGGCGGAGCGGATGTCCAGGTCGGCCAGGCAGGCGCCGGCCAACCCCAGCGTCCCGATCCCCATCCGGTAGGTGCCGTCGTCTTCCTGGCGCACCAGCCGTTGCTCGATCAGCGGCGCGATGAGTCTCAGCACCGTGCTTTTGCTCGCCCCGGCGCCGTCAGCCAATTCGGCCAGGCTCGCACCCTTGTCGCGGCCCGCGACCGCGGCAACCAGACCGAGGATCGTCAGTGCCCGTCTCAGCGACGAGGAGTTGTTGCGCATGATCTCCGTTGTGCATTGCAAAATAGTGTTTTGAATTGCACTAAGCATAGGACGTCGTTCACCTATACGCCAGACCACGGGACGATGAATCGACGGAGGGTCTCTGCGAACCCGCAGGGTGTTCGTTAAGACGCGGGGCTACAGCCGGGCTGAATTGCCCCAGAAATCCGCGAACGCCACCTCGTCGAGAGGCAGCCGCTCGCGGCCCTTGGCATCACGCTCGATGATCTCCGGCGGCGCGGCGCCGTAGTCGCCCAGCGACCCGAGCGCGACCACGGCGATGGGCCGAACGCCGTCCGGGATTCCGAACTTTTCCCGGGCGCCTTCGGGGTCGAACCCGCCCATCGGGTGGGCGACGAGCCTTCGCGAGACCGCCTCGATCGTCAGCTGGGCGATGGAAGCACCCGCATCGACGGCGGCGTACCGCGCCGTGCGCTCGTCGTCGCCCTCGTCGGCGCAGACGAGGATCAGGGCCCCGGCCGCCTTCGCGTAGCTGTTGCCCCGCCTGAGCAGGTCGGCGATCGCGGTGAACGTCGCGTCACCGCGGACCCCGACGAGGTAGCGCACCGGCTGGCGGTGGCCCCACGTCGCGGCCCAGCGCGCGGCCTCCAGCACCGCCACCAGGTCGTCGGCGGCCAGCGCGGCGTCGGGGTCGAATGCCCGCGGACTCCAGCGGGCGGCGATGTCGGGATGGATGGGCACGCGGGTCTGTGCGCGGCGGTCGTTTGTCGTTAGCTCCTCGCGCGAGCGCTCGTCGTTTGTCGTTCGCTCCTCGCGCGAGCGCTCGTCGGCGGGCCCGGTCGCGGGAATCTTGACCACATCCTGACGCTACCGGCGGAGTAAATGAGATGCGCAGACCCCTTATTCTTGGGTGACCCATGCCGGCCGAGCCGGCACGGCCAACCAGCGTGAAAGGTTTCTGCAGTGGCGCTCGTCGTACAGAAGTACGGCGGATCCTCGGTTTCGGACGCCGAGCGGATCCGTCGCGTCGCCGAGCGCATCGTCGAGACCAAGAAAGCCGGCAACGACGTGGTGGTCGTCGTCTCGGCAATGGGAGACACCACCGATGACCTGCTCGATCTGGCCAGGCAGGTGTGTCCGGCGCCGCCGGCACGTGAGATGGACATGCTGTTGACCGCGGGTGAGCGGATCTCCAACGCCCTGGTCGCGATGGCCATCGACTCGCTGGGCGCGCAGGCCAGGTCCTTCACGGGCTCCCAAGCCGGGGTGATCACCACCGGTACCCACGGCAACGCCAAGATCATCGACGTCACCCCGGGCCGGCTGCGGGATGCGCTGGATCTGGGCCTGATCGTGCTGGTCGCCGGCTTCCAGGGCGTCAGCCAGGACAGTAAGGACGTCACCACGCTGGGCCGCGGCGGCTCCGACACCACCGCGGTCGCCCTGGCCGCGGCACTGAACGCCGACGTCTGCGAGATCTACACCGACGTCGACGGCATCTTCACCGCCGATCCGCGCATTGTGCCGAACGCCAGGCGGATGGACTCCGTCTCGTTCGAGGAGATGCTCGAACTCGCCGCGTGCGGTGCCAAGGTGCTGATGCTGCGCTGCGTGGAATACGCCCGTCGTTACAACGTTCCGGTACATGTCCGGTCGTCGTATTCAAGTAAGCCCGGCACACTGGTGACCGGATCGATTGAGGACATCCCCATGGAAGACGCCATCCTGACCGGAGTCGCGCACGACCGCAGCGAGGCCAAGGTGACCGTCGTCGGCCTTCCCGACGTGCCCGGCTATGCCGCCAAGGTGTTCCGCGCCGTCGCCGACGCCGATGTGAACATCGACATGGTCCTGCAGAACATCTCCAAGATCGAGGACGGCAAGACCGACATCACGTTCACCTGCTCGCGTGACAGCGGGCCGGGTGCGGTGGAGAAGCTGACGGCACTGCAGGACGAGATCGGCTTCTCCAAGGTGCTCTACGACGACCACATCGGCAAGGTGTCGCTGGTGGGCGCGGGTATGCGCAGCCATCCGGGCGTCACCGCGAAATTTTGTGAGGCGCTGGCCGAGGTCGGCGTGAACATCGACCTCATCTCCACCTCGGAGATTCGAATCTCGGTGCTGGTCAAGGACACCGAACTCGACAAGGCGGTCGTCGCGCTGCACGAAGCCTTCGGCCTGGGCGGCGACGAGGTCGCCGTCGTATACGCGGGAACGGGACGCTGATGGTCAATATAGGGGTGGTGGGCGCGACCGGACAGGTCGGCCAGGTAATGCGCAAGCTGTTGGAGGAGAGGGACTTTCCCGCTACCAGCGTGCGGTTCTTCGCGTCGGCGCGGTCCCAGGGCAAGAAGCTGTCGTTCCGCGGCCAGGAGATCGAGGTGGAGGACGCCGCGACGGCCGACCCCGCCGGTCTGGACATCGCCTTGTTCTCGGCGGGCGCGACGATGTCGAGGGTGCAGGCGCCGCGGTTCGCCGCCGCCGGAGTCACCGTCATCGACAACTCGTCGGCGTTCCGCAAGGACCCCGACGTGCCATTGGTGGTCAGCGAGGTCAACTTCGCCGATGCCCGAAACCGGCCCAAAGGCATCATCGCCAACCCGAACTGCACCACCATGGCCGCGATGCCGGTGCTCAAGCCGTTGCACGATGAGGCGCAACTGGTCCGGATGATCGCGTCCACCTACCAGGCGGTGTCGGGCAGCGGGCTGGCCGGCGTCCAGGAACTCTTCGGCCAGGCGCGCGCGGTGGTCGACGACAGCCAGCATCTGGTGCACGACGGTGGTGCGGTGCCGTTCCCCGCGCCCGAAAAGTACGTCGCCCCGATCGCGTTCAACGTTATCCCGCTGGCCGGTTCGTACGTCGAGGACGATTCGGGTGAGACCGACGAAGACCAGAAGCTGCGCAACGAGAGCCGCAAGATCCTCGGTATCCCGGATCTCCTGGTGAGCGGCACTTGTGTTCGGGTGCCGGTCTACACCGGTCACTCGTTGTCGATCAACGCCGAGTTCGCCCGGCCACTGTCGGTCGAGCATGCGCGGTCGCTGCTGGCCGCTGCGCCGGGGGTGAAGGTCGTCGACGTGCCGACGCCGCTGGCCGCCGCCGGTGTCGACGAGTCGCTCGTCGGACGCATCCGTCAAGACCCCGGGGTTCCCGACGGTCGCGGCCTCGCCCTGTTCGTGTCGGGCGACAACCTGCGAAAAGGCGCTGCGCTGAACACAATTCAGATCGCCGAGCTGCTGGCCGCCGAGCTCTGACCCCGCGACCCGTGCGCCGAAACCAACGTACGGGCGGCATGGTGCGGCTCGATGGGACAGGCATGGTCATTTCGTCCATCTCGGCGTTGGCCGCCGTGATTCTGGCTGGTCCACCGGCACACGCCGATCCGCCTGCGCCCATTCCGGAACCCGTTTTGCCGCCGTTGGCGCCGGGCCAGGTGATCCGCCTCGGGCCGACGGCCGGAACAGGCACGCCCACCAGCGATTACGGGATCGGTGCTACCGACCTGTGCGAGTTCATGGAATTTCCCACCGGCATCCTGCAGATCTGTGGTGACAGCTTCGCCGGCCAGGGTGTGGGCTTCGGCGGCTGGCACGCGCCGATCGCGCTGCACGTCGAAACCGACTCCATCGACGATCCCGGCGGAGTGCGCTACGACGGCGTCACCGGCATCGACAAGCCACTGCTGAGCGAGCCGGCCCCGGCGGGCGCGTCCCAGTTGCCCGCGGGCATCGTGTCGATCAACCGCGACAACTACCTGCTCGTCACCACCACGAAGGATCTGGTCCCGCGGAGTTCACGACTGGTGAAGGCCATTCCGTCGCAGGGCAACTGGCCGACGGTGCCGAAGTCACAGCGAGACGGGGGATATCAGGGTGGACGGCAGTCGCAGATCAGTGGCTACTACGACCCGATCCCGACGTCCGAATCGCATAGCGGCTGGGTGTACATCGTCGCCAACAACTTCGACCGCAGCGGCCCGGCCGTCCTGTACCGGGCCAGGCCCGAGGCCTTCGTCGACCGGTCCAGCTGGCAGGGCTGGTCGTCGGTGCCGGGTCCTGGCGGCGGATGGAACAAGACCCCCACCCCGCTGTGGCCGGACCGGGTCGGCGAGATGAGTGTGCGCCAGATCGACGGCAAGACGGTGTTGTCGTACTTCAACGCCACCACGGGAAACATGGAGGTCAGGGTTGCCAACGACCCCACCGGCCTGGGGGCCGCGCCGGTCACGACGGTGGTCTTTGCCAGCGGCTGGCCGGACCCCGCCGAAAACCTGCCGCCGCCCGAGGACAACACGCTCGCGCAACCCTACGGCGGCTACATCTCGCCGGGGTCGACGCTCGACGAGCTGCGGGTGTTCATCAGCCAGTGGAACACCGGCCCACGGGCCCAGGCGCCGTACCGCGTCATCCAGTTCGCGGTTAACCCGTTTCAGCCCTAGTCAGAGGGGTGTTTTTGCGCCCTCCGTCCGCAGTCCGTCGGCAGCAGCGCTTAAAACCGCATCGACGAGGCCCTGCGCTGCCGTCCGAACATCACAGGAAAAGCTGGGCAGACCAGCGGCTACAAGCTGCCCACGACCACAGCGCGGCAAAAATCAGTCCCGAGACACCCCAACGGGGGTCGATCCACATACGGTCTAAGGCGCGGTGCGTGCGACTCTCCTACTCTTGCCTGTTCCCCGCCAACTTTCCTCCCCCGGGACAAGGGCCGCACCTTTGAGGACAATTGACCCGTTCCGCGCGGGGGTTCCCGACGGGGCCTTTCCGGTCCCGTCCCCCACGACGGGGTCCTGGCCGCAGCTCATATCGCGGCCCGGCCGCACTTTCAGCGAGAAGAGATCCGCGCTCGCTATACGGCTCCTGGACTTAACGGATGATCTGTCCTGGAGTTCGACGTTGATAACACTTGGTGGGCTCCCACTTATCTTCCCTTCGAATCATCGTCTGGGGACAGTCTCGCTGTCGCGGGATGGTCGAGACGCAGGACTGGAAGATACCGCCCTCCTCCAGAAAGGGAAATCCATGCCTTCTCATCACCATGACGTGGTGATCATCGGTGCCGGGATCTCCGGCCTGTATGCGATGTATCGGTTGCGCGATGGACTTGGCCTGCGAGTCCATGGGTTTGAGCGTGGGGCCGATGTCGGCGGCGTGTGGCTGTGGAACAGCTATCCCGGAGCCCGGGTGGACATGGAAGCCAAAGACTATGCGTACCGGTTTTCTCCCGAGTTGCGTCAGGAGTGGCAGTGGAGCGAACTGTTCCCATCACAGCCGGAGATCCTGTCCTATCTCGGTCATGTGGCTGACCGCTTCGATCTGCGTCGCGACATCAACTTCAACACATCGGTCACCTCACTGGACTGGGATGATGACACGGCAACCTGGAGAGTGCAGACCGGCGACGGAAGGACGTGTCGAGCAAGGTTCGTCATCGCCGCCTCCGGCTCGATGTCTGCCCCCAAGGAACCGGAATTCTCCGGCGTGAAACTCTTCGATGGCGCCGTGTACACCACATATGCGTGGCCAAGCGAAGGCGCGGACCTGACGAACAAGCGAGTCGGCGTGATCGGGACGGGAACCAGCGGGGCGCAGGTCATTCCGAAGATCGCCGAGCAGGCCGCGCACCTCACGGTATTCCAACGCACCCCGAGCTACGCCATACCGCTGCGTAACCGCCTCAGCACGTGGGAGGAACGCCAGGAGACGCCTGAAAAGTACCGGGCCATGCGCGAACTGGCCGATACGACTTACGGCGGGCTAGCCTACGACCTTCCCGCCCCGTCGGCACTGGCGGTCGACGACGCCGAGCGCAAACAGATCTACGACAAGTACTACGCGCGGGGCGCGTTCCAGTTCCTCGCATCAACCTTCGCCGACCTGCTGACAGATGAGGACGCGAACGAGACGGCCGCGCAGTACATCCGGGACCGTATCGCCGAACGCGTGCACAACCCGGAGACCGCGGAGCTGCTGACCCCGAGGGACTATCCCTTCAGCACAAAGCGCGCTGTGATGGAAACCGGCTACTACGAAACGTTCAACCGCGACAACGTCACCCTCGTCACCGTACGCGACGCCCCCATCGAAGAAATCACGACTGCCGGTGTGCGCACTGCCAAGCGCCTGTATGAGCTCGACGTGATCGTGCTGGCCACGGGATTCGACGTGGCGACCGGACCGCTACTGAGACTGAATATCACCGGGCGGGGCGGGCTGACTCTGCAGGACGCGTGGCGCGACGGTCCACGCACCTACTTGAGCATCGCCAGTCATGGGTTCCCGAACCTATTCACGATTCTCGGTCCGCAGGGCCCCGCACCGATGGCCAACAACGTGATGTGCATCGAAGAACACGTCGAATTCGCCGCCAATGCCATCGAACACGTCCTGGACCGCGAGCTGTCCACCTTCGAAGCCACCGCAGATGCTCAACAACAGTGGACCGAGCAAGTCAACGCCATCGCTGAGATGACGTTGATCCCCAAGGCGAAAACCTCCACCTGGTTCATGGGCACCAACATCCCCGGCAAACCGCGAGCGTCAGTTGCCTTCCTCGCTGGCGCCCCAACATACCGGCAAATATGCGCAGACGTCGTCCTCAACGGTTACCGCGGCTTCGACCTCACCTGACCCGTTCGGCCGGTGGCGATAGCGATGGGCCACCGGTGAAAGCGACGGCCCACCAGCCAGTCCCGCAGCCGTTTGGCCGCGAGCACGGACTTCCGACAGATGCGGCCCGACCTAAACGATCATGCCGCTCGGCAAACGATGTGACGGGCACTGGGGCTTGGACGTTGCGGCGGAACCGCCCGACCAGCCCATCGACGAGACCCGACACCGAGAGCCGTTCTCGTTTCTAGGGAAACGGGAGTGCTCAGTTGTTGTCTCAGCTCTGGGATTGACGCGATGTCGCTTGGAAACGCCCACGCCCGCCCGGTGGTCTCGGTGTGAGGTGGATCGGCTTGTCGCGCAAGGCGTGCTGATTAGGTCACACTCGTTGACCCGCAGTCCGTGCCATTTCGTTTGGTTGGCGGAAGGATTCTGCACACAGATCTACCTAGAACGTACGGCATGCGCGTCTACGCCGTCGGTGGCAACCGCAACGCCGCCGAGATCGCAGGCATCAATGCCAAGAACGTGCTCTTCAGCGTTTACGCGGTCTCGGGTCTGCTCGCCGGTCTCTCCGGGGTGATGCTTGCCTCACGCGTCATCTCGGGCCCGCCGAATCTGGGGCAGGGGTACGAACTGGACGCGATCGCCGCCGTCGTGATCGGCGGGGCCAGCTTGATGGGCGGCCGCGGAAGCGTATGGGGCACGGCGCTGGGTCTGTTCATGATCATGACGCTGAACAACGGCCTGGACATTCTCGTCATATCCGCCTAATGGCAGGACGTCATCAAGGGTGTGCGGATCGTCGCCGCGGTGGCGGTCGATGTGTGGTCCTCCAGGAAGCGAATCTGATCCCCAGTTTCTGTCCGCGCGAAAGTACGTCACTGCAACCAGAAATGAGAGAACCGATGAGAGTAATAACCAAGATCGCGGCCATCGCCTCAGCGGGCGTGCTCGGCGTTGGCCTGAGCGCCTGCGGTGCGGGCGACACCACGGCCAACAAGGACACCAAGAGGATCGGCGTCTCGGTGCATGACATGAGCTCGTTCATCACCGCGGGCAAGGAAGGCACGGAGGCCTACGCCCAAGGCCAACAGCATCGAATTGGTCTGGAACTCGGAATCTCGACGTGTCGACCCAGGCCGACCTGGTTGACTCGATGGTCAACCAGGGCGTCGATGCGATCATCGTCTTTCCTATCCAGGCGTATTCGCTGGACCCGCAGGTCGCCACAGCGAAGTCCAAGGGCATCCCGCTGGTCGCGGTGAACGGGGCGCTGAACAACAAGGACGTTGCGGGCAACGTTCACCCCGACGATGTCGCCGCGGGAGTCCAGGCGGGGCCGGCCGTCGCCAGGGCATCCCGGGTCTGAAACAGCCGTAAGGCTTCTCAACACGACAAGTCTTCTCAACGCAGCAAGGCCGGTCACTTCGGTGACCGGCCTCGTTGCTCTAGTCGGAATGTGATGCAGCTCATGTGATCCCGATCGGGCCATATTCATGCGCCAAGTCATTATGACAAGAGGCGGTGTCGACACGGCGAACGGAAGATAGAGATGACGGCGATTGATCAGCGAAGCACGGCAATGGACACATCGCTCGTCGAACGAGCAATCGCACTGCAGCCGCTGCTGCGCCAGTACGGGGGCGCTGGTGATGCCCACCGGCAAGCGGCCGATGAGGTGATCGCAGCCCTGACCGACGCGGGGTTGTTCCGCCTCGCGCATCCAACCCGGTTCGGTGGCTTCGGCGCCGGAGCACGGACCCGGCTGGCAGTCCTCGAGGCGCTGGGGGAGGCCGACGGTTCGGCCGCATGGCTGGTCGCCATCGGGTCGGACGCTGCGTGGGGCGTCGCTCGTGGACCCGAGCGGATGCAACAGGAGGTGTTCGGCGGGGGCGTCGGCACCCGGTTGGCGGGCAGTATTGCGCCGGTCCGTGGTCGTCGGGTGGAGGGTGGCCTGAGGGTGACGGGGCGCTGGCCGTTCGTGTCCGGAGCCCCGCACGCGACCTGGGCGGCGGTCGGGGTGCTGCTCGGCGACGACTCGGCGGGTGCCGCGCCGTACTTCTGCGTGGTGCCGACTTCGGAGTTGCGGATGGAGGACACCTGGCAGACGGTCGGTATGCGCGCAACAGGCAGCCACACATTTGCTGCTGAGGATTTGTTCGTGCCGGAGTACCGCATGATGCCGGCCGCCGTTCTGACCGAGGGCGCAGAAGTATCCTTCGGTGCGCTGGGTGCGCTGAACCTGCTCGGCCCCGTATTGGGGATGGGTCGCGGCGCACTGGCTCTGGCGATCGAGAAGGCGCCGACCAAAGCGGTGCAGCACACGTTCTTCGCCCGGCAGAGCGACTCGATCGGCGTGCAGATCCGGGTAGCAGAAGCGGCATTGATGCTGGATGCCGCGCGGCTGTTCGCCTACCAAGCCGCCGACCAGATCGACGGCGCCATCTCCGATGGCTCCGTTCTCGGCTACGACGGCAGCGCCCGAGTCCGGGCGCAGTGCGGGTATGCCGTCCAGCAGGTGCTGGCGGCCATCGAGATACTCGTCAGCGTGCACGGCGCAGGAAGTTTCGCCGAGTCCAACGGGATGCAGCAGTACTGGCGGGACGCCAACACGGCCGCGCGGCATGCCGGGCTGAACGCCACCGTCGGCTACGAAATTTTCGGCAAATCACTTCTGGGAGTGCAGGAGCGGATCACCGCGCACATTTGATCGGCGGCTGTCGCTGCCTTCGGCGAGCAGGTCGAGTAGGTGTTTGGCGGCGGTGTCGAGCAGCTGTACGTGGTCCCAGTCCGAGGCGGTGACCGCACGGACCAGAGAGGGCCAGCCACGGTGTGCGACGATCGTTTCGGCGGCGACAGTGCCGAGGATGTGGTGCAGTTCGTCGGTCCAGGCGGAACGTAGCCGGGTGTTGGACTGCTCCAGGGTGCCGGGACCAGGGTGTCGGCCAGGCACCACCACAGGGCGGCGGTGGGCAGCTCGTCGGGCAGTGGCCCGTGGGTGGCCATCGCCTCGTCCAGCAGTGCTGGGATGTCGGCGCTGGGCCGTGGGACCGGTTCGCCCGCGAACTGGCCCGCTACGGCCTCGGTTTGCTGCGTGCTTGGATCCGCCGCGGCACCATCTACGGCAAGGCCAAAGCGCTCACCGGTTACGGACTGGGACGCATCGAGGGCTGGCCCGACCCCCAGACCGCCGACGACCTGGCCGCCAACACTGTTGTCACCGCCATGGAGTACTTCCGCGACAAGGTGCTCAAGACTCACCGCTGGCAGTCCGCCTACCGGCTCGGCTGTATCACCAGGAGCACGCATCGTCGCCGTGAATTCGGCGATAAGAATCGGTAGCGATCACCGCCACCGTCGGCGATAGCGTCGATCGGGCACGGTCCATCTAGGCGATACCGTCGCGGGGGAGGCGGTATCGGTGCAGTCAGACAGTAAGTGCGCGCAACACCAACACCGCGATGGCAGCTGTCAATAGCGCCACAACTGGGCTGATTTGGTAGTCCCGCTTCCGCAAATGCGCACCGATGGCTCCGAGGAAGTACGCAACGACCCCAATCGCTGCCGCAATGCCTACCGGCCACCACCAGAGGCCGACCACGATGCCCACCGCTCCGGCCATCTCCGCCGTGGCGAGGAGGGATACCTTTTGCTCGGGAAAACCGATTCGACGCATGATTGCCATTTGTGCGTCGTCGTGCACCAGCTTTCCTCGTGCCGAGACCAGTAGGACCGCCGCCGAGAGGATGGCAAGGACTGCGGTCAAAATGAACATTTTGGCATCTTGTCGACGGCGCCGTCATGGCCAGGGCCTAGGGCGGTTACCGGGTCCAGAAGCGTGGGGAGCCAGCCACATTCGGGCGGACGTGCTGCTAACACTTCGGATCTCCTGGTTGATCGTTGCGCGGTGCGCTGTTGGCCTATGTCGGGCGGCGCTGGCGCGAAGGCCACAACGGCTGTACCGACTCCGCCACCCTACGCCAAGTTGACTTGATCTGAAGTCAGTATTGAAAATCGATGCGGTTGAGCTGAATTCGAGGAAGGAAGTGTGAGCATGGTTCGAGCTGTCGAGGTTCGATCGTTCGGCAAAAGGGACGTTTGTGTGCCGACTGACGGTTCATCGGCAAGGTCGTGGCGACCGACGTAATTGAATCACCGCCACTACGGGATTTCAATAAGATTCGCGGTCAGCAACCGGCGTGCTGCCGGTTGACGGTTGCGAAGATGCCTCGCGTGGGTGCGTCGGCAGGCTTGCGGCCGCATAAGCTTAGGCATGTTGCTGCTATACGCCGAATGGGTTCGGACCGACACCTGGTCTGGCGTCCAGGTGAGGCCCGGGACACCCCAGCCATGTGCGGAACTGCGTCGGCGGCGCGGGCGGCGTAGGGAGCCACCAGGCGATCGATGTATAACTGGCCGTCGAGATGCCCGATTTCGTGTTGCAGCATTAGCGCGATTAGTCCAGTGCCCTCCACCGTGACGGGCTCGCCGTCCGTGTCCAGTCCGGTGACACGCGCCCAGTTCGCACGGCCGGTCGGGAATTTCTCTCCCGGCACCGAAAGGCAGCCTTCCTCGTCGCTGTCTGGATCGGGCGGGCCCGCAGGCCAATCGTCGATCTCCAGCGCCGGGTTGACAACGCAACCGCGGTGGCGTCTGGATTCACTGCGGACTTCGGGGCAGTCATAGACGAAGACCCGTAGGTCGGCTCCGATCTGGTTGGCCGACAGGCCGGCTCCCTTCGATGCGGCGAGCGATTCATAGAGATCGTCGATGAGGCCCGCAAGGCCGAGTGGTAACGAGCCGTTGGCGCCGACCGGCATCCGTTGGGTGGGGTATGCAAAATGGGATCACCCGCTATGCGGATCGGTACGACGACCATATTGGACGACAATACGCCATCGGTTGCGAATTACCTTGTGCACCTTGATTACTTGTCTGTGTTGAACAACCACAACCTGGGTGATCTGGCCCGAAGGTGAGCCGCTCTTTACGCCTCACCATGCTTTCGGGAATAAGTCATTTACGCCGCAACAGCGGATTCGCTGACGACGAAGCGCGGGACTTTCCTGGTGATGCCCAAAGGCATATCAGCAACAGGATATTTCCCGGCGTGTGCAGCGTAGAGGCTGGGGTTATTAAGTTTAAACGCCAGGTCCACTGCTCTGGCGGCAGTGCCGCAACAGAATTCACACTCAGGAGTCAGTGCGATGACGACTCGGGTCGAACCCGCGGAACGGGCGGTGAGCGCGAGCCCGCCGCCGCGCTGGACGGCGCTTGGTTCGCTGCCCGTCGTGATCGCTGTCTTGGTCGTCCCCAACGCCGGCTACCTCGTGCTCGTCGCCTTCGGCAACCTCACCGACTTCGCCACCAACCAGGCCTTCGTGCACCACGTGTTCGCGATGGACACCCCGAACGTGATGTGGCGCGCGGTGACTGCGTTGCCGCTCCAGAACGCCGGTTATGTGTGCATCATCGTCTGGGAATTGTTCGCGGGCCTCGTGCTGATGGCTGCGTCCGCCGCCTGGATTGTCGAGCGGGCCACCTGCTACGCCCGGGCGCGTGCGCTCTCGACCATCGGGCTGCTGATGATCGCGCTGCTGTTCGTCGGCGGTTTCATCGACATCGGCGAATGGTTCCAGATGTGGAGGTCGACCAGCTGGAACGGCCTGGACACCGCATTCCGCAACATCGTCCTGGCGTCACTGCCGTTGATTTTGATCCACCTACCGATAACGACTTGGCGGTGTTCGACAGCACGCGACTGATGGACGGTTCTTAAGCCCGAGCCATGCAGACGAGCGAGGACGCTGCGTCTACGCCCTGCCTAACGAACGAAGCGCCGGAGATCATCGTCGCGGCCGGCGGTGCCGACGCGGCGACTCCATGCGCTCAAGGCGTCCGGCGTAGCCATAGCTGGGCGGTTATTGCTAGATCTGAGCTGTTGTCTTACATCCGAAAGAAGTGAGGTCGATCAGATCTTGTCTCGGGGATTGAGGCGCCGGACGCAATGCGGCCAGTCAGTGTGGGGTGTTCGGCGTTAGCCGCACAACCGGAATGGGCCGCGACGTGCGCTCCTGGTATGCCTTGTATCGGTTTGAGTTGTTGTCGTTGACGGCGCGCCACAATCGTTCATAGCTAGATTCACCAGCAATAACCGGTTGGGCGGTGACAGGGATACGTTCTGTTCCGATATTGATCTCGGCTTTGGGTTCACTGAGCAGGTTGTGGTACCACCCTGGCGCCTTGGGTGCACCGCCGAGGGAGGCAACCACCAACAAGTCGTGTCCATCGCGGGCGTATGTGAGCGTGACGGTTCGCAATGCACCGGTCCTGGCACCGCGCGTGTGCAATAGCAGGCTGGGCGGCATTCCCGGGAAATGGTGCCCAAAGCGGCCGTTGGTCTTCTGATATATCTGATTGTGCAGCCTTAGCAGAGGTACGAGAAGTGCCTGTTCCCAGAACGATAGGTGACCGAGATCTTGACTCATGGCAGGCATTCTTCCATCGGAATCTGTGTCCAATTCTGATGGGTTCCAGGGTTTGATAGCGCGAGAACGGGCCTTGCCCGTCGAGGTGTCGATCCCCTGGTGGAGGACCACCATCAAGTCGACATTGCGCTACCAGGGTGTTGGACCACTCCACCCGCCCCGCACTGCCGCGTCTCGTTTCTAGAGAAAGAGACAGCCCTACTTGCCCCGCTTGCGGTTGCATAGGGCCAGGTGACGGTGTCTCACTTCCTGTCTCACACCGCGTGTCTCAGATCCTCGATGTCGGAGGGCAATGAGACTGTAGCGGTGCGCAGCTCACCGCGCTCACTGGAGCTGGTGTCGAACCGGATCGAGTCTTCATCGACAAACGCTCGGGTGCGGTGAGCACCGCCCGGCCTGGATTGGCGGCAATACTTCAGTGCGCGCGTGAGGGCGACACCGTTGTCGTTACTGCGATCGATCGACTGGGCCGCTCTGTCGCCGAAGTAACGCGCACTATCGCTGAGTTTGGCGAGCGTCGAATCTTGTTGCGCGCCCTACGTGAGGGTGTGGACACCGGTACACCAACCGGCCGCGCGGTGGCTGCCATCATGGCGACCCTGGCCGAGCTTGAGCTCGAGCTCGGCCGCCAGCGCCGTGCCGCGTCCCGCGACTCCAGACGCGCCCGCCGACTCCCGGCCACTAAGCCAGCCAAGCTGTCTCCGGACCGACAACAACAATTGCGCCGTCTCGCCGAGACCAGTGAACCAGTACACGAGCTTGCAAAGGCATTCGGCATCAGCCGGGCAACGGCATACCGCTACGTGTCCACACCCGTGCACGACTCACAGTTAGGTCCACGCGATGACCGACGATTTGCATCGCTCCACTCATCTGAGGGCCGCAGCATGGGTGCCCAATGATGATCCGGCGCGTTCGTGGGACCAAGCGATTGATCTGGCCGCACGATGGCTTTGGGAACGCAGTGAGGCCGAGGGCTTACCACCTATGTCGGTGAGCAACACCAAGAGCGCAGCTGGCATGGGCCATGGGACCTCGCCGACATCATCCGCGCAGGTGGGCACGCGACACCGCAGGGCAGCACTCGATATGACCACGGCCCGGTCCTGGCCTTCGTGCCCAATGAGCTCTCTCTGCACTTCGCGATGGATTTAGCGCGCGGCTTCTCCCTGTCTGTCGTCGAGGGCCGCGGTTTTTCTTTGTCTGAATGGGCCGCTAGCGCCGAAGCCATCAACCTACTCACGCAGCAAACCCAGACCTCGCAGCTTCCCGAGGAGGTACGGCGCGACCTCGACTTCGCAATTCTCGACGGGGGCCGTAACGGGTGGGCCGGACCAGACGAAAAAGCCTAGGCACAGCGCTGTCTCACCGACCACATCCGCGCGGGACGACTCACCCCAGACCAAGCCGCGGCCTACGCTCTCACGTCCTCATCGGTGTCCGACCGCGGCGCCAAACGGCTTCGAGACTTCCTCAGCCGCAATCGTTGATCCGCTCAGAGCACTGGGGGAGCCCCTGTTGAATTCGGTAGAACCTCTGACCGAGGAAGACCTGGAGCGTTTGGCCCAGAACGCGCCGCTGGAAGAAAGCCACTGGCTGGATCTTAAGCGCGAGCTGAGGAGGCGTCGGGCGGCGCCGGTCTTTCCGTTGTCAATGAGCAGGAGTCGGCCATGGGCAGGGACCGACACCGGAATCAGCGTCGACGTGGCATCCACCCCGGCGACCTTCACGATCGACTCGTTGCGCTCGACTACCAAGCAGAGCGCGGCCATGGCTACGAGCGGGGCGAGCAGGCGATCGATCTATTGGTCCCCGCTGTGGCCAAGCCGGGTATGCAGATCATCGGCGAGCGAGCCTTCGACGGAGCACCAGGGCTGCGCATGGCACTGGCGCTTCCGCCGATCCAGGTTGCGGTCACCGCGCGGCTCACCACCGGCGACATGATCGAATTCGAAGTCCCGGTCCCCGATGTCGAGGCTGCCTTTGTGCTGAAGATGTTGATACGCACCGTCCGGGACACGGAACGCGATCTCCAAGACATCGCACGTTGCTGGAAATCGTAGCGTCACAACCCGAATACCGCGCGTCACCGTGGCGGATGGACGACCCCAACATCACAAACGCCGGTGGGCGAGGCGACGCCGCGCGCGTAGCGGGGCAGCTGATCTCCAGCCCACCAACAAGAGTGCCGGCCCGGACGCGGGCGCTGTTGCGGCGTCACGTCGCCGTACCGTCGCGCTAAGAACTGTCCAGGCGGTACCGCAGCGATTACCGCAGTGGATTCATTCCGCCTCAAGGCCCACAAATGCCGCCAACACCATATCGGCAGTTAGAAGCGACTTTTCCGCAGCTACCGTCGACACCAAACCCCCCAAACGCCCAGCTCAGAGGTAAGTTCGCGAGTGCCTATTTCTGAAGTACAACACCAGTATCGAACTGCATGTCAATCAAGCTGCGGTTGATTAGCAAGCCGTCGCGGAGCGTACGGATGTATCCTCAGCGCGTGCATTCCGAGCGAGCCAAGAGCTGGTTCCGCACAATCCGCTGAGAACGGAATAACAGCTACCAGGCTGACATCCGTTCCCTTCGCGGCAGGGCCCTCTCCGTCCGCAGTGTGTCCGCAGCAGGATCAAAACCGCCCGTTAGCCACAAATGCGGCCAACGCTTCTGGCCTGCGAATACTCGCCCGGACAACACTCCTCAACGTTGCCAAACGCCCTGAAACGGGTTCGCGGTGAACCCGTTCCAACCCTGAGCAACATCGTCGGATCAAGCCGAGGCGACTGCATCGTCTAGCGCAGGTCTTGATCAAGGTCGCCGGCGAGTTCCTCGGTCAGGGCGAAAAAGACTTTGGTGAGGTTCGCTAGCAAACTGGATTCGGCGTGATGGATCTTCGTCTCGGCATCATCGCCGGGAAGGGGCTCCCCCTTTTCGCGGGCAGCTCTCAATTTCTCGTACCACTCGTTTTTCGTGCGTTCGAAAGCCGCTTCGTGAGCGGTCCTGAGTTCTCCCTGGAGCGTCCGTACGATCCGCGCGTTTTCCCTGAGGAGTGCCTTGTTCATCTCGGTGACGGTGCCACAGGCGGCGTCTCGAGTGTCTTATTTGGCACCGGTGCTTCGCTGACGCGCACCCGCCCTCACTGGTTGCGCAGTGCGACGCCTACTCAGACTTGCGCTTTCACGAATATCCACGCCCGCTTTCCCGCCTTTCGTCCGACGCTGGACGTGCCGTGGTTGGCTGCATTGGAGACCCGCGCGGACTTCTCCGCGGAATTGCCTTCCTTGCGCAGAGTTCACTCCTTCGTCCGAACGGCTGGCCCGAAGTCCATGGCGTGCGTGCCGCCAGACTCCGAAACTCGACAGGCACTACGCTCAGCAGTGGTCAGTCCGAGGAGGGCATCGTGTCGCTGCGGACAGTGTTGCGTAACAACGGCTTGCTGCTGGCATGCTTCGGACTGTTTCTCGTCTTCTTCGCCGGAATGGTGGTGTCCGGCGCCGCGACGTACAACCAGGAACAGCAGGAACACGGTTCGCGCGAGCAGATCTCTGTGCTGCAGTATCTCCGCACCGGCGATTTCATCGAGGCGACGTTCGAGAACTGGGAATCCGAGTTCCTCCAGATGGGCATGTACGTGGTGCTGACAGCCTTCCTGTATCAGAAGGGATCGTCGGAGTCGAAGCCGATCGACAGCCCCGCACCGCAGGACGAGGACCCCCGTGAGGAACGGGCGGACACGTCGATGCCGCGGCCGGTGCGCAAAGGGGGATGGGTGCTCGCGGTTTACGAGCACTCGTTGGCGATCGCATTCTTCGCATTGTTCTTCGCGTCGGCAGCGTTGCATGCCGCAGGTGGGGTGAAGGCGTTCAACGAGGAACAGCTGCAGCACGGTGAAGCTGCGATCTCGATCTGGCGCTACGTGACAACGTCGCAGTTCTGGTTCGAATCGATGCAGAATTGGCAGAGCGAGTTCATCGCCGTCGCTGCCATCGTGGGACTGTCGATCTTCCTGCGCCAGAGGGGTTCTGCGGAATCCAAGCCGGTGGCCGAACCCCACGGCCACACCAGTGCCTAGCAGTGATCTTGGTCGGGGCGTGATTTGACGCGCTGGTGAGCGGTGAGCAGCGCCCGATCGACGCTCGAGCGTGGCGGAACGAACCCTTCTGCCAGCTGCAGCCCGCGGATGTCCTCGACGAGTTGTTCGGCCAATGCACGCAGCGGGGTGTTGGTTTCCTGCGAGCGCCACCGAAGCAGTTCGAACGCCGGTCCGGCCTCTATGCCATAGACCATCATCAACATCCCCTTGGCCTGTTCGATGACAGCCCGGCTCTCGGTCCGTTCGGTCACGGCCGCATTGATAGCCGCCTCGCGATCCTCCGGGATGTCGGTCACGTCGATGTAAAGGCCTTGCGCGCCGATCAATTCGCCGGAATTGTCCTGGAGTCGTTCACCGATGACCACCACCTCCCGCGTGGTGCCCTGGACGGTAACGATGCGGTGACGGGTGCTGAACGGACTGCGGCTTCGGCGCATCTCGTCGAGAGTGTCCTTTACAGACTCGCCGTCGTCGGGATGTTTGTGGGACAGCACCAATCGGGTGGTGGGGCTGACCGTTCCCGGCGCATATCCGTGGATCATCTCTACTTCTGGCGACCACTCCCACCGGTCGTTGGCGAAGTAGTAGCGGTACCAACCGACCCGCTGTGAGTTGCCCGTGAAGGGGCTCACGTCCGGCGACTCGCCGTCTGGTCGGGTGGACATCCCTACGAATATCCTCCGATGTCCGCACCGCTCGGTCACGTCGCGCTGACGAATTCGTCTCGGTTCGACGGAGAAGCGGGACAAACATCAACCGGCAATGGCGTTTACGCGCACCTCGGTGGACATCACCTGTTGCCTCAAGGTAGCCAGCGAGCGCGCGAGCAGGCGCGATACATGCATCTGTGAGATGCCGAGGCGCTCGGCGATCTGAGTCTGGGTCATGTTCTCGAAGAATCGGAGCGCGAGCACCGCCTGTTGCCGCGCCGGAAGTGCGCCGATCAGCGGACGGACGGTTTCGACGTCGAGCACCTTTTCGAGGTTCGAGTCAATCTCGCCGAAGGTCTGCGCCAATGTCGGGCGATCGTCGTCTTGTCGTGCCGGCGCGTCGGTCGACAGCGTTGAGTATGCGCTCGACGCCGTCAGTCCTTCGACGACCTCGTCGCGTTCCAGGCCAAGATGTTTCGCGACCTGAGTTGCGGTGGGGGCGGCGCCCAGCTGTTGGGACAGCTCCGCGGTGGCCTTCGTGAGTTGAGAATTCAGGTCTTTGAGGCGGCGCGGAACCTTCAACGACCAACCGTGATCGCGGAAGTGGCGACGAACCTCGCCCATCACGGTGGGGACGGCAAAAGCCAGAAAGTCGCTGCCGGTGTTCACGTCGAAGCGGTTGACGGCATTCAACAAGCCGACGCGCGCCACCTGAACGAGGTCATCAATCGGTTCGCCCCGATTCCGGAAGCGCCGGGCGATGTTGTCCGCGATGGGCAGGCAGCGCCGGATGATCGCGGCCCGCTGTTTCAGGTAGGCATCCGAATTTGTCTCCAGAGCGGAGAGAGCGCGAAACATCTCCGAGACGTCGTCATAGTTGGTGGAGTGCAGCGAAGACACGGAAAGGCCCCCTACCGAGTTACCGGGTGTTTTCTCCGGCTCGGTTTTGAACCTGCGCCTGTGTACCTCCGTGGCGGCAGTTCGAAACGTCGGCAAGCCGCTCACAGCTGATTCATATCGAATTCAAGACAAGTGCATCACTGACGCTTGGATGATCGGTCACATGAGTGAAACAACGCCGCCTTCCGAACCCGCGACCGGTCCGGTGACCACGACCTCCACGACGTCACAGCCAGCGATTACGCCGCCGCCACCGGTCGAGCGTGAACCGCGGCCCAGGCGCGGCCGCCTCAATCTCGTGGCCGCCTGGGTCGGCATCGTCGCGGGCGTCGTCTTCATCGTCGCCGTGATCTTCTTCTCCGGATTCGTGCTCGGAGCGCATTCCGGCGGCGGTCACCACGGCTGGCGCCACCACGGCGGTGGCCACCGTGACTACGCGATGATGCACCGCGGTGGACCACCGGCGATGTCCCCGATGGTGCCGCGCGGGCAGTTCGAGCGACCCGGCCAGGGCTTCGGGCCCCCGTTCGGAGGACCCGGAGGGCCGGGCGCCGAGCAGCCCCAGGGGCCTGGCGCACCGAGCACCAGCGGCCCGGCACGTCCATAGCAGAAGCCCGCGCGCAGTTTTCTTGACTCATTCCAGAATAGGTGCATACTGGGAAACGTGACCTCGGCGCGTGCTCTCGATCCGCCGGCCTTGTTGCGGGCCGCCGGATTGCGGGTCACGTCGCCGAGGCTTGCGGTGTTGAAAGCCCTTGTCGCCAACCCGCATTCGACAGCTGACGATGTGGCCCGCGAGGTTCGTGGGTCCGCGGGTTCGGTATCCACGCAGGCCGTTTATGACGTCCTGCGGGCGTTTGTCGGCGCCGGCCTGGTCCGGCGCATCGAGCCGGCGGGTTCCTCCGCTCGGTATGAGACGCGTACGCACGACAACCACCACCATCTGGTGTGCCGGCTCTGCGGCCGGGTGGCCGACGTCGACTGTGTCGTCGGCGCTGCGCCCTGTCTGGAGCCATCGGATGTCGGCGGATTCGAGATCGAGGAAGCTGAAGTCGTGTTCTGGGGTCTATGTCCGGCGTGTCGTACCCCAGGACCTGCGGCCTCAGCCCGGTAGGCCGCACACCACGAGGAGATGAGATTCGAGATGACCGAAAAATTCGCCACAACGGATGGCGGCGCTCCGATCCCCAGTGTGGAGCACTCGCTGACCGTCGGGCCCGATGGCCCGATCCTGCTTCAGGACCACTACCTGATCGAGCAGATGGCGAACTTCAACCGCGAACGAATTCCGGAGCGGCAGCCGCACGCCAAGGGCGGTGGCGCGTTCGGCCATTTCGAGGTGACTCAGGACGTCAGCAGGTTCACCCGGGCGGCCTTCCTGCAACCGGGCGCCAAGACCGAGACGCTGATCCGGTTCTCCACCGTGGCCGGCGAGCGGGGCAGCCCAGACACCTGGCGTGACCCGCGTGGGTTCGCGCTGAAGTTCTACACGTCGGAGGGCAACTTCGACATGGTCGGGAACAACACCCCGGTGTTCTTCATCCGCGACCCGTTGAAGTTTCAGAACTTCATCCGCAGTCAGAAGCGCATGCAGGCCACCAATCTGCGCGACCACCACATGCAATGGGACTTCTGGTCGCTGTCGCCCGAGTCGGCCCACCAGGTGACCTGGCTGATGGGCGATCGCGGCATCCCGAAGACGTGGCGCCACATGAACGGCTATTCCAGCCACACCTACAGCTGGCTGAACGCCAGCGACGAACTGTTCTGGGTGAAGTACCACTTCAAGACGGACCAGGGCGTCGAGTTCCTCACCCAGGAAGACGGCGATCGGCTCGCCGGTGAGGACGGTGACTACCACCAGCGCGACCTGTACACCTCGATCCAGGACGGCAATTTCCCGAGCTGGACGCTGCACGTGCAGATCATGCCGTTCGAGGATGCCAAGACCTACCGGTTCAACCCCTTCGACCTGACCAAGGTGTGGCCGCACGCCGACTATCCGCTGCACGAGGTCGGGCGGCTCACGCTCGACCGCAACGTGACCGACTACCACGCGGAGATCGAGCAGGCGTCCTTCGAGCCCAACAACATTGTGCCCGGCACCGGGTTGTCCCCCGACAAGATGTTGCTGGCCCGCGGGTTCTCCTATTCCGACGCCCATCGGGCCCGCCTCGGCGTCAACTACAAGCAGATCCCGGTCAACTCCCCGAAGGTCGAGGTACACAGCTACTCCAAGGACGGCGCGATGCGGATCCGCAACGTGACCGATCCGGTGTACGCGCCGAATTCGATGGGTGGCCCGGAAGCCGACCCGAAGCGGGCGGCCGAGGTGCACTGGGCCTCCGACGGCGACATGGTGCGGTCGGCCTACACGCTGCGTCCCGAGGACTCCGACTGGGGTCAGGCGGGCACGCTGGTCCGTGAGGTTCTCGACGATGACCAGCGGGATCGCTTGGCGCACAACATCATCGGTCACGTCTCCAAGGGAGTGCGGGAGCCCGTGCTGTCACGGGTGTTCGAGTACTGGAAGAACGTCGACCCGGACCTCGGCAAGAAGGTCGAGGAAGGTGTGCGAGCCAAACTGAACGGCAACGGGAAATAGTGGCCGGCAGATAGTTCGCTGACCGCAGGCGTCCCGGCTGCAGCCCGGCCGGGGCGCCTTGCCGTCTGCTCCAGGGCTGGCATGATCAAGTCCCATGAGCATCGAAGTGGTCTACACAGCAGAATCAACCGCGACCGGGGGTGGCCGCGACGGTCACGTCAAGTCCTCCGATGACAGGATCGACCTGGACACCCGCCCGCCGAAGGCGGCCGGGGGCAGCGGCGAGGGCACCAATCCCGAGCAGCTCTTCTCGGCCGGCTACGCCGCGTGCTTCCTCGGGGCGGTCCGGCTGGTGGCGCGTAACGAGAAGATCGACCTCGACGACGCGTCCGGGGTCACCGTGCAGGTCGGGTTCGGCAAGGACTCCGAGGGCGGGTTCGGGATCAACGCCCACCTGATCGGCTACCTGCCCGGCCTCGAGCAGAGCGCCGCCGACGACCTGATGCAGAAGGCGCACGGGGTCTGCCCTTATTCGAAGGCCACCCGCGGCAACATCGACGTCACGCTGTCGGCGAAGGTCTGACCCCATGCGTGCCGCCGCCGCGACGATGGCCCTCGGTCTGTCGCTGGCGGTCCCGGCGGCACCCGCCTGGGCCCGGCCGTCGGATCCGGGCGTGGTGAACTACGCCGTGCTCGGTAAGGGCTCGGTGGGCAACATCGTCGGCGCGCCGATGCGGTTCGAGTCGACCTTCACCGACCCGGTCCAGTCGTATTACGTCGACGACCCGGCGTGCAACAACTGGGCCGACATCGGCCTGCCCGAGGTCTACGCCGATCCCGACCTGGCCTCGTTCAACGGTGCCGTCGCCCAGGTGTCGGACAACGACACGAGCCATCTGGTCAAGCAGGCGATCGGCGTTTTCGCCACCAACGACGCCGCGGACCGGGCGTTCCACCGCGTCGTGGACCGGACAACGGGATGCAGCGGCCGGACGACGGCCATGCACCTGGACAACTTCACCACGCAGGTGTGGACCTTCACCGGTGGTCCCGCGACCGCCACCGACGCGGACTGGGTGAAGCAGGAAGCCGACACCGATCGGCGCTGCTTCACCACCACCCGCAAGCGGGAGAACGTGCTGCTGCAGGCGAAGGTGTGTCAATCCGGCAACGGTGGCCCCGCGGTCAACGTGCTGGCCGGTGCGATGCAGAACACACTCGGGCAGTAGAGCAGGTAATTCGGGTACCCGTCATCGCCCCGTAAGCGCAAATCGCGGGACTTTGTCGGTGGGCTCTGGAAGATGGAGTGAAGGCTTCGTTCCGGACCCGGAAGGGATGGTTGGTATGGCCTTCGCCATCACAACGAAGGTGGACGACGCGCATCCCTCCGAGCCGCGGTCCGATGAGTTGACCAGCGCCCAGGACGCAGCCGCCTACATCGGCGACGACTGTCTGTCCGACAGCCCCGTCGGCCTGGTCGGGCTGGAGATCGAGGCCCACTGCTACGACTTGTCCGATCCGATGCGGCGGCCGGGCTGGGACGAGCTCAGCGAGCTGATCGCCGGTGTCCCGGTGCTGCCCGGCAGCAGCGCGATCACGGTGGAGCCGGGCGGTGCCGTCGAGTTGTCCGGGCCCCCGATGGACGGCCCAGCCCCGGCCATCGCGGCCATGGCGGCCGATCGCGCGGTGCTGCGTTCGGCGTTCGCGCAGGCCGGGCTGGGACTTGTGTTGCTTGGCGCGGACCCGTTGCGGCCGGCGAAACGGGTCAACCCTGGGGACCGCTACCGGGCGATGGAGCGGTTCTTCCGGGCCAGCCAGACCGGCGAGGCCGGCGCGGCGATGATGACGTCGACGGCATCGGTCCAGATCAACGTCGACGCGGGGCCCCGCGGCGGATGGGCGGAGCGGGTGCGCTTGGCACACGCCCTCGGCCCGATGATGATCGCGGTCTCGGCCAACTCACCGCTGCTCGGCGGCCAGTTCACCGGATGGCAGTCGGCCCGTCAGCGGGTGTGGAGCCAACTCGACTCGGCCCGCTGCGGTCCGGTCCTGGGCGAGAACGGCGACGACCCGGCCAGCGACTGGGCGCGGTATGCGCTGAAAGCGCCGGTCATGCTGGTCAACACCCCGGAGGCGGTGCCGGTCGCGCAATGGGTGCCGTTCGCCGACTGGGCGGACGGCAGGGTGCTGTTGGACGACCGCAGGCCGACGCCGGCCGACCTCGACTATCACCTCACGACGCTGTTCCCGCCGGTGCGCCCACGCAGATGGCTGGAGATCCGCTACCTGGACAGCGTGCCCGACGCCATGTGGCCGGCGGTCGTGTTCACCATCGTCACCCTGCTCGACGATCCCGCCGCAGCCGCGATCGCCACGGAGGCCACCGAATCCGTTGCCACGATGTGGGACCGGGCCGCCCAGCTCGGTCTCGCTGACCGCCGCCTGCATTCCGCGGCGAAGGTGTGCGTGCAGACGGCCGCGGAACGTGCACCGGCCGAACTCCAGGAATCGATGGAGTGCCTCGTGCGTTCGGTCGAATTAGGCCGCTGTCCCGCCGATGACTTCTCCGATCGAGTGGTGAAGTACGGAATCGGGCCGGCGGTCAGCCAACTCGCCCGGGGAGAGACGTGACGTCACGCGAAACACTGGCCCGCGAGTTGACTCGCGCACGGGAACGCACGCTGCGACTCGTCGACTTCGACGACGCCGAACTGCACCGGCAGTACGACCCGTTGATGAGTCCCCTGGTGTGGGACCTCGCCCACATCGGTCAGCAGGAAGAACTGTGGCTTCTGCGGGATGGCAACCCGGACCGGCCGGGAATGCTGCCGCCCGACGTCGAATGTCTGTACGACGCGTTCCTGAACTCACGGGCCAGCCGCGTGGATCTGCCCCTGCTGCCGCCGACCAATGCCCGGGCGTATTGCGCGACGGTGCGGGAGAAGGCCTTGGACACCCTCGATGCGGTGGTCGACGACGACGAGGCGAGTTTCCGTTTCGGACTGGTGATCAGCCACGAGAACCAGCACGACGAGACGATGCTGCAGGCGCTGAGTCTGCGGTCCGGGCCGCCGCTCCTCGGCACGGGTTCGCTGCTTCCGGTGGGACGGGCGGGACTGGCAGGCACGTCGGTGTTGGTGCCGGGCGGTGAGTTCGTCCTCGGCGTCGACGCGGTGACCGAACCGTATTCCCTCGACAACGAGCGACCCGCGCACATCGTGGACGTGCCGTCCTTCCGCATCGGCCGGGTGCCCGTCACCAACGGCGAGTGGCGCCAGTTCATCGACGACGACGGCTATGACCGACAGCCGCTGTGGTCGGATCGCGGTTGGACACACCGTCAGCAGGCGGCCCTGACCGCACCGCAGTATTGGAATCGCGACGGCACCCGCATCCGCTTCGGTCATGTCGAGGACGTTCCTGCCGATGAACCGGTCCAGCACGTCACGTATTTCGAGGCCGAGGCCTATGCGTCGTGGGCGGGCGCGCGCCTGCCGAGCGAGGTGGAGTGGGAGAAGGCCTGCGCATGGGACCCCGAAACCCATTCGCGGCGTCGATTCCCTTGGGGCGCATCCGAACCCACCGAACATCTGACCAACCTCGGCGGCGAAGCATTGCGTCCGGCGCCGGTCGGTGCCTATCCGGCGGGTGCATCGGCATACGGGGCCGAGCAGATGCTGGGCGACGTCTGGGAGTGGACCTCCTCACCGCTGCGGCCGTGGCCCGGCTTCACGCCGATGATCTACGAGCGCTATTCGCAACCCTTCTTCGAAGGTTCCGGTGCTGGCGACTACAAGGTGCTCCGCGGTGGATCGTGGGCGGTCGCGCCGGGCATCGTGCGGCCCAGCTTCCGAAACTGGGACCATCCCATTCGCCGGCAGATCTTCGCCGGACTCCGGCTGGCCTGGGACGCCTGATGTGCCGGCACCTCGGCTGGTTGGGTGAACCCTGCTCGATTGCGTCGCTGGTGCTCGACCCGCCCAACGCGCTGTTGGTGCAGTCGTATGCGCCGCGACGGCAGAAGCACGGGCTGATGAACGCCGATGGGTGGGGCGTCGGCTTTTACGACGACGGTGTCGCACGCCGGTGGCGCAGCGCCTCGCCGCTGTGGGGTGACGCGTCGTTTTCGTCGATCGCGCCCGCACTGCGCAGCGGCTGTATGGTCGCCGCAGTCCGGTCGGCGAGCGTCGGAATGCCGATCGAAGCGACGGCATCCGCGCCGTTCACCGACGGGCGGTGGCTGCTGTCCCACAACGGGCTGGTGGACCGCGCGGTGCTGCCGGCCTCGGCGAAGGCAGAAGCCACGAACGACAGCGCATTGCTGGCGGCGCTGATCTTCGACCGCGGTCTGGACGCACTCGGTGCCACCATTGTCGAGGTCGCCGCGGCCGACCCGAATGCGCGGCTGAATATATTGGCAGCCAATGGGTCTCGATTGCTCGCCACCACGTGGGGTGACACGCTGTCGGCGTTGCGCCGCGACGACGGGGTGGTGCTGGCCAGTGAGCCCTACGACGACGACCCCGGCTGGCAGGAGATCCCCGATCGGCATCTCATCGACGTCGTGGGCACCCGACTGGTACTGACCCCCCTGAAAGGATCGTCATGACCTTTTCGCTGTCCAACTACCTTGCCGCCGACTCGGCCGCGCAGGCGCTGCGCCGCGACGTGCATGACGGGCTGACTCAGACGCCGAAGACGTTGCCGCCCAAATGGTTCTACGACTCGGTGGGCAGCGACCTCTTCGACCAGATCACCCGGCTACCCGAATATTATCCGACCCGGACCGAGGCGGAGATCCTGCGCGCCCGCTCGGGGGAGATTGCGGCCGCATCGGGTGCCGACACTCTGGTGGAGCTGGGTAGCGGCACCTCCGAGAAAACACGGATGCTGCTGGACGCGTTGCGCGACAGCGGGTCCCTGCGCCGGTTCATCCCGTTCGACGTGGACGCCGGTGTCCTGGATGCCGCCGGTTCGGCGATCGAAAAGGAGTATCCGGGCATCGAGATCGACGCCGTATGCGGTGACTTCGAGGAACACCTCGGAAAGATTCCCCGGGTCGGACGCAGATTGGTCGCGTTCCTCGGCTCCACCATCGGCAACCTGACGCCGGGTCCGCGCGCGGAGTTCCTGTCCGCGCTGTCGGAGACGTTGCAGCCCGGTGATGCCCTGTTGTTGGGCACCGATCTGGTGAAGGACACCGGCAGGCTGGTGCGCGCCTACGACGACAGCGCGGGCGTGACTGCCCGGTTCAACCGCAATGTGCTCGCCGTGGTCAACCGTGAACTCGACGCCGACTTCGATCTCGACGCTTTCGAGCACGTGGCGCGCTGGAACGCCGCCGACGAGCGCATCGAGATGTGGTTGCGCTCGTCGGCCGCACAGCGGGTTCGCATCGCCGCGCTGGCCCTGACCGTCGACTTCGCCGAGGGCGAGGAAATGCTCACCGAAGTGTCCAGCAAGTTCCGGCCCGACCGGGTGGTCGCCGAACTGGCTGATGTCGGGCTTCGACGCACGCACTGGTGGACAGATGCGGCCGGGGACTTCGGGCTGTCGCTCTCGGTCAAATGACCCGAACCGACTCGCTCGCACTGCAGTGGCGGGAAGCCCGGCCCACGGTCGCCGGCCTTCACCTGGACAACGCCGCCTGTTCCCGCCAGAGCTTCGCAGTGATCGATGCGGTGGCCCAGCATGCCCGCCATGAAGCCGAGGTCGGCGGATATGTCGCGGAGGACGCCGCGGCGCCCGCGCTTTCGGCCGGGCGGGCGGCCATCGGTGCGCTGACCGGACTGAGCGGCGTGGACGTCGTATTCACCACCGGTTCCGGCAATGCGCTGGACCTGGTTCTCGACAGCTGGGCCGGTGAGCGCACGCTGGCCTGCCTACCAGGCGAATACGGCCCCAATCTGGCGATCATGGCGGGCAACGGGTTCCAGATCACGGCGCTGCCGGTCGACGGAGACGGCCGGATCGTGGTGGACGACGCCGAACGGCAACTGGCCGCAGAGCCGCCGGCGCTGGTGCACCTCACCGCGCTCGCCAGCCACCGCGGCGTCGCCCAGCCGCTGGCCGCGCTGGCCGACGTCTGCCGCAACCTCGGCCTGCCCTTGGTGGTCGACGCCGCGCAGGCGTTCGGGCACCTCGATTGTGCGGTGGGTGCTTCGGCGATCTACAGCTCGTCGCGCAAGTGGATGGCCGGTCCGCGCGGCGTCGGTTTCCTCGCGATCCGGCCCCAGCTCGCCCAACGGCTTCGGCCGCGGGTCCCGCCACCGGACTGGGACCTGGGCCTGTCGGTGCTGGAACGGCTCGAGGAGGGCGAAGCGAACGTTGCGGCGCGGATCGGCTATTCGCTGGCCCTGGGTGAACATCTGGCGGCGGGGCCCGCGGCGATTCGCGCCCGGCTCGCCGAACTCGGGCGGCTGACCCGCACCGTGCTGGCCGGCGTCAAGGGCTGGCGGGTGGTCGAGCCACTCGACGAGCCAACCGCAATCACCACGCTCGCCCCGGTCGACGGCGCCGACCCGCAGAGAGTGCGGGCGTGGCTGATCGCGGAGCGCTCGATCGTCACCACGTCCGCCCCGGTACTGCGGGCGCCGTTCGAGATGGCCGGGCCCGTGCTGCGCGTATCGCCACACGTCGACAGCACCGCGGATGACCTCGAGACATTCGAGGCGGAGTTGTGCACGGCCACGGCACAGGTGTGACGCAGCGTCCTTTCGATGGCGGCGAGTTTCGAATCGCGTGGATGGCCTGCCGGAGGTTCATTGGCGCGACAATTCCCGGCGGCGTGGACCATCGCCCGTAGGTAATTGTGGCGATCCGCAAGGGGCAGTGAATGAAACAGCGTGCTGTCCTTGATCTTTGGGAAGCGGGCGCCGTATCCACTCGGCGTCGTGATGTCGGCGTGCACGAACGTGGCCGTGGTCGGCCCGCACTCCCGCGCCATCGCGGTGGCCGCGGCGAGTGCCGTCGGACTCATGTCGACACGCACCACCGTGTGGCCCCTTGCGGCCAGCGCCAACGACAGATCGACGAACTCCGGTTACGGCATACCGAAATTCCACGAGGGCGGCCCGATGAACGGGCCTTTCTGCCGGTACGCGCCATCCGCGTCGAGTAGTTCAGCAGCCATGCCCTTTGAGACGCCACTCCTGCAAACGTGTTCGCCGGGTCTTAGCCGCTGAGTCGCATCACGCATGCCTTAAACCGTTGTGTCCCACGTGTGCACGGGCTCGTTACTGTGCATTCGCTGGCAGTACAGCCTCAGCATCTCGGCCAGTGCGGCAGGCCGGGCCAACCCGCGTTCCTGCAGCGCCCGGACGGTGGCCACCTGCCACGTGGCGCCGTTGTGGCCGGTCTTCGCCCGCCCCTCGATCACGCCCAGATACCGGTCGCGGACCTCAGCGGCCACCTCCCAGCGCCGCAGACCGGCGTCGGCCATCGGCAACAGCTGTCGCAGCACCAGCTCGTCGGGTGTCACCTCACCAAGACCTGGCCAGTAGAGCCGGGCCTCCATTCCGTGCTGTGCGGCCTCGAGGAAATTATGGTGAGCCGCAGCGAAACTCATTTTCGTCCACAACGGCCGGTCCTCCTCGGACAGTGTCCGCAGCATGCCGTAGTAAAACGCCGCATTGGCCATCATGTCGACCACGGTAGGACCTGCGGGCAGCACCCGGTTCTCCACCCGGAGGTGCGGGCGGGCGACTCCATCCTGTTCCACCACATCGTAGACCGGCCGGTTCCATCGGTAGATGGTGCCGTTGTGCAGCCGAAGCTCGGCCAGTCGCGGGGTGCGCCCGGCCGCCAACTCAGCGACCGGATCCTCGTCCGAGAGTTCGGGCAGCAGCGACGGGAAGTACCGGACGTTCTCCTCGAACAGGTCGAAGATCGACGTGATCCAATTTTCGCCGAACCAGACCCGCGGGCGCACGCCCTGGGTCTTCAGTTCGTCCGGGCGCGTGTCGGTGGCCTGGGTGAACAGTTCGATGCGGGTCTCCGACCAGAGTTGGTGGCCGAAGAAATACGGCGAGTTCGCCCCGAGTGCCAGCTGGGGTCCGGCGAGCACCTGCGCGGCGTTCCAGTTGTGCGCGAAGTCAGCGGGGGAGACCTGCAGGTGCAACTGCATGCTGGTGCACGCCGACTCCGGTGCTATGGACGCGGCCTGCAGACTGAGCCGTTCCGGTCCGGTGATGTCGATCAGGATGTCCTCGCCGCGGGCGGTGAAGATGGAATCGTTGAGCGCCTGATAGCGGGTCGAATCGCTCATCCACCGACCAGAGAGGTGGTCGGGCATCAGGGTGGGCAGGACGCCGACCATCACTATGTGCGCATCGTGACCGTTCGCCTTGGCCTCGGCCGCGTTGAGGCTGGCGCGGACCTCGGCTTCCAGCTCGAGTGCCGCACGGCCGGGCAATCGCCTTGGCGGAACGTTGAATTCGATGTTGAAGGCGCCCAATTCAGTCTGGTAGGCCGGGTCGGCGATCGCCTCGAGCACCGCCTGGTTACTCATCGCCGGCTGGTAGTCGGAGTCGACGAGGTTGCACTCGATTTCCATACCAGTCAATGGCCGCTCGAACTCGAAACTGGACTGGGCGAGCATGGTTTCGAAGACATCCAGGCACAGTTGCACCTTGCGCCGGTACTCGCGGCGGTGCGCGCGACTGAAGTCGGTCTGCTTCACCTCTTCGCCCACGACGACGAGCCTATCGGCGGCTGGCCACCACGACCTGCGGATTAATCAGTCCGCCCCGCAATTCCACCTCGATCGCGGAATCGGCATGGGCGGCGAGCGCGCGCAGCGCAGACGGGCTGTAGGTGCGCAGCGAGCTGATCAGGCCGTCGTGCAACAACGGAATCACCGGAGCGAACGGCAGCATCACCGCGAGCCGCAGGATGTGCACCGGTGACGGCGGCCGGGGCAGGTCGATGATCACCAGTTTGTCGGCCGCCCGGGTGCCTTCGGCGAAGGCACGGCAGGCGAGCGCCAGCGGCAGGTGGTGGAAGGAGAGAGCGAACACCGCCACGTCGAAGTGCCCGTCGGCCACGTCGATGGCCGTGGCGTCCATTTCCCGAATGACCGCCCGCGGGTGCGCGCCGAGCTCACCGGCCCGGATCGCCGCCACCGATGCGGGCTCGACGTCGGTGACTGTCAGTTCGGCAGTCGGATGCCACTCGAGGAGTTTGCGTGACAGCCCACCGTGACCGGACCCGAGTTCGAGGATCCGCGGGTCGGGTACGTCGGCCACCTCCTCGAGCACGATGCGCGCGAACCTGTCGGTGTTGCCGAAGAACTCGCCGGTCCATTCCAGCCCGCGGATCACGCTTCGCTTGACGTCATCGTCCACATCGTCGCGATCCAGGTACTCCAGCCTGTCGGTCTCCAGCAGTCGGTCCACGCAGGAGGCGCGCGGGCCGCCGCGCGGCATGCGGGCAATGTCGGCCGTCGGGGAACCCATGTAGTCCATGATGGACGATTGCATTACCGGCGAGGGGAGCAGGAGTTGGCCGATACTGGGGAGTTCATCGCCTCCGTCGACCAGGGCACCACCAGTACCCGCTGCATGATCTTCGACCACGACGGCGCCGAGGTCGGGCGTCATCAGCTCGAACATGATCAGATCCTGCCGCAGGCGGGCCGGGTGGAGCACAACCCGGTCGAGATCTGGGAGCGCACCGCATCGGTGATCAGGTCGGCGCTGAACATGACGAACCTGTCGGCAACCGACCTGGGCGCGCTGGGCATCACCAATCAGCGCGAGACCGCGCTGGTGTGGAACCGCAAAACCGGCAGGCCGTATTACAACGCGATCGTGTGGCAGGACACCCGCACCGACCGAATCGCTTCGGCGCTGGATCGCGACGGCCGTGGTGACGTCATCCGCCGAAAGGCAGGCCTACCACCCGCCACCTACTTCTCGGCGGGCAAGGTGCAGTGGATCCTGGAGAACGTCGACGGGGCCCGGCGCGACGCCGAGAACGGTGACGCGATCTTCGGCACCCCCGACAGCTGGGTGTTGTGGAACCTCACCGGCGGTCCGCGCGGCGGCGTGCACGTCACCGACGTCACCAACGCCAGCCGCACGATGCTGATGGACCTGGAAACGCTGGAGTGGGACGACGAGTTGTTGTCGTTCTTCGACATTCCCCGGCAGATGCTTCCCGAAATCAAACCGTCGTCTGTACCCGAGTCCTACGGTACGACCCGCGACGACGGGCCGCTCGCCGGTGAGGTGCCGCTGACCGGCATCCTCGGCGACCAGCAGGCCGCGATGGTCGGCCAGGTGTGCCTGAGCTCGGGCGAAGCCAAAAATACTTATGGCACAGGCAACTTCCTGCTGCTCAACACCGGTGAGAAAATCGTGCGCTCCGAGAACGGACTGCTGACCACGGTGTGTTACCAATTCGGCGACTCGAAACCCGTTTACGCGCTTGAGGGTTCCATCGCGGTGACCGGTTCGGCCGTACAGTGGCTGCGCGATCAGCTGGGCATCATCAGCGGTGCCGCGCAGAGCGAGTCGCTGGCTCGCCAGGTCGACGACAACGGCGGCGTCTATTTCGTGCCCGCGTTCTCCGGTCTGTTCGCGCCGTACTGGCGTTCGGATGCGCGGGGCGCGATCGTCGGGCTGTCCCGGTTCAACACCAACGCGCATCTGGCGCGGGCCACCCTCGAGGCCATCTGTTACCAGAGCCGCGATGTCGTCGACGCGATGGAGGCCGACTCGGGCGTGCACCTGGAGGTGCTCAAGGTCGACGGCGGCATCACGGCCAACGACCTGTGCATGCAGATCCAGGCCGACGTGCTGGGCGTCGACGTGGTCAAGCCGGTGGTGGCCGAGACCACCGCGCTGGGCGCCGCATACGCGGCCGGCCTCGCGGTCGGTTTTTGGGAGAACCCCGAGGACCTGCGCGCCAATTGGCAAGAGGGCAAGCGCTGGAGCCCGAACTGGTCCGACGACGAACGCGCCGCCGGCTACCAGGGTTGGCAGAAGGCGGTGCAGCGCACGCTGGACTGGGTCGACGTCGACTAACCGGCCGCGTCGTCGAGTTCCCGCTTGGTGTCCTCGTCGAGTTCGATGTCCGCCACCGCCGTGTTCTCCTCGAGATGGGGTACGGATGACGTGCCGGGAATGAGCAGTACGTTCGGCGCCACTGACAGCGTCCAGGCGAGGGCTACCTGAGCGGGCGTGCGGCCGAGGCGTGCTGCCTCGCGGTGAACGGCGGGATGGCCCAGCACCGGATTGTCCGCGGCGAACGCGGAGCCCAGGGGGAAGAACGGGACGAACGCGATGCCCTGCTCGAGGCACGCGTCCATCACGGGTTGCGAGGTCCGGTCAACGAGGTTGTACGCGTTCTGCACGCACACGATCTCGGTGCGGTCCAATGCGATCCTCAGGTGCTCCGGTCCGATGCTGCTCAGGCCGATGCCGGCGATCAGCCCTTCGTCGCGGGCCTTGATCATCGCGGTCAGCTGGCGGTCGAACAGCTCGCGGTTCACCTGGGCGGGCTGGTTGGCGTCCCCGCCCTCGTCGAACACCCGAAGGTTGGCGGCGGCGAGCCGGTCGGTGTCCAGAGTGCGGAGGTTCTCCTCCAGGCTGGCGCGCAGTTCGTCCGGATCCTGAGCGGGCAGCCACGCCGCGTTGTCGTCGCGGCGCCCGCCGACCTTGGTGACCAGCGCCAAGTCCGCCGGATACGGGTGCAGGGCCTCGCGGATGAGTTCGTTGGAGACATCCGGCCCGTAGAACTGAGCGGTGTCGATGTGGTTGATACCCAACTCGATTGCGCGGCGGAGCACGGCCAGGGCTTGATCACGGTCACGGGGTGGCCCGAACACACCGGGCCCGGGCAGTTGCATGGCGCCGAAACCGACGCGGCCGACGTGGAATGAGCCCAGCGGGAAGGTTTGCATAGTGAGTGCGTACACCACTCCCGCCGGACTTATTCCCACATCGATGGGTCGACTACTCCTCGCCTAGGATTCCGTAGATTTCGCGGCGGGCGTTGTTGACGATGTCGATGACGCGCTCCTGCTGCTCTTCCGTCGCGGCGTACGCCGACTGTGCCACCGCACCCATCAACTGGGTGACGGCGCTGCGCAGGTTGACGTGTCCAGGCTCGGCCCCTTCGGTGATCTCCTCCCACGGCGGGGTCTCGATCTTCTCGGCGGCGGTGCGGCCGTCGTCGGTCAGCTCGAAAAGCTTCTTGCTGCCTTCACTTTCGGTGGCAGCGATGAGACCTTCGTCGACGAGCAGTTGCAGTGTCGGGTACACCGAACCGGGGCTGGGACGCCACAGGTTCTCGCTGCGCTCGGCGATCTCCTGGATCATCTCGTAGCCGTGCATGGGGCGCTCGGCCAGCAGAGTGAGGATGGCGGCGCGGACATCGCCGCGCTTGCCGCGATGGCCGCGTCCACCGCGACCGCGGCCGCGGCCGCCCGGGCCGAAGCCGGCGCGCGGGTCGAAGCCGAACTCGAATCCGCCGCGCCCGGAACCGAAGCCACTGGGGCCCGGGAAGCCGGGGCCCGCATCGTGCCCGCGGAACTGGTCGCGTAGGTGTTCGCGGAAATCGCGACGAGCCTGGCGCCGCTGCCGATGCAGCTCGCGATGTTCGAGGCTGCCGGCCCACCGGCTTTGCGGGTCGGCGGAGCCCAAGCCGAAGCCGCCCGGGGGTGTGAATGGGCCCGGGGGTGTGAATGGGTTGGTCATGGGTGTTCCTTGCGTTTGAGACGAGACGCCGAATGCGCTCCGATATGTTTACGATATATCGGAAGCTATCGCGATGCAACGCTACTTGTCGTGGCGTTTATCGATCTTCTTCACCAGCCAGTTCGCCCAGTCGGCCTCCATTGCGCCCTTTCGCAGGCCGTACTCCAGCGCGGCACGACCGAAAAAGGCGCCGTCCCCGTCCTTCCAGTCGATGGAGTCGCGCAACTCCTCCAGCCGTTTGACCTCGTCTTCCGCCTCGTGGGCCATCGCGACGACATGCCGGCGGGCCTGGTCGCGGGTGATCTCGCCGAGCAGGAAGACGCGCAGCAGTCCGGCGCTGCGGAACGGCGGGTCGTCGTCGGCATTTGCGATCCAGCGGCGCAGTTCGGCCCGTCCGGCGTCGGTGATCCGATACTCCTTGCGGCCGCGGGGGCCGATGTCGGACACCTCGATCAGGCCGGCCTCCGCGAGCTTGTTGAGCTCGCCGTAGAGCTGACTCTGGGTGGCCGGCCAGACGTTGGCCATCGATTTCTCGAAGTGCCTGAGCAGGTCGTAACCACTGCCGGGCTGCTGGGCCAGCAGGCCCAACGCCGCAATTCGCAGACTCACGCGTCGATGGTAGCTCCACTATTGACATGTCATAGACGACATGTCAGATTAGGAATGTCACGACGAGGAGAACGATCAATGACCCACACGACCGCGGACACGTCCGACACCTCCGCCCTGTTCGGCACCGGCGAGTTCTTTCAGCAGGGCAACTACGCTCCCGTCGCCGACGAACTCACGGAGTTCGACCTGCCCGTGGAGGGCGCCATCCCCGCCGAGCTCGACGGCTGGTACCTGCGCAACGGGCCCAACCCCAGACAGGCGACCGCGCACTGGTTCATCGGCGACGGCATGATCCACGGCGTCCGGATCGAGGATGGCCGGGCGGCGTGGTACCGCAACCGGTGGGTGCGCACGGACAGCTTCGACGATGACTTCCCGCTCTACAACGCCGACGGCACCCGGAACCTGCGGGCCAGCCGCGCGAACACGCACGTCGTCAACCACGCAGGTAAAACCCTGGCGCTGGTCGAGTCGTCGCTGCCGTACGAGATCTCCAATGATCTGCAGACGCTGGGTGCCTACGACTTCGGGGGCAAGCTGGTCGATTCGATGACCGCGCACCCCAAGATCTGCCCGACCACCGGCGAAATGCACTTCTTCGGTTACGGCAACCTCTTTACGCCGCATGTCACCTACCACCGGGCCGACGCCGACGGCGAGCTGACGATCAACCGGCCGCTCGATGTCCCTGCCCTGACGATGATGCACGACTTCGCGCTGACCGCCGCGCACGTCGTGTTCATGGACTTGCCGATCGTGTTCAACCTCGACATCAAGGGCGACGGCGATATGCCTTACCGGTGGGATGACAATTACGGCGCCCGGCTCGGTGTGCTGCGCCGCGACGATCCGTACGGTGCGGTGCGGTGGTTCGACATCGAGCCGTGCTACGTCTTCCATGTCGCCAATGCCTATGACCGCATCTCTTCTGACGGCAATTCCATTGTGTTGCAGGCGGTTCGCTATCCGGAACTGTGGCGGGGCACGGGCGGGTTCGAGACCGACGGGGTGCTGTGGAGCTGGACCATCGACCTGGCGTCCGGCCGTGTCGCCGAACGTCAGGTGGACGACCGCGCGGTGGAGTTTCCGCGTATCGATGATCGGCTGACCAGCCTGCCGGCCCGATACGTCGTGTCGGTCGGCGACGGCCGATTGGTCCGCTACGACCTGAATTCCGGCGCAGCGGTCGAACACGCCTTCGGCACCGCGGAATCGCCCGGGGGTCCCGGTGAGGCGGTGTTCGTCCCGTCCACGTCCGGACCCGCCGATGAGAGCAGCGGCTGGTACATCGCTTACGTCTACGACCCGGCGCGAGACGGCAGCGACTTGGTCATTCTCGATGCCTCGGACTTCGCCGCACCGCCGGTCGCCAGAATCAAGCTGCCGCACCGTGTGCCGTATGGGTTCCACGGAAACTGGATATCTGCTTGATCGGTGTCACAACGATTCGGCCCGCCACCTTCTCGGTGGTGGGCCGCCAGAAAGCAACTGCGGCAATGCGTCCCGGATGGCTCCCGCGGAAACAAGACGGGCGGGGCGCGCATGGGTAACGTGACCAGCCATGGCGGTCAACTGGCTGGACCAACCCGAGGACCACGACTACGGCGCTGCCGGGGACTACCTGAGCATGGTCGCCGAGCCCCCGGACGTCGAGAAGACGCTCGCCGCGTTGCGGACGGCCCAACCGGTCTACCGGAGTGTGAGGGCGGATCTGGGCAAGATCAGCACCGGCAAGACGCTGTCACCGATCCTGTTGCTGCGTGGTGACGTTTTCAAGACGGTGAAACTGGAGATCGCCGACGGCTACCACCGGGTGTGTGCCAGCTATTTGACCGACGAGAACACGGCCATCCCTTGCCGTCTGGCCTCCTGGCAGACCTGACCAAGAGCATCGAGATGTTCGGATTCGACACGCTGGCGCTGCTCGCCGTCATCGGGCTGGCCGGACCGCTGCTGGCCTCGTTGCCGCGGTTCCGGGTACCGATCGTCATCGGCGAGCTGGTCGCCGGGGTGATCGTCGGCCGCACCGGATTCGGCATCGTCGACCACGCCGATCCCACCTTCACGCTGCTCGCCGACATCGGCTTCGCGCTGGTGATGTTCGTCGTCGGCACCGGTGTGCCGGTGCGGGACAAGACCCTGCGAACGGCCATCCCGAAGGCGGCGCTGCGTGCGGTGGCGGTGGGGGCGGCGGCGGCCGTTCTGGGTGCGGGGCTCGCGGACGTGTTCGGCACCGGGCATGCCGCGCTGTACGCCGTCCTGATGGCCTCGTCGTCGGCGGCACTGGCGCTGCCGGTGATCGACTCACTGCGACTCAGCGGACCGCCGGTGTTGTCGGTCACCACCCAGATTGCCATCGCCGACGCGGCATCGATTGTGTTGCTGCCCTTGGTGATCAACCCGCAGCAGGCGCCGCGGGCCGCCCTGGGCGCGGTGGCCATTGCAAGCGGCGCGCTGGTGCTCTACCTCGTGCTGCGCCGCGCAGGCCGGCGCGGCCGGCGCAAGCGTGTGCACCGTTACTCGGAGAAGCGCCGGTTCGCCCTCGAACTACGACTGAGCCTGATCATGCTGTTCGGGTTGTGCGCGCTTGCCGTCACCACGCACGTGTCGATCATGTTGGCGGGCTTCGCGCTCGGCCTGGTGATATCGGCAATCGGCGAACCCCGGCGGCTTGCCCGTCAACTCTTCGGCATCACGGAGGGTTTCTTCGCACCGTTGTTCTTCGTCTGGCTGGGCGCATCGTTGCAGGTGCGTGAACTCGCTGCGCATCCGCTGCTGATCCTGCTCGGCCTGGGCCTCGGCGTCGGTGCGGTCCTGGCCCACTGCGTGGGCCGGCTCTTCAGCCAACCGCTGACGCTCGCGGTGCTGTCGGCCGCGCAACTGGGTGTGCCGGTGGCCGCAGCGACCCTGGGCACCGAACAACATCTGCTGGCGCCCGGTGAACCCTCGGCGCTGATGCTCGGCGCATTGGTCACAATCGGCACCACGTCCATCGCCGGCGTGATGGCGTCGCGTCGTCAGAGCGCCGACGAGTCCGAGACTGCCGCCGGATAGGCGGCTGCGCGGTGCGAGTTCGGGCTGACCCCGTAGGCGCGTTTGAATGCGCTGCTCAGTGCGAACGGTGTGCTGTAGCCGACCTGACGGGCGACTGCGGCGATGGTGGCCTGGCTCGACCGCAACAGGTCCGCGGCCAACGCGAGCCGCCAGCCGGTGAGAAACGCGATCGGCGGTTCACCCACCTGCTCGGTGAACCTGCGGGCGAATACGGCGCGTGAAGATCCCACCGCTGCAGCCAGATTCGCGACCGTCCAGGGGTATGCGGGATGGTTGTAGATGAGCTTCAGCGCAGGGCCCACCACGGTGTCGCGCTCGGCCTGCCACCACGTCGGCGCATTCTCGTCGCGGTCGAACCAGGTGCGTAACACCGCGATCAGCAGGAGATCCAGCAGGCGGTCGAGGTAGGCCTCCTGGCCGGGCCCGTCATGAGCCGCCTCCGCTGCCAGCAGGGCCACCAGCGGGGTGTCCCACTCGTCGGCCCGCAGCACCAGCACGGTGGGCAGTGCGTCGAGCAGTCTGGCGCTCACCTCGCTGCGGCCTTCGTAGGCACAGATCACCGACCGGGTGGCACCCGATGCACTGTTACCCCAGGTGCGTACGCCGATCGACATCTCGAATCGCAGATCCTGCCCGCCCAGTGTCGTGCAGCGCTGGCCGGGATGGATGACGACCATGGGAATGGTGGAGGGGTCGTCTGCGTAGAGGTAATGCTCGATGCCGCGGGTCACCGCGACGTCACCGGGCCGCAGCCACACCGGTCCCGAGCTCGCGCCGACGATCGCGGCGCTGCCGTGCGTCTGGCAGATCAGCGTCAGCGGCGCGTCGTCCCGGATGCTCATCGACCACGGCGGGTCCATCATCATCCGCAGTACGAATGCGCCCCGCGCCCGCACACCGTCGAGCAGTCCGACCACGGCGTCCATCGACGGGAGCTTATCGATATCCCGCCAGAAACACCCGGATCGCGGCCCGCCACGTGGTGGTCCACGTCGATGCTGGACTCGACCGCCGGTCCACCACAGAACAGGGCCGCGTCGATGCACCGGCCGATGACGAGGAACGCGAAATGCTCGGCGGCAATGCCTGGTTCGGGGACATGGAGCAGGCCCCGGTCGTGTAGTCGCGCGAAGCAATCCGCGAAGGCGGCGAGCGTCCGCGTCGGCGCCTGCTCGTAGTACAACCGGGCGAGTTCCGGCAGCCGGTTGGCCTCACCGACCACCAGCCTGCGCAGCTGCACCACCGGCTCCTGCACGACGGCACGCAGGTAGTCACCGGCCAGCCGCGTCAGATCGGATTCCAGGTCGGTGGTCTCCCCGAGCGTCTCGACCCGCGAGAGAAACGGCGTCACCGTGCTGTCCAGTGCCTCGTTCACGATGGCCAGCAGCAGTTCCTGCTTGTCGCCGAAGTGTTTGTACACCGTCTGCTTGGAGACCTCTGCCGACGTGGCGATCTGGTCGACGCTGGTGCCCTGGTAGCCGTTGCCGAGGAAGAGTTCCCGTCCCGCGGACAGGATGGTCAGCCGCTTCCCAGCCGGCATGCCGCCAGCCAGCTGGCCAACGGGGACCTCGGCTGGATCCAGGTCGTGACGTTCTTGGTCACCGGGGCCATGACGATTGCGGCGGCGGTGGGGGTTCGCCGCGCCATGGGCTCGGGCCGGCGCTCGGCGGGGGCATCGGGTCTGCTCGGCGCCTATGGCGCCGCGTTGATGGTGGCAGGCATCTTCCGCGCAGATCCGTCGGATGGCTTTCCGCCGGGCACCCCGGCGGGCATGGGTGAGGTCAGTTGGCACGGCCTGGTCCATTTCGCGGTCGCCGGTGTCGGCTTCGCCTGCCTGGCCGCGGCCTGCTTCGTGCTGGGCGCCCGGTTCGCGCGCGGGGCGGAGCGCGGGTGGGCCTGGTTCTCGCGCATCACGGGCGTGGTGTTCGCGGGCAGCTTCCTCGCCTTGTCGTCCAGGTCCGGCGGCACCGCATCGATTTTGGTGTTCACCGCCGCGGTCGTCCTGGTATGGGGTTGGCTGGCCGCGATATCGGTCAAGCTCTACCGCGGGGTCGGTCAGGCGTAGACGCTCGCGTATGCAGTCGGGACGAGAAACGATGGCTCGGCGCACTGCTCCCCGGTTGACTTCGAGTCATGAACACGAGCCCATTTGTGGTCCTGACATCGATCGCCGCGCTGCTGTCCGCCGCGGCGGGCGGAATGATGTACGTCTTCTCGACCATGGTGATGAGCGGCCTGGCCCGGACCGGTCCCGGCGGGGCCATCACGGCGATGCGTGGCATCAACGCACAGGCCAACGCCAGCCCCGCGTTCCTGCTGCCGTTCTTCGGTGCGACCATTCTCGCCCTGGTGGTCGGCGTCCTTGCCGCACTTCATCTTCGGCAGCCGGGCAATTGGTGGGTGCTGGCGGGTGCGATCTTCGCGGTCCTCGGCGCCATCATCACGATGGCCTTCAACGTGCCGCTCAACGATCACCTCGACGCCGTCGACCCCCTCAGGCTGTCGGCGGCCGATGCAGCCCGCGAGTGGCACGCCTTCGTGTCCACGTGGACGGCGTGGAACCACGCCCGCTCGGCCACCAGTTTCATCGGCGCGGCACTGATGCTGGTGGGACTGCGATATCGCTGAGGCGTTCAGCGCCCGATGACCGAGATCGAATTGGCCTTGTAATTGACCACCCAGGCGGTGTGCGTGGACGGATCCACCGCGACGGTCCGCGGTCCGGCGCCCACCCCGACGGTATGGGTAACCGTCCGTTTCTCGGCATCGATCACCGACACGGAGGAACTGCCGGAATTGGTGACGAAGACGGCGCCGGAATCGACCGTGGCCGCGGTCGGCTGACCACCCACCTTCATCGTCTGGACCACGGTTCGCTTCTCGAGATCGAGTACCGACACCGAGTCCTCACCCGCATTCGGGACGAAAGCGGTATGCCTGGCCGAATCGATCGCCACATCGCGCGGGCTGCGGCCCACCGAGATGGTGGCGATCACCGCCGACTTCACAGGATCGACGACCGAGACCGTCGCGTTTCCGCTGTTGGCCACATAGAGGAGTCGGCTCGCGGGATCCACGCCCATCTTGTCCGGCGAGGTGCCGACCTCGATCGTCGCGGTGACCTTGCGGGATTTGGCATCGATGACCGAGACCGTGTCGTCCAGCAGATTGGCGACGAACACCGTGCCCGTGGCGGAATCCACTTCGATGCCGCCCGGCACCTGACCGACCTCGATCACCCCCGTGATGGCACCTGATTCGATGTCGACGACGGACACCGAGTTTCCGATGGTGACGTATGCACTCTGCGTGGTCGGGTCAACGGCAACGAATCCGGGGGCCTTGCCCACCTTGATCGCGCCGATGCGTGCTTTGGCGTCGACGACGTAGAGCGAATCGTCACCACTGCTGGTCACATACGCCCGGTGTGTTGACGAGTCCGTTGCGACGTCGGGCATCCGACCGGAACCGAGGTGGAACGTCGCGGTGACCTTCGGCGGCGGTCCGGGGGCCGGCTCACCGGATTCACCTGCGCAGGCGGTCATGACCAGAACAAGCACACCGGCCACAATTCCGACGTTCCTGTGCACGACGTCCCCCCGGTCGACTGGGAACACATGTTAGCTGGGCGGCGTGAATCCGGTGTCGGGTGGCGGTGACACGACTGGCTGCTGATAAGCCGGCTGTTGCTGTTGCTGTTGCTGGTGATGCAGGGGCTGGGCCGGCCACCGCGGTGACGGTCCCGGCGCCGCTGCCTGTAGCCGCGCCAACTCTCGCCGGTGCCGCTCGGCGAGCACCGCGGCGAGAACGAGTTGCGGCGGAGTGCCCGGCGGTGGAGGCGGCGAAATCTGGGCCACCACATCGCTGGTGATCCGGTGGGCCATCTGATCACGCATCGCAGGGTCCAACTGCGAAGCCCGGGAAAGGAATTGGCGGGCCAGCTCGGCCTGCTCGGAGCGTAGCCCGGACAGCTGCAGCGACGGTGCCCACCATGCAAGCTGTGGCGGCATGGGTGGTGGCGGGGTGAGTTTCGGTGCGCGCTCGCTGATCACCACGGTGCCGGCGAAGATGTCTCCGATGCGCTGGCCCCTGGACGAGAGCAGGCTGCAGATGACCGCGGGGCCGCCCGCGAACGTCCAGATCTCGACCACACCGGCGAGCGCGCGAAACAATGCCTGCCGGAACCGCTCCGGCCCACCGTCGTCGGATACGACCCGCAGCCCGAGCGCCATCTTGCCCAGGGATCGGCCTCGCGTCGCCGCTTCGAACACGGCGGGATATCCCACCACGGTGAGCACCGTGAAGAGAATCAGCACGGCACCGGACAAGGCCGGATCGAAGTCGAGCAGCGTGGCCGCCCACAGCAGGACGCCGATGATGTACCCGATGAACACGACGGTGATGTCGATCATCGCCGACAGCGCGCGCACCGGAAGCTGCGCGATCTGGACGTCCAGGACCACCGCGTCCCCGGTCACGACGGGCTCGTACTGGCTGACCATAGGCGCCACGCTACTAGGATTTGCCAGGTGGATGTCGACGCGTTCGTGCTGGCGCATCGGGCGACATGGGACCGGTTGGAGTCGCTGGTCAAGCGGCGTCGGCAGCTCTCCGGCGCTGAGGTCGACGAACTGCTCGATCTCTACCAGCGGGTCTCCACCCACCTGTCGATGGTGCGGAGTGCGTCCACCGACTCGGTGCTGATCGGCCGCCTGTCGGGTCTGGTGGCTCGGGCCCGGTCCGCGGTCACCGGCGCGCACGCGCCGCTGTGGCGCGAGTTCACCCGGTTCTGGACGGTGTCGTTCCCGGTGGTCGCCTACCGGTCGTGGCGCTGGTGGCTGGGTACCGCGGTGGTTTTCTTCGCCGTCACGGCGGTGATCGGCCTTTGGGTGTCGGGCAACCCCGAAGTGCGGGCCACCATCGGGACCCCAAGTGAGATAGACGAATTGGTCAACACCGATTTCGCCTCGTATTACAGCGACAATCCGGCCGGGTCGTTCGCGCTACAGGTGTGGGTGAACAACTTCTGGGTGGCCTGGCAGTGCATCGGGTTCGCGATCCTGCTCGGAATACCCATCCCCTACATACTCTTTCAGAACGCCGCGAATCTCGGCGTGATCGCCGGCCTGATGTTCGACGCGGGCAAGGCCGATGTCCTGCTCGGCCTGCTCACGCCGCACGGACTGCTCGAGCTCACCGCGGTGTTCCTTGCCGCCGCGGCCGGGATGCGGCTGGGATGGTCGGTCATCGCCCCCGGCAACCGGCCCCGCGGCCAGGTGCTCGCCGAACAGGGCAGGGCGGTGATCGCGGTGGCCGCGGGAATGGTCGTCGTCCTGGCGGTGGCCGGGCTGATCGAAGCTCTGGTGACACCGTCGACGTTGCCGACCGTCGCCCGAATAGGTATCGGTGTCGCGGCCGAGACGGCATTCCTCGCTTACGTATTCCACTTCGGTCGCAAGGCCGCACGAGCGGGGGAGACGGGCGACATCGAGGACGCACCCGACGTCGTGCCGACGGGTTAGAGCCGGCCGGTCGCCTTCATCGCCAGATAGCGGTCGGCGAGCGCCGGCGCCAGATCGTCGGGCGGGGCGTCCACCACGTCCACTCCCGCGTGTCGCAGCCGCGACGCGATCGCCCGCCGGTCATTGCGGGCGCGCTCCGCTGCCGCGGCGTCGTAGACCTGTGCTGCATCCGCCCGGCCCGCGGCGAGCCTGTCGACGCGGGGGTCGGCCACGGCCGCGAGCAGCACCTGATGCTTGGCCGACAACTGCGGCAGCACCGACATCAATCCCTCGTCCAGGGCCGATGCGTTCAAATCGGTCAACAGCACCACCAGCGCACGCCGCCGGGTGCGCCGCTGCACCGCGGCCACCATCGCGCGCGCGTCGGATTCGACCAGCGCAGGTTGCAACGGCGCCATCGCCGCCACCAACTGCGCGAGCAGTTCGGTGCGCGTCGCGTTGTACACACCGGCCCGGGTGACCCTGTCGTGGGCCAGGAAGTCGACGTGGTCCCCGGCCCGCGCCGCCAGGGCGGCCAACAGCAGTGCGGCGTCCATGGACCAATCCAGCCGGGGCCATCCGCCGGGATCTCCGGCGGTGGGATCCACCCCGACACGACCGGCCGACGTGCGGCCGGTGTCGAGCACGATGACCACGCGGCGATCCCGTTCCGGGCGCCACGTCCGCACCACCACGTCTGCGCGCCGTGCGGACGCGCGCCAGTCGATCGAGCGGACGTCGTCGCCGATGACATATTCGCGCAGCGAATCGAATTCGGTGCCCTGCCCCCGGATCAGAACCGGGGTCGTGCCCTCGAGCTCACGCAGCTTGGCCAGCCGCGACGGGAGGTGCTTGCGTGACAGGAAGGGCGGCAGGATCCTGATCTGCCAGGGCACCCGATGCGAGCCCTGACGTCCGGCGAGCCCCAGCGGCCCGATCGACCGGGCGGTCACGAGTGCCGAGCGCTGATCGCCGCGGCGGACCGGCCGCAGCCGGGTGACCAGGCGAACGCGTTGGCCGGCATCGAGACTCACCGGATGAACGCGGGGCTCCGCCCGGGCGCTCGGCGCCCAGGCATCCCGGATCTGACCTCGAAAGCGCCGTCGCCCCGCCGGATTCTCGATCACCAGAACGGCGTCGACGGGCTGGCCCAGGCGTGCGGCGGTCTCCCCGGACCGGGAGCACTGCAGCCGCCTGGTGCTCGCGGCCAGCGAGACGTCCACGGCCACGGCGGACGTCAACGCCGCCAACAACAGCACGAAAACGGTTGCAGGCCATGGCGACAGCGCGATCGGAAGTACACAGATCAACGCCACCAGCCCGGTACGGCCGGTGAGGATCACTACCGTGGCACCGGTACTGCGGCGAGGATGCCGTCGAGCACACCGTCGGGAGTGGCGCCCTCGAGTTCGGCTTCGGGCCGCAGGGCCACCCGGTGCCGCAGAGTGGGGCGGGCCATCGCCTTGACATCGTCGGGGGTGACGTAGTTGCGACCGGACAGCCACGCCCACGACCGTGCGGTGGCCAGCAGGGCGGTCGCGCCTCGCGGTGACACGCCGAGCTGCAGAGAGGGCGAATGCCTTGTCGCTCCGGCGATGTCGACGATGTATCCAAGCACTTCGTCACTGACCAGCACCTGCCGCACCGCCTCGCGGCCGGCAGCCAGCTCGGCGGATCCGGCGACCGGCCGCACGGCCGACAGGTCGCGAGGGTCGAAGCCCCTGGCGTGTCTGTCCAGGATCGCGATCTCCTGATGCCGCGGCGGCAACGGCACGTTGAGTTTGAGCAGGAACCGGTCGAGCTGCGCCTCCGGCAGTTGGTAGGTGCCCTCGTACTCGACCGGATTCTGGGTGGCCGCGACGATGAACGGGTCGGGTAGCGGGCGCGGTTCGCCCTCGACGCTGACCTGGCGTTCTTCCATCGCCTCCAACAGGGCGGCCTGGGTCTTGGGAGGCGTCCGGTTGATCTCGTCTGCCAGCAGCAGGTTGGTGAAGACCGGTCCGGAGCGAAACTCGAACTCGGCTGTGCGAGCGTCGTAGACGAGTGAGCCGGTAACGTCGCCCGGCATCAGGTCGGGAGTGAATTGGACTCGTTTGAACTCGAGTTGCAGGGCGGCCGCCAAGGTGCGCACGAGCAACGTCTTGGCGACACCGGGAACCCCTTCGAGCAACACGTGGCCGCGGCAGAGGAGCGCGATGACCAGACCACTGACCACCGCGTCCTGCCCGACCACGGCTTTGCCGATCTCACCGCGCAAGGCCAGCAACGCATTTCGCGCGTGATCCGATGACGCTGTCTGAGGAGCGCCGGTGTCTGTTCCGGTTGGCTGAGTCACGATTGTGCGACCTGCCTTTCGATGTTGTCGAGTTCGTTGGCGAGCTTGACCAGGTCCGGGTCGCTATCCGGCGTTGGACCGAACAGCGTGTGTCCCACCGCCTGTGGGGAAGTTCCACAGCGATCGGCGATGGCCTGTACCACCGCGGGCTCGGCAGCACTGTGGCCGAGGCCGAGCCGGGGCAGCATACGCTGTAGGGTGGCGGTGCGCAGCGCCTCGGCAGCGCGGTCACGGGCCCGCCGCGATCGGTAGAGCCGGCCGCGGCCTTCGACCGTCTCCGACGCCCGAACGACGACCGGCAGCTGCTCGGCGACCAGCGGCCCGAGGCGGCGGCCTTTCCACAGCGCCAGGGCCAGCACGCCGAGGCACAACTGCAGGACGATCCAGGATACCTGTTCGGGAACGAGGTTCATGATCGTTGCCCCGCCGGTGGTTTCGCCCTCGCTGTGCTGAGGGGCATACCAGATGACCCGGGGGCGGTTGCCCGTCAGATTCATCGCGAGCGCGGCGTTGCCCTGCTTGAGGAGGCCGGAGTTCGTGAGGAAATCTCCGCTTCCGACCACCGTCACGGTTCGCCCGGCGTCGGTGTAGCGCACCAGGGCGCCCTCGTAACAGCGCGTCAACGGCGCTCCGTGGACGGCCTCGTAGGTGTCGCTGAGGCCGAACTGAACTTCTCCGGCGCGCTGCGCCTCCCTCAGGTCGCAGTCGGGTTCGGCGCCGCCGAAAGACGTGCCCCCGGCCAGGCGGATCCGTGGAGCGAGCTGATCTCGCGTGCGCGACAGCGGTTCGACCAGCAGCCGGTCGCCGGGGAGGGCGGCCAACCGACCCAGCAGACCCTCGTCGATCAGGTGGAACGTCTGCGCGACCACGATGAGGGTGTCGGGCCGCGCCGCACGTTCCACCGCGGCGATGTCGTCGGCCGTGACGACGTCCACGCCCTGTTCACCCAGCAGCGCGACGAGCGCGTGCGTACCGTCCGGTGAGGTGGACGCGGGATCCATCCGTCCGCCTGGCCGCGGCGCGGTCAGATAGGCGCTCAGCGTTGCGATTGCGGCGATGACGACGAGCGCGAGCAGCACCCACCGGGTGCCCTGCCACCGCTGTCCCAGGGTTGGGGCGACCGCGGTCATCGTACTTCCGCCCAGCCCTCCGACGGTGCCGCGGCTGTGGACTCGTCGACGCCCGCAGGAGTCCGGAACCGGAGATGGTCGTCGAGATCGGCGATCATCCGGTAATCGATTTCGGTTCCTGGCACTTCACCGTAGGTGACGTCGTTGAACGCATCTGCAGCCCGCAGCAATTCGGTCGAGAGATCCGGCACGGCGCGGCCGGCATCGCGCGCGAGTTCGGTGGCGGTCCGCCCGGGCACGGGATCCAGCACCGCGTTCTCTTCGAGCTGGCGTGCCACCGCTCTGAGTCGATGGCGGATCGCCGCAGTCCAATTGCCACCCGTCGCGAATTGTTCGGCGGTGGCCCGATGTTCGGCGGCACTTCGCACATGGTCGCCGAACAACGCGTACCTGTCCCCGCGTTTGGTGCGCATCGTGCGGCGCGCGATCCGGACGGCGATCACGACCGCGACCGCCAACAGGATCAGCAGAACGGAAACCGTGAACCACCCACCGGGCACGCTGGAACCCTCGACCACGATCTTGTAGATCAGTTCATTGATCCAATCGAAGATGCGGTCGGTCAACGACGCCTTGGGGTAGATGGGTTTCGCGAGTTCATGCCGGGCAGCCTCGTGCGCGGCGTCACGGTCGATGTCTATGGTCGGCACGTCAGGTCTGGCGGGTCAGCCACAGGCTGTCGATGTAATCGGGCGGCGCGCCGGGCCCGTACTGTGCCCCGGTTTGCAGCACCAGGTCAAAGGCCTCGGATCGGATGCGGCGATCGGCGTAGAGCAGCACGACGACGCCGGCGGAAAACGGCGCGGTGATGATCTGGCTTATCGCGCTGCCGATGGTGAGTACGACGATCGCGACGAGTGCGGCGATGGTCGAAGATGCTGACATCAGCAGGATCTGGCCACCGAAGGTGAACGGAACGGCGACCGCGCCGGCCACCACCTCGGCGACGATCAAGCCGAGCAGCCGAATACCGAACACCCGCCAGAAATCCGCCTTCACCAGCTTGAAGGACCGCGAGATTGCCGGGACGATGTCGAGCCGCTCCAACACGATGACCGACGGTACGAAGGTCAGCATGGTGCCGAGGTAGATCAGACCTGCGATCAATGCGAACACCAGCGGCACACCGATCACCGCCGCTGTGATTCCGTTGACCGCGTACGCCGCGCTGACGATGGCCACCACGACCACGGTGATCAGCACGATCGCGCCGATCACCTCGAGCACCGTAAAGCCGATCAAGGCCCACAACCGGGGGCGAAGTCGCTGCCACGCTTCACCGATGGTGATGCCGGAGCCGAATACGGACCGGCCGACGACGACTGTCAACATGCCGCTCAACAAAATCGAGGACAGTCCCGTGGCGATGGCCGCGGCGATGCTCGATGCCGACGATCCGAGCAGCATCCCCGTCGACAGTTCGTCGCCGCCGCTGAGCGTCGGCGCCAACTGCCCGGTGAACGCCAGCGGGCCCGTCGACAGCAGCAGCCCGACCAGCTGGGCGGCGACCACGACGATGGTCGTCAGGCCCAGCGTCGCTTTGGGATTGGCGCGGATGTATGCGACCGCACCGTTGAAGATGTCAGCCAGACCAAGGGGTCGTAACGGAATGACGCCCGGCTTCAGCGCCGGCGGAATCGCCGGCGGATAGCCGTACCCGGACGGCGGATACCACGGCGGTGGATACCCCGCCGGCGGATAGCCGGGCGGCGGTCCGTAGCCGGGCGGCGGTCCGTAGCCGGGCGGCGGCCCGTATCCCGGCGCGCCGTAGCCCGGTGGCGGCGGGTAACCGGGCGGGGGATAGCTCAGGTAGGCGGGCTGCGGGTCGGCCTGATAGGCCGGATAGCCCGCCGGCGGCTGGTGCGGCGGCGGCGGGCCGGTCCAACCCGACCCGTCGGCGTCGTTGCTCATGGCCACCATCCTGTCGATCAGTCAGCGAATTGACAACGTGACCGGCGCACGCGTCGACCTGGGCAACACGGTGGCGTTACCGTGACCGGATGCCGATTGAGATCACGGTGCGCGGATCGTTCAGCGCGTTCGAAGCGCCCGAACGCGGCACCGTCCACGCGTCGATCGCCTACGAGGGCCCGGCAATGGAGCCGGTTTATGGCCGGGTCGCCCGCGACCTGGAAGCGGTCCGGGCGTCGATCTCCCCGCTGACAGGCGGCGAGGACGGACCGGTCACCTGGTGGTCCGCCGAGCAGCTGCGGACCTGGTCGAACCGGCCATGGAATTCCGATGGCAAGCAGCTACCGCTCGTACACCACGCCAGCGTGGGAGTCGAGGTGAAGTTCCGCGACTTCGGCGTCCTGTCCCGCTGGGTGGGCGAGCACGTCGTGAACACCGAAGGGTTCCGGGTGTCTCAGGTGGCGTGGGCGCTGACATCGCAACGGCATGACGAGCTACTCCGGCAGGTGCGGACCGCGGCCGTCCACGACGCCGTCACGCGTGCGCAGCAGTACGCGGACGCGCTCGGCGTCAGCGGTGTGCGTCCCGTGGCGGTCGCGGACGCCGGAATGCTGGGCGTCGAGCTCCATCTCGTCGGCCGACCCGCCGCGACATTCCTGCGGGCGGCCGGATCGGCGGGGACAGGTCCCGACGTGGAGCTCGCGCCGGAGGAAATCGAGGTGTCGGCCGCGGTCGACGCTCGCTTCGTCGTCTCCGACGCCTGAACCGACGCGGCGTAGCGTTTGGCGCATGGCGGAACTCAAAGACCGACTGCGCGCAGACCTGACCACCGCGATGAAGTCGCAGGACAAACTGAGGACCGCGACCCTGCGGATGGTGCTCGCGGCGATCCAGACCGAGGAGGTCGCCGGGAAGGAATCGCGTGAACTGTCCGACGGTGATGTGCTCAAGGTGCTGTCGAGGGAGGCGAAGAAGCGCGCCGAGTCGGCCGAGATCTACACGCAGAACGGGCGAGGCGAATTGGCGGCCAGTGAGCACGCCGAGGCGCGCATCATCGACGAGTACCTGCCTACCCCACTCACCGAGGCGGAACTGGCCGACGTCGTCGACACCGCGATCGCGCAAGTGGCCGAGCAGATCGGCGAGCGACCAGGAATGCGGCAGATGGGTCAGGTGATGAAGGCCGCAACCGCGATAGCCGCGGGCAAGGCCGACGGATCGCGTCTTTCCGCGGCGGTCAAGGACCGGTTGTAGCCGTTTCGCCATGAGTCGCCGGGGTATCCGGAAGCCATGACGCGTTTTGGCTACACCCTGATGACCGAACAGAGCGGACCAAAAGAGCTTGTCCGTTATGCCGTTTCGGCGGAACGCGTGGGTTTCGACTTCGAAGTGTCCAGCGACCACTACTTCCCGTGGCTGTCCTCACAGGGCCACGCTCCCTACGCGTGGTCGGTACTCGGCGCGGTCGCCCACGCCACCGAACAAGTCGAGCTGATGACCTACGTGACATGTCCCACGATGCGCTATCACCCCGCTGTGGTCGCGCAGAAGGCGGCCACATTGCAGATCCTGGCCGACGGCCGGTTCACACTCGGACTGGGCAGCGGTGAGAACCTGAACGAGCACGTGGTCGGAAAGCGTTGGCCAACGGTCGCGCGGCGGCACGAGATGCTCAAGGAAGCCATCCAGATCATCCGCGAACTGCTCGCGGGCGAACTCGTCGACTGGAAGGGTGAACATTTCGAGGTCGACTCCGCACGGCTATGGGACATCCCCGAGATCCCGCTGCCAATCGCCGCGGCGGTGTCCGGGAGCCGGTCGGTCGGCGTGTTCGCCCCGCTCGCCGATCACCTGATCGCCGTACAACCCGACAAAGACCTCGTCGACGCGTGGCACGATGCCCGCCGCGCCACCGGCCTGCCGGGCGACGTGAGAGTGATCGGGCAGATTCCCATCTGCTGGGATCCCGACCGCGAAGCCGCCATCGAGCGCGCGTACGACCAGTTCCGCTGGTTCGCAGGGGGATGGGCCGTCAACTCCGACCTGCCGACCACGGCGGGTTTCGAGGGTGCGACACAGTTCGTCAGGCCCGAGGACGTCGCCGAGTCGATCCCATGCGGCCCAGATCTCGATCAGATCGTCAACGCGGTCGGCAAGTATTGGGAGGCCGGTTTCACCGACATCGCCCTGGTTCAGGTCGGTGGCGAAACGCAGGACTTGTTCCTCAAGGAGGCGGCCGGCTCATTGCTGGACAAGCTGCGCACCGCGTCGCCGCGGAAAGGCTGATACCCCATGCCGCGGGGTAAAGGGATCTACGACGACGAGGACGCCGACGAGCCGAAGGGCGGCCGACCCGGTCCGGAAGATGAGAACCGCCAAGGCGGTATGACGACTCGCGAGGATGCACCCGACGTCGCCGAGACCGGCGAGGAGCCGACGGCCTGACCCTGCCGAAATGTTGTCCGCTAACACGTTGCGGTTTAAAGCCGTAGAGACCGGGCATTTAGCTGTTTCAGTGCTGCCGCGCTGCCCAGTACGACGTGTGAAAGGCCGACGTGACCACCGCATCTAGCGACTTCGGCGCCATCGAAGGCGTCTACGCCCCCCAGCAAGACACGCAGCTGCTGATCGATGCCCTGGACAAGACCGAACTGGCGCCCGGCCGCCGGATCGCCGATTTGTGCACCGGCAGCGGACTGGTGGCCCTCAGCGCGGCCGAGATGGGCGCGGCGAGTGTCACCGCCTTCGACATGTGCCCGAAGGCAGTGCAGTGCGCAAGGGCGAACGCGCGGGCCGCCGGATTGTCAGTGGATGTCCACGTCGGATCATGGTGTCGAGCAATCGAATTCGGACCATTCGATGTCGTCGTCTGTAACCCACCTTACGTGCCGCACGACCCCGGAGTGGGGGCCGAGTCATTTCCGGCGCACGTACCGGAACTGGCGGTCAACGCCGGACGTGATGGCAGGCTGGTGCTCGACCCGCTGTGCGCGACGGCTCCCGGCCTGCTCAAGGACGGCGGAACGCTGTTGCTGGCGCAGTCCGAGTTCGCCGACGTCGACCAGTCGCTGCATGCATTGTGCGCGGTCGGCCTTGACGCCGATGTGCTTATCCAGCAGTGGATTCCGTTCGGTCCCGTGATGTCGGCCCGTGCTGACTGGCTGGAACGCACGGGGCGCCTGCGTCCGGGCCGGCGCGACGAGCGCATCGTCGTCATTCGGGCGGACAAGAGATGAGCGATACCGAACCGCGCACGGTGCGAATCGTGCCCTCCGGCCCGGTGATGGTGCAGGGCCCGGTCCGCATCGAGACGCCCGACGGCCGGGTGGTGGAGTCGGATCGCTTCATGGTGGCCATTTGTATGTGCCGGCGCAGCAAGTCGTATCCCTTGTGTGACACCAGTCATCGGTGCCGGAAGCGGAACCGGTCGTCAGGCCGGCGTTCGGCGTAACGACGACCGGCCTGCCGCCCAGCAGTCCATCATGTGGTGGGCCAGTCGGTCTTCGACGACGTCGCGCGCCCTGATGCCGAAGACCACATCCGGTTCCAGATGCGACTCCCGAACCAGCAGATCGCCCACCACGTCGGTGCGCATGACCTGTTCGTGCACGGCGTCGGCCTCGACGTGCTCGCGATAGAACTCGATACACGGCCCCGGCGCCCCGAGCCGCTCGAGTGCCTGTACCAGGCGCCGGGATCCGGGCGGCGAGGTGATCTCGGTCGAGGCGAAGTGCCCGACCGCGGCTCCGCGCAGTTCGCGGTGAAGGCCGAAGAGCGACATCAGGTTCACCACCGCCAGCGCATCCGCGGGCACGGTGTTGAGATAACCCAGGTACTGGTTGTCGAGGCCGGCGGCGTCCAGCAGGTCGGCGAACAACTGCTGATGCACCCGGGGTCCACGGCCCCCGCCGTACTCGTCGAACTCGACCGCCACGAACGACGCCTTGGCCTGGCCGGTCAGTCGCGGAATAGCCCAGGCATGCGGGTCGCCCTCTTTGAGGTGATACAGCGAGCGATGCACGAAGTACTCGCGCATCTGCTCCCAGGTGCCCCTGTCACGCAGGTAGTAGGACGGACCCTTTCCAACGAGGGGCTCGACCGACAGCGCGTCCATCTCATCGGCGGCGGTGTCGTCCGGCGTGATTTCGCCGACATCATTACGAACGGCACTCAGAAACGCGTCTTCGACGCGACCGCGCACATGCAGCAGAGCGGGGTTCCACTCCCACCGCGGATTGACGCCGCGGAAACCGCGGTAATGCAGTTCATAGCAGACGTACAGGGCGAGTTGGAGGTCCAGGCCGTACGGATCAGCCTCGCTGACCGGAACGTCAATCGGCCTGGTGTGCAAGGCTGGCCGGCCCTGCCCCAGGATGTCCACGATGGCAGCGGAGAGAGGGCCGACGGCACCGGGCAGCGTCGGCTCGACAGTCGTCGAAGGAAGTGTCACTGTCGGATGATTCCCGCCATCACCGCCGGTCAAACCGTTTACCGTTAGTTCCAGCGTGATAGGGAAAGTTCACAGACAGCGGCGACTGTGTTCAACATCCAGATGATGCTGGCGATCTACCTCGGTGGCGGGATGCTGGTCGCACTCGTTGTCCATGCCGTCGGTGACGACTGGGTGACCGGTGGTCGTGAGTGCGCTCGCCGGCGCCGTGTGGCCGTTGCTCATCGTGGGTGTCATGGAGCTGAGTTCGGTAGTGCTGTTCACCAAGGCGCAGTCCATCTTCAGGTGACCAGAGTGGTTGCTTCTCAGCGTCTTCAGTCGTGCTACGCCGGCGGCGGCGTCGAATGCGACAAAACCGGTGACCGACGAATCGAGCACGAAACTCGCACCTGCCGGCGAATCTGCCGGCGTCAACACCCGGTTCCTCGACGGTTCCCGCCAGGAGCATTGGCTGCAGGCGTCGTATCAACCCGGTTCCGGCGCCTTCAATTTCGCCGTGCTCAGCGGCGGTTCGATCGCAGAGATGCTGGACCAGACGGCGACGCACTGCGGTTCGCTGGTCACCGGCCACCCGTGCCCGACGCTGAGCATGACCGTGACGATTCTGCGGGCCGGTACGGCGGCGCTCTATCTCGCTACCGGCCGGGTGATCAAGGTGTCGCGTACTTCGGCGGTTCTCGCCGCCGACCTCGACGATGACCAGGGACGCCGAATCCCGACGCTCAGCCCGGTCAGCCACCTGATGACCGACCTCGCCCGGCTCGCATAGCGCGACGCCGGTTCACGAAAGAACTTCACGGCCAGGGCTTCGTGAGTGGCCCCACCGAACAGACCGTGAGTGGCCCACCGCCGACGAATGAACACCCACGGCCCGCAACGTCTATTGAGGGAGCACGTATCACATCGACGAGGGCCTGCGATGCCCTACCCGATGTGGCCTGCCCGCCTATCGCACGAGAAAGAGGATGTCCGTCATGACTTTCGATGTTTCGTCTCTGCCGCCGGTGCAGCGGGAGGATGCCGCGACCCTCGTGACGGCGGTGGCGGGTACGGTTCTGCTGCCGGGAGACGCGGGATACGACGACGAACGCGCCGTGTTCAACCTGAACCACGAGCTGGTGCCCGCGGTGATCGTGGTGGCGCAGAGCGCATCCGATGTCCAGGCGGCGGTTGCTTTCGCGGCGGGACAGCACCGGCCGGTCCTGGTCAAGACCACCGGCCACCAAATGGTCGGCAAGGCCCACGATGCCGTCCTGATCACTACCCGCCGGATGAATGACGTCACCATCGACGCTGCCGGCCGCACGGCCAGAGTCGGCGCCGGAGCGATATGGGCCGACGTCGTCCCCAAGGCAGCCGAGGCGGGGCTGGCACCGCTGAACGGATCCAATCCCCAAGTGGGAGTCTCCGGTTACACCCTGGGCGGCGGTCTGAGCCCGACCCTGGGCCGCGCCCACGGTTACGCCGCCGACCATGTGCGCTCACTCGACGTGGTGACCGCCGACGGCGAACTGCGCCATGTCGACGCGCAGTCTGACCCCGAACTGTTCTGGGCGCTGCGCGGCGGCAAGGGAAACTTCGCGGTGGTCACGGCGCTGGAATTCGATCTGTTCCCGGTGTCTCGGCTCTACGGCGGCGCCATCTACTTCCCCGGAGAACAGATGGCCGACGTGCTGCGCGCCTGGACCGCCTGGCTCCCGCACACACCGGAGACGATGAGCTCCTCCTTCGCCGCCATGCGGCTCCCGCCGCTGCCTGAAGTGCCCGCACCGCTGCGCGGCGTGTTCACCGTGTCGCTGCGGATCGCCTACACCGGCACCACCGAGGACGGCCAACGGATGATCGCCCCGTTGCGGGCAGTCGCGCCGGCACTCCTGGACACCGTGGCCGACATGCCCTACATCGATGTCGCATCCATCCACAGCGAGCCGACCGAGCCCGCGCCGTATTACGAACGCAGCATCATGCTGCGGGAATTTCCCGCCGAGGCGCAGGACAGGCTGGTCGAACTCGTCGGCCCGGACTCCGACACCACTATCTGGATCGCCGAACTGCGTGCCCTGGGCGGCGCCTGGGACCGGGAGCCGGCGGTGCCCAACGCCGTGGCGACCAGGGGCCTGCCGTATGTCCTGTTGGGCGTCGAGGTCGGTCCGCTGTCGCAGGAGCAGCGGCTCAAGGAGTCGGTCGCCGCGCTACTCGACGGCATGCAGCCGTGGCAGAGCGACCGGCGGCTGGTGAACAACCTCGCCCCCGAGGAAGCGGCCGACGCCGCCGCAATCTACGGCCGGGAACGCTACGAGCGCCTGGCACGCATCAAGAAGACTTACGACCCCACCAACATGTTCTGCATCAACCACAACATCATGCCGGCCTCCTGAGCAGGTTCTGCACCTACAGGGCCGCCCGAAGTCGTATCCGGCGGTGTCATCGACGACCTCAGCAGCGGCGTCCGATGGTGTGACCGCGATGCTGTGTCCGGAGCCGTGCCTGCGAGAGTTCACCGGCAGGCCTATGGCGTCGGCTCTGAGTCCGTCGTGGGTAGAACGTCGGAAACCGCCGTCAACTCAGTCGTCGCAGACCGGTTGCAGACCGGGACGGAAGAGGGCTCCGACCGGTGAACCAGTCAGAGCCCTTGACCTGCGATGACGCGAGTCGGGGTGGCGGGATTCGAACCCACGACCTCTTCGTCCCGAACGAAGCGCGCTACCAAGCTGCGCCACACCCCGCGTGAAGCCACGACAGCGTATCGCAAACGACACGTGTGAAGCCAAACGGCTTTCCCCACGATTTCTGCACGAGGGCTGTGGTTCGGTGCCGGCAACGACCGTGATGCAGAAATCGCGGTAACCAGGGGTCACTCGGGCATCTGCTCAGCGACCTAGATCACGACACGCCCGGGGATGGATGTGGGTTGTCGGTGGCGTTATGCACACTAGCGGCAGTTGCCGAGTAAACGACGAAGCGAGGCGCGACATGACCGGGTTGGGAGCGTCGATCTACCTAGGTTTCTTCGCCATGGCTGCGTTGTGGCTGTTCTTGACCTCTGACGGGCCGTTGAGCGGCGGATCCGACGATCAGGGCCAGCTCCCCGATCGTTCGAATTCGACGAGGGCATCCGAGAAGCCGGATGGGTCCAATCGGTGGCTGTTCAGCCACTCATCGCAGAAGTAGGTGTCCGCGTAGCGGTCGCCACTGTCGGCGAGCAGGGTCACCACCGACCCGCTGCGCCTGTTAGTGATCATCTCTGCCAGTAGGCCGAACGCGCCCCACAGATTCGTCCCCGTGGAGGGACCCACCTTTCGGCCCAGTACCGCGGTGGCGTGCCGCGGCCACGGAGGCTGCGTCGGGCACCGCGACCATCCGATCCACCACGTCGGGTAGGAACGACGGTTCCACCCGCGGCCTGCCGATCCCTTCGATCCGCGACGACATATTGGTGACGACGTCGCGGCGGCCCTGTGCATAGGCCGGGAAGAACGCACTGTTTTCCGGGTCGACGACGCACAACCGGGTGGCGTGGCGGCGATACCGGATGAAGCGGCCGATCGTGGCGCTGGTGCCGCCGGTGCCCGCCCCGACCACGATCCACTCGGGGATCGGGTGCTCCTCGTCCCGCATCTGCTCGTAGATCGACTCGGCGATGTTGTTGTTCCCCCGCCAGTCGGTCGCCCGTTCGGCGTTGGTGAACTGATCGAGGTAATGCCCGCCGGTCTCGGCCGCCAGGCGCTCGGCCGCCGCGTAAACCTGCGTCGAATCCGCCACGAAATGACAACGGCCGCCTTGTGCTTCGATGAGGGAGATCTTGGCCGTGCTGGTCGATGACGGCATCACCGCGATGAACCGCAGGCCCAGCATCGCCGCGAAATACGCCTCCGAGACCGCGGTCGAGCCGGAGGACGCCTCGATGACGGTGGTGTTCTCGTTGATCCAGCCGTTGCACAGCGCGTAGAGGAACAACGAGCGCGCCAGCCGGTGCTTGAGGCTGCCGGTGATATGCGTGGTCTCGTCTTTGAGGTAGAGCTGTACGTCTACCCCGTCGCACCACGCCAGCGGCAGCGGATACCGCAGCAGATGCGTGTCGGCGCTGCGGCGGGCGTCGGCCTCGATCAGTCCGACCGCCTTGTCGACCCACGAGCGGGGCTGGCCGCGGCTTGCCGATGCCGTCAGTGCCTCCACCTCGCTCACCACACGGACAGGCCGGGCATCTAGCGCGCCGACACTGTCCGGTGGGACTGACCGGCTCGGTTGCCGGCGTCGTGCCCCCCGATCGGCGCAGCGACCAGTGTCAGGAGCGTAGCCTCAGGGCGGCAGCAGAACCGGATCGGGTAGAACGGCGACGTGCCGACGCCGGCCGAAACGTGCAGCTGGGTGTGCGCGCCCCATTGTGAGGCGCCCTTGGCCCGCGACCGGTCCAGATCGCAATTGGTGACAAGGGCGCCGTAGAACGGCAGACACAGCTGCCCGCCGTGGGTGTGACCGGCCATCACGAGTTGGTAGCCGTCGGCGGCGAATCGATCCAGCACGCGGGGCTCCGGCGAATGGGTCAGGCCCAGCGTGAGGTTCGCGGCGGCGCTGGCCCGGCCGACGATGGTGTCGTAGCGGTCGCGGGACAGATGCGGGTCATCAACCCCCGCCACGGCGATCCGCAGGCCGGCGACGTCCAACTCGCGACGGGTGTGCGTCACATCCAGCCAGCCACGCTCGGTGAACGCTGCGCGCAGGTCCTGCCATGGCAGCGGCTCCCCGTGCACGCGATGCCCAGGATTCGTCAGGTAGTTGGCCGGGTTCTTCATCTTCGGCCCGAAGTAGTCGTTGCTGCCGAACACAAACACACCCGGCACCGACAGCAGGTCACCCAGCGTCTGCACGACCGCGGGCACCGCCTTGGGGTGGGCGAGGTTGTCGCCGGTGTTCACCACCAGATCGGGTTCCCAGCGGGCCAGGTCGCGCAGCCAGGCCTGCTTGCGTCGCTGCTTGGGACGCATGTGAATATCGCTGATGTGCAACACCTTCAGCGGCGACGAACCCGGTGAGAGCACCGGCATCGTCACTTCACGCACCACGAACGCATTGCGTTCGATGATCGACGCATAGCCGATGCCGGCTACGGCCGAACCAGCGGCGATCACGGCGGTGTTCTTCAGGAACGTCGAAGGGGCGGACATGCACGCAGAATACTGCCCTTGGCGCGCGCCCACCGAGTGTCACAGGTGGGCGGGGTCAACCGCACAGCGCAATCCCCGCCGGATTACGGCGGCGGCGGTGGTGGGGGCGGCGGCGGCCCGAGCACCGGCACGGTGATCGGCGGCAGACCGGGGATCTCGACAACCGTCGATCCCACTTGCGGGGGGAACCCCGGAATTCCCGGCGGCAGGCCCACCGGCGGTGGTGGCGGTGCCGGCGGGATGCCATTGGAAATCTGGATCGTGATGATTGAGCCCGGCACCGTCTGGCCGTTCGGCGAGGTCCCGACCACCGTGCCGTACGAGGACGCGCTGTTGACAGGGTTGGCCTGGTCGGCGACCTGGAAGCCGGCTTCCCTGAGGCGCTGGCGCGCGGTGTCCTGGTTCAGACCGGCGACGCTGGGCACCTTCGAGCCGGGCGCCCCGTCGACGTAGCGCGGATCGGTGGGCGGCAGCGCCACGTTGTCCGGCGTGTACTGCTTCATGGCGGTGAACCACGTGCGGGCCGGCTCGTTGCCGCCGTAGAGGTCGCCCGAGCCGCACTGGCGCAAGGGGAACGAGCACAGGTCCGACGGTGTCGTCGAATCGTCGTAGATGTAGTTGGCCGCGGCGTAGGCGCTGGTGAATCCCAGGAATCCGGAAGATCGGTGCGCTTCGGTGGTGCCGGTCTTGCCCGACACCGGCAGACTCCACCCCGCGGCCCCGGCCGAGCCCGCGGCGGTGCCGCTCTGATCGTCCTTACTCAGTGCGTTGGCCAGGGTGTTCGCCAGCCCCTCGGGCACCACCTGTTCGCAGGTCTCGGTGGTGACGGAGACGTCCTTTCCGGTGCGGTCGACGACCTTGTCGATCGGGTTGGGCGGACACCACACGCCACCGGACGCCAGCGTCGCGGCGACGTTCGACAGCTCGAGGGGATTGACCTCGATCGGACCCAGCGTGAACGAGCCGAGGTTCTGGCGCTTGACGAAGTCGGCCAGGCTCTCGTTGCTCTCCGGGTCGTAATCGCGGGCAGTGCCGGGCAGCGCATACGAGCGCAAACCCAGTTTGACCGCCATGTCGACGGTGCGCTGAACACCGACCTGCGAGATCAGCTTGGCGAACGCGGTGTTCGGCGACGTCGCCAGGGCGTCGGTGACGCTCAACTGGCCTCGATAGTTGCCGTCGTTCTGCACACACCAAGTCGCCGGGGGACAGCCCTTCGCGCCGCCGCTGCCAAGGCCCTTGGCCTCGAAGCGGGAGGGGGCGTCGAGGGTGGCGTTGATGCCCATGCCCATGTCGAGCGCAGCGGCCGTGGTGAAGACCTTGAAGATGGACCCCGCTCCGTCACCGACCAGTGAGAACGGCTGCGGCTGCATCGTCTCGCCGGCATCGATATTGAGCCCGTAGGTCCGGTTACTGGCCATCGCCACCACGGCGTGTGACTGCTTGCCGGGTCGGATCACGCTCATCACGCTCGCGACGCCGTCGAGGTCCGGGCTGGCGATGCCGTCGATCGAGGACTTGACCGGGATCTGCACATCGGGATCCAGCGTCGTCTTGATGAGATATCCGCCCTTGGCGACCTGTTCCTTGCTGATTCCCGCGCGGGCCAGGTAGTCGAGCACATAGTCGCAGAAGAAGGCCCGGTCGCCCGCCGCGATGCAGCCCCGCGGAAGTTCGTTGGGCTGCGGCAGGATCCCCAATGGCTGTTGCTTGGCCGCCCGCAGTTCGGTGGCGTGTTCGGGGACGTTGTCGATCATGGTGTCGAGCACCAGATTGCGCCGGGCCAGCGCACCGTCGGGATTGGTGTACGGGTTCAGCGTGCTGGTGGACTGGACCATGCCGGCCAGCAGTGCCGCCTGTTGCCAGTTCAGATCCGAGGCGTTGATGCCGAAGTAGGTCTGCGCAGCGTCCTGGACCCCGAACGCGCCATTGCCGAACGAAACCAGGTTCAGGTACCGGGTCAGGATCTCCGGTTTCGTGAACGTCTTGTCCAGGGTGAGCGCCATCCGGATCTCCCGGAGTTTGCGCGCGGGGGTGGTCTCGATCGCCGCGCGCTTCTCCGCGTCGGTTTGCGCGATCACCAGTAATTGGTAGTTCTTGACGTACTGCTGCTCGATGGTCGAACCGCCGCGGGTGTCGAGGTTTCCCGACAGATAACCGGAGAGACCCGTCAGGGTGCCCTGCCAGTCGACGCCGTTGTGTTCGGCAAACCGTTTGTCCTCGATCGAGACGATCGCGAGCTTCATGGTGTTGGCGATCTGCTCGCTGGGCACCTCGAACCGGCGCTGCGAATACAACCAGGCGATGATGTTGCCCTTGGCGTCGACCATCGTCGACACCTGCGGCACCTCGCCCTCGACCAGCTGGGCCGACCCGTTGGCGACCACGTCGGAGGCCCGGTTGGACATCAGGCCGAAGCCACCTACCACGGGAAACATCAGCCCTGCGACGACCACGCTGGCCAGCAAGCAGCACCACGCAAGCTTGATGACCGTCACGGCGGTCGGCGGGCGCTCAGACATGGTGTACAGACTAGCGACGTCGCCGGTCAGCATCCCTATCGCGGCTAAATAGCTCCTTCCACGAACCCCCGGACCTGCGCGAGCGTCAATTTTGCCGAATGACGGCACGGTCGTCCCAAAAAAGTGCCCACGTAACTGTTGCGCAGAACGCCCCTGACCACCTAAGTTGGGCACACAGTGCGATGCAGGTCACATTAGACCCTCGCAATGTGGCGTAGATCGCATCAGCGTTCTACACCGGAGGGCTACGCCGTCGCTGGAGAAAGCGGCGCGGCTGGAACGAAGGGATCGCTGGTGTCAGGAACAAGGCCCGCTGCGCGCAGGACGACTAGCACCACCTCAGCTCACAGTTTGGTCCACGGCGCCGAAGCCGAGGCGCGCATCGCGTGGGTGTCCCAAGCCCGTTGCCGCCAAGCGGATCCCGACGAATTGTTCGTTCGCGGCGCCGCCCAGCGCAAAGCGGCCGTCATCTGCCGGCATTGTCCGGTGATCCTCGAATGCGGGGCCGACGCCCTCGACAACCGGGTGGAATTCGGCGTGTGGGGCGGAATGACCGAACGCCAACGCCGCGCATTGCTCAAGCAGCACCCCGAGGTGGTTTCCTGGGCCGAGTTCTTCGCCGCCCAGCGCAAACATCGCAGCGCCGTTTAACCGGCCCGCTCCATTTGCGGCTCAGGCCGCTGAAGTCTCCCCGGTGATCTGGTCGGCGATGGCCCTCAACGCCTCCAAATCGGCCACGTCGAACGGCAGCGACGGCACCCCGACGATCGCCACATGCGGATTCGCGCCGGTGAACCGCGATAGCAGTCGCACCTCGCGCTTCGCCGTCGTCGACCGGTCCGCGTGGATCCGCAGCACCGCGGTGGCCAGCGCGTCGGCATCATCCTTGCCGAGGTCCTCGGCGGCCGCCGCCGCCTTCTCCGCCGCCAGATGGCACAGCGTTGGGTGGGTCCGGTTGAGGATCAGCCCGGAAAGCGGCATGCGTTCCTCCGAGAGGCGGTCGATGAAGAAAGACGCCTCGCGCAGCGCGTCCGGCTCAGCGGCCGAGACCACCACGAATTGCGTGCCGCGGCGCTTCAGCAGCTCATAGGTTCGGTCCGCCTTTTCCCGGAACCCGCCGAAGGTCGTATCCAGCATTTGGACGAAACCGGCTGCATCGGAAAGCATTTGCGAACCCAGCACGGTGGACAGCGCCTTCATTGCCAAACCCACCGCGCCGGTCACCAGGCGCCCGATTCCGCGACCGGGCGCCAGCAGCAGCCGCCACAGCCGGCTGTCCATGAAGCTGCCCAACCGCTTCGGCGCGTCCAGGAAGTCCAGCGCGTTACGCGACGGTGGGGTATCGACGACGATCAGGTCCCACTTGTCTTCTGCAAGAAGCTGTCCCAGCTTCTCCATCGCCATGTACTCCTGCGTGCCCGCCAACGACGTTGCCACGGTCTGATAGAACTGGTTGTCCAGAATCGCTTCGCCCCGTTCGCGCCCGGAATACTGGATGACCATCTCGTCGAACGTCCGGCGCATATCGAGCATCATCGCGTGCAGTTCGCCGGGAACCTCGGGTGCGAGCGGAACCCGTTGCGGCGTGTTGCCCAGATCCTTGATACCAAGCGCCTGCGCCAGCCGCTTCGCCGGGTCGATGGTGAGAACTACCACCTTGCGGCCGTATTCGGCTGCGCGCAAAGCCATCGCGGCCGCGGTGGTGGTCTTGCCGACCCCGCCTGCGCCGCAGCACACCAGCACGCGGTTGGAGGTGTCACGCAGCAGCGCGCCCATGTCGAGGGCGGTCGGTGCGGTACTCATCGACTTCTCCTGGTTGGTCCAAATCGCTCGCTCATCGGACGCCCTGGTGGGCAAGCGCTTCGGCGAGCTCGTACAGGCTGCCGAGGTCGACTCCGTCGGGTATCTGCGGCAACTCCAGCCGCGCCACGTCGAGTTCCTCGAGCTGCTCGGCGCTTTCGGTACGCGCCTTGATGCGCGTCGCGTGCTGGATGGTCTCAGTAAGCAGGCCGGCAAAGTCACTGTCGGACAAGGTGATTCCGGCGCTTTCCAGGCCCGCGCGCACGGCGTCGGCGTCGATGTCGCCTTCTGCCGCCTTGGCGAGGTCGTCGGCGGGCAGATAGGCCGGGATGTTGCGGTTGACGATGACGCTGCCGATGGGCAGGTTCAGTCCCCGCAGTTCCTCGATCGCTTCGAGCGTCTCCTGGATGGGCAGCGCTTCCAGCAGGGTGACAAGGTGGATGGCGGTGAGGTCGGAGTGCAACACCTTGACCACGCTTTCGGCCTGCGAATGCACCGGGCCCCCCTTGGCCAACTCCGACACCGCCGCAGTGACGTCGAGGAACCGGGCGATGCGGCCCGTCGGCGGGGCGTCCACCACGATGGCGTCGTAGACCGGCTGCTTGCCCTTCTCGGCCCTGGTCACGATCTCGCGGATCTTGCCGGTCAGCAGCACATCGCGCAGACCGGGTGCGATCGTCGTCGCGAACTCGACGGCGCCGATGCGGCGCATGGCGCGGCCGGCCAGGCCGAGGTTGTAGAACATGTCGAGATACTCGAGGAATGCCGCCTCGGTGTCGATCGCCAGCGCATTGACATGACCGCCGCCGTCCGCGGTGGCGATCTTGAGCTCCTGATACGGCAAGGGTGGCACGTCGAACAACTGGGCAATGCCTTGGCGCCCTTCCACTTCCACCAACAGCACCTTGCGGCCGCCCGCGGCCAGGGCCAGCGCCAGCGAGGCCGCGATCGTCGACTTGCCCGTACCGCCCTTGCCGGTGACGAAGTGCAGACGCGCCTTGGTCAGGCGAGACGGCCAGCCGACCGGTCTACCGCTGTTCGCTGAGGTAGCCACCCCTGCATGCTAGCCAAGGCCACGGTGCCGCCCGATAAGCTCAGCGATATGAGCGAACCGACCCGCTGGGAGTACGCCACCGTGCCACTTCTGACGCATGCCACGAAACAGATCCTCGACCAGTGGGGCGAGGACGGCTGGGAGCTGGTGTCGGTGCTTCCCGGCCCGACCGGCGAGCAGCACGTCGCCTACCTGAAGCGACCCAAGTGACCGGGTCGACTTGGTCTGAGCGCTTGGCCGAACTCGGCATCGAGCTGCCCCCGGTGGTGCCGCCGGTAGCCGCCTATGTGCCCGCGGTGCGAACGGGCAACCTGGTCTACACCTCGGGTCAATTGCCGATGCAGTCGGGCGGTCTGGCGCAGACCGGCAAGGTCGGTGGGCAGGTCAGTCCCGAGCAGGGCAAGGCGCTGGCGCGGATGTGCGCTCTCAACGCGCTCGCGGCGGTGAACTCGTTGGTCGGTATCGATGCGGTGACGCGAGTGGTCAAGGTCGTCGGTTTCGTCGCCTCGGCGCCCGGGTTCAATGGCCAGCCGGGTGTGGTCAACGGGGCCTCGCAGTTCCTCGGCGACGTGTTCGGCGATGCCGGCGCGCATGCGCGCTCGGCGGTCGGGGTGTCCGAACTGCCGCTGGACGCACCGGTGGAGGTCGAACTCATTGTCGAGGTCGCGTGAGCGACGATCGGGCCGAGGTGGCGTGACGATCGAGCACCCGGCCTACGGGCTGCTGCGTCCGGTCACCGAGACCGCGTCGGTGCTGCTGTGTGACAACCCCGGGTTGATGACGCTGGAGGGCACGAATACCTGGGTGATGCGCGGCCCCGGCAGCGACGAGATGGTCATCGTCGACCCGGGCCCCGACGATGACGAGCACATCGCTCGCATCGCGGAACTCGGCAAGATCCCGCTCGTACTCATCAGCCATAGACACGACGACCACACCGGGGCCATCCACAAGATCGTCGACCTCACCGGCGCGGTGGTCCGCAGCATCGGCAGCGGCTTTCTGCGCGGCCTCGGCGGTCCGCTGGTCGACGGGGAGGTCATCGAAGCCGCGGGGCTGCGAATCACGGTGATGAGGACCCCCGGCCATACCGCCGACTCGGTGTCGTTTGTTCTCGACGACGCCGTGTTGACCGCCGACACGGTGCTCGGCCGGGGCACCACTGTCATCGACAACGAGGACGGCAGCCTCGGCGACTACCTGGAGTCGCTGCGGCGCCTGCAAGGCCTCGGCAGCAGAACCGTTCTGCCCGGACACGGTCCGGACATCGGCGATCTGGCGGCCGTCAGCACCATGTACCTGGCGCACCGTGAAGAACGACTCGATCAGGTGCGAGAGGCGTTGCGCGCGCTGGGTGACGAGGCGAGCGCACGGCAGGTCGTCGAGCACGTCTATACCGATGTCGACGAAAAGCTTTGGGACGCAGCCGAATGGAGCGTGCAGGCGCAGCTGGACTACCTGCGCGCTTGACCTGTGGCGGGCGGGTCAGCGGGCCCGCCGCGCCAATCTCTCGCTGTCGGAGATCAACACGCTCTTGCCCTCCAGGCGGATCCAGCCGCGGTGGGCGAAGTCGGCGAGCGCCTTGTTGACGGTCTCGCGTGACGCCCCGACCAACTGGGCGATCTCCTCCTGCGTCAGGTCGTGCGTCACGCGCAGGGCGCCGCCCTCTTGAGTGCCGAAGCGCTGGGCCAGTTGCAGCAATTGCTTGGCGACCCGACCGGGCACGTCGGTGAAGATCAGGTCGGCCAGGTTGTTGTTCGTGCGCCGCAGCCGGCGAGCCAGAACCCGCAGCAATTGCTCGGCGATCTCGGGGCGATCGGAGATCCACGCCCGCAGTGCGTCGCGGTCCATGGACACGGCGCGCACCTCGGTGATGGTGGTGGCGCTCGACGTCCGCGGTCCGGGGTCGAAGATCGACAGCTCGCCGAACATGTCCGACGGTCCCATGATGGTGAGCAGATTCTCGCGGCCGTCCGGTGACCGGCGACCGATCTTGACCTTGCCCGAAACGATGATGTACAGCCGGTCGCCCGGCTCACCCTCGGCGAACACGGTGTGCCCACGCGGGAAGTCGACGGGTTGAAGCTGCTTCGTCAGCGCGGATACGGCGCTGGGCTCGACTCCTTGGAAGATTCCGGCCCTGGCCAGGATCTCGTCCACGTTGCCCCTCTTAAGCTGTTCGGTGATATGACATGCGAGTAGCTGATCTCGCATTGGTTAACGAGATCAGTCTAGAGGTACGCCATTTCGTGACCAGCCCACGCTACACACGATTGGCATGCCGGGTCTCCTGAAATTCAGGATTTACCCGCTGATGGAGGTATAGCCGCGTCGGCAAACCGGCGGCAACGGTGCCGGCAGTCCGGGTGTCGGTTGCCAGCTCCTGTTCGTGCAGCCGCTGATGCAGACCGTCCAGTGCCAAGCCCATGCCATCCCGCACCAGCGTGTTCACGTCGTCGGTCTGTGCCTGCTCGAGGAAGGTGGCGACATCTGTAGCCGAAACAGTGTCGCGATGCAGGCCGGATTCGATTCGCTCGAGCCCGAAAGTCGCCAGCATCAGCAACCCCGGTATAAACGCTACGAGCAACCACGACACAAGGCTGAAGTAAACACGGCCAAGGTCTCAGCGGGATTACGAATTGTCACCGGTCCGCACCAGGCTCGTCGGACCCGCTCAGTACGCTGGGAGTCGTGACTGTGCGCGAGACCTCAGCCGATGAGCCTGCCGCCGCCAAGACGCCGCGGCGCGCGTCTTCGCGCAAGTGGGACGATGAGACCCGGCTGGGCCTGATCCGCCGCGCCCGGCGGATGAATCGCTCTCTGGCGCAGGCATTCCCGCACGTGTATTGCGAGCTGGATTTCACCAATCCGCTGGAGTTGACGGTCGCGACCATCCTGTCCGCGCAGAGCACCGACAAGGGCGTCAACCTCACCACGCCGGCGCTGTTCAAGAAGTACCGCACCGCGGTGGATTATGCGACGGCGGACCGCACCGAACTCGAGGAGATGGTCCGGCCCACCGGTTTCTACCGGAACAAGGCCAATTCGCTGATGCGCCTTGGTCAGGAACTCGTCGAGCGGTTCGACGGGCAGGTCCCCAGGAACATGGACGAACTGGTGACGCTGCCCGGCGTCGGCCGCAAGACCGCGAACGTGATCCTGGGAAACGCCTTTGACATCCCCGGTATCACTGTCGACACCCACTTCGGCCGGCTGGTCCGGCGCTGGCGCTGGACCGCCGAAGAGGACCCGGTGAAGGTCGAACACGCGGTGGGGGAGCTGATCGAGCGCCCGGAGTGGACGTTGCTCAGCCATCGGGTTATCTTCCACGGCCGCCGCGTGTGCCACGCCCGCAAGCCGGCCTGCGGAGTATGCGTGCTGGCCAAGGACTGTCCGTCGTTCGGCGCCGGTCCCACCGACCCACTAATCGCCGCGCCGCTGGTGAAGGGTCCCGAGACCGAACACCTGCTGGCACTGGCCGGGCTGTAAACCGCCCGCCTGGCTCATGAGCACGTCGACCCGCTGGACCGTCGCGGTGATGGTCATCGTCGTCGCCCTCGGGGTGGCGCTCTGGCAGCAGTTGGGCGACGACGCCGCACCCTCCGGATCTCGCGCGCCTGCGCCCGCCCGGGACCACCGCGACGCCGACACCGTCGAGGCGCTGGCGGGGCCACGTGCCGGCGCCGACCTCGAGCCCTGCCCGCCGTCAGGAACCGGTGCCGGCCCGGCGGCCCTGCACGGCATCTCACTGGAATGCGCCGGCGACGGAACGATGGTCCACGTCGCCGAGGCGGTCGCCGGCAGGGCGACGGTGCTCAACCTGTGGGCTTACTGGTGCGCACCGTGCGCACAGGAACTGCCCGCGATGGCGGAGTATCAGCGCCGGGTCGGCCCGGCCGTGACCGTGCTGACCGTGCACCAGGACGAAAACGAGACGGCCGCCCTGTTGCGGCTCGCTGAGCTCGGTGTTCGGTTGCCCACCCTGCAGGACGGCCGCCGGCTGATCGCCGCCGCTCTGCGGGTCCCCAACGTGATGCCCGCGACCGTGGTGCTGCGCGCGGACGGTAGCGTTGCCGAAGTTCTGGCACGGTCTTTCGCAACCGCCGACGAGATCGCCGCGGCGGTCGACCCACAGATAGGAGCGTCGGCGTGAGCTGGGTCAGCGAAGAGGGTGAGCTCGCCCCCGACGCTGCGCCGCCGTGGCTCAAACCGCTGGTCGACAACGCCGACCGAGTGAAGAAGGTCTATCGGCGCCGGGTGCCGCCGGAAGTTCTCGCGATGGTGATGGCGGCCAGCGCCAAGGCCGCACTCAACGGCGGCCGCGACGCCGCGGTGCTGGTGCTCTTCTCCGGCCCACAGAATTGCCCGTCGGGCGGCCTGCCCCATGACGCCGACCTGTTGGTGACGGTGCGGGCATCGACCCTGCGGCACCACGCCGGGCAGGCCGCGTTCCCGGGGGGTGCGGCCGATCCCGGGGACGATGGCCCGGTGTCCACCGCACTGCGCGAGGCCCGTGAGGAGACCGGCATCGATATCGGCAGGCTTCAGCCGCTGGCCACCCTGGAGCGGATGTTCATCCCGCCGTCGGGCTTTCAGGTCGTGCCCGTGCTCGCCTACTCGTCCGATCCCGGGCCGGTGGCCGTCGTCGACGAATCCGAAACCGCGCTCGTGGCGCGGGTTCCGGTGCGCGCATTCATCAACCCGGAGAACCGGATCATGGTGTACCGCAAGGAGAACACCGCTCGATCCGCCGGCCCGGCGTTCCTGCTCAACGAGATGCTGGTGTGGGGGTTCACCGGCCAGGTGATCTCGGCGATGCTCGACGTGGCAGGCTGGGCGCAACCGTGGAACACCGACGACGTGCGTGAAGTCGAGGAGGCAATGGCCCTCGTCGGCCACGACGGCAGCTACGGTGAAGCCCAATAATGACATCGTCACAGTGGCTCGATATCGCCGTTCTCGCGGTGGCGCTCGTCGCCGCCATCTCCGGTTGGCGTTCGGGGGCGCTGGGCTCGTTGCTGTCGTTCGTCGGGGTGGTGCTCGGCGCGGTGGCCGGGGTTCTGCTGGCGCCCCACGTGGTCAGCAACATCACCGGCGCCCGCACGAAGCTCTTCGTGACGCTGTTCTTGATACTGGCACTGGTCGTGATCGGCGAGATCGCCGGCGTCGTGCTGGGCCGTGCGGTTCGCGGCGCGATCCGCCATCGCTCGCTGCGCACGTTCGATTCGGTGATCGGGGTGGGCCTGCAGCTGATCGCGGTGCTGGTGGCCGCCTGGCTGCTGGCCACGCCACTCACCTCGTCAGATCAGCCGAACCTCGCCGCCGCGGTGCGCGGGTCGAAGGTGCTGGGCCAGGTCGATCAGTTGGCACCGCCGTGGCTGAGATCCGTGCCGACGAGGCTGTCGGCGCTGCTCAACACCTCGGGCCTGCCGCAAGTTTTGCAACCGTTCGGCAGGACCCCGATCGTCGCGGTCGACGCACCGGATGCCGCACTGATCGGCGACCCGGTGGTGGCCGCGACGCGGCCCAGTGTGGTGAAGATCCGCGGCGTCGCGCCCAGTTGCCAGAAGGTGTTGGAGGGCAGCGGCTTTGTGGTCGCCCCGAACCGGGTGATGTCGAACGCTCACGTGGTTGCCGGCTCCGACAGCGTCACGGTCGAGGCCGACGGGCAGACCTACGACGCGGGGGTGGTCTCCTACGATCCCCAGGAGGACGTCTCGATCCTCGATGTGCCCAATCTGCCTGCCGCGCCGCTGACGTTCGACGACGCCCCGGCGGCCACGGGCACTGACGGCATCGTGATGGGTTATCCCGGTGGCGGAGACTTCGCCGCCACACCCGCTCGGGTCCGCGAGACCATCGAGCTCAAGGGCCCCGACATCTACCGGACCACCACTGTCAGCCGTGAGGTGTACACCATCAGAGGTACAGTGCGGCAAGGGAATTCGGGTGGCCCGATGATCGATCGGAACGGAAAGGTGCTGGGCGTGGTGTTCGGCGCCGCGGTCGACGACGCCGATACCGGCTTCGTGCTGACGGCGAGCGAGGTCTCGCGCCAGATGGCCACGGTGGGAAGCACTCAGCGGGTGCCCACCGGTGTGTGCGTCGGTAGCTAGCCGTACACCTGCGTCAGGAAGCGCGACAGCTGTTCGTTGACCACGTCCGGTGCTTCTTCGTGTCCAAAATGTCCGGCGTCCGCGATCGATACATACCGTCCGTGCGGTGCGTAGCGCTGAGTGCGATACACCGGGTCCGCCAGGACGTAAGGATCGGCGTCGCCCCGAAGGTGCAGGACCGGCACTCCCAGCGGCCGCTTCATCGACCGCATGAACCGACGGCCTTCGCCGCGGAGTTGGCTACGCACCGCCCAGCGTTGATACTCCAGTGCCGAGTGGGCGGCCGACGGGATCCGGATGGCCTGGCGCATGTGGCCGATGGTCTCCGAGAAGTCCTCCGAAGCAAGCCATTTGCCGCTGGCGCGGGAACGAACCAGACGCTCGAGCTCCTCGGCGTTGTTGCGGGTCAGGGCGCGTTCCGGCCACATCGGCACCTGATGGCGCAGCATCGACGGCAGCAGCGCGATGCCCTGGTCGCGGCGTGACAGCGCGGATGCGCGCAGCGCCACGGGATGCGGTGAGCTGACCACCGCGATCGCGCGGACCACGCGGGGGTGCAGCACCGAGGTCGCCCAACAGACGAGACCTCCGTCGGCGTGCCCGACCAGCGTCGCAGACCCGTGGCCGAGCGCGCGGACCAACCCGGCGGTGTCACCGGCCAGCGTCCAGCCGTCATAGCCGCGGGGCGGCTTGTCGCTGCCGCCGTAGCCCCGCAGGTCGACGGCCACCACCCTCGCTCCGTTCAGGCCCCTGAGCTGGTGACGCCACGACCACCAGAACGATGCGAAGCCGTGCAGGAGGATGACCAGCGGCCGGTCGGTGACCGGTCGGGTGGGCGCGTCGGGGGCGTCCGCCTCCACGACATGGAAGCGAATCCCGTTGGCATGTACCTCGAGATGACGCCACGGACCGTCGATGCGCACCACCGACGGGTCGGGCGGGATCATTACCAGCCCGACGGGTCTGCGGTCGAGGCGGGCTTACCGCCGTCGGCCGATGCGATCGACTTGGCGGCCCTGTCGTGTCCGGGGGTGAGCGCCTCGGGGATCTCTTTGACCGATTCGATGGTCTGCTGTGGTCCCCGGATACGCCGCACCTTCAGATAGCCGAGCAACGCCAGCAGCCCGGTGGTCAACACCATGACACCGAAGACGATCAGGAACGCGACCCACCGCCACAACCAGGTGTCGAGCAACTCGGCGACGAAGAAGAAGAAAAAGAACGTGGAGTAGAACAAGACAACCAGCGCCAGGATGAAGTAGACGCTGCCCGTGAGGCCCTTCTTGACGTCGCGGGTGATCTCTGCCTTGGCCAGCTCCACCTCGGCCCTCACCAGCGTCGACACCTGGGTGGTCGCATCCTTGACGAGGTCACCGATGGACGGGTCGGCCTTGGCGGCGTGCGGATCAACCAGCGGTATCGAGGTCACGGTGGTGGGTACGCCATTCCTGCGATCGCTCACGGACAGTTCCTCCCCGCATCTATGTCAGTCGCGGTTCATGTTGCCATGTGGCGCCGCCCGAAACGATTCCGGCCGACGTTAGACTGTGCGGACTGAATCGATGGGCGGGTCGGGCAAACCTGGATGGGGGACAGACACTTGAGGACCAGCGGCCCGTGCCGATTGGCGTCTGCCGCGATCGTGGCCCTGACCGCGCTTCTTTTCCCAGCCAGTCCTGTCGCGCACGCCGACGAACCGGTGACGCTGGGTGGCGGGTCCGGGCTGGTGGTCGAGGGCGACACGCTGTGCACACTCACGACGATCGGGAACGACAACCGGGGCAACCTGATCGGCTTCACTTCCGCGCACTGCGGAGGCCCGGGCGAGAAGGTGGCCGCCGAAGGTGCCGAGGCTGCCGGTGTGCTCGGCACGATGGTGGCGGGCAACGACGCGCTGGACTACGCCGTCATCCAGTTCGACCCGCAGAAAGTCCGGCCCGTCAACAATATCAACGGCTTCGAGATCGACGGGTTGGGCCCCGACCCGGTGTTCGGCGATTTGGCCTGCAAGCTGGGCCGCACCACGGGTTACTCATGCGGGGTGACATGGGGGCCGGGCCAGGAGCCCGGCACCATCGTCAATCAGGTCTGTGGGCAGCCCGGTGACTCCGGCGCGCCGGTGACCGTCAACAACCGACTGGTCGGCATGATTCACGGAGCGTTCAGCGAGGACCTGCCGACCTGCGTCGTCAAGTACATCCCGCTGCACACACCGGCGGTGACCATGTCGTTCAACACGCAATTGGCCGACATCACCGCCAAGAACCGTCCCGGCTCGGGATTCGTCCCGGTCGGTGCGGACGCTGCTTGATCACTTGCTGGCCCGGATTGCCTCGAACACGCCGGGATCCACCAGCGTGGACGTATCGCCGAGCTCACGGCCCTCGGCGACGTCGCGCAGCAACCGGCGCATGATCTTGCCGCTGCGCGTCTTCGGCAGCTCCGGCACCACGTGGATCTCGCGCGGTCGGGCGATTTTCCCGATCTCCTTGGCCACCTGCTCACGGAGCTGCTCGACCATGTCGGCGTTGTCGGGCGCCTGCGACTCGAGGATCACGAACGCGCAGATACCTTGGCCGGTGGTCTCATCCGCGGCGCCGACGACGGCCGCCTCGGCCACACCGGAGTGTCCGACAAGTGCCGACTCCACCTCTGCAGTGGAGATCCGGTGGCCGGACACGTTCATCACATCGTCGATACGCCCGAGCACCCAGATGTTGCCGTCGGAGTCGACTCGAGCACCGTCGCCGGCGAAATACCAACCTTGGTCGGCGTAGCGCGACCAGTAAGTCTCCTTGAATCGTTCAGGGTCGCCCCAGATGCCGCGCAGCATCGACGGCCACGGCTCGTCGAGCACCAGGTAACCCGTCACGTGCTCGGCATCGTCGGCGCCGGGCTCCAGGTCCTTGCCCTCCTCGTCGACGATCTTCGCCGAGATGCCCGGCAGCGGTGTCATCGCCGAACCGGGTTTGGCGGCCGTCACCCCGGGTAGCGGTGAGATCATGATCGCGCCCGTCTCGGTCTGCCACCAAGTGTCGACGACCGGAGTCCGGTTGCCGCCGAAGGCATCCCGGTACCAGCGCCAGGCCTCGTGGTTGATCGGTTCGCCGACCGAGCCGAGCAGCCGAAGCCTGGACATGTCATGTGCGTCGGGAATCTTGCGGCCCAGTTTCATGAACGTGCGGATCAGCGTCGGAGCGGTGTAATAGATTGTAACGCCGTACTTTTCGATCACCTCGAAGTGCCGGTGCTCGTTCGGCGAGGTGGGTGTGCCTTCGTACACCACCTGGCTGACACCGTTCGACAGCGGACCGTAGACGATGTAGGTGTGTCCGGTGACCCAGCCGATATCGGCTGTGCACCAGTACACATCGGCTTCCGGCTTGACGTCGAACACAGTGTCGACCGTGTATGCCGCCTGCGTGAGGTAGCCACCCGAGGTGTGCATGATGCCCTTTGGCTTACCGGTGGTGCCCGATGTGTAGAGCAGGAACAGCGGATGCTCGGAGTCGAACGCCTCTGGGCTGTGTTCCGGTGACGCGCCGTCTACAGTCTCATGCCACCACAGGTCGCGGCCGTCGGTCCACTCCACGTCAATTCCGGTGCGCCGCACCACCAGAACGTGCTCGACGGATTTCTGCCCGTCTACGGCTTCATCCACCGCCTCTTTCAGCGACACCGCTTTACCGCGCCGGAACTGACCGTCGGAGGTGATGACGAGTTTGGCCTCGGCGTCTTCGATACGGGCCGAGAGGGCTGACGCGGAGAAGCCGGCGAACACGACGGAATGCAGCACCCCCAGCCGCGCGCACGCGAGCATCGCGACGATCGCCTCGGGGATCATCGGCATGTAGATGGCGACCCGGTCGCCGGCGACCAGCCCGAGATCGGTCAGCGCGTTGGCGGCCTTGCAGACCTCAGCCTGCAGTTCCGAATAGGTCAGGGTGCGGCTGTCGTCGACCGGCTCACCTTCCCACCGGATCGCCACCCGGTCGCCGTTTCCCGCCTCGACGTGGCGGTCAACGCAGTTGTAGGCGACGTTGAGCTTGCCGCCGACGAACCACTTGGCGACCGGTGCCTCCGACCAGTCCAGGACCTCGGTGAACGGGGTCTCCCACGAGAGCCGGTTGGCTTGCTTTCCCCAGAACGCCAATCTGTCCGCTTCGGCCTCGCGGTACAGCTCCTCTGTCGCGTTGGCCTGCGCGGCGAAATCATCGGGCGGGGGGTAGGCGGACGGAATGTCGGTGTGCATCTCGGACATAACTGTGAGCGTAGTCACCCGGCCTCGCCTGGTTATGTCCGAGACCCGGGCAAGTCCGGGTCGGGTGGCGCGACAATGCGGGGATGGGCATCATGTCGAAGATCGCCGGCGTTTTCGGGATGACCGACGACGCATGGCAGCGGCATGCGAACCCGTGGAGCGTGTGGACGCGGTTCGCGGCGATCCCACTGATGATCCTGGCGATCTGGAGCCGGATCTGGCTTGGCTGGTGGTGTCTGGTGCCGATCGCCGTGGTCATCGTCTGGCTCTGGCTGAATCCGCGCGTGTTCGCACCGGTGCGCACGCCGACCGGTTGGGCGGCCAAGGGCATCTATGGGGAGAAGCTCTGGTTGAAGCAGCGTCATGCGGTTCCGCCCGAGCACCGCGCGGTGCTCCGCCTGCTGGTCTCGGCCGGCGGGGCGGGCTTCGTCCTTCTGGCCTACGGACTCGTCAGGCTCGAGGTCTGGCCGACCATCTTCGGGGCCACCCTCATCGTGATGGCCCAGCTATGGCGGATCGACCGGTTCGTCGTTCTCTACGAACGCACGCAGTAGCCTGTGCTGCCGTGACCACGCCCGCCGATCCGTTGGCCCCACTCGCCGCGCTGCCCGGCGTCGCCGAGGCGGGCGAGGAGGCGCGTGAGGCGTTGGGCCGGGCCCATCGACACCGCACCAACCTGCGCGGCTGGCCGGCCACGGCGGCCGAGGCGGCGCTGCGGGCTGCCCGGGCGTCCTCGGTGCTCGACGGCGGGCCGTTGCAGTTGTCCCGGGGCGGTCAGGCCGATCCCGTGCTGGCGGGTGCATTGCGGGTTTCGGAGGCGCTGGAGGGCGGCGAGACGTCGTTGATCGGGGTGTGGCGGCGGGCTCCGCTGCAGGCCATCGCGCGACTGCATGCGCTGGCTGCCGCCGACCTGACCGACGACGAGCATCTCGGACGGCCCCGCGGAGACGCCGACGTCGGGCGTCGGCTCGAACTGCTGGCCGACATCGTCACCGGCGGCACCAGCGTGCCCGCGGCGGTGCTGGCCGCGGTCGTCCACGGCGAGTTGCTGACCCTGGAGCCGTTCGGCACGGCCGACGGTGTCGTGGCCCGGGCGGTGTCGCGGCTGGTGACCATCGCCAGCGGTCTCGATCCGCATGGTCTCGGCGTGCCGGAGGTCTACTGGATGCGTCAGTCGCGCGACTACCGGACCGCGGCACAGGGCTTCTCGTCGGGCACGCCCGATGGCCTCACGGCTTGGTTGGTGCTGAGCTGTCGCGCTCTTCATGCCGGCGCCTGGGAAGCACTGTCGATCGCGCAGCCGGCGTCGTCCTGAGGTCGTCAGCGGGGATCCCAGCAACGTAAAAGCGGGCGACGCTCCGAAACTCGTTCGGCTCGCCGCCCGCCAACACGGACTCCGGTTACCATGCGTGCTTTCTGGGGTTGCGTGGGTGACCTCGGCGCGTTTGCGATGCGCTACGACTGCGGCCCCACCCAAAGGACCGTCGTGATCGTCCGCTTTTCTCAATTACGCAGGCCCGCAACACTTTTACCTATTCCGCGGCATGTGCTCCGCGTGGGTGCCGGGATCCGTGCTGGGTAGCCTGACTCGGGAGGCCGAGCCTTCTCTTCCGGCTCGGTCTTGGCCTTGCCAAGCTTCCGTGGTTTCCTTTGTACTCCGTGACCACGGTCACATCAAGGCCTAGATCTACCTGTGTCGTCGGATTGTTACCGCCGGGGCCAGCTACTACAGGCAGTAGCTTCTAGAACGCGAAGCGCCGGAGCAGTGAATAGGTCAGCGCGCCGGCCGCCAGGGCGCTGACGCCCACCGCCGCTGTGGTCGCCATCGCCGCGCCGGACGGCGCGGGAATGCGGTCCCGCAGCGAGACCGGTCTGGTGAAGGTGAGCACCGGCCATCCCCGCAAGGTGGCTTCTTTGCGCAGCGCACGATCGGGGTTCACCACGGTCGGGTGGCCGACGGCCTGCAGCATCGGAAGATCGGTCACCGAGTCGGAGTAGGCGTAGCAGTGTTCCAGCGCGTAGCCCTCGCTGGCGGCGAGTTGGCGAACCGCTTCGACCTTGCCCTCGCCGTAGCAGTAGAACGCAATTTCGCCGGTGTACTTGCCGTCTTCGACGACCATTCGGGTCGCCATCGCATGGGTGGCGCCGAGCGCGCGAGCGATCGGCGCCACGATTTCCTCGCCGGACGCCGATACAACGACCACGTCGCGGCCACATAATTTGTGATCCGCGATGAGGTCGGCCGCCTCGGCGAACACCAGGGGGTCGACGATGTCGTGCAGCGCCTCACCGACGATGGACTTCACCTGTTCGGCGTCCCAGCCGGTGCACATGTTGGCGATATAGGAGCGCATCCGGTCCATTTGATCGTGGTCCGCGCCAGACATCAGGAACAGGAACTGTGCGTAAGTGGATTTGAGAACGGCCCGACGATTGATTAGCCCTTGGTCGAAGAAAGGTTTGCTGAAAGCCAATGTGCTCGATTTAGCAATGACCGTCTTATCAAGATCAAAGAATGCCGCGGTACGCACGTGCCGACCCGGCGGCGACACCGCCGCGGAACCCATCGCCCCTGCGTCTGCCGGATTAGTCGGGTCCACAGGGCTCAGCATAAAGGCCCCTGCGTGACACGACTCGACAGAGTGTACAAATTGGCAGTTCACGACAGGTGCCGGTGACTGCAATCTTTCCTGGAACCGGGTGCTTTCCCCGGCAAGCAGTACTTGCGCCGCTGCAAGGTGCCGTGTGTATAGTGAGCATTACTCGGCTTATGCCGGGTGTGCATCAGCCCGACCCCCCGGGGCTGATACACGACGACCTCCGCCTCCTCCCCCCCTGGCGGGGGTCGTCTCTTTTGGTGGGTACCCTTCGCCCAGCGGATAAGTAGGTAGTCCTCGCCTAGTTGCGGAACGCGATTTTCGGACTCCGGCTATTGCGCGACTCATCCCCAGTTGCGGTTTTATCCACAGACCCTGTCGAGCCCGTGGCCGGGTGTCGTCCACCCACAGCAGGGTGGTGGCATGACCACGGCCCAGGCAATCCTTGCTCTCGTCGCTGACCCGGTACTGCGCGAAGACGTGGACCGTGTCGCCGCCGCTGCCGGAGTCCCGGTGGTGCACGCCGCCGAACCCTCCAGCCGCAAGGTGTGGACAGGTGCGGTGGCGGTCCTGCTCGACGTGGACGCCGCGCGCCGGTGTGCCGATCGGTCGTTGCCGCGGCGCGGGCAGGTGGTGCTGGTCGGCCGGAGCGCTCCTCGGGCCGCCGACTGGGAGGCGGCCATCGCCGTCGGCGCCCAGCACGTCATCGCGCTGCCCGGGCAGGACGGCGAATTGATGGACGAACTGTCCGAGGCCGCCGACTCGTGCCGCGGGGGTCGACGCCGGGGCCCGGTGGTCGCGGTGATCGCCGGCCGTGGCGGGGCCGGTGCGTCCGTGTTCGCCACGGCGTTGGCGCAGACCGCATCGGAGGCGTTGCTCGTCGATGCGGATCCGTGGAGCGGCGGCATCGACCTCGTCCTCGGCAGCGAATCCCTGACTGGGCTGCGCTGGCCCGACCTCACGCTGCAGGGTGGTCGGCTGGACTATGCCGCGCTGAGGGACGCGCTGCCCCGGCGGCACGGGGTCAGCGTCCTGTCGGGCAGCCGCTCCGGTGGAGATATCGACGCCGCACCGCTGAGCGCGGTGATCGACGCGGGCAGCCGGGCCGGCGCGACGGTGATTTGCGATGTGCCGAGGAGATCGACCGCGGCGGCGGAGGCTGCGCTCGACTGCGCAGACCTCGTCGTCGTGCTCGCCACCGCCGACGTTCGATCGTGTGTCGCCACCGCGGCGCTCGCGCCATGGGTGTCGGCGATAAATCCGAACGCCGGTGTCGTCGTGCGGGGTCCTGCACCCGGTGGCCTTCGCCCGTGCGATGTGGCGAAGATCGTGGAGCTGCCGCTGCTGGCGGCGATGCGGCCTCAATCGCGAATGGACGAGGTCCTGGAACGCGGAGGGCTCAGGCTGACGCGCAGATCTCCGCTCACCTCCGCCGCCCGCCACGTCCTGACGGTGCTCGACGGTCAACCGGCGGTGGCAGCGTGAGCGTCTCGCTCATCGACCGGGTCCGTGAGCGGCTCGCGGCCGACTCCGCACCCTTGCGTCCGAATGTGGTGGCCGCCGCGATCCGCGCGGAGTCGGGTGGTGTGCTCGGTGACGCCGAGGTACTGAGCAACCTGCGGGTCTTGCAGACCGAGCTGACCGGGGCGGGCCTTTTGGAGCCGTTGCTATGCGCTGAGTGCACCACCGATGTCCTCGTCACCGCTCCGGACGAGGTGTGGGTCGACGACGGAAACGGTTTGCGCCGCAGCTCGCTTCGATTCGCCGACGAGGACGCAGTGCGCCGGCTGGCGCAGCGGTTGGCGCTCGCGGCAGGGCGCCGTCTCGACGAGGCACAACCGTGGGTCGACGGCCAGCTGACCGGCCTTGGCACCGGGCAGTTCACCGTTCGGTTGCACGCGGTACTGCCGCCGATCGCCCCCGCGGGCACCTGCCTGTCGCTGCGGGTATTGCGCCCCGCCAACCAGGATTTGGCCGTACTGACCCACATCGGCACGATTGGGCAGGAGTCCGGCGCCCTCCTGCGGGGCATCATCGGTGCGCGGCTCGCGTTCTTGGTCTCGGGCGGGACCGGCGCCGGTAAGACCACACTGCTGGCGGCCGCACTCAGCGAGGTCTCCGCAGACGAGCGCATCGTCTGTGTGGAGGACGCGGCCGAATTGGAGCCGCGTCACCCGCATCTGGTGAAACTCGTTGCCCGGTGCCCCAACGTCGAAGGCGCCGGTGAGGTGACCGTGCGCGATTTGGTGAAGCAGGCCCTGCGCATGCGTCCCGACCGGATCGTCGTCGGTGAAGTTCGCGGCGCCGAAGTCGTCGACCTGCTCGCCGCCCTCAACACGGGCCATGACGGCGGCGCAGGTACCGTGCACGCGAACAGCCCCGCGGAGGTACCGGCCCGGCTCGAGGCACTGGCCGCGCTGGGCGGTCTGGACCGAGCCGGGCTGCACAGTCAGCTCGCCGCCGCGGTACAGGTTGTCCTGCACGTCGGCCGCGACCATACCGGCGCCCGTCGGCTGAGCGAGATTGCGGTGCTGCGGCGTGCGGACGACGGCTTGGTGCGGGCCGCCACCGCCTGGCAGTGGCGAACCGGATTCGGTTGCGGGGCCGAGTATTTGCGCGAACTGATCGAATTCAGGGACCGATCGTGACGACCGCGGCGCTGTCACTGGCGCTGGCGCTGCTGGTCGCACCGTATCGGTCGCGACGCAGGCTCGATGGTCTGGCCTTGCGTGCACCGATGCCCGGCACAGTCGGACGGGCAGCGAGCGCATGGGGCGGTTGGGTCGTCGCGGTCGTTGCGGGCCTTCTCGCACCGATAGGCGCGGTGGCGGCGGCGGCCCTCGTCGGGGTCACCGTGTTCCTGCGTAGGCGACAGTCTGGTGCACGTCGGCGCCGCGGCGCCGAATCCACCGCCCTGCAGTCCGCGTTGGATGTCCTCGTCGGAGAGTTGCGCGTGGGAGCCCACCCCGTCGCGGCGTTCGACACCGCTGCGGCGGAGACAGCGGGGCCGGTCGCTGATTTCCTTCGCGCCGTGTCCGCGCGGGCGCGGCTGGGCGCCGATGTGGGGGAGGGCCTGCGCTGCGTTGCCCGGGAGTCGTCGGTGCCCACGCACTGGGAGCGGCTGGCGGTGTGCTGGCAACTGGCCGAGACGTATGGCCTGGCGATCGGGACGCTGATGCATACTGCGCAACGCGACATCATTGAGCGGGAACGCTTTTCGACCAGAGCCGAGGCTGGAATGGCGGGGGCCCGGACCACGGCGGCAGTGCTCGCCGGATTACCGGTGCTCGGCATCGGGCTCGGGCAGCTCATCGGCGCGGATCCGCTCACCTTCTTGTTCTCCGGAGGTGCGGGTGGCTGGTTGCTGGTCATCGGTGTCAGCTTGGCCTGCGCCGGCCTGCTCTGGACCGATCGAATCACCCGGCAGTTGAGATGACGCTGGCTGCAGTGCTTCTCGCGACGGCCCTACTCATGGGCGGCGATTCAGAACGCAGCAAATTCCGTGCGGCGCTGAGCACTCCGGCAGGGCTCGCGGCCAGCGGTTCCGCGCGACTCCGGCGATCCACTGGCGATGGCGTCCACTTTCGACGTGTTGGCGGCGTGCCTGCGTTCCGGGATGGCGGTGTCCACGGCGGCTGCAGCAGCGGCACAGTCGGCGCCTGCACCGTTGGCGCGGTTACTGCGCCGGGCGTCGGACCTGCTGGCATTGGGCGCCGCGCCCGACACCGCCTGGTCGAATCCCGATTCGCGACCGGATGCCCATGTCGAGGCGTTGCTCCGACTGGCGAGACGGTCCGCGGCATCCGGCACGGCGTTGGCCCTGGGAGTGGCGGAGTTGGCGGCGCAATCGCGGCACGACGCCGCTGACACGGCGGCAGCGGCGGCCGAGCGGGCATCGGTGTTGATCGCCGGGCCGCTGGGGCTTTGCTACCTGCCGGCATTCGTGTGCCTGGGGATCGTTCCAGTCGTCGCTGGTCTCGCCGGCGATGTGTGGCGCGCAGGATTCTTCTGAAACGCAGATAAATGAGGAGGAAACATGTTGGGCGCAGACAGAATTCGAGCACTGAAGGACCGGTTGACCCTGCTGGCCGTGGACCAGACGGGGATGTCCACCGTCGAGTACGCGATCGGCACCATCGCAGCGGCCGCCTTTGGCGCCATCTTGTACACGGTGATCACCGGCGACTCGATCGTGAGCGCGTTGACCAACATCATCACCCGGGCGCTGAACACCAACGTCTGACCGATGACGCCGGCGGAGTCACCGTCGAGGCGGCGTTCGCGATCGCAGCACTCGTGGTGGTGCTACTCGTCTGTGTGGCGGGGCTCACGGCGGTGTCGATGCAAGTTCGGTGCGTCGACGCCGCCAGAGAGGCGGCCAGGCTCGCGGCGCGCGGTGATGACGCGTCGGCCGCGGCGCAGCGCATCGCACCAGATGGCGCGGCGCTCCACCTGCGCAACGACGGTGGCTTCGTCATTGCGACCATTACGGCGCGATCGACGCTTCTACCGGGTGTCACCGTCGCGGCGGAGGCGGTGGCTGCCATCGAGCCCGGCGTCGGCTGAACAGGGTTCGGCCACCCTGGTGGCCGTCGCGATGATCACCGTCCTGCTGACGGTGACGGTCGGCGCGGTTCTCGTCGGCACGGCCGTCGTCGCCCGGCACCGCGCGCAGGCGGCCGCCGACCTCGCCTCGCTTGCGGGCGCCGCACGGCTGGCCGCCGGTGCCCAAGCCGCATGTGCGCAAGCCACCGCGGTAGCACGCGCCATGCAGACCTCGCTGGCGAACTGTGTCGTCGAGGACCTCGACGTGATCGTCTCGGTCGACGTCGCGGTCGGGCTGGGACGGCTCGAGCTGGGTCCGGCACGCGCCGCCGCTCGGGCCGGACCATCCGATACGCCCGGTTGACCGGTTGCCTGCTGTGCGTCAGCGCCAGGGCCACTGTGAACATCCTGCCGACTCCTGCGTAGTGGTCGACAAGCCGGAAATGTTGGTATAAAGGCAACTTCGCTCTTCAGCGGTATGACGAGACACAACTAACACCGAATTCGGGACTCCTACGGGCACACCTCGGCATTCCCTTGGCGTTGGAGTGAGAGGGCGTTCAGGCCTTCAGGCCGCCAATGCCTCGAATCTGAGCAGTATCTGAGGAGATGTCATGGCCAACTTTTCGAGAGCGTATCTCGCGCAATGCCCACACGCCGGCGACAGGACCACACAGCCTGCGACCCGGGGGATTCCGGCGACGTTGCCCGCTCGTGAAATGGAAGCCGAGGCATTGGCCCTCCTTGAAAGCGACATCGTCGCCGCATCCCCGGGCCGGGTATCGTCGGTGCGGACGGCAATCCGCAGCCGCGGAAGCTATCTGCAGACATACGACGAACTGCTTGCCGGCGCACGCCTGGCGTGGCGCAATCACAGCAGATGCGTGGGCCGCGCGATCTGGCACACGCTGGAACTACGGGACGCCCGACACGTCCGAACGGCTGATGATGTTGCCGCCGAATGCATCACGCATCTGACGGAGTCCACGAACGGTGGGAAGTTGCGTCCGACGATCACCGTCTTCGCCGAACCCGACAACGGGCCGGCCATCAGCATCGTGAACAGGCAACTCATCGGCTACGCCGGCTATCGGCGCGAAGACAGATTCATCGGCGACCCGGCCAACGTCGAGTTGACCGATCTCGCCATCGAACTGGGCTGGTCGGCACCCCACGGCAGGTTTGACGTCCTTCCGCTGATCCTGTCAGTCGACGGGGAGCTGTCCTGGTACCCCGTCCCCGAGAGCGCCGTACTGCGCATTGCGCTGAGCCATCCGGACTACCCGCACATCGCCGACCTCGGCCTCACCTGGCACGCGAATCCCGCCGTCAGCAACATGATTCTCGCCTCGGGCGGCCTGCGTTATCCGGCGGCACCGTTCACCGGCTGGTTCGTGGCCACCGAGATCGGTGCCCGTGACCTTGTCGACCACGATCGCTACGATCAACTCGACAATGTGGCCGACGCGGTCGGTTTGAGCCGCGGTCGCAACGATCTGTGGCGGGACCGCGCGATGGTGATCCTCACTGAAGCGGTCATGCACAGTTTTGCACAAGCCGGAGTGACCATCACCGATCATCATCGAGTGGGGCGGCAGTTCGCCAACTTCGTCAACCGCGAAGAGAATTGCGGACGCGATGTTCCCACCGACTGGTCGTGGGTGAATCCTCCGATGTCGGCCAGCGCCGTTCCGACCTTCCACCGGCTGTACGAGGATCCGGATCCGGCTCCGGTACCCAACTTCTTTCGCCGGGACTAGCCGGCTGTGTGCGAGGGCGGCCATGACTTGGCCGCTTTAGCCTTGCGTGGGTTGGCCTTTCGTTTCTTCGAAGGCTTCTCGTCATCGGTGGGTACCCGCAACGACACCAGCCCGGCGACCGTCTTCGCGTCGAGCTCGACGCGGTAGATGGTGACGTGCACCGGTGGCCAGCCGCCGTCATTGGCGCGCAGCCGCAACACGCCCGAGGTCCCTCCGGTCCCGAACTCGATTGTCATCTTCGCCATCTGAGGGGCGTCGTCAGGGTGAACGACCGAATCGCCTGTCGCACGGGCACGCCAGTCGTAGAACGGGGCGGGCTCGTCCAGCCACTTGAGCAGCTTCCAATTCTGGAGGTCGACCAGCGCGCGGTGCACACCGGGTTCTGCCAGACCGGCGAGAATTCGTTCGGCCAATCCGTCGTGCGGGACCGTCGACGCCTCCCGATCGCATCGCCAGTTCATCGCCCGGCAGATCAGCCGCTCCGAACCGTCATCGTCCTCCTCCAGCTGCACCCGGGCCACCCAGCCCACGGTGACCCGCCGGCCATCGAAGTCGGTGACATCCCAGGTACTGGAGAAGTTGATGCCGGGTTCGGGCTTCATCAACATCGCTAGCACCTTGGCCTCGCCCGGATTGAGGTCCCGCATCGGCAGATCCTCGGCGAACGCCCGGCCGTCCGTGGCTTCCTTATCGGGGTCACGTCCGCTGTTCAGCAAGGACTCCCGGGTGTCGGTTGCCACGCCGTTGGTCAGGTCCCAGATCAAGGGGCCGGGGATCGGACGCTCGGGCGGGTCGACGCCCGGCGGACCCAACCATACGTGCACGCCGTGGATTCGGCCGTCGGTCATTTGGATGACCTCGGTACGGATTACGCGGTCGTGTTTCGGGGTGATGCTGCTCAGCCCGGTTCCGCCGCGCACAGTTTCGCTGATCGCGGTCTGAATCGCCATCAGATTCGGATTTCGCCGCAGAAACGCGCTGATTGGCGCAAGATTCTTGGTTTGGGTTCCCTGTGCGACCACGACAGGCTCGGTGCCCAGTGTCTCCACGAGCAGCCAGTCGTGGGTCATGAACGCATTTTAGCTGGATATCGTTTGCGGACCAGGCGCCGGACGAGGCAACGGAATCCGTAGATCTATGGTCTATACCGTTGGATAGTTGCTTCTGGCAAACGATGAGTGGGTTGCGATCACCCCTCCCATTAGGTAGTTTTCGTTTGCATCCTACTTATGGGTTTGGAAACGGATCGCGTTGTTGGGCCGTTTGCCGCGCGTCTGGGTCCTGCGTCGGACTTCGGCGTCAAAGGGCTCCGGCCGCGGATGGGTGGGGGCGACCGTCGAGGGGTCGGTCGCCCCCTCTCCCGTGTTTTGGAAGCACCGCGTCTTCACGGTGTCCGGTACGCAAGCCGATCGACCACCAGCCGCAACACCCGCACCGCACCCTCTTTGTCGAGCGGATCGTTGCCGTTGCCGCATTTGGGTGACTGAACGCAGGACGGGCAGCCCGCCGGGCATTCACAGGCCTCGATCGCCGCGGCGGTCGCTGCCCACCAGGTGTCGATCTGGCGAAAACCGCGATCGGAGAACCCGGCGCCGCCCGGGTAGCCGTCGTAGACGAATATCGTCGGCAGCCCGTCCACCGGCCCGACCGCCGTGGAGACCCCGCCGATGTCGCCGCGGTCGCAGCTGGCGACCAACGGCAGCAGGCCGATCGCCGCATGTTCCGCCGCGTGCAGCGCCCCGGGTACCCGTAGCAAATCGATCCCGTTGTGCTGCAACGCCTCCGGTGTGATGGTGCACATCACCGCCGCGGTGTCCAAGGTGCGCGTCGGCATGTCCAGCTCGACGAAATCGATCACCTCGCCATCAAGCCGCCGCCGCAGATAGCCGATCACCGTGTTGGACACCGAGACCGGTACCAGCCCAACTGTCACCGGGCCGTAGGTCTTTCGCTCGCCTTCGCCGGTGACCGTGATGTCGGTCAGCTCGCGGGCGAAGGTCGTGTATCCGGGATCCTCGCCGTGCACGAACGCGATGCCCTCCTCGAAGTCCAGCGTATCCACCACATAGCTCTCACCCTGGTGCAGATAGACCGCACCGGGATGGATGGACGCCGATGCCTGACCGACGCCCGCGCTGCCGAGCATCCGCCCCGTTTCGGCCTCGAGGATGGCGATCTGCCCGCCCGACGAGCCGCGAATGTCCACCGCCGGATGTGGATCGATGCCGGGAGTGGGGAAGAAACCGTTGGCCCGCCGGCGAAGCAGGCCGTCGTCCACGAGGGCCTCCGCGACCGCCTCCGCATTCCACACCCGCACTTCGGCTTCTGTCAGGGGAAGCTCGGTCGCCGCACAGAGCAACTGCGGGCCGAGCACATAGGGATTGGCCGGATCGATCACCACGCGTTCGATCGGCTTGTCCAACAGCGCCGCCGGATGATGGACCAGATAGGTGTCCAAGGGGTCGTCGCGTGCAATGAGCACAATCAGTGCACTTTGCCCACGACGGCCGGACCGTCCGGCCTGCTGCCAGAACGACGTCACCGTGCCGGGAAAGCCGGCCAGGACCACCGCGTCCAGGCCCGCGATGTCGACGCCCAGTTCCAGGGCGTTGGTGGTGGCCAAGCCACGCAATTCGCCTTCGGCCAGAGCGCGTTCCAGGGCGCGCCGGTCCTCGGCCAGATAACCGGCCCGATAGGAGGCGATTCGATCGGCCAGCTCCGGAGCGACGTCCTCCAGGCGCGCCCGCGCGCCCAGCGCCGTCAACTCGGCGCCGCGTCGCGATCTGACGAATGTCAGCGTCCGGGCGCCTTCCGCGATCAGATCGGCCATCACCCGCGCCGCCTCGGCGCCCGCGGAACGTCTTACCGGTGCCCCGTTTTCGCCCACGATGTCGTCACGAAGCGCCGGCTCCCACAGTGCGACCGTCCGCGCGCCCTGTGGCGATCCGTCCTCGGTCACTTCTGCGACGGTCTGGCCGATGAGCTCCGAAGCAGTGGCCGCCGGCTGCGCCGTCGTCGCACTGGCGAGGATCACCGTGGGCATCGAGGCGGCCGCTGAGTACCGCGTGCACAGCCGCAACAGACGCCGAAGAACCATCGCGACATTCGACCCGAAAATGCCGCGGTAATAGTGGCATTCGTCGACGACGACGAACTTCAGATTGCGCAGGAACACCGCCCAACGAGCGTGGTTTCGCAGCAGCGACAAATGGATCATGTCGGGATTGGAGAAGATCCACCGCGACCGTTCGCGCGCGAACCGGCGGACGTCGGCAGGGCTGTCTCCGTCATACGAGCTCGGGGCGACGTCATGAAGGCCGGGCACGGCTTCGGTGAGCGCGATCGCCGTACGCAGCTGATCGTGCCCCAGCGCCTTGGTCGGTGACAGGTAGAGGATCCGGGCCCGCGAGTTTTCCTTCAGTGCCGTCAATATCGGCAGCTGGTAGGCCATCGACTTACCCGAGGCGGTACCCGTGCTGAGAATGACGTGGCGCCCGCCGCGGGCCAACTCGGCCGTCGTGAGTTGATGCGACCAAGGAGCCTCGACGCCGCGATCGCGGAACGCCCGCACCACATCTGGGTCCGCCCATTGCGGCCAGGAACGCGGGCGTCCCTGGCGTGGCGGTAGATCCGTGACGTGGCGCAGGGGCCGTTCGTCGGGATCGGTGCCCTCGACGGCGCAGGCGAGCAGCTCGCGGCCGAAATTCGACCCCAAATCCGCCATCGCTCGCCTCCTGGAACCCGTGCTGGATGAATTGTTCCCCACTTGATCGCGTCGAGACTGTCGCGGCAGCCCCGAACATGATTGACTAGCTGCGGTCGCAGCTTCTGTGTTCGTGTATTCGCACCCGCAGGATCGACGTTGCGATCGCGGTTCCTGCGAGGGTTGTAGGTCGGGTCGAGTTCCGACGACTCCACGAAGGTATAGCGGTCGGAACGGGCCCGGTACACCGGAAGTCGGTGGACCGCTCCCGGTGAGAAGAGAAGGAAAGTACGAAAGATGGCACAGGGAACTGTGAAGTGGTTCAACGCGGAGAAGGGCTTCGGCTTTATCGCCCCCGAGGACGGCTCCGCCGACGTTTTTGTCCACTACACGGAAATTCAGGGCAGCGGCTTCCGCACCCTTGAGGAAAATCAGAAGGTCGAGTTCGAGGTCGGCCAGAGCCCCAAGGGGCCGCAGGCCACGGGTGTTCGGACCATCTGAGCCAAGCCAGCCAATAAAGACCTCGAAAACTCCCCGCCTCATCCGTTACCGACGAGGCGGGGCGTTTCGTTTTGAGGTGTCCGCGGCCCGCCGACTGCTCAGTCGCCCGCGGCTGGCTTAATGTCGTTCCGTGAGCCAGCTGTCCTTCTTCTCGGCTGAGTCGGTGCCGCCCGCGGTCGCCGACCTGACGGGGCTGCTGGCCGCGCCGGGTCAGGTGGTCCTGGTGGGCAGCCCCAGCGATCAGCGGGCGCGGCTGTCGGTCGTCGTGGATGCCTTGTGGCGGGCCCAGGCGCTGGCCGAGATGATCTCCGAGGCTGGCCTGGAGCCGGAGATCGGCCGCACCGACGAGAAGACGCCTCTGGTGCGCACAGCCGCCGATCACCGGCTGGTGTCGATCGCGGCTCAGTGGACGCGGGGGGCGGTCAAGACGGTGCCGCCGCAGTGGCTGCCCGGCCCGCGGGAATTGCGGGTCTGGACCCTGGCCGCCGGCGCCCCGGAGGCCGACCGGTATCTGCTCGGGCTCGACCCGCACGCGCCGGACACCCATTCGCCGCTGGCGTCGGCACTAATGCGAGTCGGGATCGCGCCCACCCTCATCGGCACCAGAGGGTCCAGTCCGGCGCTTCGAATCAGCGGTCGTCGACGGCTATCGCGCCTGGTAGAGAACGTCGGGGAACCTCCGGGTGATGTTGACGCGTTCGCGCTATGGCCCCGCACTTAGCGACCCGTCGGCTGGGGGCCAGTTTGCGTCGGGTCGCCCGGGGTGCGAAATTGTCAGTTGCCAGCGAGTCCGGATCGAGCGCCGAGGCGTTATATATCTAGACCTGATGGCAACAGAAGAAGTGGAGCGTAGGCAGAGGTGGCTGACGGGGACCGCAACAGCGGCCGCAATGGAAACGTGCGGCGGCTCGTCATTGTCGAGTCGCCTACTAAAGCACGAAAAATAGCCGGCTACCTGGGCTCCAACTACATCGTCGAGTCTTCCCGCGGCCACATCCGCGACCTGCCGCGGGCCGCCGCCGACGTACCGGCGAAGTACAAAGCTGAACCGTGGGCGCGACTCGGCGTCAACGTCGATGACGACTTCGAACCGCTCTACATCATCAGCCCGGACAAAAAGGGCACGGTCGCGGAGCTGAAAGACCTGCTCAAGGGCGTCGATGAGCTCTATCTGGCCACAGATGGGGACCGTGAGGGCGAGGCCATCGCCTGGCATCTCCTCGAGACGCTCAAGCCCCGGATCCCGGTCAAGCGGATGGTGTTCCACGAAATCACCGAGCCGGCCATCCGCGCCGCCGCGGAGGACCCCCGCGATCTGGACAACGACCTGGTCGACGCGCAGGAGACGCGGCGCATCCTGGACCGCCTCTACGGCTACGAGGTCAGTCCGGTGCTCTGGAAGAAGGTCGCGCCGAAGCTGTCCGCGGGTCGGGTGCAGTCGGTGGCGACGCGCATCATCGTGTCGCGGGAACGGGAACGCATGGCGTTCCGCAGCGCCGGCTACTGGGACGTCACCGCCGAACTCGATGCCAGCGTGTCCGATGCGCAGGCTTCGCCGCCCAGGTTCACCGCGAAGCTCAACACCGTCGACGGGCGCCGGGTGGCGACCGGACGCGACTTCGACTCGCTCGGCGCGGTCCGCAAGCCCGATGAGGTGCTGGTGCTCGACCAGGCTTCGGCGACCGCGCTGGTCGGCGGCCTGCGCGGCGCGCAACTCACGGTCTCGTCGGTGGAGCAGAAGCCCTACACCCGTCGGCCGTACGCGCCGTTCATGACCTCGACGCTGCAGCAGGAGGCGGGCCGCAAGCTGCGCTTCTCCTCCGAACGCACGATGAGCATCGCCCAACGGCTCTACGAGAACGGCTACATCACCTATATGCGTACCGACTCGACCACGCTGTCGGAGTCGGCCATCGGTGCGGCGCGCAATCAGGCCCGTCAGCTCTACGGCGAGGAATACGTGCACCCGTCGCCGCGCCAGTACACCCGCAAGGTCAAGAACGCGCAGGAGGCACACGAGGCCATCCGCCCGGCCGGCGACGTGTTCCAGACCCCGGGCCAGCTGCACAGCGCCCTGGACACCGACGAGTTCCGGCTCTACGAGCTGATCTGGCAGCGCACGGTGGCCTCGCAGATGGCCGACGCGCGCGGCACCACCCTCTCCCTTCGCATTTCGGGTGCCGCGACGTCCGGCGAGCAGGTCGTGTTCAACGCCAGCGGCCGCACCATCACGTTCGCGGGGTTCCTCAAGGCCTACGTCGAGAGCATCGACGAGCAGGCCGGCGGCGAGGCCGACGACGCCGAGAGCAGGCTGCCGAACCTGACCCAGGGCCAGCGTGTGGACGCCACGGATCTGACCGCCGACGGCCACAACACCAGCCCACCCGCGCGCTACACCGAGGCGTCGCTGATCAAGGCGCTCGAAGACCTCGGCATCGGCAGGCCGTCGACCTACAGCTCGATCATCAAGACGATCCAGGACCGTGGGTACGTGCACAAGAAGGGCAGCGCGCTGGTCCCGTCGTGGGTGGCGTTCGCTGTGACCGGATTGCTGGAGCAGCACTTCGGCCGGCTGGTCGACTACGACTTCACCGCCGCCATGGAAGACGAGCTCGACGAGATCGCTGCGGGTAACGAACGACGCACCAACTGGCTCAACAACTTCTACTTCGGCGGCGAGCACGGGGTGGAGGGTTCCATCGCCCGGGCAGGCGGGCTCAAGAAGCTCGTCGGTGGCAATCTCGAAGAGATCGACGCGCGATTGGTCAACTCCATCAAGCTGTTCGACGACGAGCAGGGCCGGGCGATCAACGTGCGAGTCGGCCGCAACGGCCCGTATCTCGAGCGGATGGTGGCCGGCGACGACGGTGAGCTTACTCCGCAGCGGGCCAACCTCAGCGACGATCTGACGCCCGACGAATTGACGCTCGAGCTTGCCGAAAAAGCCTTCGCGACACCGCAAGAGGGCCGATCGCTGGGTATCGATCCGGTCACCGGCCATGAGATCCTGGCCAAGGATGGCCGCTACGGTCCATACGTCACCGAGGTGCTGCCCGAACCGCCCGAGCCCGAGGACGGCGCACCGGCCAAGAAGGGCAAGAAGCCGACCGGCCCCAAGCCGCGCACCGGCTCGCTGCTGCGCACGATGGACCTGGAGACGGTGACCCTCGAGGACGCGCTACGGCTGCTCTCACTGCCGCGGCTCGTCGGAGTCGATCCCACCAACGGTGAGGAGATCACCGCGCAGAACGGCCGCTACGGCCCATACCTCAAGCGCGGCACCGATTCCCGATCGTTGGCCACCGAAGAGCAGATGTTCGACATCACCCTCGACGAAGCGCTGAAGATCTATGCGGAGCCGAAACGTCGTGCGGGACAACGCGCTTCGACGCCGCCGCTGCGCGAGTTGGGCAACGATCCGGCGAGTGGCAGCCCAATGGTCATCAAGGACGGCCGGTTCGGTCCCTACGTCACCGACGGCGAGACCAACGCCAGCCTGCGCAAGGGCGACGACGTGTTGTCGATCACCGATGAGCGGGCCTCCGAACTGCTGGCCGAACGCCGTGCGCGCGGTCCGGTCAAGCGGACCAAGAAGGCCGCCGCAAAGAAAAAGGCCCCAGCCAAGAAGGCCGTCAAGAAGGCCTGAGCGCCGCCGCTCGGCCGATCAACGCGAGACGTCGCTGGAGACGTCCTCGGCGATGTCGCTGGGGACGTCGACGTCGCCGGGCAACATCAGGTTCAGCGGCCGGGCCAGCTGGGTCGGCACGATACGGCCGCGCAGTTCCACGATCTCGCCGACGTCCCAGCACAGCGCCTCGGCATCGAGTGCGCCGCTGACCGCGATGGCCGACGCCAGCACGTGACCGCTCTCGAGCTTGGCGAGTTCGGTGAGCCGGGCCGCCTCGTTGACCGGATCACCGATCACGGTGTACTCGAAGCGTGCCTGGGCGCCGATGTGTCCGGCGATGGCGCGTCCCGCGGACACCCCGATGCCGAAGTCGGTCTCGCCCAGCACCTTGATCAGGTCGTCGTGAAGCTCGCGGGAGGCCGCCAGCGCCGCACCGGACGCGTCGGGATGCTCGATCGGCGCACCGAAGATGGCCAGCGCGGCGTCGCCCTGGAACTTGTTGACGAACCCGCCGTGGCGGTTGACGGTGTCGACGACCACGCGGAAGAACTCGTTGAGCAGGCTGACGACATCGGCCGCCGCGATGGTCGCGGCCAGCTGCGTTGATCCGACGAGGTCGACGAAGAGCACCGCGACGTCCCGCTCCTGGCCGCCGAGTTCGGTGCCCCGCTCGAGCGCTCGACGGGCCACGTCCTCACCGACATAGCGGCCGAAGAGGTCGCGCAGCCGCTGCCGTTCGGCGAGGTCGCGCACCATGTCGTTGAACCCGGCCTGCAGCAGACCCAGCTCGCTGGCGTCGTAGATCTGCATGTGCGCGTTGTAGTTGCCGCGCTGGACTTCGCCGAGGGCCCAGCGCAATTGGCGCAGCGGGTCGGCGATCGACATCGCCACCAACACGGTGCCCGCCAATCCGATCACCAGCGCGGCGATCGCCAACAGCAAGATCGGTGTGGTGAGCTTTTCGGCCGGAGCGGTGAGAATCTCGAACTTGCTGGCCACCACCGCCAGCACGATCGCCAGGACCGGCACGGCCGTGGACAACACCCAGGTCAGCACCTGACGCTGGATCACCCCCGGCGCCCGGAAGTTCTCCGGTACGCCGCCGCGCAGGGCAGCCACCGCCACCGGGCGCAGCACCCGTTCGGACTGCAGATAGCCGATGATCGCCGTCGCCGTGGCGCCCAGCCCGGTGGCGACCGCCACCACGGGCGCAGATCTGCTGGCGACCGGCCAGCTGGCCACGATGAACACCACGGAGCCCAGCAGCCAGTTCGTCACGTTGATCACCGAGCGGTAGAACGGCATCTTCAGCGCGCGGCTGCGGGCCATTTCGGTGGCGGCCGGGTCGCGCTGACCCAGCAGGGTGTCACGGCGCTGCCAGCGCATCACGGGTATCAGCAGGCGCAGCGTCAGGTACGAACCGACGGTGAACGACAGAAACAGGTAGCCCAGGAAGATCGCCAGGTTGAAGGCGGGCAGATCCTGCAGCTGGATGCGGTCCTCCGGCGGCAACCCGAACCGCAGGAAGCCCAGCACCAGCAGCGCGCCGATGATGTCGGCCTGCAGCATGCCCAGCGTGAACACCGGCCACGGCGTGCGCGCTACCCACCGGACGAATGCGCTGATTCGCCCTGTCGGTACCGCTTCCGTCGCCATTCGTTAACCGTATCGGGCCGCACGGACCGGAACGGGCGGTGTGGGACTGACGTGTCGGTTCGCGTCACTACTGTTATGCACGATGGCCGGGGTTTTTTCGCGTCTGGTGGGTCAGGACGTCGTTGAAGCGGAATTGGTGGCTGCCGCACAGGCAGCCCGTGGTGACTCGGCTCACAATGCTGCTGCCACCGGGACCATGACCCACGCGTGGCTGGTCACTGGGCCGCCCGGTTCCGGCCGCTCGATCGCCGCGCTGTGCTTCGCCGCGGCCCTGCAGTGCACATCGGACGGCGTGCCGGGCTGCGGGCACTGCCGCGCCTGCACGACGACCATGGCGGGCACCCACGCCGATGTGCGGCGAATCATCCCGGAAGGGCTGTCGATCGGTGTGAGTGAGATGCGCAACATCGTGCAGATCGCATCCCGGCGGCCCGGCACCGGACGGTGGCAGATCGTGCTGATCGAGGACGCCGACCGGTTGACCGAGGGCGCGGCGAACGCGCTGCTCAAGGTCGTCGAGGAGCCGCCGCCGTCGACGGTGTTCCTGCTGTGTGCTCCGTCGGTGGATCCCGAGGACATCGCGATCACGCTGCGTTCCCGCTGTCGGCACGTGGCGCTGGTGACACCACCCGTCGAGGCGATCGCGCGGGTGCTGATCGAGGCCGACGGGCTGCCCGAGACGGAGGCCCGCTGGGCGGCGTCGGTCAGCGGCGGTCACGTCGGGCGCGCACGTCGGCTGGCCACCGACCAGGAGGCACGGCGGCGGCGTGAGCGGGCCCTCGGGCTGGCCAGGGAGGCGGCGACCCCGTCACGGGCCTATGCCGCGGCCGAGGAGTTGGTGGCAGCGGCCGAGTTGGAGGCCCGCTCGCTGACCGAGGATCGCAACGAGGCCGAGACCGAGGAACTGCGAACGGCCCTGGGCGCGGGCGGCACGGGCAAGGGCACCGCGGGCACACTCCGCGGCGCCACCGGGGCCATCAAAGACCTTGAGAAGCGACAGAAGTCGCGACAGACCCGCGCTTCACGCGATGCGCTGGACCGGGCCCTGATCGACCTGGCGACGTACTTCCGGGACGCGCTGCTGGTCGCGTCCGGCGCGGGCGCGGTCCGGGCCAACCATCCCGATATGGCCGACCGGGTCGCCGCAATGGCCGGCCACGCGTCCCCGGACAAGCTGCTGCGCTGCATCGAGGCCGTCCTGGAGTGCCGCGAGGCGCTCGCCACCAACGTCAAGCCGAAGTTCGCGGTCGATGCGATGGTGGCCACGGTCGGCCTCGCCCTGCGCGACTGACTTGGGCGGCCGCCGGGCGCTACCGTAGACTCACCACCGCCGTCGCAGGCACTTGGCTCCTCGCGCAAGCGCTCGTCGGCGGCGCGCCACCTTAGCTCAGTCGGTAGAGCGATTCACTCGTAATGAATAGGTCGGGGGTTCGATTCCCCCAGGTGGCTCCGTACTGCGCAGGGAGCTATATCGGGGCGACGAACCCGACGGGTCCCGACGCGATGCACACCGACAGCGCGGCGGTGTTCGCGCGCACGGTGATCGCATCACCCGCGCCGGAAAGCCGCACGAATACCCGGTTCAGCCCCGGCCGGACCGGAACCTTCGTCTCGGGGCCCTCCGTCAGCGACATCATCAGCGAACCGTCGCTGTTGGCCAGGTAGTTGATCTCCACGGTCCAGTCGGCGGGCAGCAACGGCCCATCGAGCGGCATGCGGACCGCGAGGTCGGGCTGGACCAGGTATCCGCATTGCGGCTCGGGACCTTCGACGATCGTCCGCACCCAGGTGACCTTGGCACCGACGAGACGTCCAGTGACGTCCAGCATCCGCAGTCGGGTTGTGGCGCCCGCGAATTCGGGCCGATCGCGCAGGAGGGCGAACATGTGGCTGGCCAGGTTCTCCGGCCACGCCACCCGCTGCAGCACCAGCGGGTCGACTTCCTGGTCGAGGATCGGCGCGTCGGAGGCGGCATGCGCGGCGGCCAGGCTCGTGCGGGCGTTCTGCAGATACGGTTGCGCGGGATTGTCCCGCCAGCTCGCCAGGAAGGTGGCCGTCGAGTAGAGAGAGCTGGCCACGAAGGCCACCGCGAGACAAACCGTCACCACGGTGCGAAGGACCGACGCGTCGAGGCGGTGTGACCGCTCGCGGTTGGGGGCACACAACCCGACCGCGGCCAGCAGTGCCAGCACCACGACGAGGTCGGGCAGATATCGCAGCGTCTGCGCCAACTCCAGCGCGGTGAACCGCGACGATCGCATGAGATAGATCGGGATCTGGCACGCCACCGCATAGCCGGCTGCGACCAGCCACACCATCGCGATTCGTTCCTTGCGAACAAAGGTCACCGCCACCACCGCGGCCAGGGCCGCCCAGCCGAGAACCATCACCGCCACGGGTGGGGTCGCCCACGGCGACGCAGGGGCCCAACGCTGCCAATCCCACGGCCCGCCGACAAGCCCGGGTACGATCCCGTGAGTCACGGAGCGTTCCAACAGGTCCCCCGTCATCCCGAGATCGAAACTCCAGCGCTTCTGGTCGACGACGAACAGGTACACGACGATCCACAGCGCCGTGAGGGCCAGCGCCGAAACCCAGAGCGCCAACCCCCGCCGCCATATCCGGGCCATCCGCGTTGACCCGGTGACGTAGCCGTACAGCGCTGCGACCGCGAATGCGACGAACGGGATGACGGCGGCCTTCTCGAAGAACAGCAACCCGCCGAAGTACGCCACCAGCCCGGTGACCGCATAGCGCCGCTCGCCGGTACGCACCAGCAGGATGGCGTCGGCGCAGACCCAGGCCAGCGCGGCCAGCATCGGCAACGAGTTCAGCGCCGCCGCCCACCACGCGTATCCGGGCACCGCGAGTGGAGTGAACAGCGCGAAGGTCAGCGGCACCAGCAGCACCGGACGCCAGCCCAGGATCACGTACAGCGCCCGCAACAGCGCCAGGGACGCCAGCAGTTGCAGCACCACCAGGCTGATCGCGGGTCCCAGCCAATTCAGGGGCGCGAGCCGGGTGATGCCGCCCGCCACCAGGAACGCGCCCGGCATCACGTGGCCGTCGTGATCGTCGAACAGATACTCCGGCGACAGCAGGTTCTGCGTGCCCGTTCGGCCCATCAGGATCAGGTCGTCCCAATAGAAGTAGCCCCGAAAGGCCAGCACCGCTCTGATGATCAGCTGCACCGTGATCAGCACGGCGGCGGTGCGGGCGACCCATCTCATCTCTCGTCGACTCTACGGTCCGCGACACGCCGCAGCGGGCGCCGGTAGGGCACGCGGTCAGCCGGTGCGACAAAAGATTGTAAGTGCTCACTAACTCTTGTATCGTGGCCGGCATGACCTTCGACGTGATCATTCGCAACGGGCTGTGGTTCGACGGAACGGGCAGCGCCCCCCAGGTCGGCACGCTGGGCATCCGCGATGGCATGGTCGCCGAGGTGTCGGCTACGCCACTCGACGAGACGGGCTGCCCCGAGGTGATCGATGCCGAAGGCAAATGGATTGTCCCCGGCTTCATCGACGTCCACACCCACTACGACGCCGAGGTACTGCTCGATCCCGGCCTGCGTGAGTCGGTGCGCCACGGTGTCACCACGGTCCTGCTGGGCAACTGCTCACTGTCGGCCGTGTACGCGGACTCCGAGGACGTCGCCGACCTCTTCAGCCGCGTGGAGGCGGTGCCACGGAAGTTCGTTCTCGGCGCGCTCGAGGCGAAGAAGTCGTGGACCACTCCGGCCGAGTACGTCGCAGCGCTCGACGATCTGCCCCTGGGCCCCAATGTCGGCTCGATGCTGGGGCATTCCGACCTGCGCACCTCGGTCCTCGGACTCGACCGTGCCACCACCGAGGGAATCGAGCCGAGCGACGCCGAACTTGACCGCATGGCAGACCTTTTGGACCAGGCGCTCGACGCGGGCCTGGTCGGCATGTCCGGCATGGACGCCCCCATCGACAAACTCGACGGCGACCGCTACCGGTCGCGGGCGCTCCCGTCGACGTTCGCCACCTGGCGGGAACGCCGCAAGCTGATCTCGGTGTTGCGCAGACGCGGCCGCCTGCTGCAGAGCGCACCCAACACCAACGCGGTCTCGGCGCTGATGTTCTTCCTCACCAGCAGCCGCATGTTCGGCCGCAGGCCCGGCGTCCGGATGAGCTTGCTGGTGTCGGCCGACGCGAAGTCCGCACAGGGCGCGGTCCACGTCTTGGGGCCGGGCACAAGGCTTCTCAACAAGCTGTTCGGATCACTGGTGCGCTTCCAGCATCTTCCGGTGCCTTTCGAGCTGTACTCCGACGGCATCGACCTGCCTGTCTTCGAGGAGTTCGGCGCCGGCACCGCCGCCCTGCACCTGCGCGACCAGATCGAACGCAATGAACTGCTGGCCGACACCGAGTACCGCCGCCGCTTCCGCCGTTCGTTTGATCGCAAGAAGCTCGGACCCACGTTGTGGCACCGCGATCTTCACGATGCCACCATCGTCGAGTGCCCCGACAAGTCACTCGTCGGCAAGACCTTCGGCCAGATCGCCGACGAGCGGGGACTCCATCCGCTCGACGCGTTCCTCGACGTGCTCGTGGAGAACGGTGAACGCAACGTCCGATGGACGACGATCGTCGCGAACCACCGGCCGAAGCACCTCGACCGGCTCGCCGCCGAACCGTCCATTCACATGGGCTTCTCGGATGCCGGTGCGCACCTGCGCAATATGGCCTTCTACAACTTCGCGCTGCGACTGCTCAAGCGGGTCAACGATGCCGAACACGCCGGACGTCCGTTCCTGAGCCGCGAGCGCGCGGTACACCGGCTGACGGCCGAGGTCGCCGATTGGTTCGGTCTGCCGGCCGGCACCCTGCGCAAGGGCGACCGGGCTGATTTCGTCGTCATCGATCCGACGGGTCTGAACGCGTCGGTCGATTCCTACCACGAAGAAACGGTGCCGTTCTACGGCGGCCTGTCGCGCATGGTGAACCGCAACGACGCCGCGGTGGTGGCGACCGGGGTCAACGGCACCGTGGTGTTCCGCAACGGCCGGTTCCGCGACGGCTACGGCGGCACGGTGAAATCGGGTCGCTTCCTGCGCGCCGGCGCCGCGGCGCCGACGAAAACGCCTGTCTGACATGGCCAGGACTCAACAGCAGCGCCGTGAGGAAACCGTTGCCCGCCTGCTCGAGGCCGGCATCGACACGATCGTCGAGGTCGGGTACGCACGGGCGTCGGCCGCGGTGATCGCCAAACGCGCGCAGGTCTCCGACGGTGCGATCTTCCGGCATTTTCCGACCATGACCGATTTCATGGCGGCCACCGCGACGGAGGTGATGCGCCGCCAGATCGGGCTGTTCACAAAGCAGGTGGCCGAGATACCAGCCGACCGGCCGGCACTGGAGGCGGCGCTCACCATTCATTGGGAGGTCACCGCCAACCCGACCAATACCGTGGTGTACGAGCTGTTGGTGGCCGCGCGCACCGACGAGAAGCTGCGGGCCACTCTGCAGGACGTGCTCGCCGAGTACGCCACCAACATCTACGACACGGCCAGAGCCCTGCCAGGGGCCGATCGATTCTCCGAGGAGGTGTTCGCGGCGCTGGTGGCGATCTTCACCAACAGTTTCAACGGGGCGGCGATCGTCCGTGCTGTGCTGCCTCAGCCCGAGATCGAGGACAAGCAGCTCGAACTGCTGACCTCGCTGCTGAGCAGGGTCCAGGCGGATTAATCCTGGTCCGGCACCCGGGCGTTCTGCAGCGCCACCGCCCGGGCCAGCCTGGCGTACTTCAACTCCAGGTCCTTGAACCGCATATAGGCGGATAGCGTCGTGAACACGAACGCGATGATCAGCACGTACTCCATCAGGTCGGCACCACGGTCCACGCCGAGCCAATTGGCGACCACGGTGGTGTCGTCGGGTCGCAGGATCGCGTAGACACCGGCGATCACGAACAACACATACCCGACCTTGACCCACGCCTTGGACCGCGCGCTGCGGCGCGACCGCAGCAGATACACCAGCAGCACCAGGACGGCCACGATCAGCAGAGCCTGAATCCAGTTCATCGGGACATCCTTCCCCGCAACAACCCGTCGAAGATGATGTTGACGCCGTTCAGCAAGGGCTGACCCTTCGACATCGAGTACTCGGTGTAGAGGATCTCGACCGGCTCTTCAGTTACCCGCCAACGATTCTCGTAGGCAAGGCTGATGAACTCGTCGGCGTGGCTCATGCCGCTCATGGTGATGTTCAGACCGTCTGCCACCGTCTTGTTGAACACGCGCAGGCCGTTGTGGGCATCGGTCAGCCCCAGCTTGCGACTGCGCCGGCTCAGGGCGGCCGCCGTGCGCAACACCAACCGCTTGGGCAACGGGGTGCGACTGACGACACCCGGATCGGCGAAGCGAGTGCCGATGACGAGATCGACGTCCTCGGCCGCCAGCCGGTCGATCATCCGGATGACGTCCTTGACGCGGTGCTGACCGTCGGCGTCGAACGTGGCGAACACCGCTGCGCCGGGCTGCCTGCGGGCGTACTCGATGCCGGTCTGGATGGCCGCACCCTGGCCCAGGTTCACCGGATGACTCACGACGTGTGCGCCTGCACGTAGCGCGACATCGCCGGTGTCGTCCCGACTTCCGTCATCCACGCAGACCACGTGCCCGAAAACGGAGCGAACGTCAGAGATGACGTCGCCGATGACGCTCGCCTCGTTGAAGGCGGGGACGACGATCCAAACGTCGCGATAACGCGTATCTGCCATATTTCTGCCCATAAAAGTACACGCCCGCTATGTGCCCAGCCGCGCAAGTGCGGCCAGGTGCACGGCGATTCCCACCAGCGGCCCGCACAGCAACGCGACCACCGTGCGCGCCTCGAGAGCGAGCGGGAGCAGCAGCAAAAGCGCCGCCGCTACTGTCGCGGACACCCAGCCGATCGAATACGAACGGTGCAGCGCCGCCGCGACCGTCGCGGCGCCGGTCAGCGTCAGCAGCGCGATGGCGATGGCGCCCGCCGTCAACCACGCCAGCAACGCACCGTCGGCCCGGTAGTCGGTTCCGAAGGCCGTGCGCACCAGCCATGGACCGAACAGCCCGGCGGCCAGCACCCCGAGCAGTCCGAGGCCGCCCACCACCGCCGCAGGTGTCACCAGCGCGCGCAGTTTGTGACTGCGCTGGTCGACGAAATGCGCGATGAGGTTGCCCTGCATCGCGGTCAGCGGCACCAGCAGCGGCGCCCGGGTCAGCGTCACCGCCAGAATCACCACACCGCCGGTCGCCCCGAGATCGCCGGACGTGGCCTTGAGCAAGACCGGGAAGCCCATCACCAGGATCGCGCTGGCCCCCGCGGCGGCGATCGAATGAGCCGCGCCCCGAAGGAAGGTCATCGTGCCGCCCGGGGTCAGCAGCCGGGCGGCCCCCCGGGTGGCCGGCGAGGCCAGCAGCATGATCAGCCACGCCACCGAGCCCGCAACCGTGGCCCACAGGTAGCCGACCAGTCCCGACCCCAGCACGAACGTCGCCGCCGCGACCGCCACGCGCAGCCCGGCGTCGGTCACCATCAAGGAGCCGTACTGGGTCCAGTGGTTGGTGCCCGCCAGCATTCCCATCAACGTGGCGTGCAGGCAGAATCCGGCCAGCCCGACACTGAGCAACGCGACGCTCACCCCCCGCGATTCGACGAACACGTGGGCCGACCACAACGGCGACGTCGCCGCGATCACCACCGCCGCGATCACCCCGACCGTCGCCGCCACTCGGACGGGGTGAGTCCGCGGCCCGGTGAGCACCTCGGTGTACTGCGCCGACCGCACCTCACGGGTGGCCTCCTGCAGCAGACCGAACGCCGCGCCGGTGACCAATCCGAACGCGCCCCAGAAGACGCCGAACACCGAGAAGCCCGCAGGCGCGAGATCGCGGGCGGCGAGGTACAGCACCGAATATCCGCACACCGCCGACAGCACGGTCGCCGTGCCGACTCTTGCCACGCTGCCCCGCGTGATCGGCCCGGTTGACGGTGCCGCGTCGGTCACGACTCCGCGTCCAGCGCAGGTACCTCGGTCGAATACAGCCAGGCGTCCCAGAGCGGACGCAGCGACTGGTCGGTGTAGTTGGCGGCCAATCCGGTGAAGTCGTCGGTCACCGCCGAGCCGTGGCGGTGGCGCGACGTCCAGTCCTTCAGTAGCGCAAAGAAATTCTCGTCGCCGAGGGTGCGCCGCAGCACATGGAGGGTCAGCGCACCGCGCTTGTAGACCCGGTCGTCGAACATGTCACGCGGACCCGGATCGGCCAGCAACAGGTCCTGCGGCGAAGAGGCCAGCTTCTCGTGAAAGTGATGTGCCCATTCATCGGCGCTGCGGTCGCCGGAATGTTCCGACCACAGCCATTCGGCATAGCAGGCGAAGCCCTCGTGCAGCCAGATGTGCCGCCAGCGTTTCGCCGTCACCGAATTGCCGAACCATTGATGAGCGAGTTCGTGGGCGATCAGCCGCTCGGACTCGCGCGCGCCGTCGCAATGGTTTGCGCCGAAGATCGAGATACCCTGTGCCTCGAGTGGGATTTCCAGATCATCGTCGGTGACGACGACGGTGTAACCGCTCGTCAGGGGATAAGGCCCGAACAGCTTGACGAACAGCTTCATCATCTGCGGCTGGTGGGCGAAGTCGTGTTCGAAGTTGTGGCGCAGGCGGCCCGGCAGCACCGCATGCATCTGGACACCGTTCTTGGCCATCCGGTGGCGCTCGTACATCCCGATCTGAAGCGTGACCAGATAGGTCGACGTCGGCTCGGCCTGTTCGTAGGTCCAGGTGGTCATCCCCGCCCGCACGCGCCGGCTCAACAGCTCCCCGTTGGCGATCGCCCGGTACGGACTCTCGGTGCTGATCTGGATGCGGAAGCTGGCCTTGGCGCTCGGATGGTCATCGCACGGGAACCACGAGGCGGCACCGTTGGGTTGGCCGGCGACCAGGACGCCTTCGGACAGCTCCTCGAAACCGACTTCCCCCCAATAGGACCGGATTGGGCGGGGGGTGCCTCCGTAGCGCACGTTGATCGTCATCGCCGCCCCTGCGGGCAATGCGTCGGCGAGGGCGATGTGCAGCTTGCCGTTCGACGACCGGAACTGTGCGGGACGCCGGCCGTTCACCGACACTTTGGTCACCCCGAGCGCATCCGACAGATCAAGCGCGAAGGTGCGCAACGCCGCGAGCGTCACCGCGGTGATGGTGGCCGACCCCGACAGCCGGTTGATCGCGACCTTGTACTCGAGATCCAACTCGTAACGCGAAACCCGGTAGCCGAAGTTCCCGTTGGCCGGGATATATGGGTCGATGACGGGCGGGGACGCCTTCTTGACCGCTTTCTTGCTCCTCGTCACGCTGCGGTTTCTGTCTTCTTCGGCGATGGCTCCTTCGGCGGATTACCCGGTTTCTTCTTGAACACATTCCACGGCGCAATCGGATTGCCCTGCCACCGTGTGGAGGCCGGCACCTCGTCGCCGCGCATCACCAGTGAGGCGGGCCCGACGGTGGCGCCCGCGCCGATCCGTGCGGCGGGCAGCGCGACGCAATGCGGCCCCAGCGTCGAACCCTCCTCCAGCACAACGGTGTCCATCCGCATGATGCGGTCGTGGAACAGATGCGTCTGGACCACGCAGCCCCGGTTGACGGTCGCGCCGTCGGCCAGTGTCACCAGGTCGGCCTCGGGCAGCCAGTACGTCTCGCACCACACGCCGCGACCGATCGACGCGCCGAGCGCGCGCAGCCACAGGTTCATCACGGGCGTGCCGGTGGCCGCACGGGCGAACCACGGTGCCGCAACGGTCTCCACGAAGGTGTCGGACACCTCGTTGCGCCACACGAACGAGGACCACAGCGGATGTTCGATCGCCCGGATACGGCCGACCACAAGCCATTTGGCGATCACCGCGACGCTGCCCGCGAATGCCCCGGCGGCCATCAGAATCAGGCCGCTGCACAGCGCCGCCACCGCCCAGCCGAACTCGAGCGCCAGCCACTGCACCGCGAACAGCACGGCGACACCGATCGCGAACGTCACCAACATCGGGATCAGCCGGCAGGTTTCCACGAGTCCCCGCAGGATCTTCAGCCGCAACGACGGGTGGAAGGTACGCAGCACATCGGCGGCGGTTGTCTTGCGGCGCAACCGGACCGGCGGGCTGCCCAGCCATGACGAGCCGGCCTTCGCCTTGTGAGGGGTGGCCGACAGCACTGCCACCAGCCCGTCGTCGGGCACCCGGCGGCCGGGCTGGGTGATGCCTGAGTTGCCGAGGAAGGCCCGCTTTCCGATGGTCGCCTTGGCGACGTGAATCCAGCCGCCGCCCAGTTCGTAGGACGCGACCATGGTGTCGTCGGCCAGGAAGGCGCCGTCCTCCACAACGGTGAACTTCGGTGTCAGCAATGCCGTCGAGATCTCGGTCCCACGGCCGATTTTCGCACCGAGCAGCCGCAGCCACCACGGCGTCAACAAGCTGGCGTAGACCGGGAACAGGTAGTTGCGGGCGGCGTCCATCAGCCGTTCGGTGGTCCACAGCTGCCAGCCGACGCGGCTGCGCACCGGGTGATATCCCTCGGGCAGCCACAGCGAGAGCACCCGGACCCCGACTACCGTCAGCGCTGCGTACGTGACTATCGCGGCCAGCGTCGCGGCCGGTGTCCACAGCGCGGCGGGCGCGATCGCGTCCGTCAGTCCGTCGGCGTCCCGCACACCCCATCCGACGACGGCCAGGCCGACAGCGAGGGCCAGCAGCGGAACGCCCGCCAACAGGATCGACGTCACCCCGTACATCGCCACCCACAGCGGCGCCCGCGGCGGGCGGTGGTCCGGCCACGGATGGCGGGCCTTGCCGGATTTCACTGCCGGCGAGCCCTTCCAGTACTGGCCGTTTTTCACCTTGCCGACCACACCCGAGCCAGGGGCGACGTCGGCGTTCTTACCGATGACGGCGCCGGGCAGCAGGGTGGTGCGGGCCCCGATGGTGGCGTCGTTGCCGACGGTGATCCTGCCGACATGAAAATGGTCGCCGTCGATCCAGTGCCCGGTCAGGTCGACCTCGGGCTCGATCGAACAGCGATGCCCCAGCGTCAGCATGCCGGTGACGGGCGGGGCGGAGTGAAGGTCGACGCCCTTGCCGACCTTGTTGCCCAGCGCGCGGGCGTAGTAGACCAACCACGGTGCACCCGCGAGGTTCTCGGCTCCGCTGGCCTCGGCGAGCCGCTCGGCGAACCACACCCGTAGGTGCACCGGCCCGCCACGCCGGTAGGTGCCGGGCTCCAGGCCGCCGAGGAGCACCCGCGCGCCGAACGCGGCGATCGCCATGCGGCCGATCGGGCTGACGAACAAGACGAAACCGGCGCCGACCACCCACCAATCGAGCGTCAGCGCCCACGGCACCAGCTGAAGGCCCGCGACCACGTTGTTGAGCAGCGCCAGCCAGACCACCCACTGCAGACCGGTCAGGGTGGTCAGTGGCACCGACAACGCCACCTGTGCGGTCTGGGTCAGCCGTGACGTCGGCGTGACGACGCGCGTCTCGACCTTCGGGGGAGGGGCGAGCTCATCGAGGAAACCCGCAAGGGAACCCAGCCGCGGATGGTCGTACAGGTCGGCGACCGTCACCTGCGGATACCGCTGGCGCATCGCCGCCACCAGTTGCGCCGCGGACAGCGATCCACCGCCCAGGGCGTGGAAATCGGCCTCCGGCCCCTCCACCGGCGCGGCGAGGATGTCACGCCACAGCCCGGCCAGCCAGCCCGTCGTCCCGCCGAAGTCGGGTGCTTCCTGGCCGTCGGCCGAACCAACCGGCCAGGGCAGTGCGTCGCGGTCGACCTTGCCCGACGTGCGGGTGGGCAGCTCGTCGAGGAGAACCAGGCGTGGCACCAGCGCGGCGGGCAGCGACTCGGCCAGTGCCGCGCGGGCCTTGGCCACGTCGAACGAGGAGTCGGCACTCGCGATATAGCCGACGAGCAGCGGTGTCCCGCTTGCGGTGCGCCGGACCGCGGCCGCGCCGCCGCTGACACCGGGCAGGTTGACCAGCGCCGTGTCCACCTCGCCCAGCTCGATCCGGCGGCCGCCGACCTTGACCTGATCGTCTGCCCGCCCGACGAAGTAGAGGCCGTCGGGTTCCAGCCGCACCAGGTCGCCGCTGCGGTACGCACGGTTCCACCCCAGCGACGGCATCGGTGCGTACTTCTGGGCGTCCTTGTCCGGGTCCAGGTAGCGCGCCAAGCCGACGCCGCCGATGGCGAGCTCGCCCACCTCGCCCACCGCGACCGGGTCGCCGTCGGAATTCACCACGGCGAGGTCCCAGCCGGGTAGCGGCAGCCCGATGCTCACCGGGGCGTTCGCGGCGAGACGGGCCGCACAGGCCACCACCGTCGCCTCGGTGGGTCCGTAGGTGTTCCACACCTCGCGCCCGTCCACCGCCAGCCGTTCGGCCAGTTCGGGCGGGCAGGCCTCGCCGCCGAAGATGAGCAGCCGCACCGCCTCGAGCGCCTCGGCCGGCCACAGCGCCGCCAGGGTCGGCACCGTCGACACCACGGTGATGTCGCGGGACACCAACCAGGGACCCAAGTCCATCCCGCTGCGCACCAGCGACCGCGGCGCGGGCACCAGGCAGGCCCCGTGCCGCCAGGCCAGCCACATCTCCTCGCACGACGCGTCGAACGCCACCGACAGTCCGGCCAGCACCCGATCACCGGGCCCGATTGGATTGTCCTGCAGAAACATTCGGGCTTCCGCGTCGACGAAAGCAGCGGCGCTGCGGTGTGTGACGGCCACTCCCTTGGGCGTTCCCGTGGAACCCGATGTGAAAATGATCCACGCGTCGTCACGGCCCAGCGGCGGCGCCGCGCGCCAGCCGCGTGATACGCCCGTCGAGCGGACCAAACCGCGATCGGTGATCACGCCGACCACATTCGCCTCGCCGAACACCAGCGCGGCCCGTTCCTCGGGATCGTCGGCGTCGACCGGTACGTAGGCCGTGCCGGTGGCCAGCGCCGCGAGGATCGCCACGTACAGCGCATAGCTGCCCGAGGGCATCCGGATGCCGATGCGGTCGCCGCGGCCGATGCCCCGGGCGGCCAGCCATTGCACGCTCTCCTCGATGTCGCTGATCAACTCCGCGTAGGTGAGTTGCACCGTGCCGTCGTCGAGCGCGGCGGCGTCGGGGAACCGGGCCGCGGTGTCGTAGAGGATGTCGATGAGGGTGCGCGGCTCGGACGCCGACGAAGACCGCAGATACTGCGCGGGTACCTCCCGGGGCGGCAGATCGTCCGTTGACACGACTACAAACTACTAAGCCGCCCGCCTGGCCCGCCCGCGCCGCACACGGCGGGTGATCACAATTGCGATAACGACGGCGGCCGCCCCGGCCACATACCACTTGTACCGCTCGAACGTGTCGTAGATCTCGGCGATGTGCTCCCCCGCGAGGTACCCCGCGGCGCACCAGGCGCCCACCCACAACACGGCGCCCAGGGCGTTGTAGCCAAGGAACTTCAGCCAGTGCATGCCGACGATCCCGGCCAGCAGTCCGTTGATCTGGCGCAGCCCGTCGATGAAGCGCGCCGCGGTGACGATCTTCCCGCCGTGCCGGTTGAAGTAGTTCTCGGCGCGATCCAGCCGCTCGGGGGTCAGAAGGACGTACCGCCCGAACCGCTCGGCGACCGGGCGGCCACCGAAATGCCCGACGACGAACCCGACGTTGTCACCGATGACCGCGGCCAGCACCGCGACCACGAACACCACCGCGATGTTCATCTGCCCGGCGCCGGCGAACACCGCCGCGGCGATCAACATGATCTCGCCGGGGACCGGGATGCCGAAGTCCTCCAGGAACAGCATGCCGCCCACTCCCAGGTATCCGTAGTGCTCCAGCAGCGGCTGCACGTCGGCGAATACGCCGGGCAGCTGGGTGTGGGCCATGGCTGTAACCGTATGTTCACCGGCCCGGGTTTCGGTTCGGGACCCGAAGCTGGCAGAATCCTGTGTGGAGGGGAGTATTCCTTAGCCGCGGTGTCGTCACCACGTCGGCCGTCATCGGCCGACCGGTACTGCGGGCCGCATCGCGATGAAGGCATTCGTCGCGGCGGTGGAAGAGACCTCCGGCGTTATAAGACGACCGGAGGATTCTGATGCAAGTAAGCCAGCTCGAGTGGATCATCACGCTGGGCCTGACGATCGCCGTCCTGCTCTTCGATGTGGTGGTGATCGGCCGGCGGCCACACGAACCCTCGCGGCGCGAGCTGGTGATCGCACTGTCGATCTACATCGGGCTGGCGGTGGCGTTCGGCGTCTGGGTCTGGTTCTTCCACGGCAGCCAGTTCGGCTTGGAGTTCTTCGCCGGCTGGCTCACCGAGTACAGCCTGTCGGTCGACAACCTGTTCATCTTCCTGATCATCATGGCCAGCTTCAACGTGCCCAAGAAGTACCAGCAGCAGGCGCTTCTGGTGGGCATCATCCTGGCGCTGATCTTCCGCGGCATCTTCATCGCGCTCGGCGCGGTGGCGATCAACCAGTTCTCCTGGGTGTTCTACATCTTCGGTGTGTTCCTGCTCTACACGGCGGTCACCCTGGTCCGCGACACCAACCACGACGACGACGGCGACAACGCGGTGGTGCGGTTCGCGCGCAACCACCTGAGCATGACCGACAAGTGGGAGGGTCTGCGGCTCTACGTCAAGGAGAACGGCAAGCGGCTGATGACGCCGATGTTCCTGGTCATCGTCGCACTCGGGACCACCGACCTGATCTTCGCGCTGGACTCGATTCCCGCGATCTACGGCCTGACCCAGGAGCCCTACCTGGTGTTCACCGCGAACGTCTTCGCGTTGATGGGGCTGCGGCAGCTCTACTTCCTGCTCGGCGACCTGCTGAAGCGTCTCGTCTACCTGTCTCAGGGGTTGGCGTTCATCCTCGCGTTCATCGGGGTGAAGCTGGTGCTTCATGCGCTGCACGAGAACGAGTTGCCGTTCATCAACGGCGGTGAGCACGTTCCCGTCCCCGAGATCCCGACCCTGCTCAGCCTCGGCGTGATCGTGGTGACGCTGATCATCACCACCGTCGCGAGCCTGTACAAGACGCGGGTTCACGACGCGAAGAAAGACGCCTTGGATTCGGCCTGAGCGGAACCATCGACACGCCTCGTCCGCGCACCTAGCGTGGTGCTGTGCGGCTATTCGTGGCAGATGCTCCCGGTGATGACTGGAGCGAGCTGACCGAGGGCGATCAGCGGACGGTGCGGGTCATCGCGCCCGACCTGCAGCAGGCCCGGCGGGTCCGCGCGCGGATCCGGGCGGGCGGTGAGGACGTCGCGGTCATCCTGGACGTGACCGTCGCGGTGGCCGGCGACTTTCGGTCGGCCCGTACCGTCCTCGGCTCCCGTTCCGGGGACGGTGGCACCATGCGTTACGCCGGTACGGTGGCGGGATTGGCCGGGTTGATTTCCGACATCGACCGGGCCGGCGTCGCGGACGGCGTCACGCTGATCGGCGCGACGCCGCGGCAGGACCTACGCGCGCTCGGTCGCGAAGTGCTCGACCACCTGGCGTCGACCGGCCATCAGGCCAATGCCTCGTAGATCGAGGTGAAGTAGCGCTCCGTGCGCGGCCAACCCCCGACGCCGGGTGCCATCTTGGCCACCCCGGCCGCCCCAGAAACAGAACTTCTCGCCGCCCAGGGAAATCGGCGACAGGATGCGGGCCAGCGACCGGGCATTGCCATGGCCGTTGGCCGCCCGACGTCGGCCGCAGCCCCGCCGCGGTGTTCCCAGGTTCCGGATCCGGGGGTGGTCCCGCGAAAGTCTTCAGCATCACCTCAGTGAGTTGGTCCATCGGCAGGGCCAGCGGTGGAAGGCACGATCTCCGCGATCCGGTCGGCGCCGCCGGGCAGGGCGCCGATCGGGAAGTCGGCGCCCAGTGGACGCGCGATCTCGTCCCGGACGAAGTCCTTCGACGTCTGTCCGGTGACCCGGCGCAAGACCTCGCCGATCAGGTGGCCGTAGGTCAGGGCGTGATAGCACGACGCGGTTCCGGGTCCCCACCACGGCGCCTGCGCGGCCAGCGCCGCCGTGGACTTGGCCCGTTCGTACACGTCGTCGTTGGTGAACGGCCGATCCCATCCCGACAACCCGGAGTTGTGCGTCAGAAGACGGCGGAAGTCGATGTCCTGCTTGCATTTGCCGCGAACTCGGGCCAGTAGCGGGCCACCGGCGCGGACGGTTCCACGAGTCAGCGGTCGATGAGCATGAGTACGGCCAGGAGCTCGCCCTCGATGTCGATGGCGATGGCCGCGCCGATCTCCCCGCGGAGGCGAGCCCGGACGTCAGGGCGTCGGCAACCGTCTGAAACCGGGCATCGCAGTGACCGTGAACAACCTCGTCCATCGGCACATCATGGGCGGTGGCTCAACCGACGCGCTTGATTATCGAATCCCTTGATACAGCAGGTATTTGCTGTGGCGTCCGTCGTGCAAATTCGCGGAACCGAAGGGAAAAATCCAATGCGCAGAATCTGGCCAGCGGTCGGGATCGGCATTGTCATCGCCTCATTCATCGCTGGCTTCGGGATGACCGGATACAGCCAGCAGTTCTGGTGACGGCCTGAGACGGCCTGGCCTCAGCTCAGCGCGCGCCTTCGCGCCACTGATCCCATGGGACGGTCACCCGGCGGTGTCCAGAACGACAGGGTCCGTCCATTCACTTGTTCGGTGCCGCCCATTCCCGTCGACGTTGGCATGGTCCGCACGAGCGTGCCGTTGCGATAAACACTGGCCCGGTGGGTCCGGCCGTCTTCGATAGAGATAGGAGATTCACCGATAGTGAACTTCAGGTGCTCGTCCTGTTGTCCGAACACACCTGAGCCATTTGGATTCCGTAGATCTTCGCATCGACGGTCGCTGTCGTGCCCGCCGGGTAGTAGTGCTCGGGGCGCCAGTGCGCGTTCTGGTCGTCGATCCAGTTCCACGAGCCCGCTGTCGGCGGGAAAGTGGTGACGACGAGGCGCCGCTCCGCCTCGGCCTTGTCGGTGATCGGTTCGTCGAAGTGCGCGACGATGACTGTGCCGACTCCGTAGGTGGCGCCGTCGGCCCGCGTCGCCTCCGATGTGGTCTGGAACGACACCTTGGTTTGATTGGGTGGGGTGAGCGTGGAAAACGAAACTGGCTGCGTTGCAGTCTTTCCGGCTGGGCCACGGCTGGCGATGGTGAGCGTGTAGGTGCGGCCGTAGCCCAAGGGCACGACGGGATGCCAGACTTTGGAGTCGGGGGTCAGCACACCGTCGACAGGCTTGCCGGCGTCATTGACCATCGCCACCTTGGTCAGTGTCCCGGTGTGGGCGGTGACCGACACCGGTGCGACCGGGTCGACGTCGTGGGCCCCGGGAACCGGCTCGATCTTCACTGATGCTGGTTCGGCCGGGTTCGGGGCCGGCGCGGCAGGTGGCGCTGGCTGGTGCCCGCAGCTGCTCAGCGTGAGGGCGCCTGCCGTAACGAGCGCGAGAAGCGATGCCACATCGAGCACACGGGCAGAAACCTATTCTTCGGCAGAGCGATCCGCCCTTCTAACGCGTGCTCTCATGTCGCATCCCGTCCCCCCGACCGGCGTGTTCCGTGTCTGCTCGGAAGGTACCCACCGGGTGGGGGTCAAACCGATGCGCTGTGCGAGACTGCTCGCAGCATTCGATCGAAGGGATGGCTATGTGGGGCTGCACGAGGGCCAGCGTGGTCGCCGCTTTGCAGGTGGTTGGGGCGGTTTCGCTGGCGGCCCTGTTATTGGGCACGAGTCCGGCTCTGGCGGATCCGGCCCCCGGGGATCCAGGAGTGGTCGCCGGTCCCGACGCGGGACAAGACCCGACACCGTTCACCGGCACGGCACCGTTCGGGCCACCGGAGTTGTTGCCAGCAAACGGTTCAACGGTCGGGGTGGCTCAACCGATCATCGTCAACTTCCCGGGACTCGTCGATGATTCCGCTGCAGCCGAAGACGCCGTACACGTCTCTTCGGTCCCGCCGGTGCCCGGCAAGTTCTATTGGATGACGCCCACGCAGCTTCGCTGGCGCCCGATGAGCTTCTGGCCCGCGCACACCGCGGTGACGGTCGACGCGGGCGGCACGGTGTCCAGCTTCCAGACCGGGGATGCTTTGGTGGCCACCGCCGACGACGCCACGCACCAGCTGACGGTCACCCGCAACGGGGTGGTCGAGAAGACCATTCCGATGTCGATGGGGATGACGGCCGGGGGTCACCAAACTCCCAACGGCACCTACTACGTCCAAGAGAAGATGCCGTCAGTAGTGATGGACTCCTCAACCTACGGGGTTCCGGTCAACTCGACCTACGGATACCGGACGACAGTCGAGCTCGCCGTCCGTTTCGACGACAGCGGCGACTTCGTCCACAGCGCGCCTTGGTCGGTGGATGACCAAGGCAAGCGCGACGTCAGCCACGGCTGCATTAATATCAGCCCTGCCAACGCTAAATGGTTCTTCGACAACTTCAACGCCGGTGACCCCATCGTGGTGAAGAACTCCAGCGGCGGCGCCTACTCGCGGCACGACAGCTCCAACGACTGGCAGATGTAGCTCCGCCCCCACAAAGGCGGGCGCAGGCTCGCCGGGTATTGGTCACACGGGCACGACGCGGACCAGATCTTCGAGCCCGGCGAAGTCCTCGGCGTTGCGGCTGTACAGATCCAGACGGTGCGCGTGTGCTGTCGCGGCGATCAGCAAGTCAGCAAATCTGCTTCGCGGCTTGCGTCCCTCGCGTACCACGGCGGCCACGACAAGGCTGTAGCTTCGGACAGCCGTACCGTCGAAAGGGATTGGCTCCAAACGGGATTCGACCTCTTGTAGGCGGGCCTGACGCTTGCCCGCCTCTGTCGGTGTGGTGGCCAGCAGCGGACCGGCGGCCAGCTCGGCAGCTGTGATCGCCGAGATCGCCATCTCGTCAGGTAGCGCCGCAATGACGGCCGGATCGTGCCAGTCGATCACCACCGAGGTGTCCAAAAGGCCCGCGCTCACCTTTAGATGTCCTGGCCGATCAGCCGGTCGAGATCGGCGCGGAACTGACGATGATCTATACGGACAGCGGCGCCGGCCATCGCAGACAATTCGTCGCGGCGGAGAAAGGTGGGGCGCGCGACGCGGATCGGCCGAAGTTCGGCGACCGGTTCACCGTTGCGCGTGACGACGAATGTCTCGCCCGCTGTCACCGCGTCCATCACCTTCGCGTTGTCGTTCCGGAGATCACGCTGAGCGATGGTCTTCACGAACCAATCGTAGCAGAATGTGCTACACATTGCTACGTGGGCGTTACCGACCGCGAGACTGTTATCGCGGAACCCGCTGTCGGCTGGTACAACGAGTCGACACAATCACCGCCACCGATGGCGCAACCCCACGAGGTCGAGTGAACTCCATCCAAGACGGCGGGCCTAACCCTGATCTCCGACGAGCTGCGGGAGGATTCCGACCCGGCCGTGGCGGATCTGGCAGGCGCCGGCCTGGTGAACCAGATCGTCCGAGTCCCCGGCACGGTATTGATCGATCTGATTCAGCGGACGGACCGGATGTACGACATACCGGGCGAACATTGATGTCCTTGTTCTACTCCGACGTCATCGCCCGCGGGATGTTATCTGCAGTCTCTCGTGGGCTGTAAGCGACGGACGCCACGAGCTCGCGCAATGGATCGTTCGGCTGTGATGGACGAATTATCTTCAGTGTTAGCCACCCGGCGTCTACGACGGTCTGATGCCTGACTTCGCCTACCGATTTCGTGACTTTCTACGCAACCCGCCAAGCCCGGTATCCGAGGGCACTCCGGCGGGCTCGAGGATAGCGTCGTCACGCTTGATCTGGCGTAACAAGAGCGGCTGATTCAAACTGTGCTTGAAACATGCTGTGCTCTAGAGCAACTCGTATACCTTATCGGCGACGGTTTGCGTCTCGCCCGGCGCGCAGCGAAAAGTGCGGGTTTGTTAGGTGACCATTCCGGTGGCGAATACTGTTGCGGCGCGTACGCACGCCGATCAAGCCCCTATGCCACGCACGGCCACAGGGTGCGTTGCTATTTTGAAGATTAGGGTGGGATGGTGAACGGGCCGCGGATGGCGGCGGTGTCGCGCCAGGTTGGGACGCCCACCCACGAAACCGTAAAGTGAATAACTGTGCGAGGTGCGCGGCGCTCGGCACTACCTCGTGTCGGTGTGCGAGCGCTTCTGTGCGCGGCCGGACTGCTGACGTCGACGTCTTCGTCCGGTCATTCGGCGGCTTTTGCGGCTGGGACGCCGGCACCGCCGCCAGCGGTATCGGGTATCGATAACACCGAATTCTGGGGTGGTCGAACGATTCGCCGCGCGCTCCGCACCGGTGGGTCAAAAGACTCAGACCACCGACAGGACTCGGTCCGGCCCGTGGCGCGGGCTTTCTTCGCGTGCTCAACAGGTGTGAAGTACGAGAGCGCACCTGCGGCCTTGCCTTTCGACAGCTGCAGAACCCGCGTGCGCAGCGCTCCGAGAATGATTCGATCCGCGGGTCCGCCGAGTTCGACGGGTTGGTGGATATCGCCGGACAAGCTCTGGAACGGCTTGCGATAGGGACCGTCGTTGATCTCTCGATGTCCGCTACCGACGGCGAGTAGTAGACCCCCCGGGCCACTCTTATCGACGCAGTGAAACGACGTTGGTACCTCATCGACCGGTTCTGTCGACACATTCGCGGTCGCGGTGCTACTGCAACGGACTTGTCTGAAAAAGAAGTAACTCCGGAATCGTCAGATCACCCGGTGCGTTGCCGACGACCCGCAGTGCGCCGTAACTGAGGCCACCGATGTCTTCGGCTCTGGTAGCGAAAGATCTTGCCGCGTAAACCTTCGCGGGAAGGTAAGCCCCGTAGCGTCCGAGGGATGCGCCCATGTCTTGAGATAGCGACCGGTATCTTGTTTTTGTCCTTGAATCCAGGCTGCTTTCGTCAATGCGCCGTATGGGCCGTTGTGGCTGAACGACGTTGGCGAGTAACTGAAGTGCGAGCGTTAGTATGCGGCTATGTGTGCGCCTGCCAGCAATGGCCAACTGCGCGCTTCCTGTGAATCCGCTTGACCATGAACCATTTTGGTGAACCGCATGTTTTGATTAAATATCGTTCGTTATACCTAGCCAGGAGGCAATGGTGACAAGGGAGATGGAGAGCCAGTACGACATCGTCGTTTGTGGAGCCGGGACATCGGGATCGGTGATTGCAAGTCGACTCGCCGAAAACCCGCAGGTTAAGGTGTTGCTTCTGGAAGCAGGCGGTACCGATGAGGTTCCCAGCGTCACAGAGGCCGACCAATGGCCGCTCAATCTGGGCAGCGAGCGCGACTGGGCCTTCACTGCCGAACCTGATCCACAGATCCACGGGCGCTCACTTCCGTTGTCGATGGGGAAGGTGCTCGGTGGCGGATCGAGCATCAACGTGATGATCTGGGCGCGCGGACACCGCAGCGACTGGGACTACTTCGCTTCTCAATCTGGTGAAGCGGCATGGGGATACGAATCCGTCCTCGATCTGTACCGCAGCATCGAGGATTGGCACGGGACCGGAGAGTCCTCTCACCGTGGCCGCGACGGACTCATATTCGTCCAACCCGCGCCCGGCGTCCACCCGTTGGCCCCTACGGCGCTCGACGTGGCGAAAGGACTTGGTATCCCGACATACCAGAGTCCGAACGGTCGGCTGATGGAAGCGTACCGCGGCGCGGCGATCGCTGATCTACGCTGGCGTAATGGAAAGCGCGTTTCCATATTCCGCACATATGCGGGCCCTTACTTGGAAAAGCCCAACCTGACCGTGCTGACGCAGGCGCTGGTGACGAGAGTCATCTTCGACGGTAACCGCGCGACCGGTGTGGAAGTGGAACATGCGGGAACCCTGCACAGGGTGAGTGCGGATGTAGAAATCGTGCTGTCGCTGGGAGCGATCCACACACCCAAGGTGCTGATGCAGTCAGGTATAGGTGATGAGGACGAACTGCGTCGCGTCGGCGTCCCTATTCGGCAGCACCTTCCCGGCGTGGGGCGGAATTTCCAAGACCACTTCGGATTCGACTGCGTGTGGGAATTCCCCGAGGGCGTACCCAGCAGCGCTCAGGTTGGCGCCACGCTGTTCTGGGACTCCGGAGCAGCGGACATCGACGGGCCCGACTTGTTCGCCTGTCTGGGCGCGTTCCCGAAAGCAACACCCGAAAATGTCGCCAAATTCGGTCTGCCAGTGGCGGGGTGGACTCTGTTCGGTGCACCGACGCACCCGAGGAGCCGTGGTCGGCTGCACTTATCGGGACCCCGTGCCGCTGATCCCATTCGGATCGAAGCCAACGCACTGGCCCATCCCGACGACATCAAAACGGCGATCACCTGCGTGGAAACCCTGCGTGAAATCGGCAGCTCTGCCGAACTTCGTCCTTTCGTCGCCCGAGAAGTGATGCCCGGCAACTTGTCGGGTGCCGAGTTGGAAACGTATCTGCGCAACGCCGTCACCACCTACTGGCACGAGTCCGGGACGGCGAAGATGGGCCGTGATCCCATGTCGGTTGTCGATGGTCATTTGAAGGTTTACGGCATCGACAATCTGCGCGTCGCCGACGCGTCGATCATGCCGCGGATCACCAGCGCCAACACCATGGCTCCGTGCGTCGTCATCGGCGAGCGGGCAGCACAATTCGTTCGGGCCCAGCACCGATTCTGAATGTACGGTGTCTAGGGGCTTATTGTTGGTCGGGTGGGTTACGCCTCTGCCGGGGTGGCGAAACAAGTCGGTTGGCCGTCTTGCGTGCTGAATCGATCACTTCCTTCTGCGCAGTTTCGTCCGCCATGGCGCGTGATATCGAAATCGCGCCGACCATCAGCGAAACGATGCTCCATGCTTGACTTCGCCGCTGCGCTCGCGGGCCATCGAGCACGTCCGCAATCCGGTCTGTCAGCGCAGAGATTCTGTGCTCGTAGGCTTTACGGGTTGATGGCCCCGCGCGCGCCACGTCCGCACTCAGTGCGGGCATCACACAACCGCCGGCCGGGTCGGCTACATGGTGATAGCTGATGTAATCCGCTAGGAACTTCTTGAATTGTGACCGCCGCTCGGCTTTCGTGCCCGACTCGGGCCCCGAAAGGTACGGCTCACCGACGGCGGCGTCGACGATCGCCTCCAACATCTCTTCTTTGTTCGCGAAGTTGGAGTAAAAGGCTCCTGAAGTGGCGTCCGCCGCCGCCGCGAGCCCGTCCACGCCGATCCCGTTGAAGCCTGCGACCTTCATCGAACGCATACCGACTCGCAGGAGCGCGGCGCGTGCTTTTTCCTTTTGATCCGGTGGATACCTCATGTCACCTCACCCGCAGAACCTGTTGGGAACTCGAGTGTACCTGCGTTTGTGTAACTATCGCTACGGCATGCGGGTTGCTGGCCGTCGCTCTGCCGCGGCGCGTGTGGCAGTCGCACGATCCGCCTGCGCAACTCATCAAGGTGAGTCATCCGTTTCAAGTGACGCCTGTATGAGAAGGACGCGATTCGCGCAAGGTTGAGCGGATGTGCATGGCGTGCACGCATCGGTCTGGGAGATTGCACCGCGTGACACTTGGCTCAAGAGGAACGAGATCGCCGTTCGGGCGACGACTCTTGCGGTGGCCGCGGTGATCGCGGGCCCGCTCGCGACGGCTCAGACAGCGTCCGCCGCGCTGGCCGCCCGAGATACCTCGGTGCAGACGCAAGCTGCGCCCGCTCGACCGCCCGGCGTCCAATTGCTGGATTGCCACGGGACGACGGGTTCGATGGGGTGCGGCCCCGGTTGGTTCTGGCGTGATGGCTGGCGCGGTTTCGCCTGCTATCCCTGCTGACACCACGGCATTCTCTCGAGAAACTGTCAGATTGGAGCGTGGCAATGAAGAATTCGACAAGAGTGGTTGTCGCGTCGGCCGCCGGCGCGCTGCTGGGCGTTGGCATGACCATCAACGGGTTGCGTTCTGCCGCAGAGGGATTCAGCGATTACACCATGCTGCCGGTCGACGTCAGCGACTCGCTGGCGTACAGCGCCGCACCGTTCGACATCGATCCCGAGGGGCGTCCGGGTGTCGAGGCGGTGTACACACCCCGAGAGGGCGGCACGCGGCAGATCACCACCACCATCCTCGTCCTGCCCGACGCGCAGGCCGCAGTCGCCGCGCTCGCCGCAGACCCCGCCGACATGGCCAATACGCAGTCGCAGCCCGCGGCGCAGGGCGCCGGCGGGACGATGCTCTCCGGGACGTCGCCGGACGGGACCGAGTCCGTGACCGTGTTGACGTTCACCGAGGGCAATACGGCTGCGACGATCGAATTCGACGGTCCGCCATCGGATCCCGCGCCTGCCGATTTCGTCATGGAACTCGGTCAGAAACAGGACACCGCGATCAAGGATTGGCAGTCCGCGTAGCGGCCACTGCCGGTCACCAGTTGTCGTAGCCACCTTCGGGGCCCAGCATGCGCCCGAGCCGGGTGCGGTTGATGCGCGCCAGTTCGTTGCGGACGACCTTGCGCTCGGTCTCGCCGTCGTTGTGCATGCGGTCGGTCATCGTCGCGAGCACGTCCTCGGCGGTGAATCCGTTGACGAACATCACGAAACCGAAGCCGAAGTGGTCCAGATAGCGCCTGGAGGCCGCAGAAAGCCGATCCATCATCTCGGGCCGATCGCACCAGATCGCGCATTGCTCGGCCTGCGACTTCTCACTGCCGGGGCGCCGTCCGATGTCCGGGTAGGCCTGCAAGATCGAATCGACGGAGTCCTCGCCGAGCGCGAAGAGCAGGCTGTCGGCCTGGCGGAAGCACTGATCGTGGTTGCCATACGGGCGGCACCTCGCCAGATCGGCGGCCAGGGGCACGCTGTAGCAGCACTCGTACACCGCGTGTACGGCCCGTCGCATCGGCATCGCGTTGAAGGCGTCCAGGCCGATTCCCTGATGCATCAACACACCGCCATCATCGGCGGCTGATGCCACGTGCGGGTTACCGCGTGTTACGGCAATGAAAAATCAGTGATCGGAGTTCTTCAACCGGTCAAACGACCGGTTGACCTCGGCCTCGGCCTCCTCGCGGCCCACCCAGTCGGCGGCCTTGACGAACTTGCCCGGCTCGAGGTCTTTGTAGTGCACGAAGAAGTGCTTGATCGCGTCGAGTTCGAATTCCGAGATGTCCCCGATGTCGGCGATGTGGTCCCACCGCGGGTCGGCGAGCACGCAGAGCACCTTGTCGTCGCCGCCTTTTTCGTCGGTCATCCGGAACATGCCGACCGGTCGGGCTTCCACCACGCAACCGGGGAACACCGGCTCGGGCAACAGCACCAGGGCGTCCAGCGGATCGCCGTCCTCGCCCAGGGTGTCGTCGATGAAGCCGTAGTCGGTCGGATAGCCCATCGCGGTGAACAGGTAGCGGTCCAGCTTCACTTTTCCGCTGTCGTGATCCACCTCGTATTTGTTGCGCGAACCCTTGGGGATCTCGATGACGACGTCGAACTGCATCGCCGCGGCTCCTTCATCGCTCTGGTCAAGAAGTCGTCGGGTGACGACGCGGGTCAACCCTAATCGAGCGATACCCTGCTGTAGGCGGGTGGCTCGGCAATGCAGTCATCGAGAGCAGGAGAGTTATGCGGTCCACTCGGTGGCGACGATCCACCCACGTAGCGATCGGGGTGGCGGTTCTGCTGCTCGTCGCCGCGGTGGTGGCCGCCGCCGCCGTCATCACCAAGGGGCACCCGACCGGCGATGCGCAGGCCGTCGAGCCCGCGCCGGCCGCGGCGGTCGCCCATCCGGGGATCGTGCCCGTCGCCGAGTCTGCGGAGAAACCGACGCCCGACCGGCTGGCCGCCCTGCTGGCGCCGCTGGCCGCCGACCCGAATCTGGGTACCTTTACCGGCCGGATCACCGACGCGATCACCGGCGCCCAGCTGTGGGCCCGGGGTGCCGACATCCCGATGCAGCCGGCTTCCACCAACAAGGTGCTCACGACGGCGGCCGCCCTGTTGACCCTGGATCGCGACGCCCGGCTCACCACGAGGGTGCTGGCCGCCGACCAGACCGCCGGCCTCGTCGTGCTCGAGGGCGGCGGTGATCCCACGCTGTCGGCGGCGCCCTCGAAACAGCCGACGTGGTACCGCGACGCGGCGCGCATCAGCGACCTGGCCGACCAGGTGCGGCGCAGTGGTGTCGCCGTGACCAGGGTCCAGGTGGATGTCAGCGACTACAGCGGCCCCACCATGGCGCCCGGCTGGGATCCACGCGACATCGACGGCGGCGACATCGCGCCGATGGAGGCGGTGATGCTCGACGGCGGTCGTACCCAGCCGGTGAGTGTCGACTCGGCGCGGTCCACCACCCCGGCACTGGACGCCGGCCGCGCGCTGGCCGTGGCGCTGAAGGTCGACCCGGCCACGGTCGGGGTGATGCCCGCCGGGCTGCGCGGTGGCAAGGAGATCGCGACCGTCCAGTCACCGCCGCTGATGGAGCGGCTGCGCGAGATGATGAACAATTCCGATAACGTGATGGCCGAATCGATCGGCCGTGAGGTGGCCGCGAAGCTGAATCGGCCGCAGAGCTTCGACGGCGCCGTCGGGGCGGTGCTGAGCCAGCTCGACAAGGCCAAGATCGACACCGGCGGCGCCCACCTGGTGGACTCCAGTGGGTTGTCGGTCGACGACCGGCTCACCGCCGAAACCCTTGACGGCGTGGTGAACGCGGCCGCAGGCAACGATCAGCCCGACCTGCGTCCGCTGGTCGACCTGCTGCCGATCGCCGGCGGAAGCGGCACGCTGTCCAACCGATACCTCGACACCGACGCCGGCCGGGCTTCGCTGGGTTACCTGCGCGCCAAGACCGGATCGCTGACCGGAACCAATGCGCTGGCGGGCTTCGTCACCGATTCGAGTGGACGCGTGCTGACGTTCGGGTTCATCTCGAACAACGCCGGGCCGACCGGCCGCACGGCCATCGATGCCATCTCGGCCGCGCTGCGATCGTGCGGGTGCAGCGCGTGAGCTCCTCCACCTCCTCCAAGTTCAACGTCAGCCGCGCGGTCGACTGGCAGTTCGCGGCGACCGTCGGCGCCAAGCTGGCCCGGCCCGGTCCGGCGGCCACCGACTACACCCGCAACCAGGTCATCGACCAGCTCGCGGAGGCGTCGCGCAGCGCAGAGCTGCCGGTGCGCGAGGTCACGGGCCTGAGTGAAGGCGGGGAGATTCCCGAGTCGCGCATCGTGGACCGCGTCGAATGGATCAGGGCTGCAACGCAATCCATGCGTATCATGACGGGTGGCAGCGACGAGAGCGACACGGCCCGGCCGCGGCCGATCACCGGCAGGATCACCGGCGCGCAGACCGGGGCCGTGCTGGCGTTCGTGTCGTCGGGCATCCTCGGCCAGTACGACCCGTTCGGGCCGAACGGCGGCGAGTTGCTACTGGTGTATCCGAACGTCATCGCCGTCGAGCGTCAATTACGGGTACTGCCCGCCGATTTCCGGCTCTGGGTGTGCCTGCACGAGGTGACGCACCGGGTGCAGTTCCGTGCCAATCCGTGGCTGGCCGACCACATGTCGCGGGCCCTGGCGATACTCACCGACGACGCGAGCGAAGACCTCGCAGCGGTGGCCGGCAGACTCGCGGGATTCGTCCGCAGCCGCCGCAACGACTCCAACGGTGCAGCACCGGAGCCGAATTCCAGCGGAATGATCGGATTGCTGCGGGCGGTCCAGTCCGAACCGCAGCGCCAGGCGCTGGACCGGCTGCTGGTGCTGGGGACGCTGCTGGAGGGCCACGCCGATCATGTGATGGACGCCGTCGGACCGGCGGTGGTGCCGTCGGTGGGCACCATCCGGCGCCGGTTCGACGAGCGCCGCTCGCGTCAGCAGCCGCCCCTGCAGCGGGTCGTTCGTGCGCTGCTGGGGTTCGACGCCAAGCTCAGCCAGTACACCCGCGGCAAGGCCTTCGTCGACCACGTGGTGTCCCGGGTCGGCATGGCCCGGTTCAACACCGTCTGGTCCAGCGCCGAGACCCTGCCGCTGCCAATTGAAGTCGATGAGCCGCAGCGATGGATCGAACGGGTGCTGTAGCGACGCTGCAGGCGGCCGTCGCTAAATTCGTTCGCGATCACGCCGCAGGCGTCCCGAGTTGGTGCGTGGCACTGTCGGGTGGCGCGGACTCGCTGTCGCTGACCGCGGTGGCGGCGCGGACGATGCCGACCACCGCACTGATCGTCGATCATCGTCTGCAGCCCGACTCGCAGCGGGTGGCGGCGACCGCGAGCGAACAGGCGATCACCCTTGGCTGCGTTGATGCACAAGTTCTTTCCGTCGATGTTGGGACCGACGGTGGTCTAGAAGCGGCGGCACGAACCGCCCGCTACCACGCGCTCGACGAGGCTCGCGCCGGCGCACCGGTGCTGTTGGCGCACACGCTCGACGATCAGGCCGAGACGGTGCTGTTGGGTCTGGGCCGGGGTTCGGGCACCCGTTCGATCGCGGGCATGCGGCCCTGCGATCCGCCGTGGTACCGGCCGCTGCTCGGTGTCCGCCGCAGCGTCACCCACGCCGCGTGCGCCGAACTGGGCATCGACCCGTGGCATGACCCGCACAACGCGGACCGCCGGTTCACCCGTGCCCGGCTGCGCGCGGAGGTGCTGCCGCTGCTTGAGGAGGTGCTCGGCGGAGGGGTCGCCGAAGCGCTTGCCCGCACCGCAACCGCCCTGCGCGAGGACACCGATACCCTCGACGGGCTGGCCGAGCGGGCGCTGGCGGAGTTCGGTGCAGGGCAGGGACTCGACACCGGCCGGCTGGCCACGTTGCCCGAGGCCGTCAGGCGCAGGGTCATTCGCCGATGGCTGCTGGCCGGCGGTGCCAGCGGGCTGACGGACAAGCAGATCCGCGGAGTGGACACTCTGGTCACCGCGTGGCGGGGGCAGGGGGGCGTGGCCGTCGGCTCGCCGCTGCGGCACCGGCGGCTGATCGCGGAACGCCGCGACGGCCTGCTGACGCTGCACACCGAGCCGGTCTGAGGGCGTGCGCGGTTGGCCCCCGGGGTCCTCACATGGCACGCTGTGGGCGTGGCTGATCAACCCGCCGAGCTTTATCCGGGCGACATCAAGTCGGTGCTGATCTCATCGGACGAGATCCAGTCGAAGATCGCCGAACTCGGCGCGCGCGTCGGCGAGGATTATCGCGACGCCGTCGAATCGAGCGATCAGGATCTGCTGCTGATCACGGTGCTCAAGGGCGCGGTCTTCTTCGTCACCGATCTCGCCCGCAGGATCCCGCTGCCGACCCAGCTGGAGTTCATGGCGGTCAGTTCCTACGGCTCGTCCACGTCGTCGTCGGGTGTGGTGCGCATCCTCAAGGACCTTGATCGCGATATCAACGACCGTGACGTGCTCATCGTCGAGGACATCGTCGACTCGGGGCTGACCTTGTCCTGGTTGCTTCGGAACCTGGCGACGCGGCATCCGCGGTCGCTACGGGTGTGCGCGCTCATGCGCAAACCCGACGCCGTGCGTGACGACGTCGACATCGCGTACGTGGGTTTCGACATCCCCAACGAGTTCGTCGTCGGATACGGACTGGACTACGCCGAGCGCTACCGCGACCTGCCGTACATCGGCACGCTGGACCCCAAGGTGTACGAGCAGCGGTAACCGGCGCAGAATGCCTGGATGGCCGACACCCGGACAGCCCTTCGGATCTGCCCTTTGTGCGAGGCCACCTGTGGTCTGACGCTGACAGTCACCAATGGTCGGGTGACACGTCGCGCTGGGCTACCTGTTCGGCAGTCCCGTCGCCTTCACGGTCCCCGACCTCGACCGTACCGACTACCTGGTGATCATCGGCGCGAATCCCCTTGTGTCCAATGGCAGTTTGGCCACCGCCGAATTCGCCGACCGCCACCTCGCCCCACGCCCCGGCACCGACGCCGCCCTGCTGTTGGCCGTCGTGCACGCGCTGTTCGACGAGGACCTCGTCGCAACGGATCTGTGCGGACTGGCCGACCACGTCAACGGCCTCGACGAACTCCGCGGGCTCGCAGCCGGCTTCGCGCCCGCGGACGTCGCCACCCACTGCGGTGTGCCCGCCGACGAGATCCGCGCGTTGGCCCGTGAACTGGCGACGGCGCCGACGGCGGCGGTCTATGGCCGGATCGGCACCTCCACCGTCGAATTCGGCACACTGGGCAGCTGGCTGGTCGACGTGATCAACATTCTGACGGGCAACCTCGACCGACCCGGCGGGGCGATGTTCCCGCTCGGCGCAACGGTGCCCGCGCCGCGGCCGCCGAAAGCGGGACGCGGCTTCAGGACCGGACGCTGGCACAGCCGAGTCTCGGGCCACCCCGAGGCGCTGTCCGAACTGCCCGCCGCCGCGCTGGCCGAGGAGATCGAAACCCCGGGTGCGGGGCAGATCAAGGCGATGATCACGATCGCGGGAAACCCGGTGCTGTCGGCTCCCGACGGTGACCGCCTCGACCGGGCGCTCGACGGCGTCGAGTTCATGCTCAGCATCGACCCGTACCTCAACGAGACCGCCCGGCATGCCGACGTCATCCTCCCGCCGCCACCGCCGTCGCAGAGCCCGCATTTCGACTTCGCGCTGAACAACCTCGCGGTGCGCAACAACGTCCGTTACTCGCCGCCCGTGCTGCCGCTCGACGGCCGTCCGGACGAGGCCGAGATCCTGTCCCGAATCGCGCTGATCCTGTACGGCGTCGGCGCCGACGGCGACCCCACGTGCCTCGACGAGCAGGTCATCGCGACCACACTGGCCAAGGAGACCGCGGACCCGAACTCACCGGTGGCGGGGCGTGCCGTCGACGAGTTGACGGCTTTGCTGGCCGTTGGCCCCGGATACGAACGTCGCCTCGACATGATGCTTCGGCTCGGGCCGTACGGTGACGCCTTCGGTGCCACACCGGGCGGGCTCACCCTCGACCGGGTCAAGGCCGCGCCGCACGGGATCGATCTGGGCCCGCTGCGGTCGCGGCTGCCCGAGGTGCTGCGAACCCCGAGCGGGCGAATCGAACTCGCGCCCGAGCCGTTGATCGCCGACGCGGCACGGCTGCGGGAGTCCCTCGGCCACCACGCGGACGGTTTCGCCCTCATCGGCCGACGCCACCTGCGCTCCAACAACAGCTGGATGCACAACGTGCCTGCGCTCGCCGGCGGTACCAACCGGTGCACGCTGCAGATCCATCCGGACGACGCGGCCGACCTCGGACTCGCCGACACCGCCAAGGTCAAGGGGCCCGGCGGCGAGATCTTGGCACCGGTCGAGCCAATGCCCGGGATGCGGCGCGGCGTGGTGTCGCTGCCACACGGATGGGGCCACGCTCGTGGTGGCACGCGGCTGGGCGTCGCGGCGGGTCAGCCCGGCGTCAACGTCAACCAGCTCAACGACGGCCGTGCCCTCGACCCGCTGTCGGGCACCGCCGTGCTCAACGGCATCCCGGTCGACATCGCCCCGGCCGACTGACCGGGCGCGGCGAAACGTCAGGTCAGCTCCCAGACCACGGTCACGCTGAAGCCGACGGTCTGCTGGCCCGGCTGCACCGGCACCGCGGCCATCTCCGCGCCCCGCGGGTAGGGCATCGGCGTCGGTGGCGTCGCCCCGCCGGACTCGGAGATCGAGATCACCTTGCCCAGGTCCAGGCCGGACAGCTGGGCGTACTGCTCGGCGCGGTCCTTGGCGTCGTCGAAGGCCCGGGCCCGGGCGTCCTTCACCAGCTGCGAATCGTCCTCGATGGTGTAGTTCACCGAGTTGATCCGGGTCGCGTCGCCGCCGGTGCTGACGATCAGCGCCAGTGCCTGCGAGGCCGTGTCGAGCTTGCGGATCTTCACGTCGATCGAATTGTTCGCGCGGTAGCCGATGATCGTGGTGCTGTCCCCGCCCGGGAACTGGGGCTGCAGGCTCACCTGGCTGGTGCTGATGTCGTTGCGGTCGATACCCGAGCCCACCAACGCGTTGATGACGGCGGTCTGGCGCTCGCTGGTCTGGTTCATCGCCGCGGTGACATCGGGTGCGATGGCCTCGATCGACGTGTTGACCGTCAGCAGGTCCGGAGTGCCCTGCACCTGACCGGCACCCACGACGGTGACCTGCCGGACGTCACCGTCCTCGGACGGCGGGCCGGAGGAGGAGTCGCAGGCCGAGAGTGTGACGGCCGTCAGCGCCGCCACAGCGAGAGTGAGGAGTCGGGTCGGCGTCTTCGCTCTCGCTGCGATCGGCATGCCTGGCACGATAGCGCCTCCGGCGGTGTGAAAAGGCCTTCATCGGGCGACTCAGGTTGTCGCTACGCGGACCCTTGCGCGGTGGCACGGCGCGAAAACGGGGATTCGTGCCGCGCACCGAACCCGCTGCCTATCCGCGAATCATGCTGTGGGCGAACAGCACTCGATGGATTTGACCGCGGTACACGCTGTGGCGCGCTGCGGGCGGGCGCTCTGGCCTGTTCAGCATGCCCAGCCGCCACGGAAGCGCAATAGTGGTCATGTGCAGAGCACCGAGCAGATCGGACGTCGAGTCGACAGGTTGGAGGGACGTGACAAGGTAACCGGACTGGCCAGATATGCGGCTGATTTCGAGGTCCCCGACGTCTGTTACGCGGTGCTGGTGCAGTCCGGAGTGTCCGCTGGGCGGGTCACCGTCGGCTCGCTGGAGACGTCGGCCAAGCGGGGCCGCGGGCGCGCCCGGGGTGATCTACGTGCTGACACCGCTGAACTCCACCGCTGCACCCACTGCCTGCCGAACTCTCCGATGATTTGCCGCTCGAACGGAGCCCGCCGCTGTCGGACCTGACGGCCCAGCACGTCGGGCAGCACATGGCGGTCGTGGTGGCCGACACGCCCGAGAACGCGACCTACGCCACATCGCTGTTCGACCTCGACTACGAATCCGGCGAAAGCGACGCTGCCGGGCGATCCGCCACGGCAGCTATCTACCGGACCACTTCGTCAAGCTCGAGGAGGAGAGGCTTCAAGACGTCCGCGGTCCAAGGGCCGAGCCAGCGCTCTCGGCTCGGGTCAGCGCGCTTCACGACGCCGGTGGCGTCGCACTACCCGATCGAGTTGTCGTCGACCATCGCGTGGTGGGATGGTGACGCGCTGACCGTCCACGACAGCACCCGGTGGATCACCGGTGAGCGCCGGGCTCTGGCGGCTTGTCTCGCTATCGCGGAGTCCCGGATCCGGATCTTGTCGCCACTGGCCGGCGGGGCATTCGGGGCGAAGTCGTTTCTGTGGATGCGCATTGCCCTATGCGCGACCGCCGCGCGCGCGGTGAACCGACCGGTGAAGCTTGTCCTGACGCGGAACCAGATGTTCACGTCGACCGGTCACCGACCGAGAACCGTGCAGGACGTCGTGCTGATCGCCGACACCGACGGGCTGATCGGCAGTACCGAACACCACACCCGCACCGAGACATCGACCGTGGCTGACTTCTGTGAGCCGGCAGGATTGTCGACGAGGTTTCTCTACCACTCACCACGTCAGCCGTTTCCCATCGGGTGAACCGGATCAACGCGCCCACACCGTGTTTCATGCGGGGCCGGGGAGGCACCTGGCCTGTTCGCCCTCGAAGTCGCCCCTGACGAACTGGCTGGCACCCTTGGCCTGGACCCGCTGGACCTACGGATCCGCAATCACGTGGATCACGACGCGGCCAATCGCCGACCTTGGTCGGGTAAGCACCTACTCGACTGCTACCGGATGGGCGCACAGCGATTCGACTGGGCGGCACGGCCCCTCGCGGCGCGCTCCCTGCAACGGGACGGCAAGTCGGTGGGGTGGGAATGGCCACCGCGACCTACCCCCAGGCCGGCGAATGCCCGCCGGCTGTCGGGTACGTACCGACCCGGACGGCCACGTCACATTCGCGTCGGCCATGGTGGGCAACGGGGTGCGCACGGTGATGGCCCAGACCGGCGCGGACGCCACCGGCCTGCCGCTGACCGACGTCGCGTTCGATTCCGGCGCGACTTTCAGCGTGCCGGATCGGTCGGCGAGGCGATCCGGCTGGCCGCCGACACGGGTGGTCGCTTTCTCGCGGGCGGCACGAACCTGGTGGACCTGATGAAGAACGGGGTGGAAGATCCGGACGTGGTGATCGATGTCGGACGGTTGGGGCTCGACACAGTCACCCCCACCACCGCGGGGGGAGTGTTGATCGGGTCGGGGGTCAGCCACAGCGCCATCGCCAACCACGCGGCCGTACGCTCGCAGTATCCGGTGCTGTCGCAGGCGATCCTGAGCGGCGCCACGACCCAGTTGCGCAATATGGCGACCGCAGGCGGGAACCTGATGCAACGCACGCGGTGCCCGTACTTCATGGATCCGGCATTCACCTCGTGCAACAAACGTGACCCCGGCAGCGGCTGTGCGGCCCGCGACGGCTTCCACCGCGAGCACGCCATCTTCGGTGCCAGCGAGTCATGCGTCGCGGTGCATCCGTCCGACATGGCGATCGCGTTGTCTGTTCTCGCGTGATACCGATCGACGATTTCTTCCGGCTTCCCGGCGACTCCCCGCACCTCGACAACATACTGGGCCCGGGCGAGTTGATCACGGGAATCGAGTTGCCCCCGTCCGACTTTGGCGAATCGTCGTGGTACCTCAAGGTCCGTGACCGGCACAGCTACGCCTTCGCGCTGGTGTCGGTCGCGGCCGGACTGCACATCCGGGACGGCATCGTGCAAGCGGCCGCGATCGCCCTCGGCGGTGTGGCCGCCAGACCGTGGCGAGTGCGGGCTGCTGAGGCGAGCCTTGTCGGTGAACGACCACACGGCGGGGCGTTCGACCGTGCCGCGCGGCTGGCGATGGAGGATACGCACCCGTTGAGCCAGAACGACTTCAAAGTAGACCTGGGTAAGCACAGCATCGTTCGCGCCTTGACTCGTGCCGTTCGCGACCAGCCGTAGGTGTTGACGAACTGCACGCTGATTTCCTTTGGCAATGCCGGAATGCGGCAACACCGTGTCGGGTTCCATGCAGACTCCCGCGACGACGACTCGCGCACCCAGCGGGGCCCGCCCGCGTGACGTCATGGATGATCCCGGGGATGCCCACGGCCTCGAACACCACCGTCGGCTTGACGACGTCGAACGGTGATCCCTGGGCCGGATCTATCGTCGGGTGTGCGCCCATCGTCGTCGCCGACTCGCGACGCTTGTGTGAATAATCAGCAGCGGCAATACTTTCCACGCCTCGGAGTTGCAGGGCGCCGATGATCGCCAGCCCGACGGCCCGCAACCGATCACAAGGGCCGCCTCGGCGGGTTGTATCGATGATTTTCGGTACTCCAGTCCACCGTGCGGGATTGGCCGACCGGGTGGACGGCGTCAGGAACACACCGAAGTTCTTCGGACTCTCACCTGAGCTCCAATCCGGTCAGGAAGCCGACCAGTATTTCGTTGATCTCGGTCGGCCGTTCCTGCTGAAGCCAATGGCCTGCCCCGTCGATCATCACTTCGCGATATTCAGCGGAGACGACATCGCCGACCCGGTGCCGGGGCGTGTAGGCCAGCGTCGGGTCCGCGGTACCACCGACGAAGAGCGACGGCACGGCGATCGTCTCGGCGGGCGTGGTCGCGGTCAGCTCCCAGTTGCGATCCAGACACCGGTACCAATTCAGCGGTGCGGTGAAGCCGTTTCGGGTGAATTCGTCGACGTAATGGGCGAACTCCTGCGCCGTGATCCAGTCCGGCAGGCCACCCGCCTCGGGAATCCGGTCGAGGAAGCCCTCCGGGCCGGGCGCCAGCATCCGCAGCGCGGAGGCTTCGTCGACGGTCGACGACAAGCCACCCAGCAGCTTTTGCATCGTCGCGGCCGGATCCCGGTCGAACTCGGTGTCGGCCGGACCGGACTCCTGGAAGTACAGGATGTAGAAGAAGTTGTCACCGAACACCTTGCGAAACGCCTGGGTCGTCGGCACCCGTGGCCGCGGCACCGGCGGCACACTGAGCCCGACCACACCGGAGAACCGGTCCGGGTGCAGCAGCGGCGCGCCTCAGGCCACCACGCCGCCGAAGTCGTGTCCGATGAGTGCCGCCCGTTCGGCGCCGACGTCGTCAAGCAGGCCGACGATGTCGTTGCTCAACTCGACCACGGTGTAGGCGTCCACGGCGCGAGGCTTGGACGAGCCACCGTAGCCGCGCTGATCGGGCGCGAGTACGTGATAGCCGGCCTCGGCGAGGGCGGGGATCTGGTGGCGCCATGAATAGGCCAGTTCGGGGAAACCGTGCGCGAGCAGGACGACCGGGGCTTCCGGGTCGCCCGCCTCGATCACCCGAAGTGTCACCCCATTCGTCTCAACTGACCGTTCGGTCGATCTGAGCACGCCGATCAGCCAAGCACACGGTCGTTCGCCGGTGGAAGTCATGCCACCTACCGGAAACGTGGGAGGGCCCTCGCTGCGTCGGTGATCCTGCGATGATCGAGCCTGCACGAGCCGCGGAGAGAACCGCCGGGAACCTTGGTTCGTTGGTCTAGCGGTAGCCTGGACTATTCCAGCTGCGCGTATTGGTCGGCCCGCAGGCGGCCGAGGAAGATGAAGCCGAGGACGTCCGAGAGTCAATGAACCGAAAAAATGTGATCCGTACGCTCACCGCGATCGCCGTGGTGCTGTTGCTCGGGTGGTCCTTCTTCTATTTCAGCGACGACACCCGCGGATATAAACCCGTAGACACCTCGGTGGCGATGGCGCAGATCAACAGCGACAACGTCAAGAGCGCGCAGATCGACGACCGTGAGCAGCAGGTTCGGCTGGACCTGAAAAACGGCAACGGGGACACCGACAACAGCGACAAGGTCATCAGCAAGTACCCCACCGGGTACGGGGTGACGCTGTTCGACGCACTGAGCGCCAAGAACGCCAAAACCAACACCGTGGTGAACCAGGGCAGTGTGCTCGGTTCACTGCTCATCTATCTGTTGCCGTTGTTGTTGCTGGTCGGCCTGTTCGTCATGTTCTCCCGCATGCAGACCGGCGGCCGGATGGGCTTCGGCTTCGGCAAGTCGAAGGCCAAGCAGCTCAACAAGGACTTGCCCAAGACCACGTTCACCGACGTCGCCGGCGTGGACGAGGCGGTCGAGGAGCTCTACGAGATCAAGGATTTCCTGCAGAATCCGTCGCGGTATCAGGCGCTCGGCGCCAAGATTCCCAAGGGCGTGCTGCTCTACGGCCCTCCCGGCACCGGCAAGACCCTGTTGGCCCGCGCGGTCGCCGGGGAGGCCGGGGTTCCGTTCTTCACCATCTCGGGTTCGGACTTCGTCGAGATGTTCGTCGGCGTCGGCGCGTCTCGGGTCCGGGACATGTTCGAGCAGGCCAAGCAGAACAGCCCCTGCATCATCTTCGTCGACGAGATCGACGCCGTCGGCCGCCAGCGCGGTGCCGGTCTCGGCGGCGGGCACGACGAACGCGAGCAGACGCTGAACCAGCTGCTGGTCGAGATGGACGGCTTCGGTGAACGCCAGGGCGTCATCCTCATCGCTGCCACCAACCGCCCCGACATCCTCGACCCGGCGCTGCTGCGGCCCGGCCGCTTCGACCGCCAGATCCCGGTGTCCAACCCGGACATCGCGGGCAGGCGCGCGGTGCTGCGCGTGCACTCGCAGGGCAAGCCGATCGCCGATGACGCCGACCTGGACGGGCTGGCCAAGCGCACCGTGGGCATGTCCGGCGCCGACCTCGCCAATGTGATCAACGAGGCCGCCCTGCTGACCGCGCGTGAAAACGGCACCATCATCACCGGCGCCGCGCTCGAGGAGGCAGTGGACCGGGTGGTCGGCGGCCCGCGCCGCAAGGGGCGCATCATCAGCGAGCACGAGAAGAAGATCACCGCCTACCACGAGGGCGGGCACACCCTGGCCGCGTGGGCGATGCCCGACATCGAGCCGATCTACAAGGTGACTATCCTCGCGCGCGGGCGCACTGGCGGCCACGCGGTCGCCGTGCCGGAGGACGACAAGGGCCTGATGACCCGCTCCGAGATGATCGCGCGCCTGGTGTTCGCGATGGGCGGACGCGCCGCCGAGGAGCTGGTGTTCCGCGAGCCGACCACCGGCGCGGTGTCCGACATCGATCAGGCCACCAAGATCGCCCGCGCGATGGTCACCGAATACGGCATGAGCTCCAAGCTCGGCGCGGTCAAGTACGGCACCGAGCACGGCGACCCGTTCCTGGGCCGCACCATGGGCAACCAGGCCGATTACAGCCACGAGGTCGCCCAGATCATCGATGACGAGGTGCGCAAGCTCATCGAGGCTGCGCACACCGAGGCGTGGGAAATCCTCACCGAGTACCGCGACGTCCTGGACATCCTGGCCGGTGAGCTGCTCGAGAAGGAGACGCTGCACCGGGCGGAGCTGCAGGCGATCTTCTCCGACGTGAAGAAGCGCCCGCGGCTCACCATGTTCGACGACTTCGGTGGCCGGGTGCCGTCCGACAAGCCGCCGATCAAGACGCCCGGCGAACTGGCGATCGAACGCGGTGAGCCGTGGCCCAAGCCGGTGCCCGAGCCGGCGTTCAAGGCCGCCATCGCCCAGGCCAGCAAGGCGGCGGAAGCGACCAGGCAGAACGGCACCAACGGCTCGAAAGGCGCCGCGTCGAACGGGGCGCCGGGCAACACACAGCCCGACTACGGCGCCCCCGCCGGCTGGCACGCGCCCGGTTGGCCCCCGCCGCCCCAGCACCAGGCGGGTCAGCCCCCCGCACGGGTACTGGTACCCACCACCACCTCATCCGTCCGGCTGGCAGAACCCGAATGTCCCCGCCGGAGCGGCTCCGCCGCCGTACCCGCCCTATCAGCCCTACCCGCAGCCCGGTCATCCGCAGGGCGGCGCTCCCGCGCCGTCCCCGGGCGAAGACCCGGGCGATGATGACCGGCGCAATCCGCCGGCGCATGGCTGATAGCTGAACGGAGCTGAAGATGACGCGGTCGCACAACAACCACTCGGCGACGCTCCCCACACGTGATTTCGATCAGCCGCGCGCCGAGGCGGCGGTCCGTGAACTGCTGATCGCGGTCGGCGAGGACCCCGACCGGCACGGCCTGGAGGAGACTCCAGCCCGCGTCGCGCGCGCGTACCGGGAGATCTTCGCGGGGCTCTTCACGGACCCGGATACCGTGCTGGACACCACCTTTGACGAACAACACGACGAACTCGTGCTGGTCAAGCAGATCCCCATGTACTCCACCTGCGAACACCATCTGGTGTCGTTCCACGGCGTCGCGCACGTCGGCTACATCCCCGGCGTGGACGGCCGCGTCACGGGGCTGTCCAAGATCGCCCGCCTGGTCGACCTGTACGCGAAGCGACCGCAGGTGCAGGAACGGTTGACCGCCCAGATCGCCGACGCGCTGATGCGCAAGCTCGATCCGCGGGGCGCCATCGTGGTGGTCGAGGCCGAGCACCTCTGCATGGCGATGCGTGGCGTGCGCAAGCCCGGAGCGACCACCACCACCTCTGCGGTGCGCGGCCAATTCAAACTCGATGCGGCATCGCGGGCCGAGGCGCTGGACCTGATCCTGCGAAAGTGAGCCAACCCGGGCAAATGGTCCCTTCGGGAACCTACGTGCAGGTCATGGGGGTCGTAAACGTCACCGACGACTCCTTCTCGGATGGGGGGCTGTTCCTCGACCGCGACCGGGCGGTCGAGCACGGACTCCAGCTGGCCGCGCAGGGCGCTGCGATCGTCGATGTCGGTGGTGAGTCGACCCGCCCCGGCGCCACCCGTATCGAGCCGCGGGTGGAGATCGCACGCGTGTCTTCGGTGATCAAAGAGCTTGCCGAACAAGGGGTTACCGTCAGCATCGATACGATGCACGCCGATGTGGCGAAGGCGGCGCTGGAGAACGGCGCCCAGATCGTCAACGACGTTTCCGGCGGCCGGGCCGATGCCAACATGGCCCCGTTGCTCGCGGACGCGAAAGTGCCGTGGGTGCTGATGCATTGGCGTTCGGTCGGCGCCCCGCACCCGCACCGGGCGCCCGACTACCGCGATGTGGTGACCGAGGTGCGCGACGAATTGCTGGCGTGCGTCGACGCGGCTGTGCACGCGGGGGTCGATCCGGCCAGGCTCGTCATCGATCCGGGGCTGGGCTTCGCCAAGACCGGTGAGCACAACTGGGAGCTGCTGCGTGCGCTGCCCGAATTCGTCGGCACCGGGATCCCGGTCCTGATCGGCGCATCCCGCAAGCGGTTCCTGGGCGCCCTGCTCGCCGGGCCGGACGGCCGACTGCGACCGCCGGACGGGCGGGAGACTGCCACCGCGGTGATCTCGGCGCTGGCGGGTCTGCACGGCGCCTGGGGGGTGCGGGTACACGACGTGCGCGCCTCCGTGGACGCGCTGAAGGTGCTGCAGCAGTGGAGTGGGCAGCCCTGATGGCGGATCGAATCGAGTTGCGCGGTTTGACCGTCCGCGGGAACCACGGAGTTTACGACCACGAGCGCCGCGACGGCCAGGACTTCGTGGTCGACATCACGGTGTGGATTGACCTGGCCGCGGCCGCGGCCAGCGACGATCTGGCCGACACCCTCGACTATGGGCGGCTGGCCAGTCGGGCGGCCGATATCGTGGCCGGGCCGCCCCGCCAACTCATCGAGACGGTGGCCGGTGAGATCGCCGAAGACGTGATGACCGACGATCGCGTGCACGCCGTCGAGGTGGTGGTACACAAGCCGGCCGCGCCGATTCCGTTGACCTTCTCCGATGTCGCGGTGGTGGCACGCCGGTCCCGGCGTGGGGGGAGGGGCGGAACGTGACGACCAGGGTGGTGTTGTCCATCGGATCGAACCTGGGGGATCGGATGGCGCACCTGCAATCGGTCGTCGACGGACTCGCAGGCGCCGTGCGCGCGGTTTCGCCGGTATACGAGACGGAGGCGTGGGGCGGCGTCGAACAGGGTCCGTTTCTCAACGCGGTGCTGATCGCCGACGCCGAGGAACTCGACCCCCACGGCTGGTTGGACCGCGCGCACGAATTGGAGAACGCCGCGAGTCGGGTGCGTGACCTTCGGTGGGGCCCGCGCACGCTGGACGTCGACATCGTCACCTGCCACCGCGACGGCGCCGAGGTGACGTCCGCCGATGCCGAGTTGACGCTGCCGCACCCGTTGGCCCACCAACGGGCATTCGTGCTGGTTCCCTGGCTGGCCGTCGATCCCGGCGCCACCCTGACGGTCGGGGGAGAGTCAGCGCCGGTGGCCCGGCTGCTGGCCGGGCTCGAACCCGTGGAGCGCGATGGGGTTCGGCCGACGGGCCTCGTGCTCGGCCGCGACGCATCGGCCGATGAGTGCTTGCGCGAAGAGACTTCGGGCGGAGCTTGATGGGTCCGACCCGCAAACGTGACCTCACGGCCGCGACGGTGCTTGTCGCCGTGGTGAGCTACCTGATCGTGGTGCTGCTGTACCGATGGTTCCCACCCATCACCCCGTGGACCGGAGTTTCGCTGCTCGCGGTCGCCCTTGCCGAGGGCGGGTGGGCGTTCTACATACGTAACAAGATCAACGAGGGTGAGATCGGCGACGGACCGGGCTGGCTGCACCCGCTGGCGGTCGCCCGTTCGGTCTTGATCGCGAAGGCCTCGGCGTGGGTGGGCGCCCTGGCGCTGGGCTGGTGGGTCGGCGTCCTGGCCTACGTGCTGCCGCGTCGATCCAGCCTTCGGGTTGCCGGCGAGGACACCGCAGGGGCAGCGGTGGCGGCGGTCTGTGCGCTCGTGCTCGTCGGCGTGGCTCTTTGGCTGCAGCATTGCTGCAAGTCACCGCTCGAACCACCCGACAATGCCGATGGCGCAACCGAATAGCTCGCCGCGGCCGCGGGCCGCCGAATCGCCGTAGCGGTCGACACGCTAGATGACCTGTGGCGGGTACAGTCGGCCCATGACCGATCTGACCCGCGGCAACCGCGCTCGGCGCGGCGGCCGCAGGCCCGGTTGGTTGCTGATGACAGTGTTGCTGGTGCTCGCCATCGTCGCCAGTTCGGCACTGGTGTTCACCAACAAGGTGGAGTTACTCAAGCTTGCCGTCATCGTGGCGCTGTGGGCCGCGGTGGTCGCCGCCTTCGTATCGGTCATCTATCGCAGGCAGAGCGATGCCGATCAGGCCAAGGTGCGCGACCTGAAACTGGTCTACGACTTACAGCTGGACCGCGAGATCTCGGCGCGCCGTGAGTACGAGCTCAGCGTGGAGACGCACCTGCGCCGCGAACTGACCTCCGAACTTCGCGCCCAGGCCGCCGACGAGGTCGCCGGATTGCGCGCAGAGTTGGCGGCGTTACGGGCGAACCTGGAGATCCTTTTCGATGCCGACCTATCGCATCGGCCGGCCATCGAGACCGATCGCAGCCGAGTACGCGCTTATGGCGATTGGGCCCCGAACGCCGAGACCACGGGCCGCGTCACCGCCAGCCGCATCGACACCGAAGACCGCGACGAGGCCGAGCCTCGTACCGAGGAGAGTCCCATCATCGACGTACCCGCCGAACCCCACCCACCCGAGGATGATTGGACGCCGGAGCCAAGTTTCGGTGGCGCGCACCGCAGACAATCCGAGGCCGAGGCGGACAACCGGCGACGTGCGGGCGAGGTGCCGCCCGCCTGGCAACCGCCACCGGCGCCCCCGCCTCCTTCGCCGCCGCCTTCCGCACCCCCGCCGCAGCCAGCACCTGCGCAGCCGCAGCCCCAATTCGCCTGGCGTCCACCGCAACAGCAGCCACCCCCGCCGCCGCAACAACCACCTGCACCGCCGCCTGCGCCCCAGGCCCCGTCGACGGATTGGCAACCGGCTCCCGCCGACGGGCTCTTCATTCCGGCCGGGGCACCAGGCAGCAACTGGGTATCGCCTCCAGTGGAGAGCGAATCCGCGGACGAATACGTCGGGAGGAGAAGGGCGCGCGAGTCTGACGCGCCGACTGCCCAGCCCGCGACTCCGTCGCAACCGGTGGAGCAGGCACCCCCGCCGGACGAGCCTGCCGCGCCGGACGAGCCTGCCGCGCCGGCGATGTCGAGCGGCGGAATCGGGGATCGCCGCGGCCGCCATTCCGCGCCACCCGAAGCCACGGACCCGGGACGTGCACCGGCGCCGGCGCCGGCGCCGGCCGCCGAACCGCCGCAGGTTCTGGAACCTCCGCAGCCACCGGAATCTCCCGCTTCACCAGAGCCGGTTCGATCTCGACACCGCGGCGAGGACGAGCCAGAAGCCAGTGCCGAAGCCGAAGCCGAAGCCGAAGAGGGGCAGCACGCGGGGGGTCGGTCGGTTGCCGAGTTGCTCGCGCGGTTTCAGGCCGCCCCGACCGGAGGCGGTCGTCGCCGTCGCCGTGAGGAGTGAGCTAATCTCGTAGCGACCGTCCGGTACCCGCCACGCAGGACCGGAACGAACTGATCGGAAGAACTTGCGAGGTCATCTGCGGTGGAGCAGATAGACGGACTGCGCCCGGCGCGGCTCACGATCGGCATCATCTCCGCTGGTCGGGTGGGCACAGCGCTGGGCGTCGCACTGGAGCGCGCCGAACACCTGGTGGTGGCCTGCAGCGCCATCTCGCACGCGTCCCGGGAACGTGCACAGCGCCGCCTGCCGGACAGCGCGGTGCTCCCGGTGGACGGGGTGGCGGGCCGCGCCGAACTGCTGCTGCTTGCCGTTCCCGACGCCGAACTCGCCAGTCTGGTGTCCGGGCTGGCGGCGACGGCGGCCGTGCGGCCGGGCACGATCGTCGCGCATACCTCGGGCGCAAACGGAATCGGCGTGCTGGCTCCACTCACCGAGCAGGGCTGCATTCCGCTGGCCATCCATCCCGCGATGACGTTCAACGGCTCCGATGAGGACATCGAGCGGCTGGCCGAAACGTGTTTCGGCGTCACCGCCGCCGACGAGGTGGGCTACGCGATCGCCCAGTCGCTGGTACTCGAGATCGGCGGCGAGCCGTTCCGCGTCCGCGAGGACGCCCGTCCGCTGTATCACGCCGCGCTGGCGCATGCCGGCAACCACGTCGTCACCGTCGTGCTCGACGCCGTCGAGGCGCTGCGCGCCGCGCTGTGGGGTCAGGAGCTGCTGGGCCAGGAGCTGGTCGGCGACGCACCGGGCGGCATCGCCGAACGGGTCATCGCGCCGCTGGCGCGGGCATCACTGGAGAATGCGCTGCAACGTGGACAGGCCGCCCTGACCGGGCCGGTGGCGCGCGGTGACGCCGCCGCGGTGGCCGGTCATCTGCAGGCACTCACAGAGGTCAATCCCGAACTCGCGCAGGCCTATCGAACGAACTCACTGCGCACCGCGCAACGCGCGCACGCGCCCGACGAGGTCTTCGCGGTGTTCTCCGATCCGAACGGACAGAAATGACCGCCCGCAAACCGGCCAGATTCACCCCCGGCGACCTCAATGTGTACTCGGCTCCGCGCGATGTCTCGGACGTCACCCGGGCGTTGCGGGCCACCGGCCGCCGCGTGATGCTGGTGCCGACGATGGGCGCCCTGCACGACGGCCACCTGACGTTGGTCCGGGCCGCCAAACGGGTCCAGGGCGCCGTCGTCGTGGTGTCGATATTCGTCAACCCGCTGCAATTCGGCGCCAACGAAGACCTCGACGCCTACCCGCGCCCGCTCGCCGACGACCTGGAAACGCTGCGTGCCGAAGGCGTCGAGATCGCGTTCACTCCCACCGCCGCCGACATGTATCCGGACGGCACCCGCCGCACCACCGTGCAACCCGGTCCGCTTGGCGCGGAACTCGAAGGTGCTTCGCGACCAACGCATTTCGCCGGAGTGCTGACGGTCGTGCTCAAGCTGCTGAACATCGTCGCACCCGACCGGGCGTTCTTCGGCGAGAAGGACTACCAACAACTCGTCCTGATCCGGCAGATGGTCGCCGACCTCAACGTCGATGTTGCGATCGTCGGCGTGCCGATTGTGCGCGAACTCGACGGGCTGGCGATGTCCTCGCGCAACCGGTACCTCGACGACGTCGACCGCGAACAAGCCGGCGCACTCTCGGCCGCACTGCTGGCCGGCATGTACGCCGCGTCGGGTGGCACGCCGGCGGCACTGGACGCCGCTCGCGCGGTGCTCGACGAGGTACCCGCCATCGACGTCGATTACCTGGAAGTGCGCGACCCGCTGTTGGGGCCGCCGCCGGCCGAGGGAGTGGCCCGAATGCTGATCGCCGCCCGCTTGGGCACCACCAGGCTGCTGGACAACATCGCGATCGACATCGGAGCGAGCGCCGGCATCGACGGGCATCCGCGGGTCGGATCGGACGAGACCCACGAATTGCCCTGGAGGAATTGACGACGTGCTTCTGGCAATCGACGTCCGCAACACCCACACCGTTGTCGGCTTGATCTCGGGCAGTGGCGACCACGCCAAAGTGGTGCAGCACTGGCGGATTCGCACCGAAAGTGAAGTGACCTCCGACGAGCTGGCGCTCACCATCGACGGTCTGATCGGTGACGACGCCGAGCGCCTCACCGGTGCGGCGGGGCTGTCGACGGTGCCCTCGGTGCTGCACGAGGTCCGGCTGATGTTGGAGCAGTACTGGCCGTCAGTGCCGCACGTGCTGATCGAACCGGGAGTGCGCACCGGCATCCCCCTGCTCGTCGACAACCCCAAAGAAGTCGGAGCGGACCGAATCATCAACTGCCTATCGGCTTTTCACCGATTCGGTGGCGCCGCAATCGTCGTCGACTTCGGCTCCTCGATCTGCGTCGACGTGGTCTCGGCCAAGGGCCAGTTCCTCGGCGGTGCGATTGCTCCGGGTGTGCAGGTGTCTTCCGACGCTGCGGCGGCCCGGTCGGCGGCGTTGCGCCGCGTCGAACTGACCCGGCCCCGTTCGGTCGTCGGCAAGAACACGGTCGAATGCATGCAGGCCGGTGCTGTGTTCGGATTCGCCGGTTTGGTTGACGGCCTGGTCAACCGCATCCGTGAAGACGTCGACGGGTTCGGTGGCGACGACGTCGCGGTCGTGGCCACGGGTCACACCGCACCGCTGGTGCTGCCGGATCTGCGCACCGTCGAGCACTACGATCGGCATCTGACCCTCGACGGCCTGCGCTTGGTGTTCGAGCGTAATCGCGACAGCCAGCGCGGCCAGCTCAAGCAGGCCCGCTAGTTCACCACGCCACGGATGCATCCGGCTGGCTGTGCACGGCATTGGGCCGCCATCGACGAGATCGCCGAAGCGGGCCGCATAGATGCCGTCGTCCAGTTGGTGTGCCCGGCCGAATTCGACTCACCATTGGTCGATGAAACTCAACACCTACCGGACACCGGAAAACTGTGCATTGACCCAAGCGTTCCGGTGATGGGAATCGACGAGGTGACCCGCGAAGTCATCGACGGCATCGACCGCGGCGATCCGCTGATCATCCCCGGCCTTCTTGTTCGACTGGCCTGGCTCGCGCAGCGCCTCGCGCCGGGGCTGATGAGGCGGTTCATCCGCCGCCAGGTCGCATCGGTGTACCACGGCCGGGGCCGGGCACCGCTCATCCGAAGACGGTGCGGCGGCACCTGAGCCCGTAGCTGCCCCGCGGGGGTCAGCTCTCCCGAAGCGGTGGTGCGCTCGCGCCGCAAACGCGGGGCAACCCCTCGATCGCCAATCCAGCGGCCCATCCGCAAGTAAGGTCACCGCGGCCGCGTTGATGGGCGCCGTCATGAGTTCATTTAAGCTGGCACGTCGTGACGTCACCTGACTCGCCCGAAGCCGAGGTACCCGAGCAGTTCCGGATCCGGCAGGCCAAGCGCGCACGGCTGTTGTCCGAGGGCCGCGAGCCGTATCCCGTCGAGGTTGCCCGCACGCACACCCTTGCCGAGATCCGGCAGACTTACCCGGATCTCGCCGCCAACAGCGAGACCGGATTGATCGTCGGCGTCGCGGGCCGCGTGATGTTTGCCCGGAACTCGGGAAAGCTGTGCTTCGCCACGCTCCAGGAGGGTGACGGCAGCCATCTGCAGGTGATGATCAGCCTCGATCGCGTCGGTCCGAACTCACTCGACGCGTGGAAGGCCGACGTCGACCTGGGTGACATCGTCTTCGCCCACGGTGAGGTGATCAGTTCGCGTCGAGGCGAGCTGTCTGTGCTTGCCGATTCCTGGCAAATTGTTTCGAAGGCCCTGCGGCCCCTGCCCGTGGCTCACAAAGAGATGAGCGAAGAGTCCAGAGTCCGGCAACGCTATGTCGATCTGATCGTCCGTCCGGAGGCCCGCACCATCGCTCGTCAACGCGTGGCGGTCGTGCGCGCCGTGCGGTCCGCGTTGGAGCGCCGCGGCTTTCTCGAGGTCGAAACGCCAATTTTGCAGACACTCGCGGGCGGCGCTGCCGCCCGCCCGTTCGTAACGCACTCCAATGCTCTCGACGCCGACCTGTACCTGCGCATCGCGCCCGAACTGTTCCTAAAGCGTTGCTTGGTGGGCGGTTTCGACAGAGTCTTCGAGTTGAATCGCGTGTTCCGAAACGAAGGTGCGGATTCCACACATTCTCCAGAATTTGCGATGCTCGAGACATATCAGGCGTACGGCACCTACGACGATTCGGCCGTCGTTACCCGCGAGATTATTCAAGAGGTCGCCGACGAAGCGATCGGGACGAGGAGGGTGCCATTGCCCGATGGCACTGTCTACGATCTGGACGGTGAATGGGAGTCGATACAAATGTATCCGTCACTCTCTGCAGCCCTCGGGGAAGAGATCACGCCAGAGACGACCGCCGATCGGTTGTGGCAGATCTCCGACCGGCTCGGTGTGGAGATTCCGCGTGATCGCGGCTACGGCCACGGCAAATTGGTCGAGGAACTGTGGGAGCACACCGTCGGAGACAGCCTGTGGGCCCCCACCTTCGTCCGTGATTTCCCCGTCGAGACGACGCCGCTCACCCGCGAACACCGGAGCATTCCCGGGGTCACCGAAAAGTGGGATCTGTACGTCCGGCACATCGAGTTGGCGACGGGCTACTCCGAGCTGATCGACCCTGTTATCCAACGCGAAAGGTTCGAGGCCCAGGCCCGGGCCGCCGCCGCCGGTGATGACGAGGCAATGGCGCTCGACGAAGATTTTCTTACTGCATTGGAGTATGCGATGCCGCCGACGACGGGGACCGGAATGGGCATCGATAGGTTGTTGATGGCATTGACGGGTCTGTCGATTAGAGAGACCGTTTTGTTTCCGATTGTTCGTCGTCACAGCAACTGAACTGCTGCTATTGCGAACTTGTTGAATGGATTGCGTCTTTATGGCACATTGGTGCCGGGGTTCGAGATCTTAACTACTCATGTAGTGGTCCGGCGGAAGGGCAGTGAGACGCAAATGGCCAAAAAGGTGACCGTCACGTTGGTCGACGATTTTGACGGCGAAGGCGCCGCTGACGAGACGGTCGAATTCGGGCTCGACGGGGTGAGCTATGAGATCGATCTTTCTTCCAAGAATGCCTCAAAGCTTCGAAACGATCTGAAGCAATGGGTGGACGCCGGCCGTCGGGTCGGCGGGCGCCGGCGCGGACGCTCGGCGGGATCGGGCCGGGGGCGCGCGGCCATCGATCGGGAACAGAGCGCCGCCATCCGCGAGTGGGCGCGACGCAATGGCCATAATGTCTCCACCCGCGGCCGCATCCCCGCAGACGTCATCGACGCGTTCCACGCGGCAACGTAACCGGGCGTTGCCAGCACACTGCCTCCCGCACAACGCCGGCGGACCGTTCGCTAGCGGCGAACCGGCCGTTGGCCGGACCCGGAAACGTTTGGCGCCCTCCCGGCGTTGCTCAATGAAGCACCGGGTAGAGGGCGGTCGGCTTACTTCGTCCTCCCTGAAGACCAGTCCTGACGTCTTGGCGTAACGGACCGCCAAGCGGGGCATCCCGGGCTACCGCCCATTAGAGTGGACGGCAGGTGGTCGGCGCGTTCGCGCGCGAGGGCACCGACCTATGTGATGGAGAGCAGGTAACACCGATGTTCGAGAGATTTACCGACCGTGCCCGCAGAGTCGTCGTCCTGGCGCAAGAAGAGGCCCGGATGCTCAACCACAACTACATCGGCACCGAGCACATCCTGTTGGGACTTATTCATGAGGGTGAAGGCGTAGCCGCCAAGTCACTGGAATCGCTGGGCATCTCGCTGGAAGGCGTGCGCAGCCAGGTCGAGGAGATCATCGGCCAGGGCCAGCAGGCGCCGTCCGGTCACATTCCCTTCACCCCGCGCGCCAAGAAGGTGCTGGAGCTGTCCCTGCGCGAAGCGCTGCAGCTCGGCCACAACTACATCGGCACCGAGCACATTCTGCTCGGGCTGATCCGTGAGGGTGAAGGCGTGGCAGCTCAGGTGCTGGTGAAGCTCGGCGCCGAGCTGACCCGGGTGCGTCAGCAGGTCATCCAGCTGCTGAGCGGATACCAGGGCAAGGAGACCGCGGAGGCCGGAACGGGTGGTCGCGGTGGCGAGGCGGGCAACCCGTCGACGTCGCTGGTGCTGGACCAGTTCGGCCGCAACCTGACCGCCGCTGCGATGGAGGGAAAGCTCGACCCCGTCATCGGCCGCGAGAAGGAAATCGAGCGGGTCATGCAGGTGCTGAGCCGGCGCACCAAGAACAACCCGGTGCTGATCGGCGAGCCCGGCGTCGGCAAGACCGCCGTCGTGGAGGGTCTCGCACAGGCGATCGTGCACGGCGAGGTCCCGGAGACCCTGAAGGACAAGCAGCTCTACACGCTCGACCTCGGTTCGCTGGTGGCGGGCAGCCGCTACCGCGGTGACTTCGAGGAACGCCTCAAGAAGGTGCTCAAGGAGATCAACACCCGCGGCGACATCATCCTGTTCATCGACGAGCTGCACACGCTCGTGGGTGCGGGTGCCGCCGAGGGCGCGATCGACGCCGCTTCGATCCTGAAGCCGAAACTGGCCCGCGGCGAACTGCAGACCATCGGCGCCACCACGCTCGACGAGTACCGCAAGTACATCGAGAAGGACGCCGCCCTCGAGCGCCGGTTCCAGCCGGTTCAGGTCGGCGAGCCGACGGTCGAGCACACCATCGAGATCCTCAAGGGTCTGCGCGACCGGTACGAGGCGCATCACCGTGTCTCGATCACCGACGGCGCGATGGTGGCCGCAGCCACGCTGGCCGACCGCTACATCAACGACCGGTTCCTGCCGGACAAGGCGATCGACCTGATCGACGAGGCCGGTGCGCGGATGCGGATCCGCCGGATGACGGCGCCGCCGGACCTGCGCGAGTTCGACGAGAAGATCGCCGAGGCCCGTCGCGAGAAGGAGTCCGCGATCGATGCGCAGGACTTCGAGAAGGCAGCCAACCTGCGAGACCGCGAGAAGCAGCTCGTCGCTCAGCGTGCTGAGCGTGAGAAGCAGTGGCGCTCGGGCGATCTCGATGTGGTCGCCGAGGTCGACGACGAGCAGATCGCCGAGGTGCTGGGCAACTGGACCGGGATCCCCGTGTTCAAGCTGACCGAGGAGGAGACGACTCGGCTGCTGCGCATGGAAGATGAGCTGCACAAGCGCATCATCGGCCAGGAGGATGCGGTCCGGGCAGTCTCCAAGGCCATCCGCCGCACCCGTGCCGGGCTGAAGGACCCGAAGCGCCCATCCGGCTCCTTCATCTTCGCCGGCCCGTCCGGTGTCGGTAAGACCGAGCTGTCCAAGGCGCTGGCCAACTTCCTGTTCGGTGACGACGACGCGCTCATCCAGATCGACATGGGCGAGTTCCACGACCGCTTCACCGCGTCGCGGCTGTTCGGTGCCCCTCCGGGCTACGTCGGCTACGAAGAGGGCGGCCAGCTCACCGAGAAGGTGCGCCGCAAGCCGTTCTCGGTCGTGCTCTTCGACGAGATCGAGAAGGCCCACCAGGAGATCTACAACAGCCTGTTGCAGGTCCTCGAGGACGGCCGCCTGACCGACGGTCAGGGCCGCACGGTGGACTTCAAGAACACCGTGCTGATCTTCACGTCGAACCTCGGCACGTCCGATATCTCCAAGGCGGTCGGCCTGGGCTTCACCCAGGGCGGTGGCGAGAACAACTACGAGCGGATGAAGCAGAAGGTCAACGACGAGCTGAAGAAGCACTTCCGCCCGGAGTTCCTCAACCGCATCGACGACATCATCGTCTTCCACCAGCTGACCCGCGAGGAGATCATCCGGATGGTCGACCTGATGATCGGCCGGGTGGAGAAGCAGCTCAAGGGCAAGGACATGGCCATGGAGCTGACCGACAAGGCCAAGTCCCTGCTGGCCAAGCGCGGATTCGACCCCGTGCTGGGCGCGCGGCCGCTGCGCCGCACCATCCAGCGGGAGATCGAGGACGCGCTGAGCGAGAAGATCCTCTTCGAGGAGGTCGGACCCGGCCAGCTCGTGACGGTCGACGTCGACAACTGGGACGGCGAAGGCTCCGGCGAGGACGCGGTGTTCACGTTCGTCGGGAGCAAGAAGCCGGCCAAGGTGGCCGAGCCGGATCTGGCGCAGGCCGGTGCGGCGGGCGCCCCCAGCGCGGCGGCAACCGACTGACACCCGACCACACGTAAAGGCCCCCGAAATCGCCATTGATTTCGGGGGCCTTTGCGTTTCCCTGGTCAGAGGGGGTTGGCCCAGCCCGTCGTGGACTCTGGACCAGACGGTTAGGATGCTGATGTAATCGACGGGCGAAGGAATCTGGTGGAAATCCAGAACGGTCGCGCCACTGTGCAAAGTCAGACCCGACACCCGTCGTCACCTTGGAAACCGGGACGCGAAATCCCCGAAAGGAACCGACAATGACCTCACCTGAGGTGAAGAAAATCGCCGCACCGGCAGTCGACATTTCGGCGGCAAAGGCGGCGATGTGGTTGTCGCTGACGGCATTCCTGGCGTTGCTCGTGCTGTACTTCGTCGGAATGGACCAGGGCGCAACGTCGGTCTTCGGCAACAACACCTACGTGCACGAGTTCGTGCACGACGCCCGCCACCTGCTCGGTTTCCCCTGCCACTGACGCACGGGAGCAGCCAGCACAATGGAAAAACAGATCATCGGGCGCGGCCTCGTTGCCGGCGCCCTGGCCGGGGTGCTGGCGTTCGTGTTCGCGCGGATCCTCGTCGAACCCGTCATCGGTCGGGCGATCGGCTTCGAGGACGGCGCCGGCGCCGCGCACGAGGCCATGCATGGCGGCCACAGCCATGAGCACGCCGAGGTGTTCACCCGGGGCGTCCAGGCCAATATCGGCATGGGATTCGGAGTGCTGGCGTTCGGCGTCGCGATGGGCGCGCTGTTCGCTGTGGTGTTCGCGGTGAGCTACGGCCGTGTCGGCAGTGTCTCGACACGACTGCTGTCGTGTTATGTGGCCGGCGGCATGCTGCTGAGTCTGTACGTCGTTCCCGCGCTCAAGTACCCCGCCAACCCGCCCGCCGTCAGCCTGGAAGAGACGATCCGGCAGCGCACGCTGCTGTATCTGCTGATGGTGGTGCTGTCGGCCGCGTTGTTCGTCGGTGCCGTATATCTCGGACGTCACCTGGTCCGGCGGTGGGGCGCATGGAACGCGACGCTGGCGGCGGCCGGCTCCTATGTCGTCGCCGTCGCGGTGGTCATGCTCGTCCTGCCGACGATCGACGAAACCCCGGGTCCGCTGCGCGATGACGCCGGCAACATCGTCTACGAGGGCTTCCCCGCCGATGACCTCTACCAGTTCCGGCTCTTCTCACTGGGCACGCAGGTGGTCATGTGGGCGACCATCGGGCTGGTGTTCGCGGTACTGGCATCGCGCCTGCTCGACCAGAAGCGGCGGGACGTAGTACCTGCGTGAGTCCCGAAGGCGAGCGCGAGTGAGGATCGCAGCGAGGGACGAGCGCGGACCGGAGCGAGGGGGAGTCGAGGCGTGAATCCCGAAGGCGAGCGCGAGTGAGTGAGGTCGTCCGGCTGACGTTCGTATCCCATGCGATGACGGACGCGATGGCAGCCGGACGGTTCCCCACCGACGAACCGCTCAACGCCCTGGGACATCGGCAGGTCGACGCCTCCATCGACCTCGGCATCACCGAGCGCGCCTACTGCGGACCCGAGAAGCGGGCCAGGCAGACCGCCGAGTTGCTGGGGCTGCACGCCGGCATCGAGGCGCGGCTGGCCGACCTGGACTATGGCCGCTGGCGTGGCGATGTGCTGGGCGGGGTCGGGTCCGCCGACCTGGCGATCTGGCTGACCGACCCGTCGCGGGCGCCGCACGGTGGCGAGTCGGTGGTCGACCTGGTCGACCGGGTGCGCGGGTGGATGGATTCCTTGACCAGCCGCCGTACCCGCCTGGTCGCCGTCACGCACCCGGCGGTGATCCGTGCCGCGATCCTGGTGGCGCTTGACGCCCCGCCCAAGTCGTTCTGGCGCATAGATATCGCGCCGGTGAGTCGTACGGTGATGCATTTCCGCGGGCACGCCTGGACGTTGAGATCGAACCTGTAGCGACCGGCCGATCAGAGGAGATGATGGAGGCGATGATAAATCCGCGTTTCGCATCGGCGCTGCGATGGCGCACCCTTGAGGTACGCGGCGCATAGCTGAGCGTAGGAAACGGCTGGTTACGAGATGGCACAGCGCGCATTGAGCGCAACCCTGCGTCGCCGCTGGTGTGGAGTGGTTGTCAGCGCGTCCGCGGTAGCCCTGGTGAGCGGCGCGATCATGCTCGCCCATCCCCGTGTTCCGCTGCCGTATCTGCTGGTGCTGTACGTGCTGGTGGTGATGGGCGTCGCCATTGTGTGGGGGACTGTGGTCGCCGTGGTCACGGCCATGTTGAGCACTGTCGTCATCAACTGGCTGTTCATCCACCCGCTCGCACGCTTCGACGACCCGTCCATCCTGATCGGCTCGGTGGCGTATCTCGTGACGGCGGTCGTGGTGGGCCGCCTGACAGCCCGCCTACGGAAAGCGGCGCTCGAGTCGGCGAGGCTGTCCGAGCAGCAGGCCGCGCTGCGGCGGATCGCCACGCTGGTCGCCCAGTCGGCGCCGCCGCCGGAGGTGTTCACCGCGGTCACCCGTGAAGTGGGTGTGTTATGCGGCGCGGATCTCGCCCGGATGGAGCGGTACGAGGAAGACGGCTCGGTGACCGGCATCGCCGCGTGGAGCCGGGTGCCCGTGCAACTGTCCGTCGGCACGAGGTTCGAGCTGGTCGGGCCCAGCATCGCGCGCGACGTGTACGCCGGTGGAAAGCCAGTACGCGTCGACAGCTTCACCGGCGCGGCCGGTGACATCGCCAAAGAGGCGCAAGAGATCGGCATTCGCTCGTCGGTGGGTTGTCCCATCATGGTGGCCGGACAACTCTGGGGCGTGATCGCCGCGTCGACCAAGAACGCCAGCCCCTTCCCGGCGGATACCGAGTCGAGGATCGGGGACTTCACCGAACTGGTGGCCACCGCCGTCGCCAATGCGGACAGCTCGGCAGAGCTCGCGGCGTCCCGCGCGCGGGTGGTGGCCGCCGCGGATGAATCGCGCCGCCGCTTCGAGCGGAACCTGCACGATGGCGCCCAGCAACGGCTCGTCGCACTGGCGCTCAACCTTCGGGCCACCCTGGATGATGTGCCGCACGAACTGCCGGCCATCCGAGGCGAGCTCGAACGGGCCATCAACGAGCTCGCGGAGTCGTTGAATGACCTCCGGGAAATCTCACGCGGACTTCACCCGACGGTGCTCTCGCGGGGCGGCCTCGGTCTCGCTCTGCGAAGCCTGGCTCGGCGCTGCCCCATTCCGGTCGAGCTCCATGTCGGATGCGTCGGCCGGTATGAACCCTCGTCGGAGATCGCGGCGTATTACGTTGTCAGTGAAGCGCTTACGAATGTCGCCAAGCATGCCGCAGCGTCGACGGTGAAGGTCTCACTCGACGAGCACGGTGACCAGATCCAGCTGTGCGTCCGTGATGACGGTGTCGGCGGGGTCGACCCCCGGCGCGGGGGCTCCGGGTTGGTGGGGCTGCGGGACAGGATCGAAGCGTTGGGCGGATCGATCGACGTCATCAGCCCGCCGGGCGGCGGAACCACGATCAAGGCTTTTCTACCCAGCGGCGGCCACGCCAGGGTTCCCCGCAGCGTCGGCGATCAGGCGATCGGCACCAAGTCGAACGCCTGACGCACGATCGACAGCAGCCAACCCGCCGCGGTGGGGCTGCGGAACTGCGGCCAGTTCAACTGGAAGCTGACCACCCACGGCTGGCCCGTGTGGTCGACCGCATACCAGCTGAAGGTCAAGTCGCCCGGCAGGTTTCCGCCCTTGGCGCCGATGTAGGACCACTTCGACTTGTCCAGGTCGATACCCGGGATCGCGGAGAGGATCTGCTTGACCGGCCCGGCCTTGCCGACGGCGGCGGCCTGCAGCGCAGCATGCACGCGGCAGATGTCGGCGGCGCTGCCATACCATTCGGCCCCGTATCCGGACGCCGGCGTGTTGGTGCGGGTCGGATCCGGTTCATAGGGCCGGGAATTGGTCTGCTGCAACAGCTGTGCACGGCCTTGCGGGGTGGCCTTCTTCCACTGCTCGCGCAGATCCGGCTCACCCCAGCCCACCGAGAACAACTCGTGCATGGTCGGGAACGGGGTCATGCTCGCCGGGTCGTGATGGCCGGCCGCCACCAGTGCGCGCTCGACGGCGCTGGGCCCCAGGCGCCCGATCAGCAGGTCGGTGGCCATGTTGTCGCTGGCCGAGATCATCTGCTGAGCGGCCTCGCGCACCGGTATCTGGGAGCCCGGCGGGAGTTCGTCCAGGCCCGCCGACCCGACGGCCTTGGCCTGGGCGGTGATGGTGAGAGGATCGTCCCAGTTCAACGTTCCGTTTTTGACCGCATCGGCAACCGCGAGCAGCACATACAGTTTGAAGATCGATGCCAGGGGGAGCGACAGGTCGGTGTTGGTGCCGGCCACAAGCGAACACTTGCCGTCGTTCACCTTCGACACCTGATACGAATAGCGCGCCCCCGACTTGGTCAGTTCGGTGTCGATGTCCGACCACTGCCTGATCACCGGGGGCTGCAGAGACACCTTGAAGCGGTCCACCAGGCCCGCGTCGTTCGTGCGAAGTTCGATGTCCTGTGCCGCCCCATACGACGTCAACACATGCAGGGTGGCGCTCCCGGCCCCGATGCTCAGGCTCGAGACCGTGATCGGACGGTCCCACCACAGGTTGCCCATGGCCGTGGTGATGGGGTTGACCTGGTCGGGAGCGGCCATGGTGCGTACTCCGACCGTCCCGATCGGCCAGTCGGAGTTGAGCATGTCCATGGTCTGCTTGGCCCGCAGCCCCTGGGGAGTGTTGATCTCGATGGGGACGCCGTATGCGGCGTCGGCCGGCGCAGGGCCGGTGTGTGCGCACCCGCAGGCAAGGGCGACGACCAGAAGGACCGCGAGCGTCAGCGTCGTCGCGCCGCGTCGTGCCCGGCCTGCGTTACGCGTCGGTGTCGGTCCCCGCAACGTCCAGCACAACCTCGAACTCCAGCAGTGACGCGCCTGTGGCGACTGGGTTGGCGCGCTGGCCCGCGTGCGCCTCGACTGCCGGCCCCGTCGCCCATGCCTGGAATGCCTCTTCGGACTCCCATTGCGTCACGACGAAGTAGCGGTCCTCGCCCTTGACCGGGCGCAGCAGTTGAAATCCCAGGAAGCCGGGCTGACTGTCGACGGCGTGTGCACGGTTCGCGAACCGCTTTTCCAGTTCCGGACCGGCGTCGGGCGGGACCTCGATTGCGTTGATCTTCACCACGGCGTTTGGGGTGGACATGGCGTCCAGGTTACCGTGCGCCGTTATGGCCGCCGACCTGCTCACCCGCCGGGGCGGCGATGGTGCGCCGCTCGTGCTGGTGCACGGTCTGATGGGTCGCGGAAGCACCTGGTCGCGGCAACTGCCGTGGTTGACCCGGTTGGGCGAGGTGTTCACCTACGACGCGCCGTGGCATCGCGGCCGTGATGTGGCCGACCCGTTTCCGATCAGCACCGAGCGGTTCGTCTCCGACCTGGGTGACGCCGTGGTGGCGCTGAAACGTCCGGCGATCATGATCGGGCACTCGATGGGCGCCCTTCACTCGTGGTGCCTGGCCGCGGCGCGGCCGGATCTCGTCAGTGCCCTCGTGGTCGAGGACATGGCGCCGGACTTCCGCGGCCGCACCACCGGCCCCTGGGAGCCGTGGTTGCACCAGCTGCCTGTCGAATTCGATTCGGCGCAGCAGGTTTACGACGAATTCGGACCGATCGCGGGGCGCTACTTCCTTGATGCCTTCGACCGGACGGCGACGGGGTGGCGGCTGCACGGCCGCGCCGCCGAATGGATCGAGATCGCCGCCGAGTGGGGCACCCGGGCCTATTGGCAACAGTGGAAGGCGGCGGCCGTGCCCGCGCTGCTCATCGAGGCGGGCAACTCCGTCACGCCGGCCGGCCAGATGCGCAAAATGAATGAAACCGGCTACCGGGCAACGTATTTACACGTACCCGGCGCCGGCCATCTGGTTCACGACGAGGCGCCGCACGCCTATCAGCAAGCGGTCCAAGCGTTTCTAGCGACGCTCGCCCAGCGCACCTGAAGCGGGCCACGTCGGATGCTGCTCGAAGCGGGTGCGAACTGCGTCCACGTCGTGCGCGACGCGGAACCCGTCGCGGTCGTCTTCGAACAGTCGGCCCATCATCGGCGCCGACCACCGGAACTGGTCGAACCGGATGCGCAGCGAGTCTGAGCGATGGGCCGCCCAGCTGAGCGCCGCGGCCACCGCGAAGGGTGCTATCAGGATGAGGAAGGTCAGTGCAGTGGTCATGGCAGTAATGCTCCGCCGGTAAAAATCCAGCCAACAGTGGCAGAAAGGCCACCTTGGGATAAAATGCTGCCATGCCATTGAAGAGCGTGTCGGCGCTGGTGTTGGACGGTCTGGCGGTTTTCGAGTTCGGGGTCATCTGCGAGGTCTTCGGAATCGACCGGTCGGCGGACGGCGTCCCCAACTTCGACTTCAAGGTGTGCGGGCCCGAACCGGGGAAACCCCTGCGGACGTCGGTCGGCGCCATGATCACTCCGGAGCATGGACTCGATCACCTGATCGGTGCGGACTTGGTCGCGATCCCGGCGATCGCCAGCCAGAACGGGGGCTACCTGCCCGAGGCGCTCAAGGCGGTACGGGCGGCCGCGGAGGCCGGGTCGATCATCCTGACGGTGTGCTCGGGTGCGTTCGTGGCCGGTGCCGCGGGCCTGCTCGACGGCAGGCCGTGCACCACCCACTGGATGCACGCCGACGACCTCGCCCGGATGTATCCGACCGCCAAGGTCGATCGGAACGTGTTGTTCGTCGACGACGGAAATCTGATCACCAGCGCGGGCACCGCGGCGGGTATCGATGCCTGCCTGCATCTGGTCCGTCGCGAGCTGGGCAGCGAGGTCACCAACAAGATCGCGCGTCGGATGGTGGTACCGCCCCAGCGTGAGGGCGGACAGCGTCAGTACATCGATCAACCGATCCCGGTGCGGTGTTCCGAGGGGTTCGCCCCTCATCTGGACTGGATTCTGGGCAATCTCCACAAGCCGCACACGGTAGCCACGCTGGCCACCCGGGCCCACATGTCCGCGCGCACCTTCGCCCGCCGATTCGTCGAGGAGACCGGTCGCACACCGATGCAGTGGGTGACCGACCAGCGGGTGCTCTACGCGCGGCGCCTGCTCGAAGAGACCGATCTCGACATCGACCGGATCGCCGACCGTTCCGGCTTCGGCACGGCGACGCTGTTGCGCCACCATTTCCGGCGCATGATCGGTGTGACGCCGTCCGATTACCGGCGTCGGTTCTCGTGCAGCAGCGATCCGGACTGCGCCGCAACGGCTTAGCGCGCTAGTCGTCGCTGCCGGGACAGGCGACGTCGACGTAGGCGGTGCTGAACACCGTCGGGTCGATCCGGCCGTCCGTCGCATCGGTGTCCAACAGCCCGTGCACGCCGGTGACATCGCACTGGGCCAGTGGTCTGCTCACGCTTCCGTTGATCTGGACGGAATATCCCATGTCCTGTAGAGCTTTGACGGTGTCCGCGGCTGACGTGCCGCCGGTCGGGGCGGCCTGCGCGGGGTTCGACAGCCCGACCGCTGCGAAGGCGAGGATGTCGGCGGCGATCGCGCCGATGATGAATTTGTTCATGGCTGAACCCCTTTGCTTGTCACCTGGAGGTAGCAAGCGGGGTTACGCCGACCCGGTCGGCGCCCGCCCCTTGGACTTCGCCCGCACGGCTGCCGACTCGAGGCTCGGGCTGTGAACATCGCGACGAATCCGTCGCCCTCCGTTAGTTCAGTCGCCCTCCCCGGTGAGCGCGAATCGGCCGTCCCTGGTCTGCTCAACCAGCCCGTCGACCAGCAGCGAGTCCAGTGCGCGGTCCCGCTGCGCCGTATCGCTGCGCCACGCGACGTCGAGTTCGGCGCGGGTGACCGGAGAGTCGTTGCCGCGCAACACGTCAAGCAGACGTCCGCGGACCTGGCGGTCGGTTCCTGCGTAGCGTTGCACGCGTCGAGCCGTGGTGCTGCCCGCCGGATATCCGTTCGACCGCCATGCGCACACGCTCAACGGGCAGAGTCCGCACCGCGGTGCCCGCGCCGTGCACACCGTCGCTCCGAGCTCCATCAGGGCCACCGAAAACAGCGGCGCCTCAACCGCATCGGGAAGTAGCGTCTCGACGTCGGCCAGGTCGCGCGGAGAGGACGAAGCGGCCGCGTCCGCCCGGCCGTGCACCACCCGCGCGACCACTCGCCGCACATTGGTGTCGACGACCGGCACCCGCTGCCGATACGCGAAGCAGGCGACGGCCCGCGCGGTGTAGGCGCCGACGCCCGGCAGCGTCAACAGGATGTCGACATCCGACGGCACCTCGTCGCCATGCTCGGCGGCGATCACGGTCGCGCATTCGTGAAGCCGCTTGGCCCGTCGCGGATAGCCCAGCTTGCCCCAGGCGCGCAGCACGTCGGCCGCACCGGCCGCCGCCATCGCCGACGGGGTGGGCCAGCGTGCCACCCAGTCCCGCCAGATCGGTTCGACTCGCACCACCGGCGTCTGCTGCAACATGAATTCGCTGACGAGAATCTGCCACGCGCTGACGCCGGGCCTGCGCCATGGCAGGTCGCGCTGTTCGCGTTCGTACCACTGCGATAACAGACGTGAATCAATCATGAGCCCTCGCTGGTGCAGAATATCGGCCATGCCCAACACCAGCCCCGTGACCGCCTGGAAATCACTCAAGGAGGGTAACCAGCGCTTTGTCGAGGGCAAGCCCGACCATCCCAGCCAGAGCATCGAGCACCGCGCCAGCCTCGCCGATGCGCAGAAGCCCACGGCGGTGGTGTTCGGCTGCGCGGACAGCCGGGTTGCTGCGGAGATCATCTTCGACCAGGGCCTCGGCGACATGTTCGTGGTCAGGACGGCCGGACATGTCATCGACTCGGCTGTGCTCGGTTCGATCGAGTACGCGGTCACCGTGCTCAATGTCCCGCTGATCGTGGTGCTCGGCCATGACAGCTGTGGCGCTGTCAAAGCGACGCTGTCGGCCATCGACGACGGCTTGGTGCCCGACGGTTATGTTCGCGACCTGGTGGAGCGGGTGACGCCGTCGATTCTGCTCGGCCGCCGCGACGGCTTGACCCGGGTCGACGAGTTCGAGGCGCGGCACGTCAGCGAAACCACTGCTGCGCTGCGTATGCGCTCGACGGCGATCGCCGAACGACTCGACGCCGGCACCGTGGCGATCGCCGGCGTGACGTATCACCTGGCCGACGGCAGGGTGGTGTTGCGGGGTCATCTGGGAGATATCGGCGAAAGCTAGCCGGCGACACGCCGAGTCACCTCGGACGACTGGGCGTGACCTGGCCTTACCGTGGGCCTGTGCTGGATCTAGAACCGCATGGCCCGCTACCACAGCAGATTTACCGGCGCCGCAGGGCGTTGGCGCTGGGCATAGCGGTACTCGTGATCGGCGTGATCGCCGCCGTCGTGGTGGTGGTCGTCATGAACGTAACAGGCTCCGAGACCAAGAACGCGGACAAGCCGGGCCCGACCCCGGCGGCCGCGCCGACTCCGCTTCCCGGGGAGAACCCCGAGGTCAAGACGCCGGTGATGCCCCCTGCGCAGCAGGCCCCGCCGCCGACACCGACCCCGACCGCGGCCGTCATGCCGCCACCGGTGCTCAAGGAGGGCGACGACTGCCCGGATTCCACGCTGGCGGTCAAGGGCATCACCAACGAGCCGCAGTATGTGGTCGGCGATCAGCCGAAGTTCACCATGGTCGTCACCAATATCGGCCTGGTCGCCTGCCAGCGGGACGTCGGCGCGGCGGTGCTCGCCGCCTACGTCTACTCGCTGGACAACAACCGCCTGTGGTCCAATCTGGACTGCGCGCCGTCGAACGAGACGCTGGTCAAGACGTTCCAGCCGGGTGAGCAGGTGACGACGGAGGTGACCTGGACGGGGATGGGGTCGGCGCCGCAATGTCCGCTGCCTCGCCAGCCGATCGGGCCCGGCACCTACAACCTGGTGGTCCAGCTGGGCAATCTGCGGTCGGCCACGGTTCCGTTCATCCTTGCCGAACAGGCGCAAAACCAGGAGGTGCCGCCTACCGACGGTGTGCCTCCCACGGTGCCAGGACCGGCGGGTAACTGATTCAGGCGAGCCGGTCGGCGATCGTCGATTCGGCCAGCTGTGACAGGCCTTCTCTGATGTGGCGTGCCCACATCGAGCCGATGCCTTCCACCGACTGCAGATCGTTCGCGCTGGCGGCCAGCAGGCCCTGCAGCGACCCGAAGGAGCGGACCAACAGGTCGACGTGGGCGAACTGCAACCGCGGAATGCCGGCCATCGCCCGGTAACCCCGCGAGCTCATCGCCGAATCCTGCGCCTCTGCCGTCGACGGGTATCCGAAAACCCTTGCCAGCGTGGTGAAGTCGAGCAACTCGTTGTCCGAGAGACCGTCCAGCTCCTCGAGGGTGGCGGTCACCTGTGCGGCGGTCGGCGGGTCGGGGTTGGCGTGGTAGTCACGCACGATCAGCTCGCGTTCGGTGTCGTTGTCGCCCACCAGCTCCTCCAGCTGCAGTTTGAGCTGGCGCCCGTTGGTGCCCAGTTCCACGACGTCGGAGTCGATCTCCAGGCTGATGCGCCGCACCATCTCCAGCCGCTGCACCACGGTCATCACGTCGCGCAGCGTCACGAAGTCCTCGATCTCGGCCGTGGACAGCTGCCTGCTGACCTCATCGAGCCGGGTCTTGTAGCGCTCGAGGGTGTCGATCGTCTGGTTGGCCCGCGACAGGATGGTCGCCGAGTCCGGGATCACGTGCCGCTCGCCTGCGACGTAAACCGTGACGATGCTCATCGAGTGGCTCACCGAGATCACCGGATATCCGGTCTGGATGGCGGTGCGCTCGGCCGAGCGGTGCCGGGTGCCGGACTCCTCGGTGGGTATCGACGGGTCGGGCACCAGCTGGACGTTGGCCCGCAGGATGTGAGCGCCGTCGCTGGACAGGACGACGGCGCCGTCCATCTTCGACAGCTCTCGCAGCCTTGTCGGGGCGTAACGGACGTCCAGCGAGAAGCCGCCGTCGCAGATCGTCTCGACGCTCTCGTCGTAGCCGATCACGATCAGGGCGCCGGTGCGGCCGCGCAGGATGCGTTCCAGCCCGTCGCGCAGCGCGGTTCCCGGGGCCAGTCGCGCGATGGTCTCACGCAGGGTCGGACGGGCGAGCTGTACGACGCTGCGGCTCGACCTGGTACCCGACTTCACGGCCATGTGTTCTCCTCGGATCGGCCGCTATTGTCGCAAATTTTTGCTGATGTCCCTGAGCACCTGCAATGCCGAATTGATGTTGTCGGCAGGAATCGCGCGCAAGCCGGCGGGCACGGCCGTCACTCCCGGCGGCACGACGGCGCGGTCGAAGCCGAGCCGGGCCGCCTCGGCGAGCCTGCGGTCCATCCCGCTGACCCGGCGCAGATCACCGGCCAGCCCCACTTCGCCGATGGCGACCGCGTTCGCCGGCATCGGCAGATCGGTGCAGGCCGAGGCGATCGCCAGCGCCACGGCAAGGTCCGATGACGGGTCGGTCAGCCGCATGCCGCCGACGGTGGACAGGTAGATGTCATTGATCCCGATGGGGAGTTTGGCCCGCTTCTCCAGCACGGCGGTGATCATCGCGGCGCGTGACGAGTCGATGCCGCTGACCGCCCGCCGTGGCGATCCGCTGGCCGGCGAACCGATCAACGCCTGCACCTCGCCGATGAGCGGGCGCTTGCCGTCGAGGGTGACGGTCACCGCGGTACCGGACACCGGCGTGGGCCGCTGGTCGAGGAACAACCCCGACGGATCGGAAACGCATTCGATCCCGTTGTCGTGCAGAAGGAAACAGCCCACCTCGTCGGCGGCGCCGAAGCGGTTCTTGATGCCGCGGACCATCCGAAGGGACGTGTTGCGGTCACCCTCGAAATGCAGCACCACGTCGACGAGGTGCTCCAGCGAGCGCGGGCCTGCGATCGCGCCGTCCTTGGTGACGTGGCCGACCAGGAGCATCGCGACACCCGACGATTTGGCGGCCATGGTGAGCGCGCTCGTGACCGCCCGCACCTGCGTGACCCCTCCGGAGACGCCGTCCACCTCGGTGGTCGACATGGTCTGCACCGAGTCCACCACCACAAGGCTGGGCCGGACCTCGTCGATGTGGCCGAGCGCGATCTGCAGATCCGACTCGGCGGCCAGATAGACCTCGTCGTGTGTACAGCCCGTGCGTTCGGCGCGCAGTCTGATCTGCCCGGCCGACTCCTCGCCGGACAGATAGAGCGCGCGCCTGCCCTCCTTCGCCCAGCGGTGCGCGACCTCGAGCAACAGGGTCGATTTGCCGACGCCGGGATCGCCCGCCAGCAGCGTCACCGAACCCGGAACCAGCCCACCGCCCAGCACCCGGTCCAACTCGCTGACGCCGGTGCGGAAGTGCCGGGTGGTCCCCGGATCGATGGCCGTGATGGGCACCGCGGGCGACGTGGGAGCCACCGCGCGGCGCGCCGACCCACCACTCACCGCGGCCAGCACCGCGACCTCTTCGACCGTGCCCCAGGTGCCGCAATCCGCGCAGCGGCCGACCCATTTGGCGGTGACGTGGTGGCATTCCGAGCAGCGGTACTGCGAACGCGCTTTGGCCACGCCGTGACCGTATCCGCCCCGGCCGACAGAACCCTCACGCTGACGGCCCGTGTCGCCGCCGGGTTCGGTGTCGAAGACTTCTTGCGGTCAGTGACCGCCCTCGTGGCCACCGGTTTCCTCGCCGGCCTCGACGGCGGCTTCGCGCCGCGGCGACTCGCCCGCGGAAATCGGCACCGAAACGGTTGCCTCGCCGGCGTTCTCGAAGTCGAACGTGAAGTTGTAGGTGAGGCCGTTGGTGATCGATTTGGTCAGACTGATCCTGGCCTCGGCGGCATCCGCGGTCTCGGCGGACTCCAGCGGCGCGATCTGGCCGTCGGGCTCGCCGACCGCGAGCACGCCGTTCGGCGGGATGTCGGTCTTACCGGTGAGCGTCACGGTGCCGATGTCGGAGGTCACGGAGACCAGCTTGTCGTTGGTGTCCGGCGACCCGTTCACGGCGACGAACAGCAACTCCACGTCACGGCCGGCCTCGACGTAGTCGGTCGACTGTGCCGCCCGTACGTGGATGTTGCGCACCGAGATCTGTCCGACATTCGTTGTGGTGCCGTTGACCGCCGGTTGCTGCACGGCGGTCTGAGAGAGCTGTCCCGCCCCGCAGCCACTCAGTGCGACCACGGCGGCCAAACCGGCGGCGGCGACGATGCCGACGCGGGGAGCATCGGGGGTGCGCAACTTGAAGCGGTTCACTGTGATCTCCTGCTCCGCCGGGGTGCGACCGGATGGACGATCGCTGTCATTCGACTATGCACAGTAGTAGGTGGGGGTAGCGCGCGGTAGCCGAGGGCTGACCGGGATCCGTACGGGTTTGCAAAGCCGCGTGACGGACCCGCGACAGCTACCTTTCGGCGGTCGAAAAGGCGCCGCCCCACCCCGGCAAACCCGCACCAAAAGGGGGCTCAGACTGCATGGATTCGTCACCCTGTCAACCCCTAGTCTTCACGTGCGATGCCCCTGACCTGCACAGTTGATCCGCACCCTGCTGGGCCTCGTGTTAACATTGAGTCGTGAAAGGGGCTCGAAACTGATGATTTTTAAGGTCGGAGACACCGTTGTCTATCCACACCACGGTGCTGCGTTGATCGAGGCGATCGAAACCCGGACCATCAAAGGCGAGCAGAAAGAATATCTCGTCTTGAAGGTTGCCCAGGGGGACCTGACCGTTCGAGTACCTGCAGAAAACGCCGAATATGTCGGGGTGCGCGACGTTGTCGGGCAGGAGGGTCTGGACAAGGTGTTCCAGGTGCTTCGCGCTCCGCATACCGAAGAGCCGACCAACTGGTCGCGTCGGTACAAGGCCAATCTCGAGAAGCTGGCCTCAGGCGACGTCAACAAGGTCGCCGAGGTCGTTCGTGACCTGTGGCGCAGGGACCAGGAGCGCGGCCTGTCCGCGGGCGAGAAGCGGATGCTGGCTAAGGCGCGGCAGATCCTGGTGGGTGAGCTCGCGCTCGCCGAAAACACCGACGACGCCAAGGCCGCGATCATTCTCGACGAGGTTCTGGCCGCCGCTTCCTGAAGGCCATGACGTCGAACCTGCCGCGGGTGGGGCTCGGCACCGACGTACATCCCATCCAGGCCGGACGGCCGTGTCGGCTGCTGTGTCTGCTGTTCGAGGACGCCGACGGCTGCGCCGGCCATTCCGACGGCGACGTGGCTGCCCATGCGCTCTGTGACGCGCTGCTGTCCGCCGTGGGGTTGGGCGACGTCGGAGACGTCTTCGGCACCGACCGTCCCGAATGGCGCGGGGTCAGCGGTGCGGACATGCTCCGGCATGTCCACGGGCTGCTGATCGCGCGGGGTTTTCGTGTCGGAAATGCGGCCGTGCAGGTGATCGGCAACAGGCCCAAAGTGGCTCCGCGACGCGCCGAGGCGCAGCAGATACTTTCCGGGCTTCTGGACGCTCCGGTCTCGGTGTCTGCCACGACCACCGACGGCCTGGGGCTGACCGGCCGTGGCGAAGGTCTGGCCGCCATCGCGACCGCATTGGTCATTCAGCCCGAATAGTGCCGGTAAGCTGGCACGTCGTGACCGACGGCCCCGCATCGCAACTGCGGCTCTACGACACCATGGCGGGTGCCGTGCGTGATTTCGTGCCGCTCCGGCCGGGGCACGCGTCGATCTATCTGTGTGGCGCCACTGTGCAGGGCCTTCCCCACATCGGCCATGTCCGCAGCGGAGTGGCGTTCGACGTGTTGCGGCGCTGGCTGACCGCCAAGGGCTACGACGTCGCGTTCATCCGCAATGTCACCGACATCGACGACAAGATCCTCAACAAGGCCGCCGACGCGGGCCGGCCGTGGTGGGAGTGGGCCGCCACCTACGAGCGGTCGTTTACGGCCGCCTACGACGCACTGGGGGTGCTGCCGCCGTCGGCTGAGCCGCGCGCCACGGGTCACATCACCCAGATGGTGGAGCTGATCGAGCGGCTGATCGCACGCGGACATGCCTACGCCGGAGACGGCGACGTCTACTTCGACGTGCTGAGCCAGCCCGGCTACGGCAAGTTGTCCGGTCACAGGATCGATGACGTGCACCAGGGCGAGGGTGTGGCCAGGGGCAAGCGCGACGAGCGCGACTTCACGCTGTGGAAGGGCGCCAAGCCCGGTGAACCGTCGTGGCCGACGCCGTGGGGGCCGGGCCGTCCCGGCTGGCACACCGAATGCGTTGCGATGTGTGAGGCGTACCTCGGAGGAGAATTCGACATCCACGCCGGCGGCATGGATCTGGTATTCCCGCACCATGAGAACGAGATCGCTCAGGCCGAGGCCGCGGGTGATCCGTTCGCCCGCTTCTGGCTGCACAACGGCTGGGTCACCATGGGCGGCGAGAAGATGAGCAAGTCGCTCGGCAACGTGCTGGCGATACCTGCTGTGTTGCAACGGGTTCGGCCCGCCGAGTTGCGTTACTACCTGGGCAGTGCGCACTACAGGTCGATGCTCGAGTTCTCCGAGAACGCGCTGCAGGACGCGGCGAAGGCCTACTCCGGTATCGAGGACTTCCTGCACCGGGTGCGCAATCGGGTCGGCGCGGTGGTGCCTGGAGAGTGGACGCCCAGGTTCGGCGCCGCGCTCGACGACGACCTGTCGGTACCGATCGCGCTGGCGGAGGTGCATGCCGAACGCGCCGAGGGCAACCGCGCGCTCGACGCGGGTGACCACGAGTCCGCGTTGGCGCACGCGATGTCGATTCGCGCGATGATGGGCATCCTGGGCGCCGACCCGCTCGACGAGCGCTGGGAGTCGCATGACGAGACGTCGGCTGCGCTGGCGGCCGTCGACGTGCTGGTGCAGGCCGAGGTGCGGCGCCGGGAGGATGCCAGGGCCCGGCGCGACTGGGCGGAGGCCGACGCCATCCGGGACCGTTTGAAGGAGGCCGGCATCGAGGTCACCGACACCGGCGACGGGCCGCAATGGGCGCTATTGGACGGATACACGAAGTAAATGGCCGGGAATTCACGACGCAGGGGCGCCATCCGCAAGCCGGGCACCAAGAAGGGGCCGACGGTCGGATCCGGCGGCGTGCGCAGGCGCGGTCTCGAGGGCCGTGGGGCGACACCGCCCGCGCACATGCGGCCCAACCATCCGGCCGCGAAGCGCGCCGCGAAGGGTGCCCAGCAGCGCAGGCCCGCGAAGAAGACCGACGACACCGAGGTGGTGCTCGGGAGGAACCCGGTCCTCGAGTGCCTGCGCGCGGGTGTTCCGGCGACGGCGCTGTTCGTCGTGCTGGGCACCGAAGCCGACGAGCGCCTCACCGAATCGGTTCAGCGCGCGGCGGATTCGGGCATCTCGATCCTCGAGGTGCAGCGACATGACCTGGACCGGATGGCAGCCAACGGCCTGCACCAGGGCATCGCACTCCAGGTGCCGCCGTACGACTACGCGCATCCCGACGACATGCTGGCCGACGCGCTGCGACACAGCAGGCCCGCGCTGCTGGTCGCGCTGGACAACATCTCGGATCCCCGCAACCTCGGCGCGATCGTCCGCTCGGTAGCCGCGTTCGGCGGTCACGGTGTGGTCATCCCGCAACGGCGGTCCGCGTCCGTCACGGCGGTGGCCTGGCGTACCAGTGCCGGTGCCGCGGCCCGGCTCCCGGTGGCCCGGGCGACGAATCTCAATCGGACGCTGAAGAACTGGGCCGATGCCGGGCTTCAGGTGGTCGGCCTCGATGCCGGTGGGGACACCGTCGTCGACGAACTCGACGGCACCGGACCGATGGTCGTGGTGGTGGGTTCGGAGGGCAAGGGCCTGTCCCGACTGGTGCGGGAGAACTGCGACGCCATCGTCTCCATTCCGATGGCGGGTCCGACGGAGTCGCTCAACGCATCCGTCGCCGCGGGTGTTGTGCTGGCCGAGATCGCCCGCCAGCGACGGGATTAGGCGCAGCCGGGCAGAGCCGACGTACCGGCGACGATCAGCGTCCTGCGGCTCACGTCCACCAGACTCAAACGACCTTGGCCAGCGTCGCGTGTTTCGGCTCGATGCCCGCGCCCGGCGTTGCTCGGCGCAGCCGCTTGCCGATCCACGGCGCCGCGAAGGCGGCGGCCCAGCGCATGTTGGCCCAGAAGTCACGAACCGGTGGCGACGAAGCCAGGTAGTCGGCCGACCGACTGGCGAGCTGATGGGAAACGGCCAGCGTGTCGAGGACTTTGGCGGCCATCCGTTCGTGGCCGATGGGGGATAAGTGCACCCGGTCGGCGTCCCACAGGCGAGGGTCGTGAAACTCGCTGAACCGCCAGAAGTCCACGAGTCGCAGCCCGAGGTCGTCGGCGACGCTGCGCAGCAGCTCGTTGTAGATCGCCGTGCGGCCCCGCAGCCGCCGGAACAACGGCACCGTGCCGAGGTCGCCCGCCGTGAACGCCAGCACGGTGGCGCCGGTTTGCTGGAGCGTCTTGAGCCCGTCGGCGTATCTCGCCATCATCGCGTCGATGTCGTTGCGCACCAGCAGCAGGTCGTTCATGCCCGCATAAACGGTGACCACATCCGGCTCGAGCATGACGGCGGTCTCGAGCTGTTCGGTGAGGATCTCGTCCATCCGCCTGCCGCGCACGGCCAGGTTGGCGTAGCGGAGATCGGGGTTGTTCTGCGCCAGGGCGACTGCGACGTGGTCCGCCCATCCGCGCAAACCGTTGGGGCTGGACGGATGTGGATCACCGACCCCTTCGGTGAACGAGTCGCCGAGAGCCACGTACCTACTGAACACTGCCGGCGGAGCCGGCGATCTGAACACTGCCGGCGGAGCCGGCGATCCGGTCCTCGCCACGCCTCCAATCTGGCCGATGCCCGAGCGATCCGCTCGTCGCAGCGCCGACGGTCAGCGAATCGACGTCAGCCGTCCCTCCGGTGTTTGCGTTGTGGTAACCGGTGTTTCGTCTCAGAGGCCGATGAGCCGGATTCCCGCCCACAGTCCGAGCACCGCCGCCACGAGCGTCGCCGGAGTGGTGGCCAGCCCGATCCGGCTGAACTCACGGAAACCGGCCGGGATGTCCTGGCGCACGGCGCCCCGCCACAACAGGTTTGCCAGTGAGCCCACGTAGGTCAGGTTGGGGCCGATGTTCACGCCGATCAGCACCGCGAGCACCGCGGCGGGTCCCGATGTCGCGACCAGTGGCAGCAGCACGAGAACGGCCGGCAGGTTGTTGACGATGTTGGCCAGCACCGCGGCCACGGCCGCGTACCCGAGCAGGGCGGCCAGCGAGTCGCCTGCGGGCAGCACATCGCGCATCGCGTCGTCGAGGCCGTGCACCATGACCGCATCCACCACGACGCCGAGGCACAGCACGAACGTCAGAAACGGCACGTCGGCCGCGGATGCGATTCGGGCAACCGTGGTCTCGCGCCGGACGAGTGCGCGCACGCCCAGCACCACCGCACCGGCCAGGGCGGCCCACGCCGGGGAGAATCCGAGCAGCGACGTGACGGCGAACCCGGCAAGTGTCAGCCCGAGAACGACGAGGACGAACACCGGCATCGGCTGGCTGACGGATACGCTGTCCCGGTCGGGCCGGATCGCCAGTTCGCGTGCGAAACACCTACGCAGCAGCACGTATTCGATGCCGACGGCGGCCAGCCAGGGCAGTGTCATCACGGCGGCGAAATGCATGAACGACAGCCCGGCCGCGCCGAAGGCCAGCAGGTTGGTCAGGTTCGACACCGGCAGCAGCAACGACGCGGTGTTGGCGAGGTGTGCGGTGGCGTAGGCGTGTGGACGGGCCGGGACGGTGAGCGTACGTGCCGTCGCGAGCACAACCGGTGTCAGCAACACGACGGTCGCATCGAGGGAGAGGATCGCCGTCGTCGCCGACGCGATGATGAAGACGATCACCAGCAATCGCCGCGGATCGCCCGCGCTGAACTTGGCCATCACCGTCCCGGCCGCACGGAAGAGGCCCTCGTCGTCGCAGAGCCGCGCCAGCACCAGGACTGCGGCCAGGAAGCCGACCACCGGCAGCAGCTTGCCGACCTCGGCGCCCGCTTCGCGAAGCGAGATCGAGCCGATGGCGATGAGCACACCCACGGCGGGCACCGCGACGACCGCCTCCGGCCAGCCCCTCGGCCGGACCATCGCGAAGCCGAGCACCACAGCGAGTGCCGCCAGCGCTGCCACCAACTTCAGTTCCTTTCCTCCAGCCGAACATCCGGTGATCACTGACCCTCGGGCCGCTTCGGGCGGCACGCGGCCCGGGCTTCGCCGATAACGTTGTCAACCATGCGCAAAGCCGCCCTCATCATGCTTGCCGCGTTCGCCGCCGCGATCGGCCCGGTGCCGTTGGCCACGGCTCAACCGGACGGCTTCGACCTCCAGGCCCACCGCGGTGGCCGTGGCGAGACGACGGAGGAGTCCCTGCGGGCCTTCGCCAAATCGCTCGAACTCGGCGTCAGCACCCTGGAATTCGACATCGTCATCAGCAAGGACGGCCAGCCGCTGGTGTGGCACGACCCCGAAATCATGCCAACGAAGTGCGCCGACACCGCGCCCGCATTCCCCGGCGATCCGATGTTTCCCTATGTCGGGAAGCTGGTGCATGACCTCACGCTCGATCAGATCCGGACGCTGGACTGCGGCAAGCGGCTCAGCGATTTCCCCGCCGCCGAAGTCGTCGCGAACAACAAGATCGCCACGCTGCCGGAAGTGTTCGCGTTGACCGACTCCTATCGGACGGCCGTGAGATACAACATCGAGACCAAGGTGGAGGCCGACAAACCTGAAAACTCCGCCGCCCCACAGCAATTTGTCGACGTGATCCTCGCAGCGGTACGGGCGGCCGACAAGGTGGACAAAGTGGAGATCCAGAGCTTCGACTGGCGCACCCTGCCCATGGTGCGCGCGGTGGAACCGTCGATTCCGCTGGTGGCGCTGTGGGACGAGACGACCTGGATACCGGGCTCGCCGTGGCTCAACGGTATCGACCCAGCGGTGGTCGGTGACCCGATCGTGGGAGCGCGGCTGGTCGGAGCCGGCATCCTGTCGCCCGGCTATTCGGTGCCTTACGGCAAGACGCCGAAGGATCCGGGGTTCGCTCTGGTCGCCGACAGAGCGTTCATCGACCGGGCCCATGGGTTGGGCATGAAGGTCGTCCCGTGGACGATCGACGACGCGGACGCCATGCGGGCCCAGATCGCCGCGGGTGCGGACGGCATCATCACCGACTATCCGGGCCGGCTGCGCGCGGTGATGGCGCAGCTCGGCTTGCCGTTGCCGGCGTCCTACCGGATCACCTAGGGGCGACCCACGGGTCGGCGCGATGCCAGAGCGTCGGCAGATGCAGGGCGACGCCGTCGGCGTCGGCGAGCCGCGACAGCACCCGCAGCGACATGTCGAGGTCATCGAGGGCGTACGGCAGCGCGCGCAGTGGCTGGTGCAGCGGTCGGACGAAGTCGTCCCAGTGAATCAGCACCACGCGGCGGGCGCCGACGGTGCGGACGGTCTCCGTCCAGTAGTCGACCAGATACCGTTCGGGCTGCAGCCCGAGTTGCCCGACGCCCAGGTACACCGCGTCCGCCCGCTGTTCACTCAACGCCCCGGGCACGAAGCCGGCGCTGCCGACGATCAACATCCGGCGGTCCGACGGGCGGTGGTGCACCAGCGTCGACCATGCTTCGCCGCACTTGAACGCGGCCACCTTGGCCGGCGGGACGACTGGTGAGCTGATCACGCCCGGAAAGCGGTCCGGTGGGCAATGCCGGGCCTCGATCAGCGTGATGTCGTAGGCGCCGAGGCTGATCGGCTCGCCGGGCATGACCGCAACGAGGCGGTCTTCGGGCAGGCCGTGACCACGGCCCACCTGCACCGCCGAGGCGCCGCCGACCAGTTGCGCCCCGGTGCGCTCGGCCACCACGGCGGAATCCATCGCGTGGTCGTAGTGCGTGTGCACCGGCAGCACCGCCGCCAGTCGGTCGGCCCCGAGGCGGGCCAGGCAGCCGTCGATCCGCGGCGTCGACGGCGACAGCGGACGGAACACGACGTCGCGCAGGCGCGGGCGGGAGAAGAAACCGTCCGTCATCACCGCCGAGGAGCGGTCGTCGATCAGCAGCGTCGCGACGCCGGCCCAGGCGACGGTCAGCGGAGCGTCCGGAGCGGCCGGGGGAACATCGAAACGGGTCGCGTAGTTCCTGAGGTTCGGCCGGCCGAGCTTCAGGCGCATAGCGCCACCCTAGGTCTCCTCGCCCTCGTGAGTTTTTGCGACGTCTCCGGCGGGCCGCAACCACTCGGTGTCGGTGAGCAAGGCGCCGTGCAGAACGTCGGCGATGTCGCCGGGTTCGGCCCGGCACACCAGCACCGTGACCGACCCCTGACGGTCGCCCAGCCGGATGTCCCAGTCGACCGCCGCCAACGCGCGGCGATCCGGGTCTGCATAGCAGAGTTCGCTGGAACCATTGCCGCCAGCCATCTCCCGGCGTAGCTCGTCCGAAACCCACCACGCCGTCAAGGACACGCAGCTGCTGCGCCTGGTTCGGATCTTGCCGCGTTCCCGTACGGCGCACTGCGCTGGTCCGGCGAACGGCGCGCGCAGCTGCGGCTCACGCCATGGAGAACTTCTCTTGCATCACGATCACACTCGCAACACGTTGCAAACCGCCTTCCACCGCGACGCGGCGATCATCGGGGGATTCGAGCAGCCGACCGAGCGTCGTGCAGACCTTCTTCATGTCGTAGATCGGCTGGTCTCTCGCGGCTTGCGATGCGAACGTATCCCGATAGAAGGCGAGCATCGGGTCGTTTTTGTCGCGCATCGGAGGCGTTGTGAACGGGTGCTTCTGGCGGTCGTACACCTCGGGTATCAACACGTCCTTGGCAGCTTCGCGCAGGACATGTTTTTCCCGCATGCCATTCACTTTCATGTTCACCGGCACGCGAGCCGCGACTTCGGCGACATGGTGGTCCAGGAACGGCACGCGACCTTCGAGGGAGTGCGCCATCTCCATCCGGTCGGCGAGGTAGTTCAGAATGAAATTCGGCATGACCGTCTTGGCATTGACGTAGAGCATCTGACTCAGGTGGTCGCGGCCGGCGACCCGTTGCGCAAGCGGTAAGCGGTCAAGGGCCGACACCAGCGGCTCGAACTCTCGAACGTATGCCGGGAGATCATCGCGGAAGAGGGCGGCCACGTCGCTGGTCATTGCCGCACCCATGTTGAGCGTCGCCGGCAGCCAACCGAGCCGGCGCTGCACTGCCTGCATCTCTGGGCTGCTGACCTGCGTCGGCATCAAGATTGCGCGAGTCGCCGGATTGGCGCCGAGCATCTTATCGACGAGCGCCGATTTGTCGACGGCACTCAACGCTGCGTTGTCGTTCAGCGCGTCGACCCGGAAGTACGGATACCCTCCCAGCATTTCGTCGGAGCCTTCGCCGGTGAACACCACTTTGATGCCCGCGGCTCTCACGGCGCGGCTGAGGAGATACTTGGCGACACCGTGTCCGTTGAACATCTGTGTTTCGGCATGCCAGATCGCATCCGCGAATGAGTCGGCGATTTCGCGCCCAGTGATGGGAATTGGGTGATACGACGCGCCGACGTGCTTGGCCTGAGCCTGCGCGATTCTGGCCTCGTCATAGAGCGGGTTCTCAAAGGTGAGCGTAAACGCACGGATCGGTCGATTCATCTCCTGCTGCGCAAGTCCGAGGACGGCGCACGAGTCGATGCCACCACTCAGATACGAAGCGACTTCGACATCCGCGACCAATCTTTCCCGCACGGCATCGACAAGAACCTGACGGAATTCTTCAACGATCTCCGCCTCGCTCCGCGCGTCCTTCTGCATCTGTTCAGCGGTGGGGATCTCCCAATCCCAGTATGGATAGATGCGAACATCGCCATCCTTGGCAATCGCATAGCAACCCGGCGGCACAGTGCTGATCCCGGCGAAATCCGTTTTCTCGTGCGATCTGCCAATACCCCCGGTGGCGCCCTCGAGATCCCAAGCGGCTGGAACGCCGAGCGCCAATAGTGCCTTTATCTCGGACGCGAAGAACACTTCGCCGTTCACCACTGCGTAATAGAGCGGTTTGACGCCGAAGCGGTCGCGGATCGCAATCATCGCCCGTTGGCGTTCGTCGGCGATGACGACCGCGAACTCACCTCGCAGTAGAGTCGCGGCTTGCATGCCGCGCTCCTGATAGAGGTGCAAGGCGATTTCGCTGTCACTATCGGTGAAGAAGCGGTAGCCATCCGCGCGCAGACGCTCGCGAATTTCGCGGTAACCGTAGAATTCGCCGTTCACCACCAGATGCACCGTGCCGTCTGGGCTCGTCAAGGGTTGACTGCCGTTGTTCAAACCGATGATCGACAAACGCGTGTGTCCAAGCGTCCACTGCCCGTCACGCGACGTCCAGATGCCGGACCCGTCCGGTCCGCGATGCTCCAAGCGCTTGAGCGCCGCATCGCTGCGATCGGTCGAGAGTCCGCGATGTGTCATCGCGGCGAATATTCCGCACATGCGTTGTGTCCTCCGGCAGTTCGTTCGTCACGCGCCGATCCGACGAGGTCGGCGCGACGACAGTGCGGCATGAAAAACCCTTGTCGGCGCCGCTGAAGTAGTGTTAACGCCTGGGTATTGCCCAGTAATCCCTGCTGCGGCGTCGTCGACCGCGACGGGATTCGGGGCGGCGTGGTCTGGATACGGCATCGCGGCGAGGAGATCTATTGGCTCGCAACGGCCTTCGACCCACCGTGAATTATGCCCCGTACCGGTCAGACGAACGGCCGTAGCTCCACACCGTCTCTGCGCAGCCGGTCACGCACGGCATTGGCGATCTGCACCGCTCCCGGCGAATCACCGTGAACGCATACCGACTCTACCGTGATCGGGATCGTCGAACCGTCGACGGCGGCGACGCGGCCGGCCGTGACCATCAACACCACCCGATTCACGATCTCCTCGACATCGTGCAACACCGCGTTGGGGACACGCCGCGAAATCAGTTGTCCGTCCGAGCGGTACGCGCGGTCGGCGAATGCCTCGGACACAGTGCGCAGGCCCAGTTCCTGCGCCTCGGCGAAGAACACCGAACCGGACAGACCGAGCACCGGAAGGCCGGGGTCGACCGCGCGGACGGCCTCCGCGACGGCCCGTGCCTGCCCGTGGTTGCCGACGATCGTGTTGTACAGCGCACCGTGGGGTTTGACGTAGCTCACCGTCGAACCCGCGACGTGCGCCAGGGCCTGGAGCGCGCCGATCTGATAGATCACGTCCGCTGTGAGGTCTTCGGGGGTGATGTCGATGAACCGCCTGCCGAATCCGGCGAGGTCGCGGTAACTGACCTGCGCTCCGATCCGGACACCCCGTGCCGCGGCCGCGCGACAGGTCTTGGCCAGTGTCGCCGCGTCCCCGGCGTGAAAACCGCACGCCACGTTGGCGCTGGTGACCACGTCGAGCATCGCGTCGTCGTCGCCCAGTTGCCAGACCCCGAAGCTCTCGCCGAGGTCGGCGTTCAGATCGACCGTCAGCTGCGGCACGAGGTCCACCCTAGGGGCGGGGCGGCGGTATCCCAGCCGTTCTCCGAGACGAATTCGGCCAGCGGTCGCCCGAACGCCCACCGGTCCACCTCGAGCGCGGGCCGGTCGGGGAATTCCGGTACCGGTCCGAGGCACAGGACGGCAACGGGCTCTGCGTCCACGGGCATGCCCAGCAGCCGGGCGAGGCTGACCGGGTCGAAGATCGACACCCAGCCCATGCCGAGGCCCTCCGCGCGGGCGGCGAGCCACAGGTTCTGGATCGCGCACGACACCGACGCGAGGTCCATCTGGGGCAGCGTTCGCCTGCCGAAGACGTGGGCGTCCCTGCCGTCGCGCAGGGCCGCCACCAACAATTCGGCGCATTCGAGGATGCCTTCGACCTTGAGCTCGAGGAACTCGTCGCCGCGCCGTCCCAGCGCCTCGGCGGTGTGCCGCCGTTCCTCGTCGACGAGCGAGTGGATACGGCCCCGCAAACCGGTGTCGGTGATCCGGATGAACCGCCACGGCTGCATCAATCCGACGTTCGGTGCGGCGTGGGCGGCGTGCAGCAGCCGCGCCAGCACATCCTCGGGCACCTGCGCGCCGGGAACGAATCGGCGCATGTCGCGGCGTTCGGCGATGGCCCGGTAGACGGCGCGCTGTTCGGCCGTGCTGAACGCGTGGTTACTCACCCGCCCAGCTTAGGAGCCGCACGGTGTGCGACCTCGCCGCCGGTGGCACCATCGTGGGGTGCCCCGTGACGAAGTGCTGATCACCGCAAGCGAGCTGGCGCAGCGCCTTGCTGCCGGTGATCCTGTGACGATCCTGGACGTGCGCTGGACGCTGGCCGAGCCCGACGGCCGGCGCGCCTACCAGGACGGCCACCTGCCGGGTGCGGTGTACGTATCGCTCGACGACGACCTGTCCGACCATTCGATCGACGGCCGCGGGCGTCATCCGTTGCCGTCGGGACGTAGCCTCCAGGCCGCGGCGCGGCGATGGGGTATGCGCAACGGCGTCCCGGTCGTCGTGTACGACGACTGGATTCGGGCCGGGTCGGCACGCGCGTGGTGGGTGCTCAAGGCCGCGGGCCTGCCCGATGTGCGCATCCTTGACGGCGGCCTGGCCGCATGGCGCGGCGAACTCGAAACCGGCACGGCGACACCCGGTCCCGGTGACATCAGCGTCAAACACGACGATCTCTATGATGGCGCGCTGCCCACGCTGACGGCCGAGCAGGTCACCGCGTCGGACACCACACTTCTCGACGCGCGGGCACCCGAACGATTCCGCGGCGAAGTCGAACCCGTCGACCCGGTCGCCGGGCACATTCCCGGTGCCGGGAACGTTCCGAGCACCCGGCTGCTCGCCGCCGACGGCACCTTCCGGCCCGCAGCCGAGCTCGGCGCGATGTTCGACGTCGACGGGGCGCAGACCGGCGTCTACTGCGGGTCCGGGGTCACCGCATCGGTGGTCGTGGCCGCACTGGCCGCCGCCGATGTCGACGCAGCGCTGTATCCCGGGTCCTGGTCCGAATGGTGTTCGGATCCGGCGCGCCCCATCGAACGCTCAGGCTGACCTCGTCCGGCGTCTGCGGGAACCCACCAGCCAGCACACCAGGAAGATCGCGAACGAAATCGTGGTGACGAATACCGACACCGGGACCCCCGGCGCGAGCGACAACATGATGCCGCCGACCGCGGCGATCTCGGCGAACAACACCGACGCGGCGATGCACGCCACAGGGGAGACGAAAACCCGCACGGCGGCCGCGGCGGGGGTGATCAACAGCGACATCACCAGCAGCGCACCGACGATCTGCACTCCCTGAGCGGCGGTGACCCCGACCAGCGCGGCGAAGACAATGCCGAGCGCGCGAACCGGGACACCGCGTCCGGCGGCCACGTCGGGGTCGACGGTGGCGAACAACAGCGGACGGTAGGAGACCGCGAGCACCGCCACCACCAGCACGACCACCACGGCCAGCATGGTCAGGCCGGAGTATCCGACGCCGACGATCTGCCCGGTCAGCAGCGCGAAGCTGGTACCCGTGCGGCCCGGGTAGAGATGGATGAACAGAACCGCCAGGCCGAGGCCGAACGCGAGCACCACGCCGATGGCCGAGTCGCGTTCTTGGGTTCGCTGCCCGAGGATCCCGAAGAGCACCGCGGCCAGTGCGCTGCCCACGAGTGCGCCGACGCCCACGTTGAACCCGGCCAGCAGCGCGAATGCACCACCGGTGAGGGACAACTCGCTGGAGCCGTGCACCGCGAACGACATCTGCCGCATCACGATGAACGGCCCGATCAGGCCCGACACCAGCGCGAGCAGCGCAGCGGCCAGAAGCGCCTGCTGGACGAAGTCGCGGCGCAGCAGATCGGCGGTGACGTCGAAGGAGAACAGGTGCGCCAGAAGGTGGGACAGGCGCTCACTCATGGTCGTGTCCGGTGGTGTGGCCGGAGTGGTCGAGGTGCTCGCCGACCACGACGTAACGGCCGCCAACCTTCACCACTTGGATGTCCGCCCGGTACAGCTCGGACAGTGTCCGAGACGTCATCACCTCTTCGACGGTGCCGATCCGGAATCGTCCCTCGACCAGATAGAGCACCCGATCCACAAATGGCAGAACGGGATTCACCTCGTGCGTGACGAACAGTACGCTGGTGCCGGCCTCACGCCTGCGCTGATCGATGAGCGCGGACACCAGGCGGGCGTTGGCCGGGTCGAGGTTGAGCAGCGGCTCGTCGCACAACAGCAGCACCGGATCGGTAGCCAGTGCCTGGGCCACTCTGACCCGCTGCATCTCGCCGCCGGACATCACCCCGACCGCGACCCCGGCCAGGTGATTTCCGTTGACCTGGTCCAGTGCCCGCTCGACCGCGACCCGCTTGGTCGAGCGGTTGTTGCGGGTCAGACTCGTCAGTCCCCATCGGTTTCCGTCGTAACCCAGTCCGACGAGATCCCGCCCGCGCAGCGACAGCCCGCGCTCCACCGAACGGTGCTGGGGGACATAGCCGATCCGTCGGCTCCCCGCGGCCACTGGCTCTCCCGCGACGGTAGCGGCGCCCGCTGTCAGGTCGAGCTGTCCGAGCAGCACTTTCAGCAGGGACGTCTTACCGGTGCCGTTGGGGCCGAGGACGGCGATGAACTCCCCGGCGTGCACGGTCAGGTCAAGGTGGTCCCACAACACCCGGTCACCGAACGCCAGCCGGGCGCCGGTGAGCGAGACAAGCACGTCGGGGTCGGCAGGCACAAGCAGTGATTATCGGGCCGGCAGGGCGGCCTGAGCCAAATCCTTGCCGAACTCGTCGACGGTCCGGCGTTGCCAGTCCAGATAGTTCAGGCCTTCCGGCAAGGTCTCGGTCACCTCGATGATCGGGACCGACGCCTTGCCCGCCGCGTCCCTGAGCTGGTTGGTGACCGGAGTTTCGGTCTGCTTGTTGAGCACGAGCGCGGATACCTGGCGGGAGTTGATCAGGTCGAGCACGGCGGCGACATCGGCCGGCGACGGATCGTCGCCCTCCTCCATCGCACTGGCGAAGGTCGGTGGGGTGCGGTCGGCAATGCCCGAATTCACCAGCAGGTAGTGGGCGACGGGTTCGGTCGCGACCACCGACACTCCGGGATGGGCCTGCCCGACGGCCCTCTCGGCCGTGGCGAGAGTGTCGGCCTGATCGCCGAAGTTGGAGGCGTTCGCCTTGTAATCGTTCGCGTGTGCCGCATCGGCCTGGGCGAGTTTGTCGGCGATCTGGTCGGCCACCGCCTTGGCGGTCTCGAGATCGTAGAACACGTGTTCGTTGGCACCCGGCGCCGCGCTGGGCAGCAGCGAGTAGGCGTTGACGGTCGGCACGCCCTGATGGCCGGCGAGCACATCGTCGAACCAGTGGTCGTATCCGCCGCCGTTGTAGACCGCGAGCGATGCGTCGGAGATCGCGGCCGCGTCCGAGGGGCTGGCTTCGAACGAATGAGGATCGGCGGAGGGGTTGGTCACAATGGACTTGACGGTGGCGTGGTCGCCCGCGACGGCGCTGGCCACGCTGCCCCACACGTCGGTGGAGGCGACGACGGTGGCCGTGCCGCCTGGATGGTCGGAGGTCGCCTCATCCTGGCCGCAGCCGGCGACCGTCAGCGCCAGCGCAACCGACGCGGCCGCGGCCCAAACTCCACGCATCACCAGCATCTGAGGACTCCCTAATACAAATGAAAACCGTTTCCAATAACTCTAACGCACGGCAGCCCTGGATAACCAGCTTGATCCGCTAGCCTCACAGAGCATGTCCAGGAGTTCAGCGCCGAGGCGCCGGGCGACCCTGGCCTCGTTGGCCGCTGAACTCAAGGTGTCGCGAACGACGATCTCCAATGCCTACAACCGACCGGACCAGTTGTCGACGGACCTTCGCGAACGGGTGCTCGCCACCGCCAAGCGACTGGGGTATCCCGGGCCCGACCCGGTGGCCCGGTCGTTGCGGACCAGAAGAGCGGGCGCGGTCGGGCTGATGATCACCGAACCGCTCAACTACTCGTTCAGTGATCCCGCGGCCCTGGACTTTGTTGCCGGACTCGCCGAGTCGTGTGAGGAGGCCGGGCAGGGCCTGCTACTGGTGGCGATCGGGCCGAACCGCGAAGTGAGCGAGGGGTCGGCTGCGGTGCTTTCCGCGGGCGTGGACGGGTTCGTCGTCTACTCCGCGTCCGACGACGATCCGTACCTGGCAGTGGTGCAGCAGCGCCACCTTCCGGTGGTGGTCGTCGACCAGCCCAAAGATGTACTCGGTACTTCGCGGGTGTGCATCGACGATCGCGACTCCATGCGTCGGCTTGCCGAATATGTTGTGGGACTCGGACATCGGGATATCGGATTGCTTACGATGAGGCTGGGACGGGACTGGCCCCATGGCGGCCCGCGGCCCGCGGTCGCCGATCCCGAGCGAGTGCAGACCCCGCATTTTCACGTCCAGCGCGAGCGCATCCACGGCGTCTATGACGCGATGACGGCGGCGGGCCTGGGTCTGGAGTCGCTGACCGTGGTGGAGAGCTATGAGCATCTGCCCAACTCGGGCGGCGCGGCGGCAGAGGTGGCGCTCGAAGCGAATCCGCGCATCACCGCGCTGATGTGCACGGCCGACGTGCTGGCGCTGTCGGCCATGGATTACCTTCGCGCCCATGGGATCTACGTACCGGGCCAGATGACGGTCACGGGATTCGACGGTGTCCCGGAAGCGCTGCGGCGCGGCCTGACGACCGTCGTCCAGCCGAGCATGGAGAAGGGTCGCCGCGCCGGCCGGTTGTTGCACAATCCGCCGCGTTCCGGCCTTCCGGTGATCGACGTCCTGGACACCGAGGTGGTCCGCGGCCGGACGTCGGGCCCGCCGGCGTAGCGGAGGAATCAGCGCGATCGGCGGCGCTCGTCCAACATATATGTCAGGGCGGCCGCAACGTCTTCCGGCGTCTGAACGCGGAACTCGGCGAGCGTGTCACCCGGCCCGACCTTGACGCCGACGTCGCCGTCGCGCAGTCGGCGAAACGCCTTCTCGTCGGTCACGTCGTCACCGAGAAAGACCACGGCCGACGCGCGGCATTGTTCGCGCAAGATGTCGATGGCCTCGCCCTTGTCGGTGGAGATCACCGCGAACTCGAGGACGGCTTTGCCCTCGGTGAGGTGCGCGTCCCAGGACCGCGCGGCCAAGCGCGCCGCGCGCAGAGCGGCGTCACCGTCGGCGGGGTCGGCGTTGCGCACGTGCAGTGCGACGCTGGCCGGCTTCGTCTCGACGGCCACGCCCGGGCGGTCCGCGGCGATCGCGGTCAGGTCGGCGGTGATCCGATCCAGCAACGCGCGGTCGATGTCGCGGGAGAACCCGGCGTCGAACTCGGCGCCATGGCTGCCGACCAGGTGGACGCGTGGCGACATCGAGGACAGGCCACGCAGGACCTCCAGCGCACGCCCGGAAATCAGGGCGGCGTCGGTCGACGGCAGTTCCGCCAGCGCGACCAGTGCATCGGCCGCCGCGGGGAGCGGACGCGCATCGGCGGGGTTGTTGACGATCGGGGCCAGCGTGCCGTCGAAATCGGAGGTGACCAGCAACCGCGGCACATGTGCGGCATCGGAGAGCGCACGCGCCAGGTCGGCAGGGAGCTCGCTCACCGGTCAGATCTTAGGGTGCTCGCCGTCCCCGATGAGCAGACGCACCGCCAGATCCAGTCGCTTGCTGACGTCGGTGGCCGACGCGCGCCGGGTCAGCCAGGCCAGCAAGTTCGACAGCCAGACATCCGAGATGACCCGCGCGATGTGGTACTGGTCCTCGGTCGGTTCGCCCTCGCTCATGGCGCGGGCGAACATCGAATCCATCAACTTGCCGACGTGATCGACCTCACCGGCCGCCGACGCATCCGCGAAGACGAACGCACGTGTCATGGCCTCCGTCAGCAGCGGGTTGCGCTGCATGGCGCGGTTGAGCTTGCCGACCATGATGTTGAGCCGCTGGTACGGGGTTCCTCCGGTGAGCGAGGCACGGTCGGTTTTTGCGTCGATGCGCTCGAACTCCCGGCCGAGTGCGGACACCAGCAGGTGCACTTTCGACGGGAAGTAGCGGTACAGGGTGCCGACCGCGACGTCGGCACGCTCGGCGACGGCCCGCATCTGAACCGCCTCGTAACCGCCCTTCGAGGCGATGGCGAGGGTGGCGTCCAGGATGCGCTTACGGCGCTCCCGCTGGGCTTCGGAGCCGAGTTCGCTTTCGGCCAGTACCGCCACGTTCATCACCTGGCGGGGGCGCGAGTCGGAACTCGGACCCGCGTTGGTTGGTGCTGGCTGTGACGGACCGGACATCCGGTAGGTAACTCCTTCATCGTGCGTTCTCGCAGGAAACGATACGCATGCCGATCCTCGTTTTCTCGCCTCGGTGCGTTATGGCAACGACGCGGTCCTGCTGTAATGGCGGTCGACTTGACGGTCGATCGCTGGCACTATTAGAACACGTTCTAGTGGGAAGCACGCTCTTCTCGCCCAAATGTTAGGAGACACGGTGGCGGCATCTTCCGCGGGGACCATCGCCGATGAGCAGTCCGGCGTCCGCGAACTCGTCAGGACCTGGGCCGTCGGCTCGGGTGCGATCGATGCCACCCGCGACGTGGAACAAGGCAAGCCCGGCGCATGGCGGGCCCCGTACGAGGGACTGGCGCTACTGGGGATCTTCGGCGTCGCCCTGCCCGAGGAACTCGGTGGAGCAGGCGGCACCGCCGACGACCTGTGCGCGATGGTCGACGAGGCCGGCGCCGCGATGTTGCCCGGCCCGGTCGCCACCACCGTGCTCGCAACGCTGCTCATCGACCACTCACACGCCGACGTGCTGTCGGCGCTGGCCTCCGGTGAGCGCACCGCCGGTGTCGCGGCATCCGCCGACTTGCGCTACGACGGCGGCAAGGTGTCCGGCACCGCGGACTATGTGCTGGGCGCAGATTCCGCGGGCGTCGTGCTTCTGCCCGCCGGCGGCCGGTGGCTTCTCGTCGACGGCGCCGCGTCCGGGGTGACCGTCGACCCGCTGAAGGCCACCGATTTCTCACGGCCGCTTGCCCGGGTCGTGCTCGATGCCGCGCCCGCCGAGGTGCTGTCCGCGTCGCCGCAGCGGGCCGAGGATCTGGCCGCGACCGTGCTGGCCGCAGAGGCGGCGGGGCTGGCCCGCTGGACACTGACCACGGCGACCGAGTACGCCAAGGTGCGCGAGCAGTTCGGCAAGCCGATCGGCAGCTTCCAGGCCATCAAGCACATGTGTGCCGAGATGCTGCTTCGCTCCGAACAGATCTCGGTGGCGGCCGGTGACGCGGCCGCCGCGGTCTCCAATGGAGACGACCGCCAATTGTCGATCGCCGCGGCGGTCGCCGCGGCCACCGCCATCGAGGCCGCGAAGGCCAATGCCAAGGACTGTATCCAGGTGCTCGGCGGCATCGGTATCACGTGGGAACACGACGCCCATCTGTATCTGCGCCGTGCGTACGGGATCTCGCAGTTCCTCGGGGGACGCTCGCGCTGGCTACGGCGCATCGCGGCGCTGACCAACGACGGCGTCCGCCGCGAGCTGCACATCGACCTGGAGTCGGTTGCCGACCTACGACCCGAGATCATCTCCGCGGTAACGGAAGTCGCGGCCTCACCCGCCGGTCAGCAGCAAGTGGCACTCGCCGAGGCGGGCCTGCTGGCACCGCACTGGCCGCGCCCGTACGGCCGGGAGGCCGGACCCGCCGAGCAGCTGTTGATCGACCAGGAGCTGGCGACGGCAGGGGTGACCCGGCCCGATCTGGTCATCGGATGGTGGGCGGTGCCGACGATCCTCGAGCACGGCACGCAGGAACAGATCGAGCAGTTCGTGCCGCCCACGCTGCGGGGCGAGCTGATCTGGTGCCAGCTGTTCAGTGAGCCGGGGGCGGGGTCCGATCTGGCATCGTTGCGCACCAAAGCGATTCGTGCGCAGGGTGGTTGGAAGCTCACCGGGCAGAAGGTGTGGACGTCGGCGGCCCACAAGGCGGCCTGGGGCGTGTGTCTGGCCCGTACCGATCCCGAGGCACCGAAACACAAGGGCATCACCTACTTTCTCGTCGACATGCGCTCACCCGGCATCGAGATCCGGCCGCTGCGCGAGATCACCGGCGACAACTTGTTCAACGAGGTGTTCTTCGACGACGTCTTCGTACCCGACGAGATGGTCGTCGGTCAGGTGGACGACGGTTGGCGGCTGGCGCGTACCACGCTGGCCAACGAGCGCGTCGCGATGGCCCACGGCACCGCCCTCGGCAATCCGATGGAGGAACTGCTGCGCACGGTCGGTGCACGCGACCTCGATCCGGCCGTGGCCGATCGGCTCGGCGAGCTGATCCGGTCGGCTCAGGTGGGCTCGCTGCTGGACCGGCGGATCGCCCAACTGGCGCTGGGCGGCCAGGATCCCGGCCCGCAGGCCAGCGCCCGCAAGCTGATCGGGGTGCGCTACCGACAGGAGCTGTCCGAAGTGAGAATGGACCTGTCGGAGGGCGCCGGCGCGGTGGAGAACCAGCAGGTGCACGACTTCCTCAACACCCGCTGCCTGACCATCGCCGGCGGCACCGAACAGATCCTGCTCACGCTGGCCGGCGAGCGGTTGCTCGGGCTGCCCCGCTAGCGACGCCTCAGAGCCGCCCCCTCGTCCGGGGCCGCTGCGGCGTCGCACTCGCCTGCGACAACAGACCCGCGAGTTCCGAGATCGGATTCTGATCGAGAGTCGCTATCGCCGTGACGATGTCGGAGCGCAGCCTGTCATCGGCGAACGGCTCTGCGAGCCAATCGAACTTCTCGACCACGCGGTCCCACGACATCGGTCGCGTCGGGGAGCCCTCGAAGTCGGATTGCTCGCGCGACAACGTCCGCCCGTCGTGCAGCACGATATGGATGCGAGCCGAAGTGCGTCGGGGGTAGGCCGCGGTGAGATCGGGAGCGGCTTTGACGTCGACGCGCGACAGCAGGTCCTGGACGTCACCGCGGCGGACGCGTTCGGTTTCGAGTTGTTCGGGACCGACCTGACCGTCGAGCAATGCCACCGCGCTCAGATACTTGAGGTTGTAGTCGGCCTGTTCTTTGGTCCACGCACGATCCTTCGCCCCGTACGAACCGCCGCCGGCGAAGTCGTAGGCGCCCTGGAAGACCTCGAGTGTCACCGCCGCGACGTCCGCAGCGGAGAGATGATGGTCGTCGCGGATGGCCAGCGTCGCATCGATGATCGCCTGACCGTGGATGAGTGAGCAGTATTGCTTCAGGTAGGTCTGCTCGACGGCGGTCAGGCGGTGATCCTCCGTTCCCATGTCGATCGCCTGGTCGAAGAGTTGCTCCAGGCCGTTGGGTCCCTCGAACAGTGCTGTAGGACCGGTGATTCCACGACTGGCCAGGATGGTGGTGTATACGGCCCGCATGCCGGTGGTGGCGGGGGAGATGCCCTTCCAGTTCGACACCGGTTCGGCGTGGACGGCGGCCAGCGACACGTTGTCGACGGTTGATGCGGCGATGGCGGCTGCCGTCTGGGCGACATTCAGATACAGTAACTTCGCCGAACCCGCCGCGACCGACATCGCTAGTTGCAGGGCGTGATTCATGCCCCGGGCCATCACCGGAACCTGTGCACTGAATCGGCACTGAACCTCGTAGGCGACCGCCAGAGCCAGCAGGAAATCCTTACCGTCGGCCCCGACGTGCTCGGCCATCGCGAGGATTGCGGCGAAGTTGTCCGACGGATGGCACAGGCCGCCGGGCGTCAGGAAGGTGTCCAGCAGGTCGGGATAGCGAACCAGCACCGCGTTGAAGAACGCGGCCTGATCCACCGAGGCCTGCCCTCCGCCGATGAGCGTCGCGGTAGGACGGCCACTGAATTCATCGGTGTGTGCTCGGATGGGTGCGATCAGTTCACCGTCGAGCGCGCCGACGGCGCACGCGACGCTGTCCAGCACGTTGCGCTTCAATGTGGACAGGGTCGCGGCGCCGATGTCGGACAGTTTCGCCGTGACGACGAATTCCGCGACGTCGTCGACAATGTGGTTGTGATGGGTGTGTTTCACAGCTCTTGCCCCTTTTGCAACTCGACCACTGTCCAGTCAAGCGCGGCGGAGCGGGGGCGTCCACGACCCAACGGCTACCTGTCGTTGGCGGAACTTTCCACGGCACGTCTAGGCGTTGAGGGTGCCGCGGTGCGGATCGTCGGCGGGGGCCCACCAGCGTTCGGCGGGTGGACGGCGCCAACCCCGACTGTCGGCGAAGGCCACCAGCGACTCCACGGCGTGCGCAACGGCGGGGCGGTCGTCATCGCGGCGGTGGACCAGCGACCACGTCCACAGCGGAACCGGGTCTGCTGCTGCACGGTGCCGCAGCCGCGGCGGAGTTACCGAGGTGTGCCGCTTCGGCGATGCGAGCACGGGTGCGCGCAGGCGACGCACATGGGCGTAGAACGCGTCGCCCGTGACACCGCCGTCTTCGATGTTGACGACACGGGCACGGGTTGCCTCGGCGAATTCGCCGGCGTACCGGTTCCATGACGACCACGTCGCCTGATCGGAGTCGACCAGCACCGCGACATCCGTTGCGGGCACCGGTTGCGCCCCCGCGCCCGGCGCAACGGCGTTCAGCGGCTCGGCGCGGACCAGATGTGCTGTGATTTCGCGCGTTTCGGTATCTGAAGTGTCAACCCACGTGAGTGCGAGGTCGAGGCCGCCGTCGGCGACCCGGTCCGCTTGCGCATGCGACGGCAACACCCATTCGTCGATGCGCACCGAAGCTGCGGGCGCGAGTAGTGCGGCGATGTCCTCGGGCAGCCAACTGACATACCCCAGCCGCAGGGGCGTCTTTTCCGCGGCCGCGTGGCGCAACCGTCGGCGGGCGTCGTCGGCGAGCGCAAGGATTCTGCGGGCATCCTCCAGTAGCGATCGTCCGGCCCCGGTCAGCGCGACGCTTCGGCGGTCACGGATGAACAACTCCGCACCGAGCTCGCGTTCAAGCGTGATGATCTGCTGAGACAGCGCCGGTCCCGAGATGTGGACCCGTTTCGCGGCCCGCCCGTAGTGCAGTTCCTCGGCGACGGCCACGAAATAGCGCAGCTGTCGCAGTTCCATGGACCGAGCTTAAGTCGGAAAGGGACGGTCCCTGGCGGACGTTGACGACAATCACCCGAAGAATCGTTGACAACAATCATGATCGACATTGAAAGCCGGGCGCTCGCTGTTCTTCGAAAGTGGTTCGCCGCCGGCTGGGCGTCGGTGTTCGCGCGCCTTGGAATCGAGTTGGACTTCAGCGCGCCCGACGAGGAGCTACGCGATTCGCTGTTGCAGTCGCTCGCGCCGTTCAGTCGCGACGATCCGCTCGTCTTCGATCTCGCGCCGGATGCGTGTGCCGCACTGTGCCCGAACGATCCGGCCAAGAGCATCGTCTATCACGTGTGGGCATGCGCTGAACCGACTCGCGTTCTCGCATGCCCGTCCCTCGAGGAACTCGATCTCCTCGAGAACTTCATCTACCTACTGGGCGAGCACGAGCCGCCGCCCGACGGCCCGCTGGTGCCGATGGTCCTGGCGTACGCGTACCGCAATCGCGCCGCGACGGCCCACCGACTTCACGCAGACATGGTTTATTCGAGAGTGGCGATCACCCGCGTGGGCACACGCGAACCCCGTTTCGTCGAGGCGGACCAGATGTGGGAGTCGTGGGCGGGCGACGGCTTTCGTGTCACGCGCGCACGCCTCGGCCTGTTCCTTTGCCGCATCGTCGACGGCGACGCGGCCAACGTGTCGATTCTCGATCACGTCGACGGTGATGCGCGGCGTCGCTTCGCGTTACCGGTGCGCAAACTGTTCGAGGGCGCGCAGATTCCTGACGCGCCCCCGATCCGTTCGATCCGCTTTCGCGGCTACTTTCTCGGCGACAAGTTGAGGCGGGTGATCGACGTGAGCGGCGCGGGAGTGCCTGCACCGCTGGACATCACCCGTGCGCCGTTCGTCACCGAAGCGCATATCGAGGTGCTGGCAAACATGTCCGGCGGCGAATCCGATATCGAATTGAACGCGTTCGATGGTGCCTGCATCGTCGGCCCGCGGCCGCGCGCGCAGCTGGTGTCGATCGCGACACAAAACGAGCAGATTGCGCGGTTCACGGTGCCGCCGCGCCACGGCCCGCCATCGCTGCTGCGCGGACACGGCATCGACGCGGGCAATTTGAGCCTGAACCGGCACTACACGTCGATGCAGGTGCCGACCAGCACGACGCGTCTTGCACTCGAAACCGCGTTCGCGCAGCTCGAGCACGTCTTGCCGGAAGTATTCGATCCGCTACCGAAGGTGCGGCCTCGGGGCGCGCCGGAGTACGTGAACATCCGGCATCGCGTCGAGCCCGACGGCCGCATCACCGTCCTCGGAAATGTGTTGCCGGCCGACGAGTACGAAGCGCAACTCGATGCCGGAGGCTACGAGGCGGCGATGTTCGACGACGGTGTCATGGACGGTGCGGTGTGGGCGATGCTCGACGATGTGCCGGCTGCGGCCGCCATGGTGCTGGTGACGGCGCCCGATTTCTTTCCACGTGCGGACGAGGAAGCTCTGCAGGCATGGAGCGACACCAGGCCGGCGCGCGCCGCATCGCATCAGTTCAAGGAAGGCGGTCCGAAGCCGCTGTCCGCCGGGCGGTTCGCCCCGAACCTGCTGCTGAAGGACCCCTGGAGCGGGCAGCCGTTATTCGCGAAAACAGACACCACGGCGACGGCACTGGTCTCGCGGCCGCCTGCCGCCGACGCGGGCGTGACGGCGGACGCTGCCGGCTTCCGTCGGCAGGCCGGCGGGTTTCTTGCCGACAGCGCGTCCAACGAGTTCGCGCCCGGGTGGGATGTGTCGTATGACGAAATGGACGGCACCTTCTACTACACCACGCACGGTCTCGGGTCGCCGTTTCCCGAAGATGTGAAGTTCTGCGCGTCGGCCAATGCATATTGGCCCGCGGCCTCGCCGGACGCCGCGCGTTCGTTCCAACGTCCCGGCATTCCCACTGCTATTCCGATGCTCGACCACGAGCTCGGCCTCCATCCGGACAGCCCGGACGGGGGGACGGACGCCGCGCCGGGTTGGGACGGCGAGTTCGGACCGTTCTTCCAAACCCGAAATGGCATGGCGGGGGTCAATTCCGCGGATATCCGACGATCGGACTACGTGTACAACACGACGCAGCTCACATTCGCGTCGCGCGTCTTCGATCTGTCGAGCGAAGAGTTGATTCGCCGGATGGAGGCGCTACGCGTTTGCCTCGAGGCGATACCGGAGGCGGGATCGGAAATGCCATCGCTGACGCACTACTGGATCGTCAGTGCGACTGCCGTTCGGAACGCCGAACCGCCTGCCATGCGCTACGTGTTCGAGTTCTGCGTGCCGGACAACGCGCACGCGCGGCCCGTCGTTTCCCACACCGTGACGAGTGCCGGCGCGCCGGGCTATTGGCGGCTGTGGCGGCCCGCCGGAAACCGGATCAAGGTGGAGTGCCGCTTCGACGGCGCCGACGATCTGGTGCCGTGCGCGGTCCGCCACGCATCGTACGACGCGGCCACCGGCAAGTACGGCGACTGGCAGCAGCGGGAAGTACGCTGAGCAACGCGCTATGAGCAGGACAACCGGCGACGCATTGATTCTCGGTGGTGGTCCCGCAGGCTGCATGGCTGCGCTGGCGCTGCGCCGCGCGGGTTTGAGTTGCACGATCCTCGCGCTCACCAGGCCCCCGAACCATCGCGGTGCGATCGAGAGCGTGCCGCCGATGGTGCCCCGCCTGCTCGAAGCGGCGGGCCTTGCCCGCGAACGGTTCGTCGACGCGATCGCCGGCCGCTTCGACGGCATCGTGTCCGATGGCGTCGTGCGGCGCTTGTCCGGCACGACCGGTGTGCCGTCCGGCCACGGGTGGCATGTGGAGCGGGGGCTGTTCGATCGTGTTCTGCTGGACCACGCACTCGAGCAGGGCGTCACGCTGCACCGGGACCGCGTGACCGAGGTCATCTGCACGGCGAAGGAGGTAGTCGTGCACACCGCGGCGACGCAGCATCGCGTGCCTTGGCTGGTAGATGCGTCGGGACGCAGCGGCGTCCTGCGACGGGCGCTCGGTCTGGCGACCGTGACGCGCGGAGCACCCCTGTTGGCCTGGCGGGGCGTTGCGCCGCAACATAAGACGCCATGCGGTATGCCCACATTTCACACGTCCGGTTCGAGCTGGGTATGGCAGGCACCCCTCGACAATGGCTCGTTCGCATGGACCAGGGCCGACGATGCGGACGCGCACGATACGGTCGGCGCGCGCGGGTTCGACGTCAGCTGGCGGCTGGTGCGCCCGGCGGCCGGTGCGGCGTACCGGATCGTCGGCGACGCAGCCGCGATGCTCGATCCGCGCAGCGGGCAAGGTGTGCTCTTCGCGCTGTCATCGGCGCTGGCCGCGGCGCAGTCGATCGTCGCTGTCGAACAGGCGCCGCAACTGCGTTCATTCGAAGCGGCCGGCTACGACGGGTTCGTTTCGACGGAATTTCGCCGCAAGAGCGACGAACTGATGCGGCGTACCCGGCCGGAGGCCTAAGTTCTGCCGGCTGACACCATCCGCCGAACGATGTGCGTATAACGTTCCGCGACATCATTGATGGACAGGTACCCGGCGTGGTTGAACCACTCCCGGACACCGTTGAGCATGTCCAGCAGTGCCATCGTCGTCATATCGGCGTCGTCGATGCTGAATACCCCGGCGGCATTTCCCTCCCTGAGGAGGGCCTTGACGGCGTCGTGGTACTCCCACGACAAATCGAGAATGTGCCGCAGCTGCACCGGGTTCAGCGAAGCGCGGAACTGGTTCGCGTTGAGGAGAAACGACCTGCGTTCATCGCTCATGGTCAGATGAAGTCGCACCACATCCGTGAGCCGATCGACCGGGGACCGGCGACCATCACGCAGGATCGGGATCACAGTCGCATTGAAGTCGCGCATGAATGTGCCGATCACGGCGTACAGGATCTCCTGCTTGTTCGCAAAATGGTGGTACAGCGTCGATGACGTGATGCCGACTTGCAGCGCGAGCTCGCGAATCGATGCAGCGTCATAGCCGCGCTCGTAGAACAACGGCGCGGCAGCGGTGAGAATCTGCTGCGCGACGTCGATCCCCTCCGTGAGGGACTTCTTCCGTGCCACCGGACGTGCTCAGCCGAGGAGGACCGGCAGGGACTTGAGTCCACGTATCAGCGTGCTGTTGCTGTATTCGAGACTCGCTTCGGCGGTCAGGGTCATCCGATAGAACCGGGGCAACAATCGATCGAATGCGATCCGTGCTTCCAAGCGCGCTAGTGGAGCGCCCACGCAATAGTGGATGCCATGGCCGAAAGCGAGGTGTGTGTTCGGATGTCGCGTGACGTCGAGCCGTTCGGGGTCAGCGAACTGCCGGTCGTCGCGGTTGGCTGCCGTCAGCGCGATCATGACGAGCTCATTCGCCGGTATGGTCACCTCCCCGACGTCGATCGCGGTCGTGGTGAAGCGTGTGGTCGCGATGTTGACCGGGCCTTCGTAACGCAGAAACTCTTCCACCGCAGCGGGCAGCTCCGCGGGATTCTTCCGTAGGTGCTCCAGCTGTGCGGGGTTCTGCAGCAACGCCAGTATGCCGTTCGCGATGAGGTTGACCGTGGTTTCGTAGCCGGCGAAGATCAGCAGATAGGCCGTCCTGAGCAGTTCGTCCTCGGTCAGCCGGTCGCCGTCCTCGTTAGCCTGCGCGAGTGCCGTCAAGAGGTCCTCGGTCGGATGGCGCCGCTTACTCGCGATCAACTCGCTCAGCAGCTCCATCAGCGATTCCTGGGCGGCGGCAACCGTATTCGCGTCCAACGTGGTCAGCAGTGGTTCCGAGAGCGCCTGAAACCGCTCACGCTCGTCGTCGGGCACGCCGAGTAGCTCACCGATCACTCGGATGGGTAGCGGCGCGGCGAACGATGCTCTCAGGTCGACCGGTCCCGCCTTCGCTGCAGCCGCGACCGCGTCGAGCAGTTCGTCGGCGATCTGCTCGACCCGTGGCCGGAGTTCTCCGACGGCGCGGGCGGCGAAGGCTTTGACGACGAGTCGGCGCAACCGAGTGTGGTCGGGCGGATCGCTCATCAGCATCGTTGCGTTCGTCGACGGCGAGAACCATTCAGCGGCGGACGGCGGTAGAAGCGCCCGCGCGCCGGCGTAATCCTTGCTCACCCGCGAATCGTTGAGTAGGGCTTTCGCCTCGGCGTAGCGGGTGACGAGCCAGACCCCCACTCCGCCCCACATGGTGGCCGGACTGGCCGGCGCCTCGGCGCGGAGCGCGCGGTACAACGCATGCGGATCCTGGAAAAACTTGGCATCCAACCTTGTCACCGGGTGCACTGACACTCGCCGTCTCCTTCGCGTCCTGCTCGAACCGTGCGATACCTGTGTGAATCGCTTGATCGACACGAACGGTCGCGAATTGCGAGATTCAGTAAGTCAAGTCACATCGTCACCGTCGAGTGATCGACCCTCCCTGCCGCCGACTGCGGTGCGAATGTCGAGCGCGCAGGTCAGAAGGTCGTCTGAGCGCAGGCGTCCGGCGATGTCAGGTTCACTCCCGTGTACACCACCTGGATGTGCGCGCAGACGATGAAATCGGTGTCGGTCGTGTGTTGGCCGGTGCGCCAATCGGTGGGCCAGGCATTGCCGTGGAACTGGAACCTGTCGGCGGGTCCGCCACCGAAGAACACGGTGGTGAACTCCATATCAGTAACGGATTTGAACATCCTGGTGTTCGGTGCGTCGAAATCCGCATCCAGGAACACGTCGGGGTGCATGGTGCGCAGGGTGGTGGTCTGACGCGCCCACAAGTCGTCGGGGAAACCGATCGGCCCCTCCGGGACGCGGAGGTTAGCGGCCGTATCGAAGAGGCAATTCGCTTCCGCCTCAATGCAATTGGCGGTGACATGCATCTCCAGGGTGGTGACCGGGTCGACCGGTATCGACGCGTCGGCCGTGTCGATGGCCGCCGACGACGGGGCCGCGGGCGTGATCAGCGCGAGCGCCAACCACATCGCCGACAACACCGAAAGCACGCTGGCGAGCCGCTTCACTGTCCCTCCCGTTCCGGTGCTGCGAATGGTAGCCCGGCAAATGTCGGCCCGGGCCTATTCGTCGTAGGTGACTTCGACCGAATCCGACCGCGGCCGGGCCTGACAACCCAGGATCAGACCCTGGTCGATATCGGATTGCTCCAGCACATCGTTGACTTCCATCTCGACGTCGCCGCCCTTCTTCAGCACCGCGCAGGCGCCGCAGTGGCCCTCTCGGCAGGAAAACGGTGCGTCGAGACCTTTGTCGAGCAGCACGTCGAGCAGCTTGGCGTTGCGGGGCCAACGGACCTCGTGGGTCTCCCCGTCGAGCGTGACGATCGCAGTGGCCGGCCCTCCGTCGCTGTCGTCCTCCTCGATGACGACCGCAGCAAAGGGATCCGAATCCAGCGACTTGAACACCTCGACATGTGTCCTGCCGGCGGGCGCGCCCAAGCTCTTCAGTGCTTCCTCCGCGGCCGTCATGAACGGTCCCGGTCCGCAGATGTATGCGTCACGTCCGATGTAGGGCCCGGCGAGGCCGGTCAGGGCGGCGGCACTGGGCAATCCCTGCACGGTCTCCAGCCAGTGCACGACCGTGAGCCGGTCAGGGTACTTGGCCGACAGTTCGCGCAGCGTGCCGCCGAAGATCACCGAGTTCTCGTCGCGGTTGGCGTAGATGAGCACGACTTTGCCGCCGCCCTCGGCGAGCGCCGATTTGCAGATCGCCATCATCGGGGTGATCCCGCTGCCCGCGGCCAGGAGCAGGAAGTCGGTGTCGAGCGTCTTGGGAACGAACGTGCCGGAGGGTGCGAGCACGTGGATTCGCATGCCCCGATGGGCGTTGTCGCACAGCCAGTTCGAGGCGTACCCGTCGGCGGTGCGCTTCACCGTCACCGTCATCGGGTCGCCCGTGAACGGCGAGCTGCACAGCGAGTAGCAGCGGGCCACCGAGCCGGTGCGGTCGCTGGGTACCCGCAGGGTGAGGAACTGCCCGGGTGCGTAGCGCAATCGGTCGGCCGGCACCTGGGCGCCGTCGGGCACGGTGAACACGAGTGAGCGGGCGTCGTCGGTCTCCACGACGACGTCGGCCACCTGCAGCTCCAGCACGTGGCTACCGAGCGGCTCGTCCGTCACGGCGCATGCCCTTCTACTCGTGATAACTAGAACAGGTTACAGAAATGCATGTACGCAGGTCCAGCCGTCGTAGGAATGCCCTGCTCGACACAAATCGTAACGTGTTCTAATCTTCTTTCAGGCCAGTACTCCCGAGAGGCAAATTAGTGACGTCCATTGAACAGCGTGACGTGCAGTCGGTCCTAGCCGGCATCGATGATCTGCTGCCGCTGATCGCGAAGCGGGCGCAGGCGACAGAGGATCTGCGCAAGCTGCCCGACGACACGGTTGCCGAACTCGACGAGGTCGGTTTCTTCAAGCTTCTGCAGCCCGAGCAGTGGGGCGGCTTGCAGTGCGACCCGACGCTGTTCTACGAGGCCGTCCGGCGCATCGCGACGTCATGCGGGTCCACCGGCTGGGTCAGCTCGATCATCGGCGTGCACAACTGGCACCTCGCGCTGTTCGATCAGCAAGCTCAAGAGGAAGTGTGGGGTGAGGACCCGACCGTGCGCGTCTCGTCGTCGTACGCGCCGATGGGTGCGGGCACCGTTGTCGACGGCGGCTACCTCGTCAACGGCTCGTGGAACTGGTCATCGGGTTGTGACCACGCCACCTGGGCGTTCCTCGGCGGTCCCGTGATCAAGGACGGCAGGCCGGTCGACTTCGGGAGCTTCCTCGTCCCGCGCAGCGAGTACCGCATCGACGACGTGTGGCACGTGGTCGGGCTGCGCGGCACCGGCAGTAACACGGTCGTCGTCAAGGACGTGTTCGTGCCGCGGCATCGTTTCCTGTCCTACAAGGCGATGAACGACCAAACCGCGGGGGGCCTGCAGAAGAATGCCGCTCCGGTATATAAGATGCCCTGGGGCACAGTACATCCCACCACGATTTCGGCGCCGATCGTGGGAATGGCTTACGGCGCATACGATGCACACGTCGAGCATCAGGGCAAGCGGGTGCGTGCCGCGTTTGCGGGTGAGAAGGCCAAGGACGATCCGTTCGCCAAGGTCCGCATCGCCGAGGCGGCCAGCGACATCGACGCCGCCTGGCGGCAACTGATCGGCAACGTCGGCGACGAGTATGCGCTGCTGACGGCGGGCAAGGACATTCCTTTCGAGCTGCGCGCCCGCGCCCGCCGCGACCAGGTCCGTGCCACCGGCCGCGCGATCGCATCCATCGACCGGCTGTTCGAGGCCTCCGGCGCCACGGCACTGAACAACGACGCTCCGGTGCAACGGTTCTGGCGCGACGCCCACGCCGGCCGCGTGCACGCCGCCAACGATCCCGAACGCGCTTACCTGATCTTCGGCAACAACGAGTTCGGGTTGCCGCCCCAGGACACGATGGTCTAGTTGGTCGGTCTGATGACATCGTTCGCCGCCGAAACCGCGCAGCAGCAGGAGATCACGTTTAAATCGACGTCGCGCTTCGCCGACGTGCGCGGCAAGGGCCGTGACATGCGCCTGCACTATCACGAAGCCGGAGCCGGCAACGGCGAGACGGTCGTGCTGCTGCACGGCGGCGGTCCGGGCGCCTCGAGCTGGTCGAACTTCGGCCGCAACATCATCGTGCTGGCCAAGCATTTCCACGTGCTGGCCGTGGACCAGCCTGGTTACGGCCACTCCGACAAGCACACCGAACACGAGCAGTACAACCGGTACAGCGCCAACGCACTGCTCAATCTGTTCGACCATCTCAGCATTGAACGTGCTGCGCTGGTGGGTAATTCACTCGGCGGCGGCACCGCCGTGCGCTTCGCGCTGGACTATCCCGACCGCGCCGGACGATTGGTGCTGATGGGTCCGGGCGGCCTGAGCGTGAACTTGTTCGCCCCGGATCCCACCGAGGGCGTCAAGCTGTTGGGCAAGTTCTCCGCCGAGCCCACCAAGGAGAACCTGGAAAAGTTCCTGCGGATCATGGTCTACGACCAGAAGCTCATCACGCCGGAGCTCATCGATGAGCGGTTCGCCATCGCCGCCACACCCGAGTCGCTGGCCGCCACCCGTGCGATGGGCAAGTCGTTCGCGGGTGCGGATTTCGAACTCGGCATGATGTGGCGTGAGGTGTACAAGCTGCGGCAGCGCGTACTTCTGATCTGGGGCCGGGAGGACCGCGTCAACCCGCTCGACGGCGCGCTGGTGGCACTCAAGCAGATTCCTCGCGTGCAGTTGCACGTCTTCGGTCAGTGCGGGCATTGGGCGCAGCTGGAGAAGTTCGACGAATTCAACAAGCTGACCATCGATTTCCTGGGAGGCTGAATCATGAGCATCCGGTCACTGGGCTATCTGCGCATCGAGTCCACCGACGTCGCGGCCTGGCGCGAATACGGTCTGAAGGTCCTCGGCATGGTCGAGGGCGCGGGTCAGGTCGAGGGCGCGCTGTACCTGCGGATGGACGAGTTCCCGGCCCGGCTGGTGATCGTCCCCGGGGAGCACGACCGTCTCGTCCAATCCGGTTTGGAAACGGGCAATTCGGCAGAGCTGCAGGACATTCGAAACCGGCTCGACGTCGAGGGCACGCCGTACAAAGAGGCCTCCACCGCGGAGCTCGCCGAACGCCGCGTCGACGAGATGATCCGATTCGACGACCCGTCGGGCAACACCCTCGAGGTGTTTAACGGCGTGGCACTCGAGCACCGTCGCGTGGTCAGCCCCTACGGCCACAAGTTCGTCACCGACGAACAGGGGCTGGGCCACGTCGTGCTCACCACCAAGGACGATATGGAATCGCTGCACTTCTACCGCGACGTGCTCGGCTTCAGGCTCCGCGACTCCATGCGGCTGCCACCGCAGCTTGTCGGCAGGCCCGCCGACGGCGCGCCGGCCTGGCTGCGTTTCTTCGGCGTCAACCCCCGTCATCACAGCCTGGCGTTCATGCCCGGCGAGACCCCGAGCGGCATCGTCCACCTGATGATGGAGGTGGAGAACAGCGACGACGTCGGGCTGTGCCTCGACCGCGCATTGCGTCGGAAGGTGCCGATGTCGGCGACGCTGGGCCGCCACGTGAACGACAAGATGCTGTCGTTCTATATGAAGACGCCCGGCGGGTTCGACGTCGAATTCGGCTGCGAGGGACTCGAAGTCGCAGACGAGGACTGGATAGCCAGGGAGAGCACCGCGGTTAGCCTGTGGGGCCACGATTTCAGCGTCGGCTTCAAGTAATAGTGTCCGACGAACTCCTTGATCCGCGCACGTTTCGTCACGTGCTCGGCCAGTTCTGCACCGGCATCACCGTCATCACCACCATGCACGAAGCCGCACCTGTCGGCTTTGCCTGCCAGTCCTTCGCGGCGCTGTCCCTGGACCCGCCGTTGGTGCTGTTCTGCCCGACGAAGGTGTCGCGGTCGTGGCAGGCGATCGAGGCGTCCGGGCACTTCTGCGTGAACGTGTTGCATGAGAAACAGAAGGACGTCTCGGCGCGGTTCGGCTCCAGGGATCCGGACAAGTTCGCCGGAATCGACTGGATCCCTTCACACCTGGGCTCGCCGATTCTCGACGGAACGCTGGCGCACATTGATTGCACCGTCCATTCGGTCCACGACGGTGGCGATCACTACGTGGTATTCGGCGCCGTGCACTCGTTGTCGGAGGTGCCGAAGAAAAAACCGCGGCCGCTGTTGTTCTACCGCGGCGAGTACACCGGGATCGAGCCGGACAAGAACTCCCCGGCGCAGTGGCGCGACGATCTGGAGGCATTCCTGACCACCACCACCGACGACACCTGGCTCTAGATACAGCCGTTCAGGCAGACGTCGGTCGGGGGCAGTGTCTCCGGCAGCGGCGCGTTCGGATCGGCAGGTGGCTGCTGCTGGGTGAGATCGATGTCGCCTTCGAGGTCGGGCGCGATCGGAACATATTTGCAGAAGAAATTGATTGCGAACTCGCACGGGTTGTCGCCCGGTTCGGCGTCGGCCGGCACGGCGAGCACCGTAGCGGCCGCAAGTGCGCTCAGTGCGGCGATCACCGACCGTGTGAGCATGTGGTCACCCTAATGCCATCTCGGGCGCACCGATGCCGTATCCATATCCCCGCCCGCGAACCCGCGTAGCTTTCGCCCATGACGCCCGAGGGGATCATCATGCTGGGCGCTCCGGTGCTGCTGTGGACTGCCGGCGGGTTGGCCGCCTACGGAGCCATGGGCCGCCTCGAGAACCACAACTCCGGTGGCGGTGGGGGTTGCGCCGGGAGCGGACCTTGTTACCGCGCCGGCCCGTCCACGAAATCCACGATGGCGGCCGCTACCTCGCGATGCATCGTGTCGTTGAGGATGTCGTGGCGGCCGCCCGGAAACTCCTTGAGCTGCAACGGGCCGATCTGTTCGGCGTAGGCGCTGACAGCGCCGACAGGGGCGATCGGATCGGCTCCTCCGTGCACCGCCAGCGTCGGCACCGCGAGCTTCGGCAGGTCTGCGCCGAAGCGGTCCCACGCCCTGTCGAGTTCTCGCGTCAGCGATTTGCCGTCGGCGTCGACGAAGGCCAGCGGGTCGTTCTCCAGTGAGTCGAGGTAGAACGGATCGTCGGAGAGCCAGATGGGGTCGAGGTCGAATGCGCTGTCGGCATCGAGCATTTCGGGGATCGGAACAAGCGGGGCACCGGAGATCACGCCGGCCCGGTACCGCTCCGGCTGTTCCAGCAATCGGAACAAGGTGACGACCGAACCGAACGAATGGCCCTGGGCGATCAGCGGCAGGCCAGGACGTTCCCGCTCGGCGAGCCCGGTCAAGGTTTCGGCCAGTGCCGAGCTGTCCTCGATCGTGCCGAAGTCACCGCGGCTGCCCGGGCTCAGGCCATGACCGAACTGGTCGACCGCCCAGAGATCGATGCCTGCGGCGTTGAGTGCGAAGCCGTACCGGTGGTAGACGCCGGTGTGCTCGCCGAAGCCGTGCAGAAAGATGACGGCGGCTCGAGCGTCGGCGGCGGCCCAGTGCCGGTAGTACACAGGGCCCCGTTGATGGTCGATGAATGGCATGCCCCAGCCTGTCCCAAGCGGCGTGATTCTGCCAACCGCCGGTCAATTGCTGCCATCGGAATTAATGGCCTGACCACCGTGTTCAGTCAATCAGACCGACGCGAGAGAAGCACCGGCAAGCAAGCAGAAGAGGCACCAAGATGAAGAAGTTCGGATTTGCCGCCGTAATCGCGAGTGCGCTCACCGCAGGCGTCGTCGGACTCGCCGCCCCGGCCCAAGCCGCCATCGATATCCCGACCGAGCGCACTCACCACTCGTGGATCTACGTGATCCAGCCGCAGGTGAACGTCCCCCACGTCGACACCACTGTGCACCAGAGCCACTGACTGCGGCATCACGGTAAAAGGGCACCCGCCGGGGTGCCCTTTTTCATTGCACGGGGGAGCCCATCAACACGTCTCGCTGGTCGGCTACGCGGTCGCGGATCGCCTCGACGACGGCCGCGACCTCGGCCCGCCGCAGCGTCTCGGTCCGCGCGACGAGCCAGTACGTCAGCGCAATGGCGACGGCACCGGGTAGCACCCGGATCAGATCGTCGTGACGGTCGGCCATGAAACAAGGCAGCAGGCCGATGCCCGCCGCGGCGCGGGTGGCCTCCACATGCACGAAAACGTTTGTGGATGTGACGGATTCGCGCATGCCGGGGGTGAAGCTCGTCGCCCGATCCAGATCGTCGACCTGCAGCATCGAGTCGATGAAGTAGACCAGCGGATAACGGGCCAGATCATCGATGCCGGCCGGCAGGCCGTGCTCGGCGATGTAGTCCCGCGACCCGTACAGTCCAAGGCAGTAATCGCCCAGCTGGATTGCTTTGGCGCGGTGCACTTTTGGTTCACCGACCACCACCTCGATGTCGAGCCCCGATCGCTGCTGGGTGGCGCGCCGCGTGGTGGCAACGATCTCGACCGCGACTTTCGGATGTCGACGTTGTACCTGCGCGGCCGCGGGCGCCGCGATGTATGCGGAGAACCCGTCGGTGGCCGATATCCGCACCACGCCCTCCAACGTCCGGGTTCCGCCCGGTTCGACGCGCAGCGAACGAACGGCCGCTTCGACTGCCTCGGCGGCTGACAGCGCGTCGCGTCCCAGCTCGGTGAGCTCCCAACCGCCGGCCACCCGGGCCAGCACCCGGCCACCGACCGATCGCTCCAGCGCGGCGATGCGGCGCGAAATGGTGGTGTGGTTGAGCCCGAGTTCCTCGGCCGCGGTGTTGTAGCGGCCGGTCCGGCCGACGGCCAGCAGTACGAGCAGGTCGTCGGCGCTTGGCCGACCGGTCGGGGATAGCGGCATATCTGCATTTTTGCAGATGCCAACTGCAGTTTTGTCCATTGCGGTGTCCATACACCTGCATGAATACTCACAGACGTTTGTGGGTGGCATCACAACGAAGGGGAGGGGTCAGGATGACCAGCATTACCCGGGCCACCGGAAGTGAATCGGGTCCGATCACGACCGGGCTGAAACGAGTCGTCGCCGCCTCGATGGCCGGCACGGTCGTCGAGTGGTACGAGTTCTTCCTTTACGGGACGGCGGCAACCCTGGTCTTCAGCAAGGTGTTCTTCGCTCCGAGCGACAACGAACTCGACGCCATCCTCGCGGCGTTCCTCACCTATTTCGTCGGGTTCCTGGCCCGTCCGCTCGGCGGTGTGATTTTCGGACATTTCGGTGATAAGTACGGTCGCAAGAAGCTACTGCAGTTCAGCCTGCTGCTGGTGGGCGTCGCAACCTTTCTGATGGGCTGTCTGCCGACGTTCGGGCAAGTCGGCTACTGGGCCCCGGCGCTGCTGGTGATACTCCGGTTCATTCAGGGTTTTGCCGTCGGTGGCGAGTGGGGCGGTGCGGTGCTGCTGGTCGCCGAGCACAGTCCCAACCAGAGCCGTGCGTTCTGGGCGAGTTGGCCGCAGGCAGCGGTGCCGGTGGGCAACATGCTGGCCACCGTCGTGCTCCTGGTGCTGACCGGAACGCTGTCGGACGACGCGTTCCTGGCGTGGGGATGGCGGGTGGCCTTCTGGCTCTCGGCAGTCGTCGTGCTGGTGGGCTACTACATCAGGACCAAGGTCACCGACGCGCCGATCTTCCTGGCGGCACAGGAAGAGGTCGAGCGGGTCAAGGCCGTCTCGTACGGTGTCGTCGAGGTGCTGAAGCGTTACCCGCGTGGAGTTTTCACCGCGATGGGGCTGCGCTTCGCCGAAAACATCATGTATTACCTGGTGGTCACCTTCTCCATCACGTACCTCAAGGTCCAGGTCGGCGCCGACACGGGCGACATCCTCTGGTGGCTCCTTGCCGCCCATGCCGTGCACTTCCTGGTCATCCCCCAGGTGGGACGGCTGTCCGACCGTATCGGGCGGCGTCCGGTGTATATCGTCGGCGCGATCGCCGCGGGCACGTGGGGCTTCTTCGCCTTCCCGATGATGAACAGTGCCAACTACCTCGTCATCATGGCGGCCATCATCATCGGGCTGGTCATTCACGCCTGCATGTACGCGCCCCAGCCCGCCATAATGGCTGAGATGTTCCCGACCCGGATGCGATACTCCGGTGTGTCTCTCGGGTATCAGGTGACGTCGATCGTCGCAGGGTCTTTGGCGCCGATCGTCGCCGTCGAACTGCTCGACGTCTACGATTCTTCGGTACCGATCGCGGTGTATCTGGCCGGGGCCTCGGTGCTCACCCTGATCGCGGCGCTGTTCATGCGCGAGACGGACGGAATGGACTTGGGGGAGCTCGACGAGGGGGACCGCGAGGAACTAGCGAAGAGTGGGGTCGTATGACGGAGTTGGATGGACTCACCGCGCTGGTGACCGGCGCCGCGAGCGGCATCGGAGCGGCCTGCGCCCGAGAGCTCGCCCGCCGCGGTGCGGCGGTCACGGTCGTCGACATCGACGAGGCCGGCGCCAGGGCGCTGGCCGGCGACATCAGCGGAAAAGCCTGGGCGGTGGACCTTCTCGATGTCGACTCGCTGGAGAATCTGCACCTGGAGACCGACATCCTGGTCAACAACGCCGGCGTGCAGAGCATCGCCCCGATCGAGGACTTCCCGCCCGACCGCTTCAGGACCATGCTGGCGCTGATGGTCGAGGCGCCTTTCTTGCTGATCCGCGCGGCGCTGCCGAGCATGTACCGCAAGGGGTACGGCCGCATCATCAACATCTCCTCGGTGCACGGCATCCGCGCCTCCGAATACAAGGTCGCCTATGTCACCGCCAAACATGCGCTCGAAGGACTGTCCAAGGTGACGGCGCTCGAGGGTGGACCGCACGATGTGACGAGCAACTGCGTCAACCCGGGCTACGTGCGGACACCCCTGGTCACCAAACAGATCGCAGATCAGGCGAGGACACACGGTATCCCCGAGGATCAGGTGGTCGAGGTCATCCTGCTGAAGGAGAGCGCCATCAAGCGACTGGTCGAACCGGAAGAAGTCGCCGACCTCGTCGGCTGGCTGGCCTCGCCGGCTGCCCGAATGGTGACGGGGGCGTCCTACACCATGGATGGTGGGTGGAGCGCCCGGTGAGCGACGAAGTCGAATCACCCCAGTGGGAGCCGACGCCGGAGGGCATCGCCCGGGCCAGGATCACCGACTTCGCGCGTTTCGCGCAGGAGCGGGCCGGCGCGCCCGTCGGCGACTACCGGTCGTTGTGGCGATGGTCGGTCGACCATCCCGAGGCATTCTGGGGTTTGCTATGGGAGTACTTCGACCTCGGTGACCGACCCGACGTCGTGCTCGAGAACGCCCAGATGCCCGGTGCGCGCTGGTTCCCGGGCGTCCGGCTGAACTACGTGGATCAGGTGATCCGCAACGCGCGCACGGACCGGCCGGCGATCATCCATGTCGCCGAAGGCGGTTCGACCAGCTGGATCACCTGGGCCGAACTACTGGGCCGCACGGCGGCTTTCGCACGACACCTGCGTACGCTCGGGGTCACCGCGGGCGACCGGGTGGTGGGCTACCTGCCGAACATCCCCGAGGCAGTCATCGCATTCCTGGCGGCGGCCAGCATCGGCGCGGTCTGGAGCGCGTGCGGGCAGGATTACTCCGCCAAGGCCGCGCTGGACAGGCTGGGCCAGCTCGAACCCGTCGTGCTGGTGACGGTCGACGGCTACACCTTCGGCGGAAAAACGCACGACAAGCGCGACGACATCGCGGCGCTGCAGGCGGGGCTGCCGACATTGCGGGCCACGGCATCGACGGCCGAGCTTGCCGGACGGCTCGACCCGGCCGAACTGCACACCGAGCCCGTCGACTTCGACCATCCCCTCTGGGTGCTGTTCTCGTCCGGCACCACCGGGCTACCCAAGGGCATCATGCACGGGCACGGCGGTGTGGTGCTCGAACATCTGAAAGCGCTTGCTCTGCAAGGTGATATCGGTCCCGACGACACCTTCTTCTGGTACACCAGCCCCAGCTGGATGATGTGGAATTTCCAGGTCGCCGGGCTGCTGGTCGGAGCGACCATCGTCTGCTACGAGGGCAGCCCGTCTGCGCCGCGGCCCGACGCCCTCTGGGAGATCGCCGCCCGCATCGGGGCCACCGTGTTGGGCACCAGCCCGGGATATGTGCTCGGGTGTGCCAAGGCCGGCGCGGTGCCGCGCCGGGAGCATGATCTGTCCGCGCTGCGAACGGTGGGCATCACCGGATCGTCACTGCCGTCGTCGTCGTCACTGTGGTTGCGTGACAACGTCGGCAACGGGGTGCAGGTCGCGTCAATCAGCGGCGGGACCGATGTGGTGTCCGCGTTCATCGGAGGCGTGCCGACCGTGCCGGTGTGGCCGGGCGAGTTGTCGGCTCCCTACCTCGGCGTCGCGCTGGACTCCTGGGACGAGTCCGGAAATCCGGTGCGCGGCGAAGTGGGTGAGCTGGTGATCACCCAGCCGATGCCGTCCATGCCTGTCGCGTTCTGGCGCGACCCCGACGGAAGCCGTTACCGCGCAGCATATTTCGAAATGTTCCCGGGGGTTTGGCGGCACGGTGACTGGATCACGATCACCGATCACGGCAGCATCATTGTGCACGGCCGCTCGGACTCCACGCTGAACCGCCACGGCATCCGGATGGGCAGCGCCGACATCTATCAAGCGATCGAGCGACTGCCCGAGATCGCCGAGGCGCTGGTGATCGGTACCGAACAACCCGACGGCGGCTACTGGATGCCGCTGTTCGTCGTGCTGGCCGGTGACGCATCGCTGACCGATGACCTCGCCGACCGGATCAAGCGGACCATCCGCGAAGAGGTGTCGCCGCGCCACGTCCCCGACGAGATCATCGTGGCGCCGGGTGTCCCGCACACCCGCACCGGCAAGAAGCTCGAAGTGCCGATCAAGAAGTTGTTCCAGGGCGCGGACCCGGCCCGTGTGGTGGAACGCAGCGCCGTCGACGACCCGGACCTGCTGGACTGGTACGCCGACCAGAAGCGCTAGGCCGGCCGGACTGCCCGGGCCGGCGGGTCGAGACCACGCCGGCGGAGACGCCCACACTAGTCGCTGACGCGAAAGCGTTGTGGCGCAGCGAGAATCACCGAGGACGCCGGCCAGGGCCACTAGTGGAGACCTTTTCATGGCCACGGACATAGGCCAGCCATTCCATGAAGAACGTGACCCTCAGATTGGTGGTCGGCATTCCTGACCAGTCGAAGATCTGCTCGCCGCTTCGACGAGTCCTTCGCCGAGTGGGAAGTCGAAGTAGGCACGCTGCACACCTCCGAGCGCCGCGCGAACATCGCGGAAAGTGAGCAACGCGCACGCGGCAGCCTTCGTGGTGCCCGGTGCGGCGGCGCTGCAGGCCGCGACGCAACTGGCTGCCGCGTACGACACGTCGCCGGTGGTTGAAGCTAGGTGGGTGTGGGTGGTGGTTGGGGTTGGAAGGGTTGATACCACCACCAGTGGGCGCGTTCGCCGGTGGGTCCCGGACAGGGTGGGACTGCGGGTGGGGGTTGGGTTGGGGGGCGGGCCAGCGATCCGGGGGTGAGGGTGCGGCCGGTGTTGTCGGTGACGCACAGCTGGGCTGGGGGTCCGGTGGTGGTGATGCCGCCGCGGTGGTGCAGCCGGCTTGTTCTCGACGAGCTGGAGGCTCTCGGGGTGCGGATCGCTACGGTGATCCACCGCTCGACCGCCGCGCGTCGAGCATGGCGAGTGTCCGCGACGCCAGTTCGTCTCGAATCCCGCTCTGCGCATAAGGAATGAAGGCACGCAGCAGATCAGGATTCGTCATCGGGGTCCGCGTCTCCAGAGCCATTTGAAAGTTGGATCGGTGGGCTTACAGCGGTTTCGGTGATGGTGGCGTTCGCCGTTTGGCCGCCCGCACGACTGTTGAGGGGTTAGTTATGACGGGCGTGAGGCGGTCTAGGTCGGCGCGACGCGGTCAGACGGTTGTCATCGCGTAGTCGAGGTCGAACAACGCGCGATGTTCGTCGATGAAGTCCTCGACCGTGCTGAGGGGGCGCCCAATGATAGTCGGTGCTGCAGAGCTGACGCCGGCCAGGCGTCCCTCTTGTTGGTCGATTGTCACGGCCTCGAAGTGCCTGAGCTTGGCCGTGTCATCAGGTATGCCAATCAGATCCAGGAACGTCGTTACGGTGACTTGCTCGAACGGGAGGTCCTTCCCGAGGACGCGGCTGACCTCTGCGGCTAGTTCCAGGTGGCTGTATTCAACGGGTCCGGTCAAGGTGTGGACGCGGCCGCCGTGCTGCTCGGGTTCGGCCAGAATGGTCGCAGCGGTCAATGCGATGTCTCGTCCGGCGATCGGAGCGAAGCGGCTGTCAGCGTCAAAGGGCATGACGTAACGGCCGGATCGGATCAGCTCGGCGATGTAGGTCAGCCATTCCATGAAGAACGTGACCCTCAGATTGGTGGTCGGGACTCCTGACCAACCGAAGATCTGCTCGGAGAGCCAATGGTTCTGCGTCGCCTTACTGCGGGCCTGAGGGCACGATTGGATTTGTGACATGTTCACGATCGCTTCAAGGCGTTCTTCCTTGGCGGCCTGGGCGAACATGACCGCCGCTTCGACGAGTCCTTCGCCGAGTGGAAAGTTGAAATAGGCACGCTGCACACCGTCGAGCGCCGCGCGAACATCGCGGAAAGTCAGCAAGTCGCCGAATACAACTTCGACACCGTTATCGCGAAGCCGTTGGGCACGAGCGTCATCCCTGCGCACCATTGCCCTGACCTGTAGCCCACTCTTGAGTAAGTAACCGCGCTCGCGCCAGGAGATCGCCAACCGCACATAGCGTAACCACATGCGCCGAACCCGGGTGTTGTTCATAGGCGGCCAACCCAGCACCAGCCGCTGGTGCACCTGGGTCAACGACCCCTTCGAACCCGCAGCCAGCCGCCGATGCGGCGGACCGCCTCCTCGACATCGCTTGTCGGCCCGGCGAACGACAGTCGCACGTAGGCGCCGCCTCGTACGGTGTCGAAATCGATCCCGGGGGCGATGGCAACGCCGGTGTCGGCCAGCAGTTTCGAGCAGAACGACAGCGAATCCGTGGTCAGGTGGGACCACGTCGGCGTAGACGTAGAACGCGCCGTCGGTCGGTGCCAATCGGTCGATGCCGATCGACCGGAGACCGTCCAGCAGCAGCCCGCGGTTCGCCGCGTAATGATGCAGCAGCGCATCTGCTTCGGCGACCGACTCGGCCGTGAACGCCGCGACCGCGGCCAGCTGGGCCAGCGCCGGTGGACAGATGGTGAAGTTCCCCGTCAGGCGGTCCACGGCGCGCTGAAGCTCGCTGGGCACCAACAGCCAGCCGAGCCGCCACCCCGTCATCGCGAAGTATTTCGAGAAGCTGTTGACCACCAAGGCATCTCGTGAGGTTGTCCACGCACAGCTGGTCGCGGGCGCACCCGGATAGACCAGGCCGTGATAGACCTCATCACTGATCAGCCGGACGTCCGACGCGGCACACCACGCGGCGATCGCGGCGAGCTCGTCGGGCGGTATGACGGTCCCGGTCGGATTCGCCGGGCTCGCGACGATCACACCTTTCACCGGTGGGTCGAGATCGGCGAGCATCTGCACTGTCGGCTGAAACCGCGTCTCGGGTCCGCATGGAATCTCGACCACCTCACAGCCCAACGCAGCGAGGATGTTGCGGTAACAGGGATAGCCGGGGCTGGCGATGGCCACCCGGTCGCCGACGTCGAAGCACGCCAGAAACGTCAGCAGGAACCCGCCCGATGAGCCGGTCGTGACCACTACGTCGTCAGGGTCCACGGCGAGCCCGTGACGGCCCAGATACGCCGCGGCGATCGCGGATCGCAGCTCGGGGATACCGAGCGCGACCGTGTAGCCGAGCTGGTTGCGGTTCAGGGCGGCCACCGCGGCCTCCCGCACGGGTCCCGGCGCTCCCGCGCTCGGCTGGCCCGCCGACAGGTTCACCAGGTCGCCATGGGTGCGCTGCCGCTCGGCCGCGGCCAGCCACACGTCCATCACGTAGAACGGCGGGATGCCGGCGCGCAGTGCTGCTCCTGTCTTTTTGCTCCTCGCGTCCGCAGTGCTGCTCACCCGAGCCAGGCTAACCCACCTCCCGGCAATACCCGCTGGCCGGTGCACGGCGGCGTGCACAATCGTCGAATGACTCCGATTGTCGTGGGTACCGGTCCTGTTTCCGAAGACGACGTGGTTCGCGTGGCGCGTGAGAATGCGCCCGTAGTGATCGCCGACGATGCGCTTGCCGCTGTCGCCGCGAGTCGCGCCAGGATCGAAGCGCTCGCCGACGACCCGACGCCGGCCTACGGCATCTCCACCGGGTTCGGCGCCCTCGCTACCCGGCATATTCCACAGGATCTCCGAACCAAGCTGCAGCGCAGCCTCATTCGTTCTCATGCCGCAGGCTCGGGTCCCGAGGTGGAACGGGAGGTGATCAGGGCGATGATGTTGCTGCGGTTGTCGACCCTGGCCACCGCCCGTACCGGGGTACGCCCTGAGGTTGCCCAGGCCTACGCGAAACTGCTGTCGGCGGGGCTTACCCCGGTGGTCTACGAGTACGGGAGCCTCGGCTGTTCCGGAGACCTCGCTCCGCTGGCGCATGTGGCACTGGCGGTGATGGGGGAGGGAAACGTGCGAACCGCCGACGGCGAGCTTGCGCCGGCATCGGCAGCGCTTGCCGCGCACGGCCTCGAGCCCATCACCTTCGCGGAGAAGGAGGGCCTGGCACTGATCAACGGCACCGACGGGATGCTCGGGCAGTTGGTCCTGGCGCTGGCCGACCTGGACCGGCTGCTGGTCCTGGCCGACATCGCCGCGGCGATGAGCGTCGAGGGACTACTCGGCACGGTCAAGGTTTTCGCGCCACATCTGCAGGCATTGCGGCCGCAGCCCGGTCAGGCGGTCGCGGCGGCGAACATCACCCGAATGCTGGCGGACTCGCCCATCGTCGCCAGCCACAGTGGACCGGACTGCCCGCTGGTTCAGGATGCCTACTCGCTGCGATGCGCGCCACAGGTGGCCGGTGCCGCACGTGACACGGCGGCGCACGCCCGCAACGTCGCGCACTGGGAACTGGCCAGCATCATCGACAATCCCGTCATCACCGATGCCGGAACGGTGGAGTCGAACGGGAACTTCCACGGCGCCCCGGTGGCCTATGTGCTGGACTTTCTCGCCATTGTCGTCGCCGACCTGGCCAGCATCAGCGAGCGCCGCACCGATCGCTTCCTCGACCCCTCCCGCAGTCACGGTCTCAATGCGTTTCTCGCCGACGACCCCGGCGTCGACAGTGGCCACATGATCGCGCAGTACACCCAGGCGGCGATCGTCTCCGAACTCAAGCGCCTGGCCAACCCGGCCAGCGTCGACTCGATTCCCTCGTCGGCGATGCAGGAAGATCACGTGTCGATGGGCTGGTCCGCGGCCCGCAAACTACGCAAGGCGGTCGACGGTCTCACTCGCGTGCTGGCCATCGAAATCCTCACCGCGGCAAGGGGTATCGACATGCGCGCCCCGTTGGCGCCGGCCCCGGCGACAGGGGCGGTCATCGAGGTCGTGCGTGCGCGGGTCGCAGGCCGTGGCGCCGACCGGTATCTCGCGCCCGAGATCGAGGCCCTGGTCGGCCTCGCCCGTGACGGCTCACTCGTCGCCGCGGCGGAGGGCGTCGTCGGTCAGCTGGCCTGACTACTCGGAATCCGGGATGAGCCGGCCGAGGTCGTCGAGCAGCAACTCCGCCTGCGCGATGTCGCCGCGGAGGTCCCTGTCGTCGTCGTTGCGGGGAAGACCGGCGGCCAGCGCGAGCGCTTCGGCGAGTACTCCTGTGAACGACTCGTCCAGCCAACGCTGCCGCAGGAGCCTCACCGCGCCCACCAGTTCGCAGCAGAGCAGAACGCGGTACGCGGCGACCGACCGCTCGAGCTGGAGCGCGCCCTGAGGCGCGAAGGTGGCGTCCTCCTCGGCGCCCCGCGACAGCACAAGCGTCCCCACCGACGCCGGCTGTGCGGCGGCACGGATCTCGGCGATCGCGCCGGCAGCCACATACTCGACCATCATGAGCCCGGACGACCCCTCAGGACCGGCCGCCAGAAAAGCATTGCGCCCATTCGTATCCGGATCGTTGAGCATTCTGATCCGGGAATGCGTGATGGGGGAGGTCAGCGCCAACGCCAGGGTGGTTCCATCCAGCTCCAGCGACAACGACGCCTGGTAGAAGGCGCCGTGATGGACGACCTCGTCGTTCTCCAGGTCGAACAGCGGATTCTCCTGCGCCGCGTTCAACGTTCGTTCCAACTGCCGGCCAAGGGAATCCAGCGACGCGACAACGCTTGCGTGAGCGACCGGATAGACGCGGAGCCCGTACGGATCCTGGATGCGGGCGGCGCGGGAGTCGGTCCGGCCGTCACCGGCGAACAGTGACCGCAGTCGCGCTGCGATGTCCTCCACGTGCGGGGCGGCAGCGGCCCGCGCAGCGGTTGCCGAAAAGGCCGACGGATTGCCGTCGAGCGCCAGGAAACTCAGCATGTAGATGATGCTGGATGCGCGTTCGAGCCGGGTGAGCTCATCCAACGAAAGGCAGCCGCGTCCGACGGTCAGTGCGCTGCTGCTCATGAACGGCAGCGCGCTGTCGGCGCTCCACGGCTCCATCGGAGTCAACGGCGCCGTCGCGGTCCGCTCACCCACCAACGTCAACGCCGTCCCCGCCAGGGCCGCCAGGTCACCGGTTCCGATGGACGCGTACTGCAGGAGTTCGGGCAGGGCATCGTCGTTGAGCATCCGCTCGAGCCCCGTCAGGATCCTGGGCTCGAGGCCGGCGCCCGGCACGCACAGTTGCACCAGTCGGGTCGCCAGCATCGCCCGGACCGTTCTGTCCTGAAGCGGATCGCCGGCGTCGACGGCGTGGCTGCGCAGCAGTCGCATCCCGTACTCCGGGTCGTCCGCCGGCACCGGCGTGATGCGGTTCGCGCCCACCCCGGTGGTCCGCCCGTAGGTGGGGAATCGAGCGCTGAGATCGGCGGCAAGTTTGTGCGCATTGCCGACCGCTTCGACGACCGCCGGTGAAACCGACACCTGGTCACGACGATCCGCAAGCGTCACGACATCGGAGATCCGGCCGGTTCCGGCCAACTCAATCATGGAAATTCTCCTCGATCTCTATCGCCGACGAGCGGCAGGCTCTATCCTCTCTCCATATCCGAGGATTTCGCTAGATGAAAACCAATTTTTATCCAGCGGCAATCCGGAGAGGACGTCATGGTGGCCGAGCCGTCCACCCGAACCGTGGAACGCGCGCTGGCGCTGCTCGCTACGATCTGCGAGCGCGGCGGCGTGAATCTGGCCGACAGTGCACGGGAATGCGACCTGGCGCCCAGCACCGCCCTTCGCCTGCTGCGCACGCTGGAGACCACGGGATTCGTCACCAGGGAAGACGTCGGAACGTACCGGCCCGGAAGTCGCATCATCCAGCTCGGCGCCCAGGCTTTGAGCAACGAGTCGCTGGTGTCCATCGCCAGGCCGGCGATGGAGAATCTGGTGGCGCAGACGGGTGAGTCCGCCTACCTCAGCGTCGAAGGCCACCGTGCCACGGCGCTGTACATCAGCATCGTCGAGGGAACCCACTCGGTCCGGCACACCAGCTGGGTCGGCCGAACCGTCCCGCTCGACGCCTCCGCCGCCGGCCACGCGCTGCGGGGTGAGATCTCCGACAAGGGGTACATCGTGATCAAGCGCGGTGTCGAGGCCGATGTCACCGCGATCGCCAGCCCGGTGTATTCCCAAGCCCGAATCGTGGCAGCGATGAGCCTGGTCATTCCGACCTATCGGCTGACGGCGTCGGAGACCAAGCGGTACGGCAAGATGCTGGTCTCTGCCGCGGCGGGTACTTCCGCCCAACTCAGTAGCCCCGCTAGTCGCAGCCTTCCGGAAAGGCAGTCATGATCACATTCGACAAGGTTTCCAAGGTCTATCCCGACGGGACCGTCGCCGTCGACCAACTGACGCTGACCGCACCGAAGGGCAAGATCACCACACTGGTCGGCCCGTCGGGCTGCGGCAAGACGACCTCGATGCGGATGATCAACCGGCTGATCGAGCCGACGTCGGGCACGATCGAGCTCGACGGGGTCGACACCAAGACCCTCGACAGGGTCGCCCTGCGCCGCCGGATCGGCTACGTCATCCAGAACGCCGGGCTGTTTCCCCACCGCACCGTGGTGGACAACGTGGCCGCCCTGCCCCGACTGCTCGGCGGCAAGAAAAAGGAAACGCGTTCGGCAGCAATGGAACTCCTAGAACGTGTCGGTCTCGACGCCAAGTTCGCCAGCCGGTATCCGTGGCAGCTGTCGGGCGGCCAGCAGCAGCGGGTCGGCGTCGCGCGTGCGTTGGCGACCGATCCACCCTTCCTGCTGATGGACGAACCGTTCAGCGCCGTCGATCCCATCGTTCGAAGTCAGTTGCAGGATGAATTCCTGCGCCTGCAGGCCGATATCTCCAAGACCATCGTGATGGTCACCCATGACATCGACGAGGCCCTCAAGCTGGGCGATCAAGTCGTCGTGCTGCGGGAGGGCGGCACCCTGGCACAGGCCGCCACCCCCGCCGAGCTGCTCGCGGCGCCGAACGACGCATTCGTGGCCGACTTCGTCGGGTCCGCAAGGGGTTATCGAGCGCTGGGGTTCCACCGTTGTGACGGTCAGCTCGAGCTCACCGATGAGCCGACGATCACGGTGGGACAGGCGGTATCCGAAATCCCGGCTGCCCACGGACGGTGGGTCCTGGCCGTCGACGCGAGTCGAGCGCCCATCGGATGGGTCGACACCGGGGCCGTCGACGCTGACCACGTGCAGGACAGCGACGTCAACCTCAGCGGCACGTCGGCCAGCCGGCACGATCCGCTGCGTGACCTGCTCAACTCCGCACTGTCGAGCCCGAGCGGCCGCTGTGTGATCACCGATGACTCCGGAGCACTGCTCGGCACCGCCACCGATCACGACATCATCGAGGCCATCAGGCGCGCCAAGGAAGCAGGGTCGGGCGGCGGGCAGGAACGAAGCGACCGGGGGGTCAAGACGGCATGAACTGGATCTCGTCGAATATCGATCGCATCGTGGAGCTGACCATCAGCCACATCTGGCTGACGTTGGCGCCCACGGTTCTCGGCCTGCTCATCGCGCTGCCGCTGGGGTGGTGGGCGCACCGGTCGGGGAGGGGGTACGCGGCCATCGTGGGGACGGCCGGTCTGCTCTACACCATTCCCTCGCTTGCCCTGTTCATCATCCTGCCGGTGATCCTGGGGACGAAGATCCTCGACCCGGTCAACATCGTTGTCGCGCTGACGCTTTACACCCTGGCCTTGTTGGTCCGGGTGGTGGCCGACGGCCTCAGCTCGGTGTCGCACGACACCGTTGCCGCCGCCGAGGCGATGGGATACCGCGGCTGGCAACGACTTGTGCTGGTCGAGCTGCCCGTCGCCGTACCTGTGATCGCGGCCGGACTGCGGGTCGCGGTGGTCTCCAACGTCAGCATCGTGACCATGGCCGCCCTGCTGGGAATCCCCCAGCTCGGGTCGCTGTTCACCCAGGGCTTTCAGTTGCGGCTCTACGTTCCGCTTGTCACGGGCGTCGTGCTGTGCGTCGTGCTCGCCGTCGTCTTCGACGGCCTGATCATCTGGCTGAACAAACTGCTGACCCCCTGGCGGCAAAGGACGGTCACCTCGTGAACATCCTCGGCTGGTTCACCGATCCGACCAATTGGACGAGTTCGGACGGCATCCCCACCCAGATCAGCTACCACCTCCTGTATTCGGGCGTCGCACTGCTACTCGCCCTGGCGATCGGGGTTCCGCTGGGCATCTTCATCGGCTATACCGGCAGAGGTGAAGCGCTGGTCGCCGGCCTCGCCAACGCGTTGCGGGCGCTCCCGTCGCTGGGGCTTCTGGTGCTGCTCTTTCTGGTCATCTCACCGGTCGTCAGCGGCCAGTTCGTCTACGTGCTGCCGACCGTCGTCGTGCTTGTCCTGCTGGCGGTTCCGCCGATCCTCACCGGCACCTATGCCGGTATTCAGAGTGCGGATCCCGACGCTGTGGGCGCCGCCCGCGGAATGGGCTTCACCAAACGTCAGATTCTGCTCCGAGTTCAACTTCCCTGTGCCCTACCCCTGATGATCTCCGGGGTCAGGAGCTCGACGCTTCAGATCGTTTCGACGGCCACCATCGCCGCGTATCTGGGGCTGCAGGGCCTCGGCCGATTCATCCTCGACGGCCGCGCGCAGGCGAACTTCGCCGAAATGGCGGGCGGCGCAGTCCTCGTCGCGGTCCTCGCCATCGTCCTCGAGGTCAGCTTCGCCTGGCTGGGGCGAATCGTCGTGTCGCCCGGGTTGCGGCGGGTGGCCGCGAAATCCAGCACACCGTTGGCCACCGCGGTCGTCGAGCCGGTCACCACCTAGGTGCCGACGGCGCCGACCATCACATCAGGAGAAACACCATGAAGAAACGCACGATTCTCAAGGCCCTGGCAGTCACCTCGGTTCTCGCGTTGTCGGCGTGCGGTGGCGGCGGCAACGATCCGCTCTCCGGCGGCGGCGACAACAAGGGGTCGTCGGGCTCCGAGGTCATCGTCGGCTCCGCGGATTTCACCGAGAGTCAGCTGATCGCCAGCATCTATTCGCAGGCGCTGCAGGCCAACGGCCTCGGCGTCAAGGAACAGTTCAACATCGGCAGCCGGGAGGTCTACATCGCGGCGCTCAAGGACGGCTCGATCGACCTGGTGCCCGAGTACACGGGCGCGTTCCTGAGCTACCTCGATCCGAAGTCGACCGCCGCCACGCCGCAGGCCGTGCAGAGCGAACTCGCGACCAAGCTGCCCGAAGGCACGTCGATACTGACGCCGTCTCCCGCCGAGGACAAGGATGTCGTTGCCGTCACACAGGCCACCGCCGACAAATACAAGCTGAAGACCATCTCGGACCTGAAGCCGGTCGCCGGCGAACTGGTGCTCGGCGGCCCACCGGAATGGAAGACCCGCACGCAGGGTGTGGTCGGTCTGCGTGACATCTACGGGCTCAACTTCAAGGACTTCGTCAGCCTCGATGCGGGCGGCACCTTGACGATGACCGCGCTGACCAACGGTCAGATTCAGGCCGGCGACCTGTTCAGCACCGATCCGGGCCTGCGGTCCAACCACCTTGTCGCCCTTGAGGACGACAAGAACCTGTTCGCCGCGGAGAACGTCGTTCCCCTGATCAAGACGGCCAAGCAGAACGACACCATCACCAAGACTCTCAACGACGTGTCGGCCAAGCTCACCACGGACGATCTGATCGCGATGAATGCCGAGGCCGCGACGGGGGCGAACCTCTCCGACATCGCCAAGAAGTGGCTGGCGAACGCCGGCATCGGCAAGAGCTGAACCCACACCCACCCGTCAAAAGGATTTCACGAATCATGGCTGAATCTTCCGGGAAGACCGGGATCGCCGGTCCCCGTCCCGTCCGTGCTGCGCGCGGAACCGAAATGTCCTGCAAGGGCTGGCAACAGGAGGCCGCCCTGCGCATGCTGATGAACAATCTCGACCCCGAGGTTGCCGAACACCCCGAGGATCTCGTCGTGTACGGCGGCACGGGGCGGGCCGCCCGCAGCTGGCAGGCGTTCGATGCGATCGTGCGCACGCTGCGGACACTGGAGGACGACGAGACGATGCTGGTGCAATCCGGCAAGCCCGTCGGCGTGTTCCGGACGAATGTCTGGGCACCGCGTGTCCTGCTGGCGAACTCCAACCTCGTTGGCGACTGGGCGAACTGGGAGCAGTTCCGCAAGTTGGAAGCCGAAGGCCTGATGATGTACGGCCAGATGACTGCGGGGTCGTGGATATACATCGGCACACAGGGAATCCTGCAGGGCACGTTCGAAACCTTCGGCGCCGTGGCGCGCAAGAGGTTCGGCGGCACGCTCGCCGGAACGATCACCCTCACCGCCGGCGTGGGTGGCATGGGCGGGGCCCAGCCGCTGGCCGTCACCATGAACGAGGGTGTGGCGATCTGCGTCGACTGCGATGAGAGCCGAATCGACCGGCGCATCGCACACCGCTACCTCGACGCCAAGGCCGACGACATCGACGACGCCCTGGCAAAGGCGATCGAGGCCCGTGATGCCAAGCGGCCGTTGTCGATTGGACTCGTCGGTAACGCTGCCGAGGTCTTCCCCGAACTGCTCGACCGCAACGCGCCGATCGACATCGTCACCGACCAGACGTCGGCCCACGATCCGCTTTCCTATCTCCCGCTGGGTATCGACTTCGACGACATGAAGAAGATGGCCGACAAGGATCCGGCCTATTTCACCGAGCAGGCCGAGTTGTCGATGGCCAAGCACGTCGCGGCGATGGTCGGGTTCATGGATCGCGGTGCGGAGGTCTTCGACTACGGCAACTCGATCAGGGACGAGGCGCGGAAGGCGGGCTACGACCGTGCGTTCGCCTTCCCCGGTTTCGTTCCGGCGTACATCCGTCCGCAGTTCGAGGAGGGCCTCGGGCCGTTCCGCTGGGCAGCGCTGTCGGGGGATCCGGCCGACATCGCCGCGACCGACAAGGCGATCCTGGAGTTGTTCCCGGACAACGACCATCTGCGTCGCTGGATCACGATGGCCGGCGAACGGGTGGCCTTCGAAGGCCTGCCCGCCCGGATCTGCTGGCTCGGATACGGCGAGCGGCACCGCGCCGGGCTGCGGTTCAACGACATGGTCGCCTCCGGCGAACTCTCGGCGCCGATCGTGATCGGCAGGGACCACCTCGATTCCGGGTCGGTCGCCTCGCCCTACCGCGAAACCGAATCCATGCTCGACGGATCGGATGCCATCGCCGACTGGCCGTTGCTCAACGCGATGTTGAACACCGCGTCGGGCGCGTCGTGGGTCTCGATCCATCACGGCGGCGGTGTGGGCATGGGCCGATCCATCCACGCGGGCCAGGTCTGCGTCGCCGACGGATCGGAACTGGCCGCACAGAAGCTGTCCCGCGTTCTGGTCAACGATCCGGGCATGGGGGTGATCCGGCACGTGGACGCCGGCTACGATCATGCCGCCACGGTGGCGCGCGAACGGGGCGTTCGGATTCCGATGTGGGAGAGCGAATGACGGCGTTCGACACGCTGTGGCCGACCATTTTGGACGTCGGCAGAAACGCCGGCACCGGTGGCTATCGCCGGTACGCGTGGTCGGACGCCGACCTGACGCTGCGGGACTGGTTCGTCGGGTGTGCCGAGGACCGCGCCATGGATGTCGAAGTCGATCGCAACGGCAATCTGTGGGCTTGGTGGATGCCGCCCGGCTGGACCGGCGATCCGCGCGACGCGTTCGTCACCGGTTCACACCTGGACTCCGTCCCCGACGGCGGGGCCTTCGATGGACCCCTCGGCGTGGTCTCGGCGTTCGCGGCCATCGACATGGTCCGGCAGCGGGGCGTGGTCCCGGCCATCCCGGTCGCGGTGGCCGCGTTTTCCGACGAGGAAGGTGCGCGCTTCGGCGTCGCGTGCGTGGGGTCACAACTGTCGACCGGCGCGCTGAGTCCCGAGCGGGCCCGCGTACTGCGTGATATCGACGGAATCACGCTGGCGGAAGCGCTCATCCGGGTCGGACGCGATCCCGATCACCTGGGCGTGGACCCCCACCTGGACGACCGCGTCGGCGTATTCGTCGAACTCCACGTGGAACAGGGCCGGGCGCTGGACCTGATGGGTGCGCCGGTCGCCGTCGCATCGTCGATCTGGCCCCACGGACGGTGGGAATTCGCGTTCGGCGGTGAAGCCAACCACGCCGGATCGACCCGTCTGGTCGACCGCCGCGATCCCATGCTCGCCTTTGCGTCGTCGGTCCATTCGGCCCGGGCCGAGGCGGCCGCACACCAAGCGGTGGCAACTTTCGGCAAGGTCATCGTGTCGCCCAACGGCGCCAACGCCATCCCGTCGCAGATCCGTGCCTGGCTCGATGCCAGGGCGGCCGATGAGGCCACCCTCACGTCGTTGGTCAACAAGATCACCGCCGAGGCGCAACGCCACGCCGCGACCGATTCCATCACCCTCGACATCACCGCGGAATCGATCACTCCGGTCGTCGACTTCCCGGAAGGTCCCCGCGCCCGCCTGACGAAATCTCTGCACCGTCTCGGCGACATACCGGTGCTTCCCACTGCCGCGGGGCACGACGCCGGCATCCTGTCCGCGCGGGTGCCGACGGCGATGCTGTTCGTCCGCAACCCGACCGGTGTTTCGCACTCACCCGATGAACACGCAGAAATGGCCGACTGCAACGTGGGAGCGGCCGCGCTAGCCGACATCATGGCCGACTGGATCTCGCCGTGACGGACACGACGGACTGGTGGTGCGAGCACGCCTGGCTCGGCGGAGACAGAGTCGATGCCGGCGTGCTGATGTCGGTGGCGGACGGTCGGATCACCTCGATAGGCGCCGGCGCCGCGCCGAATTCGGCCTCGAAGCGACTGTACGGCCTGGTGATACCCGGAATGGGCAATGCGCATTCGCACGCCTTCCACCGAGCGCTGCGGGCGCGGACGCAACGCGACCGGGGATCGTTCTGGACATGGCGAAACCTGATGTACCGGGCGGCGGACCGACTCGATCCCGACACGTACCGACTGTTGGCGACCGGCGTGTATGCCGAGATGGTTCTCGCGGGCATCACGGCGGTCGGCGAATTCCACTACCTGCATCACGATGCGGGCGGCCAGCACTATTCCGACCCGAATGCGATGGGCCACGCGCTGATTGACGGGGCCGCCGCCGCCGGGCTGCGTCTGACCCTGCTCGATACCTGTTATCTGAGTTCGGCGCCCGACGGCACGCCACTGCAGGACGGACCTCAGCGACGCTTCGGCGACGGCACGGCAACGGGTTGGGCGGAGCGTGTCGAGGCGCTGCATCAGCAGACGCACAGCCCAGACGTGCTGATCGGTGCGGCAATTCATTCGGTGAGAGGGGTTCCGGCCGCGCAGATGCCCGCGGTCGTCGAGTGGGCCGATGGCCATCAGGCGCCTCTGCACGTTCATTCTTCGGAGCAGCGGGCCGAAATCGAGCAGTGCATCGCCGCGTACGGGCGCACGCCCACGGCCGTCCTGAAGGACGCCGGTGTGCTCGGACCACGGACCACCGCCGTGCACGCCACACATCTGACGTCTGAGGACATCGGCGATCTCGACGATACCGCCACCGGCGTGTGCTTCTGCCCGACGACGGAGAGAGACCTCGGGGACGGAATCGGTCCGGCACCGGCCCTGCTGGAGACCAAGGGGTTGTTCAGCCTGGGGTCGGACAGTCACGCCGTGATCGACATGTTCGAGGAGTCACGCGCCGTCGAACTCGACGAACGTCTCGCCCGCGAAGAGCGTGGCGTCATCGAGGCGGCAACGTTGCTGGATGCGGCGACTGCGGGCGGGCAACATGCGCTCGGCTGGACCGACGCGGGGCAGCTCGGGGTGGGGGCCCGAGCGGATTTCGTTGCGGTGGATCTCAACTCCCTCCGCACTGCGGGGGGAGGAGCGACCGTGGAGACGGTGGTGTTCGCGGCCTCGGCCGGTGATGTCACCGATGTCGTGGTCGGCGGCCGGACCGTGGTGGCCGACCGCAGGCATGTCCGTGTCGACGCCGTCACCGTTCTGCGTGCGGCGGTCACCGATCTGATGGGGGTGCGACCCGAAGTGCTGCAGGCCAATCCATGAGCACCCTGTACACGGGAATCATCCAACTGGTCACCAACGATCCTGGCCAGGGCGACGGTAGCGCGCTGGGCATCGTCGAGGACGGCGCTGTTCTCGTCGACGGTGACACCGTCGCCTGGGTGGGGTCGCGGTCCGATGCACCGGCTGCCGACCACCGGGTGGACTTCGGCGGCGCGAGCGTCATCCCCGGCTTCGTCGACAGCCACGCCCATCTGGTGTTCGCCGGCGAACGGTCGGCCGAATTCGCCGCACGGATGAGCGGCCGGCCGTATGCGGCGGGCGGAATCGCCACCACCGTGGCCGCCACCCGCGCCGCCGACGACTCCACGTTGGCCGCCGGTGTCGAGCGCCTTGCGGCAGAACTCCTGCGAGCGGGCGTCACCACGTTCGAAACGAAGAGCGGATACGGGCTGACCGTCGAGGACGAAGCGCGCTCGCTCGCCGTCGCTCACGAGTTCACCAGTGAGACCACGTTTCTCGGCGCCCACGTGGTGCCTGCGGAGTTCCGCGACGACCGTGGAGCCTACGTCGATCTGGTCACCGGCCCGATGCTGGCTGCGTGCGCGCCGTTCGCCCGCTGGATCGACGTTTTCTGTGACCGTGGCGCTTTCGACGTCGACGAGACCAGGGTCATCCTCGACGCGGGTATCGCGGCCGGCCTGCAGGCCCGCGTGCACGCCGGGCAACTGGGGCCCAGCGGCGGGATCGCGCTGGCGGTCGAACTCGGAGCCGCATCGGTGGACCACTGCACGTACGCCTCCGACGACGACATCGAGGCGCTGGCCTCGAGTGCCACGGTCGCCACGCTGCTGCCGGGCGCCGAATTCTCCACCAGGGCACAGTGGCCGGACGCGCGCCGGATGATCGACGCCGGCGTCACCGTCGCGATCGCGACCGACTGCAACCCGGGCAGTTCGTTCACCACGAGCATGCCGTTCTGCATCGCGGTTGCGGTCAGGGACATGGGATTCACGCCGGCGCAGGCCCTCTGGTCGGCGACGGCCGGTGGTGCCGCCGCGCTTCGGCGCGATGATGTCGGGGTGTTGTCGCCTGGTAAACGAGCCGACCTGGTGTGCCTCGACGCACCTTCCTACGTCCATCTCGCGTATCGGCCGGGGGTGCCGCTGGTGCGTGATGTCGTCGTCGGAGGTGAGCCGGCCCCCGCCTAGAAGACCGCGGATTCGAGCCGGCGCAGGTGCTCTCGCGGCGATCCGAGCAGCTGTGCCGTGGCGTGCGCGCGCTTGAAGTACAGCTGGATGTCGTGCTCCCAGGTGATCGCGATGCCGCCATGCAGCTGGACCGCCTCGGCCGCCACCGTCGAGAATGCCTCGCTGGCGGCGACTCTGGCCAGTGACGCCGACGTCGCCGTGGGCTCGGCGATCGACGCATCGACCACCGCCCGTGCGGATTGCACGGCCACGTAGAGATCGGCCATCCGGTGCTTGAGTGCCTGGAAGCTGCCGATGGGCCTGCCGAACTGGACTCGGTCCTTGGTGTACGCGACGGTCAGCTCGAGGCATTTCCCTGCGGCCCCGACCTGTTCGGCCGCAAGAAGGATGGCGGCGGTATCGGCGAGACCGGGATCGGTGCCGATCGTCGCGGTGTCCTGTGGCTCGACCCGGGCCAGCCGGCGCGTCAGGTCCATCGTCTCGGCCGCGTGCGCCGTGAAGGTCGTCCAGCGCGTCAGCGTCTCACCGTCGGCGGCGAGGACGATATCGGCGATGTCACCGTTGACCACGTACTGCGGGTCGAACACCACGGCCCCGATCGAGGCGCCCTCGGCGAGGCCTGCCAACGCCTCGGTGTCGGCCTGGTCAGCGGCGAGCAGGGCGAGTTGGGCGAGCGTCGTGCCCAGCAACGGCGTGGGCGCCAGCGCCTTGCCGAGCTCTTCGAGAATCACTGCCACGTCGGCCAGTTCGCCGCCGGCGCCGCCCAACTCCTCGGGCACCACCAGGGCCGCCGCACCGACCTGTTCGCACAGCAGCTTCCACAGCGACTCGTCATAGCCGCGCTCGGACACCATCGCCTCGCGCACCGCGGCGGGGGGCGCGTGCTTGTCGACCAGCGCCGCCACGGTGTCGCGCAGCAGTTGTCGCTCCTCTGTCAACACAAAGCCTCCAGCAGCCGTCGCCGATGCATCGTCGGATCGCCCCACGCCGACCGCAGGGCCTGCACCCGCAGCAGCAGCAGCGACATGTCGTGCTCCTGGGTGAACCCGATTGCGCCGTGCGTCTGCAGGGCCGAACGTGCGGCGAGCAACGCGGCGTCGGCCGCTGCCACCTTGGCGGCGCTGATATCCCGCGCGGTGTCGGGTGAGTGGTCGGCGAGTGACAGGGCGGCTCCGTACACCAGCGGCCGCGCCAATTCGACCGCGATGTGCACGTCGGCGAGCTTGTGCTTGATCGCCTGGTAGGTGCCGATCACCTTGCCGAACTGGGTGCGTTGCTTGGCATATTCGACGGACGTGTCCAACAGGGCCTGACCCGCACCGACCAACTGCCCGGCGGTGGCGAGCACCCCGAACTCGTAGGCGCGCGCCACCTCGGCTGCACGCGCCTCGCCCGACGCGGTGACGTCGAACAGCTTTCGGCTGGGGTCGACCGACTCGTGCCGGTCGCCCGCGGTGCCCTCACGCACGGTTCCGTCACCGGCCACCAGGATGAGGCCCGCGGCATCCGCGTCGACGGCGCGTGGCTCCTGCGGCGGCATCGCCACCGTGGCGATCAACTCCCCGGCGGCCAGGGCAGCGCTGCGCTCGTCGTCGGCGAGCAGAACCGGCGCCACCGCGATGGATTCGGCGACCGGGCCGGGAACACACCATCGTCCCAGTCGTTCCACCGCCACCACCAGATCAACCGGGTGCGCCTCGATGCCGTCATGGCGCTCCGGCACGGCCAGCGCGGTGACACCGAGGTCGGCCAGCTGTGCCCACACCTTGCGCCCGGGAGCGGTGTCGCCGAGGGCCCATGCCCGGACCGCGCCAGGCACATCGGCCGAGGCCAGTGCGGCGTCGATACTGGCCGCGAAGTCGCGCTGCTGGTCGTCGAGCTCGAAGTTCATGTCACTTTCATTTCCGTGGCAGCCCGAGCAGCCGCTCGGCGATGATGTTGCGCTGAATCTCATTGGTACCGGCGTAGATCGGGCCGCCGAGAGCGAACAACAGCCCGTCGGTCCAACTGTCCGCGAGCTCGCCGTCGGCAGCCTGGAGATCGAGCGCGGTTTGATGCAAGGCGACGTCGAGCTCGGACCAGAACACCTTGGTCACCGATGATTCGGCGCCGAGTGCACCACCGCATGCCACCCGCGTGACCGTGCCGAATGTGTGCAGGCGGTAGGCCTGCGCCTTGATCCAGGTATCGGCCACCCGGTCCGTGAATGCTGCCTGAAGCTCGTTGTCGGCCAGTGCCTTCCAATCGGCGACCAGCCGCTCCGCCGGCGCGAGAAAGCGCGCCGGGCTGCGCAGCGACATGCCGCGCTCGTTGCTCGACGTGCTCATCGCCGCCCGCCAGCCGTCGTGCACCTCCCCGATCACGTCGTTGTCGGGCACGAACACATCGTCGAGGAAGATCTCGCCGAAACCGGTGTTGCCGCCGAGCTGGGCGATGGGCCGCACGGTCACACCGTCGGCCCGCAGGTCGAACATGAAGTAGGTCAGCCCGCGGTGGCGTTCCGCCTCGGGGTCCGATCGTAACAACCCGAAGGCTCTGTCGCCGAATGGGGCCCGCGAACTCCAGATCTTCTGGCCGTTGAGCAGCCAACCGCCGCCGGCCTGCGTCGCCGTGGATCGCAGGGATGCCAAATCGCTGCCGGCCTCGGGTTCCGACCATGCCTGCGCCCAGATCTCCTCGCCCCTGGCCATCTTGGGCAGCACCCGGTCCAGCTGTTCGGACGTGCCGTGCGCGAACAGCGTCGGAGCGAGCATCGAGGTGCCGTTGGCGCTGGCGCGACCGGGTGCGCCGGCACGAAAGTACTCCTCCTCGTAGACCACCCACTGAAGGAGCGTGGCGTCTCGGCCGCCGTATTTCTCCGGCCAGGTCACCACGGACAGGCCGGCGTCGAAAAGCACCCTGTCCCAACGCCGGTGTTGCTCGAAGCCTTCGGCGGTGTCGTAGGACATCGTCGGGAACGAGCCCTTGTTGGATGCCAGGAACTCGCGTACCTCGGTCTGGAACTGCCGAGTGGCGTCGTCGAAGGTCAGGTCCATCAGGAAGTCCGGCTCCTTTCGCGCAGCAGCGGCTTGACCACCTTGCCGCCGGGGTTGCGGGGCAGCACGTCGAGGAACTCCACCGACCGCGGCAGCTTGAAATTCGCCAAATATTCACTCGCGTAAGCCATCACGGCGTCCTCATTCAAATCTGCGCCGGGCCTGGCGACGACGAACGCCTTGCCGACCTCGCCGAGGCGCTCATCGGGCACACCGATGACCGCCGACTCCGCCACTCCGTCCAACCGGGCCAGCACCTGCTCGATCTCGGCTGGATAGACGTTGAACCCGCCGCAGATATACATGTCCTTGAGCCGGTCGGTGATCGTCAGGTTGCCCGCGGCGTCGACGGTGCCGACGTCGCCGGTGTGCAGCCAGCCGTCGGCATCGACGGCCGCGGATGTGGCGTCGGGGTCGTCGAGGTAGCCGAGCATCACATTGGGCCCGCGCAGCAGCACCTCGTCGTGGTCGCCGATGCGAAGCTCGAAGTCGGCGATGGGGCGCCCGCACGTGGTGGCGACGGTGACCGCGTGGTCGTCGGCACGGCACATCGTGCCGAAGCCGCAGGCTTCGGTCAGCCCATACGCGGTCAGGACGATGTCGATGTCGAGTTCGGTCTGCATCCGCTCGATCAGCACCACCGGAACCACCGCGGCACCCGTCACCGCGAACCGCAGCGATGTCAGGTCGTAGTCAGGTCGTCTCGGGTGATCGAGCAGGGTCTGATAGATCGTCGGCGGTCCGGGCAGCACCGTGATCCGGTGCTCCTGCACCGCCCGCATGGCGGCCTCGGGATCGAACGTCAGCTGCGGGATCAACGTCGCTCCGGTCTGCAGGCACGCCAGGATGCCGGCCTTGTAGCCGAAGTTGTGGAAGAACGGATTGATGCACAGGTATCGGTCGGCGCTGGTGACCTGCCCGCACTCCGCCCACGCGGCCGGTGCGTCCAGCGATTGCCGGTGCGCACAGAGCGCACCCTTGCTCCGGCCGGTGGTGCCGGAGGTGAACAGGATGTCGGAGACGTCGTCCGGCTTGACCGCGGCCGCGCGCGCGTCAGCGGCCGCCAGGTCGGTTCCGCGGCCGATGAACTCATCCCAGGAGCCGTCGTCATCATCGATGGGGACTCGGATGACGTGCCGCAACGCGGGAAGCGAACTTCGGGCGAGTTCCGCGGCCTTGTCAGCGCCGAGGAACGATCCGGATGCGAATGCCAGCGGTGCGCCCGTGCGCGCCAGGATGTCGGCGGCCTCGCTGACCGTGTACCGGGTGTTCAGCGGGGCAACCACGCCGCCGGCGTAGTGGGTGGCCAGACACGCGACCACCCAGTGCCAGGTGTTGGGCGACCAGATCGCGACCCGGTCCCCGGGTTCGACACCGAGGTCGATCAGCGCGGCGGCGGCCTTCCGGACCTCGTCCCGCAACTGGCCGAACGTGACGCGCCTATCGGCGGTGACCAGGGCATCGTGGTCGGAAAACCGGTCGGCAACCCGGTCCAGGACCTGCGGAACGGTCCTCGGCTGGTCCCCCGCAAGCGGGCGGTGCCCCCAGGTCATCGATGCTCCTCTAACAAAGCAAGTGCTTGGTAGGTTAGCCTACAGGGGTGATAGAGGTCCAGGAGTTCAGGGCCGAGGTCCGACAGTGGCTGGCCGACAATCTCGTCGGCGAATTCGCCTCGCTCAAGGGGCTCGGCGGACCGGGCCGCGAGGACGAGGCGTTCGAGGCACGGCGGGCGTGGAACCGGCATCTGGCTGCGGCGGGACTGACGTGCCTTGGCTGGCCGGAGGAACACGGGGGTCGCGGCCTGTCGGTGGCGCATCGGGTTGCGTTCTACGAGGAGTACGCGAAGGCCGACGCCCCCGACAAGGTGAGCCACTTCGGCGAGGAACTGCTCGGGCCGACACTGATCGCCTACGGCACGCCCGAACAGCAGCAGCGCTTCCTGCCCAAGATCCTCGATGTCACCGAGTTGTGGTGCCAGGGTTACTCGGAGCCGGGCGCGGGTAGTGACCTGGCCAACGTCGCCACGACGGCCGAACGGGACGCCGATCAGTGGGTGATCAACGGGCAGAAGGTGTGGACGTCGATGGCGCACCTGTCGCAGTGGTGTTTTATGGTCGCCCGCACCGAGAAGGGTTCCAGACGCCACGCCGGGCTGTCCTATCTGCTGGTGCCGCTGGATCAGCCGGGCGTCGAAATACGTCCGATCGTGCAGCTCACCGGTACCGCAGACTTCAACGAGGTGTTCTTCGACGACGCTCGCACGGACGCGGACCTGGTGGTGGGTGAGCCCGGTGACGGATGGCGGGTCGCGATGGGCACGCTGATGTTTGAGCGGGGAGTTTCGACTCTGGGCCAGCAGATTCGTTATGCACGTGAGCTTTCCAATCTGGTTGAGCTGGCCAAGCGAACCGGCGCCGCCGACGATCCGCTGATCCGCGAACGGCTGACGCGGTCCTGGGCGGGGCTGCAGACCATGCGGTCCTATGCGTTGGCGACCATGGACCTCGGGCAAGACCGGAGCCGCCCGGGCGGCGACGTCGGGCCGGGTCGGGCCGCCGGCAAAGATAATGTGTCGAAGTTGTTGTGGGCCAACTGGCATCGCAGTCTCGGTGAGCTTGCGATGGACGTCGTCGGAAAGGCCGGGCTGGTGGCCGAGGGTGGCAAGTTCGACGAGTGGCAGCACCTGTACCTGTTCACCCGCGCCGACACCATCTACGGCGGCTCCAATGAGATTCAGCGAAACATCATCGCCGAGCGGGTGCTCGGCCTACCTCGTGAGGCGAAGGGTTCGTGAGGCTGCTGCGCACGCGAGGAGCAAAATGAGGCTTTCCGTCGCCCCGAAAGAGATCGACGGCCACGGGCTGCTGACCGGCAAGGTCGTGGTGGTGACGGCAGCGGCCGGAACGGGTATCGGGTCGGCCGTCGCACGGCGGGCGCTGGCCGAGGGTGCCGACGTGGTGGTCTCCGATCATCACGAACGTCGTCTCGGCGAAACGCGGGACCAGTTGGCCGAATTGGGTCTCGGCAGGGTGGAGAGCGTGGTCTGTGATGTGACCTCCACCGCGCAGGTCGATGCGCTGATCGCCTCGACGACCGCGCGCATGGGCCGGTTGGACGTGATGGTCAACAACGCCGGACTGGGCGGCCAGATGCCGGTGGTGGACATGGCCGATGACGAATGGGACCGGGTGCTCAACGTGACCCTGACGTCGGTGATGCGTTCCACGCGCGCCGCCCTGCGGTACTTCCGCGAAGCGGACCATGGCGGCGTCATCGTCAACAACGCCAGCGTGTTGGGGTGGCGGGCGCAGCACTCGCAATCGCACTATGCCGCGGCGAAGGCCGGTGTGATGGCGCTGACCCGTTGCAGCGCCATCGAAGCCGTCGACTACGGTGTGCGGATCAATGCGGTCTCACCCAGCATCGCCCGGCACAAATTCTTGGAGAAGACCAGCAGTTCGGAGCTGCTGGACCGGTTGTCCGAGGGTGAGGCCTTCGGTCGTGCGGCGGAACCGTGGGAGGTGGCCGCGACTATCGCCTTCCTGGCCAGCGATTACTCCAGTTATTTGACCGGAGAAGTGATTTCGGTGTCGAGTCAGCGCGCGTGAACAGTTCCACTGCCGGTCAGCCGGCGAGCAGGCGCGACGAGCTTCTGGAGCTCGCCGCGGTGATGTTCGCGGAGCGCGGTTTACGGGCGACGACGGTACGCGACATCGCCGATTCTGCCGGGATCTTGTCGGGCAGCCTGTACCACCACTTCTCCTCGAAGGAGGAGATGGTCGACGAACTGTTGCGCGGCTTCCTCGACTGGCTGTTCGAGCGCTACCAACAGATCGTCGCGACCGAACCCAATCCAGTCGAGCGGCTCAAGGGCCTGTTCATGGCGTCATTCGAGGCGATCGAGGACCGGCACGCGCAGGTCGTCATTTACCAGGACGAGGCCAAGCGGCTGTCGTCGCACGAGCGCTTCTCCTATGTGGACGAACGCAACAAAGAGCAGCGCAAGATGTGGGTGGACGTGCTCAACCAGGGCATCGAGGAGGGCTACTTCCGGCCCGGATTCGATGTGGATCTGGTCTACCGGTTCATCCGCGACACCACCTGGGTTTCGGTCCGCTGGTATCAGCCGGGCGGACCTCTGACGGCCGAACAGGTCGGCCGGCAGTACTTGGCAATCGTTCTCGGCGGTATCACTAGAGAGGAAGACTGACATGGCTGTGTCTGCTGGGTTTTCCGAGGCCTACGTCATCGACGCGGTGCGCACTGCCGTCGGCAAGTGCAACGGCTCGCTGGCCGGGATGCATCCCGTCGACCTCGGAGCGGCGGCCTGGCGCGGGCTGTTCGAGCGCGTCGATGTCGATCCCGGCGCGGTCGACGACGTCATCGCCGGCTGCGTCGACGCCATCGGGCCGCAGGCAGGCAACATCGCCCGGCTGTCATGGCTGGCGGCCGGGTATCCGGAAGAAGTACCCGGCGTCACCGTCGACCGCCAGTGTGGTTCCAGCCAGCAGGCTGTTTCGTTTGGCGCACAGGCGATCATGTCCGGTACCGCAGATTTGATCGTGGCCGGTGGCATGCAGAACATGAGCCAGATCCCCATCTCCGCTGCGATGATCGTCGGCGAGCAGTTCGGATTCACCTCGCCCACCAACGAGTCGAAGAGCTGGCTGCACCGCTACGGCGATCAGGAGATCTCTCAGTTCCGTGGCGCGGAGTTGATCGCCGAGAAGTGGAACATCTCGCGCGAGGAGATGGAGCAGTACGTGCTGACCAGTCATCAGCGGGCCCAGGCCGCGATCCGCGCCGGGCATTTCGAGAACGAGATCATCGACGTCGACGGATTCCGGACCGACGAAGGCCCGAGGGAGACGTCGCTGGAGAAGATGGCGACCCTCAAAACCCTCGTCGAGGGCGGCCGGTTGACCGCGGCGATGGCGAGCCAGATCTCCGACGGCGCCAGCGCCGTGCTGCTGGCATCGGAAAACGCCGTGCAGGCGCACAACTTGACGCCGCGGGCCCGGATCCACCACATCAGCGCGCGCGGTGCCGATCCGGTCTTCATGCTGACCGGGCCGATCCCCGCGACGCGGTATGCGCTGGAGAAGACGGGCCTGTCGATCGACGACATCGACACCGTGGAGATCAACGAGGCCTTCGCGCCGGTGGTCGGAGCGTGGCTCAAGGAGATCAAGGCCGACCCGGAGAAGGTGAACCCGAACGGTGGCGCGATCGCGCTCGGTCACCCACTCGGTGCGACCGGGGCGAAGTTGTTCACGACGATGCTCAACGAACTCGAGCGGATCGGCGGCCGCTACGGCCTGCAGACGATGTGCGAGGGCGGCGGCACCGCCAACGTCACGATCATCGAGCGCCTCTGATACGTGCGCCCCGTCTCGGCTCGCGGAAATGTCAGCGGTACCAGAAGTGTCAGTGGTCGTGGCCGATCACACCGCGGATATTGCGGCCGGCGAGCATATCGTCGTAGGCGTCGTTGACGTCGTTGAGTTTGTACTCGGCGGTGACCGTTTCATCGAGCAGTAGCTTGCCGTCACGGTAGAGGCTCAGCAGCCGCGGGATGTCGGCTCGCGGGTTGGCTTCCCCGTAGAGGCTCCCGAGCAGTCGCTTCTGAAACAGCGTGAAGAGTGCCATCGGCAGTGCCGGTGTGACATCGGCCATGGAGGCGATCGCCGTCACCACCACTGCACCGCCTTTGCGGATGATGTTGAGAGCGTCGTTGATCATCGGGCCCTCCAGGAGGCCGACCGTCAACAGCGCGGAATCCGCCATCACGCCGCGTGTCAGCTCGGCAACGAATTCGGTGGCTTCCGGCAACGATGTCGTGAAGTGAGTAGCCCCGAACTCCATAGCTTTGGCGCGTTTGCTTTCCACGAGATCGACAACGCCGATCGTCTCGGCGCCGTCGAGTCGCGCGCCCTGGACCGCGCCACTGCCGATACCACCGAATCCGATCACCACCACGGTGTCACCCGGGCTCCGGCGTCGGAAGGTGCCGTCGGCCATGAGTCCCCAGCAAGATCTGGGCACCGAGGTCGCACAGGTTCTGATGCCCCGTCGCGCACCATCGGCATCGGCCGCAGGCGGGCAGAAACGACGCGACCACATGGTCGCCGACCTCGAGATCGCGCACTCCCGGGCCGCCCTGGCGTGGTGGGTCGAGGTGGATCTCCTCGACACTCCAGCCTTCGTTCACGCCCCACAGCACCGCCGCGTTTGTCTTCATGGTCCGAAGTTGGGGAGGCACGTTCGCGGGTGGAGCGAAATCCGCCGATGCGGCCGTCTCCGCCGGCCAAGTCCGCGGCGGTGGCCGGCGAATCCGGCGGAGTAGCCGCCACCGGTCGCGACGTCGGAATCCCCGGTGACGCACCGGGAAAATGACAGCGAGGACACCACCGCCTCCGACACCGACCACCACGTATCGAAGCCTCACAAGGGATCGTCGGCGACCGGCGCGGGTGCGACGGACACGAAGGGCGCAACTGCAGGTGCGGCGCGTCGTCGTCGAAGAAGGGTGAGACCAGAGCGGGCGGAGCTAGACCGGCGGAGCCAAGGCCGGAAAGACCCGTGAAGGCGCCGGCCACCAAGGGCAAATAATCTCGTCCTGGGGGCGAAACACTACTGCGCGAGTGCCAAGCCGCCCAGTGCGATGATCCAGCTGGCGAAACTGCCGACGAGAAAGTACTCCGTCACGTCATCGATGCCGATGGTTCCGTTCTCGCGGGCCTTCTGCGCGTTGATTTCCGGGAAGCGGATGATGCTCTTGGCGGCGACGACGGCCGTAGCGGCCGCGAGCTGACCGGCAAGGCCGAGGCCGAGGATCAGCAGCCGCTCCATCGGTCCGAGCAGCCGCCCTCCCTTGAGCTTGTCCGACGGCTGTGGTTGGCCCAGCGGCTTGACGGCGCCCACGGAGCCAAGGACCAGCCGCACCAATTGATTCCCCGTGACCAGCTGCAGCAGCACGACACCAACGACCATGAGCAGCCGATCAGGGCCGAGGTTGTCCAGCCCGGGCAGGCCGGTCCAGTACGACCACCGCTGTACCAGGCCTGAGACCTCAGAACCCCAGCCGGACAACAAAATCAGCGCACCGATTGCTGCAGCGAATGCCGCCAGCGGAGCCAGTTCGTGTTCGCCGGACCGTTCCGCGCGGGTGCAGAGCAGCTGCCACCCGACGCTGGCGACCGCGGCGACCATCAGCAACGCGATATCGCCGAGGCGCCATAGGCCGGCCAGTGCCGCGCTGATGATCACGGTGACGAGTGCCACCGCGGCGGGCAGCCATGCCCGTCCCGTCCGGCGCCGGAAGATGTCGGCGATGCCCGTCGCGATCAGCATCACGGCGAGCCCGCTCATGGGATGTTCCCGAGCATGCGCGATGCCTGCACGATCAGGTCCAGACCGTCGCGGCCGGTGCGCTGCGACACCGCCGAGGCGCTGATGTCCTCGGCCGCGGCGATGTCCTTCTTGGTGCGGTTGCTCAAAAGGCCCTTCAGAATTCGTAGTGAACGGTCATCGAGGGATCCAATCAGATGGTCCCGACACAGCAGTGCCGCGTTGACCGCGTCGACGTCATCGCGATCTTCGCCCTGGGCCCGGAACGTGGTGCGCACCAGCGCAAGGCCCGGTTGCCGTTGGGCAGCCGCGGTCCATTCGATGGCTTCGCGCGCCGCCCACCATCCCGGTCCATCCTGAATGCGTGTCCCGGCATCGAGCACAATGACCGATCCCCAGCCGATCCCGAACCGCACGTCGATCTCCGGCGCCGTGCGCAGACGCAGGGTGAGCGCAGCATCGATCGCATGGCCGACCGTGGGATAGCTGCCCTGGAATTCATCGCCGACCGTGAAAGCGGGTGAGTCGATCGCGTTGTCGGCGACATCGCGAAGGGCGCTGCTCACATTCCGGTGCGTCGCAGCCCGATCGGCGACATGACGCGAGCCGACGATATCGCCGATCAGCGTCGCGCATCTCACCGATGAAGCTTTAGACTTCACCTTCGCCATATGAAGATTATAGCTTAATGCCTGAGAGATGAAGTGAATTGCTTCATGGGAGCCGTCGTCACAGTGCCGGACTCACCCGGCAGTCGTGAGTGGCGACGGCCGCGAAGCCACGTTGGCTGGCGACGGTGGACAGAGTCGACCGTAAGCGTCGGCGCCCGCGGTTGAGCCGCGACATCACCGTGCCGACAGGGGTATTCATCATGTCGGCGATCTCCCCGTACTTGTATCCCGCCACGTCGGCGTAATAGACAGCCATTCGAGTCTCCTCACGCAGCGCCATCAGGGCGGAACGTATCTCGCTGTCCGGCATGGACTCCAGGGCTGCGTTTTCGGCCGACCGTGGTGGATTCACGCTGTGCGCGGCGTAGGTCGCCAGTTGGTCGTCGGTGATGCTCCCGAAGAAGTCCTCCTGACCCCGGCGCTTCTTTCGGCGGTACTGATTGATCCAGTTGTTTCGCATGATTCGGTACAGCCATGCCATCAGCTGCGTGCCTTCACGAAAACCGCGGAAACCGGCGTAGGCGTGCAGGATCGTCTCCTGCACCAGATCTTCGGCATCATGTTTGTTGCCTGTCAGACGAAACGCGGCTCCGTAGAGACGATTACGCAGCGGAAGGACGTCGCGTTCGAATCTCGCATCGAGGTCGTCGTCTGGCGCCGAAATCAAGGAGGCACTCGACTGCCGGGGATAATCGAACCCTGTGTGAGGCGACATCATCGGTCCTTCGGAGCGAGCGGTGCTGAATGGGTAAAGGAAGGATGTCGCAGTTCGACTCGCGATCGCATCAGCCGGTGGCTAGCCGGCGTGACTAGTGGCCACGCCAGCGGTCGGCGTTCAGTGACCCGGGCGGAGCCCCTCGTGCCGTACACGGTCATTCGGCAGGACTCGGTCGAGTTGGTTGCGGGAGCTGATCTCGAGTTTCACGAACACTTTGCTGAGGTGATACTGCACGGTCTTCGGGCTGATGAACAAGCGCGTGCCGATCTCGGGATTCGACAGGCCGTCGCGGGCCAGCCGGGCTACCTGATGTTCCTGGTCGGTCAATGCGGTGGTACCCGCAGTGACCGTGCGTTTGCGGGCGGTCTCGCCGTTGGCCAGCAGTTCACGGCGGGCGCGATCGGCGAATGCGGCCATGCCCATCGCCTCGAACAATTCGCGCGCGGTGCGGAGCTGTTCGCGCGCATCGGCGCGTCGGGATCGGCTTCGCAGCCATTCGCCGTACAGCAGATGTGCCCGGCCGAGCTCGGTGCGGACGCTGCTTGCTCGGAGATGCGTGATTGCCCGCCGATAGTGTAGCTCAGCGTCGTCGCCCTCGGCCAGCAGCGCTTGCGAGCAGGCTTCCACGCCCAGCGCCCAGTCTGTGCGACTGGCGGCGGTCATCTCGGTGATCCACCGGGCTGTCTCGGCGGCCGCCTCCCTCCGTCCGCTGCGCACGGCCGCCTCGATGAATTCGGCGGCCGCCCAGTTCGCGACCCCGGGATACCTGATCTCCGGGTACTCCTGGTGGTACAGGGCCTGCTGGGCGGCGGCCATCGCCTGTTGATGGTCGCCCAACCCGTTGCGTAGCACCGCTCGCGTCCACTCGGCGACGGCGATCGAGATGCCTTCACCTCGCCGGGGGGCCTCGTCGGCGGTCTGCTCGATGAGCGCGATCGACTCGGCCTGCTGGCCGCGTAGCGCGGCGAGGCGCATGGCAGCGTAGGGCGCGAGGTTGATACCGGTGGCCTCGGTCACCGTGCGCTGTTCATCGACCAGGGCACCCGCGGCGGACAAGTCGCCGGCGAACATCAACATCATGGCGCGCGTGCTCAGAGCGAGCGGAAGCTCGTTCACCGCACCGGCGCGACGCGTCAGCTGGAGATACCGCGCCGAGAGCGCGTCCCAATGTTCGTCATCCCAAAGGTGCAGGGCGGCAAGGTTGATCAGCCACATCCACCGGAGTTCTTCATCCACCGACATGTTCTCGCCAAAAGTCTCCAACGCGGCCTTCAGGTCCGGTACCCCGGCCGGATAGCCCTCCGCGTAGTTCAACGCCAACCCATCCAGCAGGCGGTCGGGCGCACGGGGGGTGCTTACTGGCAGCGGTGTCACCACGGCGGCTCGGGCCACCTCGAGCACGTGGCCGCCGGGACTGGCGAGGCGGCCGGCGAAGGCCGCGGCCGAAAGAGCGTCCAGATAGGTCTCCCGGGCGAGACCGGGCTCGATCGGCTCAAAGCGCTTGGAGGCACTCAGCAACAGCAGCGGAGCCTCACCGCCTCGGCTGGTGGCGAAGGCAAGCTGAGCCCGTACCAGATCGACGCGGGCTTGCTGGAGTTCGTCCAGCGGCCCCTCCTCCGCCGTGACGAGCAGACCCGTCGTCGCGTCGAACGCGCCTGCCTGCAGCTTGATCCCTGCCGCGGCCAGCGCCCGCTGCGCTCGCTGCGCCGAGTCAGGTGTCAGCAATGCTGCGCGTTCGAGGAACGCCGCCGCCGCCGCCAGCCCGCCACGGGCCCGCGCCTGTTCAGCGGAACGCTCCAGTTCCATGGCGATGGTCTCGTCGGGGCCATCGGCCGCCGCAGCCATGTGCCAGACCCGGCGATCGGGATCCAGCGTCTGATCGGTGGTGTGGCCAAGTGCGCCGTGCACGGACTGCCGCAACGCCGGGGACGCCGACCAGTAGATGACCGAGCGCACCAAGGGATGCCGGAAACGCACGCGGGTGCCGAACTCGGCGAGCCCGTTTTCGACCGCCGGACCCGCCGCCGCGAAGTCGATACCCAGCCGGGCGGCTGCCCGCCACACCAGCGCAGCGTCCCCCGTGGGGTCGGCCGATGCGAGAACCAGTAGGTGGCGCGACTCGACCGGGAGAGCGGCGAATCGGCGCCGGAAGCTCTCCTCGACGTCTCCCGACAGCGACGCCGCGCCAGGTAGTCCGAACCCGCCGGCGAGATCCGTGGAGGTCAGACCGTGCGGAATTTCGAGCAAGGCCAATGGACTGCCGCGGGTTTCGGCGACGATCTGGTCGCGCACCCGGCTGTCCAGCGGCCCACTGAGCACGGAGTCCAGCAGGGCGCGGGCATCCGCGGCAGGCAGGCCGGCGACAACCAGCGCCGGTAGGCCCGCCAGTTCGTTGCCGGGTACCCGCACGCCGAAGACGACGCCGACCCGCTCCGCCCCGAGGCGGCGCGCCACGAACGCCAGCACCTGCGCCGAGGCGCGATCGACCCACTGTTCGTCGTCGACGACGCACAGCAGCGGCAGCTCCTCGGACATCTCCGACAAGAGGCTCAATACCGCCAGGCCGATCAGGAACTGGTCGGGTGCCGATCCCGCACTCAAGCCGAACGCAATCCACAGCGCGTCCCGCTGCGGTGCGGGAAGGCGCCCGACCCGATCCAGCACCGGCGCGCACAGCTGGTGCAGGCCTGCGAACGCCAGCTCCATCTCCGACTGAACACCCGCCGCGCGCAAGATCCGGCAGTCCGATGCCTGTGCGGTCAGGTATTCCAACAACGCCGTCTTGCCGACGCCGGCCTCGCCCTGTACCACCAGCGCGCGGCTCTCGCCGCTCCGCAGCGCGGCGAGCAGCCCGTCGAGTGTTCGGCGTTCCGCACGCCGACCGGTCAGGGTCGTCGGAACGCCCTCGTAGGGGGAGCTCACAAGCACAGAAGGTACTGGAAGGTTTACCGTACGGCTAGCCGGACGAGCTAGTCGGCGAAGGCGGCGGCCGTCCTGAGCTGTTTGACGGCGTCGGAGACGATGGATTCGATCAGTTCGGCGCATGACGGCAGATCGTCGAGGATGCCTGCGACCTGACCGGACGCCAACACGCCGGCATCGGTGTTGCCCTCCACCAGGCCTGCCTTCAACAGCATCGGGGTGTTGGCCGCCATCACCACCTGTGACCAGGTCAGTTCTTTCCCGTGTCGCATCTGAAGACCGTCGTTGATCATCGACCGCCAGGACATCTGCGACATCTTCTTGAATTTCTGCGCGTTGCGCAGCGCCGCGCTGAAACCGCGCATCCGGGATCCGCTTTCGAGCTTCTCGACAAGGCCGGTGCGCAGCACCCGGTGCGGCATGCCGTCGACGCGTGTTGACACCACCGTGCCGTCCAACCCGGCCTCGAGATAGCGCCGCTTGACCGCGTCGGGCACCGTTGAATCGGAGGTGAGCAGGAAGCGGGTGCCCATTGCGACGCCCGCCGCACCGTAGGACAACGCCGCCGCCAGCCCGCGGCCGTCGAAGAATCCACCCGCCGCAACGACGGGAATGTCGACGGCGTCGAGCACGGATGGCAGCAGGAGCGTCGTTGCCACCGGTCCGGTGTGCCCGCCGCCCTCGCCACCCTGGACGATCACGGCGTCGGCGCCCCACCCGGCCACCTTCTTCGCGTGTTTGGCCGCGCCGACCGACGGAATGACCACCACACCGGCATCTTTGAGGCGGGCGATCAGGTCGGGCTTGGGTGCCAGCGCGAACGAGGCGACCCTGACGCCTTCGCGGATCAACAGGCCGACCCGGTCGTTCGCGTCACCCGCATCGGCGCGGATGTTGATCCCGAACGGCTTGTCGGTCGCGGCCTTGACCTTGGACACCGCGGCGGCGAGTTCCTCGAGCGTCATGGTTGCCGAGGCCAGGATGCCCAGCCCGCCGGCATTCGAGGTTGCCGATACCAGCCGCGCCCCCGCCACCCAGCCCATTCCGGTCTGCACCACGGGATGTTCGATGCCGACCAGTTCGGTCAACGGTGTCGTCAATCGAGTCACGATCGGATCTCTCTGTCCCGCAGCGATTTCGGATCGATCACCTGCGCAATGAGCCGCTGCTCCTCGCCCGACGGGAGACGCGTCATGTCGGCGTAGTCCAGGCCGTGCACCTCGAAGGAGGTGTTGTCGGCCACCTGTTCGGCCGCGACGCCGGGATGTAGCGACACCGCTCTCATCTGGTGATCGGGTCCGTTGAAATCGAACACGCCCAGATTGGTCACCACCCGGTACACGTCGACGAACCGGTAGGCGGGGTTGTCGGTGTCGACCTTGTCCCAGCCGATGCCCGACACGATGTCGACGGATTCACCGAACACCCGCTTGGAGTGGTTTCCCACCCAGTAGCTGGTGGCGTGGTTGATGGTGTTGCCCGGCGCGCCGCGTACCCCGAACATCTGCCGGGTCGGGTGCTGCAGCGGCCCGAACGCGGAGAGATTCTGGTTGCCGTAGCGGTCGATCTGGTTGGCGCCCATGACCACATGGCGCCGGCCCCAGGACAGCGTCTCGAAGACCCGGCCGAACGGCATCCAGCCTTCGATCGCGCCGACGACACCGATCGCGGGCGTGTCGGCCATCAACCGGGCCTCACCGTCAGTGAGCAGGATGTCGGGGGAGAAGGTCAGCCGCGCCAACCGGGCGCCGATCGCAACCATCGTCGCCATCGGGCTCACCATGATCTCGCCGGCGTCGCGGAAGAGTTCAGCGCATGCGACGGCACACACTTCGGCACGCGTCACGGAGATCATTTGATCGCCTCTTCGGCGCCGGCGAACTTGCGCACCGCGGCCTGGTAGTCGGCCTCGCCTCCGGACAGATAGCTGGTGAGGAACTCCTGCCAGGCTTGGTCGGAGGCGGCCGCCTCGGCGTAGTGCCGCTGGAACTTCTCGTCACGGCGGTAGTCGGGTTCGGCGGTGGTGAAGTGGGCGCCGTTGGGTGCCTCGACGACGGTGTCGACCATCATGCGGTTGATCAGCAGCGCCTGGGGTGGCACGGCCTTGACGAGCTCGTCGGTGGACACCACCCGTTCCACCGACAGGTAGCGTCGCTGTGCCGCCATCAGGAACAGATCGTCGAAGTACGGGTCGATGCCGGTGTAGGCGGCGTTGCCTTGCGCGTCCCCGAGATTCATGTGGACGAAGGCGGCATCGAGTGTCAGCGCGGGCATCGCGACGAGTTCCTCGACGCCGCCGTCGGTTGGATACGGTGACGTCACCGTCTTGAGTTCGTCGCCCCAGAACGCGCGCACATCACTGCCCAGTCCGGCACGGATCGGCAGGAACGGCAACCGTTGAGCCGCCGCCTGCAGTCCGCAGCGCAGCATGCCCTCGTCCATCTCGCGGGACTCGATGGCGCCCGAAGTGCGGGCCTTGGCGAACCACGGATCGTAGAACGGCGCCGAATCCAGTGACACGAAGCCGTAATACACGCGGCGCACCTTGCCGGCCGAGCACAAGAGCCCGAGGTCGGGTCCGCCGTAGGTGACGACGGTCAGATCCTCGACGTCGGTACGCAGCAGCGCCCGCACGAACGCCATGGGCTTGCGGCGGGATCCCCAGCCGCCGATACCGACGGTCATCCCGCTCTCGACCGAGGACACCGCCTGGTCCACAGTGGTCCGCTTATCGGTCATTTCGACCCTTGTCGGTCCCGGCGAATGCATCGCGGTGCTCATCGGAGACCCCGGCGAGGTTGAGCTCGAACGTAAAGCCTTGCTCCATCCGGTAACTGGAGTTCACCCGTTGCACATCGATGAGGTTGAGCGCTTCCTTGGCCGCCCGGATGACCCGGGTGTCCTTGGCCGCGATGTCGCGGGCGACCCGCAGCGCGGCCTCGTCGAGTTCGTCGCGCGGGACGACTTCATGCACCGAGCCGAAGTGGTGCAGCGTCGCGGCGTCGACGGTGGCGGACGTGAAGAACAGCCGGCGCATCATGTGTTGGGGCACCAGTCGGGACAGGTGCGTGGCCGCACCGAGCGCGCCGCGTTCGACCTCGGGCAGCCCGAACGTCGCGTTGTCGGAGGCGACGATGACGTCGGCATTGCCGACGAGCCCGATGCCGCCGCCGACGCAGAAGCCATTGACGGCAGCGACGACCGGAACGGCGCATTCGTACACCGCGCGAAACGCCTCGAAGCATCCCCGGTTGGCGTCGATCAGTGCGGTGAAGCCCTCCGTGTTCTGCATCTCCTTGATGTCGACACCGGCGTTGAAGCCACGCCCCTCGGCCCGAAGTATCACGGCATGGGTGCTCTGCTCGCGGCCCGCGGCCGCGATGGCATCACCCAGTTCGAACCAGCCTTTCGACGGGATCGCATTGACCGGTGGGTAATTGACGGTGACCGAGACGATGCCCGGCTCGACGGTTTCGGTGGTGATCGTCATGGGTGATACCTCAGTTACTCCGGGGTCGCTACCTGAGCAAGCACTTGCTTGGTACCCTAGCACGGTGACCGACGCGCCAGATATGAACCTCGGGCTCTCGGGCAGGGTCGTGCTCGTCACCGGCGGGGTCCGCGGGGTCGGCGCGGGAATCAGCGCCGTGTTCGCCGGTCAGGGCGCGATTGTCGTGACCTGCGCCCGCAGGACGGTCGACGATCTGGCCTACGAGTTCCACGCCTGTGACGTTCGCGACGACGGTTCCGTGAAGGCACTCATCGACGCCATCGTTTCCGCGCACGGCCGCCTCGATGTGGTGGTCAACAACGCGGGCGGCTCGCCCTACGTGCCGGCCGCCGAGGCGTCGGCCAGATTCAACACCAAGATCATCGAACTCAACTTGCTTGGGCCGCTTTCGGTTTCGACGCACGCCAACACCGTGATGCAGGAGCAGTCGTCGGGTGGGTCAATCGTCAACATCGCCAGCGTTAGCGGACGGCGTCCGACTCCGGGCACCGTCGCCTACGGCGCCGCGAAGGCGGGCATGGAGAGCATCACCAGCACGCTGGCCGTTGAGTGGGCACCCAAGGTCCGGGTGAACTCGGTGGTGGTCGGCATGGTCGAGACCGAACAGTCGCAGCTGTTCTACGGCGACGCCGACTCGATCGCGGCGATCTCGCGCACCGTCCCACTCGGCAGGCTCGCCAAACCGGTGGACGTCGGCTGGGCCGCGGCCTTCCTGGCATCCGACGCCGCCTCCTACATCAGTGGTGCGTCGCTCGAGGTGCATGGCGGCGGCGAACCACCGCACTACTTGGCAACCACGACGGCGATCAAGTAGCTCGTCTGCGAAGCAAGGAGACCAGGAATATGGGATTGCTCGACGGCCGTGTGGTCATCGTGACGGGCGCGGGCGGGGGGATCGGGCGCGCACACGCGCTGGCGTTCGCCGCCGAGGGCGCGCGCGTGGTGGTCAACGACATCGGCGTCGGTCTGGACGGCTCACCCGCGGGCGGCGGCAGCGCCGCTCAGGGTGTCGTCGACGAGATCTCCGCAGGGGGCGGCGAAGCCGTCACCAGCGGGGCCGATGTCGCCGACTGGGACGCAGCCGCCGGACTGGTCCAGACCGCGGTCGACACCTTCGGCGGGCTCGACGTGTTGGTCAACAACGCAGGCATCGTGCGCGACCGGATGTTCGCGAACACCAGCGAGGACGAGTTCGATGCCGTCATCGCCGTCCATCTCAAGGGGCACTTCGCCACCATGCGGCACGCCGCCGCCTACTGGCGTGCGCAGTCCAAGGCGGGTCACGCCGTTGACGCCCGCATCATCAACACGAGTTCGGGCGCGGGCCTGCAGGGCAGTGTGGGGCAGGCGAACTACAGCGCCGCCAAGGCCGGGATCGCCGCCATGACGTTGGTCGCCGCGGCCGAGATGGGTCGCTACGGCGTCACGGTCAACGCGATCGCCCCGTCGGCCCGGACCCGGATGACCGAGACCGTGTTCGCCGAGATGATGGCGACCCAGGATGCTGGATTCGACGCGATGGCACCGGAAAACATTTCACCACTGGTGGTTTGGCTCGGCAGCGTCGAGTCCAGGGACATCACGGGACGGATGTTCGAGGTCGAGGGTGGCATCATCCGGGTCGCCGAGGGCTGGGCGCACGGACCTCAGATCGACAACGGAGCGCGGTGGGCTCCGGCGGAGCTCGGGTCGGTCGTGCCGGATCTGCTCGCCAAGGCGCGCCCGCCGGTCCCGGTTTACGGCGCCTAAACCTGCGAAACCGCCGCTGAACCCGAGCGTCCCGACCATGATGGAACGATGCGACGGATGAGACTGCCGGTTCTGGTCGGCGCAATGTTGTTGCTATTGGCCGGGTGTGGTGGACAGCGCGGCGGCGATTCCGCCGCCTCGGAGACCGAACCGACGTCGTGCGAAGTGACCGCCGACGCGCGTCTGAGTGTCGCGACGGGAAACACCACCGGTGTTTACTACACCCTCGGTGGCGCCTACGCCGAGGCGATAAGCCAACAGACCGGCGGCAAATTGAAGGCCACCGCCGCCGAGACGTCGGCATCGCTGCAGAACATTCAGCAATTGGTGGCCGGCACGCACCAGGTGGCGTTCTCGTTGGCCGATACCGCCGCGGACGCGGTCAACGGCACCGCGTCGTTCTCGGAGAAACAGCCGATCGCGGCGTTGACCCGGCTGTATCCCAACTACACCCAGGTGATTGCCCTGACCGACTCCGGTGTCAACTCGATCGCCGACATGCGGGGTAAGCGAGTGTCCACCGGAGCGCCGAACTCCGGCACGGAGGTGATCGCCAACCGGATGTTGCAAGCCGCCGGACTCGACCCGGCCAAGGACATCCAGGCGCAGCGCACCGAACTCGGCAAGACCGTCGAGGGCATGAAAGACGGTTCGATCGATGCCATGTTCTGGTCGGGCGGACTGCCCACCGGCGGCATCACCGATCTGTTCGTCAGCCGGCGTGACGGCGTCAAATTCCTCGACGTGACCGACACACTGCCGAAACTGAAGGAGATCAACTCCATCTACGAGCGCGGCGTCATCCCGGCCAGCACCTATCAGACACCGGCGGACGTGCCGACCGTGGTCGTGCCGAATGTGCTTCTGGTCAAAGACGATATGGATGGAAACACCGCCTGCGTGCTGACCAAGGCGCTGTTCGACCACAAATCGGACCTGGTGAAGGCGAACAAGGCGGCGGACGGCATCACGCTGGAGACCGCACGCCAGACCGACCCGGTACCCCTGCATCCCGGCGCCAAGAAGGCGCTCGACGAACTGGGCGCAGCCAGCTGACCGAGAGCGCTCGCGAGACCGGCCGGCCGGCACCGGCCGGAGACGTCGTCGCGACAACTTCCTACGAAGAAGAGAAGCCGGCCCGCCAGCTGACCGGTTGGGTCCACCATCTGGTGACCGCGGCCTGCGTCGTGATCGGGTTGTTCGCGCTGTACCAGGTGTTCTTTCCGCTCGCGGCGGGCAACCAGGTCTCGCTGATCTGGTTCCTGGCAGCGGTGCTGCCGTTGACACTGCTGTGCTACCGCTCCGGGCTGCGGCTGCGCCGTGACAAGACCGCGCCCCCGCGGGCGAACCCGACACCGATCGACTGGCTGCTAGCGATAGTGGCGTTGGTGGTGTGCCTCTATCCGGTCATGCCCTTCGAAATCGCCGACGGCGGTGGGGGGTTCGATGAGTTCTTGAGCCGGCAGAGCACTCCCGGGACGGTCGACGTGCTCGTCGGCACGATCGTGATCGTGCTGGTCCTGGAGGCTTGCCGCCGGACCACTGGCGCGGCGCTGCCCATCGTGTGCCTGATCGCGCTCGGCTACGCCTACTACGGCGGTTACCTGCCCCAAGGAGCGGCGATCGCGCACGCCGGCGTGGACTGGAACCAGATCGTCAGCGCATCGTTCCTCCAATCGACCGGCCTTTACGGGGTGCCGCTGGACGTGGCGGCCACCTACATCGTGCTGTTCACCATCTACGGCGCTGTGCTGGACGCGTCCGGCGCCAGCAAGTTCTTCATCGATCTCTCCTTCTCCGCGTTCCGTCGATCCCGGGCGGCACCCGGCCGCACGGTGACACTGGCGGGATTCCTGATGGGCAGCGTGTCCGGTTCCGGGACGGCGACGACGGTCAGCCTCGGCTCGGTGACATGGCCGGTGCTGCGTCGCGCGGGCTACCCGAGCGAGAACGCGGGCGGAATGCTCGCCGCCGCCGGTATCGGCGCCATCCTTTCGCCGCCGACTCTCGGCGCCGCGGCCTTCATCATCGCCGAGTACCTCGGGGTGCCGTACCTGACCGTCCTGGTGTGGGCGATCGTGCCAACGATCCTGTACTACCTCGGCATCCTGCTCGCCGTCGAGATCGACGCCCGGCGCTACGCCACCCGTGAAGTCGACGTCGGAGCGGAATCGACCTGGCGGCTACTGGGGAGATTCGGCTATCACCTGATCTCACTGGTGATGATCGTGGTGTTCCTGGCGATGGACATTTCGGCGATCCGGGCGGTCGTCTACGCCACCCTGGTGCAGATCGTGCTGTCGTACCTGGACCGCGAACACCGCCTGACCCCGCTGAAGCTGTACCGCGCATTGGCCACGGGCGTGCGAGGTGTGCTCGCGGTGGCGGCGGTGTGTGCCGCCGCCGGTGTCATCGCCGCGATGATCACCAGGACCGGCCTCGGCCTGCAGCTGAATTCGATTCTGGTGAACTCCGCTCGGTCGATCAGCGAAAACCCCACCGCGGTCCTCATTTTCACGGCGATCTTCGCCGCGCTGGCAGTGTCGGTGCTCGGCCTTGCAGTCCCGGTGACGGCCTCCTTCGTGATCAGCTGGGTGATCATCGGGCCGGCCCTCCAGGATCTCGGCGTAGCCGCCCCCGCCGCCGCGATGTTCGTCTTCTACTTCGCGGTGCTGTCGGAAGTGACGCCACCGACGGCGCTTGCGGCGGTCGCGGCTTCCGCGATCACCGGGGGCAGGGTGATGGGCACCATGTGGCAGACGTGGAAGTACACGCTGCCCGCGTTCCTGGTGCCGTTCGCGTTTGTGCTGACCGACAACGGTGAAGGCATACTCGGCCTGCGATCGTTTCCCGATATGGTCTGGACGGCGGTGGTCGGTGGGGTGGCGGTGGGGGCGCTGGCCGTGGTCACCGGTGGGTGGCTCGTGCACCGGGCGGGTTGGCCCGAGCGGTTGCTGTGCGTGCCGGCCGCGGCGCTGCTGCTCTACCTCCACCCGATCACGATGGCGGTGGGCGCCGGTCTGCTCGCGGTGGCCGTGGCACTGAACCTGTTTCGCTCGGCTGACCGGTCACGCGACCGGCCAGACGGTGATGATGCGGAGAATCACGAATAGACCGGCGCCAGGCCGGCGATTGTCGTATAGAACCCATCAAACCCATCCGGTCCTCGGGGACCCGATCCTGCACCAGCCCGCCGACCGGCGCGGTGCGGTGGTGAATCCGGTACGCGAGAAGTCTGATACTCCTTTTCTTCAACGCATCCCGAAATCGACAGGGAGGGTTGTCTATCGGCTCCCGGCGTGATGTTTTCGATTGCTCGGGCCGACTGAGCCCGTCTCACCGGCGTGGACGTCGACGGCGAGATCGTGGACATGCCGGCCAGCGGTTTGATCGACGAATGTTCCAACATGAAACCGCCCACCTGGACGGTGTCATCGCTCGCAGACGACCAGCGGAATCACCCGATCCGCCGCATTTCGATAGCCGCGGTACGGCGGATACATCCTGATCAGCTTGGGCCAGTAAGTTTTTCGCTGCTCGTCGGTGGCGTCGCGTGCGACAAGATCGAGGTGCTCGTCACGAATCTGGATGTGGACGTTGGGATCTTCTTTCAAGTTGCGGTACCAGCCGGGGTTGCTGGTGCGGCCGCCGAATGACGCAGGAAGGATCACCCGCCCGGCCTCGCGCAGATACAGCGTGGGGGTGGTGCGCTGTCTGCCGGTCTTACGACCCGTCGTCGTGATCAAGGCGGCGGGCAACCACAGCAGCTTCGCCCCCAGCCGCCCGTCGGTGCGCCGATAGATCCAGATATGTGCACGTGCGAAGTACTTCATCAGCAGCACGAGAGCGCTCGAATTCCTGATCCGTCGCCGCTGGGCCATACCGCATGACTTGCCGCGATCGGCGACGCGCAAACTATTTCTTCAGCCGACGGCTTCCGCCGTGCCAATCTTCTTCGATGCCCGTCGACGCCTCGTCGACGCCGAAGCTGGCCAGCTGGGGTCGTTCCAGCAGGCTGCGCTTGAGCTCGGCGAATCCGGCGAAGCCGGCGAGGCCGACGATGTGGTCCCAGAGGCGGCCGGCGTCGTCGGGGTTCGGCAGCCGGCTGATCACCGGTCCGAAGAACGCCGTGCCACCGGGCGGTGCGAAGTGCAGGATCGGTGTGCCGACGTCACGCCCGGTCAGTGCCAGCGCCTCCTCGGTCTCGGCGCGAATCTCGTCGTCGAGTGTCTGGTCGTCGAGTGCGTCGGCGAGATCCGCGGGCAGGCCCGCCGCACGCAACAAGGGTTCGACTGTGCCTCGCTCGGCCCGGCCCTTCGCCGAGAGCGGATCGACGTCACGGGACGTGTCGAAGATGCGGGTGCCGAACGCCTCGTACAGCGGCGCCACCGCGTCGCGGCCGTGTTCGGCGCGCGCCCGCGCGGCCACCCGCAGCAGCCGCAGGCCGGCGGTGTGCCCGTCTTCGTAATCCTCGGGGAACTGCGCTGCGTAGTCCACGTCGGCGTTGACGATCCGCAGCGAGATGAACCGCCAGTCCACCCGGTATTCCCGTTGGGCGGCCACCATCCGCACCCATTTGCTCGTCATCCAGGCGAACGGGCACACCGGGTCGAAGTAGAAATGCAGGTCTGCAGGGATCGGGTCAAAGGTCATACCCCAATTGTGCCCGTGCCGCGGTCGCTCAGGACGCGATGAACCGGTGTACGGCAGCCGCCACCTCGTCCGGGCAGTCCTCCTGGACAAAGTGCTTGCCGGGCAACAGGATTGCGTCGTCGACGCCGGATGCCAGCTGGGCCTGCACCCCGTACCGGCGCCAGGGGAGCATCCGGTCCCGCTCGCCCCAGACGATCTGTACGGGGTAGGGCGTGTTGCGCACCGCATCCAGATAGCGGCGCCGATCCGCGGCCGTCAGCTGAAACCCCCGCATGATCTTCAGGAATGCCCGTCCGTTGTCCTCGCCGAACAGCAACGGCAGCCAGCACCCGATTTCGGCGGTGGGGACGTGCCGGCTCACCCCGACCAACCGCATGATCGCCGCAAACGCGCCGGGCACCCGCAGCGACTGAAGCCACGCCTCGCCGAGGCCGCGGTGGGCGAACGGCTCCATCGGCCATGGTCGATGGAAGGCGTCCACCGCGATGATCGTGTTCAACAGCGTCATCGACAGCACCCGCTCGGGTGCGGTGTGGGCGAGTTCGAAGCCGATCGGTCCGCCGATGTCGTGCACGACGAGGTGGAACCGGTCGAGTTCGAGCGCGTCGGTCGCGGCGAGCAGCCAACGGCCGAGCCCGGCCCAGGTGTAGTCGGCATCCGAGGGTCGCTGCGCCAAACCGAGACCGGGCAGGTCGACGGCGATCCCGCGCAGACCTTTGTCGGCCAGGGCGGTCACCACCTTGCGGTAGACGTACGCCGACGCAGGCACCCCGTGCACGCAGACCACCGCCGGAGCGTCGCGTGCGCCGTAGTCGAGCAGGAACGATGAAATGCCGCCCGCGGTGAAGGTCTGCCCCGACGCCCGATAGGCGCTCAGCAATCGCCCCACTTCTGCTGAAGTCATGCTGACGAAACGGATTCCATCCGGCAAGTCATACCGTGGTAGTCCTCGAACATCGGGCACATGGCCACCGACCTTGCCCAGTATTGTTGCCGCTCTTCTTCATTGGCCTCATGGGCGGTCAGGTGTCAGGAACGGGCGGATGTCGGCGCGGATGTGGTGGATCTGCCCGTCGGATGCGGGGATCACGAAGGTCTCGTCGATGTGGGCGCCGACCCGCCGTCCGGCGAGCGTCGGCTTGGTCACCAGATCGAAACGGGCCTGGACACGATCGCCGTCGACGGAGAACTCCGGCACTGTCGTCGCCCGGATGACCCGGTACTGCGGGCCGCCATTCAGGCTGCGGCGCAGGTGATTGCCTGAGAAACCGGTTTTGAGCCCCACCTCGATCCGGATGCAGCCCGGGGCGAACGGGACCGCATCCGCGTCATGGCTGACCAGTGCATCGATGTACGTCTGGGCGGCGGCGATCCGCTCTGCCTCGGTGAAGACCCGGGTCTCGGTCACTAGATCCGCTCGATGATGGTGCCGGTGGACAACGCGCCGCCCGCACACATCGTGATCAGCGCCGTCGTCTTGTCGGTGCGCTCCAATTCGTGCAATGCCGTGGTGATCAGTCGGCTGCCGGTGCTGCCCACCGGATGGCCGAGTGCGATCGCGCCGCCGTTGACGTTGACCGTGTCCATGTCGGGTTCGTGGATGCGGGCCCACGACAGCACCACTGAGGCGAAGGCCTCGTTGATCTCGGTGATGTCGATGTCGCCCATCTTCATCCCCGCCTTCTCCAGCACCTTCGCCGTCGACTGCACCGGGCCGTCGAGGTGGTAGTACGGCTCGGAACCGACCAGCGCCTGGCTGATGATGCGGGCACGCGGCCTCAGCCCGAGCGCCTTGGCTACATCACTGTCCATCCACAGCACCGCGGCCGCGCCGTCGGAAATCTGTGACGACGTGCCCGCCGTGTGAATTCCGTCGTCCAGCACCGGCTTCAGCGACGCCAGACCCTCGAGAGTGGTGTCACGCAGGCCCTGGTCCCTGCTGACCGGCGCACGCTCCGAGGTGGGCTGCTTGTTCTCATCGAGCACCGGCGCCTCGATGGGCGAGATTTCCCGGTCAAACCGGCCCTCGGTCCACGCCTGGGCCGCCTTGCGCTGCGAGTCGAAGCCGAACCGGTCGATCTCCTCGCGGGTGATGCCCCGGCGCTTCGCGATGCGTTCGGCGGCGGTGAACTGATCGGGCAGGTCGATGTCCCAGGATGCGGGCCGCAGGATGCTGCGATCGGGGCCCGCATTGGCGCCCAGCCCGACGCGGCTCATCGCCTCGATGCCGCAGGCGATGCCGATGTCGATGGCGCCCGCCGCAATGAGGCCGGCCACCAATCCGTTGGCCTGCTGACCGCTGCCGCACTGGCAGTCGACCGTCATCGCACCCACGTGCTCGGGCAGGCCGGCCACCAGCCAGCTCACCCGGGTGATGTTGTTGGACTGCTCGCCGAACTGTGTGACGCAGCCGCCGACGATCTGCTCGACTTGGCCAGCTTCGAAGCCGGCGTCGATGCCGGCCTTCTCGACGAGCGCCTTCTGCGTGGCGCCCAGCAACTCGGTGGCGTGCAGGCCGGACAGCCATCCGTTTCGTTTACCGATGGGGCTGCGAGTGGCCTCCACGATGACAGGGTTACCCATTTCGACAGGCTAGAACACGTTTCATTAGTCTGACAAGCGAGGATGCCGACGTGCCTTTTATCTGCGGTGGAGGCATGTTTTACTGGCACTAGAACACGTTGCAATTGAGGAGACCAATTTTATGGCACCCCCCAATCTTCCGGCTGACTTCGACTTCCTCGACCCCGACGTCAACCTCGCCGGCCTGCCCGTCGAGGAGTTGGCCGAGCTTCGTCGGGTCGAGCCGATCCACTGGGTGGACGTGCCTGACGGCACGGGCGGCTTCGAGGACAAGGGGTACTGGATCGTCTCCAAGCATGCCGATGTCAGGGAGGTGTCCAAGCGTAACGACGTCTTCTCCAGCTGGCTGAACGGCGCCATCCCGATTTGGCCGCCAGAGATGAAACGTGAGCAGGTCGAACTGCAACGCAGCGTCATGCTCAACATGGACGCCCCGCACCACACCCGGTTGCGCAAGATCATCTCGCGGGGGTTCACGCCCAGGGCCATCGGACGGCTGGAGGAGGAACTGGCCCAGCGTTCCCAGAACATCGCCAAGTCCGCGGCCGCCGAGGGCAGCGGCGACTTCGTCGAGCAGGTGTCGTGCGAGCTTCCGCTGCAGGCCATCGCCGGCCTGCTCGGGGTTCCACAGGACGACCGGGACAAGCTCTTCCGCTGGTCCAACGAGATGACCGGTGGCACGGACCCCGAGTACGCCGACGTGGATCCTGCACAGTCCTCGGCGGAACTGATCATGTACGCGATGGCGATGGCCGATGAGCGCGGTAAGAATCCGACCGACGACATCGTCACCACCTTGATCGAGGCCGACATCGACGGCGAGAAGCTCTCCGACGACGAGTTCGGTTTCTTCGTCATCATGCTTGCCGTGGCCGGCAATGAGACCACTCGCAACTCGATCACCCACGGCATGATCGCCTTCGCGAACAACCCAGACCAGTGGGAGCTGTTCAAGAACGAGCGCCCGTCGACTGCGGCGGACGAGATCATCCGCTGGGCCACCCCGGTTTCGGCGTTCCAGCGCACGGCCAACGAAGACGTCGAATTGGGCGGGGTCACCATCAAGAAGGGCCAGCGGGTGGTGATGTCCTACCGATCGGCCAACTTCGACGATGAGGTTTTCGAGGACCCGCACAGCTTCAACATCCTGCGCGACCCGAACCCGCACGTCGGCTTCGGTGGCACGGGCGCGCACTACTGCATCGGCGCAAACTTGGCCAGGATGACGATCAACTTGATCTTCGACGCGGTCGCCGACCACATGCCCGACCTCAGGCCCATCGGCGAACCCGAGCGGCTACGGTCAGGTTGGCTCAACGGGATCAAGCACTGGCAGGTGGACTACACCGGCGCGGGCGCTTGAACGCCTGGGATCGAGGAGGATTCGGGTGGACTTCAGTCCAGACGAAGGGCAGCAGGCTGTCGCCGATGTGGTGACGTCGGTGCTGGAACGCGACAACAGCTGGGAGGCGCTGGTCGCCGGAGGGGTGTCGGCGCTGGCCGTGCCCGAACGCCTCGGGGGTGACGGCGTGGGACTCTCCGAGATCGCCACGGCGCTCGTCGAGATCGGCAGACACGGCACCATCAGTCCTGCGCTGGCCACCCTGGGATTGGGCGCCGCCGTCCTGCGGGAGATGGCCACCGAGGCCCAGCAGGACCGTTACCTCGCGGGAGTCGCCAAGGGCTCGGTGCTGACGGCCGCCCTCAACGAACCGGGTGTTGCGCTGCCGGACCGTCCTGCAGCCAGCTATACGGGCGGCAGACTGAACGGCACCAAGGTCGCGGTTCCGTATGCGGGGCAGGCGGATTGGATCGTCGTGACGGCCGACAGTGGCGTGGTGGTGGTGTCGCCGACGGCCGACGGTGTGCAGGTGACCAAGACGCCGACGTCCAACCATGGCGACGAGTACACCGTCACGTTCAGCGACGTCGCCGTGAGCGACGATGACGTGCTGTCCGGGGCTGAACCGCATCGGGCGAATCAACTGGCGCTGGCCGCGATCGGCGCGTTCGCGTCCGGTCTCGTCGCCGGTGCGTTGCGCCTGACCGCCGACTACGTGGCCAACCGTCAGCAGTTCGGCAAGCCGCTGTCGACGTTCCAGACGGTCGCCGCGCAACTCGCGGAGGTCTACATCGCCTCGCGCACACTGACATTGGTGGCCACTTCGGCCGTGTGGCGGCTCGCGGAGGGCCGTGACGCCGACGGCGATCTCGACATCCTGGGCTACTGGCTGGCCTCCCAGGCGCCTCCGGTCATGCAGATCTGCCACCACCTGCACGGCGGCATGGGTATGGACATCGCCTACCCGATGGACCGGTACTACTCCACGGTCAAGGACCTGACCCGGCTGGTGGGCGGTCCGTCGCACCGCCTCGATCTGGTGGGAGCACAATGTTCATCGAACTGACCCCCGAGCAGAAGCACCTGCAAGCAGAACTGCGGCAGTACTTCTCGAACCTCATCTTCCCCGAAGAGGCGAAGGAGATGAAGAAGGACCGCCACGGCAAGGCGTACCGCGCGGTGATCAAGCGCATGGGTTCGGACGGAAAGCTGGGCGTCGGCTGGCCCAAGAAGTTCGGCGGGCTGGGCTTCGGCCCCATCGAACAGTCGATCTTCGTCAACGAGGCGCACCGTGCCGACGTGCCGCTGCCCGCCGTCACGCTGCAGACCGTCGGACCGACGTTGCAGGCGTACGGAACCGAACTGCAGAAGAAGAAGTTCTTGCCGGGCATCCTCGCCGGCGAGGTGCACTTCGCGATCGGGTACACCGAGCCGGAGGCGGGCACCGACCTCGCATCGCTGCGAACCACGGCGATACGTCAGGGCGACGAGTACATCATCAACGGCCAGAAGGTGTTCACCACCGGCGGACATGACGCCGACTACGTCTGGCTGGCATGCCGCACCGATCCGGAAGCCACCAAGCACAAGGGCATCTCGATGCTCATCGTGGACACCGCCGACCCCGGTTATTCGTGGACGCCGATGATCCTGTCCGACGGTGCACACCACACCAACGCCACGTACTACAACGACGTGCGGGTGCCCGCCGAGATGCTCGTCGGTGAGGAGAACGGTGGCTGGCGGCTGATCACCACGCAGCTCAACAACGAGCGCGTGATGCTGGGGCCCGCCGGCCGGTTCGCGGCCCTGTACGACCGGATACACGCGTGGGCGTCCAAGCCCGGAAGCAACGGAGACATTCCGCTCGACCACCACGACGTCAAACGCTCGCTCGGCGAACTGAAAGCGATGTGGCGCATCAATGAACTGCTCAACTGGCAGGTGGCGGCGTCGGGGGAGACCATCGACGTGGCCGATGCGGCGGCGACCAAAGTGTTCGGCACCGAACGCATTCAATACGCGGGGCGGCTGGCCGAGGAGATCGTCGGAACGCACGGCAATCCGGCGGATCCGGATACGGCCGAACTGCTCGAATGGCTGGACAGCCAGACCAAGCGCAACCTCGTCATCACGTTCGGTGGAGGGGTCAACGAAGTCATGCGGGAGATGATCGCGGCGGCGGGACTGAAGGTTCCGAGGGTTCCGCGGCGATGAGCCGCGATGAGCGCTTGCGCGAAGAGCAGACCAGGGGTGTCGCGAAGAACAGAGAATCATGACGACGACGGACGACATCAAGGCCGCGGCCGAGCGAATCAAGGCCGAGGGTAAGAGCAAGCCACGGACCGGCCGGCACCCGGTGAACCAGCCCATGGTCGATCACTGGCTCGATGCGATGGGCGACAAGAATCCCATCTACACCGACGACGCGGCGGCCAGGGCGGCAGGCCATCCCGGCGTCGTAGCGCCGCCCGCGATGATCCAGGTGTGGACCATGATGGGGTTCGGCGGTGTCCGTCCGGACGACGATCCGCTGAGCAAGATCCTCGAATTGTTCGACGAGGCAGGCTACATCGGCGTCGTGGCGACCAACTGCGAGCAGACCTACCACCGCTATCTGCGGCCCGGTGAAGAAGTCAGCGTCGCGGCCGAGCTGACCGATGTCGTCGGTCCGAAACGGACCGCGCTCGGCGAGGGATTCTTCATCACGCAGCGGATCACCTGGCAGGTCGGCGACGAGGACATCGCCGAGATGATGTGGCGCATCATGAAATTCCGGCCGGCCGAGAGGGACGCGGCAGGGGCGCAGGTGCCCGACGACCTCGACGCCGCGTCGATGATGCGGCCGGCGTCGTCGAGGGATACCAAGTTCTTCTGGGACGGTGTCAACGCACACGAACTGCGCATTCAGAAGCGCCAGGACGGCAGTCTCCAGCATCCACCGGTGCCCGCGACCTGGCGGGACCACAACGACGATGTGGTGTCGTCCGATTATCTTGTGGCCAGTGGCAGGGGCACCGTGTTCAGCTTTGTCGTACACCACGCCCCCAAGGTCCCCGGCCGCACGCTGCCGTTCGTGGTCGCGCTGGTGGAACTCGAAGAAGGAGTACGGATGCTGGGCGAGCTCCGTGACGTCGACCCGTCACGCGTCGAGATCGGACTGCCGGTGCACGCAACGTATATCGACTTTCCGGAGAGCGAATCAGGTCCGGCCTGGACGCTGTACGCCTGGGAGCCGGAGACGTGAGCGCGCCGACCGTCGAGGTGGGCACCCGGCTGCCCGAGCTCAAACTCTACGGTGACCCGACGTTCATCGTGTCCACCGCGATCGCGACACGTGACTACCAGGACGTGCACCACGACCGGGACAAGGCACAGGCCAAGGGCTCGAAGGACATCTTCGTCAACATCCTCACCGACACCGGACTCGTCCAGCGCTTCATCACCGACTGGGCGGGCCCGAACGCCGTCATCAAGTCGATCGGTTTGAGGCTCGGAGTGCCCTGGTATGCCTACGACACGGTGACGTTCACCGGCCAGGTAACCGAGGTCGTCGGCGGCTTGATCACGCTGAAGATCGTCGGCAGCAACAGTCTTGGCGACCACGTCGTCGCCACCGCCACGCTCACCATCGGGGGCGCGAAGTGACCGAGGGCCTGTCCGGTAAGGCGGCGATCGCCGGAATCGGCGCCACCGACTTCTCCAAGAACTCTGATCGCAGCGAACTGCGACTCGCCTCGGAGGCGGTGCTCGACGCACTGGACGACGCGGGGCTGACGCCGGGCGATGTCGACGGCATGGTCACGTTCACGATGGACTCCAACACCGAGGTGGCCATCGCCCGGGCGACGGGCATCGGTGAGCTGAAGTTCTTCTCGAAGATTCACCACGGTGGCGGCGCGGCCTGCGCGACCGTGCAGCAGGCGGCGATAGCAGTGGCTACCGGCGTGGCCGACTGTGTGATCGCATACCGGGCCTTCAACGAGCGCTCCGGTCAACGTTTCGGCCAGGTGCAGTTGCGACTGGTGGAGAACGCCGATTCGACCGGCGTCGACAACTCGTTCTCCTACCCGCACGGCCTGTCCACACCGGCCGCGCAGGTGGCGATGATCGCCCGGCGGTACATGCATCTCTCGGGCGCGACGAGCAAGGATTTCGGGATGGTGTCGGTCGCGGACCGCAAGCATGCCGCCAAGAACCCGAAGGCCTATTTCTACGAAAAGCCGATCACCATCGAAGACCACCAGAACTCGAGGTGGATCGCGGAGCCTCTGCGGCTGCTGGACTGCTGTCAGGAGACGGACGGCGGTGTGGCACTGGTTGTTACGTCAGCTGAGCGCGCCAAGGACCTCAGGCACCGGCCCGCGGTGATCGAGGCGGCGTCGCAAGGCGCCAGCCCGGACCAGTACTCGATGGTCAGCTATTACCGTCCCGAACTCGGGCTACCCGAGATGGGTCTGGTGGGCCGGCAGCTGTGGGCGCAGTCGGGGCTGAAGCCGACCGACGTCCAGACGGCGATCCTCTACGACCATTTCACACCGTTCACGCTGATCCAGCTGGAGGAGTTGGGGTTCTGCGGCCGGGGCGAGGCGAAAGAATTCATCGCAGGCGGAGCCATCGAGGTCGGCGGCAGGCTGCCGATCAACACCCATGGTGGTCAGCTGGGCGAGGCATACATTCACGGCATGAACGGCATTGCTGAAGGTGTCCGCCAGTTGCGCGGCACCTCGGTCAATCCGGTGCCCGACGTCGAGCACGTGCTCGTCACCGCGGGCACCGGCGTCCCCACCTCGGGTTTGATCCTCGGCTGAGCTCGCCGCAGGGCTACAGCTCGTCGATGTTGATGATCCCGTCCTGAAGCGCCCGCGCGACCAGCGCGGCCTTGGTCGGTGCCGGGCGCCCCACCGCGGCGTACTTGGCGCGCACGCGCTGCAGATGTGTGCGCACGGTCGATGGCGCGATTTGCAACTTGTCCGCGACGAGGTCCTTGCTGTCCGTCTGAAACCAGGCAATCAGGACTTCCTTTTCCCGTGCCGGAAGATTGGGCCGACCGATACTGCGGTCCCTGACCATGGCGCCGGCCATCCGGGGCGCGACGTAGGGGGTACGCGACACGGCAGCCGCGATCGCGCCGGTCAAATGGTCCTTACCTTCTGACTTCGCAATGTAACTGACCGCCCCCATGTCAAGACATTTCAGGATGATCTCATCGGTTTCGATGTGTGAGAAGACGATCGTCTGGTGGCCGGTCCTGAGAATCTGCTCGAGATCGGCGAGGTCAAGGTGCCGGCTCCGCATCTCGAGGTCGACGACGACGGCATCGACGTGGGCCGACCCTCGGGGGTGTTCCTGCAAGAATGATTCCGGAGTCAGGTAGCTGCCTGCCAGCTCGATGGGCGGATCGGTGCGGCTGAGCCAGACCGCGACACCTGCGTGCACGACGTCGTGATCGTCGATCAACGCAACTGAAATGCTTTGAGGCGCAGTCATGTCAAGCGTTCTCCAGTGTCGTGTCCGTTACTCTGCGGCGGATCGTGACCCACAACGTGTCCCCTCGCCGGACGACCTCTTCGTCGCCATCCATGCTCGTCATGTCGCTCTCGCAGCCGCGCGCCACCAGGCTGACCACAAGATCGGACTCGGCGGTGGTCAGCACCATGCGGAACCCCTCCGTGCTGTTCTCCAGGATGTCGGAGATCGAAAGGACGAGCCGTTCGACGCCGTCCTCATCCGGCGCGGGTGCATCGGATTGCACGTGAACGCTGACCTCAACGCCCCGGTAGGTGGCCGCCTCCAGGGCCGGTCTGATGGCCCGCAACAGTGGATGCTCAGAGGTCGACTGGTAGTCCAGAAATGCTCTGATACGCAGAGATTCAATGCGGGCCCGGTGCCGGAGTATGGGGTCGACGGGTTCGCCACGAGTCAGCGCTGCGAGTAACGGCACCGCGTTGCGCCGGATGTCGGCCACGCCTCGCCGGAACTCGTCATCGGCGTCGGCGGCGATTCGTTGGTGCGCCAGCATGTCGAGTCGGGCCGTGGTCTGCAGTTGCGTATCGGTCACCGCATCCGCGAACATCAGGTCGGCCATTTGGGCCGCGACCAGGAGCACGGCCAGCGATGCAGCCCAAAAGCCGAGCATGACCGCGGTTTCGGCGGACGGGGCACGCGCGAGGGTGACGGCGAACGCCCCCGCCGAATTGGCGCCGATGACGGCGAAAGCGCAGCGCAGTGGTAAGCCAAGCAGCAGTGGCGTCAGACACCAGCCGGTCACCCACAGTGACCATTCCGCCGCCGCGGACACCCGGCCCAGCGACAGCACAGCCGGCTGCAGCACCGTGACGGCCAGTAGCGCCGAGATACCGATCCAACGAAGCGCGCTGGTAGATTCCCGCAGGGTCGGGACGGCGCACAGGCAGGCCAGCGCCGACACCGCCGCCAGGGCCAGCTGCACATGCGGATGAGACTGTTGCACAAGCCAGTACGGCAGGGTGAGCACGATCACGATCAAGGCCCATCCGATCAACGTGTACGTGTAGCGTTCGTGGATCGCCTTGACGAGTGATTCGGCATCCGGCGCGGAGGCAGGTGGCTCACCACCGGGGCGATTGCCTGGCCATGTGAATGTCACCGCCGTGCCCTGACCGGGGGCAGAGCGGATGGCGACAGAGCCACCGACGCGTTTTACCCGGCCGACGATCGAGTTTGTTATGCCGTGGGTCCCGGTGAGGACACCCGGGGTGAAACCACATCCGTTGTCGCTGACCATCATCCGGTCGCCGGATATGTCAATGCGGATATGCGTGGCGTGCGCGTGCCGGTCGACGTTGTTCATCACCTCGCGGGTCGCTGCGGCGATGGCTGTGCCGACTTCTCCATCAAGCCATAGCTCAGAGGCGCCTTCGAAGCGGACAGGTGTGCACGTGCCGCACGCCACTTCGCGCAACGCCGACACCAACTCGATGCGCCGCGGGGGAGCCATGCATCGCCTGCGATCGAGGATGTCCAGCGCGTTACTCGCCTGCGCGGCCAGCCGGTCCGTCGGGATCGGCGTGCCATTGCCCACCAGCAACAGCGTCGACGCGACGGTGTCATGCAGCAGCGCACGCTGTTCGTCTCGGTAATTGCGCACATCCGCCGCTGCCCGCCGACGGATGTCGTCGGCCCGGCTGCAGTCCTGGCGCGCTGACCTGTTCACCGCGGCGACGCGCAGTAGTGTGAGCCGCAGCAGCAGACCCATCGCCGCGGCCATTGCCAGATACCGCAACGACACACCGCCGGCCACGCTCTCCCAGCCGACCAACGGCGCCGAGCCACACGCATAGGCGACCAAGATGAGCGCTGTCGTGGTCACGGAGATCGGTGGAGTCAAGACGACGGCCAAGCCCATGACGGTGGTGGTCGCGACCACGAATTGCACGCTCAAGCCCTGCGCTGATGGTCCGGAGACGGCGAGTGATGGAGCCGCCGCACACACCGCGAGCACGAACGCGCAATCGACCGCGAGAAGGATGCCCCGAGACGATCTGGTGGTGAGCCGGTATGTGGCCCACCCTCCCAGCACAGCGACCAGCCATATGCCGGCCGGCCCCGCCGAAGAAGTGGGGGCGAGCAGCACGGTGACTGAGGCCAACGCGTTGGTCAGATGCCGAGTAAGCAACGCTAACTTATTTGCTCGATCAAGCAGGCCGCAGGCAAGGTCAGCACGGGCGTCCGAAGCGAGCATGTCGGTTTTCATTGCTGAACCGTGGTTAGCCTTTCGTTTGCCGGATAGTTGGCATGCCCGTCGTGCGCGGAGAGGGGGTCGCCCAGTGCCCCCCGGACCGAGCAGGAATTGCCGGTTTCCCCGAGTATAGTTTGCTGAAACTGCGATTTTAGGTACTTTTTACAAAGCTGTCTGTGGCACGGTCCTACGATTGGCCGACCGGGAGCCCCGCGCGCCGGGCGGCAGCCGGGGTGGCACCGCCACGGCGTCGTCGTGCTGAGTGGCAAAACCCCTGCCAGGCGAACTGGCGGACGTCGGCGAACTGTCCCTTGCGTGCCGAGGCGGGCGCGATCGCGACACGTCGTGGCGGGGCCGCCGGGTGCCGGGGCCCGCCGGGTGGGTCGCCGCCCACGCCGTCGTTGGCTTGGGTCGCTTCTCCGGGTCCTTCCGGTGGCGCGTTGAACCAGGGCGTCGCCGGGGCCGCCGGCCCGACGACCGCTGGCCGAAATCGACCGCATGACGGCGCCGGTACCCAAGCCGTTGAGCGTCGCCGGCGCGGACAGCAACCCTTAGCGCCAACCGTTTTGTCCGCGATTTTCGCCCTCGGATACGCCACCAAACTTAATTGCTCGAAAGCGCTGCGGCGATGACATCAGGCCGAAAACGGGATGGCCGGCGGTCACGGTGGCGAGTCGGCCGATCCCCGGCGAGATTGACGTTCCCGCCGATTGCTGAAACTGCAGATTTATGACGGCTCACGCAAACGTAGGCCGTTCGGTAGACATCTGTTGTCGCAGCGGATCTAGCAGTTCAACTGGGCAAACAACGCGGTGAACTTTGCGCGCGCCGTGGTGGCGCGGGGGTCGGTAGTTGCGAACACAAATAAGGCGAAAACTTTGCTTGTCGACTGCGGCAGCAATTGATACCTTTTCCCCAATCGCGGCGATCATGACGCTTCGGTGGGGAGAACAGCAAACGGGGCGATGTGTTGCCGAACGTGCAGCCCGGCGACAGGGCGCGCTCGGCGGTCGGATGCCATCGAACTGGACGAAAACGCACAACGGGGGGCCGGAGGAGCCGGTCCGAGACAAGACGGATCAGTTCGCAGTGCTCAATCACTGCAACTACTTAGCGGATCGGAAGTACGCCATGACTCTCGCTTTCGAGGGCAACGCGCATCGACTTAGCTCCGACCCTGCCCCGGTTTGTTGCCGTTGCGAGCCGTGCGGCGGGGTTCCTGGCGAACCCCGAAGTTCATTCGACGCGGCTCGGTGACTGACATGGGCACGCTGCTCGAACTTCCAGTAACCAGCGCCGTCCGAAGCTGGTCGGACATCGCCGAGGCATACCGTCGACCGACCGCCACGCCGAGCGGAAAGCGTTCCGTGCGGCGGCCGACGGTCTCGGTCTGCATCGTCGCCAACCGGCCGTCGCGCCGGATGCAGGCGATGATCGACAGCATCCTCGGGCAACGGTTCCAGGACCTGGAGATCGTCGTCGTCGGCAACGCAACGTTGTATATCAAGCGCGCCATGCTCGCGCGGCCGGCAGACGAGCGTCTGCGCATCATCAGGACGGATGCTGTGCTCTCCCCGTGTGAGAGTTTCAACCTCGCGGTTCGGCACAGTCGAGGAAGGTTTGTCAAGCTACTGAGCCCTGATGCCACCCTTCACCCCGACGTCATCGCTGAGCAGGTCAAGGTGCTCGAGTCGAATCACGGGGTCGCGCTGGTCTCCAGCGGAACGGAGTACACCGACGATGCCGGCCGAGTTGTGGCGCGTCGCCGACCTTTTGCGCGCAGTGTCGGCCGCTACTCCGCGCGGCGCGTGGTCAAGACGATCGTCCTCCGTGGTGACAATCCGATCGGTCCCTTGACCGCGACGATGTTTCGACGTACGGATTTCAGGCGCTGTGGCGCATTCACAGAGGATTTCGCGACGTCGCCGGAGCTTGATCTGTGGATCCGGCTACTTCGGTTCGGCGACTTCTTTTATCTGCCTGAACCTGTCTTGACGGTCCACGAAAGCCAGGACAGTCCCGGTGCCCTGACCGAGCGGCGTCGCCTTCGCCAACGACTTGTCGAGTGGTCCGTTTTTCGGCGCCCGTCGACCACCGATCGCATAGTCGAATACCTCAACTGTTGCCTGGCCAAGATGCACAGCGCTATTCCTCTGCGCCGCATCAGCTTTCGCAGCTCCTCGGCATCAAACCACGCCTCGACTCTAACCAGGATTGGAGAACACGGTAATGTCACCTCGATCGTCGGTAGATAGCCGCGTATCCGCACCCAGTGTCACAGCTGAGGTGCGGCGATGACACAGACGGATATCGACACCAGGGGGGTCGACGACCGACCGCCCAACGGGTCGGGCAATTCAGACGCCGTCGGTGAGCAGATCGCGCCAGTGTTCGATCATCGCGGCTCCAACGGGACTGCCCCGTTGACTATTTCGCGCCTTCTTCCCAGCCAGGTTTTCGAACGCACCCGGTGGCAGCGCCGATACATCACCAAACTGCAGCTGACCGACACTCTGGTGGTAGCGGCAGCGGTGGTGCTGGCGCAGTACGCGCGGTTCGGGACGATGTCGCCGCCCGGATACGTCAAGTACTACGTGCCGGCCTTCTCGGTACTGTTTGCCATCGTCTGGCTGTCTGCCCTCGCTGGATTCCATAGCCGTTCTCCGAGGTTGATCGGAACCGGGATCGAGGAATTTCGCCGCGTGGTTGCCGCTTCATTCTGGACTTTCGGCGCGATCGCAATTGTCACCTTGCTCCTCAAACTAGATATCGCACGCGGCTATCTCGCCGTGGCGCTTCCTGCCGGAACCATCGGCTTGGTTCTGACGAGGTCTTTCTGGCGCGGCTATGTGGCTCGCCGGCGCGGGCAGGGCGACTATCTGACCGCCGTGTTGGCCATCGGCGAACGTGATGCGGTGGAACTTCTCGCCACCGAGCTGAGCCGCAATTCAATGGATGGATTTCAGGTCACCGGCGTGGCAATCCCTGGTTATGGCCCGCCCCGGGGCGAACAAATCACCGTCAACGGCCGGATGATCCCGGTAGTCGGAGATGAGACGCACGCATTGGAGGCAATCCGAACCTGCGGTGCCGACACCGTCGCGATCGCCGGAACGGAACACTTCGGTGTTCGGGGCATCCGCAGACTGATTTGGGATCTCGAGACCATGGGCGTCGACCTCGTCGTGTCGACAGGCGTCATGGATGTCGCGCTCTCTCGCCTGGTGATGCGGCCCATCGCCGGCCTGCCGCTGCTGCACATCGAGAAGCCGCAGTACCTCGGCGCCAAACGCTTCGAAAAGCGCGCCTTCGACTTCTGCTTCGCATTGGCGGCCCTGGTCGGGACCTTGCCGATCCTGCTCGCCACGGCGATCGCGGTCAAGCTCACCAGCCGAGGGCCCGTGTTCTACGCCAGTGAACGCATCGGGATCGACGGCAAGCCGTTTGCGATGCTGAAGTTCCGCACCATGGTCAAGGATGCCGACAAGCAGTTGGCTAAATTATTGGCGCAGAACGAATTCGAGGGGCCGCATTTCAAGATCGCAAACGACCCACGGATAACCCCGATCGGGCGCATCCTGCGGCGGTTCAGCATCGACGAGCTGCCCCAGTTCATCAATGTGCTTCGGCATGAGATGAGTGTCGTAGGCCCCCGTCCGCCTTTGCGGCGCGAGGTCGAGGCCTACGACTGTGACGTATTGCGAAAGCTGCTTGTCAAGCCGGGCATCACCGGTCTGTGGCAGGTCAGTGGGCGAGCCGATCTCTCGTGGAATGAGGCCGTTCGGCTGGATCTCGCTTATGTCGACAACTGGTCGATGATCGGAGACCTGTTGATCGTTGCCAAGACGCTGCGGGCCGTTTTCGGCCGCGCGGGCGCCTACTGAGAACGGGGTCTGACGAATGAAGATGGTTGTCCTCGGAACAGGTTATCTCGGCGCCACGCACGCGGCATGCATGGCCGAACTGGGCCATGAAGTCCTCGGGGTCGACATCGATCCCGCCAAGCTGGCAAAGCTCGCGGCGGGCGAGGTTCCGTTCTACGAACCGGGACTCGCCGAGTACCTGAGGCGGGCAACAAGCAATGGGACCCTCCGCTTTTCGTCGTCATACGAAGAGGCCGCGGCGTTCGCCGACGTCTTTTTCGTGGCTGTCGCCACGCCGCAGAAGAAGGGTGAATACGGCGCCGATCTGGCCCATGTCGACGCGGTCATCGCCACACTGGCGCCCTTGCTGAACAAGCCGTCGGTGATCTACGGCAAGTCGACGGTACCGGTGGGGACGGCCGCGAGGCTCGGCGAGCTTGCCCGCGATCTCTCGCCTGCCGGCGATGCCGTAGAGGTGGCGTGGAATCCGGAATTCTTGCGTGAGGGCTTCGCGGTGCAGGACACCCTGCACCCTGACCGCCTGGTTCTGGGCGTCGATGAAGCCGGGTCCGGGCGGGCCGAAAGGCTTGCGCGGGAGATCTACACCGACCTGCTGGGTGCTGGTATTCCGCTCATCGTGACCGATCTGGCAACCGCAGAGTTGGTGAAGGTGTCGGCCAACGCATTCCTGGCAACGAAGATTTCGTTCATCAATGCCATAGCCGAGGTGTGCGAAGCAGTTGGTGCCGACGTGACGGTTCTCGCCGATGCGATCGGGCACGACGGGCGAATCGGGCGCCGCTTCCTCAACGCCGGGATCGGCTTCGGTGGCGGGTGTCTGCCCAAAGACATCCGGGCCTTCATGGCCCGGGCGGGCGAACTCGGAGCCAATCAGGCGCTGACTTTTCTCCGTGAGGTCGACAGCATCAACATGCGACGGCGAACACGGACCGTCGAGATCGCACGCGAGGCGTGTGGAGGCGAATTCATCGGTGCGAGAGTCGCGGTGTTGGGCACCGCGTTCAAACCCGACTCGGACGACGTGCGGGATTCCCCCGCACTGAATGTCGCAGGCCAGATCCAGCTGCAGGGTGCGACTGTCAACGTCTTCGACCCCCAGGCGATGGACAATTCGCGCGCGCTGTTTCCCACGCTGAACTATGCGACGTCGGCAATCGAGGCATGCGAGGGCGCCGATGCGGTGCTGGTCTTGACCGAATGGGCGGAGTTCCGTTCGATCGATCCCGTCGCACTCAGGAGCATCGTCCGATCCGCCTCGGTGATCGACGGACGCAACTGTCTGGATGCCGCGGCGTGGTGCGCAGCTGGTTGGGCATACCGAGCGCTGGGCCGGCCATCTCGTGGGCTGCCAGAGAGTCAGATCAGGAGGCGCGAACTGAAGAAAGCGCCAATCACCTTGTCACACCAAGGAATCGAGGATCCAGTTGCGTTGCCGACTCTGTGATTCGAATCGTCTGATGAGCGTCCTCGATCTGGGCGCGACGCCACCGTGCGAGACGTTCCTCACCGCCGATGAGCTGGATCTGCCGGAAGCCACGTATCCGCTACACCTCCGGCTCTGTGAAGACTGCCTACTGCTGCAGATACCAGCGTTGATCACGCCCGAGGACACGTTCGCGGAGTACGCCTACTTCTCGTCGTACAGCGACAGTTGGGTGCATCATGCGAAGCGGTACGTCGACGATGCCGTGGATCGGCTCGGTCTCGGCCCCGACTCATTTGTTGTGGAGGTCGCCAGCAACGACGGCTACCTGCTTCAGCACGTGGTCGCCGCGGGCATACCTTGTCTGGGCATCGAACCGTCGGTCAACGTGGGAGCCGCGGCTCGCACCCGGGGGGTGCCCACGCAAACAGCCTTCCTGGACGAGCAAACCGCGCTTATGGTGCGAGCCCAGAACGGTCCGGCCGACCTCGTGGTGGCCAACAACGTCTACGCGCACATCCCCGACCTACTTGGTTTCACCCGATCCCTGCGGGGACTGCTGGCCCGAGACGGTTGGTTGAGCATCGAGGTACATCACGCTTTGAACCTCGTCACGCGCGCCCAATTCGACACCATCTATCACGAGCATTTCCAGTACTACACGGTGTTATCCGCGATGGGCGCTCTCGCGACGGCGGGTCTGGCGGTCGTCGACGTCGAGATGGTTCCGACGCATGGCGGCTCGATCCGGCTGTGGGCGCGGCCCGAGGAGAGTGCGGGAGCACCGACCGAGCGAGTCGCGGAGGTCCTTCGGATCGAGGAGCAAGCGGGTCTGCATGGGGTGGACGGCTACCTGCAGTTGCGCCCGCGGACCGAGGCCGTCCGCCATGAGCTGTTGCGGTTCCTTCTCCAGTGCCGCGCCGAGGGTAAGCGGGTGGTCGGGTATGGGGCCCCGGGTAAGGGGAACACACTGCTCAACTACTGCGGCATCCGCAGCGACCTGCTCGAGTACACGGTGGACCGCAATCCGTACAAACACGGTCGCTTCACCCCGGGCACACGCATTCCCATCCACGATCCGGCCCAGATCGAGAAAGACCGCCCGGACGTCGTGCTGGTCCTGCCGTGGAATCTCGAGATCGAGTTGACCGAGCAGCTCGAATACATCACCGAATGGGGGGGACAGCTCGTGTTCCCGCTACCGGAGCTACACACTGCCGCCTTCGGAAACTCCGAGGGCCAGAGGAGGCAAACACCATGAAAGTTGTTCTGTTCTGCGGTGGTTACGGCATGCGAATGCGGAACAGCGCAGAGGATTCCGTGCCGAAGCCGATGCAGATGGTCGGTCCCCGACCGCTGATCTGGCACGTGATGCGCTATTACGCCCACTTCGGTCACAAGGAGTTCGTCTTGTGCCTCGGCTACGGAGCGTCGCACATCAAGAACTACTTCCTGACCTATCAGGAATCCGTGTCGAACGATTTCGTGATGCGTGGAGGTCGAGTCGAGCTGATGCACTCCGACATCAGTGACTGGTCGATCACTTTCGTCGACACCGGTCTCGAGTCGGCAATCGGCGAGCGGCTTCGTCGGGTACGGCCCCACCTCGACGGCGATAACTACTTCCTCGCGAATTACGCCGACGTCCTGACGAACGCGCCGCTTGACCACATGATCGAGGAATTCCACCGGTCCGGCGCGGCCGCGTCGATGATGATCGTGCCGCCGCAACAGTCGTTCCACTGTGTCGAGGTCAGCGAGACAGGGGAGGTGAAGGACATCACCCCGGTCAGCGACCTGCCCATCTGGGAGAACGGCGGATTCTTCGTGCTCTCCCAGGAGATCTTCGACTTGCTGCCTCCGGGTGGGGACCTCGTCGCCGACGTCTGCGGCACGCTCGCGGGGCAGGGCCGGCTGTTCGGCTACAGATACGAAGGCTTCTGGAAGCCGGCAGATACCTTCAAGGAACGGGCTGAACTCGATGCCAAGTACCACAGCGGCGAGAGGCCGTGGGCGCTCTGGGATCAAGAGGAGTCTGCTGCATACGCCACCGCCGGGGCGCCATGATCTCGATCTCCGTTGACGCACATACCGAGATCGCTGTCGTCGGAGCGCATTGTGACGACATCGCGATCGGGATGGGTGGCACCTTGATGAGCCTTTCCAAGAGCCACCCCGGGCTGCGGATCCGCGGGCTGGTGCTCTCCGGCGGGGGCACTGAACGCGAGGCCGAGGAGATCTCGGCCTTGGCCGCCTTCTGCCCGGGTGCAGAAGTGGAGATGAAGATCCTCGACATTCCAGACGGTCGCGCGCCGGCGCACTGGGAACGAATCAAAGCGCAGCTGAGCGATTTTCGCCGGACTTGCAACCCCGAGATCGTATTCGGTCCACAACGCGACGACGCACATCAGGATCATCGGCTGCTCGCGGAACTCCTACCGACAGAGTTCCGTGATCATCTCGTGCTCGGCTACGAGATCCTCAAGTGGGAAACCGACACACCGCGAACCACCATCTTCCATCCACTCGAGATCGGCGTGGCCGAAGAGAAGGCGCGGCTGTTGCTCAAGCATTACCCATCGCAGACGAACCATGACTGGTTCGATGAGCAAGCATTTCTCGGGCTCTCCAGACTCCGCGGCGTCCAATGCCGCAGCCGCCATGCCGAAGCATTCGTCATCGAGAAGGCAACCATCACATTCGAGCGGCGCTGAGGGGCGCGGGAGGAATTGACATGCGAGTACTCGTTACAGGTCATCAGGGTTACCTGGGCACCGTCATGGTGCCGATCCTCCAGGAAGCCGGCCACGACGTAACCGGTTTGGACGCCGGCTTTTTCGCCGACTGCATACTAGGCGCAATCCCCAATGATCCGCCGGGGATGCGGGTGGACCTGAGGGACGTCACCGTCAAGCAGCTCGAGGGTTTCGACGCGGTCATTCATCTGGCGGCCCTGTCCAACGATCCACTGGGTGCGTTGGCGCCGCAGATCACCTACGACATCAACCATCACGCCTCGGTCCGGCTTGCCAGGTTGGCGAAGGCTGCCGGAGTGCGCAGGTTTCTCTATGCCTCCACCTGCTCGGTGTACGGAGCCGCAGGGGGAGATCTGGTCACCGAAAATGCCCCATTGCGACCACTGACCCCCTATGCGGAGAGCAAGGTCAGGGTCGAAGCAGACGTCGCCGCGATCGCCGACGACTCCTTCTCGCCGGTGTTCCTGCGCAACGCCACTGCATTCGGATTCTCGCCGCGGCTTCGCGCTGACATCGTGCTGAACAATCTGGTCGGGCACGCGGTCCTTACGGGCGATGTACGAGTCCTCTCGGACGGCACCCCGTGGCGTCCACTGGTGCACGCGCAGGACATCGCTCTCGCGTTCCGCATCGCACTGGACGCGCCGATCAGCAAGATCCATTGCCGGGCTTACAACGTGGGAAGCGAGCTCAACAATCTGACTGTCGCCGAGATCGCGCAATCCGTGGTTGACGTGGTTCCGGGGGCCGACTTACTGATCACCGGTGAGACGGGCGCCGATCCCCGTTCCTATCGGGTGGATTTCTCCGCAATCCGTCAGGCGCTGGGATACGAGGCGGCGTGGACGGTGCCCGAAGGCGCCGCCGAACTCTACAAGGAATACATCTCGGCGGGGTTGACCGAACGGGACTTCGCGAAGAAGTTCACCCGCCTTCCTCATCTGGAAGCTCTCCGCGACAGTGGCGTGCTCGATGAATCCATGCGACGAATCACGACAGATGCTTGAGCAATTCGGCCCAGCTTCCGGCGTTGGCGTCACGCTCGGAGACCGTCGAAACCGGCAGCGGCCAGCTGATCGCCAGGTCCGGATCGTGGTATGCCACCCCGAGGTCCTCGGACGGGTCGTGCGGCCGATCGATGCGGTAGCACACGTCGGCAGTAGTGGTCAGCGATTGGAACCCATGCAGAAAGCCGGGCGGTACGTAAAGATGACGGAAATCGCTGTCATCGAGGAGAAAAGCCTGCCGCCGACCGAAGGTTGGCGATTTTCTTCGGATGTCGATCAGTACGTCGTGCACCGCACCGTTGGCGCAGCGGACCAGTTTGGCCTCACCGCGTCCCGAACGGCCGTGCATACCCCGGATCACTCCCTTCGCCGACCGGGACTGCGAGTCCTGGACGAACGAGGCGGCGGCCCCCGGGACGCCGAGGTGAGCATCGAAGACGTCTGCATCGAAAGTCCGGGTGAACAGGCCACGATCGTCCCTGAACGGCTGAGGCACCAGTACCACGACGTCGGCAAGATCAGTCTCTTCAACATCCACATGGAAATGGTGTCATGAGTGTGTGCCGCGGATGCGCGAAAACAAATCTGAGCCGGGTCCTTGATCTCGGAAAGGTGCCGGCGGCTGATTACTTCCCGCTCGCGTCAGAATCGAAGCGCCAGGACGAGTCGCACGAGCTGGCGATGGATCTGTGCGGCGACTGCGGATTGGCGCAGCTCGCCGACGACCAGACCGTCGCCGACGAGCCCCGCGGTGTGGAACCCCAGGCGCTCAAGGATCAGGCCGAGGATGCCGTCGCACGCGTCGACGCGGACGGCTATCTACGAGGGCACACAGTGCTGGAATTCGGCAGCCCGCACGGCGGCAGCTGGCTTCCGCTGCTGACGGAGCGCGGGTACAGCACGGTGGAATCGGGAGCGGATGTGGTGCTGGACTGCTTCGGCATCATGCACGAACCCGACCAGCGCGAGGCCTTCGCCCGGCGTGCGGATGTCGTGCACCCCGATGGGGTGCTGCTTCTCCAATATCACTCGATCGTCACCATCGTCGAGGACGGGCAATGGAATGCGCTGCGGCACGGGCATTTCGCGTACTACTCGATGACAACACTGATGCGCCTGCTCGGCGAGGTGGGACTCAGCGTTGTCACGGCATGGGAATTCGACCTGTACGGGGGAACGGTCTTGATCGCCGCCGTGCACGGCGAGGCAGATCCTGACGAGTCTGTGCTGAGCATCCTCGACACGGAGAACGCGATGGGTATCACCAGTCCGGTCGTGGTCGGTAGCCTGCAGAGCACCGCGGACTGGCACATCGACTCGTTGCGAATCTGGCTGGAAGAAGAGGCGGACGCCGGACGCAGAATCTTCGGCTACGGCGCGGCATCGCGTGCGGTGGCCCTCTTCAGCCGTGCGGGACTCACCTCCAAACTTCTGGCTGCCGTCGCCGACGCCTCACCTGCGAAGCAGGGCAGACGCATGCCGGGCACCAACATTCCGATCGTGTCGCCGGAAAAACTGATCAGGGCGAACCCGCATCGGGTTCTGCTGACGCTGCCTGATCTGCTACCCGAGGTCAGCGCCCGGTACCCGCAACTCGACGGTCGGTGGAAGATCGCCGGACCATGACAACACCAGAAAGGCAGGTACCCCAGTGACCACAATCCTTTTCAACCCCGCCGCCACCGATGACGAGCGACGCGCGCGTCTGTACAACGGGCAGGTGCTGGTGTACGGCGCCTCCCCGGAGTCCCTTGCTCTCGTGCAGCACGCACGCGATCTCATCACCGAGGCGTTCGGCACCCTCGATCCGCAAACCGCGCAGGCGGAGATGCCGGTCGAGGAGTACGCGCGGCTGCTGGCCGAGTTGAAGCCGAAGTTCATTCATCATCCCGAGTCCAAGGAACTGATCAGGCGACTACTGTCCTCCTACCATTGCAACCCGGACCGGACCTACTTCGACGTGCCTCGCCTGCGCACCTCGACATCGGATGGCTATCTGACCTCAGGTATCTCGTATGCGTTCCATCCGCATCGGGACACCTGGTACTCCGCGCCGTTCAGCCAGTTGAACTGGTGGATGCCGATCTACCCGGTGGTACCCGAGAACGTGATGGCCTTCCACCCCCAGCACTGGCGCGATCCGGTACGCAACGGATCTCGGCGCTACAACTACTATGAATGGAACCAGACGAGCCGCCAGACGGCCGCTCAGCACATCACATCCGACACGCGCGACCAACCGAAGCCCGAGGAGCCGGTGCAACTGGAGCCCCATGTCCGGGTCGTGCCGGAAGGCGGTGGTGTGATGCTGTTCTCCGGCAACCAGCTGCACTCGACAGTGCCCAACACATCGGGTCGGACCAGGTTCAGCATCGACTTCCGGACGGTGAACATCGACGACGTGTTGACCCGCAATGAGGCACCGAATGTCGATTCCGAGTGCACGGGAACATCGTTGCGGGACTTCCTGCGCGCATCTGATCTCGAGCGGATGCCCGAGGACGTTGCGCTCGGCTATGAAGGGTTGACGGTGGATGGGTGATCCACTCAGATTCATTGCACCGATGCCACCGTTGTCGTTCGACGGCGGACGTTTCGTCACTGAGGTTCAGCGGTTGGAACATCTCGGTTTCCATACCATCTCCGTATCCCACCACCTCACCAGAGGCTGGCAACTCGGCCTGATCGCCGCGATGGCGTTCATCGCTGCCAGCACCACGCGGACGCGGGTGCTGTCCCTCGTCGCCCAGAACGGTCTCTTTCATCCCGCGCTGCTGGCCAAGGACATCGCGACCATCGACGTGCTGTCCGGTGGCCGCGTCGAACTGGGCATCGGAATAGGCTGGGATAAAGGCGATTACACGTCAATTGGGCATGTGTTCGGTAGTGGGCGGCACAGAGTCGAGAAGTTGACCGAGTCGCTGGAGATCATCCGGCGTTACTTCAACGGCGCTTCAGTCGATTTCGAAGGCAAGCATTATCGTGTAGAAGAGCTGGCGGCATTGCCGCGATGTGCGCAGCGGCCGAATCCACCGATACTGGTCGGGGCAGGCGGACCGAGGATGCTCGAGCTGGCCGGAAGGAAGGCTGACATCGTCGGTATCCATGCGTATATGGGCGAGGGACGGATCGGCAGGTCCGTGGTCGCCGACCTGACGGCCGATTCGCTCCAGGACAAGATCAGGCGGGTGCGCGCAGCCGCCGATGCCGCTGGACGGCCTGCGCCCCGTCTGCAGTTCAGCTGTCATTACGTCCGCGTCACGGATGCACCCGACCGCCAGGGCCCACGTTCATCGTGGGCGGCTTTCGTCGAGGCCGAGAAGGACCACTTGAAGGATTCTCCCGCAGTCCTGGAGGGCACGGCGGCGGAGTGCGCCGATCAACTCCTGGAGTGGCGGGATCGGTTCGGTATCACCTATTGGAATCTCGGTCCCGATGTCGACGCAGTCAGTCGAATCATCGAACGACTCAACTGACCAGTCCCCGCGCGATGCTCAGCAGTTTGCGACCTCGGCGCACGGCCACCCGCCGCTGGCGACGCACGTACATCCGGAGAACCGCCGACCTGGCCCGGCTCCGCTGCTGATCGTCGAGGTCACACCTCTCGAGCCAGCCAAGCATCTCCCGGCATTGCAACGTGGTCGCGAAACGCGCATGCCACGAGGGCGTTTCGAGCCTGCGCGCGAGGACCGACAGAGGCTCATGTCCCCAATTGCGCCTCACCAGTATTTCTGGCACGTGCGCCCACGGCCCGGCGAGCGCGAGCTTGGTGGCGAACACCTCGTCTTCGCGCAGCATGTTGCGCCGCTCGATTCCCATCACGGCTTCGCGCCGGAACATGCCGTACAGAGGATCCATCAGAAGGTAGCTCTCGTTGAGCAGCCTCAGCATCTCGGAGAAACGGGTGACCGGATCGTCCGAGCCGAGCCCGGCGCCGTCGTATGCAGCGGTTTGGCTCAGACCGTCCGGGCCGACGTAACTGATCTGGCTGGTCACCAGGATCAGCCGAGCGTCGGTCTCGAACGCCTCCAGCGCCCGCGAAACGCAGTTCGGCTCCAACCAGTCGTCGTCGCCCACCCAGCGGAAGTATGTGCCCGTCGCGAGCCTCATCGCGCTCATGAAGTTGTTCAGCAGCCCCATATTAATTGGGTGGCGGTGATAGACGATTCGGTTGTCATTCGAAGCGAATCCGCGACACAGCTCCTCGGTCTCGTCTGTGGAGGCGTTGTCGCAGATCACCAGTTCCAGATTCTCGTGATCCTGGGTCAGCACGGATTTGACTACGCGTTCGATTAGGTGGGCGCCGTTGCGGACCGGTAGTCCGATCGAGACCAACGACTTGGTGTCGCGCATTTGAACTCCCTTGTCACTTACCGGAAGTGGTGCCGCAGCGCGGTTACCCGGCGAAAATTGTGCAGTGGAACGACGGCCAGGATGTAGACGATCAATCCCGTTCCGCCGGCAAGCAGCAGGTGGATGAATGCAATTCCGTCGAGAAACGATTCGATCAGCAGGATCACACCCGCCATTGTGGCGGCGCCGATGAGGGGTCGCACCAACGCCGGCAGTGTCGGTTTGAGGCTGACGCCGGCACGGTGCAGCGCCAACACCGCCAGCGGCATGGCGACGAACGCCCCGACGATGCCGTGGGCCATCGCCGCTCCCTGGATGCCATCCAGCCGGGCACCGATCCACAGCGCGGGCACGAGCGCGGCGGCCCAACCGGCGTTCAACCACACGGTGGCCTTGGTAGAGCCCACGGACATCAGAATGTCGAATGCGAATGACGTCAGCATGCGTACGATCATCAGGATGGACAGAAAGCGCACCGCGAGGGCCGCCGGTTCCCACTTCTCGCCGTAGAGGAAATCGACCATTTCAGGGGCGAGGGTCGCCATCACCACCGCGACGGGAAGGATCGCCGCCACCAGCGGTGGCACCGATCGGCGAACACCGAGCGCGAGCGCGTCATCATGCTGCTCGGCCAGCCGGGAGAAGCCCGGCACCGACACGTAACGCACCGCGGTGCCGACGAGGCCAGGTACCCAGCTGGAGATGTTGAATGCCAACAGGTAGTAGCCCAGTGCCACCACGCCGAGCACATTGCCGACGAGCACGAAGTCCGCGTTCAGGAGCACGGCTTCGATGCCGAGGCTGACCGCCAGCGGTGCGCCGTAGATGAGCAGCCTCTTGGTGACCGTGCGGTCCAGCCCGAGCCTGATGGGCAGATCGCCCATCTTGAAGACGATGATGCCCGTGACGACAGCCGCCGCGACCTGCCCCGTCGCCATGCTGTACGCGCCCGCCCCCGCGGCAGCCATCGGCAGGGCCACCGCCACATTGGCCAGCATGCCGATGACGTTGGCCTTGGTCAGCCGGTCCTGTTCGAATCGGCGCATCAACGCGGCCGCGCGCACGGCGGTGATGCCGTCCACGACGATGATGAGTGTCAGTAGCCGTATGAACGGTGTGGCTTCCGGGACGCCGGACAGCGTCGCGATGGCAGGCGCGGTCCAAAACAGCATCCCGTAGACGAAAAGACTTGAGAAAAGGGCGATCAGGGCTGCGGTCGGCGCCATGTCCTCGAGCTTGCCGCGCCACTGCACACAGGCCGCGATGATGCCGAAGTCATTGACCACCATGGCGAAGGTGTTCGCGGCGAGCGCCACTGCGAACACCCCGAAGTCCGCAGGGGACAGCAGCCTGGCCAGCACCAGCCCCAGGGCGAACGAGAACACCTTCGTGATGAGTTGCCCGACCAGGCTCCACGTCAGCCCCCGGCCCGCCTTCCGGCCGATCTGTTCGACGTGCTCCGCGTTCGTGTCGGTGGCCGCCAGATTAGCGCCCTCAGGCACGCTCAAGCCATATCTCCCGCCAGAAAGGAATGAACTGGCGCGGGCAGCTCGCGTGATTCGCGCCGCTACAGACGATGTCCTCCAGCATGATGCACGGGGTCTTCATGGTCAGCAGCTTCCCGGTCTCCTCGTCGATGCATTTGGTCACCCGCGCCGCCACCCGCGCTGTTTGGCCGCAGAGGCGCGCCATCTCTTCCTCGAAGCCCATCCCTCGGTTGAGCCTGTCCTTGTTGAGCGTTGCCTCGATCTGCTCCTTGGTCTTGATGCGGACCATCTCGCCGGGCTGCAGATTGAGCCGCTCGGTCGGTGTCGTGCCGACAACGCGTCCCTTCACGAAGCCCCATGGCAGGCCGTCGCGGAACCAGAGCCGCCTCGGCAGCAGTTGTTTGTTGAGGTTCTGCAGCCGATTGAACATCACCACCAGGAAAGCCATGAACGACGCCCAGGCTGTGACGTTTCCGGTCTTGACGTCGGTGACGTACTGGCCGAGCTTGCGAGTGGGCAGACAGATCGGGGCGGCGCGGATCAATTCAGTGGCCTGGCATGAGTACCGCGGTTCACCGTCGGGTCCGGGCTCCCTGCGGGTATTGACTTCCAGCAGCGGCAAATCGATCCGGCCGGGGCTCGCAGAAGCCGCATCACCCGGCTCAACGCGCTTGAGCCAGGCCTCTTTCCAATAGATCAGGCACGCGGTCTGGCAGCCGCCGTGCGACGCACCGTCACAGCGCGAATTCGTCAGGTGCACCGCGTTCTCCATCCTGTGCAGGCCGGTGCCGCTGATGGTGTCGCAGAACTTGTGTGCCACCTTGTTCACCGTGAGGCGCTGGCCGCAGAACTTGAGCATCTCCGGCATGAACGGCAGACGCTCGTACTCACCTCGTTCATCGAGGGTTGCCATGATTTCGTCGGAGCTGCGCACCTCGACAAGATCGCCGACTCGTAATCCCGATGCAGTCGCGGTGGTCGCCAGCCGCGTTGTCCTAGTTACCACTTCGTCCTACCCCCTTGGCGCTTGCCGCCGCTATCCGCCGCCGCTATGGCCGGCTGACTCAAATAGATGCTGAAAGCACGCGTGAAAACTAGCATGTGTTTGCTGTGATGGCTACCAGCCAACCGATAATAGCTCGACGAAGGCCTCGTGTCTTCTGAAGTCAGTTAAATTCGCATCGCGCCGGCCCTGCCCCGGCGGCACGCCGGACCGAATATTCACAGCATGCTCACAGCGTGACGCTCCCTGGTGACCTGAAGGCCACTATCAGGGAAGTAGTGCCGCACGAATGGGTGGGGTGGCGGTCCATCGAGTGCATGACGTCGACCACTGTCCCACCGGCAGCGCGATCAAGCGTGGACGGAGGCGATCACTCGGCGACGCTGACGATAGTTTCGATTGCAGGAAACCTATGAACAGTTGCCAGCACCGCCACTTGCGGTATTCATGCGGTGCTGCGATCCGAAAACCCGGGCGGAGCTGGCCAGACACCGCCCCCGATCGCAAACTTCGGGAGTGGCCCGAAGTGTACTGCCCATGCGATCCGGGAGGAACTGGACGGGCAATGCTATGACTCCCGTCGATATTGGCCGTATGCTGCGTGACAAGCCCGTGCGAGTATATTTCCGCAATCAATCCACTGGGAATCTGAGATGGGTGCCGGGGAGGTCCGTTGATGGCTGATGACGTTGGTGACAGCGAAGTACTCGATGACGCCCGCCCCCCTTCATTTCCGAGGGCAGGCCACATCTTGATCCTCGTCGAGAACCTGTCGGTGCCGTCCGACCGGCGGGTGTGGCAGGAGAGTCGTGCGCTGGTCGAGGCGGGTTTCGCGGTGACGGTGATCTGCCCGGTTGGCCCCACCCGCGATCGTGAACGCCAGACGGTGATCGACGGGATTCGCATCCTGCGATTCCCGTTGCGGCCGGCGGCAGGGGGCGTGGTCGGCTACTTCCGGGAGTACACGATGGCGCTGTGGCATATCCTGCGCCTCGCGGTCAAAGTGCGCCGGGAAGGCCGCATCGATGTCGTGCAGGCGTGCAACCCGCCCGATTTGCTGTTCCTGATCGCGCTCGTGCTGCGCCCGTTCGGCGCGCGGTTCGTCTTCGATCACCACGATCTGGTGCCCGAGCTCTTTCAGTCCCGATTCCCCGACGGCGGGAGCATTCTCCACCGGCTGGTGAGGTATGCCGAACGACTCAACTTCGCCGCCGCCGATGCGGTGATCTCGACCAACGAGACATATCGCAAGATCGCAATCGACCGCGGCAAGATGTCTCCCGACCGGGTCGTGGTGGTCCGCAACGCGCCCGATCTCCGCCGCTTCGCCCAACGTGATCCGGACCCGAACTTGCGTCGTGGCAAGGACTACCTGCTCGCGTATCTGGGCGTGATGGGGCCCCAGGACGGGGTTGATTACGCTCTGCGCGCACTCGCGCTGCTCAAAGACAAGATCGGGCGTGACGACGTCCATTGTCTCTTCATGGGCTCGGGGGACGCGCTCGACGAGATGGTCGCGTTGAGTGACGAATTGGGGCTCACCGATATGGTGGAGTTCGCCGGCTGGGTGGGGGACGACGCCATTCAACGCGGTCTGTCCAGCGCCGACGTATGCCTGGCGCCAGACCCCATGAGTCCCCTCAACAATGTGTCGACGATGACGAAAGTCGCCGAGTACATGGCGATGAGCCGGCCGATCGTGGCATTCGATCTTGCCGAGGAACGCGTTTCGGCCGGTGACGCAGCCGTGTACGTCCCGTGCAACGACGAGTACGCCTTCGCGCTGGCGATCGATGAGTTATTGAAGGATCCGGTGCGGCGGCGTTCGATGGGTGAAGTGGGGCGCGGACGTGTCCAGGAAGAACTCTCCTGGGACGTATCCAGCCGAAAGCTGGTTGAGTTCTATCGGCAACTGATCGGCCTGCCGGCGAATGTCGCTCGATAGAGTCGAAACTGTCTGTCAGACAAGATTTGTCATGAACTCAGGAACCCCCAACGGAGTCTTCGTCCATCCACACGGACTGTGCGAGAGTGAGCATGTCGGCGCCGGAACCAGGATCTGGGCGTTCGCGCACGTCCTGGGTGGCGCTGAGATAGGGCGCGACTGCAATATCTGTGACCATGCCTACGTCGAAGGCGGTGTGACGATCGGCGACCGTGTGACGGTCAAGAATCGTGTCCTCCTGTTCGAGGGTGTGACGGTCGAGGATGATGTATTTCTCGGGCCGGCGGTCGTTTTCACGAATGACATGCGACCGCGGGCGGCGATCAAGCGCAGCGGCGAAGGCCTCCTTCCGACGGTGGTCCGGGCGGGCGCCACGTTGGGGGCCGGTGTCGTCGTCGTGTGCGGTTCGACGATTGGTGCGCATGCATTCATCGGGGCGGGCGCAGTGGTTACCAAAGACGTTCCCGCGCATGGGTTTGTCGTCGGAAACCCCGGTCGTGTGATCGGCTGGGCGTGCGAATGCGGAACGCGGCTTGATGATTGTCTGCGTTGCGCGTGCGGGCTCTCCTACCAGGATGAACCCACGGGACTCGTCAGGTTGGGTTGACCGCCGCGGATAGCGTGGCCACGACGTGCTGCTGCTGCGCCTGGGTGATGTGCGGGTACAGCGGAAGCGAGAGAATCTGCTTCGCCGCTGCCTCGGCAACCGGAAAGTCGCCCGCGCGATAGCCGAGCGGGGCGAAGGCGCCAGTGAGGTGAACCGGCGTGGGGTAGTGGATACCGGCCCCGATGCCAGCGGCATTCATCTCGGTGAGCACCTGGTCGCGATCGTCGATCTGGACCACGAAAAGATGCCACACGTCCTCATTGGCGGGATCGGTCACGGGGATGCGGACCTCGGGCACTTCGCGAAGCAGTTCAAGGTATTTCGCGGCGGCGCCTCGCCGCAGATCGTTCCATCTACTCAGCCGCCGCAGCTTCGCCCGCAGCACCACCGCCTGGATGGCATCCAGGCGCGAGTTGAAGCCGACGACGTCGTGCACGTATTTGCGGTCGCTGCCGTGTGCCGCGATGGTGCGGACCCGAGCCGCGATGTCCGGGTCATCGGTCAGGACCGCACCCGCGTCGCCGGCTGCGCCGAGATTCTTTCCGGGGTAGAAGCTCGTGCCCGCGGCGACACCGAAGCTGCCGGCCGCCTTGCCCGCGCGTGTGGCGCCCTGCGATTGAGCGGCGTCCTCCACGATCGCCAGGTCGTACGTGCCCGCGACATCGAGCAGCTTGTCCATTGGCGCGGTTTGCCCGAACAAATGGACCGGCACGATGGCTTTTGTCTTGCCGGTGATCGCCTTCTCCACGAGGACCGGATCGATCAACAGGTATTCGGGGTCGACGTCCACCGGTACGGGGATTGCTCCGATGCGGCTGATCGCTTCAGCCGTGGCGATGAAGGTGTTGGCCGGGACGATCACCTCGTCACCCGGCATCACTTCGGTTGCGCGGAGGGCAAGTTCGAGCGCATCGGTGCCGTTGGCGACGCCGACGACGTGGCTGACCCCGGCGAACTCCGCATACTCCCGTTCGAACTCCGCAACCGCGGCACCGCCGATGAAGGCGCCGCTTTCCAGCATTTCCTGCAACTGCGGCGTGATCTCGTCCGCGATCTCCCGGTGCTGCGCGCCGAGATCTACCAGAGGAACTTTCACGCCAGCGTGCCGTCCAACAAGGCCACCGGTGTTTCCGGGCTCACCGGTTTGCCGCGGGCGACCAGACTTTCCGAGATGGCCTCGAGCACCGAGAGCACCCGCAGACCCGCTCGTCCATCCGTCCGCGGTGGACGCTGCTCACGAATGGCGGAGGCGAACTCCGTCACCATCGACGACAAGGCCTCCTTTTCCGGCAATGCGGGAACGGTGATGTCACCCAGTCGATACGAGATGGCGGCGGCCCGGCGCTGATCGGCGTCGCGGGTGCCCTGGGTCGCCAGGTCAATGCCGCGGTCGTGGATCGCCACGCGCTGTTGGGGATTAAGGTCGTCCCACACCAGGGTTCGGTGGCTGCCGCCGATCACCATCTGACGGATCTTGGTGGGCGACATCCAATTGACGTTGACATGTGCGGTGCCGCCGGTAGCGAGAGGCATCGTCACATAGCCCACGCATGCCTTGCCCGCATGCAACGGGTCGGCGCCGGTGGCAGACACCTCCTCCGGCAGGAGTCCGCCCGGCAGAATGTAGTCCAGGATCGACAGATCGTGGGGGGCGAGATCCCAGAAGACATCGATGTCGGGCTGGATCAAACCAAGATTGATGCGGATCGAATCCACGTAGAGGATGTGGCCGAGTACGCCCCGCCGGATGGTGTCGTGGATGTACTGGACTGCCGGCGTGTAGCAGTAGGTGTGATCGACCATCAGCGTCAGCCCGGCCTCGTCCGCGGCCCGCACCATCGCGGCCGCCTCTTCGGTTGTCTGCGCTATCGGTTTTTCCACGACGACATGCTTGCCTGCAGCGAAGGCCGTCAATGCGAGCGAGGCATGCGTCTTCGCCGGAGTGGCAATAGCAACGGCATCGACGTCGTCGCGGGCGAGCAGGCGCTCGACCGATGTCTCGATGTCGACCATGGTCCGCGGACCGACGACCTTACGGGCGCGCGCCTCGTCGAGGTCGCACACCGCGACCAAATCCCAGTCTGGTGAGCCACGGAAGTTCCGGACCAGGTTAGGACCCCAATAACCTGCGCCGATGACGGCGATACGATACGGACGACTCATCGCGAAATCCCCTCGATATTGTTGCTCCCCACACCCAGAGGGACCATGCGACGCGAAACCCGTTGGTCGGGATCGCAATCCTGGTGGTCATCATCAGGCGGGCCGTCAGTTGCCTATGCTACAGCCCAGTTGGCAAACTGGCGATACATTGCCAGAACTAAAATGACGTGCGGATTGCCGAGTGGGTCCACGGGCTTGCCGGCATCACCAGAGAGTGTTGGAGCATCTTTGCGGCATCCCGATTCGCGTCCTGGGCGCTCGTCGACCCGTCAAGATCGGGCGGCGATGTCAAACGCCCTCACCTGCGCGCATGCGCCAACTAAGCTCGACGACATGTCTCGTCGCGCGGTCAGAGTGGCGATTCTGGGTATTAACTACACGCCGGAACCGACGGGAATAGCGCCCTATACGACAGGGCTCGCGTCAGGTCTGACCAAACGGGGACACGACGTCCGAGTGTTGACTGGTTATCCGCACTATCCTCAGTGGAAGCGCTACCGGGGCAGTGCCGGCTTCCGATCCGACGACGAGATCGACGGCGTACGTATTCGCCGGTTCAACCATCACGTGCCAGAAAAGGTGACTTGGCCCGGGCGGGCCGCGATGGAGCTGACGTTCGGGTTGCAGCTGCTCACCGCTGGTTGGGGCAGGCCGGAGGTCGTGGTCTGTGTTACCCCGCCGCTGTTGGCCGCGGCGATGTCGGCGGTGCGCGGCCGGTTGACCCGGCCAAGACCCGCAATCGGGGTCCTGCTGCACGATTCGTACAGCCGCGGTGTTGCCGAGACCGGCGCCGCATCCGGTCTTGTCGCCCGTGCCGTGCGCGTCGTCGAGTCGTCGGCGATCCGGCTGGCCGACGGGGTGGGAGTGATCCATGGGGGATTCACCGCCGATCTGGTCGATCACCTCGGCGTCGACCGGCAGAAGGTCCGCGAGGTTAAAAACTGGACTCACATCACCGCACCGGATCCGTGCGCAAGCGCCGCTTTTCGACATGCACATGGCTGGAGCCCCGACGACGTGGTGGTCCTGCACGCGGGCAACATGGGAGTGAAACAAGGCCTGGAAAACGTGATCGCCGCGGCGAAGCTCGCCGCTCGCAGCAACAGTCGGGCGCGGTTCGTCCTTCTCGGCGACGGCAATCAGCGCGCAAATCTGGAGGCGGCGGGTGCCGGAGTGGGAAATCTGGAGTTCCTGGATCCCGTGAGCGAACAAGAATTTCCCGCCGCACTCGGCTCTGCAGACGTGCTGCTGGTGAACGAGCGTCCGGGTGTTGCGCAGATGGCGGTGCCAAGCAAGCTGACTTCCTATTACCGTTCCGGCAAGCCGATTCTCGCCGCCACCGATCCCGCCGGTTTGACGGCCGCGGAACTGGCGGCGTCGGGTGCCGGTGTTTGGGTGGCCGCTGACCAACCTGACGTCTTGCTCAGTGAGGCACTTCGGCTCGGCACCGACCGCGCTCTTGCCGCCGAGCTCGGTGAGGCCGGTCAGCGGTACTGCAGCGAGCAGCTGTCGGAAGATGCCGCTTTGGATCGCTACGAAGCCTGGATCGGTGATCTGGCGGATATGCGGCGCGCGGGTCGTTAGATTTCCCGGGTGCTGCAAGTCAGCGAACTTGGCTATGATAGCCATAGATATTCACTTCCACGTCAGTCCGCGCTGTCTTCATGGGCGCCATCGCGCCTGGTGGTACCGCTGTGAAACAGCTCGATCTTGTATTAAGGACGGCTGATCAGGTCCCAAATCCGACGGATGACCATCGGCTGCGGCGATGCCGCCCCTGCGGTCTCGCAACCCCGAAAGGGAAAACCCGCCGCAACATAGCGTGCACGAATAGCTAGATGCATAATTGGCAATCAACATACGAAGGGGGCCCGGATGTGCGACGATCCGCGGGTCTGCCCTGGAGGAGTAATCCGTGCACGTCGTTGAGGCCACCGGCTCGAAGGCCCGCAAGCCGATGCGAAGAGCGCATCTGGCCGGTGCTGTGCTGCGCGCGTGCAGGGTTGGCCTCGCCATGGTCGCGGTCCTGCTGATGCTGCCGTCGTGCGGTGTATCCGGCTCGATCGGTACGACCGCCGAAGTCTGCGCCACCGATGAGATCGGCTCGCCGCCAAATTGCGTCACTGCGCCCCCCGCCCCCGCGGCTCCTGGCAAGACGTGGCATCTCGTTTTCTCCGAGGAGTTCAACGGCAATGACTTCGACCACAACAAGCTGACGCCGTGCTTCGACTGGAACTACGCGGACGCCTGCACCGACACTTTCAACAAGGGCAAGGAAACGTACCGGCCGGCGCAGGTCCGGGTGAGCGATGGCACGGCCAAACTCGTTGCCGAACCCCTGGTTCCGCCGGTGCCCGAAGATGCGTGCTACGAGAACATGTGTACCTATAAGGCCGGATTACTCTCCACCGCCCGGCCGAACGCCGACAAGGGTGGCAAATACCTGTTTCCGTTCACCTATGGATATGTGGAGTCCCGGATCAAATACCCCGCCGTCCCGGGTTTCTTCACCGCGTTCTGGATGCTGCCGACCGATCCGTCATACGACTACCGGACCGAGATCGATATCGCCGAGATTCTGGGCGGGGATCCCGAACAGGTGTACATGACCTACCACTACGACAACCGCGAGCAGGAGTCCGAGGTCAATTCGGCGCCGGACAAAACGGATAACGGTGCCTGCCCGGTCCGGGATTACTCGCGGGACTGGACGAGGTTAGGCGTGGACTGGCAACCGGACCACATCGCCTGGTACATCAACGGAGTCAAATGCGGAGAGTTCACCGACGCCTCGCGCATAGAAAACGGGCCCATGCAACTGATTCTCCACATGATGGTCGACAACAATTGGGAGCGAGAGGCGGGGCTGGTTCTCACCGACCAGCTGCTCGTCGACCAGCTCGAAGTCGACTACATCCGCGTATACCAACAGCAGTGAGGGCATGAGAGTGAATGGTCAGCAGGAGCTCGTCGACGGCTCGAGAACAACACTGAACCAAGTTCTCGTATCACAAGTTCGGCGCGGCGCGGTGATCATTCCGGCATATAACGAAGCGTCGGTGATCAAGCGTACGCTCGCCCCACTGAGCGCCGCGGCAGTCGACGGAGTCATCGAGCTGATCGTGGTGTGTAACGGTTGCGTCGATGACACCGCCGCCGTTGCCCGAAGTGTCCCCGGGGTGCGGGTCGTGGAGTTGGAGCAGGGATCAAAGCCCGCGGCGCTCAACGCCGGTGATGAGAGCGCAACGCTGTGGCCGCGACTGTATCTCGATGCGGACATCCAAATCTCCGCCGCCGCTGTTTTCGCGGTTTTCGATCGGCTCGCGCGCGGAGATGTGTTGGCAGCCCGCCCCGTTTGCAGATACGACACCGATGGCGCCAGTGCGCTTGTGCGCAGCTTCTACCGGGCACGTACGCGGATCCCGCAGCACGGGCGTGCGATGTGGGGCGCTGGCGCGTACGGCCTCAGTGCGGAAGGGCATCGGCGCATCGGCGCGTTCCCGATGGTCACGAGCGACGACTTGTATGTCGAACTTCATTTCGACCAGGCGGAGAAGGCCGTGGTGGCAACCGAACCGTCGGTCGTCAAGACGCCCACCGATACCAAGAGCCTGCTGGCGATCCTACGCCGCGGCCGCCGAGGCACCGCCGAACTCTCGACCCCTGGGCAGGGACCGGAGATGCGCAAGCGTGAGGCGAGCGCGGGCACGGCGGCCGCGGTCGTGCGTACGATCCGCGGTCCTCAATCAGCGGTCGACGCTGCGGTTTTCCTTGGCATGGCGCTGGCCAAGCGGCGGGGTCCCCGCAGGGCACGCGGGTGGGAACGCGACGAGAGCAGCCGGACCAACAGTGATGTGGAGCCGCCCGCACAGACCGCTCCTGGTCTGCACGTCCAACTCGTCGATTCGCTTGAGGCACTTGCGCGGATCCGCGACGAGTGGGACGGCTTCGTCGAGCAGAGCGGCAGCGACATCTACTTCACGGTCGACTGGCTCGAGACATGGTGGAAGCATTATGGGAAACGACGAACGTTTCATGGCGTCGTCGTGTGGGACGGTCGGCGGATCGTTGGCGTCTTGCCCTTCTGTGTTCAACGGGTTTGGGCCGGGCCGGCACCGGTGCGGCTGGCGAAATTCGTCGGGGCCGACTCGACTCTCCCGGTCTTCACGCCGGCCCTTGTGGATGGCTTCGAGGAGCAGGTGATGCGTCTCGCCCTGAAATCGCTGTTCGACGCACGCTGTGACGCCGTCAGTCTCTCGCCGTTGTCGGGACTATCACGCGCAGCAGGCGCCGCTGAGCAGGCCGCCGTCGGTGAAGGATTCGGAATCGTGCGCTCCGACAGTCCGGGTGTGCACACGGTCTTCCGGTTCCCGGCATCATTCGACGAGTACCTCCAGAACCTGAGCAGCTCACAGCGTCAGACTCACCGCCGCTATCTACGGAAGCTGAAGAGCCAGTACGACATCACCTTTCGAACGGTCAGCGGTGGCGAGGCGGTCGCGTACTTCGACCGCTTCGCCGAGTTGCACGCCGCGTACTGGCAGCAGCGGGGCAAGCTCGGCCATTTCGGTGACTGGCCGGCGGGCGCCGAGTTCAACAGAGATCTCATTGCCGCCATGGCAGAGACCGGACGGGTTCGCTTCTACGAAGTCGCCGGCGAGAACGACCGCGTGCTCGCCATGGAGTATTGCTTTGTGCTCGGCGACCGGTGTTACTGGAGGTTGCCTGCCCGCGATCCCGATCCCGAGTTGGACAAGCTCCGCATCGGCAGAGTGAGCCTCACCGAGATGTTCCGGATGCTGATCGAGAGCGGGCAGCGAATGGTCGAAGGGGGACCGGGGCACTACGAATACAAGCTCCGGCTCGGAGCCGAAGAACACTCGTTGCGCCGGGTCGTCATCAGCGGGCGAACCAGATCTGCGCGCTGGCGTACCGTGCTGGTAGTGCGTTGGGCAGATCTCCTGCAATTCGCGTACTACCGCGGGTGGTTCCTCAAGTTGCGGCCGAAACTGGGCCTGTCGCCCGGGCCATTGCGGAAACCCTATATTCGGAGTCGAGTCTGATGGCGCGCTCGGTGGTCAACATCGTGGTCCATGGGATCGGTCCCGTCGACCGCCAACTCGATCCCGGCGAGGATCAGGTTTGGATCGGGACCTCCCAGTTCGAGCGGCTGCTCGATGCGGTGGTGGACCGGCCAGATGTGAGGATCAGTTTCGACGACGGAAACTCCTCCGATGTGGAGATTGCATTGCCCCGGCTTGTGGAGCGCGGCCTCACGGCTGAGTTCTTTGTGCTCGCAGGCCTTCTGGGCGAGCGTGGACGGGTCGACCGTGACGCTATCGGCGCACTGTTGGACGCCGGCATGGCTATCGGGTCCCACGGCTGGTTGCACAGGGACTGGCGGCGGATGGACGACGCCCAGGCGCGGGAAGAGTTGACCGCGGCTTCCGAAGCGCTGAGCGAGGTCATCGGTCGCCCCGTGTCGCGCGTGGCAATCCCGTTCGGTTCTTACGACCGCCATGTGCTCCGTCGGTTGCGGGCGGCTGGGGTGACGCGCGCGTTCACCAGTGATGGCGGACGCGCGCGGCCGGACGCCTGGTTGCAGCCGCGTAACAGCCTGCGTCAAGACACCGACGCCGCTTGGATCGCCCACCTGCTCGCCGCTCGCACTCCGCTGATCCAGCGCGCTCGGGGCGGCGCCGCGCGGACCGTGAAACGGCTTCGTGGAAGGTCCCTTTCGGGACTAGGAGCACCCGCGTGACACACCCGACACAGGTGGCTGTCGTCATCGTTACCTACAACAGCGCCGACGTCATCGGCGACTGTCTCACCTCGCTGGCCGAGCAGGAGACGCCGTTGGCCGCGATTGTGGTGGCGGACAACGCATCCAAGGATGGCACAGTTGACATCGCGAAGAACTTCGCCGGGCTTCCCGTTCAGGTCGTCGAACTCGGACGCAACGCGGGATATGCGGCGGGGCTGAACGCGGGTATTGCAGTGCTGGAGCTGATCAGGCTGGACGCGATTCTGGTTCTCAACGCCGACTGCCGCGTGCTGCCCGGTTCGCTGGCCGTGCTCGCCTCGTCGCTCCGCGATCCCGGGCGCGGCATCATCGTGCCGCGCCTGGTTCAGCCCGACGGCTTCATGCAACGGACCCTGCACCGCACGCCGACGGTGGGCCGAGCACTGGTCGCCGCGATGCTGCCCGGTGAACTCGCCGGACGTCTGGGATCCATCGGCGAGCTGATCACGGATCTCGAGACATACGAGCGGCCAGGCACGACTGCATGGGCGACCGGTGCGGCAATGCTGCTGTCGGTGCCCGCGCTGCGCGAGGTCGGCCCATGGGACGAGTCCTTCCTGCTCTACAGCGAGGAGACCGAGTACTGTTTGCGCGCGGCCGATGAGGGCTGGTGCACGTGGTACGAGCCCAAGGCGGTTTTCGAGCACGTCGGCGGCGCCTCGGATACCAATCCCGCGCTCGCTTCGCTGCTTACGGTCAACAAGGTGAGGCTGTTCCGCCGCCGCCACAGCCGGTTGCGCTCGGCGGCCTACTTCGCTGCTGTGGCGGTCGGTGAGGGGCTCCGGGCGGCCGCAGGCCGACGCACGTCTCGCGCTTCCTTTCTGGCCCTTGTGCGGCCGTCGCGCCGGGTGCGGGAGCTGGCGACGTGAACCGTATCGTGCCATTTGACGCCCTTTCCGATGAGGAACTCGGCTCCTGGCGCGCACTGCGGGCGGCCAATCCGGGCTTGGACAGCCCGTACTTCCACCCGGGGTTCGCCGCGGCCGTGCATGCGAGTGGTCCACCCGTCTCTGTGGTGGTGATGCGTGACGCGGCGGGGAAGGTGTCTGCGCTGCTGCCCGGTCATCGGGAGGGAAGGCGTCTGCGGCCGGTCGGGTGGCCCGGCGCCGACTTTCAGGGACCCGTCCTCGAGCCGGGCACAGAACTGCACCCGACGGAGTTTCTCGTCGACGGCATACGAGAGTTCGACTTCGATCATCTGCTTCCACCGGGGCCCGAGTTCGATCCCTGGGTCATCGCTCGCCAGCCGTCGCCGTATCTGGACACGACCGGAGGCCTCGACGGGTACCTGTCGCGCGCATCACGCAGCGGCAAGGACAAGATGAAGGAAGCGCGGCGGTGCCTCGCTAAAGCAGAACGCACCCATGGTTTGATGCGATTTGCCGCCGACGTAGTCGATGACGCCGTGCTCGACCAGGTGATCGCTCTCAAGCGCGCGCAGTATGCCGCCACTGGAAGTCGGGACTACTTCGGCAAGCCGGAGCGGACCCAGCTGATCCATCGCCTTCTGCATACTCGGGACATTGCCTTCGGTGGCGTGCTGTCTACTGTGCATGTTGGTGATCGTCTGATGGGCGCACACTTCGGCATCCGCTCCGACCATGTGCTGCACTGGTGGTTTCCGGTCTACGATCGCGAGTTCGCCCCGTTGTCTCCGGGCTGGATTCTTTTGCGTGAATTTATCTCCGCCACCCCGACTCTCGGCATCAACCGGATCGACCTCGGCCGAGGCGACGACGATTACAAGCGACGTGCCAAGACGGGCGAGGTCAGCGTGAGCCAGGGGAGCGTCAATCGCAGTAGGGCGCGGCACAAGCTGCGCAAGGCGCGCCACGCCACGATCAACGCCGCCAAGGCCTCGCCGGCCGGGCCGGGACTGCGCCAGATGGCCCGCCGCCTGCGCGGCGCACGCTTGTCCACTCAAACCGCGGCAAAGGGCGACTAAGCCCGGAAGTGATTCGTGGGCCGAGCCGTTGCTGGTTCAGGGCCTGGGGCCACCGGAACGGTGTAATTCGACCACAGCAGACCGAAGACCATGAACATGATGAAGGTTGCCTGCTGGTAGAAGAAGAGGTCAAAAGTGAAACTGCAGGACAGGATTGCGGCGAATACGGCACCGAGCATGTAGGCCTGCTCGCGTTCGGTGCGATTGGTGGCGGCGCGCAGCGCGGCCGTGATGCCGAAGATGCCGCCGCCCGCCAGGAGGATCATAGCGATGACCCCTACCGCGCCGCCCTGCACAATGGCCCGGAGCCACTCATTGTCCAGCAGTCCGTATACATCGGGTGGTGCCCCGCCGAGGCCCAGGCCGAACACCGGATGATCGTGGAAAGTCTGTGACACCTGCGCGTAGTCTGCGATCCGATCCTTGATGCTGTCGTCTTCCCGCGCCCCGGTTATCGCGTGCCACAAGGCCAGGGCCATGTTGGGGAACACAGCGACGTAGATCCCCACCGCGGTGATCCCGGCGAACAACGCGGTGGCGATCTGTCGGACTGTGAAGCTCCACATGTACACAAAAAGGGACACGGCGAGCGCAACCACGCCGGACCGCGAGCCCGCCGCAGGCATTGATGTCAATGCCAAGAGGCATGCCAGTGCGGCGGCCCAGCGGACCACCCGTGCCGCCGCGTTGCGAGCGAAATAGATTGTCAGAGGCACCGAAATGGCGGCCAGTATGGAGAATTCGATGGGGTGAAGCGAGGTACCGGCGACGCGCGTGGCACCGAGTCGCTGATCGAAACGTAGATTCTCGGTGTCAATGTTCTGTACGAAACCCGGCGGCTGGAACAGGAACCGCAGGTCGATGGGGGACAGTGCCTGGAGTAGTGCGACCAGACAGGCGAAGGTGAGACCTATTGCGAGACAGCCGAGAACAAAGTTACGTTGCCTAAGTGTCCGGATCCGACTCAAGGTGTAAAGCGCAACGCCGACGCTCGCGACCAGAATAATCAGCGCCCGGGTCTTGTTCGCCTCGACGATCGTGCTGTCGTCATGGGTGAGTCCCACTCCATAGACAGCGACTTGAAGCAGAAAGTAGACCAGGACAATTGCGACACCTGGGCGAAGCGTCCGTGTCGAGGCGGTTCGCCGGATGAAGATGAAGCCGACCACGGCCAGGCCGAAAAACAGTACCGCGAGCAACTTCGCGGGCGAGCCGTTGCTCTTCAACGGCCCCGCAGGAACGACGAATGCGGGCAGAATTGAAATCAGCACACAGAGGAAGCCGAGCAGCCACGGAGTTCGTTCGCGCGAGTCCATGGTTTGCGTTGTGTCGGTGCGGAATTGGTTGGGGGTATCACGGTCCGGCTCCGCCGGGGTGCGATGAACGACTGTCATCGGGGTTCCAGCGCGGCCTCGGGGGCGGTGGTGACCTGCGTCGGCTTGGTGTCATCAACGCTCGAGTCGGCGGGTTTGGAGCCCTCGCCAGGCTCGGCCGGCCCAAGAACCTTTCTGCTCTTTCGGCGAACGAGTAGCACGTCCAGGATGACCGTCAAGACGACCGTGAGCCCGGCTCCCGCGGCGAAGATCGCGACGGTCGAACGCGTTCGGGAAGGCATACCGGGGGCGGGGTCGCCCGGGGGCGATACCACGAAGGGTGCCACCATCTGGCTCTCTGGGACCTGTGCTTGCTGCTGAAGTGTTCGCAGCGTCGCGCCGGCCTGCGCGATGACGAGGTCAAGGGTTCGAGTAGCCGCCGCCGCATTCGGGGCGGTGCACTCGACCATCACAAGTGGCAACGGCGCAGTGTTGGCGGGCACCGGGAACATTCTCGAGCCGTAATCGGCCATGCCGCCTTGGGCGACCACGCGATCGACGGTCGACGGTTCGCGGAGACCCACCGCAGCCATGTTGGCGATCAGGTCTGCTCCGCCGACATCGAGAAGACCGTTGCGTGGTAGCGGTACGCCCGGTTCCGCGTTGTAGATCTTGTTGCTCGGAGGGTTCAGACCTATCACGGCGTTCGCGTAATACACCGGTTTGACCGAGCTGTAGATGTCATAGCTGAACCAGCCGACGAGGAGAAGCAGCGGTAGGAATACATACCAGCGCCGCGCGCATGACCCCGCCACATCGAATAGGTCCAAGTCAGTTCCCCTTCTGCATCCAGACTCTTGTTGGGATTAGCTGAAGATCCGGTGCGCCGAGCCGTGGCAACGCCAAAGATACCCGATCAACCTATCAAGTGCTGGCATTTAAGCGCAACGGACAAAGCGTAGCGAATCTGACGGAAGTGATATGGTCCGATGCTCGCGGGCCGCGCGGCGCTCAGCATCCCGGTTGTAACGCCGCGCGCGCGTAGCCCGCGGTCTGGTAGACGTATTCGAAGGCCCAGTCGACAGCCGACAGTCGATCCGGGCTGGCCGCCATCACGAGATCACCGTCGAAACAGCGCTCCAAGATGAACCGTGCTCGCGATAGATGCGGCGGAAACGTCACCACGATGACGGTCCGCCACCCGTACTGCGAAGCGAGTCGTCGCAGCTCTCGACCCTCACCTTTGGTGGTCGGCGGGTTCGGGGCGAAGCAGTTCAAATCAAACTCGGCGTGCCGGGTGGCGCAGTAGTCCGTCAGCCAACGATCGTCTTCGCCGCGGGGGTTCGACACCACGACTTTGGGCGCCCATCCCGCTCTCGCGAGCTCTAGGCCGTAGATGTATCGGTAATCGCCGTAGCCGCCGAGGATCAGGATCGCGTCGGCATGGCGCAGCTGATCCATCTGTGGTCGCACGTAGACCGGGAAGCCACCGATCAAGGCGGCGGAGAGCAGCGCGCAGGCGGCTGTGATGAAGCGCCGGAGCCAACGCCGTCGTTTGCGGGGCGCGGCGAGTCCGGGCGTCTCTGTCGGCGGAAATGTCGAATTTGCCATCTATGGCGTCCGCGATGTCGCGTTCACGGCGTTCATGAGCGTGGTCAAGGCGAAGCTCCCGGGAAGGTTCTGCAGGTGAGACGCATCATACCTCGCGGCTGACACGCTGAAGATTCGCTCGCTGGCAGCCTAGCAGCTAATTTATTGAGCTTCGCCGTCGGGGCGCGCCGCTGATGACGGCCGGCGGCTGCGGTTCGCCGGTTGCGGCACCGCCTGATCGGATGTTTGCCAGCTGGTCGAAGGCCTGGGCACGGACGCTGTAGGCCGAGTTAGCTATCTCGCCAACCGTAGCTACAGCAACAGGTAAACCATGTCCGCCAATGGGGCTACATGTCTAATAACCGCACAAATCTGTAGGTTAAGCAAAGAAAACGGAGTTTGCGGACACGCATGCATTTTCGGCTTGCGACCCGTAATGTGGTGCTCACTGCGCGACTGGATCCGCAGGAGTGGGCAAACGTGTGGGGAGTGCATGCACTTGATAAGCGGACGACAGGCCGTGCTCGTCGCGGGTGGTGGTGGCTTCATCGGAGGCCATCTAGCCGCGGCGCTTGTGAAACGGGGCTTTCTTGTTCGAGCCGTCGACATCAAACCCTTCGACCAATGGCATCAGATGCCCGTAGGTGTTGAGTGCCTACGGCTCGATCTATCGAAGCTCGACGCTTGTCAGCAGGCTGTCCGCGGCATGGACACGGTGTACAACCTTGCGGCCGATATGGGTGGCATTGGGTTCATCAATTCGCACAAGGCCGAATGCATGCTCTCGGTGCTGATCAACACACACTTGCTGCTTGCCGCTCGGGATGCCGGCGTCCACCGCTACTTCTTCGCCAGCTCGGCCTGCGTGTACAACGTGAACCGACAGGCCGAGCCCGACGTCACGCCCCTCAAGGAATCCGATGCGTACCCCGCCATGGCCGAGGATGGCTATGGCTGGGAGAAACTGTTCGGTGAGCGGATGTGCCGGCACTTCCATGAGGATTTCGGTCTCGAAACGCGGGTGGCCCGCTTCCACAACATCTACGGCGTTCACGGCAGTTACGACGACGGTCGGGAGAAGGCCCCCGCCGCTCTGTGCCGCAAGATCGCCGAGGCCGTGCTGTCCGGGCGGCACGAGATCGACATTTGGGGCGACGGCGAGCAGACGCGTAGTTTCCTCTACGTCGACGACTGTGTCGATGCAGTCCTGTTACTGATGGCCGGCGACAACGCGCTGCCGGTCAACGTCGGCAGTGTCGAACGGGTGAGCATCAACGAAATGGTCAGCATCATCGAGCGGATCGCCGGAATCACCGTTGACCGCACCTACCGCTTGAACGCCCCACGCGGAGTGCGGGGACGCAACAGCGACAACACGATGATCAAAGAGCTCTACAACTGGGAGCCGACGATCAATCTGCAGGAGGGCCTCGAGCGCACCTACCGATGGATCTTCGACCAGCTCTCAGCTGGGGCCGCCTCTCGCGCTGCGTGTTTCAGCGTGCCGACGCGGTTGAGTGGGACCGTCGAGGTCATGCACCGGCGAGTCGGCTGAACGGACCGCCGCGACGAACCCTGGTGGGGACAAGGGCTTCAGAGGCCCTTCGGCGAATTCTCGGGGCTTAGCGTGCCCCTCAGTGTGCGTCTACCGGACTGTGATTGATCGGAATGGCACCATCGCGCTTGGTGAGGTCTGTTGCTGTGTAGTCACAGGCCGGACCGGCCACCGTCGACGTCGTCCGTGCAGCACGTGCCCTGATCCAGCGTCTGCGACGACCGAGCAGTGCGTCAACCAGCAGTGCGGTCAGGACGGCCGCCACGAGTCCGCCTGCGAACATCGTTATGGCCAAACGGGCTGGGGACGACGGCATCTCCGCTGCCGGGGCGCCGGGCGGTGAGACCACGAAGGGCACCACCATCTGATCCTCGGGAACCCTCGCATTCTGCTGAAGGTTGTGCAGAGACGTGTCAGCCTTGGCGATGACCAACTCGAGCGTCGTGGTGACGTCGGTCGGATTCGCTTCGTAGGTCTCGATCATGATGACCGGTTGTGGTGCCGTCGTGCCCTGCGCCGGCAGCAATCTGACGGTGTAATTGGACTGACCGCCGGCGGCGACCACCTCGTTCACCACGCTCGGTTCGCGCAGGCTGAACGTCGCCATGTTGGCGATCAGTGCCGCCCCACCGACATCGAGGAGCCCGTTTCGGGGGATGGCGACCCCGGCCGGGGCGTTGTCGATCCTGGTGCTCGGCGGCGCAACGCTTATCAGAGCATTCGCGTAGTAAACGGGCTTGATCGCGCTGTACGACGAGTAACTGAACCAGGCCACGAAGGCCAGCAGCGGGATGAAGACATACCAGCGTCGAACGCACGCACGTATGACATCGATCAGGTCCAAGTCATCGACCCCCTTCGTTGGGATGAAGCAAATCTACGCAGCACTTCGTTATTCGACTCTTCGACAGTCGACCCGGCATCCGGCCGGAGCGGCGCTTGGTACGGGTTTCCTGCTCGACAAACGATCGTGCCGATCAATGGCGCCCCGGTCGCGCGCAGGTCGGCTGCGGCACGGGCGACACCACGCCTGGCGGTCGTCCCCGGGGATACCAGGAGCACGACCGCGTCTGCGTACTCGGCCACGGTGGACGCCGTGACCGTGGACAGTACGGGGGGAGTGGCGATGAGCACGTTGTCGTATTTTCCGCGCAACTCATCGATCAATTCCGCCGCCACCCTGGTAGCCAACTGATTCGGTTCGTCCACCCACGCACGCATGGGACGCGTTTCCGGCAGGTCTGCATGCCGGCCGGGTGGACGCTCGGTGTCCGTCTCATCGGCCAGGGATCGAGTTGGGCAGGCATCCAGCACGATCGAGTGGCCGCCCGAGAGTTGCATCGCGCGACCGAGATTGGAAGCGACTAACGGCGTATCGAGCTCGTCTGCGGCCGAGGCCAAGACGAGAACACGTCCGCGACCGTCGTCCCTCGCGGGTGCGGCGATCGATCCCAGCCGGGTGCGCAGCCGGCGGTATTCGTTGAGCTCGGAGGCACGGTCGCCGTCCGTCATGAGGTTTGCGAGCACAGGAGCACCTGCGGCGGTTTCGGCCTGGTCCGGTGACCGGAGGACAGGGTCGGTTCGCGACCGGACCCATACCGCCACGGCCGCCGCCAGCAGCGCGGCGAGGACGATCAGCGCGCCGAGCATCAGACGCTCGGCGGTGCGCGCGTGCGGTTGACTGGCCTCGGTGACGACCCTGGTGTGCACCTTCTGGCCGTCTTGACCGGTCGGTGTCTCCAGCGCGTCGGTGTAGCTGATGAACTCGCGGGTCAGTGTGGTGGCGATCTGTTGCGCCCGCTCCGGTGAATCGTCGGTGACGGCTACATCGATGAGCGATGTTCTCGGTGGAACTTCGGTGGCGCTGATCTTGGCTGCGAGAGTGGAAGCGTCCAGCGGCAGATGCAGCGAGTCGATGACACGTTGAACGACGGCGCCGCTCGTCAACAGCCCCACGTAGGAATTGACCCGTCCCGCGACCACCTCGTCGTTTTGGTACGCGTCAGCGGTGGTCGCTCCCTCGATGGTCACCAGCAGCTGCGTGTTGGACACGTACTTGGCGGGGAGCAGAAGCAGTACGGCAAGGCCGAAGACCAGTACCGCCGCCGCCGCCACCACGGCCGTCCATCGGTATCGAGCCACAGCAGCGGAGAATTCTTTCAGGTTCACACTGTCACCTGCTCCGGTTGAGAAGCGTCGCCCCTATGGCGAGACGGACTTTCGAAAACTGAACGGATCACGGCCCCAAGCGATCCGAGCACCAGCCCGATCACGGTCGCGGCCGCGAGGACGAGCGGGACGGGCGCGCCCCACGCCACTACGCGCACCGCCTCCCGCGGTGGGTCGACGGTGACAAGTTCCGCCCGCGGTACCAGCGATCCGGGAACCGACTCCAGCGTCCGAACGGTCGCCGAGTATTCCGACATCATGACTTCCGCGGTCTGGCGGGCCTCGGCCGCGGACGGTGCACTGACCGCGATGTCGATGAGCGCCGTCCCAGGCCGGTTGAACGCTTGAACACGCCGCGACAGGGTCTCGGAATCGAGGTCCAGCCCCAGATCGGCGATGACGCGAGCCGAAACGCTCGTACTGCCGGCCAGGGCGGCATAGGTCTTGGCGCGGGCCTGCGCGTATGTGTCGCCCCCGTCGACGACCTGGCTGACGTCCCCGGGCGTTCGCACGAAAATGGTGGCCTCCGAACGGTACAGAGGTGGCTGCACGATCAACAGCACGGTGGCTGCGCCGACAGCGATGAGCACGCCCCACACCAGCCAGCGCCACCGCGCGCGAAGTATTCGACCGTAAGCGCTAAGAGCAGTGTTCATGTCGGATTGGCCAATCGGTGAGATGACAGGGATTCGGCCAGTGTTGCGGTAATTGCCAGGTCTCCCAGTCGATTCGGATGGATGCGGTCTTTCTTCAACATGGCCGACGTGTCGTAGTCGGAGAATTTCTTGAGGGGGTCGAGGACAACCAGACCGGGGATGTCGTCCACCAGTCCGGTGAAGAAGTCGTCGTCGTATCCCAGGTCGTCATCTGGCCTCGCGAGGAACCTCGGCCTGATGAGAACCATGGTGGCTTTCGGCCAGACCTGTCTGGCTTGCTCGATCGTGCCTCTCATCACGTCGAAAACGTCTTCGACGGGCGCCATCTGATCGTTCCGGCCGCCGTCGAACACCACGACATCGGGTTGGTAGAGGTCCGCCAAGTGCGGTATGCGTTCGATGAAGGACGTCGAGTTCCCGAGGTACGGGTCGACGAGGAACCGATTCGCCGTTCCTCCGCTGATGAATCCGGTGCCGGGCAGAGCCGAGAGTTTGCAATACCACCCGACGCGTACCGCAGCCATGCATGCATACGACATCTCTGCGGAGCCGGTGCCGAGCGGATACGAGTCGCCGATGAACAACGCCGTCGGGCGACTGGCATCCAACGGTCGCGGGCGCTCGGTGTGCGCGGCTGTAGGTTGGATCGTCGATTTGGCAGTGTCGACCGGTCGCATCGCGAAGCCGAGTCCGGCGATAATGGCGATCGTCGCGACGATCGCGGCCATGTCGATCCAACGGATTCGGTTCATGCGACGACCTCGGCTCGCAGCCACGCCGCGATCTTGTCGGCGATCACCGATTGACCCGCGTCGGTCGGTCCGCTCAGGTCGTCGCGCATCTCGTCGCGCGTCAGCCATGGCGGGTCGAGGGCGTCGAGAAACGGCACCCCGGATTGATCCGCGACGGTACGGACGGCATCCGACACGTGCCGCACGGCGTCGGGCACGGGCGTCTCGTACCAGGTGGGGCCCACGACAAGCGCCCGTTGCCCTTCGATTTTGGTCTTGTTGATCGCGTCGATGGCGCCCACGGTGATTCTCGCGGTATCGGCCAGACTGGTATCTGCCAGACCCCCGGCGAAGAGAACGATCTGCGGTTGGACGCCTTGCGCGCGGTCGACCTGGTAGGTGAACGCGTAACCGCCCTGACCGTCGGCGTCGTATCCGGCGCCAGGCAGCGCGAAGTTGGCGACCGACCAACCGGTTCGCTCGGCCAGCAGGGTCGGCCACACCGCACGGTTGTAGCGCCCGGCGGCATAGGAGTCGCCAACCACCGCGATGCTCAGCGACGACGACTGTGTCGCCTTGCTTTCTGCGCTGAACGCCAGCACGGACGCCACGACCAGCTCGGTGATCAACACCACCGGCAGAACGACGGCGAACAGCACATTGCGCCAAGCGGTCATCGGACACCACCTGCGACTCGGGTGTACGTGTCGACCAACTGGTCGCCGATCTGGTCCATACAGACTTCGGCCCGCACGGCCTCGCGCGCCCGGCCACTCATCGCCGACGCCAGCGGTGGATCGGCGAGGATCGAACCGACCGCAGCCGCCAAGGCCGGCACTTCGGGTTCGACCACGACACCGCAGCGCGCGCGCTCAACCAGCTGGGCCAGACCGCAATCGGCGGAGATCACCACTGGCAGTCCGACCGACATTGCCTCGAGCACGGCCATGGGGTAGGGCTCACGCACGGACGGCAGCACGTACACACTGGCGGAAGCCATCCGCTTCGGTACCGTCCCGGGACAAAGGGCACCCTCCCACGTGATCCGCGACTGTCCTTGAATGGCAGCACGTAACGCCACGCCCTCGCCGTCGTCGGGCCCGACGAGAGTGAACCGGGCGTCCACGCCCGCCTCCAGCAGCGCTTTGGCCATCTCGACGAAGGCGATCGGCCGCTTGCGCGGGTGCATGCGGGCGGCGAACAGAACCTCCGGCGGCCCGGCAGGCGGCACGGCGCTGGGGTACTCCGGCACGCCATTGCCCAGCTGGGTCAACCGTAGGTCCGGACCTCCGACCGCAACCAGCTGATCGTGCTCCTTTGGGGTCAGATAGAAAATCGCTTCCGCGGCGCGCAACAGTTTCCGGGTGCACATCGCATCCAGCGGTGCTGCGAACGGATGAGTCGAGGGCACCACCTGCCCGTGAGGCTGGAGCACACACGGAAGACGCCGTCGGCGCGCGGCCAGCGCCAGCGGTAGCACCACGAGGTCGCGGGCGAAATGAATGTGGACGATGTCGAAGCGCGTCCAGTTGGCGCGAAACCATCTGCTCAGCGCGGGCGAGCCCATGCCCGCGAAACCCGTTGCGGGAACCAATGTCCGAGCCGGGAACAGGGTTACCGGCACGCCGTCGAGCTCGTCGGGGACCACGTCATAGCCGCGCGTGGCGGCGACAACGGTCACCTGGTGGCCGCGGCGGATCAGCTCTGCGCTCTGGTTGAGCGCGACTTGTATCGTCCCGCCGGATGTTCCGTCCGGGCTGGCCAGCCTGACCACCTGCAATATCCGCATGTCCGTTAGATCTGACTGATGCTCGGCTGAGGAGGGCGGACGATGGAACGCGGCGGCACGTCCTGGGAAACCAGCGAGGTGGCGGCGACGACGGAATCGGCACCGATGGTCACGCCTCGCAGCACCGTGGTGCGGGCGCACAGCCACGCTCCGTCCTCGATGACTATCGGGCCGTTGTCGAACTCGAAAATCGGCGACGAACGATCGTGGCTCCCGGTGCACAAATACGCGCGTTGCGAAATGCACACGTCGGAGCCGATCACGATCGATTCGAGGTTGCTCAACTCCGTCCCGACGCCGATCCATGAGTTGTCGCCGACCGACAGCTTCCAAGGCCACTGGACCGTCACACCGTGCCGGATCAGCACTCCTTCGCCGATCTGCGCGCCAAACCAGCGCAGGATCGCGCAGCGCAGCCGGTTGGGGCACCAGACCTTGGTGAAGATCAGTGTCGAGACCGCCACCCACAGCGCCTGTGCGGCAAACCCGCGGCCCTTGTCGTAGGAACGACCGCGGGCCGCTCCGAGCGATCGGGTCGGTCGCACGTACGACACGGACTCACCTCTCTGCTGGCAAATATTTCTGGTGGCGTTCACACTAGTGAAATTGTGCATAATCCGCATCTATTTTCAACAACAGCTATCGTCTAGTCTGTGTCAGTGACCGCCACGAGTGCAAACGTCGCGACCGATGACGGGGTGATTCCCGTCCGGACGGGTGCAGACGTGCAGCATATCCGGCGAAGCTTCATCGGTCAGGCCGGGCTGTTGGCCGTCGGTGCCCTGTCAGCTATCCAGGTTGCCAACATCTCGGTCACGGCGCTGTCGCTGGTGTGCCTGCTCGTGGTGCCGGGTTTTCTGTTGATGAGGCACCGCGGGGTCGACCTGGTGCCGCTGGTGCTGGCGGCGTTGGGCTGGATCTCGTTCCTGGCGTCCGGTCTGGTGAACGACGTCAGCGTGCTGTGGCCGAACGCGATGGCGCCGGCCGGCTTCTCGTTGTATCTGATGGGCTTCACCGTGCTCACCGGCCGCAGTGTGGACCGCACCGCCACACTCCTTGCGGGCGTCGCCGCCGGTTCGGTCGCGTTCTTCGTTTTCCAGGGGATCGACCTGACGCACAGCGGCGGCTTCGGAAACCTGTGGAAGTACGGGATCGCCCATGCGGTGACCATCCTCGTTCTCTACGGGCTCATCAAGGCGCGGGTGGCGCCGCTGGTACCGGCCATCGCGTTGACGTTGCTCGGGCTGGTGAGCCTCGGCCTCAACTTTCGGTCACACGCGCTCGTCTGCCTGCTTGCCGCGGCCGTCTTCTTCGCTCACCGATTCCTGGGTTCACGGCTGCGGCGGGGTTGGCGATTCGCGGTCATCCTCGTGTTCGGACTGCTGTTCGCCTATGTGATGCCGATCGTGGCCCGAACCGGATTGTTCGGCACTGCGCTTCAGAAGAAGACGATGGAGCAGGACGCCACGGACCTGCCATTGCTCCTGGTCGGCCGGACAGAGCCACCGATGAACATCGCCGCGATACTTCAGCGTCCGATCCTCGGGTGGGGCAGTGGCCAAAACTTCACGACCGAGTTGTATACGCAGGCAGAGCATCTCGCGGTTCGAATGGGCTATCCGGCGACATTTCCTTTCGACGTGTACTGGCGGTTGCCGGTCTTCGACTACTCCGCGACCCACTCCGTCCTCATGGGGTCCTGGGCCGAGGGCGGCGTGCTCGCCGTGCTTCTTCCGTTGTGGCTATTGGTGGCGTGCCTGGGAATCGTCTGGAACTACCCGCGTTTTGGCCCATGGGCCCCGCTGGCGGTGACTGTCGGCCTCCAGGGCATCTGGGATCTGATGTACACCTCCTGGACCTACAACATGATCCCCGAGCACGCCTGCATCGCGTTGTTGTTCTGCGCCGTGCACTTCCGTAGGGAGCCGAGCCCGCCGTGACTCCGGACGTCAGTGTGGTGATACCCACGATCGGGCGGCCTTCGCTTGGCCGTGCGTTGCAGTCCGTCCTCGATCAGACATATCCGGTGACGGAGATCGTCGTCGTGGTGGATACCGACCGGCCCGTGCCGATGCCGCCCGACAAGCGGATCGTGCTGCTCCGTAGCGGGTCTCGGAGTGGTCCGGCGCGGTGTCGACAGCTCGGCATCGATGCGGCTCGCGGCTCGGTGATCGCCTTGCTCGACGATGACGACGAGTGGTACCCGACAAAGCTGGCGAAGCAGCTCGATGCGGTGGGACCGGCGACGGGCCGGCCCTGGATCGCGTCGTCGCGCCTGGTGGCAATCGGCCCGGGTACTCGTCGACGAACGTGGCCGCGCCGGCTCATCGAACCGGGCGAACCGATTGCCGACTATTTGTTCCGGTTCACCCAACTCGGGTTCGGTGGTGCGGCGCTACAGACCTCCACCCTGTGCTTCCCCGTAGAACTCGCCCGCAAGGTCAGATGGGACGCGCACGCGGACGAACCGCATGACGAACCGAGCTGGCTGATCCGCGTTCAGCGCACGGTCCCCGAGGTACGAGTGGTCCAGGTGGCAGAGGCGCTCAGCGATTACAACGTCGCGAACGCCTCGGTGTCGCGAGACACCTCCGACCGCACCGATGAGTACATCGATTGGGGCCTCGAGTATTTGGCCAACGAGTCACCGCGAGTGCTCGGCGACTATCTCTGCACCAGTCCGGTCAGCGCCGCAGTCTCCGCGCGATCACTGGCCGGAGTGCGCCGATCGATGCAGTCCGGGTTGCGATACGGACAACCCGGGGCCTTCGCTTTGTGCTACGCGGTCCTTAACGCGGCCAGGATCGTGATGCGTCCATCACGCGCCGCAGTCGGCCGATGACCGCCGGCCTGGCCCGCCTTGCGCCCGCCGAGCGTCGGGCATTTCTGTACGGCCCGCTCTATCGGGTCATCGGCACACCCGTCGTCGCCGCGCTGAGCCTGATCAACACCGCCGTCATCGTGCGCGAGACGGGCGAGGCGGTGTACGGACTGGTTGCGCTCATCTCGACCCTGACGTTGTTGTTTCCGTTCGCCGATCTCGGTATCGGTGCCACTGTCCTCAGCGCGAGTGCGCAACTGACGGGGCCGGGCCGGGACCCGGCCGCGGTGGATGTCATCCGCCGGGCCTACCACGTGCTGTGCTCCGTAGCGGCGGTCATCGTCGTGGCCGCGCTCGGTGTCATGGCGGTGAACGGCTGGGCCTACCTCGTCGGATTTGCAAGCGGTCCGTCCGACCGGTGGGCGATCACGGTAGCGGCATGTGTCTTCGCGCTGACGATTCCGACCGGCCTCGGAGTCCGCATCCTGATCGGTATCGATCGGAATCCATTGGCCACGTTGATTTTCATGAGCTGCCCGGTGTTCGCACTCGGATTTACGGCCTTGCTGTACGTGATCGATGCCGACGGAATCTGGTACGCCGTCTCGGGACTCGGCGGTGTTGTCATCGGTCAGGCCATCGGGACGGCGCTCGCGCTGCGCATCACCGGGCTCGGCCGATCGGCGTTCGCGCGCGTGACACCATCGGCTACCCGCCGCCGCCTGCTCGCCGGCAGCATGTGGTTGTTCGCGGTGGGGGTCGGGCTGGCAGCGGGCACGCAGTCCGGACGGCTTGTGCTCGCCCACTTGTCGACGCCGGTGGAGTTGTCTGGCTATGCGCTGATGGCACAGTTCTACGCCATCTGCTGGCAGGTCGTGTCGACGGCCGCGCTCGCGTACTGGCCGGTGTTCGTCAAACGGCGCGCGGCGACTGAGGAGACCGTTCGACTGTGGTGGCGGCTCACCGCAGCGCTGGCCGGCTGCGCGATTGTCGCGATGGTGTGTATGGCGTCGTTCGGGCCGTGGGCCGCGAAGGTGCTGTCGGGCGGCCGGATCGATGTATCACCTTGGCTTGCAATGGCATTCGGTGTGATTCTGTTGGGGCAGGCGATACACCTGCCTACCTTCGTGCTGCTGACCAGGCCCGACGAGGCGCGGTGGCAGGCGCGGTGGACCATGGCGATGGCGGTGGTGAGCGTCGCCGTGGGTTGCCTGGTGGCCTACCACTTCGGAGCGGTGGGGGTCGCCTGTGCCGCAGCACTGGGCATCTTTGCCGCACAGGTCTTGCCGGACCTACTGTGGGTCCCCAGGTTGGTGCGTCAGAGGTCCGGCGTCGTGCTCTGACGCCGGCGGATCGCCCACTGCTTGTTCGTATCATCGGCATAGAACAACTCATAGGGCTCGCGGCCGACGAACTCTCGCACCGCGCGGCAGACGCCATGATGAACGTGGGCGGGGTCGGTCTGCCAGTCGTCCCCCGCGATGACACCAATCGCCTTCACTTTTCTTGCGAGGAGTTCGAGTTCGTCGACCGAGTGCTCGTAATCGTGCGTCGAGTCGAGGTAGACCCAGTCGAAATAGTCGTCCTGGAATGTGGCGAGCACCTCAAGGTCGTATCCGACATGCAGTATGGCCCTGCCGCAGGTGAGTTCCGCGGCGTACGTTCGGAGCACGCGGGCCAGTGCGTCGACGGTCGATTTGTTTCCGTCGGCCCACGGCCATCTTTCGCCGATCAGGTACCACGGGTCGATCAGGTGAAGTTTCGCCGGCGCCGTCGCGTCGAGGATGAAGCGGGTGAAGTGGCCCTTGTAGACGCCGATCTCCGCTCCGATGCCGCCGTGCGGAATGGTCCGCTCGAGGAAGTTTGCCCTGACGGCCCCGCGCCTCCTGGCCAGTAGTGTCTCGACCGGAGCCAGCCTTCTGGCGTAGGACTTCACGTTGAGGAGAGGTGGCATGGGTCTCCTCTCGGCAATCACTGGGGGTAGTTGCCAGTGATGCTATAGCGACGCAGGTGTCTCGCGGAGGCGTCTCGATTCCATGAACCTTTGCGTCTTCAAGTTTGATTTGCTAACTGACGTGGTGCCAGCACAGTTCCAGACGAAGATCCGACTTGTCCGATGTTCGGCACGTCCATTCTTGCCTGCGCTCGGTGATGCTGTTTCCTACATTGACCTCGCGAGGAGCGAGCAACCGGTGCACCGAGAATAAAATTTGCTAAATTGCATGTTCGCGATGACCTGCCGATGATAGATTACGGGATCAGAAACCGTCCAGCATCTTGACAGCTAATCCGTAACATGTTGCGATGACGCCCCCGGTCGGAAGGGTATGCCGTGCCAGAACTGCGGAGTGATCGATTCGGAGCCCCCTGATGCGCGCCCTGGTCACCGGCGCAGCGGGATTCATCGGTTCGAGTCTTGTCGACCGGCTGCTGGCCGACGGTCATCAGGTGATAGGCATCGACAACTTTCGCACGGGAGTCACCGCCAATCTCGAGCACGCATTCGGCTGCACCGAGTCGAGTCCGCGCCAGTTCACGTTTGTACAGGGCGACATTCTGGCGCCCGAACTCTGCGACATCGTCGCGGGCGCCAATCCGCAGGTGATCTTCCACCTGGCGGCACAGGTCGACGAGGACGCGTCGGTTTCCGACCCTCAGTTCGACGCGCGCTGCAACGTTTTGGGCACGATCAACCTGTGCGAAGCCAGCAGGCGGGCCGGTGTTCGACGGATCGTCTATGCCGCGTCAGGTGAATCGCGCTACGGCGCACCCGGAAGTTCTCTGGTTGACGAAAGCAACGGCGTCGATCCGCTGTCACCGTTTGCGGTCGCCAAACTCGCCGGCGAGTTGTATCTGCGTGCCTATGCCGAAATGTATGACCTGGCACCGATCTGCCTCGCCTTGGCCAGCGTGTACGGTCCCCGGCAACATCCCCACGGGGCTGGCGGGGTGATCGCGGGTCTGGGTCACGCCATGGTCACCGGCCGCCCCTATGTGGCCTATCGGGACGGCGCGGTCACACACGACTACGTCTATGTCGACGACGCCGTCGACGCGTTCATGTGCGCCGCTTCCGCTCCCATGGAAATGACCGGGACCTTCAACATCGGCAACGGCCGGCACGTCACGTTGACCGAGGTACACGGATTGATGTCGGCGATCCTCGATGGACCGTCGCCGTCCGGCTTCGCCGTGGATGTCGGCGCCGAGTCCGACTCCATCGCCTTGGAGGCGATCAAGGCGAAAAACGAACTGGGCTGGACCCCGGCGGTCGACCTCGCGGAGGGTGTTCGACGCACGATCCGTTGGTTGTGCGCGACGCTCCAGCAGGAACCCCCCGAACTGCTTGGTGCGTAACGAGTTTCCGAGACTTACATGCAGCGAGGCTGCGGGTAGCTTACTATCCGCAGCCTCGCGTCCGTTTGAGGAGCCACGAATCAGACCGGCATCAACTCCACGCCGGCCAGCGCAACCGCATGGTCGCGCTCCGGCGCAGTGACGACCGCCCGGAAGCTGTCGCCTTCGTTCCAGATGCTGGCTTTCAGTGTCTCGCCGGGGAACACCACGCCGGCGAATCGTGCGCCGTATCCGCCGACGCGCGCGGCGTCGCCGTCGAACAGGGCGTCGACCATGGCCTTGCACGTCATCCCATAGGTGCACAAGCCGTGCAGGATAGGGCGCGGAAACCCGGCCGCCGCAGCGAAGTCAGGGTCGGAATGGAGCGGATTGCGGTCACCACACATCCGGTAGAGCAGGGCCTGCTGCGGCGCCACGGCAATGGCCAGCTCGAGATCGGGTGCGCGGCCTGGCGGCTCTGAAGATGTGGACCGGCCGCGCTCGCCGCCGAAGCCGCCTTCGCCGCGGGCGAAGATCGACCGCTTCTGCGTCCACAGCGTGGTTCCGTCCGGTGCGGTGACGGTGGTCTCCGACCAGATCACCGCGGCCTTGCCCTTGTCCCAGATGTCGGTGAACCGGGTGACGGCCCGACCTGTACCCGACGGCGGGATCGGGCCGGGAGCCGACACCGCCTCGCTTGCGTGTAGCACCCTGGACAGGTCGATGTCGATGCCGGGAAACTTCACCGAGGGTGGCTCCGTCATGTGAAGGCTCTGCGCCACATTGCCGAACGTCGGCAGCACCTGTGGGATGTCGTCGACGAGGTATCGCAGCTCGCGCTTGTCCATCGGGTCCCGACCCGCGCCGAGTCCGAGGTGGTAGAGCTGGACATCGCTACTCGTCCAGGTAAATTCGGCCGGCTCGAGCTCTGCGCCGAGCGCCTCGTCGAGATTGATCGGCATCAGTTCTTCCCCGCGACGTGCAAGGCTGCCAGGTACCCGAATGTCATGGCCGGACCGATCGTTCCGCCGGGGCCCGGGTACGTATGTCCCATTACCGGCGCACTCGCATTGCCCGCTGCGTAGAGGCCCTCGATCACCGAGCCGTCGTCGCGCAGGGCACGGCCGTGGATGTCGGTGCGGACACCGCCCTTCGTGCCGAGATCACCCGGCACCATCTTGGCTGCGTAGTATGGCGGATGGCTGATCTCGCCGAGGTTGGGGTTGGGTTTGTTCGTCGGATCGCCGTAGTAGCGGTCGTAGGCACTCTCGCCGCGCCGGAAGTCCTCGTCCGATCCCGATCGGGCGAATCCGTTGAAGCGCTGGACCGTGGCGGCGAAGGACTCGGCGGGCAGGCCGGTCTTGGCGGCCAGTTCCTGAAGAGTGCCGGCGCTGACGATGACGCCGGATTCGAGCCATTTCCTCGGAATACGTTGCCCGGGCTGCAAACCCGCGAAGATGTAGCGGTCGCGGTACTGCTGATCGAAGACCAGCCAGGCTGGAATGTTCTCGCCCGGCCCCTGGCCCTGACCGTATGTGCCGCCGTACATGTGGTGGCCGGCCTCGACGTAGGGCATCGACTCGTTCATGAACCTCTTGCCTGCCGCGTTGACAATGATCGCACCGGGGGAGTTGCGCTCCGACAGCGCGATCCACGGCGCACCCTCTAGTGGCACCGTCGGGATCCACCAGGCGTCCTCCATGATTTCTAATGCCGCGCCGAGCTTTTCGGCCGCAAGGATGCCGTCGCCGGTGTTGGCCTTGGCGCCGACCGTCCACTCGGTGGTGATCGGTGCGCGCTGGTACTTCACCCGCATCTGCTCGTTGTGCTCGAATCCGCCGCATCCGAGGATCACGGCTCGACGAGCGCGGACCAGTTCCGGCTCAGCGGATTCCGGCGCAGCCGTGTCCCGCACGTAGATTCCGCGGACCGCCCCGTCCTCGACGTAGAGGTCGGTGAGGGCCGTATTCAGGCGGACCGGTACACCGGCATTCTGCAGGCCGATGCGCAGTGGCGCGATCAGCGCGCGTCCCATGCCGACGAGGTTCTTGCCGGTCGCCTTGGCCCACATCGTGCGTGCGCCGACCTTGACGCTGCGCACCACACCGCGTGGATGGCGCTTGAGCTGATTGAGTCGCACGTAATCCTGTTGCATCACAACGACATTGAGTGGAACTTTGCCGTACGGCGGCTCGAGCCCGGGCAAATCGGCGCCGAGCTTACGGGCATCGAACGGCTTCGGTTCGATGGAACGGCCCGCGGGCCGTCCGCCCGGCGTCTCCGGGTAGTAGTCCGAATATCCCGGCACCCAGCACATTTTGAGTGGCGACTTCTTCAGCACGAACGACAGCATCTCCGGGCCGCGCTCGAGGTAGGTGTCGATGCGTTCGGGTTCGACGACGTCGCCGATGATCGAGTGCAGGTACGCGCGCGCCGCGGCTGGGCTGTCCTTGACGCCGTCGCGCTCGAGGATCTCGTTGTTCGGAATCCAGACTCCGCCGCCGGACCGTGCCGTCGATCCGCCATAGTGCAGGGCCTTCTCGACGACTAGGGTGGATAATCCCTGGTGGGCCGCGGTGAGGGCGGCGACCATGCCGGCGGCGCCGCTTCCCACCACAACGACGTCGTACTCCTGACCACTCATGTAGAACACGTTATAGAATTGCCCGGCTCGGGGACAACTGACCCGGTCGAAGATACGAGGGGACTTCAGCTAGATGCTCAGTGTCGAGGTGCGTGACGAGCTGGCCGCCGACCTCGCGCAGGCCGAACGGAGCCGCGTCGCGATCAATCCGTTGACCACCGGCAATCCCGATATCGATGTGGTCGACGCCTACGAGATCCAGTTGATCAACATCCGCCAGCGCGTCGCCGAGGGCGCCCGGGTGATCGGGCACAAGGTCGGTCTGTCGTCGGAGGCCATGCAGAAGATGATGAACGTCGACGAGCCCGACTACGGCCACCTGCTCGACGAGATGGCTGTCTTTGAAGACAGACCCGTTCCGGCCGGCCGTTATCTGTACCCGCGGGTCGAGGTCGAGGTCGGCTTCATCCTGGCCGACGATCTGCCCGGCGCGGGCTGCACCGAGGACGACGACGTGCTGGCGGCGACGGCCGCCTTCGCGCCCTCGATCGAGCTGATCGACACCCGCATCAAGGGCTGGAAGATCAAGCTTTGCGACACGATTGCCGACAACGCCTCGTCGGCCGGATGGGTGCTGGGCGAGGCCCGGGTATCGCCCAAGGACGTCGATATCCGCGCCATCGAGGCGGTGCTGACGAACAACGGTGAGGTGGTCGCCGAGGGGCGTAGCGATGCGGTGCTGGGCAATCCAGTGACCGCCGTGGCGTGGCTGGCGCGAAAAGTCGAGGGTTTCGGTGTCCGTCTCAAAGCCGGAGACATCGTGTTGCCGGGCTCGTGCACACGTGCGATAGATGCCCTGCCCGGGAGCAATTTCGTCGCCGACTTCAGCGGGTTGGGTTCAGTACGACTGAGTTTCGGATAAGGGAGACGACACATGCCGCAGAAGGTTTCGGTCGCCATCGTCGGTTCGGGCAACATCAGCACCGACCTGCTGTACAAACTGCTTCGGTCGCAGTGGCTCGAGCCGCGCTGGATGATCGGCATCGACCCCGACAGCGATGGCCTGGCGAGGGCGCGCAAGCTCGGTCTGGAGACCAGCCACGAGAGCGTCGACTGGCTGCTGGCCCAGTACGAGAAGCCGGACATGGTCTTCGAGGCGACGAGTGCCTACGTGCATCGCGACGCCGCGCCGCGCTACGCCGAGGCGGGCATCCGCGCCATCGACCTGACGCCCGCCGCGGTCGGACCGGGAGTGATACCACCGGCGAACCTGCGCGCACACCTCGACGCGCCGAACGTCAACATGGTCACCTGCGGTGGCCAGGCCACCATCCCGATCGTGTACGCCGTGTCCCGCGTCGTCGAGGTGCCCTACGGCGAGATCGTGGCGTCGGTGTCCTCGGCCTCGGCGGGCCCGGGTACCCGGGCGAACATTGACGAGTTCACCAAGACCACCAGCAGAGGCGTGGAGGTCATCGGCGGCGCCAGGCGCGGCAAGGCGATCATCGTCCTCAATCCCGCCGAGCCGCCGATGATCATGCGCGACACCATCTTCTGCGCGATCCCCGAAGACGCCGACCGCGACGCCATCGCGCAGTCCATCAACGATGTCGTCGCTGAAGTGCAGACGTACGTCCCGGGGTACCGGCTGCTCAACGAGCCGCAGTTCGACGACCCGTCGATCAACTCCGGCGGTCAGGCGCTCGTCACGACCTTCATCGAAGTGGAGGGCGCGGGCGACTATCTACCGCCGTATGCGGGGAACCTGGACATCATGACGGCGGCGGCCACCAAGGTCGGCGAGGAGATCGCCCGGGAGTCCCTGGTCGCCGCCGACGAGCGCTCGCGCGAGGAGCAGACAACCGCCGACGAGCGCTCGCGCGAGGAGCAGACAACCGCCGACGAGCGCTCGCGCGAGGAGCAGACAACCGCCGACGAGCGCTCGCGCGAGGAGCAGACAACCGCCGACGAGCGCTCGCGCGAGGAGCAGACAACCGCCGACGAGCGCTCGCGCGAGGAGCAGACAACCGGAGCGGGAGGCCAGGCATGAGTACGGACATCTTCTTCAACCCCATCTGGGATATCCGGATCACCGATACGTCGCTGCGCGACGGCTCGCACCACAAGCGTCACCAATTCACCAAAGAGGAAGTGCGCGCGATCGTCGCGGCACTGGACAGCGCGGGTGTACCGGTCATCGAGGTGACGCACGGCGACGGGCTCGGCGGGTCGAGCTTCAACTACGGCTTCTCCAAGACCCCGGAGCAGGAACTGATCAGACTCGCCGCCGAGACCGCCAAGGAATCCAAGATCGCCTTCCTCATGCTGCCGGGCGTCGGCACCAAGGAAGACATCAAAGAGGCCCAGAACAACGGTGGCTCGATCTGCCGGATCGCGACCCACTGCACCGAGGCCGACGTGTCCGTCCAGCACTTCGGGCTGGCCCGCGAGCTCGGACTGGAGACGGTCGGCTTCCTGATGATGAGCCACACGATCACCCCGGAGAAGCTGGCGCAGCAGGCGCGGATCATGGCCGACGCCGGCTGCCAGTGCGTCTACGTCGTGGACTCGGCGGGTGCCCTGGTCCTCGAGGGGGTGGCCGACCGGGTCTCGGCGCTGGTCGCCGAATTGGGGTCGGCTGCTCAAGTGGGTTTCCACGGCCACGAGAACCTCGGCCTGGGCGTGGCCAACAGTGTGGAGGCGGTGCGGGCGGGTGCCAAGCAGATCGACGGCAGCTGCCGCCGCTTCGGCGCCGGTGCAGGCAACGCTCCGGTCGAGGCGCTCATCGGGGTGTTCGACAAGATCGGGGTGAAGACCGGCATCGACTTCTTCGACATCGCCGATGCGGCCGAAGAGGTCGTCGCCCCGGCCATGCCCACCGAATGCCTGCTGGACCGCAACGCGCTGATCATGGGTTACTCCGGCGTCTACTCCAGCTTCCTCAAACACGCCATCCGGCAGGCCGAGCGCTACGGTGTGCCCGCACATCAACTGCTGCACCGCGCCGGCCAGCGCAAACTCATCGGCGGCCAGGAAGACCAGCTCATCGACATCGCACTGGAAATCAAGCGCGAACGCGACAGCGGCCAGCCGGCCGCGCGCTAGCGACACCAACGAACTTTTCAGCGGGCACGAAAAAACTGCGCTGTCCAGCCGCGACGCGTCATGGCGGGGCGAGCATCGGCGGCGCATTCGAGTCGTCAGACCATGCGGGCACGATGGGGGCATGACGACCCGCGAGCAGGCGCAGACGGTCCTGGAACAACTGGCCGGATCCGGCGCGACGCTGCGCGACGACCAGTGGACGGCCATCGAGGCGCTGGTGGTGCACCGCAGGCGCGCGCTCGTCGTGCAACGCACCGGATGGGGAAAATCGGCGGTGTACTTCATCGCCGCAAAGCTGCTTCGCGCGCAGGGACACGGACCGACGGTGATCGTGTCGCCCTTGCTGGCGTTGATGCGCAACCAGGTGGCCGCCGCCGAGCGTGCCGGTGTGCACGCCGCGACCATCAACTCGAGCAATGTCGCCGATTGGGCCGAGATCCACGATCGCGTGCGGGCGGGCGAACTCGACGTCCTGCTCGTCAGCCCGGAGCGGCTGAACAATCCCGACTTTCGCGACGAGGTGCTACCCGCGCTGGCGCATGACGCCGGCCTCGTGGTGGTCGACGAGGCGCACTGTGTGTCGGACTGGGGTCACGACTTTCGTCCGGACTACCGGCGCATCCGCACGCTGATCGCCGAACTGGGCGCCGACGTCCCGGTGCTGGCCACCACGGCCACCGCCAACGACCGGGTGGTCGAAGACGTGGCGACGCAGCTGGGTGTGGGCGGGCAGGACACCCTGGTGTTGCGCGGTGGGCTCGACCGTGAGTCGTTGCGGCTGTCGGTGGTGAAGGCCGGCAATCCCGCACAGCGCGCGGCCTGGCTTGCTGCGCACATCGATTCGCTCCCCGGATCCGGGATCGTCTACACGCTCACCGTCGCCCAGGCCCACGACGTGGCAGCGCTCCTGCGCGAACAGGGTCATCAGGTCGCGGCGTACACCGGCTCGACCGAAGCCGCCGAACGCGAACAGCTCGAGGCGGACCTGTTGGCGAACCGGGTCAAGGCACTGGTCGCCACGTCAGCGCTGGGTATGGGCTTCGACAAGCCCGACCTCGGCTTCGTCGTGCACCTCGGCGCGCCGTCGTCGCCGATCGCGTACTACCAGCAGGTGGGCCGCGCCGGCCGGTCGACGGCCAGCGCCGAGGTCATCCTGTTGCCCGGGCATGAGGATCAGGATGTCTGGCGCTACTTCTCCTCGGTCGCGTTCCCGTCGGAATCCATGGTGCGCAACGTGATTCGAGCTCTGGAACCGGATCGGCCCCAGTCGACGCAGGCGCTGGAGCCCCTCGTCGACCTCGGCCGGACCCGGCTGGAGATGGTGCTGAAGGTGCTGGATGTCGACGGCGCCGTGCGGCGTGTCAAGGGCGGCTGGATCGGCACCGCAGCACTGTGGGCCTACGACGAACCGCGCTACCGCAAACTCGACGAAGCCCGCAGGCGCGAACAGCAGGCCATGCTCGACTATCAGGTGACCGAGGGCTGTCGAATGGCGTTTCTGCGCGGCCAACTGGACGACCCGGAGCTCGGTGAGGGTGAGCGCTGCGGCCGCTGTGACAACTGCACGGGGGTCCGCGCCAGCGCCGACGTCGACGCGTCCACCGCAGAGGACACCAGGCAGCGGCTCATGCGGCCCGGGGTGGAGCTGGCGCCGCGTAGGCAATGGCCGTCCGGTCTGGCCAAGCTCGGCGTGAGCCTGAGCGGGAAGATCGGGGACGGACCCGCACCCGGCCGCGTCATCGGCAGGCTCACCGATCTGGGCTGGGGCGCCCGGTTGCGCGCGCTCCTCGATCAGCCCGACGGGCAGGTGTCCGACGACGTGGTACAGGCGGCGGTCAAGGTGTTGGCATCGTGGGACTGGGCGGCCCGACCGACCGCGGTGATGGCGCTGGACTCGGACCGCCGTCCGGAGCTGATCTCGTCGCTGGCCCGGGAACTCGCCCGGCTGGGCCGGCTGACCGATCTCGGCACACTGCAGTACGCGCCCGGGCGCCGGCCGGTGACGGCCGCGAACTCCGCCTACCGTGTCGCCGCGCTGGACGGATCATGGGTGCCGCCCGACCCGGACACCGTTGCGGGCGCCGGTGGACCGGTGCTGCTGGTCGACGACCTGTCGGATACCGGATGGACGGTGACGATGGCGGCCCGCGTCGTGCGCGCGGCGGGCGCCCCAGAGGTGCTGCCCTTTGCCCTCGCCAGCACCAGCTGACCAGCCACTTGCGCCCCATCGGTAACAGCTCGGCCTCCGCGGCCAATCAGGCGCCGTCGGACGCCTTCAATGACCCCTGGGGGCTGCAGGTGGCCCCATCGATGCGCTGGCGGTTACTCGCCGAGGTCTGACCGGCGGTCTTGCTCACTCGACGCCGCCAATGTGCTTGCCAGGTCTGACAACCAGGTAGTGCGGGCAAGATGGGGCGGTGACCGCCTCCCTCACCGATCATCGCCGCCGCCGACGTGCCGGGTCGATGGAGGTCCTGCTCGTAGCTCTCATCGCGCTGGCACTCGCCGCCGGCGCGATGAGTTCGTTCGTGGCACGCAACGCGGACCTGAGCGTGGCAGCGACGGTGTTCTGCGGAGTCTTCGTGCAGGCGCTCCCGTTCCTGGTGCTCGGCGTCGTGGTCAGTGGACTCATCGCCGCCTTCGTCTCGGCAGAGCGACTAGCCCGGTGGTTGCCCCGCCGCCCGGCGGTCGCCGTTGCCGTGGCAGGTGTCGGGGGTGCGGCCCTGCCCGGATGTGAATGTGGTTCGGTGCCCGTGGCGCGCCGCCTCTTCGGCGAAGGCGTTTCGGGCGCGGCAGCGCTGACGTTCATGCTGTCCGCACCCGCCATCAACCCCGTGGTGTTGGTCGCCACCGCGGTCGCGTTCCCCGGCCAGCCCGCGATGGTGCTGGCCCGCTGCGTTGCTTCACTGGTGACCGCCGTGCTCATGGGTCTGCTGTGGCTGCGGTGGGGTCGCGCCGAATGGGTGACCCGCAGGCTGCCGGTGGCTCATGCGCCCGACGCCTCACGCTGGACGGTGTTCACCGAAGCCGCCCGCCACGACTTCCTGCAGGCGGCGTCCTTTCTCGTGGTCGGCGCCGCGGCCGCGGCCGCATTGCGAGTCGTGGTGCCCGCGTGGGTATTCGAACACCTGGCCGGACACCTCGTCCTGGATGTGCTGAGCATGGCCCTGCTCGCGGTCATCCTGGCGTTGTGTTCGGAGGCGGATGCCTTCGTGGCCGCCAGCCTGACGATGCTGCCGGTGTTGCCACGACTGGTGTTTCTCGTTGTCGGACCCGCCATCGACGTCAAACTCGCTGCAATGCAGGCCGGCATGTTCGGCCGTCCGTTCGCAATCCGCTTCGGGCCCACGACGTTCGTGGTGGCCACCGCCGTCGCCACGACTGTCGGCCTGGTGATCCTCGGCGGTACGCGATGAGCCGCGGTACGCAGAACACCGTGCTGCTGCTCGTCGGCCTCAGTGCCGCGGTGATGGTGTTCAAGGGCTCGTATCTGCATTACGTCAAGCCATCGCTGCTGCCGTGGCTGGTCGCCGCCGCCGTCGTGCTCGTCGTGCTCGCGGTCACGGCGATCGTGTCGGATCTGCGACACGGGTCGCACCACCCTGCGGACGACGGTCATCGGCACCGGTCCTGGCCGGGCTGGCTGTTGGTGGTACCGATCGCGTTCATCACCTTCGTGGTGCCGCCGCCGATCGGTGCCCGCGGCGCCACCCCGGAGGCGGTCGCGGCGGCACAACCGCAACGCCGCCCCTTCCCGCCGCTACCGGCCGGACCTTCCCCGTCGGTTTCGCTGCCCGATCTGGTCATGCGGGCCGCCGCGGATTCCACCAACAGCCTCGACGGGCGACGCGTCACGGTCACTGGCTTCACGCTGAAGTACCCGCAGGGCACCGACCTCGGCCGGGTGGTGATCGTCTGCTGCGCGGCCGACGCCCAGCTGGCCCGGATCCATCTGTCCGGCCCCGGTGAGGCAGAGGTCTCCGGCTACCCCGAGGACACCTGGCTGCAGTTGGAGGGCCGGCTTGTCCCCGGGACGTCTGTGCCATCGAGCAACTTCATCCCCACCGTGGCGGTGGAGAGCGCCCAGCGGATCGACAAGCCCGCGAACACCTATACCTACTAGCCCTGCTGGGTACCGGCCGACGTGCTGAACAGTTCGCTATTGACGTAAAACAGAAACACGTTCTAGTTTCTAGGGGTGTACTCCCAGCCGCTGACCGATGCGATCACCGAGGCCGAGAGTCTCATCGCCGCCGCTCCGTTCATCGAATCCGAACCCGACCTCCTCGAGGGCCTCCAGTACTTCGCCGGTTGCATTGCGGGATGCACGCATCTGGCCTTCGACTACGAGCGGGACCATCCGTTCATGCAGTCCGGCACCGGGCCGTTCACCAAGATGGGGCTGGACAACCCGGACGCGATGTATTTCGGCACCCGCGTGCAGCCCGGACACGAGTACGTCGTCACCGGCAAGCGGGGCACCACCACCGACCTCGTTTTTCAGATGCTCGGCGGTGAGTACACCGACGACAACGTGCCCGAGAGCCAGGCGGCGTTCGACGACCGCGAACTCGACATCGACGACGACGGATTCTTCGAGTGGCGGATCACCCCCGACAGTCCCTCGCAGCTGGTCGTGCGCGAGGTGTACAACGACTGGTCCGCCCAGCGCGGATACATCGGTATCGCCAGAACGGACACCGCGGGCACCGCACCGCCACCACTGACCCGGGAGCTGATCGAAAAGCGTTATGCCGTAGCGGGAAAGCAACTGGTGCAACGGGTCAAGACCTGGCTGCAGTTCCCGCAATGGTTCTACAACAACCTTCCCGTCAACACGATGGTTGCGCCCCGCCTGACGCCGGGAGGACTCGCGACGCAATACTCGTCGGTCGGGCACTTCGACCTGACGCCGGAACAGGCGCTGATCATCACCCTGCCCGTCACCGACGCGCCGTACCTCGGCTTCCAGCTCGGCAGCCTGTGGTACATCTCGCTCGACTACATCAACCACCAGACCTCGCTGAACGGAACTCAGGCGCAGGCGGATCCGGACGGCAAAATCCGCTACGTGGTCGCCGATGGCAACCCGGGCGTGACGAACTGGGTCGAGACCGTCGGACACCGGAAGGGTTATCTGCAGTTCCGCTGGCAGCGGTTGTCACGTGAACTCACCGCGGCCGACGGTCCCACTGTGGAACTCGTCGAGCTGGACAAGGTCGCGGCGGCGCTGCCGTATCACGAGTCCAACAAGATCTCCGAGGGGGACTGGCGCGCGCGGATCGCTCTGCGCCAGAAGCAGATTGCCGACAGGATGGTGGGTTGATGCTGGACAACAAAGTCGTTGTGATCAGCGGGGTAGGGCCGGCGCTGGGCACCACACTCGCCCGGAGATGCGCCGAGGCGGGCGCCGACCTGGTGCTGGCCGCCAGGACCGTTGAGCGCCTGGACGATGTGGCCAAGCAGATCACCGACCTCGGCAGGCGCGCGGTCTCGGTCGGCACCGATATCACCGACGAGGCTCAGGTCGACAATCTCGTGGACGAGGCGCTGAAGGCCTACGGCAAGGTCGACGTGCTGATCAACAATGCATTCCGCGTGCCGTCGATGAAGACGTTGGCCAACACCACCTTTGACCACATGCGCGATGCGATCGAGCTGACCGTGTTCGGTGCGCTACGGCTGATTCAGGGCTTCACACCCGCACTGGCCGAAGCCAAGGGTTCGGTCGTCAATGTGAACTCGATGGTGGTCCGGCACTCCCAGGCGAAGTACGGCGCCTACAAGATGGCGAAGTCGGCGCTGCTGGCGATGTCCCAGTCGCTGGCGACCGAACTGGGTGACCAGGGCATCCGAGTGAATTCGGTTCTCCCCGGATATATCTGGGGAAGCACGCTGGAGAGCTACTTCAGCCACCAGGCCGGGAAATACGGCACTACCGTCGACGAGATCTACCAGGCCACCGCCGCCGCCTCCGACCTGAAGCGACTGCCCACCGAGGATGAGGTCGCTTCGGCGATCCTCTTCATGGCAAGCGATCTCTCCAGCGGGATCACCGGCCAAGCCCTCGATGTGAACTGCGGGGAGTACAAGGCCTGATGACCATCAGGACCGATGTCGGCACCGTCGACGAGTTGCACGTCTCGGCGACGAAGGCGTGCGGTCTCGACGATTTCGGCGACGACGACGACAACTATCGGGAAGCCCTGGGTGTGCTGCTCGATTCCTATGCCCGGGACGCCGATCTGACGGAGATCGGCAGCAAGATGCAACGGTTTTTCGTGCGCAATGCGCTGGTGGCACGGCTGGTGTCGGAGGCGGCGTTCAAGCAGTATCCCCAGCACGCCGACGTCTCGATCGAGCGCCCGATCTTCGTCACCGGACTGCCGCGCACCGGCACCACCGCGGTGCACCGACTGCTGACTGCCGATCCCAGGCATCAGGGGCTCGAGTTGTGGCTCGCGGAATTTCCACAACCGCGTCCGCCACGCGAAACATGGTCTCAGAACCCGGTTTTCCAGCAGATCGACGCCCAATTCACCAAGGCCCACGAGGCGAACCCCGACTACACGGGCCTGCACTACATGACCGCCGACGAGGTCGAGGAGTGCTGGCAGTTGCTGCGGCAGTCGCTGCATTCGGTGTCCTACCAGACGCTGGCCCACATCCCGACCTATTCGCGGTGGCTGTCGAAGCAGGATTGGACCAGGCCCTATCGGCGGCATCGCAAAAATCTCCAGCTGATCGGGCTGAACGACGCGGGGAAGCGGTGGGTACTGAAGAACCCCAGCCACCTCTTCGCGCTCGACGCACTGCTCGCCACATATCCTGATGCGCTGGTGATCCAGTGCCACCGGCCCGCCGAGACCATCATGGCGTCGATGTGCTCGCTGGCGCAGCACACGACCGAGGGCTGGTCCAACTCGTTCGTGGGAGACACGATCGGCCGGGACTCACTCGAGACCTGGTCACGCGGCCTGGAACTGTTCGATGCCGAACGGGCCAAACATGATCCGGCTCAGTTCTACGACATGGACTACTTCGAACTCATTGCCGACCCGGTGCGGACCGTAGAAGCCGTCTACCGGTACTTCGGAATCGAGATGACCGAGGCGGCCCGGTCGGCGATGGAGGCCGGCGACGCCGAGAGCAAGCAGGGGCCGCGCGCGCCGAAGCACACCTACTCGCTTGCCGACTACGGTCTGACCGACCAACAGGTCAAGGAACGCTTCAAGGGACTCTGAGTCACTGCACGGGGTGCCGGTAGCGATCTACATGATGGCGATCATGGCGATCACAGTGGTGGCCACCATCCGCGCGCTGGAAACCGCGGACCGAGACCTGCTCACCGAGGCGGACGCAACACGATGACGCGCGAACGCCTACGCGCTGGGGGCTGCGCCCCAATGTGATTGGAAGCGTGCGGGTAGCAGTGGCGTCAGCGCGGGCCGGGAGTCGCGCAGGTATTGCAGCGTGCGGGCTGAAACCGCTTCCAGCGCACCTTGTATCTCGCGGGAGACATCGATGGTTGCCTGCGCGTAGCCGCCCAACTGGAGCAGTTTGATCCGAAGGCGGTACTGGTGGTTGACGCCGAAACTGAGGAAGTCCGTGTCGACGAGCGTGGTCAGCATTCGATGGGTCGATGAACGGCTCAACCCTGCTGCGCGGGCGATGTCGTCGAGCCGCACGGCGCCGTTGGCCACCTGGTCGAGAAGCCCCAGCCCACGTTCGAGCGTCGTGGCACCGGACGTGCTGCCACCCATACCCCCGTATCCCTGAAAGACGGACGGCATTCCAGATATCGGGGTCCTGCTCAGCCGTCGCCGGGTGACGGCGCGCTCGATACCTCCTCCAAACAGCCTTCTGCCACGGCGTGTTTGATGCTGTCGGCCAGCTTCGGGCAGGACCGGGCGCGGGCCGGCTCGCCACCGGACTCCCGGATCTCGGCGAAGTACGCACAGCGTTGCGATGCCTCGCTGTTCCACTGCACGGCCGTATGCCCCGGCCCGAGTTTCTTGACGTCGACCGCCACATGGCAGAACCGGCAGTCGACGGGCGTCAGGCCCGCGGTGAGATAGCGGTCGCGATCGCGTCGAGTCGCCTGGTGGACGGCCGCGGCGCGGTCAGGGTCGGCTGCGAAATCCGGTGCCTTGGACCAACTCCCGCCCCAAACTACGGACTCGCCACTGCCTGCCGGCTGACCCTCGTCGTCGTGGTCTCCGTGCAATTGCAACATCGATCGGACCAGCCGGTCGACGTCGGGCGTCTGGGTCATGTCGCCGGTTGCTCCTCGGCTTCCTTCGCTTCGGCCTGCTGTTTGAGGTTCTGCTCGACCTCGACATGCCACTTCTCGTTGGCGGCGGTGGTGTCGACTTCGATCTCGAAGCGGTCGGTCATATCGGGCGACACATCGGCGACGTCGACATAGAACTGCTGATACCAGCGGCGCATCTGATAGACCGCGCCGTCCTCTTCGACGAGCAACGGGTTGTCGATACGGGTCTTGTGTTTCCAGATCTCGACGTCCTGCAGGAAACCCTTGCTGACTCCTGCGGTGAACGTCGTGGCCAGTTTCTCCGTCATCGCTTCGTCGAGGCCCTTGGGTTTCTCGACGATGACGCCCCACTGCAGCACGAACGAATCCTGGGTGACCGGGTAGTGGCAGTTGATCAGGATCGACTCGGCCTGGTAGCCGCCGTAGTTGTTGTGCAGCCAGTTGATCATGAACGACGGCCCGAAGTACGACGCCTCCGAGTCGAGATGAGCCTCGCCGTACGAGGTGCCCAGATCATTGACGTCGGGCCGGCCGACGTTGTGCAGGTACTGCGACGCGATGTGGCCCTCGAACACATTCTTGAAATACGACGGCAGGCCGAAGTGGATGTAGAAGAAGTGCGCCATGTCGGTGACGTTGTCGATGATCTCCCGGCAGTTGGCGCCCTCGATCAGGATCGAGTTCCACCGCCAGTCGGTCCACTCATCGCTGGCGAACTCGGCAATGTCGGGGACCCGCACCTCGGGTGTCGGCGGATTGCCCTCGTGGTCGTGCCAGACGAACAGCAGGCCGCTGCGGACGTCAGTGGACCAGGCCCGGGTGCGGGCCAGTCGCGGTGTCCGTTTCGCATAGGGCACGAGCTTGCACTTGCCGTCGCCGCCCCAGCGCCAGTCGTGGAACGGGCAGGCCACCTCATCGCCCTTGATGGTTCCCTGCGACAGGTCACCCCCCATGTGACGGCAGTACCCGTCGAGGATCTTGAGGTCCCCGTGCGAGTCCGCGAACACCACCAATTTGGTGCCGAAGGCCTGGATGGAGTGGGGTTTGCCGTCCAGATAATCCCCGACCGGGCCCAGGCAGTGCCAGCCCCGTGCGTACCTGTCGGGCAGGGCGCCGGTGTCGATCTCGCGAATGCCTGCGGTTTCGGTGCTCACCTGTGGCCTCCCAATCTGTGCTCTCCAACTAGAACACGTTACAGTTTTTACCTCACGGCGCGCAATCTCATCAGTTTCTACCTGCGGTATATCTAGACAATGCCCCTGTACGCATTCGAGGGCCGTTCACCGACGGTCGACCCCGGCGCCTTCATCGCCCCCACCGCGACATTGATCGGCGACGTCCATGTGGAGGCCGGCGCCTCGGTGTGGTTCAACGCGGTGCTGCGGGCCGATTTCGCCCCCATCATCGTCCGCGAGGGCGCCAACGTGCAGGACTGCTGCGTACTGCATGCGCCGCCCGGAATCCCCGTCGACGTCGGCCCGGGCGCCACCATCGCGCACGGCTGCGTGATTCACGGGGTGCACATCGGCGCCGAGGCGGTGATCGCCAACCAGTGCACGGTGCTGGACGGAGCCGTCATCGGCTCGCGCAGCCTGATCGCCGCGCACTCGCTGGTGGTCGGCGGTACCAAGATCCCCGACGAAGTCATGGTGACCGGCGCCCCGGCGAAGGTCAGGGGCCCGATCGCCGGCACCGGCGCCGCGATCTGGGTGGACGGCAATCCCGCCGCGTACCAGGACCTCGCCCGCCGATACCTGTCGGGACTGACCGAGGTCTAAGGGCGCCCGCCGCCGGGAGTCACAGCCCCGCGGCCGCGTGGTGGTACACGTCGTTCCACTTCAGCTCCTTGATGAACCCGCGAACCGTGGTGTCGGCGTCGATGACCAGCAGTTCGGTGTTCGTCATCGCGGCGAAGTCCTCGATCATGTCGGTGCCCGCCGCGGTGGACAGCACCGTGTGGTGGGGTGCGCCAGCCATCAGCCAGGTCTCGGCGGCGACCGACCAGCTGGGCCTGGGCTCCCAGACGGCACATGCCACCGGTAGCCGAGGCATCGGCGCCGTCGGCTGCACCACCCGGACCTCGTTCAGCACCAGGCGGAATCGCGTGCCGATATCGCTGATGCCCAGGATCACCGCGTCGCCCGGCGTCGCGGTGAAACGCAGCCGGACCGGGTCTTCGCGGTCACCGATGGACAGCGGATGCACCTCCAGGGTCGGTGTCTCATCGGTGATGGAGGGACACACTTCGAGCATGTGGGCGCCCAGCACCCGCTCGGCTCCGGCGGTCAGGTCGTAGGTGTAGTCCTCCATGAACGAGGTGCCACCGGGCAGCCCCTCGGCCATCACCTTCACCGCCCGCAACATCACCGCGGTCTTCCAGTCACCCTCCCCGCCGAATCCGTATCCGTCGGCCATCAGCCGCTGCACGGCCAGCCCCGGCAGTTGGCGCAGCCCGCCGAGATCCTCGAAGTTCGTGGTGAATGCGTGGAAGCCGCCGGCTTCCAGAAACTTCCGCAAACCGGCTTCGATCTGCGCGCCGTGCCGAAGCGAGGTGTGACGGTCGCCGCCGGGCCGCAGTTCGGGTGCCAGGCGGTACGCGTGCTCGTATTCGCGAACGAGCTTGTCCACCTCGGTGGGGGAGACTCGCCCGACGGTGGCGACTAGGTCGTTGACTCCGTACGTGTTGACCGACGCACCGAAGTGCGCCTCGGCCTCCACCTTGTCCCCTTCGGTGACCGCGACATCGCGCATGTTGTCGCCGAAGCGCGCCACCCGCAGTGTCGCGAGTTCGGCGGTGGCCAGGGCGGCGCGGGTCCAGGCCCCGACGCGGACGCGGGTTCGTTCGTCGTCCACGTGCCCGGCGACCGTCTTGCGGGCCGTGGACAGCCGCGTCTGGATGTAGCCGAACTCGCGGTCGCCGTGCGCGGCCTGGTTGAGGTTCATGAAGTCCATGTCGATGGACTCCCAGGGCAATTCGACGCCGTACTGGGTGTGCAGGTGTAGCAGCGGCTTCTGCAGGCTGCGCAAGCCCCGGATCCACATCTTGGCCGGGGAGAACGTGTGCATCCACGCGATGACCCCGATGCAGCGGTCGTCGTCGTTGGCCGCGCGGATCACCGCGGCGATGTTGTCGGCGCTGACGACGGTGGGCACCCAGTGCACGCGCACCGGGATCTCCGAACAGCCGTCGAGGCGCTCCGCGATGTCGCGGGATTGCCGGGCGACCTGATCCAGCGTGTCCCGGCCGTACATCGACTGGCTCCCGGTGACGAACCACACCTCGCTGTCGTGGATGCGCGAATCGATCATGGGAGCGTTCACCTCTCCTGCACGCCGTGCACGTTGGCAGACGATTGGCCGTACACGTTCTGGTAGCGGTCGAAAAGAAGGGTGACGTCGCGGCCGTCGAGCCGGTCGAGCGCGCCCAGTTGGCGGCCGATGTGCACGGTCCGCGCGACGTCCTCGACCATCACCGCGGCCTTGACCGCGGCGCGCGGGTCGCGGCCGATGGTGAACGGCCCGTGGTTGCGCATCAGAACCGCCGGAGATCGGCTGGCGCGCAACGTGTCCACGATGCCGCGGCCGATCGAGTCGTCACCGATGAGTGCGAACGGCCCCACCGGGATATCGCCACCGAACTCGTCGGCGATCATCGTCAGCACACACGGTATCGGCTCACCGCGTGCCGCCCACGCCGTCGCGTAGGTGGAGTGGGTGTGCACCACACCGCCGACGGTGGGCATGTGCCGGTAGACGTAAGCGTGGGCCGCCGTGTCCGACGACGGCGCGAGCGCACCGTCGACCAGATTGCCGTGCAGGTCGCAGACCACGATGTCGTCGGCGGTCAGCGCGTCGTAATCCACCCCCGACGGCTTGATCACCAGCAGATCATGGCCGGGTACGCGCGCCGAGACGTTGCCCGCCGTCCACGTCACCAGCTGGTATTTCGTCAGCTGCGCGTGCAGGTCGCACACCTCCCGGCGCAGCGCTGCCACGGCGGTGGTGATCTCCGAGGTGACGGTCATCGGGACGCTCCAATGTTGGCGGGGGCCGAAATCGCGCGCAGGGTGCGCATCATCGCGTTACCGCGACCGAACCAGTCGTGCATCCTGACGTACTCCGCGAAGAGCCGGTCGTATCGGGCGACGTTGTCGGGGATCGGAACGTAGGCGTCGCGGGTCCGGCCGCCCATCTGCTTGGCCGCGGCGGGCACATCCTGGTAGGCGCCGGCGGCGGTGGCGGCGTGAATCGCCGCACCCAGCGCCGGCGCCTGCGCCGAATTGACCGTCGACAGCGGCATTCCCACCACATCCGCATAGATCTGCATCAGCAGCCGGTTCTTCAGCAGGCCGCCCCCGACCACGAGCTCACGCACCGGCACGCCGCTCTTCACGAAGGTCTCGACGATCATCCGGGTCCCGTAGGCGGTGGCCTCCAGCAGGGCGCGGTACATATCCACACACGTGGTGGCCAATGTCTGCCCGACGATCACGCCGGAGAGCTGGTGGTCGACCAGTACCGAGCGGTTGCCGCTGTGCCAGTCCAGGGCGACCAGGCCGTGGGCGCCGACCGGCTGCCCGGTGGCCAGGTCGGTGAGCAGATCGTGCACCGACACCCCGCGCTGCCGGGCCTGCTGCTGAAAGGACTCGGGAACGCAGTTGTCGACGAACCACGAGAAGATGTCACCGACCCCTGATTGCCCCGCCTCGTAGCCCCAGTAGCCCGCCACGATGCCACCGTCGACGACGCCGCACATACCCGGAACCGCTTCCAGCACATCCGAATTCATTACGTGGCAGGTCGACGTGCCCATGATGGCCAGCAGCTGGCCCGGCTCGGTGGAGTCCGCCGCCGCCGCGGTGACGTGTGCGTCGACGTTGCCGACGGCCACGGGTACCCCGGCGGGCAGACCTGTCCACTGCGCGGCCTCGGCGGTCAGACTGCCCGCGGCATGCCCCAGCGCACCGACGGGGTGGGCCAACTTGGTCTCGACGAAGTCGGCGAATCCGGGCGCAACGGCGGCGAGGAAGCCCGCCGACGGGTACCGGCCGTCCTGAAGGATGCCCTTGTAACCCGCGCTGCACGCGTTGCGCACGTATGTCCCGCACAGTTGCCAGACGATCCAGTCGGCGGCCTCGACCCAGCGGTCGATCGCGCGGTACACCTGCGGATCCTCTTCCAGAATCTGCAGGGCCTTGGCGAACTCCCACTCGCTGGAGATCGATCCGCCGTAGCGCTTGAGCCACTGTTCGTTTCGGTCCCTGGCCACCGCGTTGATCCGGTCGGCCTGCGGTTGCGCGGAATGGTGTCGCCACAGCTTGGCGTAGGCGTGCGGCCGCTCGGCGAACTGCGGCAGCTCGCACAGCGGCGTGCCGTCGGCCCGCACCGGGACCATGGTGCAAGCGGTGAAATCGGTGCCGATGCCGATGACGTCCCTGGGGTCGACACCCGCGCGGGCGATCGCGTCGGGCACCGCGGTCCGCAACACGTTCCGGTAGTCCTCGGGCACCTGCAGCGCCCATTCGGCGGGCAGTTGTGCGGCGCCCACGGGCAGCGATCTGGTCATCACGGCGTGCTCGTAGACGTGGTCGGCGGTGGCCAGTTCCTCACCGTCATCGACCCGGACCACCACCGCGCGGCCGGACAGTGTGCCGAAATCGACTCCTACAGTAAACTTCTCACGGTACATGCCTGTCCTCATGGTTTGGGGGCGGGTGATCGGGTGCTGTCGCGTACGATGAGTTCCGGGGCGAGCAACGGGGTGGCCGATTCGACGCCGGCCTGGCCGGTCGTGAGCAGTTCGATCGCCCGCTGCCCCACGGCGTGGAAGTCCTGCCGGACCGTGCTCAGCGCGGGGTTGACATACGCCGCCTCGGGTACGTCGTCGAAGCCGATCAGGCTGACATCACCGGGCACGTCGATGCCCGCCTGCGCGAAGGCGTGCAGTACGCCGATCGCCATCTGGTCGTTGGCCACGAATACCGCCGAGAAATCCGAGAACTGACGGTGCCTGGCCAGTTCCCGGCCGGCCAGATAGCCGCGAGCCGGGCTCCAGTCACCTTCGAGGTCCGCGCGCACCGGCAGGCCCGCCTCGCGCATGGTCTCCACGTATCCGGCGCGGCGGGCACGGGCTTCGGTCCAGCTCAGCGGACCGCTGATGTGGACAATGTCGCGGTGGCCGAGGTCGACGAGATGCTGGGTCGCCAACCGCGCGCCCGCGGTCTGGTCCACCCCGACGCTCATGCCCCGCCCGGACAGTTCACCCTCGACCACGATCAGCGGCGTTGCGGTGGCCTCGGAGCGCACCACCGCGAGTGCGTCCTGTTGTGTCACGATCATCACGATCGCTTCCACCGACTGACGGTTCAGATGCTCCAGCGCGCCGCGCAGTTCGTCATGGGTGACCGCGGACAGCGTCACCAGGCTGGTGAAGTAACCGGCGGTCCGGGCGGCTTCCTGAATCGAGTACTGGATACTGGCCGGTCCGTACAGCGCGGTGTTGCTGGCGATGATCCCGATGATCTTGGACTTGCGGGTGACCAGTGCGCGCGCGGCGGTGTTGGGGTGATACCCCAGATCGGCAATCGCCCGCTCCACCCGCGCCCGCGTGCTGGGTCGAATGCTGTTGGAGCCGTTGATGACCCGGGAGACGGTCTGGTGCGAGACGCCGGCCAGGCGTGCCACATCGGCCATCACCGGCCGTCGCGGGATCGGGTCTGTCCTCATCTGCTGTCCCTGACCAGGACGCGCTGCACCAGGACGAATCCGAGGAGCAGGATGCCGGTCATGATCCTGGTCCAATAGGAGTCGAGATTCTCAGCGGTGACCAGGACCTGAATGGTGCCGAGCACCAGAACGCCGATCAGCGAACCGAGCACGAATCCGACGCCGCCGGACAGCAGGACGCCACCGATCACCACGGCGGCGATCGCGTCGAGTTCCAGGCCCACCCCGTTGAGGCTGTAGCCGGACAGCTTCTGGACGCCGAGCAGGATGCCGGCCAGCGCGGCGCAGAACCCGCTGATGACATACACCGACACCCGGGAGCGGGCGGTTTGCAGACCCATCAGCTGCGCGGACTGGCGGCTGCCGCCGATCGCGTAAACCGTTCTGCCGAAGCGGGTCTGGTGCAGCACATAGGCCGCCACCACGACCGAGGTCAGCGCGATGACCACCGTCCATCGAATGAACTTGTCGTCGTACAGATAGAGGTAGTCCAGACCGAGCGCACGCAGCAGCGGGTCCTTGATCGCCACCGTGTCGACGCTGATGACGTAGCACAGCCCGCGGGCCAGGAACATGCCGGCGAGCGTCACGATGAACGGCTGGACGTCGAAGGCCTCGATGATGGTCCCCATCAGCAGCCCCAACAGCGGACCGACGAGGAGCACGGCCACGATCGCGACGGGTGTCGGCCAGCCCCACTGCAGGGATTTCGCCAGGATGACCGTCGACAGCGCCACCACCGACCCGACACTGAGATCGATTCCGCCGGTGAGGATCACGAACGTCATCCCGACGGCCAGGACGATGAGGTAGGCGTTGTCGACGAGCAGGTTGAGGAAAACCTGGGCGGGGCTGGCGAAGTCGTAGCGCACGACGACGATCGTGAACAGCGCGATGAAGAGCACCAGGGATGCGATGGGTGACAGGTAACGGCCCCTGGCCCGTCCCGTGACGGTGGACAGCGTGATATCCGGGCGGCGCAGAACGGGGACACTCATGCGGCACCCACCTTGTCGGGATTCGGTGTCGAGGACGCGGAAGCCGGGGCCGACATGGCTGCGGCACCCAACCCCGTCGCCGAGCCGGCGCGTCGCCGGGCCAGCAGATGACGAAACTTCGGCGCCTGCATCAGGCAGACGGCGATCACGACCAACGCCTTGAAGACCAGCGTCGTCTCGGGGGTGATCCCAGCGGTGTAGACGGTGGTGGTCAGCGTCTGAATGATCAGCGCACCCAACATGGTCCCGGTCAGGCTGAAGCGACCGCCCAGCAGCGAGGTGCCGCCGATGACCACCGCGAGAATCGCGTCCATCTCGATCCACAGTCCGGCGTTGTTCGCATCGGCGGCGGAGATGTTGGAGGCGATCATCAGCCCGGCGATGCCCGCGCACAACGCACAGAAGACGTACACCGCGAAGACGATGGTGCGATATCGCACCCCGGCGAGCCGGCTGGCGTCAGGGTTGACCCCGATCGATTCGAGCAGCATGCCCAATGCGCTGCGCCGGGTGACCAGCCCGACCACGGCGAACACCGCGAGGCTCACCAGGATCGCCACCGGCAGACCGAGGGCGTACCCCGCGCCCAGAACCTTGAACGGCTCACCTTCGACAGTGACGATCTGGCCGCCGGTGATGAGCAGAGCGATGCCGCGACCGGCGGTCATCAGCACCAGGGTGGCAATGATCGGTTGAATCCCGAACACAGACACCAACATGCCGTTCCACAACCCCAGAACGGCCGCGGCGCCGAGCGCAATCGCCATCGCTGCCGCGATGGTCGTCACGCTCGTCGGGTCGGCCGCCGACGCGACATGCGCGCACGCGAGCGCGCCGGCGATGGCCACCACCGCGCCGACCGAGAGATCGATACCGCGGGAGGCGATGACCAGTGTCATACCGAACGCGACAAGCATCGTCGGTGCGCCGTTGCGCAGTATGTCGATGAGGCTGCCGTAGAGATGACCGTCTTCGATCCGGACGGTAAGAAAAGACGGGGTGATAACGACGTTGACCGCCAGCAACGCCACCAGCGCCAGTGCGGGCCACAGCAGCGGTGAGGCGGTCAGGCGGCGGATCATGCGACGTCTCCGCCTGCGATCAGGGCGGTCAACTCAGAAACAGTGGTACGACCGTCGATTTGAGCGATATTGTGCCCGTCGCGCATCACGGCGACGCGGTCGCTGATCCGGACGACCTCGTCGAGCTCGGCCGAGATGAACAGCACGGCCATCCCGTCCGTCGCCTGATCGGCCACGAATTTCTGGATCTGCACCTTCGCGCCGACGTCGATACCGCGGGTCGGTTCGTCGAGGATGAGCAGCCTCGGCCCGGTGATCAGCCAGCGCGCCAGCAGTACCTTCTGCTGGTTGCCTCCGCTGAGATTCTTGATCAGCACGTCCGGATCCCGTGGGCGGATATCGAGGGCTTCCATATAACGCTGGACCAGTTGATTTTTGGTCTTCATCGGAAGTGGCCGGGCGAAACCGCGCCGGGCCTGCAGCGCCAGCACCAGGTTGTCGCGGACCGTCAGATCGCCGACGATGCCCTCGCCTTTGCGGTCCTCAGAAGTGAATGCGAGGCGTCTGGCGATCGCCGCCCGCGGTGAGCGCAGTCGGGTCGGCTTCCCGTCGATCGCAATCTGGCCGCCGGTGGCACGATCTGCGCCGAACAGCAAGCGCGCCAGTTCCGTCCGGCCGGAGCCGAGTAGACCAGCCAGCCCGACCACCTCGCCACGATGGATGTCGATGCTGAGCGGATGGACACGGGGTCTGCGCCCGATGTCGACCGCACGCAGCATCGGCGCCACGCTGTCGTCGCGGCTGACGCCGGCGGCCGGGTGGCCGATGTCCTCGAGGACGTCGAGCTGGCGGCCCAGCATTGCGGCGATGAGCTGGTGACGGCTCAGGTCGGCGGTGCGGAACTCGCCGACCAGGCGGCCGTTGCGCAACACCGTCATCCGGTCGGAGATCTCGTACACCTGGTCGAGGAAATGCGAAACGAACAGCACTGCCGTGCCGGCGTCCCGCAGTCGGCGGACCACCCGGAACAGTTCGGCGACCTCACCGGAGTCCAAACTCGATGTCGGCTCGTCGAGAATGAGAACCCGGGCCGATACCGCCGTGGCCCGGGCGATGGCGACGAGCTGCTGGATGGCGATGGGATGACTGCCCAGGGTCGACCGCGGGTCGACGGAGAGCTCGAGGTGCGAGAGCAGCTCGCGGGACTTGCGGTTCATGGCGCGGTGATCGATGCGGCCGTATCGGTGTGGCTCACGACCCAGCATGATGTTTTCCGCCACGCTGAGGTTGGGGCACAGGTTGACTTCCTGATACACCGTGCTGATGCCTGCGTCCTGCGCCTGCCGGGGACCGGAGAAACGAACCGCCTGACCGCCCACCGAAATGTGCCCACTGTCAACGCCGTACACGCCGGTGAGTGCCTTGATCAGCGTCGACTTGCCGGCCCCGTTCTCGCCCATCAGCGCATGCACCTCTCCGGGCAGCAGCCGCATCGTCACGCCGTCGAGGGCCTTGACGCCGCGGAACGAGACGCTGACGCCACTCATTTCCACCACGGGGCGCATGTCGACCACCGGCGCGGGCGGCGCCTCGTTGGGTGTCGCACACATGCGCTCAGTACTTGCGATCCGGAAGGACAGTGGCGGCCTGCTGCTGGGTGAACGTCTGGTCGGGCGTCACGACCCGCGGCGGCACCGATTCACCGGCGGCCACCTTCTTGGCGAGATCCATCAGTTGCGGCCCGAGCAGGGGATTGCATTCAACGAGGTAGTTGAACTTGCCGTCGGCCAGGGCCTGCATGCCGTCATGGGTGGCGTCGACGGCGACGATCTTGATGTCCTGTCCCGGCTTCAGACCGGCAGCTTCGATGGCCTCGAGCGCGCCGAGGCCCATATCGTCGTTCTGTGCGAAGACCAGGTCGATCTTCGGGTTCGCCTTGAGGAACGCCTCCATCACCTGCTTGCCGCCCGACCGGGTGAAATCGCCTGTCTGCGAAGCGATTACCTTTAGGTTCGGGTTGGCCGCGATGGACTCCGAGAAGCCCTTACTCCGGTCGATGGCGGGATCGGCGCCGGTGGTTCCCTCCAGTTCGACGATATTGACCGGCGCCTGCGCCGCGGCGTACTGGGAGACCACCCAGTCCCCGGCCCGGTGGCCCTCTTCGACGAAGTCGGCGCCGACGAAAGTCTTGTAGACATCGGTTTCCTGGGTGTCGACGGCCCGGTCGGTGAGGATCACCGGGATACCGGCGTTCTTCGCCTCGAGTAGCACCGCATCCCAGCCGGTGCGGACCACAGGGCTGAACCCGATGACGTCCACGTGCTGCTGGATGAACGACCGGATTGCCGAGATCTGGTTCTCCTGCTTGCCATTGGCGTCGGAGAACTTCAGGTCGATGCCGGCCGGGGCGGCCGCGTCCTGAATGGATTTGGTGTTGGCGGTGCGCCATCCGCTCTCGGCGCCCACCTGGGAGAAGCCCAACGTGAGCCGGCCGTCATCCGCGCCGCCGCTACCGGGCGCATGCCCACTGCCGCACGCGACCGCCGCGCACGCCGTCACCGCTGCGAGCGCGGCTGTGATTGTTCGTCTCATCACGACTCCTTGGTCTGTGGACTGGCTGCGGTCGTTTGCCGAAAGGCCGGGGTGGTGAAGCAGACCCCGACCGCGGATGTGACCCGCGTAACAGTGCAGGATGTTAGCGCTAACATTTTCCGCCTGTCAACGGTCTGTTCCACGAAGGCACGATTCACCTGTCACTGGCCCGCCGATCTCGATATGGGCGGGAATTACCAGTTCAACCACGATTACGGAATAGACTGTTGACAACCCAGTGAAGTGGCTCACATACTGACACGCGGAATGTTAACGCTCACATTTCGGTCGGGATGCCAAGGCCTGCGGCACGACCTGCAGGCTTTCTGGATCGTTGCTGCCGCGGGTGGATACCGCGCGCGCGGCCCACTCAGGAGGATTTCGTGCGGAAGATAACCTGGCTCGCAGCGGCGCTGGCGATGCTCATCACTGTCATGCTCTCGGGATGCGGGCGAGCGGCCGATACCGGCACCGCCGGGGGAGGCGGGGGAGACGGGGCCAAGGGCACCGTCGGTATCGCGATGCCGACAAAGTCGTCGGAGCGCTGGGTCGCGGACGGCAAGAACATGGTCGATCAGTTCAAGGCGCTCGGCTACAGCACGGATCTGCAGTACGGCGACGACGTGGTCCAGAACCAGGTATCGCAGGTCGAGAACATGATCACCAAGGGCGTCAAGCTGCTGGTCATCGCGCCGATCGACGGCTCGTCGCTGACCAACACGCTGCAGCACGCGGCCGATATGAAGATCCCGGTGATCAGCTACGACAGGCTGATCAAGGGCACCCCGAACGTCAACTACTACGCGACGTTCGACAACTTCAAAGTCGGTGTGCTGCAAGGCACTTACATCGTCGACCAGCTCGGACTGGCTCAGGGTAAGGGCCCGTTCAACATCGAGTTGTTCGCCGGTTCGCCCGACGACAACAACTCGACCTACTTCTTCGACGGTGCCATGAGCGTGCTGCAGCCCTACATCGACAAGGGAGCGCTCGTCGTGCGCAGTGGGCAGACGTCCTTCGACCAGGTCGGCACCCTGCGCTGGGACGGCGGGCTGGCCCAGTCCCGGATGGACAACCTGCTGAGTCAGGCCTATACGACGGCGCGCGTGGACGCGGTGCTCTCGCCCTACGACGGTATCTCCCGCGGCGTCATCTCGGCGCTGAAGAGTTCCGGTTACGGCAACGCCGCCAAACCGCTGCCCGTGGTGACCGGTCAGGATGCCGAGCTGGCGTCGGTGAAATCCATCGTGGCCGGCGAACAGACCCAGACGGTCTTCAAGGACACCAGGGAATTGGCTAAAGCCGCTGTGCAAGAGGGTGATGCGGTGCTCACCGGTGGTGCGCCGCAGGTCAACGACACGAAGACGTACAACAACGGGGTCAAGGTGGTGCCGTCGTACCTGCTGCAGCCGATCAGTGTCGACAAGTCGAACTATCAGAAGGTGCTGATCGACTCCGGCTACTACAGCCAGAGCGACGTGCAGTGACGACTCTGCTCGAGATGCGCGGCATCACCAAGGAGTTCCCCGGCGTGACGGCGCTCTCCGAGGTGGACCTGACGGTGCGCGCCGGCGCGATCCACGCGATCTGCGGGGAGAACGGGGCGGGGAAGTCGACACTGATGAAGGTGCTGTCCGGGGTTCACCCACACGGCAGCTATGCGGGTGAGATCCTGTTCGACGGGAAGCCGTGTGAGTTCAAGGACATTCGCTCCAGCGAGCGATGTGGTATCGCGATCATCCACCAGGAGCTCGCGCTGGTGCCCTACCTGTCGATCGCCGAGAACGTCTTTCTGGGAAACGAAGTCAACAGATACGGCGTGATCGGCTGGGACCGGACCCTGACCGAGGCGCAGGCCCTGCTCGAACGGGTGGGGCTTGCCGAGAGCCCGCAGACCCGGGTCGCCGACATCGGCGTGGGCAAACAGCAGCTGGTGGAGATCGCCAAGGCGCTGTCGAAAAAGGTGCGGCTCCTCATCCTCGACGAACCGACCGCGGCGCTCAACGATTCGGACAGCCGCCACCTGCTGGACCTGATCGTGGAGCTACGTACGTACGGCATCACGTCGATCATCATCTCGCACAAGCTCAATGAGGTGATGCAGGTGGCGGATACCATCACCATCATCCGCGACGGGCGCACCATCGAGACCATCGGCGTCGATGAGGAGCTCACCGAGGATCGCATCGTGCGCGGCATGGTCGGCCGCGACCTCACCCACAGGTTTCCGCCGCGGTTGGAACGCGAGGTCGGGGACATCGCCTTCGCGGTGTCCAACTGGACCGTCCTGCATCCCATCGATCAGCACCGGAAAGTGGTCGACGACGTGTCGCTCAACGTGCGCGCGGGTGAGATAGTCGGCATCGCAGGTCTGATGGGCGCTGGCCGCACCGAACTTGCGATGAGCGTCTTCGGTCGCGCCTACGGAAAGTACGTCAGTGGCAAGGTCTTCAAGGGTGACCGGGAGATCAGAACCAGGACAGCAGCCGAGGCGATCCGAAACGGCATCGCCTACGCGACCGAGGACCGTAAACACCTGGGCCTGAACCTGATGGACACCATCGCCGAGAGCATCACACTGGCCTCACTGCGCAAGGTCAGCCGGCGATGGGTCATCAACCACCACGAGGAGGCCGGCGTAGGGGAGCGGTTCCGCACCTCGATGAAGATCAAGGCCTCCTCGGTATCGGCCGTCACCGGCAAGCTCTCCGGCGGCAATCAGCAGAAAGTCGTGCTGAGCAAGTGGCTGTTCACCGACCCCGACATCCTCATCCTGGACGAGCCGACGCGCGGCATCGACGTCGGCGCCAAGTACGAGATCTACACGCTCATCAACGAACTCGCCGCACGCGGGAAGGCCGTGATCGTCATCTCGTCCGAGCTGCCCGAACTGCTCGGCCTCTGTGACCGTATCTACACCCTGAGCCAGGGTCGCCTCACCGGCGAGGTGCCGAGGGCCGACGCCTCTCAGGAGACGCTGATGAAGTACATGATGAAAGGGCGGACATAGGTGACCACAACCGTCGAACAGCCGTCCGGAAATCCACAGGCACCGCAGCGCCCAGGCGGTGCGGCGCCGACACCGCCCGGTTTACGGGAACGCGTTTCGGCGTTCCTGATGTCCCACGTGCGCCAGTCCGGGATGGCGGTCGCCCTGGTGGCCATCGTCGCCCTGTTTCAGATCTGGACAAGTGGCATCCTGCTGAAGCCGCTGAATGTCACCAACATCATTCAGCAGAACGGCTACATCCTGGTGCTGGCGATCGGGATGGTCATCGTGATCATCAACGGGCACATCGATCTGTCCGTCGGCTCGATCGCCGGATTCATCGGTGCCATGTCCGCCGTCCTGATGGTGCGTAATGACATGCCGTGGCCGGTGGCCGTGGCGCTGTGCGTGGGCATGGGCGCGATCATCGGTGCGTGGCAGGGCTTCTGGATCGCCTACGTCGGCATCCCTTCGTTCATCGTCACGCTCGGCGGCATGCTGGTGTTCCGCGGCGCCACGCAGTACCTGTTGGAAGGTCAGTCGATTGCGCCCATGCCGCACGGGCTGGAACAGGTCAGCAGCGGCTTTCTGCCCGAGATCGGGGTCAACGCGGTCTACCACTGGCCGACGGTCATCCTCGGCGTGGTGATGATGGTGGCCTCGGTGGCGGTGCAGATACGTCGGCGGCGCTCCCAGATCCGCTACGGCCAAGAGGTTTCGGCGATCGCGCTGTTCGTTGCGAAATGCGCGGGGATCGTGGTCGCACTCGCGGTCGTCACGCTGTTGCTGGCCAGTTACCGTGGGGTGCCGATCGTGGGCATCATCCTGGTCGTGCTGACGCTGGTGTACGCCTTCGTCATGCGCAACACCGTCCTCGGGCGGCAGATCTACGCGGTCGGCGGAAACAAGGCCGCGGCAGCACTTTCCGGAATCCGTAACGAACGGACCACCCTGCTCGTGTTCGTCAACATGGGGATGCTGGCCGCGGTCGCGGGCCTGTTGTTCGCGGCGAGGCTGAACTCGGCGACCCCGCAGGCGGGCATCAACTTCGAACTCGAGGCCATTGCGGCGGCCTTCATCGGCGGTGCGTCCTCCAGCGGCGGAGTCGGCACCGTCTTCGGTGCGATCGTGGGGGGGCTGGTGCTCGGCGTGCTGAACAACGGCATGTCGATCCTCGGTATCGGCAGCGACGTACAGCAGATGATCAAGGGGCTGGTGCTGCTCGCCGCGGTCGGATTCGACGTGTACAACAAGCGCAAGGGCGGACGCTGAACCGCGGCCGCGGCCCGATCTCATCGACGTGTTGTGCTCTGCCTGATCATCAGTTGGGCAGGCACCAGGATCGGTTCGCCGACCGGAGGCGGGTTGTCGGGCTGATCGATTCTCGCCGTCAGCAACTCGACACTCGTCTGGCCGACCGTCGCGAAGTCCTGCCGGACGGTGGTCAGCGGCGGCGAGTAGTACGCCGACTCGGGCACGTCGTCGAAGCCGGCCACCAGGACATCCTCGGGTACCGGGCGACCGGCTTCGGCGAATGCCCGCAAGACACCGAGTGCCATCTGGTCGTTGGCGACGAAGACGGCCTCCACGTCGGTCCGGGCGGCCAGTTCGATGCCGGTCCGATAACCGGAGGCGGGCGACCAGTTGCCCTGCAGCGGTTCGGATATCGACCGGCCGGCCCTGATCAACTCGTCCCGCCAGCCGGCCAGCCGGGCCTCCGTCTCGGTCCAGCCCTCCGCCCCCGCGACGTGCCACACCGTCGAAGCGCCCTGATCCAGGAGGTGGCGGGTGGCTTGGCGCGCCCCGTCGAACTGGTCCACGCTCACCATCGGCAGGCCGAGACCACCGATGGCATCAACCGCCACGATCGGGGTGGCGCTGCGCGACAGGACCAGGGCCTGCCGGGTTTCGGCGAGCGGGGCGATGACCACGACGCCCTCCACCGACTGTTCGGCCAGGCGGCTCAACGCCCTGGGCAGGGTCGTGCTGTCGACCGTGGAATCACTGGCGACGCTGACGTAGTAACCGGCGGCGCGTGCGGCGTGCTCGATCGCGTAGAGAATGCTCGCCGGCCCGTAGAGCGTGGTGTCGAAACACACCACGCCAAGGGTCTTCGACCGGTGCGTCGCGAGGGCGCGCGCGGCGAGATTACGGCGATAACCGAGTTCCTCGATGGCAGTGTTCACCCGGTGGCGGGTGGACTCCCGCACCGCCCCCGGATCGTTGAGCACCCGCGAGACGGTCTGATGCGATACCCCGGCCCACTTGGCGACGTCGAACATGTTGACGGGACGGCGTTGATCGGGCGTCGGCCGGTCCGGAGTCTGTGCCATCTCCGCGACCTCCTCCCGAGCCGTCAGGGGCCTGTCAATAGCCAGTCGGTGGTCGTCGCATCGTAATCCCGTCGACCGTGTTTCCAGGAGATCCATGTTGAACGCATCCCGCACCTCACCCGTCGCCCGCCTGCACGGCGTGCGCGACGTCCGGCCGGGGACGGACGCCGTCCCGTCCCCGGCCGCCGGCCAGGAGCTGGTGCGTGTCGACGCGGTCGGGCTGTGCGGCTCGGACCTGCACTGGTTCACCGAGGCCGGCATCGGTGACGCCCGGCTGGTCCAACCGTTGATACCCGGGCACGAATTCGCCGGGGTGATCGAGGGCGGCCCGCGCGACGGGATGCCGGTGGCGGTGGACCCTGCGCTGCCCTGCCGGCGGTGCGAGGTCTGTGTGGGCGGTGATCACAATCTGTGCCCGGACATCGTCTTCGCCGGCCACGGCGGCGTCGACGGCGGGTTGCGGCGGTACATCGCGTGGCCGTCGTCGGCGCTGCACCCGTTGCCCGAATCGCTGTCCGCCGCCGACGGCGCCATGCTCGAGCCGCTCGGAGTCGCCCTGCACGCGCTGGATCTGGGACATCTGCGGATCGGGTCGACCGTCGCCGTGATCGGTGCCGGGCCCATCGGCCTGCTTCTGGTGCAGGCCGCCCGGCGGTCCGGCGCCGGCCGGGTGGTGGTCGTCGAACCATTGGCGCACCGCCGCGACGCCGCGCTCCGTTTCGGGGCCGATGTCGCGCTCGGGTCGACGGAGGCCGGTGATGACATGCTGCTGACGGAGGCGTTATCGGGCGCGGGCGCTCGCCTCGGCGCCGACGTGGTGTTCGAGATGGCCGGTTCCGACAGGGCCGTCGAGGCCGCCGTGCGTGCCGCGCGGCCCGGTGCGCGGGTGGTGCTCGGCGGAATCCCGGATGGCGACCGGACCAGTTTTCAAGCGTCGACGGCTCGGCGCAAGGGGCTCACGCTGGTGCTGGTGCGGCGTATGAATGATGCGTATCCGCGGGCGATTCGGCTGGTCGGCGAGGGCCTCATCGACGTCTCCTCGATTGTCACCCATCGCTACCGTCTCGACAGCGTCGAAGAGGCCTTCGCCGTCGCCGCCGACCGGCGGGGCCTGAAGGTGATCGTCGAACCGGGGGAGCTAGTGGTCGCCGAGCCACGGCTGCGGCGGTGATGGACATATTCGCCTGCCCGAAGCCATCGCGTAATGCTTGACGTCAGATGGCCTTGATCACGCCGTAGTAGGCGACGACGTCGTCTGTGTCGGTCGTCGCACTGGTAAGCGTTGCGTACGACCGCAGGAACGACTGACCGATGCACCCGTCGTCCTTGATGCGGACGTCCTTGAGAGTGACGCGCGCGGGCGCGGCCTTGAAGGACTTCTTGTCGACGACGACGGTGGAGACCGTGCCGGGCCTCGGGGAAATCGCGATGGTGCCGGAGACCGGGAAGTTGACGCCGGTGGGTACCACACCGGTCGCCGACCCGAAGGTGAGCCCTGCACCCGCCTGGCCCAAGAGTTCGACCCAGGCAAGGTCGATGCCGCAGCCGATCTGGTAGCCCGCCTCGAGCGTGCCGCCGTGGAGGCTCGTCTTGCCGACGCCCGTGACCGTACCGGTGAACGTGCCTCCGACGAGATACTCGCGCGATGACGTCGCGGTCGTCAGCGGCGCGACCGGCAGCTGAGTCTCATTTGTCGCTGCGACGTTCAGCACCCAACCGTCCGGACTCGTCACCACGCCGGGTGGATTGGACGCCACCACGCCGTTGTCCGGCTCCGGTTCCGGATTCGCGGCGGGCGACGGGTCAGCCGACGCGATGGGCGCCGTCGCAAGCGGCAGCAGTGTGCAGGCGGCCAGTGCGGCAAAGCGATTCAGCATAGTTCTCCTTCGTTGGAGGTGGGCCGGGGACTCAACGGCCTTGGTGATACCGAGGTAGGTGATGACGTCATCGGTGTTGTCGATCGAGCTCGTCAGCGTCGCGTGGGAGCGGGCGGCCAACTCGGGTTACCGGCGCTCGACGGTGGGATTGCCTTGCCCTGCAGACGCATCGTCGGCTCGAACAGCTGATTTATTGAGAGCCGGTGCCTGTCAACATGATCGATAGCGGACACCTGCGGCGCCGTCGCCGGGAAGGTAACCGGCGGCTCAACCCCGAGGGCCCCTCGGCGGCCGCCTTCCATATTGAGCGCTCATACCGGATTGATCTCTTCGAGGCTGCGCCGGCTGGTGCGGGGACCGATCCAGCCCACGACGCCGATGGTGACGGCCAGCGCCGCCAGGACGACGGTGAACATGGCCGCAGCGCCGTAGTTGTCGAGTACCGGGATCAAGATGAAGGGCAGCACGCCGCTGGACAGCCGCGAAAGAGAGTACGTCCAGCCGACGGCGGTAGCGCGCACATCGGTGGGAAAGATTTCGGCTTGATACACGTGGTAGACGTTGGAGAAGGCGTTGCTGGCCGCGGTGGTGAGGAATCCGAAGACCACGATCAGCGCAGCGTTGTGGATCACCGCAAAGAGCAGACCGAACACCGCCATGGCAGCAACCGTCGCCATGATCAGGTACTTGCGCTCGAACCATTTCAGCAGCGGGACAGCCACGAGCGAGCCGATCGGGTAGCCGAGGTAGGACAGCGACGTGAACAGGAGCGAGGCGGTGACATCGTATCCGCGGCTGACGAGGACCAGGGCGGCCAGGGTGCCAAAGCCGTAATAGCCGAATGCCTGGAAGGTGTGAAACACCGCCAACATGCCCAAACGCTCTCGATACGGCGAAACCGACAGGCGCCGAGCCGGATTCGTTGGAATGCCGGCGCGTGACTCGGTAACGGTGGTGGGGTGCGGTGCGGCGTCCGCAGTGTCCGATGTTCCGGCGTCACCGAGCGGCGTCGGACCGGCGCCGTCTTGGAACTTGCGCATCGCCGCCTCGGCGTCGGCCGTGCGGCCGACACCGGCCAGCCAGCGCGGTGATTCGGGCAGGCCGCGCCGCAACAACAGCACCGCAAACGCGCCAACCGCACCGACTACCAGCAACAACCGCCAGCCCGAGATCCCGGCGAGGCTGCGCCCGCTCAGGGCGAGGGAGAGGAAGCCCAGCACTGGCACGGCGGTGAACGAGCAAGTGTAGGCCCAGGCTGCCAGCCGGCCGCGATGTGACTTCGGCAGGACATCGGATAGGTAGGCGTCGGCGACGGGGTATTCGGCACCGACCCCGATACCGGCTAGAAATCGGGTCGCCACCAAGAACCATGGGTTGGGAGCGAAAGCCCCGACCAGGGTCCACAGCGAAAACCAGGCCAGATTGAAAAGGAACGCACGCCGGCGGCCAACCCGATCGGCCAACCGTCCCAGCGCCGCGGCACCGAGGAACATTCCCAAAAACGACGCCGCCAGCAGCAGTTTGAGCGTCATCCCGTCCAGGTGGTACTGGGTCTTGAGCGTGGTGCTGATGGTGGCCGACAGGAAGATCTCGTACATCTCGAAGAACAGTCCCAGACCGACCGCCACGACGACCTTGCGGTGAATGCGGCCGATCGGCAGCGCGTCCAGGCGATGCCCGATCTCAGCCACCGTCATCGGATTGTCATCCGCCACCATCGTCATCGCGTGCTGTCCTTCCGGTGTTAGCGCCATCTCTGCGCTACCTACTTTGTGGGCCATGCCTCACCATGTGAGCGAACCATACGCGTCGCAAGGCTCGCTTAGCAATCGCCGGCCGCCCGGACATAGAACTCGAGAACTTGCATTCGGATACGAACCGCGGGCCTCATGCTTGCGCGTCTGTCGCAGCGGGTGGGCCAGACCACGCCACTGCGTGACGAGGCTCAAACGGCGTTCAATGACGTTGCCGCCTTCGTGCCCGGCCATATCGACCAGTGAGCATCCGAAAGCAGCTGAAAAGCGACGTACCCCAAGCCTCAGGCGCCACACCCGGGACACTGGTCAGGCATGCCCAAGATCTTGCGCGCGGCGGCGGTGGCCCGGTCGAGGTCCCAGAACGCGCGGAGCGACAGATCTCGCCTTCGGCGACGACCTCGTACCGCCGGCCCTGATCACGATGGTGTGGACGTGGCTTCCTCGTTGCCGCACTGAGAGCTCTCGAAGTTGAATTCGAGTTCGCTGCGGGTGATGGCCATGTCGTAGAAGCGAGATATCGCTTCCTTGCCCCGATGGCCGTTGCCTTCCGGGTGGAAGTGCGACGGCCTCATCGGGTCCTCGACTTCACTCCTGCCAGCCGGAGTGGATATAGGTGTCGGCGAAGCGCTTCATCGCATCCTTCTTCTGCTCCAGCGGCGGGTCGAAGCCCAATCCCTCGAACATCCACGGGATGGTGATGTAGTCGGTGACACCGGACTCGGCGAGTTCACGGTGGCCGTCGACGCCGAACTTGTCGATGCACACCACCTGGTATTCGAACGGATCATCGGCCCGGCCGGCTTCCGACAGCAGCGATTTGAGCGCACCGATCGTCTCCGCGATCTGCTCGCCCTTCATCATCGCGCTGGTCCAGCCGTCACCGATCCGTACGGCCCGGCGCAGCGCCACATCAGTGTGACCGCCGACGTAGAACGGCACCGGCTTCGACGGCCCGGGACTCATCTGCAGCTTGTCGAAATCGTAGAACTCACCATGAAATTCGACCATGCCACCGCCCAGGAGGAGCTTGATCACGTCGATCATCTCGTCGACGCGCTTGCCCCGCTCGGGATACGGCACGCCGCACCACTCGAATTCCTCGGGCGCCCAACCGATCCCGACACCGAACCCAAACCGGTTGTTGGTCAGGTTGGCGACCGACCCCACCTGGCGGGCCAGCAGCAGCGGGTTGCGGGAGCCGAGCTTCATCACGTTGGTGTAGAACCGCAGCGTCGACGTCACCGCGCCCATGGCGCCCGCGGCGATCAGCGGGTCCACCCACTCGGTGTCGGCGTTCCACATCCGTGAACCGTCAGGGGTGTAGGGATAGTCCGTCGACTGCTTCTCCATGTAGAAGATCGAGTCCGGCAGTGCGATCGAGTCGAACCCGAGTTCCTCGGCGGTGCTGGCGATCTCAACGAGATCGTTGATTGCGCTCATCGCCACGCTGCACGTGTACTGCATCCTGCTCATGGCCTGTCCACCGGCTTGGCTACGGGCCTTTCTACGGGCTTTTCGCTGCCGACAACCCACATCGAGTAGTACTGCGAGCCGCCGCCGTATGCGTGGCCCAGCGCCTTCCTGGCGCCGTCGACCTGGTGGTCGCCGGCCTTGCCCATCACCTGGATCGCCGATTCGGCAAACCGGATCATGCCCGACGCGCCGATGGGATTGCTCGACAGCACTCCGCCGGACGGGTTGAAGGGAATACGACCGCCGATCGCCGTTTCGCCGGTCTCGGTGAGCTTCCAGCCCTCACCCTCCGCGGCGAAGCCCAGGTTCTCCAGCCACATCGGCTCGAACCACGAGAACGGGACGTAGACCTCGGCGACGTCTATCTCGTCGATCGGGCTGGTGATCCCGGCGTCATGCCACAGCGCCTTGGCGGCATCGCGGCCGGCCTGCGGGTTGACCTGGTCGCGCCCGGAGTACGCGAGCGGTTCGGTGCGCAGCGCGGTGGCGTGGACCCACGCGACGGCGTGGCCTTCCTGAACGCGCCGATCCGCAATTTCCTCGTTGCCGATGACGAGCGCACAGGCGCCGTCCGATGACGGGCAGGTCTCGTCGAAGCGGATGGGATCCCAGAGCATCTGAGACTCCATCACCTTCTCCAGCGTGATGTCGGGCTGGTGCAGATGGGCCAGCGGATTCTTCGCGCCGTTGAGCCGGTCCTTGACCGCGACCATCGCACCGATGTGCGTCGGAGCCCCCGAGCGCCGGATGTAGGACCGCACATGCGGGGCGAAATATCCGCCGGCGCCGGCGCCGACCGGTTTGGTGAACGGCACCGGAATCGACAGTGCCCACATGGCATTGGACTCGGACTGCTTCTCCCACGCCATCGTCAGCACGCGCTTGTACTTGCCGGACTGCACGAGGCTGGCCGCCACGATGGCGGTCGAGCCGCCGACCGACCCGGCGGTGTGCACCCGGATCAACGGCTTACCGGTGGCGCCGACGGCGTCGGCCATGAACAACTCGGGCATCATGACGCCCTCGAAGAAGTCGGGCGCCTTGCCGACCACGACAGCGTCGATGTCGTCGAACGTCGAACCCGAGTCCTCGAGCGCCTTGTCGATGGCCTCGCGGACAAGGCCGTTCATCGAGACGTCCTTGCGCTTGGCCACGTACTTGGTCTGCCCGGTGCCCAGCACCGCGGCCAGCTTGCCTGCCATGACCTAGTTCCCTTCCATGACCGCGACTAGATTCTGTTGCAGCGCAGCACCACTCGTGGCATGCGCCAGCACCCGCTGCGCCGAACCGTCGAAGATGTGCCGGGCCGCGAAGCCGATGCGCTCCAGGCCGGTCGAGAACATCGGGTTGGCGGCCAGCGCGCCGCCGGACGGGTTGATCTTGGTCGACGAACCCAGCCCGATGGCCTGCGTGAGGATCAGCTGCTGATGGGTGAACGGGGCAGAGAGCTCGGCCACGTCGATCGAGCCGGCATCACCACCGGTGGCCGCCGCCGCCGACGCCGCGGTCGACGGCGAGGCGGTGAGGTCGCGGGCGCCGAGCACCGGCGTCTCGATGCGGTGCTCCATTCCGCTGATCCAGGCCGGGTGCTCGCGGAGTTCGCGCGCCTTGTCGCCGGACGCCAGCACGATCGCCGACGCGCCGTCGGTGATCGGTGCAATGTCGTGTCGGCGCAGCGGATCGGCGAAGTACGGCCGGGCCAGCAGTTCGTCGATCGAGCTCGCCGGCTCGACGGAGTCGGTGCGGGGTGCCGCGCTCATCGAGTCCAATGCGACCTGGGCCATCTGCTCGGCGGTCCACTTTCCCGAGTCCAGTCCCAGCCGGGCCTGCAGTCCTGCTGTCGACACAGCGTCGGGCATCAGCGGAGCGACCGTGTACGGGTCGGTTTGCAGCGCGAGCACGCGGCGCAGGACGCCTGCCGACGACTTGCCGAAGCCGTACACCAGCGCGGTGTCGACCGCGCCGGTCAAGATCTTGATGTAGGCCTCGTAGAGCGCCCACGCCGCATCCATCTCCACGTGCGACTCGTTGATCGGCGGCACCGCCCCGATCGCGTCGATCGCCGACAGGAACGAGAAGGCCCGCCCGGCAAGGTAATCCGAGGAGCCCGAGCACCAGAACCCGATGTCGGTCTGCTTGATGCCCAGGTCGGCGTACAACTCGGCGAAGCACGGCATCAGCATTTCGACGCCGTTGGTGGTGCCTTCGGTGCGGCGCACATGCGGTGCATGCGCGAAGCCCACGACGGCAACGTCATGAGAAGTCATTGGGGAGCCCTTACTGGTGGTGCTTGTAGGTGTCGTAGTCGGCGTCGGGCTCACCCGTCGGCCGGAAGTAGTCGATGTTGTCGATGCCGAGCCCCCACTCTTCGCGGGGCTTCCACAACGCCTCGACCCGCATGCCCATCCGGACATCGGCCGCGTCGATCTCGGTGACCAGGTGCAGGAACGGGATGTCCGCGCCGTCGAGCAGAATGTAAGCCACCACGTACGGCGGCTTGATGCGTTGGCCGGCGAACGGGATGTTGATGATCGCGAAGGTCGTCACCGTGCCCTTGTCGGGCAGTTCGACGAACTCGTCGAGCTGCTGGCCGGTGGCCGGATCCGCCTCGCGCGCAGGAAAGTACACCTTCCCGCCATGCCCGGTCCTGGCTCCGAGCAGCTTTCCCTCCTCCAGTGCCCGCAGGAACGCGCTCTCGGGAAGCGAAGCGGTGTGCTGAATTTCGATCGAGGTCGGGACGACGAGCATCGTCACCGCGTCGCGGTCGTCGTGATCCGTGTCGGCCGCGGGTTCCTCGTCATCGCCGAGTGCGAAGTAGGCGATATCGGTGATCGCGCCGACGGGTTCGTCGACCCAGTGCGCGTGGACCCGGGCACCGGTGCTGACCTCGCCCTGCTGCGCGGCGACCGCGTGCAGCAGGGGGGTGTCGGCACCGTCGAGTTTGATCAGCGCCCACGCGAACGGCCGGTCCAGCGGCTGGCCCTCCAGCGGTGTCGACTGCCACGTCCACGACACCACTGTTCCGGCTCCGGCCACCGGTACGATCTCGGTTAGTCGTTCATAGGTGACCGGGTCGAACTCGGCCGGCGGCACGTGCACCCGCCCGTCCGAGCCCCGCACGCCGACGATGCGACGCGCGCGCAGGGCGGTGAAGAATTGGCTGAGGAGTGGTCCGACTGAACGGGTGTAGTCGAATGAGAGCCTCAGCGGCGCTGAAAGTGGCGGCTCATGATGATCGATCTGCACCGGGCTGCCTTGGCTGGTCGTCACGGCATCGAGTAGAACAGGTTCTAAGAACGGTTTCAAGGCGCCGCAGGGACCCCTGGGAAAGGCAGCTCTGATGAGGCTCGGACTTCAGCTGGGATATTGGGGCGCGCAGCAACCGGCCAACCATGGGGAATTGGTGGCCGCGGCCGAGGACGCCGGATTCGACACCGTGTTCACCGCCGAGGCGTGGGGGTCGGACGCGTTCACCCCACTGGCCTGGTGGGGATCCGCGACGAGCCGGATGCGGCTGGGCACCTCGGTGGTGCAGCTGTCCGCGCGCACCCCGACCGCCTGCGCGATGGCGTCGCTGACGCTGGACCACCTCTCGGGCGGGCGGCACATTCTCGGGCTGGGCGTCTCCGGACCGCAGGTCGTCGAGGGCTGGTACGGCCAGAAGTTCCCCAAACCGCTGGCCCGCACCCGTGAGTACGTCGACATCATCCGGCAGGTGTGGGCGCGCGAGGCGCCGGTGTCGAGCGACGGCCCGCACTATCCCCTGCCGCTGTCGGGCGACGGCACGACCGGCCTCGGCAAGGCGCTCAAGCCGATCACCCACCCGCTGCGCGCGGACATCCCGATCATGCTGGGCGCCGAGGGACCCAAGAACGTCGCGATGGCCGCCGAGATATGCGACGGCTGGCTACCGATCTTCTACACGCCGCGGATGGCCGACACCTACAACGAGTGGCTGGACGAGGGATTCGCGCGGGCCGGCGCTCGCCGCAGTCGCGAGGACTTCGAGATCTGCGCGACGGCCAACATCGTCATCACCGACGATCGGAGCGCCGCCTTCGAGGCCATGAAGCCGTTCCTGGCGTTGTACATGGGCGGGATGGGCGCCGAGGACACCAACTTCCACGCCGACGTATATCGCCGGATGGGCTACGCCGAAGTCGTCGACGATGTGACGAAGCTGTTCCGCACCGACCGCAAGGACGAGGCCGCGACCGTCATACCCGATGAGCTGGTCGATGACGCCGCGATCGTCGGCGACGTCGGCCATGTCCGGGAACAGATCAAGATGTGGGAGGCCGCAGGCGTCACGATGATGGTGGTCACCGGCCGCAACGCCGAACAGATCCAGGAGCTCGCAACCCTGGTATAGCCAGTTCTTGCCACTTGTCTATAACACGTTCTAGATTGGCCGGATGGCCGATACCGTAATGCCTTCGGTGTACACCATCGCCGACACTGTGCTCACCATGCCGGTGCGAATCCGCAAAGCCCAACAGCACAACGCCATGTTCGCGGTGGACGCGGACGCCGCACAGCGACTGATCGACCACAGCGGACTGCGGGTCTACCGGCCGTTTCCCGGCCGCGCCATCGCGACGCTGATACTGACTCATTTCATCGATGGCGACCTCGGCCCGTATTACGAATACAGCACGTGTGTGATGGTCAGGCCTCCCGGTGCCGGCGCCCTGGCGTTGCAATCCGCGTTTGTTGCACACATGTTCGTCGACCAAGCCTTCACCTTGGAGGCCGGGCGGACGATCTGGGGCTTCCCGAAAGTCATGGCGGACTTCACTCTCCGTGAGGGCAGACAGTTCGGTTTCGACGCCAGCATCGACGGGCGATTTGTGATCGGCATGGAATTCGCTCCCGGGCTTGCGGTTCCGTCTGCGCTGACGCCACGCTCACAGGAGTTGCGTGCGTACTCGTGCCTCGACGGCCTGACGCGTGAGAGCCCCTATGAGGTGTCGTTCGAAGGCGTGCGTTACCGGCTCGGCGGCGCCCGGGTCCGCCTGGGCGCACATCCCTACGCCAGGGAACTCGCCTCGCTGGGCTTGCCGAAACGCGCGCTGGTATCGAGTGCGGCCGGCAACGTGGAGATGTCGTTCGGCGACGCGGAAGAGGTTTCACCATGACGGCGACGATGCCGGCGACAAGACCGGATGTGGATCTCACCGACGGCGCGTTCTACGCCGGTGCCTCGCGGTCCGTCTACAAGTGGATGCGCGGCAACGAACCGGTTTTCCGCCACCGCAATGGCCTGGCGGCCGCCTCGACATACGCGGCGGTGATCGCGGCCGAGCGGAACCCGGAGCTGTTCTCCAACGCGGGCGGGATCCGGCCCGACCAGCCGGGTGTCGAGATGATGATCGAGATGGACGACCCGCAACACCTGTTGCGGCGCAAGCTTGTCAACTCCGGCTTCACGCGCAAGCGGGTCAAGGATCTGGAGTCCTCGATCGGCCCGTTGTGCGACACCCTGATCGATGCGGTCTGCGAGCGCGGCCAGTGTGACTTCGTGTGGGATCTGGCCGCGCCGCTGCCGATGGCGGTCATCGGCGACATGCTGGGCGTCCGACCCGACGAACGCGAGATGTTCCTCAAGTGGTCCGACGACCTGGTCAGCTTCTTGAGCAGCACGGCCGACCCGGAGCAGTTCAAGGTCTCGATGGATGCGTTCGCGGCCTACAGCCAGTACATGATGGGAATGATCGAGGCCCGCAAGGCACAGCCCACCGACGACTTGGTCAGTGTTCTGGTGCACGCGGAGGTCGAGGGCGCCAAGCTCGAGGACCACCAGATCGTTACCGAGGTTCTGCTGCTGTTGATCGGTGGCGACGAGACCACCCGGCACACGTTGTCCGGTGGCACCCGGCAGCTGTTGCGCCACCCGGATCAGCACCGGCGGCTGCTCGGCGACACCGGGCTGCTGCCCAATGCCGTGGAGGAGATGTTGCGCTGGACCGCGCCGGTGAAGAACATGGCGCGAACGGTCACTGCCGACACCGAGTTCCACGGGACCGAGCTGAAGCAGGGCGAGAAGATGATCCTGCTGTTCGAATCGGCGAACTTCGACGAGAAGGTGTTCGACGAGCCGGATAGTTTCAAGATCGACCGCTATCCCAACAACCACCTCGCGTTCGGCTTCGGCACGCACTTCTGCCTGGGCAACCAGCTGGCCCGGCTCGAGCTTTCGATCATGCAGACCAAACTGCTGCAGCGGCTCCCGGACATGCGGCTGGCCTCCGACGACGCGCTGCCGCTGCGACCCGCGAACTTCGTCTCCGGCCTGGAGACGATGCCGGTCGTCTTCACCCCGACCAAGCCCAGGCTCGCCGAATAGCGAGAGCTCCATCACGGGGCGCGGCCACAGCGCGCCCCGATGAATAAACTGCGGGCATGGATGGTGGCGTGCCGCCGCAATCCGTTCGGCGCGACGGGTTGCTGCAGATCGAGGATTGCCTCAACGCCGATGGCGACATCGTGTTGCCGCCGGGGGTCAACCTGATATCGCTCATCGACCGCAACATCGCCAACGTCGGCGACTCGGTCGCCTACCGTTACCTCGACTTCAGCGGTTCGGACGCGGGGCAGCCCACCGAGATCACCTGGACGCGACTCGGGGTCCGGCTGCGCGCCATCGGGGCGCGCGTCCAGCAGGTTGCCGCACGCGGAGACCGCGTGGCGATCCTGGCGCCGCAGGGCCTCGATTACGTCGCGGGCTTCTTCGCCGCGGTGAAGGCGGGCACCATCGCGGTGCCGTTGTTCGCGCCCGAACTGCCCGGCCATGTGGAGCGGCTGCAGACCGCGTTGGACGACGCCGAGCCGACCGTGGTGCTGACGACGACGCCCGCGAGGGAAGCGTTGGAAGCGTTCCTGGCCGTGCGTCCGCCCGCGCGACGACCGCACGTCCTCGTCATCGACGAGATAACCGACTCGGCGGCGCAGGATTTCGCCCCGGTGGCAATCGACGTCGACGACATCTCCCATCTGCAGTACACCTCGGGTGCGACGCGGCCTCCCGTCGGCGTCGAGGTGACCCACCGGGCGGTCGGCACGAACCTCCTGCAGATGATCCTCTCGATCGACCTGCTGGACCGGAACACCCACGGCGTCAGTTGGTTACCGCTCTACCACGACATGGGCCTCTCGATGATCGGCTTTCCCGCGGTGTACGGCGGCCACTCGACGCTGATGGCGCCCACCGCGTTCATCCGCAGGCCGCAACGATGGATTCATGCGCTGTCCGCCGGATCCCGCGAAGGCCGCGTGATCACCGCCGCGCCGAACTTCGCCTACGAATGGACCGCCCAGCGCGGCGTGCCCGACCCGGCCGACGGTGTCGACCTGAGCAACGTGGTGTTGATCATCGGGTCCGAACCCGTGAGCATGGATGCGATCCGGTCCTTCGACAAGGCCTTCACGCCCTTTGGTTTACCGCGATCGGCCTTCAAGCCGTCCTACGGAATCGCCGAGGCGACACTGTTCGTCTCGACCATCGACCCCGTAGCAGAGCCGACCGTGCTCTACCTCGACCGCGAACGGTTGGGGGCCGGTGCGGCCGTGCGTGCCGCGGCCGACGATCCCGACGCCGTCGCGCATGTGGCGTGCGGCCAGGTGGCGCGAAGCCAGTGGGCCGTGATCGTCGATTCCGGTGCCGGTGAGGAGTTGCCCGACGGCAGGGTCGGCGAGATCTGGCTGCACGGTGACAACGTCTGCCGGCGCTACTGGGGCCGGCCCGACGAGAGCCGAGTGACGTTCGGCGCGCGTCTGCGGACCCGGCTACCCGCGGGCACCCATGCGCACGGTGCCCCCGGCGACGGCGAGTGGCTTCGCACCGGGGACCTCGGGGTCTATCTCGACGGTGAGCTCTACGTCACCGGCAGACGCGCCGACCTGGTGACCATCGACGGCTTCGATCACTATCCGCAGGACATCGAGGCCACCACGGCGGAGGCGTCGCCGATGGTGCGGCGGGGCTACGTGACGGCCTTCACCGACGACGCCGGGCGCCTCGTGATCATCGCCGAGCGTGCCGCGGGCACCAGTCGCGCCGATCCGCAGCCCGCGGTCGAGGCCGTCCGCGCCGCGGTGTCGCGGAAACACGGGCTCGCAGTGTCCGAAGTCCGCTTCGTACCCGCCGGCGCCATTCCGCGGACCACCAGCGGCAAGCTGGCCCGGCGAGCGAGCCGCGCCCGATACCTCGCCGGTCAGTCCTCGACGAACACCACATTGGCCTCCACCGGATTGCGAGGCACCCGCAACGAATTGGCCGGAAACGACGGATCCGGGTAGCCGATGGCCAGCCCGCACAGCACCCGCATCTCTTCGCCGATGCCGAGCTGGGCCCGGACGATCTCGGGGTAACCGGCGATGGACACCTGGACGCACGTCCCCAGGCCACGTGCCGTCAACGCGAGCAGCAGGGTCTGGATGAACATGCCGACGCCGAGGGCGTCGACATAGTCGAGATCCCGGTGCATGCAGACGACTCCGGCCAGTGGTGCCCGGAAGAACTCCCAGTTGCGCAACACGGCGATCCTTCGGGCCTCCGCGTCGTGGCGGGCAATCCCCATCGCCCCGTACACCAGTGCGCCGAGGTCGCGGCGCATGTGCGCAAACGACTCGGGCAGCACGGGGACCTTCGGCTGTTCGGCCTGGGCTTCCTCCAGCAGCGCCTCGACCAGACGGTCCCTGGCCGGTCCCGACGTGAGGACGAGGTGCCACGGCTGCACGTTGGAGTTCGACGGCGCGCGCATCGCCAGGGTAAGTGCCTCCCGCACGAGTGCGTGCGGTACTGGCTTGTCCCGTAGAAAGAGACGCGACGACCGACGGGCGTTGATGGCTTCGTCCAAGTCATACATCGCCATTCCTCACACCGGCGGCAGATAAGCCACTATTTCATCTTGAAGTTGGGTGCGCGCTTCTCCTTGAACGCCAGTGGGCCTTCCTTGGCGTCGTCGGACAGGAACACCTCGACACCGATCTTGGTGTCGATCTTGAACGCGTCGTTCTCGTGCATGCCGTCGGTCTGGTGAATCGTCTTGAGTATCGCCTGGACCGCCAGCGGGCCGTTGTTGTTGATCACCTCGGCGATCTCCAACGCCTTCTCCAGCGCTGAGCCGTCCGGCACGACATATCCGACGAGGCCCATCTCCTTGGCCTCTGCGGCCGTGATGTGCCGTCCCGTCAGCAACAGATCGCAGGCCACCGTGTACGGAATCTGGCGGACCAATCGGACCGCCGAGCCGCCCATCGGGTACAGGCTCCACTTCGCCTCAGAGATGCCGAATTTGGCGCTCTCGCCGGCGATGCGGATGTCGGTGCCCTGCAGGATCTCGGTGCCGCCGGCGATGGCCGGGCCCTCGACGGCCGCGATGAGCGGCTTGGTGAGCCTGCGGCCCTTCAGCAGGGCGTCGATCCGCGACGGGTCGTAGCTGCCGTCCTTGAACGAATCACCCGGTGGCTTGGCGGTCGCCGCCTTCAGATCCATCCCTGCGCAGAAGTAGCCGCCCGCGCCGGTCAGGATGCAGGTCCGGATTTCGGGATCGGCGTCGACCCGGTCCCAGGCGGCTACCATGATCGAGAGCATTTCGGTGGACAGCGCATTACGCGCCTCGGGCCGGTTCAGCGTCAAGATCAGGGTTTGTCCGCGCTGCTCGATGAGGGCGTCGGGGCCCTTGTCGGGGGCCGTTCCGGTACCAGCACCTGCCTCGGTCACGGATGTCCGCCTTCCTGCGTAGATGCCACAGACTTGTCACGAAATGTAACACGTTCTAGTTTAGGTCCTGTGGCCCTGAACATTGCCGATCTCGCCGAGCACGCCGTCGACGCCGTACCGGACCGCGTCGCGCTCATCTGCGGCGCGGAACAGCTGACATACGCCCAGTTGGAGGAGCGGGCCAACCGGCTGGCTCACTACCTCATCGACCGGGGCGTCAGGAAGGACGACAAGGTCGGGCTGTACTGCCGCAACCGCATCGAGATCGTGATCGCGATGCTCGGTGTGGTGAAGGCGGGGGCGATCCTGGTCAACGTCAACTTCCGCTACGTCGAGGGCGAACTGCGCTACCTGTTCGACAACTCCGACATGGTCGCGCTGGTGCACGAGCGCCAGTACGCCGACAAGGTCGCCAACGTGCTGCCCGAGACCCAGAACGTCAAGACGATCCTGGTTGTCGAGGATGGTTCAGCTCTGGACTACCGAAGCTACGGCGGTGTGGAGTTCTACTCCGCGCTGGAGCACGGCTCACCCGAACGCGACTTCGGTGAGCGCAGCGCCGACGACATCTACCTGCTCTACACCGGCGGGACCACCGGCTTCCCGAAGGGTGTGATGTGGCGGCACGAGGACATCTACCGGGTCCTCTTCGGCGGAACCGATTTCGCCACAGGCGAATTCATCAAAGACGAGTACGACCTGGCCCAGGCGGCCGCGGCGAACCCGCCGATGATCCGCTACCCGATCCCGCCGATGATCCACGGCGCCACCCAATCGGCCACCTGGATGTCGATCTTCTCCGGTCAGACCACCGTGCTGGCACCGGAATTCAATGCCGACGAGGTCTGGAAGGCGATCCACGAACACAAGGTGAACCTGCTGTTCTTCACCGGTGACGCGATGGCGCGCCCGCTGTTGGACGCGCTGGAGGCCCGCCAGGAGGCGGGTGACACCTACGACCTCTCGTCGCTGTTCCTGCTGGCCAGCACCGCCGCCCTGTTCTCGTCGAGCATCAAGGAGAAGCTGCTCGAACTGTTGCCCAACCGGGTGATCACCGACTCGATCGGCTCGTCCGAGACGGGATTCGGCGGCACCAGCATCGTCGCCAAGGGCGAACACCACATGGGTGGACCGCGGGTGACGATCGACCACCGGACCGTCGTGCTCGACGAGGACGGCAACGAGGTTGCGCCCGGCTCCGGCGTGCGCGGTGTGATCGCGAAGAAGGGCAACATCCCGGTCGGCTATTACAAGGACGAGAACAAGACTGCCGAGACGTTCAAGACGTTCAACGGCGTGCGCTACGCCATCCCGGGTGACTATGCGGAGGTCGAGGGGGACGGCACGGTCACCATGCTCGGTCGCGGTTCGGTATCGATCAACAGCGGCGGCGAGAAGATCTACCCCGAAGAGGTGGAGGCCGCGCTCAAGGGGCATCCCGACGTCTTCGACGCGCTGGTGGTCGGTGTTCCCGACCCGCGCTTCGGCCAGCACGTAGCCGCCGTCGTGCACCCGCGCGAGGGTGCCCGGCCGAGCCTGGCCGAACTCGACAGTTTCGTCCGCAGTGAGATCGCCGGATACAAAGTGCCGCGCAGCCTTTGGTTCGTCGACGAGGTGAAGCGCTCGCCGGCGGGCAAGCCCGACTACCGGTGGGCCAAGGACCAGACCGAGGCGAGGCCGGCCGACGACGTGCACGCCAAACACGCTGGGGTGAAATAGATGCGCACTGACCTGTGTGACCGGTTCGGCATCGACTATCCGATCTTCGTCTTCACCCCGTCGGAGAAGGTCGCGGCCGCGGTCAGCAAGGCAGGCGGGCTGGGCGTGCTGGGCTGCGTGCGGTTCAACGACGCCGACGACCTCGAGAACGTGCTGTGCTGGATGGACGAGAACACCGACGGCAGGCCCTACGGTGTCGACATCGTGATGCCGGCCAAGGTGCCGACCGAGGGCACGGCAACGGACATCAACAAGCTGATTCCGCAGTCACACCGCGACTTTGTCGCCAAAACCCTTGCCGACCTTGGTGTTCCACCTTTGCCCGAGGGCGAGGAACGGTCCGAGGGGGTACTCGGCTGGCTGCATTCGGTGGCGCGCTCGCACGTCGAAGTCGCCCTGAAGCATCCGATCAAGCTGATCGCCAACGCCCTCGGCTCGCCGCCGAAGGACGTCATCGACCAGGCACACGGGGCCGGTGTGCCCGTCGCGGCGCTGGCCGGCAGCGCCAAACACGCACTGCGGCATGTGGAGAACGGCGTCGACATCGTGGTCGCGCAGGGCCACGAGGCCGGCGGCCACACCGGTGAGATCGGTTCGGTGGTGCTCTGGCCGGAGATCGTCGATGCCCTCGACGGCAAGACGCCGGTGCTCGCCGCCGGCGGCATCGGGACCGGCAGGCAGGTGGCCGCCGCACTGGCGCTGGGAGCGTCCGGGGTGTGGATGGGCTCGGCGTTCCTGACATCGGCCGAATACGATCTCGGCCACCGCAGGCCCGGCGGTGTCTCGACGATCCAGGAGGGGCTGCTGCGCGCCACCTCCGCCGACACGGTGCGCCGGAAGATCTACACCGGCAAGCCCGCCCGTCTGCTGAAGACGAAGTGGACCGAGGCCTGGGATGCACCGGAGGCGCCGGAGCCCCTGCCGATGCCCTTGCAGAACATCCTCGTCAGCGAGGCGCACCAGCGGATGAACGAATCGGACAATCCCGACACCGTGGCGATGCCGGTCGGCCAGATCGTGGGCCGGATGAACGAGATCCGCCCCGTCGCCGACATCATCGCCGAGCTGGTGGCCGGGTTCGCGGATGCCGCCCGGCGGCTGGACGGCATCCGCGACAGCTGATCGAGTTCGTCAGGGTGTGATCTTGGTCTGCTGGTCGATCACATCCGTTGCGGAACCGACGATGTCACCCTGGTCCTCGAGTCCGTCGGTGTTGAGCTGCAGAACGTAGAGCCCGTCGGAACCCGGAATGACGACGGTCTTCTGCGCCACGATCTTCGTCTGGCCGTCCTGCCTCCAGGTGCCGCCCAGCTGATAGGCCGGGTACTCGCCCAGCGTGCTGGCCTGACCCTCGTTCATCGCCTTCCAGCCCGGCAGGTTCTGCAACTCGCCCGGTGCCAGGTCGATGATCTTCTGTGGGTCGACGTTGCCGGCCAGCTTCGACATCAGCGCGACGATGCTCGGTGTGTAATCGCCTGCGTCGGGGCCGTTGTAGACGATGGCGCCGTAGGCCCAGTCCGGGGTGTTCTCGCCGCCGGGCTCCCAGCCATCGGGGGCGGGCAGATCGATCTTGGGTGCGCCGGGGTCGCCCATCTTGACCGGGGTCTCCTGAATGTTGTTGTCGGCGATGTAGCTGGCGATCGTCGGGTTCGGTCCCGCGGCGTCCTCGTCCCGCGGCGCAATCTTGGACTTCGTCGCCGGGGCCGCCGCCTTGGTGCTCGTCTCCGAGCTGGTGGTCGTCGATGCCGAAGCCGAGGTGCTCGGTTCGGTCTTGGTGTCAGAGCCGCAGCCGGACAGCATGATTGCCAGCGCCGCGGCCACCGCGACGATGCCAGAGATTGCTGTACGCCCCATGGATCAACTCCTGTCAGTTTGTTGTACGCAAGCTCGCATCAACGGCAAACACAGTCTGTGTGCGCGCCGTAGCGAAGCGTAGCCGGAAATGCTGCACGTTTGCGGTGACGACGAAGCTCGTTTGCTGACGGCCGGGTTGTGCGGGGCCGGGCCGTCGTGTCCGATTTGTTCATGACAACGCCGGCGTGACCGATCTAACGTGCCGGGCATGAACATTCGCCCGAAATCGACCGTGTTCCAGATCTTCGCGCACGACGTAGCCCGATCGCTGTCCTTCTACCGGCTACTGGGCCTGCCCGTGCCCGTATCCGGCGACACCCACGTCGCGGTGGACCTCCCCGGTGGAAACACACTGTCGTTCGACACGGAGGACACCATCGCCGGTATGCATCCTGGCTGGACGCCGCCGTCTTCGCCGATCGGCAGGCTCGCGCTGGCGTTCGGCGTCGACGCCCCCGCGCAGGTCGATGAGCTCTTCGAGACCGTGACCGCCGCAGGCCACGCCGGACCGCTGAAGCCCTACGACGCGCCCTGGGGACAGCGCTATGCGACCGTCGCGGACCCCGACGGCAACTGGGTGGATCTGTTCGCGCCGCTCGCAAGCTGACTCAGCGCGACGCCGGCAAGCTCGCGAACCTCGCGGTGCAGATGCGGCTGATCGGCGTAGCCGGCCCGGGAGGCCACCTCTGCCGGCGCATTGCCGTCGTTGACCAGTGCGACAGCGCGCCGGAAACGCAGGACGCGGCGCAGGGTCGCCGGCCCGTAGCCGTAGACGGCCGAGCAGTGGCGTTGCAGCGTGCGGGTGGACCAGCCGATGTCGCGCGCCACCGTGCTGACCGTGGCGCCGCCGGCCAGTGCGGCGGTCACATGACGCAGCAACGGCAGCGACCACGGCGCGGTTTCGGGCCGGGCGGCTTCCGAGTCGAGGGCGACGGCCACGTCGACCAAGGAGCGATATGACGCCACCGGTCGCAGCGCGCCCAGCGGAACCCGCTGGTTGCGCAGTTCGGCCGCGGGCACGCCGAGCAGGCGCGGCAGAGCACCGGGGAGGAACCGTAGGCCCACGAAGGGTTCGCCATCGCCGCGGGGACTGACGGACGCGTTGGTGTCCGGCCCGGCAACCATGATCCGGCCGTTCATCCGGATCAGGTCCATGCACCCGTCGGGCAGCACCCGCACCGGAGCGGGTGGACCATCCACCACCCACGAACACTCGACGGTGTCGCGCAGCGCAGCGGGCGGTGCGTATTCGCGGTAGCCCACGTTCCCAGGCTAGCGCCGGATCGGCCACACCGGATCGGCGCAGTTGGCGGACTCGGCCGACAATTGCCGTTTGACCACCTTGAACGTCTCGGTACGGGGCAGTGCGCCGCTGATCCTGACGAGCGACGGCCATTGCTTGGGCCCGAGGTCAGGTTGCTCGGTGAGGAAGGTACGGAACTTCTCGGCGTCGAACTCGGCGCCGGCGGAGAGCACCAGGGCCGCCATCACCTGATCGCCGACATCATCGGTCGCGGGGATCCCGTAGACCGCCACCTCGACGACGTCGGGGTGGCACAACAGCACTCGCTCGATCGGCGCCGTCCCCAGATTTTCGCCATCGACCCGTAGCCAGTCGCCGAGCCGGCCGGCGAAGTAGGCGTAGTTGTCCTCGTCACGGTAGGCCAGGTCGCCGCTGTGGTAGACGCCGCCGCGCATCCGGTCGGCGTCGGCCGCCGGGTCGTTGTAGTAACCCTCGAAACGGCCGGGATCGGAGACGTTGACCAGTTCGCCCGTCACACCCGGCGGGCAGCATTCACCCGTTTCGACGTCGATGATCTGGGTGCCCTCGGGCAGCGGGCCCAGCGCGCCGGGCGGCGTGTCCGGTGTACGGGCGATGGCGATGCCGCCCTCGGTCGATCCGAACCCATCCATCACCACGGTGCCGAATCTTCGCGCGAACCGGTCGAGGTCGTCCGGGGCTCCTTCGTTGCCGTACACCGCGCGCAACGGGTTGTCGGCATCATCGGCGCGCTCGGGCGTGGCCAGCACATACGACAGCGGCTTACCCACGTAGTTGGCGTACGTCGCGCCATAACGGCGGACGTCGGGCAGGAACTGCGACGCCGAGAACTTGCGCCGCAACACAAGTGAGCCCCGGCAGCCGAGCGCCACCGCCCATCCGACGAGCACCGCGTTGGAGTGGAACAGCGGCATCGAGACATAACACCTGTCGTCGGGTCCGAGTTCGAAGCGCTGGGTCATCGTCGCCCCCGCGATGGCCACCTTGCCCTGGCTGCACCTGACCGCCTTGGGCTCGCCGCTGGTGCCCGACGTGTAGATCAGCATGAACAGATCCGCCGGATCGGCGGATCGTGCCGCCACCGGTGCGCCGCGGTGGGTCGCCACCTCCGCGGCCCACTGCGGGGAATCGACGTCGATTCGGTCGACGACGTGGTCGACGATCTGGCCGACGCCGTCCAGGACGGGCGCTGACACCGAATCCGCCAGCACGAGTTGGCAATCGGCGTGCATGACGTCGCGAGCGAGTGCCGCGCCGCGGCGTACCGGGTTGAGGCCGACGGGGACGATGCCGGTCATGCCCGCCGCGATGAGGACCGCCGAGAAGAATGTGGTGTTCTGCAGCAGCACCCCGACGTGGGGCGGTTTGTCGGGATCGAGGCGAGCCCGCAGCGCCGCCGCGATCGCGGCACCGTTTTCGAGATGGTGGCGCCAGCTGGTGAACGTGTCCTCGAAGTACACACCCCGATCGTCGACCTCGGCCAGTGGCGTGATCAGGCCGGCGACGGTGGGGAGCCGCTCGCTCACGTTCAGGCCGGGGTGTCGGCCAAGTCGCGACCGATGCGAAGCAACTGTCCGGTGGCGCCGCCGACGGCGAACTCGGTCTGCTTGGCCGCCAGGAAGTACCGGTGCACGGGATGATCCGTGTCGACTCCGACACCACCGTGGACGTGCACGGTGGTGTGCGCGACCCGGTGTCCGGCATCGGCCGCCCAGAACGCCGCCGTGTTGACGTCGATCGTCGCAGGTTGGGGGTCCTTGCCGCTTGAGCGGGAGTCCTCGGACAGCCGCCACGCCGCCTGCGTCATCGTCAGCCGCAGCCCCTTGATGTCGATGTAGCTGTCGGCCAGTCGCGATGAGACCGCCTGGAAGCTGCCGATCGGTCGGTTGAACTGTTCGCGCTCACGGGCGTATTGGGCCGTCAGCTCCAACGCCCGCTCCAGCACACCCAGCTGAAAGGCGCTGCGGCCCAGGGTGCCATGAGTGGTGAGCCACGCGACGACCGCGCCTACCTGATCGCCGCCGACGATCCGGTCGGTTCCGAGTTCGACGCCCTGCAGTTCCAGATGTCCGACGCTGCCGTGGCCCGTCGTGTCCAGCGAGGTGACGGTCAACGCCGGATCGGTTGCCGAGACAAGGAAAACACGTGTACCCGCATCGGTTTCGGCGGGTACCAGGAAGGCATCGGCGACCGGACCGTACCCTACCTGGGTGCGTGTCCCCGTCAGGCGGTACTCCGAGCCGTTGCCGGTGGCCCGCACCGGCCCGTCGCCCATGTCGCCGTCCAGTGCGACGGTGAGGATCTTCTCGCCGTTGACGGCAGCCACCGCCCATTCCTGCTGCAGCTGCTCGGACCCGAACTTCGCCAGCGCGCCTGCGGCCAGCACCGCCGACTCCAGATACGGCACCGCGGCCAGCTGGCGGCCGAGCGCCACCAGCACCGCGACCTGCTCGAGGACGCCGAAACCGCCGCCGCCCAGCGATTCCGGTGCGGCCGTGGACAGGATGTCGGCGTCGATCAGGTTGCTCCACAGGTCGCGGTCGAAGCGTTCGTCCTGCCCGTCGAGGTCACGCTGGTGGTCCGTCGTGCACACCGATTCGGTGATGGTGCGCACCAGGCCGCCCAGATCGTCCGACGCTTCGGTCGTCGTGAAATCCATTGTCAGTCCTTACCGGTTCACTCTGGGCAGGCCAAGGGCGACCATGCCGATGATGTCACGCTGAATTTCGTTGGTGCCGCCGCCGAACGTCAGGATCAGGCACGACCGGTGCATGCGCTCGATGCGGCCGCGCAGCAGGGCGCCGGGGGAGTCGGTCCGCACCGTGGCCGCGGTGCCGAGCACCTCCATCAGCAGGCGGTAAGCCTCGGTGGCCAGCTCGGTGCCGTACACCTTGGCCGCCGACGCGTCGGCCGGCGACGGCGCGGCATCCTCGGTGGAGGCCAGCTCCCAGTTGATCAGTTTGAGCACCTCGGCCTTGGCGTGCACCCGGGCCAGGTTGAGTTGTACCCACTCGGAGTCGATCAGCCGGTTACCGTGGGTGTCCTTGGTGTTCTGCGCCCATTCGCGAACGCCGTTGAGTGCCATGAAAATCGGCTGAGCCGAGACGAGGGCGACCCGCTCGTGGTTGAGCTGGTTGGTGACCAGCTTCCAACCGCCGTTCTCCTCACCCACCAGACTCCCGGTGGGCACGCGGACGTCCTGGTAGTACGTTGCGCTGGTGTCGATACCGGACATCGTGTGCACCGGCGTCCACGAGAAGCCGTCCGCATCCGTGGGCACGATCAGCATCGAGATGCCGCGGTGCTTCTTGGCTTCCGGGTTGGTGCGGACCGCCAGCCAGACGTAGTCCGCGTAGGCGATGAGACTGGTCCACATTTTCTGGCCGTTGATGACGTAGTCGTCACCGTCGCGAACCGCGGTGGTCCGCAGGGCGGCGAGGTCGGTGCCCGCGCCGGGTTCGGAGTAGCCGATCGAGAAGTGCAGATCACCCGCCGCGATCTTGGGCAGGAAGAACTTCTTCTGCTCCTCGGTGCCGAACGCCATGATCGTCGGCGCGACACTGTTGATGGTCAGGAACGGAACGGGCACATTCGCAATCGCCGCCTCGTCATTGAAGATCAGTCCGTCCATCGGAGGGCGGGCCTGGCCGCCGAACTCCCCGGGCCAGCTCAACGTCAGCCAGCCGTCCTTGCCGATCTGCGCGACGGTCTCGCGGTAGACGTTGCCGCGGCCCATCTCACCGTCGTTGGAAGCCAGCGCCTCGGCGCGTTCCGGAGTCATGAGCTTGGTGAAGTACGCGCGCAGTTCGCGGCGCAACTCCTCCTGCTCTGGGCTGTAGCCGATCCGCATCGCCTCGTCCTAATCTCTCTTGTGTTCAGGAACCCTTCGCCTGGCCCCGATTCACAACCGGTTGTAACACGTTCTAGTCTTGGGGTCCAGGGCGGTGCCACCCCGGCGCCCTGCAGAAGGCGGATCGGCGAGGAGGTTGGGATGCGAGTTGAAGTGGACCGCGACCGCTGCGAGGGCAACGCGGTGTGCATCGGAATTGCGCCGGACCTGTTTGATCTCGACGACGAGGACTACGCCGTGGTGAAAACGGACCCGGTGCCGGCCGACCAGCAGGAACTGGCGGAGCAGTCGATCGCCGAATGCCCCCGAGCCGCCCTGATCCGTAGAGACTAGAGGTAGTAATAAATTGACAACGGATAAAGAGGGATCGGCCGCGACCGACCTCTCGGGATACGTCGCGGTGGTCACGGGTGCGGCCGCCGGCCTGGGGCGTGCGGAAGCCGTCGGCCTGGCGCGCGCCGGCGCCACCGTCGTCGTCAACGACATCGGCGCCGCACTCGACAAATCGGATGTCATGGACGAGATCGCCTCGGCCGGTTCCAAGGGTGTGGCCGTGGCGGGGGACATCAGCGAGCGCGCGACGGCCGACGAGCTCGTCGAGACCGCCGACGGCCTCGGCGGGCTCGGCATCGTCGTCAACAACGCGGGCATCACCCGCGACCGGATCCTGTTCAACATGTCCGACGACGAGTGGGACGCGGTGATCGCCGTGCACCTGCGGGGACATTTTCTGTTGTCCCGCAACGCCGCGACCTATTGGCGGGCGAAGGCCAAGGCGGGCTCCGGCTCGGTCTACGGGCGCATCATCAACACGTCGTCGGAGGCCGGACTGTCCGGTCCGATCGGCCAGCCGAACTACGGCGCCGCCAAGGCGGGCATCACCGCACTCACCCTGTCGGCGGCCCGGGCGCTCGAAAGGTTCGGCGTCCGCGCCAATGCCATCGCCCCGCGGGCCCGCACGGCGATGACCGCCGAGGTGTTCGGTGATGTGCCGGCGCTGTCCGACGGGCAGGTCGACCCGCTGTCGACCGACCACGTCGTCAACCTGGTTCGTTTCCTCGCGTCGCCGGCTTCGGACGGGGTCAACGGGCAGCTGTTCATCGTCTATGGTCCGACGGTGACATTGGTTGCGGCACCGGTGGCCGAAAAGCAGTTCACTGCCGATTCCGATGCCTGGGACCCCGTTGAGCTATCGAATACGTTGCAGGGCTACTTTGCTGGGCGCGATCCCGAACGGAGTTTCTCGGCCACCGCGCTGATGGGCGAGTGACACTGACAGCCCCTGTTGTCACGGTCCGGCGGCGACTAGAACACGTTGCAGAATGACGTACGTCACACTTGCTCTGACCTCGTAAAAGGGTCATTTGCGACTGTGAGAAGCGTTCTTTGACACTGCGAACATGTTCTAGTTAGTATGATCCGGCTCACTGAGAGCAACGCTTAACCAAGGGGTGGGAGAAGCGCCGCGGCAAGCAGTTTTCGACTCTTCGCCGTGGCATTTTTTCATCAAACACGCCGCGCCGAGAACGGAGCCGAGGTTGATCGAACAGCTTGCGGCACCGGCCAGGGCCGTGGGCGGGTTCGTCGAGATGTCTCTGGACACGTTTGTCAAGATCTTCCGGCGCCCCTTTCAGTTCAGGGAGTTCCTCGAACAGACCTGGATGATCGCCCGCGTTTCGCTGGTGCCGACGCTGTTGGTGGCCATCCCCTTCACCGTCCTCGTCGCGTTCACGCTCAACATCCTGCTTCGCGAGATCGGCGCCGCCGACCTCTCCGGCGCAGGCACCGCGTTCGGCACCATCACCCAGCTCGGACCCGTGGTGACCGTGTTGGTGGTGGCAGGCGCGGGCGCGACCGCGATCTGCGCCGACCTCGGCGCCCGCACCATCCGCGAAGAGATCGACGCTATGCGCGTGCTGGGCATCGACCCGATCCAGCGGCTCGTCGTGCCCCGCGTGCTGGCCTCGACGTTCGTCGCGCTGCTCCTCAACGGCCTGGTCTGCCTGATCGGGCTGTCCGGCGGCTATGTCTTCTCCGTCTTCCTGCAAGGCGTCAACCCCGGTGCCTTCATCAACGGCCTGACCGTCCTGACGGGCCTCGGCGAACTGGTGCTCGCCGAGATCAAGGCCCTGCTGTTCGGTGTCGTCGCGGGGCTGGTCGGCTGCTACCGCGGGCTGACCGTGCAGGGTGGCCCCAAGGGCGTCGGCACCGCCGTCAACGAGACCGTCGTCTACGCGTTCATCTGTCTGTTCGTGATCAACGTGATCATGACGGCGATCGGCGTGAGGGTCTTGGTGAGGTGATGAGCGTTCGCGCGAAGAACAGACGATCATGAGTTACGACGCCACCGTCCGCCTGCGCCGCTTCTTCCGCGGCGTGCCGAAGGCCATCGATGCCGTCGGCGAGCAGGCCCTGTTCTACGGCGAGACCATCCGCTATATCCCTAGCGCGCTGACCAAGTACCGCCAGGAGACCATCCGCAACATCGCCGAGATGACCATGGGCACCGGCGCATTGGTGATGATCGGTGGCACCGTCGGCGTCGCTGCGTTCCTCACCCTGGCCTCCGGCGGTGTCATTGCCGTGCAGGGCTATTCGTCGTTGGGCAACATCGGCATCGAGGCGCTGACGGGGTTCCTCTCGGCATTCCTCAATGTGCGCATCGTCGCGCCGGTGATCGCAGGCATCGCCCTGGCGGCCACGATCGGTGCGGGCACCACGGCACAACTGGGCGCGATGCGGGTCGCCGAGGAGATCGACGCCGTGGAGTCGATGGCCGTGCACTCGGTGTCCTACCTGGTCTCCACCCGCTTGATGGCGGGGATGGTCGCAATCATCCCGCTGTACTCGCTGTCGGTCCTCGCGGCGTTCTTCGCCGCCCGCTTCACCACGGTGTTCATCAACAACCAGTCCGCCGGCCTCTACGACCATTACTTCAACACCTTCCTGATCCCGACCGATCTGCTGTGGTCCTTCCTGCAGGCGATCGTGATGGCGGTCGCAGTGATGCTGGTGCATACCTACTACGGCTACAACGCATCCGGCGGACCGGTCGGCGTCGGTATCGCGGTGGGTCAGGCGGTGCGCACCTCGCTGATCGTCGTGGTCACCATCACGCTGTTCATCTCGCTCGCCGTCTACGGCGCGTCCGGCAACTTCAACCTCTCCGGGTAGGTGCCAGACGATGGCCGACCGTGACGCAAAGCGCAGCCATGTGCGGATTGCTGCGGCGATCCTGGCTGCGATCCTGGTGGCCGCCACTGTGTTCACGTACCTGTCGTACACCGCCGCCTTCACGTCCACCGACACCGTGACCGTCACCTCACCGCGCGCGGGCCTGGTGATGGAGAGCGACGCCAAGGTCAAATACCGTGGCATCCAGATCGGCGAAGTGAAGACCATCTCCTATACCGGGGATCAGGCCAAGCTCACGCTGGCGATCCGCAGCGACGAGCTGAAGTACATCCCGTCCAACGCGATCGTGCGCATCGCGGGAACAACGATTTTCGGCGCGAAGTCCGTCGAGTTCGTGCCGCCGGACCAGCCGCTTCCCACCTCGCTGCGCCCCGGTGCGCAGGTACAGGCCAACGATGTGCAGCTGGAGGTCAACACGCTGTTCCAGACCCTGACCGACGTGTTGCACAAGATCGACCCGATCAACCTCAACGCGACCTTGTCAGCGCTGGCCGAGGGACTGCGCGGCAACGGCGACGACGTCGGCGCGACCCTGTCGGGGCTGAACTACTATCTGCAGCAGCTGAATCCGAACCTGCCGACGTTGCAGGACGACATTCAGAAGACAGCGGTGGTGGCCGATATCTACGGCGATGCGGGAGCCGATCTGGCGCGGATCTTCGACAACACGCCTGCGATCGCCGACACCATCGTCGACCAGCAGGACAACCTCAACGCCACCCTGCTGGCTGCCACCGGGCTGGCCAACAACGGCACCGCGACGCTGCAGCCCGCAGCGGACGACTACATCGCCGCGATCCAGCGGTTGCGAGCGCCGCTACAGGTGGCCTCCGACTACTCGCCCGAATTCGGCTGCCTTTTCCAGGGCATCCGCCTCGCTGTGGAGACCTTCGCCCCCATCATCGGCGGCATCCGGCCAGGCCTGTTCGTCGCGTCGAACTTCCTGCCCGGCGCGCCGGCCTACACCTATCCCGAAAGCCTGCCGATCGTGAACGCATCCGGCGGGCCGAACTGCCGTGGCCTTCCGAATGTTCCGACCAAACAGTACGGCGGCTCCTGGTACCACACGCCATTTCTGGTCACCGACAACGCCTACCTGCCCTACCAGCCGAACACCGAGTTGCAGTTCGACGCGCCCTCGACGCTGCAGTTCCTGTTCAACGGGGCCTTTGCCGAGCGGGATGATTTCTGATGGCGCGGGACAGGACGCTTCTGAACGTCTCGATCTTCACCGTGGCCATGGTGTTGGTGGCCGCTGTGCTGGTGATCGTGTTCGGCGAGTTCCGGTTCGCCTCCGACAGTTCCTACCACGCGACCTTCACCGATGCCTCGCGGCTCAAGGCGGGTCAGGACGTCCGGATCGCCGGCGTGCCGGTCGGCTCCGTCAAGGACGTCAAGCTGAACCCCGACAACACCGTCGACGTGGCGTTCGACGTCAACGAGCGCTACCAGCTGTACACCTCGACCAGGGCGGTGGTGCGTTACGAAAACCTGGTGGGTGACCGCTACCTCGAAATCGCCTCCGGCCCAGGTGATTTGCGCAAGCTTCCGCGCGGGGCCACGATCCCGAAGCAGAACACGCAGGCCGCACTCGACCTCGACGCCCTGCTCGGTGGCCTGCGACCGGTACTGAAGGGTCTCGACGGCGCCAAGATCAACGAGGTGAGCAACGCCGTCATGGAGCTTCTCCAGGGCCAGGGCGGTGCGCTGTCGAATCTGCTGTCCACCACCAGCGCCTTCACCGAGAACCTCGCTGCCAGAGATCAGCTCGTCGGCGACGTGATCCACAACCTCAACACCGTGCTGGGCACCGTCGACGCCAAGGGCGCACAGTTCAACGCCAGCGTAGACCAGTTGCAGAAGCTGATCACCGGTCTCGCGGATGGCCGCGATCCCATCGCGGGTGCGATTCCGCCGCTGGCGTCGGCGTCCAACGATCTCACGGAGATGCTGACGGAGTCGCGGCGTCCGCTGCAGGGTGTGATCGAGAACGTGCGACCGTTCGCGCAGCGACTCGACGAGCGCAGGGGCGACATCAACAAGGTGATCGAACCGCTGGCCGAGAATTACCTGCGGCTCAACGCGCTCGGCGCCTACGGGTCGTTCTTCAACATCTACTACTGCTCGATCCGGATGAAGATCAACGGCCCGGCGGGCAGCGACATCCTCATCCCGTTCGGTGGCCCGCCGGACCCGTCGAAGGGGAGGTGTTCAGAGAATGGCTAGGCCGGATGACAGCAATCCGTTGCGCACCGGGATCTTCGGCATCGCCCTGGTGGCATGTCTGGTGCTGGTGTCGTTCGGGTACACCAACCTGCCGTTCTGGCCGCAGGGCAAGCCGTACGAGGCCTACTTCACCGACGCCGGCGGGATCTCGCCGGGCAACGACGTCAACGTGTCGGGCATCAATGTCGGCAAGGTCACCGGCGTCGCGCTCGCCGGAGACACCGCGAAGGTGACCTTCACCGTCGACCGCAAGATCCAGCTCGGCGACCAGTCCCTGGTCTCGATCAAGACCGATACCGTGCTGGGGGAGAAGTCCTTGGCCGTCACCCCTCGCGGGGCGGGTAAGTCGACAGTGATCCCGATCGGCCGCACCACGACTCCTTACACGCTCAATACCGCGCTGCAGGACCTCGGCCAGACCGCCAGCCAGCTGGACAAACCGAAGTTCGAACAGGCGCTGCAGACGCTCACCGATACGCTGCGCGATGCGACGCCGCAACTGCGCGGCGCGCTCGACGGGGTCGCCAACCTGTCACGCAGCCTGAACAAACGTGACGAGGCGCTGGAACAACTTCTCACCCACGCCAAGAACGTCACCGACACCCTGGCTCAGCGGGCGGGTCAGGTGAACCAGCTGATCACCGACGGCAACCTGCTGTTCGCCGCGCTGGACGAGCGCCGTCAGGCACTGAGCAATCTGATCGCCGGCATCGACGATGTGTCACAACAGCTTTCCGGCTTCGTCACCGACAACCGCAAAGAGTTCAAGGCTGCGCTGGACAAGCTCAATCTGGTGATGGACAACCTGCTCGAGCGCAAGGAGCACATCGGTGAGGCACTGAAGCGCCTGCCGCCGTATGCGACCGCGCTCGGTGAGGTGGTCGGATCGGGGCCCGGTTTCCAGATCAACCTGTACGGCCTGCCGCCGGCAAGCACCTCGGAGGTCCTCCTGGATCTCTACTTCCAACCCGGCAAGCTGCCCGACAGCCTCGCCGACATGCTGCGCGGGTACATCTCCGAGCGACTGATCCTGAGGCCGAAGTCGCCATGACACATGCTGATTCATCGGTGGGGCGCAGTCGCTGGCTGCGTCCGGCGTTGGCCGCCCTGCTGGTGGTCACGCTGCTGGTGGGCGTGTACCTGGTCTGGCCGTCCCGCGTCGGGCACAAGGTGGTCGCCTACTTCACCTCGGCGGTCGGTCTGTACCCGGGCGACGAGGTCCGGGTGGTCGGCGTCCCGGTAGGGAGAGTCGATTCGATCGAACCCCGGGCCACCGACGTCAAGATCACCATGACGATGCAGGACGGCGTCAAGATCCCCGGCGACGCCAAGGCGCTCATCATCGCGCCGAACCTGGTGTCCGCCCGCTTCATTCAGCTCGCACCCGCCTACACCGGCGGCGCGGCGATCGCCGATGGTGCGGAGATCGGGCTGGATCGAACGGCGGTTCCGGTCGAGTGGGACGAGGTGAAGGAGCAGCTCACGCAGCTCAGCACGCAGCTGGGGCCGCAGCAGGGTTCCGTGCAGGGCCCTCTGGCCGCGTTCGTCAACCAGGCCGCAGACACCTTCGATGGGAACGGCGACTCATTCCGGCAGGCGCTGCGCGAGTTGTCGCAGACCGCGGGGAGATTGGGCGATTCGCGCACCGACCTCTTCGGCACCATCCGGAATCTGCAGGTGCTCGTCAACGCCCTGTCGAACAGCAACGAACAGATCGTGCAGTTCTCCAACCACGTCGCCTCGGTATCGCAGGTGCTGGCCGACAGCTCGAGCGATCTGGGCAACACCCTCGGCACGCTGAACCAGGCCCTCGGCGACATCAAGGGCTTCCTGAACGACAACAACCAGGCGCTCATCGACCAGATCTCCAAACTGGGGCAGTTCACCCAGATCCTCACCGACCACAGCGACGACATCGAGCAGATCCTGCACATCACCCCCAACGGCCTGGCCAACTTCTACAACATCTACAACCCCGCCCAGGGCACAGTCGGCGGACTTTTGACACTGCCCAACTTCGCCAACCCCGTTCAGTTCATCTGCGGCGGCACATTCGACGTCGGGGCCTCACCGGACAACTACAAGCGCGCCGAGATCTGCCGGCAGCGGATGGGGCCGGTGCTCAAGCGCATCACGATGAACTACCCGCCAATCATGTTCCACCCGATCAACAGCATCACCGCCTACAAGGGCCAGATCATCTACGACACCCCGGAGACCGAGGCCAAGGCCCAGACCCCGGTGCCGTATCTGCAATGGCAGTCGCCGCCCGGTGTGACGCCACCGGAGATGGCGGCCGACGCCGACCTGAGCGCGCTACTGGCTCCGCCGGCACCGCAGCCGGTACCCGGGCAGCCGACCGAATCGGGTGGTGGCTGATGGGCAAGATTCGCGCCCCACTTGCCATCTCGTCTGCGGCGCTGCTCCTGGCGGGCTGTCAGTTCGGCGGACTGAACTCGCTCGACATGCCGGGCACGGCGGGGCACGGGCCCGGTTCGTACGACATCGTCGTCCAGTTGCCGGACGTAGCGACGCTGCCGCAGAACTCGCCGGTGATGATCGACGACGTCACCGTCGGCAGTGTCTCCGGCATTGACGCGGTGCAGCGTCCCGACGGCACGTTCTACGCCGCCGTCCAACTCTCGCTGGACAGCAATGTCAACCTACCCGCCAACGCGACGGCGAAGGTGGCGCAGACGTCGCTGCTGGGTTCCCAGCACATCGAGCTCGCGGCCCCGGCCGACCAGCCCGGTGAAGGCAAGTTGAAGCAAGGGTCCGAGATCCCGCTCGACCGCACCGGTCGCTATCCGACCACCGAGGAGGTGCTGTCCTCCCTCGGTGTGGTGGTGAACAAGGGCAATCTCGGCGCACTGCAAGACATCACCGACGAGACGTACAACGCGGTCGCCGGCCGCGCGGGCTCGTTCACCGATCTGCTTCCCCGGCTGGCCGAGCTGACCCTTTCACTGGACCGGCAGACCACCGACATCATCGCGGCCGCCGAGGGGCTGGACCGCTTCGCCGACATCCTGGCGAAGAGCAAGGACAACATCGGCCGCACGCTGGACTCGCTGCCCGAGGCGCTGAACGTGCTCAACAACAATCGGGCCAACATCGTCGATGCGTTCACCGCCCTGCGAAGTTTCGCCACCGTCGGCGCCCGGATCCTGGCGCAGACGAAGGACGACTTCACCGCCGACATCAAGGATCTGTATCCGGTGATCAAGGCGTTCAACGACAACGCCGACGACGTCATCAAGGATCTGGAGCTGTTGCCGACGTTCCCGTTCCATTACAAGTACCTGCAGAGCGCCGTCCGCGGAGATTACCTGAACGTCTTCGTAACCTTTGACCTGACGTTGCGGCGCATGGGCGAGTCGGTGTTCACCACCTCGCTGGGGCTGGACCCGAACATGAAGCACCTCAGCGAGGTCGTCAACCCGCCCGACTTCCTCACCGGCGCAATGGCGAACCTGTCCGGTCAGGCGGCGGACCCGTTCAAGATCCCTCCGGGCACGGCCACGCAGCACACGGAGGCGCCCTGATGCTGAACCGGCTGACCCGCATTCAACTGTCGATCTTCGCGGTCGTCACCGTGCTCACCGTGGGCGCGATCGCGATCTTCTACCTGCACCTGCCCGCGGCCGTCGGCATCGGGTCCTACAAGGTGACCGCAGATTTCGTCGCGGGCGGCGGGCTCTACCAGAACGCGAATGTCACCTATCGCGGTGTGACCGTCGGGCGGGTGGAATCCCTTGCGCTGTCCGACGACGGCGTCGTCGCGCACATGAGGCTCAACAGCGGCACGCCGGTCCCGGAGAACGTCACCGCGACCGTCAAGAGCGTCTCGGCGGTTGGTGAGCAGTACGTCGACCTGGTGCCGCCCGACGAACCCGCCCGTGGCACCCTGCGTAACGGCTCCAACATCGACCAGGCGAACACCCGGATCGGACAGGACATCTCGGGCCTGTTGACCGAGGCCGACACCCTGGTCAGCAGCGTGAGCAACAGTCGCCTTCACGACCTGCTGCGCGAAACCTTCAAGGCGTTCAACGGTTCCGGTCCCGAGCTGGCGCGGCTGATCCAGTCGTCACGGCTGCTGGTGGACGAGGCGAACGCGAACTACGGGCAGGTCAACCAGCTGATCCAGCAGGCGGGCCCGTTCCTGGACGCCCAGATCCAGAGCGGCGATGACATCAAGCTCCTGGCCGAGGGGCTCGGGAGGTTCACCGGCGAGGTCGCCGACGCCGACCCGCAGCTTCGGTCGGTGCTGGAGAACGTGCCCGGGGCGACCGCGGCCGCCAACACCACCTTCGAAGGCATCCGGCCGACGTTCCCGATGCTGGCGGCCAACCTCGCCAACTTCGGGCGCATCGGGGTGATCTACCACAAGTCGCTCGAGCAGTCCCTGGTGATCTTCCCGGCGCTGATGGCCGCGCTGCTGACCGTCGCCGGCGGACTCCCGTTCGACGAGGGGGGCAAGCTCGACTTCAAAGTCCAGCTGCAGGATCCGCCGCCCTGCTCGACCGGCTTCATCCCGCCGTCGGAGATTCGCTCGCCCGCGGACACCACGCTGCGCGAACTGCCGACCGATATGTACTGCAAGACACCGCAGAACGATCCCGCCGTGGTGCGCGGTGCCCGCAACTATCCGTGCCAGGAGTTCCCCGGCAAGCGGGCGCCGACCATTCAGCTGTGCCGCGACCCGAATGGTTACGTGCCGATCGGCAACAACCCGTGGCGCGGTCCGCCGATTGCGGTCGGGACCCCGATGGATCAGCGGGAAGACAACCACTACGAACCCCCGGGGCGAAACACCTTGCCGCCCAACAAATTCCCGTACATCCCGCCGCAGGTGGACCCCGATCCGGGGCCGCCGGTGGTGCAGCTGCCGCCGGGTGTCGCGCCGGGACCCGGCCCCGCGCCGCACGCGCCGTTCCCGCTGCCGGTGCCGCCGAACGAGCCGGGACCGCCACCGCCGCCGTGGCCGTATTTCGCGCCACCGGACCAGGTTGTGCCGCCGTACGGACGCACGCCTCCGGGGGCGCCGCCCGCCGACGCGCCGCCGCCCGCCGACGCGCCGCTTCCGGCGGAGTCGCCGCCGCTGGCCTCGGGGCCGGGTGTGGCGACGTACGACCGGAACGGTAAGTTCGTCGACCCAGCAGGCGGAACCGGCGTATTCGCGCCCGGTGCTGACAAACTGGCGCCTGCGGAGAACTGGGTTGATCTGATGTTGGCTCCGAGGCAGGCGTGATGGCGGAGGAAACCGAGGCGCGCAAGACCGTACGCCGCCGGGCGTCGCGGGCGGCGGGCCCGGCCGGTGGGGTGCCGGCGGCCACGTCCGAGGACGTTCGGGTGGAGGCGCCCACGACCGTCAAGGTCCGAATGCCGCAACTGGGTCCCCCGCCGCGACGCCAACCGCACCGCATGCTGGTCGCCGCGGTCGCACTGGCTGTCGTCCTGGTCGTTACGACCGTCACCGGGTTGTTCACCTGGCTGGCCTTCGACGGAGACCGGGCCGCCGAGGCCGCGCTGGCCCGCAAACAACAGTTCGTCGACACGGCGTCACAGACCGTGGTGAACATGTTCAGCTACAGCCAGAACACGATCGACGAGAGCGTCAACCGATTCGTCGACGGCACCAGCGGACCGCTGCGCGACATGATGAGCCAGAGCGGCAACGTCGACAACCTCAAGGCGATCTTCCGCGACACCAACGCGAGTTCCGAGGCCGTGATCAACGGCGCCGCCCTCGAGGGCAAGGTCGACGAAATCGCCAAGAACGCCGCCGTGCTGGTGTCGGTGCGGGTCACCGTGACCGACCTCGATGGGGTGAACACCCCGTCGCGGCCGTACCGGTTGCGGGTGATCGTGCACGAAGACGACAACGGTCACATGACCGCCTATGACCTCAAATACCCCGAAGGGGGCAATTGATGGCGCGGGCGCGCAGCCGGACCGCCACGCTGCTCGGCGTGCTCACGGTGCTGCTGGCCGTCGGCTTCGTCGGACTGGCCGGGGTCGGTGGCTGGTTCTACTGGAACCGGGTGCAACTCGACGGCGAACAGACCGCCCGCGAGGTCCTGGGACCCCTGGCGGCGCAACAGATTCCGCAGGTGTTCGGCTACGACTACCAGACCGTCGAACGCAGCCTCGACGCGGTGTACCCACTGCTGACACCCGACTACCGCCACGAGTTCGAGGACCGTGCGACCAAGGACATCATCCCGCAGGCGCGGGAGAGGAAGCTGGTCAGCCAGGCCAATGTGGTGGGCGTCGGAGTGCTCGACGCACAACGGAATTCGGCCTCGGTGATGGTGTATTTGAATCGGACGATCACCGACAAGTCCAAGCAGCCGGTGTATGACGGCAGCCGGCTGCGCGTCGATTATCAGAAGATCGACGGTAAGTGGCTGATCAAGTACATCACTCCGATTTAGCGCCGTCGCCCCTGGTGGATGCCAGCGCATCGAGGAACGACCGCGCCCAGCGGTCGACGTCGTGGGCGAGAACCTGCCTGCGAAGGGCGCGCATCCGTCGTCGGCCTTCTTCAGGAGTCTGGTTCAACGCGGCCTCGATGGCGTCCTTGACCCCCTCGAGATGGTGTGGGTTCGCCAGGTAGGCCTGGCGGAGTTCAGCTGCAGCACCGGTGAATTCGCTGAGCACCAGCGCCCCGCCCAGATCGCTGCGGCACGCCACGTACTCCTTGGCGACGAGGTTCATGCCGTCGCGCAGCGGGGTGACCAGCATGACGTCGGCCGCCACGAAGAACGCGACGAGTTCATCGCGCGGGACCGGTCGGTGCAGGTAGTGCACGATCGGATGGCCGACCTCGGCGTACTCGCCGTTGATGTGGCCGACCTGGCGCTCGATGGACTGCCGCATCTCGATGTAACTGTCCACGCGCTCACGGCTCGGCGTCGCGAGTTGCACCAGCACGGTGTCGTCCCGCTTGGCGCGCTGCTCGTCGAGGAGCTCCGAAAACGCCCACAGCCGAACGTCGATGCCCTTCGTATAGTCGAGCCGGTCGACGCCCAGCAGGATCTTGCGTGGGTTGCCCAGCTCGTTACGGATCTCCCGGGCGCGCTGCCTGACCGTGCGGGTGCGCGCCTGCTGGTCGAGCGCCGTCGAGTCGATGGAGATCGGGAACGCGCCGACCTTCACGGTCCGGAAACCGATCTGGACCTCACCGAAGCGGGACCGCACGCCGACATTGCCACGCGATGTGTTGGCACCCACCAGACGGCGGGCCAGGATCAGGAAGTTCTGCGCGCCACCGGGCAGGTGGAAGCCCACCAGGTCGGCGCCGAGCAGGCCCTCGATGATCTCAGAGCGCCACGGCATCTGCATGTACAGCTCGACCGGGGGAAACGGGATGTGCAGAAAGAAGCCGATCGTCAGGTCCGGCCGCAGCATGCGCAGCATCTTGGGCACCAGCTGCAACTGGTAATCCTGGATCCATACCGTCGCTCCTTGGGCGGCGGCCTTCGCGGTGGCCTCGGCGAAGCGCCGGTTGACGTCGACGTAGCTGTCCCACCACTCGCGGTGGTAGGTCGGCTTGACGATGACGTCGTGGTACAGCGGCCACAGGGTGGCGTTGGAGAAGCCCTCGTAATACTCGGCCACGTCCTCGGTGCTCAGCTGCACCGGGTACAGGGTCATCTCATCCTGCTCGATGGGCTCTTCATCGACATCGGGGACGCCCGGCCAGCCGATCCACGCGCCACGTCGCCGGCGAAGCAACGGCTCCAGCGCGGTCACCAAGCCGCCCGGGCTCCGTTTCCACGTTGTGGTGCCGTCGGGCAGGCGCTCCATGTCGATCGGTAGCCGGTTTGCCACCACGACGAAATCGGAATTCCCGGAGCCGACCTTCTGGCCGCCCTCCGGAGTCATTTAGGCCTCGAGTTTCGCGGGTCCAATGCCGAGCATCGACAAGAAGACCCGGCACTCGTCGGCGTCGGTCGCGTAGGCAGCCACCACGCGCCTGGCCTGTCGGGCGGTGCTGTCAGCAAGCGGCTCGACGTCGCCGAGCTCGGCGGGATCAGATTTGGCAGGCATACGACAACTGTAGGCGACGGCGCTGTCGCCCTGGTCAGCGGCTGGTCACTCGCCGCCGGTGATGGTCGGGCTGTGGCCCACCGTGGACTCGGGGACGGGCTGTGGACCCTCGGCCTGAGCTTCCTCCGCCAGGCCGATGCACTGCCCGGAGTTGGCGCCGGTGCACGGGATCGAGCCACCGCCACCCGGGACGTTCACCGATGGCAGCTCCGGATTGCCTAGGGTGGAACTGAACGACGAGCCAGAATTCGGCACGGTGTGGGGGACGCATTCACCGGTGTAAAGGTCTTCCTCTTCACCTGAAGGGCACTGGGCCAGCGGAACAGATTCGCTGGGTGCTGCGACGACGGCGATCGCCGGGGCGGCGGCAACAGCGACCGCAAATCCACCGGCAATGATCAGTCGTCGTGCTAGCTCGAAGGTCGCCATCGTCACGCTTTCTGTTGTTATTGACCGAGTCGTCGCCCGAATTCTATGGAAGCTGCGGGAAATCTGCACAAGTTCCACGAGTTCCCTGGGAATTCGCGTTTTGGTCTTGCGGTGGCGGCCGGGAGGGGTCTACGGGCTCGAGCTGATCGTCGAGCGCGGGATCGGCTGCGGCCCCTCCGCCTCGGCGTTCTCGGCCAGCCCGATGCAGGCGCCCGAATCGCCCCCGGTGCAGGGCACCCCGTCGATTTCCGGAATGTCCGGATTCGCCGCGTTCGTCGTGAACCCCTCCGGCGAGTTGGGCACCAGCATCGGGGTGCAGCTGGTGGTGAAGACGTCTTCTTCCTCACCGGAATCGCAGGCGGCGACTGGTGTGCTCGGGGCGGGTTGAGCGACGATCGCGACGGCGGGCGCCGCGGCCAGCGCCAAGGCGAATCCACCGGCGACCAGAAGTCGTCGCACCGTTCCCCACTCACTCGCCATCGTGTCTGCCTTCCGTCGATGAAATGTCGGGTCGGCTGAATTGTATGGAAGCTAAAAGATTTCTGAGCGCATTCTCGCGATCGCCGGAAAATGCATGTCGGCCCCGAGAACATGCGCACGAAAAAAGCCGGGGCCAATAGTCCCCGGCTTTTCGTTGTTATTCGGTTACGGGCTCGAACTCACCGAGGAGTGCGGAACGGGCTGCGGCCCTTCGGACTGCTGCTCTTCGCCCAGCCCGATGCATTGACCGGAGTTGCCGCCAGTGCACGGAATGTTGTCGATCGCCGGGAGCCCGCCAGGCGAGGTCTGGCTGAACTCGGGGGAATTCGGCACGAGATCGGGAGTGCACTCGCCGGTGAAGGTGTCCTCTGACTCGCCGCCCGGGCACGCGGAGATATGCGGTGCGGATGTGCCCGCGGTGGGCACCGCGAAAACGCCAATCACCGGGGCGGCTGCAACCGCGACCGCAAATCCGCCGGCGATTATCAGTCGCTGAAGCTTCATGATGGCCATCGTCACTTTCTCTAGATTTGCTCGACGCCTGAAGATTACGCCGATGAACTGCGGAATGCCTCGCCATCGTCGATAAAAGTGGTGCGGATGTGCCATTTCTGAAAGGTTGCTGTCAATCGGCTGTGGCGTCCCCTCCCTGAGGCGGCTTGTGACGCCGTAATGTGCAGGTCGTCGAACGAAACCCAAGCGAACAAGGTGGTCCGCTGTGGCGAGTCCTGATCCGAGCAATGCCGAACCCGCCGGCGGCGATGCACCCCGACAGATGGCCTACGAAACCCTTGGCGAGGGACGGATTGCGTGGATCTGGCTCAACCGCCCCGACGCGCAAAAACGCCCACTCGCGAACGCTGTTGGTGCAGTTGGATGACGCCTTCGGCCGGGCGGACGCCGACGATGCGGTGCGCCTGGTGATTCTCGCGGCGCGGGGCAAGAACTTCTCGGCCGGGCACGGTCTCGGTTCCGAGGAAGCGTTGCTCGAACACATGCCGGGGCCGGCGCAGTACCCGACCTTTCAGTCACACGGAGCGACCGTGCCGGCCGTTGCGGAGCGAACCTACCTCCAGGAGTGGCATTACTTCTTCGAAAACACCCGTCGTTGGCGTGATTTGCGCAAATCACCGTCGCTTCGGTGCAGGGCAACGCTATCTCGGCGGGGCTGATGCTCATCTGGGCGTGCGATCTGATCATCGCCGCCGACGATGCGAAGTTCAGTGACGTCGTCGGTGTCCGGATGGGCATGCCGGGAGTCGAGTACTACCCGCATCCATGGGAATTCGGCCCTCGCAAGGCCAAAGAACTTCTGCTGACCGGTGATTCGGTCGACGCTGAGGAGGCCTACCGCTTGGCATGGTGTCGAAGATGTTCCCTCGCGGTGAGCTGGAGGACAAAACGCTGGAGTTCGCGCGCCGAATCGCTGAGCGACCCACCATGGCGGCGCTTCTGATCAAGGATTTGGTGAATGCGGCCAGATGCGATGGGCTTCACCGAAGCGCTGCGTCATGGTTTCCACATCCACGAACTGGATCATGCGCATTGGGCGGCTCACAACGAGAACCGGTACCCGGTCGGGCTGCCGCCGGACGTCCCCGACTGGCGGACGCTGGGAGCGCCGAAGCCGGCACGCCCGGACACGCCCTGACGTATAACTGGAACCTGTTCTAGTTACTCGACGAAGGGGTCGCGGTGCAGTTGTCGTTGTCCGATCGAACGTTCCTGGTCACGGGTGGTGGCAGTGGAATCGGCAAGGGTGTGGCGGCGGCGGTGGTGGCCGCGGGCGGCAATGCGATGCTGGTCGGTCGCAACGCCGACAAGCTGAGCGCTGCAGCCGATGAGATCACCGGTCTGGGTGGCTCCGGCGCCGGGCGGGCGCTCTACGAGCCTGCCGATGTGACCAACGAGGACGAGGTCGCCCGGGTGGTCGACGCCGCGACGGCGTGGACCGGCCGGCTGCACGGGGTGGTGCACTGCGCCGGCGGCAGCGAGACGATCGGCCCGGTCACCCAGATCGACTCGGAGTTGTGGCGGCGCACGGTCGATCTGAACATCAACGGCACCATGTATGTGCTCAAGCACTCGGCGCGCGAGATGGTTCGCGGTGGCGGAGGCTCGTTCGTCGGCATCTCCTCGATCGCGGCGAGCAACACCCACCGATGGTTCGGCGCGTACGGGGTGAGCAAGGCGGGCGTCGACCACCTGATGCAGCTGGCGGCCGATGAACTCGGCGCATCCTGGGTGCGGGTGAACTGCATCCGCCCAGGCCTCATTCGGACCGAGCTTGTTGCGCCGGTCCTGGAATCACCCGAGCTGAGGGCCGATTACGCGTCGTGTACACCGCTGCCGCGGCCCGGCGACGTCGATGACGTTGCGTCCGCGTCGGTGTTCCTCCTCAGCGATGCCGCCAGCTACATCACGGGCCAGGTCATCAACGTCGACGGCGGGCTGCTGCTCCGCCGTGGGCCCGATTACTCGTCGATGCTCGAGCCGATCTTCGGCGCTGACGGCCTGCGCGGGGTCGTGACCGGCTAGTTCCGCGGGTGCTGCCCGGATTATCCACAGTGGTGTTTTGTGCACAGGCTGATGTTTGGTGGGGTGTTTTCGTTGTGGTGTGCGTGTCTTGAGTCAAGAAGTTGGCAGGTTTTGTTGGTGGAGGTAGGCCTGTTTGGGGGTTCGGTCGCCTAGGGCTTGGTGGGGTCGGATGGTGTTGTAGATGATCCGGAATCGGTGGACTTCCATGTCGAGGGCGTCGCCGTCGCCGATGTAGCCGCGGTAGAGGTGCTCGTATTTGAGGGTGCCGAAGAACCGCTCGACGACGCCGTTGGTCTGGGGTGACTTGACCCGGGTGCGGACGTGTCGTAACAGGGGGTCGTCATCGGTGAAGGCGGTTTGGAAGGTTTTCCCGCGAAAGCAGGGGCCGTTGTCAGAGACCACAGCGATCGGGGCTGGGGCCTGTCCGATGACGGTGTCGTTAGCGTCGAGGATGTCCATGACGCCGCGGTCGGCACGCAGGTCGTCGAGGCCGAGTAGGCGTTGGGCTTCAGTGACGGCATGTTGCAGGCAGTGCAGCGCATCGATGCCGCGGCCGGTCGGAGTGACGGTGATGGCCAGGCAGTATTTGGTGACGTAGTCGATGACGGCGCAGATGCGCCAGATACCGCCGTTGGTGGTTTCGAATTCGGAGAAGTCGGTCTGCCAGACCCGGTTGCGTTCGGTGGGTGGATCCCGAAACACTTTTCGGCGCAGTACCGCCCAGGATTTGCGGTCGGCCCGGAATCCTTGCGGCAGAAGCAGTCCACGGCGCCGTAGCGCACGAGCCACCGAGGAGTTGGTGACCTCGTGGCCATCGGCGCGCATCAGTGCAGCGACCTTGCGGTAGCCCCAGGCCGGCCAGGCTTCGGCGTATTTGGCCGCCAGCGCCTCGATCCGGTCCACCACCGGCGCCGGCCACGGGCCCTTGGGCGGGTCGTGGTGGTGTAGCCGAGCCAGGCGTCGCCGGTAGGTGCGCTCGGGGATGCCGGCCAACACGCAGTACCTCAAAACCGGCAGCCCCGCTGCTTCTCTTAGGGCTTCGAGGTCGGTGAAGGGACCTGATCGGCCAAAGCTGCGCCGCGCTGCCAGATCCGCAGCTGTACGGTCGCTTCGGCCAACGCCAGCTTGAGCTGCTCATTTTCAATCTGCAACCGCCGCTGCTCGGGGGTGCCTCGAGCACCCGGCGGGCCACTGGGAACCTCCTCGAGCCGCTCAGCACCGGCGGCCAAGAACTGGTGTTTCCACTTGGTCATCGTCACCGCCGTGACCCCGCACCGGCGCGCTGCTTCGGCACAGGTCATCTCGTTGGCCAATACGGCCACCACCAACCGCGTCTTCTCCTCAGCGGCAATCTTCGTCCGTCGCGACCGAACCATGTCCACCACCTTTCAGCCATGGCCGCAGTTATCCACAACTTGCGACCCTGCCAAAAAGTTTGAGTCAGTGGACGCGCCTAGATTCGATCGTATGTTCGATGAGTTGGTGGCGGCGGCCAGTGTGCCGGGTGGCGGTGCGGTGGGGGCGTGGGCGCGGGTGGAGAACGCGGCGTGCGCCCGCAAGCTGGCGGCGATGGCCGATGGGCTCGCGCGGCGGTGGGGCGCCGAGGGCAGCGCCGAGCGCGAGCAGTGGTGTCTGGACAACTGGGATGCGGTCTGCGCCGAGATCGGCGCGGCGTTCAATGTGTCGCTGGGGGTGGCCTCGCATCAGCTGACGCTGGCCTGGGCGCTGCGGGAGCGGTTGCCGCGGGTGGGTGAGGTGTTCACCGCCGGACTGATTTCTGCTCGGCTGGTCCACACCATCGTCTACCGCACCGCCCTGATCACCGACCCCGATGCCCGCGCCAAGGTCGACATCGAGATCGCCGCTCAGGCCGTGGGGTGGGGGCCGTGGTCGGTGGCCAGGACCGAACGGGCCCTCGATGAACTGGTGGACCGTCACGACCCGCAGGCGCTGCGGCGGTGGGAACGCCGGGCCCGGGGCCGCCACTTCGACGTGCTCGACGGTGCGGGGGGTGCCGGCACGGCCGGGGTGGAGGGGGTGTTGTTCGCCCCGGACGCCGCGGTGCTGGATCAGCGTCTGGCGGTGATGGCCGCCGCGGTGTGCGCCGCGGATCCGCGCACCGGCCAGCAGCGCCGCGCCGATGCGCTGGGCGCGTTGGGCCGCGGCCAGGACCACCTCGCCTGCCTGTGCGGGGCGACGGCGTGCCCGGCCGGCGGCGGGGGCGGCCCATCGGCGGCGGCGGTGGTGCATGTGATCGCCGAGGCCGACAGCCTGACCGACGACACCCCGGCCGTACTCGACGGGGCCCCGCCGGCGCCGGACCGAGCCGCCCCACCGCTGCGGGAGCAGACCCCGGCCGAGGCGCTGACCGAGCCGGCCCCGCCGGCCCCGGGCGCAACCGCGCATACCAGCCCGGCGGTGATCGTGGGCGGTGGGCTGCTGCCCGCGCCGCTGCTGGCGGCCAAGGTGGCCGGCGCGGCCACCCTCCGGCGGCTGGTCCATCCCGGCGCCGCGGGGCCCGAACCGCGCTACACCCCGTCGCGGGCGCTGGCCGATTTCGTGCCCTGCCGGGATCTGACGTGCCGGTTCCCGGGCTGTGAGGAACCCGCCTACATCTGCGACCTCGACCACACCATCGCCTACCCGGCCGGCCCGACCTGCGCCTCCAACCTGAAATGTTTATGCCGAAAACACCTGGGGCGGAAGACCCTATAACCGCTCCTAGGTCCGATCAGTGCATGTCTGGGTGAGTCACCTTTAGCTGCGCGCTGTCCCAGTACCCGCGCTGGTGCACGATGAGGCCACCGTGCACCTGAAAGAATCCACATCCTCGGAAGCCCTCAGGATCAACCCACTCAAGCCCCGCCCACTCACCATCAACTACGAGGTTGATCGGCGTGCATACCGGCTTTGCGGCGAAGACGCCGCGGTGCAATTCCTTGATGGCCGCGCGTCCCTCAACCGGCTGTAAAGCGACCTGATGATTGACGGCATCTTCCGTGTAGAGGTCCGCAATACCGTCAGCATCGCCAGCATTGAACAGCGACAACCAACGCTCGACTACTGCTCGCGTACTCACAAGCCCCTCGCACTCGTACAGCCGTGGTGAATATACCGGTCGGCTCAGGCGACGCCACTGTAGCGCCACGGCAATGGGCTGCCCAAAAATGTACTTCAGCCAGTCGGTAACACCACCTGCTCAACACGTTCTGGGACTGGTCAGACCGCCAACTACCCGACGGCACCGTGCAACGGACAGCCCCCAGCGGCCAGACCTACACCACCCACCCCGGCAGCCGGCTACTGTTCCCCACCCTGTGCACACCCACCGCACCCATCAATGCGCCGGCCGCGCGGGTCGATATGCCCCCAGATCCACCAAGCCGCGGACTGGCCATGCCCCGCCGCACCCGCACCCGTGCACAGAACCGCGCCCACCGCATCCAAGCCCAACGCCGACTCAACAACGAGCACGCCGCCGAACACAACAAGCCCCCACCCTTCTAACTCGCGGCGGGATTCGGTCCGCCGGCTTCCCATGCGGACAGCGCGCCGATGGCCGACCAGTCGAGGTGAGCGCCGCCGTTGGCGAGCAGCGTCAGGAACCGATCGCGCAACAGGCTGGCGATGGGCAGCGGGACCTGCAGGGCGTCACCCGCGGAGAGGGCAAGCCGTACGTCCTTGAGCCCGAGGGGCGCCGCGAAGCCGGCGGGTTCGAACTCCTCGCGGGCGACTAGTCCGCCGTAGGTCTTGTAGATCGGTGCGCTGAACAGTGTGGACGTCAGAAGTTCGAGGTACTGCTCCTTGTCGACACCCGCCTTGCCGACCAGGGCCATCGCCTCGCCGAGCGACTCGATGACCGAGGCGATGAGGAAATTGCCGCTGAGCTTCACCAGGCTGGCATCCTTGGGTTCCTCCGAAACCACGAAGCTTCGCTGACCGATCGCGTCGAACAGGGACGACACCGACTGCACAGACTCGGGGGTTCCCGCTGCGACTACGAAAAGCTTTTGCCGCCGCGGCGGCTTCGGGACGACCGAACACCGGCGCCGCGACGAAGCGCTGGCCGGCCTCGTCGTGCTCGGCGGTCAATCGCTCGGACAGCGCGACGCTGATGGTGCTCGACGATATGTGCGTGGCGTCGCGGCCCAGGGATGCCAGGATGCCACCCTCACCGTATGCGACCGCCTCGACGGCCTCATCGTCGGAGAGCATCGTGATGACGACCTCGCCGCCACATGTCTCCGCCACCGTGTGCGCCGCCTTCGCTCCCTTCTCGATCAGCGCCGCGACCTTGTCCGGGGAGCGGTTGTACGCCGTCACCTCGTGGCCGGCCTCCAGCAGATTCGCTGCCATGCCGGCGCCCATGTTGCCCAGTCCGATGAACCCGATTCTCATGGTGTCCACGATGCCGGGTAATCCTGTGTGAATGAAATTCTCGACGACGATGTTCCAGCAGGGAAACAACACCGGCATCGAAGTGTCTGCCGACATCGTGGCCGCGCTCGTGGCGGGCAAGCGGCCGGCTGTCGTGGTCAACGTCAATGGCTACGAGTACCGATCGACGGTGGCGCCGATGGGCGGAAGATATCTGCTGCCGTTCAGCGCCGAGCGTGGCAACGAGTCCACCAGCGGTGGTTCAGCGAGCGCCGCCGCGTCGTGGGACAAGCTTTCCTATACGTACCGCAAGGAGGCCGAGCGGTCCGTGCTGGAGGCGAGAAAGCCGACACCCGGGCACGTTCGAATCCAGGCGGTCGTCGCCAAACTCGAAGACTGATCGGGCGAATTACTTTGGCAGCTTGTCCGGGCAGTAGGCGTACGCCGCCAGCCCGCCGAAGTCGACTGACTTCTTGTCCGACCACTTGGTCTCGGACTTGATCTTGCGCAGCGCCTGCTCCACCGAGCCGCCGCCGTTGAGCACGGTGCATGTCGAGTGGGCCAGGTCGAGCGCGAAGGCATCGGACTTGACGGTGATGCCCTTGTCCCGCAAGGTCTGCAGAAATTGCTGGTCGAGCTGGTCGTCGGCATGTGCCGGACCGGCAAGCACGGTCGCGGTGCCGACAGCGACCACGGCCGCAGCCAACAAATGCCCAATTTTCATTCGTCACCCCCATGGAAGGACCCCGCCCGAAGAAAACGTACCTCAGCAAACCGCTACGTCTGCATCTCGGCCGCCCGCCGCACGGCGTTGATGATGCCCTGATAGCCGGTGCAGCGGCAGAAGTTCCCCGACAGCCCCTCCCGGATCTCGTCGTCGGTGGGGTTCGGGTTGTCGCGCAGCAGGGCGGTGATCGTCGTGACGAATCCTGGAGTGCAGAATCCACACTGGAGACCGTGACATTCCCGCAGCGCGGCCTGCACTGCTGATAGCTCGCCATTCTCGGCGGCGATACCCTCCACCGTCGTCACTTCCGTGCCGTCGGCCTGCACGGCGAAGATCAGGCAGGACCGCACGGCCTGCCCGTCGAGGAGCACGGTGCACGCCCCGCACGCACCGTGTTCGCAGCCGAGGTGGGTGCCGTCAGGCCGCAGTTGTCGCGGAGGTAGTCCGCGAGCGTGAGGCGCGGTTCGACGGTCGCCTCGGTCGCCCGCCCGTTGACGGACACCTGCACGGGCCGGTCATGCATGGCGTGCCTCCGCCGTCGCAGCTTCCCAGGCGCGAGCCACCATCGTGGCCCCGACCCTGGCCCGGTAGGCGGCCGACCCCTGCAGATCGGCGGGAATGTCACCGACAGCGCCGATCGCGAGCAGGCCGATCTCGTCGGCTGCGATATCGCCGATCGGGCGGCCGACGACAGCCTCCTCGCCCGCGGATCCGCGCAAGGCGGTTGTCCTCGACACGAGAGACCCGGGTGCCCGCGTAGCGGGTGGCGACGCTCCCCACCCGGGCTGCGGTCATCCATCACTCCCATCGCCGCTAGAAGAGCGACGTTATCGCATCGGAGAGCGGCATCTACAGCGGTTTTGTCTCATTGCTCGTGATGGATTCGGCCGTCGACCTCCGCCAGTGGCCGGCCGCCGCCACCCCAGCGACGGGCGATGATCTCCGCGGCGATCGACACCGCGGTCTCCTCGGGGGTGCGGGCGCCCAGGTCGAGGCCGATCGGGCTGGCCAACCTACCCAGGTCGGCGTCCGACAGGCCGGCCTCGCGCAGCCGGTCCATCCTGTCGTCGTGGGTACGCCGCGAGCCCATCACGCCGATGTAGTCGACCTGGGGCAGGCGACAGGCGACCTGCAGCACCGGTACGTCGAACTTGGGGTCGTGGGTGAGAACGCAGATCGCGGTGCGCGAGTCGATCGCACCCTGCTCGGCCTGGGCGGCGAGGTACCGGTCGGGCCAGTCGACGACTACCTCGTCGGCGCCGGGAAAGCGGGCCTTGGTCGCGAAGACCGGTCGGGCATCGCACACAGTGACCCGGTATCCGAGCAGGGCCCCCTGCTGGGCCAGCGCAGCCGCGAAGTCGATCGCGCCGAAGATCAGCATCCGGGGCCGCGGTGCGTGGCTTGCCACGAAGACCTCCATGCCACTTCCCTGCCGCTGACCATCGGGTCCGTAGGACAGCACGGTGGTGCGGCCGGCGGCCAGCAGCCCCCGTGCGTCGTCGGCGACGGCGTCGTCGGCACGCGCCGAGCCCAGGGAGCCTTCGACCGCGTGCGGGCCGACGACCAGCCGGCGTCCGAGCCGGCCGCCGTCGGGGTGGGCGATGACAGTGGCGACGGCGATCGGTCGGTGCGATGCGATGTCGTCGGCGATCGCCTGCAATTGCGGAAAGGTTTGGCGCGAGACGGGTTCGGCGAAGATGTCGATGATCCCGCCGCACGTGAGTCCGACGGCGAACGCGTCGTCGTCGCTGACGCCGTATCGGGCAAGCTCGGGGTGACCCGACTCGACCACCTCGTTGGCGAGTTCGTAGACCGCGGCCTCGACGCAGCCACCGGAGACCGACCCGGCGACCGTGCCGTCGGGGGAGACGACCATGATCGCGCCCGGCGGTCGCGGCGCGGAGCGCATGGTCCGCACGACGGTTGCGACACCCGCTGTGCCGCCGCTCTGCCAGACCGTGAGCAAGTCATCGAGAACGTCACGCACTGTCGCAGTCTATGCCTGCCACATGGAATATCCCGGGGGATGGTAGCCCGGCCAAATGGCGTCGAATTCGATTGGCAGCAACGCCGGGCCGGTGATTCCGATCATCGGCTTCCACGTGGCGGGGCCCGCGCGGCGAATCTTGCGCATCCGCCGCGACATCACCGCGAGCGCCTCGGCGAGTTCGCGGCGCGCCAGGTTCGCGCCGAGGCAGTAGTGCGCACCCGCACCGAAGGTCTGCATCGGTGGCGCACCCTGTCGCGTGATGTCGAGCCGATCCGGTTCGTCGTAGACGCCGGGGTCGCGGTTGGCCGAGGCGGTATTCACCGTCACGAATGTGCCCGCGGGGATGACCACTCCGCCGATCTCGACGTCTTCGGTCGCCATGCGCATCGCACCGAAGACGACGGGGTAGTAGCGCATCACCTCCTCTGCCGCGTTCATGGCCAGTTCGGGGTGTTCGGCGAGCAACTCCCACTGGGCGGGATGGTCGCAGAAGGCGTCCACCGCGGCGGCCACCTGATTTCGGGTCGTGTCGGTGCCGGCCATCAGAACGCCGCCCGCCAGCATCCGGAGTTCTTCGATGGTCAGCCGGTCGCCGTCGTCCTCCGCGCGGATCAGATCGGAGATCAGGTCATCGGTCAGATCATGGCGCCGCTCGGCCACCATGCCGTCGACGTAGTCGTCGAGTTCGCCCCAGGCGGCCAGTATTTCGGGCTCATACTCGGCGGCGTTCCAGGTGAAGGTCTTGAAAAACGAGTCGGCCCAGTCGGAGAACAGCTGCCAGTCGCCGCGCGGTGCGCCCAGCAGTTCGCAGATGACGGGAACGGGATATGGCCGGGCGATGTCGGCGACGACCTCGCAGCGTCCGGTGGCGGCGAGGGGATCGATCAGTTCGTTGATGATGTCGGTGATCGTCGTGTCGAGCCGACCGACGGCCCGTGGTGTGAAGGCCTTCGACACCAGCCGGCGCAGACGCGCGTGGTCGGCGCCGTTGACACTGAGCAGGCTGGTGGTCACGCGGTCCCACAGGAGCCCGGAGGTGGTGCCCTGTGCCTCGAGGCCAAGTCCGGGAGGTGGGCAGAACCGGACGTCGCGAAGCGTGGTGCGGACCAATTCGTAGCCCAGCACCTCGGGGCCGTGCGAGCCCATGGCGATCGGTCGCTGTCCCAGCGCCCGCTGGATGTCCTGGTACGCGGCTTCCAGGTTGGGCGCCTGTTCGTAGGAGAGGGCGGGCAGGTCGGCTTCGAACACGCTCGGGCACGACGGTTCGACGGTGGCGACAGTCATGATGGCCTCCTGTACGCGGACGCCTTCATCGTCAGGCCGCATAAGGTGGGCCGATAGCGTAGGCGAGTACCTGAATGTGGGGGCGCCTACCTCAATGGCGGAGGGGGTGGGTTGTGCGGGTCCGGGTGGCCGCCATTCTGATCAGCGCGTGCACCGCGGTCCTCGGTGCGGCGGGGACGGCGACGGCGGCGCCGGTACCCCCGGTTTCCGATGCGGCGCAGGCCGCCGGTCTGGTCGATGTCCGCACCGTTGTGCCCGACGCCGTCATCGACCTTCGGTACGCGTCGTCGACCAACTTCGTCGGGGTACCTCTGTACCCGCCCGATGCGCGCTGCCTGGTCCACGAATCGATGGCGCCCGGGTTGGCCGCGGCCGCGCAGACACTTCGGGCGGGCGGTGAGGTACTCGTCTTCTGGGACTGCTACCGGCCGCACACCGTACAGGTGAAGATGTTCGACGCGGTGCCGAACCCGGCCTGGGTGGCCCGGCCCGGTTCTTACGCGCGCAGCCACGAGGCGGGACGCTCCGTGGACGTGACGCTCGCCAAAGACGGCGCCCTTGTCGACATGGGCACCGACTTCGACGACTTCTCTCCGCGCGGTCTCGCGTATGCCACCGACGGCGTGAGCGGGGCGGAGCAGGCGAACCGGGCGCGATTGCGCGACGCGATGAAAACCGGTGGCCTGACGGTGTATTCGGGGGAGTGGTGGCACTTCGACGGTCCAGGCGCGTCGGTCGACCGGCCGATTCTCGATGTCCCGGTCGGCTAGCGGCAGTCTCTTTCGCGACCTAGCCGTGCGCCCACAGGCAATTGCCGCTCAAGACGATGGTGAAGAGCCGCGGCGGCACCTGGAACGAAAGCGGCTGTCCAGGCTCGCCTTCCGACACTGTCGGCGTTCCGAGGACACCCGGGCTGACGACCACCCGCTGCTCGGCCCGACACCGGCCGGCCGGGTCCTGCGGAGTCGCGGTCCAGTTGCCCGACTCGACATTGGGGTTTCGCTGGCCTTCGCCGTGCAGCGTCACCGCGGGCCCGGTGCTCAACCATCGGTCGTTGGGCGGCTGTGGGGTGGTGACACGCTGCCACTGACGGCCACCGGGTTCATCGGCGCACACCAGCGGCAGCGTGTCGTTCTGCGGCCACGTCATCACACCGGACAGTTCGGGTGCGCATGGCGTGTCCGACTGCGGCGTAATGGGATCGGCCCACGCTGTCGCGCCGAACAGCAGCGCCGTAGGTAGCGCGGCGGCGGCAAGTGCGGTCCGGTGCACCTGACTACACCTTGGTCAGATCAGTCTTCATCAACATGACGTTGTACGAGGACCACAGCGACAGGTTCCAATAGAGGTCGGTGCCCGTGCCCTGGGTCGACGGCGACCACGGATGCATCATCGGCGCGTAGATGCCGCCGTTCTGCTGCCCCATCAACACCTTTGCGCCCGACCATCCGCCCTGCGGCGTGTCGGATGTGCGCATCACGATGTTGTTGAACTGGTCGCCGTAGAGCACGACGTACTTCTTCAGTGTCTTGTTGTACTGCACCGACATCTCGCTGACTTGGTTGCCGGCGTTGGCGACGCCGCACGCGCCGGTGTCGACACCGAACACTGGTGTCGCCGCGGCCGGATTGTTCGCATACCAGCCCGCGGGCGTCGCTCCCCAGCCGAACCACCCACCGGGTGAGCCCGCGTTGAAATACTCGTACTTGGTCAGGTCGAGGATGTCCTTTTCGGTGACACGCGACAGATACGCGGCGCCCTGGCGCCCGTTCGGGGTGCCGTACTGGTAGACGTAGCCATCCCCGGGCCGGACGAACGCGGCCTGCTGGAAGTTCTGGTTTCCACTCCAGGGTTGGTTGTACCGCACGGTCTGGGGCGCGACCGTCCAGTTCTCGCCGTTGTCAATCGAGTAGGCGAGCGCGGAGTAATTCGTCGACCACTGACCGGGCGCACCCCATTGGGTGACCGACATGAAGCTCATGTACTGCGTGACACCGAAATCTCCGACACCCGGGGTCAGGACGGAGACGCCCGCGGTCGGGATCAGCGTCACTCCTGCGGGCAGGCCGCTGGGAAAGATCACCTGTCGCGCCCTCGTCGGGAACCCATCGGGGCCCAAAGGCGCTCCGCCGAACCAGTTGCCGGTGTACCACTGTCCATTCGGAATGGTGATGCCGTTCGTGAGATCGGTGTCGGAACTCCGCAGGATTGTGTTCGCCCGCCAGTCGGCCGAGTTGGGGCCGCCGAAGGTGTCGCCGACCGCGATCAGCACCTGGTGTTCGTCGATGTCGGGAGTCGCCGGATCGTCGGGAATGCCGTTGTCCCACATGATCCCGAGGTCGGTGCCGTAGATCGAGTAGCGGGCCAGGGTGTTGGCCAGGGTCGGGTCCTCGTAGGCATAGCCGCCCGTCACCCAACTGACGAACTGTGTCGACGGGCTGACCTGGCCGGGGAACGGAAGGTACAGCTGGTCGACGGGAAGGCTGGTGGTTTGCAGCGTCGACACGTTCTGTGCGGACCGGCCAGTCAACGCGTTGAAGAAGTTGTCGAACTCTCGCCGGGCGAAGGCGAGCAGGCCCCAGATGAAAGGGGGCTGCGCGGGCGTGCTCGGTACCGCGCCGGCGAAGGGATTGAGCACCCAGTCCACCACGTTCGAAACGACATTGGCGATCGCCGTCAGCTGATCCGGCAACGCGGCCGGCGGCGGTGGCGTCGCGGCCAGGGCCGCCATCATCGGTGAAACGTTCGTCGGCGCCGCGGCGGCTAGCACGCGCGCATCGGTGAACACCGCAACATTGTCGGTCGCGCCGATGTTGGTGCCCGGATCGTTGAGCGACGCCACGGTTCGCGCGTTCACCGTGGTGGTCGCGCTCGGCCCTGGGGCCACGGTGCTGTTCTCCCCCTTCGAATTCGACGTCACCATCGACGACGCTGGGGGAGCCGACAGCGCCGGGGTGACCTCGAGTCTGGTGGGCTCGACGGTCTTGATGGTCTCGTCGGTCTCGTCGGCGGGGTCGACTTCTTCGGGCTCGACGAGTTCGGCTTCTTCCGGTTCGGCGCTCTGCGTCGGTGTCGCTGCGGTCGACCCACTGGACCCGGTGTTGGTCTGGGCGCTGACCACGACGCCGTCGGCGACCGTCGTCGATGTCGTGGTCGACGTCTGCGTCTGGGTGTTCTGGGCCGTCCCCGTTTGGGAGGCGGTGCCGGACTGTCCGGTCTGCGCCGGTTCGGTCGACTGGGTCGACTGGGTGGTGGAGGCTCCCGGCGTGGTTGCCGTCGCCGACTCAGCGCCCGTCGAGTCGGTACCGGAATTCGTACCGGTATCCGCTCCAGTGCCGGAGGAGGTGTTCGAGTTCGTCGAGTTCGATGTGTCCGACGGGGTGTCGTCGGCGAATGCGACGCCGTGTCCGGTGGCGATCGCTGTGCCGACCCCCAAACAGACCGCAAGGCCGCCGACTCGACCGATATAGGCTGCTGCGCCCATGCGTGTTCCTCCGATTGCTCCTTCCCCGACAATCAGGGCTATTAAATAGCACGCGAAACCACCGCACAGCAAAAAGGGACAAATGTCCCATGAACCTCAGCCGTCGCTGCAGTTTCTGATCTTGTTGGGCTTTGTCTCCAGCCGAAAAGCGGCAGCAATAGCGGTGGTGCGAGATTCACTCCAGCCGCCGCAGCGCCTCCTCGTACCGGCCGATGGCCTCGCCGAGCCCCGCATTGACCCACGCGTCGACCATCCCGACCCGGTCTGCGACCAGCTGGATTTGATTCACCCAGGTCTGGAAATCCGGGTCGCGGCGCAGCGAGTCGATCTGCTCCTGGCTGCCCTGGATGAGGATGAAGCCGCCCAGCTCCGTGGTCTGCGGTTTCAGGATCGCGGTGTCGAAACGTTCGATCCGACCGTCGTCCCGGAGTCGCTCGAGGTAGCCCGTGGTGGACTCCCGCAGAAGCTCCAGCGCCTGCCTCTCGCGGCCACGCGCCGGCAACCCCCACGCGATCCAGAATCCCGCCTCAGCCATGTCTCTCCTCTACCAGCCGACACAACCATGGCAGAAAAGCGCGCAACTTCGGCGCAACGTCGGCGCGATGTCGGCTATGCCGTCGGTGCCAGGACCGGGTGTGGGGGTCTACCCTCGAACCCGCTCGGGGAAACGATCGATATGTCGGCCCCCGGCAGAGACCTGGGCTCGATGGGGGGCACGATGGGGCATTACAAGCCCAACGTCCGAGACCTGGAATTCAATCTGTTCGAGGTAGCTCGAACTCGAGAAGACGTTGGCCGGCGGCGAGTTCGGCGACCTGGACGGCGATACGGTCCGGGACATGCTCGGCGAGGCCGCGCGGCTGGCGCAGGGACCGTTGGCCGAACCCTTCACCGAGGGGGACCGCAATCCCCCCACCTTCGATCCGCGCACACACGGGGTGACTCTGCCCGATGCGTTCAAGTCCGCGGTGCGGGCTTGGATGGACGCGGGTTGGTCCCGCGTCGGCCTTGAGGAGGCCACCGGCGGCGTGCGCACTCCCAGCACGGTCGTGTGCGCCATCAACGAGTTCCTCTTCGGCGGACAACCGGCGGCCTTCTTCTACCTGGTGGGGCCGGCCATGTTCGACGTGCTCTACAGCGTCGGCAACGCCGAACAACGCCGCTGGGCAGCCTTCGGCATGGAACGCAATTGGGGCGCCACCGTGGTGCTCACCGAACCGGATGCCGGTTCGGACGTCGGCTCGGTCCGCACCAAGGCGGTCGACCAAGGTGACGGCACCTGGCACATCGACGGTGTCAAGCGGTTCATCACGTCGGGGGACTCCGACGACCTCTTCGAGAACATCGCCCACCTCGTACTGGCACGGCCGGTCGGCGCCGAGCCGGGTACGAAGGGCCTGAGCATGTTCGTCCTGCCCAAATATCTGCCGGACCCGGAAACCGGCGAGCCCGGGTTACGCAACGGCGTCTTCGCCACCGGGCTGGAACACAAGATGGGGCTGACCGCATCGGCCACGTGCGAGCTGACGTTCGGGCAGCACGATGTGCCCGCCGTCGGCCTGCTCGTCGGGGACACCCACAACGGCATCGTGCAGATGTTCAGGATCATGGAATTCGCGCGAATGATGGTGGGAATCAAGTCAATTGCCACCCTTTCCACCGGATATCTGAACGCACTCGACTACGCCAAGACCCGCCTGCAGGGCGCCGACCTGACCCAGATGACGGATAAGGCCGCGCCCCGCATCGCCATCGTCGGTCACCCCGATGTCCGCCGATCGCTTCTCATGCAGAAGGCATACGCCGAGGGCCTGCGTGCGCTGTATCTCTACGCCGCGGCGCACCAGGACGGCGCGGCGGCGCAGATCGTGTCGGAAGCCGACGCCGAGATGGCAGCGCGCGTCAACGGCCTGCTTCTACCCATCGTCAAAGGGGCGGGGGCGGAGCGGAGCTACCAGTACCTCACCGAGTCGTTGCAGATCCTCGGTGGTTCGGGCTACCTCACCGACTACCCGCTCGAGCAGTACATCCGCGACGCCAAGATCGACTCACTCTACGAGGGCACCACCGGGATCCAGGCGCACGACCTGTTGTTTCGCAAGATTTTTCGTGATCGACGCGGCGCGCTGGATCATGTCCTGTCGCAGGTGCGGCAGGAAGCCGAGAGCACGACCGTGCATCCGCGCCTGCGGGACGGCATGGATCGGTTGGCGGTGGCTCTTGCCGACATCGACGCGATCGTGGCGCGCTTCGCCGATCTCCACCGAGAATCGGGCAGCGATGCCAGGCTCCTCTACCGGATCGGATTGCAGTCCGTGCCGTTCCTTCTGGGCCTCGGTGACCTGCTGATCGGGTGGCTTCTGCTTCGCCATGCCGGCATCGCGCTTCGGGCGCTCGATCAACACGCAGTTCGTGATCGGGAGTTCTATCGTGGAAAGGTGGCGGTGGCACGGTTTTTCGCCGCCACGGTGCTGCCGCATCTGTCCGCCCTTCGGCTCACGATCGAGAATGACGATCTCGCTGTCATGGAGCTCAGCGACGACGCCTTCTAGTCGAGAATCGCCGCGGCGGCCGCGGACGTTGTGATCGCGGCTCCGACGCCATGACGGTCGGTTACGGGATGCAGCCAGGATGCGATGTTGCGGACGTAGTCCTTGAAGGTCGCCAGCCGGGACGGGTCCGCCTTGATCGCGGTGCCCGGCGGTTCGGTGACGAAAGACGGCGCTCCTCGATCAAGATCCCAGTTGTAGTCGGCGAAGTGGTGAAACGTCGACGCGGCGAGCGCCCGGCCCATCGGCCGGCCGGCCGGACCGGGTTCGCCGTCCAGCACGACCGCGAGATTGAATCGCCGCCCCGACGCGGTGCTGCGGCCCTGCGCGAGGGCAGCGGCGTACGGCGCCCGTGCCGTCACCGCGCCCTCGTGCGGGTGCGCCGGAAACCACTCGATCCGTCCACTGTCGCTGCGCGTGGTGCGCAGCAACTCGTGCACCGGCCTTTCAACGAACACCGGCTGATAGTCGCCGTTGGCGCCGGAGTGGTAGTTGGGCCATGAGATGGTGGGGGTGTCCTGGTCATCGCACATCGCGCTGGGGTCGGGGTTCTTGTCGTGGAACTGGTTGACCTCGCCCAGCGACCCGAGCCCGAGTAGGCAGCTGCCCAGGTCCTGGTGGTCGCGGGCGGTCAGCACCCCGCCTCCGTTCTCGCGGAAGCGCACGATCGCCTCGGAGTCGGCAGCGGTCAGGCCGTCACCGATGTCGACGGCCATCAGCCAGAGCTGGTCGTAGTCGAGCTCATCGAGGCGGCTCAGGATCGGACAGTCGTCGGCACGGCTGAGCCGGTTGCGCGCCGTCACCTGGTGGCCGGCGGACCGCAGTTCGTCGGCGAGCATCGAGAAGCGGCTGATGTCCCAGTCGTCGGGATATTCGACGATGGTCGTCTGAAGCAGGATCTTCGACATCGGAGTCTGTTCCCTCACTTGTTGTTCTCTTCGGCCGGGACGCGGCGGTCCCGGCGGGCGGCGAGTTCCTCGTCGTCGACGAATGTCAGCATGGGCTGGCCCGGAACGCACAGCATCGTGACGAGGAAGCGGACCTTGATGTCGTCGCGGGCGTTGCCGTCCTGGTAGTGGATCACGTCGCCGCCCGGCTCCCAGAAGGTTTCGCCGGCCCGCACGACCCGGGGTGCCTCGCCTTCGAGTTCGAACCTCATCTCACCCTCGAGCACATAGCCGAACGCCGGCCCGCTGTGCCGGTGCGCCGGGGTGCCGGGATCACCGGGCGGGTACTCGATGGTCACGGTCATCGCATGCGCCCCTTCGGGAATGGCCGGCGGCGTCACCTCCTGCAGGACGGTGAGCGCGTTCATCCACGCGGGTTGCGGTGCTGCCGTGTCGCTGGCCATGCCGGCTCCTTCGGTCGTTGTTTCCGGTTACTAGGGGTAAGACCGGGCAGATGCCCGATTTGTGACAGCCGGTGCTATTCGACGAGCTTGCCGTGGGTGGACACGTCGAGGATGAGGCCGGCGACGTCGGACGCGATGGCGGGGATGGGTTCGCGGACGAGTTGTCCCGGCGCGGACCAGACGAGGTTGGCCGTCAGCGATTCATCGGTCTGCGGGTAGTCGGACCGGTTGTGACAGCCGCGGGATTCGCGTCTTTTCCGCGCGGCCTCCAGCGTCGCGGTCGCCGCCATGATGCTCGATCGGAGGTCGAATGCGTGCGCCAGGTCCTGATATCCGGCGATGTCCGGGTGCACGCCGATGCGCTCCGCGGTGTCGGCGATGGCGGCGATCTCGCCGAGTCCGGCGCGCAGACCATCCTCATCCCGTACGACGCCACAGTGCTCGGTCATGGTGTTGCGGACGCCGCGCTGCAGGTATCGGACGTTCTCGGTTCCGGTGGCGGCCAGAAGTGCGTCGATCTCGTCACGGGCAGCGGAAATGGCTGCAGCGCTTCGCTGTTGGGCGCTCAGCCCCGACGAATACTCCGCCGCTGCAGCGCCGACGATTCGGCCGTAGACGAGGAGTTCGATGAGCGAATTTCCGCCGAGCCGATTCGCGCCGTGCAGTCCGCTGGAGGCCTCGCCGATGGCGTAGAGGCCGTCCACACCTGTGCTGTGGTCCTCGGAGCGCACCCAGACGCCGCCCATGGAGTAGTGCGCGGTCGGCGCGATCTCGATCGGCGCGGTGGTGATGTCGAGCAACTGCAGTTCCATCAGCGTCTGATAGACGCGAGGCAGGCGGTCCATGATCTGTTCCCGCGGGAGATGCGAGACGTCCAGCCAGACGCCGCCGCGGGGAGTGCCGCGGCCCTCCTTGATCTCGGTGTAGGCGGCCAGCGCCACCCGGTCACGGGTCGACAGTTCCATCCGGTCCGGGTCGTATCGCTTCATGAAGCGCTCGCCGAGGTCGCTCCGCAGAATTCCGCCCTCGCCGCGGGCTGCCTCCGAGACCAGCGTCCCCGCGGAGTCTTCCGGCTCGATCAGCCCCGATGGGTGGAACTGAACGAGTTCGGGATCACGGATCCGGCCGCCGGCCTCGACGGCCAACCGGAACGAGTCGCCGGTGTTCTCGTCTCGTCGTGACGAGGTGCGCCGCCAGATGCGGGTATGGCCACCGGCAGCGAGGATCACGGCGTCCGTGCGGATGAGATAGCGGGTGCCGTCGCCCAGATCGAATCCGTATGCGCCGAACATCACGTTGTCGCGGACGAGGAGTCTGGTGATGTAGGCGGAATCGAAGATCGGGATGTCGAGCTGCGCAGCGCGTTTCACCAGGGTGCGCTGCAACTCCAAACCGGTGTAGTCACCGGCGAAGGCGGTGCGGCGGAACGTGTGCGCGCCGAAGAAGCGTTGCGAGATTCGGCCGTCCTGTTCGCGGGCGAAGTTCATGCCCCAGCGTTCGAGGTCGGCGATCCCCTGCGCGGCGCCCTCCGCGACGATCTGCACCGTCTGTGGGTTGGCCAGGAAGTAGCTTTCCTTCAACGTGTCCGCTGCGTGCTGTTGCCAGCTGTCCTGCGCATCCATGGTTGCCAGCGCCGCGTTGATACCGCCGGCAGCCAGGGTGGTGTGAGCGTCGGCCTTGGGCCGCTTGCCCACTACCAGCACGTCGACGCCCCGTTCGGCCAGTTCGATTGCTGCCCGCAGGCCCGATCCACCCGTCCCGATGACGAGAACGGACGCGCAGATCTGCTGCTCGAAAGTCTTCATGAAAGTTAGGACCGAGCAGTAGCGCGATCTGTGACATCGGAGACGACGAGTGAGGGCGGGATCACATCGACCTCGTCCGACGCTGCCGGCACCGCGCGCGGCGGGTCGGCTGCGTTGGTTCGGATGTACGAGTTATGTTGCCGCGGTGACAGATCGCTGCCCATGCGGATCGTCATCGACGCTATCGCGGCGCGGTGTTCTCAAGTACCTGGCGGTCGCCCCGATTCTGGTGGGCTTGAGTGCGATGTCGAACTCGGCAGGGCTGTCGCGAGCGCGGGCCGAGCCGGCACTGTCCTCCGCGCCCGGTGGGCTCGGGCCGGCGCCGCGCATCATCGGGCGCGCCCAGTGGGGGGCCGACGAATCGATGCGGCGCGGAACGCCGGTGTTCGACAACGGCATCAGGGCCGGGGTAGTTCACCACACCGCCACTGCCAACGACTACGCGCTCGGCGATTCGGCGGGCATTGTGCGGGGCATTTACCGCTATCACACCGCCACCCTCGGCTGGGGCGACATCGCCTACAACGCGCTGGTGGACCGTTACGGGCAGGTGTTCGAGGGGCTCTTCGGCGGCATCACCCGCCCGGTCGAGGGCACCCACACCGGTGGCTTCAACACCAACACCTGGGCGGTGGCCATGATCGGCAACTTCGATGAGATTCCGCCACCGATGGTCCAGTTACAGGCGGTGGGTCAGCTACTGGGCTGGCGACTGGCGATGGATGCGGTGAAGCCATTCGGCAGTGTGGCGATGACGTCGCACGGGGGTCCCTACACCCATTTCCCGCGGGGCGTCACGACCACCTTGGCGACGATCTTCGGTCATCGCGACGTCGGAGACACCGCGTGTCCCGGCCGATTCGGCTACGCCGCCCTGGACACGATCCGCCAATTCGCCGCCCGGTACAACAAACCGGCCAACGCGCAGGAACTCGCAGACTCACTGCGAGGCGGTGCCATATATTCGTGCTGGCAGGCCATGGGCGGCATGCACGGTGTTCTCGGTGCGCCCACCTCACCGGAGGCCTTCGGCGCGGGTTCTGCGCGATACGTCACCTTCGACAGGGGGGCGGTCTACTGGTCGCCCGAGTGTGGGGCGCACCCGCTGATGGGGGCGATCTACGACGCCTGGGCCACCCTGGGTTACGAGCGCGGCGCGCTCGGCCTGCCGACCAGCGGGGAGATTCAGCAGCCGGAGTGGATCGTGCAGAACTTCCAGCACGGCACGCTCAACTATGACCGGTCCAGCTCTGAAGTGACCAGAGTCATGGACGGAGTCCCGCTGAAACTGCCACCGCCCGGGCTGGAGGGACCGCCCGCCGAACTCGAGCGATTCTCGCCGGCGCGGAGCCGGGTGTGACGGATCGATGCCGCCACATTCGGCTGTCGTGCCCGCAGGCGTTGTCACGAATCCGGCGGCTGTCCGGTCCTTGCTTACGACTGGATGGCTACTGGTGGCCGTGCAGCGACGAGAAAGGGCTCAGCATGAAGATTGTCGTCATCGGGGGAACCGGCCTGGTGGGTTCGAAGGTGGTTCGGCTGCTCGATGAGCAGGGGCACGAAGCAGTTGCCGCCTCGCCCAACACCGGGGTGAACACGCTCACCGGCGAAGGGCTGGCCGAGGCCCTGACCGGTGCCGCCGTGGTGGTGGACGTATCCAACTCGCCGTCGCTGGACGGCGACGCGGCGCAGGAGTTCTTCAGGGCCGCGACACCGAATCTTCTCGCCGCCGAGCGGGCGGCCGGCGTCGGGCATCACGTCGCGTTGTCAGTGGTCGGCACCAGGGAGCTGGCGCAGGAGCGCGGCTACTTCAAGGCGAAACTGGCCCAGGAGGAGCTGATCGCCGAGTCCGGCGTCCCGTACTCGATCGTGCACGCCACCCAGTTCTTCGAATTCGTGAACGGCATCGCCGACCAGGCGACCGACGGCGATGCCGTCCGGCTTGCCCCGGTGTACTTCCAGCCGATGGCCTCGGGCGACGTCGCCGAGGCCGTCGCGATCACCGCCGTCAACGCACCGCTGAACGGCATCCGCGAAATCGGCGGTCCTGAGAAAGTCCGGCTCGACGAGCTCATCAGGACCGCGCTGGCCGCACGCCGGGATCCCCGCATTGTCGTCGCCGATCCGTCGGCGGGTTACTGGGGCGCCCCGGTCGGCGAATACACCCTGACCCCGGGCGAGGGTGCGACCCTGGGCGAAACACGGTACGAGGACTGGGTCCTCGAGTCCGCGGCCGCCAAGTAGCACCGCGCCTAGGGCTTGGCGAAACCCGCAGCGGTCAAGACCTTTTTGCCCGCCTCGGCGGTGACGAGATCGACGAACTTGCGGGCCAGCTCGGGGGTCTTGGACTGCTGCAGCACCGCGATCGGATAGGTGTTGACGGCGTCGGCGGACTCGGGGAACGCCACCGCGGTGACCTTGTCGCCCGCGCCCCGGGCGTCGGTGACGTAGACGAGACCGGCGTCGGCCTCTCCGGAGGTCACCTTGGTGAGTACGTCGGTCACCTGAGACTCTTCGCTGACGGGGTTCAGTGTCACGCCGGAAGCCTGCTCGACCTTCCTGGTGGCCGACCCGCACGGCACCTGCGGCGCGCACACGACCACCGACAACCCAGGTGCGGTCAGATCGTTGAACGAGGCGATCTTCCTCGGATTCCCCGGCGCCGCAACGATGGTCAGCGTATTGGACGCGAAGTTCACCGGGTCGCCTGCCAGCAGGTTGGCCTTGGCGGCCTTGTCCATGTTGGTGGTGTCGGCCGAGGCGAACACATCGGCCGGAGCGCCTTGCGTCAACTGGGTGACCAGATCCGACGAGCCGGCGAACGAGAACTCGACGGCGCTGCCCGGGTTGCCGCTCTCGAACTGCTGACCGATGTCGGTGAACGGCTGCTTGAGCGATGCCGCGGCGAAGATGATGAGCTTGCCACCGGCGGCGGCGCTGCTCGATGCGCCCGACGAAGACGTCGACGAAGCCTGCTCGCTCGAGCCGCAACCGCTGACCGCGCACAGCAGTAATGCGGCCGTCGCTGCACCGAAAAGCGTTATCTTCACGACAATCCGCCCGGGGTTTCCACGATCACGGTGGTGGCTTTCACAACGGCCACGGCGACACTGCCGGGTGCCAACTCCAACTCGCGCGCGGCCTCGGAACTCATCAGCGACACGACGGTGAACGGTCCGCACTGCATCTCGACCTGAGCCATCACGCCGTCGGCGACAACCTTGGTGACCAGGCCGGTGAAGCGGTTACGCGCCGAGCTGGCGACGCCCAAGGGATCCTTCGGCGCCGCGCCCGAATGTGCGACGGCAAACTGAGCCAACGCCTCGCCCGAGACGACCTTGCGGCCCGACGGGTCACGATCGGCCGGCAGCGCGCCGTCGTCGATCCATCTCCGGACGGTGTCGTCGCTGACTCCCAGCAGGTCGGCGGCATCGCGAACGCGGATCATCGGCACGACGACATGGTATCCGCATAATCGGCGCCAAGGCGAGAAAGCATCCGTCAACACGGAACTGCAGCGGCATAGAAGCCGTATCCACGGATTCGGCGGTTGTCTTCACTGCAGGTCCCTTGCCGGCACGCCGGCACAGGTTCCGATTGGTATCAGGTGGTGCACGCGGGGCGTTCTGGTCAATGTGGCTGATCTTGAAGCGCCCCAGGGTATTACGGTGCGCCGGACATTCGCTCTCCTTCGTGTGCTCGGCCGTATGCAACATCCGGTCGGAGTCACGCGGCTTGCCATCGAGCTGGGAATCGCCAAAACGACGGCACACCGACTGCTCGAGCAGCTGGCATTGGAGGGCGTCGTCACACGCCACGATCACAAGTGGTCGCTCGGCACGGGCCTCAGTCAGGTCGACCGTAGGCTCTCTGATCTCGGTGCCGCCGCCCATCCGAGGGTGTACGCGTTCACCCAGGCCACCGGAGCGTCGGTGTTCCTCTACGCGAAGTCGGGAGACGCCCTGACCCCGGTCTCTCGGTCCTACGGACGGCTGTTCAACGGCATCATGACCGTGGCCGAGCAGGTGGCGTCGGCTGAGCAGTCGACGAAGGCGCTCTGGGGCGCGCTGGAGCGGGGTCAATTGGTGACGGATTACGGCGAGACGCACCCGAACTGCTATGCCATCGCGACGCCCTTGGAGCTGCCGTCCGGGGACGTCGCGGTGCTGGGACTCGGTTCGCCGTCGCGCAGAGATGTCGACGCGCTCAAGCCGGCGCTGGAGCGCAACGCGTCGATGCTGTCCATCGACATGCGGCGTCTGGCATCCTGATTCGGACGTGCTCGCCGACCTGACCGAACAGCGAGCTGATGATGAATGAACAACCGACTACCGCTTAACGCCGCATGGACGGCTGGTTATTCGCAATTTCGAGACCGACTTCCTCACGTTGACCGACCGTCGATTCTGAGCGCACCCTAATCCCATGGTCGCGTTGAGTGAGCAGCAGATCATTGATCAGATCGCCGAACGGCTGACCGGGATCCACCCCGAGGTCCCGCCGGAGGCCGTGACGCGGGTGGTCCGCCAGGAGCACGAGCGGTTCAACGGCAGACCCGTTCGTGACTTCGTCCCGCTGTTCGTGGAGCGGTACGCAAAGCGCGAGCTCGCCAAGCTACACGGCTGAGAGGGGCCCTCGGCCTTCGCCCGTCGGCGCCGAAAAAGCGGCAACGCGATCGAGGCGACCGGGGCTTCTATACCGCCGGCGCGACCCGCATCAACCACGCAGGCCTTGACGACATCGTGGACTTCATCGAACCCGGCGAACGACACCAGCACTCCGAGGTGCCGCCCTACAGTCCGGCCGAGATCTCGCCGACCTGAGCAAGGTCGCCGAGGGTCGCACCGACGCCGAACTGGCCGGTGTCCTGGTCGCCGAGGCGCAGGACACCGTCCGCTGGCTGCATTCGCCGACCACGCCCGCGCCGCGGCGAAAACTCGGCACGGAGGTCCGGTACGGCACCCGGGCGACGGCGTTGGTGGTCGACGACCGCCGGGTGGCGACTGGTCGACCGCACACAGCGTGCAATGGGATGCCTTCACACCCGACAACCAGTCGAACCGTACGCTCACCAACCCGCCTTGAACGCCAGGGCTATCCGCTGGCATTCTCGTCATTCGGGACTCCCGTGAGTCGATCCCCGGGCATGGTGTTCGGCCGCCGCGCCGGGCGCCTGGCCTCATGTGATGAAGCCGCGGTCCGCAGTGATCAGGAGGTCAGCCATGACAGACACCAACAATCCGCCGTCCACGCCGAAGGACGCCACCAAGGCAACCGAAGAGCAGCAGGAGCTGCAAGAGAAGCTCGATCACCAGCACGAGGATCCGGAAGCGCCGGGCGGGCACCAGCGCCGGGAACAGGTCGCCGACGAGACATAGCCGCGACTCATTCCACGTCGTCCACGTCATCGTCGAGTCTGGCGATCCTCCTGACGCCGTCTGTCGCCGCCAGCACATTGACGGCTGCGCCGACACCTCCGCCGGACAGCGTCAGCACAATGCCGACGTCGCCGGCCGCCGGAGGGCTCAGTGACTCGGCCGTGCGCGCGGCGCCGGGCGGATCGGCTGCCACGCCGGTCAACTGCCACCGATGCTCGTCACAGGCCCGTAGGAGCTGACGCAGTACACCTCGTCCGTCGCGATAGATCACATGCAGTGTGACCGAACCGTGCAGACGCGTCGACAGCCGGACGGCGAGCCGCGCGACCCCCAGCACGATGATGAAATGCAGCACCGTGGTCACAGACGCGAGAAGCAGCAGTCCGGCCCCGGCGGCCATGCCGATCGCCGCCGATTCCCATACCGCAGCCGCCGTCGTGAGCCCGAGCACCGCCCCACGACGGGTGATGATGATGCCTGCGCCGAGAAACCCGATCCCGGAGACGATCTGAGCCGCCACCCGTGACGGATCAAGGATGACCTGACCGGGCGTCAGCACGCCGGCGAAGCCGTACTTGCTGACCAGTAGGATCAGCGCCGCCGACGTGCCGACAATGCTCTGCGTACGTAACCCGCGCTCTTGCCCTGTAGCTGGCGTTCCAGCCCGATCAATGACGTCAGGCCGAAGGCCACCACCAATTCGATGATCTGACGCAGACCCTCTCCGGCGCCGCTGAACAAGGGCGGATCCGCCATCCACAACCCCATACCGCCACGGTAACCATCTCGATACCGTCGGCCCCGGGCGGCGTTGCGTAACGGGAGGAAGGCCGGGCTATACCGTATTGATGATCATGATCGGCCGGGAAGGGACCTCGAGAAGATGAGTGATCGAATTCCGATCCTCATTGCCGAGGATTCCCTGTTGGTCTAAGACAGCCTCGAGCGGGCCTTGTCGACCACGCCCGATCTAACTGCCGTCGGTGGCGCCGAGGATTACGACTCGGCCGTCGAACTCGTCGAGAAGCACCGGCCTGCGATCGTGGTCAGTGACATCCGCATGCCACCCACGTCGACCGATGAAGGGATTCGGCTGGCGCGGTGGATCCGGACCGCGCACCCGGACTGCCCAACCGCGTTCCGCCGCGACGCTGAGCCGGTTGACCCCAGAGAACGGGCGGTGCTCGCCGAACTGGCCACCGGTTCCAGCAACCGAACGGTCGCGCGACGGATGGTGTTGTCTCAGCGGCTCCACCCGCCTTCAGGAGTCCGACCCAGACCGGATGGCGGCCGCGCTGCCACCATGGATCGCGTGCTGGCCGTACTCGTTGCCGCCACCGACGGCGTGCGGCCGTGAAGGAAACGACTTCGTGTGGCCTTCACCCACGCGGGCGATGCCGTCGCCTGCGCACTCGCCCTACAGCAGGCCGGCTTGGCACCCATCCGGCTGCGAATCGGCGTGCACACCGGTGAAGTGCAGTTGCGCGATGAAGGCAACTACATGGGGCCGACGATCAACCGCGCGGCCCGGATACGCGAGCTCGCCCACGGAGGCCAGACGTTGATGTCCGGCGCGACAAGGGATCTCATCGGTGAATCGCTCCCCGCGCACTCGTGGCTGATCGACTTCGGCTGCCGTACGCTTCGTGACCTGGTCCGCCCCGAGCGCATGGCTCAGCTGTCCACCTCGACCTGCGCAACGACTTCCCGCCGTTGCGAAGCCACCCGTGGTAATCCCCTCACTCGGAGATCTGAGCGGCGAGGGCATCCCGGTCGATCAGCGACCAAACTTCCGAAATCTTGCCGTCGGAGAAGTGGTAGAAGACATGCTCGGCGAACGCGACGGACGTGCCTGTCGGCTCGAAGCCCAGGAAGGTGGCCCGCGGCGTACACCGGAAAGCCAGCCGACAGGCCACGAAGTCGCCTTCGGCGACGATGACCTCTGCCTCGTATCGCAGATCCGGTATTGCGTCGGCGTCGGCGACCAGCAGTGCCCGGTAGTCGGCGAGGCTCAACGGCTTCTTGTTGTAAGACAGGTCGTCACAGACGAACTCACCAAGGCCATTCCACCGCCGCTCGTTCAGACACTGAAGATAGCTGCGGTAGATGACCGTCAGGCTGCCAGTCGTCATGGGTCCATCATCACACCGGGAGCGGCCGTGTTGACGCACCGATGTGCCGCGAGCTGCCCGATGGGCATGACACCATCAAGACAAAGAGGCAGGGATCGTTTTGGTCAAGCACGTCTTGTTCGACTTCTTCGGCACGCTCGTCGACTACAACCCGTCCGTACGCCCTGCATACAACGCACCCTGGCATTCGCGCGCCGCGCGGGATCCACCATCGACGAGACGGCATCCGACGCGCACTGGCAGCAAGCCTGGGAACGCCTCGAGGCGCACGACGTCGGCACCGGACGCGAATACTCGATGAATCAAGTGGCCCAGCAGTATTGGCGCTCGATCGCGGCTCCCTCGCTGGCCGGGGGCGCTATCGAGAAGCTCACTGCCGAGTACCTCGACGCCTGGTCGCAGAATGTATCGCCGGCGGCCCACGCCCTCGAATGCGTCACCGACCTCCCAGCGGATTACCGGCTGAGCATCGTCAGCAACACCCATCACCCGTCGCTCGTGCCGCGACTGGTCCGACGCTTCGGCCTGCATACCGCCATCGATCGCGTCATCACCTCGTTGACCGCCGGCTCGCGCAAGCCGCGGGGCCGCGCGGCGTGGGAATGGCGTCGATCTACGTCGGGCCCTCCTCGGCGAGACATCCGAGCGTGCGCCTGGATGAGGTGCCGCAGCTCGTCCGGTCGCTATCCGGACGCGTCGGAACCCTCGGTGTTGAGCAGCACGACTGACGAGTCGGGTCCTAGTCCGAGAAGTGAGCGGGTGGGCTCGGCGGCCAGCACTCGCAGGGCGGCCAGGCTCGCGGCGCCGCACGGCCCGCTGTCGACGCCGAGGGCCGCCAGTTCGGAGATGGCCTGCGTGGCGGCCGTCTCGTCGACGACCACCGCACCGGCCAGCCCCCGCTCGAGGTCCGGCCAGGCCAGGTAGGACGGCGTACCGCAGTTCAGCCCGGCCATGCTCGTGCTACCGGTTGGCACCGTGGTCGGTGCACCGGCGGCCAGGCTGGCGCGGAGGCAGGCGGCGACGTCGGGCTCGACCGCGACGACGCGGCAGCCCGGGCGCGAGCGGCTGAAGAGCACGGCAGCATGGGCGAGCGAGCCGACCCCGGCGGGCACCACAATGAGGTCGATGCCGGTGCCCAGCTTCGCTGCCTGCTCCGCGGCCTCGTCGAAGAGGGTCGCGTAGCCGTCGACGATCCACTGCGGCACTTCCTCATAGCCGGGCCACGAGGTGTCCTGCACGAGCAGCGCGTCCGGGTCGGCCGTGGCGAGCAGCGCTGCCTCCCGCACGGCGTCGTCGTAGGGTGCGTCGACGACCCTCACCTCGGCTCCCTCTTTGCGGATCAGCGCGATGGCCTGTTCGGAGACGCCGTCGGGCACCACGACCGTGGCGGGGAGGTCGAGCAGCGCCGCCATCCGCGCGACGGCCCGGCCGTGGTTGCCGTCGGTGGCGGTGACCAGCCGGCGCCTGTCGCGCTCACCTGAGAGTGCTCGGTGGACCGCCCAGGACGCGCCGAGCATCTTGAACGCCGGCAGCCCGAGCCGCAGTGACTCGTCCTTGAGCAGCACTGAGCCGAGGCCCAAGGCGGCCGCCACCGTCGGGAGCCGGACCAACGGCGTAACGGCGTAATCGGGCAGACCCTCATGGAATCGACGGATCCTCTCGGTCTCGCGCGGCTCGGCGGCGCCACCCGGAGTCCAGCGGGAGTTGAGCAAAAATGGCTCGGTGGTTTGCACGGCACACCTCCTGCTTCCGAACCCTAGGCACGGTCGGGCCGTAACAACATCACAGATTGCTGCCGCTGATCCGGCAGTATCACTGAAGGATCTTCTACACTCGTGCGGTGCTGGATGTGCGGCGGCTCCGTTTTCTCGTCGAGCTCAGCCACCGCGGGACCATCGCGGCGGTGGCCGACGCATTGCACATGAGCCCGTCCGGCATCTCCCAACAGCTCGCCCTGCTCGAACGCGAGGCCGGGGCGGCGCTGCTCGAGCGGGTCGGTCGCGGCGTGCGGCTGACCGACGCGGGTCGCCGGCTCGCCGAACGGGGCGCGGACATCCTGGCCGCCCTGGAACTGGCCCAGGCCGAGCTGCGCTCCTCCGAGGATCCGCCGACCGGCACCTGCCGGGTCGCCGCCTTCGGCAGCGCTGCCCGTGCCCTCGTCCCGGCGCTGCTCGACTGCCAGCAGGAGCACCCGGGCCTGCGTGTCGAACTGGTCGAGTCCGAGCCCGAGGTGGCGGTCCCGGCGCTGCTGAGCGGAGAGTTCGACCTGGTAGTCAGCGAGGAGTATCCGGGCAACAGCTCGAAACCACCGCGTCACGTCAACCGCGAGGTGCTCGGCACCGATCCGCTGGAGGTGGTGGCGGCCGCGTCGCTGCTGAGGGGACGCGACCTGCTGAAGGAGGCCGGCAACCTCGCCTGGGCCCTCGAGCCCGTCGGCGCGGCATCCCGCGCCTGGGCCGTCCAGCACTGCCTCGGACTCGGCTTCAGTCCACAGGTCCAGTACGAGTCATACGATCTCGACCTGCTTTTGCTGCTGGTCCGCCAGGGTGCGGCGGCGAGCATCCTGCCGAGTCTGGTGCTGCCGCCGCAAAGGGAGACCGCCGCGCTGACCCGGCTGCAGACGGGATGGGCCCGCACCCTGGTGTCGCTGGCCCGAGAAGCCAGGGAGGGGGATCCGTCGGTACGGGCGGTTCGGGGCGCACTGCGCGGCCAATTCCGGAATCGGCAGTCTCAGTGACTAATAGCAGTCAGTGACCGGCGCTGTTCTGGCGCTGCCGTGACGGTGATACTTGGGCCATAACGACCCCGACGAGGGCAGGAGGACGCATGGCCGCACAAGTAGCGTTGACCACCGACATCGGTGAGGGACTGGGTCGCTGGAGTCTCGGCGACGACGACGCCCTGCTCGACATCGTCACCAGCGCCAACATCGCATGCGGCTTCCACGGCGGCGATCCGGGCACCATGCGCCGGACATGCGCCATCTCGGTCAAGAACGGCGTCGCCATCGGCGCTCAGGTGAGCTACCGCGATCTGCACGGCTTCGGACGCCGATACATCGCCATCCCCGGCGCCGAACTGCGCGACGATCTGCTGTACCAGATGGGGGCGTTGGAAGTCTTCGCACGGATCGCGGGGGGTCAGGTCGACTTCGTCCGCGCGCACGGGGCGCTCTGGACCGTCATGACCAAGGACACCGAACATGCCCAGGCGATCGTCGACGCGACCGTCGAATTCAACAAGGATCTTCCGCTTCTCGCGCCGCCGAACACCGAAGTCTGGCGGCTCGGCGAGCAGGCGGGCCTCCGCATGATCGCCGAGGCGTTCGTCGATCGGGCCTACACGCCGGAGGGCCTGCTTCAGTCCCGCCTGGAGCCCAACGCGCTGCTGACCGATCCCGACCAGGCCGCCGCGCGGGCGGTCCAGATGGTCACCGAAGGCCACCTCACGGCGAACGACGGCAGCGAGGTCGACGTCAAGGCCGAGGCGTTGCTGGTGCACTGCGATACCCCCGGCGCTGTCGAAATCGCGCGCAAGACCCGTGCTGCACTGGAGGCCGCGGGGGTCGAGCTCGTTCCCATTCGGTGACCGCGTCCCCGGCGTCCGCGCCGGTCCTTCGCCCGTGCGGCGACGCGGCGTGGCTGCTCGATCTCGGTGACAATCGGCTGGTCCACCGCTGGGCCGCCGCCGTGCGGGAGGCCGGCCTGCCAGGCGTATGCGAAGTGGTTCCGGGACTGACGACGCTGTTGGTCAGCCTCGATCCTGACGTCGCCAGCGCGGCCACCCTTCGTGCCGCGCTCGCCGAACTCCAGCCCGGCTCCGAGACGGCGAGCGGCGACGAGCGACATGTCATCGAAGTGCGCTACGACGGCGCGGACCTCCACGATGTCGCCCGCCTCACCGGACTGTCCGCGGCCGAAGTGGTGGACGCCCACACCGGCAAGCCGTGGTGGGTGGCGTTCTGCGGTTTCGCGCCGGGTTTCTCCTACCTCGTCGGCGGCGACCCGCGGCTGCGCGTGCCGCGGCGCGACGAGGCGCGCGTCCGGGTGCCGGCCGGAGCCGTCGCCATCGCGGGCGAGTTCTCGTCGATCTACCCCCGCGTCTCGCCCGGCGGCTGGCAGCTGCTCGGCCACACCGACGCGGTGTTGTGGGACGCCGGCGCCGACCCGCCCGCACTGCTGCGGCCCGGCGCGGTGGTCCAGTTCCGCGACGTGACGTGATGACCAGGCTGATCGTCGAATCCGTTGGCGTGCTGGCTCTCGTCGAGGACCACGGCCGCCGCGGTTTCGCGCACCTTGGCGTCGGACGATCCGGCGCCGCCGACCGCGCCTCCTGCGACCTGGCGAACCGGTTGGTCGGCAACCGGGCGGGCGCCGCGTGCATCGAGACGACGCTGGGCCGGCTCGCGTTCCGCGTCGACGCGCCGGCGTTGGTCGCGGTGACAGGAGCCGCCGTCGCCATCCGCTGCGGCGCCCGGGCCCAGGCGGTCAATGCGGCCTTCCCGGCCCGCGCGGGCGACACCGTCACCTTGGGGGCGCCGACGACCGGTCTGCGCACCTACATCGCGGTGCGCGGCGGCATCGCGGGAGAGCAGGTGCTCGGGTCGGCGTCGTGGGACACCATGGCCCAGCTCGGGACGCCGCCCCTGCAACCCGGCGACGTCCTGGAGGTCGGCAATGTCGCGGCGGAGTGGCCGGCCACCGATCTCGCGCCCGTTGCGGCGATGCCAACCGGACTTCTCGAACTGCCGCTGCTACTCGGCCCGCGCGACGACTGGTTCACCGGTGAGGCGCTCGATCGGTTGGCGGCCGACGAGTTCACCGTCACCTCCGATGCCGACCGCATCGGCATCCGGTTGGACGGTCCAGACCTGCCGCGGCTTCGCTGTGGGGAACTCGCCAGCGAAGGTGTCGTCCTCGGCGCGCTACAGGTGCCGACCCGGGGCCGGCCGACGTTGTTCCTCGCGGACCGGCCCGTGACCGGCGGGTACCCGGTCATCGGAGTGGTGCCACAGTCGGGCGTGAACCGGGCCGCGCAAGCAGTGCCCGGCACGCGCATCCGGTTCCAGCCACGCCGCCACGCAGAGCTGTGAACAGGTGACAAATGGACGGATGTCAGTTGGCTATCTGTGACATGGAGCACAGTCAATATTTGCAATAGCGTGGGTTTTTCATAGGCCTCGCAAACAGAGAGGACGACATGTCGGCGACTTTCGGGCTGGCCCTGGAGAACTTCACCTCCGCCCAGAAAACGCCCCGGATCGAGGAATTGCTCGTCACGGCTCGCCGAGCCGAGCAGCTCGGGTTCACCTCTCTCTGGGCGTGGGACCATCTCTTCCTCGGCAGTCGACAGCCCTTCCCGCAACTGGAGGCCCTGTCGACGCTGGCGGTGCTGGCCACCCACACCAAGACCATCGAGCTCGGGACCGGAGTCCTGGTGCTGCCGATCCGCGATCCGGCGCTGTTGGCCAAGACCGCGGCCACGATCCAGGCGATTTCGCACGGGCGGCTACGGCTCGGGGTGGCGGCCGGGTGGTACCAGCGCGAGTTCGACGCCACCGGCACGCCGTTCAAGACCCGGGGCCGCATCTTCGAGCGCAACCTCGAGATCTGCATGAACCTCTGGACGCAGGACGAGGTAACCGGCACCTGGGACGACCTGTCGTTCCGCCGCGTGAAGATGCTCCCGGTCCCGCAGCCGCGGCCCCAGGTCCTCATCGGCGGGTACGTCGACCGGGTGCTCAAGCGTGTCGCCACGCTCGGCGACGGCTGGCTGACCTACTTCTACACACCCGAGGCGTTCACCGCATCCTGGTCGAAGATCCGGAGGTACGCCGAGGAGGCCGGCCGCGACCCTGCCGGACTGCGCTCGGTCAACCAGCTGCCGATCTGCATCGGCTCCTCGAAGGAGCGGGCCCAGGCCCTCACCGGCCCGTGGCTCGCGTCGTACTTCGACACGCCGGAGTGGAGCAGTGCGACACCCGACAGCGCCATCTGCGGGACTCCGGAGGACTGCGCCGAGCAGATCGCGGCGCACCTCGACGCCGGCGTCGGCGAAATCTGCCTGATCCCGCACGGGTACGACCCCGAGCAGATGGAGCGCTGCGCCGCCGAGGTGCTGCCGCTGCTCGGCAGGACGAAGGGGGCGGCGTGAGCGCACGACTGGCCACGCCCGGCGTCGACGTCGCACGCGCCGAGCTCGAAGAGCTCGCCCGGACCACCGACGACAAGCTGACGACGGCCGCGGAAGCCGTTCGTCGGCTGGTGCCGGACGACGCGGTGATCGGGGTGGGCGGCACCAACCACGCCCGCACACCCATGGCGTTGCTGATCGAGGTGCTCCGGCAGGGACGTACCGGGCTGACGATGACCCGCCCGCTGTCGTGCTTCGAAGTGGAGCTGATGCTGGCCACCGGGATGGCCGACCGGGTGATGACCAGCTGGGTCGGCATCGGCCACGGCTGGGGGCTCGCCCCGGTGTTGCGTCATCTGGTCGAGAACGGGCGCGCGACATTCGAGGAGTGGAGCCACCTCGGCATCGGACTCCGCTACAAGGCCGGGGCGATGGGAGTCCCCTACCTCCCGACCGTGAGCATGCTCGGCTCCGACATCGACCGGCAGCTGGACTTGGCGAAGGTCACCTGTCCCTACACCGGCCAGCTCCTCAACGCGGTGCCGAGCCTCAACCCCGACGTGGCGCTGGTGCACGTCCAGCGCGCAGACAAACTCGGCAACGCGCAGATCGACGGCTACCAGTTGATGGACACCGACCTCGTGCTCGCCGCCCGTCGGGTGATCGTCACCGCCGAGGAGATCGTCACCACCGACCAGTTCCGCCGCGACCCCGCCCGCACCGTCATCCCCGGATTCGCCGTCGACGCCGTCGTCCACCAACCGATGGGCGCCTACCCGCACGAGTGTTACGGCCACTACGAGGCCGATGGCGATGAGTTCACCGCCTATATGCGGGCGGTGAAGGCCGGCGGCGTCGACGGCGCGCGCGCGTACGTCGCGGCGCTGATCGCCCACCCCGATCACGACGCCTACCTCGCCTCCATCGACCCGGCGCGGCTGGCGGTGGTCCGGCGAACCGCTCAGGAGATGCTGCCGCAATGACAGATTCAGTGACCTACCCGCGGGTCGGCCCCCAGCACACCGATGCCCGGCCCGACGAGATCATGACCGTCGCCGCGAGCCGGCTCCTGGAGGACGGCAAGGTGCTGTTCGCCGGAATCGGCCAGCCACTGGTAGCCGCCGCGATCGCCAAGCGTCGCCAGGCGCCGAACCTCACCGTCCTGCTCGAGGGCGGCATGATCGGCATCGAGCTGATGCCGGGCGAACTGCCCGCCTCGACCAACGAGGTTCGCGCGGCGGTCGGAGCCCAGATGCTCACCACCGCCACCGATATCTTCCTGATGGCGCAGCGCGGCTACTTCGACTACGGATTCATCGGCGCGGCGCAGGTCGATCGGTACGGCAACGTCAACACCAGCGTCGTCGGCGACCCCGCGAAGCCGACGGTCCGGCTGCCCGGGCCGGGCGGCGCCAACGACATCGCGTCGATGTGCAACCAGGTCGTGGTCGTCACCCAGCATGAACGCCGCCGTTTCGTCGAGCGGGTCGACTTCGTGACCAGCCCGGGCTACTTGACCGGCGGAACCAGCCGGTGCGACAGCGGGCTCCTGCACGGCGGCCCGCGGTGGGTTGTCACCGATCTGGCGCTGCTCGACTTCGCCCCCGAGTCCCACCGGATGAGGGTGAGGGCCGTGCAGACCGGCGTGACCCTCGATCAGGTACAGGAATCCACCGGCTTCGAATTGCTCGTGCACGATCCGCTCGACGAGTTACCCCCGGTCGAGGACGACGAGCTCGCGCTGTTCCGGCACCTCGTGGGCGGTCCGCAAGAGGGTGGCAGGGAGGCATCGCGATGACGGTTCAAGAGACGGTGTCCCCCGCCGACCGCACCCCGGCGACCTGTTTCGAATACCAGCGGGCCGAATCCTGGGCCGACGCCGTCGAGCTGCTCGGGCTGTGGGACGGCGAGGCCAAGATCCTGGCCGGCGGCCAGAGCCTGGTCCCGATGCTGAACCTGCGTCTGGCGTTCCCGGCCGCGCTCATCGACGTGAACCCGGTCGCGGCCGCCGAACCCCGGGTCGAGGGCGACCACCTCGTGATCGACGCCAACACCCGCCACCGCGTGCTCGCCGGTTCCGAGGCCGTCCGCACGCATGCCCCGCTGCTGGCGCACGCCGTCCAGTTCGTCGGCAACGTGCGGGTGCGAAACCGCGGCACCTTCGGTGGCTCGCTCGCGCACGCCGATCCGACCGCCGAGATCGCGGCGATCACCTTGGCCACGGGCGGCGAGATCGTCGTGCAGGGACCGGCAGGCGAGCGGACCATCGCCGCCGAAGACTTCTTCATCACCTACCTCACGACCGCGATGGAACCCGACGAGGTGGTGACCGGCGCCCGGTTTCCGGTCGCCGGCGATGCCCGCTGGGGTTTTCACGAGGTCGTCCGCCGCTACTCCGACTTCGCCACCGTGAGCGTCAGCGTCCTCGCGAGGCCCGACCCGACGGGCGGCCCTCCGCAGCTACGCGTGGTGCTCGGCGGCGTCGCCGACCGGCCGATCCTCGTCGAGCAGAACCTGCTCGAGCCGGTGCTCGGCGACCCCGGCAACCCCGATCGGGCCCGCGAGAGCGCCGAGGCGATCGCGGCGTCCCTGGACCCCGACACCGATCTACACGCAACCGCCGACTACCGACGGCGTCTGGTCTCCGTCCACACCCGGCGCCTGCTGGAGCACGTACTCACCGAGGGAGGTGCAGCATGATCCGGACCCAACTCACGCTCCGCGTCAACGACCGCGAGCACGAGGTCTGGGTGCGCAACGACCGCACCCTGCTCGACGTCCTGCACGACGACCTCGGGATGCCCGACGTCCGCTACGGCTGTGCCGAGGGTGTCTGCGGCACCTGCACCGTCCTGATGGACGGCGACCCCGTCAGCGCTTGCACCGTCTACGCCGTCCAGGCAGAGGGCCATCAGATCGTCACCCTGCGCGGCTGGTCAGACCCCCAGGACGAGCCGCATCCGCTGCAGAAGCGGTTCCTGGAGCGCGGCGCCTCGCAGTGCGGCTTCTGCACCGCAGGCATGCTGCTCACCGCGGCCACCATGGCCGAGCGAAACCCGGGGGCCTCTCGAGAGGAGATCCGCCACGAGTTGGTCGGCAACCTGTGCCGATGCACCGGCTACCAGGCGATCGTGGACGCGGTCGAGGACCATCTTCATACGCTGGCAGACCAGACCGCCGAGGCGGGCGGTGCCCAATGACCACTGTCGAGCCCGGAACCACACCGGACACCACCGAGCCGCCTCACGCCCCTGCCGAGTGGAACCCGGACGCCGACTCGGGGCCTCAGGAACGCGAGCGGAACTTCCGCATCGTCGGCCAGTCACCGGCGCACCACGACTTCGTCAACAAAGTCCGCGGCACCCTGTTGTACGCCGCCGATTGGAGCCTGCCGGGCATGGTCCACGGAAGAGTGGTCCGCTCCGACGTCGGCTCCGCCAAGATCGTCAGCATCGACACCTCGGCCGCCGAGCGCCTCGAGGGCGTGGTTGCCGTCCTGACCGCGGCGGACGTGCCGCACAACGCGATCGTCGAGCACGCCAGCGGTGGACTCGGCGAACTCACCGTCGAGCAGCCCGTGCTCGCCGTCGACCGGATCCGATACGTCGGAGAGCCGGTCGCGATCGTGGCCGCCACCGACCCGGAGACCGCGGCCGAGGCCGCGGACCTTGTCCAAGTCGACTACGAACCCCTGCCGGGCGTGTACAGCCCGCAGGACGCGCTGGCCGATGGCGCTCCGCTCGTGCACGACGAAGGCAACGTGCTGGTCAACTGGCACCTGGATCGCGGCGACATCGACGCGGCATTCGCTGAAGCGAGTGTCGTCGTCGAAAACACCTACCGCAGCCAGCATGTCGAGCACGCCTACCTCGAAACGGAAGCCGGTGTGGGCTGGCTCGAAAACGACGTGGTCACCCTGCGCATCTCGACGCAGGTCATCGAGCACGCCGTCGAGATCGCGAACATCCTGGGGTTGCCGCAGAGCCAGGTACGCGTGATCGCCTCGTATATGGGCGGCGGCTTCGGCGGCAAGGAGGACATGACCGTCGAGCCGTATATCGCCCTGCTGGTCTGGCGGACCCGCCGGCCGGTGCGGATGGTCTGGTCGCGGCAGGAGTCCATCCTGGCCAGCACCAAGCGGCACCCGTTCACCATGCACTACCGCACCGCGGCCACCGCGGAAGGCAAGATCCTCGCCGTCGAGGCCGACATCGTCGGCGACGCCGGTGCCTACCCCTGCCTCAGTGCCAGGGTGCTGTTCGCAGGGGCAGCATTGTCGACGGGTCCGTACCGGGTGCCCGCGGTCCGCGTCCGATCCAGGGCCGTCTTCACCAACAACGTGCCTGCCAGCGCCTTCCGCGGCTTCGGCGCCATGCAAGTGCACTTCGCGTACGAATCCCAGATGGATGCGCTGGCCGCACAGCTCGGGCTCAGCCGCGAGGAGGTACGCGACCGCAACTACATAGAGAAAGGCGATCTCACCGCTGCTGGTGAACCAGTCACCACCGCGGTCGCCGTTCGTGAAACCAGGCAAGCCGTCCTGGAAATGCTCGGCGAGCCCAACCGGCCCAGGGGCCCACACAAGGTCGTCGGGCAAGGCTTCGGCTGCGGCATGCAGCCTTATGGGCGCACGATCTGGTTCCGCGACCACGCTGCGGCATGGGTGACGCTTCAGGCCGACGGCACGTTGCTGATCCGCAGCGGCGTGACCGATCTGGGCGCGGGCCAAGCCGCCAGCCTGTGCCAGATCGCCTCCGAGATCCTCGGCGTCGCGCTGAGCGACATCAGCGTCTATATCGGAGACACCGCGCTGAACCCGCCGGCCGGTGGAACCTTCGCCACCCGTCAGCTCTACATGTCGGGCAACGCGATCCTGCGGGCGGCGCGGAAGCTGCGCGACCAGCTGACCCCGCTGGCGGCCAAGGAACTCGGCGTCCACGAAGACGCACTGGTCTGGGCCGACGGGATGGTGCGCACCGAAGGCGGCGATACCGGCCTGAGCCTGCCCGAGCTTGTCCGCGTCGCCAACGAAGCGCGGGTCGACACCTCCGTGCTGAACACCTGGCGGGCACGGACCGGCGGTTTCGATCCGAACGAGGGCCAGGGCCACACCTTCCCGGACTACACCTTCGGCACCCACGCCGCCGAGGTCGAGGTGGACCTCGAGACCGGCGACATCCAGCTACTCAAGTACGCCGCCTGCCACGATGTCGGACGAGCCATCAACCCGGTTCGGGTGGAGGGCCAGATCATCGGCGGCGCCGCGCAAGGCATCGGCTACGCGCTGATGGAGGACTGTGTCACCGATGAAGGCCATCCCATGTCGTCATTGTTCGCGGATTACCTGATCCCGTCGTCCATGGATCTGCCCGACATCGGGGTGGCGATCGTCGAAAGCGGCGAGGGCCGAGGCCCGCTCAACGCCCGCGGCGTCGGCGAACCCCCGATCGGCCCACCCGCGGCCACCATCGCCAGCGCCGTGGAAGCCGCCATCGGTATTCGGCCCACCGAACTGCCCATCACCGCCGAGCGGGTGCTGGCACTGCTCGACCAACGCGCCCGGCAGGCGACCAAGAATGGAGAGCGTCCGTGAAGCTTCAACACCAGACCAGTGTCGGTGCCAAACCCGAAGACGTGTGGGCGTTCCTGCAGGACACGCCGGCGGTGGTCCAGTGCATGCCCGGCGCCGAGCTCGTCGACGACCTCGGCGACGACCGCTATGAGGGTGTGCTGCGGGTCGGTATCGGACCGCTCAAGATGAACTACGCGGGTGAGGCCTCGGTGGTGGAGCGCGACGCCGAAACGCACCGCATCGTGCTCGACGCCAGCGGCCGCGACCGACGCGGCTCCGGCTCCGTCGCGGCCCACGTCCAGCTGCAGGTGGCCCCCACCGACTCGGGCAGCCGGATCGACGTCGTCTCCGATATCGATCTCACCGGCCGAATCGCCTCGCTGGGGCGGGGGATTCGCGACGTCTCGAACACGATGTTCGTCGCATTCGCCGATCAGCTCAGCGCGCGCGTCGAGCACCCCGGCCAGACCACCCCGGCGCCGAGGGCGCAGCACCGGGAGGCCGCAACGGCCACGACGACCGCGGCAGCGCCCGGCCGGCCGCCACTCGATCAGGCGGCGACGAGTGAAATCAAGGTCTTTTCGTTGCTCTGGACGGTCACCAGAACTCGTTTCGCCGACTTCCTGGAGCGGCTGAGCATTCGCGTGCGGCCGAGCTGACGACCGCCGTCGGCCCCTGAATCTGCGAGGAAGCCATGAGCGAATCGAGCGATATGAGTGCGAAGCCGGGTGCCGACGATCTGGATTTCACGTCGGAGGCCGAGCGCGGGGGCGTGCCGCGGGAGATGTTCTTCGTCTTCGCCGGTGTCAACGTCGCGGTGACCAACCTCGCCGTCGGCGCGCTGGGCATCGTGCTGGGACTGTCGTTGGCCGACGTCCTGCTGGTGTACTTCCTCGGCGCCTTCGTCGGGTCGGCCTGCGTGGGTCTGTGCGTCCTGCAGGGACAGCGAACGGGCGCGTCGGTCATGGTCAACGCGCGACCGGCGTTCGGGTTCGAAGGTGCGCGGCTGCTTGCGGTACTGCTGTTCTTCACCACCGCCGGATGGTTCGGCGTCAACAGCTACTTCGGCGTCACGGCCGCCAGGAGTATCGCTGGGCAGTTCGGCGTCGCCGGTGGTCGCGGAACCGACGTGGTGCTCTTGGTGGTGCTGACCATCCTGCTCGTGCTTGTTGCCGTCTACGGGTACCGACTGATCACGAAATACGAGCGCGTCGCGTTCATCGGGATGGGGCTCTCGCTGGTGGTCATCGCCATCGGCGCCTTCGCGGGCGGTGTCGACTGGGGCCATCCCGCAACCGTTTACGGCGCGGAGCGGCTTGGTGCGATCGCCGTGCTGGTGACAGCCCTGGGCATCGGGTGGGGCGTCTCATGGACCCCGTTCGCACACGACTTCGGCCGGTATGTCCGCCGAGACGCGCCGCAGCGCAAGCTCTTTCTGATGGCGAGCGCGGGTATGTACGTCGGCACGTTCTGCACCTTCTCCCTCTCGGCGATCATTGCGACAAGCGCGGCGTCGAGCCTCGATGTCGGCAAGACGGTCGAGGCGGCGCTACCGGAAGCGGTGGCCTGGCCGGTCCTGCTGGTGATGACTCTCGGCCTCCTGCCGGCCAACCTCGTCAACCTGTTCGTCGGACCGGCGGTGCTCAAAACCGCGGGCCTGCGCCTCAATCGCCTCCAGGGCGTGCTCGTGACCGCCCTCGTCGGCACCCCCATCGCCGTCGTCGGCATCTACCAGCCCGAGTTCGGGTCCACCTTTAAGGCGTGGATGCTGACCTTGGTGATGTGGCTGACTCCGTGGTTCGTGATCACGATGACCGACTATTTCCTCGTCCACCGCGGCCACTACACCGAGACCGACCTGGTCGCGAAAAACGGTGTCGCCGGGCGGTTCTTCACCCCCGGGATTGTTGCCTGGGTGCTGGGCCTCGTGGTCTCCGTGGCCTTTGCGAACACTCCCATTTTCGCGTCGCCACTCATGACGGAATTTCTCGGCGGCGCCGACCTGAGTCTCTTCGCCGGCGCGCTGGTGTCGTTCGCGATCTATTACCCCTGGGCGTTGTCGCGCAAGAGAGCGCTGGCGCGAGGAGGCACCGCCCCGACTGCCGCAGTGCATCCCGAGCCCACGACGAGCGGCTAAAAGGACTGCCGCATGCGCGACGTGCTACCCGAGTTGATGAAGTCGTGGGAGAGGGGCGAGACCGTCGGCCTCGGCACGGTGGTCGCGACGTTCCGATCGGCGCCCCGGCCGCCCGGCGCCTCGATGCTGGTCTGCCCGGACGGGTCGGCGGTCGGCTCGGTATCCGGCGGATGTGTTGAGGGCGCCGTGTACGACCTCGCGCAGTCGGTCGTCGAATCGGGGGATCCGGTGTTGCAGCGCTACGGCGTTTCCGACGACGACGCCTTCGAGATCGGACTGACCTGCGGCGGAATTCTCGACGTCTACATCGAGAAGGTGAATCGGGAGACCTTCTCCGAACTCGGCGAGATTGCTCAGTGCGTCGAGGCCGCCCGCCCGGTCGCGCTCGCCACCGTGATCGAGCACCCCGATCCGTCGTGGTTGGGACGACGGCTCGTCGTGCGTCCCGGCCGTGAGGGGGCGCCCGAGTCGCAGGGCACACTGGGATCGTCGCGCGCCGACGACGCGGTGCGGGACGACGCCTTGGGGCTCCTGGCCGCCGGCACCAGCGCAACGCTGACCTACGGCTGCGACGGCGAGCGCCGGGGAGCGGGGATGCGGATCTTCGTCTGGGCGTTCGCACCCAAGCCACGGTTACTGGTGTTCGGTGCGATCGACTTCGCCGCCGCGGTAGCCCGGGTTGGTTCCTTCCTGGGCTATCACGTGACGGTGTGCGACGCCCGGCCGGTGTTTGCGACCAGCAGCCGATTCCCTGAGGCCGACCAGGTGGTGGTGGATTGGCCGCATCGCTATCTGAGCGCCGAAAAGGAGGCCGGCAGGATCGACCCGCGAACTGTGGTCACCGTGCTGACTCACGACCCGAAGTTCGACGTGCCGCTGCTCGAGGTGGCGCTGCGAATGCCGGAGATCGCCTACATCGGGGCCATGGGGTCGCGACGCACCCATCGGGATCGGATGGATCGGTTGCGGCGGGCCGGGCTCACCGAGGAGGAGCTGGATCGGCTGTTCAGCCCGATCGGCCTGGACCTCGGTGCGCGTACCCTGGAGGAGACCGCCATCTCCATCGTCGCCGAGATCATCGCCCGGCGCTGGGGCGGCACCGGGCGGCACCTCAACCAGACAGCCGGCGCGATCCACGAGACACCCGACCGCACTTTGGCCGCCCCAGGCCTCACCTTGGCTGGGGCACAAGGGTTTTCTGCATCTCGGTGATCTGTAGTGCGACGCCTACCTGGATCGCCACCGGTGTGCTCGTGCTGAACGGACCGAGGAGCCGTTCGAGTTTGGCCAGCCGGTAGCGCAGGGTGTTGTAGTGGTAGTGGAGGTGACGCGCCGCCTCCGCCATATTCATGTTGTGTTCGATCAGCGTCTCCAACGTCTGGAACATCTCTGATCTCTCGGGCTCGCCGAGGCGCATCAGCGGCCCGAGTGTCTCCTCTGCGAACGTGCGCAGGTCCTCGTCGCCGACCTGAGCCAGGAGTCTGAACAGCCCGAGCTCGCCATACGCGGTCACCGCGTTCTTCCCCGACACCCGGTATCCCAGCCGTAAAGCGGTGCGAGCCTCCTGGTACGCGGTCGAGATGCCGCCGGGCCCCCCGTATCTACGGCTGACGCCGATGGCGTACGCGCCGTGCGCGAACTGCGCCACCTCGGCCTGCACCGAGCGCGCGATGGCCAGCACGTCCTTGTCTGCTCCGATGACTGCCACCAGTTCGGAGCCGAGGCCGGCGGTCGCCGCTGACCGGTCCCTGCCCCGCACCGCGGACGCCCAGAATTCGATGGCCCGCTCGTCCGCCAGACGGGACTGGCGTTTGCTGCGATGGGTTTCGTCGGCAGTGCCTTCCTTGCCTTCCCTGCGGCCCACCAGCACGACGATGTTGCGCTCCAGATCCCATCCGAAGCCCGAACCCAGGGTGGCGTATTCCGCGGACTCGAAATCGCTGCCGGTGATCAGCTCGAACAGCGCGTTGGACGCGAAGCGGCGCTCCACGGCGCCGACCGCGAGGTCACGCGTCACCTCGAGTGCTGCCACGATCGCGGCTTGCTCGACGGCCACCATGCTGAACTCGCCGAACGGCCGGTCCGCTTCGACGGCGATCACGAAGCCGTGATGGAGCCGGCCGGCGCGAATCTCATGTGAAGCCCAACGCTTCCCCGTCGACTCGTCGGTGTGGGTGCCCGCCGAGCCCAGCCGCATGACATCCACCGAGTCCGAGGTCAGCAAACGCAGTTTGGCCAAGGGAGCCTCGTCTCCCGCGAGGGTCACGACGCTTCCCTGGGGATCCGAGATTACGACGCTCGCGTCGCCGAGAAGACCGGACAGCTTGCGCGCCAACTCGGCAAGACCACCTCCGGACAGTGTGATCTCGAGGAAAGAATGGTGGATCTCTTGGGCTCTGGCCAACGCGGCGGCCTGCCGGTTCACGATGGTGGCAAACGCCTTGCTCAAGATGTCGTCAAACCGTATGCGTTCCGGGATGACGACCAGCGGCAGGCCGAGCTGGTCGGCGATGTCGATCATCTCTTGCGAGAGCTCGGGCATGTACCGATCGAGTTTGATGCCGAATCCCGCCAGCCCGAGGCGGTGTAGGTCGGTCAGCAGCTGGCCCTGCCCCGCATTGTCGCGGGGCAGCGGATAGCCGGTTGCGAGCAGGAACTCGTCCTGCCTGACCCACCGACCGATGTCCGGAACCGTCATGACGTTCACCGCGCTGATGGATCGTCCTAGACCGGCGCGTCCGGCAACCAGGCTGGCGCCGGTCAGCACCTCGTCGTTGAGCAACTCGGCAAGGGTGAGGGTCTGGCCCGAGGTTTCGGCCGCGGCGTCATGTTGCTCCATGGGCTGCCAGCCTAGGCGCAGACTGCCAACGATTTCGGCACTTTTTCGTAATAGTAGCCATGGGTTCCCCGTGCCACAGTTCGTATGGTCCTGGATACCGGCCGGCGTGCGCCGACGCTCGCGGTACCGATGAGGAGGAGCATCATGCAGCAGAGTTGGTATGCCGGGTCGGTGGCCGTCTCATGAGCGAGACCGTCGCGATCCTGGGTGGCACGGGCAACCTGGGCTTCGGGCTCGCGATTCGCCTCGGTGTCGCCGGATACTCGGTCTGCCTGGGGTCTCGTGACCCTGAGCGGGCACGGGCGGCCGCCCGGCGGGCACACGACCTGATCGGCCGTGACAACTTCATCGGCTGCCTGAACGACGACGCGGTTGCCCAGGCCGATCGGCTGGTCGTGGCCGCCGTGCCGTTCGCGAGCCACGTGGCGATCCTGCAAGGCGTCGCCGACCGGTGGCGGCCCGGTCAGGTGCTGTTGGATACGACGGTTCCGCTGGCCACCGCCGTGGGTGGACGCCCGACCCATCTGGTCGAGCCCTGGCACGGCTCGGCCGCGCAGCAAGCACGCGCAGCGATCAGTGGCGATGTCGCCGTCGCCTCGGGACTGCACACGATCAGCGCAGCGGCACTGCGAAATCTCGGCCGTCCACTCGATCAGGACACGCTGATTTGCGGCGATCGGGCGGCGAAGGCTGTGGTCACCGAGGCCCTGGAGTGTATTGACGGCCTCCGTGTCGTCGATGCTGGGTCGCTCGAAATGAGCCGCCTTCTCGAAGGACTCACCCCGGTCCTCATCGGCATCAACATCCGCAACAAGACCCACGCCGGCATCCAGGTGACGCATCTCGGCATAGGGGCGGCGATGGGGTGAGGCGCCAAAGCGCGAAGCCCTGCACTGGCGACAGGTGACAATGACGGGTGGCGGTGGAGCTCTTAGGCTTCAAAGGCACTGTGATCTGAGTCATACCGGTGACCTGGGGGGATTTTGTGAGCACTGTCGGTGACAAGAGCGTGATCGAGGCGGCATCAGTCAGCGCGTGCGAGGTCATCGCCGATCCCAGCCGGACGGCGCTGCTCATCATCGACATGCAGAACGACTTCGTCCGCCCGGAGGCCAAGCTGTCGACGCCGGGCGCCGCGGGGCTCATTCCGATCATCGCCGCCTTCGCCCAGGCGTGCCGACAGCGTGGTTTCCCGGTTGTCTACACGCGGGAGATGCACCGACCGAAGCTCGAGGACTTCGGCATCGAAGGCTGCTTCGAGCCGCCCCATTGTCTCGAAGGAACCACGGGGCCCGAGATCGTCGCCGGTCTGGAACCGCACAAGGCCGATTTCGTCATATCGGCCAAGCGCCGGTACGACGCGTTCCTCGGAACCGAGCTGGATTTGCTCCTGCGCGGGCTCCGGATCGAGAACCTCATCTTCGCGGGGGTCTGTACCGACATCTGCGTGCTGTCCTCGGTTATCACGGCGCGCAATCTCGACTACCGGTGTTATGTGCTTCGGGACGCGGTGGACGCGACGTGTCCTCCGCGCCAAGAGGCTGCCCTGATGTCCATGAGCCATGTGTTCGCCCACGTCGGTGACACGGCCGCGGCGGCTGATTTCTTCGGGCTCGGGGCGGACGTCCGGCAGGGCGCCGGAGCGCTTTCTTCTCGGTCCTGATACCACACGCATCCTTCTCGTTTGTGATAGTGCGCAGTTTGCTGAAATTGCCGCTCGCCGCGTGGCGGTTGGCACCTCGTGACAAAGATTCGGCGTCGAAGTTGGCTCTCGATCATGTGTGCAAGAGCACGCGCCGACTCTAGCGTGATTGCCATCACACCTTCCTCCTGGCCTGGAAATCGAGGAACCCGATGAATGACCACAGCGCGCACATGACGACAAGCCTGAAGTCGCCCTCCGCTGAGAAGCCCGGCAGGACCTTGGCGCTCGAACGGCGGGGCATCGCCCACGTCCCGACGGACCGGCGCTACGGCAACCCGCGAAATCAGTTCACGGTGCGATTCGCGCCCGTCATCTATCTCGCCGGCATCTACCTGGGCGCCAGCGGCGGTCCCCTGGGTCTCGGCTTCACCGGAAGCGTCACGGCGATCGTTCTCGCCAACATCCTCGGGTCGATCGTCACCGGCTTGTGCGCAGTGATGGGCCCGCGACTCGGGATGCCGCAGCTGCCGATGGGACGAGCCCCGTTCGGGTACTTCGGGAACTATCTGCCCGCGTTCCTCACACTCCTGATGTGCATCGGCTACTACAGCGTCGGCACGGTGCTGGGAGCCAAGTCGCTGGCCGGACTCTTGAACGCCCCGTACGCCCCCACCGTCGTGGTCGTCGCTGCCGTGAGCATCCTGATCGCAATCTTCGGATACCGCATCCTGCACACGATGGGCAAGATCATCACGAATGTGAGCATCGTCGTACTGACCGTCGTCTCGGTCGTCCTGCTCTTCCACGGCGGCGGACCGGGAACGGAGGCCACCGCCTCTGGCGCCGACTACTGGCTGGCGTGGTCGGTGCTCTTCACGGCCGTATTCGGCTACACGGCAAGCTGGGCGCCGTACGCGTCGGATTATTCGCGATATCTGCCCGAGAACAGCAAGCCGGTGTCGATCTTCGGCGCAGCCACCCTCGGTCTGTTCGCGTCGACCACCTGGATGATGTGCCTCGGCGCCGGACTCATCACGCTCCTGCCGGACGGCGATGTGCTCGACACCTTCGGCCTGGCATTGCCTGACTGGCTGCGCTACGTCGTATTGCTCACCCTGGGGTTGTCGGCCATCCCGCACAACTCCGTCAATCTCTACAGCGGCGCGATGAACACGCTGACCTGTGACGTGAAACTGCCGCAGTGGGTGACGGTGACGATTGCGGGTCTCATCGGGCTGGTGATCGCCTTGGTGTTCGGCGGAGACCAGTTCCAGGCGAACTTCCTGCTCTTCCTGCACGTCTTGTCGTACTACATCACGCCGTGGGTCGCGGTCCTGCTGATCGACTACTACGTCGTCCAACGGGCCGGACGGAGAATGCTGCCGGTGGAGAACTTCTATACCCCCACGGGCGCGTTCGGGCGGTTCAACGTGGCGGGACTGGTGGCATTGCTGGTGGGCGTCCTCGTCTCGGTGCCCTTCATGGCCAACGACTTCTACACCGGGCCGATCGGTGCCAGCCTTGATGGCGCCGACCTGAGCTACTTCGTGTCCGGCATCGTCGCGGCAGTGATCTACCTGGCGATGCGACGCATGTTTGCGCCACGCGACCCCCTGGCATCGCCCGCCGATCGCAACGTGCCTTCGCGGCTGCAGAAGTAGGTCCGCCAGTTCGACCGGAGCCGACCCGCTCACGCGGGTCGGCTCCGTCGAGTACGGCGGCAACGAGCCTTGACTGTGACCGTCGTCTCACATTACAATCGATTATCGATAAACGAGAGGATGCCGAGCGCAATGGTCAACGTCAGGAACGTCAGAGGCGGCACAGGCCTCGATCCCATCAGCGGCGAAGTCGACGAGATTCTCGATTCCGTGTTCGCGAATGCGAGGCGCACCAGCGAAGAGTTCTTCGAGTCTTTCGACAAGAATCCTCAACCCATCGTTCTGGCGGAGTGGTTGGCCACTCGTGCCTGGCGGGAGATCGACTACGTGTTCCTGCTGAACGAGGAGATCCACCGATACGGGTTGGGCTTCGAACGCAAACACATCACCTTGCTGGCCAAGCAGGCATTCCAGGAGGCTGAGCACTACGAGTTGGTGAGCAATGCGGTCGAGTCGCTCGGCGGTACCGCACCGACGTCTGTTCCTCCGGACTCTCAGCGATGGAGCGAGTTCCTCTGGGAGTGCCTCGACCGCCATCCCCTCGCCGCGGTCGCGGCGTGGAACGCCTCGGAGACCTCGGCGACCGGGAGCTTGGAACCGACCTTCCTGGCCGGGGAGCGTCACGGCTTCGACGAGGTCGTCCGAGTGCACCGAAAGATCGAGATGGACGAGAAATTCCATGTCGGGCTGGGGCGGCAGGTCCTCGGACGCTACGCGAAAACCGATGAGGACCGGAACGAGATTCTGCGGGCGATGCGTGGCATGCACGACATCGCCATGAGTATGTTCACGCCGGAGTCCGCAACGCGTCTGCTGACGTCCTGAGGACGGTCGGTCCACGAGGTTTCGTCATGGCACAACCATTGCTGCTTTCGGTCAGGACGCTGAAGTCGCGACTGCAGATTGCATCCATGCATCGACAGGCCGACGGTGTTCTGAGCCTTGAACTCCGCGCCGCGAACGGGGCGTCACTGCCTGAATGGACTCCCGGGGCGCATATCGAGATCGAACTCGCGGACGGAATCGTTCGCCACTACTCCCTGTGCGGCGACCCGGATGACGACCAACTATGGCGGATTGCCGTACTGCGCGAGCCGGCCGGCCGGGGTGGTTCGAAGCTTATTCATGAGACCATCCGCCCGGGCGACGTCGTGTCCGCCAGGGGACCCCGCAACAATTTCACCCTGGTGGATTCGGATCGGTACCTCTTCATTGCGGGAGGAATCGGCATCACGCCGATCCTGCCGATGGTCCGAGAGGTCGCCACGCGCGGCAAACCGTGGTCGCTGCTCTATGGAGGGCGAAAACTCGCGTCGATGGCTTTCGTCGACGAGTTGGGCGAGATATCGGGCGGTGACTTGCAGGTCATGCCCGAGGATGAACACGGCTTGTTGGATCTGGATCGGTTCATCGGCGCCCCCCGCACGCACACTGCGGTGTATTGCTGTGGCCCCGGTCCCCTGATTGAAGCGGTCGAGCAGCGGTGCACTAGGTGGCCGGCAGGCGCGCTGCACGTGGAGCGCTTCACGCCGAAAGACGTTTCGGGCAGTTGTGATGACGGCGAGTTCGATGTGCGGCTGGCACGGTCAGGAAAGTGCCTCCGGGTACCGGCGGACAGGACACTCCTGGAAGTACTCGAAGAGGCGGGTTTCGACATCGACAACTCGTGCCGTGCCGGCATCTGCGGTACGTGTGAACTGGGCGTTGCCGAAGGCATCCCCGAACACCACGATGACATTCTCAGCGACGCCGAGCGGGACTCGAACCAGGTCATATTGCCGTGCGTTTCCAGATCCAGGAGTGCTGTGCTGGTCGTCGACCTGTAGTCGGGCCGTCCGACTCCGTATCTTCAGAACATGCCGCCGAGCCATCCGTCGTACCTTCCGCAGACGCTCAGTCACCGGATCCGGGACACGCTCGTGCGTCAGATCGTGTCTGGCGAGTTGGAACCCGGCGAGCGGTTGGTGGAGACCAGAGTTGCGGCCACGTTCGGCACCAGCCAGGCCCCCGTCCGGGAAGCGCTCCGGGAGCTGGAAACCTTCGGACTCGTCGAGATCAAGCCGCGACGCGGCACGTTCGTGCGGTCGTTCGTTCGGGAGACCTTGCATGAAAGCTATGTGTTACGTGCCGCGCTCGAGGAGACCGCCACCCGGCTCGTACTCATGGCCGGGAATGTTCCGTTCGAGCGACTCCGAGACGACGTCGCCCGGATGGAGCGCGCGGCACGAGAAAATGACACCGAAGCGGTCAGCCTGGAGAGCGTGATGTTCCACCGCCACATCATCGAGGCGGCCGGGAACGAGCTCATCAAGCGCACCTGGGAGAACCTACAGATCGAGGCTCGGACGTCGGTGACCATAATGGCGACCACTCCGGACCTCGGCGCGATAGCGACCGATCATCAAGCTCTTCTCGATTCGCTGATCGATGGCGCCATCGACGAAGCGTGCGCCCTGGCGCGTCAGCATCAATGGAATTACGCCGAACTCCCTGAGGACATGTCCTCCGATTGAGGATGGGCGTAACTCGTGGCGCCGCTGGCCGCACCTCGCCTCGACGATCTTGTCGGGATGCCAGCCGCCGTAGCCGTGCTCGACCAGAACGAAGTCCGTCAAGTTCCTGTCGACGATGAAGTCCACGATCGATTTGCGGCCAGTACCGCGTAGGCGTGCATGGGTACGGCGAGACCGCTCGCCATGCCGGTGATGACGAGCGTCGCGACGGCGCCGTCGGACGTGAGGGTGGTCAGTAGGTCAGATGTCGGCCGGTGCGCGAAGTCCACCAGCCCGCTGAGCATGCGGAATACATAGACACCCGGAACCATGGCGACGACGGACGCGAATCCGACAGCCGCAAAAGGCATTCGGAGATAGTGCGCTATCGGGACCAGGAGGACTCCCGCGATGAGGCAGGGCATCAGGGCGGCGGTGGCGATGTCGATGTGCCAGTGCGCAAGTGCCCACCAATGGGCGGCATGAACCAGCATTCCGACGGCGACGGGCCAACCGATCATCCGGTACGGCATGGAGAAGAAGATGGGGTACGACCCTGCGGCGATTCCGGCAGCGATCACGTCGACGAACAGCGGTACGGCCGAACTGGTTTGTGCTACCGCGAGACTGCGGCCATCAACGGCGAGTCCCACGATGAGCCCGGCAGCGACCGCGGCGAGAATCAGCGCGGCGTAGCCTAGGCGGCCGATGCCCAGCGTCACCCGCAGGGCGAGCAGGTCCAGCGCTCCGTTGAGGATGTGCGGTCCTGGTACCAGCACCATGGCGGGGCAGAGCACCACGAGTCCCAACGCACCGTCGACGCGCAGGTGTGCGGCGGTAACCCCGATCAACCCCGCTATCAGCGCGGCGGCGAACGCCTGGGTGAGGATGCCGGCTCCGACGCGGGCCAGACCGCGTCGCGCCAGGCCACCCAGCGCCGCGCTGACTGCGGCGATCAGCACCGTGAGGGGGTGTTGTGCGCCGAAGATCACCGCCAGTGCACCGGCTCCCGTGGCGCAGGCGCCACTGAAGATGAGGGTGTTCGAGACTGATTCCCGGTGCGCCGCAGCCAATCCCTTGCGTACCGCATCGCGGTCCAGTGGGCCGTCTTGGGCCTTGTCGATGATTGTCATCGCCGTCGCGACCCGCCGCATGCTGATACCGGTCGGTGACACCGCCGCTACCCGTGTCGAGACTTCCGGGCCGACGAGAAGAAGCGACGCCCACGACGGAATGAGCGTGCTCGTCGTACCCAGCCCGCGATTCAACCGGTCCACCGCGGTCATCGTCATGTTCGTGGACTGACCGTTGAGATGGAGCAGTACCGCGGCATCCATCACGATGTCGACGGCATCGCGTCCATCGACCGAAGCGGTTCGTTCACCGGGTCGATCAGCACCGGGCATCAAGCGCCGCCGACGCCGTCGCCGACCATGCCGAGGGGGTTGACTAGCGAATCGAACCGCTCTGCGGTCACGTGGCCCGACGCCACCGCGGCGTCGCGCAGCGTCGTTCCCCTGGCCAGCGCGTCCTCAGCGATGTGCGCGGCGTTCTGGTAACCGATCGACGGACTGAGGGAGGTCACCAACATGAGGCTCTCGGACACGTACTTCGCTATCCGCTCTGTGTTGAGAGTTGTTCCCCGAACCGAGAATTCGAGGAACTTCTGGCAGCCGTCGCCGAGTATCCGGGCGGAGTGCAGGAAGTTGTTGATGATCACCGGACGCATGGCATTGAGTTCGAAGTTACCTTGGGAACCGGCGATCGAGACAGCAGTGTCGTTGCCCAGCACCTGAATCGCGATCATCACCAACGCTTCACACTGGGTCGGGTTTACCTTCCCCGGCATGATCGACGAGCCCGGCTCGTTGGCAGGCAACAGTAGTTCGCCCAGGCCACACCGTGGGCCGGAAGCCAGCCACCGCATGTCATTGGCGATCTTCATCAGCGCGACCGCGAGGCCACGTAGCGCGGCGTGCGCCCTGACCATCGGATCCAGCGATCCCAACGCCGCGAACTTGTTGGGAGCCGTGACATACGGTGCCCCAACGAGTTTCGCCAACTCAGCCGCGACATCCGCGCTGAAGCCGGCGGGCGCGTTCAGTCCGGTCCCGACGGCCGTTCCGCCGACGGCCAGCTCGAGAAGGCCCTCGCGAACGTGACGGAGGTCGTCGATACACGCCTGCAACTGCGCGGCGTAACCCGACCATTCCTGTCCAACGGTGAGCGGCACTGCGTCCTCGAGATGGGTGCGACCGATCTTGACGACGTCGGCCCACTGCGTTGCCTTGGCGTCGATCTCGCCCGCGAGCGCCTGAACCTTGGGTATCAGCCGGTCATCGAGTTCGGTGACGGCGGCGATGTGCATCGCGGTCGGGAACGTGTCGTTGCTGCTCTGTCCCATGTTGACGTGATCGTTCGGGCCGACCGGCCGCTGGCTGCCGAGTTCTCCACCGAGAAGCTGGATGGCGCGGTTGGAGAGCACCTCGTTGACGTTCATGTTGCTCTGCGTTCCAGAACCGGTCTGCCAGACGAACAACGGGAACTCGTCGTCGAGCTTCCCGGCGATGGCTTCATCGGCCGCTTGGACGATGACCTTCGCCTGCCAGGCGGACAGCCGGCCGGCACGCTCATTGACCAGCGCGCAGGCCTTCTTGACCAGACCGTAGGCGTGGTAGACCTCGATCGGCATGTGGTCGTTCCCGATGGAGAAGTGGATCAGCGAACGCTGTGTCTGAGCACCCCAGTACCGATCCGCCGGGACGTCGACAGATCCGAGGCTGTCGAACTCGTCCCGCGATCCCTGGGCGTGGATACCCACCGGAACATCGGTGTAGGTCGGGATCTCATCGCCCGCGGCTTCAGACATGGGGTTCTCCTCTCAATGCGTCATCGGCGCCAGTCAGAATCAGCGCTGCGATCGCAATTGTCGAGCACGCGCCGATTCGTCAGCGAAGCACGTGAGGATCCAGGCGTAAATCTCGGCCTCGTACTCGAGTTGGGAGTAGCGCCCGGCAGGGCCGGCGTGGGCGCCGGAGCCGGTCTCGGCGCGAAAGAGGACCGTGCGCCGGGACACCGCCGAGGTCGGATCGATGCCGGCGCCGTGGTCGGGATCGCCGGCTCTCAGCGTCGCGACCCACTTCGCCGGCTCCCGGACGAGCACCCTGGTGTCGTGGACGGCTCCCGTGACGAGCAGAGCCGGCCGTGCGTCCACCGATGGCGGGTTGTCGACCGGTGAGTACGACACCATGACGGCGTAGTCATCGGGATCGGTGGGGTGGCCCCACTCGTCCCACTCGGGGACGGTGAGCGGCAGTGACGGGTCCAGCATCGTGGTGACCACATCGACGAACGGCACCTCGGCGACCACTCCGGCGAAGCGTTCGGGGCGCCGTGAGTACAGCGCCCCCTGCAGCAAGCCGCCTGCCGAGAGCCCGCGGGTCACGATCCGTGTGCCGTCGATCAGCCTCCCGGCGAGAAAATCGGCGACGGCGGCCTGATCGTCGAAAGTGTTGGGCTTCGCGCGCAGACGACCGTCGAGCCACCATCGTCGACCCTGCTCGCCTCCGCCGCGGGGGTGGCCGAACGCGCACACCACCCCGCGGTCGAGCAGCGACGGCAGTGAGCGCCACCAGTCGAAGCCGAAATCGGGATCCATGCACACTTCGTAGGAGCCGTAGCCGTACAAATAGAGTGGCGCCGTGCCGTCGAGGTCGACGTCGCGTCGGTGCACGGCGACGACGGGCACCCGGCTACCGTCCGCTGCCGGGGCAAGGTGACGCTCCTGCCGTAGGCGTCGGTGTCCACCCCGACGATCCGCTCGACGTGACGCAGGCTGCGTCGGCCGGACGCGATCTCGATGTCCTCGTGGCGGGTCGGGTGGATGAACGACTGCGCAACGACGGTGACGAAGTCGGCGTCGAACACCTCGTTGCGGCCCAGTGTCACCAGCCCGCCGGCCTGATCGGGCCAGACGTGGTAGGGCGCAGCGCCGTACGGGCACACAGTCAGCATCCCGACGCCCGCGCGCCGGGCGGACACCACGACGGCCGACTCGAACGCATCCACCTTTGAAATGCGCATCGCCGGATCCTCCTCGGCGACGTCGTCAGTCCAACCCCAGACGCTCCAGTCCGCCGGTGCATCGACCGGTGCGGTGGCGATGCGGAACGATTCCGGGTCACTGTGCGTGACGCTATTGGTGACGATGAGGATGCGATCGCCCTCGGGTCCCGGCGCGTGCTCCACGAAGTACTCGACGAGAGCCTGGCGGGGACGAACCAGAATCGGTGTGCCGGCAGGGTGCGCGGTCGACAGCAGGTGGACCTCGGACGTGTTCCGCGACGATGCGGTGATCACGAACCACGCCCCCGAGCGAGTGACGTGGACGCTGACCTCGAACCGCTCGTCGGGCTCCTCCAACACCATGACGTCCGTGGAGGGATCGGCGCCCAGCGTGTGCGACCACACCTGGTGCGGCCGATTGACAGCGTCGGTGCGCAGATACACATACGTCGTCGCATCCGCGCTCCACCCGCCACTGGGGAACGTCGCCTCGATGACACCAGGCAGATCCGCACCGGTCCGCAGGTCGCGGAACCGCAGGCCGTACCGCTCGTCGCCGACGACGTCGTACGACCAGGCCAACAGTCGTCCGTCGGGGCTCACCTCGATCTCGCCGCGGTGAAACTCGGCGTCGGGATGAGCGTCGGCCACCATTTGCAGGTCGATCAGCGGTTCATCCCGGCCGCCGTCGGTTCGCCGCACCAGGGTGGGGAATTCGGCCCCCGCCGCGTGCACTTCACGGTAGGTGAAGGCGCCCGACCGCCACGGCGCGGATTCGGACGTGTCAGGAACTCGCGCGGTCATTTCGGCGGCGAGCGTCGCGCGCAGTCCGGCGAGCGGCGCGGTCCGCATCTCGTAGTACGCGCGTTCGGCGTCGAGCAGCTCGATCAGCTCCGCCGTCGGCTCGGTGATCCAGCCGTACGGGTCGCGGCCGTCATCTGCGGTCCGCGCGACCGGCGGTGCGAGGGCGGAGTCAGCATCATGGTGATAAGGCACGGAACCTCCGGGACTGTGTTGATGGAAATCCTCAAGATCACCAGACTGCCTCCAAAACTCGACAGTTCATGGTGTATTTGGTGCGTCCTGATCCGCCGTTCAAGTTTGAGGGGCATGTGATGACATCCTTGTCACGATCCCGGGGGCCCGCCCGCCTCGTTGCCGCGATTGCCACCGTTGTGGGGCTGCTCCTGCTCGCAACCGGACTCTCCAGCGCCGCCGACGACCCACCGCCCAAGTCGGTGTTCACCGTGGGGGTGGTGCAGGATGTCGACTCGCTGAACCCGTTCATCGGGGTGACGGTTGCCGCCTACGACATGTTCCAAATGGTCTATCCGACACTGACCGAGTGGGATGCGAAGACCTTCGCCGTCGTGCCGGGGCTGGCGGAATCGTGGAAAGAGTCTCCGGACAAGACGTTCTGGACGTACAAGATGCGGCCGGGTCTGAAGTGGAGCGACGACGTCCCGCTGACCGCCAAGGACGCCGCATACACCTTCAACCGCATCATCAACGGGACATTCGAGAAGACCAACTACGGCAACTACGTCAGCAACATCACCAAGGCCGAGGCACCCGACGACACCACGCTGATCCTGCGCGTCGACAAACCCACACCGATCATGCAGACGCTCGCCGTCTACATCCTGCCCGAGCACGTCTATTCCAAGATCGACGAAACGGCCATCCAGAGCTACAACAACGAACCTCAAGGCGGCAAACCCATCGTCGGAGCGGGGCCATATCTGGTCGCCGAGCGCCAGGTCGGCCAGTTCACCAGGCTGGTGTCCAACCCCAATTTCTACCGCGGCAAGCCCGCCGTCGACGAGGTCGTCTTCAAGAACTATGCGAACCCGGACGCCCTCGGCCAGGCGCTGAAGAAGGGCGAGATCGACTATGCCAACGATCTGCAGCCCAATGTCTACGACTCCCTGGCCGATACGCCGAACATCGAACGCAAGTCTCAGCTCTACTCGGGGTTCAACGAGTTGGCCTTCAACACCGGGGCCGCGCTGGTAGACGGCAAGCCGATCGGGGACGGCAACCCACTGCTGAAGGACAAGCGCCTGCGTGAGGCGATCGGCTGGTCGCTGGACGGAAAGACGTTGACGGACAAGGTTCTCGGGGGACACGGCAGCCCGGGTTCGACCATCATCCCGCCGATGTTTGCGAGCTTGCACCTCACGCCGGCCAACCAGGCAAGCTACGACCCGGAGAAGGCCAGGCAGCTCCTGGATGCCGCGGGCTACCGCATGGGACCGGACGGTGTCCGCCGCGCCGACAACGGCGCGCGGCTCGATTTCCGTCTCTTCGGCCGGTCGGACAACCCGTTCTCCAAGAAGGCCGTCGAGTACATCAAGGGCTATCTCGCCGATGTGGGCATCGCAGCCAATGTCACGCTCATCTCGGAGGACGCGCTCACCGAGAAGATCGGCCAGGGCGAGTACGACATGTTCGAATGGGGATGGGTCGTCGAGCCCGACCCGAATTACCAGCTGTCCACCATGACCTGCGAGAGCAGGTCGTACGAGGATAACGGAAGCGTGCTGGCCGGCCTGTCCGATTCCTTCTACTGCAATCCCGAGTACGACAAGCTCTTCGAGGCCCAAGGCAGCGAGACCGACGTCGCCAAGCGCACCGAGATCGTCAAGCAGATGCAGCAGATTCTCTACAACGACTGGCCGTACGCGCTGACCTACTACTACGACAACCTGGTCGCCTACCGCACGGACAAGTTCGAGGGCTTCATTCCGCAGCCCGATCCTGACGGTTCCTATCTGTTCCAGTACGGGACATGGACCTACGAGAACCTGAAGCCCGTCGCGGCGGCTGGGCAGTCAAGTGGCCCGTCGCCCGCGCTCATCGGCGGCATCGTGGCAGCCGTCGTGGTCCTCGGTGGGGTCGCCGTCCTACTGTTGCGACGGCGTCGCGCCGGGGCAGCCGACGACCGGGAGTGACAGAATCATGGCGCTGATCAGCGCACCCGATGCCGCGCCCATTCCTGCGGCCAAGGGGCGGGGGCGCGTCTTCGGGCCGGGTGCTCGGTTCGCAGTGTCACGGGTGTTGTCGTCGATCGGGACATTGATCTTCGTCATCCTGTTCAACTTCTTCCTCTTCCGACTGCTGCCCGGCGATCCCATCGCCCTCTACACCCGAGGGCGGGACGTGGATCCGGAGATCAGGAGGCAGATGCAGGCCAAGTTCAACGCGCCGATCGCCGACCAGTTCGTCCAGTACATCAAGAACCCGTTCGTGCCTGAGCTGCCCTCGCAGCAGTTCAGCGTGCCGGTCTGGGACGTCATCATCCCGCGGATCGGGCCGACTCTGTTGCTGGTCGGCACGGCGACCGTGCTCGCCACCGTCCTCGGAGTCCGGCTCGGCATCCGCAGCGCCTGGAAACGCGGCGAGCGCTTCGACAAGGTCGCCACCACAACAACTCTGGTCCTGTACTCGATGCCGGAGTTCTGGTTCGGGATGATCCTCTTGATCGTGTTCTCGGTCGGTGTGTTCGGACTCCCGGGGATCTTCCCCGTCGGCGGGCTGTCCACACCGGGCATCGACACCGGCACCTTCGCCGGATTGGCCGACGTCGCTTGGCATCTCGTCCTGCCGGTCTTCACCCTCACCGTGGTCTATCTCGCCGAGTACGCCCTGGTCATGCGAGCCTCACTCATCGACGAGATGGGCCAGGACTATTTGCAGACCGCACGCGCCAAGGGCTTGCGCGATACCGACGTACGCCGCAGGCATGCGGTACCCAACGCCATGCTGCCGACGACGACGCTGATCTTCCTCAACCTGGGCTTCGTCATCGGCGGGGCGATCACGATCGAGTACGTGTTCTCGCTGCCGGGCCTGGGCTCGCTGACCGTGCAGGCCTTGCGCGGGCCGGACATACCCCTGCTACAGACGCTGTTCCTGCTGTTCTCCGCGGCCGTGATTCTCGCCAACCTCGTCGCCGACCTGCTCTACGCCCGACTCGATCCGCGGGTGCGAACATGACCACCGACGAGCGCTCGCGCGTCGGGGAACCGCCCCCCCGAAGGGCACGGGGAGAGCCGACAAGCACCGCCACTGCTCGTGTGTCGTCTCGCTCGATCGTCTGGGCCCGTCGACGCCGGTCATGGAACAACCTGGCGGGTCAGTTCCGCCGGTCCAGGCAGGGCATGCTCGGGCTGACGATCTTCGTCATCTTCGCGGCGCTCGCCCTTCTCGCGCCGGTCCTGTTCGACGAGTCGCAACTCGACGTCACCAAGGCGACCGGCGGAACCTATGAATCCCCGTCGGGGCAGTACTGGCTCGGCACCGACGACGCAGGCCGGAATGTGCTGGCGATGGTGATGTGGGGTGCCCGCATCTCCCTGCTCGTCGGGATGTGCGCCACCGTGCTGGCGATGGTCATCGGCACCGCCGTCGGTATCGCGTCCGGGCACTACCGCGGACTGGTCGCCGGAGTCCTGAACCGGCTCACCGACTGGTTCCTCGTCATCCCCTTCCTGCCGCTCGCCATCGTCCTCGCCACCGTTCTCGGCAAGAGCCTGCTCAACATCATCATCGTGATCGGCGTGACCTCGTGGCCCGCCACCGCCCGGCTGATCCGGGCTCAGACGCTCTCCGTCGAGGGCAGGCCGTACCTGGAGCGGGCCAAGGCCCTTGGCGGGGGGGACCTGCACCAGATGACGCGGCACATTCTGCCCAACGTCATGCCGCTCGTGCTGGCGAATACCACGCTGGCCGTGTCGATCTCCATCCTCTCCGAGACGACGCTGTCGTTCCTCGGGCTGGGCGACCCGACCGCGGTGTCTTGGGGAACGATCCTCGACGACGCCTTCGCCGGCGGGGCCATCTCATCGGGCGCATGGTGGTATCTGGCGGCCCCCGGCATCTGCGTCGTACTGGTCGTTCTGGCCTTCAATCTCATCGGGCGAACGCTCGAGGAGATCCTCGATCCGCGAGGCGCCCACGTATGACGCTTCTGGAGTTCGACGACGTCAGCATCACCTACCAGTCCCGGCAGGGTCCGGTCCCCGCGGTCCGCAATGTGTCGTTGTCCGTGCCGCAGGGCCAGACAATCGGCATCGCCGGCGAATCCGGCTGCGGGAAAACCACATTGACCAATTCCGTCTTACGCTTGCTGCCGAAGTCTGCGCAGGTGAGCGGCCAGGTCCGCCTGAATGGCGAGGACGTCATGGCGATGAAATTCGGCCAGTTGCGTGCAGTTCGCTGGGCGCAGGCCGCGGTGGTGTTCCAGGGTGCGATGCACGCGCTCAACCCCGTGCAGCGCATCGAAAGCCAACTCGCCGAACCGATCCTGCTGCACGAGGACGTCGGACCGAAGGCCGCATCCATGCGTGTCTGTGAGCTCTTGGAGCAAGTAGGTCTGCCGGCAAGTCGGGCCCGCGACTACCCACACCAGCTCTCCGGCGGGCAGAAGCAGCGGGTGATGATCGCGATGGCCCTGTCCTGCCGCCCCCGCCTGCTGATCGCCGACGAACCCACCACCGCGCTCGATGTCATGGTTCAGGCGCAGGTTCTCGACCTGCTGTCGTCGCTGGTTGCCGATCTCGGCCTGGGTGTCGTATTCATCAGCCACGACCTGTCCGTGCTGGCCGCGAGGTGTGACCGGGTCGCGGTCATGTACGCGGGCCGGATCGTCGAGCAGGGCAGGGCAGGCGACGTCTTCACCCGGCCGCTGCATCCCTATGCCCGAGCGCTCGCGGCGGCGTTTCCCCGGATCGGCGACATACAGTTCCGCTACGCGCCGGCCGGTGTGCCGGGTGATCCGCCATTCCCGGGCGACCTGCCTGCGGGGTGTCCGTTCCACCCGCGTTGCCCGTCGGCGGGTGACAGGTGCACAACATCGGAGCCGGTGCTGGAGACCTACGGCGATCGGGACGCCGCCTGCCATCGCGTACGGGAGGTGCTCGTGTGACGACAACGTCCGACACGGGCGCCGCGGCACTCGAAACGCGTGAGCTGGGGGTCGAGTTCCGTATCCGGGGTGGTGGGGTGGCGCGCGCGGTCGACGGCGTCGCCCTCGCCGTCCGCCGCGGCGAGATCCTGGCCCTGGTCGGCGAGAGCGGTTCCGGGAAAACGACATTGGTGCGTACGATTCTGGGCCTACAGCGGCCGACGTCGGGAGCGGTCTACGTCGCGGGCGAGGCGCTGTCGTACCGGTCCCGCGACCTGAAGGCATACCGCCGGCGGGCGCAACTGATCCTGCAGGACCCGTCCGGAGCGCTCAACCCCAGGCACACCGTGTACGAGGCGGTAGCCGAGGGCCTGCGGATACACGGTCTGCACGTGGGCGAGGAGGCCAAGGTGGCCGACGCCCTCTCGCGTGCGGGGCTGCGTCCGCCGGAGCGCTTCTATTTGCGCTATCCGCATGAATTGTCCGGCGGCCAGCGCCAGCGAGTGGTGATCGCGGGCGCTCTCGTCCTCGACCCCGATATCATCGTCGCCGACGAGCCGGTGTCGAGCCTGGACGCATCGGTGCGGGGGGAAATCCTCGCGCTGCTGCTGCGCCTGCGCGACGAACTCGGTTTGACCTTGCTCGTCGTCACGCATGACCTCGGTCTGGCCTGGAACATCGCCGACCGGGTGGCGGTCATGTACCTCGGTCGAATCATCGAGGTGGGCCCGACCGAGGAGATCATGTCCTCGCCGCAGCACCCCTATACCAAGGCGCTGCTCTCGGTGGTTCCGGAGACAGCTCACCTCGAGCCGATCGTGCTAGCCGGCGAGGCGCCCGACCCCGCCCGGATTCCCGCCGGCTGCCGGTTCCACACCCGCTGCCCCGCGCTGGCAGACGGCACGGCCGCGGCCGCAGGGGTCGATGGGAACTGCCGGAATGTCGCGCTGCCCGTGCTCGCCTCGGATGCGGGCGCAGACATCCATGCCAGCGCCTGTCATCTCGTGACGGCGCACGCAGGGAGGTGACGCTGTGTCGCCGACACCGTTGCGAGGACTTCAGCCGGCCCTCGATCGGCACCATTACACGGACCCGTCGTCCTTCGTGCGCGAGGCGGAAATGCTGCGGCGGGAGTGGATGTGTGTCGGTCGCCTCGACGACCTCGGTCTTGCCGCGTCGGGCGACGTCCGTGCCGATCGCCGGACGGTCGTGGACTTTCTGGGGGAGTCCATCATCGTCACCGCCGACGGAGTCGGATCGCTGCACGCGTTCGCGAATGTGTGCCGACACCGGGGCTCCCAGGTCGTGCCGGTCGAGCCGGGCAGGCCGCCTGGGCCGTGCGACGCGAAATCACTGCGCTGCCCGTACCACTCCTGGACCTACGGGCTGGACGGCCGGCTGTTGCATGCGCCGCATACCGAGGACGTCGACTTCGACACCTCGGCCTTCGGGTTACGGGCATTGCGCGCCGCGGCCTGGGGCGGATTCCTCTGGCTGACCGAGGATCTGGAGGCGCCTGCCGTCGTCGAGGCGTTGAGTCCGGTGCCGGAACGGGTGCGGCGCTATCCACTCGACACGTTGGTGGTGGGTATGCGGCTGGCCTATTCGGTCGCGGCGAACTGGAAGGTGATCGCCGAGAACTACAACGAGTGCTATCACTGCGGCCCGGTTCACCCGGAACTGTCCCGGTTGGTGCCCGCGTTCGGTGGCGGCGCCGCCGATCTCGCGTGGGACGACGGCATCCCGCACCGCGAGGGCTCCTGGACGTTCACCCTGTCCGGCACGACCGACCGGGCGCCGTTCCCCGACCTCGACGACGCCGAACGGGTGCGGCACAAGGGCGAGCTGGTTTACCCGAACCTGCTGTTGTCGTTGGCGGCCGAACACGTTGCGGCATTCATGCTGCAGCCCAACGGGATTGACCGCACCGAGATCACCTGCGATCTGCTCTTCGCGCCGGACGAGGCCGCGAAGCCGGGTTTCGACCCCACGGACGCCGGTGATCTCTGGGATCTGGTCAACCGGCAGGACTGGGCCATCTGCGAATCGGTGCAGCGGGGAATGTCGTCGCGGTACTACACGCAGGGATGGTTCGCGCCGATGGAGGATTCCTCCCTCGACATCCGACGCTGGCTGCTTCCCCGGCTCCAACGCCTCGGCTCGACCGGCCATGGCTGAGACCTGTGACCTGGCTGTCATCGGCCTCGGGGCGCTCGGCAGCTCGACCGCATGGCACGCCGCGAGCCGCGGGCTGAGTGTGGTCGGCATCGAGGCATTCGAGTTCGGGCACGAGCGCGGCGCCTCGCACGACACCTCGCGGATCATCCGGCACAGTTACCACAGCCCGGCCTACGTCGCCCTGACCTTCGGCGCCTACGACGAGTGGTCCCGCCTCGAGGACGAGACCGGCGAGAGTTTCATGACGGTCACCGGTGGGTTGGACCTGTTTCCGCCCGGCGGACAGATCTCCATGGGCGACTACACGTCGTCGATGAAGGCACATCACATCACCTACGACGTTCTGGATGTCAACGCGGTCGGCGAACGGTGGCCGGCGTTCGTGCTGCCCGCCGGGACGACCGCAATCCATCAGGCCCGCACCGGAATTGTCCCCGCCGCCGCGGGAACCGCCGCGATGACCCGGCGCGCCCGCCAACTCGGCGCCGCTCTGTATGACCACACGCATGTCGAGGCGATCGTGCCCGGCGCCGACGATGTTGAGCTCGTCACTTCCAACGGCGTGGTCAGCGCGGGACGGGTGGTGGTCACCACCGATGCGTGGACCGCCGGCCTGCTCGCCCCGCTCGGCGTCGACCTGCCTGTGACCGTCACCGAGGAGCAGGTCACTTACTTCCCTCCGTCCCGGCCTTCGGAGTTCGGTCCGGACGTGTTTCCGGTCTGGATCTGGATGGACGAGCCGTCCTACTACGGGTTCCCCACCTATGGCGAAGCGACGGTCAAGGCCGCACAGGACTGCGGCGGACCCCATCGTCACGGGTGATGACCGGAGTGGCGAGCCTGACGAAGTGATGCGCGAACGACTTTCGGCGTTCGTGCGCAACGTCCTGCCCGGTTCCGGTTGCCCGGCCCGGTCCAAACGCTGTCTCTACACGCTCACTCCGGACAGAGACTTCGTCGTGGATCGACTTCCCGGACATCCCAGCACAGTCGGTCTCGGCGCGGCGCACGGGTTCAAGTTCGCGGCACTGTTCGGACGCCTCCTCGCCGACATGGCGGTTGAGGGCAAAAGTTCCTATGATCTCTCTGCTTTTCACCTCGACCGGCCGGCGCTCACCGATCCCTCCTACGTCGCGAACTGGATGGTGTGAACCTCGACTTCCTGGCGCGGCTGCGCAGCGGTTGGTGGCCGAACATGCTGAGCCTGTTGACATCTGACGGCCGGTTGGGGTGGCCCGAATTTGTCGGACCTGGCTGCGATGATGGGGTTATGTCTTCGACCGCGTCGCTTGAGGTGGCGGTGGTGCGGGCTGGGGAGCGGGTTGAGGTGTTGTTCGGGGAGTTGTCGGAGTTGGCGGGGCAGCGCAATGCCATTGATGGGCGCATTGTGCAGATCGTCGCGGAGTTGGATCACGACGGGTTGTGCGGGTCGACGGGGGCGCGGTCGATCGCGGCGTTGGTGGCCTGGAAGCTGGGCGCCTCGTCGGGCAACGCCGCCACGATCGCCGCCATCGCGCACCGGTTGCCGGTGTTTCCGCGCTGCGGGCAGGGGATGCGGGAGGGTCGGCTGTCGTTGGATCAGGTCGGGGTGATCGCCGGCGGCGCCGCCGATGGCTCCGATGAGCATTACGCGGAGTTCGCCCGTGTCGCCTCGGTGTCGCAGTTGCGCACCGCGGTCAAGCTCGAACCCCGACCCGACCCCGACCCCGACCCCGACGTCCAGCCCGACGTCCAGCCCGGCCCCGAGTCCCAGCCCCAGCCCCGGCCCGACCCCGAGCCGCGGGTTTCGATCAGCTCCACCTCTGATGAGACGTGCACCCAGTATCGGATCACGTTGCCGCATCTGGAGGCGGCGAAGTTCGACGCGGCCCTGCGGTCTCATCGTGAGGCGCTGGTCGCCGAGGGCAAACGCGATCACGCCGCCGGCGGTGACGCGTCCGGGCGGCGGCCGCCGCTCCCGTCCACCGGCGCGGCGTTTCTGCGGTGGTGGATGCCGGCTGGGACGCCGAGGCGGCGGCCCGCCCGCACGGGCAGCACACCACCGTGGTGGTCCACGTCGATGTCAAGGACCAGGTCGCTCAGTTGCATCTGGGTTCGCTGCTGTCGGCTGCCGATCGGCGCTACCTGAGCTGTGATGCCACCTGCGAGGTGTGGTTCCAACGCGCCGGTCAGCCGATCGGGGCGGGGCGGGCGACCCGGGTGATCAGCCGCCGGCTGCGCCGCGCCCTGGAGCACCGCGACCGCAGCTGCGCGGTGCCCGGGTGTGCGGCCACCCGGGGTTTGCATGCTCATCACCTGTGGCATTGGGAAGACGGCGGCCCCACCGAGTTGGACAACCTGGTGCTGCTGTGCCCCTATCACCACCGGCTGCACCACCGCGGCGGCATCACCATCACCGGACCCCCAGCCCAGTTGTGCGTCACCGACAGCGCCGGGCGCACCCTGACCCCGGGATCGCTGGCCCGCCCCCCAACCCAACCCCCATCGGCGGTCCCACCGTATCCGGGACCCACCGGCGAACGCGCCCACTGCTGGTGGTATCAACCCTTCCAACCCCAACCACCACCCACACTGAATTAGGTTCAATCACCGCAGCCGGTCAACACCACCGCTCATGCGAGATCGCGGCTGAACCGTCGATGCCAACGCCGCTCTCCGACCACCTGCTGCCCTTCCGTGCAAGTCAGCTCAATCGTCACGTCGAGATCGGTCCCGTCGGCCTGGACGCGGAGCAACGAGTGGGCTACGCAGTCGACGGCTACGCCCGACCCATCGTCGTCGTAGTGCACCACGAACGTGACGTCAGATCGCGCCGACTGCGCGAATGTCTCCGTCTGCACGGTCACCTCGCCCACGTAGTGTTCGCCGGCGCGGCCATACGGAGTGTCGTAGGGCGCGCCGCCGTGCTCGACGAACGCACCGGTGACCCGGGCGAGAACGTCTCGCGACGTCCGCCAGGTGACGGCGGAGGGTTCCTCGTCGGCCGTCTCGTCTCCCGGTTCGAATACCGGTGCCGGATAAGGGTTCCCGGCCGGATCGTAGGCCGGCAGCACCATCTCCCCGCCGTGGACCGTCAGGGCCGACGGCGAGGGAGGTGCGATGACATTCGGCCAGTCGGCGCCGGCCAACGCGAGTCGCAGCACGTGGCCCGGTGTCCACTGCCAGGCGGTGGCGTCGATCTCGACGTCGACGTCGTACACCTCACCGGGGACGAGAGGCGCCGCCGTCGCCATCCCCCCGCGACGGGTCAGGTTCAGAAAGCCGCGCGACACCAGCGTCGACGTGCCGTCCGGTGCCACGTCACACAGTCGCAGGGCGACACCGGCTACCGATGCGGTCGCCGAAATCCGCAGTCGCACAAGTGGATATCCGGCGATCTCCAGAGCGTCGGCGAGGGGCCAGTCCCACGTCAGCGACCGGATGTCGTCCACGCGTTGGTCGTCGGCTTGACCCCAAGGCAGGTGTCCACTGCACGAGAGCCACGCGGTAAGCCCGATATCGGCGACCACCTGGTACGGCGGCTTCGGCGACAGCGGCCATTTTCGATCCCTCGTGCGCGGCGTCGGCCACTCGTCGGCTCGCCACGCGCCGGGGACGTGATCGAGGTCGGGCGCCGGCCGGTGTGAGGCCTTCGCGTACCAGCGCACGGGCGGCGGTTCGACGGTCGGAGCGCGGCCACGCAGCCACCGGTCCCACCACGCGACCATCTCCGGTACCAGGTCAATGCGTGGGCCCGGTAGACACGAGGAGGTCGCCGCGTGCGGCCACGGTCCGGCCAATAGTTCGGCGTGCCGTCCCGCCGCGCGCAACGCCGTGACGGTGCGGAACGAGTTGTTGCGGTAGCCGTCCGCCCAGCCGGCGACGATGAGCACCGGACACCCGATGTCGTCGTAGGACGGGCGGATCGATCCGTGCTCCCAGTATCCGTCGCGGCGGGTGTGCTCGAGCCACCGCCACAGCCACGGCTCGTGCTCGGCGATCCGCGCCGCCCACTCGTGGCGCCACCCGTCACCCCATAGCGCGGGCACGGGTGGCAGCGCATTCATCGGCGTCATGTAGTGGCAGTAGTCAACGAGGTCCAGCCAACGTCGCGAACCGCCGCAGAGGTGCACGTCGTCGGTGAAGCGATCGTCGGTGGCGTAGATCGCGATCACGGCCTTCAACGCGGGCGGGTGCTCGGCGGCCATGTGCAGTGAGTTGAAGCCGCTGTAGGACGTGCCGTACATGCCGACGTTGCCGTCACACCAGTCCTGGGCGGCGAGCCAGGTGATCACCTCCGCCAGGTCGCGCTGCTCTTGGTACGGGTATTCGTCGGTCGCGCGTCCGCTGCTGCTGCCCGTGCCGCGGACATCCAGACGTGCTACCGCATAGCTGAATTCGTCTCGCAGGCGGGTGTATTCGGGGCGGAAGGATGCGGTGAGGTCGTCCTTCCGGTACGGCAGCGCCTCGAGGATGCACGGCCGCACACCGCTCTGGGGAAGGTAGAGCGTGACAGCGAGGCGCTCACCGTCGGACATCGGGATCCACTCGTCGCGGCGGGTACCTGTCACTGCACTCCTAATATCGTGCGCACTCGATCGAGCGGAAGCGCCTCGATGGTCCTGGCGCCGACTCCGGTGGTCGTCGTGGCGCTCAGAAGCGCGTCGAGCACGGCCTCCTCGGTCGCATCGACGGTCGCTTCGAAGTAGGCGTCGAGGCCTGTGCCGCAGATGGCGGCCGCCGCCCTGGCGGTCGATCGATCCATGCGCAAACCTTGTGCCAGGCCTAGGAATATCTCACCGGAGCCGTGGTGGGCGGTCGATCCGGTGCGGGCCAGCCCGAGGCCCATCCGCGCCGCCAGCCGGGCGCAACCCGCGGCGTCGATCGGCGCGTCGGTGACCACCACACCGAGACACGAGCCGGCAGGTGGCGGTGCGATATGCGGCGGCGGACCCAGGGCGCGGCCCACAGCCACCCCGGTGATCGTGAGTCGATCCCACCACCCGAAATTGGCGAGCACCAGAACCCCGACGACGTGGCCGTCCGGAAGCAACCGCGACGCCGACCCGATGCCGCCCTTCCAGCTGAAGCAGGACATCCCTGTCCCGGCACCGACGGCGCCGAGGCCGACGTGATCGCCGCCGACCGACCGGCGTGCCGCCGCGAGGGCGGACGCCACATCGTCGTACTGCACGTGCATGCGGCGGCTGTCGGTCAGCCACGAGTCGTCGCATTCACCGACGATCGGGATAACCACGTCGTCGACTCCGATCCGCGGCTGCTCGTCGATGAGTAGCCGGCACGCCGCGTCGTAGACCCGACCGACCTGCATGGTGGAGGTGAGGAAGACCGGTGTTTCGGCAAGGCCCCACTCGTCGATCTGCGTGCGACCTGTCAATTCGCCTGCGCCGTTGAGGATTGACACTCCCGCCGGGATGGGAGAAGCCCACAGATCCCCGCCGGGATCGAGAACTGTGACGCCGGTGCGCGCGATGCCCGCGCCGGCCGGCGGCTCGGGCTGATCCGAAATCACCGTCGCGTGGCCCAGCCCGACGCCCGGCACATCCAGTACCGAGTTGGTGTGCCCACGGGGGAGCGTGCCGATGGTGATCGACCAGTCGGCCAGGCGAACACTTCCGCTCATCCGCGCATCGTGTCATGCTGCGCAGGTGGCGGGGCGGATTCCGTTGGTCGTCGACCCGCTTTGCCGCGACCACGACCCCGGGGCGGAGATCTGGCTGGGGGTGACCACTCCGGGCACCGAGGTCGCCGAACGCGTCGCCGTCATCGAATCGACCCTGCGCGGGCTAGGCCACGACGTGGTGCGTGCGCGCGAGTTCGATGACACCTGGCTAACCCGCGTGCATTCGGCCGAGTTGATCGACCATCTCGCCACGGTGTGGGACCGGTGGGTCACCGCCGGCTACCCCGACCTCGGCGCGGAGCGCGTGGTGCCGTATCTCTTACCCAGCGCGGAACTGCTTCACGGGCTCCCAAGTCGGATGCCCACGGCACTGCATGCCCAGGTGGGAATGTATTGCTATGACACGATGACGCTGATCGGCCCAGGCAGTTGGCGGGCGATGCGCGCAGCCACCCACGTGGCCCGCACGGCGGTGGACCTTGTTGCCTCCGGCACGCCCTGTGTATACGCGCTGACGCGGCCACCGGGTCACCACGCGACGAGGTCGGCGTACGGCGGGTCGTGCTACCTCAACAACGCGGCGATCGCCGCACAGGGATTGCGCGAGGCCGGCTACGCGAGAGTCGCTGTCATCGATATCGACGCCCATCACGGCAACGGCACCCAGGCGATCTTCTACGAGCGGTCCGATGTCTTCACGGCATCGGTGCACGTCGATCCGGGTGCAGGCTGGTTCCCACATCACGTCGGCTTCGCGGACGAGACGGGGCGGAACGCGGGACAGAATGCCAATCTCAACCTCACGGTCGCGCCGGGGTCCGGGGACGAGGAATGGCTCACGGCCGTCGAGCGCGCCGCAGACGCCGCCGCTGACTGCGGCGCCACCGCCCTCGTGCTCGCCCTCGGGGTGGACGCAGCGGTGGACGATCCCGAGAGTCCGTTGCAGGTGACGGTCGACGGCTACCGGCGGGCCGGAGATGCCTTGGGCGCGCTCGGACTTCCCACCGTTGTCGTGCAGGAGGGCGGCTACCATCTACCGACATTGGGCCAGCTGGTCGGTTCGGCGCTGGACGGGCTGGGGTCTCTCTAGCATGACTGAATGCCGAGCGACCCCGCCCCGCCGACCGACCCCGCCACCCTGACCGAACACGCCGTCCGCAACCGGGCCATGTGGGACGACTACAGCGACGAGTACCAGTCCACTCACGGTGACGACTTGGCGGCCAGCGGCGGGTACGCCTGGGGAACGACGCAGATGTCCGAATCCGAGCTGCGCGTGCTCGGCGATGTCGCCGGTCGCGACGTCCTTGAATTCGGTTGTGGCGCTGCGCAATGGTCGATCGCGCTGGCCCGGCTCGGCGCCCGTCCGGTCGGTTTGGACCTGTCCGATCGCCAGCTCCAGCACGCTCGCCGGCTGATGGCCGAGGCCGGCGTCGAGTTCCCGCTCGTCCATGCCAGCGCCGAGGCGGTGCCGCTCCCGGACGCCAGCTTCGACGTGGTGTTCTGCGACCACGGTGCAATGACTTTCGCGGACCCATACCGGACCGTCCCCGAAGTGGCGCGCCTGCTCCGTCCCGGCGGGCTGTTCGCATTCAACCATCACTCGCCGTTCGAGACGATCTGCTGGCCACTCGACGCCGATGAGGTCGGCGAGCGGCTGGCGCTCGACTACTTCGGGATGCACACCATCGATTACGGGGAAGAAGTGTGCTTCCAATTGCCGTACGGCGAATGGATCCGGCTGTTTCGCGCGAACGGGTTCGTGGTCGAGGACTTGATGGAGCCGCGGCCTGCGCCGGACGCCATCAGCTCGTACCGGTCGGCCGCGGCGCTGGCCTGGGCCCGGCGCTGGCCGGCGGAGGCGATCTGGCGGCTGCGCCGAGACAGTTAGCGGGCCGCGTACAGACCTCAAAGGAGAAACCTGTTGAACATCACCGCCGCACAGGACGCATACCCGAACTCGCCGCGAATCCGGACGGCGCTGCCCGGCCCCCGCGCCTGTGAAGTCCTGGCCCGGGACAACGCCGTCATCAGCCCGTCCCTGCCGCGCGCCTATCCCCTCGTCCCGCAGCGCGGCCACGGGTGCAATGTCGAGGACGTCGACGGCAACGTTTTTCTCGACTTCAACGCCGGGATCACGGTGACCTCAAGCCTGTGCAGCGGCAAGCCGCCGAGATCCTCCACCACTCGGCCTCCGACTGCTATCTCCCGATCTACTCCGAGATGTGCAGCGCGCTGCGCGATGTGGCCCCGACATCGTCAGGGACGTCCGCGGGGTGGGCTTGTTCATCGGCGTCGAGGTTCCCGACGGCCAGGTGGCCAACCTTGTCCAGAACCGTTGCTTCGAGAAGGGCTTGCTCGTTCTCCGACCACCGAGTTCCCCGCGGATCTCTCCGCCCGCGCTCGCGCGGTCATCCCCAGTGGGACATCCCGGTCGACGCTCTTCGTCCCGCTGGCCGTTCCAATGGCGCGCAGCGGCCAGGGCGCGTGGCTCACCGACGAAAGCGGCGCTCGAATCCTGGACTGCAACAACACTATACGTCGCTGGTCCTCGGCCACCGCTTTGAGCCCATCGAGCGCGCAGTCACCGGTGCCCTCAAGGCCGGCACGAACGCGTGTTGGCACTTTCCACTCCGATGGTGGACGAGGATCTGGACTTTGCCGTCGGACGCCATCGCCGATGCGGTGCAAGCCGTCCGGTCCTGACGAGTCGACTTGGACGAATGTCGTCGAGCGATCTCTCCGGTGCGCGACGCGGAGTACGTTTGGTGACCCGCGGTGGTGCCGAGGCCACATCGCAGTTTGGGGAGCGCATGACCGATCCGGCCATCGCGAATCCGTGCCGAACGTCGACGCCGAACGGGTTGTACCCGCCGGCAGTGCGCTTACCCAAGGTCGCGCAGGGTGTGGGGTTCGCGGTGTTTCGCCGCACGGCGATGCGGCATTGGATCAAGCGGCACGGCCCCATCTTCGAAATCAACATCCCGTTCTTTGGCCGGTCGGTCGTCGTTTCCGACCCGGCTCTGGTGAGGGCGGTGTGTGCCGCGGGCGCCGAGGAATTGGTCAACGTGCAGCCGAATCTGAGCAATTGGTTCGGGCCCGGGTCGATGTTTGGGCTCGACGGCAGCCGGCATCGCGATCGGCGCCGGCTGCTCGCACCGGCATTTCACGGTCAGAGCCTCAAGAGCTACGAGACGGTGGTCGCGGACGCGACATTGCGTGAAAGCGCGAGTTGGCCTGAGGGTACAGAATTCCGGATACTCGAACCGATGAACAGGATCACCTTGAACGTGGTCTTGCACACGCTGTTCGACGCTGCTCAGTCGGAACGCGACGAACTGGAAGAACTCCGTGGGATCATCCCGCCCTATATGAAACTCGGACAGCTCGTGGCTTTCGCGCCGGCGCCGCCGTCCGCGGTCCGACGTCACAGTCCGTGGGGGAAGCTGGACGAGTTCCGCAAGGCGTTCAACCGGATCGCATTGACGCTGATCGCTCACGCCTATGCCGATCCGGGTCTCGATGAGCGGACCGACATCCTGGCCGTGTTGGTGCGCAGTAGGCTGCCGCGGCTGGATATCTGCGACGAACTGTTGACCTTCATCGGTGCGGGCCACGAAACCACGTCATCGGCACTGGGCTCGGCGTTCGAGCGGTTGCGGCGGCACCCGGACGTGCTGGCCGGACTGATCAGAGAGGTCGACGAGGGAGGCAGCGACTTCCGTCGGGCCACGATTTCGGAGGTGCTACGGGTACGCACCGTCATCGATGTGGCCGGCCGCCGGGTCAGCGCGCCGAACTTCCACCTCGGCGAGTGGCGGATTCCGCACGGCCGCACAGTGGTCGTGCGCATCGCCGATCTTCACGAGAATCCGGAAATCTTCCCTCACCCCGAACAATTCGATCCGTATCGCTTCCGCGGCACCGGGCCGGCGGCACCGGCATGGTTGGCGTTCGGTGGCGGAGCCCGGCGGTGCATCGGCGCTGAGTTCGCGATCGCCGAAATGGACATCGTGCTGCGGACGGTGCTCCGGAATTTCCGGGTCCGGACCGATGCCGCCGCCGACGAGAAGTCGTACTTCCGGGGAGTCGCTCATATTCCGAAACTCGGCGGCCGCATCGCAGTTGACCGCCGAGCAGTGAATCGCCGAACGTAGCGCACCGTGTCGACGAAACTGATCAAACCAAGGCGCACAGAGCGGTTCGAAATCCGCTGCAATGTCGGCGATGCCATTGTCGCCAACTTGGCGATCCATGTTGTCTTCTTCTTCGAGCGGCATCTCGACACCAAACTGCTCGCCGATGCGTTTGCGCAGGCGCTGGAGAACCTTCCGGTCTTCGCGGGTCGAATGGCCATGGGTGTCGGCGGGATGCGAATCCAATGTGCGGGACATGGGGTGCCTTTCACGTGTGTATCGTCCGGTCGCACGCTTCGTGAAGCGATCCGTTCGGTCCGAGGACAGCGGGGGATGGCTCGTCGACCCGGTGAACGGCGCGATCGCTCGATGGGGATGGGGTCCCCTGTGCAAGGTGCGTATCACCCATCTTGCGGACGATGCGACCGCGATCGGCTTCTCATGGCACCACGCGATCGGCGACATGCAGACGTTGATGCACTTTATGAACGCGTGGGCCGCCGCCGCAGCAGCAACGCCACTCTCGCAGCCGTTGATCGTCGAAGACCGCGCCGCCTACCTCGATGAGCATCTCCCTGCGGATGGGGCTCGCGAGCCTGGCGTACGTTGCCTGGGGCTTCCCGAACTTGCCCGCAGTGCGCTGTACCTCGCGAAGGATGCGCGAAGACAGCGGACGCTGAGTCTGTACTTCGGAGAAGAAGAAATCGCCCGAATGCGAGACGCGTATGGCAACCGGATGCGCTTGTCCGCGAATGACGTGGTATGCGCACATGTTTCGGAAGCGCTCATGAATGCCGATCCCGCGGTGGAGCATCGTATCCTCGCGATCGCCGTGAATGCGCGGAATCGTTGTGGCCTCGACCCGATGCTCATCGGCAATATCATCACGACGCTCAACGTGGACGTACACCAGGGAGAGACCGCCAGTTCGATTGCCGAACGCATTCGCCATATGGTGAACCATTTCGCCGACGAACACTGCGACATGCGCGTCAATCAACAGTTCTTGGACGCTGCCGGAGCGTGGCGGGCCGCTCGCTGCGTATCCACGGCGTTCAATTCGGCTCGGTGGAACCCTCTTGTCACGAACCTGAGCGGCGTCGGCGTTTATCGCATCCAGTTCGAGGACACCTTTCCGTCCTACTGCACGCTGGTGTTGAAACTACCCGTCGCCGGACTCGGTGCCCTCGTGGACGGGGCGGCAGGCCGCGGACTGGTCTTCCAGATGTCATTGCCGCCCCGGGAATTCGAAGCGGCATCGAGCCCCGCGATTCGGCTACACATGCACCGGTTTCGGCGCGCAGGCGACGACATTCCACGATTGCACCGCGACGTTCACGGCTGACGGCCGCGTCTCAGTCGGAAAGGGAGCCGATGGGCGGTGCTTCCGCTCCTATGCGGGCACCGCGTGTGCCGAGGCATGCGGTCCATGACCGCAGCCCGGCAGAGCGTCGACGATGTGCCGAATCACCCTGGTGTTCATCAGCATTCCGTTGTGTCCGACGTCGCCAACAGTGAGGCTCTGGACATCGCTGTTCCGAGGCACCGAGCGCAGACCGGGCACGATCATGTCGAACGACGCTGTGAAAGACAGCCATCGCACACCCTCGGGCACCGGCGCCGAGGCAAGCCGGCGCAGCAGCGGTGAACCGCCTCGCAGCGCGCGCGCAATGCCGCCGAACGGCAACAGACTCGCCCACGGAGAGCCGCCGAACGGTGATCCCAGGGTGACGACCGTATCGACACGCCCGTCGAGCCGACCGCTGGCGATCGCCTGGGCGATGACGACCCCTCCGAGGCTATGTCCGACCAGATGGACCTTCTGTGCGCCGGTGTGCTCCACGATCTGTTCGACCTCGGCTACCAGATGATCGGCGAGCTGTTCCACCGACGTCCCGAATGACGGATAGGAGCCCACGACGACGATCAAGCCATGGGCGCTTAAGGTTTCGGCCAGGACAGACCAGCTGGACTGCGTGCCGCAGAATCCGTGCACCAACAGCACGGGGCGCGGCAACGGGTCACCGCGTGAGGCCACTGTCGGCGACGAGCCGCCTGTCCTGTCGTCGTCTACCCCGACGAGTTGCCGGACCATGTTGGTGGCCACCGAGGCGACCAGCGCGACTTCAGATACCTGCACGACGGCGGCGCGCCCCACTCGCCACGCCAGCCTGCCGGCGGCGCCGACCGCAACCCGGGGCGGTATCACCGTGGCCGCCTTGTGTTCATGACGTGCTCCGTTCTCGGCTGCGGTGCTGAGCGGATCACGCTCACCGTGAATACTTCCGTGCCATGAAGCGGACGAAATCAGTACTGCACTACCTGTTTTCATAGGTGCTGGGTACTCGTGTGAACATGAGTACTCGCGAAGGCAGCGAACTCTGATCGTCTATCCACGGCCGTCAACGCGGCCCGGATTCTCGGCTAACTGCTTCGCAGTACCTCGGCGGTCTCCAGCCGCCGCGCATGCACCACCGGATAAACCGCGGCGGTCAGGACGAGCACGAACACGGCCGCCACTCCGGTCCACAGCGGCAGCGGTAGCACATCCCATTCGATCTTGATGCCGTAGTACACGGATGAGCCCAACGACCACAGATACGTGAGGCCGATACCCCCGAGCACGGCGAGGCCGGCGACCAGCAGGCCGAGCAGTGCGGCGTTGGCGACGATCACGGCCTGTTCTTGCCCCGGGGTCACCCCGATCGCCCGCAACGCGGCTCGCTCACGCTTGCGTTGGACGAGTCCCAGCACGAACACGTTCAGCAGGCTCAAGCCGGCAGCAAGCATCACCACGTACCCCGCGATCGTGAGCGGCTCCAGGAACCGGGTGATCCCCGTGGTGGCCACCGCGCGCCACTCTTCGTTGTCATACACCCACAATCCGGCGCCGAGGTCGAGGAAATCGGCACGGTGGGCCGTCGCGTCGACGACGGACGGATAGGCAACCGCGACCTGGTCGCGTACGGCAGCCCAGTCGGTGCGCGCCAATCTTTCGGAGACCAGCACGATATCGCCGACTGCGGCGTCATCGACCATCCGTGGCGCAACGATGCCGGCCACCCGGTACTGCTTCGGCCCTTTGACGGTGGGCAGCTCGACGGTGTCGCCCCTGCCGACACCGAGCCGGCTGGCGGCAATCTCGCTCAGGCCGATCTCCTCGTCGCGCAAACCCTGCCAGAACCCGTCAGGGACATCGGTCGGCTCATACAACGCTTGGCTGTACCAATCGCCCGGTGTGACGCCGACGACGAGGCGCGATGACGTCCCCGACGAGATGGTCGACCGCCAGCGCGAAGACAGGCTCCGCCCGTCGGCGGCCTCGGTCACCACATCGAACGTGGAGTCGGATAGCCGGCCGTCCCGCTGATCGAGCACCGATTGGGCGGAAATCAACAAGGCGCCGGGCAACCGGTCAGCCTTCTGCGCGGCAATCTGCCTGGCGCCGAGCAGTTGCATGTTTTGTGAGCCGATGGCCAGGCTGGTGCTCTCGGCGAGCAGCGCGGCGGAGAGCGCGAACAGCAGCGCGTAGCGCCTGATATCGGCGTCCAGCAGACGCCCGACGGCGGGGCGCGCGATCGTGAGCAACTCGGTCAATTGCCGGGCGCCACGCGGGGCGATCCACACCGTCACCAGCACCACCCCGCACAACGCCACCGTCATGCCGTTGACGCCCACGCTCAGCGGCAGCGACCCGCGCTCGAAGATCTTCAACACGACGACGGAGCCCGCCAGGAGAGCAACCCCGACGACCAGCGGCCACACCGGTATCTTCCTGGCGCGCTGCACCCCGCCGGCGCTCGCCATCGAGGCCAGCGGCCCGTCGCGGACCAACCTGGCGGCCGGCCCGATCATCGCGAGGACCCCGCACACGACGCCCGCGGCTGCCCCGATCACGATCAGGTTCGGCGTGAAGTCCGCGGTGATGGTGCCGCCGGACCCGGCCAACATGGCCTTCCCGAACCTGTCCACCAGATACGTCCCTAGCAGGAAACCGCCTGGGACTCCGAGCAGTCCCCCGAGGAGGCCCACCAAGGCGCCTTCGCAGAGCATCCCGCCGAACAACCCGAGAGGTTTGGCGCCGATCGCGCCGATCGTCCCCATCACCGCTCGCCGGTCCTCCACGGCCAGCAGGATGGTGTTCACGGCGATGAGGATGCCGACGATGATGCCGGCCAACGCGACGAGGTCGAAACTCTGCTTGCTGTTCTCGAACACGGCAGGCAGGTGCGGGCGAGGTGGGCCTGCCGTTGCGACGCCGGAGATGGCGCGGTCGATGTCGGCCGTGATGGCGGTGCGGTAAGTGCCGTGGCTCGGGAGGACGAACGCGGCGGTGGCGTAACCGGGGGTCGAGAGCATGCCGGCCGCAATGTCCGCGGAAGGGGCCAACAACACGTAGCCGTCGTTGATGCCCTCGACGCGGTCGAACTCCGGGAATGTCCAGCCCAGGTGCGCCGAACCTGGTGGCAGGCCGGGGATGCGCACCTCCTCGCCGAGCTTCAGGCCATGTCGCTGGGCAATGGCCTCGGGCATTTGCAGCGGCACCCCGGGTCCGGCTGCGGGGCCGACGCTGTGGGCGCGCTGCTCGCAATCGAAGGGGCCGACCAGCAACTCGATCTGGCAGGAACCGCCGAGCAGGAAGAACCCGTGACTGTTGCCGGCGATGTCCACGGGCATCAGGGCGGCGACGATGGGGATGACCGCGTCCGCACCCGTGACCTCGGCGCGTAAGCGGTTGACTGTCTCGATCGGCAACCGCCCGTTGATGTTCGGGCTGACCTCGATGACGCCACTGTCGGCGGCGTGAGTGAGGGCCGGGCCGAACGATTCGAACGGGCGGACGAGCTCGGATTTGAGCATCAACGTCCCGAGTACCACCGTGACGCCCAAGGCGACGCCGATCGCGCTGAGCAGCGTCCGGCGCCGGTCGGCGATCAACGCGGCGACGTGGAGCCGCCGGAAAGTCAGCCATCCGGCGCGCAGCGCTTGCATCACTGCTCACCGCCGGGCGTGGCGGCGTCGACGGCGTACGCACGCCCGTCGACGAGATTCAGCCTGCGCGAGCCGTAGCGTTCGGCCGCCTGGTCGTGTGTCACCAGGACGACCGCCGTGCCGTCCTGGTCTGACAGTGAGCGTAGGAGTTTCAAAACCTCGGTCGACGAATGGCTGTCCAGATTGCCGGTCGGCTCGTCGGCGAGGACGAGGGACGGCCGGGCCACCAGCGCGCGCGCCACCGCCACCCTCTGCATCTGTCCACCCGACAATTCGGCCGGCCGATGCCGCGCGCGGTCGCCGAGCCCGACCCGTTCCAGTAGCTCCCGCGCGCGTGCGTCGGCTGATCGGGCCGGTATACCGTCGAGAACCAGCGGCAACGACACGTTCTCGACAGCGGTCAGCATCGGCACCAAATTGAAGAACTGGAACACGAATCCGAGGTTGCGCCGACGGAACGCCGCGCGTGCGCCGGTCCTCATCGACCACACATCCTGGCCGGTCACCGCCACAGTGCCGCTGTCCGGTGCGTCCAATCCGCCGGCAATATGCAGGAGGGTCGATTTGCCGGCCCCCGAGGGCCCGGTCACGACGACGAACTCCCCCGCGTCCAGCGTGAAGTCAAAGTCGACAAGCACCTGCACCTGTTCGTCGCCCCTGCGGTACGTCTTGCCGACGCCCCTGAGCTCAAGTACCGGCGTCATGGGTTGGACTGCGGCGATATCCGCGCCGAATGTCTCGTCAGGCAGCATCGGTGAGCCCTCTCGCGTGTGGTGATCGATCAATAGTCACTCGCGTACGTCGCCAGGGGTGGAGTAGAGCGATACTCGACCGTCGGCTGGACGAATGCCCCTTACTGCGGATATGAGGCTGCGCGCCGCAACCGCACGAGATGGCGCCTTCATCGTCGAGATGGCTCGCCATGCCTGCGTCATCGAGGATTGGCCCCTTCCGGACGTGGACTCGGAAGAGACGCAAAGCCTACTGCCGGGCAGCGACGACGTGGCAGTTGTCGCCGAAGATGCGACCGACCTCAGGTCAGGAGCCGTCTGGACCTTTCACCACGACCCTCCGCTTCTGGTGGACGCGGACGCCGTTTCGCTTCCTGAACTCACCATCGCCGTCAGGCCCGGGATGCGCGGAAACGGTGTCGGTGGCGCGCTGCTCGACGAGTTGATCGTGCGCTGCACGGGCAGGTACGAGGCGATCATGCTGAACGTGCACCAACGGAACCCGGCGGCGCACTTATACGAACGAAAGGGGTTTCGATTGGTTGGCCGAGGACGCGGCGCGATCGCGATCGCAATGCGCACGATCAGCGGTGACGCGTGAAGCCCGAGATCAGCGATCTGTGGGAGGCGTGGACAGCCACTCAAGTCGCCCGGCGTATGTCGGGGGTCACGGCGCCGTGGGCACCTCGCGGCCGGGTGGGGCTGGAGTTGTTCACCGGTGTCGCCGCCCGTGCCCGCGGCGATCTCGTAATAGCCGTACTAGCAATGCGATTCGGCGAATCATGGCCGCATTCCCCGGCTTGGAATGGGACGTCACGACGGCCTGATGTGGCCGTTCCCCCAACAGCTGGCGAACCACCACCAGACATGGCTCCGCGAACCCGCGACCGGACGCTATCGCGTCGACGTGTTCCGTGAACCGCACGTCGACGATCGCGGCTGATCGGCTGGCTCACGCGAGTCCATCCCGGCCACCCGTTGCTGTTGATTCCCGCGATGCGCGCGAGGATCTCGGATTCCCGGTCGCTGAGGCTGTGCCAGAGATTACCGCCCTAGGGGTGTACTGCAACCTCCCCAGAGGGTCTTTCATTGGTTTCAGTGCCAAGCACTGTTGACCGGTCCGAATTATGAAGCGCCGCATCCGGCGCCAAGCCAGGAAGGTTGAACCATGATCGTGCTCGGAATCATTCTCGTCATCCTCGGGCTCATCTTGCCCGCACTCCTGCACACGACCGGCCGAGCTGTTGGTCGCCGCCGCCACTACTACTGACCGCCGAGGTTCCCCACGCTTCACCAATCAACGAAAGGAGCTCCAAATGCCTATCTGGGGATGGTTTTTCATCGCAGCGATTGTCGTGGTAGCCGTCGCTTGTCTCATCCTCGCCGTTTCGGCGGCGAGGCGTAAACGGACGGAACGCCTCAAAGAACAGTTCGGCCCCGAGTACGAGCGAACAGTTGCCGAGGCTGGCGAACAAAAGGCGGCCGAAAAAGAACTTGTCGCGCGCGAACGCAAGAGAGACAAGCTCGACATCCGTCCACTGACACGGGCTGCGTTAGAGGGGTACGCGGACCGCTGGCGCGCAGTACAGACTGCATTCGTCGATAGTCCGGCGGCCGCGGTGGGCCAAGCCGATCGGCTCGTGACCGAAGTCATGCGCGAACGCGGGTACCCCGTCGACGACTTCGATCAGCGGGCCGCCGATATCTCCGTCGATCACCCAGCGGTGGTAGAGAACTACCGGGCTGCGCACACGATTCACCTGTCGCAGCAGAACGTGGACGTCGGCACCGAGAAGCAGCGCCAGGCGTTCGTCCATTACCGCGCGCTCTTCGAGAGGCTGCTCTCTGCGGACAACAACAATGGCAGGCCGCACGGCACCGATAAGGCACAGGAGGCACGGGCATGACCACGCACGATCAACGCAACGAGACCACGCCTCCCCTCGGTCTGTCGAACGCGCCGACTGAGCACGTACAGACGGAGGGTCCGATCGCCAATCAAACTGGGCATGAAGCTTTTTCGTCGCCCGCCAACAGCGGCCCGGTGATCACACGTACCGAACCGGCCGGCGAGACCGCAGATCCAGTCCAGTCTGGAACGCAAGCATCAACTGACCGACCGCTCTTCGCAGAGGGCGAGCTTGCCGAACTCCGTGCGCGGTGGGACCACGTCCAGAAAGGCTTCGTCGACGACCCCGAAGACTGCGTGCACAAGGCTGATGGTCTGGTGTCGGATGTGGTCGAACACCTGACGAGGGGCTTCACAGAGGCGCGTTCGCGCCTCGAACAACACTGGGGTCGCGGCGAAGAAGCGTCCACCGAGGATCTTCGAGTCGCCCTCAAACGCTACCGAGAATTCTTCGACCGACTGCTCGCGGTTTGAGGCCGCTCCGCGTCCACCGGCGAGTTTCATGTCACAGCGGCGTTTCGGAATCACCAGGGTGAGGTATCCGAACTGTGAGGCTCAATTCCGAGTCCCGAACTCACCAGAAAGAAGTGGACGCATCATGGGAGCCGACGACAAGGCAAGCAACAAGATCGACGACCTAGGCGGTAAGGCCAAAGAAGGTCTGGGCAAGGTAACCGGCGATAAGAGCACCGAGAACGAGGGCAAGGCCGATCAGGCCAAGTCGAGTCTGAAGGATGCAGGCGAGAAGGTCAAAGACGCATTCAAAAAATAGGAATCTGCTCGTTTCGGCCCGTCCCCTCAGATTCCCGCGGGGGCGGGCCGAACCATATTCGTCCGTGCGCTGAACGCGGAGCCCCTGTCAGGATTGACCTGACGAGGCGATGTCCGCGGCCGGGAAAGTGGAAATGTGTATCTGGGTGCCCGGGCTGTCACGCAAGTCGCGAACCAGTCCACGGACAAGTCTCTCGAAAGCTGTTGCGACTGGACTGGCGCCCTGGGAAGAGATGGTGCGCAGGATCCTCAGGTGATGCGAAGTCCTTGATCGTGCGGTAGATCCTGGCGTGGCGTAGGCCGGGACGACGGACTTTCGAACTCACCTTGTCCGATCCGCTTCCGCCGAGTTCGAATCGCGCGCACGATGGAGGCGTCTGCGATCTCACACGGTTGAGGAAGGGAGCGGGCGATGAAGGCGAAGGTGGGCGACTTCCTGGTGGTCAAGGGCTCGACTACCGAACGGCATGATCAGCATGCGGAGATCATCGAGGTCCGCTCGCAAGACGGCTCGCCACCCTATGTGGTGCGCTGGCTCGTGACCGGCCACGAGGCCACGGTGTATCCGGGCTCGGATGCGGTGATAGTCACCGCCGCCGAGCACACCCAGGCGGCCGAGCGGGCATCGGCGCGGGCCAGCCGCGGAGGCACATAGCCGCGGCCCACGCTAATCGAACCCAAGATGCATCAGCAGCACGATGTAGGTGGACCACCGCGTACACGCGGCCTGCGAGAGTTTTCTCGATATCGCCGCGACTCCTTACTGGTGTCTATGCGGGGCGCCAACACTTCCCGCCCGCATGACTCACGCAGACGCACGCAGCACCGGGGGAGTCGTCGATCTGATCGAATCCCGCGACCGCGCATCGACTTTGGAGGTCGAATCCACCGGCGAACACCGAACACCGCCTGTTAGGGACTGTGGTGCGGCCAGGGTGCTGCACCCCGTCGGTCTGAACCTTCAGGTGATGCCGAAGTCTTGATCTTGCGGTAGATCGTGGCGTGGGACGTCGTCTCGGCGGCGTCGACCTTGCTACGTCGCCCTCCGACAGGCTACGGACGATGGCGTCACGCTCCATCGCCTCTAGGCGGGTGAGCTCGAGCCGGAGAAAAGAATGGCATTCCGGGGAAGTTTGTCGATGCCACAAGACCGCGCGAAGCAGGTAGTTCGCTACTCTATTCCCCGATCGTTAGCCCTGCATACACTCCCACCAACCGACGTGAGGGGTAGCGGTGAACGATCGGGGAAACACCGGCGCGGCGACGGCGCGCCTTCTGATTTGGCACGGCCATGTACCGAATCTTCATTAGTCATGCCAGCGCCGAGTTCGGTGAGGACAACGCGCGCAGGTCGTTGCTACGGCACGAGCCGCCGCCGGCGAACGACATCCTTTTCAACGCCGACATGGTGCGTCCCGGTCGGCACTGGACTGATGAGCTGAACCGGGCGATGAAGAACAGCGACGCCGGAGTCTGTAGGACGTCGAATAGCTGGATCGGCGGCCGAAATGCATGGCAAGGGCCACCAACGGCCTGCTGTCACAGTCAAAAGGCACGATCAAGAACAAGAGCACGGACATGAGCGACGTCGAACAGGCGCTCGCCGCTTTCATCGGCCATCGCCTCACTCAAAAGCTTCATCTGGGCCTCTCGCCGGTGATGACGATCTCAATCTGTTTGGTCGAGCCGCTCCCACTCCCGAGTAAAAAGAAAGAGGTGTGGAAATGAGGCAAAGGAATGTGGTGGTGGCGATGCCTTTTGGCAGGCCGGGAGCGGAACGCAGGAAGGCAATTCTGAATTTCAGACGCCTCAAATACATTATAGAAGAGAAGTGTCAGGTGGTCCCTACCGGCTCTCACACGACGGGAATGCGTTTAACTTACGACGTGGAAGTGGCGAGGGCCGTTACGGATCAGATCCCCAGAAATGCGCTCTCGCAGATCTATAACGCTGATATTCTGATCGCGCTGCTGTCGGAGCGTAATCCCACCGTGACCTACGAACTTGGATATCGTCGCGCCCGCGAGAACGAAACCCCCGTGATTCTGATGGTCGACTCGAAAGACGATCTTCCCGTTTATGAGTCTGCAGTGGCTTATCAGGAATGGAGACAGGACAAGGTTTTGGAGGAAATCGACTCCATTGCGGGCAACGATTTTCCCGCTTTAGACGACTTCCAAGTAGATATACCCGGAGCTCTGAAGGATGTGATCGATGCTAAAGATGACACACTTATAAGTAACTTGCAATTGGCTCTCCAAGAAATCGAAAGTAAGTTTGAGGCGCCGTCACCTGATCCTGTGCAGAAACTCCGTGGCATGCTGTCTGAGTCGATCACCCGGTTCTATCCGTTTTCGGTTGTCGAAGTCACATTCTCGAGATATGGCGAGTTCGACGACCCGAATGCCCCGACGAGAGTTGTCGACTTTGATGAAGAGTTTAGCCGCCTCTACGGTTATGCAGGCAAGACCGCCGCGAAGGGGGACAGACCGCTTACATTGGACCGATTGCTCAAACGGATGGAGAAATTTTCAGACAGCGAGGACTGGAACGAGTTCTTGCAGGAGCAGCTGAAGCTAACCGAAACCGTGGTTAAGAATTATGGGTTCGCTCGAGCGACTGTTCCACTAAGGATCAACAGCTCTCACCCAGATGATCGATTTAGCTGTAAGTCTTTCCTTCCCTGCATGGCTGCTGAGGTGATCGATGGCGACTTCAACGGGCCCCACCGGATGTACCTGCTGATCGCGTACATTGAAATTAGTAATGGGACAGCACATCTCCCTACGCGGGGTGTGGGATGACTACTCGACAATCCGACGCTGAACCCGATCCGCACTTCGGTACCCACAAAGCAGTTATCCAGAGAATCTGGGACCAGATGCAGCGGCTTCAGACCGAGTTTGCAATCGCTCAAGAACTCAGCTTTTATTACACGTCACCTCAATGGCATGAGGCTCGTACTGTGCTTGATGTCGGAACCGGAAACGGATATTACCTCAAGCAGATCGCGGCACGATTCCCCGACAAGAGTTACACCGGCATTGACATCTCCCCTGAGCTTGTCGGTATTGCCAATCAGGAGACACGCACCAATAATATTTCATTTGAAAAAAGTCATCTATTTGATCACAATGGTACGTACGATTTCGTCCTGATGCGCCTTTTGCTTCAGCATCTTGAGGATATTCCGGCAGCACTCGACTGCGTTTCGCAGCTGACTCGGCCCGGCGGAACAGCACTGATAACCGACGCCAATGATTCCGTGCGCTTCTTCTACCCGATGCTTCCGCAGTTCACGGCGTTTTTCGCCGCTTACGCAGAACAAGAGGGGCGTATGGGGCGTGATCGAAGTGTGGCCAACCGTATCGAGAAAGCGCTTTTGCAGAGCTCCACGTGGATTCCCGGTAGCACCCTTTCACTTTTGATACCTTCTACGATCAACGGAAACCTAGAACTCTTTACGCAAACCTACGCTCTGCTGGTGGACCTGGTAAGTGAGGTAGGTGAACTCCCGTACGACTTTGGAAGCGTGAAAGAGGCGTGGCGGCGCTGGTCCGTCCTGCCGGACGCTTACGCACAGGTAGGGCTGAATTTAATCCGCATAGACCGGATCTAATCCGCATAGACCGGTGCCAGCCGTGGGACTATTCGCATTCCGGAGGCCGATCCGGCCGGCGTGATCAGTGCCATCGGAGCCCATGCCAGTCCGACTGACCGTTGGCGTATCGCTGTCGGCGGTACTTGCGGTCCAAAACGCCGTCAGTCCGCGCTTCGCCGGATTCAGGCCGCTTCCAGAGTGCTGAACCAGCCGCGGCACTGTCTCATGCGCTCGACGCTATGACTCGCCACCGACAGTTAGCCGCCGGATCAAGCCGCGAGTGGAGCCCCCTGTCAGGATTGAACTGACGACCGCTCGCTTACAAGGCGAGTGCTCTACCACTGAGCTAAGGAGGCCTGCGGGCTCAAAGCTTATCGGGCTTCACTCGTCGGCATCGATGATGCGCTGCGATGTCACCGGCCGGGTCGTCGGCCGTCCTCGCGGCCGCCTTCCGGGAAACGGAATGCGGTCGGCGATGCTGCTCAGCGGGTTCACGACCTGGCTGAGCGTGATGACGGCGTCGCGCAGCGCCTCGATCGTCGGCTCCAGCGCTTCGAGCCCCGGCGCCAGCCGATTCAGGGTGTCCGCGACGGTGGCGAGTTGTTCCAGGGGCCCGTTGCGCGCGGTCAGCTTGTCGACCACGCCGCCTTCCGCAAGCAGCCGGTCGGCCAGACCGTCCTCGGCCAGCAGTCGCTCGATCAGGCCGTCCTCGTCGAGCAGCTGGTCGACGAGGCCGCCGGGCTCGATGGCGCGCATCAGCCCGCCGTTCTCCTGGGTCAGCCGGTCCAGCACGCCACCGGGCGCGGTCAGCCGGTCGACCAGGCCACCGGGCTTGAGCAGGCGATCCATCGGTCCGTCCGGGGCGAGCGCCCGGCCCAGCGGCTGGTCCTCGTCCATCAGCCGGGCCAACCGGTTCGCCCGCTCGACCGCGTCGTCGATCCCCAGGATATGCGCCACCGAAGCCGAGCCTGACCAGGTGTTCGTGTTGGCTTCGCCGAGCGTGCGCTGCGCGACTCCGAGGGCGCCGTTGGCCACTCCCAGGCCGGCGTCGGCGACCGCGAGGCCGACGCGCATCGGTGCGGTCGCCAGGTCCGTAAGGGTTTTGCCGAGGTTCATCGACCCAGTTTATGGGCGTATGGTCAGGTCACCGGATGCTTCGTCGCGACTAACGGGAATCAAACTCACAGGAAGTTGACAGGCTTCTTGCAGCATGATTCCAAGGGAAGTCGCGAACATTGGCGGAATGGCGATGGCTGCACTACCTGACAACACTCCGGAGGCCCGCGTCCTCGTCGTGGACGACGAGACGAACATCGTCGAGCTTCTGTCGGTGAGTCTGAAGTTCCAGGGTTTCGAGGTCCATACCGCGTCGAACGGGCCCGCGGCCCTGGACAAGGCGCGCGAAGTGCGCCCCGACGCCGTCATCCTCGACGTGATGATGCCCGGAATGGACGGGTTCGGTCTGCTGCGCCGGCTGCGCGCCGACGGAATCGACTCACCCGCGCTGTTCCTGACCGCCCGCGACACGCTGCAGGACAAGATCGCCGGCCTGACGCTCGGCGGCGATGACTACGTCACCAAGCCGTTCAGCCTGGAAGAAGTGGTGGCGCGGCTTCGGGTGATCCTGCGCAGGTCGGGCCGCGGTATCGAGGAGCCCCGGAACGCCCGGCTCACCTTTGCAGACATCGAGCTCGACGAGGACACCCACGAGGTGTGGAAGGCCGGCCAGCCGGTTTCACTCTCGCCGACGGAGTTCACCTTGCTGCGGTACTTCATCATCAACGCGGGCACCGTGCTGAGCAAACCCAAGATCCTCGACCACGTATGGCGCTATGACTTCGGCGGCGACGTCAACGTCGTCGAGTCCTACGTCTCGTACCTGCGCCGTAAAATCGACACCGGTGAGAAGCGCCTGCTCCACACACTGCGGGGCGTGGGATACGTCCTCCGCGAACCGCGATGAGCGCTTGCGCGAAGAGCCGGGAAGTGCGCTGATCTCTGGCGAAGAATAGAGGGGTGGCCGTACTGCGCGGACGAGGCATACCCCTGAGGGTCGGATTGGTGGCCGCCACGCTGGTGCTGGTGGCCGGTGGATTGCTGGCATCGGGAATCGCGGTGACCTCGATTCTGCGCCACGACCTCATCAGCCGGGTCGACGAGACTCTGCTGGACGCCTCCCGCAGCTGGGCGCAGGCACCGCGGCGCATGCCGACACCGCCGATCGAAGGGCCCAACCCGGCCAGGCCGCCATCGAACTTCTACGTCCGCGGCATCGACCCCGACCGTCACGTGTGGATGGCCGTGAACGACCGTGAGGCCGAACCCAATCTGCCCGCCGACAACGACGTGGGCCCCGTGCCGGTGACCCTGGGATCGATCGCCCACTCGAATGTCGAGTGGCGGGCGATGACGGTACGCGGCCCGCAGGGTGAGCTCACCACCGTCGCGATCGACCTCTCCGACGTGCAGTCGACGGTCCGTGCGCTGACCTACGCCCAGGTCGGCATCGGCGCGGCCGTGCTGCTGGTGCTCGGTGTCGTGGGTTACGCGGTGGTGCACCGCAGTCTGCGGCCGCTGGTGGAAGTCGAGCAGACCGCCGCCGCGATCGCAGCAGGAGAACTCGAACGCCGTATCCCACAGCGCGACCCGCGTACGGAGGTCGGCCGACTTTCTCTGGCGCTCAACGGCATGCTCGCCCAGATCCAGCGTGCGGTGGCGTCGTCAGAGTCCTCGGCCGAACACGCCCGCAGCTCCGAGGACCGGATGCGCCGGTTCATCACCGACGCCAGCCACGAGTTGCGCACCCCGCTGACCACCATCCGCGGCTTCGCCGAGCTCTACCGGCAGGGCGCCGCCAGCGACGTCGAGATGCTGATGAGCCGCATCGAAAGCGAGTCCCGCCGGATGGGTCTGCTCGTGGAGGATCTCTTGTTGCTGGCCCGTCTGGACGCGCAGCGTCCGCTCGAACGGCATCGCGTCGATCTGCTCGCGCTCGCCAGTGACGCGGTGCACGACGCGCAGTCGATCGCACCGCAGCGCGACATCACCATGGAGGTCCTCGACGGGCCCGGCACCCCCGAGGTGCTCGGCGACGAGGCCCGGCTGCGCCAGGTGCTCGGCAATCTGGTGGCCAACGCGCTTCAACACACGCCGGACACCGCCGGTATCACGGTGCGGGTGGGCACCGACGACAACAAGGCCGTGGTCGAGGTGTGCGACGAGGGCCCGGGCATGAGCACCGAGGATGCGCACCGGGTATTCGAGCGCTTCTACCGGGCCGATTCCTCACGCGCGCGGACCAGCGGCGGCACCGGCCTCGGCCTGTCGATCGTCGACTCGCTGGTCTACGCGCACGGCGGCACGGTGAGCATCACCACTGCGCCTGGCGCGGGTTGCCGCTTCAAGGTGAATCTGCCACGCATCGCCGACGTGGTGGCCCACGTCCATTAGGGCTCAGGCTATTTCGGTCAGTGCCGCTTTGATCTTTGCCTGCGCCTCGTCGAGGGACTCCGGCGACGGGTTGTTGTCGACGTTGGCGAAACCGAAATCGGTCAGGTGGTACGCCGGGAACACATGCACGTGAAGGTGCGGGACCTCCAGGCCGGCGATGATCACCCCGGCACGCTGTGCCCCGAACGCCTTGCACACGGCCTTGCCGATGAGTTGTGAGACTTCCATGACGCGTCCGAACGCCGTCGGCTCGACGTCCTGCCACTGGTCGATCTCGGCCCGTGGCACCACCAGCGTGTGGCCCTGCGTCATCGGTGAGATCGTCAGGAACGCCACGATGTCGTCGTCTTCGTAGACGAACCGGCCTGGCAGCTCCCCGTTGATGATCTTGGTGAATACCGTCGCCATGGGCACGAGCATTCCAGGAAGCTCCCAGCCGCGGCGCAGTGGGGTAGCAGCTGGTTCGGAGACGGTGGACGCCATGACCGACCTGGCGGGGCCCAGTCCGTCGGAGGTGGATTCGCGCGTCACGCGCAGCTACGTCCTCGACATCGTGATCCCGGTTTACAACGAAGAAATCGACCTTCCTGGAAGCATCCGCCGGCTGCATCGATATCTGGCGGACGAAGTCCCTTATGCGTCGCGAATCACCGTGGCCGACAACGCCAGCACCGACAGCACGCTGGCGGTGGCGCATGCCCTGGCCGACGAGCTGCCGGACGTCGACGTGATTCATCTGGATGCCAAGGGCCGCGGCGGTGCGTTGCACGAGGCGTGGATGTCGTCGGATGCCGACGTGGTCGCCTACATGGACGTCGATCTGTCCACCGGGCTTTCGGCTTTGATGCCGCTCGTCGCGCCGCTGATCTCCGGGCATTCCGACGTCGCGATCGGGTCGCGGTTGGCGGCATCGTCGCGGGTGGTCCGCGGGCCGAAGCGCGAATTCGTCTCGCGCAGCTACAACCTGATCCTGAAAAGTGTTCTGGGCGCGCGCTTCTCGGATGCGCAGTGCGGTTTCAAGGCCCTCCGCGCCGATGTGGCGCGGCAGCTGCTGCCGCACGTCGTCGACACGGGCTGGTTCTTCGACACCGAACTCCTGGTGATCGCCGAACGCGCCGGGCTACGTATCCACGAGGTGCCTGTCGACTGGGTCGACGATCCCGATTCGCGGGTCGACATCGTCAACACGGCCATCAACGATCTGAAGGGCTGCTGGCGGGTGGGCCGCGCGCTGGCCACCGGCGCACTGCCGGTCCGCGAGCTTCAGCGCAGCCTCGGCCGGGAGCCGCTCGTAGCGGGCGTGCCCCACGGCATGGTCGGCCAGATGGTGCGGTTCGGCATCGTCGGCATCGCCAGCACCGTGGCGTTCGCGCTGCTGTACCTGTTGTTCCATCCCGCGATGGGGGCGCAGGCCGCCAACCTCACCGCGCTGCTCATCACCGCGATCGGCAACACCGCGGCCAACCGCGCGTTCACCTTCCGCATTCGTGGACGCACCGGCGTCGCGCGCCATCAGCTGCACGGCCTCCTGGTGTTCGCGTTCGGCCTGGCCATCACCAGCGGATCGCTGTTTCTGCTGCATCGCTACGACTCGACTGTCGGCAAGGGCGTGGAGCTGGCGGCGCTGGTGCTCGCCAACTTGGTCGCGACGCTGGTCCGATTCATCGCCCTGCGAAGGGTTTTCGGCGCACGATCGTAGATGATTCACCGAATGGCGGTGCGGCGCCGATCGCGCCGATACTGTGACGGGAATGCCGACCGCCATCATCTCGATCCGCGTCCGACTCGAGCAACCCCTGGATCAGGCCCTCGAAACGCTGAGGCGCGGTGCCGGCGTCTCGGTGGAACTGGACGACGAACGTCGCGCCCGCCTGGACCCGACCGATCCGCGCTCCGAGGGATTCGCCCGCGTCCTCGACGGTCTCGGCAGTCAGAGGCTGCCGGCTTATCTGGAGATCGATTCCGACACCGAAGCACTGACGCGCCTACTCATTCCCACGGTGGCCAGGGTGGCCCGCATCGACTACGACGCCGAAGGTGCCTTCAGGGTGACGCTGGACGCGTCGCACGCCGTTCACCGCTTGAGGCTGGACAATCCGGACTTCGCCCAACTCGAGCGTGAATTGCGCGGCGCTCTGAGGGGTTCGGAGCCGGTCATCGTCGTCGGTGACGACTCCCACCAGATCATCGGCGTCCGTACCCTCACACCCGACGACCTGGATACCCTTGGGCGGCTGTTGCCCCCTTTCCCGCTGACCCCGATCCCTGACCTGGACTGGCTTGCCCGGTTGCGGCGGTGGATCCGGTGGTGGCTCCTGTGGCCCTGGTGGTTCTGGTTCGAATGCGTGTCGAGGGAGAGTGCCCAGCAAGCGTTCGATTCGGTGGCTGTCACCACCTGTGATCCTCTGACGGTCCCGCCGCCCTGCATCCCGTTCCGCTATCCCGACGATGGCTGCTTTGCTCGGGCCCATGAGATGTGCCGCCTCATGATCAACAGCGGGTTGTCGCCGCGGAAAGTGTGGATCGACTGCAGCCCTCAGAACTTGTTGCACGTCAACACCAGGAACAATCCCCACTGCTTTGTCGAGTGGACATTCCACGTCGCGCCCACGCTGTGCGTGCGCGAGCGCATCGGCTTTCCGTTCTTCCGTTTCCCTTTCACCCAGCGCATGGTGATAGATCCGGCACTGTTCACCGCGCCGGTCACGGAGGCAACCTGGAAAGGCGTCCAGCGCGACCCGAATGCGGTGTTGACGCGCACCAGCGCCGATGAGTATTGGCATGGCGGCTATGGCCCAGACCCGATGTATACGTCCACGAACGAGTGGCTCGCCCTGTTGCGCCTGTCGCTTCAGCTCCGGTCCATCCAGGAGGGATCTCCGCCCTACGCGGCTTGTCCTTGACGACTCGGGGCCTACCACCCAGCTGAAGAAGCTAGCCTCGGATCATGCTGGGACTGATGCAGGATCGGCCGCTGTTGATCTCGTCGCTCATCGACCACGCGGCCACCTTCCACCCCGATACCGAGATCGTCTCGCGGCTGCCCGAGGGGCCGGTCCGGCGCACGAACTGGGCCGAGGTGCGCGACCGGTCCAAGCAGGTGGCAAACGCCCTGTCCCAGCTCGGAATTGAGCCGGGCGACCGGGTCGGGACACTGGCCTGGAACAGTGACCGGCACCTGGCGATGTATTTCGGGGTCTCCGGCGCGGGGGCCGTCATGCACACGGTCAACCCACGGCTGTTCCCCGACCAGATCGTCTACATCATCAATCACGCTGAAGACCAGGTGTTGTTCTTCGACATCACCTTCGCATCGCTGGTCGCGCAACTGGCGCCGCAGCTGACGACCGTTCGGGCCTTCGTCGCGATGACCGACCACGAGTACATGCCGGATATCGCTGTGCCTGATGCGCTCTGCTGGGACGATCTGATCGGATCACATTCGACCTCATACGAGTGGCCCGTGTTCGACGAGCGCAGCGCGTCATCGCTGTGCTACACGTCGGGAACCACCGGCCACCCGAAAGGTGTTCTGTATTCACATCGTTCGACGATGCTGCACACGCTGGCCGCGCTGTCGCGCGATACCGGCGACATCCACAGCGGTTCCGTCATTCTCCTGGTGGTGCCGATGTTCCACGCCAACGCCTGGGGCACGCCGTATGCGGCGGCGATGGTGGGCGCCAAGCTCGTGATGCCCGGTCCGCACCTGGACGGCGAGAGCGTGTACGCCCTGATGAAGCAGGAGGTTGTCAACTTCACCCAGGGGGTGCCGACCGTCTGGATGATGCTGTTCGCCTACCTCGACGAGCATCCCGAGATCGACCCGCGCGAGATCGGTCTGCAGTGGGCCGGTTCCGGCGGCTCGGCTCTGCCGGCGACGATGATCGAACGATTCGCGCGTGACTTCGGCTCCGAGGCGGGACAGGGCTGGGGCATGACCGAGACCAGCCCGCTGTGCGTGATGGGCAGGCTGCTGCCCAAGCATGCCTCGCTGCCGCCCGACGAACAGCTCCGGGTCAAGGTGAAGCAGGGCCGGGGGATGTGGGGCGTCGACCTCAAGATCGTCGATGACGGTGGGCGCCAGTTGCCTTGGGACGGCAAGGCGTTCGGCGAGGTGTACGTTCGCGGGCCCTGGATCGCCAGCGGCTACTTCAAGGGCGAGGCCGGAACCCTGCTCGACGACGACGGGTTCTTTCCCACCGGCGACGTTGCGACGATCGATCCCGACGGCTATCTGCAGCTGGTCGATCGTGCCAAGGACGTCATCAAATCCGGCGGTGAATGGGTCAGCTCGATCGACCTGGAGAATGCCGCGATAGGGCATGCCGCGGTGGCGGAGGCGGCCGTCATCGGCGTGCCGCACCCCAAGTGGCAGGAACGTCCGCTGCTGGTGGTGGTGCTGCGATCCGGCCACTCGGCGACTCGCGAGGAGTTACTGGCCCACCTGTCGGACCAGGTGGCGAAGTGGTGGCTACCCGACGATGTGGTCTTCGTCGACGAACTGCCGCACACGGCCACGGGCAAGGTGCTCAAGCTGAAGCTGCGCGAGCAGTATCGCGACCATCGGCTGCCCGAGTGATGCGGGGTTGCCCCGGGCGGCATCGCGTCTGTCTTCGTCAAAATGCCATTCCACAACCAGACACCAGATGCGGTGTATAGAGTTCCCAACAGCGAAACTGGCGTTTGCCGACGAACGAGCCGGGCGCAGAGTTCGCACTTCAGAACAGGTGTGGCCAATGATTTCCTTTCACCTTCCAGCACGGCGAGCAATCCTTGTCAGTGGGTTCGTAGCCGCGGTTGCGGCGGCCCCAGCGGTTGCCATCCTTGCCGTATCGACTCCGAACGTGTCGATACCTGTCGCCGAGTGCCCGCCCGGGATGGTCGCGGAGCCCGCGACCGGGGCCTGCGGCGCAGCACCGGCACCCAACATGCCGGCGTCCATCCCCGGTAACCCAGATCTTCCGGCGGTCGATGGCATTCCATGCACCGGCGCCAACACGGGTGAGTGCATCGGACTTCAGGAGTCCCAAGGCGGTTGACACCGGCCGCCACCGTGACCTACGGACGGTGACGTCACCGATGCTCTGCAGACCATTCGGACCCTTGGACGGGAGATCAGAATGGTGGAGGCGGATCGTCGGGATTCGGTGGCGGAAGGTTGAAGTAGTCGACGACTGGATCCGATTGCAGCTGTCGTTCCGTGCGATTCAGCCGACGTTCGGCTGCGATGCGCTGGGCTCGGTTCTGCGCTCGTGTGCGTGCCCGCCCGGGCATCATGGCCGTCCGGTCACCGCAACGGTTCACGTACTCCGGGGTGCCAACGGGCGCAACACCCGTCGGTTGGCAGAGGCTGGGGAAGAGCAGTGCCGATCCGGGAGTGGTCACATACTTTTCGCCCGACGGAGACGTCCAGATCACAGTGCCGTCGCGCAGTTGCTCGTCTCGCCAACCCCAGAAGGTCTTCAGCAGATGATGCAGGCGGCAAAGGCATTTCAGATCGGATGCGTGCGTGGCCCCGCCATCACCGGACGGAATGGTGTGGTCGATGTCGGCACACGTGGCCGGCCGGTCACAGCCGGGGAAGCGGCACGTCATGTCGCGGCAACGCACAAAGTCAGCCAATGCGCGTGACGGCGTGCGGCCGCACTCGGCGGGCGCATCCGACGGATGGATCACTGGAACGACCTTCGCGGACTTCGCCAACTCGGTGAGCTGTTCTGGTGGGATCAACGCGTTGGCGCCGACCTCAGAGCCGAATCCTGAAGATCGGCCCTCGAGCGCGGCTTGGTCGGTGATCACATGGATGACCACTGGACCCGCTGCTTTACCGCCTGCCGGGCAATTGTCCTGGCCGCATTGGCAATCCAACCGGTCCGCGCCGGCGGCCAGGGCGCCCACCGCGTCCGAGCGGCGCTGATCTGCCGTGCGAGGGTCGGCGTCGCATACCGTGGCGGCCAGCCCGGCCAGGCGCTTGCCGAGGGCATGCGCATAAGGCGTGAGCAGGGTGCCGTGGATATCGGAGAGTCCGTCATGACGGTCGCTGATCCAGACTTCCCTGTCGCGAATGGCTTCTCGGCGTCGCCGCACCGCGTCCCGGTCCGCCCGCCAGACGATCTTGTCGACTTGCGCAGCCAGCCGGCCCTGCGTCATGGACGGCCACCGCGGCGCGGCAAGCGCCAACTCTGCGTCAACCGCCGCGAGCACATCGCGATCCGTGATCAGATCCGTGCGATACACCAGCGTTTGAAACATCCGAAAGTCGATGTCGCCGGAGCGAAACACCGCGCCCGACTGTGGAAGCTGCTCGCGCATCGCCCGGGCGTAGCGCAGGTAGCTGATGCCCATGGCCTGGCTGATGCGTAGCTCGGCGGCCACCTCGCTGGCCACCACCTCCGTCGTGTCGACCGCCCAGTCTTCGGTCTCGCCGAACGTGCGTAGCCGAGCCGCGAACAGCTCACCGATGGCCACCAACCGCTCGGCGGCGGCCATCGCCTCGGCTCGCGACGCCGCACCGATCCGCGCGATCAACGACCGGGTCTCGTCGGTATCGCTTGCGTTGGCCTTGGCGAACAACCGGTCAAAGCGCGCGACGATCTCCTCGCGCGACGGCCGATTCGATTCGCTCACATGTTCGATTATGCCGTGCCGGTCCGACAAAAAAGCTCACCGCGTGACCATCGGATGGATCTCGTCGCCCGACCACGGTGGCGAGTCGAGTGCCGTCGGTGTGCTCAACTCGTCGAGCAGGCCGCGGCGGTTCAGCGCCGTGATGTGACCCTCGTAGTCCTGGTGGACAGCCGCGTCTTCGCGCCGGGGCAGACCACGTTCGCGCGCACACCGTGCTCGTTCAACTCGAACCGGCGCCGTGGGCGACCATGTGGGGCGCCGCGGCGCGGCAGGTCTCGAACGTCGTGCCGAGGTGCGCGTCGATCAGGTCGCGAAACTGTGCGCTGGTCACCTTCAGGATCGACTCGGTGGCCAGCCACGGTGCCCGCACAGTTCACCAGGATGTCGATTCGCCCGAATTCGGTTACCCACCTGTCGATCCGGACGTCGGCGATCTCCGGGTCGGCGGGGACCCCGGATGCGCGACGGCGCCGGGGATGCGTCGCGCCGCGACGTTCACCGCACCTCGGTCGCACCCGTCGACGACGACACCGGCGCCCTGCACGGCCAGCAGTTCCGCCACGGCGAGGCCGATGCCGCGTGAGCCGCCGACGACCACCGCACCGCGGCCCGCCAGCGGTTGGTTAATCGCCTTCGCCCTCTTGCCCGAACTGCATGGCGTCCATGTTCCAGTAGCCACGCAGGTTCGTGATCCGGCCGGCGTCGTCCACCCTGTAGGTGAAGACGCCGCGCACGGTCGCGGTGAACCCGTTCGGGAACCTCGTCCGCAGCGTGAGGATGTAGGCGATTTCGGCGGGAGAGCTGGACGGAAACGTCGCTTCACGCGTCACCGTCAGTTGGTTGGGTCCGATGTTCGTGTCGAAGAATGCGCCGACCGCTTCCTTGCCCCGAATGCCGGTGCCCTCGGGGTTGGTGACCGAAGGGCCGATCGGGTCCTCGATGACGACATCGTCGGTCATCAGGGCGAGCCAACCGTCTTTGTCGCCCGCCTGCACGCATCGCCACGACGCCTCCGAGGCGGCGACCACCGGTGTCTTCTCGACCGTTTCCTGAGACATGACCTACCGATCGTCGTCGGTGTAGCGGATGATGCCGCGAATGTTCTTGCCGTCCAGCATGTCCTGGTAGCCCTCGTTGATCTGCTCCAGCTTGTACTGGCGGGTGACCATGTCGTCGAGGTTGAGTTTGCCCGCCTTGTACATCGAGAGTAGCTGCGGGATGTCGTACTGAGGGTTTCCGCCACCGAAGATGGTGCCCTGCAGGTTCTTCTGCATCAAAGTCAGCATCGCGAGGTTCAGCGTCACCTGATTCTCCAGGAGGCTGCCCATCGCGGTCGCGACGCAGGTGCCGCCCTTGGCGGTGACCATCAGGTAGTTGTCGACGTCCTCGCCTTTCAGCTCGCCCACGGTGACGATCACCTTGTGAGCCATCAGGCCCACGGTCGCCTCGGCGATGCCCATCAGCGCCGCGTTGATGTCCGGATACACATGTGTGGCACCGAATTTCAGCGCTTGATCGCGCTTCCACTCCACCGGGTCGATGGCGAAGATGTAGCGCGCGCCCGCGTTCACCGCACCTTGCAGCGCGGACATGCCGACGCCGCCGACACCGAAGATGGCAACATCCTGTCCCGGCCGGATGTCGGCCGTCCGGGTTGCCGAGCCGTACCCGGTGGTGACCCCGCAGCCGACCAGGCAGGCTACCTCGAACGGGATGGACGGGTCGATCTTCACCACCGAGGTCTTGTGCACCACCATGTAGGGCGAGAAGGTGCCGAGCAGGGTCATCGGGAAGACGTTCTCGCCCCTGGCCTTGATCCGGAACGTGCCGTCGGAAACAGCCGCGCCGTTGAGCAGTCCTGCGCCCAGATCGCACAGATTGCGCATGCCCGCCTGGCAGGACTTGCACCTGCCGCAGGACGGGATGAACGACAGCACCACGTGATCGCCCGGCGCGATGTCCTCGACACCCGGGCCGACCTCGGTGACGATGCCTGCGCCCTCGTGGCCGCCCAGCACCGGGAAGCCGCCCATCGGGATGCCGCCGGTGACCAGATGGTGATCGGAATGGCACATCCCCGCGGCTTCCATCTGGATCTTGACCTCGTCTTTGACGGGATCGCCGATTTCGATCTCCTCGACCGTCCACGGTTGATTGAACTCCCAGATGAGAGCGCCCTTTGTCTTCATCGCCAACCTGTCTTTCTCTCAGGGTTCCCCGTGTCGGACTAAGTTATCTAGGTCACACGTGTGATTGCTGGTTTACCAGATAGCTACCGGCGCCTGTCCCAGCGGGTAGTAGCCGGGCAGCTTCTCGCCGGCCAGGGAGCGTTCGATCCGCTTCTGCATTCCAACGCTGAGATCGCCGGATTCAATCAGCTTCATGAACATCTTCGACACGTGACCGAAGTCGAAGAAATCGCGCTGCCACTCGATCTTCAGTTTCTCGTCGAGCCGGAACCAGCTGCCGCCGATGCCGTAGATCTCGTCGCGGGTACCGTCGGTCTTGTTGACGATCTGCTTCCAGAAGCCGACGATCTCGCCGAGCTTCTCGTCGACCAGCACCTTCTGGTACTCGTAGACCCAGTTGTCCAGCCCTTGCATCTCCAGACCCAGTGCGACGTCGCGGATCTCGTCGCGGCCGACGCACATCACGTCCTCTTTAGGGCCGATGTTCCAGCCGTACGTGGCGTCGTCGGCGTAAAAATCGGCCAGCGGCTTCCAGTCGCCCTTCTGTTCGCAGGCGCGGTTGGCGTCCAGCCATTCGTCGACCCATTTGTCGAGGTCCCCGCGGCGCAGTGACGGCATTATTGGTCTTCCTCTTCTTTGATGGACAGTGCCTGGGTGGGGCAGGCCCACACCGCTTGTTCGATCTCCGCCCGATCCTCCTCCGGCGGTTCGCTGTTGAGGATCTCGACTTTCCCGCGCTTGGGGACCGAGAAGTAGTCGGGCGCCTCGAGTTCGCACATGGCATGGCTCTGGCACAGGTCCAGGTCGACTTCGATCCGCAAATGTGAGGCCATGGCTTCCCTACCGCTTGACGCGCCTGCGGTAGCGCACCTTGGCGGGCCGGTCCAGCTGGACCACCATCTTCGAGTGGTCGTTGCGATAGGTGTCGGCGGGCTGCGCCCTTTCGAATTCATACTCCCGCAACAAAACCGAGAAGATGGCCTTGATCTGCATGGTGGCGAACGCCGCGCCGACGCAGCGGTGCCGGCCCGCGCCGAATGGAATCCAGGTCCAGCGGTTCGCGGTGTCGGCCTGCTCCGGTTTGTTGTAGCGGTCCGGATTGAAGGCGTCGGGATCCGGGAAGTCCTCGGGGATCCGGTTGCTGATCGCGGGGGAGGCGGCGACGAAGTCACCCTTGTGGATCGGGAAGCCCTCGACCTCGAACTCGCCCTGGGCGACGCGCATCAGGATGATCAGCGGCGGGTGCAGCCGCAGCGTCTCCTTCACCACGTTGTCCAGCTTCGGAATCTGGCGCAGCGCATGGAAACTCACCTCCTGGCCGTCGGCGTAGAGCGCCTCGAGCTCCTTGAGCACCTCGGCGTACACCTCAGGGTGGCGGATGAGCTCGATGAGAGTCCACGACGACGTCCCCGAACTGGTGTGGTGGCCCGCGAACATCAGCGAGATGAACATGCCGGTGACCTCGTCCGCGGAGAACCGGGCGTTGCCCTCCTCGTCGCGGATCGACACCAGCACGTCGAGCATGTCGCGGTCGGCCTTGTCCCTCGGCGGGTTGGACAGCCGATCCTCCATGATTTCCTGAACCAGCGCAACGAGCTTCACGCGCCTCGTCGCGGCGCTGGAAGCTCTCGATCGGCAGGTACGGGTCGACGTAGCACAGCGGGTCGGTACCACGCTCGAGTTCGTGGTAGTACTCCGCGAACCGGTGGTCCAGCTGCTCGCGGAACTTCAGCCCGATCAGGCAGGCCGTCGAGGTGTAGATGGTCAGCTCGGAGAAGAAGTCGAGGAGTTCGATCTCGCCTTCGTCGGCCCAGCCGGCGATCATCTTCTCGACTTCGCCCTCGATGGTGGCCGCGTGGCCCTTCATCTGCTCGCCGCGCAGCGCCGAGTTGTGCAGCATCTCCTTGCGCCGCTCGGGGCTGGCGTCGAACACCACCCCCTTGCCGAAGATCGGCGTCATGAACGGGTAGGCCTCGGCCTGATCGAGATCCTCGTCGGCGGAACGGAAGAAGAACTCGTTGGCCTCGGCGCCCGACAGGAAGATGACGTGCTTGTCGACCAGCTGGAACCAGCCGACGTCGCCGCATTCCTCGCGGATGCGGTTCATCAGGCCGATCGGGTCGGTGCGGAACTCCGTGAGGTGTCCGTGTTCCTCCTCGCCGCCGGAGACGCGGGGAACGATGGCTGTCGTCATGACGGCATCCTCTCGGGTCCGAGGGTGAGCTGTTGACGTTCCTTCGGCCCGTTGGCAAGTGGCGCCTCGGGTTGCAGTTCCATGTTCGCGATGAACCCGCCGCGGGGTGTCTCGGCGACGAATGCGATGGCGCGGGCCAGGTCGGACGCGCGCAGGAAGTAGTCGTGGCGGGCCTGGCCCCATTTGGCCCAGTCCTCGAGCGCGGGGCCGATCAACTCGGCGGGCAGGCTCCAGCCCATATTGGTTTTCGTCGGTCCCGGGTGCACGATCGACGCCCGCACCCCGGTGCCCTCCAGCTCCATCTGGAAGTTGGTCACCATCGCCACCAGGGCGGCCTTCGCGGCGCCGTAGGCACCCATGTGTGGACGTTGCCGCAGGGCCACGTCGGAACCCACGAAGATTAGGTCGCCGCGCTGGCGTTCGAGCATCCCCGGCAGCAGCGCGGTAGCCAACCGGTTGGCACCGACCAGATGGATCTGCAGCTGCGATTCGAATTCCTCGGTGCTGATCGACTGCAGCTTGCCGAAGTACGTGTCACCCGCCCCGGCCACCAGCACCTCGATCTCGCCGAGTGCGTCGACGGCTTGCGAGACAAAGGATTTGACCGAGTCAGGGTCGGTGACGTCGAGGTGGAATCCGACGGCCTCGCCGCCGTCGGCGCGGATCTTGCCGACGAGTTCGTCGAGCTTCTCGACCCTGCGAGCACCGACGGCGACGGGGAAGCCGTGCGCGGCGAGTTCGATCGCGGTGGCCTCTCCGATTCCGGACGAGGCGCCCGCGACGATCGCGGGTCTGCGCTCGGGCAGTGGTTCGAAACGGGGCATCAGACGGCCTCCACCGTGATCGGAAGGTGAGCGAACCCGCGGACATTGCTCGAATGGACGCGGACGGCGTTGGCCTCGTCGACTTCGTAGCCCCGGATTCGCCTGACCAATTCGGTGAGCGCGACACGGGCCTCCATCCGCGCCAGATGAGCGCCGAGGCAGAAGTGCGCGCCGCTGCCGAAACTCATGAGTTTCGAGCCGATGTCGCGGCCGATCAGGTAACTGTCGGGATTGTCGAACACCCGCTCATCGCGGTGCGCCGAGCCCGGCAACAACAACAGCACGTCGCCGTCGGGGATCGTGGCGTCGTAGAGGCTGAGGTCACCGGCGACGGTGCGGGCCAGGATCTGACTCGAGGTGTCGTAGCGCAGCGTCTCCTCGACCCACAGCGGAACCTTCGACGGATCGTCGTACACCGGTGTGAGCTGATCGGGGTTCCGGTGACCCCAGAACGCGGCATTGGCAAGCAGTTTGGTGGTGGTCTCGTTGCCGGCGATGACCATCAGGAACATGAAGCCCAGCACTTCTTCGTCGGTCAGCCGGTCGCCGTCGATCTCGGCCTCGAGCAGCGCGGTGGTCAGGTCGTCGGAGGGTGTCCTGCGCCGCTCGGCGACCATCTCCTGGTAGTAGATGATCAGGTTCAGCGACGCCTCGATCGCCTCGGTGGGTACGTCGTTGACGCCGTCCTCGCGGTGCATGACGCCATCCGCCATGGCCCGGATGCGGTCTCGGTCCGGCTCGGGCACACCCATCAGTTCGGAGATGACGTCCATCGGGAGCTTTCCGGCGAATTCCGCCACGTAGTCGACGGTGTCGCCCGTGCAGGCCTTCTCGAGCAGCGCATCGAGGTGCCTGACCGCGAGTTCGGTGACGCGGGGCTCCAGCTCGCGGATGCGCCGCGGGGTGAATCCCTTGGAGACCAGGGTGCGTAGACGCAGGTGCGCCGGATCGTCCATGGCCAGGAACGACATGGTCTTCGACGCGTGCCGGCCGCGCGACACCGGGTCGAGGGAGACGCCGTCGCGGTTGGACAGTGTCATGCTGTTGCGGAACCCCTGTAAAACATCCTGGTGCCGCGACAGCGCCCAGAAGCCGAGCTCCTCGTTGTGGTACAGCGGCGCCTCGTCCCGCAGTCGCCGGTAGTACGGATACGGGTCCTCGTGGAAGTCGTAGTCGTACGGATCGAGGACGATGTCGGAGACATCAAGAGTCATCGGTCTTCTCCCAGGATGAGTCCGACCACGTACCTCAGCCGGTCAGCGATCTCGTGGTAGGTGACGGCGCCGCTGCCCGCGTGTACCAGCGCCCCGAAGTACGTCATCTCCAGCGCCGAGATGCGGCGAGGGTCGGCGTCGGGGCCGATCGCGGAGCGGATGCGGCGGTGGATCTCGGCGCCGATGCGGTCGCGGACCGTGCGCACCGCCGCATCGTTACCGCTGAGCAGTGCCGTGGTGCATGCCGCCGCGACCTCCGGTTCGTCGGCGATCATCAGCGTCAGCGCGCGCAGTGCCTTCTCCACCCGCTCCGTCATGGTGTCGTTGACGTCGGTGAAGTACGGCACCTGGCGGACCAGATCGAGGTAGACCTCGGCGATCAGGTGATTCTTCGAAGAGAAGTAGGTGTAGGCCGTCGCGGGCGCGACCTTGGCGCGGGCAGCGACTGCCCGCACGGTCAGGTCCGCGTACGACGATTCCCGCAGCATGTCCACCCCGGCCGCCAGCACTTTGCGGAAAGTCTCTTCCTGGCGACGGTTGCGCGGCGAATCGCCTGAGTCTTCCGGAAGGGCGACCACGGCATCGCTGGACACATGTCCACCGTAACCGACGCGCTTCGGCCGAGGCAAGCGCGCTGTTGAAAAGCCAGCATAACGGCGCTGTTGGCCGCGACGTTCCGGTGCGTGCCGACCTACCCTTGCTTCCCGCGCCGATCTGCGGCTATGGTTCGACTGAACAGAGTCGGACAGCTGTCCAGCAACAAAAGCGGGAGTTGGAATGGGGATTCTGGACGATCGCCAGAGTCGGTTGCTCGTCGACGGCAAGCTCGTGGCGGGCGGTGCGGGCACGTTCCCCACGCTCAACCCCGCCACCGAAGAGGTGCTCGGCGTCGCCGCCGACGCGAGTGCCGACGACATGGGCCAGGCGATCGAGGCGGCCCGCCGCGCCTTCGACGGAACCGACTGGTCGACTGACACCGGGCGTCGAGTGCGGTGCATCCGTCAGTTGCAGCAGGCCCTGCGCGACCACGTGGAGGAACTGCGGGAGCTGACCATTGCCGAGGTGGGCGCTCCGCGGATGACGACCTCGATGGCGCAGCTCGAGGGCCCGGTCGAGGACCTGAGCTTCTGCGCGGACACTGCGGAGGCTTATCCGTGGACGACTGACTTCGGCATCGCCTCACCGATGGGTATCAGGACGCATCGCACCGTCGCGCGGGAAGCCGTCGGCGTCGTCGGCGCGATCACGCCATGGAATTTCCCGCACCAGATCAATCTCGCCAAGATCGGGCCGGCCCTGGCGGCGGGTAACACGGTGGTGCTCAAGCCCGCGCCCGACACCCCTTGGGCGGCAGCGGTGCTCGGCGAGTTGATCGTCGAGCACACCGACATCCCGGCGGGTGTCGTGAACATCGTCACCTCCAGCGATCACGGCGTGGGCGCGCTGCTGTCGAAAGATCCCCGGGTGGACATGGTGTCGTTCACCGGGTCGACCACCACCGGGCGCGCGGTGATGGCCGACGGCTCGGCCACGCTGAAGAAGGTGTTCCTGGAGCTCGGCGGCAAGTCGGCGTTCCTGGTGCTCGACGACGCGGATCTGGCCGGTGCATGCGCGATGTCGGCGTTCACCGCGTCGATGCATGCCGGGCAGGGGTGTGCGATCACGACGCGGCTGGTGGTCCCGCGGGCCCGCTACGACGAGGCCGTCGAGGCAGCGGCCGCGACGATGGCGGGGCTCAAAACGGGCGACCCGACCGATGCGGGCACCATCTGCGGGCCGGTGATCTCCGCACGGCAGCGCGACCGCATCCAGGGCTACCTCGACTCCGCGACCGCCGAGGGCGGCACGTTCGCCTGCGGCGGTGGACGGCCGGCGGACCGCGACACCGGGTTCTTCATCGAACCGACGGTGATCGCCGGCCTGGACAACAACGCGAAGGTGGCGCGCGAGGAGATCTTCGGCCCGGTGTTGACGGTGATCGCCCACGACGGCGACGACGATGCGGTGCGCATCGCCAACGACTCGGCGTACGGACTGTCGGGCACGGTGTTATCCGGCGACGAGGAGCGGGCGGCGGGCATCGCGGCCAGGATGCGCGTCGGCACGGTCAACATCAACGGCGGCGTCTGGTATTCGGCGGACATGCCCTTCGGCGGCTACAAGCAATCCGGCATCGGCAGGGAAATGGGTCTCGCCGGTTTCGAGGAATATCTGGAAACCAAAGTTATTGCCACAGCGGCGCATCAAGCGGTGAATTAGGAGACGTCAGTGGGACTGTACGGCGATCAGTTCAAGGAGAAGGTGGCGATCGTCACCGGTGCGGGCGGTGGCATCGGGCAGGCGTACGCCGAGGCACTGGCCCGCGAGGGCGCGGCGGTGGTGATCGCCGACATCAACACCGAGGGCGCCCGGAAGGTGGCCGACGGCATCACGGGCGAGGGCGGGACGGCGCTGGCGGTGCCGGTCGACGTCAGCGATCCCGACTCCGCCAAGGAGATGGCCGCCGCGACGCTCTCGGAATTCGGTGGCATCGACTACCTGGTGAACAACGCGGCGATCTTCGGCGGCATGAAGCTGGACTTCCTGATCACCGTCGACTGGGACTACTACAAGAAGTTCATGAGCGTGAACCTCGACGGAGCGTTGGTCTGCACCCGCGCCGTCTACCGCAAGATGGCCAAACGGGGCGGGGGTGCGATCGTCAACCAATCGTCCACTGCGGCATGGCTGTACTCGAACTTCTACGGGCTGGCGAAGGTCGGCGTCAACGGGCTCACCCAGCAACTGGCCACCGAACTCGGCGGGCAGAACATCCGCGTCAACGCGATCGCGCCGGGGCCCATCGACACCGAGGCGAACCGGACCACCACACCGCAGGAGATGGTCGCCGACATCGTGAAGAACATCCCGCTGTCGCGGATGGGCCAACCGGAGGACCTCGTCGGCATGTGTCTGTTCCTGCTGTCGGATCAGGCCAAGTGGATCACCGGCCAGATCTTCAACGTCGACGGCGGACAGATCATCCGGTCATGAGTACGGGTGGGGACGTCGCACTGGGCTACATCGGGCTGGGGAAGATGGGCGCTCCGATGGCCAGGAAGCTGGTCGACCGGCCCGGCGGCCTGATCGTGTTCGACGTGCGCCCCGAAGCCATGACGCGGCTGGCCGAAAAAGGCGCGACCCTGGCGGACAGCGTTGCCGATGTCGCGACTGCCGACGTCATCAGCGTCACCGTGCTCGACGACGAGCAGGTGCGCGATGTGGTCGGCGAGTTGGCGACCAACGCCAAGCCGGGAACCGTGATCGCCATCCATTCCACGATCAGTCCCGACACCGCTGTCGAACTCGCCGAGCGGTGGGAACCGCAGGGCATCCACATCGTCGACGCACCGGTGACCGGTGGCGGCGGGGCGGCGAAGAGGGGCGAACTTGCCGTCATGGTGGGTGCGACCGACGAGGCATACGCACTCGTTCAGGAGCCGTTCTCGCAGTGGGCCTCGTTGATCGTCCATGCGGGTCAGCCCGGCGCAGGGACGAGGATGAAGCTGGCGCGAAACATGTTGCACTTCATCTCGTTCACGGCGGCATGCGAAGCATCGAAGCTCGCGGAAGCGGCCGGCGTCAACCTGCAGGACCTCGGCAACGTCGTGCGGCACAGCGACAAGCTGACCGGCGGTGCGGGCGCCATCATGTTCCGCGACGACATGAAACCGCTTGACCCGGGCCATTTCCTGTACCAGCCGTTCCTGCACACCCGCGGACTCGGTGAGAAGGACCTCGGCCTCGCCCTCTCCCTGGGGGAGCAGTTGGGCGTCGACCTGCCATTGGCCGAGGCGGCGCTGCAGAATCTGGCCGCAGGCCTTGGCGTGCCGCACAAGTCGACGAGCGCGAAGGAGTAACCATGGACGAGTTGCGCAAAAAGGGCCTCGAGAAGATGAACGAGGTCTACGGCTGGGAAATGCCGGACATGCCCGGCGAATACTTCGCCCTGACGGTCGACCACCTTTTCGGAAACATCTGGAGCAGACCCGGCCTGTCGATGCGGGACCGGCGGATGATGCTGATCGGCGTGCTCGCCGCCCAGGGCATGGAAGAACTGCTGGAAGTGCAGGGCAATGCGATCCTGCACAACGAGGAGATGACGCGCGAGGAATTGCGCGAGATCGCGATCTTCGTCACGCACTATGTCGGTTTCCCGCTGGGCTCGAAGGTCGACGGAGCGTTCAAGCGGGTGGTGGCCAAGCGGAAGAAGGCCGAGGAGAAGGGCAGGGGCGCTGGCACGACCGAAGCAAGGCGAGACAACGTCAACGACGCGGTCCAGATGCATGTCGGCAGGAACATCCATGACAAGATCCATGACAAGTAGGTATGCCGGGCTGACCCGTGCTGAACTGGCGGTTCTGGTACCCGAACTGCTGCTGATCGGTCAGCTGATCGACCGGTCCGGGATGGGCTGGTGCATCAAACCCTTCGGGCATCCGGGGATGCTGGAGATTGCCATCGAGGAGTGGATGGGCGCCAGCCCCATCTACACCAAGCGGATGCAGAAGGCACTCAACTACGAGGGCACAGACGTCGTCACGATCTTCAAGGGCTTGCAACTCGACATCGGCGCACCGCCGCAGTTCATGGACTTCCGCTACACCCTGCACGATCGCTGGCACGGCGAGTTCCACCTCGACCACTGCGGCGCGCTGCTCGACGTGGAGCCCATGGGTGACGATTACGTGCGGGGCATGTGCCACGACATCGAGGACCCGACGTTCGACGCCACCGCCGTCGCGACGAACCGCAGGGCCCAGATCCGCCCGATCCACCGTCCGCCCCGCACACCCGCTCACCGGCAGCCGCACTGCGCGTGGACCGTGATCATCGACGAGTCCTATCCCGAGGTCGAGGACCATCCCGCGCTCGATGTCATCCGTCGAACCCGGGCCGCCGGAACCGAACTCGACCCGATCGACCCAAGCGACGAAGGCCAGGCCGATTACTCCGGCCCGCTGGTGTCCGATGTCGACTTCGGTGCGTACTCACACTCGGCGTTGGTGCGCATCGTCGACGAGATCTGTCTGCAGATGCATCTGCTCAACTTGTCGTTCGTGCTGGCCGTCGGCAAGCGCGCGGGCACCGACACCGCGCTCGCCACGAAGATCTGCACCAATCAGCTCACCGGTATCTCGGGCGTCGCCGCCGAACGGATCCATCACGCGCTGGGTTTGCCCGGGGGGATCGAGGGCGCGGTCCGCACGCTCGAACTTCATCCGATGTTCAATCCGGTGGCATATGTCAACGCCGATTTCCGGCCGGACGCCGTCGAGGTGCGCAGGTCGCCGGCACACCAGGACGGCGCCTGGGTCTCGCTGGTGGGACCGTCGGAGAAGCGCCCGCTGCAGGCGGCCGTTGCCGCCGTGGATCCCCACCTCGACGTCGAGGTAACCGGCGCCCACGAGGGCTGGACGGTCCGCGTGATCGAGACCGACACCGCAGCAAAGCAATTGCCCGAGGTGTCCGTTGCAAAAGTGAGCGCCGGGCCGACCTTCGTGTTCGAGCCGAGGAGATCGCTTCCGCTTACTGTGGTGTGAGGGCGGCACGGGTCGCCCTCTATGGACTACAGAGGAGACAGGTGTGGCGACCTCAGCCAGTGCAGACGCAATTCTCGCGGAGACGATCAGCATCACGGGTCACGGTGGCGACGCGGTCGAGGCCTACCGGGCCGTCCCGTTGACGCCCGGTTCGCGCGGTGGCGTGGTGTGGATTCACCACATGCCGGGATACGACCGTGAAACCAAGGAATTCGTCCGCCGGTTGGCCGTCGAGGGGTACAACGCGATCTGTCCGAACCTGTACTCGCGGGAGGCGCCGGGCGCCGACCCGGATGACGCCGCGGCCACCGCCCGTGCTGCGGGCGGTGTGCCCGATGACCGCCTGGTGGGCGATGTCAGCGGTGCGGCGGAGTACCTGCGCGGACTGGACAATGCCAACGGCAAGATCGGCGTGATCGGACACTGTTCCGGTGGCCGGCAGGCGTTCCTGGCGGCATGCTCACTGACGGTGGATGCCGCGGTCGACTGCTACGGCGCGTTCGTCGTCGAGGACCCGCCGGAGGGCATGCCGCCCACAATGAAACCCATTCTCGGACTTGCACCCGACCTGAGCTGCCCCCTGCTCGGCCTGTTCGGGAAGGACGACCGTTATCCGTCGACAGAGGCCGTCGCCAAACTGGACACCGAGCTGACCCGGCTGGGCAAGGAGCACGACTTCCACTCCTATGACGGAGCCGGACACTCGTTCTTCTCGGTGGACCGCCCGGCCTACCGGGTCGAGGCCGCGCTCGACGGCTGGGGACACATCGCCGACTTCTTCGGCAAGCACCTGGGGGACTGACGCATGTGCACCTATCTGACCGAGAAGATCGGCATCGACGGCAGCGGCAAAGGCGCGAAGGGCTGGTTCGGGGCCACGGAGGCAACCGTTTACGTCGACCACCCGGTGCACGCGCAGTACGGCCACACCGTGAACATCGATGTCCTCAACCCCGCGCTCGGTCCCTCGGCGCGAGTCGCGCTCGAGTTGACCGAAGAAACCGCGCTGGCTTTGGCGGCGGCCATTCACCGGGCCATCGACTCCGCCCCTGAGGGGCTGGCTTCCAAGGACCAGTAGCGCCGGCTATGCCGGGCCGCTGACCCGCGCCGTGTCCACCGCCGGCGCCACCCACCGGCGCAGGTATGCCCTCAGCGCCGCTGCCCGGCGGGGAGGACGGCCTGGGTCGAGGACGAACGACTGGATGGTCCTCAACAGGTGTTCGGCGAGTTCGTCGAGTTCGGCGTCGGTGAAGCCGAGCGCCGACCACCGACGTCGAAACGCCGCAGCATGGAGTTCGCGAACTGCAGGGCGACGTCCGATGTCACCGACTCGGTGTGCGCGTCGGCTCGGCCGGGAATGATCAGCAGCCCGATGTGTTTGTCTTCCGGCAAACACTCGAGCGCGGTGGCGATGGCCTCGGTCACTGCTTCGACGGGATCGGTGATGCCCGCCAGGTGGACGGCCAACCGGTCGAGGAAACCCGCTGCCGCGTGCACTGCCGCGGCCACCAGCAGGGCGTCCGTGCTGGGGAAGTAGCGGTACACCGTCTGCCGGGTGACGCCCAGCGCGGCGCGCCACGTCGGCGATGGAGAAGTCCGCGCCGCGGGCGTCGATCGCCTTGCCCGCCGCGTCGAGGATCCGGGTGATCGCCTCGTCGTCGGTGGCGGGCGTCGATCCGGACCAGCCGTGGGTACGCACGCTGGGATACTAGCGCTAACCCCGATACGAGACCTGGAGCTGCTTGACCCCGTTGAGCCAACCCGACCGAATCCGTTGGGGTTCAGCCAGTTTGACGATACCGGGCATCTGATCGGCGTTCTCGTTGAAGATCAGCCTGATCTCCATCCGGGCCAGGTTCGCGCCGATGCAGTAGTGCGCGCCGTTGCCGCCGAAACCGAGATGGGGGTTGGGCTCGCGCAGGATGTTGAAGTCGAATGGCCGGTCGAACACGGCGTCGTCGTAGTTGGCAGAGCTGTAGAACAGGCCGACACGCTGGCCCTCGCGGATGGTGACGCCGCCGAGTTCGGTGTCGGCCAACGCCGTTCGCTGAAAGCAGTGCACAGGCGTCGCCCAGCGAACGATCTCGTCGGCCGCGGTCTCCGGGCGTTCGCGCTTGAACAATTCCCACTGATCCGGGTTTTCGAAGAACGCGTTCATGCCGTGCGTCATGGCGTTGCGGGTGGTCTCATTGCCCGCGACGGCGAGCAGGATCACGAGGAATGCGAACTCGATATCGTCGATGGATTCGCCGGCTTCGCCGCCGTTCATGTCGGCCTGAACCAGCCGGGTGACGATGTCGTCGGCCGGGCAACGGCGGCGCTCCTCCGCCATGGTGTACGCGTATCCCATTACTCCGCATTGGCGGCGGCGTAGTCGGTCTCGAAGTCCAGATCGTCGGTGTTCATGATCGAGTTGGTCCAGTGAAACAACCTCTCACGGTCCGCTTTTGGCACGCCCAACAAATCGGCGATGGCCAGCAGCGGCAGGCTCGTCGCGACGTCGTCGACAAAGTTTCCCGACTCTTCTTCCGCGGCGGCGCGGACGATTTCGCGGGCCGCGACCGCGAGTTTCTGCTCGAGCGTGGCCACCGCGCGCGGTGTGAAGAGCCGGGACACTATCTTGCGGAGTCGGGTGTGCTCGGGCGCGTCGTGGTTGATCAGCAGCGCTTTGGTCAGGTCCAACTGCTCGGCGGTGGTGCCGTCGGGCATCCGCATGACGGCGCCCTTGCGATTGGTGGACCACAGGTCGCCGTTACGGGAGATCGACTCCTTCTGTTCGTTCGACCACACCGGTGCGGTCCTGCTGAGTTCGGCGAACTCGGTGACCGGGATGCCCTGAACCAGGATGTCGGGGTCGGTGAAGTCATATCCCTGGCCGACCGACCATACGTCGCAGTGTCAAGTGTATGGCCGAAAAGGTTACCGCATCGGCACGAAAGGCGGGGCGCCGAAACGCCTCATCAAGGACGGCGCCCCGCGCGAGGCAGCATCCGGCGGTTCCGTAGCCGTCGCCCCACGCGTAGTACCTCACGTCGGCATCGCCAGTCATCGCGCCCGGATACTCGAAGGGACACAGGTGTAATCGGCAGATCAGGGTGGGTTAGGGTGGGCACTTGTGCGCGTCCTGGTGATCGGATCCGGAGCCCGTGAGCACTCCTTGCTGCTCTCGCTGCGCCAGGATCCCGAGGTCGAGGCGGTGGCCGTCGCGCCGGGCAACGCCGGTACCGCAATCGTGTCCGACCAGTACGACGTCGACATCACCTCCGGCGAGGAGGTGGTGGGTCTGGCCCGGCGGATCGGCGCCGACCTGGTCATCATCGGGCCCGAGGTGCCGTTGGTGCTCGGCGTGGCGGACGCGGTGCGCGACGCGGGCATTGCGTGCTTCGGTCCGACGAAGGACGCGGCGCGCATCGAGGGTTCCAAGTCGTTCGCCAAGGACGTGATGACCGCTGCCGGGGTGCGCACCGCGCGCAGCGAGATCGTGGACAACCCGGCACACCTCGACGCCGCGCTCGACAGGTTCGGGCCGCCGGGTGGTGATCCCGCCTGGGTGGTCAAGGACGACGGTCTGGCCGCGGGCAAAGGTGTGGTGGTGACCGCCGACCGCGATGCCGCCCGCGCGCACGCGGCCAGCCTGCTCGACGCGGGCCACCCTGTGCTGCTCGAGTCGTACCTCGACGGCCCGGAGGTGTCGCTGTTCTGTGTGGTCGACGGCGAGACCGTGGTCCCGCTGCTGCCGGCACAGGACTTCAAGCGCGTCGGCGACAAGGACACCGGGCCCAATACCGGCGGTATGGGCGCCTACGCGCCGCTGAACTGGCTGCCCGGCGAGGTGGTCACGCAGATCGTCGACGACATCATCAAACCCGTTGCCGCCGAGATGGTTACCCGGGGTAGCTCATTCTCGGGTCTGCTGTATGCCGGGCTGGCGATCACCTCGCTTGGCCCGGCTGTCGTCGAATTCAACTGTCGCTTCGGCGATCCCGAGACCCAGGCGGTGCTGGCGTTGCTGGAGAGCCCGCTCGGTCAGCTGCTGCGCGCCGCGGCCACCGGTCATCTGGCCGGCCAGCCGCCGCTGCGGTGGCACGACGGCGCCGCGGTCACGGTGGTGCTGGCCGCTGAGAATTATCCCGGCCGCCCGCGGGTGGGGGACGCGATCTCCGGCGCGGAGGCTGACGGCGTGCTGCACGCGGGCACCAAGCGTCGCGATGACGGAGCGATCGTCTCCTCGGGCGGACGGGTGCTGTCGGTGGTGGGAACCGGCCCCGACCTGACCGCCGCGCGTGCTGCAGCGTACGGCCTGATGAACGCGGTTCGCTTGCCGGGCAGCCACTTCCGCAGCGACATCGGCCTGGCCGCGGCCGAGGGCCGGGTCAGCGTCTAAGCCGTGAGAAGCGGCGCCATCCAGGTCAGTTCGGCAGGCAGTTGCGAACTCCAGAAGGCCCCGTCGTGGCCACCTGGCGAGAACCCGCCCGCGGGCGGATTGGGCAACTGGGCGATGAACTGTTGGGTCGCCGAATAGAACGGATCGCTGTTGCCGCAGTCGATCCGGATCGGAATGGAGCCGAGCTGCGGCAGGCCCCAGACACTGTTCGCGGCGTAGTCGTCGACGCCGTCGAACGCACCGGGAGCGGTCGCACCGGACGACGTCCACAACGCCGGGCTCACCGCGCAGATGGCCGCCGTGCGGGCTGCGCCCAACCGCGCTCCGAGCAGCAGCGCGCCGTAACCGCCCATGGACCAGCCCAGGAACGCGACACGCGAGGTGTCGAGTCCCTGCGATCCGAGCATGGGGATCAGTTCATCGAGGACCATGCCGCCGGAGTCCTCGCCGGACGCGCGCTTGTGCCAATAGCTTCCGCCGCCGTCGACGGCGACGACCGCGAAGGGGGGTAGTCCGGCCGCGACCGCCTCGGCCAGTCCCTGTTCGACGCCGCCGGCCATCACTCCGGCCGCGTCCTGGCCCTTACCGTGCAGGGCGATGACCGGACGAAGCGGGGCGGTCTGGCCGGGCGGCCTGGCGATCGCCCAATGCGTGGGCACGCCGCCGCGGGCCGCCGATACGAAGGAGCCGTCGGTGTAGGTAGCCGCCGCCGCCCTCGGTGGTTCCAGCGGAGCGGGCGGAGCCGGCGGTGCGAGCGGGGCGCCGGCGGCCGCGGGCTCGCGCACCGCGGCACCCAATGCGAACGCGCCCGCCGCACCCGCGGCGGCGCCGGCGCCGAGACGCAGAATCGCGCGACGGCTCACTTCGGACATGCGGGCCATCATGCCATCGGCGACTCAGCGCCCGTGCAGAGGCGTTTCGATGATCGATCCGAACACCGCATCGAGAAGGTCGACCAACTCGGCAGGGTCGGTCGCGGACAGTGCGCGGGTGGCGACCACGCGGCGCATCAACAACACGCCTGCGATGACCGACAACATCAGCTCGTTGCGCAGCTGCCGTCCCGGCTCGGGAAGCTGGCGGGTGAGACGGGCCCCGACGTGGCGTTCGATCCCGCCACGCACGATCTCCGCGGCGCGCGGATTGGACACCGACCGCAGCATGATCAGGAAGGGTTCGAGCCCGTCGGCGTCCGGTTGCGTCCTGGCGACCAGCGCGGCGGCGGAGTCGCGGGCCAGCGCCGCGGCGTCCTCGGCGATGACTGTGGGCGGCGCGAACGCAACCTCGACGGCCTCGGCGAACAAGTGCTCCTTGGAACCGAAATACCGGTTCACCATCATCGCGGTGACACCGGCGTCGCCCGCGATGTCGCGCACACCGACACCGTCGTATCCGGAGCGGGCGAAGTTTCGGATCGCCGACTGCAGGATCGCGTCGCGGGTGGCCGCGGCGTTGCGGGGTCGTTTCGATGCCGGCGCCATGGCTCGACGGTAGGGAATAGAAGCCGCGAAGTCTACGTATGTATACCTGACAAAAGTCTACGTCTGTAGATCACGGAGGTGTGCGATGAAAATGGGCAAGGTCTGGTTCGTCACCGGAAGCGCGCGTGGTTTCGGAGCCGAGTTGGTGCGCGCCGTGCTCGCCCGCGGCGACCGGGTGGTCGCGACGGCGCGGCACCCCGAGCAGTTGCGTGCACTCGTCGATGGTCACGGCGATCGGGCGCGGGTGTTCCCCCTCGACGTGACCGACGCCGAGGCCGCCGTCGCCGCAGTCGAATTCGCGGTCGCCGAATTCGGCCGGATCGACGTCGTGGTGAACAACGCCGGCTACGCCAACAGCGCCGCGATCGAGGAGATGGAACCGGGCGACTTCCGTGCCCAGATCGAGGCGAACCTGTTCGGGGTGGTCAACGTGACCCGCGCCGCGCTTCCCGTGCTGCGGAGGCAGAGATCCGGTGTCGTCGTCCAGTTCTCGTCCGTCGGCGGGCGGGTCGGCGGAACGCCGGGCATGGGCGCCTACCAGACCGCGAAGTTCGCCGTCGAGGGTTTCTCCGAAGTGCTCGCCAGCGAGGTGCGACCGTTCGGCGTCAACGTGGTCATCGTCGAACCCGGCGCGTTCCGCACGGACTGGCAGGGCTCGTCGATGACGATGCGTGAACCGGGTCCCGACTATCGCGATACGGTCGGCCGGATACACGAATTCCGGCGGTCCACCAACGGATCTCAGCCAGGCGACCCGGCCCGTGCCGCGGACGTCATCATCGACGTCGTCGGCGATCCGCAACCGCCGCGGCGGTTGCTGCTGGGCGCTGGCGCCGTCGAGCAGGCACTGGCCGCCGGCGCTGAGCGCGATGAGGAAGCCCGGCGATGGGCCGCGGTCAGTCGCAGCGCCGACTTCCCTGAGTAAAGACTGATGATTAGTCGAAAGCACTATGCCGCAACCCGGTGACTGGCAGCATGCTAGGCGTGACGGCAGCGGTCACTCCCAAGGGAGAACGTCGACGGTATGCGCTGGTCAGCGCTGCCGCTGACTTGCTGTGCGAGGGCGGCTTCGACGCGGTGCGGCACCGTGCCGTCGCGCGCCGCGCAGGGCTGCCCCTGGCGTCGACGACGTACTACTTCTCATCGCTCGACGATCTGATCGCAAAGGCCGTCGAACATGCCGGAAGCCGTGAGGCCGAGCAGTTGCGCAGCCGGGTCGCGACATTGTCGCGGCGGCGCAGGGGCGCCGAATCGACGGCCGAGGTGTTGGTCGATCTGTTGGTCGGTGAGTCGCCGGAACAGCGGGCGAGTGAGCAGTTGATCAGCCGCTACGAGCGCTACATCGCGTGCGCGCGCCAGCCCGGGCTGCGCGAAGTACAGCGACATATTCTGCAGCAGCGCACCGATGCCGTGGTCGAGGCCGTGGAGCGGTCCGGCCGGTCGGTGCGCGCCGAATTGCTCACGGCGCTGGTGTGTGCCGTCGACGGGGCCGTGGTGGCGGCTCTCGTCGGCGACGGTGACGGGCCCCGCGCGACGGCACGGGCGACGTTGATCGACGTGATCGACGTGCTCGCGCCGTTCGACTGACGCGGATGCACATCACCGGAGTCCACCGAGTCCTTGATGACGCCCTCGATCGCTCGGTCGTGCTGGGCTACACCAAAATCGGTCCGCGCGTCCGTCGGCTCTGGTGGCCCGACGACCCCGGCCCGAATGCCATGGGGGCCAAGCGGGTAGTGGTCACCGGTGCCACGGCAGGCATCGGCGAGGCGATCGCCGCCGGATTCGCCCGACTCGGCGCAACGGTCCATCTGCTCGGACGCAACCGAGAGAAGGTCGCACAGAGTGCAGGCGCGATCCGTGACGCCGTGTCCGGCGCAACGGTGATCGAAGAGGTCTGCGACGTCGCCGATCTGGACGCCGTGCGCGCGTGGACCGACGATCTGTCGGGCCGTGTCGACGCCCTGCACGGCCTCGTGCACAACGCCGGTGCGATGCCCAACGAGCGCATCGAGACACCCCAGGGTCACGAAACCCAGCTGGCGTGCCACGTTCTCGGCCCGCATCTGATGACCGAACGACTTCTTCCGCTGCTGCAGAAAGCCGCTGGCGCATCGGTGGTGTTCATGTCCTCCGGTGGCATGTACACCGCACCGTTGTCGGCCGACGACCTGGAGTCGGAATCCGGCAGCTACCGCGGCGCTCGCGCCTATGCCCCGGACCAAGCGGATGCAGGTGGTCCTCGCTGACGCGTGGGCGCAGCGGCTGGCCGGAGCCGCCCGGTCGGCGACCTCCGGCACGGCAGCCGATGTCCGCGTCGAGAGCATGCATCCGGGTTGGGTCGAGACGCCCGGCGTGGCCGAGGCCCTTCCCACGTTCCAGAAGCTGACCCGGCCCCTGCTCCGCGACACGGCGGACGGTGCCGACACCGCCGTGTGGCTGGTCGCCACCAGGCCGGTGTCGCTGGCGGGGCATTTCTGGCATGACCGGGCGCAGCGGCCGACCACCGTCGGATGGCAGCGCTCCGAGGAGGACGCGGTGGTGGCACGTTTCCTCGACGAAGTGTCGACAATGACCAAAACAACGCGGAATTGGGTCGGGTCAGCCGTTTAATAGAGAGGGCACTCACAGCCAACCCTCAGGGAGGCGACATGTCGGAGTCGGCAATCACCGAGAAGCAACCAGAGCTGAAACGGGTGATGGGTCCGGGTCTGCTTCTGCTGTTCGTCGTCGGAGACATCCTCGGCACCGGGGTCTATGCGCTGACTGGCGACGTCGCGGCCGAGGTCGGCGGGGCCGCGTGGCTTCCGTTCCTGGTCGCGTTCCTGATCGCCACCGTCACCGCGTTCAGCTATCTGGAGCTGGTCACCAAGTATCCGCAGGCAGCCGGCGCTGCGCTCTACGCGCACAAGGCATTTGGTGTCCAGTTCGTGACGTTCCTGGTGGCGTTCGTGGTGATGTGCTCCGGCATCACGTCGGCATCCACCGCGGCCCGCACCTTCTCGTCCAACTTCTTCAAGGGCTTCGATTTCAGTTGGGGCACAACCGGTGTCGTGGTTCTGGCACTGTTCTTCATGACCGCCCTGGCGCTGATCAACCTGCGCGGTGTTGGCGAGAGCGTCAAGCTCAACGTGTTCCTGACGATCATCGAGATCACCGGCCTGCTGGTGGTGATCATGGTCGGCATGTGGGCGTTCACCGGCGGCGCCGATGTGGATTTCTCCCGTGTCGTGGCGTTCGACACCGCTGAGGACAAGAACGCGTTCATGGCCGTCACGGCGGCGACCTCGCTGGCGTTCTTCGCGATGGTCGGGTTCGAGGACTCGGTGAACATGGCCGAGGAGACCAAAGACCCGGTCAAGATCTTTCCCAAGATGCTGCTGTCGGGCCTGACCATCGCGGGCGTTGTCTACATCCTGGTGTCGATCGTGGCCGTGGCGCTGGTGCCGGTGGGAGAGCTGGAGGCCAGCGACACGCCGCTGGTGGAGGTGGTCAAGGCCGGAGCGCCCGGACTGCCGATCGACAAGATCCTGCCGTTCATCACCATGTTCGCGGTGTCCAACACGGCCCTGATCAACATGCTGATGGCCAGTAGGCTGATCTACGGCATGGCCCGCCAGCATGTCCTGCCGCCGGTGCTCGGCCGGGTCCATCCGCGCACCCGCAGCCCGTGGATCGCCATCCTGTTCACCACCTCGATTGCCTTCGGTCTGATCATCTACGTCACGGCGTTCGCCAATGACAAGGCGATCAGCGTGCTCGGCGGAACCACGTCGCTGTTGCTGCTCGCGGTGTTCGCCGTCGTGAACGTCGCGGTGCTGGTGCTGCGCCGGGATGTGCGAGAGGCCGGCGGACACTTCACGACCCCGACGGCGCTGCCGGTCATCGGATTCGTCTGCTCGGTGTACCTGGTGACACCGCTGTCCGGGCGGCCCGCTCAGCAGTATCTGCTCGGGGGCATCCTGGTTCTCATCGGCATCGTGCTGTTCTTCGTCACCATGGCGATCAACAAACAACTCGGCGTCCGCGACGCCGGCATCACCGATCCGACGCACCTCGCCGACGCACCGGACTAGTTTCTGCTGGGTTGTGAAGCCGCAGCGCCGAGTTGATCAGCCCTGCCTGTGCACAGTGAGAGCGCAGTCCCGGGTTGTGCACCGTTGCGGTTTCGTCCACAGGTTGCTGGTGGGGGTGCTGGCCTGGCGGGTGGGCGTGGTCGGGCGCGGTTACATTCGAAACTATGTTCGATGAGTTCGTTGCGGCGGCCAATGGCCCCGGGGGGTGGTGCTGGTAGCTGGGCGCGGGTGGAGAACGCGGCGTGCGCACGCAAGCTGGCGGCGATGGCCGATCTGTTGGAGCGGCGGCAGGGCGCTGCGGGTAGCGCTGAGCGTGAGCAGTGGTGTGTGGACAATGGGGATGCGGTGTGCGCCGAGGTCGGCGCGGCGCTGCAGGTGTCGTTGGGGGTGGCCTCGCATCAGTTGACTTTGGCCAAGGCGCTGCGCGAGCGGGGGCCGAGGTGTTTGGCGCCGGGCTGGTCTCGACGCGACTGATTACCACCATCGTGTATCCCACCGGGTTGATCACCGACCCGCAGGCCCGCGCCACAGTCGATATCGAACTGGCCGGGCAGATAGTGGGATGGGGGCCACTGTCGGTGGCCAAGACCGAGCTCGCCATCGACGAACTCATCGAGCGCCACGACCCCTATGCCCTGCGACGGGGGGAGAGCCGCGCCCGCGGCCGCCACCTCGACATCACCCCCGACGCCGCAGGCACCGCCGGAGTGGAGGGCGTGTTGCTCGGCCACGACGCCGCCGCCCTGGATCAGCGGCTAGACGCGATGGCCGCCGCGGTTTGCAATGGTGATCCCCGCACCACCCAGCAGCGCCGCGCGGATGCGATGGGAGCCCTGGGCCGCGGCCAGCTGCAGCTGGGTTGTCTGTGCGGCAGCACCGACTGCCCCGCCGCAGACGGAGACGGCGCTGGCCGGTCGGCATCGTTGGTGGTGCATGTCGTCGCCGGGGTCGACAGCCTGGCCGATGACACCCCGGTCCTCCTCGACGGGCAAGAACCGCCGCGGGAACAGGACGCGATCCCCCTGCGGGAGCAGACCTTCACCCAAGCGCTGGCCCCGGATGCCCCGACCGGCGTCGCGGCGACGAACCCGGGGCTGATTGTGGGCGGTGGGGTGTTGCCCCCCGCTGTTGGCGGCCAAAGTCGGGCCCATCGCGACCATTCGGCGGGGTGATCCATCCCGGTGACGCGCCACCCGAACCGCGGGAACTTGGCGAGGATCCCGGAAAGGCTTGCGGGGACGCCGATTTCCCACCCCGGCCGCGACGCTCGGCAGACCATGACCCGCCACCGTTCTGATGCCGACACATCTCGCCGACGCACCGGACTGATCGGAATCAGTTGTCGCCGTTGCGGAGCCGCTTGAGCCGGTTCTGCAGCAGCGTCACCCGGTGCGCATTGCCGTGCAGGCGCAGGTAGCGGTCCCCGAAGACGGCCAGCAGCGCGTCGTCGAGGCGGCGCACGGCGCCAGCCGGGTAACGATAGCCCATGGCCCGGTTGATCGCGTCGGCGTCCACCCCGTCGAGCAGGGCGGTCAGCTCGTCGAGCGAGGTGATGCCCAGTTCGAGCAGCAGCCCCGAGATCCAGGCGTAGTGGTCGGTGCGCGACCAGCCGGCGTCGGCGTAGCGGTTGCCCAGGTAGGTGGCCAGCACCGGGGTGCCGATCCGGGGATCGGTCGACGGATCGGAGTCGTCGTCCGTCATCTCGTCGTCGGTCATCGTGACCCGCAGCCGATCGCGGATGGCGGTGAACTCGCGGTCGGCGAGTTCGAGCAACCCGGCCGCCAGCGTGAACCGGCGATCCAGATCGGGGACGTGCTCGGCGGGGATCGAGCCCTTGTAGCGGATGTCGTGCTCGAACTCCGCCCACGCGTGTTGCAGCACCGTGCGGATCTGGATGGATGCCGGCTGCTGCTCACCTTCCACACCGACCAGTAGGTGCCGGCTGGCATAGCCCCATCGGCCCTCGCGGGCGGTCTGCAGGCCCATGTCGCGGTCGTCGAGCAGGCGCATCTCATCGGCGAGCAGCGTCGCGACCGCATCGACGTCCTCGCGGAGATAGGTGATGACCCGCAGCCCGATCTGATCGGTGATCTCGACCAGCGGGTCGCTGAAGAGCCGCCGTCCGTCCACGGCGCGCTCGGCCTTGGCCGCGAACGACTCGACGCTCTTGGTCCGCGCGGTGATGCTCAGATAGTTGATGCCCGCGTCGTCCAGCAGCGCCGTCACCAACTGGAGGTAGTGGTCGGTGGCCTCGACGAGGCCGGGGCGTCGTGCCTCGTAATCGGCGATGGCGGTCCGCACAACGGGCGGAATCGGTTCGGCGGGTTGAGGAGTCAGCCCGGCGGGCAGCGTCGGGGTGAGGATATAGCCGGTGCCGGCGTCTCCGTACACGGTGACGTCGTCGGGTCGCTGGACGGAATAGCGCGCGACGTAGGCGCAGAGCACCGAGTCGACCGGATCCTCGACGCGGCGCAACTCGCTCTTGCGGGTCGCAGTCTCGGCCGCGCGGCGCAGCCGTCGCCAGTCGTCATGGTGCGCGACGCGGAGTGCGACGTCGCGGTCCTGGAGTCCCTCGATCAGGTCCATCAGCGTGAGCAGTTCGGAGCGCAGCTTTTCCACGTTGCGCCCGGGTTTGGCCTTGTATTTCAGCGTCCGGCCCAGGCGGAACAGCGCCACCGACGCGGCGTGCGGATACACCTCGAGCGCGCGGCGGGGGCGCGCCGAGAACGGGTCGAGGTCGAGGTCGAGCGCGGCGGCCAACCGTCCGCCCCGAGTTCCGTCGGCGAACTCGGGCTTCCCGGTGTTGGACGGGTGTGCGCCGGATTGGAAAGCGCGGAAGTCTCTGTTCAGCGCGGCCTCGCACGGCCTGTTGCCGGTGGGGTTCGTGACGATCAGCGGCGCGTCGATGCCGACTACGCAGTCGTCGGCGACGAATGGGGTGATCGACCCGAGGATGCTCTCGTCGTCGGTCTGCGCGGACAGGTGCACGAGTCCACCCTGATCGTCCACGACGGCAACGCCCGTCGGCTTGCGCTCACCCCACGCGAGATCGAGTCCGACGAAGTACACATCGGCTAGCTTGCCTCACCCGGACCGTAAGCTGTGTGTCTGTGGCGATCCCCAATGTGCTGGCCAATCGGTATGCCAGCGACGAGATGGTGGCGATCTGGTCGCCCGAGGCCAAGATCGTCGCCGAACGCCGGTTGTGGCTGGCGGTACTGAGGGCCCAGGCGGAACTGGGTGTCGGTGTGCCGGACGCGGTGGTAGCCGACTACGAGCGGGTGCTCGACGAAGTCGATCTATCGTCGATCGCCGCGCGCGAGCGGGTGCTCCGTCACGACGTCAAGGCCCGCATCGAGGAGTTCAACGCCCTCGCCGGACACGAGCATGTGCACAAGGGCATGACCAGCCGCGACCTCACCGAGAACGTCGAGCAGCTGCAGATTCGCCGGTCGATGGAACTCGTCCACGCTCACGGGGTTGCCGTGGTGGCGCGGCTGGCCGAGAAGGCGATCAGCTACCGCGACCTGGTGATGGCGGGCCGCAGCCACAATGTCGCCGCGCAGGCCACCACGCTGGGGAAGCGATTCGCGTCGGCGGCCGAGGAGATGTTGATTGCGCTGCGCCGGCTACGCGACTTGATCGACCGCTATCCGCTGCGGGGCATCAAGGGCCCGATGGGCACGGCGCAGGACATGCTCGATTTGTTGGGCGGTGACCCGGCGCACGCGAGGAGCGAATCAGCATCAGCGCGGCTGGCGGAACTCGAAACGCGGGTCGCGGAGTTCCTGGGTTTCACCGAGATCTTCACCAGCGTCGGGCAGGTCTATCCCCGATCGCTGGACCACGACGTCGTCTCCGCACTCGTGCAGGTCGGTGCGGGCCCGTCGTCGCTGGCGCACACCATCCGGCTGATGGCGGGCCACGAACTGGTGACCGAGGGGTTCGCCCCCGGGCAGGTGGGTTCGTCGGCGATGCCGCACAAGATGAACACGCGTTCGTGTGAGCGGGTCAACGGTCTGCAGGTGGTGCTGCGCGGTTACGCATCGATGGCGGCCGAACTGGCGGGCGCGCAGTGGAACGAGGGCGACGTGTTCTGCTCGGTGGTGCGTCGGGTGGCCCTGCCCGACGCGTTCTTCGCGATCGACGGACAAACCGAGACGTTCCTGACCGTGCTCGACGAGTTCGGCGCGTATCCGGCAGTGATCCAGCGGGAGCTCGACCGGTACCTGCCGTTCCTGGCCACCACGCGGATCCTCATCGCCACGGTGCGCGCCGGCGTGGGCCGTGAAACCGCGCACGAGGTGATCAAGGAGCACGCCGTCGCGGTGGCGCTGGCGATGCGCGAGAGGGGCGCCGAGCCCGACCTGCTGGATCGGCTGGCCGCCGACCCGCGGCTGCCGTTGGACCGGCCGGGGTTGGACGCGGCGCTGGCCGACAAGCAGGCCTTCACCGGCGCGGCGGGCGACCAGGTCGACCGCGTGGTCGATGCGGTGGACGAGTTGGTCAGCCGGTATCCGGAGGCGGCCAAGTACACGTCGGGCGCGATTCTGTGACGCCGGCCGGCGCGCTTGCCCGGATGGACTTCACGGATCTGGACAACTTCGCGTCGGGCTTCCCCCACCACCTGTTCGCCGTGCACCGGCGCGAGGCGCCGGTCTACTGGCACGGCCCGACCGACAACACGCCCGACGGCGAAGGCTTCTGGTCGGTCGCCACCTACGCGGAAACGGTTGCGGTATTTCGTGATCCGGGAACGTTCTCGTCGCAGACCGGTGGGTCGCGGCCGTTCGGCGGGACGCTGCTGCAGGACCTGTCCATCGCCGGTCAGGTCCTCAACATGATGGACGACCCGAGACATTCGCGGATCCGCCGATTGGTCGGTTCCGGCCTGACGCCGCGGATGATCCGTCGCGTCGAGGACGATCTGCGGGCCCGGGCGCGTGGGCTGCTCGATGAGGTGGTAGTGGGCGATCCTCTTGACTTCCTCGTCGACATCGCCGCCGAACTGCCGATGCAGATGATCTGCATCCTGCTGGGAGTGCCTGAATCCGACCGGCATTGGTTGTTCCACGCCATCGAACCGCAGTTCGACTTCGGGGAGGCCCGTAGGGCCCGGATAGGCACAGTCGGGCAGATGTCCGTCGACGAAGCCGGTTCGCGGATGTATTCCTACGGCCTGCAGTTGATCACGTCGAAGCGCGAGAACCCGACCGACGACCTTTTGTCGATCGTCGCGAACGCCGCGCTCGACGACGATGGCTCATCCGCGCCGCTGCCGGAACCGGAGCTGTACCTGTTCTTCAGGCTGCTGTTCAGCGCGGGGGCGGAAACGACGCGCAACGCGATCGCGGATGGACTGCTGGCGTTGGCCGACCATCCGGACCAATTGCGGGCGTTGCGTGCGGATTTCGGGCTACTGCCGACCGCGGCCGAGGAGATGGTGCGCTGGACGTCTCCGTCGCCGTCGAAGCGGCGGACCGCCACCCGCGGCGTGGAACTCGCCGGATGCCAGATCGAGGCCGGCCATAAGGTCCAGATCTGGGAGGGCTCGGCCAACCGCGACGAGTCGGTGTTCGCCGACCCAGACACTCTCGATATCGGCCGTAAACCGAATCCGCACCTGGGCTTCGGTCAGGGAGTGCATTACTGCCTGGGCGCCAACCTGGCCCGGTGGACCCGCAGCAACCGGCACACCGGAATCCGCCATCTGGTGGTCGAGTTCGGCGCGTGAGGCCCGACGTATTCGCCGCGGTGATGGCGACGGGAATCGTGTCGATCGCCGCCGCGGATCACGACTATCACCTCATCAGCGTCGCCCTGTTGGTACTGGCCGCGGTGGGCCTGCCGGTCTTGGCGGCCGTGGCTGTGGCGGCATGGCGGCGGACGCCGCTGGACCTCTCCGAACCCGAGATCCCGGTGCAGCTGATGACATTCGTCGCAGCGTGCGCAGTCGTCGGCTCGCGGCTGAGTTGGTCGCCCTACGTGCACAGGCCGCTTGCCGTCATCGGGCTACTGGCGTGGTTGGTGTTGTTGCCGTTGGCAGCCCGGGCGATGTGGCGGCACCGGTGGACGAGGTTGCGCGACCGCGCGCGCGGTGGCGGCGAACTGGTGAGCGTGGCGACATCCGGCCTGGCCATCATGGCGGCGGATCTCGCCATGCCCGGACCGGCGGTCGGACTGCTGGCTATCGCACTCTGCCTGTACGTCGCGATGACCGGTCTGGTGTTGTGGCGGGTGGCGCACGACCCGTCGGCACCGGAGCTGCTGGCGCCCGACATGTGGATTTTGATGGGCGCATTGGCGATCGCAACACTGGCCGGTGACCACATTCACGCGGCGGGTGTCGACGGCGTTCGCCCGGTCACCGTCGTCACGTGGGTCGTTGCCACCGCGTGGATCCCTCCGTTGATCCTCATCGGTCTGCAACGTATTCGCCGGCGTCGCGGGCTTACACCCGGGATGTGGTGGGCGGCCGTGTTCCCGCTGGGCATGTACTCGTCGGCCACCTTTGCGACGGCCGTCGAAACCGGCTGGCGCACTCTGGTGACGGTGTCGCTGGTGTTCCTGTGGATCGCGCTGGCGGCGTGGACGGCGACGCTGGTCGGGATGGGCGGCAAATTGCTCACCCGCCGGCGGGGTAAAGCCATGCCGTCGACATGAACTTGTCCTCGGCGAAGCGACGTTGTGTATAGGCATGAAGCGTTTCGGCCTGACCGATCTGGCTGTGCCGGTGATCGCTGCGCCGATGGCCGGCGGGCCATCGACGCCCGAGCTTGCCGCCAGTGTGACCAACCACGGTGGACTGGGGTTCATCGCTGGTGGTCTGCTGAGTGCGCACGCGCTCGCCGGTCAGTTGCTCGCGACCCGGGGGCTCACCTCGGGGCCGCTCGCGGTGAACCTGTTCGTACCCCAACCGCGTAACGACGCCAGCGCGCAGTGGACGGGATACGCCGCCGCGCTCGCCGACGAGGCACAGCGGCACGGGGTACAGCTCGGCGAGCCGCGGTATGACGATTTCCAGTGGCAGGCGAAACTGGATGTGCTGCAAGACGTCAGACCCGAGGTGGTGTCCTTCACGTTCGGTCTGCCGTCGGTGGGCGAGTGCAACCGGCTGAAGGAGTCCGGCAGCACGGTTCTCGCGATGGTGACGTCGATGCCCGAAGCCCGGCAGGCAATTGCCATCGGGATCGACGCCCTCGTGGTGCAGGGGCCCAGGGCCGGCGGCCATCGCGGCACGTTCGAGGCCGCGGCGGCCCTCACCGACGAATCACTGGACGAGCTCGTCACCGAACTGGTCAGGGACACTGACGTTCCCATTGTCGCCGCGGGTGGGCTTGCGACCGCCGCTGACGTACGCCGGGTGGTCGCCGCCGGTGCGGCGGCCGCACAATGCGGCACGGCGTTCCTGCTGGCACAGGAGGCCGGAACCGCTCCGGTACACCGGGCAGCGCTCTCGAGTCCCGAATTCAGCGGAACAGTGCTCACCCGCGCATTCACCGGCCGGTATGCGAGGGCGTTGCGAAACCGGTTCATCGACGCGCATGAGGCGGAAGCGGTGTTCGGCTTCCCCCAGGTCGCCATCATGACCGCACCGCTGATCGCCGCCGCCGCCCAGGCAGGCGACCCGCACGGCTTCAGCCTGTGGGCAGGCACCGAATTTCGCAGCGCCAAAACAGCTTCCGCCGCCGAGATCACCGCGGAACTGGCGCAGCTGGTGCCGCAGCGTAGCTGAGCTAGAGCATCGTGCTGACGCGTTCCTCGACCCCGAGAAGGGCCTTGCCGAGCACCTCGAGGCCGACGTAGGCGTTGAGGCCGGCATGCCGGGCCGCCGTGTTGGTATCACGCCGATCTGTTGCATAGGGTTGGTTTTGGCGAAACTTCCCGCGCCGTGCACGTTCACCAGGACGTCGATCGCGCCGAGAGCCTGTTGAGTTGCGTAGCCGCACTCCGCCATCGCGCGGGCGCGGATGTCGTGGCCGCTCTTCGTGCCGTGCACGACGTCACCGTCCACGATGTCGGCGACGTGGTAGGCGTGCAGCCGCGCGGTCTGCAACTTCACCGCCGCCTCGGTGATCTGTACCTGGATGCCGGCAGAGTCGCTCTGGTGGGCGAAAACGTATGCGCCAACGGCTTCTCCTGAGCGGCCGCGATCGCGAGGCTCAGTGCGGCCTGCCCGAGCCCGAGTATCGGGGCGCACAGCAGCAGCGGGCCGAACGGTACGAAACCCATTGTGTACCGGCTGGTGTCGGTGGCCGTCACCGGTCCGCGGAGCAATTCCTCAGCGCGCACAGTCCTGTGCTCGGGGATGAACACCTCGTCGGCCACGAGCGTGTTGCTGCTCGTCCCCCGCATGCCGACGGTGTGCCAGGTGTCCTCGATGGTGAGGTCACCGATCGGGGCCATGCACATCATCGGGTCGGGTTGTCCCTCCCGTCCGACACTGCCATCGGTGACGATCACGCCCAAGATGGCCCACTGCGCGTGGGCCGATCCGGAGGCATACGGCCAGCGGCCGCTGACGCGTAGACCCCCGACGACACGCCGCGCGGGCATAGGCCTCAGACTGCCCGCGAACCGCACGTCGGGTCCCGGACCGAAGATTTCCTGCTGCGCGCGTTCGGGGAAGTGGCCCGCCACCCCATTGCGATCCCGCCACGATGCCGGCCTGCCACGCGGCCGCGCCGTCGGCCGCGCCGAGGGCGGCCAACACCTCGACCACGGTTCGGACGTCGGCCTCGAAGCCGCCGAAGCGGGTGGGTGTCAGCAGTCGGAACAATCCCGCGTCGGCTACGGCCGATATGACGCTGCCGGACAACCGCCGGTTCACGTCGGCATCGGTCGATTGCCGGCGCAGCGCAGGGTGCAACGCGACCGCCCGTGCCACGAGTTCGTCACGAGCCGGTACGTGATACGGCGCGGCTGAGGTCACGAGGTTCCTCCCGAAGAGTGGACTGCCTTCCACTTGACCAACGGCGAAGAACACGGCGTTCTGTCGATGACCGTCGGGTGATGTGAGTCACCGGTGGGCAGTGGGAAACTGACGACTCGCAGTGCGTCTTAACCACTGTGTCCGATAGTGCTGTGGACGAGATCCGGATCCGCCGAATGAACGCGGACGACATGGCCGAATGCGGTCGGATCTGTTATGAGGCGTTCGCCTCGATTGCCGACCGCCATGGCTTCCCACATGATTTCGCGACTGTCTCGGAGGCGACGGCGGCGGTATCACACCTCGCCACCCATCCCGGCTTTTTCTCGCTGCTGGCCGAGCGAGCGGGACGGGTGGTCGGGAGCAACTTCCTGGACGAGCGGTCGGTCATCCGCTCGGTCGGCCCGGTGACGGTCGACCCCGAACAACAGAACCGGGGGACAGGCCGGGTCCTGGTAAACGAGGCGTTGGAGCGCGCCGCACAGCGGGAGTCCCTCGGCGTGCGACTGCTCCAGGCCGGTTATCACAGCCGGTCGTTGAGCCTCTACACGAAACTCGGGTTCGATGTGCGGGAGTCATTTGTGACCGTCAACGGGGCGCCGCTCGATCTTCGCGTTCCGGGCCGTGCGGTTCGGCCTGCCACCGATAACGACATCACCGCCTGTAACTCGGTGTGCGCCAGGGTGCACGGCCATGACCGGGATGGTGAGTTGCGGGACGCCGTCGCGGCCGGTGCGGCCAGCGTGGTGGAGCGTCGGGACCGGATCACCGGTTACAGCACCGGAATCGGATTCTTCGGCCACTCCGTCGCCGAGACCGACGACGACCTTGCCGCGTTGATAGCCGCCGCACCCCGGTTCGGCGGATCCGGATTCCTGGCGCCGTTGCGCAACTCCGAACTGCTGCGCTGGTGTCTCGACCACGGCCTGCGTATCACGCACACGATGAACCTGATGACGATCGGCTTCTACCAACAGCCGCGAGGCGCATACCTGGCGTCGGTGGGCTACTGACCACGCTCGGCGTCGACCCGATCACGCACCGCGGGGACGGCGAGCTGGGGATCCAGCCATCGACCTGACCGGTCGGCCGCAGCATTCTGGTACCGCTTCTTCGGGGCGTCGACGGATTCCCTGGCATTGCGCTGCGGGCCGCCCTCGGCGACGATGCCGTCCCACAGCTGCTGCGCACCTGTTCTGAGACCGAGATCGAACCGCCTAGATGAACGATTCCCGTCCTGTGGACATTCACTGCAGAGGTGGATTGGGCACCCGGCGAATGCGCACACCCGCGGAGCGCAGCTCGAGTGCCGCCAGGCCGCGGATCGCGATCGCGTCATAGTTGCGCCAGGCGCCCACCGGGTCAGGGGTGATTTCGGCGAGTTTGGCCAGCGGCCGGTTGGCCAGGGCCCGCAGAGCGAGCAGTTGCTCGCCGGCGGCCGTCGAGGCCAGCGTGACGGCGGCCCACTTCCGGGTGAAGAACCTGATGCGCAGGAACAGCCACGGCATCGCCAGTGCAAGAATCGGCGGGGCGGCGACCGCAAGGGCGAGCAGCCACGCCAGCCAGCTCGCGGTGGTGTCGAGGTTGTGCCCCGCGCCCGCGATGTCGCGTGCCGCGCGGGCCGCGCCGCTCAGCGACGAGCTCAGTGCACCGCCGATCAACGGCCACTGGCTGGCGTTGCTGCCCGCCGAGTCCAAGTTGTGGGCGATGCCGGTGGCCCCGGTGTCGACCTGCCCACCGAACTCGGCGACCGCCGCCACGGCGTCGTAGACGGCTATTCCGACGAACACCCAGATGGCTGTCCAGATCAGGACCACGGCATCGCTGACCAGCTGCACGAGCAGGCGGGCGGGCGTGGTGGCGTAGGGCACATAGCGGGAACTCATGGACTGATGCTGCCCGATAGGCTGACCCGATGCGCCCCGCTCTGTCCGACTACCTGCATCTGGCCAGCGGTAAGGTCCGCGAGCTGTATCGCATCGACGACCGGCACCTGCTGTTTGTCGCCACCGACCGGATCTCGGCCTACGACTACATCCTCGGCTCGGAGATTCCCGACAAGGGCCGCATCCTGACCGCGATGAGCGTGTTCTTCTTCGATTATGTCGAGGCGCCCAACCATCTGGCCGGCCCGCCGGACGACGACCGCATTCCCGAAAAGGTGTTGGGGCGCGCGCTGGTGGTCTCCGAACTCGAGATGCTGCCGGTGGAAGCGGTCGCCCGCGGGTACCTGACGGGCTCCGGACTGCTCGACTACCAGAGGACCGGCAAGGTCTGCGGCATCGCGCTTCCGGCCGGCCTCCGAGAGGCGAGCAAGTTCGCCGAACCGCTGTTCACCCCCGCCACCAAGGCCGAACTGGGCAGCCACGACGAGAACATCACGTTCGACGACGTGATCGCGTTGGTCGGACCCGTGCGCGCCAACCAGCTGCGCGAGCGCACCCTGCAGACCTACCTCCAGGGTGCCGACCACGCACTCACGAAGGGAATCATCGTCGCGGACACCAAGTTCGAATTCGGCGTCGACAGGGACGGCAACCTGCGGCTGGCCGACGAGGTCTTCACACCGGACTCGTCGCGCTACTGGCGTGCCGAGGACTGGCGCGAAGGCGTTGTGCAGCAGAGCTTCGACAAACAGTTCGTCCGCAACTGGCTGACCGGTCCCGAGTCGGGCTGGGACCGTAACGGCGACAAGCCGCCGCCCGCCCTGCCCCCCGACATCGTCGAGGTGACCCGCGCGCGCTATATCGAGGCCTACGAACGCATCTCCGGCCTGCGCTTCGACGATTGGCTGGGGGCGGCCGCGTGAGCGCCAACCCGCCGGTCGCCAAGCGTGTTGAGCACCGCCGCGAGCATCACGGCGACGTGTTCATCGACCCCTATGAGTGGCTGCGCGACAAGACCGATCCCGAGGTCGTCGCATACCTCGAGGCGGAGAACGACTACACCGAACATGTCACGTCGGAGCTGGCACCGTTGCGGCAGAAGATCTTCGACGAGATCAAGGCCCGCACCAAGGAGACCGATCTGTCGGTGCCCATGCGTCGCGGCTACTGGTGGTATTACGGCCGCAGCTTCGAGGGCAAGCAGTACAGCGTGCACTGCCGTTGCCCGGTCACCGATCCCGATGACTGGGCGCCACCGCAGTTGGAGGAGCAGGCCGAGATACCCGGCGAACAGGTGCTGCTCGACGAGAACGCCGAGGCCGAGGGACACGACTTCTTCGCACTCGGCGCCGCCACCGTCAGCCTGGACGGCAACGTGCTGGCGTACTCGGTGGACGTCAAGGGCGACGAGCGATATACGTTGCGGTTCAAAGACTTGCGGACCGGGGTGCGTTATGACGACGAGATCGTTGGCATTGGCGCAGGAGCCACCTGGGCGGCCGACAACCGGACGGTCTATTACGTCACTGTCGACGAGGCCTGGCGGCCCGACACCGTCTGGCGCCACCGGCTGGGCGCCGGGCTGCCCGCCGAACGGGTGCATCACGAAGCGGACGAGAAATATTGGCTCGCGGTGGGGCGCACGCGCAGCGACAAATACATCATCATCGCGGCGGGCAGCGCGGTCACTTCCGAGATGCGCTTTGGCGACGCCGCGGACCCGCAAACCGAGTTCACCATGGTCTGGCCGCGCCGCGAACTGGTCGAGTACTCCATCGAACACGCGGTGATCGGCGGTGAAGACCGCTTCCTGATCCTGCACAACGACGGCGCGGAGAACTTCACGCTGGTCGAGGCCCCGGTCGGCGACCCCACCGCGTTTCGCACGTTGATCGAGCACCGCGACGACGTGCGGCTGGACGCCGTCGATGCGTTCGAAGGCCATCTGGTGGTCAGCTACCGCAGTGAAGCTTTGCCGCGAATCCAGCTGTGGCCCATCTACGCCGACGGCGATTACGGCCACCCCGAGGACATCACGTTCGAATCGGAGCTGATGTCGGCGGGTCTGTCCGGCAACCCCAACTGGAGCTCGCCGAAGCTGCGGGTCGGTGTGACGTCGTTCGTCACCCCGGTGCGGATCTATGACATCGACCTGGCCAGCGGAGAGCGCACGCTGCTGCGCGAACAACCGGTGCTGGGCGATTACCACCCAGACGAATATGTGGAGCGTCGGGACTGGGCGATCGCTCCCGACGGCGCGCGCGTCCCGATCTCGATCGTGCACCGCACCGGGGTGCATTATCCGGCGCCGGCATTGCTGTACGGGTACGGCGCCTATGAGTCGTGCGAGGACCCGCGATTCTCCATCGCCCGCTTGTCGCTGCTGGACCGCGGCATGGTCTTCGCGGTCGCCCATGTCCGCGGCGGCGGTGAGCTCGGCCGGCTTTGGTACGAGCACGGCAAGCTGCTCGAGAAGAAGAACAGCTTCACCGATTTCATCGCGGTCGCACAGTATCTCGTCGACACCGATGTGACCCGGCCGGAAAACCTCGTCGCGCTCGGCGGCAGCGCGGGCGGTCTGCTGATGGGTGCCGTGGCCAACATGGCGCCCGGACTGTTCGCCGGCATCCTCGCGGCGGTCCCGTTCGTCGATCCGCTCACCACGATCCTCGATCCGTCGCTGCCGCTGACTGTCACAGAGTGGGACGAGTGGGGAAACCCGTTGGAGGATCCCGACGTCTACGCCTATATGAAGTCCTACTCCCCGTACGAGAACGTCGAGGCCAAGCAGTATCCGCCGATCCTTGCGATGACGTCGCTGAACGACACCCGGGTCTTCTACGTAGAACCCGCGAAATGGATTGCGGCGCTTCGATACACGCAGATCAATTCAGGCGCCGGCGCCGCCTCGGTCCTGCTCAAGACCGAGATGAACGCCGGCCACGGTGGCATCAGCGGACGCTACGAGCGGTGGAAGGAAACCGCCTTCCAGTACGCCTGGTTACTGGATGCCGCCAAGGCCGAAGACGACGGCGACAGCGGCTAGGTAGAGGGCCTCTTCGGCCGTCCGAACGTCGAGCCGGGTGGTCATGGACTTCGGTGCGGCCGGCATGCGCGATGCGTACACGTTCGCCGGGAACATCGCCACCATCAACAGGAACAGGCAGACCGCCGCCGCGACCCGGGTCGGCGGATAGAGCAGTCCGGCGGCGCCCAGCAGTTCGAGCGCACCGGTGATGGTGACGAGAAGTGCCGGCGCGGGCAGCCGCGGCGGCACGATCGCGATCATGTCCCGTCGGAGCGGGTTGACGAAGTGGGCGATCCCGGTCACCAGGAACATCGCGGCCAGGCCCACGGCCACGGCTTCGGGCCGAGCACGGGGGTGATGATGACGGCCATCTCGCCCTCTCTCCGATCTAGTCAGTGACAAGATACACGGTAGGCAATGATCTAGGCATTGTCAAGATTAGAGGTTAGGATCGCCGGATGAGCAGGGACACGTACCACCACGGAGACCTGAAGGCCGTCATTCTCGGGCAAGCCGCAGAGCTGGTGGCCGAGCGGGGCGCCGACGGGATCTCGCTGCGCGAACTCGCACGCGCCGCCGGCGTCTCCCACGCCGCACCCGCGCACCACTTCGCCGATCGCCGCGGCCTGTTCACCGCGCTGGCGGCGCAGGGCTGGCGGCTGCTGTCCGCCGCTCTTGCCGGGGCACGGCCCGACTTCATCGACGCCGCACTGGCATACGTGCGGTTCGCGCTCGATCATCCCGGCCACTACGCGGTGATGTTCGACCGGTCGCTGGTCAATCCCGACGATGCCGAACTCGTCGCCGCCCGAGAGGCGGCGGGAGCCGAACTGGCCACCGGTGTCGGCACACTCGACGATCCGCGGGCCAGGTCGGACCCCGACGGCGCCGCGCTCGCGGCGTGGTCGCTCGTGCACGGCTTCGCCATGCTCTGGCTCAACGGGGCGATCGACACCGACACGGACCCGGCGGCGAAGGCCGAGCGGATCGCCCAGATGCTGTTCAAGAGCTGACTCGCCGCGCGGGTACCGTGCCGACCATGACGCACACGCCGCTGACCGACATCGCCCTGACCACGCTGGACGGCCGGCCGACGACGCTCGCCGAATCGGCGGACCGCGGTCTGGCAGCGGTCGGCGTGTCGGCGTGACGTTTCCGCTACTGGCCAAGACCGATGTCGACGGTCCCGACCGGCACCCGCTGTATACCGTGATATCCGGTGGAATTTCGAGAAGTTCCTGCTCGCACCCGGCGGGAGGGTGGCGAATCGGTTCCGTCCGCGAACCGTTCCGGACGATCCCGAGGTGATCGCGGCGATCGAAAAAGTTTTACCGCGATAGCGGAACGTCAACTGCCGCCCACGTGTTGGCAACCGTTGCGACACCACTCGTTGCCATACTGCATACGTGGCTGGACAACTGATCGTCTCCGTTTCGGGGATCAGCGACCGCACCTTGCCAGAGGTCGAGGCATTCTGCGGCCAACTCGGCGCACGCGGGGTGCCCGCTTCCTTCCTGGTGGCACCGCGGATCAAGGGCGGTTACCGGCTCGATCAGGACGGGCCGACCGTCGAGTGGCTGGCCGGGCGTCGCGACCGAGGCGACGCCATTGTGCTGCACGGATTCGACGAGGCCGCCACCAAGACGCGCCGTGGCGAGTTCGCGACGCTGCCCGCGCACGAGGCCAACTTGCGGCTGATGGCCGCCGACCGGGTGTTGGAGCACCTCGGCCTGCGCACCCGGCTCTTTGCCGCCCCCGGCTGGACAGTGTCGGCGGGTACGGTAACAGCTTTGCCGCGCAATGGATTTCGACTACTGGCCGGGCTGTCCGGGATGACCGATCTGGTGCGTCAGAACACGGTGCGCACCAGGGTGCTCGGTATCGGCGAGGGCTTCCTGGCCGAGCCGTGGTGGTGCCGCACGCTGGTGTTGTCGGCCGAACGCACCGCGCGGCGCGACGGGATCGTCCGGGTGGCGGTGGCGGCGCGGCACCTGGGCCGGTCCGGACCCAGGCAGGCCATGCTCGACGCCGTCGACCTAGCCCTGATGCACCAGTGCGTGCCCGCCGTGTACCAGTGGCTCCCGTACCCGGCCCTGACCGACGCCGCCTGATTGGCGGCGGCCGCTAGATTGGCGGCCATGGCAGATGGTCTTGATGCTCCTCGCGTGCGCGAAGCCGACGTCATCGTCGTAGGTGCAGGGCTGGCCGGCCTGGTCGCCGCCTGTGAAGTGATCGACCGGGGTCGGCGGGTGCTGATCGTGGACCAGGAGAACGCCGCCAACATCGGCGGCCAGGCGTACTGGTCGTTCGGCGGGTTGTTCTTCGTCGACAGCCCCGAACAGCGGCGGCTGGGCATCAAGGACAGTCACGAGCTGGCCCTTCAGGACTGGCTGGGCGCCGCGGGGTTCGACCGGCCGGAGGACCACTGGCCGCGGCAGTGGGCGCATGCCTACGTGGATTTCGCGGCGGGGGAGAAGCGCAGCTGGCTGCGCGAGCGCGGGCTGCAGACGTTCGCACTCGTCGGCTGGGCCGAGCGCGGCGGCTATGACGCGCGCGGACACGGAAACTCGGTGCCGCGGTTCCACATCACCTGGGGCACCGGGCCCGCGATCGTCGACATCTTCGCGCGCCGGCTGCGCGAGGCGTCCGATGCGCAGTTCGTCCAACGTCACCGCGTCGATGAATTGATCGTCGAAAACGGCGCCGTCGTCGGTGTGCGCGGTGCGGTGCTGGAGCCGGCGGACACTGCGCGCGGCGTGGCGTCGTCGCGAAACACTTTGGGCGAGTTCGAACTCCGGGCATCGGCCGTGATCGTCGCCAGCGGCGGCATCGGCGGCAACCACGATCTGGTGCGCAAGAACTGGCCGGAGCGCATGGGCCGGGTCCCCGACCAACTGCTGAGCGGTGTGCCCGCCCACGTCGACGGGCGGATGATCGGCATCACCGAGGCGGCGGGCGGTCGCGTCATCAACAGCGACCGAATGTGGCACTACACCGAGGGCATCACCAACTACGACCCGATCTGGCCGCTGCACGGCATCCGGATCATCCCGGGCCCATCATCGCTGTGGCTGGACGCGACGGGAAAGCGGTTGCCGCCGCCGCTCTATCCCGGCTTCGACACCCTCGGCACGCTCGAGCACATCGCCCGAACCGGCCAGGACTACACGTGGTTCGTGCTGAATGCCCGCATCATCGAGAAGGAGTTCAGTCTGTCCGGCCAGGAGCAGAACCCCGATCTCACCGGGCGCAGCGTGCGCCAGTTGCTCGCCCGCGTCAGACCCGGTGCACCCCCACCGGTCCAGGCATTCGTCGACGAGGGGATCGACTTCGTGACGGCGAACTCGTTGCGGGACTTGATATCCGCGATGAACCAGCTGCCCGACGTGGCGCCACTCGACTATGACGTGGTGGAGGCGGAGGTCACCGCACGCGATCGCGAGGTGGCCAACAAGTTCACCAAGGACAGCCAGGTCACCGCGATTCGCGGGGCGCGGGCCTTCCTGCCCGACCGGATCAGCCGTGTCGTCGCTCCGCACCGCATCACCGATCCGAAGGCGGGTCCACTGATCGCCGTCAAGCTGCACATCCTGACCCGCAAGTCCTTGGGCGGTCTGGAAACCGATCTCGACGCGCGGGTGCTCAAATCCGACGGCTCGGTGTTCCCCGGGCTCTACGCCTCGGGCGAGGCCGCCGGTTTCGGCGGCGGCGGCGTGCACGGCTACCGCTCGTTGGAGGGCACATTCCTCGGCGGGTGCGTGTTCTCCGGCCGGGCGGCCGGACGCGCGGCCGCACGCGACATCGGCTAGCTGCGAATCAGAATTCCGTTCCGCTTTCCTCGGTGAGTACCTGGAAGTCCGTGTCGGTCATCTCCGTCAGCCGGCCGTAGTAGATGCCGCGGGCGGCGGGTTCGACCATCGCCTGATGGATCGGCACGGCGCGCGACGGTGCCACGGCCCGCAGGTAGTCGACGGCCTCGGAGATCCTCATCCAGGGCGCGGCCGCAGGAGCGGCCAAGACGTCGACCGGCTCACCAGGGGCGAACAACGCATCGCCGGGATGCATGAGACGCGCGGGGTGGTCGCCGTCGCCGACGAGATACGAGATGTTGTCGATCACAGGAATTTCCGGGTGGATCACCGCGTGCCGCCCGCCGACGCCGCGGACGGTCAGATGCCCGATGCCGAGTTCGTCGCCGACGTTGACGGCCATCCATCCTCCGCCGAGTTGCGCGGCGGTCTGCGGATCGGCATACAGCGCGGCCTGCGGGTTGGCCTCGACCAGTGCGGGCAGCCTGTCCTTATCGGCGTGGTCGGGATGCTGGTGGGTGATCAGGATCGCCGACAGCCCGGTGACGCCCTCGAATCCGTGCGAAAAGTTGCCCGGGTCGAACAAGACTGTGGTGTCATCACCGGAATTATTGCGGAAGCTCGCGAGTAGGCATGAATGGCCGAAATGCGTCAATTGCATGCCTATATTGTGACGTGGAGGGGCCCCAGGGGGTGCGGGAGACGTGCGATTGATGCTGGCGGTCGCGTTGGCGGCCTGCGGGCTGGGGATCGCCCCCGTGTCCGTTCCGCGGGCCGGTGCCGTGCCGGGCTTCTGCCCGCCGATTTGCGATGCGATCCCCGATTCGGCATGGATGGCCCCCACGTCGATTCCGCTCAACTCGAGCTACCGGTGGCCCGGCCTGGCGGGATTGGCGGTCACGGTGCGTTCTCCGCGCTTCGGGTTCGAGGAGCTGTGCGCCAGTCCGCCCGTTGCCGGCGACCCGCGCGACTATGCCGTGGCCGCCCGCACGGTGGTGCCCAACCGGGACGGACACTGGCAGCTTCGGGCGCAGATCATGCACTGGCGCGGCGACACCGTCGCGGGTGGGCCGACCGCGATGCTCGCCCTCGAAACCGCGAGGTCGCGGCTGTGGGGCTGTCAGCAGACCGCTCCGCAGACGTCGCCGTCGATCACCCTGAGCGAACCCGGCCGGATCGCCGCGGTGATCAGCACGGCGGACCAGCGGGTGATGCACGAATACCTGCTCGCCGACCCCGCCAGCAGCACGGTCGTCGAACTCGCCCTGTGGGCCACCCTGCCGACCCACGTCGACTGGCAGGCGGTGCCGGATGCGCGGGTACTCGACGCCATGGCCACGCCCCTGTGCAGCGCATATCTCGGATCGTGCCGGTGAGCCACGCCGACCGGGCCCGCCGGTAGAGTTGTCGCCGTGGCAAGGGTGGTGGTGCATGTGATGCCCAAGGCCGAGATCTTGGACCCGCAGGGGCAGGCGATCGTCGGTGCGCTGGGACGTCTCGGCTTTGGTGGAGTATCAGATGTCCGGCAGGGCAAGCGTTTTGAGCTCGAGGTCGATGACGGCCTCGCCGACGAGACGGTCGCCGAGATCGCCGAATCGCTGCTGGCGAACACGGTGATCGAGGACTGGTCGGTCAGCAGGGAGCAATCATGACCGCGCGGGTGGGCGTGATCACCTTCCCCGGCACGCTCGACGACGTGGACGCGGCGCGCGCCGTCCGCTTGGCCGGTGCCGAATCCGTCAACCTGTGGCACGCCGATGCCGACCTGAAAGGTGTCGACGCCGTGGTGGTGCCCGGCGGGTTCTCCTACGGCGACTACCTGCGTTGCGGCGCCATCGCGAAGTTCGCGCCGGTGATGGGTGAGGTGGTGGCCGCCGCGGGCCGCGGAATGCCGGTACTCGGGATTTGCAACGGGTTTCAGGTCTTGTGCGAGGCCGGTCTGCTGCCGGGTGCGTTGACCCGCAACGCAGGCCTGCATTTCGTCTGCCGGGACCTCTGGCTGGAGGTCGCGTCGAACACGTCGGCGTGGACGTCGCGCTACGAGCTGGGGGCTGACCTGCTGGTGCCGCTCAAGTCCGGCGAGGGACGCTACGTCGCCGACGCCAAGGTGCTCGACGAGCTCGAGGGCGAGGGCCGCGTGGTGTTCCGCTACCGCGACAACCCGAACGGATCGATGCGCGATATCGCGGGCATCTCCTCGGCCAACGGAAGGGTGGTCGGGTTGATGCCGCATCCCGAGCACGCCACCGAGGCCCTCACCGGCCCCTCTGACGACGGTCTGGGCCTGTTCTACTCCGCCCTGGACGTCGTGCTGGCCGCCTGAGCTGCGGCGTGAACGAGCGGGTGATACCTGTCCTTCGACGCACCGTGATCGCCCGGATGTTCGGGGTGCACCTCTTCTGGTGGGTACGCATCCTGCGATCGCCGGGCGGCTGACCGGGTCAGGGCTCGAGGTCGCCGATGGAACTGGAGGTGGGCAAGATCGGCTTTCGCGGCCCACCGGTTCATGTCCCGGTGGCTTTCGACACCGGCGAGCGCACTCCTGACGGCTACGCCGTGAGCGCGACCGATGCCTCCGCGGTGTAGCACAGGAACGTCATCGTCTCCTCCAGGTACAGCTGCACCGTTTCCGCGTCGTGGGACAGGTAGCCGATCGACACGTCGGTGCCCAGCTGGAGGTCGAAATCTCCACCGCGAGTAGACAACACGAATGCACCGTCGATGGCGGGCGCCCAGATGATCTCACCGTCGACCAGACGGCTGAGGTGCTCGCGGATCGGATAGCCGTGCTCGGTGGTCTCGCTGACCTTGGTGTACACCTCGGCCGACAACAGCACGCAGTACGGCCCGTCGACGCCCGCCAGCCGCAGCTCCGACAGCGCCTGCGCCATAACGTCGGGAATCTCGCGCGGGTCGTCGGGCAGCGCCAGCGCCGGATTGGAGCTACACGCCCGGATCCCCTCGATGGAGGCGGCCGGGTAACCCTCGAAGATCGCCCGGTCCTCGACGAACGCCAGCTTCTGCGCGGCCTCCTTGACCGAATCCCAGTCCGAGTCCTGCGAGCCGCGCTCGACGTCATCGATGGCATCGCGGGTCACGGTGAAGGGCACGCGCAGCCGGACCAACGGCTTGGCGGCACGCAGATGTGCGATCACGCCGTCGCTCGGCGCGGCGACGTCGGTGAGGTGGCCGGTGCTGATCGCGGCCGTCACCGGTCCGCCCGCGTCGCTGACGTCGACCACCCGCCGGCCGGCGATGTGCCGCTTGAACGTTCGCGTCGCCTCGGTCTCGATCTCCTGCCATGCGGCATCGGTGACCGGGGCCAGTTCGCGATACAGGTTGTTCATTGCGGGTTTCCTTTCAGGCTGCCGATGCCGAGCGACCCGTTGGTGATGACGGGCATAGAGGGCGCAGCGGTGACCTCTGGCTCTTCTTCGGGTCGTGAATCAGGCAGGGGCGGTGGATCGTTGAGGAAGTCGACGATCGGTGTGAAGAACTTGCCGCCGGTGACGGCGGTCGAGAAATCCAGGATGCGGTCGGTGGTGCCGGGCGGATCACCGATGAACATATTGCGCAGCATCCGCTCGGTGACCGCGGCGGTGCGTGAATAACCGATGAAATACGTGCCGAACTCGCCCTTGCCGATCTCCCCGAACGGCATGTTGTGCCGGACGATCTTCAGCTCGTTGCCGTCGTCGTCTTCGATCACGTTGAGCGCGATGTGGGCGGTGGCCGGTTTCGCGTCGTCGTCCATCTCGATGTCCTCGAGTTTCGTGCGTCCGATCACCAACTCCTGTTCGGTGACCGACAGCGCCTCCCACGAGCCCATGTCGTGGACGTACTTCTGCACGTGCACGTAACAACCGCCGGCGAAGTCGGGGTCCTCATCGCCAATTTCGGTGGCCGACACGGCAAGTGGGCCCTCGGGGTTCTCGGTGCCGTCGACGAAGCCGAGCAGGTCGCGGTTGTCGAAGAACCGGAAGCCGTGCGTCTCGTCGACCACGGTCACCGCGCCCATCGCCTTGACGAGCCGGGAGGCCAGCTCGAAGCACATGTCCATGGACAGCGCCTTGATATGGAAGAGCAAGTCGCCCGGGGTCGCTGGTGCATCGTGACTCGGCCCGTGTAGTTCGGCGAACGGGGTCAGCTCGACGGGCCGCGGCCCGGAGAACAAGCGGTCCCAGGCATCTGAGCCGATCGAGGTAATCACTGACAGGCGCTTGTCAGAATCGCGGAAGCCGACGGCGCGCACCAGACCCGAGATATCGGACAGCGCGTCGTGAACGGCCTCCTCACCGCCCTCATCGATGGTCATCACGAGGAAGATGGCTGCGGGTGTCAACGGCGCCGTTACCGGTTGTGGCAGTGGGTCGGGCACCGTTAGACCCTAGCGAATAGGTCGGTCGGCAATGATGGTGAACCATGACAGGGGCCAGCGCGCAGGGGTTGTGTGAGTTCATCGACGCGTCACCATCGCCGTTCCACGTCTGCGAGACGGTTGCGCGGCGACTCGACACCGCAGGCTTCACCGAACTGTCGGAGGCGGACGGCTGGCCGAGCCGGGGGAACTTCTACACGGTGCGGGCCGGCTCGCTGATCGCCTGGCAGAGCGGTGACCAGCCGGGCCGGCCGTTCCGCATCGTCGGCGCGCACACCGACAGCCCGAACCTGAGGGTCAAGCAGCATCCCGACCGGTTCGTCGCCGGCTGGCAGGTGGTGGCACTCGAGCCCTACGGCGGCGCGTGGCTGAACTCGTGGCTCGACCGCGACCTCGGCGTCAGTGGCCGGTTGTCGGTGCGTGTCGACAACCGCATCGAGCACCGTCTGGTGCGCGTCGACGCACCGATCCTTCGGGTTCCTCAGCTGGCGATCCACCTCGCCGAGGACCGCAAGGCCGTGACGCTGGACCCGCAGCGCCATGTCAACGCCGTCTGGGGGGTGGGCAGCGGCACCCGGTCTTTCCTGGCCTACGTCGCCGCGCAGGCCGGCGTCGATGGCGACGCGGTGCTGGGTGCGGATCTGATGACCCACGACCTGACCCCATCGGGGCTGACCGGCGTCGACCGCGCACTACTCAGCGCACCCCGCCTGGACAACCAGGCCACCTGCTATGCCGGGCTGGAAGCGTTCCTCGCCGCACGGCCGGGGGACCATGTGCCGGTGCTCGTCCTCTTCGACCACGAAGAGGTCGGCTCGCAGTCGGACCACGGCGCGCAATCCGACCTGCTGCTGACGACGCTGGAGCGAATCACGCTGGCGGCCGGCGGGGGACGGGAGGAGTTCCTTCGTCGGTTGCCCGGATCGATGGTCGCTTCTGGTGACATGGCGCACGCCACCCACCCGAACTATCCCGAGCGCCACGAGCCCGGCCATCTGATCGAGGTGAACGCGGGCCCGGTGCTGAAGGTGCAGCCGAACCTGCGCTACGCCACCGACGGTCGCACCGCGGCGGCTTTCGCGTTGGCGTGCGCCCAGGCCGGCGTTCCGCTGCAGCGCTACGAACACCGGGCAGATCTGCCGTGCGGCTCGACCATCGGGCCGATGACCTCCGCGCGGACCGGCATTGCCACCGTGGATGTCGGCGCCGCGCAGCTCGCGATGCATTCGGCACGCGAGGTGATGGGTGTCGATGATGTCGCTGCCTACTCGGCCGCGCTGTCGGCGTTTCTGTCAGCGGCTTGACGCTACAGGCGCGTTTTGAGTAGATCCTTGGCCATCTCCGCGCCCTTGCGGCTGTCCGCCTGCGCCTTGCGGAAGAGATCGGCGACCGCATTGTCCCCGTCGCGTTCGGCGTCCTGAATGTAGGTCTCCAGCCGCAGCGCGTTGTCGAGACACTTCTCGGTGAACCAGACCAGGTTATAGGCCTTGTCCTTGGTGCCGGTGACTTGGCCGGTTTCGGTGCTGGAAGTCATGGTCACGTCTCCTTCCGATTCGTTTTTTGCGTGACACGGCAGACCTACCCGTCGCTGCCGGACGCAAACGGAATCGGTGAACTTTGCCGGCGCTGGAAAGCTAGGGTCGGGCGTATGGCGCTCAAAACCGAGAACATCACGTTCGACAGCACCGACCCGGAACGGCTCGCCGACTGGTGGGCCCGCGCGCTCGACGGGCAGGTAAACCCTGTCGCACCACCGTTTTTTGTCACCGTGTCCCGGCCGGAGGGCCCCGGGCTGGCGTTCCAGAAGGTCGACGACCCCACTCCCGGCAAGAACCGCGTGCACGTCGACTTCAGTGCCTCCGACATGGAGGCCGAGGTCAAGCGGCTGGTCGGGCTCGGGGCCAGCGAGACCGGCCGGGGTAACTTCGGCGATTTCGAATGGGTGGTGCTGGCCGACCCGGACGGCAACGCCTTCTGCATCGCCGGAGGGTGACGGCGGCGGCCGACCAATCGCGCGTGGCCTCAACGTGATCGCCGTTTCTGTGGACCGCCGACGTCGCGGTCTTGGCGATCGGCGACACGTGGCGTTGCACCGGGTGAGCCCGGGCGATCGCTGGAAAGATCGCGGTCGTGCTGCTCTCCCTGATCGCGGTCTGCGTGGTGCTCGCTGCGTGGGCACTGGGAGCGGCACGCCTGGAGCGAATGCGGCTCACCGCGCCGATGGTGCTGGTGCTGGCCGGAGTGGCGGTCGGCTTCACCACTCAGGACGTGCTGGCGGACTCGCTCAACACCGACGCCGCCCAGCACGTCGCCGAAATCATCCTGGCGGTCCTGCTTTTCGTCGATGCAACCGATATCCGCGGCGGACTGTTCGGCCGTGAGCCGCGCTCGGCGGTGCGCATCCTGTTCGTGGCGATGCCGCTGAGCCTGGCATTGTCGGTCGCCGCGGGACTGTGGCTGCTTCCCGGACTGTCGTGGGCGGTGCTGCTCATCGTGGCCTGCGTGGTGGTGCCGACCGACTTCGCGCCCGCCGCCTCGATCCTGCGAGACGATCGGGTCCCCGTCCGGGTCCGCAACGTGCTCAACGTCGAGGCGGGCTACAACGACGGCATCGTGTCGCCGATCTTCATCTTCGCCCTGGCGGTCGCCGGTGACCGTTCCCATGCCGACACGCCGATCGCAGCCGTGGCATCCGCCGTCCCGCAGGCGGTCAAGGCGATCCTGGTCGGTCTTGCGATGGGATCCGCGCTGGCGCTGCTCATCAACGCCGCCGAGAGTCGCGGCGCGATGACCGATCAGAGCAAGCGGGTGATCCTGGTGACGGCCCCCTTGCTGGCCTACGGGCTGAGCCTGGCGCTTCACGGGAACGGCTTCGTCTCGGCGTTCGTCTGCGGGATCGCCTTCAACTATCTGCGGCAGTCGTCGGCGCTCCGCGGCGAACTGACATTGCTCGACGACATGGGGTTCCTGCTCTCCGCGGGCATGTGGTTCGTCTTCGGGGCCACCGCCGTGTTGGCGCTGTCGTCGGGCGTGTCGTGGACGATGGTGGTGTTCTGCCTGCTGGCGCTCACCGTCGTGCGTGTGGTGCCGGTGCTGATCGCGATGCTCGGGTCACCGTTCTCCTGGCGGGAACGATTGCTGATCGGCTGGCTCGGGCCGCGGGGCACCACGTCGATCGTCTTCGGCCTGCTCGCCTTCAACGTGCTGGTCGGGGAGGCCGAACACGCGGCGCTGATGACGATGGTGGTCGCGGTGCTGGGCAGTGTCGTGTTGCACGGCGTCGGCGCGCCCGCGGCTGCCCGCGCTTATCGCAACCCCCAAACTAGACTGAGCGGGTGACGTCCGGGCTCTCCCACGAGATCGACACGGTCGAGAGGGCCGCCACCACTCCCGACCATCCGCAGCCTTTCCGCGAACTCGGCCTGAAGGACGACGAGTACCAGCGGATACGCGAAATTCTCGGCCGTCGCCCGACCGACGCCGAGCTGGCGATGTATTCGGTGATGTGGAGCGAGCACTGCTCCTACAAATCCTCGAAGGTGCACCTGCGCTACTTCGGTGAGACCACCACCGAGAAGATGCGAGCGGCCATGCTCGCCGGCATCGGTGAGAACGCCGGGGTCGTCGACATCGGCGACGGCTGGGCCGCCACGTTCAAGGTGGAGTCGCACAACCATCCGTCCTACATCGAGCCCTACCAGGGCGCGGCCACCGGTGTCGGCGGCATCGTCCGCGACATCATGGCGATGGGCGCGCGGCCGGTCGCCGTGATGGACCAGCTGAGGTTCGGCGCGGCCGATGCGCCGGACACCCGCCGCGTCGTGGACGGTGTCGTGCGCGGCATCGGTGGCTACGGCAACTCGCTCGGTCTGCCGAACATCGGCGGCGAGACGGTGTTCGACGCGTCGTACGGGGGCAACCCGCTGGTGAATGCGCTGTGCGTCGGCGTGCTGCGTAAGGAGGACCTGCACCTGGCCTTTGCGTCGGGCACGGGCAACAAGATCATCCTGTTCGGCGCCCGCACCGGCCTGGACGGGATCGGCGGCGTATCGGTGCTGGCGTCGGAGACGTTCGGCGGCGACGAGAGCGGCGCGCCCGGACGCAAGAAGCTGCCGTCGGTTCAGGTGGGCGACCCCTTCATGGAGAAGGTGCTCATCGAATGCTGTCTCGAGCTGTACGCCAACGGCCTGGTGGTCGGCATCCAAGACCTCGGTGGGGCCGGATTGTCCTGCGCGACATCTGAACTCGCATCAGCCGGTGATGGTGGCATGCGGGTCGAACTGGATTCCGTTCCATTGCGCGCGGCCAACATGACCCCGGCCGAGATTCTGTCCAGCGAGTCGCAGGAACGGATGTGCGCGGTCGTCACGCCGGAGAACGTCGACAAGTTCATGGCGGTGTGCCGTAAGTGGGAGGTGCTGGCGACGGTCATCGGTGAGGTCACCGACGGCGACCGGCTCGAGATCACCTGGCGCGGCGAGACGGTCGTCGACGTCCCGCCGCGGACGGTCGCCCACGAAGGACCGGTCTATGAACGGCCCGTCGAGCGGCCGGAGAGCCAGGACGCGCTCAACGCCGACACCTCGGCCGGGTTGCCCCGCCCGGTCACCGGCGACGAGCTGCGCACGACGCTGCTTGCGATGGTGGGTAGTCCGCAGCTGTGCAGCCGTGCTTACATCACCGAGCAGTACGACCGGTACGTCCGGGGCAACACCGTGCTGGCACAGGATTCCGACGGTGGCGTGCTGCGCGTCGATGAGGCCACCGGCCGCGGCATCGCCATCTCGACCGACGCGTCGGGGCGCTACACCCAACTCGATCCCTACACCGGTGCGCAGCTGGCGCTGGCCGAGGCCTATCGCAACGTCGCGGTCACGGGCGCCACGCCCATCGCGGTGACCAACTGCCTGAACTTCGGCTCGCCGGAGGACCCCGGCGTGATGTGGCAGTTCGAGCAGGCCGTCCGTGGTCTCGCGGACGGCTGTGCGGCACTGGGTATTCCGGTCACCGGCGGCAACGTCAGCTTCTACAACCAGACCGGCACCACGGCGATCCTACCTACGCCGGTCGTCGGGGTGCTGGGTGTGATCGACGATGTCAAGCGCCGTATCCCCACCGGGCTGGGCACCGAACCGGGGGAGACGCTGATCCTGCTCGGCGACACCCGCGACGAGCTCGACGGCTCGATCTGGGCGCAGGTGACCGCAGACCATCTGGGCGGGCTGCCGCCGAAGGTCGACCTCGACCGGGAGAAACTACTGGCCGAGGTGCTGGCCGCCGCATCTCGCGACGGGCTGGTGTCCGCCGCTCATGACCTTTCCGAGGGCGGTCTGATCCAGGCCGTCGTCGAGGCGGCGCTCGCGGGCGAAACCGGTTGTCGCATAGTTGTTCCCGAAGGTCTCCAATCAGGCACAGGCCCGTTTACGTTTCTCTTCTCGGAGTCGGCAGGCCGTGCGCTGGTGGCGGTTCCGCGCACCGAGGAGAGCAGGTTCGTGGCGATGTGCGAGGCTCGCGGATTGCCGGCGACCCGCATCGGCGTGGTGGATCAGGGACAGCCGGGAGAAGGGCCGGCCGTCGAGGTTCAGGGCTTGTTCACCGTTTCTCTGGAGGATCTGCGCAGCACGTCGGAGGGCGTGCTTCCCGGGTTGTTCGGGTGAGTGCACCCCCACGCGAACGACATCCGCTGCTGGTCTGGGCGTGGAGCCTGGTGCATCTCGACTTCATCGGGGTCGTGTTCGGCACGCTCTTCTTCTGTCTGTCGCTGACCCCGTCGCTGCTGCCGCGTGACTGGCTGTTTCAGGGTCTCATCAGCGGCGTGAATGCTGCGATCGGTTACGGGATCGGTGTCTTCACGCGAAAGATTGTGCACCGCTTCGTGTTACATCGACGCACCTGGTGGCCACCCCCGAAGCGGGTGCGATACTGGGCCAAGGTGGTCAGCGTCGTGGGCTCGATCGCGGCCAGCCTGGTGATGCTAATTCCGTCTGCCTCTTGGCAGCGTCAGGTGTCAGCGGTGATGGGCATGGAAGGCCCGTCGACGCTGGGCTACCTTCGAACGCTGGTGATCGCGCTGTTGGTCGGCGGGGTCTGCGTGGGCGGGGCGCGGGTGATTCTGGACCTCATCAAGACGATGGCCAGGTATCTGATCAGGCGCTGGCACCTGCATGACGAGACCGCGTTGTTCATCGGTACCGCGGTCGTCGTCGTGCTGGCGATCACCTTGATCAACGGTGTTCTCATCCGTGGCTTTCTGGTCGGCGCGAACCGCGTGTTCCAGCCCCAGAACACCACCACCCGAGCCGGAATCACCCAACCGCTGGCACCCGAACGCTCCGGCAGCCCAACGTCTTTCGCGCCGTGGGACAGCCTGGGCTTCCAGGGGCGCAACTTCGTCGCCACCGGGCCCGACGTCGACGAGTTGACCCGTCTCAACGGCAGACCGGCCAAGGAACCCATCCGGCTGTATGTCGGATTGCAGACGGCCGCCACCGACGACGCGCGGATGGCGGTGCTGATGAGCGAACTCGAGCGCACCGGCGCCTTCGATCGCAAGGTGCTGGTCATCATCCCGACCACCGGCACCGGGTGGATCAACCCGGTGGCCGCTCGATCGCTGGAATTGATGTACAACGGCGATACCGCACTTGTCGGATCGCAGTATTCTTATCTGCCCAGCTGGATTTCGTTTCTCGGCGATGAAGAGAAGTCGATGAAGTCCGGCCGGATGATGATCGTCGCCATCCACGACCGCTGGATGAAACTGCCGCCGGACCACCGCCCGAAACTAGTGCTGTACGGCGAGAGCCTCGGCTCGATGGCGGGCCAGGGAGCGTTCGACTGGCTGCCCGATATCGCGCAGATGGGCTTCTCCTCGGTGCTGTGGGTGGGGCCGCCCAACGCCAGCCCGCTCTGGCGTGGCATCACAGCGCGACGCGACCCGGGCACCCGGGAGGTCGAGCCGCGCTACGACAACGGCCGCACCGTCCGGTTCTCCCAGGCCGTCGACGGCACCCAGATCGACCGCGACACGTCCGCGCCGTGGCAGGGCACCCGCGTGCTGTTCCTGCAGCACCCGTCCGATCCGATCGTGTGGTGGTCGGCCGATCTACTGTTCGCCCGGCCCGATTGGCTGCGGGAACCACCCGGCCGCGACCGCACGGCATCGATGCGCTGGTACCCGATCATCACGTTCTGGCAGGTCGCCGCGGATATGACCAACGCGAGCTCGGTACCGGGAGGGCACGGCCACAACTACGGCGACCTGGTGCTGGACGGCTGGGCCGCCGTTGCACCGCCCGACGGGTGGACATCCGCGGACACCGAGCGGATCCGGCTGGCGCTGGAAAAGACCGAAGCGGCCGATGGGCCCGAATACTGATGCGTGCCGGCAAGTTTCGGGCACTCGCGACGGCGGCGGCTCTGGTCGGCTGGAGTTTCGCCGCGCCCCGGGTCCGTTTCCACCCCGTCCTGAACGCGGCGCTGGGCACCGGACTCGCCGCGCTCACCCGGCCGCCGCTGGGGCTGCGCCCGCCCGCGCTCACCTCGGGCCTGCGCAACGGCGTGCCCGCCGCCGCGGCCATCGCGCTCGTCGGCGCCGTGATCACGGCGGTCCCCCAGGTGCGGGCCGATATGGTGCGGCGGAAACGGTCCGACCATCCGGTACGTTGGCTGCTGCTGGACATCCCGTTGGGCACCGTCTGGCCCGAGGAGGTCGCCTTCCGGGCGATGCTCGGCGGCATGGCGCAGGAGGCGTTCGGACCGGTCGGCGCGCGGTGGCTCCAGTCGGTGACATTCGGGCTGTGGCACATCGTCGACGCCCGGCTCACGGGACACCCCGTGCTCGGGACCGTCTTCGCCACCGCGGTCACCGGCTGGAGTCTCGGATGGCTGCACGACAGATCCGGCAGCCTCGCCGCACCGATGCTGGCCCATCTGGCCATCAACGAAGTCGGTGCGGTGGCGACCCTGGTCGTGCAGGGCAGACGCTGACCGCCGCGCGTTTCCGACCGTTGGCTCACGTCGCGATGTTTCGGAGCGCCAGGGCGGCCACCGCGCCGACCAAGCAGGCTGCACTCAGAACGCCGAAAATAGCGGCAATACGCCATGCCATGGTGGCCAATGTGCCGATAAGCAGGGGGCCGACGAAGGAACCGATGCGGCCGAGTCCCATCGTCCAGCCGAGACCCGTCGAGCGGAGCACGGTCGGATAGGCAGCAGCGGCAAGGGCGATGACACCCGAACTCGCGCATCCAAGACCAAGGCCGACAAGAACTTCCATCGCGGCGACACCGAGGAAAGACGGCGCGACCAATCCGACTCCACCGAGACCTACGGCTGCCACGACACACGCTGTGGATATCACCCGGCCGGCGCCGAGACGCGCCACCAACCAGCCGCCTGCCGCTGTCGCTACCATGCTCGCGGCGTTGAACAGCGCCAGCGCCAACGCAGACCGCGTGACTGAAAGGCCAGCGGGCGCAAGCAACGTAGGCACCCAGGATGAGTCGATGACGAGGATGCCGAACACCACGAACGAGACGGTCCACAGCAATACCGTCGCAAGACGACGGCCGTCGGCGAACAGCCGGCCGACCTGCATACCAGGACCGTCGACACGCCGCTCCGCGAAGAGCCGATCGGGATCGACATCGGCGTCAGGGACGATGCGTTCCATCGCCCGTCTGACGCGTTCTCGCGGCGCCTGCTTTCCCACGAGGAATGTCAGCGATTCGGGCAGCACGGCGATCAACAGCACAGCCGTCACAAGTGGACCTACCGCGCCCACAATGAACAAGCTCTGCCAACCGGTGGCGGCGCTGAGCGTGCTACCCAGCAGACCTGCCAAGACACCACCCAAGGGAAAACCCGTGTAAAGGGTGCCGGCGATGACTCCTCGCCGGTGCGGTCCGACGAGCTCCGAGGCCAGGGTCACCGCACAGACAACGGCGGCGCCAAGACCAAGCCCGGTGACAAAGCGGTACGCCAAGAGCACTGCGAGGGTTCCTGCCGCCGGCGTGGCCAGCGTGAACATTGCGAAGACAACTACGGCGGGTACCAATACGGCCTTGCGGCCGAAGCGATCCGACCACGGGGCCAGCGCGAGACTTCCCGCGGCGAGTCCGGCGACGGCGGCGGAGAACACCTCACCGAGCGCGGACGCCGGCAGGTTCATCGTCTTGGCGATCGACGGCGCGGCGAGACCAATGATCTGCAGATCGAAACCGTCGAACAAGACGACGACAGCGCACAGCAGGACCCCGGCAATCCGCACCCGGCTGAACCGGCTGCTGCCGATGAGAACTCTGACATCTACGGTTCCGCGTTCGGACAACCGCCACCCCCTCCGATCGACCCCGGAGAGCTAACGCCCATCGCGGCCGATTTCATCGATCCCCGGTCACATCAGCCGGCGATCAATGAGGTCGGGGTTGTGGCGGCAACACCGGCCAGTTCAGGCGTCGCGGATGTCCGGTTGCAATTGGTGGGGCTCGCTGTCTCGGTCGTCGATCCCGAAACTGATGATCCGCCGGGGGGTGACCCGGATGATCGCGGTGTCGAGATCATCGCCGGCCGCCCCACGTGCCGGGGCGATCTCGGCCTGCTCGGCGGTGCCGCGGATCTCCAGGCACCGCACCCGCCACGGATCGCGTGAGGTGATGTCGTCGACGACGAACGCCACCTTGTCGTTGCGCGCGATGTTGCGGTACTTCTGGCTGTGCGACATGCGGAACCCGGCGATGTCGATGGTGCCCAACTCCGAGTTGTAGGTGAACCCGACCGGGCTGTTCTGCGGCGTCCCGTCGGGCTGGATCGTGGCCAACCGGCCCAGATCGGCCTGGCGCAGGAACTCGATCTCATGCGTTTTGAGGGTCATGAGGCCACGGTAGGACCTCAATATTTGTTGATGTCAAACCTCAGGGGTTGATGGTGGGCTCGCCGATCTGACGGCCGCACACGTAATCGATGAGGAACGGCTGGCCGATCTCGACATGGTTGTAGGCAGCCAGACTGTAGCCGGTGTCCATCACCAGATAGGGATTCGGCCACAGCTCGCGGGTGATCTTCTGCCAGCACCCGGGCCGCCCTTCGGGACCGCCGTGCGCGTTCACCCGTGGCAGGTTGTCGGGGTACACGAACGGGTTCCCGGCGCCCAGGATGGTGCCCGCGGAGGCCAGTGAATACCCGTTGTTGCCCAGCACGCGGGCGAAGTCCGGTGCGACGTCGTGATAGTTGCGGATGGTGCAGAAGATCATGCCGCGGTAGTCGTTGAACGTCCGCGCGGCCTGCACCGCGTTCTCCAGACCGGCCCACAGGTCCGGCGACGCGTCGGCGTAGACGTCGGCCAGGCCGGCCACCCGCTGGGTGTCGACGCGGATCTGTGGCATCCGCCCGTTCAGGTCCCCGAGGATGCGGTTGCCTTTGAGCAACGACTCGCCGAACTCGTCACCAAGTCCCGAGAGCGCCTCGGCCGCCGCCGCCAGCGTCTGGTTCAGTTTGACGGGGTCGACCTGTTCGGCGATGGCGGTGACCGTCTCGAACACGGTGTTGAACTCCGTGGTGACCGACGCGGCGTCGATGATCTCATTGCTCGAGACATGCTGTGCGACAGGACTTTTAGGACTGCTGAACGAGATGTACTTGTTGCCGAACACTGTGGTCGCCCTGATCTCGGCGGTCACGTTGGACGGAATGAACTTGATGAACCGGGGTCGACATCGAGGGTGAGCCGGGCTTTCTCCGCACCGTCCACGTCGGCCATGCCGATCCGCGACACCGTGCCGATCTCCACCCCGTTGTAGGTCACCTTCGACCCGGGCTCAACGACCAGGCCCGCACGTGACGACTGCAACGTCAGCTGTGTCGGTGTTGCGAAGTCGCCGCGGAACTGAAGATAGATCAGCGCGACCGCCACCGCGGCCACCGTCAAGACCGCCGCGCCAGCCACCTTGTAGGGCGGATGATGGCGGTCGACAACCATTTTGAGACCCTAGAGTATGGTCGCCCGCCGCAGCGCCGATCCGGCGAAGACCCGCGCCGCGGTGGCGGCGGTTGCGGACTGGCTCCATGATGCGCGCCGGCCCCAACCCGAACGGGCCGAACTCGCCGAGGCCGTCCGCCTGACGGTCCGGACCCTGGCTGCGGTCGCGCCGGGCGCCAGCGTCGAGGTCCGGGTGCCACCGTTCGTTGCCGTGCAATGCATCTCGGGTCCCCGGCACACCCGCGGCAACCCGCCCAATGTGGTGGAGACGGATGCGCGTACCTGGCTGTTGCTCGCCACGGGGTCGCTCGATGTCACCGATGCGGCGGCGCGCGGCCTGGTGCAGCTGTCCGGATCCAGGGCCGGTGAGGTGGGCGACTGGCTGCCGCTGGTCAGCCTGCCCGATTCGTGAGCCCGCCGTGACCGTTTCCTCGCCACGCGGAGACACCGACACGCCGACCAATCAGAAGAGAAACGCGATCTTCGTCACTGTCGGCACCGCAATGGAATTGAGACCGCCGTCACGCCTGTTTACAGATAACGAAGGACACGGCAGTTCGATTCCGTGATTAACCCCGGATGACCGTAGACTCGACACGTCACCCACAGCGCCCCTGGGAGCAGCCCTATCGTGACCGGCCCGCAGACCGTCTCCGTCGATGCTCCTTGCGCAAGCGGCTCATCGCCAGACGAACCCCGCGAAGAGTGTGGCGTATTCGGTGTCTGGGCGCCGGGTGAAGACGTCGCCAAACTCACCTACTACGGCCTGTACGCGCTGCAGCACCGCGGCCAGGAGGCGGCGGGCATCGCAGTCGCCGACGGTTCACAGGTGCTCGTCTTCAAGGACCTCGGCCTGGTCAGCCAGGTGTTCGACGAGCAGACCCTGGCCGCGATGGAGGGCCACGTCGCGATCGGCCACTGCCGCTACTCAACCAGTGGCTCCACGACCTGGGAGAATGCCCAGCCGGTGTTCCGTAACACGGCGGCAGGCACCGGCGTCGCACTCGGTCACAACGGCAACCTGGTCAACGCCACCGAGCTTGCCGCCCGCGCCCGCGAGGCCGGCTTGATGGGGACGCGTGGCGCACCCGCCGCCACCACGGACTCCGACATCCTCGGTGCACTGCTGGCGCACGGGGCGGCCGACTCCACCCTGGAGCAGGCAGCTCTGGAGCTGCTGCCTACCGTGCGCGGTGCCTTCTGTCTGACATTCATGGACGAGAACACCCTGTATGCGGCCCGTGACCCCTACGGCGTGCGGCCGTTGTCGTTGGGGCGCCTCGACCGCGGCTGGGTGGTCGCCTCCGAGACCGCGGCGCTCGACATCGTCGGCGCGTCGTTCGTCCGCGACATCGAGCCGGGCGAACTGCTGGCGATCGACGCCGACGGGGTGCGCTCTACCCGGTTCGCCAATCCCACGCCCAAGGGCTGTGTCTTCGAGTACGTATACCTCGCGCGGCCGGACAGCACGCTGGGCGGACGGTCGGTGCACAAGACGCGTGTCGACATCGGCAGAGCCCTGGCCCGTGAGCATCCAATCGAGGCCGACCTGGTCATCGGCGTGCCGGAGTCCGGCACACCCGCCGCGGTCGGCTACGCGCAGGAGTCCGGAATTCCCTACGGGCAGGGCCTGATGAAGAACGCCTATGTGGGGCGGACCTTCATCCAGCCGTCGCAGACCATCCGTCAACTGGGCATCCGGCTCAAGCTCAACCCGCTCAAAGAGGTCATCCGCGGTAAGAGGCTGATCGTCGTCGACGATTCGATCGTGCGCGGCAACACCCAGCGCGCCCTGATCCGGATGCTGCGCGAGGCCGGCGCCGTCGAGGTGCATGTGCGGATCGCCTCACCGCCGGTGAAGTGGCCGTGCTTCTACGGCATCGACTTCGCCACCCCCGCCGAGCTGATCGCCAACGCCGTCAGTACCGGGGCGGAGACAGACGAGATGCTCGACGGTGTGCGGCATGCGATCGGCGCGGACACGCTCGGCTACATCTCACAGCACGGCATGGTCGCCGCCACCGAACAGCCGGCCACCCGGCTGTGCACCGCGTGCTTCGACGGCAACTATCCGATAGAGCTGCCCGGCGAATCCGCATTGGGCAAGAACGTGATCGAGCACATGCTGGCCACCGCGGCGCGCACCGGGATCCCGCTGCAATCCGACAACGACAACGTCTCGGCTCTTCGCCGGCCCTAGCTCAAGCGGGATCGGCCGTAGTCCGTCCCACCTGCGCCCATTTGGGATCGCTGGGCAGTGGGCCACGCCGCAACGCCTGCGCAACGGCATCCCGGTACCCGGTGAGGCCTCCCGGCGGTGCCGGAATGACCGTGCCGACATCGTGATCGGCCATCACCGCGTCGAATTCGAGTGACTCGACCAACGGCCGGGCCAGGCCCGACGGAATCGGCGTCACCAGTCCCACCCACCAACTCGCGATCGTCGGCGTCAGCCACGGCAGTACCACGATCAGCCGCCGCCGCAGACCGGCCACCTCGGCGTAGACCTGCATCGCATCGCCGTACTCGAGTACATCAGGACCGCCGATGTCCCACGTGCGTGACGTCGGCACGTCCGCGGCCGCGGCCTCGACCAGGTAATGGAGTACATCGCCGATGGCGATCGGCTGAATCTTGTTGTGCACCCACTTCGGCGTCGTCATCGCGGGAAGACGGTTGGTCAGGTGCCGGATCATCTCGAACGACGCCGAACCCGACCCGATGACGATGCCGGCCTGCAGCACCACGGTCTCGATGCCGGATCCGATCAGGATGTCGCCGACTGCGGTCCGCGACTGCAGATGCGGGGACAGCGGGACGCCGCCGGGGTGCAGCCCGCTGAGGTAGACGAACCGCTTCACTCCGGCCTCGCGTGCCGCGGCTACGACGTTGCGGGCCGATCTCGCCTCCTCGGCGACGAAGTCCGGCGAGGTTCCCATGGAATGCACGAGGTAGTAGACGACATCGGTGCCCTCGAACGCCGCGCTCAACGACTCGACCTCGCCCAGATCACCACGGGCGATCTCGGCACGGTCGCGCCACGGCAGGGCATTCAGCTTCTCGGGATTGCGCGCCAGGGCGCGCACGGAGTGACCGCGGTCGAGAAGCCGAGCCGCTAGGCGGCCGCCGATGTACCCTGTCGCTCCCGTCACCAGGCAACGGATCCGGTCAGATGACACCAACGCCGGATGTCCGTTTACCGCGTCAGGCAAACCACAGCTTCGATCCGGCAAGTCGGCAGACACCGGTGCCGCGACTGCGGTCACCGGCTTCACTCCGGCAGCGAGGGCAAACCAGCGAACTGTTTACATGGTCGGTCAGATTCTCACGGCCGCTGGCGGCCCACCCGGCTGCGAGGGGATCACCGCATTGGATGAGCCGTTACCGGGCCGTCGAAAACGGCGGTAGCCTTGCTGTCGATGACCGATCGCGCCGAACAGCACGGTATCTCCTACGCATCGGCGGGGGTGGACATCGATGCAGGTGACCGCGCCGTCGAACTCTTCAAGCCACTGGCGAAAAGGGCCACCAGGCCCGAAGTGCTGGGCGGGCTCGGCGGATTCGCCGGGCTCTTCGCACTGCGCGGCGGGTACCGCGAGCCACTGCTGGCATCATCGACCGACGGCGTCGGCACCAAGCTGGCGGTCGCACAGGCGATGGACAAGCACGACACCGTCGGAGTCGACCTGGTCGCGATGGTCGTCGACGACCTCGTGGTCTGTGGTGCGGAGCCGTTGTTTCTGCAGGACTACATCGCGGTGAGCCGCACGGTGCCCGAGCGGGTCAGCGAACTGGTCTCAGGCATCGCCAACGGCTGCGTGATGGCCGGCTGTGCGCTGCTCGGCGGCGAAACGGCCGAACACCCCGGCCTGATGGCGCCGGACCACTACGACATCTCTGCCACCGGTGTCGGCGTCGTCGAGGCCGACGATGTCCTCGGTCCCGAGCGGGTCAGGCCCGGTGACGTGATCATCGCGATGGCATCCACCGGCCTGCATTCCAACGGGTATTCGCTGGCCCGCAAGGTCCTGCTGGAAATCGACCGGATGAACCTGGCCGGCCACGTCGAGGAGTTCGGCCGCACCTTGGGCGAGGAACTGCTCGAGCCGACCCGGATCTACGCCAAGGACTGCCTGGCGCTGGCCGCCGAGACGCAGGTTCGCACCTTCTGCCACGTCACCGGCGGCGGGCTGGCTCAGAACCTGGAACGGGTCATTCCGGCCGGACTGCAGGCTGAACTGGACCGCGGAACCTGGACTCCCGCGCCGGTGTTCGGGATGATCGCGCAGCGCGGCCGCGTGGAGCGAGCCGAAATGGAGAAGACCTTCAACATGGGTGTCGGCATGGTCGCCGTCGTCTCACCGCAGGACACGGACCGCGCACTGGCGGTTCTCACCGCCCGACACCTGAAATGCTGGACCCTCGGCACCATCAAGAAGGCCAGCAAGGACAGCCCACGCGCAATGCTCGTGGGCCTGCACCCGCGCTTCTAAGACCTGGCGCGCCAGTCGTCGTCGTCGGCCCAAGTGTCGTCGGACAACCCGTCGGAACCGGTCACGTCGTCGGCCTCAGCGCCCGCCAACTCGCGCTGAAGCCTGTCGAAGTCGGTCTGCGGTGAACTGTATTTGAGTTCACGAGCAACCTTGGTCTGCTTTGCCTTTGCCCGGCCGCGGCCCATGGGGGTACCCCCTCGCGCAATAACGGAGCGGCCCAACTAGCAGGCGGCTCCGATCTGTGTGTCTTTATTGTCCTGCCAACACTTTACCGTGCCATGCTTCGGTGCGCTGGCAGGCCTATGCCGTTAACGCGCTCCGCCGCGCAACTGTTCCACCGCCAGCCGACCCGCGCCCGCCACATCGGCGGCCGGCATGGAGTCGATGTCGATGACGGCGGCCGTTTCGGACTCACCACCGGTCGTCAGGGCTGTGTCCGCGGGCAGCCCGCGTTTGAGCAGCGCCAGCGCGATCGGTCCGAGATCGACATGGTCGACGACGGTGCCCAGCCGCCCGACGGTGCGTCCGCCGGCCAGCACGGGGTCACCGGCGGCCGGTCGATCGGTCGAGCCGTCGAGGTGCACAAGAACCAGCATGCGAGGCGGTTTTCCCAGGTTGTGGACGCGCGCGACGGTCTCCTGGCCGCGGTAGCACCCCTTGTCCAGATGAACGGCCGGGCCGATCCAGCCCACCTCGTGCGGGATCGTGCGCTCGTCGGTGTCCACCCCGAGCCGCGGTCGCAGCGCCGCGACCCGATGCGCCTCGTACGCCCACATTCCCGCCGGCCGCACGCCGGCGTCGACGAGCCGCCGACCCCATCGATCGACCTGGTCGCGAGGCGCCACCAGGTCGAACTCGAGGCCCTGAGCCGGCATTCTGCGCAGGAAGCCACCGTCCGGAAGTGCGACAGCCACGCCCTCCGCCGGCAGCGACTCCACACCAAGGGCATCGAGGACCGGCGCGTCTGCCAGCCGGGGGCCGAGCAGCGACAACACCGCGAGATCGGCGGGTTCGACGGTGACGTCGGCCCAGAACACCATCTTGCGCAGGAAAGCCAGCAGCGGCTCGCCGCGCCACGGTTCGGTGTCCAGGACGGTGATCCCGTCCAGTTGCGTCTGTACCCAGTGATCTTCGACACGACCCTGCCCGTCGAGGCTCAGGTTCTGGGTTACGACGCCGTCGGGGAGGTCGCTGACGTGCTGGGTGGAGATGGTGTGCAGCCAGCTCTTGCGTTCGCCGCCGGCGATGGTCACGACCGCGCGGTGGGAGCGGTCCACCAGCACAGCCTCGTCGGCGGCGGCGCGCTGTTCGCCGAGCGGATCGCCGTAGTGCCACACGGCGCCGGCGTCGGGACCACCCTCGGGTACGGGGACTGCAGACATAAGCCAACTCTACGTTCGGTGCCTCTCCGCCCGCCGCTACGCTGATGCCCCATGGCCAGCCATCCCGCTGTTGTGGTCACGCTCGACGGCCGACTCCACGACCCGCAGGCCCCCCTGCTGCACGCCGACGATCTGGCCGCGGTCCGCGGTGACGGGATCTTCGAGACGCTACTGGTGCGCGACGGCAGGCCATGCCTGCTCGAGGCGCATCTGGCCCGGCTGACGCAGTCGGCCCGGATGACCGATCTGCCCGCACCGGATCTGCCTGCGTGGCGGGCGGCCGTGACGGCGGGTGTCGAGCGATGGACCGCCGGGGGCAGGGGCGATGGAGTGCTGCGGTTGGTGTACAGCCGCGGACGCGAAGGTGGTTCGCCCCCTACGGCGTTCGCGACGATCGGTGACGTCCCGGCCCGGGTCGCCACGGTCAGGCGTGAGGGCGTGGCGGCGGTGGCGCTGGCCCGCGGCCTGCCCGCCGACACCGCCGCGGACATGCCGTGGCTGCTGGCCGGCGCGAAAACACTGTCCTACGCGGTGAATATGGCCGCGTTGCGGCATGCCGAGCGGGAGGGCGCGGGCGATGTCATCTTCGTCAGCTCCGAGGGCCAGATCCTCGAGGGCCCGCGTTCGACGGTGGTCATCGCCACCGAGTCGGACAGCGGCGGCACCTGCTTCCTGACCCCGCCGCCGTGGTATCCGATCCTGCGGGGCACCACGCAGCAGGCCCTGTTCGAGGTCGCCCGCAACAAGGGGTACGACTGTGACTACCGAGCCCTGCGCCTCACCGATCTGCTAGTGGCGCAAGGTGTTTGGCTCGTGTCGAGCATCACGCTGGCGGCGCGGGTGCACACCTTGGACGGCAAGCTCTTGCAGCCATCGCCGCTGGCCGACGAGGTCGCCGAACTCGTCGATGCCGCGATCGTCTGCGACCGCTGAGCGCGACGGTCCCTAAATCGCTTGTCGGTCCGCCGAAGCGCGGGTACGGTCGGCCGTACACAGGGAAGGAGGTGGTCCGTCAAATTGAGTGACTTATGGACATGTGAGGTGGCTGCGAGCTAGCAGCGCCAGGGGATGAGCTGAACGCTCTACGCGAAAGCGCTCTGCGCGCGCTGGCGAATTCCCCGCAGTCACCCGGCCCCCGAGCCTACAGTTTTGTCCGACTGAGAACGACGGCTCGGGGGCCGCTCCATGTCTGGGGTCGGGCGGCTAGCTCGCGGGTCCCGGCGCCAACGTCGAGCACGACTGCATGGCCTTGTGCCACGTGCCAGGATCGACACCCGGTGGCGGTCCGGCGGCGGGGCCCGGCGCTGCGGGCACGCCGTGCTCGCCCAGGCAGTGGGCGAACGAGCCGTGACCGGCCGGCGCGACCGGCGTCGAAGTCGGTTGTGGCGGCGTCTCGCTTGCGGAGCAGGCAACCAAGAATCCCGCCGCGGCAATCGCCGCGGCCACCAGGGCGATCCGCACTAGCCGACGTACCGGGTCAGCCGTGCGGAGAGGTTCGGGACCAGACCGCCGTCGGCGTCGACCCGCTCTTCGACATAGGCCAGATCACCGCCCTCGACGATGCCGTAGAGCCGCTTGGCCCCGCCGACGAGCATTCCCGACTTGCTGCGCGCCAGCGCATCAGTGGCCAGCTCCCACGACGACTGGTTGCGCGGCCGGCCGTAGAACAACTCGACATAGCCCTCGGAGTGGGCCAGCAGCAGTTCGATCGCCTGCGATTCGGACGGATCGGCCGGATCGTCGACGAACCGCCAGAAGCCCGTTTCCCGCAGCCCCGGACCGTCGTAGTCACCGGACTCGCTCAGCCGCCAGGACCGCGCCTCCCAGTTCAGGTAGTCGCCGCCGTCGTGGGACACGACGATCTGCTGGCCGAACCGATAGTCGCCGCCGGATCCGCGGCCCTCGCCCTCGCCACGCCACACACCGACCAGCGGCAGCAGGGCAAGCAGCGCGTCACTGAGGTTCGCGCCCTCGCGGAGGTTCGCGGTGTCCGCGGGGACCGGCAGGTCGCCGAACACCGGAATGTTGCGGGTGGCCGTCGACTTGGCCCGTTCGGCCGCGGCGGCCACTGCTTCGTCGCCGGAGCTCACGACTCGTCGGTGATGAGGCGATACAGCGCGTAAAGCGCGAACCACGTGATGACCACGACGGCCGCGACGAGCATGATCTCGAAGAACAACACCACGTCGGAGAGTCTAGCCGCCGGAACTCCGCGATTCTCGGCGGCCGTCGGTAGCCGGACTCAGCCGAGCTTGTGCTCGTACTCGGGGCAGAACGCGCCTGTCGCCGCGCCGATGAAGACGCCGGTTTGATAGTCGTCCCAGTCGGTGACGCTTTGCAGATCCGTCACCTCGGTGGCCAGCGTGGCGCCGTTCCGCCAGTCGGTGCAGACCGCGTGGCCGGTGTCGATCACGTTCTGCGTCTTGCTGGCGGGCCAATCGATTCCTTCGCCCGCGATCACGTTCAGAAAGTCGTCATCCGGTCCAGCACTGGCGAGCGGCGCGGAGACCATGGCAACAGCCGCGAAGGCGGCCACCGCGACGCCAGCAATGGTGATCTTCATAGTCGGTCCTGTCCATTGTGGTAATCCCGCGCGTCAGCGCGGGATGTAACCACATCTTGGACCGAACCAGCTAAGTTCGCAGCGTTTTCACTGGGAAGACGCAGCAACGGCCGTAACGGACGCGTTCCTCGCCTTGATCGTCGCTAGGCGAGGCTGATGGCCTAGCTCCTCATCGGCTCGTTCCTCGCCTTGATCGTCGCTAGGCGACCTTGACGTCGACCTCGTGGATGCCTGCGCCGGACGGCGCCACGCTGGCATCGCCGTTGCCCGCCGGGGACAACGCACGCAGGGTCCAGGTGCCGGGCGCGGCGAAGAACCGGAAGTCGCCGGTCGCCGACGCGACGACCTCGGCGGTGAACTCGTCCGAGGCGTCCAGCAGGCGCACGAAGGCCCCGCCGACCGCCTGGCCGGAACCATCGACGACGCGACCGGTGATGACCGTTTCCTTTTCGAGATCAACGCTGGCGGGCAACGTCAGTCCTTGCTTGGGTGCAGAGCACATATCAACTTCCCAACTCGATCGGGGCCCCCACCAGGGAGCCGTATTCGCACCAACTGCCGTCGTAGTTCTTGACGTTGTGGTGTCCCAACAATTCCTGCAGCACGAACCAGGTGTGCGACGACCGCTCACCGATGCGGCAGTACGCGATGATGTCCTTCTCACCGTCCAAGCCGGCCTCGGCGTAGAGCTTGGCCAGGTCCTCGTCGGACTTGAAGGTGCCGTCCTCGTTGGCCGCCTTGCTCCAGGGCACGTTGAGTGCCCCGGGGATGTGGCCCGGCCGCTGGCTCTGTTCCTGCGGCAGGTGCGCGGGAGCGAGGATCTTGCCGGAGAACTCGTCGGGGGAGCGCACGTCGACGAGGTTCTTGACGCCAATGGAGGCGATCACCTCGTCCCGGAAAGCCCGGATCGAGTTGTCGGGCTCCTTGGCGGTGTAGCTGGTCTCCGGGCGGCTGACCGAGTCGGTGGACAGCGGACGTCCGTCGAGCTCCCACTTCTTGCGGCCACCGTCGAGCAGCTTGACCTTGTCATGGCCGTAGAGCTTGAAGTACCAGTACGCGTAGGCGGCGAACCAGTTGTTGTTGCCACCGTAGAGGATCACGGTGTCGTCGTTGCCGATTCCGCGTTCGCTGAGCAGCTTCGAGAACTGCGCAGTGTCGACGAAGTCGCGCTTGACCGGGTCCTGGAGGTCGGTTCTCCAGTCCAGCCGGACCGCGCCCGCGATGTGGCCGTTGTCGTAGGCGCTGGTGTCCTCGTCCACCTCGACGAACACGGTGTTCGGCGCGTCGAGATTGCTCTCGGCCCAGTCTGTCGTGACCAGGACGTCTGAGCGTGCCATGTACGAAATCCCTTCGGTTGCTTGCTATTTGAGGTTATGCGGGAAAAGGCGCACGGCGCAGCCGTGCGACGAGCGGGTAGAGCCGACAGCCCAGGCAGATGCCGAAGGCCGCGTTCAGGAAGGCAGCCACCAGCGCAAGGCCGGCGGCGATCGGGCCCAGGAGTGGGACGCCCGCCGCGAATCCGACGGTGCCCACGACGGCGAATACGAAGCCCACCAGTTGGGCGAACTTCAGCGGCGGCGCCGGTTCACGCTCGCTGACCGGGCTCAGCCGCGGCGCGATGAGGTTGGCGAACACCAGGCCGTAGGGGTGGTGGCGCGGGCCGAGTGCCGCGCCGATCGCGAAGGCCACCGCCTGCAGGCCGAGAAGCGCCGCGGCGGCGACGGCGCTGACGCCGGAGACGACCAACGTGGCCACCAGCACCGCGGTGGTCACCCACGCGGCGAACCGAGGACCCCGCACGTCGACCTGCCCGCCGGCTCCGCGGGCGGTCCCGGGCATGTAGGTCGACATGGAACAGACTCCTGTTGTGTTGGAGGGGGCTGGGGGTGAACAGGGGAAAACACCTGCTCCGAGCGAGTGCGCGAAACCGCGCGGCTGCGCTCAGCAGCTACAACAACAACAGCAAGAACCCGCGATGCGGCACAGATCAACTGCGCGGCGCTTGGTGAGCATCGGCTCAAGGCGGGCGAACACGCCCGTCAGCTTACCCAAAGACATGGTGATCAAGCCAACAGCGGTGTCAGCGCCGACCGCAGGTCAGCGGCGGTCGGCACGCCGGAGGTGCGATACCGCTGAGCACCATGGGCGTCGAAGATGAACGTGGTCGGCAGGGACAGCACCGAAAGCCGCCGGGCCGCTTCCGGATTGGCGTCCATGTCGATCTCCACATGTGTCACACCGGGCAGTTCCGCGCACACCTGATCGACCACCCGCCGGACCCCGGCGCAGGGCCCGCACCACACCGCGCTGAAGTGAACCACCGTCGGACCGGTCGTGGACAGGCCGAGATCGGTGGTGTCCACATCGATCGGCTTGACGCTTTCCCTGAGCAGGCCCGCCCGCAGCGTGAGCAACCGCCCGACCACGTAGGCGAGCCCGAACGCGGCGATCAACACCACGATGACGAGGGCCCATGACGTGCTCATGACAACCTGAACCGATCGAGGTGCACGGTTACTCCCTCGGTGATGCCTTCGATGATGATGTCGGAGCCGCGTACGCCCTCACTGGTGGGCGCGACCCCGAACGGTAACTTCTGGCCGGGCATGTCCATGCTGAACGCCGCGAGGACCGCGTGCACCTTGTCATCGGGCACCGTCTGGTCGGCGGTGCCGGCGCCGGTGAGCACGCCGGTTCCGGTGAAGGTCAGCGTGGTCTGTTCCGGCCCGGCGACCGACAGGTCGACGGCCACGCTGACCTTATTGTCGTAGCCGGCCTTCGTGGGCGTGCCGGTGAACACCAGCCCGGTGTTGCCCGAGATGCCCGACTCGGTGGTGCCGCCGGTGGCGTCGTTCGTCTCGCGCGACGGCGCCTCGACCAGTAGGTCGGGGATTCCCATGAACCGTCCGACGTGGGTGGAGTCGATGATGATGCGGCTTTCCAGCTTGCCGATCGGCAGCGTGGCGTCGGGTCCGATCAGCCACGACGCGTCGGCGAGATCGATCGAATGCATCGTCGCCTCGAGCGACGCCTTGCCGACGACCGCGTGATCGACACCGGTGGCCTTGATCTCGATCTCTTTGTAATGGCGGTTCGCGGCCTGGGGGATGAACGGGAAGCCGAGAATCGCCACCGACGGATCGGAGTTCAGGTTTGCCGCCGTGCGCACGGTCCTGGCCAGGTGGTATTCGGCGAAGATCGCCGTCCCGAAATCAATCCCCAAGGCGCCCAGGATCAGCACCAGCACCGTCGCGACGATACCGATCAGCACCTTGCGCACCCGCACATTCTGGCCCACCGGCATCCTCTGCCGACCTCCGCACGGCTAACGAGCAGGTAGCGCGCTATCGTAGGGTGACCAACGGGCGGGTAACGGCCGTGTGTCAAGCATGAATCTGGGAAGTCACCACCGACACTGTTGTCATCGGAGAGGTCCCCATGGCTGCAGGAGGGCCAGTTGGATCTACTGCTACTGACCGTCGATCCGCATCCGGAATCAGTGCTGCCGTCGTTGTCTTTGCTCGCCCACAACGTGCGGACGGCGCCGACAGAGGTGTCGTCTCTGCTCGAGGCCGGCACCGCGGATGTCGCGATCGTCGACGCGCGCGCTGACCTGGCCGCCGCGCGCGGCCTGTGCCGCCTGCTCGGCACGACCGGCACATCGGTTCCCGTGGTGGCTGTCGTCAACGAGGGCGGCCTGGTGGCCGTCAACATCGAGTGGGGGCTCGACGAGATTTTGTTGCCCAGCACCGGCCCGGCGGAGATCGACGCCCGGCTCCGGCTGTTGGTGGGGCGCCGCGGCGGGCTGGCCAACCAGGAGAACGCCGGCAAGATCAGCCTCGGTGAGCTGGGCATCGACGAGGGCACCTACACGGCCCGGCTGCGTGGCCGCCCGCTCGATCTGACCTACAAGGAATTCGAGCTGCTGAAGTACCTCGCCCAGCACGCCGGCCGCGTGTTCACCCGCGCACAGTTGCTTCAGGAGGTGTGGGGCTATGACTTCTTCGGTGGCACCCGCACCGTCGACGTCCATGTGCGACGGCTCCGCGCCAAGCTGGGCCCGGAGTACGAATCGCTGATCGGCACCGTCCGAAACGTCGGCTACAAGGCCGTGCGCCCGGCGCGGGGCCGCCCGGCCGCGCAGGGCTCCGAGCCGCCCGAGGAGCTGCCCGACGATCCGGCCTTCGACGCCGACAGCCTGCCCGACGTGCTGGCTGACCCGCTGCGCACTCAGTGACAGGCGCAGATATCGGCTGGCACACCGGCCTCACCGACGCCCAACAGCGTCACATTCGCGAACTCTTCGCGGCGGCGTCCCGCGAGGACGGGGTCGCCCCCGTCGGCGACCAGGTTCTGCGTGAACTCCCGCACGATCGCACCAGACACCTGCTGGCGGTCGGGGGCGACCGGGGCAACGACGTTGTCGGCTACCTGAACCTCGCCGGCGACGCGGCGTCGGCCATGGCCGAACTGGTCGTGCACCCCGGGGCCAGGCGGCGCGGAATCGGCTCGGCGATGGCGCGCACTGGGCTGGCCGAGGGCGGCGACGCGACCCGCATCTGGGCGCACGGCAACATCGGGCCCGCCCGCGCGACCGCGACGGCGCTCGGCCTCGACGCCGTCCGCGAACTGCTGCAGATGCGGCGATCGCTGACCGACCTTCCGGCCGTCGCCGTCCCGGAGGGTGTTCGCATCACCACCTACACCGGGCCCGGCGACGACGCCGAACTGCTGCGGGTGAACAACGCCGCGTTCGACTGGCATCCCGAGCAGGGCGGGTGGACGGACGCCGACATCGCCGAGCGCCGCGCCGAACCGTGGTTCGACCCTGACGGTCTGTTCATGGCCGTCGATCAAAATTCGGGCATGTTGCTCGGCTTCCACTGGACGAAGCGTCACACGCCCGATCTGGGTGAGGTCTACATCGTCGGCGTCGACCCCGCAGCGCAGGGCCGCGGGCTCGGCGGTGTGCTCACCCTGATCGGTCTGCACCACCTCGCCGAGGGCCTCTCCCAGAGTCGAAACCCGACGGTGATGCTCTACGTCGAAGGGGATAACGCCGCGGCCGTGAAGACTTATCAACGGCTGGGTTTCGAGGTCTACAACATTGATGTTGCCTACGCGGTCGGAACCGCGAACTAGCTGGACCTGTTCACGGTCTGTTCACTTTCCATCAGTGCATCGTCCACTGCGGCCGCATACGTTGCCGGGGAGTTCAAAGCCTTCAGAAGAAAGTGGGATCAGTGAAGCTCAACAGCATTGGCCGGGTCGTTGGCACGCCGCTTCAAATGGCACTGTCCGCGGCGGCGATCGCGGCGATGACGCTGACCGCATGCGGCAGCGACAACAACGCCGGGACGTCCTCCTCCCCGGCGGCATCCGGTTCGGGGACCGCGACGGCATCCGCTGATTGCGGTGGCAAGAACCAGCTCACTGGTGAGGGCTCGACCGCCCAGCAGAACGCGATCGCCGAATTCAACAAGGCGTGGGGCCAAACCTGCTCGGGCAAGAACCTGTCGTACAACCCGACGGGTTCCGGTGCGGGCCGGGATCAGTTCATTGCCAAGCAGGTCGATTTCGCCGGGTCCGACTCGGCGCTCGGAGCCGATCAGGTCAAGGCGGCCGCGGACCGCTGCGGCGGCAATCCGGCGTGGAACCTGCCGCTGGTGTTCGGACCCGTCGCAATGGCCTACAACCTCGAAGGCGTCGACAAGCTGGTCGTCAACGGCGACGTGCTGGCCAAGATCTTCCAGGGCCAGATCAAGAAGTGGAACGACCCGGCCATCGCCGCCCTGAACAGTGGCGCGACCCTGCCCGACACCGACATCAAGCCGGTATACCGGTCCGACTCCTCGGGCACCACCGACAACTTCCAGAAGTACCTGGGCGCGGCCGCGCCGCAGAGCTGGACCAAGGGTGCGGGCAGCGAATTCCAGGGCGGCGCCGGCGAGGGCGCGCAGAAGTCCTCCGGTGTCGTCCAGGCGGTCCAGGCTACCCCGGGCGCCATCGGCTACGTCGAGAAGAGCCCCGCGGCGGCGGCCGGTCTCCCGTTCGCGCAGATCGACAACGGCGGCGGTGCAGTGGAGTTGAACGACGACACGGCGAAGAAGGCCATCGAGGCGGCCAAGTTCGCTGCCGAGGGCAACGACCTGGCGCTCGATCTGAATTCGATCTACGCCACCAACGAAGCCGGCGCATACCCGTTGATGCTCGCGACCTACGAGGTCGTTTGCTCGAAGGGCTATGACGCCGACACTGCCGCCGCGGTGAAGTCGTTCCTGACGGTTTCGGCGAACCAGGGGCAGGCGAACCTGTCGGCAGCCGGCTACATCCCGCTGCCCGACAAGTTCAAGGAGCGCCTGCTCAAGTCCGTCGATGCAATTGCATAGTTACCTAGCGCGCCAGCACGATCGCAATGAGGATGGGTGTTGTGACCGATGACGGATAGGCTCGATGTGACAACACCTAATCCAGCGGACGCGGGGTCGGGTGAGGTAATCGCCTCACCCTTCCCCGAACCGTCGCCCATCTCGACCAACCCCTCCAAGGGCGGGAAGGTCCGGTTGGGCGACCGGATCTTCCGCGGGTTGGCGGAGGGCTCCGGGGTCTTCATCGTCGTCCTCATCGCGGCGATCGGACTGTTCCTGCTCTGGCGCGCGGTTCCGGCGCTGGCCCGCAACGAGGAGAACTTCTTTCTCTTCGGCGGAAACTGGGTCACCACCGACACGTCGGCGATGCATTTCGGCATCTTCGACCTGCTGCAGGTGACGGTGTTCGTTTCGGTGTTCTCGCTGCTGCTGGCCATGCCGGTGGCGCTGGGCATCGCGATTTTCTTGACGCAGTATTCGCCTCGGCGCCTGGCCGGTCCGCTCGCCTACATGGTGGATCTGCTGGCCGCGGTGCCGTCGATCGTCTACGGCGTCTGGGGCCTGTACGTGCTGGCGCCGGCGTTGAAGCCATTCGCGGTCTGGCTCAACGAAAGTCTCGGCTGGCTGTTTCTGTTCCAGACCGGCAACGTCTCACTAGCCGGTGGCGGCACCATCTTCACCGCGGGAATCGTTCTCGCGGTGATGATCCTGCCGATCATCACCGCGGTCACCCGCGAGGTCTTCATCCAGACGCCGCGTGGTCAGATCGAGGCGGCCCTGGCACTCGGCGCCACCCGCTGGGAGGTCGTGAAGACGACGGTGCTGCCGTTCGGACTGTCGGGCTACATCAGCGGTGCGATGCTCGGCCTCGGTCGCGCGCTCGGCGAAACGATCGCACTGCTGATCATCCTGCGCGGCACGCAGACGGCATTCGGCTGGTCGCTGTTCGACGGCGGATACACCTTCGCCAGCAAAATCGCCGCTACCGCAAGCGAATTCAACGACCAGTACAAAGCGGGCGCCTACATCGCGGCGGGCCTGGTGCTGTTCATCCTGACGTTCGTGGTGAACTCGCTGGCGCGGGCTGCGGTCGCCGGGAAGGGTGCCCGATGACGTCGACTCTGGACCGTCCAGTAAAGGCGCCCGTCTTCCAGGGTGTCAGCATGCGACGCAAGGTGACCAACAACGCCGCGACCGTGCTCGTGACTCTCTCGGTGCTCATCGCGCTGGTGCCTCTGCTGTGGGTGCTGTACTCGGTGTTCGTCAGGGGCTTCAAGGCGATAACGTCGCCCACCTGGTTCACCCACTCGCAAGCGGGGATGACGACGTTCTCTCCGGGCGGTGGCGTCTATCACGCCATCATCGGGACTCTGCTGCAGGGCCTGGTCTGTTCGATCATCTCGATACCGATCGGCATCTTCGTCGCCATCTATCTCGTCGAGTACGGCGGCGGAACGCGCCTCGGCAAGATCACCACGTTCATGGTGGACATCCTCACCGGTGTGCCGTCGATCGTGGCCGCGTTGTTCATCTACGCACTGTGGGTCGCCACCCTCGGTTTCGAGCGCTCGGGCTTCGCCGTCGCACTCGCCTTGGTGTTGTTGATGATTCCGGTCATCGTGCGCGCCACGGAAGAGATGTTGCGGATCGTGCCGATGGATCTGCGGGAAGCCAGCTATGCGCTGGGCGTCCCGAAATGGAAGACGATCGCACGGATCGTCATCCCGACGGCGCTGTCGGGCATCGTGACCGGCATCATGCTGGCGCTGGCCCGGGTGATGGGCGAGACGGCACCCCTGCTGATCCTGGTCGGGTACGCCCAGGCGATGAACTTCGACATGTTCTCGGGGTTCATGGGGTCGCTGCCGGGCATGATGTATGACCAGATCTCGGCGGGCGCCGGAGCCAATGTCGTTCCCACCGACCGACTCTGGGGTGCCGCTCTGACATTGATCCTGTTGGTCGCCATTCTCAACATCGGGGCGCGCCTGGTCGCGAAGATCTTCGCCCCCAAGAAGGTTTAGGAGCAACGCACATGGCCAAGCGTTTGGACCTCAAGGACGTCAACATCTACTACGGCTCGTTCCACGCCGTTGCCGACGTGGCGCTGTCCGTCCAGCCACGCAGTGTGACGGCGTTCATCGGACCCTCGGGCTGCGGTAAGTCGACGGTGCTGCGGACGCTGAACCGCATGCACGAGGTGATCCCCGGCGCCCGCGTCGAGGGATCGGTGCTGCTCGACGGTGAGGACATCTACGGGGCCGGCGTGGATCCGGTCGGTGTCCGCAAGACCATCGGAATGGTCTTCCAGCGGCCGAATCCGTTCCCCACCATGTCGATTCGCGACAACGTGGTGGCCGGACTGAAGCTTCAGGGAGTGCGCAGCAAGAAGACCCTCGACGAGGTCGCCGAGCGCTCGCTCAAGGGGGCCAACCTCTGGAACGAGGTCAAGGACCGTCTGGACAAGCCCGGCGGCGGCCTCTCGGGTGGTCAGCAGCAGCGGCTGTGCATCGCCCGCGCGATCGCCGTGCAGCCCGACGTGTTGTTGATGGACGAACCATGCTCGGCGCTGGACCCGATCTCCACGCTGGCGATCGAGGATTTGATCTCCGAGCTGAAGCAGGATTTCACCATCGTCATCGTCACGCACAACATGCAGCAGGCGGCCCGCGTCAGCGACCAGACCGCGTTCTTCAACCTGGAGGCCACCGGCAAGCCGGGCCGACTGGTCGAGATCGACGACACCGAGAAGATCTTCTCCAACCCGACACAGAAGGCCACCGAGGACTACATCTCCGGCCGCTTCGGATAATCGCCACGGCCTCAACACCACCCAGCCATTCGAGCCGTGACGTCACGACAGGCGACGACGATCCGGCCCGCGTCGAACACCGACCGGCGAGTTGGACCGCGAGGGAGCCCGTGACTCCCGTGGCGCCCAGCACCACGATGTGGTCACCGGGGCGTATCGCGGTGGCGTGTTCCAGTGTCATCCATGCCGACATCCCCCCGCCGGGGTCGATCCTCGTTCGTTCGGCCATCATCCCGTACGGAGCCAGCGCGCCCGTGTACACCCGGCGACCGTCCTCGAGGCGCGTCACCCCGTCGACCCCGGGTCCGGCGGGGAGCCGGATGTCGTTGCTGGCGTAGTGCTTTCCCGATACCCGCCCGCGGGTCAGGTTGGTCAGCGCCGACGCCTCGACCTCGGCGACCACGGCGGACTCGGACGGGGCCGGATCCGGGAAGTCGGTATAGGTCGGCGGTTCACCCCAGTTTTCGACCACCGCGGCTTTCATGGCGACTCCTCGCTCCAGAAATGGTTTGAAGGCTCATCGACGGGATCGGACAGCTGGTCCGCGCGGTGGGGGACGGTGCGGAAGCTGGCCACGTTGTCCATGCATCTGCTCGACCACATCGACGACGGCCCGGTGAGCGTTGTCGGACTCGCGCCCCGGTCGGGCCAGCGCAAGGGCACGGTGTCCGAGCACGTCCAGCGTCTGGTCGACGCCGGCCTGATGCGACGCACGCCGGTGCCGGGCGACCGCAAGGAGATCGAGTTGACGCTGACCGCCGACGGACCGGCCGACTTCCTGAAGCGCTACAGCAATGCGGAGCTGGCCGTGTTGACCAAAGTGCTCGGCGACGTGATGGCCGCCGAGAAGGTCGAGGTCCGCATCGCGCCCGCGGAATAGAGCGGCGTCGCGGTCGGTCGTAACTCCTATGGGCAAGGCGGTGCAGTTCGACCGGTACGGCGAAATCGATGTGCTCGAGGTGCGCGACGTGGACAGACCGGTGCCAGGGCAGGGTGAGGTGCTGGTCGCGGTCAAGGCGGCGGGCATCAACCCCGGCGAGGCGATGATTCGCCGGGGCGCCCTGCACGACCGATGGCCGGCCACCTTCCCGTCCGGTCAGGGCAGCGATCTTGCAGGGGTGATCGCAGAAGTGGGTCCCGGGGTGCAGGACTTCGCGGAGGGCGACGAGGTGATCGGCTTCAGCGACCGCCGCAACAGTCAGGCCGAATTCGTATCGGTCCCGGCCGACCAGGTCACGGCGAAGCCGCAAGCCGTTCCGTGGGAGGTGGCCGGAGCCCTGTATGTCGCGGGGGCGACGGCGTATGCCGCGGTGGGTTCGGTCGGCCTGACGGCGGACGACACCGTCGCGGTCGCCGGTGCCGCGGGCGGGGTCGGCTCCATCGCCGTGCAGCTGGCCAGACGGAGCGGGGCGACCGTGCTCGGCATCGCCGGCCCGTCGAACGACGACTGGCTGACCGCGCACGGCGTCACCCCGGTCAACTACGGACCCGATCTGGCCAACCGCCTGCGGGCAGCGGCACCGAACGGCCGTGTCGACGCGTTCCTCGACTTCTTCGGCGGCGGTTACGTGGAGTTCGCCGTGACCGAGCTGGGCATCGAACCGCAGCGGGTGGACACCATCATCGATTTCGCGGCCGTCGAACGGTTCGGGACTCAATCCGTCGGCAGTGCCGAGGGATCGAATCCGGCCGTGCTGGCAGAGCTGGCCGCGCTCATCGCGACAGGTCAGCTGGAGGTGCCGATCGCGGAGGTGTTTCCCCTCGACGATGTCCGGCGGGCGTTTCGCATCCTGGAAGAGCGGCACACCAGGGGCAAGCTGGTGCTCGTGCCGTAAGGGTCAGCGTGGGGTCGGGATCGCTTCTTCGTCGGGGTGCTTGCCCGTGACCTGGAAGATCACCCGGTTGGCCACCTCGACGGCGTGGTCGGCGAAGCGCTCGTAGAAGCGCCCCAGCAATGTCACGTCGACGGCGGCGGCAACCCCGTGCTTCCACTCGCGGTCCATCAGCACCGTGAACAGGTGACGATGCAGGTCGTCCATCGCATCGTCTTCCTCGCTGATCCTGGCGGCCTTCTCCGGGTCGCGGCTGACCAGCACCTCTTGCGCGCTGTTACCCAATTCGACTGCGACGCGGCCCATTTCGGCGAAATACCCGTTGACTTCTTCCGGCAGCGCGTGTTGCGGGTGGCGCCGCCGCGCGATCTTGGCGACGTGCAGCGCGAGCGCGCCCATCCGGTCGACGTCCGCGACGATCTGGATCGAGCTGACGATGGCCCGCAGGTCACCTGCCACCGGCGCCTGAAGTGCCAGCAGCACGAATGCGGCCTCCTCGGCGCGGCCGCTCATCGCGGCGATCTGTTCGTGGTCGGTGATCACCTGCTCGGCAAGCACAAGGTCGGCCTGCAGCAGGGCCTGCGTCGCGCGCTCCATTGCCGCACCCGCCAGCCCGCACATCTCGCCGAGCTGGTCCGTCAAGGCTTCTAGCTGCTCGTGGTACGCGGTTCGCATGCGCTCAGCCTACGGGTATCGGCATCAAATCGTCACGATGCGGGCGGTGAACGAAAGGTGAATGCCACCTGCCGAAACGTGGACGGCGACCGGGCCTGGAGCGGCTACTCACACGTGGTGTCGGCCGCGTTGGTGACGGTCAGATCCTCCGGGAGACGAGTCGGCGGGCTACTGGTTCCGCGCATGACGTGGACCTGCACCGGCGAACCGCTCGGCGACGGCGCGGCGACGGAATAGAAGTCGCTGCCCAGGACCACCTGCACCACCTCTCCCATGCCCGACACCCGTTCGATCGTCGGATTGGTGAAGGCCGACGCGACGGTCGCGGCCGCCTGCTCATTGCCCGGCGAGAAGAACACCGTCGTCGAGTTCAGCGGACCCGGGTAGTCGTCGGGGGTCGTGACGTTGAAGCCGTGTGACTGCAATTCGCCGGCGGCCGTGGAAGCCAGCCCGTTCTCGCCGGTGGAGTTCGACACCCGCACGGTGACGTCCTGAGGGTTGGTGGTGACCGCGTCGACCAGCTCGGCGGCTGAGGACGATGGAGCCGGCGCCGACGAGGCCGACTCGCCCGAATCCGGTGCCACGCTGGCCGCGGACTCGGGCGTCCCCGGTACCGGCGTGTTGTCGGCGTTCTTCTCCTCGGGCAGCGGATCGTCATTGATGATCGCGTCGAACAGCGCGCGCATGTCTCCGGTGCGCGGCGGCTCGTTGCCCTCGGAATCGGTCTCGCCGGTCGGGATGGTCACGAAGGTGATCCGCCCGGCGTTGACGCCCTGTACCGACTGGCCGAGGTCGACCAGATCCTTGGTCTTGATGTTGTCGACGTAGCTGTCCTGAATGAACATGTTGACCACTTCGTTCAGCTTGGACAGCGAGAAGAACACTTCCTTGGAGATCAGCGAACGAAGCAGCGATGACAGGAACAGCTGTTGCCGCTTGATCCGCCCGTAATCACCGTTGGTCTCCGTGGTCACCTGGCGGGCACGCACATATTGCAGGGCGGTGTGCCCGTCGACGATCTGGCGGCCGGCGTTGGCGAGCACGGTGCCGAGCTCGTAATCCTCCAGCGGCGTCGTGCTGCACACCTCGACGCCGCCCAGTGCGTCCACCATCTTCGCGAAGCCGGCGAAATCGACTGCCATGAACCGGTTCACGGACAGCCCCGACAGTTTCTGGACCAGCTTGACCAGGCACTTGGGGCCGCCCAGCGAATACGCCGAGTTCAGCTTGGTCTCGGTGTAGACCTGATCGGGGCCATACGTCCCGGTGTCCTCGTCATAGAGCGGACCGTATTGGCCGGTCTCGGGGTTCCAGGCCTGGCACTGCATCGGCGTGATGGCCAGGTCGCGCGGAAACGACACAGCCACAACGCGTTTGCGATTGGCGGGAATGTTGACCAGCATCACCGTGTCGGACCGGGACCCACCTGCGTCCTCGGTGGTGCCAACGCCCATGTCGCTGTTCTCGCCGAATCGGCTGTCCACGCCGACGATCAGGAAGTTCTCGTCGCCGAACTGCGCGGTGGGATCGAGGATGTCCCGGGAGCCGAGGTCCAGCGCCGACACCTTGTTGAGCATGTTGTTCTTCGCCGACTGCCACTGCCAGGCCCCACCGGTCACGGCGAGGGCGAGCACGGCGATGAGGGCAGCGATCGCGCGCCCGGCGATGATCGTCTTCCGGCGACTGCGGCGCGTCGTCGGAGTCGTCTGGGGCTTGGTGCCCGGTTCCGCGCCGACCTGCAGCGGCGACAGTCGTCGGACCCGACGCAATGCCCGGTTCGGCAGGTTGAAGGACCGCAGCGACCCGAGCGGGATTATCTCGGTGTCCGCACGAGCGGATTCGTAGGCACGGCCGGATTTGTAGGCGAAGGCGGGCGCGATGGGCTCGGGCTCCTCGCGCACCGCGTCGATGATCTCGGTGGGCTGTGGGACTGGTGCAGGCGGCGGGGGCGGCGGGAGTTCGCGCACGGATTCGGCGCGGTTACGTCTCAGCTCCTCGGGCACGCTGGCGTCACCGCTGACCCTGGCGATCAGGTCGGCGACGGTCACCCCGTCGGTGTGATTACCGGTCGACTCGGAGACCGCGGGCGGTTCGGATTCGGAAGCGGCGTGACGTTCCCACGGCGCGGCGCCTGGTGAAGGTCGTGGACTTCGGGTAAGCCATTGATTGGACCCGTCGTGGTCCGACGGTCCGTGGGCACCTGAAGACGAGCCACGGGGGCCAGGAGTGGCGCTGTCGCCGTCACTCATGTTCCTACCGGCCTCCAACTCTGATGGCCCCTGATGGCATTGTGCGCGTCGGTGCGCATGGGTATCAAGCAGTGCCTATAGTCTTCTACCAGCACTTCATGTGGCTCCGCCACCGGAGGCCACCTTCGACGAGATTCATATCGTACTGAGACATCCTGAGAGATCAGATGTCAGAGTCGTCTCGGTATCGAGACGACTTAGCCTCCGGAGTGCATGACGTCCGCGCCCGCGGGCACTGCGCAGTCGTCGGGATCGGTCAGCCATCCGTCTGGCAGTGCCACCGAAGCCGGAGAACCCTGTCTGCCGCGCGGACCCTGAGCGGCCTGCGGAAACGGCACTCCGGCATCCAGCTGATCGAGCAGCGCATCCAGTTCGGCAAGCGTCTTCACCAGGGCCAGTGCCCTGCGCAACTCGGCGCCCGCGGGGAAGCCGTGCAGGTACCAGGCGACGTGTTTGCGGATGTCCCGCATGGCCTTGTCCTCGCCGAAATGGTCGGCCAGCAGCTCGCCGTGGCGGCGCACGATGGTCGCCACCTCGCCCAGCGTGGGCGGCGTCGCCTGCGGACGGCCCGTGAACGCGGCCGAGAGCTCGGCGAACAGCCAGGGCCGGCCCAGGCAACCGCGGCCGATGACGACACCGTCGCAGCCGGTCGTGGCCATCATGGCCAGCGCGTCGTCGGCATCGAAGATGTCGCCGTTGCCGAGTACCGGGACAGTCGTGACATGCTGTTTCAGCGCGGCCACCTGCTCCCAGTCGGCGGTGCCGGAGTAGCGCTGCGCCGCGGTGCGGGCGTGCAGCGCGACGGCGGCGGCCCCTTCTTCAGCGGCGATCCGGCCGGCGTCCAGGTGGGTGTGATGGGCATCGTCGATGCCGATCCGAAATTTCACCGTCACCGGTATCGGGCTGCCCTCAGTGCCGCGAACAGCCGCCGCCACGATCTGGCCGAACAGCCGCCGCTTGAACGGCAGGGCCGCACCCCCGCCGCGCCGGGTGACTTTCGGCACCGGGCAGCCGAAGTTCATGTCGATGTGGTCGGCGAGCCCTTCATCGGCGATCATGCGGGCCGCGGCGAAGGTGGTGTCGGGATCGACGGTGTAGAGCTGCAGGGAGCGGGGCGACTCGTCGGGGGCGAACGTCGTCATGTGCATGGTCACCGGGTGGCGCTCGACGAGTGCACGCGCGGTCACCATCTCGCACACATAGAGGCCGCTGACCGTGCCGGCCCGGGCCTGCTCGAGCTCGCGGCACAGGGTCCGGAAGGCGACGTTCGTCACGCCGGCCATCGGCGCCAGGACGACGGGGCTCCGCAGGGCGATCGGACCGATCTGAAGCGGAGCCTCCTCGGTCAGGACGCTGATGAGGTCACCAAGAGGTTCTTGGCCGCCTTCTTCTCGGCGACCTTGGCCTGGCGTTCGAGCCGGCGCTGTTTGGCGATCTCGAACTTCTGGCATGTCTCCTCGAGCTCGTCGACAAGCACGCCCAGTTCGTCGCGTAACCGCGCCGCCTCGCCGTTGAAGTCCTCACGCTCGAAGATGCGCCATTTCTTGAGAACCGGCATGACGACGTCGTCGAGGTGAATCCGCGGGTCATACACGCCGCCGACCGCGATGACCACAGCCTTACGCCTGAACTCCGGCACGGTGAAGCCGGGCATCTTGAAGTTGGTCAGCACGCGGTGCAGCGAGGCCATCGCCTGGCTGGGCGATATCTCGAAGCCGGCCTCGGAGACGTCGCGGTAGAAGATCATGTGCAGGTTCTCGTCGGCCGAAACGCGTTGCAGCAGTTGGTCGGCGACCGTCTCCTGGCAGGCCTTACCCGTGTTGCGGTGCGAAACCCGGGTGGCCAGCTCCTGGAACGTCACATAGATGACGGAGTCGAACAGGCTCTCCGCGAACAGGTCGCCCTGCTGGTTCTGGCCCGGGCTGAAACCGCGGGTCATCTGTTCGATCCGCAATTGTTCGAGCTCGACCGGATCGATCGCGCGGGTGACGACCAGATAGTCGCGCAGGGCGATGCCGTGCCGGTTCTCCTCGGCGGTCCAGCGGTTGACCCACTGGCCCCACGCGCCGTCCATGCCGAAGTTCATCGCGATCTCACGGTGATAGGACGGCAAATTGTCCTCGGTCAGCAGGTTCTGCAGCATTGCGACCTGAGCGACCTCGGAGAGCTTGGAGTCGTCCGGGTCCCAGTCCTTGCCGCCGAGGGCGTAATAGTTCTTGCCGTCCGACCACGGGATGTAGTCGTGGGGATTCCAGTCCTTGCGCATGGTCAGGTGCCGGTTGAGATTCTTCTCGACCACGGGCTCAAGCTCATGTAGTAGCCGCAGATCCGTCAGGTCCGACGTCGTCATGTGCCCCTCCCCAGTTATCTGTACCTGTTGGTTGCACTCAATATATCTGTGTAACCCGGTGACATCAAGCTCCGCGCCAGAGTGTCACACAGGCCACACGCGACAACTCCTGTCGCGGTACCACCGCCGCGGGCACTGCGGGGAGCCCGGTTCGCCGACCGGATCGACCGTTTCGAAGGACGTTTTTCCCGTGCAGACGCCCACGGCTTTCGCCTGCTTCGCCGCGATACCCGGCGGTGGCCTCGGCTGCCTTGGTTGCGTGAGACCCGGACCTGTCGTGTTCGGTGGCGGTTGAACAGGCCAGGCAATAAGCTGCCACCATCAAAGTGGCAGTAATCACTCAGACATATCGGAGGTCGGGCTCAGTGAAGAAGTCTATGGTCGCAGCGGCCGGTTCCGTCGTGGCCGCATCAGCCTGCATGGCTTTGTTCGGCGCCGGCGTCGCCGCGGCGGACGACTATGCGGGCCAGACTTACGCCGACGCCTCGTCGGCTGCCAGTGACGCCGGGCTGACCGTGGTGGTCGCCGGCCGGGTAGGAGACAAGCTGGCGCAGGATGACTGCATCGTGACCAGGTCTCAGACCGCACCGTTCGCCGACGCCGACGACGGCACGCACGTCGACGGCCAGGTGCAGTTCTACCTCAACTGCAACGGCGGATACGCCACCGCCACCACCCCTGGCGATTCGCTGGGCTCGCAGACGGGCCGCGAGGCCAAGGCGGCGGCCGACGAGCAGGCCCAACAAGAGGAAGAGCAGGCGCTCGAAGAGGTCAGCACGCCCGACGAGTAGTCGCTAGTAACTCGACACCCGGCTGAGCAGCATGTCGACGCAATAGTCGATGAACTGCTCCCTGGTGGCCGGCAGCCGTCCGTTCAGGTAGGCGGTGAACAGCGCCGTCAGCGCGCCGATCAACCCGGTGGCCACCATGGCCTGCACTGCGGGGTCGGTGATGCGTGTCAGCTTGCGCTGCAACAGATCGATGAAGTCCGGCATCCATTCCGCACCCGAGCGGATGAGCACCGGTTCGCGTTCCGGCGCCAGCAGCAGCACCCGGCCGCGGGCGGGGTCGTCGACCATCAGCGCCACGAACCGCTCGACGGCGTCGCGCGGGCTCTCCGAGCTCATCAGGGTCGACATCGCGCGCGCACACACGTCGTCATAGACGGCGCGGACGAACTGGTCCCGGTCGGTGAAACTCTCGTAGAAGTAACGTTCGGTCAGTTCGGCGGCGCGGCAGACCGCGCGCACGGTCAGCGCGGGACCCGACTCACCGCCCAATAATTCGACGCCTGCCGCGATCAGTTCGTCGCGCCGCAGCACCTGGCGGTCCTGCAGGGGGACGCCCGACCAGCGGCTCCGTCGTTGACCGGAAGACACATCACTCCTAAGCTCGGACGGTGACAACGCATGTAGTCACAATCTGCTGTCCTGGCCGGATAGGAAGTCAACCAGTGACTCAAGATACTTCTGAGGCGTGCACGGTGGCCACCGGGCCGCCGGCGATCGGCTGTCCCGCGGCGCCCGGCGGCTATCACGCGCCGCCGCTGGGACCCGATTCGCTGACGTGGAAGTACTTCGGTGACTGGCGCGGGATGTTGCAGGGCCCGTGGGCGGGTTCAATGCAGAACATGCATCCCCAACTCGGCGCGGCGGTCGAGGAGCATTCGACGTTTCGTCGCGAACCCTGGCCCCGGGTGCTGCGCTCGCTGTATCCGATCGGCGGCGTGGTATTCGACGGAGAGCGGGCGCCGGTCACCGGTGCCGAGGTGCGCGACTACCACACGACGATCAAGGGGGTGGACGCCAAGGGCAGGCGTTATCACGCCCTCAACCCCGATGTCTTCTACTGGGCGCACTCGACGTTCTTCGTCGGCACCATCCTGGTGGCCGAAAACTTCTGCGGTGGGATCAGCGAGGACGACAAGCGCCGACTGTTCGACGAGCACGTCGCCTGGTACCGCATGTACGGCATGAGCATGCGGCCGGTACCGGGAACCTGGGAGGACTTTCAGGACTACTGGGATCACATGTGCCGAAACGTGTTGGAGGACAACCAGGCAACCCGCGACGTGCTTGCTCTGGAGAATTACGGGAAGCCCTGGTTCATGAAGCGGGTCCCCGACATCTTGTTCAGGCCGATGCAGCGACATCTGGTCGCGCCGTTCATGCGCTGGCTGTGCATTGGGCTCTACGACCAACCGGTGCGGGACCTGCTCGGCTTCAGGTGGTCGCGGCGCGACGAATTGCTGCACCGGCGCTTCGGCCAGGCCGTACGAATCATGTTCTCCCTCTTGCCGAAACGCGCCCGTAAGCATCCACGGGCCCGGGCGGGCTGGGATCGTGCCACCGGACGGATCCGCGCCGACGCTCCGCTGCCGCAGACGCCGGGTCGCAATCTGCCGCCGCTGGACAAGCGAGGCCAACCGATGCATTACTGCCCGAATGTCTGAGGGCTACCGCCAGACCGCGTAACCCGTCCACATCGATCCGTCGAAATAGCGCATCGCGCGGCCGTTCCGGGGATCGGGAAACCAGCCGGGCTGCACCGGCGGATACCGGCCGAACACTCCTCGGGGGTCACCGGCCAAGTCCAGCCGGTACTCGAAGTCGGCGCGGGCGCGCAGTGCGGCGTCGCGAAGCGTCCGTGCGCGCCGGCGGCGAGAGGCGTACATCAGCAGGCCGGCGACGACCGTGACCGCCACTGCCTCGTACCAGCCGAGCCAGAGCCACCACGCGATCACGGCGAGCCCGAGGCCGCTCATCAGGGGGTGTCGCCGCCAGAACGCCCGCCGAACCTGCTGGTAGAGCATGAGGTCGAGATTACCGACTTCGGTGTTCCCCTACGCCGGAGTCGCACTTGCGAGGACGATCAATCGATGATCCGGGTGGCGCGGTCGACCGTCGTCGCGCTTCTGGTGCTGCTGACCACCGTCGCGCTGGCCCTGGTGGCCACCGTGTCGACGGCCGTCCAACTTCTCGCGACGACGGCGTTGATCATGAGCGGGACGTTCACCCCCGACCCGCCGCCCTGGTTCGTGAAGATGGCCGAGAACCAGTTCATCGTGCCCACACATCCGACGGTCGACTTCGACAATCAGTTCGAGGCGGTCGACACCCCCGAACAGGCCTGGCCCGTCACCGGACTGTTCGACTACCCGTTCGGGGTGTCCGTTCGGATCGGCCTGAGCGATCTCGAGAAGGCGATGGCCGCGCACGGCAACGACGACCTGGTGATCTTCGGCCACTCGCAGAGCTCGGTGATCTCCTACCTCGAGAAGCGAAAGCTCGCAGCGCAATTCGCGGGAGACCCGAACCCGCCGAACATCAACTTCGTCACCATCGGCACGCTCAACCTGCCGAACGGCGGCGTGATGACCCGGCTGTGGGGGCTGTACCTGCCGTCCGTCGACTTCTACTTCAACGGCCCCGCCCCGACGGACACCCCGTTCCACACCGACATCGTCACCCAGAGATGGGACGGCTTCGCCGACTTCCCGATCTACCCGATCGACGCGCCTGCGGTCCTCAACGCGGTGCTGGGGTTCTTTTACGTGCACGAGGAATACGCGGATGTCACGCTCGCGCCGGACCCGGCTCTGCATTTCGACGGCAGCCACGGCGACACCGATTACTACTTCTTCAACACCGAGAACCTGCCGTTGTTCGGTCCCTTGCGCAGTCTCGGCGTCCCCGAGGCCCTCATCGACGTCGTCGAGCCGCTCACCACGTTCATCGTGGAATTGGGCTACCGGCGCGACATCGAGCCGTGGGTGCCGTCGCCGGTGAGGTTGATCCCGATGCACGATCCCGCCAAGGTCATCAGCGACTTCCTCGCCGCGGTCAACCGGAAGGTCGTCAACACGATGGCGCTTCTGGGGGCACCACCGCCGGCTGCCATTCCGGGGGCGGTCGCCGCGCCACAGATGGCACCCGAACCGTCGGCGAAACGGGAGCAGCCGTTGCCAGCCGGCGCACCGGCTGATGTGAATGCCTTTCGCTTCGCCCCACCGGAGGACGCCGAACCTGTCGCAAAGCCGGCGGGCGGATCGTCGCCGACGCCGCAGCAAGCGCCGGTGGGAGAAGTCGGGACCGACGAGGTTGTGGCCGACGACGTCGAGGAGTCGGTCGTCAAGGACGACGCCGTCATGGGCGACGATGCCAAAGATGACGACAAGCGCGACGATGCCGAGCGCGACGAGGTCACCGACGCCGAGTCCGCGAAGACCCGCGACCGCGAACCGTCTCCTTCAGATTCATCCGATTCGTCGGCGGGCAGCGCCTCGGGATCCGGGATCGGCGGCGGACCAGACGGCGGCGACAGCGACTCATGATCCCGGCGTATCGGGCCAATGTTGCTGTGCCACCAATAAATTGCCACCGGACAACGCAGCGGTGTGCAACGAGATCGATGCGCTGGTCAGCGAATGTCTCGAGGTCGGGCGCGAAGCCGGCATCGGCCCGTGGGGTTGCTGGCCGCTTAGCGCAGCAGCGCCAACCGTGCCCGCAAGGTAACAAGCTGATGAGAGTTCGGCGTTTCGGCTGGGCCTTTCCGCGGCAGTCGGGCACGATTCTCATGTGTCGCGAGGGAAGAAGCCTCGGCACACCATCGCGCGGGCATCTCGGTCCATCGGCCTGTCGATTCTGACGGTGGTGGCCGCGCTGGTGATCGGGTTCACCACCACGCCGCTTGCGGCCACGGGGTCCCTCGTGCCCACGTCGAATGAAGACCACGGCCACGTGGCCAACGGGAATCTGGCCGCGTCCCTTTTGAACGATCAGGACTTCGTGCCATACGTTCCGGTGACACTGGGCATGCGTCTCATCGAGGCGATCGCGGAGGCCATCGCGAATGTCGTCGAGGTCGTCAGCACGCCTCCGCCGATCGCCATCCCCGCTCCGCGCGCCACCTAGCTGAACGTTTGCCGGCGCTCACCGGCTAGTTTGGGAGTATGCAGGCGCCAGAAATTCTTGGCGGCCGCTATGAGCTGCGGGGGGTTCTGGGCCGCGGCGGGATGGCCGAAGTCCGCGACGGCTGGGATACTCGCCTCGGTCGCGCGGTCGCGGTCAAGCTGCTCTATCCGGGGATCAGCGCAGAACCTGATAATCGCCGGCGATTCGAGGTCGAGGCGCGGGCGGCCGCCGCGCTGACCCATCCGCACATCGTGGCGGTGCACGACAGTGGTGAGCACGGGGGAGTGCCTTACATCGTGATGGAGCGGCTGTCGGGGCGGACGCTTGCCGACGCCATCGAACACGGGCCGTTACCGCAGCGGCAGGTGCGGATGATTCTGGACAGCGTGTTGTCGGCGCTGTCCGCCGCGCATGCCGCAGGCGTTCTGCACCGCGACATCAAGCCGGCCAACATCCTGTTCACCGCCTCCGGCGACGTGAAGGTGGCCGACTTCGGTATCGCGAAGAGTGCCGAAACGCCCCATACCGTGACCGGTCAGATCGTCGGGACCATGGCCTACCTCAGCGCGGACCGCGTTGCGGGCGGCTCCGGCTCTGCTGCCGACGACGTCTATGCGGTTGGCGTGGTCGGCTATGAAGCACTGACGGGGTGCAGGGCATTTCCGCAGCAGAACTTGGCCGCATTGGCCCGCGCCATTGCCGAAGACACCCCGCCGCCGCTGGGGCTGGTGCGACCCGACGTCGATCCGGCCCTTGCCGCCGTTCTCGAACGCTCGATGGCGCGGGATCCGCGGCGGCGGTTCGACAGTGCGGCCGCGATGCGCTCGGCGCTTGATGGCCTTTCCGTCCCGGGTGTGTTGCCGCGGCCGGCCACCCGGGTGATGGCCGCGCCGCTTCCTCCGCCGCCGACGGTGACGGTGTCGCCGGCGGCTCGGCCGAGGCCGGCGCGGAAGATCCTGGTGCTGGGCGCCGTGGTGGCCGCCATTGCCCTTGCCCTCGTGCTGGTGGCGGTGGAATCGGGGCCGCCCGCACCGGCACCCGCAAGCACGAGCACTCCGGCGCCTGCGCCGGCTCGGGCTCCGGCTCCGCCGTCACCGGCCAGCACGATGCCGTCGCCCAGCGTCGCGCCACCGGTGTCCGCGGAGTATCTACCGCCCGGGCACCGCAAGCATGGCGATCACGGCCATGGGCGGAAGCCCAAGGGCGGCAATGACGATGGCTAACCGTCCGCCGACGAGAACATCGGCAGCGTGATACCGACCGCGGCGTTTTCCTCCGGGGTGCCCAGTACGTAGCCGTACTTCTCCGACACCGCGACGAAATTCGCCACCTCCTCCGGTGTGGGCGGCCCGAGGGTATCGGTCACCGGGCGGCCGACCTCGGCAAAGAACCGTCCGAGCCGAGCCGTCGTGACGATGAGGTCGACGGCCGGCTGATCCGTCACATTTCGCCACGCATGCAGCACGTCGCCAGGTACGCGGATGTAGTCGCCGGCATGTGCGTCGCGCCACTCCAGGTCGCCGCCCACCCTCTGCACCAGAACCTGTTGGCTACCGGACAGGATGAAGAAATCCTCCGCGTCGGGATGGCTGTGCAGCGCCACCACCGAACCCGGGGCCACGGTGCCGCGCAACACGCAGAACTCCTCGGACCAGCTGAGGAACTCGACAACTCCGCCGAACACCTCATAACTCTCGGTGGGCGGCTCAGCGGCCAAATTGTGGAAGACCGTGCTGAACTCTGATTTCACGTGCCATCAGCCCCTTCGGCTCTAAAATCATTCTGATGCTCCATTCATTATAGGATACCTATATCGAAGGTCGGAGATGAGCTCGGAAACACCGGAAGGGCGGCCGTACCGATCCGCACGCCGCGCCGAGGCCGCCGAAGACACGCGCGCGCGCATTCTCGACGCCGCCATGCGGCTGTTCGTCGGCAAGGGCTACGGCAACGTCACCGTCAATGACATCGCACGGGAGGCGGCCGTGGCGGTGCCGACCGTCTATGCCAGTGCCGGGGGCAAGACGGCGATCCTGGCCACGATCATCGACGAAGCCGTCCGTGACCCCGTCGTCGACGCCACGCTCGCCGGGGTGCGCAGGGCGGGCGACGCGCGCGAGGCGATCCGGGTGCTGGTCCACGGCGTCAGGCTCGACAACGAGCGCTATCACGACATCATCCGGGTGAACAGGACGGCGGCCGCCGTCGACGAGAATGCGATGGAGATCCTGCTGCGTTCCGATCGCATCTACCGTCAGGCCCTGGCCGACGTACTGCCGCGACTACGTGAATTGGCTCCGCTTCGAGACGATCTCACCGATCAGCACGCCGCCGACCTGCTCTGGTTCTATCTCGGACACCAGGCCTGGCTCACCTTCGTGGTCGAACTGGGATGGACGTGGGACGAGGTCGAGAAATGGCTGCGTACGCGCGTCGAGACGGCCGTGCTCAACGCGGACTGAACGGTGCGGTGCGCCCAGGAGGGCTCGAACCCACGACTGCGATGAGAAGTCCGTAGCTCAAGCGAGATCAGGCCGAGGCGCGCGTCAACGGTCAGGAGCAAAAGCAGCGGTGCGAACAGATGCGACCCCAGCAAACAGCGGCGCATTCGGCCGCCACGGGCATCTCTCGAATGACGGCGACGTTTCACATGCGCGATGCCGAGCCGCCATCGCTCGCGGTGGAACCGCGTTGACACGCTTATTCACGCTGCAGTTAATTAGTTGATCGCTCGACTTCTGGCGTTCATCCGCAGCGTTGGCTTTCTTCGGGCCGGCGTCGGCAGTCGAGGCCTCATCCGGCGGGAACCGCCGATCACCGATAGCTGCCGCCTAGTCAGCCGCTGTCGACGCAAGCTCCGGTTCAGGCTCGGTTGTCGGCGTCTCAGGAGCAACTACGCCCACAGCAGTCCGGCCAGGTGACCAGACAGTGCAGGGTGGGGGTTGCTGGCACGGGTGACAACACGTGGCAGAAATCGAATGTGGACGTGGTGTGGAGATGGCATGCCAGCTGGGGTGCCCGGTGCGGTGCACTCCCGCCAGTGACGCCGTCACCTGGGCGTTTGCTTAGTGCCCCCAGTAGGGCTCGAACCTACGACCTGCGGATTAAAAGAACCCCGCGCCGGTTTTCGCCTAGCGTCGCTACGTGCGGCGATTGAATCGGTTCTTGCCATAACGCGCAGGTCAGGCCCTATCTGCGGTACCGCTGCGGGCTCACCTAGGTACCGACGCAATACCGCTTAGATACCCCCTCGGCCGCCGGGGTGACGCCGGGGTGGGGCCGGGTTTCGAACGGCGTTCGGGCCGGGTCGTGTCACTCCCAATAGATGTAACAAACAGCCGTACCCTCAGGCAATGACGATTGTTATTGCGAACGCAAAGATTGAGCACGGATCTATGGGGGAAGACGTGCTCGTGAGTGATGGCGGCTCGCTAACCCTCTTTGGGATGATCAATGGCACGCTGACCGTCGGCACCGGTGGTTACGCACACGTATGTGGGACGGTTGGCCGTCTCGTTGTCGAGCCTGGCGGCAAGGCTGATCTCGACGGCACGTGTTCCGGCGATGCGCACAACCAGGGCGGCGAGCTGACGATCAAGGGGAGAGTGGCAGGCTCATTGGTCGGCAAGATCGGCACCAGGGTTTCCCCGGAAGCTCAGGTCGGCGGCTGAGCCAGCCTGCACGCTATGGCGCGTCCGGTCGGGTAAAGCGGCCCACCGGGCCGACGATCACAACCCTGGGGAAGGTGCAGCCCGTTTCTCGCCGGCTTGGTGAGCCTGGGTGTGCCGCGCGTCCGGCGCTGGGTTATCGGACGCGGCGCTGGTTCTTCGGAGGCCGTTCGCCTTGGCTTGCCGCCTTGCCCCGATACGGCTCAGGCTGCCCTGGCGGATGGTCGTGAGCTCCGATGTTTCGTCCGCCGAATTCGCTTGGCGCACTTTGGTCATAGATCTTGTCAGGGTCGCGAGACATGACTTGCCTACGAGAGGGGCAAAGCGATCGACGGGGCGGTGTACGTGGTGCTGGCCGCCACCTTGATCGCGCAGGCAGCACCACGATGGCGCACGCCCGTACCGAATGCGCGAGCGTAGAAGCTGTCAACGAGCGGGTATGCCACCTGATTTCCGGGCAGGAGGCGAAGTCCTTGCCACACAGCGTCCGGATGCTCGCGGAAGGCGCAGACGTTCTCGACGCTGTCAGGACCAGCTGTGCTGAACACGAGGACCCAGCCCGCAGGCATTAGATAGGACTCCGCCAGCAGGGCAGGACCGTACGAGCCCTTGATCGGCACGCCATGGAAGTCACCAGCAGGCTCGCTACCGAACAGGGTGCCGTTCTCAATCCGAGCTGGTGCATTTGTGCTCGGAATGAAATCGTAGGACGCGATTTGCTCGTTGTTGTTCTCCACGCCAGCTCGGAATTTCTGGATCTGGCTGGACTCGGCAGCGTTGGCCAGGATGACGAGCTGCTGGCCCTTTTCCTGAATGCCGAAGCCGTGCTCTTGAACAGCCCTAATTCCTGCCTCGATATCGCCGCTGTCAATGGTGGCGCTATCCGTGCTCAGGTACTGGGTTGTCGAATTTGAGAAGGTCTTCCCCTCAAAGGACGGAGGAACCACACCATCAGCGCCATTGTACAGCGAATAGACCGAATGGCCGCGCTCGTTCTTAACCGGGCTAGCGGCGGTCGGGGTCATAATCCGCCGCAGGATCGACTTCGTCAGCAACTCTTGATCGGCGGCCATGACCTCACCGTGAACCCGCGCGAGCTCTACCGAGCTTGTCTCGCGGAGGTACTTCCATGTGTATCGTGTTGCCGCGTCGTAGTCCTTGAAGTCGAACCCGAGCGTGATCAGGTCGCCAGTCTCAATGCCCTTCGGCACACCAAACTCAGTGGCCTTCTCAAACTTGACGTTTCCGTCGGTCGCATCGGCCGCGAAGAAATCCGTGGTTGGGTAGCTCAGCAGAGAAACAAGCTTTCGCTGCTTACTGTTATAGACCGCCAGCGTGTCAAGGAACTCCTGAATGACGACGCCGAGCGTGATTCCGTCAGTGGTCTTGAATGTGTCGCCGTGCTTGCGGGAAACAGCGTCATCCCACGTGAAGTATCCGGGGCCTTGGCCACCCGACAATTCGTGGTCATCAAGCAGGTCGAGAAAACTCGTATTCATGTTGAACTCCTTTGTTGGTTCCTTAAATAATTACGTTACGCGGAAATGCCAACCAACCAGTTGGTAAGTGATTTGCCCTAACAATGGTAATTCGATTCGCCCTCACGCAGATACCGTTGCGCCCCCACAACGCGGTACGCTTGGGTTACAACCGCATAGGCCACATGAGCGAGCCCGCTGGATTCGGGCAGCATCTCTACGGACCACAACGCGATGCGCTAAACCATGAGACGGCGTGCATCGGAAAGCAAACCCTGCCAACCCGCAGGTGTCGCTTCTCCGACTTGCGTCGTCTTTCTGCTTCTCGGGGAACGATGCCGGAAACCATCGAGGAGCATTCGTGTCAAAGCCACCACTCCCGCCGTATCCGCCCGAGCCGCCAGAGCTCAATCTGTCTGACCTGCCGTCGATCAAGGGCAAGGCTGCCGCAGCCGAGTGGGTCATTGAGACCCTGGGATTGCCGTGTTCCGAGGTCACCATCGACAAGGCTCTCAGGAACGGCAAGCTCAGCAGCTCGCTGTACATGGGTGCGATCCGGTTCAGCACTCGCGACCTGTGGCGCTGGATGATGAGCCACCGTCGTCCGTCGGAGACCGACCGCTTGGCGGTGTCCCGATGAGTGGCGCAAGGCTGACCGACGACGAGATGGCACGCCTTGGCATTCCTCGGGAGTACGTCGATGCCATTCACGCGGGCACGGAGCAGGCGGAAGCCGCCGTGGCGGAGGCAGCCGACCACGACAATGTTGACAGCTTCGGGCTCCACTACTCGCAGCGTCTTGAGGGCCACATGTCGCCGGCCATCAATCGCAAAATGACAGCGACCGTGCCGATCCTCAAGATTGAGTTCGAGCCTGACCGCTGGCGGGTCAAGTCGGAGCTCATCGGCGAAACCAACGAGATTCGGGAGTTCATCCGCCAAGAGAGCGTCGGCGGAAAGATCCTCGGAATCGTCTCGTCCGATGACGCGAACGTCTATGTTATCGCCTCGGGCGAGGTGCTGAGGTGGTTGGAGCATATTCGGCAAAGCCAGTCCTGCGTCGTCAGGAAGTGCTATGACCTCCTGCCGACAAAAGTCAGCAATGTCATTATCGCCGCTCGGGGTCAATGGTTGAATGCGACGCCCTGCTGCGATTTCTGCCTGAAATGGCTGGGCGGTGACTGGTCGGTCGCATTTCACGACTCTGGCATTTCCGGCTCGCAACAGTAATGGGGTTCTCCACCGGAGAAACTGGCGACATGTGACCGACTGACGGACTGACTTACCGACAAAAGAAAGCCCCGCCAAGTGACGAGCTTGGTGGGGCTTCCCAATTGAAAGGAACCGAGTGAGTACGACTAAAACTTTACCTCTGTACCCCGGTGCCGAGCTACCCGACAATTCAGCATGGGACGCAGATAATGTCTTGCAAAATGCCAATTTGTTCGGCGGCGACGGCTGTGCAGCTAATGGTGAAGCCGATCCCGGCCCAACGGCCCACCCGTCCGGTGACGACGGCTCCACGGCCTCTGCAGGGCTCGGCGATAGCGCCGTGAACGCCAAGGCCGCGGCCAAAGTCGCAGCGGCTGTTCGCGAACTCGGCCCAATCCCTCCTAAGAGCCTCGAGCTCGTCTCCGCGGTTGTTTATGGCCTGGTGACGTCGCCGAACTCCGACAAGCTCATGACTAGCGCAGGTTACTTGTTGGAGGGCAAGGATCCGACCGGCTTTGACCCGCTTACCGACGACCCTCGTACCCATCCGGACTTCCCGAAGCAGCTGAGCACCGAGGTAGTGCGCACTACTGCGCGGAAGGATGCCAGATCGCTTGCAGCGCTAGAGGACTGGGAAGAGCCCGAGAACGAGGGCCACCTCGGTCACCAGATCGCGAACCCCGAGCCCAATATCGGGCATCTTGTTGAGGGGCTGATCCGATCGCGCGGCATTGTCAGCCTCGGGGCGCAGTACAAGGTTGGCAAGACGGCGCTGCTGTCGGTCAATCTGCCCAAGGCTCTCGTGACGGGCCAGCCGTTCCTCGGCCGGTTCGGCGTCAACTTCGGTCCCGATGAGTGCGTCGGGATCTGGAACATGGAGGTTGACCGCCAAGACCTTGTTGATCAGCTCGACAAGATCGGCATCCCCGACGAGGAGCGGAAGCGCATTTTCCCCCAATGCCTGCGGGGCAATAGGGCTGTTGACTTCCGGAACCCGATCGCTGTCGAGTGGGCGGTTGGCTGGCTGCGCGAGCGCAACATCAAGGTCTGGGTTATTGACCCCCTGAGCAAGCTGTATCACGGCGAAGAGAACAGCAGCACGGAGTTCAACCAGTGGTGGGCGATTCTCGAAGAAATCGCGAAGCGCGCTGGCGTGCGAGTGGTCGTGCTCGTTCACCACTCGGGTCATGCTGGTGATGGACGCCATCGTGGTACCTCAGCCATGTTGGGCAACCCCGATGTGCTGCTTGAGTACCGCCACGGCGGCGACCACGGAAGCCTGCCGCCAGACAACAAACGGTATCTGCGGGCATTCGGGCGGCGGATTGACCTGCCCGAGACGGCGATTGACTGGAATTCTGCAACTGGCGAGCTGACCGTTTCGCCCGAGGGCGGCAGCCGCGCCGACAATCGGCAGCTTGAGCTTGCCAAGAAGGCAGCGCGGGTCGTATGGCAGGCCGACGAGAAGCTGAACCAGACCAAGTTGCTTGAAGCAATGGGCGTGAAGGGCAAGGGCAGGAAGCGCGACGAATGCGTGGGCGCAATCCGCTTGGCGGGGGATAAGGGATGGATCTTGATTGATGACAGCGCCGGTGCCGGCAAGCCGATATGGCACTCCCGAGCGCAGAAGAGCCCTGCTGATGACCATTCGTTCAACGTGAATTTGGCTGGTGCAGGGCCGTGATTCGTGATGGAGCTGAAACGCCTCTGACCAGGCGCGATAGTGGTACCCCCTCCGTCCGGTACCACCCTCGTCAAAATGCGCTAACGGTACCCGACCGGTACCCCACTGAAAGGCCTGGTCAGAGGGTGGTACCCGTACCGGTACCGCAAACCCGGAGTACCGGTACTCCCCCCGCCTATAGGGGTTTACCCCTAGGCGGGAGTACCGGGGAGGGACAAAACGCCATGGAAACACGATTGAGCACGAAATCGAAAGGACAACACCAATGACTGACCTATCGAGCCAGCAACCCATCGAGGGCCTTCAGAGCCGTCCCTGGACGGGGGCAAGGAACCCCGACCGACGCTGTACCGCGCACAAGAAAACCGGCGAGCGCTGCACCAAGGTCGCGATCGTCGGCGGCACGGTGTGTCCGTCCCATGGGGGAAAGGCCCGGCAGGTCCGGGCGAGGACCCAACAGCGCATCCAGGAAGCAGCGGATCGGATGGTGCTGCGTGTGTTGGGAATCGCCGATAGTGAGGACGTTCCGCCCGCCGTCGCGCTCGCTGCTGCGCGCGACATGCTCGACCGAGCCGGCCACAGGCCTGCTGACAAAGTCGAGGTCGGCGTTGAGGTCAAGCCATACGAGCGCATCCTCGGGCAGGTCACGGGCATGGCCACGATGACCCGCGAGGAGAGCCGAGCACTCCGAGCGGGTCAACCAGCCCTGTCCTCTGGACAGTTTGAGCCCGACGACGTAATCGAGGCCGAGGTCGTTGAGGAGCCCGCTGGCGGCTGGCCCGACGAGGCGCACGACCCAACCGAGCACGAGCCTGCACGCGGCATGCACGACATTGCCGGCACAGGCGGGGTAACCGGCCCAAGCGACGGCCCGCCATCGGCTATGGGCCTTGCAGGAGAGGCCCTCTCGGCCCTGGCGGTTATGACCGACGAGGAGCGCGCGATTCGCGACAAGACCGAACGTCGAGGAGCACTCCGAGATCGCCAGTCGGAGAAGGACGATGCCGTCTGGGAGGCGGACAACAAGAGTCGGCAGGCAGCTGGCGAGGTCGATACCGAGGTCCGCCACCACAGCCCCGCTCCAATCTCCGACCGTCGCAACATCACGCACACCCGCGAGCAGGTTGCTGCCGAGATGCGCTTACAGCGAGGGGTCAAGCCCACGCCCAACACGCGACTCCGGCGGAAGTAGCAGTGAAAGCTGTTGACTCGCAGAGGATTCGGGGATAGCCATACTCCGAGGCATGGCGTACGTTTCGGGGCGTGAGGCGTTAACGTCCGTTTGCGCCCCGCCCGAATGAAAGGAAAACCCATGTCAGAGCAAGGATCTCAGGTGAATGCTGGTGTCAAGAAGCCCCGCTTCAGTGTTGAGTCGCCAGGCCCGCTGGCGGAAGCCGAGGCCCAGTGGTTGCTTGATGCCAAGGGGATCGAGGTCACTGCTGCGCAGGTTCGCGGAATCCTGATGTACCACGGTGAGTTCCAGAAGTCCGAGGTTCGCGCGGCCCAGCGGAAGGCAGAGCAGGAGGCCAAGGCCAAGCGCGATGCTGAGCACCGGGCGCGTGCTGCCGAGCGCCAAGAGAAGCTGGCAGATCGTCTGGCCAAGGCGAAGGAGCGCGTGGCCGAGCTCGAGCGCCTGGCCAGCGGCATTGAGTCGACCGGCGCGGCATCGCCCGAGCCTGAGGAGCCCAAGCCTGCGTCCGTACGGCGGAACAGCAAGGCTCCCGCCAAGACCGAGGCACTGAGCGCGTGACCAGGGCGAATGGCCAACTGGACGGGGGAGCGCGAGCTCCTCTGTTCCTGGCATACACGAGGGTCAGCACCGAGGAGCAGGCCAACAGCGGCCTGGGTCTAGAGGCGCAGCGCCATGCCATCGACACCGAGGCCGACCGTCGGGGCTGGGTCGTTGAGCACTTCTCGGACGAGGGCGTGAGTGGGAAGATTATCGGCCCGCAGCTTCGGGAAGTGTTGGGGATGCTGGGGTCCGGGCAGGCGAACGGCCTTGTGGTGGCGAAGCTCGACCGCTTGTCTCGCTCGATCATCAACGCAGCGGACATCATTCAGCGCGCCAATGACCAGGGCTGGTCGCTGGTGCTGCTTGATATCAACCTTGACCTCACGACTGCGGCAGGACGCATGATCGCCCACAACCTGATGAACTTCGCGCAGTATGAGCGCGAGCTGATCAGCGAGCGGACCAAGGCTGCTCTCGCGGCCAAGAAGGCGCGCAGGGAGCCGCTCGGTCGGAAGCCGCTAGTCGAACCAGCTGTCGTGCGGCGAATTGTCAAAGGCCGCAACAGCGGAGACACCTATGCCGCTATCGCAGCCGAACTCGTGGCGGATGGCATCCTGTCGCCTGCTGGCCACACGAAATGGGAGACCAGTACCGTGCGCCGCATTTTCGACCGCGCCAACGGCGCGAAGGAGACGGCGTGATGCGAAAACTCAACTGGCCGATGGCCTGTGCGCTCATGTTCGCTCTCCTACTTCTGGTGGCCTACCCAGAGGTCATGATTCCTGTCCTCACAATCGGCGCGGCCGCATTTATGTACGACCGGAGGCAAGCCCGACGTGCTGCTGTGGAGGCTCGCTGCGCTGCGGACTATGCACGCGCCTCGGCAACGGTGGCGAGCTTCCGGCCTAGCCAACCGGCCCGTCCCACCCCGCCATCGCGTGCACGGAGCGTGCAGGCCCCTCCGATCGTGCGGTGCGACGCACGGACGACCCCACTACGAAAGGTGCGCCGATGAGCAACGGCAACGAGAGCAGGTATCGCGGTCCGAGATACGGGTACCACGATCCGATTGACATTGAGGCTCGCGAGAACCGACGGCGGCGCCAGGTACAGGAGGACGCGATATTCCGCAGCGCCACGCTGGATATCAATCCAGAGCATCTGGCGGTCAACCAGGAGTGGTGGGACGTACGCATGACCAAGCCCCTCGTCGGCGGCGACGACGGCATTGACCCTGACAGGTATGAGGTCGAGGAGGGTGCCGAGATCATCGGTGACGTCGTCCTCCGGGCAGAGGAGGAGTTATAGCAATGGCGTACATCCGCGCCCACGAGACTGCCCAGCGCAAGAAGGGCAAGCCGGTCAAGAGGTACGAGGTCTGCTGGCGGGAGCCGGTACACGATGCGTTCGGACTGCCCGTGCCCGAGAATCCGGACCATCCGGAGGGGTCGAAGAAGATGCGGTCCCGTCAGGAGTCGTACGCCAGCCGAGAGGAGGCCGAGGCTCGGCGTGATGAGCTGAACGCTGCCCGCCACACAACCGGCACCTCCACACTGGCGGACCAGAAGAAGGCGGGTGACCTGACATTCGGGTACTACGCCCAGGCCTGGCTTGACAGTCTCCAGGTTCGGGTCAACCAGGGTCGACTTAAGCAGCGGACGTACGACGACTGCCGGAAGCGTCTGCGGCATTACGTGCTCGATCGGTTCGGGCCGAAGGCCATCGCGAGCATCACGCCGCGCGACTGCGAGGAGTTCCTTGCCGTGCTCGTCAACCAGCGCTGCCGCCAGGGGACGCAGGGCACGCTCGCGCCGGCCACGGTCGCGCACGCCTGGGGAATCCTGCGCTCGGTGATGCGGTACGCCCTTCGCCACGACGCCATCCTGTCGAATCCGTGCGAGCGGGTTGACTTCGCAGCAGGACGCGCCACCGGCGACCACGCCAGGTTCGAGCACCATCCACTGACGGCTGCACAGGTCGCTGCATTGTGCGACGCTATCGCCGGGGAGGGTATCGCCGACCTTCCGGCATATCCCGTGTATGGGCTGATGGTGGCTTTACTGGCCTACACCGGTCTACGCGCAGCGGAGAACGCAGGCCTGGAGGTCCGAGACCTTGTGTTCAAGACGGCCCCCAACCAGCCCGTACGCGCAAGCGTGCAGGTTCGTCGGACGAAGGACCGTCGAGACGGCGGATGGTTGACGGGCACGCCCAAGAGCAAGCGCAGCCGTCGCAGCGTGCCCCTCCCGCCTTGGCTGGCGGAGCGCATGCATGCGTACCTGGCGACGGAGCACCCGCGCGCCGACGAGCCGGATGCCCCGTTATGGCCGGGGCGCACGAATGCCGGAGGCTGGCGCGCTACTCGTGGTGAGAACAAGACGGTCCGCCGCGAAATTGCCCTCGACTGGTCGGAGCCGATTGACATGACCGGGTTCTACCGTCGGATCTTCCGACCGGCCCTGGAGGCAGTTGGTCTGCCTGCAAGTACGCCTGCCCAGACCCTTCCCGACGGCACGCCGGTTCCTGCGGAGCGCGGAGTTCGGCTACATGACCTTCGTCACTCGTTCGCCACCATGCACTTGATGGCGGGAACGCATTTCATGCAGGTCTCAAAATGGCTCGGCCACGCGACGTATACGCTGACCCTCAACACGTATGGCGACTGGATTCCTGAAGAGGACGCCGCCGACGTCAGCCATCTTCCCGAGCCGCCAAGCAACGGCAATGTAGTCAGCCTGCCAAGGCGGATTGGCTAGACACCCAGGACATCGGGAATCGGATGCGCGGTTGCAACGACCTCAGCTGCCTTCGCGATCGCCTTTGCCGCTGTATCTCTCGTGACGGGTTCGTCAGCCTGATGTACGGCGCGATTCCTCGGAGTTATTACGTCTTCTTGTAGCTGTCCGGGCACCTTGTCTGGAATGAGCTTCAGGGCCAACTCTTTAAGCGAGCCTAATGTCGTGTAGCGCTCGAACAATGCCTTCCGGATTTTGTCGCCCGCCGGGTAGAGATGAGTTTCCAGTAGCGCTGTCAGCGCTAGTTCTGCCGCGCTCCCTGCGTCGAGCACTGCGCGTCGCGATTCCCCTTCTGCGGCGAGCGAGCGCGCATCTCGGATCAACAGCCACTCGGTCGGGGGCTTGTGGCATTTCCGCGCCAAGTGCATGCAAACGTGCAGTTCCTTGGCACTTACTGCCTCGGGCTCTCGCCTGACATTAATGAGATTCGAGCCAGACGAAGTATGCCGCCTGCCAGCCTCATCGCCGCTCCAAGCGCGAAACCCGATCTCGGAGACACTGAGCTGCGAGCTACCGAGTTGTACGAAGTTCTGATCTGTCAACGCTGCAAGCCAGTCAGTGACGGCGATCAACCATGAGTCCATTTCCCGGCTGAGGGCTGAGACACCATTGCGAAACTCCCACTCGTCGGAAGCTTCGATCTCGGACTCAATAACGCACCGGTGGACTATGGCGTAAGCAGGGAACTCCTCGCCCTTTTCGCGCATCGACCCGATTGTCCCCCACTCGTCATCCGCGATTGCGATGGCGTCGTTAGGTCTGTCTGCTCGCACAAACTTCCAGGGTGGGCGGGCAAGCGGGGCTTGCGATTTGGGTGAGTCAAGATGCGGCAGCGTGATCGTGAGCGCGTGTGACTCCGTACGTGACTCGAATGTCATACCGAGGCACTCGAGCTTGACGTGAAGCCCACTGCTTCCAAACCCGAAATATCCCTCAAGCGGCCACTTTGGCTTCGCTGCTGGCCCTCGATCAGTCACAACTCTGAGTCTATGGAGGACACCCTCCCTGGCGGTTCCGCCGCGCCGAATACGCTCACCTCCGAGCGCCGCGAAGGGGTGGTACGAGCCGATCGACATGACGGGTTTCTACCGAACGATCTTTCGACCCGCCCTGGAGGATGTTGGTCTGCCCGAGCACGCGCGCCACGAAGGATGAGCCGGGCACACGTGGCGTCCGGCTGCACGATCTGCGTCACTCGTTCGCCACCATGCACTTGATGGCGGGAACGCATTTCATGCAGGTCTCAAAATGGCTCGGCCACGCGACGTATACGCTGACCCTCAACACGTATGGCGACTGGATTCCTGAAGAGGACGCCGCCGACGTCAGCCATCTTCCCGAGCCGCCAAGCAACGGCAATTCCGTCGTCGGACTCGTCGGTAGTGCGGCCGTTTGGCTAGTCGAAGGGGAGTGTGTCCGCCTCGGCGACCTCGGGCAACTTCTGCGCAGCAATGTAAGGCAGGACAGTAGGCGGTAGGTTCGGCCGCTTTCCCTCAAACAGCTCCGCAATTGTGATGTGCTGAAGCTTGGGATAGACCTGGCCGTTACCTGGGTGTTTGTAAGTTCCGCCGCGATTGATCGCGTCCTGAACGCCCCTTGTTCCAGGCTCAAGTGTTACGAGCACACCCATTTGCGCATTTTGCGTCTGCACGGTGCCCGCAAGGTCCCGCACCATACTGGGATTGAGATTCCGTCCGCCTTTGACGGAGACGAGTACCCGGCCGAGCTGCCCCTTGGCGCCAAGAGGGAACCGGGCTACGCCGTCGATACCCTTGTCGCCGACCTGCTTTTGATTTGGCTCGGCACCGACCATTGATACCGACCATCGCTCGAAGTCGAGAGGCGATTGGGCGAACAACGCCCTGGCGCCGGTGACATCTTTAGGATTGCCAATTATGTCAAATGTGTCGAGAATCTTCTTCCCGTAAGTATGCTCAAGGCGTTTAGCGATGAGGTCCACCGCGATATATGTGACGTCGATCCCAATCCATCGGCGATTAAGACGTTGAGCAGCGTCCACGCTCGTACCACAACCGCAGAACGGATCAAGCACCAAGTCGCCCGCGTCAGAAGAAGCCTCGATTATTCGTTCGACGAGCTTGAGTGGCTTTTGCGTTGCGTACCCGAGGCGTTCGCTTGATGTGCGCCCTACCATGTTGATCTGCCAAACGTCGACCATATTAACCATCGTGTACCAACCCACGTCGTCCTGAAACTCTTCAACGCCTTTGAACCGATATGGTTTGAAACCCCTATTATAAGACTTCTCTTTCTGAGTATTAAATTTGCGCTTCTTGTTGTCTTTGGCATAGAGGAAAATTGTGTCGTGCTTACGGCTGAAGTGAGCTTTTGACGCGCCTCCGGACTTATACGACCAGATGATTTCATTGACAAATCCCCCGGGGGGAGCGAAAATCGCGTCGAGTAATATCTTTAGGTAGTGGCTCATTGTAGGATCGCAATGAAGATACAGAGAACCGGTCGGCTTTAGGACGCGATGTAATTCAACTAGCCGAGGGGCCATGTTTACGAGGTAGGCCATTGCGCTGTTCTCGCCGAGCAAGTTTCGGAAAGCGGCAAGCGTGTCTGCGACTGTCCCGCTGGCTTGAATAATAAATTCGTCGTACTGAGCATCAGTTGTCGGAGTCCACCGCCAAGTGTCCTCAAAGGCCTGAATCTGAGCAGCGTTCTCATCTTCCGTACGGTCGCGGCTGAAGATGGCAGAGTAATTCTTGTTGGAGTTGAACGGCGGGTCGAGATAGATCAGGTCGACGGTTTCGGTACCGATGTGCTCATGGGAGCACCTCAAGGTTGTCGCCGTAATACAGCCGGTTCTTGTCCACGCCGCGAGCGTATGACGTCGTGCCGACAGACTGCAGTAAGCCGAACGGCGAGCCGGATTCCTCGGCTCCGCAACTAGCCCTCGCTGCAGAGACGGACCAGTAAATGACCACGCGGTTAGTGGTTTAGCGGCTAACTTCCGTTGAGTGGCTGCCCATGAGTAACGCAAGTGAGTTCACACGCATTTTCGAAGAGGGTAAGGACGCTTTCCCGGAGACGCTCGAATGTCCGTACGCGGGCGACAGAAGCCGCGCTTTGGTGTGGCGCAAAGGATGGCATACGGCACGTGACGAGCGGCACGGGAGCCCTAGCGCACCCGAGACCATCGAGCAGATGGGTAATGACTTGTCCGACCTCCAACAGCTCGCTGACGAGCTAGGCAAGCCCCCTGCGAACTAAGTCGACAACCAGCCGTTCCGCTCGTCCGCCGGGGTATCGCCGGGGTGAGACGCCGACTCTTAGTAGGACTAACTTCTAGATCACGGCCTGACCAGGCCGGACTGAGTGCCCCCAGTAGGGCTCGAACCTACGACCTGCGGATTAAAAGTCCGCATTGATAGGGTGCCCTAGCTGGGGAAACGCCAGGTCACGCCCGCCCGCACTGCCGTGCAGTAGTGCACAGTAGTACCGGCGAAACACCAGTGGTGACACCAGTAGCGCGGTACCGTCACCGCTATGGGGAAGCGACGGGCACCGGGCGAGGGCGGACTGTACAAGCGTCCTGACGGCATGTGGACAGGACGCGTCCACGTCATCGACCCGGCCACCGGGAAGCGCAAGGCCAAGAGTGTCTACAGCCGCGACCGCGGGACGGCCGCCGACAAGCTCGACGATCTACGACGCGACGTCAAGGACGGCAAGGTCACCGCTGCGCCGTCGATGACAGTAGGCGCGTGGCTCGACCAGTGGCTTGATGACATCCACGGCGACCACGTGCGCCCTTCGACCCGCCGGCACTATGAGCAGGCGATCCGCCTGTACATCAAGCCTCATATCGGTGACAGGCGGCTTGACAAGCTGTCGGCCGACGACGTCCGCAGAATGCATCGCGCCGTGCAGGCATCATCGACCAGGGCGGCGCAGAAAGCACACCAAACGTTGGCGCGCGCCCTCGACGACGCGATCGCGGAAGATCTGTTGCGTTTCAACGTGGCCGCGGCCGTCAGGAAGCCGCGCCACACACCCGCACGTCGTGACGCCCTGTCTGCTGATGTGGCGCGGCATGTCATCCGCACCGCGATCGACCGCGAGCAGGGTCCGCCGTTCCTGGCGACGAGGTGGGCAGCCGCGTTCCTCACCGGCGCCCGCCAGGCCGAACTGTTGGGCCTGACGTGGGACCGTGTCAACCTCGACGCCGGGACGATCGATTTGGCTTGGCAGTTGCAGCAGTTGCAGCAGGTGCACGGCTGCGGCGGCACGTGCGGCAAGACGCGGCCCGGATGGTGCCCCGAGCGGCGTTGGAGCCTGCCGCCAGGGTTCGAGCACCGAGTCATACACCGCTCGCTCTGCCTGACGCGCCCAAAATCGGCGGCCGGTACGCGTGTCGTCCCGTTGGCTGAACCTTTGCGCCTAATGCTTGTCGAGCACGCCCGCCCGTCCGGCGTGAATCCACATCGCCTTGTGTGGCGACATGATGATGGCCGCCCGGTCAGTCCCCGCGACGATCACCACGCCTGGCGTGACCTGTTGGCCGCCGCGAAGATTGAGCCCGTGCCGATTCACACGGCCAGGCACACGACTGCGACATTGTTGCTTGAGGCCGGCGTCGACGCGCACATAATCGCCGCGATACTCGGGCATTCCGATGTGGTTGTTACGCGTGGGTATCAGCATGTTGATCTGTCGTTGGCGCGCACGGCGGCCGGGAGCCTTGGTGCGCTGCTGCCGTAGCTGATCACCGCAGCTCTGTTGGGGTACGCGGCGGTACGCGATTATCGCCTTACAATCGATTTTGCAGCAATACCGGTCTGTCCGCATCCAGGTCCACCACCCCGGACCGCACACCAGGAATACTGACGCGCGTAGCGAAACATGCTGCGCGCGTTCTTGTTTCAACACCTATTCGGAGGGAACAACCCATGCCTGACACCGTCACGCTCTACCGGATCCCCGAAGCGCAGGAACTACTTCGCATCGGACGATCCACCATGTTCGATCTTCTCGGCAGCGGCCGTCTACGCAGCATCACGATTGGGCGCAGGCGATTGATACCGGCATCGGCGATCGCGGAGTTCGTCGCCAGCCTCGAATCCGAAACCGGTCCCGCCGCATAACACCACAAACAGAAAGCCCAGACATTGCGAGTGTCTGGGCTTTTCGCTTCCCGCTATCGAGAAGGGCTCCTGATGTCGAGCTTAGCACGAAGTGACCACCAAACCCAGAACGTCGGTCACGCAGACGCGTGGCAGAGTCAAGTCGACTTCTGGAACGACACCACAGCAGACGAAAACGTCGCCGCGGCCCCGCATACGGTGATGATCAAAGCGTCCACCAATGAGCCGGTGGCCCCACTCGAAAAGCTGCACGCGCTCGACCTGCTCGACCTGCAAGCCCAGGCCGCCGTCACCGCCGGCCTACTCAGCGTCAATACGACCGCAGCGATCGAAAAGGCTGTCGCGGCAGGCGGCCTCACCGAACAGGACAAGATGATGCTGCTCGCCGCCTACGGCGCGGGCACCCTCGGCACCATTGCCGCTGCCGAACGCGGCACCGATGGACTCGTTTCCGCAGCCAAATCTGCTCCTCAAGTCCTCGCAGCGAAGGGCATCGACAGCAGCGCGGTCCCGCTACCCGTAATCACCGACCCATACGAGGACGCGGTACAACTCAAGCTGAAGACGCTGGAGATTGATGCGGAGGCGCGGCGCCGCTTCAACGAAACCCAAAACCCCACACCAGAACTGCCGCCAGTCAGATCGTTGACCGCGCTGCTCGCTGAACCAGACACCGACGACCCCTACCTCATCGAAGACCTCGCAACCCAAGGGTCCCGCGTCATGCTGCTGGCCCAGTACAAGTCCGGCAAATCGACGCTGCTGCACGGCAACCTGATACCGGCACTGGTCGACGGCACACCGTTCCTCGGCCGCTTCACCGTCAACCAAACCGTGACCGGACTCGTCCTGATCGACGACGAACTCGACGAGGACATGCTGCGCCGATGGCTACGCCGATCCGGCATCAAGAACACGGACGCGGTGGCCGACGTGATCTCGCTGCGCGGCAAGACCGGCACCCTCAACCTGCTCGACGACAAAACCCGGTCGCGGTGGGCGCGACGACTCCGCGACGTCAACGCCGACTACCTGATGCTGGACTGCCTACGCCCCGTCCTCGACGCCCTCGGCTTGGACGAGAACCACGACGGCGGCCGATTCCTCACCGCGTTCGACGCGCTGTGCGACGAAGCTGGGATACGCAACGCGCTCGTCGTCCAGCACATGGGTCACACAGGGGAGCGGGCGCGCGGTGATTCCCGCTTCATGGACTGGCCCGACCAGACCTGGCGCATGATCCGCGAAGACACCGACGACCCCGCCTCTCAGCGCTACTTCAAAGCGTTCGGCCGACTGTGCGAGGTCGCCGAGGGCGCGCTCACCTTCGATAAGGCCACCGGCCGCTACACCTACGACGAGGGCGGACGGAAAGAGGCTGCCGCCGCGGTCCGTGCCGGCGAAGCGCTCCATCACATCATCGCGGCCCTCGTCGACGATCACCTCGCTGACGGCGCTGGGATGAAGCGTCAAGATCTGGTCGACCTGCTGTCTTTGCACCACCGGATCGGGCGGAACAAGACCGATGACGCCATCGCGAAGGGTGTCGCCGACGGATCCGTCGCTCTAGATGTTGGGCAGCGGGGAGCGAAGGTCTACCGTCTCGCGAACCCGTGCCAACGGTGCGGTAACCCGGTCGCGGAGACGGATCGGAACACGCACCGCGAGTGCGAATGAGCCAGCCTCCCGAGCTTTCCGGGCAGTTTCGGCGCAACGCTCTGACCTGCGGTTCCAGTTTCCCTACCCCTGTCCGGAAAATGGACACCCAGCAAACTCTGCCCAGTCGGCTTCCCTAGCTTCCCGGATGCGGGTAGGGAAACTGGAACCGCAGGTAGAAGCATTAAATCAGTCCAGCTTCCCTAGCTTCCCTACTTCCAGGAGCAGCGGTACAGCCAGTTTCCCTGTTTCCCGACGACCCTTAGGGAGTCGGGAGCAGGGAAGCTAGGCGGCCCGGGAAGCGCAACAACCAAGCAAAGTCACGGTCGAACAGGTTGCCCGTGGCAGCCACCGGTGGCTCCAATCCATCACGCCGCCGGGTGACCAGAAGAGCGCCGACGATGGCCACCATCGCGACGGCCGCCAAACAATCCATCAACAAGCAGTCAGGGGAGAACCAGAAACATGAAGATCGAGCCACTCACCGATGAGGAAACAGACCGACTCCTCATCGAACTGGCCAAGCGCCCCGAAGGCGTCACCGAAGATGAAGCCGGCGCCGCACTACTCGCCTTCGAGACGCTCATTGCGGGCGCCACATGTGTCGACGCATGGCGCCGAGGCGACCTAGCCGTCACCGGCATGCGCGACGGAGACATCCGATTCCGTGTGGTTACGCGATGATCCGATCGGAACAACCAAGATGCTGGGCCTGGCGTTCGATGGCGGCCGCCCGGTGAACGGTCATCAACCCCGCTGCGGCCAGCCACGCCACGACGGCCACAACTGCGGCACCCCGGTAGCCGTCCGAGGTATCGCCTGCGCCGCCCATCAACGCCACAGGCGGGCCAGCATCGCGCGGAAAATCCTCGCCGACGCCATCGCCCAGGACGTCGAATACGGCGACCAGCTGGTGGCCGACAGTCTGTTGTGCACCTGCACCCATTGCCCGAGCGTGATCGAGCTCGCCCGCACGCTGATGCGGCCCGCCTCATGACCACCCGCCAGCAAGTCGAGCGCTACGCCATCCAGAACGTGTCATGCACGACGGCCGGGTGCCACGCGCCGGCCGGCGAGCCCTGCCGGGCACGGAAGACACACAGCTCGCGTATCTCGCGCGGCATCTCCATGCGGATGAGCGAGGCCCAGCCGTGAACGCCGAATGGGTTAGGGCGGTCGAGAACAACCCGCACTATGCGATCAACTTGCGCGTCGGCACCGTGCGATCCCTGCCGCGAACCGTCGTCGACACAGCCGGTGCCCGCCGCCACGTGAAAGGTCAAGTTCTGCGGCCGGTCCTGTGCACAAACAGGGTCGGTCATCAGGTGACGTTGTCCAAGGGTCGCAGTGGGCGCAGAACGTACTGTGTCGAAACCCTGCTCCGCGCGGCCCGTGAACGGCACGGCTGGCCGACCGGTGGCGCACAGTGATCACACTGGATTACGACGAGGTCCGTGCCGCGTATGCGGCGGTCAAGATTTTCATTCGGATGCACGAGAAGTCGGATCGGCCGGTACCGCATCAGGCGGAGGCGTTGTACCGCCGGTTGGATCCGGTCATGATGCAACCCCGCACAGCGGTGTCGCCGTCGCGACATGAAACGGGTGGGGGCGAGACAGAATTGAGTGCATGGATGGGTACGAGGCTCGCAGCGCAAACGCTGGGATGGAATGCGCGGAAAGTGCAGCGGCATTCCGCGGACCTCGACGGGCAGTTGATCGGCGGCCGACTATGGTTTCCGGCAGCAAGTATTGAAACATATCGGAAAGCATTGCAGAGCAAGGAGATTGAGCAGTGAGCGAGGAATTATCGCTGGAGGCTGAGGAGCAGCTCGGCGAGATGAGTACCGCAGACTTCAACGCTTTGTGCGCCCGGGTACGGCCGTTGGATGAACCACTCCCGCTCGACCCGAAGGAGCGCGCAATCAGCGCGATGCGCCGCGAGCTCGGCATTCACGCACGCGGCACCGGCACCAGCGCTGCCAATAAAGCGCGCGCCGCGGCTGCGATGCGCAAATTTCGCAGCAAATAGGCTCGAAACACCTACGCACAGAAGGACATTCACGAGATGGCTTGGAACAGCGAAAGCGCAACCCAGCATTACACGGCGCGCACCGCGTTGAAGGAATTCGCGGCCCGCAAAATCAAACTGCCCGACACGGTGACTGCCGCGGTGGCCACCATGGAATGGGTCACCGTGCAGCGACCCACCCAACCAGCCGCCGACACAATCCGGCAACTCATCTTGGCCGACGTCGGCCCGGAGTTGATCAGCGCCGCCGTCGTCGACGACATCGGGCACTCCCGCTTGTTCGCCGAGTACCAGCAAGCGGAACGGGAAGCTGCAATCCGCGTCCTGCAAGCATTCAGGGAGGAGCACGACGCCATCTTTGAGCAGCTCGCCGAGCAGGCGCAGCAGTTGATTACGGTCATCACCACGGTGGCATCACTGGATCCCGACATCAGGCTGGCGGACCTGGTACGCCAAGGACGCACCGACGACGCGAAAGCGATGGCTGAGCTCGAAACATCAGCTGAGGAACTCCTCGCGCTGTACAACTTGCGCGACAATTACATCGTGTCGGGCGGGGCCAAGGCGATGCGCATCGGCGTCACCGACTGCAGTCAGTGGATGGATCCACGCCTGCCCGACCATCACAGTGCTGCACATCATGGCCAGCCCCACCGGACGGATGAGCAGACGTTGGGCTCGGCGCTGCTGCGCGGCATCCGAAGCGGCGGCAAGCTCTGGTTTCCGAACAAGGATGAGGCGCTGGCTCAGGCCGAGCCCATCGCGTACGAGGAGCAGGGCAAGGCGCAACGATTGGCCGAGGTGCGCAAGCAGCAGACCGCTGATAGCCACGCCTTCGCACCCTGATATGACCATCGACCATGCCCCGTCACAGGCGAGCATCCGCTCGCCGGGCATGGCCGAGCATGCCAGCAGCCCAGCGGCCCGTGTCCTTTTCAATGCGTGAGATGTCCGCGCGCCGCTGGGTTTGCTGTACGCAACATAATCGCAGCCCAATGGCCACCTGGGGGGTAACTCCACCCGACCCTGCGACGCCACTCCTGGCATATGCCAATAAAAGCCTCCCGCAAGTTCAAACCAAGTCAGTTAGGGGCCTCAGATGGCCGAGAATGAGCTAGAACCGCTCCAGGATCCCGATATGTTGGACGGGTCCGGTTTGACGCTGTGGCGTGAGCTGACGGCCGAGTTTTCGCCTGAGCCGCACGAGCGCGCAACACTGCTCGAATTGTGCCGCACCGTGTCTCTGTGCGAGGTGTTGCAACGCCGGCTGGACACCGATGGCACGGTCGTGGATGGCCAACGGGGCCCGAAGATGCATCCGGCGATCGCGGAAATTCGCCAGCAGCGGATTGTCGTTGCCCGCTTGACCGCGTCGCTGGGGATCCGCTCCGAGGACGATGAGCCGAAGCCTCGCGGCGCGGTGCGCGGTGTGTATGCCGGCTCCGGCTATACGCGTCAAGCTCAGCGGTCATGAAGCGGGCCCGCCGGCCGGAGCCGGAACAGGTTGATCCGATCGAGCTGGCCGGCGCCGTGCCCGACGCGGTGGCGATCGTTGATGAGGAGACCGGCGAGTTGGTGGGTTGGGATGAGACGGCCGCGCACGAGTACCTCGAGGCGCATGGTCTGCCGTCGCCGTGCGATGCGGAGTGTCGTGCCTTGTGGCATGTGACGCCGTGGGGTTGAAAGATCAGGCAGCGCCCTTCCCGCAACAGCCCGGAGGTCGAGGCCGCTATTCACGGGGAACTCGACCGCCCGGTGCAGCAGTTGGCCGGCGGCGGTGAGTATCGGCTACGACGCAACGATCTGCCCGACGATCATGTCGAGCGTTTCGCCGGCGGCGAGTATGACGAGTTCGTGCTGACCGCTGATGACGAGCTGCGACCCTGGGGGTTAAATCTTCCAATTGGAAGATTTAACGGCGTGGATGAGTGGCGAATGGGTTAGCCAGCGCTACGCTCGCGCACGTGGCGTCTAGCGCGTTAGAGCGGTGGTCCACCGAGCGCTGCGCGGGGCTCGATAGCCTCGAAGAGATACACGGCAAGGTCACTGGTCGACAGCGTGGGCGTCAGCGCGCTACCAAGCACTTGAATCGAGCGCTGTTCGTTGCGCTTTGCGCAGAGTTTCAAGGCTTTGCCCGCGACTTGCACGAAGACGCAGCGATTCATATCACCGCGAGCGTGGCGCTGGTCCCGGAGAACGCCGCGATTGCCCCCGTAGTGCTCGGCGCGCTCGTGCGTGAGCGGAGCATTTCGGTCACGAAATCAGAGAAGAAGCGACGATTGGATATGGGGAACGTCAATGTCGATGCGCTATCGAGTGACTATTCGATACTTTCGATGGACCTATGGGCTGATCTCGCGGTCGCTTATCCATCCATGACCCCGAAGTGGAAAACTACCCTGAACAGGCTAAACGAAGCTCGCAACGGTGTTGCGCATAGCGACACTGAGAAGCTTGTCAGGGTTGACCGCGAACATGGGCTTACGTTGAGGACGTTCAGAACGTGGCGAAGTTCCCTCAACAGCGCGGCTAGGGCGATGGATAAAGTCGTCGGTACATACTTGTTGGACTTAACGGGAAGCAAAGCTTGGTGAAAGGGGAAGACCAGATGGCACGGCGCCACGAAGCAGTCCCGCGCCCCGGCGACCGCGTGCGCATCCGATTTGGAGCGCACATGGTCGAGGGTGTTGTCACCAGCGTTCGCGGCCACCACCTCCACGTGAGCGTCACTCTGGATGGGGCCGACGATCCGATCGACCGATTCGTTCGGGCAGACGATCTAGTCCCCGCGTAGCCCCGTCGACGCAACACGCCAAACGGCCCGCCACCTTCACGATGGCGGACCGTTCGCTGGGCTAGGTCACGGGCCGGTGTTCGCCCTCGACCGGAGGCCACGGCATCGCGCGGGAACCGAGCTGTCGCTCAGACTCGGGCACGACCTTCTGTAAGAAATCCGCGAAGTCGGCGATCAGGCCGGCGGGGATGACCACGGTGAGCCTCGGTTGCGGCCGTATCGCCGCGACGCCGCACACTCAATGGAAGGTGATATCCGTCGTGCTCGGGGTGGCTGAAGTCTCGGCCTGCCCCATATCCGACCAATCTTGTTGGCGCGTCGAGCAGTATGTACTCGTCGAGGTCGCGTAATGACTGCCCGAGCTGCAATTTTCGTCCGTCCGCGTCGTTGCTCAGCATCCACTCTGTCTCTGGCCTAGAGAGTTCGTCTCGGTGCGGTTCGCAGACCGCGAATTCCATGGGGTAATCCATCCACGCTTTCCGTTCCCGGAGGGTGAAGGGCATAACAGTCGCTTCGGCGGTGCATCGATACACCTGGCATGGGGTTGTCACGTCGACCAAGATGCCATTAGCTAATGGCTTCCGCGGGAGATCGCCAGAAATTCATCCTCGCACGCCCGACGGCCCGCCATCTTCACGATGACGGGCCGTCGGCGGGTCTTCAGGCGGGCCTCACTCCGCAGCGGCTGCTGCCCGCCAGGTGGCTGAGGGCGTCACGGTGACGCGGGCCGTCAACGATTTGCACGGCGACGCTGCCTGACCCTGAGAACGACGAAGCGCCGCCGTGCCCTCAAGGGGGGTATCCGGCGGCGCTTCTTGTTGTTGTGGACCTAGATGCGGCAGCTGATCAGTAGGTAGGGCAGTAGGCGTCGGCGGCCGCGGCGACCCACCGCAACGCCTGCAGTTCGGTGATCACACCGATTTCGAGTGACCCTGCGACGGACTCCCGCGAAGAACCGCCCTCAAGGTCGGTGCACGCCGTCTTTCCGAGCGTGATGACCGCGTCATTCTGTTCGGCGGTGTACGTACTGTCGGTGATCCCGATGTCACGCACCGCGCGGAGATACGCGGTGTCGGCAGTGTCAGCGCGCGCGGTGGCCGACGGCGCCGCGGTGGTCAGCACCAGGGCGACGAGGGTGGCGGTGAACAGTTTCATGCGGTGGGCGCCCCCTCTGTTAGATGCCGCCGGTGAGCTCTCGTACGAGCGCCGAGAACTGCTCGGCGACCTGCTTCTCGAGTGCTATGACCTGGTCGGCGACATGGTCCGCGTATTCCCAAGCGGCCTCGGCACTCATCCCCTGGCCGCCGAAACGTAGCGGATGCTGCATCCGGTAGCGCGTGATCTCCGCCGCGATGGGGAACGGGTCGGGTGCAGTCACTGCAACCCCCTTCTCGTATGGTGTGGACACACGGAGCGTAGGAGATGAGAGCATCATTTTCTTGCATTCGCAACAATCCAAACGGGGCGTCGACATAGCCTTGGGTATGGCCGATGAACCGCTGGTGTGCCCCGTCACGGATTGTGATCTCGAATTGGTGAAAGAGGTCGAGCCGGGTCTGTCGAAACGCACCTGGCAGGGCACGATCACGAGGCCCGACAGGATCTCGTACTACTGCGAGAAGCACGGCACGCAGACGCCGAGGGGCTAAATCGCGTCGCCACGCTAAACGGCCCCGCTACCGCGTGATGCGCAGCAGCGGGGCCTCTGTCCATATTCGGGACTAAATGTCCGAAAACTGGACAAAATGTCCGAAAGCTGGACATGAAATCGCTTGCTGCACAACGGGTTTCAGCGTACCGTCCCATGTCATGACGACAACGCACCAGACAATTGGCAACTCCACCACGTCGCGGATTCCACTGCCGCCAGACGCCACCGCGGCGGATAGCTGGGGGGTCGGCGCAGATGAGCGAGTTACCCGCGTGTTCGCCGGCGCGTCACGCGGCACCGCGGTCCGCGTGACGATCTACGGCGAACAGGATCACAGTGGCGAAGTCTTGAACCGGATCATCAGTGTCTACCCGAACGACCGGCACGGGGCCGCCGAGCTCGACGCGGCCAGCGCCCGCGACCTAGCCGCCGACCTGATCGACGCCGCCGACGAGATCGACGCCGAGGTGTGATCCAGATCTCCGGCGGGCAGACGTGATCCAAGCTTGGGGGGCTTCGGGTTTCCGCTGGTCAAGGCGCGGGCCTTGTCACCACCCGTGACACCAGTAGCCGTGTCGAGCTGACCTAGATAACGCTGTGAGCTGCTGTTATCGGTGCCCCCAGTAGGGCTCGAACCTACGACCTGCGGATTAAAAGTCCGTAGCTCTACCAACTGAGCTATAGGGGCGGTGTTGAACTGAATCCTGAAAAGGATACTGCCTGCCGACTGCCGCCTCGTTTGAGGATTGGGGTCCGTGTGACCTAAGCTATCGAGGCTCCCAACGTCACAGCGTTGCGAGTACCCCGGAGAGATTCGGCTTGGCCCCCTTCGTCTAGCGGCCTAGGACGCCGCCCTTTCAAGGCGGTAGCGCGGGTTCGAATCCCGTAGGGGGTACGCGCGGCACTACGATGGGGTCGCACAGCAAGGCCCTGTGGCGCAGTTGGTTAGCGCGCCGCCCTGTCACGGCGGAGGTCGCGGGTTCGAGTCCCGTCAGGGTCGCCATTACGGCGAGGCACGTCGGTTCACGACATGACCGGTGCCTTCCGGGCCAGGTAGCTCAGTTGGTATGAGCGTCCGCCTGAAAAGCGGAAGGTCGCCGGTTCGATCCCGGCCCTGGCCACAGCGTTATTTATGCAGATCAAAGTGCTGTAGACCATCTTTGGCCGGCACGCCGTTCCCTGAGAAAGCGGACGGAATGGGGCCAAACTGCATCAGCTGCCAGCTGCGCGAGACGCATCGTCGAGCGAGTCGAGCGCGGTGGCGATGTGGTCAAGCTCATCGTCAAACAGGTCCGCGTAGGTATGTGCGGTGACGGTGGTCGATGCGTGGCCCATCGCCTCTTGGAGGAGTCCGGGGCACCCACCCACTGCGGAGGTTGTGTGAGGTTAGTGTTCGGCGGCCACGTTGCCTTCAGGCGACTGACCAGCCGAACCACTCGGGCGGCTCCTCATCCCACATACTTGCTGTTTCGCGGATGCGTGCGGCGACCGCGTCAAACGGACGCTCGAGCGCTGTCGCCGGAACCGCCGCCCTCTTGTGGAATCGGGAAGATGAACCGGCCGTTCTTTCCCCATTGCCAGACCGCTGAGAAGTCTTCGCGGCTGAGGGGCCGAAGGATGACTTCGGTTCGTGCATCGTTGAGCACGACTTCAGGGTGACTCCGACGGCTGCTCATCATCCTCAACGAGTCGGGATTGACGACTGCTGGCTGATGATCGTTGCCGTGTCCGCGCTCGCCGGTCTATGCAAAGGACCCAACGGTGAGCCGGGGGAGCTCGATGGGCTCAGTGACGTGCCGCGTGCCGAGTTCTTGACGCTCACGTCGTCGGGCGCGGTGCGTTTGGCGCATTGGCTGTACGCGTGGTTGAACCGTGAGTACGCCGCAATTGGGGGCCTTATCGCCGGGGTCGGGAGGCGGAGCGTGAGCAGCACGCGCTAACGCGCCCCGCGGCCTTAAGCTTGAGAAGTGCCGACTAGTGGACGCAGGCCGGGCGACCCGGTGTGTCGATCAACGGCCACCCGCCGGTTTCACCGCTGGGCCGCGGTGGAGGACTGCCTGGCTACCGGCGGCACCTCGGGCTCGCGACTGAGTTGCGCAATCGCGAAAGGTGTTGGGTCCACGATCGACTCGCGTCGCGATCTACACATCCGCTACACCGAACCCGCGTCGTCGCCGCCAGGCCGGGGTCACGAACCTCGACCACTACGTGATCTCTGACTGAAAGATCCGATCTGATGACTCAGAAAATTTGCTTTGATTGCTTCCATAAGTTGTTCCCTGACAAGCCAATTCGGAAGATTACGTTGGGTCGGCAATGCGTTGTGTGCAAAGCGCAAACGGGTCGAACAGAACAGATGGTTCCTGTAGAGGCAGAGGATATGCCGCTGATATGCAAATAGCTCAAGTGCCGCGACAAGTACTACACCTAACTAACTGAACGGCATGCCGACCGGCATTTTGCTGTTGGTGTGGTTGCCCGAGTAGCGGGCCAGGTGGGTCGAGACTCGGGGCAAGCGGGGACCGCGCCATGTCCGCGCAATGAGCGCCGATCTCGATAAGGCCCAGGCCGAAGGGGTCGAGTTGTCACATCGCTATGACTACCGCGGCCGCCGCCACAAAACAGTAGCAGTATCCCATTGGGCACAGAATCTGTTGAACTCGCCTAGGTATGGCCCTCAAGCTGCACGAAAACCGTTGCGAAATACTGGGATCGAAGCAGTCGGTGCTTGCGGGCAATGACCACGCTGTCTCCGGGTCGGGCATAGTCGAGCAGCGCGACCAATCCCGGCCGGACCGTCTTGGCTGACCCTGAGAGTTTGTCGGTGAACACCCGACTCGGATCGACTCCGGCATCAAGTGCGGCAAGTCGAACTCCAGGTCCTGGCCGATGGTGCTGACCCGCGCCTAGCCGAGCATCACCGTCATACGCATACGTCTCACCACTTGCGGTACCTGTCGGCGTTGTGCGCCGAAGGCAATCAGGCGCTTGGTGCGCTGATGGCGGAGATCCACCGCAGCGGACGGGCCACATGAATGTCTTGGCAGCGCTGGCGGTACAGGCCCTGGACTTCGCCCACCTGTCCGCGGATCGACTCGGCGGCGATATCCAGAAGTGGCTCGACGAGTCGGTGATGGCCCAGGACACCGCCGAGACCGAGCGGGACGAAGCCGAGATGGGCGGCGAGGGATAACCTTCGGGGCCGTAACTGACCCATGCAAGGTGCGGGGCGAGCCGCCCCCGCTGTCGCAGAGCACGAGTGCGAGTCCCTCAGACACCGCCTATCCGGGTCATCTCCATCAGCGACCGGGACGAGGAAGAGCCACATGACTGATTCTCGATCCCCGACCTTCTACGCGCCATCAAGGAGTGGCCGAACACCTGCGGCAGGACCGCCACACAAAGACGCAAAGGGCGTTAAACACGCTCGGGTCATTGTGGCGCTAACCCACCACCCGACCTGGCGGGTGGTTGTCACTCCGGACCCACTGCCAGCGGTCGGGGCTCAGCAACCAGAAGTTGGTGCCCTCTACCTCAATCCCAAGCACTCCACCCGGATGGACAACGTAACGAGCCCCATCACCGAAATGGTGGATAACCCACCTGTCATGCGGCTCCGAGCCTTCTTCGGGTGGTGCGATCGCGTAGACAGAGAACGCCATGGCGGGGAGCCTTTCATGAAGGCGCGCCCAAAGGCCGCGGTTGACTTCTGACTCTAACTCCAGGTAGCCGCCACCTCGAACCGAAGCCACCTACCAGAATTTGATAATTCTTCTTCACAAAATTCATTACGGCTGTGTGGCCGTGAGCTGCACGGCAAATCGTCACGTGGTTGTCAGAGACGGGACCGTCGGGCCTGTTGCGCTCAGCCCACGCGCTATCTCTACGCGCTCGGCTGCGCCAAGGAGCTGCCGAGCGCCTGGCGCGCACGCGCGCGGGGGGCACCACAGGTCGCGGGCATCGTGCAGGCGGGCTTCGCAGTCGTGGTCACCGGGGCTGTTTACGCTCGCCAGGCTCGACCCCACGCTCACACTGTCATCCAGCCCAAAAATGTGATGTAGATCACTATATGGGCGGAATTTGTGATCCATCACACTATGGTAAGGGCCATCAGTTTTACATTGAGATCTATGTCTCGTAATACGCAACACGGACGAAGAGGCGGGGCGGCCCCTCAGAGCCGCTGGTCGAACGACGCAAGCGACAGGTACTGCAGGGAGGTTGATGTGACAACAACGAGCGATCAGGTCGGATCCGGGGGTCAGGCATCCGCGGGTGTGGCGGCTCCGCCGGAGGCGAGCGGCTGGCCGCGATCCGAGGCACGCGAAGTTGTTGGGCGGCAGGGCTCGTCGCATGCGGACCGGGTCTTCTCGGTTTCTGTTCATGGAGGCGCGCGATGAGCGGGGGGCCAACTCTCAAGCAGGGTCTCAGCGAGCGTCAGCTGAGGATGATCGCCATCGGCGGCGTGATCGGCGCGGGCTTGTTCGTCGGCTCGGGCGTGGTCATCGGCAGCACTGGGCCCGGTTCGTTCATCACGTACGCATTGTGCGGATTCCTGGTCATCATGGTGATGCGGATGCTGGCGGAGATGGCGGTGGCCAATCCGTCGACGGGATCGTTCGCCGATTATGCCCGCAACGCGCTGGGCGGTTGGGCGGGATTCTCGGTCGGTTGGCTTTACTGGTACTTCTGGGTGATCATCGTCGGGTTCGAGGCCATCGCTGGAGCCAAGATCGTTCAGTACTGGCTGCCCGGTATCCCGCTGTGGTTGTCTTCGCTGGTTCTGTTGAGCCTGATGACCCTGACCAACCTGTTCTCGGTTTCATCCTTTGGTGAGTTCGAATTCTGGTTCGCTGGCATCAAGGTCGCCGCGATTATCGTGTTCCTCACCGTGGGCACGGCCTTTGTGTTCGGTTTGTGGCCGCACAAGTCCATGGACTTTTCCAACCTGACCGCCCATGGCGGCTTCTTGCCCCACGGCGCGATCGGCATCACGGCCGCCGTCGTCACAGTGATCTTCTCGATGACCGGCGCTGAGGTCGCCACCATCGCCGCGGCGGAGTCGAAGGATCCCGCAAGAGCGGTGGCCAAGGCCGCCAACTCGGTGATCGCGCGCATCGCCATCTTTTACGTGGGTTCGATCTTCCTGCTGACGGTGATCCTGGCGTGGAACGACAAGACCGTCGCCGCGTCGCCGTTCGTGGCCGCGTTCACCAAGATGGGAGTTCCTTACGCCGACCACATCATGAACGCTGTCGTGCTCACCGCGGTGCTGAGCTGTCTGAACTCGGGCATGTACACCGCGTCGCGGATGCTGTTCGTGCTCGCCGCGCGCCGCGAGGCACCGATGCAGCTGGTTGGGGTAACTCGCCGGGGTGTGCCGGCCGTCGCGATCCTGGCGTCCTCGGTGGTCGGTTTCCTCTGCGTTATCGCCGCCGCGGTTTCGCCGGACACCGTCTTCGCGTTCCTGCTGAACTCCAGCGGCGCGATCATCTTGTTCGTCTACTGCCTCATCGGTGTCTCACAGATCGTGCTGCGGTGGCGCAGCGGGTCTGAAAGCCTGCAGGTGAAGATGTGGCTGTTTCCGGTGTTGTCCATCTTCACCGTCGCCGGGATCGTCGCGATCCTGGCGCAGATGGGCCTGCAGAAGGATTCGCGATCACAGTTGGTGTTGAGTCTGCTGTCGTGGGCGGTTGTGGTGGTGCTGTATTTGGCCAATAAGTGGTTCATGGGCCGCCGCCCGGTCGTCGAGGGAGCGATCGCCACGGCGAAGCCGCGGCGGGTGCTGGTGATGGCAAACCAGACCGTCGATTCTGACGAGCTGCTCGACGAGCTGCGCCGCCTCGGCGCCGGTAGTGCCGCCAGATACTACGTTGTCGTGCCGGCCAGCCCGATCGCAACCGGCGTGGCAGCCAAACACGGCCCCCTCGATGTGATGGTGGCGACCGAGGAAGCCGCCAGAGCGCGGCTGGATTACACGTTGTTGACGCTGCGCTCGGAGAATCTGGATGTGGACGGCGCATTGGGCGATTACCGGCCGCTGCGGGCGCTGGCCAACGCGGTGGACACCTTTCACCCAGATCAGATTGTCATCTCGACGCTGCCGCTTGAAGATTCGGTGTGGCATCGCTTTGAAGTGGTCGACCGGGCCCGCGCCGAGCACAGCGATATTCCGGTGAGCCATGTGGTGGCACACCCGATCCCGGCAGGAGCGGGTGTGCAATGACGATCATCGCGGGCTTCAGCTCCAGCCGGCAAGGCAGCGCGCCACTGAACCTGGCGGCGCAGTTCTCACGCACCACCGGTGAGAAGGTCGTCGCCACCGCGATCGTCGAGCGGGCACTGCCCGCCGGCATCGACCCGATCGAGGATGAGTACCAGGGCTACGTCTCGGCCCAGGCGGCGGCATCACTCAAGCGGGTGGTCAAGGCTACGGGCGGCGAGGATGTATCGGTGATCATCCACGAGTCGACATCGATCCCCAGGGGATTGATGGAGTTGGTCGATCAATATCGTGCCGAACTGGTGGTGGTCGGCTCGTCGTCATCGGGGCTGTTGGGCCGGGTGGCACTGGGCAGCGTGACCGAATGGCTGGTACACAGGGCGGCCGTGCCGGTCGCAATCGCCCCACGCGGCTATCCGTCGAGTCCCGTTCCCATCAAACGGCTCACGGCCGCTTACGGTGGCGCGGCGGACGCCGTTGGCCTCATCCAGAGCAGCGCGGAGCTAGCCGAAAAATGGTCCGTACAGCTGCGGATTGCCTCCTTTGCGGTGCGTCCGCCCACGACGTTCGGGGGCTCGATCGAACGTTCCGCAGAGAACCTGGTCATACAACAGTGGACGCGCAAGACGATGGACGCGGTGCTCAAGCAGCTCAACGAAGCCCGCGCGAACATTGCAATCCCCGATGTGGACGTCGTGATAGGCGCCGGCATCGGGTGGGGCGAGGCGGTGGACGACATCGCCTGGGAATCCGGCGACATGCTGCTACTGGGATCGGGTGCTGCCGGCCCACTGGCCCAGGTCTTCCTCGGTACAGCTGCTTCAAAAATCCTTCGGCATGCGCCGGTCCCGGTCATGATCCTGCCGAGACTGAGGGCCTAGCGGCATCGAAGCGCGGATCTCCATGGCACACGCCAGCTTGTCGGCGGCAAGACAGAGGCGCCAGCCACGCGTGGCCATGGAAGCCCCGCTTGCAATCCGCGCCCCGGCCTTCGCTGCTGGGGTCGTGTGCAAGGTCTCGAGGAAAACGGTCAGATGCTGCGGTAGCGATACACCGAGCCGCGGCTGCCGAGGTCGGGATGTGCAATGGCAAGGACACCATGGGCTACATCGACCATGCGCCCATTGGTGTGTAATCGCGTGTGCCGTTGCGACTCAATCGGGTGCTACGACAGATGCCTCGCCGACGATCGGGCTGCGGCCATGTCTCAATGTCGCCACGGCATATGGTCAGAGGTTTCCGGTGTATATGCTGCTGCCCACCCTCTCGAGAGAGCCGTCAAGAAAATGTGTGAATCGGGCGGTCACGCGCGTCTAGCGCGGGTACACCTCGATACATGGCGCGCATGCCGGGGGGCCCGGGCGTTCTGCGCCGCGGCTGGCTGCGGCTGGTCGACGGCGCCTTCCCGTGGGGATCATTCATTGTCTGCCTCGACCGCATGGGGGTGACCCGGTACCGGTTGGTCATCTACCCACCCGGCATCAACGAGACCGAGCGGTGCCGTCTCCGCGTGTGGCGGGGCTGGCCGATGTGGGGAGCGCTGTTGTGGATCGCGTCCGATGTCATCCTCAACGGGCTGATCGGGCCAGGGACTGCACTGGGAATTTCGACTGCCGCCTTTGTCGGCACCGGTGTCGTGGCGTTCATTCGGGCCGGTGATGTCCGCGGCCGGGTCCGCACGATGAGTGCGACCGTGATGTCCGGCTACCCCGATCCGCTGTCACAGGATGCTCGCCGCGAGCTGCGGGCACTGGCGGCCACGCTGATCGAGGCCGATGACCGCCGCCAACTGGGACTGCTCTCGCCGATCGAGTACGAGCTGACCTGGTGGCGGGTGTATGACCAGATAGAACCGGACCATTCGCGTCTACACCGCCTGCATTGGTGGGAACGCACCGTCTGATGTCGGGGCTGCATCGACTTCTGCGCCGAGGCACCCATTTCAGAGCTCCGATGGCGCGCCGGCCGACCGCAACGCAGAAGTGTTGGCGATCGGCGTCCAGTGTCGTTCCCGTGCCGCTTTCATATAGGCCAGTGCGTCGAGCATCGCGGCCTCTTTGTCGAAATCGGCTGCGACCCACCAACATGTGTCATCGTCGCCAAGCGGATAGAGGCCGATATGGACCCCACCGCGTAGGTGTTGTCCGACAACCTCGGGGGTCAACGGAAGATGCCGTGCGTCGGCGCGGTTCATACCCGCCTGGTGGAAATCGCCCGGCCTTGTCAAGAGTCGCGGCGCGCGAGCTTTCACGTCGCGCGCACGTCTTTGAGCAGGTTCACTAGGCCGCGTTCTCCGCGCCCGTGCCGGCCAGCCACTTGGCGACAAGCTGTGGGTGCGCATCGATGAACTTCTTGGCGGCCTCGTCGTCGCTCATCCCGTCGACCGCGATCGAGCGGGCGACCGAGTTCTGGTCCTCTGCGGTCCACTGGAAGTTCTTCACCAGCGTGTATGCCGGGCTTCCGGATTCCGCGAACTTGGTCGAGACGATCTTGTCCAGGTCGTAGTCCGGATAGTCGCAGGCGATCTTGGCCGGGTCATCGTCGCACCCCTTTGTGTAGGGCGGCAGATTGATCTTCACCATCGGCACTTCGCTCAGCAACCACTGCGGCGAGTAGAAGTATGCGAGCAGCGGTTTCCGTTGTTGCTGGGCCTGACGAATACTCGAGATCAGCGCCGTTTCGCTGCCGCCCTGCACCACCTTGTAATCGAGGCCAAGGTTGGACACCAGCGCGTCGTCGTTGGTCACGTATGCCGGATCTCCGTCGAGCAACTGCCCGTTGTCACCGGATTCCGAGGTCCTGAACAGGTGGGCGTACTTGTTCAGATTCCGCCAATCGATGATGTCCGGATATTGCTCGGCCATCCACGGCGGCACGTACCAGCCGATCTGCCCTTTGATGCCGGTAGAGCCCGCGCTCTCCGCGACGCCCATGTTGTCGATGTACTGCTGCCTGAGGTCGTCGTGACCCCAGTTCTCCAGGATCGCGTCCACCTGCCCGGTCGACATGCCCTGCCAGGACACCTGCTCGGCAATATGTCTCTGCTTGACGAAGCAGCCCAACACGTTCTCCGCGAGATACGTGATCACCGCCGCATTCGCCTCGTACCCGACCCAGGAATTGATGGCCAGGTTGAAGGTGCCGCACGGCTTGCTACCGGGTTTCAGCTCGCCCCGCGCTTGCAGGTCCGACACCTTGGTGGCGTTGCAGCCCGAGATCAGCAACACGAGCGCTGCGGCCGCAATGGCGAGTCGTTTCATTCCTGTGTCCGTCCTATCCGTTTCGATGCGGCTGCGGTCGTGCGGTCGAGAATCGTGCCCAGCAGCACGATCGCAAGACCTGCCGCCAAGCCCTTACCGAACAGGCTGGTCTGCGCGAAGCCGGCCACCACCAGGTAGCCCAGCGCACCGCCGCCGACCAGACCGGCGACGACCACCATGGAGAGCACATATATAAGGCCCTGATTCGTGGCCAGCGTCAGGGATCGAACGGCCATCGGCAGCTGGACCTTGCCGATGACTTGCCAGGTGTTCGACCCCACCGAGCGCGCCGCCTCGACGGTCTCGGCCGACACGCCGCGGATGCCGTCGGCCATGATCTTGATCGACACGGGCGCGGCGTAGACGATCGCCGCCACGATGCCGGTGAACCGCGACGCCGAGAACAGCGCCAGGAACGGAACCAGGTAGACGAATGACGGCATGGTTTGCGCGGCGTCCAGGAACGGTCGCACGATCTTGTCCGCGGTCGGGCCGCGGCCCATCCACACGCCGACCACCACCCCGAGGGCGACGACGATCACCGTGGCGACCAGCACTGCGGCCAGGGTGTCCATGGTGGCCTGCCATAGCTCGAGCGGCCAGAGGATGAGGCCGAGGCACACCGCGGTGATGACTGCCGCGATCCAGCCTCCGACGAGCGCCGCGATCGCGGTGATGGCGACGAAGGTGAGCCACCACGGTGACTGGTCCAGCAGCGCCTGCAGCGGGTCGAGCGCCACCGCGGTGACCACGTCCTTGATGCCGTTGGTCACCCCGGAGAAGCTGGTCTGCGCCCAGTTCGTCACGGCATTCGCGGCGTTGATGATGGGCGTGCCGACGTCGAGTCCGATATGCACTGACCCGATTTGCAGTGACGATGGGAAGATCGCGACCAGCTGGTAGGTGTAGGACAACCAGAGCGCGATCGCCGTCACGACGGCGCCGATCACTATTCCTGGCCGCCGATACTTATTGGGCTCGGCCGACTTACGTCGTTCGTTCTCCACTCGCTCACTGGCTGCCGTGGTCGTTCGGTCCAGGATGATCGCCATGATCACAATCGCGAGTCCGGCGTTGAACGCCGTGCCAACATCTTGGGTCGACAACGCCTGGATGACCACCTGGCCGAGGCCGGGTGCGGCGATCAGCGCGGCGATCGTCACCATCGCCAGCGCGGCCATGATGGTCTGGTTGATGCCAAGCACGATGGTGCGCTTGGCCATTGGCAGCAGCGCCCCGAACAACTCCTGAGATCGAGTGGCACCGAGTGACTCGACCGCCTCACGCGACTCCGAGGGCACCGACCGAATGCCATGCGCTGTAAGGCGAATGACCGGGGGAGCCGCATAGATCACTGTCGCGATGATTGCCGCTGCCGGGCCGATCAGGAACGCCAGCGTCAGCGGCGCGAGGTAGACGAACGACGGCAGGATCTGCATGAAATCCAGCAAGGGTGTGATCAGGCGATTGAATCTGTCTGACATGCCCGCCCAGATGCCCAATGGGATCCCGATGAGCAGCGATATCGCCACCGCGGCGATGGTCAGCGCCAGCGTCTCCATGCTGTCCTGCCACAGGCCTTGCAGACCCATGAACAAAAAGCCGCACAGGGTGAGCAGCCCGACCTTCCAGTTGCCGAGCATCCAGGCCAGGAATGTGGACAGCACCACGACGCCAAGCCAGCCGATGTAGGGGACAGGTCGCCCATCAATCGGGTGCGCGATCAGGTCCGCGATCGCGGTGCCGAACGCATCGATCACCGACCGGATCGGATTGAAGAAATAGGTGAAGAGCGGATTGGTGTTTCGGCCCTCGCCGACGCGGGTTTGCAGGTCGGATAGCCACACGTGCAGCGGTTTCGTGTCGGCCGGGGCCAGAGCCAGGGTGTTGCGGCTGCGCAGGAAGAAAAACAGCACGATCCAGACACCCAGCACGGCGCCGATGGCCGCGATGAACTGTGCCGGCCCACGTTCGGAGAACCACGACGTCCGCGGCTGCGCCTCCGGTGCCGATGGTGCCGGTGGTGCTCCGACGGTGACCGCAGCCATCAGGCGCCGCCCTCGTCGACCTTGCCGATCACCGCGAGGATGTCGCTACGGCCAACCATGCCGAGCAGCTTGCCGTCGGCGACCACCTTGATCGGCTTGTCGGCGGCGAGCACCGGGTCGACGGCGTCGCGGATAACGGTATTGGGTCCCATCTCGGGACCGTCTAACGGATCAGCGGGCCGTTGCTCGCGCATGATCCACTTCAGCGTCAGCACCCGCGAACGTGGTACGTCACTAACGAATTCACGCACGTAGTCATCGGCCGGGGCGCCGACGAGCTCGTCGCCGGTGCCCATCTGGACCACCTCGCCGTTGCGCATGATCAGGATCCGGTCGCCGAGCTTGAGCGCCTCGGACAGGTCGTGGGTGATGAACACCATCGTCTTGCCCATCTCGTGGTGGAGACGGATCACCTCGTTCTGCATGTCGCGCCGGATCAGCGGATCCAGAGCTGAGAACGGCTCGTCGAAGAGCAACATGTCGGGATCGCTGGCCAGCGCGCGCGCCAGCCCGACCCGTTGCTTCATGCCACCGGACAGCTGATCCGGGTACGAGTTCTCGTATCCGGCGAGCCCGACCAGCTCGGTGACCTCGGTGGCGCGTTTCATCCTGTCCTTCTTGTCTACGCCGCGGACCTCCAGGCCGTAGGAGACGTTCTCCAACACCCGCCGGTGCGGCAGAAGACCGAAATGCTGGAAGACCATCGAGACCTTGCGGCGGCGTAGATCCCGCAGTTCCTTCTCGCCCGCGGACGTGATATCGGTGCCTTGGAACACCACATGTCCCTTTGTCGGCTCGATCAGCCGCGTCAGGCATCGCACCAGCGTGGACTTACCGGAGCCGGACAGGCCCATCACGACGAACACCTCGCCACAGCCCACGTCGAAGCTGACGTCGCGCACGGCGACCGCGCACCCCGTCTTCTTCTTGATGTCCTGGACGCTCATCCGCTCCATCGTCTCGTCGCACGCGACATCGGAAGCCTTGGCGCCAAAGACTTTCCACAGTCCATCGACACTCAGTTCGGCGTCGCTGCGCTCGGGGATGGGCGGGGTGACGACCGCCGTGGACGCGGTTTCTGTGTGGATGGCCACCGGAATCTCCTAACTTCTCGGGCTGTCGGTCGACCGGTGCATTGCGCGCCGGGGTTACCCGCGGAACCAGCGTTCGCGCCGTAGATTGGTGTTCTGCCAGATGTGCTCGATTTCGCCGTATTCGTCGAGTCCGACGCGGCCGAGTTCGCGACTGTGGCCGGAGCGCTTCATGCCGCCCCATTCGGCCTGCGACGCGCTGGGCCTTGCCTGCGTCATGGGTCCACACCGCGTTTGCCAGCCCGTAGACGGTGTGATTGGGCAGCCGCAACGCTTCGTCTTCGTCGGTGAATGTCTCAACGGTCAGCACCGGACCGAACGAGGCCTCTTGTGTCGCAGTCAGTCCCGAGTGGCAGCCGTCCAGAATCGGTCGGGGACAGAAGAACCCGTCACGCAGATGCGCGTCCTCCGGCCGGCGACCGCCGCACCGCAGCACGGCGCCCTTTGCCAAACCAGCGGCCGCGTAGACACCGAGCTTGTCCCGGTGGGCGGCCGGGGTCAGCGGACCGGTCTCGGCGTCCGGGTCGAATGGTCCGCCGAGCGTGGTCCGCTCGGCGCGTGCGACAACCTCGTCGACGAACCGATCGTGCAATGACTGCTCGACGATGAGCCGGGCGCCTGCCGAACACACCTGCCCGGAATGCAGGAACACGGCGGTGAGGGCGAAGTCCACCGCAGTCTCGAAGTCCGCGTCGGCGAAGACAACGTTCGGGTTCTTGCCGCCGAATTCGAGTGCGACCCGCTTGACAGTCGGTGCGGCAGCGGCCATTACGCGGGTACCCGACGGGACACCGCCGGTGAACGAGACCATGTCCACGTCGCGATCCTCCGACAGCGGGGCACCAGCCTTGGGCCCCGAGCCGAGAATCAGATCGGCAACGCCGGCGAGCAGACCGGTTTCTTCCAGCGCTCGCATCAGGAGCGCGGCGGTAGACGGCGTCAGCTCACTCGGTTTGAGCACGACGGTGTTGCCCGCCAATAGCGGCGGGGCCGCCTTCCAAATCGCCTGCAATAGACGGTAATTCCAGGGAATGATCAATCCGCAGACACCGACTGGCTGGTAGACCGGGCCACTGATGGCATCCACCTTGTCGGTGTCGACAACGTGTCCGGCCTCGGTGCCGCCGATACCCGCGTAGTAGCGCGGACACGCCACCACATCATCCATGTCGTCTTCGGCTTCGATCATCCGCTTGCCGGTGTCAAGTGCCTCGGCGCGGGAGGAATCCTTGCGGTCGCGATCGATGAGATCGGCGGTGCGCCGCAGCACGTCCGCCCGCTCGCGTTCCGGCCATGGCCCGGTGTCGAAGGCTTCGCGCGCGGCCGCGATTGCGGCGTGCATGTCCGCGGTGGACCCCTCGGCGCCCATTGCGACCAGCCGACCGTCAGGGGGACATCGGAGCTCACGGGGCGGTCCCTTGCCCGCGCGGCGCCACCCACCCATGATGTACAGATTCAGGTGTTCTGCCACCGGCCCTGCCCCTTCATGCAACAGACTGGACCGTGCGAACAGCGGTGTCAAGGGGACGGCAGAAACGAACCCGCTGGTAATGCAGCATGGCGTTGGAGGCTTGACCGTCAAACCGGAATAGCGGTTACAGCCAGCACGAACCCGTCGTCGTAATGCCCGAAGGCGGTGGTGCGCTGCAGGCGCAGCACGTCGGGATAGCCGGCCAGCTCAGCGACCGCGTCCAGGGCGGGCGCGCCGTTGATGGTGGCGGAAATCATCAGTGGCCGTTCGAGAGCTGGCTGCCGGACAACGCCGACGATCGGGCACTCTCCGCGAGAACGCCCCGATGATCGAACTAATCTGGAATCTGCGAGATGTACAGCTACCCGTCTTCATTGAACCTGACCGTTCGTAGAACCCCGCCCGATCATCGGGCCGATGCATGCGCTCGGCGTGCCCGCGAAGATGTCGGAGAGACGCCCGCCACGGTCCGCGCCCCCGCTCGGCCAGCACTCGCGGGGGATACTGCGAGAGCTGGGTCGCACCGACGCCGAGATTGACACGCTCATCGCCGGCGGGACCGTCGAGGAACACCACCTCAACACCAAGGAGGTCGACAGCTGATGACAGGACTTCGCCTCGAACACCACGGCGCCATCGCCGAACTCGTGATCGACCGGCCCGAGAAGCGCAACGCCATGTCGTATGAGATGTGGTCGTCGGTGCCCAAGCTGGCCGCGGAGGCCGACGCCGACGAGTCGGTCAAGGTCCTCGTGCTGCGCGGCGCCGGTCGGCACTTCTGCGCGGGCCCTGACATCGGCGAGTTCCGCACCCACCGTTCGACCGCTGACGCGGCCCGCGATTATGGCGAGCGCGTCGAGGCGGCCGCGCACGCGTTATCAGGCATGAGCAAACCGTCCATCGCGATGATCCACGGCTTCTGCATAGGCGGCGGTTGCGAGCTGGCACTGGCATGCGATATGCGCTTCGCCGACACCACTGCGGAATTCGCGATCACCCCGGCGAAGCTGGGCATCGTCTACAGCTTTGACTCCACCCGCCAGCTCGTTGCGACCACCGGCCCCGCGTTCGCGAAGTACCTGCTGTTCTCGGGCAACCGGGTCAACGCCGCGCACGCGCTGCGGGTGGGGCTCGTCGATGAGCTCGTCGACCCTGCCGACCTGGCGGAGATCACCACCGAGTTCGCGACGACGATCGCGTCGCGCTCTCAGGTCTCGGTGCGGGGAGCCAAGCGGCTGATCGAGAAGATCGTCGCCGGCGAGGACGCGCCCGACGAGGAGGCTGCTTCGCTGCCGATCCTGGCCGTCGAGAGCGAGGACTACCGTGAGGGCGTCAACGCGTTCCTGGAGAAGCGTCCGCCCGTGTTCCGGGTGCGCTGACGTGCTCACCCCCGACACCTCCTCCGGCAAGCGACCACATAAGCCGATCGGCTGGCGCGCAGCGGGTCACTACATATGGCCAAATAGGGCCAACGAGCCGGACCAACTGATCTAACACGTCTGAATGCCAGGCAACCATCCGGTTTGGCTGGCGCAAACAAGTTCCATCCGAGCGCAGGTCCGTCTGAAAAGCGGAAGGTCGCCGGTTCGATCCCGGCACTGGCCACCACGTTCTACCTGCGCCCTGGGCGTACCCAGGCGGGCGGCCGGCGCGCCTCTTGGAGGCTGAGTGTCACCGCCGGCCCAAACTGAGTCCCGGCGACAGCCCCATCCGATCCGTCACTCCGAACTGCTATGACACACCGAATCCGCCGACCGTGGGGCAAAGCCCTGTGCTGATTCCGGTCGTTCCTCGTCAGCGGTAGTGCCACCGGACCGGAAGCAGAAGGCCACCACGCCTGCGGCGACGAGGGTGAGGACCGCCGCAATGGTCGCCGTCGGCGCGATGCCGGAGTCGAACGCCGCGCGTGCCGAGAACATCAGCCGGTCAGCCAGTGCGGGCGGCAGGGTCTGCGCCACCGACGTTGCGCCCCCGATGCTTTCGGACGCGTCGGCAGCCTGGGACCCGGTGAGGCCGCCGGGCAACGTGACGCTCGACCGGTAGAACGCGGTGAAGATGGTGCCGAGCGTCGCGGTGCCGACGACCGCGCCGAGCTCGTACGCAGTCTCCGAGACGGCCGATGCGGCACCTGACTTCGCCGCGGGCACCGACGCGACGATGGTGTCGTTGGTGATGGTCTGCGAGGTGCCGACGCCGACCTCAAGCACGATGAACGACGCCACCACGGCGGCCACGGTCAGGTCGTGGCGAAAGATGAGAATCATCACGAATCCAGCCGACACCAGCACCAGCCCGGCAATGATCAGGGTGGGCGGGGCGAACCATCGGGTGAACCGCACCACGGCGATGCCGCCGATCATCGACAGCACCGCACCGGGCAATGTCACCAGGCCCGCTTGCAGCGGGCTGAGGCCGAGCACCAACTGCAGGTGTTGCGACATGAAGAAGATGAATCCGATGAGGCCGACGATCGAGAGGAAATTGGCCGTGATCGAGCATGTGAACGGCGCGTAGCGGAACAGCTGGACGTCGAGCATGGGTGTGGCGATTCGCCGCTGGCGCCTGACGAACAGTACGCAGGAGCCGACGCTGAAGAGCAGCGCTGCGGCGACCAACCACGACGGCCCGTCGTGCGCAGCAGTCTTGATCGCCCAAACCAGAGGAAGCATGGTGGTCAGCGACAGCAGCACGCTGAACAAGTCGAGCGGTCCCGGGTTCGGGTCGCGCGATTCAGGCACCAACCGCGGTGCGAGCACCAGAAGCGGCAGCAGGATCGGCACCGCGACCAGGAACACCGCACCCCATTGGAAGTGCTCCAGCAACACGCCGCCGACGATTGGGCCCAGCGCCGAGCCGGCGGTGAAGCACGACGCCCAGATCGCAATGGCGAGCCGTCGTGCCGAGGCGTCGGCGAAGATGTTGCGCAACAACGACAACGTCGAAGGCATCAGCATCGCGCCGAAGACGCCGAGCAAAGCACGGGCACCGACGAGCCACCCGGCGCTGGGTGCGAACGCGGCGGCGGCCGAAACGATGGCGAAGCCGCCCGCGCCGATCATCAGCAGTCGGCGTCTGCCGAGCCGGTCACCGAGGCTGCCCATCATGACGAGAAGCGCTGCGAGAACCAGGGAGTAGACGTCGATGATCCACAGCTGCGTCGATGCCGCCGGGCGGAAGTCCTGGGCGATGCTGGGCAGCGCGAACGCCAGGATCGTGTTGTCGACGGCGATCAGCAACGTCGGAAGGATGAGCACGGTGAGCGCCAGCCAGGCGTGCCGCGGGGTGGCGCTGGACTCACGGCCGGATGCAGCGTGGGCATCCGAGCGGATGGACATGGTGTGCTCCTGTGCGAAGGAAAGTATTGGGAGAGAAGCTATTCAGGCTTGATGGTGCCCTGGGTGAGGCTGGCCATGATGGCGTCGACGACCTGCACGCGCGGAGTGCCCTGACTCGCGGCCGCGTAGCCGGCGTTCAGCAGCGCCCAAAAGACCAGTCGCGGCCAACACGGGGGTCCGGCGGTGCCCTGCGTGGCCACCCGGTCGAGCACCTCGACGATCACCTCGTCGCCCGTATCCAGAATGGCGGCCAGCTCCTTGTCTGCCATGATCGCGGAATCGTTATAGACGAACTGGACGATCGGGCCGAGATCCAACTGGCATTCGACGACGCGCCGCAAGGCCTCGACCGGCGGACCGCAGTCGGGCTCGGCGCGTTCGATGGCCGCGTTGCTGAGCTCGTGGACATGCAGCGCCAACGCATGCAGCAGATCGGAGCGCTCGGCGAAGTACCGGTGCAGCGTGCTGCGTCCCACGTCGGCGGCCGAAGCGATGTCGCTCAACGACGCGGCGGGGTTGTCGCCTATGACGGTCATGGCGGCGTCGAGAATCGCCTTCCGGGTCCGCGAGCGTGCGCCACCCCCCGTCCATTGCGGTGCGCTCATGCGACTCAATGTAGCACATATGCTCCGATATGAGACATACATGTCCCATATTGGGTCAGGACAGTTGTGGCTGTACGCGCCAGTAATGGCGTCCCGGCTCCCACCGCATCACGCGGCCGGCGGCGCCTTGACCCATCGCTGCTCAGGCCCGATGCCGCGACGGGCGGCAGCCGGGAGCAGGCTTGTACGCAAGCGTTTACGTCCTCGATGCAGCCGTGACATGACCGTGCCGATGGGGCAATCAGTGATGACGGCGATCTCCTTGTACGAGAACTCCAGCACGTCGGCGTAGTACACAGTCGTCCGAATGTCCTCTCCCAGTGCTGCCAACGCTGTCAGAATTTCCTCATCCGTCACCGATTCCAGCGCGAAATCTTCTGCCGAACGCAAGTCATTCGATGATCGCAGGGCGACAGCGGCCGGCAAGTCCGAAATGCACATCGTTGGTACCTCATCAGGCCGACGCTTCTTCATACGGTATTGGTTGATCCAGGTGTTGCGCACGATCCGGTACAGCCATGCCTGAAGGTTTGTGCCGTCCCGGAACGAGCCGAAGCCTGCATAGGCCCGGAGCATCGTTTCTTGGGCAAGGTCTTCGGCGTCGTGTGTGTTACGGGTAAGACGCAGCGCAGCGGTGAAAACTTGATGGGTCAGTGGAAGCACGTCGCGTTCGAAGCGGCTCTCGATCTGACTCTCAGATGTTCGATTTGTCAAAGACATTGTCAGTAGATCCTTTATATGACAACGACGGCAGGCGTCCACTTCTCAGTCAAGCGGTTGGACACCCGGTGCATCGCAAGGTGGCGTGGTGCTCGCAATGGCAGTTGCCGGTCTCCGCTATTCGGGCCAGCTGCTGTGATTGATGGTTGTCACGAAGTCGTCGCGGACGAACGACGGATCGAAGTGGGCGAGCACATCGGCGTTCATCGTGCCGAAGGTGGTGCGCGGCCGATGTTTCATGCCGTCGGTGAACGCTTGAAGGATGCAACGTTTGAAGTCAGGCCGCGGATGCGCCGATGTGACGGCAGACAAATCATGGGGCGATAGATCGTCACGGCCGAAGCCCAGGACGTCGGTCTCGACTCCTGCGGTGACCAAAGCTATTTCCGGCTCGAGGAATTCGGGCACACCGGGTGTGGTGTGCAAAGCGATGCTCAGCCAAATTCTGCGTGCTTCGCCTTCATCGATGCCGTGCTGAAGGAGGAAGTCCCGTGCGGCGTTGGCGCCATCGACCTCGAACCGGAGGCTCGAGGAGGTGCGGTAGGGCTCGGTCAGCCCGAGGTCATGAAACATCGCACCGACGTACAGCAGCTCGAGATCGGGTTGAAGGCCCCGGCGTCGGCCCTGCACCACGCCGAAGAAGAACACCCGCCGGGAATGGTTGAAGAGCAAGTCGTCTTCGGCATTGCGGATGAAGTCGGTGACGTCGCGTGTCAGCGGGGTGTCGGGGACAGTGACGCCCGCGACGGTGTCGGCCATTCCGGAATCCATAGTCAATCTCCGCCCATCGTGAGAGTTTTCGACTATCACTTTGCCGCCCGTGCCCGGGCGTTCACCATCACCCGTCGGGTGATATTTAAGAGGGGTCAGGGCGGTGACTACCGGGCCTCGGGCGAGTGGCGGCTTAGTCGGCCGAGCGGCCACCGAGGCTACGCATCGACCGTGTCAACTGGACGCGAGAGTTGACGCCAAGTTTGGCGAATGCGTTGCGCACATGGGACTTGACGGTATTCAGCGAAATGTGTAATTGCTCGGCGACATCGGTGTTCGTCGCCCCGTCGGCCACGAGGCTGACCACTTTCCGCTCGGCATCGGTGAGGCTGTCCCAGCCGGTCGTCTCGCGCTGATGGTTGCTGATGCGCCGCTGCACGCCCAACCGACGCAACATCCGGGCGACTCCGTGGGCGTCCGCCATCGCCTCGGACTCGACATATATATCGAACGCGTAGTTGAACTGCTCGACCGCACGGGCGTTGCTACCCGTCTGCGTCAGAACCGCGCCGGCATCCGCTGCAGCGCAGGCGGACAACAGCGGGCGAGCCATGCGCAACGCGTCCGCGGCGTCCACCAGGGCGACGGCGTCGCGTTCCAGTATTCCCCGGGTATGCCGAATCACCGCCGAGAACAAGGGAACCGCGGTGCTGTCGCGCTCAAGCAGTTCAACACTGCGAAGGGCTCGTGCTCGTAATCCCGCATCGCCGGCGGCCGCCGCCACCCGCGCAGTAAGGATCAATTGGTCAAAAGCATTCGACCATAGCGGATTGAGCACCTGTCCGGTATCGCAGCTCAACCAGCGCACGGCTTCATGCACGCCGCCGCAATCCCATGCCGCCAGAGCGAGTACATACGCCGCGCCTCTGTTCACCAAGGTTGAGCCGACGGGATCAGCGCCACGCGCCCAGACAACTGATTCCTGCAACAGCTTCCTATCGCCGACGTGGGCGGCGACCTCGGCCAGGATCAGCCAGCGGTTCATGCTCATCTCGCTCACCACACCCCACAGTGGCGGTGCCACCGCTTCCAAAGTCGCGCGCGCGGCGGACAAGCGTCCGGCAGCCAGGTGGATCATCGCGCCCTGCGGCGCCCAAACGGCGGACGCCATGCCGCCGCCTTCGCGACGTGCTATCTCAACCCCGTGCGTCATCACCGCTTCGGCTTCCTCAGCGCGGCCGATGAAAGTCAACAAGTTGGCCCGGTGGATCTGGGCCAGCGCACCGGCGAAGGTGGGATCGTCACGGTCATCGCGCAGGTCGAGGCTATCGATCCGCTGCAGGGCGCGCAATGCGTACCCCTCGACGTAATCACTGATAGCAAGCGATATCTCGCAGATGATCCGGCTTTCCGGATCGCCCGTGGCCTCGGCGACGGCGAGGGCCTGGGTGATCACCGACTCATCGAAAGGCAAACCGCTGACGGCATGGTTGCATGCCAGCCAGGCCTGATGACGCGCCCGGGTGACATCGCTGATCTGACTCAACTGCAGCGCGCGGCGGTTTTCCGCGACGCGTTGCTCCACTGCATCTGCGGCCGTTGGTGTGCGCAGCCGCGCTTGCGCTTCCTCCTCGGGTGACAGTTGCGCCAGCATGGCAACCGCCAGCTCATCGGCCTCCTGATAACGGGCGGACCGGTTCAGCAGCCCAACGGTTTCCGCCAGCAGTGCTCCGCGCAGGGAGTCTTCGGCGGGCAGCAACTCGAGAGCTCGCCGGCTCAGATCGGCAGCCCCACTCTTGTCACTGTTAGCCATGGATCGAGCGGCTTCGCGTAACGCTGCGATAGCCGCCTGGTCACCGACATCGGCGCTGCGCGCCAACTGGGTGGCCACTTCCGCCGGCGCGGCGCCCATCTCCAGCATGACTGCTGCGGATTGACGTTCGACGGCGCGGCGCAGGGATGGCGGCAGCGATTGCCGTGTCGCTTCTCGTAGCAGGTCATGACGAAACCTCAACCGGTCGCCGTCCTCCGCGAGCAGGTCTGCACGCACGGCCTCTTCAACGGCCGAGACCAGAACCGCAGGCCGTCTCTCCAACATTTGCGCCAATAGTGCGGCGGTGAAAAGGTCGGGCAGTACCGCGGCGACCTGTACCACTTCCTTTGTCGCATCGGACAGAGCGTCCAATCGCTGTCTCATGTTCGCGCTCAGCCGTCGGGGCAATGTTTCACCGGTGGCGACGGCGCACCCGCGGCTGATGCGCAGCCGGCTTTCCTCGTTCAGGCCGCCGAGCAGCTCGGTGACCAGGAACGGGTTGCCGTGGGCCTTCTCGGCCAGATTGAGCAGGGTGACATCGGCGCGGGCCCGGACGGCATCTTCAATCATGTCGATCACTCCGCTGCGCGGCATGGCAGACAACCGGACGAACGCCGCGCCCTGGCGCTCCAACTCGCTGATGGTGTCCCGGACCGCCGGACCGCCGGCACCGGTCCGCGCGCTGAGCATCCACAGCACCGGCGAGTCGCCCGGCGTCGCCGTCAGCGCCCGCAGCGCCAATAGCGTGCCGGTATCGGCCCAGTGGATGTCCTCGAGCAGGATGAGCAGCGGGGTTTGCGCCGCAGCAGCGCGAATTGCGCGGTGAAGATCGTGGACAACCCAATAGCGGAGGTCGGCCGAACTGCCCAGCCCGCGCAGCGCTTCCTCGTCGCCGACTGGCGGGTCGGCGTGCAGCGTGGCCGTGAACAACGAGAAGAACGGCACTGTCTGCTGGTACTCGTAGGCTTGTCCGAACAACGTTCGTATCCCCGCCTTCTCTGCGAGGATCCTCGATTCGGTCATCAGGCGGCTTTTGCCGATGCCCGGCGGCCCCTCGACAACCAGGACGCCGCCCTGGCCCTGCGCGAGTTTCGCGACCAGCGCGCCGATCACCTCTAGTTCGGCCGCCCGCCCGCGAATCGGACGCGATTTCTCCCCGGTAGAGGTCCGGGTGTAGTCCGGCGAAGTCATCAGTGGTTCATCTCCGACTCGACACCAGCTGTGTGCACAGCCACGACGCGCCCTCGAGCACGCCGCGTTCTGGTGGACGACCGGTCAGCCCTGTCGCTGAGCCGCCTTGCGACGGTGTCGACATGAACAACGACGTTAGCCGAGTCGCCACTCCCGGCGGAGAAATATCGCCAGCCCCCAGTCGCACGCCTCCGGAGCGTCACGCCGGCGTGACCGTCGAGCTCAGAGCAGCCCGAGTTGCCCGAGGTCGGCGAGTGGTTCGGAACCGGTGCAGCAATCGCGCCGAGGCGCGACCGCCGGGTCCGTGGTGAACTCGCGGAGTCGTTCCCCAGTGCGGACCGGTTTTCATACGCTTCGATCACGGTTTGCAGGATCTCGGCGAGCCGCATGCCGGGGTGGCGCACCGCCTCGAGCACGTCGTTGCGGGGTTCGGCCGCGCTGAACTGCGGGTCGTTGTCATACCTTGTCCGTCGCACTCCGCGAATGTGACGTTGTACACATCCGCCGTGGGAGGCGATGGCGGCTTGCCCTCCGTCGGAGAAATCCTCAAGAACCGGCCATCTGATACTCAGCAAAGTGTCTCGGTACGATGCCCCTGACATGGGACGCGCCGACGACGCCAAGGGCAACTTTCGCCAGCGGCTTCTGCGTGCGCTCGAAACGGCGATCGCCGAGGACGGGTACTCGCGAACGACGGTTTCGGACATCGTGCGCCGGGCCAGGACCTCCCGGCGCACCTTCTACGAGCACTTCGACAGTCGAGAAGCGTGCTTCGTCGCGCTGCTCACCGAGGCCAACGCCGATCAGGTCAATCAGATCGCCGCCGCGGTCGACCCCACCGCGCCGTGGCGCAGACAGGTCCGGCAGGCCGTCGAGGCCTGGATATCCTCGGGCGAATCCCGGGCCCCGCTGATGGTGAGCTGGATCCGCGATGTTCCCTCGCTCGGGAACGCGGCACGCCGGTTGCAGCGTGATGCGATGGAGAACTTCATCGAGATGGTCCAGGCCCTCGGCGAGAGCGATGAGTTCCGTGCGGCGGGGATCGGGCCGGTATCGCGGCCGCGCATCATCATGTTGCTCGGCGGGCTACAGGAACTGACCGCGATCACTGTCGAAGAGGGCGGGCGGATGAGCGACGTCACCGACGATGCGGTCGATGCCTCCATTGCCCTGCTGACGCCCGCACCGCCCGCCGACTGATCCCTCTCCCCCCTGGCAAGGCTTGTCATCGCCGGTACCGTCACGTACCGTGTCGTGGTACCGAGTAGTACCGCGACAGGGGTGACGACATGGCCGAAGCGAACTGCGACCCCGTGCGTCAGCTTCCGGGAGCGCGCATCCCGAGGGCTTTGGTCGGCCGGGCCTGCCCTCACCATGCGTCACCGGGCCGTCACCGCGGTCGAGCGCCGGTATGGCAGCACGTTCACACTACGGTTGCCGATTTTTGGTCGCGTCCAACCTCGGCAGCGTGGCAAGCGGATCGCCCGCTACGGGGCACTCATCGAGGAGGAACTGATGCGCGAAATCGGGAGCTGGCCGGAAGGCCGCGAGTTCGGAACCCTTGAGCTGATGATGTGGATCACGCTCAACGCCTTCCCGCGCGCGGTGTTCGGCGCACAGGGAACGGCTTCCGACGAACTGCGTCAAATGCTGCCGCCGATGGTGCCGTTGCTTGAAACGACCGCCACCACCCTGCCCTGGGCGATCCCACGCCTGCGCAGGCATCCGCGGTTGCTCGCACGCCTGACCACCGAGCCGGACGCGGGCGGATCCGGCCTCCGTCAGGCCACCATCTGGGAGGTTCGGCGCACCCGCCCGGTCATCGACGCGCCGGCGCGGGCGGCCCGCCGGCGTGACCCGGCCGGCCGGCCGGTGATGCGGCGGGATGCCGAAAGGGTTTCGGTGTGACGGGGGCCGAGGCGATCGCCGACGACGGTCGCGGCATCCGGATCTGTTACGACCAGACGGGCGACCCCGGCGATCCGCCGGTTCTGTTGATCGCCGGACTCGGGCAGCAATTGCATTCGTGGCCCGACGACTTCACCGCAGCGCTGGCCGCTCGTGGTCATCGGGTGACCCGGTTCGACAACCGGGACGCGGGGCTGTCCACCCACATGGGTTACCGGCCGCCGAACCCGGTGGCGATGCTCCGTGGCGGCGCCGCCCGTCGCCAATACCACCTGGGATCCTCGACCTGATCACCGCGCACTCGCGGACTGTGACCCACCTCGAACGCAAGGAGCGAGCATGACGAAACGCACGATCAGCGGCCGTACGGTCGTCATCACCGGTGCGGCGTCCGGCATCGGCCGGGCGCTGGCGCACCGGCTTTCGGCGCACAGCTGTCCTGTTGCCATCGCCGATGTCGACGAGAACGGCCTGAAGGAGACCGAGGCGTCCCTGCCGGGGCCGTCCTTCGTCCGGGTGCTCGACGTCCGCGACGCCGCCGCCCAGCGTGACTTCGCCGGCGACGTGGCCCAGTGGGCGCCGAAGCCGATCGGGGCGGTGTTCAACAACGCCGGGGTCGCGGTCGCCTCCAGTGTGCTCGATTCGGTTGCCGAGGACGACGACTGGCTGTGGGACATCAACTTCCACGGCGTCGTCAACGGGACGAGAGCCTTCCTGCCAATCCTGGTCGAACAGAACGAAGGCGCGATCGTGAACACGTCCAGCGTGTTCGGGCTGGTGGGGATGCCGAACCAGAGCGCCTACTGCTCAGCCAAATTCGCGGTCCGCGGCTTCACCGACTCGCTGCGGCAGGAACTGCGTGGCACCGGCGTCACCGCCATCAACGTGCACCCCGGCGGAATCAACACCAACATCGTGCGCAACGCCCGGTTTCGTAGAGATCCCGACGGGCGCGGGCGTTCGCAGGAGCAGATGGCCCAGGAGTTCGCCGCGCTCACCATGACCGAACCGGACAAGGCCGCCGCGATCATTCATCGCGGTGTGGAGCAGGGCAAGGCGCGCATCCTGGTGGGCCCGGACGCGCACATGTTCGACATCCTGGGCCGGGTGACGCCGACGCGGTACTACGACGTGCTCGGCAGACTCATGTCGGTGTTGCGCAGTCGCGGTCAGGCGGCCGCCTTGACCTCGAGCGCCGATCGCTGATGTTGACGTTCGACGGTAGCCAGATAGAACGCCCAAGCGAACGCCGAGCTCGCAAAGAGGATGAACCCGATGTACAGCCAGGCATTCCTGATGCCTCTTCTCCGGCCGTCGACGATCGCCCACACCGGGAAGATGAGCAGGCTCATGATCGTGTAATCCTGGCTCGCCGAACTGGCGGCGGGGTTGTCATAACCGAGCGCAATGAACTCTGACCAGCTGCCCGGGCCCCAGATGAAATTGTGTAGTCCGCCGTGCGGTGCGTATGCCGCGACGTACTCGTTGTTGAAGTAGTAGCCGAGCAGAACCGACGCGATCCCGACGACGTAGTAGAAGAGCTCCAGCTTGGTGACCCGAGGTCTCGACGGGTAACGCTGGAAGATTCCCGGATTCGTCTTGACGATGAGGGCCAATACGGCAAACCCGATGACGAGGTGGACGATCAGCGAAACCATGCAGCGGAGTCTCTTTGTCAGACAATGTTTTGTCAATATTGACACAACTGCGTGCGGTACCTTACGCAGATGGCCCGGCCAGCACAGACGGCGCGAAGCGAGCGCACCCGCGAGGCGTTGCGGCGGGCGGCGCTGGTGAGATTCCTCGCGCAAGGTGTCGACGACACGTCGGCCGAGCAGATCGCGGCCGACGCCGGTGTATCACTGCGAACCTTCTACCGCCACTTCACGTCGAAGCACGACCTGCTGTTCGCCGACTACGACGCCGGCCTGCAGTGGTTCCGCGCTGCGCTGGCGGCGCGCTCGCCCGGTGAATCGATCATCGAGTCGGTGCAGGCCGCCGTCCTGGAGTCGTCGCCGTACGAGGACTGGGCGGTCACCAAGATTGCCTCGTTGCGCGCCCAGGAACTCGATCCGGGGCGAATCGTGCGGCACCTCCGCCAGGTCGAGGCCTACTTCGCCGAGGCGATCGAGGAGCACTTGGCGGGTGACAACCCGCCCGCGGCGGGTACCGACGATCGGATGCACATCGCCGTCACCGCCCGGTGCATCGCCGCCGCGGTGTTCGGGGCGATGGAGGTCTGGATGTTGGGGGAAGAGCACTCGCTGCCGGAGTTGGCCCGGCTGTGCCGGGAAGCCCTGGAGACCGTCGCCAAGGGGATCAGCTAAGTCTCGTCATTATTGGCAAAACTTCGGCACCATGGCAGCCTCAGCCGATGGCGGACTCCGACGCGATTGTCGTAGGCGCGCGTCATAACGGGCTGACCTCTGCCGTGCTTCTCCAGAACGCGGGGCTGCGCACGGCCTGCCTCGACTCCAAGCTCCATGCCGGGGGCATGGCCTCCACTGTGGAGCTGTTCGACGGCTACAGGTTCGAGATCGCGGGCTCGGTGCAGATTCCCACGTCGGGCGCCGTGAGCCGCGAACTCGGCCTCGACACGCTGCCCACGGTCGGCCTCGACGTGATGTCGGTGTCCCTGCGCGGCGTCGGCCACGAACCCCTCATCTACTACACCGATCCGATAAGGGTGCTCACGCACATCAACGAGGTGCACGGCGCCGAAGCGGTCAACGGGTTGGCCGGCCTGATGGCCTGCTGCCAGGCGCCGGCGCGGGCGCTCGGGCGATTCGAAGCCGGCCATCCACTGAAGACCCTCGATGAGATGTATGCCTGTCCACAAACGAATTCGAGCGATCGACAATCAGCGATCCGCTGTTCGGGTCGGTGACCGACGTGCTCGACCGCTACCCGCCGGACCGTGAGAAGCACGGCGCGCTGCGGGGCATGCTCTCGCTCCTGGCGGTGAACACCACCTACCGCGGGCCCGCCACCCTGGGCACCGCCGCGGCATCGGCGTATGGGTTCGCGGTCCCGGACAAGAACGCGCTGTTGGTCAAGAAGTTGCGAGGCAGTATCGGCGCACTGACGTCACCCCGGTGCGACGCATTCGGTTTCGCCGGAGGCGAACTGCGACTGCAGCAAGGTCGAGGAGATCGTCGTCGCCGAGGGCCGGGCCGCGGGAATCCGTCAGCGTGAGTCGGGAACGACCGCGGAGACCACGATCGCCGCCCCTACGAAATGCTCAATGACCCTGCGCTGCAGTCGAAAGCGGCATCTTCAGTACCCCCGAGGAGCTGCAGCAGCAGTGGGAGAACTGCCGGCGGCGCGGCATCGTGCCCGCCGATCCGGCCATCGCGTTGCAGATCCCGTCGGTCAACGATCCCGCCCTGGCGCCCTGGGCTAAGCATGCGGCCTCGGCATTTTCGCTGTGGTTTCCCGTCGAGGAGACATAGTCGAGCTATGGCGAGATGAAGGTGGAGATGGGGCGGCGGGTGATCGAAAAGATCACCCGGCTGGCTCCAGATTTCGAGAGCCTGATCCTGCGGCATACCACCTTCACGCCAAAGCGCATGGGCACCATGTTCGGCGCACCCGGCGGCGACTACTGCCACGGCCCGATCCACCCGGAACAGATGGGCCCCAATCGTCCGGGCCCGAAAGGTTATGTCGATCAGCCAATCCCGATCGACGGGCTCTACCTTGCCAGCGCAGGTTGTCACGGCGGGCCCGGCATCACTTTCATCCCCGGCTACAACGCGGCCAAGCAGGCACTGGCCGATAATTCCTGACTTCGACGTTGTTTGTCGACGGACCTGGCCGGGAATGCCCCGTGCATGGGACTGACGGTGGCCGTCACGGGGCCCACTGGGGAAATCGGCATCTCCGCGGTTGAGGCGCTCGAGCGAACACCCGACATCGCCCGGATCCTCGGCATGGCGCGACGCCCGTTCGACCCGGCCGAGCACGGATGGACCAAAACCGAGTACCGGCAGGGCGACATCCTCGACCGAGAAGCCGTTGACGATTTCGTCGCCGACGCCGACGTGGTCATCCACCTGGCATTCATCATCATGGGCTCGCGGGAAGAGAGCGCGAGGATCAACGTCACGGGCACCCGCAATGTCTTCGAGGCCACGGTGGCGGCTCGACGGCCCCGCCGGCTGGTGTACACGTCGTCGGTGGCCGCGTACGGCTACCACTCGGATAACCCGGTGCCCATCACCGAAGACGTGGCCCCGCGGGGTTCGCCCGAGCATTATTATTCCGAGCAGAAGGCGCTGTGTGAGGCGGTGCTCCAGGACGTCACCGGTGGTTCGTCGCTCGAGGTCTACATACTGCGGCCCTGCATCGTCGCGGGCCCCAAGGCGCCTGCGCTGGCGGAGGCGATGCCGTGGAACCAACTGCCCGGCCCCGTCAAGCGGGTGGCTCAGGCGTTGCCGCTCCTGATTCCCCCTTTCCCGGATCCCGGGACCCCGCTGCAACTCGTCCATCACGACGATGTCGCGGCGGCAATCGCCTTGGCCACAACGACTTCCGCGCCGCCGGGGGCCTACAACATCGCTGCCGACGGCGTGCTGTCCATGTCGGAGGTTGCACACGCGCTCGGTGTGGGATCCATCCGGGTGCCGCGAATCGCCGCCTCCGCGGCATCAGAACTGATCGCGAGATTGCCGTTCGTGCCGTCGGCACTGGAGTGGCTGCACGTGGGTCGGACCTCGGTAGTGATGGACGTCAGCAAAGCCAAGAGCCAGTTGGGCTGGCAACCCGAATACAGCGCCCCTCAGACGCTGGCGGCGCTTGCCGAATCGATCTAGGCGGAGCCGTCGGCGGTGGCGCCACCCTCGTCCGACCAGTCGGAGCGGTCAACATCACCCTTGGCCGGATCGCTGAGCACGTCGTCGTCGGCGCCTTCGGCACCGGCATCGGACTCGGCGGTCTCGGGTTTCTTGCCGTTCACCGGTCTGGAGTACCCTCGCTGTCCGGTTCGGAAACGGTGAGCACGGCATCGACGACGAGCGGGTTCACCTCCAGCCGGCGCTCCAGGCCACCCAGCGTGCGGGCCACCGACGATTCGGCGTCATCGCCGACCAGATCCACCCGTGCCACGATGAAAAGCTGCTTGGGGCCGACGAATTCGATCCGCAGGTCTCGCAGCGCGGCTATCTCCGGCATGGCCACGATCTCTTCGGAAACCGCTTCCCGTACTCGCGGGGGACCGGGCTCACCGGTGAGAAAGATGCGGTTGCGGTCGATGAGCAGCAGTGCGACCGCGCCGAGCAGGACGCCGATCAGGATCGAACCTGCGGCGTCCCACACGATGGAGCCGGTCAGCTGGTGCAGGCCGATGCCGAGGGCGGCGATCACGACGCCGATCAGTGCCGCACTGTCTTCGGCGAAAACCGCCCGCAGCGTCGGGTCCGAGGTGTCCAGCGCGTATTCGAGCACGTCGCGCTCGTACTGTCGGGCCTCCCTGCGCAGCTGACGAACCGCCTGCAGCCATGAGATTCCCTCCAGCACAAAGGCGATGGCCAGCACCAGATAGGCAACCCGGTAGTCCTCACCTCGGGGGTCGGGCTCGTGGAGCAGTTCGTTGACGCCCCGCCAGATCGACACCGTCGCGCCGACCACGAACAGTCCGACGGCGGCCAGCAGCGACCAGACGTACGCTTCGCGGCCGTACCCCAGCGGTCTGCGGACGTCGGGCTCTCGGGCACTGCGCCGATCGGCGACGAGCAGGAAGATCTCGTTGCCGGTGTCGGCCCAGGAGTGCGCCGCCTCAGCCGCCATCGACGCCGAACCGGACAGCATGGCCGCCGCGGTCTTTGCGATCGCGATCGCGAGATTGGCGCTGAACGCGACGATGACGGTAAGCGTGCTGTCGCCGCCCGTCTTCACCACGTCAGGTCACCCGTCGCGCGACCGAAGTTGGGCGGCCCAGTCGCTGGGCACCCGGTCGCGCGGCCCGGGGACCGGCTGGTCGGGGGGGTGAGATTCGGGCGCCGCGAGTTCCGGACCGTCGTAATACTCGTTGGTGTCGAAGTTCCAGAACCAGTCCTCGCCCGGTTCGAAGGACCGGATGATTGGGTGTCCGGTGTCGCGCCAGTGTGCCGAGGCGTGCCGTGCCAGCGAGTCGTCGCAACATCCGATGTGCCCGCACGCCGCGCAGCGCCGCAGGTGCACCCACCAGCCTGCGGCCGCGTCGCATTCGGCGCAACCGGTGCCGCTCGGAGGAACCGTGGGATCGATGGCAGCGGTCATGGGAGCGACCCTAGCGATTCGCTCCGGTCGAGGCGAACCGATCCCGATACGCCCGCGGCGAGATCCCCAACTCGCGGACGAACACCCGCCGCAGTGTCTCGGCGCTCCCGAAACCCGCCATGCCTGCGGCGTCGGCCACCGACCGGCCCGCGTCCAGCGCTGCGCGAGCCGCGTCGATGCGGATCGTCTCGACATAGCGTGCCGGCGTGGTGCCGAGTTCGGTGTGGAACAGCCTGGTGAGCTGGCGGGTGCTCAACGACGCCTGTGCGGCAAGGGCTTTCACGCTGTGCTCGGCGGCTGGATCGGACGCGATGATGTCGGTGACGGCGCGCAGAGCGGATCGCTGTGGCGGGCGGGCCTCGACCGTCGCCGAGAACTGGGACTGGCCGCCGGCCCGCTTGAGGAAGACCACCAGCGACCGGGCGACGTCCCGGACCAGATCGGCGCCGTGGTCGTCCTCGACGAGCGACAGCGCCAGGTCGATGCCGGCCGACACACCCGCCGACGTGTACACGTCACCATCCCGGACGAAGATGGCGTCCGGCTCGACAGAGATCTGCGGATAGGCCCGCGCCAGCAGTCCGGTGTGGCGCCAGTGGGTGGTGGCGCGGCGCCCGTCCAGAATTCCGGCCCGGGCCAGGATGAATGCCCCGGTGCAGATCGATGCCATCCTCCGCACCCGCGGTTGCAACGCCGTCAACGCATCGACCAGGGCGGGGTCGATCGGACGGCCGACCAGCTCGTCGCCGCCCGAGACGAGCGCGGTATCGGCCCGCTCGACCGCGTCGATCCGGGTGGTGACAGCGAAACTGCTACCGATCGAGGTGGTGACGTCACGACCGTCGACGGACGCGATCACCAGCCGGTATTCGGCGCCGAAGCGATTGGCCTCCGCGAACACCTCCGCCGGGCCGGCGACGTCGAGCAGCTTCATCCCGTCGAAGACGACCATCACGATCACACGCTGGGCGGCCACGGCTCCATTCTGGCGAACTCCCGTCCCGCGGTTTGGCACATCGCTATGGTCGCGCCATGGCTACTAGCGATTCCCGCGAGGTCGTGATCGAGGCGAGCCCGGACGAGATCCTCGACGTCATCGCCGACGTCGAGTCCACTCCGAGCTGGTCATCGCAGTACCAGAGCGCCGAGGTACTGGACTCCTACGACGACGGCCGGCCGCGCCAGGTCAAGATGAAGGTCAAGTCTGCGGGCATCTCCGACGAGCAGGTGGTCGAGTACACCTGGACTGACGACAAGGTGAGCTGGACCCTGGTCTCCGCGGGTCAGCTGAAGGCCCAGGACGCGAGCTACACCCTGACTCGCGACGGCGACAAGACCACGGTGACATTCGACATCACCGTCGACCTGTCGGTGCCGCTTCCGGGCTTCGTGCTCAAGCGCGCGATGAAGGGCGCGATGGAAACCGCCACCGACGGACTGCGCAAGCAGGTCCTGAAGGTGAAAAAGACCGGCTGACTGGAGTCGTCATAATCTCCGCGGGCCGATACCAGGGCTTTTGGGCTCCATAGAGTGGGACTGTCGTGGCCGTTAATTGGACGCTCGGAGGAGATGCGAACCGTCGGCGTTTCCCGACATGCACAGGATCTTCGCGGAGCGGTTTGCGAACAAGACCCGCGATGAGTGGACCGCGATATTCGCCGGTACCGACCCCTGCGTCACACCCGTGCTCACCTGGACGGAAGCGAGACAGGACGAGCACCTGCGGGCGCGGTCGGCGCTGGTGCGGTCCAACGGTGTCGACCAGGCCGCTGCGGCGCCGCATCCTCCCTCACCCCGTCCGGTCCGATCGGCGCGCCTCCTGAGACCACCACATCCATCACCGACATCGACTGGTAGCTGAAGTTAGCTGCAGATTCTCCTGCGCGTGGCCTCGAAGCTAACTAATATTTGCCGAATGGCGCACCGAGCATGGCGTGAAGTCGTTGTGGAGGCCCCGCCCGAGGCGATCATGGACGCCCTCGCCGACGTTGATCAGGTGCCGGAGTGGTCGCCGGTGCACAAGCACACCGAAGTGCTCGACCGGCATCCCGATGGCCGGCCGCACCATGTGAAGGCGACCTTCAAGGTCCTGGGGATCACCGACAACGAACTGCTCGAGTACCACTGGGGTGACGACTGGATGGTGTGGGACGCGGTGAAAACCTTCACGCAGCGCGGCCAGCACGTCGAGTACAACCTCACTTCGGAGGGCGAGGGCAGGACGCGGGTGCGCTTCGACATCATTCTGGATCTGGCGGCGCCAGTACCCCGGTTTCTCATCAAGCGGGCCAAGAAGATTGTGCTCGACGTCGCCACCGAGAGCCTGCGCAAGCGGGTGATGGAGAAATACGCGTCTTAGCGCTCCGGCCGGCAAGCGTTGCGATCCGCCCGAGTCGATCGGAACAACACGGTCAGGGGCCGGTTGGTTCCGGTATGCCGACCGGAGTTTTCCTCTTCGCCAGACCCGATACCGACAACGTCGTCGATGACGTGGTGTCCCAGGCGCGTCGTGCGCATGAACTCGGAGTGCGCCAGATCTGGCTGGGCCAGCAGTTCGACCTCGACGCGATCGCGCTGGCCGGCCTGGTCGGCGCGGCGGTGCCGGGGCTGGGCGTCGGCACCTCGGTGGTGCCGATCAATCCCCGACATCCGCTGATCGTGTCGTCACTGGCCCAGACGGCCCAGGCGGCCGCGCACGGCAACTTCAGCCTCGGGCTCGGACTCGGTTCCCATGAGCCGGAACGCAAGGCGTTCGGCACATCGTGGCCGAACACGATCCAGCGACTGCGAGAACACCTCACGGTGCTGCGGGCCATCTTCGATACCGGCAGCGTGGCCTTCCACGGCGAGGAGATCGTCGCCGACCCCGAATGGCCTGTGGCAGTGGCCGGTGGTTCACCGATCCCGGTCTATGTGGCCGCGATGGGACCGAAAGCGTTGCGGGTGACCGGTGAACTCGCCGACGGCACCCTGCCCTACCTTGCCGGTCCGCGAACGATCGCCGAGTTCATCGAGCCCACGATCAGGAAGGCCGCCGCTGACGCCGGCCGGCCGAAACCCCAAATCATCGCTGCTGTACCGGTTCTGGTGTCCCAACACCCTGACGACCCCAAAGATGTCGCCTCCGCGCGCCAAGTGGCGGTCGACCAACTCGGTTTCTACGAGACCATTCCGTCGTATCAGAAGGTGATCGCGCGCGAGGGCATCGACAGTGTGGCCGATCTCGCGGCCGTGGGGTCCGCGGAATCGGTGCGACGACAGCTGAGGGCCTACCTCGATTCCGGCGCGACCGACGTCGTGCTGAGTCCGTTGGACCGCTCGAAACCCAGCGAGTCACTGTGGGCCGCCGCCGCCTCGCTCGATTAGTGTCCTGTGTCGTTGATTCGGTTGCAGTGTTGAGCGATACCAGCAATTCAACGCCGATGTCCGAGCCTGCATCGACATCTGGGATGACAAGCCGCGACCCTACGGCTGGACCAAGACCGCCGACCGAATTCCTCGCTCTCGACAACCTTGCCATCGTCTACTGCGAATGGCCCTGCGCCGCTGGTGATGACCGGCTGCGGTGGTTGAAGCTAGGTGGGTGGGGGTGGTGGTTGGGGTTGGAAGGGTTGATACCACCACCAGTGGGCGCGTTCGCCGGTGGGTCCCGGACAGGGTGGGACCGCGGGTGGGGGCTGGGTCGGGGGGCGGGCCAGCGATCCGGGGGTCAGGGTGCGGCCGGTGTTGTCGGTGACGCACAACTGGGCTGGGGGTCCGGTGATGGTGATGCCGCCGCGGTGGTGCAGCCGGTGATGGTAGGGGCACAAGCAGCGGCACCAGGTTGTCCAGCTCGGTGGGGCCGCCGTCTTCCCAATGCCAGAGGTGATGAGCATGCAAACCCCGGGTGGCCGCACACCCGGGCACTGCGCAGCTGCGGTCGCGGTGCTCCAGGGCGCGGCGCGGCCGGCGGCTGATCACCCGGGACGCCCGCCCCGCCCCGATCGGCGCCCCGGCGCGTTGGAACCACACCTCGCAGGTGGCATCACAGCTCAGGTAGCGCCGGTCAGCAGCCGACAGCAGCGGCCCCAGATGCAACTGAGCGACCTGGTCTTTCACATCGACGTGTACCCCCACGGTGGTGTGCTGCCCGTGCGGGCGGGCCGCCGCCTCGGCGTCCCAGCCGGCATCGACCAGCCGCAGAAACGCCGCGCCGGTGGACGGGAGCGCCGGCCGCCGCCCGGACGCGTCGCCGCCGGCGGCGTGATCGCGTTTCCACTCGGCGACCAGCGCCTCCCGATGAGACCCCAGGGCCGCGTCGAACTTCGCCGCCTCCAGATGCGGCAACGTGATCCGGTAATAGCAGAACTGCTCATCGGAGGTGGAGCTGATCGAAACCCGCGGCTCCGACTCCGACTCCGGCTCCGGCTCGGGCTCGGGCTGCGGCTGGGGCTGGGCGTCGGGGTCGCGTGGGGGTTCGAGCTTGACCGCGGTGCGCAACTGCGACACCGAGGCGACACGGGCGAACTCCGCATAATGCTCATCGGAGCCATCGGCGGCGCCGCCGGCGATCACCCCGACCTGATCCAACGACAGCCGACCCTCCCGCATCCCCTGCGCGCAGCGCGGAAACACCGGCAACCGGTGCGCGATGGCGGCGATCGTGGCGGCGTTGCCCGACGAGGCGCCCAGCTTCCAGGCCACCAACGCCGCGATCGACCGCGCCCCGGTCGACCCGCACAACCCGTCGTGATCCAACTCCGCGACGATCGCCACAATGCGCCCATCAATGGCATTGCGCTGCCCCGCCAACTCCGACAACTCCCCGAACAACACCTCAACCCGCTCCCCAGCCCGCACCACCGGCACCTCAAGCGAAGCGGTCGAAGACATAACCCCATCATCGCAGCCAGGTCCGACAAATTCGGGCCACCCGAGTCCCGGTCAAGCCATCAGATGCCAACAGGCCCAACCCGATCGGCTACCAACCGCGGCGCCGCAGCGTGATCAATGCCATCAGCCAACTCCGGGATGCCGGCCCGCTCATCATCGGTCAACGCAATGTTGGTCAATCGGGAACTGCTGCACCCGAGTCACGAATCAGGACACCCGCGGCTCCCGCCTAGTGGCAGGGGAAACCCAGCAGGTGGCGCGCGTCGTGCATGAACTCGTGAATGGCGGTGTTGGAGCCGAAGACCGACGACGCACCCTGGTCGAGGCCGACGAAATACAGGGTGAGCAACGCCAGCAGCACGGTGGCGGTAAGCCACCCGGCGCCGGCCAGGCTGGTCGTCGTTGCGCGGCTTACCGCGGCGGTGTCACTCATGGCCGTCTCCGTTCAGTTTCGGCGGCTCGGTCAGCAGCCGGTGCTCGTCGATCACCTTCTCGAGCGCGGCGACCCAGTGGTCGTAGTACTGCCACTCCCCGCGGGCGTCGGGGGACGAGCCCTCCCAGTCGCCGATCGTCTCGATGAGGCTCTGCTGGAACTCGCTCCACTGGTAGTGGCCGAACTCGGACAACGCCAGTGCGAGGCCGAACGCGCGTCGCTGCCACTCGTGTTCGAATTGTGGTGCCGCCTGATCGGTGGTGCAGGTGTCGTGCAGCTTCATGACGCGGGTCCCGCCAGCGCAACACCCATCATGGACTCCGTCGTCACTAGATCCATCAGCATTTCGTCGGTGAAATCCTCTGTGCCGGTAGGACGCTCGGGTATCACGAACCAGCGCGAGTGCCCGCTGCTGTCCCAGACCTTGATCTCGGTGTCGTCCGGAAGCTCCACCCCGACCTCGGCGAGCACCTGACGTGGTTCGCGGGCGGCGCGCGCCCGGAACACCGGATCCTTGTACCAGTACGGCGGTAGCCCCAGCACCGGCCACGGGAAACAGGAGCACAGCGTGCAGATGATCAGGTTGTGCACGCCCGGCGCGTTCGCGACGGCCTGCAGATGTTCGCCCTCCGCGCCGGCCATGCCGTCGGGTAGGTCGAGCTCGGCGATCGCGGCGGGCGTGTCGTCGACCACCCGGGCCGCGAAGCCGGGATCCGTCCAGGCTTTGACGACGATCTTCTTGCCGTTCAGTGGCGTCATCTCGGACTCGAAGTACGCCAGCACCTTGTCGACCGTCTGATCGTTGATCACGCCCTTGGAGATCAATAGCGATTCCAGTGCGGTGACTTTCGCCGCGCTGGAGGCCTCGCGGTCCTCGGGATAGTGGAACTGACTGCTCATCACACGCCTTCCAGGTAGGCCTCGAACAACTCGGCGTAGAACATTTGCCGGCCGGGTTCCGCGCGATCACCGAACAACTCGGACGGCTCGAACGCGACGATGTAGACAGGCATGGGGGCGCCGATACCGTCGCCGGTGTCGACGAAATAGGCGTAGTCGCCCTCGAAGATCCGCTCGACGATGCCGGATTTGCCGCGCAGGTGACCGGGCAGGCGGGTGTGTTCGGAGGCGGGCACATCGGTGATCCGGACGCGATCACCGAGGACGAACCTGGGGTGTGCGACGTCGCGGCGAGGCGTGTCGCCCTTCCGAAGGTATCGCACCACCTGGTCGTCGATAGCGGGCCGCGGATCGCTTGTCGCAGGCGCCTGACCAGCTGCCAGTTCGCCTTGCCGAGAGGACAGTTCCTGATCGGTCAGATAGCCCTTGTCGATGAAGAACTGGGTGATACCGCCGAGCCACTTCTCGTAGTAGCGGAACTTGAAGTAGTCGAAGGGGTTCATCGCCTCGGCGCCCGTGCGCAGATGTGCCCAGGTCCATTTGTCGTCGAAGGTGGTGGGCACCTCGTCGATCGGGTACTGCGGCACCGCCGAGCTCAGGTGCTTGGACAGGGCCATCATCGCGACATGGATGCCGAAGATCCGCTTCTCCCAGTCCGCGACGAACACCCGCTTCTCGAGGTCCTCGAGTTCGGGTAACCCCTCCAGCCCACCGAGGTAATGCTGCAACTTCATGGCACAGGGCTCCCTTCCGGACGCCGACCGAGGCGATGAGAAAAGACTTCAGTGACGTTGTTACGGACGTGTTACATCGCGTTTTCCAACAGTGCTGGAACCGGACACAGCGCGCGCAGTTCCGGACATCACGCCCTACGGTCTGTTGAATGTCCCCCGTCTCGAGGCACATCGCGATGCTTGTCTACGACGGGGTACGAACCCTCGACGTGACCGGGCCCCTCGAGGTGTTCGACGTTGCCCGGTCGTTGCGGTGCGATTACACCATCGAGCTCTACGCCGTCACCGACGCCGCGATGGTGTGCTGTTCGTCGGGCATGAGGCTGGCCGCGGCACCGATCACCGCGTTGGCCAACAGTCCCGACACGTTGCTGGTGCCCGGGGGCGAATGCCTGGTGACCTCCGGACCTGACCCGCGGCTGCTGGCCGCCGTCCGCCGAATTTCCTCCCGGGCGCGTCGCACGGCGTCGATCTGTGCCGGCTCGTTTGCACTCGCCGCTGCGGGACTGCTGGACGACAGGCGTGCGACCACGCACTGGCGCCATCTCGACACGTTCGCCCGCCGGCATCCGGAGGTGATCCTGGAGACGGAATCGGTCTACGTTCGCGACGGCGGGATCTGGAGTTCGGCCGGCGTCGCGGCGGGCATCGACCTGGCCCTCGCACTGGTCGCCGAGGACCACGGCTCGGCGATCGCCCACGAAATCAGCAAGGACATGGTGGTTTTCAGCCGGCGGCTGGAGGGTCACCCGCAGTTGTCGGTGGCCGCACGCACCCCACGGCCCAAACATCCGGGGCTGGAACACCTGCTGCAGACCATCAACGCCGAGCCCGCCCGCAAGTACACACTGGACAAGGTCGCGGCCGACCTGGGCATGAGCGCACGTCACCTGGCGCGGCTGTGCAAGGCGCAGGTGGGCTGCACGCTGAAGGAGTACGTGCTGGCCGTCCGGCTGGAGAGCGCCGTCGGACTGGTGCTCGCAGGGGAATCGTTTCACTCGGCGGCGCGCCGCTGCGGACTGCGCGACGGGTCCCAACTCCGTGAATTCCTGGCGTCACCGCCAGAGCGGTTCAGACGCGAAAGGCAGCCGACCGCCGGGTGGTAGCAACATCACCGAAACTGGATCGCTGTGATCATCGAGGCCGTCATCCCGATCCTGTGATCGGGAATTGGGTCATCAAGGCCAAAACCTACCCCGAGGCCTACTCCGCGGGGTGGACGGCGCACCAGTGCCGAGCGATGTCGATGCGCTTGGCGATCCAGACGTCATCGCGGGACTGGACGTGTTCGAGAAATTTCTCCAGCGCCGCGGTTCTGGCCGGGCGACCGACCAGCCGGCAGTGCAGGCCGACCGACAACATCTTCGGACTGCCGTCGCGCCCCTCGGCGTAGAGCACGTCGAACGCGTCGCGCAGGTGGGCGAAAAATTCGTCACCGTTGGAAAAGCCTGCAGGAGAAGCGAATCGCATATCGTTGGTGTCCAGGGTGTAGGGCACCACGAGATGGTCGATGTCGTGCACCCGCACCCAGTACGGGAGGTCGTCGGCGTAGGAGTCGGAGTCGTAGACGAAACCGCCGTGCTCGACGACCAATTCACGGGTGTGCGGCGAGTCCCGGCCGGTGTACCACCCCAGCGGCGCCGTACCCGTGAGCTCTCGAAGGATCTGCACGGCCTCCGCGAGATGCGTGCGCTCGGTGTCCCTGTCGGCCATCTGGTAGGACTTCCAGCGCAGGCCGTGGCAGGCGATCTCGTGGCCGAGCTCGCGAAACGCGGCCACCGCCTCGGGATTACGCTGCATGGCACGCGCAACTGCGAATATCGTCAAGGGGATCTCGCGCCGCTCGAAGGTTCGCAGCACCCGCCACAGCCCGGCGCGGGACCCGTACTCGTAGAGCGACTCCATGCTCATGTGCCGATTCGGGAACGCTTCCGCCGGAGTGATCTCGGACAGGAATGTCTCCGACCCCGCGTCGCCGTCGAGCACGGTGTTCTCGGCGCCCTCTTCGTAGTTGAGGACGAACTGGACCGCAATCACGGCCCCGCCGGGCCACTCTGGGTCTGGCGGGGTGCGGCCGTAGCCGATCATATCCCTCGGATAGGTCATACCGATCAGCTCCGCAGCGCCGACAGCCGCCGGATCGCTTCGTCAAGCGTCTCATCGCGTTTGCAGAAAGCGAAGCGGACCAGGTGGTTCCACGCGCCGGCGTGCTCGGCGCCCGGATCGCAGAATGCCGACATCGGAATTGCCGCTACGCCGGCGCGTTGGGGCAGTTGGGCGCAGAACGCGGTGCTGTCGTCGTATCCCAGCGGCCGCGGATCGGCAACCAGAAAGTAGGTGCCGAAGCTGTCGTGAACCTCGAATCCCAAGTCGGCCAGTGCCGAACCCAGCTTGTCACGCTTGGCCTGCAAGGAGTCTTTCAGCGCGGACACCCAGGCGTCCTCGGTGTTGAGTGCCTGGGCCACTGCGGGCTGGAACGGAGCGCCGCCGACATAGCTCAGGTATTGCTTGGCTGCGCGCACGCCGGCCATGAGATCGGCTGCGCCGCAAGCCCATCCGATCTTCCAGCCCGTGCAGTTGAACATCTTGGCGGCGCTGGAGATGGTGATCGTGCGTCCGGCCATGCCCGGGTAGTTCGCCAGCGGCAGATGCCGGCAGCCGTCAAACACCAGATGTTCGTAGACCTCGTCGCTGATCACCAGCAGATCGGCGGACACCGCGAGTTGGGCCAGCGCCTTGAGCTCATCGTCGGAGAGCACCATCCCGGTGGGATTGTGCGGCGAGTTGACGATCAGCGCCTTGGTGTTCGGCGTGATCGCGCGGCGCAGGCCGTCGATGTCGACGCGGAAGCCGTGTCCGTCCTGGATCATCGGCACGGCGCGTCGTTCGCATCCCGCCATCGCGACGACGGGGGAGTACGAGTCGTAGAACGGTTCGATCAGCAGGATCTCCGAACCGGGCTCGACCAGTCCGAACACGGCGGCCGCGATGGCCTCCGTCGCACCAACGGTCACCAACACCTCCGTGTCCGGGTCGTACTCCGTGCCGAACAGACGCTTGCGCTGGGCGGCGATCGCCTCGCGCAGCGGCGCGATGCCCAGCCCCGGGGGGTACTGGTTGACGCCTTCGGCGATCGCGTTCTCCGCCGCCTTCAGCATCGCCGGTGGGCCGTCCTCGTCGGGAAAGCCCTGGCCCAGGTTCACCGCGCCGATCCTGGCGGCCAACGCCGACATCTCGGCGAAGATGGTGACCGCGTAGGGCTGCAACCGCTTCACCGTCATGGCTGCCGAGCTTAGTTCTGCTTCCGGTCCCGTCCGGCAGCGGCGTGGCGGCCACACGGGCACCCGCCGAACGGCGAGCCGAGGCAGTGCGCGCATACGCCCAACCAACGAGTTGGGAGAGGCTGTTAGGCTGCCCGGTAGAGGACTACGCCCATGTGGACAGGGCGTCCGTAACCCCACCTGAACAGGAATATCTTCATGTCCGAAGAAGCGTTCATTTACGAGGCCATTCGCACGCCTCGCGGTAAGCAGAGGAACGGCTCGCTCAACGAGGTCAAGCCGCTGAACCTGGTCGTCGGCCTGGTCGACGAACTGCGGCGGCGCCACCCCGACCTGGACGAGACCCTGATCAGCGACATGATCCTCGGGGTGGTGTCCCCGGTCGGCGACCAGGGCGGCGACATCGCCCGCACCGCGGTGCTGGCGGCCGGGCTGCCCGTGACCACCGGCGGTGTCCAGCTCAACCGGTTCTGCGCGTCCGGCCTGGAAGCCGTCAACACCGCCGCGCAGAAGGTGCGGTCAGGCTGGGACGACCTGGTGCTTGCGGGCGGTGTCGAGTCGATGAGCCGGGTGCCGATGGGATCCGACGGCGGCGCCTGGGCGACCGACCCTGAGACGAACTACCAGATCGGATTCGTGCCACAGGGCATCGGCGCCGACCTGATCGCCACCACCGAAGGCTTCACCCGCGACGACGTCGATGCCTACGCGCTGCGCTCGCAGCAGAAGGCCGCCGAGGCATGGTCCGGCGGCTACTTCGCCAAGTCGGTTGTACCGGTGCGGGACCAGAACGGTCTCGTCATCCTCGACCACGACGAGCACATGCGGCCCGACACCACGCTCGAGGGCCTCGGCAAGCTGAAGACCGCGTTCGACGGCATCGGCGAAATGGGCGGCTTCGACGATGTGGCGCTGCAGAAGTACCACTGGGTCGAGAAGATCAACCACGTCCACACCGGCGGCAACAGCTCCGGCATCGTGGACGGTGCCGCGCTGGTGCTGGTCGGCAGCGAGAAGGCGGGCGAGTCGCAGGGCCTGACCCCGCGCGCCCGCATCGTGGCCACCGCAACCAGCGGCGCGGATCCCGTCATCATGCTCACCGGCCCGACACCCGCGACACGCAAGGTGCTCGACCGCGCCGGCCTGACCCTCGACGACATCGACCTGTTCGAGCTGAACGAGGCGTTCGCGTCCGTGGTGCTGAAGTTCCAGAAGGACCTCAACATTCCCGACGAGAAGCTCAACGTCAACGGCGGTGCCATCGCCATGGGTCACCCGCTGGGAGCCACCGGGGCCATGATCACCGGCACGATGGTCGACGAGCTCGAGCGCCGCAATGCGCGCCGCGCGCTGGTCACGTTGTGCATCGGCGGCGGCATGGGTGTCGCGACCATCATCGAACGAGTCTGAGAGGGTTCGAACAGAAATGGCAGAGAACACGATCAAGTGGGACAAGGATGCCGACGGCATCGTCACCCTCACCCTGGACGACCCGACCGGGTCGGCCAACGTGATGAACGCGCACTACCGCGAGTCGATGCATAACGCCGTCGCACGCCTTGTCGTCGAGAAGGATTCGATTACGGGTGTGGTCATCACCAGCGCCAAGAAGACGTTCTTCGCCGGCGGCGACCTCAAGGGCATGATCCAGGCCCGGCCGGAGGACGCAGGCGAGTTCTTCAGCACCGTCGAAGGCATCAAGAAGGACCTGCGCACGCTGGAGACCTTCGGCAAGCCGGTCGTGGCCGCCATCAACGGCGCGGCCCTCGGCGGCGGTCTGGAGATCGCGTTGGCATGTCACCACCGCATCGCCTGCGACGTCAAGGGCCTCGTGGTCGGCTTCCCCGAGGTGACGCTGGGCCTGCTGCCGGGTGGTGGCGGGGTGACCCGCACCGTGCGGATGTTCGGTATTCAGAAGGCGTTCATGGAGGTATTGAGTCAGGGCACGCGGTTCAAGCCCGGCAAGGCCAAGGACGTCGGCCTGGTGGACGAGCTGGTCGGCTCGGTCGAGGAGTTGGTCCCGGCGGCCAAGGCATGGATCAAGGCCAACCCCGACAGCCACACCCAGCCGTGGGATGTGAAGGGCTACAAGATGCCTGGCGGCACCCCGGCATCCCCGGGACTGGCGGGCATCCTGCCGTCGTTCCCGGCGCTGCTCAAGAAGCAGCTCAAGGGTGCGCCGATGCCGGCGCCGCGGGCGATCCTGGACGCCGCGGTCGAGGGCGCGCAGGTCGACTTCGACACCGCCAGCCGCATCGAGAGCCGCTACTTCACGTCTCTGGTCACCGGTCAGACCGCCAAGAACATGATCCAGGCGTTCTTCTTCGATCTGCAGACCATCACCGGCGGCGGATCGCGGCCCGACGGCATCGGCAAGACACCGATCACCAAGATCGGAGTGCTGGGCGCCGGCATGATGGGCGCCGGAATCGCCTATGTCTCGGCCAAGGCCGGCTTTGACGTGGTGCTCAAGGACGTCAGCATCGAGGCCGCTCGGAAGGGCAAGGCGTACAGCGAGAAACTCGAAGCCAAAGCGCTGGAGCGGGGCCGCACCAGCCAAGAGAAATCCGACGCCCTGCTGGGCCGGATCACCCCGACCGCCGACGCCGCGGACTTCAAGGATGTCGATTTCGTGATCGAGGCGGTGTTCGAAAGCCAGGACCTCAAGCATCAGGTGTTCCAGGAGATCGAGGACATCGTCGAACCCAACGCGCTGCTCGGGTCCAACACCTCCACGCTGCCGATCACCGGGCTGGCCACCGGCGTGAAGCGCCAGGAGGACTTCATCGGGATCCACTTCTTCTCCCCGGTGGACAAGATGCCGCTGGTGGAAATCATCAAGGGCGAGAAGACTTCTGACGAAGCGCTGGCCCGGGTGTTCGATTACACGCTGGCCATCGGCAAGACCCCGATCGTGGTCAACGACAGTCGCGGCTTCTTCACCTCCCGCGTCATCGGCACCTTCGTCAACGAAGCGCTGGCGATGCTGGGTGAGGGCGTGGAGGCGGCCAGCATCGAACACGCCGGCAGCCAGGCGGGCTATCCCGCGCCGCCGCTGCAACTCTCCGATGAGCTCAATTTGGAGTTGATGCACAAGATCGCCGCGGCCACCCGCAAGGGTGTCGAGGACGCCGGCGGGACTTATGAGCCGCATCCGGCCGAGGCTGTCGTGGACAAGATGATCGAACTCGGCCGGCCCAGCCGCCTCAAGGGCGCCGGGTTCTATGAGTACGCCGACGGTAAACGGGTCCGACTGTGGCCGGGGCTGCGCGAGACCTTCAAGTCGGGCAGTGCCAGTATTCCGTTGCAGGACATGATCGACCGGATGCTGTTCGCCGAGGCGATCGAGACGCAAAAGTGCCTCGATGAGGGCGTGCTGACCTCCACCGCCGATGCCAACATCGGCTCGATCATGGGGATCGGCTTCCCGCCTTACACCGGTGGCAGCGCACAGTACATCGTCGGCTACCAGGGGCCGGCCGGCATCGGTCAGGAAGCGTTCGTGGCCCGCGCCAGGGAACTGGCCGCCAAATACGGCGACCGCTTCACCCCACCGGAATCACTGACCAGCTAAACGCAACCGACGAGAACCCCTGGGGCACAAGAAGTGCCTCAGGGGCTTTGTGTTTCTTGCCTGTTGTCGAAGGGCAAAGCATGCGTTCGGTGCTCGGCGCATGAGCCGTGTGCCGACGCCCGGTGCCCGGGATCCATCGGAGACTGAATCAGCCGCGACGCCTGCGCGTTATCGAGTGAGGACAGTCAGCCGGTGAAAGGGCTCCATGAGCGACGCAAGTCACTTCGATGGTCGCGAGATGGCCATGATGCATCGGATGTTTCGACGTGAGTTCCTGTTGGCCCCGGGAGTGGTCCGGCAGGTCGCGGGTGGCGACAACGGACGAGCTCAAGCCGTGGCCGCGCATCTGGACCTGATCATCTCGACGCTCCATCACCATCACGCCGGTGAAGACGAGCACGTCTGGCCGCTCCTGCAGCAGCGGGCCCCGGTGCAGGTGTCCTGGCATGTGCTTCGCGTCGAGGAGCAACACCGGCAGGTCGAATCCGCCGTCAACAAAGTCACCGAGTCCCTGGCCCGGTGGCGCCGCGATCCAACTGCGGACCGGCGCGAGCGGCTGGCCGTTGAACTGGAAACGCTTGTCGGCTTCCTCGTCGATCACATGGAGTACGAGGACACCTACGTCGTCCCGGTCATGGAATCACATATCGGGATCGACGAGTGGAACGAGATCGTGCAGTCCATGGTGGGCGGAATGAACCCGGATGAGATGTCACTTGTGTTGGGGATGAGCATGTATGAAGGGGAGCGGGACATCATCGACGACACCATAGCCAACATGCCTGCGGAGGCCCGAGAGATGATCCGCGCGACGGCCGTGGAGGCGTATTCCGAGCACGCACAACGCGTTTACGGCACCGCCACGCCGCCGCGCGGCAGCGGGGTCCGTTGATGAAGATCGGCATCGGGTTGCCGACGCAGATCCGCGATATGGACGGCATCTCGGCCGGCGGATGGACTCGGATCTGGAGACCTACCATCACCTGTGGCGGAGTGAGCCCGTTGGGCGGCGGCGTCAACGCGGCCGTGCCGACGGGCACGCGACCGATTCCACTGTTGTTCGGCGGCATGGCGCCTCGCTCGTTCCGGCGGATGGCGACGTGGGGCGAGGGCTACGTGGCCGGCTCCCTGCCCGCCCCGGCCATCGAGCCGATGTTCGAGGCGGCCAGACGGGCATGGCGTGACGCGGGCCGGCACAGCTCACCCCGATTGGTGGCGATCGCCTACTTTGCCCTCGGTGACGCCGGGCGGGGCCGGTCCAGTATCCGCGACTACTACGCCGCACTCGGTGACGAAGCCGCGGATGCGATGGCGCAGCGCGTCAACACAACCGCCGGGGAGATCCGGAAGGCCGTGGCGTCGTTTGAAGCCATCGGAGCCGACGAGGTGATCCTGCATCCGGGACTTGCCGACCCCGACGAGGTCAGCAGGCTCGCCGACGCGGTGCTGTAAGTCCGTCCTCTCACGGCTAACCCGCTCCGCGGGCGGGGAATTCGAGAAGTCTCCGCACATCCCTGATCACGATGCTCTCACCATCGAGCAGAATCCAGGCACGGTCGGCGAATTCGCCCAGCACCGCGGCCACGGTGTCGGTAGAAGCGCCGACGAGTTGAGCCATTTCGTACGGCGACAGGTCGTGCTTCACCCGCACCGTCTCGCCCTCCTTGATGCCGAATCGCTTCGCGAGCTGAACAAGACGTTTCGCAACCCGACATGGCACATCGGGCATCAACATGTCGCGCAAGTAGTTCGACGTGGCCTCTGCTCGCCGCGCGAGTACCCGGAGTAGTTGAAACGTGATTTCTGGCCAGACCTCCATCCACGCCAGAAGTTGTTCGCGCTCGATCGGCACGGTATGCACGTCGGTCAGGGCGGTGGCACTGAACGAACGCCGGCCCCCGTCGAAAAGCGATATCACTCCGAATATCTCCGATGGACCCATGACAGTCAGGACATTCTCGCGACCGTCGGGGCTCCGGTAACCGACTTTGACTTTGCCCCAGACGATCACGTGTAACTCGTCGCCGAGGTCGTCCTGGGCGAAGATCACCGTCCCCCGTGGGAAGTACGCCGGATGCAGCTGGGTCAGCAGTTCGGCCGCAGTATCGCCGTCAATGCGGCGAAAGATTCCCGAACCGATCAGCGCACGGTAAACGTGCGCGGGCTGCGGCCATTGATGCTGCCTGTCGTCGCCCACGATGTTCGAGTTGCCGAGGTGAACCACTGAACGGCGCCCGGGCCCTATCCGTCCCGCCGATTGCCGGTCGCGTCGCCGTCCCGTCGCGAATCAAGATCCACAAGTCGGTGGTCCGGGAAGCGCTGCCGCCGAGTCGACGCGTGGTGGGTCACGGACCCACCACCTGACCGAGATACGTTCGGCTGAACGCCGCATAGGTCCCGTCCGTCTGGGCCCGGGACAGCCACTGGTCGACATACTGCTGCAGCGCGGAATCGGCGCGGGGTAGCAGGTAGGCCTTCTGTTCGGAGGTGAACGGGTGGTCGAGGCTGACTCCGCACAACTGCCGGTCCTGCTGCATCTGGTAGCGGATCTCACTGATGTCGGTGAACATGACGTCGGCCGCGTAGGTGGTGAGCTGGCTGAAAATGGTCGTGTTATCGGGGTAGGACAGCAGCTTGGCCTGCTTGATGTGGCTCTTGGCGAATTCGGCGTTGGTGCCCCCGGGGTTTTCGACGACGCGGACGCCCGGCCGATCGATATCGCTCAAGCCCTGATACTTCGCGGCATCTGCGCAGCGGACGATTCCGGCCTTGCCATCGCGCAGATACGGCGCGCTGAAGAGGGCCTGATGCGCCCGGGTAATGGTGATGCTGACCCCTCCCATCACCATGTCGCAGCGGTTCCCGACATCGGTCAGCAGGTCGGCCCAGGTCGTGGGAACGAGGGCGAGTCTGACGCCGAGGTGATCGGCGAGATTGTGCGCCATGTCGATATCGAGGCCGCTCCAATTGCCTCGCGGATCTCGATAGGTGAACGGCCGGTAATCGCCTGTGCTGCAGACTCGTATCGCCTTCTCGGTGACGATCTCGGGGAGCCGGGATCGGCCGGCTGCCGTGCTGGGCGTCGGCGACGGGGGACCGGCACCATCGCATGCGGCGACGACGTAGATGGCCATCAGCACCAATACCGTCGTGACAAGCGCACGCGTCGAGCGGTTAAACGTTTTCCCGTACTTCACGTTGATGTCTAACGTTTTGAGCAGTGACAAGTGAGTCACAAGTCCCGGATCCCCGGAGGTGCCTTGCGGCTTCAGGTCGTCAGTGGCCTGCAGGTCGGAACTGCAATCCGGGTGTGCCGCGGCGATGACTTGGCTATCGTCCAGCCGTGCCGAGAGCTTTACCGAAAACTTTGCGGTGGGTTTGGCGAGCTATGGCGCGCGACCGTGCATCCAGTTCGAGGGCTGCCGCACGCCGCGGCGATCATCGGTTTCCTGGCCGCCGGCCGTACGGTCTCGATGATCCACTCGTTCCAGTCACCGGAATCGATCGGCCGCGACATCGAAAAGCTGCAGTTGTCGGCCATCGTCGCCGAACGCCGTGATCGGACCGATGAGGTCATCGCGGCCGCCGGGTATGCAGGCAGTGCGGGCGTCGCGAGGTCACTGACGGCGCCTCTCGTGGCGGCCGTCACCGGGTTGGAGCGTCGTGGCAAGTGCCGGTGACACGCCGAGGCCGAACCCGTTGTGGCGCTGCAAATTCTGACCAGCACCATGGATTGCTGGAGGCGCAAGTGGCCCCCATCAGTCCGGACTGGATCCGCACCACCGACATCGCCTCGATCTACCCGGACGGGTTCGTCACCTTGCACGGCAGGGCCGATGGCGCGATCAACCGAGGCGGATTCAAGATCTTGCCGGAGACAGTTCGGCGAGTCCTGATTTCACACCCGGCGGTCCGCGATGCCTGCGTAGTCGCGGTGCCCGACGCGCGGCTCGGGCAGGTGCCGTTCGCCGCCATCGAGATCAACCCCGGATTTTCCGCGCCGTCCGACGACGATCTGAAAGGCCTTGTCCGCCAGGGATTGCCCGTTTACTACGGGTCCGTCGCGTTCACCGTCGTCGACGAGCCGCGCTGAAACACGTAGTGGCGTCCTGGATCCTTGCCGTTGTGATCCATTTCGGGCTCACTTCCCGACGTCACCGGTGTCCAGTCCGTCACGAACCGGCGGTTGACCTCGTCGGGATCGATGCCGGGCACGCCGAACGACCCGCCAGGAATGAACTCGATCAACAGAAGCCGGGCGCGCGGCGCGGCCACCGCGGTCACCTCCCGCACGTAGGCATCACGATCCTGCGCGTTCATTCCGTGCAGGCAACCGTTGTCGACGATCAGGTCGAACCCGGCCCCGACGCCCTCCGAGCTGAGCCGGGTCGCATCGGCCTGGACGAACGTGACGGCGACGTTCGCGGCCGCCGCCTTGGCCCGCGCCTTGTCCAACGGTTTGGCGACATAGTCCACCCCGGTCACCTGCCAGCCGTGCCTGGCGAGGTAGATCGCGTTGTCGCCGGTCCCGCAGCCGAGATCGAGCGCCGTGCCCGCCGACAGGGCTTCGGGTGCCTCGACCAGGTCCCGCAGGCTCTTCGGCAGCGGGTGGCCGTCCCACGGGACGAAACCCAGCCGGTAGAGGGACTCGAACAGGAGCCGCCGTCCGCCCATCGGTCAAAGAGATCCGAGATCTGCGGACAGCCAGTGCTCCGGCTTCATGTAGATCACCACGCCCTCGCCGGGCTCGCGGCGGGCGAACTCGAGGTAGGCCTCCACCTTGTCGGCCGGCAGGTACCGCTTGACCATCTCGACGAGTTGCTCATCGGTGGCGGGTTCGATGCGGCTGACCGGGCCGTCGACCGCGACGTAGCGCACGCTGGGGTCGGCGCGTTCCACCATCAACGTGAATTCACCCTGGGTTTCGATGAGGCGGTGCTTGCGAGAACCATTGCCGGTGTGCACCCACGGTTCGCCGCCAGGGGTGTACTGGTACCAGATCGGTACGGTGAGCGGACCGCGCTTGTCGCCCGCGCTCACCGAGAGCGCGGCGATGTGTGGCTCGGACAGAAACTGCTCGCGTTCTTCTTTGGATAGGGCCATGTTCGCCAGGCTAGTCGCGCGGGATGAACCGCCTCAGTTTGCCGGTCGCGTGGTGACGGGGGATGCGCTCGACGACGCCGACGTGCACGACGGGGGCGGACAAACCGAACTCGCGAAGCGCGACGGTCAGGGCGGTGCGCAGCGCGTTCACGTCGGGGGTGCCGACGACGACGATATCCGCGCCGGCGATGGTCTGGGCGACCTGGTATTCGGAGATCCGCGGGTCTGTGCCGAGGAGGTGCCGGAATGCGCCGGCCGGAACCGAGATCCGTCCGTACCGAAAGTCGTCGTCGCGCCGTCCGCCGATATCTGCCACCCGAGCAAACGAGCTGCCGCACTCGCACGTGCCAGCAAGCCACGTGACCTGGTCGCCGAGGTCATAGCGAATGAAGGGAAACGTCCGATTGGCCAGTCCCGTGGCGAGCGTCCGCGCGGCAGGCTCGTCGGGACCGACCGGCGAACCGTTCTCGTCGACGCGCTCGAGCACGACCTCGTCCTCACACACGTGAAGTCCGTCACCGAGGCCACATCCGACCGCCTGCACCCCGATCTCGGTGGATCCCCACAAATTGTGGACCGGCGCCTGCCACGCCTCGCGGATTGCCCTTCGGTCCTCCTCGAGCAGGGGTTCGGAGTTGGTGCTCACCCGCACCGGACGGCAGTCGAGTTCGCCCGCCAGCGCGGCACGGGCGAGTCGGCCGATCACCGACGAGTAGCCGACAAGATGAGTGGGACGGGCGGCCGCCACCGCCGCCAGCACCCTGTCGAACGGTTCACCCGCGGGGATCACCACGGTCTGCATGTCGGCGGAGAGGGGCACATCGAAGAGCGGCGTGCTGGCGTGTGGAGGCACGCCCGCCTCGAGCACGGCCATCCCGGCCGGGGATCGCGACGATGATTCGTTGCCGTCCGACCTCGCTTGCGTCCGCCAGGCCAGGCAGGCCGCGGAAACGAAGAAATCCCAACCCCAGACATAGACGCCGCGCACGCCGCTCGAACCGCCCGAGCTGAACACCTGATCGTCCCCGCGGGTGTACGAAAACCACTGCTGCGACTCCAGAATGCGCTCGACGCCGTCCCGGGTGAGGTCCCGGACCGTCACGATCGAGTCCCACTCGTCCTGCGCCTGCGCTTTCGTCATCGCCGGTATGCGTGCCAGGTCGGCTGTGGAAACCGACGACACGTCGACGTCGCGGAGACGTGCGGCGTGAAACGGCGACCGCTCGCGCGCATAAGCCAGAAACGCCCTCAGCCGCTGATCGCGGTACCGGTTCAGCTGTTCACGTGACCACGCCAGGCGCGCGACGTGGTCCGCCAACGCGGCCTGGACGGCCAAGACGTGGGCGGCACGCATCCGCTCGTAACGTGCTCGGGCATCGCTCGACCGGGACATCCCTGCAGTCTGACGCTTCACCGATCGTCGAGTGGCCACTTGTGTCACGTGTTCATCGAATTGCCGCGCGATAGGTGGCCACCCGGCGCTGATATTAGAGTCCCCGTCATGCGATTCGGACTGTTCATCCCCCAGGGCTGGCGACTCGACCTTGTTGACATTCCGACCGACACGCACTGGATGGTGATGCGGGACCTCGCCGCCTACGCCGACGACAGCGCATTCGACTCACTGTGGGTATACGACCACTTCCACACCGTGCCCATGCCGACGCATGAGGCGACCCATGAGGCGTGGTCGCTGATGGCGGCGTATGCGGCGACGACGTCGCGCATCAAGCTCGGCCAGATGTGCACCGCGATGAGCTATCGCAACCCCGTCTATCTGGCCAAGGTCGCCGCCACTGCCGACATCATCTCCGGCGGCCGCGTCCAGATGGGCATCGGGGGCGGCTGGTACGAGCACGAGTGGCGCGCATATGGCTACGGATTCCCCTCCGCGGGCGAACGGCTCGCGCGTCTCGACGAGGGTGTTCAGATCATGCGTGACGCCTGGCGCGACGGTGAGGTCACCTTCGACGGCAAGCACTATCAGGTGGACGGGCCGATCGTCGAGCCAAAACCCTTGCAGGACGGCGGCATCCCGATGTGGATTGCCGGCGGTGGCGAGAAGGTAACGCTGCGGATAGCCGCGAAGTACGCGCAGTACACCAACTTCACTTCCGACCCCGCCGCGTTCGCGCACAAATCGCAGGTGCTGGCCGGCCATTGCCGCGAGGTCGGCACGGATTACGACGCCATCGTGCGATCGGCCAACTTCAATACCGTGATCGGCGAATCGGACGCCGACGTCAGCAACCGCGTCGCACGGATTCGCGCCCGGCTGGTGGCCAAGGCGAACGGCACCGCCGTCGACGGAATGCTGGCGTCGGTCACCGCACCGGAATCCGGGTCAGGGACCCCGGAGCAGGTGATCGAGAAAATGCAGCGGATGCGCGACCTCGGCTGTGAATACGCGATCCTGTACTTTCCCGAGGCCGCCTACGACCGTTCCGGCATCGAGCTATTCGAACGCGAGGTCATACCGGCTCTCGGCGAGGGCTCCCGCGACGCCTGATAAGCGGCGATGCTCCATCTGCCGTCGATGCGGTGGGCCACCACGCTCAGATAAAGGCGCAGTGGTGGCCGGTCGGGATAGGCGAAGTCCGCCTGCACATAGCCGTGCACCACGTCGGCTGCCGGCCTGCGGCTCTCGAGTACCGAATACCTGACCGTCGTGCCGCGGGGCTGGCCCGCGTAGTAATCCCGGACGCCTTGGCGCCCAACGGTGTACGGGCTCAGCCCCTGAAAGACGGCATCCTCCGTGAACACCCCCCACCCACTCGGGCCGCTCGGCGTCGATGCCGGTCTTCCACAGATCCAGAACCTCGCGCAGAACATCATCGCCCGGCACTTTGGCCGCCGTCCACGTGCAGGATCTCACCGGTGACGAAAGGCGCCTGCTCCAGGTACAGGACCGCGTCCACGACATCATCGATCTCACCGAGGCGACCGAGAGGATGCATCTTGGCCAGCGCTTCGTGAGTCGACGGATCGTGCATCGGGGTGCGGATGACGCCGAGAGCCACGGCGTTGAAACGGATCCCGCGGTCCGCGTACTCCACCGCCAGCGACCTCGTGACGGCGTTGAGGCCACCTTTGGTCAGCGCGGCCAACGCCGAGGGGATCTGGGAGTTGGCTTGGTCCACCAGGCTGGTGGAGACGTTGACCACATGACCTCCACCGTCGCGGGAGAGCATGGCGCGCACCGCCGAACGGGATACCTCGAAGAAGCCGCGCAGATTGACCCCGGCGATCGCGTCGTAGTCGTCGTCGGTGTAGTCGGTGAACGGTTTGGGGATGAAGATGCCCGCGTTGTTGACCACGGTGTCGATCCGGCCGTAGCGCTCCATCGCTGCCTCGACGATGCGTGCACCGACACCGGGTTGCGCGATATCGCCGGCTACGGTCAGACCCATCGGATCGTCGCTCCCGCCGATGGTGCGCGAGTTGGCGACCACGGCGTAGCCGAGTTTGCGATAGCGGTGGACCAACCCCTCGCCGATGCCCTGCGAGGCTCCGGTGACGATGGCGACGTGTGGTGAATTCATGGTGTGCTCCCCTGTTCGGTTTCTGCACTTCCGAACACTCGAGCGGGCCTCACTGAGTCCCGTTGGCAACGTTCTGTTATCTCGCTGCTGATAGGCACAGGCTCTCAGTGCACTAGGATTACCGCGTGGAACTGCGCCAGCTGCGCTACTTCCTGACGGTCGCCGAGGAGCTGAACTTCGGTCGCGCCGCCGAACGCCTCCATATCGCCGGCCCGTCGCTGTCCCAGCAGATCAAGGCGTTGGAACGCGATTTGAAGGTCCGTCTGTTCGACCGCGATCGCCGTTCGGTGACGCTCACGCCCGCCGGCGCCGCCCTGATGCCCGAGGTTCGGACGTTGCTGGAACGGGCCGACGAGTTGCGAAGGCGCGCTGCGGGTTTGTCGATATCGGAGCCTGTCCGGCTCGGCTATGTCAAGTGGCGCCCGCCCGACCTGGCGGAGCGTGCCGCCGGAGTGGCGAAGCTTCGTGTCGACACCTGGGTGATGCCGTCGCACACCCAGGCCTCCCGGGTGTCCGACGGGAGTCTGGATCTCGCGATCTGTTGGGTGCAGGACACCGACCTCGAGAACCTGTCGCTGCATGCCCGACTGCTCGGGGTCGACCGGCTCTACGCACTCAGTGCCGGCTCCGACACCGCACCTGTGGACGCCGAGGACATCGTCGTACTGGTCGACGGTGACACGGTCAGTTGGTCGTCCTGGAACCGCTACGCCGAGGAATTCGCCAGGGACACCGGCGCGGGCATCATGCGCGTCGACGACGGAGGAGTCACGGGGCCCACATTTTTCGAGCACGTACGCCGGCTGCGGCGGCCCGTGCTCAACAATCCGAGGGGCCAGGACACCGCCGAGCCCGTCGGTTTGGTTCGCCGTTCGGTGGTGCATCCCACACCACTGTGGACGTGGTCCTTGGTCTGGCGCCGAAGCGAGACGAGTGGCGCCGTCCTGGCGGTCGCCGACGCGTTCACCCGCGATGCCGAGGACCTCACGGCCGACCCGGAGAGTTGGTTGCCACGAGACGATCCGCACCGGCGCGGATGACTCCGGCTCGAAGCAGGACCGCCACGCCCGCCGCCGAAACGACAACCATCGCGGCCGCGATCAGCGCGAGCCGAAACCCCTCGGCGAGAAGGGGGTTCACCAGAACGGGACCCGCGATCTGTCCGGCCGAGTATCCGGCCGTCAACAGGGCCACCGAGCCGGGGAACTGCAGCAGTCTTCCGGCCGCCAGTGCCAGGGTGCTCACGCCGATGAACGTGGCGCCGAACAGCATCGCCCCGAAAAGGGCGGCAACCGCGCTGTGTGTCACGGCCGGCATCGCGATCCCGACGGCCTGCAACAGCAGCGCCGCGACGAGAAGGACGGCGTGTGACCATCGTTTACTCAGCCACGCCCACAGCGCCGCCGACGGAGCCGCGGCCACACCCACGAGCAACCAGGCCCCGTTGCCCAGCCACCCGGTGGAGTTCTCCCGGATAGCCGCGACCAGGAAGGTGCCCGCGATGATGTATCCGATTCCTTCCAGGGTGTAGCTGACGAACAGCGCCGCGAACAGGCGGGCGGCGGGACGCTTCGGCGTCGGAGTCGCAGCGACAGGCGAAGGTGGCTTCGGGCCGCCATGCATCGCCCAGGCGGCGGCGCTGAGGACAGCGGCCAGGCCCGCGGCCGCCCACCATGCCGTCCGCCAACTCGCGGAGGGCGGCAGCGACAGCACGAGGGCACCCGAGAGCGCGATCCCGACGCCGACGCCGCCGAAGCCCCAGCCGGGCAGGTGCGGCGAATGGTCCCGTAAATGCTCCAGCAGGGAGTTGATCGCGATGACGAACACCAGCGCGCTGGCGAAACCCGCGACCGTACGCAGCACCCCCCAAGCCATGAGGTTGGAAGTCAACGGCATTGCGGCCACGGTGGCGACCAGCACGACGAGCGATATGCGTAGTGCCGTTGCGGAGCGGGCCAGGCGCGTCGAGAAGGTCCCTGCCAGAGCCCCGGCCAGATAGCCGGTGTAGTTCGCGGTGGCGAGGTGGGCGGCCGCATGCGGAGTGAGGCCCGCGTGCGCGGTCATCAGCGGCAGGATCGGGGTATAGGCAAACCGCCCGATTCCCATTGCCGCGCCAAGGGCGGCGGCGACCCTGCCGATGTGCGGCCAGGCCGCGAGTCCAGGCTTTGTTGGCACCCGAACAGGGTGCGTCGGTGTGCATCGATCCCGCCACGACCAGCATGCTCCCAACTGGTAGACCGAGGCTCGCACGCGGTGGGGCCGACCGTTAACGCGCGGTTACCGACGTCGGTCGGAAGGTTGACCGACTGGTGAACCTGTGGAGTCGCTGAAGTTACGATCGTCGGCAATGATCGCGACGTGTTATCGATCTCGCGGCCCATGCACACCAACGATGTGGCGCAGGCTCAATCGTTCGAAGCGATCTTGCTTGTTGAGATGGCGGAGGCGAACCACCTCGCCGATTCTGCTGAACAGCGCTGGTTGAAGCGATGTGAGCGAGGCTTCGACGACGGCCACCGCGTTCCTGAGGCTCTGGTGCGGCTCCGGGGACGGGTCGCCGAGGTCCAGAAACTCCTCGACGCGCTGGCCGCGCGCTTCCCGCAGCAGTGACTTGTGCTCGCCGCGATTCGAAATTGACTAGTACGCCCACGCACCCGTCGGGCCTCGCGTGCGTAATCCAAGTGGTTCCTGTACGTCGCCGACCGGCAAACACCACGGCGCCGGTGCGCATCTCGTCGAGCCAGGCGCCCTCGCTGAAGTTCTGCGCGAAGAAGGCGCAGCGAAGAATCGTCGTCTACTCCAGACCGGATGCCTTCGTGCCGGACATCGATACCGCGCTCTTCGAGTTGTGCCGTCACGCGCTTTCCGGTCTTGCCGGTGCTGCCGATGACGAGAATGGTGTGAGTGGACTGCTTATCCGATGTGTTGCTCATGGCTCGAAGTCCACGGCCTGAATCGAGACGATGCATGGCTCAGGCACTGGATGGCATGTCCGATCGTCTGGAAGGGGACGCCGGGTATGAACAAGGTTTCACTGACTGCGCTTGCGCGCGAACACCTCGAGGCCGCCCGCGCCGCGAACAGCGGTCGCAGCGCGCACACCGTCTACGGGGGGCATGAACATTCCCTGCGCCAGACCGTCATCGCGCTGACCGCGGGCAGCCGGCTCGACGACCACGAGAGCCCGGGTGAAGCTACCCTGCAGGTGCTGGTCGGCAGGGTACGCATCACCAACGAGCAAGTCCACTGGGAAGGTTCGGCGGGCGATCACATCGTCATCCCGTCGTCGCGCCACGGCCTGCAGGCCCTGGAGGATTCGGCGGTGCTGCTGACCGTCGCGAAAGCCGTTGGGCCGCACGTCTAGATCGCGGGTCCCAGCAGGTCGTCGGCGTCCTTGATGACATAGCCGTAGCCCTGCTCGGCCAGAAACCGCTGCCGGTGTGCGGCGTACTCGGCGTCGAGGCTGTCGCGTGACACCACCGAATAGAAGATCGCGCCGCCGCCGTCGGCCTTCGGGCGCAGCAGCCGCCCCAGGCGCTGTGCCTCTTCCTGGCGCGATCCGAATGTACCCGAAACCTGCACGGCAACACTGGCTTCCGGAAGATCGATGGAGAAGTTCGCCACCTTCGACACCACCAGGGTGGAGATGTCACCGCGCCGGAACGCGTCGTAGAGCTCTTCGCGCTCAGCGGTTTTGGTCGATCCCTGGATCACCGGGGCATTGAGCTCCTGGCCGAGTTCGTCGAGCTGGTCGAGGTAGGCGCCGATCACCAGTGTCTGCTCGCCGGGATGGCGTTCCAGGATCGACTTGACGACGGCGATCTTGCTGTGCACGGTCGAGCACAGCTTGTAGCGTTCGTCGGGTTCGGCGACCGCGTAGAGCATCCGCTCGTTGTCGGTCATCGTCACCCGCACCTCGATGCATTCGGCGGGGGCGATCCAGCCCTGCGCTTCGATGTCCTTCCAGGGCGCGTCGTAGCGCTTGGGCCCGATGAGGCTGAACACATCGCCCTCGCGGCCGTCCTCGCGGATCAGGGTGGCGGTCAACCCGAGGCGCCGGCGCGACTGCAGGTCGGCCGTCATCCGAAACACCGGCGCAGGCAGCAGATGCACCTCGTCATAGATGATCAGGCCCCAGTCGCGGCTGTCGAACAACTCCAAGTGGCGATACTCGCCTTTGGTTCGGCGGGTGATCACCTGATACGTGGCGATCGTGACGGGCCGGATCTCCTTCTTCTCTCCGGAGTATTCGCCGATCTCGTCCTCGGTCAGCGACGTGCGGGCGATCAGTTCGCGCTTCCACTGCCGACCCGCGACGGTGTTGGTGACCAGAATCAGGGTGGTCGCGCCCGCCTTGGCCATCGCGGCGGCGCCGACGAGCGTCTTGCCCGCGCCACACGGCAACACCACCACCCCGGAGCCGCCTTCCCAGAACGAGTCGGCCGCCATCTCCTGGTAGTCGCGCAGATGCCAGCCGTCCTGGTGGAGGTCGATGGGGTGTTTCTCGCCGTCGACGTAGCCGGCCAGGTCCTCGGCGGGCCAGCCGATCTTCAGCAGCATCTGCTTGACGCGCCCGCGCTCGCTGTTGTGCACCACGACGGTGTCGTCGTCGATGCGGGCGCCCAGCATCGGGGCGATCTTCTTGTGGCGCAGCACCTCCTCGAGCACCGCGCGGTCCAAGCTCACCAATGTCAGGCCGTGTACCGGGCTCTTGACCAACTGCAGCCGGCCGTAACGCGCCATCGTATCGACGATGTCGACGAGCAGCGGCTGGGGCACCGCGTACCGCGAGAAGGACACCAGCGCGTCGACCACCTGCTCGGCATCGTGGCCGGCGGCTCGCGCGTTCCACAAGGCAAGCGGGGTGATCCGGTAGGTGTGGATGTGTTCGGGCGCGCGCTCCAGTTCGGCGAACGGCGCGATGGCGGCGCGCGCCGCCGCGGCCTGCTCGTGGTCGACTTCGAGCAGCACCGTCTTGTCGGACTGCACGATCAGGGGGCCGTCGGTCATTCTGTCCATTATCCGGAACCGTCGGACACCCGCTGTTTCAGCCCGTCGCAGCCGCTCCGCGACCGCCACCATTGCCGGGTCGTTCTCCGGCTGTTGACGTGCGCCGATCTGCCGGTGTCGGACGTGCCGCCATGCCGGGACCGAGAAGGCGTTCAGGCTGTGCCGGGCGTGGAGCGATCACTGCGAATGCCTGCTGACTGCATTGTTCGCTTGGACGGCGCTGGTCATCAGTGCCCAACGCGATCTTGAGATCAGTGCGTCGCAGCTTGAAGTGGAGTGCCCACCGGCCCCGGCGCCGCGCCCCCGCCCGGCAGCGGGATCTTCGGCACGTCCGGCGTGCCGATTTCGCCGGCCAGCCACGGCAGGGATTTGGTGAACACCGCCGTGGCGAACGGCCAGTCGTGTTTGCCAGGGGAGGCCACGATCGCGCAGGCGATCCCGTTCGCGCGGCCGAGGCTGCACAGCGAGTTCGCGGCTTCTGTCTGGTCGCCAGGGTTGCCCGCCGCGTCCTGCCCACCGAGGCCGACGGCGTCTGGGTTGGCCGGTCCCTTCCGCTGCGTGGGTGCGTCCGACGAGATCGCGAACCACCCGGCCATGCCGCGGTAGGGGCCGTGCTTGGTGATCACCGTGGTCGGGTCGTAGACCGGCCACGCCGCGGCGTTTCCGCCGTAGATCCGCGCGATCGTCTGCTCCTTGGTGCCCGCGTTGGGTCCCGTGTCGCCGGCGATGTCGACGAACGTGCTGAACAGCTCGGGATGCATCACGGTCAGGTCCACCGCGCAGGTGCCGCCCATCGACCAGCCCAGGACACCCCAGTTGGCGCTGGCGGTGCTCACCCCGAACGTGGACTCGACGTACGGCGGGACATCCTTGGTGAGGTGGTCGGCGACATTGCCGCGCGGTCCGTTCACACATTCGGTGTCGTTGTTGAACGAGCCGCCGACGTCGACGAAGACGAACACCGGAGCGTTACCTCCGTGTGTCGCGGCGAACGCGTCGATGGTGGCGATCGCGTTCCCGGTGCGCGGCCAGTCGGCGGGAGTGTTGAACTCACCGGCGATCATCATGACGACGGGCAGCTTGGGTGTCGTCTTGCCGCCGAACCACGCGGGCGGCAGGTACACCAACTCGGTCCGGTGCTTGAAATGTGACGCGTCGGAGGGGATGGTCACCGGGACCAGCGCCCCGTGGGTGGGCACCGTGCCATCGCGTCGCATGGCTGTGACGGTGGCCATATCGGTCTCGTCGGGCAGCGGACCGGCGGTCAACTCGTTCCAGGCGATCTGGACGGTCGGGAAATAGCCGACCCACAGGTTGAGCGCCACCCCGGCGCTGAGCAGACACAGCGGCACGGCCAGCAGCGACACCGCCCGGCGGCGCCACCGGATGCCACGCCAACCGAGGGCCGCGACCGTCAGCGCAACGCCGGTCAGGCCGACCCAGACCCAGAGCGACGACGGGGCGGGATCACCCGCGAGGCCCTGCGAATCGACATACCAGTGCGCCCAGGCCGCAAGGAGCAGACCGATGACGACCGCCACCGGCAGCCAAACCAGCCGCCAGCGCCGGGAACGCCACCCGACGGCCACCACCAGCACCACGGCCGCGACGGCCTGGATCACCAGCGGAAGCCAGCCGTGCAGCAAAGACAGGCCGTGTCGGTATGGCGCCTGTGCGGCTTCGCTTAATAGCGTTGTCACACAGCCATGTTCACGGAGACTCCTGTGAATTGGCTGTCTTGCACCCGGCCGCCGGGTCGATTATTTTTCGTCCGCCGACACCACCGACGTGACGCGGTGGATCGCGAACTCCCGTACCCGGCCGGACGCCGGATCGTAGGCGGTGAGCTGGCCGCCGCGGATATTGATCGGCGCGACCACCCGCTGGGTGGCCACCCCGGCAGGGTCGACGTAGCCGATCACGACCGAGGTCTGCAGATGCGCGGCCTCCTGCAGCTGCGAGATCGCCACCGTCGGGTCCAGCCGCATGCTTGAGGACGGCGTGGCGGCGACCTTGCGGAGCACGGCGACGATCGCTCCCAGCGTCTGGCTGGTGGGAGCGACGGTCGGCCGGTGGGCTCGGCGGCGCGGTGGCGCGGGAACCCGTGCGCCCCTGGCGCGGATGTCGACGATCGTGCCCGTCGAATCCTCGGCGGCGGGCGCGAAACCCGCGTCGCGCAATGCACCGAGTACCTCGTAGATGGGCGCCTGCGATACCGCGACCGTGGGGGCGAGCAGACGCATCTCGAGCGGTTCGGTCGCCGGCGCCGCCACGGCCTGCGCCAGCAGCGCGGGATCCTCGCAACGCACGAACGACGCCGCCATGCCGACCCGCAGCTGTCCGTGGCGCCGCGCGACATCGTCGATCAGATAGGTCAGTCCTTGCGGTACAGGTGTTTTGGAGTGCCTCGCGAAAAGTGCGTGCAGCTCGCCCGCGGTGCGCCCGGTATCCAGGGCACGCCGGATCGAAGCCTCGCTGATGCGGTACACCATCGCCGCGCCCGCCGACTCCACCGTGGCGACGGATCCCAGTTGTTCGGCCAGGTCACGCTCCAGCGGGCCGGGCACGATCACCGTCAGGTCGGCCTGCAGCAGGAAGTGGTCGATCGGCTTGGGCAGCACCTTTCCCATCGCGGTGATGACGTCCTCGGACGGGTCGCCGGCGAGCAGCCGGCGGATCGGCGTGGACAGGGCGCCGCGGCCCACCACGCCCAGCGCATGCGCCTCGGTCAGCAGCTCGCCCACCGGCGCCGGCTGCAGGCGTATCGCCCAGCGCGGCCGCCGCCAGATCATCGCGCGCGACGCCTCCCCGGCGTCCACGCCGGACCCCGCTGGCAGGCCCTGCAGCACTGCCAGCAGAAGCCGGCGATCCAGTGGCGCCGCCGTGGAGAACAGCGAATCCGACAGTGCGGCATAAGGTTTGCCGTCGGGTCCGCGGCTGCCGACCAACCCCGGCCGGGCCGGGAGGTCAAGCCACGTCGACACGAGGGTGTGCCACTTCACCGCGGTGGGGGACTCGACGAAGCGGTCTGCGGCCACCGTCGGTGCCCAGTACGGGCCGGCGCCGTCGTCGCGGGGATCCGGTTCGGGCAGGCCGGCCGCGATCAGCCCGGCCGCCGACGACACCTCGAGGATCAGGCCGAGTCGTGCCTCGTCGATGCCGGTCAGCTTGGTCAGCCGCTTGACGTCGCGAACGCCCAGCCCTCCGCTGCGCAGCTCGGGAACCGGTGTGGCGCCGAGGGTTTCGAGTACCAGCTCGACCTCGCGCAGCAGGTCGATCGCGGCGCCGGCGGCCACCGCGTTGACGTCGGCGACGGTGGTGGTGGACACGACCGCGTCCGGTTCGACCAGCGACACGGGTCCGGGCAGCTCGCCGCGCATCACCTGACCCACCAGCCGGGGCAGGATCACGGTGTCGGCGTCGACCTGACGGAGCAGGCCGGCGGCCAGCAGTCGCTGCACCGGGCGGTCCGGCGGCGTGCCCGGTGCGGCGTCGCGGGTGCGCCCCATCGGTGACCCTTCGAGCAGCTTCCGCAACAGGTCCAGCTGTGCCTCGTCGAGCGCGGCGAGCCGGGCGCCGATCTCCTCCGCGGTGTCGAGGGTGACCTCGACCGCCGCCTGGCCCGGATACCACGGCAGGCCGGCGACCACCTCCGCCGCCACCCGCACGGCGGGATCGCCCCAGACCAGTGCGCGCGCGCGCAGATCGTCGATCGCCGCGCTGACGGCACTCTCGGAGGCCCGCTCGCCGATCAGTTCCAGCAACTTGGTCACGGGCACGGCGTTGGTGTCGGCGTGCAGCACGAGCAGGGCATCGAGAACCGCCAGGCGCAGGAAGTCCAACTCGTCGGTGGCGGCCTTGACCGACTGGCGCGCCTGCGCGCGCGCGGCCAGTGCAGCGATGGTGCCGGGCGGCGGCTGGGTGAGGTCGGGCCGCAACTCCAGCAGCCGGATGAGCCGCTCATCGTCAAGCGCGGCCAGCCAGGCGCCCAGCGGGACGCCCGGAGTAGTTTCGGTCATTGCTGACCAGCGTAAAGCAGCCCGCCGGTGTCGCCACTGGCCGCTGCGCCTGCCACAATGTGCACGTGGCTGACAACAAAGGGAAGAACCGCTACGTCGACCCGGGCTGGCCCGAGACCGACGGCGAGGATGATCACGCGGTCAGCGAGCTGGCTACCGACCGAACCGGCGCGCTGTCGCCGTTCGGCGACCTGGCGTTTCCGCTGCCGGCCGATGACCTGCCGTACACCCACCCCGTCACGGTGGTTAACAAGTAACGGTGACCGACCCGGCGCACCGCCTCTCGCACCTCGACGAAACGGGTGCGGCGCACATGGTCGACGTGACCGGCAAGGACGTCACCAAGCGCACAGCCGTCGCCTCGGGCATGCTGCACACCCGGCCTGACGTCGTCGCGCTGATCGCGTCGGGCGGGCTGCCCAAGGGCGATGCACTGGCCACCGCGCGGGTGGGCGGGGATCCTCGCCGCGAAACGGACCAGCGATCTCATTCCGCTGTGTCACCAACTGGCCCTCACGGGAGTCGACATCGACTTCGACATCGGCGACGCCGCCGGCCCGGGAACGGTCGGCATCACCGCCACGGTGCGCAGCACAGACCGCACCGGGGTCGAGATGGAGGCGTTGACCGCCGTCAGCGTGGCGGCCCTGACCGTCTACGACATGATCAAGGCGGTGGACCCGGCGGCAGCCATCGACGGTATTCGGGTGCTGCGAAAAGAGGGCGGCAAGACCGGGACATGGACGAGATGCTGAGAACCGGCCGGGTCGTCATCGCTTCCACGCGGGCCGCCGCGGGTGTCTACGAGGACCGCACGGGGCCGATCATCGTCGACTGGCTCACCCAGCGCGGCATCGAGACACCAGCGCCCGTCGTCGTCGCCGACGGCAGCGGGGTCAATCACGCGCTGTTCGCCGCGGTCGGTGAAAAGGTCGACGTGATAATCACTTCCGGCGGCACCGGCATATCGCCGACGGACGGAACCGCCGATGCGACGGCCAACATCGTCGATTACCAGATTCCTGGCCTGGCCGACGCGATCAGGAGATCGGGTCTGCCGCACGTGCCGACCTCGGTGCTGTCCCGCGGCGTGTGCGGCGTCAGGGATGGCACGCTGATCGTGAACCTGCCCGGCTCGCCCGGCGGGGTCAAAGACGGCCTGAGGGTGCTCGACGACGTGCTCGAGCACGCCCTGGACCAGCTCCACGGAAAGGACCACTCGCGATGACGGCCGTCGTGCTCCGGGCAGCGCTGACCGATCAGCCGATCGAGTTGGTCGAGCATGACTCGTTGGTGGCACATGTGGCCTCCGGCGCCGTGGTGGCATTCGCCGGTGTCGTGCGCGATCACGACGGCGGGCGGAACGTCACCAGGCTCGAGTACTCCGCGCACCCCACGGCGCAACAGACGTTGGCAGACGTGGCGGCCGAGATCGCCGGCGATTGTCACGGTGTCCGGGCGATCGCCGTCAGCCACCGGATCGGCAGCCTGCAGATCGGGGACGCCGCCCTGGTGGCAGCCGTATCGGCGGATCACCGCGGAGCGGCGTTCGAGACGTGCGAGCGCCTTGTGGACGCGGTGAAGGCGCGGCTACCGGTGTGGAAGCACCAGTTCTTCGCCGACGGCTCCGACGAATGGGTCGGTTCCGCCTGAACGCTCAGGCGGGCGGCAGGACCGGCGCCGCGTCGGGCGCGGGCGCGGCCATCGGGGCGAGCGCCGGGACGGGGCCGGGCGCAGCGGCGGGATCGGCCGGTGGCGCCGGGGTGACGGGCACGTTCGGGCCAGGAGGCTGATCCGGGTACGGCGTGTCCAACCCCCGCTGGGAGAGCCCCATGATCAACGCTTCCTTACCGCTGATGTCATGGTCCTGGACCGCTTGCCACAGGTCCTTGAGGTAGCTGACGTTGGGGTTGTCGTCGGGCACTGCGTTCGGATCCATCGTGGAGCCCGGCGGCAGGCTGTCCGGGCTCGGAAGGTGCGGCATGCCGTCCGGAAGCGCAGGCAGCGCAGCAGCCGGGTCGGTCATCGCCTGGTTGGCCGCGTCGAGGGCCGGACCCGGGATGTTGACCGCGTTGAGCGGGGCCAGCGGGTCGGCAGCGGGCGGGGCCGCCGCATCCCCCGGCGCGGGCGGCGCCGGGGGAGCCGGTTGGGCGGGCGGAAGCGGCGGCAGATCAGGGGTGTCGAGCGGCGCGGGCGCGTGCAGGGCCCACACCTGGGGCTGGTCCGGCGCGGGTGCACCGGCGTCCCAGTTGTCGGCCGGGGCCGCAACCGGGTCGATGACCGGCGCGGCATCAGCGGGCAGCGGGGCGTCGGGCGGCGGAGCGTCGGCAGGAGGAGGAGGCAGCGGCGCGTCGAGCGGCACAGTGAGTGCGGTGTCGATCACGGGCGCCTGGTCGGCGGGCGGCGGCGGAGGTAGGGGCGCGTCCAGCGGGGCCACGTCGGCCGGAGGGGCGTCGGGCGGCGGCGGAGGTAGGGGCGCGTCCAGCGGGGCCACGTCGGCCGGAGGGGCGTCGGGCGGCGGAGCGTCGGCGGGAGGAGGAGGCAGCGGCGCATCCGGTGGCGGCGCGTCGGGCAGCGGGGCGGACAGCGCATCGAACGGCGCGGCGTCGGGAGCCGGGGGCGGTGCGGAGGGGTCGAGCGGCGGCGGGGGCGGCAGTTCACCGTTGACCCCGGAGGCATCAAGAGCCTTGGGCTCCTCGATGACGTTGCGCGGAGTCGCGCCGGAGAGCCCTGTGCCGCAGACGGGCCACGCACCCTTGCCCTGGGTGGCGAGCACGCGCTCGGCGACGGCGATCTGTTCTTCCTTGGTGGCCATGTGGGCGGAGGGTGCGTACTCGCCACCGCCGTGCGACGACCAGGTGCTCGGCGAGAATTGAAGACCGCCCTGATAGCCGTTGCCGGTGTTGATGGACCAGTTGCCGCTGGATTCGCAGCTGGCGACTCTGTCCCATTCGCCGTCGGTCGCGGCGCCGGCGTGCCCGGCGAGGGCGAGGCTTCCGCCTCCGATGACCGCGCCGGTAAAGGCGATCTTCGCGACGCTTACTGAAGAAGCAGTGGGCTTACGGTGCCGTCCACTCATAGGTGCGCTAAGTCCTCTCTTCGCGCCCGCGAGGTCAGCTGTCGGGTTCGGGCTGGAGAGGTCGCCCGGCCGGCTCGTCCGAAGACAATGCCGGCTTCACCCCTAGGAACCGCAAGCGGCTCCTGGTCCTGTCGGTGGACCGGTGGGTCCCCCGCCTCCATCCAAGTTGTTGTCGTTGGCCACGCCCGGATCGGATGGAGCTCGGCGCAGATCGGGCGCGGCGGGCCACCCGATTGAGGTCGAGGGGCTTGGGAGATGACCGTAACGGGTAGTCGTATTCCCGTCGAATTCTGCCGATGTCGGCGATTCCCGGGGCGGCAAAATCTAATGAACTTCTAAAACCGCAGGAGACTTCGGCGTTCTCGCAGGTGCCGGTGGATATGTAACGGACCGTAGCCAGCTTGTGACCATTTTGTTATGTGACGTAAATCACGTCTAGCCGCCGGCAAACGGCGGAAGAACATCGACGGTTTGCGCGTCGCGCAACTTGATTCCCAAGTCCCGCACCGCAATTCCGTCGCAGAGGTATGAGCATCGGCTCAGCACCTTGGCGAGCTCTGGATCGCGTTTGCCAAGATCGAGTAGGAGCGACGCCACCGTAGTACCGGGCGCAATGCCGATGATCTCGTCATCCATGCCCGCGGCCGCACGCGCCGCGGCGAAGTATCGGACCGTCACTTTGGTAGCCAACTCAGCCGCCGATCGCGCTCATCGGTCGGTCGGGTTGCACGAACCCGGGGTCGTTGATGCCGTGCCCGGCGGCCTTGACCCACATCGTGGCGCGCCACGCGGCGATCAGCGCCTCGTCGTCGGCTCCCGCCCGCATCAGACGCCGCAAGTCGGTCTCGTGCCGGGCGAACAGGCAGTTGCGGACCTGTCCGTCTGCGGTGAGCCGGGTGCGGTCACACGCTGAGCAGAACGCGTGCGAGACCGAGGCGATGACGCCGACCTTGCCCCGGCCACCGTCGACGTCCCACAGCTCCGCGGGCGCCGAACCGCGCGGCACCGGGTCCGGCTGGAGGTCGAAATGACGGCGTAGGGCCGCGAGCACGTCGTCGGCGGCGATGGCCTTGCCGCGCTGCCACTCGTGGCCGGCGTCGAGCGGCATCTGCTCGATGATCCGCAGCTGATATCCGTGGTCGAGGGTGAACCGCAGCAGCGCCACCGCATCATCCAGCCCGGTGACCGGATCCAGCACCGCATTCACCTTCACCGGGTCAAGCCCGGCCGCCTTGGCCGCCTCGAGGCCGGCCAGCACGTCGTGCAGCCGGTCGCGGCGGGTGATGCGGGCAAACCGCGCGGCGTCGACCGTGTCGAGCGACACGTTGATCCGGTCCAGGCCGGCCCGTTTCAGCTTGTCCGCCCGCTTGTCCAGCCCGATGCCGTTGGTGGTCAACGTGATTTCGGGGCGGGGCCGCAGCGCGGCGGCGGCGGCCACGACCTCCTCGAGATGCCTGGCCACCAACGGTTCACCGCCGGTGAAGCGGACGCTGGTGATGCCGAGGCGGGTGACGGCGATGCGCAGCAGGCGGGTCAGCTCATCGGTGCGCAGCAGTTGCTCGCCGGGCATCCAGTTCAGCCCCTCGGCCGGCATGCAGTACGTGCAGCGCAGATTGCAGCGGTCGGTCAGCGATACCCGCAGGTCGGTGGCGACGCGGCCGAAGGTGTCGATCAGCGGACCATCGGTGGGCATCCCCACTGCGGGGCGCTGCACCGACGGAACGCCGAGCGCGGTGACGGTCACGCCGCCGCCCGGAAAGGATCGGAGACGGCACGCGCCTGGTCGACGGGCACGATTTCCTTGCCGAGCGGAAACAGCGACACCGGGACGAGCTTGAGATTGGCCAGCGCCAGTGGGATGCCGATGATCGTGATCGCCATTGCGATCGCGCTGACGACATGGCCGATCGCCAACCAGATGCCGAACAGGACGACCCAGATGACATTGCCGACCAGTGCTCCCGGGCGGGTGCCGGGCTTGTCGACGATGGTGCGGCCGAATGGCCACAGGGCATATGACGCGATTCGGAGCGCGGCGATTCCGAACGGGATCGTCACGATGAGGACGAAGCAGATGAGGGCGGCCAGTAGATAGCCAAGCGCCAGCCACAAGCCGCCAAAGATCAACCAGACGATATTCAGGATCAGGCGCATCTCTTCCTCCAGCGGTGGCTCCAGACTACCGACAAAGGGGGTGATAGCCGTGGCGGCCTCCGAGTAAGATCACGTCCACGCGTCCCGATTGCAGGCGGGACGCTTTCTCGTGTTGGACATGTTGAGACGCTTCCTAGAAGACAAGCAGGTGAGAGCAGTGCCGACCGGCCGGGTTAAGTGGTACGACGCCGAAAAGGGCTTCGGCTTTCTGTCGCAGGAGGAGGGCGAGGACGTCTACGTCCGCTCCTCGGCGTTGCCCGCCGGTGTCGAGGGCCTCAAAGCGGGCCAACGCGTCGAATTCGGCGTGGCCGCAGGCCGTCGTGGCCCGCAGGCGTTGAGCCTCAAGATCATCGATCCGCCCCCGAGTCTGACCCGGACCCGTCGCGAGGCGGCCGCGGCCGAGCACAAGCACACGCCCGACGAGCTTCACGGCATGGTCGAGGACATGATCACCCTGCTGGAGGGTGCCGTGCAGCCGGAGTTGCGCAAGGGCCGCTACCCGGACCGCAAGGTCGCACGCCGGGTCTCGGAAGTGGTGCGCGCCGTCGCGAGCGAACTCGACGCCTAGTCCGTTTCGTAGTCGTCGAACGCCGCAAGATCGGCCCAGTTCGGATAGGTCAGCTCCCAGACCGTCTCTATCCGTCCACGGCGGTGTGCGGCGATGAGCACGACCTCGATCCGGGTGGGTTCCTCCCCGGGCCGGGAAGTGGTGATCCACAGCCGTTCGGCCACCTTGCCGGTGCCTTCGGAATCGACATCGCTGACCCAAGCCTGCTCGTCTTTATCGAATGCGTAGGCGATGTCGGTGGCGTAGATCTTGCGATGCTCGGCGGCGAACGACGCGTAGTCCTGCCTGATGCCGTTGCTGAACATCCCGAATCCGGGATCGTGGAACCTGTCGATGAAGTCGGCGTTCTTGTGCGCGACCATTTCGTCGAACATCGTCTTCAGCGCGGCGACGGTCATGGACCACACTGTAGGCATGGCCTCCTACGTCGCCGACAAATCCACCTCTAATGGCGAATACGATCGTGACACCGACTACATCACCACCCGGATCACAGCCGATGGGCGCGACGGCTACCCGGTCGAGCCGGACCGGTACCGGCTGATCGTCGCCAGGGCCTGCCCGTGGGCGAACCGCGCGATCATCGTGCGCCGCTTGCTGGGCCTGGAAGACGTTCTGTCGATCGGTTTTTGCGGACCGACCCACGACGAGCGCAGCTGGACGTTCGATCTGGACCCGGGCGGTCTCGACCCGGTGCTGAAGATCCCGCGCCTGCGCGACGCCTACCTGAAGCGGGTTCCGGACTACCCCAAGGGCATCACCGTGCCCGCCGTCGTCGACGTGCCGACAGGTGAGGTGGTGACCAACGACTTCGCCCAGATGACGTTGGACTTCTCCACCGAGTGGACGGAATACCACCGCGACGGCGCCCCGCAGCTGTACCCGGAGCCCCTGCGCGACGAGATCGACGAAGTCGCCAAGCGCATCTACACCGAGGTGAACAACGGCGTCTACCGGTGCGGCTTCGCGGGTTCGCAGAGCGCCTACGAGAAGGGCTTCGACCGATTGTTCACCGCGCTGGACTGGCTCACGGAACGGCTGACGGATCGGCGTTACCTCGTCGGTGACACCATCACCGAAGCCGACGTCCGGCTGTTCACCACGCTGGCGCGCTTCGACGCCGTCTACCACGGCCATTTCAAGACCAACCGGCAGAAGCTCTCGGAGATGCCGGTGCTGTGGGCCTACGCGCGAGACCTTTTCCAGACCCCGGGGTTCGGTGACACCATCGATTTCGTGCAGATCAAGCAGCACTACTACATCGTGCACAAGGACATCAATCCGACCCAGATCGTCCCCAAGGGGCCGGACCTCTCGAATTGGCTTACTTCGCACGGCCGAGAGGCATTGGGCGGCAAGCCGTTCGGTGACGGGACCCCGCCCGGCCCGCCGGTGGAGACCGAACGCGTGCCCGCCGGCGACGGGGCCGACTAGGGCTGATGGTCGGTCTCCTCAACGCGGCTCGTGCCTCCCCGCTTGATCGTCGACCGACTAGGGCTGATGGTCGGTCTCCTCAACGCGGCTCGTGCCTCCCCGCTTGATCGTCGACCGACTAGGGCTGATGGTCGGTCTCCTCAACGCGGCTCGTGCCTCCCCGCTTGATCGTCGACCGACTAGGGCTGATGGTCGGTCTCCTCAACGCGGCTCGTGCCTCCCCGCTTGATCGTCGACCGACTAGGGCCACACCGTCTTGATCGACCACTCGGCATGCGAGAGCCGGAATTCGTTACCGGCCTCGTCGCGGACCAGAGTGGGCAGTTGCACGACGATGCCGATCAGCTTGCCGCGATGCGGGTCGACGGTGGGAATGGTGACTGCGAGCCTGGTGTCTGGCTTGAACTCCTCGGCCACGTCGGAACCCTCGTATGCCCGACCGAGGATCCACGGCGCGCGTGCGATCGCCGGCGGCACGGACAACTGAACGGGAAACCGGGCGTCGACCGCGAGTTGGCCGATCGTTTCGGGGTTTTCGCACTCATCGAGACGCAACACATTGCAGTAGCGATACGGCCCGACCGTGGCCAATTCGCCGTGCGAGTATGCGCTGATCTCCGGAAAGTCAGGACCGTGGCCGCGGCTGAGCCGCCAGACCAGCACCCCCGTGGCCGCCGACGCGACGATCACCACGACCGCCAGTACGGCGAGAACGCGTTTCACTCCGGCGCCACCGCCGCGGGATCCGTCAGGCCGCCTTCCTGTTCGGCGAGCACCGGACGGTTGCCGCCGAACCCTGGAATCAACGACTCGCCGTAGTAACTGACGATCGTCTGGGCGAGACCGAGGATGAGCACCGCGGTGATCGTGGTGAAACCCACCCACAGTTCGGTGTAGATCAGCACGCCGGTGGCACCGCCGGTGACCCAGGCCAACTGCAGCAGCGACTCCGAGCGACCGAACGCCGACGCGCGCGACTCCTCGGGCAGATCATCCTGCAGCGACGCGTCCAGGGACGCTTTCGCGATCGCCGCCGCCGCGGAGGTGACCAGCGTCGCGAGCGCGGCCACCATCAGGGTGCCGGTCAGCGCGGCGGTCAGCGCCAGCGCCGTCACTGCGATCGTGCAGCGCACCACCAGCAGTGCCGGGTAGCCGAGTTTGAGCCGTGCCGCGGTGAAGTTGCCGCCGAAATTTCCGATCGCGGCGGCCGCGCCGATCACGCCGAGAATCCGCAGCTGCTCCCAGCCGCTGGCGTCGTGCGACTTGGCGACGAACGCCGGGTAGAGGAACAGGAATCCGACCATCACCTTGATGGTGCAGTTGCCCCACAATGCGGTGATGATGTTGCGGCCCAACGGTTGCCGCGCAGCCGCCCGCACCCCGCGATGTTCGGGGTGCCGCCTCAACTCCCCGCTTCGTCCGTGATAGGTCAGCTTGGTGGGCACCTCGCCCGCGGTCACCTCGACCCACTTCGGGATCCGCATCGCCAGGGCCGCGCCGGCCACCGTGACCGCGACGACCACGTATAACGCGCCGGGCATGCGGAACAGGTTGAGCGCCCACTCCGCGCCCGCGGCGATCGCGCCGCCGACCATCGTTCCGCCGAGCAGGCCGAACGTCGTCAGCCGTGAGTTCACCCGCACCAGGTCGATGGTCGGGGGCAGTACGCGCGGGGTGACGGCACTGCGCAACACGCTGAAAGACTTCGACAGCACCATCATTCCGAGCGCGCACGGGTACAGCACCCACGACGGGTAGCTGCCGCTGGCGCCGTCGTAGTTGAAGATGAGCACCACCGCGAGCGCGGTGCGCAACATGAACGACGTCGCCAGTGCGATCCGGCGACCATGCTGCAACCGGTCCAGCGCCGGGCCGATCAGCGGGGCGATGACGGCGAACGGCGCGATGGTGATCAGCAGGTAGAGCGCGACCTTGCTCTTGCTTTCGCCCGAGGCCGCCGCGAAGAACAGCGTGTTGGCCAGCGCCACCGCCATCGCGGCGTCGACGGCGAAGTTCGCCACCACCGGCCACGTCAGCGCGGTCAGCCCGGATTTGTCGGCGCCGTCCGCAGTCGCAGCCCGATGCACCAGGCCGTACATCTTCGATCCCATCTCGCGGCTGCGTTGGGCGGCCGCCCGGGTGACGGTGACTTTCTCGCCGGCACCCGAACCGATGCGGGACGACCGGGAGTCCCGGGAGGACCGATCGTCCAACGGGGGCAGCCACCGGTTGGCGCTCGGTGTCGGCGAGGAGCGCCGCGGGTAGCCCACCCCGTCGCTCGGGTAGTTGGCCATCCCCGGATGCTCTTCGTCGGCACCCGGCGGCGGGCGAGGCGGGTAATAGCGAGGGTCACGCCGACCCGCCGGGTCCCGGGGGTCACGCCGCGATCCGGTCACACACAGATTCTCTCCCATCGCGGTCGTTGCGGCGTGCAGGCGACCGGTGTGGCTACACGTTCGTGCTTTGAGGCAGTATTGATGCTGATGGACAGCGTGACCGAATCTGCTGAGCAAGGCGCCACGGGCGCCTTCGAGAACACCGACGTAGCCTCGGTGGACCTCGAGACGGTGCTGATCGGCGCCGTTGATGACGCGCGCGCCGCGATCATCGAGTACAGCGGCGAGAACACGGTCGGCGAATACCTGGGTGCCGGTTTCGAGGATCCGACGGCGGCCACACACCGATTCCTGGCCGATATGCCCGGTTATCGCGGCTGGCAGTGGGCGGTGGTGGTGGCGGCGTGCCCCGGGGCGACGCGCGTCACCATCAGCGAGGTGGTGCTCGTTCCGGGACCGACGGCGTTGCTGGCGCCGAAGTGGGTGCCTTGGGAGGAGCGGATCCGCCCAGGCGACCTGAGTCCCGGCGACCTGCTCTCCCCGCCCAACGACGACCCCCGCCTGGTGCCCGGCTATCTCGACAGCGGTGATCCCGAGGTCGACGAAGTCGCCGCCGAGATCGGGTTCGGTCGCCGCCAGGTGCTCAGCCAGTGGGGCCGCATCGAGGCCGCGCAGCGCTGGCACGACGGTGACTACGGGCCGGATTCGGCGATGGCCCGGTCCACCCGCCGGGTGTGCCGGGACTGCGGCTTCTACATCCGGCTGTCCGGAGCGCTCGGCTCGATGTTCGGCGTGTGCGGCAACGGTCTGGCCGCCGACGGCCACGTCGTTGATGCGGAGTACGGCTGTGGCGCGCATTCGGACACCCCTGCGCCGCCGGGCACCGGCTCGCCGCTGTTCGATCCGTACGACGACGGCGTGCTCGACGTCGCCGAACCACCGCATCAGACCGGCTAGCTTTCGGCCGCCGCCTTGAGCCGGGACAGCGACTCGTTCATGCCCTCGACGAGTTCCTGCTCGAAGCTCGGCACCCCGCCGAACATCGCGTTGACCGCGACGTTGGAAATCGGTTTGACGCCGTTCTCGGCGTGGCGGCTCTCCACCACCCGCGTGCCGGCATCGGTCGGCTCCAGTTCATAGCTCCAGATCGTGCCGTTCAGGTTCACCTGGAATGCGACCTTCTTCTCGGGGATGATCTCGGTGACCGTGCACGTGGTCGCCCATAAGGCGTATTTGCGGCGGTTCACATTGATGGTCCTGGTGCCCTGGCGCAGGGGGCCGAGCGGTTTCATCAAGCGGCACTGCGGGCTCCATTGCGGCATGCGGTTCAGGTCGGAGATCAGGGACCACACTTTCGAGACCGGCGCATCGATGTCGATCTGTGCTTGCAGCAACGGCGCGGCCATTGCCTCCTCCTTCGCCTGGGTCGAATCAGCTGAGTCCGCTTTGCGCTCCGCGGGATCCACGGCGCACGGCCTGACGCTGCCACAGAAAGATGGACGTTCCGAGGGCGCCGACGCCGAGGCCCGCGACGGTGAACGGCCGCCACTCGTGCAGGCCGGGAACCGTGAACGCGAGGATCACGGCGACGAGCCAACCGGCGGTGATCACCGCGATCACCGGCCACGGTGCGAGCAGGCCGGCGGGCAGGGCGGGCGGCTGCGGTCCGGCGGGCGGTTCCGCGGTCATCGGCCCAACGTAGCCGATAACTGCGATTTCCCGGAGACCTGCTAGGTATTGTTTGCTTTGTGAAAGACATCGACGCCCGGCTGGCGAGTGACCTGTCGCTGGCAGTGGTCCGTCTGGCCCGCCAATTGCGGTTTCGGCGGGCCGAATCGCCGGTTTCGCTGTCGCAGTTGTCGGCATTGTCGACGCTTGCCAAGGAGGGCGCGATGACACCGGGCGCGTTAGCCATGCGCGAGCGGGTCCGGCCGCCATCGATGACGCGTGTCATCGCCTCGCTCGCAGAGTTGGGCTTCGTCGCCCGCACCGCCCACCCCGGCGACGGCCGTCAGGTGCTGGTATCCGTTTCGCCGGCGGGGGTCGAGCTGATCGAGGCCGAACGCCGGGCCAGCCAGGAGTGGCTCAAGGCGCGACTGGAACGCCTCGACTCGGAGCAGCGCAGAATCTTGCTGGCGGCTGCCGACCTGATGACCGCCATAGTTGACGAAAGCACGTGAGCCTCAACGTCATCGACGTCGTCGATCCCACTGACGCGCGCCTCGACGACTTCCGCGACCTCAACAGCGTGGACCGCAGGCCGGATCTGCCCAGCGGCAAGGGTCTGGTGATCGCCGAGGGTGTGCTGGTGGTGCAGCGGATGCTGATGTCCCGGTTTCGTCCCCGGGCATTGTTGGGCACCGACCGGCGACTCGGCGAACTCGCCGCCGACCTCGATGATCCGGCCCTTGCCGCGCCCTACTACCGCGCGAGCGCCGAGGTGATGGCCGAGGTGGTCGGATTCCACCTCAACCGCGGAGTGCTGGCGTCGGCGTCGCGTCCCGCAGAACTCACCGTGGCCCAGGTTCTCGACGGTGCCCGCACCGTCGCTGTGCTCGAGGGAGTCAACGACCACGAGAATCTGGGCTCGATCTTCCGCAACGCGGCAGGGTTGGGCGTCGACGCGGTGGTCTTCGGCAATGGCTGTGCCGACCCGCTGTACCGGCGGGCGGTCCGGGTGTCGATGGGACACGCGCTGCTGGTGCCCTATGCGTGGACGACAGCCTGGCCTCACGACCTTGAGATGCTGCGGGACAAGGGCTTTCGGCTGCTGGCCATGACGCCCGATCCGGCTGCGCAAAGCCTGGCCGGCGCGATGGCCGACCTGGCAGACGAGCGGGTAGCCGTCCTCGTCGGCGCAGAGGGGCCCGGCCTCAAGGAGCACACCATGCGGGCCAGTGACACGCGGGTCCGGATTCCCATGTCGCGCGGCACCGACTCACTCAACGTTGCGACCGCCGCCGCCCTTGCGTTCTACGAGCGGGCCAGATTGAGCCACTGACAGAGGAGTGCGCCCTAGAGTTGGTGATCCGAGCAGGCGGCCGAGATCGTGCTGTGTACCGGCCACACGGCGCGACAGAATGGGCAGTTCGCCGCCGAGGTGACGTGCCTGCAGGCTGCCACGCAGTTCGGTGCACGCAGTTGCGCGGACCGGCTACACGAACTGCACAGCATCGTCGAAGGACCGCGTCGAGATTGCGGCCCCGTTCGCCAAGGCGCTGCGGGACGACGATAGCGACGGGTTGTCCACAGCGTCGGCGGATTTCGAGGAGATCGGTGAGTTGCTGGGCACCGTGGACGCCACCGCGCATGCTGCTATCGTCCGCCGCGCGCACCGTCGAGGGCCACATCTACCGGGCGATGGCCAAGACCGGCACCAACTCCGGCGAGGAGTTGACGGCGCTGCTGCCATGGCGCGGGCGGGACCACGACCGAACGGCTAGATTGGCGCCGTGACCGACGACTCCAGTCCTTGGGCGACGGGTCTGACGGTGGCCGCGTTCGTCGCCGCGGTGACCGCAGCCGCCGTCGTCGTGCTGAGCATGGGTTTGAACCGCGTTCATCCCCTGCTTGCGGTGGGGCTCAACCTGGTCGCCGTCGGTGGGCTGGCGCCGACGGTGTGGGGGTGGCGAAAGCTGCCGGTGTGGCGGTGGTTCGTGCTCGGCGCCGGCGTCGGGGTGGCGGGCGCGTGGCTCGCGCTGTTGGCGCTGGCCCTCGGCGGATAACTCAGCGGCTGTTGTCTGCTCTTCGCGCAAGCGCTCATCGCTGTTGTCTGCTCTTCGCGCAAGCGCTCATCGCTGCCCACTTGAGCGCACGCCCAGCAACACGTCCTCCCACGCCGGAACGGCCGGCTTGCCCTTGCGGGCTGGGCGGCGCGGTGCCGGTGTGGGTTCCGGTTCGAGTTCGAGCACGGGCTCGGGCTCGGGTGCGGGCTCGGGTGCGGCCGCCGCCTGCTCGCGTTCCGGCCGCTCGAATTCGAGCTGGGGAACCGGCGCCACGGGACGCAGCGGCCGGGCGAAGTTGGGATCGATCAGCTCGCTGGCGCCGTCGTCCACCGCGCTGACGGTGCCGCCGTGCGCGCCGGGTGTGAACCGGAAGTGCGCCGTCAGGTCCGACCTGCCGGCCTTCCACGCCAACTGCACCGTCCAGCGGCCGTCCTCGTTGCGCCAGGCGTCCCATGTGGTGGCTTCGGGGTCGAGGCCGCGGGCGACGAACGCCGTCGTCGTCGTCTCCAGCAAGGTCAGCACGGCGGGCCCGTCGCTGAGTACCGGGTGTGCGGCCGTTGCCAGCTCGGCCGCGCGCGCACGCTCCAACAGCACCGGGTGGGCAAACCTTTCGACCCGCGCGATGCTCTCACCCGCGGCGGTGGCGACCTCCTCGACTGAGGCGCCTGCCCGGATCTTGGCCTGAATCTCCTTGGGACGCAGCACGGTTTGAACCTCGACATCGGGTTGGGGTGGAGTCGAACCGGCCCTGTCGCCGCGCAGCGCGGCCCGCAGCCGGTCATCAGGGCGCAGAATGAACTTCTCGCCGGAGCCGTCGGCTTCGCAGATGATTCGTTTGCCGTCGACGTCCAGTCCAACGACTTTGAGTTCCCGCATGCCGACCTCCTCCGGGCGAGACGACTTGCCCGATGAGCTGGACCCTACTGCGTTATCTCCTCGTAACCTGGCAGACACGCCCGGGCAGGTCAGAGCCGTTCGACCACCCAATCGACGCACTGGGTCAGCGCGCTGACGTCGTCGGGATCGACGGCCGGGAACATCCCGACCCGAAGCTGGTTGCGGCCGAGTTTGCGGTACGGCTCGGTGTCGACGATTCCGTTGGCCCGCAGCGTCTTGGCGACGGCGGCGGCATCGATCTCGTCGGCGAAGTCCACGGTGCCGACCACCTGCGAGCGCAACTCCGGATCGCCGACGAACGCGGTGGCGAACTTCGACGCCTCCGCCCACGAGTACAACCGCTGCGAGGAATCGGCCGTTCGCTTCACTGCCCAGTCCAGCCCGCCGTTACCGAGCAACCAATCGATCTGTTCGGCGAGCAGGATGAGCGTGCCGATCGCCGGGGTGTTGTACGTCTGGTTCTTGACGCTGTTCTCGACCGCGATCGGCAGCGACAGGAAGTCGGGCACCCAGCGTCCGGCGCCGGCGATCGCTTCGATACGCGCCAATGCGCTCGGGGACAGCAGCGCGATCCACAGGCCGCCGTCACCGGAGAAGTTTTTCTGCGGCGCGAAGTAGTAGGCGTCCGCATCCGTGATGTCGACGGGCAGACCGCCGGCCGCCGAGGTGGCGTCGATCACGATCAGTGCGTCGCCGGACCCTTCGGGACGCTCTACGGGCACCGCGACGCCGGTTGAGGTCTCGTTGTGCGCCCAGGCGATCAGGTCGACCGAGGGGTCGGACTGCGGCTTCGGGGCACTGCCGGCCTCGGCCTTGACGATGACGGGATCTCCGACGAATGGGTTCTTGGCGACCGAGGATGCGAACTTCGAGCTGAACTCGCCGTAGGTGAGGTGCAGCGAGCGCTTGTCGATCAGGCCGAAGGCCGCGGCGTCCCAGAACGCCGTCGAACCGCCGTTGCCGAGGATCACCTCGTAGCCGTCCGGTAGCGAGAACAGCTCGCGTAAGCCGTCGCGGACGCGGCCCACCAGGTTCTTGACCGGCGCCTGCCGGTGTGAGGTGCCGAAGAGCTCGCCCGCGGCCGCCAGCGCCTGCAGTTGTTCGGGCCGTACCTTGGACGGTCCGCACCCGAAGCGTCCGTCGCGGGGCTTGAGATCGGTCGGGATTGTGAGGTCGGCCATGCGGTCAAGAGTAGTGACCGGACTCAGGCGCTTTCTGGGGGGATGGTGGCGCGGAAAGACCGGAGAAGTGGCTAAATACCCGATACAGCCACGCGGCCGTGTCCATACTGTGATCTGTCGGGGACTGAGCCCATGGGGGCGCGTGTGATCAGTCGCGGGAAAATCTCGACGCTTCTACCGTTCTGCGCAGCGGCGATAACGGCTTTGGCTGTGATGCTCACCGCGGTTCCAGCCCAGGCCGACGCCGGGGACGAGGGTGGCGCGCTGCTGGACCAGATCAACGCCACGCGCGCGGCGAACGGCTGTGGCCCCGTTGCGCCCAATCCGCAGTTGACTGTGTCCGCAGTGCGGCAGGCCAACGACATGCTCGAGCGCGGAGTGCAGGGCCACACCGGTTCGGACGGCTCCTCCGTCGCACAGCGCGTCACGGACGCCGGCTACGCGCCGTACGCCGACCTCGGCGAGATCATTTTCTGGGCCAATGGCCCCGGCGGTACCCCGGCTGCCGCGGTCGCCTGGTGGATGAACAGCCCGGGCCACCGCGCGGTCATCACTGACTGCGAATTGACGGATGCGGGGTTCTCGGTGGTGAGCAACGGTATGAAGATGACCGCGGCGGGGGATTTCGGAAAGAAGTAGACGAGCCGACAGCGCGTTAGCCGCCTGGTCTACCCGGCTATTTGTCTGCAAGTTGACTGGTGAGTGTGGCCTGGATCACGCTGCCGGTTGCCAGGGCGGCGCACCGCATCGGCCGAAATGGGTCTGTTCAATAGGCGATACCTGCGGTACCGTTGCTGGACATTGAGCGGCTGAATGTAAACCTCAGGGGAGGCTTCGAATGGCTCGTACCAAGATGGTCAGGCGCTGGCGCCGCAACATGGAGGTCCGCGACGACGCCGAGTACGTAGACATGCTCACCACACTGTCCGAGGGGTCGGTGCGTCGCAACTTCAATCCGTACAAGGACATCGACTGGGACTCGCCCGAGTTCGCCGTGATCCCGAACGACACTCGCTGGGTCCTGCCTGCCACGGATCCGCTGGGCGGCCACCCTTGGTACCGGGCGCAGCCGGTCGAACGGCAGATCGAGATCGGCATGTGGCGCCAGGCCAACGTCGCGAAGGTCGGTCTGCACTTCGAGTCGATTCTGATCCGTGGCCTGATGGAGTACTCCTTCTGGACGCCGAACGGCTCACCGGAGTACCGGTACTGCCTGCACGAGGCGGTCGAAGAGTGCAACCACACCATGATGTTCCAGGAGATGGTGAACCACATCGGCGCCGACGTACCCGGTATGCCCCGGGTGCTGAAGTGGGTCCAGCCATTGATCCCGTTGGTGGCCGGGCCGCTGCCGATCCCGTTCTGGTTCGGCATCCTCGCCGGCGAAGAGCCCATCGACCACACGCAGAAGAACGTCTTGCGCGAGGGCAAGTCGCTGCATCCGATCATGGAGCGGGTGATGGCGATCCACGTGGCCGAGGAAGCCCGCCACATCTCCTTCGCCCACGAGTACCTGCGCAAGCGGGTCCCCCATTTGCCGCGGCGCAAGCGGTTCTGGCTGTCGATATACGTGCCGCTCATCATGCGGGTTCTGTGCTCGGCGATCGTCGTGCCACCGAGGGCGTTCTGGAAGGAATTCGACATCCCGCGGTCGGTGCGCAAGGAGCTGTTCTTCGGGTCGCCGGAGTCACGGCAGTTCCTGCGTGACATGTTCGGTGACGTCCGGATGCTGTGCGCGGACACGGGACTGATCAACCCGGTCGCCAAGCTCGTCTGGCGGATCTGCAAGATGGACGGCCGGCCGAGCCGCTATCGCAGCGAACCGGCTCGCCAGCACGTGGTTCACGCCGCGTAAGGCAACGATGCCCCACGTCATCACTCAATCGTGTTGCAGCGACGGGTCCTGCGTCTACGCCTGCCCGGTGAACTGCATCCACCCGTCACCGGACGAGCCCGGGTTCGCCACCGCGGAGATGCTGTACATCGATCCGGTCGCCTGCGTCGACTGCGGCGCCTGCGTCAGCGCCTGCCCGGTCGGGGCCATCGCGCCCGACACCCGGCTGAAGCCCACGCAGCTTCCGTTCATCGAGTTGAACGCGGCGTTCTATCCGAAGCGCGAGAGCAAGCTGCCGCCGACGTCCAGGCTGGCGCCGGTGCTCGACGCACCCGTTGTCCAGAAGCGCCCGAGCGGTCCGCTCAGCGTCGCGATTGTGGGGTCCGGGCCCGCGGCGATGTATGCCGCCGACGAATTGCTCACCCAGCGCGGCGTGCGGGTCAACGTCTTCGAACGACTGCCGACCCCGTACGGACTGGTGCGGGCCGGGGTGGCGCCCGACCATCAGAGCACCAAGCGGGTCACGACGCTGTTCGACAAGGTGAGCCGGCAGCCGGGATTCACGTTCTACCTCAATGTCGAGGTGGGAGCGGATATCACTCACGACGAACTGCTGGAGCACCACCACGCGGTGCTCTATGCGGTGGGCGCGCCCAATGACCGACGGCTCGACATCGAGGGCATGGGCCTGCCGGGAACCGGCACCGCAACCGAGATGGTTGCCTGGATCAACGGGCATCCCGAATTCACCGGCTTACCTGTCGACTTGAGTCACGAGCGGGTCGTGATCGTCGGCAACGGCAACGTTGCCCTCGACGTGGCACGGATTCTGACCGCCGACCTCGATGCGCTCGCAGGTACCGACATAGCTGATCATGCGCTGACGGCACTGCGCGAATCACGCGTCGCCGAGGTGGTGATCGCCGCCCGCCGCGGCCCCGCGCAGTCAGCGTTCACGCTGCCCGAGCTCATCGGCCTGACGTCGACATGCGATGTGGTGCTGGAGACCGCCGACCACGAGTTGGTGTCGCGGGACCTGGCCGATGAAGAGTCGGATCCGTTGACCCGCAGCAAACTGGAGGTTTTGAGCAGGCTTCCCGACGCCTCGGCGCCCGCCACCCGTCCACGGATCCGGCTGGCGTACCGGCTCACTCCCGAGCAGATCGTCGGCGACCCGCGAGCCGACGCCGTCGAGTTCACGGTGACCGGAACCGGCCAGGTGCGCCGACTCCCCGCTGGATTGGTGCTGACGTCAATTGGTTACCGCGGCAAGCCGATTCGGGACCTGCCGTTCGACGATAAGGCAGCCGTGGTGCCCAACGGTGGCGGCCGTGTCGTCGACCCCTCGACCGGTCAGCCGGTGCGCGGTAGCTATGTCGCCGGCTGGATCAAGCGCGGGCCGACGGGATTCATCGGCACCAACAAGTCGTGTGCCGCCGAGACCGTGCACAACCTCGTCGCGGACTACAACGAAGGGCGCCTGCCCGATCCGCGGCGCAGGCCGGCCGCGCTGGACAAATTCGTTCGCGGCAGGCAACCCGGCGTCGTCGACGCCGCGGGCTGGAAGGCCATCAACGCGGCGGAGATCGCCCGCGCCGGCGGCCAACGGCCCCGCGACAAGTTCACCGCGATAGGAGACATGGTTGCCGCGGCAGCCAATGCGCCTGCCCGCACGGTGCGAGGACGTCTGCTGGCCGGTCTGCACCGTTAGCCGGGCCGCTTTTCCGCAAAGCGGCCCGGTCGCCGAGGCGTGCGGCGTATGCACAGTGCATGAATTCTGCCGCGTGCGTCGGTCGGGTCGGGGGTTTGGCGGTGGCGCTGGGGGTCGGCGCCGCGGTGGTCACCGGGTCGGGATCCGCGCTGGCCTGGGGGGATACGCCGGACGCGCTCGATGCCGCGTCCGCGGAGTCGTCGACGAGCACGCAGTCGTCCACCGGCGCTGAAACCGCGGGGAAGGCTACGCCGCCTGCGGCGACGGAGCAGCAGGCGGACGAGGAGTCGAAACCGGACGCCGACCCCGCGTCGACGTCGACCGGGTCGACGACCTCGAAAGCTTCCCCAGGCGTGGTGGTGAGCACGGGCGGCGCCCACACCGGCACCACGATTTCCGGCGTCGAGCAGGTTTCAGAGGAGGCCGAGGAGGAGACGGCACCAACGCCCAGCGTCACCCCGCCCGGCCCGGATGAACCCGAAGCCCAGCGCGAAACCATCACACAACCCGAGACCGCGGCGCAGCCCGCGATCGCGGCGCAGCCCGAGTCCGGCAAGCCGGCCCACCTCGCGACAAACGTCACCGACACGCCGGAGCCGACCGGTACGGTCGACGCCGTCCAGCTCACCGTCAACGCCCCCGACGACACCGCCGCACGAGCGGCGCGGGAGAACGCTACCGAGCCGGATGGTTCGGTAAATGCCGTTATCACACAGACCTTCTCGTCGGCGATGACCATGCGCCAAGCCGCGGTGACGACAAGTTCGCCGCCCCCGGCCGTGCCGTCTCTGAGGCTGTGGCCGACCGCGTTCGATCCGATCACCGCCGTCACCTACGTCACCGGCCTTGTTTCGAGCATCGTCAACGCGGTGCTGAGCCCGTTCGCCGCGAGTGCGCCGGCATGGCCCGTCGATCCGACCCCCTGGGCGCTGCTGGCCTGGGTCCGTCGCGAATTCTTCAACTCCTCGCCGGTCATCCACTACAACCCGGTGCAGAACACCCAAGGCCTGAACCTGGACGGCGACCCGGTGATCACAGGAAACATCGGCGCCGCCGATCCCGACGGGGACCCGTTGACCTACACCGCCATCGGGCGACCACACGACGGTGGGGCCGTCGAAATCGACCAAGACGGCAACTTCACCTATCGGCCGATGAACGCGATGGCGGCGGCGGGAGGAACGGATCAGTTCACCGTGGTCGTCAGCGACGAGGCCGCGGGTTTACACGTCCACGGCCCATTGGGACTGCTGAAATTTGTGCCGATCCTCGGTGATTTCATCAACCCTGGCGGCGGTGATGCGGTGGCCACGACCATTACCGTCACGGCCAAGCCGGTCGCGGGCATCGACCTGTCGTTTCCCGATCACTTCCGCTGGGGCGTCGCGCACGCGGGGTTCCAGGCCGAGGGCGGCCCCGGCTCACCCGTCGACCCCAACTCCGACTGGTACAAGTGGGTACACGACCCGCTCAATCAGTTCCTCGGAATCACCCACGGTGTCCCGGAGAACGGGCCCGGCACCTATACCCAGTACGAAGGCGACGCCGAACTCGCCAACCAAAAGCTCGGCATGAACACGTTCCGGATGAGCATCGAGTGGAGCCGTATCTTTCCCAACTCCACTGCCGGGCTTGATATTTCGGATGAGGGGGGCGGCGTCAGCCTCGCCGATCTGCAGGCGCTCGACGCGCTGGCCAACAAGGCCGAGGTGGACCATTACCGCGAGGTGTTCGACGCATTGCGGGCCAACCACCTCGAGCCGCTGATCACCGTCAACCACTTCACGTTGCCGGCATGGTTGCACGACCCGATCGCGACACGGCCGCTGATCCAGCTCGGCCTGCCCGCAACGGCCGACGGGTGGCTCTCGCCGGGCACGCCCGCGGAGTTCGAGAAGTACGCCGCCTACGTCGCGTGGAAGTACGGGAACCAGGTCGACAACTGGACCGTGCTCAACGAACCGTTCCCGCCGGTACTCACCGAGTTCCTCGCCATACCGGGTCTCGTGCCCAACTGGCCGCCTGGTGTCATCCGGCCAGACCTCGCCTCGACATTCCTGGTCAACGAGGCCAAAGGCTACGTAGCTGCCTTCGATGAGATCCACACGTGGGATGACAAGGTCGCCACCCCCGGGCAGCCCGCCGCCTTCGTGGGGTTCGCCAACAACATGATTCCGGCCCGACCGGCCAATCCGGTCAGCCCACTCGACACGCAAGCGGCCGACGCGTGGAACAGCTACTACAACCACTGGTTCCCCAACGCGGTGATCGACGGCTGGGTGGACGCCAACTTCGACGGCGTCAAGACCGCCGACCAAATCCATCCCGAGTTCATGGACAAGGCAGACTTCCTCGGCGTGCAGTATTGCGGCTCGCAACCGATGCAGGGCATCGGTTTCGCGCCGATCCCCGGCTTCCCGTTCCTGCGCGGCCTGCCGGTACGGTGCGCCGCCACGTCGCCGACGTGCAGCGACTTCAATCAGCCCATCGACCCCGGTGGCTTCCGGGAGGTCCTGGAGACCGCGGCATCCTACGGAAAGCCGTTGTGGGTCACCGAGAACGGTATCGCCGACGCCGGTGACGCCAAGCGACCGTCCTACATCGTGAACCACATCGCCGTCGTGCAGGACCTGGTCGCCCATAACGTGGACATCCGCGGGTACACGTACTGGTCGTTCGTCGACAACTTCGAGTGGGCGAACGGATACGACCTTCAGTTCGGCCTGTACGGATCCGATCCGACGACGCCCGAACTCGAGCGCACACCGAAGCCGGCCAGCATCGAGGCGATCAACCAGATCACGACCTCGAACTCGTTGCCGCTGAGTCTGTTAGCGCTCTACCTACCGGGCGTCGTCTAGGTCGATCGCGCTACCCGCCCTGCTTCATGGCCTGCTGGATTTCGTCCATGCTGACCTCGCGCACCGGCTGACCCAGCGACCACTGATGTCCGAACGGGTCCTGCACGACGCCGTAGCGGTCACCCCAGAACTGGTCCTCCAGTGGGGCGATGACCGTCGCGCCTGCGTCGAGCGCCTTCTGGAACTTGGTGTCCACATCGGTGACCGTGAGGTGGATCGTCACCGGGGTGCCGCCGAGTGACGTCGGTGTCATCGACTTGCCGCCCGACATCTCGGGGAAGTCGTCGTTGAGCATGACCGTGAAGCCGTTGATGTTCAGTGCGGCGTGAATCAGTTTCCCGTCGGGTCCGGGAATCCGGCCGTGCTCGACGGCGTCGAAAGCCTTGACGTAGAAGTCGATGGCTGCGGCCGCATCATCGACGACGAGGTGGGGGACTACGGCGGGCTGGACTTCGATTGCCATGGGATCTCCTCGGTTGGGTAAATCGGTGCGCTCATACAGACCCTGCGCCGCGACCTTACTCATCGGGGCCGACACGTTTCGTTTATTCACTGTTTGGGTGGAACCGGCCCGGTAACCCGACGACGACGGAAACATGTTGGCCGTACGGAGAAAGTGTGAAACCCGCGAGATGCGCGGTAACGGCGGCCGCTGGTGCTCCGGGCACGGGCCGGTGGTGAGTTCCTACGCCGCCGGGATCGCCCGGCAACGACAACAACCGACGAGCCGGGTCATACGACAGAGAACGACGAAGGAAGTCGGCCGCGGCCGGTCAACGCGAGAAGCATTTCCTCGCCGCGGCCGGTCTCGACGGCCAGTTGGGTGGCCAAGTGCAGCGCGTCTGCGAGCACATCGCTCGGAAGGGTGAACGGAACACCAACGGCCCCGGCGATATCCAGGCCGTGGACCGCCAACTCGAACGTGCGGGTGGGTAAGTAGGTACGGAGCCGAATGCCCAGTCCGCCGATCACCCGGATCAGGGGGTCGCCTGCGGTGGCGAGCTGGCCGAGCACTCGCTGCAGCAGCGCGTCGACCGCCGCGGCCGGGGTGGCACCGAGATCTCTGCCCGCCTGCCGTCCGCGCTCGACCACCCCGGATGGATCGAGCCCGAGGGCCGAGGGGTTCACCCGGACGTAGTACTCCTGCGGGGTGGCGATGTCCTGGCTCTCGGCGCTGGACTCGAGGTAGGTGCTCACCGTGACAAGGGAGCGCGACGCGTGACCGACCAGCGAGCGCAGGTCCCACTCACCCAGACCTGGCCCGTCCCAGGAGTCCGCCGGGATGGCGCGCACCAGCGCCGCGAAACTGCGCCCCGCCGAGGCGAACGTGGTAACCGGATCGGAAGACATGCGCCGGTCAGAATTTGGCGATCTGGTCCCAGCCCTCGACCGACTGGGGACTGCGCGGGTCGGGACCGACATAGATGGCGGACGGACGGACGAGCTTGCCCAGTCGCTTCTGCTCGAGAATGTGCGCACACCAGCCCGCGGTGCGGCCGCAGGTGAACATGGCCGGCATCATCTTGGTCGGAACCTGGGCGAAGTCCAGGATGACGGCGGCCCAGAACTCGACGTTGGTTTCGATCGCCCGGTCCGGACGTCGCTCGCGCAACTCGGCCAGGGCGGCCTGCTCCAGCGCCGCGGCCACCTCGTAACGCGGGGCCTCCAGTCGCTTGGCGGTGGCCCGCAGCACCCGCGCCCGGGGATCCTCGGCGCGGTACACCCGGTGACCGAAGCCCATCAGCTTCTCGTTGCGGTCGAGGATGCCCCTCACCACCGCGCGCGCGTCGCCGGTCTTCTCGGCTTCCTCGATCATCGGGATCACCCGCGCCGGGGCCCCGCCGTGCAATGGGCCGCTCATCGCGCCGATCGCCCCCGACAACGCGGCCGCCACGTCGGCGCCGGTCGACGCGATCACCCGCGCGGTGAACGTCGATGCGTTCATGCCGTGCTCGGCGGCGGTCACCCAATAGGCGTCGATCGCCTCGACGTGCCGGGGATCGGGATCGCCCTGCCAGCGCGTCATGAATCGCGATGTGACGGTGGTACACCCGTCGATCTGACGTTGCGGAACGGCGGGTCGATAGATGCCCCGCGCGGACTGTGCGACGTACGACAGCGCCATCACCGACGCGCGCGCCAGCTGATCCCGGGCCGTCGCATCGTCGATGTCGAGGAGCGGCGGGTACCCCCAGATCGGGGCGAGCATCGCGAGGCCCGCTTGCACGTCCACCCGGACGTCGCCGCTGTGGATCGGCAGCGGAAACGGCTCGGCGGGCGGTAGTCCGTGGCCGAACCTGCCGTCGACCAGGAGACCCCACACGTCGCCGAAGGTCACCCGCTGGTTGACCAGGTCCTCGATGTCGACGCCCCGGTACCGCAGCGCGCCCCCGTCCTTGTCCGGCTCGGCGATCTCGGTCTCGAACGCCACCACGCCCGCCAACCCGGGAGCGAAATCCTTCGGTACCGCAGTCATGGGCCGATTCTCGCACCCGAGATCTCGCCGCTTACTACCGGCCGGTAACAGGTCGGCGGGCACCCATGGCGGGCGCGTCAGACGGGAACCGTGTCGACCTGCCGACCTTCCAGCGCGTCGACGGCAGCCGCCACACCGGCGCCGTACGCCGGATCCGCTTTGGTGCAGTGGCCGATCCAGCGCTGCTGGATCTCGGCGGGAACGCCAAACATCGCCCTGGCGGTGTTGTCGAAGAGCCGCTGCTGCGCGTCGGGTGTCATCAGCCGGAACAGGTTGCCGGGCTGGGTGTAGTAGTCGGCGTCGTCCTCGCGGAAGTTCCAGTTGTAGGCATAGACATCGCCGACAGCGCCGAGCGGTTCCCCGGGGGTCTGGTAGGCGGGCTGTTCCTGCCACTCGCCGTAGCTGTTCGGTTCATACGGCAGCGTGGCGCCGTAGTTTCCGTCGACCCGCATCGCGCCGTCGCGGTGGTAGGCGTGGATGGGGCAGCGTGGCGCGTTGACCGGGATCTGGTGGTGGTTGATGCCCAGCCGGTAGTTCTGGGCGTCGTTGTAGGAGAACAGCCGTCCCTGCAGCATCTTGTCCGGCGAAAAGCCGATTCCTGGAACGATTCTCGCGGGGGAGAAGGCGGACTGCTCGACTTCGGCGAAGTAGTTGTCCGGATTACGGTTCAGTTCCCATTCGCCGACCTCGATCAACGGATAGTCGCCATGTGGCCAGACCTTGGTCAGATCGAACGGATGGTAGGGCACCGTCGCCGCGTCGGCCTCGGGCATGATCTGCACGCACAGTTTCCACTTGGGGAACTCGCCGCGCTCGATCGCTTCGAACAGGTCCCGCTGGTTGCTCTCGCGGTCCTTTCCGATCACGGCTTCGGCCTCGGCGTCGGTCAGGAAATCGATGTTCTGTTGGCAGACGTGGTGGAACTTCACCCAGTGCCGCACGCCGTCGGCGTTGATGAAGCTGTAGGTGTGCGAACCGAACCCGTGCATGTTGCGGAACGACTTCGGAATGCCCCGGTCACTCATCGTGATGGTGACCTGATGCAAGGACTCCGGCAGCAGGCTCCACCAGTCCCAGTTGTTGCGCGGATTGTTCAGGTTGGTCCGGGGGTCGCGCTTGACGACGTGGTTGAGGTCGGTGAACTTCAGCGGGTCACGCATGAAGAACGTCGGGGTGTTGTTGCCGACCAGATCCCAGTTACCTTCCTCGGTGTAGAACTTCACCGCGAAGCCGCGGATGTCGCGGACCGCCTCGGCCGCGCCGCGTTCACCCGCCACCGAGGAGAACCGGACGAACAGATCGGTCTTCTTGCCGACCTCGGAAAAGATCTTCGCGCGGGTGTACTGGGTGATGTCGTTGGTGACCGTGAAGGTTCCGTAGGCGCCGGAGCCCTTGGCGTGCATCCGCCGTTCGGGGATCACTTCGCGATCGAAGTGAGCCAGCTTCTCCAGGAACCAGACGTCCTGCAGCAACATCGGGCCACGCGGGCCCGCGGTGATCACGTTGTTGTTGTCGACCACGGGCGCACCCGCAACCGTCGTCAGTTTGCCGTTCGGAGCGTCGGCGTGGCCGTGCCCGTTCGGCTGCCCGTTCGTGTTTCCCTCCACTGGCGATCCCTTTCTGGTCTGTCCCGGCTGCTCAGCGTCTTTAACGCCGCGGATCCCGTGAAGTAAGTCACTGTCGGGCGATCAGTTCGGTGCCCGGCTCCGGCGGCCGTAGCGCGAGCGACGGGCAGCCCGCACGGCCCCGGGCAATGACCGGTGGAAATCACAGGTGTGGACCAGGGGGCCGGCGGAGCAATGTCACCGCAAGCCGGTGCGCCCGCCCCAGTCGAGGAGCTGACATGAGCGAGCAACGACCGCCCCTTCCGACCGCTCCCGAACGGCGATCGGCTGTCAAGAGATCATCGAGTGGTTGGCACTCGGAACGCCTCGGGGTCGCCGTCACCGACCTGCCGATCAGCGAGTTGCAGCGGCGGGTGATGGTCTGCGGATCGCTCCCGTGAAAAGACACTGAGACAACGAGTTCCCTATCCAGAGCGAAGGTGAAGACCATGAGCAGATTAGCTGCCGGCGTGACCATCCCGGGCAGCCAGCTCTCACGTGAAGTCGAGGACCTGGTTCGCGACGCCGCGACGGATCTGCTGTTCCACCACTCCCAGCGCGTCTACCTGTGGGGTTCGCTGCAGGGGCGGCGGCTCGGCATGGTTGCCGACCACGAACTGCTGTACGTCGGCGCGATGTGCCACGATCTCGGCCTCACCGAGAAGTACCGCAGTACCGACCAACGGTTCGAACTCAACGGCGCCGACGCGGCCCGGGGATTCCTGTTGAGCCACGGCTATTCCGAATCCGAAGCACGCAACGTCTGGCTGTCCATCGCACTGCACACGACGCCGGGCGTGCCGTATCGCATGGAGCCCGAGATCGCGCTCGTCACCGCCGGCTTGGAGACCGACGTGCTCGGGTTGGCGCTCGATGCGCTGACGGTCGACGAGATTGCGGAGGTCATCGCCGCACATCCCCGGCAGAATTTCAAGGCCGATATCCTCGCGGCGTTCAACGACGGTATGAAGGACCGGCCGGACACCACCTTCGGCACCATGAACGACGACGTTCTCGCCTGCTTCGATCCGATGTTCCAGCGGCAGGATTTCGTGCGGATCATCAGGGCGAATCCGCTGCCGGATTGAGCCCCGTCGCGAGGCGTAGCGTGTGCCGGGTGACCGATCCAGACCACGAGCGTTTGGCCGCGATGAGGGTCGAGTACGGATCGGCGGAAAAGGACGGCAGCCCTGACCTGGACGCGAACTGGCTCGCCGACGGTTGGGTCGCACTGTTGCGGGCGTGGCTGGCGGACGCCGAACGGGCCGGTGTCGCCGAACCCAACGCCATGGTCGTCGGCACGGTCGACCCCGCGGGAAGGCCGGCAACCCGGACCGTGTTGTGCAAGAACGTGGACGAATCCGGCATCATCTTCTACACCAATTACGAGTCCGCCAAGGGTGCGGACCTGACCGCTGTTCCGTATGCCTCGGCGACGTTTCCGTGGTTTCGGCTCGGGCGCCAGGTCCACGTGCGCGGGCCGGTGACGAAGGTGCCCCACGAACAGACGGCGGACTACTGGTCCAAGCGCCCACGCGGTTCACAGCTCGGGGCGTGGGCGTCGCATCAGTCGAAGCCGATTGCGTCGCGTGCGGCGCTGCTGGAACAGTTGGCTGAGGTGAGACAACAATTCGCCGACCGCGACGAGGTTCCGGTGCCGCAGAACTGGGGTGGGTACCTGATCGCGCCAGAGGTCGTCGAATTCTGGCAGGGTCGGGAGAACAGATTGCACAACAGGATTCGCGTCACCGAGGGCCGCATCGAGCGGCTGCAGCCCTAGAAGGGTGCGAAGACTCTTCGCGGACACCACGCCGCTTCGCACACTGGACTTCCGGCGGCTCTGGTTGTCGGGCATCGTCACCGTCGTCGGTGCCAACCTCACGATTTTCGCGGTGCCGGTCCAGCTCTATGCGCTGACGCAGAACTCCGCGTACGTGGGCCTGGCCGGCCTGTTCGCGCTCGTGCCGCTGATCGTCTTCGGCCTCTGGGGCGGCGCCTGGGCCGACGCGATGGACCGCCGAAAGCTGCTGATCATCGCGTCGTGCGGGCTTGCCTTCGCGTCGGTGCTGCTGTGGCTTCAGGCCGCGCTGGCGTTCAACAACGTGTGGGTGGTGCTGTGCCTGCTCTCCGTCCAACAGGCGTTCTTCGCGGTCAACCAGCCCACCCGGTCGGCGGCGATCCCGCGCATGCTGCCGCTGGACCAGCTACCGGCCGCCAACTCCCTGAACGTGACGGTCATGCAGTTCGGCGCAATCGTCGGCCCGCTCTTGGCCGGGGTGATGCTGCACTGGGTCGACTTGTCCACGCTGTACCTGATCGACGCGATCACCTGCCTGGTGCCGATCTGGGCGACGATCCGGCTGGCGCCGATGCCGCCGTTGAACGGTAAGGGTGGCTCCTCCAGGTGGGGATTCGCTGCGGTACTCGACGGCTTCCGCCATCTGGCTGGGAGCCGGGTGGTGCTGATGTCGTTCGTCGTCGACCTGATCGCGATGATCTTCGGCATGCCACGCGCGCTCTTCCCGCAGATGGCACATGAGAGCTTCGGCGGACCGGTGGAAGGCGGCACCACGATCGCGCTGCTCGCCGCGGCCATCTCGGCGGGCGCGGTCGCGGGCGGGCTGTTCTCCGGCTGGCTGCCACGAGTCCGGCGGCAGGGTCTGGCGGTGGTCATCGCCATTGGGGTGTGGGGCGTTGCCATGGTCGGTTTCGGCCTGGCCGCCGGTCTGGCCGACGGCAGAGCCGGCGCACTGCTGTGGGTCGCCCTGGCACTTCTGGCGATCGGCGGCGCGGCGGACATGGTGTCGTCGGCGTTCCGGTCGACGATCCTGCAGCAAGTGGCGTCCGACGACTTGCGCGGTCGCCTCCAGGGCGTGTTCACGGTCGTCGTGGGCGGGGGGCCACGGCTGGCCGACACCGTGCACGGCGCTGCCGCGGCGGCGGTCGGCACCACGGTCGCGGCCGCCGGTGGTGGTGCGCTGGTCGTCGTGGGCGTGGCGATCGCCGCACTCTGCGCGCCGGCGTTCCTGCGTTACCGGGTGGCCGAGAACGACAAAGTATGAACACCGCCAAGTGCCTGTGCTTGCCATTTCCTAAGAGATTTCATATCTCCGCGCGTTAGCATCCGGACGTGGCTGAAGTCAGGGGGGAGCCAGCCCCCGGTCTGCGCGAACGTAAGAAGCAACGCACTCGCGCCATGCTGATCGACGCCGCCGTCGAACTGTGTGAGCGGCAGGGCTTCGATCGCACCACCGTTGACCAGATCGCGGCCATCGCCGATGTCTCGCCCCGCACCTTCAGCCGCTACTTCGCCACCAAGGACGCCATCGCACTGGCCCTCATCGACGAGGTGCTCGAACGGACGGCGCTCGAACTGGCACGGCAGCCATCCGACATCAGTCATTTCGATGCGTTGCTGCGGTCCCATGTGTTGATGGCCAACGCCACCAAGCTCGCGCCGGCAGGAGCGCTCTCCGCCGACCGGCTGATGTGCATCGTGCGGATCATCATGTCGTCGCCCGCGCTGCGCCAGGCCGTCATTGAGTTCCGAGCCAACGCGATCGCCGTCGAGTTGGCCAAACGGATGGGAGCGGGCCTGGACGAGCGCAGGCTGCAGCTGATTTCCGCGGTCTGGGGGTCGATCATCATGACCGCCCTGAGCGATCTGGGGCAGGCCGGGTTGGATTGGTCACAGCTGAGCATCGACGACGTCGTCGGCCGCGTGGAGCTCACCTACGCCGAGTTCACCCGCGAGATCGCCGGCGCTCGCCAGCCTGCGTGAGCATCTGCCCGACCCCCGCGGGCGTGACCGCTGGAATGGGACTACCTTTTGTGGGGCAGACTCCACTTTCCCGGCAGCGAAGAAGGGATCCCCGTGGCCGATAACCCGTCTTCTGGGCAAGAACACGCCACCCTCGATTACCCAGGCGGCAAGCTCGATCTGGACATCGTCGCCGCCACGGAGGGGGCCGACGGCATCGCGCTCGGCTCGCTGCTGGCCAAGACGGGCTACACCACCTACGACGACGGCTTCGTCAACACCGCGTCCACGAAGAGCGCCATCACCTACATCGACGGGGACGCCGGCATCCTGCGGTACCGGGGCTATCCGATCGAGCAGCTGGCCGAGAAGTCGACCTTCATCGAGGTCTGCTACCTGCTGATCTACGGCGAACTGCCCACCAAGGACGAGCTCGAGACGTTCACCACACTGATCCAGCGCCACACCCTGCTGCACGAGGACCTCAAGCGGTTCTTCGACGGCTTCCCGCGCAACGCCCACCCGATGCCGGTGCTGTCCAGCGCGGTGAACGCGCTGTCCGCGTACTACCAGGACTCGCTGGACCCCTTCGACGACGAGCAGGTCGAGCTGTCCACCATCCGGCTACTGGCCAAGCTGCCGACCATCGCGGCGTACGCGTTCAAGAAGTCGGTCGGCCAGCCGTTCCTGTATCCGGACAACTCGCTGACCCTTGTCGAGAACTTCCTGCGGATGACGTTCGGATTCCCCGCCGAGCCCTATGAGGTCGACCCGGAGATCGTCCGCGCGCTCGACCTGCTCCTGATCCTGCACGCCGACCATGAGCAGAACTGCTCGACGTCGACGGTGCGGCTGGTCGGCTCGTCGCAGGCCAACCTGTTCACCTCGATCTCCGGCGGCATCAACGCGCTGTGGGGTCCGCTGCACGGCGGCGCCAATCAGGCGGTGCTGGAGATGCTCGAGAAGATCCGCACCGAGGAAAGCGACGTGCACACCTTCGTCAAGAAGGTGAAGGACCGCGAAGACAACGTCAAGCTGATGGGCTTCGGCCACCGGGTCTACAAGAATTACGATCCGCGGGCCCGCATCGTCAAGGAGCAGGCCGACAAGATCCTCGGCAAGCTCGGCGGCGACGACGAACTGCTCGACATCGCCAAGGCGCTCGAGGAGGTCGCGCTCACCGACGATTTCTTCATCGAGCGCAAGCTCTATCCGAACGTCGACTTCTACACCGGCGTGATCTACCGGGCCATGGGCTTCCCGACCCGGATGTTCACCGTGCTGTTCGCGCTGGGACGGCTGCCGGGCTGGATCGCCCATTGGCGCGAGATGCACGACCACGGCGGCGGCAAGATCGGCCGTCCGCGCCAGATCTACACCGGCTACACCGAACGCGACTACACCACGATCGGCGGCCGCTAGCCCTTGGGCGATCTTCGCCAGAATCGAATGCCAGGACATGGAATCGGTCGGTCAGCGACCCTCGGTTCTGTCTCGGCGGTAACGAACGTCACTGGCCAGCGGCTTGTGATCATCACAGTTGTAGTTTCACAATGGTTGTGTGAATGAAACCGTCGTTCGGTCACTGAGCCCCAGGCGCAAGGCCATCATCCTGGTCTCCTGCTGCCTGAGCCTGCTGATCGTGTCGATGGACGCGACGATCGTCAACGTCGCCATCCCGAGCATTCGTACCGACCTGCACGCATCGGCTTCCCAACTGCAGTGGGTCATCGACATCTACACCCTGGTGCTGGCGTCGCTGCTGATGCTGGCCGGCGCCGCGGGGGACCGGTTCGGCCGCAGGCGCACCTTCCAGATCGGGCTGAGCCTCTTCGCGCTCGCCTCGCTGATGTGCAGCCTCGCGCCCAATATCGAGACGCTGATCGCCGCGCGCCTGCTGCAGGCCATCGGTGGCTCGATGATGAACCCGGTCGCGATGTCGATCATCACGCAGGTATTCCGCGAGCGAGTGGAACGGGCGCGTGCGATCGGCGTCTGGGGTGCTGTGGTCGGCATCGCGATGGCGCTTGGCCCGATCGTCGGTGGCGCGCTCATCGAGTACGTCGGCTGGCGTGCGGTGTTCTGGATCAATCTGCCGATCTGCGCGGCGGCCATCCTGCTGACCGCGATCTATGTCCCGGAGTCGAAGTCGGCCACCATGCGCGACGTCGATCCCGTCGGTCAGACCCTGGGCATGGCGTTCCTGTTCGGCGTCGTGTACGTGCTCATCGAAGCGCCGGGCATCGGCTGGGCCAGTGTCCGCGTCATCGCGGTCGCGGCCGTCGCGATTCTCGCGTTCTTCGCCTTCCTGCGGTATGAGTCACGGCGTCATGACCCGTTCATCGACCTGCGGTTCTTCCGAAGTATCCCGTTCGCATCGGCGACCCTGATTGCCGTCTGTGCGTTCGCCGCGTGGGGCGCCTTCCTCTTCATGATGTCGCTGTATCTGCAGGGCGAACGCGGTTTCTCGGCGCTGCACACCGGGTTGATCTATTTGCCGGTTGCCGTTGGCGCACTGGTTTTCTCGCCACTTTCCGGTCGGATGGTCGGCCGGTTCGGCAGCCGTCCGTCACTGCTGGTGGCCGGTGTCCTGATCACTGCCGCGACGCTGATGCTCACCCAACTGTCGGCGACCACACCCGTGTGGCATCTGTTGACGGTCTTCGCCGTCTTCGGCATCGGGTTCTCGATGGTGAACGCCCCCATCACCACCGCTGCGGTCAGCGGCATGCCGACCGACCGCGCCGGTGCGGCTTCCGCGGTGGCCTCGACCAGCAGACAGGTGGGCGTCAGTCTCGGCGTGGCCCTGTGCGGTTCGATCGCGGGCGCCGCACTTGCCACGCCCGGCGCAGATTTCGCGGCGTCGGCCGGCCCGCTGTGGTTCGTCTGCGCGGGCCTCGGTGTCATCACCTTCGCGCTGGGGCTGTTCTCGACATCGTCACGGGCGCACCGCTCCGCGGACCGTCTGGCGCCGCTGATCGCCGAGCCCGTCGCACCGCGGGAAGGTGTCCATGTCGAGTAGCCCTGTGGTGGAAGAGGTCTGGCGCGTGATGGCGTCGTTGGTGCTCGACAACCGTGACGGCTGGCGGCGTGCGGTCATCGAGCAGACAGGGTTGCCCTTCAGCAGGATTCGAATCCTGAAGCGGCTGAGCCGGCGACCGATGACCGTGAAGGAGGTCGGGCACGCCACGGCCATGGACGCACCGGCGACCACGGTCGCGATCAACGACCTGGAAGACCGCGGGCTCGTCGTCCGCGCGACCGATCCCGCCAATCGGCGCTGCAAGCTGGTCTCCCTCACCGAAGCGGGTCGCGAGGCCGTCCGGAGGATCAATGCGATCGACGATCCACCACCGTCCACGCTGTCCGCGCTGGACGCCGGGGACCTGGAGGCACTGCGGGCGATCCTCGACAAAGTCGCCACCGCCTGATCGGCGAAACATCAGCCAGGGCCGCTGACCAGCCGGCTCAACCACCCTCGCTTCTGTTTCGGCGGCCAAATCCATATCCTGGTAGCCGGTGGCGATATCGTGCGGTTCATGCGGCGCCGAACTGCGGGACGGTGCCCGGTTCTGCGACGCGTGTGGTTCGAAGGTGGCCGCGGACAGCCATGCCGAATACAAACAGGTGACGGTGCTCTTCGCCGACGTGGTGCACTCGATGGACATTGCCGCTGCTGTCGGCCCGGAGCGCCTGCGCGAGATCATGGCCGAGGTGTTTCGGCGCTCGTCGGCAGTCGTCCGGCGCTACGGCGGCACCGTCGACAAGTTCACCGGCGACGGCATCATGGCGGTATTCGGGGCGCCGATCGCACTCGAGGATCACGCGGCGCGGGCCTGCCGCGCGGCGTTGGACATCCAGAAGGACGCCCGGAGCCTCGCAGACGACGTCGACGGTCGCGACAACGTCACCTTGCAGCTGCGGATCGGGCTCAACTCGGGCGTGGTGATCACCGGCGAGATCGGCTCTGGGCCAATGAGTTACACCGCCATCGGTGAACAGGTCGGGATGGCGCAGCGAATGGAGTCGGTGGCACCGCCGGGCGGGGTGATGGTGAGCGCTTCGACTGCGCATCTCGTCGACGCGGTCGCGATGCTGGGCGAACCCGAGCAGGTGCACATCAAGGGGGTCCGGGACCCGGTGCCGGCCCGCACGCTGCTGGGCATGGTGCGGGGTCGGCGGGCGAACCGAGCAGAGCCGACATTTGTCGGACGGCAATGGGAGATGGCCGCTCTCGACGGTGTTCTCGGCCGCGTCCTGGTTGGCAACGGTGCCATCGTCGGTGTCGTCGGCTCGCCGGGAATCGGTAAGAGTCGGATGGTGCGCGAGCTGACCGCCAAAGCGCTGGACGCCGGCGCCCAGGTGGCCGCCACCTATTGCGAGTCGCACACCACCGAGGTGCCATTCCACACCGCTGCCGGCCTGCTTCGATCGACGACCGGCCTGGACGGTTTGGACGACGCGGCGGCGCGGTCGCTGGTGAGGGCCCGCTTCCCGGATGCCGACGAGGAGGATCTACAACTCCTCCACGACCTGCTCGGCATCGGCGACCCCGCGGCTGTCCTGCCGCAGATCGATCCCGCCGCGCGTCGTCGCCGGCTCACGGCGATGGTCCAAGCCGCCGCACTCGAGCGCACCACTCCCGTCGTGTACATCATCGAGGACGCACATTGGATCGACGGCATCAGCGAGTCGATGCTGGCGGAGTTCCTCAGCGTGATTCCTCAAACGCCGTCGTTGGTCCTGATCACGTACCGGCCGGAATACGACGGAGTGCTGGCCCACGCACCGCGGGCGCAGACGATCGCCCTCGAACCCCTCGACAACTCGCAGATGCTGGCCCTGGGGACCGAGCTTCTCGGTGAACACCGGTCGGTCAACGACCTCGTCGAACTCATCGCCGAGCGGGCGGCCGGAAACCCGTTCTTCGCCGAAGAAATCGTGCGCGATCTGAGCGAGCGCGACGTGTTGGTCGGCGGTCGCGGATGTTATCTGTGCGTCGATCGCATCGCCGACGTCCGGGTGCCCCGCACCCTGCAGGCGGTGATCGCCGCGCGTATCGACCGTCTCGACCCCGCAGCCAAGCGCACGCTGAACGCCGCGGCGGTCATCGGCTCGCGCTTCTCGCCAGATATGTTGCAGGCTCTCGGGGTCGAGTCGGTGTTGGGCGATCTGTTGTCTGCCGAGCTCGTCGACCAGACGGCATTCAATCCGCGGCCCCAGTATGTGTTCCGGCATCCGCTGATTCGAGCGGTCGCCTACGAGTCGCAGCTCAAATCCGAGCGTGCACAGCTGCACAGGCGCGTGGCTGCCGCGATCGAGCAGGATGACGAGAACGCTGCGTTGATCGCCGAGCATCTGGAGGCGGCGGGCGACCTGCCCACCGCATACGAGTGGCATATGCGAGCGGGAAGCTGGTCGACCAACCGCGACGTCGCCGCGGCGCAACTCAGCTGGGAGCGTGCCCTCCAGGTCGCCGATGCCCTGCCACCCGATGCGCCGAACCGAATGGCGATGTGCATCGCGCCGCGCACACTGATCTGCGGGAACATGTGGAAGCGGTTCCACCACGACATCTCCTCGCGCTTCCTGGAGTTGCAGGATCTGTGCACCCAGGCCGGCGACAAAGCCTCGTTGGCGGTGGGAATGGCCGGTATGACGATCGACCATGTGCTGCAGGGTCGCGTCCGGGAAGCCTCGCGGCTGGCATCGGAGTACATGACGATCGTGGAGTCGATCGACGACCCAGCGCTGACGATCGCGCTGTCGTTCGCGGGAATCGTTGCCAAACACGAGACGGGCGAGACAGCGGAAGCGCTGCGATGGACCCAAGCCGTCATCGATCTCGCGGTCGAGGATCACGACAGGGGCAACATCATCTTCGAGTCCCCGCGCGCCACGGCCCTGGCATGGCGGGGTACCGCGCGTTTCCGGACAGGTGTGCCCGGCTGGCGCGAGGATTACGAAGAGGCGATCGCCATCGCTCAATCCCGTTCCGACACGCTGTCGCTGGTCGCGATCCTGACCTACAAGTACGCAGGTCTCCCCCGCGGAGTGTTCCTGGCAACCGATTCCGTATTGCGCGAGATCGAAGCGGTGATGACGCCCGTCCAGCGGTCGAGCGACGACCTCGGCTTGGTTTTCCTGCGCCTGACGCTGGCGGTGGCGCTGATACACAACGGCGCGGAGCGTACCCGCGGCTACAAGGGCATGCGCAGCCTGCGTGAGACATGCATCAAGGAGACGTACGCGCTGAACATGCTCCCCGTGATCGACTCCTATCTCGCCCTGGAGCGTGCGGAGTTCGGTGAAGTCGATGATGCGGTCCGGCGGTGGGGGGCGATTGTCGACGAAATGGAGAGCGATGGTCGCTTGAGCAACATCGATATTCCACTCATGTTCATGGTGGAACAGCTGCTCGAGCTCGGCGAATGCGACAGAGCCGAGCACGAATTGAAGCGGCTGGAGTCGTTGGCCGACGACCGCGAATGGGATTCGCGCGCAATCGGCGCGCTTCGACTGCGAGTCCTGCTGACCCGGGCGCGCGGCGACGAGACCGAATACCGCGAGCTGCGGGAGCGCTACCGCGCCATGGCCGACCGATTAGGATTCGAGGCCCACATGGCATGGGCCCAGCAGATGGTCTAGCTTTCCAGCACCGCCATCGCCGCGTTGTGGCCGCCGATGCCGGACACCGCGCCGCCGCGTCGGGATCCCGATCCGCACAACAGAACCCGGTCGTGAGCGGTCTCGACACCCCAGCGTCGCGCGGGGGTGTCGAGCGGTTCGTCGTCGTCGACGAACGGCCACGACAGTCCACCGTGGAAGATGTTGCCGCCCGTCATGCCCAGGGTGTGCTCCAGGTCCATCGTGGTTTTGGCCTCGATGCACAACCGGCCCGCGGCGTCCTCCATCAGCACGTCCTGGATTGGTTCGGCGAGAACAGAATTGAGCGAGTTGAGGACCGCCGATGTCAGGGCGTCGCGCATCCTGTCCGGGTCGCCGCCCACCACCAGATCGTGCGGGGTATGGACGCCGAACACCGTCAACGTCTGCGCGCCGGACTCGCGCAGACCGTCCGACAGGATGGTCGGGTCGGTCAGGGAGTGACAGTAGATCTCACACGGCAGCGGGTCGGGGATCACCCCGTGCGCCGCGCGGATGTAGGCGGTGTCCAGTTGGCTGTAGGTCTCGTTGATGTGGAACGTCCCGCCGAACGCCTGCTCGGGAGTGACCGTCTCGTCGCGCAGTCGCGGCAGCCGTCGCAGCATCAGGTTGACCTTCACCTGCGCCCCCGGCGCCATATCGGGTCCGGGCTCGCCCAGCAGTTCGGCCAGCACGGCGGGTGTGACACCTGCCAGCACGAACTCGGCATGCACGCGGCGCTCCGAACCGTCGTGGCGATACCGGACCTCCCCATCGGGGCTTATTTGATAAACGTCTGCACCCGTGATGATTTCGGCACCGTGACCGGCTGCGGCGGCGGCGAGTGCACCGCTGACCGCGCCCATTCCCCCGATCGGGACGTCCCAGTCGCCGGTTCCGCCGCCGAGCAGGTGGTAGAGGAAGCACACATTCTGTGCCAGGTCCGCATCGTCGATGCGGGCGAACGTCCCGATCACGGCGTCGGTCGCCATCACGCCGCGCACCAGGTCGTTGGCCACAGCTTCGGTGATCGTGTGTCCGATCGGGCGCCCGGTGATCGCGTGCCAGGCCGCCTCGGCGTCGGGATCGCCGCCGGTGGTCACCAGGCAGCGCGCGTCGGCGCGGGTGCGCAGCGGCTCGATCAGCGTGGGCCACAGTCGCGAGGTGACCATCCGGCAGCGGCGGTAGAACTCGCCGAAGCCGGCCTCGTCGCCGGCCGCGCCGATGGACTCGAACGTCGCCCCTGGGCCGATCAGCAGACCGGTCCGGCCGTCGGTCGTCGGGTCGGGGGTGTAGGAGGAATAGCGGCGACGCACCAGGCGTACCCGCACACCGAGATCGTCGACGATCCGCCTGGGCAGCAGGCTGACCAGATACGAGTAGCGCGACAACCGGGCGTCGACACCGTCGAATGCATGCGCGGACACCGCCGCACCGCCCACGTGATCGAGCCGCTCCAGCACCTGCACCCGGCGCCCTGCCCTGGCGAGATAGGCCGCGGCGACCAGGGCGTTGTGCCCTCCGCCGACGATGACGACTTCGGGCCTCGTCATCACGTCAGCCATCCGAATCAGCCAAGGTAACCCTCGACCTCGTCGGCCGGGCGGACCTGGGCCTCACGCGGATCGCGTCCGGTTTCACGCAGCGCCCTGCGCTGCCGGAGCAGGTCCCAGCACTGGTCGAGCGCGACCTCCACGGCACGCAACCGCTGGTGTTCCTCCGATTCGTCTATCTCGTGGTGCTGCAGTTTGTCGCGCAGTTTCTTTTCCTCGGCCACCAGTTGATTGACCTGGGTGAGAATGTCTTCGTCCTTAGCCACGGGTCCAGTCTGCCCGACTACCGTGGGCACGTGACTTCTAATGCAGGACAGAAACCGGAGATCGACTTTCAGGATGGACCCGCGCCGACCGAGTTGGTGATCGAGGACGTGGTTGTCGGGGACGGTGCGGAGGCGGTGCCCGGCGGCAACGTCGAGGTGCATTACGTCGGTGTCGAATACGACACCGGTGAGGAGTTCGACAGCTCGTGGAACCGCGGCGAGTCCATCGAGTTCCCGCTGCGCGGCCTGATCCAGGGCTGGCAGGACGGCATACCGGGCATGAAAGTCGGCGGCAGGCGTCAGCTCACCATCCCGCCCGAGCAGGCCTACGGCCCCGCCGGCGGTGGACACCGATTGTCCGGGAAGACGCTCGTATTCGTCATCGACCTGCTGGGCACCAAGTAGCGCTAGCGCGGGCCGGGCAGCCTCAGCAGCAGGCGCGCGCCGCCCAACGGGCTGGCCTCCAAAGATGCTGTGCCGCCGTGTAGTTCGGCCTGCTGCGCCACCAGCGCCAGGCCGAGGCCCGAGCCGGAGTGCGACGCCGTAGACCCGCGGGAGAACCGGTCGAAGACCACCCTGCGCTCCTCCTCCGGTACGCCGACGCCATCGTCGTCGATGGCGATCTCGACACCGGCGCGCGAACTGACGGCCGACAGCTGCACCCGCCCGGCCCCGCCGTGTTTGACGGCGTTGGCTATCGCGTTGTCGACGGCCAGGCGCAGGCCCGCGGGCAGGCCCACGATGATCACCGTCGGCGCCGGTGCCAGGGAAACTTCGAGATCGGGGTAGACCCGCATCGCGTCATGCGCCGCACGGTCCAGCAGTTCGGTGATATCGACCGGCACGTGGTCATCGGACGTGGACAGCTCGCCCTGCGCCAGCCGCTCCAGCGCGCCCAGGGTGGCCTCGATCCGTGACTGCGTGCGGATGACGTCGTTGACCACCTCCTTGCGCTGCTCCTCCTGCAGATCCAGGGTCGAGAGCACCTCGAGGTTGGTGCGCATCGCGGTCAGCGGCGTGCGCAGTTCGTGCGCGGACACCGCGGAAAAATCGCGGGCCGATGCGAGCGCCGACTTGGTGCGGTCCTGCTCCTTCCAGATGCGCTGCAACATGCCGTTGACGGCGTCGGCGATCTCCACCGCCTCGGTCGCGCCGCGCACCTCGACGTCGGGCGCCTCGTCACCGGCGTCGATCTGCCTGGTCTGCTGGGCCAGCCGTTTGAGCGGGCGCACCGCGAAGGCGGCCAGCAGCCAGCCGAGTAGCGTCGCCGCCCCGACCGAGAACACCCCGATGATCAACACGCGCCGGTGCAGATTGTTGGTGTCGGCGATGGTCGCGTCGTAGGTGGCGCCGACCGCGACCGACATCGGCTCGGGCACCCGGATATCCACGGTTCGCACGCGGTAACGGATGCCGTTCACATAGGTGTCGGCGTATCCCGGGTCGAGCTCGGGCAGCACGACGTCGGAGTTCGACGTGACCTGGTTGTCCTTGCGGACGGTGATGACCGCGTCCTGGTCGTTGGGAGATTTGGGGATCTCGTCGAGGCCGCGCGGCAGAAACGGGATCGCGAAACCGGCCGCCTCGTCGAGCCGGCGGTCCAGCCGCTCCTTGCGGTCATTCGTGATGCCGATCCACACCACCGTGCACACGATGACGACGACGATCGCCGCGCCGATCGCCGTCGCCAGCGCCACGCGGGTGCGTAACGACGGGGTGCGACGGAAAATCCGCGACAGCTGCTGCATCAGTGCATCCGATTGTGATTCCCGCAAGCACTCATCACTGCGTCCTCAAGACGAAACCCACTCCTCGCACCGTGTGCAGCAACCTGGGCGCGCCACCGGCCTCGAGTTTGCGCCGCAGATAGCCGATGAACACGTCGACCACATTGGTGTCCGCGGCGAAGTCGTACCCCCACACCAGCTCGAGAAGCTGCGCGCGGGAGAGCACCGCGGTCTTGTGCTCGGCGAGCACGGCGAGCAGGTCGAACTCGCGCTTCGTGAGGTCGACGTCCACGCCGTTCACCCGGGCGCGCCGGCCGGGGATGTCCACTTCCAGCGGACCGACCGCGATGGTCTCCGACGAGAACGTCGCGGTCGACCCGCGTCGGCGAAGCAGCGCCTTGACCCGTGCCACCAGTTCGGCGAGCACGAACGGCTTGACCAGGTAGTCGTCGGCGCCGGCTTCCAACCCAGCAACCCTGTCGTCGACCGAGCTGCGGGCGGAGAGCACGCAGACCGGGACGTCGTTGTCCATCGCGCGCAACGCGGTCACCACGCTGACGCCGTCGAGCACCGGCATGTTGATGTCGAGCACGATCGCATCGGGGCGGGTCTCGGTGGCGCTGCGCAACGCCTCGGCGCCGTCGACGGCGGTGGATACGTCGAAACCGGACAGCCGCAATCCGCGCTCGAGCGAGGCGAGCACATCGGGGTCGTCGTCCACCACGAGCACCCGGGGCGAAGCCGCACCACTGTCCATGCCCGCAATCTTGCCTGATGCTGTGCCCCGCATGTGAAAGGCGCGGAAGCGGCCCTGCTATCACCTTCGCAGCGGTCCCATCACCGCGACGTCACGGGTACCTGAACGTTCGCGTGTCAGCAAAGCGACGATATTAGGCCGGTGCTAGCATCGGTCAAATTATGCTCCCGCTATCTCCGCGCGTCATTGTCGAGCCCGACGACGGCCTGGAACCGGTTCGTGAATTCATCAATTCGGCCGAGAATTCGCTGTTGATCAAGCAATTCACGTTCACCGAGCCGACTTTGATCCAGGCCGTGATAGATCGCCGGCGGGCCGGTGTCGAGGTGCGGGTCCAACTCAATGCGCAGCGGTCCGGCGGCGACCGCGCCAATGACGAGACCTACGAGCAATTCCGGAGCGCCGGAATAGCCGTCCAGTGGTCCAATCCGAGGTTCTACGTGACGCACGAAAAGTCCATTGTCGTCGACGAGAAGGCGGCGCTCGTCGCGACCTTCAACCTCTGCGCGAAGTACTTCACGCTGACCCGCGACTACGGCATCGTGACCGACAATCCCTATCACGTTGCCCAGATCGTCGAGGTTTTCAACGCCGACTGGGAACATCGGGACTGGGACTGCTCGGCCTATGAGGGTCTGCTGTGGAGCAATTCGAATTCGCGCTACCACATGGCGCAATTCATCGACACGGCCAATGAACGACTCGACGTGCAGCATCCCAAATATGTCGACGCGGTGATTCTGGAACGCCTGGCCGCGGCCGCCGACCGCGGCGTGAAAGTGCACGTGCTGTGCGGCGGTAAGCACGGGATCAGCGAATGGGACATTCTCGACACCTTCGCGTCGCTGCGGACGTTGCGCCGGTTCGGCGTCAAGGTGCACAAGCAGAAGAACCTGAGGGTGCACGCGAAGTTGATTGTCGTCGACAACAGAGATGCGCTGGTGGGCTCGATGAATATCGACCGCAGCGCATTCGATCTGCGCCGGGAACTGGGCATCATGACCGACGCTCCCGCCGTCGTCGCCCGGCTCAAAGAGGTGTTCGACGCCGACTGGGACAGCTCACACCACTACGACGCCCCGGACCCGCTCGAGCCGGCCCAGCACCACGAGGCTGACTTCCCGCACGACGCCGACCTGATGCATGAGTGAGGCCGATCCTCCGCTCGAGCACGAGATCGGCCCGCAACTCGAGAAAGTCTCCCTTGGCGAGCTCGCCTGGACCTTCAACCATATAGCGCTCGCCTCGTTCGGCGGCGGGCTGTCCGCCTGGTCGCGCGAAGTGCTGGTGGTCGAAAAGCAGTGGATGCGCGAAGAGGAGTTCCTGTCCGCCATGACGATGTGCCGGATTCTGCCCGGCGCCAACCAGGTGAACATGGCCGTGTTCGCCGGGTCCAAGATGCGCGGCCTTGCCGGGGCGGGCGCCGCACTGTTCGGGCTGTGCCTCATGCCGGTGGTCTTCATCATGGTGGCCGCCTACTTCTACTTCCGGTTCAAGGAGATCCCCGCGGTGAAGGGTGTCCTGCACGGGGCATCCGCCGCGGCCGTCGCGTTGACGTTGGCGATGGTCATCCAGACGGGCCGGAAATGCCTGACCGGCCCGATACCGGTCGCGCTCTTCGCGGCCGCGTTCGTTCTGAACGGCCTTGTGCGGTGGCCACTTCCGGTGGTGCTGGCCATTCTCGCGCCGGTCGGCCTGATCTGGGCGTGGCCGAGGGAACGCACCGCGTGATCCACACCTATCTGCAGCTGGCCGGCCTGTTCGCGTCGCTGTCACTGTTGTCGATCGGCGGCGGGAACGCGGTGCTGCCCGAGATGCACATGCAGGCGGTGCGGGGCCATCACTGGATGACAGACAGCCAGTTCGCCGACATCTTCTCGATCTCCCAGACTGCCCCGGGGCCCAGCATCCTGATCGTGACCCTGGTCGGGTACGGGGCGGGGCTCACCGTCGGGGGAGTGCCTGGCGCGATCATCGGCGGCGTGATCGCCACTGTCGCGATGATCTTCCCGGCGGCGTCGCTGATGTATGCCGTCACCCTGTTCTGGAAGAAGGCCCAGAAATCGAAGTGGCGAATCGCCGTCGAGAAGGGGTTCGCACCCCTGACCGTCGGCCTGATCATGGCGACCTCGCTGGTGATGAGCCGCGCCGCCGACCACGACTGGCGGGCCTATCTGCTCACCGCGATCTGCACCGCGATCTTCATCGTCACCAAACTGAATCCCTTGCTCGTGGTCGCCGCGGCCGGGGTGATCGGCTATTTCGGCATTATCTGACACGCCGGGGAAGCCGTTGACCTCATCCATTGTTGAGGTTTTACGGTGATTTGATGAGCATTGAAACGGTAGCCCGGCAAACCTTGTACCGGCAGGCGCACGCACGCGGCGGTGACCTGCGGTCTCTTGCCGACCGTCGGCTGCTCGGCCGGATTTGGCGCTTCGCGGGTCGTCACCACCGCCGACTGGGCGCATTCGTGGGGGTCAGCGTCGTCAGCGCACTCCTCGGCGTGGCCACTCCGCTGCTGGCGGGCCGGGTGGTCGACGAGATCACGGGCCGCGGTGCGCCGGGGGTCGTGGTGGCGCTGGCGGCGGTGATCGCGGCGGTCGCCGTCGCGGAGGCCGGTATCTCGCTGGTGACGCGGTGGTTGTCGTCGACGATCGGCGAGGGGTTGATCCTCGACCTGCGCACCGCCGTGTTCGATCACGTGCAGCGCATGCCCGTCGCGTTCTTCACGCGCACCCGCACCGGGGCGCTGGTCAGCCGGCTCGGGAACGACGTGATGGGCGCACAACGGGCCTTCTCCGACACGCTCTCCGGAGTCGTTGCCAACGTCGTCACGCTCACCTTGACGCTGGTGGTCATGCTCAGAATCTCCTGGCAGGTCACGTTGTTGTCGCTGGTTTTGATGCCGTTGTTCGTGTACCCCGCCCGGCGCATCGGCCGGGCGATGGCGAGGCTGTCCCGCGAGGCCGCGACCCACAACGCAACGATGAACACCCAGATGACCGAACGGTTCTCGGCACCCGGCGCCACCCTGATCAAACTGTTCGGCAGCCCCGAGCGCGAGTCACGCGAATTCGAGGACCGCGCCGGGCGGGTGCGCGGCATCGGGGTGCGCACCTCGATGCTGCAGTCGGTCTTCATGAACTCGCTGACGCTGATGTCGGCGCTGGCGCTGGCGCTGGTTTACGGCCTTGGCGGCGTGCTGGCCATCGGCGGTCACCTGCAGACCGGCGCCATCGTGTCGCTTGCGCTGCTGCTGACCCGGCTGTATTCGCCGCTGACGGCGCTGGCCAACGCGCACGTCGAGATCGCGAGCGCGCTGGTGAGCTTCGAGCGGGTCTTCGAGGTGCTCGACCTGGTGCCGCTGATCCGGGAGAAGCCGGACGCCGTTCCCGTGCCCGGCCAAGAAGACCGGGTGTCGGTGTCGGTCGAGTTCGACGACGTCAGATTCTCCTACCCGTCGGCCGACAAAGTGTCGCTCGCCTCGCTCGAGGAGGTCGCGGTGCTCGACCAACGCGATGGCGACGAAGTGCTGCACGGCATTTCGTTCACTGCGCAGCCCGGCCAGATGGTGGCACTGGTCGGCTCGTCCGGCGCGGGCAAGTCCACGATCGCGTCGCTGCTCGGTCGGCTGTACGACGTCGACGCGGGAGCGGTGCGGCTCAACGGGGTCGACGTTCGCGACCTGACCTTCGCGTCGCTGAAGGACGCCGTCGGCATGGTCACACAGGACGGCCACCTGTTCCACGAGTCGATCCGGTCCAACCTGCAGCTCGCCGCACCGGGCGCCACCGACGACGACCTGTGGCGGGCGCTGGAACGGGCACGGCTGGCCGACGTCATCGCCGACATGCCCGACGGGCTCGACACCGTGGTGGGGGAGCGCGGTTACCGGCTGTCCGGCGGTCAGCGGCAGCGGCTCACCATTGCGCGCCTGCTGCTGGGCACCTCGCGGGTGGTCGTGCTGGACGAGGCCACTGCATCGCTGGACTCCGCATCCGAAGCCGCGGTGCAGCAGGCGCTCGCGGAGGCACTGGAGGGGCGGACGTCGCTGGTCATCGCCCACCGCCTCTCGACGGTGCGGGCCGCCGACATGATCCTCGTCGTCGAGGACGGCCGCATCGTGGAACGCGGCACGCATGAGTCGCTGCTGGCCCGCGGCGGGCGCTACGCCGAGCTCTACGAGACCCAGTTCGGGGAGGAGCCGGTGGCGGCGTGACCGATTCCGGTTCGGCGTTAACAGTTTGCGGGCCATGGGAAGATCTGAATAGTGGATAACCCCGTCAAGGCCCTGCGCTCGTCGCCGGCCATCGCGCCGCCGCCCGAAAGCCAGCGAACCGGCTCCGATTTGCGGCGACTGCTCCCCTACCTGTTGCCCTACCGGGTGCGCTGGATCGCCATGGTCGTCGTCGCGATGGTGAGCCTCATCGCCACGGTGGGGATCCCGCTGATGACCAAGGCGGTGATCGACGGTCCGGTGCGCCATCAGGATCAGCAGGGGCTGTGGGTCCTGGGCGCAGGGGCGGTGGGCCTGGGCATCGCCGAGGCCGTGTTGTGGTTCATCCGGCGTTGGCTCGTCGCCCGCGCGACCATGGGTGTCGAGGCCGACATCCGCAAGGATCTCTACGCGCGGCTGCAGATACTGCCGATGTCATTCCACGGCCGCTGGCAGTCCGGCCAGCTGTTGTCACGGATCATGAACGACCTCAGCACCATTCGCCGGTTCATGTCTTTCGGCATGGTTTTTCTGCTCCTGAACGTCATTCAGATCGCCGTGGTGACGGCCATCCTGCTGGCCATGTACTGGCCGCTCGGCGTGGTGGTGCTGGTGTCGATCGTGCCCATCACGCTGATCGTGTTGCACTTTCAGAAGGAGTACACGCGGCTCTCCCGGCTCGCGCAGGATCAGGCCGGGTCCGTGGCCACCCACGTCGAGGAGTCGGCACTGGGCCTGCGGGTGGTCAAATCGTTCGGGCGGGAGGACTACGTCTTCGACCGGTTCGACGAGCAGGCCACCGACCTGCACGACACCCAGGTCGGTCGGGTGCTGGTGTCGGCGAAATTCTGGACCCTGCTCGAGGTCATCCCGAACCTCACCCTGATCGTCGTGCTGGGTTTCGGTGCCTACGCCGCGGGACACGGCCTGGTGACCATGGGCACGCTGGTCGCGTTCATCACGATGATGCTGTCGCTGGTGTGGCCGATCGCGTCGCTGGGCTTCCTGTTGTCGATGACGCAGGAGTCGTTCACCGCGGCCAACCGGATCGCAGAGATTTTCGACGCGCCACTGGAAATCACGGACGGCGCCCAATTCGACGCGCCGCTCGGCGGCCGGCTGGAACTCGACGACGTCAGCTTCAGGTTCCCCGACACCGACGGAGGCGAGCCGGACAGAATGGCGCCGTCCGGCGAGCCGGACAGATGGGCACTGCGACATGTCAGTGTCACCGTCGAGCCCGGCGAGACATTGGCGCTCGTCGGCGCCACGGGGTCGGGTAAATCGGTGCTGGCGGCCCTGTTGTCGCGGCTGTACGACGTGACCGAGGGTGCGATCCGCATCGACGGACGCGACATCCGCGACATGCCGTTGGAGACGCTGCGAGAGACGGTGGCGACCGCGTTCGAGGATCCGACGCTGTTCTCGATGTCGGTCGCGGAGAACCTGAGGCTCGGACGCCCTCAGGCCACCGACCAGCAGCTGGCCGAGGCGATCAGCGTGGCCGCCGCGCAGTTCGTCTACGACCTGCCGTTCGGCCTCGACACCCGCATCGGCGAGCAGGGTATGAGCCTGTCCGGCGGGCAGCGGCAGCGGTTGTCGTTGGCCCGCGCGATCCTGGCGGCGCCGAAGATCCTGGTGCTCGACGACACGCTGTCCGCACTCGATGTGCACACCGAGGCCGTCGTCACCGAAGCGCTCGGGCGCGTGCTTCATGCGGTGACCGGCGTCATCGTCGCGCACCGCGCGTCCACCGTGCTTCTGGCGGACAAGGTCGCGCTGATCGAGCGCGGAACCATCACCCATGTCGGCACCCATGCCGAGCTGCTCGCCCGAGTTCCCGAGTACCGCTACCTGTTGGCCGCCGACGACGAGCTCGACGATGGCTGCGAGCGGACCTGCGCCTGGGAGGATGACCAGGAACGCGCGCGCCTCGGCCTCGCCCACGAGGAGCAGGAGGCCGTTGAAGACTGTCAGCCGGGTCGCCGCGAACGGCGTTATGCGACATCGGAAGGTGAGCGCCGGTGACCGCGACCGAGACCAGATCCGTCGACAGTCCCGAAGATCCCGACGACAGCACGGACAGCTGGCGCGGCCGGTTCGACGAAGGCCGTGACGACCTGCCGATCGACGAATCCATCCCCCGCCGCCGCGAGGCCCGCCGTCTCCTGGGCTTGCTGTTGCGTCCCTACCGCTTTGCGGTCGCGATGCTCGCACTCGTGGTCGTGGTGGAAAACGCTGCGAGGCTTTCGGTGCCGATACTCGTGCAGCGCGGTATCGACCACGGCATCCCGCCGATTCTCGACGGTGGGTCCTCGCGTGAGCTGATGATCATCGTCGGTGCGCTGTGCGCGGTCGTGGTGACTCAGGCCGTCAGCCGGATGCTCTTCCTGCGCCGGTCGGGCCGCATCGGCCAGCGCATCCTGCTCGAGTTGCGGCGCATGGTGTTCCGACATTTCCAGCGCCTCGACATCGCGTTCCACGACCGATACACGTCGGGCCGGGTGGTCAGCCGGTCCACCAACGACGTCGAGGCGATCCAGGACATGCTGGAGACCGGCTTCGACAGCCTGATCACGGCGGTGCTCACCCTCGGCGGCACCGCGGTCCTGCTCGTGGTTCTCGACGTCCGGCTCGGGTTGATGTGTCTGGGCGCATTTCCGATCCTGGTTCTGCTCGTCTGGTGGTTCAGCCGCGAGTCGTCGCGTACCTACCGCAAGGTGCGTGAGAGCGCCGCGTTGGTGATCGTTCAGTTCGTCGAGACGATGACCGGTATCAAGGCCGTGCAGGCGTACCGGCGGGAGCCGCGCAACCAGGAGATATTCGAGGACATCGCCGATCGGTACCGGTACGACAACGAGCGGACGTTCGAGCTGCTCGCGGTCTTCATGCCCGGCGTGAAGCTCGTCGGCAATCTCACCACCGGCGTGGTGCTGCTCTACGGCGGCTACCGGGTGCTGCACGGTGAGATGACCATCGGCACGCTGGCCGCGTTCCTGCTGTATCTGCGGATGTTCTTCGAGCCGATGCAGGAGATCTCGCAGTTCTTCAACACCTTTCAGTCCGCGTCCTCGGCGCTGGAGAAGTTGGCCGGGGTGCTGGCCGAGCGCCCGGGAATCGGCGATCCGGAGAAGCCGGTCGAACTGTCCTCGGTCCGCGGCGACGTTGAATTTCACGACGTGCGCTTCTCATACGTGCCGGATCGCCCGGTGCTGCCGGATCTTTCGCTGATGGTGCCGGCCGGGCAGACCGTGGCGCTCGTGGGTACCACGGGGGCGGGCAAGACCACGCTCGCCAAGCTGATCGCCCGGTTCTACGACCCGACGTCGGGTTCAGTGACGCTGGACGGGATCGACCTGCGCGACCTTTCGCAGAGCGAGTTACGCCGTCACGTCGTGATGGTGACCCAGGAGAACTTCATGTTCGACGGGACCGTCGCCGACAACATCCGGTTCGGCAAGCCGGATGCCACCGACGGCGAAGTGCGTTCGGCCGCCGCGGCCGTCGGCGCAGACCGGTTCATCGACGCGCTGCCCGACGGCTATGACACCGACGTCGCCAAGCGCGGCGGCCGCTTGTCGGCGGGACAGCGCCAACTCGTCGCATTCGCCCGTGCGTTTCTCGCCGATCCCGCAGTGCTGATCCTCGACGAGGCGACGTCGTCGCTGGACATTCCCAGCGAGCGGATGGTGCAGCGGGCGCTGGAAACCGTGCTGGCGGATCGGACCGCTCTGGTCATCGCGCACCGGCTGTCGACCGTTCAGGTAGCCGACCGCGTATTGGTGCTCGAGCACGGCCGCATCGTGGAGGACGGCCCACCCGACGACCTGATCGGCCGCGCCGACGGCAGGTACGCGGCGTTGCACCGGGCCTGGGTGGAGTCGTTGGCCTAGCCGCAGTCTCGGCAGCTGTGAAAGGCCTGCGCCCCGCTAGCGGACGGTCGCGAAGAACGTCCGCACATCCTCGACGAACAGCTCCGGCTGCTCGAACGCCGCGAAGTGTCCGCCGCGCGGCATCTGGGTGTAGTGGGTCACGTTGTAGGAGTCCTCACACCAACTACGCGGTGCGCGCAGGATCTCCTTCGGGAACGCGGCGATGCCGGTGGGCAGCTCGACCCGACGGTCGCCGCCGTCGAAGATGCGGAAGCTCTCCCAGTACAGCCGCGCCGACGACGCCGCAGACGCGGTGATCCAGTACAGCATCACGTTGTCCAGCAGCTCGTCGCGGGTGAGCACGTTCTCCGGATGGCCGTCGCAGTCGGTCCACGACCAGAATTTCTCGACGATCCACGCCAGCTGCCCGACCGGCGAATCGGTCAGCCCGTATCCGAGGGTCTGCGGCCGCGTCGACTGCTGTTTGGCGTAGCCGTTGTCCCACTGGCGGTAGTAGTCGATCCCTTCCAGCGCCTTCTTCTCCTCCTCCGTTGGGTTCTTCAGACCGCGGGGCGGCTGGACGAGTGGCATGTTCACGTGGATGCCCGCGCAGCGGCCGCCATTGCGGCCGATCTGCGTGGTGACCGCCGCGCCCCAGTCACCGCCCTGCGCGCCGTAGCGGTCGTAGCCGAGGCGGCCCATCAACGTCTCCCACGCCAGCGCAATCTTGTCGATGCTCCAGCCGGTGCCCCCGGGTTTACCGGAGAAGCCGTATCCCGGAAGCGACGGGCACACCACGTCGAACCCCGCGGCCGTCAGCGGCTCGATCACCTTGTGGAACTCGACGATCGATCCCGGCCAGCCGTGCGTGATCAGCAATGGGAACGCCGAGGCGTCGGCTGATCGCTGGTGGATGAAATGGATGTCGAGGCCGTCGATCTCGGTGGTGAACTGGTCGAACCGGTTCAGGGCGGCTTCGCTTGTGCGCCAGTCGTATTCGCCCGCCCAGTAATCGGCGAGCTCACGGGTGTAGCTACGTGGGATGCCCTGAGTCCAGTCGTCGACGCACTCGGCCTCCGGCCATCGGGTGCGGGTCAGCCGCTCCTTCAGGTCGGCGAGATCAGCGTCGGGAATCGAAATGCGAAACGGACTTATCGGGGCCACGGAGCCATCGTGTCACGGCCGCCATTTCTGCTGTGTGGCCTCCTTCTCCGGCCGGGGGTAGCGGCGCAGCGGCTGTGACGTGGATCCTATCGGGATGGTGACGAACACCGATTTGTATCGCAGCGCCCGCGACCAGCTGGTCAGCGTGCTCGACGACTACGCCAAGGCCGTCGAGTCGTTCGCCTTCCCGCAGCTCACGGGCGTATTCAACTGGGCGACCGACTGGTTCGACACGATCGCGCGCGCCTCGGGCGTCTCGGACCGCACGGCGTTGTGGATCGTCGAGCAGGAGGGCCGCGAGCAGAAGGTCAGTTTCGCCGAGATGGCCGACCGCTCCAACCGCGTCGCGACGTGGCTGGCCGGACTTGGCGTCGTCAAGGGTGACCGGGTCATCCTGATGCTCGGAAATCAGGTCGAGCTGTGGGAGTCGATGCTCGCCGTGGCCAAGCTGGGCGCGATCACCATGCCGACGACCAACGCGCTGGGCCCGGCGGACATCGGCGACCGGATCGATCGCGGTGGCGCGAGGTTCGTGATCGCCAATGCGGCGGACGCCGTGAAATTCGACGGGGTGGCCGGTGACTACACCGGAATCGCCGTCGGCGACCCCGTCGACGGGTGGCATCGCTACGCGGACGCCGATGCGGCCGAACCCACGTCGTTCACCGCGTGCACCACCGTCGAGGACCCGATGCTCATCTACTTCACCTCCGGCACCACCAGCAAGCCGAAACTCGTCGAGCACTCGCAGGTCAGCTATGCGGTGGGGCACATGTCCACGATGGCCTGGATCGGCGTGAAGCCCGGCGACGTGCACCTGGCGATCAGTTCCCCCGGTTGGGCCAAGCACGCCTGGAGTTGTTTCTTCGCGCCGTGGATCGCCGAGGCCACGATCTTCGTCTACAACTACAGCCGGTTCGATGCCGCGGCCCTTCTGCACCAGATCCGCCGCGCGGGCGTCAACACGTTCTGCGCGCCGCCGACGGTATGGCGCATGATCATCCAGTCCGACCTGGGCCCGAAACCTGAAGCGCTGCGCGAGATCCTGGGCGCGGGCGAGCCGCTGAACCCCGATGTCATCGCGCAGGTGGAGCGCGCGTGGGGTCTGACGATCCGGGACGGCTTCGGGCAGACAGAGACCACGCTGCAGGTCGGCAACACGCCCGGCCAGCCGGTGAAGCCGGGCTCGATGGGACGACCCATGCCCGGGGTGCCCGTGATCCTCGTCGACCCGGTGTCGGGTGAGCGCGCCGAGGAGGGCGAGATCTGCCTGGACCTGGCGGCCAATCCGCTCAACCTGATGACCGGATATCTCGGTGACCCGCGGCGTAACGACACCGTGATGGCCGGCGGCTACTACCACACCGGCGATGTCGCCAGCCGCGACGAGGACGGCTACATCACCTACATCGGTCGAACCGACGACGTCTTCAAATCGTCGGACTACAAGGTGTCGCCCTTCGAACTGGAGAGTGTATTGATCGAGCATCCGGCCGTGGTGGAGGCGGCCGTCGTGCCGCAGGCCGACCCCACCCGTCTGGCGGTGCCGAAGGCCTATGTGGCACTCGCCGACGGCTGGGAGGCCAGCGCGGCGACGGCAAGGGCGATCATGGAGTACACCCGCGACCATCTCGCGCCCTACCTCAAGGTGCGACGGGTCGAGTTCTATGAACTGCCCAAGACGATTTCGGGCAAGATCCGGCGGGTCGAGCTGCGCAGGCGCGAGGAAGAGGCGCACCGCTCCGGCACCCGGATCGAGACCGAGCACCGCTACGAGGATCTGATCTGATGCCGGGGCGAGCGAAGCGACGGGACGAGGTGAAGTTGAAGTCCTACGACGCAGGGCCGACGGACATGCCGATTCTCGAGGAGACCATCGGGGCCAACTTCGAGCGCATCGCGGCCGCCTATCCCGATGTCGACGCACTGGTCGACATCGCGCAGGGTTTGCGTTACAGCTACGCCGAACTCAATGCCGAGATCGACGTCGTGGCAAGGGGTTTGATGGCGACGGGCATCGAGAAGGGCGACCGGGTCGGCATCTGGGCGCCGAACTGCGCGCAGTGGACGGTCACCCAGTATGCGATGGCGAAGATCGGCGCCATTCTGGTCAACATCAATCCGGCCTACCGCAGCCACGAGCTGGCCTACGTGCTCAACCAGTCCGGAGCGCGCGTGCTGATCTGCGCGACGTCGTTCAAAACCTCCGATTACGCCGCGATGGTTGACGAAGTACGCGCCGAGACGCCCGCGCTGACCGATGTGGTGTTCCTCGGCACCGCGGACTGGGATGCGCTGCGTGCCCGCGCCGACGACGTGTCGGCCGCGCAGTTGGCGCACAGGTCGACCGGCCTGACCAACACCGACCCGATCAACCTCCAGTACACCTCGGGCACAACGGGTTTCCCCAAGGGCGCGACGCTGTCGCATCGCAACATCCTGAACAACGGGTTCTTCACCACCGAGCTGATCAACCTCGGGCCCGAGGACCGCCTGTGCATTCCCGTGCCGTTCTACCACTGCTTCGGCATGGTGATGGGCAACCTGGGCGCCACCACGCACGGCGCGACGATGGTGATCCCCGCGCCGGGTTTCGATCCAGCGGCCACGCTCGAAGCGATCGAACAGGAACGCTGCACCGGGGTCTACGGCGTGCCGACGATGTTCATCGCGATGCAGAACCACGCCGAGTTCGCCGAGCGCGACGTCTCGGCGCTGCGAACCGGGATCATGGCGGGGGCGGTGTGCCCGGTCGAGGTGATGAAGCATTGCGTCACGGACATGAACATGTCCGAGATCGCCATCGCCTACGGCATGACCGAAACCTCGCCCGTGTCCTGCCAGACGCTGATCGACGATGACCTCGAACGGCGGACCTCCTCGATCGGCCGGGCCCACCCGCATGTCGAGATCAAGATCGTCGACCCGGACACGGGCGATGTGGTGGAACGCGGCCAGCCGGGGGAGTTCTGCACACGTGGCTACTCCGTGATGCTCGGCTACTGGGACGACGACGAGAAGACCGCCCAGGCAATCGATTCCGACGGGTGGATGCGCACCGGTGATCTGGCCGTGATGCGCGACGACGGGTATTGCAGCGTCGTCGGCCGGATCAAGGACATGGTGATCCGCGCCGGCGAGAACGTCTACCCGCGGGAGATCGAGGAGTTCCTCTACACCCATCCCGACATCGAGGACGCCCAGGTGATCGGCGTTCCCGACACCCGCTACGGCGAGGAGATCTGCGCCTGGATCCGGATGAAGCCGGGCCGCCCCGCGCTGGATGCCGCGGCGGTGCGCTGCTTTGCCGAGGGACGCCTGGCGCACTACAAGATTCCGCGCTACGTCCACATCGTCGACGAATTCCCGATGACGGTGACAGGGAAGGTCCGCAAGGTCCAGATGCGCGAACTCAGTGTCGAAATCCTCGGTCTCTAATTCGCCGAAACGGTATTCCAGCGGAGAAAGATCGAGTGGCGGGCTGCTGGAATACCGTTTCGGCGGCTTGTCGGTAGTCGCGGCCAGTATGCGGCCATGGGGGAGATCTTTATCGGTAGCGAGGCGATCGCCAACGGTGTCGTGACGCGACACGAACTTGCCCGGTGGTATCGGCCCATCTACCCCAACGTGCATGTGCCGCGGGGTGGTGATTCATCGCTTCGGGACAGGACCGTCGGTGCTTGGCTGTGGTCCAAACGCAATGGGGTCGTCACTGGCGTCGCCGCGTCGGGCCTGCATGGTGCGGAATGGGTGGACGACGACATCGCGATCGAACTCTTGTGGAATTGCACCCGACCGCCTCGCGGCATCGTCACCCGCAATGAACGCGTCGGCGACGACGAGTTGACATCCGTTGGGGGCCTGCCCGTGACGACGCCCGCACGTACGGCGTTCGACCTCGGAAGATATCAAAGGCGGACCCAGGCGGTAGCACGCCTTGACGCTCTGATGCGTGTGGCGTCGTTCTCTGCCGAGGACGTCATGGTGCTTGCCAAGCGCTACAAGGGCGCGCGCGGTGTGGCTCGCCTGAAAGCGGCACTACCGCTCGTCGACGGCGGCGCCGCCTCACCGCAGGAAACGCGTCTGCGCTTGGTGTTCATGGACGCCGGTTTGCCGAAACCCACCACGCAGATACCCATCTATGACGAGCACGGGCGACTCGTGCGGATCCTCGACATGGGCTGGGAGGAGTTCATGGTCGGCGCGGAGTACGACGGGGATCAGCATCGAACGAGTCGACTGCAATACGTGAAGGATCAGCGCGTGTGGCCGAAGCTCAGCCGACTGGGTTGGCGCGTCGTGCGCGCGATCAAAGAGGATCGCGACCATGAGCTCGTCCAGCAGGCGTGGGAGGCGATGGTCTCGCGGGGCTGGCGTCCCTCTTGAGTGCCGAAACGGTATTCCAGCAGAAAAAGATCGAGTGGAGGCTGCTGGAATACAGTTTCGGCGGAACAGATCGTCCCGCCTGCGATGAGTTTCGTCGTTCGCGTGGATCTATATGGTAGGAGGATCGTCGGTGACAGGCCGCGGTCCATGACAGCGCCGAGACGAGGAGTCAGACATGTCCATGGGCGCGACTGCCGTGATCGGGCGGCGGACGTGTGCGGTGCTCGCTGCGACATCGGCCGTTCTGCACGCCGTCATGCTCGGTCACGCGGCCAACATCGCGATGGCGGTGCTCATGTCGGCGATGATCGTGGCGTGCCTGTACTGCGCGCGTGACCTGTGGCTGCGCGGGACGCCCGGGGTGTGGTGCCTGGTCGCGCTGATGAACCTCGGGATGATTGCGTTGCATGTGCCTGCGCCGGCGCATCACCATGCGGCACACGTGGTCGCGGCAGGTCAGCAGCCCGCGGTGATGGCGTTGGCCACCGGCCTGTCCGCGATCGAGGTGCTGTTTGCGGTTGCGGTGCTGGTGTGCGGGACCCGGCGGCGTTCGCCGTTGATCGGCGGTACACCGGCCCGCTGAGCCGCCACGCGTGCGCTCGAAGCGCGATTGTGGGTACTCCGTGACTGCGTAGCGGAAACACCAGTACATCGGAGGTGACGGCCTTGACCGCGACGAAAACCAATTCCACCGGCACGCGACCCAGTAACAACTGGATTCTCGCGCTTCTCACGTTGCCGGGCGCTGCCGCGGTCGTAGGTTTCATGTACGTCAAGATCCTCGGCACTGCGGCGTGCAGCGGTCAGAACTGCCCCCACATGGGGACCGGGCCCGTCGGCTTCACTCTCATCCAGTACGGCGCACCTGCGGTGGCGGTCATCGCGGTCGCGATGTCGTTCTTCACGGCACGCCGGCCACGCGGGATCCTGGTACCGGTCGTCGCATGGGTATTGCTGATCGCCGCCGCCGCTGTCATCGCCTTCTCGTTCAGTTCGGTGTGACATCACCAGACGGGTGTCGACTGGGACCGCCGCACCCCCGGGTCAAGCCATTCGTCGATTCCACGATGCTTTCCAGCTCACCTTGATGGAGTTGGCGGCCGGCGGACTTGCAGGCCAGTGCGGACCACGCGTCAGCGGTGACGGGTACTCGCAAGACATCCTGGGTCGACTGACTGGCAACGACCAATACCGTCCCGTCGCGGTTCAGCCCGACGGCGTTGAACGCTCGGTGCCCTGACTCGACGGCAACGACACTCAACCGCAGGGCATCGCGTAGTGAATACAGGCCGACCCCGACGGCCTCGTCCACGAAAACCGCCTGGGCCGAGGAGGCCAGCTCTGGACTGGTCGCGGCCGACAGATCGGCGAGCGGTTCGGCGGAGCGAACTGTGCCGTCGTGCGGGTCGAGTAGCAACACGTCGGTGGCCCCGGACCGGTCGTCGGCGTGCCTCAGAAGGGTGATGTTGCCATCGGTGTGTTCGACGAAGTCGAGCAGGACTCCGTCGACAGGCTTTGTGGCACGCTGCCCCGACGCGATGTCGATGATCTCCGCAGTTGTCGAGTTTTGCTTCCCGTTCTGCTGCGTGAAGTTGACGGCGAATGCTCCGTCGGTAGTGACTGCGACCGCTTTGAGTCCCGTTTCCACCGCCGCACCCGTGGCCGGATCAACCAGAACCAGACCGCGCTCGGTGACCAGGACAACCCTGCCGTCATCGCGCACAACCGCGCGAGTCACGGTACCGACGTCTGGAAGCGAGAATCCTCTCTCGATCACGTCGAGCTGGTCGCCGCTGAGAATCCACCCTTTCCCTTTGGGGGCGTACGCGAAGAGTCGCTGCTCGTCCAGCCAGACCATCGCTGGCGGCGCATCAGAGTTCGCGTCGCCGTCTTTCGCGCCAATGGAGATGCTTCGGCTGCTACCCCCGGTCAGGTCGACCAAGCTGGCGCCGGAAAGCACGTTGTTCGCGATCACGGCCTTGCCGGCATCCGGTGAGACGATTACCCGGGGCGGCCCACATGCGCCGCAGTCGCTGCCGACTTCTGCCGGAACCCTGGCGGCCGACAAGGTCGTCTTGCCAAGGTCCCACAGCGCGGCGCTGCTTCCTGATGCGCTCAAGATGACGTCGTCGGACAGGAAGCGCAGCGAGTGGGGGTTGGTGCCGGCGCCGCGCAGTGCGGTGTATTGCGACGATCGCTCGTGTATGGGCTGGACGTCGCTGACGAAGATCGCGCCCTCAGCGGCGGTTGCCATGCGGGTTCCGTTGTGGCTGAGGGCAATAGCCGAACTCCGGGCGTTGCCGGTATGCCCCACGAATGTCGCGTCGCCTGCTTGCTCGGCGGGCGGGCCCGCGAGATCCCACACCTCATTCTCGAGACCCTGGCTGATGTAGGTGAACCTCGCGCCGTCGGGGGAGATGGTGCCACCGACCCTCGACATGCCCATGGGGATTTCCGTTGTCTCGCTGTTCGAACCGTCCACAGCGGCCCGGTTGAATCGGCCATCACCACTCATCGTGACCACCGCAGCGTCACTGGGCAATTCGACCCAGGCGGCGCGGCCGGCGTAAACTAGGGTTGTCCGTTGTCCGTCCGCGACCATCTCCAGCGTGTCGTCGCCGAACCACGTAGCGATTGTGCGGCCAGAGGGCGACATTGCCCCGATTCGCTTGCCGGGCAGAAGAAGTAACTCTCCGTCGTGCCACACGGCAGATTGCGACGGCTCGGGCATGGAATCCTCGTCGTATCGAGTACCTGTCGCCGCGATGGTCTTCCCGTCGTCACTGACGGACAAGAACTCGATCGGTGCGTCGAGAGCCATCACTTCGGTCATCGTCCCGGTCGCGCGGTCCAGCCGATACACGGCGCCGGACTCGGTCCCGCCGACGAGGACCGTCGCATCCGGTGTGCCGTCGACTACGGTGGCCGGCTGACCGAAATCGTAAAACGCCACCAACTGGGGGGTCGTCGTGACAACTGCGTGCAAGGCCTCTATCGTCTGCGGCTCCGCATGTGTCCGATAAGCCGTATCTGCCAGCAGAAGCGCGGGCTGCAGGTCTGTTTGCGCCGTTGTCTTGGCGGTGGCCGCGAGTTGCCGTGTGGTCGCGATGAGGGCCTGTTCGACGGCGTTGTTGCGTTGAATCCACGCGAAGCCGGCGAGCGTGCTGACAACGGTCAGGGCCACCGCAAGTCCACCGGCTATCAGCTGGAGGCGGCGGCGCTCGCCTTTGGCAATGCGCTCGGTCAGGGCGTCGGGGCTGACGTCGACGATGCCGGCGACCAGCTGAATCCATGGCGAACTGCGGGCCAGCTTGGCGCGTCGGCGCTCGATCCCCCAAGCGCTGCGAAGGTCTGGCGCGAGGGGCTCGCCCCCGAGTGCGGCAACAAGCGCATCCGGGAAGGCCCATTCCGCGGGATCCGAATCGCGCTCGTTGTTCGGCACACCGGCGATCAGGATCGGTACGATCTTGCCGGCGTCTCGCAGTTCGGCGAAGCGAGCGATCTCCAGGCCGACGTACGTCGAGGCACGAGCCGCCGGGGAGCAGAGAACGACCAGTGTCCGGGTTCGTTCGAGATTTTGTTCCAGCGCTGAGGTGAGCCGGTTGCCGGTGAGGTCGTTCACGTCTCGGAATATGTTGAGGTGTCGTCGCCCGAATCGCCTGCAGATCTCGCGCGGCAGTGGGAACTTCTGCAGGTCTTGTTCGATCTTGTCGGCCGCGTCGGAATTCTTCCTGGAATAACTGACAAAGGCGTCGTAGACGAAGCCCCCCTGGGTCGACACTGGGGAGTCGGTCGACGCGCCGGAGTCCGGAATGCTCATGGCGTAGTGGTCATCTCACGCATCCTCGACGTGTTTGACTAGCTCGATATGCCTTCACCCACGGGCCGACGTCGTTGTCCGTTGGACGCGACTGCCGAGCGCGTTCCGTTTCCATTCGATGAGACCGCCGTATTGGTGACGCGTTCGTCGCGCCCTTGGCCCGCGATGCTCCGGCGCAGCTCGGCCAGGCGCGCGACCGTCGCCTTGGTCGTCGCGCGATTGGGCCAGAGCGTCTCGAGCGACCTGCCGGTGACGGTGATCTGCTTGCCCACCGACGTGAGTTCACGGGCGGTCGGCGCGGCCTTCCGGATGATGTCCTGGTAGAGATCCTTGAGTCGGGCAAGCTCATCGTCTCCCGCTTGGCCTTGTATTCCGAGCCGACCCGCTCGGAGCGCTCGCAGCAGGGCCACTTCGGCGATTGTGATCGCGGGGAAGAACTTTCGGTCGATCAGGAACTGCTCGGTCGCCGTTGCCTCGCACCGCTCGAGCAATGCATCGACGTCTGGAACTTCCTCATCGAGGACTGTAGCCAGTGTCACCCAATTCAACGTGGGGTATGGATCGAGGCCGCGGCGCTGCAGACAGAGCACATGTGCCTGCCGGTAGTGGTCGGACGCCTGGGCGAGCCTCTTCCTTGCGGTCCTCACGTTGGGTTCTGCAATAGCGCGACGCTTGAGGGCAGCGCCGATCAGGCTGTGCCGCTCTGCCGTCTCGGCCACGGCGAGGAGTTGGTCCAAGCGGACCGTCGCACGGTCATACAGCTCGCGAGCACGCTCTGGATCTCCCTTGGCGACGTCGTCGGCAAGGCGTGTCTCGTAGTTGGCGAGTTCCTCGACGGCACGCATGGTCGTCGTGGACTTGTCGCCCTCACCGGCGAGCGCCGTCTCGAGATATCGGCGGGCGGTGTCGTACTGGTTGAGCTTGCCGTAGGCGTAGCCGATGGCCATCTGGACATCGGTCAGGGCTAGCCAATCGGTCGGACAATCCCTGACGAGTGCATTGAGGTTCTGAACCGCCGGACCCGGCGATTTGATGCTGCCGATTTCCGCGTCGACGCTGATATCGTCTATCGCTTCGATGAATTCGGCAACATCCACGGGGCCCAGTCCCGCCGCTGCGGTGCCGGTTCCGCTCGGATCGAGCCGGTAGTCCGGATCGCCGTATGCCTGGTAGGCACCCCACGTGTTGCAGTCGCCGAACATGTCGTAGGTGTGGGTGCGGGCAGCCCGCAACGCGCGACCAAAGGTCTCGCCGCCGAGCATTTTCTCGTAGAACACCGTCGCGAAGTCCTTGGCGGCGTCGTCCTTGACCGCCCAGCCGGCGGCAATTACTGCGCGTACACCCATCTCGATCAATTCGCGGGAAACGCTTGCGGCCAGTCGATTGAACTCAACAGCCGGCTTCGTCGGCGCTGCCTCCGGGCCCGTCAGCCCGATGTGGCAGCAATTGAGAAAGACCAATTCCGGTACCTGCTGCATCTGGCCTACCTCCACGGCGGTGAGGAATACGCCGTTGTCGAGCACCATTCCGCTGCGCGCCTTGCCGTCCGGAGTTGTCGGGGGTTCGTAGTGGCCGTGTCCGGCCAGATGCACTATGCGATAAGGCTTCTTGAACAACCCGGCAAGCACCTCCAGCGCTGTCGGTTGTGTGACCGGTTCGTCGACGTCGAAGCGACTACGCAATTGGTCGTGCACCGCCCGGGCTTCGGCGGCCGCGCCGGGCAGCTGCCGATACGGCGGGCCGACCAGCGGATCGCCGACGACATACGCTGAGGTGCCGGCCCGCGCGCCGATCTGTGGGCGGTAGTTTGAAGTTTGTAACTGCCGCACCAGAGCTTTCGTGATGCACAGTGGCTTGTCGCCGGCGCTCATCAACTCCCACGGGTATGTGGCGCATTCCGCGTCGAGGACCAGCACGAGGTTGTCCACCTGCGCCAGTCCGGATTTGAGCTCGTTCGGAACCGTGAGCTCGAACAGCACACGTGATTCCTCGTGGCGGAAACGCGGCTGGGAGATCGAGTCCTTGATCAGGCGATCGACGAGCTCCGGCTGTCGTTGCTGCGAGGTGGCTTCGGCCCGTGCGCGGTCCGAGAGAGTCAGAAACTTGATTTGTCGATGCGCCTCGTTCGACTGCGGGGGCTCGCCGATCGCCAACTCCGCGAGTGCCGCGAGCAATTCCGCGTCAGCATTGCCGGATTCAAGCACGGCACGCTTGAGGCGGTCGGCGAGTGGCTTTGGTAGGGATGGCGGTTCGTACTTAGGGGGAGGCGTCACCACGCTGACCTCCCACCGGCGCCAGGCATCACGGCCCGTCGTCGAGGTCAGGCGCCTTCGCCCCTCTCGGCCCGACACGAGCAGCTGACGGGCGTCGATCGTCATATCGAGCTCTTTGCCGATCATCGGAGCGAGACGCTTGGCCGCATGCGCCGCCTCGATCGCCGTGTCGGTGTACAGCTCGATGACTTCGATCTCCTGGATGGTCAAGCCGCTGTCGCCGCCGTCGGCGAGTTCACGGTTCGCCTGCGCTATCGCCCGGAGGATGGCACCTACTGAATCGCCGACGGCAATGTTCGTTGTCGAGTTGCCGCCGATCAGCAGCAGCGACAGGCCCCGCCTCGCCGTGAGTTCGTCGTCGGACGACGCGTCCAAGCCGTCGCGGAGTTCGAGCACGTACTGGAGCGTGGCGCGGCGGAGCAGGTCGCTCAGTTGCCCGGTGCTCAGTTCACCCCACTTGCCCAGACCGATGACGATTGCGCCTGAGGGTAGGTGCAGCGCCTTCTGCACCGCGGTGGGCTGACGCAAGACAACCGCCAGGGAGCCGAATTCGCCCGGGTAGAGACCGAGTGCGTAGCGCTGCGACAGCGCACCGCGCATCAGCTCGTCGACCTGCTTCTCGGCGCCGATGATGGTGTCCCCTTCGTAGTGCCCGACCACGATCGGATATTTCGCGTAGCGCAGATCGCCGTGTACCACCGATACCTTGAAGCCCGCCTTCTCCTTCTGCTCGTACGGCCTGCGCGGAGTCACGCCGAGTATGCCTGCCGCCAGAGATGATTCGGTCGGATAGAGCACCGGCTCAGGCAGCGCCCGGTACGTGACCGCACCGCCGCGGGCCGTGCTCGGCGGGGAGGTCGACAGAGAGGTCGTGGTGCCGGTCTCGAGGACTTCCTGCAGCGCGCGGAAGGCCGGCTCGTGCGCCGCGAGGTCGCCGTGCACGGCCTCCATGTACCACGTCCGTACTCCCGGAAGGCGGCCCGACTCGTAGGTGACTCGGCCGTCGCCTTCTGTGGTGCAGTCCAGTACGACGCGACCGTCGATGATCTCGATACCGGATACGGTGCGCGGCGAGGCGCCTGCCACGTACTGCACGCAATCGGCATGCGGGAACAGCGCCAACTGAGCAGCGAGATCATCGCGTTTCTGGCGCGCGGCAGCCAGCACCGCGTCATCGGGTAGGGCCGACTCGCGGCGCTCGTTGCGGTACCGGCGCCATTGGGACGATTCGAAGTAATTCCCGCTGTCGGGCAACAACTCGAGTGCTCCCGGGAACCTCGCCACGATGGCGGCGATGTCTGCCTTGTCGTGGGCGAGGTCGAGCAACGCGAGCTGCTGAACGGTTGCGGACGTGCCCAGCAACGCCTCGACGATGTCGTGCGAACCGCGATTCGGCGTGCCCAGCATCACCAGGCGCGCGCCGTCCCGGGCGCACACGCGGTCCCACAGATCTGGCTGGGTGGCGATCATCGCGCGCACCACCAGCCCGCCCATGCTGTGAGCCACGATGCGCACCGGTTGCCGGGTCCGCCGCAACGCATTCTCGACCTCGACGGCCAGCAGCTGTGCGCCGTCGGCCACCGAACGCCGCCAGTCGTAGGCGAAGGGGATCACCTCGTGGGAGTCCTGCAAGAACTCGCACAACCCGCGGTAGCCGTCGCCGACAAGGGCGACCGGACGCACGTTCGGCGCGTTCATATCGGCGAGGTCGCCGAGCCCGCCTCGCAAGAGGGCAAGGTATCGCATCCATACCTCGCGGTCGCCGATGTTCAAGTGCGAACCCATGATTCCTGGAAGGACGAAGACGATCGGCTGGTCGGCACTGCCACGCGTCTGCATCGACCGCAGCATCGGCACGGGGTCGAAGTGGTCGGCCGCGATCTCCTGGAAGTTGTCCGGCCATTCTTCGGTCGATCCCGCAAGCCAGTCGACGAGCGCGACGCGTGTCCGCGGATTCCGGAAATAGTTGAAGTGGCTGACGTCGCCGCCCTTGTCGAAGACGTAGCCCGCCGGATCGTGACGGGCTCCATGGAACATCGCGTCGGTGTTGACGACCAGGTCGTTGTCGCGAGCCTCGTAGATGATGTGATCGCTGGCGAACACGCCGAGGCGTTTGAGCCAGTGTCCGCTTTCGATGTCACCGGCGATTACGCCCAACGCGCCGGCCGCCGGGGCGGTGAGGTTGTTCAGCAGGGCGACCAGCGGCGACTCTGGGATCATCGCTTCGAGTCCGGGTACCAATGTCGGCACGGTCCGGCTCCGGATGATCTCCAGCGCAATCCGCTTCGTCACCTCGTAGAGCGGAGTTCCGCCCACCCCCGGGATCAGACCGACGAGATTGGTGAGCACCGACAGGAATATGTCGATGTTCTCCCCAGCGAGCAGTGTGCCGCGGGACGGCGACGCGCAGCGGACGAATCGTTCGATCCGAAGTTGTTTCTCCCCAATGAGTTCAGCGAGCCGTTCGAGTTGCCGCCGATCGTGCGCGTCGGCCAGCAACAGTTTGGGATCCTTGCGATCGAAACGGGCGAGAAGATCGGTGCTGATCGAGGTCAGCGACACGAGATCGCCGATCAGGCCGCCGCGCGAATGCGTCACGATGCTGACGCGGGCGTTGCGCGGCAGTGCCCGCAGCAGTTCGATGGCGTTGTCGATCGGGCTGTCGCTCAATGTCCGGTGCTCGAACGCATAGATGCGATCACCGAAGAGTTGACGCAGCGCCTGTCGCTGCGGTTGCGCGTCCTGGCTCAGGAAGGCGCCGAAGCTGCCGCGTGCCGACGACGCCGTGCCGTGGATGAAGACGAGAATCGGCTCGTCGACGGTGAGGCCTTCGAAGCTCACCGGCATGGGAGTGTCCGCGCCGGGCTGGCGCGTGGCATCCTCCCAGGTGTACAGACCGGGGCCTGGCTTGAGGCGGCCTTCGATGATGCGGATCAAGACCTTGGTGGCGAACCACGCGGGGAGCTTGACCGCCAGGTCGATCCCGAGGTCTTTCGCCAGCTCCGTCAGGTCGATAGGCCACAGCGAGGGGTTGCTGACCAGATCCGCCACGGTGTCTTTGCGTATCCGCAGGACGCGCAGCCGGCTTGTCAGCCATTCGGTGATGCCGCGTTCCGAGACTCGCGGCAGTGTGTCGACACTGACCGCATCGCCGACCTGCGCTCCCGGCTTCAGGAGCAGGACGTCCTCGCGATAGCGCTTCGCCGACGTCCAGATCTGGAAACCGCCCTCGACCTCGATCTCGAGCACGTCGTCGTCCTCGACCGTTTCCTCAACGGGCGCGGCGGATTCCGCGCGTGACCGCGCCGACGGCGACAGATCGAAGGACTTGACCACCTGCACGCCGTCGAGCAGGTCGGTGACCGGAATCTCGGCGCCGGGCGGACCACCCCGCGTCGCGCGCTGATCACCCTCGTCGCGTTGGCCGTATATCGCCAGCTTCACAGTCATGGCGGTCCTCCCGAGCGAGTGCCGGCTGCTATCCGAGTGGCGACAGGAAAGGTTGATCGAGGCGCGCCTCGCTGCCTTCGAGTTGCGGAATCTGTTCGTAACGACTGTGTTTCAGCTTGGCGCAGGTTTGGTCGTGCAGCTCGCGGTAGGAGAGCGGTGTCTCGGTCTCGGTGAGCGCCTCAACCAGGTTGTACGTCAGCGCTCCGGCGAAACCGCCGCCGATGGCCGCATCGGCCGAAGTCTGGTCGGCCCGGCAGCCCGAGATGAGCACCTCGGGAATGTCGACGTGAACGATGTCGCGAGCCTTGCGTTCGGACTCCGGCGCCTGGTGCAGCGTGCCGCGGGTTGTCCCGGTCAGACTGCGGCCGGACTCAGCGGCGGCCAGGTCCCACGGGCTCGGAAGGTAACGCTGTATCACCGGGGCGTCGGGCGGTTCGATGGCCCGCGTCACGGTGCCGGAATGACAACTGTCGGTGATCACCGTGAGACTCACCCCATCCCTGAGTCCGTCGAAGACACTGCGCAGCCAATCGTCGCGCAGTGGGTCATACCAGTCGAGATCGGTCGGGCAGAGGATCTCGTCGCGGTTATCGGCCTCGTCGCCGTTGTCGTCGGGGACGTTGGAGCCGTGACCGGAGAAGTGCACGAGCAGCACATCGCCACGGTGCCCACCGCTGACCAGCCCTGTGATGGCCTGTTCGATGGCCTTCTTGGTGGCATCGAAGTCGGTGAGCATGCAGATGTCACCCGCGCCGAAGCCATATTTCCGCTGAAGCAGACTGGACATGTTTTTCACGTCGGGTACGCAGCCACGCAAGTCGGCCCCCGGAATGCGGTACCGATTGACCCCGATTAATACCGCGCTCTTCGCCACGACTCCCCCTTTGCGTTAGCTGTCGGACAAAATGTACGAGCGCCGGATACTCCTCGCGTGCGTAAGCGGCTACCTGTGTTTTCGTGAGCGACTACCTGTAGTTATGGTCAACAGCTCGTATGCTCGTCGTCGCTGCTCGATCGCCGGGCCGAGGGTCAATTCACAAAGAATGCCGACGCCGGTGGGTGACGGTCGTGCCGATCGCCGCGAGGTCGCACCGCCCTATGACGGAGGCGGTAGTATTCTGGCCCATTGACTGCCGGAGCATGAATTTGATGGCCGACACCGAACACTTCGCCGGATACCTGGGCGGCTGACCGTGCCGGCGCCGTTCCGACTGGAGTTTCCGAATAGGGGCGGCGCACTTGGTGTGCGGGTTTCGGAAGCGAACGAACTCGGTTTGGCGCTCGCCGCTCTAGGATTACATCCGCCGCGACCGACTCTCGTGGTGGTGGGTGGGGCCGACGGGTTCGATGAAGCCGATATGAACCGCCTGCGTGCCTTGTTCGTCTCGGGCATCGCTCCTGTGCTGGACAAGTACAGGGCGGTCGGCGTGGACGGTGGAACGTTTGCCGGTGTCATGCAACTCTTCGGTGAAGCGCGAGCGGGGGCAGAGTTTCCGCTTGTTGGTGTGGTGGCCGCCGGCACGGTGCAGTGGCCAGGTATCCAGGCACCCCGGCCGGGGGCGGTGGAGCTAGAGCCCCGACACACCCATTTCGTGATCGTGCCCGGCGACCAGTGGGGCGCCGAAAGCCCATGGATTGCTGAGACTGCAACGTCTCTCGCCGACGGCGCACCGTCCGTCACGGTGCTGATCAACGGCGGAGAGATCGCCTACGCCGATGTCGAGCGAAGCGTGCAAGCCGGCCGCACCGTCGTGGTCGTCGCCGGCTCCGGACGCACCGCCGATGAGTTCGCGGCTGCGTTGGCCGGCGAGTCGGCTGACGAGCGGGCTGCCGCGCTGATCCCGTCCGGGCTGATCCATTCGGTGCCGGCGGATGCGCCCGCTGTCCTCGCCGGACAGCTCAAGGGAATCTTCGCGTCGAGGGTATGAGCGCACTCCACTTATCGCATTTGCTGAAATGGCTCCAGCGCGACGACTCCCATAGTCGGCTGTCGTTCTATACGCGATTCACCAAGCAGACGCCCGTCGAAAGTCGAGTAGTGGATTACCCTACTTCGCTCTCGCATCGGCGCGCACCATAAATCCGTGCCTGGAGCATTCGTGGGCCACGCCGCGCTGGTGCTGCGCCATCCCAGCGCTGCCACTCGTTGTCCGGCGCCGGCCGAATCGAGCATGTAGGTATGAACGACGATTTCTGGGACGATCTCCTCGCGCATATTCGGCAGCGGGTGCTGGTGCCGGTGGTGGGGCCGGATGTGACTTTGGTCAATGACGGCAGCGCAGACCAAACCTTCAGCACGTTGGTCGGCCAACGTCTCGTCGAACGCTGGAACCTGTCGGTGCCGCCCGGGACGACGACCATGGATGAAGCGGTGGCCGCGTTTGTGCGCGAGCGAGGCCAAGACGAGATTGAGCGGCTGTATCGCGTCATCAACGACATCATCGTCGACGTCGATCCGGAGCCTGGTGATGCACTTCGCGACCTCGCGGCGATTGATGACCTGCGCTTGTTCGTGAGCACAACGCCCGATCGGGTGCTCGCGAAGGCGATCAATGAGGTGCGCTTTCGGGGGCGGGCGATGACGCGTGAGCTCTCGTTCTCGCCGAATCAGTCGACGAGCGAACAGTCGCTGAATGCGAAACCGGCCGCGGCCACGGACACCGTCGTTCTGAGTCTTTTCGGCCAAGCCGCCTCGACGCCCCAGTACGCGATTCACGAAGAGGACCGACTGGAATGGATGCACGCGTTGCTCAGCGACAGGGCAAGCCTTCCTGACTGGGCCGGCTATCAGCTGAAGGAACATCCGCTGCTCTACATCGGCTGTGAGATTCCCGACTGGCTCGGGCGATTTCTCTTGCGCATGTCCAGCAACAGCCGGTTGTCGATGGAACGCATTCCGTTCTTTTTGGCCGGTTGCTCGGCGTCACGAGAACCGTTGCTTTCGAGCTTCTTTTCCACGTACTGCCGGAAGACCCTGGTTCAGCAGTTGGACATGGAACCTGCCGCGTTCGTCGCGGAACTGCGTGCGCGCTGGCAGAAGCAGGCCGGCGCGAGGCCGCCCGAGGTGGGTGGTGGCGCCGCGGTTGTTGCGGCTGCAGACACACCGACGATATTCATCAGCTACATGCGGGAGGACGCGGACGCCGCCCGGCGCGTGTACGACACCATCGCAGGTCTCGGCGGCGACGTGTGGTTCGATGAGCGGCGGCTGAGCCCGGGCGACGCGTGGGAACACGAGATTCTGAACGGCATTCGCCGAAACGTCCGGTTGTTCATACCGATCATCTCCGCGAATACCGAACATGCGGACGAAGGCTACGTCTTCAGAGAATGGGACGAGGCCGCGGACCGCGCCCGCTCGATCCCGAGCCGGCGCTTCATCGTGCCCATGGTCATTGATGACGACTATGACGGCAATCCCAGTTGGTACCGCCAGATGCCGGATATCTTCCGGCGACTGCACTTTGGCCGAGCCGCCGGAGGCGAGCCGGATGCTGAGCTCATCACCGTGCTGACCGAAGAAATTCGCAATATGCGGCGGACAGCGGCATGACTACCACAACGTTTGGCACGCAACTCGACAACGAGAACCCGTGGCCGGGGCTGGAGTCGTTCGAAGAAAATGCGCACGACTACTTCTTCGGACGTGACCGTGAAACGGTGTCGTTACTGAATCACGTGCGCGACGCCGCGGTTACGGTTCTGTACGGGCGCTCCGGACTCGGGAAGACGTCGCTGCTACGGGCCGGTCTGTTCCCGGCACTTCGCGAGGAGAACTTTCTGCCGATCTATGTGCGCTTGGAGCTTCAGCGGGGTTCGGCGCCTCTGTCAAACCAACTACACCAATCTGTGTGCGAATCGATTCAGGCGAACGCGCCCGATTCGCTGCGGCCCGCCGACGATGAGTCGCTCTGGGAGTATTTGCATCGCAAGGAGTTTGAGCTCTGGAGTGCGCACAACTATCCGCTCACACCGGTGATCGTTCTCGATCAGTTCGAAGAGCTGTTCACCCTCGGTGAGCGGGTTCCTGAGCTGGTCCGGGAGTTCATGAACGACCTCGGCGACCTTGCAGAGAACCGGATCCCGACTGAGGTGGCCGCACGGATTGACCACGACGAGACCGAGGCTGCCCGGTTCCAATTCCGGTCGCACAACTATAAATTGCTGATCACGCTGCGCGAAGACTTTCTTCCGAACCTCGAGGAATGGCGTCCGCTGATTCCCGCGCTCGGGCGTTCGCGGTTGCGCCTGCTTCCCTTGCGCGCAGAAATGGCATTGGATGCGGTGCAAAAGCCGGCCGCCCATCTGATGACGGCTGACTTGGCGGAGCGGGTGGTGCGTATTGTCGCCGGCGAGGACCTCCACTCCGGCCGAGATGCGTCGTGGGTCGACGTTGATCACGTCGCTGACGACCTCGCGGACTCGGACGTGGAACCCGCGCTGCTGAGCCTGTTCTGTCGTGAGCTCAATGAGGAGCGAAAGCGGCGCGGGCAGGAGCATTTCGACGAGCAGCTGGTCGAAGATGCCAAGAGCGACATCCTCTCGAACTACTACTCGTCTTGTGTGCGTGATCTGCCACCGGGTGTCGCGGAGTTCATCGAGTCCGAATTGATCACCGAGAAGGGTTTTCGCGACAGCTATGCCCGGGAGGACGCCGTGCCGTCGCGTCTTACCGACGATCAACTCAGTCGCCTGATCAGTTCGCGGTTGCTGCGGCTCGAGGAGTACCACGGTGCCCAACGGATCGAGCTGACACACGATGTGCTCACGGGCGTCGTGCGCGAACACCGCGACCGCAGGCGGGCAGAAGAAGAGACGGCGGAGTTGGCGGCCCGCGCGGAACGAGAGAAGCAAGAATTTGCCGAAGCTGCCGAGCGGCATGCGGTCGAACTCCATCGCGAGCGCCGCGCGAGCCGGCAATTGCGGAAACTTGCAACAGCGCTGGCGCTCGTGTGCGTGGCGGCGATCGTGCTGGCTGCGGTGGCAGTGCTCAACGTGCGCAAGGCATCCGATGCGCGCAACGATGCCGACGCCGCGTTCATGGACGCGACGGCACAAAGGTTGTTTGGAGAGTCGCAGCTGATGCTGGCGGGGCTGCAATCGGGCGGCAGCGACGATGTGCTCGGCATGCAAGAGTTGCTGGCCGCGATGGCCATCCCGTCGAGATATCGGGGCGCAAAGAATCCGCTGCTGAGTGCGCTGAACCAGGAGCGCGACCTGCTCAAGGTGATCGATCTTCCGGAGGCGGTGTTGAGCGCGGCGTTCAGTCCGGACGGCACCCGGATCGTGTCGGGAAGTACCGACAAGACCGTGCGGTTGTGGGATGCCACCACCGGGAAGCCGATCGGGCAGCCGCTGCGCGGTCACGACAACTGGGTGACGACGGTTGCGTTCAGCCCGGACGGCGCACGCATCGCCTCGGCCGGCATGGACGGGACGATCCGATTGTGGGATGCGTCAACCGGCCAGCCGATCGGGCAGCCGATGCGCGGCACCGGCGCTCTCGTTGCCGGCCTGGCGTTCAGCCCGGACGGCGCCCGGATTGCCTCGACCGGCCTCGGCATCATTCAGCTGTGGAATGCGGCAACCGGGCAGCCGATCGGCGAGCCGCTCTCGGGCCACGACCCATCGAGCATAGTTTTGACCGTTGCGTTCAGCCCCGACGGCGCCCGCGTCGTGACCGCAGGTACCGACAAGACGATTCGGTTGTGGGACGCTGCGACCGGAAGGCCGATCGGAGAGCCGTTGCGCGGCCACGACGAAACTGTCACGAGCGCGGCGTTCAGCCCGGACGGCACCCGGATTGCCTCCAGCAGCGAAGACAGGACCGTCCGCCTGTGGGACGTCTCCACCGGGCGCCCGGTGGGTCAACCGCTGCGCAACAACGCCGTGGCGTTAAGCGTCGCGTTCAGCCCGGACGGCGCCCGCGTCGCCTCCGCCGGCGGCGACAAGACCATCCGATTGTGGGATGTGGCGACGGGTCGCGAGATCGGCACGCTCAATGGGCACGATTCGGTTGTCGAGAGTGTGGCGTTCAGCCGAGATGGCCGGCGACTGGTGTCTGGCGGTGACGACAACACCATCCGGGTATGGGACCCGACCAGTTGGCAGCCGATGGCCGGCCACGACGACTCCGTGTCGAGTGCCGAGTTCACGGATGATGGCCGCCGCATCGCCTCGGGCAGTAAAGACAACACGGTGCGGTGGTGGGACACGGCCACGGGACGCCCGATCGGGCAACCGCTGCGCGTCGGCGATTCGGAGGTGGAGTCGTTATACCCGTTCGGACAGGACCGGTTGTTATCAATCGGATCGGACAATACCGTCATCCGGATGTGGGATGCGCACACTGGCAAGCCCATCGGTGAGCCTCTGCGCATCCCACCCGACATCCTCAACCTGCGATCGATCAGCGGGCAGGACACGACAGCCCGGATCGCGGCGACGGTCGACCTCGGCACCGTCCAGGTGTGGGATGCCACCGCCATGCGGCCAATCGGCGAACCGGTCGTGCCCGGACAGGTGGTGACCAAGGTCAGTTTGAGCGAGGACGGGCGGATGCTGGCCACCGGCGAGTCCACGGGGACCAACGGGCAATTCCAACTCTGGGACGCCGACACCGGCAAGCCGATGGGCGAACCGATAAGAGCAGATGGGATAGTCAGCACGCTCGAGTTCAGCCGCGACGGCAAGTTGATCGCCGTTGGAAGCATGAGTGGGTCGGTATCTGCTCTGCAGCTGTGGGATACCGGCACGTTCCAACCCGTCGGAAGCCCGATGAAACTGGATTCCGTAGGCGCCTCCGAGTTCAGTCCCGATGGGCGGATTCTCGCGACTGGCGGCACGGACGGCGCCATCCGGCTGTGGAATGTTGCCGACCAGACCCAGCTCGGTGCACCGCTCACCGGTCACACCGGTCCGGTGACCGACTTGGACTTCAGTCCGGACGGGACGAAGCTTACGTCGGCCAGCGACGACCACACGCTGCGACGCTGGCCGATACCATTCCCTTCGCCAGAGGCGTTGTGTGCCAAGCTGACCCATAACATGAGTAGGGAGCAATGGAATCAAGTCGTCGCGCCGGAGATCGACTACATCGCGGCCTGCCCAGGCCTGCCCGAGGCTGACAACGCCGGATAGTGCGTGAACGCCATGACATCAATTCATATTGCGAGAGCTCAGGTTTGGCGCAGTCAGTTCAGCGAGGTTGAGAGGACATGACCATGGACAGCGAGCAACTCGAGGTAATCCGACCGATGTCTCCGGGCTCAGCCGAACTGGACGAAGCCGTCTTGGACGACGGGCTGGTCAGTCTGGCCGCGAACCGGGATCGTCCCTATTACGTTGCTGCGGTCGACGCCGACGCGGCCGCACAGTACTACAGCGCCGTGGACGCGACAACGAGCGGCCCAGACCTTCTGCATGCGCTGAAGACGCTCGTGACGCAGACGCACACGCATACGCCGCGCTACAAACCGGCAGTCATGGTGTACCCGTGGGTAGACCTGCATCCCGACCGCCAACTCCGGTCGATCTACTCCGGCAAAACGTTTGACCCCGAGGACGTGATCCGCGACGATGCGCGCATCGAAGCGGAGCGGACGATCCGCCTGCGAGATCTCATGACCCGGGAGGTGGCAATCGGTCCCGACGCCTTCACCGACGAGTTGGCCGAGCTGGACGCCCTGATGCCTTACAACTGCGAGCATGTGGTGCCGCAGTCGTCGTTCGCGAAGAAAGAGCCGATGCGCGGCGACCTGCACCATCTGTTCACCTGTGAATCGCGCTGCAACAGCTTCCGCAACAACACTCCGTATTTCGACTTCGATGATGCCAGAGCCGTGATGGACGAATGCGGCAGATCGGAATCCGGCCGGTTCGAACCCGTAGCAGGCAAGGGTGCGGTCGCCCGTGCCACCCTGTATTTCCTGTTGCGGTATCCCGGCTTGATCGGCGACGAGTCGCGCGAGTTACAGGCTGAACGCCTGCCGATCCTGCTGGCCTGGCACGAGGCAGAACCGGTGGGAGAGTGGGAGCGTCATCGCAACGCTGCCATCGCCGAGATCCAAGGTAACCGAAACCCGCTCATCGACAACCCACAGTGGGCCTGCCGAATCCCGTTCCAAGCAGCGTTTGGCAGACCCGCCTGATAAGAAGGTCAGCCCTCAAACGGGTCACGCACGACCACGGCCGCATAACCATGCCCGTGCATGGTGGGACGTGCGGCAAAGGCCACCGCAGACCTCTTTGGGGAAGGCTGTGCGCACGCGTCAACACCGATTCGAGTAGTCGGCGCTCGTGACGCAACGCCGAAGGACTGCTTGTATGTAGCTGTAGGGCGTGGAGTGTCGATGTCCCGCAACCCATCAGAATCGGACAATCCAGTTCGTCGATTCGGTTGCCGCCGCTTGCCTCCGGTGAGCCGGCGACGTCGATCTCGGACAGCATCCGCGCCGCACGCAGGGGTGCGAAATGAGCGAGATCCGGTTTACCAATGAAACCAATTCCACGGTGCGGGCGGCGGTGATGTTTCACTCGCCGTACGGCTGCGCGGCATATGGCCAGTGGGGAACCCGGGAATGGTGACAGATCGCGCTTGGCGGAACGGCTTTCCCGTCGCGCACCAAGAACCGCTACGCGGGCTAGTACGCCGAATCCGCGAGCGGGAAGATCTGGTCCGGTGACCGCGGTCCGGTGTACGTCTAACAGTAGGCGTTTGATTTGTGCATCGGCATCGCATCCACCGCGGCCCGCCCTGTCAACATGCGTTTGATCGATACCAACGGCAACAATCTGCGTATTCGGCTGACGAACTAGTCAAGCCGCGGGGAAAGGGCTGCAACGGTCCGCGGCACGTTGTTGTAGACGATTCCGGTGAATGATTCTGGTGCTCATGCGGCATCCCCACCGTGTGGCCGATTTCATGGGCGGCCGTGGTCAACCCATAGGGCGACTCGAGGGGCTTCCCGAATCGAGTAGTGCGCTACTCGCGCCACCGCGACGCGGGCAGGCCACAATCCAAGAAGACAGTCAATCGGGTCCACCGCAATAGCTGGCCCGTTTAGTAAGCCGAACCAAGCCGGAGGAGTTCAGCATGGACCGGGAGTATTACTCGCGAGGGGAACGCAAGTCGGTCGAGGTTCTCGATGACGTGGTCGCTCTCAAGGTCACACCAGACGACCGCGGCCTACTCCCCGCCGCTGAGACGCTCGGCACCGAAGTTCGGGCTGCGGATGCGGGCATACCGCGGGAGGCGCTCGAGGCGTTTCAGAATGCGAATTGGTTGTTCGTCGAACCGGCGCCCGACGTGTCGCGCTCGCTAGATGCCGGGGAGCCCCCAGCGGGAACCGAGGACGTCGGGGTGGTGGTCAGGCGCGACAACGGCACCGTTGGAATCGCTACGCAGCGGCTGAACGTTCAGGTTACGGAAGACTTCTCTGAAGCCGAAGCGGAGGCAATCGTGACCGACGCGGGCCTGCGGGTACGTGGCCGGCTGCGTTTTGCACCGAATTTGTTCGAGGTGGATGCCGGGCCCGAAGAAGATTCTCTGGCGGCATCGATGAGACTGCACGAGGACCCGCGGTTCGAATTCGCGGAGCCGGCGTTCACCGAACACATCCCGGTGCGCATGACGCCAACCGATCCGCGGTTCGACGAACAATGGCAATGGGCGAACACCGGCCAGAACGGAGGACTGGCCGGCGCGGATGTCGGTGCGGAAAAGGCATGGGAACAGACGCGCGGCAAAGGCATTCGCGTTGCGATCATCGATAACGGCTTCAGCGCCGAGCATGAAGACCTCAAAGCCGGCGTGGTGGCCAGGGTATCCGGCTTTTTCGCTGACGACACCGATCCCGCGACGTTCACGCCGGGTACGGTCGGGATGCCCGACGGCGATCACGGCACCTTTTGTGCGGGCATGGTCGGTGCCCGACACAATAACAGCGCCGGAGGCTGCGGCGCGGCGCCGGAATCCGAATTGATGCTCGTTGCATGTTTGGGCGACCAGGTCGGCACTCAGACGACATTGGCTCGCGCGGTGGCCTATACGGCCGACCCTTCCACCGAAGGGGGCGACGGGGCCGACGGGGCCGACATTCTGGTATCGAGCCTAGGACCCAACGGAGCGGACTGGGACCTGACCCAGACGTTGGATCTGGCGCTGCAGTTTGCGGCGGCCAACGGTAGGTCTGGTCGCGGCTTGGCGATATTCTGGGCCGCCAGCAACGGCAGAAACGTTGATGTCCTGAAGGACAAAGTCGTCTCCCATCCCGACGTCATCGCTGTCGTCCGGTCGACCAGAAAAGATCTGGAGGACAACGCGGCCCGCGGCCCCGAAGTTGAATTGATCGCGCCAGGTGTCGATGTTTTCAGCACCACGGGCGATGGTGCCTACGGGACGAGCACTGGCACAAGCTTTGCCGCGCCATGTGCGGCCGGATGCGCGGCGCTCGCGTTGTCGATGAACCCCCGTATGACGCGTGATGAACTGCGAGCGGTCATGCACGAATCCGCGGGCAAGATCGGCGGAGTTGTGTACGACGCCAACGGGCACAACGATGACTACGGGTTCGGCCGGGTGAACGCGAATGATGCTGTGCAGATGGCGGTCTCGTCCATACAGGTGTAGTCAGCGGCGATATTCATGAAGACTCCACGCACGTCGAAAGGAAAATGGGATGACTGAGGGGCCTGTCTTCCATGTCGAAGTTACGGCCGGATCCCTGGCTGATCTCAAAGCTTTCACCGATGAAATACAACCCGATGATCTTGGCTGCCGTCCCGTCGTGCGCCGTCGAGGTACAGAATTCGTACTCGACGCCTACCTACCGGAAGCACAACTCGACACCGCACGCGGGTCGCGCGCGGCAGGCGGTGTATCACTCGAGGTGGTCGAGAATGTGACCGAGGTCGGGGTGCAGCGCCAGCAGGAGGTTGGAGAAGGCAACCGATTCACCGCTCGCGGGGCAGTCCCACGCGGGCTCGGACGCAAGGAGTGAGTGCGGTGGCCTACCTCAACGTCGACGAAATCGAATCCGCTTTAGAGAACCTTGCCGCAGCCTACCCGGCGACAACGGAGTTGATCACCGTTCCCAACTCCACCCATGAGGGGCGCCAGACCCATGTTCTCCGTTTGGGTGCCACGGACGCTGAACACGACGACGTGCTGATCCTTGGCGGTGTGCACGCCAGGGAATGGGTGCCGCCGGATGCGCTGATATCGCTGGCGGCCGACCTGCTGGAGGCCTTTGACCAGGGAACTGGATTGGGCTACGGCGACAAGAGTTTTGCCGCGGGCGAGATCCGGCAGGTGATGCAATCCCTGAACGTCCTCGTCTACCCCTGCGCCAATCCGGATGGCCGTCAATTCAGCCAAACGGCGGATCCGCAGTGGCGAAAGAACCGAAACCCGAATGGCGGCGGATGCGTCGGCGTAGACATCAACCGCAACTTTGACTTCCTGTGGGATCATTCGGTGAAGTTCGCGGCCGATTCGGGGGTCAGCGCTTCCGCTGATCCGTGCGACAGGAACGTCTACCGGGGCCCTTCCCCCGCGTCAGAAGCCGAGACGCGCAACATAGTCTGGCTGTTGGACAGCAGTCCCCATATCCGTTGGCATATCGATGTGCACAGTGCCGTCCCGATCATCTTGCACAGCTGGGGGAGCGATCAGAATCAGACAGCGCATACCGCACAGAATTTCTTGAACAGTTCCTTCGACCAGGTACGGGGCCGCAAGGACGACACCGCGTACGGCGAGTACATCTCCGAAGATGATCTCGACATCGTCACCTCGCTCACCCAGCATATGGACAAGGCCATATCGGAGGTCCGCGGTGTCGGCTACGGCGTCGAGCAAGCGTACGGTCTGTATCCGACTTCGGGTGCCAGCGATGATTATGCGTTCAGCCGCAACTTCGCCGACAGCGCCAAGACCAAGGTCTACGGCTTCACGATCGAATGCGGCCGCAGTTTTCAGCCGACATGGGATGAAGCCGAGGACGTCATCCGTGAGGTATGCGCGGGCTTGATCGCGTTCTGCCTTGCGGCAACCGAATATTCAACCCAGGGCTGAACTCTGGGGTTGCAGCGGCGTCCTGTCGCGACCATCGGGGTCGCCGTCACACTTCGTCATAGTCGGCTCGCTCCACCCTGATGAAGCGCCTTTGCCGAGGGCCTCGCGGGAGACGTCCTCATCGCCGAACATCTCTTCGGGACGCCGGAACGCGGTGCGCCGGTCAACGTCGAAGATCCCCTGAAAATACTGTGCGATGTCGCGATGCGGTAACCACAGGCCGGCCTCGCGGTTCTTGGTGACCGCGAAATCGGACCAATTCTGCGAACTGACCAGGACCGCGGCACCATCAATGATGACCATCTTGTTATGACAGTGCACCAGCCCGTTGTCTTCCACCCGTATCGGCTTGAGTGCCTTCCTTTCTCGTGATCGGCAGGTGGACGGGAGCCGAAATTCGTCAGGTCACAGGATTGTCCTGACCGGCGCCGGTGTCGAGGCAATCTCATCCAATGCCCTGAGGTTGTACGTGATGTCGCGGCTCTCGCGCGCGGCGATGGCGCTGACGAACGCCGAGATCGGCAGCGGCGGTTTGTAGAACAGCGCCCCCTGCTGGGCTATCTGAAGGTCGCGGAGCACGATCGCGGCGGGATCGGCGAAACCCGGCGTTGCCGCCAGGATCGTGGCGAATCTCCAGGCACTGTCGCGATAACCCTGCACCGTGTCGTTGATCAGGCTGATCTCGTCGTTCTTCAGGACTGCATACAAATCGGCTAACACCGGCGAGAGTTCGTTGATGTCGTCGACCGTGCCGGTCACCTGGCTGGCCAGCACGGCGTTGATCCGATTGAAGTCTTCATGCAGCGTGGTCAACTGCGGGCCGGGACAGATAACCTCGGCGGCGATCCCGAGATCGAGACCGATGTGCGTGTTCACCCCGGCGAACATGTGTTGCGCCAGAATCGGCTCGGGTCGACTCGCCGCGTCGAACGTGACCTGCCATGAATGTGTCGGTCTGGGAAAGCGGTCCGGGTGGAAGTGTCCGTTCAGTGCATTGAAATAGCGGTTCGCAAAAGCCGCGTCGAGCCGTTCCAGCCGCGCACCGTCCTCGAACTGGCCGTCGGCCACGGCGACGCCGACGGCGACGGTCACCCTCTTGTACAGCGCCGCGAAGTACCCTAACCGGCTGGACGCCTCGATCGACCACTCGATGATCGTCCCGAGTGCATCGACGACCTGCTGGATCGTCGTTGCGGCGGGTATCGGTGGCGGCGGTGTCTTCGGCACGAAGACATTGTTGCTCGTCCTCAAATTTTTTGGCGTGCGATTCGTCTTTGTGGAGGCGAACTCGCAGCTTTCCGCGAAAAGCATCTGATAGCCGAGATTCGTATCAATCTCTGGTAAACGCAGTGCCGTGACGAACCCGGCCTGCCTGCAGACGCAACAACTAATCCGCGAGAAGACCCCAATCAAGTAGTCAACTACTCATGCGTGGCGTTATTCGCAGTAGTTACTCTCCGCTTGTTACAAACGACCGAATGCAGCCCAAACGAAAGGAAGAGGGCCATGCCCCCATACCCCACCGTCACCCTGAGGAGCGGCGATCAGGGAGATCAGGTCCGACGTTTACAGGTGCTGCTGAACCACGACTATCCGGCGTATTCCAAGTTGGAGGAAGACGGCGATTTCGGTCCGAAGACAGAAGCCGTGATCCGCGAGTTTCAGCGCCGTGCCGGGTTGCCGGTCAACGGCATCGCCGGTCCTGAGACACTGATGAAACTTGACGAGTTGACAACTCAGGAAGGCGGCGGCGACCAGACGGGCTGCGGTGGCGGTGTCTTTGCCGGCCCCAACACCTCGTGCGAATTCGCCCACAACGTCCGTGACACGTACTTCTCTGTACCCGGCGACTCGGTGAAGATCGACGTTTTCAGCCCGGTTACGAAACAGACCTACACCATGGCCTGCATCAGGTCCGGTGACTGGGTCACGTGCCGGGGCGGAAACAACGCGGTAGTCACGTTCAGCCTTGGCTAGCGTGTACCTATGACTACCGCGGTCGACGAAGGATGAGCTGACAGCTGGTACAGCCCGCCTTCTTCGGAATACCGCCTATCCGGTGGAATCGCTTTCAGCGGCAACGGTAGGAGTCTTGTTCGGTATCGCGGTGTTCAGGAAATACCGAGTCGCTTGGGCGTCCATCTTGATCGCGTGGCTGGGCAATTCGTCCGGCGAGCGCCGCTAACGTGCAGCCACGACGCTGATTCATAAGTCGATCAATGTGTCGGCCTTACGCTGCTACGAGTTCAAAGACCTGCGACGCCAACCTTTCTCTGTCCTCCTTCAACAATCCGTAGGTAATAGTTCTCGGCGCCGCGCTGCCAATGTTCGGCTGACATTTTCAGATCCCGTCTATGACGGCCCGGCCGCGAATCGGCGCGGTTTCGCCGGCGCGAATGCACCAGGCCGTGACTAGCACTGAGGCCTGCGAACAGCCCATCCCATCGTGTCGTCGTCAAGCAGCCCGTGACCGTCTGTCGGCGGGTCGTGCGTCAGTTTGTTACCTGGTGGCTCCGCAACATGCTGTCCCAATCGGCGGATACTGCATCTGAACCGCGGCTCACAAGCAAGAGGGGCACGATGACGCACTTACATCCGCTGCGGTCCGCGACCACTATCGGCCGCCGGGCGGCAGTATGATCGGCGATCGCTGTTATGCCACGGTGCTCCTCGATGAGGAACTGTGGCGGTCGCTGACCGCGCTGGAGCCGTCACGCGAAGTGGCTTGGGTGCACGGATGCGAACTCGACCACGGTCACGATGGCGACCACCATGCCCTGGCCTACCGCGACGGCCCGCTCGGTTACTGGCTTCGATGGGACGAAAGGCACGTACCCCATATCAGCAATACCGACCGGCCCGACCCGCTCACGCGAGATGCCGCCCCACGAGGTGAGCCGCGCGGTCAGCCACCACACGCAAAGCCGACCATGGCCGCGCACTCGTCGACTGCTGAGTCCGCTGTGTCAGAGAACTGCCGGATCCCAAGCCGACGCGCTGTGGGCCATCGCCGCCGCGCTGGAGCGCCTAGCTGACGTGATTCTCGGCGCGCCCAATCCTGAGGACACGCCGGGCCGCCACGCAGCCGGCCGCGACATGCACTCGTGACCCACGACTTGCCGAGGAAGGTGTCACTCGGCAACGTCAACAGCAGGAATGCGATCCCAACCCCATAAGGGGCAGCTGTCGGGCGCAGGGATCGGATCGCAATTTATCCGGCCAGGCTCGCACCGAACAGCGCGAGACGTTCGATACCGAATAGGGCGGCGCATCCGATATCGGCGATGGGCGCGTATTGGAGTCGAGTAGCCGTGGTGCGACGAAGCAGCTAATTCCGGCAATGAAAGCAAAAATCACCAGGAGCAGCGTGATTTCCAGCGGGATATTGCGAGACATTCGAGGCGTCCGCGCCATATCTTCGCCTGCGCCGTACTCGGCCTCGAGTTGATGGTCGGTGACCTCGCGATCAACGACCCAGGTCGGTGATTGTTTGGGCGACACCGCCGGGGGCCGTGCGACCGTCCGTGTAACAATGGTGACAGCCATCGACGACTGGGCCTGATACAAGCCTTGTCCCGCTCCGACTCTCATACTTCTCACACCCTTTGAACGCTTGACCAAAACCCGTCAGCATGAGCTTGCGCTGCTTCTGGCTCGCACGAATGAGTAGACGACTACGCGTTATACGGTCGCTACGTACTTGCGTCGGGATCTGAGTTGCGTCGAGAGCGGGCGCTCGCCTGGCGACGGGCTTCAGCGCCGCACTGCGATGGCCTGATGTCCAGCTTCGCCGCGGAGACTGCCGTTTACCTGCCCGCGGGGAATTGTGGGCGACGCAAAGAATGCCGCTGATAGCGCAGACCTGTTATTACCTGTCGCTGATTGGGCTGTCGCCGGGGACGGTATAGGGCGCCCGCCGATACCCGTCGATCCGGCGGATAGCCTACTTGGCCGGGGTGAGATAGCCCAGGGCTCAGTGACGGTGCCGATGGTTGTGCTCGTGTTAGAAGTCGCCGATAACCACTCGGCCCGACGCGGCATTTCCACCCGAAACCAGGGTGCACACCACGAAGATCCGCGGGACTGCCCTCGATGCCATTCTCCTCATCGTCGCGGTCGGAACCCCGACGCCGGTGAGTTGATCTCCGACGCCGAGGTCGTCGAAACCCCTGCCCGCTACGCCGCGGCCACACGCTGGTCGTGCGGCTGTCGTGGTGCGCTGGATCAGAGAAGCCCGCTACCTCCGACTACGCCTGCGGCGCCCGAACGATGCCCGAACCTACATCTAATGGATCCGTGCCGGCTGCAAGGCTGCCGAAAGTAGCTTCGCCAATCAGCTTGGCCTGGAGTAGAACTGGATTCAGAGGCCCCTGCTGCGCGAGCTTCTCTGCCCATAGGGCAGTGACCCCGGCGACGTGCGGTGTAGCCATACTTGTTCCGCTCAGCGTGCGCGTACCGCCACCACGTTTCGCGCTGACGACATCGACACCCGGCGCGGCGACCGTGGCACGGGTATTCGAAAAGGGTGCGACCACCAGCCCAGCGGCACTCTGCCCGAGCGCTGCAATTGCGATGATCCCCGCGGATGCAGCAGGTGGCGCCACGTTGATCTCGAAGGGCGGAGTTTGATCCCTTCCGCTCTCGTTCCCGGCAGCCGCGACCACGAGGACGGTCTGCGCTACAGCAGCCCTCGCACCGAGCAGATTCGACAGCTGTTCGAACAGCCTGACGTTGGCTCGGTACTGTTCGAGCGCAATTGACGTGGCCACGGGAATGCTGAAGCCGTTTTCCGTTACGAGTGTTTCGACCCAACCTGGAAAGTCGATGCCTAGCGACATCGAAATGACGTTTGCCCCGTTGTCGGCGGCCCAGATCATTGCCTCGCTCAGGATGTCACTTCCGCCCCCCGCGGGTCCGCCGAGTACCTTGCCGATCAGCGCCTGTGTTACACCCGTGGCCACTCCTATCCGAAGTCCACCCACCTCGCGACCGAATATTGTTCCGGCACAGTGGGTGCCGTGCCCAACATCGTCGTTGGCGCTCGCCGCTCCGGTGAAATCCTTCTGGATGAGGTTTACTCCCGTAAAGGCTGGATGGGTGGCGTCGATTCCCGTGTCGAGGACTGCCACCGTGACTCCGTCGCCCGTGAATGGTGAGGTAGGTGCACCAACGGCAGCGACTCCCCACGTCGTCGGGCCTGCCTCCGGAACGACGCCCGGCGGCGATTCGAGTGGTTCCACGAGCTTCATTGGCATGGCAGGGGCGAAACCGAGCACGGTGGGGTCGTTGATGATCGCGCGAACCGTGTCTCTGCTGACGCGCTCATCGAACTCCACCTTGACGTTCGCCGCTGCCTCTGCGGCGGCCGCCTCTGCGGGGATGGCGCCCACGCCGGCATTCGGGTCTCGCGTAGCACCCAGCGCAGGAGCACGTAGGATAATCAGCTTCTGTTTGTAACCCTCTTCAGCAGGCTTGTCAGTCATGTCTGTCTCCTATTGTTTGTTTCTGGTTACCGGCGGCAGTCCGCCGTCGGTGTTGGTCGAACTTGGCTCACGGCGACGAAGCTCCGCCGACGCTGTCGACGCAGTTAAGGGTGCGGGCGTGTTCCGATCCCGGTCAGGATCCCCTTGTCGCGCTACGCGCGAGGCCAGTTTCCGTACGTGTGGAAGAAGTTATAAGTGGTCGAATCCCACCGCCGACCTTCGTTCCAAAACCGCGTTGGGGTCGTTGAGTTGTCGAACCACTGCGACGATTGGATCGCGTTACAGCGATTGTCGTCGTTGTGGTATATCCCGGCGCCGCTGTCCCCTGGAATGATGTCAAGGTTGTGCTGATAGCGCGCTCCGACCGAAGCGGTGAATGTTCCGCCCTTGATCCATTGCGACGGAACGGGCTTATCGGTTGGATAGCCGATACACGTTTTCCAACCGTTGAAGTTCTCGCCGGTCCCGAACCAGCCAGTTTGGTCTCCGAGACGGGGCCTTGACGGGCTGAATTCCAGAACCGCGAAGTCCCAGTCCCAGTCGCCCGGGTGGTTCCAAGCTCCGGGCAGCGTGAGGCTGTCGGCGAGGAAGCTTCCGAAAGGAGCGGTTGGCGCGTTGGTGTTCGCGCCGAAAGTGATGCTCCTCGAGGAGATCCAACCATCGTTGTAGAAGCAGTGAGCGGCGCACAACGCAGTGCTGGGTCCGATCATGGTGGCCGTGCAGTTCTGTGTCGCTAGATGCGCATTGGCGGACCCGGGGAAGAAACGCGGGTTGTCGACTCGTCGTCGGTCGTCCGGACCGATGATGTACTTCGGTCGGGCGAAGGCACTCTTGCCACCCAACGATTCTGGCGTATTGGGAACTCCTTCCGTACCGAGAATCAGGTCCGCGGTTTCAAAATCTGGTTCTTCCAGTCGGTACTCGTAGCCGCCGACAAGTCGCCTCGGCCGCAACTTCTCGGCCAATTGTTCTCTCGACATGGTGCGCGGGTCTGGCCCCGGCGGGGGATAGTCCTCCACGCTGCGCCTCTCCTGCTCAGTCTCCGCAACATCGATCTCGTTCACCTCTTTCAGACTCACCTCGCCTACTGCGATCCAATGACGTCCCTTCGCATCGGTGAAATCTTCGCCTGTAGCGTCCTTCGAAGTGGGACCAAGCATCGCGGGTGTAGAACCAGAGTCGTTCATGATTGTCTCCTCAAAGAGATCTGGCGGCACATTGATTCGACGAGCGTAGGAGCGACTCTGCCGTAGGTCGCGAGTAGCCGACTACTCGTTTCCGGGCCATGTTCCGTCAGCTCCGTGCGCAAGAACGCGCGCTGCTGCGCCAGCAGGCGTCGGTCACTGATGTGATCCACTACCGCGGACGACAACTCGCCAGCCCTCTACTGACGCGCCGGCCAACTCCGCATCGCCGCGCAAGCCGTCACCGCCAAAACACGTCGCCAGAAAGAGCAATTGCAAGAATTCCACCGCTCCTGACGAGCCAAACAGCTGACCACGCGCCCGGCCGCACCGATAATCAACCCCAGCTGGCCGGATAGCCTGGTGCGGCGCGGCGAACCGAGCGCGTGGGCGTGCGACCGTCGACCATGCCGGTCGCCTGTGACCGGCTTGCCGGTCCGGCCTGCTGGGATGGGTGCGCGGCGCCTCGCCGGGGAAGTCGCCGCGTACGCACGTCGGCGCCCGTTGGATGGCGGGTGAGTCGATCGAAGCGATGCGGCCAACCCTCTAGCTGCTTGCCCGTGTGTTCGTGGAAGCCGTTGTGGCGCTGCGATTGCGCAGTTTGTCACACGTAGCCGAGCTGGGTCTGGGACCGCGTGAACTCACTGCCGCAGTTCACCCCGCGGGCTGTGCTGTCCGCATCCGTTCACACCCAGGCACTGGGCGGGACGGGCAGGCCCTTGCCGGCGCTTCGGACTCCATTATTGACGACCTGATGCAACGGTGGCGGTAGAGCAATCTGCATAACGCAGCACCGGATGGGTCGCTGCCTGCTTAATGATTCGCACCCGTCAGTACTAGCGAATGAAAGCGCGGCCCACATCGCTAGATTCGATGTAATCCACTGTGGACCAAAACGAATCACACGCATGCAATCAAAATTGGGCCTCCACTGTTCACCGGATCCCGATGCCCGACAGCAATCTCTATGCATGTCAGCCCGCAGCGCATCATTGCCCGCCGGCCGGGCCGCATGATCCTGGACGACAAGACGGTCACACACATCCCCGGTGGCCGAGGGAGCTGTTGCCGCGTCCACGTGTCCGACGGCCAGCGATCCAACGATGACGTGCACCACCGCCACGGCGGCGGCCGGAACTGGCGGCCGATCCGGCGCGATATCGATGCGTCCGGTCCAAGCGCCGCCCAAGGGTGCCACAGGGTTGACGGCGCGGTGGCGTTCGAGGGACGCGCGCGAGACGTTGGTGAGACCCGCTCAGTTTACGGTGGCCGCATCTCATCCAGGAGGGGCGCTATGGAGCTGGTTCACACCCAAGAGCACAACGCGCATAACGGAAATGGCTCGGCTGCAGCGGCCGGGTCACCGTTTCTCGGCGGGGGCTACCTCGCTGAAGTGCCCACAGGCGCTCAATTCAGCGACGCCCCCGCAGCGGGACTGGTATCGCCGTTCGCCGGTTCCGTGGTGGGCGGCGGATTCACCGAGTACGAGGATGCTTTCGAGCAGCTCTTCAACGAACTCGAGGACGAATCGTTCGACGACGCGGTAGCAGCCCTGGTGGATGAGGCCGCCGCCCTGCAGCTCTCGTCGCCGTGGGCGGCGGAGTCCGGGACCGGGGTGGAGCAACTGCAGGCCTGGGGCGCGCGCGTAACCGACGATGCCCATCGCCTGCTCGAGCATTTCGAGAGCCATTTCACCGACCGCACGATCGAATCGATCACCGAGGCCGAACTCGACCTCGCGGCAGCTCAATTTGTTGCCGATCCTGCCACTCCGGCCACCGAACAGTTGTTCGGAGGCCTGGGAAGCAAGCTCAAGGCCGGGTTCAAGGCGGCGGCGAGCGCGGTCGGCCGTCTAGCCGGCCTTGGGCCCGTTACCGCCATCCTCAAGAAGCTGGTGGGCCCACTCGTCCAACGCGTGGTGAACACCGTCCTCAATCGGCTGCCAGCCGCCCTGCAGGGACCGGCGAGGACGCTTGCAAGTCGGATTGGGGGCCAGACCGCGGCCAGCGCCACCGAACTTGCCACCGACTTCGACCGGCAGTTCGCGGAGGCACTTACGGCGCCGAACGCCGCCGCTGTTGATCGGGTGCTGGCCGAAGCGGAGGAGGCTGCCTCGACGCCTACCGACGACCCGGTCGGGGCTCTGGGCGTCGCCCGTGTCCGCCTCACCGAGGACCTCCGCAACGCCACTGCGGGCGAAGCTCCGGTCGTCCAAATCGAGCAATTCATTCCCGCGGTGATGGCCGCGATGCCGCTGATTCGGACCGCCGCCAAACTGATCGGGCGGGACCGCATCAAAGGGATGCTGGCGACTCCGATCGCGGCATTCATCGCTCCGTACATCGGTAGTCAGGCCGCGGGCCAGCTGGCACCGCACATTGCCGATGCGGGAATGAAGCTGCTGCAACTCGAACACGAGGACGCAGCGACGCTGGGGCTTGAAGCGCTCGTTACGACCGTCGAAGAGACTGTCCGCGAGGTTCTTTCGCTGCCCGAAGAGTCGCTGGCCGACGACTTGCGCGTGGGCGCCGAGGTGCAGGAAGCCTTCGCCGACGCAGCCGCGCGTTATCTGCCCGCACGGGTGCTGCGAGCGGATCTCGATGAGGCGGAGTCGGAGAGCGAAGGTGGCGGCTGGGTCATGATGCCGAGGTCCGCACGCCCACAATTTCGGTACCGGGCCTACACCCGTCCGTGCCGCGTGCTGCTGAGCCGACCGGCCGCGCGGGCAATCCTCTTCGAGGATCACGAAACCCTGGAAGAGCGCCTGCTCGACGAGGGCGTGACGGTGTGGCCGGCCGAGGCGGAGGTGCATCTGTACGAGGCGATCCCGGGCACCCAGCTCGGGCACTTGTCCGGCGCCGAAACCGATCCCATATCCACCATATGGGCGCCGACCGCGGAGTTCGGCGAACTGACACCCCAAGCGGCCGGGTTCCTTCTGCGCACTCCGGGCCTCGGCCGTCCGGGCTCCACCAGCATGGCCGGATCCCGGGCAATGCGGCCTGGTCAACGGTTCTTTCGGGTTGTCACCCGCGGACGACCGGGCCGGCGGCGGGTACGGCGCATCGCACTCCGCGTCGATATGAACGGGGCTCAGCCGGTGCTGCGCGTGCACCTGCGCATCGGCGAGCGGGCATCGCACACCATGGCCGGTCAGCTCGCGCAGCAGGCGCACACCCAGGTGATCGCCACTCTGCGCGCACTGCTGGGGCCTGCCGCCAGGCGCGGGATCGCGGTGCGACTCGGCCGCAGCCGCGCACTCAACACACCGGAACGGGTACCTGAAGATCGACGAAAAGCGATGGCGGAGAAGGTGGCTGAGGCGATGCTGACGGCGATTGCCAAGGAGCTTCCAGCAGCCGGGGCGACGTTGGCGAGCGCGGCCAAAGACCCCGCGACTGGGATCACCCTGACATTCGCGTTCCCGTACCCGGATCGCGCCGCCCTGCTCGGCGGAGCGCCCGGCGGGCCGACCCTCACCATCCACCCTGGGTATCGCCATGACTGACCGGGCGGCTGCCGCCCAGAACGACCGGCTGACACAGGAGATCGCCCACTGGCGGTTTGCATGCGACGCATTGGCCGATCTCGATGCCGTCGCGTCCCCGGCAGCGTGGGCCGGCCTCGAAGAATACCTGCGAATGAGAGTACGGGATCGGCTCGCCGCTGCGGTCGCCGAGTTGTCCCGCGAGGCAGCCTCTGTGGCCGGTGGCTTGGCCCGCGGCGACGCGGCCGCCGAAGTCCGGCGGCGGCTACTGCGGTTGCGTCGGCACTACTTGCAGGTGGAAACCGTTCTCGACTTCTACGGCGACGCTGTCGCCTCACGGACCAACCCGACGCTTGCTGCGATCCTGCGCGGGCTGGACGTGATCGCGGCCGACAGTCTGGAGCGCATGTTGCGACCGCTGGGCATACCGGCGCCGATCGCAATGGTATACCTGGACAAGGGGCTTGGGGCGGCGATCCTGCGCGCCGACGTACGCCTCTGGGACCACACCAGCCTGTCGCCGGTCGCAGCGATCAAGTTGACCAGGCATAACCTGTTGTGTCCCACCGCATTGCTGCACGAGACCGGACACCAGGTCGCACATCTGACCGGCTGGACCGGTGAACTCGCCGACTGCCTGGCGCAGGTTCTGGCACCCCGATCGGGCGAGCTTGCCTCGGCCTGGCGCGCCTGGGCCAGCGAGGTGGCCGCCGACGTCCACGCCTTCGCGCAGGCGGGGTGGGCGCCGCTGGCGCCCCTGGCGAACGTCGTCGACGGCAGTACCTCCGCGGTCTATCGGCTGATCCCCGGAGATCCGCATCCCTTCCCCTGGATCAGGGTGATGCTCAATGCGGCCCTGTGCCGCAGCTGGTTTGGTGCCGGACCGTGGGACGGGCTGGCCGCGGCTTGGGCGCAACGCCATCCGCCCGCCAACGCGCCCGCCGATGTTGGCCACCTGGCGCGCCTCAGCGTCGCGGCGCTCGACGACATCGTCGACATCTGCACGCGGAGGCCCATGCAAGCGTTCGGCGGGCGACCGCTGCACGCACTCGCCGACCCATCGCGCGTTTCGCCGACCGTCCTCGATGCGCTGGCCGACCAGGCCGGCGCGGCAATGCTCACATCGCAATACCTTGCCCGACGCGACTCACTCGCCATCCTGGCGTGGCTGTCGACGCGTCCGACAACCGCTCCGAAGAACACCACGGCTCAACGCGAAACGCTACAGAGCTGGTTGGCCACGTTGTCCACCGAACCGAACGCACGGGCTGCGTGACAAACCCTCGAGGAAGGAACGTCAAATGTTAGAGAAGAATTCGACGCGCAGGACGAAGAAGCCCGCCGCAGCGGTCAAGAAGGCCGAACGGAAAGTCGTCATCGAATCCGCGCCTGGCGGCGGCAACGGCGAGGTCTCGCCCAGCCCGGCCACGCAGGCGGCGGCTCTCTTCGGCTCGATGCCGGATCTGGTCAACATCCTGGCCGAGAACATCAGGCACAACACCGCGTTATTGGCGCAGATCGACCAACGCCGCGCCGCCACACAGACCGGTGACCGCTCGCCCGGAGTCGAACAGTTGCGCACCATCCTGGACTATAAAGCGATCGGCCAGATGACCGGCCGCCGCGGCGATGCTTTTCAGGAAGGAAACTTGATCGCCGCGCATCGAACCGAACATGGCGATGCGGAGTGCCTAACGCTGTTCGACGTCCCGGTTGGCGCAGCGAAGGTTTCGGTTCAGGTCGACGGCGCCAAAGACCCGGACGTAAAAGTAATCGGTGCTCATCTCGGCGGCCTCCTGCCCGGAGATATCTCGGTCACCTTCACCAGCGCCGCGGGTAGGAACATCGGGCGCATCGAAGTTCTTAATTCGCAGGACGAACCGATCCGCCTCGGCCCGCGAATGATTGCAGCGCCACTGACGAATATCCCAAGCGCCGACTGAGAGAGGTCGAAATGTTCAGAAATCTCGCACAGTTGATGGGGAACCGCGACGACGTCTTCCTCGTGCATCCCTTGCAGCTCAGTCGTTGGCTTGACGAGGCCTGGGCGTCGGCGAGCACGGTCCCGTCGTTTGGCCATCCGACAGCGGCGCGACCGCCATTCATTAGTGACGTGGACATCGTCGACGTCCTCGATCTGCCCAAAGCCGCGGCAGGAAAGCTCCATCTCCAAGAGGTCGCGCCGGCCGGGATCGACTTCGTCGACGGCCGCGTCAAGGATCCGGACGTGTTCACCAACGAGGTTTTCAAAGTCAAAAACATGGTGAGCGAGCGATTCGTGACGCAAGCAGGGCTGGTGTGGGATCACCTGATCTACGCCTACCTCATCGAGTCGACCGGCGTCTACGAGGTGATGGCCGAGGTGGTGAGGCGCCTAGTCGTCGGCGAGACGCTGAACACGCTGAGCGCGCCGGGCATCAAATGGCTGCGGTCGACCGAGGAGTTGTTCTTCCGTGATCCGCCGCTGTTCTCGATCAGCGGAGCGGTCAGCGACGTGCGGCCGAACGACCGCGTCAACCAGCGCAACGCGTACTGGCGCATGTTCGAGATGGATCTGCCCCATCCGCTTCCCAGCCGGTGGGCCGGATCCGGTGGCACCGGTGAAGGGTTGTGGAAGTCGGATATCGGTGGTGGTGTGAACTCGGGCTTCCGCGAGAAGTGGACCGAGCTACTCCGCCAGGTATGGCTGGGTATCGAGAACGCGCGCAACGAAAGTGGACCGAACGCCACCGACCGGGAGTACGTCGCGCTGCTCGCCCGCGCACTCAAGGACATGATGAACATGCGCAGGCGCGGCGGTCAGCTCGCCCGCGAAGAGTTCGTCTATGTGTCCACCATGGCTTGGTTTCACCTGACGCTGGAGAGCGACAGCCCGATCGTCAAGGATCTACGAGCGGATGCCACCAGCGAGGCGGACCGGTTGGCGAAGATTGCGCAGCTGGTCGGCATGCAACCGGCGCCGCGCGCCCGTGAGCTGTTCGAGCTTGCCGATCTGATGTCCACGCTGCTGCGGGTGATCGAGCTGGGTGACTTTGATACCGGGGAAAAGGCCGAGACGCTCTACATTCCACTGGCAGGGGGAGTCAACGAGCAGCTGCTGCGGGACATCAACCGGACCATCGACTTGTGGCAATCCGCAACGGGTGAGCGCGTCAAGGACCGACCGATCGGAAACTCGGCGGGAACCCTGAGCGCGCAACCGGTTCGGATCCCCGCCCCTGGTGCCGCCACGGCCCCAGCCGTCGCTTCGTCCAACGGACACCGGTGAGGGCTGCGGGTGGTTCTCATGAGTGCGACCACGACCGGACAGTCGGTCACCGACACGCTGATCTCACCGTTCGCGGGCCATACCGATGAGGCCGCCGAAGGCACCCTGCATCGGCCGGTACTCGACTCGCCCTTCGCCGCCCTCCTCGCCGGGTCGCCAAACCCAGAGACTGAGCAGGTCGCCAGCTTCGCCGAGTCGCTGTACCAAGAGGACTCCGGCGGCACTCTCGAACAGGTGATCCATGACCCGCTGTCCGAGTTCGAAGACGAGGAGACCACATTCGAGCACGAAGAGGGTGAACGGTTCGATTCAGGGCCCTGGACAGGCTCGGCCGATCAGATCGCGTTCCGCGAAAGGGTACTGGCGGCCCACCTGGCACACAGAAGAAAAGGACGCGGCTCACCGTTGCCTGACTTGTCCCCGGAGGACGAGAAGAGGTTGGTCACGGTGCCGGGAACCAAGATAAAGACATTCCCTGCCACGGCGGCGGCGGCTGGCCGCCTCCTGACAGCGGCTCACGTCGATCTCGCCAAAGATAAGGACGCTGGCGATGTTGACGCGCTGCGCACCATCGCGCTCGGCGTGAGCAGCGGTTACCGCAGCAGCCGGACCCAGAGGGACCTCTGGTTGCGATATTTCGAGGATTACTACAACCAGACGCGTACCGAGCGCGCGAAGATCCTGGCAGGACCACACTCCGAAAAGGCAACCGAATACATGCTCGAGCCGGGCGGCTTCGGCCTGCGTGGGAAGATCGGGGCGCCGGGCTACAGCAACCACCAGAACGGTATCGCCGTCGACTTCCTGCAGACGCGCATCGTAGGCCACGCGATCAAGAACTCGAGCACCAGGGATTGGCGAAAGGCGTGGTATGCCAGCTGGTTTCATCGTTGGTTGCGTAACAATGCGCACCTGTTCGGCTTCCAGCCGATACCCACCGAGGAATGGCACTGGGAATACCGCAAGGGAGCAACCAGCCTTGACAGCGTGCCGGAATCAATGGAGGCCTTCGAGACGCCGATGGATGATTCTGAAGAGTGCGCCGCCGTGTCGTCACCAGAATTCGAATTCGACTATGAGGATGGAGAAGCGGCGGAACCGTTCGGCGATGCATGGAGCGAAGCCGACTACGAGGACGAGTCCTCACCGTCATGGAGTCTCGACGAGGAGGACGGCGCACCGCAGGACTTTTCGGCAAGCCGGCTGGAATGGCCCCGCAAATCCGCCGAAGAACTCAAGTTCATGCGCGCGGTCTACGACCGGCAGGTGGCCGACTCGACAGGGACGTATACGGCCGATCTGCCGAATGTTGCCACGATCGAAGGCAAGCACTGGGCGCGCCCGGACGCCGCGAAAGCCGCGCGCGGACTGCTGGCTCAAGCACGGGCGGACCTTGCCGCCGAAGGTTTGGCCGGCAGTGTACGACTCGGGATCATCAGTGCCTACCGGCCGGCTAGCGAACAGTTCGTCATTTGGCAGGGCAAGGGAAGATCCGGAGGCTTCCCGTACTACTACCAACGAATGCTGGACCAAGGTCGGCTTCGCCGCGGCGACTTTGGGCCGACAGCCGTTGCCAGAATGGCTGCTGAAATGGCCAAATGGATTGCGGCCCCAGGCTTTAGCAACCACCAAGACGGATTGGCAATCGATTTCGGAACTGGCGATCGCCGGCGGGACGGTCTGGGCAAGATCGGAACGAGGTCGTGGTTGCACAAGTGGCTGAGCAAGAACGCCCGCCGCTTTGGGTTCCATCCGTACAAGACGGAAGCGTGGCACTGGACCTACCGTAGTACAGCCAGCTCAGAAGCGTGGTCGGGTGAGGTCACACCCGGCGCAATCTCCGCGGGTGAGATCAAAGTTCAGGACGTGCCTCTCCTGTCGGAGCATAACGGAACTCGGCCTTCATACGACCTGATGCTGGGCTGGAACGCCATGTCCGCGATGCCGGAGGCCATCGATGTCGTCGTTCACCTGCACGGGTATTGGTATCCGCGCCCGAAATTGCTCGATGACATCAGGCCGGTCAGCGGTCTGGACCTGGCGCCCAAACAGAGCGCAGAGCGGCGAGCGCGCCCGACGCTGACGGTGCTGCCGCGCGGGCATGACACCGGCATCACCCAGAAGTGGAAGCAGAAGGACGGCACCTACAAGTACGGGTACAACCGGTTCACGTTTCCGCGGCTCGTCACAAAGGATGGGCTGACCAGCCTCATCCGGTTCGCGCTCGACCGGTTCGCGAAGCAGGTCGGTGGCCCGACACCCCGGGTCGGTCGGTTGATCCTCACCGCCCACTCCGGTGGGGGAGCGGCGCTGCTCAAGATCCTCGAGCACACGGACCCGCATCAGGTCCACGTATTCGACGGCCTGTACCAGGACGCAAGCGCACTTGCGAGGTGGGCGCGCAAGCGCATCGAGCGGGATCGACACGCCCTACAAGCATCAGGGACACACTCCCCCGACGATTACATGGGCGCGCAGGGCGGGGCGCTGCGCGTCTTCTACCAGGGTGGGATACGCGGCGGCACCAGGCCGCACAGCCTACGGCTGCGTGATGAGCTCGCCACCGACCTCGGCGCAGGCCTCGAACGGTGGTATCGCGTGGAGGGGAGTTCTTACGACCACTTCGCCATTCCGCGCAATTACGGCTGGCGTCTACTCATCGATGCCAAGGCCAACTTGCCTAAGGCTCAAAGCGAACCGGGTCCGACGCGTGCACGCGAGGGGGAGCATTTGGAGAACTGGGACACCGAGGACGACTACGAATTCGACGCTACCGAGAACGACCTTGCCCAAGTAGAGGAATGCGATGACGGATACGAGTTCGACAGCGGTCCAGCCGTCGACATGCTCGATGATGAACAGTGGGCATCTCAGTGCGAAATCGACACCGCTGCCGGCGAGTCGGAGGCGGGTGTGACCGAGGTGCCGCTTGGCGGCCTCGCCGTGCGAACCCCGGCCCGCACGTGGTCCTACCGGTTCACGCCCGAGGATCTCGTATGGACAGCAAAGCTGCTCGTCCACGAGGCCGGTGGCCAAGACAACGTGGACAACACCGCCGTGCTGTGGGCGATGTTCAACCGGTATGCGCTGTTCACTTACGACGATTACCCCACCTTCAGCAGCTTCATCCGCGCCTACTCGACCACCCTGCAGCCGGTGTTGCGCAATCCGCAGGCAGCGGCGAGGCACATGCACCGTCCACCAAGCGAATTCGTCCGCACCGGGGGTAGCTACCCGGACACGGACATCCCCCGAGGTCAACTGCGGCGGCATCTGGACATCCAAAAGGCGCCGTGGAGCGCGGTCAAGCGGTCGGCTCGGCAACTGGCCACCCGCGCGCTGACGGGTCAGCTACCGAACCCCGGCATCGGATTGGCCACCCAGTTCGCATCCACCAGGATCTACTTCCATCAGAAGCAAGGTCGCAACCCGACCGTCGAAGAATGGCGCCGATACACGGCAGACTTCGCAAAAACCAAGGACTGGAAATGGATCGGCGACGTCGTCGGACTGAACCAGCTGAAGAACGCCTTCTTCGTCCAACGGCCGGCAGCCGGTCTTCCGGTCGACGCGGTCCGCGTGCTGCCGCCCGACGCCGCCGGCGAGGCGCTGCAGGACTGGGGCGAGTGGGAGCTGGAGCACGAGGACGCGTTCGAGGCCGATGAGGTGTTCGACGGCGACGCCGAACTGAAGTCGCTGGCCACGGCGGTGACCCGGGCTCTCTGGACCGAGTGGCCGGCCATCCGGGAGGGTCTGCGCCGGCTCCGCCAGCCGCCGGGGCTGACAACGGACATCTCCAATTGAGCCAACGTTCTGACCGCTCAATGGCAGGAGAAATGCGATGACGGCCATCGGCGCTGACGGCACGGTGACGGTCATCGCATCGGCCCAGGAGCAATCCAAACCGAGGAGCACGCGGCCATGAGCATTGATCCAGGGGCCCGTACGCACGTATCCGGCTCTGTCCAAAGCAATTCGCACTTCGTGTGGCCGTTGGGCAGGACGACCACACCGGATGAGATGAACACGTCTTACGGTCCGCGCATTGACGCTGACCGCTGGGACTTCCATGACGGCATCGATCTGCCTGCGGCGGTGGGTACGCCGGTTTTTGCCATGGCGGCGGGCACGGTTCATAGCGCAGGCCCCGCGGACAAGACGACGACCGGTCAGGGGTTTGGCTCAACGCACGTGTTGCTGAAAGTGGTCGATCCGACCGACGGTCTGGACGATTTGTTCCTGGTGTATCTGCATCTGGACAGCATCGCCGAGGGGGTAATCGCAGGCGCACCCGTCAGCCAGGGCGAGCTGATCGGCGCGGTTGGTCAGGAAGACGCCACCTATCCCCATCTTCATGTGGAATTCCGGAAAGGCGAACCAAGCCAACAGAACAGCCGCCACCCGCTGCGGTATCTACCCTACTTCAACAGAGCGAATTTCACGCGGCTGCGCTTGGACCGCTGCAATTTCTCGCGCACAGATGGCCAAAGGCGCGCGGTGAGGCTGCGTTTCGACATCCTCGACCGGCGAGAGGGTGACGTACAGGGCGTCGACGTGGAGTTGCGCGGCGGAAACGGTGACGACGGGATCACACGCTCTGTTCGGATCGACTTCGATGACCGGAGCACCATCGTGAGCGACAAAGGAGACGAGCACGCCTTCAACGACGAGGGAGTCGCCGTCGAGGGCTATCAGAATCAAACCTCAAGGGGGAAGGGCTCTTCGATTTGACCTATGGCGTGATCGTCAGAGATATCACGCCAGAGTTCGAATTTGCGAAGTTCCGGGTGTTCGATGCTCGGAGCGAGCACCCGGTCTGCGTCGAGGTTGGCTTACCCGAACTGCACATCGGCGAGCAGCCGGTACATAACTGGGTGGAGTTTGAAGACACTACCTTTCCACCAGCGGGCTGGCAGCAAGATGTGCTGCCGGGTAACGTGTGTCGATCCGATCCAGTCGCCGCGTTGGATGGTGAACAAGGTCTGCTATGTCAGGACGTGCAGACCTCGCACGGGTCTTCGATCCGCGCCGGGCTTTCGTTCGCCTTGCCTGTCGCACGGCGGCCCGTGTGTCCGATGTCGTGGCGTCTGCGGGCAGAGCTCCGGCCCGCGCAGCTGCAAATGCGGACAGGCCTGGCGATCTTTCCCCTGGCTTTCTTGGCCGGCGACAGGGTGGTCGCCGCCGCGGCTCTGCGCGAGGTCAGGAATGGCAAACTCTTCGGTGGTGTGATGATTCGTGCTGCAGACGGATTGGTCAGGGAACGAATCGACGTGACGGAGGGAGAGATCTTCCGGGATGCAGCGGTTCGATGGGAGCTCGAGCTGCACAGACTGGGCACCCGTCAGACGACCGTCATCCTGCGGCTCGACAACAATGTCATAGTTCGCGTCAACGGTGACACGACAGGTGTCGACCCCGACACCGCGTGTGTGGGGATCACGCACGAACACAGTGATGTGCAGGCCGCACTGCACTTTGATCGACTGCTGCTGACGGAAACGCTGCGCTGAACCGACGCCGAGTCGGAGCCGCTATCGGTAGCAGACGGACAGGAGTTCATCCATCTCCGCCGAGGGCTCCACTCCGAACTCCGAGCGCAGCAACAGCCGGTAGCGGTGGCGCTCACGCATGGCTTCGACGGCATTGCCTTGCAACAGATGCGCGCGAATCACGATTCGGCGTGCACTTTCGCGCAGCGGTTCTGTTTGCACGACTGCCAGTGCGGCGATCAACGCAGGTCCGGGGCGTCCCTCTTCGAGCAGGGCATGTGCCGCACTTTCCAGTGCCGCTTGCCGCGCCAGTCGATATCGCTCCCTGTTGGGCACGAGCCATTCTTCATCCCAGTCGGGCAGAAGTTCGACCCGATCAGCCAGCAGTTGGACGTGGGCCAGAGATTCACTGTCGGGCGTGTGGACGAGTCGTTGCGCCAGCTCGTTCAACTCGGAAAAATCCACCGCGACTTGGGGATCCAGGTGCAGTCGGTCACCGTTGATCTGGACGAGGTTGCCGTCTATTTGCCGCAGACGCCAAAGGGCGGTCCTGAGACGTTTCGATGCACTGCGATCGCTGCAATCGGGCCATAAAGTGCCGGCCAACCTGACTCGTGCGACCGGCCTGTTCGCCAATGCGAGGCAGGTCAGTACTCGCTCGGAGATGTGCGGTATCAGCATGTGCCGACCCCTGATGTGCAACGCGAACTCCTCGACCAGCGTCAAATACATTGCGCTGGACGTATTGTCGCGTATCGTGGTTTGTAGCATTTTTCTCATTCCGATGGACGACTACCCTCGCGACGAGGGCCGTCGCGGCCAGCGGGCCGCTCGGCCGATGGTGAACTTCATCATCTGGTTCTCCCGACTGCCCGACACCAATACCGATGTGCCGGGCAGTCCGGGCGAGCAAGCGTTTCCCTGACCGCTTTCGCGGTAGGTGCGACGGTAATCAAACTAAGTGTGGAACGCATGAGTAGGCCACTACTTGTTTCCGCGCCGTTCCGTGGTGTGGCAGCGTCGTGACTACTCTTAGTGTGCCTTCGCCACCCATGCGCTACGAGTCGCGGCCAACTGTATGGAGAATGGCCAAATCAGGAGAACTGCGTCGACCCGTCGGACCAGGCTTCGTCGTAAGTGTTCTGGGGCTTGGCATCTCGATGCGCCTGACGGCGCGCCGACCGCATACCCTACAGTGTGCCCGGCACCATGCTCCGAACGCCCGCATCGGCCAATGTTGCGACCAACTCATCGGTACGTCGAACTCGACCGCGACCGAGGTGATACACGCGTACGCGCGGATGAGCATCGGTGCGACTCGGCGAATCCGTGCTGACGTGAAGCCAGCCTTGCTGCAGAACGTCGGTGAGAAAGCCGTCGTCCGTCGTGTCGTCGACCACCAGCAATATGCGGTCCAATGACACGGTGTCGAGCAATTCATGCAGCTCAAAGATGCAGCCCTTGTTGGTCAGAGTAAACCCGCGCAGGTCCATCATCACCGCATCGCTTTGTTGCACGAGCCGACGTAGCACCGTCTGCCACGTATCGGCGTGGCAGAAGAACTCGAATACCCGGAACCGCCCGTCAGGATCAGGTCGGAGCGAGATCTCGGTGATGCGCTGGTCGAGCGTTGCCGGATCGGTGATGAACCGCCGCTGCAGACGTCCCGCCAGAAAGTCGAGGAACTCGTGTGGTTCGACGGTTGCGTTCGCGAGGTCGGGACCGGCGATGAGGTGAATCGGCCCGGTGTAGCGCCACGAGCGTGAGAACGCATCGAAAAGCGATTCGCTGCGTCGCCCCAGCGAAAACACCCGCAACAGCAACAGCCTCGGCGGCGGCCCGTCGGTCCGGTTGCGTTTGCCGAGTAGGCGCAATCCCAATCTGACCACAAGAACGTAGACGCCGAAGGCGGCTAGACACGCGTACGGCATTCCCGGCGGTTTGCTCTGCGCGAGCGCAAAGACCAGCCAGACGGCGTATACCTGGATCGACTGCTCGCTGATCCACTGCGCCTTATAGAGCCGACCAATCCCGCGCAGCGCGATGTAGCCGACCAGACCGGCGGCGACAGCGGCCACGCCGAGCGCAATGAGCACGGCGGCTACGCTCCCGGCGGTGCTGTTGAGCCCGAGTTTCGTTGCGATGGCGGTGAGCCACTCGGCCCAGGCGTGACGGTTCAGTAGAAAGACCATTCCGATGACGCCGGCCACCACCGCCATCATCAGCGCGACCATCACCGGGCCGATCGCCCTGATCGGCCGCAGCAGGAAGGCCAACACCAACAGGGTGGCAACGCCGTTCATCGTCCACCACATATCGACAACCTGAAGCAGGCTCAGGCTCGGGGGCATGGTCACCCCGTCCGGCAAAGTGGCGCCTGGCGGCGTAGTAGCGCTCAGGCCGCCGAGTGCCAGCCAAGTCACACCGACGAACAGGGCGGCGCAAAACACCACGACGACGGCCATAACGCGCCAAGACAGCTTCACCAGCAGACTCACCACGATCACCAGTGGCCAGAGATAGAACAGGACGAACCACAACATCTGCTTCCATGCGTGCCACCCGATACCACCCAGCATGTCGACGGTCACCCATACCCAGGTCGCAGTCACGGCCGACGCATAAGTGAGGCCAGCGACGACATGTACGGCCACCACAACCGAGGGGCCGCGCCTGGCGGCGCGGACAGTGTCGCGGAACGGACTGGTGGCGTTCACGATCTCGAGCCGGTGAAACGGCGGGTCGGCCGGTGTGGGCAGCGTGGGCAGAGGCTTGGAATCGCCATCAGCCCACGCCGCATTTTGGGTGACCGGCCGCAGCATCGACCGCCACACAGCGCGCAGGTAGAGCCGGCGCATCGCCAGCGAGGAAATGAGTGCCAGCGGTGCGGCGATCTTGATGTCCAGGTAGATCCAGTTGGTAGTGGTAATCACGGATACCCCTCGGAGACGGCCTATTTGGGCCAAGTCTTCGCGACCGCCAGCACCGGCGCGCGAGTAATGCGCTACTTGAATTTCGTCCGAAAGTCCACACCCGGATACCTGCGCACTGCACCGTAGTGGGTGTGTCGACTGGCGAGTGTCAGCACATGGTGACGGCACGAAAGACTTGTGCCCCTGCGTCTCCGCGCGCTCAGCGATACACCAGCCCGCTGAGCCGCCACGCCAGCGCCCGCCGGACCGCGGGCACCCGACCGGCCAGGCTCATCGCAATGTTGCGAAGCGGCCGAAGGGCCCGTGGTGCCGTGGCGAGCCGGGTCAACCGGTCGGTCATCGCCACTACGTCGCGTGCCATCGGCCGCCGAGACTCGGTGTAGTGGTCGAGCGCGGCGTCGGCCCCGCCGGACAACACGACTGCGAGGGCGTCGGCCAACGCGATGCCGTCCTGGATGCCCAAATTCATGCCCTGGCCACCGGCCGGGCTGTGCACGTGGGCTGCGTCGCCCGCGAGCAGCAGTCGTCCCGAGCGGTACGTATCGGCCACCCGGTGGTGAATCCGGAAGCGCGACCCCCAGACCACATCGGTGACGATCAGCTCACCCGCGCCGGGTCCGCGCGCGTCGAGGATCTGCTGAATCAGCTGTGCCGACGGGCTTCCCGGTGCATCAGGAACCGGCGCCACGATGCGGAACACCTCGCCCGGAAGCGGCGCAACGACCGTCAGGCCCGCCGCGGCCCAGAACAGGATGACCTCGTCCACCGGCGCATCACCGGCCAGCTGGACGTCGGCGAGCACGAACGACTCGTCGTATACGCCGCCCTGGAACCCGATGCCCGCCTGTTCGCGCACGACGCTGTTGAGGCCGTCGGCACCCACCACGAAGCGGGCCCGAAGCACGTCGCCGTCGTCGAAGGTTGCGGTGACTCCGTCGTCGTCCTGGGTGACCGACGTCAGCGACTTGGGCCGCGCGACGGTTCCACCGAGTTCGACCAGCCGATCGAGCAGGACGCGCTCGGTGGTCGCCTGGGGAACCATCAGCGAGTAGGGGTAGGCCGTCGGCAGTGCGCTGAAGTCGATCGGGATGAGGGTGCGGTTCCGGTCGCGGATGCTGAAGAGCGGAGCCTGAACGCCTTCCTTGACCAACCGCCGGGACACATCGAGATCCTCGAGGACCTCGAGGGTCCGCGCGTTGACCACGGCCGCGCGTGACGTGTTCGCGCCGGCCGCCTGCCGATCGACGATCGTCGTCTCGATACCACTGCTGACCAGCGATGCTGTCAGGGCCAGCCCGGTCGGGCCGGCACCAATCACGAGTACATCGGTGTCATACATATCCGTCTCCTCACCCTATGCCAACGCTTGTTGGCATCAACTATGCGCGCGTCGCCAAGCAAAGTCAACGCCTGTTGGCCTACACTCGTTGGCATGCGGAGAACCTCGGTGGAGACGAAGGCGGTGATCCTGGCCGCGGCCCGGGAGAACTTCGCCAAATCCGGCTACGAGCGCGCGACCATCCGCGCGATCGCTGCGGACGCCAACATCGACCCGTCGATGGTGATGCGGTACTTCGGCAACAAGGACCAGCTGTTCGCGGCGGCGGCGGAATTCGACCTGGAATTTCCGGACCTGTCGACCATCGACGAGGCCGAGCTGGGGGCCGGCCTGGTCAATCACTTCATGAATCGCTGGGAGCGCGACGAAGCGCTGATCGTGTTGTTGCGATCGAGCACCACCAACGACGAAGCGGCACAACGGATGCGAGAAATCTTCGCCGGGCAGCTGCTACCGGGGATCGCGAAGATCAATCCCGTCGCCCCGGAACAACGGGCGACCCTGGTCGCCACTCAGATGCTCGGGCTGGCACTGTGCCGCTACGTCCTTCAGCTACCGCCGATCGTCACGATGTCGCGCGCGGAGGTGGTGGCCTGGTTGGGGCCGACGGTGCAGCGTTATGTCCTCGCCCCGCCGTCGGGATTCAGCGCGGGGGCGTCCAGCTGACGGGCAGTCGCTTGATCCCGTTGCGAACGGCGACTCCAACCGCACGGGTGTCGGTGGCGGCGATATCGGGGATCCGGCGGTGCAACTTCCCCGAAGGCCACGCTGATCTCGCGGCGGGCCAGGTTGGCGCCGAAGCCAGACATGCACACCACCCCCCGAAGCCAAGGCGCGGTTCGGATCCCGGCGTACGTCGAACATCCACGGGGTGTCGAACTTCGCCTCATCACGGTTCGCCGACGTACACCACATGGTGACCTTGTCGCCTGCGGCCATCTCCGTGTCGCCCAGCCGCACGTTCCTCGGTGAGAGTGCGGCGCATGTAGACGACCGGCGACGCCCATCGCATGATCTCCTCGACCGCCATCTGCTCACCCCGTCGAAATCGCTCCACCAGCGCTCGCTGTTCGGGATGGCGAGTGAGCGCCAGGACACCGTGACTGATGGCGTTGCGGCTGGTTTCCATACCCGCGAACACCAACAAGATGAAGAAGGACGCGATCTCCACCGACGTCAACCGCTCGCCGTCGGACGCGCGTCGTCGCCTGGGGCGAAAGCATCCTCCCCACAGCGCTTTTGGGTGGTGCTGGTCAGGCACGCCGTGATGCGGGTGTGGTCGCTGGTCGACGTCATCCCGAAGGCGCTGGCGTTCGAGAAGACCGACCCGGCGATCGGCGGCGGGCGCCGGAGCCTGCGCGACGAGTCCCGTCCGCGTCGCGATTGCGCTCGACGTCGTCGGTCCCTCGTCACTCGGCCGCCAGCATGAAAAGGGTTCGACGATCCGGCCGGGCCAACACCCGCCGATTCCACACATTCACACCGGGTCTAGTGGGAATTCCGAGGGGACGTCGCGAGCCGCGATGAGTCCTGCGGCGTCTGGCGGTCTTACTGTCGAACCCCACACGGAGGAGGACTTCTGGTGCGCAGCGTGACCTATTCGATGGCCATGTCACTTGACGGCTACATCGTCGGGCCAGACGGCGGCTTCGACTGGGGGGCGCCCGACGAGGAGGTTTTTCGCTTCTGCATCGACGAAATCCGAGGAGTCGGCGTTCACCTGCTGGGACGACGGCTCTACGAGACGATGCTGTACTGGGAGACCGCCGAACAGGATCAAACGCTCGACGACGCAGAGCTCGAGTGGGCTGCGCTCTGGAAGCCCCTCCCAAAGGTCGTGTTCTCCACCACGCTGTCGGCGGTGCAGGGCCATGCCCGCCTGGCTTCGGGCGGCCTGGCAGCGGAGATCGAGCGGTTGCGAGCCGAGCCGGCCGACGGTGACATCGCGATCGGCGGCGCGGCTCTGGCCGCCGAGGCAGCCGCGTTGGGTCTGATCGACGAGTACCGTGCCAGGGTCCTCCCGGTGCTGGTCGGCGGTGGCATTCCCTTCTTTCCCCAGCATCAGCGGCGAGTGGATCTCGAACTCGTCGACACCCGCACCTTCGGCTCACGAGTCGTCTACATGCGCTACCGGGTGGCGCGCTAGGCCTCGATCTCTCCGGCGATTCGGCGTTCGATCGCGGCTCGCATGGTCGCGGGCAACACGATCAGGCCGTCGAGTTCCTTCCGGGCGCGCCCATAGGCGCTCTGCCGCTCCTGCGGTGTCGCGCCGCCGTCCGACGCCAGCCGCAGCAGGTGCTGTGCCCGCTCCAGACGCTCCTGTCCTTCGGGAGAGAAGTCACTGCGTCGTCTGCGAATCGCCTCCGATTCGGCGATGTCGAAAGCGGCCACGTACTCGTGCACGGCGTCGCGGTATTCGAGTTGAGCGTTGCGGTCGCCGAGGATGTCGTCGACGGACTCGGGCCGCAGGAGATCGGCATGGTTTCTGGCCCTGTGGAACGCGATGGTCAGCGGGTCGCGCAGATCGGTCATGAGCGGAAAGTCGAGCAGCTTGGCGATGTCGATCTCGTAGTCCAGCCAGCGGGCGTCTGTGCGGTCGTGGCGCTCCTGCGCCTTCGTCATCTCGCGCCGGTACGCGTCGGTGTTCATGCGGGCCTTGCCCGATGCCTCGGCCAGTGCGACCTTCGTCTGCTGTTTGATCCGATACCGCTCGAGCCGACGTTGGGCTCGCCGCTCATTGGCCACGGCGACCGCCCGCACGGCGCCGCCGATCGCACCCATGAACGGGAAGATCAGCCACCAGAAGTGGCCCGCGAACTCATAAAGAGGCGCCACAACGCCAGCATGCCACCAGTCCGGGCTGCCGCGTCGCCACGAGATCTGCACCAGGGTCGTTGTTTCGCGCTGAGCACAACCCGCAGGCAGATCTCGCGCGGTCAGGTCACAGCCCGATCTGTCGTATCACCCGCGCGATGAGTTCGGCGACCGCGGCCGGGTCGCTGAGCATTCGCAGGTGGTCCCAGTCTCGGCGGACCACCCACCAGCCGAGCCGTTGGGCCTTGTCGGCCGCCGCGTCGAAGGGCGGCCCGAGGCGCAGAAACGCGCAGGCCACCGATTCCGCGAACCGGGTGGGCGGTGCCGGCTCGTCGAAGTACGCCAGCGGCAACGCCCGAATCTCTGAGACCAGGCGCTGCCGGCGTACCGGGTCGGGTATCAGCGCCTCCAGCGCGCCTGCCGGAAACCATTCGTGGTACGGCGGAAGCAGACCATGATCGGCCAGGCCGCGAAGGTGTGCGGCCAACGTCGGTGGAGCGGTGTCGAACCAGCTGCGTCCGGGTTGGGGCAGCATCGCGTCGACGAACACCGCGCCTCGTATCCGGGTGCCGACCGCCTCGGCGATCGCGGGCAGCAGTGCGCCCGCCGCGCTGTGTCCGATCACCACGACCGGGCCGGGGTCGTCGGCGACGGCCGCCGCTGCCGCGGCAGCCACCGCCGGGTAGTACGGCGGACCGGCCGAAAGCGCGCCCGCCAGATCGGGCAGGACGCAGCGAAAATCCTTCTCCCGCAACACCTGGGTCGTGCCCGTCCAGGTCGTCGGCCCCGCCACTGGGCTGTGCACGAACAGTAGCGTCGTCACAGCCCGATTCGACGGTAACGCTCGAGCCGCGTCGCCAGCCGTTGATCGTCGGGTACCGAACGCAGACCGTACAGTTCGTTTGCGATCGTCGCCGACAGCCGCTCGGTGAATTCCAATGGTTCGTCGGCGGCATCGGGATGTTCGGCCACGATCTCATCGACGATTCCGTCGTGCATCAGGTCAGCTGATCGAATGCCTTGTGCCGCAGCAAGTTCCGGCGCATGGTCGACGTCGCGGAAGACGATGGCGCTGGCGCCCTCCGGCGGCAGCGGGGCCAGCCAGCCGTGCAGCGCTGCCAGCACGCGGTCGGCGGGCACCATCGCGAGTGCGGGCCCACCGCTGCCCTGACCGAGCAGAACGGAGACCGTCGGGGTGTCCAAGGTGACCAGGTCGGCCAGGCAGCGCGCGATCTCACCGGCCAGGCCGCCCTGCTCCGCCTCGGCCGACAACGCCGGGCCCGCGGTATCGATGACCAGCACCAGCGGCAGCTTCAGCCCCGCCGCCAGTGCCATCCCGCGGCGGGCCTCCCGTAGCGCCGCGGGCCCGACCAATCCGCCGACCCGGCGCTGCTGGCCGAGCACCACGGCAGGTTGTCCACCGAACCGGGCCAGCGCGAGCAGGGTGGTCGCCGCTTCGCCCAGCCCTGTCCCCGACAGCAGCACCCGCTCGGTCGTCCCGTGCCGAAGCAGGTAGCCGACGCCCGGCCGGTCCGGGCGTCGCGACGCCTCCACGGATTCCCACGCCGGCACCTCGGGCAACGGCTCGGTCGGGGGTGCGGCAGGCGGCGCTCCCGGCGGGTCGGCCACGACCTTCAGCGTGCGGTCGATCGTGGTGCGCAGCCGGTCCAGCGGCACCACGCTGTCGATGACGCCGTGCCGCTGCAGGTTCTCGGCCGTCTGGACACCGGCCGGAAACGGCTCGCCGTAGAGGTGTTCGTAGACCCGCGGGCCGAGGAATCCGACGAGTGCGCCGGGCTCGGCGGCGGTGACATGGCCCAGCGACCCCCAGGAGGCGAACACCCCACCGGTGGTCGGGTGGCGCAGGTAGACCAGATAAGCCAGATGGGCTCGTTTGTGAAGTTCGACGGCGGCGGCGATCTTGACCATCTGCAGGAACGCGACGGTGCCCTCCTGCATCCGGGTACCGCCGGAGCTCGGCGAGGCCAGCAGCGGCAGCCGTTCGGCCGTCGCCCGCGCCACGGCGGCGGTGATCCGCTCCGCAGCAGCCACGCCGATCGATCCGGCCAGGAAGTCGAACTCGCACACCACCAGGGCGACGCGGCGGCCGAACACCTTCCCTTCGCCGGTCAGCACGGATTCGTCCAGGCCCGTCTTGGCCGACGCCTCGGCCAGCTCACGCTGGTACGCATCGCCGGCGGCAACCGCGAGCGCCGGGGTGTCCCAGCTAAGGAACGACCCTTCATCCAGCACGGAGTCGCGCAGCTGCAGGGCTCCGATACGGCTCACAGGTTGACCCTAATAGGCTGATCGCCATGATTGCTGTGACCCGCGACGGCCACGTGATGACCCTGGAGATGCAGCGCGTCGAGCGGCGCAACGCGCTGAACGGCACGCTCGTCGACGGGCTGCGCGAGGCGGTTGAGAAGGCCGTGACCGAAGATGTCCGCGCCATCGTGCTGACCGGCCAGGGCCCGGTGTTCAGCGCGGGAGCGGACCTGTCCGACGCCTCGGGGGTGGCCGACGAGTTGCCCGACAAGGCCAAGGCGCTGAACATCGCCATCGACAAAGCGCCCATTCCGGTCATCGGTGCGATCAACGGACCCGCAATCGGAGCCGGTGTCATTCTTTCGATGATCTGCGATCTGCGCATCGTCTCGCCGGATGCCTACTTCCAGTTTCCTGTCGCGAAATACGGTTTGGCGTTGGATAACTGGAGTATCCGCCGGTTGACTTCACTGGTCGGGGCCGGCCGGGCGAGAGGCATGCTGCTCGCCGCGGAACGGCTCACGGCCGACGTCGCGCTGCAGACCGGACTGGCCAACCGCATCGGAACGCTGGCAGACGCGCAGGCGTGGGCTGCAGAGCTCGCGGGTTATGCGCCGCTCGCCTTGCAGCACGCGAAGCGGGTGCTAAACGACGACGGCGCCTACGAGGACCCGTGGCCGGAGCACAAGGAACTGTTCGACAAGGCGTGGGCAAGCCAGGACGTCATCGAGGCGCAGGTAGCCCGTATCGAGAAGCGGCCGCCGAAGTTCAAGGGCGCCTGACGGTGATGCGAGCGGCGCTGCGTTTCGGCGTCGGCACGGCGTCAGTGCTGGCCGGCGGGTGGGTGTTGCGCGCGCTGCACGGCGCCCCGGCCGCGCTGGGTGCCACGCCCGCTGAGATAGCGGCGGTCGCGCGCCGATCGCCGAACTTCGCCGACGGGGTCTTCGTCAACACCGATCCGGCGTCACCGGTCAGTCTGGACCGCCATCAGCAGCGGCTGCTCCTCTCCGAACTCGTCGGCGGCCGCGAGGCGACCAAACCGGGCCGACCGATCCCGGTGGTGGCGCCCGCGTCTGTCGAGCCCTCCTCCGCGCCGATCGCGGTGCGCTGGTTCGGACACTCCTCGGTGTTGATCGAGGTCGACGGCTACCGGGTGCTGGCCGATCCGGTGTGGAGCAGGCGCTGCTCGCCGTCGCAGACGGTGGGCCCCGAGCGGATGCATGAGGTGCCCGCGCCGCTGGAGTCGCTGACCGCGGTGGACGCCGTGCTGATCAGCCACGACCACTACGACCACCTCGACATCGACACGATCCTGATCCTGGCCCGCACCCAGCGCGCCCCCTTCCTGGTGCCGCTCGGCGTCGGTGCCCATCTGCGCAAGTGGGGGATACCGGACAGCCGCATCGTCGAACTCGACTGGCATGAGAGCCATCGGATCGACTCGCTGACGCTGGTGTGCACCCCGGCCCGGCACTTCTCCGGGCGGCTGTTGACCCGCAATTCGACGTTGTGGGCATCGTGGGTCATCGCCGGGCCGCGCCATCGCGCATTCTTCGGCGGCGACACCGGATATACCAAGAGCTTCGCCGAAATCGGAGCCACCCATGGGCCTTTCGACCTGACACTGCTTCCGGTCGGCGCTTATCATCCGGCCTGGCCGGACATCCACATGAACCCCGAGGAGGCCGTTCGTGCCCACCTCGACATCGCCGATGTGACATCGGGGCTGCTGGTTCCGATTCACTGGGCGACGTTCCGGCTGGCGCCCCATCCGTGGTCGGAACCCGTCGAGAGACTGATCGCCGCCGCCGAACCCGCGGGAGTTCCCGTCGCGGTGCCCCGGCCCGGCGAGCGTGTCGATCCCGGCGCGGCCCGGACGTTCGACCCGTGGTGGCGGCTCTGATCACTGTCCGAGATTCCGGGTACGTCGGCGCGAGTGGTGTGCCCGCCGGGACCCAGGCGCGACAGGAATATGCTGCCGCAGGCCCCCGCGGACTCGAGGAACGTGCCGAACCCCGGGTCATCTTCCTGTCCGGAGTTCACCGCGGTGAGCGACGTAGGTGCGCCGCCGGCGACGTCGACGTGGTGTGGCTACCCGACTGGCCGTGCGGGGTCGTCGAGTCGGTCGACGACGAGCACCCGGCGAGCATCGCCGCGGTGAGCGCGATGATGCCCAGCTGACTGTGCCACTTGTTGGTCATATCGGTTTCCTTCGTGATGAACCGGTCGGTCAGTCACAGGTTGCTGGGGCCGCCTTGGTGGATTCGTGGGTCCTGCCCGCTACTTCGTCGGCACTGTGCCTGCGATCCCTCGGGCGACGCTCGCGGCGGCATCGGCCGGTTCGACGCGTTTCGCGTACCACGACCGTGCGGTAGCTGGGCTACCGTTCACGTCATGAACCCGCTGGCCAGGTCCTTCCTCGTCGTCGTGGTCCTGATGCTGGTGGCGGGGTGCAGCACCAAACCGGCCGAACCGGCGCCACCACCGACGGCCCAGTCGCAAGCCGACGTACCCCCGCCGTTGGTACCGGCGATGGCCCTGCCCGAGAACGCCGTCGACAACGCGGTGGCCAAACTGGACCGCATCGCCGATGAACTGATGAAAAAGTCCGGTATCCCGGGGATGGCCGTGGCGGTGGTGCACGGTGGAAAGACGACATACGCCAAGGGTTTCGGCGTTCGAGACGTGAGGACCGGCGACAAGGTCGATCCCGACACCGTATTTCAGCTCGCCTCCTTGTCCAAGCCGCTGAGCGCAACGGTGGTGGCCCACCAGGTCGGGGTCAACGCGATCGGCTGGGACACGCCGATCGTGTCCAAGCTGCCCTGGTTCGCGCTGTCCGATCCGGTCGTCACCCAGATGGTCACTGTCGGCGACATGTTCTCGCACCGCTCTGGGCTCCCCGACCACGCCGGCGACATGCTCGAGGACCTCGGCTTCGACCGTCGCTATGTGCTCGAGCATCTCCGTGCCCTGCCGCTCGACCCGTTCCGAATCTCTTATGCCTACACCAACTTCGGCCTCACCGCCGGAGCGGAGGCGGTCGCGACGAGCGCCGGTAAACCGTGGGAGGACCTCGCCGCCGAGGTGTTGCTGCGGCCGCTTGGTATGGCGTCGACGAGTTTCCGGTTCGCCGACTACGAGGCCAGGTCGAACCGGGCAGTCGGGCACATTCACATCGGCGCCAGGTACGAGCCGTTGTACGTCCGCGACGCCGACCCGGAGGCGCCTGCCGGCGGGGCCAGTTCGTCGGTCAATGACGTGACGCGGTGGCTGGCGATGGTGTTGGCCGACGGCAGTCACGACGGAAAGCAGGTCGTCGATTCGAACGCGCTGCTGCCCGCGGTGACCCCGCAGATCGTGTCGAGTCCCGCGGCGGAACCCGCGATGCGGTCGGGCTTCTACGGTTACGGATTCAACGTCGGCTCGACGTCGGCGGCACGGATGCAGCTCAGCCATTCCGGCGCATTCGAACTCGGCTCCGGAACGAACCTCCTCATCTTGCCGTCCGCCGACGTGGCCATCGTGGCGCTGACCAACGCCACTCCGGCAGGCATCCCCGAGACACTGACCGCCGAATTCGCCGACCTGGTTCAATTCGGCGAGGTGCGGGAAGACTGGTACAACCTCTACACCGACGCGTTCAAGGAGATGGACGATCCGTCGGGCTCGCTGGTCGGACAGCAACCGCCGGCCAACCCCGCGCCATCCGCGCCGCTCGCGTCATTCGTCGGCACATACCACAACGACTACTGGGGGCCGGCCCGGATCACCGAGAAGGACGGCAAGCTGACGCTGACGCTGGGTGCCAAACTGCAAGTGTTGCTGGATCATTGGGATGGTAATACATTCACCTATTCCTGGGTCGCCGAAAACTCGCCGCCAGGGTCGATATCCAAGGCCACCTTCGACGGCAACACGCTGAACCTCGAGTACTACGACGAACACGGAAAAGGAACTTTCTTGCGATGAGCGCTTGCGCGAAGAGAAGATGGCACCGATGACGATCAGCGTGGCTGCCGGGCTCACCGAGGCCGAAGTCGCCCAGCGGGTCACCGAAGGCAAGACCAACGACGTGCCGTCCCGCGCGGCGCGCAGCGTTTCGGAGATTGTCCGGGGCAACGTGTTCACCCGGATCAACGCCATTCTCGGTGTGCTCTTGATCATCGTGCTGTCCACCGGCTCGGTGATCAATGGCGCCTTCGGCTTGCTCATCATCGCCAACAGTGCCATCGGCATCATCCAGGAGCTGCGCGCCAAGCAGACCTTGGACAAACTGGCAATCGTCGGCCAAGCGAAACCGTTGGTGCGCAGGCAGTCTGGCACCGCCCCACTGATGCCCGGCGAAGTGGTGCTCGATGACATCATCGAGCTCGGTCCCGGCGACCAGATCGTCGTCGACGGCGACATCGTCGACGAGACCAACCTCGAGGTCGACGAATCGTTGCTGACCGGTGAGGCCGACCCGATCGGCAAGGATGCCGGCGACGAGGTGATGTCGGGCAGTTTCGTCGTCGCTGGCAGCGGTGCCTACCGCGCCACCAAGGTCGGGCGTGAGGCGTACGCCGCCAAGCTCGCCGAGGAGGCCAGCAAGTTCACGCTGGTGAAATCGGAATTGCGTAGCGGCATCAACAGGATCCTGCAATTCATCACCTATCTGCTGGTTCCCGCAGGTCTGCTGATCATCTACACCCAGCTGTTCACCACCGAGGCAGGCTGGCGCGAGTCGGTATTGCGAATGGTGGGCGCGCTGGTGCCGATGGTGCCGGAGGGTCTGGTGCTGATGACATCCATCGCGTTCGCGGTCGGCGTCATCCGGCTGGGGCGGCGGCAATGCCTCGTCAACGAATTGCCCGCCATCGAAGGCCTCGCGCGGGTGGACATGGTGTGCGCCGACAAGACCGGAACGCTCACCGAAAACGGCATGCGCGTATCGGATCTCAAGCAACTCGACAAGCAGGCCGTCGCCGACATCCTGGCCCAGCTCGCCTCCGACGACGCCCGGCCGAACGCCAGCATGCTGGCCATCGCCGAGGCCTACCAGATGCCGCCCGGCTGGACCGCCGGCGCGACCGCGCCGTTCAAGTCGGCCACCAAGTGGAGTGGCGCCTCCTACGGTGAGCACGGCAACTGGGTGATCGGAGCGCCCGACGTCCTGCTCGATCCACATTTCCCGGTTGCCGAGCAGGCCGAGCAGATCGGTGCGCTGGGACTGCGGGTACTGCTCCTCGGCTCCAGCGACCTGCCCGTCGACCACCCCGACGCTCCGGGCAGTGTCACGCCCGCCGCGCTGGTGGTGCTGGAGCAGCGCATCCGTCCGGATGCCCGCGAAACCCTGGATTACTTTGCTTCCCAGAAGGTTTCGGTCAAGGTGATCTCGGGCGACAATGCGGTCTCGGTGGGCGCCGTGGCGGCTACGCTGGGTCTCGAGGGTGAGACGATGGACGCCCGCAAGCTGCCCGACACTCCCGAGCAGCTCGCCGACACGCTGGAGGAGTACACCACCTTCGGCCGCGTGCGTCCGGATCAGAAGCGCGCAATGGTGCACGCCCTGCAATCGCGCGGGCACACCGTGGCGATGACCGGGGACGGCGTCAACGACGTGCTGGCGCTCAAGGACGCCGACATCGGGGTGGCGATGGGCTCGGGCAGCTCGGCGTCGCGCGCCGTGGCGCAGATTGTCCTGTTGGACAACAAGTTCGCGACGCTTCCCTCCGTCGTGGGCGAGGGCCGTCGCGTGATCGGCAACATCGAGCGGGTGTCCAACCTGTTTCTGACCAAGACGGTGTACTCGGTGCTGCTCGCGGTTTTGGTGGGGTTGGCCGGCCTGGCGTCCGAACTGTTCGGTTCCGATCCGCTGCTGTTCCCGTTTCAGCCGATCCACGTGACGATCGCGGCGTGGTTCACCATCGGCATCCCGGCGTTCGTCCTCTCCCTGGCGCCGAACAACGAGAGGGCGCATCCAGGTTTCGTCCGCCGGGTGATGACATCGGCGCTGCCGTCCGGACTGGCGGTCGGCGTCGCGACCTTCACCTCTTACCTGGTGGCCTACGAGGGCCGCAACGCCACCGAGGTTCAACAGACCCAGGCTTCGACCGCGGCGCTGATCACGCTGCTGGTCGCCGCGGTATGGGTGCTCGCCGTGGTGGCGCGGCCCTACGAGTGGTGGCGGGTGGCACTGGTGGCGGGGTCCGGCCTGGCCTACGTGGTGATCTTCTCCATACCGCTGGCCCAGAAGGCGTTCATGCTGGACACGTCGAACCTCGCGATCACATCGATGGCGCTGGTCATCGGCCTGGCCGGGGCGGCCGCCGTCGAGGTGATCTGGTGGGTCCAGGGGGCGATCCTCAACGATCGCCGACGGCTGTGGAGACAAGCCCAGGAACCATGACGCTCCAGCGGTAGGGTGAGCCCATGGGATTCCTGGACAAAGCGAAAGATCTCTTGTCGAAGAACGCCGACAAGGTGGAAGCCGCGATCGACAAGGTCGGTGACGTGGTCGACGACAAGACGCAGGGCAAATACGCCTCGACCGTCGACAAGGTCCAGGACGCCGCCAAGAAGGCCGTCGACAAGAGCGACCCGCAGACGTAGCACAGATGGCGAAACTTTCCGTCTCCGTTGACGTGCCATTACCGCCGGAGAAGGCGTGGGAGTGCGCTTCCGACCTGTCGCGTTATAAGGATTGGCTGTCGATTCACCGGGTGTGGCGTAGCCCGTTGCCCGAGACCCTGGAGAAAGGCACGGTCATCGAGTCGATCGTCGAGGTCAAGGGCATGCCCAACCGGGTGAAGTGGACCATCGTGAACTACAAGCCGCCCGAGTCGATGACGCTCAACGGCGACGGTGTCGGCGGCGTCAAGACCAAGCTGATCGCCAAGATCAGACCGGCGGCTGAGGGCTCGTCGGTCACGTTGGACGTGCACCTCGGCGGTCCGGCGCTGTTCGGTCCGATCGGCATGGTGGTGGCGGCCGCGTTGAAAGGCGATATCGCGCAGTCACTGCAGAAGTTCAAGGCGGTTTTCGCCCCGGCGTGATCGTCACCGGCGAAGACGCCTGTGAAACAGCTTGGCGACCTCCAGCGTCCAGCGGCGGACGGATTTGACTTCCAGCGAGACCAACAGCGTGTCCACCATCGCGAACTGCAGCGTGGTGAGGACCGCGGCCACGGCCGAACTCGATGTGCCATGAGCCGTAGTGAATCTCGACGCCGGCTGGCACATTGCCGATGCTCGGCGGCTGGCCAGAAGATGAATCGATCAGTGCCTGGCTAGCTTCGCCACCGCGTCGGCGATGGCCGTATCGCCCGAGACGAGCTCGAACGTCACGCCTGCAGTCTCAGGAGTGTCCAGCACCGCGACCAGGACAGCCGCGACGTCCGCGCGAGGAATGCGTTCATGCCCGGTCGATTCCGCGATCGTCACCGTGCCGGTGCCCCGATCGTCGGTGAGCATCCCCGGCCGCACGACCGTCCAGTCGAGCGTGGTGCGGGCACGGATGGCGTCGTCGGCCGCCCCTTTGGCGCGCAGATAGGCAACGAAGACGGGATCGCCTGCCTCGTCGGGTGCCTCGGCGTCCGCGCCCATCGACGAGATCATCACGTAGCGCCGGACGCCCGCCGCCTGCGCCGCGTCGGCCAGGAGTATCGCGGCGTCGCGGTCGACCGTCTCCTTGCGTGCCGCCCCGCTCCCGGGGCCCGCCCCGGCAGCGAAGATCACTGCGTCCGCACCGGTCAGCTGCGAGGCGACCTCCTCCACCGACGCCTGTTCCAGGTCGAGCACCACCGCTTCGGCACCCGCCTGCTCCACGTCACCGGTATGAGCCGGATTGCGGATGAAACCGGCAACGGAGTCGCCGCGCCGCGACAGCAGGCCCTCGGTGATCAGTGCGATCTTGCCGTGCCCGCCGGCGATGACAACACGCATGTGCTACCTCCTAAACCGCGAAGACCTGTGAGTCGTCCGCAAATGCCTTGAACTCCAGAGCATTCCCCGCAGGATCGAGCAGAAACATCGTCCACTGCTCGCCGGTCTCACCCGCGAACCGAACGTAAGGTTCGATGACGAACGCGATATCGGCCGCGCGCAGCCGATCGGCGAGTTTGTGGAACTCCGGGATGGTCAGGATCAGCCCGAAATGGGGCACCGGCACGTCATGGCCGTCCACGGGATTGTGGATGCCGTCGAGCCGTCCAGGTGCGAGGTGGGTCACCATCTGGTGCCCGTGCAGATTCCAGTCGATCCAGGTGTCGGCGCTGCGACCCTGCTGCAGCCCGAGCACGTCGCCGTAGAACCGGCGGGCGGCCGCGAGATCGTCGACCGGCATCGCGAGATGAAAGCGGGGGATCGGGGAGTCGAGAACGGTCATGTGGCCGATGTTAGGCCAGGCGTACCCGCAACTCCCTACTTGAGCACCTTGCCGTAGCTGTTCTTCGGCAGCTCGTCGATGAACTCGTACCGCTTCGGGCGTTTGAACCGGGCGATCCGCTCGAGAACGTGCGCGTCCAGTTCGGCGGCCGACACCGAACCGACGACGAACTTGACTACCACCTCGCCCCACTCCTGATCCGGTGCCCCGACCACCCCGAGCGTGAGGAGATCTTCGGGCCGGTGCTGTGCATCCTCGGCTATGACGATCTCGACGAGGCCGTCGAGATCGCCAACGACACCGATTACGGTTTGGCCGGCTACGTTTCGGCGGCCGACCTCGACCAGGCCAGGGCGGTGGCCCGCCGGATTCGGGCCGGCTCGGTGGCGATCAACCACGGCTTCGACATGAACGCGCCGTTCGGCGGCTACAAGCGCAGCGGCAATGGGCGTGAGTGGGGTCAGTTCGCGTTCGACGAGTACCTGGAGACCGAGGCGTCGCCCGGCTAGGCCGCAATCGCCGAGAGTGCGGAATATGACGAAATTCGGCTGGAATTCGTCATATTCCGTACCCTCGGCGTGGTGCCATCTGAGAAGTACGAGTACGGAATCGATTTCGACCGCATCTCGGCCATCGACATCCACACCCACGTCGAGGTGGACGGTCACGGCCGCAAGGCCTACGACGATGTCCTGGTCGAGGCGACCGAGCAGTACTTCAAGATGGGGCCCGGCGCGCTGTCGAGCGTTGATGCGCTGGCCGACGAGTACCGGCGGCACAACACCGCCGCGGTCGTGTTCACGATCGACGCCCGCACGGGGATGCGACACGAGTCGAACTCTGTCGACGACCTCGTGGCGGGCGCGATTCGCAACAACGACGTGTTGATCCCGTTCGGCAGCGTCGATCCGTGGCACGAGCGGCGTGCCGTACACCGCGTCCACGAACTCGTCCGCGAATTCGGCGTCAGGGGCTTCAAGTTCCACCCCAGCATGCAGGCTTTCGAGCCGAACGACCGCCGCTTCTACCCGATCTACGAAGCGATCACCGAGGCGAAGGTGCCCGCGCTGTTCCACACCGGACAGACCGGCATCGGCGCGGGACTGCCGGGCGGCCACGGCATCAAGCTGCGCTACTCCGACCCGATGCTGCTCGATGACGTAGCCGCCGACTTCCCCGATCTCACGATCGTGATGGCGCATCCGGCGGTGCCGTGGGTGGACTCGCAGATTTCGATCGCGACCCACAAGTCGAACGTCTACCTCGACCTGTCCGGCTGGTCACCGAGGTACTTCCCGCCGCAGCTGGTTCACGCCATCGGCCGCCAACTGCGCACCAAGGCGCTGTTCGGTACTGACTTCCCGTACATCAAGATCGACCGCTGGCGCCGTGAGTTCGACCGTCTCGACGTCGATCCGGAGACCGTGCCGCTGATCATGAAGAACAACGCGCTGCGGGTCCTCGGCCTGACGCGGTGAGTTTCAGTCGCCGGTGACGGCCAGTGCATCGATCTCGACGAGGAAGCCGTCGCCGGGCAGGCCGGTGATCACCGTGGTGCGCGCAGGTAGCACACCGCTGGGTGAATGCGTGCGCACGAAATCAGCGAACGCGTCGTTCATCGGGGCGAAGTACTTGCGGTCGGTGAGGTAGACCCGCAACATCACGACGTCGTCGAAATGCGCTCCGCTCGCCTCGACGACGGCGTTGATGTTGGTCAGCACCTGCGTCGTCTGGCCGCCGACATCATCGGCGTGCACCAACTCGTCGGTTTCGGGGTCGATGGCGACCTGACCGGAGATCTGCACCATCGAGCCCTTGCAAACACCCTGGGAGTACGCAGCAGCCGGAGGCGGTGCCTTGTCGGTGTGCACCTGCGCCTTGGAACTCATATCGGTATTCCTTCCTGGCCTCGGGCCTGACAACCCCGACGGTAACGATGGCTACCATCGGCGGGTGGCCCAACCCTCGGATCGCGTCCTTCTGGCCAGCTGGCCGACGCCTGTCGAACCGGCGCCGCGTCTGGCCGAGGCCCTCGGGTTTGGGTCCCGACGATCTGTGGCTCAAACGCGACGACCTCACCGGCCTCGCCGGCGGTGCCGACACGCTGGTCACCACCGGGGCCCGCAAAGCAACCACGCGTGTCTGACCGCCGCGGCCGGCGCCCGCCTCGGACTGCGCGTGGTCTGGTGTTCCCGGGCGATCCGGGCGGCGGACACTCGGGAAACCTTGCGCTCGGAGGCTTCTGGGCGCCCGCATCGCATGGGCGGGAGACGTCGGGACGGCCGAGGCGGCACAAGTCGTCGTCGCCGAGATTCGTGCGCGGGGTGGGCAAGGGCATCGCGCTGATGTTCGCCGGCGTCACCACCACGGCGATCCTCGTGGCCTTCGTCACCGACGTGGCTGCTCTCCCGCGGGCTGGCGCAGTCGGCGGGCCGCCGGAAGGTACGGCACGTGCGGCACCACATCATCGTGGTCGGACTCGGCTTGGGCAGCGTGATGCCCTGTTCCGCGAGTTCGTCAGCGGTGCCGATCATCGCGGTCCAATCACCTTCGCGCACTTGATAATCGCGGCCGGGACAGGCCACCACCTCACCGGCTTTGTCCGAGTTCTCGTCATGGATGACCGCGACCGGAGCCAGGTCGCCGAAGAGGTCCCGCAGCGTCGCGTCACGCGGTGCGTCCGTGCCCGACACGACGAAATCGACGCCGGCCGCAGAAATGGTGTGCGTGGTGCGGGCCAGGCAGGCCTCCACCACCGAAACCGTGGCCAGGTCCGCGCCGTCGAGGATCGCGCCGGGTCCGTTGTCCTGTGCCATGGCGTCGCGCAACACGCTGTTGGCCAGCCGCGCCACCACCGGCACCTGCGGATTGGCTTGCCGTGCCCGCAGGGCGATTTCGAGGTTCTGCGCATCGCCGTCATCCGCGCAGATCACCCCATCCGCATCGGCGATCCCCGCCGCGGCCAGGCCGTCAGGGGACCGCAGCTCCGTCACCTTCGCGCCGGCGCTTGCGAGCCGCTCGACGATCCGCATCGCGAGGGCATCGCCGCCGCTGACGATGATGTGGACCTGCATCCTCAGCACGGTACTGCGGCAGCCGCCGCGGTGACGGGTGAAGATGGAGCTATGTCCTCTATGCCCACCGGGCCGATGATCTACATCACGGCCTGCATCAACGGCGCCCGCACTCCTGATCAGCATCCGGGCCTTCCGGTCCACCCCGAGGCACTGGCAGCGGCGGCCGTGGCGGCGCACCAAGCGGGCGCGAAGGCCGTACACATGCACCCCAAGACCCCCGACGGCGTCGACTCCCTGCTGCCCGCCGCCGTCGACGCCGCGGTGTCGGCGGTCCGGCATGCGGCGCCGGGACTCCCGCTCGGCGTGACGACGGGCTTCTGGGCGTTGCCCGACGTCGACGCCCGGCTGCGCGCCGTCGACGGGTGGACCGCGCTGCCCGATTTCGCATCGGTGAACTGGCACGAACCGGGGTCGGAGAACCTCGCCCGGCTGTTGTTGGGCAAGGGGATGGGCGTCGAAGTGGGCATCTTCCACACCGAGGCCGCCGAGTCGTGGGCCGCGTCCGAGGTCGCCGAGCACTGCCTGCGGGTGATGATCGAGCTGGCGCCGGACGGCGACATCGCGACCGCCGATGACCTGCTGAGCCAGGTGATGGCGGCGGGCTCACCCGCGCCGGTGCTGCTGCACGGCCTCGATGAGAGCTGCTGGCCGCTGCTGGAACATGCGGGGCGGCGGGGCGTGCAGACCCGCATCGGCATGGAGGACACGCTGCAGCTTCCGGATGGCTCGACCGCGCCGGACAACGCGGCGCTGGTGTCCGCAGCGGTGCAGATTCTCAGCCGTTAGGCGGGCACAGCGCGAAGTCGGCGTAGTCGAAGCCGGGAATCACCACACAGCTGACGAGGCAGGGTTCGTCGTCGCGGGGACGGGCCCGCTGCCAGTGCCCGGGCGGCACGACGAGCTGCGGTTGCTCACCCGCGACGATGTCTGGGCCGAGAACTTGGGTTGTGGCGCCGGCCTGTTCGGGCCCGACCTCCAGGAGCAGGGGACCTCCCCGGTGGTAGAGCCATAACTCAGCGCTGCGCACCGTATGCCACGCCGACTGCTGACCGGCCATGAGAAGGAACAAGATTGCCGTTCCCGCATTGCGGGGACCGGCATAGTCGGGCGGCAGAGCAGACTGCGGCATCGTCAAATCGCTGCGCCAGGTCTCGCGGAACCAGCCTCCCTCGGGATGGGGGGACAGGTCGAGTCGGCGCGCCCAATGCGGAAGGTCGCTCATCGCAGTACCGCTCTCGTCAAAATGTCGAAACTCCACACTAGAGACGTAGCCGGAAGTCCGGGCACCCATTCGATACTCTCATCGCATGGCTCGCCTTCGTCCCGGTTGGCTGGTTGCGCTGTGTGCGGCGATCGTGGCGGTCAGCGCGTGGTTGCCGTGGTTGACCAGCAGGGCCGACGGCGGCGGCCGGGCCAATGCTATCGGCGGAATCGTCGGCGCCATCGCCACGCCGCGGCCGGGGTTCGGGGTCGGACAGCTGATCGTGCTGCTGGCATCGACGCTGATCGTCGCGGGCGCGATGGCGGCGCGCGGGCTGTCGGCCCGGATGGCCGCAACAGCTGCGCTGACCATTTCGGTGCTACTGGTGGTGCTGACGATGTGGTACTACCGCCTGTACGTGTATCCGCCGGTGTCCGCGGGGTACGGGTTGTACGTCGGCACGGGGGTGGCGGTCGTCGCGGTTCTGCTGTCGGTGTGGGCGATGGTGTCCGCCTGGTCGTCGACGCGCCGGTCGTCGTGAGCGGGTTCATCGAACCGGTCTCGTTGACCGGCCGGCGTTGGGTGGCGCTGGAACCGCTGTCGCGCGAACATATTCCGGAGATCGCTGCGGTCGCCGCCGACAACGAGCTGGGGAGGCTGTGGTTCACCGGAGCGCCGGGAGCGGACACTGTCGAGCAATGGGTCGACATGCGCCTGAGCCTGCAGATGCCCGATACCGGTCTGACGTTTGTGGTCCGCAGTCTCGACGGGGCGTTGGTCGGGTCGTCCAGCTACCTCAACGTGGATGCGCCGAACCGCCGGCTCGAGATCGGCAACACCTGGTATGCCGCCACGGCCAGACGCAGCGGAGTCAACACCGAGACGAAGTTGCTGATGCTCGGCCATGCGTTCGATGAGTTGAATTGTGTGGCAGTCGAATTCCGTACACATTTCTTCAATTCCGCCAGTCGGGCCGCCATCGAGCGAGTAGGCGCCAAACTCGACGGGATACTGCGCAGCCACCAGGTGCTGCCCGACGGGTCGCGGCGCGACACCGTGGTGTATTCGATCCTCGACATCGAATGGCCGGCGGTCCGCAACAATCTGCGCTACCGCCTCGACCGCGACAACTGACGCCGAAACTGCGGCCAGATCGCAAGTTTCGGTCGATACGCGATCTGGCCGCAGTTTCGGTTGGCGTCGGCTATTCGGCCTCGACGGTCGTGTGGGTGTCGATCGACCGCTGTTGGCCGCCGTGGGCGACGTCGATCCTGCGCGGCTTGGCCCGCTCAGCCAGCGGAATGGTGACGGTCAGCACGCCGTTCTCGTAGGTCGCGCTGATGGCTGCCGTGTCCACACCCTCGCCGAGCGACAACTGCCTGCGGAAGCTGCCGAAGAACCTCTCGTTGGTCAACCACTGCACGGACTCGTCGGAGCGAGCGGTCCGGCGTGCGGAGATCGTCAGAGTGCCGTTGTCGACGTCGACATCCACCGAACCTGGGTCGACGCCGGGCAGGTCGGCGGTCAGCACGTAATGATCGTCGATCTTGCAGAGGTCCATCGGCATGAACCGGGGAGTGCGATTTGATCCCGCCTCGCTGGACAGCAAGCCTCGGGTCAACGCGTCAAGGTCACTGAACGGATCAAAACGAAGCACAGCAATCCACCTCCTAGTCGTCTCACGGCCCGCCACCGTGGCGGGTAGCCAATCACTGTGCAAAGCCGAGATTAGCACTCGACCCTTGGGAGTGCTAGAAAAATTTCAGCTTCTTTTCACCTGTGCGCCGCGCAGCTGACCGGCGCATTGATCACAGACCAGGACAGCGTCGAACCGCGCGCCGCACACCGTGTGGGTGAGAACGACGGCCGGACCTTCAGGGCACCGAAACCACTGTTGCGCCCACTGCAGAGCAGACACCAGGACCGGGAAGAACGCCCTGCCCTTTTCGGTCAGCCGATAGCGGTTGCCGACGGCGATCAGCACGCCGTTGGCGGTGAGAATGGACAGCCGGTCGGAGATCGAACCGGGAGCGGCGCCGAGTTGTGCCTGAAAATCGGTGAACCGGCTGACCCCGACGAAGGCGGCGACCAGCAGCGCGAAGGCCCAGCGGTTGCCCAGCACACTCATGGTCTCGGGGAAGAGGCCGGCCGAGACGTCGCGCGGATCCGCCCCGGATCGCCTTCGCGTCGAGGTGACCGGCATCGACCTGGGCCACGAACCGCTCGGCCCCCATTGCGCGTTGATGTCCTTCTCGCTCACCGCATCGCCACACGAGCGGCAGGTGACCACGGGGGCGAAGTCGGCACCGCACGGGATGTGCCGCATATTCGGCAGCCTCTCCGCATGGTCGGACACCCATCGTCGCTCCCATTCCCAGATGGACAACAGCACGGGCCACAGCGACCGCCCCTGTGGGGTGATCAGATACTCGGAGCGCGGCGGATTGGCTTGATACGGGCGTTTCTCGAGCAGCCCGTCACGGGTCAGCGATTGCAGCCTGCTGGCCAGCACCGAATTCGAAATGGGCAGCCGCTCTTTGAATTCGGCGTACCGCGTCGTGCCCATGAGTGCCTGTTGGACCACCAGAAGCGTCCACTCGTCGCCGAGCAGCCCCAGCATCGTGGCGACAGCGTTCGCCTCCGGTCGCTTCAACTAGAGGCCGATCGCGGTGGCCGCGTCGTCGAACTCATGCCAGCACCGCAGCTCTGCTCCCGGTGCCCAGGTTGAATGGGTGCCGCTTGAAATGCGCTCGGGGAGAAGCAGCTTGCACACGGGACCGTCGGCGACCCGTGCCGCGTCGAACACCAGACAGTAGGAACTGTCGGCGTTCATATCGGTGGTCAGCGTGATCAGGTAGCCATCGTCCTCGGCCGCGCCGCCGACCCGCGGAGCCATGGCCGTCTCACTGCCGTACACGCCGGGCTCGAAGGCGAACTGCTCCTCGACGCCGGTGCGCAGGTCATGCTTGACCAGGCCGTCGAACAGAAACCAGCCCGGCTTCCCGGTCGCGGCGTAGATATAGCGATAGCCGCGGCCCGCATAGCCGGCGTTGATCATGCCGAACTCGGTGATGCGATCGGTGAGCTGCTCTTCGGTGGTGGTGCCGGTGACCAGATTGAACCGCCAGCGGCGCAGCCGGGTCTGTAGCCGGTCCAGGGCGAGGAACCGAAATGCCTTCTCCCATTTGCTGCTTGTCAAACTATCCACCGGCGCGGGATCGCCCTCGTAGAAACCGTCGAGCACGATCTCATCGCCGTCTTCGTACGCGTTGGTGAAGTGCAGCACGAACGTCGGATCCGCCTCGAACCACCGGATGTCATCCAGTCCGCCGCCGCGCGGGACCACCGCGAACCGCGACGGCATGTCCCGGTGGAATCCCGGCAAATGGATGTCGGCCGCCAGCAGCTTGGGATCCCAGAACAACGGAAAGTCATTGAGAATCGCGTAGTTCTCGGTGAACGCCATATCGTGCGGCAGACGCGGCCCGGGCAGCGGGATGTCGGTCAGGTGCACCAGGTCATTGTGAGCGTCCACCACGCCGTAGCGCATGTACGGGGCCCGCTTGCTGTAGGTGAAGAAGAGCAATTCGCCGGTGGCGTTGTCGACCTTCGGATGCGCCGACACACCCCAATCGAAGGGGAAGCGACCGTTCCAGTCCGCCTTTCCCAACGTCTCGGCCGACATCGGGTCGACACGGTACAGATCTCCGCACTGGTAAAAGCTGGTCAGCGCGGTCCCCCGATGCACGATGACATCGGTGCTCGAGGCGTCTTTCATCAATGTCCGCGCGCCCCAGCCGTGGTCGCGCTTGGCGACCTGCACCGGCTCGGCCAGGCCCGGCCAGAGCGCGCCACCGGCTTCGTCCTCGGCTGCGAGCCCGTCGGTCCGGATGAATCGGTTGCGGTAGAAGGCCTTTCCGTCGCGGAAGCCGACGATGTGGATCATGCCGTCGCCGTCGAAGGGGTGGTAGAACTTCAACGACGGATGCAACGGGTTCTCGGTGTTGCGCAGGTAGACGCCGTCGAGGTCGCGCGGAATCCCCCCTTCGACCGCGGTCAGGTCGTCGGCGTCCCACTCGGTGGTCTGCGGTCGCCACGGACCGGTGCGGTAAGGGTGGTCGTCGTCCTCCGGCAATGTCGACAGGAACTTACCGACGATCTCGACATCCATGTCTAGGCCTCCTGGCGGTACCGATGACGAAACTGACTGTGGTGGCAGTACTACCGCCGAAGTTCAACGTGCCGAACGCCTTTGCGCCCTCGACTTGGTAGCCGCCCGCCGCCCCGCTGACCTGTTTCGCGGCGTCGACGAGCATCCGTACTCCCGATGCGCGACGGGGTGTCCGCCTCCGATAAGCCCGCCGCTGGGGTTGATGGGAAGCGCACCGCCCAACTCGATATCGCCGTTCTCGATCGCCTTCCACGACTCGCCGGGCCCGGTGAGCCCGATGTGGTCGATCGCCAGGTACTCGCTGGGCGTGAAGCAGTCGTGCACCTCGAAACCATCCAGGTCATCGAGGGTCACTTCGGCCCGATTGAACGCGTCGAGCACCGCGTGCCGGACGTGGGGTAGTACATAGGCATCGTTGGCCGAGCGGTCGAGTTTCTGTTGCAACGCCAGGCCGACGGTGCGGTGGCCCCAGCCGTCGATCCGCCCGACGGGTCGCGCCCTGGGATGGTCGCGCAACCATTCGTCGGTGACGAGCACGACGCCGGCCCCGCCGTCGGTCATCTGGCTGCAGTCGAATCGGCGCAGCCGGCCCTCGATCACCGGGTTGACGGCGTCGTCGGTGCCGCGGCCGATCAGATCCGGGATGGTCCAGGCGCGGGTCTGCGCGTTGGGGTTGGCGCGCGCGTTGGCCAGATTCAGCCGGGCGATGGCGCGCAGGTGCGCCTCGTCGATGCCGAACCGGCGGTCGTACTCCTCGGCGACCCGGTCGAACATGTGTGGCCACATGAACCTGGCCTCGGAGCCCTCGTAATTCGTCCACGCAGCCACACCGAGGTGCTGGGCGGCGATGTCGCCGGGAACCGTCTTCTCCAGTTCGATGCCGACCACCAGCGCGGCGCGGTAGGCGCCGGAACGCAGGTCGGCCATGGCGGCCAGCGTCGCGACACTGCCGGATGCACACGCGGCTTCGTGGCGGGAGGCGGGCGTGTCCCACAGCCCCTCGTGCACGGTGGCGGGCATCGCCCCGAGGTGGCCTTGCCGGGCGAACATCTCTCCGAAGGCGTTGGCGACGTGCACCACCCCGATGTCGGCGGCATCGACCCTGGCGTCCGAGAGCGTGTGATCGACCACCTCGGCGGTCAGTTCGGCGAAGTCGTGTCCTTCACGGGTGAAGTTGCGGGCGAAATCGCTCTGATGACCACCGAGGATCCAGACATTCGAGGTGCCCATGTCCGCACGCTACTACAACTAAGAGAGTTACTCGGCGAATCAGCCGGGGGCGGCCCCGCCGGCTCGATGTCTGAACCGACGAGACCTCAGCGGATACGGCGGTCGACCACCGCACCCGCTTGTACCGCTGCATTGCCCGCCCGGTCGGATGACAAACGTTTATGCTGCGGGTTCAGGCATGTCCGCCGGGTGTAGTGCCGAGCCCCAACGGGAAGTCCATATCTCATGACACAGGCGGGGAACCACGAGCTGGCCCAGCGGATGGCGGATCTGGCGCGGTCGGTAGCGGGTCCGCGCCGCGTCATAGACGTGCTGTCAGACGTCACGGAGACGGCCAAAAAGCTGATCCCCGGCGTAGACACCGCCGGTGTGCTGCTGATCGGCAAAGGCAAGAAATTTGAATCGTTGGCCGGTTTGTCTGATCTGCCGCATCAGCTCGACGAATTACAGATGAAGTATGAGGAGGGTCCGTGCGTTCAGGCCGCCCTCGACGACCAGATCGTGCGCACCGACGACTTCCGCACCGAGGAGCGGTGGCCGCGGTATTCCGCGGCGGCCGTCGACCTCGGCGTGCTGAGCGGGTTGTCGTTCAAGCTCTACACCAGTTCCCAGACGGCGGGTGCGCTGAACCTGTTCGCGTTCAAAGAGCAGGCCTTCGATGCGGAAGCCGAGACCGTCGGCGCGGTGCTCGCGGCGCACGCCGCGGCGGCGATCCTGGCCAGCCGCCATGGCGAACAGCTGCAGTCGGCGCTGTCCACTCGAGACCGGATCGGACAGGCCAAGGGCATCATCATGGAGCGATTCAACATCGACGACGTCCAAGCCTTCGAAATGCTCCGGAAGCTTTCGCAGGACGGCAACGAGCGCCTGGTCCAGATCGCAGAGCGCGTCATCAACACACGCGGCACCTAGCTCTACTCAGAGCGCGGCGATGGTCTCGACAATCTGTTCGGTGGCCACCAGCGCGCTCGCGTAGTACGGCATGTTGACCTCCAGAGAGGCGTGCATCTCGACATCCGAGTAGTCGGCGGTCGCGTCCTTGACCATGGTGACCTGGTAGCCCAACTCCGCGGCGTAGCGAACCGTCGCCTCCACACAGCTGTGGGCGATGAGTCCCACCACGATCAGCTGATGGATGCCGTGCCTCTTGAGCAGCAGGTCCAGGTCCGTATTGGCAAAACCGCTGGAGCACCAGTGCTCTTGGGCGACGATGTCGCCGGGTTGCGGCTGAAACTCCGCGCGCAGCTCGCCGCCCCACGTGCCGAACTCGAACGTCTTGCGTGACCACGCCGCCTGCTGGATCGGCGCAATGCACCTCCACGTCTCGTAGTCGCCCGGCCGGTAGCGGCGGTGCAGCGCGTAGAACACGCGAATGCCGGCACGCCGGGCAGCGTCGAGGACTTGCGCCATATGCGGTACACAGCCATTGGCCTCCGCGACGCCCTTGAGCCGGTCCCACACCTTGCCGCCGTCGGAGATGAAGTCGTTGTAGGGATCGATGACGACGAGACCGGTGATGTTCTTGTCGTAGGTCACATCGTTCATCGCGCCTCCAGCATTCTGATCAGGGCTCTCAACATATCTAGGTGCTGGCCCCGACCAGGTCAATGCCCGGTCAGCGGCGCCGGATCGCCTTTGCCTGAGCGTCGGCGGTCTCGATGAATTGACGAACGGCGGTCTGCGGATCTCCCGACCGCACGAGTGCCTCGCCGACCAGCACGACGTCGGCGCCCCAACTGGAGTATTCGGCCACGTCCTGAGGGCCGGCCACGCCGGATTCGGCCACGCGGACGGTGCCCTCAGGGACCAGTGGCGCCAATCTGGCGAAGACCGAGCGATCGACGTCGAGCGTGGTCAGGTCTCTGGCATTGATGCCGAGCAGCTGGGCGCCGGCGGTCACCGCTCGGCTCACCTCGTCGGCGGTGTGCGCTTCGACCAATGCAGTCAGGCCGAGGTCTGCACACAGACCCAGCAGGTCGGCCAGTTGATCGTCACCGAGCGATACGACCATCAGCAGTGCGAGGTCGGCGCCGTGAGCTCGGGCTTCCCACAACTGATAGGCCTCGACGATGAAGTCCTTGCGCAGGACCGGAATGTCGACACGCTCGCGAACCGCGTCCAGATCGGTGAGGGATCCGCCGAATCGGCGACGCTCGGTCAGCACGCTGATCGCCGACGCACCGCCGGCCTCGTACTGGCCTGCCAGGTACGCGGGGTCGGGAATGTCGGCCAGGTCGCCCTTGCTGGGGCTCTTGCGCTTGACCTCCGCGATGATCGAAACACCAGGCTCCCGGAACGCCGGCAGGGGATCAAGCGCGGCAGCAGTGTCAGCGACCCTCGAGCGCAGCTCGGACAACGGCACCTCGCGTTTGCGTAGCTCCAGGTCTTCACGGACCCCCGCAAGGATGGTGTCCAAGACGTTCACTCCGGCCTCCTCATCAGATTGCCGACCTCTCCAATGCCCCTGATTACCAATGACCTTGGACAACGATTTATTCATTTCAAGAAGAGACGTGACGCCGACTTCGGTCTTCCGGCTATTGCAGAGTCAGCCAGTTGAGACGGGCTTCCCTGGCGGCGGCGTCGGCGTCGCCCTGTTCAGCCAGATCGGCGATCTTCTCGTGCTGAACGACCGACGAACGGCCGCTAAGAGATGCGAAACGCACACGTTCCATGCGGCGCAACAGTGGGGTGTATTGATCGAGGACGGCACGTATCGCCGCGTTGGCGCAGAGATCCACTGCGACGCCGTGGAATTCGTCATCCGCGCGGATGGCCTCTTCGACGTCGTCGAGGCCGAGCGCCGCCGCGAATCGCTGGTTCGCGGTGCGCATGGCCACGATGTGTTCGTCGTGCATTGCCGCCACGGCCTCGCGGACCGCCAGCTCATGCATGGCAGCGGTGACGGCCTGCGCGTCCTTCATGACGCGAATATCGAGCGGGCTCACGATGGTGTACCGCCCGGGCCGGGTCTGCACCAGGCCAGCAGCGTCCAGCCGGGCAAGGGCCTCGCGGATCGGTGTCCTGCTCACTCCCAGCCACGCGCTGAGTTCGGCGTCGACCAGTCGTTCGCCTGGCTCCAGCGTGCCGTCGACGATGGCGGCTCGGATGGCGGCGAACGCGTCGTCTCGCAGCAGCTGCCGCGGGGGCGAGGCCGCTTTCTTTGGCACCGGCATGCAATATGGTGCGCGCGGCCAGACGACAGATGTCAAATCGAACGCGCTGGTGATGCCGGTGGTCAGGCGCATCGGGGAAGTGAATGTGTCAGAACGCCGACTTGCGATATATTGCATACCGCCAGCCAGAGAGGATCGCTATGCCGGTTGAGGATTTTCAGCGCTACCCACTGACATTCGGACCGAGCCCGATCCATCCATTGGACCGCCTGACCGGGCACCTTGGTGGCGCGCGCATCTGGGCCAAACGGGAGGATTGCAACTCTGGGTTGGCATTCGGTGGCAATAAGACACGCAAACTCGAGTACATAGTCCCCGACGTTCTCGCGCAGGGCGCGGACACCTTGGTGTCCATCGGCGGCTACCAGAGCAACCACACCCGGCAAGTCGCTGCCGTCGCCGCCAAACTGGGCCTCAAAGCCCGACTAGTGCAGGAGAAGTGGGTCGACTGGCCGGACCCGGGGAACGACAAGGTGGGAAACATCCTCCTGTCGCGCATCATGGGGGCGGATGTCCGACTCGACCCTGCGGGCTTCGACATTGGCATCCGCTCGTCATGGGAGGATGCGCTGCAAGAGGTGAGAGATTCCGGTGGCACGCCGTATCCGATCCCGGCGGGCGCGTCCGAACATCCGCTCGGCGGACTTGGTTTCGCGAACTGGGCCGACGAAGTGGAGCGGCAGGAAGCCGAGCTCGGCGTCTTCTTCGACACGATCGTCGTGTGTGCGGTCACCGGGTCGACCCACGCCGGCATGATCGCGGGCTTCGCCAGACAGAACCGTCCGCGTCGCGTCCTGGGTATCGACGCGTCGGCGACCATCGACAAGACGCGCGCGCAGGTCGCCCGTATCGCCCGCCATACCGCCGACCTGATCGGCCTCGGCCGTGATCTCCGCGACGACGAGATCGTCGTTCTCGAAGGATGGGCGGGTGACCTCTATGGAATTCCCGTCCAGTCCACGGTGGACGCGATCCGGTTGACCGCCCGGCTGGAGGGCATGATCATCGACCCCGTCTACGAGGGAAAGTCGATGGCTGCTGTCATCGATCTGGTCAGCGACGGCACGATCGGTAACGAGTCCAACGTGCTCTACGCACATCTCGGCGGACAGCCTGCCCTCAACGCCTACAGCGGTTTGTTCACCTGATCTGTGGTCGGCGTTATCAGCCAGGGGGGCGACGATTGGTTCAGGATCTCAGTCCAGGTCGGCAAGCGTCTTGCGGGCGGCTTCCAGTTCGGCTTCCAGAGCGGCGACCTTGGCGGCCTGCTGGGAGCGCGCCTCTTCGATGACCTCGTCGATCGGGGTGTAGAGGTCCTCGTGCAATTCCTTTGCCGCGCGGGAGACGGCGGCGGCCGCGACCGCGAGGTTGCGGGCCAGATAGGTGGTGCCCTGCTTGAGCTCGGCGCGCCATTCGCCGTCGGCAGTACCGGTGACAGTGAGGGTCAGCTCGAGAGTTTTGCTCTTTTTGCCGGCCACCTTCTTGGCGGGAGCTTTCCTCGGCTTCTCCTCGGCGGAAGCGGGGGCGGCCGGCTCGTTGGACACCGGCGCCCCCTCAGGCGAGGTGCTCTCGACAGAAGAAACCACGACGTCGGGAGTGTCGAAGTCGGTGGACGGTGCCTGTGCTGGCAGAGTGTCTACAGTCATCGTTGCGGCGATCTCCTAGTGAATATCGCCCGCAGTGAGCGGGCCGGCGCTGACAGCATATTAGAACACATGTTCGACTCCCGGGCCAACGTGCCACCGCGTTGACTCGCTGCGTATCAGGATTGAGCCTGTCGAATTGCCCTCAGCCGCAGGTGGTCTCGGTGCGACGTGCGACGCGCGGCTCACTGACATGACAACCGTAGGCACGTGCTCGATGCGTTGGTGGTCGCCACGTGAGCAGTATGGCCAACGCGAGCAGGATTTCGGCGATGTCTCCCCAGTAGTACATCAGCGTCCCTGCATCGCGGAGTTGGTCGGCGGAGACCGGTATGCGAACGAACAGACCGGCGTAGACGAGTTGGGCGATGGCCGAGTGGCCCAGCACGGCGACGCCCAGCACGACGATCCGGATGGGCACGGTCGGACGGTCGGGGCCGGGGTCGGGGCCTGCGACCATCCACACGAACAGGTACCCGGTGGCGAAGAAGTGGATGTGAACCAACTCGTGCAGTGCGAGGTTCGTGGTGGTGACCGTGTACGACCGCGTGAAGTACAGCAACGCCAGGCCACCGAGATTCGCGACCAGAAGCAGCAGCGGGTTGGTCAGTATGCGTGCCGGCGGTGACCGCAATGCATGCACGATCGATTTGCCGGTTCGCGACGACACCGATCTGAGGATGAGCGTGACCGGCGCGGCCAGGACGAGCGCAAGTGGGGCGAACATTCCACTGGTTCCAGCCGCGCGGTTCATGGCCTCGTAACGCGGCCAGCGCGGCGTAAACCAGTGCAACGCCGGCGAGGGTAACGATGGCACCAAAGGATACGAGTGTTTCGGTTTCTTGGTGGCCCACCGAACCGTGGGCGAGGGTCGTCACGGCGTCGCTTGTTCGTGGTCGGTCGCAGCGTCGAGCGTTGCGGTGCGTTGCGACAACCAGCCGCCGACCAGCAGGACGAGCCCGAGGGCGAGGAAGCCCATGTCCCAGAGTGTTTGATATGGACCGGTTTTGATGTGGTGGATTCCCAGGAGCTGGTGATCGGTGACTCCTTCGACGAGATTGAACAGGCCCCAGCCGGCCAGCACCCATCCCCACAGCGCGCGGGTGGTCCATACCTTGCCCCGCGAGTGAGTGATCCGCGAGTAGAGGATCGCCAGCCCGACCAGCACGGACAGCCAGGTGAACGTGTGGAACAGGCCGTCCCACAGTGTGTTGATCTTCAGCCCGTGCACGGTGTCGTCGGGGTATGCCGTCACGTGCAGACGTGACGTGCCCGCACTGGTGAGCATGTGGTGCCATTGCAGGAGCTGGTGCAGCAGGATGCCGTCGAGGAAGCCGCCCAATCCGACTCCCAGGATGATGCCGGGGAGCTTCAGCGACGCAGCGCCGGCCGTGCGGCGGTCGGTGTTCGCCACTGAAGTCATTTCGGTACCTCGGTCTCTGCCCGCGGACGCATTACGCGGGCAAGTACCCACGCAGCCGGGGATTACGCGGCCACGGTGGCGCTCGATTCCGGCACAACTTCGTGCGCGCGGATTCGGAAGCTGGTACGGCGGCGAGCGAAGTAGTCGTCAATCCTCGGAGACGTGTGACAACCGCCGACTCTGGATACCCGCCTGGTAGCCATTCCAGATGGCCGCGTTGCCGGAAGAATCGAGGTCATCGTGGAGCCGATATCGCCAACGGACGCGCTGTTCCTGCTCGGGGAGTCCCGCGAACATCCCATGCACGTGGGGTCGCTGCAGGTGTTCGACCCGCCCGGTGGTGCGGGACCGGAATTCGCGCGCGACTCCTACGAGGCCATGCTCGGCTGCACGGATGTGCAGCCGACTTATCGAAAGCGTCCCGCGTTCTTTGGTGGCCTCACCAACGTTGCATGGTCGTTCGACAAAGACGTCGAGCTCGACTATCACCTGCGACTTTCCGCGTTGCCCAGGCCAGGGAGGGTCCGCGACCTGCTCGAGCTGGTGTCCCGGCTGCACGGCACCCTGCTCGACCGTTATCGGCCGCTGTGGGAAGTACACCTTATCGAGGGCCTGCACGACGGGCGATACGCCGTCTACACGAAGTTCCACCACTCGCTCATGGACGGGGTGTCGGCGCTGCGGCTGACGCAACGCGCCTTCTCTACTGACCCCGCCGACGAAGAAGTCCGCGTGCCGTGGAGCCTCGGCCCTCGCAAGCGCCCGGAAAGTCGGCGGCGGCCATCGTTGGTGGCTCAGCTCGGTAACACGGTCGGCTCGGTGGCATCGTTGGGGCCGTCCACCGTCAAGCTGGCACGCGCGGCACTGCTCGAGCAGCAGTTGACGCTGCCGTTCCGCGCGCCACGAACGATGTTCAACGTGCGAATCGGCGGCGCTCGGCGGGTGGCCGCACAATCCTGGTCCCTGGACCGGATCAAAGCCGTCAAGTCGGCGGCCGGGGTGACGGTCAATGATGTGGTGCTCGCGATGTCGGCGGGTGCGCTTCGTGCTTACCTGCTCGAGCACAACGCGTTGCCGGGCGACCCGTTGATCGCAATGGTGCCCGTGAATCTTCGCCAGGATGACGACGATCGGGGCGGCAACATGGTGGGCACATTTCTGTGCAATCTGGCGACCGACGTCGAGGACGCCGCCGAGCGGCTCGAGATCATCAGTACCTCGATTCGTGACACCAAGGGGGTCTTCCACGAACTGCCGCAGGTGCAGCAACTGGCCTTATCGGCGTTCAACATCGGCGGACTCGTGTTCGGCCTCATCCCCGGGTATCTCGCCTCCGCGTCGCCGCCGTTCAACATCGTCATCTCCAACGTGTCCGCGGGCAGTCGGGAGCCGCACTATTGGCGCGGTGCCCGGCTGGACGGCAACTACCCGTTGTCCATCACTCTCGACGGCCAGGCCGTCAACATCACGGTGACCAACAACGCCGACAATCTCGACTTCGGTCTGGTCGGATGCCGCCGTAGCGTCCCGCATCTGCAGCGGCTGCTCGGCCACCTGGAGACATCGCTGAAAGATATTGAACGAGCAATCGGCGTCTAAGGCGCTCAGATGCTCACCGCGGCAGCGTGACTGAGGCGGGCTTGTCACCGCTGCTGCAGTTGCGGGAGCATGTCTTGTTCCCAGCTGGTGAAGAACCCGCCCGTCCGGTCCGATCTGCAGGCCCGGCGACGCGTAGACCCGGCGGCGAATCCGTCAGCGTGTCGGGCGGGCCCCTTCGCGGCACTTACGAGTCACCGGTCAGGCGTCGGGGCGTGAGACGTCGCCGCGCCACCCTCCGGTTTCTGCTGACCGGCTTTCGATGAACTTCTTGAACCGCTCCAGGTCACCGCTCACTCGGGCCTTGAGGATTCCCAATTTGTCGGCGACGTTCTCGATGAAGCCTTCCGGGTCCACATCCAACTGCGTGGTGACCCGGGTCTTGTCGTCGTCGAGACGGTGGAAGGTGACCACCCCGGCGTGATCGGGGCCGCTGTCGGACTTCCAGGCCACCCGTTCCTCGGGGTGCTGCTCGGTGACAGTGGCGTCGAATTCGCGGGTCACTCCACCGACTTTGATCACCCAGTGCAGATGGGTGTCGTCGCGTTGGTCGATGCGTTCGACCCCTTCCATGAATTCTGGAAACGACTCGAATTGGGTCCACTGGTTGTAGACCACGTCGATCGGGCGGTTCACGTCGACTGATGCGGTGGTGGTGCTCATGAGTTGCTCCTTGAGTTCGCAGGCACTCCTGCAATACCCGGCCCCGTGACGAAGCAAGCTCATTTGACGGCTTTCACCACATCTTTGTGCGCCGGTTTCACCAAGTGAGCGACCTTCACCCGTTCATCTCGGCCCGCCGGGGCGATCGCGGATGCTGCGTCGGGCCGCTTTTCAGACGGTCAGTCAGCGAGTACCTGCGGTGACAATTCCTTGAGCATGGCGTTCGCCCAGCGCATCTGGCGCAGCGTCTGAAGACGACAGCGCGACGTCACCGCGAGCAGTTCACCATCCTTGGTGGCCTGTGCGGCCTGGGCGAGGAGTTCCCAGTCCAGCGAAACCCCGGCAGCGACGCGGTGGACGCGACGGAGATCGGCGAGCAGCAACAGGCTCGGCTGCTGTCGGTGGCGCAGCAAGTCGCTGAGCCGCTCCTGGAGTCGGCCGCTCAACACAAACCGCCGTGGATGGGCGGGTAGTCGCAGGACGCGGCGGGTACGGTGGTCGCTCAGCGCCGCGACGTGCTCGTCGGACCAGCCGGCCAGGTCGCTCGCCAGGTGGCTGATGTCGTGATCGCTGTGGTGCCGGGCGGCGAGGGCGCGGAGGTTGTGCGCGAGGCGGCGTTCGCTTCGTTGCAATTCGGCGATCGCCAGCGCGAGCTTGCTCATGGCTGGCCTCGCGAAACGCACTCTTCGTCGACGTCGGCCTGCGCGCCTCCGGCGGTCGCCGGAATTCCGTCGTCCAGCGGGGCGGACGCAGCCGTGGTCGGCGCAGGCGCGGGCCCGTGGCCCGTCGTGACCCGACGCACTGCCGCGGCGGCTGTTTTGAAGATCGGTTGCTTGGACACCGGGTCCCAGTCGGTGGGCGTCAACACGTTGGCGGCGCGGTGACGCCCGGCGGATTCCGTGTCCCAGTAGCCGTAGTGGAACGGTAGGAACACCACGCCGGCTCGGATGCCCGTGATCCGTGCTGCAGCGGTCACTTCCCCGCGCGGCGTGCGGATCTCCACCAGGTCACCCTCCGTGATGCCGGCTCGTCGCGCATCGCCGCCGGAGAGCTCGACCCACACCTGCGGTGCCGCTGCCCGCAGCTGTGCCGCCCGGCCGGTTTTGGTGCGCGTGTGGAATTGGTAGAGCGTGCGCCCGGTGATGAGGACGAGCGGGAAGTCCGCGGAGGGTCTTTCGTGCGGTGCGACGTACTCGGCGGCCTTGATGATTGCCTTGCCATGGGGGTTCATCGCGCGGTACTCGGTCGGCTCCAGCGGCGCCCCGGTAATGAGGTCCTTGCCGTAGGTCTCGCAATAGTCTGCTTGTGCCCAGAACCGGCCGTCGGCGTAGAGCCGTTCGGCGCCATCGGGATGGTCGGCGTTGCAGGGCCATTGGATGCCGCTGCCGCCCCGCAACTTCTCATAGCTCAATGCCGTGTAGTCGCAGGGGCGTCCGGCGCTGCACGCCTTCCATGCCTCGAATACTTCCTCCGGGGCGGTCCACGGCGGAAGGGGCCGGCCGTCTTGGTCGCGGAAGTCCATGCGGCGTGCGTAGTCGAGGAAGATGTCGAGATCGGCGCGAGCCTGACCGGGCGGGTCGATGGCTTTGTCCGAGATGTGGACGGTGCGGTCGGCGTTGGTGAAGGTCCCCGTCTTCTCGCCCCACGCCGCGGCGGGCAGCACCACGTCGGCGAGTTCGGTGGTTTCGGTTGGGAAGATGTCTTGCACCACGAGGAACAGCCGGTCCTGGGACAGGATGCGCCGGATGCGGGAGAGTTCGGGCAGTGACACCGCGGGGTTGGTCGCGGTGACCCACAGCATGCGGAGGCTGCCTTCCTCGGCGTAGCGCAACATCTGCATGCAATGGGTGGGTGGCCCGTAGTGCGGGATCTGCATAGGGTCGACGTTCCACAGTCGGGCCAGTTCCTCGACGTGGGAGTCGTTGGCCCAGTTGCGAAAACCTGCGAGATCGCCGTCGGCGCCGCATTCACGCGTGTTCTCGGCGGTGGGCTGGCCGTTCATCTGCAGGACCCCGCAGCCGGGCCGGCCGAGCATGCCGCGCACCAGGTGGACGTTGTTGACCTGGACGGCTGCGGCGGTGGCCTGGTGGGACTGGTAGAAGCCCTGCAGCACCGTCGACAGCAGCCGGTCGGCGGTGCCCAGCAGCTCGGCCGCGCGGCGGAGGTCTCCTGCGTCGATTCGGCAGATCTCGGCCACCCGCCCGGGCGCGAAATCCGCCACGCGCTCGTGCAGTTCCTCGTAACCCACGGTGTGGCGTTCGACGTAATCGTGGTCCACCCAGTCGTGCGCGAGGATCTCATGAAGCAGCCCGTTCATCAGGGCGACGTTGGTTCCGGGCAAGGGCGCCAGATGCAGGGTGGCGTGCCGGGCCACCGGCGTTGGGCGCGGGTCCACACACAGGAGCGCAGGGGGGTTGGGCCCGGCCAGCCGGTCGAGCATGCGCATCCACAGCACTGTCTGCGTCTCGGCGACGTTGTGTCCGTACAGCGCGATCGCATCGGCGTGGTCGACGTCGGTGTAGGACCCAGGCTGGCCGTCGCACCCGAATGACTGCTTGAGCGCTTCGGCGGCGGTGGCGGTGCACAGTCGCGTGTTGCCGTCGACGTGGTTGGTGCCGATCGCCCCGTGTGCGATGACGCCCTGGGTGTAGTACTCCTCGATGAACAGCTGGCCGGAGGTGTAGAAGCCGATGGCGCTGGGCCCGCGGTCGCTCAGCAACTGCTTGCTGTGTGACACGATGCGCTCCATCGCGGTGTCCCAGTCAGTCTCGACAAGCTTGCCGCCGCGGCGCACAAACGGAGCGGTCAGCCGGTCGGTTGAGGCGTTGGCCTGCCAGCCGAAGAGGTCCTTGGGGTCGAGTCGGCCGTGATTGATGCGGTCCACGCCGCGGCCGCGTACGCCGGCGATGCGGCCGTCTTTGACGGCAATGTCCAGCCCGTCGCCGTTGGAGTGCAATACCGCCGCGGACTGCACCCATCGGTCGACGTCATTCGGGTGCAGTCCCGGCTCCAGATATGTGTCGACTCGCCGTGGCCACCCCCCACCGCGACTGTACGGCGTCCGGCTGCCCCACGGCTCGGCGACGCGATCGATCCTCATGGCGAGCTCCTCTAGTCGGCCGGATACCCGTCGGTTGTGTCCTCACACGCGGACAGCTTGTTGCGTGCGCGGAACCGAAAGCCCGAATCGGTTAAGGGTTGACAGCAGAGCACCGTCGACCCCGCCGGCCGGCGTCAATCACTGTCGATGAAAGTCCGGCATTGGCGATGACGAAACATGCTGCAGTGCAGGGAGTTAATGGTCGCTGATTGGTGATCGCGGCCATCATCGGGCGCACCCGGCGCCCACACTGGCTTCAGTTCTTCGACTCGCCGCGCCCTGTGCCGGGAGTGTGCCCAGGTCCGACTCTGTCGTCATCACGGTCGGACTCTGAAGTCTGCGAGGCCGGTTGCTCGTCGGCCGGAGACGTGGTCGCGCCACCTCTCGTTGCTGCCGGGCTCTCCGATTTGTAATCGGGATCCGTAACGGGCCCTGTCGCGCCGCCCACGTTCGCACCGCCAGATCCCTCGGTGCTGGATGCTGCGCTGCTTGCGCTTCGCGCTCTGCCCTCGTACGGCGGGATTGCGGCGCCGGTGTCCTGCGGGGGCAACTCGCCCGTCCCGCCGTAGACCTCCGACTTCGTCGGGTCGCTGAGCGGTGGGTTGACGTCTTCGTCCACGGTGCCGACCGGGCGGTCCGCGCGGCCGTGTTCCGGAGCGTCCGTTCCTGTGTCGCGCACACCGCTGCCCGCATCTGGGTTGTCGAATCGTTCGTGCTGCGCATCATCTGACTGTGCTTGTTCTTGACTGCTCATCTCTGCATCTCCTCGAGCCTCGCCGTCGTGGCGGGCGCTCACGGCTGAATACCCGGGTGGTGGTTGGGGAAACCACTGCTCAGTGCTGCTGCACCGAGGCTCGGCGGAACCGCCGTCACCCTCCAGAGAGTCGAGGTGACAGCTGGCGTGGCTGTTGGCGTTTGGCGGCGCCGCAGTCGGGTAGCCCGCGGACATGGCAGGGGATCTCGCGTTGGTGACGGGCGCCTCGAGCGGGATCGGATTCGAACTGGCGAAGTTGTTCGCCGGTGATGGGTACAACTTGGTCGTGGCCGCCGATGAGGACAGCATCGAGGATTCTGCCGAGAAGCTGCGTGCAAGCGGGGTCGAGGTGTGCGCCGTCCAAGTTGACCTGCGCAAAACCGGAGATGTTGAGCGCCTGTACCGCGCCGCAACCGACGGTGGACGCATTGCTGCGGCCGCTCTGAACGCCGGCAGAGGACGTGCGGGGCCGTTCATCGAGGGTGACCTGGACGACGACCTCGGCATCATCGACCTCAACGTGCGCTCGACCGTGCAGTTGGCCAAGCTCGTGCTGGTGGATATGGCCCGTCACGGGAGCGGCAAGGTGTTGTTCACGTCATCGATCGTTGCGGGTATGCCCGGGTGGAACCAAAGCATGTACAACGCGTCGAAGTCGTTCGTTCAATCCTTCGCCGAGGGGCTTCACGACGAGATGCGTGATAGCGGTGTGACGGTCACATCTTTGATGCCGGGTCCGACCGCGACCGACTTCTTCCGTCGGGCAGGAATGTCGGATACCGTGCTCGGACAGATGCCGAAAGACGACCCGGCCCGCGTTGCACGACAGGGCTATGACGCGTTGATGAATGGTGACCGCAGGGTCCTTGCTGCATCTCTGTTCTCGAAAGCCATGGGAGTCACGACCTGGTTCCTGCCCGACGCCGTGAAGTCGGCGGCCAACCGGTTGATCGTGACCCGCATCGGAAGTTGTTGAAAGGAATTCGGAATGGCGGAACCAGCGGCAGTCGACAGCAGGCTCACCGTAGAACGTGATATCGCGGCGACGCGGCAACAGGTGTGGAACGTCATCGCTGACGGTTGGACGTATTCGCAGTGGGTGGTTGGCAACACCCGCATGCGCGCCGTCGACCCTCGCTGGCCCGCCCCGGGCGCCACTATCCACCACACCATCGGGATATGGCCGGTCGTGCTGAATGACGAGACCGAGGTCGAGTCCTCGACGCCGCCGGAGGAACTCGTTCTTCTCGCCAAGAGTCGACCCTTCGGTGCTGCTCGAATAACATTGCGGCTGAAGGATAGTGAGCTTGGCTGTTGCGTCACGATGGCCGAAGTGCCAGTTGGCGGTCCGCTCAACTTGGTGCCACGTCGACTGGCGCTGGCCGCGGCCTATCCCAGGAATCGTGAATGCCTGATGCGGTTGGCCGCCCTCGCGGAACGGCGGGCAGAACCGAAGTGAGCCAGAGTGCCGATGCGGTGGTGATCGGGGCCGGCCACAACGGGTTGGTCGCCGCGGCGATGTTGGCGGACGCCGGCTGGGACGTGTTAGTACTCGAAGCGCAGTCCGAACCCGGTGGGGCGGTGAAGAGCGCTGAACTCTTCCCCGGCTACGTCAGCGATCTCTACAGCGCGTTTTATCCCTTATCTGTCGCATCACCGGCATTGCGGGAACTGCATCTGGAGGATCACGGGCTGCAATGGACGCATGCGCCCGCAGTCGTCGGACATCCACGCTCCGCCGAGGATGACGACGCACCGGTCATTCACCGTGAGATCGACCGTACCGCGGATGATCTCGAGCGTCGCGATCGCGGCGAAGGGGCTCGGTGGCGTGCATTGTTCGACCAATGGCTGAGCATCAAGGACGCGCTGTTGGCGACTTTGTTCGCACCTTTCCCGCCGGTGCGTGGTCCGGTACAACTGCTGCGGGCGCTCGGTTCGGCCGAGGCGCTGCGGCTGGCCCATTTGATGCTGCTGCCCGCCGGGGTCATGGCGCAGCGATTATTTGAGGGTGAGGCGGCGCGATTGCTGTTGCTGGGCAACGCGATGCATGCCGATGTGCCCATCGATGCACCGGGAAGCGGGGTGATGGGCTACCTGTTGATCATGATGGCCCAGGACGGGGGATGGCCAGTGCCCGTGGGCGGGGCAGGGCAGCTGACGGAGGCGCTGGTGAATCGGGCGCGCGCCGCGGGTGCCCGCATCGAGTGTGATCGCGAGGTCGACGCGATCGAAGTCAGCGGCGGCCGCGCCGTGGCAGTTCGGACGACTGAGGGGTCGAACGTCCGGATCCGTCGCGCGGTGATCGCCGATACCTCCGCGCCCAGGTTGTACGGCCATCTGCTGGCCTCGCATGCGGTTCCGGATGCAGTTGTTCGTGAACTCAAGCACTTCATCTGGGATACACCCGTCTTGAAGATCAACTACGCACTCGACTCTCCGATACCGTGGCGGTCCAAGAGCCTGAACGAGGTGGGTACGGTCCACGTCGGGGCGGACCACGATGGTCTGATTCGGTGGATGGCCGACCTGAACACCGCCACGGTTCCGCTACATCCGTTCATGCTTTTCGGCCAGATGTCCACCGCCGATCCGAGTCGATCGCCGATCGGCACCGAAAGCGCATGGGCTTATACGCATCTCCCGCGGGGAGTGGCTGACGACGCTTCCGCCGACCAACTGTCGGCGGCGGTCGATGTGGTGCTCGAGAAATACGCTCCCGGCTTCGGAGGAAAGGTGATCGGTAAGACAATCCAGCGTCCGTCCGATCTCGAAGCCGGCGACGCGAACCTGCACACTGGCGCGGTCAACGGTGGGACGTCACAGCTTCACCAACAGCTGATCTTCCGGCCCGCCCCCGGGTTCGGGCGGGCCGAGACACCCGTCGAGAACGTTTATCTCGGCAGTGCCGGCGCCACACCAGGCGGTGGCGTCCACGGCGTGTGCGGCCGCAACGCTGCAAGAGCCGCGCTCGCCGGCGATGGCGCCCGCGGTTGGCCACGTAGGCGGCTTACCCGGACAGTGATGTCCTTGACCACGCGGTGAACCAGCGCGCCGCCGCTGCGTCTGAGGTCAGGTCAGCGAGATTCGGGACATCATGTCGAGCATTGCCGGCCGGGCCGCGGGCTCGTTGATCAGGCGGCGGGCCACCGCGGTCAAATGGTCACCCTGTTCAAAGGCGTATCCGCGCAGCAACGCGAAGGCTGCGGGCACCGGCACATCAAGGCGTTCGTGGACAAATCCCTTGGCTTGTTCGACGACGACGCGGCTGGCCAACGCACGTTGCAGGCGTGGCCACACGGACATCGGAGTGGGAGCATGTTCCTGCAGGATCGCCACACACGCGATATGGGCCAACGTCTGACCGAGTAGCAGATCAGCGTCGTCGAGATCTCCGGGCTCGGACCGGAACAACCCCACGGCACCGAGCACCAATCCGCCCGCGCGCATCGGCACGGCATGCACCGAGGCGAGCCCTGCCTCGCTGGCCGCCGCCACGAACCGGGGCCAGCGCGCCTCGGCATCGCTGAGTTCCGCTACCGAGACCGGAGTGCCGCTGGTGTAGCTGTCCAGGCATGGCCCTTCCTGCGCCTGCAGCTGCAGTAGCTCCAGATCGCGGCTCTCCTCCGACGTCGCGGCCATCAGGTGCAGCTGGCGGTGGGGGTCGGCCAGCAACACGCCCGCGGAGGTCACGTCCAGCAGCTCGGCGCACCGCTCGGTCACCCCGGTCAGCAGATCCACCACATCGAAGTCGTCGAGTAAGTTGTCGACCACCGCCACTACGGACTGCAGTATGCGCGTCTCGCGGGTTGTCTCGGTCACCTCAGGCTCCGTTCTGTTCACGGCACTGGCGGTGACCGTCGGCCAGACGCCTTCATTCCGTGCACCTCATCGATCCTTCGTCAGATACAGCCGTTGCTCTACGATCGCGCGAGCCACCTCGGTGGCACTGGTGTCCGTGGCGTAGGCGTGGGCGCGCAGCCGCACCAACGCCTCGGCCGGACCGATGTCCAACTGCGCCATCAAGATCCCGGTGGCTTGGCTGACCTCTGCCCGCGTCAACACATACAACTCCTGCCAGGCGTCACTGTCGGGATCATCGATGGCGGCTGTCATATCCGAGCTGAACAGATCCAGCATCGGCAGCGCGGCCAGGTCGGCGGCCACCTACGCCCCAGCCAGCTGATCGGTGTCCAGTGTGTCCGGGCGGTAGCTGAACAGATCCAGTGCGCCCAAATATCCGCCGGCCATCAGGACGGGCATCGCATAGACGCCTCGGATCTTGTGAGCGAGCATCGCCGGCCCGTACGCCGGCCAGCGCATCTCCTCGGGATGTGCCAGGTCGGTGACCAGTACCGGGGCGCGGGACGAGACGGAGTCGAGACACGGCCCCTCACCCATGGTGAACTGCAATTCGTCATATGCCCGCGCCCGCGGTTCGCTTACTCCCAGCGTCGCGCTGGCCACTCCACCAAAAACGAACGAGATTGCCGCGGCATCCACACCGATCAAATCAACGCACGCCCTGCACAAGTCATCGGCCGACTTCACACCGCGCCGACCGTTCACCGCAGCCAGCAATCGCGCCGCGACCCACGCTGCACCGTCCCCCCCGGCGGTCATACCTGTGGCCATCGACCGCTCTTGGTCCTCCATCGCACCGGCAACGGCACCAAACGTCGGCGCAGCCCGGCGAACGCCACGTCCCCGCTGGCCCCGGCGCACACGCCGGCCAGAGACGTCGCCCCAACGAGGCCATCGTCGACGGGTGGAACCGTGCCCCTGGTATGGGCGCCACATTCGTGGTCGCGGCGATGAGCGAACATGCAGGGGCGTTACCCCCGACGGCTCATGTTAACCGCGCTGGGAGAAACCGGTTTTTGCTCAACAACGAATTTCCGTTCGGCCCCGTCCTCACCGCGCGCCAGATGGCTCGAAAGTGCCGGCCGAATGGGGTTCGGGTGTCGCGAACGGACCTCAGCGGTATTTCGGGCGGACAACCAATTCGGGTCGGTGTTCGACCGGAATGCCGTGGTCAAGTCCGTTGACAGCAGTGTCTTCCGTTGCCCTCACCCAGTTTGCGCATCAGCTCAGCGAGTCGGCGGAAATTGTGCAGTAGATCGCTGGCTCCATGTTGAGCCGCGGGAGCGAAAGTCCGGCGCCCGACACCAAGTCGTCGCCGTTTGTGCGGCTCGTCCACCATCAACGGCGCTTCATCCGGTGGCGCCGCCAACTCGGGTTCTGCGGAATGGGGAACCGCCGGTGGATCCGGCACAGGCGACACTACGAGTGGAGGCCCGGGATAGCGGGATTGCCGGGAGTGACGGCGGTGGCGGTGGCCTTGGCGGGCCGCCCGCGGCGGGTGGCAGCGGAGGCGGCAATGGCTGAACCCGGTGGAGGACCAGGCCGGCGCACACCCTCAGGCGATCCAGGCCGGCAACTGCTCGGCGGCAGATTTGGCACGCTGCAAAGGGATTCGTGCTCTCTGATCAAGGCTCTCTAGCAGTATCGATTTCATGATCTTGAACACCCAGTTTGGCCCCTCCTGCCTCGGGTACATGACCCGGATCTGCGATCTACAGCCCCCGGATTGCGATCCCATTACAAGCCGAGGAGCCTCATGTTCACTCACAATAAAGATCTTCAATTCGAGGTGCGGGTGACCGAACCCGACCCGCGTTTCGCTACGGTGCTGATGGAGCAGTTCGGCGGCGCCAACGGCGAACTCACCGCCGCATTGCAGTACTTCACCCAGGCGTTCGTGCTGCGGGAGAAGAACCCGAAAATGTACGACCTCTTCATGGACATCGCGACCGAGGAGCTCAGCCACCTGGAGATGGTGGGCTCGATGATCACCATGCTCCTCGACGGCCTCAACGATGACCTGAAGGTCGCAACTCAGCGGTGCGATTGGATGCCCGCAGTGGCCAGCCGCGACGGCCGCGAGCAGGCGATCCACCAGGTTGCGGTAAGTCCCTTGTTCTTGGTGTTGAGCGGTGGCGGGCCCGACGTCAAAGACTCTGCCGGCAACAACTGGACCGGCGCGTTCATCGACGCCAACGGAGACCCGACGGTGGACCTGCGCAGTAATCTCGCCGCGGAATCGCGGGCGAAGATAGTCTACGAGTACCTGAAGCAACTCACCGACGATCCAGGTGTGCAGGACACGTTGACCTTTCTGATGACCCGCGAGGTCGCGCATTATCAGCAATTCACCGCCGCGCTCAACGAGCTTCCGGTCAACTTCCCGCCCGGCCAGCTTCCCGGAGACCCGCGCTTCCAGAACGTCGCGTTCAACATGAGCGACGGCAACGGTCAATCGGTCCGCGGCCCGTGGAACGAAGGCCAGGGCCCGTGGCCCGAAGGCGTCGAATGGGAGTACGTCGAGAAGCCCGAACAGCAATGGCTGGGCACGTCGTTGCGCGCGAACACCGGCGCAGAGATCAATCCAGAGGGTTCGCCGGCGGTGGACGGTGATAAGCCTTTCACCCACGAACAACACCGCGCGACTCCCTGAGTGTCGTGACAGTGGAAAGGACGCAACTATGGACGCTTTGACGTTCCTCCGTCAAGATCACAAGAGCGTGCTGGGCATGCTGGAAGTGCTCAACGACGCGCCCGCTGGACCCGGTGCGGAGAGCAGCGGCTTGAGCACAATGGTGACCAACCTGATCATCGCGGAGTCGCAACACGAGGCGATTGAGGAACAGATATTCTGGCCGGCGGTACGCGACGCCCTCGAGGATGGTGATGCGTTGGCCGACAACGCAATCGAGCAGGAGCAGGAGGGGAAAAAGCTTCTGCAGCGACTCGAAGACGGTGAACCTGGTGAGCCTGACTACCAGGAGGCACTACGGCAGTTCGTCAAGGCCGGACGCGAGCACATCGCCTACGAGCAGGACGTGGTGTGGCCGCTATTCCAGGCGGCGGTCACCGATGAAGAGTTGATGAAGCTCGGCGAAAAGCTCGAGGCGGCAAAGAAAATCGCGCCGACCCGGCCTCACCCTGATACGCCGCCGAATCCTGCGGTACTCAAGTCGATGGGCGCAGCCACCGCAGTGCTTGATCACGCTCGCGACGCCGTGTCGGGAAGGGCTGCCGACAATCCGCCAGATCCGCAAATCCACTGAAGCGGGGGGAGCGCCGGCGCGCATCGCCGGCGTTTTCCTGCGTGGCCAATCGAAGTGGCGTCGGCGTCGCGTGCATGCTGATCTCGAACCGGACTGCGGGTGTCAGCGTGCGGTGACTGCAGATACGGTCGGCGACATCGCGTGTTACGAGCTGTGTTCGAGGGTCCTCCGCCGCTGAGTAACGGTCGGTGGTCGGATCGTATCGGGCCCCGGCAATCGCGGCGTGATCTGTGGCCAGTTCAGCGATCTCGACCGGCCAGCCGATCTGCTGCAGGCGGGCGGCGAACGCCCTGCTTGTGGTCGCGGGGACCACGTCAACCATCACGCCGTGCAGCAGTATGAATGAGACCATCGGGATTCTCGTTTCGTTCCACCGCGAAACACGCCGACGTCAACAGGTCCCGTCGCCCGCCGTCGGCGGCGCGCGAGTTCCAGTCGGGCACCACGGCGCGATACCGCGACGAGCCAGCCGCTCGGCGAGAGGCCGGATCACAGCGCGGTCGTCGGACTGCCTGCCGTGCCACACCAGTGCCGTGGATCGCGTTGAGTCACCGAAGAGATCGGCCAGCCGGCCGGGCGCGTGCTCGACAGTCTCCATAGGGTCAGTTTGCCGGAGGGCAGGCATGCACAGCGGCTCAGGGGGTATGCCGTGGGCCGGGAGCGACCACGCGCGCGGACCGCAGGAGGGGTACATGACATCGGAGATGAGAGCACGCACCGCAAAGGACGACGAGCAGGCCGACACCAAACTCAAACGTAAGATCACCGGCCCGCTGCTGTTCCTGTTCATTCTCGGCGACGTGCTCGGGGCGGGCATCTACGCGTTGGTGGGCGTCTTGGCGCAGGACGTCGGAGGGGTGCTGTGGGCACCGCTCCTGGCGGCGCTGCTGCTCGCCCTGCTCACTGCGGGGTCGTACGCCGAACTGGTCACCAAGTACCCCAGGGCGGGCGGTGCCGCGGTCTTCGCCGAGCGGGCCTTTCGGCAACCGGTGGTGTCGTTCCTGGTCGGCTTCTGCATGCTGGCCGCCGGAGTGACCAGCGCCGCTGGACTGGCGTTGGCCTTCGCCGGCGACTACCTGGCCACATTCATCGACGTCCCGGCCGTCCCAGCAGCCGTCGGGTTCCTTGCTCTGGTGGCATGTCTCAACGCCCGCGGGATCAGTGAATCGGTGAAAAGCAATGTGGTGATGACCATCATCGAACTGAGCGGGCTGCTGATTGTGATCGTCACGGTCGCGGTGATGCTCGGCCATGGCGGCGGCGATGTCAGCCGCGTCGGCCAGTTCCCCGACGGTGCGGTGCCCGCGTTCGCGATCCTCAGCGGGGCGATCGTCGCTTACTACTCGTTTGTCGGCTTCGAGACATCGGCGAACGTCGCCGAGGAGATCCGCGAGCCGAGCAGGGTCTACCCGGTGGCACTCTTCGGTGCACTCATCACCGCGGGCATCGTCTACGTTCTGGTGGGAGTTGCCAGCGCCACTGCTTTGTCGCCGAGCGAGCTGTCCGAGTCGTCTGGTCCGTTGTTGGCCGTCGTCTCCGCGTCAGGGGTCGGGATTCCGGACTGGGTTTTCAGCGCCATCGCACTCGTCGCCGTCGCCAATGGCGCGCTGCTTACCATGATCATGTCGAGCCGGCTGTCCTACGGTATGGCCGAACACGGCCTCCTGCCCGCCGCTCTGAGCAGCGTGCTGCCACAGCGGCGGACGCCGTGGGTGTCGATCGTTGCGACGACTGCGGTTGCCATGCTGCTCACTCTGGTCGGAAACCTGTCCACACTCGCCGAAACCGTTGTGCTGCTTCTGTTGTTCGTGTTCATTTCGACCAATGTCGCCGTACTGGTACTGCGTCGCGAGACAGTTGAACACGACCATTTCCGAGTGTGGACAGTGGTGCCCGTACTCGGCGTTGCGTCCTGCGTGCTGTTGCTGACCCAGCAGACCGCCAAGGTGTGGCTGTTCGCCGCGGTCTTGCTGGCCGTCGGCGTGGTGCTGTACCTGCTGGCGCGCGCAGCGACGCGGCGCAACCGCGGTGCGGCAGAACACTGATCGTGTCAGGCCTTCGTGCAGGTGAATTGACACACGTCGGTATAGCCTTCGCGGAACAGGTCCGCGCAGCCGGTCAAATAGCGCACGTATCTCTCGAAGACCTCTTCGGAGGTGAGGGCGATCGCCTCATCCTTGTTGTCCTGAAGGTTCGCGGCCCAGATGTCCAGCGTGCGGGCATAATGCGGACGCAAAGGCTGGACCCGGGTCACGTCGAAGCCCGCGTCGCTGGCGTGGTCTATGACTTGCGCGACCATCGGCAGCCGACCGCCGGGAAAGATCTCATCCATGATGAACTTGATGAACCGCAACTTCGTCATCGTGATCGCCAGCCCGCGTTCGGTGGCCTCGTCTTTAGTGGGGACGACGATGGTGTGTAGCAGCATCACGCCGTCATCGGGTAGCAGGTGGTACGTCTGCTTGAAGTAGTCGGCGTATTTCTTGAAGCCGAAATGCTCGAAGGCACCGATCGACACGATCCGGTCGACGGGCTCATCGAACTGCTCCCAGGACTGCAGGCGCACTTCTTTGCTGCGAGGGCTGTCCGAGCTAGCGAACAGCCTGTCGATGTGTGCCTTCTGGTTGTGCGAGAGCGTCAGCCCCACGACGTTGACGTCATATTTCTCGATGGCCCGCAGCATGGTGGCGCCCCAGCCGCAGCCGATGTCGAGCAGTGTCATGCCGGGCCGCAGACCAAGCTTGCCCAGTGACAGATCGATCTTCGCGATCTGCGCTTCGTGGAGAGTCATGTCGTCGCGCTCGAAGTAAGCGCAGCTGTATGTCTGAGTCGGGTCTTGCCAGAGCTCGAAGAAGGCGTTGGACAGATCGTAATGTGACTGGATGTCCGCGGCGTTCGAGCCGCGGGTCAAGGTGGCCGAGTGGCCGACAAGCGGTGATGCCTGCTTTTTACCGGGTGGTTCGGGCATTGCTCTCCTGGCCTTGGCGACTGTGGTGCAAATGTGTCGCTGCCGTGTTCCCCCCTTTGGTCTTTTCTATGCATGCCGCTTTGCTGGCACGGAAACGTTTGACGGCCACGACGCCGGGAATCAAAGGTCATGCCTGAAGAGTGGGACTGCGTGGTCGTCGGGGGCGGGGCGGCCGGGTTGAGTGCCGCGCTGGTGTTGGGCCGGGCGCGTCGGCGAACGGTGGTGATCGACGCCGAAGAGCAGAGCAACCGCGCGTCACCGGTCATCGGAGGTTTCCTCGGTTATGACCGGCGCCCGCCGGCGGAGTTGTATGCCGCCGGCCGACGGGAGTTGTCGTGGTATCCGAGCGTCGACTATCGCCGCGGGCAGGTGCGACGTGGCCATCGCTGCGACAGCGGTTTCGTTCTCGAGGTGGATGACGGTGGATCGATCCGCGCCCGACGAGTGCTGCTCGCGACCGGCATGCTGTACTGTCCGCCGCAGATACCAGGACTGCCCGAATTATGGGGCACCTCGGTGTTTCAGTGCCCGTTCTGTCACGGCTGGGAGATGCGCGATAAACGGCTGGCGGTGCTTGCCGCCGGTGAGGAGGCCGTGCACGCGGCGCTGCTGCTGCGGGGGTGGAGTGACGACGTCGTGGCTCTGACCGACGGGCGATCCGATCTGTCGCACGCCGACGTCGACGCCCTGCGCTCGGCCGACGTGATCGTCGATGACCGCCGCATCGTCGAATTGATCGGTCACGACGGCGAACTGACTGACGTCGCCTTCGCCGACGGCACCCGACTGGCGCGCGACGGATTGCTCGTCGAAACTCCGCTGCGCCAGCGCGCACCGCTTGCCGAGCAGCTCGGGGCGGCATGTACGCCCGGAGCGCTGGCAGTCGACGCGATCGGTATCGATGACATCCACCGCACCAGCGCGGGCGGCGTGTTTGCGGCCGGGGACACCTGCGCCCAGCAGCCGCACCTGGCGGGCGCGGTCGCGGCGGGTTCGCAGGCGGCGATGATCATCGTGCAGAGCCTGTTGGCCGACGAGTTCGGCCTGCCGTATCCGCCGACGTGAAGGCTAGGGCCGCAAGGCAACCCGGATACAGCCGTCGGTTTTGTTCTTGAACATGTCGTAGGCACGCGCGCCCTCTTCGAGGGGCAGGTCGTGGGTGATCAGAATCGACGGGTCGAGGTCGCCCTGTTCGACGTAGTCGAAGAACTGCGGGATGTAGCGCTGGCCGTGCTGTTGCGCGGTGCGCAGCGTGAGTCCCTTGTTCATCAGGACACCCATCGGGAATTTGTCGGTGACCCCATAGACTCCCAGCACCGAGACGACTCCGCCCTTCCGGCAGGCCAGTATCGCTTCGCGCAGCGGAGCGGCGCGGTCGGTTTCCATCCGCAGGAGTTGCTTGGCGCGGTCGTAGACTTCTTGGGCGCCGGTGCTGTGTGCCTCCATGCCGACGGCTTCGATGACCGCGTCGGGACCGCGGCCGCCCGTCGCTTCTCCCAGCACCTCCTGCACGCTGTCGACCTCGGCGTAGTTGATGACTTCGGCGCCGAGTTGCTCGGCGAGAGCGAGGCGTTCGGGAATCCTGTCGATGGATATCACCCGGCCCGCACCGTTGAGCAGGGCGCTGCGCGCGGCCATCAGCCCGACGGCGCCGGCACCCCACACCGCGACCGTGTCGCCGCCGGCGATATCGCAGAAGTCGGCGCCCATGTAGCCCGTCGGTACCGCGTCGGACATGAACAGGGCTTGTTCGTCGGTGACGGAATCCGGTATCGCGAAGCAGTTCACGTCGCCGAATGGCACTCGCACGTATTTGGCGTGTGAGCCCGCGTAACCGCCGAAGGGGTGGGTGTAGCCGTAGATTCCTGCGGTGGTCGAGCCCAGTAACGGCCGCTGCAGTTCGGCGTTCGGATTGGTGGTGTCGCACAGTGAATAGAGGTCGTGCTCGCAGTACCAGCAGTGGTTGCAGGCGATGAACGAGGGCACGACGACGCGGGCGCCGACCTTGGTCTCGGTTACGTCGCGGCCCACTTCGATGACCTCACCCATGAATTCGTGCCCGAACACATCGCCTTCGCGCATCCCGGGAAGGTAGCCGTCGATGAAATGCAGATCCGATCCGCACGTCGTGGTCAGCCTCACCTCGACGATGACGTCGTGGGGGTTGAGGATCTGTGGGTCGTCGACAGTTTCGACGGAAAGGTTGTTGACGCCGTTCCACACCAGTGCTCGCATGTCGTTCTCTTTCCTCAGCGGTCCGAGTTGCGTGCGCTCGGGTTGTATTTGATGGTGGGCACTTCACCGGTGAGCAGCAGCGCACGCGCCCGGTACAGTGCCTTGAACGCCAGAGCTCCGCTCAGTGCGCCGGGCCCGGGGCTGCTGACCTGAGCGATCACTTCGGTCCCGCGCTCCTGCGGTGCATCGCGGAAGTCCAAGACGATCTCGGCGCCGCTGCCGGGATCGAGGTCGGCGAAACGCAGTCGCGCTTCGTCTTCCATGGATACGACGCAGTCCCAGATGAATCTGTCGTTGCCGCCGAATGCGAATACCCACCGCAAGCGTTCCGGTCCGGCCTGCTGCACTTCGGCCACATCGCCGAACACCACCGACAGGCGTTCCGTGTCCTGGAACAGTGCGATCACCTCGCGCCGCGGCCGCGCGATGGTGATCGCCTGCCTGCGCGACCCGGTGCTGGCCTTCTCTCCGACTTTCTCGGTCACCTTCTCACTGACCGTCTCGACGATGTGCTTGGCCCGCTCCTTGGCGGTGTCCATCACGTTCATACCCTGTCCCTCCGAAGTCGTCGGGCACCCGACTACCCACCGCATGTCCACCGAAACGTTGGCACAGCGCGCGACGTTTCGTCAGTGTTGCCGACCGCGCGATTTGCGGAGCTTGCGGCCACGATCGATGTCTTGTTGATCCTTCAACTCGTTCTTCTTGATCACTTGGTCGTCGCGAGGCGGTAGCTGCAGTTCGACCTCGGCGGGGATTCCGGCCTGCAGTTGGCGGCCCCGCTGCAATTCGGCGTCGAGTTCAGCGCCGAAGAGCAGGGCCAGATTGGTGATCCATAGCCACAGCAGGAATACGATCACCCCCGCGAGCGCGCCATAGGTCTTGTTGTAGCTGCCGAAGTGCCCGACATAGAAGCCGAACGCCACAGAGGCGAGCGCCCAGATCACGATGGCGAGGCCGGCGCCGATGCTGATCCAGCGAAACTTCGGCTGCCGGATGTTTGGTGTCGCGTAGTAAAGAGTGGCGACGGCAAGGACGACGAAGACGAGTATCACGGGCCACTTTGCGATGTTCCACACGGTGAGCGCGGCACCGCCGACGCCGAGGGCATTGCCCAGAGCCGACGCTACGGGTCCGCTGATGGCGAGCATGAACGCCACCGCGGCCGCCATGATCAGGCCGGCCAACGTGATCAGCAGCTGTAAAGGACGCAATTTCCACACCGGTCGACCCTCGTCGATCTCGTAGATCCGGTTCATTGCGCGGCCGAATGCGCCGACATAGCCTGACGCCGACCACAGCGCCCCGAGGACACCGACGACCAAAGCGAGGCCGGCAGAAGGAGATTCCACCAACTGTTCGACCGGTTTGCGCAGCGTTTCGATCGCCGAGCCGGGACCGACATCACCGGCGAGCTGCAGCACGGCGTCGGTGGTGCGTCTGCCCTGGCCAAATACACCGAGTAGCGACACCATCACGACCAGCGCGGGAAACAGCGACAACACCGCGTAGTAGGTCAGTGCCGCCGCCAGATCGGTGCACTGGTCCGAGGCGAACTCGCGAGCGGTTCTGCGCAGCACGTAGAGCAGCGACGGCTTGGTCAGTTCGGTCGGCGAATCGGGTCCATCGATGTCCTCGGGGTCGTCGACGGGCGTGACGTCCTGCGGCGTGGAATCGACCTGACCATCGGTCGGCTGCGAGGTGTCGCGGAGTGGGCCGCCGTCGGCAGCGTGGTGTTCTATCCGGGCCGTTGGTGCCGATGATCGCATCGACCTTTGCCGCAGTCGGCTGATATACCGCCCAGCGAGCACACCGCCGACAACCGTCGTCAACAAGGTTACCGAGCGGCGCCGATCAGGCGCCTTGGATGTCGAGGCTTCTGCGGTCATTCCTGCCCCCTCGATAGGTGCGTGGTCGGGGCGACCATCAGTGTCCACCGCAATGCCCGGGGCGGGGGCGGTTGAAACCTCCGCTGATCGTCGATCGCACCAACGAAATTTCCCTCATGTCGTCCAGCGAGAGTTCGCGGGCTGCCGCCACCGGACCCTTCTCGCCCCGGACGTTTCAAACTGACCGGACCGGGTAACTGACTCCGCTCACGGCAGGAGGACATCATGCGTACCGAGTTTCACGCTGATCTCGACCGGTTGACCGCTGAGGTTGCCGAGATGTGTGCGATCGCGTGCGATCTGATCCAATGCGCCACCACGGCTCTCGTCGAAACAGATGTGCACCTGGCCGAGAAAGTGCTTCTCGATCTGCACGGACTGGACCGGTTGCGGGACCGGGCGACCGACCGTGCGTTCGCGCTACTGGCGCTACAAGCGCCGGTGGCCCGGGACTTGCGCGTGGTGGTTTCCTCGATACAGATTGCGGCCGCTGCTGATCGAATGGGCGGCCTGGCCAACAACGTCGCCAAGGTTGTTCGCAGGCACCATCCGGAGCCTGCGGTGCCCACCTCCGCCCTCAGCCATTTCACCGCCATGGCGCAGGTCGCTGTCGAGCTGGCCCGAAGGGTACAGGCTGCCGTCGCAACCTGCGATGCCGCGCAGGCACGGCGCATTCTGGCCGACGACGACATGATGAATGATCTGCACCGCCAGTTGTTCGTCCTCGTGTTGGACAGTCGCTGGCCGCACGGAGCGGCGGCGGCCGCCGATGTCGCCTTGCTGGGCAGGTTCTATGAACGTTTTGCCGACCAGGTTGTGGACATCGCACGCCGCGTCGTGTTCCAGAGCTCCGGCCGCATTGGGGCTGTCGGCTCGGGTAGCGACCTGGTGGCCAGCGATCACTGAATTGCGACGAGAACGCTGACCCGGCGGTACTGCGCGTTAAAAGCCCGACGGCCGCCCGTTCCCCAGATAGCTGAGGCCGGCTCGCTCGATCTCCTTCGGATCCAGCAGGTTTCGTGCATCGAGCAGCGTCGCGTCGGGTGCCTGTTCGGCGATGGCCGCCCAGTCCAGGTCGGCGAACTGCGTCCACTCCGTCAGCACGACGATCGCGTCGGTCGCCTTGGTGGCCCGGTATGGGTCGTCGACCGCGGTGACATTGGCTTGCCGCAACACCGCGGGATCGATTGCGCCGAGCGCCGGATCGTAGCCGCTGACATGGGCGCCCGCCTCGGCCAACTGCGCGCAGACCGCCAGCGAAGGCGAGTCGCGGGTGTCGCTGGTGTCCGACTTGAACGTCAGCCCGAGTACCGTTACCCGCGCCGAAGTCAGCGGTCTTCCCATCGCCCGGCGCAGGGTGTCCACCACCCGCGAGGGTTGCGCGATGTTGGTGACCCGGCATGCCTCCACTTCGGCCAGGGCGACGCCGTGGCTGCGAGCCATGTATAGCAGCGCCGCAGTGTCTTTCGGCAGGCAAGATCCGCCCCAGCCGGGTCCGGGTCTGAGGAATGCCTCTCCGATCCGGTGGTCGGCACCCATACATCTGGTGACGTCGAGGATGTCGGCGTCGACGCGGGCGCAGAGTTCCGCGAGTGAGTTGGCGTACGACAGTTTGACCGCCAGAAACGCATTGCTGGCGTACTTGGCCAATTCAGCGCTCTCCGGGCTCATCTGCATTGCCATCGATGACGTCGGACCGTAGGCGGCGCGGACGAGTTCTGCTGCGCGCTCGTTCAATGCGCCGATGACCAGTCGATCCGGATGACGGAAGTCCTCGACAGCATGGCCCTCCCGGAGGAACTCTGGTGACGAGACCACGTCGATACCCTTGCCTTGCAGCCGGGTTGCGACCCGCCGCGTGGTCCCGATCGGCACCGTCGACTTGAGAACCACTACTGCGCCGGGCGGCAATACCTCGCCCAGCCGGTCAATCGTGGCATCGACTGCCCGTAGGTCGGCGGCGCCTTCCTCGCCACTCGGAGTGGGCACACAGATGAACACGACGTCGCGATCGCGCAGTGCCGCGTAGTCGTCGGTGAAGCGCAAGGTGCCCCGGGACAAGCCGCTGCGCAACAGTTCTGGCATCACGGGCTCGTCGATGACCGCATCGCCCGCGTTGAGCCGGTCGAGTTTGCCACGGTCAACATCGACCGATATCGTGTCGATTCCCCGCTCCGCCAAACACACCGCGGTGGTCAGTCCAACGTAGCCGGCGCCGATGACACCCGCCCGAATCCCGGCCGTCATGCGCAGTCCTGCAGCACCGCGCGACTTGCGGACAGGACGTGTGCCGTGCTCAACAGCAGTAGCCCACTGTCCGGATGCTCGCCGTGGGGATCGCCGCGATGGCCGGCCCACAACACCAGGTGGCGGCCGAAGCGGGGCCCCCATCGGCTCGGCGGGGTGGGCCCGAACAGCAGAACCGACGGAGTATTGGTGGCCGTCGCCACGTGCGCGACACCGGTGTCGCCGCAAACGACCAACCGACAATCGGCGACGAGGGCGACCAACCCCAGTAGGTCCAGCGACCCGGCCTGGACGGCGGACTCCGGTAGTCCCGCGGCTTGGGCGACCTGCATGGCGAGAGAGCGTTCACCCGCCGAACCGGTGATCACCACCTCATGTCCGTCAGCGTCGAGGGCCGCGGCGACAGCCGCGTACCGCTCGGCCGGCCAGCGACGCGCGGCGGCGGCGGCACCGGGATGCACCACGATCACCCCGCGCCGAGACGGATAGCCCTCGGGCCGATCGATCCCCAGATCATCTGTATCACAATCAATCCCCGCCCATTCAAACAAAGCGCACCAACGATCCACCTCATGTAAGTCGCTGCGCCATGGCGGACCGGCCACGTCCGGATGACGCTCGTGTGCGTAGGAGAGCACTGCTTCGGGACGCAGTGCCAGCACGTGCTCGATGCTTTGCGGACCGCAGCCGTGCAAGTTGACCGCCAGGGTCGGTACCCGGTCTAACCGGCAGATATCCCCGAGCCCGCTGGTCGGGGCGACCTCGTCCACGGCTCCGGACAGCATCGCCAATTCCCTCAGGCCCCGAGGGGCGGCGAGCACGATCCTGGCATCAGCGAAATGAGTACGCAAACCGCGCAACGCGGGTAGAGCGGTGAGCAGGTCACCGAGGCCGAGCGCGCGCAGGACACACACCAAGTCCGGGGGCGAAGGGTCGGTCAGGGCCATGAGGATTCCATCGATGAGCACACCACCAACTCCCGCACCTCACAACCGGGCGGTTGCGACAGCGCGAACGCGACCGTTTCGGCGACGTCCTCGGGCTTGTTCAGCTTGGCGTCGGGGGGAGGCTTGTACTGCTCGGTGCGTCCGTCGAAGAAGGGTGTGTGCATGCCGCCGGGAATCAGCAGCGTCACGCCGACCTCACCGGCCAACTCGGCCGCCAGCGCGCGTGTGAATCCGACCACCCCGAACTTCGACGCGCAGTAGGCGGTGGCATCGCCGACCGCCTTGATCCCGAGAGTCGAGGCGCACGTCACGATGCGGCCCTTACTCGACTTGAGGTACGGAAGCGCCGATCGCACCACTGCGGCAGTGCCAAGTAAATTGACCAGGACGACCTGCTCCCAGTCCTTGGCAGGAACACTTTCGAGAGTGCCGCATGAGTCGATGCCCGCGGCGGTGAAGACGCCGTCGATGCGATCTTCCACCCGCTCCGCGAGTTCGGTCACCGCGGCGGAAACGGCGGCGGTGTCGGCGAGATCGGCGCTGACGTAGGCGATGTTCGGGTTCAGCGGAGGCTTCTTGTCGATGACCAGTGGCGTGCCGCCGCGCCGGACCACGGCGTCGACAGTGGCCGCGCCGAGGCCCGACGCGCCGCCGCTGATGAGTACGTTCCCCAGCGAATTACCTTGCGCACGAATTGGTGTCATATCAAGATCCTTTCGGTTGCAGGTGGTCTGAGCGCGCCGCGGCGATCAGCCGGGAGGAGGAGTAGCCGGCGACGGTGGGGATGATGAAGACCTCGCCGCCCTTGCTCTGGACCACTTCGGCTTCAGGAAGGTCGGCCAGCGTGTAGTCGCCGCCCTTGACCCAGACGTCGGGCCGCAGGTCGGCCAGCAGATGCTCCGGCGTGGGGTCGTCGAACACGGCCACCGCGTCGACACACGCCAGCGCGGCGAGTACGCGGGCCCGGTCACCCTCGGACACGATGGGCCGGCCGTCACCCTTCAATTCCCGTACGGACCGGTCCGAATTGATGAGCACGATCAGTGCATCACCCAGTTGACGCGCCTGTCGTAACAACCGGACATGGCCCGTGTGTAGCAGGTCGAAGCACCCGCCCGTGGCCACGACGGTGCGCCCACCGGCCTGCAGGCGACGGGCGAATTCGACCACGTCGGCACCCAGTGGACTTTCCGATGGCGTGGTGTCCAAGCCGATGTCGGCGCCCAGAGCGGGTGTGGACACCGCGGCCGCGCCACCCGCCGCAACGAATCGGGCGGCCGCTTCGACCGCGGTGACCACCGCTGCGCTAGGGTCGGCGCCATCGGCGAGGGCGACCGTGGCCGCCACGGCGAACCGGTCGCCCGCGCCGCACACGTCCGCCCTGGCCGAGGCGCCCGCTGCGATCTGAGGCACGCCGACGTGACAGCAGCCGGCTCCGCCGACGAATACCCGCGCGCCTCTGGCCCCCAGGGTCACGCAGACCGCATCGGCGCCCCACGCTTCGCGCAAACCGTCCACCGAACCGGTATCACCGCAGAGATGTTGTGCTTCTTCGTCATTGGGTGTCACCAGCCTGCAGCCGGGAACGGGGGCACTGCCACGGGGATGTGGATCCCACACCACCGGCGCCTCTGCGGCCACCGACATCAACGCGTCGCGCAGCGACCGCAGCTTCGTCAGCCCGCCGCCGTAGTCGGCGACGCACACTCCACGTGCCGCGGTGAGCACATCGATGACCGGCTCGGGCAGTGGACCGGCAACCGGTGAACCGTCGCCGTGGTCGATGCGCAGCACCGACTGTCCGCGTGCCCGCACCCGCGTCTTGGTGACTGTGGACCCGGTCATGGGCATGTTCACGACCCGAACACCGTTGTTGCCAAGCAACTCCCGTAGCCGACGTCCACTCGCGTCATCGCATATTCCCGTCACCAGCACGACGTTGTCTTCGTGTCGCGCCGCGAGCAGCGCAGCCAGGCCCGCCCCGCCCGGGCGGTGCCAGACCCGCTCGGTGTCGACGACCGGCACCGGCGCCTCGGGGCTGAGCCGGGTCGCCGACCCCTCCAAGTCGATGTCGAGCAAGACATCGCCCACGATGACAAGTGGTCGGGTACTCATGAAGCCTGCTTGCCCAGAAGCACACTGTCGACTGCCATGCAGAGCGAATGTGCCAGCAGAAGATGCACCTCCTGCACGGTGGCCGTCGTGGCGGCGTCGACACAGATGGCATCGTGACAGGTGCCGGCCAGCGGATTGGGGGCGCGGCCGGTCAGCGCCCACGTCACCATGCCCACCTCGTGGGCGGCCTTTACGGCAGACAGCACGTTGCGGCTCGCGCCGCTGGTGGACAGGGCCACCAGCACGTCGCCGGATCGGCCGTGAGCGCGCACGCCGCGGGCGAACATCTCGTCCTCGCCGTAGTCGTTGGCAATCGCCGTCAGTGCCGACGTGTCTGCATGCAACGAGATCGCCGACAGAGGCACACGTTCGGCACGGAACCGCCCCACCAGCTCGGCTGTCAGATGCTGTGCCTCCGCCGCACTTCCGCCGTTACCGCAAGCGAGCAGCCGGCCACCACGGGCGAGTACGTCCGCCAGGTGAGCGCCCCAGCCGGTGATCCGCTCGACGTCGGACTTGGTCCGCACGACGGCGTCGATCAGCGCATCGAAATGTGTTGTGATCATGATTCTCCTGCCCATCTGTGAACGGCTGCCAGTAGTGCCTCATCGGTGATGCCGTCCAGACACGGATGTCCCGGTACCGGACACCGGCGGGCCCGCGTCGCCCGGCAGCGCGCGGTTTGGTCACCCAGGACGGTCACCGAGGTCCCGAACGGACGCCACTGCGAAGCGGGTACCACCGGCGCGAACAGCGACACCACCGGTGTGCCGACCGCGGCGGCGAGATGAGCGGGTCCGGTGTTGGGAGCCACCACCACTCGTGCGGCGCGCAACACTGCGGCCAACTCGGCCAGGTCGGTGCGCCCGCCGAGGTCGACCGCCCCATGGCCGGCCACCTGTGCGGTGAGCGTGCTTTCGGACGGCGCGCCGGTGACGACCACCCGGTAGCCGGCCGAGCACAGAGCACGCACCATGTCGGCGCTGCGGGCGACGCTGGGCATGCGGGCCGGCACCGCCGCCCCGGGGTGATAGACGACGAACGGCTCGTCACCGACAAGACGCGCCACCGCGTCGGGGATACGGCCGGCCCCGCGAACTCGTAGGCCGCCGTCGTCGCCCACGGGTAGTGGGCATCCGCCGGCCTCGGCCAGCGACAATGCCCGCATGGGTTCGGGAATCCCTGCGGCGACGTGATGGCGAAGGTTCAGCAGCGTGCCCGGATAGTCCTCGCAGATGGCCCCGACCCAAGGTGTTCCCGCCATCCGGCACAACAACGCCATGGGCAAAGGTGACTGGTGGAACGACGTGAAGATGAATGCCCGGTCGGCGGCCAGGTCGCGGAGCTGTTTCACCAGCGCATCAACGTGGTCCGCGGTGAGATCCGGTGAATCGAAATCCACCCAGGGAGCCTGCCATTCGATTATTTCACCGATGCCGGGCAGCAGCGCCGCGGCCGCCCGGCCGTGGGGCCCGGCGAGCATCACGACCCGATCGTGTGCGGCCGCGACCGCGCGTATGGCGGGGCCGGTGATCAACACGTCACCCGCGCTGTCCAGTCGGACGACCAACGCCGTGTTCATCGCGCCTCCCGCAGCACCAAAGACACCGCCTCGTTCAACGTGGCGGCCACCCGGGCGTGCGTCCGGGCATGCGCGATCTCGGCGGATCGTGTTCTGGGCGTGGGCACCAACACCGCTCCGGCGTTTGCGGCGAGCGCGGCGTCGACGTCACCGCCGGTGTCGCCGATCATCACGCATCGCTGCGGCGGCACGCCCAGCGATGCGGCGGCGGCGAGCACCATCCCGGGTTGCGGCTTGCGGCAGTCACACCCGTCTCCGTCGTCGTGCAGGCAGACCTGCCAGGAGCCGAAAGGTCCGAGTACCGCGTCGACTTGGTCGTTGACGGCGGTCAGCTGCTGCGGACTGATCAACCCGCGCGCGACACCGGACTGGTTGGTGACGATCGCCAACAACAGACCACGCCGTCGCAGGCGATCGAGTGCCCGCTCGACACCCGGCAGTGGAACCACCCCATCGGGATCGATAAGGAATGGGCCGTCCTCGATGATCGTGTCGTCGCGGTCCAACAACACTGCAAGCACCGGTTCGGGGCCGGCCCGGCGATGCTGCCACTCCCCGGCCAGCCGGTGCCAGACCGCTACGGGCGGAATCAGCACCGAGGTGAACGAAAGCCTTGCCGCCTCCACAGCCGAGTGGGGTCCGGCCAGGAAGCGCCGCAAAGCGAATTCCGCGGTCAAGGCCAGCCATGTCAACGCCCCGACCGCCGCCCACCGCCTGCGGCCGACCGTGGCGGCAAGCGTCGCGGTCAGCGCCGCCGCCACGGTGGCGGTGTGGGCCGGCAGCCTCCCCGGTCCCTCACCGATTCGGCGCCGCCAATCCGCTCCGAACTTTCGTCGCATCAAAGCGTTGTCGCGATTACCGATCTGCGCCCGCACACAACTGAGCAAGGTCGAGCCTGCGACCGGATGGGTGCAACGGCGCATCCCGCCGATGATTCGGTGGCCCGCGGCCACGACCCTCAGGGCCAGGTCGGAGTCCTCCCGATAAGCGCGCGGAAACCGTTCGTCGAAGCCGCCGACGGCGACCAACACATCCCGCCGGTAGACCATGTCGGCGGTGATCCACCGGGCAGTGGCCAGACGCTGCGTCCGGCGCTCGTCGTCGGTGGTCCGCCTCGTCGAGGTCGGTACCAGCAGTACACCCTGGCATCCGGCCGCGCGTGCGTCTTCGGCTCTGATCAGGTCATCCGCCAACCGGGAGAGCCAGTCCGCCTCGGGCACAACGTCGTCGTCGAGGAAGCTCACCCACCGCGTACCGGCGGCGCGCCATCCGACATTGCGCGCAGCGGCGGGTCCTCGTCCCCCGCTGACCAGGACGCGAACCGGCAACGTGGACGACAGCCGAAGTGGTGGACCGGGATCGATCCGATCGTCGACCACGACGACCTCGGCCGGCTGCGGACCGTCGCGATGATTCATTGCAGACACCAAGTCCCGCAGCGTCTCCCGGCCAATCGTGGGAATAACGATGGTGCAATCCAGCCTCATCGCGCCCGCCGCACCACGAAGGGACCGATCGCCAGGAGGTCGATCGGCGAGCTGCCGAAGCACTCCAGCGCGTCGCGCGGGCTGTCGACCATGGGCCGCCCAGCGGTGTTGAAGCTGGTGTTCACGATCACCGGAACACCCGTGCGTTCATCGAACCGCGCGATGGCGTCGTACAGCTGCTTCATGGAGCGCTCGACGGTCTGGATGCGCGCGGTGCCGTCCACGTGGGTGACCGCGGGAATGCGGTCGCGCCATGGCTCGGCGACGTCGTGCACGAACAGCATGTACGGGCTGGGAATCGGTCCGCGGAAAAAGATTTCGCTCGCGCGGTCGGCGAGCACCATGGGCGCTACCGGACGGAACTGCTCGCGGCCCTTGACGGCGTTCAGTCGCTCGAGGTTCTGCACCTGCCGAGGGTCGGCTAACAGCGATCGGCCGCCGAGTGCGCGTGGCCCGAATTCGGCGCGGCCCTGGAACCACCCGACCAGCTGATTGTCGGCCAACGCGTCACCGACCGCGCGTCCCAGATCGGGCGGACGTTCGTACGAGACGGCGGCCTCATCCAGGGCAGCGGCGATCTGAGCGTCGCTCCACCCACGACCGAGTTGCGCCGACGGCATCGGGGTGATCGGCTCGCCCAGTTCGGCGGCCACCGCGAGCGCCGCACCGAGCGCGGTGCCGGAATCCCCGGCGGCCGGCTGTACCCACACATCGGCGAAGCCGCCCTCTGCGTGAATACGGGTATTGGCAACACAATTGAGCGCAACTCCACCGGCCAAGCAGAGATGGTCGGTCTCGACACGGTTGCGCAGCCACCTTACCAGGTCCAGGAGTACCTCCTCCAACACCAACTGCACGCTGCAGGCCAGATCCGCATGTACGGGTTCCGGTCGCGCGAACGCCGAGATCTCATGCGACGGTGTACGTCGCCGCGGCGGAGCCAACCGGTTCCAGTCGATCGGCAGGGTGCGGAATCCGCCGTCGCCACTGAAGTGCACACGCTCGCGCAAGTAGTCGGCGAATCGCGGAACTCCGTACGAGCCCATCGCCATCACCTTGTATTCGTCGCTGGATCGCGTGAAACCCAGGTGTTCGGTGAGGCTTTCATACAGCAGGCCCAACGAGTGCGGTAGTGACTGCGACGCCAGCACGTCGAGCTTGTGGTCGCGATACACCCCCGCGAGCATCGAGGTGCGTTCGCCACGGCCGTCCACCACCAGGACCGCGGCGTCGGGTTCTGGCGCGGCCAGCGCTGTCGAAGCGGCGTGCGCGATGTGATGCCGCACGTGACGCACCGCGTCCGGATCCAGGCCGGGCAGCGCGGCGGCCAGAAATCCGGGCGCCCGTCGGGCATACATCGTGCGCAGATATTCCCACTGTGAGTCGAGACCCTCGAGATCGTCGGATTCGCCCTCCATCAGGGTGGGGTCATATGAGTAACCGACTGCATCGATGTCTTGTGGCTGCAGGCCGGCCTCATCGAGACACCATTTCGCGGCCGCGGTGGGAAGTTCCCATGTGGAGAACGGCACCGCCTGCTTACCGTGCTTGCGGCGGCTGAAGCGCTCTTCCTCCGCGGCGGCCACTACTTGTCCGTCAACGACCAACGCAGCGGCCGGATCGTGGAATACCGCATTGATTCCAAGAATTCGCATCATCAATCCCGTGTTTGTGTTGACGGACAGCGGTCTGAGTTGGCGCGAAACCAGTCCACCGTGGCGGCCAGTCCCTTCGTGTAGCTGACCACCGGTGCCCAGCCCAGCCGGTGCTGCGCCCGGGTGATGTCCGGGCAGCGGCGCCGCGGGTCGTCGGTGACCGCGGGGGTGAATTCGATCGGCGAATCGCTCCCTGCGAGGTCGCGGATCAGCTCCGCGATGCGCAGGACGGTCAGCTCTTCGGGATTGCCGATGTTCACCGGGCCTTCGAAGTCACTCACCGCGAGTGACAGCAGACCCGCTATGGTGTCGTCGACGTAGCACAGCGACCGGGTCTGTTCGCCGCTGCCCGACACTGTCATCGGGTCCCCGTTCAGCGCCTGGCGACAGAAGGTCGGCACGGCGCGGCCATCGTCGGCGCGCATGTGTGGGCCATACGTGTTGAAGATCCGCGCGACGCCTACCGACATCTGACGCTCGCGTCGGTAGGCGAAGGTCAAGGCCTCGGCGTAACGCTTTGCCTCGTCGTACACGCTGCGGGGCCCGATTGGGTTGACGTTGCCCCAGTAGTCCTCTCGCTGAGGATGCTGCAGCGGATCACCGTAGACCTCGCTCGTCGACGCCAACACGAACCGGCCGCCGCTACGCTCGGCTATCCCGAGCGCAATTTCGGTGCCATTTGCTCCGGCACGAAGTGTCGCCGTCGGCAACCGCAGGTAGTCGACGGGTGAGGCAGGGGACGCCAGATGAAAGACCGTGTCGAACAATGTGTCTCGCCATTCCGGAGGCAACGGCTCACTGATGTCGTGGCGCAGGAACCGATATCCACGCTGCCCGTCGAGCCGACCGGCGGGTGCGTTGGTGGACAGATCGTCGATGCACAGCACCTCCATGCCCCGGTCGAGCAGAGCGCGACACAGGTGTCCGCCGAGGAAGCCGCCACCACCGGTCACCAACACTCGTGACATCCGGTGCGCGGGCCGGCGGTCGGCCTCCGGGCGGGGACGTAGGCCGGTTTGGGACGGCGCTCGCCGGGTAGAGCCTCCAGTCATGTCCATGGACCCACGTACGTCGTTCGTCATCGCCAGCCGCGACCGCTCTGACGAGCTCGCGGCCACGGTGGCGCGGCTGCTGGATACGACGAGCTGCCCCGTCGTTGTGGTGGACAACGCATCCGTCGACGACTCCGTAGCGGCGCTCGAGAGGTTGTCGTCGCGTGCCGGTGGACGCCTCAGCGTCGTGGCGCTATCCGAGAATCTCGGCGCGGTCGGCCGAAATGTCGGCGTCGCACACTGCCAGACTCCGTTCGTCGCGTTCTGCGATGACGACTCGTGGTGGGATCCCCAAGCCCCATCGATCGCCGAGACGGTGTTCGATCGGCATCCCACTGTCGCACTGCTCGCGGCGCGCACGGTGATGTGGCCGTCACAGCGCGACGATCCGCTGACAGCGATGCTGGCAGACAGCCCGCTTGGCCGCGATCCCGCGTTGCCCGGCCCTTCGATTCTGGGTTTCCTGGCCTGCTCGGCTGTGGTCCGCAAGGATGCCTTCGAGGCAGCGGGAGGGTTCAGCAAGATATTGCACTTCCGCGGCGAGGAACAGCTGTTGTCCTGGGACCTGTCCGCCCACGGCTGGGACCTCTGCTTCTGCCCGGAATTGTTGGCGTACCACCAGCCGTCGGTAACGCGCCCGACCAACGCTGTCCAGGACGCTCGGAGTTTGCGGAACGCGGCATTGGCTGCCTGGCTGAGGCGGCCGGTCAGACGCTGCGTCGCGGCGGGGGCAGTGCTGGCGCGAGCCGCGGCGCACGATGCCGCGCATGCGCGGGCGTTCGGCGAGGCGCTGCGGCTGCTTCCCACGGTGCTGCGCGAACGGCACCGGCTTCCCGCGGACGTCGAGAACGCCATCGTCCGACTGGAGGCGATCTGAACAACCCGGCTCATCGCGCCACCTGCGCTCGTGCGGGCCCGCGGTCGTCAGCTGACGCCAATGAACGGTAGATGTCCGACATGACCTCTGCGACCCGTTGCCACGAGTAGTGTTGGCATGCCCGGCGCCGACCGGCGTCGCCCAATTCGGTGCGACGGTGCCGGCTCCACAGAATCGGAGCGATTGCGTCGGCACATTCCCGCGGACTCTTCGGCGGCACATGTCTGCCCGTCACGTTATCCACGACGGTGTCGAGCATCCCGCCGACCGCGGAGGCCACCACCGGCACTCCGCATGCCATCGCCTCCAACGGCACGATCCCGAAAGGTTCATACCACGGCGTCGCCGCGACCACGTCGGCCGAGCGCAGCAGCATCGGCATGTCCTCTCGGCAGACCGATCCGTAGAGGTGCACCCGGTCGGCGACGCCGATCTGTGCGGCGAGCTGCTGCAGACGCACAGCTTCTGGATCGGAGTCGAGTTCAGATTTGTCCGGGCCGCCGACAATGACCAATTCGGCATCAGCGATATGACGCATCGCCCGAATCATCGTTTCAAAGCCCTTGCGCGGCACCAGCCTTCCGACTGCCACGATCCGATGGGCTTTCCCGGTCGGCGCGGTCGGGCCCCACGGAGTGAACTCATCGATGTCGACCCCGCACGGCACCACCGAGATCTTGGACCGCGCTCGCCCCATCCTGACGAGCTCTGAGACCTCGTCGGAACACGTCGCGGCGACCCAGTCGATTCGACGGGCGATCCGGGTCTCGAGCGCGATCCGCTCGTCGGGACTCGTGTCATCGACCCCCTGGTGCAGCCTTTTGACCACACCGAGAGCGTGAAACGTCTGAACCGCAGGAATGTCGTGTGCGGCCGCACCGCTCATCGTGGCCAGGCCCGACATCCAGAAATGAGCATGCGCCACGTCTGGGCGCCAACCTCTCCAATGGTCGACAAGAAACCGGCCGAACTCGGGCATATGTTGTAGCAGCTCGTCTTTGGGCAGTCGGCAGGCCGGCCCGGCGGGCACATGTACCACTGAGAATCCCTTGTCGGTGTCCACACGTTCGGGGACGTCGGGATCGTCGCGCCGGGTGTATACGACAACCTCGTGGCCGCGGCGTGCCAGTGCCGCCGACAGCTCGGCCACGGCGACGTTCTGTCCGCCCGCGTCGACGCCACCGAGATTCGCCAGTGGACTGGCGTGTTCGGACACCATGCCGATCCGCATCGGCTTCCGCTTCCGTGATGCGTCAGCGGTCATCTGCATACCTCCTCGATCAGCAGGTTCCACTGGCTCAGGAATCGGTCGATTCCGAACCGCATGAGGGCAAAGTCCCTGGCGGCCTTGCCTGCTGCCTGGGCCGACGCGTGATCGAAGGCGAAAGCCTGGGCAGCCCGGCCGAGTGTCGGCACGTCCGCGCTGACGACACCCGCCTCGGGCGGCACCACAAGCGGCGCCATCGTGGACGCAACCACGACCACGGGCATGCCGAGGAACATGGCTTCGATGAGCGACAAGCCCAGCGAGGTCCAGCGCGCGACGTGCAGATACACCCGTCGCCTGGCCACCTCTGCCATCAATCGTTCGGCCGGGACGTCACCTCGGCCGGTGACCTTCCGCACTTTTCGGCCGGGCCGGTTGAGCTCATCGGTGTCGATTCCCCAGACGTCGATGGGTGTGTAGTCGCTCAGCTCGGCCAGCAAATCGGCGCCCACGGTCCGCCATCGCCGCACCGGTTCATTGATCATCGTTGCCGCAGCACCGATTTCGCCGCTATAGAGCTGGCCAGGATCGTGCACGCCATGAGTGATCACACGTGTCGGCGCAGACCCGTTGTCCCACATGAGCCGGTTGAAGTCGGTCACATGGACCAGCGGGATGTCGCTACGGTGGGCGATCGGGTGCACACTGTCGACCGCGTAGGGCCGGGGCGCATTGTGTTCCACATACACGGCGGGAATGTCGACGCCAGGGCGCCGGCGTAACCACCGCTCCGTCAGTTCCAGTTCTTGCGGCCGTTGCAACACCACGACGTCGAAGTGGTGATACGCCAGGTCCTCCGCCGCGACCTCGGTCGCCCGGGACCAATTCCGTCCGCACAGCCCACGGCCGTGATCGTCGCGCGCACGCGTCACCGGGACGAAATAGGCATGCGGGCCCGCCACGAAGGCGTCCGTCCAGGCGCCGTGCACGTGCCAGACGAGCACTTTTCGCAACCGCGCCGAGGAGGGCATGCACGCGCAAATACCCTATACGTTCTCAGCCAAACACAAACGCGTCGATTCTTTGCGCCGTGTCTCCTGTGAATATTTGCAAGAGCCGTCGGCGGTTCAGCTCGGAGAGTTAAGATGCTGTTGCGCAACCGATCTCGCTGGACAAGTTTGTCCGACGGATCGACTGCGGGTCATCTGTCGGCAACTGATGGATGACACGTTTTCGCTCTTGGTCCGAAATATCCACCAGGCGCACAGTCAACGGAGATGGCGGTCCCTCCGCCGTGCTCAGCGCAGGCTCGAGGTGTCGGCAGCTCACTCGCGTAGCGTCAAATGAGGACTTTGGCCGTAGGTTTGGCGATACAACATTGCAAATCTGCCGGTGTGCGCGAACCTCCAGCGCGCGGCGACGTCATTGACGGTCGTGGTGGTTCTGTCGCCTGCCACGAGGTCTCGATGAGCGTGGTCCAGGCGGACCCGGCGTAGATAGTCCGAGGGCGTCGTATCGAGATAGCGACGAAAAAGATACTGCAGGGCCCGCGGCGACAGGCGCACTGCGCGGGCCATGTCCTGGACACCGATGTCGTCGTGTGCGTTCTCGTCGACGAAGGACATGGCATGTTCCACCTGGGCGGGAAGCGCCGCACCGCTGGAGGTCGGCGCGGATGCAATCGAACAATCGTTGGGAAAGCATGTCAAGACAGTCGCCCCGAGCACGCGCGCGCAGGCGTCGACGATGAGCGGACTGGGTGGCGAACTGTCGGCACAGAGCGAGTCGAATAGGAACTGCGTGTTCCGGTTCCACGCCTCAACTACGGTATCGGCCGAAAGCAGCGTCGATGCGGTGAAGTCGACATCGACGGAGGGTGTCCCCGGGTGCTGGGCAACGACGCGGCGCAACAGCGCGGGTTCGACGACGAAAATGCGAAGGCGCCTCGCCTCGACCCGCAGGGATACGGGCGCACCCCTGCTCGCCAGAAGGACCTGGCGGTTCTCGGTTCCGAGTACCCGGCCCGTCGCGGCTGAACCGCCGCTGTGGTGCGCAGCGCCCTCGAGCACATCCACGACGACGGCTCCCGCCGAAGGGGTGGCATCGAAAAGCGCGGTGGCTGCCATCTCGATTTCGTGGATGCCGAACATCGGACCGGTGTATCGCGCGCGCCGCGCCGGCGCATCGGGCGCCAATATACGTAGCGATACTGCATCGCCGGCAGCGAGCAGGTTCTGCGAGCTCGCCGACTCGAAGTCACTGCGCTCAAGCCCGGCCGTCCGCAACTCGGGCGGAGCGCAGTCTGCCTCACGTATGCCGTCGATTATGTCTGCCATCCCGGTCCACTCCGCTGAGAGCTAGGCATCGTCGCACGAAGCAACTAATCAGCCGCGGCGAGGCGACCATCGGTTTCGCCTATTACTGCTCAGCCGGACAGTATCGACATTACGCCTTGTGGCAGTTCGGGGAGCTTCGGCACTTCAATAACGCGCGGCGGCCCGCGGAACCCCCGCTTCCTGGTGCTGCAGCTTTGCCGTTGCCGTCACCGTCGTGGCGCCGCATCGCGAGCCTTGACCGCCAGCTGGGCCGGGACCGTGCGTAGACTCGGGTGTGTTTTCAGCAAAATCGGAGGCGCACAACGGATTTGGCCAGGCAGCACACAACACTGACGGCGATCTCAGCAACACCCTCATGATCAAGTGCACCGCGATGCGCGCCCCCGATTGGTCCAAGCGAAGCGCCATCCGGTTACCCGGCCAGCGGCCGAGCAATGCGACGGCTGTCGCCTCGACAGCGTGCCTGCTGTTTGGCGTTGCGCAGGCGGGGTACTGGACGCACCATGACTTCGCTGTGGCAAACCGACCGCATCACCTCGACCACGCCGCTGGGAACGATGATCGACGTGCCTCAGGCCGACATCGTCGTGGTCGGTGCGGGCATCACCGGGTTGACCACTGCGGTCCTATTGGCGCGCGCGGGTAAGCGGGTGACCGTGGTCGAAGCGCGCTACGTTGGCGCCGGCACCACCGGAAACACCACCGGTAAGTTGAGCGTCCTGCAAGGCAGCAAGCTTTCCCGCATCGCCGGCAAGCACGGGCGCGACGCCCTGCAGAGGTACGTCAGCGGTAATGCCGAGGGCCGGGACTGGCTGCTGCGGCACTGTGATGACCATGGTCTGCATGTGCAGCGCGAAGACGATCACGCCTATGCGCAGAGTCCGGCGGGAATCAGCACCGCAAAGTCGGTGCTCGACGCGTGCCGGGACGCCGGACTCGAGGGTGCCGAGTGGATCGACACCGCCGACGTTCCTTTCCCTTTCCACGGCGGGGTACGACTACGGGATCAGGCGCAAATCGATCCGATGCCGCTTCTGAACAGCCTCGCAGTGGAACTGGAAACGCACGGCGGGACCTTGCTTCAAGGCGTGCGAGTGGTTTCGGTTTCAGGGCGAAGTCCGCTCCGTGTCGGACTGCAGGAGACTGGAGACGGCGATGACGATCGAAGACGAGTTTTCTCGATCACGACGCCACAATGTGTACTGGCGACCGGAATTCCGATTCTCGACCGCGGAGGTTTCTTCGCACGCCTCAAGCCGCACCGATCGTACTGTCAGGCCTACGACGTCCCCGGTGAGGTGACCCGCCCGATGTTCATCTCCGTCGACTCCCCGACCCGGTCGGTGCGCTACGCACCGACGGCCGGCGGCGACAAACTCATCGTTGGTGGCGCGGGCCACACGGTCGGCCGCGCCGACGAGCCTGCCGACGGCGTGGCCGAACTGGACGATTGGGTGAAGCTGCACTACCCGGGCGCCGTTCAGACACACTTCTGGTCCGCCCAGGACTACACTCCCGTCGCCGAACTGCCCTATGTGGGTCCGCTGTTGCCCAAGATCGACAATGTGCTGGTGGCAACGGGTTTCGACAAATGGGGTCTGACGAACGGCGCGGCCGCCGCGCTGGCATTGTCGTCGCGCGTGCTCGGTGGCCACGTCGAGTGGGCCGACGCGTTCGCCAGCTGGAGCCCGCATGAGCTCACCGGCCTGGCCACCGCATTGCAAGCGAATCTGGAAGTCGGATTCAACCTCGCGAAGGGCTGGGTCAGTCCCATTACCGCCTCGTCGGCCACCGTCGCCGAAGGCGGCGGCATGGTCAGCGGACCGCCGTGGCACCTACGCGCAACGAGCATCACCGACGGGACGCGCCGCACCGTATCCCCGGTCTGCCCGCATCTCGGCGGCATCGTCACATGGAACGGTGCCGACCGGACGTGGGAGTGCCCGCTGCATGGCTCCCGGTTCGCGCCGGACGGGACACTGCTGGAAGGCCCCGCCACCCGCGGTCTCGCCCGGTCAGGTGAGACAGCCTAGGACCCACGCTTCGGCCCCGAGCGGAGACTCGTCGTTCGATTGTCCAGCAAAGTACGGGGCGACGTATCGCTCTACAGCGGGGTGCCCGCACGGTCGGCGAACACCTTGCGCGCATTGGCTGCTAGCGACGCCGGATCGTTGAGCCACGCTTCTGCCACCGCGTCGATGGCGTCGCGCACGTCGGGATGCAAGCCTGAGCATGACGAGCACCGCTGTCCATCGGTAAGCGCACGGACCAGCACCGCGTCGAATGTCCGGCGCTCTTCGTCCGGCGTCAGCCGCTTGTCAAGCATGATCTCTCATGGTGCGCCGATAAGACGCGTCATGCAATCAACTCCGATGAGCAGTCGAGTGGCAATCGGCTCACCGTCCGCTTCATTGGTGCAGATTGCGCGGTCGGGATCTCCCACCGATCCCGATTGTTGTCCAGCCCCTCGGCGTCGCTCTGTCGCAGGCGCGGCGAGGAGGCGGAGGTCGAGTATGGCGGGCGGCTGGGTGCGGCGGCCTGTTGCTGTTCTGCTGCGTCGGCGGCGGGACGGGTGCGGCGGCATCGTGGTTATGGGTTTCCGGTCCTCCTCGTGATGGTCGGTTCCTTGGATCGCAGCCGGGCGTTTTCGGACTTGAGGTCGCTGTTGTCGGAAGCGAGTTCGGTGTTGCGGTGTTCCAGGTGCAAGATCTGGGCGATGCCGGCGATGTTGATGCCCTGGGCAACCAGGTCGCTGATCCGCCGCAGGCGATCCAGGTCGTCCTCGCTGTATCGGCGGGTGCCGCCGTCGGTGCGTCCGGGGGTGAGTAGTCCGCGCCGCTCGTAGAGCCGCAGGGTCTGCGGATCAATGCCGGTCAGCTCCGAGGCCACCGAGATGCCGTACACGCCCCGCGCTGACCGCGGCAGAGGATCGTTAGGCACTGAACGGCTCCCTTTCGCCACCGACTACGTCCGAAAATCATCCTTGCATGAAACTAACTCTAGTGCTATAAGAAATCTATGACAGTTCACATAGATCTGTCGGACAGTCTAGATGGGTAGGAGGAAGAGATCATGTTGATGCGCACCGATCCGTTTCGCGACTTCGACCGCCTCGCCCAGCAGGTGTTGGGCACGGCGGCACGCCCGGCGGTGATGCCGATGGATGCCTGGCGTGACGGAGAAAAGTTCATTGTGGAGTTCGATCTGCCGGGCGTGGACGAAGATTCGCTGAGCCTCGACGTCGAGCGCAATGTGCTCACCGTGCACGCCAAGCGACCCGACCTGGATCCCAACCGCGAGATGGTGTCCGCCGAGCGGCCGCGTGGAGTGTTCAGCCGGCAGTTGTTCTTGGGCGAGACCCTCGACAGCGACCAGATCGAGGCAAGCTATGGCGGCGGGGTGCTGCGGTTGACCATCCCGGTAGCCGAGAAGGCCAAGCCGCGCCGAATCAAGATCGCCAGCGACGAGAAGACCGCAATCGGCGCCTGACGACGGCCCACCTCACGACTGGGGCAGGGCCGCGGTATTCAGAGAAGGGGGTGAATGACATGGCGACCTACACCGGATGGGCAATCAGCCTGCTCGATGAGGCGGCGGCGATAGTGGAGGCCGAGTGGATGCGCCTGCAGCAGGACGAGGCCCTATGGGAGCGTGAGGTCGCTGACCTTTTCTCCGAGATGCCTGCGGCCCGCCCCGGCCCGCCCCGCTTCGGCGTCACCACGACGCAGCGGCGGCGCCCAGGCCAATGGGTGCCAAACGACCGTCGCAGGTGCCCGACGCGGCGATGCCTCCCAACGCCGGTATGGGCTACCCAGCGGTCTCCTCCGGCAAGCCCGGTTGTCCTGCTGAAATGAACTGTCAGACAGGGGAGGTGATGCCACCACCGATGATCATCAGCAGCAACGACGCGCGTGTCGCCCACAATGATTCCGATGTCGCGTCACCGCGGCCGGCTCCAGCGTCCGGGATCGGCCCGCGTACGCACCGCCACTCGAGGTGGCAGTTCGAAGTGGGCAGTGCATCACGTCGTTGCCAGGCCCGGCAGGTCGGCGGGATGGCTCTTCGGGGCATCCCTGCCGGCTGCCCGGGGTCGCTCACAACAAGCATCAAAGAGAGTCCTCGGCGACGTGGCCTCGATGAGTTGAACCCGACGGCGCGATCGGCCTCAGTGTCCGATGGACCGTCTCACGGCGGTGGCTCCCGGTCGCCCTGTAATCCCGGGAGTCACCGCACCATTGCTCGGAGGTAGCAGCGCCGTGCGCGAGAATCCCGATCCCTACCTGGTGTTGGGTGTGTCACCGACGGCATCCCAGGCCGAGATCACCCACGCCTACCGCAGCCGGCTACGCGCCCACCACCCCGACACACGCCATACACCGACCCCGCACACCGCCGACGAGCACCTACGGCAGGTGCTTGCTGCCTACGCTCTGCTCCGTGACCCCGCTCGCCGCGCCGACTACGACCGCGCAACCGCCATGCCGCCACGCGGCTCACAACGTCCGACACATGCTGGCCGTCCCCTGGGCGACCGCGTCCGGATCCCAGTCACCTTCCGCAACACCAGCCCCACTGCGCCACACGTCTCAGTGCCACCATTGCGGGCCGGCCCGGTGCGCCGGCACCGGTAACTGCGATTCTGCCGGACAGTAGGCGCACAGTCCGAATCACTAAACGCCACAGAGGACCTCGTATGGGCTTCGACACAAAGAGTGCACTCGACCAACCACGCACGGCAGTGGCGAACCCAAAACCCGCGCGGGACAACGTTGTGCGCATCGACCTATCCGATCCACCCACGATCCCCGCGATCAACTCAATCACCATGCAGGCCGCACCAGACCTTCCAACATCGGGCGAGATACCGACTTCACCGAGCCACGTCGATAGACCACACCTGGAACCTTGCAGCCCAACCAACCTTCTGCCCAGTGAGATTGACACCAAAGAGGAAAATGCAGCGACATGGTCAGCACGCCAGACACTGATCACCGCTGTCATCAAGCGCATCACCCAACAGCGCCTCACCGCGGCTCAAGCAGCCGTTCTTCTCCATCTCACCGGCCCACGGGTGACGAAGCTACTTCAAGCCCGCATCCACGAGTTCACGCTCGACGACCTACTCGAACTACTTCCCGCCCTTGAGCTGACCATTCAGGTCGTGCCGGCCAACGCAGGAGATGAAGCGCGCTAACCGGGGCGAATGTCGGAAAAGCTTCACGACGCAGGCGTGCGGCGCAGATCGCAAGGTGGAAATGCCACTGTCCTGTGGCAAACGCATCGGACGGGTCCGTCGTCCGTGGCGGGCTTGACGAAGACGTCAGGAATCGGTAATCAGTTGCACGCTGTCCGCGCGCCGTGAGTGTGATTCGCTCGGGATGTCCTTCTTCGCGGGCCCGGTGTTCCGACGGTTGGGCATGCGAGTGGTCAGCGGCCTCTTTCTCTAGCAACCGCAGACTGTGTGGCGGTCGCAGTTCTGGGTACGTGGTCGATAAGACTCGAGAAAGGGTGACGGGTGGACGAGCGGGGGCAGGTGGCGCAGATGAGTCGGGAGGCACGACAGGCTCTCGCGCAACGGATCAGATCCCGCCTGTCCCCTGCCGATGACCCGGCTCCGGATCATGACGTGAGCATCGTCGGCGGCGGCGTGGCGGCCCTCACCTTGGCGCTGGAGATTCACCGAGCGCGTCCGACCACGCGGATTCTCGTGATCGAGCCGAACCTTCACCCGGTGCCTGAGGTCACCCATACGGTCGGCGAGTCGACCGTTGAGGTGTCGGCCCACTACTTGCGGGATCAGCTGGGTTTGGCCGACCACTTGAGCACCTCGCACATTCGCAAGATGGGCTTGCGGATGTTCTTTTCCGACGGGCGAAACACTGATATCGCGCAACGGATGGAACTGGGAAGTTCCTCGTTCGTACCGCAGGCGGCATACCAAATCGACCGCGGCAGGTTGGAAAACGAGCTCAACCGACGCTGCGTGGCGGAGGGCGTCGATATCGCCATCGGCCGGGTTCGTTCAGTGGAGGTCGGCTCCGAGAATCGTCCGCACACGATTTCTCTTCAGAGCGACGACGCAGTCACGCAGACCACGGCACGGTGGGTGGTTGACGCGTCGGGCCGGAACCGGATGCTGCCCCGGCAATTGGATCTCAAGCGGCCCAACGAGCACGACTGCAACGCTGCCTGGTTTCGCGTCGCAACGGAAATCGACATCGGCCGATGGAGCGACGATCCGGACTGGCAGGGGCGCCTCATCGAGGGTGACCGTGCGATGTCCACCAATCACTTGATGGGGGAGGGGTACTGGGTCTGGCTCATTCGACTTGCATCCGGCGCCACCAGCGTCGGTATCGTGGCCGACCCGGCGTTCCACAGCTTCGACGAGTTCAACACGCTGGCCAAGGCCGGAGCTTGGCTGCGTGCACACGAGCCGCAGTGCGCCGCGGTGGTGGCGGAACATACCCACCTGATCAAAGACTTCCGGGTGATGAAGAAGTACAGTCATGGCGCGACCAAGGTCTTCGACGGCCTCGACCGTTGGTGCCTCACGGGTGACGCCGGCGTGTTCCTGGATCCGTTGTATTCATCGGGACTGGATCTGGTGGCGATCGGCAATGGTCTGATCACCGACATGATTGCCCGTGAACTGGACGGTGAGGATGTCGTCGGACGAGCCCAGATCAGCGACTCCCTGTTTCGTTCGCTCACCGAGATGTGGCTCGCCGTCTACCAGGACCAGTACCCACTGATGGGCACGCCGACCGTGATGTCGTCGAAGATCATCTGGGATGTCGCGTTCTACTGGGGATTCGTCGGTTTTCTCTACATGAACGGCCGGTTCGTGAGCTTCGCCGACGATCTTGGCTTCGTTCCCCACCTCGAGGAACTCATCGCGCTCAGCAACCGTGTCCAACGGTTCTTCCGGGAGTGGGCAGCAGTGGAAAGCGGCTCCTCCTCTGTGCCGTTCGTCGATCTGTATTCGCCGCTGAACTTCATGGTGGCCCTGCACACCGCGATGATGGGAACCAGCCCGAACTTCGCCGAACAATTCGATACGAATGCTCGGCTGCTGCGTCAACTGGCAGGTCAGCTGGTCGAAACCGTTCTCGCGGAGAAATCGTCGATGTTCGCAGACGACGACGTGATGCGGCAAGTGCAGGCCTGGCAACGGGATTCGCTCTTGCACGCGCTCAGATCGGCCTATCGCCAGGAACAGGCGAGCAACCCGGTCAGCAGTGACTGGATCGTCGCCACCTCACCGGTCCTGCAGTCCAGTTGACCATGCTCACCGGACACGGCGACCACGAACCGTTGGCGATCGTCGGCATCGGCTGCCGTCTCCCCGGCGGCGCCGACTCATCGGGGAGCCTGTGGAACCTGCTGTGCAGTGAAACCGACGCGACGGGCGTCGTCCCCGAAACACGCTGGAATGCCGACCGATACCACGACCCGCATCCATCGAAGGTCGGCAAGATCGTGACCCGGCGAGGTGGATTTCTCAGCGAGATAGATCAGTTCGATGCCCAGTTCTTCGGGATGTCTCCGCGCGAGGCGCACTCACTCGATCCGCAGCAGCGCCTCCTGCTGCACGCCACCTGGGAGGCATTGGAGGACGGGGGAATTCCCGCCGATGGATTGGCGGGCACCGACGTCGGAGTATTCATCGGCGGATTCACCCTCGACTATCAACTGCTGCAGAATCAGGGCCGTACCAGTCGTTACCGGTTCAAGTCCCATTCGGCCACCGGGATGATGATGACGATGCTGGCGAACCGGATCTCGCACGCCTTCGACTTTCGCGGCCCAAGTATGACTATCGACACCGCGTGTTCCGGTTCGCTTGTCGCGGTGCATTTGGCGGCGCAGAGCATCTGGCATGGAGAGTGCGATGTCGCCCTTGCCGGTGGTGTCAACATCATGATCGGCCCCAACACTGCCATTGCGGAATCGAAGAGCGGATTTCTCAGTCCCGAGGGACGTTCCAAGGCCTTCAGCGACTCCGCGGACGGTTATGCGCGCGGAGAAGGCGGCGCAATCGTCATCATCAAACCGCTTCAACGGGCGCTCGATGACGGCGACGAGATCTACGCACAGATCCTCGGCACGGCGGTGTCGCAGGACGGCCACACCGACGGCATCACCGTGCCCCGCGAGGAAGCCCAGGAAGCTGCGATCAGGACCGCCCTTCGGCGAGCAGGTGTCGAGCCGTCCGAGGTCGGATACGTGGAAGCGCACGGCACCGGCACGCCCGTCGGCGACCCCATCGAGATGCAGGCGCTTGCAAACGCCTTGACGTTGGATCGGACGGCAACAAATCCCCTTCTGATCGGATCGATCAAGACCAACATCGGTCACCTCGAGGCCGGCGCCGGGGTGGCCGGCCTGATCAAGGCCGCACTGGTGGCCAAGCACGGATACATCCCGGCGAATCTGCACCTTCAGTCTCCGACCCGACACGTGTCTCCCGCCGACCTGAAGATCGACGTTCCTGGGACGGGTCGACCATTCCCCGACTACGAGCGACGCGTGATCGGAGTGAACTCTTTCGGATTCGGGGGCACCAACGCCCATGTGGTGCTCGCCGAACCGCCTGCCCGGGTTTCCGCCCCCGCAGTGAATCAGCCCGCGCAGCTGGCGCCGACCTTGCTTCCGATCTCGGCTCGTAGCGAAGAAGCGCTGGCCGCGGCGGCCGGTCGGTTGGCCGGGCATCTGGTCGCGCACCCCGATGTGTCGCTGGCGGATCTGGGTTACACGCTCGGCCGGCGACGAACCCACCTGAACCATCGTCATGCCGTGCTCGCCGACAGTGTCGCCGAAGCGGCAGAACAACTTCGAGCCCTCGCCGACGGTGGAGCGATCTCCACTGGCCGCACCGATCTCACCGCGCCGAAGCTCGCTTTCGTGTGCAGTGGCATGGGCCCGCAGTGGTGGAAGATGTGCCGGGGGCTGCTGGACGTCTTCCCCGCCTTCACCGACAGCATCCTGCGCAGCGACCGAGAGCTGTCCTGTTACGCGGACTGGTCTCTCATCGATGAGCTCCGACGCGATGAGACCGCCTCTCGCATGGCAGAGACGGAGATCGCGCAACCGGCCAACTTCGCCATTCAGATCGCGTTGGCCGAGCAGCTCGCACAGTTCGGGATCCGCCCGGATGCCGTGATCGGCCACAGCGCAGGTGAAGTGGCCTCCCACCATCTGGCCGGTCTGCTCACCTTAGAGCAGGCGGTCGAGGTGATCTATCATCGGAGCCGGCTCCAGCAGCGCACGAGCGGACAGGGCCGGATGCTCGCTGTCGGCCTCGACGCCGACACCCTGATGCGGACGATCAGTGGGCCGGCACTCGACGAGTTCGGCCAGCGCGTGTCGGTGGCGGCGATCAACAGCCCGTCGGCTGTGACCATCGCAGGCGACAGTGACGTCCTCGACGACATGGCCGGCCAATTGGAAGAGGCAGGAATTTTCAATCGGTATCTCTCCGTGAAGGTGCCGTATCACACCCACTACATGGACGCGGTGAAGCAGGACCTCGTCAGCGCCTTCGAAGGCCTATCGTCCAAAGCCGCTGCGATCCCGGTGTATTCGACGGTTACCGGTGAACAGTTGGAGGGATACCAGGCCGGCGCCGCCTATTGGTGGCAGAACACGCGCGCCACCGTTCTCTTCGAACCGGCGGTCCGCCGAATGCTGGAGGATGGATACTCCCACTTCGTCGAGCTGGGCCCACATCCCGTTCTCGCGGCGTCGATCTTCGAAATCGCCGGGAAACAACGGGTTTCGGTGATGGCCACCCAGCGACGGAACCTCGATGACAGCCGCGCACTACTCAATTGCATCGGCGCACTACATTGCAACGGTCATGAGATCGCGTGGAACGCGGTGAACCCCCGGGACGGCGGCCGACTGCTCACGCTCCCGTCCTACCCATGGCAGACGAAGCGTTTCTGGAACGAAACCCGGGAAGCGGTGGAGTCGCTGTTCTACGACCCGGTGCATCCACTTCTAGGGCAATCCGTAAGCGCCCTGCATCCCACCTGGGAAGCCGAACTCAGCTCCGTTTTCAACCCATTTCTCGCCGACCACCGGGTGCAGGGCAGCGTCGTCGTGCCCGGCGCGGTATACGTGGAAATGGCTTCGGCGGCCGCCAACGCGGTCTACGGGTCGAACCACAGTGTGGACAACCTGGTACTTCACCGCGCAGTCATACTCGACGAAACCTGCGACCCCATTCTCAAAACCACCCTGAACGAGGACGACGGCACGCTGGAGTTCGCCGCGTTCACGGTCACGGCCGACGGCGATTCCAAATGGGCCATCACCGCGACCGCGGAGCTCAACACCCTTCCGGCGGCGCCGCGCCGTCAGGACCGGCCGGATCGGAATCAGCCGGTCACCTCGATCGGCGGTGACGACTTCTACCTCCGCACCGCGGCAATCGGCTTTGACTACGGCGACGCGTTTCGATCCGTCCACAGTGTGACCGCCGGTGAAGACTGGGCCGTTGCTGAGATCGCTGTTCCGGCGGCGATCACCGACGACATCGACCACTTCCGATTCCATCCGGCACTCCTCGACGGCGCCTTCCAAACATTATTCGGGGCACCGTTCCTCGGGCAGGAAGAGAACCAGGACCCGTACCTCCCGACCCGGATACGACACTGCGCTATCTACGGTGCAGCTGAACAACACATGAAGGTTCACGTTCGCGTCGTTTCGGCCACCAGCGAAGAGGTCGAGAGCGACATCACGATCACCGACGCTGTCGGGAGGCCGCTCGCTGTCTTCGACGGCTTCTCGGTGCAGTCGCTGAACGCCTCGTCTCGCGTGTCACCCGATCGTATCGACAACGGGCTGTTTGAGATTCAGTGGTGTGCCACGTCCGATGAGATGAAAACAGACGTGCGCGAGGAGCATGAGAACGCCACCCGGAATATGTCCTGGCTCGTTCTCGCCGACGACACCGGTGTCGGCGCAACCCTGGCGGAGGAACTGCGTCGCCGCGGCCACCGCGTTCTCGTGGTCAACCACCAACCCGTCGCTGCACTCACCGAGATCGACGGGGACTACGTGATGAACACCCGATGCCCCGAGCAGATGGGCCAGCTGTTCACCGACCTCGGCGGCAAAGGCGACCTCGAAGGCATCGTCAACTGCTGGCCACTCGATATCTCCGACCGCCTCTCCGCCGACGAGAATCATCAGCTGGGCGCGTTCGCCACCCTAAGCCTCGTGAAGGCACTCGCGGAGAACGACACCGTAAAGTCCCGCCTTCACCTGATCACCACGAACGCGCAGCCGGCTCCCGGAACCCAACTGCGTGCCGTCGACCAGGCCGCTATCTGGGGTCTCGGTCGAGTCATCGGCCACCAGGAATTCTCCGAACACTGGGGCGGCATCATCGACATCGATGACACCGACGACCGCGCTGAAACCGCCGCACGCATCTGCGAGCACCTTCTCGACGACGGGTCCGAAGATCAGATCGCGATCCGCGGCCGAACGACGTTCGTCCCACGACTGCGCCCGTGCAGCAGCCTGACAAGACCGTTTCCCACCAAGCTGACCCCTGATGCGACCTATGTCGTGACTGGCGGTGCAGGAGCGCTCGGCCGCATTGTGGCCGCCTACCTGGCCGAACGCGGAGCACGCCACATCACGCTGCTGAGCCGAAGCAGCATTCCGTCGAGAAGCCGATGGCTGACACTGGCCGAAGACGACCCGCACTTCGCGACCATCAGCACGATCCGGGCGATCGAACGCCTCGGTGTTCAAATCTCGACCGCCAGTGTCGATGTCGCCAATGGCGAGCAGGTAAATGCCTGGCTGAGCAACCACATGCGAGATGGCGGCAGGCCGGTCCGCGGAATCATCCACGCCGCCAGGATCGGTCAACGACCAACTACTTGTGAATATGAGTGGACACGACTTCGCCAAGGTGATGGCGCCCAAGGTCATCGGTACTTGGGTGCTGCACGACACCTTCAAGAATCACAACCTCGAATTCTTCGTCATGTTCGGATCCGCTGGATCGACGATTGCGTCACCGGGTCAAGGGAGTTATGCAGCCGCCAATGCCTTCCTCGACGCCTTCGCGCACTACCGTGTCGCGCAGGGCCTGCCGGCACTCACCATCGGGTGGGGACCGTGGTCGGTGGGAATGGTCGAAGAGCTCAAGTTGGAGAAGATCTACGCCCAGCGGGGCATCGAGCTGATCACACCCGCAGTGGGCGCACGCATTCTCGATCGGCTCATCAACCAAAGGACACCCAGCGTCGTCGCCATCAATGCCGACTGGAGCCGAGCCCGGCAGGCCGGATTCGGCGGACTGCCACCACCGATGTTCTCGGATCTCGGAACATCCGAAACATTCTCAGCTGCGACCGATTCCGACGGCTCGGTGCTCGCCGTTCTCGCAGCCGCTCCGGAGGTCGACAGGCCGGCGGTCATCGCGGATCACGTGAAACACATCGTCGCCGCTGTCTTCGATTGCGCCGTAGACGATTTGGATTCCGACGTTATGCTGGAGGACATCGGCCTGGATTCTATGATGGCGATGGATTTCCGGGTCAGGATCAATATGGTGTTCTCGATCGATCTCCCAGTCCTCGAGATACTCAGAGGCGTCAGCGTCAACTCATTGGCCGATCGAGTGCTCGCCGAGCTCCGCTCGATCCATGGCGACGTGTCCGCAGCCACCGGAGCTTCGTCGCCACCGCCGCCGACTGTGGTCGACGACGAGGTAGACCGGCTGATGGACGAACTGTCCGACGCCGATGTGCGAAAGCTGCTAGCCGAACTGGAGGCTGAGGCCGAGACGGAAGCGGGAGAGCCACACTCGTGACGTCCTCACCACCCACGAATCAGTCGTCCGCAATAACCGTGCGCGGATTGTCGAAGGCTTACGGGGGATTACATGCGGTACAGGATCTGGATCTCGACGTCGGTTACGGCGAGGTCTTCGCGATCCTTGGTCCCAACGGGGCCGGCAAGTCGACCACCATCGAGACTCTCGAGGGCCACCGGAAACGCGATGCCGGGCAGGTACACGTTCTAGGCGAAGACCCTGGGACTGCGGGGCGCAGTTGGCGCGCCAGGATCGGCATCGTGCTGCAGGAGACCAGTGACTTCGGGATGCTGACTGTACTGGAGACGGCACGGATGTTCGCCAAGTGTTACGGCGAGGCCCGGGTGCCCGAGAAACTACTCGAAGTCGTGGGACTCGCCTCGAGTGCCGGTTCGAAGGTCAGGACGCTCTCCGGGGGACAGCGACGTCGGCTCGACGTCGCTCTCGGCATCATCGCCGAGCCCGAACTGCTCTTCCTGGACGAACCGACCACGGGATTCGACCCCGAGGCGAGACGACAGTTCTGGGATCTCATCAGGGTCTTGGCCGACGACGGCACCACCATTCTGCTCACCACCCACTACTTGGAGGAGGCCGCCGCTCTGGCCGACCGCGTCGCGGTCATCGCCAGTGGCCGGGTGACCGCGGTGGATTCGCCGACAAGATTGACCGCACACATGAACGTGGCCGCGACGGTGCGGTGGATGGAGGGAGATGTGCTCCATGTGGAGCAGACCGACCATCCGACCGAGCTGATACGGCAGCGGTCGACGGGTGGGGCGGAGTTGGCTCAACTCACCGTCACACGACCCACGCTTGAAGACGCTTATCTGCACTTGATCGGGCTGGCGTGATGGCGATCGAAGCGACGGAGAACGTTGCCCAGCCCGGGCACCGCGTTGACGACTCCCGCTCAACCCTGCCGTCTCCAATGCGCATCGGGTTGTCCCGAGTCGTTCCCGAGCTGAAGATGTTCTATCGGCGTCCCGAACAGCTGGCTCTGACCTTCTCGATGCCTGCGGTGATCTGCCTTCTGTTGGGCTCCATCTTCTCGGCGAAACTGCCCGGTGCGGAAACAAGCACCGGTGCCGTCATCGCAGCGAGCATGCTCGCCTACGGAATCCTGTCGACATCGTTCACCAACCTCGGGATCAGCATCGCAGCCGACCGGGAAACGGGCGCCCTGAGGCGACTACGTGGAACGCCGGCGACTGCATCGTCGTATTTCACCGGGAAGATCATGCTGGTCGCCATCGCGAGTCTCGCCGAGGCTCTCATCCTTCTGTTGGTGGGCGTGCTGGTCTTTGGGCTTCATCTACCCACCGACGTGTTCGGATGGTTCACGCTGAGCTGGGTGTTCATTCTTGGCATCATCAGCTGTTCACTCCTGGGCATCTTCGTCAGTAACCTCGTCAGCAACGCCCTTTCGGCTGCGGTCATCACCAACGGCCCGGCAGTCGGTCTGCAGTTCCTGTCGGGCACCTATGTGCCGCTCATGGTGTTGCCCACGTGGATGTTGATCGTCGGCTCGATCTTTCCCGTCAAGTGGATGGCTCAGGGCTTCCGGTCGGTCCTGTTGCCGCCGCAGATGGTCGTCTTCGAACCGGCCGGCAGCTGGGAGCACGGGCGGACATTTCTGGTCTTGGCCGCGTGGAGCATCGTCGGTCTGCTGGCTTGCCTCTCCGTATTCCGATGGTCGGACAAACGCTGATGCCCCCGCTTCTGTCGATCGCCTCCCACTTCTTCCTCCAGATCGCCGTCATCCTCGCGACCTATCGCCTGCTGTGGCCGTTGTTCCGCCGACTCGCCCAGGTCCAGGTGGTCGCCATCATGGTGGCCGGATTCGTGCTCGGCCCTTCGGTGTTGGGATCCATATGGGCAGCCGGGCAGCATTGGCTGTTCCCCGCGAAGCTGACCATCGGAGGCGAAACCTTCACCCACCCCAACCTCACGGTCATCTACGTCGTCGGCCAACTCGGCCTCGTGCTCTACATGTTTCTGGTGGGGGCGTCGTTCAAGCTGGACATCCTCGGCACACACGTGCGGCAGGCCGGTGTCACCGCCTCCGCCGGTATCGGTGTCCCTCTGGTGCTCGGTGGCGTCGTCGGATGGTGGATGGTCAGCGTCGGCGGATACTTCACGGACAAGGTCGTGCATTGGCAGGGTGGTTTGTTCGTCGCAGCCGCCGTGGCCATTACGGCGTTTCCGATGTTGGCGTGGATCGTCTACGACTCCGGACTGCTCGATACCCGGTTGGGGACGATGGCGCTGTCCTGCGCCGCCATTGACGACGCGTGCTCCTGGGTCTTGTTGGCGACAGTCGTTGCGACGGCCAAGGGAAGCATGTTCGGCGCGTTTCTGGCCATCGGAGGCGGGCTGGCCTACCTGGCGTTCATGGTCTACGTCGGCCGTCCGCTGCTCGGGAGATTAGCGACGTGGACGCCACCCCGCGCCGATATCGAACGCACCGGCGGCGTGCCGATCGCGCACACGAGCATCGTTCTCCTCGTCGTGCTGACCGCAAGTTGGTTCACCGATCTGGTCGGAATCTATTCCGTGTTCGGCGCTTTCGTGGCTGGTGCCGTCATGCCACGCGGTGCGCTACTCGAGACGATCCGCGAGCGGTTCGAACCGCTGGTCGCATACCTGCTGTTGCCAGCGTTCTTCATCTATTCGGGGCTCAATACTCAGCTCAACCTGATACTGGACCCAGCCACTCTTCTCGTGGCGGGCGTCGTACTCGTCGTGTCCTTCGCCGCAAAGTTCGGTGCCATTGGGCTGGCAGCCCGTTCGCAGGGCATGAGTTGGCACGAGGCCGGTTCGATGGGAGCACTCGCCAACGCTCGTGGCCTGATGGAACTCATCTTGCTCAACATCGGATTCGAAGCCGGACTGATCTCGGGGAAGCTCTACACCATCCTGGCGCTCATGACGATCATCACCACGTTCGTCGCCACACCGCTGCAGCGACTGTTCGAACGCCGCCTTGAGAAGTCGGGGTCGAAGTTCGGCCCGGCAGGGGAGGAGCCTCACGGCGAAGTGTCTCAGGTTCCTTACGTATCTGGTTCGTAGTCGCGTTCGCAGACGCCCGCGGGTGGTTTCGACGTGAGAAGTAACGGGACAACCCGACATTGTTGGTGATGGCAATCCGCTGCGGTGTGAAGCTCGGTCGTTGGTCCTGGGCGCCGTACGGTTGAACCGAAGACCGCTCGTGGCGAAGTGCGGCGACCATATGTCTCGGGGAATCGTCCTGTGCCACCCCATGATGCCTCATAGCTGACCTCCGCTGACAATCGTCGCCTTTACCTTAGTGAACGCGTTCCCACGGTTGAGTCCGCCGTAGGCTTCCAACACTTCTTCGAAAAGGCGGACGATCAACGGTTTCCGATCGGCCTGGGGCCGCGAAGGTCGCGGATCAATACGGCGAGAGCAAAGTGCCTGGTGTCGAATACCTCATTGTGTCGCCCGAAGTCATCGTCGATCATTCGGCTGGGGGCCTCACGGTCAAGGAGGTCGGGACCATCGACAGTGGCAGACCTGAAACGCATATCGAATCTGGGCATGGCATCTCTCCTACTGGGGCACAAGCGGGCCGTCGCTTGGCATCGGTGCTTCGGCGGCACGACTGATCCGATCGAAATCTGAGAGCCGCCGCTGCTCCTAGCCCTAGTCTGCCGCTAGGACCTCCCGCGCCGTATCGGCCACTGGCTTGCAGATAAAGCGAGTCCGCCAGCGCGCCCCCTGGCTGTCGCACTGGGGACGATGGGACTGCTCGGCTCCCGACTGGTGTTCGATCTGGGTTTAGACCCGGTCTCACCGGCTAACCTGCCGAGGTGCTGCCACGCCCGCCCGTAATGGCTTTATGTAACGTATGCAGCCAGTCAGCGAAGATCGTATGGGTCAAGCCAGTCTGGTCGGCCGGCCACGAGGAGCCGACGCGGTGGTTCGTCGACGTCGAATGTGGCCGCTGTGGTGTGCAGCCAGGCTGGTGGGAAGCACTATGAGCGCTCTTCATCGTGCGGATCGTGTTGCCGCTTAGGAGAAGACGTCCGCGGCTGGCCGTCAGGCGGTCCTTGGTAACCGGCCCATCGACGGCCTGGTCATGCGCTCGGTTTGATCGGGCCAGGCGGCAACCACAGGTCGCTGCTAGAGGAGGCCCGCTCAACGTTCAACCGGAACGGGCACTGTAGGCAACATTGAAGACCGAGGGCTGTCCGAGCCCTCGGAGGTACCGAAACAGAAGGTCGTACTGCACGGCCGCCACCGCGGTTGCTCAGGCGGCCGCCACGGAGAGAAAACCGCCACAACCGTCAAAGAACGAAAGTCGTGGATGTTTCGAGTCACTATGTATTCGAGTCACTATGTAGGGGCATCCGGCGGGCCTTGAAAGGAGTTCCGATGGGCGGAACCCGCGGCATTCTGGTCCACCAAAAGCCCGACCATATGGATTTCAATCGTCTGCTGAATGGGATCGACGTCTCGACCGGCGATTGTCCACGGAAGCACCTCAGGCAGCTGTGTCGGCTGATTTTTCCGGACGCCGTCGCACAGCTGACGTTCGAGAGCCGCGCCGAAGAGGTCCGGCTGCAGCCGATGCTCCAGCAAGGAGCCTCGCGGCGCACGCTCAATGCAGCTCGGCTATGCACGGGAGGCGGTGCGACGGACAGCCGCGACGCGGCCACATCCGGTGGTCGCACGCCGATCGCTCGGCAACGTCGCCGCTGCCGTGCCGCTGACCCTGATGATCGGTCGCCGGGACACCGTCGACCGCGCCGCCCGACGGTCGCGGGGGGAGGATCTGAACACCCGCGCTGGCGTACCCACGAGGCGGTATGAGTTGACGGTAGACACTGCGCGCAAGTCGCCCACATGCGCCGGGTCTTGTCAGGGGGTTAGGTTATGACGGGTTTTCAGGGGCCGCCATCGGCAGATGACGCGGGTGACATCACTGCCCGGATCGATGAGGCCATTTCTGCCGAGCTTCGTACTACGCGGCGGCAAGGGCACGGAGACGTCTATTCCATTCTGTCGACCATCACAGCGCTGGCCGTGGACCTGATCCCACCTGTCCACCACGCGGGCATCACGCTGATCGAAGCCAGTGGAGTGATCCGGTCGCTGGGCGCCACTGACGGACATCCACTGGTTCTGGACAACCTGCAACGACGCTTCCTCGAGGGGCCGTGCTATCACTCGGCGCACGACCAGCGCCCGTACGCTGTTCCTGATCTCGAGCGGGAGCCGCGTTGGAGCATGTTCGTTGAGAAGGCGCTGAGAAGCACGCCGGTTCGATCGATTCTTGCGATTCCGCTGTCCGATGACGACACCGCCCACGCCGCCTTGAATCTGTACGCAGACAAGGCAAAGGCGTTCGACGAGAGCGCTACGGCAATGGGTTTGGTATTCGGCCGCCAGCTGACCCGAGTGATGCGGTCACCGAGCGGTCGCAAAATAGTGCGCGGATCTGCTCATCGGTCGGACGTCGTCGGCCAAGCCAAGCAGCGGCTTATGCATCGGTTCGATCTAGATGTGGCACAGGCGGTGTCGGTGCTGGTGCAATTGTCCAAAGAGCAGCACGATTCGCTTGAAGCGGTCGCTCGACTGCTGCTGGCGGGGGATCAGCGCGGCATGGCAATCTTGGACTACGACGCCGACCGCCAACGCGGCTACCCGGCCGACGGAGGCGGCTCGAGTTCGCGCGGGTTCTGCTTGCTTGAGATAGCCCGACCACCGGACTCCCTCCAACCAGATCGACACAACCCGGTGGGCTGACCCGGCGATGTCCACGACACCACCGAGATGCACCTCGTAGGCCGGGTCGCTTTCATGCTTTGCAATTGCTTCGTCCACCTTGGACGATATGTCGTGCGCCATGCTTCTCCTGGACATCAATATTTCTGTGGCGCGTGCTGCTTACCGCCGGTGTAGTGCTCCGACGTACCCGTTATCCGTGCGCTCAACCGGCTGGCTCGTCGACAGCCGAAGGTCTGCGCCTATGGCGAACCGACCAGGGGCTAGACCAATTCGGCGTCCTCGAGTGCGCCGTCGACCTGGCCTCCTATAGCCTGCACGCCTGCGGGAATTGTGTTGTCAGTCTCGCGGCGGATATGCCAGCGGCGATCATCGGGGCGACAAACACATGACGCCCGTCTTCGCAAGCCCCATCCGTGGCGCAGCTGGCCAACGGTCGGTAAGGCCGCTGCAGGGTCTTTCGGTGCTGGCGGCACGGGCACCCAAATCGGCTTCAACACCGCGCGTCCGGTTGCCAGGGACGGCGTATCCGCGGTCGGCGGGTCGGCATGACGGTCGCCAGGGCAGCTCCGCGCAAGCCCATTTGACCAGGAGGTGGCGACGATCAAACGCGCTGACGAGCAGTTTTCGGCGGCGTGGCAGTGCGTCGACGGCTTGGCGGAAGTGCCATCACGTGGGTGTCGGCCTTGCCCTGATCCTGGAGGAGGATGACCCCTTCAGCGTCGCTGCCTACCGGTTTAGCCGCACCCTCCAGTGCTTCACCGACGACTCGGACGGCACGGGGCAATGCGGAGTTGGTTAACACCTTGAACGCCGGAACGGCAGCGATGAAAATTGCCAGCGGTGGCTCCACCAGGCCCAAGCCGACAGCGGCCGCCAAACCCCCGAAGTAACCCACCGAGCGCGGAATATCGATCTCCACGCGGCCGGCTCGAATCTCCAGCACTTTACCGGGTGCGCCCATGCGCACCTCGAGCATTTCTTCTGTTGCCACGCCTGCTTCTCCTTCTCATTCCTGGGGCACCGGCCTACCCGGGAGATCGCCGCGCAAACGGCTGGTCTTTGGTTTCCCAGGAGATTGACAGTCCACCGGCCTCACGGCGCGTCGCGCGCATTTCATCTATCGGGAACCGCTCAACGTGACATGGGTCAGGCGAAACCACGTTGACGCGAGGACGGCGTTGGCCTCGCGGCTCTCTTCCATCGTTTCCGGAGGATTTCAGGTTACTTCCTGACCACGGGGTATTCAGCGGCCCCGATGTCAAGCAAGCCAAGGAGCGTCATGACTACCCCTGAGAGTCACCGCGACGTCGGCGCCGATATGCCGTCCGATGTCGATAAACGCATCTCAGTATTCGACAGGTTCGCCACTGCCATTGCCTGTTGGGTGTCAAAGGCCTGGCCCAGAGTCGCCCCCGGCAGCCGCTTCATGACTACCGAGGGCTAAGCGAAACGAGGGTCCGGACTCCCGCATCACCTGAACTACTGCTACCCAGTCCTCGGCCCGACAACCTCATCGCGGTGGTTGAGTCGTAGCGTCAGCGGCGTGTCGGCACGTAGGAGTTCTACCGACTCCCTTGCCGGCAATGGGGTGGTGACCACGTCAAGCTCTCCGGCTCAAGTCATTCCCACGACTCCGCCAGTTATCACCGAGTAGTTCTACCGGTGGCTACGTCGGGAGTCTTTCAGGTGTGGAGCACGTCGGGCGCGGTCGCGCACATCGGTATCTCGAAGCCGTGCCCACCGAGGCTCTGGCGGTGGTGTGAACCTGATGTCGCTGTTCCCGTTGAGACGCGTGCGCCGTTTCACTCAGCGAATTTGCGGGCACCCATGGGCCGTGCGTATTTCCGACGTCGTTGCGCTGCCGGTCCAACTGGGATCGGCCCTACGGCACCGACGGCTTTTCCACCCTGTGGGGGTAGTCGCTGAGGGCATCTTCGAGCGTGTCGCACCGCCAGGCGAGGGATTGCCGGTGGAGTCCTGCGACGTGATCGCCAGGGTCTCCAAGGGCGTCGGCCTGCCGGGACGGTTGCCCGATATCGCTGGATTAGCCTGGCGCATGCCGCCACAACAGGATCTTCGGAGCTGTACGCCGTGGGATGTGTTACTGGCGTCCACCATCGCGAACAGCCGCATCGTTCTGTCGCCGGTGTCGAGATGGTCGGGTACGACTTTTTCAAGTCTGATGCCGCTTCGATTCCAGGGCGGCGTGTGGTGGGTGCGCGCTCGGTTGTCCACCGACATCAAAGCTGCGGGGTTGTCGCTGTGTGACATCCAAGAGCAAATCGATTTGGGAACAGTCACTTTCGACATCGACCAAGCTGCGGCCACCGGGCCGTTTCGACCGCTGGCCCGGTTGACGCTTCGCCATGTCGATCCCAGCCAGGACGACATCGCGTTCGATCCGGTAATGCACACCGATTCCGAGGTCGCACTGACGCCCCAATGGCTCACCGACTTTCGGCGCGCGGCATATCGCCGTAGCCGCAAAGGGCGCGACACCGGCTAGCGCTCAGGCCGTCGGCTGCCGGTCGGTTTCGGTGACGTCGGGGGCGTTCTCCCTCGTCCCAATACTGCTTCAGGCCCAGCAAATCGGTATCTGTCCGATCACCCGAACCTCATCGGGCAGCCCGGTGGCGGCGCGCGCCTCACGCCACGCGTCGCGAGTTCTGTGGGTTCGGCGGCGATCACGTGAGCGCCGGCCCCTTCCGCTGTACGAGCACCGGACGTACCGAGGGCTATCGATCGCTATGCAGTCCGAGTAACGCAAGTTGGCCCACCATTGCGTGCGCGGTTCACCAGTCGCGTCCGAGGTTTGATCTTCGGCCCTTTGATCATCGACTCTTCAGCCGGCTTCGCATCACCACTCGATGACAGGGGGTCCCAACTTGAACGACCGTGAGTATGCCGACCTCCTTCGGCATGTGATGGCGGAACTTATTCGGCAACTCACTCACCAACCGAAATTCGAAACCATGTTGCAACGTGACAGCTCGCAATCGACATTGATGAGCTACAACCGCAATTCCGCGAGGGACCGTGCCGGTGTCTCCTAGACGAAACTCTGTAGCCAGAGACGGTTGCTGCGAGGCGACATCCCGGTGCCCCGTTCGCCGCCGCGTTCAGATGCGCTATCGCGGCGAAGCTACAACCGCCGGCGGCTTCGACCGACCGATGCGGATAAACAAGGGTCACGTGGGTATGCGGCGCTTGTAGACGAAAGGCAGGCGATGAATCGACCGAACCAGGGACCAGAAGATCCACAGCCCCGCGATCCCGACGCCGATCCGAAGATGATGACGTCGGGAGCCGAGCAACCAAGTCAGGCCGAAGGCGCTGACGACGACGCCGACGCCTTAATTTCGAGACGTCGGCTGCGTGTAGGCGTCGCGCTGCTTGAACCGACGCGCGTTGGCTACGGAAGACTTCGAAGCCCAGCTCGCGGACTTTGTCGAACGTGACACGATTAACCAGTCCGGTGAAGCGGCAGTGGCCCCGGCTGTCTCGTGTCAACGGCAATTGAAATCTGACCAACAAGCTGGCGGCAACCGATCGTTCTTCCTCAAGCCAGCTGGCAGAAGCACGGACGCTTCGCCCTGCCCACGACAGGGCAAGCCGGCGCCGATGGCTACCGGAAAGCGGTGACGACTCTGTGCGCCGTGGCGGTCCTACGGCACACCTGCACCGTGATGGCCATGCGACCATGCTTACGGGCGATATTTAGCCGGCCTTGGGAAGTTGCACGGTGCTCCCCGTGTTTCATTCCTCGACCTCGAGGTAGCTGATGCCGTAGGTGAGTTGGTTGTCTTCATCGGCGTTCGGTACCCCAGTTCCGGGTGTGCCAAGGGCACCCATCTCTGAGCTGGCAAGCAAATCAAGAATGCCCCATTCTGCGCAGCAGTCGGTCAGGCTGCGCCGGGCGCCTTGGTAGCTGCGGTGCACGCTGGTATAGGCACTGACGCCGTAGTGCAGTTCCATCACGTAGATGTGCGGTGCGCTCCATCGATGGGTCGCTGCTTCGGCTTGCTCGATGACCGGTGCGATCACCTTCTCGAGGCTGCCCGCAGCTTCGATCCTGGTAGTTGGGACGGGGAACGTGAGTTGGACAGCGACGAGGCCGTGGATAAACCAATCTTCGTAGTCGTCGGCGACGTGCACGGTGATGCGACTGTTGGTGGGCTCGCTCATCGTCAATCCTGCACCTCGTTGGGGCGGTTGCTTGCGCCGCTAGCCGCTTGTCACCCATTCTTCAACCGTGACAGAACGGGCTGTGGCACTGGTCGGGCGCACACCGGTCAACCACGAAACCGAACCGACCAGCGACCACCGCTCGCCACATGAGATCAAACTTGAACGTCCCGCGGCATCGCCGTCATCGGCTACGCGAATGCCCCGGCACACATAACCGGCGAAGCCCGAGGGGCTATGACTGCGAGGAGGCGGTGATCTTTTTGAGAAAGTCGTGGCACTTGTGGGCGCGGTCTGAATCCTGCGCCATCACCTCTTCGAAGAATGAGGCAATGTCGTCTAGACCGGCGTTCTTCGCATCACGTACGTACTGGCCGTAGTCATGCCCCGCCTTCAACGAATGATATTGAACCGAAATAAGATCGAATGTGACGTCGTCGAATCCGGTTTCTCCAGTAGCCACGGTGTCCTCCTTCATTGGCTCCAAACGCCCGATGTACCCGCAGGGCTAGCGGATAAACGGCGCAGCAGAGAAGAAAGGGACGTTCTTCCTCATGGGCGGGCTCGGCGGGCTCGCGTCCGCGGGCAGGACTTATTGGGGCGCGCGAAGAGTTGGTCGCCGGTGACACGTCGTCAGCCACGAAAACGCCCTCATGCTTAGGCGCGGCACGCAAGGGCAGCCTGTGGAGCAACGCCGGGCATATCGGCTCTTACTCGTCACCTGACTACGCCGGTGTTGAGTCGGCTCGATGACGGTTCGACAGCCGTCAGACATGATCAGCGGGTGCCCGGCGGAACCAAGTGGTGGCGACAACCTGCGAACTGCAGCAGCCGGAACTCAGCCGATCAGCGTATCCGGCGGGTTTCGCAGTACTCCTCCACCAAGATAGTGAACGCCTCGCCGAATAATCGGAAGCGATGCGGGTATTGATATGGGCGCCTCAAGGAGTTCGATCCCGCAGCGCCCGCTACATCCCGTTTGCCTACCGTTTCTCAACTCAATTACTTCAGGATCGAGAAGGTCATGGCGAAAGAACTGTCTCTCGCTCTCGTACAGGACGACGCCGTCGGTTCGCCGGAGGACTTCGGCCGCCGGATGCAGATCCTGGTGCGGCAGTATCCCGGTACGTCGATGTTCGTGTTCCCGGAGCAACACCTTCTGGGCTCATGGGACCCCTGGGATGCCGAAAGTACAGTCCGGCACGCGGAGCCGCTCGGCGGGCGTCTGTGCCGCGAAGTCGCCCGCCTCGCAGCAGAACTCAACATCTGGCTGGTTCCAGGCAGCATCCTGGAACGTACCGAGTCGGGACTGATCTACAACACGATGGTGGTGTTCTCATCCACCGGGGAACTGGCGGCCAGCTACCGCAAGGTGTTTCCGTGGCGTCCGGTGGAGAAGTGTGAGCCGGGAGACGACTTCGTCACGTTGCCCATCAACGACGTAGGCACTGTCGGTTTGACGGTCTGCTACGACGCGTGGTTCCCCGAAGTCTCTCGCCAGCTGTCCTGGATGGGTGCCGAACTCCTACTCAACGTTGTCCTGACCCCGACCGCTGACCGCGCGCAGGAAGTCGTGCTGGCTCAAGCCAACGCGATCGTCAATCAGGTCTTCGTCGCGAGTGTCAATGCGGCGGCCCCTCGAGGACAAGGCCGCAGCCTGCTGGTCGACCCACAGGGACGCATATTGGCCGCGGCTGTCGGCGCCGAACAGACCGTGCTCGCGGCCACCATCGACCTCGATGAAGTCCGTCGCACTCGCGACCACGGTACGGCCGGGGTCACCAAGCCGTGGTCGCAGTTCGCCGAAACCGACCGCCCCATCGAGCTTCCCATTTACGGAGGCCGTATCACGCCGCAAACCTGGCGACCGAAGCACTGACTCGGCCACAGCATCTCTGGCCTACAGCGAAGTCCCGTGTCCACTTCCACCGACAGCGCACCCAAACTCGCTCTGAAAACTGGGTAACGCGACGAGATACAGATCGGCATGGTTCGTCGGATGTCTTCAACCCGGCGCCGACGAGTTGGCCCGCGCCTATGCGTGCTGACAGTCCATGGACGTATTCCGGCGTTTCGACGCCGCGCTCCATCCGCCGCCTATACAGACCGCGAGCGCGTTTTCCGACGAAGTGCGCATCATTGACGTTGCGTGCCAGGCCCAACTATCCGCCTCAGTGGATAGCACGTCAGCAAGCACGCCGGAATATCCGGCTAAACCGGGGAAGCAGACGTCAGCCGGCGGGCCCCCCGCGCTACCGGCATGTGGTGCCGGAACGAAGTCAGCCGGCCCCGCCGCCCGCGGCCCCGCTGCCGGTATCTCCGGCGGCTCCGCTGCCACCGGAGCCGGTCGCCCCGCCACCGGCGCCGGGATCATTGCCCGTAACGCCGTTACCCGAATCTCCGCCCGTATTACCGCCCGGGCCAAAGGGTCCCAACTGTGCATTGCCACCGCCGCCGGTCGCACCGCCGTTGGCCCCGGTGGAGGCACCGCCGCCACCGCCACCGCCGGTCGGCGAGCCACCGGGTGAGATACCGGGCGGTTGGATCCAGCCCAAAATGTCTTCGAAGCCATTGTTGAAGACGACGCTGTTGGGCATGTCGCCGACGACATCGAAGTAGACCTTGCCGGTGGAGCTGCCACCCTGCCCGATGGGCGCTGCACTGAGGCTGGAGACATTGGCGAGCGCGCGATAGTTGGCCCCGCTCTCGGCGCGGGCGTTGAAATCCCAGACCGCCGGCATGACCGTACCGACCAGCGCGTCGGCTTTCACCGTAGCCTCATACAGCCGGCCGGCGACCGGGTACGGAACGGGGTCGGAGCTCGGCATCAGGCCCGTGACCGTGTAACCGATCAACGGGCCGTTGACATCCTTGAGCGTTTCGGCCACGCCCATTACTTGAATATTGCTGATCGCCCAGGCTGGTGGAACCGCACCGAGGCCGAACATGGCGGCCGTGGCCGCGACGGCTCCGGCCGTTTTCTTGATCTTCACCTGACTCTCCCCCTGTGTTGCGATGGTGTTATACCGCGACCGGTACCCCCCGACGCGGGGTCGAAACAAGAACTCGACATTTCCTGAAACCCTGTTCGCGAGACCGGCGTCGGTCCGGCGGACCAGGATGCGGTCGGCCACCGAGCCGAAGTCGGCCGCGCACCACCCCCCGCCCGACCGGGAGGGGGCAGTCGGCATGACAGGGCGTCGGCTCGCCAGTGCAATTTGTTGACGATCTAATTGCCTGTCTACGAACGTCTGTATCCCGCCGCAGACTTGGCGGCCGTAAACCTAGGCGACCACTTTGAACTTGTGCACTTGCGAGTCCGACGCATCCGGGAGGTTCATCCCCGCGTCCGCACCCGTGCGCAGGTAGTTGATCACTGCGTCGTTGAGCAGTTCGCCGGGCGTCACCGCCGGAATGCCTGGCGGATACGGCGTGATGAGTTCAGCAGACACTCGGCCCGCCGCTCGTTCCGCGGGCACCATTTCGGTCGGCCCGAAGAACGCCTCGCGCGGCAGTATCACGGTTTCCAATTGGATCTCTTCTGGCGACGGCAGATCGATCTGAGGCGGGGCATCGAAGCCGCGGGCGGCGTCGCGCCATGATGTCAATGCGTCGAGGAGTCGTTCGGTGGTGTGCTTGTCGTCGGCGTAGGAAATCTTGGCGACCATGCGGCGATGGTCGCCTTCGCCGACGTCGAGCAGGCAGTGCTCGCGCATCCAGTCGACCGCCTGATATCCCGACGTACCCGTGTCGGCGATGTCCATCAACACCTGTAGGCGGTCCAAGTCGTGTGATGCCTGATTTCCGAGCAACTCGTGCTCCATCACGGTGATATCCGGTATCTGGTTGATGCGCTGACGCACATTACGCGCCAATTCCAATGCAGCCCCGAGCAAGTCGGAGCCGCGCTCGACCATCTGGCGCCGCCATGCGTCCAGCGCCGCGTATACCATCACATTCGGGCTTGTCGTCATCAAGAAGTCCGCGCACTTGACCAGCCGATCGCTGTCGACCAGGTCACCTTGTAGGTGAAACACTGAACCCTGCTCGAATCCCGACCCCATCTTGTGAACGCTGACTACGCAGACGTCGGCGCCGGCGTCCATAGCCCACGTCGGCAGGTCGTCATGGAAGGGCAGGTGAGCACCCCAGGCCTCGTCGACGATGAGCGGCTTGTTCCGCTCATGGCATACCTCGACGATGCCGACCAAATCGGCGCACGTCCCGTAGGGGCTGGGACTGACCACCAGTGCGCCCGCGGCCTCCGGATGTTTCTCCCACGCCTGGCGCACCTGATCGGGCGACGGCGGATGCGAGAAGTGCCGCTTCGCATCCCACTGCGGCGTTATCCAGCAGGGCTGCACGCCAGACAAAACGAGGCCGGAGACCACCGACTTGTGGCTGTCTCGGCCGACCAGCAGACCGCCCTCCGCTCCGCCGGCCACCGCCATCATGGCGGCCTTCACCGACAAGGAGCTGCCACAGGTCGAGAAGAACGCCGAATCCGCGCCAACGGCCTCGGCCATCAAGTCTTCGGCTTCGGAGAGGAACCCGCCGCGAGACAATCGATCGTCGAGTCCGCCCGAGGCCACCACGTCGTCGCGGAACGGGTCTTTGCCGAGGACGGCGAGTGCCCGCTCATCGGCTCCGCGGCCCTGACGGTGTCCGGGCGGGCTGAAGCCGTACCGCTCGCTGCGGTGATAGTCGGCCAACGCCGCCAACAGCGGCGCTTTCGATTGATCCACAACGCTGGAATACCCCGGCTGAGACGCTCGAATCGCGATAGCTCCACAACGTTTGACGCACGTGTCAACGGGTATGCCGCTGTGATCTGAAGTCCAGCCCGGGCGCTTCGGAAGCTGCGACGTGGGTACTGGACCACACCGGACCTCACCGCGCAGCCGTTGTGTCGAATTGCGGCCTCAGGATGCGATATGTGCGGTATCTGTGGCGAGAACCGCATTGATGGTTGCGCGGCGGATCCGCAGGCAACCTTCGAGACGGCTCATGCCCTGGCTCCCCGAGGACCTGGTGGCGCCGGCGTGCGGCACGACGGTCCCGGTGCCCTGGGGCGCCGGAGGCTGGCCGCCATCGACGTTAGTGACACCGGTGCTCAGCCCATGAGCGATGACAGGTGCGTGATCGTCTTCAACGGCTGCATCTACAACCACGTGCTGAGGACGTATCGGCAGTGGGGTGACCGGTGCGGAAATGATATGCCGCTGGGTTCCATTGCGCTGCAGCACTATCTGCGCTGGCTTCCATTGTCGGAGGATAACCATGCCGACATCTGACCCGGCCGCGGGAGAAACGCTCGGCGTCGAGGAAGAATATCACCTCGTCGATCCGACCACTGGCGAATTAGTCAGTGCCGCAGTACAGTTCGTCAATAAAGACTATGTGAAGGGTGAGCTGCAGTCCAGCCAGCTCGAGATCGGGACGCAGGTGTGTCGGACCCTCACCGAACTCCGCGAAGACCTGGTCAAGGCGCGCCGCGCGGCGAGCAAAGCGGCGGCGCAGTCGAGCGCGGCGATCCTAGTCGCAGGTACGCACCCGTTCGCCCGCTGGCAGGATCTGCAGCGTGTCCGACTGCCCCGCTACGACCGCCTGGCGGATCGCTTCGGAGCCCTGGCGGATCGCCAGAACATCTGCGGTTTGCATGTGCATGTCTCGGTTCCCGACCTGGCGACCGCGCTGGCGATCATGAATCGCGTCCGGCCGTATGTGCCTGCGCTGGCTGCCCTGACGTCGAGTTCACCGTTCCACGAGGGGGTGGATACCGGATTTGCCAGTTTCCGCACCATGTGGTGGTCCATGTGGCCGATATCCGGCGTGCCGCCGCTGCTGCCGAGTGCTGCCGCGTACGAGCGGGTGGTGGCCGATCTGATCGCCGGCGGGGTCATCGACGACGCGTCGACGTTGTACTGGGATGTCCGGCCGTCGATTCGTTACCCCACACTGGAGTTTCGGGCCGCGGACATCTGTACGGACATCGACGATGCCATCCTGCATGCCGGGTTGCTGCGCTCACTGGTGCGAACCCTCGCGCGAGAATTAGAGCGCGATGCCCCTGAGGTATCGGATGCGACGATCATTGCGGCACGGTGGCGCGCCGCGCACGACGGGATTCGGGGGCAACTGTTTGATCCGGTCAGCGGGGCGATTATGCCTGCGACCCTGGTGATCCGGCGCGTCGCCGCGCAGCTGGAACCCGATCTGCGCGAGCATGGTGAATTCGATTCAATCAGCAGATTGCTGGCCCGCGTACTCAACCGCGGGACATCGGCCGATCTTCAACGGGCGCAGTTCGCGGCTAGCCGCGACCTCCGGCAAGTCGTGCAGTGCCTTGTCCGGGCAACACGATGCTGGGGTTCGGACGCATGGCCGGCTGCCTAGCGGAGGTCGTCGAGGACGTCCCCAGAAAGTCCTGAGGCTGGATGCGGTGTTGTTCAACTACGCCGACGGCTGGCAGTCAGGTACGCAGCTGTTGCGCACAGGTCCTGCGGGATCTACGACGCAATCGATTAGTGAATGACTCAACTGCTAGGTGGCGCTGCACCCAGATCCTGGCGGGTGTAGCCCGAGTGACGCGGTCGCTGGCCGACCGCTCCTCATCTCCCCTCGTATACCGCTATCAATGCCGTCACTGTGACGAGCGCGTGGCACCGCAGCGTATTGGAGATGCCGGCTCCGCGGGGTCGATCGCGGTCCGACCGCCAGCAGCCGGCTGACTCAGTCAAATCCAACTATCGCCGTACTATGCGCAACCTGGTTGCCGCCCTTGCGTTTTGCGGCATACATCGCAGCGTCAGCTTCTGTGACAAGTCTGTCGATGACATGCTCGGGTGAGCGATCCTTGATCCGCTTGAAGTGCACGCTCACTGTGCCGACGCTGGCGGTAACCGGACCTGGGATAGAGGCGACTGCTGCACAAAGTCGTTTGGCCATCCCCATGATATCCGGGGATGCCGAGGTGTGGACGATCAAAAATTCCTCACCGCCCGTGCGGCCAATCAGCGTGTTGTCCGGGCTGTTATCGCGCAAAGCCTGCCCGACCGCCACTAGGGCCAGATCACCAGCAGCGTGGCCTTCTGTGTCGTTGAGCACCTTGAAGCGATCTAAATCCAACATCGCCACCGCCAGATAGCAATCGCCGCGCATACGGTTGGCGGTGATGAGGCCGGCGAGCCTCCGGTAAAACGCGCGGCGGTTGAGCAGACCCGTTAGCGGATCCCGATCAGAACGCACCAAATCCACACCAAGCGCATGTACCACGGTTTGAATCCCGAACGGCACTGCGGCATTCAACACCAGCGCAAGCCACAAAAGGGTGACAGCGATTATCACCCGACCCGTCGACGCCAGCCGTAGAGCTTCCATGCCGGCGACGACAGCGGCGACCGCGAAGTTGTACAGGACGTAGGGGGCGGTGTGTAAAAACGCGATATAGCCAGCGACCGTGACAAATGCCGTGCATCCCATCAAACCGACTAGGGGATCACTTTGGGCGAGGCAGACCAGTGCGATATTGACGGTGGCAGCGATAGTAAGAACGATCGACTGTGCCTTGCTGGGCCAACGCGCAAACCACAGCAGAGCGCTGGCGAATCCGCCGATGCCCCCCAACCATGTCATCGCTACCGCCACCGTGCCGCGGGACCCCGTCGAACTGAATGTCAGAAGAATCGCTATCGCCGCCAACGAGGACACCATGACCGCAAGGCCTACGCGAGTAAACGTCAGCATGCCACGAGCCTGCAGGTAACCGCTCATCCACTCGAAATGGTCGGATTGGCGCCACCACCGGCCGACCCACCTCGCCACCGCACGCCCCCAAATAGATCGGTCGACTCACACCGAACAACCCGTCGCAGCCGACAACGTCATCTGTGCGCCGGCACGCGCGGACCCCTCCAATGGCGACATTAACTCACCAAATAGAAGTGGCACTGACGCACCGCGGGCAGATTTCGTTCCGAAGCTAGCGTCGTAAACAAACACGCTCTTTATCCGCCGATGTCGTTCGGCCAGACGACCTGCTGTCCTGGACATGCTCGCGTCGAAAAGTCTCTCATCCGGCAACACAACGTGAACGAAATCGCCGCCCTATCGAGCTCTTCAACGAGATCACCCCAACATTCGGCGCATACCCGCGATCGTGACACCGCCGATGTGCACCGGCTTGGGTTCGAACACATGGGCGCTGATCGGAACGAGTTCCGGAGGTGTGGTGGTGCCTGTATCGCCTTCGAATATCGGCCACGGCGTCACGTTATCCCCATGCCACGTTTGGAATTCGATGTGGTGAGCGGCTGGCCGTCGCCGGACAAAGTGTAGATCCAGGGTCAATGTGCGGGGCCGACTGTCGCGGGTCGCGGCGACATCAAAATCGGCCAACCCATCGCTCCGACGGCGTAGTGGGGTCGTTCGTGGCACGGGCAGCAGTTTCACGCACTGATGGCCGAACATGGATCCTCCAAGACAGGCCCGACGGGACTTCGCCGACTGGGGGCAACATTCCAATCTGCGCTGCGTTGAGCATTTCCTCCAGTTTCCCGACATTCTGACCACCCTTCATCTATAAATGGATTTGCGTCCAGCGAAATAGCGAAATATTGCTCACAACTCATTGTTATGGAGCGTCGGTCACCACGACCTCAAAAGCTTTCGCTTCGTCGAATGTCTGCGGATGTCGCGGGCAGTGACAGAGTTTCCGTGTCAAATTGGTTGACATGAATTGGAGCGAAGCTGCCGCGTTCCGATATCGATCTCGAACTGTGTCGGCTGCGAGTATCTCGTGCGTGCAAGGAGAACTGTTGTGGACGAGCTGACCAAGCTACCGGCGCTGCCGTTGCCCTCCGAATCTGTTTTCCCCTCCGCGAGCTCGGCGCCGCTGGAAGACCACAACTTTCGACACGACTGATTTGACGCGGATACGGCTGCCCTAGGCACGGCCGGCCGCGGCATGACACAGTCGTAAGTAGAACTGCTCGACCACTGCCACCAGCAGTGCGCTGCGACTGTCGAGATATCGGTCCGGCAGTCCGAGACTGACACCGGCGCGCCGGCAGACCCCGGCTATCTCCAGGTCCCCGGTTTCAGCGAGCTCCTCCGGCCGCGGCCAGGATGCGCTGGCGGGACTGGGCGGCCCGCGGCGATTCGGAGACAGTCACAGTGCCGCTCCTAAAATGAAATCGTTTCATTACACAAGGGATGCCAGAACCCTGCACCTCAGGGGCTGCCGGCGGTCGAATCATGCGAGTGCGGTGTATCGGCAGCCGCGAGTGGTCCATGCGCGGGGGTGGGCCCCATCAAGCCGATCCCAAACCCGATGCCTCTCATGAGATCTTCTCTGCTTCGATGAGGTCGTGCGGTACGACCGAGAACCGGCGGCCAGTAGGTCGTAGGCCCGCCTCGGTGAGCAGGGCCGACAAGTCGGCCACCGAGCGCAGGCGTCCGCCGTCCCTCTGGGTCAGCGTGTGCAGGTCGAGAAGCGGTGAAAACGGATTCGGGCGATTACGTTGCTGGAGATATTCGACCACCACCAGCCGGCTGCCACTGGGCATGCTCGCCGCCACCGCGGCGAGGATCTTCCCGCAGCGTTCGTCGTCCCAGTCGTGAAGTACATCCTTGAGCACGTACACGTCGGCGGTGGCGTTGATGGCGCGGAAGATGTCGCCCTCGACGCGATCGATGCGGTCAGCAACATCGCGGTCGGCGAGGAATCGTTCGGCTTCGGCGATCATCCCCGCACTGTCGACCAAAACCCCACGCAGGTGCGCGCGCGACTCGGTCACGATGACCGACAGCAGCGTGCCGATCCCGCCGGCCACATCGCACACCACAGCACCGTCGGGCCACGGATAGGCGCGCGCGATGGCGCGGGCACTGATCTCGGTGGCCTGACGCATCGTCGCAGCGAAGATGCTTTCCTCGTCCGGATGCGCGGCTAACCATTCCCACACCGACATCCCGTGTACGAGCGCGAAGGCGCTTTGGCCGCTTCGCACGCTGGCGGCCAGGCCACCCCACGCGTTGACAGTCGACCGCATCCCCTTATAGCGCATCCAGGCCCGCAGCGAAGCAGGATGGTCGCTGCGCAACACAGCTGCGGTTCGGGTCAGCTTCACCGCTCCCGTTCGGCGGTCCATCGTGCAGAGACCGCAACCGACCGCGCCGCGCAGCAGGCGATGCGTGGTCTCCTCATCGCAGTCGATCCGGGCGGCGATCTGCGGCGCGGTCATCGGCCCACCGGCGAGCACGTCGGCAATCCCGAGTTCGGCGATGGTCGCGGCAATCTGGACGCCGCCGACCCCCTCGCCAAGATCCAGCATCGCGATTTCGGGCGGCACCAGCATGTCTGCTAGTTGCTTCAGCCTGCGGCGCAGGGTGAGCGTGGCTAGCACCACAGGGAGAGGCGTCGATGGCATCCGTGCAGGCTAGCCCTCGCGGCGCTGTGGGGCTACGCGTTCCCGGGCGCTGCCATCAAGTCGTCACATCGAGCAACACGAGCCGCCGGTTCCGCGGCTGACTCCGCAGCGGTCGGCCCGTTCGGGCGGTGGAAAGCTGACCGCTCACATGTTCTAAAATGCGAGGTCAGATGGTTGTGAGGTCACGATGGAGACGGGGTTGCCAAGCGAGTTTCCCGACGCCGCCACGCTGACAAGGGTGTTGGGGCTCGCCGCGTGGGCGCCCTCGCTGCGCAATTCGCAGCCGTGGCGATGGCAGGTCGACGCCGCCCGACTCCACCTCGACGCCGACTGGGACCGCGGGGTCGGGGACACCGACGCCGACCGGCGCAACGTGCTGCTGGGCTGCGGCGCCATTCTGGATCATTGTGCGGTGAGTTTGGCTGCGGCGGGCTGGCGACCCCGGATCCGGCGATTCCCCGACGGCAGCGGCCACATGGCGTCCTTCGAGTTGATCCACCGCGCACCGACCGACGGAGCCGTCGAGTTGGCGACCGCCATCCCGCGGCGCAGATCGGATCGCCGCGATTACTCCGCCTCACCGCTACCGCCGGCCACGCTCGAGCTGCTCCTGATCCGCGCCGCCCGATACGGAGTGCAGGTGAGCGTCGTGCCCAAGCTGCGCTGGAACCGCCTGCCGGACGGGGTGATTCGGCTGGCCTACGGCCCCGACGCTCATGACGGCGAGCAGCCCCGCGCCGCCGACGGCTTCCTGCTGGTCCTCGCGACCGGCACCGACGACGACACCATGCGCTTGCGCGCCGGGGAGGCGCTGAGCCACCTGCTGCTCTCTGCCACCGCGCTGGGACTGCCGTCCTGTGCCCTGACCGAACCGATGACGGACATGCGTGACCGGATGGTACTTGCGTGCGAACTCTTCGACGCAGAGGCCTACCCGCAAGCGCTCATCCGGTTGGGCTCGGCGCCGACGGACACGACTCAGCCTCCCGTGACGCCCCGCCGCTCAGTCGCCGAGACGACCGTCTGGACGGTGTGACGGGCGCGGTCGATCTCGCCGAACGCCGGTAAAGCGTGAGTGGTGGCTATCCACAACGTCACCGCTGCGGCCGCATGTGTGTTCGGCAAAACGACGTAGCGGGTAAGGACGGCGAGCACCTCGTCGAGCAGTTCGGCACCGTCGGCACTGTGCATCACGTCAACAGAATCAGCGTCGATCATCACGCCAGCCCCTTCTTGAGCGCCCGGCCGGCAGCGGTTAGATCGCGCGTGTAGTTCAACAGCGCGCAGGCCCGGAACTTGGTGTAGCCGTTGGGGCTCCGGGCTCGGTCACCTCGAATGGGGTGTTCGTGGAGTAGACGAACAACCAGCGGTTCCTGATCGTGGCCGAGCAGGATGACGTCGCGGTCGGGCGCAGCCAGCGGGTGCCGTCCGCGTCAGGATCAGCGTCAAGGCACGCCCAGCCATGCGGCTGCAGGATGTCGGCCCAGGATGTGTTTGCGCTGAACGCGTCCGGGAGCGCGGGCCGGCGAACGTCGGAAACGATCGGTCAGGCTTCGGCATCGCCGCAGCCTGCGGCTCAGGCGCCAGTAGCTCGAACAGCCATACTGGCGGGGCCGCCACCGGGTGAGAGATTCGGGTGCACGACCTACGGTGTCGGGATGGATCGACGGCGGAAGGACCACATACCCAAACGACGTTTTGATATCGATTCCCTGCCCTAACCGCTTCGCTGAGATCTTGCCCCAAGGACGGCGGTAGAACAGATGCCTGCCGCCGTCGCCGCGCCCGGAGATCGTTGTCAGGGTCTCCGGTGACGGCTCGTGACGATGTTCGAGCGCGGCGATGGACTGGTCGCCGCCGTTACGCGGGTCGACGTCGAGCACGACCATCGCGGCCACGGGACTCGACCGAGGCTGTTGGCTCCGGCATACGGGCCGGCCCCACCATTGCGCCACCACCCTAACGTCTTTCGTGGCGTCGTAGACGCCGTGACCCGCAAGGTCCACACTCGCCCTTGCACTCTCGGCGCTCAACTCGACGCATATCGACAGGGATTTCGAAGTTCGTATCGCCATCACGGTGACGCCATCGCGAACGGTTCGGACGGGCGGACCCGGCCGGTCCGTTTGACCGAGTTGAGGATCGGGGTCAACTCCAGACTGCGGACGACGTCGAGCGATCCAACCGTTTTGGTGAGGAAGGTGTAGAGGCCGTTGAGATTTTCGGCGGCGACGGCCACGAGAAGGTTAGCGGCCCCGGTCGTCGCGGCGGTGAAACGCACCTGCGAGTGTCGGCTCAGCGCGTTTGCGGTCGCTTCCAGGCCGCCGGGGTCGGTGGCGATCCAGAGCAGTGCCTCGCTGGCGATGCCGAGCAGGTGGAGGTCCACTTCACATGCCAGGCGCACCACGTGGGCGGAGAGAAGCAGCTCCAGTCGGCGGCGCACAGTCGATGCGGAGGTGCCCAGCGGGGTGGCCAATTCGCTGTAGCCGGCGCGCGCGTTGATGGTCAGCTGGTCGATGAGTGCGTCGTCGAACGGCTGAATCTCCGGCGGTTTCAGAGGCGCGCGTGGCACGTGATTGCCGTACCAATCCACGATCAGGCCATCATGGCGAAGGATTTGTGATCGTTCGCCTTGGGCGGCGCGACAAGGGCGCCCTGTCTGGATGTCGAGCGAGCCGACGCCCCATGCGCGCTGATGGGGCCAGGTTTCCCCTGGCGCGAGCCGAGGGCTCTGTCAGCTCGGTGGACTAAGCTTAGGCGCTGCGGCGGTGTCGTTTAGGTGCCGAGTTGGCGGGCGAGATCGAGGAAGTCGGCGGCGACGATGTCGTGCGCGGGGTCGGGCACCGGGTCGGGTGGCCCCGCGCTGCCCCACTCGTCGGGGCGGTGGACGAACGCGGTGCGGAAGCCGACGTCGCGCGCGGCCAGCAGGTCGAAGTTGTGCGTGGCCACCATCAGGACTTCGTCAGGCCGGACCCCGAGCAAACGGGCTGCGCCCCGGTAAGCCTCTGGGCGCGGCTTGTACACGCCGAGCATCTCGCAGGTGATCACGCAGTCCCAGTCGATCCCGTTGCGACGGGACACATCCACCATCAGTGCGGTGCTGAGGATGGTCAGCGACACGACGGGGTTGCGCCGACGCATCCGGGCCAGCCCCTCTGCAGCGTCTGGCCACGCATCCAGTTCGTGCCACGCACGCCAGATCTCCTTCCGATCATCGACGCTGAATGTCGTCAGCTCATGCTCGGACACCAACTCCCCCAGCACATCTCGATGAACATCGTCGATGTTGAAGTCGGGCGAAACCGATCCCGTCATCCTCTGCAGTGCCCGGCGTCGGTAGATACGAGCGATCTCTGCCCAATCCCGTTCCACCCGCCGGCGGCCGCCCACCCGCGCCAGGGCGGCGGTCACACCCCCATGCCAGTCCAACACCGTGCCCCCGGTGTCGACGGTCAATGCCTTGATTGTCCGTTGCGCGTCCACCCGGTCCAGTATGGCCGCACAACACTTCGGGTCGGCGTGAACAATTAGCTGACTATCCAGGCCGGGGCTTCGCGGATCAGGTTGCCGCCGAAGTCGGCGCCCAGCCGCCAGCGCCCGCCACAACACGTCCGGGTGCGCCATGTCGGGAATGTTCGCGGCCAGCTCGGCGATGATGGGTGTCATCGTTGCGACGCAGGGGATGTTGTCGATGATGCCCGACACCGGCGCCGAGACGCCGTGGATCAGCATCACGGTCAGCAGCGCGTTGCCGCCGGTGACGTCGGTGGCCGCCCGGGCCAACTGGTCAATGAACCCGGTCTTGACCAGGGCGCCGGCCATAATGAACAGTCCGGCGAAAAACAGCAGCATCTCCCACTCGACGCTGGACAGGTAGTCGGATCGTTACAGCCGCGAGATCAGCACCAGAATGCCGGCGCCGAGCAACGCCACCATCGAAGGCGCGATGTGCAGCACCGAGTGGGCGATGAAGCGGTGAAGACCCCGACGAAGACGGCGCCTGGCGCCCGAAGGCGTAAAGGGGTTCGCCCGGCTCGCCGCTGAGTAGAGCCCTCGGCTCACCTGATCGAACCATCACGCGCTCGTCGCTTCCGGCCCGATCAAACTCCAGCCTGTAGGCGTGGAGCCGCCGACACAGGTAGTGGCTGCCGTGGCGAACGTTTCGCCACAAGGCAGCTTCTATTTCAATCGTGAGGGTGCAACTTTCGGCATTTCTCGGTCGTGACGTCGAGAGGATTCGGCGTCGGTAGGCCCGCGAAGTGCATCGCGCCCACGATGTCCATGGCCGATAGACCGTTGATCATCGCGGACGCCGTCGCCCAGACGGTCGTGCCGAAACCTTCTGCATGGAGCGGAACTAGGCGGCTGAGTGGCGTTGTGATCAAAGAGCGGGCGGCGGTGGTCTCGGTGGGTACCGGCATGCCCGGGGTCTGCATCAAGGGGATGGGCATGGTTCCGGGCTGTTGAGCGAATGGTTGCTGGTTGGAGCCCAACCCGGCCTGGCCGTAGCCCGTGGGTGGAGCCGTTATCCAGCGCGGTGGCATAAACCTTTTGCGGTCGATTAATTTTCCGGTTAGCCGGGATGCGCGCAAGGTAAATGCCCGCGACCCTGTAGGAATGTTGCTGTGGGGGACCCATGCGCTGTCTGATCGCTGATGACAGTGCTGGCTTCCGCGAAGCCGCGAGCCGCATGCTCGAGCAAGCGGGCATCACGGTCGTTGGTGGCGCATCGAATAGCGCCGACGCCTTGAACAGCTGCGCGAGCCTCCGGCCCGACGTCGTGCTCGTCGACATCGACCTCGGCGGGGAAAGCGGAATCGAACTCACCGAGCAACTTCATCGGCAGGGCGCGCCGGAACCGCCGCCGGTGATCCTGATTTCCAGCTATGCCGAGCAGGACTACGCCGAGGAGATCGCCGTCAGCCCGGCGGTTGGCTTCCTAGAGAAAGAGTGCCTTTCCGCCGTCGCAATCGGCGATCTGCTGTCGAGACACAAATCCTCATAACCACCATCGAGATGCCGCCCCGCGACGCCAAGGTTTCGATTCCCAGACCCGCCGATCAGGACACGGCCAGGTTTCCCGGGGGCCCGCGCAGGGCCCCTTGTCTGAGAAACGAGAACTTCCGGACTCACCCCGCGCCGCAAAATCGTCCTAAAGCTTGCGCGCCCTTCCGCCCACCGCGATGACCTCGGGTTTCGTTGCCACCCGGTCATTTGTAAATGGCAGACCATCTTTCGCCACCGCTGACCTTGCGGCGATCAGCATGCAACCGCCCACGTCGTCAGCGCCGATCGGTGAACTGATCGCGTTGTCCCACAGGGGTTCACCGACCGCCTGCAGGAAGTACGGATATCCGCCAGTCACGTCGGCGGCCACCGCCATGCCGCGTCGTCCCCAGTGCGCCGCGGCGCTATTCGTCGTCGGTGAAATGGGTAGCCCTCCTTCATCCGTTACCGGCGAAGCATCAAGCCGAACGTAAACGATTCTCCCGCTGGTATTCACGAGTAACCGCTGCTGCCGTGAGCGTACAGGTGCTGACGCTGCCCAGGTACTCGATATTGAGCCAGGCTAAGCAACTTCTCGCTAGAATGGCGGAAGCCATTTTCTCATCTTCGTGGCGGATCCTGATGGGATCGGTCAGCGTGCCGCTTTCGTTCAGTGGCTCCGTTGGGCGACGCTGGTCGCCGAGCCGCTGGCCAGTTAGCACCGCCGGATCCTCGAGTGATTGCCGACGCTGGGTGTCCTCAGGCTCGAAACAGGTTGATCGACAACCGAACAGGTAGCCGGTCACCTCGACATCCGGCCCGCATCGGTGGACACCAGGCTGCCTGGATGCTTCGAGCTTCGGCGAGTCACCTCCACGCCAGAGAAGGAATAGCGCACGTTCGGCCAACTCTTCCGTGCTGTGGTGGGCGCGTGCGCTCGGCGCCGACTTCGGTGGCAACCTGACCGCCGTCAGGGCCAGCGCCAACGTCGTCATGCTCGGAATCGCCCGCCGCGCAGACAATCCCATCTCGTTCTGGGAGTTCACCCGCAAGGGTGCGGTGGTCACCGTGATGTCGATCGCGCTCGGCGCGATCTATCTCTGGCTGCGCTACTTCGTGTTGGGCTGGGAAGGAGTCCCCAATGTCGATCGTGCTAACCATCGTGCTAACCATCAATCGGATCGCGACATCGTATCGCCGCGATGGCCGCATCATCAGCGCCTCACCCAGATGCGGGACTTTTACGCCTTCCTCCTCAGCGAAATCCCCGCGCTGCTCAACCGCTGGTATCACCAGTCGCTGGCCCCGTCGTGAGGCATCTAAACCAGCAATGGTGCGATCGGTGTTGTCACAGCTGGGCGAGCACAGCGCGCAGTTCGGCGCTCAGGTCGCCACCTCCGGGCCAGTACATCGGCCCGGCACCGTCGGACAGGAGCAGGCGCAGCCGCGCGACACCGCGCGCGCTCACCGGGCGCGGACCGGTCAGGCGCTGCACGACTTGGTCGATCAAACCCTCCGCGGCTGCGACGGCTGACCGGTCGACGGGGATTGTTGGCGACATCCGCGTACGGCGCGAGTCGGCCTCGCAGAGGCTGTGGTGCAGCGCTTCCGCGAGTGTGCGTCGCTCGCCCGCCGACGCCAATCGCGACACGCGGGCGGCGATGACGCTGCCGGGCTCGGGTGCCACGCCGGCCGCGAGTTGCTTGTCGAACCGGGTCGCGAAGAGCCCCGCGATCACCCGCGTGACAATCGACGCCTCGGTGAAGGTGTCCGGCAGCGAGTCGTCGACATGGTGATGCCCTAGGGTGGCCATCCCGCGAATTAAGTCGTGCATCGCCAGCACTCCTTGACGATTGCCGTCACGATCAATTGTGCCCCGGTTTCCGTACGGCGGATCATTCTGATCGGCAATAGGCAAGCTACGAGCCGGTTGGGCAGCCGTCGGCCATGATCGTCGGTTGGCCGATCCGCGTGCACAAGGTCCTCGTTGGAGTCGACGTTCAGGGCTTGTCGCTGGCTCGGCGGGACTCGGCGCGCTGCTTGGTGCTGTTGTCGGACAATCGTTGTTGCGCGGCGGTGAATGCGTGGGCGCCCTGAAGGAGCGCGGCGCGGTCTTGGTTGCTCATCTGGTCGGCGACCTCGCCGAACGCGCGGATGCGTAGCGCGACCAGTTCGTCGAGAATGGCGCGGCCGGCTTGGGTGAGTTCCAGCAGGGTGGATCGCCGGTTGCTCGGTGCCGGGCGGCGGGTGATCAGGCCGGCCTCGGCGAGGCGGTCGCTGAGCCGGCTCGCGGTGGAGGGCACCAGGCTGAGGTCGTCGCCGAGTTCGCCCACCATGCTGGGGCCGCGACGGTCGAGGGATTGAAGCGCTCGCAGTGGTTCCAGACCGACATTGTCTTCCATGCGTTCGAGGACGGAGACGTTGAGCGCGAGCAGTCCTCGGGTGGCTCGTTCGAGCCTCACGGGGTATTCCTCGGCTTCCGCCGACCCTTTGGGCCGGCTGGAGTTTCCCGTGGTGGTCATGGGCGGCCTCCCTCCGTTCCGGAGAATACATCCGCCCGGCACTATATCCGCTGTGCATCGCATGCAGGATGGATATTGTGCATGGTGCAACGATGGGCGTAGCGTGGAATGCGACGGTGTGAATCCCGAACGGCAGTCCGCTGGATGTCACTGTCAGACCCGGCGCGGGCGGACCACACGGGCCCTACGCCCGTCGCGTGGGTCTGAGGCATGTGGTTGGCGGTTCACCCGTTGAGGGGCAAGCCCTTTCGGGGCGTCGCAGCATTGCAGGAGGCAAACGATGAAGATCGTGAAGAACGTGCGACCACCATCGTGGGTGACCCGGGCATTGTTCTGCGCGAGTCTCCGGCATGCAGCGCCAAGTCATTTTGGAAGTCGTTGAGCACGATCCCACCAACGGAAGCTTCGTGGTCGCCTCCGGCTGGGGACCCACCGCCGCTTGGTACCGCAACATTGTTCACACACCGCAGTCAGCGTCCAGGGCGGAAGACACACGATCTCGGTGACGGCGGTACCACTCACCGCGGAGGAAGGGCCGAAATCTTCGCCCGATACGCCGCCCGACACCGCACCGCGGCGACCTACCTGCTCCCTCGGCTGATGGGATTCGCCGTCGACGGGTCCGAGGCCGACTTCCGGGCGGTCGGGCAACGAATGCCGTTCGTCCGGTTGGCTACCCGGGATTGAAGTCGGGCGTGTCTGACCCGGTTGCGCAGTCCCGACATGGCAGGTGTCAGCGGTTGGTGTCCTAGGACATTTCAGCGGCCCCGACAACACCGCTATCAGCGCGGTCGGAGGGTTGACGGCATGAAAATCGCGATCAGCGGAGCCGGTGTGGCGGGCCCGGCGCTCGCGCACTGGCTACACCGAACCGGCCACGAGCCGACGTTGATCGAGCGGGCACCGCACTTTCGCACCGGCGGCTACGTGATCGACTTCTGGGGGGTGGGCTACCAGGTCGCACAACTCATGGGAATCGAGGCGGCCGTGCGGGATGCCGGCTATCAGGTGCAGTCGGTCCGCTCGGTCAGACCCGACGACCAGGTCCGGGCCAGCCTGGGCGTCGACGCGTTCCGGCGCGCGGCGGGCGGCAAATTGACCAGCCTGCCGCGCGGCGACCTGGCCGCGACCATCTACGCCACGATCGCCGACGACGTCGAAACGATCTTCGGTGATTCCATTACCGCGATCAACGAACAACCCGATGGCGTGTGTGTGAGCTTCGCGCAGGCAAAGACCCGTGACTTCGACCTGGTCATCGGTGCCGACGGGTTGCACTCCAATGTGCGCCGACTGATGTTCGGGCCCGAGTCAGACGTCGAACACTATTTGGGCTGTCTGGTCGCGGCCTGTGTCGTCGAGGGTTATCGGCCCCGCGATGAATTGGTCTACGTGACCTACAGCGAGCCGGGTCGATCGGTCGGGCGGTTTTCGCTGCGGGGGGATCGCGCGATGTTTCTGTTCGTGTTCCGCTCCGCGCAAGCCGTCGATCCTGGCGAGCTGGCCGCGCGTAAGGCGCTGTTGTGCCGCGAGTTCGGTGACGCGGGCTGGGAATGCCCGCAAATTCTAGCCGCGCTCGACGGTGTCGATGATCTGTACTTCGATGTCGTCAGCCAGATCCGGCTGGATCGCTGGTCGCGGGGCCGAACGGCGCTCGTCGGCGACGCGGCGGCCTGTGTCTCGCTGATGGCGGGGGAGGGCACCGGTCTGGCGATGACCGAGGCCTACGTGCTGGCCGGTGAACTCGCCTGTGCTCGTGGCGATTACCGGCGGGCTTTCGACGCCTACGAGGCGCGATTACGCCGATTGGTCGAACACAAACAGGCCGCCGCACAGAAGTTTCTCCCGGTCTTCGCGACGCAGACGCGGCTGGGCATCCGATTTCGCGACCTGGTGATGCGGACAATGAACTTCCGACCCCTCGCCGACGTGCTCCTCACCCGAAGCGTGCGCGACGACTTCAAGCTGCCCAACTACCCGATATGAGCTCATGACAAGGGACTGGGCAAACACCGGCGGCGTTAGGTTTCCTCGAATCGCGCCGACGTCGAGCATGGAGTAGGCCGAGCTGCCGGAGCACCTGATCATTCTCGGGGGCGGCTACATCGGACTGGAATTCGGGCAGATGTTCCGCCGGTTCGGCAGCGAGGTCACCATCGTCCAACGCGCCGCTCGCCTGCTGAAGGTCGAGGATGAGGACGTCTCGCACGAGGTCGCGGCTATCTTGCGCGATGACGGGATCACGGTCATGACCTCCTCGACGCCGGTCCGGGTTCAGCAGGCCGACAGTGGCCGGGTGCGACTGACCATCGGCACACAAGACGGTGAGCGACAGCTCGAAGGCTCGCACCTGCTGTCGGCCATCGGTCGCATCCCGAATACGGAGGCGCTCACCCCCGAGGCGGCCGGCATCCGTCTCAACGACCACGGCTTCATCCAGGTCGACGATTACCTGCAAACCAGTGTCCCCGGCATCTACGCGATGGGCGACGTCAAGGGCGGCCCGGCGTTCACCCACTCTTCCTACGACGATTACCGCATCCTGCACGCCAACCTGATCAGGCACGAGAAGGCGAGCACGCGGGACCGGATCGTCCCGTACGCGGTGTTCATCGACCCGCAGCTCGGCCGCGTCGGCATGACCGAGCGCGAGGCCATGGCGCAAGGACGCGCGATCCGGGTGGCGAAGCTCCCTATGAGCGCCGTCATCCGCGCCATCGAGACCGGGGAGACACGCGGCTTCATGAAAGCCGTCATCGACGCGGACAGCGGGCAGATCCTGGGCTGCGCGATGCTGGGCAGTGAAGGCGGCGAGATCATGACCATCATGCAGGTCGCCATGCTGGGCCAGCTCACCGACACCGCTATGGCGGATGCGATCTTCACGCACCCGCTCCTGGCGGAAGGCTTCAACACCCTCTTCGCGATGGTGGACGCCTAAGCTTCGATCCACCGACTGACTTGCTCTTATAGGGGTGTCGGAATGAAGAAAGTGCCCTCTGAACTGGGATGATTGTGTTCTCTAGGCATCAATCGGGTCAGTTCGGAAAGGCGCTTCCGGTGCAAGTTTCGCATAGGTTCGCCGCGGAGTCCGCGGTGTGTTCGACGACGGCAATCTCGTGTCGTGCGCGGGGCTGGTGCCGATGATGAGATTGGCTGCCCACACCGGGCTGTCGCGACTTCTCGGTGAGAAGGTCCACATCACCGCGCCGAGGATCAGGTCCGGGGCCGCGAACCCGGCGCCCAAGCTGGCCACGCTGATCGCGGGTATGTGCGCGGGGGCGGACTGCATCGATGACATCGACGTCATCCGCTCAGGCGGCATGAAGAGCCTCTTCGGTGGCGTGTACGCACCGTCGACGGTGGGAACGTTGTTGCGGGAGTTCACTTTCGGACACGCCCGCCAGTTGGAGTCGGTACTGCGCGAGCATTTGGTCGCATTGTGCGAGCGGGTCGATCTGCTGCCGGGCGCCGATGAGCAGGTGTTCATCGACATCGATTCACTGCTACGGCCGGTTTACGGGCACGCCAAACAAGGCGCGTCCTACGGACACACCAAGATCGCCGGCAAGCAGATCCTGCGCAAGGGATTGTCTGCGCTGGCGACCACGATCAGCACCCGGGGCGCCGCACCGGTCATCGCCGGGATGCGGCTACGCGCCGGGAAGACTGGCTCGGGCAAGGGCGCCGGGCGGATGGTCGCCCAAGCCATCAGGACCGCCCACGACTGCGGCGCCCGCGGGCAGATCCTGGTGCGCGGCGACTCGGCCTACGGCAACCGCAAGCTGGTGCGGGCGTGTCGGCGCGCAGGCGCCCAGTTCTCGTTGGTGATGACCCGCAACGCGGCCGTCGACCGAGCGATCGCCGCCATCGACAACGATGCATGGACCCCGGTGTCCTATCCCGGCGCGGTCCGCGATCCCGACACCGGCGCCTGGATCTCCGATGCCGAGGTCGCCGAAATCGGTTACAGCGCTTTCGCATCCACCAAAGACCGGATTACCGCTCGCCTGGTCGTGCGCCGGGTCAAGGACGCCCGCTTCCCCGACGCCCTATCCCCGGTGTGGCGGTATCACCCGTTCCTCACCAACACCGACAAACCGGTGGCTGAAGCCGACGTTATCCACCGCCAACACGCGATCATCGAAACCGTGTTCGCCGACCTGATCGACGGGCCGCTGGCACACATCCCCTCGGGCCGTTTCGGCGCGAACTCCGCCTGGGTGCTGTGCGCGGCGATCGCCCACAACCTGCTGCGCGCCGCCGGCGTGCTCGCCGGTGGCCAGCACACCCGAGCACGGGGATCCACCCTGCGCCGCCGCATCGTCAACGTCCCGGCCCGCCTCGCCCGTCCGCAACGCCGACCGATCCTGCACCTACCTACCCACTGGCCCTGGTCGAAGGCCTGGCTTGCACTGTGGAACACCACCATCGGACACAGCCCACCACTACCAGCGACACCTTGACCACCCGCCGCAAGGCCCGACCGGAACGCACAGGACAAGCTGGACAGACCAGCGGCAACCTCACGCCCACAACCCGAAGATCGAAATCATCACTACCCGAGATCAGTGACCAAGGTCAGTCGGTGGATCGCGGCTAAGGCGGAGTGAAGAACCGCAATAGGAAACGACGCTCCAAATTTTCCCGAACTGTGGAAGGTAGACGCTTCGGAGCAGAGAAAGGAAGAAAAACAATGGCGCCCAAGCGCAGTCCGCGTGACATGAACAAGTGGCGGGAGACGCGCTCCGCGACCCGAACATCAGGTCCCCCGTGAGTCGAGCTAATACCGGCGCGCACGCAACCAGCTGTTGGCGGCGGAGGACGAGCTCCGGCGGCTGAACGAACGGGTCGCCGCCCAGCGCCAACAGCACTCGAGCCTTCCTCGATCGATCGGGAACCTCCGCATCAACGTCGACGGCCGGGAAGTTCAAATCGACCAAACGCCGATCATGTTGAGCCGCGAGGAGTTCGCCGTATTGGCGACCTTGTCGTCGCGCGCAGGGACGGTGTTGAGCAGGCGGCAACTACCCGCATCGGTGTGGGGAGAGACGTCGGTGGGCAACGACAACATCGTCGATGTGAACGTTGGCCATCTACTACGCAAGCTCGGTGACGACCCGGCGCTACCGCGTTATGTCACCACGGGTGCGCGGCGTCGGGTATCGCATGGGCACCGGCTGATGGCGCTTCGAGATCGCAGGAGTCAACCGAGTCAATGGCGGCGCGGCCGCCACGGCATCCGGATGCGGCTATTGGTCGCCAACTCAGTCGTCGTCATTGCGTGTATCGTCACGACGAGCGTTGTCGCCGAAATCGTTGGCCCACCAATGTTTCGTCGCCTCATGGACACCGCGGTAGTACCCGGGCTCAACGGCAGCCATCCCTATGAACGTGCCTTCCGCGATGCGACCGCGCTGTCAGTAGGCATCGCGCTAGCGGTGTCCGCTCTGGCCGCGCTCACCTTGAGCTGGTACCTCAGTCATCGGGTGCATCGGTCGGCCACCGCGTCTCGCGGGCGGCGTCCGCAGTCGCCGACGGACAGTACGACATTCGAGTTCCACCTCCGCGCTTGGGCAAAGAGTTCGATGCAGTCGTGGCCGCGGTCGGAAAAGGTCGCATACGGGGTGCCAGGGCGGAGTCGCCGGCACCTAACCGGTTGTGACGGTGGCCTACCAAGGCCACGCCCTCCGAGCATCGGTACACGTCAACGTATTTCAACATGGTGTGGCGAAAAACGCTGATCTAGGTGTGTTTGAGAAATCCGCCACTGAATGTCGGTGCAGTGGTAGACGGACATTGGCTAGCAGGCTTACGTTCGGACCAAATGAGAACTCTCCGCCTAAACACAGATTCGCGAACCTCAACGAAGGGCGCCGTCATGGACAGCACTACCGGTGACCGGTGGATCACTCGCCAGGAGCTAGTGGTGTGTCCTGCTTTTAGCTGACTTTTTCGAGTGTGATCCGGCCGCGTGCGACTTTGGCCAGGATGGACTCGGCGGTGGCGGTCCACACGTAGGGTTTGGGGTCGTTGTTGTGGGCGTCGATGTATTCCTGGATGGAGGCGACGAGGTCCGGCACTGAGTGGAAGACCCCGCGCCGCAACGCTTTGTCGGTCAGTTCCCGGAACCAGCGTTCGACGAGGTTGAGCCAGGACGACGATGTCGGGGTGAAGTGGAGGTGGAACCGGGGGTGTTTATCCAGCCACTGGCGGACATCGTCGTGGGTGTGGGTGGCGTAGTTGTCCAGGATCAGGTGGATCTGCAGGTCCTTGGGGACCTGCCGGTCGATGCTCTTGAGGAATTTCAACCATTCCTGATGCCGGTGCCGGGGCATGCACTGGCTGATGATCATGCCGGTCAGCACGTTCAGAGCGGCGAACAGGGTGGTGGTGCCGTGGCGCTTGTAGTCGTGGGTCATCGTCTCGCCCCGCCCCTTGACCATCGGCAGCGATGCCTGGGTGCGGTCGAGCGCCTGCACCGAGGACTTCTCATCGGCGCACAAGACGATGGCCTTCTCGGGGGGATTCAGATAGAGCCCCACGACATCGACCAGCTTCTCCTCGAAGTTCGGATCGTTGGACAGCTTGAACGTCTCGACCCGGTGCGGTTTGAGGCCCCGGGCCGACCACACCTGCTGCACAGTCGATTTCGACACCCCGGTAGCCGCGGCCATGGTCCGGCAGCTCCAATGGGTTTCGCCCTCGGGACGGTAGTTCAGTGTCAGATCCACGATCTCATCGATCTTGTCCTGGGGGATCGTCTTCTTGCGACCCCGGCCCTCGCGGACTTGGGCGAACTTGACCAGCCCCTCCTCGGCGAACCGGGCGCGCCAGCTGCTGACCGACCCCGGCGACACCGACAACGATTCCGCGATCGCCGTGTTCGCCCGACCGTCGGCCGCCATCAACAACGCCCGCGCGCGGACCACCTCGCGATGCGGCGCGGACTGCGACCGCGCCACCGACTCGAGAACCTCACGCTGCCCTGTAGACACCGACAGAGCCGGAACGGGTTGCCTCATGGCGTGAAGCCTACCAAGGAATCATCAATTAATTACAGGACACACCACTAGGTGCCGTGGACTGGTAGCTGGTGGTGGCATATCAACGCCGAAATCCGGTTTCGCGGATGGTTTGACCTGCGGTTTTCTCGGTTTGGTGACGAGTAGTGCCTGCTGACAACGCCGGACGCAAACTCGCATCAGAGGGCGCACTCGACGTCCCCGCAACCGAAAGGCATTGACTCATGGCTGATTTGACTCGACTGGATGAACTCGTACTTGACCCAACTCACGTCCTGGCGTTTGGCACAGGTGGTGGGGCGCGAGCGCAGAGTGTGTACCGAGACGGAGCCGCGACAGATGAACCCGTGCTGGTCGACGATGCGCAGCTCTACAAGGTGACCGGCCTCGCGGTCAGCGTTGGCGGTCGTGGACTGGACGGTGCCGAGGTGCGGACCACCACTCCGCTTGAGACCGTGCCAGCAGGCGTGCTGTTCCAGGCGGAAGGCCGCTGCACCCTGTCCATTCGCGCTGATGCTCGGCCAGGCTGGGGGAATCGAGGACCGAGAGGCGTGCTGGCCGTGACGGTCTACATCCAGACGCTGAAGCCGGTCGGCTCGGTGACCGACATCCTTCGTGGAGCCAACAGCGGGTCGCGCCGCGGTGGCGGTGAGTGATGTTCAGGGGGAATAGAATTCGGTCTTCGGATCCCTTTCGCTTGTCCGCACTCGGCCGGTGCAGGGCCGCAGTGGCATGGCTTCGCGGGCCAGCGTTGATGCGCCGATGGTTGTTAGTCCTTCTCGGCGTCATGTCCGCTGTATCTCTAATCGGGATTGTGATCGTCTTCGCGGTGATGCAGCCTGCATCACCGGGACAGCAGACGATCGCCGCAGGTGCTCCGGACGAGGGGCTCGCCACGCTCCTGCGTGTTGGCCCGTCGTCGTCGGAAGTGGTCGACCTCCCTGGATACGACTGCCATCCGATGCCTTCCTTGGGCCTGAAGTATCTGAATCCGATGCGCACTGGACCATCTGTGGTCGCGATCGGCAAAGACGGAGTCGTGTGGGGCCCGGCATGTGTAGTGACCTACGGCGTGGCTGGTTCCTGAGATGAGTGATCCTCTGGGCGCATTCCCGAAACATCGCCAGCCGATGGTTATCCGAACACTCTTGTGCCGTCGCGGTTCGGAGAGGGTCGAGATTCCCGGGGTTGCCTCGAGTTACCGGTCGTCTGACGACATCAGGGTGGTCATTTCGGTACTTAGCAGGAGACCGTGCTTCACGCCGTCGAGTCGTGACATGGGTGATCTGCCAGGGCGCTTCAAAAAAGCGTCACGGCAACGGCTATACGACATCTTGGTCGACGAGTTTGGGCCGACGTGCGCGTCATGCGGGCAACGCTACGGCCATGTCGTCGATCATGATCACTTCTCTGGCCTGGTTCGTGGTCTGCTCTGCCGTGTGTGCAACGCCTGGGTCGACACGTGTGTGCACGCCGACTCGGCAGAGTGCCGTTACGCCTGCTACCTGAACGCACCGCCTGCGGCGAGACTGCAGCTGCGGTATCCGGCGAGTCATCGCCAGCGTGCGCTCGATGAAGTGCGGCGGGCGATCGTGGGGTTCGATGTGTTGGATCAGACGACCTGGCCGTCGGCAGACCCTACAGACTGGCGGTGGACAGTTCCTGATGAGGCTGTTCTGTGCAAGGTTGCGAACGACTGGTGGGGCCGACATCCCGATGGTTTGGAAGTAAGAAGGTCGCTGCGGGGAGTCGTGAACACATGAGACATCGCCGAATCGTATTGCTTTGTGGAGCAACGTGTTTCACCTTCTGGTTGGTCTCATTGTTCGGGTATGGCGGACTTCTGATCTGGTGTATGTGCGCCACCGGCGTGTCGATCGCAATGGCTTGCGTCGTGTTCCGGATCCGCCGCCGTCGTCACAGGTCGATCTATGGCCCCGACCTCCGATATGCAATGTCCGTGCTCTCAAGTCGCGATAGGTGGGCGGATCTTGCAGAGATACTGAATCTCTCCGTTGACGCCGATCTGCGTCGGTCACGAACGACAAGGGCGGCCTTTGCGCTGGGTCTCACGCGTGAAGAACGGCGGCCTGTCCGATACATCCCGGCAATCGCAGAGATGAGGAAAGCGCCGTACGGCATGGCGGTGACGGTGGTAGGTGCTCCCGGGCAGAGTTGGGAGGTTTGGCAACGTCATTGCGGGCAGCTGAGCTCCGCACTGCGAGTCCGGGAGGTGACAGTCGCAGAACCACGCGCTGGCATCTTCGAACTTGCGCTCCGGGTGCGTGATCCACTTGCTGCGCCGATCCTTCTGGCAACCCCTCAGATGGCGCGAGGCTGGGAGATTCCCCTCGACGTCGACGAGCACGGCGCCGCGGTGTCGGGTTCATGTCGCAACGTGAGCGGGGTCGTCGTCGGAGGTGTCCCCGGCGGCGGAAAAAGCGCATGGCTGGCGTTCGCACTCGGCTCGCTGGCCCATCGCGACGACGTGCAGTGGCTGCTGATCGACGGCAAGCAGGGCTACGACCTTGAGGGCTTGGCGTCGCGGGCATATCGGTACATAAGCGGCGATGAGGCAGGGGATCTCGAAGTGGTTAGGGATTCGCTCCAAGACATTCAGACTCTGATGCGCGAACGGCTGAGGAATGCGCCGGAACTCTATGGCCAGCCGAATCTGTGGTCGGCGGGTCCATCCCCGCTGCATCCAGTTGTTGTCGTGGTCATCGACGAGTGCCAGGCCTATCTGGATGCGCGGTCACATTCGACGAAGGAGGCGAAAGCAATTGGAGCGGAGATCGATTCGCTCGTACGAGATCTGGTGAAACGCGGTCGTTCCGCGGGAATTGTCGTCGTCCTCAGCACGCAACGACCGACCGCGGACAGCATTCCGACGAGTACGCGTGACAACTGTGCGCTGAGGGTGTGCTTCTCCGTCCGAACACGCGAAGCCGCAACTTCAGTGTTGGGTGAGTTCTCGGCCGACTCGGAGATCAGTCCCATCGGGGCTCCTACGGGTGTCGGCGTGAGTTCCGCTGAAGGGGTCCAGGTTCGGTTCAGGAGTCCCTTCGTGCCCGACGACGTACTGCGCGGACATATCGAAACGTTGCGTGGCCTCGCAGCTAATCCGCTCGATCTTCTCGGTGACGCGCTCATGGAGTTGACCAAGAGAAGCCAAGCCTGCGGCGGCGACGCGAGCTCGACTGACATCCACTGCTCGGACACAAGCCGGCGCCTGCCGGCGCGTGAGCCATGGGTTTGAAAGGAGTGACGGTGCAAGGAAGGCCTAATGTTCGCGCTGCTACTCGCGGCGATGAACTGCTGAAAATCGATCAGCTCGCGAGTCGTCTAAAGGTGTCAGTCGGCTGCATCAGAGCCTGGAGGCTTCGGGGAGAAGGACCGCCGGCGATTCGCATCGGAACCGCATTGCGCTGGGACGCAGCCGAAGTCGATGAGTGGCTCGACTCGCGGCGCGAGTCACGTTACGGCGTCGGATGAGGGAGAGGACTCCTGCTATGCCTGATCCGCTATGGGGCCGCTACGCGGCTGGTGCCTGCGCGAATTTCGTAGCTGAGTGCATGGAGATCGTCCGGGCAGATCGCGAGATCGCGGAGCATGTCGAGGGGGCCTGCGCGACCGGGGACATCCAAATTGTCCATGAAGCAGTCTTTGAGGCGGTCGATATGTACGTCCCCGTTCTCCGGCGACGGGAGGCTCTTGTCCGGCGATACTTTCCCTCCCTGTCTCGTTACCACCTGTCACTCGAACCGCGGGGGATCAGCCTTGTCTCGCCGGACGGCGACGTGAAGGCGGTATGGAACCAGGAGGAGGACGAAGAGTTCGGCGATCGTCCCCACACGTGTCCGGATGATTGAGTCTCGCGTCGGGCGCGGCGGTGCTCGCGTCTACCGCGCCCGGGTCTACTACCGCGGACGCTACGTTGCCTCCCGTACCTTCCCTCGCAAGCGTGACGCCCAAGAGTGGGAACGCAAACAAGTCGAGACGCTGAAGACCGGTGCATGGGCCGACCCCAAAGCGGGGGAGTGGCCGGTCCGCGAATGGTGCGACATCTGGCTGTCGGCACAACCTGCCAGGGCACAGGCAACGGAGCGGAAGATTCGCGGTGTCATCAGAAAGCAGATTGCCGGCACTTTCGGCAGGCGGCCGCTGGTGTCTGTCCGCCCCTCCGAGGTTCAGGCTTGGGCGGCCGACATCTCGCGCAAGCAGTCCGCCGCGACGGCTCGCCATTCGCTCGGAGTTCTCCGCCGAGTGTTCGACCACGCGGCCCGCGATGGCGCTATTCATCGCAACCCTGCTGCCGGTATCCGCCTGCCCAAGGTCCAGGCCAACGATCCACGTCCGCTGACGCACGACGAACTCTGGCAGCTTGCCGATCACCTTGAAGAGCTGCGGGACCGCGTCCTGGTCCTCATAGCCGGATATTGTGGTTTGCGGTGGGGCGAGCTGGCGGCGCTGCGATGGACTGACGTCGACCTCGACAAGAACACGTTGCGGGTGGCACGTGCGTTCTCGGAAGAGGCGCCGCGGGGCGAAATGTCACCGGTCAAGGACCACCAGGCACGGACCGTGCCGGTTCCTGCGATCGTGTCGGAGGAACTCGCTAGATTCCGGGCAGACCATAAACCAGACGGACTGGTTTTCCCATCCGCGAATCGCGCGCCGCTCCGTAATCGCAACTTCCGCCGTGACGTCTTCGATGATGCCGTTGATGCCCTGGACCTGGACATCACTCCGCACAACCTCCGTGACACCGCGGCATCGCTCGCCATCCAAGCAGGCGGGTCCGTCGTCGCCGTGGCCCGTCTGCTCGGTCATGAGTCAGCCGCGACGACGCTGAACCACTACGCCGGCCTTTTCCCAAGCGACCTCGACGACGTTGCAAAACGACTCGATACCGCTGCTCGTCAGACCATCGCGAAACAGGCGGCACCATCTGATGCCACAGAAGCACCGACCATACACCAGACCAGAGAGGAGCGAAGAGGAGTAAGGCAGTTGCCCGGACACCTTCGCTGACCTGCAGAAACAAGTGGTGCCCCCGGCAGGATTCGAACCTGCGACACCGGCTTTAGGAGAGCCGTGCTCTATCCCCTGAGCTACGGGGGCGTAACCGCTCGGAGCTTACCGAAGGGATCCGCTGAGCGAGAATCTCGCCGCGAGTTTGGACAAGTGAGCCCCATTCGTACCTGGCGGCCGCGCCCGCGTCATCGTCAGACGCGGCATCGTCGAACCCGTCGGTAACCCATGGCGTCTGGACGCGCTCATGATCTCGTTGAAGGCGGCGTCGATCGTGCACCGGCGCAGCGTCGCCAGCAGGTCTCGGCGCTTTCGAGTGTCCCCGCGGCGTTGCGGGGCCGGATCAACGATCGCATCGTCGACGTCCATGACGGATGGACGTTCCCGTCGACGTGCGGTCAAACATGGGCGTCAGCGCAGTTCAGCGATGACCTTTGCGAATTGTTCGGCGTGCGGCGCCTGCGCGATGATGTAGCTCACCCCATAGGTGTCGCGGTAGCCCCGGATCCGGTCGGCGATATCTCGCGTCGTCCCCGACAGCACACCGGGATGGCCCAGCAGTTCTTCGTCGGTGAAATCGGGAAGAAAGCGCCGGGGGATGGTCAGGTCCGGCATCCCGGAGGCATCGATCGGCATCGCGGTGATCGCGATGTTCAGCTCGAGGTCAGCGAAGCGGTCGCCGGCCGCGTTGCGGACGAAAGCGACTCGCTCGGTCAGCGGATCCTCCTCGACGGTGACCGGCCGGTCGCCGCCGGTCAGCCCGACTATGTCGGCGTGCTGCGCGGCAATCCTCAGCACCCGGTCCCCGTTGCCGGCGATCATGATCGGCACGTCGGGAAGGTTGACCTCCATGTACTTCGTCGTGTGTCGAAGGTGGTCGACCCGCTCTCCGGCGGTGGGGTAGGGCAGTTCGGCGGCCTCGAATTCCTCTTTGACGTACCCCGTGCCGAGCCCGAGTTCGAATCGGCCGTCGGACAGATCGCGCATGGCCGCCGCATCGCGGGCCAGCAGCGCCGGCTTGTAGAAACCCGTGTTGAGGACGAACGTCCCGAGCCGCAACGTGCTGGTGGCCATGGCGGCGGCCATCATCACCGGGAACGGCGCCGGCGCCCGCAGATGGTCGGGCACATGCATGACGTCATAGCCGAGATCCTCGGCCCATCGCGCCGCATCCTGGATCCTCGGCCGTAACCGAGCCTCGAACAGGCCCAGCCCGAACCGGAAATCCTTTGCCATGCGCCGATCGTATTCGGCGGCTCCAAAATTTTCGGACATCCGAGGTTTGGCGGATGCCCGCTGTGGGCACCTAACTTCCGCAGGTTCAAACGTGAACCTGCGCCCGACACTGACTTGTTTGTCCCGATCCGGCCCGTTGTGAGTAATCCCGACGGGCCGGATCAATACTTTGACTATGACCAGCCACCCCACCATGGGCGTCGAGGAGGAGTTCCTCCTCGTCGATCCCACCACGGGGGAACCCGTCGCCGTCAACGAGGCCGTCGCCAGGCACGCTGCCGAGCACGGCGTCGAACTCCAACTCGAGTTGACCCGCTGCCAGGTCGAGACCACCAGCGAGGTGGTCAGCGGCAGCGCCCAACTCCGCGACGATCTGGCGCGACTGCGCGGCGCTGCCGCCGAAGCGGCGCGGGCGAACAAGGCGCGGCTGCTGGCTGTCGCACTGCCGCCGACCGTGCCGCACGAGTTCCCGATCACCGACAATCCCCGTTATCGGGAGATCGCGAGCAGATTCGGCATGATCGCGCACGAGCAAGGCATCTGCGGGTGCCACGTCCACGTCGCGGTGCCCACCCGCGAGGCGGCGATCCGCGTCAGCAACCGGCTGCGGCCATGGCTTCCGACGTTCCTGGCGTTGACCGCGAACTCGGCGATCTACCGCAACGCCGACACCGGATACGCCAGCTGGCGCAGTGTGCTGTGGGCACGTTGGCCGAGCGCGGGACCACCGCCTCATTTCCACTCCATCGACGAATACGACGCCATCAACGAGATGCTCCGACACGCCGGTGCAGCGCTCGACGACGGCATGATCTATTGGGATGTGCGGCCGTCGGCAAGTTTCCCGACGATCGAGGTGCGCGTCGCCGATGTGCCGGCCACGGTCGGCGAAACGGTAATGCTGGCCGCCCTGATCAGGGCCAGCGTCATGACGGCTCTGGACGAGGAACGGCGCGGTGAACCGGTGGTGCCCATCGGCACGCACGCGTTGGCGGCGGCGTACTGGAGGTCCGCCCGCGACGGCCTGAACGGGCGCGCCGTCGACTTGTTGGAAAGTCACCGGCCGATCCGCGCGCGCACATTGGTGGACCGCCTCATCGAGCACGTCAAGCCGGCGCTCGACGCGGTCGGTGACTACGACTTCGTCGCGGCGGAGCGCGCACGTGTCGACGTGGAGGGCAACGGCGCGATGCGCCAGCGTCGTGCCTGGCATCGCCGTCACGCGGTGGCCGACGTGATCGCCGAGGTTGCCTCCGCAACCTTGTCCGAAGTCTAGAAACACCCCGAATGTCTAGACCAGCGGCAGTTCGGCGAACACCGGTGTGGTCGGGCTCCGCGAGCCACCGGGAGGTTCCACAGTGAAGGCAAGCGCGTTGGACGCACCCAGATCGGGCAGCACGGCGGTGGTAGACGGGGCGACGGCCCCGGCGTCCATCGTGCCCGCCGAATGCGGGCCGTCGGGGGCAACCAACCACATCTGATAAACCGTGCCCGCCTCCGGCGGCGCCACATTGTTCATCACCAACACCCCGGCGTCCTTTTCGCGGGAGAACACCACCGTGGCGGTGCCGCCGCCGGGAATGCTGCCCGACACGGTCCGCACATCGGGCGCCGTGAACACCTCGGCCGCCGTCGACGGGGCAGGCGGGGGCCGCAGCGCCAGACCGACGCCGAGTGCCCCGAGACCGATTGCCAGCGCGGCGGCCGCGGCCAGTACGACGGCCTGCCAGCGTTTGATGCGTGGGCGCAATACCGGCGCGGCCTCGGGGCTCACGCTGGCCAGCACTCGGTCGCGCAGTTGAAGCGGTGGCTCGACAGCGGTGGCCGCGGAGACGGCGGCCATGGTTTCCCTGACGGCGCGGACCTCGTCGTGGAAGGCACGCACTACGTCGGGAGGTGCCGCGGCGAGGCGTTGTTCGATGTCGGCGTACTCGGCGTCCGGAACCGCATGCAGGGCGTACGGCACAGCGAGTTCGATCAGGTCGGGTCGTGGCTCGGTCATGGGATCCCCAGACACCTGCGGAGGCCCCGGATGGCATCGCGCATCCGGGATTTGATCGTGGCGAGATTCGCCGACAGCCGCTCGGACACCTGGACGTAGGTCAGCCCGTCGTAATAGGCGAGTTGGATGGCCTGCCGTTGTGCGTCGGTGAGTGACTCGAGGCAGTCGGTGACCTGGCGATGCTCGTCACGCAGCACCACGGTGTCGGCGACCTGGTCCGAGGGCGGGTCGACGTTCGCGGCGCCGTAGCGCGACTCGCGTGCGCCGGCGGCCTGCTCGGAACGCACCCGGTCCACCGCGCGCCGGTGGGCCAAGGTGAGCAGCCATGCCAGCGGGGAGCCGGCCTTCGGGTCGTAGCTGTCGGCCGTGCGCCAAACCTGCAGGTAGATGTCCTGTGTGGTTTCCTCGCTGTAGCCGGGGTCGCGGAGCACCCGGGTGACCAGGCCGAACACCCGGGCGCGGGTCTGGTCATAAAAGCTCGTGAACGCGTCGATGTCCCGCCGGGCCACCTGGCGTAGCAGTCCGTCGAGATCGGTGGTCACGAGCGGTAGCCTAGCCACCGCTGTCGAAATCGTCACGGTAATCGCGATTTGGGACGCGTTGGGACGAAAAATGAAGTGCGCGAACGATATTCATTGAAGCCAGGTCGGTCCGCCATGTATTTCTCGGTGCGGCGGGCACCAGTCGCGTACACGACGAAGTACGTCATGACCGCAGGAGACAGCACTGTCGCAACCGAAACCCAACCGGCGACGCCGACGAGCCACAGTCCCCACCAGACAGTCGCATCGCCAAAGTAGTTGGGATGACGGGTCCACGCCCACAGGCCGCGGTCCATGACCACGCCTTTGTTGGCCGGATCCGCCTTGAACTGGCGCAACTGGTGGTCGCCGACCGCCTCGAAAAGCAGACCACCACACCAGACGGCGATTCCGACGATCAAGACCGGTCGCAGGCCCGAAGGAGTCGTGCCCAATACCGCCGAAACCTGCAGCGGTAGCGAGACAAACCACGTTGCAGCGGCCTGTACGGCGAACACCCGGCGCAGCACGTGAGCCGCCGAGAAGTCGCCGCGCAGCAGATCGCGATAACGAGGGTCCTCGCCCTTGCCTGCCGACTTGACGACCATGTGCCAGGCCAGTCGAAGACCCCAGACTGCGACCAGCACCAGCAGCAGGACCCGCCGGAACAGGTCACCTGTGCCCAGGACGGCGACCACCGCCGCGGCCGCCACGAATCCGAGTCCCCACGTGACGTCGACGACGTTGTACCGTCCGATCCGCCTGCCGATCGCGAATGTCACGCCGAACATCGCCAGCACGGTTGCCAGTGAGGCCGCCGAGACGACGACGAACGTCATCGCTCACGTCCCGTCGGTGCGAACGTCCACTGATAGACGTCGAGATAACCGGCCCTGAAACCCGCCTCGGAGTATGCCAGGTACAGCTCCCACATCCGGTGGAAAACGTCGTCGAAGCCCAACGCGACCAAGGCATCTCGGCGTCCCGCGAAGCGTTCCCGCCACAGCCGCAAGGTTTCGGCGTAGTGCAGGCGCAGCGAGTACATGTCCACGGTGCGCAACCGGGTATGACGCTCGGTGATGCCGACGATCGCCTCGGTGGACGGCAGCAGGCCGCCGGGAAAGATATATTTCTGTATCCACGTATATGTGGTGCGGCTGGCCATCATTCGGTCGTGCGGCATGGTGATGGCCTGGATCGCGACACGTCCCCCCGGCGCCACCAACCGATCGAGGGCGCCGAAGTACGTCGGCCAGAACCGATATCCGACCGCTTCGATCATCTCGACCGACAGCACGGCATCGTAGCGTCCGTCGACATCGCGATAGTCGCACAGGTCGATCTCGACGCGGTCGGACAGCCTGGCCGCGGCCACCCGCTCTCGTGCGAACCGCTGCTGCTCGGCCGACAGGGTGATGGACCGGACCTGAGCTCCCCGTGACGCCGCCCTGATGCTGAGTTCACCCCAGCCCGTGCCGATCTCGAGCACGCGGCTGCCGACCCCGACGTGTGCGTTGTCGAGCAGCCGATCGATCTTGCGGTTCTGCGCCTCGGCCAGGACGGCCGGGGTCGCGGGCAGCGATTCGAACAACGCGCTCGAATACGTCATCGTCTCGTCGAGGAACTCGCCGAACAACTCGTTGGAGAGGTCGTAGTGCTCGGCGATGTTGCGCCGCGCCTGGATCCGGCTGTTGTGCTGGGAACGCGGGTGGCGGACCACCGCAAGGGGGCGGAACTGCTGCAGCGCAGGCGGAATCAGCTCGGCGAGCCTTTTGGCGAACTCGGTGAGCAGGGCCGCTGGATCGGCCGAACTCCAATCGCCGGCCATGTAGGACTCCCCGAAGCCGATCAGCCCGTACCGGCCGATCCGGCGGACGAGCGCCTCGGGTCGGTGGACCAGCATCGTCGGCATCGTCGGATCCGCGGCACCGATGACCATGCCATCGGGATAGACCACGCGGACCGGCAGCCGTGCGGCCGCCTGCCGGAACAGCCGGTCGGCGATCGCGCCGGTCAAGGTACTGACCGGGCCGCGGGGCAACCGCGCCACGGCCGGCCAGCGAACGGGATCGATTGCCGCGGTCTCAGATCGGGCAATATGCGTGGTCACAGTTGTTCGACCTCTTCCTGATGTCGCCGGCGGACAGGTTCGTTGTCGACGCTGTCGGCGCGCGGCACGATCGGAACCCGTCGCAGCCACAGGGTGATGCCCTGAATGCGAATGCCCAGTGCCGCCATCAACGGGGCCAGTGGCGCGACGACCTGAAGCCACAGGATCTCGGGGATGCCCGCCCGCCGCCTGGTGCCGCGCAACGTGGCGACGAAAGCGGGCTGGTTGTCGCGGTGCAGCGAAATACGGACGTCCAACGCATCGTCCGGCCGGGGCGCGTGCACCAGATAGTAGCCGTCGACGTCGTTGAACGGCGAAACGTACAGCTTCTTGCGCACCATCGTCGCCCGACTGTTGTCGGGCGGCAGCAGGTACGCATGCCTGCCGCCGTACGTGTTGTGGACTTCGGCGATTATGTGGCGCAGCACGCCGTCGGCGTCATGACACCAGTAGAGGCTGAGCGGATTGAACACGTAGCCCAACACCCTGGGCTGCATCAACGCGGTGATCCGGCCGCCGTACAGGTCGATGCCCCGCTCCGCCAAGAAAGCGTCGATGCGTTGCCGCAGAGTGTCGTTCGGCTCACCGGGCCCGGGATCCCAGAGGTGGTCGTGCGCCTCGAACCGGGCGAACGGCCGCAGCCAGCGCGGCAGCTGGGGCAGGTCGTCGAGGTCGATGTACCAGGTGTAGCTGCGGTGCTCGAAGTAGTGGTGCACCGGCGCCCGGCGAAGATGCGTGATCGTGGTGCGGTACAACGCGGAGCTCAACACGGGACCGCCTCACGGGGGATGGACGGCCATTGCGCACCCAGGCGCTGGGCCGCCCGCAGGCCGGACGCCGCACCGTCCTCGTGGAATCCCCAGCCGTGGTAGGCGCCTGCGAATACCACGCGGTCGTCGTCGAGTGTGGGCAGAAGCCTTTGAGCGGCAAAAGAATCCGGGGTATAGACCGGATGGCTGTAGGTCATCTCGGCGATGACCGTCGCGGGGTCGACGTGCTCGTGCCCGCCGAGTGTCACGAGGAATCGACGCGGGCCGCCCAGCCGCATCAACCGGGTGATGTCGTAGGTGACCAGCACCCGGTCGTCGTTCGGCGTGCGCAGGTAGTTCCAGCAGGCGCGCGCCCGACTCTGTCGGGGCAGCACCGATTCGTCGGTGTGCAACTGGGCGCGGTTGATGCAGTAGGGCATGGCGCCGAGGAGTGCGCGCTCGGGAACGGTGGGTTCGGCCAGCATGAGCAGTGCCTGATCGGGATGGGTTGCGATGACCGCTGCGTCGAAGAGCCGCGTATTACCCGCCGCTGTCACCGTGACGCCGCCGGGTACCCGCCGGACCGAGCGCACCGGCGCACCGGCGCACACCTCGTCGACCCGGGCCAGGATCGCCTCGACGTAGGTCGCCGATCCGCCGACCACGGTGCGCCAGGTGGGGGAGCCGAAGACCGACAGCATGCCGTGGTGCTCGAGGAAGACGAACAAATAGCGAGCGGGATACTGCAGCGCCTCGTCCGGAGGGGACGACCAGACCGCTGCGACCAGCGGCGTCATGAAATGGTCGACGAAGTAAGCGGAGAAGCCATGTCGGTCGAGGAACACGCCGAGCGTCTCGTCGCGGCCCGGGTCGCTTGTCAGCAGCCGGGTGGCGGCCGTGTGGAACCGTTTGATCTCGGTCAGCATCCGGAGGTAGCGCGGGCGGGCCAGCGACGACCAGGAGGGAAAAAGGCCGCCGAGGCCACGGGCACCCGCGTACTCCAGGCCGCTGGCGTCATCGCGAACCGACATCGACATGTCGGTGTCCTGGGTGGCGATACCCAGTTCGTCGAAGAGCCGGCACAACGTGGGGTAGGTGCGGTCGTTGTGCACCAGGAACGCGCTGTCGACGCCGACGGTGTAGCCGTCCCCGCGGTCGACATAGTGGGTGTGGGCGTGCCCGCCGATGCGGGTGTCGGCATCGAAAAGCGTCACCCTGTCCTGGGCCGACAGCACGTACGAGGTGACCAGGCCGGCCACCCCGCTGCCGATGACCGCGACCGAGCGTTCGTAGGGGCGCATGCGTTCCACATCCCCTATTCGGAGCCGGGGGACGGGCGGATGGGTGGTGCGGCGCGGCCGCGGCTACGCCGGGCAGTAGACGGCCGAGACCAGCGCGGCGCGCGGATCCTCGGCGATCGAATCCGTCTCGGGCGGCGATTGGGTCAACGTCATCGACAACGCGGGCTTGCCGAAGGCCTTTGTGATCAGGCTGTGGTAGCCGTCGATATCGCCGCCGTGGGCCCACACCGTGACGCCGCAATCCAGGTCGATACGGGTCAGCCCCAGCCCGTAGCCGAAGCCGGGGCCCGCGTCGCCCCATGGGACCGTCGTCATCATCTCGTCCAGTTGCGCACGCGGGATGACGCGGCCGTCGAGCAGTGCGGTGAGGAACGCCGATGTGTCTTCGTTGGTGGAAATCAGCGCACCAGACATGCCCGCCGCAGACGCGTTGAAGGCCGTAACGTCCGTCCGGCGGCCGTCGACTACCTCGTAGCCGTGCGCGAACGGCGTGCGAAGCCCGTCGTCACCGGGCGCGGGAAAGTAGGTGTCGAACAGTCTCAGCGGCAGGATGATTCGGCGCGTAACCTCCTCCGCGGCCGGTCGTCCGGTCACTGTCTCGATCAGCAGACCCGCGATGACGTAGTTCGTGTTGGTGTATTTGACCGCCGCGCCCGGCGGAAACTGGGCGGCCCGGGTCAGGGCCGCGCCCAGGAGCTCATCCGCGCCGACGGGCTCCGTGGGGACGGGGGTGTCGGCGTCGAAGTACTCCGGAAGGCCACTCTGGTGGCGCAGCAGTTGACGGACCGTGATGGCGCCGGCGTCGATGCCCTCGCCGTGGATGCGGCCGGGCAGGTACGTCTCGATCGGCGCATCGAGATCGATCTTGTCCTCCGCGACCAGTTGCAGAACCGTCGCGGCGACAAAGGTTTTCGTAATGCTTGCGGCGCGGATATGGGTGTTCGGCGCGAAGCCGGCCCTGATGTCGACGTCCGAAAAGCCGGCAGCGTATCGGACGAGGTTGGTGCCGTCGCGGATGACCGCGATTCCGCCCGCCAGATCGTCGTCGGCGACGATGCGGGCCAGCGCTCCGTCGACGGCATCGGGAGCTGCGTACGCCGGCGCGACCGCGAGCCCGAGGATTACGACGGTGGCCGCGAGCACTGCGGTGCGCACTATGCGGAGGTCAGTTCCCAGGAATGGGCGGTCGCGGCGAGGCCCCGCACCAACTCCGACGTCGCCGGGGTGAGGCCATCGTCGCCGGGTAGCCCGCTGCGTGGGCTGATGCCCCGCACCCGGGGGGTCAGTTCGAGTTGGGTGCCGCCGCCCCGCACCCGGTTGACCGGGTTGTCGGGATGCAGGCCCCGCAGCTCGCGCGGGATCGCGTCGAGATCCGTGACGATCCGGTAGCCGGGCACCACGACGTAGCGCGCGAGCTGTTCGGCGAGTTCCCGGTTGCCCCCGCCGGCGAGCAGTTCGGTGCTGCGGCCGACGCGTCCGTATCCGTGCACCGACACCGCGACGTCGACGTGGTCGAGGAACTCTGCCAACCTGTCGGACTCCTCCGCGTTGTACAACGCGGAGGACAGGTGATGCGGGTAGTGGTCGGGATGGCGCACCACGTACACCGAGGCGCCGGCCGCCTCGGCGGCACGCTCGGCGATGACGTCGGTCATCTGTTCCAGCCCGCCGCCGTGGATGGCCAGGAAGCCGAACGTCGACCGCAGGGTGGCGTGTTCGATGACGCCGGGGTACGCGAGTAACTCCGAAAGTGACCGAGGTGCAATCGAACTCGACTTGTCGGCACGGTGCGGCCAGTTCGTCGGATCCCACCGCTTGAGAAATTCGATCCACCGGTGCGGCAGTTCGTGGTGCACTGCACCGTCGACGATGCGCTCCAGGTAGCCCGGCCGCGGTGCGCCAGGGTCGACGCGATGGTCGATGTACACCCAGGCTTCGGAGGAGCCCGCGTCGGTCTGAACGGTCAGGCGGTCGCGGCGGTAGCGCGAAGGCACACCCTCGGCACTGTCCAGGGTCGCGAGGTCGTCATCGGTCACCTGCCAGAGCACGCCGTGCACCTGCGAGCCGTCGAACGGCTCGACCGTGGCGACCCCGCGCTGGTTGATCAGCCAGCCGTGATCGGCCAGTGTGGCGGGTCGGGGATCCACGGCGTCGGGGCATCTTCGCGCCATCTGACGCACGCAGATATTGGAGCCATAGGCGAAGTAGTTATGCCGAGCGCGCACCTCGCTGTCCATAACCACGCGGTCTATTTTAATCGAGCCACTGACCTGCGCATTTCGTGTGGTGCCGAGAACGCGGACCAGCTAACCAGTGATGGTCAGGTAGATCAGTACGACGTTGAGCACACTGATCAGAATCGCGACAGACCAGCCCAGAACAGTCGTCAACCGGTGGTTGGTGTCATCGCCCATCAGGCGGCGGTCGCTGGTCATCCGCACGAGGGGAATCAGCGCGAACGGGATTCCGAAAGACAACACCACCTGTGACAGCACCAGGGCGCGGCTGGGGTCGACGCCGATCGCCAGGATCACCAGCGCGGGGATCAGGGTGACGAGCCGTCGCAACAACAGCGGATAGGAGCGGTGCAGCAGGCCTTGCATGATCATCGCGCCGGCGTACGCGCCCACCGATGTCGAGGCCAGCCCGGAGGCCAGTAGGCCGACGGCGAAGAACAGCGCAACCGTGGGGCCGAGGGTGTCGCGGACGGCGGCGTGGGCGCCCTCGATGGAGTCGGTGTTGTCGCGACCCTGCAGGTTGGTCGCGGCGACCAGCACCATCGACAGGTTCACCGCGCCCGCGGCGAGCATCGCGAGCACGACGTCGAGCCGGGTGATCTTGAGGAGTCGTCGGCGATGCGGACCGGCATCGGGATGACCGTGACGGTCCCGCGCAAGACCCGAGTGCAGGTAGACCGCGTGCGGCATGACCGTCGCGCCGAGCATCGCGGTGGCCAGCAGCACGCTCTCGGCCCCTTCGAACCGCGGCACGAGTCCCGCGGCGACGTCGCCGGCGGCCGGCGGTTCGACGAACAGGCTGACCAGGAATCCGATCGCGATGACCATCAGCAGCCCGCTGATCACCCGTTCGAAGGCGCGCTGACCCCTGCGGTTCTGGATGGCGAGCAGCACCAACGACACCGCGCCGGTGATCACACCGCCCATCAACAGCGGCAGGTCGAAGAGTAGATGCAGGGCAATCGCACCGCCGACGACCTCGGCGAGATCCGTTGCCATTGCGACGAATTCGGCCTGCAGCCAATACATGATCCGGGTACTGGTGCGGGAGTGGTCGGCGACCGACTCGGGCAGGCTGCGTCCGGTGACCAGGCCGAGCTTGGCCGACAGGAACTGCACGAGACCGGCCATCACATTGGCCACGATGATGACCCAGACGAGCAGGAAACCGAACTGTGCGCCGGCGCTGACGTTGGCCGCGACGTTACCGGGATCAACGTATGCGATGGCGGCGACGAACGCGGGACCCAGCAGCAACCAGCTCGGACGTAGCGGCGCCTCGGTGTCCGGTATCAACTCACCCACCTTCTATCCGGGAATGCGAATAGAAAAGTTAGGTTAGACGAAACCTCGGGCAGCGGCTAGTGGTGAATCACCACCCGAAACCGAAGCCGCCGATCCCGATGATGAGACCGCCGCCGTAGGGCCAGCCCCAATTGTTGTTGTTCAGCGGGGGCGAGGTGGTGATCTGCGCGCTGCCGTTGGTCTGGCATTGAGTCGTGTTCGGTCCCACGTTTGTGCAGCGGGGCTGCGCGGCGGCGCTCGGCGCCGTCGCGACGACGGCACAAACGCCCACCATTGCGAAGAGCGGAGTGAGATAGCGAATCCTGGTTCGCATGGTCGGCCTCCTCAAGGGGCCAGGGATGTCAGCGGCCGCCATGGCCGCCACCGCCACCACCGCCGCCGTGGGGGCCGTAGCCTCCACCGCCGATGATGAGGGCGGGGCCGTAGAACTCGTCGTCCCACGGATACAGATATGTCGGTTCAGCCGGGGTGGCGTTGATTTGGACGTTGCCCGGTGTCGCGCACTCGGTCGTCGAGCCGCCGATGGCTTCGGCGCCACCCGTGTCGACGCACGACGGGAGAGTGGAGGAGTCGCCGGGTTGGGCGACGGCGGAAGGTGCGGTCACCATCGCCGCCGCGGCAGCCGCCGCTACGAAAACTGGTGTGAGATACCGGATGCCAATCCGCACCACTGGCCTCCTCAGGCCGATCAGGGGAAGAACAGGCCCTCGCTCCCCCACATGTCGCCCCACGGACCATCGAACTCGGGCTCGGCAGGCGTGGCGTTGATCTCCACGTTGCCGGGCGTCGCGCATTCGGTCGTCGAGCCGCCGATGGCTTCGGCGCCACCGGTGTCCACACACTGGGGCAGCGGCGCCGGGTCGTCGGCTAAGGCGGCGGGGGCCGTCAGGATTGCCGCGGCGACACCTGCCGCTGCGGCCAGCGGGGTGAGATAACGCAGCGTCGTCCGCATAGGCAAGCCCTTCGCTTCAAGTGATCCCCGAGTTATCAGCCAGCGTACAGCCCTTTTCCAGTGATGAGGGGTAAGTCCAGCGTCGTCGTGATGCCCGGCGCAGCGTCGATCACGGCGGGGATCGCGTTGACGACGCGGGCCGCGGTAGCAACCAGCCCGGCGTGGTTGTGGTCGCCCTTGCGGCTACTGAGGCAGAGGTCCAACGCGTAGGACGGCTCGCCGGTCACCTCGATCCGGTACGAGCCGCCGTCCTGAGCGGGTTGCGGCCAATCCGGGTGCAGGTCGTCGCGCAGTCGCGTCACGTGTTCGAGCACGACGGCGGCCTTGCCGTTCTTGATGCCCCGCACCTCGAACCGCAGTGCCGCGGCGGTGCCTTTGGCGATGTGTCCGGACGCGATCTCGAAGTCCTCGGGTGCCGGCTCGCGTAGGTAGGTCTCGGTCACCTCGTCGAGCTCGACGCCGAGGCCCGCGGCGAGTTGCCGGACGACCGACCCCCACGCCAGGCTCAGCACGCCCGGTTGCAGCAGCAGCGGGATGTCGTCGAGCCGCTTGCCGAAGCCCATCACGTCGAACATCACCGTGGCGCTGTCGTAGGTGTCGTAGTTGATGATCTCCATGCACCGGATCTGCTCGATGCTCTGACATGTGCCTGCCAGCGCGAGCGGAAGGAGGTCGTTGGCGAAGCCCGGGTCGATGCCGTTGACGAAAATGCTCGAGTTACCCGCCTTCGCGGCCTCCTCGATCGGCGAGACGAGGTCGTCGGGCAGTGTCTGCCATGGGTATTGCAGGAACACCGCACTGCTGCCGACGACGTTGACACCCGCCGCCAGGATGCGCCGGTAGTCCTGCAGCGCTTCGGGGAGACGGTTGTCGGCCATGGCAGTGTAAACCGCGCATTCGGGATTGCCCGCCAGGACGGCGTCCAGATCATCGGTGGCGGTGATTCCCGTCGAATTGTCAAGTCCGGCAAGCTCTGCGGCGTCCTTGCCGGCCTTGGCCGCCGAGGACACCCACACGCCGGTCAGCTCGAATCTTGGGTCGGTGATCAGTTGGCTGAGAGCGTGCCGGCCGACGTTTCCGGTGCCGATCTGCGCTACGCGAATGGCCATTCAGTACTCCTCACAGATCGGGGATGGGTAGGTCGAGATTGGGGAACGTGAGGCCGCCGTCGACCTCGAGGGTCTTGCCTGTGAGGTAGCTGCCCGCCGGCGAGGAGAGGTAGACGGCGGCGGCCGCGATGTCCTCGGGATCCCCCAGTCGGCGCATCGGCGTCACCCTCTCCATCGCCTCGCGGAGATCGTCGTTGGAGGCGACGATGTCGAGTGCCGAGGTGAGGATCGAACCGGGTGCGATCGCGTTCACCCGGATCCGCGGACACAGGTCAAGGGCGGCCAACCGGGTGTAGTGGGCAAGTGCGGCTTTAGCGGTGCCGTAGGCGACGAAGCCGCGGCCGGCCAGCCTGCCCATCGTCGACGTGACGTTGATGATGCTGCCGCCGCCGGAATGCTCGAGCATGAGCGGGGCGGCGGCCGCGGTCAGCGCGTGCGCGGTCGACACGTTGAACGCGAACGCGTCGCGGAGGTCCTTGGTCGAGGTGTTCACCAGAGGTGCCGGCATGGTGCCGCCGACGTTGTTGACGACGATGTCTAGTTTGCCGAACGCCTCGACGGCCTCGGTTGCGAGCCTGGCGGTGTCGTCCGGGTGGGCGAGGTCGGCGACAACCACGTGGGCGCGTCGTCCGGTGCCGCGAATCTGCTCGGCGACCTCCTCGAGTTGGGACCGCGTGCGCGATGCGATCAGCACGTCCGCACCGGCGTCCGCGAAGGCCAGCGCCATTGCGGCACCGAGTCCGCGACCTGCGCCAGTGACCACCGCGACGTGGTCGTCCAACCGAAACCTGTCCAGAATCACGTGAGCCTCTCTTCCTGTGTGCCGGGCGAACCGTAACAGGCGGTGCCATCCACCGGGATTGCTTCTTGAAACATGTTCTAGTTGGTGGTGGATATTTGCCAGCGTAGGAGCTGGGGAATGCACTTACGAACCGGCCTGTTGCGACTAGTCCATGCTTGAATGGTCGATCGCCTCGCCTTCAGGATTACTCCGCGAATCCGCTCGACTGTGCTGCGAGCACCTCATTCCTGCGTGCGGGCGTTCGGCATGTGGTTTAGTGGGCACTTCGGCGGGTGGTTGCGCGAGCTGGCTCCAATACTCATCGAAGGGGAACGCATGGGTCACTACCTACTAACATCCGGCCTCAGGGCGCGCGTGCGCGGGAAAACCATACGAACATTCCTGCGTGCCCCGCTCGTCAAGCCGTGGTCTGAACATCGTTACCATGCCCGACTCGGACGGCACGCGGAAAACCTGCCATGGGTCAGCCGGGACAGATTCGACGTCATCACCGACCTCAGGGCTCACGGCGTCGCCATCCGGGACGCAATGACGATACCGGCGGCTGCACTCGAGGTAGCCGATCGCTTCGTCGTCGGTTTGCGGGAATGCGCCACGCCGGACATAGTCTTGCCTCACGATGTGGCGGCCCACCCCGCTCTCTACAAGTGGGGTCTGACGGATGACAACCTAGACTTGGCCGAGCACTACATCGGCCTGCCAGTGCATTACCTAGGCGTGGGGGTAAGGCGGGAGCGGGCTGACGGCGTTGTCGACGATGTACGGCAATGGCACAGGGACATCGAAGACCGCCGGATGCTGAAAATCATCGTTTACCTGAGCGATGTCAGCGATGGAGGTGGGCCGTTCGAGTACATTGACCGCCCCGCGAGCAACCACGCCGCTCGCATCCTCAAATATTCATCCGGCTTTGTATCCGACGCCACAATGGCGCGCACGGTCCCGCCGGCGGACTGGATTCAAGCCATCGGTCCTCGCTTATCGGCGATATTCGTCGACACCAGTCGGGTGTTTCACCGCGCCCAGGCGCCGACAAAGACCGACCGATACTCGATGACCTTCAGCTACTCGAGCAGGACGCCCTTCCAAACTTTTCCGGATACCATGTTGAGTCCGGCTGATCTTGCCCGCCTTTGTAACGAACTCACACCCCGCCAGTGCCGGGCCGCTATGGCTTGAGCGACCTTCGATCCGCCGCGCGGGTTCAGCGCCGCGGAAACTGCACGCCGCATCAATGCCGAACGGGCACTCAACGAACAGGCCTGCTGACCGTTACTTCTTCGCGGCTTTCTTCGCGGGGGCCTTCTTCGTGGCTTTCTTCGCGGGCGCCTTCTTGGTCGCGGCTTTCTTGGCCGGCGCCTTCTTGGCCGGCTTGTCGTCGCCCGAGCCGCCGGCGCGTCGCGCCTTCACGCTGGCCTCCAGTTTGGCGAGCAGATCCGAGACGTCCTCGGTCTCCTCGTCGAGTTCCTTTGGCTGCTCCTCGGTGGTAAACGCCTCGCCGCCTTCAAGTTTCGCCTGGACCAGCTCGTGCAGTTGCTCCTGGTAGTCGTCGTGGTAGCGGTCCGGGTTGAAGTCGTCGGTCATCGACTCCACCACCTGGCTGGCCATCTTCAACTCGGCGGGTTTGATCTCGACCTCCTTGTCCAGCACCGGGAAGTCGGGATCGCGGATCTCGTCGGGCCACAGCAGGGTCTGGACGATCATCACGTCGCGCTTGGAAAAGTCCTGCACGCGCAATGCGGCCAGCCGGGTCTTGTTGCGCAGCGCGAAGTGCACGATAGCGACGCGGTCGGTCTCCTTGAGTGTCTTGGTCAGCAGCACATAGGACTTCGACGACTTACCGTCGGGCTCCAGGAAGTAGCTCTTGTCGTACATCATCGGATCGATCTCGCTCCTGGGAACGAACTCCAGGACTTCGATCTCGCGACTGCGTTCCTCGGGCAGGGTTGCGATGTCCTCGTCGGTGATGACCACCGTCTGGCCGTCATCGGACTCGTAGGCCTTCGCGATGTCGCGGTACTCGACCACCTCGCCGCAGACCTCGCAAACCCGCTTGTACCGGATGCGCCCGTTGTCCTTGGCGTGCACCTGGTGAAACTTGATGTCGTGGTCTTCGGTTGCGCTATAGACCTTGACCGGCACGTTCACCAGGCCAAAGGCGATCGAACCTTTCCATATGGAACGCATCAGCCCAGTATGGCTGATTGCTGGGCGGCGTCGCGGGTGGCGCGATCGGGCAGGTCGGCACCCGCGCGGGAAACCGTCAGCGCCGACGACAGCGCGGCCGTCCGCAAAACGTCGGTCAGCGCGTCGACGCCGACGGCGGCCAGCGCAGGCCGCCGTTCGGCGCCCAGAAGATCGAGCGACCACAGTGCGTCGATCAAGCCGCTCATGAACGAGTCGCCCGCGCCGACCGTGTCCACCACATTCACCCGCGGTGCAGGCACCCGCACCTCGCCGGCGGCGCACACCGCGTACGCGCCGTTGCCGCCCATGGTCACCGCGACGATCGAAGGACCCAATCCCAGCCAGGCCTGTGCGATCTGTTCGGGCGAGCGGTTCGGGTCGATCCAGCGCATGTCCTCGTCGCTGGCCTTCACCACATCGCTGCGCTCGATCAACCTGTCGATGCGCCCGCGTCCGATGTCGGCATCCTCCATCAGCACGGGGCGGACGTTCGGGTCGTAGGTCACGGTCGCCGACGGGTGGTAGGTGTCGAGCAAGGCGGCCGTGGCCCGGCAGCCCGGCTCGAGCACGGTGGCGATGGAGCCGGTGTGGACGACCAGTGGTGGGGTGACCTCCGGAGTCCCGGACAGCTGCCACTCGATATCGAACACGTACTGGGCAGAGCCCGCGGCGTCCAGCGTGGCCAGCGCGGTCGGTGTGCGCTCGGCCGAGGTGCTGCCCGAGACCAGTTGCACACCAGACTGCTCCACATACTCGACGATGCGCTGTCCGCGCCGATCGGTGCCGATGTAGGTGAGGAAGTCGACGTCCCGGCCCAGCCGGGACAGACCCACGGCCACGTTGAGCGGGCTGCCGCCGACGTGCTCGCCAATTATCTCGCCGTCGCGCTCGACGATGTCGATCAGCGCCTCGCCGATCACCAGGGCCCGCAGCGGTGTGCCGGGTGCGCTCATGTCGTCTCCTTATGCAGCAGGGCTTCCAGCGTCGCTCGCGCACCGTCGCGGTGCAGCGACTCGAGCGCCCATAGATAGGCCTCGAGGAACCTCGGCTGCTGCGCAAGGTCACCGAAGACATCGGTGTTCTCGATGAACGCCGTCGGATTGTCGTGCTGCTCGCGGGCCAGCGGCACCAGTGTGTCCGCGAGCTGATCCTGTACATCGATCGGCTCGCCCTGTTCGTCGACGCCTTCGGCATAGCGCGCCCAGCTCGCGACGGTCGCCGTCGAGAGCCGAAGCGGCGCACCGGTCTTCAGGTTCTCCCGGATCACGGGCAACAGCCACTTCGGGATCCGGTCCGAGGAACCGAAACACAGACGCACGACGGTGTCCTTGACGCCGGGGTTGGCGAACCGCTCGATGAGGGTCCGCTTGTAGTCAGGCAGATCGATGCCGGGCACCGGCTTCAGGGTCGGGGTCGCTTCCTCATCCATGTACCTGAGCAGGAACTCGGCGAACAGCGGGTCGGCGGCCGCATCGTGGACAAGGCGATAACCGGCCAGATAGGCGAAATAGCACAGGCCCTGATGGCTGGCGTTGAGGAGCCGCAGTTTCATCAGCTCGTACGGCGTCACATCGTCGACCAGCAGCACGTCGGCATCCTCGAATGCCGGCCGCCCGTCGGAGAAGTCGTCCTCGAGAACCCACGACGTGAACGGCTCCGCCGCCACCGGCCATTGATCCTCGACGCCGAATTCACTTTCCAGCGCCGCGATCACCTCGGGTGTGGTGACCGGGGTGATGCGATCGACCATCGAGTTGGGGAACCGGGTGTGTTCGCGCATCCAGTCCCCGAGGCCCGGATGCATCCGGTCGGCGTAGGTGGTGAACGCCTGGCGGGCCACGTCGCCGTTGCCCTCGATGTTGTCGCAAGACACGATCGTCGGGGACGCGACGCCGCGGTCACGCCGGCGCGCGAGCGCCTCGGCGACCAGGCCGAAAACGTTGACCTCTTCGGAGGCGCTGTCGATGCTGTAGCCGCCCTCGGTGATGGTCAGCGACACGATACGGGTGGTCGGTGCGGCCAGGAGTTCGATGACCGTCTCGGGGTCGTCGGGCGCGAAGCGATAGTCGACGATGGAACCGATCACCCGGGCATCGCGGGTGCCGTCCGGGTTCTCCAGCAGCAGTGTGTACAGACAGTCCTGAGCTTGCATCACGTCGGCCATCTTGCGGTCGCTCGGCATGACGCCGACGCCGCAGATGCCCCAGTCCTCGGCTTGGCCGGCCTCGAGGAGCCGATCGACGTACATCGCCTGATGCGCGCGATGGAAGCCGCCCACCCCAAAATGCACGATGCCGATGCCGATCTTGCTGCGGTCGTAACTCGGCTTGGCAATCGGGATCTGGGCGAGATTCGCGTCGTTGAGCTTCATCGCACCGTCACCACTGTCTTGACGCTACTCGGCGTGTGGGTGCTGCAGTACCCGATCCGACCTGGCTCGATGAGTACGGCGTCCCCGATATGGGTACCTGGCGAAAGTGTTGTGTGCGTCACACTGTCCATGTTAACGTGATGAGCATCTACTCGCATACATGAGCAGATGCTCACAGAAAAACGCGGAACGGGGCGGGGCACAGTGACAATTCCGACGTCGAACGGAGAGGTTGCCGGCACGATCGGGGGCCGGCCTGTGGCGTCATCGCGCGATCGCCGATCCACCCCCGAAGACCTGCGGCTCGCCTTGCGCGCCGCGACGCTCTATTATCTCGACGGCCTCACCCAAGCGGAGATCGCATCCCGGCTCGGCGTCTCGCGACCGACCGCCGGCCGGCTCATCGCCCGCGCCAAGGCCAAGGGACTGGTTCGCATCGACGTCGTCGTGCCGCCGGACATGCGCGACGATCTGCACGCCGACGAGGAGCGTGAACTCGAACACCGGTTCGGCCTGACCGAGGCCGTGGTCGCCGGGCACGGCGTCGATATCGGCGCACCCGGCCGGCCCGCCGTCTTTGCGAGCGTGGGACGGGCCGCCGCGGCGCTGCTGATGCGCCGGCTCGCCCCCGGCGACGTCATGGGTTTCACGTGGGGACCCGAACAGGTGGCGGTCGCTGCCGCGCTGACGCCCGGCGTCGCCAACTGTCGGGCCGTGGTGCAACTCGACGGCGCCATGTCGACCGCCGCATACCAAACGGGCACCGAGTTCATCCTCAGCCGGTGCGCCGACGTGCTGCGTGCCACTGCGATCCGGCTGCCCGCCCCGCTCTACGCGGACCCGTCCACGGTGGTGTCGATGCGCAGTGACTCGGTGATCTCACGCACGTTGGAGGCCGGCAGGCGCGCCGACATCATGCTCTTCGGGGTCGGTGCCGCTTCGACCTCGACCACGCTGTTCGAAGGGAGCTTCCTGGACACCAAAATGCTCGACGAGCTCGTCTCCCTCGGTGCGGTGGGGGAGATCGGTGGCCGGTTCTTCGATGCCCATGGCACGCCCGTCGAGACCGAGCTGCAGCAGCGGGCGGTCTCGGTTCCGCTCGAAGACGTTCAGGCCTGTGAGAAGACCATCCTGATCTCCAGTGGAGTCGCCAAGCACCGCGCCACACTCGGCGCGCTGCGTGGCAAGCTCGCCAAGTTGTTGGTGTGCGACATCGATTGTGCCCGTTGGCTGTTGACGCAATGAGAGGTAAGACGAACGTGAAAGTGCTCAGAAAACTAGCGTGGTGCGCCGCGGCCGCGGGGCTCGTCGTCACATCCGGGTGCGCCGGCGCGGGCAGCCTGGGGTCATCGGCGAACGAGGTGACCATCGCCCTGGTGTCCAACTCGCAGATGACGGACGCCCAGAAGTTGTCGTCGGAGTTCGAGAAGGAGAATCCCGGCACCAAGCTGAAGTTCATTTCGCTGTCGGAGAACCAGGCGCGAGCTAAGATCACGATGTCGACCGCGATGGGCGGCAGTCAGTTCGACGTCGTGATGATCAGCAACTTCGAGACCCCGCAGTGGGCGAAGGATGGCTGGCTGCTGAACCTTTCGGACTACGCCAAGAACACGCCGGGTTACGACGAGAACGACTTCATCCCGTCGCTGCGAGACTCGTTGTCGTACGAGGGCAACATGTACTCGGTCCCGTTCTACGGCGAGTCGTCGTTCCTGATGTACCGCAAGGACATGTTCGAGCAGGCCGGCATCAAGGTCAACCAGGATCCGAACTATCAGCCTACGTGGCAAGAAGTCGCGGGGTGGGCGGATCAATTGAAGACCGATGACCGGGCCGGCATCTGCCTGCGCGGCAAGCCGGGGTGGGGCGAGGTGCTGGCCCCCTTGGACACGGTGATCAACACCTTCGGCGGTCGCTGGTTCGACGACCAGTGGAACGCGCAACTCGACAGCCCGGAAGTCAAGAAGGCGGTCAACTTCTACGTCGACACCATTGAGAAATCCGGCGAGTTGGGTGCATCCTCAACGGGTTTCCAAGAGTGCGCCAACTTGTTCGGTCAGGGTCAGACGGCGATGTGGTACGACGCGACGTCGGCGGTCTCGGTGCTCGAGGATCCCAAGACCTACCCGGATCTGGTCGGCAAGATCGGTTATCTGCCCGCGCCGATCGCCGAGAAGCCCAATTCGGGCTGGCTCTACACCTGGTCGCTGGGCATCCCGAAGGGAGCCAAGAACCCCGACGGCGCCTGGAAGTTCATCTCCTGGATGACCAGCAAGGACTACATGAAACTGGTCGGCGAGAAGCTCGGCTGGGCTCGAGTCCCACCGGGCAGCCGTACCTCCACCTATACCGACCTGCCGGAGTACCAGGCGATCTCGAAGTCGTATGGGCCGCTGACTCTGGAGTCGATCAAGAACGCGACCCCGAACAAGCCGACGGTTCAACCGGTTCCGTACACGGGCGTGCAGTTCGTCGGGATTCCCGAGTTCCAGGATCTGGGCACGCGGGTGAGCCAGCAGATCAGCGCGGCCATCGCCGGCCAAAAGTCCGTCGATGCCGCGATGGACCAAGCACAGCAATACGCCGAGGTCGTCGGCAAGAGCTACCAGGAGAAGTGATGACTCTAACTGTTGATACCGAGTCAGACGCCAGTCGGGAGGCAGTGGCCGAACGGGTCCGCAAGATCCGGGAAGCCCAGGACACCGGCGTAAGCCGCGCCGAGGGCTGGCGCAGGCGTGGACCGCTGCTGCCCGCGCTGATCTTCATGATCGCCGTGACGCAGGTGCCGTTCCTGTTCACGCTGTACTACTCGACGTTGTCCTGGAACCTGGTTCGCCCTGGGTCACGGCAATTCGTGGGCCTGAACAACTACGTCGCGGTGGTCCAGGACAGCCAGTTCTGGTCGGTGGCCCTGAACACGGTCATCCTGATCGTCGTCGTCGTGCTCGTCTCGGCCCTGCTCGGCTTGTTGCTGGCCCTGCTGCTGGATCGGGCATTCCTTGGCCGCGGGGTGATCCGGACGCTGCTGATCACGCCCTTCCTGATCACACCCGTTGCGGGAGCGCTGGTCTGGAAGACCACGATTCTCGATCCCACCAACGGCATCTTGAATTGGCTGCTGTCGCTGGTGGGCATCGGTCCCGTGGACTGGATCGGCCAGTTCCCGCTGACGATGGTGATGGTCGAGCTGATCTGGCAGTGGACCCCGTTCATGATGCTGCTGATCCTGGCCGGCCTCACATCGATGCCCCGGGACCAACTGGAAGCCGGCCGAGTCGACGGGGCCGGCGCGTTTCAACTCTTCCGGGAGTTGACGCTGCCCCACCTCCGCCGCTTCATCGAACTGGGAGTGGTGCTGGGTGCGATCTACCTGGTCAACACGTTCGACGCGATCTTCATGATGACCCAGGGCGGCCCGGGCGTCGCCAGTGCGAACCTGCCGTTCTACATCTACCAGCGTGCGTTCCTCGGCTTCGACATGGGGCAGGCGGCGGCCATGGGCGTGGTGGTCGTCATCTTCACGATGATCATCGCCAGCTTTGCGCTGCGGTTGATCTTCAAATCGTTCAGCGGCAAGGAAGAGGCGGCCTAGACATGACTACTACTGCCGAAAAAACAACAGCGACAAGTGATGCCGTTCCGGTCCACAAGAAGAAGTCGAAGAAGTTCAGCCCGTGGGGAGTGGTGGCCTGGCTCGTCGGCCTCGGGTTCTTCTTCCCGGTGTTCTGGATGGTCCTGACGTCGTTCAAGCAGGAGAGTGACGCGGCAACCAATCCGCCGAAGCTGTTCTTCGCTCCGACGCTCGATCAGTACGCCGCAGTCTTCGATCAGGGCATCGGGCCTGCGATGTTGAACTCGGTGTTCGCCACCGGCATGTCGACGATTCTGGTGCTACTGCTGGGCGTGCCCGCCGCGTTCGCGTTGTCGCTGCGACCCGTCCGCAAGACGTCGGATGCGCTGTTCTTCTTCATGAGCACGAAGATGTTGCCCGTCGTCGCGGCGATCCTGCCGCTGTACGTGATCGTGTCCAACCTCGGTCTGCTGGATAACATCTGGGCGCTGGTCGTCCTCTACACGTCGATGAACCTGCCGATCGCAATCTGGATGATGCGGTCCTTCTTCCTCGAAGTGCCAGGCGAACTCCTCGAGGCCGCCAGCTTGGACGGAGCCAGTCTGTGGAGGTCGGTGCGAGAAGTGATCCTGCCGCTGGTCTCGCCGGGCATCGCAGCGACCGCCTTGATCTGCGTCATCTTTGCCTGGAACGAGTTCTTCCTCGCGGTGAACTTGACCGCGGTGAACGCTCAGACCATGCCGGTGTACCTCGTCGGTTTCATCGCCGGTGAGGGTCAGTACTGGGCCGTGCTGTCGGCGGCCGCAACCATGGCCGCACTGCCCGTGATCCTGTGCGGGTGGTTCGCCCAGAACAAACTGGTGCGCGGACTTTCGTTCGGCGCGATCAAGTAACCCTCCCACTTCCCTTACCTGACAAGGAGAATCCAGACATGGCATCGATTACCTACAAGAACGCCTCCTGCATCTACGAAGGTTCGGACAAACTCGCCGTCGACAACCTCAACCTCGACATCCAGGACGGCGAGTTCGTCGTCTTGGTGGGCCCGTCCGGATCCGGCAAGAGCACCGCGCTGCGCATGCTGGCCGGCCTTGAGGACATCGACGAGGGCAGCATCGAGATCGGCGGGAAGAACATGACGGGCGTGCCGTCGAAGGACCGTGACATCGCGATGGTGTTCCAGAACTACGCGCTCTACCCCAACAAGACGGTCGCCGAGAACATGGGCTTCGCACTGAAGTTGCGTGGGGTGTCGGCCGACGAGCGACGCAAGAAGGTCGAGGAGGCCGCCAAGGTACTCGACCTGACCGAACACCTGGACCGCAAGCCCGCCAAGCTGTCCGGTGGTCAGCGTCAGCGCGTCGCCATGGGCCGCGCGATCGTGCGCGAGCCGCAGGTGTTCTGCATGGACGAGCCGCTGTCGAACCTGGATGCGAAGTTGCGCGTGCAGACCCGCACCCAGATCGCGGCGTTGCAGCGCCGCCTCGGCACCACCACCGTCTACGTCACCCACGATCAGGTCGAGGCCATGACGATGGGCGACCGGGTGGCCGTGCTGCGCTTCGGGAAGCTGCAGCAGTTCGCCGCGCCCAACGAGCTCTACGACAGGCCGGCCAATGCGTTCGTCGCCGGTTTCATCGGATCGCCCGCGATGAACCTGGTGACGCTGCCGGTCGCGCCGGACGGCGTCAAGATCGGTGACTCGACACTGGAACTCGAGCGCGACAATCTGACCAAGCTGAACGAGGCGGGCCTGTCGGAGGTCACCTTCGGGATCCGGCCCGAGCAACTCGAGCTGACCGACTCCGGTGGCGTGGAGGTCGTCGTCGACCTGGTCGAGGACCTCGGCAGCGAGGCCTTCGTCTACACGCACGCGGGTTCGGGTGTCGAGCTGGTGGCACGGTGCAATCCGCGCACGGCGCCGAAGTTGGCCGACACGGTGCGGTTGCGCAGGCATCCCGAAGGCGTGGTGCACCTGTTCCACCCGCAGACTGGCGAACGCCTGAACTGATATGCACGCGCCGGAGTTTCGGCTCCGCGCACCGACGCCCGGCCTCGTCGGCTTGCCGTGGGACCGGCCGTTGTCGGAGTGGGTGGTCCCTGACGTGCCATTGCGCGACATCGCTGTGGGGATGAGCCGCCATCTGGTGAAGTTCGTCGACGCCGACGAGCAGTTGTGGGCGGTCAAGGACATGCCGCCGCGGGTGGCGATCAAGGAGTACGACGTGCTGCGGCGCCTCGAGGACATGGGGTTGCCCGCGGTGCGTCCGGCGGGTCTGGTTCTGCAGCCCGAGTTCGAAACCGCGATCCTGGTCACCCGCTACCTCGAGGGATCGTGGCAGTACCGCAGGCTGTTCATGCGTCTGCCGCCCGACGAGCCGACCCACCGCGCACGCCTGCTGGACGCGATGGCGGGCCTGCTGGTGGAACTCCACCGGCACGGCGTCTTCTGGGGCGACTGTTCGTTGGCGAACACCTTGTTCTCGCGGGACGGGCAGCTTCTTCAGGCCTGGCTGGTCGACGCCGAGACGTCCGAGGTGCACCCGACGCTGAGCCGTGGGCAGCGCAGACACGACCTCGAGATCCTGGTGGAGAACGTGGCGGAAGGCTTGGTCGACCTCGCCGAGCGGCTCGGGCTACCGGAGGAGATGCACACCACCCTGATCGCCGAAGCCGAACAGGTTCAGGTCCGCTACGACACCCTCTGGGAGGTGCTGCACGCCGAGTCGGTGTTCGGGTTCAGCGATCGCTACCGCGTCGAAGCGACCATCCGGCGACTCAACGAACTCGGCTTCGCCGTCGACGAACTGTCGCTGCAACCGGACAGCGCGGACCCGAGCCGACTCAAACTTCGCGTCGCCGTGGGTGATCGGCGCTACCACGCACAGCACCTGCAGGAGCTCACCGGCCTCGACGTCGGCGAGGGGCAGGCCCAAATTTTGCTCGGTGATCTACGCGCGTATCAGGCGCAGCTGTGCCGGGAGGTTGGGCACGACGTCGACGAGCGGACGGCCGCCCGGCTGTGGGTCATGGAGGTGCTGACCCCGTACGAGCAGTTGGCACACGAAGCGGTACATCACACCGGTACGGCCATCCAGGCCTACTGCGATCTGCTGGAGGTGCGGTGGTTACTGAGCGAGAAGGCGGGCCACGACGTCGGCACCAACCGTGCGCTTGCGGCGCTGGCCCGCGATGTCATCCCCACCGACTCGGCCGCGAAGATGGCCGTCGCCGAGGTGCCGACCGCACCGTTCGCGGTCCTGCAGAACGACGATGATCAGTGAGCGCCCCACGATCGCCGCTAGCGCACACCGTCTTTCGGCATCCGGATGCCGTACTGACCGATCTTGCGGTACAGCGTCGCCCGGCTCATCCCGAGTTCTCGCGCGGCGTCGTGCATGGTGATCCCGCCGGCCGAGAGCACCCTGATGATCTCGCCGCGCTCGAACGTTTCGATCCGGGACAGGTGACGTGTGCTGCCGGCGAGAATCTCGGACGGCAGGCTGCCGACGTCGACGATGTCGGCGCGGTTGGCGGCCTGCGACACGACGCGGGACAGCTGTTCGACGTTGCCCGGCCAGCCGTAGCCGAGTAACGCCCGCGACGCGGCGGCGGTGAACATCACGTCGCGACCGCGCGCCCGCCTGGCGATGTGGGCGGCCAGCGGCAGTACGTCGTCGGACCGGTCGCGCAGCGGCGATACCTCGACCACGGTGTCGACCAGTGCTGCCAGTGACGGCGGGATGTCCTCGAACCGTTCGGCTGTCAGCGCGAAGGGCACTGCCGACGCGCCACCCGAACGGATCACCAGGTCCCGCAGTTGGTCGGCGGCCCAGGCGGGCAGCATGTCCACATCGCGAACGACGACCGCGGTGTGGGACTTGCCCAGCTCGGGTGTCCACAGGCCAAGCCAGGTCTCCAGGTCCGACGGTGCGGGCGTGCTCGCCGACAGGATGCGATCGTGCGGGTAGATGTGCCGCGCGGCCTGGGCGAGCATCGTCGACCGCCCGGCGCCCGGCTCGCCGATAGCGGCGACGACCCTGCCGTCGGCGAACGCCCGCTCGGTACGGCGCACCGTGGCGTTCCAGGATTCCGACAGCGAATGCAGCGTTCCCGCACCGGGTTCCAGCCGCGGAACCTCGACGCGGAACACCTGGCCCCGCGGTGTCGACCGGGGTCGCCGGCCGTTGGATCGGGCCAGCATCAGCGCGGAGGTGTTGCTCGCCGCCGACCGCGCCAGCGCGAGCAGCAGATCGCTGGACGACTGCGACCAGGTGGTGAGGTTCACGCAGCCTTCCAGGCGTCCCGTCGTCGCCTCGAGCACCGGCACGGCGGCGCAGGTGAAGGTGCACAGGCTCAACGCGTAGTGCTGGTCGGCACGCACCAGCGTCGGCGCGCGATCGGCCAGCGCCAACCCCAGCCCGTTGGTCCCCACCTCCCGCTCGGAATAGGCGAATCCCGGGGCCAGGTGCACATCGTCCAGTGCCGCCAGAAGGCTGTGGTCGCCGCTCATCCGACTGAGCACCACGCCGTCGGCGTCGGTGAGCATCATGCTGACCGGCTCGTTGGCCAGCGTGCGGTGCAGGTCCAGCAATACTTCGTTGCCGCATTGAAAGAACAGCGAGCCGAGATCGTCGGTACCGGTGAAGGCGGGCTCGACGCTCTCCAGCGGAACGCCGTATTCCTCGCTGCGCTGCCAGGACGCCAACAAGCGGCGAGGCACGCCCTCCGCCTCGCGGTTCTGCAGCTGCTGCCGTTTCACTCGATCCGGCAATTCGTTGGTCACTGTGACCCACGTTACAAGCAGTCCCCGTCTCAGATTGAGACGGTCGCGGCCTCGGCTGGGCCGCCGCGCGGCCATAGGCTCCGGTCAGTTGGTGTGACAGCCCTCACACCAAGGACTGAACATGGGAGAACCGGCATGTACCGCAAGGACGACACCAGCTATTTCATCGTCGACGCCCACGTCGCACTCTGGGACGCTCGTCCGGAGAATCAGCGCAACGTCCACGGCAAGCAGTTCATCGACTGCTTCTACGACTACCACCGCAACCTGTCACCCGAAGCCGAGGTCTGGGAGTACGAGGACTACCTCTATCAGGGTGGCGAGCGGCTGATGAAGGACCTGTTCGAGGACGGCTACGTCGATCACGCGATCTTCCAGCCTGCCGCACTCGGCGAGTTCTACTACAAGGGATTCGGCCAGACCGACGAGGCGTCCGCGCTCGCCGCCGCGCACCCCGACAAGCTGACCTACAACCACAACTTCGACCCGCGCAACGGTGAGGCCGGGCTCGATCAGCTGCGCCAGGATGCGAAGCGGTTCGGGCTGAAAGGCCTGAAGCTCTATACCGCCGAATGGCACGGCGACTCCCGCGGCTGGCGGCTCGATGATCCGTGGGCGTACCGGTATTTCGAGGCGTGCCGCGAGCTCGGCATCCGCAACATCCACGTGCACAAGGGCCCGACCATCCGGCCGCTGGACCGCGACGCGTTCGACGTCGCCGACGTGGACCACGTGGCGTCCGACTTCACGGATCTGAACTTCATCGTCGAGCACTGCGGGCTGCCGCGGTTGGAGGACTTCTGCTGGATCGCCACCCAGGAACCCAACGTCCATGCGGGCCTCGCCGTCGCGATGCCGTTCATCCACACCCGGCCGAAGTACTTCGCTCAGATCGTCGGTGAACTGCTCTACTGGATCGGGGAGGACCGCATTCAGTTCGCGTCGGACTACGCGATCTGGACACCACGCTGGCTGGTCGAGGCGTTCGTCGACTTCCAGATTCCCGACGAGCTGGGCGAGTACGCGCCGATCACCACCGAGCAGAAGAAGAAGATTCTGGGGCTCAACGCGGCCAAGATGTACGACATCCCGGTGCCGGCCGACCTGCAGCTGGCCGACGCGGACGAGCCCGCGGTCGGCCCGCGCGGCGCGGACAACACGGCGGAGAACGCCGACCATCTGGTCGGAGCCTGAGATGCGGCAGGTCACCGAGGACAGAGAGGACACCGTACGCCGCGCGCTCGACGCCGTCATCGACCCCGAACTCGACGAACCGATCACCGAGCTGGGATTCGTGCACTCGGTGGTGGTCACCGGCGGCCGCGACGTCGAGGTCCACCTCCGGCTGCCGACGTCGTTCTGCGCACCCAACTTCGCCTACCTGATGGTGTCGGACGCCAAAGATGTTCTGGTGGCACTCGATTGGACGCACGACGTGGTCGTCGAGCTCGACGACCACCACGACTCGGACATCATCAACGCCGGTCTGGCCGCCGACGCCGGCTATCGCGGAACCTTCGGCCACGAGGCCGAGGAGGACCTCGACGAACTTCGGATGGCGTTCCTGCGCAAGGCGCACATGGCGGCGATGGAACGCTGCCTGACGGCGTTGCTGCGTGCCGATCCCGGGCGGGAGGTGACCTCACTGGGGCGGGTGGTCTTGCGTGAGCTGCCCTATGACGATGCCACCAGGGCGTTGTTGCGCCGGCGCTGCGCCATCGGATTGTCGATCGACGGCGACGCGTTGGTGATGGTAGACCACCGTGGTGAGGGATGCGCCGCCGATGATGTGCCACTGGCGCTGCGCCGCGCGCGGTCAACGCGGATCTCCATCGACGGCAACGCGCACTTCTGCCGCGGTCTGCTCCGCACCCGCTACCCCGACACCGAACAGCAACAGCTCACACTCGTCGGAAAGGAAACCCAGTCATGAGCACCATGCGAGCCGTCCAGGTCGTCGGCTACCACCAGCACCTCGAGATGGCGGAGGTGCCGATACCCACGCCGACGGGACCGTTCGACGTGGTCGTCAAGATCGGCGGCGCCGGCGTATGCCGCACCGACCTGCACATCCTCGAAGGCCAGTGGGCCGAGAAGAACCCAGACTTGCAGCTGCCGTACACGATCGGGCACGAGAACGCCGGCTGGGTATCTGCAGTCGGCTCCGCGGTGACCAATGTCGGCGAAGGCGACAAGGTGATCGTGCACCCGTTGATCACCTGCGGGCTGTGTCGGGCCTGCCGCTCCGGCGACGACGTGCATTGCGAGGCCAACGCGTTCCCGGGTATCGACAGCGACGGTGGGTATGCCGAGTACCTCAAGACGTCGGCACGCAGTGTGGTCAGGATCGACGAGTCGCTGGAGCCGGCCGACGTCGCCGCACTCGCTGACGCCGGTCTCACGGCGTATCACGCTGCGGCCAAGGCGGCCCGGCGTCTCACCCCGCGGGACCGCTGCGTGATCATCGGTGCCGGCGGGCTGGGCCACATCGGTATTCAGGTGCTGAAGGCCCTTTCGCCTGCCGAGCTGATCGTCGTCGACCGCAATCCGGAGGCGCTCAAGCTGGCCGAATCGATCGGCGCCGACCACACCGTGGTCGCCGACGACACCCAGGTTGTCGGCTCCTCGCCCGAGCGCTCGTCGGTGGTCGATCAGGTGTTGTCGCTGACGGGTGGGAACGGAGCCGAGACCGTCGTCGACTTCGTCGGCGAGGGCGGGGCCACCTCCGAAGGGGTGGCGATGCTGCGCCGCGCCGGCGACTACCACGTCGTCGGCTACGGCGAGAACATCAACGTGCCGACGATCGACATCATCTCCACCGAGATCAACTTCATCGGCAACCTGGTCGGGTCCTACAACGACCTGTGCGATCTGATGGCGCTGGCCGCACGCGGCGCGGTCAACCTACACACCCAGAAATACGCACTCGATGACTTCCAGTCCGCCATCACCGATCTCGACAACGGCAATGTCCGCGGTCGAGCGATTCTAACCCCCTAGAGGAGAGCCCAGTGATCTTTATCGTCGTCAAGTTCAGGCCGAAGCCGGAGTACGTCGAGAGGTTCCCCGAGCTGACAGCCGAGTTCACCGCCGCCACCCGCAACGAGCCGGGCAACATGTGGTTCGAATGGTCGCGGAGCCTGGACGATCCGTCGGAATACGTTCTGGTGGAAGGATTCCGCGATGGAGACGCCGGAAAGGAGCATGTCACCGCCGAACACTTCAAGAAGTTCATCGCCGAAACCCCGGCGCTGCTGTCGTCGACCCCGCTGATCATCAGCCAGACCATCGACGCGACGGGCTGGTCCGAGATGGGCGAGATGACGGTCTAGGCGCACCGGGACCTACGTAGGGGCCGGTACCCCCACATATTGACAATTCCTGTCCAGAAAAGTTTCGTGTTCTACCTTCGCGCGGCTAATTGTCGTGTGATCGTTAGCAAATGCGGAAAACGTCGCGGGCAATTGTTCTGGTATTCGTCTCACTGCTGACAACATTCCTTCTCGGCTTCGCCTCGGCATTCGTGTCGGCCCTTGCACTGGGGGCCACGGCGTTGATCGTGCCGGGCACCGGCACTCCCAACGCCAACATCATTCCTGATTATTTGGAGCATGCCCGCGACTACTACATGAACGGAACGGCGTGCAGCAACACTGGCACTAGTAATTGCCCGGTCAACACCACGGGGAACCCGGCGAACCCAGGCCTGCTCGGGATCGACTACCCAGCGACGTTCTGGCCCGTTCCCCTCCCCGGTTGGTGTCCAGGGCTGTCGTGCGACACCTGGAACGCATCCGTGGGCACCGGCGTGGCGAACCTGGATAAGGCGTTGAGAGCGGCGCCCGCCCCGTCCGCATCAGGATCGGGTGAAGTCGTGGTCTTCGGGTATTCGCAGGGTGGTGCTGTCGTTTCCACGGAGCTCGCCAACATCAGGTACACCCCTGATCTGTTGGCCAAGATCAACAAAGTGGTGACGATCGGCAACATCATGAACCCCGATGGCGGGGTGTGGTCGCGCCTCAGCTTCATTCCCTACATTCCGATTCTCAACCTCACGCCACGCCCGCCGATGCCGGTCGACATTCCCGAATTGGAGGGCAAGTTCTATACCGTCGGTTATCAATACGATCCGGTCGTCTATTCACCCCTCTATTGGGGCAACCCGGTCGCCGTGCTCAATGCGGTAGCCGCGTTGCTGACCGTTCATGGTTTCTACCTCGCAGACGAAGGCTCATCTCTGGCCTATGGGTACTCGCCGACAGAGCTCGAGGATCAATTGGATTGCGGTGATCATCCGGGGAACTGTCGCGTCGATCAGTACGGCAACACCTACGTGATGATTCCGGCAAGGAGCTTGCCATTGACGAACCTCGTTATGGGGATTACGCCGGCCGTTCTGAAGCCGCTGGTGAAACCGTTCGTCGACCTGTCCGCGCCGGTGCTGAAGGTGATCGCCGATCTCGGATACGACTGGAGCGGCGATCCGAGCCAGGTCAGGTTCCTATCACCGTTGCCGTTCAACCCCTTCCAGAATTGGATCGGCGTCGGGATGAATCTCGCTGCCGCGGCAGGGCAAGGCGTTCAGGCATTCCTTGCAGACCTCGGAGTCGGCGCCGGTGCCCTTGCGCCCAACATGACAGGGTCGACGTCGACGATCAATGCGACGATGCGTGCCAACGCTCAGCTGACAGGGAATGAACAGACGTCGGTCGAGCTGACCAAAGGCCGAGGGCAGGGCGAAGACCAGGAATCCGGCCCGCACGATGTGGTGCAGGCTGAGACCGAGGAACCGCACTCGACCGATGGTCAGACCGTCGTCGGGAAGACGAATGTGATGACCGAGGGCACCGTTGTCGATAACGCTCAGCCCGAGGAGTCCACACTGCCGCAGGACACTGCGAAGCACGACGAGCACGTCGTGGAGGACGAGAATGACGGCGCGGCCGAGGTCACCAAGGATCGTGGCGAGGTCACCAAGGACCGTGGTGAGATCACCAAGGACCGTGGTGAGGTCACCAAGGACCGTGGCGAGATCACGAAGGACCGTGACGGCGCAACGAGGATCGACGCCGACAAGCCGGATCACAACACCAAGCCCAGCACCGGCACGAAGCGGGACACCGACAAGAAGTCCGGTGACGACTCACCGGACACCGAGCACCCGGCAGCGGCCTGACGAGTAACTCACTGAAAGCGTGCTTTTGGTCAGTTTTGCTGCTGCCGCACCCCGATGTGATCGAAGGTCTCGCGACTCGATACATCCGGGCGTCAGGTCACCGGTGCGAAACCCGGATTGGTCCCCAGCGGTACCTCGGGGTTGGCGCCGGGGGCGTCGTCGGTGAAGACTTGGTGCGCCGTGGGCTGACAGTTGTCGTCCATCGGGGTCTGGTCACCGGAGCAGTACGGGACGAGTTGCTGCGGGTCCGCTCCGGCGTGCGGGGCCACGAGAAGCGCTGCCGCCGCCGCCAGCAGGCACGCCGCAAAAGCTCTCGTCATGGTCCAACGTTACCGCGGGTAATACCGTGAGGTGGTGGATAGCTACGGCCGGGTCAGGCTGACCAACCCGGACAAGGTGCTGTATCCCGGCACCGGCACCGTCAAAGCGGAGGTCTTCGACTATTACGTCAGCATCGCCGACGCGATGGTGCCGCACATCGCCGGGCGTGCGGTGACGCGCAAGCGGTGGCCCAACGGCGTCGACGAGTCCTCGTTCTTCGAGAAGCAGCTCGCATCGTCGGCACCGGACTGGCTGGAGCGCGGCACGATCGTGCACAAATCCGGGACGACGACATATCCGATCATCGACACCCGGGAAGGGCTGGCGTGGATCGCGCAGCAGGCCTCGCTCGAGGTGCACGTGCCGCAGTGGCGGTTCGTCGGCGACAAACCGGGACCCGCGACGCGGATCGTGTTCGACCTCGATCCCGGTGACGGCGTGAGCATGCGCCAGCTGTGCAAGGTCGCCTCCGAGGTGCGCGACCTGATCACGGACATCGGGCTGACCACCTACCCGCTGACCAGTGGCAGCAAGGGTCTACACCTCTACGTGCCGCTCGATGCGCCGATCAGCTCGCACGGCGCGTCCGTGCTGGCCCGCCGGGTGGCTCAGCAGCTGGAGAAGGCCATGCCCAAACTCGTGACGGCCACGATGACGAAGAGCCTCCGCGAGGGGAAGGTGTTCGTCGACTGGAGCCAGAACAACGGCAACAAGACCACGATCGCGCCGTATTCGCTTCGTGGTCGCGAACTTCCGACGGTGGCGGCGCCGCGCACGTGGGACGAGATCAAGGACCCCGATCTGCGGCACCTGCGGTTCGACGAGGTGCTGGAGCGCGTCGAAAAGCACGGCGATCTGCTGGAGGGACTGGACCAAAAGGTCACGCTGCCCGACAAGCTCAGCACCTATCGCAGCATGCGCGACGTGGCCAAGACACCCGAACCGGTCCCGCAGAAGGCGCCGAAGACAGGTAACAACGACGCTTTCGTGATCCAGGAGCACCACGCCCGGCGGCTGCATTACGACTTCCGGTTGGAACGCGACGGCGTGCTGGTGAGCTGGGCGGTCCCGAAGAATCTGCCCGACACCCCGGCGGTCAATCATCTGGCCGTTCATACCGAGGACCACCCGATGGAGTACCTGACGTTCGCGGGCGAGATCCCGAAGGGCGAGTACGGCGGGGGCAAGGTGATTGTCTGGGACACCGGCACTTACGAGACCGAGAAGTTCAACGACAACCCGCCCGATGGTCCGGCGAAGGGCGGCGAGGTGATCGTCACGCTGCACGGCGGCCGCATCTCCGGGCGCTACGCGTTGATCCAGACCGACGGCAAGAACTGGCTCGCCCACCGGATGAAGGAGCAGGAGCAGCCCACCGCAGGAGATCTGGCGCCGATGCTGGCCACCGAAGGATCGGTGGAGAAATTGAAATCAGGTCAGTGGGCGTTCGAAGGCAAATGGGACGGCTACCGGCTGCTGGGCGATGCCGACCACGGACGGCTCAGCCTGCGATCGCGGCGCGGCCGCGATGTCACTGGCGAGTACCCGCAGTTCGAGGCGCTGGCCGCCGATCTTGCGGATCACCATGTGATCCTCGACGGCGAGGCGGTGGCGCTCGACGAGTCGGGGGTGCCCAGCTTCGGTGAGATGCAGAACCGCGCCAGGTCCACCCGCGTCGAATATTGGGCGTTCGACATCCTGCATCTCGACGGCCGATCATTGTTGCGCGCCAAGTACTCCGACCGGCGGCGCATCCTGGAAGCGCTGGCCGACGGCGGCGGTCTCGTCGTGCCCGACCCATTGCCCGGCGACGGGCCAGAGGCGCTGGACTACGCGCGCAAGCACCGCTGGGAGGGCGTGGTCGCCAAGAAACGCGACTCGACGTATCAGCCGGGGCGCCGGTCGGCGTCCTGGATCAAGGACAAGATCTGGACCACCCAGGAAGTCGTGATCGGCGGCTGGCGAGAAGGCACCGGTGGACGCACCAGCCGGATCGGTGCGTTGATGCTCGGCGTCCCCGGCGAAGGCGGCCTGCACTTCGCCGGCCGCGTCGGGACCGGATTCACCGACAAGGCGCTGACCAGTCTCAGGAAAACGCTCGAGCCGCTGAGGACCGACGAATCACCGTTCAACGCAAGGCTTCCCGCTCAGGATGCCAAGGGTGTGACGTTCGTCCGTCCGGACCTGGTGGGCGAGGTCCGCTACAGCGAGCGCACCTCGGACGGCCGGCTGCGTCAACCCAGCTGGCGTGGCCTACGGCCGGACAAAGAGCCTGGCGAGGTTGTCTGGGAATAGGGATGGCCAACGGTGCTGCTTGCAGTCTCACCCGCGTGGGCGCCTCAACTCGCGCCGGGACGACACACCGAGTTTGGCGAAGATCTTGCTCAGGTGCCACTCCACGGTGCGAGGACTGATGATCATCAGCTGTTCAAGCCACGACCGCGCGGGCAAGCAGTACGCATCGTTCTTCGCTTGCCAGCACGTCGGTACTTACCGAAGCAACCCGAACGAATACCACACGATTCGATTACTGCATCTCCGCCAGTCGTCTGGGAGTAAGGGAGGCCTCGATAGCTTCTCGCATACCCCGGGTCGCCAACACGTCGGCCAGCTCGTTGTCCGCGACACCGGCGTGCCCCTTCACCCAGAACCACTCGACTTGGTGCCGTGCGCAGGCCTTCTGCAGCCGCTTCCAGAGATCGACGTTCTTCACCGGCTGCTTGGCCGCGGTCATCCAGCCGTTGCGTTCCCAGCCGAGAACCCACTTGGTGATGCCGCTGCGGACGTAGGTGCTGTCGGTGTACAGGTGCACCACCACGGGTCTGGTGAGCGCCTCCAGCGCCATGATCGGCGCAGTCAACTCCATCCGGTTGTTGCTGGTCTCGCGGGACTCGCCACCGCACATCTCGCGGACATGCTCTCGCTGGCGCAGCACCGCCCCCCAGCCGCCGGGGCCCGGGTTGGGTCGGCACCCGCCGTCGGTGTGGATCACTACGGTGTGCTCGATGGACTCGGTCATGCGCCGAGGATAGGCACCGCATCCGACGGTCGGGCTCAGCGACGCGCGGGCGCCGATATCATCGCCGACCGGACCGACATTCCGAGCTCGCGGTGCCGCAGCGTTGTGATCCGGCGCCCGGGCTGCACCGCTTCCTTGACCGGCGTGGTGCGGTCACCGAAGAACGCGGCAGTGGCGTCGATGTCGGCGACGGCGTACGTGACCGCCCAAAGACTCGATGGACCCTCGCTCGCCGTCTGCGGCGAACCGACGACCTCGATGATCACCTCGCCGAACCGGAAGAAGATCTGGCGGATCTGTCGTCCGCCGAGTTCACCGTCCCGTTCCCGGCGCGGTGCCACACCGACAGCGGCCAGTGCCGCGACGGTCCGATGCAGGTCAGGCGATAGCAGAACGACGTGGTCGATCGCGATGACGCCGTTCGGGTGCATTGCCGGCGCCGCAGTGACCGCACTCGACCTCGGTCCGATGTCGCCGCCGGGGCGGCTCCATGTTGTCGGGATGCCGTCGAGCTCATCGACCGAGGTGTCGGACGGCAGGCCGCGCAGCGACCACCCCGTGATGCCGGTGCCGTTGTCCGATGTCGCCGCTGGGGCGGCCCCGCGGTCACGGCCGATCAGCCGGATGCGTACACCGCCGATCCGGCAGACGGCGTCCGAGCTCACTCTGAAACCGGCTTGCGTCTAGGCGTCCGCGGAATCAGCGACCTCTAACTCGCGATGGTGACGGTCATTACGGCCCAGAGTACATCGCGACGGCTAGGTTCCTGTGAGACCGTTCGTGAAGAGGTCGAGCATGTGCTCGAAGGTACTGTCGGCGTCGGGGGTCAGGCCGATGCGGGCCATCCCGATGGTTACGGCACCATGGATCGCACTCCAGACGGCTTGTCCGTCTTCGGTTGAATCCTGTTCGGGTGCCGCCTTTTTGATCGCATTGATCAGCTGGACCAACACGGCGAAAACGGCGCGACCGGAGTCCGCCACCGCAGACGATTGGTTTTCGAGTGGACTACCGGCGCCGAAGATCAATGAGTACCGAGCGGGATGCCGCAGAGCGAAGTCTCGGTAGTTTCGGCAGGACTGTCGAAAGCGCTCGACCGGCTGGACGTCCTCGGGTACATCGATGGCGTCGGCAAGCTGGTCCAACGTCCGCATGGCCAGCGCGACGATCAACCCGTCCTTGTTCTCGAATCTGTTGTAGACGCTCGTGGGCGACACCTCGGCCTCCAGCGCGACGGCACGGATGGTCACGCCACCACTCCCATCGCGGTCCAGCACGGTCTCGGCCGCGTCGAGCAACGCGGCCGAGACCTGATGGCTGGCGGTGCGACGGCGGACCGTCATGGCACGGCGAACTGCCGATCGGCCATCCAGGACAGGGCGGTGTCTGCGACGGCGCGCCAGCCGTGATCGATGGTCAGCGAGTGGCCGCGTCCCTCGAATTCGTGAAAGTCGGTGATGGCACCGGATTTTGCGTACAGCCCGTGCGCCGCTTTCGCCGACACGAACGGCACTGTGTGATCCGCCGTGCCCGCGGTGATCAGCAGCGGCCCACGGGCGCTGTTGACGGTGTCCACCTTGGCCGGCGAATTGCCGGAGAAGTTCGCCGTTGCGGCTTCGAACAGCGGCTTGCCGGGCGACGGGATCGCCCACCGCTCCCAGAGCTCATCGGATTCCGCCTGGGTCAGCGCGTTGCCGAAGCCGTAGCGCCACTGCGCTTGGGTCAGGGCCTTGGCGTGTCCGCGGTTGAGTGGGTTGCCCAGGGCGGGGAAAGCCGAGCGGAGCTGAGCGAAAGGAAGAGGCTTGACTCCCTTGATCGGGGCGGGGTCGATGGCGATCACGGCCCCGGCCTTGTTCTGCCCCAGCAGTTTTTGGGCGATGAGGCCACCGAAGGAGTGTCCGATCACCACCGGCGGGGTGTCGAACTGCTCGAGGACCTTGGCGAAGTGTTCGGTCAGGTCGTCGATGCCGATTCCGGCTTGGTCACTGGGGTTCTTTCGCGTCTCTTCCACGGTGGCGTATTCGCCGGGCCACGCCGGAGCGATGGCGTGATGGCCCTGCGCGGCGAAGTGCTCGATCCACGGCTGCCAGGCGGTGTGGGAGATCCACAGCCCATGGATCAGGACGACGTTTGTCATGGCTGTTCCTGTCTCTTATGGAACGATGTTACATAAGCATCGCAGTGCCAAGAACGGCGGCGGGGCGAAAAATATTTCCGGGAGTATGCGGAGCGACTCTCCACAGATCCGCGGCGCCGTAGGTAATTGGGTCACTTGTCACCTAAGTCGCTGTCCCCGCGGGTGCTGTGGTCGGTGCTGTCGGTGCCGTTCTGAGTGTCGTGTGCCGCTGCCGCTTTGTCGCGAGCCGTTTCCCCTGCGTCCGCCGACGCTGGGGTCGAGGACGCTGTAGACGAGGACGTGCCCGCCGACGGAATCGTCGAGGAAGAGTCCACGGAGGACGGGGCCGTCGCCGACGACGAGACAGTGGCTGAGAAGGAGCCGCGGTTGAAGCGTCTGCGGCAGGCGCGTCTTTGGCCACGGCGTCCTCGGCGGCACGATCGTCCGCCCGGGTTTGGTCGTCCACTGCGACGTCAGCCGGCGGCTGGCTTGTCTGCTCGCCCGCAATCGGGAGAGCATTGCCTGAAGGCGCCGGGGCGCAAGCGAATCCACCATCAGCGGCACGGGAATCTTCGAGGCTCGATGGTTGCGGATCGGCGGGAGCAAGCGCGATGGTATCGGTGCCGGTGATCGCAGACTGCAGTGCGCTGCCCGTCGAGTCGACGACCCTGGTCGCTCCGGCGAGCACCATGTCGATGCCGGCGTTGGCCATCGACAGGACGGTGCCGGCCACGCCTGAGCCGAGGTTGAAGACGGCCAGCGCAGGAGCGACCGTGAGAGCTTGAACCGCTCGGATGACGGCCTCGACGATGGCGCTACCGGAGGCCTCGCCGAGCTGGGTGACGAGCGAGCTGAGCCCGGTGACGGCGTTGTTGAACTGAAACGTGATCTCGGTGAGGGCGATCCAATCCCCGCGATTTCGGACCCGCCGTCACCGAGGCGCTGGATCGCTTGCAGGCCGTTGCCGGCAAGCAGCTGGCCACTCGCTACGTGGGCGGTGAGTAGTCCGGCGTAATTCGCGAACGAAAGCGGATCGTCGGCCAGGTTCACGATCGCGACCAGAGCATTCTGCAGCGAACCGGTCAACGCGCTCGCCAGTAATTCGCCGACCTGTGCGGTCGTGGTTGTGATGGCGGGATTGATCCGACCGAGGTTCTCGGCGAGCATCGCGAACGCATCGTGGGAGAGCGTCCTCACGATGGTCAACGATGCCGCGATGGTCTGATTGCCGTCGCGCCGATCAGCCCGCCGAAGACGGTGTCGACGGTGCTGACGATGTTGTCGACCGTTCCGATCAGTGACCGGCACGGGATGCCAACCGCATTCTCTGCGCCGGTGATGTTTTCGCGCAAGACGGCCTGAACGTCAGCGATCAAGGCTTCGATGTCCGCCGGCGTGACGGTCAGTTGAACATCCGCCACCGCGACCCTCGGGATGTCCACCGGATGGTGGTGGCGGGGATCGCCACCGGCGTGAACGCGATCGCGGTCGCTGCGCTCAGCGCACCCCGGCGGTCAGGTACGAGCGGGCCGAAATTCCCATCAGATTGCTCTCTCTTGTTCGATGAGGACTCGGCAGGTCATGGGTTGATCGAGTGACCATGCCTCCTGTCCGCACCCAGTGTCAGCGACCGATGACTTCGGCGGGCCGGCCAGGCTCCGGGCCCGCGCTACCTGCCAACTGTCAAGAGATCGCGGTCACCGGGGGAAGCTCGTCGAGGGCATCACGGCGTTCGCCGACGGCCCCGAGGAGATGCGCAAGGCGGTCCGCAAGAACGTCGAACTCGGGGCGGACCTGGCCAAACTGTCGATGGCCGGCGAGGAGATCAACCGGCAACCAGCACGCCGAGGACAACTACTTATCCGATGAGGGAACCGGCTGCCTGCCTGACGAACTCGGCCACATCAAAACAGGCCTTCTCGCCGACATGATCCTCGTCGACGGCGATCCGTTGCAGGACATCACCATCCTGCAAGATCAACGGCCCATCGCGGGAATCATGAAAGACGGTGTTCCACATGGACCCGGGCACCGAGGCCCGCGCCCGTGATTTCGACGAGGTCCACCGAGGCACTCCGGCTCCGCCTGGTGGCCTGGTCAGCCGTAGGTGAACGAGTAGGCCTGTAAACCCTGGGACAGCCCTACCTCGATGCTGCCCGCCCCTGAGGGGTCGTCGGTGACGATCTGTCTCATGTTGGGCGGCCCGCTGACGGGGATGCGGGTGGTCTCGCCGTTGTGCGTCACCGTGAGTGTGCCGTCACCGCCGACCACCAGGTAGACATTGTGGGCGTGGTAGTTCAGCGCAATGGCGTCGCCGTCACCCCGCGCCGTCACGTCCTGGTCGTCCAGGGTCCAGGTACCCCGTAGGGCGAACGAATCGGCCGGGAGTTGAGCGGGATAGATGAAGTTCGCCGTGCCGTTCTGATAGGCGTCCGCGCCGCCGTAGTTGACCACCGTCTGGACGCCGAGGTACGTCTCCGGAGTCAGCGGTGACGTCGGGGTGGTATCCGGGGCATCGACCGCCGATGGCAGGGAGGCGCCATTGCCGGCCTGCGAAAGCAGTTGCCGGATCAAGTTTTCCGTGACGTCATAATCGCCCTCGCCGAACTTGATATGGCGTACGGTGCCGTCGGCGCCGATGAGGTAGTGGGCCGGCCAGTACTGGTTGCGATAGTTGTTCCAGGTCGCATAGTCGTTGTCCATCGCGACGGGATAGGTGATCCCGAGATCGGCCGCGGCGCTGGCGATGTTGCCCTTCACCCGCTCGAAGGCGTACTCGGGCGTGTGCACACCGATGACTTCCAATCCCTTGTCGCGGTATCTGTTGTACCAGCCGACAACATGCGGGATGCTGCGCTGACAGTTGATGCACGAGTACGCCCAGAAGTCGATCAACACCACCTTGCCGTGCAACGATTTCAGGTCGACCGACGCACCCCCTGGCGTATTCAGCCAGTCGGTGATCCCCTTGATGTCTGGTGCCGTGCCGCAATTCTCGAGTTCGGTCGCACCGCCGGTGCAGTTGGACAACCCGGCGTTCTGTTCATTGGCGGCACCGGCGAGGTTGAGCTGTTGACGGACCTCGTCGCCACCACCGACCTTCTCCTGCAGGGAAGCGGTGTAATCGGGGATCGCCCGCTGCAGCACCGCAGGCAGGTTGAACACCAGCGCGACGGCCAGCAGGATCGTCACGACGCCCGCGGCGATCCGGATTTCGCGCTGGCGGCGGCGGAAGGCCTGTACCCGTTCCGCCACCCTGCGCCCGGCGAGCGCAAAGAACAACAGGGGCACCGCCGCACCGACGGCGAACGAGAGCGTCAACGCGATCGTCGGCAATCCGATCGAACCGGTTGCGCCGGCGAGGACGATGGCGGCCAGCACCGGCCCTGCACACGGCACATACAGCACGCCCAGCGCGAGACCCAGCCCGAAACCACTGCTGCCCGAGCCGAACTGCTTCTGCGGCAGCCGGGAGAACGGCTTTTCCAGCAGCGCCTCGAAACGGGGGAAGATCAACCCGACGCCGATTGCGACCAGTGCCACCAACGCCACCCACCTGATGGCATCCTGGGGCAGCTGCAGCAGGGACAGCAACGCCGACGCCGCCAACGTCACTGCGCTGAAACTCAATACCAGACCGGCGATCACGAGGTATGGCCGCAACGACTCGGCGCGTGACGGTTCGGCTGGGGCGACGGCAACGGCCCCCGTCGCGCGGGGGCCGGCGGTGCCCGCCCGGGCGCTCTGCGCGCCCGAGAGCAGGATCACCGGCAGCACCGGCAAAATGCATGGAGAGATGCCCGTGATGAGGCCGCCGACGAGGCCGATGGCGATGAGGGTCAACATGTCGTCACGACACCAGGACCGGCTTCTCGCGATAGAAGTCCGGGAATTGACGCTGGAGGTTGTCGAGCTTGGGCATGTCGTTGATGGCGATGTAGGGATAGTCCGGGTTGGTGTTCATGAAGTCCTGGTGGTGCGCTTCGGCGGGAAAGAATCCGGATGCCCTCTCGATGCGGGTGACGATCGGGGCGTCGAAGGCGTTGGCCTTGTCGAGCTGAGCGATGTAGGCCTCGGCGACGTGTTTCTGTGTGTCGTTGTTCGCAAAGATGGCCGACCGGTATTGGCTCCCGGTGTCGGGGCCCTGCTTGTCGAGCTGCGTCGGGTCGTGGACGACGGAGAAGTAGATCTGCAGGAGTTGTCCGTAGGTGATCCGGGTCGGGTCGTAGGTGATCTGCACGGACTCCGCGTGCCCCGTCGTACCGGTGCTCACCATGTCGTAATTCGCGGTCGATGCCGCGCCGCCGGCGTATCCGGACACCGCCCGGTCCACTCCGCTGACGTGCTCGAAGACGCCCTGCACACCCCAAAAGCAGCCCCCCGCCAGCAGGGCAGTCTCGCGGGCGCCGGGTGTACCCGCGGGCTCATCCACCGCCGGCGCGGGAATGTTCACCGCGGGCGTGGCGCCACCCAGCGCGCCGCCCAGCGCCGATGCCGGGACCGTGCACGCGGTGACCTGAAAAATGGCCATGCTCAAGAATGCGGCCAGCCGCATCAGGTTCGTTCTCTGTGATCTCTGCACGATGTCCCCGCGATCAGCGTCAATGTCGGCTTCTGGCGCCTCCGGATTGGCGGTGCCTGGCGCCCTGAATTCTTTCAAATCGATGGCGCCCGAAACAGCATTCCCTCCTTACCGGAATATGACGAAACGCAGCCGGGGCTCACCGGGTACCACTCGGCACGCTACGGTGATTGTGCCGGATTCCCCTATGAGCGTTGGGTATTGATCTGATGGATGTGACGAGACGACGGTTCGTCCTCGCCGGAAGTATGACCGCGTTATCGGTGGCGGCCGCGATAACCGCGTGCGCCGGCAAGGCGACGTCGGCGCCGCCCGAAGCCACCTTCGCCGTCACCCACTCTGACGCGGAGTGGCGAAAGCTCCTGACCCCAAGCCAATACGACGTGCTGCGCGACGCCGGCACCGAAGCTCCGTACAGCAGCCCGCTCAACGACGAACACCGGCACGGCGAATTCGACTGTGCAGGCTGCGCGCTGGGCCTCTACTCCTCGGATACCAAGTTCGACAGTGGCACCGGGTGGCCGAGCTTCTGGAGGGCCATGGACAACGCGGTGCTCGAACGCCAAGACAGCAGCCTGATGGAGACACGTACCGAAGTGCTGTGCAGCCGGTGTGGAGGCCATCTCGGCCACGTGTTCGACGACGGACCGAAGCCGACTGGTCTCCGATACTGCATGAACGGCGCCGCCATGACCTTCCGTGCGCTGTAGCACGGACACCGATATCGGGGTTGCCAGCCGTCAGATGCGAATGATGGCCTCGAGGTTGCCGTGGGCGATGGCGTTCTTGTCCGCCTCGGAAAGCGATGCCTTGTTCAGGAATTCGGATACGTCGTCGCGGACCACGTACGGGAAGTCCTCGGAGTAGATGATGCGGTGCGCGCCGATCTCGGCGACGATGTGGTCGAGCTGGTTGTGGTTGTACAGGCCCGACGGCGTCACCCACACCTGTTGGTGGTAGTAGCCGCTGACCGGGCGGGACAAATGCGTGGCTCCGGCGCCGAGTATCTCGTCGGCGCGGTCCAGCCAGGTCGCCACCATTTCGCCCCAGTGTCCGCTGATGAGTTTGAGATTGGGGTGGCGTTCGAGCGCCCCGGACAGGATGAGCCGCAGAATGTGGATTCCGGCCTCGGCGTGCCAGCCGAATCCCGGGCCGGCGAACAGGAAATGCACCGCGGCCGGCCAGTTTCCGGCGTAGTACGCGGTGGAGACCGGGGTCGCCGGCTGGCCCGGATGCACATAGATGGGCACGTCGAGTTGTTCGGCCGCGGTCAGGATCGGTTCGAACTTCTCGTCATCGAGAAATGCGCCACCGCAGGTGCCGGCGATCAACGTCCCGACGAACCCCAGATCGCCGACACAGCGGCGCAGTTCGGTGACCGCCGCGTCCGGGTCGTAGAGGGGTAACGTGGCAAAGCCGCGAAATCGGTTGGGGTGCTCCGAGATCCGTTTCGCGAGCTCGTCGTTGACCCGTCGGCACAGCCCCACGGCCTCGGGATGGAACAGAGTGCCCGGACTCCCGGCGCCATGGGACACCACCTGCATGTCGATGCCGACGCGGTCCATGTGGGACAGCCGCTCGCCGGCCAGCTTCTCCGCACTGTCGCGGTCGGGCATCCAGTTGTGCACGAATTCCCGGAATCCCTCGTCGGGGGCGACGGCGCCCTGGCCTTCGAGTTCTCGCACCCGTGCAGCCACCGCGGGGTGATGGAAGTGCTCTTCGATCGTGATGATTCTCATTGGTCCTCCACCGGCCAACATATGATCGGCGGCTGAGAGTCCACTGTGGCCGGTTCCGGGCGGGAAATCTCAGGTGATGGTGACGCCACCGTCGACGACGATGGTCTGACCGGTCACGAAACCTCCCGCCGCGGACACCAACCAGACCAGCGTGGCGGCAAGCTCGGCAGGGTCGCCCATCCGGCCCAGCAGCACACGCGGCATGAGGCTTTCGAGGTAGCCGGGTTTGTAGGCGTCGGTCATCTCGGATTCGAAGAAGCCGGGAGCGATCGCGTTGACGCGAATGCCCTTCCTCGGGCCCCACTGCTGGGCCAGATCCCGGGTCAGGCCCAGCACAGCGGCCTTGCTGGCGCTGTACGCCGCCTGCGGAAGTCCAGCCGTCGTCAGCCCGAGCACGCTGGAGATGTTGACGATCGAACTACCCGGCTCCATCACCCGAGCGCACGCCTGCGCGGCCCAGTAACAGCCGTTCAGGTTGATATCGACCACCGACTTGAACTCGTCGGGCGTTTCCCGAGTGGCGGGAACGGCGGTGCCGACTCCGGCGTTGTTCACCAGCACGTCGACGTGGCCGAACTCGTGCATGGCGGCATCGATCAGGGCCTGGCATTGAGCCGGATCCGACACATCCGTCGCGACCGTCAGCGTTCGCCGTCCGGCGGAGCGCACCAGACCGGCCGTCGCTGAGAGTCGGTCCTCGCGCCTGGCCGCCAGCACCACGTCGGCGCCGGCGTTCGCGCATGCCTGAGCGAACGACACTCCCAGACCTGAAGACGCGCCGGTGACGATGACGACCTTGCCGTCCAGTCGGAACATGTCGAGTACTGGCATCCGGCCAGGCTAGCCGTGCCATTCGCCACCCCGGCGCGTATCGTTGTCAGATCCAAGGGTTGAGAGCCGACAGCCTGCACGTCCGCCTCAAGGGGTGGTCAGGACGATCAACGTGACGCCACAAGCACACCCGCCCACTCGGTCGCGGGTGGTTCAGTCACGCCCGGACGACATCCGCGCCTTTCTCGAGCACGCGTACGGAATCAAGATGCGTCGATGGGACGCCTCGATTGATCCCGCCGACGGTCCCATGACCCACGTCCGCACCGATGTCGGCCTGCTGGCACTGGAAGAAATTCGGCTCCCCGGAGTGATCGAGTGTGAACTCGGTCCGGTCAACAAAGTCATCGGGGGATGGATCAACCACGGCAAGCTCGTCGGTCGAAACGGCGATCTGAACAGCTCCGCCGGTGCTGGCGAGGTCACGTTGATTTCGCAGCCGGGACTCGCGAACAGCGTTCGGGCGGAAGACCTTCGGCTCATCTCCGTGCTGCTCGACCCTGTGCTGGTCGCGAGCGTGGCCACCGGCCTGCCGATCGGCCAATCGTCGTTACCGGTGCGCTTCGGAAGCTTCCAACCGGTCAGCACGGCCGCCGAGCGGCTGTGGAAGCGCACGGTCGGCTTCATCAAGAACGATGTGCTGGCCACCGACGCCGCCGCGACGTCGCTGGTGGTCGGCCACGCCGGCCGCCTGCTCGCGGCGGTGACTCTGGAGACGTTTCCCCACACCAAGAACGGCGTCGCGGCGCCGCATGACCGCGCCGATCACCACCCCGCACTGCTCCGGCGCGCCATCGAGTACATCGAGTCGAATGCAGACAAGGACATCTCGCTGCACGACATCGCCGAGGCAGTCCACGTCACGCCGAGGGCCGTGCAGTACATGTTCCGTCGCCATCTCGAGCTGACACCGATGCAGTACCTCCGTGAATTGCGGATGCGTCACGCCCATGAAGAGCTCCTGGCCGCCGATCGACTGCGGGAAACCGTGGGGGCGATTGCGGCGCGCTGGGGGTTCGCACATACGGGGCGGTTCGCGGTGCAGTACCGCCAGACCTACGGACAAAGCCCGCATCAGACGCTTCGAGGTTGACCGTCGAGGCTGACAGACCGGGGTCAGAGGGCGAAACCGGCGGTATCATTGACCCGCACTCGCTGCGCCGGGAGGGATCATGACCGCAGATGTCGAGCGTTTACTCGCTCTCCGATTGGCCGAGCGATTGCGCAGCATCCAACAACGCACGGACATCCCCGTCTCTTCGGCCCTGGAGGATCTCACCTCGAGCGCCGCGGCAGCCATGAACGCCGATTATGCGGGCATCACCATCGTCGACGCGAAGGGCCGGATCAACACTCTCGGGGCGACCCACCCCTACCCGGCGCTGCTCGACAAGGTTCAGGAAACCCATCGAGAGGGCCCGTGCATGGCCGCGGCATGGGAACACCACACCATATGCATCGACGACGTCGGCACCGATCGACGGTGGCCGCGGTACTGCCGCGAAGTGGTCGACCAGACACCGATCCGGTCGATCGTGTCGTTTCAGTTGTACGCCAACCGACGGTCGATGGCGGCCCTGAACTTCTACGCCGAGCAGCCCCGCGCCTTCGACCACGGTGCCATCGAGATCGGTCTGATCTTCGCCGCCCACACCGCCATCGCATGGAACATGTTGAAGCGCGACGATCAGTTCAGAAGCGCGCTCGAGTCCCGCGACATCATCGGCCAGGCCAAGGGCATGCTGATGGAGCGCTTTCACATCGATGCGGTGCACGCGTTCGAGCTGCTCAAACGGCTGTCACAGGAGTCCAACTTGCAGTTGGTGGAAGTGGCCCGGCAGCTTGTGTACGCCGAACGCCCCGACAATGAGTGACACACCACGAGACGACAGCGAGAGCGCTCAATACGCGCCCGAAACCCGCGCGCACAACGCGCGTGCGCGCGCCAACGAGCTGCGGCAGCGGCTGAGCGAATTGGAACATGGTGAGCCCGCGACCGCCGAGACCGCACACCGGGCGTATGTGCGGGCGCAAAAGGCGCTGGAGCGCGCCAGCCTCGCTCATCAAGCCGCCGCCAGCAGGCACCTCGACGCCGGCCAGGCGCACCGGCGCGCCGCGGCGGCGCATGAGCAGGCGGCCATCCTCGCCGGTGACAGCGCCGTCGGGGCTCATCAGGATGCGGCTCAACGGCACCGCGAGGCGGCCGAGCTGCATGATGTGGCCGCTGTCGAGGAATCAGCGGCGCAGGAAGAAGACGATCATCGCCTGCTGAATTAGGACTGCGCGTCCATCAACAGAAGCGCACCGTTGATCGTGTCGTCCGACGCGCGGAACGCCGTGCACGTGACCTGAACCTTGGCCGCGCGGCCGCGCCGGTTCACCGCATCGATCGTCGTCTCGCCGACCGAATCCACATCGACGAATGCCTTGCCGATCAACGGTTTGATCTCCTCCATCGGTAACCCGAAGTCGAGCGAGAACAGCAGCGAACCGGCGGTCTCGTCCGAACGAAGACCCCACAGTTCCTCGCATGCCCGATTCCACGCGACGACGCGCATTTCCCGGTCGAGCACCACCAGACCGACGCGCATGGAGTTGATCAGCGATTCGGCGAAGTTTCGCGCCTCATCGAGTTCAAGACTGCGCGCCCGCACTTCGTCGTTGATGGTGTGCAATTCGTCGTTCGTGGACTGCAATTCCTCGTTCATCGTCTCGAGTTCTTCGTTGGTGGACTGCAGTTCCTCGTTGGTGGTCTCCAGCTCCTCCACCGTCGACTGCAGTTCCTCGTTGGTGGTCTCGAGTTCTTCGTTGGTCGATTGCAGCTCCTCGTAGGCCGACTCGAGCTGCCGGTTCGTCTCGACGACCTTGTCCAGCAGCGTCCTGGTGCTGGTCACGTCGAAGAAGGCGATCGAGACGCCGATCAACCCGTTGTCCGAGTCGATCAGGGGATTGATGTGGACCTCGTACCAGGCGGTGTCGCCCCCGGGGCGCTGCCACTGCACGTCCTGGATGAGGGCGGACCGCCGATCGATCTTCGCCTGCTCGATGTAGTTGCGCAGCTCCAACGGCCGGTAGGACACTTCCAGATCGCGCAGCAGCCGGCCGATGTCGCGTGCGGACAGCCCGAAGAGTTGCTCGGCCTGCTCGTTCAGCATCGCGACCGTGTCGTCACCGGTCACCACGATCTGCGGAATGGGGTTTGCCCGAAACGCGAGATCGCGGGTGGGGTTGAGACCTGACACCTCGCCGTGGCGCGGCATGCCGCTCGACGGGTCGAAACGCTCTGCGTTGGATTGTGACCCACCCGCTTTGCGGAACACCCGCGCGTCGAGGTCCATCGGCGCGAACCGATCGGTGTGGGTCAGCAACATCTCGGCGTGACCCAGGAACAGCATCCCGTGTGGGGCGAGCGCGTAGTGCAACCGGTTCAGCACGTTGCGCTGCGTCTCACCGTTCATGTACATCAGCGTGTTCCGGCACGCCAACAGGTCGACACGGGAGATCGGGGCGTCCTTCACCAGGTCGTTGCGGCCGAAGATGACCGCCCGTCGAAGGTCCTTGCGGAAGGCGTACCGTCCGCCGTTGGGATCGAAATACCGCTCCAGCAGGTGCTTCGGGACCGATTCGACGGCCTTCGCGTCGTAGACGGCGGTCCGCGCGTCCGCGAGTGCCTGCTCGTCGACATCGGTGGCATAGATCTTGACCCGTTGGCTGAAAGCGTCCGCCCCGAGAGCCTCCGCCAGCAGCATGGCCAGGCTGTACGCCTCCTGGCCGGACGCGCAGCCCGCGCTCCAGATGCGGATCGGGTCGTTCGGCCCGCGCTCGGCGAGTAGCGCGGGTATGACGGCGGAGGCCACGAATTCCCACGCCTCGGGGTCTCGGAAGAACGCCGTCACGTTGATCAGGATCGTGTTGAACAGCGCCACAAATTCATCCGAACTGGCCTGCAACACGTCGAGGTAGTCCGCGAAATCCTCGCAGCCGACCTGATCCATTCGGTGTCGTACCCGTCGCATCAAGGAATTTCGTTTGTAGCCGGTGAAGTCGAACCCGCGCGCATCCCGCATGTAGCGCAGTAGAGCCTCGAAGGGCTCGCCCGTCTCTTCGTCCATCATGTCCTGTCCGCCGAATGGCCGCGCAAACCGAACATACCCGCTACAAGATGTTCTCCGGGCCGACCACCGCCCACACCGTCTTGCCCGACGAATTGGGCGCATTTCCCCATACCCGGGACAGCGCGGCGACAATGCTCAGCCCTGACGGCCGGCCCGGGCAGTCGGGTTCTTCACGCAACCCTGCGGCAGCGTGACTGGTGTCTTCCACCGCGACCGTCACGGTTGTCCCGTCGGTTTCCAATCGGAGGTTGGGCGCGCTCTCGGTGTGCTCGAGCACGTTTTCGATGAACGTGGTCACGATGACCCTGGTGACCGGGATGAACTCTGTCAGCGACCATTCCGTCAGCCATTCGTCGGTGACTCGGCGTGCCCGTCTCAGGCTGGTGCTACTGGCGGGCAGTCTGGCCCGGGCGCGCCGACGGCTCGGCGGGGCATCCTGTTCGGAGAGGGCTTTGACGGCACGATCGGTTTCGGCGTATATCGGCACGTAGCGCGTAATTCCGTTGCGTCTCACCGCCTCTCGGCCTGCGGCATGGGCACAGACCAGCATGATGGGGACCTCGGGCCATCTGCCGACATGCCAGCGTGCGCTGGTGAACACCGCCCACGCCGACGGTGCAGGCACGGCCAGCCCGGTGACATCCACGATCACCGCGCACGGTTGGGCGAGTGCCGCCTTGATGATGGCATCTCGAAGTGTCATGTAGGTGGTGCTGTCCAGAACGCCGTCGGCGGCGAGCACGGTTGCTCCGGCCTCCGTGCTCGCGGTGACTGTCAACGGGCTTGGCGCCTCAGCGCGCATCGCGCGTGTCCTTCTCCGGCGGCGATGCGGACAGTCGCCTGCCCAGGATTGTGACGGCGTGGTCCGCTTCGTCGGCGATTTGCGTATACCGTTCGAACAGCGCTCCCGAGCCGACGTTCTTGGCCAACCGCCGGGACAGGGCGGCCTTCTCCTGCAAGCTCCGCAGCGCGATCCACAGCGCTCCTTCCACCTCGTCATCGCGGGCGGCCAGGAGGGCGTCGGCGGTCCAGGCGTGGCCGACCCGGCAGCGATATCCCCCTTCGCCGACGGTCATCAGGGAGCCGTTGCAGTCGGGACAGGTATAGCCCGACGGTGGGCCCAACGTTTCAGCGTCGAGTGACACCGAGAACCGCTTGCCCTTGGCGATGCGATCCTCCAATTCCATCCTGATATCGGGCTCCATTGTCAGCTCCTCAATGTGGCGATCCGCCAGCCGCTTCAGAAGGCCGCCGATATCGGCCGCGGTGACCTGGTGGTCGATCACGCCGGCGTTCAGCGCGTTCAGCGGCATGGTTGGATACATCGCGTCATCGGGACGCTGCACGATGGTGGTTCCGCGGCGGGAGCGGATGGCGGCTGAACCCAGCACGCCGTCGTCGAGCACACCCGACATCAACACGCTGATGGCGTACGGACCGAAAGCCAATGCGGCAGAACGAAACAAGGCGTTGATCGCCGGCCGGTAGCCGTTTTCCGTGGGGCCTTCCGAGAGCTGGACTCGATGGTCCTCCACCAGGAGGTGGTGGTCGGGAACGGCTACGTAAATGTGGCCCGGCTCGAGGGCGGCACCGTCGATGGCGGTCTGGGCGGGCAACGGCCCGGCGCGGTCGATGATCTTCGCCAGCACACTCGGCGCCCCGGGAGGCATGTGCAGCGCGACGAGCATGGCATACGGCAGGTCGGCGGAAAGGCCCGAAGCGAATTGACTGAGCGCCTCCACGCCACCGGCGGACGCACCGATTGCCACCACACCCTTGAGCCGGCCCTGTGACGGTGAAGTGCTCGCCATACCGCTGGGTTACCCACGCCCGGTGTCGGCAACCCTCTCCGTCGTCGCGTTCAACCCCGTGCTGAGCGGACCAGGCTGAGGAAAACGCTACGCCTTCATCGGGGCCTGGTCAGCCCGCCCCCGCCTTGACCATGACCTTCTCTGCGAACCGTTCGAGGTGGCGGATTTTGCGGTCGAGCGGTTCGGTGTCCCGCCCCATGATGTAGGGCAGCCGGAATCCCACAATCACGTCGGTGACGCCCTTGTCCTCAAGGCGTTTGACCCCGTCCACGGTGAAGGCATCGACCGAGATCACGTGAACCTCGAACGGACCACTCCGGCCCTGCTCGTCCCGGATTTGATTGAGCCGCTTGAGAAGTTGATCGAGTTCTTCGGGTTTGCCGCCGCCGTGCATCCACCCGTCGCAGCGTGCCGCGCGCCGCAGGGCAGCCTCGGCGTGCCCCCCGACGAGGATGGGGATCGGCTTGGTGGGCGCGGGGGTCATCTTCGTTCTCGGGATGTCGTAGAACTCTCCGTGGAACTCGAAGTAGTCGCCGGTCGTCAGGCCCTTGATGATGTCGATGCATTCGTCCATCCGCTTGCCGCGCTTGGCGAACGGGACGCCCATCAGCTCGTAATCCTCCGGCCACGGGCTGGTGCCCACCCCGAGGCCCAGCCGGTTGTCGAACAGCGCGGCCAGTGACCCGGCCTGCTTGGCCACCAGCGCGGGCGGCCGGATCGGCAACTTCAGCACGAAGAAGTTGAACCTCAGTGTGGTGGTGGCGGCGCACAGCGCGGCGGCCATCACGAACGCCTCGATGAACGACTTGCCGTCGAGGAACTCCCGGTTGCCGTCCGGGGTGTAGGGATACTTGGAGTCCGACTCGAACGGATACGCGACGCTGTCCGGGATCGTCATCGCGTGATAACCCGCCGCCTCGGCGGCCTTGGCCAGCGGGATGTAGTAGGTCGGGTCGGTCATCGCTTCTGCAAAGGTGAACCGCACCCCAAAATCCTAGAATGCTAGAACGTGTTCTAGCGCAGCGGCGTTTAGGGTTCGCGTGTCGGGGAACGCGGGAGCGGTGAGCGCAGCATCGAAGGCCCTGTACAAGCCGTTGTCGATCGCCGCCAGCGTGGCAGGCGGACTATTGGCCGGAAAAATCTTCACCGAGGTGTGGCAGCGGATCAGTCCGTCCGAGGAAGAGCCGCCGGAACCCAAGGACCTCACCCGCTCGACCCGCGAAGCGCTCATCGCCGCCGGGGTCCAGGGCCTGATCTTCGGTTTGGTGCGGGCATCGGTCGACCGCGCGAGCGCGAAGGGGTACGCGGCCGTCACACACGAGGATCCGCGCTGACTGCATGAAGGTCGGCATCGTGGCGAGACCCTGAACACGGTCTTCTCGCCGACCGCAATGTTGTGCCGACTCATTATGGCTGCCGGATCATCTCAACTCGCTATTGCCCCGTGCTCTGGCCAAGCCCCGCGGTACATGGGCATCAACCGGTTCGCACCGACGGTGAGGTGGATATCGGGCGCTGCGGACCGGCCGCGTTCAGAACGGCGGCGCGCCGACGCCCGTCACCGACCAGGTGTTCCACGGAGTCGCCTCGGTGATCCGGCCGGTCGCGGCGTGGCCGTCGATGACGACTTCCACCTGTTGCGGCACCTTGGCCACCATGCCATCGAGCGGGTCGAAAACCATTCCTTGCCAGTGATACCGGCCGTCGATGGGCTGGAACTGGCCGGTCAGACGTACCCGCGACGTTCGCTCGGCGGCGCCGACCCGGATCGAGGCCGGCCCGTCGTAGACGCCGTCATCGTCGTCGTCGGGTGGCTCGGGGTCGATCATCGCGGCAGGAACCCGGTGCGGCTCCACATCCGGCGGGCGAAGTAGCCCATCAATCCGACTTCTTCGAGAAAGGCGGCCAGCGGGGCAAATCCGAGAATCTGGGTCTCGTGACGGTGCGGGCTGGTGCGGGCCACCCGACGGGCCTCGCGGGCGTCGAGTCCGACGCGATGATAGGGGACGGGATTGGTGAACAGGTAGCGGAAGAAGTATCCGCCGAGGCCGTTGATGTTGCTGACGAACAGCCGGGGAATGCGGCGCATGGCCGGGGTCCGCTTTCGCAGGCCGTCGCGGGCGAACTGGATGTGGCGGGCTTCCTCGGTGACGTGAATACGCATGAGGCGCTGAACCATTGGCTGCAACTCGGCATCGTCCATCATCTGCCGCTGCAGCGAGTCGAAGATCTCCTCGCCGACCAGCGCGGCGACCCACAACACCGAACCCCTGAACGCGAACGGCAGCGCGTTGATGATGATCCGCTGATACAGCCTGGGCCTCACCGGCTTTGCGCCGACCGCGGTGATCGCCTTGCCGAACATCACCATGTGCCGGGTTTCGTCGCCGAGTTCGGTCAGCTCGTAGTGCGTCGCGCGGGCGGTGGGGTCCTGGTGCATCATCTTGCGCAGCAGCGCCTGGTTGAGAATGTTCTCGAACCAGATACCGGCCGAGAGTGTGTTGACCAATTCCTGACGGGACAACTCGATACGCTGTTCGCGCGGCATCTGGTCCCATATCCGGGTGCCGTACAGCGAGCACGTCTTCGGCGGCAGGAAGAACTTGTCCGGATCCGGGGGCGCGTCCCAGTCGATGTCGACGACCGGAGCGTAGGACTTCTTGACCGAGCCCTTCAGCAGCCGCTCCGCGAACTCTTCACGGGTCGCGCCGGCCTGTGGTTTCACCGAAGAAGTCACCGTCGACGTCCCTTCGTTGAGCGTGTGTGTCGACGGTAAATGGCCAGGGCCGACAAGTCAATACCTGCGGTACCGGGTACTTGGGTAATTGCCTGGTCAGGCATACTGGCCCCTGTGACTCGGCGGATCCATGTCATCGGTATCGGTGCGGGCGATCCGGCATATGTGACGGCGCAGGCGGTCGAGGCGCTCAACGACACGCAGGTCTTCTTCGCGATGGACAAGGGCGAGACGAAGGACGACCTGGTGGCGTTGCGCCGGCAGGTCTGCGAACGCTACATCCGCGAGCCCGGCTATCGGTTCGTGGCATTGCCCGACCCGCGACGGGCCCAGGACGCTGACTACCGGCAGGCGGTCGCGGAGTGGCACGCCGAGCGCGCCCGCATCTGGGCCGGTGCCATCGAGTCCGAACTGGGCCCCGACGGCGTCGGCGCGTTTTTGGCATGGGGTGACCCGTCCCTCTACGACAGCGTGCTGCGCATTCTGCGCACCGTCACCGATCGGCTCGACATCGAATACGACGTCGTTCCGGGCATCACCGCGATCCAGGCGCTGACAGCACGCCACCGCATCCCGCTCAACGACGTCGGGGAGCCGGTGCTGATCACCACCGGCAGGCAGCTGCGCGGGCACGGGTTGTCCGGCACCGCCGTGGTGATGCTCGATGCGGACTGCTCGTTTCGTGAGTGCCCGGCCGATACCCGGATCTGGTGGGGCGCCTATCTGGGCACCGCCGACGAGCTGTTGGCGGCGGGCACCGTTGGCGAAGTCGGCGACGAGATCGCCGAACTGCGCGCCGATGCCCGTGCACGCCACGGCTGGATCATGGACACCTACCTGTTGCGGTCGCCGGACTAGTTGTCGTTGCGCTCGCACCAGAACCGGTACACATCGACCGCATCGTCGCTCGGCTGATACCGCATCGGCAGCCGACGCTCGTCCCAAGGCTTGGCGAACTCGTCATAGAAGGTGTTGAGCTCGAAGTACTTTCGATTGTCGACATAGTATTTCGCGTACTCCTCGCGGGTGGTCAGGAAGACCACCTCGTCGGGGGAGCAGTAGTAGAGGGAGCCGAGGCACATCGGGCAGGGATGGGCCAGCACATAGATCGTCGCCCCGTCGAGATGCTCGGTGCCCAGCTTGGTGCACGCCTGTCTGATCGCCAGGATCTCCGCGTGCGCGGTCGGGTCGTGTGTCTGGGCGACCTGATTGGCACTCTCGCCCAGAATCTCGCCGTCCCTGACGATGACCGTCGCGAACGGGCGGCCCCCTTCGGCGACATTGCGGCGGGCGAGTTCGATTGTGCGCTGGGCGTAGTCCACGGAAAAAGCCTATGCCCGTGGCAGGATCGGCCGCATGGGGTCGTTTCTGCTGCGCGCCGCGCTGACCGGCGTGGCGCTCTGGGTTGTCACGAAGATCGTGCCCGGCGTCGGCTTCATCGGCGGGGACACCACGCCCGCGCGGATCGGCATCATCTTCGTGGTGGCGGTGATCTTCGGACTCGTCAACGCGATCGTCAAGCCGATCGTGCAGCTACTGTCGATCCCGCTGTACATCCTCACCCTCGGGCTGTTCCACATCGTGGTCAACGCACTGATGCTCTGGATCACCTCGCGGATCACCGAGCACACCACCCACTGGGGCCTCTACATCGACGACTTCTGGTGGACGGCGATCTGGGCGGCGATCGTGCTGTCGATCGTGAGCTGGCTACTCTCGCTGATCGCCGGGCGCCGCGTCCGACATTGACGGCACACTGGACACATGCCCGAACTGCCCGAGATCGAAGCACTCGCCGACCACCTGAGGCGCCACGCCGTCGGCCTGTCGATCGGCCGCATCGACGTGTCGGCGTTCTCGGTGCTCAAGACGTTCGACCCGCCGATCACGGCGTTGCACGGCCAGACGGTGACGGGCGCCAACCGCTGGGGTAAGTACCTTGGGCTCGAGGTGGGCGACCTGCACCTGATCACCCATTTGTCCCGGGCGGGCTGGCTGCGGTGGTCCGACAAACTCGCCGCTGCGCCGCTGAAACCCGGCAAGGGGCCGATCGCACTGCGGGTGCACCTCGGGACGCCCGGGGCGGCTCCGGGGTCGAATGTCGCCGCCGGGGCGGCTCCGGGGTCGAATGTCGCCGCCGGGGCGGCTCCGGGCTTCGACCTCACCGAGGCCGGCACCCAGAAGCGGCTGGCGGTCTGGCTGGTCGACGACCCGGCCAAGGTTCCCGGCATCGCTGCGCTCGGCCCGGATGCGCTGGAGTTGTCGCCCGAGGGCCTTGCCGAAGTGCTGGCCGGCAACAGCGGGCGCATCAAGACCGTGATCACCGACCAGAAGGTGATCGCGGGCATCGGCAACGCGTACAGCGACGAGATCCTGCACGTTGCCAAGCTCTCGCCCTTCGCCACGGCGGGCAAGCTGACCGAGGCCCAGTTCGCCGCACTGCACGATGCGATGATCTCCGTGCTCACCGACGCGGTGGCCCGGTCCGTCGGCCAGCAGGCGGCAACGTTGAAGGGCGAGAAGCGCTCTGGTCTGCGGGTGCATGCGCGCACGGGGATGCCGTGCCCGGTCTGCGGTGACACCGTGCGCGAGGTGTCGTTCGCCGACAAGTCCTTTCAGTACTGTCCGACCTGTCAGACCGGCGGAAAGGTGCTGGCCGACAGGCGGCTGTCGCGGCTGCTCAAATAGCCTGAGCTCAGGCGTTGCGTCCGGTCAGCGCGTCACGAAGTCGGTCCACCAAACCGGCGCCGGGGGCGAGGATCTTGTTGGCCGGCGGGTGGTCCGGCGCCGACGGATGCGGTCGCGTGGGCGCCATCTTCTTGCTGCGCTGGAACTTATCGCTCAGCTCGCTGAGTTGGTCCGGCCGACATGCGTCGCGCATCTTCGGGAGGAGATCGTTCTCCTCGTCCTCGACGTGATGGCGGATGTCACTGATCAGCTCGCGTACGAGGTCGTCGTACTGCGTGTCCGCTGGGTCGCACTGCTCTATCCGCTTCATGACTTCTTCGGCTTCGGCGTGCTCCTTGAGTTCATGGTCGACCATGTCGCCACCGTCGCGAAGCACCTCCCTTGCCACCGGGTAGAGGTACTGCTCCTCGGCCACGGAGTGGCGGACAAGTCCGGCGATCACGTGTTCGACGAGGTCGGGTTGTTCGTGCGGCTCGCCACCGCTTTCGAGTTCGTCGAAGATGCCCTGGAATTCGCGGTGATCGGCGATGATGTCATCGACAAGGTTGCCGCTGTTTTGTTGAGTCATTTGTTCCTACTCCCGTCTATGCGGGCGGCGTACCCGACCGGCTGCCGGTCAAACGACTTTCGGCAGGGCAATACGCCGCGTTTGTTCGCTTGGATCGAGCCACTACGACGGCGGTGGAGTCGGAATACCCAAACGATCCCGGACATCGTCGAGTTTCGCCTCGATGCGTTCCATGTCCTCCGCATCCACGCGGAAGATCCAATGCTTGGCGCCGAGCAGAAGGATGGCCTGGAATACCAGCCGCAGCCACTCATTCTGCCAGTTCTCCAGTGTGCTGGCGAAGAACTCACTCAAGTAGCCGCCCCATTCGAACGGTTGCCCGTGCGTTTGCTGGTTGGTGGTGTACTCGGCAAGCTGCGTGAAGAACTGCCCATCCAGGATCCGGCGAAGAGCAAAAGGAGCACGTAAACCGCTCCCCAGCGCCTTATGTGCGACATCTCAAGGCCCAACCAAGGAAGAAGCCGCCAGATCGGGCGGAGCGGGCCCTCATTGCAGCACGCGGCTGGGCAGCGGCTGGACAGCGAAGTCGAGATCCAGCTGATTGAACGTCATCGGAAGTGGCTTCTCCGGCGACGGACGAGGCGTCGACGTCAGCGAGAAGTCCGCACCGGCAAGCAGATTCGCCAACAAAGTGCTGGTTACCAGTAGCACCACATTGCGCCCTGGGCATTCTGCCGGTCCCGCACTGAATGGAACGAGCTGGGGATATCGCTCAGCGCGTCCGTCAAGCCAGATGTCAGGGGTGAACTCGTGGGCGAAGGGCAGCAGCTCCGGGTCGCGGTGGAAGGCGGGCGTGACGATCATCAGCCCCGCGCCCGCGGCGATGCTGAACCGGTGCCCGTCCTGCCACACGGTCTCTTCAGTGGTGTCCCGCAGGATCGTCGGCGTCGTGGGCCACAAGCGCACCGATTCCAGGACGCACGACCGCAGGTAGGCCCGAACTTGTACGGTGCCTGCGTCGGTTGCCTCGGTGAGCGCACGGGCAAGATTCTCACGATGCGTCGAGAGCACAGCCAGCGTGCGGATCGTGGCCATACCGGCGGCGTCGAAAGCGAATAACCATTGCGGTACTTGACCGATCGGATCAACGGCACCGCCGGCGGGGGTGTTGGCCACGAGGCCGAGCAGGCTGTCCGGATCCGGACTCTCGGCATATCGATACAACTGCTCGATGAACCGGTTGCGCATCCGATAGTGCGGCAGTGACAGAAACGACCAGTTGCCCGCCGATCGCAGTCGCCACAGCTCATCGGTGAGTCCCCCGTCGTCCCGGGCCTGACCACCGAGCACCAGTCGGCGTACCAGCCGCCACCATGCGGTCATGAATTGTCCCGAGTCGAGCTGTCGACGCTTGAGTGCCTCGCCGAGCAACTGGTCGGTTTCCTGGGCGATGATCTCGGTGAACTTCTGCCCCAACTCGTGAACGGGCGCATCGGTCTGCAGCACCGCCTCGTTGAAGGCGCGGCGCGGTTGACGGATCGCCCCTCTGCTCACCAGCACGCCGTGCGGCTGGAACCATTGCAGCGCCTTGCGCTTCTCCTGGTTGGCGGGGTGAAAGGGGGTGGGGGCTCCAGCCAACACGGTTGCGACGTCCTTCGGATCGAGGATCACTACCATCCGGCGACCGGGCAGCACCAGTTCGACGGGGCCGCTACCGAACTGACGACGCAGCTGCTGCATCCGCTTCACGGCCCGCTCGTCGGCCTGCATCCGCTCCAGTAGCCGCGCGACCGGCCGCCGCCGGGCCAGCACTCCGGCCGCGATGGATGCGAATCCAAGATCCGTCAGCGTCGCCGCGGCCTGCAGTCCAGACAGCCGTGATCCCCGCGACATCGTCGACTCCTTCTTGGTGCTTCACCCGGACCGGCCTGCTCTACGCCGCGAACAAGGTCACGGCTACCCGGTGCTTAGCCCACCAAACGTATGACTCGGCCTCTTCCGGGCTTGGCTGGTCTTCGGGTGTGACCCGGCAAAAAGATCAGCTCGCCGCCTGTTTCACTTGATCGATCCGACGGGTTTAGGTGGCCGGCAATGGTGGTAGCCGAAGTTCATGATGGTGAAACTTGCGAAGATCACGCCCATATTGTTTGCGGGCGCTGCGGCAGCTGCGATTGCCGCGGCGCCGATCGCCGGTGCCGAGCCGGGACCGCCCCCGCCGCCGCCGCCATGCTTCAACCCTGACGGCACGCCGTGCACCCCGTCGGCCGGCCCGCAGGGCGCAGGTGCCGAGGTTCCGGGTGGACCTGGCGCGCAGGCCGGTTCGAACGGCCAGGTGTCAGCCGGTGTTCCCGGCGGGCCGTGGGCACAGGCCGGGCCCGGTGGCGCGATCGCCTGCGTGCCCAACGGCCCGTGTCAAACCGTTCCAGTCGGCTGACGCCTGAAGATCGCCGACAGTAACGCCATGGCGGGTTTCCGCCTTCTTCCCCGCTATGGCGTTACGTCGGCCTCAGCATCTGGCTAGGCGGACCGCCCGCGTCCGGCGCGGTAGTGGCGCACCAGGGCATCGGTCGACGAATCCGTTTGCTCGGGTGGCGGCGCATCGCTGGTGATGATCGGAAGCAGCGCCTTGGCCTGAGTTTTGCCGAGCTCGACGCCCCACTGGTCGAACGAATCGATACCCCAGATGACGCCCTCGGTGAAAACCTGATGCTCGTACAGCGCGATGAGCTGCCCGACCGCCGACGGAGTCAGCTGGGTGCCCAGGATCGATGTGGTGGGCCGGTTGCCCGGCATCACCTTGTGCGGTACCACTTCCGGCGGGGTGCCCTCGGCGGCGATCTCCTGGGCCGTTTTGCCAAACGCCAGCACCTGCGTCTGTGCAAAAAAGTTGCTCATCAACAGGTCGTGCATGCTGCCGGTGCCGTCCGCGGTCGGTAGATCGTCGGTGGGCTGTGAGAAACCAATGAAATCGGCGGGCACCAGGCGGGTGCCCTGGTGCAGCAGTTGGTAGAAGGCGTGCTGGCCGTTGGTTCCCGGTTCACCCCAGAAGATCTCGCCGGTGTCGCAAGTGACCGGTGTGCCGTCGGCGCGCACCGATTTGCCGTTGGACTCCATGGTCAGCTGCTGCAGGTAGGCGGCGAACCGCGCCATGTCGTTCGAGTAGGGCAGCACCGCGCGCGCCTGCGCGTCGAAGAACTCGTTGTACCAGAGTCCGATCAGCCCGAGCAGCACCGGCGCGTTGGCTTCCAGTGGCGCACTGCGGAAATGCTCGTCGACGGTGTGGAATCCGGCGAGGAATTCGGCGAAGCGTTCGCGGCCGATGACGGCCATCACCGAAAGCCCGATCGCGGAGTCCACCGAGTAGCGGCCGCCGACCCAGTCCCAGAAGCCGAACATGTTGGCGGTGTCGATGCCGAAGTCGTCGACCAGCTTCTTGTTGGTCGACACCGCGACGAAGTGCTTCGACACCGCGGCGTCGCCAAGGACGTCGGTCAGCCAGCGCCGCGCTGCGGTGGCGTTGGTCAACGTCTCCAGCGTCGAGAACGTCTTGGACGCGACGATGAAAAGCGTTGTGGCGGGGTCGAGCCCGTCGAGTTTGGCCACCAGGTCGGCGGGATCGACGTTCGACACGAAACGGGCCGAGATGCCCGCGTCGGCGTAGTGACGCAGTGCCGCGGTGACCATGACCGGGCCGAGATCCGATCCGCCGATACCGATGTTGACGACGTTCTTGATGCGCTCACCGGTGGCGCCGGTCCACTCACCGCTGCGCAGCCGGTCGGTGAAGTCGCCCATCCGGTCGAGCACTTCGTGGACGTCGGCCACGACGTTCTGTCCGTCGACCACCAACTCTGCGTCGCGGGGCAGCCGCAATGCGAGGTGCAGCACAGCACGGTCCTCGGAGGTGTTGATGTGAGCGCCGGAGAACATGGCCTCCCGGCGCTCCTCGAGCCCGGCGGCGCGGGCCAGATCGACGAGCAACTCGAGCGTTTCCCGGGTGATGCGGTGCTTGCTGTAGTCGACGTAGAGGTCGCCGACGGTGAGGGTGAGCTCGGTGCCGCGACCAGGATCCTCGTCGAAGAACTCCCGCAGGTGTTTGCCGCCGATCTGCTCCTGATGCCGTTGCAGGGCTTGCCATGCGGGCGTCGCGGTGATGTCGGAAATCTGCTGGCTGTCGGCGGTCATGTTCTCGACCCTAGTGCGGCCAGATGACCAAAGGTGTAAGAGATGGAGTATGGATACTTCCGCATTGCTCTCTTCGGTTCCCACCGGACTGTGGATCGGCGGTGAGGAGCGCGCCGGCTCTTCCACGTTCAACGTGCTCGATCCCTCCGACGACTCGGTGCTCATCGCGATCGCCGATGCCACCGCCGACGACGCGACGGCCGCCCTCGACGCCGCGTGCGCGGTGCAGGGCGAGTGGGCCGCCACCGCGCCCCGCAAGCGCGGCGAAATCCTGCGCGCGGTATTCGAGAAGATCACCGAGCGGGCCGACGACATTGCCGCGTTGATGACTCTCGAGATGGGCAAGGTCGTCGCCGAGAGCAAGGGCGAAGTCACCTACGGCGCCGAGTTCTTCCGCTGGTTCGCCGAAGAGGCGGTTCGCATCGGCGGGCGCTACACACCCAGCCCGGCGGGCAACGGCCGCATCATCGTGACCAAGCAGGCGGTCGGTCCCTGCTACGCCATCACGCCGTGGAACTTCCCGCTGGCCATGGGCACCCGCAAGATGGGCCCCGCGTTCGCGGCGGGCTGCACGATGATCGTCAAACCCGCGCAGGAGACTCCGCTGACGATGCTGCTGCTGGCCAAGCTGATGGACGAGGCCGGCCTGCCCAAGGGCGTGCTGTCCGTGCTGCCGACCACCAGTCCCGGGCCGGTGTCGGAAACGCTGATCAACGACGGCAGGCTGCGCAAGCTGACCTTCACGGGCTCCACCGGCGTCGGCAAGTCGCTGGTGAAGCAGTCCGCCGACAAGCTGCTGCGCACCTCGATGGAACTGGGCGGCAACGCACCGTTCATCGTGTTCGACGACGCCGATGTGGACGCCGCCGTGGACGGGGCGATCCTGGCCAAGATGCGCAACGGCGGCGAGGCGTGCACCGCGGCCAACCGCTTCCACGTAGCGAACTCGGTGCGCGAGGAGTTCACCGAGAAGCTGGTGAAGCGGATGAGCGAGTTCACCCTCGGCAAGGGTCTCGACGAGTCGGCGACGCTGGGTCCGCTGATCAACTCCAAGCAGGTCGCCACCGTGACCGAACTGGTCTCCGATGCGGTATCGCGCGGCGCGACAGTCGCCGTGGGTGGCGTCGCTCCCGGCGGCCCGGGCAACTTCTACCCGGCCACTGTGCTCGCCGACGTGCCCGCCGACGCACGAATCCTCAAGGAGGAGGTGTTCGGCCCGGTCGCCCCGATCACCGGATTCGACACCGAGGAAGAAGGCATCGCCGCCGCCAACGACACCGAGTACGGCCTGGCCGCCTACGTGTACACGAAGTCGCTGGATCGTGCCCTGCGCGTGGCCGAAGGCATCGAGTCCGGCATGGTGGGCGTCAACCGCGGGGTGATCTCCGATGCGGCCGCGCCGTTCGGCGGGATCAAGGAGTCCGGCTTCGGCCGAGAGGGCGGCAGCGAGGGCATCGAGGAGTACCTCGACACGAAGTACATCGCCCTGACGAAGTAGCAGGCGCGCCTACCGAATTCGAGGACGACGGACACCTAAGATTCCATGCTCGGACCCGATGAGGGAGGGCATGGACGTGACTGCGTCGACCGTCCCTGCCGCGGCGCGCCGTCGACCCGTCACCCACGCTCGATCCATCCCCGCGCTCGACGGCATCCGGGCGCTGGCCGTCGCTCTCGTGCTCGCCGACCACGGTGGGATCCCCGGCCTCTCCGGAGGCTTCCTCGGCGTCGACGTCTTCTTCGTGCTGAGCGGCTTCCTGATCACCTCGCTGCTCCTCGACGAACTGGACCGCACCGGGCGAATCACCCTGACCGCGTTCTGGATCCGGCGTGCCCGGCGGCTGCTGCCCGCGCTGCTCGTCATGGTGCTGGCCGTCGTCGCGGTGCGTGAACTGTTCCCGTCCGACGCGGTCGCCGCGCTGCGCACCGATGCCGTCGCCTCGTTCTTCTGGCTGGCCAACTGGGCGTTCGTCGCCCAGCGCACCGACTACTTCTCGCAGGGCAGCACACCGTCGCCGCTGCAGCACACGTGGTCGCTCGGCGTGGAGGAGCAGTACTACCTGATCTGGCCCGTGCTGCTGATCATCGTCGCCGCCGGAGTCGGCGCCGCGGTGCGGCGCCTGGGTCGCGAGGAGCCGATTCGCGCCGTGCGCTGGACGGTCTTCGTGATCGCCAGTGTGGGTGCGCTGGCGTCGGCGGCCGCGGCCATCGTGTTCACCTCCGACGCGTCGCTGAACCGCATCTACTTCGGCACCGACACCAGGGCGCAGGCGCTGCTGGTCGGCGCCGCGGCGGCGGCGCTGCTGGTGCGCGACTGGCCCGCGCTGACGATCTACGGCACGTTGATCAGGTCGCGGTGGGGCCGGTGGGCCGCGCGCGCCCTGCCGGTCGTCGGACTGTCGGCGCTCGGAGTGGCGGCGCACTTCGCGACGGGCGGTGTCAGCGACTTCCGTCGCGGATTGCTGATCGTGGTGGCGGTGGCCGCGGCACTGGTAATCGCGCCCGTGGCACTCGACCAGAACGGCGCCGTCGCGCGCGTGCTGGCCTGGGGACCCCTGGTGTGGCTCGGCGCCGTCTCCTACGGCGTGTACCTCTGGCACTGGCCGATCTTCCTGCTGCTCAACGGGGAACGCACCGGGCTGGCGGGCTGGCCGCTGTTCGCGCTGCGGTGCGGTGCCACGGTTGCGGTGGCCGCAGCGTCCTGGTGGCTGCTCGAACAGCCGATCCGGCGGTGGCAACCCGTCCTCGTCCCCATGCTGCCGCTGGCCGGCGCGATGGCCGCCACCGCCGCCGTGGTCACCATGCAGGTGCTGCCCGTGACGCCGAAAACCGATGACGTGCCGCCTGACCCGGCCGTCGACTCCGCCGCCCTGGTGGTGTCGCCGGAGATACCCGTCGAGATCCAGGCGCCCGCGGGACAGCTCGCCCCGGGAACCGAGCGCGTCGCGGTGTTCGGTGACTCGGTCGCGTGGACGCTGATGCGGTACCTGCCGCCGACACCCGGGTTGAGCTTCGCCAACTACACCACCATCGGCTGCGGCATCGCCCGCGGCGGCCCCTATCGGTACGTCGGCGCCCGGCTGACCCAGAAACCCGAATGCGACGCCTGGCCGAGTCGGTGGGCGCAGCGGATCAGCCACGACCGGCCTGACGTGGTGCTGCTGATCATCGGCCGCTGGGAAGTGGTCGACCGGATGAACGAGGGGCGGTGGACACACATCGGCGATCCCCCCTACGACGCGTACCTGCGAGGCGAGCTCACCCGCGCCCTGGACATCCTCGGCTCCACGGGGGCCCGCATCGTCGTGACGACCGAGCCGTACAACCGGCGGGCGGAGAAGCCGGACGGCAGCCTGTATCCGGAGGATCAGCCGACGCGCGCAGACAACTGGAACACCCTGCTGCGCCGTGTCGTGGGCCAGCGCCCGAACGTGACGGTGCTGGACCTCAACAAGAAGATGGGCCCGAACGGCCGCTACACCACCAAGGTGGACGGCATCAAGATGCGCAGCGACGGCGTGCACCCCACGCCGGAGGCGGTGAAGTGGCTGATGCCGTGGCTGGTCGACGCGCTACGACCGCCGAAGCCCTAGCCGGCCCGAACTCGGCGACAATCGTGGGATCAGTGGCCGAGGCGACCGCGGCCCAGGCGAAGAAGCAGCATCGCCAGGTCCTTGCCCTCGGGCCCGAGCACGCGGTAGCGCTCGATGACCTTCATTTCGCGGCTGTGCACCAGGCGGGTGCCGCCCGAGGCCATCCTGGCCTTGCCGATGATCTTCGAGACCTCGGTGCGGCGCTGGACGGCTTCCAGGATCGCGGCATCGAGCCGGTCGATCTCCTGGCGCAGGTCGTCGATGTCGGACACGGGTTCGGTTTCGGCTTCCATCGTCATGGGATCCTCTTCGCTCTCGTCGTGTGGGGGATCTGGTCTCATCCGGTTTCGGGCCTCACACAACAGACGAGCCCCGGATCCGGAAGCGGACCGCGGGGCTCTGGGAAGCAGCTAGACCACGGGCACCGCTGGCGGGTACCCGTAAAAAAATCGACACTGCTTGCTGAGCACCCAATGAGTCTGCCATCCGGGGCCGTGCCAGCGCAAAGGTGTCGTTTGGCAGCGGTAAGTTGGGGCAGACATGACTTTGCACGTGACCGATCTGAATTCCAGCCCCAACGAGCAGGCCGACGCCCTTCTGGACGGTCTGAATCCCCAGCAGCGCCTCGCGGTGCTGCATGAGGGCTCGCCGCTGCTGATCGTCGCCGGGGCCGGGTCGGGCAAGACCGCGGTACTCACCCGGCGGATCGCCTACCTGCTCGCCGCCCGCGACGTCGGCGTCGGTCAGGTGCTCGCCATCACCTTTACCAACAAGGCCGCCGCCGAGATGCGCGAACGGGTGGTGCAGTTGGTGGGCCCGCGGGCACGGTCGATGTGGGTGTCGACGTTCCACTCGACCTGCGTGCGGATTCTGCGCAACCAGGCCTCGCTGCTGCCCGGGCTGAACTCCAACTTCTCGATCTACGACGCCGACGACTCCCGGCGTCTGCTCTTGATGATCGGCAAGGACCTCGGCCTGGACACCAAGCGCCACTCGCCGCGGCTGCTGGCCAATGGCATCTCCAACCTCAAGAACGAGCTGATCGGCCCGGAGCAGGCGGCGGCGGAGGCGTCCGAGGCCGAAGAGGACCTGGCGCGCGTCATCGCCGAGGTCTACGCGGAGTACCAGCGCCGGCTGCGGTCGGCCAACGCACTCGACTTCGACGATCTGATCGGCGAGACAGTGGCTGTGCTGCAAGCCTTTCCGCAGATTGCACAGTACTACCGCAGGCGTTTCCGGCACATCCTGGTCGACGAGTACCAGGACACCAACCATGCGCAGTACGTGTTGGTGCGGGAGCTTGTCGGGGGTGGCGCCACAGCGTTGCAGGACGACCAAGCCGGGGTGGCACCCGCGGAACTCTGCGTCGTCGGCGATGCCGACCAGTCCATCTACGCGTTCCGCGGCGCCACGATCCGCAACATCGAGGACTTCGAACGCGACTATCCCGACGCCACAACGATTCTTTTGGAACAGAATTACCGGTCGACGCAGAACATCCTGAACGCGGCGAACTCGGTGATCGCCCGCAATGCGGGCCGGCGGGAGAAGCGGCTGTGGACCGCCGAGGGGGACGGCGAACTGATCGTCGGCTACGTCGCCGAAAACGAGCACGACGAGGCCCGGTTCGTCGCCGGCGAGATCGACTCGCTGGCCGACCGAGGGGAAATCTCCTACAACGACGTCGCGGTCTTCTACCGGACCAACAACTCGTCGCGGGCATTGGAAGAAGTCTTCATCCGCGCCGGCATTCCGTACAAAGTCGTTGGCGGCGTTCGCTTCTACGAGCGCCGGGAGATCCGCGACATCGTGGCCTACCTGCGGGTGCTGGACAATCCCGGCGACTCAGTGAGCATGCGACGCATCCTCAACACGCCGCGGCGCGGCATCGGCGACCGCGCCGAAGCCTGCGTGGCGGTGTACGCCGAGAACACCGGCGCCTCTTTCAACGACGCGCTGCAGGCGGCGGCCGAGGGCAGGGTCCCGATGCTCAACACCCGCTCCGAGAAGGCCATCGCCGGATTCGTGGAGATGCTCGACGAACTACGCGCGAAGCTGGATGACGAGCTCGGCGCTGTCGTCGAGGCCGTGCTCGACCGCACCAGATACCGCGCCGAGCTCGAATCCTCCAGCGACCCACAGGATCTGGCGCGGCTCGACAACCTGAACGAATTGGTCAGCGTTGCACACGAATTCAGCACAGACCTGGCCAACGCGGAGGCCCTCGGCGAGCCGGAGGACGAAGACATCCCCGACACGGGCGTCCTCGCCAAATTCCTGGAGCGGGTGTCGCTGGTCGCCGACGCCGACGAGTTGCCCGAGCACGGTGCCGGTGTGGTGACGATGATGACGCTGCACACCGCCAAAGGCCTCGAATTCCCAGTCGTTTTCGTCACCGGATGGGAAGACGGCATGTTCCCCCACATGCGGGCGCTGGGTGATCCCACCGAGCTGTGCGAGGAGCGCAGGCTTGCCTACGTCGGCATCACCCGGGCCCGTCAGCGCCTGTACGTCAGCCGGGCCAAGGTCCGCTCGTCATGGGGCCAGCCGATGCTCAATCCGGAGTCGCGGTTTCTGCGGGAGATCCCCCAGGAGCTGATCGACTGGCGCCGCACCGACGCGACGCCGACGTTATCCGCGCCGGTGAGCGGTGCCGGCCGATTCGGCACGCCCCGCCCGTCACCCACCCGGCCGGCGGCGGGGAAGCGGCCGCTGCTAGTGCTCGAGCCCGGCGACCGCGTCACGCACGACAAGTACGGCCTCGGCCGCGTCGAGGAAGTGTCCGGCGTCGGCGAATCGGCCATGTCGCTTATCGACTTCGGCAGCTCCGGAAGGGTCAAGCTGATGCACAACCACGCCCCGGTGGCCAAGCTCTAGCGTTGCGCCCAGCGCTTCGTGGCGGGCAGCACCGCCAGCACGGCGCTCGCGACCGGTAGCACCGGGATGGCGAAGACCACCGGCGGCAGGGTGGCGCCGGCGACGAAGAGGCTCGAGAAGATCAGCAGCGCGACGACCGCACCCACGACGATCAGCAGCCGGGCCATCCGCTGGCGCAGCAGCAGCGCGATCAGGCCGCCGATCAGGGCTGCCGCGGACACCGCGGTGAGGAACGCGACGGCGACGCAGAACAGGCGGTCCGAGCGCCACCAGCCGGAGATCAGCGAGGTGGCGATGACCGCGGTGGCCCAGCCCGTGAGAATGCTCATCACAGCAGTGGCGATCGCCGCCTTCGGGGTCGGACGCGGATGCGCGACGACGGCCGGTCTGGCCCGTGGGATGTAGCTCGTGTGCATGTCGGCACCGGAAGCGCCGCGGATGTAGCTGGTCTGCGCATCCACACCCGAGGTCGGAATCTCGCCTGTCGGGTGACGGCGGATGATGCTGGTCTGTGGCTCGCTCTGCGCCGTGAAGGGCGTGGACGGCGTGCCGCCGTCGGGCTGCCGCCGGATGCGCGGTCGATCAGGGGAGGGTTGGTGTTCGGGCTGGCCGTCGCTCACACTTAGCCAACGTAGTTGCCGGGACTGAGTCCCCGCTGCGCCAGCCATGGCACCGGGTCGACCCGGTTGGTGCCGTTCAGTAGAACTTCGAAGTGACAATGCGGACCGGTCGAGTTGCCCCGGTTCCCGATCGTCGCGATCTGATCGCCAGCCATCACCCGCTGACCGACGCTGACGACCCACGTGTTGACGTGGCCGTACAGCGTGACGGTGCCGTCCGCGTGGCGCAGCTTGACCCAGGCGCCGTAGCCCGCGGTCGGGCCGACGTCGATGACGACGCCGTCCGCGACGGCGTAGATCGGCGTGCCGATCGAGTTGGCGATGTCGATGCCGGCGTGCAGCACGCCCCAGCGGTATCCGAAGCCCGATGTCCACACGCCCTTGGTCGGCATCACGTACAGCGGGCGGTTCAGGCGCGCCTCGCGCTCGGCGCGCTCCTGCGCGAACGCGGCGGCCTTGACGACCTCCTCGGCGTGCATCGACGAATCGGCCGCGGGCGTCACCGAGACGATCTGCATGCCGTCGACTGAACCGGTGACCACCCCGGTGGCGTTGATCGCCGTCTGGTCGGCGGCCAGCACCGCATCCGTCGGTGCCTTCGCGGAGGCGTTGGCCACCGAATACGCGCCCGCGGCGGTCGCGCCGACAGCCATCGCGGCGACCATCAGGCGGCCCTTGATCGGGACGTCCTGCTTACGGTGCAGGCCACGGCGGCCGCTGATGTCGATGATGTCGGTGGCGGCGACGCCGTCGGAGACGTCGGTCCTGCTGTCCCGATAGGCGTACCGGGAGCGGCGCTCCGCGCGCGCGTCCGGGCGGAACTCCGACGGCACGGCCAACCGCAGCGGGACCAGATCGTCGGTGTCGTGCATGTCGTCGAGTTCGGGCGCGTGAATCACCTGCGACTCGCGATCGAACGCGCTGTTGTCGCGGAAATCGACGTCGGCGAGTCCACCGAACTCGTTGAACGGGATGATGTCCGTGATCTCGGCGGCTTGTTCTGGGGCGCCGGTAACGGCCCGGGTGGAGCGAGCGTTCGTCGAAACTCCCTGGTGAGAGCGGACTGAACGGTGCGAAGCCAACCTGGAATGTCCTTCTAGTCGTGACCAGAACGTTATCTAGACCAGAGGACGTTAACCAAACTCCAATGTTCGTGGCAACTCGAGCAACTGTTCCACCGGGGTTTGTGACATGTATCACGCAGTCACCGGTGGTGAGATCAAGCACATGAGCGGTGGGCGGTGCCTCGGGCTTCATGCGGTGTCGATAAAGTTCCCCAAAGCCCCTCGGGCGTAAACCTTCGACAGTCGACGCAGACAGACAGTGAGTTCATGGATCTCTTCGAGTACCAGGCGAAAGAGCTGTTCGCCAAGCACAATGTGCCGACCACGCCCGGTCGCGTGACGGACACCGCCGAAGACGCCAAGGCCATCGCCGAGGAGATCGGCAAGCCCGTCATGGTCAAGGCGCAGGTGAAGGTCGGCGGGCGCGGTAAGGCCGGCGGCGTGAAGTACGCGGCCAGCCCCGATGACGCCTTCACCCATGCGCAGAACATCCTCGGCCTCGACATCAAGGGCCACGTCGTCAAGAAGCTCCTCGTCGCCGAGGCGAGTGACATCGCCGAGGAGTACTACATCTCCTTCCTGCTCGACCGCGCGAACCGCACGTATCTCGCGATGTGCTCCGTCGAGGGCGGCATGGAAATCGAGGAGGTGGCCGCGACCAAGCCCGAGCGTCTCGCCAGGGTGCCCGTCAACGCCGTCAAGGGTGTCGATGTGGCTTTCGCGCGCTCGATCGCCGAGCAGGGCCACCTGCCTGCGGAGGTGCTCGACGCCGCGGCCGTCACCATCCAGAAGTTGTGGGAGGTGTTCGTCAACGAGGACGCCACCCTGGTGGAGGTCAACCCGTTGGTGCGCACACCGGACAACCAGATCCTGGCGCTCGACGGCAAGGTGACGCTCGACGCCAACGCCGACTTCCGCCAGTCCGGGCACGCCGAGTTCGAGGACAAGGACTCGACCGATCCGCTCGAGCTGAAGGCCAAGGAGAACGACCTCAATTACGTCAAGCTCGACGGCCAGGTCGGCATCATCGGAAACGGCGCCGGGCTCGTCATGTCCACGCTCGACGTCGTCGCCTACGCCGGTGAGAAGCACAACGGGGTGAAGCCCGCCAACTTCCTGGACATCGGCGGCGGCGCCTCGGCCGAGGTGATGGCCAACGGGCTCGACGTCATCCTGAACGACGAGCAGGTCAAGTGCGTGTTCGTCAACGTGTTCGGCGGCATCACCGCGTGTGACGCCGTCGCCAACGGCATCGTCAACGCGCTGAAGATCCTCGGCGACGAGGCGAACAAGCCGCTGGTGGTTCGCTTGGACGGCAACAACGTCGAGGAGGGCCGCCGGATTCTCGCCGAGGCCAACCATCCCCTGGTGATCCAGGCCGAGACCATGGACGCCGGCGCCGACAAGGCCGCCGAGCTGGCCAACAAGTAAAGGACCCATGGCTAATGTCTATTTTCCTTAACGCAGATTCCAAGGTCATCGTCCAGGGCATCACCGGCGGCGAGGGCACCAAGCACACCGGGCTGATGCTCAAGGCCGGCACCCAGATCGTCGGCGGCGTGAACGCGCGCAAGGCCGGAACCACTGTCGCGCACAAAGACAAGAGTGGTAACGACGTCGAACTGCCGGTGTTCGGCAGCGTCGCCGAGGCCATCAAGGAGACCGGCGCCGACGTGTCGATCGCCTTCGTGCCGCCGGCTTTCTCCAAGGACGCGATCATCGAGGCCATCGACGCCGAAATCCCGCTGCTGGTCGTCATCACCGAGGGAATTCCGGTGCAGGACAGCGCATATGCGTGGGCCTACAACATTTCCCAAAGCGACGGCGACGGGGCGCCGAAGACCCGCATCATCGGGCCGAACTGCCCGGGCATCATCACGCCGGGTGAGTCGCTGGTCGGCATCACGCCGAACAACATCACCGGCAAGGGACCGATCGGTCTGGTGTCGAAGTCGGGCACGCTGACCTACCAGATGATGTACGAGCTGCGCGATCTCGGCTTCTCCACCGCCATCGGCATCGGCGGCGACCCGGTCATCGGCACCACCCACATCGACGCCATCGAGGCGTTCGAGAAGGATCCCGAGACCAAGCTGATCGTGATGATCGGTGAGATCGGCGGCGACGCCGAGGAGCGGGCCGCCGACTACATCAAGGCCAACGTCTCCAAGCCGGTTGTGGGCTACGTCGCGGGCTTCACCGCGCCGGAGGGCAAGACGATGGGCCACGCGGGGGCGATTGTGTCGGGTTCGTCGGGCACCGCCGCCGCCAAGCAGGAGGCCCTCGAGGCCGCGGGTGTCAAGGTCGGCAAGACGCCGTCGGCCACCGCGGCGCTGGCCCGCGAGATCCTCGAGAACCTCTAACCCTCCAACCCTCCAAACCCTGTACCCCACCCCCCGCGAGCGTGCGTGTCTGCGGCCGACACGCCGTGAGATTTCACGAGTCCACGCACGCTCGCGGGCCGAACCGGGCTTCCTACGAGTTTGCTGTACCAGCCTAAGTCCGATGCCCGCCTGCCCCCGGGGACCAAATCGCGGCGCGGTGCGCCCTAGACGACGGCGGCGAGCTTGCCGGCCAGCCGTTCGACGTATCCTGGAATCTCGGCCACGTCGCGGTCGGGCAGCCCGAACAACACCTCGGTCACCCCGAGCTCGGCCCAGCGCGCCAGCTTGTCGGGGTCGGGCTTGAAGTCCAGGGCGACGATCTGCGGTGCGCCCTCGCGGCCCGCGGCGGCCCAGGTGTCCTGCAGCAGCTTGACCGGTTCGTCGATGTCGACATCGCGCGGCGTGGTGATCCAGCCGTCGGCGGAGCGCGCGATCCACTTGAAGTTCTTCTCGGTGCCCGCCGCGCCCACCAGCACGGGAATTTGGGCCTGGATCGGCTTCGGCCACGCCCAGCTCGGCCCGAAGTTGACGAATTCACCGGCGTAGGCGGCTTCCTCCTCGGTCCACAGCGCGCGCATGGCCTCGAGGTACTCGCGCAGCATCGTGCGCCGCCGGCCGGGCGGCACGTTGTGATCGGCGAGTTCATCGGTGTTCCAGCCGAATCCGACCCCGAGGCTGACGCGACCCCGGGAGAGGTGGTCGAGCGTGGCGATCGATTTCGCCAGCGTGATCGGATCGTGTTCGACGGGCAGCGCCACCGCCGTCGACAACCGGACGCGCGAAGTGACCGCGGCGGCGGCGCCCAGGCTGACCCACGGATCCAGCGTGCGCATGTAGCGGTCATCGGGCAGCGTCTCGTCGCCCGTGGTCGGGTGCGCGGCCTCCCGCTTGACCGGAATATGGGTGTGTTCGGGCACGTAGAAGGTGGTAAAGCCATGATCGTCGGCCAGTATGGCCGCGGCGGCGGGGGTGATCCCACGGTCGCTGGTGAACAGCACGAGTCCATAGTCCATGGCACGAATTAGAACGTGTTCCAGTCTGACGGGCAAGGGCGGGGTAATAACCGACCGAGTACGCCTCGGCCGGAAGCGAGTAGTGCACCACTCGTGATCCGGAGGCCTTATCCGTGGACAGTCCGTTGGGTGAGAACTCCCGGGCGCACAACGCGGACCAAATTCATGGAATGGGTGCGCCGCTATCTGCCGTGCGAGATCGCCGGAACAGTGGGGGAATTGGGTGGGGCCGCAGTGGCCTATCTGATGACGGGCTCGCTGGCCGCCGCCGCCATCACCGCGACCGTCGGCGCATCGGCGGGTTACTACACCGCCGCCTACCTCACCGCCGTGCGCTGGAGCTACCGCCAGCACGCCGCGCGTCGACGTCTGTCGCGAGTGCTGATGGCCAATGTGCTCGCGGTACGCAGCGTGGCGATCGAATTCGGGCCGGCGGAATTGATCGACAGTCTGGTGGTCAGGCCGGTGGCGTTCTACGTCGGGCCGCAGATCTTCGGGGGTGTGGTCGCCGGCTGGATCTTCGGGAAGTTGGTCTCCGACGTCGCGTTCTACGTTCTGGCGATCCTCAGCTACGAGCGATTCAAGGAACTTCTGGTGCGGCGTCAACCACATGCGGGGGAGGTCGACGATGGATCCGTCGCGACGGTCGCGGCTGCGTGACGAATTGTGTTCTGATGCAGCCCGATTGGCCTCGCTTGTCGAGCGTCACGGCACACCGCTGCTGGTGCTGCAGCCGCACCGGGTGGCCCGGCGATACCGGGAGTTGACCGCGGCGCTACCGGGATTCCGGCTCCACTACGCCGTCAAGGCACAGCCCCATCCCCTGGTGCTGTCGACCATCGGCATCTGCGGGGGTGGGTTCGATGTGGCGAGCCGCGTCGAGGTCGACCTTCTGCAGCAGCTCGGCATGCCGATGGACCGCGCCATCTATACCAACCCGATCAAGAAGGCCGCCGACATCGAGCACGCCTACTCGGCCGGCATCCGCACGTTTGTAGTCGAGAACTTTTGTGAGACAGAGAAATTCGTGGGATGCACGGATGATGTCGAGCTGCTCGTGCGGCTGGCCTTCCGCAACCCCGCCGCGAAGTCCGATCTTTCGTCCAAGTTCGGCGTCGAGCCGGCCGAGGCCGAGATGCTCGTCAAACACACGATCGCCGCCGGAGCCAGATTCGCCGGGTTCAGCTTCCACGTCGGCAGCCAGAGCGCTTCGGCCCAGCCGTACCGCGAAGCGTTGCAAGGCACTCTGGATCTCGTCGGCCACATCGAAGAGACGCTCGGGATATCCAGCCGCGTGATCGACATCGGCGGTGGATTTCCGGTCAGCTACCGCGAGTGGCTGCCCGGTATCGGGGAGATCGGCGACATCATCGACGACGTCCTCGGTGACGCCGGCCACGAGTTCACACTGCTCGCCGAGCCCGGCCGGTTCCTGGTTGCGGACTGCATGACGCTGCTCACCAGTGTCGTCGGCAGCGCGGTGCGCGACGGTCAGGTGTGGCACTACCTCGACGACGGGCTCTACGGAAGTTATTCCAATGTCATGACCGAGGATGTGCACCCGCCGATCCTGGCGCTGCGCGAACTCGACGGATCCAACGAGGAGGCGGCGTACGAGCCGGTCACCCTCGCCGGTCCCACCTGCGACAGTGCCGATGTGATCGTGCGCGACTATCCCATGCCGCCACTGGCGGTCGGCGACATCGTGGCCAGCCCGATGATGGGTGCCTATACGAGTGTCACGTCGTCGCGGTTCAACGGCATCGCGGCCACCCCCATTGTGATGAGCTAAGTGATGAGCCAGACGGCCGTGGCCGTCGAGTGATGCCGCCCGCGACCCTATTTGCCGTCGACAGCGTCCCCGAGCCGGCCGACGTGGTAGCCGAGCCGGGTCTCGATGTCCCCCGGCTGGTGGAAGCCCCGCTCGAAGAGGGTCTGAATGCGTGCTTGCGCGGCGGGCCGGTCGAGGGCGGCGAGGAACGCGTCCCATTCGGGTGCGATCTCGGCGTCGGGAGGCAGGCTGTTCAGGTCGACGAGGCGCTTCGTTTCGGCGATGGCCTGTTTGTCGAACGACGAGATCCTGGTGGCGAGCGCGTCCACGAACGTGTCCAGTTCAGCGTCGGGCAACGACCGGTTGACATAGCCGTAGCGCTCCGCGAGATCGCCGTCGATGTCGTCGGCGCCGAGCAGTACCTCGAGCGCACGGCCCCGCCCGATCAACCGCGGCAGCCGCGCCATCGGCCCGCCGCCGGGCACCAGCCCCGCGCCCACCTCCCACTGCGACAGGATCGCCTTCTCCCGGCTGGCGAACCGCATGTCGCTGGCGAGCGCGAGCTCGCTGCCGACGCCCGTCGCGCGGCCGCGGATGGACGCGATCGAGACGACCGGAGCGCGACTCACCCGGGCCAGCAGGTCCGGCAGCTTCTGCAGGCCGGTGGGCCCCGGCGGAATCCGCGTCGTGTCCTCCAGCTTCGCGGTGAAGTCGTAGTGCGTGATGAAGAACCCGTCGACGGCGCTGTCGAACACGACGACGCGCACCTGCTCGTCGGTCTCGAGCGCGGCGACGACCTCCTCGAGCTGGGGGAGAGCGTCCGGGCCGAAGATGTTCAGCGGCGGCATGGCGAACGTCACCCGCCAATAGCTCGGCGATTGCCGCGTCAGGAGAATCCTTCCGGCACCGGGCGCGTCCGTCATACGGCGATTATTGGTGTCACTTCCCCTCACCGCGAGCGTTACCCGCGACGGATGTGCAGTGCCGTTGATGTGATGGCATCTCATGACCACCGAACGCATCGCGGACCACGTCAAGTTCGCCTACCGGGTGCCCGACGTCAGCGGCGGGCTCGTCACCAGCGACATCGAGCAGCGCACCGATTGGAATTACGAATACAACGCCAAGCTGGCGCGGACCGCGGACGTCAACGGGTTCTCCAACGGCAAGGATTTCGACGGACTCACCGAGCAGGTCGTCGAGGTGCGCGAGCACGCCAGGGCGGCCGGCCGCGAGGTCCGATTCGGGCTCAACGGGTTCGTCATCGAGCGGGACACCGAGAAAGAAGCACGCGAGGTCCTCAGAGAGATCATCGACAAGGCCAACCGTCCCGCCGTCGAGGGTTTTCGCGGCGCCGTACAACAGGCTGGCAACTCGACCGGCGACAAGCGGGGAATGTGGGCCGATTCCACGTTCGAGGATTTGGTGCAGTACAACGACGGATTCCGCCCCCAGCTGATCGGCACACGCGAGCAGATCGCGGAACGCATTGCGGCGTACCGCAAACGCGGCGTCGACCTCATCCTCGGTGGATTCCTGCACTTTCAGGAAGAGATCGAGTATTTCGGCTCGCGGGTGCTGCCGCTGGTGCGCGAAATTGAGGATTCCGAAGATCGAGAAGAGGATTCGTCTGACGCACCCGTTCGCGCGTCGGCCTGAGACGTACCCGACGCTTGTCGGCACGATGTCCGGCACCCTCGCCACGAGCTGTGCGCTAGCGTGGATGGCCGACGCCCGTCCAGCACAGGAGAGGTCATGACGTACCCGCCCGGTAGCCCCGGATATCCGCCCGCACAGCAGCCGACAACGCAGTTCGCCGCTCCCACCCAGCAGTTCGGCAAGGCCCCCGAAGCCGCCGCGGCTGCCGACGGGCCGAGCAAGCTGCCCGTGTATCTGACCGCTGCGGTGGCCGCGCTCGGGCTCGCCGTCTACCTGTCGAGCTTCGGCCCGCTGTTCACCGCGAGCGCAGACTTCTTCACCCCGACACTGCTCGATCTCGGGGTGGTCGCGTCGCTCCTCGCCGCGCTGCTGGCCGGTGTGGCCCTGCTGCCGAAGCAGGTCGCCTCGACCGCGCTCGTCGCGGTGCTGTCGGTGCTGGGCTTCCTGTTGGTGATCGCGATCGTGCTGACCGCGCCCAACGGCGTGTCGATCGACTGGGGCCTGTACCTCATCATCGCGTTCAGCGTGGTGCAGGCCATCGTGGCGGTCGCCGTGCTGCTCTTCGATGCGGGGATCATCACAGCACCAGCCCCGCGGCCCAAACACGACCAGCAGCAGTACGACCACCAGCAGCAGTACGGCCAGTACGGCGGCCAGGGACCGTATTACGGACAGCCCCAGCATGGCGGTCCGCAGCACCAGCAGGGCCACCAGCAGCAGCGCCCGGGCTACCCGCCGTCGCAGCAGTACGGCGGTGGCTACCCCGGTGGCCCGTCGACCGGTGGGTTCCCCGCGGGAAACCAGGGCGGCTCGCCGACACCTCCCACCGGGTTCCCGGCCTACGGGCAGCCCCCGGGAAGTTCCGCGCCGACCACGCAGGTGCCCGTGCCGCCGCAATCATCGCAATCGCCGCAATCGTCGTCATCCTCGCAGTCCGGCCCCGCACCGTCGTAGTCTGAGCCGCGCGTGCGTCGACTTCGCGCGCGTGAGCTGACGCGAGGAGCGGCCCGACCCGTGGAGAGTCTCCCCGACGGCACACGCCAGGCGCGTGACCTGCTGCGGGTCGCATTCGGGCCGTCGATCGTGGCGCTTGTCGTCATCGCGGCGGTCACGCTCCTGCAGTTGCTCATCGCCAACAGCGACATGACGGGTGCGCTGGGTGCGATCGCCAGCATGTGGCTGGGTGTTCACCAGGTGCCGGTCTCGATCGGGGGTCGCGTACTCGGGGTGATGCCGTTGCTGCCGGTCCTGGCGATGGTGTGGGGCGCCGCGCGCACGACGGCGGCAGCCACATCGGGGAACGCGTCGTGGTTCGTCACCCGATGGGTCGTCGCGTCCGCGCTGGGTGGGCCGCTGCTCATCGCCGCCATCTGCCTTGCCGTCATTCACGATGCGTCGTCGGTGCTCACCGAACTCCAGACGCCGAATTCACTGCGGGCGTTCTGCGGTGTCGCGGGCGTGCACGCGGTCGGCGCCGTGATCGGCGTCGGAACGCGGACGGGCCGGCGACTGGTGAGGGTGTGGCGGCTGCCTGCCTGGTTGCCCGACGCATTCCGCGCCGCCACCGCCGGCGTGCTGGCGCTGGTCGGGCTCTCCGGTGTCGTGATGGTCGGGTCCCTTGTGGTGCATTGGTCGACGATGAACGACCTGTACGCGATCACCGACTCGATCTTCGGGCAGCTCAGCCTCACGCTGCTGTCGGTCCTGTACATACCGAACGTGATGGTCGGCACGGCCGCTGTGGCCGTCGGCTCCAGCGCCCACGTCGGATTGGCCACGTTCAGTTCGTTCACCGTGTTCGGCGGCGACATCCCGGCGCTGCCGGTGCTCGCCGCGGTGCCGACCCCACCGCTGGGTCCGGTGTGGGTGGCGCTGCTGATCGTCGCGGCGGCCGCCGGTGTCGCCCTCGGCCAGCAGTGCGCCCGCCGGCCGCTGCCGCCGCTGGCAGCGCTCGGCAAGCTCGTCGTCGCCGCGGTCGTCGCCGCGATGGTGATGGCCCTGCTCGGCTACGCCGGTGGAGGCAGGCTGGGCAACTTCGGCGACGTCGGCGTGGACCAGAGCACCTTCGCTCCCGCCGTCTTCCTGTGGTTCGGGGGCATCGGTGCGCTGACCGTGGCGCTGTCGGGCGGCATCGCACGCAGGGCCAGGGTGCCGCGGCCCGTCCCAAAACCCGGCCTAAAACCCGTCGCCGAACCCGAACCCGTCGCCGCGTCTGAACCGCGGACCGAACCGCCCGAACCGGGTCGACTGCCCGATGACGACGACCTGTCCGACGAGGAGCCGTCATCGACGGTCGACGATGGGGCGGTGGATGTCGTCGAGGAGGACGAGCCGTTGGAGGTCGCCGACGAGGAGGTGTGGACGGCCGAAACCCCCCGCGACCCGCAGACGGCGTTCGATGACCCGGAGGACCATTTCGTCGCAGATGACGACGCCACGCCCGGTGCGACCCGCGACGAGACACGCGGCACCGCCGACTAAGGTCGAGGCGTGCAGCATCCGCTCCGTGTGCCCCCGAGCGCACCGGCGCGACTCGTGGTGCTGGCCTCCGGCACCGGATCGTTGCTCGCGTCTCTGCTCGAGTCGGCGGTCGGCCCATTTCCGGCCCGGGTGGTGGCCGTCGGCGCGGACCGCAAGTGTCCGGCGCTGGACATCGCCGAGGCGGCCTCGGTGCCGACCTTCACCGTCCGCGTGCGCGACCATGCCGACCGGGGGGCGTGGGACGCCGCCATCATGCAGGCCGCCGCAACGCACAAACCGGATCTCGTCGTGTCCGCCGGGTTCATGAAGATCCTTGGGCCCGAGTTTCTTTCCCGCTTCCCCGGCCGTGTGGTGAACACCCATCCAGCGCTGCTGCCCGCCTTCCCCGGTGCGCACGCAGTGGCCGAGGCGCTGGCCTATGGCGTCAAGGTGACCGGCTGCAGCGTGCACCTCGTGGACGCGGGCACCGACACCGGCCCGATCCTGGCGCAGCAGGCCGTGCCCGTGCTCGATGACGATGATGAAGCCACCCTGCACGAACGCATCAAGGTCGTCGAGCGACGGCTGCTGGTGGACGTTTTGGGAGCGCTGGCCACCGGCGGCGTGACCTGGACCGGACGAAAGGCGACGATAGGATGAGCCAAGATCAGATACCGGCGACCAGTGCCTCCGGTGACGGACGCACGCCCATCCGTCGCGCCCTTGTCAGTGTCTACGACAAGACCGGCCTTGCCGAGCTGGCCCGCGGCCTGCACGACGCCGGGGTGGCGATCGTATCCACCGGATCGACCGCTAAAACGATTGCCGCCGCCGGTGTTCCGGTGACATCGGTCGAAGAGGTCACCGGATTCCCCGAGGTGCTCGACGGCCGAGTCAAGACCCTGCACCCACGTGTGCACGCCGGGCTGCTGGCCGATCAGCGCAAGCCGGAACATGTTTCGGCGCTGACCGAGCTCGGCGTCGAGGCGTTCGAATTGGTGGTCGTCAACCTGTATCCGTTCAGCGAGACCGTCGCATCGGGTGCAAGCGAGGACGAGTGCGTGGAGCAGATCGACATCGGCGGCCCATCGATGGTGCGCGCCGCCGCGAAAAACCATCCCAGCGTCGCCGTCGTCGTCGATCCACTCGGTTACGACGGGGTGCTGGCCGCGGTCCGGGCCGGTGGATTCACGCTGGCCGAGCGAAAGATACTGGCATCACTGGCCTTTCGGCACACCGCCGAATATGACGTCGCCGTCGCGTCGTGGATGGGTTCGGTGCTCGCACCCGAGGAGCCTGCGCAGAATCTGCCGGCCTGGCTGGGCGCGACGTGGCGACGTGCGGCGGAGCTGCGGTATGGGGAGAACCCGCACCAGCAGGGGGCGCTGTATCTCGACGACACCGCGTGGCCCGGCCTGGCGCAGGCCGAGCAGCTGCACGGAAAAGAGATGTCCTACAACAACTACACCGATGCCGACGCCGCGTGGCGGGCCGCGTTCGACCACGAGGAAATCTGCGTCGCGATCATCAAGCACGCCAATCCCTGCGGTATCGCGATCTCCTCGGTCTCGGTGGCCGACGCCCATCGCAAGGCTCACGAATGCGATCCACTGTCGGCGTTCGGCGGGGTGATCGCGGCCAACACCGAAGTCAGTGTCGAGATGGCCGAGACGGTCGCCGACATCTTCACCGAAGTGATCATCGCGCCCGCCTACGAAGCGGGTGCGGTCGAAGTGCTGGCGCGCAAGAAGAACATCCGCGTCCTGGTGGCATCCCAGCCCCAGGGCGGCGGCATCGAGACCCGTCAGATCGGCGGTGGCCTGCTCGTGCAGCAGCGCGACGCGCTCGACGCGCCGGGCGACGATCCCGTCAACTGGACACTGGCCACCGGCTCACCGGCCGACCCCGAGACCCTGGCGGATCTCAAGTTCGCGTGGCGCACCTGCCGCGCGGTGAAATCCAATGCCATCGTGATCGCCGCCGACGGCGCGACGGTCGGGGTGGGAATGGGCCAGGTCAACCGCGTCGATGCGGCGCGACTGGCGGTGCAGCGCGGCGGCGACCGCGTGCGCGGTGCGGTCGGCGCATCCGACGCGTTTTTTCCGTTCCCCGACGGGCTCGAGGTGCTGACCGACGCCGGGGTGAAGGCCGTCGTCCACCCCGGCGGCTCGATGCGCGACGACGTGGTCACCGAAGCCGCTGCCAAGGCCGGCATCACGCTCTACCTCACCGCCGCACGGCATTTCGCGCACTGAGCACTGAGCGCAACGCAGGTCAAGGGGACGAGATGACAACTGTCGACGCGGCTGTGATGCGGGTGCAGAGTTTGCGCCGCTACCCGGTCAAATCAATGCTCGGCGAAAGCGTCGAGCGTTTGTTCGTCGACGAGTCGGGAGCCGCCGGAGACCGGCGGTCAGCCGTGATCGACACGGCAACGGGCCGGATCGCCAGCGCAAAACAACCGCGGTTTTGGCGTGCACTTCTGAAATGCAGTGCCACCTGGGACACCGGTCGTGTGTTCATCCGGCTGCCTGATGCGACAACGGCCGCAGCCGACGACGACGATATCGACGACGTGCTCTCCCGGCTGCTGGGACGAGCCGTGCGCCTGATCGACGATCGGCCGCTGGGCGCCTCGGTCGAACGGCCGGACCCGGATCAGGTGCTCGACTTGGGTCTGGATGCCGAGGTCGACACTCCCGTTCTGGAAATCGCAGAAGCCACGCCTGGCAGTTCATTCACCGATTACGCACCGCTGCACGCCGTCACCTCGGCGACGCTCGAGCACATCGGTGCCGAGGCGGTTCGCTACCGTCCCAACCTGGTGATCGCGACCCCGGCCGGTTACCCCGCGTACGCCGAAAACGAGTGGATGGATCGGATCCTGGCCGTTGGCGAATTGCGTTTGCGCGCAATGAGTCCGACTCCACGGTGCGTGGTGCCGACCCTCGAACACGGTGCGTTGTCTCGAGCGCCGCACGCCCTCCGCATCCCTGCGGCCGAGAATCGCGTCGAGGCACTGGGTCTCGGCGTGTTGCCGTGTGTCGGGATCTATCTCGAGGCGCTGGCACCAGGGACCGTCCACATCGGCGATCCGGTAACGACGGAACAACTCTGAAAGACAGGTTGCCTGCGCTGGTTCACCAAGCGCTGCAACGGGTCTCTACCGAGTGCTAGTCGGCTTCCATGGGACCGACTTCGATCACCGGTTGCGGTGTGCCGGTCTGGAGCAGCGCCGTTCGCTTGAGACCCGCGGCGGCGAACAGCGCGTCGAACTCCTCGAGGGAGCGCTCCCGACCCGGGGTTGCCACGAACATGTTCATATCGATCAGCGCGGCATGGGGATTGGCCTTGTCGACGACGAAGTCGACGACGGCGATTCGTCCGCCAGGGGTCAATGACTTGCGGCAATTCTGCAGGATCCTGACGCAGTCTTCGTCGGACCAGTCGTGCAGGATGAACTTGAGGAGATACAGGTCCCCCTCGGGGACGGATTCGAAGAAGTTTCCGCCGACCGCGCTGGTGCGCTCAGTGAGACCGTTCTGCTTGATCGCGGCCTCGGCGTACTCCATCGTGTTGGGCCGGTCGAAGACGATTCCGCGCAGCGACGGGTTCTTACGCTGAAGCATCTGCAGCAGTGTGCCGTTCGCGCCGCCGACGTCGACGGCGCACTTCACGTCGGTGGTGTCGATGGCGTCGGCGATCGCCGGTCCCCACACGCTGGTGAAGCTGGCCATGGCCGCGGCGAAGTGTTCGGCGTGGTCTGGGTCCTGGGCGAGATACTCGAAGATCTCCATGCCGCGGGCTTTCGTGAAGGGACTGCTGCCGTCCCGGATGCCGGCGGTGAAGTGATCCCAGGGCAGCCAGTCGCCGAGCATGCTCGTCACAAAGGGCCGCAGTGAACGCGGATCGTCGCTACGCAGAGTTTCCAGCAGCGATGTCGAGGCGAATCGGCCATCGGCTTCTTCGGTCAGCAGGTTCACAGCCACACCAGCGCGCATCAGGCGCAGGGTGCTGTCGGGCGCGCTGTTTTCGCGAGCCGCCACCTCCGCGGCGGTAAGGCTGCCCCCGGCAAGATGGTCGGCGATGGACAGATCCGCTATGGCGCTGATCGTCTGACAGGCCCAGTAGTTGAATACCGTTCCCAGCATCTGGCTGTGGACGTCGTCGCCGGTAGCCCATGGTGCAGCCTGTAATGACATTCGTTGCTCCTCACGAGGACATAGATTTCGCGGTGGTCGGTACTAACCAACAAACGGCGCGCCTGGCTCGGTTGAGTCCATGCCCAGCGGACTGCCATTTTCGGGCGCATTTGCGGCCGTGGCCCTGCCGGTTGTCGACAGCAGTCGTAGCGTGGAGTAGTGACCCAACCTCATGATCTGCCCCGCACCATCGGCGAGCTGAGAGCCGCCGGCCACCGCGAACGGGGCGTCAAACAGGAAATCCGAGAGAACCTGCTGGCCGCGCTGGCCGACGGGCGCGATCCATGGCCGGGAATCCTGGGCTTCGAGGACACCGTGCTCCCCCAACTCGAACGCGCCTTGATCGCCGGGCACGACCTGGTCCTGCTCGGTGAGCGCGGCCAGGGAAAAACGCGGCTGCTGCGCGCGCTGACCGGTCTGCTCGACGAGTGGACCCCGGTCATCGCCGGCGCCGAACTGGGAGAGCACCCGTACACGCCGATCACCCCCGAGTCCATCCGGCGGGCCGCGGAGTCGGGTGAGGACCTGCCGATCGCCTGGCGGCACCGCAGTGAGCGCTACACCGAGAAGCTGGCCACGCCTGACACCAGCGTGGCCGACCTGGTCGGCGACATCGATCCGATCAAGGTCGCCGAAGGCCGCAGCCTCGGCGACCCGGAGACCATCGCCTATGGCCTCATCCCGCGCGCGCACCGCGGCATCGTCGCCGTCAACGAGCTGCCCGACCTCGCCGAGCGCATCCAGGTGTCGATGCTGAACGTGATGGAGGAGCGCGATATCCAGGTGCGCGGCTACACGCTGCGGCTGCCGCTGGATGTGCTCGTCGTCGCCAGCGCCAACCCGGAGGACTACACCAACCGCGGTCGGATCATCACCCCGCTGAAGGACCGCTTCGGCGCCGAGATTCGTACGCACTACCCGCGCGAACTGGAGGCGGAGGTCGGCGTCATCAACCAGGAGGCGCAACTGGCCGCCGAGGTGCCCGACTACGTGCTGCAGATCCTGGCCCGGTTCGCCAGGAATCTGCGTGAATCGAACTCGGTCGACCAACGGTCCGGCGTCTCGGCGCGGTTCGCGATCGCGGCCGCGGAGACCGTCGCGGCCGCCGCCCGGCATCGTTCCGCGGTGCTGGGCGAGGAGGAGTCGGTGGCCAGGGTCGTCGACCTCGCAACGGTGATCGACGTGCTGCGCGGAAAGCTGGAGTTCGAATCTGGGGAGGAGGGGCGCGAGCAGGCGGTGCTCGAACACCTGCTGCGCCGCGCCACAGCGGACACGGCGCAGCGGCTGCTGGGCGGCATCGACGTCGGGCCGATCGTGACCGCGGTCGAACACGGCTCACCGGTCACCACGGGTGAGCGGGTGTCGGCCAGGGAGGTGCTGGCGGCGCTGCCCGAGGTGCCCGCCGTCGCCGAGATCCAGCGTCGTCTGGGTGCGCAGTCCGAGGGCCAGCGTGCGGCGGCGATCGAGCTGGCGCTCGAGGCGCTGTTCCTGGCCAAGCGGATCGACAAGGTTTCCGGAGAGGGCGAAACCGTCTATGGCTAAACCGTTCTCGCGTCGGGGCCACGGCAGGTCGTCGCGTTACTCGGCCTACAGCGGCGGGCCGGACCCGCTGGCGCCGCCGGTTGACCTGCGCGAGGCGCTGGAGCAGATCGGTCAAGAAGTCATGGAAGGCACGTCGCCGCGGCGGGCGCTGTCGGAGATGCTGCGGCGCGGCACCCGGAACATGGCCGGGGCCGACCGGCTGGCCGCCGAGGCGAATCGGCGGCGCCGCGAACTGATGCACCGCAACAATCTCGACGGCACGCTGCAGGAGATCAAGAAGCTGCTCGACGAGGCGGTGCTCGCCGAGCGCAAGGAACTGGCCCGCGCACTCGATGACGATGCCCGGTTCGGCGAGTTGCAACTCGACGCGCTGTCCCCGTCGCCGGCGAAGGCTGTGCAGGAGCTGTCCGACTACGACTGGCGCAGCCAGGAGGCGCGCGAGAAGTACGAGCAGATCAAGGATCTGCTCGGCCGCGAGATGCTCGACCAGCGGTTCGCGGGCATGAAGCAGGCGATGGAGAACGCCACCGACGAGGACCGTCAGCGGGTCAACGAGATGCTCGACGATCTCAACGAGTTGCTCGACAAGCACAACCGCGGCGAGGACACGCCGGAAGACTTCAAAGACTTCATGAACAAGCACGGCGAGTTCTTTCCGGAGAACCCGCAGAACGTCGACGAGCTGCTGGACTCGCTGGCGCAGCGCGCGGCCGCGGCGCAGCGGTTCCGTAACAGCCTGTCCGCCGATCAGCGTGCCGAGCTGGATGCGTTGGCGCAGCAGGCATTCGGCTCGCCGTCTTTGATGAACGCGCTCAACCGGCTCGACGCGAATCTGCAGGCGGCCCGGCCCGGGGAGGACTGGAGCGGCTCATCGAGGTTCTCTGGTGACAATCCGCTCGGTATGGGAGAGGGTGCGCAGGCGATGGCCGACATCGCCGAGCTCGAACAGCTCGCCGAGCAGCTGTCGCAGAGCTATGCCGGTGCCCAGATGGACGACGTCGACCTCGACATGCTGGCTCGTCAGCTGGGTGAGGACGCGGCGGTGGACGCGCGCACATTGGCCGAACTCGAGCGCGCGTTGATGAACCAGGGGTTCCTCGATCGTGGCTCCGACGGTCAGTGGCGGCTCTCTCCCAAGGCAATGCGCCAGCTGGGACAGACCGCATTGCGTGATGTGGCGCAACAGCTTTCGGGTCGCCACGGCGAGCGGGACACCAGACGTGCGGGGGCCGCGGGCGAGCTGACCGGGGCGACACGGCCGTGGCAGTTCGGCGATACCGAACCGTGGAACGTCACGCGGACGCTGAACAACGCGGTGCTGCGCCGGGCCGGAACGGGTGTAGCCGACCGGCCCATTCGAATCACGGTCGACGATGTGGAGATCTCGGAAACCGAGACTAGAACCCAAGCGGCGGTCGCGCTGCTGGTGGATACCTCGTTCTCGATGGTGATGGAAAACCGTTGGCTGCCGATGAAGCGCACGGCGCTGGCCCTGAACCATCTCGTCAGTACGCGGTTTCGCTCTGACGCGCTGCAGATAATCGCGTTCGGTCGCTACGCGCGCACGGTGACGGCGGCCGAGCTGACCGGCCTGGAGGGTGTCTACGAGCAGGGCACCAACCTGCACCATGCTCTGGCGCTGGCAGGCCGGCACCTGCGCCGCCACCCCAACGCCCAGCCGGTGGTGCTGGTGGTCACCGACGGCGAGCCGACCGCGCACCTCGAGGACTTCGACGGTGACGGCGCGACGTCGGTGTTCTTCGATTACCCGCCGCACCCGCGGACGATTGCCCACACCGTGAAGGGCTTCGACGAGATCGCACGGCTCGGTGCTCAGGTGACGATCTTCCGGTTGGGGAGTGATCCCGGCCTGGCGCGGTTCATCGACCAGGTGGCACGGCGCGTGGAGGGCCGGGTGGTGGTGCCCGATCTCGACGGATTGGGTGCCGCGGTTGTCGGAGATTATCTGCGGGCACGTCGCAGGCGCCGGTAGCGCTAAGAGGCGTCGGGTTCGACGACGATGTCGCGCTACAGCGAACACCTGCGGCTTTGCACTCACTGGGCTAGATCTGTGGTTGCTACCGGCAAATATCGCGTTAGCGGGTGGTAAGTAGTGCGTCTCAGGCCTTTCTAAGGTATGTTCTCCAGCAAAGGTGGCATGCGGTCCGCGGTCCGCATTCGAAAAAGGGGAACAACGATGGTGTGGGCCAAGACTCCTGTCGCACTGGGTTCCGTCCTGTGCGCTGCGTGCCTGGCGGTCGCGACGACGACGCCGGCGGCCGAACGCGCGGCTGATCAACTCGCGACGACGGTTGAACGCGGCGTGAATCTGAAGGTCGATCTATCGATCCTGGATGCCTTCAGCGCGCTACCGACTTTCCAGGCTCTGCTCGCCGCGACCACCCCGGAAGAACTTGTCGCGGCGCTGGGTGACTACGGCCTGACGGATGCGGTGCCGGCATTCGTGGCGCTTGCCCAAGGCGACGTGACGGGGTTTGACGATCTGGACTCGTTGAGTGCGATAAACCCCCTCGTTTCGTTCATCACGACCGGGAACACGGCAGCTCTGGCCGACCTAGATAGCGTCAGTGCTGTTCCGGCCTACCAGGCGCTCGCAGGTGGTGATTTGAGCGCGTTGGGTGACTTGGAGTCGACGAACGCGATACCGGCGTATCTGGCCCTCGCGACCGGCAATCCGGCCGGGTTAAATGCTTTGCAATCGACAAATGGTATTCAGTCATTCGCAGATTTCGCCGCGAGCGGTGACGTGTCGGCGTTCGACCAGGTAGAAGGCGGCCAAAATGGCTATGCCGCGCTGAGCGGTCTTTCGTCATACCGGGATGCCGCCGCGGGTGATGTGACAGCCCTGACCGGCATCGACGCCTTTAGCGGCCTCCAGGCGTATCTGCCGGCGCCGCCGCCGGAAGCGACGACGGCGAACGCCACGCTGGCGGGGCCGGCGGTGGATCCGGCTCCTACGGCACGAAGCTTCGCTCCACAAGTCATCACTCCGACGACGCCCACGATCACGACTCCGACGGAGCCGGACCCCACGGAAGACACCACCGGCACCGGTGGGACGACCACCACCACGCTCGCGGCGACGACTCCAACCGAAGGCACCGCAACTGGGACGCCTGGTGGCACCACCAAGCTCGGCAACAAGTCGGGGAACGGATCGTATTCGGCCAAGTTCTCGCCGGTTGGGCTTCCCGTGCTGTTCGGCAGCGGTAAGGGCAAGGGTGCCGCCGACAACGGCATGCGCGGCTACGGGGCAGTTGCCAACGGTCTTCGCGCGGCGGTTGGACTCGGACCGGACACATCCGGCCAGGGCGCTCCCTAGAAGGATTCTTATCCGAAAGAGGTCGGGCGGGCTCGAAAGAGCCCGCCCGATTTCGGTTTTCGGCCCCGGGCGTACGACAGACAGCTAGTCTTCGTCGTCTTCGTCCCCCGCATCGTCTTGTTTCCCGTCGTTGTCGGGTATGAGGTAGCGCTGGGGGTGGTGGTAGTTGTTGATCCGGGTTTGTCCGGTGTCCAGTTGTGGGGGTGGGAGCCATTCGGTGCGGCCGTCGTTGCGTTTGCGGGTGCTCCAGCCGCCGGGTTTGACGCGGCGGTTGTCCGGGCCGCAGGCCAGGGTGAGGTCGGTGATGTTGGTTTGGCCGCCCTGGCCCCAGTCGGCGGTGGCGTGGTGGACCTGGGAGTGGTAGGCGGGGGCGGTGCAGCCGGGGAAGGTGCAGCCGCGGTCCTTGCTGTAGAGCACGATCCGTTGAGCCTTCGACGCCAGGCGCCGGGCCCGGCCCAGATACAGCGGCTCTTCGGTGTGGTGGTCGAACACCGCCAGATAGTGGTGGGCGGCGCCGGCTTGGCGGATCACCTCTGACATCGGCAGCAGGCTGCCCCCGCCGGTCACCGCGTGCCCGGCCGCTGATTGCAGCTCTTGGAGGGTGGTGGAGATGACCAGGGTGACCGGCAGCCCGTGGTGGCTGCCCAGTGTTCCGGAGGCCAGCAGCGCCCGGCCCATCGCGGTCAGCGCGTCGTGGTTGCGTTGGCCTTGGGTGCGGGTGTCGCGCTGGGTGGCCTCGATTGAGGGGTCCCCGTCCACACACGGGGTGTCGTCGTCGGGGTTGCACATGCCGGGGGCGCCCAGTTTGGCGATCACCGCATCCAGCACGGCGCGGCCCTGCGGGTCGAGGCGGCCGCGGACCTCGCTCATCCCGTCGGGCTGCTGCGGGCCCAGGTGCAGGTAGCGGCGCCGGGCCCGGTCGGCGTCGGACAGTGTGCCGTCCTGATCCAGCAGTGCCGCCAGCCGGTCGGCGGCCGCGCGGAGTTCGTCGGGGTTGACCTCGGCGGCGATGTCGGCCAGCTGCGCTTCGGCCAGGCCCCGGGTTTCGGGGTCGACGAAGCACGGCAGCGTGGTGAAGAACTTGCGAATCTTTTTGACGTGTTCGGCGCCGATGCGGCCCTGCTGCTGGGCGGCGGCCGTGGCCGGCAGCACCGGCTGAAGCACTTCACCGGTCAGGGTGTGCCGCGGCGCCAGATCCCGGGCCAGCCGGACCCGGTGGCCGGCCTCGTCCTTGGTGATCCGCAACAACGTGGCCAGCGCCGCTGCGGGCGTCGGCGCCCCCAACTCGGCGACCGGGGCCGCGGCCAGCGCCGCCACCAGCCGATGCCCCAGGGCGGCTTGGCGGCGGACCAGGGTCTCCCACTGATACGTCAGGGCCAGCTGATCGGCGGTGCTGAGCATCTCCAGCGGCTCGGCCAACAACGCATCCAGCTCGGCGCTCATCGCCGCGATCCGTTTGGCCACCACCCCCAACCCCATACTTCGAACACTAGTACGAGCCACCGACAAATCCGGGCCCCACCGACCCCTGAAACCAAAGAGACACAAGTGAATTCGTGGTCGAACGTCGTGCGAGCTACTCCACGGACCCTCGACTAGTAAGCGGCCTTGCGCTTCTTACGCTTGACGCCGACGCTGCCCCACACTGAGAAGCCGCGGATCCGTACGTGCGGCGCACCCGGTGAGCCCTCACCGACGACCGACTGGTCGAACGTGCCCATGACGCCGATACCGTGTAGTTCCACGTTGACCTCGGGCGGTACCAGGATGGTCTGCCCGCCCATGATCGAGTACGAGTGGATCTCCACTTCGGGCGATGTGAAGTCGGCGTAGCGAAGATCCAGCACACCACCGCCGAACAAAGCGAAGGTCGTCAACCGCTTCGGCACATTCCATCGGCCGCGGCGCTCGTAGCCGCTCATGATTGCGAGAAGAAGGGTCGAGGGAGCGGGCCTGCACGGGCCGCCGCCGTGCACGCGGGCGACCGCCGAGGGCAGGTCGGCGGACAGCCGATCGAGTTCGTCAAATGTCTGCGCCGCGTAGGCCCTGGTCAGTCGATCTTCGTATTCGCTCATCTGCAGTTGGCCTTGAGCCGCGGCCTCGGTGAGCAACTGCGCCACCTCAATGCGATCCGTGTCTGCAGCACGCATCGAGCCGTTCCGCGGCGCTGGAGTGCTCATCGGTATCGAGCCTACGACTAACGCTGGCACATGCAAGCGCGTTGGCCAAACTGTGGTCTCATCGTTTTCGGCGAACCATGTAGATGGGCAAACTTTATTGCGTTCGCCCGAGGTATTCGGCGAATCCGATGGTGCCGACGGGATTGTCCGGTGCGAGGTTGGCTCCCGACCGGAAGCCCGCCGCGATGCGTCCGGGCACGGGGACCGGGAGCACGGGGCGACGACCCTTGTGCGCGGCGAGGTACATGCGGCCGAGTTCGGCATGGGTGTGCACGGACGGACCCCCGATATCGGCAGCCCGCCCCACCGCATCGCCATCGGCGAGGTCGACAAGACGGGCGGCCACGTCGCAGGTGTCAATCGGTTGGAAACGGACACCGCGCAGCGCGAAGAGCATCGGGAAGTGCTTCTGGGCCGAGAAGGTCGTCGCGATCAGGTCGTGGAATTGGGTCGCCCGCACGATGGTGTGCCCGACACCGGAGTCCTGGAGTGCATGTTCGGCCCGGAGCTTGGTCCGGTAGTAGGGCAACGGGATGCGGTCGATGCCGACGATCGAGATGTGGACGATATGCCCGACGCCGGCGCGCCGTGCTGCGGCCGCGAGGTTCTGCATCGAGGTCACGTCCTTGCCGCCCGTCGGCTGGGTGGCGCAGTTGACGACGACATCGACGCCTTCGACGGCGGCGTCGATGCCGGCGCCGGTGAGTAAGTCACCCTGGCGCCACTGTGCACCGGTGTCGTCGGTGCGTTGGCTTCGGCTCAGTGCCCGCACTCGGTGGCCCGCCGCGAGTGATGCCGCGACCACGTCCGTTCCCAGGGTTCCGGTCGCACCGGTGATCAGAATTTCGCGGGCAATCGCCGACATCGGATCAGTCCACCCACTTCGGTGGGCGCTTCTGCAGGAAAGCCAGCATGCCTTCGCGTGCCTCTTCCGAGACGAACAGCCTGGCGGACTGCTCGGTCAGTTCCTTCGCGTGACTATCGAAGGATTCGAGGATCGGCGCCGTGGTCAGGGCCTTGGACGCGGCCAACCCCTGTGGCGACCCCTTGGCGATCTCGGCCGTCAGCGCGGTCACCGTCGCGGCCACATCCTCGGCGGCAGTGGTGATCAAACCTATCTCGGCGGCCTCGGCCGGACCGAATTTCTCGCCCGTCACGAAGTACCGGGCGGCCGCCCGCGCGGTCATCTTCGGCAACAGGGTCAGCGAAATGATCAACGGCGCAACGCCGATGCGCGCCTCGGTCAGCGCGAACGTCGACGCGGGGCCCGCGACCACGATGTCACACGCGCCCACCAACCCCAGGCCTCCGGCGCGGACGTGCCCATCGATCGCGCCGATGACCGGCATCGGCAGCTCGAGAATGCGGCGCAGCAGCCGGGTGAGTTCGCCGGCGCGGTCCACCGCCACATCGCGTGGCTCGCGGCCGGCGGCCTCGACGAGATCGGCGCCGGCGCAGAATGTTCCGCCGGTGTGATCGAGCACGACTGCCCGCACCCCGTATTCCTCGACGGCATCGGTGAGGCCCTGGTGCAGCTGGTGGACCAGCGCGGTGGACAACGCATTGCGGTTGTCGGGCGAGTCCAGCGTCAACCGGGCGACGCTGCCCTTGACGGAGTAGTGGACTAGCGCGCGCATCAGTACGACCGGGGAAGACCGAGTGACGTCTGCGCGATGAAGTTCAGGATCATTTCCCGGCTGACGGGCGCGATCCGGGCCAGGCGCGACGCCGTCAGCACCGACGCGATGCCGTACTCCTTGGTCAACCCGTTGCCCCCTAACGACTGCACGGCTTGGTCGACGGCGCGCACCGACGCCTCACCCGCCGCGTACTTGGCCATGTTGGCGGCCTCGGCGGCGCCGAAGTCGTCGCCTGCGTCGTAGAGCGTCGCGGCCTTCTGCATCATCAGCTTGGCGAGCTCGATCTCGATATAGTTCTGCGCCAACGGGTGTGAGATGCCCTGGTGCGCACCGATCGGTGTCTTCCACACCTGCCGGGTCTTGACGTAGTCGGCGGCCTTGTTGATCGCGAAACGGCCCATCCCGACCGCACTTGCCGCGCCCATGATGCGTTCCGGGTTGAGGCCGGCGAACAGCTGCGCGATCGCCGCGTCCTCGGCGCCGACGAGGGCGTCCGCGGGCAGGCGCACCTCGTCGAAGAAGAGCTGGAACTGGTTCTCGGGGCTGACGATCTCCATGTCGATCTTCGTCCAGGACATGCCCGGGGTGTCGGTCGGAACCACGAACAGCGCGGGTTTGAGTGATTCGGACTTGGCTGCCCCGTTCGATTGGGCGGTGCGACCGACGACCAGGATCGCCTGCGCCTGGTCGACACCGGAGATGTAGACCTTCTGACCGTTGAGGATCCAATCACTGCCGTCACGGCGTGCGGTGGTCGTGATCCGGTGGGAGTTCGAGCCCGCGTCGGGCTCGGTGATGGCGAACGCCATGGTGATCGAGCCGTCGGCGATGCCGGGGATCCAGCGCTTCTTCTGCTCCTCGGTGCCGAACTTGCTGATGATCGTGCCGTTGATGGCCGGCGAGACGACCATCATCAGCAGGGCGCAACCGTTGGCCGCCATCTCCTCCATGACCAGCGACAGTTCGTACATGCCGGCGCCGCCACCGCCGTACTCCTCGGGCAGGTTGACCCCGATGAAGCCGAGTTTCCCTGCCTCACTCCACAACTCCGTGGTGTGTTCACCCGCGCGCGCCTTGGCCAGGTAGTAGTCGGCGCCGTAGCCGGCGGCCATCGCGGCAACGGACTTCCGCAGCTCCCGCTGTTCGTCGGTTTCGGTGAAACTCATCGGGTTCGTCTCCTTCGGGATGCTGACGGGTCAGGCGATGCGGGCGAGGACAGCGCCGACGTCGACCTGCTGGCCGGCCGTGACGTTCAGTTCGGCGAGCACCCCATCGGCCGGGGCGGCGATGGTGTGCTCCATTTTCATGGCTTCCAGCCAGATCAGCGCCTGTCCCGCCGTGACCTGATCGCCGACCGACGCGGCGACCTTGGTCACGGAGCCGGGCATCGGGGCCAACAGCGAGCCCTGCGCGACGTCGGAATCCGGGTCGGGGAATCGCGGCTGCGCGGACAGCCGGACGGGCCCGAGCGCACTGTCGACGAAGACCTCCGGGGATTCCGGGTTGCCGTAGCGCGCCACGTCGAAGGTGCGCTCCACGCCGTCGACGGCGAGCACGACTCGGTCCGGTGCCGAGGACACCAGGCTCGCGGTGTCGTCGCCATCGACCTGCAGACCGCTGCGGCCGAATCGATATCTGACCTCGTGGTCGGTGCCCGCGGCGTCGAGGTAGCGCTTGGTCTGGTACCCGGACGCCAGATTGCGCCACCCGCTGGGCAATCCACCGAGCACGACGGCGGCGCTGCGGTTCTCGGCCGCATCTGCCAGCGCCGCGGCAAGCGCGGACAGCGGGGGCGCGGACGGATCTGCGAGCGGCGCGGCCAGCTCGGCGAGGCCGTGGGTGTCGAAGAACGCCGTGTCGGTGGCGCCGTCGAGAAATGCGGGATGGCGCAACACGTTCACGAGCAGGTCGCGGTTGGTCTTGATGCCGTGCAGCCGGGTGCGGGCCAACGCATCGGCCAGGATCGCCGCGGCCTGCTTCCGTGTCGGCGCGCACGAGATGACCTTGGCGAGCATGGGGTCGTAGAAGACCGATACCGCCGACCCGTCGACGACTCCGGAGTCGACACGCACACCCGCACGGCCGAGCAGACCGAACCGGGACTGCACGGTCGGAACCTCGAAGCGGTAGATGGGGCCGGCCTGCGGTTGCCAATCCTTGGCGGGATCCTCGGCATACAGCCGCGCCTCGATCGAATGCCCGTGCGTCTCGGGCGGTTCCGGGTCCAGCCGTTCGCCGTCGGCGACCAGCAGCTGCAGCTCGACTAGGTCCAGCCCGGTGGTCTCCTCGGTAACCGGGTGCTCGACCTGCAAACGGGTGTTCATCTCCAGGAAGAAGAAGTCGCCGCGATCATCGGCCATGAACTCGACGGTGCCGGCGCCGGTGTAGCCGATCGCCCCGGCCGCCAGCCGCGCCGCCTCGAACAGCCTGGCGCGCATGCCGGGAACACGCTCCACAAGGGGGGAGGGCGCCTCTTCGACGATCTTCTGGTGCCGTCGCTGAATCGAGCATTCGCGCTCACCCACCGCCCACACCGTGCCGTGCGCGTCCGCCATCACCTGGACCTCGACGTGATGACCGGTGGCCAGGTAGCGCTCACAGAACACCGTCGGATCGCCGAACGCGGACTGGGCCTCGCGGCGCGCGGCCTCCGCCTGCTTCGGCAGCTCGGCGAGTTCGCGGACCACCCTCATCCCGCGGCCGCCACCACCCGCCGATGCCTTGATCAGCACCGGCAGCTGGTCCGCGGTGACGGTGTCGGGGTCGAGCTCCTCGAGCACGGGCACGCCCGCCGCCGACATCATCTTCTTGGCCTCGATCTTGCTGCCCATCGCCTGCACCGCGGCCACCGGCGGACCGATCCAGGTCAGTCCCGCCTCCTGTACTGCGGCGGCGAATTCGGCCTTCTCGGAAAGGAATCCGTAACCGGGATGGATGGCGTCGGCAGCCGCGGTCCGTGCCGCCTCGATCAGCTGCGCCACATCCAGATACCCGTTGCGGCCCTGCAATCGCACCCGCGCGTCGGCCTCGCCGACGTGGGACGCCCGCGCGTCCGGTTCGGTGTACACCGCGACGGTGCCGATGCCGAGGCGGCGGCAGGTGGCGAACACGCGGCGCGCGATCTCACCTCGGTTGGCGACCAGTACCTTCGAAATCATGCGTCACATCCTGAAGACGCCGAAATTCGACGTCCCCTCGATCGGGCCATTCGCGATGGCGGACAGGCATATTCCCAGCACAGTACGAGTATCGCGCGGATCGATCACCCCGTCGTCATACAGCATTCCGGACAGCACCATCGGCAGCGACTCGGCCTCGATCTGCCCCTCGACCGCCGCGCGCATCGCGGCGTCGGCCTCCTCGTCGACCTGCTGGCCGCGGGCCTCGGTGGCCGCGCGGCTGACGATAGAGAGCACGCCGGCCAGCTGTGCGCCGCCCATCACGGCGGACTTCGCGCTGGGCCAGGCGAAGAGGAACCGCGGGTCGTATGCGCGCCCGCACATGCCATAGTGGCCGGCACCGTAGGAGGCGCCGATCAGCAGCGAGATGTGCGGGACGGTCGAGTTGGAGACGGCGTTGATCATCATCGAGCCGTGTTTGATCATCCCGCCTTCCTCGTATCGCCTACCGACCATGTAGCCGGTGGTGTTGTGCAGGAAGAGAAGTGGTGTGTCGGACCGGTTGGCCAGCTGGATGAATTGGGTGGCCTTCTGCGACTCCTCGCTGAACAGCACGCCGCGGGCGTTGGCCAGGATCCCGATGGGGTAACCGTGCAGGGTGGCCCAGCCGGTCACCAGCGAGGATCCGTACAGCGACTTGAACTCGTCGAACTCCGAGCCGTCGACGATGCGGGCGATCACCTCTCGCGGGTCGAAAGGCACCCGAAGGTCCGGCGGCACGATGCCGAGCAGTTCCTCGGCGTCGAACAGCGGCTCGGTGACGGGGCCGGGCGCCGGGCCGTGCTTGCGCCAGTTCAGCCGGGCGGCGATGCGGCGACCGATCCGGATCGCGTCGAGTTCGTCGAGTGCGAAGTAGTCCGCCAGACCCGATGTACGGGCGTGCATTTCGGCCCCGCCCAGTGATTCGTCGTCGGATTCTTCGCCGGTGGCCATCTTCACCAGAGGCGGACCGGCCAGGAACACCTTGGACCGTTCCCTGATCATCACCACGTGGTCGGACATCCCCGGGATGTAAGCGCCGCCCGCCGTCGAATTGCCGAACACCAGCGCGATGGTCGGGATGCCCGCCGCCGAGAGCCGGGTCAGGTCGCGGAACATCTGCCCGCCGGGAATGAAGATCTCTTTCTGGGTGGGCAGGTCGGCGCCACCGGACTCCACCAGCGAGATCACCGGCAGTCGGTTTTCCCTCGCGATTTGATTGGCGCGCAGTATCTTTCGCAGTGTCCACGGGTTGCTCGTACCACCCTTGACGGTCGGGTCGTTGGCCACGACCACACATTCCACGCCACTGACCACGCCGATGCCGACGACGGTGCTGGCGCCGACCGTGAAAGCGCTGCCCCAGGCGGCCAGCGGGCTCAGTTCGAGGAACGGCGAGTCCGGATCCAGCAGCATCTCGATGCGTTCACGGGCGGTCATCTTGCCGCGATCGTGATGGCGCTGGACGTACTTCTCGCCGCCGCCCGCGATCGCCTTGGCGTACTCGGCGTCGAGTTCGGCCAGCTTCGTGGCCATCGCCGACGCCGCCTCGGTGTAGGCGGGCGAGGTCGCGTCGATACTCGACCGCAGTGCCGATGAGCCGCTTGCGCGAAGAGAATGAGAGGTCGTCATGCGTGGTATCCCAGCGTTTTCGCGGCCAGCGAGGTGAGGATCTCGGTGGTTCCGCCGCCAATGCCGAGGATGCGCATATCGCGGTACTGCCGCTCGACCTCCGACTCGGTCATGTAGCCCATCCCACCGAACAGTTGCACGGCCTGGTTGGCCACCCACTCACCGGCCTCGACGGCGGTGTTCTTCGCGAAGCACACCTCGGTGATCAGGTTGGCGGCTTCGGAAGATGAGAGTTGACGTTCGACGAGGTGATGGGTGTAGACCCGCGCCACGTCGACCCGTCTCGCCATCTCGGCGAGCGTGTTCTGCACCTGCTGGCGCGCGATCAGGGGCTTGCCGAAAGTCTCACGATTGCGGCACCACTCCACGGTCAGGTCGAGGCAGCGTTGGGCACTGGCGTAGGCCTGCGCGGCCAGGCCGACGCGTTCGGACGCGAACGCGCCCGCGATCTGGGCGAAGCCGGTGTTCTCGATGCCGATCAGGTTGGCGGCCGGCACCCGGACGTCGGTGTAGGTCAACTCGGCGGTATCCGAAGAGCGCCAGCCCATTTTGTCGAGTTTACGGCTGACCTCGAAGCCGGGGGTGCCCTTGTCGACGACGATCAGCGACACCCCTGCCGCACCGGGCCCGCCGGTGCGGGCGGCGGTCACCACGTAGTCCGCCCGCACGCCGGAGGTGATGTAGGTCTTGGCGCCGTTGATGATGTAGTCCCCATCTCCTGAGCCGTCCCGTACCGCCCGGGTGGTCAGGTGCCCGACGTCGGAGCCGCCGCCGGGTTCGGTGATGGCCAGGCTGCCGATCAACTCACCGCGCAGCGTGGGCCGCACGTAGGTGTCGATCAGCCGTCGGTCACCGGAGGCGATCATGTGCGGCACCGAGATCCCGCAGGTGAAGAGCGAGGCGAACACCCCGCCGGGCGAGCCCGCGTAATGCATTTCCTCGCAGATGATCACGGCGTCGGCGCCGTCACCGCCGCCACCGCCGACGGCCTCGGGCAGCCCCGCGCCGAGCAAGCCGGCCGCGCCCGCCTTGCGGTGGAGGTCGCGGGGGAGTTCACCGCTGCGTTCCCAGTCGTCGACGTGAGGCAGAACCTCGCGTTCGGCGAACGCGCGCACCGTCTTCCGCAGCTGCTCGCGTTCGGGGGTGTGCCAGATACTCACTGGAGAAGCCCTTCCGGAATGTCGATATACCGGCTGCGCAGCCATTCGCCCAGCCCTTTTGCCTGCGGGTCGAACCGGGCCTGATACCCCACGCCCTGCCCGAGGATGTCGTCGATGACGAAGTTGACCGCCCACAGGTTCGGGAGCAGGTGCCTGGTGACGGGGAAATCCTTTGTCTCGGGCAGCAATTCGCGCAGCTTCTCGACCGTCAGGGCATGCGCGAGCCAGCGCCAGTGCGTTTCGGTGCGTACCCAGAGGCCGACGTTGGCGGCGCCGCCCTTGTCGCCGCTGCGTGCTCCGGCGATGGTGCCGAGCGGGGCCCGGACGGTGTCGCCGAAGGGCAGCGGCTCGGGCAGCGCGAAGGGTGGGACCGGGGCCAGGTCCAGTGTCTGTGCGGCGGCCGGTATCTCGGTGCGGGTTCCGTCGGCGTGCACCGCGACGTGCGGGACCTGCCCGGCAGGCACGAAGCCGGCGGTGAACACGCCGTAGACCTGGCCGTCGCCCGGCGGTGCGGTGCTGGTGAATCCCGGATAGCTGGCGAGTGCCATTTCCACCGCGGTGGAGGAGAATCGGCGACCGACATTGGCGGGGTCAGGATCGCGGACGACGCACCGCAGCAGCGCGCTGGCACCCTCCTCGGTGTCGGCGTCGGGCTGATCGGTGCGGGCCAGCGTCCACTCCAGCTCGGAGGGCTTGACGGTCAGGCCTGTCTCCAGCTGCCGCCGCACCAGGCCGGCTTTGGCTTCGATGTCCAAACCGGTGAGCACGAAGGTCATTTCGTTGCGGAAGCCGCCGATCCTGTTCAGCGAGACCTTGAGAGTTGGCGGCGGCGGCTCACCCTTCACACCGGTGATCCGGACCCGGTCGGGGCCGTCGCCGGAGAGTTCGATCGTGTCGACCCGCAGCGTCGCATCGGGATTGGCGTATCGCGCACCGGTGATCTCGTAGAGCAGCTGGGCGGTGACCGTACCGACGCTGACTGCACCGCCGGTGCCCGGATGCTTGGTGATCACCGAGGTGCCGTCGGCGTGAATCTCGGCCAGCGGGAACCCCGGATGTGTCAGGTCGGTGATCTCGCCGAAGAATGAATAGTTCCCGCCAGTCGCCTGTGCGCCGCACTCGATGATGTGGCCCGCGGCGATGGCACCGGCCAATGCGTCGTAATCGGTGGGGGACCAGCCGAAGTGAGCCGCCGCGGGCCCGACGACCACGGACGCGTCGGTCACCCGGCCGGTGACGACCACGTCGGCGCCGCCGTTGAGACAGTCGACGATGCCGAACGCACCGAGGTAGGCATTGGCGGCCAGGGGCGTGCCCCTGCCCGATGTCGCCGCCGGCGCGGCTCCGGAGCCCGATGTCGCCGCCGGCGCGGCTCCGAAGCCGAACTGCTCGGCACGGCCCACCAGATCGTCACCCTCGACGTGGGCGACGTTGACATCCAGCCCCAGCCGCTTGGCCAGCGACCGGATGGCGGTCGCCAACCCGGCCGGGTTCAGCCCGCCGGCGTTGGCGACGATGCGGACGCCGCGGTCCAGCGCGAGGCCGAGGCAGTCCTCGAGCTGGCGGAGAAACGTCTTCGCGTAGCCGCGGTCGGGTGACTTGGCCCGGTCGCGAGCGAGAATGAGCATGGTGAGTTCGGCGAGGTAGTCACCGGTGAGGTAATCCAGATCCCCGCCGGTGAGCATCTCCCGCATCGCCGCCAGCCGGTCTCCGTAGAAGCCCGAGCAGTTGCCGATGCGGACGAGAGCTGTCACGCGGGGGCCTCCCTTCGCCGTCATCAATACCCAAGCCAACCAACCGGTAGGTTAGCGGTTGGTCATGCCCTGCAGCCTAAACCAAGGGGTCGCCCGCAAGGTGGGCAGCAGAGCGATGCCGCGGCGCCACTGGCTAATGGCTGCTATGTTGCGGAAGTTAGCTATGGTGGCCCGTAAAAACGACGTTGTCGTCGAAGATGTACGCCTGATCCAGGGGATGAACTGCGGGGATCGACTTCGGAGCCTTGAGATCGTTCGCGGCTCCGAATCCGCGGCGGCGTTGACGGTGTAGTCTGAGCAAACGCTATTGCTTCCGGTGATCTACGGGCCGGGCAACGCGGCGGACTTTCGGCGAGTTCGACACGGATTAAGGGCACACGTGGACAACGGGATGGAATTGAAGCGGTGGCAGGTGGTGCTGATCGCCTCCGCATCCATGCTGCTCGGAGCGGGCTTGTTGCAGGCGACTGTGTGGTGGGTGTGGCGTCGGCACGAGCGGCGCTTTCGGTACCCGCCCACCCCGGCCGGGCCGATCGATCAGTGACGGTTTTGGAGGCTACGCAGCTCACCGGTTATCCTGAGGGGCAATTGCCGACCGTCCCGCCAGATCAGGGGCTTGCCCGGCTCGCACTTCAGTACTTAAAGAGGAGAGCTCGATCATGGCTGTGCCCAAGCGCAGGATGTCGCGCGCGAATACCCGTAGCCGGCGCGCGCAGTGGAAGGCCACCCGCACCGAACTCGTCGGTGTGACCGTCGCCGGTCAACAGCACAAGGTGCCGCGGCGCCTGCTCAAGGCGGCGCGTCTGGGCCTGATCGACCTCGATCGTCGCTAGGCCCTAGCTCGGCGCGCCTCTCAGGCCGCTCTCAGACACGGGGTCGACACTGTGGCTGTGCGCATACTTGTCGTTGACGACGATCGCGCTGTGCGCGAGTCCCTGCGCCGGTCGCTGTCCTTCAACGGTTACTCGGTCGAGCTTGCTCAGGACGGGCGCGAGGCTCTGGACCGGATCGCCAGCGATCGGCCCGATGCCCTCGTGCTCGATGTGATGATGCCGCGCCTCGATGGTCTCGAGGTGTGCCGCCACCTTCGCAGCACGGGCGATGATCTGCCGATCCTGGTGCTGACCGCCAGGGACTCGGTGTCCGAGCGCGTCGCCGGACTCGACGCCGGAGCCGACGACTACCTGCCGAAGCCGTTCGCGCTCGAGGAGCTGCTGGCCCGCATGCGGGCGCTGTTGCGCCGCACCACCCCTGATGACGGCGCGGAGTCGGCGGCGATGACCTTCTCCGACCTGTCGCTGGATCCCGTCACTCGCGAGGTGACCCGCGGCCTTCGCGAGATCAGCTTGACCCGCACCGAATTCGCGTTGCTCGAGATGTTGATCGCCAACCCACGTCGGGTCCTCACCCGCAGCCGGATCCTCGAGGAGGTCTGGGGATTCGACTTCCCCACCTCGGGGAATGCGCTCGAGGTATATGTCGGCTACCTGCGTCGCAAGACCGAAGCAGAAGGAGAGCCGCGACTGATCCACACCGTGCGCGGGGTGGGTTACGTGTTGCGCGAGACGCCTCCCTGATGTTCGCCCAGAAGTCCAACTTCCGGCCGCGGCCCGACGGGAGGGCCGCGCTGCCGGCCGCGAGTTCGCTGTCGCTGCGCTGGCGGGTGATGCTGCTCGCGATGTCCATGGTGGCGATGGTCGTGGTGCTGATGGCTGTCGCCGTCTACGCCGTGGTCTCGCGTGCGCTTTACGAGGACGTCGACAACCAGCTGCACAGCCGGGCGCGCCTGCTCATCGAGAGCGGGTCGCTGGCCGCCGATCCGGGTAAGGCCATCGAGGGCACGGCGTACTCGGATGTGAACGCGATGCTCGTCAACCCGGGACGATCCATCTACACCGCCAACCAGCAGGGCCAGACCCTCCCGCTCGGCGAGCCGGAGAAAGACGTGGTGCAGGGCGAGCTGTTGATGTCGCTGCGCACCGTGAACCATCAGCGGGTGCTGGCCCAGCACCTGACCAACGGCAGTTCGCTGTTGATCTCCAAGAGTCTGGCCCCGACCAGCCAGGTGCTGAAGAGTCTGGGCACGGTGCTGCTCATCGTGGGCGGGCTCGGGGTCGCAGTGGCCGCCATCGCCGGTGGTGCGGTGGCCCGCGCGGGGCTGCGGCCAGTGGCGCGACTCACCGAAGCCGCCGAACGGGTGGCCCGCACCGACGACCTCCGACCCATCCCTGTGTTCGGCAGCGACGAACTCGCCCGCCTCACTGAGGCTTTCAACATGATGTTGCGCGCGTTGGCCGAGTCACGGGAGCGGCAGGCCCGACTGGTCACCGATGCCGGCCACGAGTTGCGCACCCCGCTGACGTCGTTGCGGACCAATGTCGAACTGCTGATGGCGTCCATGGCTCCCGGTGCACCCCGGCTGCCCGACGAGGAGATGACCGGGCTACGCACCGACGTGATCGCGCAGATCGAGGAATTGTCCACATTGGTGGGTGATCTCGTCGACCTGACCCGCGACGAGGCAGGAGGCGTGATCCACGAGCCGGTGGACATCACCGACGTCGTCGAGCGATCGCTGGAACGAGTCCGTAGGCGGCGCAACGATATTGACTTCGACGTATCATTGACCGGCTGGCAGGTGTACGGCGACGGCGGCGGGCTGGCCCGGGCCGTGCTGAACCTGCTGGACAACGCCGCGAAATGGAGCCCGCCCGATGGGCGGGTGGGCGTCCGGCTCACCCAGATCGATCCGCTGCACGCCGAGCTGGTGGTGTCCGATCTCGGGCCGGGCATCCCGCCGCAGGAACGTCGGCTGGTGTTCGAGCGGTTCTTCCGTTCGACGTCGGCGCGTGCCATGCCCGGATCGGGGTTGGGGCTCGCGATCGTCAAGCAGGTGGTGTTCAAACACGGTGGCACGCTGCGGGTCGAGGACACCGTTCCCGGCGGACAACCGCCCGGCACATCCATGCATGTGGTGCTGCCCGGCAGGCCCATGCCGACACGGCCCTCCGCGGACGTGGACGAACCCGCGGTCAGCGCTGAGAATGGGTGACGGGGAGATTCGGCGCCGAACCCTGTGACGCGGACGAAGTCACGGAGGGAAGTCTGGGTGTCTCCCGAACGTTCTCTAAGTGGATTCTCAGCCCACCTGGGCACTGTGGACATGAATCCTTCGTTGTTCCGGATAACGGAACCTACTCCAGGAAGAGCCTCAGAGCCACATGACGAACCACCCGAGGTACACGCCGCCGCCACCGCAGCCGGGTCGCCGGCCGGGCGACCCTCAGCACGCGGCTCCCGGATATACGGGTGCACAGCGGCCAGGCCCCTACACGCAGCAGCCGTCATACGACTGGCGCTATGCCACCCAGGCCACCCAGCAGCAGCACCAGCAGACGCACCAGTTCCGCGCTCCCTATGACCCGTACCGCGGCGCGCCGCAGACCGCAGGAATGCCACCGCATCCGCCGCGAAAGCGTTCTCGCGCAGGTGCTTTGACAGCGGGCGCGCTCGCCGTAGCGGTTGTCTCGGCGGGTATCGGCGGCGGTGTCGCGCTGCTCGTGTACCCCGACCACCCGGCGATCAGCGCGACGATGTCGGGGGTGGCGCCCAGTGTGCCCGCCGCCAACCTTCCCGCCGGCTCGGTCGAGCAGGTGGCAGCCAAGGTCGTCCCCAGCGTGGTCAAGTTGGAGACCGACATGGGACGCCAGTCCGAAGAGGGTTCGGGCATCATCCTGTCCTCCGACGGTCTGATCATGACCAACAATCACGTGGTTGCGGCGGCCAAGGACTCCGCGGCCGGACCGGGCGGCGCGCAGACCAAGGTGACGTTTGCCGACGGTCGCACGACCTCGTTCACCGTGGTCGGCACCGACCCCAGCAGTGACATTGCCGTCGTTCGCGCGCAGGATGCGTCCGGGCTCACCCCGATCACCCTGGGTTCGTCGGCCAACCTGCGGGTCGGCCAGGACGTGGTGGCCGTCGGCTCACCGCTCGGCCTGGAAGGGACCGTCACCACGGGCATCATCAGCGCGATGAACCGGCCGGTGGCCGCCGGTGGCGACGCGCAGAACCAGAACACCGTGCTCGACGCCATCCAGACCGACGCCGCGATCAACCCGGGTAACTCCGGCGGTGCGCTGGTGAACATGAACGGCGAGTTGGTCGGCGTGAACTCGGCGATCGCGACGCTCGGCGGTGACGCAGGCGGTGGTGGCCCGCAGACCCAGAGCGGTTCGATCGGCCTGGGTTTCGCGATCCCCGTCGACCAGGCCAAGCGGATCGCCGACGAACTGATCCAGAACGGGACAGCCTCGCATGCCTCGCTCGGCGTCCAGGTGGGTAACGATGCGGGTACCGATGGCGCGAAGATCGTCGAGGTCACCAGTGACGGCGCTGCTGCAGCGGCCGGCCTGCCGAACGGTGTGGTCGTGACCAAGGTCGACGACCGGGCGATCACCAGCGCCGACGCGCTGGTGGCGGCGGTCCGGTCGAGAGCGCCGGGCGACAAGGTCACGCTGACCTATATGGATCCGACGGGTAAGCCGCAGACGGTGCAGGTCACTCTCGGCAAGGCCGCGCAGTGACCCCGACCGTGAGTTCCGGGCCGGCGGTCGCAACGCTGAGAGTGGCCGCACCGCCGTCCCTGGCCACATATACGGTTGCACTCATGGAACAGCCAGGGGAGTTGGTGGGCCGAGCGTTGGTTGTCGTTGTGGATGACCGCACCGCTCACGGCGAAGAGGACCACAGCGGTCCGTTGGTCACCGAGTTGCTCGGCGAGGCGGGATTTGTCGTCGACGGCGTGGTCGTTGTCTCCGCTGACGAGGTGGAGATCCGCAACGCACTGAACACGGCCGTCATCGGAGGTGTCGATTTGGTGGTGTCAGTGGGCGGAACCGGCGTGACGCCGCGTGACGTCACTCCGGAAGCGACCCGCGACATCCTCGACCGGGAGCTGCTCGGTATCGCCGAGGCGCTTCGAGCGTCTGCGCTGTCGGCCGGCATCGTCGATGCGGGCGTGTCGCGTGGGTTGGCCGGTATCTCCGGCAGCACGCTCGTAGTTAATCTGGCGGGCTCCCGCGCGGCGGTGCGCGATGGCATGGCGACGCTGAATCCGCTGGCCGTCCAGATCATCGGTCAGCTATCCAGCCTGGAGATCTAACCGCCTGCACTTACAGGCCTTACGCCGACGCGATGCAGAATTGGCATCGCGTCGGCGTTTTGCGTCGACGGCACCGTGTCCGTCCCCGGCCGTCGGGTGAATCGATGGTGAACAGCAACCTCCCCCCAATTGTGATGTTCGTCACACTGAAAGGCGACTGTGATGGGTACGTCAAAGCCTTCACGCGACGCAGTTAACAAGATCTTCGGGGATGCGCTCCCCGAGACCACGGCTGACGAACGCGAAAGAGATTCGCCGGAAGACGACACCGAGCACGACCGTTGGTTGCGGGACAACGTTCCGCCCCACCATGATTGACCAGTGATTTCGCTTTAAGCGCGGGAAATGGTCAGCCCAAAATGGGCGTCACATTATGCCAGGCAGGTGCGAGGCGAAGGTAGCGGAGTTGCCGCACGGCAATCATCCGATCCGCTAACCGGTTGGCAAGCGATCGCCTTGTCAGGCGACCAGCAAATCCACAGAATTCGTATGCGCCATGTGCGACGTGGACGCCCAGGCGTTGCCGGGTGGATGCCTCCCCGTTATGTTCCTCCTGTCAACGATGAGCGAAACGTAAGAGCACTATGTGAGGTCCCTCATTTACCCCACATCGGACTCCTGCGTCGTGTGTGGTGATGCGGTTCCTGCCGAACACGGACAACAACAACGGTGAGCCAGCGGGTTCACCGTCTACATAGCTAGGGAGAACATGAAGGCAATCAGTCGGGTGCTGGTCGCGCTGGTCGCGGCGATCGCGGCGTTGTTCGTGAGCACTGGCACCTCTCACGCAGGTCTGGACAATGAGCTGAGCCTGGTCGACGGCTCGGATCGGACCCTGACGATCCAGCAGTGGGACACCTTCCTCAACGGTGTTTTCCCCCTGGACCGCAACCGGCTGACCCGTGAGTGGTTCCATTCGGGTCGGGCGAAGTACATCGTGGACGGCCCGGGTGCCGATGAGTTCGAGGGGACGCTGGAGCTGGGCTACCAGATCGGCTTCCCCTGGTCGCTGGGGGTGGGCATCAACTTCAGCTACACCACGCCGAACATCCTGCTTGACGACGCCAACATCAACCCGCTGAGCGCCGGCTTCAACCCGTTGGGCTCGGTCATCACCCCGAACCTGTTCCCGGGTGTGTCGATCAGCGCCGACCTCGGTAACGGTCCCGGTATTCAGGAGGTTGCGACCTTCTCGGTGGACGTTTCCGGCCCGAGCGGTGGGGTGGCGGTGTCCAACGCTCACGGCACGGTGACCGGTGCGGCCGGTGGTGTGCTGCTGCGTCCGTTCGCTCGTCTGATCAGCAAGGCCGGTGACAGCGTCACCACCTACGGCGAGCCTTGGAACATGAACTAACTCCCAGCTCAGGCGTTACGAAACAGCCCCCGGCCACCCGGCCCGGGGGCTGTTTTCATTGATTTCGTCATAACCCCCTCAGTAACGCAACAAACCAGCTACAACAGCTGTAACGGTTGCATCACGTTTAACGATGACCGTGTGTAGCTCCAGGCCAGAGAGAAATGGGGAGTACATGAAACCAATCGGTCGGGTGCTGGTCGCGCTGGTCGCGCTGGTCGCGGCGATCGCGGCGTTGTTCGTGAGCACTGGCACCTCTCACGCAGGTCTGGACAATGAGATGAGCCTGGTCGACGGCCAGGATCGGACGATGACGATCCAGCAGTGGGACACCTTCCTCAACGGTGTTTTCCCCCTGGACCGCAACCGGCTGACCCGTGAGTGGTTCCATTCCGGTCGGGCGAAGTACATCGTGGACGGCCCGGGTGCCGACGAGTTCGAGGGAACGCTGGAGCTGGGCTACCAGATCGGCTTCCCCTGGTCGCTGGGGGTGGGCATCAACTTCAGCTACACCACGCCGAACATCCTGCTTGACGACGCCAACATCAACCCGCTGAGCGCCGGGTTCAACCCGTTGGGCTCGGTCATCACGCCGAACCTGTTCCCGGGTGTGTCGATCAGCGCCGACCTCGGTAACGGTCCCGGTATTCAGGAGGTTGCGACCTTCTCGGTGGATGTGGCCGGCCCGAGCGGTGGGGTGGCGGTGTCCAACGCTCACGGCACGGTGACCGGTGCGGCCGGTGGTGTGCTGCTGCGTCCGTTCGCTCGTCTGATCAGCAAGGCCGGTGACAGCGTCACCACCTACGGCGAGCCCTGGAACATGAACTAACTCCCAGCTCAGGCGTTACGAAACAGCCCCCGACCACCGGCCGGGGGCTGTTTCGTGTCGACAGGTCAGCCGCGGTCGGCGCTCGTGTACTCGGCGGTATCAGGGCTGGGTCCAGTGCCGGGTCCGGTGACGTGCTTCCCGCTGGACCCGTTGGTCTCCATCAGGATGTTGCGGATTTCGGTCAGCAGGCTCAATTCGGTGTCCTGCGCCTGCTCGACCTCGCCGCGCTCGCGAAGCTTCTTGTAGGGCACCATGATCACGAAGTAGACGACCGCAGCAACGATCAGGAAGTTGATGAAGGCTGACAGAACCGCATTGAAGTCAAGGAACTGCTCGGGATCACCGCCCAATGAGACCTTGAGAATCCCGTACCCCCTGTCGCCGCCTGCACCGACCCGGTCCACCAGTGGCTGGATCACTTTTTCGGTGAAAGAGGTGACCAGCCCGGTGAATGCAGCGCCGATGACGACCGCGGTCGCCAGGTCGATGACATTGCCCCGGGAGAGGAACTCCTTGAAGCCCTTCAACATTTGCTGGAACCTTCCTGCAGTCGTGTGCAAGCGAACGGATACCTGACGTTAGTCGGGTTGGCCGCGCGGTGCGGCTACTCCGGTGCTAGCTTCGCGGGGTAATCCAGTTCCGCGTGCAACAGGGCAAAAGGGGTGGCGATGCGGTGGGTGTGGACGGCGGTGACCGGCGTGGTATTAGGCCTTTCGGTGCTGGCGGTGGGAACGGCCAATGCCGAACCGGCGCAGCCCGGCCCACCCACTCCGGGGACGTCCACGTCGGATGAACTGGCCGACATGGTGATGGACGCAATCGAGCAGGGCGGGCCCGCCGCGCCGACGACCACTCCGGTGCCCGCTCCGCCCCGCTGACCGCTCAGTGGAAAGTCAGCGTCACCGCTTGCACCAGTGCCGCCCCGGCCACCGCGTTGGCCTCCTGGGCGCCGACCGCCACCATCACCACCCGGTCACTGCCGTTGGCCGCGCCCTTCGGCTTCTCGGACACCAGCACGACGATCGCGTCGGTGGCGATCACCTGCGGTCCGGCGTCGGTGCCCGTGTCGGTGGGGCCGGCGGCCAGCACGTCCACCACGTCGCCGGGCCGGATCAGGTCGAGTAGCGCGGTGTCCGCTAGGGGCAACGGCACGATGCGGGCGTCTGAGCCCGCCGCGGATTCGGCCAGCCGCGGCCCCAGCAGGCGTACGTCGGTGATCACCTCGCCGCGCCGCGCCGGACCGGCCAGCGTCGCGCCGACCACCGTGGTGACATCCGATTGAGATCCGTCGGGGATCGTTGTGGCCGTGCGTGTTTCAACGACGACATCTGACGGGCTGAGCGCCACGCCCGGCGATAGATCCTTGGCGGCGACGACGATGTGCACTCGGTCCCCGTCGGGATCGGAGCGCACGGCGGCGATCGCGGCGAGGATGACCAGCGTGCCCGCGGCAACTCGGCGCGCCGCCACGGTGCGGCTCCAGTCCGGGCGCAATGCACCCAGCAGCCGGCTCATCGCCGTCGGATTCAGAGATTCCCCCATGGCGCCACGCTAGGCAGCCGATGGTGATCGCGGGTGCGGGAGCGCGGCCCCTGTGGATAACTTCGGTGTCAGCTGGCGGCGGCGGCGGGTGCCGAACTGCTCGAGCTGCTCGAACTCGACCCGCTGGACTTCTTCTCCGAGGAGCCGCCGGACTTCTCCGACGAGGATGACGACTTGTCCGACGAAGACGACGTCGAGGAGCTCGTGGACTCGGAGTTGCTGGACGATCCACTGCCGGAGGAACTCTTGGCCGCCTCGCGGCTGTCGGTGCGGTAGAAGCCGCTGCCCTTGAACACCACTCCCACATTGCCGAACAACTTGCGCAAGCGGCCGCTGCACTTGACGCAGCTGGTCAACGCATCGTCGCTGAACGCCTGCACCGCATCGAAACGGTTGCCGCACTCAGTACACGCATAGGAATAGGTAGGCACGCAAACCTCCGAGATGGTCAAACTTCTTAGCACTCTACCGGCTCAAGTGCTAGAACCGCTATGTGGGCCACATCATTCCCGCCCGGCCGCCGGAGATCAATTCCGCGCGGAGCCCACACCGGCGAAGCCAGCCCGAACCACACCTCCACCTCTGCGCAGGCACGCCTCTGCTGCAGAAGCTTCCCGTCAAGGGCTGGGACTGGAACGCCGGCTTCACCCGCTACCGGTTCGGCGAGCCGTGGGCTGACCGAGCGCGACCAACCCCTGTGTCGGGGTGAGCGCGTGCGTCATCCGCACGTCATGTGCCTCGGCGGGCAGCCGCTCGACGAGTTCGTCATCACGCACCACCGCAACCAGCCTGGCCGCCGGGGCGGCGAGCGGCAGCGAGCGATCGTAGAAGCCGGCGCCGCGGCCGAGACGCACGCCGTCGCGGTCGACGGCGAGCGCAGGCACCAGGATCACCGCCGCCGACGCCACCGTGTCCGCGGGCAGCCGCGGCTCGCCGGGTTCGAGAAGACCGAACCGCGTCCCGACCAGGCCGCCGGGACGATACTCGCCCCACTCGAGCGGCAGCGGAATGCCGGTACCGCCGTGGCGCGCGACGGGCAGCAGTACCCGGACTCCGCGCCGCAGCATGGAGTCGATCAGCTCCAGGGAACCCGGCTCGGCGCCGACGGGCACGTATGCGCACGCCGTGTCGCCGTCACCGACGAGGGCCGGCAGATGCGCGCACAGGGCAAGTGACTCCGCGTCGCGCACCTCCGGCTGCACTGCGCGGCGGGCGGCAAGGATCGCGGCCCGCAGCTCGGACTTCGTCGGGCACACCACGGCGTCAACGATGACAGGCGCCTCCCCGGCGCCGCAAAGTCGACGCAACATCGAACTAGCAGCTTTTGGCGAAGCTGATGCGGTTAATGTGTGAACGATGACACGGCCCCTGGTTCCCATCCCGCATACAGCGGTGGTCCCCGCTGCCGGTTTGGGCACGCGGTTTCTGCCCGCCACCAAGACAGTGCCCAAGGAATTGCTGCCCGTCGTCGACACGCCGGGTATCGAGCTGGTGGCCGCCGAGGCCGCCGAGGCCGGTGCGCAACGACTGATCATCGTCACATCCGAGGGCAAGGACAGCGTGGTCGCGCACTTCGTCGAGGACCTGGTCCTGGAAGGCACGCTGGAAGCCCGCGGCAAGAAGTCGATGCTCGAGAAGGTGCGCCGCGCGCCCGCCCTGATCAAGGTCGAGTCGGTGGTTCAGGACGAGCCACTGGGCCTCGGCCACGCGGTGGGCTGCGTCGAGAGCAGCCTTGGGCCCGACGAAGATGCCATTGCCGTGCTGCTGCCCGACGACCTCGTCCTGCCCACCGGGATCTTGGAGACCATGTCGAAGGTGCGGGCCAAGCGGGGCGGCTCGGTGCTGTGCGCGATCGAAGTATCGGACGACGACATCAGCGCGTACGGCGTCTTCGACGTGGAGAAGGTGGCCGACAGCAACAACCCGAACGTGCTACGGGTCAGAGGCATGATCGAGAAGCCGAAGTCGGAGGACGCGCCGTCGCCGTACGCCGCGGCCGGTCGGTACGTGCTCGATCGCGCGATCTTCGGCGCCCTCAAACGAGTGTCGCGCGGGTCCGGCGGTGAGATTCAGCTGACCGACGCGATCGCTCTTCTGATCAATGAGGGACATCCCGTCCATGTGGTTGTACACCGCGGTTCTCGACACGACCTTGGAAATCCCGGCGGGTATCTCAAGGCTGCGGTTGACTTTGCGTTGAAGCGCGACGACTACGGGCCGGAACTGCGGCGGTGGTTGGTAGAGCGATTGGGGCTGATCGACTGCTGACACGTCATGACGGCTTCGCGCACGCGAGGAGCAAAAGGGCTGTCTGACGACTGGATAGGGGTGCTGTGCGTTCGGTCGAGGAACAGCAGGCTCGGGTAGCCGCCGCAGCGGTGGCGCCCCGGCCTGTCCGGGTAGCCATCGCCGAAGCGCAGGGATTGATGTGCGCCGAGGAAGTTGTCACCGAGCGCCCGCTGCCCGGTTTCGACCAAGCCGCCATCGACGGATACGCCGTCCGCAGTGTGGATGTCCTCGGTGTCGGCAGCGACGGCGACGGTGATGGCGGGGATATCGGAGACGGCGCGGAGCGTGACCTCAGCCTGCCGGTGATGGGAACGATCGAAGCGGGCGCGCGCACCCCGAGCAGGCTGCAGCCGAAGCAGGCCGCGCGCGTTCAGACCGGGGCCCCGATGCCGACGCTGGCTGACGCGGTGCTGCCACTGAGGTGGACCGACGGCGGCGAGTCCCGGGTGACGGTGCTACGAGGCGTGCGCTCCGGCGCCTACGTGCGCCGCACCGGCGACGACGTGCAACCGGGCGACGTCGCGGTACGGGCCGGAACGATCATCGGCCCGGCGCAGGTGGGCCTGCTCGCCGCGGTCGGACGCGACCGCGTCCTGGTGCACCCGCGACCGCGGTTGTCGGTGATGTGCGTCGGCGGCGAACTCGTCGACGTGTCGCGGACCCCCGGCAACGGGCAGGTGTATGACGTCAACTCCTATGCGTTGGCCGCCGCGGGCCGCGACGCCGGTGCCGAGGTGAACCGCGTCGGCATCATCGACACCGAGCCCAAGGAGCTCCGCGAAGTCGTTGAGGGACAGATCAATCGGGCCGAGGTCCTTGTGATCGCCGGGGCGGTGGGCGGCGCGGCCGCCGAATCCGTCCGGACGGTGCTGGGCGATCTGGGCGAGATGGAGGTCACCCGCATCGCCATGCATCCCGGCTCCGTGCAGGGCTTCGGTCAGCTCGGATCCGAGGGCGTGCCGGTGTTCCTTCTGCCGGCCAACCCCGTCAGTGCGCTGGTGGTGTTCGAGGTGATGGTCCGGCCGCTGATCCGGCTGTCACTGGGCAAGCGGACGCCGATGCGCCGCGTCGTGCAGGCCCGCACCCTGTCACCGATCTCCTCGGTCACCGGGCGCAAGGGCTACCTGCGGGGGCAGTTGATGCGCGACCAGGACACAGGCGAATACCTGGTGCAGGCCCTCGGAGGCGCGCCCGGCGCGTCGTCGCACCTGCTGGCCACGCTGGCCGAGGCAAACTGTCTGGTGATCGTGCCCAGCGAGGCCGAACAGGTCCGCACGGGCGAGATCGTCGACGTCGCCTTCTTGGCCCAGCGCGGCTGAGCCGCTCACCGGCGTGGCGCGATGAACATGTGGCGTACCAGCTCCCTGCACCCCGGATGGCCGTTGCCGGTCGGCCCGCTGCGGGTGCGAGGCGGGTTGGTGCGGCTGCGGCCGGTGCGGCTACGCGATGCCGGCCAGTGGAGTCGGCTGCGGCTGGCAGACCGTCACCTTCTGGAGCCGTGGGAACCGGTGACGGGCGTGCGATGGGAAGCCAGACACTCGGTTTCGTCCTGGCCGTCGGTGTGTTCGGGGCTTCGGTCGGAGGCGCGTAAGGGCCGGATGCTGCCGTACGTGATCGAGGTCGACAACCAGTTCGCCGGACAGCTCACCATCGGCAACGTCACGCACGGCGCACTGCGTTCGGCGTGGATCGGCTACTGGGTCTCCAGTACGGCCACCGGGGGCGGCGTGGCGACGGCCGCGCTCGCGCTCGGGCTCGACCACTGCTTCGGACCGGTGATGCTGCATCGCGTCGAGGCGACCGTTCGTCCGGAGAACGCCGCGAGTCGCGCAGTGTTGGCAAAGGTCGGATTTCGCGAAGAAGGACTGCTGCGGCGCTATCTGGAGGTCGACGGCGCGTGGCGCGATCATCTGCTGGTCGCCATCACCAACGAGGAGCTCAACGGCTCGGCGACGTCGTCGCTGGTGCGCGAGGGGTACGCCAGCTGGGCCTGAATGGGCGATCTTGAACAAGCAAAGCTGTTACCAATGTGACATTTGTGACTGGTGGTGCTTGTCAGACCTGAATTACAGGTGTGTAATTGACACGGCGCGCCGCCCTCGGATGCGCTGGTCACGGACCTAGCCTGATGGGGAAAGGAGCCGGCGAATGCCAAGCATCCCCCAGTCCCTCTTGTGGATATCTCTTGTTGTGCTCTGGCTCTTCGTGCTCGTCCCGATGTTGATCAGCAAGCGAGACGCCGTGCGCCGCACCAGCGACGTGGCGTTGGCGACGCGGGTGCTCAACAGCGGCACGGGAGCGCGACTGCTCCGGCGTCGGGGTCCGGCGACCGGCCACCGTAGCGATCCGGACTGGCGGCCGTCCATGAACGACACGGACGACAGGGACAGCGGGGACGGGGACGACGGGGACGACACAGTCGACGATCTCGATGACGACGCTCGTGAGAAATCCACCGGGCGATCGGTCGTGTTGGCTGCCACGGACGCGAGCGACGTGGTGGCCGAATCCGACTATCTCGATGTCGATGTCGTCGACGAGGATTCCGGTGCGCTGCCCGTCGGCGTCTCGGCCGCGCTGGCGGAGGAGACTGCCCAGCTTCAAACCGAGGAACTGCCACTCGATTTCGACGGCTCCGGCGAAGTCGGCGCGGACAAGACGCGGGTTGCCGAAGCCGACGATGAGGCAGAAGCCGAATACGAAACAGACACCGAAGCCGAACCGCAACTCGAACCCGCCGACGATGAGTACGAGTACGTCGCGGACTCGTCGGGCCTGGAGGCGCCGTCGGAAGCCGACCTCCACGTGGCCGATTCGATGAGCGAATCACGCCGGCGTCGTTACGAGTCGAAGACGTCGGCGGCCGTCGCCGCCCGCAAGTACAAGTTCCGCAAGCGAATGCTGATGGCGATGACACTGGTCCTGGCGGGTTCGGTCGCGGCGGCGTACACCGTTCTGCCGGGAACCTGGTGGGTGGTCGGTTCCCTCGGTGCGGTGACCCTGCTGTACCTGGTCTACCTGCGCCGTCAGACCCGGATCGAGGAGCGGATGCGCAGACGGCGGGCGCAGCGGCTGGCACGTTCGCGGCTGGGCGTGGAGAACACCGACGACCCGGAATTCGACGTGGTGCCGTCACGGCTGCGCAGGCCCGGATCGGTGGTGCTGGAGATCGACGACGAGGATCCGATCTTCGAGCACCTGGACTACGCGCCCTTCGCCCGTCACTACGACCTGCCGCACGCAGCGGGTCAGTAGGTTCAGCGGCGATATCGATTTCGGCGGCCCGACGCCGGCTGGTAGCCTGCTACCGGTATCAGGGGCTATGGCGCAGTTGGTAGCGCGACTCGTTCGCATCGAGTAGGTCAGGGGTTCGATTCCCCTTAGCTCCACCACATTTCAGCAGGTCAGGCGTCTGTGCTGCGGCTTGCGCGGGACCGCTCGTACACGCGCCGCAGAGACGCCGCGACGTTACTGGTCGCGTTTCCAGTAGGCGCCGGGGGGCAGGTCGATATCGGCCGGCGCACCATCGATGATGTCCAGAAATTGCCGCGTGGCCGGGGAGGGACGCCGTCGGGTGTCGCGCAGTGCTCCGATCCGTCGCTCCACGGGGACACTGCCGATCGGGCGAGTGGTGACTCCGGGTACCGCCATAAGCGGAAGAACGAATCCCGGCGCCGCGGAGACACCGAGGCCGGCGGCGCACAACCCGGCAACCGAAGCCACGTTTCGGGCGCTGATCAGGCGTGCAGGCATCACACCGCGGCTCATCAGTACCTCGTCGACGATCCGTCTGACTGAACTTGATTCGTCGAACGCGATGAATGCTTCACCGCCAAGGTGGGTCCACTCGATGGAAGGCCGGTCCAACAGACGATGGCCGTCGGGCAGCACGCAATGGAAATGGTCGACGGCGATGGCGTCGAATCGGATGCCGGCTGCCGCCATCGCGGCACGAAGGGACTCCGGTGGTTCAGCGGTAACCGCCAAATCGACTGCACCGGTGCGTACGTAGTCGGTGATCTGATCAGCGAGCACGTCTTCGACCTCCACCATGATCTCTGGGTAGCGAGCTCTGAAGCGGGTGATCATCGGCGGCAACAGCAACGCGGCCAGCGAAGGCAGGGCGGCGAGTCGCAGGATGCCTTTTGTGCCGGACAGGTATGCCTCGAAATCGCTGCTTTCCTGTTGATAGGCGCGAAGGATGTTGCGTGCCATCCGAATGAATTGCTCACCGTCGCTGGTCAAATTGAGTTGACGGGTGGTGCGTTCGAACAAGCGGACACTGCATATCCGCTCGACCTGCGCGACGATTCTGCTCAAGGACGACTGGGAGACCATCTGCAATCTGGCCGCCTTGCTGAAGCTGAGTTCCTGTGCAACTGCTACCACCGCTTCTAGCTGGCTCAAGGTCACATCTATGCGCATGGCTCATCAATCTATGCGCTATCTATGTTGGACGCGAGTAGGTCAGCTGTCCCATACTCGCAATGCAATGTGATCGACGTTACGGAGAGCAGCGATGACCGCGACACTCGGATTTCTCACCGTGGGGGCTTTCCTCGCATTGACGCTCTGGACGCGGGCGTCGGTGCTGGTGTGTCTGGTTCTCGTCCCCATCGTCTTTGCCCTCATCGGGGGCTACGGCGCGCAACTTGGTGACTTTATCGGCGACGGCGTACTCAAGGTTGCTCCTGTCGCCGTGATGATCGCGTTCGCTGTTCTGTACTTCAGCTTGATGGTTGATCTCGGGCTACTCGATCCGGTGATCAAGCGAATAGTCGCGTGGGCAGGTGGCGATCCGATGAAGATCACCGTGGGCACGGCCGTCGTGACTCTGTTGGTCGCACTCGACGGTGACGGCGCGTCCACCTTCCTGATTACCGTGTCGGCGTTCTTGCCGATCTACAAGCGCATCGGAATGCGGCCATTGGTACTCACCGGTGTGGTGGCTCTGGCTGCCGGTGTGATGAACATGATCCCGTGGGGCGGCCCGACGGTTCGCGCGATGGCTTCGCTGAACATGTCCAGCGCCGATCTGTTCATCCCAGTCCTGCCGGCCATGGGCGCCGGCATCGCGTGGGTTCTGTTGGCTGCCTATCTCATTGGCCGTCGGGAACGGTCGAAGATCGGCGTCTGCGAAGTCAGCGAGTCAGCAATCGACGACTTACCGGGCGTCAAGTCGGCGGGGGGACCTGGAACCGTGCATCAAGACGACCTGTCGACACGGCGGCGGGTGGCGTTCCGCGCCAGGCAGGTCTTCAATATCGCGCTCACCGTCACCCTCGTCATCGTGTTGCTGTTCCAACTGCTTCCTCTCGAAGTGGCGTTCGTCGTCGCATTCGCCTTGGCGGTGGCGGTCAACATCCCGAACTGGGAGCAGCAGCGGGAACTCTTCGAAAGACACGGCGGCAACGTAGTTCTGGTGGTCTCGATGATATTCGCCGCCGGCGTGCTCACCGGTATCCTATCCGGGACCGGCATGATCAAGGCGATGGCCGAAGCGCTTGTCGGCGTGGTCCCCGACAGTGCGGCGGGCCTGCTGCCGGTCATTACCGCGGTACTCGCGATGCCGCTGAGTCTCGTATTCACCCCAGACGCCTTCTACTTCGGTGGCCTGTCCTGGCCGAAACTACGGCGTCCTTCGGCGGCGATCCCGCCGAGGTCGGTCGAGCAGCGATCCTCGGGCAGATGACGACAGGCTTCCCCCTCAGTCCCCTGACGGCGTCGACCTTCATCCTCGTCGGGATGGCACAGGTGGAGTTGGGCAAGCATCAGCGCCACATCTTCTTGTGGGCATTGGCTACAACACTTGTCATGACCGGGGTCGCGTTGGTCACCGGCGCCCTGAGTCTGTGAGACGCGAGGATGACGTCAGCGATCAACACGGTCCGCATCGGTTCCGGCGCAGGATTCGCCGGTGACCGGATTGATTCGGCCGTGGATCTCGTCCGCGGTGGCGCACTGGACGACCTAGTACTCGAATGCCTGGCCGAGCGCACGATTGCGCTTGCGCACTCTCGCCGACGCGTCGACCCCTCGCAGGGTTACGACCTCTATGCCGAAGAGCGATTCCGCGCCCTACTACCCGAGGCGATACCGCGCGGCGTGCGGATCTTGAGCAACCTTGGGGCGGCCAACCCCCTTGCCGCCGGCCGGCTGGCGGTTCAGGTAGCGGAGGACAACGGCCTGGCCTGCCGGGTGGCGGTCGTTACCGGGGACGACGTGCTCGCGCTCATCGACCAGGAGGCGCCGGCGCTCGAGGACGGCAAGCCGTTGTCGTCGCATGGTCAAATCGTCTCAGCCAATGCATATCTGGGTGCCGACAGCTTGTTGCCTGGGCTCAGAGCAGACGCGGACGTTGTGATCACGGGCCGGGTGGCTGACCCATCGTTATTCGTCGCGCCACTCATAGATCGGTTCGGCTGGGATCCTGCCGACGAATCGATGATGGCCGCCGCAACGCTGGCTGGTCATCTGCTCGAATGCGGCACACAGGTCAGCGGCGGATACTTCGCGGACCCGGGATACAAGTCCGTGCCCAGGCTGGAGGCGGTCGGTCTGCCTTTTGCCGACATAGCGCGCGACGGCACGATGATCATCGGAAAGCTGGACGGAACAGGGGGATTGATCGACCGGCGAACCGTACGGGAACAGCTGCTCTATGAACTCGGTGATCCGGGCGCGTACAAGACACCTGACGTCATCCTCGACGTATACGGTGTGTCGCTCGGCGAAGTGGGGCCTGACCGTGTCCACGTCAGCGGGGCTGCGGGACGACGCCGCCCAGACGAGCTGAAGGTCAGCGTCGGGTACCGCGCCGGCTTCCGTGGCGAAGCGGAGATTTCCTACGCCGGCCTCGGCTGCGTCGATCGTGCTCGGCTGGCCGGAGTGATCGTGGCAGAGCGCATTCGACGCAGCGGAATCGATCCGCGCATTGATCTCATCGGAACCCTCGACGCCCCGAACTCGATGTCGCACGGCGAATGTCGATTGCGGGTGGCCGCAAAGACGGCTAGCTCCGACCACGCCCAGCACATCACACGGGAAGTCGAGGCACTCTACTTGAATGGACCCGCTGGTGGCGGCGGTGTACGAACTACTGTCACCGACGTCATCGGCATCCTGTCGACCTTCATCGATCGAGACGACATCACACCTCAGACCGAGATCTTGGAGTCATCGTGAGCACCGTGCATCTACGCGAGATTGCCCACGCCCGCGCGGGGGACAAAGGCGACACCGCCATTCTGTCGGTGTTTCCGCTCGACGATCGGCACTACGGATGGCTTGCCACTCATCTGACGGCCGAACGCGTCAAGGATTATCTGGCTGATCACATCAGCGGTGAGGTGACGCGCTACGAAGTCCCGTCGATCAGTGGTCTGCAATTCGTGTGCACCCACGCACTCGACGGCGGCGTGACAACATCGCTGGCACTGGACAGCCATGGAAAGTCACTGAGCTCTCGATTGCTGGGCCTGCGTATCCCGGCTCCGGCGTAACACGCCTTTGAACAGGCGAGAGCGCATCGCCCGCGCGTACTGCGACGCGTTTGCGTTCTGACGTCAACAACGGCCCGCAGCCGCGGAGTCGGGCGAGGCGAGTCGTCGGTAGATCATTGATCGGCAGACTCACAGCGCGTACAGCGCGGGCAGATCGACGACGATCGCTTCTTGAGTGCTTCGGGCGATCACCAGTTCCGCGGCTGCGCTCGGATCGGGGTTCTCCTCCCGGTGCGGCAGGTGGGGCGGGACGAAGATGTAATCACCGGGTTCGGTGGCGATCCGGACCTCGCGCTGACCGTCGAAGAACACGAACTCGGGGTGGCCACTTCGGACGTAGATCGCGGTCTCCGACTCTCCGTGATGGTGGTTGGCGGAGACGGTGCCCGGTGCCGCGACGGTCTCACCCATCCACAGTTTTTCGGTGCCCACCGTACGTCCACTGAGCGCCGCGAAGCGTTGCATGCCGTCGGATTGCGCCGTATTCGCGTCGAGCTCGGACGCCTTCACACGGCGCACACGATTGCGTGTCGTCGGCCCGGCAGCATCGACGAAGTCAGGATGAAAGCCATCAGCACCACTCATGCACCCAACGGTAATACTGGAACTCGCCGTGAGGTGAACAGGCGTATCGACACGGCGGCAGTTGCCAATTAGCCGCACGCTCGGAGCGAGGCCCTTAACCTTAGCGGTTCACGGTAGGCAGTGATCAAGGCACGGCCAACGCCCGAAAGAAGGGGACTCAATTGGCCGACTCGAAGACGCCACGCGAGACGCCGTCTGCCCATCTGGTGCGGCGCAGCTTGGGCATGCTTCGACCGGTGCGCGGTCTCATGGTCGTTCTGGTCTCCCTCGGGATGGTTGCGTCGGCGTTGCCCTACATCTCGGCCGCGGCGTTCGGGCCCATGATGCAGGTCGTCGCCGACGCAGGAATGAGCGGAAACCTGAGCGGGGTATGGGAATTACGCGGGCCGCTGGTTGCCCGTGATGACGGTCTGCTTCGTTCGCTGGCCGGACCGGTGCCGTTCGCCGTGCTTCTGGGGACGTGGGCAGCCTCTCTCCTGCTTGCTCAGATGATGTACTTCGTCAACGCCTGGGTCGGATCGAAGGTCGACCGGGTGCTCCTCACGAACATCCGCCAACGACTCCACGATCACATCCAGACGCTGTCGCTCGACTTCTTCGCCGGCTCGAGCAGCGGTGCGCTGATCCCTCGTGTGACGATCGAATCCGCCCGGGTACAGCGGATTCTGACCGATTGTCTGTTGCCGCCACTCATCGATGCCGTCGTGCTGGCCGGGGCGATCGCCTACCTGCTGGCCATATCCAGATGACCGTCGCGGCGCTCGTCCTCACACCGTTGGCCTTGATCACGTTGAGGTTCGCGGGCCGCCACGTCCAGGCGGCCACGCAACGAGTGATGAACGCCGACCGTGCGATGGCGAATGAGCTCGAGCAGACGGCGAACGGCATCGCCGAGATCCAAATGTTCAATGCCCAACCCGTACGCAGCAAGCGATTTCACGAGGTATCGGAGAACGCGGCGAGGAGTTCGGCATCGATCGTGGTCTGGATGCAGGCCACGGCGAACGGGTGTCAGGTGTTCGTCGCGCTCAGTACCGTCGTCGTGCTGCTGGTCGGCATCGGGTTCAGCACGAGCTTTGGTCTCACGTTCGCCGGCCTGATGGTCTTCGCCGGCATGGTCCCGACGATGTTCGGCGCGGCGCAGCGTGTGATGGGTGCCTACACGATGTACCAATCGGTGGCGCCCAACGCGGCATCGACGTACGAGTTGCTCGACACCCGGCCGACGATTCAGGACCGCGCGGACGCGGTCCCGCTCGGCACCGTGCACGGCAACCTGGTGTTCGAAGACGTGGCCTTCGGCTACACGCCGGACCAGAAGATCCTCGACGTTCTGTCGCTGTCGATCAGAGAGGGCGAGACGGTGGCCCTCGTGGGCGGCATCGGGTCCGGCAAGTCGACGGTGTTCAACCTCGTGCTGCGGTTTTTGGAGCCGCAGGGGGGCCGAATTCTCCTCGACGGCCACGACATCACGTCAGTCACGATGGCCTCACTGCGTGAGCAGGTGTCCAAGCTCGCTCAGTTCCCGTTTTTCACCAAGGAAACGATCCGCGAGAACATCCGGCTGGCCCGGCCGGAGGCCGCCGATGCCGAGATCGAGCAGGCGTGCGAGCACGCGCACGTCCACTCGATCATCACGGATCCCTCGAAGCTGCATGACGGCTATGACACCGTCATGGACGTACAGGTGCCTTCGGGCGGCCAGAAGCGACTGATCGCGTTGGCACGCTGCCTGTTACGCAAACCCGAGGTTCTGCTGCTCGACGAACCGACGGAGAACCTCGACGCCGACCAGCGGGCGCGGCTGACCGGCAGATCCGCGACTATGCCCGCGATCGCACCTGCCTGGTCATCAGTCACGACATGGACTTCATCGCCGCCGTTGCGGATCGAATCCTGGTACTCGAGAACGGAATGATCACACAGGTGGGTGACCATCACTCGCTGATGGCCGGAGGCGGTCTGTACAAGAGGCTGTACGAGGCGCAGAACGTCGATCCCGGGCTGGTTTGCCCGGTGCCATCCGACACGGATATCAGCCGGCCGACGGGCGCTGTCGCGCCCGGGAGCTAGCGAACCTGCTCCCAACGGAAGCATGCCCCTGTATCCGACATCGCTGTCGCCTCCGACAATTTTCGCCGAGCCAGCCCGCGCCGAGCTACGTCGGGCTACTGTCCGGACAGCTTCGTCGGATTCGGATTCTCAGGGTTGGGGTGGCACATGGAAATTTCGCTGCGCCCGTGGCTTACCACGGGACTTGCGCTCGTCAGCGCGAGCACGATAGCGATATCACCGATCTCCCCCACGCCACGGACGGTGGAGACGCACGCCCCAACGGTTACCTTCGCGCCGGAGGTGCACCTCACGGCCCTCGAGATCCCCTACATTCTGACGTTGCCGATCTTGCGGCAACAATTCGCCAACTGGGTCGAGAACTGGGCGGTCTACCTGGGTGGGCTCGCGAAGTCGGGTGCCGGACTGGTCAATTCGTTCTTGGCGTTACCCGGAGTCACTGTGCAGATCGCCCAGCAAGTGCTGGCGCTGGACCTCGTGGGCGCCTTCAACACCATCGCTCAAGGGGTTCGCGATTCGGTGGTGGCCGTGGGACAGCCGTTGCTGGAATCGCTGATCTGGCGCAACCAGAAGTACTACGCGGAATCGTTGGCACTGGAGGCCGCACGGCCCCAGGCCTTCATCGACATCGCCAACGGATTTCTGGCGGCCGGGAATGGGGTCACGACCTCGCTGATCCAGGGCACACAGGACCTCGTCGCCGCCGTCCTCACCCTCAATCTGGGCAACATCATCGATGCCGCCGTCAATGGCACGAGGAATTTCGTCGTCTCACTCGGCGAAGGTTTCAGGTTGATCGTCGACGGGATCGAGGCCGCGCAGCTGGGGATCGCCACCGCGCTGGCCACCCCGCCGCCGCCCAGTCCCTTTGCGGATGACGCCGTCCTCAGCACCCGGAAAGCCGCCGACGCCTTCAGCCTTGCCCGGACATCGAATGTCCTCACGCTCGATACCGTTGCCGCGAGCGAGGATCCGATATCCAACTCCGGAGTCGACGACGTAGCCGAATCCGCAGACGGTCCGATGCTCAGCCTTGTCGAGGGTTCGACGGCCGTTACACCCGACCCCGTTGCTCCGGTACAGAACGGTCAGGAACCGACGACCACTGTGGGCGGTATTGAGGAAAATCCCGCCGAGGCCGAACCGCAGAACACGCCGGAAACCCCCGCCGCATCCGATGCATCGCCGTCGACCGACGTTGGGCAGGCTGGAACTGCCCCGACCCGCCTACCCAAGAAGCCGATCCACGCCACCACGGTCGTGAAGACACCGAAGCGGGTCGATCAGACCGTCGACAAGGCGACCGACGGATCCGCCACGGACGCCGCGGACACCGGCACCACCGGGCCCGTCAGCGGCGGAAAGAAGGACAGGGTCACGAGGCACGGCGCGGACGCTGCGGCGAAGCCTGCCGCCGGCACCGACGCGAAGCCTGCGGCGGACGCTGCCGCCTGACGCCGGGATAGAAGCCAGGGTCGCTAACCCAACGACTCAGCGGCCCTGGCCGTTTCGGCGAGTGAGGTTAAGGACTTGTCGGCAGAGCGCCCAACTGCTGCAGCAGTGAGTAGAGGTTGCCGACGCCCCAGTGGTCGGTAATCTGGCCATCACGCACCCGCATCGAATCGACAGTTTCGAAGTGGACCGCCCGTCCAGTGGGTGCCACGCCGAGGAAAGTGCCACGATGCGTGCCGTAGTAGACCTTGTATGTCGTGACGAGGTCACCGTCAACCGACTGCCAGTGGATCTGCGCCCGGAAGTCTGGAAACGCTTTTCGTAACCCGGCATAGAGCTCGCGGACACCCGCCTTGTCGGCACCGGCCCCTGGCTGCGGAGTGTGGTCGACGAAGTCGTCGGCGAACAACTCGTCGAACAGGTCGAAGTTGCCACCGCCCTGGACTTCCTCGGTGTTGCGACGGACCACGGTTTTGGCCGCCTCGCCAGCCTCGTTGATCGCCATTGTCGCCCCTCGATCTCGCGTACTCGGCACTCAATTCGTACAAGCGGACCGTGGTCCGATCTATTCCGGGGAGCGCAGCCGCGATGATGGAGCGATGAGGGCGATGTCGGGCATCGGCGTACCGGCGAACGATCCGATGGTGGTGCCGCACGGCGACGGCACCGTGCGATGCCGATGGGCCACGGAAACGCAGCCAGATCTCGTCGACTATCACGATCGGCAGTGGGGGACGCCGGTGCATGAGGAGAGGGGTCTTCTCGAGGCGCTCGCCATGACGTACTTCGAGAACGGCCTTTCCTTCGCCGTCGTGTTCGGCAAGCGTGAAGCGTTGAGGTGGGCCTTTCACGGATTCGAACCAGCCGAAGTCGCGGCATTCACCCGTCGGGAAATCGAGGCACTGATGCTCGACCGCACCATCGTCCGCAACCGCGCCAAGATCGAAGCCACGGTTCACAACGCACAAGTCATGCAGTCGGTGTCGCTGGACGAACTGGTGTGGCGGCATCGGCCCCGTCGGCATCGGTTACGAAAGCGGACCGATGGCAGAGTGCACAGCCCGGAGTCGCGCGAGTTGGCGAAGACCCTCCGGAAGGCCGGATTTCGGCTCGTCGGGCCGGCGGTGGCTCATTCGTTCATGCAGGCCGTCGGCGTGGAGAACGGACATTTCGAAGGCTGTTTTCGCGCCCAGCCGGAAGTACCGATCGAGTGGTTCGACGGACGCGTCAACTGACGCGTTGCGGCATCAAGATGACTCCGCCGCGGGTGTGCCGTGGTGCGACGGCGGGGTGCGTGGCATGGCAAGCACCGCGACGGCGGTTGCCACCGCGACGACGAGCACGCCCGTGAACACTGCGGCCGAACCCGCCTGGATGGCGGCCGGTCCGATCGAATGCACATCACCGGGGCCGAATATCGAGTTGGCGATCGCGCCGAACACCGCGACGCCGACGGCGCTGCCCAGTGAACGGGCGAACATGTTGTTGCCGGTCACGACACCGCGTTCGTTCCAGTCGACGCTGGACTGCGCCCCGATCAGGGTCGGAACGGCCAGGAACCCCATGCCTGCGCCGATCACGAAGCACACCACCGCGACGACGGCGACGTTCGGCCGATGTGCCATCGCCACCAGCACCGACGCCCCGGCGATCACCAGCGTGACGCCCACCACGGCGGTCTTCTTGAATCCCCACCGCAGATACAGCCTTCCCGCCATGCTCGCCGCGGCCGGCCAGCCGAGCGTCAACGCGGCCAGGGCCAGTCCCGCGACGATCGGACGGATGCCCAGCGAGCCTTCGAGATAGGTGGGCACGTAGGACGTCAGCCCCATCAGAAGGGCGCCGACGCCGAACGCGACGATGGTGGTCGCACAGAGCAGCCGGCGGGAGAACACCCACAGGGGCAGTATCGGCTCGGGGGCCCGGCGCTCCACGATGACGAACAACGCCAGCAGCACCGCGCCCACCGTGAACGCGCTGATGCTCGGCGCAGAGGTCCATGCCCAGGTCTGTCCGCCGCCGAGGACACCAAGCACCAGCGACGTCATCGCGCCCGCCAGAAGCAGTGCGCCCAGAGAATCGACCGTCCGATGCCGGGGTGTGATCGTCTCGTGGAAGTGCCGGGTGAACATCCACGCCGCAAGCAGACACAGCGGGATGTTGATGAGGAACACGCCGCGCCAGATCCCGAGCTGCGAGAAGACACCGCCCAGCATCGGCCCCACGACCGAGGAAATTGCCCACACACTGGCCAGGTAGCCCTGCACACGGGCGCGTTCGGACAACGTGTAGATATCCCCGACGATCGTGATCGCCGTGGGTTGGACCGCGCCCGCCCCGAGGCCCTGCACTGCCCGAAACACGATCAACGCCAGCATGTTCCACGCCGCGGCGCACAGGATCGACCCCACCAGGAACAGCGCGATCCCCAGCAGCAGGATCGGTTTGCGGCCGAAGATGTCGGAGAGTTTCGCGTAGATCGGAGTGGTAACGGCCTGTCCCAGCAGGTAGGCGGAGAACAACCAGGGGAATTGGTGGAAACCGCCCAGCTCGCCGACGATGGAAGGGATTGCGGTCGCGAGCACCGTCGAATCGATGGCGACCAAACCGGTACTCAGCATGACCGAGATCAGGACAGGTCCGCGCTCCGAGCGAAAACCCACCGCGGCTGTTGACGTCGAACTCACCGCCGGCTGATCCGCCCTTCCCGTTGTCTGCCCGGAGATCCAACGCACCCTGGTTCCGGCTTGCGATCGATGAATCTACGCCCCTCACCGAGGGCAGCGCTGCCCGAGGCGGGACGACCGACCCGAGATTGACGAACAGCATTCAGGCACCCCATATTCCCGGCTGAACATTACGAATGTCCTGTCAAACTGGTGGCCGGGACCTAATTGGCAGCGGCGAACTGTTTCGTGCAGTAGTCGCGAAAGGCGGCGGTCCGGCGGGCGAGACGCCCATGCAGCGTCACGGCCAGCAGTGCTACGGCAGGAACGTCGTCGGCGATGTCGAGTTCGCGGTATGGCAGTCCCTCGTAGCTGAGGTTGGTGCGGGACTGTTGCAGCAACATCGACCATCCGAATCCACGCGCGACGAGGGCGCGAACGCCTTCTACGCTCGAGGTCTTGTGCACGACCCGTGGCGACACCCCGGCTGCCGACAAGATGGCGCGATAGAAGGCTTCTCCGGGCGAGATATCGATGAGAATCATGGGCTCGTCGGCGAGGCCGGCCAACGTGATGCTGTGCTCGCCTGGGCCGACGAAATCCTCCGCTACAAGGACTTTCGGGCTGACTGTGAAGAGGCGATGTGAACTGAGGCCGTCGCGCACATCGAGGTCGTACATCAGAGAAACATCGCATCGACCTTGAACGAGCCAGGCCTGGACTTCGCTGGGCGTGCCCTCCAGGAAGCTGAAATCCACTGCCGGGTAACAGCTCAGGAATCCCGACATGAGCTGTGGAAGGAGCACCGGTGTGAGCACGGGGTCCAACGCAACCTTCAGCTCGCCCGCCACTGCGCCGCCGATGTCGGCGGCATTGCGCTCGAGTTCTCGCGCCCGTGCGACCAGCGACCGTAGTTCCGGCAGCAGCGCGGCACCCGCGGCGGTGAGCGTGACGCCCCGCGCCCGTACGCGATGCAGCAACCGCACCCCCACGATGTTCTCCAGCTCGGAGATGGCCACCGACACCGCCGACTCCGAGATCGGAAGGTCAGCGGCGGCCGCGGCGATCGAGCCTCGGTCGGCAACGGCGACGAAGTACTCCATCTGACGCAGAGTCATCCGCATAAACCAACTTTAATTCAGGAATTTCCGCTGAAACATCTGTTTGACGCAGGTTGTTATCTGGCAGAACACTGGGAATCGAGCCGAGCGGGTCGTTCAGTGAAGACGACGACGCAGGATGGGAACGGCACGTGAGAGGGATGATGACGATGGGTCGTGTTGCTCTGATCACCGGAGCGAGTCGGGGGATCGGTGCGGCGACCGCTCTGGTCCTCGCCGAGCAGGGGTTTCGGGTGGTGGTCAACTACCGCTCCAGTGCCGAGCAGGCGGACGAGGTGGTCCGCGCGGCGACCGCGGCCGGCGGTGAGGCCATGGCGATTCGGGCAGATGTCACCGAGGCCGACGATGTGGCCGCGATGGTGGACCAAACGAACGAACAATGGGGCGGGGTCGACGTGCTGGTGCACAACGCCTTGATCCCTTTCGATGTCACCTCGTTCGCCGATCTGAGCTGGGAGCAGCTTGGCGGCAAGCTGGATCGCGAGCTGCATGCCGCCTTCCTGATTACCAAAGCCGTTGTGCCAAACATGATTTCCCGAAGTTACGGTCGGCTGGTGTACCTCAGCACGGGGTTGTCCCGCCGTCCGCGCGACGGGATGATCAATCTGGGCGTCGCCAAGGCGGCACTCGATCAGTTCGTCCGCTACATCGCACTGGAACTGGCGCCGCACGGGATCACCGCGAACCTGGTCGCGCCGGCCACGGTCGATGAAACCAAGGTGACCGAGCAGTTGACCACCGAGCAGCTGCGCCATCTGGGCACATCCAACCCCATGGGGCGCCTGGTGCGACCCGCCGAGGTGGCCCGGACGGTGGCCTTCCTGGCCGGTGAGGAGTCCGGCTTCACCACCGGCCACTACCTGCCGGTCAACGGCGGCCTTGCGATGGACTGACGAAACAGCGGCGCACAATTTCGGGAAGGAGTTCGGCCGTGCCGACTATCGATCTGACCTACGTCGGACATGGCTACCACGAGGAGCTGGTCGCCTATGTTGCCGATCAGGAGGGCTATTACGAGGATGAAGGCGTCCACGTTGCCATCCGCGACGGAGTCGGCTGGGAAACCGAGCGCGTGCGCCGCGGTGCCACGATCGGCCTGGGCCGGGCCCTGTTGTCGAGGCTGACCGACGGCATCGGCTGGACAATGCTCAGCGTCAACACCCATCGTCCGCTGTTCTGGTTTCTCGGCAGCGCCGATGTCGGGTCGATGGCGGATCTTCGCGGGCGCCGCCTCGCCGTTCACGGCGCCCACACCGCGCCCGGGTGTTTCGCCCGGATCGTCCTGCGCAAGCACGGCCTTGATCCCGACCGCGACCTGGAATGCGTGGCGCGGCTTCCCGGTGATTACCAGATGGACCTGCGACGGCTTCGGGACGGCTCCATCGACGCCGCCTACGTAGGCAGCACGCTGTCACCCGAACAGGTCGCCGAGGAAGAAGGGTTTCATCTGCTGGCCTGGGTCGGCGACCACTTCCAGATCCCCACCGTGGGCGTCGCGGTGGACCCGACCCGCATCCCGCTGGACAGCCCCGCGCTGCAGGCCCTGGTGCGGGCCAACCGGCGGGCCCTGCGGACAATCGCCGAGCAGCCTGCCCTGGCCGTCGACTACGTCGCCGCGTTCCTCAACCGGCTGACGCGGGATGAAGCGCAACAACACTACGAGCGTTACATCGCTCCATACTTCACCGCCGACGGCGACGTGGACCTCGACGTCGCGCGGCAGGCCATCGATGCGGTCGCGGCCGAACTCGGGGTTGCGCCAGTAGCCGCAGACGAGATCTATCAATGAACGACGGTGGCCTCGCTGATTGCTGGTGACGGTGTGTCGGTTATTCAGCGGGCGGCGGGCAGCCCATAGACACGGTGAGGACAGTTGCGGCGATGACGATGGCGTTGAGATTGAACGCGCTCGCGCGCTGATGCCGGCGACGAGAGCGCCTGCGGCCTAGCAGATATCTCGCCAGAAGCGGTAGGCGTCTACCTAATCGATCTTCGGTTTGGGAAGGTGGCGGCGAATGGCCAGCGGCACCCAATCGCCGATGGCGTGCTGAATTCTGACCTTGCGGTCGACTTTGTCCGTCGAATTCGGACGCACCTGAAACTGCGTCGTACGCAACGGAACATCCGCCAACCCTTCTTCTGGGGCGGTGTAGTAGTAGAGCGCCATCGATCGCCGGGACCGGTCAGGCGGGCAGTTGAGGGGGTCCGGGTGTCCGTGGTAACTGTCCAGCGCGGTGGTGAAGACCACAGCGCGCCCAAGTTCCGGAAGAACCGAGACCTCACGCGCCGTCATCCCATGGTTCCACAGTTCGAGCGTGCCGCCGTACTCCGGTGACCAATCGTCGTTGAGGTACACCAGCAAGTTCAGCTGTCTGATCAGTCCGAGTTGCTGATGGAGGTTGAAGTCGGCGTGGACGCTCAGGTGCCCGCCGCGCTTGGTCTCGTGTAGACCGCCGCCCGCGTAGCCGGGATCGGGGATCAGACCCTTGAAACCGGTCATCGCCTCCAGGAACGCCACGAACGCCGCGCTGTTGAACAGGGCGAACAAATTGTGCGTAGTGGCGCCGGTCCAGTCCTTCGGGCCGTACTGATACTTCAAGCGCTCCTGAGAACGGTTGTAGTAGGACTTGTCATCTGAACCTGGGAACTCATCGAGGACCTTGCGAAGCACCGCTTGTTCGATGAAGTCGTCGAGCACCACGTGAGGGAAGGGCTTCGCGGCCGTGTACCGAGACTTGAGGGCCGCGCCTTTCCGGCGGCATTCCTCTTCATCGAGCACAAGGAATCCACCGCGATCGTGAAGGTCGAGAACCGGCATGACGTCACTCCATTTGTGTTCCATTGGCTCGAGTAGGTGTGTTGTAAAGCCCGCTCGACGCCTGTCCACAGCGGACAGTAGTCGACCGTTTCGATGATCGACAGTCGTGGCCGGCAGTAGTGACGCAGGCTTGCGAATGAAGCACTCGACCGCAATGGCCGACGCGTTTGCTCGCATACGTCCGCCCTGCTTAGTTTGCAGGCTCTTCTGGTGTCGAGGAGATGTGCTGAGCGTGGTCATGGGCACGTGGAGTGAATTGTCGGCACTCATCGACAATTCGCGTCGTCGCTCGGGATAGACTCAACTTCCACGGGCGACGCAGTCATTTGCTGGTCGTTGCGCGCGCGACGGTAGAGCGAATGTCGCCTGATATGCACCCAAGGTGGATGCCACTCGGGCGGCGCCATCACGGACGATTGACAAGGGCACAGTGAAGATCGACATTCGGACCGCGAGGCTGTCGCGCCATGTCTGACGAAGCAGAGGTATCCGGTCTACCAACCGTGTCGGTTTGCATTCCGACGTACAACAGCGCCGAAACCATCGTTCGGTGCCTAAACAGCATCCTGAAGCAGGAGGGAGTGGACTTCGAGATCGTCGTAGTCGACGACGACTCTTCTGACGACACGGCGGTACTCGTCTCCGGTGCGCTGAGGCCAGGAGATCGCTTCTTACGCAATGCCCATCGCCTCGGATTGGTCGGCAATCACAACCGCTGTATCGACATGGCCCGCGGCAGGTATGTTCAGTTCGTCCACGCGGACGACTGGTTGCTTCCTGGGGCTTTATACGCGTTGTCGCACGAGCTGGATGCATGCGGTGGTGGAATGGCGTGGGCGCCAAGGAAGGTCGTTACCGAGGACGCTGAGTGGCTAAGGAAGTACGGCGCGCACTACAGAAAGTTCTGGAAGCTGCGTCGGCGCAATGATGGACGGCGAATCGCCACGCAGGTTGCGCTTCTGGGTGTCCCCGACAATTGGGTCGGCGAACCGACGTGCGTGATGTTCCGGCGGCAGTTGGCCATCGACGCTGGCCGGTTTCGAGAAGACATCTATCAACTGCTCGATCTCGACTTGTGGCTGCGACTGATGGTCAGATCAACGGTTTGCTTCCTGCCGCGCGAATACTCTGTGCGTGGCCACACCGCCGATACGGAGACTGCGCGCAATGCCGCCACCAAGCGCGACTGGCTCGATCAGCTACGAGTCATCACGACGTTGGTGGTGGATCCAGCGGCGCCTACTGTCATCCGGGCAATCAGTCTGGCGTGGTGGCTGCCCATGTGGGTGCGGGCCATGATCCAGAGCGTGGCCTATGGGCCGCAGCGATTACTGCGTCTTAAGGCGGCGGCGGCGGCGCCGTTCCGCGAATTCGGACGCGCGAGATCCATTTTCTGCGGCTAGATGTATAGGGGCGCCAGGCTGTAGGTGCCTTAGCCCACGCCAACGGTGATGTGAATGCAAGACTGTCCGGTTGTTCGTCACGCCGAACACCTCGGTCCGACCAGAGCGATCACGGGTCGTTCACTGAATGGCTCTCTACAGTGGCGCAATCTGTGAAGTCATGGGACCGTCCAATTGGGTAGCGACGCACGGGAACGATCGGGTTCGTCATCGAAAGTAGCGGCGCTGTACGCTTCTTGGTCCTCATAGGACAATCGGTTTCGAAAAGTTCCAATATCGGCTCGTTTTCTGTGAATGATCGCTGCTCCGGCAGCTCGCGACCGAACCGCGGCGCAGAGTGTTCGATTTATGGGCGGCCCGTAGACCTTCCACTTCGACGGCTACTTCCGCGCGCCACAGTTTGATTGCGAGGTCTGGCAGCTACGACGATGGCCTCGATGATTGCCGAAGCGCGACGGGCCTATGGGTCAAGCATTACGCTTCGAGAACCCGGCCGCAGGAAGGTATGTCTCGAGCGGCCCGACGAGAGAGAGCGCGGCACCAATTCATGACCGGATCAAAGCGCACGGCACTCATCACCTCGGGAAAGAACGCGGCGAGAATTCTCGCCGCCGGTACCGTCATCGCAGGCTGCTCGCTGGGCTTGGCGGCCCAGGCGGTTGCCGACAACTGTGACCCCTTCCTCTTGTCGATGACGCCACAGCCCGTTCTGTCGTGTCTCCCGCCGCCGGAGCAGGCTCCGCCGGCCGAGGCTCCCGTGTCGGAGCCGGTCAACGACGTCGCGGGTCCGCCACTGCCTGCGGAAATGCCGCCACCGGGGGATCCCTCGATGCCACCGCCATCGGATCCCTTGGTGCCGTCCCCCTAGGTCGGCGATCTAGTGATCCAGCAGGACGACCTGGTGTTTGACGGCGGCGCCGGTGCGGTGATCATCTCCGGTAGCCAGTAGGTCGAGCAAAGCGCCCCGCAGGATTGCGAGCGCCAGTGTGCGGCGGGCGATGCCCACCTTGCTGCGTTGTTCATTCGGTGGTTGGTATTCGGCCAGTACGGTAAGCCAATCGTTGACCGTCGATTCGGCGAAACCGGTCCACACACCACCCGGTTCAACCAGGGAACGGGCGTATGCCTCGGTCCACAGTCTCAGTAGTGGACGATGCGCTTCGTCGGCCAGCCACTCCCATACCTGTTCCATCGCGGCACTCAGACCGATGCGGGCACGGCCGCCGTTCCGTCCGAGTTGATTCAGCAGTGCCAATTCGTCCGAGCGGGCACGCGCCAGCAGTGCCCTGACCAGGCCGTCCTTGTTGCCGAAGAGGAAGATCAGCACGCGCGGGCTGGAGCCGATGGCGGCCGCCAGCGGGCGCAGCGAGATGTCCGCGATGCCGTGTTCCAGGGCGTAGCGATAGGCGGCTTCCAGCAATTCAGTGTGCCGAGCGGACGGGCTTGTTGCCTGTTCGGTCATCTTGGTAGTCTACTGAAACACTTGTTTCAGTAAATGTGAGAGCACGGGAAGCCAACCCATGTCCCAGCAGAACGTCGCACAGTCGCGAGTGAGGGTGCGCACAGCCGACCGCGCCGGTGATCTCGGTTGGGTGGTGATGGCCCACGGCGAGGTTTATCGGGAACAGTTCGGATGGGACGCCTCGTTTGAGGCTCTGGTCGCCAGGATCGTCGCCGAGTACCACGAGGATCGCGACGAAACCCGGGAAGCTGCTTGGATCGCCGAAGTGGACGGTAAACGCGCAGGATGCGTCTTCTGTGTTGCGGGAAACGAACCTGACGTTGCGAGATTGCGAATCCTGTTGGTCAGGCCCAATGCTCGAGGTCTGGGCATCGGCACTCTTTTGGTCAAGCAGTGCCTCGACTTCGCCCGCAAGGCCGGTTACCGCCGGATCACCTTGTGGACCAACGATGTACTGACCTCGGCACGCAAGATTTACCTGGCCTTCGGCTTCGTTCTCGCAGACGAAGAGCCACACCACAGCTTCGGTCACGATCTGGTCGGCCAGAACTGGACGTTGGGCCTGTCCCGATCGCCGAGCAGTAACGAACACGTCTCGGCCGCAACGTAAAGTCTTGGACTGCGCAGATCATCCTCTCAGCCGGGTCTCAGCCAGCTAATGCAGAGTTTGACTCACTACTTTGCTATCCGAACTTGACGGGAAGAACACGCTATGAAGAAACGCCCGCGGTCCTCACGGCGAAAACCGGACTATCCATCAGCCTCGAGCCACCCTGTGCCGCAGCATTATTCGGGCTACCCGATGCGGAATTCGTATCAGCAGCCCTACGACTGGCGCTACGCGACGCAGACAGCCCGACCGCCGCAGGATCCCTACCGCGATATGCGTCAGGCCGATTCGGCGCCGACCGCTCCGATTCCCAAGGTGCGTAAACGTTCTCGAGTCGGTGCCGCCATCTTCGGGGCCGCTGCGGTAGCCGTGACGTCCGGCACTGCCGGTGCGCTGGTGTTGGCGGGCCAACATCACGATGCGGCCCCTGGCATTGCCGCGTCGGCGTCGTCGGCTCCTACTCAGCCCGATGTCACCCAGCCGAAGGCCGGGCTGCCGTCCGGTTCGGTGGAGCAGGTCGCGGCGAAGGTGCTGCCCAGCGTGGTGAAGCTTCAGATCGATATGGGACAGGGAAGCGAAGAGGGGTCCGGCATCGTGCTGAGCCCGGATGGGCTGATCCTGACCAACAACCACGTCGTCGCCGCCGTCAGCGGCTCCGCAGGTGCCCAGGAGGCGCCGAGTGGACTGGGTGGGTTGGACGATCAGTCCTCGCCCGATACCGAGGGACCTTCGGGTCAGGGTGCGCAAGCCACCGTGACGTTCGCGGACGGCCGCACCACGCCGTTCAGCGTGGTCGGTACCGATCCAGACGATGACATCGCCGTCGTTCGCGCACAAGGTGTTTCGGGACTGACCCCCATCGCGCTGGGATCCTCGAAGGACCTGAAGGTCGGACAGAACGTCGTGGCCATCGGTTCGCCGCTCGGCCTGCAGGGCACGGTGACGACGGGCATCATCAGCGCGCTCGACCGTCCCGTCACCACCGGCGACCCGAGCACCGGCCAACATTCGGTGATCAGTGCGATCCAGACCGACGCTGCGATCAACCCGGGCAACTCCGGCGGCGCCTTGGTGAACATGAACGGCGAACTGGTCGGTGTCAATTCGGCGATCGCGTCGCTGGGCGGCGGGGGCGGGCAGGACTCCGCGGGCGCGCAGAGTGGCTCTATCGGCCTGGGCTTCGCGATCCCGTCGGATCAGGCCAAGCGCATTGCGGACGAACTCGTCTCGACCGGGACTGCGACCCACGCCTCGTTGGGTGTACAGCTCGGTAATGAAATCAATGCCAATGGGGCGGCGGTCGCCGCGGTGGTCGCTGATGGGCCGGCCGCGGCAGCGGGGTTGCCGGAGGGCGTGCTGGTTACCAAGGTCGACGACCACGCGATCGACAGCGCTGATGCGCTGGTCGCCGCGGTGCGGTCGAAGGCTCCCGGGGACAACGTGACGCTCACGTACGTGGACGCCTCCGGTGCGTCCAAGACCGTGCAGGTCACCCTCGGTCAGACCGCGACGTAATCGGGCCCGATGACCGAGCCGGTCGGGCGTGGGTGGTCAAAGAATGTGTTCGAGTAGGTTCTTGAGCTCTTTCTGTTGTGATCTGGAAAGGCGTTCCAGGCGCTTTCCGAACGCGTCCGACAGGAGCGAGAGACCTTCTTTGGTCGCTTGACGCCCGGCCGGTGTGGTCTCGAGGCGGTGGCGGCGCAGGTCGGCCGGGTCGATCTGCCGGCGCACGAATCCGGCGGCCTCGAGTCGTTTGAGGTAAACCGTCACCGTCGCCTTGGGCATGCTCAATGTCGTCGCCAACTCGGCAGGGTAGGGATGCTCACCGATCTCGGCGAGTAGGAACAGCGCTTTGGGGTCGAGGCCCAACGCGGTGATGTCGGCCTCGACGGAGGAGATCACGGACAGCAGCACCCGGTAGTTCAGCGACCAGATCTTCGCCGCGTCGTCCCGTGTCGTCGACATTGCCACCTAGATTGTTCAGAGCTAGATTAGTTCATAATTGAACTAACACACCTATGAACAATCTATCAGAGGGGCGCGCTGTGCCTTTGGATCACTACGTGACACTCGGACGATCTGGTCTTCGCGTCAGCCCGCTGTGCTTGGGGGCAATGACATTCGGCGAAGACCTGGGCTGGGGATCCAGCGTGGAGGAGTCCGAACAGATCATCGACCGATTCGTCGATCTCGGTGGCAACTTCATCGACACCGCCAACTTCTACACCAAGAGCCATTCCGAGAAGATCATCGGCGACCACATCGGGCGCCATCCCGCGCGCCGCGATCGCCTGGTGCTCGCCACCAAGTTCAGCGGCAACCTGTATCCGGGCGATCCCAACGGTGGCGGCTCGGGCCGCAAGTCATTGATCAACGCCTGCGAGAACTCGCTGCGGCGCCTGCAGACCGACTACATCGACCTGTACTGGCTGCATATCTGGGATGCCAACACTCCTATCGAGGAGACGATGGCCGCACTCGACGATCTCGTTCGGGCCGGCAAGGTGCGCTACCTCGGCGTATCGGACACCCCGGCGTGGAAGATCGCCGAAGCAAATCTCACCGCCCGTTTCCGCGGCTGGCCGTCGTTCATCGGGCTACAGATCGAGTACTCACTGCTCCAACGCACGGTCGAACAGGAACTGGTCCCGATGGCCTCCGAATTCGGCCTCGGGATCACGCCGTGGTCACCGCTCGGTGGCGGCGCGCTCAGCGGCAAGTACACCCGTAGCAACGCCGGCCAGGGCAAGGCCGACCGCGCCTCTTTGATCGAAGGGTCCCTCAACGAGAAGACCTACGAGGTCGTCGACGAACTCGAGATCATCGCCAAAGCGCACGAGACCACGGTCGCCAGTGTGGCGCTGGCGTGGCTCCAGGTGCAGTCGGCCGTGACGTCGATCATCATCGGCGCGCGCCGGCTCTCGCAGTTCGAGGAAAACATCCGCGCCCTCGACGTGAAACTCACCGCCGAGGAACTCGCCCGCCTCGACGACATCACCGCGCCGACCTTCGGATTCCCGCAGACCATGCTGCCGATGGCCCCGGGTCTCACCAACGGCGGAACGACGGTGAACGGTGTCTCCGCGCCGATCTCGGACTACGTGATGCCCGAGGGCGACCGGCCCTACTGACGCGCGTGCTCGACGTCGTCGGTACGCAGGCACTCACGGGTGCGTGACGAGGTACGTCTCATTGTTCAGGCCCGCAGTCAGTTCCTCGACGTCAAAGGGCGGTGGAGGCGGGCACGGAGCGCACGGGGTCGACGAGGAAACTGATCTCGACGGTCTGGCGTGCGAACAGCCGCCCGATGCGGGGGTAGAGCCGGCGCATCACGGCTCGTTCCGCTGATGTACACCGGGATGCGCAGTAGCCGACGTGGCCACCTCGTCGGTGAGAATATCGCTGGAGAGAAGCTCGATTCTTTCGGCCACCTCGGGTTCATCGGCGAACAGTTGCCTGCCGACGCGGCGCAGTTCGTCGAACATCACGCAGCCCGCCATCTCCGCGGCCCCCACGAAGACGAACCCGAGCCGCTCCGGGAGAAACACCCCGATCTTGACGAACTGTCGCATCACGAACGGCGGGGGCACCACCCGGAACGTCAGGTCGACTTCCCGGTGGCGAGCAGAAACAGCATCTTCCTGTCCAGGCCGGGCTCGGGACGCCGGCGGCGCAGGTGGCGGAGAAAGGTCGGTCGATCCGCGGGGTGGATCGACCGGACGGGGTCGGTCTCGAGAGCGCCGAAGAACTCTTCGCGATTTGCCAAGCGCCGGTTCGGCAGATCCGCGTCCCCGTGGCGCCGCTTCAAAAAGTCTCGGTAGCCGTCGACTCCGTTGCGGTTCATCGTGATTCCATTCCTTTGACAATCGTCGTCACGTACCGGACCAACAGGGCCTTCGCCGTCGCGGAATCGTGAGCGCCGGTGGCCAGCAATGCGAACAAGCCGGTTAGGAAGAACACCGCGAGTTCGCTCGCGTCCGCCTCGGGCGGGACGCGACCGGCATCCTGTGCATCGCTGATCGCGGCGAACACGAACTCCGCCAGCGGATGCTCAGTGAGTTCGTCCTCGACCGGCCGGGTCGAGGAGAAGTGCAACCCCAGCATGTCCCGGAAAACCGCCGGGCCCAAACGACGTTCGGCGGCGAGTACATGGGCGCTGTGGCGCAAGGAGAGCGTGGTCAGGCCAGGTGAGTCAGCCCACTCAATTGCTACTCTCACCTGAGGCGAGAGTAGGGTTCGTTTCGGGAAGTTGCGTGACCCCACCGAGACGGTCGCAGGGTCCAATGCGTTGTTCGCATCGATGCGACGGCCCGAAGTTCCCCGAACTCATCCCCGGTGGGCATCATCGTGCGCACTCAATCGAATGGAATGCCTTGTCTGCTCAAGAGACTTCGCCGGCGTCGGATGTGCGCGAGGCAGGAGGTCCGAGTACATCGGTGATGGCGGCAGTCAGGTCGCCGAGGCGTCTCAGGACGGAGGTACTCGCCGGTCTGGTGGTGGCTCTGGCGTTGATTCCGGAGGCCATCTCGTTCTCCATCATTGCCGGGGTCGATCCCCGGGTGGGATTGTTCGCCTCCTTCACGATGGCGGTCACCATCGCGATCGTCGGTGGCCGTCCCGCGATGATCTCGGCGGCCACTGGCTCTGTTGCACTGGTCATCGCCCCACTCGTTCGTGAGCACGGCTTCGACTACCTGATCGCGACGGTGCTGCTGGGCGGCGCGTTGCAGATTGTGCTCAGCCTGTTGGGTGTGGCCCGCCTGATGCAGTTCGTCCCACGCAGCGTGATGGTCGGATTCGTCAATGCGCTGGCGATTCTGATCTTCCTGTCGCAACTGCCGTACCTGATCGGCGTGCCGGCACTGGTTTACCCGTTCGTCGCGATCGGTCTGCTGATCATCGTGTTCCTGCCGAAGTTCACCACGGTGGTTCCCGCTCCACTGATCGCCATCATCGTTCTCACTGCCGCCGCACTTGCCTTGAACGTGCACATTCCCAATGTCGGCGACGAAGGCGAACTGCCGTCGAGCCTGCCGACGCTGTTGCTGCCGCAGGTACCCGTCAATCTGCACACGTTGTCGATCATCGCCCCTTACGCGTTGGCGATGGCATTGGTCGGGCTGCTGGAATCGCTGTTGACGGCCAAGTTGGTCGATGACATCACCGACACTCACAGCGACAAGTCCCGCGAGAGTTGGGGACAGGGCGTAGCCAACATCGTCACCGGTTTGTTCGGTGGCATGGGCGGTTGCGCGATGATCGGTCAGACGATGATCAACGTGAAGGTGTCGGGCGCCCGCACACGAATCTCGACGTTCCTGGCCGGACTGTTCCTCCTGGGACTCGTCGTCGGACTCGGCGACATCGTGGGCTTGATTCCGATGGCGGCGTTGGTTGCGGTGATGATCATGGTGTCGGTCGGCACGATGAACTGGCACAGCATCATGCCGTCCACGCTGCGCAGGATGCCGCGTAGCGAGACTCTGGTCATGCTCGCCACCGTGGCTGTCACGGTCGTCAGCAACAACCTGGCCTACGGCGTCATCGTGGGTGCGCTGACTGCGTTGGTGCTCTTTGCGCGACGGGTCGCCCATCTCGTCACGGTGCAGAAGGTGGAGGCGTCCGAAGGATGCAGCGATGCCGCCCCCGAGACCGTGGTTTACCGGGTGACCGGCGAATTGTTCTTCGCGTCCAGTAATGACCTGGTGTACCAGTTCAATTACGTAGACGACCCACGCAACGTCGTGATTGACATGTCCGAGTCACACATCTGGGGCGCCTCCACCGTCGCTGCCCTGGACGCGGTGACCACGAAGTATCGGGCGAAGGGTAAGCGCGTCGAAATCATCGGCCTCGACACCGACTCAGCCGATCGGCATGACCGACTCTCCGGAATGCTTGGCGCGGGACATTGAATCTGCGTGATGGTGGCGACGTGCAAATGCAGATCGGGCAGGTCGCCGCGCGCACCGAGCTATCCATCACCACGGTGCGTCACTACGACGAGGTTGGCCTCGTCACGCCGTCGGCTCGCTCGGCCGGCGGCTTCCGCCTCTACACCGAGGCCGACGTCGAACGGCTCCTGGTGATCCGGCGGATGAAACCGCTTGGATTCACCCTTGCCGAAATGAAGGACCTGCTGGACTCGCTGGAAGTACTTGCCGGCGAAGGAACAACCGCGAAACGGCGCGCAACGGCAGCACGTTATCTCCACGAGTGCCGGTCCAAGGTCGATGAGAGCGCTTCGACGCTCCGCAAGCATCTCGCGTATGCCGAGGAGCTCAGCGGACTGCTCTCCGACCGGGCTGATTAGGCAGACCGCGCCAAACCAGATCGCGGCCGTGCGACAGTTCCCCGATGACGGGAAGTGTCGCGGTGATCGGGGCAGGGCCGGGCGGGTTGGTGGCTGCGCGGTGGCTACTCGCGCAGGGGTTCGAGCCGACCGTGTTCGAGCGCGGCCAGGTTCTCGGCGGGCAGTGGGCGGGAATCGCCGGCCAGAGCGGGGTATGGCCGACGATGCACACCAACACCAGCCGAGTGTTGACCGCCTTCAGCGATCTCGAACCCGAAAGTGATCTGGTCTTCCCGTCGAGTCATGCGATCCTCGATTACCTGCATCGCTACGCCGAAACCTTCGGCCTCGGATCACGTATCCGGTTCGGCGCCCCGGTGGATCTGATCAGCCGCGCCGACGGTGGATGGCAGGTGGATCACCGCGGTACAGGAGAGCTTTTCGACCGAGTTGTGGTGTCAACCGGCAGATTTCACAAACCGGCCATGCCGGCGGTCCCTGGGCTCGACACCTTCACCGGCGACGCCGGAGTGACGTCGACCTATGACTACCGGGAGCCCTCTCGATATCTCGGCAAGCGTGTGCTGGTGGCAGGCAGCGCGGTCAGTGCCCTCGAGATCGCCGCCGAACTCACCAGGCTCGGCGCGGCCCGTGTCGTGGTCACCCAACGCCGACAGCGCTACGTGTTGCCAAAGTTCGCCGCCGGAGTTCCATCGGATCACCGGATCTTCACCCGTTACGGCACCCTCGCGAACGAGGTCCTGCCGCCGGCGGAGATCGACAGGCAACTCAAGGAGATCGTCGTCGAGGCCGGGGGCAGCCCTGAGCAGTACGGCGCCCCGGAGCCTGACCCGTCGCTGTTCGTCGCGGGCGTCACCCTCAACCAGGAGTACCTGCCGCTGGTGGCCGAGGGTCGGATTACGGTGCGTCCGTGGATGAAGACAGTCGCGGGACGGACTGTGACGTTCGCCGACGGGCGCGCAGAAGAGTTCGACGGTATCGCCTTCGGCACCGGATTCGACTTGAGCCTGCCCTTCCTGAGCGAGGAAATCCGCTCGGTTCTCGACCTCGACGCGGTGCACATGGACGCGGACCGATACACCTTCCACCCCGATGTCCCCGGCCTGGCCTTCGTGGGTATGTGGGATCAGTCGGGCGGATATTTCGTGCCGTTGGAGCTGCAGGCCCGCTGGATCGCATACACCTGGGGTGGCGCGATTGCGGCAACGAGCGAAACGGACCAGCGTTCGTTCATCGCCGGCTATCGGTCGAGGCGGGGCTTGTCGCAGAAGACCCGGATGAACCTTGCGGCGCTGACCTTCGCTCGAGCGGCGGGCGTCGAGCCGCACCTGGACAACTGGCCGCAGCTGCGCCGCGCCCTGCTGTTCGGCCCGCTCGCGCCGAGCAGTTTTCGGCTCGAGGGACCCGACGCGCTAGCCGGCGCTCCAGCCCGATTCGCTTGCGACGCCGCTGCCTTCGGCGCCATCACCGCGAACGAGATGACCTCACGGGAGCGGCACTACTGGTCGCTGGTGCAGACGAGCGGCGCCGACATTCGGGCATCCACAGATCAGCGACAGCAGTCGGGGTCCAGCACCGAACACAGCGCCCCCAGCGAGTCATGACGTGCTCGCCGATTCCGACACCTTGGCAGCAATCCCGAACTGATGGCCGGCGGATGCTCCTGCTGTTGGCGGAATGTGGCCAGCCGGATCATGGGAAACCGGGCCATGTCGGGACGTCGTGACGAGGACTTCTCTTGGATCAACTCGGCGTTGCGACGAAGAGTTAGCGGCATGCCCCAGGAATGATGGGCCGAGAGGAGGGCGGCCAGTGAGTCGTTGGATGGTGAACGTCATCCCGGCCTGGGTGCTGCTCATCGTCCTGATCGTTGTGATCGCCGGCGGGGCGGTGCTCATGCAGACCTATGTGCGGCGTCGGTTCCCCGGCCTCACCGGCGACGAGCACAACGACGTCATCAAATTCACGTACGGCTTCATCGGATTGGTCTACGCGTTCTTCATCGGATTCGTCGTATCGGCGATGTGGGGCCAAATCAACGCCGCGGACGGGAATGCCCGAGCCGAAGGCGCGGCGGCGGTGCAAATGCGCAGGGACGCAGTGGTATTCGAACCCGCGGACAGAGACCGAATTCACCGGAGTCTGCTGACGTTCGAGCGGGCGGCGATCGCCGAATGGCCGCGCGCCGGCGCCGGTCGATCGCCTGAAGCCGACACCGCCCTCGCCCGCCTGTACACGGCCTACGAGCAGGTTCAGGCGACGACGGACACCCAGAAAACGCTGCTCGCGACGTCCTTCTCCAACCTCGACAAGGTCAGTCAGGCGCGCACCGTACGCATTCTCACGGCCCGCGACGACGTCGGCCCACCGTGGCCGCTGTGGGTGGTCATCTTCCTCGTGAGCGGGATGGTCCTCGGCACCGTCGTCTTCTACGGCGTCGAACGACCCGTCCTGCACTACCCGATGGTCGTCGTCGTCGGCGTCATCGTCGCCATGAATCTCTTCCTCATTCTGGAACTGTCGCATCCCTACCTAGGCGCAGTGGGGACGACCTCGGAGCCCCTGCAAGAAGTCGTCCGCTCGCTGTCTTCCGGATAGTGCCACCCGAGCGACATCGACGTCGACGCGAACCGAAGCGATCAATCGCGCCAGGCGCGGGAACTCAGCAAGCGCAGGCCGTTGAGGGCGACGATGATCGTGGAACCTTCGTGGCCCGCGACGCCGAGAGGCAGGGGCAGGGTTCCGAGCAGATCCCATGCGACGAGTGTGGCGATGAACGTCGCCGCGATCGCAAGGTTGGCGACGACCACACGGCGTGCCCGCCGAGCCAGCGCGACGACAGCCGGGATGGTGCCGAGCTCATCACGAACCGTGACGGCATCGGCGGTCTCCAACGTCAGGTCGGCTCCGGTGTGTCCCATGGCGATCGAGGCATGCGCGGCCGCCATGGCCGGGGCGTCGTTGATGCCGTCTCCCACGAACAGCACGCGATGGCCATCGGCCTGGAGTCGACGCACCGCGGCGACCTTGTCGTCCGGCAGGAGGCCGGCGCGAAGGTCGACGATGCCGACCTGGGCGCCCAGTCGGTCCGCGGCACGCTGGTTGTCGCCGGTCAGCAGAACCGGCGGGTTGGAGGTGATGGCCTGAATCGCAAGAATCACCTCATCGGTCCCATCGCGAACGGTGTCGTCCAGTCCGAGGATCCCGACGGGCAGCCCGTCGACGACCACGACGATTGCCGTTGATCCGGCGTTCTCCAGATCGGTGGCACGGGCCGGCGGATCGCCCGCGAGTGCTCGCGGGCTGACGACCTCGACAGCACTACCTCCGACGCGAGCCCGCACTCCGCGTCCCGGCTCGGCCTGGAACCCGACGGCTGCCGGAATGGCGATACCGCGTTGACGAGCGGCCGCGACGACGGCACGGCCGAGTGGATGCTCGCTGAATTGTTCTGCAGCAGAGGCGATTTCTAGTATCTCGTCAGAGTCCGGGTGCTGATCGCTCAGAGTGACAACGCTGCTCAGTCGCGGAGTGCCTGTGGTCAGGGTGCCGGTCTTGTCGATGGCGACCAGGGTCGTGTCCGCCAGATGTTCCATGGCGACCGCAGATTTGACGAGGACACCGTGGCGTCCGGCGTTGGCGATCGCCGACAGCAGCGGCGGCGTGGTGGCCAGCACCACCGCGCACGGCGAGGCGACGATCATGAACGTCATCGCCCGAAGCAGCGTGGACTGCAGATCCGCTCCCAGGGCCAGCGGGATCGCGCACATGGCAAGCGTCGCCACCACGACGCCGACGGAATACCGTTGCTCGACCTTCTCGATGAACAGTTGCGTCTTGGCTTTCGTGCCGGAAGCCTCGGCGACGAGGGTGACGATCCGGGCGACCACCGTATCCGAGGGATTCTGCGTGACCCGGATTCGCAGCACGCCGGCACCGTTGAGCGTGCCCGCGAACACGTCGTCGTCCATCGTCTTGCCGACTGGCAGTGGTTCGCCGGTGATCGAGGACTGATCGACGTCCGACGAGCCGCCGACCACGATCCCGTCGGCCGAGACGCGCTCACCGGGTCGCACGATGACGAGGTCGCCCGCCCGGAGGTCCTGTGCATTCATCGATCGTTCGGTGCCATCCGCGTCGATCCGGGTCGCATGGTCTGGTGCCAGGTCGAGCAGTCCCTTCACCGACGCCTCGGTGCGTTGTGTCGCGGCATCTTCCAGCGCGCCGGAGGTTGCGAAGATGACGATCAGCAACGCGCCGTCGAAGACCTGCCCGATGCCCGCAGCCGCGGCGGCGGCTATCACCATCAAAAGATCGACGTCGAGTGTCCGAGACCGTAAGGCCTGCACGCCTGCCCAGGCCGGCTGCCATCCGCCGCTCACGTAGCACGCCAGATAGAGCACCCACCAGATCGCCGAGGGGGCATCGAGCAGTTGGGCGGCGAGTCCAGCCAGAAACAGGCACAAGGCGACCGCGGCCCACCGCACCGACGTCACGGACCAGAGTGCGGATACGCCCAGGCGGGTGGGTGCTGCGACGAGTCTGCGCGTCGGTCGCGCCGTCACGGCAGTCATCGAACGGACCTCCGCCTGCTGATCGACATAGCTCGTACATGTATACATGTACAGCTCTACATATGTCATTTCCTGAGGGCCGGGCCGTGCTTCAATTGAACACATGGGACACGGAGTCGAAGGCCGCGCAACGCCTCCGGCGACCCTCGATTCTGCCTCGGCGGGCAAGGTCGCCGAGACGCTGCAGGCGCTGGCGTCCCCGAACCGCTTACTGATCCTCACGCGGTTGCGCCAGTCACCCTGTTCGGTGGGCGACCTGTCGGCCGCGGTCGGGATGGAGCAGCCGGCGGTTTCTCACCAATTGCGACTGCTGCGGGCGCTCGGCCTGGTTGCGGGTGACCGAAACGGACGGACCATCGTCTATCGCCTCTACGACAATCATGTCGCCCAGTTACTCGACGAGGCCGTTTACCACATCGAGCACCTGCGCCTCGGTGCCACGGAAGCCCCCGCCTGATACGAGGGCGCTGCCTATCGGTCGGACCGGGTGAACCACTTCGTCTTGGTGCGCCACGCGTGTGCCGAAGCCAGCGCGAAGCCGGCGCCGCACGTGCAGGCGAAGATCCAGACGAGGGTGCCGCCCTCCAGCGCCTGGATCGGAGTGACGAACGCGGTGACGATCCGCACCACGCACGCCAGCATGCCGGACGCGCAGGCGGCGATGTACCAGGTTGCGATGAACCGGGATCGCTCGTCCTTACGGAGGACCAGCAGGGCCCGCGCACCGTAGCCCAGCAGTTAGATGAGGGTGCCGCACAACAGCAGCCAGTAGAGGCTCAGCCCGAGGTCGGTGGGGACCACGAAGAAGTCCGACCGATAGACGGTCGCGCCGTTGCCCATGGAGAACGTCGCCAACAGTAACGGGACACACAGCGTCGCCGGAATCTCGACGTGGCGTTTGAACATCAACTGCATCCTGTTGTCGTCCGCGGGCCGGCCGATCGCGTTGTAAACGATCGCCGACGCCGCGACGACGTAGCAGTCGTGGCCGAGGCAGTCCTCGAGGTTCCACTTTCCGGTCAGGGCGTGCAACCCAGTGGCCGATGGTTTCCGACGCGAACGGCGACATGAGAAACACGGCGGCGCCATGCAGCGCGATGTTGAGTGTGGCGGCGACCTCCCACCGACACGTCCAGGTGACAGGGCGTACCCACAGGCTCCAATCCGCGTAACTAAGCGTGATCGCGATGAGAGTTGCCAGCGCCATCCGCACGTCCCCCCAAGTCCGTGTCGGTACTCAACCTAGTGCGCAGCAAGCGTCCGGAACGGCCCCGCGGATAGGAAATTTGCAGAAAATTTTATTTGCGCGGAACATGATCGTTCCATTTGCGGAGGTAGCAGTGCATGGTTGCCAGCTTGTGACAAACGGCACGTCTAACCCTGTTATACAACTGTTATCACCCATATTGATGAGATAGCTCGGCTCGGGCGGAACCCCCCGTACGGAAGTTCGCAGGGGATGCGGCGGATGTCATCTGCCTATAACATCTGGCGCGTCAGATTTCCTGCGTCATGTAGATCGTTCAGAGGACAGGGGGTGAACCAGCGAAGTGTGCACCAACATGGATTCATCGTTTGCCAGCTTTGCTGCACCCTACGCATGCGCCACCTCGAGAGACGCTGGGTCATGCTAGGTAAGTTTGCTGAAATCAGGGCACTCGGGGCCGGTCGCGGCAGCCGTAGCGAATCAAGGAATAATGTCCCACCTATGGGAATTGGCTGCTAGATTGCCCACATGTCGGCTCTCGCGTACCCGTCGCAAACAACCGGGGCCCCTTACACGGGCCTCGATGACTCGTGCAGCGACCCCCTGTCGGCGTTTGCGGGACGGAATGGATTGTTGCTGGCTGGATTGGCCGACCCCGGTGTCGTGTGGGTCGACAGAGGCCGCGTGCGGGCGCACGGACTTTGCAGCTGCGGGTGGAAGGGCAGGCAACGCCTGTTGCCGTCGTTCGCGGTTTTGGACACCCTGCTGCACGCCGCCCAGAATCGGTGTCGGCCGGCAGTTCCACTGGTGCTGTCGGCCTGACGTAGGGGCCAAGGGCCCCGGCATCCCAATTCACTCGCCACGAGGAATTTTACGTTCAGAAGGGGGAAACGTACGTGGGCGAAAGAAGTGTTATTCCGGTCGCGGTTATCGGAATGGCCTGCCGTCTCCCAGGCGGGATTGACTCACCCGAGCAACTATGGGATGCGTTGCTTCGTGGAGAGGACCTGGTAACTGAGGTTCCGGCCGACCGGTGGGACGCAGAGGAGTACTACGACCCTGAGCCCGGGGTGCCCGGCCGTTCGGTCTCCAAGTGGGGCGCCTTCGTGGATGACGTCGGAGGATTCGACTCCGAGTTTTTCGGCATCACCGACCGTGAGGCGACGGCGATCGATCCGCAGCACCGTCTGCTGCTGGAAACCGCATGGGAATCCGTCGAACATTCTGGAATCAATCCGGCGACGCTGGCCGGTTCGCAGACCGGCGTATTTGTCGGAGTTACCCATAACGATTACGCATATCTGGCAGCAGACACTCACGCTTTGGAGGGGCCCTACGGTTTCTCGGGAACGAGTTTCAGCCTGGCCTCCGGCCGCATCGCGTACGCACTGGGAGTCCATGGGCCCGCTATCACGATGGATACGGCATGCTCGTCCAGCCTGATCGCCATTCACACGGCTTGCAGGAGCCTCTACGACGGTGAGAGTGACATCGCCCTTGCCGGGGGCGTGTCGGTGCTGCTGGAACCCCGCAAGCTGGCTTCGGGATCGGCGGCGGGCATGCTTTCGCCGACGGGTCGCTGCTACGCATTCGACGCCGCTGCCGACGGCTTCGTCTCGTCCGAGGGTTGCGTCGTGCTCACGCTCAAACGACTGGACGATGCGGTCGCCGATGGGGACCGGGTCCTGGCCGTGATCCGCGGAACCGCCGCCAACCAGGACGGACGCACTGTCAACATCGCGACACCGTCGGCTGATGCCCAGACTTCGGTGTTCCGAGCGGCGCTTGCCGTGGCGAACGTGGACCCGAGCACCGTAGGCATGGTGGAAGCTCACGGGACAGGCACCCCCGTCGGGGATCCGCTCGAGTACACGAGCCTTGCCGGGGTGTACGGCACTCAAGGCCCGTGCGGCCTCGGATCGTCGAAGACCAATTTCGGGCATCTCCAGTCCGCTGCGGGTGCGCTCGGGATGATGAAGACGATTCTCGCGTTGCAGCACGGTGTCGTCCCGCAGAACGTGCACTTCAATCGCCTGCCGGACGAGCTCGCCGGTATCGAGACCAAGCTCTTTGTGCCCAAGGCGAATACAGTGTGGCCCATCGATGGCGACCACCCTCGGCGTGCGGCAGTGTCGGCGTACGGCTTGTCGGGCACGAATGCCCACGCGATCCTCGAGCAATTCCCCGTGACGCCTACGCGCGAGACACCGCCCCCGCGTACCGATGCGGCAGGCCCGCTGATATTCCCGTTGTCATCCACCTCTGCGGAGCAACTGCGCGGGACGGCGGGCCGGCTGGCCGATTGGTTGGCACGAGGGGGCGACGGCAACGGGCGTGGACCCGCCATCGACCTGACTGATCTTGCATACACCCTCGCCCGCCGCCGCGGACATCGTTCCGTGCGGACATCGGTGATCGCCGGCGATCGCGAGGAACTGATCAAGCAACTACGAGACGTCGCCGACGGCGACGCCCCGTACCAGGCCGCGGTGGCTCAGGACGACCGCGGTCCCGTGTGGGTGTTCTCCGGGCAGGGCTCGCAGTGGGCCGGGATGGGTGCACAACTACTGGCCAGCGAGCCGGTATTCGCAGCCACCGTCGCCGAGCTCGAGCCGCTGATTGCGCGAGAATCTGATTTCTCTGTGACACAGGCGATGTCGGCGCCAGAGACAGTCGCGGGAATCGAGCAGGTTCAGCCCACCGTATTCGCCGTCCAGGTGGCGCTGGCCGCGACGATGAAGTCGTACGGAGTGAGTCCGGGCGCAGTGATCGGGCACTCGATGGGAGAGGTCGCCGCTGCCGTCGTCGCCAGAGCGCTCACGCTCGAGGACGGTGTGAAGGTCATCTGCACGCGTTCACGGCTGATGTCGCGCATCGCCGGCTCCGGAGCCATGGCCAGCGTGGAGTTGCCGGCCCAGCAAGTGCTTTCCGAGCTCGCTGGCCGTGGTGTGACCGATGTCGTGCTGTCTGTGGTCGCGTCACCCAAGTCGACTGTGGTTGGCGGTGCCACGGAAGCCATCCGCGATCTGGTTGCGGCTTGGGAAGAGCGGGGTGTGATGGCGCGCGAGGTGGCCGTGGACGTCGCTTCTCACTCGCCGCAGGTCGATCCGATCCTCGACGAACTGGCGGAGGCACTGGCCGACCTCGACCCCATGGAGCCCGAAGTCCCGTACTACTCGGCGACCCTGTACGACCCACGTGATAGCGCGGAGGGGGACGCATATTACTGGGTCGACAACCTCCGTCATACGGTGCGATTCGCGGCGGCGGTTCAGGCCGCTCTGGAGGACGGCCATCGGGTGTTCGCCGAACTGTCGCCGCATCCGCTGCTGACGCACGCCGTGGATCAGACGGCGCGCAGTTTGGACGTCCCGCTGGCGGTGTTGCCGGCGATGCGCCGCGAGCAAGAGCTACCCCAGGGTTTGCGTGGTTTCCTCGCCGATCTGCACAGTGTCGGCACCGCCGTCGATTTTTCGGTGCTCTATCCGAACGGCCGGCTGGTGGATGCCCCACTGCCGACATGGACTCACACCAGCGCGCTTCTGCTGGACCGCGACGGTCACGACTCCACTGTGCGTGGCGGCCACACGGTTTCGGTTCACCCGCTGCTGGGTTCCCACGTCGTGCTGCCGGAGGAACCCGAACGTCACCTGTGGCAGGGTGAGGTCGGCACCGACGCGCAGCCCTGGTTGAATGACCACCAGGTACATGAGGTGCCGGTCCTGCCGGGCGCGGCGTACTGCGAAATGGCGCTGGCAGCGGCGCGAGCGGTCCATGGCGACGGCAGCGAAGTACGCGACGTGTCTTTCGAGCGGATGCTGTTGCTGGACGACGAGACGCCGGTCTCTGCATCGGCGTCATCGGTGGCCCCGGGTGTCGTCGAGTTCGCAGTTGAGACATATCAACTGGGCGAACGGACGAAGCGCGCGGTCGCGGTCTTGCACGTCGATCCGAGTGAACTCGGCCCGACGTCATATGACATCGACGCACTGATGGCGGCACACACGCACGGAGTCGAAGGCGCCGACCTGCGCGCTGCTTTCCAAGCCGTAGGCGTTCGGCACGGAGCCGCCTTCTCAGGCCTGGCGATGGCCTACACCACCGAAGAGTCGGCGGACACCGTGCTGGCCACAGTCGCGCTCCCAGGGCCATTGCGGTCGCAGCAGGGTAGTTACGGAGTACACCCCGCGCTGCTGGACGCCTGCTTCCAGTCGGTACTGGCACATCCCGAGGTCCAAAGCGCCGCTGCCAACGGCATGATGTTGCCGATGGGCGTTCGCCGCCTGCGAGCCTACGGTTCCGCCCGCGGCGCCCACTACTGCTACAGCCGGATCATCAAGGCAGACGTGGACGGGGTCGAGGCGGACCTCGAGATACTCGATGAAAACGGCTCGGTGCTGTTGAGCCTCACCGGCGTACGGCTCGGTGGGGCTTCGGAGCAGGCGCGGGCGGACCGGTTGCTGAACGAGCGGCTGCTGGCCATCGAATGGCAACACTCCGAGCTGCCCGCGGTCGAGCACACCGAGGCGGGGTTCTGGCTGCTGATCTCGACCACCGACGACGGGAGCGATCTCGGCGACGCCCTGAAGTCGGCGGGCGCCGAGTGCACGACTATGGCGTGGCTGCAGCGCAGTGACCATGAGGCCAACGCTGAGCTGCTCGCTTCCTATCTGGCTGAGCAGGCTTTCACCGGCGTGGTCGTGCTGACCGAGCCGACGAACGTCAGCCCGGATGGCGAGACCGGGATTCGCGGCGCTGACAGTGTGCGCCATGTGGTCCGGATCGCCCGCGAGCTACCGGAAGGGCCGGGCGAGCCGCCCCGCCTGTACGTGGTCACCAGAAATACCCAAACAGTTGTGGCGCACGACGTTCCCGCGCTGGAACAGGCGGGGCTGCGTGGCCTCGTGCGGTCGATCAACATGGAACATCCGCGGCTACATGCCACTCAGATCGACGTAGACGAGGCGACTGATAGCGAGCAGGTGGCTCGCCAGCTGCTGTCGGCCTCGCCGGAGGACGAGACCGCCTGGCGTCGTGGTCAGTGGTACACGGCGCGGTTGTGTCCCGCACCTCTGCGGGTCGACGAGCGGCGCACCACGACGGGCGACAACGAGCGCGACGGCATGCGCTTGCGGGTTCGCGCGCCAGGCGATCTGGAATCGCTGGAGCTGGTGTCGTTCGACCGTGTTCCGCCGGAGCCGGGTCAGATCGAGGTCCAGGTGAATGCGTCGAGCATCAACTTCGCCGATGTCCTGGTCGCGTTCGGGCTGTACCCGAGCTTTGACGGACGGCTACCGGCACTCGGCTCTGAATTCGCCGGTGTGGTCACGGCCGTTGGGCCGGGCGTGACGGCGCATCAGGTAGGTGACCGCGTCGGTGGTGTGTCGGCCGACGGCTGCTGGAGCACTTACGTGACGTGTGAGGCCAGCCTCGCAACAACCTTGCCGGCCGGGCTCACCGACCGCGGGGCTGCCGCGGTGGGACTCGCATATGCCACCGCGTGGTTCGGCCTGCAGGAGCTGGCCCGGATCTCGGCGGGTGACAAAGTCCTGATCCACTCCGCGACCGGTGGGGTCGGACAGGCGGCGATAGCGATCGCGCGAGCAGCGGGTGCGGACATCTTCGCCACCGCCGGTAGCGAACAGCGGCGACAGTTGTTGCGCGACTGGGGAATCAAGCACGTTTACGATTCCCGCAGCACCCTGTTCGCAGACGAGATCCGCGAGGACACCGACGGCTACGGGGTCGACATCGTGCTGAACTCCGTGACGGGAGCGGCGCAGCGCGCCGGGCTGGAGACGCTCGCCTTCGGCGGGCGGTTTGTCGAGATCGGCAAGCGTGACATCTACGGCGACACCCGGTTGGGGCTGTCACCGTTCCGCCGCAACCTGTCGTTCTACGCCGTCGACCTCGCACTGATGACGGTCACCCATCCCGACAAGGTCCGCGGGTTGCTCGAGAAGGTGTACCAACTGACGGCGGATGGTTCGCTGCCCTTGCCCGACATCACGCACTACCCGCTTGACGAGGCGGCGACCGCGATCCGACAGATCGGCGGCGCTCAGCACACCGGCAAGCTGGTGCTCGACGTGCCCCACACCGGGCAGAGCCGCGCCGTGGTGCCGCCGGAGGAGATGCCGGTCTTCCGCAATGACGGTGCGTACATCATCACCGGTGGCCTCGGTGGTCTCGGGCTGTTCCTCGCTGAGAAGATGTCTGCCGCGGGCTGTGGGCGCATTGTGCTCACATCGCGCAGCAAGCCGACCGTCAAGTCGCAGGAAATCATCGAGCTGATCAGCTCGACGGGTGCGGACATCGTGGTCGAGTGCGGCGACATCGCCGTCGCCGGCACGGCCGAGCGGTTAGTAGCAGCAGCCACTGCCACCGGTCTCCCGCTGCGCGGGGTGTTGCATGCCGCGGCCGTCGTCGAGGACGCCATACTGACCAACATCACCGACGAGCTAGTCGAAAGAAACTGGGCGCCAAAGGTTTACGGAGCGTGGAAACTGCACCAGGCGACCGAGTCTGAGCCACTGGACTGGTTCTGCTCCTTCTCGTCGGCAGCGGCGCTAGTTGGGTCGCCGGGTCAGGGCGCCTACGCCAGTGCCAACAGCTGGGTGGATGCGTTCATGAATTGGCGTCGTGCGCAAGGCCTTCCAGCCACGACGATCGCTTGGGGAGCGTGGGCGGAGATCGGCCGCGGCACGGCCCTCGCCGAAGGCGATGCCGCCATTCTGCCCGACGAGGGCGCGTACGCGTTCGAAACGGTGCTCCGTCACGACCGGGTTTACTCGGGCTATGCCCCGGTCTTGGGAACTCCGTGGTTGACCACCTTCGCACAACGCAGTCCGTTCGCCGCTGCGTTCAAGTCGGCGGGCCAAAGTTCATCAGAGGGAAGGAAGCTTCGTGCGGAATTGGCAGCGCTGCCACGGGACGAATGGCCGACGCACCTGCGCCGGCTGATCGCGGCACAGGTCGGCCTGATCCTTCGCCGCGCCATCGATCCGGACCGCCCGCTGTCCGAGTACGGGCTGGACTCGCTGGGCAACCTTGAGCTCCGCACCCGTATCGAGGCCGAAACGGGCATCCGGATCAATGCCATGGGAATCAACACCGTTCGGGCGTTGGCCGACAGTTTGTGCGAAACTCTTGCGGCCGAAGACACCGTGGCGGCGTCGTCGTGACGACGGAGCAGGAGTAAGGGGGAGAAGTGTTTACTCTAGAGTCAATCCATGAGTGGGTGGAGGAGCCAGGGGAACTCGTCTCCTGGAGCCCGTCGCCCAATACGGTGGCGAAGGCCAAAGAAGCCCCGGTGACCGGTGTTCCGGCCAGCTATCAGCAGGCGCAGCATGTTCGGAGCTATCGCGAGCATTCAAGACGCGGCACCGAGATGGCGCGACTGGCAATTCCCGCGTGGAATATCGCCGGACGCTGCGATATCCGCGCGATGACATACGTGATCAACGCCTATCTTCGTCGCCATGACACGTACCACAGCTGGTTCGAGTTCACCGTTGACGATCGAGTCGTTCGGCGAACCATCCGCAACCCCAAAGACATCAAGTTCGCGCCGACCCAGCACGGCCAGAAGTCAGCGGCGGAGTGGCGAGAGCACATCTTGGCGACCCCGAGCCCGCTGGAATGGGATTGCTTCCGCTTCGGGCTCATTCAACGGGCAGACCACTTCACGTTCTACATGAGCATCGATCATCTGCACCACGACGCAGGGTTGATGGGTGTGGCCTACCTCGAGATCCACATGATGTACGCGGCTCTGGTGGCCGGCGGAGCCCGCATCTCCCTGCCGGAGGTCGGCAGCTACGACGACTACTGTGTCCGGCAGCACCAGCTCACATCCGCGCTCACACTCGAAGCGCCGCAGGTGCGTAAATGGATCAACTTCGCGCAGCGCAACAGCGGTACCCTACCTCGATTCCCATTGTCACTCGGCGACTCTTCGGTTCCCTGCGAAGGCGATCTCGTCACCGTCCAGCTGATGGACGAGGAACAGTCCGACCGATTCGAATCTGCATGCGCGAGAGCAGGCGCTCGTTTCATCGGCGGCGTGCTTGCGGCCGCCGCGCTCACGGAACACGAACTGACCGGCTCCGAGGTCTATTGCGTCATCACTCCGACGAGTACCCGTACTACGCCGGCGGAGATGATGACCACCGGATGGTTCACCGGCACGGTTCCGGTCACCGTCCCTGTCACCCCATCGTCTTTCGGCGCCACGGCAGGTGCCGCGCAGGTGTCGTTCGACTCGGGTCTCGACCTGGCGCACGTCCCGTTCGATCGAGTGCTGGAACTCGCCGCCCGTGACCGGACGGTCAGGAAGCCCGAGCCGGGCGTTGCCATGATTTCCTACCTCGACGCGACACTCGCACAGTTCTCGCCGGCGGTTGTCGCTGAATTCAACGGACTGAAGGCGAGGATCTACAGCGAACTCGGAGCGGCCAATCAACTCGGCATCTGGGTCAATCGGCTCGGCAGTGGCACATCGGTGACGGTGGCATTCCCGAACAACCCAATCGCCCGTGAATCAGTCAACCGCTACCTCGACGTGATGAAGAAGGTATTCACTCTTGTCGCCGAGGGTCGCGGGGAGACGGTGCCTGTGGCCAGTCTCGTCGACTTCGACCTGAAACCGGCCTGATCGAATCCGCTTCAATGGGATTGGACAATCGACTCTCATTCACCGATCAGCTGTTGTTCCTCGGACAACGGGCGACCGGCCAGGAATTGGTGACGCAGGTCGTCTGGATCTACGAGCATCCGGTCGACATGGATGGGGTTAGGCGCTTTCACCAGAACTTCGGCTATGGCCTGTTCGGCCGGCGTATCGAGCGGTCGCCGCTGAAATTCGGCCGCCACCGATGGGTTTCGTCGCTGGGCGCGCCGTCGGAGATCGAGGTTGTGGAGCATGCGCGCCCTCGCGCGGAACTGAGCGACTGGGCCGACGACCGGGCACAATTGCCCATCGATCCGGAATCGGGGCCGGGCTGGCATCTCGGAGTGCTGCCGATGACCGACGGTTCTACGGCGGTCAGTCTGGTGATGTCGCATTGCCTGGCCGACGGTTTCGGCTTGTTTCTGACGATTGTCGATGCGGTCAAGGGCAACCGGCGTGACTTTGGCTATCCGCCGCCGCGGGCACGCAAGCGCCTCCGCGGCACGTTGGTCGACCTCCGGGAAACTGCGCAAGGTGCACCGGAGATCGCCCGAACGCTCGGCGCGTTGGGAAAACAGACATTCCGCCGCCGGCATGAGCTGCTCCGATCAGGAGCATCGCGGCCCACCACGGCGACCGAACGGGAAGCCGGCGAATCGAACGTCGTGGTGCCGGCGATCACGATATACGTCGCTCTCGACGACTGGGACGCGCGCGCGAAAGACCTGAACGGGACCAGTCATGCGCTCGTTGCTGGGTTGGCCGCGAAACTCGGCGAGCGAATCGGGCGCCGGCGCGCCAGCGACGGTGCCGTCACCCTGAACATCCCCATCAGCGACCGGGGGCCGGACGACACCCGCGCCAACGCGGTATCCCTTGGCGATGCCCGGCTGGACCCGACTGATGTGACGACCGACCTGTCGGGTGCTCGGGTCGCGATCAGGCAGACGCTGACCGCGATTCGGGAAGTGCCAGACGAGACATTGGAGCTTCTCCCGCTGACGCCGTTTCTCCCGAAGCGGGCCGTGAGACGAGGTGCCGACGTGGTTTTTGGGTTCGACGATCTGCCGGTATCGTGTTCCAATCTCGGAGATGTCGATCCTGTGGCGGCTCGCCTCGACGGCACCGACGCCGAATCCATGATGCTGCGCGGCGTGGACCGGCACGTGACTCGTCAATTCCTCGAGCGAAGAGGCGGTCTGTTGACTGTGCTCGCCGGTCGCATTGCCGGCAAGATCTCGATTGCCGTCATCGCTTACCAGCCCGGTAGAGACAATTCCAAAGCCCTGTTGCGCGAGCTGGCAGCGAACACGCTGGCCGAGTTCGGCCTCGTGGGCGTGATCGAATAGAGACAAGATTGGCTATCCAGACGCATCCCCGCCGTCGATCGTTCAGACGATGGACATCCAAAGACGATGTGCAGATGGACAATCGGCTGACTTTCATGGACCAGACCGTTTTCGATCTGCTGCGTGCGACTGGAACCGGAAAGCTCCTGCAGTTCGTTTGGATCTACGATCACCCGGTCGACTTCGATGAGGTGAGACGGTTTCACCGGGATTTCGGCTACGGGATGGCGGGACGACTGATCGAGAGGTCGACGCTGCCCTTTGGCCGGCACCGCTGGGTGTCCTCGTTGGGGCCGTCCTCCGAACTCCACTTCGAGGAGTGCGCGCGCCCACGCGACGAGGTCACCGACTGGGCCGATGAACGTGCTGAATTGCCTGTCGACCCGGAAAAGGGGCCTGGCTGGCACATGGGGGTGCTGCCGCTGACCGACGGCTCGACCGCGATCACCCTGCTGGGCTCGCACTGTATAGGCGACGGCGCCGCAGCCCTGCTGACGACCGTGGAAGCGGTCCTCGGAAACCGGCGCGATATCGGTTACCCATTGCCGAGGTCTCGCAAGCGCTTTCGCGACACGTTGACCGACCTCCGCCAAACCGCGAAGGATATTCCCGAAGCCGTCCGCGCGTTGGGAGCGGCGGTGAAGCTCGGGTATGCGCACCGGCATGACCTTTCGTCGGGCGGACCGAAACCGTCCACCGTCGGCCACGCAAACGACAACTCGACCGTCGTGCTGCCGTCGACCTCGGTCTTCGTCGATCTGGCGGACTGGGATGCCCGGGCGAGTGCCCTCAACGGGAACAGCTATTCACTGCTGGCGGGCTTCGCCGCAAAACTCGCCGAACGGATGGGTCGCGCGCGCTCCGACCGCTCTACGACCCTTCTCATGGCGCTAAATGACCGCAGCAGCTTTGACGATACGCGGGCCAACGTAATGTTGTTCCCTCAGCTGAGTCTCGACCCTGCGCAGGTGACAGAGGATCTCACCAACGCCCGGAACGAGATTCGGAAGGCGCTCAAGACGGCGCGGGAAGTTCCCGATGAGATGCTGCAACTCATCCCGCTGATTCCCTTCGTGCCAAGGCGGGCGCTGAAGGGAGTCGTGGAGCAGTTCCTGGGAGGTGGCGAAGATCTGCCGTCGTCCTGCTCCAACCTCGGCGACATCCCCGCCGAGATCGGCCGACCGGATGGCACGGATGCCGAGTACGTCATGTTTCGGGGTGTCGATCAAAACGTCCGGCGCGCCGACGTCGAGCGGGCAGGTGGGCAACTCGTCCTGGTGGCTGGACGAATCAACGGCAAGATGTCCATCACGGTCGTTGCTTATCAACGGGGTTCAGTCGACTCCAAACCCGCATTGCGTGAACTGGCGACGCAGGCACTGTCCGATTTCGATCTGACCGGCGAGATCCTCTAACCCTGAAGCGCCCGCCTCACAGCGACTTCGTCGCTCGGAGATTGACAAGACGACGAGTCGGTCACCCAGGTGAACCGCCCGGCGTCAGTCTTTGGCGAAACAGTAGAGCCGGTAGTCGATATCGCCTCGTTGCACCTCTTCGTACAGCGGCGAGCCTTTGGTGACAGCGACATCGCGACTCACCTTGCGCAGAATCCGCGGCGCATGCCGATTGATCAGGTCCTGGTAGCGGGGAGAGTTCTTCTCGAGCCCGCGCAGCACCTCCTGATTGATGTTTTTCTTTGAGACTTCCCGCAGCGCGGAATCGGCAAGTGCCGCTTCCCATTCGGCGACTCCGTCACGGCCCCGCAGATCGGCGTATAGGAAGTGCCCGCCCGGGGCCAGGACTCGCGTCACCTCGTCGAGGAAACGACGGTAGTGGGGGTAGAGGTGGGCGGCTTCGACGTTGATCAGGACGTCCAAGCTCGCATCTGGAAACGGCAGATTCTCCGCATCGCCCTGCACGAACGACAGCCCCGGCAACTTGTGCCGGCGTTGGCAGAACGCGACGCCCGCGGGATTGAGGTCCAGCCCCGTGTAGGACGCGGGATGCATGGTGCGGGTGATGTACGAGGCTGCACCGCCGTGGCCGCAACTGACTTCGGCCACCCGCTTACCGGCAAGGTCCACCTGTGCCGCGACTCGGTGGTAGAGCTGAATGCAATACCGGTCAAGCTCGTCGGGCGGGTCGAGCGGCAGGCCCATTGGCGGGTCCTCTTCATAACCCCAGTTGAGGAACAGCACTTCGTCATCGCCGAGTCGCCGGGTGATCAAGCTATACCCGTATTTTCCAACGATTTTCCCGAAGCGCCGGTGTGAAAGGTTCACGACCCTGGTAAGCACCGGACGGTAAATTTGCTCAAGCATCGCGCCACAGTATTTCAGGTGCCCGACGTACTGTCACAGGCACCCGGAAAGTCGACGAACGGGCCGCTCGAAGGAGGCGAAGGTTTGTGAACGCCAAACCCCCTGAAAAGTTCGAAATTCTGGTCGAACACGAGGGGTCGGTCGACAACACCCTCGCGTTCATGGACGAGGCCTCGTACCTATGGGTGCCGGTCAGTGGCCATGTTCACGATATTCAGTGCACGTGGGTGTACCACCGCGACATCGACCTAGGTGGGCTGCGCCGCCCTCGTGACAAACTTGGCCACGGGCCGCTGGGGCGTCGGGTCGAGCCGTCGCACTTTCCAATCGGACGCCATGGCCGGGTGGCGTAGCACGACTCGCCGGACATCGATATCGCCGAGTCAGCTCGCGGTCGCGGCGGGGCAGAGTGTGTTGACGAACGTCTCGCTGCGAATCATCGAACAGAACCTGACGACGGGAAGCCCCGAGCTCGTCGGCGGGCAGCTCAATCCGGGGACCGGACGCATCTCCGGCAACATCTTCATCAGCGTTCGCGCCTACCTTCCGGGCAAGGACAATTCGGCGCGCAACCTGCCCCAACTCGTCCCTGCCACGCTGGCGGACTTCGGCCTGACCGGAGTGATTCAATAGCGCACACCGGTGACACCGCCCGGTTCTCGGCCTCCTCGGCGTGAGGGTCGGCCGCCGAGATGGCAAAATGTTCGACGGGCATCGTCGCCCCAACTGAAGCGTCAGCTCGAATTGGAAGCCCAATTTCTTTGCCGCTGGCAAACATGAAGCCGAGTTCGACTACACCGGCGTGATCGACTAGAAAGGTAACGGTCATGACCGATGCTTCCGTTACCGGCGTCCTACGCGAACGTGCCAGCCTGCAACCCGACGGGGTCGCTTTCACCTTCGTCGACTTCGACCATGAGTGGGACGGCGTTCCCCAAGCTTTGACCTGGGCGCAGTTGAATCGACGGGTCCAGAGCTTGGCGCACGAGCTGAGGCAGCGGGCGTCGGTCGGCGATCGGGCGGTGATCTCGGCGCCGCAGGGACTCGACTACATCGTGGCATTCCTCGGATCGTTGCGGGCCGGGCTGATCGGGGTTCCGCTGTCGGTTCCGATGATCGGCGTGCACGACGAACGAGTTGTCGGAGTGATGCAGGACTCGTCACCCGCCATCATCCTGACGACATCGGCCGCTGCCGACTCCGTCGCCGAATACGCTGTGGCGCAGCACGATCAGGCTGCCCCGACCATCATCGAAATCGATTCCCTCGACCTGGACTCGCGCAGGAAGCCGATATCGGATCGCGGACCTCGACCCGCCGCGGCCTACCTGCAGTACACCTCCGGATCGACCCGTGCGCCGGCCGGCGTCATGGTGTCGAACAGAAATCTCACGGCCAATTTCGAGCAGGTCATGGCCGACTTCTTCCGAAACCAGGGCAAGATATCGCCGCCGAACACCACGGCCGTGTCGTGGCTGCCGTTCTATCACGACATGGGTTTGATGCTGGGTCTATGCGCCCCCATCCTCGCCGGTTGGCACACGGTGTTCACCACTCCGACGTCATTCCTTGTCCGCCCGGCACGTTGGATGCAGTTGCTGGCCAGCCACCCCAACACCGTGACAGCGGCCCCGAACTTCGCCTTCGAGTTGGCGGCGGGGCGAACGTCGGACAATGACCTGGCCGGGTTGGACCTCGGCGGCGTGCAACGCGTGCTTAGCGGTAGCGAACGGGTACACCAGGCAACGCTGAAGCGGTTCGCGCAGCGATTTGCCCGCTTCAACCTGCCCGAGGAGTCACTGCGGCCGTCGTACGGGCTCGCCGAAGCAACGCTCTACGTGGCAACCCGTCCGATCGACCGACCGCCCCTCCTCGTGCACTTCGAACCCGAGAAACTGTCCGCCGGGCATGCCAGGCGGTGCGAGAACGAATCCGGAACACCGCTTGTCAGCTACGGCGCACCCGAATCGCCGGTGGTCCGGATCGTCGATCCGGAAACCAGGTCGGAATGCCCGGCGGGCATGCTCGGTGAAATCTGGGTGCAGGGTGAGAATGTATGCCTCGGCTACTGGGAAAAGCCGGAGCAGACGGAGGAGACGTTCGGCGCGGAGATCGCCCACCCTCTGGCGGGCACGCCCGATGGCACCTGGCTACGAACCGGAGATGTGGGCTTCATCTCCGAGGGGGAACTGTTCATCGCGGGCCGCATCAAGGATCTGCTGATCGTGCGCGGACTCAATCACTATCCGGATGACATCGAGGCGACGATCCAGGAGATATCGGGAGGCCGGGTCGCGGCGATATCGGTGGAAGAGGACCGTACCGAACAACTTGTCGCGATCGTGGAAGTGAAGGCGCGCGCCGATTCCGACGAGGCGGTGGAGAAGCTTCTCGATTTGAAGCGTGACGTCACCTCGGCGATTTCGCAGTCGCATGGTCTGAGTGCTGCGGATCTGGTTCTGGTACCCCGCGGGGCGATTCCGATCACGACGAGCGGCAAGATTCGCAGGGCCGCCTGTGTCGAGCGGTACCGCAACAAGCAGTTCATCCGATTGGACGACCGGATCTCAGCGCCCCGCGCCGAATCCGCCTAGCGGAGTCGGTCAGCGCGCACCGACTCTACGGACGGCCTCTTCGAGCAGGTCCGCGGCTGTTGTGACGCTCTGTTCAGGATTTGTCAACTGGGTCGCGACTTCTCGGGCTCGGGTGCGGTAGCGCGGTTCTAAAACGGTTCGAAGCGAGTCGAGCAGCGTCTTTCGCGTCGTACGCGAAAACCGTAAAGACGTGCCGACTTTGAGTCGTTTGATCTGGGCCCCCCAGAAGGGCTGGTCGGCTCCGACCCACAAGATCAATGTCGGTACGCCGGCCCGAACTCCCGCAGCCGTGGTTCCTGAGCCACCGTGATGGACCACCGCCCGGCACACCGGGAACACCGCCGCGTGATTGACCGCCGTCACGAATTTCACGTGCTCGGCAGCCTGGAGACCCGGTAGATCCCATATTCCCGAGCTGATCAATGCACGCTGGCCGAGTTCCGCGCAGACATCGGTGATCATTGCGACCGCGTCAGAGGGGGATGTGACCGGCATGCTGCCGAACCCGAAATAGATCGGTGGCGTTCCGGACGCAATCCATGACGCCACCTCGTCGTCGGTATCCGTTCCCAGCGCCAAGGTCATGGACCCGACGAGCGGGCGGCGACCGCCCCATTCGGTATCAAGACGCGGAAAGAACACCGGGTCATAGGCCTGGATCTCCAGCGCTCCGCCGTCGACGATGCGTCGCACCGCACGCACGGTGGCCTTGGGGAGGCCCAATTCGCGCCGTTGGGCGTCGTCGGCCCCCTTCAGTACCCGCCAGTGCAGCCACTCCACTGCCGCCCACACCGAACGGACCACCTCTGGCGGCACCGGAATCGGGAGGGCTTGGCTGTTCGCTCGTGCGGGGAAGTAATGCAAGGCAGCCAACGGTATGCCGTTGCGCTCGGCGACGTTCGCGGCGACTTCTTGATACGTCGTGCCGGTCAAGATCAGATCCGTGCCACCAGCCAACGACGTCAACGTCGTACTCATCTCGGCCCAGCCCTCGGTGATGTACGCCCTCAGCTCACGCAGCGCGGTGACGGGATTCTGGATCTTCCAGTACTTGCGGAAGATGTCGGCGTCCAGCTGCTGCTGAGAGTCCACCCCGTAGGCAACGGCCGGCGGAAGTCCCGCCCTCTCGACGAAGGACAGCAGGTTGGGCGGCACCGCCAGGCGCACGTCATGGCCCCGACTGAGAAGCTCCTGGCTGACCGCGGCGCAGGGCTCGACATCCCCGCGAGTTCCATGGACCGCTACAACGAATTTCATCGATGGCCCCGCTGGGCGCTGCACGGCTCGGACACGCCCCGATTAGAGCACAGCTACGATGTCGTGGGGCCGGGGGAGTGGTGTCCGAGAGTTGTGCGAGAACTGGGCTGCGGGGGCCGATCGACGGAAGTTCTGAGAAAGCTGTGAACTGTGTTGAGCAAACTTGTATGGCGTTTGCAAGACGTGGCGCGCGTGTAGCCTGATGGAGATGTTGCGACGCGCCAGGTCGGCCGGTGCGTTAGAAGGGGCGGGCCTTCCGGCGCTGGGCCGGATGATCGTTCGCCACCCATGGCTGGTGATCGCCGGGTGGCTGGCTTTGGTGGCCACCTTGCTGTTGGCGGTGCCCCCATTGGTGGTGGTCGCCCAGCAGAAGCCGCCTGGATTGCTGCCCGAGGGCTCATCGGTGTTGGCCGCCATCAACGGCATGCAGGACGCCTTCCATGAGAGCGGCACGGGAAACGGCGCGATCGTTGTGCTGAGCAACGAAAACGGGCTCACCAAACGAGACGAGCAAACCTACCGGACGCTGGTGGACGCGCTGAAGGCGGACACCAAGAGTGTGACCGGCGTGCAGGACTTCTTCAGCACCCCCGAAATTCGCCCGGTGATGACCAGCCAGGACGTCAAGGCGTGGCAGCTGCCCGTCAGCCTGAGCGGGACGATGGGTGAGGCAGGCGGTCAGCAGGCTTATCGGAGCTTTATCGAGACCGTTCGCGAGAAGACGGCCGGCACGACGCTGAAGGCGAACGTGATCGGCGCGTCGGCGACGGTCGATGACCTCAATAATTACGGCACGGAGGACGCGCACGTCATCGAGATCGCCACCGTGGTCATCGTGCTGGCCATCTTGATTGCGGTGTACCGCAACGTGGTCGCGATGATCGTGCCGTTCCTGATGATCGCCGTCGCGCTCGGGGTGGCACAGGGAGCCGTAGCCGGCCTGGGCGAACTGGGCGTGATCGGCCTTGGTCCGCAGACGCTGGTGTTGATGACCGCGATGATGGTCGGTGCGGGGACCGACTACGCAATCTTCCTGTTCAGCCGCTACCACGATGGTGTCCGGAGCGGGTTGAGTTCGGACGACGCGGTGATCGCCGCCCTCGGATCGATCGGAAAGGTGATTGCCGGATCGGCGGGAACCGTCGCGATCACCTTCATGGGCTTGGCCTTCACCAAACTGGGGGTCTTCTCGACGGTCGGCCCCGCTCTGTCGGTCACCGTCGGGGTGGGCTTCCTCGCCTCGATCACCTTGCTGCCTGCGATACTCGTGCTGGTCGGACGGCGAGGCTGGATCAAACCACGCAAGGAGTTGACCGCCCGGTTTTGGCGACGTTCCGGGATTCGCATCGTCCGTCGACCGGTACCCCATCTGGCGGTCAGCCTGGTCATCCTGATCGCCCTCGCCAGTTCTGCATCGTTGATCAAGTACAACTACGACGACCGCAAGAACCTGCCAGCGGACGCCGAAAGCAACCTGGGGTACGACGCGCTCGCCAATCACTTTCCGGTGAGCACCACCGTCCCGGCGTTCCTGTTCATCCAGTCGAAGCAGGATCTGCGCACCCCGAAGGCGCTCGCCGATATGGAGGAGATGGCCAGGCGAATTGCGCAGCTACCAGACATGTACAGCGTTCGCGGCATCACCCGACCCACCGGCGACGTGCTCGAACAGGCGAAAGCCACCTACCAAGCCGGTGAAGTGGGAAGCAAGCTCGGCGATGTATCTAAACTCATCAACCAGAACGACACCAGCCTCAACACGTTGGCCGGCGGACAGCACCAGATGGCCGACACCCTGGACCAGCTCCGCAACGGTGTGCTGAGCTCCCTCATCACCATTCGTCCGCTGGTGCAGGCTCTCGCCGCCATGCAGCAACAGCTCGGTGGATCCAAAACGCTCGAGCAGGTCGACACCACCGCGAGCCTGGTGGAGAACATGCGGGCGCTCGGACAGGCGTTGGGCGTCAACACGACCCGGATCAGCGACATCTACTCCTGGGCGATTCCCATGGTCAATGCCCTCAACGTCAGTCCCACATGCAACGCCGATCCGTCCTGCGCCGCGTCCCGTTATGACCTGCAGCGGCTCACCGCCCCCGAAAATGGCGCGCTGGTGCAGAGAATCACCGTGCTAGGCCGGGCTCTGGAGGGCACGGACGGGACCCAGACACTCGATCAGACGCTGCGCGATCTCAGCCAAAGCATGCAGAGCACCACCGAGGCGGCGCGCCAACTTGGGCTGGACAATCCGGACAGCGTGGGCTCGCAGCTCGCCAATGTGGAGCAAGGTGCGAACTTGCTGGCCGACTCGAGCCGTGCACTCGCCATCGGGACTCAGCTGCTCGTCGATCAGACCAAGGCGATGGGCGGCGGATTGGACCAGGCGTCGGCGTTCCTGATGGCCATGAAGCAGGACGCCGCCAATCCATCGGCGGCCGGGTTCTACATCCCGCCTCAGATTCTGACCCAGGCGGAATTCAAGAAAGCGGCAGCGCTTTTCGTCTCGGCCGACGGCCACTCGGCGCGCTATATGGTGCAGACCGCGCTCAACCCGTTCGGTACCGAAGCGATGTCTCAGGTGCAGGAAATCATCGACGCCGCCCAAAGCGCACGACCCAACACGACACTGGCCGATGCCAAAATCTCGATGATCGGCTTCGCGCCAGTGCAGAACGACATCCGCAATTTCTACAACGGCGACATCCGGTTCATCTTCATAGTCACGCTAGTTGTGGTGTTCCTGATACTCACACTGCTGCTGCGCTCCCTCGTCGCGCCGATCTACCTGGTCGGGTCGGTGATCATCTCGTATCTGTCGGCGATCGGCGTCGGGGTCCTCTTCTTCCAATACATCCTCAGGCAGGAAATCTCCTGGAGTGTCCCGGGACTGACCTTCCTGGTCTTGGTGGCAGTCGGTGCCGATTACAACCTATTGCTCATCTCCCGCATCCGCGAGGAAGCGCATCGGGGTACTCGAACCGCGGTCGTCCGCACCATCGGCGCGACGGGCGGCGTCATCACCTCGGCCGGTCTCATCTTCGCGGCGTCGATGTTCGGACTGACCTTCAGCAGCATCGCCGCCATGGTCCAGATCGGCTTCGTCATTGGTGTGGGCCTGCTGCTGGACACGTTCGTGGTGCGCACCATCACCGTCCCGGCGATAGCTGTCCTGCTCGGAAACGGCAACTGGTGGCCGTCGAAAGGGCACATGCTCCGAAAGCGAAAGCGTTTCGGTCAAGAACAACTGGAGGATGACAGCGCGCCCGAGGCGTCCGATTCGTCGGCGTTGGGTCCGAAGAGCAGGAAGTGCATCCGAGCCGAGGGGCGGCGGAAAAACATCAGGCGGATCAGGTTGTCGACCCGATCACCCGCCCGGCCCGTGGGATCGGGTGTTACCTACTAAGGGATTGTCCGGCCGGGCTATCCGGCCTCGGCAGCGAGACGGTATCTGCGCACGGCCAGCGGCCCGAACACGACAGCGAAGGCCAGCGCCCAAGCAAAGGTCAGCGTCAGCGGCCAGACCGCGGACGTTCCTTCGATGAAGGCCCGCATCGACTCGATCGCCAGTGACATCGGTTGGTATTGAATCACTGGCCGTACCCAGGTCGGGAACATTTCGAGGGGAGCAGCGCCAGAGCTGGAGAACACCATCCCAATGGACCCCGTCGCCAGATAGGTGAAGAGTGTGTTCACGTTAGGTCCCGCGGAAAGTGCGAACGTCAGAATGACGGTGGCAAAGACAACGACCACCACAACCGGCACGATCAGGAACGGAACCACCGCGATCCAGCCGCCCCTGAATCGGACCCCGAGGGCCACGCCGACGCTGGTGATCAGCGCGGCAGCCACCAGCGTTCGCGCCGCCTCGGCGATCAGCCTGCCGACGATGACACTGGCCCGATGGACGGGAAACGTCCACCAGCGGCTGAGGAGACCGCTGGATTTCTCGAAGGGCACCGAAAAGCCTGCGCCCAGCGCGCCGAACATGCCTCCCGCCAGGGCGCACATCGGCACCAACCCGTCGAGATTGTCCGTACCGGTGATGATCACCATCGACTTACCGACCAGCAGGTAATAAACGATCAGCAGGAGGGTCGGAAGCAAAACACTCTGCAGGGGTAGCACCGGCATGTTTCGCCACTGTTTGAAATGTCGACCGGCGAACAACAAACTCTCCGCGACCATCGACGTACGCGGCGGCGTGGTCGTGGTCACTCCGTCCGCCGTTGAATTCGTAGTGCAATTGCACCGAACACGACCAGCAGCCCTAAACACCAGGCCACGGTGCTCACCACATTGCTGCCTATCACATGACCGACAGAAAACCCGCGCAGCGTTTCGGTGACCTGCGAGATGGGCTGATAGCGCACGAAGGGCTGCAGCCAGTCGGGGAATGCCGTGGCCGGTGCCATCCCGGTGGATAGCAACACCAGCAACAACTGTGGAATCAGCAGCAACTGGCTGGCTGCGTCGACCGTGTAGTTGCGAGATCCGGTGGCATCGGCACCGAGCGACAGTGTCAAAGTCAACAGCAGAGCCAACACAACGAAAGCCGCGGCAAAGAGGGGTCCCCCCGTCATCCGGAAGCCGAACACATAGGCCACGGCGATCGCGGCAATCAAGGCCAGGGCACCCCGCAGCAGGCAGTAGAGCATGCGAGCCATCAACGGTGCCGCCGGGGAGATCGCGAACGTTCGCAGGCGAACACTGATGCCGAGGCGGCGGTCACTCGAGGCTCGCTCAGTAGTGGTCAACGCCCCGAAGAGCATCGCCTGGACAACCACGGCAGGAAGGACGTATTGGACATAGCTCATACCGCCCGTGTCGATCACGTTCTGCAAAGCAGCGGTGGCGCCGATGAGAGTAACGACGGGGGTCAAAATCCCAAACAGTAGGTCACGATCACGCAGCGAGGCCAGCACCACGCGTTCGGTCAGCGCGACAACCGCGGTCATGCGGTGACTTCGGATGAGGTGAGCTGGAGAAACACCTCATCGAGCGACGGCTTGCGAAGCGATATGTCGAGCAGGTCGACGCCGAGGTTCTCGACCCGGCGCAGCACGTCGACGAGAGTCGCCACGCCATCTCTGGCTGGCACCGATACCGCGTTCGTAGCATAGACGAGCTCTGCGCCCTCGATGTCTGCCACTACGGCGAAAATCCGGCTCAAGTCCGCCGGATTGACCGGCGTCACGTCGCAATAGCCCATACCCACGCGTCGTTTCAGATCCTCGGCCGTCCCGCTGGCTATCACCTGTCCCGTGTCGAGGATGACGATCGAATCGCTGAGAACGTCCGCCTCGTCGAGGTACTGCGTCGTCAACAAAACCGTGATGTTCTGCTCGGACAGCGATGATACGAGGGACCACACGTCACGGCGGCTGCGCGGATCGAGACCGGTTGTCGGCTCATCGAGGAAAAGCACTTTCGGCGGAACCACCAGAGCGGCGGCAATATCGATGCGACGCCGCATCCCGCCGGAATACGTGTACACCTGCCGGTCGGCAGCCTGCTGCATTTCGAACCGCTCGATCAGTTCCTCGGCCCCCCGCCGTGCCTCCTGGCGCTTCAGCCCGCGGAGTCGTCCGAACAACACCAGGTTCTCCCGGCCGGTGAGCAACTGATCGAGGGCGGCGTCCTGCGCAGTGAGTCCGATGCTCGCCCGTACCTGAGCGGGCTGGCGGCCAACGTCATACCCCGCCACCACCGCTTGGCCGGCGGTTGGCCGCATCAAGGTGGAGAGGATTTTGATGACCGTCGTCTTGCCGGCGCCGTTGTGGCCGAGCAAAGCACACACGGACCCGGTGGGAACAGAGAAACTGACGTCCCGCAAGGCGGTAACGGTCCCATCGAAGGTCTTGGCAACGCCCTCAAGCTCAATCACAAATGCACACTATTCCGTTGGTTGTAGAGGTCCGACCAGACGTTTTCTGACCGCATCCTCTCATGAAATCACCGTCGGCGTTACGCGCAACCGCGGCGTCCAGCAACTCCCCCACGGCTGAGCGTAACGGGTCGTGGTAAGCGATGGAAAACGACCGCAGACGAACGTCTTTTGCAGCTGCGGCGAGAGCGGCTCCCGCAACGGTCGCCGGTTGAATTCAAGGTGTCGGCGCCTCCTCTGCCACGCGCATGATCGACCGGTGCTTCAGGCGCATCGCGGGTGGCTCTACGAGCCAGGAGCTGAGAAAGGCCAACGGCAGGGTGCCGATGAAGACAATCAGGATGTAGGCGATCAGCGGCATCCGGGCTCCGCCCGTCAGAACTACCAGCTGCTGAACTGGCCAGGCGTAGATGTATACACCGTACGAGATGTCAAATTTCGCACCGACCTTCGATAGCGGGAGGACATTGCCCAGTACCAACACCAGGTACGCCATCGGAAGCGCGCCGAGATGCGGGCCCAGGTTCACCGCGATCGCGACCGCGAATACCACGATCGCCGTCGCAATGTGGACAGCGTTCACGCGTATGCGATCTCCGAAGAGCAATAAAAGCATTCCGCTGATGAACGCGATGATCATCCAGACGATGAGCTGAGTCATCTCCGGGATTGGAGCGCCGAACCTGCCTGCGAGCGCAACGCCGGTGAGCACGACGAAACCTATGACGGTCGCGATGGGCAGAGCTTTGCGCGGCAACAAGCTGGCCATGACACCAATGCCGATATAGCACCACGCTTCCCAGTACAGCGTCCACAGCGGCCCGTCCCAGTTTCGCGGGAACGGCACGTTGGCAAGCGTGTCCGCGATACCCGGCTGCGGAAATGGAGCCGGCGGGTAAAGCGGCAAATTGTGCAGGACGTAGGTGATCGAACTGACCGGGTGCCAGACGGCTATCGGGTCGAAAAGCTCGGAAAGGGGCGCGAACACGAAGGCGACGACGAGCAGCGCCACGATGAACGCCGGCATGATCCGTAGGCCGCGGGCCAGGTAGAAATCTCGCGCCGGCCGGCCGTTGAGGCGACTGCGGGTGATGAGGAATCCGGAGATGCCAAAGAACCCGAAGACCGCCCACGAGCCAAGGTAGGCGCCGCCGAAGTGAGGCTGCGGCTCGCGCCCGGTCAACGGCCATGAATGCGACACGATTACGGCTGACGCGAAAAGCAGTCGCAGCGCGTTTAGTGAGTTGGCACGCGGATCAAAAGTTGCTGCCAGCGTGGTCGCCGTCAAGTATCGGGTTACCATTCGGGCGCAGTAGTGCGATTTGGCTCCCGACTTCCCAAGTAGGGTCGGGCCGCACCCTTGGTCGAGCGTTCGACAAGAATCGGCGGGACGAAGCGTTCGATTCGTTTTCGGAGCGATTGGATGGTCGGATTCTCAATGACGAGAAGGCTCGACCCGGAAACGAGTTGCGTGCCGAAATTAAGGTTTTGTCCCTGGTCGGCGGCCCAGTCGGTCAAATATTCGCGTGTCTGGCGCGCCACGTCGGGATTCCATGCGCCATAGAATTTCTGCTCGGTCATGCAGATTGGCAGCAGGGCGTCATTTGCGACGGCTTCCCAGACGGCCGCCGCCACTCCGGGCGTGTGTAGCTGGCGAATATCGTCCATCACAATCACGCCGGTGTCGCTCATCAGGCCCTTGACGTTGGCGATGTCGGCGCGAACGACGGTGTAGAGGTGTCCGCCGTCGACGTGGGCGAAACGCAGAGACTGGGCGGTCACCCGTTCGGCGATGTGCTCAGACAGTTCGGGAATGACCACCGGCGACTGGTGCACATATCGTGAATAGTTGTCTTCGAACTTGCGCCGATTAAGCCCGTTATATGACTGCACATTCTCTGCGGTGTTTTCTGCATCGCCACCGGCATCGTCGAAGACGTCGCACACAATGACTTTCTCTGTGGACCGTGCGTGCAGACCCAAGACGATTGCGCTCTTTCCGTACAGCGCTCCAATCTCAAGCAGGTCGCCTTGAATATCGTGTGAAAATTGCATCCGAAGAACTTGATCGAAGAGCAGGAAATCGATGTCCCAGAAAGCTCCGACGATCGAATTTCGCTCGCGCCAGTATTCGTCAAGACATCCGGACACGTTCTGCAACGTCATTCGTAACCCCGCGTTCGCTCAGAGCAGCAGTGCGCCGATACTACGTGCTGGCCAATGACAGCGCAGGGGCACCGTATCGTCGGCAGCTATCCGGAGGTCTGAACGGCTGACGGCGGCCTCTTCGCTGCCGCGGAGGCTGTGCAGTGCTCCGACAACGTAGAACAGGCCCATCCCCAGTGCGAGATTCACGGGGCCGGCGGCAAGTGCGAGTCGGACCGCACCGTCGGTGGCACCGGCGAGCTCACCCTTGAGCCACATGCGGTCACGAGCCCAGCGTTGTCCGCGTCGGCCCGTCGGAATTCGGACGGCAGAATGGCGCGCACATCCGTGTCTGAGAAAATCGCGGGGAGTCGACGCGCATCAGGGGATATAGGGGACAAGCTGTGTGCTCACCCAACCGGCGATTCCAACCGCCACCCAGCCGCGGTCGGTCACCGGCGGGCGCGCCGCAAGGGTACGGACGGAGAACCAGGCCCTTGGTCGCTGAATCGCGATGACCCCCAAGCGCCCTGATTGTTGCTTGGCGCCACCCAACAGGACCATGGCCACGCTAAATGCCGCCATGGCGGCGACCCGAGGAGCTCACGTGCACAACGCTTTTGAAAACCGGTTGCGAGCTGAAGACCGACGAGTATGCCGGCGACGAGACTCGTGGCGGCTCCCAATGTGTAGGACAGGCAGCTGAGGACCGCCACAACGAGTCCACCAAACCAGCGAAGGGAGAATGCCCGAGCGGGGGCGAAGGAGACCAGCGCAGCAATGCCGAGGAGCAGCGTGAGGTAGAGCCGCGACTGAACCGCCCGAACGTGTTCTTGTCGGCGATCGGCACCGCAAACAATAACGCTACGAACCAGCCCAGCAGCATCCGCCGCGATGGCGCGACGAGAGGCATCAGCAGCGCCGCCAACCAGGTGATCAGTGCAGTGTGAAATATCGCGTTGAGGATCATCTGCGACCGTGTGTTCCACTCGCCGGCCAGTTCGCTGTGCAGCAACGCGAGTATGCGGGTAACGAAAATGCGATCTTCGTTGGCGGCTCGAACGGGCCGGCGAATGACAGCGTGCCGTTGAGATACGGCGCATCTGGCGTCAGGGCATCCGCGTCCCATTGATCGCGGAATGGCATCGGTGAACCGAGTGCCGAATGGTGACGAGTTTGGCGCCGACCACGGTGCACGCAACCGCAGCGGCCAGCGCGAAGGTACCCTTCCGCTTCTCCGGCGGGGCGGATGACGAGTTGCCCGTAGCCGTCGGGTGCGCCAGGATCGTCGGCACCGAGCGGAAACCGCTGGTGATCGACCGCATCGACGGCGATGTCAGGGCCAGATTGTCGTCACGCATGTTGCTGTGTACCCCGGCGCGGTTCAGCGCTCGTGGGGTCGGGCGCTTGTAGTTCGGTGTTTTCCTTCAGCACGGCCGTGGTCGTCAGGTGACCGATGACGAGAGCCGACCGGCTCGCAGCCGTGATCAAATCGTGTCGATTCGCTGAACTTATACACGGGATCTGCTCAGCCTCCTCTCAGGTAGCGTGCATATGTTTTGGGCAAATGGAAGAAAAGTTGCCATCGACGGTTGCCTTTCGTCCGACTTTGAAGGCGCCGCAAACGGCAAGGGGTCTGTTATGGACACATTTGAATCTCTTGTGGTCTGCCGGTGTGAGACTTGCGCCGAGGTAGCGTTACCGCACTACACCAGCTCGCTCGACGCATCGGCTGCCGTCCGCAGCATCGGCACGGCAAACCCCGGCTTCGTCCCTGACGCCCTTCTCGACTCATATCCCGGCGACACCACCACGGCCGTGCTGGAGCTCTGCTTGGCAAACCGTTGGCTGAGATGCGAGGGCGGTTATCAGATCATTCACAGTCCGCTGGTGGATATGGTCGTTGCCGTCCGCGACCGGGTTGCCCGCGACATTGCGCTCTGTCAACATGCCGGCAGCCACAGCCCACGGCATGACGACCCGGACTGCTGCGGGGTCTGTGGAATGTGGATCGGCGACGACCTGGCTAAGCGCCTCAGCGCCTAGAGACGAAGCTGTCAAACGTCTTGTGCACAGCGTCGGATGGGACGCACCGGCAACGCGAATTTATATTATCGAAGTCGCATATTTTGCTGTCGAAGAGTTCGTACGATGGCCCCGACATGACCTCGGCCGAATACCCGGCCGCTATCAAGAAGGGTGCTATCCGGCTTGAAGCCCCGTATCCGCGACTTCAGGGTTGGGCTGGCCCTATCGCGCCGACCGCCGTTCGTCACCTGGCGGCACCCGTACCGCGGCAGGCACCGCATGCTCAAAGCGCTCGGTCCGGTGCTAGGCGCCGAAGTGAGTTTGGGCCGTCTCCGATACGCCCGCGTCAGATAGCGAGCTGACATCAATCTTCGAGGCGGCGCAGAACATCCACAAGTTCCGGCATTATCTGCCCGTATACGACTCCGCGCTTTCAACGATCCGTTCGCGCCCGGTACGAATGCTCGAAATCGGCGTTGCACGCGGCGGCTCCCTGCAGATGTGGCGCCAGTATCTTCACCCCGAGTCGGTGATCGTCGGCATCGACATCGACCCGGCCACTGAGCGTTTCGATGATTCCACCCAACGGCTGCATGTGCGGATCGGCCGTCAGCAGGACACGTCTTTCCTGCAGAGCGTTGTCAGCGAACTCGGCCCCTTCGACGTGATCCTGGACGACGGCAGCCACATGACGTCGCACATGGTGGCAACTTTTCGCTACATGTTCGTGAAAGGACTGGCGCCAGCGGGTGTCTACATCGTCGAGGATGTCGCGGCCAAACATTGGAGACCGTTCCGAGACAGCCCGATGTCGCGATGCATGCGCACTACCAAGTAACCGACAAAGAGATCAGTTTCCGCGAGGGTGACCCGCAACGTTTGACGGAGCTCGCCGTGCCACTCGCGACCACGCTCGTTGAGAAGTCGAATTTTACGACTCGATAGCGGTGATCCACCGCGCGAAGGGGTGTCGGGAGGTGCCGCGCACCGTTTATCGGTAGCCACGAACCAATGACTGAGTACCACGCAGAAAGTGAGACCATGGCCGCCCTGTTCGATGACCCCGTCGACCTGTACATCGAACTAGTCAAGAAGAGCCTGACCTGTTCGCTGTATGAGCGTAACGATGGTATGGACTACAAACCGGACGAGAGCTGGCGGCGCGCAATTGTACGGAAGCTGCTGCCACGCGATGTCTCTTTGGTCCAGCGAATCCCGGATGCTGAACGGGTCGACGGCAAGGACTGGCCGTCACTCGCGGTGACGATGGTCGGGACCAAGCGTCTGGATAATCTTCACCATTGGGTTGAGACCGTGTTGAAAGACGACATACCCGGCGACCTGATAGAAACCGGCATCTGGCGCGGCGGCAGCGTCATCCTGATGCGGGCCATATTGAACGCCCACGGCGTTACCGACCGAACGGTATTCGCAGCCGACTCGTTCCAGGGCCTGCCGAAGCCGGACGCGGTGCGTTACCCCCGCCGACGAAGGCAGCGTGTTCTGAATTAGTGACGACGTACTCGCCGTCTCTCTGGAGCAGGTTCGCGCCAATGTCGCCCGGTTTGGCCTACTCGACGATCAGGTGCAGTTTCTCAAGGGCTGGTTCAAGGACACGTTGCCGACGGCCCCGATCGAGAAGCTCGCAGTGGCTCGCCTCGACGGCGACATGTACGAAAGCACGATGCAGGCGATCGAGGCGCTGTACCCCAAGTTGCAGCCCGGCGGGTACCTGATCGTCGACGACTATGGCGCCGTCCCGGCGTGCGAATGTGCGATAAGTGACTATAGGGAACGCTTCGGCATTACCGAGTCGATAGAAACGATCGATTGGACGGCGCCTTGTGGCGCAAGCAATGAATTAACCCAGTTAATACGCGGATCCCTACCCGGTCGGCTGCCTGACGCCCTACTGTGGCACCACTGCATATTGACTGTGCAGTAAAAGGCCAAGGTTTTCGGGACGCCAACGGGTGGGGAATGATTCAAGAAGCGCCAGAACGGGCCGGCGTATCAATCATCTGTGTCTACAACGACCCGGATGTCCGCCGCGATTGCCTTGACAGATCCGTCAATCTCGCGGCCGATCCCGGCACGGTCGAGTACATCCCAATCGACAATACCGGTGGCGCTTTCGCGAGTGCGGGCGCCGCGCTGAACGCAGGAATACGTAAGGCTCGCCACCAAGTGATGGTGCTCGTGCACCAAGACATCTACCTTCACTCGATCGATCGGATCCTCGAGGTGGCGACGATGCTGCTGGCGGACCGGCAGTGGGGCTTGTTCGGCGCGATCGGAGTGCCGGCACGTGGTCCACACATCGGGCGCGTGAGGGATCGAGTGCAGCTCATGGGCCAGAGCTCACCGTCTCCCTCCGAGGTGGTCAATCTCGACGAGGTCCTTATCATGGGCCGCCGGGATGTCCTGCGGCAGAATCCGCTGTCCGAGGATGAGCGATTGGCCTGGCACGCATACGGGGCCGAGCTTTGTGTCCGCCTGCGATCGCGCGGATTCAAGATCGGCGCAGTGAACTTAGAGATCACCCATAACAGCCTGACCACCGACGAGTACAAGGCCAGGTTGAATGTCGCACATGGTCACTTGGCCGCGCTCTACCCTGATCAGCTTCCGATCAGCACCACTTGCGGCGTAGTTCGGGATCCGAGTTCTTGGTTGACAAAGGTGTCGGGCGATGGATTCCTTTGGCGCAACACGTGGATGCTGGAATCGATCCTTGCCGCCAGGGCCAGCCGCCGGATCGGGGCGCCAGCGGTACTGAGCGACATATGTTTCGTTGTCGACGCGTTCGACCTGCAGGGCGCCCTTGAAGTGATCAATCTCGATCGCGAGCATACATTCGCAGAATCGGCCGGAGATGAGGTAAGGCTGCACCGAAGGGCGCGCGAGGTGTACTTCACTGCCGTATCCGACAGGGAATCCCTTCTCGAAAGCGTGGAGCGCTCCATCGCAGCAGGCCGCGCGGCTCTAATCACCGATGTATCGCTTGAGGATCTCCCCGCGATCGTGCGTGCCGCCGGTCGCACTGGTCCGCGACTGGTGGGTGTCTGCGGGGACAGCCTTTGGTTACTTCTCCGCGCCCCGACACAGCTTCCGCGGAAACTGCAGACTGCGCGAGCTACCCCGTTGTTCGCTGGGCGTTCTTAGCCTCCAGTGGGCGTTGTGCAACTCGAATGGGACGTGTGCAACGATCGAAGAAATTTGGGAGGGATATGCGCGCGGGCATCAAAGAATATGTCTCGAGGCCGGCCGTCGACCTGTACTTCTATCTGCGGTATGACCGATGGCGCTTACCGTTCCGGCAGTACAGGCCGTTCGTCGACAACAAGGATGGTGTCGAGGTAGGCGGCCCGAGCGCGGTGTTCAGCACCGTGCTGCCGGTGTACCCGCACGTACGGTCATTAGATGGTGTCAACTTCGCCACGGATACCATTTGGGAGGGTCGCATCCACGCCGGCGAGAGGTACGACTTCTTCGGCGACAAGGCCGGCCGTCAATTCATCGCTGATGCTACCGACTTGAGCGAAATCGATTCCGATCAGTACGATTTCCTGCTGTCTTCGAACTGCTTGGAGCATGTCGCCAACCCCATCAAGGCGCTCGTCGAGTGGAAGCGAGTCGTACGAGCGGGCGGTGGGTTTGTACTCGTCTTGCCGAATCAGGCCAGCAACTTCGACCACCGACGACCGGTGACCGAATTCGACCACCTGCTGGACGACTTCACCAAAGATGTCGGGGAGGACGACCTTACCCACTTGGACGAGATCTTGGCGAACCATGACTTGTCGATGGACCCGCCGGCAGGCACCCTGACTCAGTTCAAAGAACGAAGCCTGAAGAACCTGCATAACCGGACGCTTCACCACCACGTCTTCGACGTCCAGCTGATCGAAGCTCTTCTGTGCCATCTGAATCTGGAGATTCTCGATATCAGCACAACCCGAACCGATTTCTTCGCGCTTGCGAGAAAATAATGGGGGTGCTTTCCCCCAACAAGCGAGAGGCGCTGCGTTACCGCTTCGGCCGCGACGCACTTCGCTTCATCTGTGAAACGCACCAGGAGGTGCCGGCGCACCCGCCGCCCGACCGTCGGACCCTGGTTCTGTTCGCCCACTACGACCCAGACGGCGTCGTTGATCCTTACGTCGTCTATTACCTGCAGGCACTGCATGGGCTCGGCGCCACCATCGTGTTCGTCTCGGGCTCACCCACCCTCACGCCGGAGTCGGTCGAACCGATTCGCACCCTCTGCGCCGGCATCTATACCCGGTATACCTTGTCACTGGATTTCGGCTCGTGGCACCTCGCGTGGAACATCCTGCGGCGGCGCGGTTGGTCGCTTGACCAATTCGACCGCTTCGTGATTGCCAACGACAGCATTTACGGTCCGTTGTTCCCCATCGAAGAGATGTGGAGCACTTTTCAAGGTGCCGACATGTACGGCGCGATCGAGAGCCGCGAGCAGGGGCGGCATCTGCAGTCGTTTTTCCTTGCCTGGGAACTCAATTCGCGCACGCGGCCCTTCCTCGACGATTTTTGGAACGGCTTCCAGTACGTCGTCGAAAAGTTCAAGCTCATCACCCGATATGAAATCGGCTTGTCCAAACGGGCCCGCAAGGCGGGGCTGACGATGAGGGCGTTCGCGTCCGCCGACGCGATCGAAGCGGCAATAGCGCGATCTCCGGCACACCAGTGGGCCGACAGACTATCCGGGCCGCCGACGAACAACAGCCTCTACTTCTGGGACGGCTTGATCGAGCACCTCCACTTTCCGTTCCTCAAGACGATCCTGCCGCGACACAACGACCCGTGGCACGACTCCATGGCCGACTTGAGGAGCTTCATCGAGCAGCACACGTCCTACCCGTACGCGTTGATCCAAACGAACGTCAACAGGCTGGGCGGTGGAGCGGAATCCTGGGTCAGACCACCTCCTGCGCCGCCGCGCCCCACGCAGCGCTTCGGGCGCCAACGCTGAACACAAGAAGGGCACGCGACGCTCAGCAAACATGTTCACCTGCCTATCCAGATGACACGCACAGCCGGCGCACCGCTACGATCTGACGGAACCAGAAGAGGGGAGTGTCGTCGGTGAGGTTGCCTAGCGCCGGTGAGGTGCTGAACGCTGCCCGAACGATGCGTCTGTTCCATCCGCCCGGACACTTCTATTCCCCGGTGTCCAGCGTGGCCGACGCCGACCGTGCACGCGCCCAGCGTGCCGGTCTCGAGGTCAGCGACGCCTATGACCTGCGCGCTGAGCAGCAGATCGAATTCGCCAGCCAAATCGGGCCGAAATGGGGCGATTTCTCGAAGACATGGCGTCGGTACGCGCCGGATAACGAGTACTTCGGGCTAGGCGACGGAGCCATTTACTACTCCATCCTGACGACCTTCCGGCCGAAGCGCATCGTGGAGGTCGGCTCCGGCTTTTCCTCGGCGGTCGCTCTGGACGTCCGCGATAAAGAACTACCTGACGTCGAACTGACCTTCATCGAGCCCTACCCGAAACGCCTGTCGCGTCTGCTCGGCGAAGGAGACGACAGGACGGCCACGATCCATCGGAGTGCCGTCCAGGACGTTCCCCTCGACGTCTTCGATGAGCTCGGCGAAAACGACATCCTGTTCATCGACAGCACCCATGTGAGCAAGCCGGGCAGCGACGTGAACTGGCTGTTCTTCCGGGTCCTTCCGCGGTTGAAGCCGGGCGTGCTGGTGCACATCCACGACATTTTCTTTCCGTTCGAGTATCCCGATGCTTGGCTGGCCGAACGGCGCAGCTGGAATGAGGCGTATCTGTTGCGCGCGTTCCTCAGCTACAACGACACCTTTGAAATCCTGTTCTTCAACTCGTGGTTTTGGCTGAAGCACCGGGAGCTGGTACGTCAGTACTTCCCCGAGGGCTTGAAGGTATATCCAGGCGGTATCTGGCTTCGACGGACCTCGTAGCGATTGCGAGAACGTGTCGCCGACCAATGCGTTTCGGGAGTTTGTCCACGCTCGCGAGGCGAGACGGCGAAGCGCCTCGTCTAGCATTGGGCCGTCAACTTCAGGGGGAGCGAGCAAATGCTGCTGATCGGTGTTCCGGTCTACGGTCAACACGAGTACACCCACGCACTTCTCGCCGACCTGCGCCGCGAACCCGCCGACTTCGTAATCGTCGACAACAAGGGCGATTACCCCCGAATCGGCGACGAACAGGTCATCACGCCGGGCCGCAATCTCGGGTGGGCGGGCGGGTCGAACTTCATCCTGCGTTACGCATTCGCCAATGGTTACAGCCACGCGATGACGTTGAACAACGACACCCGGCTGTCCCCGGGTTTCGTCGACGGCGTCCTTGATCCGCGCAACCCGGAGGACGCCGGGATCGTGGTGCCCGTCTACGACGACATCAACGGCCATCTCCGGATCGTCTCCGAGTACCGCGGCCCGGCCGCGGACTATCACCCCAAACCCGTCCTCCGGAAGCTGCCGTTCGCCGACGGGTGCGCCTTCATGATCTCCAGGGCGGCCTGGTTGGCGGTCGGCGAGTTCGACGAGCGGGCCTGGGGGAAGTTCGCCTGGGGCGCCGACGCGGACCTCTGCCTTCGCGCCCGAAAAGCCGGGTTCGGCGTCTACGGAACCGAGATGGCGTACATCAACCATTTCGGACGGCAATCGGCCACCGGCTTGAGCCGTCTCTACGGGTCGCGGGCTCAGTTTCGCTACCGGTACGGGCTGCTGCGCTACTGGATCAAGGAATGGCGGATGCTCGCGACGCGCACCAGCATTGTGCGCTTAGCGGCGGCGGCACCCGAGTCCACCCCGATTGTCGAAATTGCCGACAATAGCCAAACTGAACGGCAGACATGATTTCCTTTGTCATCCCGACGCTGAACGAGATCAAGACGATCGAGATGACTCTACGGTGCGTGGCCGGCTATTCAGGCGAGCACGAGATCATAATTTCCGACGGCAACAGCCGCGACGGCACCGTCGAGGTGGCCCGAAAATATACGGATAAAGTCTTCGTTCACGGCGAACCGACCCGACAGACGATAGCCATGGCCAGAAATATCGGAGCTGCGGCTGCCAGCGGCGATTATCTCGTCTTTCTCGATGCTGACGTCGTCGTTCCCGATATCGACGGATTCTTCGAAACCGCAGGGAAAGCATTTCAGGAAAACGCGAGATTGGTCGCGCTGACCGTGCAATATAAAGTTCTCCCTGAGTCGAGTACCACCATTGATCGCATCGTCTTTGCGATGCTCGGATTGCAACTACGCCTGCAGAACAACATCTTGCACTTCGGCGGTTCCGGGGGTGAATTTCAGATGATCGTCACCGATGCGTTCAGAAGAATCGGCGGATTCGACGAAAGCATGGCCGCCGCCGAAGACATGGATTTGTTTCTCCGGCTGTCAAAGATAGGCAGAACGCGTTTCGAAAAGACGCTCAGCGTCTACCACACGGGTAGAAGGGCGCACTCGACCGGCTGGCGAAGTCTGATCTGGGAATGGTTTACCAACACCACGTCGGTGTGGTTTTTCAAACGGTCGGCAAGTAAGGAATGGAAGGAAATCCGCTAACCGTCCAGGCGGATGAACCGGCCCTCCCGGTACTGCTCGACGCTCGTCGACCGCCGGATCTTGCCGCTGGTGGTGATCGGGATCGATCCGGGCGCCACGAACACCAAATCAGCGATGCTGAGTCCATGCGACGTCGAGACCGCCGAGGCGATTTCACCTTTGATCGCCTCGAATCTCGCCTGGACGTCCTCGTGGGAGGCGCCGCGCTTCTTGAGTTCGACGATGACAACCAGCTTTTCGGTCCCCGCGTCGGAGTCCGCGATCGCTGCGCACCGGCCGCCGCTGATCTCCTGGATCGTCGCCTCGATGTCTTCGGGGTAGTGATTGCGCCCGTAGACGATGAGCACGTCTTTGATGCGGCCCATGATGAACAGCTCGCCATTGGAGATAAACCCGAGGTCGCCGGTTCTGAGCCACGGCCCTCCCGGCGTCCCCGACGACGGGGCGACGAGCGCCGCGTGGAAGGTGCGCTCCGTTTCCTGCGGCTTCTTCCAATAACCGGCGGCCACGTTCTCGCCGTGCACCCAGATCTCGCCCGTCTGTTCGGCCGGGCATTCGGTGTTGGTGTCCCGATCGACGATCCGGACGAACGGTGAATGCGGCACGCCGTAACTGATCAAGTCGGTGCCGCCGCCGTTGGCGCGTCGCTTCGCGTGTCCGGCCGACAGTTTCTCCGATTCGAAGTGCGCGATCTCCGGAGGATCGCCGGGTCGCCGGGTCGCCACGTACACGGTTGCTTCTGCGAGACCGTACGAGGGGCGGAACGCGGTGTCGCGGAAACCGAAGCGGCTGAATCGGTCGGTGAATCGTCGCAGGGTAGCGGTGTGCACCCGCTCACTACCGCTGAGAATGCCCAGCACACTGCCGAGGTCGAGACCGGCCATGTCCTCGTCGGTCGTCCGGCGCACCGCCAACTCGAAAGCGAAATTGGGTGCCCCGGTCATGCACCGGGTATTGGTGGCCAGCAGTTGTATCCACCGGGCGGGGCGTGCCAGGAACGCCATCGGGCTCATCAGCACCGTGCGCAGGCCGCCGAGGATCGGGACGCAAACGCCCAGCAGCAGACCCATGTCGTGGTAGAAGGGCAGCCACGAGACCACCGTGGTATCCGGCGGGGCAACTTTTCCGTATTCGACGAAGAAGTCGGCATAGAGCTGCTCGAAGTTAGCTGAAAGGTTTCTGTTGGTGATCATGACCCCGGCGGGTTCGCGGGTCGACCCGGAGGTGTACTGCAGATAGGCGATATCCGGACGGTCGGCGTCCCGAATGCGAGGCACCTTCCTGGCGTCGAGGTCGAGCAAATCGACCTCGATCACTTTTGGAGCCGGTCCATCGTTGTCTGGCGTTGCGTAACCGGCGACATCGCCCGCGACAGCAGACGTCGTCAAGATCACCGACGGTGACGTGTCGCGGAGTACCGAGGTGATGCGCTCATCGTGCGCGCCGTGGTTGGGGACGGACAGTGGAACGGCTATCAGCCCGGCCTCCAACGCACCGAGAAAGGCGTAGATGTATTCCAGCCCCTGCGGCGCCAAAATGACTGCGCGATCGCCAGATTGACCGCAAAGCCGTAGTTCGCGTGCGACGTTCGACGCGCGTCGCGCGAGCTGGGACCACGTCACCGTTTCGGGGACACCTTCCCAATTGGTGTCGTAGTCGACGAATGTGAATGCCTCGTCGTTGGGCTGCAGACTGGCGCGCTCGCGCAACACAGCGGGTATCGAAGACCCCGGCATAAGCGTCAGCCCCTCTGTTCGGCCGTCGGACGGTGTTTGCTCCGCCGGTCTTGATATTAACCAGACCGACAATAAATGACGAGTTTAAGCAAACGAATCGTGCGGAACCAATTTAGCGGAAAGTACCAGTACGGACGTGTTGGCGCGGCGCCGGATTCCTTGATCGGGCCGATGTACACCCCGTAGCCTCGTGGCGTGGCAGGCCTGACCGCTGTGCGTGCTGACGAACTCGCCGTCCTCGCGGTGTTCGCCGGCTGCCCCGTCGAGGCCCTGTCGCCGCTGGCGGCGCGAATGCGACCGCTGAGCGCCGCGCCGGGTCAGGTCCTCATGCAGCAGGGCGAGCTGGCGGTTTCATTCCTGCTGATCGGAAGCGGCCGGGCCGAGGTCAGCCACACCGGGGTCGACGGCCACGACACCGTCGTCGGCTTGGAACCGGGCCTGATCGTCGGTGAGATCGCGTTGCTCCGCGACGCCCCACGCACCGCCACGGTCGTCGCGGTGGACCGGCTGAAGGGCTGGGTGGGCGGTCGTGACGCCTTCGCCACCATGCTCGAGATCCCGAGCATGATGGACAAGCTGGTGCGCACGGCGCGCCAGCGCCTGGCCGCCTTCATCACGCCGATTCCGGTCAGCCTGCGCGACGGCAGCGAGCTATTCCTGCGGCCCGTCCTGCCCGGTGACAACGAGCGCACCACCAACGGGCCCGTCGAATTCTCCAGCGAGACGATGTACCGCCGCTTCCAGTCGGCGCGCGGACCCACCAAGTCGTTGATGACGTACCTGTTCGAGGTCGACTACGTGGATCACTTCGTCTGGGTGATGACCGACGGACCCGAGGGCCCCGTCGTGGCAGACGCCCGCTTCGTCCGCGACGAGAACGACGCGACCGTCGCCGAAGTGGCTTTCATCGTCGCGGACGCCTACCAGGGCCGCGGTATCGGCACGATTCTGATGGACGCCTTGGCGGTGGCCGCGGGCTACGACGGAGTCGAACGCTTCACCGCGCGGGTGCTGACGGAGAATTACCCCATGCGAGCCATCCTCGATCATTTCGGAGCGCAGTGGCACCGTGACGATCTCGGTGTAGTCACCACCTCCATCGACGTCCCAGACACTCGTGACCTGCACTTCACGCCGGAGCTCACGCAGCAGATCCGCGCTATGACGCGCCAGGTGATCAGGGCCGTCGGCTGATGCCGGATGCACTGAACACCGCCGGCGGGAAGAGGCCGGCGCTGAACAAGGACACCCGGCTGTGCATCTCGCTGTCGGGGCGTCCCAGTAATATCGGCACGCGGTTTCACAACTACCTGTACGAGCACCTCGCTCTCGACTTCATCTACAAGGCGTTCACCACCACCGATATCGCCGCCGCCATCGGGGGCGTGCGGGCGCTGGGCATCCGCGGCTGCTCGGTCTCGATGCCCTTCAAACAGGACGTCATTGCGCTCGTCGACCATGTCGAGCCGTCAGCGCGGGTCATCCATTCCGTCAACACCATCGTCAACGACGATGGACGCCTGACCGCGTCCAACACGGATTACCTTGCGGTACAACGGCTCATCGACAAGCACGGGCTGGAGCCGACACAGTCGGTGCTGATCCGGGGGAGCGGCGGGATGGCCAGTGCGGTCGGTGCCGCATTCCGGGACAGCGGATTCAACACGGGCACCGTCATCGCCCGCAACACCGAGGCCGGGCGTGTGCTGGCCGAGCGCCTCGGCTACGACTACGCCCGGGAAGTCGGCTCGCTGGCGGCGGAAATCATCGTCAACGTCACGCCGCTTGGTATGGCCGGTGGGCCCGAGGAATCCGAGCGGGCGTATGACGAGTCGACAATCGGCAAGGCGCACACGGTTTTCGATGTGGTCGCGATGCCGTCGGAAACGCCGTTGATCACCGCCGCGCGGGCCGCGGGCGTAGGCGTCATCACCGGAGCCGAAGTGATCGCACTGCAGGCCGCCGAACAATTCGAGCGCTACACCGGCGTGCGTCCGACCGATGACCAGGTGGCCGAGGCGTCAGCGATCTCGCGGGCGTGACCGTCAGGGCGCGTTGACCACGACGATCGGGCGGCGAGCGCGTTCGACCGTGGCTGGTGACGCCGGAATAGAACATCCTCGCTGCGACGAACCACGACAACGACAGGTGAACGGATTCCGCCGAGGGGCCGCGTCATCGGGTAGTGCCAACTCGAAGGGCAGCGCGATCTGCGTACCGGCGCGCAGCGGAATCTCCCTGTCCAGCTGCATGATTCGACCGTCGAGCGCACCCCCTGAGCCGGATACTTGTCCAGCGGATGGTGCTCGCGTTGGCGTTGCCAGTACACCGCGACGTCTCCGTTCGGCACGCCCTGCTGGGGCGTAACGTCACGTTTCCCGAGATCGTCTCGCCTGCCCGGTACACCGGTGACGGGATCATGATGTCCATGACGGTGGCACCGTCTCCCCAGACCCGTTGCATCGGTTCCTCGACCGCTTCGACGTCGGCGGTGGCGATGACGACGGCGAACCCACCGTCAGTGTCGACGTCGCGGCCGCCGCGTTCGGCGACGAGTCGGCAAGCCCACCTCGCGAGCACCGGCGAGGACCTCGGTGCCCACGACGGCACCGTGAACGATGCCGAGGTGCCGGTGAATTCGCTTGCCGCGCTGGGTAATCGGTGCCGACCTGCCCAGTGGTAGCGGTAGAAGTTGTGGTAGCCCCACTCGAGCCGCGCGGAGCCGAAGAGACCCACGCCCGGCCGCTAGTTCTTCCGCTGCGACTCGGCGTACTCCTCGGGATGGTGCTTCTTCTGGTAGGCCCGCATCGGCCAGAACAGCAGCCACAGCAGCGGGTAGATTGTTACGTGAAACGCCAGGTGTAGCAGGGCGCCGGCGAGCACGGCGAACACCCAGGCCGGACAGATGATGATCAGGCAGAACTAGATGAACTGTTTCACCACCACCGGATAGCCCTCGGCCATCGACCACACGAACCGAGGGCTCATCGCGCGCAAGTAATGCTGAACCTTCGACGTCTCCGCCTCGGCTTCACCCTGCGCCGCGCTGACATCGCGTCCGCGCTCCTCGCAGATGAGGCCACGCGCAGGCGGGGCAGGCTCGTTGGAAGCGGACGGCTGCCCTGAAGTCATCGGTTCCGACCTTGTCGGTGCGGCGTCAGGGGGTGATCGTGGTCTGCTCGTCGATGACCGAGGTCGCGTCCATCAGCGGGCCCATCTGATCCTCGGTGCCATCGGCGTTGAGCTGCAGGACGTACAGCCCGTCCTGGCCCGGTATCACGACCGTCTTCTGGGCGATCATCCGCTTGGCGCCTTCCTTGGTGTAGGTGCCGCCGATCTGGGTCGCGTCAAAGCCGCCGAGCGTGCTCGGGCTGCCCTCCTCGGCCCCTTCGTATCCGGGCAGGTTCTTGATCTCACCCGGTGCGAACTCGAGGATCTTGGCCGGGTCGACGTTGCCGACGAGCTTGGAGACGAGCGCGATGATGGTCGGCGGGTCGGGTGCCAGCGCCGGATCGGTGGCCACGATTGCGCCGTAGGCCCATTCCGGCGTGCGGTTGCCTGCGTCCTCCCAGCCCTCGGGGAACGGCAGGTCGATCGTCGGCGACCCGGGATTCCCGCGATGGATGGGCGTCTCGGTGATGTTGTTCTCCTTGATGTAATCGACGATCGTCTTGTTCGTTCCCGCGGCTGCCTGCGCCGACGTGGTCGGTGCGGCCTTGCTGGTGGTCTCCGCTTCGCTGCTGCTGCTGCTCGCCTGCGTGGAGGACGACGGCTCGGTTTTGGTATCCGATCCGCAGCCGGCCAGGCCGATGCCGAGTGCAACGGCGGCCATGGCGATCACGCCGGCTCGCAGTGAGCTTGTCATTGGGTCTCCCGTCGGTTGGAAATCTCGGGCGTAGCCTACGGTCGGCAAACACTTGGCGCAGCGGGAATCGGTACGGCATCGGCGGATCGTCACCGGAAAACCGGAGGAAGCGTGGGTGCTTTAGGGCATCGCCGAGGATCTGCAGCGCACCGCCAGGAAACCGATACGGTTGTCATCGCAAATAGCGTGCTTCAGAACAGCACGGAACCTAGAACTCGTTTCTGCAGTTTGCTGGCCTGAATAAATGGTCTATACGTTTGCGCCAGCAAACCAAATTGCTTGACTCGTCAAGCAATTTGCTTTCGAGCATTCGGAATCCCTCCTGGGTTCGCCACGACGGGTGGAAGATCCACCTGTACTGCTGATTCAAGTTGGACACTCGATAACTCACGGGGCCCGGCATCCGTCAGACGTGCATCTCATCGATATGGGCAGAGTGGCAGAGGGGTCCTGGCCATGCGTATGAATATCCGTTCGCTGTCGGCGGTTTTTCTGGCATTTTTCGCGGCCATCGGGTTGACGGTTTCCTGGAGCATGACGACCGCGGTTCAGCTGCAGGCCGCGACGGCCCTCGTCATGGGTGGGACGGGCCATCCGCTCAGTGGTCGGGATTCGCCCGGATTCATCGGCTCTTACCTCGACGGTGCGGTCAGGCGCTACATCAACCCGGGAATCAGCTCCGGATCAATGGGCGAGCGGGAACTCGTGACCAACGCCGTAGCGGTGGTCACGCCCGAGGAGTTCTTTCCGGTTTCCGGATTGATGACCTTCGAGCGGTCGGTCGCCGACGGCCGTGCCAACGTCCACCGCTGTCTCACCGGAGTCGGTTGTGACCACAATGGCGGGGCTTACTCGCCGCCGGGCGCCGCAGACCCGATGGCGATCTTCGGATATTCGCAGAGCGCGGTGATCGCCTCGCTGGTCAAGCAGGACCTGATCAACGCCTACAAGCCGGGGGATCCGTCCCGGATGTTCAACCTGATCGCGAATCCGATGCGTCCCAACGGTGGAATCATGATGTGGGGCAATGGAATCCCCACTATCCCGATCATGGGAATTCCGTTCTACGGGGCCGCGCCGAACAATGGCCCGGTGGGCCCTGGCGGGGCATTCCTGTATCCCACGATCGACGTCGTCCAGCAGTACGACGCTCTCGGGGGTGACTTCCCTCCGCGATTCCTCAATTGGCTGGCCACCATCAACGCCTTCGCGGGCTACCTGCTCTTGCACGGCAAAGTGGTCGACAAGCCGTTGAGCGAAGCGAAATATCAGGACACGGTGGGAGACACGACCTACTACATGTTCCCCACGGACATCCTGCCGATCCTGATGCCGCTGCAGCAGATCGGTATCCCCAAGGCGCTGCTGAAACTCATCGACGCGCCGATGCGGGTGTTGATCGAGGACGCGTATGTGCGCAATCTGAGCCCGGGTCTGCGGGTCGGGCTGAGCATCCTGCCGGTCGGAAACCCGATCGCCGTGGTGATAAACCTGTTGCGCTCCATACCGGTCGGCTTCGACGACATGATGCAGGGGTTCGGCCTCGGCCGACCGCTCGGCACCACACCCGCGGGACCGTTCGGTGTCGGTGGTCCGTCGCTGCCGAATCCGCCGTCGCCGGCGATCAATGCTCTCGATGGTCCGGCCGCCGCGGGAGCTGTGGACACCACAGACACATCCCGGCTGTCGCAGCCGGTCGAGCTCACTGCCCGCGGTATCGTGAAATCCGCTGTCCCCGAAGCTAAGTCGCCGATGGCCGGGTCGCCGGTCGAGACCGAGTTGGCACCCGAGGATGCCGAGATTCCTGCGGGGGCCGCTGAAGAGCAGCCGGTAATCCGTGCGGAAACGCAGCCAGAGGTCACCGGTGGGGAAACAGCACAGAACGGGGTGGAGAACACCGAGACAACCGTCAAGCCGGTCGAACCGGTCAGCAACCCGGGGGTGAAGCGGAAGGTGTCCGCAACCGATCCGGATCGGCCCAAGGTACGTGGTCCCATCCGGTTCGACGGTCCGAAGGGATCCCACGTGCCGTCATCACCGGGCACGCCCTCCGGTCAGGCGTCGGAGGGCGAAAAGCCGGACGGATCAGCGGATGGCCCGGTCGCCGGCGGTGACGCCACCGGTGCGCAAAACGCGGATTCCACGGGTGAGGACCGTGACGAGGCTGCGGCTGCCGACCAGAAGGACGCCGCCTGACCGATGCCTCAGCACTTGGCCGTGAGATACACGGTCTGGTAGACGATTTCGTTGAGCATCTCGCTGCCTGCCCCGACCGGCTGGACGACCGCGGCACCGGGCCGAACCGAGTCGACCGAGCACTGGTCGAGCGGACGGGGGCCCAACTTGTCCAGGACGACTTTGTAGCCGTAGCTTTCCAGCTCGTTGACGGTGTCCTGCGCCGAACCGAGGCCTGACGGCGCGGCCTCGGCACCTGCAGCGAGCCCCATCGCGAGCGTGGTGAGTGAGCCTCCCGCGATGACGGCGAACGTGAAAATATTCATCTGTGGTGCCTCCACGTCGTTTCCCCCGGCCAGCTGGCACCGTTCCCGGTGAGCGCCGGTCTAAAGGATGAAACCTGCGGCTGCACAGATTGATTCCGGGTGTGTCCAACGCCTCGCGCCGGGATTCGAAGCGCAGGAAGTTGTTATGATCCGCGGCCTGCGCGCAGCGCACGGCGCAATCTCGCCACCCGTTGGTCGATCTGCCCCGAAAGTCCTGGTCTGGGGACACGGGATGTTGCAGGGCTTTTCTCGGCAACCTCTGTGGTATCAACGGGAGTGCGGCTGTTTGCCTTGCTGGCCACGCTGTCCCTCCCGGTGGCGGCGTGTGGCCTGCCGGCCGGTCCCGCGTCATCCGTCGTGCAGACCACGCCGTCGTCCCACCGGCCCGTGAACCCCGCCGGCGTCGACCGGTTGCGCGGGGATCTGCCCCCGGGATACGAGATCGTCGACCTCACCGGGGTGGCGGCGCCTGCCGGTCTGTGGGGTCTGGGTCCCGGATGGAGCGCTGAGCCGACGCAGTGCCGGTCGCTCGGCGATCCGGTCGACGCCGCCGTGACGACCCGAGGGTGGTCGGGTTCCGGTCCCGGCGGAATCGTGCACGTCGTGGTCACCGGCTCGCCGCCGCTTCACACCGGTCTCGATCCGGCGCTGGTCGCCGACTGCGGCCACTGGACGCTGGCCGGCGGGCATACGAGCGGAAGCGTCACACTGGTCGATGCGCCCGCCGTCGACGGAGCCGCGACGGTGGCGATGAGCACCGCGACGACGACCGTCGTCGAGGGTGGCACCGAAACCCGCGCACATGCCGACACGGTGACCGCGTATCTCGGTGACTACGTCGCTTTCGTGACCGTTGTCACCGATCCTGGATCGCCGAATCCTCCACTCCGACAGGATTTTGCCGCGACATTGCTCGTCAAAACGTTGTCGGCATTACGGGGCTGAGCGGGGACCTGCGGGTACATTGACGGCGATGTTCAACCGGCGCACATTCCCGAGTCACTACGCTCCTGCCCTCCGGCAAGCCGTACCCGTCATCGCATGCGCCGGCGTCCTGGCCGCATGTGGCACCGGCCAGTCGGCCGAGCCCGACCTGTCCCACGCGGACATCGCCAACGTCAAGAATGTGCGGTCCAGCTTCGGTCCACCGTTCCAGGTCACCGATACCGCACCGACCGGCATCGATCCGAAGCTCTTCGCTCCCCAGCCCCTGCCGCCGGGAATCACATTCGACCCGGCCGACTGCGGGAAGGCGGCGACCGACGCGGTGCTGCCCGCCGGGGTGAAGGGCAACATGGCGGCGCTGACCGCCGAGGGCGAGGGCAACCGGTTCATCGCGATCGCGGTCGAGACCTCGGAGACGGTGCCCCCCAACGATCCCGCATCGAATTGCCAGAAGGTCGGGTTCACCGGGCCGGGCATGCGGGGGGTCGCCGAAGTCGTCGACGCCCCCCAGATTCAGAACGTGCACACTCTCGGCGTACACCGCGTGGTGCAGACGACGGTCGACGGTAAGCCCCGCACCGGCGAACTCTACAACTACGTCGCCAGATTCGGGCAGTACATCGTGATCGTCACCGCCAACCCGCTCGTCGTGCCCGACAAGCCCGTCGCGCCCGTCGACACGAAACGGGCCCGCGACTTGCTCGGCGCCGCCGTCGCCGCGGTCGAGGGCTAGGTTCTGCCGCGTCAGCGCACGTCGTGGGGCCGGAATTGGATGCTGATCCGCGGACCGACGGGCCGGGCAGTCTTCGGGATGGCGTGCTCCCACGTGCGCTGGCAGGACCCGCCCATCACCAGCAGATCGCCGTGATGGTGGTGAAGCCGCAGCGATTTGCCGCCGCCGCGCGGCCGCAGCGCGAAAACCCTTGTCGCGCCGAGGCTGACGATGGCCACCATGGTGTCCCGGGTGCTGCTGCGGCCGATGGGTGTCGCCGTGCCAGGCCACGCTGTCCTCGCCGTCGCGGTACAGGCACAGGCCCGCGGTGGTGAACGGTTCGCCGAGTTCACCGCCGTAGGCGTCGTTGAGGCGACGACGGATCTGCTTGAGCCGCGGATGCGGCACCGGCTCGTCGACGAGGTTGTGGAAGCTGACCAGCCGCGGGACGTCGACCACGCGGTCATACATCTGCCTGCGCTCGGCGCGCCAAGGAATGCACTCGCGCAGCTCGTCGAACAATGATTCGTCGTCGGTCAGCCAGCCGGCCCGCACGTCGACCCATGCGCCGTTACCGAGGTGACGACGTTCGGCGTGTTCGAAGAGAGAGCTTTGCAGCGCCGACTCCATGTACACGAGTCTATCGCACACCCGTTCGAATCGTCACAGTCGAACCGCGCCGGGGCCCTGTCCGGCAAGGACGTCACCGGGATTGGACAGCGCGCAGGTCTTCAGGCTCAGGCACCCGCAGCCGATGCAGCCGGTCAGATTGTCGCGCAGCCGCTGCAGGTGCAGGATCCGGTCGTCGAGGTCCTGCCGCCAGCCGGCCGACAGCTTCGCCCAGTCCTTGCTGGTCGGCACGCGGTGGGTGGGCAATGTCGACAGCGCCTCGCGGATGCGGATCAGGGGAATGCCGAGCCGCTGCGACATGCGGATGAACGCCACCCGGCGTAACGTCTCGCGTGCATAGCGGCGCTGGTTGCCGCCGGTGCGCCGGCTGTGGATGAGCCCTTCACGTTCGTAAAAGTGCAGCGCCGACACCGCGACGCCGCTGCGTTCGGCCATCTCGCCGGGGGTCAGCTCATGGATCAAATCCATGACCTCAACCATAGTTGAGGTGGCAGTCGACGGGCCGGCCGCTACGGTGCTAGATGTGACAGACACCGTGTTGGGCTGCGACTCCGAGGTCGGCAGGCTGCGCGCTGTCATCCTGCACCGGCCCGGCGCCGAACTGCAACGGCTGACGCCGCGCAACAACGACGCGCTTCTGTTCGACGGTCTGCCGTGGGTGACCAAGGCGCAGGAGGAACACGATGCGTTCGCCGCGGTGCTGTTCTCGCGAGGTGTCGAGGTCTTGCTCCTGGCGGATCTGCTCACCGAGGCGCTGTCGAAGAGCGGCGCGGCCCGGATGCACGGCATCGCCGCGGCGGTCGATCCGCGGCGGCTGGGACTACCGCTGGCGCAGGAGCTTTCGGCATATCTGCGGACACTCGAGCCGGCGCCGCTGGCGCGGGTGCTGATGGCGGGCATGACGTTCAACGAGCTGCCGATCAGCGGTGGTGAGCTGTCGCTGGTGCGAAGGATGCACCACGGTGGTGACTTCGTGATCGAGCCGCTGCCGAACCTGATGTTCACCCGAGACTCGTCGTTCTGGATGGGTCCCCGGGTGGCGATCACGTCGTTGGCGCTGCCGGCACGGGTGCGTGAGACGTCGCTGACCGACCTGATCTACGCGCACCACCCACGGTTCCTCGGCGTGCGCCGCGCCTACGAGTCGCGTTCGGCGCCCGTCGAGGGCGGGGACGTGCTGCTGCTGGCGCCCGGCGTGGTCGCGGTCGGGGTGGGCGAGCGCACCACGCCCGCCGGCGCGGAGGCGCTTGCCCGTAGCCTGTTCGACGACGATCTGGCGCATACGGTGCTGGCAGTGCCGATCGCACAGGAACGCGCACAGATGCACCTCGACACCGTGTGCACGATGGTCGATGTGGACGCCGTCGTGATGTATCCGAACATCGTGGACTCGTTGTCCGCCTTCACGATTCACCGGGTCGGCGACGGTGAGGTGAAGATCGACGACGCGGCCCCGTTCATCGAGGCGGCCGCGGCTGCCATGGGTATCGAAAAGCTGCGGGTGATCGCGACGGGCCTGGACCCCGTGACCGCCGAACGCGAGCAGTGGGACGACGGCAACAACACCCTGGCGGTGGCGCCCGGCGTCGTGGTCGCCTACGAGCGCAACGCCGAAACCAATGCGCGACTGGTGGATTCGGGCATCGAGGTGTTGCCGATCTCGGCGAGCGAACTGGGGACCGGCCGTGGCGGGCCCCGCTGCATGTCATGCCCCGCGGCTCGCGATCCGCTCTAGGGTTCCCCGCCGAAACATCATTCCCGGTCGTCACGCAGGTCGTTTCACAGCCCTTGCTGTTGTTTCGGCGACCTGTCGGTGGGGTTCGTCGCACGCACGTGTCACCAGGGGTGCTCAAGCGGTACGCAGCCGGGAATACAGCAAGGATCAACGACGTTGTTGGAGCACTCGAGAACGATTGCTGAATCTGCAAGTCGATGCAGATTGCTGTCCGCATGTCCCGCTGGGCGGCGGCGTGAACGGTCGGAAGCCAGTCGGTTGGTATGTGTCGGGGAACGGCCTTCGCACAGTCCGCCGGGCCCTACTTCAGACCTTCTAGCTGCGAGTTATATGAGAACGGCGATGGCACACCCGAGTCTCCGTTACCATCTTCGCCCATTTCGACGGCCGTTCCACCGTCCAGGTTGGCGCTAATCGACGAACCATCCACTCGCGCGCACAGAAATTAGCTTGCAGACTGTGATGTGTTTGCTTGACACAGTGGTAGCAACGACCATACAGTTGCCAAATCTCTCTCAGGGAAGACGCAGAAACAGCGCCTGCCGGGTGTCGACAGGTACGAAACCAAAGGGGGTCACACCTTGTCCGAACAGCGCAAGCGCGCGCCGCGGATGTCGGCACGCCAATACGTAGGTACAGGAGTAGCAGGGTTCGCGTTGGCCGGGATCGGCGCGCTGGCAGTCGCGTCGCCGGGCGCGCCGGCGCCGGTCACTGTGGAAGTGCAGTTGACATCGACCGGGTCGATGCTGCCGCTCGGCCCGCCACAAAATTGCTTGCTGAGTGGTCCGAGCTGCAATGTGCTCGGCTCCAGCGGCTCGCCCACGACCAACTCGATGTTCGGAGCGTCCCTCAGTGTCGGGACCGTCCAGCTTCCGGCGTTTCGACCGATCATCGGCCAGGGTGGCTGGCTGATCGGCGATGGCCTCAGCGGTCTTCAGCTCGATCCCAATTGCACCGCCAATTGCAGAGGCGGCAACGGCGGGCTGCTGTGGGGCAACGGAGGTGCAGGGGCGTTCGGCGGAAACGGCGGAAACGGTGGTCTGCTCTTCGGTAACGGCGGCGCAGGCGGGGACGGTGTGGACGCCGTATACGAGAAGCGCGGCGAAACCGGTGAAATAGTCCAGGTTTCCGCGGCGACCGCGGGTGGTAGGGGCGGCAACGGCGGCTTGTTGTTCGGCAATGGCGGCGGCGGTGGCCGCGGCGGCGTTGACGACAATGATCCCGACGAGAGCAACCGCAACGACGGAGTCACCGGTGACGCCAATGGCGGTGCCGGCGGTGCGGGCGGCCGCGGCGGCCTCCTCGGCGGCAATGGTGGCGCCGGCGGTGAGGGCGGCTTCGCAGATTCAGAAGACGGCAACGCCACTGGCGGCGCAGGCGGTGCGGGCGGCAACTCGACGACCGGCACGGCAGGTAACGGTGGCGCAGGCGGCGAAGGGGAGTCCCATTACGAGGGACCCAAGACCGACGTGACCGCTACCGGCGGTGCCGGCGGGGCAGGCGGTTCAACGGCGTTCGGTAGCGGTGGCACGGGCGGCGACGGCGGCTTCTCCGACGCGTACGTCGACGCGGCGGGCCAGGGCGGTGCCGGCGGTACCGGTGGCCGTGGCGGCGTCATCGCAGGTCCCGGTGGTAGCGGCGGTCAGGGAGGCGGCGCGGATGCCGACTTTGGCGACACCACCGGTGGCAGCGGCGGCACTGGCGGCCGTGGCGGCGCGATCGCGGGTCCCGGCGGTAGCGGCGGTCATGGCGGCGGCTCATACTCCGATCACGGAGACGTCACCGGTGGCAGTGGCGGCACTGGCGGCCGTGGCGGCGTCATCGGGGGCAATGGCGGCGGCGGCGGTGACGGCGGTAACGCCTCCGGGCGTGACACCGGTGGCACCAAGACCGGTGGCGCCGGAGGTGCCGGAGGTGCCGGCGGCCTCGGCGGCGGGAAGGGCGACAGCGGCTCCGACGGCGGCGCTGACAGCGACGGCCCAGGTGGCGGCGGCCAGTAGTCGTCTAACTCGTTGCAGTGCACGTGATTACGGGCGGCCGACTAGCACGTCGGCCGCCCGTACTCGTTGCGTGCCGCCCAACACGGGCGCCGAAACATCATTCCCGGTCGTCACGCGGGTCGTTTCACAGCCCTGGCTGTTGTTTCGCGTAGCCGCCATGCGCGTGCCACCCGTTCGATGATGTCGTAGCCGCGATCCTCGGATATCACCTTGATGTGCAGCCACCCTGAATCTTGAATCCGTCTGAGGCGCTTGACGTCCCATGCATAGCGAACACGGTCGGTCCGGTGCTGATCGCCGTCGTATTCGACGGCGACCATGACCTCGTCCCATCCCATATCCAGGTAGGCGAAGGGATCGCCGTGGTTGTCGAGGACGGGGATCTGGGTTCTCGGCCGCGGAAAGCCGGCATCCATGAGCAGAAGCCGCAGCCAGGTTTCCTTGGGTGACTGCGCTCCGGCGTCCATCAGATCGAGCGCGGTCCGAAGTCGCCGCACACCACGTGCACCCTTGTTCCGGTCGGCAAACGGCACGACGTGCTCGGCTGCCAGCCCCGTCGCGCGTGCCAGCGCGTCGAGATGGACGACGGCTGCGTCGCGACCCAGATGGCGGCCGAGGTCGAACGCCGTGCGCTGAATCGTCGCAACGGCCATGTTCTCGATCTCGACCACGTCGTCGCAGGTGAAGCGCTCGTCACGGGCAATGATGCCGCGAGGTGGATTCCAGTTCCGCCACAGCAGTTCGACGGGTGCGGACCGGCTGACCCACAATGCGCCGTGCAGGGCGGCGGCGGCTCGTCCCGTGATGACACCTCGGCGTTTGGACCACAACCATGCGCCGACCGTGTTGGCGTGCAACGACGGCTGGGCCGTTTTGCGCTCGTATACATCGGGGTAGATCGCTCGGTAGTTCCATCGCAGATCGCCGCGGGTGATCTCACCGCGTCTCAGCGCTTCGCTGCCCAAGAACACATCGTCCATGGCACCGATGGTGATCTGCACCTCCGACGGCCGGCGAGCCTTCAGAGAGGGTTGTCAACAGGCCGGGATCGCGACCGGGAATATTGTTTCGGCGCGAAACTAGCGCCAGGACGGCAACCAGATCTGCATGTTCCACGTCGCCTGCGAGATCGGGATGCCCGTCAGGATCGGGTACATCCACGCGAAGTTCGTCACCACAAGGGCGACATAGAAACACACCACCAGCAGGCCGAGCGTTCGTCGCTCCGAGTTCTGGTTGGGCTTGTAGAGGATGTCGCCGAGAATCATCGCGATCATCAGGACCAGGAACGGCGCCATCGTCGCCGCATAGAAGAAGTACATCTGCCGGTCGATGTCGGCGAACCACGGCAGGAATCCCGCGCCGTAGCCCACCAGGACTACCGAGTAGCGCCAGTCCCGCTTGACGAAGGCCCGCCACACCGCCCAGCCGAGCACCGGCACCGCGATGAACCACATCGCCGGCGTCCCGACGAGCATCACGGCCTTGACGCAGGACTGCGCGCCGCAGCCCGCCACATTCTGGTTGTCGATCGCGTACAGCACTGGACGCAGCGACATCGGCCACGTCCACGGCTTCGATTCCCACGGGTGGTGATTGCCCGCGTGGTTGGTCAGCCCTGAATGGAAGCGGTACGCCCCGTACGTGAAATGCCACAGCGAGCGCAGGCCGTCGGGAATGGGCAGCGCGCTGTGCGGCCCGATCGACTGGCCGACCTCGTGGCGGTTCACCGCGGTCTCCGAGGCGAACCACGGCGCATACGACGCCAGGTACACGCCGAACGGAATCATCACCAGCGCGTAGAACGAGGGCGCGACGTCGCGGCGCAACGCGCCCAGCCACGGCCGCGGCACCCGGTACTGCCTGCGTGCGCCGATGTCGAACGCCAGCGTCATCAGGCCGAAGAACACGATGAAGTACAGCCCGGACCACTTTGTCGCGCATGCCAACCCGAGCAGCACGCCGGCGCCGAATCGCCACCACCGGAAACCGAGCCGCGGACCCCACGGCGTCTCCGCGATGCGGCCCTCCAGCAGCGCGATGTGCATCCGTTCGCGCACCTCGTCCCGATCGACGATCAGGCAGCCGAACGCCGCGACCACGAACAGCGTCAGGAACCCGTCCAGCAGTGCCGTACGGGCCGCCACGAAGCTGACCCCGTCACAGATCAGCAGCAGGCCAGCGATTCCGCCGACGATCGTGGACCGGCTGATGCGTCGGCCGATCCGCACGACGAGCGCCACCATGATGACGCCGCACACCGCGCCGGCAAAGCGCCAGCCCAGTCCGTTGTAGCCGAAGATCGCCTCGCCGAGCGCGATGAGTTGCTTACCGACCGGCGGGTGCACCACCAGGCCGTAACCGGGGTTGTCCTCGACGCCGTGGTTGTGCAGCACCTGCCAGGCCTGCGGCGCGTAGTGCTTCTCATCGAAGATCGGGGTGCCCGCATCGGTCGGGGAACCCAGGTTCAGGAAACGCGAAATCGCCGCCAGAGCCGTGATGACGGCGGTCATGGCCCAGCCTTGCAGCCGATCCACCGGCCCGAAGTCGGCAACGGGTACCAGGGGCGCGGGGCTGATCACGGGAACCGCGCGCTCCCTGGCAACGACTGCTTCGGCCGGGGCGGTCACGAGAGCGATCGTAGGCTGTTGCGAATGAGCACCGGCCGACTGCTGATCGGAGCCACGCCGCTGGGTCAGCCGTCGGACGCCTCGTCTCGACTCGTGAGGGCGCTGGGCAGCGCCGATGTCATCGCCGCCGAGGACACCCGGCGGATCCGCATCCTGGCCCAGGCGCTCGAGGTGAGACTGGCAGGCAGGGTGGTCAGCCTGTTCGACCAGAACGAGGCGTCACGCGTATCCGCGTTGGTCGGCGACATCGAAGGCGGGGCCACGGTGCTGCTGGTCAGCGACGCCGGCATGCCGCTGATCAATGACCCCGGGTATCGGCTCGTGTCGGCATGCATCGAGGCTGGGGCGCCGGTCAGCTGCCTGCCGGGGCCGTCCGCGGTGACGACAGCGCTGGCGGTGTCCGGGCTGCCGTCGGAGCGGTTCTGTTTCGAGGGTTTCGCGCCGCGCAAGCACTCGGCCCGGCTGACGTGGCTGCAGGCCCTGGCCGGCGAGACCCGCACGGCCGTGTTTTTCGAATCACCCCGCAGGCTGTCCGACTGCCTGCGCGACGCGGTGCAGATGCTGGGGCCGGACCGGCGCGCGGCCGTCTGCCGGGAGCTGACCAAGACCCATGAGGAGATCGTCCGCGGCACGCTCGCCGAACTCGCGGAATGGGCGACCGACGGCGTGCTGGGTGAGATCACGGTCGTGGTCGCCGGCGCGACGCCGCAGGCGGACTTGGAGACCCTCGTGGCCGAGGTGAACGAACTCGTCGTTGCCGGGGCGCGCGTGAAGGACGCCTGCGCACAGGTGGTCGCGGAGAATCCCGGCTCTCCGTCACGACGCGAGCTCTACGATGCGGTGCTGCGCTCGCGAGACTGACCGCACAGACGCATCGAGGCGATGGGCGGCGTTGGAGGAGTCATGACATTGCCCGCTCTCGTCCTCATCCACGGCGGCGCGCACGCGGGCGACTGCTGGGACCTGACGGTGGACGAGATCCGTCGACTGGAACCCGAGCTGCGGGTGCTCGCGGTCGATCTGCCGGGCCGGCGGGGAAAGCCCGGTGATCTCCGCGCCGCCCGCATCGCCGCCTGGATCGAATCGGTGGTCGCCGACATCGAGGACACCGGACTCGGGGACGTGGTCATCGTCGGCCATTCGATGGCGGGATTGATTGCTCCGGGCGTGGTGACGAAGCTGGGCGCGCCGCGGGTCCGTGAGCTGATCCTGGCCGGGGCCTGCGTGCCGCCCGAGCGCGCCGCGATGGTGGATGTGGTGTCCCGACCGGCGGCATTCGTCGCTCGACGCAACGCCAGAAAGGGTGCGCCATATGAGTTTCCCCGAGTGGCGGCCAGATTCATGTTCCTCAACGGCGTTGGGCGTGACCGCCGACGGTTCATGGCGGGACGGTTGTATCCGGAGTCCGCGCAGATCCCGCTGGAGACGGTGTCCCGAGGCGCGATGCCCGAAAATGTGCCGCGCACCTGGATTCTGACGAAACGCGACCGCACCCATCCACCGGCAGAGCAGCGTGCGAGCATGGAGGCGATCGGGGGAGTCGATGACGTGATCGAGCTGGACACCTGCCACGGGCTGATGGTCAGCGAGCCGGAACGGCTGGCCGAGATACTGGTCGAGCGCTGTCGGTCGCGATCGTCCTGACGAGCGGTGCGGCCTTGTGCAGGCACTCGTCCCACTCCCGGTCCACATCGGAGTCGGCCGTGATCCCGCCGCCGACCCCGAGAACCGCCGACCCATCGGCGCCGAACTCCACCGTCCGGATCGCCACATTGAGCTCGCAGCCCGCGATGGGCGATGCCAAACCGATAGTGCCGCAATAGACCCCGCGACGTCGCGGCTCCCATCCCACCAGGAGCTCACGGGCGCGGCCCTTCGGAGTACCCGTCACCGATGCCGGCGGGAACGTCGCGTCGAGCACCGTCCGCATCGGCACGTCGGCGCCGACACGCGCGCACACCGTCGATACCAGGTGCCACACCCCGGGTGCCGGCTGCACGACGAGCAACTCGGGCACCGTCACCGACCCGGTCAACGCGACCCGGCCCAAATCGTTTCGCACCAGGTCCACGATCATGATGTTCTCGGCGACGTCCTTGACCGAGGCCAGCAGTTCCGACGGGTCCGCGTGCCGGGGCAGCGTGCCCTTGATCGGGCACGACGTCACCGCGTCGCCTCGCCGCCGCAGGAAAAGCTCGGGCGACAGCGACGCGACGGCGCCCCACTCGCCCGCCAGGTATGCGGCACGGGCGGGGGATGTCCGCGCGACGGCGTCGACGAAGAAGTCGATCGGTTCGCCGTCGAGCCGGCCCGCGAACTGGGTGCAGACACAGGCCTGGTACACCTCGCCCGCGGTGATCGCCTCCAGGCAGTCACGCACCCCGCGGTGATGCGCCTCACGATCGGCTCCGCGCCACGGGATGTGGAAGTTGCCCGGCGCCAAGGGGTTTCGCAGTCCATCGATTATCCAGGGCGAAATTGTTGCCCCCGAGAGGCTTTCGTACCACCAGTGACCATCACGATCCTGGCGGAGCACACAATCCGCCCATCCGCCCGCCGCCTCCGGAACCCGCGGGCCCAACCCGTCGGCGCCCGCATCCGGGTAGGACAGATAGCCGAACCACCCCCCGCCGACGGCGTCGCCTCCCGCGCCCGGCGGCACGTCGAAAACCTCGCCTGCGTCCACCGCCGCCACCGCCAGCGACGGCACGATGACGGCGCCCGAGCCGAACCAGTCGCCGATCAGTGCGGCGGTCGGCGGCAGCCCGGCACCGGCGGCGCCGGCGGCGACGGCCCGCAGCACCGCCGGAGCGGTGCCCAGGTCGCCGAGGCGCTCGATTCGCACCGGTCAAGCGTGACAGAACCTCACCGGCTGATCACCCGCGGGACCAGGATGGAGGCCAGCTTCTCCGGGTTCCGCATGGCGTAGAAGTTGGTGATCTTGCCGTCGATGATCTCGAGCAGGAACACCCCTTCCAGATGATCCCCGCGGTAGACCACGACGGCCGGAGCGCTGTTGCAGATCACCGACTCGAACCGGATCTCCGGCATGCGGCGTGCCGCGCGGAACAGGGCGCCCATCACGGCCGCCACCTTCCTGGCCCCGACCACCGGCCGCTGGGTCGCCGTCGCCTTTCCGCCGTGATCGGCGGTCCAGGTGGCGTTCGGCGCGAGGATCGCGAGCAGGCCGTCCATGTCGCCGGTCGTGGCCGCGGTCATGAACTGTTCGGTGATCTGCGTAGTCCGCGCCGAGTCGGCGGGCGCGAACCGCCGACGTCGCGCCTGCACATGCTCGCGAGCGCGATGGGCCACCTTGCGCACCGTCGCGGGCTCTTTGCCCACCGCTGCGGCGATCTCGTCATAGTCGAAGTCGAACACCTCGCGGAGCACGAACACGGCCCGCTCGTCCGGGCTGAGCGTCTCGAGCAATACCAGCATGCCCATCGACACCGATTCGGCCAGCACCACGTCGGCCGAGGCGTCACGGTCGTCGAGCAACAGCGGTTCGGGCAGCCACGGCCCGATGTAGTCCTCACGGCGGCGGGCGCTGTCCCGCAGCGCGTTGAGCGCCTGCCGCGTCACCAGTTGCGCCAGATACGACTTGGTGTCCCGCACGGTCGCAAGGTCCACATCGGACCACCGCAGATAGCTGTCCTGCAGCACATCGTCGGATTCCGTTGCCGAACCGAGTATTTCGTAGACGATCGTGAACAGCAGCGGCCGCAGATGGGTGAACCGCTCGGCGTGCTCGCTGGACGAGATGGTCACGGTTTCGCGACCGCCTGCGGCGTCGGGGCCCACCGGGTGGGACGCTCGCCACTCTTCAACCAGAACGCCGATCCGGGCTTGCGGGCCTCGCGGCGGATGCTCCACACGGTGCCCTTGCAGACCGCCTCCTTGGCCCAGGCGACCACACGTCCGCCGACGAAGGCGTTCACCGCCGTGTCGTTCCTGCGGGCGGGCTGGATGACGGCGGCGTGCCGGCCGAGGCTGACGCAGGAACCGAGGAAGCCCACGTCGATGCGAGCCGGCTCCGTGCCGGCGATGCGGCTCAGCACGGTGTTGGCCGCCTGTGGGGCAAGCTGCGACGCGGACTGGCAGCTCATCCGAACCGGCTGGTCCGACGGTGACGCGGCATCACCGGTCGCGACGATGCGCTGATCGTCGACGCTGGTCAGCGTCTCGTCGGTGAGCAGCCGGCCCAGCGCGTCGGTGCGCAGCCCGCTGGCCGCAGCCAGTTCCGGCACACCGAAGCCCGCGGTCCAGACGGTCAGCGCGCTCGGTCGCACCGCGCCGTCAGCGAAGACCACGGCATCGGCGCGGACCTCGGTCACCACGTCGCTCTCGAGTACCGTGACGCCGAGTCTGCACAGCCACTTGCGGACCGACCGCCGTCCGGGCTCCGACAGCGTGGGGACCACCCGGCCGCCGCAGACCAGCGTGACGGCATGGCCCTGTTCGGCCAGCTCGGCTGCGGTCTCGGTGCCCGTCAGGCCCGCGCCGACGACGGTGATCGGGGCGCCGGGGGCAAGCTCGTCGATGGCGTTGCGCAGCCGCTGCGCAAGCTCGAATTCGGCGATCGGATAGGCGAATTCGGTCGCGCCGGGCACCGATGCCGGCACGGCGCCGGTGCTGCCGACCGCGTAGATTACGTAGTCGTAATCCAGCTCGCGGCCCGACGCCAGCGCCACGGTGCGCGCTGCCGTGTCGATCCGCGTCGCGCTGTCGACGACGAGGTGCACGCCCTCGCCGAGCAGTGTGCCGTAGTCGACGGTGACGGTGCCGGTGCCCGCCACCAACTGGTGCAGCCTGATCCGTTCGACGAACTTCGGGCGGGGGTTGACCAGCGTGACGTCGGTGTCGGCGCGCGCCCGCAGATGGTTGGCCGCAATGGTGCCGGAGTAGCCGCCGCCGATGACGACGACTTTCGTAGCCGCGGCGAGCCGCGAATCGTTTGTTGCGTTGTGATCAGTCATGCCCTCAAGACACCACCGGCGGCGTATATGTGACAGAACGTGATGTGGGTCACTACCGGCTGATCTGTCGTCGACGGTCGACGCCGACCAGCTTGTCCGGATTGCGCATCACGTAGAAATGGCTGATCCGTCCCTCGGTGAGCTCGATCATGATCACGCCTTCGAAGTTGTCGCCCAGGTACAGCTTGAAGGCGGGCGAGTTGTTGTACATGGCCGGCTCGATGCGCCCGGCTTCGCCGGCCACGCGGACCAGGCCGATGATCACCCTGGCGACCCGCTCGGCACCGCGTACCGGCTTGCGGGCGGCGGTGACTTTTCCGTCGCTGTCGGCGGTCCACACGACATCGTCGGTGAGCATCGCCAACAGCCCGTCGACGTCTCCGGTCGATGCGGCCGCGAAGAACCGCGCGGTGATCTCCGACGAAAGCTTGGGATCGACAGGGTCGAATCGCTTGCGGCGGGACTGGACATGGTCCCGCGCGCGGTGCGCCATCTGACGCACCGCGGCGGCGGACTTGCCGATCGTCGAAGCGATCTCGTCGTGGCTGAAGCCGAACACCTCGCGCAGCACGAAAACCGCGCGCTCGTCGGGGCTCAATGTCTCCAGCACGACGAGCATTGCCATCGACACCGACTCGGCGAGCACCACATCGGTCGAGGCGTCCTTCGCGTCGAGCAGCAGCGGTTCGGGCAGCCAGGGTCCGATGTAGTCCTCGCGGCGTCGGGACTGAGCCCTCAGCGCGTTGAGCGACTGCCGGGTGACGAGCCGAGCCAGGTACGCCTTGGTGTCCTGCACCGTCGTGAGGTCGACGTTGGCCCATCGCAGGTAGCTCTCCTGCAGCACATCATCGGATTCCGTTGCGCTGCCTAGGATCTCGTAGGCAATCGTGAACAGCAACGGCCGCAGCAGGACGAACCTTTCGGCGTGCTCGTCACCCGGCGTGGTGGTCATGGGATGGCGACCTCCGCCGTCGCCAACTGCTCGTGACGGTCGGGGCCTTTGACCCACGTGTACGAGCCCGGCTTGGCCGCCTCGCCGCGCATCCACCTCAACGTCTGCCTACACACCTGCTCCTTGATGAGCGCACCGGTGCGTCCGCCGGCGTAGAAACGTGTCGGAGAGTCGTCGGTGTGGCCGAGCTGCACGGTGCCGGCACCACGGCCGAGGCTGATGCACTGCGCAAACATCGCCTGGTTCACGCCCCGAGGATCGCTGCCCGCGAGGCGCGACAGCACCGTGTTCGCGGCCTGTGCGCCGAGCGGCAGCGCGGCCTGGCAGCTCATCCGGAACGGCAGACCCGACGGTGCCGCCGCGTCGCCGGCGGCGATGATGCGCGGATCGTCGACACTGGTCAGCGTCTCGTCGGTGAGCAACCGGCCCATGGTGTCGGTGGTCAGCCCGCTGGCCGCGGCGAGCCCGGGAACACCGAAGCCCGCCGTCCACACCGTCACGGCGCTGGGCAGCTCACGCCCGTCGCCGAGTGCCACCCGGTCGGCGGCCACGCGCGAGACGATGGCGCCCTCGATGACCGCGACGCCCAACTTGGCCAGCCGCTTGGCGACCGAACGACGCCCAGCCCGCCCGAGTGACGGTCCCAACACGTTGGTGACCATCGTGACCGGACGTCCCGCCTCGGCCAACTCGGCCGCCGTCTCGATTCCGGTGAGCCCGCCGCCAACCACCACCATCGGAGCCGACGCCGACACATCCCCCAGCCGGTGGGCCAACCGCTGCGCCTGCTCGAGTTCGCTTATCGGGTAGGCGAACTCGGCGCCACCCGGGATAGCGGCCGGGACGGCGCCGGTGCTGCCGACGGTGTAGATCAGGTAGTCGTAACCAAGCGACTGACCCGAGGCCAGCTCGACGCGCCGGGCGGCCGCGTCGATATGGGCGGCTTCGCCCACCACCAGGCGCACTTCGTCACCCAGCACGGCCGAGTAGTCCGCCAGCGCGTCGTCGCTTCCGGTGACGAGTTGGTGCAGCCGGATCCGCTCGACGAACGCCGGCCGGGCATTGACCAGCGTGACGTCCAAATCGTCGCGCCGGGTCAGTCGGTTGGCGGCCATCACGCCGGAGTATCCGCCGCCGAGCACGACGACGCGGGTGTTCAGTTTCGTCACTTCTGTCTCCTCGGGACATTCGGCTCGTCCTGTGAGCCGGTCTGCCCCCCAGACACCGCGCACCTCCGGAGTGTGACGATCCACGTCCGGATGTGCCCTATATCACTGCACCTGGTAGCGCGGAAACACCCCGACCGGGGCCGGCAGCGCGGTCCCCGGCGCCAGCCGGGTGCCGATCGCCAGGAACGAGCACTGGTCCGCGGGCTGGCCGAGCAGCTCGAGCAGCTTGGCCATGGACTCGGGCATCACCGGCTGGCTCAGCAGCGCCGCAATCCGCACCGTCTCCAGCGTCGTGTAGAGCACCGTCCTGAACCGGTCGGGATCGCTCTTGCGCAGCACCCACGGCTCCTGCGCGGAGAAGTACTTGTTCGCCGCCGCCAGCACCGACCAGATCGCCTCGAGCGCCAGATGCATGGCCGTGGCGTCGTAGTGGGTCCGCACCCGCTCCAGCAGCCCGTCGGCGGCCGCCAGCAGGTCGAGATCGTCGCCGCTGAATTCGCCGGGTTCCGGGGCGACGCCGTCCAGGTTCTTGGCGACCATCGACAACGACCGCTGCGCCAGGTTGCCCAGCTCGTTGGCCAGGTCGGCGTTGATGCGGCCGATGATCGCGTCCTCGCTGTAGCTCCCGTCCTGCCCGAACGGCACCTCGCGCAGGAAGAAGTAGCGCACCTGGTCCACGCCGAAGGTGTCGACGAGGTTCATCGGGTCGACGACGTTGCCCACCGACTTGCTCATCTTCTCGCCCCGATTGAGCAGGAACCCGTGCACAAAGACTTTGCGCGGCAACTCGATTCCCGCCGACATCAAGAACGCGGGCCAGTAGACGGTGTGGAACCGGATGATGTCCTTGCCGATCATGTGCAGATCGGCCGGCCAGAACCGGCGGAACAGCTCCGAGTCGGTGTCGGGGAAGCCGACACCGGTGAGGTAGTTGGTCAGCGCGTCAACCCACACGTACATGACGTGGTCGGGGTGGTCGGGCACCGGCACACCCCAGTCGAATGTGGTGCGCGAGATCGAGAAATCGCGCAGCCCGCCGGAGACGAAACTGACCACTTCGTTGCGCCGCACGTCGGGCTCGATGAACTCCGGATGAGCCTGGTAGTGCGCGAGCAGCCGGTCGGCGTAGGCCGACAGTTTGAAGAAGTAGGTCTCCTCCTCCATCCACGTCAATGGTGCGCCGGTCTCGGTGGCCAGCCGGGCGCCGTCGGGGCCGACGCTCGTCTCGCCCTCGGTGAAGAAGCGTTCGTCGCGTACCGAGTACCAGCCGGAGTAATTGCCGAGGTAAATGTCGCCAGCCTCGTTCATCCGGTTCCAGATGTCGATGGAGGCGTCGATGTGGTCCTCGTCCGTGGTGCGGATGAAGCGGTCGAAGGAGATGTTGAGCCTCTCCTGCATCCGCTCGAAGACGTCGGAGTTGCGCTGCGCCAACTCGGCGGTCGGGATGCCCTCAGCCGCGGCGGTCTCCGCCATCTTCTGGCCGTGGACGTCGGTGCCGGTGAGGTATCGGACGTCGAAGCCGTCGAGCCGTTTGAACCGCGCGATCGCGTCGGTGGCGATGTATTCGTAGGCGTGTCCGACGTGGGGGTCGCCGTTGGGATAGGCGATGGCTGTCGTTATGTAATACGGCTCGCTCATTTGGTCTCACCTTATTGTGTGGCGGGTGAGTGCCGAAGCGTCCCCGCCCTCCGCCCGGCGACCCGCGCCGCCGCCACCGGAGCCACTGGTCCCGTTGATCGACGCCCATACCCATCTCGATGCGTGCGGAGCCTCCGACGCCGCCGGCGTGCGGGCGATCGTGGACCGTGCCGCGGCGGTCGGGGTCGGGGCCGTCGTCACCATCGCCGACGATCTTGCGTCGGCGCGCTGGGTGACGGAGGCGGCCGGCTGGGATGACCGGGTCTACGCCGCCGTCGCGCTGCACCCGACGCGGGCCAACGCGCTGACCGAGGAGGCCAAGGCCGAGATCGAGCGGTTGGCTGGGCACCCCCGGGTGGTGGCGATCGGCGAGACCGGCATGGACATGTACTGGCCGGGCCGGCTCGAAGGCTGCGCCGCGGCTGCCGACCAACGCGACGCCTTCGCCTGGCACATCGATCTGGCGAAGCGAACCCGCAAGCCGTTGATGATCCACAACCGTGACGCCGATGCGGAGGTGCTCGACGTGCTTCGTGTGGAGGGTGCACCCGAGACGGTCATCTTCCACTGCTTCTCGTCGGACGTCGCGATGGCACGGACGTGTATCGACGCCGGCTGGTTGCTGAGCCTGTCCGGCACCGTCAGCTTCCGCAACGCCCGCGCCCTGCGTGAGGCCGCACCGTTGATCCCGCCCAACCAACTGCTCGTGGAGACCGATGCGCCGTTTTTGACCCCGCACCCGTATCGTGGCGCCCCGAACGAGCCGTATTGCCTTCCGTACACCGTGCGAGCGCTTGCCGAAGTCGTCGACCGTCCCGCAGAAGTGATTGCGCGGGAAACCACTTCGACGGCCCGACACGCCTATGGGCTGGCGAGTTGCCGCCCCTAGGCTTGTTCGTTACCGTGTCGTGATCGAACGGGGGGAAGCGGCTCGTCCGTCAACCGTCCGATAGTCGGGATAAAACACGTTTTGAATACTTTGCACAAGCTCCACCAAGAGCGCTCGCCAGCGCTGCGTCTTCTCGTCGGTGCGTTACTGCTCGCACTCACCTTTGCTGGCGGCTTTGCTGTCGCCGCCCGCAAGACGGTCACGCTGACCGTGGACGGCGCGCAGATGACGGTCGCCACCATGAAGTCCCGGGTCATCGATGTCGTCAAAGAGAACGGGTTCGACGTCGACCAACGCGATGATCTGTACCCCGCGGCCGACCAGCCCGTGCATCAGGCCGAGACGATCGTGCTGCGTCGCAGCCGGCCGCTGCAGATTTCGCTGGACGGCGAGCGAAGCCGCCAGGTGTGGACGACCGCAGCGACCGTCCAGGAGGCACTGGCCCAGCTGCAGATGACCGACAAGGCTCCCGCCGCGGCGTCTCGCGGGAGCCGCGTCCCGCTATCCGGGATGTCATTACCCGTGGTCAGCGCCAAGACCGTGCAGCTCGACGACGCCGGAGTGGTCCGCACAGTGCGGTTGGCCGCCCCGAATGTCGCCGGTCTGCTGCAGGCCGCCGGCGTCCCGCTCGAGCAGCGCGACACCGTGGTTCCCGCGGCGTCCTCGCCGGTGACCGACGGTATGCAGATCCAGGTGACCCGTATCCGCCTGGAGAAGCTTGAGCAGCGCATTCCGCTGCTGCCGGCCAACAAGCGCATCGACGACCCGACCATGAACATGAGCCGTCAGGTCGTCGACGATCCCGGAGGTCCCGGTGTTCAGGACGTTACATTTGCTGTCGCTAAGGTAAATGGGGTCGAGACCGGCAGGCTGCCAGTAGCCAATGTCATTATCACGCCGGCCCGCGACGCCGTGCTCCGGGTAGGTGCAAAGCCGGGGACCGAGGTGCCGCCGGTCAGCAATGGAGCCCAATGGGATGCGCTAGCACATTGCGAATCGACGGGTAACTGGGCCATCAATTCGGGCAACGGTTTCTACGGCGGAGTGCAATTTGATCAAAATACCTGGGAGCGGAACGGTGGTCTGAGGTATGCTGCGAGGGCGGATCTGGCAACGAGAGAAGAGCAGATCGCGATTGCTGAGGTCACTCGGGCGCGTCAAGGTTGGGGTGCGTGGCCCGTGTGTAGCGGGAGAGTGGGGACGTCCTGACAATCCGACTACTCGGGCGAACCGAGATTCGACACCTGGCGAAAGAGATTGATTTCCGGCCACGCAAGTCGTTCGGCCAGAACTTCGTCCACGACGCCAACACCGTCCGTCGCATCGTATCTGCGTCCGGCGTGCACCGCCATGACAGCGTCCTGGAGGTCGGTCCGGGCCTGGGATCGCTGACGTTGGCGCTGCTGGACCGGGGCGCGCGGGTCACCGCTGTGGAGATCGATCCGGTGCTGGCGCGGCAGCTGCCCAAGACCATCGCGGAGCATTCCCACAGCGAGATCAACCGCTTGACGGTGCTCAACCAGGACATCGTGACTCTCAAGCAATCGGACTTGATCGAGCAGCCGACGGCGCTGGTGGCGAATCTGCCATACAACGTCGCCGTCCCGGCGCTGCTGCACCTGCTTGCCGAGTTCCCCACCATCCGGACCGTCATGGTCATGGTGCAGGCCGAGGTCGCCGAGCGTCTGGCGGCCGAACCCGGCGGCAAGGACTACGGCGTGCCCAGCGCGAAGATCAGGTTCTTCGGCAATGTCCGCCGTTACGGCATGGTCTCGCCGACGGTATTCTGGCCCATCCCGCGGGTGTACTCGGGTCTGGTCCGTCTCGACCGCTACGAGGTTTCATCGTGGCCCACCGACTCGGATTTCCGGGAGCAGGTCTTCAACCTCATCGACATCGGTTTCGCGCAGCGCCGCAAGACGTCGCGCAATGCCTTCGCCGAGTGGGCGGGCTCGGGCAACGAGTCGGCGAGCCGTCTCCTCGCGGCGAGCATCGACCCGTCACGGCGCGGTGAAACCCTCAGCATCGCGGACTTCGTCCGGCTGCTGCAGCGCTCGGGCGGCGTCGAGCAGCCGGCGCCGATCAGGGCGCCGCAGGTGCAGCAGGTACTCGAGCCGCAGGTGCAGCAGGTCCATCACGTGATCGAACAGCCCGAGCAGTCCGAGCACGAAGCTCACGACGTTCGGGTGATGTAGGCCCTCGATCCACCCATCTGGCCGGTGACCCGATCGTGCAGACAGCGCGTTTGCCGGCGACCACCAGCGCCGCGCGTTCGATGTCGACCGTGATCGCCCTCTCCGGAGGTTCTGTTCGCCCGATCCTGGTGTGGCCGTCAACCGGGCGCAGTCGTGAGTCGACGTCGCCGCCGAACGCCCGCGTATCGTCGCCGGCCAGCAACCAGGTGGTCGCGCAGCATGGGTTCCAGTTGACGGGCGTGGCCGAACCTGAACTCACGCAACAGGCTTCCGACTGTCGAGGGCGCACACTCCACCGAATAAGTGATCTCATCGTTGGCCGACCGGGCCGTGAGCCCGCCCGGTCGCTGCACGCCCCCGGTGAAGCTGGCGCGCAAACACTCACTTGTTCACTGCTGCAATATAACTCGGCGCGTTGCGGATGACGTCGCAACGGCAAGGGCGGGAATGGCGGTGCGTGGCATGACTGTGCTCGCGCGAGCAGCGTCACCATTCACTGGACAGCGGCGACTACAATCAAGAACGATGCTCTGGGCAACGCATCCCGTTTTTCTCATCGATCTCTGTCCGGGTATCGTCAACCTGTGTTTGAGTCTTCCATTCCCGCTGTGCTGCGGGAGCGCGCTGGTCTTCGGTCCAGTGAGACAGCGTTCACATACGTTGATTACGAGCAGGACTGGGCCGGCGTTGCGGAAAGCCTGACGTGGTTGCAGCTGTATCGGCGAACGCTCAACGTCGCGCAGGAGCTCAAACGTTGCGGGTCAACCGGTGACCGTGCCGTGATATTGGCGCCGCAAGGACTCGAGTACGTCACTGGGTTCCTGGGCGCACTACAGGCCGGACTGATCGCGGTTCCGCTGTCAGTCCCGCTGGGTGGTGCCAGCGATGAGCGTGTTGGTTCAGTGTTGCGTGACGCATCGGCGTCGACCATTCTCACGACCTCCTCTGTCGCAGGCAACATCGCCGAATACATCAGGTTGAAGCCCGGTGAATCCGCGCCATCGGTCATCGAGGTTGATTTGCTGGATCTCGACTCTGAGATAGGACCGGCTGCCGAGGCCGATAGTCCGACGAGCATCGCGCATTTGCAGTACACCTCAGGGTCGACCCGCACACCGGCGGGAGTCGTGGTCTCACACGAAAACATTCGCTCCAATTTCGAACAGCTCATGTCCGCCTGGTATGGGGACGACGGGGGGGTTGCTCCGCCGGACACCACTGTGGTGTCGTGGCTGCCGCTCTTCCACGACTTGGGACTGATACTGGGAATTGCCGTCCCGATACTGGGAGGGTTTCCCGCCGTGCTGACGAGTCCGTCGTCGTTCCTGCAGCGACCGGCGCGGTGGATGCAATTGTTGGCCAGCAACAGTCACGCGTTTTCGGGTGGGCCCAACATCGCTTTCGAATTGGCGGCACGCAAAACATCAGATGACGACATGGCCGGGCTCGACCTCGGGGACGTGCGCAACATTGTCAACGGTGCCGAACGAGTAAACCCGGCGACTCTCAGACGCTTTGCTGAGCGGTTTGCTCGCTTCAATCTTGACCCGAAGGCGTTACGACCGTCGTATGGGCTCGCAGAAGCCACGCTGTTGGTTGCGTGCAGCACCGCGGGTAAACCGCCGGCAAGCGTTTCGTTCGAATCCGCGAAGCTGAGCGCCGGCCATGCCCAGCGGTGTTCAAACGGAGACGGAATACCGCTGGTCAGTTACGGCTTCGGCGACTGCGGTATCGTGCGTATCGTCGACCCCGAGACCCGTGTCGAGCATCCGGCGGGACGAGTCGGTGAGATCTGGGTGCATGGCGACAACGTCGCCAGCGGCTATTGGCAGAAACCTCAAGAGACTGAACGCACCTTCGGTGCAACGCTTGTCGATCCGTCGCCCGGTACACCCGACGGGCCCTGGCTGAGAACCGGGGACTTGGGCTTCATCTCCGCCGGCGAGCTCTTCATCGTCGGCCGTATCAAGGATCTCTTGATCGTGTACGGGCGCAACCACTCTCCCGACGACATCGAGGCGACGATCCAGGAGATTACCCGAGGACGCTGCGTGGCGATAGCGGTTCCGGACGAGGGCGGCGTTGAGCAGCTGGTCACCATCGTCGAACTCAAGCCTGGCGACGACGTCCAAGAGGCTGCGACGCACAGGATGGGCGCCGTCAGGCGCGAAATCACCGCAGCGATATCGAAGTCGCACGGTCTGAGTGTGGCGGATCTTGTGCTGGTACCCCCACATTCGATTCCCCTCACCACAAGTGGCAAGGTCAGACGCCGGGACTGCCTGCAGCGGTATCTGGACGATGGGTTTACCCGCCTAGACGGGACGATCCGCCGGGCAGAGCAGCCCGTGGTCGATGACACGGCGGCGGACGCCGGAGCCGACTCGGGATGGGCCCAACGTCTGCGCACGCTCCGGCAGCAGCAACATGACCTGCTGGTTGGGGTGGTGTGCGCGCAGGCGGCAGTGGTGTTGGGGCATCCCAGCCCTGACGACATCGACCCTGAGTGGGCGTTTCAGGAACTGGGGTTCGACTCGCTGAAGGCCGCCGAGTTGCTTGACCGGCTTCAGACCGCCACCGAACTGACTTTGTCTCCCACGCTGGCCTTCGACTACCCCACCCCAGCCGCGTTGGCCGTCCACCTAGGCCAGCAAATGACCGGGTCGGCTGCCGCGGCTTTACCGGTGGCATCGCAAACGGCTTCGGATGAGCCGGTGGCTGTGGTGGGGATGGCGTGTCGATTCCCGGGTGGGGTGGATTCGGCGGCGGCGTTGTGGGAGCTGGTGGCCAGCGGTACGGAGGGGTTGGGGGAGTTTCCTGACGACCGGGGGTGGGATCTGGCGGGTTTGTTTGATCCGGATCCTGATGCGGTGGGTAAGACCTACACCCGTGCCGGAGCGTTTGTGGCGGAGGTGGGGGGGTTCGACGCGGAGTTTTTCGGGATCTCGGCGCGCGAGGCCCAGACGATGGATCCTCAGCAGCGGTTGCTGTTGGAGGTGTGCTGGGAAGCGTTGGAAACCGCGCGTATTGATCCGGCTGCGTTGGTGGGTTCGGAGACCGGGGTGTTCGTCGGGGCGTGGGCACAGGTCTACGGCGGGGGCGGTTCTGACAGTTCGGAGGGATATGGTCTGACCGGCTCGTCCACCAGCGTGGCTTCTGGGCGTGTGGCTTATGTGTTGGGTTTGCAGGGTCCCGCCCTGACTGTCGACACGGCCTGCTCGTCATCGTTGGTGGCGACGCATTTGGCGTGTCAGTCGTTGCGTAACGGGGAGTCGACTCTCGCTCTTGCCGGTGGTGTGACGGTGATGACCACGCCGGCGGTGTTCACCGAGTTCGCCCGGCAACGCGGGTTGGCTGCTGATGGGCGTTGTAAAGCGTTCTCCGGCGACGCTGATGGCACTGGCTGGGGTGAAGGGGCGGCGGTGTTGGTCCTGGAGCGGCTCAGTGATGCCCAGCGCCACAATCATCCGGTGTTGGCGGTCATCGCGGGATCGGCGATCAACCAGGATGGTGCTTCTAATGGTTTGAGTGCTCCTAATGGGCCGGCGCAGCAGCGTGTGATCACTCAGGCGGTGGCCAATGCGGGTGTCGGGCTTGATCAGGTTGATGTGGTGGAGGCTCACGGCACCGGCACGACGTTGGGTGATCCGATCGAGGCGGGTGCGTTGATCGCGACTTATGGTGCCGCGCGTGATGCGCAGCATCCGTTGTGGCTGGGATCGGTCAAATCCAACATCGGCCATACCCAAGCCGCTGCTGGTGTTGCGGGGATGATCAAGATGATTCAGGCCCTCAATCATGGCGTGTTGCCTCCGACCCTGAACGTTGAGCAGCCCAGTCCGCACATCGATTGGTCAGCGGGCACCGTTCGCCTACTCACCGAACCGGTGCCCTGGCCGGTCACCGATCATCCCCGCACCGCTGCGGTGTCTTCGTTCGGGATCAGTGGCACGAATGCGCATGTGATCCTGCAGCAACCGCCCACCGCGCCGGAGGTGTCGGCTGAGCAAAGCGATGACGGTGTTGGGTTTGGGTTGGTGATGTGGCCGGTTTCGGTGCGCACCCCCACAGCGTTGCGCGCCCAGGCCGACCGGCTGCACGAACATCTGGTCCGCCATCCCGACCTGGATCTCACCGATGTGGCCTACAGCCTGGCCAGCACCCGCACGCATCACTCCCATCGGGCGGTGATCACCGCACCGGTGGGCACCGCCGATCCGCGCGAAGATCTGCTCGACGCTCTACATGCCCTGCGCACGGGCCAGCCCCACCCGCAGCTGACCCAACATCATCACCTGGCCCACCTTCGCGGGAAAACCGTGTTCGTCCTTCCGGGCCAAGGCGGCCAACACCTCGGTATGGGTCGAGAACTCTACGAACACCACTCCGTCTTCGCCGACACTGTCGACGAATGTGACCAGGCGTTGCGCCCGTTCACGGGCTGGTCGGTGCGCGAGGTCTTGTGCCAGGACCCGGCGGCCCCGCCCCTGGACCGCGTCGATGTGGTCCAGCCTGTGTTGTTCACGATGATGGTTTCGCTGGCCGCGGTGCTCGACAGTTACGGCATTGTTCCCGACGCAGTGATCGGCCACTCCCAAGGGGAGATCGCCGCGGCCTACGTCGCCGGGGCGCTTTCCCTGCCCGAGGCCGCCAAGGTTGTGGCGCTGCGCAGTCAGGCGCTGAGCGCACTGTGCGGTGGCGGTTCCATGGCGTCGGTTCTGCTGGGCGCCGACGAACTGCACCCGCGCTTGCGGCCCTGGGGTGAGGCGTTGAGCATCGCCACGATAAACGGTCCCTCACACACCATCATCAGCGGCACCCCTGATGCGCTGGAGCAGTTCACCGCAGCCTGTGATCGTGACGGCATCCACATCAGGCCCATCGCCGTCGATTACGCCTCGCACTCTGTTCAGATCGAACCACTACGTGGGCGTCTCCTGGCCGAGCTGGCCGATCTGGCTCCGGGGCCCGCCCGCATTCCGCTGTACTCCACTGTGGGCGAAGCATTTTCAGCCGGTCCCCTGGACACCACCACCATGGACGCCGACTACTGGTATCGCAACCTGCGTGAGCCGGTCCGGTTCCACGACAGTGTGGTCGCGCTTTTGGCCGCCGGTGAGTGCACGTTTGTGGAGCTCTCCCCGCATCCGGTCTTGGCCCCAGCGATCACCGACACCTTGGCTCAGGCCGCGGGGCGGACCCAGTCGGCGGTGATCCCTACGTTGCACCGCGACCGGCCCGACCGAGACAGCCTGGCCACCACGTTGGCCCAGCTGCACAATCACGGTCACAGCCCGTCGTGGTCGGCCCTGTTTCCCCATGCCCGCACCGTCGGGTTGCCCACCTACCCTTTCGAGCATCGTCGCTACTGGCTGGCTCCGGCCCCGGCCGGGGATGCCGGCGGGCTGGGTCTGGACCGTGCGGAGCATCCCTTGTTGGGGGCGGTCGCCGCGCTGGCCGACCAAGACCAGCTGCTGGTCAGCGGGCGGCTGTCACCAAGCACCCAGGGCTGGCTGGCCGGCCATCAGGTCAACGACATCGTGGTGTTCCCGGCGGCGGGGTTCATCGAGGTGATCCTGCGAGCCGGTGAATTGAGCGGGTGCCCGGTGATCAGTGAGCTGATTCTGCATAGTGCCCTGACTCTGTCGGAGCCTGTACCGACGGATCTGCAGATCGTGGTGCAGGCGCTCGATGAGCAGGGGCGGCGCCCGTTTAGCGTGCACTCGCGCACCGGTGGCCAGCATTCCGCCGCGTGGATGTTGCATGCCAGCGGCGCGTTGAGTGCTGGTCCGCCTGCCGCGGCGCCCCCCGTGCCGGCGCCGGGTGTGGAAGCCCTTGACCAGGACGACTTCTATGAACGGCTGGCTCAGCGGGGTTACCGCTACAGCGGCTTGTTCCGGTCGCTGCGCGGTGTCGGCACCGACCCGGCCCGACCCGAGGTCGTCTATGCCGAGGTGGCGTTGCCTGCAGGCGCCGATGTCGCCGGCTACGGTATTCATCCGGCCCTGCTGGACGCTGCCCTGCATCCGTTGGCCTCCGTATTGGACCGCACCGGTGATGCCGACTCGGCGTTGCTGCGGCTTCCGTACGCGTTGAGCGGGATCACTTTGTATGCCACCGCGGCCACCCAGCTGCATGTCCAGCTGACTCGCACCGGCGAGGACACCTTTGAGCTGCACGCGACCGATCCCGCCGGCGCGCCGGTGATCACCATCAGCGCGTTGACTTTGCGCACTGTCTCCGACGACATCGGCCGGCCGATGTCGATAGCCGGGGTATCCGACAGCCTGTTCGAGCTGACCTGGCCGTCGATGCCTGATCTGCCCGATCCGTCGACGACCCAACCGCCGACGTGGGCGGTATGCACCGATTCACCCGGGCGCCTGCCGGCCAGCCTGTCCGACGGCCCGGTTCACACCGAGCTGGCCACCGTGACGCCATGCCCGGACCTGGTGATCTGGCTCCTACCCCGAACCGAGGGGATGGGGGAAGGGGAGGCTGAATCGCTGCGGCGAGTGCATACTCTGACCCGCCACGTTCTGGCCCAGCTTCAGGGCTGGCTGGCCCGGTCCGACACCGCCAACACCCGCCTGATGATCCTCACCCGTCACGCGGTCAGCGTCAGTGTTTATGACGGTGTCCCCGATCTGGCGCATGCCGCGGTCTGGGCGTTGATACACACCGCTCAACAAGAGCAACCCGACCGGATCATTCTGCTCGACACCGATGACAGTGCTGCCAGCAAGGACAACCTGCTGGCCATCGCCTCGACGCGACCGGCCAGCGAGCCGCAGTTGGCCCTGCGCAACGGTGTCGTCCACATCCCCCGCCTGGCCCGCACTTCGAGTCTGACCCCGCCCGATGCCCCCGCCTGGCAGCTGGCCACTACCGGCAAAGGTGACTTAGCCAACCTGACCCTGGTTCCCGCCAGTGCTCCCACGGCGCTGGCCCCGGGGCAGATCCGCATTCAGGTTCAGGCCGCCGGGCTGAACTTCCACGACGTGGTGGTGGCATTAGGTGCCATCGCCGATGAGGGCCTCGGCGCTGAAGCCGCCGGGGTCATCATCGACACCGCCCCCGACGTCACCAGCGTTCGGCCCGGTGATGGGGTGATGGGCCTTTTCCCCCAGAACGCTTTTTCGACTACCGCCGTCACTGACCACCGCGCGGTGGTTGGGATCCCGCCTGGGTGGTCGTTTGCTCAGGCGGCCTCGGTTCCGACGGCGTTTTTGACCGCCTATATCGCATTGGTTGAACTCGCAGGACTGTCGGCTGGGCAGCGGGTGCTCATCCACGCCGGCGCTGGCGGTGTCGGTCAAGCCGCCATCCAGATCGCCACCCACCTGGGTGCGGAGGTTTTTGCCACCGCCCACCCGAACAAACATCACGTCCTCGACGATCTGGGGGTCGACCGCGGGCACATCGCCTCGTCGCGCACGCTGGATTTCGTCGATACCTTCCGCGACGCGACCCATGGAGAGGGCATGGATGTCGTGCTGGACAGCCTCAGTGGAGATTTCGTCGATGCTTCACTGCAACTGCTGCCCCGTGGGGGCCGTTTCATCGAATTAGGCAAGACCGACATCCGCCTGGCCGACGACGTGGCCGCAGCCCATCCCGGTGTGCACTATCAGGCCTACGATCTGGGCAACGCGGCATCAGAATTCCTCCTGCGAGCATGGACAGCGCTGATGCCGATGTTTGCCGCCGGCGTCCTCAAACCGCTGCCCACCACCAGCTTCGGCCTGCTGAACGCGCCGCAAGCCTTCCGTGACATGAGCCAAGGCCGCCATACCGGCAAAATCGTGCTGACCCCTCCCGCGGTGTTGGATTCCGAGGGCACGGTGCTGGTCACCGGCGGTACTGGGATGTTGGGCGCGCTCGTCGCCGAACACCTCGTCACCCGTCACCGCATCAAGCATCTGCTGCTGGTGTCTCGCAGCGGACCCGACGCTCCCGGCGCCGGTGAACTGCAACAACGTCTGGCCGGGCTGGGCGCGGAAGTCGCGATCACCGCTTGTGACACCAGCAACCGCGACGAGTTGGCCGCAGTGCTTGACAGCATTGCAGCCGGCCACCCGTTGACGGCGGTCATCCACGCCGCCGGTGTCCTGGCTGACGCCGTGGTGACCGAACTAACCCCGCAGCAACTCGATGTCGTTCTGGCCGCCAAAGCCGACTCCGCCTGGCATCTGCATAACCTCACGGCCGAGCTTGATCTGGCCGCGTTCGTCTTGTTCTCCTCGGCGGCGGCAATACTCGGCAGCCCCGGTCAGGCCAACTACGCGGCCGCCAACGCCTTCCTGGACGCGCTGGCCCGCCACCGTAATCACACCCGCCGGGCCACCAGTCTGGCCTGGGGCTACTGGCATACACCCACCGGCATGACCGGCCACCTCACCACGACCGACCTGACCCGCCTGACCAACACCGGCCTGACCCCAATCACCAACGAACAGGGTCTGGCCCTGTTCGACGCCACGCTCACCGATCAGCGGCCCAACCTGCTGGCCAGCCCCGTCAACACCAGCGCGTTGACCCGCCACGCACGCGACAACACCTTGGATCCGGTCCTGTCCGCGCTGACCACCAACCGCCCACAGGCCGCCACCGCCAGCCCCGGAGGGTTGGTGGCGCGGCTGGCCGGTCAAACCGCCGAACAGCAACTCCGCACCCTTACCACCATGGTGGCCAACGCCACCGCCACCGTGCTGGCCCACCCCGACCCGGCCGCCATCGATCCCGACCGACCCTTCAAAGACCTCGGCATCGACTCACTGACCGCCCTAGAACTACGTAACACCCTTAACCATCACACCGGCCTCACCCTGCCCGCAACCCTGGCCTTCGACCATCCCACGCCCGCTACACTGGCCAGGCGCCTTCGCGAACAATTGTCCGGAAACAGTGCCATTAGCGGAACTCACAATTTGCCGGAGGGCGAAATTAAGCGTCTCATCTCAATAATTCCAGGAAAACGGCTTGCGGATGCAGGGGTTCTAGCGATGCTTCGCGAAATCGCAGACGATATGAATTCAGCAGGACCAAAGCCTGAAGAAGATGCCATTGCAAGCATGAGCCTGAGCGAACTTATGAACATTGCTCGTGGGAACAAGAGCAATCAGTAATAAATTCAACAATTAGGAACAAATTCTAAAATGGCAATTAAAAACGACGATATAATCGAAGCTCTTCGTGACTCATTATTACAAATCGAGCGGCTGAAGCGACAGAATCGTGCTCTTCTTGCGCGTGTCGATGAGCCGGTGGCTGTGGTGGGGATGGCGTGTCGATTCCCGGGTGGGGTGGATTCGGCGGCGGCGTTGTGGGAGCTGGTGGCCAGCGGTACGGAGGGGTTGGGGGAGTTTCCTGACGACCGGGGGTGGGATCTGGCGGGTTTGTTTGATCCGGATCCTGATGCGGTGGGTAAGACCTACACCCGTGCCGGAGCGTTTGTGGCGGAGGTGGGGGGGTTCGACGCGGAGTTTTTCGGGATCTCGGCGCGCGAGGCCCAGACGATGGATCCTCAGCAGCGGTTGCTGTTGGAGGTGTGCTGGGAAGCGTTGGAAACCGCGCGTATTGATCCGGCTGCGTTGGTGGGTTCGGAGACCGGGGTGTTCGTCGGGGCGTGGGCACAGGTCTACGGCGGGGGCGGTTCTGACAGTTCGGAGGGATATGGTCTGACCGGCTCGTCCACCAGCGTGGCTTCTGGGCGTGTGGCTTATGTGTTGGGTTTGCAGGGTCCCGCCCTGACTGTCGACACGGCCTGCTCGTCATCGTTGGTGGCGACGCATTTGGCGTGTCAGTCGTTGCGTAACGGGGAGTCGACTCTCGCTCTTGCCGGTGGTGTGACGGTGATGACCACGCCGGCGGTGTTCACCGAGTTCGCCCGGCAACGCGGGTTGGCTGCTGATGGGCGTTGTAAAGCGTTCTCCGGCGACGCTGATGGCACTGGCTGGGGTGAAGGGGCGGCGGTGTTGGTCCTGGAGCGGCTCAGTGATGCCCAGCGCCACAATCATCCGGTGTTGGCGGTCATCGCGGGATCGGCGATCAACCAGGATGGTGCTTCTAATGGTTTGAGTGCTCCTAATGGGCCGGCGCAGCAGCGTGTGATCACTCAGGCGGTGGCCAATGCGGGTGTCGGGCTTGATCAGGTTGATGTGGTGGAGGCTCACGGCACCGGCACGACGTTGGGTGATCCGATCGAGGCGGGTGCGTTGATCGCGACTTATGGTGCCGCGCGTGATGCGCAGCATCCGTTGTGGCTGGGATCGGTCAAATCCAACATCGGCCATACCCAAGCCGCTGCTGGTGTTGCGGGGATGATCAAGATGATTCAGGCCCTCAATCATGGCGTGTTGCCTCCGACCCTGAACGTTGAGCAGCCCAGTCCGCACATCGATTGGTCAGCGGGCACCGTTCGCCTACTCACCGAACCGGTGCCCTGGCCGGTCACCGATCATCCCCGCACCGCTGCGGTGTCTTCGTTCGGGATCAGTGGCACGAATGCGCATGTGATCCTGCAGCAACCGCCCACCGCGCCGGAGGTGTCGGCTGAGCAAAGCGATGACGGTGTTGGGTTTGGGTTGGTGATGTGGCCGGTTTCGGTGCGCACCCCCACAGCGTTGCGCGCCCAGGCCGACCGGCTGCACGAACATCTGGTCCGCCATCCCGACCTGGATCTCACCGATGTGGCCTACAGCCTGGCCAGCACCCGCACGCATCACTCCCATCGGGCGGTGATCACCGCACCGGTGGGCACCGCCGATCCGCGCGAAGATCTGCTCGACGCTCTACATGCCCTGCGCACGGGCCAGCCCCACCCGCAGCTGACCCAACATCATCACCTGGCCCACCTTCGCGGGAAAACCGTGTTCGTCCTTCCGGGCCAAGGCGGCCAACACCTCGGTATGGGTCGAGAACTCTACGAACACCACTCCGTCTTCGCCGACACTGTCGACGAATGTGACCAGGCGTTGCGCCCGTTCACGGGCTGGTCGGTGCGCGAGGTCTTGTGCCAGGACCCGGCGGCCCCGCCCCTGGACCGCGTCGATGTGGTCCAGCCTGTGTTGTTCACGATGATGGTTTCGCTGGCCGCGGTGCTCGACAGTTACGGCATTGTTCCCGACGCAGTGATCGGCCACTCCCAAGGGGAGATCGCCGCGGCCTACGTCGCCGGGGCGCTTTCCCTGCCCGAGGCCGCCAAGGTTGTGGCGCTGCGCAGTCAGGCGCTGAGCGCACTGTGCGGTGGCGGTTCCATGGCGTCGGTTCTGCTGGGCGCCGACGAACTGCACCCGCGCTTGCGGCCCTGGGGTGAGGCGTTGAGCATCGCCACGATAAACGGTCCCTCACACACCATCATCAGCGGCACCCCTGATGCGCTGGAGCAGTTCACCGCAGCCTGTGATCGTGACGGCATCCACATCAGGCCCATCGCCGTCGATTACGCCTCGCACTCTGTTCAGATCGAACCACTACGTGGGCGTCTCCTGGCCGAGCTGGCCGATCTGGCTCCGGGGCCCGCCCGCATTCCGCTGTACTCCACTGTGGGCGAAGCATTTTCAGCCGGTCCCCTGGACACCACCACCATGGACGCCGACTACTGGTATCGCAACCTGCGTGAGCCGGTCCGGTTCCACGACAGTGTGGTCGCGCTTTTGGCCGCCGGTGAGTGCACGTTTGTGGAGCTCTCCCCGCATCCGGTCTTGGCCCCAGCGATCACCGACACCTTGGCTCAGGCCGCGGGGCGGACCCAGTCGGCGGTGATCCCTACGTTGCACCGCGACCGGCCCGACCGAGACAGCCTGGCCACCACGTTGGCCCAGCTGCACAATCACGGTCACAGCCCGTCGTGGTCGGCCCTGTTTCCCCATGCCCGCACCGTCGGGTTGCCCACCTACCCTTTCGAGCATCGTCGCTACTGGCTGGCTCCGGCCCCGGCCGGGGATGCCGGCGGGCTGGGTCTGGACCGTGCGGAGCATCCCTTGTTGGGGGCGGTCGCCGCGCTGGCCGACCAAGACCAGCTGCTGGTCAGCGGGCGGCTGTCACCAAGCACCCAGGGCTGGCTGGCCGGCCATCAGGTCAACGACATCGTGGTGTTCCCGGCGGCGGGGTTCATCGAGGTGATCCTGCGAGCCGGTGAATTGAGCGGGTGCCCGGTGATCAGTGAGCTGATTCTGCATAGTGCCCTGACTCTGTCGGAGCCTGTACCGACGGATCTGCAGATCGTGGTGCAGGCGCTCGATGAGCAGGGGCGGCGCCCGTTTAGCGTGCACTCGCGCACCGGTGGCCAGCATTCCGCCGCGTGGATGTTGCATGCCAGCGGCGCGTTGAGTGCTGGTCCGCCTGCCGCGGCGCCCCCCGTGCCGGCGCCGGGTGTGGAAGCCCTTGACCAGGACGACTTCTATGAACGGCTGGCTCAGCGGGGTTACCGCTACAGCGGCTTGTTCCGGTCGCTGCGCGGTGTCGGCACCGACCCGGCCCGACCCGAGGTCGTCTATGCCGAGGTGGCGTTGCCTGCAGGCGCCGATGTCGCCGGCTACGGTATTCATCCGGCCCTGCTGGACGCTGCCCTGCATCCGTTGGCCTCCGTATTGGACCGCACCGGTGATGCCGACTCGGCGTTGCTGCGGCTTCCGTACGCGTTGAGCGGGATCACTTTGTATGCCACCGCGGCCACCCAGCTGCATGTCCAGCTGACTCGCACCGGCGAGGACACCTTTGAGCTGCACGCGACCGATCCCGCCGGCGCGCCGGTGATCACCATCAGCGCGTTGACTTTGCGCACTGTCTCCGACGACATCGGCCGGCCGATGTCGATAGCCGGGGTATCCGACAGCCTGTTCGAGCTGACCTGGCCGTCGATGCCTGATCTGCCCGATCCGTCGACGACCCAACCGCCGACGTGGGCGGTATGCACCGATTCACCCGGGCGCCTGCCGGCCAGCCTGTCCGACGGCCCGGTTCACACCGAGCTGGCCACCGTGACGCCATGCCCGGACCTGGTGATCTGGCTCCTACCCCGAACCGAGGGGATGGGGGAAGGGGAGGCTGAATCGCTGCGGCGAGTGCATACTCTGACCCGCCACGTTCTGGCCCAGCTTCAGGGCTGGCTGGCCCGGTCCGACACCGCCAACACCCGCCTGATGATCCTCACCCGTCACGCGGTCAGCGTCAGTGTTTATGACGGTGTCCCCGATCTGGCGCATGCCGCGGTCTGGGCGTTGATACACACCGCTCAACAAGAGCAACCCGACCGGATCATTCTGCTCGACACCGATGACAGTGCTGCCAGCAAGGACAACCTGCTGGCCATCGCCTCGACGCGACCGGCCAGCGAGCCGCAGTTGGCCCTGCGCAACGGTGTCGTCCACATCCCCCGCCTGGCCCGCACTTCGAGTCTGACCCCGCCCGATGCCCCCGCGGTGTTGGATTCCGAGGGCACGGTGCTGGTCACCGGCGGTACTGGGATGTTGGGCGCGCTCGTCGCCGAACACCTCGTCACCCGTCACCGCATCAAGCATCTGCTGCTGGTGTCTCGCAGCGGACCCGACGCTCCCGGCGCCGGTGAACTGCAACAACGTCTGGCCGGGCTGGGCGCGGAAGTCGCGATCACCGCTTGTGACACCAGCAACCGCGACGAGTTGGCCGCAGTGCTTGACAGCATTGCAGCCGGCCACCCGTTGACGGCGGTCATCCACGCCGCCGGTGTCCTGGCTGACGCCGTGGTGACCGAACTAACCCCGCAGCAACTCGATGTCGTTCTGGCCGCCAAAGCCGACTCCGCCTGGCATCTGCATAACCTCACGGCCGAGCTTGATCTGGCCGCGTTCGTCTTGTTCTCCTCGGCGGCGGCAATACTCGGCAGCCCCGGTCAGGCCAACTACGCGGCCGCCAACGCCTTCCTGGACGCGCTGGCCCGCCACCGTAATCACACCCGCCGGGCCACCAGTCTGGCCTGGGGCTACTGGCATACACCCACCGGCATGACCGGCCACCTCACCACGACCGACCTGACCCGCCTGACCAACACCGGCCTGACCCCAATCACCAACGAACAGGGTCTGGCCCTGTTCGACGCCACGCTCACCGATCAGCGGCCCAACCTGCTGGCCAGCCCCGTCAACACCAGCGCGTTGACCCGCCACGCACGCGACAACACCTTGGATCCGGTCCTGTCCGCGCTGACCACCAACCGCCCACAGGCCGCCACCGCCAGCCCCGGAGGGTTGGTGGCGCGGCTGGCCGGTCAAACCGCCGAACAGCAACTCCGCACCCTTACCACCATGGTGGCCAACGCCACCGCCACCGTGCTGGCCCACCCCGACCCGGCCGCCATCGATCCCGACCGACCCTTCAAAGACCTCGGCATCGACTCACTGACCGCCCTAGAACTACGTAACACCCTTAACCATCACACCGGCCTCACCCTGCCCGCAACCCTGGCCCTCGACTACCCCACCCCCAAAACGATCGTCACCCACCTGGCCGACCTACTGGCCGACATCTCTGCGCCCGCGGTCTTGGCGTCTGAGGGCAGCCCGAATGACGAAGAGCCGGTGGACAATAGGCTTGCACACTTGGATCAAGCGGCATTTCTCGCGCTGCGCGCGGTTCACGGCGCGCTGATTCAGGTGACTTGGATATACGACCGTGCCATCGATATTGATGGACTACGGCGTTTTCACCGCAATCTTGGATGCGGGTTGTTCGGACGCAGGGTCGAACGGTCTCCGTTACCGTTCGCGCGTGATCGCTGGATCTCGTCGCCGGCGTCGGACGACATTGATATCGCTGCAACACCGCGGCGGCCCGCCGATGTGAGTGCATGGGCCGACGAGAGGGCGCGCCTACCCATCGATCCGGAGTGGGGACCCGGCTGGCATCTCGGAATGCTTCCGCTCGAGGATGGCGGGACCGCGTTGAGTCTGGTGGTTTCGCATACGCTCGTCGACGCGATCGCGTTCACCCAGGCGATAGCCGATGCCGCCGAGGGCAGGACACACAATCTGGGCTATCCGCCCGGGGGATCGCGCACCCGCAAGCAGGCGTTACGTGAGGACCTCCGGCAGACAGTCAAAGAACTGCCCGACATCGCGCAGGCGTTGGTCGCCGTGGCGCGAAGAGCCCGGCGTGATCTCAAAGAACTCAAACCATCGATCAAAGTGGCTCCGCCTTCCCCGGGGTCGGCCAGCAACGATCAGACAGTAGAGATACCCGCCCTGACCGCATACGTTGACGTGGCGGAATGGGATGCTCGCGCGAAAAGCCTTGGCGGGACGAGTAACTCGCTTGTTGCAGGATTCGCTTGCAGACTCGCGGTGGGTATGGGGCGCGTTCGTGACGACGGAACGGTCACCCTACGATTTACGGTATCGCTTCGGACCGAAGACGATAGTCGTGGCAATGCGCTCACCGCTGTCGATGTCACAGTTGACCCGACGCACCCGGTGACGGACCTCGGGGGACTCCAGGTCAAGATGACACACGCAATGCTCGAAGCGATCGACAACTCCAACGACGAGGTTTTGGCGCCTCTTCCGCTGACATCGCTGACCCCGAAGTGGGTGGCCAGGAAGCTAGCAGTGATTGCGGCGGGTGGTGCCAGCCTTCCGGTCACTTGCTCCAATGTCGGTGACCTGCCGCCGGCGGCGAACCGGCCCGACGGCACCGATGCCGACTATGTGTACATGAGGGCTCTCGAGCCGGACATCAAGAAAAGCACACTCGAGCAGATGGGCGGACAACTGTTTCTGGCTTCGGGGCGAAGCCACGGGAGGATCTTCGTCAGAGTCTCCGCTTATCTTCTCGGCCGGCAAAATACCAAAGATGAGCTGCGGGAGATCGTGGCGCGTACCTTCGCCGAATTCGACCTGACTGCAGAGATCGACTGCTGATCTCGGTTTTCTGCGTGGCTTGGCTGAGGTCGGTGTCGTGCGGCCTCAGGACAAGCTGAACTCTTTGCGCAGGCGCGGAGGGCGCATGCTCAGTGTTAGTGCTGGCGGGCCCCAGCCCGAAACTCGGAGACCCAAAAAGCTACGTGACAAGGGTATACGGCGATCGTTAACGCAATGCTCGAGTGATCAATGAAATGAATTCGCGACAGGACCCATAGCGGTCGGCGGGATTCTTCGCCATTGCCTTTGCCAGGATGGAATCGAAAACCCTTGGGAGCCAATCAATCCGACGAGACCGGCGAGGGGGAGGGCTGTTCAGGTGCGCATTGATCAACGCCAATTGCGTCTTGGCCGTGAATGGTGGTGAGCCGGTGAGCAGTTCGACCGTGGTGCACGCCAGCGCGTACTCGTCGGTGGCGCTGGCCGGTGCGTGTCCGGTCAGCAACTCAGGTGCCGAATACGGCAGCGACGCCTCGACGCGCGTTGGGCGGTAGCCGATGTCGTCGGTCATCGATCGTGCGACGCCGAAGTCGATGATAGCTATCCCGTTCCGGGAAAAGTCTTGGTGCGTCAAGATATTCGACGGTTTGACGTCGCAGTGCACGATTCCGCGATTGTGGATGTAATCCAGGGCGTCGGCGGCCTGGGACAGTGCGGCCAGCCGATCCGTGAGCGTTCGGAGGACGGCGACGGAGCCTCCGGACAGAAGTTCCATCGCCAACCAGCCGGGGCCCCGTTCATAGGTCCGGATGATGTGCGGGTGGTCGAGTTGATGGGCGAAGTCGAACTCGCGGTGCAGCCGGGCGACTTGAGATGCATGGCGATGCTGTTCGTCGAGCAGCTTCAGCGCTATCGCATGATCGGACCCGACGGCGTGGTGAGCCCGGTACACGGTCGCGTACCCGCCGCGGCCGACGGTGGCCTCGATGACGTAGCCCGCGAACCGGTCACCGGGCGAAAGCACCTTCTCACCCTAAGGTTCGGTGGCCACCAAGGGTGAGAGATAGTGTCGTGCCGTGTCTGCGTCCGACGGAAGTACCGCCTCCGAGTGGGTTCCCACCGGGTCGGTCACCGTGCGGGTCCCGGGGAAGGTCAACCTGTATCTCGGTGTCGGGGACCGCCGCGACGACGGCTATCACGAGCTGACGACCGTCTTCCATGCGGTGTCGCTGCTCGACGAGGTCATCGTGCGCAATGCGGATGTGCTGTCGCTGGAGCTGTCCGGCGAGGGTGTCGACTCACTTCCCGTCGACGAGCGCAACATCGCCTGGCAGGCGGCGGAGTTGTTGGCCGCTCACGTCGGACGCGCACCGGATGTGTCGATCTCCATCGAGAAATCCATCCCGGTCGCCGGTGGCATGGCGGGCGGGAGCGCCGATGCCGCGGCGGTGCTGGTGGCGATGAACACCCTCTGGGAGCTCGGAGTGCCGAGGCGTGACCTGCACTCGCTGGCCGCCCAGTTGGGCAGCGATGTGCCGTTCGCGCTGCACGGTGGCACGGCGCTGGGGACCGGCCGCGGCGAGGAGCTGGCCACGGTGCTCGCCCGCAATACGTTTCACTGGGTGCTCGCCTTCGCCGACGACGGCCTGTCGACCCCTGCGGTGTTCGCCGAGATCGACCGATTGCGGGACACGGCCGGCGCCGGGCGCGACGCCCCGCCGCGGGTGGCGGACCCCGAGCCCGTACTGGCCGCGCTGGCGTCGGGAGACCCGGCCGAACTGGCGCCGCTGCTGGGTAATGATCTGCAGCCCGCGGCGCTGAGCCTCGATCCGGACCTGCGCCGCACCCTGCGAGCGGGCACCGAGGCGGGCGCTCTGGCCGGCATCGTGTCGGGTTCCGGGCCGACGTGTGCCTTCCTGTGCGCCTCGTCCTCGGCCGCGGTGGACGTCGGCGCCGAACTGGCCGGCGCCGGCGTGTGCCGGACGGTTAGGGTGGCCAGCGGGCCGGTGCACGGCGCCAGGGTGGTGCCCGCACCGTCGACATCCGCGTGATTTCTCGGCCGGCGGGCCGGTCCCACGAAGTGTGACCCACGCCTCAATTGGCACCAGAGTTTGGCGGTTACTTAAGAGTTGCTTAAGATGAGCGACGGTGAAAGCTAGCGGTCACGTATCGGGCGCGACGACTTTTCCCGCCGGAAACCTCGGCGGGCGCTCAGCCAGACGTGTCGACGGAGCCGACGGGACCGCACCGGCAATCATGCAGTTAGGTTCCAGCGCATCACCGATTCGAGACCTAACCGCTCCCCAATTGTGTGCGCGCCTTCGTGAAAGCGCCGTCTACCAGGTGGAGCATTACATCCGGGCTTTTGCGCCGGAACCGAGGAGGTTGTCGTGAGCAGATTCACCGAGAAGATGTACCGCAACGCCCGCACCGTCACGACGGGCATGGTCACCGGTGAACCGTACGAGCCTGTCCGGCACACGTGGGGCGAGGTCCACGAGCGTGCCCGCCGGATCGCCGGCGGGTTGGCCGCCGCCGGTGTCGGCCTCGGCGACGCGGTCGGCGTGCTGGCCGGTTTTCCGGTGGAGATCGCCCCGACCGCGCAGGGGCTGTGGATGCGCGGTGCGAGTTTGACGATGTTGCACCAGCCGACGCCGCGCACCGACCTGGTGCTGTGGGCCGAGGACACCATGATGGTGATCGGCATGATCGAGGCCAAGGCCGTGATCGTGTCGGAACCCTTCCTGGTGGCCATTCCGGTGCTGGAAGAAAAAGGCATCAAGGTCCTCACGGTGACCGATCTGCTGGAGTCGGAGCCGATCGACCCCGTCGAGGTCGGCGAGGACGATCTGGCGCTGATGCAGCTGACGTCCGGTTCGACCGGATCTCCCAAGGCAGTGCAGATCACTCACCGCAACATCTACTCGAACGCCGAGGCGATGTTCATCGGCGCCGAGTACGACGTCAAGAAAGACGTCATGGTCAGCTGGCTGCCCTGCTTCCACGACATGGGCATGGTCGGCTTCCTGACCATTCCCATGTACTTCGGGGCCGAACTGGTCAAGGTCACCCCGATGGACTTCCTGCGCGACACCCTGCTGTGGGCCCGGCTGATCGACAAGTACAAGGGCACCATGACGGCGGCGCCGAACTTCGCCTACGCGTTGTTCGCCAAGCGGTTGCGCCGGCAGGCCAAGCCCGGCGAGTTCGATCTGTCCACCCTGCGGTTCGCCCTGTCCGGTGCCGAGCCGGTCGAGCCTGCGGACGTCGAAGACCTCATCGACGCCGGCAAGCCGTTCGGTCTGAAGCCCGAGGCGATCCTGCCGGCCTACGGCATGGCCGAGACGACGTTGGCCGTGTCGTTCTCCGAATGCGGTGCCGGCCTGGTCGTCGACGAGGTCGACGCCGACCTGTTGGCGGCGCTGCGTCGGGCCGTACCCGCCTCCAAGGGCAACACCCGCAGGCTCGCGACGCTGGGCCCCTTGCTGGAGGGGCTCGAGGCCCGGGTGATCGACGAGCACGGCAACGTCATGCCGGCCCGCGGCGTCGGGGTCATCGAACTGCGTGGCGAGCCGCTGACGCCGGGCTACATCACGATGGGCGGTTTCATCCCGGCCCAGGACGACCTCGGCTGGTACGACACCGGCGACCTGGGCTACCTGACCGAAGAAGGTCATGTGGTGGTGTGCGGCCGCGTCAAGGACGTCATCATCATGGCCGGCCGCAACATCTACCCGACCGACATCGAGCGTGCGGCGGGCCGCGTCGAAGGTGTCCGCCCCGGCTGTGCCGTCGCAGTGCGACTGGACGCCGGGCACTCGCGGGAGACGTTCGCCGTCGCCGTCGAGTCCAACGCTTGGCAGGACCCGCTCGAGGTGCGGCGCATCGAGCATCAGGTGGCCCACGAAGTGGTGGCCGAGGTCGACGTGCGTCCGCGCAACGTCGTGGTGCTCGGACCCGGCACCATCCCGAAGACCCCGTCGGGCAAGCTGCGCCGCTCGACGTCGGTCTCGCTGGTCACCTAGCCCTCGCTTTCTCCGGCGAGCGTGCGTGTCAGCGGGCGACACGCCGTTGCCAGACGCGACTTTCCGCACGCCCGCAAAGTAACGCCGTGTCGGTGAAGGCCGATACGTTCGGTGTCATGCCACCCGCGCCGGCTATCGAAGCGATCGACCTGGTGAAGGTCTACGGCGACAATCGCGCCGTCGACGGGGTCAGCTTCGCGGTCCCGCCCGGCACCGTGCTCGGCCTGTTGGGCCCCAACGGTGCGGGCAAGACAACCACCGTGCGGATGATGGCCACCCTCACCGAACCCACCAGCGGCACCGCCCGGGTGGCCGGCTACGACGTCCGCCGCGAACCCGACATGGTGCGCCGCAACATGGGCCTCACCGGCCAGGTCGCCACGGTCGACGAACTGCTGACCGGCCGCGAGAACATCCGGATGATCGGCGGCCTCTACGGCATCCGGCGCAGGGATCTCGCGCGGCTCGGAGACCAGCTCCTGGAGCAGTTCGCCATCGCCGACGCCGCGGATCGGGCCGTGAAGTCGTATTCGGGCGGCATGCGCAGACGGCTCGATCTCGCGGTCAGCCTGCTGGCGTCGCCGCCGGTGCTCTTCCTCGACGAGCCGACCACCGGCCTGGACCCGCGCAGCCGCAGCGACCTGTGGGAGGTGCTGCGCGGGCTGGTCGCCCAAGGCACCACGCTGCTGCTGACCACGCAGTATCTGGAGGAGGCCGATCAGCTCGCCGACAACATCGTGGTGGTCGACAAGGGCCGCATAATCGCCGAGGGATCGCCGCTTCGGCTCAAGCAGCAGGCGGGCGCCGCCAGCCTGGTCGTCACGGTGACGCGGGCCGACGACCTGCCCGCCGCGCAGTCGCTGCTGGCCAAGTCGGGCGCCGAGGTGTTCGTCGACCCGGCAACCCGGCGGCTCACCTCTGCCGCCGAAGGCCTCGACGACATGATCCGCGTGTCCGGCCGGCTGCGCGACAGTGGCATCGCCGTCGACGACATCGGGTTGTCCCGGCCGAGCCTCGACGACGTGTTTCTGTCGCTGACGGGCCACCGCAGCGCGGAGCATGACGAGGAGGCGTCGGCGTGACCGCCACTGCCACGCCGGCGCAGATCCGGCTGCGGCCGGTGGTGACCCGGACTACCAACATCGCCCAGCAGTCGTGGATCATGGTGAAACGCAACATGATCGACACCAAGCGCATGCCCGAGATGCTGAGCGACGTGACGGTGCAGCCGATCATGTTCGTGCTGCTGTTCGCGTTCGTGTTCGGCGCGTCGATAGCGACCGGCGGCGGCGCGTCCTACCGCGAGTTCCTGCTGCCCGGGATCCAGGCGCAGACCATCGTCTTCACGGCCTTCGTGGTGGCGTCGGGCATCACCGCCGACGTGGAGAAGGGCATCATCGACCGGTTCCGCTCATTGCCGATCTCCAGGTCGTCGGTGCTGATCGGGCGGAGCGTGGCCAGCCTGCTGCACTCGTCGATCGGCGTCGTCGTGATGGCGGTGACGGGGCTGGCGATCGGCTGGCGGATCCGGGGCGGCATCGCCGAGGCGGTGCTGGCATTCGTGCTGATCCTGTTGTTCGGATTCAGCATGATCTGGTTCGGCATTCTCATCGGCTCGGTGATGCGATCGGTCGAGGCGGTGAACGGCGTGATGTTCACCGTGCTGTTCCCGATCACCTTCCTGGCCAACACCTTTGCCCCGACGGAGCCGATGCAGCAGTGGCTGCGGGTGGTCGCCGAATGGAATCCCGTGTCGTCGCTGGCCCAGGCGATGCGCGAGCTCTGGGGTAACGGCGGACCGGCGCCCGAGAGCGCGCAGCTTCCGCTGCATCATCCGGTGCCGGCGACGATTCTGTGGTCGCTCGCGCTGACGGCGGTCTTCGCGCCGTTCGCATTGCGCGCGTACCGTCGCCGCACTGGCGGCTAGGGTCGCAGCGCCGCTTACCAATCCGAGCGGGCGATCCTCGCCGTGCTCGAAATGTCCTGGGTGACAGGGCGAACCGCGTTCGCCGACTGGGCTGGCCTTGCACAGCAGGGCATCGACGCCTACGGGCAGATTCAGCGTTTGACGCGGGGAGAGGCCGGACCCATCCGGTCGTAGACCCGCCACCACACCAGTTCGTGGGCGCTTTCCGAGAGTTCGCCGCGGGCAAGCAACTCATCCGCCTCCATCAACACGCCCGCCAAGTTCTCCAGCCGGTCGCGTTCGGCCATCGTCACCGGATCGCGGTGGCCGGCCAGCACCGCCACGAAAGCGGTCTTGACCATCCTGCGTGGATCTCCGGCGCGGATCGTGGCCACCGTGCCCAACCCGACGACGAGCGACGTCGAGATGGCCAGTGTGGTCCACGGTCCAGTCATCTGGTTGAGGAAGATCTCGGACACCACCCACATCAGCGCGCCCCACAGCGGCCAGCCCCGCGCCACGCGGACCCGGCGCCGTTCGGATTCGCTGATGCCCGGCGGGTACACCATCAAGCGGTAACGGGTCACCCCGAAACGGTCCGGCCGAACCTCCATCGCCCCCCAGCGCCGCTCGCCGGCGAGCACCCGCTGCCAGCCCCTGTGCAGGAGGCCGTGGCCTGTCCCGATGTCGTGCATGTCCCGGTGTACCCGCCCTGATGACGCCGACCCGCGGCCCAAACGGATTCTTTACGCGCGCCGGGGATCTCTTTACGGCCATCGAAGAGGCGCGCTGAGCTGAGTAATGTGTACTATACCCAGCATGACGATCGAAAGCCTTCCCGCCCGGCTGGCCGACCATCCCACGGTTCGCCGAGTCCGGGCGCGGCCCACCCGGAAGCCCGGAATCATCGACGCCGACTGGCTGCGTCAGGTGTGCCTCGACGCGGGCGTCGACGACGTCGCGTTCGCCAGCGTCGACAACCCCGACCTCGCATCGGAACGTGAGCACGTCGATGCGGCCCTACCCGGAACGCAGAGCTTCATCTCGCTCGTCGTCAAGATGAACCGTGACAACGTTCGTTCCACCGCGCGCAGCGTCGCCAACCAGGAGTTCCACCGCAGTGGCGAGATCATGAACGAGGCGGCGCACCGCATCACCCGGGCCTTGCAGGATGCCGGCTACCGCGCGATCAACCCGTCGATGTCCTTCCCGATGGAGATGGACAAGTTCCCGGGCCGTATCTGGGTGGTGGCGCACAAACCGGTCGCGGTGGCATCCGGCCTCGGCGTGATGGGCATTCACCGCAATGTCATCCATCCCAAGTTCGGCAACTTCATCCTGCTCGGCACCGTCCTGGTTGCCGCGCCGATCACCAGTTACGGTGAGCCGCTGGACTATTCGCCCTGCCTTGAGTGCAAGCTGTGCGTGGCCGCGTGCCCCGTGGGTGCGATCAAGAAGAATGGCGACTTCGACTTCGTCGCCTGCTCGGTGCACAACTACCGCGAGTTCATGGGTGGCTTCACCGACTGGGCCCAGACCATCGCCGACAGCGATGACGCCGAAGACTTCCGCTCCCGCGTCAGCGACTCCGAGAACGCCTCCATGTGGCAGAGCCTGTCGTTCAAGGCCAATTACAAGGCCGCCTACTGCCTGGCGGTGTGTCCCGCCGGTGAGGACGTCATCGAGCCGTATCTGGAGGACCGCAAGGGCTTCATGGACCTGGTGCTCAAGCCGCTGCAGGAGAAGAAGGAGACCCTCTACGTGCTGCCGAACTCGGCCGCCAAGGAGCATGCCGAGCGCCGATACCCCCACAAACCGGTCAAGGTGGTGGACAGCGGGATCAGCGGTCGCTAGCGCCCAACCGCTTGTCTATGGAATACCTGTGCGCGCGACGGCGTTTGCCCAATGCATGAAGATCGTCGATGTTGCGGCGTTTCGCGCCAAGTCAGAAGCTGTGTCGCCGCCGCGTCGGCTCTTGACGATGATTGCGGCTGTGGTGATTTCGGGGGTGACCCTGGTCGCACCCGCTTTGCTGCCTCAGGGCGAGGTCGGCGGCGCCGCGTCGGCGTCGGCGGACGCCTGCCCGGCCGTCCAGGTGGTGTTCGCGCGAGGAACGGGCGAACCGGACGGCATCGGGCGGGTCGGTCAGGCTTTCGTCGACGAACTTCGGCCGCTGGCCAAGGGCAAGTCGGTCGCGGTGTACGGGGTCAACTACCCGGCCACGCGGGACTTCTTGCGTGCCGCCGATGGTGCCAACGACGCCAGCTTGTTCGTCCAGAACATCGCCAACACCTGCCCTGACACGAAGATCGTTCTCGGCGGATATTCGCAGGGCGCGGCCGTCATCGACATCATCACCGTCGCCGGCACGCCGACCCTGGGTTTCGCAGATCCGATGCCCGCCACCGTCGCCGACCACGTCGCCGCGGTCGCGGTGTTCGGCAACCCGTCCATCCGCCTGCTCGGCGGACCTTTGACGTCGCTGAGCCCGCTCTACGGATACAAGACGATCGATCTGTGCAACGGTGCGGACCCGGTCTGCTCCGACGGCGATGACACACCGGCTCACAGCTTGTATGTCGAGGCCGGATTTGCAACGCAGGCCGCACATTTCGCCGCGGACCGGCTCACCGGCGCGGCGCCGGTCAGCACGCTGGCGGGCCACACCGGCGGCTGAAAGGCTGATCAACTCCAGGCGTGCACGGTGTTCTGGGCCGGTTCCAGCCCGTGGGTGATCAGCAACTCGGTCGCGTCAGCGGCCTGCTCGCAGATGGTGCCGACCTCCGGCCGTTCGGCGGCACTGAAGTTCTCCAGCACGAAGGTCGCACCACTCTTGCGTCCCGGCGGCTTGCCGATGCCGATGCGGACCCGGTGAAAGTCCTTGGTACCCAACGCTGAAGCCACCGAGCGAAGACCGTTGTGCCCGGCGACCCCACCGCCGAACTTGAGCCGGATCCGGCCGAATTCGATATCGAGCTCGTCGTGGACGATGATGACGTCGGCCGGCGGCACGGAGTAGAACTTGGCCAGCGGCCCGACCTGGCGGCCCGACTCGTTCATGTACACCCGCGGCTTGGCCAGCACGACCGACAGGCCGGCCAGCCGCCCCGTCGCGACCTCGGCCCCCGACTTCTTGTGCACCTTGAATCCCGCGCCGATGCGGTCGGCGACGATGTCGGCCACCAGGAAGCCGAGGTTGTGCCGCGTCGTGGCGTACTGCGGTCCAGGGTTGCCCAGGCCGACGACCAGTAAAGGCTCGGCCATGACGGTTTCCGCCTACCCGAACTACTCGGACTCTTCGGCCGGTGCCTCGCCGGTCTCGCCCTCGGCCTCGTCGGCCGGTGCGCCCTCGGCTGCCTCGGCCGCTGCCTCGCCGGCACCCTCGCTCTCGAGGTCCTCTGCCGTCGGCGCCGCGACGACGTTGACGACCAGCGTCTCGGGATCAGAGATCAAGGTGACGCCGCTGGGCAGCGTGATCGCGCTCGCCGCGAACTGGGTGCCGATCTCGGCGCCCTCGACAGAGACGGACAGGCTCTCGGGGATCGACTGCACGTCCGCTTCGATTTCGATCGTGTTGGCGTCCTGGGTGACCAGCGTGCCGTGGGCCGCCTCGCCCTCGACGAGGACGTTGACCTCGACGGTCACCTTCTCGCCGCGGCGCACGACGAGCAGATCGGCGTGCTGGATGCTGCGGCGGATCGGGTGGATCTCGAGCGCCTTGGTTAGCGCGAGTTGCTCCTTGCCGGCGATGTCGAGGGTCAGCACGGCGTTGGTGCCGGAGTGCCGCAGCACGGCGGACAGATCGTGCGCGTCGAGTTCGAGATGCTGCGGTTCGCTGCCGTGACCGTAGAGGACGGCGGGAACCCTGCCGGTGCGCCGAGCGCGACGCGACGCGCCCTTACCCGTCTCGGTACGGACCAGAGCCGTGATCTTGTTCTCGTTGCGAGCCGCTGTCTTGGCCATGGGTCGTTGCTCCTGTATGCCGGTCGTCGTGTTCGGACACGGCCCAGGGTCGCAACCTTCGAGATGCGGTTTCCCGTCGATAACGGTGGCTGGAGATTTCCGGAGAAATCACGGACCACCCTCGCCGTGACGCCCGCAAGGTTAGCGCGAGCAGCAGCTGGCGTCCAAATCAGAGCGCGAATTTGGTGTCCGTGAGCTGCTCCGATAGCTCCCAGAGCCCGGCGGCCTTCTGCTCGTCGCGGGCCAGCGGGCTGCGTGGCGACCGGCCGGTGGAGCCGCGCATCCCGAACCTGGGCCCGATGAAAGTGTCGCCGGGAAGGTCGCGGGACGCGGCGTACAACGTCTGACGGGCGCCGAAGTCGGGGCCGCTGGCCAGCCGATTTCCGAGCGACATCAACGTGTCGGCCACCCGGCGTCCGCTGTGGCCCTGCAGATTGGTGGCCGAGTACCCGGGGTGAGCGGCGTAGGACCTCACCGCGGAGCCGGCCGCGTCGAGGCGTCGCTGCAGCTCACTGGTGAACAGCAGGTTGGCCAGCTTCGACTGGCCGTAGGCCGGCCACGCCGAGTATGGCCGCGACTTCCAGTTCAGGTCCTTGAGGCTGACGTAGCCCATCAGGTGCACGAACGACGAAACCGTGACCACCCGGTCGGTGATCCTGGGCAGCAGCAGGTTGGTCAGTGCGAAATGGCCGAGGTGGTTGGTGCCGATCTGGCTTTCGAAGCCGTCAGCGGTCTGCGCGTAAGGCACCGCCATGATGCCGGCGTTGTTGATCAGCACGTCGACGCGGTCCACCCGGTCGGCAAACGCGCGCACCGAGCCCAGATCCTGCAGATCGAGTTCGCGCACCTCGACGTTGCCGGTCATCCCCGCGGCGGCCTGGGCGCCTTTCGCGGTATTGCGTACGGCAAGGATTGTCGTGGCCCCGACTCGGGCCAACTCGCGCGCAGTGACCAGTCCCAGGCCGCTGTTCGCGCCGGTGACGATGACGGTGCGCCCGGCGAAGGAGGGCAGATCGGCGGCGGTCCACGCACTCATGGCAAACACCCTAATGGCGGCAGATTGGTCGCCGCTATTTCTTGGGGGCGCCGGGCACCGCGACGTTGAAGCCGGAGATGACCGCTTCGATGTCGGTCGACTCGGCGGCGGCCTTGTCCGCGTAACCGGTCACCGTGAACTGCACGAGGTACCGCTGATCGGCGGGCGGTGCGCCGGTGGCGATGACGATGCGGTTGTAGCTGTGCATGCGGCGACCGTTGAGGTCGTAGCTGCCCTCGATCATCGAGGACGGAAAGCCCTTCCAATTATCGGTGGAGGCGTTGAGTCGCCGGAAGTTCTCCGACAGCTCAGCATCGGCGTAGCCGTGCTTGATGGCCTCGGCGACGTCGAAGTCGCCGTTGAGCTGGAACACCATCAACATCGCTGTCGGGTAGGTGTCGCCTTTGGCGATCACGCGGGTACCGGGCGCGAGGTTGACGTTGCTGTACCCCTGCCAACCCTTCGGGCGGGCCATGGTGATCGTCAGATCGGTCAGCTTGTCCGGCGCGACGGGCTGGCCGACGACTCCCGCCTGCTCCAGGAACTGCGAAATCGGAACCGGCGCCTCGGTTGACGCCGGGGTTGTCGTGATCGCCGACGTCGACCAGATCGACTGGTAGTCAGGAGTTTCCGCGCCGCACCCGGTGGCTGCCAGAGCTACCGACGCGACGACCGCCGCGCACCGGCGGCCCGTCACAAAATCTCGCGAACCGCGTCGATCGGCCGGGCCAGTCTGGTGCCCCTGGGCGTGACGACGAATGGCCGCTCGATCAGAATCGGGTGCTCGGCCATCGCGTCGAGCAGTTCGTCATCGTCGGCGCCGGCGAGGTTCAGCTCGGCATACAGCGACTCCCGCTTGCGCACGGCGGCGCGGACGTCGATGCCGGCATCCTTGATCATCTTGGCCAGTTCGGCGCGTGTCGGCGGGGTCTTCAGGTACTGAATCACCGTCGGCTCGATGCCGTTGTCGCGCAACAGGTCCAGCGTCTTGCGTGATGTCGTACAGCGCGGGTTGTGATAAATGGTGAAGCCAGCGGTCATCTAGGCGGACCCGTCGAAAAGCCCCGTCACCGAACCGTTTTCGAACACCGCGCGGATGGTGCTGGCCAAAAGCGGCGCAATGGACAGGACGGTCAGCTGCGGGAACCGCTTGTCCTCGCCGATCGGCAGCGTGTTGGTGACGATCACCTCGCGGGCGCCGCATTCGGTCAGCCGCTCGCGCGCGGGGTCCGAGAGCACGCCGTGCGTGGCGGCGACCAGGACGTCTCCCGCGCCGTCCTCCTTCAGCAGCTTGACCGCACCGGCGATGGTGCCGCCGGTGTCGATCATGTCGTCGGTGAGGATGCAGGTCTTGCCGCGCACTTCGCCGACGACGCGGTTGGACTTGACCTGGTTGGGCACCAGCGGGTCGCGGGTCTTGTGGATGAATGCCAGCGGTACGCCGCCCAGCGAGTCGGCCCACTTTTCGGCGACGCGCACGCGCCCGGAGTCAGGGGAGACCACGACCATGTCATGGTCGCGGTAGTTCTCGGCGATGTAGCTGCACAACAGTGACTGCGCCCGCATGTGGTCGACCGGACCGTCGAAGAAACCCTGGATCTGATCGGTGTGCAGGTCCACGGTGACGATCCGGTCCACGCCGGCCGTCTTGTACAGATCGGCGACCAGGCGCGCCGAGATGGGCTCGCGGCCGCGGTGCTTCTTGTCCTGCCGGGCGTACGGGTAGAACGGAAGGATCGCGGTGATCCGCTTGGCGCTGCCGCGCTTGAGCGCGTCGATCATGATCAGCTGTTCCATCAGCCACTTGTTCAGCGGCGCCGGATGGCTCTGCAGCACGAAGGCATCGCTGCCACGTACGGATTCATCGAACCGGACGAAGATCTCACCGTTGGAGAAGTCGCGTGCGGTCTGCGCGGTGACCGGGACGTCGAGCTCCTTGGCCACCTGCTCGGCCAACTCGGGATGCGCGCGGCCCGAGAAGAACATCAGATTCTTGCGGTTGTCGGTCCACTCGGTGCCCACTGAACGCCCTTGCCGGTTGGGGATCGATACGCGCCAATCGTACGTAGCCTTGCGGCCTGTCGGTTGTCGGGTTACCAGATTGCCAACGGAAGGCGTCACATCACTCGTCGTCGGCCTGCGGCCCCGACTGATTCCCGCGGGCCTTGCGGGCCGCCTCCGCGGCGGCCGATCCCGGCCGCTTTCGCTCCACCCAGCCCTCGATGTTGCGCTGCGGGCCGGCAGATACCGCCAGCGCTCCGGCGGGCACGTCGTCCCGCACCACCGTGCCCGCACCCGTGTACGCGCCGTCGCCCACCGTGACCGGCGCGACGAACATGGTGTCGGAGCCGGTCCGGACATGGGAGCCGATGGTGGTGCGGGTCTTGTTCTGTCCGTCGTAGTTGACGAACACGCTGGACGCACCGATATTGCTGTGCTCGCCGATGTCGGCGTCGCCCACGTAAGTCAGATGCGGCACCTTGGTGCCGGCGCCGATGGTCGCGTTCTTGGTCTCGACGAACGCACCGAGCTTGGCGTCTTCCCCGAGGACGGTGCCCGGGCGCAGGTAGGTGTAAGGCCCGACGGTCGCGTCGACGCCGATGGCGGACGCGCTGCCGTGGGTGCGGACAACCGTAGCCCCGTCGCCGACCGACACATCGGCCAGCGTGGTGTCCGGGCCGATCTGGCAGCGAGCGCCGACGCGGGTGGTCCCGAGCAGCTGGGTGCCGGGGTGGATGACGGTGTCGCGGCCGACGGTCGCGTCGACATCAATCCATGTGGAGGCCGGATCGATGACCGTGACGCCCGAGCGCTGATGTGCGGCGACGATCCGCCGATTCAGCTCCCCGCCCAGCTCGGCGAGTTGCACGCGGTCATTGACCCCGGTCACCAGCGCGGTGTCGTCGACATGCTTCGCGTGCACCTTCTCGCCGTCCTGGCGCAGGATCGAGATCACGTCGGTGAGGTACAGCTCCTCCTGGGCATTGTGGGACCGCAGCCGGCTCAGGCCGGAGCGAAGCGCCTGGATGTCGAACGCGTACACGCCGGCGTTGATCTCGCAGATGGCCTGCTGGGACGGCGAGGCGTCGGCCTCCTCCACGATCGCCATGACCTCGCGGTCCTGGGTCCACAGGATGCGCCCATAGCCGGTCGGATCAGGCAGCGTCGTGGTCACGACGGTGGCAACGGCCGATTCGGCGCGGTGGGTGGTGATCAGGTCGGCCAGCGTGTCGGAGTCCATCAGCGGGACATCGCCAGAGGTGACCACGACGATGCCGTCGTAGTTTTCCGGCAGCGCCGCCAGACCGCAGCTGACCGCGTGCCCGGTGCCGAGTTGCTTTTCCTGCACCGCCGTGTCGATGGTGTGGCCGAGTTGGGCCGCCAACTCGGCGACCGCCGGTGTGACCTTGTCCCGGTCCTGGCCGACCACCACCACCAGGTGTCGCGGCGCCACCCCGGCGACCGCATGCAATGCGTGGGACAACATCGTGCGCCCCGCCAGCGAGTGCAGGACCTTGGGTGTGTCGGACCGCATGCGGGTGCCCGCCCCGGCCGCCAGAACGAGGACCGCGGTGTCACCGTGCATGTTGGACATAGATATTCCTCTTGCCGCGAAAGCTGCTCCGTGCCGATTGTCGCTCGGCAAGCCTCGCTCCGTGCCGATTGTCGCTCGGCAAGCCTCGCTCCGTCGCCAGGACTCGAACCTGAACTATCTGAACCAAAATCAGAGGTGCTGCCGATTACACCACGACGGAATGGTCGGGTCAGACTCTAGTCGAAGCGGATAGCCTGGTAGCCGTGCCAGCACCCGAGAAGGACGCCCGCGTACCCCGCGCTCGGATGACCGGCACCGAGCGGCGTCACCAGCTCATCGACATCGCCAGATCGCTGTTCGCCGAACGGGGGTACGAAGGCACGTCGATCGAGGAGATCGCGCAACGCGCCGGTGTCTCCAAGCCCGTCGTGTACGAACACTTCGGCGGCAAGGAGGGGCTCTACGCCGTGGTGGTCGACCGCGAGATGTCGGCGCTGCTCGACGGCATCACGTCGTCGTTGACCAGGACGACCAACAACCGGTCCCGGCTGCGTATCGAGCGGGTGGCACTGGCGCTGCTGACCTACGTCGACGAGCGCACCGACGGGTTTCGCATCCTGATCCGCGATTCCCCGGCGGCGATCACTTCGGGCACCTACTCCACGCTGCTCAACGAGGCCGTCAACCAGGTGTCGTCGATCTTGGCGGGCGACTTCTCCCGCCGGGGCCTGGACCCCGACATGGCCCCGCTGTACGCCCAGGCGCTGGTCGGGTCGGTGTCGATGACCGCGCAATGGTGGCTCGATGTGCGTGAACCCAAGAAGGACGTCGTGGCGGCGCACCTGGTCAACCTGTGCTGGAACGGGCTGGTGCACCTCGAGGACGACCCGCAACTGGTCGACGAGTAGCACGCCCCGACCCGTACCCGCGCCCGGGCCGCTTGGCCAGGGAGACAACGACTTCGGTACGCCGCCTAGGATGGGGGCATCATGACCGCATCGGGGACCATCGATGTCCAAACCCCGATCGCGGGCCTAGTCGAACTGGCACTTCGGGATCCCACTCTCCAAGAAGTCACCCGCCGCGCCGCCGACAGACCCGCCGATCTCAGCCTCGTCGGCCCGGCCAGCGCCCGCGTGTTCGCCGCGACCGCCATCGCCCAAGCGGGACCGCTGCTGGTGGTCACCGCCACCGGCCGCGAAGCCGACGACCTCAACGCCGAACTGCACGGCGTCTGGGGTGAAGCCGTCGCGATGTTCCCGTCTTGGGAGACGCTTCCGCACGAGCGGTTGTCGCCCGGGGTGGACACCGTCGGTGCCCGGATGATGCTGTTGCGGCGGCTCGCCCATCCGGACGACGAACGTCTCGGACCACCGCTGCGGGTGGTGGTCACGACCACCCGGTCGTTGCTGCAGCCGATGGCGCCCGATGTGGCCGAGATCGAGCCGGTGACGCTGACGGTCGGCGCCGAGGCGGAGTTCGACCGCGTCGTCGAACGGCTGGTCGACTTGGCGTATACCCGGGTGGACATGGTCGGCAAGCGCGGCGAGTTCGCCGTCCGCGGCGGCATTCTCGACGTCTTCCCGCCCACTGCCGAGCACCCGGTGCGCGCCGAGTTCTGGGGCGACGAGGTCTCCGAGATGCGGATGTTCTCGGTGGCCGACCAACGGTCCATTCCCGAGATCGAGATCACCACCCTGATCGCCGTGCCGTGCCGCGAGCTGCTGCTCACCGACGCGGTTCGCGTGCGGGCCGCGGAGTTGGCCGCCGAGCACCCGGTTCACGAGAACAGCGTCGTCGGCAGCGTGCCCGACATGCTCGCCAAGCTGTCGGAGGGGATTCCGGTCGACGGCATGGAGGCGCTGTTGCCGCTGCTCCGCCCGACCGGGCTCTCGACGCTGTCGGACCACCTGCCCGCGGGCGCCCCGCTGCTGATCTGCGACCCCGAGAAGGTGCGTACCCGCGCATCGGACCTCATCAAAACCGGCCGCGAGTTCCTGGAGGCGTCGTGGTCCACCGCCGCGGTCGGCGGGGATGTGCCGATCGACATCGAGGCCATGGGCGCCTCGGGTTTCATCGACCTCGACGACGCGCGGTCGACCGCGCGCGACGGTGGACACCCGTGGTGGACGCTCAGCCAGTTGAGCGACGAGGCGGCCTTGCAGCTCAACGTCAGGCCGGCGCCATCGGCGCGGGGCCAACAATCTGGGCCTTCTGGAATCGCCGAGATCTTCGCGATGCTGCGCGCCCACGTCGTCACCGGCGGATACGCCGCCGTCGTCGCCCCCGGCACCGGCACCGCCATGCGTGTGGTGGAACAACTCGGTGAATCCGACACGCCCGCAACAATGTTGGCGCCGGGCGAGGCGCCCCGGGAAGGTGTCGTCGGCGTGCTGAAGGGCCCGCTGCACGACGGCGTGGTGATCGCCGGCGCCAACCTCGTGGTGATCACCGAGACGGACCTCACGGGCAACCGCGCAACCGCGACCGACGGCAAGCGGCTGGCCGCCAAGCGCCGCAACGTGGTGGATCCGCTGGCGCTGACCGCGGGTGACCTGGTGGTGCACGACCAGCACGGCATCGGCCGCTTCGTGGAGATGACCGAACGCGTGGTGGGCGGGGCGCGCCGCGAGTACCTGGTTCTGGAGTACGCGTCTAGCAAGCGTGGCGGCGGGTCGGATCGGCTGTATGTGCCGATGGACTCGCTGGACCAACTGTCCCGTTATGTCGGCGGCGAGTCGCCGACCCTGAGCCGGCTGGGTGGCAGCGACTGGGCCAACACCAAGACCAAGGCCCGGCGGGCGGTTCGCGAGATCGCCGCGGAGCTGGTGTCGCTGTATGCCAAGCGGCAGGCGTCGCCCGGCCATGCGTTCAGCCCGGACACCCCGTGGCAGGCCGAGATGGAGGACGCGTTCGGCTTCACCGAGACCGTCGACCAGATGACCGCGATCACCGAGGTCAAATCCGACATGGAGAAGCCGGTCCCGATGGACCGGGTGATCTGCGGCGACGTCGGCTACGGCAAGACCGAGATCGCGGTGCGGGCGGCGTTCAAGGCGGTGCAGGACGGGAAGCAGGTCGCGGTGCTGGTGCCGACGACGCTGCTTGCCGACCAGCACCTGCAGACGTTCTCCGAGCGGATGACGGGCTTCCCGGTCACGGTGAGAGGGCTGTCCCGGTTCACCGACCCGGCCGCATCGCGGGCTGCGCTGGAGGGCATGAAGGACGGCAGCGTCGACATCGTGATCGGCACGCACCGCCTGCTGCAGACCGGTGTCACGTGGAAGGACCTCGGCCTGGTCGTGGTCGACGAGGAGCAGCGATTCGGCGTCGAGCACAAGGAGCACATCAAGTCGATGCGCACCCACGTCGACGTGCTCACCATGAGCGCCACGCCGATCCCCCGCACGCTGGAGATGAGCCTGGCCGGCATCCGGGAGATGTCGACGATCCTGACACCGCCGGAGGAGCGGTACCCGGTGCTGACCTATGTCGGCCCGCATGACGACAAGCAGGTCGCGGCCGCGCTGCGGCGCGAAATGCTGCGCGACGGGCAGGCCTTCTACATTCACAACCGGGTCCGGTCGATCGACCAGGCGGCGGCCCGGGTGCGCCAGCTGGTGCCCGAGGCCCGGGTGGTCGTCGCGCACGGGCAGATGCCCGAGGATCTTCTGGAACGCACGGTCGAGGGGTTCTGGAACCGTGAGTTCGACATCCTGGTGTGCACCACGATCGTCGAGACCGGGCTGGACATCTCGAATGCGAACACGCTGATCGTGGAGCGGGCGGATACCTTCGGGCTCTCGCAGCTGCACCAGCTGCGCGGCAGGGTCGGCCGCAGCCGGGAACGCGGCTATGCCTACTTCCTGTATCCGCCGGAGGTTCCGTTGACCGAGACCGCCTACGACCGGCTGGCCACTATCGCGCAGAACAATGAGCTCGGCGCGGGCATGGCGGTCGCGATGAAGGATCTGGAGATCCGGGGTGCCGGAAATGTCCTCGGCGCGGAGCAGTCCGGCCACGTCGCGGGCGTTGGCTTCGATCTGTACGTGCGGCTGGTCGGCGAGGCGGTCGAGGCCTACCGGGCGGCCGCCGACGGTCAGACGGTCACCACGGCAGAGGAACCCAAAGATGTGCGGATCGACCTGCCCGTCGACGCGCATCTGCCGCCCGACTACATCGCCAGCGACCGGCTGCGGCTGGAGGGCTATCGCAGGTTGGCGGCCGCGCACGATGACGCTGCGGTCGACTCGGTCGTCGAGGAGCTGGTCGACCGGTACGGGCCGCTCCCGGAACCCGTGCAACGTCTGGTCGCGGTCGCGCGCCTGCGGCTGCTGCTCCGCCATTACGGCGTCACCGAGGTCAGCGCGCTGTCGGAGTCGACGCTTCGGGTCGCCCCGCTGCAACTGGTGGACTCTCAGCAACTGCGGCTCAAGCGGATGTACCCCGGCGCGCACTATCGCGCGACAACGTCTACGGTGCAGGTGCCGATCCCGCGGGCCGGGAGCGGGGTGGGTGCCCCGCGCATCCGCGACCTCGAACTCGTCGCGATGGTGGCTGGACTGATATTGGCACTCGATGGAAAACCGCAGGCAGATATTGATATAACGAAGTTCGGAGGTGGGCGACCGTGAATCACAGGCGCCAAGCGCGATGACCGTGGTGTTGGTCGACGCCCGCCGCCCCTCCCTGGTTCCCGTCGAGGCGGTGGATCTGCTTTCCGGTGACGTCCAGTACACCGAAGAGATGCCGGTGAAGGTGCCTTGGTCGCTGCCGGCGGCCCGCCCGGCTTACGACGGCGAGGACGCTCCGGTACTGCTGTCATCCGATCCCGGGCATCCGGCCGTGAAGGCGCGGCTCGCCGCGGGTGACCGGCTGATCTCGGCACCCGAACCGCAGGCGGGCGAGCGGTTGGTGGACGCGGTCGCGATGATGGACAAACTGCGGACGGCGGGACCGTGGGAGAGCGAGCAGACGCACGACTCACTGCGGCGCTTCCTGCTCGAGGAGACCTACGAGGTGTTCGACGCCGTGCGCAGCGGCGATGCCGACGATCTGCGCGAGGAACTGGGTGACGTGCTGCTGCAGGTGCTGTTCCACGCCCGCATCGCCGAGGACGCGCCGCAGCATGCGTTCACCATCGACGACGTCGCCGATTCGCTGGTGCGCAAGCTCGGCAACCGGGTGCCTGCAGTCCTTGCGGGCGAACCGATTTCGCTGGACGAGCAGCTCGCCCAGTGGGAGGAGCGCAAGGCGATGGAGAAGAGGGCGAAATCCCGTAACTCCGCGATGGACGACGTTCCGACGGGTCAGCCGGCATTGGCGTTGGCGCAGAAGGTGATCGAGCGAGCCACCGCCTCGGGGCTGCCTGCCGAACTCCTTCCCGAAGCCATCACGTCCATCACAGTATCGGCGGACCAGGATACGGAGAACGTCTTGCGGGCATCGGTTTTGGAGTTCATGGACACCGTGCGGCGGGTGGAGCGCGACGTCGCCGCCGGGCGCCGGGGCGAAGACGTGCCCGCGGAACTCGACATCGCGTCGCTCGGCGTGATCACCGAGGAGGAGTGGCGGTCACACTGGCCACACCAGGGCACACAGCAGGACCGGGCCGAGACCGAACCGGCGCCGGATCGCATTCCGGAGCCGACACCTGCCGACGTTCCCGAACCGGCGCCGGTGGAGGTTCCGGAGCCGGCGCCCGTCGAGGTGCCCGAGCCGTCACCCGAGGACCGGGACGACGAGGCTCACAGCGAGAAGTTCAGCGCGTAGCGGCGTCCAGCGTCAGCAGGCGCAGCGCGAGAAGAACGCGCCGGTGAAGATCGCGATGATCAAGGCGGTGGTCGTCAGTCCCTGGAGCGCCGTCACCACGATGGCGGCCACCGCAGCGACGAACAAGACGGCCAAGATCACTTCCCACATCATGTGGGTGTCCCTCGGCGCGCGGGCTGCTCGGGGCGGGCCGACGTCGGACGGAACCACGGCGCCGTTGTGCATGTCTGCCATAGGACACCTCCGCTGTGGTGACAGACAAATATAGTCCGACCGTGACGTGTATCACAGCAAGCGTGCGGTAGAGAAGACGTCAGTCGACCAGGTGATCGCCGAGGAATCGATCTCCGCCGACGACGCCGGGAAGGATGAAGAAGAATCCGCCGCCGACCGGCAGGATGTACTCCTCGAGCGGCTCGCCCTTCAGGCGCTCCTGGACCGCCAGGAATCCCTTCTGCAGGCTGCGCTGGTAGGCGATGAAGGCCAGACCCTGGTCCAGTCGCCCGGCGCGGTCGAATCCGCGCGAATAGTTGAAGCCGCGGCGCAGGATCCGGTTCTCGTCGGTCTGCGGGGTGCGCGGATTGGCCAGCCGGATGTGGGCGTCGAGCGGAATTCGCTTGCCGTCGGGATCCGCCGGGTAGTCGGGATCGCTGAACTCGCCGGTCAGGCCGAGTGGTGCGCCGCTGATCTTGCTGCGGCCGATCAGTGCCTCCTGCTCGGCGAGCCGGGTTCGATCCCAGAACTCGACGAACATCCTGATGACGCGCACGGCCTGATACGAGCCGCCGACGGCCCACTCGGGCTCGCCGTCGTCGGACCCCACCCAGACGTGGCGGTCCATCAGCGCGGCATCGTCCACGTCGAGGTTGGCCGTTCCGTCCTTGAACCCCAGCAGGTTCCGCGGAGTGACTTCCTCCGACGCCTGCCCGGCGCCGATCCCGCGGGCGTAGCCGTCGACCATCCATCGCAACACGAGGTCGCTGCGGGTGCGGCGCATCAACTGTCGCAACGCGAACTGCACGGTGTCGTTGTGTCCGGCCTCGAAGATGATCGACACGTCGCCGTGCGACAGCCTCGGATCCAGCCGGTCGTTGGCCAAGAACGGCATCGTGACCAGTTCCTTGGGTTTGCGGTTGGCCAGCCCGAACCGGTCGTCGAACAGCGACGCGCCGACGCCGACCACGATCGAGAGATTGTCCGCAGGCGGCTTCTCCCCGAGGATGCCCGAGTCGACGGGCGGATAGGCCGGGTCACGCGTCTCGGGCGGATTGCCCGCCATCAACGCGCGGATCTCCGCGGTGAGTTCCTGCAGCGTCGACTTCAGCCCGGCGCGGTCCCTGGTCTGGAGGTTGAACGACGCCACCAGGCCTTGCTCCGGGATCGGCAACGTCGTGATCCCCGCCTGGTGCGAACCCTCGAACGGGACGAACGCGGGCGGCGGAGGAGACGCGACGGCGTCGCGCTCTCCGGAGTCCGTCAGCGCCATGGTGGCGCCGACACCGACGGCAGCGCCGGCACCCGCGCCGAGGGCACCCGTGACGAATCCGCGTCGTGAGATGCCCCGGCGCGACTGCCCCTCTGTCACTTCAGTCCTAGCACTCCCGCAACCTGGGACAGGTCCTCGGACAGCCCCGCCAGCTGCGCCTTCATGGTGTCGACGACCTGTGGCTGCACGGTCACCGCGGGACACAGCGGCGACGGGAACTCACTGTTCTCGATGCAGAACGCAACCCAGCCGTCGCCTCGGCGCAGCGGCCGCATGGTGTCGAAGAGGGCGGACGTTCCTGCGGTGATCTTGCCCAGCAGGGCGGGATCCTTTACGCCCAGCGGCCCGCTCAGCTTGTCGATGGCGACCTGCGAACCCAGCAGGTTGGCGTCGAAGTCCCACAGGTCGGTCTTGGAGTAGCGGTCCTCCTCGCCGGTGAGCTTGCCCTGCGACACCTCTTCGATCAGTTCGGCCGCGCCGTTGGCGACGTTGATCGGCTCGACCGTGACCGACGGTAGCTGATCCTTCAACGCCGCGATGTCCTTGTCGAGTTGGTCGGCGAACGGCGCGCCACCCTCGATGGTGTTCTTCTCGAAGAGCAGGTACTCGAGCCGGTGCCAACCGGTGAACTTCGCGTCATCGACGCCGGCGAAGTCGTCGACGCGCGAATCGGTCATGGCGTCGGTGTCCTCGACGAGTTCCGCGATCGGCTCGATGCGCTCCCACGGCTGACGCGACGGCGCGTACGCATCCTGGGCGGCCTTCAGGTCGCCCGCCCGCACGGCATCGGTGAAGACCTTGACGACGCGCACGAGTTCGTCGCCCTGCGCGATGGCATAGGCCTTGTAGTCGTCTGCCGCCTTCTGCAGCTCGGGGCTGGGCGCGGCGGCCGCGCTGGTGCTCTCACTCGCGCTAGCGCTGCTCATGCTTTCGCTCGAGCTGGTGTCGGTGCCGCTGTCGGCCTCTTTGCTCGAACAGCCGGCGGCGACCAGCGCTACCGCAATGACAGGAATCTGCCAGGCGAGATGCCGTTTCATCGAACCTCCTTGTGGTATCGGCGTGAACCTTACATGGTTCGAAGGCAGGGTAGGCACACCTAATGAACTGATGGCAGCAACCCCTGCTTCCCAGGTCTGCACCGCTAATCTGGCGTTTACAGATTCGTCACCCGGGGCGCAGAGAACCGCAGCTCGACAAGCCCGGCGGCCCGGAGCCGCCGCATCCCCGGGTCGAAGAGCCGAGTTGACCCGGTCGCGTGGGAACATGTGATGTCGACCCAGAACCGGTTGAGGGAGTGCTTTGTCGGACGACGGGAGCGTGTCGACCCGGGCGTCGGCCACGGAGTCCGCATCCAGCGCAGGGGGCAGGAGCGTCGCGAGGGCGGCCCCGATGAGGTGGCTTCGGGCCGCCGCGGTGACGTGCGCGACGGCGCTGCTGTTGGCTTCCAGCTGTTCGTGGCAGTTGGGCACCCCGATACCCGAGGGTGTGCCGCCACCGCCCGGCGAACCGGTGCCCAAGATCGATACCCACGCCAAGGGACGACCCGCCGACCAGCTGCGTGAATGGGCTGCGGAGCGTGCGCCGGCGCTGGGTATGCCGGTGCAGGCGCTCGAGGCGTATGCCTATGCCGCGCGCGTCGCAGAAGTCGAGAACCCCGACTGCCATCTGGCGTGGACGACGCTGGCCGGGATCGGTCAGGTGGAGAGCCACCACGGCACCTACCGGGGCGCGGAGATCGCCCTCAACGGCGATGTCACGCCGCCGATTCGCGGGGTCCGCCTGGACGGCACCAACGGCAATCTGGAGATCATCGACAACGACGGCGGTCACCTCGACGGTGACTCCGAGTTCGCCCGGGCGATGGGGCCGATGCAGTTCATCCCGGATACCTGGAAGCTCTACGGCGTCGACGCGAACAACGACGGCATCGTCAGCCCGGACAATTTCGACGATGCGGCACTGTCCGCGGCGGGTTATCTGTGCTGGCGCGGTAAGGACATGGCCACCCCCCGCGGTTGGATGAATGCACTGCGTGCCTACAACCTCTCAGATCAGTACGCCCGCACGGTGCGGGACTGGGCTACGGCCTACGCCGGCGGGCACCCCCTCTGAGCACGCCGGTCGGTGCCCGAAGCTCTAGGCTCAACGTCGTACGACAAATCCCGTCAGACCCGCGACCAAGGAGATGCCAGTGCCCATCATCGAGCAGGTCGGAGCCCGCGAGATCCTCGACTCCCGCGGCAATCCGACGGTCGAGGTCGAGCTGGCCCTGACCGACGGCACGTTCGCGCGTGCCGCCGTGCCATCCGGCGCGTCGACCGGTGAACACGAGGCGGTCGAACTGCGCGACGGTGGGACCCGGTATGGCGGCAAGGGCGTCGACAAGGCGGTGCAGGCCGTGCTCGACGAGATCGCGCCGGCCGTCATCGGGTTGAGCGCCGACGATCAGCGGCTGGTCGATCAGGCCCTGCTGGACCTCGACGGCACGCCGGACAAGTCGCGGCTGGGCGCCAACGCCATTCTCGGCGTGTCACTGGCGGTGTCCAAGGCGGCGGCCGAGTCCGCCGGATTGCCGTTGTTCCGCTATGTCGGCGGGCCCAACGCCCACATCCTGCCGGTGCCGATGATGAACATCCTCAACGGTGGCGCGCACGCCGACACTGGAGTCGACGTCCAGGAGTTCATGGTCGCGCCGATCGGTGCGCCGAGCTTCAAGGAGGCGGTCCGCTGGGGAGCAGAGGTCTACCACGCGCTCAAGGGTGTCTTGAAGGCGCAACGGCTTTCGACCGGGCTCGGTGACGAGGGCGGGTTCGCACCCGACGTCGCCGGAACGAAAGCGGCGCTCGACCTGATTCTGTGGGCGATCGAGGCGGCCGGATACAAGGCCGGCACGGATGTGGCCCTCGCGCTCGACGTCGCGGCCACCGAGTTCTACACGGAAGGAACCGGTTACGCCTTCGAGAAGGAGACACGCAGCGCCGATCAGATGGCTGCGTTCTACGCCGAGCTGATCGACTCCTACCCGTTGGTGTCGATCGAGGACCCGCTGTCGGAGGACGACTGGGACGGCTGGGTGGCGCTGACGACGGCGATCGGCGACCGCGTCCAGCTGGTCGGCGACGACCTTTTCGTCACCAACCCCGAGCGACTCGAGGACGGCATCGAGAGGGGCGCGGCCAACGCACTCCTGGTGAAGGTCAACCAGATCGGCACCCTCACCGAGACCCTGGACGCGGTGGCGCTGGCGCACTCGAGCGGCTACCGCACGATGATGAGCCACCGCAGCGGCGAGACGGAGGACACCACGATCGCCGATCTGGCCGTCGCGGTGGGCAGCGGACAGATCAAGACCGGCGCCCCAGCGCGCAGTGAGCGGGTCGCGAAGTACAACCAGCTGTTGCGGATCGAGGAGACCCTCGGCGACGCCGCACGGTATGCGGGTGATCTGGCCTTCCCCCGCTTCACCGTGGAGGCCAAATAGCCCGTGCCCGAAGCGAAACGGCCCGATCCGAAACGACGGTCTCCGGCACCTAGACCAGGCAAGCCGAGCAAGGCCGGCGATTCGAGGGGTCGTCCGCGGAAGGCGTCGCCGATTCGGCGTGAACCCCGCCCCGAACCGAAACCGGTTGCCGAAGCCGAGCCGCAGGAAACCGCCGATTCGATCCGCCGATCGATTGCGGTCGCAGCCGAACAGCAATCCGAGCAGCGGTTCGGGTCGGCGGCTCGCCGGGCGGCGATCCTGGCCGCCGTGGTGTGTGTGCTGACGCTTACCATCGCCGGACCTGTGCGCACGTATTTCGCGCAGCGCACGGAGATGAAGCAGCTCAAGGCAACTGAGTCGCAGCTGCGGGGACAGATTGCCGAGCTGGAAGAACAGAAGGTCAAGCTTGCCGATCCGGTGTTCATCGCCGCACAGGCCCGTGAGCGGCTGGGCTTCGTAATGCCCGGCGACATTCCGTATCAGGTGCAGTTGCCCGCCAACGCGGCGGTGCCGGAGAATCCCGGCGCCGAGCCGGCGGTGACGACGCCCACCGGGCCGTGGTACACCTCGCTGTGGCACACCATCGCAGATGCGCCGCATGGTGTTTTGCCGCCGCCGCCCGCCCCCGACGCTCCACCACCACCCGCTCCGCCGGACACCGCTCCGCCCGGCGGCCCGCCTCCCGGTGGTTGAGCAGTCTGATCTCGACGCCGTCGCGCGACAGCTCGGCCGCGAGCCGCGCGGTGTGCTCGAGATCGCCTATCGGTGTCCCGACGGCGAACCCGGCGTTGTGAAGACCGCGCCGAGATTGCCCGACGGCACGCCGTTTCCGACGCTGTATTACCTGACGCGTCCGGCGTTGACCGCGGCGGCCAGTCGGCTGGAATCGTCGGGCCTGATGCGCGAGATGACCGAGCGCCTGCAGTGCGACTCCCAGCTCGCCGGCTCCTATCGCCGTGCACACGAGTCCTATCTGGCCGAGCGTGACGAGATCGAGCCTTTGGGCACAACGTTTTCCGGTGGGGGCATGCCCGACCGGGTCAAATGCCTCCACGTACTGATCGCGCACTCGCTGGCCAAGGGGCCGGGGGTGAATCCGCTCGGCGACGAGGCGCTGGCGGTGCTGGCCGACGAACCGGCGATGGCCGGAGTACTCGAGCGGGGGAGATGGAGCAAGCATGCCTCATGAGGCCCGAAGGCGAGCGCGAGTGAGGATCGCAGCGAGGGACGAGCGAGGACCGGAGCGAGTGGGAGTCGAGAAATGAGGCCCGAAGGCGAGCGCGAGTGAGGACCGCAGCGAGGGACGAGCGAGGACCGGAGCGAGTGGGAGTCGAGGCATGAGCAGGGTTGCCGCCGTCGACTGCGGTACGAACTCGATCCGACTGCTGATCGCGGACAAGATCGACGGTCGGCTGCGCGATGTGCACCGCGAAATGCGTATCGTCCGGTTGGGTCAGGGTGTCGACGCCACCGGAGAGTTCGCGCCGGACGCCCTGGGCCGCACGCAGGCGGCGCTGTCCGATTACGCCCGACTGCTCCGCGATTTCGACGTGTCCGATGTCCGGATGGTCGCGACGTCGGCGGCGCGCGACGTCGCGAACCGCGACGAGTTCTTCACCATGACTGCCGAGGTGCTCGGCGCGGTGATCCGGGGGGCGGTCGCCGAGGTGATCACCGGCGCCGAGGAAGCGGCGCTTTCTTTTCGCGGGGCGGTTGGCGAATTAGACTCGGCCTCAGCGCCTTTCGTGGTCGTTGATCTCGGCGGCGGGTCGACGGAGGTGGTGCTTGGCGAACGGGCCGAGGACGGCGTCGAGTCCAGCTTCTCCGCGGATATCGGCTGTGTGCGGCTGACGGAACGGTGCTTGCATTCGGACCCACCGACCGCGGTCGAGATCGCCGCCGCTCGGGAGGTAGTGCGGGACGGACTCGGCGAAGCGCTACGGGTGGTGCCCGTCGAAAAGGCCCACACCTGGGTGGGCGTGGCCGGCACGATGACCACGCTGGCGGCGCTGGCGGCACACATGACGACCTACGACGCGCAGGCCATCCACCTGTCGCGCGTGGGCTTCGGAGATCTGCTGGGAGTGTGCGACCAGCTGATCGCGATGACGCGTCGGCAGCGGGCCGTGCTCGGTCCCATGCACGAGGGCCGCGTCGATGTGATCGGCGGCGGGGCGATCATCGTCGAGGAGTTGGCGGATGCGCTGCGCCAGCGCGCCGGCATCAACGAGTTGGTGGTCAGCGAGCACGACATCCTCGACGGCATCGCGCTCTCGATCGCCTAGCCGCCAAACCAGCTGAATCGCCGGTCTTTTCGTCGAGTTCAGGCGCGAACCTTCGCGCGCACGCGCCGTTTGGTCGGGTCGTGCTGCCCGGCCAGCGTGACGCCCAGCAGCATCATGAGTACGCCGAGACCGAGATGGAGCCAATTGTCAGCCCCGTTGAGCGGCATGAAGTTGGCTCTGCCGGCGAGGTCGATGACGAGCCCGTACACCCACAGGCCGAGATAGATGAACCCGCCGCCGAGCAGGTAGGCCCGCGCCCCAGCGTAGGTGCGCGCGCATCCGAACGCGGCCACACCGAACGCCAGATGCAGGATATTGTGCAGGCCGGAGATGGCGAAGACCCCGAACAATCTGGCCCCGGAGTGGTGTCCGGCCCAGGCGAGGTGCTCGTAGCCGGTGGTCACGCCCGGGATGAAACCCAACACGCCGAGGACCAGGAAACCGGCCCCTACCAGCACCGCCGCCGCCTGAACAGCCATCACCTTGGGCCTCTTTGCCATCACCAGGCCTCCTCGCCCAACACGTACTGACGCGTTGGTAGAGGAAATACCCCGGTCCGCTAGCCCTTAACCTGCCAGGCGAAGGCGTCCTCGAACTACCTTCTGATGTTGCAGTTGGGCGGGTTTCCGCAGTGATGGCCGCTGTCGCAGGCGTTGCAATGGCACGAACAGCCCGAGCCCGCCTTGGCTTCTGATACTCGCATCGCAGATCAACTCCTCTGTAGCTCTGACCGCCTGTCGAGGTGGGAGCAGAGTTCGGTAGCGCCGACGCATATCAACATATGACGATTTGACAATAGTTCGCTGCACATCGGAAATAATGGTCCGCCGCACCCGTGGCGCCGCGCCGTCGAGGCTTGTGCCTGCGCAGGTTTGGACGAATCGGATATCCCTGGCCGATGACCGTTGGTATCCGGTTTTCCGGGGCCTGCTCATCTCGATGGCCTTTTCGGTGTAAACGCGGGTATCCGGAATCCGGTTGACAGCTGTGAATTCCGGGACGGTCGAGGTCGCGAATGAATGACAGGATCTCGCGGCTGAAGGCTTGGCTGGGACCAGCACCGGGAAGCGTGGTGGTTAACGCGTGATCTCCGAGCATGAATTCACTTGTGTCACTTTGGTTTCAGGGGTCGGTGGGGCCCGGATTTGTCGGTGGGTCGCACTAGTGTTCGAAGTATGGGGTTGGGGGTGGTGGCCAAGCGGGTCGCGGCGATGAGCGCCGAGCTGGATGCGTTGTTGGCCGAGCCGCTGGAGATGCTCAGCACCGCCGATCAGCTGGCCCTGACGTATCAGTGGGAGACCCTGGTCCGCCGCCAAGCCGCCCTGGGGCATCGGCTGGTGGCGGCGCTGGCCGCGGCCCCGGTCGCCGAGTTGGGGGCGCCGACGCCCGCGGCCGCGCTGGCCACGTTGTTGCGGATCACCAAGGACGAGGCCGCCGGTCGGGTCCGGCTGGCCCGGGATCTGGCGCCGCGGCACACCCTGACCGGTGAGGTGTTGGCTCCGGTGCTGCCGGCCACGGCCGCCGCCCAGCAGCAGGGCCGCATCGGCGCCGAACACGTCAAAAAGATTCGCAAGTTCTTCACCACGCTGCCGTCCTTCGTCGACCCCGAAACCCGGGGCCTGGCCGAAGCGCAGCTGGCCGACATCGCCGCCGAGGTCAACCCCGACGAACTCCGCGCGGCCGCCGACCGGCTGGCGGCACTGCTGGATCAGGACGGCACACTGTCCGACGCCGACCGGGCCCGGCGCCGCTACCTGCACCTGGGCCCGCAGCAGCCCGACGGGATGAGCGAGGTCCGCGGCCGCCTCGACCCGCAGGGCCGCGCCGTGCTGGATGCGGTGATCGCCAAACTGGGCGCCCCCGGCATGTGCCACCCCGACGACGACACCCCCTGTGTGGACGGGGCCCCCTCAATCGAGGCCACCCAGGGCGACACCCGCACCCAAGGCCAACGCAACCACGACGCGCTGACCGCGATGGGCCGGGCGCTGCTGGCCTCGCGGCAGCTGGGCAGCCACCACGGGCTGCCGGTCACCCTGGTCATCTCCACCACCCTCCAAGAGCTGCAATCAGCGGCCGGGCACGCGGTGACCGGCGGGGGCAGCCTGCTGCCGATGTCAGAGGTGATCCGCCAAGCCGGCGCCGCCCACCACTATCTGGCGGTGTTCGACCACCACACCGAAGAGCCGCTGTATCTGGGCCGGGCCCGGCGCCTGGCGTCGAAGGCTCAACGGATCGTGCTCTACAGCAAGGACCGCGGCTGCACCTTCCCCGGCTGCACCGCCCCCGCCTACCACTCCCAGGTCCACCACGCCACCGCCGACTGGGGCCAGGGCGGCCAAACCAACATCACCGACCTCACCCTGGCCTGCGGCCCGGACAACCGCCGCGTCAAACCCGGCGGCTGGAACACCCGCAAACGCAACGACGGCCGCACCGAATGGCTCCCACCCCCACAACTGGACACCGGACAAACCCGGATCAACAACTACCACCACCCCCAGCGCTACCTACTACCCGACAACGACGGGAAACAAGACGACGACGATCCGTAACCGAGATCAGCGCAAGAGGATTGGCTTGAGCGCATCGATCACCGCAGGGTCCTCGATGGTCGACGGCAGCGGTTCGTCGCGACCGTCGACGATGCTGCGCATGGTCTTGCGCAGGATCTTGCCGGAGCGCGTCTTGGGAAGTCCCGGCACGACATCGACCTGCTTGAAACACGCTACGGCACCGATCTTTTGGCGAACGGCCTCGACGAGCTCCTCGGCGAGGCGATCGGCGGTTGCACCCGATTTCAGCACGACGAATCCCCGGGGCACCTGGCCCCTGATCTCGTCGGCGACACCGATCACCGCACATTCGGCGACGGCGGGATGGCCGGCCAGCACGGCTTCGATGGATCCGGTCGACATCCGATGGCCCGCCACGTTGATCACATCGTCGGTGCGGCCCATGACGAAGAGATAGCCGTCCTCGTCGATGTAACCGCCGTCGCCGGTGAGGTAGTGGTCGGGGAACGCCGACAGGTACGAGGAGACGTAGCGGTCGTCCGCGCCCCACAAGGTCGGCAAGGTGCCCGGCGGCAAGGGCAGCTTGACGCAGATCGCGCCCTCTTCGTTAGGGTCGCACTCCGAACCGTCGGGCCGCAGGATCCGCACGTCGTAGCCGGGCATCGGCAGGGTCGCCGAGCCCGGCTTCGTGCGCATCGGCTCGACGCCCATCGGGTTGCCCGCGATTGCCCAGCCCGTCTCGGTCTGCCACCAGTGATCGACGACGGGGACACCCAACTTCTCCGAAGCCCATTCGTAGGTGCCGGGATCCAGGCGCTCGCCGGCCTGGAACAGATACCGCAGGCTGGACAGGTCGTATTTCCCTAGGTGGAGGCCGTCGGGGTCTTCCTTCTTGATGGCCCGGATCGCGGTCGGCGCGGTGAACACCGCCTTGACCCCGTGCTCGGAGACCACCCGCCAGAACGCGCCGGCATCGGGTGTCCCGACGGGTTTGCCCTCGTAGAGCACCGTCGTCGCGCCGAGCAGGAGCGGGCCGTACACGATGTACGAGTGGCCGACCACCCAGCCGACATCGGATGCGGCCCAGTAGACGTCGCCGGGGTTGGTGTCGTACAGGTGTCGCATGGTCCACAGCAGCGCCACCGCATGCCCGCCGTTGTCGCGGATGATGCCTTTGGGCTTACCGGTGGTGCCCGAGGTGTACAGCACGTAGAGCGGGTCGGTCGCCGCGACGGGAACCGCTTCCGCCGGTTCGGCATTCGCCACCAGTTCGCGCCAGTCCAGGTCCCGGCCCGCCGTCAATGCGCACGGACGCTGCTCGCGCTGCAAGATCACGCAGACCGGCGGGGCATGCTCGGCGATCTCGAGGGCCGCGTCGAGCATCGGCTTGTAGTCGACGGTGCGCGTCGGCTCGATACCACAGGAGGCCGAAACGATGACGGCCGGTTTGGCGTCGTCGATCCGCGCTGCCAGCTCATTGGCCGCAAAGCCGCCGAAGACCACCGAGTGCACGGCACCCAGGCGGGCGCACGCGAGCATCGCGATGATCGCCTCGGGGACCATCGGCAGATAGATCACCACCCGGTCGCCCTTGCCGACACCCAGTCCGCGCAGCGCACCGGCGAAGCGCGCGGTCTCGTCCAGCAGTTCCCGGTAGGTGTAGGTGCGCTGTGAACCCGTCACCGGCGAGTCGTAGATCAGCGCGGCCTGCTCGGCGCGCCCGCCGTCGACGTGGCGATCCAGCGCGTTGACGCAGGTGTTCAGCTCGCCGTCGGGAAACCATCGGTAGAACGGGGGATTGGAGTCGTCGAGGATCCGTTGTGGCTCGCGAGTCCACGTCACCGCCCGCGCGGCATCGGCCCAGAAGGCCGTCGGATCGGAGATGCTGGCGTCGAAGAGTGCCCGATATCCGGCCATACCCGCACGGTAGCGCGAGAACGGTCGCTTATAGTCCGATTGGTGATCGACCAACGTTTGCGCGAGGAGTCATGGTGACAGCCGAACCGCCGCCGATCCCAGGGGTGCGCCGATCATTCGTCGAGGCCCGCGGCGTGCGATTTCATGTCACCGAGTCGGGCCCGGCAGACGGGCGACCCGTCGTTGCACTGCACGGCTGGCCGCAGCACCACTGGGCGTACCGGGATCTGCTGGCCGAGCCGCCGCCAGGACTGCGGATCATCGCTCCCGACCTGCCGGGCTACGGCTGGTCGGGGCCCGCTCCGCACCGCTGGGCCAAGGAGGACGTCGCGAGCGACGTATTGGCTCTTCTCGATGCGCTCGGGCTGGACCGCGTCCTTCTGGTAGGGCATGACTGGGGCGGCTTCGTCGGATATCTCATGGTTCTGCGCTCCCCGGAACGGTTCGACGGCTACCTCGCGCTGAACATGGCGCACCCATGGGTGACCGCGCGGATCCTGTTGCCGCACTTCGCGCCCTTCCTGAAGTATCAGCCGCTCATCGCCGCGCTGGGAGTGCCGGTGCAGACGCGAACCGGGTTCGTCGACCTCGCCTTCAAGGTCGGATCGAGATTGGATCCGCAGACCGCCCGCGTCTATTCGGATCGGTTCCGCGATCCGGCGGTGGCCCGCGCGGGACGTGACACCTACCGGACGTTCCTGCTTAGGGAGATCCCGAGCGGTGCCCGGCGGCCCGAGAAGCGGCGCGCGACGATCCCGATCCGCGCGTTGTTCGGTAGCGGGGACACGGCGATTCACGTATCGCTGGCGGCCGCCGAGACGGCCAGGGCCGACGACTACACGCTGGAAACGGTCGACGCCTCCCACTTCATTGTCGATGAGCGGCCAGAACTGGTGCGCGCAAAGCTCATTGCGCTCGCCGAGGAGACTCGCCACTGACGCTGATCGTGTTTGGCGCCCCGTCGGCCGGGTAGCCCACGACCATGGTGAACGATCTCGCATTGGTGAGCGGCGCGTCGAGGGGGATCGGATTTGGCCCCCACTTCGGCGGACCCGCACCGTTGTGTGCCTGACGACACGGTGAGCCAACTTCAAGAAATCGCCGCCAGGGTCTTCGGTTGGGCAGCGCTGCGCGACGACCAACTCGAAGCGATGACCGCAATCGTCGGTGGCCGCGATGTGCTGGCGGTGATGCCCACCGGTTCGGGCAAATCGGCCATCTATCAGGTGCCCGCGGTGTTGTTGGAGGGTCCCGTGCTGGTGATCTCACCGTTGATCGCCCTCCAGCAGGATCAGATCACCCAGTTGCAGAGCACCGATGCGCCGCGGGCGGTCGCCATCAACTCGCGACAGAAAACGCGCGAGCTGGATCGGGCGTGGGCCGACATCGACGACGGCCGAGCCGGGTATGTCTTCCTCGGGCCGGAGCAGCTGATTAAAGAGGACGTCGTGGCGAGACTTCGCGCGGCGAAGCCGTCGCTGGTGGTCGTCGACGAGGCGCACTGCGTGTCGGCATGGGGCCACGACTTCCGGCCCACCTATCTGAGAGTGGCCGACGCCATCGACCAACTGGGCAGGCCTCCGGTGGCTGCGCTGACCGCGACGGCGTCGGCCGTGGTCCGCCGCGAGGTCGTGGACTTCCTGCGGCTGCGCGAACCTCTGGTCGTCGCCGGTGGCTTCGACCGGCCGAACATCGCTCTCGAAGTGCGCCAGTCCATTACCGACGCCGAAAAGCGAAGCGCCGTCACGGATGCGGTCGAGGGCATGCCGCGGCCCGGACTGGTGTATTGCGCCACGCGCAAGGACGCCGAATACTATGCCGATCAGCTCGAGATGCGGGGTCTCTCGGCGGTCGCCTACCACGCCGGCATGAGTTCGGCGCACCGCAACGACGTTCATCGACGGTTCCAGACGGACGAAGTGGACGTGGTGACGGCCACCTCGGCCTTTGGCATGGGAATCGACAAGCCCAACGTGCGATTCGTCGTCCATGGGTCGATCCCGGACTCGATCGACTCCTACTACCAACAGATGGGACGCGCGGGCCGCGACGGCGAGGTGGCCCATGCGCTCCTGTTCTACCGCGCCGAGGATCTGTCGCTGGGTACGTATTTCGCCGGCCGGCACGTCGATGACGACATGCTGCACAAGGTGTATTCGGTGATCGACCGGCGGGGGCCGGTGCGGCTCACAGGGCTTCGCGAAGAACTCGGTGTCCGCGGGCGCAGTCTGACATCTGCGGTGAACCTGCTCGAGCAGGCCGGGGCGGTAACCTCCGGTCGGTCCGGCTTCTCGGCTTCAGGCGTGCCGGTGGCGGCGGCGGTCCAGGACGCGATCGAGATGGCCGAGATCGGTGCGCGCGTGGACCGCACCCGGGTCGAAATGATGCGGTCGTACGCGGAAACCCCCGACTGCAGGCGTCAATTCCTGCTCGCCTACTTCGGTGACTACCTGCCGGTGCCGTGCGGCAACTGTGACCGCTGCCGTGACAAAGGGGACGCGGCGAGTGCCGGAGAACCCGCGATCGCCCCGGGCACACGGGTCGAACACCGGGAGTGGGGGCCTGGCGTCGTGCTGCAGGGTGACTCGGACCGGGTCACTGTGCTGTTCGACTACTACGGCTACCGGGTGCTCTCGGTCGAGGCGATTCGCGGCGGTTCCGTGTTGCGGGTGCTCGACACACCAACATAGCGTTGGGCGAACGGATGATCGCCAGATACTCACTGCTGGAAGCGGTAGCCCATCCCCGCCTCGGTCAACAGATGTACCGGGTGAGACGGGTCGTTCTCCAGCTTGCGTCGCAACTGCGCGAGATAGACCCGCAGGTAGTGCGTCTCCTTGGCGTAGGCCGGGCCCCATACCTCCTTCAGCAACTCCTCGCGGCCGACCAGCTTGCCGCGGTTGCGCACCAGCATTTCGAGCATGCCCCACTCGGTGGGGGTCAGGTGCACTTCGTCGCCGTTCTTCGTCACCTTCTTGACGGAGAGATCGACGGTGAACGACGACGTCTCGATGACCGGTTCGTCGGTTTCGGAAGCCACCGCGCCGCGTCGCACGGCGGCGCGAAGTCGGGCGAGGAACTCGTCCATCCCAAAGGGTTTGGTGACATAGTCGTCGGCGCCGGCGTCGAGTGCCTCGACCTTGTCCGACGAATCGGTGCGCGCCGACAGCACGATCACCGGCGCGCTCAGCCAGCCGCGCACTCCCTCGAGCACTTCGATCCCGGACATATCGGGCAGGCCGAGGTCCAGCACGATGACGTCGGGTCGGTGGTCGGCGGCCGAGCGCAGCGCGTCGGCGCCGGTGGCCGCGGTGGTCACCTCGTAGCCCCGCACCGACAGATTGATTCGCAGCGCGCGCAGGATCTGTGGTTCATCGTCGATGACGAGGACCCTGGTCTTCGGTGTCATGTGGTCAGATCCTTCGGGGCAGCCAGGTCGATCTCGACGGTGAGCCCGCCGCCGGGAGTGTCGTTTGCGGTCAGCGAGCCGCCCATCGCATCGACGAAGCCGCGGGCGACCGAAAGGCCGAGGCCGACACCGATGCTGGTGTCGTGATCGCCGAGACGTTGGAACGGTGCGAACATCTGCTCCTCGGTCCCGCGCGGGATACCCGGGCCCTCGTCGACGACTGCGATCAGCACCCGTTCGCCGATGCGGCCGGCGGTGACGCGCACGGGGCTGCCCTTCGCGTACCGGAGCGCATTGTCGATGAGGTTGGCCAACACACGTTCGAGCAGACCGCTGTCCGCCATTACCACCGCCCCGTCATTGCTGCCGTCCACCTCCACCTTCACCCGATCTACGCCTTGTCGGCCAAACCCAGTGGTGCCCTTGCTTATTCCGAGCAGCGCGCGTTGCACGGTCTCCTCCAGGTATACCCGGTGCAGCTCTGGACGCACGACACCGGCCGCCAGCCGTGAGGAGTCGAGCAGGTTGCCTACCAGCGCCGTCAGCTGGTCGATGGACTCTTCGACGGTGGCCAGTAGCTCCGCCGTGTCTTCCTCGGAGAAGTCGACGTCGTCGCTGCGGAGGCTGGACACCGCGGCCTTGGCGGCGGCCAGTGGTGTCCGCAGGTCGTGGCTCACGGCGGACAGCAGCGAGCGGCGCAGTTCGTCGGCCTGCGCGATCGCTTCGGCCTGGCCGGCCTCCTCCGTCAGTTCGCGTTGGCGAATCAGTCCCGCCGCCTGTTTGGCAACCGCACCCAGCACCCTGCGGTCGCGGGCGGCCAGTCGCTTTCCGGCCATAAGCAACCAGAACTCGTCGTCACCGACCTCGATCGCGGTGTCGGCGGTGTCGGTGTCCAGACACGGGTCGTCGCCCACACAGCCAACGGGTACGGGACCCTGCAGCCCCTCGCGCAGCAGGCTGACGGCGCGCTGCGAATAGGCCTCCCGCACCCTTTCCAGCAACGTGTCCAGGTCTGCGCCCCGCAACACCGATCCGGCGAACAGCGCGAGCAGTTCGGCCTCCTGCGACGCCCGGCGGGCCTCGCGCGCGCGGCCCGCCGCGCCATCGACGAGGGCGGCCACCGCTACCGCGACGAGCAACAACACGACGACGGTGACCGCACTGTCGGGCTCGGCAATCGTGAACGTGTACTTCGGGTCGACGAGGAAGTAGTTCAGCAGTAACCCGGACAGCAGCGCGGACAGCGCGGCGGGCGCGACACCACCCAGCAGCGCCACCACGAGCACGCCGATGAAGAAGATCGCACTCTCGCCACCGATACCGAGATATGGGTCGACGAGGAAGACGACCACCGCGCAGATCGCGGATGGAACCACAAGGGCGGCAAGCCAGGACGTCGCATGGCGCTGATTCGTCGACAAGTCGGACCACGCGGGGCCGCGGCGGGCCTGCTCATGCGTGACCATGTGCACGTCGATCTTCCCGGACTGCTTCACGACCGACGCGCCGATGCCCTCGTCGAACATGCGCGCCCACCGTGACCGCCGCGACGTCCCCAGAACCAGCTGGGTGGCGTTCATCTCGCGTGCGAAATCCAGCAAGGCGTCGGGCACGTCGTCGCCCACGACCGTGTGCAGGGTGGCGCCCAGACTGTTGGCCAGCTCGCGCACCTTGCCCATCTGCGGGGCGGCGACACCGGAAAGGCCGTCGCCACGGACCACATGAACCACCATGAGCTCGGCGCTGGACTTCGAAGCGATCCGGGATGCCCTGCGCACCAACGTCTCCGACTCGAATCCACCGGTGACTGCGACGACCACCCGCTCGCGCGCTTCCCACGGTTCGGTGATCTTGTTCTCTTCCCGGTACTTCTCCAGCGCCGCGTCCACCTGGTCGGCCAACCAGAGCAGCGCCAGCTCCCGCAACGCGGTCAGGTTGCCTCGGCGGAAGTAGTTCGACAGAGCCGCGTCGATCCGCTCGGGAGTGTAGACGTTTCCGTGAGCCAGCCTGCGCCGCAACGCTTCCGGGGTGATGTCGACGAGCTCGATCTGGTCGGCCGCCCGCACCACCTCGTCGGGCACCTTCTCCTGTTGCTCGATACCGGTGATTTGCGTGACGACATCGTTCAGGCTTTCCAGATGCTGCACGTTGACCGTCGATATCACGGTGATGCCCGCGTCGAGGAGCTCCTCGACGTCCTGCCATCGCTTCGGGTTCTTGCTGCCGGGGGTGTTGGTGTGGGCGAGCTCGTCGACCAATACGACCTGTGGCCGGCGGTGCAGCACCGCGTCCACGTCGAGCTCTGCGAAACGCTTGCCGCGGTACTCGAGGTAGCGGGGCGGCACCGACTCGATGCCTTCGAGCAGTTCGGCGGTCTTCTTGCGCCCGTGCGTCTCGACGACCGCGGCGACAAGGTCAGTGCCGCGCTCCAGCCGGCGATGCGCCTCCCCGAGCATTGCGTACGTCTTGCCGACGCCGGGAGCTGCGCCCAGATAAATGCGCAGCTCCCCGCGTTTGGCGGCGTACTGGTGAGTGCTCACCCGCCCATCATCCACCGGTCACGTCAGCTCTTTGCCGGATACTTCTGGTCGAGTTCCAGGTTGAGTTCGAGCACGTTGACCCTGGGCTCACCGAAAAAGCCGAGCCACCGGCCGTCGCTGTGGTCGGCTACGGCCTGCCGGATCTGGTCGGCACTGACACCGCGCGCCTTGGCCACCCGATTCACCTGGATGTCCGCATAGCCGATCGAGATGTGCGGGTCCAGCCCACTACCGCTGGCGGTGACGGCGTCGGCGGGCACCTGCGGGTCGGCGGGGGCGCTGCCGCGGATCGGTACGATCTGACCCATGCTGTAGTCGTCGCCGAACTTGGCGCACTGGACACGCACGCCCTCGTAGCTGTTGAGGAACGGGGTCGACGTCGTCTTGCACGGTTCGTTGACGCTGACTACCTGGGTCGGGTGGATGACGTTGCCGCGGGCGTCGCGGGGACCGATGACCGACAGCACGGCTCCGACGCCGCCGCCGGTGCAGAAGGGGCGCGCCCCGTCCACACCCTCGAGCGTGCCGACCGCGACGCTGCGCGAGCACACCAAGGTTAACAGGCTGGCCTTGTAACCGTTGTCATCGGCGGACAGCGTCGGGTCACCTGGGGTGTCCACGATGCTCTCCGGACCGAGGTTGCTGGCACTGGTGGCCATCGGGTCGTAGCCGTCGCCGGCCGCCGACGGGCGGCTCTGGAAGTACTGCGGCAACGGATTGCCGTCGCTGTCGGTGAACGACTGCCCGATCAGGCTGCTGCCCACCGGCTTTCCATTCGCTTCGATGATCGACCCATTGGCCTGATCTCGCAGGCCCGGAATCTGGGCGACCAGCCAGATGAAGACCGGGTAGGCGATACCGAGGATCACGGTGAGCACCAGCAGCGCGCGCAGCGCCGCCCAATGTTGACGAGCAATGTTGGAGAATCTCATGTCACATTCCTGGGAAGAGTTGGATGACCAGGTCGATCAGCTTGATGCCGATGAACGGGGCGATGATGCCGCCGAGGCCGTAGATGTAGAGGTTGCGGCTCAACAGCTTTGAGGCACTGCTCGGTGTGTAGCGCACACCGCGCAGCGACAGCGGGATCAGCGCGACGATGACGATCGCGTTGAAGATCACCGCGGACAGGATCGCCGACTGCGGGCTGTGCAGCCGCATGATGTTCAGCAGGTCAAGGCCGGGAAAGAGCGCGACGAACATCGCCGGGATGATGGCGAAGTACTTCGCGATGTCGTTGGCGATCGAGAAGGTCGTCAGCGCCCCGCGCGTGATCAGCAACTGCTTACCGATCTCGACGATCTCGATGAGCTTGGTCGGGTCGGAATCGAGGTCGACCATGTTGCCGGCCTCTTTGGCGGCCGAGGTGCCGGTGTTCATCGCCACGCCGACGTCGGCCTGGGCGAGTGCCGGGGCGTCGTTGGTGCCGTCACCGGTCATCGCGACCAGCTTGCCACCGGCCTGCTCCTTCTTGATCAGGGCCATCTTGTCTTCGGGCGTGGCCTCGGCGAGGAAGTCGTCGACACCCGCCTCGTCGGCAATGGCCTTGGCGGTCAACGGGTTGTCGCCGGTGATCATCACCGTGCGGATGCCCATCCAGCGCATCTCGTCGAAGCGTTCCCGCATACCCTGCTTGACGACGTCCTTGAGGTGGATGACGCCCAGCACCGAAGCGGTACCCTGAACGACCTCACCGACGACCAGGGGAGTGCCGCCCGCGGCGGAGATGCCGTCGACAATGTCGCCGAGTTCGGTCGACACCCGGCCGCCTTGGTCGCGCACCCAGTCCGCGACCGAACTCGCGGCGCCCTTGCGCAGCATGTGACCGTCTTCCAGGTCGACGCCGGACATCCGGGTCTGGGCGGTGAACTCGACCCAGCGCGCCTTGTCCAGCTCGCCCGGTGTGCGGGCGCGAAGCCCGTACTCCTGCTTGGCGAACACGACGATGGAGCGCCCTTCCGGTGTCTCGTCGGCGAGGCTGGACAGCTGCGCCGCATCCGCCAACTGATCGGAGGAGACGCCGGTGACCGGGACGAATGCCGCGGCCTGCCGGTTGCCCAGCGTGATGGTGCCGGTCTTGTCCAGCAGCAGGGTGTTGACGTCGCCCGCGGCTTCGACCGCGCGACCCGACATGGCCAGCACGTTGCGCTGCACCAGACGGTCCATTCCGGCGATGCCGATTGCCGACAGCAGCGCACCGATGGTGGTCGGGATCAGGCAGACCAGAAGCGACACCATGACGATGCCACTCACGCCGTTGCGGGTGAGCGACAACGTGTCCGGGACGCCGGGATTGTTGGCCTTGGCGAAGATGGCCAGCGGCTGCAGCGTCGCCACCGCGAACACGAAGATGATCGTCAGCGAGGCCAGCAGGATGTTCAGCGCGATCTCGTTGGGGGTCTTCTGCCGGTTGGCCCCCTCGACGAGAGCGATCATCCGGTCGATGAAGCTCTCACCCGGCTTCTGGGTGATCTTGACGACGATGCGGTCCGACAGGACCGTGGTGCCGCCGGTGACTGCCGAGCGGTCACCGCCGGATTCGCGGATGACGGGTGCGGACTCGCCGGTGATCGCCGACTCATCGACCGAGGCAATGCCTTCCACGACGTCGCCGTCACCCGGGATCGTCTGGCCGGCTTCGACCACCACGATGTCGCCCTGCTGGAGCAGCGGCGCGGCTACTTCTTCTTCGCGGCCGGGTGCGCCGGGCCGCCAGTCGATCAGGCGCCGGGCCATGGTCGAGGTCTTGGTCTTGCGCAGCGTCTCGGCCTGCGCCTTGCCGCGGCCCTCGGCCACCGCCTCGGCGAGGTTGGCGAAAATGACTGTCAACCAGAGCCACACCACGATGAGCCACGCAAACCAGGAGGGTTCGACGATGGCGAGGATGGTGCTCCACGCCGCGCCGATCTCCACGATGAACATGACCGGGTTACGCCACAGCGTGCGCGGATTCAGCTTGCGCAGCGCGTCGGGCAGCGACTTCCACAACATCCGGGGGTCCAGCAGGCCGCCCTGAATCCGCTTCTGTCCGCCCGACGTCGCGCCGGCGTGACGTTCGGTTCCGGCGGTCACGCTGGCCTGACGGTCGGCGACTTGTGAGGTTTTGGTACTTGGCATTTCAGTGAATTCCTTCAGCGAGCGGGCCGAGCGCGAGCATCGGCAGGAAGGTGAGGGCGACCAAGATCAACGTCACACCGGCGACCATGCCGACGAACTGCGGTCGATGGGTGGGCAATGTGCCGATGGAGTCCGGCGTCTTGCCCTGTTTGGCGAGCGACGCCGCCAGCGCCAGTACGAAGACGATCGGCAGGAATCGGCCGAACACCATGGCCAGGCCGAGCGCCGTGTTGTACCACTCGGTGTTCACGGAGATACCGGCGAACGCCGATCCGTTGTTGTTGGCCGCGGAGGTGAACGCGTAAAGCACTTCCGACAGGCCGTGCGGCCCGGAGTTGAGCATGCTGGCCCGCTGGCCCGGCATCGCCATCGCAACGGCGGTGCCGGTGAGCACGATCAGCGGAGTGATCAGGAAATATGTTGCAGCCAGCTTGATCTCGCGCGGTGTGATCTTCTTGCCGAGATATTCGGGCGTGCGCCCGACCATCAGGCCTGCGACGAACACGGTGATGATCGCGAGGATGAGCATGCCGTAGAGGCCAGAGCCGGTGCCACCGGGGGCGACCTCGCCGAGTTGCATGTTGAACATCGTGATCATGCCGCCGAGGCTGGTGTAGGAGTCGTGGAACGAGTCGACCGCGCCGGTGGATGTCAACGTCGTAGCGTCGGCGAATACCGCGGAGTCGGCCACGCCGAACCGCTGTTCCACGCCTTCCATCGCCGAACCGATCGCGGTGGGCACGGTGCCGTGATGCTGCAGCTGGAACAGCATCATCAGGCTGACGCTGGACGTGGCGATCACGCCCATGGCCGCGACGATCGCGTAGCCCTGCTTCTTGCTTTCCACCATGCGGCCGAAGGTGCGCGGCAGTGAGAAGCTGACAAGGAGCAGCAGGAATATCTCGACCCAGTTGGTCCACGAGTTGGGGTTCTCGAACGGGTGCGCGGAGTTGGCGTTGTAGAAGCCGCCGCCGTTGGTCCCGAGTTCCTTGATGGCTTCCTGGCTGGCCACCGGGCCGCCGGTGATCGTCTGCTGGCCACCGGCCAATGTGTTCATGACCTGGTCATGCAGGTGGAAGTTCTGGATGGCGCCACCGGCGATCAGAATGATCGCCGCAATCACCGAGAGCGGCAGCAGGATTCGGATGGTCCCGCGGACGAGATCCACCCAGAAGTTGCCGAGCTCGCCGCTGCTCCGGCGGGCGAGGCCGCGGATGAATGCCATCGCGACGGCCATACCGACCGCTGCCGAGACGAAGTTCTGTACCGTGAGGCCCGCCATCTGGACCAGGTGGCCCTGGGTCGACTCACCCGAGTACGCCTGCCAGTTGGTGTTCGTGACGAAGCTGACGGCGGTGTTCCAGGCCAGCGCCGGGATCATCGGGGTGGCCGGATCGTTGAGTTGCAGCGGCAGCTTGCCTTGCACCAGTTGCAGGACGAAGAGGAACAGGATGCTGATCGCAGAGAAGGCCAGCACGCTCCGGGCGTAGGCACCCCACGTCTGCTCCGCTTTCGGGTCGGCACCGATCAACCGGTAGATGATGCGCTCGGGGCGCGAATCCTTCGTGCTGGTGTAGACCCGGTACATGTAGTCGCCCAGCGGCACGTGCACGGCCGCCAGACCGATGATCATTGAAGCGAGGAAAAGGATCCCGGCGGTTGTGTCTGTCACTAGAACCTCTCCGGGAAGAGCAGCGCGGCGAAGAGAAACAGCGCGAGAAGAATCGACAGCACCAGGCCGACCAGGTTGTCGTAGCTCACAGTCCCTCGACCAACTTCTGAACAAGGCCGAGCAGGGCGAAGATCGCCACTGTCAGCACGGTGAAGACCAGCCAAGACATGTCGTGCTCCTGAGCGTTTACGGGTCGCCGTATTTCGTCGACCACTTAGAGAATCGGTGCAGCTCAGGGCATCAATACCGGCGTTTACGGTTTCTTGACGGTCCGGCGGTGTTCCTTTACGGATTGCATCGCTCCATCGGCATCGCATCAGGGTCCCGTCAAGGTTCGGCGTGCGGCCGTCAAGAGACCACTAGGACTGCGGCCAGCGGCTTTGGCGGGATGAATCATCGACGACGTGACGATCTCCGGCGTGTTTCTGTCGGTCTTCTCGGGACCAAGGCCTTACCCGCCGGCGGAGGCCGACGAGCGTGAAGAGTTGCATCTGTGCCAGGCCTATCGCGCCGCCTTACCGATGAGCGACATCGCGGTTCCGAGCAGTGCGCTGAGGAATCATGTGCTGGCCAAGTGGGTGCGCGATGAGCGACTGACGGTGGACGTCCGGTCCGGCGATGAGCTCGAACTAGCGATCGCGGTCGGCATCCATCCCGGCCGAATGACCCTCCACGCCGACGGATTGCACGAGTCCGAACTGCGCGCCGCGATCGCTCTCGGGCCGGGACGTATCGTCGTCAGCTCCATGGGCCAGCTTCATGTGTTGGCCCCTGCCGTGGGGCGCCGGACCCAGGGAGTCGTCGTCCGCGTGACGGACGTCAACCCGGCAGCGCCGGCCGTGGCGGGTGAAGAGGACACCGTTGCAAGGAACTTCCGTTTCGATTCCGTTGAGCTGGCAACCGCGATCTCGTGGATCTCCGCGGTGGTGCGGCTGAACCTCGTCGGGCTGCACTGTGACGTCGGGTCCAATGACCACGACTTCGTCAGCTACCCGGCGGCGATCGGCCACATGATCACTGAGATGGCCCGGATCCGCCGGCATCACGGCGTGGTGCTCAACCGGGTGGGGCTCGGCGGTGGGCGGGCGGTGCCATCGGGCGACTGGTCCGTCGAGCTGCCGGACCTCGCCGCGCAGATCGACCAATCGGTTGACGACGCCTGCGCCACATTGCGTCACCCACGTCCGCTAGTGGTCCTCTCCCCAGGCCAAGCGATCGTGGGGCGGATCGCGGCATGATCGTTCATCCACCTGGCGGGACGACAGTGCTTCCCGCGCGCGTCTCGGCGCAGCCCACGCCGGATCTACGCCTCGACGAGGCGATCGCTCTTCGCCGGTGTGCGTTGTACCGAAGGGCCTTTCACGGATCCGCGGTGGGCTGTCCGGCCCCGTTGCTGCGATTCGATGCCGTGGCGAACTGGTGCAGGTCCGAAGGCGTGACGGTCGACGTTGCCTCGGGCGACGAATTCGACCGCGCGACGGCGGCCCGAATTCCGGCGGCGCAGACCGTCGTGCGCTGTCGGGACCACCGCGTGATGAGGGCCGCGGCGCATGCGGGAGCCGGCCGCTACGTCGTCGACGATATCGACCAGATCGCCCGCCGCCGAATGGGTTTGGCGGCCAATCCGATGCGGGTCCTCGTGGACGCAACTGAGCAGCGTCCGGATGTGCTGGCCGCGGAGGTGGCCGAGCACGGTCGATTGGAGCTCATCGGCCTGCACTACCGGGTCGGCCAGACCGACCTGACGACCCTCGCCACAACGGTGGATGAGCTGTTCGCGCAGATGTTTCACATCAGCCGCGAGCACGCAGTCATGTTGACCCGGCTCAGCCTCGGTGACGTCGATCTGGCCGACTTCGCCGATCCGCCCGCGCTACGGCGCGCCGCCGAGTTGATCGACGGCGTCGTGGAGGACGGTTGTGCGCGGTTCCGCTATCCCCGGCCTGCGCTGACGCTGTCCATCCGCGCGTGATTGTCACGTGTGCGGGTCAGCCTCCGGCGCTGGACATCGGGACACCCATCCCGGGATCGATCTGCACCGGACCGGCGGCAGAGGGTCGGACGTCGAAGTCGAAGATCTCCGTCGGGATGTAGACCGTCGAACAGGAATTGGGAATGTCCACAACTCCGGACAACCTGCCCTCGATCGGTGCCGAGCCCAGGATCATGTAGGCCTGGATCGGGCTGTAACCGAACTTGGTCAGGTAGTCAATGGCGTGCAGACAGGCCCGCTGATAGGACAGATGTGAGTCCAGGTAGCGCTGCTCACCATCCAGTGTCACCGACGTTCCGGAGAAGGCCAGCCACCGGCTGAACCGCGGATCGGTGGTGCCAGGCATGAAAATCGCGTTCTCGCTGACGCCGTAGGTCTCCATGCCGCCCTTGATCAGGTCGACGTGCAGGTCGATGAACCCACCCATCTCGATGGCGCCGCAGAAGGTGATTTCACCGTCTCCCTGCGAGAAGTGCAGGTCACCCATCGAGAGGTTCGCGCCGTCGACGAAGACCGGATAGAACACCCGGGTCCCCTTGGTGAAGTTCTTGATGTCCTGGTTGCCGCCGTTCTCCCGTGGCGGTGCGGTGCGGGCGGCTTCGGCGGCAACCCGGTCGAAATCCGCACCGGACAGGGTGCCGAGAACGGCGGAGTTCGGTAGCGGCGGCAGCGCCAGCGGCGGCACCCGGTCCGGATCGGTGTCGATGAGCGCCTGCTCGCGGGCGTTCCACTTCGCGAGGAGGTCCGCCGAGGGCGCGGTCCCCATCAAGCCGGGATGCACGATCCCCGCATAGGAGACGCCCGGCACGTGCCGCGATGTCGCGACGCCGCCCTGGAAGTCCCAGATCACCTTGTAGGCATCGGGGAACTGTTCGGTGAGGAACCCGCCGCCGTTCTTGGTGGCGAACACACCGGTGTAACCCCAGCCCTGGCCGGCCAGCGGGCCGGAGTCTTCCTGGGGTATCGGGCCGACATCGAGAATGTCGACGATGAGCAGGTCGCCGGGCTTGGCGCCCTGTACGGAGATCGGACCGCTCAGAACATGCACCGAGGGAAGGGGTGCGTTCAGGATGTCGTCGGCGGAGTCGTCGTTGTGGATGGCGCCGTCGAACCATTCGCGGCAGTGGACGCGGAACGAATCTCCCGGCTTGACCTGGACCTGGGCCGGAATGTCCGGGTGCCACCGGTTGTGGCCGACGATCTGTTGGTCGGTGAACTTCTTGCTGGAATCGAGGGGGAACACTACCTGCGGCATCGGATCTCCTGACTGATTGGGGATGCTCGGTCGGCGGCGAGAAAGATTGCGAAAAACGTTGCCGGTTCGCGTACGGGAATGCTCACGGCCGCGGCAGGCGCTGCCAGGCGGGGTTCTGCGGGGGCGGCGGGGTTCGACTCCTGGAGGTCCGTTGCGGCGGCGCCGACACCACATCGGGCTCGTCTCGAGTCCTCTCGGTGCGGTCGATCGCAGTCATCAGGGCGCGGGAAGCCATGGAGAGCATCGGGGCGCGAATGACGCGTACCGCGTCGTTGCTACATGCCGGGCATTGCGACTTGGGGGTAGCCGTGCCGATCGGGCGGCTGATGTCGAAGTCGCCGTCGTCGGCGCATCGATACTGGTAGGTGGCCATGCGAAATAGTCCTCCTCCTAGCCGCTGGTCGGTGCGGAAAGGGTTGGGGGCGAAGCGTGCTGAGTCGAACCAGTACCTTGCGTCCTAAGCTAAGCCACGAACTGTCCGCTGTCGCGACGAGTTGTCAACACTGTGCGCAAGTTATCAGGAATGTGGTGCGACGACATTGGATTCGGCGTCCTCGACCTGAGAATCGGAGCGCACGGCGGCCGAAACCACGCGGACAGCATGGCCGACTCTGCCACAGGGGAGCGACGACTGAGACGCGAGCCGCAGTTGCTCGGCGGGATCTTCCTAGCGGTGTCTCGATCCGGCGCAGCGTGGGCCATGTCAAGGCAACCGAGGTGACCAGCTGGTGCGCTACGTCGCCGAAGCGCACGCTGATCGATGCGGCTTGGGTTCTGAGAAGCCGGACTCCGTCTCCGTCTGGCTCTATCTTCGCGGCGCACCCAGCCGATCAGACGCTAGAAACTGATCACTCCACGCACTATCTGCCCGCCGAGCATGTCCTCATACCCTTGGCCGATGTCATCCAGCCGGTAGTGTTTGGTCACGAGCTCTTTGAGCCTCAGCTTGCCCGCTCGGTACATGTCCAGTGCCATCGGGATGTCCGACAATGGTCGGGACGAGCCGAAAAGTGTTCCCTGGATACGCTTCTGATATGCCACAAGCTCAAGCGGTGGGATCGGCAAGCCATGATCGGCAACGTCCCCGAGGGTGACGACCACTAAGGTTCCCGCCTTGCGGATGGCGGCGAACCCTTCTGCAACAGCGTCTCCTGTCAACTCTCCAATAGCCACGATGGCCTGATCTGCGCCTTGGCCATTGGTCAGCGAACGCGCATAGCATGTGGCCTCTTCCATATCGGCGAAGGCCGCGGTAGCTCCCAACTCCAACGCGGTGGTGCGTTTGAGCTCTACGGGATCCACAGCGATGACTGCAGAAGCGCCCGCATGCGCCGCGCCTTGAACGGCATTGACACCGATGCCGCCGACGCCCATGCAGATCACAACGTCACCGGGGCGGACTTGCGCTGCGTTGACCGCCGCGCCCCAACCGGTGAGAACGCTACAACTCGCCAGGCAGGCCAAATCCAATGGAACATCGCGGGGAATCCGCACGACCGACCTGACGTCCACCGTCGTGTGCTCAGAGAATGCCCCCAAACCCAGGGCCTGGCCGACGGGGCGGCCGTCCAGATGCATGCGGAAGCTATCCGGATCGACGGCGCGCGAGCCGCGGGTTGCGTGTGCGCCAAGGTCGCACAAGTTCTGCATTCCAGCCGAACAAAACCTGCATCGTCCGCAAACCGGGATGAAAGCCAAAATCACATGGTCGCCAACCTCCACCCCGTGGGTGTCGGGCCCCAGCCGCTCGACAACGCCTGCGCCCTCATGCCCGGCACACATCGGCAAGATTTCTGCGCGCAGGCTGCCGGAGGCCAAGTGGTAATCGGAATGACACAGTCCCGTCGCCACCATCCTCACCAACACTTCACCGGGACGGGGCTCGTCGAGATCCAATTCAACAACCTCGAATTTCCCTGGGACCTGTCGTATCACGGCGCTGCGCGTCTTTATCGTCATCAGGACGTTGAATCTTTCTCTAGTCACGAGTGGCGTCAGCGTCAGGCAAAAGTGCTTCCCTCACGCCGAGGTGTCTTTCGATCCGGTCGCGTATTCGGACGCAGTGCGGCAGACCAGCTCCGAGTCCCGGCCTGGCGAGGCACAGCTGTGCGAATGAGTGACCTATACGGTGTCAACGCAAGGTCCCGACATAGCGATACAGAGGTAGTGATGCGTTGGCCGGCCGACTCGGGCCCCAAACCCTGGTCTTCCCAGTCCTATTCGTCAGGTCGACGACGGTTGCAAACCCGGCCGGTCGCGGGCGGGGTGCTATCCGGCGTCTCTGCAACATTGGGACCGTCGTGGTCGATCGTTGAATCCACGTCGACGCGGGCAAGGGCGGGGAGGCTGTCCCGCGACAAGTTTGATCCTTCCGGAAGTTGCGTGGGTCTACGCGGGCGGCGCGGTACCCGGTGTGTGGTCCATCAGGTAGGTGCCGTCAGTGCTTTCTGTGTTTCGGTCCGTCCGTGTGCCGCTTGGCGGGCGCAGACGGTTTGGCGGGTGCGGAATGCACGGAAGTGGAATGCACGGAAGTGGAATGCACGGAAGTGTTCGTGCCGTGTGCCGGGCTGGTCTGGATTGTGCCCGGCATATGCGCGGGGCGGTGCTGATCGTCCACACTGACCGGTCCACGGCTCGCAGTGTGCGCGCCGCCGACGCCATCTTCGATTCGGCAGCCGCCAGACGTACGTCAACGGCGCGCATACTCGGCACATGGTCAAGTGGCCTTGGCGCCATCGGGATGGCGGCGACGATGCTGGCTGCTGTGAATCCGGCAAGCAGGTACGAACGCGCAGTGAGGTACTTGTCATTCCTTCGGAGACAACGACATCAGACGAAGACTAAACACCAGCGCTATCCGTGCGGCCTCGGTGACGCGATGATGCTTTCCTACGGTCCCATTCGGCGTCGCCTTCATCCTCGGCTGCGCAGTCGGGCAACAACCGTCGGGCGTGAGCGGGCCGTCGGGGTTGGGGGAAGTCGGTGCGGAACCGCTTGAAGCCGTTGAGGGTGTTCCACCATGGGTTCCTCGCTCGCAACACCGGGTTTCCGGCGTGTCTACACGGCGCTGTGAGCTCTTCAATGTCCGTGACCGTCGTACCAGTCTCGATGAATTCACACTCCAGATGTTTCAATCGGGACTTACCCACAGCCCGGAGCCTCCTGGCGCAGGACCGTCACGGGACAAGCTCCCGATATTTGGTATAACGACACGGCATGGTCATACCGGCACTGATGGCGATTGTGACCCTGATCGCAGCGCAGAAGATGGGTGAGCGTGAGCTGGCCGGCTGCTCCTCCAGATCGACACCGCCTAAGTGGGTGGGCCGAACCCGAATAACGAAGACCAGCTTTTGGCGACCTGAGTATTTGTTGATTCGGTCTTGCTCCGGTGGGGTGATGTCGATGGGCGTTCGCGGATTTGCCTTTGCGGAAGACGGCGCCGGCGCGGATCACTGCCATCAGGTGAGGCGTTGACGGCGCCCCGGCGGACTTGGGCGGGCGTCGATGAGGATGTAGGCCAAGCAATTCCGGCGGCGCGGGACCCGGGGCCTTTGGTGACCTTGGTCAAGGTCGTGCAGACGCTTCTGGGGCAGGTGACCGCGCTCGCTGAATTTCCCCATTGACGCTCATCGAAATTCCCCGCCCGTGTGGCTTCGCCGAGAAGGGCGGGCCTCCCTCGATGCTGCTGGTGTCTGACGCCAGTAGCTCCGTTGAAGGAGGCCCGCTTTCTCATGCTCACATGGGAGGACGACATGGAAGTACACCATCTACGCAAACGTGGTTGGACGATCTCAGCGATCGCTCGCCACACCGGCTTCGACCGTAAGACGGTCCGCAAGTATCTGGCCGGCGACGGCAAGCCTGGAGAGCGGGCACGGCCGGGTCCGGATCCGTTCGACCCGTTCGTCGACTACATCACCGCCCGGCTGATTGAGGACCCGCACCTGTGGGCCCGCACCCTGTTCGACGAGTTGGAGGAGCTCGGCTTCGACCTGTCGTATCCGAGTTTGACCCGTAACATCCGTGCTCGGAATCTGCGCCCGGTGTGTGAGGCTTGCCGGACCGCCACTGAGCGTCCGAACGCGGTGATCGCGCATCCGCCAGGGGATGAAACCCAGTGGGACTGGCTGGAATTGCCCGATCCGCCGGCATCGTGGGGCTGGGGCAAGAAGGCCTTGCTGTTGGTGGGGTCGTTGGCGCATTCCGGGAAGTGGCGGGCGGTGTTGTCGCCCTCGGCCGATCAGCCTCATCTGGTCGCCGCGATCGACCGCATCGTGCGCGGCCTGGGAGGGGTGAGCAGGGTGTGGCGTTTCGATCGGATGGCCACGGTGTGTGATCCCGGCAGTGGTCGGGTGACTGCGTCGTTCGCCGGGGTGGCCAAGCACTATGGCGTCTCGGTGGCGATCTGCCCGCCGCGGCGCGGCAACCGCAAGGGTGTGGTGGAGAAGGTCAACCACACCGCCGCGCAACGCTGGTGGCGCACCCTGGCCGACGACGTGACCGTCGAGGCGGCCCAGGCCAGTGTGGACCGCTTCGCCCGCGTACGCGGCGACACCCGTATCCGCGCCACCGCTAACGGCCGGTCCTCGGTCGCGGTCGTCGCCAAGTCTGAGCCGCTCGGCCCTCTGCCAGCGGCGCCGTATCCGGTCATCGTGTCCGAGACCCGTACCGCCTCGCGGCAAGCGCTGGTGTCCTACCGCGGCAACCGCTACTCGGTGCCACCAGAGTTGGCCGCCGCCGAAGTCACGGTCAGCCACCCGGTCGGCGGTGAATACCTCGACATCGCCGCCACGAGCGGCATCGTGGTCGCCCGCCACCGCATGGCCGCCGACGGGTTGGGGGTGATGGTCCGCGACACCGGTCATGTCATCGCCTTGGATGCTGTGGCGATGGCCACCGCATCGACCGCGCGGCCGCACCGCCGCAAGGAACGTATCCCACCCGGTCCGACGGCCAAAGCTGCTGCAGTACAACTACTCACGCTACGTGGCAACCCGCGACCTGAATCTCAATCCTCAACTCCGTCACTCGATTCCACGCTCATCGACTTGTCCGTCTACGAGCGGGCCGCCCAGAAAAGGACCTTGCAATGACGCCCACGACCCGCACTCCGAAAACCACCACCCGCCCCGCTGAGAACGAGGCACCATCGGCTGCAGCGAGCCGCTATCAGCAACTGCGCTCCCACCTGAGCGAGCTCAAACTCGCCGCCGCTGCCGAAGCCCTGCCCGCCGTGCTGGACCAGGCCACCGCCGAGGGGCTGTCGCTGACGGTGGCGTTGGAGCGGCTGTTGGCTGTCGAGGTCGACGCCAGCACCGCCCGCCGGCTGGCCGGCCGACTGCGGTTCGCCTGCCTACCCACCCCGGCCACTCTGGCCGATTTCGATGTCGATGCAGCCGCCGGTATCGACCGCGCCTTGATCGATGAGCTGGGCACCTGCCACTACCTCGAGTCGGCGACCAACATTTTGCTCATCGGGCCGCCGGGGACTGGCAAGACTCACTTATCGGTCGGATTGGCAAGGGCAGCAGCCCATGCCGGATATCGCACCTACTTCACCACCGCTGCCGACCTGGCTGCCCGCTGCCACCGCGCCGCGATCGAGGGTCGCTGGGCCACCACCATGCGGTTCTACGCCGGCCCCACACTCCTGGTGATTGATGAGCTTGGATATCTGCCCCTGCCTGCTGAGGCTGCTTCGGCGTTGTTTCAGGTTGTGTCCCAACGCTATTTGAAGACCTCGATCGTGATGACCACCAACCGTGGCGTCGGAGCCTGGGGCGACATCCTCGGTGACGCCACTGTGGCCGCCGCCATGCTCGACCGACTCCTGCATCGCTCCGTGGTCATCAACCTCGACGGCGAGTCCTACCGACTCCGCGACCACCACGCCGCCGCCGACACCCTCCGCCGAGCCGCCACCGGAACCCGCCAACCACTACACTGACCACTGCTCACAGGTGAGGAATTTCAACGAGCACACCTGAGGACTTTCGATGAGCGCAGTCACAGGCGACAGCTGCTGACGAGGCTCGATCGATACGGTCCTCCTCGATGACGATATGAACCGTGTCGCCGATGCGTTGGGTAAGGCGATCGATAGCTCTCAGGTGCTCACGGCGATCAGTTGAGGCCAAGTTGGTCCGAAGTAAGCTCTGAGCTGCAACGCCCCCATAGCCCAATTGGCAGAGGCAACGGACTTAAAATCCGCACAGTGTCGGTTCGAGTCCGACTGGGGGCACCGCACAGGCGCTGGTAGACGCGTTCTGTACGCGGCTGGATCGGCTCGCGCCCCCGCTCACCCCGGCGTCGCCCCGGCGGGTGGCAGAGGACCGGTGGAGAGGTCGCAGCGCTAGCTAACTTTCTGCTAGGGCGCGGTTTGTTAATCGAGGAGGCCGACGCGTGCCTAGCCGATCTTGGCGAGGTTGGGGATCGCGCGGGATTGGCATCTTGAGGGTCTAGTTCTGGCTTCCTGGCAGACCCGCCGCTGACCGGCCTGCATCGGCCCGGCTCCGCCAGCCGTCCGTCGGTTCGGTATGGCGGGACAGATCGCCGGGGCACAGAGCATGGTGTCATCCCCTGCGCAGCTAGGCTTGAGCAGAGGCTGGCCAGCCGGGCGGGCCGGACGCGTCTGGTTCGCCCCAACGCAACCACGTCTGCAAGAGAAGCGCCGCGCGGAAGTCACCACACCATCATCAGCCGGCTCGCCGTCTTTTGAGCAGGAGGGCGATCACCGCACCTGCTAAAAGCCATGGCCCACCTATGATCATCGGGTCCAGCCACATGTGGTGGGTGTCAACCCTTTTCCTGCCGAACCTGGACTTCATTCCCTTATGGGTCCATTCGGTCTTGATTCCGGTTTCAGTGATCGGGTTGTCCGGTCGCAGACTTGCCATCGAACGGATGTGATGTTCGGCGGCATCAACGCGATCGGCGTACAGCAGGATGAGCCAATGTAGCGCTCGGCCTTCGCTGAACTTGTAGGCGAACCGGCGCATGACGCCAGAAAGACCACTGGGCGGCTGAGCCGTCCCGAACACCGGTGTGAGAAACCTGTGCTCGACCGAGCGTTCCCGCGGCCACTTCTCGGGTTGACGCTCCGGAAAGTCCCACCAGGCACCGGTGTCGAGGAACTTCAGCTTGGGCACCGAGGGCCGGTCCTCCTTGTTGAGGTCGGCGCCCCAGCCGGGGATGCGCGCCTGCAGGCTGTCTCTGTCGGGCACTGCCGGATGTTCCGCTGTGTACGCCGGCACGCGTTCGGTGGTTTGTGTCATGAGATTCCTCCTCTTTCAGTTGTCAGTTGACGTTGACGGTGATGACCGGCTTAATGATCTCGTCGAGCTTGGACGAGAAGATGTGGTAGCCCTCGGCGATGTGCTCCAACGGAATTCGATGGCTGACAATCTCGCTGGGCTTCAAGTAACCGTTCTCGATATGTGAGAACAACCGGGGCCATTGCCGCTTCACTGGCGCCTGGTTGGTGTGAATAGTCAGACCCTTGTTCATCGCATCACCGAACTTGACGGCGCTGAACATTGGTCCGTACGCACCGATCACCGAGATAGTGCCACCTTTGCGGACTGAGTCGATGGCCCAGTTCAGCGCAATCGGTGAGCCGCCCTGCAACTTCAACTTAGCCGTGGTGACGTGCTGGAGTAGGTTTCCGTCAGCCTCGGCGCCCACGGCGTCGATGGCCACATCGGCGCCGAGAAAATCGGTGGTCTTCTTCATCTCCACCACGATGTCGTCGTACTCGCTGAAGTTGTACGTCTCGGCATGGGCGAAGTCGCGGGCTTTGGCCAGCCGATAGTCGAGATGATCGACCACAATAACCCGCGAGGCCCCCATCAACCATGACGACTTTGCCGCGAAGAGGCCCACCGGACCGGCGCCGAAGACCACCACCGTGTCGCCTTCGACGATGTCGCCGAGCTGTGCGCCGAAGTATCCCGTCGATAGTGCATCCGTGCATAGCAAGGCGTCCTCGTCGGCCATCCAGTCCGGGATCACCGACGGGCCGACGTCGGCGAACGGAACACGGACGAACTCGGCTTGTCCACCGTCATAGCCGCCGCATGTATGTGAGTAGCCGTAGATTCCGCCGACCGCGGTGGCGTTCGGATTCACGTTGTGGCAGTTCGAATACAGTCCCCTGGCGCAGAAGTAGCACGAACCGCAGTAGATGTTGAACGGCACCATCACCCGGTCCCCGGGCTGGATGTTCTGGACCGACGAGCCGACCTCGTCGACGACGCCGATGAATTCGTGCCCGAAGGTGTGGCCGACCCGAGTGTCCGGCATGAGGCCGTGGTAGAGGTGCAGATCCGACCCGCATATCGCGGCGAGCTGTACACGCACGATCGCATCGTTGGGATGCTCGATTTTAGGACGGTCCTTCTCTTCGACCCGCACTTTGTAAGGTCCGCGATAGGTCATTGCCTTCATCTGTGCTCCTTGTGTCGTGAAAGCGTCAGGATCGAGCCCCTTTACCCGTGTGGTCGTCGGCCAAACGGGGCGCAGCGACGACGTGGCACCATTCTCAGCGAACATTTAATGCTTGGTATTCGCGCAACGTGTTGCCGGAACATACTGATAGACAATGTATTAGTGGATAGCCATGACGACGTCGCGCAATCTGGCTAACCACCGCATTCGCCACTTGGTACTGACGGGGTGAAAAAAGCGGCGGCATTTCGTCACGACGGCGCATTCGCTCACCGGCGCACAGTCGCTATGCCGGTTACGGGCTATTTCGGCCTGTCATGACGAATCACCCATCAACGCTTGCGACTGTGAGGTCGGGGCATGCGTTCGTCTCGCGTTGGCAAACTGGCCGTACGCCTTTGCGGGGGAAGGAAGTCATCGGTGAAGGATAGGCCGCCCACGAGAGCCGCGTTGCTCCAAGTGCGTAACGCACGAGGGGGAGTAAGACCGTGACCGGCGTTGACCAGAACTCCGATGAACAGAGGGGGCCAACTTCGGAGGGCAACCTCGAACTCTTCTTTGATCTGGTGTTCACTTTCGCGATGTCGCAGGTCACCCAGCTCATGCTGCATGATCTGTCGCCGACGGGATTCGGTCGGGCGGCGCTCGCACTGCTCGCAGTGTGGTGGGCCTGGGTCGGCTACACCTGGCTGATCAACACATTCGACACCGCCAACGTCTGGCACGAGGCGGTTGTCATCGCTGCGATGGCGGCAATGCTGGTCGCCGCAACGGCGCTGCCCACGGCGTTCACGTCGGGGGCGTTGGTCTTCGCGATCGCTCTTCTGGTGGTGCGGTTGATTCATGTCGCGAAGTTCGTCGCCTACTCGTCGGACGAAGACGCCGATCTGCGGCGCAGCGTCAGGCGCATCGCGCCGGCCTTCGTCGCTGCGCCCGCCTGCATCGTGGCGGCCGCCTTCGTTGAATCGCCAGCCCGCGAGCTGCTGTGGGTCGCCGCAGCGGTGATCGACTACGGCGCACCGGCCGTGCTCGGCCTCGGCGGATTTCGCGTCTCACCGTCGTACTTCGTCTCTCGCCACGGCTCGATCATCATCATCGCGCTCGGTGAGGCAATCGTCGAGCTAGGCGCCGGCGCAACGGATCTCCGCCGTTTCGAGGTGATTGCCGCTCTGGTTCTGGGTGTCGCAATCATGGCGACTTTCTGGTGGACGTACTTCGGCCTGAGTGGCGGAGCCAAGCAGCGGCTGGAGCAGGCGACCGGTACAGAACGGGCCCATCTCGCGCGCGACGCCTACAGCTACCTGCATCTACCGCTGGTCGCCGGCATCATGCTGTTCGCGGTCGGCGCCCACGCCACCGTCGCACACGCCACCGCCCCGCTGCCGTTATTGCCAGCCATTGCACTCGCCGCGGGCACGGCGTTGTTCTACCTGGCTGATGTCGCCTACCGATGGCGCGACCACCGACAGATCCCCGTCGACCGCGCCGCGGCCGGGATTGTCGCCGCAGCGACCTTGCCGGTGCTGTTACACATTCCCGGCCTAGCGGCGCTTGCCTTGCTCACCGGCATCGGAGGCGTTCGATTGGCCTGGGAATTGTGGCAGCGTCCGCGCATCGGTACCGGCGTAGCAGGGCAGGCGCGCTGAGGTGGTTGCCCATGAGATGAGTGGGTACGAAGTCGGTTGAGCAGCAGCCGTCGCTCGAAAGATCAAGTGGCGCTACGCGCCACGACACTGACGGGAGGGTCATGTCAAACAATCGACGCCTTGCAGGGCGGAAGATCGCGGTGCTTGCAGCCGATGGCTTCGAGAAGGTGGAACTGGTGGTTCCCATGCGTGCGTTGCAGCTGGCCGGTGCGAAAGTCGACATCGTGTCACTACGCAAAGGCCGGATCCGTGGGGTCAACCTGCACATGCCGGCCACCCGAGTCGGCGTGGACAAGCTGGTTACCGAGGCCGACCCGGATTCCTACGACGGACTGCTGCTTCCGGGCGGCTTCATCAACCCCGACTTCTTGCGGCAGTCAGCGGCCGCGCGGGACTTCGTGCGCGCGTTCGACCACAGCGGCAAGCCAATCGTCACCTTGTGCCACGGTCCATGGGTGCTCGCGTCGGCCGGATTGCTGACCGGCCGCACCCTGACCTCCTGGCCCGGCATCCGCGACGACCTGGTCAATGCCGGCGCCACCTGGCTTGACCGCGAAGTCGTGCGGGACCGCAATCTTGTCACGAGTCGAGGGCCTCAGGACATGCGGGCGTTCGTGCCTGCCATGCTCGACATCTTCACCCAGCCGACGAGTCAGCTACAGGAGATGGTCCCCGACAATGCCGGCTCTGATTCGCCTCTCGACAAGCCGCTCGGCTGGGCGATGGCCGCATTGCGCTGGTCGCCCAAGCCCTCGGCGGCGGCCCTGACCAGTGTCGCTGCTGTCGCGCTGACGCCGCCGCTGCGCAGAAGGGTGTCGATCCGAGACTAGGAAGTATCGTCGGCCCCCGACGAAAAGGTCGAGTGGTGGTGCACCATCGAGCCGGGGGCCGGTGGCTAGTGGGCGTCTCCGGAGTAGAGGAAACGCCACGAACGAGTGGCGGCGTGGAGATTGAATCGCGTGTTGACATTGCGCAGGTCATAACCGGTCAGTTCGCTGATGCGCGCCAGCCGGTAGCGCAGCGTGCTGCGGTGGATGTGCAGCGCTTTGGCGGATTCGTCGTAATTGCCGCCACTTTCCAGGTGTTCGCTCAGCGTGAAGACGAGATGCGACCTCTTGGTCAAGTCGTATTCCAGTAGTGCGCCGAGCCATTCTCGAATGAAATCCTCGACGGCTCCGCACGTATGGGCTGCGTCGATGAGACGGTAGAACCCGAGTTCGTCGTAAGCAGATGCCCCGGCGGGCGCGGCTGAATGCAGCCGCACATTGAGGGCGCGTTGGGCCTCGGCGAACGATTTCGGAAAGTCCGAAGGTGCCTCACAGCGTGAGCCGATGCCGATGGCGCACGTGGCTCGGCCCATCAACTCGGTAAGCGTGCTGTGAAGGGCTTCGGGGTCGGGGCGGCCTTCGGTCAGAAGCACCACCAGCCCGCCGCTACGTCCTTGAAGCCTGTTCAGGCGCAGTGCAGCGGCGGCGCGGGTGGCGGCCGTGGCAACCATGGAATCGGAACTGGCCGAGCTGTGCACGACGACCACATAATGCGGGCGGTGAAGGTCGTGGCCCAACGCTTCCGCTCGTGCGAAGGCGCCGTCGTCGTCCGTGCCTGCGATCAGGTCATCGACGAGTTCGCGGCGAACGCTGAGCTCCATCTCCACCAGACTCCGCTGGTGGGACAACTCGTAGCCCAGCAGCGTGCGCGCGAAGTGCAGCGCAAAGAGGTGGTCTTCGGTTACCTGCCTGTGCGGGTCGACGATTGCCAACACGCCGAGGATCTCTCCGCGCGGCTGGACGAGGACGGCGATGCGATTCTTCGTCGGCATGGGCCGTTGGCGATCGGCGAGGACGGCAAGTTGGCGCTGACGCTGTTCCGGGTCTGGTTTTGGGTACGGCACCGGTTGTCCTGGTCCGGACCAACTGCGCAGGTTGCCGAACCGGTCTTCGAGAGCTATGGGCAACCCCGTCAACTGATGTAGCGCGTCGGTGATCGCATGCTCCCCGTCACCGCCTCCCAGCGCCGCCTCGATGATCTCGTGGACATGTGTTCGACTCCGCAGCCGCTGCCGCGCGCCGGCGAGGTCGGTGGTCGCTTTGACCAGTTCCTCGGTACACCGTTCACGTCGCTGATGGTGGGCAAGACATGCCAGGGCGGCGCCCGCCTGATTTGCCAGGGCCATCAACAGCTGAATGTGCCCGCTCGAGGGTCGGTCGGTGGCGCTGACGACAAGGGAGCCCTCGACCCTTTTTTGGTGCTGGAGCGGGAATGCCCAACCCCACGCGCACCCGGATATCGTCAGAGGACCGCTGCCGCCGGATTCGGCTACCAGTTGCTCGAGGTCGTGGCGTTCGCGCTGTTGGCCGTCAGGGCACATATGCCATACACCGTCGACGAGGTGGTACGTGGCTTCAGTGCGACACGGCCCGAGCCGAAACACCGCGGCCCCGACGTCGTCGAGGATGCCCCCCGCGTCGAGCCCCTGGAAGGTGAGGGCGGACACGGCGGCGATCTCCGCGGATGTCGGAGTGGCGCCCCGCGATGTGGGAGTCATGATGCGGCATCCGGCCGGACGTATCGATTCCCCCGCAACCGCGGCTCCTTGTGTCACTGCTCTCGCACCGCCGTTCGATCGATATCACGACGAACCGCAGCCCTTGCACGCTCTGCCTACCCGCGGCATGCTCTGCCAAACAGCTCGTAAAAGGTGGCGATCGCCGTCGACAGCGCACACATGCGGGGCGCACATGCAACGGGCATGTGCCGACCACGACAACCGTTCGCTGTCAAGTCACCGGCACAACTGTGAGGAGACAACCGGGATCTCCGCGCAAGCGGGGACTGTCTGAATAGCGGTTGATCTGGTCTTGGTCTGACACGCCGGGCGTGAGCTTGGCGGGAAGGACTGATGATGTCCGAAACACTGAAATCCGTGGCGATCGATGTGGATCACAAGCAGCTCGCCGAGCAGTTGCTCGCGCAGGCCAAAGAACAAGGTGTGGAACTGGTAGGTCCGAACGGCCTGCTCAATCAACTGACCAAGAATGTCCTCGAGACCGCGCTAGGTGCCGAGATGACCGAGCACCTCGGCTACGACAAGCATGACTCCGCGGGGCGCGGCAGCGGAAACTCCCGCAATGGCACTCGATCGAAGACGGTGTTCACCGAGATCGGCCAGGTTGAGCTCGACGTGCCGCGGGACACCAACAGCACCTTCGATCCGGAGGTCGGGCTGAAAAGCAGCGTGACCCGGGGGTGTTCGGCTACCCAGTCGTTGATCTCGGCGAATCCAGGCGCTCGATCGCACCGCACCGATTCTGCCGCTGCGGCCAGGACCGGTTACGCGGTGGGTGCGAGGCTACGCCGCGGTCTCCCCGGCTGGTTGTATGCCGCGGCTCACTGGGGCGGCTGATAGATCTCGCGGCGGCTACTGAGGCGAGGCCGAGTTCTGCCGCGACCGCGTCGATACCTTGCTGCGGGATGGCGAGGTCTACGTGTCCGTCGGGGGTGAAGTACGGGCCGATGTAGCGCTCGTAGTACTGCTGCACTTCGTCACGCGTGAGCCGGTCGAGGAACGAGGCGATGTAGTCGACGGCCAGGCTGGGGCGTTCGGCGATCGTCTGCAGGGCCCGATTGTTGGCCCGCACGAGCGCCTGCAGTGCGGGGCTGTCCAGCGGGATGTGGACGGGGTCCACCGCGACGCCCACGGTGGGAATCTGGATGTGGTCGCCGACCCAGGCCAGCACGTGGAACCCTTCTTCCTCGGCGACTTGTTCGGGAGAGAACGTGGTGCCCACACAGGCGGCGTCGATCGAGCCGTCCCGAAGCCGTCGCAGGTCCATCTGGTAGTTAACCGGAAGCCGCGCCATACATTGCAGGTCGCGGTCGGGGTCCAGGCCGTGCTTGCGCACGACGATCCGGGTGAATCAACCGGGGGCGGTTTGGGCAGGATGAACCGCCACGCGGCGCCCGCGAAGATCAGCCATGGAAGTCACATCGGCGCTGCCGACAAACCAGAACAGCGGACGATGGGTGTTGACGCTGAGCACGTTCCAACCGATGCCGCCGGTCAGCCGGTGCAACAAGGCCCGGCCCAGACCGATCGACGCGCCGCGGCGCAGACGCTCCGGGTCCCAGCCGATCCCGTTGCGGACGGCGACATGGACACCTTCATCTTCGTAATAGCCCTCCTGGTCGGCCACATAGGCGACCAGTTCCTCGTGGACGCCACGCTCGACGTAGGCCAGATCGATGGTCTGCACGGCCAAAACCCCCTTCCCCAATCTGATGACTTCTGTCGCGGCGGAATCTGAGGGCGTCCCGCACTTGACCGGCCCGGCTGGAACGGGCTAGAAGAGGCCTCGGCGGGCGCCGCCGTCCAAGGCGAGGGTTGCGCCATGCAGCGCGTCGGCTTCGGGCGCTAGCAATTGAGTTACTGCCCAGCTGACTTGGTCGACCGTGGTAAGCCGACCCAGCGGTGAGTGGGATCGGTATTCATCGAGGACGGTCTCGATGCTGACGCCGCGCGCCTGGGCTGCCGCGCCGGCGAACCGACGGAGGCGACCGGTCTCTAAGACACCTGGAGCGATCATGTGCACAGTCACCCCCCGCGGCCCGTAGGCGTCGGCGAGCTGGCGAACGAGGTTGGCCAGAGCAGCATTGGTGACACCGGCCGCGCAGGTTTGCGGCGTGGGTTCAGAACCGAAATGGCCGCCGATGGCGACGATCCGGGAGCCCTCGACAAACCGGTCCTCAACAGCGCGGATGAGGCGCAGCAGTCCGCCGAGCTTCAGCGACACCGACCGGCCAAGGGTGTCTGGGTCGATCGTGGCCAGCGGCGGGCTGGCGGGTTCGGCTGCTGACTGGACCACCATCCGGACGGGCCCGGACACTGCGGCAGCGATCGCCTCACCTGACGAGTCATCACCGATGTCCGCGGGGCATGCCGTGATCCCGTCGTCGGTTGCGCTCAACTGCTCGAGGCGTTCACGGTCGCGTGCCACCGCGACCACGGGCACCGCGGCTTTGCGCAGCCGCGCGACGATGGCGGCGCCGACCTCGCCGGTCGCTCCGACGACAACGGCTTGCGCGCTTGGGCTCACTGGTGGGCCGCCGCGCGGGCGCGCACATCATCACGTCGGCGGACGCTGGCGGGCGCGCCACCGATGGCCCAGTCGTTGGGCTCAATCTCGATTGCCCCACCACGAACCAGCTCGCGTGGAGGCCCGAGGTACGGGGCGGCTGGCGTGGCGTCGGCCACGATTTCGCCTGCCACCAAGCACATTTGAGGTCGGTACAGACGCACGAAACCCCGGACCCGATCCATCGGGCGCTCCACTATCTCGGCACTGACCGAGGCGCTTGCAGTCGCCAAGTGCTGCACCTGCCCGTTGTGAGCCACCCCACAATCTACCTGGAAAACAGGCTGTGCGCGCCCCCAACAGCCCGCGGTGAACGTCGGTCAGCACATTGACGTCGATGGGATCGTGCGCTCTGCAAATCCGTCGGGAAGACGTTGTTCCTGTATTGGCCAGCAGGTCGCCGCGCACCTGATCATCAAGCAGCTCAGCAAACACCGTGGATATTCAAGCAGCCGACAGCTTTGACGCAAGACGTAGTCACAACATTGTCACAACTAGTAAGTCGAAATCCTGCCGCACGCCCAACGTCAACGAACTTCAGACGCGCGACACTAGTTACCTCCGCGAGACTTCGAGATGCCGCGACTCAAGCAGGTCCAAATTCCAATAAGACGGGCGAACCATCTTTCCCCTTGGGTATCGGAAAGTAGATGTGGTGCGTCGCTGGATCGAGTGCCAGTGTGTGCGCCCCATCTGCCAGGTGAGACGAACCCTTCGCGGCCAGGTGACCACGAGTGTGATCGAAGATATTAACCCAACCGCTTTCAGCGGCGACATAGACACGGTTCACGCCGGGATCGTAGGCCAGCACGTCGGGCGTTTCGCCGACCTCGTGGCGGTCGATCACAGCTCGGTTGGCTAAATCAACAGTGACCATGGTCGCGTTGGCTTCGCAGCCGACGAACATTATCTGGTCGGTGACGTCGAGCGCCTGGCCGTGCGGGTGGTCGCAACCAGGCGTTGGAATCCGTTCTGTCACAGTGAAACTGACAGGGTCAATGATGGCGAGGTCATTGCGGCCTTGCACCGCCACAACCATCCGATCCGAGACAGGGTCGTACACGACGTTTCCCACCTCGCCGCCCAACGGGACGGTCGCGCGGACGGCACCGGTTTCGGCGTCGATCACTGTCTCAGTGCCCACACTCTCGTTCGTCGTCCACACACTGCGCCTGATCGGGTCGTACGCCAGTCCATCGGGATAGTTGCCTGTCGGTGCGCGGAAGACAACCTGGCCGGTGTCTTCGTCGATGGCGGCGAGCTGATTGTTGCCGGTGGCCGTCGCGTACACGCGGCGCTTATCGGGGACGACGATCACGCCATGAACGTCGGGTAAATCAGGAACCGTGCGTACCACGCTGTGGGCGTTCACGTCTACGTCGATAAGTTCGCCTGCGCCCATATGTGCGATGAACAGTCGACTGCGCGAGGCGTCAAGCGCCATGTAGTCAAACCGAACCGGACCTCCGGTCAGTGGCGTCTCAGACACCTGTCGAAGCGGTAAGTTGCCCACTTGCGGCGACGCCGAGCATCCAACAAGGGCGGTCGCCAGACCAGCTAGCAGCCTCAAGCGCCATCGCACTGCATCTCCCCTTTGCTAGATGTATATATACGCCGTATTGACGCTACGCCGGGCCTCGGCCCGCTAGCCGGTGGCGAGGGCCTACAACTCCTCAGCTCGCCCCGGCGACCCACTTCCCCGGCCTGCAGCCCACCGCGGCGCAGCCGTCCACCAGGCCGTCCGTATCGGCATACGCGAGCTTCTTGGACCTCGACGTGCCCGAAGTTGTCGTGCGGCGGCCCAACCCATTGCGAAGCGGGTTGGGGGGCGCGGCACCTGTCAGCGCTGAGTACGTGCACATTAAAACCCTCTCGATAACGTTAGACAACCCTGAGGTACACGAGGAGCGTTGCGTTTCAGGGCCTTTCGATGCCCGGTCATGTAGTGGCTTCGACAGCGCCCGCCCCCAACGTCAAAATGCGCAAAAGGCGAAGATCGCTTGTTACGCGGCTTGTGCGCACAACCGCGACGCGGTGATGGCGCATCCGTAGGTTCGGTGCTGTGACACGTTCAGGCACCGGAACAAGCCGGTGACCATTCGAGATAGCAACGCAAACAGGAGAATTGAGATGACTGCCAAGACAACCAGCTCTACCCGTCAAGTGACCGCCAGAGCGGTCACCCAACACGACTGCGCGGATCACGGCTGCCTGGCCGCGATGCTCGGGCTCACGCTGAGTGACGCCATTGACACTAACGCTGAGGAAGGTTCCTCCACGGGCTGATGGTCAGTACACCACCGACTACCACCATGGCCGACCGGTACGGGGATACCGGTCGGGCCGCCTCGGTCATCCGCGCGAATGCCGCCGCTGCGGCAAACACGGTTGTAATGCCCGCCCAGCCATCGAGGTGGTGGTTGGGCGCCGTCGCGGATCCACTGAGCTGGCTAGCGCTGTTTGCCGCGACCGCCGCGGTTAAGGAGTCGGCGTCTGTTTTGCTTTCGAAGCTGTTGTCGGGACGCCGACGTAGGATCTGCAACGAGAGTAAGGGGCCGCTCGATGCCGCAGACCGGACCGTGGACCGGTGATCCCGTCTGGCTTGCCGATGTGCTTCGGGCCGAGGGCGTCAACCCCGCCGAGTATCCCGGCTGGCTGAGCCGCGGTCACGGAGACTTCAAGGACATCCGAGGCGTGATGGTGCACCACACCGGATCCGACGTCGCAAGCGCGGCCTCGATCGCCGAAGGCCGCCCCGATCTTGCCGGGCCACTGGCTCAGCTGCACATCGCGCGCAACGGTTCGGTGACGATCATCGCGGTCGGCGTGGCGTGGCACGCGGGCATTGGCATGTATCCGTGGTTGCCGACCAACATGGGCAACTGGCACATGATCGGAATCGAATGCGCCAACAGCGGAACCAGCCCGACAGCGCCGCACCGCATGAATTGGCCCGACGCGCAGTATGACGCTCTGGTACGTTGCTGCGCCGCGATCAACCGCCGCCTGGCCCAGAACTCCAGCCGCACAATCGGACACAAGGAGTACGCCGGCCGTGCCCAAGGCAAATGGGATCCGGGCGCCATCAACATGGACATCTTGCGCAGCGATATTCAAGCCCGAATCGGCACCGTTCCCGACCCGGCGCCGACACCGAGACCGCCCGTGCCGGTCGGTCAGTACGCCGACATCCTGCTCTTCCGCGGTTCGGAGGGACCACAGGTCGCCCAGCTACAGCGCCAGCTCAAGTACGGCTACAACGCCTATGCGGGGCGTCTGGTGATCGACGGCGTCTACGGCCCGCAAACCGAGACCGCGGTCAGGGAGTTTCAGCGACGCACTCGCGGCTTGAAGGTCGACGGCATCGTCGGCCCTGCCACGGCTGCCGCCTTGAACTTGAGGGTGGTGTCACCTGCAGAGCTGCTACTGGTGGCCGACAACGAAACGGACTGAAACACTGGTCACCGCGCGTGGGCCTTAAACAGTGTGCCGATCCGGAGACAGTCTCACCAGATGCAAGTGCCTTCTTGTCCTGTCACAGCTGCGGCACCGCATTCACGGGTGACGCGGGGCGTAGCCGGGCGATGATGCCGTTGAGGTCGAGAACGAACATGTTGGGCCGGAAGACGTGGCCGCCGGGCACCTCATGCGATTCATGCGGGATGCCGGCTTCGCGCAGACGTTCGCGGAACTCCCGCTGGCCGGCAAGCACCTGGGTCTCGTTCACGCTGTCGAACCAGTTGAGCGGGTCCGGACTGGTGCCGGCGACCAGGAACACCCGCTTGTTCCGGTAGCTGTCGATACGCTCGACCGGATTGTCGGCGCTGACCCTGGCCTGGTCCCAGAGCGGCGCGCCGTAGACCGTGCCGCCCGCCAGGTCCAGGACCGCCGACGTGATGTTTGCCCAATGCACCACCAGGCCGAAATCGCGGCGCAGACTCGCCGGGCCGGAGTGGGCGCTCACCGAGGCGAAGTGGCCGTAGTACTTGGCTGCGTACTTCAGCGCACCGAAGCCACCCATCGAGAACCCGGACACCGCACGGCCGTCGTACTCGGCGTACGTTCGGAAATTCGCCTCGATCCACGGGAGCAGCTGGGCGATATGGAATGTCTCCCAGTTCCGCGGGCCGACGAACGAGCTGACCGGGTTGGAATACCAGCCCGCGTGCCCGCCGTCAGGCATCACGACGATGATCGGCTTTCCGGCGGTCAGTTCGCGGATACCCAGGAAGTCGAACTGGCGGAAATCCTCGTTGCCGCCGTGGAACATGTAGAGGACAGGATAGGTGCGTCCGCTGGTGCGGTAATCGTCCGGAAGCAGGACATTGACGCCGGGATTCCAGCCGATTGCCGAGGTTTGGAACCGGTAGTACCACAGCCGAGGGTCGTTCTCGTTGCGGTCCACGATCGTCAGGCCGAACCCGTCGCTACGCCCGACGAAGATGACCAGTACCTGGCCGACGTTGATCACGGCGGGATCGGCGATGCCGTTGACCTTGGCGATCAGCGGATAAAGCGCCGCGTCACCATAGAAGCGCGCAGCCAGTGCCGACAGCGTGTCGCCGGCGACAACCGTATGTGTCGTGATTTCCGGAATGATCAGCCGTTGCCCCACGTTGATCACGCTGGACTCGGCGATCCCGCTGGCACCGGCGATCTGCCAATCCAGTTCCGCGTCACCATAGAAGCGCAACGCCAAAGCCGACAGCCTGTCTCCGGCGACGACCGTGTATCTCGTGAAGTCGGGCATGATCAACCGTTGTCCCGGATTGATGACGTTGGGATCGGTGATCCCGCTGGCGGTGGCGATCAGCCGGTACAGTTCCGCGTCGCCATAGAAGCGCAACGCCAAAGCCGACAGCGTTTCCCCCGCGACAACCGTATGTGTTCTGACCATCGTTTCACTCCTTCGGTGGCAACTGGCTCTAGCCTCGATTTTGCCCGCGGCGGTCGTCGGTGGTGGCGGATTGGCGCTGAACCGTTTGGGTTGGGCGTGGCGTCCGAGCGGCGCGGGGCAGCCTGCCGAGTGTGCATTTGGCCGAAACGCATTATCTGCAAACGTTATTCGGCGTAGCGTCTGAAGAATGGCAGTCGTACTCAATCCTGGCGACAGCAATGACCTGGTCCGCATTCTTCAAGCCCGCCTGAACCGCGACTACCCGCTCTACTCGAACCTGGTGGTCGACGGCGTCTACGGTCCGCGCACAACCGCCGCGGTCAGAGAGTTCCAGCGCCGCGCCGGGCTCGTGGTCGACGGGATCGCCGGCCCACAGACCCTCGGGCGGCTCGGGCTCAACTTCGAACAAATCCCCGCGCTGCCGACGGACCTGCCGTTCTTCTACTGTGCCTCCGGCACGTGGCAGACGCCGTTCATGGGTCCGCCGTTCGATGTCGGGTGGCGACTGGAACAGATGGGCCGGGTTCGCAATCAGCCGGTCGGCTATCCCGCCTCGGGCTTTCTCTATCCGAACCCCTTCTTGAGCTACAACGAATCTGTCGCGCTAGGCGTCGCCGAACTCGTGCGGCTCATCCTGATGAACGGCGGCAGGTTCTACCTCTGCGGCTACAGTCAGGGTGCCGAAGTGGTGGTGCGAACGATGCGTCTGATGTCGCCCGGCCAACCGCTGGCGCACCGCGCCGGTGACCTCATCCGGGTGGTCACCTTCGGCAGCCCGTGCCGCCCGCCCGGGCCGACCCTGCTGGGCAACAATCTGCCGGGAGCGGGCATATCGGGAATCTATCCCCCTGAGGAATTTCGTTCGAGGACCTACGATTTCGTCCTCGACGGCGACATGTACTCGACCACCACCGATGACACACTGCTCCACCTGGGTTACGAGGCGCTCACCGCCCTGGAGCTCGATTTGCCGTTCGCCGTCAAGATCCTCAGCCTGATCCAGAGCAACGAGTTCCTCGAGCTGCTCAACCTCGCCAACACCCCCGAGACGTTCGCGAAGGTGGTCAGGACGGCGATAGTCGTCGGTGACTTCCTCATCCGAAATCCGCACATCCACTACCACGACTGGCTCAGCTTCAACGGAGTCACCGGCGTCGACCGGGCGGTGCAGATCCTCGCGACCGGCTCGACGGGTGGCCCGACGCCCTGAGCAGTAGTTCCCGGGTCGTGTCGCTTTCCCCTCTAGGGTCGAGACGTGTGGTCGAGCTGGTGGCTGATCCCGCTGAGCGTCGTCGGCGGTCTGGTTCTGATCTGGCTTGCCCTCATCGTCGCGCTGTGGCTCTCGAAACCCGACGGCAATGGCATTCGCGACGCGATCCGCCTGCTGCCCGATCTCGTCCGGCTGCTCAAGCGGTTGGCTGCCGATCCCGAGATGCCGCGCGGCGTCCGCGTCCGGCTTGTGTTGCTGACGGCCTACCTCGCGCTGCCCATCGACATCATTCCCGACTTCGTGCCGGTCCTCGGTTATGCCGACGACGCGATCGTCGTGGCACTGGTGCTTCGCTCGGTCACCCGCCTGGCGGGACCGGATGCGCTGGATCGGCATTGGGCCGGCACCCCGGACGGCCTCGCGGCTTTGCGCCGACTGTGCAGGTTGCCCGATCCGCGGTAATCGAAATGCACCGCAACAGCCGATGACTGGCGTGAGTGCCCTCGTTACGCTGAGTCCATGCATGACGGAGACGATGAGTTGACGCACGAGGACGAGCACGACGTCGACGACGCGGTGGTGGCGGACGAAAACGCTCATACGCTGTCGATCCGCCGCGCGGACGGGGAAGAGCTTGTGACCGTGTTCTCGCCCGCCGAGGAGTGGAGCGCCTACCTGGCGCCTGGCGGCGCGGTCACCAATGCGTACATCGGCACACCCGGCGACCCGATCGTGTGGGTTGACGCCGCCGGCCGTCCGGTCGAACGAGACGACGACGGGACCTACGTCATCCACCTCGACTAGCAGATCGCGGTCGACGACCCGCTAGGTTGACGGTCGATGACTGATCCGACGCCCGCCCAGCCGTCCCGACCGTCGTTCCCACGGGCGATGGCGTTGCTGGTGGCGGGCGCGTTTTTCATGGAGATCCTCGACGCCACGATCGTCGCACCCGCCATTCCGCGTATTGCCGACTCGTTCGGCGTCGCGGCGGTCGACGTCAACGTGGCGATCTCGGCCTACATGATCACCGTTGCGGTCCTGATCCCCGCCTCCGGATGGCTGGCCGAAAGATTCGGCATCCGGCGCGTGTTCATCACGGCGATCGCAGTCTTCACGATCGCCTCGATCGGATGTGCGGCCAGCGTGTCTCTGCCGATGCTGATCGGTATGCGGGTGCTGCAGGGCATCGGCGGCGCCATGATGGTCCCGGTCGGGCGGCTGGCGGTGTTGCGGGATTCCGACAAATCCGACCTGGTCCGCGCCATCGCGCTGCTCACCTGGCCGGCGTTGGCAGCTCCCGTCATCGCGCCGGCGCTCGGCGGCGCCATCGCGACATACACCTCGTGGCGATGGATTTTCTTGATCAACATCCCGATCGGGATCATCGGATTCCTGTTGGCGCTCAAGCTGGTACACGGTGGTCCGAAGCCGTCGGTGCGGGCCCTGGACTGGCGCGGGATGCTGCTGATCGGCCTCGGTATCTCGGTGACCCTGATCGCGGTCGAACACATCCGCGTCAGCGGGACCGACTGGGTGTTCGTCAGCGTCGGCGGCGCCCTCGCGGCGGTGTTGCTGGGTTGGGCGGTCAGGCATCTGCTGCGCGCCGACGCGCCGCTGGTGCAGTTGCATGTGCTGCGCGTGCAGACGTTGCGGATCACGGTCACCGCGGGCTCGCTCTACCGGATGGTGATCACTGCGGTTCCGTTCCTGCTACCACTGCAGTTTCAGCTGGAGTTCGGCTGGACTCCGTTTGCCTCGGGCCTCATGGTGGCCGCGTTGTTCGCCGGTAACCTCACGATCAAGCCGGCGACCACACCGATGATGCGCAGATTCGGCATCCGGCGTGTGCTGCTGGTCAACGGCATCGCCTCGGTCGGGTGGTTCGGGTTGCTGGCGCTGCTGCGACCGGGCCTTCCGATCATCGGGATAGCGCTCATCCTCTACGTCAGCGGAGCACTGCGGTCCATCGGTTTCACCGCGTACAACAGCCTGGCGTTCGCCGGCGTCGACGGCGACGACCTCACCCACGGCAACACGCTCAACGCGTCAGTGCAGGAACTCGCCGCGGGCCTCGGAATCGCCGTGGCGGCGCTGCTACTCAGCCTGCTCTCGTCCTACCCGTACGCATATCTGCTCCTTGGTGCGCTGCTCGCCGTCACGCTCATCGAAACCCTGCGCCTGCCCCGCGATGCGGGTGCCCACGTCAGCGGGTGATCGACAGCCTTACTTCGGTTGGCAGACGACGTCCACCAGAGCGGGTTTGCCCGTCGACTGCACGTACTCGGCGGCACGCTGAACCGCTTTCTCGATATCGGCGGGGTCGGTGATCGGTCCCTCCGCATGCCAGGAGAACGAACGGGCGAGGGTAGCGAAGTCGGGTGCCGGGTTGTCGATCTCCATCCCGATGCGCGCTCTCTCCAGCGGCGTCCCCCGCTGGCGGGCGAGCCGTTCCTGGTGTTCCCAGTCGTTGTAGTACGCACGGTTGTTGAACATCACGATGGAGGTCAACGAGGTCGACTGGTACGCGTCGCTGAGCACCTATTGGCTGAGCCACGGGAAGACGCAGGCGCAGATCGACGACCTCTTCGACGCGATCGCCGCCAACTCCAAGATCACCAAGGGCCACACCGCGACCGGCGAACTTCTCAGCGCCGGCCAGTACAGCGTGTTCGTCTCGGCGTACACGCAGAACATCGATACCCCCGCGGCCAAGGGCGCCCCCGTAACGTGGCGTCCGGCCAGCGGCCAACCGGTCCAACCGATCACTCTGCGCCCCAACGGTGTAGCCACGATGAAGCACGCATCGCATCCAGCCGCGGCGGTCCTGTTCACCGACTTTCTGCTCACCGAGGGGCAGAAGGTGCTCGAGAGCGTCAATCGGATTCCCTCGGTGACGAGCGAAGGTGATCCCCTCACGGGCCTCGAGTTGATCGAGGCGCCGGAGGATGACCTGCTTGCCCATTCCGCGGAGTGGCGGGATCGCTACGCGCGGGTGACGAACGGTGCGAGCCAGTAGTCCGGGCGGCACTCACCGACCCAGATTTTGGGCCGAGTCCCAGGTCAACTGGGTGGGGTCGGCGATTGTGTTGTCGGCGGTGGTGAAATGGCCGGTTTGCTTGGGCACGTTGGGGTCCAGGGGATTGGTGAGTTGCTGGGTGAAGGTGCCCGCGGTGTTGTCGAACACCAGGGTGTGAAGAACGCTGGTGCCTGACCAATCCTCCGACGGCAGTGAGATGAAGTTCACGGTAAAGGTGGCGTCGGTGAAGTCGCCCTGCTTCACGTATGTGCCGTAGTGGTTCTCGCCTTGCGACAGGATGGCATACATCCCGTTGTCGTAGTAGAGCAGCACCGCATCGGGAAACGGCTTCTTCTCGTACAGGTCGGTGTACTTGAAGCGTTGCAGCTTGGTGGGCGTCCCGAAGTGCACCGTCACAGCACCTCGAGCGTTTGCCGGCGCCGCGGTGGCCCGGGTTGCGTTGACCGTCGTGATGGCGGCCGCGCCGAGTACCAGAATGCCCGCGATGACACGCCATTTCGCAGTGAACGTGGGTGCCGACCGAATCGATGTCATGCCGACACGATTCCATACCGTTCGGTTTCCGCATGACTGCAGGCACCGGAGTCGGTGTGGGGCAAACCGCCGGTGAGGCGGCGACGCGTTACTGGGAGATATTCGACGTTGTGAGCCGAGTAACGACCGTGCCCGGAATGTCAGAACAGGTGGTGCACGCCCGTCAGGTGAGTGTTGTCACCGCAAAGAGCGCGGCGCTTGCCGCTGAGCTGCACGAATGGCATTGAACGGCAACGACAAAGCCTTCGGCCGCTCAGCTGATCGGTCATGAACAGTGAACCCGTATGCGCCGGATTCGTTGTGACTTACGCCGGACCACCGACGAGCGTCGCCCCACCGAATCAGGAGAATCACGATGACCGAATTGAACGAGAGGTCGCGCACCACCGCGGCGATCGACCTCACTGCGGCGGTCTGCAAACCGCGGAACTTCCTGATGAACGAAGTTCCGGCCCGACCGGGCATCGCGCCTGAAACGGTCGCACAGAACGCCCCGTCGCTGGGCCCGTTGGAAGCGTTCAAGGGAATTTTCACCGGGCACGGCTTCAACGTGATCTTCCGGCCGCAGAACAAGGCCACTCCCACGGCGTTGCCTGTTCCGCAGCCCGACAGCGACAACGTGCTCGAGCTGAACTTGACCGCCGAGACATTGTCCTTCTCGGCCAGCCTGGGCGCCGTGCCCAACCGGGGCGAGGCGCAGGGTGATGTCTTTCTCAATGGTGTGCCCTACCTGCAGTCCATCAACGATGTCACCGACCCGGTGGTCGCGACGTCCATTCACTTCGAACCCGGACTCTGGATGATCGTTCCACCGACCACCGACCCCAGCGAAACGCAGCCGACATTGGCGCGGCTGGCGTCGATCCCGCACGGGACGACGGTGAATGCCCAGGGCACGTTCTTCACGGTGAAGGGCAGACCCAAGATCGACCCGGTCGATATCACGCCGTTCAAAGCCGGCGACCCGTCGGCGCGCATCCGGTTTCCGAGTCAGACCGTCAGCGATTCTGCGACTGCGCGCATACCCCAGGACCTGTCCGTCGCACCGGCCATCACGCAGGAGTTGCTGGACGACCCGAACACGCTGTTGCGTCAGCACATTGACGGTTTGACAATGTTGTCCACCGATGTGATCCAGATCGATACCCAGTCGACGCTCGTCGGCGGAGGCACCGACAACATCAGTTTTCTGACAGGCGATGCCAACCGGCCCAACGCTGCTGCGATCCAGATGTCGGCGATCTTCTGGATCGAGGAAGTGCAGCTCACGATCGATGTCGGACCGATGAAAGCAGGAGCAACGCAGATCGTCACGCCCTCGATGCCGGGCGGAGCGCCCCAGCCGACGTTCAGTGTCCGGGCGGGATCGGCAAACGCGGAGAGGCGCTCGGTCACCGCGAGCTACCGGCAGATCCAATACAGCCAGACCGTGTCCCTGAATTTCGCGAACCTGACGTGGCCGCACGTATCGGTGGCAACGCTGGTGCCTGCCGATCCGACCACCGTGCAGCTGTAAACCCGTTGCTGCGAGTCGTGACGCGATGGACTCTTTCGGTGCCGTCGCCGCATTAGGCATGGGGGAGGTGTTTCCTTAGACGCGGACGCAAGCAGGCAACCGGATGCGACTCCTGCTGGTACACGGCGGATTTCACGGGCCGTGGTTTTGGCAGAGTGTCATCAGCAGCCTGGCACCGCTGGGGCCGCAGACCGTCGAATTGCCCAGTGTGGCCGCCAAGGGCGAGCCGCGCTACGGCATGCTCGATGACGCGGCGGAGGTCCGTCGTCGTCTCGAAGCCATCGACGGACCGATCGTCGTCGTTGCGGGGTTCGCGCTCGACATCGGAGAATCGTTGCTCGACACCATCACGGAACCACCCCCGTGGTGGAACATCAACGGTGACACGATGACAGCCGACTGCCCCGTCGAGACGTTTTATCACGACGTGCCGGCCGAGGAAGCCGACCGGGCGGTGGCTCGTTTGCGGCCGTCGAGTTACTCCATTGTCACGGACCGGTTGACGGCCGCCGCGTGGCGCGACATCCCGTCCACATATGTCATCTGCGACCAGGACCACGCCATCACTCCTGCGGTTCAAGAGCACCTGGCGCGGCGCTCGACGAATGTCCGCCGCCTGCCGACGAGTCACTCCCCGATGCTGTCCCGGCCAGCCGAGGTTGCTCAGATCATCGCCGAGGTGATGTCGTTCGCTTGAGTTCCGGCCAGCGCGACCAAGACGGCACCTATCGCGAATGGCGGATCGCCAATCGTCCGAGAAACCGGCCCTCAAGTCCTGCCGAACACCATGGCGTCGTCGATGCGCCCGAAGCGGTTGCGGAACGCATCGACGAAATAGTTTTGGCCCACCTTCCAGGGACCTGATACCCCCGACGACTTCGGTAGTTCAGGGGCGCTACGTAGCACGTAGCCCGACGTGAGATCCAGCAACGGTCCGGACGGCATCGCCCCGCTACCCCGATGCGGGTAAGCCGACGTGTATCGCCGCGACTTCATGTACGCCAGCAGCTTGGCGAATGACCGGGCGGTGAGGTCGGCCCGCAACGTCCAGGTCAGGCCCGCGTAACCGACGCACCAGGCGAGATTCGGAACGTCCTCGAGCATGTGCGCCTTGTACATGAACCTGTCCTGCGGTCTAATCGTCGCGCCGTCGACGTTGATCGCGATCCCGCCGAGCGCCAGCAAGTTCATGCCCGTGGCGGTAACGACGATGTCGGCATCCAGGTGTCGACCCGACATCAGTGCGATCCCGGTGGCATCGAAATGGTCGATCTCGTCGGTGACCACCTGCACCCCGTCGTCACGGATCGCCGAATAGAACTCGGAGTCGGGCATCAGGCACAGCCGCTGATCCCAGGGGTTGTACCGCGGCGTGAAGTGCGTGTCGATGTCGTAGCCCTCCGGCAGTTGCGCTTGTGCCGCCCTGCGCAGCAGCCGCTTGATCATGCCGGGGGCCCGGTGCGACAGTTCCCACAACATCACTTCGACCAATGCGATCCGCAACCGGGTGACCTCATGAGCGATCCTGGGGGAGCACACCTTACGTGCCAGCGCCGCACCATGGTCGACCCTCGGCAGCGAGAGTAGGTAACTCGGCGAACGCTGCAGCATGGTCACTTTCGCTGCTCGCTTCGCCAGTGTAGGGACCATCGTCACGGCGGTGGCACCGCTCCCGATGACCACCATCGTGCTATCGGTGTAGTCCAGGTCCTGCGGCCAGTGCTGAGGGTGTACCACGGTGCCGGCGAACTGCTCGATGGCGGGGAAGACGGGGGTGTAGCCCTCGTCGTAGTCGTAATAGCCGGTGCCGAAGAAGACGAATTGGGCACGGAAGGTCGTTGCTTCTCCAGTGGTGCCGTGCGACAGCACCGTCCAGGTATCGGTGGCGGAATTCCAATCGGCAGAACGCACGTGGGTGTTGAAACGGATGCGCCTATCGATCTCGTGCTTATGTGCGGTCGCGGCGATGTAGTCGCGAATCTGTTCGCCACCGGCGATGGCTTCCGCGCGGGTCCAGGGCTCCCACGGGAAGCACAGCGTGTACGTGCTGGTGTCGCAGCGAACGCCCGGGTACCGGAAGACATCCCACGTGCCGCCGATCTGTGCGCGCCGCTCCAGGATGACGTAACGCATTTCGGGGTTGCGTTCCGCAATCCGGTAGGCCGCACTGATGCCGGAAATGCCTGCGCCGATGATGACGACGTCGAATTGTTCGGCATCGCTCGGCGGTGTGGCTGTGGCGGATGGGAAATCGTCGGGAACTGCGATCATCGTAACCTCATTTCCATTGTGGGCGCCGAATCATGTACTGCTCCTTGTGGTCTCTAACGCTTCGCATAACGCGCAGAGTTCAGGGGTGATCCCCGCCAAGGCGAGTCAGAAATTCGAACAACAGGCTGAGCTCAGCCGGCGTCAGCGCAGGACTTCCTTTTTGCCGCAACGCTTCCTGCAGCGCCACCGCGTGGTCTTCCAGATCGTCTGCAGAGCCCGACCGCGACAAGCCTTGAGCTTTGGCGCCTCCTGTCATCGCCGCCACGGTGTTCTCGAAGATGATCGACGACAGTTCGGGATCACGCTCACTCGGCGGCAGCGGCATCTGTGTCAGGATGAATCCTGCTCCGCTGGAACGGAAGTAATTGATCGCGCGCTCAACAGTCATCGTCAGACGACCCTGTTCGCCGAGTCGTCTGATCGCCGCAGTCAGCAGAGCAATCGCCTCGGCGGCTGCCGATGGTAGCCTTCCGGCCCGCGCTTGACTGTAGGCGAGGACGTAGCTGTCGGGCTGGGTCAATCCGAAGTCGACGTGCAAGTCCCAGAGCCGACGTAGCTGCACCACAGGGTCCTCTGCGGTGGGTACGATCCGGTGCTTCTCGTCGAGGTGGCCCTGCAGGAGGAAACTAACGAGGGCGTCAAGCAGGCCATCCCTATCGCCGAAGTGACTGTAGACGACCGCCGGTTGAACGCCGGCGGCACCTGCCACCGCCTGCATCGAAAAAACCTCGGCTCCGCCCTTCTGTAGCAAGCCGGCCGCCGCCCACAGAATCCGCTCCTCGGGCGGCGTCGCCTCACGCTTCGATCCAGTCATGTTTCCGACGATAACAGGATCCCGCTATCGATGGAATTATCGGTGGTATCGGTGCATTAGATATCACTGGAAACATGCTGTTCCTTGAGACCAAGATCATGAAGGGGTCACACGATGACGGCGATAGCAGTCGCATACCTCTCGAATTTCGACCGCAGAGAAGACAGGGCGGCCGGCGCGGACAATGAAGGTCGGTGAGTAATCATGAACGAAACGCTGGCAGAAGACTCGGCGGAAAGCGTCCGCGAAACCGAACTCCTGTTGATTCACGGGGGATTTCACGGCGCCTGGGTTTGGGAGAAGGTTCTCGAATGCATTGAACCGCTCGGATGGCGGGTGCATACGGTTGAATTACCAAGCGTGGCAGGCGTGAGCGATGTGCGCTACGGCATCCACGATGACGCGGCCGAGGTTCGCCGTCGTATCGAGGCCATAGACGGTCCGGTCGTGGTCGTCGCGCATTCTTATGGGGGAGTGGTCATCACGCAAGCGGCCACGGGCCTGGCGAACGTCAGTCACATTGTGTTTCTTGCGGCATTGCAGCTCGACATCGGCGAATCGGTGCTGGACCTCGTCGACGAACCACCTCCGTGGTGGAACATCGCCGGTGACACGATAACTGTCGACCGGCCCCTGGAGATTTTTTACCACGACGTCCCTCGCGATGACGCGCTCCGCGCAGTCGATCGTCTGCGACCGTCGAGTTACGCCATGGTCACGCAACGGCTTAAGTCCATGGCGTCACAGGATATCCCGTCGACATATGTGATTTGCGAGCAAGACCGGGCGCTTCCGCCATCAGTCCAGGAGCACCTGGCCAAACGCGCAACGAACATCCGCCGCCTTCCGAGTAGCCACTCCCCGATGCTTTCCCGACCTGGCGAGCTTGTTCGAATCATCGCCGAAGTGGGCCGTTTTCCTCGGTGACTGGATCCTGGCAGCCGGGGCCCAGTGATGGTTTCTCCGAATTCACGTATAACTGACTGAGTCCTGGGTTCCGGCGTGCATAAACACGTCCACCGCGACTATCACCGTGCACTGAGGCCAGGGACGGATTTCCGGCGTCAGCACCGTTGCCGAATGGAATTGCCGCTGCCCGTCAAGCATTAGTAGTCGGCGTGACCACAAGGGGTCGCCATCGTGGACGGCATTGGCCGAGAAGTCGCGTCAGGCAGCGGCAATCCGAGTCGACTTCTGCTGGTAAACAGCTGGTTTCACGGACCGTGGGTTTCGTGTCCCGTCCCGGCGAGGTCGCTCGGATCCTCGCCGGGGTGATTTCGCTCGCTTGACTTCGGTGTGACCGAACCAAACACGAACGGCGCCACCGGTGATATCGCCGGTGGCGCCTCGTGATTGCTGAACTGCTACTTGCCGGCCTTCGCGGTGTAGGAGTGCGCGCCCACCCCGGCGAGATGACCGCCGTCGACGATCAGGTACTCGTCGCGGATCGGCCTGCCCTCGAAGTGGCATTCCAGGATTTCCCGGGTGCCTGCTGCGTAGCGGGCCTGCGCCGACAGTGACGACCCGGAGATGTGGGGCGTCATGCCGTGGTGGGGCATCGTCCGCCACGGGCGGTCTCCAGATGCCGGCTGCGGGTACCAGACGTCGCCGGCGTAGCCCGCCAGCTGGCCCGACTGCAGGTTGCGCACGATGGCATCCCGGTCCACGATCAGCGCCCGTGCGGTGTTGATCAGGTAGGCGCCCCGACGCATCTTGCTGATGAGCTCGTCGTCGAACAGATTCTGGGTCTCGGGGTGCAACGGCGCGTTGATGGTCACCACGTCGCAGTTGGGCACCATGTCCGCGGGGCTCGGGTGGTACTGCAGGTTCAGCTCGCGCTCGATGGCCTCGGGCAGCCGGTGCTTGTCGAAGTAGTGCAGCCGGACACCGAACGGCGCCAGCCGCCGCAGGACCGCGAGCCCGATTCGGCCGGCCGCCACCGTGCCGACGTCCATGCCCTCCAGGTCGTAGGACCGTCCGACACAGTCGGCGATGTTCCATCCGCCGTCACGGACCCATTGATTCGAAAGAAGGTAGTTGCGCACCAGGGACAGGACCATCATGACGACGTGTTCAGCCACGCTGATGCTGTTGCAGTAGGTGACCTCGGCGACCGTGACGCCGCGGGCGATGGCCGACTCGAGATCGGTGTGGTCCGAACCGATTCCGGCCGTGATGACCAGCTTCAGGTTAGGGGCCTTTGCGAACCGCTCCGGCGTCAGAACAATGCCAGCGTCCGCTCACTGGTGACCGCGCCACCGAGGCCATCAATATCGGCTGGCCCGAGGGGTATACGGACAACCTCGTGGCGAGGGCTCAGGCGGTGTTCGATCGCGTTACCCAGGCCAACGGCGTCGACTATCGAAGCGACATCTTCGAGGGGCAGGTGTTCGCGCCCAATACGGTGCACCCCCTCGGGGGCTGCGTCCGGGGCATGGCGACCGACGGCTACGGGCGAGTCAACGGGTACGACAAGCTGTACGTCAACGACGCCTCACTGCTCCCGGCTACCTGGGCTGCAACCTGTTCATGTCGATCACCGCACTCGCCGAGCGCAACATCGAGGGAATCCTGCAGGGGCACAGCTGACCGGCCAGCCATCGCGGCTAGCGTGAAGCCATGCGTATTGCCATGGTCGTCCTCGGTGTCTTCGTAGCGCTCTTCGGCCTGTTGTTCACACTGCAGGGCATCGGCGTGGTGGGGGGCAGCCCGATGAGCAACACCATGACCTGGTCGATCCTTGGTCCCATCATCGCGCTGATCGGTATCGGCATCGCGTTCGCCGCCGCGCGAGGCCGCCGGACGTAGTCCGTGCGCCGAGCGCCCAGGACAAGGGCGGTTCACGTGGTGCGATGTTTGGCCGGCCACCCCTCGGGGGAATAAATCGTTCGCTGGGCGGTAACGCCGCTCCCGGGACATGCGGTCCGGGGCAGAACACCAGAAAGCGAGCGTGCAAATGGCCGACAACAATTCAGGCCCGGAAGAAGCCGTCAAGGGCGTCGTGGAAGGCGTCAAGGGCAAGGCCAAGGAAGTCATCGGTGTGGTCACCGGTCGCGACGATCTGCAGCGCGAGGGTGAAGCACAGCAGGACAAGGCGGACGCGCAGCGCGATGCCGCCAAGAAGGAAGCCGAAGCCGAGAGCGCACGCGCGGCGGCCAAGGCCAGCGAAGAGCGTCAGAAGGCCGAGCAGTAGGCAGAACTCCGAAATCGGCAGGCACCGCGTCAACAAGGTTGGCGCGGTGCCTGCCTTTCGTCGGTCGAAGGAATCTCGTTCCCGCACAGGCGATTCCGCCACGCTCAACCGGGCACGGTGAACGGCGGGCGAACGCCGGGAAGCCAGCGAATCTCGCGGCGATCGCCCGATTGCGGACGCGGGCGCTCACGGTCCGCAGCGGTCGCGGGCGCAATGCCCGCCGTAAAGTTTGCTGACGTGTCGCGGTGTGATTTACCGCTCACTTTCGCTCGGAAAGCTAAGAAACCGTTATCTGCAGGTCCCTCGAACGTGGCCGGAATTCGATAGCTGACCGAGTGATCATGCAGGAAAGTGCCCTTTGCAATATTGCTAGCACAACATAACGCTTGCATAACGAAGAGTTTCCTAAGCGGCGTCTGAGAGGATCTGCGGCGGTAACGACGTTCCGGAAAATCGCGCCCCGTGGAACTGAAAATTTCGTCGCTAGACTCGATCCAGATCGCGCCGAACAGGGCGCATGAGGACTTGCAATCGAGGGCCGGTGAAAGCCGTGCTGCCGGAGGTACCGATGAAGATGGCTAACTTTTTGATGCCCAAGGACACTGGTGTGTCGCATGTGAATGACGAGACCGCTGTGGAAGCGGACGTCGCCGTGATGGGCTCCGTCGTCATCGACCGCGGTCCCATCGGCGACATCGCCGCATTCACCGAGAGTTCGACCGTCGTGGTGACGAACGCCTGCGGCGACAGCATTTCCGTGCTCGACGCCGTGTCGCTGGCCGTCGAGCGCGACATCGCCGTCGACGGTGAGCCGTTTGCGGTGGTCATGACCGAGGACCGCGCGTACGTCAGCACGTCCTCGGAGAATTACGACGCGGTGGCGGTGATTGATCTCACCAGCGGAACCATGATCGCGACTTACCCGCTGGTCTTCAGCGTCACTGCCTTGGCCGTCAGCCCCGACGGCAAGCGCGTCTACGCCGGCCGGACCGGCCACGACCAGGTCGACGTCGCCGTCATCGACATCACCGCCGAGCGCGTCGGAACCATCGACATTGCCACCGGCGCGGGAATCGGTATCGACTCCGTGATGGCCGACCCCAACGGTAAGCGTCTCTACGTCGCGACCACCGACGACCGCGGCAGCCGCCTCGTCGTCGTCGACACCGAAACGGCCGCGGTGGACCGCACGGTGTGGGTCGGGTCGCCGATCCGTGATCTGGCCTTCGCCGACGGAACGGTCTACGTGCTCACATCGGACCGTGTCCGAGGTGGTGCTGTCAGCGTCATCGATCTCGCCACCGACAGGATCACCGACACTGTCGAACTCGGCGGCGCGCCGACGCAGATGACCATGAGTCCGGACAAGACGCAGGCCTACATCGTCGACTATGACCGCATCGCGGTGCTGTGCACGCTGAGCCTGGACGTCGTTGACACGATCACCATCGGTGAGCGTCCGGCGTGTGTCGCGGTTGGCGCCGACGGGACCCGGCTTTCGGTGGCCGATTACTCAGGCGGTGTCACGGTATTCGCGGTGACGTCGACGCTTCCGCTGCGGTATTCGCAGCTCATGGCGACCGACCCCATCTCGCTGAGCCCGAGGCGCAAGCTCGAACCCGCCGCCGTCTGACGCCCGGCCGATCCGCCGCTGCGGGTGGCGCCGCCGACAAACAGGTAGTGAACTACGCGTGTGGCGGTGCGCAGGCGCTCCCTACGGTCGCAAGCGCAATGAAGAAAAGTGCCGATCGGGGAGAACAACATGGGCATCCCAGCCGCCGCCGACGTGCCGACGCTCGACTTCGGTACCCAAGAAAGGGATGCTGAGCAGGGCGTCGATATCGATCTCAGCACCTGCGTGAATCGTTACGGGCCGCCGCCCGCGGCCCTCTCGGCGCTGCATGCCATTCAGCCCGAAGACATCCTGCTGCACCCGCATGATGCCGCGCCCCGACTCGTCGAGTTGTACCGCGGCGCAACGGGCGTCCCGCACGGCGCGATGATCGCCGGCCGCGGCGCCAGCGAGTTCATCTGGGCGATGGGGCGTGAGCTCACGCCCAGTTCCGTGCAGGTGCCGCTTCCCGCGTACACCGACTACCTGGAGGCGTTTCCCGGACGGGGTTTCAACGCCGCGGGACAGCAGACCCCGACGCTGGACCAGATCGACGCGGCGATGAACGCCGCAGGTGTCGTCATCATGTCCAACCCGCACAACCCGACGGGTGCCTACCTCGATCCCGATGGGCTGATCGACATCGCCGGTGGGCATCCCGCGGCGACCCTGGTGGTCGACGAGTCCTACATCGATTTCACTCCCGAACCGGTGGGCTGGTCGGTGATCGGCTGCGACGTCCCCAACATCGTCGTGCTCCGGTCGACGACGAAGTTCTACGGCATCGCGGCGACCCGCACGGGGATCGCATGGTGTGCCGAATCCGGGCCTCTGGCATACCTGTTCGGCAAGCAGGAGAAGTGGGGCTTGTCGGGGATGGACGTGCGTGTCGCGTGCGCCGCGGTACGCAGCTTCGCGTGGTCGGAGCACACCCGGGTGCAGCTGCACGCCGACAACGCCTGGCTTGCCGAGCATCTCTCCGGCATCGCCGGTTTCGATCTGTTCGCCAACCAGAACGTGCATTTCCAGTACGCCTTGTGCAAGCGGGCTCACGAGGTGGCCAGGGTGTTCCATCGGCACGGCATCGGTGTGCGCGTGCTCGGTGAGGCGCACGGTGTCGTGCCCGACGCACTGCGGATCATGGCACCGCGCCGTGACGAACGAGCCCGCTTCGCCGCGGCGGTGACCGACGTGATCGATGGACGCGTGGCGGCCTGACCCTGCCGTGTCCCGACGGGCCCCAGCCTGATTTACTAGCTTTAAGATAGTAAATCTGTTAGAATCGTGCAGAGGGTTCATGACTGGGTTGGAGGCATCGATGACACTGCGGACGCCGCTCTCCGGGCTCGAGTGTCCGATGGCGCGAGCGCTTGATGTCCTGGGCGATCCGTGGGCGCTGATGATCCTGCGCGAGGTGTTCACGGGTAATCGACGGTTCGACGGACTCAAGGATGAACTGGCGATCGCCGACACGGTGTTGAGCAAGAGACTCCGCGCGCTCGTGGATGCCGGTCTGCTGAAGCGCGTTCCGTACGGCGGTTCTGTCCGCCCTCGCGTCGAGTACTTCCTCACCGATGCGGGATCGGACACGCTTCCAGTGCTGAATGCATTGTCGCAGTGGGGTACTCGTCACACTGAATCCCCGACCGGCGGTTGGAATCTGCGGATCGAGTGCCTGAAGTGCGGCCAGATCAGTGAAAGCGCGGACTGGTGCCGGACGTGTGCGGCGCCCTTGGCCCGCGGAAACACCGGATGGCGCAGGGCCAGCGATCCGCAACGGTTGATCCCACTGGCAGCGGGCTAGAGATGAGCGCGATACACCGCGCTCGCTGGCTTGGTTACTATTCGTTGACGCTCGGCCTGGGAGGGCTGGGCGGAGTCTGGCGTACAGCCGGCCCCTTCGGCGCACCGGCCATCGTGGCTGACACACTGGATGTGCTGTGCGCACTCGCGTGGGCGACCGTGACCATCGCGTACTTCCGGCATGGCGGCCTGAACCCCCGGGCATTCGCCACCGACCTGCGCCACCGGCAGCAGGGCTTCACCGCCGCCTACATGCCGGTGATCCCGCTGCTGCTGCTGGCGCACGTCGGGCGGGGCGTACCGGCGGCCCGGATACTCGACATGATCTTGCTGACGGCGTGGGCGATGATCACGGCAGCCCTTGTGGCGCAATGGATCACAAGGCCATCTGAACGGCGCGCCATCCATCCGGGGCTGTCGATGCCGGTGGTTGCGGGGCCATTTATTGCCGCAATCTCGTTGCAGGCGAACGGATGGGGTGAACTCGCCCCGGCGATGTTCATCCTCGGTGCGTTCTTCTGGCTGATATTCACGACTCTGATCATGAATCGCCTGATGAGCGAAGAGCCCCTGAGTGATGCGCGGTACCCATCTCTGGCGGTGCTCATGGTGCCGCCTGCAACTGGCAGCCTCGCCTGGTTCGCCATGCACGGCAATCGCGTCACCACCATCGGCGCCGGACTGGCCGCGATATTGGCCATGATGGCGCTCATCCAGTTGTTCATCCTCCCCGAGTACCTGCGGCGGCCGTTCACGATGTCCGCGTGGGTCTTTACCTTTCCCGTCGCCGCCTCGGCCAACACGGTCGGCCATTGGGGCCTAGCTGCTCCCGGCCCGGCGGCTGCGCCGGTTGTCTGGGTCGCTGTTGCCATTGCAACTTCGGTGGTGGCACTGCTGGGCATACACACCACTCGAATGTTCGCGAACCACATTATCGTGGGTATCCGCCAGATGCCCTGTGCTACAACCTCATAGCACCAAATGGACGTTACGCCGACGCTGAGTCGATCAACTCGCCGACGGCAATTCGACCGCTCGCGAGGCGTGAAATGCACTGCAATGCATACGTGTTCGTTCTAGCAACGGAATAATTCCTCCCGTTTCCGTCTTGTTGTTAGTAGTAGCAACACATCACAGAGTGGTGAAAAGGAGGTTCTCTCGTGACCGTGATCCGAGCGGCAGCGGTACAGATCAGTCCGGTGCTCTACAGCCGGGAAGGAACTACGGGGAGGGTAGTCAAGAAAATCGAGGAACTCGGCGTCCGGGGCGTGCAGTTCGCGACGTTCCCCGAGGCGATCATCCCGTACTACCCGTACTTCTCATTTGTCCAGCGTCCGTACGAAATGGGCACCGAGCATCTGAAGTTGATGGATCAGGCGGTCACCGTTCCGTCGCCGACGACAGACGCCATCGGGGAAGCCGCGCTGGCGGCAGGAATGGTGGTGTCCATCGGGATCACCGAACGAGACGGCGGTTCCCTGTTCAACACGCAACTCCTCTTCGACGCCGACGGCAGTTTGATTCAGCGCCGCCGCAAGATCACACCCACGTACCACGAACGCATGATCTGGGGTCAGGGCGACGGCAGCGGCCTGCGAGCGGTCGACAGCGTTGTGGGACGCATCGGTGCGCTGGCCTGTTGGGAGCATTACACCGTGCTTGCCCGTTATGCGCTGATCGCCGACGGTGAGCAGATCCACTCGGCCATGTGGCCGGGATCCTTTGGTGGCGAGTTGTTCTCGACTCAGGTCGAGATCAGCGTGCGTAATCATGCGCTCGAGTCGGGTGCCTTTGTCGTGAATGCCACCGGATGGCTCGACGCTGACCAGCAGGCGCAGATAGTGGCCGACACCGGCGGCGGGCCCACCGGGCCGATCTCCAGTGGCTGCTTCACCGCGATCGTCACACCGCAGGGCGAGCTCCTCGGCGAGCCGATTCGATCTGGTGAGGGCGAGGTGATCGCCGATCTCGACTTCTCGTTGATCGACAGCCGAAAGTCGAAGATGGACGCCAGCGGACATTACAGCCGTCCCGAACTGCTGAGCCTGCTGATCGACCGCACGCCGACCGCCCATATTCACGACCGCTTCGATCAGATGCCGGTCGCGAGCGCAGAGGAGATCGATCATGCCGGAATCTGATCCGCACGGCGTCCCATTCCAGGGCGTCCGCATGCGCTACGACAGCGAAAAGTCCTATGACGAACTGGTGGCCGCGTTGCTGGCCGACGTCGGCAAAGAACCGGTGCCGATCGACGATCTCGGCGCCACGACGGCCGGCTGGGACGACTATGAGGCTGCGGTGCAACCCCATGTCGGCCCGAGCGGATTCATGCTGTTCGGCCTGTTCAACCATGGCGGGTGGATCAAGAAAGCGGGAATCGACCGCAAGGTGCTGCGCACCATCATCGGCAACCCACTGATCGCGATCACGATGCTGCGTCATGACGTGACCGCTGGTTTGTTCGCGCCGGTCGAGCTACTGCTCCTCGAGCAGGAGGGCGATCGCAGCAGTTTGATCTATGTGAAACCGTCGTCCCTGATGGTCGTCGAGGACAACCCCGCTCTGCTGGCGGCCGCAGAAGAGCTCGACGCGAAGCTCGCCGCACTTGCATCGAAGGTCACGGCCTGGCCGCCGAGCGCATAGTCGACGTCGTTTTTTCGTTATACCGATAGGCGGCCACCGTTGGCCGCTGCGACGAAAGGGCGACGCTACATGACCCAGCGGTATCCGTGGTTGGTCCCGGCGACGTCAGCCTTGATGCTGCGCGTGTCGTCCAGTGGGGAGTCGGCGACTCCCGCGTCGGGCGTGGATTCGGGTCAGCTCACCCAGTCTTCGGGCACTCTGACCCATTACCGATCCGATTGCGCCGTGGACGGCGTCTACAACGCCGGAGACAACAAGCCCGCGGCTGAGGATGCACCCAACCCGGGGTGCCCATCTGCCTGAATCCTGATCGCGGTCAGCGAAATAAGTACTGCGCAAAGAGGTTCCAGTCATCGGTGAAGCTGTGTGCGATATCCGCAGCGCCGGCCTGCCGCAGGAGGCGAGTCCAATGCTGCGTGTCGAGTTCGTAGACGTCGCGCTCATGCCGGGGAAGGAACGCATTGTCGACCTGGTCGAGACACCAATGGCGCAGGATGGCTTCCCACGCCGCCACGAGATCCGGAGCGCCATCGGCCTCGCCGATCGCGTGCGCGACCGCGCGTGCGGTACGCCGGACGTAGACGTCGATGAAATTGTCGACCAGGACGGGATCGCCGGGGGCGAGGTCGATCTCGTTGTAGATGTCCGCCTCATTGAGCACGCCGACGCCGTCACGCCGGCGGATCGCGGCGACACAGCGCCGCAGAACTTCGGCCTTCCCGTCGCCGTCGAGACCGAACGTTTGGCGTTGGGCGGCGTCCGATCCGGCGACGTGATGCAGCGTCAGACTGCAGACGATGACGTCCGCCGCCGGTATCTCGGCATGCTCGGCGCCGGACGTGACCGGATCGAACACAACGCCCTGCGGCAACCGCGCGGCCACCGCGGTGTGGGCCTGAGGATGTGGGTCGATCAGGGTGAACGTGCCGGCGGACCCCTCGTCGAAGAACCCCTCCCAAAGGGCCCCCGTGCCGCCGCCGAGTTCAACGATGTGCCAATCGGATCGACCGTCTAAGGCCTGCATGATCACCGTGCGATTGTCGCGATACAGGCTCTGCATGATCGGTAGCTTCGTCCACGCCCCGTACAGGCTGGCTGGGCTGAAGTCGGTATTCCACTGCTCGTACGAGGAACCGGCGGCGTCGCGAATGCGCCTGAGCGCCGCGTACTGGTCCGCTCGCGGAAGAGCGATGAGAGCCTCGAGCTCGTCGATCCACATTCTCCCTCACCCGCCGATCCACGATTTCGCCGAACAGCTTCCGTCGATATCCTCAACGGCACACCACCCCGACTCGGTTCACCGTGCCGACAAAACATCGGCGCCGGGCCCGCTCGGCCCCCCTGAATGCGCGCGATCACGGTGAACGATCCGACACTGGCACGGTTCCTGCGCTCGCGCCGAGAAGCGCTGAGCCCGGCTGACGTCGGTCTGCCATCCGGGAAGCGCCGCCGTGTCACCGGCCTGCGCCGCGAAGAGGTTGCGATGCTGGCCGGCATCAGCACTCAGTACTACCTGCGACTCGAACAGGGCCGCGACCGCTTTCCCTCCGAGCAGGTGCTTGACGGGATCGCCCGAGCCCTACTGCTGGGCGAGGAAGCGACCAACTACATGCGGAGCCTGGCCCGGCAACCACCGAGTCGGATCCCACTGTCCCGCTCCGTCGATTCGACGATGGTCTCCTTGATAAACAGTTGGCCGATGACCGCCGCACAGGTGCTCAATGGTTCGCTGACAGTGGTCGCTGCTAATCGATTGGCGCGGGCGCTTTCGCCGACCTACACACCCGGCGCGAACGCCTTGCGGTCACTGTTTCTCGAGCCCGAGATGCGACATTTCTATCGAGAGTGGCCCACTGTGGCCGCGTGGGCGGCACGTTTCGTCCGTTCTCTCATGGGCAACAAGCCCGATCCGGAGTTGGTCGAGCTGGTGGGTGAGGTGACCGCGCGCTGTGAGGAATTCCGCGATCTGTGGGTGCGACACGATGTCAAATGGGCCACCAGCGGGCCGCTGTTGATCAACCATGCCCGGAGTGGGCCGTTGGATCTGCACTTTCAGCACCTTCTTCTGCCGACGTCGGGGCATCTCCTCGTCCTTTGTTGGGCCGAGCCCGCGTCGCCATCCGAGAATCGCCTTCGCGCGCTGGCCGAGGGGCCGCCGGCGACGTCATGAGACTGTTAGTAACAGGGACAGGTTATGCGCACTGAATCCACGTACTTTGGGAGTGTGGAACAAAAGGGATTCTTTGCTGTCCATAAGCTTTCGCCGTTGCCGGATGGGTGGAGGACCACGTCGGTGTGCCATGACGACGGTGCCGCGGGGATGGGATGACGCGCACCGATAACGATCATTGGGACCTGGCGACGAGCGTGGGGCCGACGGCCACAATGGTCGCGGCCGCCAGGGCGGCAGCGAGCAGACGATCCGACGCGGTTATCAACGACGCGTTCGCGGGACCTCTGGTCCGGGCCGTGGGGGTGGAGTTCTTCATCCGTATCGCGGACGGCGAGTTCGACGATGTCGCATGTGATGCGAAGCAGGGACCCGCAATACGGCGGCTGGTCGATGTGCTCGCTGTCCGCACTCGCCACTTCGACCGCTTCCTCACCGAGGCGGCGCATTCGGGCATCTCGCAAATCGTGATTCTCGCAGCCGGCCTCGACGCACGGTCGTACCGGTTGCGGTTGCCATTGACCGCGACCGTGTACGAGGTCGATCAACCGCTCGTCATCGCCTTCAAGAGCCAAGTGATCGCAGGTATGGGAATAGGGTCGCTCGCCGACCGCCGATTCGTCGGCGTCGATCTCAAAGGAGAATGGCCGCGACTGCTTCTGCGCGCAGGTTTCGACAAGAACAAGCCCACGGCCTGGCTCGCGGAAGGGCTGCTGAACTATCTGTCGCCCGAGGCGCAAGATCGCTTGGTGGACGACATCACGGCACTGAGTGTGAATGGCAGCCGGTTCGCCGCGGATGTTCTTCCCAACCTCTCAGCTACCGAGGAAGAGCACTGTCTGCGGATGATCGGCTGTCTGCTCGACACCTGGCGGGATAACGGGCTGAACAGCGACTTGACGGACTCCGTTCATCTCGAGCATCGCAGCGGACTCCAGGAGTATCTCGCGGACCGCGGGTGGCTGGCAACGAAGACGACGACATCAGAACTGTTCGCGGAGAACGGAATTGTGGAGGTCGACGGCGGAGATGCGCATCGCGCTCCGTTCGCTCTCGCCGCATACATCTCCGCTTTTCGTCATTGATACGAGCGGAGGGTAGATGACCGAGAACGACAGCTTCGCCTTTGCCGAGAGTGCCGAGGCGGAATTCATGTATCAGTACGAGTCGATGGCTCCGAACGCGGTGAAGGCGCAGCTGGGTATTTCGACCACGCGGATCGGCGGCGGCGTCGTCTTGTCGATGCGCAACGATGTCACGGGATATTGGCGCAAGGCAGTGAGTTTCGGTGTCACCGAACCTGTCACATCTGCTCTGATCGACGAAGTGCTCGAGTTCTACCGGGCCGAGTCCAGCCCGGGAGCCGTCATCCAGATCTCGCCGCCTGCCTACCGGGCGACTGGGAGCAGCTGGCCGCCGAACGCAATATTCGCGCGCAGGACGCGTGGTTCAAACTCATGTGCCGGGTCGAAGGCTTCGGCGCCCCGGTTCGGACCGAACTCCGTGTCGGCCCCGTGACGGAAGACAGCACCCATGAGTGGGCGGCGGTCACCATGCGGGGATTCGGCATGCCCGAGGAGGGGCTGGCCCAGATGATGGCGGCCGCCATCGCTCATCCGGGCTTCCGCCCGTTCGCAGCGTGGGACGGCGACGAGATGGTCGCGACGGCAAACCTGTTCATCCACGCAGGTGTCGGTTCGTTCAACTCCGCGGCCACGCTTGCCGACCATCGCTCCAAGGGCGCCCAGTCCGCCTTGCTTGTCGCCCGAGCGAAGGCCGCGGCGGAAGCGGGCTGCCACTGGCTGGTCTCCGAGACCGGCGTGGCACACGACCGATCCAATCCCTCGCTGAACACATGCTGCGCTTCGGGCTTCGGCCGCTCTACGAGCGGCAGAACTGGTCATGGAGTCCCGCCCGGGTCGAAACGCCCGCCTAGCGCCCGTCGCCGTCGGCGAGGCGCTTGAGCCACTCGGCGAGCAACCTGCGCTCGGCCGTTGTCAACGGCAAAGACTTCTCGTCCCGCAACGCTTCTCGCAACGCCATGGCGCGCCCGGGTAGGTCAGACGCAGCCTTCGAGTCGGAATCGTTGGTGATCGCAGCCATCGTACTTTCGAACAGGATCGCTGATAGCTCAGGGTCACGCCCGTCGGGCCCGACGCCGATCTGGTTGAGGATGAATCCCGCACAGGTTGAGCGGAAATAGGCGGTTGCGCGCTCGACACTCATACGAAGCCGTCCCTGGTCTCCGAGCCGCGCGATGACCTCGCTCAACAGCCCGATGGTTTCCTCCGCCACCGGAATTACCCGCCCCGGACGCACCTGGCCATAGGTGAGGACATAGCAGTGGGGCTCGCTCAACCCGAACTCGACATGCAACTCCCACAACGCCCGTAGGTCGACGATGGGGTTCTTCGACGCGGCGAGCAGGAGTCGCTTCTGCGCGACATAGTCCCGTAGAACGAAGCCGGCCACGGCGTCCAGCAGGCCGTCCTTATCGCGGAACTGACGGTAAATCGTCGGCGGTTGGACCCCCGCGGCAGCGGCGACGACGCGCGTCGACACGGCGTCGATTCCGCCAGCCCGTAGCAGGTCAGCGGCGGCGCGAAGAATCCGTTCGGCCGGCGGGGCCACCTGCGTCTTCATCCCGGACATGTTTCCGATGGTAACAGTATCGCTGTAGCAACGGAATTATCGGCGATAGCTCGACGATTGATAACAGTGGAAACATCGAGTGGTAGAGAAAGGAAACCGCGATGACACGCTCTGACAAATCGTATGACTTCATCGTCGTCGGAGCCGGAACGGCCGGTTCTGTGTTGGCGGCCAGGTTGTCCGAGGACAACCACACTCGGGTGCTGTTGGTCGAGGGGGGCGGCGCCACGCCGCCACCGGCCAGTGCCAACCCGCCGGAATGGCACACCATGCTCCGGGGGCCGGCCGACCTCGGCCACCTCACCACCGTGCAGCCGGGCACCGGAACCGCGATCCATCTGGCGCGCGGCCGCGGTGTCGGAGGGTCATCGTCGATCAACGCGATGATGTTCGTCCGCGGGCATCGGGACAGCTACGCCGACTGGGACCGGTTCGGGGCGAAGGGATGGACATTCGACGACCTGCTGCCGTACTTCAAACGCAGCGAAAAGGTGGTCCACGGTGATCCTGCGGTCCGGGGAGTGGACGGTCCGTTGGTCGTCGGCCGCGCCGACCCGATCAACCCCGTGGTCGTCGCCTGCCTGACGGCGGCACTTCAGCGGGGGCATCGGAAAGCCGCCGATATCAGTGGCGGCCTGGAAACCGGGTTTGGCTTAGCGGATTCGACGATCGTGAACGGCCACCGGCAGAGTGCCGCCGACGCGTACCTTGCGACGGCGCTCGAGCGCCCGAATGTCGATCTCGTGACCGACGCAATCGTGCAGCGGGTTCTGATCGAACGAGGGCGTGCCACGGGGATCGAATACCGCCAGAACGGGAAATCGATCAGTGTGAATGCCGGCGAGGTGATTCTCGCCGCAGGCGGTATCGGATCGCCCCAGCTGTTGATGCTTTCGGGGATCGGGCCGGCCGGCCACCTTCGGTCCGTGGGCGTCGACGTGGTGCACGATCTGCCCGCCGTCGGCGCGAACCTGCAGGATCATCCGGTGACCGGTGTCATCTACCGATCCTCACGGCCGGTCCCTGTCGCCGAGAACAATCACGGCGAGGCCATGGGAGTGCTGCGTACCACGGCCGAGACGACGGCGCCGAATCTCCAGATCCTGTTCGTCGATTCCTCGGCCGTCGTCGGTCTCGATGTGCCGGACACCTACCTGATCGGGGTCTCTGTGATGCAGCCGCACAGCCGCGGCTCGGTCTGGCTGGCGTGCCGCGACGCCGACGTCGCTCCGATCGTCGACCCGAACTACCTGGGCGACGCGCGCGACATGCGCACGATGCTCAAAGGCTTCCGCATCGCGCGCGAGATCGGCACGGCGCCCGCGCTCGATGGGTGGCGCGCGGCGGAGATCGCTCCTGGGCCCGCGGTCGACAACGAGACCGCCATGCGTGACTTCATCCGCGCGACCACGTCGTCCTACTATCACCCTGTCGGCACCTGCGCGATGGGCGAGACCGAGGAGTCGGTGGTCGACAGCGAGTTGCGCGTGCACGGGATCAGCGGATTGCGGGTGGTGGACGCCTCGGTGATGCCGTCGCTGCCGTCGAACAACACGATGGCCACCGTCTACGGCATCGCCGAACGCGGCGCCGAGCTGATCCGGAACGGCTAGCGCCACTGATAGCGGGTCTTCGGGCGCCCGGCTTTGCCGTAATCGGTGTGCCGCGTGACGGTCCCCTCGTCGGCGAGACGTTCGAGGTAACGCCAGGCGGTGACCCGGGACACCCCGACCTGCTTGGCGACCTCATCGGCGGTGACCCCGTCGCGGGAATCCCTGACCGCGCGGGCGATTTCGTCATTGGTGCCGGGTGCCGCGCCCTTCGGTGCAGACCTGTCGGTGCTGATACGTAGCTCGGACAGCGCGCGATCGACCTCTGCCTGGCTCGCGGCATCGGTGCCCGCAGGCAGTGCCTCACGGTAACGCCGGTAGCGCTCGAGGCGGTCGCGGAACGCCGCGAACGTGAAGGGCTTCAACAGATAGGCCAGCGCGCCGTGGCCCACCGCGGCGCGCACCATTTCCAGGTCGCGCTCGGACGTGATCGCGATGATGTCCGGCGCCGGGCGCAGTCCGGACAGCCCGGACGCCAGCGCGATCCCGCTGGCGTCAGGAAGCCCGATGTCCAGCAACACCAGATCGATCGGCGTGTCACCGGTCGCCGCCTCCGACGCCGCGCGCATGGCATCGCGGGCGGTGTGGGCGACGGCCGCCACCGAAAAGCCCTGCAGCCGAGCGAGATAGGTTTGGTGCGCCTCGGCGATCAGGGGTTCGTCCTCGACGATCAGCACGTGGATCATGGTTCGACCGCGTTGTTGATGGTCACGGTGACCACCGACCCGTACGTCACGTCGGCGGTCAACCGGCCGCCGTGACGCTTGACCACCTGGGCGACCAACGCCAGGCCGAGGCCGTGTGGCTCGGCATCGGTACCCGACTTCGTGGAGTACCCACGCTGCATGGCCTTCGCGAAGGTGTCGGCGTCCATGCCCGGTCCGCTGTCGGCGACGCGCATCAACAGCGTGCCGTTCTCCTGGCTCACGGTCACTTCGACCCATGGATCGTCACGGTCACAGGCGTCCATCGCGTTGTCGATCAAGTTTCCCAGCACCGTGACCATCTCCTGGCCGCTCAGTGGGATGTCGTCGGTGTTGGACGGCAGGTGCGTCTCCTCGGTGACAGTCAACTCGATGCCGCGTTCGTCGGCGTGTGCGGACTTGCCGAGCAGCAGCGCGACCAGTGCAGGCTCGCCCACGGCACTCGACAGCCGGTCGACCAGTTGTTGAGACAGTTGCAATTCGTTCGTGGCGAACTTCACCGCTTCCTCCGGACGCCCCATTTCGACCATGGTGACCACCGTGTGCAGCTTGTTGGCGGCCTCGTGGGCCTGCGATCGCAAGGATTTCGTCAGGACCTGCAGCGAGCTGAGTTCGCCCAATGCGCCCTGCAATTCGGTTCGGTCGCGGATCGTGACGACTTCCGAATTCCCCGATCTGTTGTCGACGGGGGAGCGGTTGACCACCAGCACCCGTTCGTCGGTGACGTGTACTTCGTCCCGCGCTCCCGGGTTGTAGGTGCGCAGGAACTCGGGCAGATCGGACCGCCGCACCGGGCCTGGCGGCAGCGCAAGCAGTCGGCGAGCCTCGTCGTTGACGAGTGTCACTCCGCTGCCGTCGAGCACGATCAGACCCTCGGACACCGAATGCAGGATCGCATCGTGGTGCTCGTACATCACCCGCAGCTCGTCGGGCCGCAGCCCGTGCGTCTGCCGCAACAACCTGCGCCGGATGAACCACACGCCGACGAGTGAAATGGCCAGCGCTGCAGCGCTGACCGCGGCGATCGTCGGCCACTGCGACCGCCAGCGTTGAGCCAGCGTCTGCTGGGTGATTCCGGCCGACACCAGTCCGACGATGCGCCCGGATTGGTTGCGTACGGGTGCGATGGCCCGGATCGACGGGCCCAGTGTGCCGGTGTAGACCTCGCTGAAGGTCTCGCCACGCAGCGCGGGATCGATGGTGCCCAGGTAGTGGCCGCCGATCTGGTTCGGGTCGGTGTGGGTGAACCTGATGCCGTCGGGGCCCATGATCGTGATGAACGCGACGTCGGTGTTTGTCCGGACCGCCTCCGTGACCGGCTGTAAAACCTCAGTGGCCCTTCCTGATTCGATGGCGGTCGCCGTCGATGGAGAATCGGCCAGCGCAGTGGCGATGCTCACCACCTGCTGACGCGCCGCGGCGTCGCCGTCGTTGCGGGCGTCGAGCAACGCCAGGCCGCTGGCGGCCAGCACCACCACCGCGATCACGAGGATCTGCAGGGCGATCGCCTGTGTCGCCAGGGAACGCGGCCGCGAGCGGCCGATCCGGCCCAGCCACCTCCGACTCACGATGTGTTCAGTTCCCCGGCCGCCATCGCGAAGCGGCCGGCCGCCAGTGCCCAGGGTCCACCTTCCGACCAGCCGGTCACCCCGAATTCGTGACAGCCCAGCTCGTCGGCGACTGCGGTCATGTCCTCCACCCAACCGGCGTAGCTGCGCGCGGTCTGCGGGCTCGACTGTCCCATTCCGGGCCGGTCCACACAGACGAGTCGCAGTCTGTTCTTCGCCGCCGACTGTCCGAGCAGGTGCGCTTCCCGCCGACTGCTCGGTCCACCGTGGTTGTGGATCACCAGAAGGCCGTTCGGTTCTCCCACCTCCAGATAGGTGTGTTCACGGCCGTCTCGGGTCTTCACTGCCGCCACCTGAGCGTCGCGCCTTTCGCTGAACACAATGAACTAAAACGTGACCTGGCTCACGCCCTCGCCGACCATCCTTGCAGACCACATTCAAATCTGAGGTGGATGAACTGGAGGAACTCGACGTGAGCACTCAAATGGACAGGACACCGGTACCCGAGCCGCCCGGCCCGAAGCGCCGCGACCGCACCCACTGGCTGTACATCGCCGTCATCGTCGCGGTGCTGGCCGGCATCGCGGTCGGCTTGTTGGCCCCCGAAGTCGGCAAGAGCGTGGCCGTGCTCGGCACGATGTTCGTCAGCCTGATCAAGATGATGATCACGCCGGTCATCTTCTGCACGATCGTGCTGGGCATCGGCTCAGTCCGCAAGGCCGCCACCGTGGGCAAGGTCGGTGGGCTGGCGTTCGTCTACTTCCTGGTGATGTCCACCTTCGCGCTGGCGATCGGTCTGGTGGTCGGCAACCTGATCCATCCCGGCAGCGGTATGCACCTGTCGAAGAGCGCGGCGGGCAAAGGCGCCGAGTTGGCCGAGACCGCGCACGAAGCGGGTGGCCTGATGGACTTCATCCAGCACATCATCCCGACCTCGCTGCTGTCGTCCCTCACCGAAGGCAATGTGCTGCAGGCGTTGTTCGTGGCGCTGCTCGTCGGCTTCGCGCTGCAGGCGATGGGCCGCACCGGTGAGCCGATCCTGCGCGGCATCGAGCACCTGCAGAAGCTGGTGTTCAAGGTCCTTGTGATGATCCTGTGGCTGGCTCCGATCGGTGCGTTCGGCGCGATCGCCAACGTCGTCGGGCAGACGGGCTGGACCGCCGTGACGCAACTCCTCACGCTGATGCTCGCGTTCTACCTCACGTGCGTGGTGTTCGTGTTCGGCGTACTCGGCACGCTGCTGCGCGTGGTGTCGGGTGTCTCGATCTTCAAGCTGGTGCGGTATCTGGCGCGTGAGTACCTGCTGATCTTCTCGACCTCGTCGTCGGAATCCGCGCTGCCACGGCTGATCGCCAAGATGGAGCATCTGGGCGTGGAACGCAGCACCGTCGGTGTCGTGGTGCCGACCGGATATTCGTTCAACCTCGACGGGACCGCGATCTACCTGACGATGGCGTCTCTGTTCATCGCCGACGCGCTGGGCAGCCCGCTGTCTGTCGGTCAGCAGATCGGCCTGCTGGTGTTCATGATCGTCGCGTCCAAGGGCGCCGCGGGTGTCACGGGCGCCGGCCTGGCCACCCTGGCCGGTGGACTGCAGAGCCACCGTCCCGATCTGCTCGACGGCGTCGGCCTGATCGTCGGCATCGACCGGTTCATGTCCGAGGCGCGCGCGGTGACGAACTTCTCGGGCAACGCGGTCGCCACGATGCTCGTCGGATCGTGGACCAAGACGATCGATCGAGACAAGGTGAATGCCGTTCTGGGCGGCAATGATCCGTTCGACGAACTCACCATGGTCGACGACGATCGTGCGCCGCGCGTCGAAGAGCCAGTGCAGGAGCGAGTCCCTGCGCCGGCGTAGGGCGCGCCAAGAGAAGGGCCCGGTCAGACCCCTCGCTGGCCGGGCCTTTCGCTGCGCGTAAAAAACTTTGAAATCCCTTTGAACCTCCTCCGCGGTATGCCCGTTGATCCGGCTGAAGACGAAAAAGCCCGGTACACGGGAGAAACGGAGGCGACGCCATGCGTGCCATATTGCTAACACTCATCGGGTTGGCTGCGGCGGCTTGCGCAGCGATCATCGCACCGACAGCGATCGCCTCGGCCGAGTCCGCCCAGGTGACGATCGGTCAACTCGAGGCGCAGGGGTTCGACGTGAAGGTCGACCGCATCGGGAGCGCGCCGCTCTCGGAGTGTGTGGTCACCGATGTGCGCAACCCAAGGGAGCGAACCGAACTCGCCCCCGTGATCGTCGGAGGGCGCGGACGCAACGGGAACCGGGACTTCGTCCCTGTGGTGGTTGATCGCAACATCACGGTGTCGCTTGACTGCTCCGCACGCTGACACCAGACGAGACCCCGGCCGGAGGGAGGGATCCGGCCGGGGTCTCGTCCTATTCACGCAGTGATTCCACCAAAGAGATTGTCTATCAAGGCATCAACGAATTGGTCGGTGAGCGGCTGATCGGGCAGCAGCAGCCGGTGGTAGCAGGCGCCCCAGAGCTGGTCGACGACTGACTCGGGATCCAGAGTCGCGCGCAATTGTCCGCGCTGCCTGGCCCTGTCGAGCGCCGCCACCGCCATTGCCCGGCGCGGCGATGAATATCGCTGCAGATAGGCAACCTTCAGATCCGGATCGGACTGCGCCTGGCCGATCAGCTCCGCGATCACCCGGCCGGCCGGGGTGTCATTGACGACGTGCCGGAACGCGTGCAGCTGGGTGCGCAGATCGGTCTCGATGTCGCCGGTGTCGGGGTACCTCAGGTCCGGCTCCACTCGGTGGAAATAGCCGTCGAGCGCGAGGGCTCCCTTCGATCGCCACCACTTGTAGATCGTCATCTTGCTGGCGCCCGAGCGCTGTGCGACCTTTTCGATGGTGAAGGCGGCCATGCCCTCGCCGAACAACAGCTCGCCCGCGGCCTCCAGTACGTCGCGGAGGACCTCCGCTGCCGGGCGGCGCCCGCGCCCTCTCTTGAGCCCTCTCTCGGGGGGCCCGATTTTTTCCGGTTCGCTCATCACAGTCCCTTGGCGGGTGTCGGCGGAATATATGGACACTGCATCCACTTAATGTTTATATGGACGGATCGTACACAACGGCAAGGAGTGTGAGTGAGATGGCTGATCGCGTCGCCCTGGTGACGGGTGCATCGGGCGGAATCGGACATCAGGTGGCTGTCCGACTCGGGCAGGCGGGCATGGCCGTGGCCGTGCATTACGCCGGAAACAAGGACCGCGCGCAGGCGGTGGCCGAGGAGATCGTCGCCGCCGGCGGACGCGCGCTCGTGGTGGCCGCCGATGTGGCCGACGAGGCGCAGGTGGTAGCGATGTTCGACGAGGTCGAGGCCGAATTCGGAGGCATCGACGTGGTGGTCAACACCGCAGGCATCATGTTGCTGTCGCCGCTGACCGAGTTGAACCTCGACGACTTCGACCGGATGCACCGGACCAACGTGCGCGGCACGTTCGTGGTGAGCCAGCAGGCGGCGCGCCGCGTCCGGAAGGGCGGCGCCATCATCAACTTCTCGACCTCGGTCACCAAGATCGCCGTACCCGGCTACACGGCCTACGCCGCAACGAAGGGCGCCGTTGACGCGATGACGCTGATTCTCGCCAAGGAGATGCGGGGTCGCGATGTCACCGTCAACGCCGTCGGACCCGGGCCGACCGCCACACCGCTGTACTTCGAGGGCAAGACGCAGGACGTCATCGACCGCGCGAAGGCGGCCGCACCGTTGGAGCGGCTCGGTGAGCCGCAGGACATCGCCGAGGCGGTGGCCTTCCTCGCCGGGCCGGGGCGCTGGGTCAACGGTCAGGTCATCCTCGTCAATGGCGGCGTCGTTTCCTGACACGTGCCCCAATAGTTTTCCCGATCCAGGAAAGGACGGTCATGAGTTCCAAGGTCATCCTGATCACCGGCGCTTCGAGCGGGTTCGGCGCGATGACGGCGCGAGCGCTCGCCGACGCGAAGCACGCTGTCTATGCGGGCATGCGGGATATCGGCGGCCGCAACACCGAGGCGGCCGCGGCCGCCCGCGCCTACTCCGGCGCACACGGCGTCGCCCTCCATCCTGTCGAGATGGATGTGTCCGACCAGGTCTCGGTCGACGCGGCCGTGGGCAGTGTGCTCGACGCCGAAGGCCGCATCGACGTGGTCATCCACAACGCCGGTCACATGGTGCTGGGGCCCGCCGAGGCCTTCACCACCGAGCAGGTCGCGGCGATCTACGACACCAACGTGCTGTCCACGCAGCGGGTCAACCGGGCGGTACTGCCGCATCTGCGGGCGCAACGGGACGGTTTAGTGCTCTGGGTGGGTTCGTCGAGTTCACGCGGCGGCACCCCGCCCTATCTCGGGCCCTACTTCGCAGCCAAGGCCGCCGAGGATGCCCTCGCGGTCAGTTATGCCGCGGAACTGACCCGCTTCGGCATCGACACCACGATCGTCATCCCCGGTTCGTTCACCACGGGCACCAACCACTTCGACAACGCCGGACACCCGGCCGACGCCGACGTCGCGGCCGCCTATGACACCGAATACGCGGGCCTGCTGGACGAGGTCGGGCAGAAGCTCGCCGAGATCGCGCCCGCAGACGCCGACCCGTTCGAGGTCGCCCGCCAGATTGTGAAAGTTGTTGACGCGGAGAAAGGTTCACGGCCGTTCCGGATCTACATCGACCCGGCCGACGACGGCGCCGAGGACGTCTTCCGCGTGGGTGACCGGGTCCGGCAGTGGTTCTACCAGCGGATCGGTCTCAGCGATCTGCTCAGCGTGAGCAGTTCAGGGACACCGAAATAGACTGGCTGGTGACGACCTGCACCAGTACGCGGTCGCCGTCTCGGCCCCGACCGGGCCCCGTGTAGGGCACCCACTGGGTGACCTGCTGCGGGTTGCGCACATTGGTGACCACGCACTGATCTATCGGCGCTGTTCCGACTCGATCGATGTTGACCGTGTAACCCTGGCTCTGGAGCCGGCTGATCAACTCCTGCGGCGTTTCGGCCGAGGCGAGGGCCGCGGGCGCTGCGATCACCCCGCACACCCCAAAAGCCACCGCGGCGAGCTTGAACGTCATCCGCATGGCCACACCTCCCGTCTTCCGCGAGTTCACATGATCCTCCAAGTACATCGCCCGCGAAACTCTTTTCGTTCCCGCGTTTGTCCTGCACTCACCTCTGTTGTGGAACGTAATCGTCGCCGGTGTGGTTCACCTCAACCTGAAAGATCGCTGTGACGTGCGGTACCAAGTGCATCACAGCGGCATCCGGCGGTAACCAACCACACACTGCCTGAAATGGTCAGCGCCGCGCGGCGCGGTTAACCATGTTCGGGTGAGGCAGACATCGGCGGCCGGTGCGGAGCCGGCCACGCGCGTCAGGCTGACACACCGCGTGGTGACCCTGGATGACGGTCATCGGGTCGGCGTCACCGTCGGCGGCCGCGGCGTTCCGCTGGTCTTCCTGCACGGCATCGCGCTCAGCGGCCGCGCGTATGTGCGGTTGCTCAGCCGGCTCGCGGGAATGGGATTCCTGGTCGTCGCGCTCGACGCCGCCGGACACGGCCACACTCCGAACCTGCCGCGCGAGGCCGCCGACCTGACCCGGCGGATCGATCTGACGATTCGTACCCTCGATGCGCTCGGCGTCCGCAAGGCGGTCTTCCTGGGACACTCGATGGGCGGGCGGATGATCGTCGGCCTCTCGGCCGTCGCGCCCGAACGCGTGCTGGCCGCCGTCCTGCTCGACGCCGCCGCCGGGGCGCCCTTCGACGAGTCGCTTCGCGGGCCCGCCCTGTCACCGCGACGCACCGTGCGGGCCCTGCTGGGTGCGGCCTACGACGCGCACGGCGATCCGCTGCAACTGCCGTCGCGGGAGCGCAACCGCTATCTGCTGGCGATGATGTCGGCGTTGGCACGCAACGCGCGGACGCCACTCGGGCTGCCCGGCGCTTTCCGGGCGATCATCGGCTCGGGTGACTACACGCCGATGTTGGGCGCCATGCGCGAATACCGGGTGCCGACGATCGTGGTGCACGGCGAGAAGGATCTGGTGGTCCCGTTCGAGAGCGCGCGTGACATGGCCGACCGTGCCGACGGCGCGCTCTACCGTGTGCCCGGCGCGTATCACTCGTGGATGCTGGCCAATCCCCGACAGGGGGTCGACCTGATGCGCAGGCTGCTGGCCGCCGAACTCGGTGAAGCGCTGCGGGCCGACAGACGGGCTGATGGTGCGCCGGTCTCCGTGGAGTGCTGGGCGGACGCGCTGCTGACGGATGAGTCGCCATTGCGCACCCTGAACGAACACACCCCAGATGTACTCGGAACCGAAATACCCCAGCGTATTACGCTCGACCGGCTCCGTGAGGGGCCCCATCATGCATGGCCAGAAGATACAAAAGCCCTTGGCGGGCAGAGGGTGTGGGACCGTTTGCGTCTGCTGGCGCAGAGAACAGTCAGCGCTCGGCGCGCTGGTAGGCCGTCACCACCGCCGCCCCACCGAGCCCGATGTTGTGCTGCAGCGCCGCGGTGACGTTGTCGACCTGCCGCTTGTCGGCGGTGCCGCGCAACTGCCAGGTGAGCTCGGCGCACTGTGCCAAGCCGGTCGCGCCCAGTGGATGGCCCTTGGAGATCAGCCCGCCTGAGGGGTTGACCACCCAGCGACCGCCGTATGTGGTGTCGTTGTTGTCGATCAGCTTCGGGGCCTCGCCCTCGCCGCACAGACCGAGGGCCTCGTACAGCAGCAGCTCGTTGGCGGAGAAGCAGTCGTGCAGTTCGATCACCTGGAAGTCGGCCGGACCGAGCCCGGACTGATCGTAAACCTGCTGTGCTGCTTGGACATTCATGTCATAGCCGATGAGGTTCTTGGCGCTGCCATCGAAGGTGCTGTTGAAGTCGGTCGTCATCGCCTGCCCGACGATCTCCACGGCCTGGGCGGCCAGGCCGTGCTTGTCCACGAACGCCTCGCCGGCCACGATCGCCGCACCGGACCCGTCGGAGGTGGGGGAGCACTGGAGTTTGGTCAGCGGATCGGAAATCATCCGCGCCCCCAGGATGTCGTCGAGGGTGTACTCGTCCTGGAACTGCGCATACGGGTTGTTGACCGAGTGCTTGTGGTTCTTGTAGCCGATTTTGGCGAAATGCTCAGCGGTGCTTCCATATTGACCCATGTGCTCGCGTCCGGCGGCGCCGAACATCCAGGGCGCGACGGGGAATGCGAATTCGTCGATCTCCGCCATGGCCTTGACGTGTCTGCCCATCGGCGATTCCCGATCCTCGGCGCCACCCTGGAGCGGGCCGGGCTGCATCTTCTCGAACCCGAGCGCGATGGCGCAGTCAGCCAGGCCGCCGCGGATCGTCTGCGCGGCGAGGAAGAGTGCGGTCGACCCGGTGGAGCAGTTGTTGTTGACGTTTGAGATCGGGATCCCGGTCATGCCGAGTTCGTAGAGCGCCCGGTTGCCCGACGTCGAATCGCCTGCGACGTAGCCGACGAAACCCTGCTGCACCTCGGAGAAGTCGATGCCGGCGTCCTGCAGCGCCTTGGTGCCCGATTCCTTGGCCATCTGGGGGTAGTCCCAGCCCTCGCGGCGGCCCGGCTTCTCGAACTTCGTCATCCCGACTCCGACGACGAATACTCGGTTCTTTCCTGCGGTCGGCATCCCTGGTCCCTTCGCTGTTCCTGCGGTCGACAGAAACACATGGCGGGCGAACTGTCTAGATGCACTACTTCGCTGCCGAGACGACGAACACGACGGCCTGGTGGGTGGTGAGGTCGATGTGCTCCAGCATCTCGGTGCCCAGGTGCACCGGGTCGGCGCCAGAGTCGAGGGCGGCGAGTCCGAGCGCGCCGGCCGCAAGCGCGGTGCCGGCAATGCTGGCAAACCTGGTGAACCTGGCGAAGCAACGCGCGGGGGTCATCGGACTCCCTGGCGATGTCGTCGGATCCCGGTTCGGAGTTCGGGGTGACATCGGAGTCCGCGGATGTCCCTGGGCGGATTCTCGGTCGCCGGTGTGTCGGTGTAGTGCCAGGTCGCGGGCGAGTCGACGCCGCTCAGTGCCACAGCCCGAATGCGCGGGTGAGGCGTCAGCGTGGGGACGGGGCGAGCACCGAGGTGGGCACCGGCTCCCAGGCCGTCTCCCCGCCGTGGCCCGAGATGACTCGTCCGAAGCACTGATCACCGAAATGGAAGCCGAACCCGAGCGTGTCTGGTTCGGTCAGTTCGGCGAGCAGTCGGCGCCGGGCGCTCTCGACGCCCGCCGCGTCAGGGTCGGCGGCCGACAGCCACTCCGGGTGGGCGAGTTGAGCCGGGGTGTGGAAGGCGTCGCCAAGCGCGACCAGGCGCCGCCCAGAGGAGGAAGTGATCACGTAGGACGTGTGGCCCGGGGTGACGACGGCGCGCACACCGGGGACAATCTCCTCGCCGTCGTCGATCAGATTGATCGAGTCGGCGTCGGACGCAACTGCCAGACGACATGCCAGGGCGTTGTCTTGTCGCGGCACGGGTGGGTGCCGTCGGCGAACCGGGCCCACTCCCGCGCTGCGATCACATAGCGCGCGTGGGGAAACATCTTGGCACTGTTCGCATACGCCCAGCCGGCATGGTCGAAGTGCAGGTGGGTGAAGGCCACCACGTCGATGTCCTCGGGGCGGCGACCGATCATTTCGAGTACGTCGATCATCGCGCCGCAGTCGACATCGGCGCCCGGGAAATCCACTGTCGCCATGCCGACCCCGGCATCGATCAGAAGGGTCGTATCGCCCCGCTCGATCAGCAGACCGCCGGCGCTCATCGGCATCGTGCCGGCCGCGGCGAACAGTTCCGGCCGCGCCGACCAGTAGTCGCGCGGCATCGCGGGGAAGAACGCCGCAGGCTGCGTGTGCAGCACGCCGTCGACCACGTAGGTGGCCTCCACATCGTCGAGCGCCAGAGACCGCACCGCGGACGGATCACCCGCTCGGCCGATGGCCGATCCGCCCGAGGCGGTCACGCCGCAATGCTCCCGCCACCGTCGACGCGAATGATCTGACCGGTGATGTAACCGGCGTCGTCGTCCAACAGCGCACAGATCGCATGGGCGATCTCCCGCGGCGCCCCGACGCGCTTGAGGGGAATGGTTTCCAGGAAGCGGGCTTCGCGCTCGGAGCCGATCGGGCTGCGCTCGCGGTACATCTCGGTTTCGGTAGGTCCCGGCGCGACGGCGTTGACCGTGATGCCGGTCGAGGCGAGCTCATTGGCCCAGATTCGGGTGCAGGTCTCGAGTGCCGCCTTCGACGCGGCATAGGGCGTGCGTTCGGGGGTGCCGAGCGTGACCAGGCTGGTGACGTTGACGATTCGGCCCCAGCCCGCGGCCAGCATCCCGGGCAGGACCGCCTGGACCACCTGTACCGCCGTGCGCACATTGAGGTCGTAGGTTTCGAACAGGTGGTCCAGGTCGATCGACCCGATTCGGCCGAAGTGCGCGAAGCCGACGTTGTTGACCACAGCATCGATCCTCCCGGTCGCCACGATCCTGTCCAACACCTCGGCCGTGCCTGCGCGGTCGGCCAGGTCCACCTGATGAAACTCGCCAGGGAAGTCCTGCGGGGTGGTTCGCGCAACACCAACCGGCAGGTCGCCCGCGGCGGCCAATCGGTTGGCGACGGCGCGGCCGATGCCTTTGGACGCTCCGGTGATCAATATCCGTCGCGATGACATGGGATCTCCTCCTAAATCGTTGTGCTGATTACATCAACGTATTGAGTGACCAAATATCGATAACAGAATTGATATGGCTCATGTCGTTCGGGTTATCGCAGGAGGACCGATGACGACGCTGTTGCAGCTGAAGTCGTTCGTGACGGTGGTCGAACAGGGCGGTTTCACCGCGGCGAGCCGCCGGCTCGGGCTGTCGCAACCGGCTGTCAGCCGGGCCGTCGCCACGCTCGAGAAGGAATTGGGCGCGCCGCTGTTGATCCGCGGCCGCGACGGGCTGTCGTTGACCGGGGCCGGTTCGGTGGCGCTGACACACGCGCGCGAGGCGGTGCGGCATTTGAGCCTGATGCGCAGAGAAGTTGCCGCGCTCGCGGGTGAGGTCACCGGAACCCTGAGCCTGGCGAGCCTGCCGAGCGTCACGGCCATTCTCATCGCGCCGCTGCTGCAGGCATTCGCCGCACGGTATCCGGGCGTGACGATCCGCCTGCTCGAAGGCAGCGAGACGGAGGTGCGGGACTGGCTGGACCAGGGCGCCGCCGAGGCCGGTGTGGTCAGCCTGCCGATCCGCGGGATGGACGTCGCGGTACTCGGCAATCAGGACATGGTCGCGGTGGTGCCGGCCGGGCACCGGTTGGCCGAATGGGACGAAGTGAGCTACGCCGAGCTGGCCAAGGAGCCGTTCATCCGGTCCACGGGCGGCTGCGCGGACGTGTTCGGGCCGGTGGCGCGCCGGCTCGGCGTCGACTTCGATGTCGCGTTCGAGGCGCGGGAGATGTCCGCGGTGCTCGAAATCGTCCGGGCCGGACTCGGCGTCAGCATCCTGCCGGTGGCCGGACTGCCGGAACTGCCCGACGATGTGGTGGTGCGCCCGCTGACGCCCAGGACCGTCCGGCATCTGGGGGTCGTCGTCTCCGCCAGCGCGTCGGCGCCCGCCCGCGCGTTCCTGGACCACATCGCCGCGCTCGATCTGCATTGACTCTGGCCCGTGGCCCCGGCGAGTGGTGTAGACCTGCGTAGAACGTGTTCTAGTTCTGTGTCCTCCCGGAAGGAGAACAGATGGGTCTGCGGGTGGTGCAATGGGCGACGGGCGGCGTGGGTGTAGCCGCGATCAGAGGCGTGCTGGAACACCCCGACCTGGAGCTCGCCGGCTGCTGGGTGCATTCGACGAACAAGACGGGCAAGGACGTCGGCGAACTGATTGCAGATTCTGGGTTCGAACCGTTGGGGGTCACCGCCACCAACGCCATCGACGAGATCCTGGCCCTGGATGCCGACGCGGTGATCTACTCGCCGCTGATCGCCAACCCCGATGAGGTCGCCGCGCTGCTGCGCTCGGGCAAGAACGTGGTGACCCCCGTCGGCTGGCTGTACCCGAGCGAGCGAAGCGCCGCACCGATGCGGGCCGCCGCGCTGGAAGGCAACGCGACGCTTCATGGCACCGGGATGGCGCCGGGTGGTATCAGCGAGAAGTTCCCGCTGCTCTTCTCGGCGTTCTCCACCGGCGTGACATTCGTTCGCGCCGAGGAGTTTTCTGATTTGCGGACATACCAGGCGCCCGACGTGCTGCGCCATGTGATGGGTTTTGGTGAGGTTCCGGAGAAGGCGCTGACGGGACCGATGCAGAAGATGCTCGACAGCGGGTTCATCCAAGCCGTGCGGATGTGCGTCGACCAGTTGGGTTTCAACTCCGATCCGAAAGTGCGTGCGTCGCAGGAGGTCGCGGTGGCGACGGCACCGATCGAATCTCCCCTCGGCGTGCTCCAGCCCGGCCAGGTCGCCGGCCGGCGGTTCCACTGGGAGGCGCTCGTCGACGGCGAGGCCGTGGTGCGGGTCACGGTGAACTGGCTGATGGGCGAGGAAAACCTCGAGCCCGCATGGACGCTCGGACCCGAGGGGCAACGGTACGAGATGGAGGTCCGGGGCAATCCCGATATCATGATCGCTGTCAAGGGTTTTCACTCCGAGGTGGGTGGCGAGGGGCCGGAGCACGGCATCGTCGGCACCGCGGCGCATTGTGTGAATTCGGTCCCCGCGGTCTGCGCGGCAGACCCGGGCATCCTGACCCTGCTGGACCTTCCGTTGATCAGCGCCAAGGCGGCACCGCGCCTGCGCTAGTTGCGCGGAACGATGCCGCCATCGAGCGTGATGACCTTGTTGGTCAGATAACCGTTGCGCAGCATGGCTATTGCCATGTCGGCAATCTCGTCAGGCCGGCCGACGCGGCCGACGGGAATCGGGACCGGAGGTTTGCCCGTCTCCAGATCCGCGGGGAACATCTTCGTTGCGCCGACCAGCGCGGGCGCGAGGCTGTTGACCGTCACCCCCTGGGCGGCCACCCGCGGTGCGAGGTGATGCATCAGGCCGTGCAGGCCCGCTTTACTGGCCGCGTAGTGTGCCCCCACCACACCCCCGGTGATGGCCGCGACCGACGAAATGAACAGGATGCGTCCGAACGTGCGCTCGATCATGCCGGGCAAGACTTGCTGAGCCAGGAGGAACGGCGCGGTCAGGTTGACCGCCAGCGTGGCGTTCCACGCCGCCAAGTCGATGTCCTGCCAATCCTTCATGTCGGCGGTGCCCGCGTTGGCGACGAGCAGATCGACCTGGCCGAGTTCCTTTGTCGCGTGTTCGACGAGGGTGGCCGGACCGTCCGGATCGGACATGTCAGCGGCGACGACGGTGACGCGCCTGCCCACCTGGCGGGCGTATTCGCCGACCGATTCGGCGTCGTCGGCGTGACGGCCGTATGACAGGCAGAGGTCGGCGCCCTCGTCGGCAAGGCGGCGGCCGATGGCCGTCCCGATGCCACCGGAGGCACCCGTGATCAGTGCGATGCGGCCCTTCAGATCGTCGATCACGGCTTCACCAGGATCCGGATCGGGTTGCCGTCCTGCCGTTCGAGCATCTCGATGCCCGACCGGACGTCCTCCAGCGAGACGATCTCGCTTACGGAGCGCGACAGGTTCAGGCGCCCCGTCGACACCAACGTTGCCAGGGTCTCGATGTCGACGTTCTGGTAGCCGAGGTGGCCCAGCACGTGCTTTTGAGTGAGTGCGAACATACTGATCGGACCAACGCTCGGCGACTCCGCACTCATCCCCACGCAAACCAGGCGCCCGCCGACGGTGATGCAGTCGAGCGCCTGTTCGAACGTCGACTTCAGGCCCACCGCGTCGAACGCCACATCGAGCTTGCGCCCGCCGGTGAGGTCGGCGATCTTGTCGTGCAGCTGATCGTCGCGGGCGTCGAACGCGTGGTCGGCGCCCACGGCGAGGGCGCGATCGAGCACGTCCGGGTTGATGTCGACGGCGATCACCGGGACGGCGCCGACCAGGCGCGCGAGTTGCACGATGTGAGTGCCGATTCCACCGACACCCCACACGCCGACCGATTCGCCCAGGCCCACCTTTCCCGTTCGGACCACGGCGCCGAACGGCGTCGACACCGCATCGGCCAGGATCGCCGCCTGCTCCAGCGGGACATTGTCGGGGACACGGGTCAATCCGACGGCCTGCGCGAGGGTGTATTCGGCCCAGGCGCCGTCGTAGGCGAACGCCATCAGCTGTATCCGTTGGCAGTTCGAGTAGTCACCGCGGCCGCAGTTGGCGCAGACTGTGCACGGCCGGCCGGCGGCCACGATCACGCGATCGCCCTCGGCCCAGCCTGTGACGCCGGGGCCGAGTCTGGCGACGGTTCCGGACGCCTCGTGGCCCTGCGTCACCACCGGGCGCTGCGCCGGAAACGTTCCGTTGATGAGGCTGAGGTCGGAATGGCAGATCCCGCAGAACGCCACCTTGACCAGCACCTGGCCGGGACCGGGCTCGGGTATCGGAACATCTTCCACGGCAATGGTTCTCGAATCACCGTAAAAACGTTCGGCCCGCATCGTCTCGGTCGCCATATCCCTCCCTTGGTCGCGAAGTTACCATCGGTACGTGACGCCGCGGCTGATGGTCGAACTTTCGAGCCACCGCAAGACCTGGTGTTATGTGTCGTTGGTACGGGTGTCGGCATGAGAATCGGGTGCCGAGTCTGATTGTTGTGCCCGTGGTGTTGACCGATGGTGAGCGTGAGCAGTTGCGGTCTGGGGCTGGCAGGCCTAGGAGTCTGCTGAATTAGGGGTGTTTGGGGCGGGGTGCCTCAGAGCGCTCTGTGGCGCGTGGGTTTAAGTCAGAACCTGGGGTCGACAACATGAGGGTCACCCCGCCGTGTTGAGCGTGGCACTTGGTGCTCAGTGATGCAAGAGCCCGGCCCTACGGGGTCAGGCGATGGCCCAGCCAGCGCCGGTTTGGGTCAGTCCCAGGGTGATCAGGCGACGCAGGTTCACAGCCGCCGCGCGGTGGTGCAGCCAGTGATCGTTGCGGGTGACCCCGCGGTAGCGGACTTTGCGGTTGTTGCGTGTCAGCCAGGCGATGGTGCGTTCGACCATCGGTCGGTGTTGTCGATATTCGTTCAGCCAGTTCGGCTCCCGTGAGTGTTGGCGCGCGGCGCGTTGGAGCGCGTCGTGCGGGCGGATCTACAGGCTGTTGCCGGTGGCGCTGGTGGTGCACTGCGCACGCAACGGGCAGCCGCGGCAGGCGACGCCGAAGGTGGCGTAGCCCCGGGCGGCTTCGTGATTGAAGCTAGGTGGGTGTGGGTGGTGGTTGGGGTTGGAAGGGTTGATACCACCACCAGTGGGCGCGTTCGCCGGTGGGTCCGGGACACGGCGGCACCGCCGGTGGGGGTTGAGTTGGGGGGCGGGCCAGCGATCCCGGGCTCAGAATCCGGCCGGCTGTCGGTGACCGACAGCTTGTGTGGGGGTCCGGTGATGGTGATGACACCGCGGTGGTGCAAACGATGATGGTAGGGGCACAGCAGCACCAGGTTGTCCAGCTCGGTGGGTCCGCCGTCTTCCCAATGCCACAGGTGATGCGCATGCAAACCCCGGGTGGCCGCACACCCGGGCACCGCACAGCTGCGGTCGCGGTGCTCCAGGGCGCGGCGCAGCCGGCGGCTGATCACCCGGGACGCCCGCCCCGCCCCGATCGGCGCCCCGGCGCGTTGGAACCACACCTCGCAGGTGGCATCACAGCTCAGGTAGCGCCGGTCAGCAGCCGACAGCAGCGGACCCAGATGCAACTGAGCGACCTGGTCTTGCACATCGACGTGGACCACCACGGTGGTGTGCTGGCCGTGGGGGCGGGCCGCCGCCTCGGCGTCCCAGCCGGCATCGACCAGCCGCAGAAACGCCGCGCCGGTGGACGGGAGCGCCGCCGGCCGCCCGGACGCGTCGCCGCCGGCGGCATGATCGCGTTTGCATTCGGCGACCAGGGCCTCACGATGAGACGCCAGGGCCGCGTCGAACTTCGCCGCCTCCAGATGCGGCAACGTGATCCGGTACTGGGTGCACGTCTCATCGGAGGTGGAGCTGATCGAAACCCGCGGCTCCGGCTCGGGCTCGGGATCGGGCCGGGGCTGCGGCTCGGGCTGCGGGTCGGGGTCGGGTTCGGGTGGGGGTTCGAGCTTGACCGCGGTGCGCAACTGCGACACTGAGGCCACCCGGGCGAACTCCGCATAATGCTCATCGGAGCCATCGGCGGCGCCGCCGGCGATCACCCCGACCTGATCCAGCGACAGCCGACCCTCCCGCATCCCCTGCGCGCAGCGCGGAAACCCGGGCAACCGGTGCGCGATGGCGGCGATCGTGGCGGCGTTGCCCGACGAGGCGCCCAGCTTCCAGGCCACCAACGCCGCGATCGACCGCGCCCCGGTCGACCCGCACAACCCGTCGTGGTCCAACTCCGCGACGATCTGCACAATGCGCCCATCAATGGCATTGCGCTGCCCGGCCAGCTCCGACAACTCCCCGAACAACACCTCAACACGCTCCCCAGCCCGCACCACCGGCACCTCAAGCGACGCGGTCGAAGACATAACCCCATCATCGCAGCCAGATCCGAAAAATTCGGGCCACCCGAGTCCCACCGGGATCAGATGCCAACAGGCCCAACCCGATCGGTGGCGGCGAGCACCCCTGCGCCACCAATGATCGCGACGGCCGGCCTGCAACATCGTTGTCAGACAGGGTTTTGCCGACTCCGCATGCCGCCAACATTGTGTAGACCGCTGATGCCAATCTTTGCGCACAACGGTGTGGTAACGGGTCTCGACGTCGTCGACGCCTCCCTGTGTGAACTCGGCGCCGACGGCCTGGTGAAGGGGGAGACCGACTCCGAACGCGTCTTCACGTTGATCATCGCGGCCGTCCGCCACCGCGACGGGGACATCTTTCGGTGATGTGACGGACCCGCGGGTGTCGCGCATCAGAGGGCGTACACGCGCTCGGCGTTGTGTACGCCGATCATGTCGATGAACCTGATGGCATCGTCTTCGGTGCAGTCGCCGGTACGTACCCAGCCGCCCAGCACCAAACCCATTGCGCGCCGCCACAACACCGAGCCCAGCACGTGCAGTTCGGGAGGGCCGAAGGCGTCGGAGGAGAACAGTTGTTTGGCGAACGGGGCAGTCTCGAGCGCCTCGGCGACCAGGCCCGTTGACCGGACACCGAGGTAGTTGATCGCCAGTCCCACATCGAAGTTCACATGGTCGAACGCCTGGGCCAGGTAGCCCGCCTGACGCTGGAACGGGTAGCAGTGCAGCAGCAGGACGGGCACCGGTGCCATCGACCGCAGCAACGGCAGCAGCAACATCGGGTCGCAGCGGTGCAGGTCGAGATCGCGGTCACCGAAGCCGACATGCACCTGGATCGGCAGGCCGTGCGCGGCCGCCTCGTGTACCGCGAACGCGATCAGCAGCGGGCTGTCGAGCCGAAGCGGCCCGGCTCGGCCGGTGAGTTCGCGCGCCTGGGCCACGACGTCGGCATCGCCTGGCCTGGACCAGTCGATGTCGAAGTTGGTCCGGTAAGCCGCAATCGTCTTGGTGCCCACCACATCCGGATTTCCAACGGCCTCCCTCAGCTTCGACCGGAACGCCTCGGGGAAGTCGCCGGGTGGCGTCCCGTCCTCAAGCAGGTCCTCGGCGACGCGTTCGAGCCGGAGGATCTCCGACGACGGCACATCACTGAGCCTGGTGAGCTGCTCTGGCGTGGTGATCAGGTCGCCCTTGAACCCGGTGTCGACGATCCAGCGCGAGACGCCTGCGGCAGGCAGCATGACCCCGGCCAGCTCGTCGGGGGACAGTTCGCTACGTCGCGCCCAGTAGTCGTCGGCGCCTGCGTGGGCCTCGAGCCCGAGGAGCGGTGCGCACCAACGCCGAATGGACAGTCCCAGCGGTGAATCGAACTGGGTCATGAAGCTGGGCACGGGATCGGTGGACCCCTCGTTGATGGCCGCCTCGAAGCCGGCGCGGTCCACCGGTTTGTTGTAGGTGCCGTGGACGTGGTGGTCGATCAGCCCGATGTTGCGCAGGCGGTCCGCCAACGCCTCGGGCACGTCGGCGTCGACCCCGGCGAACACATCCGCCAGCCGACCACCGGGCAGCTCACCAGCCGGCATACCGTGCGACCTCCTCGGCGTTCACTCTTCCCGCGGCCGCATCGGCGATGGCTCTCCCGAGGATCTCCACCGCCCGGTTCGCCTCTGTCTCGGTGAGCACCAACGGCGGCGTGATCTCCAGGACGTTGCCGCCGACGTAGTAGACGACCGCTCCCAGTTCCCACGCACGGTAGACCACCTGTGCCGCGAGCCGGGGATCGCGGTCACCGGTCGCGGCGTCGACGAGTTCCAGGCCGATCGCCAGGCCGCGCCCACGAATGTCACCTATGCGGTCGGAACCCGGCGAGCCGGCCAGTGCGCGGAGCCCGTCGGCCAGCAGCGTGCCCACCTCGGCGGCACGGTCGGGCAGGCGTTCTCCCACGATGGTGGCCAGTACGGCGCGGCCCGCCGCGGTGCACACCGGGTTACCTGCGGTGGTGAGCAGCGCGGCGGCCGGCGGGTTGTCGAGAATTTCCGCAGGCCCCACCGCCGCCGACAACGGCAGGCCCCCGCCGAGCACCTTGCCGAACGTGACGATGTCGGGTGTCACGCCATCGTGTTCGAACGCGTGCAGCGTCCCCGACCTGCCCAGCCCCATCTTGACCTCGTCGCAGATCATGGGGACGCCGTGCCGGCGGCACACCTCGTGCAGTCGGGCCAGGAATCCGTCGGGCGGCACGACGAGGCCGCCGTCGGACAGGATCGGTTCGACGATCAGGGCGGCGACGGCGCCGCCGCCGAGATGCTGTTCTGCGGCCTGCAGGCAGGCGGTCTCGTCGACGTCCACACCGGCGCCGACAGGCCGAAACGGGTTGGGATAGGGCAGGAATACGGCGTCGGGGTCTGCCGCAACACCGGCATCGACATGTACACCCGAGACGCCCATGGCGATACCGACGCCGCCGTGATAGCTGTGCTCGAACGCGATGACGGTGCGACGGCCGGTAGCGTGCCTGCAAGCGCGCAGCGCGACGTCGTTGGCGTCGGAGCCTGCGTGCCCGAGATAAACGCGGCGCTCACCGCTGCCGGGTACCAGGGCCAACAGGTCTTCGGCCAGGCCGACGGAATCGGGATGGACGGCCGACAAGCCACCCGAACCGGGGGCGCTGCGCACCGCGCGGCTGACGGCCTCGGCGACGGCCGGGTGACCGTGGCCGAGCCCGCTCGCCGTCCATGTCGCCGACAGGTCCAACAGCTCGCGTCCGTCGGGCGCCACCAGCGTCGAGCCGTGCCCCGAAACCACTTCCAGCGGGAAGAATCGCAGCTTCTCGATACCGGCGATGGCCGCGTCGTCACGCTGATAGAGCGTGCTCATTCCGCTCGCACCGGCGGAGTCTGCGCCAGTTCGACGGCAAGGGATTCACCCACTCGCTTGGCGATTCCGGAAGCGGCGATGGCAACTATCAGACCGACCAGGCACCAGTACAGTCCCAGAAGCGGTGCCGCCGACCAGGTCTCGGCATCCTTTACGTTGAACCACAGCACCACCACGATTACCAATGCGCCCAGCAGTGGCAGAATGAGCCCGGGAACCTTGCCCTTGCCGCCATGCACCTCAACGAATTTCGGCGCTCCGACGAACCATGCCGCCGCCACCTCGACCAGCAGATAGCACACCATCAGGCACACCGAACCGGCAACCGCGAACAGGAAATAGGTGTTGATCGCGTCGTTGCCGGTACCCATGTCGGGCCAGCCGGCGGCCCCGCAGATCAGGACGACCACCACAGCGACTCCGACGACCAGCCAGGTGGCGCGGCGCGGGCCACCGGTCGCGGCATGGATGTGGGCCAATGCCTTCGGGCCGAAGCCGTCACGCCCGAACGCGTAGAGCATCCGTCCCGAGGTCGCCGACGTCGCCAGGTGGCAGCCGAAGGCCGACACGATGGCGGTGAAGATGATCACCAGCGAGAACCACTGACCCACATACGTACCGCCCAAGTCGCCCAACGTATTCCCCGAATTCTGGAAGGCGTCGAGCCCAGCCTGGTCGGTGCCGAAACCGATGACCTGGGCGAACATCACGACCACGAACAGCACGCCGGTCAGCAGCAGCGTGCCGGCCAGGGCCCGGGGGATGTTGCGGCCGGGATCGTCGGTCTCCTCACCCATCGACGCGCACGCTTCGAAACCGGCCCATGACAGGAACGCCGCGACCACACCGCTGATCACCGCGGAGGCGGAGACGCCGCCGGAGAAGGAGAACACCGAGAAGTCGAACCCGGTCGACGGGGCCCCGCCCTTGGCGAAGATCACCACGACCAGCACGATCATGGACAGGATGCCGATGCCCTCGATGGCGAGCAGGATCTTCGCCAGCAGCCGGATGTCGCGGCCGGACAAGAGCAACGAGATCGCGGCCCCCACCACCACCACCACCAGCCACGGCAGCTGATACGGGTTGTCGTTGCCCGGCTGCATCTGCGCGATGAATGCGTTGGTGAAGGCGGCGGTCAGCGCCAGGGTGCCGATGGAGAAACCCCAATACGCCCCGAGCATCGCGAAGCCGGAGAAGAACCCCGTCCTCGGCCCGATGGTGCCGCCCACCAAGCCGTACGCCGAGCCGGCGTGATTGAGGTGGCGGGTCAGCCGGACGAAGCTGTAGCCGACCAGCGACACTCCCAGCAGGCCGATCAGGAACACCAGCGGAATGGCCTTGCCCACGGTGCCGATCAGGCCCTGACCGTTGCCGGACATCGCCAGGGTCGGCCCGACCAGGGCCACGGACAGCGCCAGCGCCACCCAGAACGGCAGCCTGCGGTGGGGAAGCTGATCGGCTCCTTCTGACGGACGCGCCGACGACGTGTTCGTGCTCATCGATGTCTCCTTGTCGGTCATTTCGGGCTCCTCACGTCCGCGGTCATCAGAATCAACAGCTCCATGCCAGGCGCAGTGCCTTGGTGGTCTCGGCAGGCGGTAGGTCGCCGAAAGTGCTGAGTTCGTAACGTCTTACGGCCGACAGCGCATCGATCACCGCGGGCGTGAGAAGCTCCGCGGCGGTCGCCGAGTTCTCGAAGGCCTCGATCACCGCCCGTTGGCCGGTGGGCAGGGGCGGCGGTGCCGCCTCCGAGTGCGCGGGGTTATCCGGCACCTCGGCGGGCAACTCCAGACCGCGGTCGATACCGCGCAGCGCACTGCCGATGAACGCGGCGGTGGCCAGGTACGGGTTGGCGCTCGGGTCTATCAGCTTCAGTTCGATGTTGGCACCGTGCGGGTTGCCCGGGGTGGCGGCGATGAGCCGCACCGCCGCTTCGCGGTTCTCCAGGCCCCAGCACGGCACCGCACCGGCCCAGTTGCCTGGCTTGAGCCGCATTCCCGACAGCGGCGAACCGGCATAAACCCCGAGCAGGTCCGGTAGTGAGTCGACGGCACCGGCGATGGCGGACCCGCCTGCGGACCGGATGCCGTGGGGCCCGTCACCTCCGGAGAACAGAGGCCCGTCGTCGTCGGCCAACGACAGGTGCAGGTGCGCCCCGTTGCCCGCCGCGCCCTCGAACGGCACCGGCGAGAACGAGATTCGCAATCCATGCCGGGCTGCCGCCCGGCCGAGCACGATGCGGGCCAGGACCGCGGCATCGGCGGCGGCGACGGGTGTGGTCGGTGCGAGCGAAACCTCGAGTTGGTCGTGGCCGTATTCGGTGTGGATCTGTTCCACATTCAGCCCGGCCCGCTCCGCGGTGGTGGCGAGGTCGACGAGGAACGCCGAACGGTCCAGCGACGTGCGGATCCCGTAGGGCGACCACGGGTCGGTCGAGGCCGCGGTGGCGTCGGGCGCCAGCATCGTGCACTCCAGTTCGGCGCCGACGAGTGCGGTCAGGCCCCGTTGCGCGGCCGCCTGTTCAGCGCGGGCCAGCAGCGAACGCAGGCACAGCGGGGCTGGATCGCCGGGCTGATCGGTGAGATCACCTGGCGCCCAGCCGATTCCGTTTTCGACCACACGCACGTCGGCCGGATCGATGCGGATCCGGAGGTCGCCCGTGACACCGATGGTCGGGGTGAAGGCGATACCGCTGTCGACGCAGAACACGCTCCATGACGGTGAGACACCCATGCCGGCCCGGTGGAAGTCGCCCAGCCGTCGCAGCGGGACGTACTTGGCCCTGGTGACGCCTGCCAGATCGGTCACCGAGCCGGCCACGAGTTCGACGCCGTCGGCGCGCAGTTCCTCGATGCGGTCACTCGCCTCCGGCATGGAACCTCCTTGGACGTTCGTGAGTCTGCACAAAAGCTATGTCATGAATGTTTCAGAATCTTTAAAATCGGCGGTTTATGGTTGATTCATAAAATCTGGGATCGGAGGATGCCCTCATGTGCCGGCTGCTGGGTGTCGTGTCCGCGGTTCCCGTGTCGATCGCCGATGCCGTCGGCGACGACGTGCTGAAGGACTTTCTCGCCCTGACCAAGATCCACGGCGACGGGTGGGGTGTCGCGAGCGCGGACCACGTCGGCGACAATCCCCGGGTCCGTGTCTCCGCCGGCACTGCCCTCGACGACCCGGCGTTCAGTTCGGCAACGCATGACCCGCGGTCCACGGCGGCGGTCGTCCACCTGCGTTGGGCGACGAACGGGCTCGCGGTGCAACCGCGGAACTCCCATCCGTTCCTCGCCGACGGCCTGGCGATGGCGCACAACGGCAGTATCAAGCCGATGGGCCCGCTGGATGGCCTGCTCGAACGCGACGTCGCGGCGTCGCTGCGCGGCACCACCGACAGCGAGCGGTACTTCGCGTTGATCCGGCAACACCGCCGCACCGCACCGGATCTCGCCGAGGCGGTCCGGCGCGCGGTCGCCCAGCTCCGGCAGATCTATCCCGACGCCAGCCTCAACGCCCTGCTCCTCGGGGAGGGTCAGCTGATCGCGGTGCACGCCCATGCGCGCAGCCGGCTACTCGACGAGGACATCGAGGAGATCAGCGCCACCGACCTGCCCGCGGAGCATCTCGAGGACTACTTCGCGCTGCGCATGGCGCGCCCAGCCGACGGCATCGTGGTCATCGGCTCCACCGGTTTCGGCGATCTCCGGTGGGAGCCGCTGCAGCCGGAATGCGTGACCGCAATCCCGTTGGACGGCATGGCGGTCTCCGTACTTCCGCTCGCGGCGGATTGACCGCGGTGACCGACGAGACAGTGGCCGTGCGGGCGGGTGCCGCGCTGCCCGCGCTCAGCAAGGCAGAGCGGCGGGTGGGACGGGCGCTGCTCGCCGACTACCCGAGCGCCGGCCTGGCCAGTGCCGCCCGACTTGCCGAGCGTGCCGAAGTCAGTCCGCCGACCGTGTTGAGGTTCGCGCAGTCGCTCGGCTACGACGGGTTCACCGACCTGCAGGTGGCGCTGCGGGCCGAGCTGACCGCGCGGTCCAACGGCCCGATCACCCGGTTACCCGGCGCACCCCCCGCCGACGGCCCGCTGGATCGCCTGCTGCAGCAGGCATACGCACAGAACAAGCGGGCCGCCGAGACGCTGGCCCAGCTGCCGGCACCGGCGGTCGAAGCCGCCGTGTCGCTGTTGTCCGACACGGGCCGCCCGCTGTACCTGCACGGCGGCCGGTTCTCGCACCTGCTGGCGATGCATCTGGCCGCCCACCTCGAGCAGTTGCGTCCAGGGGTGAGGTTGCTCGGTGACCCCAGTGGACGCGACCTCGGTGCGATGATCGAGCTGACCCGACGAGACGTCGTGGTGCTGTTCGACTACCACCGCTATCAACGCAGCGCCGCCGAGCTCGCCGCACGCGTGCACCGGGCGGGGGCAACGGTCCTGCTGATCACCGACGACCTCGCCTGCCCGGTCGCACCGGAAGCCGAAGTCGTGCTCGCCGCGTCGAGCACCGTCGGCACCACCTACCAGAGCATGGCGGCCGGCTTCCTGCTCACCGAGCTGCTCATCCCGCTGGTGATGGACACGATCGGAGAGCCGGCCCGCACCCGGATGGCGCTGTGGGAGGACCAGCGGAACGCCGAACTCCTGCCGTGACTACGGAATTCGGTAGAACGGGTTGGGCAGCAGGTAGGTCTGCTCGGCGAACCCGCCGGCCAGGTCGGACGGCTGGTCGCCCATGTTGGCGATGATCGTGTAGCCGTGCTCCTCGATGCGAGCGCGCTGCGGGGCCTTGAAGTCGGCGGCCGAAGCATAATGGGAGCCCGTCGGTTCCATGACCAATTGCGTGTAGCCGGTGTAGCCGACCCACTGCAGATTGCGTTCGGTCGCAGCGCGCTGCGTCTCATCGCGGCCGGTGATGAAGAAGACCGCCGCGCCGCGGTCCTTGGCGGTGTTGAAGACGTCCATCGTCGGCTGGATCACCGTTGACCGACCGCGCAGATCCCAGGCCCGCCAACCGCACGGCCCCTGAGGTAGCTCCACGCACGGGCCGTCGATGAAACGGCCGAAGTCGTTGGCCTTGATGGCTTCCCAATTCGACAACGCGGTTTCGTCGATGTCGAATACCACCGCCGGTCGAGTGACCCGGGGTGCTTCGTCGTTGATCCAGCCGATCGCGGGAGCGGACGCGAGCGCCAGATCGGTCAGATACGCGCCGCTGTCGTAATACTGGGTGACGTCGGCCTTGAGATCGCCGATGTTGGCCGGCTGCACCGGCGGCGGGATGATCGGTGCGGGGGGCGCCGGCGGCTCCGCATCGGCGGGCGCGAGCCCGCACACCGCGGCGACGACCATTGCGGCCAGGACGATCGACGGGCGTGCGCGCATGGCGGAACTTTAGCTGGATGAGCGTAGCTCGGGCACGCCTGGCACACTCGCTGGCGTGACGACGAGACGAGCGCTGGTGCTCGCCGGTGGCGGCGTTGCGGGCATTGCATGGGAGACCGGGATTCTTCGGGGCATCGCCGACGAGTCGCCGGCGTCGGCGCAGGCACTGCTGGGTTCCGACGTTCTCCTGGGCACCTCCGCGGGGTCGACGGTCGCCGCGCAACTTGGTAGTGGCCTTGGATTGGATGCGTTGTTCGAGCGGCAGACCGAGCCGACGTCGGCGGAGATCAATCCCGGTGTCAGTGTCGACGAGATCACCGAACTGTTCGTCGCCGCGATGATGCAGCCCGGCGCGACCACCGCCGAGAAACTGCGGAAGATCGGCGCCGTCGCGTTGTCCAGATCGACGGTCACCGAAACGGTTCGGCGTGAGGTGATCGCCGCGCGGTTGCCGTCGCACGACTGGCCGGACAGGGATCTGCGGATCTCCGCGATCGACACCGCGACAGGCGAACTGGTGACATTCGACCGGACGTCGGGCGTCAGCCTGATCGACGCGGTGGCCGCCAGCTGCGCCGTGCCCGCGGTCTGGCCGCCCGTCACGATCGGCGATCGCCGTTACATGGACGGTGGCGTCGGCAGTGGCGTCAACATGGCATTGGCCGCCGACTGCGACGTCGCGGTGGTCCTGATTCCGCAGGGCCGGGCTACCCCGTCACCGTTCGGTAATGGCGCCGCGGAGGAAGTCGACGCTTTTCCCGGATCCGTTCTGGGCGTCTTCGCCGACGACGAGTCCCTGGCGGCGTTCGGACCCAACCCGCTCGACCCCGCCTGCCGGACATCGTCCGCGCTGGCCGGTCGCAACCAGGGGCGGCGAGTGGCCACGCAGGTCGCGCAGTTTCTCGGCCGCTGAATCAGCCTTCCCGCGTTGGATTTTCGAGCTCGTCTGGCCACGCCGCTGGTGCGGGCGTTCGGAGTTCCGGAACTTCACTGGCTCACGGCGTCCGGCGAGTTACGCGTACACGACATGCGCCGCGAACACCTGTCGATATCAGCGCTGGGGCCCAGCGTCACGAGCTATGATTCCGTCAATCCAAGTTCAGCTGATCCCTGCGTAACGCGCGTGCCGCGCGCGAGATTTGCTCCGACTACTTCGGCCGCAACTTGTCCCAGTCGTAGGTTTCACCGGTTGCTTGCAGTTGCTTGAGCGGAAGCCGGAAACACGACCCACCCGGCTTGACGCTCGATGTAGCTACAGAAGTCCGAGCAGATGCAGGTCGGTGATGTATTTGACGATGACCTCCCGCGTGACATGGGGAATATCCTTGCACGCGCCGATCTCCGCTTTCCGCACCGCGGAACGAAACCGGTCGGTCGGGGCGGTCGACCCGCGAATCGGCGTTTCCGGCCGCTGGTAGTTGTGCAGCAGCGGGAGCAGCGAGGCGTGACGTTGCCGTTCGGGCAGAGCGCGAACCGCGGTCTCGAATCGCCGCAACCAGGCGGCGTAATCGCCGGTGACGCGCCCGAGCGGAAGGTCCGCGTCGATGAGCCAGTCGACGTACTCGTCGAGGCCGATGCCGTCGTCGTGGGGATTCATCACGTGATAGGTCTCGAAACCGTCAACCACTTGTGCACCCAGCGTGGAGATCGACTCGGCGATGAATTCGACTGGTAGACCGTCATAGTGGGCCCGCTGCCGGTTGCCGTCGGCGTCGAGTTGGTAGAATGAGACGGGCGCGATGCCGGTGGCCACCAGGCTCAGCATCAGCCGGGTGAACATGTCCGGCAAATTGAGCTGCCCCGCATACGTGGTGTCGGCCAGGATCATGTCACAGCGGAACACCGAGACGGGCAGATCGCACACGTCGTGTGCCGCGCGCAGCAGAACCTCGCCGGCCCACTTGCTGTTGTTGTAGCCGTTGGCGTAATTCTCGTCGACCGTTCGGGTAGCGCTGATAATCCGGATGTCGCCGTCCTCTGTGAAATTGCCGGGCTCGATCCCAGCACCCACCCCGATCGTTGACAGATAAATCACTGGCTTCTTCTTGGTGGTCACCGCGATGCGAATCAGCTCGGCTGTGCCGAGCACGTTGGGACCGAACAGTTGGCTGTAGGGCAGCACGTGGTTCACCAGTGCGGCAGGGTCGACGATCAGGTCGACGGTGTCGGCCAGTCGCTGCCATGTCTTCAACTCAAGGCCGAGGTTGGCTTCGCCCTTGTCGCCGGCAATGACCTCGAGATGGTCGACGGCCAATTCGCGGTAGTGCCGCAGCAATTCGGGATCGCCGGAGTCGAAGGTCGCGTCGAGTCGGTCTCGCGCCTCCTCGTCGGACTTGGCGCGCACCAAACAGATCACCTTGCCGCCGGCCATGGCCATCCGCTCCAGCCACTCCAAGGCCAGGTAGCGGCCGAGGAAGCCCGTAGCACCCGTCAGCAGAACCGTGCCCACCTCAGAGCTCGGGCCAGGCAGCGACGCGGCCGCAGCAAGTGTCTTGGCGTCGATGAACTTGTCCAGGGTCAGGTCACGGGCGTGCACCTCGGCCGCGTCGCGGCCGTGCACGGACGCGAATGTCGGCCTCGTCGAGCCGGGCTGCTGCTCGGCCTCGATGTAGGCCGCCAGGGAGGCCAGGTCGCTGGCCGGGCTGACGATGACGCCGACGGGCACGTCGATGTCGAAGATCTCGTGCAGCAGCTTGGAATATGTCAACGCGGACAGAGAATCTCCGCCGAGATCGGTGAAGTGCGCGTCGGGCTGCAGGTCGGAAATTGTCGCGCTCAGTAGGGCTCCTGCGGCCCGACTGATGGTCTCCAGCGTCGGGCGGTCGGCGCCGTGCAGGCGTAGCTCCCGAAGCTCCTCGGCCTGGATGTCAGCCAGGACGGTGTAGAGCTGTTCGAGCCGGTCGCCGTAATACTCCTTGAGCTTCGGCCGTGCGACCTTGCGGACGCCTGTCAAGAGGCCGTTCTCCACCGTGAAAGGGTTGGTCTCGACGATGAAGTCACGCGGAATTTCATACGCCTGCAAACCCGCAGCCACTGCGATGTCCTGCAATGACTTGGTGATGAGTTGCTTCAGCTCCGCCTCAGGCCAGCGCAGCAGTGCCTCTTCGGTGGGAACGACGACCGCCAGCAGATACGGCCGAGCACTGTTTCCGTAGACGAAGATCTGCTGCACCAACGGGCTGTCGCCGAATACCACCTCCAGGTTCGAGACCGCGACGAACTCACCCTGTGACAACTTCAACACGTTGTTGCGGCGGTCAAGGTACCTGAGTTGGTCCTGACCCACCTCGGCGACTATGTCGCCGGTGCGGTAGTAACCGTCGGCGTCGAACACCTCCGCAGTGACCTCCGGCCGCTTGTAGTAGCCGGGGAACATGGTCTCGGACTTGACCAGCAGCTCACCTCTGGGATGGGGGCGGTCGGTGTAGAAGTAGCCGAGTTCGGGCACATCAGCCAATTTGTAGTCGATCACCGGTGGGCGTTGCACCCGACCGTTGACGAAAACCGGCCCCGCTTCGGTGGAGCCGTATCCGTCGGTCAAGTGCACGTCGTCGACCAAGGAGTCGATGAATGATCTCATCTCCGTGGAGATGGGCGCCGAGCTCGTCACCGCGGAGACAAACCGCCCACCGAGCAGGTTGCTGCGCATTTCGGCCAGCACGTCTGCCTCGACGGCCCGGCGGTCGCCGCCATCGGCGGACCGGTGATCGACCATGCTCTGGAACTGCTGGAACACCATGTCCCAGATCCGCGGCACGAATCCCAACTTGGTGGGCCGCACCAACGCCAGATCGTCGAAGAATGTCGAAAGATCGCCCTTGGCAACGAAATACGCTGTACCGCCGGCGCCGAGCGTGATGTACAGAACGTTGCGTCCCATGATGTGGCTCATCGGCATGTAGTTCAACGTGATCTCCGGGAACGCGCCTCCACTGCTCACCGCCGACACGTTGGACTGCCGCCAGGGGTCGGCAACCGCCTTCACGCTGTACATGGCCCCCTTGGGGGCGCCGGTGCTACCCGACGTATAGATCAGCAGGCCCAGTGTGTCGTCATCGCGCTCGACCCACGGTGGCGTCGGCAGCGCATTGCCGCGGGCGAGTACGTCGGCCAATGTCTCGATAACAACCGTGGATCCGGCGAGTCGCGCGCTCGCGGCCGCCAGGGCATCTCGGTGGTCGTCCACCTCGCCGCGGTAGTCGAACACCACCAGCCGCTCAGGAAGGTGGCCGGACAGCATGAGTTCTACGGCGTCGTCGAGGAAATCAACGCAAGACGCGATGACCACCGGCTCGGTCTCGGCGGCAATGGGCCGCAACTGGCCGAGTGATGCGCCGGTTTGCAAGGGGACCGCTATCGCCCCGAGGCGTAGCAGGGCCATGTCGACGGTCGTGTAATCGACACTCGTGACCCCGAGCATGGCGACCCGATCATCCGCTCGCACCGGATTCCCCGTGAGTGCCGCCGCGACAGCGTCGACCCTGTCCGAGAGCTCGCGGTAGGTGATGGTGTCGAAACGGGGGATCAGTTCCGCGGATGTCCGGCCCGTCGACGTGTCGGTGACGAACTTGACGGACCGCTGCGCGAGTGCTGGCCGGTCGGCGTAGCCGTCGAGAATGGTCTGAACGATCTGGGGCAGTCGCAGCTCCGGCGATTCGAGCGCACGCGTGATCGCCTCGCTCGGTCGGGCGTCGGTGAACTGTTGGTCAGTCGCGTACAGGTCAGCAAGGCGGCGCTCGAAGCGCTCTTCACGGGTAGTCTGCGCTGGCTGATCATCGCCTTGGGATTCAGCCAACTCATTTCTGATGAGAGCCGCGAGCGCGGCGGGCTGCGAGAGGAAGGGGGAGTGGGAAGTGTTCATTCGCAGCACTTTTCCGGCGCGCTGGGCAAAGAGTTCCTGGAATCGTGGTGAAAGTGCCAGATCTGCTTCGCAGATGATGTACGTGCTCGGAATCTTCTTCCAGGCCACTTCCGTCAGCGGCTGCTCCCCGGCTGCGTACGACAGATAGCCCAGCTGCGCAGCAGCTTGCCGGGCGATTGCAGCATCGACGTCACCATAGAAGACCTTCACAGGGTCCGCGACTTCGAGGTAGTCGTCTACGCCCTCCCTGCGACAGACGTTCGAGAAGGCCATAGGCCCCCTGCTGATGGAGAACAGTGACTCGCCTGCGTCAAGCTGGAAGGCGGCAAGGTAGACGATGCGTCGGACGTTGCTGACCTCGGCGAGTGCTTGGGTGGTGGGGACCCCCCCGTAGGAGTGCGCAACCACGACAACCGGGGCGTCGATCGCGGCGGCTGCCGCGGCGACGACTTCGGCATCCGCATACATGTCACCCAACGCAGCCGGGTCTTCGCCGCTGCTGGGAAGAGAAACAGTGTGCACGTCAATGCCCGACAGTTCATCCACCAGCAATTGCAGGTGCTCGGGCCTGTGCCAGGCGCCGTGGACGAGAAGCAGCGCGGGGAGAACCATGGAGCCTCCTGGGATCAACAGCCATCGACCGGAATGATTTGCGGCCCGGCAATTTAGACGCGCAACAGGTAGCTACCGCGCCAGGCCTCAATGGCGGCACCGTAACCAACGCATGTCCGAGGCTAGCCGGGGACCGGCGATGGTCGTGGGCCACTTGAGTGCGCCCAACAGGGGCCAGAGCCCGCCGCTGTCGCCGCAACAGCGGCGGGCTTGGCCGCGACCAAGGCGCAGCCGACGGGGCCGCCCGGATCAGCGCCCCGCTGCTGTACCTGGGTGTGGAGACCCGTGCTGGTGGTCGCCGCTGCGAGAACACCACATTCTCAGTGGCTGAGGCGAGCGAGACGGCGAAGACAATCCCGGGCGCGGCCGTCACCGTCCTCGAAGGCGTCGCGCATCCCTTCACCTCGCGGCATCGATGTGCCTGAGAAACGACAGAGGGTGGAGTTCGTAGAAGCCGTCGCGTTTGACTTACCGCGCGCGCGACGGCGGTGTGGGGCAGCGCGAGGGTTGCGGTCGGCGGAGGTGTGCGTGGCGTGTCCGTGATGGGTACATCCTTAGGCGCCGCAGTCTGCCGAAGAGCGCAGTCGTCGTGGCATTGCGGCCGTATGGAATCGCCAAGGTACGTCCGCTCCCCCCTTTGTCAGCGCGTGAATCAGCCTGTACTGCAGTCGAACTCTCGGCCCAGTTGACGTAATCTAGCTTCCGGCGAAACGCGCCGCAGGCGTCTGACTAGTTCCTCGAGCGTGAATTCGTCGATGTTGGGCTGGAGTAGCTTCGTCACCCGTGGGCCGGTGAACTGGAGAACGGCAGCTGCTTGAGCCGCGGTGACGAGCCGTTGGGTGAGGCGCTTGGTGACAGCGGTGATCACGCCAATCGTCTACACGGTAAAGGTATTGCCGTACAGGCGGACTGGCGTCATTACGTACGCTGTCAGCGTCCGGATTGTCCGAACACATGGTGTGTTGTATGCCATAGAATTGCAGAGTATTGCGTAGTGGTGCCACATTGTTAGAACAAGCGTGACTGAACAAGTGGAACTCAGCCCTACCGATTGGGTACGCGAGCACACGGAGCGCGTCTTGAAGCAAGGCACGACCGACGGAGTCGGCGACGGACCAGTTGTTCTATTCACCGTTACCGGAGCGAGGTCGGGCAAGAAGCGGTACGTGCCTCTGATGCGAGTAGAGGAGGGCGGGCGGTACGCGATGGTCGCCTCGAAGGCCGGCGACCCCAAACACCCCGCCTGGTACTTCAACGTCAAGGCCAACCCCACCGTGACGCTGCAGGACGGCGATAAGTTGGTGACTCTGACCGCGCGAGAAATCGACGGCGTCGAGCGTGAGTACTGGTGGAAGCGCGCCGTCGAGGCTTATCCGCCCTACGCGGAATACCAAACCAAGACGTCGCGGCTAATTCCTCTGTTCATAGTGGAATAACGGGCCATGGAGGGACGACTACGGAATCCGGCCTGCCACGCGCGAGCGTGGCGTGCAAACGGTCGCCGACAGCGTGTTTAGGCCACGCACACGTTTACGGTCGAGGCGTTTGCACCAATCGTCTATAAGTCGCCAATTGAGACTTCGAACCAACTCGCCACAGAAATCCGTGTTCCTCCCTACTGAAGTGTGCAAGTCCGCGTGGGCCGGGGCCCCAGGTGCAGGTGCAGATCAAGCGCGATGTGCTCGATCTGACTGCCCGTGACGCCAACGAAGAAGGGCGGCAACAATAGTGGCGGCGGTGTTTGTTGCGGTGAAGATGCCGCCGCCGAGCCCGTTGAGGAATACGAGCAGCGCGAACACCCAGTAGTTGAAGTCCAGCGGGATCATCACCAGCGCGATGAACGACGCCGCCATCAGCGCCATCGCCGACTCCGTGAACGGCCGCGCTCCGTACCGATCTGACAGCGACCCCGCAAGCGGACCGGCGATGAGGAAGCCCGCAGTCATTCGGCAGCATGTAGATGCCTGCCCACAGCAGTGTCGACTCAAAGCTATAGCCGTGCAACGGAAGCCCGATGACTCGCACGCTGGCTGCCGCGCCGTACTCGGCTGGCGTGCGGCAGAGGGATTCTCGCGTTTTTCGGCGTTGGGTCCATCGGTTATGAGGTTGCGGTTCGTTCGCGGATTTCTATAGCCGTCTCGAGCATTTGCTTTGTGTTGGTGAACCAGTCTTGCAGGTTTAGGTCGATGATGAGTTCGTCGGCGCCGGCATCCGCGGCGGTTTGGACGTCGTCGAGGATTTGGTCGAGGGTGCCAACGAACGCAGATCGGCCTGGTCCTGCGAGACGGTCGGTGAAGGTCACGTTTCCGACCACGATCATCTCCATGTGGCTGGGGTCGCGGCCGTACTGAGATGCCATTTCCCGGAGCCGGTCCCAGTTTGCGCGCAGTTCTGCGGCTCCGGCTGGCCCGGGTGTGGTCAGCAGCGGCAGCCAGCCGTCTGCGCGTTTGGCAATGCGTTGCACGGCCTTGAGACTGGTGCTGCGGCCCAGGTTGCTGCCACCGCCGCCGAGCATCACGGGGATTTTCGAAGCGGGCTTGGGTAGGACAGCGGCGTTGTCGATGACGACGCGAGGGCTGCGGAAGATGACCGGGTCGGGCCCCCACACGGCATCGAAGACGTCCAGTGTCTCGTCGAGGAAGCGGCCGCGATCCGCCCGGGTGGCGCCGGCGGCCTGGAGATCGTCACTGGACCAGCCGGGGCCCATGCCTGCGATCATGCGGCCGCCGCTGATCTGGTCGATCGTGGCAAGCGCCTTCGCTAGCTGAACGGGTGTGTGCTGCGCAGCGATCAGAATGGCAGTACCGAGACGGACGTTTTCGGTCACCACCGCCGCTGCGGTGAGGACTGCCAGGGAGTCGGCGACCTGCCGCGAGGATTCCGGCCACGGCTCGTTCGGCGGGGCATAGGGTTCGAGGGGCGACGCCGGGAAGAGCAGCCGTTCATACGTCCACAAACTGGCGTATCCGGCGGCTTCGGCCGTTCGGGCCGCTTCGATCACGTCGTGTTGTAGGTCGACCCCCAATCTCTGGGGCAGGCGAAGTCCGATCTTCATCTGAAGTCTCCGATGTGGTCGCGATTGTGGACGCCGCCGCAGGCTGCTGATGTCGGCTGTACTCGGGCCATCCTTCGAGTGTTAAACGTTCACACTGGTGTGAAGGTCAAATGTAAGCTCGATCACGCTGCGACGCGGAAGGCTCGGCGGCCCGAACGTATCCTGACCCGCAACAGAGACGCCATCGCCGACCATCTCGAAAGGTTCTCAGCATCCAGTCAGCGAACAGCGAGCGCAGGTCCGCGTCATGATCTGACGAGCGTCTCGCCGGCGGTGGTCACTCGGTTGTCCGGGCAGTCGGCGGGATGCAGACCATGCCGGTCTTATGGTGACAGAAACACGGTCAGCCAGTTGCAGAACTCGATGGCGATGGTAGGCCGATAATTTTTGCAGCACTGTGTAATTCGTCGCTGTGACGTTTCTCGGGCTAGGGCCAGCCGCGATTGTGTGTCGCCTTATGCTTCGCCACTACGAAGCACCCGGGGGTCGGTCAGCGTAGGGGTCGTTCACAGCCTGGCCGACTGTCGACCCTGAGCCCTGTGCGCTAGGCACACCCGATGCGGTGTATCAAAAGGGCTGCACCGCACGCTTGTCGTCACAGTGATGGTTTGTGCGTGGCCAGGCGGAAGGGAGCGGAGATCGCTCCGGCATTTGCGGTAGGGCTAGGTTTCACCTGGATCGACTGGGTGGATCGTCGATTCAGTTCCTCGCGGTGCTTGTTCCGTCATTCCCGAGGCGGTCACTCTGCGGCGTCAGCGCGAGCACGTGCGGCATGACCACCCCGGGAATCGCGATGGTCGCCCGGATCGCCGCGTCCACCGCACCGCGTTGCAACCACACCGACTCACCGGAGATGAGGTCGGTGGACACGGCGGTGTAGGGATCGGCAGCTCGTCGATCGTCACCTCACCGAGGATGTCGCGCACGCGTCCAGGATCCGCTCCGCGCGCCCCACACCCGCCGCGGTGATCGACGGGTCGAGCAGCCGCAGCACGGCACGCTGGGTCAGCGACCGGGCCCAGTCGTCGAGCTTGGCCCAACGCGGGCAGACCACCGACGTGTGCGCCCATCGACGAACCCGCGACGCCGACGACCTCTTAGCCCCGCTGGCGCAACTCGTCGATCACCCCGATGTGCGCGTAGCCGCGGGCACCCCCGCTGGCGAGTGCCAGCGCGACACGATTCCCCGCCATACCGTCATTGTCGCGCGACGGCTTGCGGACGCACGCGACAATCTGCGCATGCGGAATCCGCTGGGCGGCCTCGGCCGGCCCAAACCGCGCGATGTGCTGGCCGGGTTGGTGACCGGGCTGTTCTCGATTCCCGAAGGAATGGCCTACGCCAGCATCGCCGGATTCAACCCGGTGCTCGGCCTGTACTCGGGCATCGTGCCAGGCATCGTCGCGTCGCTTCTTGCCCGCACCGTGCTGATGGTGACGACACTGACCAGTGCCATCGCACTATCGTCGCGCAGCGTCCTCAACGAGGCTGGGCTGGATCCGGGCGACCCGGCGAATGTCGCGGCGTTGGCCGTGGTAGTGGGCGCCGTGATGGCGATTTTCGGGCTGCTGAAGTTCGGGTCGATCATGAGTTTTGTCAGCAACGCCGTGATGACCGGCTTCTCCACCGGCATCGCCGTGCAGATAGTCGCCGGGGTGCTCGGCGATGCGACGGGCTATAAACCCCGGAGCGGCAACACCATTGGCAAGATTGTCGATTGGCTGGTCCACATCGGACGGTGGCATCCGCATGCGGTGGCCGTGGCCGTCGGCACCATCGTCGTGTGGGCGGTATTCCATTTCATCAGGCCGCTCGAGGCGTTCGCGATCTTGCTCGCGCTCGTCGTTGCCACCGGGGTGGTGGCCCTGGCCCGGATCGATGTCGAAACCGTGGGCGACATCGCGTCGATCGCGAATTCGCTACCACCGCTTGTCGTTCCGAACTTCGCTGCCATGCCGGGGCTGCTCGTCGGCGGTGTCGCCGTCGCCCTTGTCGGCCTGGCGCAGGCGGCCAGCATCTCTGCGGCCGCACCGAACCCGGACGGCAGCCGGCCCAACATGTCCCGCGATTTCCTGGCCCAGGGGACGGGCAATCTCGCGGGCGGATTCTTCGGTGCCCTGCCGACCGGCGGCTCGATGTCGCGGACCGGCGTCGCGACATCGGCAGGTGCACAGACCCGGTGGACCGGCGTCTTCGCAGGCATCTGGCTCGCGGTACTGGTTCTGATCGCGGGTTCAGCCGCCGAGATCATCCCGATGCCCGTCATCGGCGGCCTGATCATCGTCATCGGCGTCGAACTCGTGGTGGGCCGGCTCCCCGACATCAAGCTGGTGCTGCGCGTTGCCCCGATATCCGCGCTGGCGATGCTGATCACGTTCGCCGCCACCACGCAACTGCCGCTGCACACAGCGATCCTGATCGGTGTCATCACCTCGCTGGTCCTGTACTGCGTCAAGGCCGCACAGTCCGCGCAACTCGTTGCGCTCGAACCGACCGAGGACGGCCACTGGCGGGTGGCCGCGGTGCCCTCGCGCTGCACCAGTGGCAGCGTGACGGTGCTGCACTATCAGGGAGTCGGGCTGTTCGCCGAGGTGGCCCGTATCGACGAGGAGTGGCCGTCGGTCGCCGACACCCGCAACGCCGTCGTGGTGCTCAGCCTGCGTGCCCTGCCCGACGTGCCGTCGTCCGTCGCGATCAAGGCACTACGACGGTGGGCGGGTGAACTCCACGCACACAACGGCCGGCTGATCATCGCCGGGGTGACGCCGGCGACTGCGCGAATTCTCGCCAGGGGCGGCCTGCCCAACGTGCTCGGGCCGGACGGCATGATCGAGGCGACCGATGAGGTGTTCGGCGCGCTCGACATCGCCGTCGCGCGCGGGCGGCAGTGGGTGGCCGACCGGTAATTGACGGACTTTTGTGCAGCCGTGATTCAAATGGGCCCGCGGCCTATTCGCACGCGCCGTTCGCCGCCCCGATGACGGCCACGATGACGCCGGCCTGCTGTGCCGGTGTCAGGTTCGCCCACGGCGTGTTGAAGTTGCCCGGACCGGTGAAGTCGGGTGCCTGCATCATTTTCAGATAGGGCTCGACCAGTGTCGCGGGGTCGCCTTGCTGGCCGTCCATCCACACTTTCGCGGCGTGGCAGGCCTGCCCGTACTGGGATTCTGTGGAGTCGGCGGGGACATCGACCTTGGTCGTCACCCCACCGGGCGAGACCCCGACCGCGTCGGGTCGGGTCGGCTCGGCGGGAAGCGGCGGCGGCTCGCTGGTCGGGGTCGAGGCGGAGGGGGCCGTCGGGGTCGGGGACGACTTCCCGCTGTTCTCGCCCCCGGACGAACAACCGGCGAGGGCCAGTCCGACCACCGCACTGCACAGCACGAGGCCATAGGGGTGTCTGCGCATCTGCTCAATCTATGCAACACTGGCGGCCGTGATGGAAATGACCTGGTCTGGAGAGTGTTGTCGGCCTTAGCGCCGACCCCGACCCGTTCGTCATTCCCTGGAGTTCCCGATGCTTCCCGCACGATCCGCTGTGTTGCCCCCTGCCGGTATCCCCGCCGTGTCCGCCCCCACCCGGCTCCGGCTGCCCGACCTGCTGCACGCCACTGATGTCGGTGCCGACGACGTGCTGTCCGGCCGGTATGACCACCTGCTGCCACAGGGCGGCCCACCGGCTGACGAACGTTGGTTCACGCGCCTGCACGGTGACGACGAACTGGACATCTGGCTGATCAGCTGGGTGCCCGAACGCTCCACCGAACTGCACGACCACGGTGGCTCGCTCGGCGCGCTGACCGTTGTCTCCGGCGCCCTTCGGGAGACCCGGTGGGACGGGCAGGCCTTGCGGCGCCGTCGGCTACGCGCGGGCGATCAGGCCGGGTTCCCGTTGGGCTGGGTGCACGACGTCGTGTGGACGCCGGAACGCGATCTGTCGGCACCAGTCGCGCCGACGCTGAGCGTGCACGCGTACTCGCCGCCGCTGACGGCCATGTCGTATTACGACGTCACCGAGAGAAACACGCTGCGCCGCAACCGTACCGAGCTCACCGACTCACCCGAGGGGGACTGACTCATGGCCAGCCGCATCGACCGCATCCTCGAGGACGCCCGCACCCGGCTGCGCCGCCTCGCCGCGCGTGACGTGCCGGCAGCACTGGAGCGTGGCGCGTTACTCGTCGACATCCGCCCGCAGGCGCAGCGGCAGCGCGAGGGCGAGGTGCCGTCGGCTCTGGTGATCGAACGCAATGTGCTCGAGTGGCGGTGCGACCCCACCAGCGACGCACGGTTGCCGCAGGCCGTCGGCGACGACGTGGAATGGGTGGTGCTGTGCTCGGAGGGTTACACCTCGAGCCTGGCCGCCGCCGCGCTGGTCGACCTCGGGCTGCACCGTGCCACCGACGTCGTCGGCGGGTATCACGCGCTCAAGGCCGAAGGTGTTCTGGTTTAAGCGTTTTCGTCGTTGCTGAGCAGCGGGCGCAGTTTCTCGGTCTTCTCGGGGGTCCACCCCGGCGGCTCCAAGATGGCTGCCCATGCGTTCGCGACATTCCTGACGTAGACGTGGCCGTGCCCGTCGGGGACGTCTACGGCAACGGCCATGTCGGCGGACACCTGGAGGAACGTCACGATCGGTATCCACTGCATCCGTCCGGACACGTCGTAGCCGCGGGGCTCCCTCAGCCAATCTGGTTCGGCGAACAGCAGATCCGGGTTCCACCACGCGATCGGGTCGGAGGCATGCTGGAGGTAGGCCACCCGCGGATGGTCCCACTGCTCGGCGGGCCTCTTCAGATTGTCCGACCGGGCGGCGAACCGGACGTTCTGACCCTCGTCGTAGATGGGCAGCCACATCGGGGAGCCTTCGTCGCGGTCGCGGGTGAGTTGAGCCCAGATCGTGTTGTTGAACGTCGGCCCGCTGAAGAGCGCGCCGTCGGTCCGCGCCACCAGATTGTTCAGGCTCAGGAACGGCGCTTCGCCGCCGAACGAGCCGAGGCTCTCGCCGAACACCACGAGCCGCGGCCGCTGGGCCTCGGGCATCTCGCGGATCAGCGCGTCGACGGCCTCGAACAGCGCCTGCCCGGCCTGTCGGGCGTTCTCCTTGTCCACCAGGAACGACAGCCAGCTGGGCAGGAACGAGTACTGCATGCTGACGATCGCGGTGTCGCCGTTGTACATGTACTCGAGCGCGGATGCTTCGGCCTCGTTGAGCCAGCCGGTCCCCGTCGTGGTGGCGACGGCGACCACAGCGCGCTGGAGGCCACCCTCGCGCCGCAGTTCCTCGGCCGCCAGCCGGGCCGTCGCCTTGATGCCGTCGGCCGAATGGAGACCCGCATAGGCGCGAATCGGTTCGATGGCCGGCCTGCCGTTGAACTCGGACAGTTCGTCGATCGTCGGTCCGGCCGACACGAAGACCCGGCCCTGATGTCCCAGCGACTCCCAGCTGGCAAGGGACTGAGGGCCACCGGACCGCAACGGCGACATCGGCGCGGGGAAATCGGGATCGGTCTCGTCATTGGCCGCCGCGAACGACGAATTGAGGGTGCTCATCGCGAACCGGACCACGATGCCGTTGAGCAGCGCGATCGTCAGCGCGAGCAGCAGCACGACGACGACGACCGCCGAAACCCGCGGCGGGGCAAAGCGTTCCAGCTGGTGGTCCAGAAAGCGCACCAACCTGCCGACCAGCTGGCCGATCTCGACGAAGAAGAACAGCACGACGATCGACAGGACGGCGGTCAGCGGGTGATCCCAGAACCCCATCCGCGCCACGCCGTCTAGATCGCGCACCTCGTCCTGCCAGGTGTGGAAGTAGATGATCATCAGGATCTGGCCGATGATGCCGATGACGACCAGGACGGTCCACGCCCCTCGCGGTGGGGGCGGACTGGTCTCCTTGGACCGCATGTAGCGCACCAACCACACCGCGAACACGCCCAGGCCGTAGCCGATCGCTCCGGCCGCGCCGCTGACCAGCCCCTGGAACAGCGGTCCGCGGGGGAGCAACGACGGGGTCAGCGAGAACCACAGGAACACCAGGCCCACAGCGGTTCCGGTGAACGTGTAGTGCCGGAGCCACCACGGCCGCTCGGCAGGTTCGCCACGCTGCGGAGCCTCCTTGGTCGGCGCGGCGGTTGCAGTGGCTTCGCCGGTGTCGGTCACGAACGAACTTTATCGGTGGGTGAAGTTCGGGGGGCGCTTCTCCGTGAATGCGTTCATGCCCTCGGTCTGATCGTCGGTGGCAAAGGCAGAGTGGAACAGCCGACGTTCGTAGAGCAAGCCCTCCGCGAGCGTGCTCTCGAAGGCGCGATCGACGGCCTCCTTGGCCATCCGGGACGCCGACAGCGACATTCCGGCGATCGTCGCGGCGACCGCGTTCGCCTCGTCCACCAACGTGTCCGCCGGAACCACCCGCGACACCAGGCCGGCGCGTTCGGCTTCTTCGGCGTCCATGTTGCGTCCGGTCAGGATCAGATCCATGGCCTTGGCCTTGCCGATGGCGCGCGTCAGCCGCTGTGAGCCACCCATGCCGGGCAGCACGCCGAGCTTGATCTCGGGCTGGCCGAATTTCGCTGTGTCGGCGGCGATCAGCAGGTCGCACATCATCGCCAGCTCACACCCGCCCCCGAGCGCGTAGCCCGCAACCGCGGCGACGGTCGGGGTGCGCGTTGCGGCGAATGTCGACCACTGCGCGAAGAAGTCCGCGGCGAACACGTCGGCGAAGGACAGGGCGGACATTTCCTTGATGTCCGCCCCCGCCGCGAATGCCCTCTCGTTGCCGGTGATGATGATCGCGCCGATGCCCGGATCACTGTCGAATTCTGCAGCCGCCGTTGTGACTTCGGTCATCACCTGGCTGTTGAGTGCATTGAGCGCCTTGGGCCGGTTCAGCGTGATCGTACCGACGCGGTCGTCGCGGGTGACGAGAATGGTTTCGTAATTCATGCCTCGACTCCTCCTCGCTGCGGTCCTCGCTCGTTCCTCGCTGCGATCCTCGCTCGTCGTCGTCTTCGGTAATTCATGCCTCGACTCCTCCTCGCTGCGGTCCTCGCTCGTTCCTCGCTGCGATCCTCGCTCGTCGTCGTCTTCGGTAATTCATGCCTCGACTCCTCCTCGCTGCGGTCCTCGCTCGTTCCTCGCTGCGATCCTCGCTCGTCGTCGTCTTCGGTATTTCATCGTTGCTCCTGGTCTAGTCGAATGGTCTAGTCGAAGGTCAGTTCGCGGTCGGCGGGTGCGAAGTATGACTCGATGTCATCAATGGTGACCGCGGCCAGCGACGCCGGCGACCACTTCGGGTTGCGGTCCTTGTCGATGACCTGGGCGCGGATCCCCTCGACGAGATCATGGGAGCGCAGCGCTCCGCAAGAGGTCCGATACTCCTGGCGCAGCACGTCTTCCAGGGTGTCCAGCTTGCCGGCGCGCCGTACCGCCTCGAGTGCCACCGAGACCGACACGGGGGAGCGGGTGGCGATGAGGTTGGCCGCGTCGTTGGCCGGGCCGGCGTCGTGGCCGCGTAGCGCGGCGACGATGTCCTCGACGGTTTCGCCGGCGTAGCAGTCGTCGATCCATTTCCGGTGTGCCAGTACCGGACTCGTGGGCGGCTCCGCGGCATACGAGGACAGCGCGGCATCGACACCGTCGGCGATGACCGCGTCGGTGAATCCGGCGAGTTCGTCGTGGGGGACGAAGTGGTCGGCGAAACCCATAGCGATGGCGTCGGCGCCCCCGAACGGTTCGCCGGTGAGCGCGGCATGGATTCCGACCAGACCGGGCGCGCGGGAGAGGATCAGCGTGCCGCCGACGTCGGGAATGAGGCCGATACCCACTTCGGGCATGGCCATTTTGGTGGTGTCGGTGACCACCCGGACGCCGCCGTGCGCGCTGACACCGACACCGCCGCCCATCACGATGCCGTCCATCAATGCGATGACCGGCTTGGGGTACCGGCTGATATGCCGGTCGAGCAGGTACTCGTCGTACCAGAACTCGCGCGCTTCGGTGCCGTCGCCGCGCGCACTGTGGTAGATCGCGACGATGTCGCCGCCCGCACACAGGCCGCGATCGCCGGCGCCGCGGATCAGGACCGTTTCGACCTCTCCGTCGTGCTCCCACTCGGTCAGGACCCGGTCCATCGCGACGACCATCGCATGGGTGAGCGAATTGATGGCCTGGGGTCGGTTGAGTGTCAAGAGCCCGACGCCACCGTCGACGTGGGCCAGGATTTTGTCGGTTTGAGCGGTCACGCCCGCAGCACCCCTTCGTCGAAGCTTGGAGTTCCTAGTATTCCCGATTGCAATCTAGATCGTTCCCCAGAGTTGATCGGCCGCGGGTAGGGTTTCCTGTGAAAGACCTGGGAGGTTCTCTCGGGAACTGATACGAGGTCTTCGATCGTTGAGCGGATGTTCGGCAATCTGTCGAACCACAGCACAGGAGAGGATCCGACGGTGCGGGAAAGCAGCAACCCGGTATTTCGTTCCCTGCCCAAGACGCAGGGCGGCTATGCACAGTTCGGTACCGGAGCCGCCGGCTACGGTGCGCAGGCGGTACAGGCCGAGCCATATGTGGGGCAGTACCCCGACCAGCGGCAGACGGGTGTTTCCCGGCCGCTGACCATCGACGACGTCGTCACCAAGACCGGCATCACGCTGGCCGTGCTGACCGCGGTCGCGGTCGTTTCCTACTTCCTGATCGCCCAGAATCTGTCACTGGCCACCCCGTTCGCCGTCGTCGGCGGTCTCGGTGGTCTGGTCCTGGTGCTGATCGCAACGTTCGGCCGCAAGCAGGACAGCCCGGCGATCGTGCTGAGCTACGCGGCGCTGGAGGGTCTGTTCCTCGGCGCGATCTCCTTCATCCTGGCCAACGTCTACGTGTCGAACGTCAGCGCAGGTGCGTTGATCGGCCAGGCGGTGTTGGGCACGATCGGTGTGTTCGCGGGCATGCTCGTCGTCTACAAGACCGGTGCCATTCGGGTCACGCCGAAATTCACCCGCTTCATCGTCGCCGGCCTGTTCGGTGTGCTGGCGTTGATGCTCGGTAACTTCCTGCTCGCGATGTTCGGCGTGGGCGGCGGCGAAGGTCTCGGCCTGCGCAGCGGCGGCCCGATCGCCATCCTCTTCTCGCTGCTCTGCATCGGCCTCGCGGCGTTCAGCTTCCTGATCGACTTCGACGCTGCCGACCAGATGATCCGCGCAGGCGCCCCGGAGAAGGCCGCATGGGGCATCGCCCTCGGCCTGACCGTGACGCTGGTGTGGCTCTACATCGAGATCCTCAACCTGCTCAGCATGTTGAACCGGAACTAGTAAACCTGCGAGAAAAGCCCGGCATGACTACGTGCCGGGCTTTTTCGGGTCTCGTGCCTGGCTGCCTCGACATCGCCGAAACTGCTCACAGATCGCGATCGATCCACAAATCACGATCTGACCGCATTCTCGGCGGCCCCGACAGGCGAGAGTCGGACGATGGAAATGTTCTACCGCCCGTTCGTCGGTAGCGAGGCAATCGCCAACGGAGCGCTTGGCAAACATGAGCTTCGAGCCCAATACAAGGCGTTGTTTCCCGATGTATACGTGCCGAAGGGCGCGGTTCTCACCATTCAAGAGCGAGCCCACGCCGCGTGGCTGTACTCCCATCGTCAGGGTGTTGTCGCGGGGCTGACGGCGTCGGCGCTCCACGGTGCGAAATGGGTGGACGAGCGCGAGCCCATCGAGATCGTTTGGTCGAACGCCCGACGCCCGCACGGGCTGCAGACCTACGACATCAGACTGCGCCGCGAGGAATTTGCCGGATTGAACGGCCTCCCTGTCACGACGCCGGCACGTACCGGCTTCGACATAGCGCGGCGCGGTCGCCTCGACGACGCAGTGGCCCGCGTCGATGTGCTCGGAAACGCCACCGGACTCACCGCCGAGTCGGTCTATGCGGTCGCCCGTCGACACCGCGGTGCCCGGGGGCTGCGTCGCCTCGAGGCCGTGCTGGATCTCTACGACCCTGGCGCGGCCTCGCCGAAGGAGACGTGGCTGCGACTGCTGATCATTCGCGCCGGCTTTCCACGACCGCAGACGCAGATTCCGATGGTGAGCCCCGACGGGCGCCGGCAGTACTACCTCGACATGGGATGGAAGGAACTGAAGCTGGCCGCGGAGTACGACGGCGAGCAGCACCGCGTCGACCCAGTCCAATTCGCCTACGACATCCAGCGATCCGAGGATCTCGACGAGCTCGGTTGGACACGGGTGAGGGTGGTGAAGGAGAACTGTCCCGCGGATATCATTCGCCGAATCGAGCGCGCCTGGGCATCGAGACTGCGGACAGATCGCGAAATCTCATGATTCTGCGATCTCTCCGCAGTTTCGGCGCAGGTGTGAGTCGGCGGAGGTGTCAGGACAGCCGCTCGATGATCATCGCCATGCCTTGGCCGCCGCCGACACACATCGTCTCGAGGCCGAACGTCTTGTCATGGGTGGTCAGGTTGTTCAGCAGCGTGGCGGTGATACGCGCACCCGTCATGCCGAACGGGTGGCCCAGTGCGATCGCGCCGCCGGAGACGTTCAGCTTGTCGGCGTCCATCCCCAGTTCGCGGGCCGAGCCGAGCACCTGCACCGCGAACGCCTCGTTGATCTCGTAGAGGTCGATGTCGTCGATCGTCATGCCGGCGTTGGCCAGTGCCTTGCGTGTCGCCTCGATCGGGCCCAGGCCCATGATCTCCGGCGACAGCCCGGACACACCGGTCGCGACGATGCGGGCCAGCGGCTTCAGGCCGAGATCCCTGGCCCTGGTATCGGACACGATCACCACCGCCGCGGCGCCGTCGTTCAGCGGGCAGGCGTTGCCGGCCGTGATGGTGCCGTTCGGCCGGAACACCGGCTTGAGCTGGCTGACCGCCTCGTAGGTGGTGCCGGCCCGCGGGCCGTCGTCCGTGGCGACGGTCGAGCCGTCGGGCAACGTCACCGGCGCGATCTCGCGATCGAAGAAGCCGCTCTTGATGGCCTCCTCAGCCCGGTTCTGGCTGCGCACGCCCCAGTGGTCCTGCTCCTCGCGGCTGATGCCGGTCATCAAGGCCACGTTCTCCGCGGTCTGACCCATCGCGATGTAGAAGTCGGGCAGCACGCCATCCTGACGCGGGTCATGCCATTCGTCGGCGCCGGCCGCGGCTTGTGCGCTGCGCTGCTCGGCATCAGCGAACAGTGCGTTGTGCGAGTCCGGCCAGCCATCCGACGTGCCCCGGGGAAAACGCGAAACGGTCTCCACCCCAGCGGAGATGAACGCACTACCCTCGCCGGCCTTGATGGCGTGGAACGCCATCCGGGTGGTCTGCAGCGACGACGAGCAGTACCGGTTCACCGTGGTGCCGGGCAGGAAGTCATAGCCCAGTTCGACGGCGACGGCGCGGCCGATGTTGAAACCGGCCTCGCCGCCGGGCTGACCGCAACCCATCATCAGGTCGTCGATGTCCTTCGGGTCCAGCCCAGGCACCTTGTCCAGCGCCGCGCGGACCATCTGCACGGCGAGATCATCGGGCCGCATCTCGACCATAGAACCCTTCGCGGCGCGGCCGATCGGCGAACGCGCAGTCGAAACGATGACTGCTTCAGGCATGACGGCTCCTCAATCGACTGACTCGACACCATCGAGCAGATGGACAACCTAGCCCGCGGTCACCACGATGGGCGCGGGGACCCCAGTCGAGCGTCGCCACAGCCTGCTCAGGTTGCCGACCCGGGCCAACAGCGAAGTGCCCTCGGGCGATCGCGATTCCAGCGCATCTTCAGACACCGGGTGGCCGATGAACTCTGGCAGGGCTTTACCGAGGGCGGGAAGCAATTGGTTGGCCGCCAACGCGTATCCGGCCGCCGAAGGATGGAACATGTCGTGCGAGAACAGCACCTCGGGCATCTTGCGGAATTCGGGCGCCAGCAGATCGGAGAACGGTACCGGGATGCCGCCGGCCGACCGGATCTCGGAGGCCTGGGCACGTGCGAGGCGCAACCCGCGGCTGCGCGCCACCCAGCGCAGCGGCTGCGGGATTGCGGTGATGACGCCGAAGTCCGGGCAGGTGCCGACGACGACGACGGCGCCGCTGGCGCGCAACCGCCGGACCGCCCGGCCCACCCGGCGTGCCGAGGGCCCGATGCCGTTCGGCTTGGTGATGTCGTTCGCGCCGATCATGATCACGGCCGCGTCCGGCGGGGGACCGGCTACGAACATGGCGTCGATCTGACCCGCCAGGCCCTTCGACGTCGCCCCGACGATCGCCTTCGTGCTCAACCGGACGCGCTTTCCGGACTCCTCGGCCAGTCCACGGGCGACCAGCACGCCGGGCAGTTCGTCGGCGCTCTGGCAGCCATAGCCGGCGGCGGTCGAGTCGCCGAAGATCATCAGGTGCAGGTCGACCGCGAGGCCGCGGTACCAGCGTTCGACCGGGCCGCCGCCCGGGGAGTAAACGCCATCGGCGCGCGGCGGGATGTCCCACGACTTCGGTATCAGTCGTCGAGCCTTGTCGGCCTGCCCGCTCAGCAGGTTGCGGGCCCCGACGTACGCGGAACCCGTCGACGCGAGTCCGGCCGCCGCCGCCAGGGCGATGGTCGTCCGACGCGGTGCACGTATGCCCACCCCGTCAGTTTAAGTGGGAATTTTCGGCTTATCAGCGTGGCATGAACCACCCCGGCGGTCACAGTGCGGTATCAAGTGCGGTATCGATTTCGACTCGTTGATTGTTGAACTGGTTGTAGGGTGTCAAGCTAAGTCCGTTGGGTTAGCTCAGTAAACGCTGGACACCCCGGCACTACGATTGCGTAGGAGTGGTGGCGATGACGGCACCGAGCAAGGTATCCCGGTCGATTTACGCTGGAGTCAGCCCAGCTAGAGCCCGTAAACCGCGTAAATTTCCGGTTAGCGACGGAGCGCCTCTCGAGATTGTGGAGGACGGCCCGAGCATTGCTGGAAGGCTGGTATCACTGGCGGCTCTGCTAACAATCAAGCCAACTCTGGCTATTGGCAGCTACGCTCCGCGACTGCCGTGGCCCTGGGGTCTGGTCGACTTCGCCTCTCGCGTCTTGCGGCCTGCTCCCGGCACCGTGCGCGCCACCATCGGACTGCCGAACTGCACCGCGCAACTCGTGCGTGCCGACGGCGTGTTGCCCGCCGACGGCAACCGTAGCGTCATCCTCTACATGCACGGTGGGGCGTTCCTGACCTGCGGCGCGAACTCACACGGCCGGCTGGTGACGGCGCTATCGCGCTACGCGGACAGCCCTGTCCTGGTGGTCAACTACCGGATGATCCCGAAGAACTCGGTCGGGATGGCGCTGGACGATTGTTACGACGCCTACGAGTGGCTGCGGCTGAAGGGTTACGAGCCCGACCAGATCGTGCTGGCCGGTGACTCGGCCGGTGGTTATCTGGCGCTCGCGCTGGCCGAGAAGCTGCAGGCCGAAGGCCTCCAGGGAGAAACGCCCGCCGCCATCGTCACCATGTCACCGCTGTTCGAGATCGACAACGAAGCCCGGGCGAACCATCCCAACACCCGCACCGATGCCATGTTTCCGCCCAAGGCGTTCCATGCGCTGGTCGAGCTCATAAAAGAGGCCGCGGAACATCACCTCGTCGACGGAAAACCTGAAGAGGTCTACGAGCCGCTGGACCACATCGAGCCCGGCCTTCCGCGCACCCTGATCCATGTATCGGGGTCCGAAGTCCTCGTCAGCGACGCCCGCAAGGCGGCCCACATGCTGGCCGCCGCCGGGGTGCCCGTAGAGATCAAGGTATGGCCCGGCCAGATGCACGTGTTTCAGCTGGCCGCGCCGGCGGTGTCGGAGGCCACCAGGTCGCTGCGCCAGATCGGCGATTACATCCGCGAGGCCACCTGGTAGCACCGCCGCAGGGAGGCCGCCTATCTCCGCGGCCGCGGGCCTGAGACGATAAACGTATGCGGATCGCGCGGCACATCAGTGAGCTCATCGGCAATACCCCTCTGGTTGAGCTGAACTCGGTTGTCCCCGAAGGTGCCGGCACCGTCGCGGCAAAGATCGAGTACCTCAATCCGGGCGGCAGCGCCAAAGACCGCATCGCGGTCAAGATGATCGACGCCGCCGAGGACAGCGGTGAGCTGCGACCCGGTGGCACCATCGTCGAGCCCACGTCGGGAAACACCGGAGTGGGATTGGCGCTGGTGGCCCAGCAGCGCGGCTACAAATGCATCTTCGTCTGCCCAGACAAGGTCAGCGAGGACAAGCGGAATGTGTTGCGCGCCTATGGCGCTGACGTCGTAGTCTGCCCGACTGCGGTGCCGCCCGACCATCCCGACAGCTACTACAGCGTCTCCAACCGGCTCGTCGAGGAGATCGACGGTGCGTGGAAGCCCGACCAGTATTCCAATCCGATGGGCCCGGCCAGCCACTACGAAACCACGGGGCCGGAGATCTGGGCCGACACCGACGGCAAGGTGACGCATTTCGTCGCCGGCGTCGGCACCGGAGGCACCATCACCGGCGCAGGCCGCTATCTCAAGGAGGTCTCGGGGGGTCAGGTGAAGATCGTCGGCGTCGACCCCGAGGGGTCGGTGTACTCCGGTGGCACCGGGCGGCCATACCTCGTCGAGGGTGTCGGCGAGGACTTCTGGCCGTCCGCCTACGACCCGACGGTGCCCGACGAGATCATCGCGGTCTCCGACGCCGATTCATTCGAGATGACCCGACGGCTGGCCCGCGACGAGGCGCTACTGGTCGGCGGGTCATGCGGCATGGCTGTCGTGGCGGCGGTCAAGGTCGCCGAACAGGCGGGCCCGGACGCATTGGTCGTCGTCCTGCTGCCCGATGGCGGAAGAGGTTATCTCTCAAAAGTTTTCAACGACGCGTGGATGTCGTCGTACGGATTCCTGCGCAGCCGTCTCGACGGATCGGTCGAAGAGTTCACGGTCGGCGACGTGCTGCGCCGCAAGTCCGGTGCGTTGCCCGACCTGGTCCACACGCATCCGTCGGAGACCGTCCGCGACGCCATCGGCATCCTTCGGGAGTACGGGGTTTCGCAGATGCCGGTGGTCGGGGCCGAACCGCCGGTGATGGCGGGCGAGGTAGCGGGCAGTGTCTCTGAGCGCGAACTGTTGTCCGCGGTCTTCGAGGGCCGCGCGAAGCTCGCCGACGCCGTCTCGCAACACATGAGCCCGCCGATGCCGCTGATCGGGGCAGGCGAAATGGTCAGCACCGCCGCCAAGTCCTTGCGTGAATGCGACGCGGTGATGGTGGTCGAGGAGGGTAAGCCCGTCGGCGTGCTGACCCGTCACGATCTGCTCGGCTTCCTGTCCGACGGTCAGACCCGCCGCTAACACTGTGCACCGGCCGTCTCGCTAAAGCTGGCAAAGGATCATCCCGCCGTCATCCGGGCCGAAATATGCCAGCAGACGACGTCGTCCGCCCGTGATCAAGATCTTGCCAGAAGCCCTGCTGACGACGGCTTCTCCGGTAGGGTAGGCACCGCTCGTTCCCAGCTAAAAGATCACTGGAAGGCGTCCATGACCGATCAACCGCCACCCGGGAACTACCCGCCTCCTCCGCCTCCGCCCGGCGGTTATCCGCCGCCTCCTCCGTCTCACGGCGGCGGTTACCCACCGCCACCACCGCCCGGTGGTGGCTACGCACCGCCGCCACGGCAGGCCGGTTACGGGCAAGCGCCCGCGGGTCCGGCGCTGGGAGCACTGCCCGCAGAGGCGTACACCCCGTGGATGACCCGGGTGCTGGCGTGGTTGATCGACGTCATTCCGGTGGTCATCCTTGAAGGCATCGGCTGGGGTTTGCTGCTGGGCACCCGCGAGACGGCGTGTATCACCGATACGTCGGAGTACGACCTCGGCGAGTTCTGCGCCAGCGGCGCCTCCACGCTCGGCCAGGTGTCTGTCGCGATTACCGGGATTCTCGCCATAGCGTATTGGGTCTGGAACCTCGGCTATCGACAGGGCACTACGGGCTCCAGCATTGGCAAGTCGATCATGAAGTTCAAGATAGTCAGCGAAAAGACTTGGCAGCCAATCGGTTTCGGCATATCGCTCGTTCGCGAAGTCATTTACTGGGTGGGCGCCGGGCTTTGCTTCGGGATTCTCTGGCTCGTCGCGGTGCTGTTCCCGCTCTGGGATCACAAGCGGCAGACGTTGGTGGACAAGATTTTCTCCAACGTCGCCGTACCGATTTAGGCCCGGAAGGTTCGCATGACCGATCACTCGCCCCCGCCGCCGGGGAACTACCCACCGCCGCCTCCTGGCGGTGGTTACCCGCCGCCGCCTCCGGGGGGCGGCTACCCTCCGCGCCCCGGTGACGGATACTCGCCACCACCGGGCGGATACCCCCCGCCACAGTCCGGCTATCGGCCGTCGCCGCAGGGTGGGCCTGGGTACCCGCCGGCCTCGGCTGGGCCGGGTCCGGCGCTGCCGACTGAGGCTTACACCCCGTGGTTGACCCGGGTGCTGGCGTGGCTCATCGACAATGTCCCGGCCTTCATCGTGCTGGGCATCGGGTACGGCGTCGCCTTCGGCACCGCCGACAACCGGTGCGTCGGCGGCGACGGCGGTTACGACTACGGGGTCTACTGCACGTCGAACTTCTCGACGATCGGTGTGATCCTGCTCGCCCTGGCCTACATCGTGTCGGCCGCCTACTGGGTGTGGAACTGGGGCTACCGGCAGGGAACCACGGGTTCGAGCATTGGCAAGTCGGTGATGAAGTTCCGCGTCGTCAGCGAAAAGACCTGGCGGCCAATCGGCTTCGGGTTGTCGATCGTGCGACAGCTGGCGCACATCATCGATGGGGCCATCTGCTACATCGGCTACTTGTTCCCGCTGTGGGATGCCAAGCGTCAGACGCTCGCCGACAAGATCATGACCACCGTCTGTGTGCCGCTGGAGGCCCCGCGCCTCAACCCGCAGCCGCCGCCATCGCAGGAGTTCCGCCCGCAGTAGCGAGGTTCATCGGAAGGCGCTGACTCCGGTCAGCGCCTCCCCGATGACCATCTGATGCACCTCGGACGTGCCCTCGTAGGTCAGCACGGACTCGAGGTTGTTGGCGTGCCGGATCACCGGGTATTCCAGGGTGATCCCATTGGCGCCCAACAGTGTCCGACATTGCCGGGCGATCTTGATCGCCTCGCGCACATTGTTCAGCTTGCCGAGGCTGACCTGTTCCGGCCGGATGCGGTCCTCGTCCTTGAGCCGGCCCAGATGCAGCGCGAGCAACTGCGCCTTGGCCAGCTCGACGGCCATATCTGCAAGCTTCGCCTGTGTCAGTTGATATCCCGCCAGCGGTTTGTCGAAGACTTCGCGGGTGCCGACGTAGTCCAGCGTGGTCTCCAGGCAGTCCCGGGCGGCGCCGACGCTGCCGAACACGATGCCGAAACGCGCCTCCGACAGGCAGCTCAACGGGCCCGCGAGACCACTGGCATCGGGCAGCTGGGCATCGGCGGGTAGCCGGACGTCGTCGAAGTGCAGCTCGGAGGTGACCGACGCCCGCAAGGAGAGTTTGTGGGTCATGTCCCGGGTCGTGAACCCCGGCGTGCCCGCGGGCACGATGAATCCGATGATGCCTTCCTTGGAGCGGGCCCACACGATCGCGATATCGGCGACCGAGCCGTTGGTGATCCACATTTTGGAACCGTTGAGGATCCAGTCGGAGCCGTCGCGACGCGCCGTGGTGCGCATGCCCCCGGGGTTGGATCCGTAGTCCGGCTCGGTCAGCCCGAAGCAGCCGATCACGTCGCCGGTGGCCATCGCGGGTAGCCACCGGTTGCGCTGGTCTTCGCTGCCCCATCGGTAGATGGCGAACATCGCCAATGAGCCCTGCACCGACACCAGGCTGCGCAGCCCGCTGTCGACCGCCTCGAGTTCCTGGCACACCAATCCGAAGGCGGTCGCGGTCGAGCCGCCACATCCGTACCCCTTCAGATGCATGCCCAGCAGACCGAGCTTGCCCAGGTCGGAAGCCAGTTCGCGGACCGGCACCTCGGCTGATTCGAACCAGTCGGCGACGTGGGGGCGTAGCCGCTGCTCGCCGAACCGTCGCACGGTCTGGCGCAACTCGATGTCCTCGGGTGTCAGCAGCGAGTCGACGTCGACCAGATCGTCGATCCGGCCACTCGCGGAGCCTGAAGTCATGATCCATGTCTACACCGCGCGGCGCGCCGCCTCCGCATCGTTACCCTGATCCGTGATGAGTGAGCAGCGAAGGTATCAGGGCCTGGCGACCAAGGCGATCCACGCGGGGTTTCGCCCCGATCCCGGCACCGGCGCCGTCAACGCGCCGATCTATGCCAGTTCGACGTTTGCGCAGGACGGCGTCGGCGGCCTGCGCGGCGGGTTCGAGTATGCGCGCACCGGAAATCCGACCCGGCTGGCGCTGGAGGCATCGCTGGCCGCGGTGGAGGAGGCGGCGTTCGGCCGGGCGTTCAGTTCGGGGATGGCCGCTACCGACTGTGCACTGCGTGCGCTGCTGCGCCCGGGGGATCACGTCGTGATGCCCGATGACGCCTACGGCGGCACGTTCCGGCTGATCGACAAGGTGTTCACGCAGTGGGGCATCCACTACACCGCGGCCGCGCTGTCCGACCTCGATGCCGTCCGCGCGGCGGTCACCCCGAACACGAAATTGATCTGGGTCGAGACACCCACCAACCCGTTGCTGTCCATCGCCGACATCAGCGGTATCGCCGCGGTCGCCGGGGCGTCGGAGACCAAGGTGTTAGTAGACAACACTTTTGCCTCTCCGGCGTTGCAGCAGCCGCTGCTGCTGGGCGCCGACATCGTGCTGCACTCCACCACCAAGTACATCGGCGGGCATTCCGACTTGGTGGGCGGCGCCCTGCTGACCAACGACGAGGAACTCGACGCGGCGTTCGGTTTCCTGCAGAACGGCGCCGGCGGGGTACCGGGGCCGTTCGACGCCTACCTGGCCATGCGAGGCCTCAAGACACTGGTGTTGCGGATGCAGCGGCACAGCGAGAATGCCGCGGTGATCGCCGAATTCCTGGATGGGCATCCGGCCATCGAAACGGTGCTCTACCCCGGGCTGCCGTCGCATCCGGGACACCGGGTCGCCGCCAAGCAGATGAGCGCATTCGGCGGTATGGTGTCGGTCCGGTTACGCGGTGGACCGCAGGCCGCGCGCGACTTCTGCTCGCGCACTGAGGTGTTCATTCTCGCCGAATCGCTCGGTGGGGTGGAGTCGCTGATCGAGCACCCCGGAGCGATGACGCACGCGTCGACCGCGGGATCACAGCTCGAGGTGCCCGACGATCTGGTCCGGCTGTCCGTCGGCATCGAGGATCTTGCCGACCTGCTGGCCGATTTGGAGCAGGCGCTAGGTTAACGCCGCCCGCACCGCCGAGGCGGTGACGGCCAGATTCACTTCGGCCAGCGCTGTCGGGTATTCGTCCACCCAACTGCCGCTGGCGATCTCACCGGCCCGCGCGTGCACCCAGCGCCAGCCCCTGTCGTTGAGGCTGAGCAGCGCCCCGAGACCGTCCACCGCGTGCAGCAGGGAGACGATCGCGGCCGTCGACGGAGTGGGTGGCCGACCGTCGAACAGCGCCGCCAGCAACGCCGACCTCGCCTGGGTGACGCGCTGACGGTTGGTGAGCGGCCAGGCGTACGGACGGCTGAATCGCTTGGATTGCAGGCGGATTCGGCGAATCTGACCGGTCCGCTCGAGGTGGTGGGTGAGATCGTCCTGAGTATGTTTGCCGAGCCGCTTCAGCGCGGTCACCGGGCGCAGCGGTTCGCGCTGCAGCAGCCCGAACGCCGGCGCGACGACGGGATCGAGAGGTCCGGGTGTGGCGAGGACGATCAGCCGGCCGGGCTCTACCTGCTCGCCGGCCACCGCTGGCCGGATCCGGCAGCTGTGCGCGAGGTCCAGCAACACCGCGGCGGCCAGTACGCGGTCGCGGCGCGCACGGTCCAGCCCCGGCTGGGCGGACGCGTTGTCCAGTAGCAGGAGAAACAGGTCTTCGGCGATCTGCGCCATGAGCGGACTGTAATCGCGACCGCGCCGGCCGGTCGCGTCAGGAGTGGTAGGGCTCCGCGCTGACGAGGGTCACCTTGACGGTGTTCCCGTTGGGCACGGTGTAGCTGCGGCTCTCGCCGACCTTGGCGTCGATCAGCGCCTCACCCAGCGGCGACTTGGGTGAATACACCTCGAGCTTGCCGTCGCTGACGCCCTCCTGGCGGGTGGCGATCAGGAAGGTCTCGGTGTCGCTCTTGTCGTCGTTGTAATACACCTTTACGACAGAGCCGGGCAACGCCACGCCGGACTGCTTGGGCGCCTCACCCACCTTGGCGTTGTTCAGCAGCTCCTGCAGCAGGCGAATGCGCGCTTCCTGCTGGCCCTGCTCCTCGCGGGCGGCGTGGTAGCCACCGTTCTCGCGGAGGTCGCCCTCCTCGCGTCGGTCGTTGATCTCCGCGGCGATGACGGGGCGGTTGGCGATCAGCTGATCGAGCTCTGCCTTCAGCCGGTCATGCGCCTCCTGGGTCAGCCAGGTGACCTGAGTGTCGGTCATGTCGTCGCGCTCCTGTCGTCGTTGCTCTCGCGCATCTTCGCGTAAGAAATGTCGTGAGTACGCCGCCGGGAGCCCGTAGTTGTATTGCCGCTATGGTCAACGATTAACCGCGCACTAAATGCAGCAATACACGGCCCCAGCGGGAACCGTGTATCGGACTATTCTAGCACCGCCGCGACAGCGATTTTTCACGTATTCGCAGTATGCCGTTTGTTGCACCGCCCACCGCCGTGGCCTAGGGCGCCACCAGGTAGGACGGCACGTCGGTGCCGCAGCCGTAGACATCGCCGACGACCGGTTTGGGGCTGGCCCGCACGATCGTGGTGACCTGGACGGTGGATTGCTGCGACGGGGGTACCAGCACTTCGCGGCGGCCGGTCTCGCTGCCGTCGACGGCGCGGGCCCGCACGATGCAGACCACCGGCTGCGACGGGTTGTCCCGGGTGACGGTGATCGTCACCTGGACGGTCTCGTTGTCGACCAGCTGATAGCCGCCCAGCTCGCCCTTCACCTCGCCGGTGCCCAGCCGCTGCGAGGCGACCAGTGCCAACGCGACACCGAGGCCCAGAACCAGCACGGTCAGACCGACGGCGATCCAGCGACGGTTGCTGCGCGTCAGCCGCTGCCGCCCATAGCGGGCGGCGGGACGCTCGATCATGTCGTTTTGTATGCCCGTCGGTCGGATAGATCTACAGAACTGGAACTATAGGACTACCCCAAATGGTTGAAACGTCCGTCAAACGCCGACCGACAGGGTCGGCACAGGTGAGCAGGTAAGAGGGAACAGGTTGAGCGAACTGCGGTTGATGGCCGTGCACGCCCACCCGGACGACGAGTCCAGCAAGGGCGCTGCCACCATGGCGCGCTACGTGGACGAGGGCGTGCGCGTCCTCGTCGTGACGCTGACCGGGGGCGAACGTGGCGACATCCTCAACCCGGCGATGGACCTGCCCGAGGTGCACGGACGGATGGCCGACATCCGGCGCGACGAGATGGCGAAGGCCGCCTCGATCCTCGGCGTCGAACACACGTGGCTGGGCTTCGTCGATTCAGGTCTGCCCGAGGGGGACCCCCTGCCGGCGCTGCCCGAGGGTTGCCTCGGGGTGGTGCCGCTGGAGGAACCGACGGAGGCTCTGGTGCGGGTGATCCGGAAGTTCAAGCCGCACGTCCTGACGACGTACGACGAGAACGGCGGCTACCCGCACCCGGACCACATCCGGACCCATCAGGTGTCGGTGGCCGCCTACGAAGCGGCAGGCGATTTCCTGCTCTTCCCGGATGCCGGCGAGCCGTGGGAGGTGGCAAAGCTGTATTACAACCATGGCTTCCTGCGCAAGCGCATGCAGCTTCTGCAGGACGAGTTCGCCAAGCACGGCCTGGAAGGGCCGTTCGAGAAATGGCTGAAGCACTGGGACGCCGAGCGCGACATCTTCGACAAGCGGGTGACCACCAGAATCGAGTGTTCCAAGTACTTCGCGCTGCGTGACGACGCCCTGCGCGCCCACGCGACGCAGATCGACCCCAACGGCGACTTCTTCCGGGCGCCGATCGAATGGCAGCAGCGGCTCTGGCCGACAGAGGAATACGAACTCGCGCGCTCGCGGGTGCCGGTGTCCCTGCCCGAGACCGATCTGTTCACGGGGATCGAGCCCGGTCGGTGAACGGCACGCTGGCGGTGGGTCTGGATCTGATGACGGGTCTGCTGGCCGACGACGCCCCCCGCGATACCGGCCCGGATTTCGGCAAGGCCAGCCCGTTCGGGCTGATCGTCGTCGTCCTGCTGCTGATCGGCACCTTCCTGCTGGTGTGGTCGATGAACCGGCACCTACGCAAGCTGCCGCAGTCGTTCGACCGCGGCGGCCCCGATGCGGACCAGAACGTCGACGCCGGCGCCGACCAAGGCACCGTCGGCGTCGACCCTGACCTGACCACGGAGTCGCCGACCGATGGGAAAAAGCGTGAGCCCGGCGGGTAACACCCTCGGCGCGGCGACCAGTCCGTACCTGCGCCAGCACGCCGACAACCCCGTGTACTGGCGGCAGTGGACTCCCGAGGCGCTGGCCGAGGCCGCGACCCGTGACGTGCCGATCCTGTTGTCCATCGGCTACGCCGCCTGCCACTGGTGCCACGTGATGGCCCACGAATCGTTTGAGGACGACCGGGTGGCCGCGGTGATGAACGACGGCTTCGTCTGCATCAAGGTGGATCGCGAGGAGCGCCCCGACATCGACGCCGTCTACATGAACGCGACCGTGGCGCTCACCGGTCAGGGCGGCTGGCCGATGACGTGTTTCCTCACCCCTGACGGCCGACCCTTCTTCTGCGGCACCTACTACCCGAAACCGAACTTCCTGCACCTGCTCGCCGCGGTCTCCGAAACGTGGCGCGACCGCCGCGGCGAGGTGGAAGAGGCCTCCGACCGAATCGCCGGTGAGTTGCGCTCGATGGCTTCGGGCCTTCCCGGGGGCGGCCCTCCGGTGCAGCCCGCGCTCTGCGACCACGCTGTCGCGGCGGCTCTGCAGGATGAGGACATCGAACGGGGCGGGTTCGGTGGTGCGCCGAAGTTCCCGCCGTCGGCGCTGCTGGAGGCGTTGCTGCGCAACCATGAGCGCACCGGTGACGTGCTGCCGCTGGAAACCGTCGAGCGCACCTGCACGGCGATGGCCCGTGGCGGCATCTACGACCAGCTCGCCGGCGGGTTCGCGCGGTACAGCGTGGACGCCTCGTGGGTGGTGCCGCACTTCGAGAAGATGCTCTACGACAACGCCCAGCTGCTGCGTGTCTATGCGCACTGGGCACGTCGGACATCGAAGCCGCTGGCGCGCAAGGTGGCTACCGAGACGGCCAGATTCATGGTGGATGAGTTGGGCGTTGACGGCATGCTCACCTCGTCGCTCGACGCCGACGCCGACGGCAGGGAAGGCCTGACATACGCGTGGACCCCCGCCCAATTGCGAGAGGTGCTCGGCGAGGACGACGGACGTTGGGCCGCACAGCTTTTCGCTGTCACGGAGTCCGGGACGTTCGAACACGGCAGTTCGGTGCTGCAGTTGCACACCGACCCCGACGACGTCGGCCGGTTCGACCGGGTGCGTACCGCGCTGCTGGCCGCACGCCTGACCCGGCCGCAGCCGGGACGCGACGACAAGGTGGTCAGTGGATGGAACGGGCTGGCGATCACGGCGCTCGCCGAGGCCAGCGTCGCGCTGACCCGCCCCGAATTACTCGATGCCGCAACGCAATGCGCCCGCGCCGTCATCGATCTCCATATCGTCGACGGCCGGCTGCGCAGGGCCAGCCTCGGTGGCCGCGTCGGCGACAGCGCGGCCATCCTCGAAGACCATGCGATGCTCGCCACGGGCCTGCTGACGCTCTATCAGTTGACCGGCGAGCGCTCCTGGCTGGACACTGCCACGGCATTGCTCGATGTCGCGCTCGACCATTTCGCCGACCCGGACCGCGACGGCCGCTGGTTCGACACCGCCGACGACGCCGAGCAGCTGATGGTGCGCCCGTCGGATCCGCTCGACGGTGCCACCCCGTCTGGCGCCTCGTCGATCGCCGAGGCGCTAATGCTGGCTGCGCGTTTGGCCTCCGCCGACCGGGCCGGGCGGTATGCGGCCGCGGCCGATGCCACGCTGGCCAGCGCGACGCCGGTGCTGGCCCGGTTGGCACGTTCCGGCGGACACTGGCTGGCCGTCGCGGAGGCCGTGGTGCGCGGACCGATCCAGGTGGCGGTGGCGTGCGATCCCGGGCGCTCGGAGCTGCTGGCCGCCGCGCGCACGCTCGCGCCTGGTGGCGCCGTCGTCGTCGGCGGGCCGGTCGATTCGACCGAGTTGCTCATCGATCGCGACCGCGTGAACGGAGCCGACGCGGCCTACGTGTGCCGTGGTCAGGTCTGCGACCTACCGGTCACCACCACCACCGAACTCGCTGTGGCACTGGGCATTGCCGTGTAGCGTGCGGCGCATGTCCACGCCGGAAGACAACGCCGAGACGGTCAACCGCTACCTCGAGCTGGCCTCGCAGGGTCGCGCCGACGACGTCGCCGACCTTTACGCCTCAGACGGCACCGTCGAGGATCCGGTCGGGGGAGAAGTGCACATCGGGCATGCGGCGATCCGCGGCTTTTACGCCGGCCAACCGCTCACAGATGCCGAATTCGAAGTGTTCACGTTGCGCGCGCTCGGCAGCGAGGTGGCGTTCTACTGGTCGCTGATATTCGTTCTCGGCGAAAACCGGCTGCGCATCGAGATCATCAGCGTGATGACGTTCGACGACGAGGGCAAGATCGCGTCGATGAAGGCCTACTGGGGACCGGAGAACGTCACGCGGCTCTAGAACGACACGCCTCTAGAACACCGCGAACCACATCGCGATGTAGTGGCAGATCGCTGCCACCGCGGTGCAGGCGTGGAAGAACTCGTGGTGACCGAATGTCGAGGGCCACGGGTTCGGCCACTTGAGCGCGTAGAGCACACCGCCGATGCTGTAGAGGGCGCCGCCGACAATCAGCAGCACCAGCGCGGCGACGCCCGCGCCCTCCATGATCGGACCGACGAACCACGCGGCGACCCAGCCCAGGAGCAGGTAGAGCGGCACGCCGACCCACCGTGGCGCCGACGGCCAGAACATCTTGAGGAACACCCCGACGATCGCCCCGCACCAGACGATCCAGAACAGCACCCAGCCCTTTTCCGACGGGAGGGCCAGCAGGGCAAACGGCGTGTAGCTGCCGGCGATGAACACGAAGATCATCGAGTGGTCGGCGCGCTTCATCCACTTGCGTGCCGTCTGCGATGTCCAGGTCACCCGGTGATAGGCGCCGCTCACTCCGAACATGGCCACGATCGTGCAGGTGTAGAGGAGCGTGGCCAGACCCGCACGTGTCCCCTCGAGCGCCCACGACACCGACACCAGTGCGGCGCCCGCGACGAACGCGACCACGGCGGCGTAGACGTGGATCCAGCCCCGGGCCCGGGGCCTGCCGAAGAACTTCTCGACGCGTTCGACGACGGCTTCCGGGAGATCCTCGGCGAATGCGCGTGGTGGCGGCTGCTGAGCCTCGTCAGCGGAGTCCATCTGAGCCATGTCACCTCCACTAATGGCATGGGGGTTCACGTCGGTCACAGTAGTCTGGATCTTCGTGGACATCATTCCTCCGCGGCTCAAGGAACCGATGTACCGGCTCTACGAGATGCGGCTGCTGCAGGGCCTGTCCTCGTCGAAAGCGGTACTGCCCCGCCACATCGCCGTGCTGTGCGACGGGAACCGGCGCTGGGCGCGTGAGGTAGGTCACGAGGATGTCAGCTTCGGCTACCGGGCCGGCGCCCGCAAGATCGCCGAAATGCTGCGCTGGTGCCAGGAAGCCGGCATCGAAATGGCCACCGTCTACTTACTGTCCACCGAGAACCTGCAGCGCGACCGTGACGAGCTGTCGCCGCTCATCGAGATCATCACCGACGTCGTCGAGGAGATCTGCGCCCCCGCCAACCGCTGGAGCGTCCGCACGGTCGGCGATCTGGAGCTGATCGGCGAGGAGCCCGCGCGGCGGCTCCGCGAGGCCGTCCTTTCCACAGAAGCGGCTGCTGGGTCGTTCCATGTCAACGTCGCCGTCGGATACGGGGGTCGTCAGGAGATCGTCGACGCGGTGCGCGCGCTGCTCGGCAAGGAATTGGCCAACGGCGCGAGCGGCGATCAGCTGATCGAGGCCGTCACCGCCGAAGCCATCTCGGAGAATCTCTATACCTCCGGACAACCCGACCCCGACCTGGTCATCCGCACCTCGGGTGAGCAGCGGTTGTCGGGGTTCCTGCTGTGGCAGAGCGCGTACTCGGAGATGTGGTTCACCGAGGCTTACTGGCCCGAGTTCCGGCGGGTGGACTTCCTGCGTGCGCTGCGCGATTACACGGCCCGCCATCGCCGGTACGGCAAATGAGAGACTTGAGTCATGGCTGCGCTTTCGGCGTTGGTCTTCTCGCTCAGTTGGTGGCTGGGCCTTTACCTGCTGGCCCGCGACCCGCGTAAACCGGTCCTGGTGCTGGCCGCGGCCGGCCTGACGAGTTTCGCCGTCGTGGTGGCGCTGGACGCCGTGCGGTCGGTCGCCGGTTCCGACATCCTCGGCCGCATCGAGATCTACCTGGTGGCCGTGCCGGGCGTCGTGTGGTTCGCCGTGCTGCTCGAATTGTCGCGGCCGTCCGACACGTGGCGTGGCAGGGCCCTCGAGGTGATACTCGTCACCGGCGTCGCGACGGTCGCCTTCGTCGGCGCGGCGATGGCGGGCAGCGTCGAGGGGCCGCTGCGGCCGGGCCACTGGGTGATGTTCGCGGTGATCTCGCTGTCGTCGCTCGGTGCGATGCTGCGGGCGGTGTTCGGGCCCTGGCAGCCCAGGCCCGTGGTGGGCTACCTCGTGGTCGCGACGCTGTTCTTCGCGCTCGGCAACGCGATTCTGGTCATCCCCCTCGGGTTGGTCCCCAGCTGGCTGGCGTTGGCGTCCACCGGTTTCGACGTCGCGCTGCTGGGCGTGGCCGTGGCGATGTGGGATGCGTTCGACGAGGGGCAGGCGCTCCGCGCGGACATGCTGCGCTCATTCGCGGCGACCGCGGTGGTAGCACTGCTGTTCGGCGGCCAGGTGCTGGTCGGGTTGGCCATGACCGGTCACGAGACGGCGTTGACCGTGCTGCTGTTCACCAGTTTGACCGTCGCGATCGGGATCAACGTGCTCGCCGATCCGCTCGCCGGTCTGCTTGACCGAGTGGCATTTTCGCGATCACCCGATCTGCGGGCCGACCGCGCCGCGCTGCGCCGCACCGAGGCCGCGCTGCCGCTGCGCTCACCGAGCCCGCTCGCCGGCATCGACGACGACACCTTCGCGAGGCTCACCCGCCGCGCGCTCGGCCACTACGGCGATCTGTCCAAGCTCGTCGCGAGTCCGCTCACCGCGTTGCCGATCATCGACTCGCGGCTGGCCGCGCGCGCTGCGCCCGATCAGCCGCTCGAGCGGGCCAACGAACTCAGGGCGCTGCTGGCCGACCGCATCGCCCGCCTCAAGCCCCGCGACGCAGGCGACTTCGGCACCACCGAGCAATGGCGGCATTACAACTCGCTGTATTTCCCTTACGTCGTCGGCGTGCGGGCGTACGCACAGAACGCCACGCCCGCCGGCCTGGACCCTGTCTCGCGGCAGGCCTGGCAGTGGTTGGTCACCGAGGTGCCGCAGCGGTCGCTGCACAACTGGCAGAACGCCGCTGCGCGGCTCATCGCCGCCGATCTGCGCGGCAGTCTGGTGACCGCGCAAGACTGACGGCACCGCCGCTGAGCTGCCGTTGGCAGTAACTGGCAGCGTCGCGTGTCGATCTGGCAGTGGCTGCTGAGCAGCATCGGTGACATGACCGCCATCAATACCCGCCCAATCCGGGGCACTCGGCCTGATGTCGCCGCCGGCGCGGCTCCTCGGCCTGATGTCGCCGCCGGCGCGGCTCCTCGGCCTGATGTCGCCGCCGGCGCGGCTCCTCGGCCCGATTTCGCCGCCGGCGCGGCTCCTCGGCCCGATGTCGCGTCAGGCGATGCGCTCCTGCGATTCGCCCTTCGCGCCGACGCCACCCTGTGCGCCGGTCTTGGCCTGCTCGTCGCCATCGCCGCCGACCCGCTGTCGCGACTGTCCGGCCTGTCGGCCACGGCCGAATGGATCGGCGGCGCCGCCCTGGTCGCTTACGGCGTGCTGCTGTTCACGGCCGCCGGTGTGGCCGACGTCCGGCGCGTCGGCATCGGCGTGCTGGCCGGAAACGTCGCGTTCGCCATCGTCGTCACGGTCGTGCTCGCGGAGGGCTGGGTGCCGCTGACCGAACTCGGCGTCGCCGCGACCGTCGCGTTCACCGTCGTCACGGTGGCCTTTGCCTACGCCCAGTACCTCGGGGTCCGCCGGCTGGCGTGACTCCTTGTCGACCGGGTCCGGAGCCGGCCCGCGCACGTGAAGAGCAATCAGCATGTGCAAGAGGTTGCGGCGTCGGCTCCGGAACCGGCATCGAGAAGTAACCCAAGAAAGGAAATTGCATGACCGCCATTGCTTCTCGACTCTCCGAGTCGACCGACTCGCTGTTGCGCCTCGCCATGCGCGCCGATGCGCTGATCACCGGTGTTCTCGGTGTGATGAACGTCGCACTGGCTAGCTGGATCGCTGAGATCTCCGGCACGACACCCGCGATGGAGTACGCCATGGGTGCCTTCTTCATCGCCTACGGCGTCGTCGTGTTCGGGTTGGCCGCGCTTCGATCCGTGCGCGTACCCGGAGTCGCGGTAGTCATCGGCAACCTGGTGTACACCGTCGGCTCGCTCGTCGTCGTGCTCGCCGATGTCTGGGCACTCATCGCCACCGGCGTCGTCCTGACCCTGGCCACCGGCGTGTACACCCTGGTGTTCGCCGAGCTGCAGTATCAGGGCGTGCGGCGCATCAAGCGCCACTGAAGCCTCAGAGCTTACGAAGCCGCAGCCGGTTGATGGAGTGGTCGGGGTCCTTGCGCAGCACCAGCGTGGCCCGCGGCCTGGTCGGCAGGATGTTCTCGATCAGGTTGGGCCGGTTGATCGAATGCCAGATGTCGCGGGCGGCGAACACCGCCGCCTGATCGGTCAGCGTGGCGTAGTGGTGGAAGTGCGACGCGGGGTCGGCGAATGCCGTGGTGCGCAGCCCGAGAAACCTTGCGATGTACCACTGTTCGATGTCCTCGATGCGGGCGTCGACGTACACCGAGAAGTCGAACAGGTCCGAAACCATCAGCGCGGGGCCGGTCTGCAGCACGTTGAGCCCCTCGAGGATGAGGATGTCAGGGTGCCGAATGATCTGCTTGTCGCCGGGCACGATGTCATACAGCAGGTGTGAGTAGACCGGCGCACACACGTGATCGGATCCCGATTTGACGGCCGTGACGAATCGCATCAGCGCCCGTCGATCATAGCTCTCGGGAAAGCCCTTGCGGTGCATGAGGTTTCGACGGCTCAGCTCCGCGTTCGGGTACAGGAAGCCGTCCGTGGTGACGAGATCCACCCGCGGGTGGTGCTCCCAGCGGGCCAACAGCGCCTGCAGCACGCGGGCGGTGGTGGACTTGCCCACCGCGACACTGCCGGCCACCCCGATGACGAACGGCACCGGCCGGTCCGGATTCTGTTGCGGCTCACCGAGGAACTCCGCCGTCGCCGCGAACAGCGCCTGGCGGGCGGCCACCTGCAAGTGGATCAACCGGGCCAGCGGCAGATAGACCTCTTCGACCTCGAGCAGATCGAGCGTCTCACCGAGACCTCGCAGACGCAGCACCTCGTCTTCGCTCAGTTTCATCGGCGTCGCCATACGCAGCGCACGCCACTGACTCCGGTCGAACTCCACGTAGGGGCTCGGCTCGCTCAGCCGCGGCATGGGCTAAGTCTTGCAGTTAGCGTGGGGGGCATGGAGCCCGGCACCCTGATCCGCGAATACCTGCTGCTCGGCTTGCGCTTCGACCGCGTCGAGGAGGGCTACGTCGACTCCTTCACCGGAGATGCCGCCCTACGTGGCGTGGTCGAGGCCGAGCCGCAGCCCGACCCCGCCGACCTGGCCCGTCAGGCCGAGCGCCTGCTGGCCGAGCTCCCGCAGGTACCGCGGGAGGGCGGGTTCGACCACACGCGGGCCGACTACGTGGCCGCCCACCTGCGTGCCCTCGCGTGCGCGGGCCGCAAGTTCGCCGGTGTGCAGGTCGGCTTCGTCGACGAGGTCGAGGCGTATTTCGACGTGCACATCAGCAAGGGTGACCCCGAGCGGTACCGGCAGGCGCATTGCAACCTCGACGAGGCGCTCGGCGGCACCGGCCCGCTCGCCGACCGGATGCAGTCCTACCGGGCAGGGGAGGAGATACCGCCCGCCCGCCTCGAGGACTGCATCCATGCGTTCTCCAGTGCGCTGCGCGACCGGGTGCGCGCCGAGTTTCCGCTGCCCGAGCGCGAGACGATCACCTACGAGGTCGTCACCGACAAGCCGTGGTCGGGCTTCAACTACTACCTCGGCGATTATCGGTCGACCGTCGCCGTCAACGCCGACCTGAAACAGCAGATGTCCAACCTGCCTCGGCTGGTGGCACACGAGTCCTATCCCGGCCACCACACCGAGCACTGCCGCAAAGAGGCCGGACTGGTCGAGGGCAAGGGACAGAACGAGCAGACCATCTTCTTGGTCAACACCCCGCAATGCCTGATGGCCGAGGGCCTGGCCGACCTGGCGCTGTACGCCGCGGTCGGCCCGGACTGGGGCGACTGGGCAGGTGCCATCTATGCCGACCTCGGGTTGCGGTTCGATGGCGACCGGGCCGCGGCCGTCTCCGAGGCCGCCGCCGCCCTGGCCGATGTGCGTCAGGACGCCGCCCTGATGTTGCATGACGAGCATCGCGATGTCGATGACGTCGTGGACTTCCTCAAACGCTGGTTGCTGGTCAATGACGAGCGCGCCCGGCAGATGCTGCGATTCCTGTCCTCGCCACTGTGGCGGGCCTACACGAGCACCTACGTCGAGGGTTACCGGTTGCTGCGTGGCTGGCTGGATGCCCGCCCCGACGGTGTCAGCCTCACCGAGCGGTTCGGGACGCTGCTCGACGAGCCGCTGATTCCGTCCGCACTTCGGGGGTGAGGCGTGACGTTCGCTGCTGGGGCCGTCGTAGGCTGAACCACATGACTGCAGACTCGACCGCCACGACGTCGGCCGCTCCCGGCGCCGAGTACGCCGAAACCGCCAGCGAGGCTTACCGCGCCGCGCTGCATGTCATCGAGTCCGTCGAGCCACGCATCGCGGCGGCGACGCGCAAAGAGCTTGCCGACCAACGGGATTCGCTCAAGCTGATCGCCAGCGAGAACTACGCGTCCCCGGCCGCGCTGCTGACAATGGGCACGTGGTTGTCGGACAAGTACGCCGAGGGCACTATCGGGCACCGGTTCTACGCCGGCTGCCAGAACGTCGACACCGTCGAAAGTGTCGCCGCCGAACACGCGCGTGAGCTGTTCGGCTCGCCGTACGCCTACGTTCAGCCGCACTCCGGCATCGATGCGAACCTGGTCGCCTTCTGGGCCATCCTCGCCACCCGCGTCGAGGCGCCCGAACTGGCCGAACTGGGCGCCAAGCACGTCAACGACCTGTCGGAGGAGGACTGGGAGAAGCTGCGCCACAAGCTCGGCAACCAGCGGCTGCTCGGCATGTCGCTGGACGCGGGCGGGCACCTCACCCACGGCTTCCGGCCGAACATCTCGGGCAAGATGTTTCACCAGCGCAGCTACGGCACGGATCCGGAGACGGGTCTGCTCGACTACGACGTGCTCGCGGCCGCCGCCCGCGAGTTCAAGCCGCTGATTCTGGTGGGCGGTTATTCGGCCTATCCGCGGCGGGTGAACTTCGCGAAGATGCGCGAGATCGCCGACGAGGTGGGCGCCACCCTGATGGTGGACATGGCCCATTTCGCCGGGCTGGTCGCGGGCAAGGTCTTCACCGGTGACGAGGACCCGGTTCCGCACGCCCATGTCACGACCACCACCACCCACAAGTCGCTGCGGGGCCCGCGTGGCGGGCTGGTGCTCGCTACGCCCGAGTACTCCGACGCCGTCGACAAGGGCTGCCCAATGGTGTTGGGCGGGCCACTGTCTCACATCATGGCTGCCAAGGCGGTGGCGTTGGCCGAGGCCCGCCAGCCCGCATTCCAGTCGTATGCGCAACGCGTCGCCGACAACGCCAAGGCCTTCGCCGACGGGCTGCTGCGCCGCGGCGCCCGGCTGGTCACCGGCGGCACCGACAACCACATCGTGCTGCTGGACGTCCAGACGTTCGGACTGACCGGCCGCCAGGCCGAATCGGCGTTGCTGGACTCCGGCGTCGTGACCAACCGCAACTCGATCCCGGCCGATCCCAACGGTGCCTGGTACTCCAGCGGCATCCGCTTCGGCACTCCGGCGCTGACCACCCGCGGCTTCGGCACCGCCGAATTCGACCGGGTGGCCGAACTCGTCGTCGAGGTGTTGTCCAACACACAGCCGGGAGAAGGCGCTGCCGGGCCGTCCAAGGCCAAGTACAAGCTTGCCGACGGCACCGCCGAGCGGGTGCACGCGGCGGCGGCGGAGATGTTGGCGGCCAACCCCCTCTATCCGGGGTTGACGCTCTAGGCGCCGCGCCCGGCGTGGGAATTTTACGATTCCCACAGAATTGAGTTACTGTAACCGCATGGCACAGAAACCTGTCGCTAATGCGTTGATCCTGGAGCTCGAGCCGGTGGTCGGCGAGCAGCTGCGCCGCCATCTGGACTCCGAGGACATCTGGTACGCCCACGATTTCGTCCCCTTCGACCAGGGGGAGAACTTCGCCTTCCTGGGCGGTCACGACTGGGATCCGTCCCAGGTCACGCTGCCCAAGACCGTCACCGACGCCCTGGAAATCCTGCTGATCACCAAGGACAACCTCGCCGGATATCACCGCGAGCTGGTGTTCAACTTCATCCTGGACGAAAAGTGGGGCCGGTGGATCGGCCGCTGGACCGCCGAGGAGCACCTGCACGCCGTGGCGCTGCGCAATTACCTGGTGGTCACTCGTGAGATCGACCCGGCCGCCAACGAGGACGTGCGCGTCCAGCACGTGATGAAGGGTTATCGCGCCGACACGTACAGCCAGATCGAGACCCTGGCGTTCATGGCGTTCTTCGAGCGCGCCCACGCGGTGTTCTGCCGCAACCTGCAGGCGCAAATCACCGAGCCGGTGCTGGCTGGCCTGGTCGGCAGGATCGCCAGGGACGAAGAGCGCCACGAGGAGTTCTTCGCCAACCTCGTCACGCACTGCCTGTCCTACAGCCGCGACGAAACCATCGAGGCGATCGCCCGCCGGGCCGCCGGACTCCGCGTGGTCGGCGGTGACATCGACGCCTACGCGGACAAGGTGGCCGCCGTGGCCGAGGCCGGTATCTTCGGCCCCGATCAGCTGCGCCAGGTGATCTCCGACCGCGTCACCGCGTGGGGGCTGGCCGACGAGCCCGTGCTGCGCGAGTTCGCCTGAGGCGTTAGCCGCGGCACACACCGCGAGCCCGGCGACGGCGCGCCTGCCCGGCGCGCGTGCGCCGACGGGAGTAGCGTCTTTTTCGATGGCTAGCGACATGCTCTGCTGTCCGGGCGGTACCGATCGGTTTGATCACGAAAGGGCCGGCCCCGGTCCTGGTACCGCAGTGTCCGCCGAGAAGATCGTGCGGGGCCGCATGAATTCCCTCGCCTCGAGGAGCGCTACGTGACCGATTCTGCTCTCCGCACCTATGTGCTCGACACCTCCGTTCTGCTGTCCGATCCCTGGGCGTGCACGCGGTTTGCCGAGCATGACGTGGTGGTTCCGCTGGTCGTGATCAGCGAACTGGAGGCCAAGCGTCATCACCACGAGCTGGGCTGGTTCGCCCGGCAGGCACTGCGGATGTTCGACGACCTGCGCCTCGAGCACGGGCGGCTGGATCAGCCGATTCCCGTTGGCACACAGGGCGGTACGCTGCATGTCGAGCTCAACCACAGCGACCCCACAGTTCTGCCTGCGGGTTTCCGTACCGACACCAACGACGCGCGCATCCTGACCTGCGCGGCCAACCTCGCCGCAGAAGGCAAGCGAGTCACGCTGGTCAGCAAGGACATTCCGCTGCGGGTGAAGGCCGGCGCGGTCGGCGTGTCCGCCGACGAATATCACGCGCAGGATGTGGTCACGTCCGGCTGGACCGGGATGGACGAGATCGAAGTAACGGCCCAGGAGATCGACGCACTGTTCGCCGAGGGCGAAGTGGATCTGGAGACTGCCCGAAATCTTCCGTGCCACACCGGCATTCGGCTGCTCGGCGGAAACTCCCATGCGCTCGGGCGGGTCAACGCCGAGAAGCGAGTGCAGCTGGTGCGCGGCGACCGGGAGGTGTTCGGCCTGCGAGGCCGCTCCGCCGAGCAGCGGGTGGCGCTGGACCTGCTGCTCGACGAGTCCGTCGGCATCGTCTCGCTCGGCGGTAAGGCCGGCACCGGTAAGTCGGCGCTGGCGCTGTGTGCCGGGCTGGAAGCGGTGCTGGAACGCCGCACCCAACGCAAGGTCGTCGTGTTCCGGCCGCTGTATGCGGTCGGTGGCCAGGACCTCGGCTATCTGCCGGGCAGCGAGAGCGAGAAGATGGGCCCGTGGGCGCAGGCCGTCTTCGACACCCTGGAAGGGCTCGCCAGCCCCGCGGTACTCGAAGAGGTGCTGTCACGCGGCATGCTCGAGGTGCTGCCGTTGACCCACATCCGTGGCCGTTCGCTGCACGACTCGTTCGTGATCGTCGACGAGGCGCAGTCGCTGGAGCGCAACGTGCTGCTGACGGTATTGTCCCGACTGGGCGCGGGATCGCGGGTGGTGCTCACCCACGACGTCGCCCAGCGCGACAATCTCCGCGTCGGCCGGCACGACGGTGTTGCCGCGGTGATCGAAAAGCTGAAGGGCCACCCGTTGTTCGCGCACATCACCCTGCTGCGCAGCGAGCGCTCGCCGATCGCGGCGCTGGTCACCGAGATGCTGGAGGAGTTCAGTCCCGGCGCGCTCCCGTGAATTGAGCTCAGCACGCCCCGGTAGGCTGCCAAGGTGCCAAGGCGTCCCGACAACCAGGTCTGGCGGTACGCCAGGACCGTTCTGGGCGTGGTCGCGGCCGCCGCGGTGCTGCTCGTCGGCGGACTCACCGGCCATGTCCGCAAGGCCGGCGCAGAGGACGTCGACTGCTCGAAGGTCAAGTGCATCGCGCTGACGTTCGACGACGGGCCGAGTCCCTTCACCGACCGACTGCTGCAGATCCTCAACCAGAACGACGCCAGGTCGACGTTCTTCCTGATCGGCAACAAGGTCGCGGCCAACCCGGCCGGCGCCAAGCGCATCGCCGACGCGGGCATGGAGATCGGCAACCACACGTGGGAACACCCGAACATGACGACCATCCCGCCGGAAGACATTCCCGCGCAGTTCAGCAAAGCCGGTGACGCGATCGAGGCGGCGACGGGTCAGCGTCCGAAGCTGGTCCGCACCGCGGGCGGGCTGATCAACGACGCGGTGCTGGCCGAGGCCAAGAAGCAGGGCCTGGCCGACATCAACTGGGACGTCATCCCGTTCGACTGGGCCAACGATGCCAACACCGGCGCGACCCGGTACATGCTGATGACCCAGATCAAACCGAATTCGGTCGTGCTCTTCCACGACACGTACTCGTCAACAGTCGATCTGGTGTACCAATTCATCCCCGTTTTGAAGGCCAATGGCTATCATCTCGTCACGGTGAGCCAGATGGTCGGCCCGCGCGAACCGGGCACCAGCTACGGCAGCCGCGACAACGGGCCGGCGGTCAACGACCTCACCGACATCCCGGCCGCCGAGATCCCCCCGCTGGCGGCCACGCCGTCGCCCACGCCGATGCCGAACGTCCCGATCACCGACATCCCGGATCAGAACTCCGGCGGTCCCAACAACGGTGCTTAGGACTGGTGCGCAGGGCCGGCGCTCGGGCCGGCGCCTAGCGTCGGCGGTTGCCGCGCACCAGGAACCAGCCCGCGGCCGCAGCGCCGCTCAGCGCCACCACCCGATCCGCCCGATCGGCTTTGGGCAGGTCGAGCAGTGAGACCAGGCCGAGCATCGCGAAGCCTGTGCGCAACGCGGGCTGGCTGGTTGCGGTCGTGACCAGAGCAGCTGTGCTCAAACTGGCCAGGGTCGCGGGATCCTGGTTGACCGGCACCCGTCCTCCTTTGTGGCGTATCAAGGTGGCGCGCACGACGCTATTCGTCATGCGCGCCGAGGGAATCGGGTGTTTCCCTATATGTGACGGCACCAGGACTTCCCATGTGTCGGCCCAGTTCGGCCCGCGACTTGATGCCCAGTTTGCGGTAGATGCGGGCCAGGTTGGCTTCGACCGTCTTCGGGCTGATGAAGAGCGCGGTCGCGACGTCGCGATTCTTCATGCCCGACGCCGCCAGTTCCGCGACCCGCTGTTCGGAAGGGGTGAGGTCACCGGTTCGGCGGGGCCCGACGTTGGCGCGGACGAGTTCGGCGCGGGCCCGGTCCGCCCACAGCGGGACGTTTAGTTCCTCGAACACGGCAAGGGCCTGTTGCAGGCTCGCCGATGCCGGCTCCTTGGTGCGCAGGCGGCGCTGAAGTTGGCCCAGGAGTAACACGGTTCGCGCCCGCTCGAACGGCATCGCGACGCGGTCGTGTTCGGCGACGGCCCGTAGTGCTGCTGCCGCCGCGCCAGCCACGTCACCCGTCGCCGCCAGCAGCATGCTGCGGCCTCGCGCGCCGACCGCCAGCATCCACGGCCGGTCGAGTCTGCGGCCGTTTCGCTCCAGCGCCGCCACCATCGGCTCCGCCTCCGCGGCCCGGCCGAGCTGAACGAAGGTCTCGATCGCGTCGGGCAGAAACGCGCCGCTGGGAAGTTCGGTTGGACTTTTCTCCGGATTGAAACGGGCCAGCAGCGGCTCCAGGGCCGCCGCGGCAGCCTGGTAGTCGCCGCGCGACACCTCGAGGAACGCGAGCGTGCCGATGACGCGGTCTACCAACCGCTCGGCGCCGGAACGTCTTCCGATCTCCATCGCTTCGTCGATGGCGCTTCTGGCCTCGGCTTCGCGGCCGGCATACGCGGCCAGCTGCGCTCGCAGGCTGTTGGCCAGGAATAACGGGGAGTTGCCGCCGAGCTGGCGTGCGCGCTCCATGCTGTCCTCGGCGATGAGCCCCGCCTCGACAAAGTCGCCACGCCAGATCGCGTTCAGCACGACATGCTGGGCGATGAAGATGTCCTCGCCTTCCTCACCCTTCTCGAAGCAGCGGCGGCGCACGGCCTGCAGCTTCTCGTCGGCCGCGTCGAGCTGACCCGTCCATTCCAGTAACAGTGCGTGCTGTACATAGGGCCGAAATACCAACGGCGTGAGGATATCCGGATTCTCCAACTCCAGTGAACGCCGCAGATCCTGGGCGTTGATTCCCAGACCGCACAGAAATTGCAGGATCACCCGCATTGACAGCGCCATGCTGAGCAGCTGCGGTTCGCCGAGCTGTTCGGCACTGGCCACCGCCTCTGTTGCGGTGTGCAGTCCTGCTTCGGCCTGGTTGGCGTTGAGCAGCGCATAGCCCAGGGTGATCAATATCTGCACCCGCAGTGGGCTGTCGTCGTCCACATCGTGCAGCGCGCGTTGAAGAAGACGTGACGTTTCCAGGAAGCCGTCGCCATAGAGCCGGACAATGGCCAGCCGGCTCAACGCTTCCGCGCGCTGGTTGCCCGGCGGCAGCATCTCGACGGTTTCTTCGAGCACGACGCCTGCCCGTTCCTGATCTCCGGCGTCGAAATGATGGAGCGCAGAACGAAGCCTGCGCTCGGCGGTATCACCGCCCAGCCCGATCGCCAGGTCCATCAGCTCCGCCGCCGCCGCCGGGGCGCCCCGAACCCGCGCCGATTCCGCGGCGGCATCGAGCGCGCCGAGCGTGACGTGATCTCCGCTGGTGGCGGCCAGAGCCAGATGACGCGCCCGTAGTTCGGGTTCGTCGACGATGTCGGCGAGGCGGCGATGCATCGTCCTGCGCTGCCCCGGTGCGGCCTCGGCATACACCCCTCGAGCCAGTAGGGGGTGCGCGAAGCTGATCCGGTTTCCGTCGATGGCGATGACGCCGTTGCTCTCCGCATTCTCGAGAAGCTCCACCAGGCGCTCGTCGTCGGTGGTCGTGGCGCTCGACACCAGTTCCACCGTCGGCGTGGCCATGCAGGAAGCCGCGAGCAGTGCCTCGTGTACCGCGGGGTCGAGGCCGCCGAGCCGGGCCCGCACGACGTCGGTGAGTGTGCGCGGCAGCGACGTCTCGCTGCCCGGCGCGTGCTCGCCCATCGCGCGGGCCAATTCGATTGCATAGAAGGGGTTGCCGCCGGACACCTCGTGGATGCGGCCCATCGTCGGACGGGAGAACGGCCTGCGCAACCGTGCCGACACCGCGGCGTGCAGGTCTTGAACGCCCAATGGGTGCAGTCGAATCCGATTGACGGCGTCCGGCCGCGGCATCTGCAGCCAGCTCGCGCCTGCGCCTTCGACGGCTTCGGCACGCACGGTACCGATGACACCGACCGGCCCGGTGAGCCGGCGCGTCGCGAACGCGATGACACGCGCGCTGGATGGATCGATCCACTGCAGATCATCGATCGCCAGGAGTACCGCCGCGTCGTCGGCGAGCCGTTCGACCACCGACAGGAACGCCGCGGCAATCGCTCGCTGGTCGGTGGCGGTGCCGTTCTCGGCGCGCAACAGCACCTGGTCAACGGCGACTCGCTGAGGTTCAGGCAGGTCGGCCCACGCATAGGCATCGACGCCATCGAGGAGATCGGCGAGCGCCGTGTATGCGAGGACTGACTCGGCGGCCGCGGTCCGGGTGGACAGCACAGTGAACCGCTGTTCGCGCGCCTGCTCCAGCGCAGCCAACCAGAGGGTCGTCTTGCCGATTCCCGGCTCACCCTCGATGAGCAACGCCGCCGGAGCCGTGGACGCGGACGCCAAGAAACCGCCGACAGCCCGGGCTTTCATCGGACCGTTTGCAGTCCCCACCCCCGGCATAGGAGAAGAATCTCAGCTAACGGCGCGGCGGTCACCTTTTTGCGTCATTTGGCCGATCACACCCCGGCCGGCAACACATCCTCAGGAGGGTGTCGGTCCGGCCGTATCCGTCGCGATGCGCCGGCCGAGCTCGCCGCGCGATTTGATGCCGAGCTTGCGGTACACCCGCGCCAGCGTCGCTTCGACGGTCTTGGGACTGATATACAGCGCGGCGGCCACATCCCGGTTGGTCATTCCCGTTGCGGCCAGCTCGGCGACCCGCTGTTCAGCGGTGCTGAGCCCAGCGGGACGCCGCCGCGCGGCCTCGGTGCGGGTCAGTTCGGCGCGCGCCCGGTCCGCCCACAACGGGGTGCCGAGCCTCTCGAATGTGGTGAGCGCTGCGCGCAGCGCAGCCGCCGGGTCCTCGGTCTGGCGGCGATCTGTGAGCTGCCCCAGGAACAGCTGGGTCCGGGCCCGCTCGAACGGCATCGGCACCCGGTCGTGTTCGGCCATGGCGCGGTGCGCCGCGGCCAGCGCGGCGTCGGTGTCGCCGCCCGCCGCGAGCGCCATGCTGTGGCAGCGCGCGCCGACCGCGAGCATCCAGGCGCGGCCGAGCCTTCGCCCGTTTGATTCCATCGTGTCCGCGAGGTACGCGGCTTCGTCCACCCGACCCAACGCCGTCAGCGCCTCCACGGCGTCCGGCACAAACGAGGCCGCGAAGATCTCCGTCGAGTTCGGCATCGACGCGTGTCTGACCAGCAGGGGTTCGAGCGTGTTCAAGGCGGCCTCGTGGTTGCCAAGCGACGTCTCCAGGAAGCCCAGCGCCGTCAGCGACCACTCCTCGAGCCAGGTCGAACCGTTGCGCTTACTGGCGTCTATCGCGTCAGCGATGGCTGCGCGGGCGTCGTCCTCGGACTCGCCGAAGGCCGCAAGCCAGGCCCGGATGATCCGGCTCAACATCACGGGGAACTCGCCGCCCAGCTGTCCTGCCAGTTCCATCGAGGCGGCGGCCACCCGCTTGGCTTCGCCGAAATCACCGCGCCAAATCCGGTTCACCACAACGTGAAAGTCGATGAAGATCAGTTCGCCTTCTTCGCCCTTCTCGATGCACCGTTGCTGGATCGCCCTCATCTGTTCGTAGGACTTGTCCAGCTCGCCGGTCCAACCCAGGATCAGCGCACACTCCACACTGGGCTTCAGCGCCGTCGGGGTGAACGATTCGTGATCCTCGAGTTCGAGCGCCCGCGCAAGGCCCGGTTCGTCGATGCCGTCGCCGCGCAGGAAGTGGAGCATCGCTCGCACGCCGAGTGCCTGGCTGACCAGGCCACGATCGCCGAGACGGTCGGCCTGGGCGACCGCCTCCTCGGCGCGATCCCGCGCTGCCTCGGGTTTGCCGATGTTGAACAGGGCGTGCGACAACGCCACCAGCATCCGGGTTCGCAGTGCGGGATCGGGGTCGTCCTCGTCGAGCGCGCGCATCAGCAGCTGGACCGTTTCGGGGTATCCGTCGTCGATGAACCGCACGATCGCCAGCGTGTGACGGGCGTGCGCCCGGGGTGGACCGGGCTTCATGCCGGCGATCGCCCGTTCCAGGAGCGCACGCGCACGTCCCGGATCACCCGCATCGAAACAGTGGGCCGCCAGTCGAATCCGGCGCTCGACGGTGTCGCCGCCCAACGCGATCGCCAGTTCGAGCAGTTCCGCGGCGGCGGCCGGGGCGCCGCGTGCGTCGGCCGAAGCCGCGGCCGCATCAAGGGCACGCAATGCGTCCTGATCACCCGTGGCCGCCGACAGTGCCAGATGCCTTGCGCGCAACTCCGATTCGTCGATCACCTCGGCAAGCCGGCCGTGCATCACTCGCCGCTGCGTCGAGGAGGCCTCGGTGTAGACACCGGACGCCAGCAGCGGATGAGTGAACCGGATCCGATGGCCCTCGATCGCGATGATGCCCTTGCGCTCGGCGGCCTCGAGGACTTCGACGAGGTGGTCGTTGTCCATGGCGATCGCTCTGCCGACCACCTCGACGGTCGGGGTGGCCAGGCAGGCGGCCGCGAGCAGCGCGTCGTGAATCGCAGGGTCGAGGCTGCCGATCCTGGCCCGGACCAAATCGGCGAGCGTGTGGGGCAGCAGTTCAACGGCGCCCTCCTCGAGAGCGCGCGCCAATTCGATCGCATAAAACGGGTTTCCGCCCGACGCCTCGTGGATACGGGTCATCGTCACCCGGGGGACCGGCCGGCCGAGGTTCTCGGACACCACGGTGTGAAGTGCACGAGAAGTCAACGGGCGCAACTCGATCCGATGTACGGCTTCGGGTCGGGGTAGCTGCAGCCAGGATGCGACGTCACCGCTGTCCGAATCGGTGCGCACCGCGGCCAGAAATCCCACCGGCCCGGACAGCCGCCGTGCGGCGTAAGCGATGACGTAAGCGCTGGAGGGATCCAGCCACTGTAGGTCGTCGATCGCGACCAGGACCGGTGCATCGTCGCTGAGATGGTCGATCACCGACAGGAAAGCCGCCGCGACGGCGCGTTGATCGGTGGCGGGCGTCACGGCGTCCTCCCGTGACACGACGCGGTCCACGGCTATTCGCTGCGGGTCGGGCAACGCAGCCCAGACGGCCGGGAGGACACCGGCCAGCAGATCGGCCAGCGAGGCGTAGGCACACACGGACTCCGCCGTGGCCACGCGCGCCGACAGCACCTGGAAACCGCGTCCCCGCGCCCGCTCCAGACTCGAGAGCCAGAGCGTGGTCTTGCCGATGCCCGGTTCGCCCTCGATCACGAGGGCGGCCGGCGCGCCGGCCGCCGAGTCCAGGAACTCGGCCACCGCGGCCTCCTCAGCAGGGCGGCTCGCGATGCCGGCCACCACGGTGATACTCGGCTGCCCCGCTACCGCTGGTCTTCTTTCACCTTGGCCATCGCCAGCACGTCCAGCCGTTTGTCCAGTTCGGCCTCCGACAGTTTGTCGCCGATCAGTCCGCGGTCGATGACGGTCTGCCGAATCGTCTTGCGTTCCTTGAGCGCTTCCTTGGCGACCTTGGCGGCCTCCTCGTAGCCGATCGCGGAGTTCAGCGGCGTCACGATCGAGGGCGACGACTCCGCCAACTCGCGCAACCGGTCCTCGTTGGCGATCAGTCCGCTGATACAGCGCTCGGCGAACAGCGTCGAGACGTTGGCGAGCAGCGTGAACGACTCGAGGATGTTGCGCGCCATCATCGGGATGTAGACGTTGAGTTCGAATGCGCCGTTGCCGCCGCCCCACGTGATCGCTGCGTCGTTACCGATCACCTGTGCGGCGACCTGGGTGACCGCTTCGGGGATCACCGGGTTGACCTTGCCCGGCATGATCGAGCTACCGGGCTGCAGATCAGGCAGCTGGAGCTCGCCGAGGCCGGTCAACGGCCCCGAGCCCATCCAGCGGACGTCGTTGGCGATCTTGGTCAGGGATACCGCGATCGTCTTCAGCGCGCCCGAGGCCTCGACCAGCCCGTCGCGGGCGGCCTGTGCCTCGAAAGAATTGACGGCGGTGCGTAATTCAGCGACCCCAGTCTGCTGAACGAGGACGTCGACGACCTTCGTACCGAAGCCGTCCGGCGCGTTGAGGCCGGTGCCGACGGCGGTGCCGCCGATGGCGAGTTCGCCCAGCCGCGGCAGCGTGGCCTTCACCCTCTCGATGCCTGCCTCGATCTGGCGCGCATACCCGCTGAACTCCTGGCCCAGTGTCACCGGTACGGCGTCCATCAGGTGGGTGCGGCCGGACTTCACCACGGTGCGCCACTGCTGCGCCTTGGACTTCAACGCGTCGTGCAGCACCTCCAGCGCCGGAATCAGATGGCGCACAGCCGCTTCGGTGGCCGCGATGTGCGTCGCGGTGGGGAAGGTGTCGTTGGACGACTGCGACATGTTGACGTCGTCGTTGGGGTGCACACTCACGCCGTTCTGGCCGGCGATGCCTGCGATCACCTCGTTGGCATTCATATTCGAGCTGGTGCCCGAACCGGTCTGGAACACGTCGATGGGGAACTGGCCGTCATGGCGGCCGTCGGCGATCTCGGAGGCCGCGGCGATGATGGCGTCGGCCTTGTCGGCGTCGAGCAACCCGAGGTCCTTGTTCACCTGTGCGCAGGCACCTTTCAGCAGGCCCAGCGCCCGGATCTGCGTGCGCTCCAGGCCGCGTCCCGAGATCGGGAAGTTTTCCACCGCGCGTTGGGTCTGCGCCCGCCACAACGCGCTGGCCGGTACCCGGACCTCGCCCATGGTGTCGTGTTCGATGCGGTATTCGACGGCGTTGTCGACGGCGTCGGTGGTCATGTGTGCCCTTCTGGTGTCGGTGGTCAGGGGAGCGGTTGGAAGGCGTTGCTGTCGCCGGTGAAATCGATGGAGGAGTATTCGTTCAGTTTCGACAGCCGGTGATAGGCCTCGATCATCCGCACCGTGCCCGACTTGGACCGCATGACGATCGACTGCGTGGTGCAACCGCCGCCGTAGTATTGGACGCCCTTGAGCAGGTCGCCGTCGGTGACGCCGGTGGCACAGAAGAAGACGTTCTCCCCGGACACCAGATCCTCGGTGGACAGGATCCGGTCGAGGTCATAGCCGGCGTCGATCGCCTTCTGGCGTTCCTCGTCGTCCTTCGGGGCGAGCTGGCATTGAATGGCGCCGCCCATACAGCGAATGGCGGCCGCCGTGATGATGCCCTCGGGTGTGCCACCGATGCCGGCGAGCAGGTCGGTGCCCGAGTTCGGCCGGCACGCCGAGATCGCGCCTGCCACGTCGCCGTCGGTGATGAGCCGGATCCGGGCACCGGCGTCGCGGACCTCGGCCATCAGCCGCTCGTGGCGGGGCCGGTCCAGGATGCACACCGTCATGTCGGACACCGACAGACGCTTGGCCCTGGCGACCTGGCGGATGTTCTCACCGATGGGGGCGGTGATGTCGATGGCGTCGACGGCCTCGGGTCCGACCGCGATCTTGTTCATGTAGAACACCGCCGACGGGTCGAACATCGCGCCGCGCTCGGCGACCGCGAGCACCGAGATCGCGTTGGGCAGCCCCTTGCTCATCAGCGTGGTGCCGTCGACCGGGTCGACGGCGAAGTCGCAGTCCGGCCCGTCGCCGTTGCCGACCTCTTCGCCGTTGTAGAGCATCGGCGCGTTGTCCTTCTCGCCCTCGCCGATCACCACGATGCCGCGCATCGACACCGTGTTCACCAGCTCGCGCATCGCGTCGACCGCGGCGCCGTCACCGCCCTCTTTGTCGCCGCGGCCGACCCAGCGACCTGCCGCCATCGCGCCGGCTTCGGTGACGCGCACGAGTTCGAGTGCGAGGTTGCGATCAGGGGCTTCACCACGCTGGGGGCTCATGGCCCGATTCTCCCATTAACGGCATGTCCGAGGTGAGCTGGGATACTGGCTGACATGACGACGCAGCCGCAGCAGGGTCCCGAGCCCGTTGGCAGCCCGGCTCCGCAGTCTGATGTCGCCGGCAGCCCGGCTCCGCGGTCTGATGTCGCCGGCAGCCCGGCTCCGCGGTCTGATGTCGCCGGCAGCCCGGCTCCGCGGTCTGATGTCGCCGGCAGCCCGGCTCCGCGGTCTGATGTCGCCGGCAGCCCGGCTCCGCGGTCTGATGTCGCCGGCAGCCCGGCTCCGGTGCCCAGGCCGGCGAAGCCGCGCCTGCTGCAGGACGGCCGGGACATGTTCTGGTCGATCGCTCCACTGGTGCTGGCCTGCATTGTGCTGGCCGGGATGCTCGGCATGTGTTCGTTCGCGCCCACCGGGCCCGGCCAGGGTGCGGTGCCGACCTATGACGCGCCGGCCGCGCTGCAGGCAGACGCCGATGCCCTGAACATTCCGATCCGGCTGCCGAAGCTGCCCCCGGGCTGGCAGTCGAACTCCGGCAGCCGAAAGGGCATCGACGGTGGTCGCACCGATGCCGCGTCGGGCCAGCCGGCGCGCGCGGTCAGCTCGACCGTGGGCTACCTGACGCCCAGCGGGGTGTACCTGAGCCTGACCCAGAGCAACGCCGACGAGGACAAGCTGGTCGCTTCGATCAATCCCGAACTGCACCCCACGGGTGTGCAGGACATCAACGGCGTCCGGTGGATCGTTTACGAGGGAGAGCGCGACGACGGCAAGGCCGCCGAGCCGGTGTGGACCACCCGGCTGGGCGGTCCGACCGGACGAGCACAGATTGCGCTGACCGGCGCCGCCGGTACTGATGAGTACCGTATTCTGGCCCAGGCGACGCAAACGCAGCCGCCGCTGCCAGTCAAGTAGGCCCGCGATCCCCGAGGACGGAGACGGCATGACCGCGCCCGAAGCAGATCTGACCGGATGGAGCGCGGCGCCGTTCACCGCGACCGGCTACACCCACGACGTCTACCGCAAGGGTGAGGGTCCCGGCGTGGTACTGATCCCCGAGATGCCGGGAATCCACCCCGGTGTGCTGGCGCTCGGTAATCATTTGGTGGACAACGGGTTCACCGTCGCCTGCCCGTCCCTGTTCGGTACCCCGGGTGCGCCCGGCGTCCGGCCGGGCATGGTGCCGGTGATTCTGCGCGGTTGTGTGGCAAAGGAATTCGCAGCGTTCGCGACGAACGCGGACCGGCCGGTTGCGCATTACCTTCGCGCCGTGGCCCGCGACCTCAACGAGAAGACGCCAGGCAAGGGTGTCGGGGTGATCGGCGAGTGCTGGAGCGGCGGCTTCGCGCTCGCGGCCGCGGTGGACGACAGCGTGCTGGCCCCGGTGCTGAGCCAGCCGTCGCTCCCGTTTGGGTTGACGGCCAAGCAACGACGCGATCCCGGGCTGTCCGAGGCCGAGTTGAAGATCGTCGAAAGGCGGGCCGCCGACGAGGGACTCTGCGCGCTGGGCCTGCGGTTCAGCGAAGACCGCCTGTCGCCGGCGGAACGCTTCACGACGCTGAAGGACCGTCTGGGTGACGCGTTCGAGGTGATAGAGATCAGCTCGAAGAAGGGCAACGAGCACGGATTCGGCACGATGTCGCATTCGGTGTTGACCCTGGAGATGCGGGAGCACGAGGGGCACCCCGCCTACGAGGCCCGCAAGCGCGTCGTCGAATTCCTCAGGGCCCGGCTGACGTAGCGCCCCGGTCCGCCGCGGGTGCGTCCGCGTCTGGTTCGGGCGCCTCCGGCTGCACCCGCCTGGCCCGGCGCGTCAACCAGCCCAAGCGGCGCTTCTTCTTCGGTGAGCCCTCGTCGTCATGCTGGTCCATGGGCACGCCCTTGTACACCGCCAGATAGACGCTGATGGTGGTGACGATGACGATCATCAGCACCGGGCCGATGATGATTCCCAATGCACCGAACATGCCGATTCCGGCGAAAACGGCAAGCAACATCAGTGCCGAGTCGAGACGCGCCTCACGCGGGACCAGGATCGGCCGCAGGAAGTTGTCGATGTTCGTCACCACGATGAGGTGAAAGAGAATGACGAAGAGGCCGCCGATCACATTGCCGAACAGGATCATTCCGACGCCGAAGGGAATCGTGACGATACCGCTGCCCAGCGGAATGACGGAAAGCGCGCTCAAAAGTATTGCGAAGATGAAGAACCCGTCATGGAAGCCGCCGACGTAGATGGAGACCGCGCCCGCGATACCCTGGCACAGGGCGATCACGAACTGGCCCCTGACCGTGCCGTTCACCATCGCGCCCATCTTGGCCAGGTAGAGGTCGGTGACCTCCTCGCCGAGCGGGTTGAGCCGGCGAATAAGCGTCTGCACGCCGTCCTGATTCGTCAGCAGCGAAATGAACACGTAGAGAAAGAGGATCGCGGCGGTTATCCCGCCGACGACGCCGCCGGCGGCTCCCTGCAGGGCATGCAACAGCCACTGACCGACATTCTGGGCGACGGTTGTCATCGCCTTGCGAAGCATCTCCGGAGTAACGGTGACGTCCGCGAACGGCACCCGGGAGAGGAACTCGTTGATGATGCGCAGGGTCTTGTCGCCCAACGTGGAAAGGTCGGTCCGCTCGACCCAGCCGGCGACGCTCTTTACCATCTCGGTGATCTGGACGACCCCGAGCAACACGATCAGGCCGAGGGGGACGATGACGCTGGCGATCACGGCCAACAGCGTGAGCGTAGCCGAGGCGCCCTTGCTCAGTCGCCTGTTGATGCGGTTGTACACCGGGCTGAACAGGTAGGCGACGACCGCGGCCACCACGATGAGAATGAAATAGTTCCGCAGGAAGTACGCGCCGAACAGAACGGCGACGACCGTGGCGACGGCCAAGGCACGCTTCTGTGTCAGCGTGAATTCGGTATCCATGGCGGCCACTGGTCTTCTCCACCCCCAGTTCGGTTGTCAACAGCGTATTTCACACTTCGTGCGCTTTGCGATGAATGGGTTATCCGCCGAGTGCCGGGTGGTGAAACCTCAACTCAGTCAAGAAACCCCATTCCGACGCGCGCGGCGGCCTACTTCGCACGCTGGCCTTCGATGAAGCGCATCGACATGCGGTTCATCAGCGCGGGCGCGAGCCGCGCGAATAGCCATTGGCCGTGTGCGCTTCGGGGTTTCACCAAGAGCGCCTTGTTCTTTGCGATGGCCTTGAGGGTGTCACCGGCCAGCTGGTCGGCGTCGTAGGTCTTGCCGCCCTGGGCCGCGGGGAAGTAATCGCGGCCGACGAAGCCGCCGATTGCACCCTCGTCGAGGATCGGGGTCTCCACCGCAGCGGGGCACACCGCCAGCACCCCGACCCCGCGGGGGACGGCCTCCGAACGCAACGCCAACGACATTCCGACGACGGCGTGTTTGGTGGTCACGTAGCTGGTGATCTGGCCCGCCGCGGTGAGGCCCGCCATCGACGCGGTGTTGATGATGTGACCATGCCCCTGCCGCAGCATCAGCGGGTAGGCCGCCGCGACGCCGTGCACGACACCGCGGATGTTGACGTCGATGATCGCGTTCCACTGGTCCAGCGTGAGCAGTTCGGTGTCCCCGCCCCAGCAGATGCCGGCGTTGTTGAACATCAGGTCAAGCCGCCCGGCGCGGTCCACCGCGTCGTCGACGGCTCCCTGGACGGCTGCCGCATCGGTGACGTCGAGGCGCGCCGAGCGTGCGCGGGTGCCGATCACCGCCGCGGTTCGATCGGCGGCGCCGCCGTCGATGTCGGTGCACACCACATTCGCGCCCGCGCCGGCCAGCGCACGGCACAGTGCCGCGCCGATACCGGAGCCCGCCCCGGTCACGATCGCCTGCTTTCCGCTGAAATTCATTGTGCCGCAAGCTTCATCACACGGGCCATGATGTCCGGATGACGCTTGAGGTGGGCACCGCCATTGATGTCGAGTACCTCGCCGGTCAGCCACGACGAGCTCGGCGAAGACAGGTACAGCACCGCGTTGGCGATGTCTTCCGGTGTGCCTGCCCGGCCGAGGGCGGTGTTGTCCACGTAGTCCTCAACCACTCCCGGCACGGCGGCCGCCGGTGCGGTCAGCGGGGTGTGCACGAAACCCGGCGCCACGGCGTTGACCCGGATTCCGCGCGGCCCCATCTCCAGGGCGGCGACCTGGGTGAGCATGGACCGACCGGCCTTGGCGGCGCAGTAGGCGCTCATCCCGGCCGCCGGCTGGCCCGTTGAGCGAGCTGATCGAGACCAGTGCGCCGCCCTCACGCAGATGCCACCCCGCGTGCTTGGCGACGATGAAGGCGCCGTTGAGGCAGACGTCGATCGCGGAGCGGAAGTCCTCGACCGGCATGTCCGTGATGAGGCCGACATTGCTGAACCCGGCGCAGTTGACCACGACGTCGACCGGCCCGGCCTCGTCGAACAGCCGCTGCACCGACTCCTCGTGAATGACATCAACGGTCGCGGCGGTATGCGGGCTTCCGAGTTCGGCGGCGTTGGCTTTCGCGCCGTCGATGTTGCGGTCGGCGATGACGACGCGGCAGCGTCGGCGGCCAGGGCGCGGGCGGTGGCCCAGCCGATTCCGGACGCCGCGCCGATGACGACGGCGAGCCGCTCGTTACCGTTGCTCATCCAGTTGGCCCTTCCACGACGGGGTAGAACGCGTTCCAACTTAGCGCTAGTGGTCCGTCACCAGGCAGACTCGAGTCGTGACCGAGCTGAAGATGTCCGATTCGATTTCCGTGGCTGTGACACCGGACGAGCTGTATGCGCTGGTGTCGGATGTGACGCGGACCGGTGAGTGGAGCCCGATCTGCCAGGCCTGTTGGTGGGACGAGGGAGGGGGCCCGCAGGTCGGCGCGTGGTTCACCGGCCGCAACCAGACTCCGGAGCGGACCTGGGAGACGCGATGTCAGGTGGTGGCAGCCGAGCCGGGTCGGAAGTTCGCCTGGGAGGTGAACAACGGCTTCGTCTACTGGGGCTACTCGTTTGAACCGGAGAACGACGGCACGCGACTCACCGAATCGTGGGAGTTTCTGCCCGCCGGCATCGCCGGCTTTCGCGAACGGTACGGCGACCAGGCCGACGCCGAGATAGAGAAACGCACCGATCAGGCGAGGAGCGGCATCCCGGCCACCCTCGCAGCGATCAAGAAAGCCGCCGAGGCCGGCTGACCGAGCTCCCGCGAGTTCTGCATCAGGGTCGTTCGTCCCTTGAAACCGCCGCAGATTTCACAAGCCTGGTGCAGAACTCGACTGCGGGCGGCGAACGCAGCGGAACCCGATGTGGCTCATGCCGGTGTCGATCGGTTGGGGCCGGCGGGCGGCGGGACGGTAACGCAGACAGTAGTCGTCGGCGCAGAGGAACGAGCCGCCCTTGACGACCTTGCGGGGCACCTTGAACTGTGGCTGCTGCGGGTCGTAGCTGTCCGCCACGCAGCACGATCCGCCCGCGTGGGAGTCGGCGTACCAGTCGGTGGTCCATTCCCAGACGTTGCCCGCCATGTCGAAAAGGCCGTACGGGTTGGGCGGGAAGCTTCCGACTGGCGCCGTTCGCCCGTAGCCCCGCTCGGGACGCCACGGGAAGTCGCCGTGCCAATAGTTCGCGAGTCGCTGCTCCGGCCGTTCCGGCTCGTCGCCCCAGGTGTACTTCCCTCCGACAAGGCCACCGCGTGCCGCGGTCTCCCATTCGGCCTCCGTCGGTAGCGACAGCCCCGCCCACGCCGCGTAGGCTTCGGCGTCTTCGTGGGCGACGTGCACCACCGGGTGGTCGGCGCGTTTGTCGATCGACGAGTGCGGGCCGACCGGGCGGCGCCACGACGCCCCGGGCGTCCACGTCCACCACAGGTTGAGGTGCCGCAGGTCGACGGGGCCGGCCGTGCGGGTGAACACCATCGAGCCCGGTTGCAGGTTCTCGGGCGGCGCGCCGGGGTAGTCGTCGGCGCTGAGCGGACGTTCGGCGACCGTGACATAACCTGTAGCGCCCACGAATTCGACGAAATCAAGGTTTGTCACCTGGCGGTCATGGATCCAGAACCCGTCGACATCGACCTCCCGGGCGGGCGCCTCCTCCGGGTAATGCTCTTCCGAGCCCAGCACGGTCGTCTGCCCCGGAATCCAGACGAGGTCAGTCACTGAAGACGTTCGCCCAGTCGTTTCGCATGCTCACCACGGTCCAGCCGTACTGCTTGGCATGCTCCAATGCGCGCTCTGCCCCCGCGGTGTAGTCGAATTCACGCTCGGCATCGTCGTGGAGCACCAGAAGTCGCAGCGCCGGGGCACCGGGCTTGCCTGAGTACATCAGCATCTCGTCATCGCCGTTGGAGTTGCCCGCAGAAAAGATGGGGCGCCTGCCGATTCGGTTCCAGATGCGCACCGGCTTCTCTGGACCATCGTCGAAGACGTCTAGCGCGGGCTGAATAAGGAGGTTGCCGTGGCCGGCCTCGGCTCCAATGCCGCCGTCGAACTTCAGCCCCTGTGAACTCCCGACGACGCGTTCTGGTGGAATTCCGTAAATCGCCGAGGTGATCGGTCGCATGAAGTCACGGCCGCCACCGGAAACGATGTAGCACGTGAAGTCGTGAGCTTCGAGATAGCGCAACAGCTCCACCATCGGCTGGTAGGTGCAGGCCCGATACGGCCGGCCCAGCGTCGGATGCTGTCCCTCGGCGTAGAACGCGCTGACCTTGGCGGCATGCTCCTCGACGGTCATCGATGCGTGCAGCGACATCACAGCCGCGGCAAGACCTTTCAGGTCGGAGTCGTCACCCTGGTAATGCTTGGTGATGGCGCCGCCGAACCAGTTCAGGTCTCCGGTGGTCGCCGCCTGGTAGGGCTGCTGGTCGCGCAGCGCCGGATCGGCAGCTGCCTTCTCGGCGAGCCGGTGCACGATGAAATCGAGCTGGATGTACATCGGTTTCTCGCACCACAACGTGCCGTCGTTGTCGAACACCGCGACACGCGCGTCCGGCGGTACATGGTCGGGACCATCCTCGGCGGTGACCCGGCCGACGAAGTCGACAATCGCCGACTTCGTGGACCCGTCGCACCATGTCGCGAGTTCTGCCACCTTCAGCCACCCCGGGTGGAGAGGAACTTGTTCAGCTCCTCGACCGCGTGGTCGATCGTGAACGTCGCCGGCTCCTGGCGCGGCGGGAACTCCTTGAACGTCTCAAGGAACTGTGTCGCGATCGCCGACCCGTAGAGCACCAGGAAGATGCGGTCAATGACCCAGTCCCAGTATGTGTTCGACGTGATGTCCGCGCGTTCGAACGGATCGGTCCGCAGATTGAACAACTTCGGCGCCCGCAGCGGTGTGAACGGCTCGAACCAGATCTGCAGGGTGCCCTGGCAGCGCTGCTCCTGGAACACGACCTTCCAGTTCTCGGCGCGGATGCCCAGCACGTCGCAGTCGTCGGAGAAGTAGATCATCCCTCGTCGTGGGCTCTTCTCCACCTCACCGGTCAAGTACGGCAGCAGGTTGTAGCCATCGATGTGAACCTTGTACTTCATATCTCCGGCGGTGTGCCCACCCTTCAGTTTCTCGACGATATCGGGCTCGCCGGCGGCGGCCAGGAATGTCGGCAGCCAATCATGATGCTGCACAATCTCGTTGGAAACAGAGCGCGGCTTGATCTTTCCTGGCCAGCGGATCATCTCCGGTATCCGGAAGGCGCCTTCCCAGTTGGTGGCCTTCTCACTGCGGAACGGGGTCGTGGCTCCGTCCGGCCAGCTGTTGGCATGCGGTCCGTTGTCGGTGGAGTAGATGACGATGGTGTCCTCGGCGATCCCGAGTTCGTCGACCAGGTCCAGCAGCGTGCCCACGTGGCGGTCGTGGTCGATCATGGTGTCGTGGTACGGCGACTGCCAGCGGCCGGCCTGGCCGACGCTCTCCGGTTTCGTGTGGGTGCGAAAATGCATGTGCGTCATGTTCATCCAGACGAAGAACGGCGTGTCTGCCTCGTGCTGGCGTCTGATGAAATCGGTACAGGCGGCGGTGGTCTCGTCGTCGATGGTCTCCATCCGCTTCTTGGTCAGCGGTCCGGTGTCCTCGATGCGCTGCTTACCGACCGGGCCGTATCGGTCGTCGACCTCGCCGGCGTCCTCGTCGGTGTCCCAGGAGTGAATGACTCCACGCGGTAGCAGTGCCTTGCGAAGCAGAGGAGCTTCTTGTTCTGTGGGATAGTCCGGATTCTCCGGTTCCTCCTCGGCGTTGAGGTGATAGAGGTTGCCGAAGAACTCGTCGAAGCCGTGCGCGGTGGGCAGGAACTTGTTGAGGTCACCGAGGTGGTTCTTGCCGAACTGTCCCGTCGCGTAGCCGAGCGGCTTGAGCAGTTCGGCGATGGTCGGGTCCTCCTTCTGCAACCCGATGTCCATGCCGGGCATCCCGACCTTGCTCATGCCGGTGCGGTAGACGCTCTGTCCGGTGATGAACGACGACCGTCCCGCGGTGCAACTCTGCTCACCGTAGGAATCGGTGAAAAGCATTCCCTCGTCGGCGATCCGGTCGATGTTCGGCGTGAAGTAGCCCATCATCCCGCGGCTGTAGCAACTCAGGTTCGAGATGCCGATGTCGTCGCCCCAGATGACGAGGATATTCGGTTTCTTGTCGGGCATTTCAATCCTTCGCTAGGAATTTGTGAAGCTTCTCAACCGCCTGGTCGACGCTGAAGCTGGCCGGCTCGTGCCGCGGCGGAAACTCCTTGAACGTCTCCAGGAACATGGTTGCCATCGCGGTCATGTAGAAGATGAAGTAGTCGTGGTGCAGCAACCAGTCGTAGTACGTGTTCGACGTGATGTTCGCGTACTCGTAGGGGTCGGTCCGCAGGTTGTACAGCAGGGGCACCCGGAGTGTGGTGAACGGCTCGGCCCAGATCCGCAGCGTGCCCTGGCAGCGCTGCTCCATGAACACCGCCTTCCAGTTCTCGAACCGCATCGCGACCAGGTCGCCATCGTCGGAGAAGTAGAAGAAGCCGCGCCGGGGGCTCGTCTCGACCTCGCCGGTCAGGTAGGGCAGCAGGTTGAAACCGTCGATGTGAACCTTGTACTCGGTCTTGCCGTCGGCCCCGGCCTTATGGCCCTTCTTCAGCTTCTCGATGATGTCCGGTTCACCCGCCGCCGCCAGAAACGTCGGAAGCCAGTCGTGGTGCTGGATGATCTCGTTCGACACCGAGCCCGCCTCGATTTTTCCGGGCCAGCGGATCATCTCCGGAACCCGGAATGCCCCTTCCCAGTTGGTGTCCTTCTCGCTGCGGAACGGGGTGGTGCCGGCATCCGGCCAGCTGTTGCGGTGCGGTCCGTTGTCGGTGCTGTAGACGACGATGGTGTCGTCGGCGATGCCGAGTTCGTCCAGGCAATCCAGCAGCTGCCCGACGTTGCGGTCGTGGTCGATCATCGAGTCGTGGTAGCCCGACTGCCACAGCCCCGCCTGGCCGCGGCTCTCCGGCTTGGTGTGGGTGTAGAGGTGCATGTGGGTGGTGTTCATCCACACGAAGAACGGTGTGCCGGCGTCGTGCTGACGCTTGATGTAATCGATGCACGCCCCGGTGGTGTCATCGTCGATGGTCTCCATGCGCTTGGTGTCCAGCGGCCCGGTGTCCTCGATGACCTGCTTGCCGACCGGGCCGAACTTCGGGTCGTCGGGTTCCTTCGACACCTCGTCGGTGGCCTTGCACTTCAGCACTCCGCGCGGCAGGGCGAAGTCGTGCAGCCTGGGGAACTGGTCGGCGTGGGGGTAGTCGAACTGTTCGGGTTCCTCTTCGGCATTGAGGTGATAGAGGTTGCCGAAGAACTCGTCGAAGCCGTGCACGGTCGGCAGGTGCTTGTTCTTGTCGCCGAAGTGATTCTTGCCGAACTGCCCGGTCGCGTATCCGAGCGGCTTGAGCAGCTCGGCGATGGTCGGATCCTCCGCGGCCCAGCCGACGTCGGCACCAGGCACGCCGACCTTGCTCATTCCCGTGCGGTACACGCTTTGTCCACTGATGAACGCTGCGCGGCCGGCGGTGCAGCTTTGCTCTCCGTATGAGTCGGTGAACCGCATCCCTTCGTCGGCGATCCGGTCGATGTTGGGTGTGCGGTACCCCATCAGGCCGTCGCTGTAGCAGCTCAGGTTGGAAATCCCGATGTCGTCGCCCCAGATGACCAGGATGTTGGGTTTGCCGTCAGGCATTGCATGACCTCTCTCGCACCGACTGTGTCCGAGGCGAACGCTAGGCCGCGTCAACCCGATTCGGAGCGGTTCGCCCCGTTTCTCAGCCGATATTTACGCGACCGCTCCCACCCGCATCCGGACAAACGGGCGGTCCCTTGAGGGAGCAGGTGATGGCGAGTATGACAAGGACTTCAGCAACAACTGGTGCGTCGATATCGAGTTCGACCAGGATGCAACGCACATGCACGCGACCGCGCACGCGCAGCGCAATGGCGGCGACACACTGACCACCCGCGGGGACGCCCACCGTGACCCCGCGGGCTGTGGACACCCGGTGATCGGCGAGGAGGCCACACGCGTGCCGCACGACCTCTGCGGCCGGGCCCGAAGGTCTGCCGGGCTGGATGTCCGTTATGCGGACACGGGCTGCGGGGTGGCCGCCTTCATCTGCTCGAAGAGGTCGACGTAGTAGGGCAGGCAGTCGGCCATCGCCTGTTCGGTGGTGAACAGCGGCCGGTAACCGAGGTCGCGTCGCGCCTTGGCGATGGAGAAGTAGTTGTCGAGGTAGAGTCGTTCCACGGCAAGGGGTTCCAGCATCGGCTTGGGCAGGCCGAAGCGGAAGTGGAACCACTGCCAAACCGTCATCGCGAACCGCACCAGCCGCCCCGGCAACATGTTGATCGGCTCACCGTCGTTGATGAAGTAGGCCTGACCGGGCGCCGTCCCGCCCGGCACCAGGTGCTCGGCGGCAAGGACGAAGCCGTGAATCAGGTTGTGCACATACGAGTTGTCGAGCTTGACGTTCTTGCCGCCGACGAGCACCTTCACGTGGCCGGCGAGCACGCTTTCGAACACCTTGCGGAACATGGTCTGATCGCCGCGGCCCCAGATGCCGCTGGGCCGGATGGAACACGTGAGCATTTCACCAACACGGTTCTGGGACAACACGAACCGCTCGGCCGCCACCTTGGTTTCGGTGTACAGATCATTGAATCGCTCGGTGTAGGGCAGTGTTTCGTCGCCGCCGGAGATGTGCAGGCCGCCCATCACGACACTGTTGGACGCCGTGTAGACGAACCGCCTCACGCCGGCCGCCTGCGAGGCGTGCACCAGGTTCTGGGTGCCGGTCACGTTCACCGCGAAACTGCGTTGCCGGTATTCCTCGGTGGCCGACGTCCCGCCCATCAGATCGATGATCGCCGCGGTGTGGATGACGGTGTCGACGCCGTCGACAGCGGCCGCCACGGTGTCCGCGTCGCAGATGTCACCGTCGATAACCTCCATCCGCGGATGCCCGGCAAGCGGGGACGGAACGCGGTCGAAGGACCGGACCCGGTGACCACGATCGAGGAGTTCGCTCACAAGGTTGGCGCCGACGAAGCCGGAGCCTCCGGTGACGAGAACTTTTCCCAATTCAGTGGTCAGCGTTGGGTCACCAAAGCGGCGAGCATAAATGAAACGTGTTTCAGTTTCGAGGCATCAAACTGAAACTCGTTTCAATTTCAACTTTCTCCGCCATCCCTGGAGGCCAGCGCATCCTCCACTCGCCTGCGCGCGCCGGCTAAGTGCTCGTCGCATCGTTTAGCCAGCTCTTCGCCTCTTTCCCAGAGCTTCAGGGACGCGTCCAGGTCGAGGCCACCCTGCTCCAGCTGTTGTACGACCTCGATCAGCTCGTCCCGCGCTTCTTCGTACCCCAACTCACTAATGGGCTTCATGTTGTGCCTCCCTCGGGGCCTTCGCTGATCGCCGTGACCGCGCCGTCGGCCACCCGCACCCGCAGGCGGGTCCCGTCGGGGGCGTCCGCGGTCGCTCGCAGAATCCCCGCGGTCCCACCCGCGGACATCGTCTGGACCACCGCGTAACCGCGGGCCAGGGTCGCCGCCGGGCCCAGCGTCGTCAGCCGCGCCGACAGGTGGCCGATGCGCTCGTTCTCGGCGGCCAGCAGCCGGGTGATGTCGCGCCGGGCGGCGGACCGGGCGCGGTGAACCTCGTCGGCGCGGGCGGCGAGCGCCGTCAGCGGCTGGGCCAGCACGGGCCGGCTGCGCAGCGCCGATAGGGCGTTCTGTTCGCGATTCACCCAGTTGCGCAGGGCCCGGGCACTGCGACCCCGCAGATCTGCGATGAGTGCCTGCTCGGCGGCGGTGTCCGGGACGATCCGCTTGGCGGCGTCGGTCGGGGTGGCCGCGCGCAGGTCGGCCACGAGGTCGCACAGCGGGTTGTCGGGTTCGTGGCCGACGGCGCTGACCACCGGGGTCGTACATGCGGCGATCGCGCGGCACAGCGTCTCGTCGGAGAACGGCAGCAGATCCTCGACGCTGCCACCGCCGCGGGCGATCACGATCACGTCGACAGCCGGGTCGCCGTCCAGTTCGCGCAGCGCCTCGACGATCTGCGGCACCGCGTTAGGACCCTGAACCACGGTGTTGCGGACCACAAACCGCACCGCCGGCCAACGTGTCTCCGCGACCGTGACGACGTCGCGCTCGGCGTGCGACGCGCGACCCGTGATGAGGCCGACGGAGTCAGGCAGGAACGGAATAGGCCGCTTGAGACGGGGATCGAAGAGACCCTCGGCGTCAAGAAGCCGGCGGAGACGGTCGATGCGGGCCAGCAGCTCCCCGATGCCGACCGCACGAATCTGGTTGACCCGCAACGAGAACGTCCCGCGACCGACGAAGAAGTTCGGCCTGCCCAGCATGATCACCTGCGTGCCCTCGGTGAGCTTCACCGGCGCGTTGTGCACCAGCTCCCGCGGGCAGGTGATCTGTAGCGACATGTCCGCCGCCGGGTCACGCAGGGTGATGTAGGCGGTGGATGAATTCGGGCGGACGTTCATCTGGGCGATCTGACCCTCGACCCATACAGTGCCGAGTTTGTCGATCCAGCCCTTGACCAACATCGCGACCGTGCGGACCGGGTACGGATTGTCCGCCGACTGTCCCTGCGGGGTGCTCGGCACTGCGGCGACCCGCTCGGTCACTTGGCAGTCGCGCGGGTGATCCTGTTGGCGAGCAGGGTCTGGAACGGGGCGCGGGCCTTGGTGGCGGCTTCGTAGTCCAGCAGGGCCTCCAGGTCGGGGACCCGCAGCGTCGACAGGCGGGCCCTCAGTTGGGCCAGCGTCAGCGACTCGTAGTCGAGGTCGGCCACGATTTCGGGCGTGCCGGCGCGCCGTGGCTCCTGCGCGTCGGGCGCTGGGTCCGGCGTCTCGGGTTCACCGCCGGTGAACAGCGCGAAGCGGCCCTCGGTGAGGCGTTCACCATCGATGGGCCGGGACGGCTCGTCCTCGAGGTCCTCGTCGAAGGTCGCCCATTCGGGCTGCTCGTCCTTGGGTGGGAAGATCGCCTCGAGTGTTTCGTCACCCTTGTTGACGAGGTCGGCCACGTCTTGCTGCATCTTCATCACCAGGTGCGCGATCTGGCTCGCAATGGTCATCGGATACATCAGGATGGTCTGCGGGAGTTTCCGGGTTTCCTCCAGGGCGGTCACCGCCGCACCTACCAGCAGACGGACCCCATATGGTGCAGTTGCCATGGCCCACAGCCTACGGCTGGCCTCCTGAGGTCGCGGGTCAGTACCCTGGGAGCCATGCCACCGACTGTCAACATGGGGATTCCGGGCGCCACGAGCTCGGTCACTGGTGGCGTTGCCGGCAAGCGCGTACTGCTGGCCGAGCCTCGCGGGTACTGCGCCGGGGTGGACCGAGCCGTCGAAACCGTGGAACGCGCACTGGAGAAACACGGCGCGCCGGTGTACGTCCGGCACGAGATCGTGCACAACGTGCACGTCGTGGAGACGCTGGCCAAGGCGGGCGCGATCTTCGTCGACGAGACCGACGAGGTGCCGGAGGGTTCGATCGTCGTGTTCTCCGCCCACGGCGTGGCCCCGACCGTGCACGTGAACGCCCAGGAACGCGACCTCAAGGTGATCGACGCGACGTGTCCGCTGGTGACCAAGGTGCACAACGAAGCCAAGCGGTTCGCCCGGGACGACTACGACATCCTGTTGATCGGCCACGAAGGCCACGAAGAGGTCATCGGCACTGCAGGGGAGGCGCCCGATCACGTGCAGCTGGTAGACGGGCCTGACGCGGTCGACAACGTCACGGTCCGCGACGAGAACAAGGTGATCTGGCTGTCCCAGACCACGCTGAGCGTCGACGAGACGATGGAGACGGTGCGGCGGCTTCGGGAGCGCTTCCCGACGCTGCAGGATCCGCCCAGCGACGACATCTGCTACGCCACCCAGAACCGTCAGGTCGCGGTCAAGGCGATGGCGCCGGAGTGTCAGCTCGTGATCGTGGTCGGCTCACGCAACTCGTCGAACTCGGTGCGGTTGGTGGAGGTCGCGCTCGGTGCCGGATCGATGACCTCCCACCTGGTGGATTACGCCGACGACATCGACCCTGCCTGGCTCTCGGGGGTGACGACGGTCGGCGTCACCTCCGGCGCGTCCGTCCCCGAAATCCTGGTGCGCGGTGTGCTCGAGCGCTTGGCGGAGTACGGCTATGACGTGGTGCAGCCGGTCACCACCGCCAACGAGACCCTGGTATTCGCCCTGCCCCGGGAGATCCGCCCGGCTCGCACCTAGGCCCGCGCGTCGCGATCCGGCGTTCGGTGTGCTGGGTACTGTCAACCGAGTGCGCTTACGCAGGAAGCTGTTTGGACTGTTCGTCGTGTCCGTGCTGGCGACTGCCGGCTGTGGCGACGACGCGGCGGACCGGCTGAACGGCACCGTGCACACGTTCGCCGACGCGCTGAGCCGCGGCGACGTTTCGGCGGCCGCGGCCGTCACCAGTGATCCCACCGCGGCGTCGGACACTCTCGGCAAGCTTTTCGACAGCCTCGGCAAGGACGTGCACTTCGACGTGGCCAACGTCGACCACCAGGACGCCGAGGGCACCTTCAGCCTCACCGCCACGTGGAAGCTCGGCCCGAACGACCGAAATCAGTGGACCTACAGCACCACCGGCAGCGCGGCCGCGTCCGGCGACGACTGGAAGATCGCGTGGAGCCCGACGACCATTGCGCCGGGCCTGGACGCCGGACCGCTGTCATACAGGACGGTGGCGCCTGATCCGTCGGCCCGAATCCTGGACCGCACGGGCGCGGAATTGTTGACCAATCAGGTTGTGACGCTGGTCAATGTGTCACCGGGGGCCGACCTGAATGCCGTTGCAGGACTGGTGAACCCGCTCGACGGGAGCATCACTGCGCAATCACTGCAAACGCAGCTTGACGGCGCGAACGGCCAGCCGGTCACCGCGATCACCCTGCGCGCCGACGACCTTGCGCCGATCCAGGAGCCGCTGTCGGCATTGCCGAACGTCACGCTCGCACCACAGACGCGGCTGCTCACCTCCGACAAGGCGTTGTCGGCACCGACGCTGTCCGGTCTGTCCGACCTCTGGCAGCACGCCACCGACGACGCGACCGGATGGGCGGTGAACGCTCAGGCGGCCGGCGGCGCGAAGCAGGTCGGCGGCCAGCCGGCCAAACCGGTGCCCGACATCTCGAGCACGCTCGACAGCGGCATGCTGCACAACGCCGAAGCCGCGCTGGCGCCGCTGCCCACGCCCGCGGCGATGGTCGTCATCCAACCGTCGACCGGCAACCTGCTCGCGGTCGCCCAGAACGCGCCCGCCGACGCCCAGGGGCCCATCGCCCTGACGGGTCTCTATCCGCCCGGATCGACCTTCAAAACCGTGACCGTCTCGGCTGCGCTGCAGGCCGGCCAGGTCACGCCCGACACCGTGCTCGGGTGCCCGAGAACCGAAAACATCGAGGGCAGGCAGATCCCGAACGACGACAATTTCGACCTCGGCGACGTGCCGCTGCACACGGCGTTCGCACGGTCGTGCAACACCACGATGGGTCGCCTGGCGGTGAATCTGCCGCCCGACGGCCTGGCGAAGGCGGCCGCGCAACTCGGGCTGGGGATCGACTACACCGCGCCCGGCATGACCACCGTCACCGGCAAGGTGCCCGTCGCCGACACCGCTGCACTGCGTGTCGAGGAGGGCATCGGTCAGGGCCAGGTGACGGCGTCTCCGTTCGGCATGGCGCTGGTGGCCGCTGCGCTGGCCCACGGCTCGGTACCCGCGCCGGCGATCGTCGCCGGTCAGCCCGGCAAGCCGGACCGCGCTCCCGAGCCGCTTCCGTCGAGCGTCGCCGATCAGGTCAAATCGATGATGAGGGAGACCATCACCGGCGGCACCGCGACCCAACTGCAGGACATCCCCGACATGCTGGGCAAGACGGGTACCGCCGAATACATCGACGATCAACACGCACACGGCTGGTTCGTCGGCATCGACGGCGACCTCGCGATCGCCGTGTTCGTCAGCGACGCAGGCACTTCCGGTCCGGCGGTGGATGCGGCGGGACGATTCTTGCGCGCGCCGATGTGACACTCGCCACTGCGAGTCAGATGTCGTACTCCCAGCCTTCGGCTTCCGCGTCGCGCGAGGTCCGCCGCCGGACCCGGTATTCCGCGCGGTTGTCGCTTTCACCCTCTCCGCGGTAGCGCACGCGCGAGATCGGGTGATGGGTCCCGTTGCCGTTGGAGGTGTGCGGTTCCCTCGGTTCGTAGTCGTCATAGCGGCGACGGCGCTCGGGGCGCTCGTAGGGGGTTCGGCGGTCGCTCGGCGGGCTCCCCTTACGCGGTTCGCGTGCCGACGAACTGCGCGGCTCGCGCGTGGACGAGGTGCGCGGCCTGCGACGCGGTTCTCCGGGCGGCGTCGGCGGCGGCTCGGTCTGGCGGCGGGGGCGACGCGGGCGCTCGACGATCGGTTCGATGATCTCGGTCTCGGGTGGCCGCGCATGCCGTGACCGCGGCGCAGCGACGCGCCGTGGCCTGCCGCTCCTGGGAGTTTCCTCCGCGACGGCCTTGTTGGGTCGGACGGGGCGGTCGATGGAATGTCGGCGCCGGCGGGGCCGCCTGGCGTCATCGGCGTCGTCGTCGGCGTCGCTTTCGTCGTTGCCGCCCAACAAGGACGACACCTTGGAGGTGACCGACGACACCAGGTTGTTGCCGTTGCCCGCCGCGTCGTCCGCGGTGTCCGAAGGCACTGCGCGCCGCGTCCACATCCCGAAGTACCAGCGGAGCATGCCGATGATCAGCACTGCGGCCGACGTGAAGAACATCAGCGGGAACCGCTCGATGAGCGGATAACCGAAGTTGATGAGCGTGTCCTTGATGCCGGTGATGTGCGCGCCGTGGAACAGGAAGTACGCGGTCGGCACGGCGACGAACAGGATCAGCGGCGGTTGGATGACAGCGGTGAAGATCGAGGACTGGCGCACCGCGAGAACCGCGGCGACACAGCCCAGCGCGTAGCAGGCGGCGAACACCATAGACAGTTCTTTGTCGCCTGAACCGGCGTCGAACGCGAAGCCCACGGCCGTCAGCGTCACTGCGAACAACAGCGCACCCCACCAGGGAACACCTGGGAAATTGGGATGCGCGGAGCGGTGGTCGGCTGTCACCGCTGACCGCGTGCGCTGTGCTGACACAGGTTGACCGTACCGGCTTAACCCAAAAGTGACCTTCAGCTCGGTTCGGCGTGCCCGTCACTGTCTCCTAGACTCTGGTGCCTGTGGGCCTCAACCTGGGAATCGTCGGACTGCCGAATGTCGGCAAGTCGACATTGTTCAATGCGCTGACGCGCAACAACGTGCTGGCAGCCAACTATCCGTTCGCGACGATCGAGCCGAACGAGGGTGTGGTGGCGCTGCCGGACCCACGGTTGGCCGAGCTGGCGAAGATGTTCGAGTCGGACAAGATCGTGCCCGCGCCGGTGACATTCGTCGACATCGCGGGCATCGTCAAGGGTGCCTCCGAAGGCGCGGGACTCGGCAACAAATTCCTCGCCAACATCCGCGAGAGCGACGCCATCTGTCAGGTGGTGCGGGTGTTCACCGACGAAGACGTCACCCACGTCGACGGCCGCATCGATCCCAAGTCCGACATCGAGGTGATCGAGACCGAGCTGATCCTCGCCGACATGCAGACGCTCGAGCGGGCGTTGCCGCGGCTGGAGAAGGAGGCTCGCACCCACAAAGACCGTCGGGCGGTTTACGACGCCGCGGTGGCGGCCCAGGAGACGCTCGATTCGGGCACGACGCTGTTCGCTGCAGGCGTGGACGCGTCGCTGTTGCGTGAGCTGAATCTGCTGACCACCAAGCCGTTCCTCTATGTGTTCAATGCCGACGAGGCGGTGTTGACCGACGATGCGAGGACGACGTCGCTGCGGGAGTTGGTGGCACCGGCGGACGCGGTGTTCCTCGATGCCAAGATCGAGGCGGAGCTGCAAGAGCTCGACGATGAGTCGGCGGCCGAACTGCTGGAGTCGATCGGTCAGAGCGAACGCGGGCTGGACGCCCTGGCCCGGGCCGGTTTTCACACGTTGCGGTTGCAGACTTTCCTGACCGCCGGCCCAAAAGAGTCACGTGCGTGGACGATTCACCAGGGTGATACCGCGCCGAAGGCGGCGGGCGTCATCCACACCGACTTCGAGAAGGGCTTCATCAAGGCTGAAATCGTGTCGTACGACGACCTGATCACCGCCGGCTCGATGGCCGCCGCGAAGGCAGCGGGCAAGGTGCGGATGGAAGGCAAGGAGTACGTGATGGCCGACGGCGACGTTGTCGAGTTCCGTTTCAACGTCTAGATGTGCAGAAGCCTTTTTGGCGTCGTCGGGTATGCATCCGGTAGGCAGTGCAGAGCGCGTACAACGTCGTCCGCGTCGGACAAGTGGGCCGTAGGTTCTGAGAGTGACCGACGCGTTCGAGTGGCCGAGCGTCGGACGGCGGCACCCAAAGCCCGAAAGGCACGCGGACAACACATCGAACCCCAAAGGCGCTAGACAAGTCCAAAGGTGCGTTGGCGCTGCGGATGCATGCCAGCGGAGGGTCGGCGAGCACCATCGCAACCGCACTCCGCGTGAGCCGTGCCACTTTTACCGGGTGCTGATGCGGGCCATCAAAGCTCCTTCCAGTCATCAGCCGTCATCGCAGCAGTCACAGTTGTGGTCCTTCCCGGTTTTCGTGGTTACCGGCGTGGCACAGCAGGTATCGCCCTTCCAGGCGTTGATGCCTTCCCGGACGGCGATCACCGCGATTGCGAGTGCGGCCAGTGGGTCGGCCCACGACCAGCCGAACAGACTATTGAGGAGTAACCCCGCAAGCAGCACCGCCGACAGGTATGTACAGAGCAGGGTCTGCTTGGAGTCAGCGACCGCCGACAACGATCCGAGCTCACGGCCGGCGCGGCGTTGCGCCCACGACAACACCGGCATGATGGCCAAGCTTGTCGCCGCCAAGGCAATGCCGATTGTGGAGTGTTGGGCTGCATCGATACCCAACAGGGATCGGACGGAATCCACGGTGACGTAGACGGCCAGTCCGAAGAACGAGAAGGCGATGATTCGCAGCGCGATCTTCTCCCGCGCCTCTGGGTCCCGTCCGGCGAATTGCCAGGCCACCGCGGCCGCCGAGGATACTTCGATGACGGAATCCAGCCCGAACCCAATCAGTGCCGTAGAGGAAACCCGCGCTCCCTCCGTCAACGCGATCACGGCTTCGATCACGTTGTAAGTGATGGTCGCGGCGACCAACAGGCGAATACGTCTCGATAACACCCAGCGACGCTGATCCGATACGCGAGGCTGTGCCGAAGGAACGTTCAAGTCATGGGCCATCAGTAGCCGCCCTCATCGCTCGATGGGCAGCACGCCGGATCGACGGCGAGCACCAGACCGAGGAGGTCGTTAAGCGCATGAGCGATACGCAAATCGGAAAGCTCGTATCTGATCCGCCGTCCCTCAGGCACTGCAACCACCAGCCCGCAACCCCGCAGACACGCCAAATGGTTGGACACGATCTGTCGAGACACGCCCATCTCGTCAGCCAGATCGGACGGATACCGCCCGCCGTCCCGAAGGCTCAGCAAAATCAGCGCACGAGTGGCATCGGACAAGGCGTAACCGAAGCGGGCAAGGGCGTCCCGATGCATCACCGTTTCCATCCACCGAAAGTACATCAGCTTCTGTATTCAGAGAAGCGTGAACTGATTTCCGCCGGAGTCGGCGTGGCGTTCCATTCAGCGTCTAGCGAGCAGCCTGTCGGAAGACTATTTCGCACACGCGGCAAGGGCGGCGTGGGGCCGGATCCGATCCGTCCCAGGTCGTCGCAGACGGTCGACCTCGACGAACCCGGCCATCGACAGCATCCGCGACATTTCGTCGGCGGGCCAGCGATAGGCGGTTGTCACTTTGTGGTCGAACGGTGCGACTTCGCCGCCTTCGAAGAAGCCGACGACAAGCGTTCCGCCGCGGGACATCGTCCGATGGAATTCGGTGAGAACCGCTGCAAGTCCGGCGGCCGGCTCGCAGTGAATCAACGAGTACCAAGCGAGGATTCCGCTCAGTGAGCGGTCGGGAATATCGAGCTTGTGCATCGAGCCGACCGCGAAGTCGACCTCGGGCCAGATCGCGCGGGCGCTGTCGATGAATTCCGGCACCAGGTCGATACCCGTCGCAGCCAGACCCAGATTCGTCAAATAGGCGGTGAGGTGGCCAGGCCCGCAACCGGCATCGAGGACCGTGCCCTCGCACTCGCCGAGATTACGCTCGAGAAATCCCAGGTCTTCAGGATCGACATGTTCTACGGCACCGAACATCCGGATGTAGATGTCAGCAATCTCGGTGTAGCGGCGTCTGATCGCGGCTTCGGTCATCGCGCAGAGCCTAGGAGGGCGCTGGCCGCTCATGGGCGTCGACGCGCGCCTCGCGGCACTATTGTGGGGAAATGGCTGGGGTCCGACAGTTCCAGGTCACCTTCGACTGCGCGGCGCCCGAGCGGGTTGCTCGCTTCTGGTGTGAAACGCTCGGCTACGTCGTGCCCCCTCCGCCCGAGGGATTCGCGGATTGGAACCAGTTCGACCGCGCACTACCCGCCGAAAAGCAGGGTGCCGCGTTCGCCTGCGTTGATCCCACAGGTGTGGGGCCGCGGCTGTTCTTCCAACGGGTTCCCGAAGGCAAGGTCGTCAAGAATCGGGTGCATCTCGACGTCAGGGTCGGTACCGGGCTGGTGGGCGCGGATCGCCTCGCTGCACTCGAGGCTGAGTGTGCCCGGCTCGTCACACTCGGTGCCGCCCGCATACGACTGTTATCTGCCGACGACGGAGAAGAGTCCTGCATCGTGATGCAGGACATCGAAGGCAACGAGTTCTGCCTCGACTGACAGACGTCGGAACGCGACGAGATTTCGACCCCTCTCCGGGTGCGCCTGTGACGCCCCTCACGTTCCCTCGATGTGGAACTGACCGCCCCGCAAACCTTTTGCTTTCGGTCGGTGACCGCAAAACAGCGAGCACACACGGCGGTCCGGCGCCGCGGATGCGACCACGCGGGCAACGTCACGATCCCGATGAATGGATACCCTTCTGTCTGAGACGATTTCGGAATCTGGTGGCCGGAAGAGGGCATGAACGCCGGGGTCTTTACGTTGTTAGTCTAAGTAAGTCCTCGAAATGGAGTTGCCCAATGAATCTGAAGAAAATCCTGGCCGGTGCGGCGATCAGCGGTGCGCTCGGCTTCACTGCAGTTGGACTCGGTGCGGGCGTCGCAAACGCCGAGCCGGCCTCGCCCGCGCCCCTCGTCACGGGAATTCAATTCAAGCAGGACTGGGGACACGGGGGCGGATATTGGGGTGATCACGGCGGCCGTCGAGACTGGGGTGGTCGTCGTGACTACGGCTACGGCCCCGATTACGGCTACGGCCGGTGGGGCTGCATCAGCGGTCCGCTCGGGCACCTGACCTGGTGTCCCTAGCCTGAACGCGGAGGCTTGTCACAGTTTGCTCAACGCAATAGCGTGATCGCACAACCGCACACCGAGTTCGACTGACATCGGTGGCGAGTGGGTCGGGTGCCACCGTGCACCGAAAAGGGGTCACCATGACCAGAGCGAACACGTCAAGCTGTCGGCGGCTGTCCAAACCCGGTCCTGTGCCGCTGGGTAGCTGACCCGGCTGTCCGGAGGACAACCCCTCGGGTCCCTGTCGCTGGTGCCCGGGGGATCCTCCGGTGCAGGCCGGCAATTGAGGGTCAACCCGGTGATGTGGGACGCGAATGTCTGCCACACGTACTGGTCCGTCTACGCCGGGCAGGGCAACGTCGCCCAAAACTTCTGGGAGGGAGAGACTCCGCCGGCCCCGGCTCCGCCGCCTGGCCTCAACTTCTGTCCGATCCCGCCGTGGTGTCCGTGTGAAGATCGCCAGCGCCGACAGAAGATCGCCCCACTGGAACTGGTAGAGCATGCCGTCGATCGAGAGCACCAGCACCGTCTCGATGATCCCGAAAACGGAGAACAGCACACCGACGAAGGTGCGGGAGAGTGCGCGGTGCAACCCGGTACGCCGGAGTTCGAGAAACAACGTCACCAGTAGCAACGGCAGAATCTGTGACTGCGTGGAGGACGTGGGGCCATCCAGCACCGGCCCTGTCATGAAGGGTTGCTGAACTCCGTGGCCTGGCAGACGGAGGACCGCCTCGGCGGCATCGCCGCGGGTACGGACCGACCTTCACGGTGCTCGGCGATCATCCTTACACGTTGGAACCGACATGCTCAATACGCAAACGCGTTGCTGGGCAGCGCGTCCCGCCGTCGGTGGTTTCCCGCGCCAACCAACCGGGCGTGATCAGAAGGGCAGATCCAATTCGCCGTTGGTGGTGTTGCCTTGGTCGTGGTTCGGGTTGATGTACCCAAGCCGGTACGGAACCTCGGGATCGGTGCCGTAGGGCACCAGCGGATCGGTACCGGTGTCGGGGTCGTGATGCGTAACGGTGGTCGTGACGCGCGCGGGAGCGGCGGCGCCGGCGATGGGTGCGAGGGTGATCGCGCCGCCGATCGCGGCCGCGGCCAACCACGGAGCAAGGTATTTGATCGTCGGTGTCATGATGTTCTCCCGCCTGCTGGGCCATCCTCACTGGACTTGGGAACAATGTTCGCCCTTCGGCATGCGGATGTCCTTGGCGCTAGCTGGAATTGTCATTAACGATGCTCAGATCCCAACCATGAATCTCAGCTCTTCTTAGGCTTGGGCTCAGAAAAGCTATGGGAGAACGGCGATTTCGTCGCCCAAGTCATAACCCGGCGCGAGCGGAAGCGTGTCGCCGCTCCAGAACGATCCGGGATCGAACCAGTTGTAGTGCTTTTCCGTCGCGAGCAGGCCCATCTCCTCGTAGGTGATCGCGACGGTTTCCGCGCAATAGGCCGTTTCCAGTCCGACGTCGAGCTTTTCGTCTTTCGTGCGCTGAGTCGCCTCACGAACCTTCCTGTGCACGAAGGGAATCCCGCGGGTGAAATCGCCGACGGCAATCCGGCCGCGAAACCATCGGCCGGTGAGCCGGGCCGTGCTGGGAAACGGGGTGCCGTCCATCCGGGCGACCACCTTGAGCGCGCGGTCCTCCTGATCGCGGTCGGCATACGGCGTCAGCTCTCGCAGCCAGCAGCGCTGGTGGTAGTTCTGCATCCATCGCTCGACGACCTGTCGTGCGTCGTTGAGCTGAACACCGCGATGATTGCCGCCCGTCCAGAGGTCGGTCAGCTTGTCACCCAGCTCGGCGTGCCAGATCAACGGCGGCAGGTCCTCGACGGCGATCGTCATCCCGACGTGGTTGACCGGGCTGTTGGTCATCGATTGGATCGCCCGATCCGGCCCTGAACTGCCGCGAAACAGCCAGATATCCCCGGTGCGGGTCTCGTCCAGCGCCCGTTGCAGCGACACCGTGCTTTCTTTCACCACCGCAGCTTAGGCAGACTCTTCCCATGCGTGGCATATGGAAGTTGGTCGGATTGGCCGGTGTCGCCGGCGTGGTGGCGGGTGGCGTGCTGGTCACGCGGGACCAGCGCCGTCGCAACGCCTACACACCGGAGGACATCCGGACGCGGCTGCATCAGCGGGTCGCCGAGGCCGCCGAGGACTGAGCGGGGCTAGACGGCGACCGCGTACAGCCGGTGCGTGCCGGAGAATCCCTTGAGTTCGACGTCGCGGCCATCGTCGAAGTCAAGGTCCTCGGCCTCGTTGACGGCGTCGCGCACCACCTCACTGACCAGAATCTCGCCGCCGTCCGCCTGCCCGGCCACCCGGGCCGCCATCGCGACGTTGCGGCCGAAGAGATCGTCACCGCGTCGCACGGACTTACCCGTGTGGATGCCGATCCGAACTCGAATGCCGTTGGGCCTCTTCTGAAGTGCGCGCTGCACCTCGACGCTGCAGCGGACAGCCTGCTCGGGCTGGGCGAACGCGATCATGAACCCGTCGCCCTGGCTCTTGACGACGTGGCCGGAATGGCTCTTGACGTGGCGGCGGATCAGCCGGTCGTGCTGTCCGAGCAGTTTGACCCATGCCCGGTCGCCGATGCGTTCGTTGAGTGCCGTCGACTGCTCGATATCGGAGAACAGGATCGCCACCTTGCCGTTCGGTGCGAGTCGGGCCAGGTCCGGCCGCTCCACCTCGGCCCAGTCGGCAAGGTCCTCGATCGATGACCGCACCGCTGCGCCGAACCCGTCCTTGCGCAGGATGTTGGCCGTCTGCCAGACCGTCTTGACCGCCTCGCGTCCACCAGTGAGCAGCATGCTCCTGGTATCGGTGCGGCGGCGCAGTTCTGCCAGTTCCTGCTGAGTGTGCGAGTGGCGAACCCACAGCACGATCAGTGCGACCGCCTCCAGCACGGCCACTCCGGCAAGCGCGTAGGCCGCGATCTCCGCTCCGGTCACGGCTCCAGTATTGGATGCTGAGGCCGTGATGTCCGCGAAGGCCCCCTATTACGAGAGTCGCTACATCCGGGCCAACCACCCGGAACACCCTCAGGCGCTGTGGCTGCGCCACACGCTGTTATTGCCGACGGCCGGCGAAGCAGCCGCCGATGTGTGGCTGATGGTGTTCGACCCCGACGGCGCGGGCAACCGCGCGCGCAAGCAGCCGCATCCGATCGACGCCGCGGAATTCGAGTACGACGACTGGAGGGCCCGAATCGGCGAGGCGTCGATCGACGACCGGTCTGTGCAGGGCGCGATCGCCGACGGCTCCGCGCGCTGGGACCTGCGGATCGCCCCGGGAACCGCGGCGCCAGTCAAACTCCTCACCGAACGCGGGTACAGGGCACGCCTTCCGACGGCCAAGACCATGGTTCGCGATCCGCTGGCACAGTTCGACGGCCGACTCGACCTCGATGACGTCGCGCTCTCGGTAGAAGGATGGGCGGGCAGCGTCAACCACAACTGGGGCACGCGGCACACCCCGGCGTACGCCTTCGGCCAGGTGTGCGGATTCGAGGATGCCCCGGAATCCAGCCTGGAGATCGTCACGGCGCGGGCAGCGCTCGGTCCTGTTCTCCTGCCGTCGGCCACGCTGTTCGTGTTCCGGCATGCCGGAACAGAGTTCGCGGTGCGCTCGGTCCCGGGCAGCCTGCACACCCACGGCCGGTACCGGCCGTTCTCGTGGACCTTCGGCGGGCGGGTCTCCGAGCAGATGATCGAGGGCGAGATCATGGCCGAGCCCGGCGACATCATCGGCCTGAAGTACACCGACACCGACGGCGCCGCGAAATATTGCTATAACTCCGCCATCGCCAGCTGCCGAATCCGACTGGCGGGTAACGCCTTTGAGCGCACGGAGCTCGTCGCCACCCGGCGCGTGATGTTCGAGATCCTCACCGACACCCGCGAGGACGCGGTGCCGCTGCTGGCGTGATGGGTCTAGATGGCCTTGCCCTCGGGCCAGTAGCGTGCCCGCAATTTCTGCTTGAACACCTTGCCGGAGTCCTCACGAGGCAGCTCACCGAACTCGATGGTGCGCGGCACTTTGAACGATGCCAGCCGCTCGTCGAGGAAGGCCCGGATGCCGTCGACGTCACCGACCGCACCATCGCGCAGTTGCACGGCCGCCGCGACCGACTCACCGAACTCGTCGTCGGGAATGCCGAACACCGCACAATCCGCCACGTCGGGATGCTGGATCAGCTCCGCCTCGATCTCTGCCGTGTAGATGTTCACGCCACCGGAAATGATCACGTCCTTGCGGCGGTCACAGAGAAACAGGTAGCCGTCATCGTCCAGGTAACCGATGTCGCCGATCGTCACCAGACCGTCCTTCTCGATCGCGGCGCGGTCGTCGTCGCGATCGTGGTACGTGAAGTCGCCGTAACCGGGGTTCCAGACATAGACATCGCCGACCTCGCCCCGCGGTAACTCCGAGCCGTCGGCGTCGAGGATCTTCACCACGGAACCCGCGGTGACCTTGCCGACGGTGCCCGCGTGAGCCAGCCATTCCTCGCTGTTGCAGGCGGTGACGATGGCCGATTCGGTGCCGCCGTAGTACTCGTTGACGATCGGGCCCAACCACTCGATCGTCGCGCGCTTGACCGCGGGCGGACATGGCGCGGCGCCGTGTGCAATGCATTTCAGAGTCGAGATGTCATAGCTAGCACGGACATTCGCGTCCAGCGCCAACAGCCGGACCATCATCGTCGGGACGAGGTGGAGACTGTCGATCGCGTAACGCTCGACGAGCGCCAGCAGTTCCTCCGCGTCGAACTTCGGCTGCAGGACCACGAGGTCGCCGAGCCGCCCGGCGAGCAGTCCGTACACGTTGGGCGCTGTGTGATACATCGGGCCGCACATGACCGTGCGCATCCCGGGGGCGACCCCCAGCGCGTTGACAACGCCGGTCATCGCGGGATGGGCCGGGTTCAACGGAGCGAAGCGGCGCACCCCTTTTGGTTTCCCCGTCGTCCCCGAGGTGTAGATCATGCTCGGCGCCGCCGCGCGGGGCTCACCTTGCCACGGCTGCGCGGACTCGACGGCGGCGTTCCAGGATGAGCCGGCGGGCGCCGTCGCCGACTGGCAGCCGTACGCCGCCGCAATCTCCGGAGGGGTGTCGACCACCAGCACGACACACCCGTCTGGCACCCGGCCCTCGATCTGACCGAGCAGGTCGGCGTGAATGACGAGCACGTTGGCGGCGGAGTCGCGGAGGATGAACCCGACCTCGTTGCCCTTGTAATGCCAGTTGATCGGGACGGCGACGGCGCCCAGCGTCTGGGTGGCATAGGAGGCCTCGAAGAAGGCGAAGTCGTTGCGCAACATGACGGCCACGTGGTCGTTTGGCGTCACGCCGTGTCTTTCCAGCACGGTTGCCGCGCGGGCCACGCGGTTCGTCATCTGTTCGGCGCTGATACGCCTGTCGCCCGATACGAACCCGGTGAGTGTCTTGTCGCTCGGCGGGTGGCCTTCTTGGCTTTTCAGCGTTTTCGGTTCGACACGAATCGTCGTCATATCACGCCCAACGCGCCGAGTTCCGTAATGCGTTTGTTTGGTGGCGCCCACCACAACGATGCGCCGTGTCTAACTGGACGGCGAATGCCTGCTGAAGCCGAGCGACACAACGTAGATCAAGCCCGCCAGGACGGCCGACCCGATGGTGCTCAGGTCGACGCCGCCCGCGATGTCTGCCAGGGGTCCGACATAGAGGGTGGTGTTGACCGCCAGCAGACCGAACGCCGCGCCGACTGTCCAAGCCGCCACAGCGGGCAGATTCCAACCCGCGGTGAACCAGTAGCGGCCGCCGTGCCTGTTCTGCGCGAACGCCTGCAGATCGGTGGGGTCGTAGCTTTTGGTGCGAAGTGCACCCACCGCCAGGATGGCGACCCAAGGTGTGATGACCGCGTTCAATGCCACCGTCATCGCGGTCACGGACTCGACCGCGTCGAACACGAAAACGCCGAGATAGAGCAACGCGATCGCGATGGCGGCCGTGATGATCGTGGTCTGCGTCCGCTTCAGCCGGGGTGCCAACCCTTCCAGATCCAGGCCACTCGCGTAGACGCACAGCACGCCCTGGCTCAGCCCGCCCAGCAGGGAGATGACGACGATCGGCAGGACGTACCAACCGGGGGAGGCCGCCACCAGGTCATCGAGGTAGGAATCGGTCGGGTTGGCGAAGGTCATCGCGGTGAACGCGCCGAAGAGGCTTGGCAGCAGCACGCCGACGAACATCCCGATACCCAACGACCCGCTGATCCGCCGATTGCTGAACGCCCGTTCCGAGATCCGACGGGTGTAGTCACCGATCGTCGGACCGTACGAGATCGGCGCCGCCGCGAACAACACCGCCGACAGTGCCCAGGTCTGCCAGAACCCGCCCAGTGCATACCCGCCGGCGGAGGCCCCCGGGCGGAAGTCCCCCGCGAATGCGAACACACCGAGGATCATCAGCGCCCCGACCACCGGGACGACGATGTTCTGCATCGCGACGATGGTCGCGTGCCCGTAAAGGGCGACGGTGACCATCAATGCGGCGACCGCCGCATACGTGACCGCATGCACGATGTCGTTCTCCGGCGTGCCGAGCAGTCGGTGGCCCGCTGCGGCGAGCGCGTCGCCGCTCGTCCAGACGGTCACCGCGGCAAACCCGAAGGCGATGAGCAACGCGATGCCCGAGCCGATGAACCGGCCGCGAATGCCGAAGAACGCGCCGCTGGACACCGTCATGTTGGTGCCGGTCCGGGTCCGATGATCGCGGTGGGCATCACGGCCAGGGTGCCGACGGCAATACCGACGGTCATCGAGATGAGCGTCTGCCAGAAGCTCAGCCCGAACATGATCGCGAACGCGCCGAACACAACGTTCGTCCAGGTCAGGTTCGCGCCCAGGAAGACCGCACCGAGATTGCGTGCCCGTGAGTCCCGGGCGTCCTCGGACAGGTACTCGACGCCGGCGGATTCGATCGCCCCGACCCGGTCGGTGGACAAGTCGATCTCCGGACGGAGAGACAGGGTTGCGGTCATGAGCGGCATCCTTGTTGATGGGTATTTCAATAGTGTTGATGTAGTGTTCAATAAGAATCGTCATCCGTCAATAGGAAGGACCGAAGTTGACCGTGCCGGTGCGGGATGCCAAGCGGAAATTGCCGGCCGAGCGCCGCGACGAGTTGTTGGCCAAGGCTGTCGAGATCGCGCAGGCCGAAGGGTTGACCGCGGTGACGCTGCGCCGCGTCGCCACCGACCTCGGGGTGACACCCGGCCTGGTCAGCCACTATTTCGCGGCGGCGGAGCAGCTGATCACGGCCGCCTTCCGGACGGCGGCCCTGGCCGACCTTGCGGAGGCGCAGTCGCGCGTCGATGCCGCCGAGACGGCCGTCGAGAAGATGGACGTGTTGATGGACTACGTGCTCGATGACGCCAGCGACGACGCCAGCGCCCTGTGGCTGGAGGCGTGGAGCCTGGGCCGGCGCAATGCGCCGCTGGCCGCCGAAGCGGCGACGCTGACTGCCGACTGGCTGGACTGCATCGCCGACATCGTGCAGGCGGGCACAGTCGAGGGCTGCTTCCGCGTGGCGGACGTGCACGTCGCGGCGCGACGGCTGTTGACCATGATCGACGGATTGGGCGCCCAGAAGGTGGTGCGCGCGGTCCCGTCGGACGAGGCCAAGCACATCGCGCAGGCGTATTTCGCCTCCGAACTGGGAGTCGACCCCGGCCTCAAACGCCGGTAGCGGGGCCCGGTCGCACGATCATCAGGATCGTGACGGCCACCCAGAGCGCGTTGAAGATTCCGGTGGTCACCGCCATCCGGGTGACCGGGTTGCCCGCGCTGCGCGCTGGCCGGGAAGAACGGGTGCGACGTTGTCGCGTGCATAGCGCGGAAACATGCTGGCCGCGACGGCAATTGGCCCGACCGCGAGGATCGCGACGATGACATGGGCGCTGAGCAGGATAGCGGACATCGCCGTAAAGGCTAGGACGTGCCGGCGGGTGTCCGCCCGCCTCCAGAGGTCAGCGCCCGCTGGAATCTGGCCAACACTGGCGCCAGCCCATCAGTGGGAGACCCTGACCCGCCGCCAGGCCGCGAGGGGAACGAAGACGACGAGGGCGGTTAGATCTACCAGCCCTCCTCAAGGACCCGGTCGAGCGTGTCGGCGTAAAAGTCGGCCGATTCGACGTCGATACACAAGGGCGGCTTCGTCTTCAGGATGTTCTGATGATCTCCGGTCGGCTGGATGATCACTCCGAGTTCGAGCATGCGGTCACAGATGGCCGCTGTCTCCTCGGTTGCCGGTTCCAAAGTGTGCCGGTCGCGGACCATTTCGACACCGAGATACAACCCGCTGCCGTGCACCGTGCCGATGATCGGATGCCGGTGACCCAGCGCCTGCAGCCGGGACTTGAGGTGCGCACCCACGCGCGCGGCATTCTCCTGTAGGCTCTCCTCGCCGAGCACGTCGAGCACGGTGATGCCGATCGCACACGACAACGGGCTGCCGCCCGTCGAGGAGAAGAAGTAACCCTGCGACCGAAATCCGTCGGCGACCGCCCGGCTCGTGATCACCGCGCCCAGCGGATACCCGTTGCCCGTCGACTTGGCGATCGAGACGATATCGGGCACCGCATCCTGCTGAAGAAACCCCCAAAACCATTCGCCGAGGCGGCCATAACCGACCTGAACTTCATCGGAGATCGCCAGCCCGCCGCTCGCCCGGATCGCTCGGTACACCTGCTGCAGATACCCGTCGGGCAGCGCCATGCCCCCGGCATTGCCGTACACGCTCTCGCAGATGAACCCGGCCGGCGGTCTACCGTCGGCCGCGAGTTTCTCGATCTGCTGTACCGCATCACGAGCGTATTGGGCGGCGTCGGAACCTCGGTACTTTCCGCGGAAGCTGTTGGGTGACTCCACCGTATGCACCCAATCCGGCCGGGTGGCAAGCGCATTGGGGTTATCTGCGGTCGACGTGGAGACCGCATCGGTGCCGTACGTCCACCCGTGGTACGCCTCGCGGACCGCGACGACGTCTCGCCTGCCGGTCGCCGCCGTGGCCAGGCGGACGGCCAGATCGCTTGCCTCCGAACCGGAGTTGACGAGAAACACGGTGTCCAGCGGCTCCGGCAGCGTGGCCGCCAGGCGTTCGCTGAACTCGACCACCAGTTCGTAGTTGAACCGTGAGTTCGTGTTGAGCTTGCGCAGCTGTCGGGCCGCCGTGTCCGCGACCCGGGGATGTGCGTGACCCAGCACCGTGACGTTGTTGACCATGTCGAGGTACCAACGGCCCTCGGTGGACATCAGGTAATGCCGTCGGCCCCGCTCGATCTGCGGTGGCGTGCGGTAGTAATGCTCCTGCACTGAAGCAAAACTTGCATCGCGGCGCCTCAAGAGGTCGCCGACGTCGCGGGTCTCCAATGTGGGCAGCCCGAACAACGCCCGCGGGTCACGCGTCAGGGTCAGCCAGCCGGGTGCCAGCTCGGCGCGGGTGAACAATGGCGCCGCGGGGGCTCCGGCCGGCCGCACGCCGACCTCGAACCATGTGCTCGGCGCGGCCTCCGCGATCACCTGTCCCGCTTGCAGTCTCCCGAGTTCGGCGACCGCGCCGACGCCGGTCAACGTCAGCTCGTAGCCGGTGGCGCGGAACGTGAGCCGGTCGTGCCCGCGGTCCACGATCTCGCCGTCCCACGGTGCGACCAGTGACATGGTCGATGCGGCCCATGCGCTGATCCCCGTCGGTACGACGTCGGGGCTTATCTGGCTCAACTTCGGGGCCCTGCTCAGCCGTGGCTGACCGTACCGCGTCAGGACGATTGCGGCACCGTCTTGCACTGCCGTGCGCGCCAACGATTCCTCGATGCCCGGTCGCATTGTGCCGTCGGGTCCGAAGGCGTCGTCGTAGACATCCGACGTGGTCGACAGGTCAAGTGTCACCACCGCTGCCGGATCGAGCGAAACCAGCGGCACCGACACCGTCGGCGGCTCGGGCCGCGCGGCCAGTCCCAGGTGGGCTTTGATGACTGCGGTCATCACATCCATCGGCACCGACGTGGCACGATCGAACATTCGCTGCTCGCCACCGGACTGGTCGCTGAGGTAGGGATTGTCCGGATCCAGCATGGCTTGTTGCGCGCCGCTGACGATCAACACCGCGGTGCGCAACACCAGCATCGGCCACAAGGCGTCCACCTCGACCGGGCTCAAGGGCCGAATGTCATGGAATGCACGGATGGCGGGCAGCACCGACGTCGGATCGGCGCCGAGATGTCCGAGCACCGATGACGCGGTGATCGCCAACTCGGACACCGCCCAGCTGTCGGCCAGGTCGCCGAAGTCGATGACGCCGTCCGGCCGGACCGTTCCGTCAGCCGCGCGTGACACCACCACATTCGCATCGGTGAGGTCCAGATGGACCGCCTGACGCGGCAGTTCGTCGGCCACGGGGGCGATGCGCGACCACGCCTCGCGCGTGGCGGTGGCCAGCCTGTCGCGGTCCGCGGTGTCGGAAACATGCGAAAGCAGTGCTGCCACCACGTCGGCGCCGTATCGCAGGTCCCATTGCAAGACGCGGTCAAGCCCCGGATGGGTGAACTTCTCCAGCGCCCGGCTCACCCGGCCTGCGACCGCGCCCAGCCCGGCGACCGCCGACGGCGAGATGTAGCCCGACTCCAGCAGTGTTCCGCCGGGCAAGAAGCGCAACAGCCGCACATAGGCGGTACCGTCGACCAGACCCGTTATGGCGGTGCACTTCTGGCCCGACGCGTCGGCGATGGGCACGGCAACGCGCAAATCCGGCGCCGCCTCGGCGATCAGTTCCGCCGCCAGGTCCTGCGCTTCGAGTTCGGCTGCGGTGAACGCCGGATTGGCGATCTTCAGCACCCCGGCGATCTTGCCGTCGGCACCGGTGACGACGAAGTTCTGGTCCTGGTTGCTGCCCAACGACGTGGCCTGCGCGCGCATGTCGTAGTGGACGCGCAGAATTTCCTCGGCTTGCGCTTCGCCGACCCGGGGTACCGGCAACTCAGGCTGCTCTAGGAAATTGAAGCCCACGGGTCACCGGCTGACGAACTGCACCACGGCTTCGGAGAACGCGTCGTTGTCATCGCCGGCCGCGGTGTGACCGGCGTGGGACAACTCGACGAACTCGGCGCCGGGGACCTTGTCGAGGAAGTCCTTCACACCTTCGGTGCTGACCACGTCGGATAGCTTGCCACGGATCAGCAGGATCGGAATGGTCAGGTTCATCACGGCCTGCTCGAGCCTCTCGACGCGGATGAACGGATCGTCATCGGGAGCCGAGAGAAACGCGGGATCCCAGTGCCAGTACCACCGTCCGTCGCGCAGGCGCAGGTTCTTCTTCAGCCCGTCCGGGCTGCGCGGCTTGGTCCGGTGCGGCAGGTACTCGGCGACGGCGTCGGCCGCCTCCTCGAGCGATTTGAAGCCGTGCACGTGGCTGAACATGAAGTCGCGAATCCGGGCGCTGCCGCTTTTCTCGTACCGGGGCACCACGTCGACCAGCACCAGTTGCGTCAGCCGCTGTGGTCCGGCCGCGTCGGCGACCAACATGCCGGTCATTCCACCCATGCTGGCGCCGATCAAGGCCACCGGGCGGCCGATCTGGTCGAGCACCTCGAGGGTGTCCGCGCACAGCGCGTTGATCGAGTAGTTCGCTTTCGGCGCCCTGTCGCTGTCGCCGTGTCCCCGGCTGTCGAGCGCAACCACATGCAGGCCCTGCTCGGCCAGGACCTGGCCGGTCTTCTTCCACGAGAACCGGTTCTGCCCACCACCGTGCAGCATCAACACTGTCGGCCTGGACGCCGCCGACTCTGCGGCGCGGTTCCATTCGTCGGCCACCAGCGTGAGGCCCTCGACGCCGCGGAACTCCACGGTCTGCGGCTCGGTGTCTGTAGTGCTCACGGACGTCCTCTCGGCTGACCCCGGGGGCTCACGTTACCCACAGATGATTTGCAGCGATCTTCGGCCCGGGAGGTCGGTGGCGTCCCTAGACTTTGCGATCGTGCAGCCCGAGACCGCCAATGACGACGATCGCGGCTGCATCATAGACGCCGCCTACAGGTGTCTGTCCGAGCCGCACAGTGGGCCGGTCCCCGTTGCGGCGATCCTTCAGCGGGCCGGGGTCTCGAGCCGGGCGTTCTATCGTCACTTCCAGTCCAAGGACGAGCTCTTCCTGGCGATGCTGCGGCGGGAGACCGACGCGCTGGCCGAACGGCTGGATCGGATCGTCGACGAGGTGCCGGGCGACCCCGTCCGGCAGCTGAAGGCCTGGATCGAGGAGATGTTCGGCGTGATCAACGACGCGGAGGTGCGCATGCACCTGACCGTCATCGACTCCGACGAGATCCGCGCCGCCAAGGGTTATCGCGAGACCCGCGAGAAGGCCCATTCCGACCGGGAGCGCTCGCTGGTCGAGATCCTGCGCGCCGGCCGCTGCGACGGGACCTTTCCGCTCGCCGAGCCCGATCGCGACGCGATCGCGATCAGCGCCGTGATCAGCCGCGTGTTGCTGTCGCAGTCGCCGGACGACGAGGTGGGGGTGCGGCGGTCGATGGATCTGGTGCTGGACTTCGCGCTGCGCGCCCTGGGCGCCGACAGGCGCCGGCAACTCTGAGCCCGGCGATGAGTTCCCGGCGACGGTCCGGTCTGTACGGGAAGATCGAAAAGTCATCTTTCAAAGGAGCCCCGCCATGCCGTCGATCACGCCATCGCTCTGGTTCGACAACGACCTGGAGGAAGCCGCGCAGTTCTATACGTCGGTCTTCCCGAACTCGTCGATCGAGGGATACGAGCGGTACACCGACGCGGGCCCGGGCATCCCGGGCGAGGTGGTGTCGGGCACGTTCGTGCTCGACGGCAACCGGTTCATCGGAATCAACGGCGGTCCGGTCTTCACGTTCTCTGAAGCGGTGTCGTTCCTGATCGAGTGCAAGGACCAGGAGGAAGTCGACTACTACTGGACCCGCCTCGTCGAGGGCGGCGAGGAGTCGCAGTGCGGCTGGCTCAAGGACCGGTTCGGGCTGAGCTGGCAGATCGTGCCGACGCGACTCAACGAGCTGACCAGCGACCCCGATCCGGCCCGGGCGACCGCCGCGACCAAGGCGATGCTCGGCATGCGCAAGATCATCATCGCCGAGCTGGAGGACGCCGTCCGCGGTGTGTGAGCGCCGGCCCGTCAGCCGGTCAACCTGTCGATGCATTCGATGGTGGCACCGGTGATCGGGCCGACATCGCCCACGTCATCGCACATGATCACCATCGACGACGCCTCGACCATCACCGCGACAAGGATGCGGGTCAGTAGCTGGCCGCGCGGCGAGCCGTCGAGTTCGAGCACCGTGGTCGAGCGCCGGAAACCCTTCATCATGGCGCTGCGGCGTACCCCGTCGAAGCCGGCCGGCGTGTCACCCGAGGCCATCACCATGGCCGCCCGCCGATTGGCCCACATGGCCTCGAGGTAAGCCCGGGCGTTCGCCTCGAAGGCCTGTCTCCGGTCCAGGTGCGCGGCTCGCTGCGTGGCTGCGTCGATATGTCGGTCGATATCGGCGGCCAGCCGCTCGAAGATGGCGAGGAACAGCTCCTTCTTACCGCCGAAATGGTGATAGATGCTGCCGATGCTGGCACCCGATTGAGTGACGATGTCGGCCATCGTCGCCGCGGTGAATCCACGCGCGGCGAAGACGTCGGTGGCCGCGTCGAGGATGCGCAGTTGCGTCGCATCAGTCTTCGCCCAACGCCGGGTCGGGGTGACCATGAAAGACAAGTTAGCCGACATCTCGCCGGGCTTGCGACCTAACTCCGGAATGACTGCATGCGGCCCGGAATGCGTTTGCTGACACGCATCGTCGGAGACGCGTCGGAGGCGGTGTAGGTCCTCGGAACCGGGGCCCGCGCAGGGGGTACCACCAAAGTAACGATTCCGGTTGCTCAGCGAGAAATTCGCGATGTAGGGTTCCTCGGCGTCGTCCCGTTGTAACGTCAGCCAACAACCTCACGAAGAGCGGGTTGTTGGTCGGAGGGATCGCGGCCTATGGCGGTGAGGGGCACACGAGGGAGGAACCGTTAAATGGTTGCTTCCAACGTGTTTACCAAGCCGGTGCGCGCCGTCGGCGGTTTCTATGCGATGGCACTCGACACCTTCGTCTTGATGTTCAAGCCGCCGTTCGCCTGGCGCGAGTTCATCATGCAATCGTGGTTCGTCGCACGGGTGTCGATCGTGCCGACGTTGATGTTGACGGTGCCCTACACAGTGCTGTTGACGTTCACGTTCAACATTTTGCTGACCGAGTTCGGCGCGGCGGACTTTTCGGGAACGGGCGCCGCACTGGGCACCGTGCGGCAAATCGGGCCGATCGTAACGGTTCTCGTGGTCGCCGGCGCCGGCGCCACGGCCATGTGTGCGGATCTGGGCGCCCGGACCATTCGCGAGGAACTCGACGCGCTGCGCGTGATGGGTGTCAATCCGATTCAGGCCCTTGTGGTTCCTCGCGTGCTGGCCGCGACCATCGTGTCGCTCGCCCTGTCGGCGACGGTGATCCTGGTCGGGCTGGCCGGCGCGTACCTCTTCTGCGTCTACATTCAGCACGTCTCGCCGGGCGCTTTTGCGGCGGGTCTGACGCTGATCATCGGCACCCTGGACGTGACGATCGCTCTGGTCAAGGCCGCCCTGTTCGGACTCTCGGCCGGCCTGATCGCTTGCTACAAGGGCATCTCCGTGGGCGGTGGCCCGGCGGGGGTGGGCAACGCGGTGAACGAGACGGTGGTGTTCACCTTCATGGCGCTGTTCGCCATCAACGTGGTGGCGACAGCCGTGGCCGTGAAGGTGACGATGTGACTGTCGCGAGACCACATTCTCAGTTCCCGTGGATCAAGAGCCGCGCCCGCGGCTTCAGTACCGGGTGGAACCGCATCGGAACGCAGACACAGTTCTACGGCAACACGTTGCGCAACATCGTCTACGTCTTCACCCACTACCGGGTGGAGTTGATGCGAATCATCGCTCAAATGGGCCTTGGCGCAGGGGCGCTCGTGGTGATCGGCGGAACCGTGGCGATCGTGGCCTTCCTGACGGTGACCACCGGCGCACTGGTTGCGGTGCAGGGTTACACCGACTTCTCGGAGATCGGCGTTGAGGCGTTGACCGGATTCGCGTCGGCGTTCTTCAACGTCCGGCTGATCGCGCCCGCGACCACCGCCATCGCGCTCGCCGCCACGATCGGCGCGGGCGCCACCGCACAACTCGGCGCCATGCGGATCAACGAGGAGATCGACGCGCTCGAGGTCATGGGTATCCGCAGTACCGCCTATCTGGCGTCCACCCGCGTGATCGCCGGCCTCGTCGTGGTGATCCCGTTGTATTGCGTCGGCGTGCTGATGTCGTTCTGGGCGGCGCGCTTTGGCACCACCGCGCTCTACGGCCAGTCGACGGGCGTCTACGACCACTACTTCCGGACGTTTCTGAATCCCACCGACCTGATCTGGTCGTTCGTCCAGAGCATCGCCATGGCGGTGGTCATCATGCTGATACATACCTATTACGGTTTCACCGCAAGCGGTGGGCCGGCGGGAGTTGGCGAGGCCGTCGGGCGCGCGGTCCGCACCTCGCTGATCATCTCGGCGTTCGTGGTGATGATGATTTCGCTGGCCGTATACGGGCAATCCGGCAACTTCAACCTGGCCGGGTAGCACCATGGCCGAGGCGAGAAAGAACGAAGGACTGCACCCCGGTTGGTGGACACTGATTCTGCTGGTGCTCCTGATCGCCTCGATCTGGCTGACGTACGCGTTGTTCACCGGCACCCTGAAGTCGACGGTGCCGGTCACCCTCGTGTCGGACCGGTCGGGCCTCGTCATGGACAGCAACGCGAAGGTCAAACTGCGTGGCGTACAGGTCGGCCGGGTCGCCGCGGTGGTCGGTGGGCGAGAACCGGTACAGCTCAAGCTGGAGATCGACCCGGACCAGATCAAGCACATCCCGGCCAACGTCGAGGCTCAAATCCGGGCCACCACGGTGTTCGGCGCCAAGTTCGTCGACCTCGTCTATCCCAGCGATCCAGACGCGAAGCGGCTCCAGGCCGGTCAGGTGCTGAAGTCACGCAACGTCAGCGTCGAGGTCAACACGGTGTTCGAGAACGTGGTCGGCGTGCTCGAGCAGATCGACACCGCCAAGCTCAACAGCGTGCTCTCGGCGCTGGCGGACGGCGTCCGTGGTCAGGGTGAGCGCATCGGCCAGGCCACCACCGATGCCAATCAGGTGCTTCTGGCGCTGAACCCCCGCAGCGAGACGGTGCGCGCGGACTGGCAGGCGCTCAAAGGCGTCAGCGACACGTACGGTGTTGCGGCGCAGGACATCCTCTCGACACTGAACGCCGCGAGCACCACCAGTGTCACGGTCACCAGTCACGCCAAGGCGCTTGATGCCTTGCTGCTGGCCACGATTGGGCTGTCGAACAAGGGCATCGACCTGCTCGCGCCCAACCAGGCCAACCTGATCAAGGCCATCAACGTGCTCGAACCCACCACGAACCTACTGATGAAGTACAACCCGGAGTACACCTGCTTGCTGCTCGGGGCGAAGACGTTGTTGGACACCGGGGGATACGAAGCGCCCGGTGGTGACGGGCGGACGCTGATCCTCGACGCCGGTCTGACGCTCGGCGACGACCCCTACCACTACCCGCAGAACCTGCCGGTCATCGGCGCCAAGGGCGGACCGGGCGGCAAGCCCGGCTGTGGCTCGTTGCCCGACGTCGCCCAGAACTGGCCGGTGCGCCAACTCATCACCAACACCGGCTTCGGCACGGGTGTCGACTGGCGGCCGAACCCCGGTATCGGTTTCCCCGGCTACCTCAACTACCTGCCGGTCACTCGCGGGGTGCCCGAACCACCCCTGATCCGCAACAACTTCGGTGGGCCCGCGCCGGGACCGATTCCCTATCCGGGCGCTCCGGCGTACGGCGCGCCGATGTATGCGCCGGACGGCACCCCGCTGTGGCCGGGCCTGCCGCCTGCGCCGCCCCCCGGTGCGCCGCGAGACCCGGGGCCGAGGCCGGGCTCGGAGCCGTTCGTGGTTCCGGCGCCTGCCCAGTTGCAGCCCACGCCGCTGCCGCCGGTCCCGCTGCCGGAGCTGGCGGCGCCGGCACCATGACCACCAGCACCGGCGACGAGTAAAGAAAGGAACACGCCATGGCCACCGACTGGAAACACGCCCTTTGGCGGCTCGGCGTGTTCCTGACGCTGTGTCTGCTCGGCGTGTTTGCGTTGTACGCGGTGTTCGGGCAACTTCGTTTCGGCGAGGAGGCCAACACGTACCGCGCCGAATTCACGAATGTGACGGGGCTGGAGAACGGCGACTTCGTCCGTATCGCCGGCGTCGAGGTCGGCAAGGTCGAGAAGGTCTCCATCCAGGACGACACCACCGCGCTTGTCGAATTCACCGCCGACCAATCGGTTGTTCTCACGGAGGGTAACCGGGCCGTCATCCGTTACGACGACCTGATCGGCGGCCGCTATCTGGCCCTGCAGGAAGGCGCCGGTGGCACCGCGAAACTCAATCCGGGAGACACCATCCCGCTGGCCCGCACCTCACCTGCCCTCGATCTGGACGCGCTGATCGGCGGGTTTCGGCCGCTGTTCTCCGCACTGGATCCAGACCAGGTGAACGCGTTGTCCGGGCAGTTGATCGCTGCCTTTCAGGGGCAGGGCGGGACCATCGGCTCGTTCCTGAATCAGACTGCGGCGCTGACGAACACGCTTGCCGACCGGGACCAGCTGATCGGGGAGGTCATCGTCAACCTCAACTCCGTGCTGGGTTCGCTCGGCGGCCAGAGTGACCAGTTCGCCAAGGCGATCGACTCGCTGGACGAACTGGTGAAGGGGCTGGAGGCGCGCAAGCAGGACATCAGCAACAGCGTGGCGTACGTCAACGCCGCCGCAGGCAGTGTCGCCGACCTGCTGACTCAGGCCCGTCCGCCGTTCGCCAAGACCATCGCCGAAACCGACAGAGCGGCGGGGATCGTGGTCGCCGACCACGACTACTTCGACAACCTGCTCAACACGCTGCCGGACGCCTATCAGGCGCTGGCCCGGCAGGGTATCAGCGGCGACTTCTTCAGCTTTTATCTGTGCGACCTGATCCTCAAGCTCAACGGCAAGGGCGGCCAGCCGGTGTACGTCAAGGTCGCGGGCCAGTCGACCGGGAGGTGCGCACCCCGATGAAGCCTTTCAGCGAACGCAACCTCTTTGTCATCGGCGCCATCGGGCTGGCGCTGACCGCGGTCATCATCGTCGGGGCGCTGCAGTACGACAAGATTCCATTCCTGAACCAGAACAAGAGCTACTCGGCCTACTTCGCCGAGGCCGGCGGGCTGACAACCGGTGCCGGCGTTCAGGTTTCGGGCTTCCAGGTGGGCCAGGTGTCCTCTATCGAGCTCGACGGCCCGCGGGTGTTGGTGAAGTTCACCATCGCCAAGAACATCCGCCTCGGCGATCGGACCGAGGCCGCGATCAAGACGAAGGGCCTGCTGGGCACGAAGATGCTCGAGGTCAATTCGCGCGGGGACGGCCGGCAGGACGGACCCATTCCGCTCGAGCGGACCACGTCGCCGTATCAATTGCCGGATGCGCTGGGCGAACTCGCTACGACGATCAGTGGACTCAACACCGACCAGCTGTCCGACTCGCTGCGCGTGTTGTCACAGACGTTCTCCGAGACACCTCCCGAGCTCAGGATCGCCGTCGAGGGGGTGGCCCGGTTCTCCGACACCCTCAACCATCGCGACGCGCAACTGCGCGAGCTGTTGACCAACGCCAACAAGTCGACGGCCGTGCTCTCCGAGCGCAGCGGCCAGATCGTCAGCCTGATCTCCAACACGAACGCCCTGTTGATCCAGCTGGAGAGTCAAAGCGCAGCGCTGGATCAGATCTCGGGCAGCATCTCCACGCTGAGCCAGCAGCTGCAAGGGTTCATCGCCGAGAACCGCGACACGATGAAGCCGGCGATCGACAAGCTCAACGGCGTGCTCACGATCATCGACAACCGCAAGGAGCGCCTGCAGAAGGGGCTGAAACTCCTCAATTCGTATGCGATGTCGTTGGGCGAATCGGTGTCCTCGGGGCCGTTCTTCAAGAACTACATCGCCAACCTGCTGCCCGGTCAATTCGTGCAGCCGTTCGTCGATGTGGCGTTCTCGGACCTCGGCCTGGACCCGAGCGTGCTGTTGCCGTCCGAGCGCACCGACCCACAGATCGGCCAGCCCGGCCTGCCCGCGCTGCCCGTGCCCTTCCCGCGGACGGGTCAGGGCGGCGAACCGAATCTGTATCTGCCCGATGCCATCACGGGCAACCCCGGCCAACAGGGGTGCGGTCCGCCCGGCCTGCCGCTGCCGGGTCCCACCGGCTGCTACCCGTACCGCGAGCCGCTGCCCGCGCCACCGCCCGGGGGTCCGCCACCGGGGCCGCCCGCCGAGGCGCCACCGGGCCTCGAAGCCACGCCGGTGCCCACACCCAGCCCCGTGCTGGTGCCCGCGCCCGGTGAGGTGCCGCACCTCCCACCGGCGGAGGGCGGACAATGATGCGCAACGCGAGGAATTTGGTGGCGGTGGCCCTGGCATTGCTGCTGATCGCCGGAGTGGTGGTGCTGTTCCGGGCCGACGAAACCCTCAACCGCCACAACGTCGTCGCCTATTTCGACAACAGCAATGGCATCTACGTCGGTGACGACGTTCGCATTCTGGGTGTGAACGTCGGCAGGATCGAGAGCATCGAGCCGCAGCCAGAGAGGGTGAAGATCTCGTTCTGGTACGACAGCAAGTACAAGGTGCCCGCCGAGGCGAACGCCGCGGTCCTGTCTCCGACACTGGTGACGTCGCGGGCCATCCAGCTCACGCCTGCCTACACCGGTGGGCCGGTGATGGCCGACCACACGGTGATCCCGCGCGAGCGCACCGTGGTTCCGGTGGAATGGGACACCCTGCGCAAGCAACTGGAGCGGATCGCGGTCCAGCTGCAGCCGACCGAGCCGGGCGGCGTGAGCCCGTTGGGCTCGGTCATCAACACCGCCGCGGACAACCTCCGCGGCCAGGGCGCCAACATTCGCGACACCGTGATCAAGCTGTCGCAGGCGTTTTCGGCGCTGGGTGATCACAGCACCGACATCTTCTCCACCGTCAAGAACCTGTCGATCCTGGTATCGGCACTGCAGGACAGCACCACGCTGATGCGACAGCTCAACCAGAACCTGGCATCGGTGACCGGGGTGCTCGCGGACAATCCCGGGGAGGTCGCCGCTGCCGTACGGGATCTCAACGCCGTGGTCGGCGACGTCCAGAGTTTCGTGGCCGACAATCGCGAATCACTGGGTACCACGTCGGACAAGCTGGCGGGCATCACCCAGGCGCTGCACGACAGCCTCGACGACGTCAAACAGTTCCTGCATGTGGCGCCCAACGCGATCCAGAACTACATCAACGTCTATCAACCCGCCCAGGGCGGGGCGAGCGCCATCCTGGCGGTCAACAACTTCGCGGATCCGATCATCTTCATCTGTGGTGCGGTGCAGGCGGCGTCGCGGCTGGGTGCGGAGCAGTCGGCGAAGCTGTGCGCGCAGTACCTCGCTCCGATCGTCAAGAACCGCCAGTACAGCTTTCCGCCGATCGGCCAGAATCTCTTCATCGGTGCGACCGCGCGCCCGAATGAGATCACCTACAGCGAGGAATGGATGCGGCCCGAATACGTTCCGCCGCAACCGCCGCCGGCCGCTCCCGCCCCGCTTCCGGCGGAGGGCGAGCCCCCGCCGCCACCACCGTCCCCGCTGGCGGCCGAGGCGCCCATCCCGACGAACCCCGCCGACGGCCTGCAGGGTCTGATGGTGCCGGCCGGAGCTGGATCATGATGCCCGCGAGACGCATTCGATGGCACATGGCCGCGCTCATGCTCGGTATCGCGACCCTGCTGACCGCGTGCGGCGATTGGCAAGGGCTGAACTCGCTCCCGCTGCCGGGGGTCCAGGGCACGGGGCCGGACGCGTTCACGGTCCAGGCACAGATGCCTGATGTGGACAACATCGAACCGAACTCCCGGGTGCGGGTCGCCGACGTCACGGTCGGCAACGTGACCAAGATCGAGCGGCAGGGCTGGCACGCGTTGGTCACGATGGAACTGAACGGCGATGTGCAACTACCCGCGAACGCGACGGCCAAGCTCGGCCAGACCAGCCTGCTGGGCTCGCTGCATATCGAGTTGGCCGCTCCGACAGACGCGGCGCCGGAAGGCAGGCTGCACGAGGGTTCGCTGATCCCGCTGTCGTCGGGGAGCAAGTATCCGAGCACCGAGCAGACGTTGGCCGCTGTCTCGTTGCTGCTCAACGGCGGTGGCATAGACAAGGTTCAGGACATCACGGAGGCATTCTCCACCGCCTGGGCCGGCCGCGAGGCCGACCTGCGCAGCCTCATCGATCAGCTCAACGTGTTCATCGGTTACGTGAACGACCAGAAAGACGACATCATCTCCGCCAACGAGAGCCTGAACAACCTGGTCGGTCAGTTCGCAGCACAGAAGCCCGTGGTGGACAAGGCATTGAAGACCATTCCGGACGCCCTCGCGGTGCTCAAGGATCAGCGTGACAACCTCACTGAGGCGCTTGCCCAGCTGGGCAAGTTCAGCGCAGTCGCCGGCGACTCGGTGAATCAGACCAAGGACGCCCTGGTTCAAGAACTCAAGGATCTCGGACCGGTGCTGGAATCACTGGCCAACGCCGGTCCGGCGCTGACCCGTGCGTTGAGCTTCCTGCCCACGTTCCCGTTTCCGAAAGAGACACTGACCAATTGGTTGCGCGGCGACTACGCGAATCTGTCGCTGATCGTCGACATGACATTGAGCCGGATCGACGCCGGGTTCTTCACCGGGACGCGGTGGGAGTGTGATCTGACGTGGCTGGAGCTGCAGTGGGGTCGCACCATCGGCCAGATGCCCAGTCCCTGCACCGGCGGCAATTCGTACACCCTGGGCAACCCGATACTTGTTCCGTACCACTGGGATCAGGGGCCGTGACATGAGAATGACCAGGCAGATCGTCATCCAGTTGCTGATCTTCAGCCTGCTGGCGGTCGTGGCGCTCGGCATCATGATCTTCGGGTACATGCGCTTGCCGGCGATGTTCGGCATCGGGCAGTACCGGGTGACCTTGGAGTTGCCGGAAACGGGCGGTCTGTACCCGCGGAGCAACGTCACGTACCGCGGTACCCAGGTTGGCATCGTCAAGAGCGTCGGCCTGACCGATTCCGGTGCCGAGGCGGAGCTCTCGCTGAATTCCGGCATCAGAATCCCGGCCGACGTCGAAGCCGAGGTGCACTCGCAGTCGGCGGTCGGCGAACTGTACGTCACGCTGCTACCGCGCAGCGGCAACGGACCGTCCCTGGCGGACGGCGACGTGATATCGCAGGACCGGGCCAGGGTCCCGATCGATGTCAACACGGTCCTGGACGCCACCAACCGCGGCCTGGCTGCGCTTCCGCGCGACAGCCTGAAAACGGCCGTCGACGAGTCCTATATCGCGTTCGGCGGACTGGGACCAGAGCTTTCGCGGCTGGTGCAGGGCGGAACCGCGCTCGCCATCGATGCGCGCAAGAACCTCGATCCGCTGACCGCCCTGATCGATCAGTCAAAACCGGTACTGGACTCGCAGACCGACTCGGCGGGGTCGATCCAGGCGTGGGCGTCGAATCTGGCGGACATCACCGATCAACTGCAGTCGCAGGACGCGGCCGTCTCCGGAGTCCTCGAGAAGGGCCCGGGAGCCGCTGACGAGGTGCGGGCGCTGTTCAACCGGTTGCAGCCCACGCTGCCGATCGTGCTCGCCAACCTGGTGAGCATCGGTGAGGTCGCCGTCGCCTATCAGCCGAGCCTCGAACAGCTGATCGTGCTGCTGCCGCAGGGCACCGCCACCACCCAGGCGATCGGCGTGGCCAAGCGGAACACCAAGCAGGACTACGAGGGTGACTATCTGACCCTCAATCTGAACCTCAACCTGCCGCCGCCGTGCACCACCGGGTTCCTGCCTCCCCAGCAGCGGCGGGCCCCCGCTCTGCAGGACTACCCGGATCGGGCGCCGGGCGAGGTCTACTGCCGCGTCCCGCAGGATGCGCCGTTCAACGTGCGCGGTGCGCGCAATCTGCCCTGTGTGACCGTGCCGGGCAAACGCGCGCCGACGGCCAAGATGTGCGAGAGCAACGAGTATTACGTGCCACTGAACGATGGCTACAACTGGAAGGGCGACCCCAACGCGACCCTGTCGGGACAGCCGGTTCCCGAGTTGCCGCCGGGTTCGCCGCCTGCGGAAGCGGCACCGCCGCCGGGTCCGGCGCCGCCGCCGATAGCGGCCGCCGAGTACGACCCCGTGAACGGCACGTACGTTGGACCGGACGGGCGTGTGTACACGCAGGCAAACCTGGCCCGCAGTGCCACAGAGGAGCAAACATGGCAGACGATGCTGCTGCCCCCGACGGGGAATTGACCGACTCGACCGCGACAGACCCCACGAAGACCGAGGCAACCGAGTCCGATGCGTCCACCGCGATTGACGTAGACGGCGTAGATGACGACGAAGACGACGACATCGACGACGTGGCGGCCATCGCGCCCAGGTCGCCGATGTCGCATGTGCGGCTGGCGACGATCGCCGGACTCGGGTTGGTGGTGGCGCTGGCCGCGTTGACCGGCTGGCTCGGCTACCGCACCTACGAATCGCACAAGGCCGACGCGGAGCGCAAGCTCTTCCTCCAGGTCGGCAGGCAGGGCGCACTGAATCTCACCACGATCGACTGGCAGCAGGCCGACGCGGACGTTCAGCGCATCCTCGACTCGGCGACGGGAACGTTTTACGACGACTTCCAAAAGCGTGCGCAGCCGTTCATCGAGATCGTCAAGCAGGCGCAGTCCAAATCCACCGGAACCATCGCCGAGGCCGGCCTCGAGACCGCATCGGACGACGAAGCCCAGGTGCTCGTCGCGGTGACGGTGAAGACGACGAATGCCGGTGCGCCCGATCAACAACCACGCGCGTGGCGGATGCGGATTTCGGTGGAGAAGGTCGGCGACGAGGCCAAGGTGAGCAACGTGGAGTTCGTTCCGTGATCAGGAAGCGCAAAGTCAAGACGGTGAAAGAGGACAGCCCGGTGGTGGCCGACACGGACACGACGAGTGCTGAGCTGGCCGAGACGTCGGGCACTGAGCTGGGCGACGAATCCGACTCGGCGACCGCGGCCTCCGACGAGACGCCGGAGGCCGCCGACACATCGGCGGCCGTCGGGCCGAAGACGGCGGAGCGCAACGGCCGCGGGTCCCGGATCGTCGCATTCGCGGTGCTGCCCGCGCTGGCACTGCTGCTGGCGTTGGGAGCGGGATTCCTGAAATGGCAGGACAGTTCCTACCGTTACAGCGAGGTGCCGGTGAATGCATCCAAGCACCCTTCTGTCGCGACCGAATCGGTGCAGGCGGCCAAGGACAGCACGGTCGCGTTGCTGTCCTACAAACCGGAAACGGTCGAGAAGCAGTTGGCCGAAGCGCGTGACCGGCTCACCGGCGATTTCAGGCAGCAGTACACCTCGCTGACCAACGACGTGGTGATCCCGGGAGCCAAACAGAAGCAGATCTCGGCGGTCGCATCGGTGCCTGCCGCGGCGTCGGTGTCGGTGAGCCCGAACCATGCGGTGGTTCTGGTGTTCGTCAACCAGACCGTCGTGGTCGGCCAGGATCCACCGACCGACACCGCGTCCAGCGTCCGCGTCACATTGGACAAGGTCGACGGCCGCTGGCTGATCTCCAAATTCGATCCGGTCTAGGTGGTGAGCGAACCAGCCTGGCTGGACGTCGCCACGCCCAACATGCATCGGCGAGCCCTGACATGGGGACCGCCGGATGACCTGGACGCGCCGATCGCCTTGTGCCTGCACGGTTTCCCCGATAGGGCCTGGACGCGGCGCATTGTCGCGCCCATGCTCGCCGATGCCGGTCGGCGGGTGGTCGCGCCGTTCTTGCGTGGGTATGCGCCGTCGTCGCTGCCGACCGATGGCAGCTATCACGTGGGCGCGCTCATGGACGATGCGCTGCGCGTGCTGGATGCGGTCGGACCCACGGGCGCGATGTCCTGACCGGACACGACTGGGGTGCGATCGCGGGAGCCGGGCTGATCGCGGCGCCGAAGAGCCCCTTCGCCGGATCGGTCGTCATGTCGGTACCGGTGAGCTCGGCCTTCCGCCCGCTCGGGTGGGTTCCCGACTCTCGGCGGCCGGCTGCGCAGCTGCCGCGTCAGCTGCTTCACAGCTGGTACTTCCTGTACTTCCAATCACCTTGGCTGCCAGACCGTTCGGCGTCATGGGTGACACCGCGGCTGTGGGGGCAGTGGTCGCCCGGCTACCGCGCCGACGAGGACCTGCGGCATGTCGATGCCCCGATCGGCGCCCCCACAGGTGGCGCGCCGCACTCGGCTACTACCGCGCCGCCCTGCGCGGTGGACGCCCGCCGGCGCAAAACGCGGGACTGCAGCAGTATTGGCTGTCCACGCCGCGGCTGTCGACGGTGTATTTGCACGGCACCGACGATAGTTGTTGCGAGGATTACACCCCGCGGATCGAACGGATACTGCCTGAGGGCAGCACCACCGCGCTGGTCGAAAACGCCGGGCACTTCCTGCAACTCGAGCAGCCCGACGTCGTCGCACGCCACCTCATCGACTTCGTCGGCGCGGCCCGTTAAGACTTCTTCAGTCCGGGGTGATTCCGCGCGATCAGCGGCAGCAACAACTTCCGTGGCGCGTGGTGGTAGAGCACGGATGCCACGCGGTTGGCGATACCGGGAACGATGACGCCCCGACCCGAAGCCAGGCCGTCGATTCCGGCCCTGGCCACCGTGTCGGCCTCCTCCCACAGGAACTTCGGCAGGGACTTCTCGGCTACCTCGTCGGGTATGCCCGCGGCCTCCCCGAAGCCGGTCCGTACCGGTCCGGGACACAGCGTAGCGGCGCTGATGCCGGTGCCGCGCAGTTCTTCTCGCATCGCCTGGGTGTAGGACATCACGAAGGCCTTGGCCGCACCGTAGGACGCCTGCCCGGGAACCGGCCCGAACGCTCCGACCGTCGCGACGTTGAGCACTGCCCCGCGACCCCGCGCAACCATGCCCGGCAGGAACCGGCAGCACAGGTCGACGACCGCGGCGACGTCCACCTGGACGACGTTGAGTTCGGTTTCCGGATCGGCTTCCGCGACCGGCCCCGCCGTGGCCAGGCCCGCGTTGTTCACCAGGATGTCGGTGACCAGTCCGAGTGCGGCGACCTCGTGGGGCAGCATGGCGCGGTCGGCAGGCTTGGCCAAATCGATCGGAATCACGTGTGCGCGCCCGGCCAGCGTCTCGGCCACTTCGGTGAGCTTGTCGGCTCGGCGGGCAACGAGGACCAATCGATAACCGCGGCCCGCCAATTCACGCGCGATCTGTTCACCGATTCCCGAGGATGCGCCGGTGATTATTGCGGCGCCGTTGTCGCTCGGGGGCGGAAGCATGGCTGAAGAGCCTAGCCTGAGACGATGACGGTGCGCCGCTTAACGGCGGTCGATGCGCAAACGTATTGGATGTCGGCCAAGATTCCCAACGACACCGTCCTGCTGTATGCCTTCGCGGGTGCGCCGGTCGACTTGGAACAGGCACTGGAACAGCTCGCGGCGCGTGCGCGCGACTGCCCCGACCTGATGGTGCGCATCGACGATGGCGGCCGCCTCGAGTATCCCGCGTGGGTGCGTCGCGACGTCGACCGCTCGTACTTCGTCGTGCATGACGTCGGGGACCGCACCTGGGCGGCATGTCTGGCGCAGGCGAGCGCAGTCACCGCCGACCCGCTGGAAGCGCGGGCGGCGGCGTGGCGAATGCATGTGTTCACCGACATCGGGGGTGTCCCCGGAGTGCTCGGCCGGGGGACGGTCGCGGTATTGCAGATCTCGCACGCGCTTGGCGGCGGCGGCCGAACCTCGGCGCCGGCGGCGCAGATGTTCGGCCGCGCCGCTGCGGTGGTCCGCGGGATCGACGCCTCGCCGCCCGGGGTATTCACACTGCCGCTCTTGGGGTTTCGTGCGGCCAGGGCGCATCGCCGGATGATCGAAGACACCGACGCAGGGCGAGTTCCACCACCGGCCGATCTGCGTCCGGTGCTGCGAACCAATACGCGCCCGGCGGGCCCCAGACACCTTCGCACGGTGGTGCGAAGGCGCTCCGACCTGGCCGGCCATCCGGTGACGGTCGCTGTTCTGTCGTCGGTGTCCGCTGCGCTCGCCGCCCATCTGCGCGCCCTCGGCGACGACCCGTCGTTCCTTGGCGCCGAGGTGCCGATGGCCAAACCGCCGCCGCGCTTGGCCTACAACCACTTCGGCAACGTCGGTATCGGCCTCTTTCCGGAACTCACCGATCGGGATCGCGGCGACCGGATTGCTGCCGATCTCGACGCGCGACGCCGTCGGGCCGCCCACCCCGCAATGCGTGCTTCAGACTTGGCCTTCGCGGCCACCCCGGCGCCGTTGTTGCGTTGGGGCATAGACCGATTCGATCCAGATGTTCGCGTGGGAATGGTCACCGGCAACACCGTGGTCTCCAGCGTGAACTGCGGCGCCGCGGACTTCAGCTTCGGCGGCGCACCGGTGGTCATGGCGTCCGCCTTCCCCGGACTGTCGCCGATGATGGGCCTGACGCACGCGGTGTGCGGCATCGGCGACACCATCTCGGTCAGTGTGCACGCGGCCGAGTCCGCGATCGGCGACGTCGACGCGTACGTGGCGCGGCTGGACGACGCGCTGGGCTGACGACGACGTCGGTGCCGAGGTGGCCTTGTCTTATACCGCGCGCAGGGATTCGATGCCAACATCCAGCGCCGACTCGAGGAAACCGAGGTCGCCGGTGGCCAGCATGATGCCGACGCCGCCCTGGATGCCGGCGAGCAGCGCGGCGGCGAACCGGTCCACGTCGAGGCGATCAGCGACCTTGCCCCGGTCCTGCATGTGCTGCACGCCAGCGGTGATCTCGGTGTGCCACTTGGTCATCAGTGCGGACGTCACCGCCTGTGCGCCGGGCGTGCTGCGGCCGATCTCCGACACGAGCGCGGCGAGTGGGCAGTGCTGCCCTTGGCGCCGGTACCGGTCGATCACGGCGTCGCGCCAGCGCTGCCACGCCGCCCATGAGGTCACGCGCCCAGCTGCGGCTGTTGATCGGCGAGGACCATCTGAGCCTCATGCTCGGCGACGGCCAGCAACAGTTGCTCCTTGCCGTCGGGGAAGTAGTGGAACAACTGGCTCTCGGATGTCCTCGTACGCGCCATGATGTCGTCGAGGTTGGCGACGGCGAGGCCACCGACGCCGCGGGCGGACATCTCGACATCTGGTCAACAACGCGGCCATGTTGCTGATGTCGGCCCCGACAGGCGACCTCTCCGAGCGGGTACTGCGCGATGCATTCGCCGTGAATGTGTTCGGTCCGTTCCTGCTGACGGGTGCCATCGCTGCGGCCATGGCCGAGCGTGGCAGCGGCGCGATCGTCAACATCGGCTCGAACACCGGTCTGCGGGGCAGCGCCGGTTCGGCGATCTATTCCGCGACCAAGGCAACCATTCATTCGTTCACCCAGTCGTGGGCCGACGCATACGGCCGCCGTTGGGGGCGGGTCAACGCGGTGGCGCCCGGGCTCCTCGCCACGGAGCGTCAAGCGGAGTTCAGCGACCATGTGGCGGCCATGCCGGTGCGTATCCCGTCGCGACGTATGGGCACACCGGACGAGGTCGCCGGCACGGTGGTCTTCCCGGCGAGCGATGACGCCGCGAACATCCACGGCGCGATCCGCAGCGTCGACGGCGGGTGGGCGGCTGTTTAACACCTGGCCTAGATTTTGTTGCATGACTGCCGACCACACAGCTATCGACACCGGACTGCTGATTCTTCGAGTGGTACTGGGTCTGACCATGGCTGCACACGGCTACAACAAGTTCTTCGGGAAGGGGGGCCTCGGCGGCACCGCGGGCTGGTTCGACAGCATGGGGATGAAGCCGGGCATGTTCCACGCTCGGGTTGCCGCCACCACGGAGATGTCGGCGGGCATCGGTCTGGCGGTCGGGTTGCTGACGCCGATCCCCGCGGCGGGCTTCGTCGCCCTGATGTTCGTGGCGGCCTGGACGGTGCACCGACCGAACGGCTTCTTCATCGTCAAGGAGGGCTGGGAGTACAACCTGGCGCTGTCGGTGTCCGCGGCGGCGGTGGCCACAATCGGGGCAGGCAAGTTCAGCCTGGATTACCTCTTCTTCCGCACGACGGGGTTCTACGACCTCCTGCACGGTTGGTGGGGCCTGGTGATCTCGGTAGCGCTGGGTCTCGGCGGCGGCATCGGACAGCTGGCCATCTTCTGGCGCCCACCGGCCAAGGCCGACGCCTGACGGCTCGGTTGAACCGAATCCACCCGCTAGAACCACGTTCTAATCTTTCGCCATGGGTTTTCTCAAGCAGGACGCACCAGTCGTCGATTACCAGGAATGGAGCATGGGGACCCGCGCCGAGAAGATGGTCCCGATGGCCCGGCACTGGGCCGAGGTCGGCTTCGGTACGCCGGTGGTTCTGCACTTGTTCTATATCGTGAAAATCCTCCTCTACGTTCTCGCGGCGTGGCTGATTGCGCTCACCGCCCGAGGCATCGACGGGTTCACTGCCGTGGCGTCCTGGTACGCCGAACCGATCGTCTTCCAGAAGGTTGTGCTGTACACGATGCTCTTCGAGGTCATCGGTCTCGGCTGCGGCTTCGGCCCGCTGAACAACCGGTTCTTCCCGCCGATGGGCTCCATCCTGTACTGGCTGCGGCCGGGAACCATCCGGCTGCCGCCCTGGCCGGGTCGAGTTCCGCTGACCAAGGGCACCGCACGGACGCCGGTGGACGTGGTGCTGTACGCCGCGCTGCTGGTGATTCTGGCGGTGGCGCTGTTCTCCGACGGCACCGGACCGGCCCCGGCGCTGGGCACCACCGTCGGCGTGCTTCCGATGTGGCAGATCTGGACGATCCTCGGAATCCTGGCCGCGGCGGCGCTGCGCGACAAGGTCATCTTCCTGGCGGCCCGCGGCGAGGTCTATGCCTCGTTGACCGTCGCGTTCCTGTTCGTCGGCTACGGGGGCGACATGATCATCGCCGCCAAACTGGTGTGCCTGGTGATCTGGCTGGGGGCGGCGACCTCCAAGCTCAACAAGCACTTCCCGTTCGTCATCTCGACGATGATGAGCAACAGTCCGGTGTTCCGGCCGCGGGTCATCAAACGCCGGTTCTTCGAGCACTTTCCGGACGACTTGCGGCCGGGGCGGCTGTCGCGGGGTCTCGCGCACTTCAGCACGGCGATCGAGGGCCTGGTACCACTCGCGCTGTTCTTCTCCCACGGCGGGTGGGTGACGGCGATCGCCGCGTTCGTGATGGTCTGCTTTCACTTCGGCATCTTGTCCGCGATCCCGATGGGGGTGCCGCTGGAATGGAACGTCTTCATGATGTTCTGCGTGCTGGCGCTGTTCGTCGGGCACGCGGACATCGGGCTGACCGATATGACGACACCGCTGCCGGTGCTGCTGTTCCTCGTCGTCGCCGGCACGGTCGTGATCGGAAACATGTTCCCGCGCAAGGTTTCGTTCTTGCCCGGCATGCGGTACTACGCCGGCAACTGGGACACCGGCTTGTGGTGCGTCAAGTCCTCGGCCGAGGAGAAGATGGCCAACGGTATCGTCGCGATCGCGAGCATGCCCGCCGCCCAGATGGAGCGCTTCTACGGCAGCAAGGAAACCGCGGAGATGTATCTCTACATGGGATATGCATTCCGCGCCTTCAACACTCATGGTCGGGCCCAGTTCACCCTCGCGCACCGGGCAATGGCCGGATACGACGAGAGCGACTACATGCTCACCGACGGCGAGCGGATCTGCAGCACCGCAATCGGTTGGAACTTCGGCGACGGGCACATGCACAACGAACAGCTCATCGCCGCGCTGCAGGAGCGGTGTCACTTCGAGCCCGGCGAGGTGCGCATCGTTCTGATCGATGCCCAACCGATCCACCGGCAGACCCAGCAGTACCGGCTCGTCGACGCTGCCACCGGTGAATTCGAAACGGGCTACGTCAAAGTGGCCGATATGGTGACCCGCCAGCCGTGGGCCGACGACGTTCCGGTGTATGTGAACCGGACCGACACGTCGAGACTGCGCACAGATCGCGATTCAGCGCGATGACGCGATCTCCCCGCAGTCTCGGCGGGGCTGCCGCGACATCAGCCCACGACGTCGCGGACTTTGACGGTCTCCAGACCCTTCAACAACAGATCGCGCGCGGTGTCGAGGTGCTTGCGCCAATGTGCCTCCGCCGCAGCGCCGTCGCCCGATCGCAGTAACTGCATCAACCGCCGATAGGACCGCATCAGCTTGTCGTAGTCCGCCTTCGACACCGGGCGGCGTTCCTTCATCGCGAAGGCGGTGTGTCTGACGGTGATCTCATGCAACATGCCCGCGATGATCGTCAGCGTGGTGTTGCCCGAGAGTTCCACCATGCGCTGGTGGAACTCGCCGGTCGCCTCGGCGAGCCGCCCGGACTGCCAGCCGGCCGGGACGTGCGCGGCGAGTAGAGCATCCAGTTCGTCGAATGACGCCGGGGTGCCTGACTCCGCCAGCAGGCGCGCCGCCATCGGTTCGATGCCCGACCGCGCGGTCATCAGGTCGGCGATGGTGGCGCCCGACAACTCGAGCAGCAGACCGGCGGGGCGGGCCACGATCTCGGGTCCCGGCACCCGCACGCGCGCCCCGGTCCGCGATCCGCGGCGCACCTCGACCAGGCGCTCGGACTCGAGCACCCGCACCGCCTCGCGCAACGTCGGGCGGCTCACGCCGAAGTGCGCCATCAGTTCGGCTTCGTTAGGCAGGAAGTCGCCGTCCTTGAGTTGGCCGTCGACCACCATCCGGCGCAAGGTGCCTGCGACGAGCTCGGCGGTCTTGGGAGACCGGACCGGGGCACTCGCACTCATGGCGCTCGCGCCGATCATCGGCGCCAGCGGTGTGCTTCGAGCCACGACATCTCCCAGGACGACGATCACCGGCCGTTTTGCCAGCTGTGCAACTCAGTAAACCATGTGGAGGAAGCGGCGGCGATGTGTGACGTCCTCCCAAGCAGCAGGTTGACCTAGTAAACCTTGTTCCTTTACGTTCGAAGGAACACCATCGTCTTCGAAGGAGTACGTTCCATGGCTGAAGCCGTCATCGTCGAGGCCGTGCGGTCGCCCATCGGCAAGCGCAACGGCGGTCTGTCGGGTGTGCACCCCGCGGAGCTCTCCGCACAGGTGCTCAACGGGCTGGCCCAGCGGGCCGGGATCGACCCCGAGATCGTCGACGACGTCATCTGGGGCTGCGTCATGCAGGCCGGCGAGCAAGCGCTCGACATCGGCCGCACCGCGGTGCTCACCGCCGGCTGGCCCGAAAGCGTCCCGGGGGTGACCGTGGACCGGCAGTGCGGGTCCAGCCAGCAGTCCATCCACTTCGCGGCGGCCGGTGTCGTGGCCGGGCACTACGACGTCGTGGTGGCCGGCGGGGTGGAATCGATGTCACGCACGCCGATGGGCGCGTCGCTGGCCCACGGCGGGCACCCGTATCCGGAGGCGTTCCGCGGCCGCTACAGCCAGACGCCGAATCAAGGCATCGGCGCGGAGATGATCGCCGAGCAGTGGGGTTTCGACCGCACCGCGGTGGACGAGTTCTCGCTGGCCTCACACGGCAAGGCCGCGGCCGCACAGGATTCCGGCGCCTTCGATGACCAGATCGTGGCCATCAAGGATCAGGACGGTAATCCGGTGCTCCAGGACGAGGGCATCCGCCGCGGCACCACCATCGAGAAGATGGGTCAGCTCAAGCCGGCGTTCAAGGAGGACGGCGTGATCCACGCCGGAAACTCCTCGCAGATCTCGGACGGTTCGGCGGCGCTGCTGCTCATGTCGGCCGAAAAGGCGAAGTCGTTGGGGCTCAAGCCGATCGCCAAGGTGCGCACCGCGACCCTGGCCGGCGCCGATCCCGTCATCATGCTCACCGCTCCGATCCCCGCCACGCAGAAGGCGCTGAAGCGGTCGGGCCTGAAGCTGGCGGACATCGGGGTCTTCGAGGTCAACGAGGCGTTCGCCCCGGTGCCGCTGGCGTGGCTGAAAGACATCGGCGCCGACGAGAAGAAGCTGAACCCGAACGGCGGCGCGATCGCGCTCGGCCACCCGCTCGGCGGCTCCGGCGCCCGCATCATGACCACCATGCTCTACCACATGCGGGACAAGGGAATTCAGTACGGATTGCAGACCATGTGTGAGGGCGGCGGCCAGGCCAACGCCACCATTCTCGAACTGCTGTGACCGAGGCTGCCACGGCCCCGGCCGCTCTCACCGAGCGGTGGGGCAACGTCCTGCTCATCACGATCAACCGCTCCGCGGCGCGCAATGCCGTCAACAGCGCGGTCAGCACCGCGGTCGGTGACGCACTCCAGGAGGCGCAGGACGATCCCGCCGTGCGTGCCGTGGTGATCACCGGCGCCGGGGAATCCTTCTGCGCGGGCGCCGATCTCAAGGCCATTTCGCGGCGGGAGAACCTGTTCCACCCCGACCACGGGGAATGGGGCTTCGCGGGCTACGTCCACCATTACATCGACAAGCCGACCATCGCCGCGGTCAATGGCACCGCGTTCGGTGGCGGCACCGAGTTGGCGCTGGCCAGCGACCTCGTGGTGGCTGAGGAGCGGGCGAAGTTCGGGCTTCCCGAGGTCAAGCGGGGACTGATCGCAGCTGCCGGTGGTGCATTCCGCATCGTCGACCACCTGCCGCGCAAGGTCGCGATGCAGTTGCTGTTCACGGGCGAGCCGTTGACGTCGGCCGACGCGCTCAGGTGGGGAATGGTCAATCAGGTTGTGCCCGACGGCACCGCGGTCGACGCCGCCCTCGCGCTCGCCGAACGGATCACCTGCAACGCGCCGCTGGCGGTCTGGGCGAGCAAGCGGGTGGCCATGGGCGTCGATGGCGGCGTCATCGACGCCGACGAGTCCGGCTGGGCACGGACCATGCGTGAAATCGGGACACTGATTCGTTCCGAGGACGCCAAGGAAGGGCCGCTGGCATTCGCGGAGAAGCGTCAGCCGGTCTGGAAAGCAAGGTGAGAACTCCAATGAAGCGACTGGTCTTCGAAACCGAGCATGAGCCGCTACGGGAGACGGCGAGGCAGTTCCTCGAGAAGAATGCGCGCCGCACGTCGAGAAGTGGGAGCGGCTCGTCGACCGCGAATCATAAGTGGCCGCAGGCAAATACGGACTCATCGGCTTCAACATGCCGGAGGAGTACGGCGGCGGGGGGTCGACGACTTTCGGTTCAACGCGGTCATCGTGGAGGAATTTCCCAAATTCGGCCCCGCGGCCCCCGCCTGAGCCTGCAGAACGACATCGTCGGCCCGTACTTCGCGTCGCTGGCCACTGACGAGCAGAAGCAGCGGTGGCTGCCGGGTTACCTCAGCGGCGAGCTGATCGGCGCGATGGTGATAAACGAGCCCGGTGCCGGCAGCGACCCGGGCGGTATCAAGACGTCGACCGTCCGCGACGGTGACGACTGGATGGTCAACGGCTCCAAGACGTTCATCTCCGCCGGTATCAACGGCGACCTGGTGATCGTCGTCGCCGCACCGATCCCGAGGCCGGCCACAAGGACTTCTCGCTGTTGGTGGTCGCGTGCCCGCCGGCAACCTGCTCGGCCAGGAGGGTAAGGGCTTTATCGTCTGATGTCCAATTTGCCCTCCGAGCGGCTCTCGATCGCGGTCACCGCCATCGCCGGTGCCCGCCAAACCTGGACGGACACCTGCAATACGTCAAGGACCGCAAAGCATTCGGACAGCCGATCGGCAGCTTCCAGCACAACCGGTTCCTGATGGCCGAAATGGACACCGAGCTCGAGATCGCCGAACAGTACATCGATCGGTGCGTGTGCGCCGTGGTGGACGGCGAGCTGACCGCGGTACAAGGCGCCAAGGCCAAGTGGTGGTGCACCGAGGTCGGCAAGAGGGTGGTCGACAACGCGTGCAGCTGCACGGTGGATACGGCTACATGAACGGGTACAAGCTCGCCCGTGACTACGTCGACGTGCGCATCCAGACCATCTTCGGCGGCACGGCCGAGATCATGAAAGAGATCATCGGTCGCGACGTTGGTCTTTGAGCCGGAGTTTGCCGCGCAAACCGCTGCCGTCTTCAGCGTGACGCTGCCCGGTTTGCAACTGAAATGTGTTGTGTCGCACAGGCATTGCCGTCAGTTGGCCATCGGTAATAGCCTGCCGCAGTGAGTTCTGACACCTGGGAAACGATGCGGCTGCCGTCACCGCTCCCGACGGCTCCGACGTGCGCGTGCTGCTGGCGACCAACCGCGGAAGTTGTGCGCACTTCGAACTCGCCGGTGGGCAGACGTCGATCGCCGTGGTGCACCGCACGGTCGAGGAAATCTGGTTCTTTCTCGGCGGGCGCGGGCAGATGTGGCTGGCGTCGCCGGACAGCGATGGTGAGATCGTCGACGTGACTTCCGGCGACTGCCTCACCATTCCGGTGGGCACCCGTTTTCAATTCCGCGCGCACGGCTCGACGCCGCTGGCAGCGCTCGGTGTGACGATGCCGCCGTGGCCCGGCGATGACGAGGCGGTTGCCGTCGACGGTCGCTGGGACCCGACTGTCGCCTAGCCGGCCGGAGCGGGTGCGGGGGCCGGTGCCTGCGTCGTCGTCGTGGTGGACGACGTGGCGGTCGGAGTGATCGGCTCCGGCGGGGTCGACGAGTCGAGCACCGTGTCGATCATGTAGATCCGCGCATTCTCGGCCTGGATGCCGCCGCAGACGACCTTGGCGGTGTCGTTGATCTTGATGTCGCCGCCCTTGCCGGTGACCTTGATCTCTTCACCCTGCTGCGTCGGACGCTGGCCGTGCACGTCGTCCGGGCCGAGCAGGCCCAGGAAGACGTGGTAGTAGTCGAGCTTCGCCAGCGCCGCCGGATCGGCCTTGATGGCCTCCAGTACGGCGGGGTCCATCTGGGCGAACGCCGCGTTGGTGGGTGCGAACACGACATACGGACCGTTGTCGAGCACCGAGACGATGTTGACGGCCGGATTGGCCTGACCCGAGATCAACGAGTTGAACGTGGAGATGTCCGGAATGCTGCTGAGCACCTGGCCGACCGGCTGGGTCGCGAAGTTCTTCCAGGTGGGCAGCGCACTCTTGAATGCGTCGCAGCCGGAGCCCTGCGGATCGGGGATCGGCGCCTCGATGGACGACGTCGTCGTGGGCGTTGTCGGCGCCGGGGCCGGCTCCGGGTCGGCGTAGGCGGTGATCGCCAGGGGCAGTGATGCGGCGATCGCGGCGATGCCCGCGGCGGCGCCCAATGCCTTGCTGGTACGAGTCTTCACGTTCGGCTCCTCGGCTTCGTTAGGTCGCATGGCATGTTAGAGGTACACCTGCGCCAACGCCAAAGCGACGACCGCGTCAGGCTTCGGCAATAGCGGTGCTGACCTGCACTTTGCGCACATTCGCGCACAGCACCGCCGCGACGAAGCAGAGTCCCGAGGCCAGGTAGAACGCGAGGTCGTAATTGCCCTGCAGATCCCTTAGCTGACCGGCCCCGACCGCCGCGACCGCTGCGCCGAGCTGATGCGATGCGAACACCCAGCCGAACACCACGGGGGAGCGGGTGCCGAAGTAGTTGCGGCACAACACGATCGTCGGCGGCACGGTGGCCACCCAATCCAGCCCGTAGAAGACGATGAACACCCAGGTGCTGGGTTCGGCGTGTGGTGAGAGCAAGGAAGGCAACAGCAGCAGGGAGACGCCTCGGCCGGTGTAGTAGACGACCAGCAGCAACCGAGGGTCGACGCGGTCGGTGAGCCAGCCGGAGAACACCGTGCCCGCGACGTCCAGGATCCCGATGGTGGCCAGCAGGCCCGCCGCGACGGTCGTCGGCATGCCGTGGTCGTTGGCCGCGGGGATGAAGTGCGTGCCGATCAGCCCGTTGGTGGTCATACCGCAGATCGCGAAGCTCGCGGCCAGCAGCCAGAACGCCGGCACCCGGGCGCCGAGAAGCAGTCCGTCGAACGCCGCGTGGAAGCTCGACGCAGGCACTGCGACGGGCACCGTGGCGGTCTGGCCGGCCGACATAGCGCCGTACGGCGTCAAGCCCTTGTCGTGTGGGTGGTTTCGGATGAACACGACGACCAGGGGAACGACGCTCAGCGCCGCGGCCGCCACGATCAGTGACGCCCAGCGCCAGCCGTGGCGGGTGGTCACCTCCGCGACGACCGGCAGGAAGATCAGCTGTCCGGTCGCGCTGGCCGCCGTCAGCACGCCGGTCACCAACCCGCGCCGCGCTTCGAACCAGCGGTTCGCCACGGTCGCGACGAAACCCATCGAGATCGCACCGGTGCCGACGCCGACCAGCACGCCCCACAGCAACACGAGCTGCCAGCTGGCCGTCATCGTCACGCTCAGCGCCGAACCGGCCGCGATCAACGCCAGCGCCGCGGTCAGCACCCTGCGCACGCCGAGGCGGTCCATCAACGCCGCCGCGAACGGAGCCGTCAGCCCGAAAAGCGTCATGTTGACCGACATCGCCAGCCCGACCACGCCGTGCGACCAGCCGAACTCGTGGTGCAGCGGGTTCATCATCACGCCGGGAACCGACCGGAAGCCCGCCGCGCCCAGGATGGCGACGAAGCTGACGGCGGCGACCACCCAGGCCCAGTGGATCCGGGTTCCGGGCGTGCGGGTGCCTGCGGCGGTGAGCGTCACCCGACCACTGTCACCGACGGGCCATCATCCGGCCAGTGGCATAAACGCCACCATTCGTCAAAAACATGCCAAAATGGCTTCATGCATCGCGTCGCCGTTCTGCTGTTTGCGCCCGTCGTCGGATTCGATGCAGCGATCGCGCCGACGCTGTTCTCCAGCGCCACCGATGCCGACGGAGCGCCGCTCTACGAGGTGGTGACGTGCGGCGTGACGCCGGGGGTAGTCGCGGCGACGAGCGGCTTCGACGTACTGCCCGGCGCCGGGCCGGAAGCGCTCGCGACCGCCGACACCGTGGTGATCCCCGGCACGCGCTATCCGCCCGCCCGCACAGACGGTGTGCTCGATGCGGAGGCCGCGGCCGCGCTGGCCCGGATCCGGCCGGGCACTCGCCTCGTGTCGATCTGCACCGGCGCTTTCGTGCTCGCCGCAGCGGGACTGCTCGACGGCCGGCCCGCGACCACGCATTGGAAGTTCGCCGACGCGATGCGCCAGCTGTACCCGGAGGTGTTGGTCGACGAGAACGTGCTGTTCGTCGATGACGGTGACGTGTTGACATCGGCGGGTCTCGCCGCGGGAATCGACTTGTGCCTGCACATCATTCGGTCCGACCATGGGGCACGGGCCGCCAACGCCGTCGCCAGGTACTGCGTGGTGCCGCCGTGGCGGGAGGGCGGCCAGGCGCAGTTCATCGATCGGCAGGTGCCTGCGCCCGACCACTACGCGACGGCGACGACGCGCGAGTGGGCCCTGCGCCACCTCGATGAGGAACTGCCGGTGCAGCGACTGGCCCGGCACGCGAAGATGAGTGCGCGGACGTTCAACCGGCGCTTCCGCGAAGAGACGGGTCAGTCGCCCGGGGTGTGGATCCGCAACAGGCGCATCGATCGCGCGCGGGAAATCCTGGAGTCCCAGGACCTACCCGTCGACGAGGTGGCCCGGCGGTCCGGGCTGGGTTCCGGTGGCAACCTGCGTCACCACCTGCGCCGCGGCGTGGGCATGTCGCCCTCCAGCTATCGCAAGGTCTACCAAGGGTCGTGACCTCAGTGTTCTTCGGCGTATCGAGGTCAAGACCCTGGCAGCTCGGCGGGAGTGTCGCGGAAGGTGCCCGCGTCGTCAGGTGCGGATGTCACCGGTTTCCCCTACCAACAGGTCAGCCAGCGCCACCGCGAGGTCGTGCAGGCCTGTCTTGAGTGAATACGTGTTGTCCACCGTCCAGTTGACGACGCCGCCGGTCAGCGCGCCGACGATGATGTCGGCGTAAGTCTGGGCGTCGTGGCGCGTGCCGACCTCGCCACGGGCGACGCCGTCCTTGACGAGATCGAGAAACGTGTCGTGAAAGGCGGATCCGCGCTGGATGCCGTAACCGGATGCGGCCAGCATCTCGGCGATGACTTCGCGATAGGTGTCGCTGGACAGGACGAGGGCGGCGGCGATGTCGTCGAACAGCCCGACCAGCCGGGTCGGGATCGGTTGGTCTTCGCGGTCGAACACGATGTCGCGAAGGTCGAGCAGGCGACGCTCGGCGAGCGCGCGCATCATGTCCTGCCGGGTCGGAAAGTGGTTGAAGAAGGTGCGGTTGGCGACGTCGGCCCGCTTGCAGATGTCCTCGATCTTCGTCGCCGAAACACCTTGGTACAGAAAGAGTTCGATCGCCGCGCCGAGGATCCGGTCGCGCACCTCCATCTTGCGCCGATCCAGCCTGCTCACGTGTGCAACCCCCGCACCAGTGCGGCGATGCTCTCGGGGCGGGGACGATACCCCGGGAAGTAGCAGCAGACATCACCGGCGTGGGCACCGAAGCGGTCGACGATTTCCGCTGCACACTTTTCGGGGTTCCCCACCACTCCAATGGTTTCCACCATTTCATCGGTGACGAGTTCGCGCATTCGGCGGAACTCGGCCTCCTTCGACAGCATGTTGAGTCGTGGTTGGATGTGATCCCACCCGTGCACCTCGAGCACCGGGAGGTACGCAGGCGTCGACCCGTAGAACGCGATCAGCATGGCGACACTGTCGACCGCAGCGGCGAGCTCCTGATCGGACGAGCCCACGGCGACCATCGCCTGCGCGATCACACCGAACTGTCCGGCGTCGCGACCGGACCGGCGCAGGCCCTCGGTGATCGCGGGCACGGTCCGCTCGTTGAAATGACGTGCGCTGTTGAACGGCATCACGAGCAATCCGTCGGCGACCTCGGCGGCCGCGCGCGTCATGATCGGACCCAGCGCGCCCATCAGCACCGGTGGCGGACCGAACGGATTGGGTCCGGGGTTGAAATTGGGGGCCATCAGCGTGTGCGTATAGAACTCGCCTCGAAAATCCAGGCGGGAGCGACCCTCCCAGGCATCGAATATCGCCTTGATGGCGCGCACCGATTCGCCGAGCCGCTGCGCGGGCCTGCCCCACTGGCTGCCGTACCGCTTCTCGATGTGGGCGCGGATCTGCGATCCCAGTCCGAGCCGGAACCTGCCACCGCTGAGCGATTGCAGGTCGTAGGCCGAGTGCGCGAGGTGAAGCGGGCTGCGCGGGAGAGCGATCGCGACGTTGGTCATCAACTCGAGATCCGTTTCACGCGCGGCGATCACCAGCGGGAAGAACACGTCGTGCTGCCCCTCGAAGGTGAACATGCCGTCGGCGCCGGCGCTCTCGATACCGCGGATGCTGTCCACTATCGTCGCGGGCGCCCCGTCGACCTGAAGGTGCACCTTCATCGGGGCACGTTCCACAGTGCCGTCGCCTGCTCGCTGTCGACCGCGTACGGAGCGACCTGCTCCTGGATGCCGCAAAGATCCCTGGATCGCACGTGCGAAAACGCTAGCGAGACAACGTCGTTGCACTGCAGCTCGCTGATGATCAGGCAGCCCGCGACTTTGCGCACCAACCGGATGCTACGGTTGAGTGCAGTCAACCGCAATATTGCACTTGACTACAAGAAATCGGTGCGCTCGGGTTGGTCTTTGATCACACAGCAGGTTCCCGGCTGACCGATTCGGGTACAGCCCCTACCGTGAACAACGTGCGGACCCTGGTCACCGGTGCCACCGGGTATGTCGGCTCGCGGCTCGTCACCGCCCTACTCGCGGCAGGACACGAAGTCGTGGCCGCCACTCGGAGCCCCGATCGGCTGGCCGCGTTCGGCTGGCACGACGAGATAACGGGTGTCGAGTTGGACGCGGGGAATGAGGCCTCGGCGCGCAGGGCGTTCGCCGAGGCTGGCCCGATCGAGGTGGTCTATTACCTGGTGCATGGGATCGGCCAGCCTGACTATCGGGAGGCCGACAACCGCGCCGCCGCCAACGTCGCGACCGCCGCCAGGGACGCCGGTGTGCGGCGAATCGTCTATCTCGGCGGCTTCGTGCCGGACGAGGTCGGGCTGTCCGAGCATCTGACCGGCCGCGCCGAGGTGGCGCACGCGTTGGAGGTGGACGGTGGGCCGGATGTGGTGTGGCTGGGCGCGGCAATGATCATCGGGGCGGGTTCGACATCGTTCGAGATGATGCGCTACGTCGGCGACCGCTTCGTGGTGATTCCCCTGCCGGGATGGTCGGCCAATCCGATCGACCCGATATCGATTCGCGATGTCATCTACTACCTCGTCGCCGCCGCCGACGCCGACCGGGTGCCTCCCGGCGGATACGACATCTTCGGGCCGGAGACCACCTCGTACGGAGATCTGCTGCGGACCTTCGCCCGGGTGGCGGGCAAGTGGCGCACGGGCCTGCCGGTCAACGGCGTGGACACCAGCGTGGTCTCGTGGTTGACGGGCGCCGTTTTGCCGGTGCCCGGCGGGCTGGCTTCGGATCTGGTGGAGTCTCTGGACCATCCGATGATGGCGTCCGACACCCATCTGCGTGGGCTGGTGCCCGACCCGCCGGGCGGCCTTGTGCCCATCGACGACGCGATCGCGCTGTCACTGTCGAGCCGTCGCCGCAAGCCTGTCAACGCGCTCGACGACCCGCACCATCTCGCCGACACCGACCCGGCATGGGCGGGCGGTGATACGGAGCGCATCGACCAACTGGCCCGGCCGTTCACGCCACCATTCGCGCGGCCGGCTCTGCGCCTGCTCGGCCTCATGCCCGGTCCCGTCGCCGCCGCCGTGCGCACCGGCCTGGACACGTTTCTACAGCTGGTGCCGAAGGTCAGCCTGGTATGACGCAGCCGCGTTCGGGTGTCATGCGCGAGATCCGAGACGTCGCCTGGACCGTCGCCGTACCGCATCACGAGCCACCCTCGGTGATCCGGCGCAGGCGGGTTGTCGTGGCCGTTGTGTTGGTGTTCGGCGGTGCGCTGCTTGGCTATTCGCTGACCAGACACCCTGGGGACGCGTCGTTCTACTGGCTGACCCTCGCGCTCGCGGCGGTGTGGGCGTTCGGCGCCTTCGCGTCCGGCCCGTTGCACCTGGGTTGCGTGCGGTTGCGCGGGCGTAACCAGCGCCCCCTGATCACGGGCACCGCGGTCGGGTTGCTGCTCGGCGCCGCCTTCGTCATCGGCGGGCTGATCGCGCGCGAGATTCCGGGGGTGCGCGAATACATCACGCGGGTACTAGAATTCGCCAACTACGGACCGCTGTGGCTCGTCGTGTTCATCACGGTCATCAACGGCATCGCCGAGGAGCTGTTCTTCCGTGGCGCGCTCTACACCGCGCTGGGTAAGACGTATCCCGTTGTCATCTCCACCGTGCTCTACGTCCTCGCCACGTCGGCCACCACGGGCAATCCGATGCTCGGATTCGCCGCGATCGTCCTCGGCGCGGTGTGCGCATTCGAACGCCGAGCCACCGGTGGCGTGCTCGCACCGATGCTGACCCACTTCTTCTGGGGTCTGGTCCTGGTGCTCGCACTGCCACCGATGTTCGGCGTCTAGTTCATCGGATGCGCCAGCTCGTCGCGGCGCATCCGCGCGGCCCACATCGCCACCGCCGCCAGCAGCACCGGCGCGACGCCTGCCACCAGGAAGATGGTCTGCATTGAAACGACTTTCGACAGCGGCCCGACGATCGCGAACGACACCGGCATGAACGCCAGCGAGACGAAGAAGTCCAGGCTGGACACTCGGCCGAGCATCGCAGTCGGGACCCGGCGTTGCAGCAGCGTTCCCCAGATCACCATGCCCGCGCCGTCCGTGACACCGATGACGAAGGTCGCGGCGGCCATCAACGGAAACAACGACGTGATGCCGACGATGACCAACGGGACCGAGCCGACACTCCACATCGTCATCATGACCGTCAGGTAGCGCCGCGGCAGTCGCCGCGACGACACCGCCAGCGCACCCAGAGCACTGCCGATCCCGAAGAAGGCGAGAATGAAGCCGTACGTCTGCGCGCCGTCTTCGAAGCGCTGGTTTGCGATGAACGGCAGCAGCACCTCGATCGGTCCCAGCACCAGCAGCACGAACATGCTCGCGAACAACAGCGTCCACAACAGCCACGGCGTGCCCAGCACGAAGACGAAGCCGTCGCGCAGATCACGCAAAAGCCGAGGGTGCTCCTGGTCCGGTTGCTGCAGGGGCGTTTTCATCGCCGGACGGGTTGCGACCAGCAGGGCCAACCCGACGGCGAACAGCGCGGCGACGACGGCGGACCCGAGCGACGGGAACGTCGCACCGACGACCAGGCCGGCGAGGGCCGGCCCGATCGCCCGCTGAAATACCGGACGCACCACGCCTTCCACGCCGTTGGCCGCCAGCAGCTGGTCGGCGGGCAGGATCCGCGGCAGGATCGCGCTGTAGGCGGGAAAGAAGAACGCGGCGGCGATGCCCAGCGCGGCCGCCGCGACAGCCATATGCCAGATCCTCAGGGCGCCAACGAATCCCAGTGCAGCGATGGCCGCGACGGCGATCACGTTGACGACCTCGACGGCGATGATGATCGCGCGTTGACTGATCCGGTCGGCGGCAAGGCCGCCCACCAACACAAAGGCGACCAGGCCGGCGCCGAGGCAGGTGGCGACCAGCGACAGTGACGCCGGGTCGTTGTCGAGTTCGATGACCTGGAGTGCCATCACGACCGCCCACATGCCTTCGGCGAAGATGGACAGCGAGACGGCGGTGATCAGCAGCCGGTACTCGCGGATCCGGAAGGGTGCGAGCACGCGCCAGCCACCGGTGGGCGCCACCGGCTGCTGGATGTCGAACTGCGTACTCACGTGTCGATGGTCGCCGACGAACCTCGCCCAAGTCCACTGATTTTCGCCTCGGACCCGCGGCCGCACGCGTCAGGAGTCGGTGAAGTTCGCCGACGCCGCTGCTGGAATGCCTTGGTGCCCTCGCGGAAATCATGTGAGTCGATCAGCACCAACTGACCCTCCTCTTCCCGCTCGAGCGCGTAGGCCAGTCCGGCCAGCGTGGCAGCGTTGATCGCCTGCTTGGTCTTGCGCAGCGCCACGACCGGACCATTCACCAGCGTCGACACCACCTTGTCGACCTCGGCGTCGAACTGATCTGCCGGATAGACGGCGCTGACCAGGTCCCACTCGTGCGCCTCGGCGGCGGGATCCGCTCGGCCAACGAGGCCATCCGCATGGCCCGGATGCGGCCGACCGCCGCGGCGATGAGTGCCGACGCGCCGCCGTCGGGCATCAACCCGATCCTGGTGAACGCCAACATGAAAAATGCCTTCTCCGAGGCCAATACGACGTCGGAGTCCAGCGACGCGCCGACGCCGGCCGCGGGACCCTGCACGACGGCCACCACCGGCTGCGGCAGGTTCACGATCGACCGGACCGCGCGGTTGGCCGCGTCGAGAACATCGCCCGGCGTGCCTGCCGTGCCCGAATTGGCGCGATCGTCCTCGCTGATGCCCGCACCCGAGCTGAAGCCCCGTCCGGATCCGCCGAGACGCACCACCCGCACCCGCGGATCGGTGTGCGCCCGTTCCAGCGTGTCGGCGATCGTGGTGAGCATCGCCGCGGTCAGCGAATTGAGGCTGTCCGGCCGGTTCATCGTCACCGACAGCACGCCGTCGGAAAGCGCGACCGCGAGGTCGTCGATGCCGAGGTACGCGTCGGCACTGGAGTCGAGGGGGGTCATAGAAGGCACCCTAGGTCGGGCCCTGGTTATACAAGTAAGCTATGTCGGCCAGCGTTGGTCTGATGAAGGGGCGGTTAGGGCATGGCTGGACCACTGCAAGGACTGCGAGTCGTCGAACTGGCCGGCATCGGCCCCGGCCCGCACGCCGCCATGATCCTCGGCGATCTCGGCGCCGATGTCGTGCGCGTCGAGCGGCCGGGTAAGGGTCCCGGTCCGCAGGCCACACCCAGCAATGACTACCTGCTGCGCAACCGTCGCTCGGTGGCGGCCAACCTCAAGAGCGAGGAAGATCGAGACCTCGTGCTGCGCCTCATCGCCAAGGCCGATGTGCTGATCGAAGGCTTCCGACCGGGCGTCGCGGAGCGGCTCGGCCTCGGGCCCGACGATTGCGCGAAGATCAACGAGCGGCTCGTCTATGCCCGCATGACGGGGTGGGGACAGACCGGTCCGCGCAGCCAGCAGGCCGGACACGACATCAACTACATCTCGCTCAACGGGGTGCTGCACGCCATCGGCCGGGCGGACGACCGACCGGTTCCGCCGCTGAACCTTGCCGGCGACTTCGGTGGCGGCTCAATGTTTCTCATCGTCGGCATCCTGTCGGCGTTGTGGGAGCGCGAACGGTCCGGCAAGGGGCAGGTGATCGACGCGGCGATGGTCGACGGTGCCGGCGTCCTCTCGCAGATGATGTGGGCCTTCCGCGCGATGGGCATGTGGAGTGACGAGCGTGGGGTCAACATGCTCGATACCGGCGCGCCGTATTACGACACCTACACGTGCGCCGACGGCCGCTGGGTCGCCGTCGGTGCGATCGAGCCACAGTTCTTCGCGGAGCTGCTCTCGAAGCTCGGTCTGGACCCGGCCGATCTACCCGACCAGAACGACATGAGCCGCTGGCCCGAGTTACGCGCTCGGCTCACCGAGGTCTTCGCGTCGCAGGACCGCGACCACTGGGCCAGGGTGTTCGCCGACAGCGACGCCTGCTGCACGCCCGTCTTGTCGTTCGCGGAGGTGGAAACCGAATCGCACAACACCGAGCGCTCGGCCTTCTACCGCGAGAACGGCTATCTGTTCCCCGCGCCCGCGCCGCGGTTCTCTCGTAGCGTGCCGTCGGCTCCGAAGGCGCCAGGGGTGCCAGGGGCCGACACCGAAGCCGTCCTCCGCGACTGGGTATAGAGAAAGGACTCTCAATGAAGATGTCAAGCCGCCGATTCGGTGATGTGGGGTGAATCGGGTTGCCAGGTGCGGTTGTCGCGGATGAGTGCGTAGAGGACGTTGGTGCGGCGTCTGGCCAGGCAGATCGTGGCTTGGATGGGCCGTTTGCCTTCGTCTCGTTTGCGCTGGTAGTAGGCCCGAGAGTGCGGGTCGCAGCGGATGGCGGTCAGGGCGGACATGTACGTCACCCGGCGCAGTCGTCTGCTGTAGCGCTGGGGAGTGTGCAACCGTCCGGTGCGTTTCCCCGAATCGCGGGGAACGGGAGCCAGTCCGGCCCAGGCGGCGAGTTGGTCGGCCGAGCCGATCAGTGTCGGGTCGCCGACGGCGGCAAGGAATTCGGCGCCGAGTCGGAAGCCGATGCCGGGGATGCTGGTGATCACCTCGGCAAGTGGATGGCGGCGAAATCGGCCCTCGATGTCAGCGTCAGTGGCTTTGATGCGGTCATCGAGGGAGATCACCCCCTGCGCCAGTTCGACGACCAGCGCCGCGGCGACCTCTTCACCGGGCAGCCGCAGGGTCTGGGTCTTCACGGCCGTGACGGCGGCTTCGGCGATGGTGGATGCATTGCGCACCCCAGCCTCGGTCAGGGTCTTCGTAATGCGCGAAAGGCCGCTCTGTCGAATGGCTTTCGGGCGCTGGTAACGCGACAACAGCACCACCCAACCACGGTCCTGCGTCAGTTGGGCCACTCGCTCGAGGGCCGGGCACACCGCCACGAGTTGCTGACGCAGTCGGTTGATGGTGCGGGTGCGATCGGCCACCAGGTCCGCGCGGTGAGCGGTCAGCATCCGCAGTTCCGAGATCAGGTCATCGTGGGGATGCAGCACCGGCAGATCGGTGCCGCGCATGCGCGATTGATCGGCGATCACTCGGGCGTCTTTGGCGTCGGTCTTGGCTTCGCCACCGCGGTAGGTTCCCGAGGCCTGCCATACCGCGCGACCAGCCAGATAACGCACCGACTTTCCAGCGTCTGCCAACACCGTCAACATCAAGCTGGCATACACCGTGGTCAGGTCGACCGCCCAGGACACCCGCTCCGCCATGGCGTCGATCTCGGCCACCAGTGCCCGGATGGGTTGCTCGTCGTTGACCAACTTGCGAGAGAGCTTCACTGTACCGGTGTCGTCGACGACTACGACCCAGTGATGTTCCTTGCCGACATCCACACCAGCCCACAACTGGCTCATAGTCATCGATCCTCATTTCCCTTGTCTACCAACATGATCCCCACGGACGACCCCGCCGGCATTTCCTTAACCAAGCGATCACATCGCAGATCTCAATCAGCGGCCAGAGAAGTCCAGGCAAGTCGGGCGGCCAGTCCTTTCAAGCCGCACCCGAAGGCCGGCAAACCCACATCAGCCTCACCCGACCCATCCGGGTCGCAGAACAACGTAACAACACGACGTAACTGCACCTACGAACTTAAGGAACCAATCAGTGCAGATCAAAGACTCCGTAGCTGTCGTCACGGGTGGCGCCTCGGGCCTTGGCCTGGCGACCACCAAACGACTGCTCGATGCCGGTGCGCAGGTAGTCGTGCTGGACATCAGGGGTAAAGCGGCTGTCGACGAACTCGGCGACCGCGCTGTCTTCGCCGAGACCGACGTAACCGACGAGGCGGCGGTGACCGCCGCGCTGGACATCGCCGAAGGGCTGGGCCCGGTGCGCATCGTCGTCAACTGCGCAGGCACGGGCAATGCGATCAAGACGCTGGGCAAGGATGGCCCATTCCCACTCGACCTGTTCAAGAAGGTCGTGGAGATCAACCTGATCGGCACCTTCAATGTGATCCGCCTCGGCGCGGAGCGCATCGCCAGGACTGAGCCCGTCGGGCCCGAAACAAGCCAAGAGCGCGGCGTCATCGTCAATACCGCATCGGTGGCAGCGTTCGACGGACAGATCGGCCAGGCCGCCTACTCGGCGTCCAAGGGCGGCGTCGTCGGCATGACCCTGCCGATCGCCCGCGATCTGTCCCGGAATCTGATCCGGGTGGTGACCATCGCGCCGGGCCTGTTCGACACCCCGCTGCTGGGCGGGCTGCCCGAGCCCGTGAAGGAGTCGTTGGGCAAGCAGGTTCCGCACCCATCGCGGCTCGGCAACCCGGACGAGTACGGCGCGCTGGCCGTGCACATCGTGGAGAACCCGATGCTCAACGGCGAGGTCATCCGGCTCGACGGTGCCATCCGAATGGCGCCCCGATGAGCGCTTCCGCGAAAAGAAGGCGGCGGCCCAGGTAAGTGCCGTGGCGATCACGACGACGTTCACCGAGCCTTCGGAGTCGAGCGCCCCGTCGTGCAGGTCGGAATCCAATGGGTTGGCCGTGCGAACGGCTAACTCGGGTGCGCTCGGTTTCATCACCGCGCTGACGCAGCCGACGCCTGCGGATCTTGCCAACGAGATCGCCAAGTGCCCGGAACTCACCGACAAGCCGTTCGGGGCGAATCTGACGATCCTGCCGACGATCAACGCCCGATGACGTCAAGGATCTGGTGGCCGGCACGCGTGGAGTCAAGGTTTGCCAGGTGAGCTATCTGGACGCCGGCATCTGGTCGGTGGGCGCCGCGATGGGTCTGATCGATGACATCCCGACGGTCGCCGACCTGGTCGCACGCATCGTTGACGAGGCAGAAGAGCTGATCACCGGCCGAGTCGCCGACACGGTGGTGCAGACGGTCGCGGAGAACGTCGCATAGAAATCGGATCAGTAAAAATCAACGCAGGGTGCCCGCAAGCGGGCAAACGGTCCCGGGTGAGCGCGCACCCACCGGATGCGCGCTTGCTCAGACTGCTGTCGGCAGTGTGTGCTCGTCGTCGAGTTGCTCCGAGGTGTCGCCCTCTACCAGAACATCGCCGTGGTAGAGCGCATCGAAGTCAACCTTGATGACATCAGCACTGGTGTCGTCGATCCACATGTACTGGACAGTAACTGTCACTATTAAGGATTCTTTGAGTCACGATTCGGAAAATGGTGGCAATTCTTACCGCCGGGTAGGGTCCGGATCTACCCGCGAGTAGCAATTACCCAGGTGGGGCCGTGAAGTTGATCGGATTGGTGCCGTTCAGCAGGATCCAGGTCAACAGCGCCGCGACGATCGCCACGATGAAGAGGCCGGCCCCGATCTTGACCCTCACGCGGCTCCATCCGAACAATCGAGCGTCGATCGAGTAGGCGCCCGGGCCGGTGAACAGCAGCGTGGCGGCACCGACGGCGATCAGGAACGGCACGTTGAACGGCTCAGCCCAGAACGCGTCGCCAGAGACGTTGACGGCCCAGGCGCACAGCATCGCGCCGACCACCGCCGATGCGGCCAGCGGTGTGAGCAGACCCAGCAGCAGACCGATCCCGCCTGCGGTTTCGGCCGCGGTCACCATGAATGCCGCGAACGTCGGAAGTCGCCAGCCACCCGTCTCCATGAATCCGGCGGTGGCGTCGAAATCGAGCGCCTTTATCAGTCCTGCCTGCAACATTGCCGCGGCGATGCCGATCCGGAGGATCAGCAGCCCAGTCGGGAGGGCAAGGTCGGCGACGGAGGTTGTCGAAGATTTCACGTCGAAGGTCGACATGAATCGAGCCTATTCTTCTGTGAAGTCGCTGTGAACGCTCCGCTTGTGAACTCCCTGTGACCTGGCGACGTGATACGGGAAGGATGGCCGGGCCGGCCGTCGTAAGTTACCGTCGATAAGTTAGCGATGATATTCGGCCGCGGCGACTGGAGGGACGGGCACGTGCTGCAAAGAATCGCGCTGCTGGCCATCGCCGCTCCGCGACGGATCATCGCGGTTGCCGCCCTTGTGATGGTGGCCTGCGGCATCTTCGGGATACCTGTCGCCAAGAGCCTGTCCGCGGGCGGCTTTCAGGATCCGACGTCGGGGTCTGCGCAGGCGACCAGACTGCTGGTCGACAAGTTCGGCCAGGGCGGCATGGAGCTGTTGATCAGCGTGACCGCCGACCGCGATGGCGCGGCGCAGACCGAACAGGTCCGATCGGTCGGCACCGAGATCGCCGAGCAGCTGAAGGCGTCACCGCATGTGGCGGAGGTGACCTCGGCCTGGACCGCGCCGGAGTCGGCCGCCTCCGCGCTGATCAGCAAGGACGGCAAGACCGGGTTGATCGTCGCGGGGATCACCGGAGGCGAGAGCGGGGCCCAGAAATACGCCAAGGAACTCACCGACCGGCTGGTGCACGACCGCGACGGTGTCACCGTCAAGGCCGGAGGGGAGGCCATCACATACGTCCAGATCAACGGTCAGAGCGAAAAAGACCTGCTGATGATGGAGTCCATCGCGATCCCGTTGAGCTTCGTCGTGCTCGTCTGGGTGTTCGGCGGGCTGATGGCCGCTGCGCTGCCGCTGGTCGTCGGTGGGTTCGCAATTCTCGGCTCGATGGCCGTGCTGCGCGCCGTCACGCTGATCACCGACGTGTCGATCTTTGCGCTGAACCTTTCGGTGGCGATGGGCCTCGCACTCGCGATCGACTACACGCTGCTGATCATCAGCCGGTATCGCGACGAGCTCGCCGACGGCGCCGACCGCGACCGCGCGCTGGTGCGCACGATGGCCACCGCCGGCCGGACCGTGCTGTTCTCCGCGATGACGGTCGCGCTGTCGATGATCGCGATGGTGCTGTTCCCGATGTACTTCCTGAAGTCCTTCACCTACGCCGGCATCGCCGTGGTGACATTCGCCGCGGTCGCCGCGATCGTGGTGGCGCCCGCGGCGATCGCCCTGCTGGGAGACCGGCTGGATTCGCTCGACGTGCGCCGGCTCATCCGCCGTATCCGCGGCAGGCCGGAGCCGCTGCCAAAGGCTGTCGAAGAGAGCTTCTGGTATCGCTGCACCAAATTCGTGATGCGCCGGTCACTTTCGATCGGATTGGCGATCATCGTGTTGCTGCTTGTGCTCGGTGCACCGTTCCTCGGCATCAAATGGGGCTTCCCCGACGACCGTGTGCTTCCACAATCCCTTTCGGCGCGCCAGATCGGCGATCAGCTGCGCAACGACTTCGCCGTCGACTCGGCGAGGGACGTGACCGTCGTGATGCCGGACTCCGGCGGCATCACGCCCGCCGATCTGGACCGCTACGCCGCGGCCCTGTCGCGGGTGCCCGACGTGGCCTCGGTGTCCGCGCCCGGCGGCTCGTTCGTCGACGGTCGTCAAGCCGGACCTCCCGCGGCGGCGACGGGATTGAAGGATGGAAGCGCATTCCTCACCGTGGGCAGCACCGCTCCGCTGTTCACCGACGCGTCGGAAACCCAGCTCGACCGGTTGCGGGCGGTCAGCACGCCCGGCGGGCACTCCGTTCAGCTGACCGGCAACGCGTCGGTCAACCGCGACAGTTCGCAGGCGATCACATCGCGGCTGCCGATGGTTCTCGGGATCATCGCCGCGATCACGCTCGTGCTGCTGTTCCTGCTCACCGGGAGCGTGATACTGCCGCTGAAAGCGTTGGTGCTCAACGTCTTGTCGTTGACCGCCGCGTTCGGCGCCTTGGTGTGGATCTTCCAGGACGGCCACCTGGGCGCGCTGGGCACCACGCCGACCGGAACGCTGGTGGCCAACCTGCCGGTGTTGTTGTTCTGTATCGCCTTCGGCCTGTCGATGGACTATGAGGTGTTCCTGGTCTCGCGGATCCGTGAGTATTGGCTCAAGTCGGCGGCTTTCTGCGCGGACGGCAGCGAGATTCCACCCGACGTGCGTAGCGATGAGGCCGTCGCGCTCGGGCTCGCGCGCACCGGACGCGTCGTCACCGCCGCGGCGCTGCTGATGGCGATCTCATTCGCTGCACTGATCGCGGCGCAGGTGGCGTTCATGCGGATGTTCGGCGTCGGTCTCACCGTCGCGGTGCTCGCGGACGCCACGCTGGTCCGCATGCTTCTGGTGCCGGCGTTCATGCACCGCCTCGGCCGATGGAACTGGTGGGCACCCAGGCCATTGGCCCGGTTGCACGAGCGGATCGGCATCAGTGAAGGAGGCGATGACGATCCCGCACCGCCGGCCAACCGCGAACGCGCCGCCGTCTCCGTAACGGATAATGGCTGACGTGGCGGTTCAGCCTCTGCGGCGACGCCGCGCTCCGCGTGGTTCCGGTGACCAGTTGCGTGCCGAGATCCTCGACGCGACTAAGGATTTGCTGCTCGAGACGGGCCACGCCAAGGCGGTGTCGATCCGGTCGGTCGCGGAGCGCGTCGGTGTCACCCCGCCGTCGATCTACTTGCACTTCGCCGACAAGGACGCACTGCTGGATGCGGTCTGTGCGCGGTATTTCGAGAAGCTCGACGATGAGATGCAGCGGGCGGCGGCCCCATCGGACGGAGTCGAGCCGTCGACGATCGAGGTGCTGCGCGCCCAAGGTCTGGCCTATGTCCGCTTTGCGCTGAAAACCCCAGAGTTGTACCGCATTGCGACGATGGGGGAGGGACGGCCCGGCAGCGACGTCGACCTGACGTTGAACAGTTCGGCTTTCCTGCACCTGCGGCATGCGGTCGAGTCGTTGATGGCCGAAGGTATCTATCCCGACGGGGACTCCACCACGATGGCGCTGGAATTGCTGACGGTGGCGCACGGGCTGGCCGCGCTGCTCATCTCGCGGCCCTATCTGCCATTCGGTGACGTGGAGGAGTTCGCCGACCGAGTGCTGAGATCGGTGTGCCTCGGCCGCATCGTGTCCGGCGCGCTCGCTTCCGACATGCCGCCGCAGGAAGCGATCACCATGGTGAAGGGAATGCTCGATGAGCAGCAGCACGGTCGATAACCCGTTCTTCGCGCGGCTGTGGACGGTGATGTCCGGTCACGAACCCGAATCGCTGCGGCAACTGCGCCGCGAGAACCTGGCCGGGCTATCGGGGCGGGTGCTCGAGGTCGGCGCCGGCACCGGGACCAATTTCGAGTTCTATCCCGCCACGGTTTCGGAGGTGGTCGCGGTCGAACCGGAACGCAGGCTCGGCGTGCTGGCGCAGGAGGCGGGAGCCCGCGCGAGGGTGCCTGTCACGGTCAGTATGGACACCGTCGAGCAGTTCCTGGCCGACCGACCCTTTGACGCGGTGGTGTGCTCACTGGTGTTGTGTTCGGTCGATCAACCCGATGACGTGGGACGGCAGTTGCTTTCGCTGCTGCGGCCGGGTGGGGAACTGCGGTATCTGGAACACGTCGCCGGCGGTGGTTTGCGTGCGGGATTGCAGAGGATCGCCGACGCGACAGTGTGGCCGAGGCTCCTCGGCAACTGCCACACACACCGTCACACCGAGCAGACCATCCGCGACGCCGGGTTCGAGGTCGTCGGTGCACGACGCGAGCGGGCCCTGTCCGCATGGGTGCCGGTGCCGGTCACGGAGTTCGCGATCGGCCGGGCGATCCGGCCCGCCTAGCGCTCGGCGATCGACATCGGGCTCAGCCCAGCAGCGCGGGCAGACGTTGCAACAGATTGGGCAGAGCATTGGCGGCAGTCTCCCGCAGCGACACCGTCGCGCTGTCCGACAGTGGCGTGCGCTCGGGGTTGACCTCGATGACGGTTGTGCCGCCGGCCAGCGCGAATTCGGGCAGTCCGGCGGCCGGGTAGACGATCGACGAGGTGCCCACCACGATCATCACGTCGGCGTTGGTCACCGCGTCGACCGAACGCTGCCATGCCTCATCGGGCAGCGCTTCGCCGAACCACACCACGTTGGGCCGGATCAATCCTCCGCACGCGCAGCGCGGCGGGTCGACCGTCTCGACCGGCTCGCCCATCGCGGGCAATTCACCGGTATAGGCGGAACAGCAGCGGTCGCAACGGAATTCGAACAGGCTGCCATGCAGATGGTAGACATTTTTGCTGCCCGCCCGCTCGTGCAGGTTGTCCACGTTCTGGGTGACGACGTGCACGTCGGCGTAGTCCTGCCACGCCGCCACTGCGCGATGGCCGTTGTTGGGCTGCACCGAGCTCATCATGCGGTGGCGCCACAGGTACCACGCCCACACCTTCTCCGGGTGCGCGCACCAACCCTCCGCGCTGGAGATCTCGTACGGGTCGACCTTCGCCCATAAACCGGTCTCGACGTCGCGGAACGTCGGCACGCCGCTCTCGGCGGAGATGCCGGCGCCGCTGAGGACCGTCAGTTGCACCCCACCAAAGTAGCCGGTTTAGGTGATACTGAGCACGTGGCCGACTTGGGGGATTGGGTACGCGTTGATCAGCACGCTTCCAGGCCGCTCTTCGACCAACTCAGGATGCAGATCATCGACGGGGTGCGGGACGGCAAGCTGGCGCCGGGCACCCGACTGCCTACGGTCCGCGAACTAGCTGGGCAGGTGGGCCTGGCGGTCAACACGGTCGCGCGTGCGTACCGAGAGCTCGAGACGGCGGGGATCCTCGAAACCCGCGGGCGTTTCGGCACTTTCGTCGCTCGTGCCGACCCGGCGGATGCGGCGATGGCAACGGCGGCACACGCCTTCGTGTCCGCGGCGAAAGCGCTCGGGATCGAGAAGGGCGAGGCGTTGCGCTATGTGGAAGCCGCGTTCGGCTAGCCGAATTCCAGCAGGATCAGCAACGGCCGGAGGGGGTCGAAAAGCGGCAACCGTTGCAGCGTCCACATCAGCGCGTTGAAGACTTTGCCCCGTCCGGCGGCATGCGGGAGATCGTGCACGGCCCTGATGCCGGCTACCGAATTGACCAGGTTCGCCGCATCGGACACCGACGGGCTGAACGGCATCGGCGGCACCCGGTAACGCAGTGAGGTCCGCATGCCGCGGCGGGACAGGGCGGCAAACCTCGACGGCGCCAGATCGAACATCATCTGCCCGCCGGGGAAGCGCTTGGCGCATTCGGCGATCAGCGACAGGGCCTCCGGCGGCTGCAGGTACATCAACAGTCCCTCGGCGGTGATGAATACACCGTGCTCTGTCTCGACCCGGTCCATCCAGCTGAAGTCGAGTGCGGACTGGGCGATCAGGGTTACCCGGTCCGACTGCGGCAGAAGCTTGCGTCTGAGCTCGATCATGGGCGGGAGATCGACTGTGACCCAGCAGAATCGATCACCGACATCGGCGGAGTTGAGGCGATAGAAGCTGGTTTGCAGTCCCTCGGCCAGCGCCACCACGGTGGCCTGCGGGTGGTCGAGCAGATATCGGCGGGTCTGCCTGTCGTAGCCGAGCGCGCGCACCGCCATGTCTTGACGACGAGTGAAGCCGAACTTCGCGTAGTCGAACTCGATGCTGTCGGCCAGCTGGATGGCCAGGGGGTCATCGATGATGGAGTCGGGCCTGCGAGCCTCGCTCGCCCGAACATGCAATGTCATCAGGGCGGTCTCGGAGACGCCGGTCAAGACTCTTCCGTCGACCTTCGCTGTCGGTGTCGAACTCACCTCGGCAAATTTACCCGTAGCGGCTATTTGAGCACCTTGTCGATGGTGCGCAGGTTGCGGGTCGTGGTCGACGATTTGTAGCGCTTCTTGCCCATTGTTTTGCCGATGGTGGTGTCCAGCGTCCCCGTCTTGGGCACCTGCCAGTAGATGACGCCCGGGCCGCGCTTGATCTTCTCGTCGGCGCCGGCTTCCTTGGCCAGTTCGGCGAGCTCATCGAGCACCTTCTCGTCGGTGACGAACGTGATGTAGGAGTGGTGGCCCTCGACCTCGCGTTCGAACGGATACTTGCTCGAGATCGCCGCGACGGTGTCGATCTCGTAGGCCAATACCCAGGCGTCGTAACCGAATCCGTCACGGAGCGCCTTCTCGGCCTTCTTACGCACCGCGTCGACACCTGACCGACTCTCGAACAGCACGTTGCCGCTGGCCAATATGGTCCGCACGTTGCTGAACCCGGCATCCTCGAACGCCCTGGCCACCTCGGCCATCTTCAGGTTGACGCCTCCGACATTGACACCGCGGAGGAAGGCCGCATAGCGGGTCATCGGACGAACTCCAGCAGCGTCAGGCTCGGCCGGATGCGCCGAAACAGGCCGATGCGATCCAGTGGCGGCCACGTGTTGACCTTGAAGAGGCCGCGAGCGGACGGAGCGGCGATGTCACGTGCCACCGCCACGCCGGGAATGCGACCGGCCAGCGCGACCCCCTCGTCGGCGCTCAACCCGAACGGCATCGGCGGCGCGGTATGGCGGTCGGACGGCGTGTAACCCTTCACCGTGCGCCTGCTGAACCAGTGCGGAACCGAGTCGAACATCATCTGGCCGCCGCCGAACCGCGCCGCGCAGTAACGAATGAGGTTCAGCACGTCGTCGGGTCGCAGATGCATCCGGAGTCCCTCAGCCGTGATGAACACCCCATTGGTTGGATCGACACGGTCCATCCAGCTGCGGTCGAGTGCCGACTGTGCCAGCGCGACGATCCGGCCGTCTTTCGGCAGCAACCGATCTCGCAACGCCATCACAGGCGGCGAATCGACCGAATACCACGTCAATTCGTTCGCGATGCCGGTCCGGTCCAGCCGCCAGAAGCTGGTCTGCAGCCCTTCGCCGAGCGCCCACGGATCGCGGATCACCCCGTCCGAGCGCTTGGCCTCGGTGCCACGACTGTGCAGCGTCCACAGCGTGGTGGCGGATACGCCGTCCAAGACGTCGCCGTCGATTTGAAGAAACCCAGTGCGGTCGGCCATTGATGTGATCGTAGAGCCGTACGCTCTGGTTATGGGACGCGACGTGTTCGACGACAAGCTGCTGGCGCTCATCGGCGGAAATTCACTGGGCGTGCTTGCCACGGTCAAGCGCGACGGCAGGCCGCAGCTGTCGAACGTGTCCTACTATTTCGACCCGCGCGATGTGACCATCCAGGTTTCGATCACTGAACCGCGGGCCAAGACCCGTAACCTGCGCCGTGACCCGCGCGCGTCGATCCACGTCAGCTCCGACGACGGCTGGGCCTACGCGGTGGCCGAAGGCGACGCGATCCTCACCCCGCCGGCCGCCGAGCCCGGTGATGACACGGTGGAGGCACTGATCGCCTTGTATCGCAACATCGCCGGTGAGCATCCGGATTGGGACGACTACCGCAGGGCCATGGTCGATGACCGCCGCGTGCTGCTGACTCTGCCGATCTCGCACGTCTACGGCATGCCGCCGGGCAGGCGGTAAAAGGGTACGACGACTCCCGAGCGCCGCGCTACGCTGCGCTCATGGCTGATGCACCGGAAGATGAAAACAAGCGCAAGTTCCGGGAAGCGCTCGAGCGGAAGAAAGCGAAGTCGGCGGGCGGTTCCGATCACAAGGATCGGGGAGCCAAGCAGCCGCGGACGCACGGCCCGGTCGAGAACCGTCGGGAGTTCCGCCGCAAGAGCGGCTAGCCCGCACACGCGGGGCAGGAGGACAACAGTGACTCCCGAGTTTCTGCTGACGACCCTGATCGTGGTGGCGACGCCAGGTGCCGGTGTGCTCTACACCGTCGCCGCCGGATTGTCGCGCGGCCGGCGGGCCAGCCTGGTGGCGGCAGTGGCCTGCACGCTCGGGATCGTGCCGCACATGATCGCCGCGGTGACGGGACTGGCGGCCATCATGCACGCCAGTGCAATGGCCTTCTCCGTCATCAAATGGCTTGGCGTCGGATATCTGCTTTATCTGGCTTGGAAGACATTTCGAGACAAGTCGGTCTTCGACGTGCAGGCCGATCCGGCGAAGGTGTCGCCGTGGCGGGTGATCGTATCCGGGGTCCTGGTGAATACCTTGAACCCAAAGCTGACCATCTTCTTCTTCGCGTTCCTGCCGCAGTTCGTGGCACCCGGTGGTGACGGCGCGGTGATGCTGATGGTGTGGTTGGGCACCATCTTCATGGCGGTGACTCTGGTGGTGTTCAGCTTCTACGGTGTGTTCGCCTCGGCGGTCCGCCGTGAGGTGAGCTGCCGTCCGCGAATCGTGGCGTGGATGCGGCGCAGCTTCGCCGCCACCTATGTCGTCCTCGCCGGCCGGCTGGCGGCGCAGACCCGCTGAAGATCGTCGGCGCGCCTGCGGGCGGCGACCAACGCCACGGAGACCGATTCGGCAGGCTTGCCCAAGCGCCGCTGCAAGGACCCCGAATCTCGATAAAGCGCTCAGATTTCGGCGGCTTCCCGCCGGGAGTCGCGTGCTTCCCGCACGAGAATGGCAGCCAGACAGGCGACGGCCAGGATGGCCACGGCGACCGCGAAACTCACGCCGGCGGTGCGCAATCCCCAGGCCCGCGCGGCGAGGCCTTCGCCGACCACCGGCACCGACAGCGCGATGTAAGCGACGACGAAATATGTCGAACTGACCTCGGCCCGGCGGTCGGGGGGTGTTTGTTCGATGACCGCCGCCAGTCCACGGCCGAAACTCATGCCCTGGCCGATACCGGACACGGTTGCTGCGGCGATCAGAAGAGCCAGCGACGAAAGATACAGCGCCACGGCCAGGATCACCATGCCGATCACCAGGATCGCGCAGCCGATCGCAACGGCACGTTGCGGATTGAGGTTGTTGGCGGCGATCTGTGTGGCCGCCGATGCGGCGAAACTCAGACACGCGATCAGGCCTGCGAGCGCATGGTTGTCGATCCCGACGACGCTGACCAGAAACGACGGCGACACCGCGGTGAACAACCCGGTCACCGCGAAACCTGCGAAGGTCGCGAGCGCGGCGATGACGAAAACCGCGCGCACCTCGGCGGGTACGGACAGACGTTGCAGTCCGATCTTGCCGTTGCGGGAGGATGTTTCCGGGACGATCGCCACGGCGATCCCGGCCAGCGCAGCGAGCACGATGTGCACGACGAAGCTCAGCTTCAGCGGCTCCGGCGCGTACTCGACGAGGATTCCGGCCAGCAGAGGGCCGGTGCCCAGACCGCCGATGTTGGCGACCGTCGCCACCGCCGCGGCGCGGGTGCGCCAGGTCTCGGGAGCGGCTTCGATCACCGCAGCGGTAGCGGTGCCGGTGAAGATCCCCGCCGACAGACCGGACAGCACCCGGCCGACGAGCAGCGTGGGCACTGAATCTGCGAACAGAAATACCACCGCACTGGAGACGGCGAGGGCCACGCCGGCCAGCAGCACCGGGCGCCGGCCGATGGAATCGGACCAGCGACCGAACACCAGCAGGGCGAACAGCACGCCGCCCGCATACGTCGAGTAGATCACCGTGGTGGTCAGCACCGCGAAGTGCATGTGCTCGGCGTACAGCGCATACATCGGCGTCGGCAGCGTCGTGCCGACCATGATGGCGGCGAACGCGTACGCCAGCAGTCCTAAGGCCAAACGACGTGGGCGACCGGGCACGACATCCGACGGTAGCCGGTGGTCCTGGGCGGGTCGCGGCGAGAACGGCCCTCAGTGCGAGACCGCCTTCTCCGCGCCGACCCCGGTGAGTGCCCGTACCTCGAATTCGGCGTTGATCTCCGGATCGCCGCGATCGGATGATGTCAGTGTGCCCACGATGCCGAGGATGAAGGCGAGCGGGATGGAGACGATGCCCGGGTTGGCCAACGGGAACCAGGCGAAGTCGACGTTCGGCAGCATCGCCGTCTTCGCACCCGACACCGCCGGGGAGAAGATGATCAACACGATGGTCGCGATCAGTCCGCCATACATGCTCCACAGCGCCCCGCGGGTGTTGAACCGCGGCCAATACAGCGAGTACAGGATGGTCGGCAGATTGGCGGCGGCCGCCACGGCGAACGCGAGCGCGACCAGGAACGCGATGTTCTGCTCCGCGGCCAGGATGCCCAGGCCGATCGACAGGATGCCGAGCACCACCACGGTGATGCGCGACACCCGTACCTGCTCGTCCTCGGTCACCTGGCCGCTCTTGAGCACGCTGGCATAGATGTCGTGGGCGAACGAGGTTGCCGCGGTGATGGTCAGTCCGGCCACCACGGCAAGGATGGTCGCGAACGCCACCGCAGAGATCACGGCGAGTAGCACGACGCCACCGAGCTCGAAGGCCAGCAGCGGTGCTGCCGAATTCTGCGCGCCGGGTGCCGCCAGGATGGCGTCGGGTCCCACGAGTGCCGCGGCGCCGTAACCCAGCGCGAGCGTGAAGAGGTAGAAGGCGCCGATCAGCACGATGGCCCACACCACCGAGCGGCGTGCCTCTTTGGCGGTGGGCACCGTGTAGAAGCGCATCAGCACATGCGGCAGGCCGGCGGTCCCGAGCACCAGCGCAATCGCGAGCGAGATGAAGTTGATCTGCGACGTCAGCGAGGCGCCGTACTGCGCGCCCGGAGCGAGCACGTCGCGGCCGGCCACGGCCTCGCTGGAGGATTCCGAAACCGCGGTCTGGGCGGCACCGAGCATGTCGGAGATGTTCGCCCCGAACTTCACCAGCACCATCACGGTCATCACGGCGGCGCCGCCGATCAGCAGCACGGCCTTGATGATCTGCACCCAGGTGGTCCCCTTCATCCCGCCGATCAGCACGTAGAGGATCATCAACACGCCGACCACGGCGATGACCAAGGCCTGGCCGACGTCGCTGGTGATGTTGAGTAGCAGGGCTACCAGCCCGCCGGCGCCTGCCATCTGCGCCAGCAGGTAGAACAGGCAGACGGCCAGCGTGGTGGTCGCGGCCGCGAGCCGCACCGGGCGTTGTCTGAGCCGGAAGCTGAGTACATCGGCCATCGTGAATTTGCCTGCATTGCGCAGCAATTCGGCAACCAGCAGCAGCGCGACGAGCCATGCGACGAGGAACCCGATCGAGTACAGGAAGCCGTCGTAGCCGTACACCGCGATCGCGCCGGCGATGCCGAGGAAGCTGGCTGCCGACAGGTAGTCACCGGAGATCGCGATTCCGTTCTGCGGTCCGGTGAACGAGCGGCCCGCGGTGAAGAACTCCGCGGCGGTGGCGTTCTTCTTGCTGGCGCGGATCACGATGAATAGCGTGATCGCGACGAACAGCGCGAAGATGGCGATGTTGGTGGCGGGATTGCCGACGGTGGTGCCCTCCGCGGCCAGCAGCGTGCCGGTCATGCCGCACCACCTTCGAGCTCGGCGCGAATGGCCTCGGCCCGCGGATCGAGCTCGCGGTTGGCGAACCGGACGTAGATACCGGTGATGACGAACGTGGATACGAATTGACCGATGCCGATCAACAGGCCGACGTTGATGTTGCCCCACACCTGAGTTGCCATGAAATCGTGGGCAAATGCGCCCAGCACCACATAGGCGGCGTACCAGACGAGGAACAGCGCGCTCATCGGGAAGACGAAGCGGCGCAGACGGCTTCGCAGTTCCTGGAACTCCGGACTGGCCTGGATTTCGGTGAATCGGACGCCGCCGACGGCGACGTCGGTGGATGGAAGGTCGTTTTCGGGCACGAACACTCCTGACCTCGTTGTGAAGTTGTCGTGAGGAAGCTTAATGAGGCCTGTGTCACACCGTGTTGTTCCCTGTGAAGATCGGCGTCAAACCCCCGATCTAGACTGGTCGCGTGGCACAACTGCAGCTAGTGCAAGATCCGGCGGCCGACGCACTGCTGGACTCCAATCCTTTTGCGCTCCTGGTCGGCATGCTGCTCGACCAGCAGATCCCGATGGAGGTGGCCTTCGGCGGACCGAAGAAGATCGCCGACCGGATGGGCGGTGTCGACGCCCGCGAGATCGCCGACTACGACCCGGACAAGTTTGCCGCGTTGTGCGCGGAACGCCCTGCGGTGCATCGGTTTCCGGGGTCGATGGCAAAACGGATCCAGACGCTCGCGCAGACCATCGTCGACCAGTACGGCGGTGACGCGGCCGCGCTCTGGACGGCCGGCGGCGCCGACGGCGCCGAGGTGTACCGCCGACTGAAGGGCTTGCCCGGATTCGGCGAGCAGAAGGCAAAGATCTTCCTCGCCCTGCTGGGCAAGCAGTACGGCGTCACCCCCAAGGGCTGGCGTGAGGCGGCGGGGGATTACGGCAAAGCCGGATCCTTCATGTCGGTGGCGGACGTGAAGGACGCAGGATCGCTGGAAAAGGTGCGGTCGTACAAGAAACAGGCGAAGGCAGCAGCGAAGGCCGCCAAGGCCTGACGACTCAGAGAGGCTCGTCGGTGGGCTGCAGGTCGAGGCGCGCCAGAGCGGTGATGACGCTGGCAACCACGCGTCCGGTGGTGGTACCCGTATCGAGTCCTTCCTTCAGCGTCCGTAACCGCAGCCCGCGGTCGGTGAGGTCGGCGATGGTCCGCGTCACCTCGGCGGTCGATCGCCCGAGCCGGTCGAGGGCGACGACGATCACGGTGTCGCCCGAGCGGGCGTAGCTGACCATGGCGAGCAGACCCGCGCGCACCCGATCGGCGGAGTTGGACAATTTGTCGGTGAACACGCGCCTCGGGTCGACCCCGGCCGCGTTGAGTTCCGCCAGCTGACTACCAAGGTCCGGCTCGGCGGTGCTGGCTGTCGCGTAGCCCAGCGTGCAGGTCACGGATCCAAGCTCCCATGGCTTCGGTGCGGTGGGAAGCGGCAACGCCGATCGAGTCTGGCTAACAGCCGAACTGTTACGGAACATCTACATGTCGAGAGTCGGAAACTCGTCGGGGCGTCTGCCGCAACAGCACCGCGCGCCGGTCTTCGAGGACATCGGTTTCACAGCATGATCCTGGCACCGGGCTGGGCCGCAGCTGCCGGGCGAAGTGGGTCCTGGCTTGGCCGCGCCGCGGTTGGCGCCGGTGGTCTGTGCAGCCCGGTTTCGCGGGCTAGCGTGGAGAAAATCAAGCATGTCTCACTTGGAGGTGCGGACGTATCGCGGCTCGGCTTGGGATGTATGGGCATGTCGGATACGCGGGAGCGGGCAGCGATGCCGAATCGATCCGGACCGTCCACCGAGCACTCGAACTCGGCATCACGTTCCTGGACACCGCCGAGATCTACGGGCCTTTACGAACCAGGAGTTGGTCGGCAGAGCGATCGCCGGACACCGGGATGACGTCGTGCTGTTTCATCTCGCATCGGGGCGGTGAGCCGGCCTAGGGCCTCGACAGTTCGCCGGACAGCCTCCGGGCGGGTAGGAGCGGTCGCTACGGCGGCTGGAGGTCGATCACATCGACCTGGGCTACCAGTACCGGGTTGATCCCGGTACGCCGATCGAAGACACCATCGGGGCATTGGCGGAACTGGTGCAGTTGGGGAAGATCCGCTATATCGGTCTGTCGGAAGCGGCGCCGGAAACGATTCGCGGGCACATGGGGTGCATCCCGTGACGGCGCTTCAGACCGAGGACTCGTTGTGGACGCGCGATCCGGGGGCCGATCTCCTGCCGCTGACCCGCGAGCTGGGCATCGGTTTCGTCGCCTATTCCCTGCTGTGCGCGGCTTTCTGGCGGGACAGATCCGTTCACGGGCAGATTTGGCTCCCAACGATTTTCGCCGCAACAACGCGCGGTCGAGCGCCCGGATGAGAACGCGGCCGCCGACGGGATAACGCTCAACGCCGACCAGCTTGCCCGGCTGGACGCGATCGCCCCGGCCGCCGGCGAACGGTACGCCAATATGTCCACCATCGACCGCTAGGCGCGGAAGGGTTCGCCGTCGAAGCGTTCGCGGGTGGTGAGTTCGTCGACCGGTGCGCGGCTCAGCTTGGTGGCCTGCTGCGCCGGCTTGCCCAGCGGCACGATCGCCGCGACCGCGTAGCTCTCGGGTATGCCGAGCAGTGCCTTGATGCGGGGCTCTTCGGGCACGGCCATGGTGGTGAGCACGCCGCCGTAGCCCTCGTTGCGCGCCGCCAGCAGGATGTTCCACACCAACGGGTACACCGAGGCGCCCGCGATGACACCGACCCGGTCGAGGTTCTGGTCCATTGCGGCGACGACGGCGAGGTCGACGCACACGACCAGCACGACGGCCGACTCCACCAGCGGTGCGGTCAACCAGGTTGGCACCTCCGTCGCGGCCACCTGCTCGGGTGATACGCCCATGGGCTGCACCGGGTTCCATGGGCTTTCGCCGTTGCGCCCCTGCGCAACGTAACGCCGCGCGCCCGGGAGGGTGAGATCGACGAGTGTCTCCCGGGTGCTGCGGTCACGGATCGCCACCACGTGTGTGCCCTGACGGTTGCCGCCGCTCGGCGCGAATCGGGCGTTGTCAAGGATGCGCTCCAGGACTTCGTCGGGCAGTGGATCATCACTGAATTCGCGGACTGCCGCTGTGGTACGCATGACGTCGTATAGCTCCATGCGCGTCATCTTTCCTGTGGGATGGTGAAGAGATGAAGACACACCTGAACTGCCCGTGCGGTGAGGCCATCACCGGCGAGAACGAGGACGATCTGGTCGAGAAGGCCCAGGCGCACTTGTCCGAGGCGCATCCCGGCCGCGATTACGACCGGGACGCGATCCTCTTCATGGCTTACTGACCACCCGCGAGCGTGCGCGTTCTCCGCTGATGCGCCGGCGTGTCGCCCGCTGACACGCACGCTCGCGGGAGGGTGGGGGGTGAGTGAGCCGTTAGGGCACGACCGTCGAGCCGATGGTCGGCATGAACTGGCACTGCTTCTCGGCCGTGGAGACCTGGCCGAAAATCGTCGAGATGATGCTGCCCGACCCGGTGTCCGCGATCACCGACAACGTGGTCGGTCCCTGTGGATTGATGTCTGCTCGGGGCTTCAGCGTCGCGCTGCCGGACTTGCCCGTGGTCAGGTTGACCCACGTGACGTTGAGCGGCAGCTTCTGCTCGGCAGCGGGTCCCGGTGTGCCCATCGCGGTGAACACATACGCGGTCTGGCCGGCCTGAGGTCCCGGCGCCGGAATCGTGGCCGGTCCGGCCACTGAGATTGCCGTCGCCAACACATTGCCGCCGTCCGCCAGACACCCGTTGCTGATCGACGGATACATGAAGTCCTGCGTCGGCGGCGCATCCGGACCGAACGCCGGAGCACCAGCCGGAGCCGGCCCAGGTGCCGGTGCCGGGTTCGCATCGGGTGCCGGAGCAGGTGCGGCCTCGGGTGCCGGACCAGGCGCGGCTTGCGGTGCGGGAGCGGCTTCCGGCGCCGGGGCAGGTGCGGCTTCCGGCGCCGGTGCCGGTGCGGCCGCGGGGGCCGGCGCCGCCATCGGTGCCGCATCGGGCACCGGGCCCACCGCGTGCGCCGGGTCGACGCCCATGGGCAGGTGCGCCTCGGCACCGGGCACCGCACCCGGCGCAGGCACGTGCGACACGAACTGATTCACCGCCGACGCCACGTTCTGCGAGTCGGGGGGCGCCAGCGAGTTACCCGCGAACACTGCGGCAGCGGCCATCAGCTGCGACGCCGCGTTCGTCGGGTCGTTCGCCGCCTGCTGGATGGCGGGGCCAAGGCTCTGCACCGCCGGCAGTCCGGGTGCCTGCAGAGCATCAATCGGCAACGGCGACGGTGGATCGGCGTGCGCCACTCCCGCCATACCACCCAGCAGCAGTGCGGCCGACGAGCCGACCGCGACGGCGGTTTTCGTGATCATCGTCCTGGTCGATGACATCGTTCCCCCAAAGGCGTGTTTGTAGTTGTGGACGTCGGCTGCGGCCGCGATCAGGGGAGGGCAGACAGCGGCATCAGCAGCGGCGGCAGACCGGCGGCGGGCGCCGCGGCGGGTGCTGCCGGAGCCGCGGGAGCGGCGGCCGGAGCGGCGGCCGGAGCGGCAGCCGCCGCGGGAGTCAGGCTCGCGATCGGGGATCCGGCGGGCATGAGCGCGCCGAGGTCCGAAAGAAGCGGCACGTTGGCCGGCAGCAGACTCTGAGGTCCGGCCGCCGGCGCGGAGGCCGGGGTGGCCGCAGGCGCGGAGGCCGGGGTGGCCGCAGGCGCCGCCGCGCCCGGTGCCGCGGGCGCACCCGGCAGCGTCACCGAGGCCGTCGCGGCCGGCGGGGGGGTGGCCGGCGTGGCCGGCGTGGCCGGCGCGGACGCCGCGCCGAGCATCGACGTGAGCCCCTGAACGAGCTGCGTCGCCGCGGCCGGATTGGAGGCGAGTTGCTGCAGGAACGGCAGGCCCGGCACGCTCGGCACGCTTGGGGCCGGCGGTACCGGATCGGCGGCTGCCGTGCCGCTGAGCGCGAGCGCGACGGGAACGGCGCCCGCAGCGGCGATCATGCTGGTGGCAAGCATTTTCCTGGTGAATTTCATCATTTTTCCAATCGGTTGACGGCAAGCCCTGAGCCCGAAGCTACGCAGTTACTGCTGTGACTCAAGTGACGCGTGTGGCGTTTATGCAACCGTGACGAAGGCGAACTGTTTCGGTGACCGTCGATAGAGTCGGACGGATTGACAGAGATACGGCATCGACTGCCGCGACGAATCCGCGTCTGGCCCCCCGATTGGCCGCCGCGGCACCGCTGCTGTTGGCACTCAGCATCGCCGCGCGACTGGCGTGGACCTACCTGGCGCCCAACGGGGCCAACTTCGTCGACCTGCATGTCTACGTCGGGGGCGCCGGGACGCTCGATCATCCCGGCACGCTGTACGACTACGTTTACGCCGACCAGACACCGGACTTCCCGCTGCCGTTCACGTATCCGCCGTTCGCCGCGGTGGTGTTCTATCCGCTGCACATGGTGCCCTTCGGATTGCTGGCGTTCGCTTGGCAATTGGGCATCATCGCCGCGCTGTACGGGGTGGTGCGGATCAGCCAGCGCCTGCTGCCCGGGGACGGTGCAGGGAATCCGCGCGTCGCGATGCTGTGGACCGCCGTCGGGATCTGGATCGAACCGTTGCGCAGCACCTTCGACTACGGACAGATCAACGTGGTGCTCGCGCTGGCGGTGCTGTACGGCGTGTACAGCACACGGTGGTGGGTGTCGGGTCTACTCGTCGGACTGGCCGCGGGAATCAAGCTCACCCCCGCGGTGTCGGGACTGTACTTCCTCGGCGCCAAGCGGTGGGGCAGCGTGCTGTTCTCCGCCGTGGTGTTCTTCGGCACGATCGCCGTCTCGACACTGGTCGTCGGAGGCCAAACCCGTTACTACTTCACCAAATTGCTCGGTAACGCCTCCCGCATCGGACCGATCGGCACCTCGTTCAATCAGTCCTGGCGCGGCGGCTTCTCCCGGATTCTCGGGCACGACGCGGGCTACGGGCCGCTGGTACTCGGAGCCCTCGCCGTCACCGCCGTCTTGGCGATCCTGGCCTGGCGCGCGATCGGCGGCGCCGAGGACCGTCTCGGCGCGATCGTCATCGTGCAGCTGTTCGGACTTCTGCTGTCACCGATCTCGTGGACGCATCACTGGGTCTGGCTGATTCCGCTGATGATCTGGCTGCTGCACGGCCCCCTGCGGGAGCGCCCGGGCGCACGGATTCTCGGCTGGGGCTGGCTCGTCCTGACCCTGGTCGGGGTGCCGTGGCTGCTGAGCTTTGCGCAGCCGACGATCTGGGTGATCAGCCGGCCGTGGTACCTGGCGTGGGCCGGCCTGGTCTACGGCGTGGCTACCCTGGCGACGCTGGCGTGGATCGCCGCTAGCCGCCGACGATCTGATTGATGTCGCGCGCCATGTTGACGTCGTTTTCGGTGATGCCGCCCTCAGAATGGGTAACCAGTGCGAAACTCACTGTCCGCCAACGTATGTCGATGTCAGGATGATGATCCTTCTCCTCGGCGTGTTCGCCGACCCGGCGGACCGCATCAATGCCGTCGAGGAATCCGGGGAATTTGATGGAGCGGCGCAGGGCGCCGTCGGTGCGCTCCCAGCCGGGAAGGTCGGGCAGTGCGGCGTCCACTTGTTCGTCGGTTAACACAGCCATCTCCCGACCGTATACCGTCGGCGAGGATGTCAAAACAGATCGTCGTCGCGGGTGCTCTGATCACGGGTTCCGCGCTGCTGGTCGCGCAGCGTGCCAGGCCGGCCGAGCTGGCCGGCCTCTGGGAACTGCCGGGCGGAAAGGTCGCGGCGGGGGAGAGCGACGCCGGCGCGCTGGCCCGCGAGCTGCGCGAAGAACTCGGTGTCGACGTCACCGTCGGCGCCCGCATCGGGACCGATGTCGCGCTGAGCGCGTCGATGAGCCTGCGCGCCTACCGCGTCACACAGACCGGCGGTGCCCTGCATCCGAACGATCACCAGGCGTTGCGGTGGGTCGGTGTCGACGAACTGGACGGCCTGCCGTGGGTGCCGGCCGACCGTGAGTGGCTCGAGGAGCTGAGGCGAGCCCTCGCGCCCTAGCACCTCGAGCGTGTCGGACAGCAACTCGCGCTCGTCGTCCGTCGGCGTTCGACTGTCCCGCAGTGTTTCTGGCTGATAGCGCCTGGATAGTCCGCTGGCGACTGATGAAACCAGTCGACGAAGGAGCGGTGAAGTACTTCACGTCGGAGAATCGACAGCTCGCGGCGATCTCCAGCATGGTGCTGCCGGTAGCCAGCAACAGGTTCTCGGCCATCGCCAATCGGAGGTAGCCGAGCAGGTCGCTCAAGCTGACCGCCGAGGCCTCCTTGACGAAATGGGAGACATAGGACTCTGAGTAGGGCTGTTCGCGACTTCGGCGCCCGATAGAACACGTTGGCCAGTTATTGACCCCCCAACCCGTTGCGTTCCGCCTTGCGCACCGCATGGACCACCACCGGGCAATGCGTGCACCGCGGCTTGCTGCGGCAGCACTTTTTCTTGGGTTTCAGCTCGGCGAAGTTGCGCGGCATCGCGTGACGGGCGTCTCTCGTTTTCGTGATCGGCGGCCAGCACTGGGATGATTCAGTCGTGGATTCTCGCCCTGACTTCCGGAACGTCGCCATCGTGGCACACGTCGACCATGGGAAGACGACCCTCGTCGACGCGATGCTGCGGCAATCGGGGGCGTTGAGTCATCGCGGCGATGACGCGGTCGAGCGCCTGATGGACTCCGGTGATCTGGAGAAAGAAAAGGGCATCACGATCCTGGCGAAGAACACCGCCGTGCATCGCAAGCACTCGGACGGCGGCATGACGGTGATCAATGTCATCGACACGCCCGGTCACGCGGACTTCGGCGGCGAGGTCGAGCGCGGACTGTCGATGGTCGACGGGGTGCTCCTACTCGTCGACGCGTCCGAGGGCCCGCTGCCGCAGACCCGCTTCGTGCTCCGCAAGGCCCTGGCCGCGCATCTGCCGGTCATCCTGGTGGTCAACAAGACGGACCGGCCCGACGCCCGTATCGCCGAGGTCGTGTCGGACAGTCACGACTTGCTTCTCGACGTCGCCTCCGATCTCGACGAGGAGGCGCAGAAGGCCGCAGAAGACGCGCTCGGACTTCCGACGTTGTACGCCTCGGGCCGGGCCGGCATCGCCAGCACCACCGAGCCGGCCAACGGAGAGAACCCCGAGGGCGAGAACCTCGACCCGCTGTTCGACGTGCTGCTCGAGCACATCCCGCCGCCGCAGGGCGACCCGGAGGCGCCGCTGCAGGCCTTGGTGACCAACCTCGACGCGTCGGCGTTCCTCGGCAGGCTCGCGCTGATCCGCATCTACAAGGGCCGCATCCGCAAGGGCCAGCAGGTCGCCTGGATGCGCGAAGTGGACGGCCACCCGGTCATCACGAACGCCAAGATCACCGAACTGCTCGTCACCGAGGGCGTGGACCGAACCTCCACCGATGAGGCCATCGCCGGCGACATCGTGGCCGTGGCGGGGCTGCCCGAGATCATGATCGGCGACACCCTGGCCGATACCGAGCACGCGCACGCGCTGCCCCGCATCACCGTCGACGAACCCGCCATCTCGGTCACGGTCGGCACCAACACGTCGCCGTTGGCGGGCAAGGTCAAGGGGCACAAGCTGACCGCCCGGATGGTGAAGTCGCGCCTCGACACCGAACTCGTCGGCAACGTGTCGATCAAGGTCGTCGAGATCGACCGGCCCGACGCGTGGGAGGTGCAGGGCCGAGGTGAGCTGGCGCTGGCCGTCCTCGTCGAGCAGATGCGCCGCGAGGGTTTCGAGCTGACCGTCGGCAAGCCTCAGGTGGTCACGCGGACCATCGACGGCAAGCTGCACGAGCCGTTCGAAGCCATGACCATCGACTGCCCGGAGGAGTTCGTCGGCGCCATCACCCAGCTGATGGCCGCGCGCAAGGGCCGTATGGAGGAGATGACCAACCACGCCGCCGGGTGGGTCCGGATGGACTTCATCGTCCCCAGCCGTGGCTTGATCGGCTTCCGCACCGACTTCCTGACGCTGACCCGCGGCACCGGCATCGCGAACGCCGTGTTCGACGGCTACCGCCCGTGGGCGGGGGAGATCCGGGCACGGCACACCGGGTCGCTGGTGTCGGACCGGTCCGGCTCGATCACACCGTTCGCGATGATCCAGCTGTCCGACCGCGGCCAGTTCTTCGTCGAGCCGGGCCAGGACACGTACGAGGGCCAGGTCGTCGGCATCAACCCGCGCGCCGAGGATCTGGACGTCAACGTGACCCGCGAGAAGAAGCTGACGAACATGCGGTCCTCGACGGCCGACGTCATGGAGACGCTGGCCCGTCCACTGGAGCTGGGCCTCGAGCAGGCCATGGAGTTCTGCGCCGAGGACGAATGTGTCGAGGTGACGCCCGAGGTGGTCAGGGTCCGCAAGGTCGAGCTGGACGCCACCCTGCGTGGCCGGGCCAAGGCTCGCGCCAAGGCCCGGGGGTAACGGGATCGAGCCTGCGCACAGCTCTCCCCCGAGGCACGAAACGTGACCTCACCGCGGTCTCGAGGTGGCGCTCCGGCCCGCGTCATCACCGCCGAAGCCGGCCGCGGAGGGGCCGATACCCTAAATGGCGTGCTGGGCCCCCTACGCGTCATCTCCACGCTGTCCGTGCTGGTGACGTTGGTGGCGCTGGTCGCGTCGTGCACCGTCAGCCCGCCGCCGGCGCCGCAGAGCACCGACACCTCGGAGACCACGGCGGCGCCCCCGCCGCGCGCGTCGCAGATCATCATGGCCATCGACTCGATCGGTCCCGGTTTCAATCCGCATCTGCTGTCGGACCAGTCCCCGGTGAACGCGGCGATCAGCGCGCTGGTACTGCCCAGCTCGTTCCGTCCGGTTCCCGACCCCATGTCATCGACGGGCTCGCGATGGGAACTCGACACCACTCTGCTGCAGTCGGCGGAGGTGACCAATCAAGACCCGTTCACCGTCACCTACAAGATCCGGCCCGAAGCGCAGTGGACGGACAACGCCCCCATCGCCGCCGACGACTACTGGTACTTGTGGCGTCAGATGGTCAGCCAGCCGGGAGTGGTCGATCCTGCGGGCTACGATCTGATCACCGGTGTCCAGTCGGTCGAAGGCGGGAAGACGGCGGTGGTCACCTTCGCGCAGCCCTATCCGGCGTGGCGCGAGCTGTTCAACGACATCCTGCCCGCTCATATCGTCAAGGACGTGCCCGGCGGCTTCGCGGCGGGGCTCGCGCGGGCCCTGCCCGTCACCGGCGGCCAGTTCCGTGTGCAGAGCATCGATCCACAGCGCGACGAGATCCTGCTGGCCCGCAACGACCGATACTGGAGCGCGCCCGCCAAACCCGACCAGGTGCTGTTCCGGCGCGGCGGTGCGCCCGCGGCGCTGGCCGACTCGATCCGCAACGGTGACACCCAGGTCGCTCAGGTACACGGCGGCTCCGCCGCGTTCGCGCAGCTGTCCGCGATTCCCGATGTGCGCACCGCCCGGATCGTCACGCCACGCGTCATGCAGCTGACACTGCGCGCACAGCAGCCTGCGCTCGCGGATTCTCAAGTGCGCAAAGCGATTCTGGGTCTGCTCGACGTCGATCTGCTCGCCTCCGTGGGCGCCGGTGTCGACAACACGGTCACACTGGCCCAGGCTCAGGTGCGGTCACCGTCGGACCCCGGTTATGTGCCGACCGCTCCGCCCGCGATGACGAAGGAAGCGGCGCTGGGACTGCTGGCGGCGGCGGACTATCACATCGATCCCGTCGACACACCGGTGCCGCCGACGCCGGGGACTCCGGCCCCGGAGAACAACCGCGGCCGGATCACCAAGGACGGCATTCCCTTGACGATCGTGCTCGGGGTGGCGGCCAACGACCCGACCTCGGTGGCCGTGGCCAACACCGCAGCCGACCAACTGCGCAACGTCGGCATCACCGCGTCGGTGTCGGCGCTGGATCCGGTCGCCCTCTACGGGGACGCGCTGGTGAACAACCGCGTCGACGCCGTGGTCGGCTGGCATCAGGCCGGCGGTGATCTCGCCACCTCACTCTCCTCCCGGTACGGCTGCCCCGCCCTGGAGGCCACAGCGGTGTCGACGGCCACGCCGGGACCGGCGACGTCGTCGTCGTCCCCCGCATCGACCAGCACCTCATCGGTGCCGTCCGGACCGTCCACGACGGGTACCCCGACCTCGCCACTGCCGGCGCCGGAGTCCGGTCAGCTCGTTCAGGCCCCGAGCAACATCACCGGGATCTGTGACCGGAGCATCCAGCCCAAGATCGACGCGGCTCTCGACGGCACCGAGGAGATCGGTGAGGTGATCACCGCGGTCGAGCCGCGACTGTGGAACATGTCGACGGTGCTGCCGATCCTGCAGGACACCACGATCGTCGCGGCCGGTCCCAGCGTCCAGAACGTCAGCCTGTCGGGCGCCGTGCCGGTCGGCATCGTCGGCGACGCGGGCAAGTGGGTGAAGAGCCCGCAGTAGCGACCGACGTCACTTCACGCACGGCGTGCTGTTCCCCGTCATCTCCGTGAGGTCGGTGGGTTCCGGCGCCCGGGTGCCTGAGGCGGTGGCGTCGACGGTGGTGATCGATGCCGGCGCGGTGGTGACCGAAGTGCTCGTCGACGTGCTGTCGGTGAGGTACTCGGCGGAGGGGAAGTCGGAGCCGATGGTCAACCGAACCGTGCCGGGCGCCACGACGTCAGAGGCGGTCGCCGTCAGCTGAAGCTGCTCGGCCAGCCTGACGGCCGCCTCGCCCGCGCCGGGACCGTACGTGATGTCACTGCTTTCGGCCAGGCTGCCACCGGTGGTGACGGAGCCTGCCGACAGGCCGTCGACGCCAAGGGATTTCACCACGGCTGTGCCGAGCCCCTCATGGCTCGTGGCGTTGACCACATCCAGAATCATTGGGGCAGTAGGTATTTGCGGCGGCGCACTGGTCGATGGCGGATCGGGCGTGCCGTTGGTGAAGATGTTGCGCACGATGGCCCTGATGTGGTGGACGTCGACGATGTTGACGTCTTCGCCGCGGGCGTCCCTGCCGAATTCGCGGATCGGCAACGTGTACAGCGACAACCGACTGTCGCTCAGAAGGGACGCGTTGCCGACGAACGCCGACAGGTCGAACCCCTCGTCGACGGCGATGTTCTGTTGGGCGACACGAAGCAGATTGCGTAGCGCGGTGGGACTGGACAGCGCACCGCCGTGGCGCAGCGCGCTCACCAGCGAGACGATGAACGCTTGCTGCCGGCGGGTGCGATCCAGGTCGGTGAATAATTCGTCGTTCTCGTCGCGACGCTGGCGCACGAACGCCATCGCCTGGGCGGCGTCGATCTGCTCTGCTGCACGCCGCGGTGGAAGTCGGCCCCCGAGAAGCTGTCGGACGTGTCGTCGTTCAGGCAGACGGTGATGGGAGCCACGACGCCGGCGATCTGAAAGAACGCGCCGAGGGTCACCTCGATGAAGTGGTCGATCGGCACACCCAGCAGGCGGCGCACGGTGTTGATCTCGGATATGCGACCGGCTTCGCGCGCCAGTTGCTCGTTGCCCGCCGGCCCCGAAGACTGTGACGACTCCGACGACGACCCTGAGGAGCTCAGTGAATCCAACTTCTGCTGGTAGGCCAGTCCGTAGGCCTGTTTCACCTTGCCCTTGCACACCCCGCTGGGGCATCCCACCAGGTCGACGAAGTCGTCGCGGGGCACCGACACCGCGCTGACCGGGCCGTTTCCGCCCGGTATGTGCAACACGATCAGCACGTTGGCGTTGTAGCCACCCACGGTTTCGTCACCGGCGTGCAGCGCGTCGTAGATGTCCTGGGGCAGTGGCTGGCCGTGCTGGTCGAGCCGGCTGTCGAGGCCCATGATGAGAATGTTCTGCTCACCGCCCGTGGATGCGGCTCCGCCGGCCAGCGCCTGAGAAGTGGTGATGCCGCCCGACAGGTTGCGGTAACCGGCCCACCCGATCCCCGTCAGCGCGAGCACCGCGACCGTGACAAGCCCGCCCAGCACCCGGCCACCGGCCAGTATCCGGACACGGCTCGGTCGACGGTTCAGGCGATGCCGTGGCCGTCGTGTTCCCGGCAGGGGGTCCGTCTGCCGTGACGGCTCGGCGGGTCGTGTCATGTCTAGCGTCGAATTATCCCGGAATGTCCTGTGTGCGGGCAGCCGCGGTCCTCTCAGCCGGCGCAGGCTCGTAGCCGAGCACCGAATCGGCCCCCTCCCTGCCAGGAGAGGGGGCCGATTCGGATATACGGCTGGTTACTCCTTGGCGGCCGTCTTGTGAGTTGACTTCGCGGCGCCGGAATCCTTCTTGGAGTCGGACGCTTTCTTCGTGCTGCTGTCGGCCTTGTGGGTCGACGCCGAACCCGTGTCCGAGTCGGATCCCTTCGCGGTGGACGCGTCGGCCTTTTTCGTGGTGTCGCTCTTGGACGCGGTGTCGCCCTTCGCGGTTTCGCCCTTGGTGTCGGTGTCACCCTTGGTGGCGCCCTCGCCCGAATTGGATTCCGTACCGGTTGCGGCGGTAGAACCCTTTGCGCCGGAGGAGGCGTCATCGCCCTCGGCCTTGGTGGCGCTGCCATCCGTATCGGCTTTGGCGTCGGTGCCTTCGACCTTGGTGGCGGTGCTGTCCTCGGCTGCCTTGCCGGTGGCCTCGGCGGCTGGGGAAACCTTCAGGTCGAAGGTCTTCAGCGCCTTCGGCAGCGCCGCCGGTCCCGCTGCCCGCGCCATCATCGTTGCGGCCGGAAGCGGTTCCGACACTGCGCCGAAGACGTCGTCGCGCAGGGTAGTCAGGGCACCGGAGATGTTGCCGAACTGCTGGGCCGCGACGCCTTCGATGGCAAACGCGCCCTCGCCGACTGCTTGGATGACCTGCGTCAGATCGAGCGTGGCCACCGCTGCCAGCACCGCCATGGTGCTGGTGACGACCTGCTCGCCGATCGCGAACGGCGCGGTCAGCGTGGCGAGCGTGACCGGCTCAATATTGGCGGCGAGCGCTTGGGCTGCTCCGCCGGCACGGGTGACAGTGATCGTGGCGATGGCGGTAACCGCATCGATTACCGGGGCAGCCGCGTCGGCTACGTTCTGAACAGCGCCATTCACCAGGCTGGCGACGATTGCCGGGATATCTGCCGGGTTGGCGATCGCATCATTGATGGCGTTCAGCAGTGCTGCCGGTGCACCGACGAACCCGTCGGCAATATCTCCGCCGGACGTGGTGAAGGCGCTCGCCAGCCGCTGGATATTGGCGCCCTGGTTTCTGGCGATCTGCACCAGGACGGGCAGCGGATCGGCGATCTGGGACTGGAGTTGAGCTACGACGCCGGCGATCTGCGTCTGGAGCTGCAGAGTGCCGTCGTCCACCCATTGCAGCCAGCTCGGTAGCGCCGTCAGCTCGACTGCGGGGGCCTGCAGGGTGGGAGGGTGCATATCTGGCACCTGCGGTGCGATCGGGCTCATGGCTATGACACCAGCTCCGACCAATGCCACCCCGGCGGTGGCATAGGAGCGACGTAGTGCGATTTGCATTTTCGATCCCTTTCAAGCTTGTCGTGAGTCCAATACAGCAAACATAGCTGAGTACAACGTACAAAGCGTCGAATTTAGTACCACGAAGTGTGTCTCCGCAAAGTGAATTTTCAGGCCTGAACCGCCAATCATCCGCATGTAAAAGTAACTGAAATTGCTACTCGCGAGTATGAATCACATTTCGGCAAAGAATTCATATCGGCAAAGCATTGAGGCCTGGGTACGCATTGCGCCTAACAGCGGGTTCGACGGCTCTGCCCCTGAGTTTGATTAGCGGCGATTGCCGATACGGGATTTTTTTACCCGCGCATCCACTCGGCGACAGCTGTCGCTGAGTTGCCATCGTGGTCACCGATTGCGTGGTTGGCCGGCGTGTCTGGATTGACAGGCCGTCTCGCTAGGTCGCGGCAACGCGCAAGAACGCATGTTTGGCAACGACTTGATGCAAAACAGCGGCCTCGGCAGGCTGTTGGCCCCGGTCTCGCCTGGAATCGCGTGCCGGTCTCGAACCACCCAAAAAAAGTTCGTGCACAAGATCCCGTCATTTCGCTTCCCGGACAGGCAGCCTGGCGGCGGTTACTCGCCGTCGCCCAGACCTGTCACACGGGCTCGACGCGGAGCCTCCTCATCGAGTGCGGAGGTGGTGTCGAGATCGCAGGAACATCGCAGGAACGGTGGCTCCAAGGCCCTCAATGTCGTCAAATTATGAGCTCGTGCCCACATGGACGACGCGAGCAATCTGACTCCGCCGAAACCGCTGGGGCGACACTCCGCCGAAGCTTGCCGATTGCGTGTAAATCTTTGATGAATACCATTTGTCCGCAAACGCAGTTACCCCGCTGTAATCAGCAGTCCTTGTCCTCGCTGTGGCACCGTCGACGCCCCACAGCAATCTACAGTTGCGTTACTACCGCATCCTCGCGGCGGCGTCTTTCTCGGAGCAAACGCACTCCGTGGGCGGCATACGCCGCGATGGTGAACACCACGAGCAGCCAAAAGGGTGGGCGGGCGAGCTCCCACACGAAAAGCGCCGCGAACGCTGGTGCCCGCTGCGTGATCGCCAGCACGCCCGCGGCACACGTCAGAGACACCGCTGCCACATGGACATCGGTGCCTGCCCACTGGTTCAGCGCGAGCGCCGCGAGCGATCCCGCCGCTGCGCCCGTCGCCAGTGCGGGGGTGAGCAGGCCGCCGACGGCGCCCGAACGCAAAAACAGCGCGGTCAGTAGCGGCTTCAACGCCAAGATGAGCGCGGCGGCGCCAAGCGTCAGACCGCTGTTGAGACTCACCGTCAGGATGCTTCTGCCGTTCCCTGGCAGCTCGGGCCACCAGATGGAGCAGATGCCGGTCAACAAGCCCACGGCCGCGACCGACGGAATCAGCATCCACGACTTGAACTGCACCTTGGGCCGGGCGATCGCCATCACGATGTTGAACGCCAGCCCGACAGCGGCCGCCAACGGCGCGATGGCCAGCGCCAGGAACACGAACAGATACGACAACCTGGCATCAGGCCAAGTCAGTGAGTGCTCGAGATGGGTGACCGGTGACGCGACAGCCACTGCGAGACTCGACGTGATCAAAGCGGTGCCCACGGCGCGTGGATGCCACGTGCCCAGCAGTATCCGGGCGGCGAACAGTGCGCCGCCGAGCGGCACGCTGTAGACGGCGCCCAGACCCGCCCCGGCCGCACAGGCCAACAGGATCTCGCGGTCGCGCGGTGTCAGCGACAACCGGCTGGTGCCGAAATCGCCAAGGGCGGCGGCGAGTTGGCGGGGTGCGCCCTCGCGTCCCAGCGACGCACCCGACCCGACTATCAACACCTGCAGGGCCGCATCGATCGCCATCGGCAACCGAGGGATCGGCCGGTGCGCCAAAATCGTCTCCGCCAACGGCCGGACCTCGGTTCGGCGCCGCAGGAACCACCAGCCCGCACCGGCCAACGCGCCGCCGATCATCGGGCCGACGGCCCGCCGGACCGGACTGCTGCCGCCGACGCCGCTGAGCAGTGTGCCGAATGTGTAGTGATACGTGAGGTGTTCGATCCAGTGCAACAGCAGCGTCGTCGCGCCCCCCGCGACGCCGGCCAGCAGACCGATGATGACGACGGCGCAACCGAAGTCAACGGTGCGCCGCGTCACCAGGTGAATCTATGCCAGCCGCACGGTGCGTGTGTTCGTCTGGCGATCACAGGGCAAGCTGATACGAATGCAGACTCCACGCCTTCTCTTCGTGCACGCGCACCCCGACGACGAGACCCTCACCACCGGCGGGACGATCGCGCATTACGCAGCCCAGGGCGCGCAGGTGCAGGTCGTCACCTGCACGCTCGGCGAGGAAGGCGAAGTGATCGGCGACCGTTGGGCCCAGCTGGCCGTCGATCAGGCCGACCAGCTCGGCGGGTTCCGCATCGCAGAACTGACCCACTCGCTGGCTGCCCTCGGAGTCGACGGCCCCATTTTCCTGGGCGGTGCCGGCCGGTGGCGTGATTCGGGGATGAAGGGCTCGCCGCCGCGGCACCGGCAGAGGTTCATCGATGCCGACCCCCGCGAGGCGGTGGGCGCCCTGGTGGCCATCATCCGCGATCTGCGTCCGCACGTTGTCGTCACTTACGACCCCGACGGCGGGTACGGACATCCCGACCACATCCACGCGCACGAGGTGACGACCGCCGCCGTCGCCGCGTCGGCGGGAACCGAGTTTCCCGGCGATCCCTGGAGCGTGCCCAAGCTCTACTGGGCGGTGACCTCGAAATCGGCGATGGCGGCCGGGCTGCAGGCCATCGACGACATACCGGCGGGCTGGCGGCGCGTGGCGATCGACGACCTGTCCTTCGGCTATCCCGACGATGAGATCGACGCGGTCATCGACGCCACGGATCAGCTGCCGGCAAAGGTGGCCGCGCTACGTGCGCACGCCACCCAGATCATGCTGGCGCCCGATGACCGAGCGTGCGCGCTGTCCAACAACATGGCCTTGCCGATCGGTGCGGCGGAGTACTACATCCTCGCCGCCGGACACCCAGGTGACCGCGACGATCGCGGCCGGGAGAGCGACTTGCTCGCCGGTGTGAACCTCGGTTAGCGAATGCAGCACGGGGTAAGCTCCGGCTCAATCGGCGCGCGTGGCGGAAGGGATGGCGATGGACCCGGATCTGGATCCCAACTTGCAGCATCAGCAGGACCGTGCCGACAACTTCCAGTGGGTGATCGGCTCGCTGGTCGCACTGCTCGACAGCATCCCGACCTGACAGCCGACCTCGAGCCGACACCGCTTCGCCCCGTCGTCCTCACTTTCCTCGCCATCGACGGGGTGTTGTCGGCCGTCGCGGCGGCGTTCTTTCTGCCGCTGCGAATCGGCTCGGTTCCGTTTCCGATCAGCGCGCTGCTCAGTGGGCTGATCAACGCGGCGCTGGTGTGGGCGGCGCTGCAATGGACGTCCTCGCCACGGCTTGCCGCCCTCCCGCTGTGGGGTTGGTTGTTGACCGTGGCCGGCCTGACGTTGGGCGGCCCCGGAGACGACATCGTCTTCGGTGGCGTCGGCATCACCGAGTACGCACCGTTCGTCCTGATTGCGGTGGGTACGCTGCCACCGGCCTGGGTGCTGTGGCGGCACACGCACCCAGCCGGTTGACCCTTACTCCCGGCCTGCGCCCGTCGTCGTCCGCTTCGGTGCGGAGTCATTCGATGCGTCGTCATGGCCGGCCTTCTCACCGGAGCGCTTCACGGTGTCCGGTCTTTCGCCCCGAAGAGGCCTGTCGACCCTGTCGTGCTTCTGTGGTGAGGAGGCACCCGGATCCGCGGTCGTGTCGCCCGGTGTGCCGCGCTCGTGTGTCTGATTGCCCGTTCGATCATGGGCGCGGACCGGTTCGGCTGGCGGTGACTTGGGTGTCTTCTCTGTCGCCGGCGTTGTCACCGGCTTGGCGGACGGAGGCGTCCCCTGGACTTCGTTCCCTGCAGCCGCCGGCTCGACGTTCTCCACGGACGGGGTGGACTCGGCAGGCACGATTTCGGCCGGTGTGAGTGCTTCCGTCTCGGTCTTGACGTCTTCGGTGGTGATCGTGACATCTTCCGTGCCGGCGCCGAGGTCTTCCGCGTTGACGACGGTCTGGTCGCCATCGACGGGGACAGCCTGGTCGCCCTCCTCGACATCGGCCTCGACATGGGCGAGACCCGGGTCCTGCTTCATTTCCGTACCGTCGACCGGCCCCACGGCCGACAGGGCCTCGATCGGCGAGCCGAGGGTGCTGGCACTGTCCACGGCGGCGAAGGGTCGGATCGGCGGGATGGGCGGAAGCGGGGGAAGCCAGAACGCCAGTTGCGCATTGGCCAGGTAGATGAAGGCATTGACCGTATCCACGCCGACGTTCGACAGGCCCTGGACGAAGCTGATTTGCCCGCCGATCCAATCGGCGACGTTGAAGGTGATGCTGCGGACGATCTGTTCGCCGAAGTTGTAGAAGATATTGATCTGCGGTGCCAGCCAGCCGACGTACGGGACCCACCCGACCGCATAAGCCGCAACTTCGAACCCCCACTGCACCCACGGCTCGACGGCGTTGTAGGTGTTCTTGATGACGCTGCTTACCGAATTTCCCACCACCACCGGCGGAAGCTGAGGTGTGGGGAAGGCCGCGCCTGCGCTCGGCGGCACCGTGACCCGTTGCAGCCATTCGAAGACGAGGTCGGGCAGATTGGTCGCCGTCACCGACGGCTGAACCAGCGCAGCGAGCTTGATCGGCGGTGATGCGACCTGAACCACTTGCGGATCCGATGCGACGGCGGCGGGCTCCTTGACTGACGGGACGAATGCGATGGTCGCGGCGGTCACCGTCGCCACGCCGATCGTCAAATACGAGCGAACGAAACTACCCATGAGAAGCCTCCTCGAGCCTGTGGTTCTCCGGATAGTCAGTGAACTTACGCGTGGGCGATGCGAGCAGGTCGACATTGAGCAACCGATCGAGGACGTGGCGCACAGTGGGTCGGGCGGCGGGACTACTGTGGCCGATATGCCAGGCGCAATGTTTTCAGAATGTGAGACATGCGGATGATTTTCGACTACGCCGGGGTTACAGGGGAGTGGCTCTGAACCCCCAGCGCGGCGCCGATCTGCCCAGCCCGGTGGTCCCACCAAAGTCCGATGCACTGCCGCCTGCCGCGTTGCGGCGGGTGTTGCGGCGGGCTCGTGATGGGGTGGCATTGAATGTCGATGAGGCCGCGATCGCGATGGTCGCGCGCGGGGACGATCTTGCCGATCTGTGTGCGAGTGCGGCGCGGGTGCGGGACGCGGGACTGGAGTCGGTGGGGCGCCGCGGCGCCGCCGGGCGGTTGCCGGTGAGTTATTCGCGGAAGGTGTTCATTCCGGTCACTCACCTGTGCCGCGACAACTGCCATTACTGCACGTTTGTGACTGTTCCGGGTCGGCTGCGCGCGGCGGGTCGGGGCGTGTATATGGAGCCCGACGAGATCCTCGAGGTGGCTGGTCGCGGGGCCGAGTTGGGTTGTAAGGAAGCGTTGTTCACCCTGGGCGACCGGCCGGAGGCGCGCTGGGAGGAAGCGCGGCAGTGGCTGGATGAGCGGGGTTATGACTCCACCTTGGACTACGTGCGGGCGATGGCGATCCGGGTGCTGGAGGAGACCGGTCTGCTGCCGCATCTGAATCCCGGCGTGATGAGCTGGTCGGAGCTGTCGCGGCTCAAGCCGGTGGCGCCGTCGATGGGCATGATGCTGGAGACCACGTCGCGGCGGCTGTTCGAGACCAAGGGGCTGGCGCATTACGGCAGCCCCGACAAGGATCCCGAGGTTCGGCTGCGCACCCTGGCCGATGCGGGCCGGTTGTCGATTCCGTTCACCACGGGGCTGCTGGTCGGCATCGGGGAGAACGTGACCGAGCGCGCGCAGACCATCCATGCGATTCGCCGGTTGCACAAGGAGTTCGGGCACGTCCAGGAAGTCATCGTGCAGAATTTCCGGGCCAAGGATCACACGGCGATGGCCGCGGTGCCCGATGCGGGTATCGATGACTTCCTGGCGACGATTGCCGTCACCCGGCTGGTGATGGGGCCCAAGATGCGCATCCAGGCTCCGCCGAACCTGGTGTCGCGGGCCGAATGTCTGGCGTTGATCGGCGCGGGTGTCGACGATTGGGGCGGGGTGTCGCCGCTGACCCCGGATCACGTCAATCCCGAGCGGCCGTGGCCGGCGCTGGAGGAATTGTCGGCGGTCACCACGCAGGCCGGTTATGACCTGGTGCAGCGGCTGACCGCGCAGCCACAGTATGTGCAGGCCGGTGCGGCGTGGATCGACCCGCGGGTGCGTGGGCACGTCGATGCGCTGGCCGACCCGGATACCGGCTGGGCGCGTGAGGTCAATCCGGTGGGCCTGCCGTGGCAGGAGCCCGACGAGGCGTGGCAATCCTTGGGCCGCACCGATTTGAACGAGGCGATCGATTCCCAGGGCCGGCTCACCGAAACCCGCAGCGATCTGGGCAGCGCGTTCGGGGATTGGGAGTCCATCCGGGAGAAGGTGGGGGAGCTGGCCGCCCGGGCGCCCGAGCGCATCGACACCGATGTGTTGGCGGCGCTGCGCTCGGCTGAGCGTGATCCCGCGGGCTGCACCGACGACGAGTATCTGGCCCTGGCCACTGCCGACGGCCCGGCGTTGGATGCGGTTGGCGCGCTGGCGGATTCGCTGCGCCGCGACACCGTCGGCGATGACGTGACGTTCGTCGTCAACCGCAACATCAACTTCACCAACATCTGCTACACCGGCTGCCGGTTCTGTGCGTTCGCGCAGCGCAAGGGCGACGCCGATGCGTACTCGCTGTCGACCGAGGAGGTCGCCGAGCGGGCCTGGCAGGCGCACGTGGCTGGGGCGACCGAGGTGTGCATGCAGGGCGGTATCGACCCGGAGCTGGCGGTGACGGGGTACGCCGATCTGGTGCGCGCGGTCAAGGCCCGGGTGCCGTCGATGCACGTTCACGCGTTTTCGCCGATGGAGATCGCCAACGGTGCCACCCGCAGCGGGACGTCGATCCGCGACTGGCTCACCGCGCTGCGCGAAGCCGGGCTGGGCTCGATTCCCGGCACCGCCGCCGAGATCCTCGACGACGAGGTCCGCTGGGTGTTGACGAAGGGCAAGCTGCCCACGTCGATGTGGATCGAGGTGATCAGCACCGCACACGAGGTCGGGCTGCGCTCGAGCTCGACGATGATGTACGGCCACGTCGATCAGCCGCATCATTGGGTCGGTCACCTGCGGGTTCTGCGGGAGATCCAGGACCGGACCGGGGGATTCACCGAGTTCGTGCCGCTGCCGTTCGTGCACCAGAGCAGCCCGCTGTACCTGGCCGGTGGCGCCAGGCCGGGCCCGACCCACCGCGACAACCGGGCGGTGCATGCCCTGGCCCGAATCATGTTGCACGGCAGGATCTCCAACATCCAGACCAGCTGGGTCAAGCTCGGCGTCGAACGCACCCAGGTGATGCTCAACGGTGGCGCCAACGATCTGGGCGGCACGCTGATGGAGGAGACCATCTCGCGGATGGCCGGCTCGGAGTTCGGCTCGGCCAAGACTGTGGCCGAACTGGTGGAGATCGCCGCGGGCATCGGCCGCCCCGCGCGCCAACGCTCCACCACCTACACCCCACTCGCCGCCTGACCACTCCGCCTTCGCGAGCTGGGGGCACCTCCCCCGGCAAGGGGTAGCGTGTCGGCGGCCGACACGCCGCTGACCGGCGACACTTTGCGCACGCTCACGACGGCTGCGGCGCGTAGCATCTGGTGTCAGCGAATTTCCCGTCCGTCCGATCTGGGTCCACGCGCCAACACAGCCAGGAGCGCCCATGACCACGATCACCGGTATTCCCGCACACGCGTTGCTGGTTCACGCGATCGTGGTGCTGGCACCGTTGACCGCATTGCTCGAAATGCTGTGCGCGCTGTGGCCGGCCGCCCGCCGACGACTCGTGTGGCTGGTGCTCGCGTTCGCCGCGGTGACCCTGGCGCTGACACCGTTGACCATTCAGGCCGGGCAGTGGCTCTACGACCAGCAGGCCAAACCACCCGCCATCCTGCAGACGCACGCCGAGCGCGGCCAGTGGATGATCTACTTCTCGGTCGGCCTGCTGGTGGTGGCGCTCGCATTGGTCGTGCTGCACTGGCTGACCGGCAGATCCGACGCACCGAAGACGGCGGCCAAAGTGGTGGTCGCGGTTCTTGCGCTGGTTGTGGGCGCGTCCACGATCGTCGCTGTGGTCCGAATCGGTGACGCCGGCTCGGAAGCCGTCTGGGGCAGGACCGACTAGTTTCGAGTCGTCGAGCGTTAGACGTAGTGGTGAAGCCACTGCGTTTTTGGCGATTTTGCGCAGTGGCTTCACCTTTTTCTTTTGGCTTCAGGAATAGATCCGGACCAGAGTCCGTTTTGGCTCGATGAGGCGTCGGGGAGGCCGACGCTCCGAGTGATAAGGACACCGTGATGACCACAGCCACCACCCAGCTCAGCACCGGAACTTGGGCGATCGATCCCGTTCACTCATCGATCGCCTTTTCCGTGCGACACCTGATGGTGAGCAAGGTGCGAGGCACCTTCGATCAGTTCAGCGGCGCGATCGTGGTTGCGGAGGACGGCACGCCATCGGTCACCGCCGATATCGCCGTCGACTCGATCAACACCGGCAATGAGCAGCGCGACGCGCACGTCAAGTCGGCCGACTACTTCGAGGCCGAGACGCATCCGACCGCGACGTTCCGGTCCACGGGCGTGCGGGCCGACGGCGACGACTACGTTGTCGACGGTGAGTTCACGCTGCGGGGTATCACCAAGCCCGTCAGTCTGGCGCTGGAGTTCAACGGGGTCAATCCCGGGATGGGCCACGGCGAGGTCGCCGGGTTCGAGGCCTCGGTTGTGTTGAACCGCAAAGATTTCGGGATCGACGCCGACATCCCGCTGGAGACCGGTGGCGTTGTCGTCGGCGAGAAGGTCACCATCACGCTGCAGATCGAGGCGATCAAGCAAGCCTGACGCAGTCCTAAAGCCGGGCCGCCAGCTCGGTGCCTTGCCGGATCGCCCGCTTGGCATCGAGTTCGGCGGCCCGCGCCGCGCCGCCGATGACATGGGGGTGCAGACCGCGACGGCGCAGTCCCTCCTCGAGATCGCGCACGGAATTTTGCCCTGCACAGATCACCACGTTGTCGACCGCGAGGACCCGCCGCCCGCAATGATCGTGACCGAAGCTGATGCGCAGTCCGTCGTCATCGATGCGTTCGTAATTCACGCCGGACAACTGTTGGACACCCTTGGCTTTCAGCGACGCACGGTGCACCCAGCCCGATGTCTTGCCCAACCGCGTGCCTTGCGGCCCCTTCGTGCGCTGTAGCAGGTACACCGCTTGTGCGGCCGGCGCCGGAGCCGGTGCGATCAATGCGCCGCGTACCTCTCGCGGATCCGCGGCGCCCCATTCCGCCTTCCAGGCCTCGAGAATGATTGACGGCTTTCTGTGGTCGTCTGCCCGCTCCGCCGGCGTGGCCACGAGGAAGGCGCTCACGTCGAACCCGATCCCGCCCGCGCCGACGACTGCGACGGTCTCGCCGACCGGTCGGCCCGAGATGGCTTCGGCGTATGACCGCACCATCGGGTGGTCGATCCCGGCGATGTCGGGAATCCGCGGCACCACGCCGGTCGCCAGAACCACCTCGTCGAACCCCGAGAGTTCCTCGATGCCGGCGCGGGAGTGCAGTCGGATCTCGACACCATGCCTGTCGAGCATCGTGGTGTAGTAGCGGATCGCCTCGCGGAACTCCTCCTTTGCCGGGAATCCTTCGGGCCAGATCGAATTGACCACCGATCGTCTCGCCCGCCTCGAACAGCGTGACGCGGTGGCCCCGTTGCGCTGCCGTGACGGCGGTGGCCAGGCCCGCGGGTCCGGCGCGGACGACGGCCACCCGTTTCACCGCGCGCGTGGGCCCGAGCACGAGCGTCGTCTCGTGGCCGGCGCGCGGATTCAACAGGCACGTCACCGTCTTGTGCACGAACGCATGATCCAGGCAGGCCAGATTGCACGCGATGCACGTGTTGATCTCGTCGGCGGCGTCTGCCTGCGCCTTGCGCACCCATTCGGGGTCGGACAGTAGCGGGCGGGCCATCGAGATCAATTGCACACCCGTCTCGGCCAGGATCTGCTCGGCGGCCTGCGGCATGTTGATCCGGTTGGAGGCCATCACCGGAATCCGCACATGCTCGGACACCGCATCGCTGATGTCGACGAACACGCGGTTGGGCACCGACGTGACGATGGTCGGGACGCGTGCCTCGTGCCAGCCGATGCCGGTATTGATGATGGTGGCTCCCGCTGCCTGCACTTCGGTTGCCAGGGCGGTGATTTCGTCCCAGCTCTGGCCGTTCTCGACGCAGTCGGCCATCGACATCCGGTAGCACACGATGAAGTTGTCACCGACGGCTGCCCTGATTCGGCGGACGATCTCGACCGGCATCCGGCGCCGTTTCGCCGGTGTACCGCCCCAGGCGTCGGTGCGCTTGTTGGTACGGGGCGCCAGGAACTGATTGAGCAGATAGCCTTCGCTGCCCATGATCTCGACGCCGTCATATCCGGCCTCGCGGGCCAGCGCGGCGCAGCGGGCGAAGTCGTCGACGGTGCGGTTCACCCCGTGCGACGACAGCTTGCGCGGCCGGAACGGGTTGATCGGCGCCTTGATGGCCGACGCGCTGACCGAGAACGGGTGGTAGGCATAGCGTCCGGCGTGCAGGATCTGTAACAGGATCTTGCCGCCGGCCTCGTGTACGGCATTGGTGATGCGGCGATGCCGCCGGGCGTCCGTGGAGGACGCCATCTGCGCGGCGAACGGCAGGAGCCGGCCTGTCCGGATCGGCGCGTACCCGCCCGTGATGATCAGGCTCACACCGCCGCGCGCGCGTTCGGCGAAACAGTCGGCCAGCTTTGCGGTATCGCGAGCCCGATCCTCCAGCCCGGTGTGCATCGATCCCATGATGACGCGGTTGCGCAAGGTGGTGAATCCAAGATCACAACGGCGACAACAGGTTCGGATAGGGATCCGTCATGGCGCCGCCGGCAGGGCTGCCGTGACCTCGTCGAGCCATTCGACCGCGCTCTCTTCGGCGAGGACGCCGCCGCGCAGCACCAGGCACTGGTGCAGCACGCTGCCGGTGAGCACGCCGGGGTCGGGGAATTGGCGCTTCTCGAGACCCCGGTACGTGTCGAGTAACTCGGCACGTTCGGCGCGCAGCGCCACGGCCTGGGTGTGCACCGCGGCGACGTCGCCGTAGGCGGCGCCGCGAACCTTCACCGCCAGGTCACGGGTGCGGTTGTCGGCAACCGAACTGCCGCGACCGGAGAGGGGTTCGGCGATCCAGCGGGCGAGTTCGGCGCGGCCCGCCACGGAGACGGCGTACACCTTCTTGTCCGGTCTGCCGTGCTGGACGACGGGTGTGGCGTGCACCCAGCTGTCGTCCTCCATCGCGCGCAGGGTGCGGTAGATCTGCTGATGGGTGGCCGCCCAGAAGTAGCCGATCGACCGGTCGAACCGGCGGGCCAGCTCGTAACCCGAGCCGGATTGTTCGCACAGCGATACCAGGATCGCGTGGGTTAGGGCCACCGCCGCAGCGTAGGACCCGAGGTGGTCCATATGCAACTTGTTGCACTAAAACTCCGCGCATAGGGTGTCTGTGTAGGCAATTTGTATCTGCTACGTCTAGTATCAGTAACCGTGCGCGACCCTTAATCGGGCGACGCGCGAGTTAGGGCACACTGAGACCGGCGTGCAAGTATCGGCAACGGATACTTGCAGCGAATTAGCGGGCCCTACCTAAGACCGAACAGCCCCACTGGTCAGGTACGAGAGGACTTGAGGAGTACTCAGTGACGTACACGATTGCCGAACCCTGCGTCGACATCAAGGACAAGGCATGTATCGAGGAGTGCCCGGTCGACTGCATCTACGAGGGCGCACGCATGCTGTACATCCACCCGGACGAGTGCGTGGACTGCGGCGCCTGCGAACCGGTCTGCCCGGTCGAGGCCATCTACTACGAAGACGATGTGCCCGACCAGTGGAACGGATACACCCAGATCAACGCGGACTTCTTCGCTGAGCTGGGCTCGCCGGGCGGCGCCTCCAAGGTGGGTCAGACCGACAACGATCCGCAGGTAGTCAAGGACCTGCCGCCTCAAGGTGAGGACTGATAACGCCTCGCCAACAGCTCGGTAGGCTCACGTCCGCGGAGCGCAGCGGAGCGACCCGAAGGACGCCGGCGGCGTCGTTGCCGGTGTTCCCCTGGGACACCCTGGCCGACGAGACTGCGCTGGCCCGCGCGCACCCGGACGGCATCGTCGACCTGTCGGTCGGCACACCGGTCGATCCGGTCGCGCGGATAATCCGCGAGGCGCTGGCCGCGGCCAGTTCGGCACCGGGTTATCCCACCACCGCGGGCACGCAGGAACTGCGGGCGTCGGCGGCGTCGGCCCTGGACCGCCGCTACGGCATCGCAGGCGTGCCGGCGGACGCGGTGCTGCCGGTGATCGGCACCAAGGAACTCATCGCATGGTTGCCGACGCTGCTCGGTCTCGGCCCCGACGATCTCATCGTGGTGCCCGAATTGGCCTACCCCACCTACGAAGTCGGCGCTCGATTGGCCGGTGCACAGGTGGCGCGGGCGGACTCCTTGACGCAACTCGGGCCGCGATCGCCCGCGCTGGTCTTTCTCAACTCGCCGAGCAACCCGACCGGCAAGGTGCTCGGCGTCGAGCACCTGCGCAAGGTGGTCAGCTGGGCCCGAGAACGGGGTGCGCTGATCGCATCCGACGAGTGCTACCTCGGCCTCAGCTGGGATGCCGACCCGCTTTCGGTGCTGCATCCGGCGGTGAGCGGCGGTGACCACACCGGCCTGCTGGCCGTGCACTCGTTGTCGAAGACGTCGTCGCTGGCCGGGTACCGGGCCGGCTTCGTCGCGGGCGATCCCGCCGTCGTCGCGGAGTTGCTCGCGGTGCGCAAGCACGCCGGGATGATGGTTCCGACGCCGGTGCAGGCCGCGATGGTGGCCGCGCTCGACGACGATGCCCACGAACGCGAGCAGCGGGAGCGGTATGCGGCACGACGCGCCGTGCTGCTGCCGGCCCTGCAGTCGGCGGGGCTGAGGGTGGATGACTCCGAGGCGGGCCTGTATCTCTGGGCGACGCGGAACGAACCCGGTCGTGACACGCTGGCGTGGCTGGCGCAGCTGGGTATCCTGGTCGCGCCGGGCGAGTTCTACGGACCCCGCGGATCGCATCACGTACGTGTCGCGCTGACGGCGACCGACGAGCGGATATCGGCTGCCGTGCAACGGCTTACGGCATAGCCCGATTGGCCCATGCGGGCGGGCCGAAAATGGACCGCCGACTCCGGGCGCTACGCCCTAACGTTGACGTATGCCGATCGGGTCTTCGCCAACCAACACACTCGATGTGCTGTTGCACCAGACACCCGCGATCGCGGCCGGCTCGTGCACGATGGTCGCCACCGTCACGATCCCGCCCGGTGATCCCGGCTCGGGTCCCCATCGTCATTCCGGTCCGGTGTTCGGCTTCGTGCTCGAGGGTGAGATCCTCTTCGAACTCGAAGGTGACGAGCCGTATCCGGTCAAGGCCGGAGAAGCGTTCTGGGAGCCGGGTTTTGAGGTAGTGCACTATCAGGCGGCGAACCTGCGCACCGATATCGAGAGCAAGTTCGTGGTGTTCATGCTGTGCTCACCGGATGTGCCGATGATGACGTTCCTCGATGAGGACGAAATCAGCGCGCGGGCGCACCTGCGGCACCCGGCGGCTCGCTGAGCGCCTCGGTCGCCCGCAGCCCCAACGCCAGCACCAGGCGGTCATCGGGGTCGTCCAGCGAGGTGGAGAGCAGCTTCTCGATGCGGCGGACGCGGTAGCGCACCGTGTTCGGATGAACATGCAGCCGCTGCGCCACCGCAGCGATGTCGCCGAAGCCGTCGAGATAAATCTGCAACGTCTCCGCCAGCATCGGATCCTGTTCGCGCAGTTGCCGAACCCGCGGGTCGACGAGGCGCGGCCGCTGGGCCACCTGCGAAACGATCTCGTCGAGCAGCACGGTGGTGCGCGCCTCGTCCAGCGACGTCACCTGTCCGATGGCGCCAGGGTGGCGTTCGGCGCTGTCGAACACGCGGTCCACCTCCGACCTGGCCCCGGCGGCCGCTCCCAGCCCGGCCAGCGGCGCCGCGATCACCGCCCGCAGCGTCAGCCCGAGCTCGCGGCGCAGGGCCGCGACCACACCGCGCACCCACGAGCTCACCGAGGACGGGGCGCCGATCTTGGGCAGTAGCACGTACACCCGCTCACCGGTCGATGCGATCTGGGCGTCGGCACGAAAGGCGCCGGCGCTCAAGGCGATCACATCAGCGGGAACGGGGATGTCGGAGCCCTGGAACCCGATCAGCGCCGCCCGCCCGTCGGCGGCGATCCCGAGCTCACGCGCGATCACACCCACGTCGGCGTCATCGGGACCCGTCCCGGAAGCCGCCGCCAGCCCCAGCAGTTCCTGCACCCGGACGGTGTGCGTCGAGGGGGCCGCCGCGAGCCGCGACATGATCCGCGCCGCCAGCACCGCCCCGCCACGAAGCACGTCCTCGACGTCGTCGGCCAGCGGCGCCGAGCCCTGCTGCAGCCAGATCGTCCCCGCGAAGCCTGGCCGGCGGCGCGCATCGGTGGCTGGCAGGTGGATGCCCGCGGCCAGCCGTGGCCGCAGACCCAGCTCGGGCCGCTCGGCGACGCGAACCACCTCGCCGCCGGCACGCAACGCGTCGAAGATGCCCCACTGGCCGATCCACTCCAGATGCTCGGGCGGTCCGGCGCGCCCCAGGATGGTCAGCCGGCGCAGTTCGTCGGCCTCGTCGCTGGACGCCGAGTACGCCAACATGTGGGAGTCCGCGTCCTCGATGCTGATCATGCCGTGGGTGCGGTCGGCGATGGACTGCGCGAGTCCGAAGAGATCGGTACCGGAGGCGGACAGCGGATCACCGCGGTCGCCGTGGTGCTCGAAGGCGTGGTTGACGAGTTTGTAGAGCAGCTCCCAACGCGCCCGGGGCTCGACCGCCACCACGGCAGTGCCCAGCGCCACGGCCCGTTTCACCGCGGCGGCAGTCGGTTCCTTGACGAAGATCGCGGCGGGCAGCTTGCTGTGCTGGCCCGCGACCTGCTGCTCGATCCACCGCACGGCATCGTCGTCGGACACTCCGAGCAGGAAGAACAGATCCGCTGAACCCGGCCCCACCGCCAGGCCCAACCGCACGTCGTCGGCGTCGACCAGCGCGACCGACCCCACCGGCATGTCCAGTCCGCGCGGCGCATCGACCAGCGTCACCATCGTCCGGTCCAGGGCGAGCAGCAACTGGCCGAGTCCCAGCCCCGTCGCCGGCTCGGCCATCGACGCTCCTTTTGTCCGATTCGACTATAGACGCCCGATTCCGTTGTCCGATCAGATATGGGTTGTGCGCCCCCGAAGAGGGCATCCTTGCAGCATGGACGCCATCACCGAGGTTCCCTTGCCGGTCAACGAGCCGGTCGGAGACTACGCACCTGGATCGGTTGAACGCACCCGGCTCATCGACGCCCTCGAGGCCCTTGGCAACAACCCCATCGACCTGCCGCATGTGATCGGGGGCCACCACCGGATGGGCGGCGGTGAACGCATCGACGTGGTCCAACCGCACCGCCACGCCGCGCGGCTGGGCACCCTGTCCAACGCCGAGCACGCCGATGCCACCGCCGCCGTCGACGCCGCGATCGCCGCCAAGGCGGACTGGGAGGCCACCCCGTTCGACGAACGCGCGGCGGTCTTCCTGCGCGCCGCCGACCTGATGGCGGGCCCGTGGCGGGCGAAAGTGGCCGCGGCCACCATGCTCGGCCAGTCCAAGACCGCGTACCAGGCCGAGATCGACTCGGCGTGCGAGCTGATCGACTTCTGGCGCTTCAACGTCGCCTTCGCCCGCCAGCTGCTGGCCCAGCAGCCGATCAGCTCGCGCGGGGTGTGGAACCGCACCGATTACCGGCCGCTGGAAGGTTTCGTCTACGCCATCACGCCGTTCAACTTCACCGCCATCGCGGGCAACCTGCCCAGCGCGCCCGCCCTGATGGGCAACACCGTGGTCTGGAAGCCGTCGCCGACGCAGACCTTCGCCGCCTACCTGACCATGCAGCTGCTGGAGGCCGCAGGCCTGCCGCCGGGTGTGATCAACCTGGTCACCGGCGACGGAATCGCGGTTTCCGATGTGGCGCTGGCGGATCCACGCCTGGCCGGCATCCACTTCACCGGATCCACGGCCACCTTCCAGCACCTCTGGCGGGAGGTCGGCGCCAATATCGACCGCTACCAGACGTATCCGCGGCTGGTGGGCGAGACCGGTGGTAAGGATTTCGTGCTCGCCCATAGCTCGGCGCGCCCTGACGTGTTGCGTACCGCGTTGATTCGCGGTGCGTTCGACTACCAGGGCCAGAAGTGCTCGGCGGCGTCGCGGGCCTTCATCCCGCGATCGGTGTGGCAGCAGATGGGTGATGACTTGCTCGGCGCCACCGAGGCGCTGCGCTTCGGCGACGTCACCGATCTGACCAACTACGGTGGCGCATTGATCGACGACCGGTCATTCGCCAAGAACGTCAAGGCCATCGAGCGCGCCAAGAGCGCGGCCAACGTCACCGTCGCGGTCGGCGGCGAATACGACGACAGCGAAGGGTATTTCGTCAGACCGACGGTGCTGCTGTCCGACGACCCGACGGATGAGGCGTTCTGCACGGAGTACTTCGGTCCGATCCTGTCGGTCCACGTGTATCGCGACGAGGACTACGACCGCATCCTCGACGTCGTCGACACTGGTGCGAAGTACGCGCTGACGGGTGCGGTGATCGCCGACGACCGGTCGGCGGTGCTCAAGGCCGAACAGCGGTTACGGCACGCCGCGGGCAACTTCTACGTCAACGACAAGCCCACCGGAGCCGTGGTCGGGCAGCAGCCGTTCGGCGGCTCCCGGGCATCGGGCACCAACGACAAGGCCGGTTCGGCGCTGAACCTGCTGCGGTGGACTTCGGCCCGGTCGATCAAGGAAACCTTCGTGCCGGCGACCGACCACAACTACCCCCACATGGAGCAGTGATGATCGACGCTGTGTCGTCGGCTCTTCGCGCGAGCGCTCACCGCGCGTTCCACCGGGTGGCCCGTCCGGCGATCATGGCCGCGAGCCGCCGCGACGGCCTGCGGCGCACCGCGGAGCGGCTGCCGGTCACCCGCGAGGTCGTGCACCGGTTCGTACCGGGGGAGACGGTTGCCGATGCCCTGAATTCCGTTGAGCAGTTGCGGCATTCGGGTCGTCTGGTGTCCATCGACTACCTCGGCGAGGATGTCACCGACATCGACACGGCGCACGCCACCGTCGATGCCTACCTCGGCCTTCTCGACGCGCTCGGCAGTCGCGACGAGCAGTCGGGCAAGGTGCGGCCGCTGGAGGTCTCGCTGAAGCTGTCCGCGCTCGGGCAGTCGCTGCCCCGCGACGGCGAGAAGATCGCGCTCGAGAACGCCCACACCATCTGTGAACGCGCACAAAAGCTCGGTGTCTGGGTGACGGTCGACGCCGAAGACCACACGATGACCGACTCGACACTGTCGATCGTCCGCGATCTCCGTGCCGACTTCGACTGGCTCGGCACGGTTCTGCAGGCGTATCTGCGGCGCACCCACGGCGACTGTGAGGAATTCGCGGCGTCCGGCGCACGGATCCGGTTGTGCAAGGGCGCCTACGACGAGCCGGCATCGGTGGCTTTCCGCGATCGCGACGACGTCACCGATTCGTATCTACGCTGCCTGCGGGTGCTGATGACTGGCACGGGATATCCGATGGTGGCCTCCCATGATCCCGAGATCATCGAGGCGGTGCCCGCGATGGCACGCCAGGCCAGCCGCAGCGTCGAGGATTTCGAGTACCAGATGCTCTACGGCATCCGCGACAACGAACAGCGGCGGCTGGCTGACGCGGGCAACCACGTCCGCGTCTACGTGCCGTTCGGGACGCAGTGGTACGGCTATTTCGTGCGGCGACTGGCGGAGCGTCCGGCCAACCTGACGTTCTTCCTGCGCGCTCTGGCCGAGCGCAGACACTGATCCGACGCGTCAGCCCGGATAGGCCACGACGGGCATCACGACGGTGCCGCGGCAGGCTCCGCTGAGAATCTCCGTCTGCCACGTCCCGAACAATGACCCGTCGCTGGGGGCGTAGAACACCTGCGACCGCGCCGGGGCGTATTCCCTTGGCAGCGTTTCGCCGCGGTAGCACTCCCACTGCCAGGTGTACACCGACAGCCAGCGGGAGCCGTCCCAGCCGTACTGCGCAGGTCGCGGGATGGTGGGGTTACTGGGCGCCGGGCCGTTGGCGGTGGCGATACACCGTCCACTCGAACAGTCCGTCACGAAGTCGAACTGGGCGCTGAAGTCGGACTCGGGTTGGCGGGCTGCCCCGCTGCTGCCGGTCTTCTGAGACGCATAGGTCACCACGGAGTACCGCCCGTTCCACGCCGGTCCCGCCGCCTCGGCGGCGGCCGAGACCGAAATGCAGGCCGCCGCAACGCAACTCGCTGTCGACAGCGCACTCCAGATCGGACGGGTGGGCATGGCATTTCCTTTGCTCGCGGACTGGAAATGTCAGACTATTCGGCCGTACCCTCAAAAGCGTGAGCGACAAGGCTCCGTTGGATTACGGGTTTGCAACAGTTATGGGAAACGAATGGTGTTCGTGGGTAACAGTCCAGCCTGAAGCCTGTTTACGAAGGCCGATGGTGATCCGGAGGCGGTTTGCCGGATTGGCTTCCAGCTCCTCCGCTGTGCCACATTTGAGCAGTGCGTAGGCGAACGCGACGTCTTCGCCCACCGTCACGTCGAGCTCCACGATCTCGAACTCGGCGCCCTGTCGCTGCCATTCGAAGAACGGCGGCCAGCTGTCCCGGTACGCGTCGATGCCGCGGACCCCGTCGAAGGGCGGCGGCACGTCGAACATCACGATGTCCGAATCATGGTTGGCCAGTACGCCGTTCAGGTCACCCGTGTGCACGGCCCTCGCCCAGCCGGTGACGAGCTCGCGGATCATCACTTCGTCGGTCATCGGACGTCGTACCGTGTCGCGCCGGTAGGCATGCCACGGCGGAGGACCGGCCGACGGCGCGCTGTACTCCGCCGTCAGCGCGTCGCCGTCCACCAGGGCCGGCCAGCCGGCGTGGTTGAACTTGTCTGCGACAGCGTGTAGTTCGGCGCTGTCGGTGACACGCGCCGCGCTGCCTTCGACGACCAGATCGAACGGATGCGTCGCGACGCTGACGGTGCACCGCGGGTTCTCGGCCAAATTGCGCGACTTGCGGGTTCCCGGTCCGGACGTGAAGTACCACATCCCATTGATCTGAATGACACCGATGGGAGTCACATGCGGTGCGCCGTCCGGGTTGATGGTGGTCAGCCATGAGGTGTGCCGATTCGGTCCACCGGTGTGGGGCGCCTGCGTGACATCGCTGGCCAGCGCCTGCTCGACACCCTCCCAGGCGATCGGGGCCAGCCCGTATCCGGCGAGGTTCTTCTGATTTGTGACCTTCATGCCTGGTTAGACCGGTCCGGCGGACGCATTTCATCGGCGCGATACGAGTGCACGGCACGGGCGGCGCGGGTACAAGACCGAACCGCTGCGCACCGGCATGCCCGGTGACGACGGCAGGCAGCCCGGCGATCCGGCCGCGGCCGCGGCCCTGCAGGCGCTCGACTCCGATCGGCCGCCGCTGCGACTCGCGCTCGGTGAGGATGCCGTCAACGGGATCGCCGCGCCCTGGAGGACGCGAAGGCGGAACTGGCCGCGTGGGAGCGGGTCGGCCGCTCGACGGGTATTCGACTAACGCTCGGAGATCAGCAGCAGCGCCCAGGCCGCGATCGACTGGGCGTCGGTGATCTGTCCGTCGCGGATCATGCCGACGATTTGGGCGCGGCTGAACCACTCGCTGCGCATGTCCTGTTCCTCGTGCTCGCGTTCGTGCTCACCCTCGGTGATGCCGGTGGCTAAGAACACCCACCCGCGCTGGCTGCTCATGCCGGGCGCCACGTCGAGCTGGCCCAGCACCGACATCGAGTCGGCGCGCAGGCCGGTTTCCTCGCGGAGTTCACGAGCGGCCAGCTCATGGCGCTCGAGGTGCGCCATCTCGGGCGCGGTGCCCTGCGGGAACTCCCAGCGTCGCAGCCCGAGGGGGTAGCGGTACTGCTCGACCAGATGGAATCGGTCACCGTCTTCGTCGATGATGCGCGGGACGACCAGCGCATATGTCGGCTTGTCGACGACGGCGTAGATGCCGTGCGTTCCGTCCGGGCGGCGGATGTCGTCCTCACGCACCGTTATCCAGCTGTTCCGGTACACCTCGCGCGTCGTGAGGGTCTGGATGGGTTCCACCGCCCCAGTATTGCCCAGTCTGCAGCCCAGGGGGATGGCACGGCCGGTAACCTCATCACGTGCTGCTGACCTCGCTGAACCCCGCAGCCGTCGCCGGTGGTGCCGATGTCGGCGACGCGGTGCGCATTGGCGAGGACGTCCTGAGCCGCAGTGACCTGGTCGGCGCCGCGACCTCGGTGGCGGAGCGGGTCGCCGGCGCGGGGCCGGTGGCGGTGCTGGCCAGGCCGACGTCCGCGACGGTGCTGGCGATCACCGGCGGGTTGATCGCAGGCGTGCCCATCGTCCCCGTCCCCGCCGACGTCGGGGTCGCCGAGCGCAGACATATCCTCACCGACTCCGGGGCCCAGGCGTGGCTGGGTGACGCGCCGGAAGAGACCGACGGACTGCCGCACATCCCGGTGCGGCGGCATGCGCGTTCCTGGCACCGCTACGCCGAGCCGCCGCCCGAGGCCACCGCGCTGATCATGTACACATCGGGCACCACCGGTCCCCCCAAGGGGGTGGTGGTCAGCCGTGCAGCCATCGCCGCCGACCTCGACATGCTCGCCGAGGCCTGGCAGTGGACGCCCGAGGACACCCTGGTTCACGGCCTTCCGCTGTACCACGTGCACGGCCTGGTGCTCGGGTTGCTCGGATCGCTGCGGATCGGAAATCGTTTCGTGCACACCGGAAGACCGTCGCCGGCGGCATATGCAGCGGCGGGTGGCACGCTCTACTTCGGGGTGCCCACGGTGTGGTCGCGGGTCGTCGACGACGGTGACGCGGCCCGCGCGCTGGCCCCGGCGCGGCTCCTGGTTTCGGGCAGCGCGCCCCTGCCGGTGCCGCTGTTCGAGCGCCTCGCCCAGGCGACCGGGCACCCGCCGGTGGAGCGGTACGGCGCCACCGAATCGCTGATCACCATCAGCACCCGCGTCGACGGCGAGCGCAGACCGGGGTGGGTGGGGCTGCCGCTGATGGAAATCGAGACCCGACTGGTGGACGAGAATGGCGCCGACGTTTCCCACGACGGCGAAACCATTGGCCGGCTTGAGGTTCGAGGCGCGACCCTCTTTGACGGCTACCTGAACCGTCCCGGCGCCACCGCCGAAGTGCTGAGCAGTGACGGCTGGTACCGCACCGGTGATGTCGCCGTGATCGACGGTGGCGGCATGCACCGCATCGTCGGTCGCGAGTCGGTCGACCTGATCAAGACGGGCGGATTCCGGGTCGGTGCGGGGGAAGTGGAAACCGCGCTGCTCGGACACCCCGGTGTCCAGGAAGTGGCGGTCATCGGAGTGCCCGACGACGACCTCGGTCAGCGCATCATTGCATTCATCGTGGGTGACGCCGAACCGGAGGCCTTGATCGAATTTGTCGCGCAGCAACTTTCGGCACACAAGCGGCCGCGGGAGGTTCGGTTGGTCGACAGCCTACCGCGCAACGCCCTGGGCAAGGTCCTCAAGAAGGAGTTGACGGGATGGCTCTGAAGTTCGATGAGATCTGCATCGACGCCCATGACGCCACCTCGCTCGGCGCTTGGTGGTCCAGGATGCTCGGCTGGTCGCAGGACGTCGACGAGGACGGGGATGTCGTCCTGCACGCCCCGCCGGGCGCGGGACCCAACTGGCTGTTCATCGCCGTCCCCGACGACAAGGTGGTCAAGAACCGCATCCACTTCGACTTCCGTCCCGACGATCAGCAGGCCGAGGTGGAGCGGGCGGTCGGTTTGGGTGCACGGCATGTCGACATCGGCCAGGGCCACCAAAGCTGGGTGGTGCTGGCCGATCCGGAGGGGAACGAGTTCTGCATCCTGGCCCCGAAAGACTGACCGTGCAGAAGTGGTGCGCCGGGGCCGTCCTGCTGGCGCTGGTGCTGTCTGCGTGCGGTGCGCCCCACGCGGTGTCGGTGCGGCCGGCGGCCACCACCGACACACTGGCGCCGCCGCCGTCGTCGCCGGCGGATATGACGATCGGGCCGGCGGCCACCGACTCGGTCGGCGGATGGCTCCCGGACGGTGTGACGCTCAGCCCGTTCGATGTGAAAAATCCCGTCGTGGGTCTGCTCGATCCCGCCCTGTTGACCGCGGTGCAGGACGCCGCCCGCGCGGCCTCCACAGCAAATATCGACATGCGCGTCAACTCCGGTTGGCGGACAAGAGGATTCCAGCAACGGCTGTTCGACGACGCCGTCGCGCGATACGGAAGCGTCGCCGCCGCCGATCAGTTCGTCGCCTCGCCGGATGCGTCCAAGCACGTGTCCGGCCAGGCGGTCGACATCGCGCCCGTCGACGCTGACAACTGGCTGATCCGCAACGGACCCCAGTTCGGCCTGTGTCAGATCTACGCCAACGAGATCTGGCATTTCGAGTTGGCCGCCGATGCACAGGGCCGCTGTCCGCCACTGAAACCCAACGCGGCCGGCTGATCACGCGCGCGGCAGACCTACCGGAAAAGCCCGGGGTGACAGCATGATCACGACCAGGCCGAGCCCGATCAGCAGGGCGCCGACCCACGGCAGGGTCGAGAGCCCCGCTGTTTCGAGCAGACCCGCGCCGATGGCGGCGCCACCCGCGATGCCGACATTCGCAGTGGCGTTGATCCACGCCCCGGCCCGTTCCGGCGGCATCACGTGCGTGCGCACAGCGCACGTCTGGTAGATGGACGGCGCACCCCCGAACGCTGCACTCCACACCGCGGTGGCGATCAGCACCGTTACCAGCGTCGGCCACGTGCTGCCGAGTACCACGACCCCACCCATGGCCACGCCCACGATGGCCACCGCGGTTCGCCTCGGCTTCCGGTCGAGACCTCGCCCCGCATACCACAGGCCGAGAAGCCCACAGGCACCGCACGCGAGCAGGATCGGCCCGAGGAACGCCGGACTCACTCCACTTGTCAACAGCACCAGGCTGATGAACGTGTAGACGGTGAACTGTCCGAGAAACACCAACATATTCGATGTCGCCACCGCGACGAGTGGACCGCGGCCGCGCTGCCGGGAGCCGCATGACGCCGGTTCGTGGTGCACCCGGGGGAGCAGCCTGGCCACGAGTACGAAGGTGAGCACCGACAGCGCGGCCAGCACCGCAAACGACATGCGCCATCCGGCGGCGGTACCCAGCGTCGTCAACAGCGGCACACCGAGAACCAAGCCCGCGGAGCCGCCACTGCCGGCGAGCGCGAGCGCGCGGCCGACGTGGCCCCGCGACACCAGTCGCGGGGCGTATCCGATCACCAGTGAGAAGAACAGTGCGTGCGTCACCCCACCGACGGTCCGTCCCGCCGCGACGACCGCGAATACCGGCGCCGTGGCGACCAGCGCGTTGCTCACGGCGTAGCCGGCCACGGTGGTCAGCAGCAGCGGCTTCCGGGCGAATCGGGTGGTGAGGACGGTCAGCGGAACGGCGAGCGCCGCGACCATCACCGCATACAGACCGAACAGCAGCCCGGTGACGGAATCGGGCACCGCGAACGCCGCGCCGATATCCGGCAGCAGCCCGACTGGCAACATCTCGGTCGTGACCGCAAGGCAGGACGCCAACGCCAGCGACAGCAGTCCGGGCAGGCTTTGCCGAATGCCGGAGGTGGGTACGCGCTCGGTGGCGACCGTCATGCGTTTCGAATATACTCGGGCGACGAGTTTAATCAAATGGGATACTACGGTCGTGGTACAGGATCCACGTCAGGCGGCACCGGTCCGCTGGTCGGGTGCGGCTCAACTCGTCGAGGTCGTGCGGTCCGAGCCGGGCATCACCCGCGCCGCGGCCGCGCAGCGCCTTGGGATCGGCAGCGGCGGCGCGACCGAGCTGGTGGCCCGGATGCGGCAAGCGCGACTGCTCGACGAGACCCCCGCCCCTGCGCACGGCCGCGGGAGACCGACAACGGTGCTGGGTCCCCACGCACACGGGCCGCTCGTCCTTGCGGCCGACCTACGCGCGGCCGACTGGCGGCTGGCTCTGGCCGGCATCGACGGTGCACCGCAGGTGGTGGCCCAGGACGCGTATGCCGGTGAGGAGCTGGATGTCGCGCTGTCCCGGCTGGCGGATGCGATCGGCGCCGTCTACCGTCGAAAAGCCAAGCGGCTCAAAGCGATAGCGGTCTCGGTCGCGGGCACGATCAGCGGCGCCAAGCTGGTCCAGTTCACGTCTCGAGGGTGGCATGACGTCAACCTCTCGGTGTTGACTGCCAATATTCCGGACCGCGCGGGCATCCGGCTGTTACTAGGCAATGACGCCACTTTGGCGGGGCTGGCGGAGTCCCGGACCGGCGCGGCCCGCTCCGCCGCCACCGCGCTGCACCTCATCGTCGCGCAAGGGATCGGCGGCGCGTTGGTGGTCAACGGCGAGCCGCTCGCCGGTGCGCACGGCGCGGCAGGCGAATATGGCCATATCCCAATCGGCGACCCGGCTCTGGTCTGTCCGTGCGGTGCGCGCGGCTGCTGGGACCTCACCGTCGACGGCCGCGCGTTGGCGCGGCATCGAGGCGATGCCCCGCCCGACGATCCCGTCGGCTACGTTCACGATCTGGTCGGCCGTCCGGAAGCGGACGAGGCGACGCGTCGGGCCTTCGAAGCCGTGGCCGGATCGCTCGGCCGCGGTATCGGTGGCCTGGTCAACCTGCACGATCCCGAGGTCGTCACGCTGGGCGGTGTCGCCGCGTTGCTACGGGCCGCCGCGCCCGAGGCCTTCGACACCGCCTACCGGGACGGCCTGATGGCATTCCGCAAGAATTGCCCGCCGCCGGTGCGCGACGCCGAGCACGCTGAGGACGGCCCACTCCACGGCGCCGTGGCCTTGGCCATGGACCACGTCACCACCCCGGCCGGGTTGGCGGATTGGGTTGATCGACAGCCCGTTTGACGGCTCAGCCGCGGACGACCTGTTCGATCAGATCGGCGGCCTGCAGCCGGCCCGGCGAGGTCTGCAGGCGCTTCGAGGCCGTTGCCAGCCGCGCCGCCAGTGCCGCATCGCCGCTCAGCCGCTCGATCGTCTGATGAAGCTCGTCATCGGTGAACTCGTAGGTGGAAAGCCGTATGCCGTAACCGCATTCGTCGATGCGCTGCGCGTTGTCGTACTGATCCCAGAACAGTGGCAGCACGATCGTCGGCACCCCGAACGTGAACGCCTCGCCCACGGTGTTGTTTCCGCCGTGGGTGATCATCACGTCGCATTGCGGCACGATGGCGGTCTGCGGAACGAACTGCTCGCCCCACATCCGCTCGCCCAGCCGCAACTGCTCGTGCAGCGGGCCCATCGACACGATCACCCGGTGCGGCGTCTGGTTCAGCGAGTCGATCACCCGCTGCATCAACGGCACGTCCATGCAGCCGAGGCTGCCCAGCGACAGGTACACCAGCTTTCCTTCGGCGCCGACCTTGTCCGCGACGTCGAACGCGCCGTCGGAGTTGCGGGTGGCGGTGTCGATCCGGCGCCAGGTCGGCCCGAGCGGCGTCGACCGCCGGTAGTCGAGCTCGGCGGGAAACATGTACAGGTTCAGATACGGCGAGGTGTACTGAAACTCGCCCGGCGGCAACGGCGGTGCCCCGCACTGCCGATGAAAGTCGTTCGACCGCCCGGTGAGTGGGTCGGTCAGCCTGCGGTACTCCGCGCAGAAGTCCTCCCATCCGCTGCGGTCGCCGGACGGGTATCCGGAGAACACCGGTGGCACGTCGGGATCGCGCACCTCGAGGGGATTGGCCGAGACCACCCGGATCCACGGGCAGCCGGCCGCCGACACCGACGGGAAGCTGGCAACGCAGTCGTGCACGATGGCATCGGGGCGCAACTCCGCCCAGATCTCGGTGAGGCGGTCGTGCGAGTACTCGGCGCCGTCGACGAACTCACCCCAGATCGGTGCCGTCACCGTCTCCAACTGTTCGATGGTCGGGCGCCGGAACTGCGGAGACGTCTCACGGACGAATTCGGCCCAGCCGCCACCCACCGCCTCGTCGCCCTCGGGGGCGGGCGCCATCCGCATCAGCCGTTCTTCGAAATCGCGGGCGGCGAGTTCTCCCTCGAACGACTCCTCGATGACGAACACCGTGCGGATGCCGCGCTCACGCAAATGGTTGCCGACCGCGACCAGGTTGTTCGTCGGGCCCCAGGCACCGGGCTCGGGAAACAGGGCTACCGTGGGCTGACGACTCATACCGGCAGAATCTACGCCGCCCGCGCGCAGTCGGCGCCGCAAAACGGAGCGACGGTCTACAGTGAACCAACCATGCTGGCCCGCTTAGGAACAACCATGTCGTTACGGCTCACGGATGCTCAGCTCAACGAGCAGCTCGACAAGATTGGCGTGCTGGCAGGGCGGCCGCGACAGCTCGAGGAGCTATCCGGGGGACTGACCAATCGCAATGTCAAGATCACCACTCCCGACGCAGTCTACGTGGCCCGGTGCACCGACATCTCGTGCAACCTGCTGGGGATCGATCGCGACCGGGAACATTTCAACAGTCAGGCCGCCGAGCAGGCGGGCGTCGGCGCGCCGGTGATCGACTACCGGCCGGACCTCGGCGTGCTCCTCCTCGGCTACCTCAACGGAAAGACGCTGTGCAACGAGGACTTCCAGCGACCGGGGATAATCGCCAAGGCCGCCGCGGCCTGCCGGATGCTTCATTCCGGACCCCGGTTCCGCGGCCGGTTCGACATGTTCGAACGCCAACCCACCTACCTGAAAACCGTCAGGGACAACGGATTCAAGATCCCGCACGACTACCTCGACCATGCCGCCACGTTCGCCGACATCGAACGGGTCCTCACCGCGACCGACCGGACCACCGTCCCGTGCAACAACGACCTACTGGCCGGCAATTTCATCGAGGACGGCGAGCGGATGTGGGTGATCGACTACGAATACTCCGGCAACAACGATCCGTGCTTCGAGCTGGGCAACGTATGGAGTGAGTGCGGGCTGAGCACCGAACAGCTCGACGAACTGGTCACCGCCTACTACGGTCGACGGCTGCGGCACAAGATCGCCCGCGCGCACCTGCAGGGCATCGTCGCCAAGTACGGTTGGACCCTGTGGGGTTGCATCCAGAACGGCTCCAGCTCACTGGATGTCGACTTCTGGGGTTGGGCGATGGAGCGCTACGAGGCCGCCGTCGCCGCATTCCAGGGCCCGCATCTCGCCCGCTTGCTCGATGACGCGCAGGCCACCGACTGAGCGACGTCACAAACCGAGCACTGAGGAACCGACTGCACCCATGGCCACCAAACCCCTTCCCGACCGGGTCCGCGTCGTCGTCATCGGCGGCGGGGTGATCGGCACCAGTGTCGCCTACCATCTGACCAAGCTGGGCCTTACCGACGTGGTTCTGCTGGAACAAGGCCAATTGTCCAGCGGCACAACCTGGCACGCCGCCGGACTGGTCGGGCAGCTGCGCGCCTCGGAGAGCGCCACCCGCCTGGTGCAGTACTCGACGGCGCTCTATGCCGAGTTGGAGGCCGAGGTCGGCCTGTCCGCCGGCTACAAGCAGTGCGGTGGCGTGACGGTCGCGCGGACCGAGGACCGGATGATCCAGCTGCGCCGCACCGCCGCCAACGCCGCGGCCTTCGACATGGAATGCGAACTGCTGACCCCGGAGCAGGCGCTCGAGCACTATCCGGTGATGCGGGTCGACGACCTCGTCGGTGCCGTCTGGTTGCCTGCCGACGGGAAGGCCAACCCGACGGACCTGACCTTCGCGCTGGCCAAGGGTGCCCGTATGCGCGGCGCCCTGATCATCGAAAAGGTCAGGGTACTTGATGTTCTCACGATCGACGGCCGGGTGACCGGAGTGCGCACCGACGACGGCGACGTCGAGTCGGAGATCGTCGTCAACTGTGCCGGCCAGTGGGCCAAGCGGGTCGGCGCGATGGCCGGGGTGAACGTGCCCCTGCACTCCGCCGAGCACTTCTACGTGGTCAGCGAGAGCATCGACGGAGTCCACCCCGACCTGCCGATCCTGCGGGACCCCGACGGCTACACCTATTTCAAGGAAGAGGTCGGCGGCCTGGTCATCGGCGGGTTTGAACCCGAGGCCAAGCCATGGGTGGCGCCGGACAAGATTCCGTACCCGTTCGAATTCCAGCTGCTGGAGGAGGATTGGGAACATTTCGAAATCCTGATGAACAATGCACTGTTGCGGATTCCGGCACTGGAGACCACCGGCATCAAGAAGTTCTACAACGGCCCGGAGAGCTTCACCCCCGACAACCAGTTCATCCTCGGGGAAGCGCCCGAAGTTGCCAACTTCTTCGTCGGCGCCGGATTCAACTCGGTCGGCATCGCCACCGCCGGTGGCGCGGGCCGGGCGCTGGCCGAGTGGATCGTCAACGGATCACCGACCAGTGATCTCACCAGCGTCGACATTCGCCGGTTCGCGCCGTTCAACGGCAACAACCGCTGGTTGCATGACCGGGTCGCCGAGATCCTCGGCTTGCACTACGAACTCCCATGGCCCAACCGGGAGATGACGACCGCGCGGCCGTTCCGCCGGTCGCCGGTACACCACCTGCTCGAGGCGGCGAACGCAAACTTCGGCAGCAAAATGGGGTGGGAGCGGGCCAACTTCTTCGCCCCGCCCGGTGCCGTACCGGCGATCGAATACACCTGGGGGAAGCCCAACTGGCTGACGTGGTCGGCGGCCGAGCAGACCACCACCCGGACAGCGGTCACGGTGTTCGACCAGACGTCGTTCTCCAAGTACGTGATGGTCGGGCCCGATGCGGAGGCGGTGCTGCAGTGGCTCTGCACCGCCGACGTCGGCGTGCCGGTCGGCCGGTCGGTGTACACCGGGATGCTCAACGCGCGCGGCACCTACGAGTCCGACGTGACCGTCACCCGTACGGGCCCCGAGGAGTTCCTGATCGTCAGCAGCGCCGCGACCACCGAGCGCGACCGGGATCATATCCGCAAGAACCTGCCCGACGGCGCCCGCGCCTCGCTGATCGACGTGACATCCGCGTACGCCGTGTTCGGTGTGATGGGTCCCAGGTCGCGGGACCTGCTGTGCACGTTGACCGCGGCCGATCTGAGCGACGACGCGTTCGGCTTCGCCAGCAGTCGACAGATCGCACTGGGATATGCCACCGTCCGCGCCACCCGCATCACCTATGTCGGCGAATTGGGTTGGGAGCTTTACGTTCCTGCCGAGTTCGCCGTCGGCGTCTACGACGACCTGATGGAGGCGGGGGCCGGGTTCGGCGTCGGCCGCGGCGGCTATTACGCCATCGAGTCGCTACGGTTGGAGAAGGGGTACCGCGCCTTCGGACGCGAACTCACCCCGAGCGAAAACCCTGTCGAGGCGGGTCTGCTGTTCGCCTGCAAGCTCAAGACCGACATCGGATTCCTCGGCCGGGAGGCAGTCGAGAAGGCCAGGGCCGAGGGGCCGCGCCGCAAACTGGCTGGGTTCCGCGTCGACAACGCCGAGGCGATGCTGTGGGGCGGCGAATTGGTGCTGCGCGACGGTGCGGTGGCCGGTCAGGTCACCTCCGCGGCGTGGGGGGCGACGACCGGTGCGTGCGTCGGTCTGGCCTACCTCCGCGCCTCCGACGGTTCGGTGATCAACGCGGACTGGGTGAACGCGGGCGCCTATCAGGTCAATGTCGGCGGCCAGCTGTACCCGATCTCGGTGTCGCTCAAGCCGCTCTACGACCCGGCGAACGAGCGCATCCGGCCCTGACCACTGCGTGCGCGGGTGTGCCGTCCAGGGTGGCTATGGCCGGGACCACGAGTCCCACGAATACCGCGAACGGAAATGACGGCCGGGGAGGAAGGCGGGACATGTCTACTGACACGCCCATGCAAGTGGGCATGGTGGGACTCGGCCGAACGCGGGCCGACCTGGTGCGGCGATTGATGGACGATGGACATCGCCGCGTCGTCCACGACGTGAACGCCGAGGGGGTGCGGGGGGCGACGGGTGCGACCTCTCTGCGCGACAAGGTACTTTCGGCCATGCGCAGCGAATTCGGCGGCGACGCCGGAAGGAAGTAGGCACCATGACTGCACCGGCGACGACACCCGCGGATGTGCTCGTGATTTTCGGCATCACCGGCGATCTGGCCAGGAAGATGACGTTCCGGTCGCTGTACCGGCTGGAACGGCGCGGCTTGCTGAAGTGCCCGATCGTAGGAGTCGCCCGCCACGAGTGGTCGAGCGACGCCCTGCGCGAGCATGCCCGCAGCGCGATCGAGGGCGCCGGTGAAACGGTCGACGAGGACGTGTTCGCCCGGTTCGCGAACCGCCTATCGATGGTGGCCGGCGGATTCGACGACGCGGACACCTATGAGCGGCTGGGCCGGGCGATCGAGGGCAAGCACACGCCGGTGTTCTACCTCGAGGTGCCGCCCTCGTTGTTCGGGCCCGTCGTCGAGGGGCTGGCGCACGCCAACCTGACCTCGCGCGCCAGGGTCGTGGTGGAGAAGCCGTTCGGCCACGACCTGACGTCCGCCCGCGCACTCAACGATGAACTCCGCAGCGTGTTGGAGGAATGGCAGATCTTTCGCATCGACCACTTCCTCGGCAAGGAACCGGCGATGGACATCATGTTCCTGAGGTTCGCCAACTCGGTGTTCGAGCCGCTGTGGAACCGCGACCGGATCCAGTGCGTGCAGATCACCATGGCCGAGAACTTCGGGGTGGAGGACCGGGGCAGCTTCTATGACTCCGTCGGAGCCCTGCGCGATGTGGTACAGAACCATCTGCTGCAGCTGATCGGGCTGTTCGCTGCGGAACCACCCAGCCTCGCCGGTGCCGACGGCCTGCGCGACAAGCGGGCGGAGGTGTTCCGCTCGATTCCCTCGGCGGACCCCGCGCATTACGTCCGCGGCCAGTACGCCGGATACCAGTCCATCAAAGGGGTGCAATGGGATTCGCAGACCGAGACCTTCGCCGCCCTGCGGTTGGAGATCGACAACTGGCGCTGGTCGGGTGTTCCGTTTTACCTCCGCGCCGGCAAAGCACTGCCGGTGCGCGCCACGGAGATCCGGGTCATTTTCAAGCGCCCGCCCCGACTGGCGATCACCCCGCAGGTGCCCGATCCCAACGAACTCGTGCTGCGCATCGATCCCGATCCGGGCACCGATCTGATCGTGCAGGCCAAACAGCCCGGTGCCGACCGCACCCGCACGGTTGACCTGTCGCTGATCTTCGCCGAGGAACTCGGCGAGGCGCCCGAACCCTATGAGCGCCTGCTCGGCGACGCGATGCGCGGCGACTCCAGCCAGTTCACTCGGGAAGACGGGGTCGAGGAGACCTGGCGAATCGTGCAACCGCTGCTCGACGCACCACCGCCGGTGGTGGTTTACCAACCCGGGTCGTGGGGGCCGCCGGCCGCGGACAAATTGCTCGCCGGGCATCCCGGTTGGCGCGAGCCCTGGCTGAATTCCGGTAGTTCGGCCTGACTCAGTTGGCGTGCAGGGCCTCGTTGAGCGTGATGCCGGAGCCGTCGCGCTTGACGACTTCGACCGCACCCGAGACCGAATTGCGCCGGAACAGAAGGTTGTTGGCGCCCGATAGGTCGCGGGCCTTGACCGTCTCCCCGTCGGCGGTCTGCACCTTGGTCCCGGCGGTGACGTACAGGCCGGCCTCGACGACACAGTCGTCGCCGAGCGAGATGCCGAGCCCGGCGTTGGCGCCGAGCAGGCACCGCTTACCCACGGAGATGACCTGGGTGCCGCCACCCGACAGCGTGCCCATGATCGACGCACCGCCGCCGACGTCGGACCCGTCGCCGACGACGACGCCAGCCGAGATCCGGCCCTCCACCATCGAGCTGCCCAGCGTGCCGGCGTTGAAGTTGACGAACCCCTCGTGCATCACTGTGGTACCCGACGCCAGGTGCGCGCCCAGCCGGACCCGGTCGGCGTCGGCGATCCGCACGCCCGACGGCACCACGTAGTCGACCATCCTCGGGAACTTGTCGACGCCGTACACCGCGACGGGGCCGCGGGGCCGCAGCCGGGCCCGGGTCGACTCGAAGCCGTCGACCGCGCAGGGGCCGGCGCTGGTCCAGACGACATTGGCGAGGACGCCGAATATGCCGTCCATGTTCGCCCCGTGCGGAGCGATCAGTCGATGCGACAGCAGGTGCAGACGGAGGTAGGCGTCGAAGGCGTCGGCAGGCTTCTCGTCGAGAGAAGCGATGGTGGTCCGCACCAGGACGGTCTCCACGTCGCGGGCCTCGTCACGCTCGGCGAGGGCCGCGAGGTCTGCCGGCACCTCGGCGACCGACAACCGATTCGTGCCCGACGCCCCGTCGTCGCCCAGCTCCGGAGCCGGGAACCACGTATCCAGAACGGTCCCGTCGGCGGTGATGGTCGCCAATCCAATACCCGAAGCTCCAGTCACGGTGCTCCAGGCTACCGGTGCGCCTAGCATCGCTTCACAGGCTCCCGACCAGGAAAGAGGCCAGCCACGACCGGCGATGTGACGTTGCGCCAGCTGCGCTACTTCGCCGTTCTCGGCGAGGAACTGAACTATCGGCGTGCGGCGGAGAAGTTGTTCATCACCCAGCCGGCGCTGTCGACCGCGATCAAACAACTCGAGCACCAGGTGGGCGTCACGCTCTTCACCCGCAGCACGCGTGAGGTAGCGCTGACCGAGCTCGGCCGCGTCTGGTTGCCGAAGGTACGAGATGCGCTGCACGGTGTCGACGCCGCCATCGACGACCTCGTCGTGCTCGCGGCGCATCGCCGCCGGATCAAGCTGGGCTACCTGATCGGCACCGGTGCCGACTTGCTGTTCCGGCTGGTGCGTCACTTCGAGGCGGCGCATCCCGAAATCACCTTGGAAGCACGGGAATTCGATTTCTCTGACCCGACAGCCGGTCTCGCCGACCGCACGACGGAAGTGGCGATCATCAGGCCACCCGTGGATTTGCCCGACCACAGGATGTTCATTCTCGACGCGGAGAGCTGGGTGGCCTGCCTCCCCCGCGATCATCGCCTGGCGAACCGCTCCGAGTTGTCGATCGCCGAGTTACTCGACGACCCCATCGTCGTCGCGCCCGCCAGCGCAGGTCTGTGGCGGGATTATTGGATGGCGATGGACGCCAGAGGCGGTAAGCCGCCGACCATCGCCGCGGTGGCGGCGACCTATGAAGAGGAGACCACCACCATCGCGCGGGGCCTGGGTATCAGTTTCACCAGCGAGGCAAGCGCCCGTCTGTACAACCGCCAGGGCATAACATACGTGCCGATCGTCGACCGCCCACGCAACTACACGGCGCTGGCGTGGAACCCCGAGACGCTGAATGAGGAGTCTGCGGCGTTGATTGCCCACGTCCGCGAACAATGGAGCTTGGGGGAGGGCTCAGCGGGCGGCAGAGCGCCTGACCATCCCGCCACTTATTACTGACGTCGATCACCAGCCACTCATAACCTCGCTTTATCAGTAGATCATTTTTTGGAACTTCCGCGGTGCCGCAGCGTCGGGTTTGCTGACAACACTGAATGCCCAACTGCGCTGGAGAAACCATGACCGACGTCGTACCCGCCGCCGACGCAAAAGTGCCGCTCCCGGCCAACGCCGAGGACGCCAAACTCGAACATTTCGGATATACCCAGAAGCTCGACCGCTCCGTCGGCCGACTCGCATCGTTCGCGATCGGTTTCGCGACCATCAGCGCCACCACCGCGGTATTCACCGGCTTCGGCGCCGGTTACTTCACCGCGGGCGGACCGTTCGTGTGGACGCTGCTGCTCGCCGCCGCGGTGTTCGTGATCTGGACGCTGATCGCCGCCGACCTGACGGCCAAGATCCCGCTGGCCGGCTATTCGTACCAGTGGACCAGTCGCCTCGTCGGCTCGACGATGGCGCTGTTCACCGGCGTACTGGCGCTGGCCGGCTGGATCTGCGGCATGACCGGTGTCGGCTTCATCCTGTCCGGCTACCTCGGCAGCCTGTTCGGCTGGAACATGAGCCAGACCGCGCAGATCCTCGTCGCCATCGGCGTGATGGCCGTCTGCATGCTCGTCAACCTGTACGGCGTGCGGTTCGCGACGATGGTCAACAACATCGGCGTGAGCCTCGAGTTCGTGATCACCGTCGGGGCCACGATTCTCGTCGCGATCGTCGCCTTCTCCTCGCCGGACAACCACCAATCCGTCTCGGTGCTCTTCACGGGCGGCACGTCTGACGGCAGTGCCCCGTACATCCTGGCCTGGCTGGCCGCGTCGCTCGGCCCCTTCTTCGGACTCATCGGAGTGGAAGCCAGTGCCGACATCGCCGAGGAGACCGTCAACGCTCGCCACGTCATTCCGCGCACGATGTTCTACGCGTTGACCGCCTCGATCGTGATCGAGTTCGGCATGTACGTCGTCTACGTGCTGGCGATCAAGGACCAGGACGCCGTTGCGGCCGCCTCCGCTGCCCCCATCGAGGAGATCATCACCCAGCAGGTCGGCCCGGTCATCAGCAAGATCGTCGTCGCCGTGGCCCTGACCAACGTGATGGCCTGCATCCTGGCCAACATCCTGGTCGCCACCCGGTTGACCTACTCGATGGCCCGCGACAACATGCTGCCGTTCTCGCACGTCTGGCGGCACGTGTCCCCGTCGAACCGCACGCCCACCTACGCCGTGCTCGGAATCTTTGGGCTTTCGACGATCCTGTTGCTGTCGGCACTGATCAGCGAGAAGGCGTTCTTCCTCATCCTCGGACTCTCCTCGCTGGCGGTCTGCTCGATGTACCTCCTGCAGACGATCGCAGTGCTGATCGCCAATCGCCGCGGAACCATCCCGACGGCCGAGCCGGGAACGTTCGACCTCGGCAAGGCGCGGGTGCCGGTGGCCGGGCTCGCGGTCATCGCCTTCACCCTGGTGTGCGCCGCGCTGATCTTCCTCCCGCAGTTCGCCAACAACGGCTACGTGTTCCTCGGCCTGCTGGTGCTCGCCACGCTCTGGGCCTTCACCGGACTGCGCAAGCGGCTGGCCACCGGCGAGGCCGGGCCTGACTACGCCAAGACCCATATCTCCTGAAAACCGCTGACCCAACGCAATTCCGAAGGGACCATCATGACCGTCACACAGTCGCCACACGAGCGCTCATCCACCACTCCGACACTCGGCACCAGCAATCTGGTCGCCGTGGAACCCGGCGCCATCCGCGAGGACACGCCACCGGGGTCGGTGATCCAGTACAGCGACTACGAATTGGACACCTCGAGCCCGTTCGCGGGTGGCGTGGCCTGGATCGAGGGTGAGTACATGGCCGCCAAGGACGCCAAGATCTCCATCTTCGACACCGGCTTCGGGCACTCGGATCTGACCTACACCGTCGCGCATGTGTGGCACGGCAACATCTTCCGGCTCGGCGACCATTTGGACCGGCTGCTGGACGGGGCGGCCAAACTGCGTCTGGACGCCGGCATCAGCAAGGAGGAACTCGCCGATATCACCAAGCGCTGCGTCGCGATGTCGCAGCTGCGTGAGTCGTTCGTCAACCTGACCGTCACCCGCGGCTACGGAAAGCGCAAGGGCGAGAAGGACTTGTCCAAGCTCACCCATCAGGTGTACATCTACGCCATCCCGTACCTGTGGGCGTTTCCGCCCGCGGAGCAGATCTTCGGCACCACGGCGATCGTCCCGCGCCACGTTCGCCGGGCGGGCCGCAACACCGTCGACCCGACCATCAAGAACTACCAGTGGGGCGATCTGACGGCGGCGAGCTTCGAGGCCAAGGACCGCGGCGCGCGCACGGCGATCCTGCTCGACTCCGACAGCTGTGTCGCCGAGGGGCCCGGCTTCAACGTCTGCGTCGTCAAGGACGGCAAACTGGCCTCCCCGTCGCGAAATGCCTTGCCGGGCATCACCCGCAAGACCGTGTTCGAGCTCGCCGACCAGATGGGCATCGAGGCCACCCTGCGCGACGTCACCAGCCGCGAACTGTACGACGCCGACGAGGTGATGGCCGTCACCACGGCGGGCGGTGTCACGCCGATCAACACCCTCGACGGTGAACCGGTGGGCAACGGCGAGCCCGGCCCGCTGACGGTGAAGATCCGGGACCGGTTCTGGGCATTGATGGACGAGCCGTCCCCGCTGATCGAAGCCATCCAGTACTGACCGTGGCCGCCGTCGAGGCGGTCGTCGACCTGGCCGCGATCGCCCACAACGTCACGGTGCTGGGTGACCGGTCCGGCGTCGGGGTGCTCGCCGTGGTGAAAGCCGACGGCTACGGCCATGGCGCGGTACCGGTCGCCCGGGCCGCGCTACAGGCCGGTGCCGCCGAGATCGGTGTGGCCACGATCGAGGAAGCCCTGGCACTGCGGCAGGGCGGCGTCACCGGACCGGTGATCGCCTGGTTACACACGCCGGCAGCCGATTTCGCGGCGGCGCTGCGTTCCGACATCGAGGTGGTGGTGTCGTCGGCGCGCCAGCTGTCCGCGGTGGTCGCCGCGGCCGACGCGCTGGGGCGCACCGCGACGGTGGGCGTCAAGGTCGACACGGGCCTGGGCCGAAGCGGTGTCTCCGGTGACCAATGGCCGGGACTCCGCGACGACCTGGCGAAATACCAGGCCTCGGAGGCCATCTCGCTCCGCACGGCGATGACCCACCTGGCCAGGGGTGACGAGCCCGGCCACCCGCTCAACGTCCGGCAGGCCGACCGGCTGGACGAGTGTGTCGTCGAGCTTCGGCGCGCGGGCGCGCCACCCCAGGTCGTGCACGTCTCGAACTCCGCCGCCGCACTGACCCGGCCGGACCTGTCCCGGGACATGGTGCGTGCCGGTATCGCCGTATACGGCCGCACGCCCGTGCCCGAGCAGGGCGATTTCGGGTTGATCCCGGCGATGACACTGACGTCCGAGATCACGCAGATCAAAAGGGTGTCCGCGGGCCAGGGGGTGTCCTACAGCCACACCTGGGTCGCACCATGCGACACCGTGACCGGCGTGGTGGCGTGCGGCTACGCCGACGGGGTGCCGCGGGTGCTGTCCGACCGGCTCGAGGTGTGGATCAACGGGCGACGGCACCGCAACATCGGCACGATCTGCATGGACCAGTTCGTCGTCGACCTTGGCGCTGACGGATCCGGCGTGCGCGAGGGAGACCGCGCGGTCCTGTTCGGCACGGGTGCCCACGGAGAACCGACCGCACTGGACTGGGCGGAGCAGGCCGGGACCATCGACTACGAGATACTGACCGCGATCCGCGGCCGCCGGGTCCGCCGCTACCTGACGTGACCTGCGGCCGCCGCACGCTGGGGCACTGACCCGCCGAGCGGCTAACGTGGTCAATTGTGCTGGACCTGAACAGCGACCCAGTCGCACTGACCGCGGCGCTGGTGGACATTCCCAGCGAGTCGCGCCACGAGCAGCGCATCGCCGACGAGATCGAGACCGCGTTGCGCGAGCAGACCTCCGGATTCGAGATCGTCCGCAACGGCGACGCCGTGCTGGCCCGGACCCGCCTGGGCAGACCGTCGCGGGTGCTGCTGGCCGGTCACACCGACACCGTGCCCGCGGCGGACAACCTGCCCAGCCGGCAGTCCGACGGCCAGTTGCACGGCTGCGGCACCTCGGACATGAAGTCCGGCGACGCGGTGTTCCTGCACCTGGCCGCCACCGTCATCGAGCCCGCCCACGACATCACGCTGGTGATGTACGACTGCGAGGAGATCGAGTCGTCGGCGAACGGTTTGGGCCGGATCGAACGTGAGCTCCCCGACTGGCTCCAGGCCGACGTCGCCGTTCTGGGGGAACCGTCCGGCGGCTATATCGAGGCCGGTTGCCAGGGCACCCTGCGGGTGGTGGTCAGCGCCGCAGGGACCCGCGCACATTCGGCTCGATCGTGGTTGGGCGACAACGCGATTCACAAACTCGGCGAGGTGATGGCCCGGCTGACGGCCTACGAGTCGCGCCACGTCGACATCGACGGCTGCACCTACCGCGAAGGATTGTCGGCGGTGCGGATCGACGGTGGCGTCGCGGGCAACGTGATTCCCGATGCCGCCTCGGTGACCGTGAACTTTCGCTTCGCCCCCGACCGCACGGTCGACGACGCCCTGACCCACGTCCACGAGGTGTTCGACGGGCTGCCGGTGCAGATCGAACTGACCGACTCCGCCGCCGGAGCGCTGCCCGGCCTGACCATACCGGCGGCGGCGGCGCTGGTCGACGCCGCGGGCGGCCAGGTTCGCGCCAAATACGGTTGGACCGACGTGGCCCGGTTCGCCGCACTGGGCATCCCCGCCGTCAACTACGGGCCCGGCGACCCCAACCTGGCCCATCGCGCCGACGAGCGCGTCGAGATCGCCCAGATCACCGCCGCCACGGACGTATTGCGGCGTTATTTAACCGCTTGAACCGTTCGGTAGCATGGGTGACCGCAAGCGTTTCAGACATCGAGGTGGGCTGACGACATGGTGGGAGACGACGAGATCTCCAGGTGAGTTCTGGAGGCACACGTCCGTTCTGTTCCTGCGGCGCGTGACGCCCGTTTTGGGCGTCCCATCGCCACCACCTCATGAGAGATCCCTCGCATGTCTTCCATCGTCTGTTCGAATCTGTCGTTCTCCTGGCCCGACGGCACAGCGCTTTTCACCGACCTGTCGTTCGTGGTCGAGGGCAACCGCACCGGCCTCGTCGCACCCAACGGAGCGGGCAAGAGCACTTTGCTCAAACTGATCATCGGCGACTATCGCGCTGCCGCAGGTTCGGTCGGTGTCGACGGCGTCCTCGGTTATCTGCCGCAGACACTGCCGTTCGACGCGGGCCGCACCGTCGCCGACGTGCTGGGCGTGGCGCCCGTCATCGAAGCGCTCAACGCGCTGAACGCCGGTGATGCCCGCGAGCAGGTATTCGCGGCGATCGGCGATGAGTGGGACGTCGAGGAGCGCACGCGGGCGCAACTGGACCGGCTGGGGCTTGGGCACGTCTCGCTCCAGCGTCGCCTCGGCTCACTGTCGGGAGGTGAGGTGGTCTCGGTGGGCCTGGCGGGCCAACTGCTCAAGCGGCCCGATGTCCTGCTGCTCGACGAGCCGACCAATAATCTCGACGTCGACGCCCGCCACCGGCTCTACGAGGCGCTGGACGACTTCAGCGGGTGCCTGCTTCTGGTCAGCCACGACCGCGTGCTGCTCGACAGGATGGACCGCATCGCCGAGCTCCATCGCGGTGAAATGCTGTTCTACCGCGGCAACTTCGCGGAGTACGAGGAGGCGGTCGGCGAGGCGCAACGGACCGCCGAGAGCAACGTGCGAAACGCCGAACAAGAACTGAAGGTCCAGAAGCGTCAGCGTCAGCAGGCCCGCGAACGCGCGGCGCGGCGCTCGAGCACCGCCGGCCGCAACATCAAGGATGCGGGGCTGCCGAAGATCATCGCGGGCGCGATGAAACGCAAAGCCCAGGAATCGTCCTGACGGGTAGACGGTGTCCATGCCGCGCGGATCACCGACGCCAAGGCCCGTCTCGACGATGCCGAACGCGCGCTACGCGATGACGACGCGATCGTGCTCGACCTGCCGGCCACCGAGGTACCCGCGGGGCGCACGGTGTTCAGCGGCGAGGGTCTGACGATGACTCGCGGCGGCCGGAATCTGTTCGCAGCCGCCGACCTGGTTATCCGTGGTCCCGAGCGGATCGCGCTCACGGGGCCGAACGGCACTGGCAAGTCGACGCTGCTGCGCGTCATCAGCGGCGAGCTCGACCCCGACGGCGGCACGATCCGGCGGGCCGACGGTCGTATCGCCTACCTGTCCCAGCGGCTGGACCTACTCGATCCGGACCGCTCCGTCGCGGACTGCCTCGCCGCCTTTGCGCCGAGTCTGTCCGAGACGCGCCGCCGGCATCTTCTCGCGCAGTTCCTTTTCCGTGGCAACCGGATTCACCTGCCGGTGACCGCCCTGTCGGGCGGCGAGCGGTTGCGCGCCACGCTCGCCTGCGTGCTCTTCGCCGAACCGGCGCCGCAACTGCTCCTGCTCGACGAACCGACGAACAACCTCGACCTGGTCAGTGTCGGCCAGCTCGAGTCGGCGCTGAACGCCTACGAGGGCGCCTTCGTCGTCGTCAGCCATGACGAACGGTTCCTGGCCGACATCGGTGTCGAGAGGGAGCTGCGTCTGGAAGGCGGCCAGCTGGTGACGGTCTAGGAGCCCGAGGCCACCGATCGCGCGTGTTCGAGCGCCGATCGCCCGAAGGCGCAGGCGATTTCGGCGCCCAGCCGGGCGATGCCGTCGGCGGCGCGGATGTCGCCGAGGCGCGCCGCCTCGTGCAGCGCGCGCAGCGCCACCGCCTTCTGCCCGCCGCGCTCGGCGGCGCGCACCGCCTCTCGTGCCGCGGCCACCGCGCCGTGCTGGTCCCGGCGTGCCGACATGGTCCACGCCCGCGCCAGCGCGAGTTCCGGTGAGAACAGCATCGACTTGAGGCCGTGCCGGGACTCCGCCCGCGACAATGCCTTTCCCGCCTCGACGGTTTCACCCTGTTGGCCGAGCGCCTGCGCCAGCAGCATCCACGCCAGCGGTCCCCACGAATATCCGGTGGGGGACAGCGCATTGGCGGCGCCCCGCAACACCGCGACAGCGGCGTCCAGTTCGCCGCGGGCGATCAACACGTCGGCCACCAGGACTTCCCCGATCGCGCGGCCCGGCTGCTGCAGTTGCGCGAAGTCGGTGAGCTGCTGGGCCAGCGCCTGCGCCCGGTCCAATTCGTCGGCCATCAGCAGCGCCGTCGTCTGGCCGAACCCGCTGGTGAAGCGCAGCAGTCCGGGATGCCCGGCCGCGATGGCCCGCTCGGCCAGCGCATCGACGTCGTCGAACCGGCCCATCCGGGCCGAGCTCAATGCCGCCGCGGCCGCGGCCCACCCGACGGCGGTGTCGTCGGCGGCCGGCGACACCAGCACCTCGTCGGCGATCTCCCTGGCGTGGCTGAGGTTGCCCGCGTTCATCGCGAACGTGGCCGACAGCGCGTCCAGCGTGGTCTGCGCGGCCGGTGAGGAGACCCGGTTCCGGGTGGCGATCAGGAATGCCGTCGCCCGTTCCGGCTCGGAGAGCATCCAGAACTGGTTGGCCGCGCGCGGCAACGCCCACGCCATCAGCTCGGTTTCCGACAACCCCGCCGGATCGACCTCGGCGAGCACCGCATCGGCGTCGCGTCCGAGGCCCTGCCAGGCCAGCGCGTACGCCAGCGTCAGCCGCTCGGCCAGCCCACCAGAGCGCTCGACCGCCGCCCGGCCAAGCCGTTCCGACAGGCGCAGATCGCCGAGCCGCAGCGCCTCGTCGGCCGCCGCGGCCACCTCGACGACCGATTGCGGGCGGTCGCTGTCCAGCGCCAGCACCGCGAGGCCGAGACGGTCGACGACACCACGCCGCGGCGCCCCGGCCAGCCGGTCGACCAACTCGGTACGCAGCCGGCGCAGATCCGGTCCGCCCAATGCGTTGCGGACCGCGTCGACGTAGAGGGGATGGGCGGGCCGCACGTGGTCTTCGGCGATCACGACCGCACCCGCGGCTTCGCCTTCGGCGACGGCTTCCCGGCCTGCCAGCGCGACGACATCGCCCAGCGGCACCGGATCGGCCACGGCCAGATACTCCAGCACCCGATGCGCTCCGGCGGGCAGCGCCGAGACGAATTCCTCGACCTGGGTGGTCAGCCGGTGTTCGTCGTGGTTGGCCGGCTCGACATCGATGCGCGGCAGCAGGTTGTCGCGCAGGAGCGCCGAGATCTCCTCGGGCGCAGGCCCGCCGGAGGCGACAGTGACGATCAGTGTCGCCGCGCGACTGACCGCCAACTGGTAGACCAGCGCTGCGGACAGCTTGTCCAACAGGTGGGCGTCGTCGACGACGAGCAGCCGGCCGTCGCCCAGCGTTTCGCGCGCGGCCCGCAGCACCGCCGCGGTCTTGCTCGACTCACCGATTTCGATCAGGTGGCTGAACGCGGCGAATGGGACCGCCCCCGCCGGCGACGTCGCCGTCACCCAGTCGACCGAGTCGAACTGCGGCTCGAGCCGTTCGGCGGCCGTTCGCGCCAGCCAGGTCTTGCCGACGCCCGCGGCGCCGATGAGCACCGCGCCTGATCCGTCGCGCACACCGCGTTCCAGCGATTCGAGTGCCGGCTCGGGCGGCGCGGTCACCCAGTCGACAGGCACCGCCGGAGTCTATGGCTAGGTTTGTCGTGTGTCCGCGAAACCCGGCCGCGAATGGGCGGTCTGTGTCTACTGTGCATCCGGCCCAACGCATCCCGAGCTGCTGACGCTGGCGCGCCGCGTCGGTCAGGCGATCGCCGACCGCGGCTGGACATTGGTCTCGGGCGGCGGCAACGTGTCGGCGATGGGTGCGCTGGCGGCCGCGGCAAGGGCGCACGGCGGGCGCACCGTCGGCGTCATCCCGAAGGCTCTCGTGCACCGAGAGGTCGCCGACACCGAGGCCGACGAGCTGGTGGTCACCGACACCATGCGTGAGCGCAAGCAGGTGATGGAGGAGCGCGCGGACGCGTTCGTCGCGCTGCCCGGTGGAATCGGCACCCTCGAGGAGTTCTTCGAAGCCTGGACAGCGGCTTATTTGGGTATGCATGACAAGCCGATCATCATGCTCGACCCGTTCGGGCACTACGACGGTTTGCTGACCTGGCTTTCCAGCCTGGTCGACAGGGGGTATGTCACCGAGAGTGCGATGGACCGGTTGGTCGTGGTCAACGATCTCGACGCGGCGATGGCGGTCTGCGAACCGCCCGCGTGACGGTGACCCGCCGTTAGGGTGTGCGACAAACCAACAGCGGAGGGGACACACGAGATGGCCGACGACAAATCGGGGACGCGCAGCAGCGTCGGACTGCTCGACATCGTCGGGCAGGTGCCCGGCCTGTTGATGGACGCGCCGACGATTCTGCGCGGCGTCATCACCGGGTTCGGTGCCCGGCCGTCGGCCAAGACCTCCATCGGCAAGGTGTTCCAGGACCGAGCGGCGCAATATGCAGACAAGGTCTTCCTCAAGTTCGAGGACCGGGAACTGACCTACCGCGAGGCCAACGAGACCGTGAATCGTTTCGCCGCCGTGCTGGCCGCCCGCGGCGTCGGGCACGGCGACGTCGTCGGCATCATGCTGCGCAACTCACCCGAGCCGGTGCTGTTGATGCTCGCGGCGGTCAAGTGCGGCGCCATCTCCGGAATGCTGAACTATCACCAGCGCGGCGATGTCCTCGAACACAGCCTCGGACTGCTGTCCGCGACGATCCTCGTCGCCGACCGCGACTTCATCGAGCCGATCACCGAGAGCGGAGCGGACACCTCCGGAATGGTGAGCCTCGACGAATTCGAGCGGCTGGCCGAAACCGCGCCGACCATGAACCCGAGCACCACCGCAGCGGTGTTGGCCAAGGACAAGGCGTTCTACATTTTCACCTCGGGTACCACCGGCATGCCGAAGGCGTCGGTGATGACGCACTACCGCTGGCTGCGCGCGCTGGCCGGCTTCGGCGGCCTCGGGATGCGGTTGAACAGCAACGACACCCTGTACTGCTGCCTGCCGCTCTACCACAACAACGCGCTGACCGTCGCACTGTCGTCGGTGCTGAACTCGGGCGCGGCACTGGCGCTCGGCAAGTCGTTCTCGGCGTCGAAGTTCTGGGACGACGTCATCCGCTACGACGCCACCGCGTTCGTGTACATCGGCGAGATCTGCGGCTATCTGCTCAACCAGCCGGCCAAGGACACCGACCGCACGCACAAGGTGCGGGTGATCTGCGGCAACGGGCTGCGCCCGACGATCTGGGACCAGTTCACCGAGCGGTTCGGCATCGAGCGGGTCTGCGAGTTCTACGGCGCCAGCGAGGGCAACACCGCGTTCGTCAACGTGCTCAACATCGACAAGTCGACCGGCATCTGCCCGACGCCGGTGGCCTTCGTCGAGTACGACGAGGAGACCGGCGACCCGAAGCGCGGCGATGACGGCCGGGTGCGCAAGGTCAAGACCGGCCAGCCCGGCCTGTTGCTCTCCAAGGTCAGCAGTTTCCAGCCGTTCGACGGCTACACGGATAAGAAGGAGAGCGAGAAGAAGCTGGTCCGCGATGCGTTCAAGGAGGGCGACGTCTGGTTCAACACCGGCGACCTGATGCGCTCGCAGGGATTCGGTCACGCCGCGTTCACCGACCGGCTCGGCGACACCTTCCGGTGGAAGGGCGAGAACGTCGCCACCACCGAGGTCGAGGCGGCGGTGTCCACCGATCCGCAGATCGAGGAGGCGACGGTGTTCGGCGTCGAGGTGCCCGGCGCGGGCGGCAAGGCGGGCATGGTCGCCGTCCAGCTCAAGGAGGGCGAGGAGTTCGACGGCAAAGCGCTGGCCAAGGCCGCCTACGACAAGCTGCCCGGCTATGCGGTGCCGTTGTTCGTGCGCGTGATGGGCGAACTCGCGCACACGTCGACCTTCAAGAGCCAGAAGGGCCACCTCCGCAAGGAGGGCTACGGCGGCACGTCGGGCGAAGGCGACGAGGACGTCGAGGAGATCGAGGACCCGATCTACGTGCTGGCGGGCCGCGATGAGGGCTATGTGCCGTTCTACGACGAGTACCTGCAGGACGTGGTCGACGGCAAGAAGCCCGAATAGCTCGCCGACCTCTGCGTAAGGGTGGTTGGTCCGCGTGATCCGCGGCCATGGTGCAGAGATCGGCCGCTGGGGCGGCTACGACAGACGGCCAGGCACTATGGAGGGCGTGCAGTCCACGTTCTGCGGCCGTCCCGTCGCGGCTGATCGCGCGCTGATCATGGCGATCGTGAACCGGACACCGGACTCCTTCTATGACCGCGGCGCCACGTTCCGCGATGAGGACGCCATGGCCGCCGCCCGCCGGGTGATCGAGGAGGGCGCCGACGTGGTCGACGTGGGCGGTGTGAAGGCCGGCCCGGGCAGCACCGTCGGCGTCGACGAGGAGATCGCCCGCGTGGTGCCGTTCATCGAACGGCTGCGCGACGCCTACCCGGACCAGCTGATCAGTGTGGACACCTGGCGGGCGCCGGTGGCCAAGCAGGCCTGCGCGGCGGGCGCCGATCTGATCAATGACACCTGGGGCGGGGTGGATCCGGGCCTCGCCGAGGTCGCCGCCGAGTTCGGCGCGGGTCTGGTCTGCTCCCACACCGGCGGCGCGGTGCCCAGAACCCGCCCGTTCAGGGTCAGCTACGGCACCTCGGAGCGCGGTGTGGTGGACGACGTGATCGCCGAGGTGTCCGCCGCCGCCGAACGCGCCGCGGCGATCGGCGTGCGCAAGGACGCGATCCTCATCGACCCGACCCACGATTTCGGCAAAAACACTTATCACGGTCTTAGTTTGTTGCGTCACGTAAAAGACCTTGTAAAAACTGGATGGCCGGTGCTGATGGCACTGAGCAATAAAGATTTCGTCGGGGAAACTCTGGGTGTGGACCTGATGGGACGCCTGGAAGGCACCCTGGCCGCGACCGCCCTGGCCGCGGCCGACGGGGCAGCGATGTTCCGCGTGCACGAAGTCGGGCCCACACGGCGCGTCCTCGAGATGGTCGCGTCGATCCAGGGCGTACGGCCGCCGACGCGCACGGTGAGGGGACTGGCATGACCTTGATTTCTGAGCGGATACCCGAAGTGCCCGGCGCCGACGTCGTCACCGGTCGGTGGCTGGCCGACCACAGCTGGAGCCGGCCGTCGTGGACGGTTGCCGAGCTGGTGGCCGCCAAGGCCGGTCGCACGATTTCGGTGGTGCTGCCCGCGCTCAACGAGGAGGAGACCGTCGGAAGCGTCGTCGAGACGATCACGCCGCTGCTCGGCGGCCTTGTCGACGAGCTGATCGTGCTGGACTCCGGCTCCACCGACGACACCGAGATCCGTGCGGTCGCGGCGGGTGCCCGGGTGATCAGCCGCGAGGTCGCGCTGCCCGAGGTGGCGCCCCAGCCGGGCAAGGGCGAGGTGTTGTGGAGGTCGCTGGCCGCCACCACCGGCGACATCGTCGTCTTCGTCGACTCCGATCTGCTCGATCCCGATCCCATGTTCGTGCCCAGGCTGGTCGGCCCGCTGCTGACCACCGACGGGGTGCACCTGGTCAAGGGTTTCTACCGGCGGCCGCTGAAGATCAGCGGCAGTGAGGACGCCAACGGTGGCGGCCGGGTCACCGAACTGGTGGCGCGACCACTGCTAGCGGCGCTGCGGCCCGAGCTGAGCTGCCTGTTGCAGCCGCTCGGCGGCGAATACGCCGGGACCCGTGAACTGCTCACGTCGGTACCGTTCGCGCCCGGCTACGGCGTCGAGATCGGCTTGCTCGTCGACACCTACGACCGGCTGGGCCTCGACGCGATCGCCCAGGTGAACCTCGGCGTCCGGTCGCACCGCAACCGGCCGCTGACCGAGCTCGCGTCGATGAGCCGGCAGGTCATCGCCACGCTTCTGTCGCGCTGCGGCATCCCGGACTCCGCCGTCGGGCTGACGCAATTCTTCGTCGACGGCGATGACTACACGCCTCGCACGTCGAGTGTGTCGCTGGACGACCGCCCGCCGATGGTCACACTGCGCCCACGCGGCTGACCCACCGGGCCGCTGTCGGGGACATCGGGCAATATCGACGTCGTGACTCTGGTTCTGCTGTACCTGGTGGTGCTCATCCTGGTGGCCGTGGTGCTGTTCGGTCTCGGCAGTGCGCTTTTCGGTCGGGGCGAGCCGCTGCCGCCACTACCGCGCGCGACCACTGCCACCGTGTTGCCGGCCTCCGGTGTCACGGGCGTGGACGTGGACGCCGTCAAGTTCACCCAGACGGTGCGCGGCTACAAGACCAGCGAGGTGGACTGGGTGCTCGACCGGCTGGCCCAGGAGCTCGATCTGCTTCGTGGTCAGCTCGCCGCGGTGCGGGCCGCCCACGGTCTCGACGATGACACCGACGCCGCCGACGAGCCGGTCGACGGCGGCGCGCACGCGATGCAGGCCGACGCCGGGGACGAATCATGAGCGCGGCGGCGAAGAACACGAAGAACAGCGCACCCGCGCCGGAGCCCGACGGCCGGGTCCGCTGCGCGTGGATCGACGAATCACGTTTGGCACCGGCAGATTTCATTCTGTACCGCGATTATCACGACACCGAGTGGGGCCGGCAGCTGCACGACTCGAATGCCCTGTTCGAGCGGGTCAGCCTGGAGGCCTTCCAGAGTGGCCTGTCGTGGCTGATCGTCCTTCGCAAGCGGGAGAACTTTCGGCGCGCGTTCCACCGGTTCGACGCGCAACGCGTCGCCCGCTACACCGCCAAGGACGTCGATCGGTTGATGGCCGACCCGTCAATCGTGCGCAACAGAGCCAAGATCGAGGCCACCATCGCCAACGCGCGCGCGGTCGCCGATCTCTCGGACGCCGGAGTCGACCTGGGGGAGTTGCTGTGGTCCTTCGCCCCGGCTTCCCGCCCGCGGCCCGCGGACATGTCCAAGGTTCCGGCAGTGACGCCGGAATCGACGGCGATGGCCAAGGAACTGAAGCGGCGCGGGTTCAAATTCGTCGGACCGACCACCGCCTACGCGTTGATGCAGGCCACCGGAATGGTCGATGACCACACCGTCGACTGCTGGGTCCCGGTGGCCGAACACCCGTCGTCGCGAGGGGCTTAGCCGGGTCTTTGCACACCGAACGGCGCGTATAGGGAACAATAGGTGGAGTTCAGTAGCAGTTCAGTGCCGGGAGCTGTCGACGGGTGGGCAGCCGGCTCATGCGGAGGGAGCACTCGATGGCGGCGATGAAGCCCCGGACCGGCGACGGTCCACTGGAAGCAACCAAGGAGGGGCGCGGCATCGTGATGCGGGTACCACTGGAAGGCGGCGGGCGACTCGTCGTCGAGCTCACCCCCGAAGAGGCCGCCGCCCTCGGAGACGAACTGAAGGGCGTCACCGGCTAGTTCATCAGCCGGCCACCCGGTGGGCCGCGTTCGGCCTACGAAGACACTTTTCGGTAAATCTCCAGGGTCTGCTCGGCAATATGCGCCCAGGAGAATTCCTGAATGCACCGCTGCCGTCCGGCCTCACCGAACTGTCGGGCGCGCTCCGGACTGCTCACCAGATCATTCACGCCGTCGGCCAACCGCTGCGCGAAGAAGGCAGGGTCATCCGCGTCGTAGTGCACCAGCAGCCCGGTCTGCTGATCGGCGATCACCTCGGGAATGCCGCCGACGTCGGATGCCACTACTGCCGTCGCGCACGCCATCGCTTCGAGATTGACGATCCCGAGCGGCTCGTACACCGATGGGCAGACAAAAACCCTTGCAGCCGAGAGTATTTCGCGAATCTTGGCGATGGGTAGCATCTCGCGCACCCAGAACACGCCGCTGCGGGCACGGGCCAGTTCCTGGACCGCGTTCGTCACCTCGGCCGCGATCTCCGGCGTGTCCGGCGCGCCGGCGCACAACACCAGCTGAATGTCGGGATCGAAGTGATGCGCCGCGGCGATCAGGTGCGCCACACCCTTCTGCCGGGTGATCCGGCCGACGAAGGCCACGATGGGGCGACTGACGTCGACTCCGAGTTCGGCCAACACCGAATCGCCCGGCTCCGGCTGGATCGGATACCAGACCTCGGTGTCGATCCCATTGCGCACCACGTGCACCCGGTTGGGGTCGAGCGCCGGGTAGGTGCGCAGTACGTCGTCCCGCATGCCCGCGCTGACCGCGATCACCGCGTCGGCACCCTCGACGGCGGTCTTCTCGACCCACGACGACACCCGATAACCACCGCCGAGCTGTTCGGCCTTCCACGGCCGCATCGGCTCGAGCGAATGGGCGGTCAGGACGTGGGGGATGCCGTACAGCAGTGAGGTGAGGTGCCCGGCCATTCCGGTGTACCAGGTGTGCGAATGCACGACGGAGGCCTCTGATGCGCCGTTGACCATGTTGAGATCCGCCGACAGCGTCGACAAGGCCGGGTTGGCACCCCGAAGTGCCGGATCTGGCTGGTGCACGAACGCGCCGGCCCGCGGCGCGCCCATACAGTGCACGTCGACTTCGCAGAGGTGACGGAGCTGGGCGACGAGTTCGGTGACGTGTACTCCCGCCCCGCCGTACACCTCGGGTGGATACTCCCGCGTCATCATCGCGACCCGCATATCCATGACCGTAGTCGCGTCGAGCGGACTCGTCGCACCAATTGCCTTGACAGACAGCCCCGGACATCACGATCAATAGTGCGAATGCCTAGCCGACGGCAGAACCTGCCGATAGGTTTGTTTCTATGCGGGAGTTGCCACACGTGCTGGGTATCGTCCTGGCCGGCGGGGAGGGCAAGCGGCTGTATCCGATGACGGCCGACCGTGCCAAGCCGGCGGTCCCGTTCGGCGGCGCGTATCGGTTGATCGATTTCGTGCTGTCGAACTTGGTCAATGCCCGATATTTGCGAATCTGTGTGCTCACCCAATACAAGTCGCATTCGCTGGATCGCCACATCTCGCAGAACTGGCGCTTGTCGGGGCTTGCCGGCGAGTACATCACGCCCGTTCCCGCTCAGCAGCGACTCGGCCCGCGCTGGTACACCGGGTCGGCCGACGCGATCTATCAGTCGATGAACCTGATCTACGACGAGGACCCGGACTACATCGTGGTGTTCGGCGCCGACCACGTGTACCGCATGGACCCCGAGCAGATGGTCCAGTTCCACATCGAGAGCGGTGCCGGGGCGACGGTGGCCGGCATCCGGGTGCCGCGCGCCGAAGCCAGTGCCTTCGGCTGCATCGACGCCGACGAGTCCGGACGTATCCGCGAGTTCGTGGAGAAGCCGGCCGATCCGCCCGGCACCCCCGACGACCCCGAGCAGACGTTCGTGTCGATGGGCAACTACATCTTCACCACCAAGGTGCTCATCGACGCGATCCGCGCCGACGCCGACGACGACCACTCCGACCACGACATGGGCGGCGACATCATCCCGCGCCTGGTCGGTGACGGCATGGCGGCCGTCTACGACTTCCACAACAACGAGGTGCCGGGCGCGACCGAACGCGACCACGGCTACTGGCGCGACGTCGGGACGCTCGACGCGTTCTACGACGCTCACATGGATCTGGTGTCGGTGCACCCGGTGTTCAACCTCTACAACAAGCGCTGGCCGATCCGCGGCGAGTCCGAGATGCTCGCGCCCGCGAAGTTCGTCAACGGTGGCTCCGCCCAGGAATCCGTCGTCGGCGCGGGCAGCATCATTTCGGCCGCGTCGGTCCGCAATTCAGTGTTGTCGTCCAACGTGGTGGTCGACGACGGCGCGATCGTGGAGGGCAGCGTGATCATGCCCGGTACCAGGATCGGCCGCGGCGCGGTGGTGCGCCATGCGATCCTGGACAAAAACGTTGTCGTCGGGCCGGGAGAGATGGTGGGCGTCGACCTCGAGAAGGACCGGGAGCGGTTCGCAATCAGCGCCGGCGGCGTCGTCGCGGTCGGCAAGGGCATCTGGATCTAATCCGGTTCGGCGTCGCCGATCCGTTGGCGCGACGGCGTCCTTCTCTTCCGGCGTCGGCGCAGCATCCGGAAGCCGGCCCAGACCAGGGCGACGAGCGCCACCAGCACCAGCACCGGGATCAGGATCGCCAGGAACACCAGGCCGACGCTGGCGACGTCTTCAACCGTGGACAACACCGGCGCCGCCATCCCCGCGGTCGCCACATTGGCGGCGGGCCGCACCGCCGACTTCGTCAGCGACACCACCAGTGCGGTCACCACGCCGACGGCGATGGGAATCCACTGCCCCGACTGCGCGAACGCACCGGGATCGGCCACCGCCGACGTCTGTGCCGCCGTGCCGGAGCCGAACACGATGCCGCCGGCCGTCGGCCGCACGAACGTCTGGATCGCATCGTTGACGCTGTCCAGGGCGGGGATCTTGTCCGCCACGATCTCGACGACGAGCAGTGCGGCGACGACCGTCATGACCCAGCCGTTCTCGAGCCAGGCCCAGCTGTGCGGCAACGTCACCAGATCCGTGAACCGCGAGAGCAGTCCGAGGGCCAGCAGCGGGATGTAGGCGTTCAACCCCGCCGCGGTGGCCAGCCCGAAACCGGTCAGCAGTTCCATCTGTGCATTATGGGCGCGGGTCAGTCGAGGATGGCCAGACTGAAACGACTCAGGCGCGCCGGGTCCGCATCGATGTCGATCCCGGCGATCTTGGCGTCGATGACGGTGAACCGCAGCACCAGCGTCAGCCTGCCCTCGGGTGCGACGACAATGCCGACCGCCCCGTCGACCAGAGCCGTGTCGGCGAAGCGGGCGTTGGCCGCGAAGGCCCGCGCATTGCTGGCGACCGCGTGCGCGCCGCGAATTGTGGTCGCCGATCCCGCCGCGGCCGCGTCGACGCGCAGCACGACCTCGCTGTCCAGCACCGCCAGCAGGGCGTCGAAGTCGCCGTCGCGGGCGGCGGCGAGGAATGCGTCGACGAGCCTGCGCTGACGCCCGAGGTCGGTTGCCGGCCCGGGTGTCTTCCCACGCACCCGGCGCCTGGCCCGGGACGCGAGCTGGGCGGCCGTGTTCTCCGATCGCCCGACGATCGGGGCGATTTCGGCGAACGGCAGGTCGAACATGTCGTGCAGCACGAACGCCAGCCGCTCGACCGGTGACAGCGTCTGAAGTACCACCATCAGGGCCACCCCGACCGAGTCGGCCAGCACCGCTTCGGCTTCGGGGTCGAGGACGGCGCCGGGCACTGCGGTCGCGGTGACTTCGCTGAGCGGCTCGTCGGCTCGGGTGTTGCGGGCGCGCAGCATGTCGAGGCAGATGTGTGCGACGACGGTCGTCAACCAGCCGCGCAGATTGCGGACCCCGCGAATGTCGGCGCGGTGCATCCGCAGCCATGCCTCCTGTACGGCGTCGTCGGCCTCGCCGGCCGAACCCAGCATCCGGAACGCCACCGACCGCAGATGCGGGCGGTGCTCCTCGAACGGCTCCGTAGGCACCGCACCTCCCCTTGTCGTCGTCCGCGTCATACTCCGCGCGCGCGGGTCGTCACTCATATGACGGATGAACGCGGGCCGAGACGACAGGAGTGACGATATGAAAGCCCTGAGGGTGATCTTCCTCGTTCATGGGTTGATAACGCTGGCCGGTGCGGTGGTGCTCACCGTGTTGCCGACCGCGATCCCCTCGGCCGTGGGCATCGCCGTCGAGCGGCCGGACTACCTGCTCGTCTATCTGGTCGGCGCGGCCGAGTTGGCCGTCGCCGTGCTGTCATTCGGCGCGATCCGGATCACCGACCTCGACGCCTTGCGGCTCATCGTCACGACCTTCGTCGTGCTGCATCTGGCCAGTGGAATCCTCGACATCGTCTACCTGAGCCTGACCGCGGTGAACGCCACGATGATCACCAACACGGTGCTGCGCTTCACCGTTGTCGTCGTGTTCGTCGCCGGGTGGTCGGCGGCTCGCCATCACCAGAGGCCGGGCACCAGCCGGTAGGGCACCTTGTGCATGTACTCGTCGTAGCCGGCGAGCTCGTTGCGGAGCATCTTCTCCTCGTCGTCGATCCGCAAGGCGAGCATCGCCACGCCCGGGACGAGAGTGACCAGACCCCAGAAGGAGTCGAGCGCCAGTGGCATGCCCATCATCATGATCAGCGCGCCGACGTACATCGGATGCCGCACCATGCCATACAAACCGGTCGATACCACGGTCTGGTCCGCTTCGACCGTGATGGTGGCGGCCGCGAAACTGTTCTGGCTGACGACGATCATCGCCATGGCCAGCCCGAGCGTGACCAGGACGTCGCCGACCACCACGACCGCCAACGGCACCTGCGACCAACCGAGGCGATGATCGAGGGCACTGACCACACACACCGCGACGACAGTGGCGATGGTGCCCACGATGGCGAGCTTCTGCGCCGGTCTGGTCTCGGCCGTCGGGCCGGCGCGCATGCGGCGGCGCAGCACGTCAGGCCTGCGCAAGGCCCAGTACACGGTCGGGCCGCATGACAGCCCGGCGAAGATCGCGATGAAAACCCATGCCTGCCAATAGGCCAACGTCCCCGCGGGCCAGAACAGCAGCACACCGAAGAACAGCAGGCCGAACAGGCTCGTCACCACGGCCTGCACCAACATCTTCACGGTTGCTCCTTCACCAGACATAGGGCACCAGCCGGTAATGGACCCGTTGGGCGTAATCGGGATAGCCGGCGAGCTCCTGGCTCAGCAGCTTCTCCTCGTCGATGATGCGGGTGGCGAGCACCGCCAATCCCGGGATCACGAACAGCAGTCCCCAGTACGAACCGAGTGCCAATGGAGTGCCAATCATCAACACCACATTGCCGAAGTACATCGGATGGCGGACAACGGAGTACACGCCCGTCGACACCACCTTCTGGTCGGACTCGACGTTGATGTTCGCGGCCGCGTATCCGTTCTGGATCGTCGTGATCATCGCTATCAGCAGCCCCACGCCGACCAGCACGTCACCGAACACGGAGACCGCCGCGGGCACCGATGACCAGCCGAAGCGAAAGTCCAACGCGCTCACCACGATCATCGCAACTATCGAGACGAACGCGATCGTGATGATGACCTTCTGCAACGGCCGGGACTCGGCCGCGGGCCCCGCCTGCATCCGCCGTTTGAGCGCCTCCGGATTGGTTGCCGCCAGGTAGATACTGGGGATCGTCGTCGCGGCGGCGAACACCGCGATGAACGCCCAGCCGCGCCAGTAGTCGAACGTCCCCGCCGGCCAGAACACCATCAGCAGGAAGGCGGCGAGGCCGATGACGGTGGTCAGGACCGCTCGGAGTGCGGTTTTCATGTCCTTCACCTCTCTCTACAGTGCGTCGCGGCTGCGGTAGAACCAGCCGGCGCTCATGGTCAGCGCCGCGCCGACGACGACCATGACCGTCAGCGCGCCGATGGACAGACTCGACGGTGCGGTGGTACGGCCGACCGGTGACAGGTCGATGAGCCATCGGGGCAGCCGCAGCAGCGCACCGAGATACAGCGACACCACGACGAAGGTGACCGCCAGCCAACCGAGCCACGTGTGCCGGACCGCTACCGCCAGCGCTGCGACACCGGCCACCACAGCCATTGCGGGCAGGTATGCCGGTCCGGCCAGCGTCAGGCGCAGCACTGTGCCCGGTTCGCCGAGCGTGATGCCGGCGCCGAGCCCGTTGCCCAGCCCGGCGAAGAACATCAACACGAGCGAGCCGAGCAGGGCCGAGGCCACGGCAGTCATCAACCACGTCCAGCGCGACACCGCACCGGCCAGCACCGCCTCACCCAGGCCCGACTCCTCGTCGCTGGACACGCGCAGCACGGCGCTGGCGACATAGGCGGTGGCCGCGGCGGCCAGGAACTGCGTCATCGTGGTGTACACGCCATCGTTGCCCTGCGCGGTGAGCACCCGCGCCAGCAGCGGGTTGTCCTGCGCAGCATCGGTCAGCGATCTCGTCATCGAGCCAAATGCCAGCCCCGCCAGGAACAATCCGACGGCCCAGCCGATCGTCTGACCGCGATGCAGCGTCAGGTGCAAGCCGAAGACTCCCGTGATCGGGCGGGCGTTCGGCTTTTCACCGGCCGACGGGATGGTGCCGTCGTCGTATTGTCGCCGGCCCTCCAGCGCTGCGGCCAGCGCCATCAACGCGACGGCCAGTACCCCCAGCAGCGTGAACGGCCACCACCGCAGATCGACGAACGCACGCATCTGCTGGGCCCATGCGATGGGGGAGAACCAGCTCAACGCGCTGCCGGAATTGTTGATCACGTCGCCGATTCCGCGGATCAGTGCCGCGATGGCCAGCAGTGCCAGCGCCGCTCCGGTCGCCGTCCGCGATTGACGCCAGAGCTGGGCGGTCACCGCGGCGGCGGCACCGAACACCATGGCAACGCCGGTGACACCCAGACACATCGCCGCGGTGTCGGCGACGGCGAATCCCGTGGACGCCATGGCGACCGTCATGGTGACCGCCAGTATCGCGTTGACGCCGCCGGCGACGATCAGTGCAGCGGAGGTGCGCGCGTAGCGCCCGACCACCGACGACAACACCAATTCGGCCGCGCCGCTTTCCTCCTCGGAGCGCGTGTGCCGAATGACGGTGAAGACCGACAAGATCGACGCCGCCACGATCAGTGTGAGCATCAGCTCGTTCGCCATCATCACACCGAGGTCGGCTTCGTTGACGCCGAACATGGGCCCGCCCAATATCGTTCCGGCGGGTGTCTTCATCAGGTTCACCCGGGCGAGCCGCTGGGCCTCCTCCGGGTAGGCCATCTCGATCGTGTTCGGTGCGTAGACCATCATCAGCGTCAGAATCGCGATCCACACGCTGAGCCGGACCCGGTCTCGGCGCAGTGCCAGCATGATCAGGCTGCCGACGCCGGTCCACGGCGGGCCGGCCGCGGCGGCCTCATGGCGACCGGCGTGCGGCACCAGGGTGGTGGTCATCGCTCCACTCCCTGGTATTCGCGCAGGAACAGATCCTCCAGCGAGGCCGGTGTCACGGTGAGCTGTTCGATACCCAGATCGGTGAGACGTTCCATGGTGGAGTCCAGATCGGTGCGGTCCACCGAGAACCGGACCGCGTTGTCCTGGCTCTCGAAGTCGTGCACGTCCGCCATCCACTGCAGTCCACTGGCGTCACCGCGGGTGCGCACGGTGATGTTGGTACGCATCAGATGCCGCAGCTCCTCGAGGGTCCCCGATTTCACGGTGCGACCGTCGCGGATGATCGTGACGTTGTCGCACAGCTTCTCCACCTCGGCGAGGATGTGGCTGGACAGCAGGACCGCGGCACCGTGGTCGGCGACCTCCTCGACGCAGGTCTGAAACGCCTTCTCCATCAACGGGTCAAGGCCGGACGTCGGCTCGTCGAGGATGTAGAGCTCGGCATTGGTCGAGAATGCCGCCACGATGGCCACCTTCTGCCGGTTGCCCTTCGAGTACGTGCGGGCCTTCTTGTGCGGGTCGAGTTCGAATCGCTCGATCAACTGGTCGCGGCGACGGGTGTCGACGCCGTTGCCGCGAAGCCGGGCGAGGAAATCGATGGCTTGCAGGCCGGTGAGGTTGGGCCACAACGTCACATCGCCCGGCACGTAGGCGATCCGCCGGTGCAGTGCGACGGCGTCACGCCAAGGATCGCCCCCGAGCAGTCGCACGGTCCCACCGTCGGCACGCAGCAGTCCGAGCAGGACCCGGATGGTCGTCGACTTGCCCGCGCCGTTGGGGCCGAGGAATCCGGTGATGTCGCCCGGCGCGACCGTGAGGTCGAGGCCGTCAAGAGCCTGGGTCCGGCCGAACGACTTGGACAGACCGCGGATCTCGACCGCCGGCTGCGACCGGTCGGTCGGGTCAGCCCGCTTGTTTGTCTGGGCCGTCATCGCCATCTCCTTTGTCCGATGTGAACGTGACGCCGTTCTCGCGCTGTTCGAGGAATGCGTCGTACATGGTCGAGTCGGTCAGTAGGCCGTTCGAGTAGATCTCCAGCGCCGGCAGTACCATTTCCTCGCCGTAGTCGTGCAGCACCGCCCGCAGATCGGTTGGGTTGTCGTGCATTTGGAGGTACAGCAGGAATCCGCCGCCGTTGTTGATGCCGAGGAACTTGGCGCGGGCGCGCGGATCGCGGGTCGGCTTGATGAGGCCGGCTTGCACGCCTTCCTCGATGTAGATCTCGGCGTCGTCGATCATTCTGCGCCACAGCATTTTTGCCAGCTCGCTGCCGGACTGCATGCTGCGCACCAGGTAGGCCATCATCGGCGCGTACGACTCGATCTCGGCCATCTGGGCGAACCAATCGGCCGGATCCTTGCTCTGCAGCGACGCCGACTTCCCGGTGCGGATCTCTTCGGCCACGTAGTCGTCACAGGCCTTGCGCAGGCCCTCCTTGGAGCCGAAGTGGTGGATCACGAGCGCGGCGCTCACCCCGGCGGCCTCGGCGATCTTGCGCAGTCCCACGCCGAACCCGTGCCGCCCCCACTGGTCGATCGCGGCGTCGCGGATCCGGGCGATGCCCGTGCGATCGTCTGAAGCTGAACGCATGTTCAGTACACTAAACGCGTGTTCAGCGGATGGTCAAGCGGCTCCCCGTCAGGAATCCGTAAAAATGGTCAAACGCCCGGCGAAACAACGTTCCGGGTCGTCAATCCGCCCGATCAACGACCGGGAACGTTGTTTCGGGGCAAAGAAGTCAGTCGCGGGCGGCGGCGAGCAGGCCGTCGCCGAGTGGGACGAGCACCGGCGTCAGCCGCTCATCCTCGGCGATCAGCCGCGCGGCCTCACGGACCGCGCTGACTTCGGCATCGTTGGCGTTCGCATCGCCCGCACGGCCGCCGAGGGCGGCCCGATGCACCACGATCGCGCCACCGGGCCGGAGCAACCGGATGCCCTCGATGACGAACTGTGGCTGATCGGCCGGGTCGCCGTCGATGAACACCACGTCGTAGGACCCGTCGGCGAGGCGGGTGAGCACGTCTTGCGCCCGGCCGCCGATCAGGCGGGTGCGTCCCGGGCCGATACCGGCTTCGGCGAACGCCTGCTTGGCGGTCCGTTGGTGCTCGGGCTCGACGTCGATCGTCGTCAGCACGCCGTCCTCGCGCATCCCGGACAGCAGCCACAGTCCGCTGACGCCGGCGCCGGTGCCGACCTCGACGACGGCCTTGGCGCCGGTCAGCTTGGCCAGCACGCACAACAGTGCCCCGACCGCCGGCGTCACCGCGCCCGCGCCGATGTCGACGGCGCGCTCACGGGCAGCGGCGACGATGGCGTCCTCGGAGATGGACTGTTCGGCGTGCGCGACGATCGACTCGGCCCGGGTGGGCTTGGTCTGACTGTCGCCGCCGGTGCGGCCCCGGGTCTCACTGTCGCCCCCGGTGCGGCCCCGGTCCTGACCCGCCGCGTCGTCCATGTCCGCAGCGTAGAGCCAACCCGTGTTGCCCAACACCGCGACACGCCCGCGTCCACAGGCGAGAATGTGGGCGAAAACGCCCGGTTTCGCTCGTTGAAAAATGGGTAGCAATCTTTCTCAGGAAATGTTCAGTTTGCTCATATGCCAAGCACACCCCGGTCGGAGACGGTATGTCCCATGGAAGACGGCGGACGCTGGCATTTCGGGAATAACGACCTTGATATTCATGTTGCCATCGACATCGGGCCGTCGATGACCGGTGACGGCTCTGACCAGGAGGATCTGACGACCACCACGACAAATGCCGCTGCTGCCCCTGTCTCCATGGCGCATCGCGAGCAGTACACCGACGCGGAGTGGGTTGAGCCCGCCGACGAGTTGAGCGGCACCGCGGTGTTCGATGCGACCGGCGACAAGACCACCATGCCGTCATGGGATGAGCTGGTCCGTCAGCACGCCGACCGGGTGTACCGGCTGGCCTATCGCCTGTCCGGCAACCAGCACGACGCCGAGGACCTGACCCAGGAGACGTTCATCCGCGTCTTCCGCTCCGTGCAGAACTATCAGCCCGGCACGTTCGAAGGCTGGTTGCACCGCATCACCACCAACCTGTTCCTCGACATGGTTCGGCGCCGCGGCCGCATCCGCATGGAGGCCCTGCCCGAGGACTACGACCGCGTGCCCGCCGACGAGCCGAACCCCGAGGAGATCTACCACGACTCCCGGCTCGGCCCGGACCTGCAGGCCGCGCTGGACTCACTCCCGCCGGAATTCCGCGCCGCCGTGGTCCTGTGCGACATCGAAGGGCTGTCCTACGAGGAGATCGGCGCGACGCTGGGCGTCAAGCTGGGCACGGTGCGGAGCCGCATTCACCGCGGCAGACAGGCGTTGCGCGACTACCTGGCCACTCATCCGGACAGCGCTCTCAAATCTGCCTGAGTGTTCGCCGGTGTCGGGCACAGGCTGCCGCGCTACATTCAACTGAGTACATCATGCACACACGTACTTCGTGGGGACGTGCATAACGGGGAGAGGAGCTGGGTGATGGTCGACCCGGGACACGTGTTCCGACGCGCATTCTCCTGGCTGCCCGCCCAGTTCGCTTCGCAGAGCGAAACGCCCGTCGGCCCAAGGCAGTTCGGCTCCACCGAGCATCTCTCGAGCGAGGCCATCGCGGCGTTCGTCGACGGCGAACTTCGGATGACCGCGCACCTGCGCGCCGCGCATCATCTGTCGCTGTGCCCGGAGTGCGCGACCGAGGTGGACGCGCAGCGCCAGGCACGTGCCGCGTTGCGGGATTCCTGTCCGATCGTCATCCCGAGTTCGCTTCTGGGGATGTTGTCGCAGATCCCGCACGACACCGCGCAGCATCCGCCGGAGCAGCCGGAACCGTCGCAGTTAGCTGACGGCATGCCGCGTACCCGGCGCAGGCGCCGGTAGGGTGAATGCAAGTTCGAGCAGCGACCAGTGCTCGCGATGGCGGGCGCGTCAATAGAGGGTGATGAACGGGTGACCAATCTGGACCAGACCGGGCGCGAGCGCCTGGAGCCGCGCCCCGTCTCGCGTCCACCGGTCGATCCGGCCTCGCGACGCGCATTCGGTCGGCCCGACGGTGTCGACGGATCGTTCGTGGGCCTGGACCGCTATCGCGATCAGGGTGAGTACACCCCGACCGATCAGGCGCCGGACCCGGTGCTCGCCGAGGCATTCGGCCGCCCCTACTCCGGCGGTGACTCGCTGCAGCGTCATCCGGCCGACGCCGGCGCGCTCGATGCCGAGCGTGACGGGCAGGGCGCCGACGAACCGGACGACCCATGGCGCGATCCCGGCGCCGCCGCCGCGCTCGGTACGCCCGCGCTGCCGCAGACGGCGCCCGCGACATCGAACGTCGGAATGGGCAAGCTCGGTGTCCGCGACGTGTTGTTCGGCGGCAGGGTGTCCTATGTCGCGCTGGCCGTGCTGGGGATCGTCGCGCTGGTGATCGGCTTCGCCGGCGGCTGGGTGGGGCGCAAGACCGCCGAGGTGGTCGAGGCGTTCACCACGTCGAAGGTGACGCTGGAAACCGACGACAACCCCGATATCCCGGCCGGCCGTTTTGCCAAAGTCGCTGCCGCCGTTGCCGATTCGGTGGTGACGGTGGAGGCGACCAGCGACAGCGAAGGGTCGCAGGGCTCCGGCGTGGTCATCGACGGCCGTGGCTACATCGTCACCAACAACCACGTAATCTCCGAGGCCGCCACCAACCCCAGCCAGTACAAGTTGTCGGTCGTGTTCAACGACGGCAAGGAGGTCCCGGCCAACCTTGTGGGCCGCGACCCGAAGACCGACCTGGCGGTGCTCAAGGTCGACAACGTCGACAATCTCAGGGTGGCGCGACTCGGTGACTCCGAGAAGTTGCACGTCGGGGACGAGGTGATCGCCGCCGGTGCCCCGCTGGGTCTGCGCAGCACGGTCACCCACGGCATCATCAGCGCGCTGCACCGGCCGGTGCCGTTGTCGGGCGACGGCTCCGACACCGACACCGTGATCGACGGCGTGCAGACCGACGCGGCGATCAACCACGGCAACTCCGGCGGCCCGCTGATCAACATGGATTCCGACGTGATCGGCATCAACACCGCGGGCAAGTCGCTGTCCGACAGTGCCAGCGGCCTTGGCTTCGCCATCCCGGTCAACGAGGTCAAGAACACGGTCCAGACCCTGATCGAGGACGGCAAGATCGCCCATCCGACGCTGGGCCTGACCGCGCGATCGGTCAGCAACGACATCGCCTCCGGAGCGCAGATCGCCAATGTGAAGGCGGGCGGTCCCGCCGAGAAGGCGGGCGTCCTGGAGAACGACGTCGTCGTCAAGATCGGCAACCGCACGGTCGCCGATGCGGACGAGTTCGTGGTCGCGGTGCGCCAGCTCAAGATCGGCGAGCCCGCTCCGATCGAGGTGGTCCGCGAGGGCCGCAACGTGACCCTCACGATCACGCCCGGCCCGGACAACAGCACTTAAACGATGTTCGCCAACGTCGGCTGGGGCGAGATGCTGGTCCTGGTGATCGCCGGTCTGGTGATCCTCGGACCCGAACGGCTACCGGGCGCGATCCGCTGGACCTCGGGCGCGCTGCGTCAGGCGCGCGACTACGTCAGCGGGGCGACCAGCCAGCTGCGTGAGGATCTCGGCCCGGAGTTCGAGGACCTGCGCGAACCGCTCAGCGAGTTGCAGAAACTGCGGGGCATGACGCCGCGCGCCGCGCTCACCAAGCATCTGCTCGACGGCGACGACTCGTTCTTCACCGGCAAATTCGACGGGCCGGAAAAGGCGCAGGAGAAACCGGTGTCATCGTCGTCGCCGCAGCCGGTCAACCCGCCCGCGGAGCCGACGGCGACACCCTTCGACACCGACGCCACCTAGCCGGCCGGCCTGGCTTTGATCGTCGTGCGTTCGTTCAGTGAGACCGCCCAGTAGCGCAGGCCGATTCCCCATCCGGCCCAAGCGACGAACGCAACGAGGTTGGAGGGCAACACCCTTGGGTCGTCGACCGTGCTCAGCACCGTCAGGACCGCGACCAGGACCGTCAACGCCACCCAGCAGTGGAAGACCAAGCGCGCAACGGCGGCCCTCGACCCGTTGAACCTGTACAGCAGACACGCGCGCCGAAACGTCATCCGGCTTCTCGGCGCGACAGCGGCCCGAGATTCCTCCGCGCGCAACGACCAGAACCGGAAGGCCATCGCGATGAGCGTGTACAGGAAGATGCCGATGAGGTCGGCGTAGATCAGCCCACCCGAGAAGTAGTTGGGTATGCCGAGCGTGTCCGTTCGGCCGAAGGCGGATCCCAGCGCCCCACTGACCTGGAGGACCACCATGCCGATGAAGAAGTAATAGAAGCCGCGAAGAATTCTCGCGCCCCGGCGGTGCATCGGGTAGGCGAGGAGCAACCGCCGGGCGGTGACGGATCGCCTCTCGTCGGCATCCTTCTCCGGCTTGGAGACGGCGAGGAGTTCCGCGGCTTCGTCGAGCCAGGCCTGCGCGCGCGCGGCGGCCCGCTGTTGCGCATCGGGTGCGATCAGCTTGCTGGCGTTGAACCACTCCTGAGCGAACGCCACCTGCCTGCCGGCGTCTTCGACGGCCAGCTTGCGCCGGCCGTGTTGGGTTCGGCGTTCCCGCCAGTCGCCGATGACGAGGGCGACGATGCCGATTCCAGCGGTCAGGATCGGCGTGACCACCGTCAGGGCGATGCGAATGACCTGCTCAGAATCCATCGCGCCTGATGATGCCATCCCGGACGCGTCGCCGAGATCGATATGCCGACCGTCAGCGGCCGGCGGGATCCAACCCGAGCGACATGCCGGCGAGCCCACGCTTGCGACTGGACAGCGCGTCGGCGATGCCGCGCAATTCCTTGCCCGCCGCCGAATCGGGTGCCGACAGCACCAGCGGCACACCAGAATCACCCGCCGACACCAGCGTCGGGTCCAGGGGCACCTGGCCCAGCAGCGGTACGTCGGCGCCGACCGCCCGCGACAGGCTCTCCGCGACGCGGCGGCCGCCGCCCTCGCCGAAGATCTGCATGGTGGTGCCGTCGGGCAGCAGCAGGCCGGACATGTTCTCGACCACGCCGGCGATGCGCTGACGGGTCTGCAGGGCGATCGCGCCGGCGCGCTCGGCCACCTCGGCGGCGGCCAGTTGCGGCGTGGTCACCACCAGGATCTCCGCACCGGGGATCAGCTGGGCGACCGAGATCGCGATATCGCCGGTGCCGGGCGGCAGGTCGAGCAGCAGCACGTCCAGGTCACCCCAGTACACGTCGGCCAGGAACTGTTGCAGCGCCCGGTGCAACATCGGCCCGCGCCACACCACCGGGGTGTTGCCCTGGGTGAACATCGCGATCGAAATCACCCGGACGTCGTGGGCGACCGGCGGCAGGATCATCGACTCGACCTGGGTGGGCCGGTCGGTGGTGCCCATCATGCGCGGGACGGAGTGCCCGTAGATATCGGCGTCGAGCACGCCGACGGACAGGCCGCGGGTGGCCATCGCGGCGGCCAGGTTCACCGTCACGCTGGACTTCCCGACGCCGCCCTTCCCGGACGCGACGGCGTACACCTTGGTCAGTGAGCCGGGCTGGGCGAACGGGATGACGGGTTCGCGGGAGTCGCCGCGCAGCAGCTTGCGCAGTTCGGTGCGCTGCTCGTCGTTCATCACATCGAGGCTGACCTTCACCGCCCCGGTGCCGGGCACATCGGCGACCGCGTGGTTGACGCGCTCGGAGATCTCGTTCTTCTTCGGACAGGCCGCGGTCGTCAGGTAGATCTCGACGTGCACGCCGGCATCGGCGTCGACGGTGACGTTCTTGACCATCCCGACTTCGGTGATCGGCCGCCGTAGTTCGGGGTCGATCACCTTACCGAGCGCGGCGCGAACCGCGGATTCCAGGTCGGTGCGATTTTGTGACATCACCTGCGAGTCTAGGCCGACTCGCCGGGCTCATCCGACGGCGGCCGCTGGACTCCGGTCAGTTCACCGGACCGGGCGCAGGTCCGAGCGCGGGCGGCAGCACGCCGACCGGCTGTTCGGGGGCCGGGGGCGGCGCCGGCAGCCCGAACGGTGTCGGTGGCGGCGGTGGCAGTCCGAACGGTGCCGGCGGCGCCGCATTGGGCGCCTCGGCCGGGGTGGCCTGCGGCGCGACGGCACCCGGCGCTGACGCCAGGGCAGGCGCCTGCGGCACAGCGGCGGGCACTGGTGTGCTCTGAATGCAGAACACCGCGCACTCGGGGGGCCGTTGCGGCAGCGTCTGGGCGGCCGGGGGCGGGTGTAGCCACGGCGGCAGCCACGGCGGCGGCGCGGGCTGCTCCGGCGGCGGCGCAACCGGAACCGCAGCGGGCGCCGGTCCCGGCAGCGGGCCGAGCGATTGGCCAGGGTAAACGGGGATCTGGCTGGCGACGCTGCCGTTCACCAGTGGCATCAGCGCCAGTGGGTCGCTGGCCGGTAGCCCGGCGGCGTTCATCGGCAGCCCCGGTCCGAGGCCCTGGTAGTTGTCAAGATGTGTATCGCCGATCGGCGGCACCGGTCCGGTGATCGGCGGTAGATCCACCGGCACCACACCCGTTGCGTAAGCACCGGCCCAGCCCAGCACATTACGGGCGTAGGCCACCGAGTTGTTGTAGCGCAGAATCGCCGCCATCACCTGAGACGGATCGCGGAGGTTGAGCCCGCCACTGCACAGGTACCGCGCCGCCGCCAGCGTCGAGTCGTAGAGGTTCTGCACGTCGGCCTTGCCGTCGCCGTCACCGTCGGAGGCGTACCGCGACCACGTGCCGGGCAGGAACTGCATCGGCCCCATCGCGCGGGCGTAGTTGACCCGGTCGGCCGAGCGGCTCTGCACGATGATCTCATTGCCGGGCAGTGACCCGTCCAGCGTGGGACCGTAGATCGGCCGCACCGCCGTGCCGCCGGCGTCGGTCGCGCCGCCGTTGGCGTGCATCGACTCGATCCGGCCGATTCCCGCCAACAGATTCCAGCTCACGCCGCAGCCGGGGGCGGCCGCCGCCATCATCCGTTCGGCATTGCGGTAGGCGGACAGGGCCATTGATGGAATGCGAAGCGAGCCGGGCGAATTGACTACCGCGGCGGGCGGAGGAGAGGAGACGGTCGCGGCGGCGATGTGAAAAGCCGTCGGGGTCTTGGTGACTGCGACGACGGTGACGCCGGAGCGGTTACCCGGGGACTGCTCGACGGCGGCCAGAGGCGTCACCGCCGAATTGCGGACAGGCGTGACGGACGACGGCGCGGACGCGCCCACGGCGCCGGCCAGGACGATCGGGGCGATCACAGCGATACCGAACGCAGGCGTACGAACCGCTCGGCCTGCGCGGCTTCGCGCTTGCTCGAGGGCGGTCCTTCCCCCTATGTGCACTCAACCGTCCTAAGGTGTGCTGTTACCAAAGTGCAATGTGAATCAAGTCACCATACATAGTCTGGCTTCGCTCGTTGCCGCAATGGCGAGAGCAATTCAGCTCGTCCGCTTTGCCCTTCGCTCTGAATTCTCCGATCTCCCCGGGCCATCGCCGATCGAGGAGTCGGTTGCCTCCCGCAATTCGGTCAGCATTTCGCGCACTTCCTCGAGTTCGCGGCGCAGGTAATCGCGAGTGGCCACCTCGCCGACGGCCAACCGCAGGGCGGCCAGCTCGCGGGCCAGATATTCGGTGTCGGCCTTGGTCTGTTCGGAGCGCCTGCGGTCCTCCTCCAGCGACACCCGGTCGCGATTCTCCTGACGGTTCTGCGCCAACAGGATCAATGGCGCGGCATAGGCGGCCTGCGTGGAGAATGCGAGATTGAGCAGGATGAACGGATACGGATCCCAGCGCAGCCCCACCGCAAAGAGATTCAGGCAGATCCAAACCACGACGAGGATGGTCTGCCACGCCAGATAACGGCCGGTGCCGAGAAATCGCGCGATCGACTCACTGAAATTCCCGACGGCCTCGGCGTCGACGTTGAACGAAATTCGGCGCCGCGAGACGCGGGGGGTGTCCAGCCGCTGGCGCGCCGTCAAGTCGCTCATGTCACCCCTTCTGCAGCTCGGCCCGCGGCCTCCGGCGGCGCGGCGAACAGCTCGGGTTCTTCTCGCTCCCGCCAGTCGTCGGGAAGCAGATGATCGAGTACATCGTCCACGGACACCGCACCCAGAAGGTGATTTTCATCGTCGACCACCGGACCGCAGACCAGATTGTAGGCAGCGAAGTACCGGGTGACGGCGGACAGCGAGTCCTCTGCGCGGAGGCTCGGCAGGTCGGTGTCGACGATGCCGCTGACCAGTGCGGCGGGCGGTTCGCGCAGCAGTCGTTGCAGGTGCACGCATCCGAGATACCGGCCGGTCGGGGTCGCGGTGGGCGGTCGGGCGACGAACACCAGCGACGCCACCGCGGGGGTCAGGTCGGGATCGCGAACCCGGGCCAGCGCCTCGGCCACGGTGGTGTCGGGGGCGAGCACCACCGGTTCGGAGGTCATCAATCCGCCCGCGGTATCGGGGGAGTGGCTGAGCAGCCGTCGGACATCCTCGGACTCCTCGGGATCCATCCGGCGCAGAAACTGTTCGGCATCGGCGGGCGTCATCGTGCCCAGCAGATCGGCCGCGTCGTCGGGATCCATCGCTTCGAGCACATCGGCGGCGCGCTCGGTCTCCAATTGCCGCAGTATGTCGGCCTGCTCGTCGTCGGGAAGCTCCTGCAGCACGTCGGCGAGGCGTTCGTCGTCGAGCGCCTTGAACACCTCCAGGCGGCGTTTGGCGGGCAGCTCGCGAATCGCGTCGGCCACCTCGATCGGGCGCTGGCCCAGGAACTGTTCCAGCAACTGGGCCACCCCCTGGTCGGGCATGGCGAGTCCGGACGGCGTCAGACCCTGTACGCGGTTCCAGTCGACGATGACGACATTGCCGCGACGGCCGAGCCGACGCTGCGGCCGCACCGCGACTTTCATCACCACCCAATCGCGCGTGCGGGTCAGCTCGATGCCCAGATCGACGACGACGACGTCGATTCCGGCCAGCTCGGAGCGATCGGGGTCGTCGACGCGCACCCGGGTTTCGATCACCTCGCCCACCACCAGCACCTCGCCGGGCCGCTGCGCGAACCTGCGCAGGGACACATTGCCGGTGGCGAGCGTGACGGCACTGGGCTCAATGGCCGTGACGCGCAGTATTGGGACGAAAATCCTTCGGCGCGTGAGCAATTCGACGACAAGTCCGAGAACTCGAGGCTGATGGTGCGTGGTGCTGATGCTGATCACCACATCACGCACGCGACCGATGGACTCCCCATCGGGACCCAGCACCACCATTCCCGCGAGCCGGGCCGCATAGACCCTGTTCACCGCAGCCATGGATCAAAGGGTAGAGAGTGTGCTTATGGATAACCGGTATCGACCCCGTCGAACGATCCTGTCCGTTCCCAGCAGCAACGCCAGAATGATCGAGAAGGCAAAGGGCCTGCCGGCCGACGAGGTGTTCCTGGACCTCGAGGACGCCGTCGCCCCCGATGCCAAAGGCGAGGCCCGCACCCGGGCCGCGGCCGCGCTGACTGAACCGGGCTGGGCGGGGCAGCTTCGCGGCGTCCGGGTCAACGACTGGACCACGCCGTGGACCTACGCCGACGTCATCGAGGTGGTCTCCGCGGCCGGTGCCGCACTGGACATCATCGTGCTGCCCAAGGTGACCGAGGTCGCGCACATCCATGCGTTGGATCTACTGCTGAACCAACTCGAGACCGCTCACGGACTACCGCAGGGCCGGATCGGCATCGAGGCGCAGATCGAAAACGCCCAGGGCCTGACCAACATTGACGCGATTGCGGCCGCCCCTCGGGTGCAGGCGCTGGTGCTCGGCCCGGCCGACATGATGGCCAGCCTGAACATGCGCACGCTGGAGGTCGGGGAACAGCCGGAGGGCTACGACGTCGGCGACGCTTATCACCATGTGCTGATGCGCATCCTCGTCGCCGCCCGCACCCGGGGCATCGCCGCCATCGACGGACCGTTCCTTAAGGTGCGCGATGTCGAGTCGTTCCGTCGGGTGGCCGGGCGGTCGGCTGCGCTGGGCTACGACGGCAAATGGGTGTTGCATCCCGACCAGATCGCGGCCGGCAACGAGATCTTCAGCCCGCGACAGGATGCCTACGACCACGCCGAGCAGATCCTCGAGGCCTATGACTGGCACACTTCGCGGGCCGGCGGCGCGCGTGGCGCGGTCATGCTCGGCGACGAGATGATCGATGAGGCCAGCCGCAAGATGGCCCTGGTGATCGCGGGCAAAGGCCGCGCGGCGGGCATGGTCCGCCAGGCCGAGCCGTTCCGGCCGCCCGTCTAGCGCACTACGGCGCCCACTGCCAGCCGCTGGCGTAGAGCCCGACGGACAGCAGCAGGTAGACCACCCAACCCGCCACCACCAGACCACCGATGATCGTGCCGATCAGGGCGATGGGGTAGCCGTCCTGACCGGTGCGCCTGGTCTCGCGCATCGCGATCACGCCGATGATGAGGCCGGCGATCGACGGCAGGCCGCAGCACATGAGGCCCACCAAGGACGTGACCAGCGCCGCGATTGCCTTGCCGTTGGTGCCGGGCGGCTTCGTCGGCCGGTACGGGTCGTAACCGGGCGCGGCATAGGCGGGGTAACCGGCGTAGCCCGGGTGGCCGTAGGCACCCGGGTACGGCGGCGGGTAGATCGGCGGTGGCAGCCCGGCGGCGTCGGCTGGATAGTCCAGCGGGGTGTCCTCGTACGGCTGCTCGGGGCCGCCGGTGGTCATGCTCGGCTACTCGAGACTCAGCTACTCAAAACGACGACCGTCCAGATGATGTTGATGAGCAGCGTCACCCCGCCGACCGCGATGCCGGCGATGGCCAGCCCGTGGCCGCCCTCGCGGCTCTGCTTGATCTGGTTGAGCGCGATGACGCCGAGCACGATGCCGATGATGGAGCCGATTCCGCAGAGCACGCCGATCGCCGACGCGACCAGGGACGCGATGGCCAACGTGTTGGTGCCCTGGGCCGGCTGCCCGTACCCGCCCTGGGCCGGGTAGCCCGACGGCGGGGGGCCGTACCCGGGCGGCGGCGCGCCGTACGGGGGTGGCGGCGGGTAGGAGGGGGCGCCGTAGCCGCCGGACGGGTCGGGGTAGGGCGGCGGATAGCCAGGCTGCCCACCGCCGGCCTGCTGAAAGTAGTCGGGCGGAGGATAGCCGGGCGCCTGCGGGTAGCCCGGCCCCTGCGGATAGCCGGGCGGTGTCTCATAACCCGGCGGCGGGCTGGGCGGGATGTAGGCCGGCGGCGGGGTGTAGCCGGGGGCCTCGTAGGCCGTGGGCGCTTCAGCAGCCCCCCGGGCCTGCGGCGATTCCGATTCGGCCGGTCCGTGCGACTGCTCGATCGGCGGCGCCTCGTAGCCTGCCGATGACGGCTCCGATCCCCCTGAGTCGGAGTCGGATGATGACGTTCGGCCTGCGTCCTCGCCCGGGTTTGTCATGCTGTCAACCTAGCGCAACCGGCGGGCACCATCGCGGCCGCCGAGTCGTTGCCTGGTGAGACAGAGCCGCGCAATTCAGCCGCGGATAGAGGAGAATGAGGATCGATGACCAGCCCGTTCCAACCCGGACAAAGCGCCAGCGGAACAACCGGTAACCCGACCCCGGGACGCGGCGGACCAGCGAGCCTGCCGACGCCGCCCAAAGGATGGCCGATCGGCGCCTATCCCACCTACGCCGAGGCGCAGCGCGCCGTCGACTATCTGTCCGACCAACAGTTCCCGGTGCAGCAGGTGACGATCGTCGGCGTGGACTTGATGCAGGTGGAACGGGTCACCGGACGGCTGACCTGGCCGAAAGTGCTGGGCGGCGGCGTGCTGACCGGTGCCTGGCTGGGTCTGTTCATCGGTCTGATCCTCGGATTCTTCAGCCCCAGCCCGTGGGGTGCGCTGGCCACCGGCCTGGTCGCCGGGGTGTTCTTCGGACTGATCACCTCGGCCGTCCCCTACGCGATGGCGCGCGGCACAAGAGATTTCAGCTCGACGATGCAGCTTGTGGCGGGCCGCTACGACGTGTTGTGCGATCCGCAGAGTGCCGAACAGGGCCGGGATCTGCTGGCGCGCTTGAAGATCTAGCCCGCTTTCTCCCGCGAGAGTGCGTGTCTGCGGCCGACACGCCGATATCAGCAGGGAGTTTGCGCACGTTCGCGGTTGAATAACGGGTGTGCGACGCGCGGCGGAAACTGTTGCATATGGTGCGCATGTCGCTCTACGGTTTGCCCGCGGGAGGTTCCCGCCCGGAGCCGCCCCGGTGGCGACATCGGACGCAGACGGGAGGCGGCTGGTGCTCGCTCGGCGGCTATGTGCTGCGGCATCGGCCGCGCTGACGACTGCGTCATTGGTGACCGCATGCGGTTCCGGCGGCGGCGGAATCGTCATCAACTACTACACACCGGCCAGCGAGATGGCCACGTTCACCGCGGTCGCCAAGCGTTGCAACGAAGAACTCGGCGGACGCTTCACCATCCAACAGATCAGCTTGCCCAAGGAAGCCGACGCGCAGCGGCTGCAGCTGGCGCGGCGGCTCACCGGCAACGACAAGACGCTCGACGTGATGGCGCTCGACGTGGTGTGGACCGCCGAGTTCGCCGAGGCGGGTTGGGCTTTGCCGCTGTCGGACGATCCGGCAGGCCGCGCCGAGGCCGACGCCACCGGCGATACACTGCCCGGCCCGCTGGAAACCGCGAAATGGCAGGACAAGCTGTACGCGGTACCCGTCACGACGAACACTCAATTGCTCTGGTATCGAGCCGATTTGATGGACGAACCGCCCGACACGTGGGACGGCATGGTGGCCGAGGCGACGCGCCTGCACGCCGCGGGAAAACCGAGCTGGATCGCCCTGCAAGCCAAGCAGTACGAGGGTCTGGTGGTCTGGTTCAACACCTTGCTGGAAAGCGCAGGCGGTCAAGTGCTTTCCGCCGACGGCAAGACCGTCACGCTGACCGACACCAAGGAGCATCGCGACGCCACCGTCAAGGCGTTGCAGATCATGAAGGCCGTTGCTACCGCGCCCGGCGCCGACCCGTCGATCACCCAGACCGATGAGGGCACCGCGAGGCTCGCGCTCGAGCAGGGCAAAGCCGCGCTCGAGGTGAACTGGCCGTTCGTGTTGCCGTCGATGCTGGAGAACGCCGTCAAGGGCGGCGTGAGCTTCCTGCCGCTGGACAAGCAGCCCGACCTGGCTGGCAGCATCAACGACGCCGGGACTTTCTCGCCCACCGACGACCAGTTCCGGTCCGCCTACGAGGCAAGCAAGAAGGTGTTCGGCTTCGCGCCCTATCCGGGGGTGGCGGCCGGTGAGCCCGCGAAGGTGACGCTCGGTGGGCTGAACCTCGCCGTCGCGAAGACCACCCAGCATCGCAAGGAAGCCTTCGAGGCCATCCGCTGCATTCGCAACGAAGAGAACCAGCGATACACATCCGTCGAGGGCGGCCTGCCCGCCGTGCGGGCATCGCTCTACGACGACCCGGCGTTCCAGGCCAAGTACCCGCAATACGCGATCATCCGCGATCAGCTGACCAATGCGGCGGTGCGCCCAGCGACACCGGTCTACCAGGCGGTTTCGACGCGGATGTCGGTGACGTTGGCGCCGGTCACCGACATCGATCCCGAGCGGACGGCAGACGAGCTGGCCGTCCAGGTGCAGAAGGCCATCGACGGCAAGGGGCTGATTCCATGACCGCACCTCCCATGGCTGTCGATGCGTCCCCGGCGTCCCGGGCGACCGCCGGTGGCACCGACGACAAGAAGTCCGAGCGCCGCCTCGCGTACATACTGATCGCCCCCGCGGTGCTGCTGATGGTGGCGGTCACGGCGTACCCGATCGGTTACGCGGTGTGGCTGAGCCTTCAGCGCTACAACCTCGCCACCCCCGACGACACCTCGTTCGTGTGGCTGCAGAACTACATCACCGTCCTCACCGACCGCTACTGGTGGACGGCGTTCATGGTCACGCTGGCGATCACTGTGGTCTCCGTGGCGATCGAGTTGGTGCTCGGCATGGCGCTGGCCCTGGTGATGCACCGAACGATTTTCGGCAAGGGTGTGGTGCGCACCGCGATTCTGATCCCGTACGGCATCGTCACCGTCGCCGCGTCCTACAGCTGGTATTACGCGTGGACACCGGGTACCGGCTATCTGGCCAACCTGCTGCCGGAGGGCAGCGCGCCGCTGACCGAGCAGATTCCCTCACTCGCCATCGTGGTACTCGCCGAGGTCTGGAAGACGACACCGTTCATGGCGCTGCTGCTGCTCGCCGGCCTGGCGCTGGTGCCGCAGGACCTGCTCAACGCGGCCCAGGTCGATGGGGCCGGCGCGTGGAAGCGCTTGGTCAAAGTCATTCTGCCGCTGATCAAGCCGGCCATCCTGGTGGCGCTGCTCTTCCGGACGTTGGATGCGTTCCGGATCTTCGACAACATCTACGTGCTCACCGGGGGAGCGAACAACACCGGATCGGTCTCAATCCTGGGCTACGACAACCTCTTCAAGGCGTTCAATCTCGGCCTTGGGTCAGCCATCAGCGTGCTGATCTTCCTCTCCGTGGCACTCATCGCGTTCGTCTACATCAAGCTTTTCGGCGCTTCCGCGCCCGGCGCCGAAGCGGAGGGACGCTGACATGGCCGAGCGGGGCGGCACGGGGCGCACGGCGGGTTGGACGGTCGTCAACATCCTCGTCGTGCTCTACGCACTGTTCCCCGTGCTGTGGATTCTGAGCCTTTCGCTCAAGCCGACGTCAAGCGTCAAAGACGGCAAGCTGATTCCCACGCAGATCACCTTCGACAACTACAAGGGCATCTTCTCTGGCGACATGTTCACCTCCGCGCTGATCAACTCGATCGGTATCGGGCTGATCACCACCGTGATCGCGGTGGTCGTCGGCGGCATGGCGGCGTATGCGGTTGCGCGGCTGACTTTTCCCGGCAAGCGCCTGCTCGTCGGCGTTGCCCTGTTGATCGCGATGTTCCCGCAGATCTCCCTGGTCACGCCGATCTTCAACCTGTGGCGCAGCATCGGCCTGTTCGACACCTGGCCCGGCCTGATCATCCCGTACATCACGTTCGCGTTGCCGCTGGCGATCTACACGCTGTCGGCGTTCTTCCGAGAGATTCCATGGGATCTGGAGAAGGCGGCCAAGATGGACGGCGCCAGCCCCGCCCAGGCGTTCCGCAGAGTCATCGCGCCGTTGGCGGCGCCGGGCATCGTCACCGCCGCGATCCTGGTGTTCATCTTCGCCTGGAACGATCTGCTGCTCGCGCTGTCTCTGACGGCCACTCAGCGGGCGATCACCGCGCCGGTGGCGATCGCGAACTTCACCGGCAGTTCGCAGTTCGAGGAGCCCACCGGATCGATTGCGGCGGGTGCGATGGTCATCACCATCCCGATCGTCATCTTTGTTCTAATCTTCCAACGAAGGATCGTCGCCGGCCTGACGTCCGGTGCGGTGAAGGGATAGTTCCATGGCCGAAATTGTGTTGGACCGGGTGACCAAGAGTTACCCCAACGGCGCGACGGCCGTGAAAGATCTGTCGATCACGATCGCCGACGGCGAGTTCATCATCCTGGTCGGGCCCTCCGGCTGCGGAAAATCCACCACGCTGAACATGATCGCCGGTCTCGAGGAGATCAGCTCGGGCGAGCTGCGCATCGGCGGTCAGCGGGTGAACGACAAGGCGCCCAAGGACCGCGACATCGCGATGGTATTCCAGTCGTATGCCCTCTATCCGCACATGACCGTCCGGCAGAACATCGCGTTCCCGTTGACGTTGGCCAAGGCGAAGAAGGACGACATCGCGCAGAAGGTCGAAGAGACGGCGAAAATCCTTGACCTGACCGAGCTTCTGGATCGCAAGCCCGGGCAGCTCTCGGGGGGGCAGCGGCAGCGGGTCGCCATGGGCCGGGCGATCGTCCGCAACCCCAAGGCATTTCTGATGGATGAGCCGCTGTCGAATCTGGATGCCAAGCTGCGCGTCCAGATGCGATCGGAGATCGCACGTTTGCAGAATCGCCTTGGCACCACCACCGTGTACGTCACCCATGACCAGACCGAGGCCATGACGTTGGGTGACCGGGTGGTGGTGCTGCTCGCCGGCGAGGTTCAGCAGATCGGCACGCCGGAAGAGCTGTACGACAACCCCGCGAACCTGTTCGTGGCGGGATTCATCGGATCGCCTGCGATGAACTTCTTCCCGGCCACCCTGACCCACGTCGGTGTGCGCCTGCCGTTCGGCGAAGTCACGCTCACCCAAGAGGTCCACGACCTACTCGGGCGCCACCCCAAGCCCGATAACGTGATCGTCGGCGTGCGGCCGGAGAACCTCGAGGACGCCGCGCTGATCGACACATATGCGCGGATCCGCGCGTTGACCTTCCAGGTCAAGGTCGACTTCGTCGAATCGCTCGGCGCCGACAAGTACGTGCACTTCAAAACCGAGGGAGCGGGCGCCCGGGCCGCCCAGCTGGCCGAGCTCGCCGCCGACTCCGGCGCTGGCGAAAACGAGTTCGTGGCAAGGGTTTCCACCGAATCCAAGGTGACGCCGGGCCAGACCATGGAGCTGGCCTTCGACACATCCAAGATCACCATCTTCGACGCGGACAGCGGGGCGAACCTGATGCTCCCGCCCGGCGGCGCAGAAGCTGCCGAGCCGACGCCGTCGGAGACCGAGCAGACGGCGGAGCCCGGCGATCCGCCATCGACCGAGTGATCGACGTCCTCGCCGCAGTCCGCGCGCACCTGCGCGCGCACTTCGCCGGGGCTGGGGTTATCGCCGAGCCCGACGAAGCGAGCGTGACGTTCCTCGGCTCCGAACGCATCGACGTGTTGCGCTTCGGGCCAGCCGCCGACGGTGTCAGCCATTATGTGTCGCTTGGCTGTTCGCGGCATCCGATGTTCGATCCGACCGAGATGGTGACCGACGCCCTGCACGGCCCGCGCGCCGAGGTGGTGGCCGCGCTGCGCGGCCCGTCGCCGGCCGGCCTGGCCCGCTCCCTGGCCATCGTCGCGGCGGCGCCCGCCGTCGAGGGTCTGATCCTGGAACCCGACGCGCTCATCGACCTTGAGTCACCGCTGTGGGATGACGCCGCGTTCACCGCGTTTCTGTTGGGCCGCAGCGACATCGACGACGTGTCGTTGACCGCGCCGTTGCCGCCGGTCACCGTGCTGTCGGCCATCCCGATCACGGCGACCGAGGCCGCGTGGGTGCGGCTCAAGGGTGCCGACGCCATGAGGGAGGCGTGGCAGCAGGACGGCGTCGACGTCTTCGATCCCGCCCGTCCGGCCGCACAGCCCAGTTAGAGCCAGTGGTTGTGCCGGAACGTCGTGTACAAAATCCCGCACACCGTGGCCATCACCAACAGCACCGCCGGATAACCCCACACCTGATGCAGCTCCGGCATGTGGTCGAAGTTCATGCCGTAGATGCCGGCCAGCGCGGTCGGCACCGCGGCCATGGCCACCCACGCCGAGATCTTGCGCATGTCGATGTTCTGCTGCATGGACACCTTGCCCACCGCGGCCTGCACCAGCGAGCTGAGCACCTCGTCGTAGCTGGCGATCCGATCGGAGGCCTGCGTGTTGTGGTCGAGGACATCACGCATGTACCGCCGGACCTCCTTGGAGATCAGGTCGTTGTGGTCGGTGCCGATGCGTTGCAACGCCAGGGTCAGCGGGCTGACCGCCCGGCGCATCTCGACGATCTCGCGCTTGAGCAGATAGATCTGCTCGATGTCGGTGGCGCTACTCGGGGAGAAGACGTTCTCCTCCATGGCGTCGATGTCGAACTCGACGAGATCGGTGACCTCGAGGTAGTGGTCGACGACATGGTCGGCGATCGCGTGCATCACGGCATAGGGCCCCAGCGCACAGTTGGCAGGCATGGCGTCCATCCGCTTGCGCACCGTGGCCAGGCCGCCATGGTCTCCGTGGCGGACCGTCACGACGAAGTCAGGTCCGACGAAGATCATGATCTCGCCGGTCTCGACGATCTCACGGACCTTGGCCTCCGACTCGTGTTCGACATAGGTGATGGTTTTGATGACCAGGAACAGCGTGTTGTCGTAGCGCTCCAGCTTCGGCCGCTGATGCGCGTGCACGGCGTCCTCGACGGCCAGTTCGTGTAGGCCGAAGACGTCGGCCACGGCCTGCATCTGGTGCTCGTCGGGTTCATGCAGCCCGATCCACACGAACGCTTGTTTGCCCTCGCGTTCGAGGTCGTGCACCTTGTTCAGCGCGGCGGCGTGGGTGTACTTGCCGGGTAGGCGCGCGCCGTCGGAGTACACGCCGCAGTCGACCATCGCCCGCGAGACGGGGACGTGAATACTCCTGGCGTCCGGCTCGGGTGCCTTGCCTCTGTTTGCCGGACGTAGCAGTGATGGCTGTAGTGCTCGGAATGACGGCATACGCGAACCTCCCCTCAGACCTGGAGTTGCCTGGTCGGGCCTTTGAAATGGTACGCGCCCGAACCGCGAAGAGTCTTGTCACGACAGAGGATCTCGCCTCTGTGAGGCCCTGCTGTGAAGTACCCTGACGCCGTGTCCGAAATGGTGCGCACGCCGCAAGTCGTCATCGATGATGCCGAGATCTTCACCCACCATGAAGGAGGCAAGCTCTCGGTCGGGTTGACCGCGCCGCTGGACACCCAGCGCGCCCTGTCGATCGCCTACACCCCGGGTGTGGCGCAGGTCAGCCGCGCCATCGCAACCGATCGGACGTTGGCCGCCAGGTACACGTGGGCCAACCGGTTGGTGGTGGTGGTCAGCGACGGCAGTGCCGTACTCGGCCTCGGTGACATCGGTCCGGAAGCGTCGCTCCCGGTGATGGAGGGTAAGAGCGCGCTGTTCAAGACATTCGGCGGGCTGGACTCCATCCCGATCGTGCTGGCCACCAACGACCCCGACGAGATCGTCGAGACGTTGGTGCGGCTGCGGCCGACGTTCGGGGCGGTGAATCTCGAGGACATCTCCGCTCCGCGGTGTTTCGAGATCGAGCGTCGGGTGATCGAGGCGCTGGACTGCCCCGTCATGCACGACGACCAGCACGGCACCGCCATCGTCGTGCTGGCCGCGCTACTGGGTGCGACGAAGGTGCTCGATCGCGACGTGTCGTCGCTTCGGATCGTCATCTCGGGCGCCGGCGCGGCGGGCGTGGCATGCGCCAACATGCTGCTCGCCGAGGGCATCGGCCACATCACCGTGCTGGATTCCAAGGGCATCGTCCACACGGGTCGCGACGACCTCAATCCGTTCAAGGCAGAACTGGCCACCCGCACCAACCCGGAAGGGCGGACGGGTGGCATGGCCGAGGCGCTCGAAGGCGCCGACGTGTTCCTGGGTGTGTCGGCAGGCCTCGTGCCGGAGGAACTCATCGCGACGATGGCGCCCAACAGCATCGTGTTCGCGATGTCCAACCCGGATCCGGAGATTCATCCGGACATCGCGAAGAAATACGCGGCCGTGGTGGCCACCGGCCGCAGCGACTTCCCGAACCAGATCAACAACGTGCTGGCCTTCCCCGGTGTGTTCCGCGGTGCACTCGACGCCGGCGCCCGCCGCATCACCGAGGCCATGAAGCTCGCCGCGGCCGAGGCGATCTTCTCGGTGGTCGGCGACGACCTGGCCGTCGACCACATCGTGCCGAACGCACTCGACCCACGGGTCGGCCTGGCGGTGGCGGAAGCGGTCGCGGCAGCCTCTGACGGCTGAGCCGGCGATGGTCTTACGCCGCGCATTGGCGTCGGCGCTCATTGCGCTGATCATGATCTGTGCCGCCGGGTGCGGCGGCCACGACGAGGCTCCGTCCATCGCCGTCGGCGCCACCGACGACCACGGGTCGGCGCTGGTGGCGCATCTCTACGCCGCCGCGCTGCGCTTCTACGGCAACCCCGCCCACGTCCAGTCGATGACCGATCCGTTGTCGGGGCTGGATTCGGGGGAGGTGCGCGTCGTCCCCGGCTTCACCGGCCGACTCCTGACCCGGTTTGATCCGGATGCCAGCGCCCGGTCCGCCGCACAGGTGTACCGCGAGATGGTTGCCGCGCTGCCGGAAGGAGTCGCGGCCGGCGACTACACCACGTCCGCGGAGGACAAACCTTCGCTCGCGGTCACCGAAGCCACCGCCGATGCCTGGGGCGGCCGCGATGTCGCCGCCGCGGTCCGCAACTGCGCCAAACTGTCGCCCGGGGCAGTGCGCGGCGCCCGCCAGCCCGCCTCGATCGGGGTATGCAAGCTGCCGAGGCCGCGCCAGTTCTCTGATGAGTCAACGCTTTTCGCGGCTCTGCGATCGGGGGAGATCAATGCCGCGTGGACGACGACCGCGGCGCAGGCCATCCCCGCCGAGCTGCTGACGCTGTCCGACCGCACCTCATTGATCCGCGCCGAGAACCTGGTGCCGTTGTACCGTCGCAACGAGCTGAACGAGTCGCAGGCGCTGGCACTCAACGAGGTGGCCGGGGTGCTCGACACCGCCGCGCTCGCGCAGATGCTCGGTCAGGTCGCGGATGGCAAAGACCCCGCACTGGTGGCCGACGGATTCCTGGCCGAACACCCGTTGGGCCGCTAGGGCACCTCCCTCCGCGAGCTGGGGGTACGACCCGCTTGCGGGGGAGCGTGTCTGCGGCCGACACGCCGGTCGAATACACGACTTCGCGCACGTTCGCGCTCCTAGCGCGTCGGCGGCAACAGCCGTCTGTTCATCGGGACGAACCACCGCATGTAGCCGGATCCCGTGACACGCACGATGAGATCGAACAGCTTGGCGTCGGGACCCGGTAGCACCCGGGCCTTGTTCTTGGCTGTTCTCAGCACGGCGTTCAGGACGATCTTCGCGGTGCGCTGTGGATTGGTGATGGCGACCTTGTCGAAGACGGCCGTCAGCGCAGCCCTATCGAGTCCCTGGGCCCAGGTCGGTGCTGGATCAAGGGCGTCTTGATGTACCCGGGATGCACGCAGGTGACCTTCACCGGATGGCCGGCCGACACCATCTCCTGCCGGATCGCCTCGGTGAATCCCCGCACGGCGAACTTGGCGGAGTTGTACGCCGCTTGGCCCTGGACGGCGAACAACCCGTACATGCTCGACATGTTCACCAGATGGCCGTCGCCCGAGGCGATCAGGTGGGGCAGGAACGCCTTTGTGCAATTGACGACACCCCAGAAGTTGACGTCCATCACCCACCCGAGATCCTTGAACGCGGTGACCTCGATGTCACCCATGAACGCGATTCCCGCGATGTGGTCGCTCTGGTGCACCGTGCCGAAACGGGTTTTCACCGAATCGGCATATGCCAGCACGGATTCCGCTCGCTCACGTCCAGGCAGTCGGCTCTGACCTGTGCGCCCTCGTTGTGCAGCTGCTGCTCCGGTGCGCGCCAGACCGTCCGAGTCGACATCGCTGATCGCGAGTTTGGCGCCACGGCGCGCCAGTTCGGTGGCAAGCGCCTGCCCGATGCCCGAGCCGCCACCGGTGACCACGGCGACCTTGCCCGCAAAAGTGTCCACGGCGGCAGTATCACAGGGGCGGGTCCCCGGTCAGTGCGCTTCGGGCACCATTCGGGACATGACGGTAGAGAAGAGCCGCTGATACCCGGAGCCGGTGAGGCGCACGATGAGGTCGAGCGCCTTGGCGTCCGAACCGATCAGCACACGGGCCCGATTCTTCCGGACGCCGTCGAGGATGACCGTCGCCGCCTTCTCCGGCGTGGTGCTGGCCAGCTTCTTGTCGAAGGTGTTCGACAGCCGGTCTTTGTCCACGCTGTCGACCGTGGTCATGTTCCGCACGATATTCGTCTTGATGCCACCCGGATGCACCGTCGTCACCTTGACCGGATGCCCGGCAACCACCATCTCCTGCCGCAGCGCCTCGGTGAAGCCGCGCACCGCGAACTTCGCCGCGTTGTAGGCCGCCTGGCCGGGCACCGCGAACAGCCCGAAGATGCTGGAGACGTTGACGACGTGGCCGTCGCCGGAGGCGATCAGGTGGGGGAGGAACAGCTTGGTGCCATTGACGACGCCCCAGAAGTCGACGTCCATCACCTTTTCGATGTCCTTGTAGCCGGTGGCCTCGATGTCGCCGGCGAATGCGATGCCCGCATTGTTGTAGATCTGGTTCACCGTGCCGAACTGCGCCACGACACCGTCTGCGTACTGCTCGAACGCTTCTCGCTCGGTGACGTCGAGGCGGTCGGCCTTCACCGGGGCGCCGATGTCTGTCAGCCGCTTCTGGGTGACCGCCAGGCCGTCGGTGTCGATGTCGCTGATCGCCACCGAGGCGCCCGAGCGGGCGAGTTCGATCGCCAGCGCCTGCCCGATACCGGACCCGGCACCCGTGACCACCGCGACCTTCCCGGCAAATCCCTGCATGGACATCCTCCCCTCACGTCAGTGACATCGGGACGAGGTTAGCCGGTACCGGCGGTAGCGCATTCAGCGGGTCAGGCCGCGCCGCCCGCGAGCGTGCACGAACTGGGGTTCGCCACCGGCGTGTCGCACCCAGACACGCTCCCCCGCGAACGCGAGCGGCCCCGGCTCGCGCAAAAGGGAGGTGAGGCTACTGGCCGAACGCCTCGTCGAGTATCTCCTGCTGTTCGACCGCATGCACCTTCGAGGAACCCGACGACGGCGCCGACATGGCGCGGCGCGAAATCCGCTTGATGCCGGTCAGCTCGGGCAATGCCTCGGGCAGCGTCAGACCCATCGTGGGCCATGCGCCCTGGTTGGCCGGCTCCTCCTGCACCCAGAAGAACTGTTCGACGCTCGGATACTGGTCCAGCGTTGCGGCCAGCCGTCGTCTCGGCAGCGGCGCGAGTTGCTCGACGCGCACGATCGCCACGTCCGCGCGCTGCTCCTTGGCCTTGCGGGCCGCCAGCTCCCAGTAGATCTTGCCGCTGGTCAGCAGGATCCGCTTGACCTTGCCGCGGTCTCCGTCGCCGTCGGTGTAGGTCTGCTCCTCGATGACCGACTGGAACTTCTTCTCGGTGAATTCGCGGATGTCGCTGACGGCCGCCTTGTTGCGCAACATCGATTTCGGGGTGAACACGATGAGCGGGCGGTGAATCCCATCCAGCGCATGGCGGCGCAGCAGATGGAAGTAGTTCGCCGGCGTCGACGGCATCGCGATGGTCATCGAACCTTCGGCCCACAGCAGCAGGAACCGCTCGATGCGTCCGGACGTGTGGTCGGGACCCTGACCCTCGTGACCGTGCGGCAGCAGCAGCACCACGTCGGAGAGTTGACCCCATTTGGCCTCGCCGGACGAGATGAACTCGTCGATGATCGACTGGGCACCGTTGACGAAGTCGCCGAACTGGGCCTCCCACAACACAAGTGCCTCGGGATCGCCGACCGAATAGCCGTACTCGAAGCCCACCGCGGCGAACTCCGACAGCGCGGAGTCGTACACCATCAACTTGCCGCCGGTCGGCGTGCCGTCCTTGTTCACGGTGAGCAGCTGTAGCGGCGTGAACTCGGCACCGGTCTTGCGGTCGATGATCACCGAGTGCCGCTGCGTGAACGTGCCGCGGCGGGTGTCCTGACCGGACAGCCGGACCGTCTTGCCCTCGGCGATCAGCGATCCGAGTGCGAGCAGTTCGGCGAACGCCCAGTCGACCTTGCCCTCGTAGGCCATCTCCCGGCGCTTCTCCAGCACGGGTCTGACGCGCGGATGCACCGTGAAGTCTTCCGGGAAAGCCAAGTGGGCATCGCCGATTCGGGCCAGCAGCGACTTGTCGACCGCAGTGTTCATTCCCGCGGGCACCATCTGGTCGGCCTCCACCGACTCGCTCGGCTCGATCTCGTGCTTCTCCAGTTCGCGCACCTCGTTGAACACGCGCTCCAGTTGGCCCTGGTAGTCGCGCAGCGCGTCCTCGGCCTCTTTCATCGAGATGTCACCACGGCCGATCAGCGCCTCGGTGTAGGTCTTGCGGACTCCGCGCTTGAGGTCGATGGCGTCGTACATCGCGGGCTGCGTCATCGACGGGTCGTCGCCCTCGTTGTGCCCGCGCCTGCGGTAGCACAGCATGTCGATGACGACGTCCTTCTTGAACTGCTGCCTGAAGTCCATGGCCAACCGCGCCACCCACGCCGCGGCCTCCGGGTCGTCGCCGTTCACGTGGAAGATGGGCGCACCGATCATCTTCGCGACGTCGGTGCAGTACTCCGACGACTTTGCGTCGGAAGGCGATGTGGTGAAACCGATCTGGTTGTTGACGATGATGTGGATCGTGCCGCCGGTGCGGTAACCGCGCAGCAGCGCCAGGTTCAGCGTCTCGGCCACCACACCCTGACCGGCGAAGGCGGCGTCACCGTGCAGCATCAACGGCACCACGGTGAAACCGTCGGGACCGTCGCCCTTGTCCAACAGATCCTGCTTGGCCCGGACCAAACCCTCCAGCACCGGGTCGACGGCCTCCAGGTGGCTCGGGTTCGCCACCAGCGACACCTGGATGTCGTTCTCGCCGAACATCTGGATGTAGTTACCGGTGGCGCCGAGGTGATACTTGACGTCGCCGGAGCCGTGCGCCTGCGACGGGTTCAGGTTGCCCTCGAACTCGCTGAAGATCTGCGAGTACGGCTTGCCGACGATGTTGGCCAGCACGTTGAGCCGGCCGCGGTGCGGCATGCCGACCACGACCTCGTCCAGCGCGTGTTCGGCGGCCTGGTCGATCGCGGCGTCCATCAGTGGGATGACGGTCTCCGCGCCTTCAAGTGAGAACCGTTTCTGCCCAACGTATTTGGTCTGCAGGAACGTCTCGAACGCCTCGGCGGCGTTGAGCTTGGACAGGATGTACTTCTGTTCCGCGACGGTCGGCTTCTCGTGCTTTACCTCGACGCGTTCCTGAATCCATTGCTGCTGTTCGGGTTCCAGGATGTGCGTGTACTCCACGCCGACGTGGCGGCAGTAGGAGTCGCGAAGAAGTCCGAGCACATCACGAAGCTTCCTGTACTCGGCGCCGGCGAAGCCGTTGACCTTGAACTCCCGGTCCAGGTCCCACAGGGTCAGCCCGTGGCTCAGCACGTCCAGATCGGGGTGGCTGCGGAAGCGGTTCTTGTCCAGCCGCAGCGGGTCGATGTCGGCCATCAGGTGGCCGCGGTTGCGGTAGGCGGCGATCAACTCGATGACGCGACCGTTCTTGTCCTCGATCGAGTCGGGGTTGTCGATGCGCCAGCGCACCGGCTCGTACGGGATGCCCAACTCGCGGAAGATCTCGTCGAAGAAGTCGTCCGACAGCAGCAATTCGTGGACGGTCCGCAGGAAGTCGCCGGACTCCGCGCCCTGGATGATGCGGTGGTCGTAGGTCGAGGTGAAGGTGACCAGCTTGCCGATGCCCAACTCCGCGATGCGCTCCGGACTCGCGCCCTGGAACTCGGCGGGGTACTCCATCGCGCCGACGCCGATGATCGCGCCCTGGCCGCGCATCAGTCGCGGCACCGAGTGCACGGTGCCGATGGTTCCGGGGTTGGTCAGCGAGATCGTCACGCCGCTGAAGTCCTCGGCGGTCAGCTTGCCGTCGCGCGCGCGCCGGACGATGTCCTCGTAGGCGGCGATGAATTGACCGAACTGCATGTTTTCGGTCTTCTTGATGCCCGCCACCACGAGTTGGCGATTGCCGTCCTTGCCCTGCAGGTCGATGGCCAGTCCGAGGTTCACGTGTTCGGGGGTGATCGCGTTCGGCTTGCCGTCCACCTCGGCGAAATGGCGGTTCATGTTGGGGAACCGCTTGACCGCCTGCACCAGCGCATAGCCGATCAGGTGGGTGAAGGAGATCTTGCCGCCGCGCGTGCGCTTGAGGTGATTGTTGATGACGATCCGGTTGTCGATCATCAGCTTCGCCGGGATCGCACGCACGCTGGTCGCCGTCGGCACCTCCAGCGACGCCGACATGTTCTTCACCACCGCCGCGGCGGCGCCGCGCAGCACCTGAACCTCGTCGCCGTCCGCCGTGGCGGGGGCCGCCACCTTCGGCTTGGCAGGCGCCTTCTCCGGTTTGTCCGTCTTCTCGACGGGTGCGGCTGTCGCCTGCGGTGCCGACTTCGTGGGGGCGACCCCGTTACTGCCGGCCGCCTCGGGCGGCGGAGCGGGCGCCGGCTCCGGCGGGGCGGTAGGCGCGCTGGACGGTCTTCCGTTGCCTGCGGTGGATTGTGCTTCGGCGGGCGGTTCTGGCGAGTAGTCGACCAAGAATTCATGCCAACTCGGGTCGACCGAGGAGGGATCCTCGCGGAACTTGCGGTACATCTCTTCGACCAACCACTCGTTCTGACCGAATGGTGAAGGTGAACTGCTCACGGCAGCTACTCGCCTCGATTCATCTGTCGGGCGAGCGTGCGCGACGACGCTCGCCACTTTGGTTTTCGCAGCGTCCACGGTGACCCGCTTCCGCCGCCTAAAGGCTAACGCTTCCGGCGTCGGCCGAACCACGCGAACGGCAGTTAAGGGCCGATCGCGCGTTGGCTACGATCGCGGCGGCGGCAGCACGTGCAGCGACGCGGGCCACCGGGGCGGCGGGTTGCCGAACGCCTTGCGGGCGTTGTCCACGATCCGCTTGCCCATCATCCGGTTGCCCACCCCGCCGACCACCGCGCCGATGCCGACCGGCAGCAGCTTGCCGAACGCGATCGCTCCGCGCTTGAGTGTGTAGCGCTTGACGAAGTACTTCAGCAGCCGCGAGTTGAGTTGTGACACCGCGGGAAGCGGCAGCGTCGCCGCTCCGTCGGACAGCCAGGCACCGCTGGTGCGGCGCGGCCCGATCAGATCGGCGACCGCGTGCTTGCTCTCCTCGCCGACCAGCACCGCGAGCACCAGCGCGCGACGGCGCTCCCGGTGATCGGCCGGAATGCCGTACGCCTCGGCCACGGCCAGCACATGGACGGCCGTCGCCTCCAGGAACACCACCGTCTCGCCGGCGACCGCGGACATCGCGGCCAGCGTCCCGACCCCGGGGAACGCCGCGGCCGAGCCGACAGCGGCGCCGCTGGCCATCACCGCGGCCAGGTAGTGCTTCTCGAGCTTCTTGACGATCTCGGCGGGCGTCGCGTCCGGGCTGTGGGCGCGCAACCGGCCGACGTAGGCCCTGATCGCGGGCTCTTGGACGCGGGAGCCGCGCTCGATGATCTGCGACAGCACCTTCGCGGCGGCACCCGCATCTTCATCGGTGGTAGCGGGCAGCTGGTTCTTGGCGCTTGACCGAGCACTCATGTGCGGTCCCCCTCAATGCTTTCGCAGCCGATCTTCCAGGCTAACGCTTGTCCAACGTACGCGGACGCACCGCCGGTGCCCGAACGTGACTGCAGTCACTGTCTGTGAGCTGGGGAAGAAAATTTTGATATGCGGTGCTAACCATCTTCGTGGCAACATCGGCTGACGTGGACGCGAGAGGTATCGAATCCGTGACTGTGAACCGGGACGCGGCTGGCCGAAGCCAGGTCCGGATGATCGTCATCCTGGGCGCATTGGTCGCGCTCGGTCCGCTCACGATCGACATGTACCTTCCCGCGCTGCCCAGGATCGCCGACGAACTCCGGGTGTCGTCCTCGGTGGCGCAGCTAACGCTGACGGGCACGCTGGCCGGGCTGGCGCTGGGCCAGCTGATCGTCGGGCCGCTGTCGGATTCGCTCGGCCGCCGTAGGCCGTTGATGGCAGGTGTCGTGCTGCACATGCTGGCGTCGGCGCTGTGCCTGTTCGCGCCCGACATCGCGGTGCTGGGCGTGGCGCGCGCATTGCAGGGGGTGGGCGCCGCCGCGGCAATGGTGGTGGCGATAGCCGTGGTCGGCGACCTCTACGCCGAATCGGTCGCGGCGACGATGATGTCACGGTTGATGCTGGTGCTGGGGGTCGCCCCCGTGGTGGCTCCCTCGCTTGGCGCCGCGGTGTTGCTGAAGGCCTCCTGGCACTGGGTGTTCGCCGTGCTGGTCGTGCTGGCGGGCGCCCTGCTGCTGCTGGCGGCAATGGCGCTGCCCGAGACGCTGCCCCCGTCACACCGGCGCCCGCTGAAGGTGCGCAGCATCGCGGTCACTTACGTCGAGGTGCTGAGCGACGCGCGTTTCGTCATTCTGGTGTTCGTCGCTGCGCTGGGGATGTCCGGGCTGTTCGCCTACATCGCGGGCGCCCCTTTCGTGCTGCAGGGCCGTTACGGACTCGACCAGCAGGCCTTCGCCCTGGTGTTCGGCGCAGGCGCGGTGGCGTTGATCGGTGCGACGCAGTTCAACGTGGTGTTGCTGCGCCGCTTCTCGCCCCAGGTCATCACGGTGTGGGCGCTGGTGGCGGCGGCGCTGGCCGGGGCCGCGTTCGTCGGCCTGTCCACCACCCACGCCGGCGGGCTGGCGGGCTTCGTGGTGCCCGTGTGGGGCATCCTCGCCGCCATGGGCCTGGTCATTCCGAACGCACCTGCGGTGGCGCTGGCCCGCCACCCCGACGCCGCGGGCACTGCCGCCTCGCTGCTGGGCGCCGCTCAATTCGGCCTCGGCGCGGCGGTGGCGCCGCTGGTCGGGGCGCTCGGCAACGACGAGGTAGCGTTGTCGCTGGTGATGATGGCCGGCATGGTGATCGCGCTGCTGGCGTTAGCCCCCACACTGCGCGGGGAGTACTCCCGGGCGGTGAGAGCGCCGGCCAACGCACCCGGTGGCGACGTCAGCGGTGACGCCGTCGCCGAGCCCGCCTGACGTATGTCACGGGCGTGACCCCGACTTGTCGGGATACGCCCAACGTCCGTAGCGTCGGCTGAATCGTCATTCCTCATCTAGTCGGTTCGAGATGTTCCCAACGCTGACCAACCGGCAGGAAAGCCGCGCTCGACGGGTGCGGCTCAAAGCCGTCGGAACAGCGGACAATCCATGGCGGGCCCTGTGGGCAATGATGGTCGGCTTCTTCATGATCCTGGTCGACGCGACCATCGTGGCCGTCGCCAATCCGTCCATCATGGACAAGCTGGGCGCCGGCTACGACGCCGTGATCTGGGTGACGAGCGCCTATCTGCTCGCGTACGCCGTGCCGCTGTTGGTGGCCGGGCGACTCGGTGACCGGTACGGCCCGAAAAATCTCTATTTGCTGGGGCTGACGGTGTTCACCGCCGCCTCGTTGTGGTGCGGCCTGTCCGGCAGCATCGAGACGCTGGTCGCCGCCCGCGTCGTGCAGGGCATCGGTGCCGCCCTGCTCACGCCGCAGACGTTGTCGACCATCACCCGCATCTTCCCGGCCGACCGTCGCGGTGTTGCGATGAGTGTGTGGGGGGCGACTGCGGGCGTGGCGACGTTGGTCGGCCCGCTGGCCGGCGGCGTGCTGGTGGACAGCCTGGGCTGGCAGTGGATCTTCATCGTCAACGTCCCGGTCGGCATCGTCGGCCTGGGCCTGGCGGTCTGGCTGATTCCCGCGCTGCCGACGCAGAAGCACCGCTTCGACGTGCTCGGCGTGCTGCTGTCGGGCCTCGCCATGTTCCTGATCGTCTTCGCCCTGCAGGAAGGGCAGGCGCACGACTGGGCGCCATGGATATGGGGCACCATCGCGGCCGGCATCGGATTCATGGCGGCGTTCCTCTACTGGCAGTCGGTGAACCGCAACGAGCCGCTCATCCCGCTCGGGATCTTCCGCGATCGCGACTTCTCGATGTCGAACCTCGGCGTCGCGACCATCGGCTTCGTGGTGACGGCCATGATCCTGCCGGTGATGTTCTACGCCCAGGTGGTCTGCGGGCTGTCGCCGACCCGCGCCGCGCTGCTGACCGCCCCGATGGCCATCGCGACCGGCGTGCTGGCGCCGTTCGTCGGCAAGATCGTCGACCGCTCCCACCCCCGGCCGGTCATCGGTTTCGGTTTCTCGGTGCTGGCGATCAGCCTGACCTGGCTGTCGGTCGAGATGACGCCGGCGACGCCGATCTGGCGGCTCCTGCTGCCCCTGACCGCGATGGGCATCGCTTCGGCCTTCATCTGGTCGCCGCTGGCCGCGACGGCCACCCGCAACCTGCCACTGCAGCAGGCCGGCGCCGGCTCCGGTGTGTACAACGCCACCCGACAGGTGGGTTCGGTGCTGGGTAGTGCCGGGATGGCCGCGTTCATGACGTCGCGGATCGGCGCCGAGTTGCCGCCCATGCCGGCCGGGGCGACGCAGGGCGAAGGCGGCGGAGGCTCCGTGGTCGCGCTGCCGGCCTTCCTGCACGAACCGTTCGCCGCGGCCATGTCGCAGGCCCTGCTGCTGCCTGCCTTCATCGCGTTGTTCGGGGTGATCGGCGCGTTGTTCATGCTCGGCTTCCCCACTGCCCGGCCGGCCCCCCTCGACGGCGGAGTCGACGACGATGTGGCAGACGCGGATCGTCTCGCCGGTTACGCGGTCGACTACGGCGGAGAGGAGACATTCGTTGACGACGACGAGTACCTCGAATACACGGTGTCGTGGGACGACGACGACGAACCCGAACCACGCCGCCCGCAGGCGCCGGCCATCGACCGGTTCGACGAAACCGTCACCGAGCCGATGCGATCGCGTACCGACCATCTGCTTCCTGCGCCGGGCACGACCTGGCACTGGTCGCCTGAAGACGAGCCGACCGAACGGATACCGAAGGTGACAGCGAAGCCGGTGCCCGAAGTCAGCCAGGCGTCGCCGGTCCAGTCGCCAGTCGAGCCGGTCGGCTTCGCGCACAACGGTTTCCACGTCGACGAGGAGGAACGGTTCCAGCCTCTGGGCCGCCCCGAGAAAGCCCACGAACGTCCCGCCCGGCACCATCGGTCCGACGAGGAACCCGAGCGCCGGCCGTCTTGGTTCCAGGCCGACGGCAGGCATTCGCGGGTCGATCCTGACGAGACGTCAAGTCGCGGCAGGCATTCCATGCCGGGCCGCGATTAGCCGAACAGCACGCCGGCGTTGAGGTAGCCCTCGGGATCGAACGCCGCCTTCACGGCCCGCATCGCCGCGATGTCGGCATCGGTACGTGACATCGAGACGTAATCGCGCTTGCGCGTGCCGACTCCGTGTTCGGAGCTGACGTTGCCGCCGCAGCGCGCGATCAGCTCCATCATCGCCGTGTAGAGCGCCTGCTCGCGTTCAGCGTCGAGCGCGCACCGCACCAGGTTCAGGTGCAGATTGCCTTCACCGATATGGCCGAACAACACCGGGATGGCGTCGGGGGCGTGCGCGGCGACCAGTTCCACCGACTCGGCGGCGAAGTCCGCGATCGCCGACAGCGGCAGCGACACATCGAATTTGAGCAGTGGGCCGTGCACGCCGAGCACGTCGGCGACCGCCTCGCGGACCTGCCACAGCCGCTGCTGGGCATTGACGTCGACGCCGACCGCGGGCTCGGCGGCCAGCTCGGCGTTCTCCAGCTCGTCGGCCAGCCGCTCCGTTTGATCGCTGTCGCCGACCAATTCGATGAGCAGCTGCCAGGCCCCGTCGACCGGCGCCGCGACGCCAACGTGTCGGGCGGTCAGCGCGCTCACCCGCGCGTCGATCAATTCCAGTGCGGCGACGCCGTCCATGTCCCGAAACCGGCGGCCGGTCTCGACAAGGGAAGCCAGCTCGGTGAACCCGCAGATCGCCGTCACGCGGTGGGTGGGAACGGGATGCAGCCGCAGGTCCAGCCCGGTGATCACGCCCAGCGTGCCCTCGGCGCCGATGAACAGCGACGTGAGGTCGTATCCCGTGTTGTCCATGCGCACCCGGCTGTGCCGGTGCACCACCGAGCCGTCGGGCAGCGCGACGTCCACACCGATGACCTGTTCGCCCATGTTCCCGTACCGGACGGTGCGTAACCCGCCCGCGTTCGTCGACGCCATGCCACCGACGGTCGCCGAGTCGCGAGCGGCGAGATCGACGCCAAACACCAGCCCGGCTGCCGTCGCAGCGCGCTGCACCGCGGCCAGCGGCACGCCGGCGCCGGCGTGGATGCGCCGCTCGACGGTGTCGACTTCGCCGATCCCGCGCAGCCGCTCGGTGGACAGCAGGACGTCGTCGTGTTCGGGGACGGTCCCGGCGACCAGAGAGGTGCGGCCACCCTGCACGGTGACATGGGCGCCCGCGTCGCGGCAGGTGCGCAGCACGGCGGCGACCTCGTCGGCATCAGCGGGCCTGACGAGCGCGCTGGCGTGCCCGCGGTAGCGGCCCGTGTGGTCGGCGCTGCGGCCGTCCAGCACGTCGCGATCGGTGCTCAGGTGAGCGGCTCCGACGATCCGAGCGAGCCGTTCAGCGAGCGTTTCGGTCATTGCGACGGTGTATCACACCGGCTGGTCGGCTCGTCTGAGCCGGTGAGCGACAGAAACGCACCCAGTTCCACCAGACGGTCCGGGGTGGCGGGCAGGTAGTCGGTCAGCAGCGCCGAACGCACGATGAACGCGGCGTATTTGGCCCTGCTCACGGCCACGTTGAGTCGATTTCTGTTGAACAGGAACGAGATCCCGCGCGGCACCTCGTCCGCGGACGACGCCGTCATCGAGACGAAGACCACCGGCGCCTGCCTGCCCTGGAACTTGTCCACGGTGCCCACCTCGACGTCGGCGAGCCCCGCGGCGTCGAGGCGGCGCCGCAGCGTCACCACCTGGGCGTTGTACGGCGTCACCACGAGAACGTGTCCCTGTGCCAGCGCGGTGGTGCCGGTTTCGTCGGTCCACGGGGCGCCGAGCAGGCGGCGGATCTCCGCGACGATCGCGTCGGCCTCCTCGGGGCTGTCGGTGGAGTTTCCGTTGTGCGCGACGGTCAGCAACCGGACGCCGGGAGCCACCCCGGCGAGGCGACGCGCGGCGCTGACACTCTCCTGAGAACGCAGCCGCCCGTCGTAAGACAGCCGCGAGACCGGTCCACACACCGCGGGATGCATCCGGTAGGAGTACTCGAGGAAGTAGCCGCGCTCGGCGGGCAACGTGTGGTGTCCGTCGACCAGCCAGCCCAACGCGGACTCGTTCACCGGTTCGGGATGCGTGCCCTGGCTGACCTGTGGCAGCTGCTGCGGGTCGCCGAGCAGCATCAGGTTCCTGGCCGACGGTGCCACGGCGATGGTGTTGGCCAGGCTGTACTGGCCGGCCTCCTCGACCACGAGCAGGTCCAGCGCCAGCCGCGGGACACGATTGGAGTTGGCGAAGTCCCATGCGGTGCCACCGACCACACAGCCCGCGGCTTCGGTGATGAACGCGCCGTAGTCCTTCTCGTCGAGGTCGCGCCACTTCGCGCCGGCGCTCTTCTTCTTACCGACCCGGTTCGTGTCGACGCCCGCGTCGATGACGCATCCGAGCAGGTTCTCGATGACGGCGTGCGACTGTGCGACCACCCCGACACGCCACCCGTGCCGGTTGACGAGTTGCTCGACGACGACCGCGGACGTGAACGTCTTGCCGGTGCCGGGAGGGCCGTGCACGGCGAGGTAGGACGAGTCGAGGTCGAGCAGTGCGGCGGTGATGTCATCGGCGACGACGCCGGTGCACGGGAGGGGTCGGCCGCTGACGGTGCGGGGTGCGCGGCGTAGGAGGATGTCGGTGACCGCGTCGGCGGGCAGGTTGGGCAGGCCCGCCGCGACGAGCGCCGCGGTGTCGGCAATCGAATCCTGCAGCGCTCTGGTGGGAATCGGAGAACCCGGGGTCAGGGCGAACGGCAGCTGGTCGAAGACGTCTCCGTCCTTGGGCTGGCGCTCCAGAATGACCACCTCGGTGGGCGCCTCGGGGTTGTCGCAGTCGATCACCGTCGCCGCACCGAACCCGCGCCGGTCCGGATCGTCGGCCAGGGCGGCGGGCGCGGGCGGGTCGTACAGCGCATACATCTCGGTGCCCAGTTCGCCGTTGGCGATCTCGCCGATCAGCCGCACGCGCCGCTGGGGCTTGCGTGCCCTCGCTGGCTGATGCCAGTCGTTGACGATCTCGGCGCGCTCGGCGATGAAAACGTCGCTGTTGTCCGCCCATTCGTCGACGGGATTGTTGACCCGGTCGAAATGGCCCCACCAGAACGGTTTGTCCTCGCGCTTGTGATAACCCCTGGCAGCCGCCACCATTGCCACGGCCTGCTGCTCGGCGGTGCGTTCCTCGACACCATCGCCGGCGAACTTCAGCAGCCTGCGTTCCAGGCTGTCACTCGGTTCGGCCGGGACCTCGGCCGCCACCGGTTGGGGGCCGCGCGGCGGTACGCCGGATTCGATGGCGCGTGCCATCATCCAGTCGCGCAGCCGCCGCGTCGATCGGCAGTCGTAGACGTTGTAGTCCTCGATCTCCTTGAGCACCGATGCCGCCTCGTCGGCCCGGCCCTCGTCGCGCAGCGCGCAGTATCGGGCGTATTGCGTGATGGAGTCGGTCGCCGTGGTCACCTCGCCGCTGCGCAGCTCGTTGCCCATGTAGAGCGGCTCGAGCGACTTGATGCTGTAATTTTCGGTGCCGACGCGAATGCTCTTGCGTACCAATGGATAGAGGTCGACGAGAATACCGTTGCGGAGCAGGTCGTCGACGTCGGTCTCGCCGACACCGTAGCGGCCGGCCAGCCGCAGCAGGGTGCTCTTCTCGTAGGCCGCGTAGTGGTAGATGTGCATGCCGGGGTAGCGCCGCAACCGCTTGCGCACCATGGCCAGGAAGTCGACCAGCGCCTGGCGTTCGCCGGCCCGGTCATGCGCCCAGTAGGGGGTGAACTCATCGGCCACGGTCAGCACGCCCCACAGGTACTCCAGGCCCCACTCCCGGCCGTCGACGGTCCACAGCGGATCGCCTTCGAAGTCGAAGAACAGGTCGCCCTTGTCGACGTCGGGCAGCACCATCAGCGGCTGCGCGTCGACCACCTCGTAGGGCGGCTTGCCGTCGACGCGCTCGGCGACCTGCAGCCGGGCCTGCGCCGCCAGCGTCTTCACCGTGCGGGCGGACAGCTCGTCCACCGGGCCGGTGTGGCCGGCCAGCTCGTGCACGGTGGTGATGTCGGCGTCGATCAGCCGGGCACGCTGACTGACCCGCATGCCCGCGACGAGCAGAAGGTCGTCGTGCGCGCGCACCTGCAGCGTGCATTCGGGGCAGCGGAAGCACGCCCGCACCTGCTCGTCGTCCCACGACACGGGCTCGCCACCGGCGAGGTGCCGATCCAGCAGCACCTGCAGTTCGGCACGACGCGGGCGGTAGACCGGCAGCAATTCGTCGACCCGGTAGCTCGCTGTCGCCCCGTCGCCGAGCACCAGGTCGACCTCCTGGGCCACCGGCACCCCGGCCACGGCGAGAGTCTCGGCATAGGCGGCGAGTTGCAGCAGCACCTCGACCTTGACCGACCGCGCGAGCTTGGTATCGCGCAGCCGGTACTGTTCGCCGTCGAAGATCAGGAAGTCGGCGAAGCCGACGAACCGGCCGTCGAACATCGCGGCCTGATAGATCACCGGTGCCTGGCGCTCGACGGCCTGCAGCGTGGCCCCGGCCGCGGCGGTCAGCCCCGCGACGCTGTACGACGGTCGGCCGATGACCGCCACGTCCGCCGTCGCCCGTAGCTCGTCGAGGTGTCGTTGTTCGTGTTCGCCGCCGAGTTGGGCCGTGCGCGCGAGGAGCTCGTCGTCGGACGCGACGGCGGGGCCGCGGCCGAGTTGCGCATCGAATGCCCGCAGCAGCGCGTACTCGCAGCGGGCGGCCGCGGCGAGGTCTGATGCGCTGTAGATGACGCGCTCGTCGGCCCCCTCAGATGCCAGGAACACGAGCCCACTGTATGTGAGCCGGCCGACACCTGATCCCGCCGAAACTGCGCACAGATCGCCTTCCGGCCTGTGACCGGGATCTCTACGCAGTCTCGGCGAGGATGTCAGCCGGGCGTGTTGCCGATCAGCTCGACACCGTTGCCGTTCCAGCGGAACCTCACCACGTTGTCGAGGCCCTGGATGCCGCCGGAGTACTTGAGCGCCACGGTGTCGCCGGTGGTTGCCGAGTTGTCAATGCCGTTGAATCCGTAGGTGTCCGGCACGCCGGTGGGGATGAACTTGCCGAGGTGGAACATCACCGCGCGGGTGTTCGGGTTGTCAGAGTTCGTGTTGGCCTTGACGATCACCGCCGACAACTGCGCGCATTCGTTGTAGTTCCCCGCCAGCGGCTCGGCGCTCCATCCCTGGTTACTTCGCGGATCGCGAGGCAGAGTGGAGACGGCCCTGGCGATCTCGTCCGCGCCGAGGTTGATCGCGCACGGATCGGCCTCGGCGGTCGCGGCCGGCGGCGGGGGAGCGACGGGCGGTGGGGCGGCGGGACGCGGCGTCGCGGGAGCGGCATTGCTGACAGTCGGCTCCGGCGTGAGCGAGGCCGTCGAGTCGCTCGACCCACAGCCGGAAAATGTCAGCGCCGCCGCCGTGATCACGACCGCCCTTTTCACAACTGGGCACCGTACCGGCATCGCGTTGGACGGTCGATCAGGCGCGCGGCGGGTGATCCGGCTTCGAGCCACTAGACTTTGACCCCGATGACCTCCCTGGAACCTGATCCGGCCGGCGCCGAGCTGACCTTCGCCGACCTGCAGATTCACCCTTCGGTGCTGCAGGCGGTCTCCGATGTCGGATATGAGTCGCCGTCCGCCATCCAGGCCGCCACCATCCCGGCGATGCTGAACGGCTCCGACGTCGTCGGTCTGGCCCAGACCGGCACCGGTAAGACCGCCGCCTTCGCGATCCCGATCCTGTCCAAGATCGACCCCGCCAACAAGGCGACACAGGCCCTGGTGCTGGCCCCGACCCGCGAGCTGGCGCTGCAGGTCGCCGAGGCGTTCAGCCGCTACGGCGCCCACCTGCCGCAGATCAAGGTGTTGCCGATCTATGGCGGCTCGTCCTATGGCCCGCAACTGGCGGGTCTGCGGCGCGGCGCCCAGGTGGTCGTCGGTACACCAGGTCGGGTCATCGACCACCTGGAGAAAGGCACCCTCGACCTCACCCACCTGGACTATCTGGTGCTCGACGAGGCCGACGAGATGCTCCAGATGGGCTTCGCCGAAGACGTCGAACGCATCCTGTCCGACACTCCCGAGTACAAGCAGGTGGCGTTGTTCTCTGCCACCATGCCGCCGGCCATCCGCAAGATCACCAAGAAATATCTGCACGACGCGGTCGAGGTGTCGGTCAAGTCGAAAACCGCCACCGCAGAGAATATTACGCAGCGCTACATCCAGGTCTCCGGTCCACGCAAGATGGACGCGCTCACCCGTCTCCTCGAGGTCGAGCCGTTCGACGCGATGATCGTCTTCGTCCGCACCAAGCAGGCCACCGAGGAGGTCGCCGAGAAGCTGCGCGCGCGTGGCCTCGCCGCGGCGGCGATCAACGGCGACATCCCGCAGGCGCAGCGCGAGCGCACCATCGCGGCCCTGAAGGAGGTCGGCCCGGGGGGAATAGACATCCTGGTGGCCACCGATGTGGCCGCTCGCGGGCTGGATGTCGAGCGCATCTCGCACGTTCTGAATTACGACATTCCGCACGACACCGAGTCCTACGTGCACCGGATCGGGCGAACCGGTCGCGCAGGCCGGTCCGGACAGGCCCTCCTGTTCGTCTCGCCGCGGGAGCGGCACATGCTCAAGTCCATCGAAAGGGCAACGCGCCAACAACTCACCGAAGCCGAACTGCCCACCGTCGATCACGTCAACGCGCAGCGCGTAGCCAAGTTCCGGGACTCCATCACCGATGCACTCGGGGCTCCGGGCTTCGAGCTGTTCCGGCGGATGATCGAGGACTACGAGCGCGAGAACGACGTCCCGATGGTGGACATCGCCGCCGCACTGGCGGCGCAGGCGCGTGACGGCGAACAGTTCCTGATGTCCGAACCGCCGCCGGAGAAGCGCCGCCGCGATGATCGACCTGAGCGCTCCGACGGTGGACCCAAGCAGTCGCGCAGAGCGGGGCAGGGCTTCGCGACGTATCGCATCGCGGTGGGTAAGCGGCACAAGGTGAGTCCAGGCGCTATCGTCGGCGCCATCGCCAACGAAGGCGGTCTGAACCGCAGCGATTTCGGGCACATCTCCATCCGGCCCGACCACTCTCTTGTGGAGCTGCCGGCCGAGCTGTCCCGCGAGACCGTGAAAGCCTTGGAGCGCACCCGTATTCAGGGCATGCTGATCAATCTGCAACCGGATCGCCCGCCACGCAAAGGCGGGAAACCCAGCCACAAATCCAAATGACCCTGTCGAAGAACGTCGACGCACAGGGCGGCCTCGAGTCGGTCGCCAAAGTCGAGCGGGTCGCATCGCTCACCGGCATCCGCGCGGTTGCAGCGTTGCTCGTCGTTGCCACCCATGCCGCCTACACCACAGGCAAATACACCCATGGCTACGTCGGGCTGATCTACTCGCGCATGGAGATCGGGGTGCCGATCTTCTTCGTGCTGTCCGGATTCCTGCTGTTCGGCCCTTGGGTGAAGGCCACTGCGTCGGGAAACGCGCCGCCGTCGGTGCGCCGCTACGCCTGGCATCGCGTGCGGCGCATCATGCCGGCCTATGTCGTCACCGTGCTGGTGGCCTATGCCGTGTACCACTTCCGCACCGCGGGCCCGAACCCCGGTCACACGTGGACGGGGTTGTTCCGCAACCTCACGCTCTCGCAGATCTACACCGACAACTACCTGTATTCGTATCTGCACCAAGGACTCACGCAGATGTGGAGCCTGGCGGTGGAGGTCGCGTTCTATGTCGCGCTGCCGTTGCTGTCCTACGTGTTGCTGGGCGCGCTGTGCCGGCGGCGCTGGCGACCTGTGCTGCTGCTGGCCGGTCTGTCGGGCTTGGCGTTGATCACGCCGGCCTGGCTGATCCTGGTGCACACCACCGACTTTCTGCCCGACGGCTCCCGGCTGTGGCTGCCGACGTATCTCGGGTGGTTCATCGGCGGAATGATGCTGGCGGTGCTGCAGCCGATGGGCGTACGGGCATACGCGCTGGTGTGCGTGCCGCTCGCGGTGGCCTGCTACTTCATCGTGTCCACCCCGATCGCGGGCGCGCCGACCACGTCGCCGGCCGAACTCCGCGAAGCACTGTTCAAGGCGGCGTTCTACGCGGTGATCGCCACGTTGGCGGTGGCCCCCCTCGCGCTGGGCGACCACGGCCTGTACGCCAGATTTCTCGCCAGCCGGCCGATGGTCTTCCTCGGCGAGATCTCCTACGAGATCTTCCTGATCCATCTGGTGACCATGGAACTGGTGATGGTGGAGATCGTCCACTTCCCGATCTATACGGGCTCGATGGGAACCCTGTTCGTCGTCACCGTCCTGGTGACGGTTCCACTGGCCTGGCTGTTGCACCGGTTCACCCGCGTCCGCACCGGCTGACGGCCGCGGGCAAAGGGCTATGACGCAAAACTATGGACCGCACGAAAACAAGTTCACCGGACCGATCGACCAGGTGACGATCGAGATCGGCCAGGACAGCCACGACCACCTTGGCACCGCGGAGGATGAGTTCACTATCTCGATGCCGCGCCGATAGAGAAGCCGGTCAGGTCACCTCGCGCGCAGCCGGTATCACCGTCGGGACAACGAACTCCTCGAGCATCGCGCGCTCGTCGTCCTCGCTGGGCCCGGGAATCAGGAACAGTGATGTCATCACCCGCACGAGCCAGCGGGCCCGGTGCGCCACCAGATCGGGCTCATCTGGCCCCAGTGAGATCACGAAGGCCTCCGTCAGCGCCTTGACCACCTCGGATTGATCGGCCATCTCGGCGCCGATGGGACGTTGGGTGGTGGCGAACCACGATGCCAGCGCCGGGCTTTCGCGGACATTGCGCAGCGAGGCCATCATGCCTTCGATGAGGCGTTCCCGCGGATCCACCACCGAATTGATCTGCTCGGTCATCTCGCGGTAGAGCCGGTAGCTCTCCCGGTGCACGTATGCGGTGTACAGCGCGTCGCGATTCTCGAAGTACCGGTACAGCGTCGCACGCGAACACCCTGCGGCCGAGGCGATCTCGTGCATGCCCACGGTGGCGGCCTCTTGGCGTGCGAACAGATCGCCCGCCGCGTCCAGGATGCGGTCGGCGGCCACCTCGGTCCGGCGCGCGGCCAGCCAATCACCGGCCATCAGCGCTTCACCGTGAACGGAACGGAGATGGGACGACGGACGTAGCTGCCGCCGGCCCAGACAATTGCGGACTCATCCACTTCGAAGTCAGGGATCCGTGCCATCAGCTTGGTGAGCGTGACACGCGACTGCATGCGCGCGGCCGCGGCGCCGAGACAGTGGTGCGCGCCGTGGCTGAAGGTCAGGATGTTGCGCGGATTTCGGGTGATGTCCAGTTCGCCTGCGTCGTCGCCGTACTGCCGCTCGTCTCGGTTGCCCGAGCCGTAGAGGAACATCACCCGCCGCCCCTCGGGGATGGTGACGCTGCCGACCGTCACATCGCGAGTCACCGTGCGGCCGAGCATCTGTGCGGGCGACGTCAGCCGCAGGAACTCATCGATGGAATCGGGGATCAGGTCGGGATTGTCGGCCAGCAGTCTGCGTTGGTCGGGCCGCTGGTGCAGCAGCTGGACCGACCCGCCGAGCATGCCGGTCGTGGTGTCGTTGCCGCCGGTCACCATCGTGAAGGTGAACGCGAGAATCGACAGCACGCCCGCGATGTCACCGTCGGCGCCGACGCCCGCTGCCACCAGGTGCGAGACGGTGTCGTCCTCGGGCTCGACGCGGCGGCGTTCGATCAAAGCGGTGAAGTAGGCCATCATCTCGCCGAGCGCCTCGCCCAGTGTGCCCAACGCTCCCGCGACGCCGCCCTCGGAAGTGTTGGCGGCGACGATCGCGTCGGTCCAGCCGTCGAACTGGCTGCGGTCCTCTTCCGGCACGCCGAGGTAATGCGCGACCACCATCGACGGCAGCGGCTTGAACAGTTCGGCGACGATGTCGCCGCCGCCGTTCGCGCGGATGCGCTCGATGCGTTCGATCACGTATTCGCGGACCTTCGGCTCGACCGCCTCCACCTGCCGTGGGGTGAAGCCGCGCGACACCAGCTTGCGGAATTCGGTGTGCACCGGCGGATCCGTCATGACCATCGGCGGGTTGTCGGCCAGCCCGATCAGCTCGAGTTCGCCGTAGTTGACCGTCAGCCCCTGCGCCGACGAAAAGGTCTCGTGGTCGCGTGCCGACGCCCAGATGTCGGCATGCCGGGACATCACGAAGTAGTCGTGATCGGGCCGGTCGTCCGGCACGACGTGATGCACGGGGTCGTGGTCGCGCAGCGCCCGGTACATCGGCCACGGTGTCGCCCAGGTGCCGGCGTCAGCAAGCCGAAAGCGGACCGGTGTGCCATGAGACAAAGTGGCGGTCATGTCTTATGTGTACGACAGGCCACCAGGTCGTGTCAATAGCCGCAGGCGAATCGTTCCACCGACCGTTACGTCAGCCGTGGGTCGGACGGCCAGCTGGGACGTGCTGTCCCACCAGGCGCAGGTGTTCGCGGACGGGGTCGACCCCTTCGTCGAGCCGCTCGTAGATCATTCCGTGGCTCGAGCCGACGCCCTCGACGACGACGAACTCTGCGCCCGGAATGCGTTCAGCCACTGCACGGCTCAGCCGGGGCGGGGGCAGTGCGGCATGGCGAGCGCGGCGCCGGTCACCAGTAGCGGCGGCCGTCGCCGTGCGTTTCGCAGCCCAGGATGTCGCCGTCGGGCAAGGTGAACGTGGGCATGAAAGTTCTCCGTCGCTCGACTACAGGTTCACAGCACACGACGGGTCGGCGAGGTGCAGGCAGCCGCGAGAGCCGGAGTCGGTCCAGATGGCCGCGCCGGGGTTGAGGATGCCCTCCGGGTCGAGCGCCTGCTTGGTCTTGCGATTGAGCTTCATGGCCGCTGCGGCGGCCTACGAGTCCGGCTTGTAATGCTTGAAGAGCGCCACGAGCTCCTCGCGCGTGGTCGTTCCGGTCTTGGTCATCGCCCGGTAGACGTGGCCTTCGACCGTCCGCACGGACAGGCAGAGCCGGTCGGCGATCTGGCGGGTCGACATCCCGGTGGCGATCAGCATCACGATTTCTCGCTCGCGCCCCGTCAACGGCATCGGCTCGGCGACCTGGCAGAGCGCGGGCGTGTTGATGCCGCCGCACTGCTTGGCGAGCGCGTCCGCGTGTGCAGAAGATGTCAGCCGCTTACCGGGCAACTCTCGGTGTCGGTACACCAGGGCGGCGTGTGCGGCGGCGTCCACGGCTGCGACCAGATCGCCGATCTCCTCGAAAGCCGTTGACAACGCGTCTAGTTCAGGTCCATCGCGGTCGCGCAGACTGGCGGCGAAGCGGGCCGCCAGGCCGGCGCGCGGTCCCTCGACGATCGATTGGAGTTCGGCCAGCCGGGACGCACCCGAATGGTCACCGAACTGAACGGCGGTCTGCAGGCACAGGACCTCTGCGGCGAACTGACCGCGGGATCCGCATGTTTGCGCGGCGGACAACATCAATTGGATCGCTTCGCTGACCGCCCCCTGGTTCGCCGCCACCCATGCCTCGGCCAGGCTGCGCTCGTAATCCAACATTCGGTACGTGCGTTGCACCTGGGCGAGCGCCGTGAGTACGGCGGCCGCCTCGGCCGTCGCGCCACGCATGGCGAACGCGGTGGCCAGCGGGATCTGGTAGCGGTATCCCCAACCGAGGGCGAGGCCCGACGCGACCAGTGCAGGCGCCGTCCGCTGCAGTAGCGCGCATGCGGTGTCGAGGCGGCCCGCAGCCAGCTCTGCCCGCCCGGCGACCGCGGCGCCGAGCAGTTCGGCCGCGCCGAACATCTCGGTGGCCTGACGCCGTACGTTCTCGGCCACCGTGAGCGCGTCATCCATCCGGCCGGCCAACAGCAGCGCACTGACATGGGCGTCGGCGATGTTGAATCTCATGTGGGGAGAATCGAAAGCCCGGGACGCCACCGCATATCCCGTGTTGGCGACGGTCTCGGCGTCCGACGTCCGGCCGGCGTCGGAGGTGATGACGGTCAGCGCCCATGAGGTCTCGGCGCCAACGACCGGCGGCAGATCTTCGAGGACAAGGCTTCTCGACGCTTCCAGCGCGGCATCCGGCTGATCCATGGCGAACGAGTAGATCGTCAGAAATGCATCGATCCACGTGCGCGCGCCCGGCGGGGTACTGGTTGCCGCCTCGTCGATGATCTTCTTGGCCCGCGCCGGGTCGCCGAGCGCCCACAAGGCGTTTGAGGCGCGCAGGTAGGCCAGTCGGGCGCGTTCGTCGTCGGTCAGACCGGCGGTCGGCATATGGGCCAGTACCTCGTCGGCCTCCGGTGCGGCGAACAACCACGACAAGGCATGCGCGCGAATGAAATACGCCTCCGCTCCGGCGCCGGCCCGGATCGCCGTCTCCGCGAGCCGCTCGGCCAGCCGCAGATCGCCGAGCCAGATCGCGCCGTTGGCCGCCTTGAGCAGCAGATCCACGTCCGGGCGCAGGTCGGACTCCAGAAGCAGCGTCGCACGCCGCACCTCGGCCCGGATATCGCCCTCACCGGCGGCGGCGAGTTCGGTGGCGACGAGGCCGCGTAGCCGCCGCAGTGTGGTAGCCGGCGCGCGCAGCCTGCGTACCTCACCGTAGAGAGGATGTGCCACACGAACTTCAATGCCGGTCTCCACCTCGTCGACGGTGATGAGGCCGCGGACGTCGGCTTCCTCGATGGCATCGGGATCGACGATCCGCCTCAACACGCTGAGCTCCAGAGGCTCGCCGATCGCGAGAACGTCGATCACGTCGCGGACGGGGGTGGCCAAGGTGCCGAAGCGGGATTCGATGGCTTCGACCAGGCCGTTGGGCATGATCGGGTCGCCGATCCATCGCCACACCCCGGACCGTTGCTCGATCCGCCGGTCGGCGACCTCCTGCTCGACGATGTTGCGCAGATACAGGGCGTTGCCGCGGGTGAGTTTCCACAGCCGGGTGACGACGTCCGGTTCAACGGGTCCGTCCAGCGCGGCGGACAACAGCTCGGCGATCTCGTCGACCGACAACGGCTGGACGTCGAGCCGGTCGAACTGGCCGCCCTTCCATATCTCGTGGACCTCGGCGGGAATCTGTTCGCCGTCGCGCAGGGTCAGTACCACTTTGGCGGCATCGCGTTGGACGATCTGGTGCAGGACGAACGTCGACAGTTCGTCCAGCAGCTGCACATCGTCGACGCCGAGGATGACCGTCCTGCCCGGCGGCGCCGCGGTGACCGATTCGATCACGTCGCGCACCAGTTGCAGCCGGTCACCACCGGTGGACGTGGCCCACGGGGCGAACGCCCCCAGCGGGACCTTGCGAGCCGACGTCGTCCCCACTGCCCAGCGCGATTCGCATCCGCGCGACGAAGCCGCGGACACCGCCTCTCGGGCGATCCGGCTTTTGCCCACCCCCGCGGCCCCGCACACCAGAATTCCCGACAGATCGGGCGCCGACAGGGCGGCCTCGATGGTTCGCTTCTCCTCGAGACGACCGGTCAGTGGCCACGTCAACCGCACCGGAAAAGCCTAGAAGGTACTAACTCACACACGCGTCAAATCGCGGAAAGGTGCGTGCGCTATCTGCGCGACGCCGGGTCGGTTTCGCCGACCGGGCCGGCTGGCGGACGGTCCAGGTCCCGCAGACCGGGCAGGAATACCGCGGCGACGCCGAGCACCAGCATCGGCAGTGACAACGCGAGGAACGTCGCATGCAACCCCGCGGCATCGGCCAGGGGGCCGGCCAAAACCAGCCCGAGCGGGCCCGCCGCGTAGGCCAGCGAGCCCATCACCCCGACCACGCGGCCGCGCAGATGCTGCGGGGCGCGGGTCTGCATCACGTAGTTGTAGATCGGTGCGATCGGCCCGTAGACGAACCCCACGACGGCGCACAGGACGAGGATCACGGGCAGGGCCGGCAGGAACGCGATCACGGTCATCGCCACGCCGAGCGTCAGGACCGCGGTGAGCATCACGGCCCGCCTGCTCGCGTATTTCGACATCACCGCGTAGCTCAATGCCCCCACCAGGCCGCCGACGCTCAACGCCATCAGCACCCAGCCGAGGTGGGCCGGTTCATTGCGATCCGTGAAATATTTCGGGAACAGCACCGATTCCATCGGCATATACAGCCCGGTGGCCGCGAGGTCGACGAAGGCCAGCGTGCGCAGCACCCTGTTGTGCCAGACGAAGCGCAGGCCTTCCACAATGCCCGCCCACACGCCCCGCGGGAGTGTGTCGGGATCGGGCACGCCCGCACCCTCCAGGCGGAGGATCGCGATTGCGGCGATGGACATCGCGAAGGCGGATGCGGTCACCCACATCGTGTTGACGCCGCCCAGCGTCGCGATCAGCAGGCCGCCGATGCCCGGACCGACGATGTAGGCCAGGTTGAAAACCGCCTCGTAGACGCTGTTGGCGTGATCCAGCGTCCAGCCCGCACGGGTGGCCGCCTCGGGCAGCATGGTTTCCCGAGCAGTCATCCCGGCCGGGTCGAACAAGGCGCCGAGGGCGGCCAAGCCCGCCAGCACCCCGACATTGATGATGTCCACGCCGAATATCAGGGCCAGCACGGGAACGGCGGCCACCGACAACGCCGACAGCGCATCGGAGAGCATCGACACCCGCCTGCGCCCGAGGAAGTCCACCGCGGCGCCGGCGATCAGTGTGGCGGCCAGCAGCGGCAGCGTCCCGGCCATCGCCACGATCGACGCATCGAGCGCAGAGCCGTTGCGCTGCAGCACAAGCCACGGGAAGGCCACGATGGAGATGCCGTTGCCCGCTCCGGCCAGCAGTGCCGCGAACAGGATCAACAGCAGCGGGCCGCGCTTGGAATCGGTCATGGGGTATCGCGGCCGAATCTAACAGCGGGCGGGGCCGCCGGGCGTCCGATTGCGCCGCGCATGCAGAGTGGTGGGGTGAAATCGGCCCATCCGCGTACCGGCGTGCCGTTCGATTCGCCGGTGCCCCCCGGACGTGGTTGGCCCGGTGATCCGGCCACGCCGCGCACCGCCGTCGCCACCAATGCCGCCCAGGTGGTGGCGATGGCTCAGGCCGTGCGGTCCATCGGGGAACTCGACGCCGAGGTGTCGGTATGCCGGGCCTGTCCGCGGTTGGTCGAGTGGCGTGAGGAGGTGGCCGTCGTCAAGCGCAAGTCGTATGCGGATCAGCCGTACTGGGGCCGCCCCGCCCCGGGGTGGGGGTCGGCGCGGCCGCGGGTGATGGTGGTGGGGCTGGCACCCGCGGCCCACGGCGCCAACCGCACGGGGCGGGTGTTCACCGGGGACCGCTCGGGCGATTTTCTGTTCGCCGCCCTGCATCGCGCGGGACTGGCCAACCAATCGATATCGGTGGATGCCGCTGACGGTCTGGTGCTCAACGACACTCGGGTGGCCGCGGCGGTGCGCTGCGCACCGCCCGCGAACGCGCCGACGCCTGGAGAGCGGGCGACGTGCGCGCCCTGGCTGGACGCCGAATGGCGCCTGACCGTCTCCGATGTGCGAATCGTGGTGGCGCTGGGTGGGTTTGCGTGGCGCGCCGCGTTGCAGATGATCCGGACTGGGGGAGGAACAGTGCCATCGCCCGCACCGAAGTTCGGCCACGGCGCGACGGCCGAGCTGCGCACCGGTCGGGGCGAGGTCACCCTGATCGGGTGTTTCCACCCGAGCCAGCAGAACACGTTCACCGGCAGGCTCACTCCGCAGATGCTCGACGACATCTTCATGCAGGCCGCCGCCGAAATCGATACTGACGGATGTGTGCAGTGAAGGACTATCCCGTTGTCCGGGAGTGTTGAGGTAGCCATGCAGCTTTCCGTGCTCGACCTGGTGCCCGTACGGACAGACCAGTCGACGTCCGATGCCCTGGCGGCGACCACACACCTCGCGCAGACGGCCGATCGCCTCGGCTACACGCGCTACTGGATCGCCGAGCACCACAACATGCCCGCCGTGGCGGCCACCAGCCCGCCGGTGCTGATCGCGCACCTTGCCGCGCAGACGTCGCGGCTGCGACTCGGCTCCGGCGGCGTGATGCTGCCCAACCATGCCCCCCTGGCCGTCGCCGAGCAGTTCGCTCTTCTCGAGGCCGCCCATCCCGGCCGTATCGATCTGGGGATCGGCCGCGCGCCCGGCTCCGATCCCGTCACATCGCTGGCGTTGCGCGGGGCCGCGGGCCGCGACGACCGCGACATCGAGGCGTTTCCGCAGTACCTCGACGATGTGGTGGCGTTGATGAGGGCCCACGGCGTGCGGGTCCCCTTGCCGCGCGACCTGATGCGGGAGAACTACATCCTCAAGGCCACCCCGGCCGCGGCCACCGAGCCGAAGCTGTGGCTGCTGGGATCGTCGATGTACTCGGCGCATCTGGCGGCCGCCAAGGGTCTGCCGTATGTCTTCGCTCACCACTTCTCGGGGCAGGGCACCGCCGAGGCGCTCGAGGTGTACCGGTCCGAGTTCCGGCCCAGCGAACGGGCCGACAAACCGGTGACATTTCTGACAGTCAACGCCGTGGTGGCCGAAACCCACGACGAGGCAATGGCTTTGCTGCTGCCGAATCTGCAGATGATGGGCCGGCTGCGGACCGGCCAACTTCTCGGAGCGCTCGACCTGGTCGAGGATGCCGAGCAGACCGTGATGAGCCCTCAGGCGGAGGCCGTCATCGAATCCGGCCTGCGTCGCGCCGTCGTCGGCACCCCTGCTGAGGCCGCCGAGCAGGTGCGCGCACTGGCGCAGCAGTTCGGCGTCGACGAGGTGATGATCAACCCCGTCGCCTCTGCCCGCCGTGGCGCCGATCCGGCCACCGCGTCAGCGCGCGATTCGACCCTGGAACTGCTGGCCAAGGAGCTGTTCTAAGGCCACCGATGTGCCACGCTTAGTCGATGTTCGAGCGCTTCAACGACACCGCGAAGCAGGTGATCGTGCAAAGTCAGTGGCAGGCCAAAGCGCTCAAACAGACCTCCGTTGGAACGGAGCACCTGTTGCTGGGTGTGATGCTCCAGCCGGAGCCGGTCACCACGGCGGTCTTCGAGGCTCACGGGATCGAATTCCAGGCCTTGGTCGACCGCATCAAGCAGACGTTCGGCGTCGGCGATGAAGAACCGAGTGGTCATCTTCCCTTCAGCGACCAGGCGAAAAATTCGCTCAAGTCGGCTCTGGAGGAGGCGCTGGCGCTCGGTCATGCCCGCATCGGGCCAGAGCATTTGTTCCTTGGTCTGCTGAGCGAGGGTGACGGTGGCGCCGTTCGGATCCTCGTTGATCTCAAGACCGACCCCGACGTTTTATCGCGCGAGATCAAGGCGAAACTGTGGCCTACGGCGTCAGCCTGACCACCGGAATCGGCCGCGACGTCCTTTTCTGGTAGCCGATGTAGCGATCTTTGTTGCCCCTCATGTTGTTGACGATCTTCCACAGCCGCGGGTAGTCCGGATCGTCCGGCGGCACCAGCGTGGCCGTCACGGCGAATCGCTTTGGGCCCACGTTGATCTCGACCTTCGGATCGGCCTTGAGATTGTGGTACCAGCCCGGCGCCTTGGGATCGCCGCCCTTCGACGCGACGACGAGATAGTCGTCGCCGTCCCTGGCATAGCTGAGCGTGTTGGCCCGCTTCTGGCCGGTTTTCGCGCCGGTGGTGTGCAGGATCAGGTTCGACGGACCGCCAGGGATCGTATGGCCGATCCGGCCGCCGGTGCTCTTGTAGATCCTGTCATGCATCATCAGCAGCGGGGCGCCGACGTTTTGCTCGAGCCATCGGGTGATGTCCATGACGTCAGTCTTGCGCAGCGGTGTCGAGTTGCGCCAGAGCCTCACGCAGCATTCGGCCGGATGTCTCGCGGTCCGGATCGCGTCGCAGCAGCATGCCCTTGGCGAACGACAGCTTGTCGCCGTCCTGCCGCGGCACCACGTGCAGGTGAATGTGGAACACGCTCTGGAATGCGGCCTTGCCGTCGTTGATCGCGATGTTGTTGCCGTCGGCGTGCAGCCCCGACTGACGCGCCGCCCGGGCGATCCGCTGGCCGAGGGTCACCATGCCGGCGACGGTCTCCGGTGACGTGTCGGTCAGGTCGACGGTATGGCGCTTGGGGATGACCAGGGTGTGGCCCCGGGTGAACGGACGGATGTCGAGGATGGCCAGGTAGTCGGCGTCCTCGCTGATGGTGATGGCCGGGGCCGCCCCGGCGACGATCGCGCAGAACATGCAGGACATCCCGCCACGGTAGCCGCTACGCGTTCGCTTTCGCCCAGTCGGCCATCCGGCGGTCGCGCTCTTCCGGCGAGACATCCTCGACGCGGGTCATCACCGTCCAGCGTTGGCCGAAGGGGTCCACGATCGAGGCGAAACGGTCGCCGGTGAAGAACGTCTGCGCCGGTTCACGAATGGTGGCGCCGGCCTTTTCCGCCTTCGCGACAACGGCATCGGTGTCGTCGCAGTACAGCGCGACCGAATGGGTCGCCGGCTGATCGGGGTCGGGCGCGGCAATCTGGTAGGCCTCGGCGGGGTCGCCCAGCTGGAGGCGTCCATTGCCGAAGTCCAGTTCGGCGTGCGCCACCGTGCCGTTGGGGCCGTCCATCCGGTCGACGAGCTGGGCGCCGAACACCGAGGTGTAGAAGTCGATCGCGGCGGCGGCGCCGTCGATGCACAGGAACGGGGTCAGGCTGGTGTAGCCCTCCGGGATTGGTTTGACGCTCATGTTCGCCAGTTTCGTAGCCTTACTCCATGGGCGCTTGGAAAAACGCGACAGGACCGGCGCCCACCCGCGGCGTCGTGGGCCGCGCGGGTAGTTCGGGCGTGTTCGATCTGGATCGGTGGGCACCATCGACGGCGACGGCCAGGTTCGTCGAGCACTTCTGGTCCGTGAGCTGGGATCTGCGCGAAGACGGCCCCTTCGACAGCAGTGTGATCACCTTCCCGTCGATGCACCTCACCCACGAATGGGGCGAAGACGGTCCACGACACGGTTTTTCCCTGCCGAACACGTTGGTGCACGGCGTGGTGGAGCGGGTGTTCCATACCACGATCAGCGAGCGGGGCTGTGTCGTCGGTGCACGGTTCCGGCCCGGCGGCTTCACCGCGCGCTTCGCTCGCGACGCGGCGCAGATGACGGGGCGGGTGCAGCCGGTCGACGACGAATTGTTCAGCGGGCCCGTTCATCTCGATGACGACAAGGATGCGGCCGCCGCCCGGCTCGACGACTTGATCGGGGCGTTTCCGGGTGATCCCGACCCGACGTTCGTCTCCCTGACCGCGCTCGTCGACCGGATCCGGGACGACGATCGGCTGCACAGGGTTGAGCAGGTGATGGCCCATTCGCCGTGGAGCGCACGCACCACCCAGCGGGTGTTCCGCCGTTACGTTGGTGTGCCGGTCAAATGGGTGTTGTGCCGGTATCGGCTGCAGCAGGCCGCGCTCGAGATCGAGACGGTACCCGGCGTCGACTTCGCCGATCTCGCCGTCCGGCTCGGCTGGTACGACCAGGCGCACTTCATCAACGACTTTCGCACCATGCTCGGCACTACGCCGGGTGATTACGCCGCCACCCATGGAAGTTAGGAACGCACGTGGATCCGACTGATCTGGCCTTCGCGGGTGCCGCACAGCAGGCCCGCCTGCTTGCCGACGGCACGACAACTGCGCCGGTGCTGCTCGACGTCTATCTGGACCGCATCGCCCGGCTGGATCCTGCGCTGCGCTGCTATCGGGTCGTCCTCGCAGCTCGGGCGAGGGATGAGGCGGTCGCCGCGCAGGCCCGGCTGGATGCGGGGGAGCGACTGCCCTTGCTCGGCGTGCCGATTGCGGTCAAGGACGACGTCGACGTCGCCGGCGAGGTGACCACCTGTGGCAGCGCGGCACACGGACCGGCGTGTACGGAGGATGCCGAGGTCATCCGCCGGCTCCGGGCGGCCGGTGCGGTGATCGTGGGCAAGACGACCGTGCCGGAGATGATGATCTGGTCCTTCACGGAGACGCTTGCCTACGGTGCCACGCGCAATCCGTGGAACACCGACTACGCGCCCGGCGGCAGCAGCGGCGGCAGCGGGGCCGCAGTGGCAGCCGGTCTCGCCTCGATGGCACTGGGTTCCGACGGCATGGGCTCGATTCGTATCCCATCGGCGTGGTGCGGGCTCTTCGGGCTCAAGCCCCAGCGGGACCGGGTGCCGCTGGCGCCGCACGACGATGCGTGGAACGGCCTGAGCGTCAACGGCCCGCTGGCGCGCACCGTCGAGGATGCGGCGCTCTTCCTCGACGTGACGACGACGCAGCCGGCGCCCGACGGCGGATTCGTCGGCGCGGCGGGCCGTGAGCCGGGTCGGCTGCGGATCGCGTTGAGCACAAGGTGCCACCGCCGCTCACCGCCCGCGTCGGCAAGGCACAGCGGGCGGCCCTCGACGAGGCCGGCGCACTGCTGCGCGAACTCGGTCACGACGTGCACGTGCGCGACCCGGATTATCCGCCGTCGGCCGCCTACGGCCAGGCGCTCCCGCGCTTCTTCCGCGGCGTGTACGACGACGTGCGGTCGCTGCCGCACCCGGAGCGGCTGGAGGCGCGCACGCGCGGCTTCGCCCGGATCGGCGGCTTGATCTCGGCGAAGCGGATGAACGCGATCCGCGCCACGGAAAGCCAAGTCGCCGAACGCGTTCAATCGATCTTCGACGACGTCGACGTGGTGATCACGCCCACGACGGCGAGCGGACCCTCGCGGGTTGGCGCATATCAACGGCGGGGCGCCATCTCGACGCTGATGCTCGTCGCACCGCGCGTACCGTTCCAGGGGGTGTTCAACGTGACGGGTCAGCCGGCGGCCGCGGTGCCGTGGGGGCTCGACGGCGACGGCATTCCGACGTCGATCCAGCTGGTGGGCAGGCCGTGGGACGAGGCGACGTTGCTGGCGCTGGCCGGCCAGATCGAGAAGGCGCGTCCCTGGGCCCACCGCCGCCCCCCACTTTCCTGACCCCTTTCCCGCGAGAGTGCGTGTCTGCGGCCGACACGCCGCGAAAATTTCGTAGTTCACGCACGCTGACGGAGTCGCTGGCGGTAGTGGTCGCGATAGGTGTGTTCAGTTCCCAGGTGCGGCCGACGAGTTTCGATTCGTCCCTCCGGCGGGGCTGATGACCGCCGATCGACAGCAGCTGCCGCGCCACGACGGGGGCGTCGAGATTCTTGATGTACACCAAGCTCGGCCATGATTCTCGCGGAGCCGTGCCGGGTCGAAGGCGGAAGCCATCTCCAACGACCGAACGACATCGGGGAACAGGACGGTCACCTGCTTGTGCTCGGCGAGCGTGCGCCATCCGACCGGCGATCCGCACTCATCGCAGAATCTGGCGTTCTCGCACAGCTCCGTGCCGCAAAGCGGCGCAGGCTCTCACGGCACCCGCACCCCCGCTCGCGGCGCGGTACCGCACTCCCGGCATGTCACTGCTGTCGTCATCCGACGGACCCCCGGGTGTTCGCCACTGCTGCTGCACTGAGGATAGGGGTGCCAACCATGCCGGGATCGTTATTGACGTGCAGTTATGGCTTCTCGCCAGGCGTCCAGCTTGTCCGCATATCGCACAGTGTTGGCCGGGCTGGTCGACGGCAGGCGCTGGAAACGGAGCGGGTGGTCGATGCGTACCAGCCGGGAGAAGTTCGCCTCGGCGGCCGATCCGTTGAAGAAGACCCGTGTGATATGCCGATGTTCGCCGAACAGCTGCTCGAAATCATTGGCGACCATGCTGCCCGGCTCGACCGCGGAATCCAGGCTTCCGACGCGTCGGCATGCGCGCAACACGTCCCAGACGGCCACGCCGTGCTCGAGCAGGCCGGCTGTTCTGACGTCGTAGGCGGCGCTCGGGTCGAACCCGAGGATCTCACCGATGATCCGCCAGAACGCATTGCGCGGATTGCTGTAGTACTGCTGCGCGGCCAGCGACATCACGCTCGGCATATTGCCGAGGATCAGCGTGTGGGGGCGGTTGCCGATTATCTGCGGCAGTCCGCGCAGCAAGGGTGACGTCACGGCTCTGAATATCGCATTCGGCCGCGGTATACGTTGAGCCGGTGCCGAAAGAGACAGACTTCGACGTCGAGGCGTCCGGACTGCTCGACGGCCTCGAAGGGAAGGCCCGAACCGAACGCGCCGAACTGATCCCGTGGCTGCTCGACCGCGGCATCACCGTCGAACACATCCGCGGTGCGTTCGCTCCGATGCTGTTGGCCCCGCGCCGGATCCTGGGCGATGACGGCGTCTACGTCTCGGCGCGGGAGACCAGCGAGACGACCGGGATCGATCTGGAACTGCTGCAGCGGTTGCAACGCGCGATGGGCTTGCCGAGGGTCGACGACCCCGACGCCGCGGTGCATCTGCGTGCCGACGCCGAAGCCGCGGCGTTCGCGCAGAAGTTCATCGATCTCGGCATCACGCCGGACGACATCGTGCAGATCACCCACATGCTGGGCGAGGGTTTGTCCCGAGCGGCCGAGGTCATGAGGTACACCGGGCTGGCCACGGTGCTGACTCCCGGCGCCACCGAACTGGAGATCGCACAGGCGTCCGAGGCACTGCTGACAGAGGTCGCTCCGATACTCGGGCCGATGATCCACGAGTTGCTGTTGTTTCAGCTACGGCATCTGATGGAGCATGAGGCCGTCAGCGCCAGCGAGCGTGCCGAGGGCCAGCGCATACCCGGGGCGCGGCTGGTGACGATCGCGTTCGCCGACCTGGTCGGCTTCACTCGGTTGGGCGAGGTGGTGCCGCCCGAAGAACTCGAGGGCCTGGCCCACCGGCTCGCCGATCTGGCTCGTGAGGTAGCCGTGCAGCCCGTGCGGTTCATCAAGACGATCGGCGACGAGGTGATGCTGGTCAGCCCGGATCCCATCGCGCTGCTGGACGCGGTGCTGGACCTGGTCGACGCCACCGACGACGACGAGGACTATCCGACACTGCGGGTCGGTGTGGCCACCGGAATGGCGGTGAGCCGGGGCGGTGATTGGTTCGGGAGTCCGGTCAACCTGGCCAGCCGGGTCACCGGAGCGGCTCGTCCCGGCTCGATATTGGTGGCCGAATCGGCCCGTGAGGCGATCGGGGATGACAGACGGTTCACCTGGTCGTTTGCGGGCAGGCGCCACCTCAAGGGCATCAAGTCTGAGGTGAAGGTCTTCCGCGCGCGCCGCGCCGCGGCCGCCGAACAAGCGGACTCTTCGGCTCGCGAGACGGATTGAACCGGCGCAACCGCAGGCTGTTGCTCACGACGAATACCGAGCTGAAAGCCATTGCAGCGCCGGCGATCATCGGATTCAGAAGGCCGAGCGCGGCCAACGGGAGCGCCGCGACGTTGTAGGCGAACGCCCAGAAGAGGTTGCCCTTGATGATGGACAACGTCTTGCGCGAGAGGCGGATTGCGCCGGCAACCGCGCGCAGATCATTGCGCATCAAGGTCAGATCGCTGGCTTCGATCGCCACATCGGTGCCACTGCCCATCGCGAGACCGAGGTCCGCCTGCGCGAGTGCGGCCGCGTCATTGACACCGTCGCCGACCATTGCGATCACCTTGCCGTCGGCCTGCAGCCGTTTGATGGTCGCGACCTTGTCCTGTGGAAGCACCTCGGCGATCACGTCGTCGATGCCGACCTGGGCGGCGATCGTCCGCGCAGCAGCGTCGTTGTCGCCGGTCAGCATGATCGGCGTGAGCCCCAGGGCGCGCAGCCCGGAAACCGCTTCCGCCGACGTGGGCTTCACCGTATCGGCCACCACCAGCAGCCCGCGCACCTTGCCGTCCCAGCCGGCCGCGACGACCGTCATCCCTTCGGACTCTGCGTGTTTCACGCCTGCCGAGAGTTCGTCGGACCACCGCATCGACCGCTCCGCGAGGAAGCGTGGCCGGCCGACGATCACGTCGCGACCCTCGAGGCGCCCATGCACGCCGAGTCCCTGTGCGTTGCTGAACTCCGCGACCGCCGGAAGGTCGCCGAGCTTGTCCCGGGCGGCGGTTGCGATGGCCTTGGCGATCGGATGCTCCGAAGAGTCCTCGAGCGCTCCGGCCAGCCGCAGCACCTCGTCGGGCTGCTCGCCGTCCACGGCGATCACATCGATCAACGTCATCGCACCGGAGGTGATGGTGCCGGTCTTGTCCAGGACGATCGTGTCGATATGCCGGGTGGACTCGAGCACCTCCGGACCCCTGATCAGAATGCCGAGCTGGGCACCGCGGCCGGTTCCGACCAACAGTGCGGTCGGTGTGGCCAGTCCCAATGCGCACGGGCACGCCACGATCAGCACTGCGACCGCTGCTGAGACCGCCGCGCCGGCCGATCCGCCGACCAGCAGCCAGGCCGCGAGCGTGAGAAACGACAGGCCGACGACGATCGGGACGAACACCGCCGACGCCCGATCCGCGAGCCGCTGCACCGCGGCCTTGCCGTTCTGCGCCTGGCTGACCAGCCGACCCATCTGGGCGAGCTGGGTGTCGGCCCCCACCCTGGTCGCCTGCACCTGAATCCGGCCGCCGACATTGACGGTCGCTCCGACCACGGCGTCACCGGGACCGACTTCGGTTGGCACCGACTCGCCGGTCACCATCGACGCATCGACGGCCGACGTCCCGACCGTGACCACGCCATCGGTGGCGATCTTCTCACCGGGGCGCACCACGAACACATCACCGACCGTGAGTTCGCCCACGGGAACCCGCGTTTCGACCAAGTTCCGTACCACCGCGACGTCCTTGGCCCCCAGGTCGAGCAGCGCGCGCAGCGCCGCGCCCGACCGTCGCTTGGCCCGCGCCTCGAAGAATCGGCCGGCCAGGATGAATGTCGTGACCACCGCGGCCACCTCGAAGTACAGATGTGGCTCGGGTGCCTCGGGCCGTGTGGACAGCAAGGCCCACAACGACCAGGCGTAGGCCGCAGACACGCCCAGCGAGATCAAGGTGTCCATCGTGGTGGCGCGATGCCGCAGGTTCTTCCACGCCGCAACGTGGAACGGCCAGGCACCCCAGACCACCACCGGTGTCGCGAGCGCGAGCACCACGTCCTGCCAGTTGTCGAACCGCAGCGCGGGCACCATCGAAAGCGCCAACACAGGCACGGTGAGAGCCGCGGACAACGCGAGGCGCACCCGCAGGGATGCGGAGTCGTCGGCCACCTGCGGCGCAGCGTCCCCGGCTACTGTGGCGAACGTCGCGCTATATCCGGTCGCCTCCACGGCGCTCACCAGGTCCTCCGGCCTCACGTCATGCGGAAAGTCGACTTCGGCTTGCTCAGTGGCAAAGTTGACGCTCGCGGAAACCCCGTCGATCCGGTTCAGCGTGTTCTCGATCCGGGCTGCGCACGAGGCACAGCTCATGCCGCCGAGCGCCAGGGTGACCGAGGTCATGCCAAAACCGACCACATCATCATGTTTGTCATCCTATACCCATAGGGGGTATAGGTAAAAGGGGAATGTTCGTCATGAGAAGGGATGACCGAAAGTGACGTGGAAACGAACGGCTCTGGCAGGTGCGGGTGCTCTGGTGGTGGTCGTGGTCTCGGCGGGATGTAGCAGCGGCGAGTCGAATACCAGTGAGCACTCTTCGGGTCATTCGGCGTCGGCATCGGCAAGCGCCACCGGCTCCTCGGCGCCCGGCGCCGAAGCGCACAACGACGCGGACGTGGCTTTCACGCAGCAGATGATCCCGCACCACCGGCAAGCGGTGGAGATGAGCGATATGTTGCTGGCGAAGCAGGGCATCGATCCGCGCGTCACCGCTCTCGCCAATCAGATCAAGGCCGAGCAGGGCCCGGAGATCCGGCAGATGCAGGGATGGCTCGACCAGTGGAAGGTGCCGCCCATGCCCGCGATGTCGGGCCACGACATGCACGATATGACCGGCATGATGTCCGAACAGGACATGGCGGCCTTGACCGCGGCGCAGGGTGCTGAGGCGTCGAAGCTTTTTCTGACGCAGATGATTTCGCATCACCAGGGGGCAATAACCATGGCGCAGAAGGAGATCGACATCGGTCAGTATCCGTCGGCCACGCAACTGGCACGGTCGATCGTCGAGACGCAGCAGCGGGAGATCGACGCCATGAACGGCATGCTCGGCTCGCTGTAGCCCACGACCTGCAGCAGCCCGGACAGTACCGCCCGCCGGGGGTATCCGTCGTGGGTGTCGAGTGCCGCGTCTGGCAGCATCTGCGACCATGCGCATTCTCGTGCAGCGGGTGACGTCGGCCAGTGTCACGGTCAACGGCGAGGTGGTCGGCGCCGTGCAACCGGACGGCCAAGGACTGCTCGCCTTGGTCGGTGTGACGCACACCGACGATGCCGCCAAAGCCAAGCGGTTGGCCGAAAAGCTCTGGCAGCTACGCATTCTCGACGACGAAAAGTCGGCGTCGGACGTGGGCGCGCCGATTCTGGCGGTCAGCCAGTTCACGCTTTACGCCAACACCGTCAAGGGCCGGCGGCCGACCTGGAACGCGGCCGCGCCAGGGGCGGTCGCCGAGCCACTGGTGGCGGCTTTCGCCGATGCGCTGCGGGAGTTGGGCGCGCACGTCGAGACCGGTGTGTTCGGCGCCGACATGCAGGTCGCACTGGTCAACGACGGCCCGGTCACGGTGCTGCTCGAGCTGTGAGTCGTGCGGTCAGTGTGCCTGCACGGCGACGGGAGCGCCCTCCGACGGCTGGACGATGACGAATCCCTGACCGTAGAACGACACCTGGACCGCCTCGCCGGATCCGCGGCCGATCAGCGCACCCGCCCGGAAGCTCGCCTTCAGCTGCGTCTGCAGGTTCGCCGACCAGGCCACCACCGCATTGGTGTCCGCGAAGGTCGGTGCCTCTGCGGCATTCAGCACGACCGGCGGGCCGTCGGTGGTCAGCGCCACCCATCCGGATCCGCGCAACGTCGTGTTGAACAGCCCGCCCGTCGCGATGCTGCCGCCCTTCACCCGCTCGATGTTCCAGTCCAGGCTGGACGAGAAGGCGAGCACGTTCTTGCCGCTGATGGACAGGCCGGTGTTGTTCAGGTTCAGCAGGTGCACGTCGTAGGCGCGCTCGGCGAGGAACACATCACCCTGGCCCTGGCACCGCATCAACGGCAGCCCCTCACCGGTCAGCGCCTTCTTGATGAACTTCGAGGCGCCGCCGCCCTCGAAGGTGAAGTCGACGTTGCCCTGGTAGGCGACCATCGCGCCCTGCCGGGCCATGAACGGCTCACCGAGGCGCACCCGAAGCAGCTTCGAGTTCTGGTTGGCGATCGCCTTGGCTTCCTTCTCGCTGAAGCGCCCGTCGACGAGATCCCCGGTGATACCGGCGAAACCGTCACCGCCGGCAGCCGGGACGGCGGCGGCCTGCGGCGGACCACCCTGCGGCGGACCACCCTGCGGCTGCGGGGGGGCACCCAGCGGTGCGCGGCCGACCTGGCCGCGGTGGGAGACCTGATCGGTCCAGCGCTCTCCATCCCACCAGCGGTATTCGTAGCGGCCTTCGGGATCCGGTTGCCAGTTACCTGTCACCGTTCTCACAGTAGGCGAGTCACGGCGACTGCGACGCTGGCATTCTCTAACCATGGCAAAGGAAATCGACCGAACACGGGCGCGGGGCGCCCTCGCGGTCATCAAGCAGCACCCCGGCATGGTGCTGTTCGCGCTGTCGCCGGCGATCATCACGGTGGCCCTGGTGTGGTGGTTGGTCAGTCCGACATTGGGGGTGGGCCTGCTGATCGGGCTCCTCGTCGGTGGCGGGGTCGTCCTGCTCAGGAAGCGTGACTGACTGCGACGAACTCAGGCGTTTCGCTGGCGGTGAAAGCCGTCCCGTCAGTAATGTAACGGTGTAATCATGTAATTATGCGAAACCATCACCTCCATGGCCGACGTTCCGGCCGCTCCGGCGGCTGGCAGCAGGCTGAACAACCCGACGCAAGCGACGCCGCCGACTGGATCGCCGGCCGCCTCCCCGATGGCTGGTTCGCCGGCGACCCGACGGTCGTCGTCGACCGCGAAGAAATCACCGTCACCGGCCGGTTGCCGGAACCCGAAGACGCCGAGAATCCCGAGAGCGCGGCGCGAGCCTCGGGACGCGTTGCGCGCTTCCGGGAGGACACCCGTGGCGAGCGCATGCGCATCGCCGACGAGGCAGAGGCGCGCTACGGGCGCAAGGTCGCCTGGGGCGTAGAGATCGGGACGGTAGGCGACGACACGTTTCAACGAATCCTGTTCACGCACATAGCTGTACCCGTGATGACCCGCCTCAAGCAGCCTGAGCGCCAGGTGCTCGACACCCTGGTCGACGCGGGCGTGGCGCGGTCGCGATCGGACGCACTGGCCTGGTCGGTGAAGCTGGTCGGCGAGCACGCCGACGAGTGGCTGGGCAAGCTGCGCGAAGCCATGCGCAACGTCGACGACCTGCGCGCCGAAGGTCCGCAGGTCTGATCAGCTCCGGTCCACGCGTTCGAGCCCGACGTAGGACGAGCTCAACGCGGTGGTCTGCGCCAGCGGGTCGACGGGTCCGCCGTCGATCAGCAGATTGCGGTTCGCGGCAAAGGCTTCCGACGTCGCACCGCCGCGCGGATCGAAGATCCGCGAGCCCCACCCGTGGTCGATGACGATCACGCCGCGTCGCGGCCGGTCGTTCACCGACGCCGACAGTTCGATGGCGCCGACGGAGGAGAACACCTTCACCCGATCGCCCTCGGTGATGACGAGGGCGTCGGCGTCGTCGGGGTGGATGATCACCTCGTTGTACTTGCCCGAGCAGGTGGCCGAGCCACTCGGCGACGGTGCCCGCCAGATGCAGCGAAACACCGGTGCGAGTGACCACCATCGCGCCGCGCGCGGCGGCGAACTCGCGTGCCACCTGCTCGATCCGCGCGCGGGGAATGTCGCAGCGCAACGCCAGATCGTCGAGATCGGCGTCCGAGACGAGGCTGCGCAGGTCATCGACGCCGGTGGCCAGATCGGTGCAGTCGCGGCGATGCTCCAGGCCTTCGTCCAGGATCACCTTGACCAATCCCAGCAGCAGTGCCCAGTCCTGCCCGGGCCGCACGGCCAGGTGCAGGTCGGCCTTCTCGACGGTTTCAGTTCGCAACGGGTCGACGACGACGATCTTCGCGCCGCGCTTGCGGCGGCCGACCGCGCGCCGCCAGCCGGCAGGCACCGTCTCCAGCCAGTTCCACGCGCTGACCGCCGGGTCGGTCCCCACCAGCAGGAAATAGTCGCAGTTGTCGATGTCGGACACCGGGGGCCATCAGCATCGATCCGTACATCGCGGTGGCCACGACGTGCATCGCGTTCTGGTCGACCGAGCCGACGAAATAGCGGTTGCGGGTGCCGACGGCGTCGAGCCAGCCGTTCATGAAGATGATGTTCGACGACGAAAATCCGGACGGGTTGCCGTAGTAGGCCCCGATCGCGTCCGGGCCGTGGGCGTCGATCAGCACGTTCATCCGGGCCGCGATGTCACCGATGGCCTCATCCCAGGTGGCCTCGACGTACCTGCCGTCGCCCACCCGCCCGCATCGGGTCGAGGATCCGTCGCGGATGCTCGACGAGCTCACTGGCCGTGCGGCCCTTGGCGCAGAAGTCCTGCCAGGTGTGGGGATTCTGCTTGTCGGGGGAGATCTTGGTGACCCGGTTGTCGTCAACCGTCACTTCACACCACATGACGCCAGGCAGTAGCGGCAGAAGGTGTGCACCGTCGTGCTGCTCATGCCGTCATCCTGCCCAACCGATTTGGATAAAACCGACGATTGGCATTGAGCGGACCGCTTGATCGGCGATCAGGCCTGCGTCATCGCCCAGTATTCGCCGCGCCGGGCCAGCAGCTGCTCGTGTGTGCCCCGCTCGACGATCCGGCCGGCTTCCATGACGAGGATGACATCGGCGTCGCGGATGGTCGAAAGACGGTGCGCTATGATGAAACTCGTCCTGTCTCGCCGCAATTCACCCATTGCCTGCTGGATCAGCAGTTCGGTGCGGGTGTCCACCGAGCTGGTGGCCTCGTCGAGGATGAGCAACTGTGGGCGGGCCAGCACCGCGCGGGCGATCGTGATCAGCTGCCTCTCACCCGCGCTGATGTTGATGCCACCGTCGTTGACCCGCGTCTGATAACCGTCGGGCAGGCTCTGGACGAATCGGTGCACGTAGGACTCTCTCGCGGCGTCGTGCACCTCGTCCTCGCTCGCATCGGGTCGGCCGTAGGCGATGTTGTCGTAGATGTTGCCGCCGAACAGCCAGGTGTCCTGGAGCACCATGCCGATGCGGGAGCGCAACGACTGCCGACTCATCGTCGAGATATCCACCCCGTCAAGCAGAATCCGGCCCGCATCGACGTCGTAGAACCGCATCAGCAGGTTCACCAGGGTGGTCTTGCCTGCACCGGTCGGCCCGACGATGGCCACGGTGCTGCCGGGTTCGGCGACCAGTGACAAGTCCTCGATGACGGGGGTGCCGGGCAGGTAGCCGAAGCTGATGTTCTGGAATTCGACGCGGCCGATGCGCCCCTGAGCGGCCCGACCCGGCAGCGTCGCAGGCGGATCCGCCGGCTCCTCTTCGGCGTCGAGAAAATCGAAGACACGCTCGGCACTGGCGATCCCGGACTGCAGGGTGTTGTACATGCCGGCCACCTGGGTCAGTGGCTGGTTGAACTGGCGCACGTATTGGATGAAGGCCTGGATGCTGCCGAGCGTGATCTGGCCGGTCGCCACCTGCAGCCCGCCGACCACCGCCACCGCGACATAGCTCAGGTTTCCGACGAACACGGTCGCCGGCGAGACCAGCCCGGAGAAGAACTGGGCGCCGAAGCTCGCCTGATAGACGTCCTCGTTGACCTCGCGGAACTGCTCCTGCGCCCGGGCGCGGTGGCCGAACGTCTTCACGACGGTGAAACCGCTGTAGGTCTCCTCGATGTGCGCATTGAGCTTGCCGGTGTTGGCCCACTGCTCGACGAACAGACGTTGCGACCGCCGCGCGATCGCGCGGGTCACCAGCAGCGACAACGGCACCGTCACCACCGTGAGCAATGTCAGCAGCGGCGAGATCGTCAGCATCATCACCAGCACCGCCACCACGGTCAGCAGGGAGGTCAACAGTTGGCTGATGGTCATCGACAACGACGTCTGGATGTTGTCGACGTCGTTGGTGAGCCGGCTCAGCACCTCGCCGCGTTGCCGCGAATCGAAGTAGCGCAACGGAAGGCGGTGCACCTTGTCCTCGACATCTGACCGCAGCGCCACCATGGTTCGCTGCACCGCGACGATCAGGATCCGTGCCTGCAGCCAGACCAGCAGCGCCGCAAGGAGATACAGCCCGAATGCCAACAGTAGTGTGCGGCCGATCGCATCGAAGTCGACACCGCGACCGGGGACCACGTTCATCCCCGACAGCAGATCGGCGAAGGTGCCGTCACCACGGGCCCGCGCGGCCTCGACGGCCTGCTCCTTGGTCAGACCCATGGGCAGTTGGCGGCCGATCACACCGTTGAACAAGAGATCGGTCGCGTGGCCGAGGATCCGCGGGCCGATCACCCCGATCGCGATTCCGGCGATTGCGAGCAGAAGGACCAGCGACGTCAGGCCCCGTTGCGGTGTGAGCCGCTTGAGCAGCCGGATCGCGGAACCCCTGAAGTCGCGGGACCGCTGCGTCGGGGCCTGGACCATACCGCGGATGGGGCGCGTCATCGGCCCGCTCACTGCGCGCCCACCGACTGGGAATCGGCGAACTCGGCGTAGGTGGGACAGTCCGCCATCAGGGTTTCGTGTGTGCCGATGCCCACCAACCGCCCGTCGTCGACGACAACGATCTGGTCCGCTTGTGCCACGGTCGAAATACGCTGCGAGACAATGACCACGGTCGAAGCGGCGGAGATCTCGCGAAGGGCGGTACGGACGCGCGCATCGGTGTGCACATCGAGCGCCGAGAACGCGTCGTCGAACAGGTAGATGGCCGGTCGCCGGATGACGGCCCGCGCAATCGCCAACCGCTGGCGCTGGCCGCCCGAGAAGTTGATGCCGCCCTGGGCGACGGGCATGTCGAGGCCGTCGGCGTGGGCGCGGACGAAGTCGTCGGCCGCGGCGACCCGCAGCGCTTCCCACATCTCCTCGTCGGTGGCGTCGGCTTTGCCGTAGCGCAGGTTCTCGGCGACCGTCCCGGAGAACAGATATCCACGCTGCGGAACCAGGCCGATCGCCGCCCACAACTGCTCGGTGTCGTAGTCGCGGACGTCGACGTCGTCCACCGCCACCGACCCCGACGTCACGTCGTACATCCGGCAGACCAACGACACCAGTGTCGACTTGCCCGATCCGGTGGAGCCGACGATCGCGGTGGTGGTGCCCGGCTGGGCCGTCAGCGAAACATCGTGCAGCACCGGGCGATCAGCGCCGGGATAACTGAATGTCGCCGCGGTCAACCGAATCACACCGTCGACGGTCGGTGGCCGCACCGGGTTTTCGGGGCTCGCGATCTGCGGTGTGGTGGACAGCACCTCGGTGATCCGCTCGGCACACACCGCCGCCCGCGGAATCATGACGAGCATGAACGTGGCCAGCAGCACCGCCATCAGGATCTGCATGAAGTAGGACAGGAACGCGATCAGCGAGCCCACCTGCATCTGGCCGGCGTCGATCCGCAGGCCGCCGAACCAGATCAAGGCGACGCTGGAGATGTTGATCACCAGCGTGGTGACCGGAAGCATCAGCGCCTGCCAGCGACCCGCCTCCAGCGCGGTGTCGGCCAGCGCCTGGTTTGTCTCGGCGAATCGGTTGCGCTCGAATGCTTCCCGCGCGAAGGCCCGGATCACCCGGATGCCGGAGAGCTGCTCACGCATCACCCGGTTGATGCCGTCGATGAGTCGTTGCAGGCGCCGGAAGATCGGTAACAGGTGCGAGACGATCCAGTAGTTGGCCAGTGCCAGCACCGGGACGCTGACCAGCAGCAGCCACGACAGTCCGGCGTCCTGGTGGATCGCCATGAAGATGCCGCCGACGGACATGATGGGTGCAGTGATCAGCATGGTGCAGGTCAGCTGGACCAGCAGCTGGACCTGCTGGACATCGTTGGTGGTGCGGGTCAGCAGGGACGGCGCACCGAACCGCGCCGTCTCCTCCGCGGAGAAGCTGGTCACGTGTCCGAAGATCGCCGAGCGCAGGTCTCGGCCGAACCCCATCCCGGCGCGCGAGCCGAAGTACACGGCGCCGACCGCGCACAGCACCTGCAGCGCGGTCACCGCCAGCATGACTCCGCCCAGTCGCACGATGGCCTGCAGATCGCCCTTGGCGACGCCGTCGTCGATGATCGCCGCGTTGACGGTGGGCAAATACAGCGACGCCAGCGTGCTGATCAGCTGGAGGGAGGCGACGGCGGTGAGCAGTCCGCGGTACGGCCGGACATACTGTCGCAGCAGCGCCCAGAGCATCCCGATACTGTCGCACATCGGTCCACCCCGAGTTGTGTTCGGCCGCAACACCTGTGAATTCGATAAAATTGCAGGTCAATCGGCATGTCGGTGGTTGAGGTATTGGGTGGCCGCTACAGTGCATGGCGTGACCACCAGCACGTGCGCGACCGGACTGCGGCGCCGAGACGGCGGCGGACGGAAACCCGGCCGGAACGCGAAGGTGCTGGCCGTTGCGGCCGCAGCCATGATTCCGATATTCGCCGCATGCTCGGATTCGGGACGGTCGAGCTCGCCGGACGCCTCCCAGTCGCCCGCGCCGACCGCGAACGCCGCGCACGGACCGTTCTTCCCTCAGTGCGGGGGCGTCAGCGATCAGACGATCGCCGAACAGACCCGGGTGACCGGCCTGGTCAACACCGCCCGCAACTCGGTGGGCTGCCAGTGGCTGCAGGGCGGCGGCATCCTGGGTCCGCACTTCTCGTTCACCTGGTACCGGGGCAGCCCGATCGGCCGGGAGCGCAAGACCGAGGAACTGTCGCGTGCCAGCGTGGAGGACATCAACATCGAGGGCCACAACGGGTTCATCGCGCTCGGCGAGGATCCGACGATCGGTAACAACCTGTGCGAGATCGGTATCCAGTTCCAGGACGACTTCATCGAGTGGTCGATCAGCTTCAACGAGGAGCCGTTCCCCGACCCGTGCGACGTGGCCAAGGAACTGACCCGCCAGACGATTGTGAATGCCAAATGACCCGCGGTCGCGGCGCGCTGGCCGGCCTGGTCGCCGCGCTGGCCGCGTTTTCCCTGGTGACCGGCTGCACATCGACCGTGCAGGGCACCGCGGCCAAGGCAGGATCGGGTGACGTACCGCGCAACGACGACTCCGCCAAGCAGTACCCGAACCTGCTCAAGGAATGCGAGGTGCTGACCGAAGACATCCTCGCCAAGACGGTCGGTGCGGATCCCCTCGACATCCAGAGCACGTTCGTCGGCGCGGTATGCCGCTGGCAGGCGGCCAACCCGGCGGGCCTGATCGACATCACCCGGTTCTGGTTCGAGCAGGACAGCCTGGAAAACGAGCGTGAGACGGCGCAGAAGCTGCAATATCAGATCGAGAATCGGGCGATCGCCGGAGTGCCCTCGATCGTGATGCGCACCAACGACCCGAACGGGTCGTGCGGGGTGGCCAGCGACGCCGGCGGCGCCGTCGGCTGGTGGGTGAACCCCCAGGCGCCCGGCATCGACGCCTGCGGGATGGCGATCAAGCTGATGGAGTTGACGCTCGCGACCAACTCCTGACCGGCTAGCGGGGCACGTGGAACGTGATCAGTGCGGCGCCGCCGAGGGTCAGCTGATCCCATGGTTCGGCGGTGCGCAGCACGGCAATGGCCGACGTCGGGAACTTCGTCGAGATTGGCTGGGCTGCAGTGGAATTGCTGCCGTCGACGGTGGCCAACCCGAGCGCCACCGCCGACATCGCCGGCTCGTGGCCGATGACGAGCAGCGTCGCGACATCCGCATCGAAGCGCGAGCCGACGCCGTTGACTTCGTCGATCACCGCGCCGGGGGTGGCGTCGTACAGGCGGTCGACGAAGTGCACCGGGGCGTCGATGCGGGTCCGCTGCAGTGTCTGCCGGGTCCGGGTGGCCGTCGAGCACAGCACCGCGTCGACCGCGGGCGCGTTGGCCCGCAGCCAGTCACCGGCCAGGCCGGCCTCCCGTTCGCCGCGCGGCGCCAGCGGCCGCTCGTGATCCACCACGCCGCCCGGATAGTCCGACTTGGCGTGTCGTAGCAACAACAGGGTGCGGTAGCCGGCGCTCACCCACCCCACCGTAGGGTGCGTCGCCGCCGGCGGTACCTGAAATCGTCGCTCGCGTACATGCCGATCGAGGTCCCGCGACTTGTCAGCGGCCGGACCTACACTCGCCATGCCTGATGAGACACGACCGGAAAGGGACGGGCCGACATGCGATTCGTGCACACCGCCGACTGGCAACTCGGCATGACCCGCCACTTCCTGAACGGAGAGGCGCAGCCGCGGTATTCGGCGGCACGGCGAGACGTCGTCGCGGCTCTCGGAGCGGTCGCGGCGGAGTCGGAAGCGGAGTTCGTCGTCGTGTCGGGCGACGTCTTCGAGCACAACCAACTCGCACCACGTGACGTCAGTCAATCGCTGGAAGCAATGCGCGCCATCGGGATTCCGGTGTACCTACTGCCCGGCAACCACGACCCGCTCGATGCGGCATCGGTCTACACCAGTGCGCTCTTCACTGCCGAATGCCCGGACAACGTCAGGGTTCTCGACCGCGCGGGCATCCATGAGATTCGGCCGGGCCTGCAGATCGTCGCCGCGCCCTGGCATTCCAAGGCGCCCACCACCGACCTGGTCGCGGACGTGCTCGACCACCTTGCGGCCGACGGTGTCACCCGCATCGTCGTCGGCCACGGTGCCGTCGACATCCTGGTGCCCGACAAGGACCGGGCGTCGCTGATCCGGCTCGACGCGCTGGAAGCCGCGATCGCGCGCGGCGCCGTCCACTATGCGGCGCTGGGCGACAAGCACTCTCGCATGCAGGTCGGTTCCACCGGGCGGATCTGGTATTCGGGCTCGCCCGAGGTGACCAACTACGACGACATCGAACCGGACCCGGGCCAAGTGCTGATCGTGGACATCGATGAGGACGGGCCGCACCGTCCGGTGCGGGTCGAGGCCCGTCACGTCGGTCGCTGGCGCTTTGTCACCTTGCGCAGGTCCGTCGACGACAGCCGCGATGTGGCCGACCTCGACATCAACCTCGACCTGCTGCCCGACAAGGAGCGCACAGTGGTCCGGCTCGCGCTGAGCGGGTCGTTGACGGTGACCGACAAGGCGTCGCTCGATGCGTGCCTGGACAAATACGCCCGGCTGTTCGCCGCGCTCGGCACGTGGGAGAAGCAGACCGACATCGCGGTGGTCCCCGCCGACGGTGAGTTCGACGATCTCGGTATCGGCGGTTTCGCCGCGGCGGCCGTGGACGAACTGGTGATCACGGCGCGCGCCGACGGTGCCGACGCCGATGACGCGCGCGCGGCGCTGGCGCTTCTGCTCCGTCTCGTCGAGCGGGGCGTGGCATGAAACTGCACCGCCTGGTCCTGACCAATTACCGCGGCATCACCCACCGCGAGATCGAATTCCCGGACCGCGGCGTCGTGGTCGTCAGCGGCGCCAACGAGATCGGCAAGTCGTCGATGATCGAGGCGCTCGACCTGCTGTTGGAGGCGAAGGACCGGTCCACCAAGAAAGAGGTCAAGCAGGTCAAGCCGACGCACGCCGATGTCGGAGCGGAGATCACCGCCGAAATATCCACCGGCCCCTATCGATTCGTCTACCACAAGCGGTTTCACAAGCGCGCCGAGACGCAGCTCACGGTCTTGGCTCCGCGGCGCGAGCAGCTCACCGGAGACGAGGCACACGAGCGGGTACGGGCCATGCTGGCCGAGACCGTCGACATGGACCTGTGGCAGGCCCAGCGCGTGCTGCAGGCGACGTCCACCGTGGCGGTGGACCTGTCCGGCTGTGACGCGCTGTCGAGGGCCCTGGACGTGTCGGCCGGGGAAGTGGTCGAACTCTCCGGCGTCGAGCCGTTGCTGGTTGACCGTATCGACGCCGAGTACCAGCGCTACTTCACTGCGACCGGCCGGCCTACGGGGGAGTGGGCGGCCGCCGTCAACCGACTGAAGGCCGCCGATGACGAGGTGGCCACCCGTGCCGCCGCGGTTGCCGAGGTCGACGACGCGGTGCGCAACCATGCCGTGCTGGCCGGGGAACTCGCCGGACTGACGGCGCGGCGGGCGGAGGCGGCGAAACAGCTCGCCGCGGCCAGGGCCGCGGCCGACACCGTCGCCATGCTCAGCCGCCGGCTCAAAGAAGCCGAGGTGATCGCGAACGCCGCCACCGCCACACACGCCGCGTCGGTGGCGGCACTCACCGAGCGCCGCCGGCTGCGTGCCGACATCGATGAGCGGGCCGCGGCGATCGACGCACTCCGTGTCGTCGCCGCCGAAGAGGTCGAAGAGTTGGCGACCGCCACCGAGGTGCAGGCAGCCGCCGAGGCCGCCGCCGAAGAGGCGCGGGCGGCGGTGGAGGCCGGCCAGTCACGCGTCGAGTCGGCGCGGCGCACCGCGGAGCGACTGTCCGACCGCGACGAAGCCGAGCGGCTGGCGGCCAGAATCGCCAGGATCGACACCGCCAGGCGCGAGCTCGAGCGAGTGGACCGCGAGCTGGCGGCGATCGCGCTGACCGACGAGCGGATGCGCTCGATCGAGGCGGCCGCCGTCGCGGTCGAACGGGCCACCGGTCAGGTGGAGCTGGCGTCCGCGCACATCGAGTTCGTGGCCGTCACTGACGTCGACCTGCGCCTCGACGGTGAACCGGTCACGCTCGGCGCGGGCGCCAGGTGGTCGGCGAGCATCAGCGCGCCCATCGATGTCGAGGTTCCCGGGCTGTTGACCGCGCGCGTGGTGCCGGGCGTACCAGCCTCGGAAACCCAGGCCAAACTCGCTGCGGCCCAGGACGTTCTGGCGACCGCGCTCGCCGGTGCGCGGGTCGAGGACCTTGCCGCCGCCCGTGTCCTCGACCAACACCGCCGAGAGTTGATCACTGCGCGTGATCGGCTGCGTGCCACCTCGGCGGCACTGGCCGACCACGGTCCGATCGACGAGCTGCGGACGCGGTTGGCCGAGCTGCAGGAACGGCAGGCCACCGACGGCGCCCTGTTCGTGGTCGCGGCGGGCGGACCGACCGATCCCGCGGCGGCGCGCGCCGAGCTCGACGCCGCGGTGGCCGCGAACCAGCAGGCGATGGCGAACTGCGAAACACATCGCAAGGTGTCCGCGGAGGCGGCGAAGCGCCTCGGCGAGAGGACGACACGCGCCAGTGTGCTGCAGGAGAAGCTCACTACGGCGCTGGCCGAGCTGACCAGCATCCGCGAGCGGCTGGCGCAGCAGCGTGCGGTGTCGGGCGACGACGAGTTGTCGGTCAAGGCGGAGGCCGACGGGGAGGCCGCGCGCCGCGCCGCCGCCCTCGTCGCGGAGTTGGCCGATGAGCTGGCGCGGAGCGCGCCGGCGGTGGTTGCCGCCGCTCTCGATGACGCGATGCGGGGCGCGAACGCGGTCCAGACCCGCCACGACCAGGTCGCCGACGCGCTACGCGAGGTGACCACCCGGTTGAAGGTCTACGGCACCGAAGGGCGCAAGGGGCAACTCGATGCGGCCGAGACGGAACGTGAGCATGCCGAAGCCGAATACGTGGGCGCACAGCGCCGCGCCCGCGCCGCCCAGACGCTGCGTTCGGTGATGACGCGGCATCGTGACGCCACCCGGCTGCGGTACGTCGACCCGTTCCGCACCCAGGTGGAGCGGCTTGGCCGCATCGTGTTCGGTGAGAGCTTCGAGGTGGATATCGACAGCGCACTGCGGATCTGCAGCCGAACGCTTGCGGGTCGCACCGTCCCGTACGAATCCCTGTCGGGTGGCGCAAAGGAGCAGCTCGGCATCGTCGCGCGGCTGGCCGGCGCGGCATTGGTCGCCAAGGAGGACGCCGTCCCGGTCGTCATCGACGACGCGCTGGGCTTCTCCGACGCGGACCGGCTGACCAAAATGGGCGCGGTGTTCGACGCCGTCGGAGGCGACGGCCAGGTGATCGTGCTGACGTGCAGCCCGCAGCGGTATGCCGGCGTCGGTGCCGCCCACCACATCGAGTTGAGCGCGTAGACGCCCGTCACGGAAGCGGCCGATCGACGGGTGCCGGCGTCTAGACTCCGGCAGATGGAGGCCGACTACGTTGTCGTGGGAACAGGCTCTGCCGGAGCCGTCGTGGCCAACCGGCTCAGCGCGCCACCGTCCGTCCACGTAGTGGCGCTGGAGGCCGGACCCAGGGACAGGGACAAGTTCGTACACATCCCGGCCGGTTTCGCCAAGCTGATGCGCGGCGCGGCGGACTGGAACTACCGAACCGAGCCGCAGAAGGAACTCGACGGTCGCGAGATCTATTGGCCGCGAGGCAAGATGCTCGGCGGCTCGTCGTCGATGAACGCGATGATGTGGGTGCGTGGCTTCGCGGCCGATTACGACGAATGGGCCGAGCACGCGGGCGAGCAGTGGAGCTATGCGAATATCGAGCGGTACTTCGACCGCATCGAGAACGGCCCGTTGGTCATCTCCCGTCAGCGCAGCCCGCGGTCGTCCACCGCGGCGTGGCTGACCGCCGTGCAGGAGTGCGGTCATCGGATCGATCCGCCGGATCGGGCTGCTCCTGAAGGTTTTTGCGAGACCCGCGTCACCCAGCGCAGAGGCGCCAGGTGGAGCACCGCCGACGCATACCTCAAGCCCGCGCTCAAGCGGGAGAACCTGACGGTGCTCACCGAATCGGCCGTGACGAAGGTGATGTTCGACGGAAACCGGGCGGTCGGAGTGGAATTCGAGCACGACGGTGCGCGCCGCGTCGTCCGCGCACGTCGTGAGGTGGTGCTGTGCGGAGGCGCCATCAACAGCCCACAATTGCTGATGCTGTCGGGCATCGGTGACCGTGACCACCTCGCCGAGCACGGGGTGGATCTGGTATGGCACGCCCCCGACGTGGGCAACAACCTGACCGACCATCTCGTCGTGCCCCTCGGCTTCGACGTCCCCAACGACACCCTGTTCGCCGCCGAGAAGCCGGTCGAGCTGCTCAACTATCTCCTGCGGCGCCGCGGCATGCTGACCTCCAACGTGGGGGAGGCGTACGGCTTTGTGAAGAGCCGCCCCGACCTCGAACTGCCCGACCTCGAGCTGATCTTCGCGCCCGCACCGTATTTCGAGGAAGGCATCGGCGACCCCTACGACCGACACGCCGTTGTGATGGGCCCGATCCTGCTGACACCGCGGAGCCGCGGCACCATCACGCTGCGCTCATCCGATCCGAAGGCCAAGCCCATCATCGATCCGCGCTATCTCACCGATGACGACGGCGCTGACCGCGCGGCCCTCATGGCGGGCCTGCGGATGACGGCGGCCATTGCTGCGTCACCGGCCCTGCGCGGCGTCATCGGGAAGATCGCCAGGCCCTTGAGCGCCGAGACCTTGGACGACGAGACACTCGAACGTGGGTTGAATTCGCTGTCGCACACCCTCTATCACCCGGTGGGGACGTGCCGGATGGGAAATGACGACGCAAGCGTGGTGGACCCGCAGCTGAGAGTGCGTGGCGTCGAGCGGCTACGGGTTGCGGACGCTTCGGTGATGCCGACCATCATCCGCGGCCACACCCATGCACCCAGCGTGCTGATCGGTGAGAAGGCCGCTGACCTGATCCTTTCTTGATGGCGGGTCGGCAGCGATCGCCACCGTCGGGTCATGCGCCAGTACCTGGGTCCGGAACGAAATACGGCGCCGCAACAGTATTCACGTGCACGGTCGAAATGATGACGGAGGATGTCTGCGCCACAGAGATTTTCGCGGCGCACACCGGTCCAGGTGATGAGCAGCGTGACGTCCAGGTGATCGGTGCTTACACTTCATCAGTGACGTTCCATCGGTGGTCGAGGTGTGGGCGATGGCGTTTGTGTGTGCCGGCCGCGCTGTCCCGGATCACCCCGCGCCGAAGATCTCCGGGCGGTGCAGAATAAGTCGTGATGACGATGAACGCCAAGCGTCGCCGGGCGCACGACAAGCTGGCCGCGTTGCCGGGTGTGCGTCCGGTGCGGCGGCCCGTCCGGCCCGACGGTGAGGACGAGTTCGACCTCTACTACGTCCGGACCGGGCGAAAGTCGGCCCATCCGCTGGTCGTCATCCCCGGTGGTCCCGGTGCCGCCTCGGTGGCGCTCTATCGCGCGTTCCGGCGACGTGCCGTGGCCAACGGCCTGGACGTGATCATGATCGAGCACCGCGGCGTCGGGATGTCCCGCCATGACGACGGGGGCGCCGATCTGCCCCAGGACGCGTTGACCATCGACCAGGCGATCGAGGACATCGCGGCCGTGCTGGACGACGCTGCGGTGGACAAGGCGGTCATCTACGGCACCTCGTACGGCACCTACCTGGCCGCCGGTCTCGGTGTGCGGCACCCCGATCGGGTGCACGCGATGGTCCTCGACTCGGCGCTGCTGTCGGCCCGCGACATCGATGCGGTCCGGGAAGCCACCCGCCGCCTGCTGTGGGACGGAGACCACCCCGAGACGGCGGGTTTGGCGCCCAAGGTTCGTCAACTCGTCGGTGACGAGGTGCTGACCCCGGCCTCCGAGCAGCTTGCCGTCGCCGTTTACGGGTTCGCCGGTCCCGCCGTGTTGCGACGTCAACTCGATCTGCTGCTGACGGGTCGCAAACTGTTGTGGTGGGGTATGAGCCAGGCGGCGAAGTTCGTGTCCGAACGCAAGGCGCCGTATCGCAACGAACCGGATCTGGTCGGACGGATCGGCTACCGCGAGCTCAACTACGGCGCGGTGCCCGACGGCAAACCACTCGACCCGGCCCTTGCGTTCCGCGAGTCCGCTCCGGACACAATGGAGTTCGAGGCCGAGCCCTACGATCTCGAGATCGAGATGCCCAAGTTCAGCTGGCCGACGGTCGTCATCTCCGGCGGCCGTGATCTGATCACCCCACCGGCGGTCGCACAGCGGATCGCCACGCTGATTCCCGACGCCGTTCTGGTCACCCTCGCGACCGCGGGCCACAGCATCATCGACTTTCGTGAGCGTGCGGCGCTGGAGATCATCTCGGCGGTCTACGACGGTGCGATCACCGGCCTGCCGTCACGCGCCGCGAAGCTGGATTCCGCCCCGAGCGGGTTGGGGGTCCGGCTGTTGGTGTGGGGCATCGGCGCCGCCGCAATGCTGGAACAGGCGGTGCCCCCCGCGGTACCCCGTACCGTGGCGCGTGTCATGGCTTCATGAAGCCGATCTTGGTGTAGTCCGCATCGGCCAGGCCGAAGGCGCCGAAGTTCGCCAGATTGCTTCGTACCGCGACATTTCCGGCCGATTGAATCAGCGGTAACGAAAAGCCTTGGCCCCAGATCAGCCTGTCCACCTCATTGGCGATCGCGCGGGATTTGTCGGGATCGAGTTCCTCGAGCGTCTGCTCGATCTTGGCGTCGATCTCCGGGCTACCGATCTTTCCGAAGTTGCTTTCGCCCCCGAACGCGTAGATCTGGGTCAGCCCGGACAGCGGAAAGGCGTCGCCGACCCAGCTGAACTGCGCGATGTCGAAGTCGCCGGTGTTGATGTAGTTGGTGAAGAATCCGCCGCCGGACTTCGCGTCGAGATCGAGCTTCACGCCGATCTGCGCGAGGTTGTTCTGTGCGATCTGGCCGAATTGGCGGGTGGTCAGCGACTCGTACAGCACGTCTCGGATGACCAGCTGTCGCCCGTCCTTTTCGCGGAACTGGCCGTTGAGCCGCCAGCCCAGTGCGTCGAGTTCCTGTTTGGCCTTCTCCGGGTCGTAGGCCACCACCGCGCTATTGTCCTGATAGCCCTGCTGCCCCGCGACGAAGACGTGGTTGTTGAGCGGGGCGGGCTTGTCGGCCAGTCCACGCTGCGTCACATTGGCGATGGTCTGGCGGTCGATGCCCTTGGCGATCGCGAGCCGCAGCGCCTTGTCTGCCAGGATCGAACCCGGCGCGCCATTGAAAGTGAAGTGATACCAGCTGTTTCCGGGCGCACGCCGAATGGCGATCCCGGCTGTGCCCCGGGCGATGGTCAGCTCGTCGAGCGAGACCAGGCCGGTGGCGTCGAGCGCGTTGTTCTGCAAGGCGGGGATCCGCGCCGCATCATCCAGCACGGAGTAGGTGATGCTGTCCAGCAGCGCAGGAGTCCCCCACCACTTCGGATTACGGGTCAGCACGATGCGCTGTGCGGTCTTGTCAAGTGTGCTGATGATGAACGGGCCGGCCGACGGACCGGGGCCGTTGAGCTGCGCGGTGTTGAAGGCCTCGGGCGTTGCGGTCATGCTTTTCGGCAGCAGCATCGTGTTACCCGCGAACATGCCACGCCATTCCGAATAGTGCTTCGCGAACTTCACCACGGCCTGGCGATCGTCGACACCACGGGTAACCGATTCGACTCGGTCGGCACCGTTGGGGCCGGCGATCAGAAACCGTTTGTCTTTTCCGCTGGTGGCATTGATCTGCGAGGCGATGTCTTCCCAAGTGATCGGTGTGCCGTCGGACCACACCGCTTTCGGGTTGATGGTGTAGGTCACGGTCTGGGGTTCGGTGCTGGTCAGCTCCGCGGACGTGAAGTAGTCCGTGTTCAGCGTGGCCGAGCCATCGGCAGCGATCCGGAACGCTCGCGGCAACGTCGCCTTCTGCATCGCCCCGCTGTCGGCCTGGTTGCCGTCGATGTGCAGTGTGTTGAAATTCGACGGAAAATCGGTGAGCGCCAGGCGGAGATTGCCGCCCCGTTGCAGGGCGGCCACGTCCTGCGGATTGGTGTCGTTGGTGGTGCCGATCTCGGCATTGCCGCCGGCCGGGGGCGCCTCCTGGCTGCCGCCCGAGCAGCCGGTCAGTGTCAGGACGCCGATCAGGGCTGCGGCGGCGAAGCGTCGGATCTTCATGCGGACAGACTCTAACTGCGATCCGGGTCGGGCTGCGGTACCGCGGCGAGCAATCGCCTGGTGTATTCGTGCTGGGGGTGGCGGAACACCTGGTCGCCGTCACCCTGTTCGACGATCGTGCCCTGGTACATCACGACCACCCGGTGGGCCAGGTGTTTGACGACCGAGAGGTCATGCGAGACGAACAGGTAGGAGAGCCCGAACTGCTCCTGGAGATCAAGCAGCAGGTTGATGATGCCCGCCTGGATGGATACGTCCAGTGCCGAAACGGGTTCGTCGAGCGCCAGGATCTTGGGTTGCAATGCCAGCGCCCGGGCGATGCCGACCCGTTGCTTCTGACCGCCGGAGAATTCGGCGGGATATCGGCTGGCATCCTCGCGCCGAAGCCCGACGATGCCGAGCAGCTCGGCGACGCGGCTGTCGGTGGCCGTCTTGTCAAACCCGTTGGCCTGTAATGGTTCCGCCAACACGTCGAAAACGGGTAGCCGAGGATCCAACGACGCCACCGGGTCCTGGAATACCACCTGTAGGTCGCCGCGAAGTGCCCTGCGGCCGCGCTTGTCGAGTGTCGCCATGTCGGTGCCCAGCACCTCGATGACACCGGCCTGAGGCGGTTTCAGATCGAGGATCTGATGCAACGTGGTGGATTTGCCGGAGCCCGACTCTCCGACGATGCCGAGGGTGCGGCCCTGTTCCAGCTCGAAGCTGACGCCTTCGACCGCCCGCACTTCGCCCACCTGACGGCGGAACACGACGCCCTTGGTCAGCCTGTAGGTCTTCGCCAGATTCCGTACGCGCAGCACCGTCTCCGCGGTGGTGTCTTCCGGTTCCCTGGTCGGAGCAGTGGACACGCCGTAGATTTCCGCGGCGCTACGGCCTGTGACGTCCTCGGTTCGGATGCAAGCCGCCTCGTGGTGTGTTCCGATCCGGACCAACTCGGGTTCGGCGGCACGGCATTCGTCGATGGCCAGTGGACACCGCGGCGCGAACGGGCAGCCGGGCGGCAACGCGGCCATGGACGGCGGCGCCCCCGGGATCGGCACGAGGCGGGCGCCCTGTGGCGCGTCGAGGCGTGGCACCGACCCGAGCAGGCCCACCGTGTAGGGCATCCGGCGATCCCGGTAGAGCTCGACGACGGGTGCGGTCTCGACGGCCTTACCGGCGTACATCACCAACGCGCGGTCGGCGAATTCGGCGACGACCCCGAGATCATGGGTGATTATCAACACGCCCGCGCCGGTGATATCTCGGGCGGTCTTGAGCACCTCCAGGATCTGGGCCTGCACGGTCACATCCAGCGCCGTCGTCGGTTCATCGCAGATCAACAGGTCGGGATCGTTGGCGATGGCGATGGCGATGACGACCCGTTGACGTTCCCCGCCCGACAGTTCGTGCGGAAAGGCGCGGGCGCGGCGTTCCGGCTGGGCGATGCCGACGAGTTCGAGCAGTTCGATGGCGCGTAGCCGCGCTTCGCGCCTACCCAGGCTGCGATCGTGCACCTCGAGCGCCTCGGCGATCTGGTCGCCCACGCTGTAGACGGGCGTCAGTGCCGACATTGGGTCCTGGAAAACGGTGCCGATGCTCTTACCGCGGACCTGCGACATCCGCTGATCGGGCAGACCCAGTATTTCGTTGCCGTGCAGCCGAATCGACCCAGACACCTCCGCGTACTCAGGAAGCAGGCCCACGATCGCCATCGCGCTGGCCGACTTTCCCGCCCCGGATTCACCGACCAGCGCGACGACCTCGCGCGGATTGACATGAAAACTCATGCCCCGCACCGCGGCTACCCGCTCGGTGTCGGTCGGGAAGGCGACCGTCAGATCGGTGACCTCGAGTAGGCTCATCGGCGCCTCCTCCGCAGCGTTCGGGCGCCCGGATCGAAGGCGTCACGCAAGCCGTCGCCGACGAGATTGGCGCAGAAGATGATCAGCACCAGTACTCCGGCAGGGAAGAGGAACACCCAGGGAAAGGTCGTCGCTGATTTCGTGCCGTCGGCGATCAGCGTCCCGAGTGAAACATCGGGAGGCTGTACCCCGAAACCGAGGTAACTCAGCCCCGTTTCGGCCAGCACCGCCAGTCCGACGTTCAGGGCGGTGTCGATGATGAGGATCGACGCGACGTTCGGAAGGATGTGGCGAATGATGATCTGCCGGTTACTTACTCCCATATAGCGTGCCGCAGAGACGAATTCGCGGTCTCGAAGACTCAGCGTCATGCCGCGGACGATGCGGGAGCTGATCATCCAGCCGAAAACGGACAGCAGAATTATCAGCCACAGCGTGGTCCCGGATTGTTTGATGCGTGGCGTCAGGATCGCGATCACGATGAAACTCGGCACCACCAGGAGCAGGTCGACGACCCACATCAAAGTGCGGTCTCGCCATCCGCCGAAGTAGCCGGCGATCGATCCCACGGTCGCTGCAATGATCGACGAGATGAAGGCCACGCACACGCCGATGAGCATGGATTTCTGCATGCCGCGCAGCGTCAACGCCAACAGGTCCTGGCCCAGCGCGTTGGTCCCGAACCAGTGGTTGACGCTGGGTGGCTGCTGCAGGGCATAGAAATCGAGGTCGGTGTAGCTGTACGGCAGCAGCGGCGGCAGCGCGTAACAGCCGACGAACAGCACGGCGAGCAGGGCCAGTGACACCACCGCGGTCTTGCTGCGCAGGAACCGGCGCAGTGTCAGGGTGCGCCGCGACGCGAACCGCGCCACGTCAACGCCGGACTTCGCGGACGTCGACGTTTCGGTCTCGACGGGTTCGGTCATGAGACGCGCACCCTTGGATCGAGTGCGGCGTAGATGACGTCGGAGAGCAAGCCGGCAAGGAGAACCATCGCACCGGTGAAGAACGTGATCGCGGCGATGATGTTGGTGTCCTGGGTCGCGATGCCCTGCACCACCCATTCGCCCATGCCGTGCCAGCCGAAGATTCTTTCGACGAACACGGCGCCGGTGACCAACCCGGCGACGCTGTAGGCGAACAGGGTGGCCATCGGAATCAACGCCGTCCGCAGCCCGTGCTTGAACAGTGCGCGGCGCCGGGTCAAGCCCTTCGCCCTGGCGGTGCGGATGAAGTCCTGTCCGAGGACGTCGAGCATCGCGTTGCGCTGATACCGGCTGTATCCGGCGATCGCCGACAGGGCGAGTGTCAGCGTCGGCAGCGCCAGATGTTGCAGCCGGTCGACGAACTGGTTCCACGCTCCACCGACTGCGTCGGGCGACGTCTCACCGGTGTACTCGAAGAGACGGACACCGAGCACCGAGTTCACCTTCAGCGCCGCAAGGATCAGCAGGCTGGCTATGACGAATGTCGGTGTGCTGATGATCAGGAGCGACAACACCGTGATCACCCGATCGGAGAGGCGGTACTGGCGGATCGCGCCCCACGCGCCGACCACGACGCCGATCACGGTGCCGAGCACCGAACCGATGATCAGCAGCCGCAGGCTTACCCCGATCCGGCGCCACAGCTCGGCGGAGACCGGCTGCCCGGCGTTGGTGGTACCGAAGTCGCCGCGCACCGCCCCAGCGGCCCAGTGCGCGTAGCGGAGGGGTATCGGCTTGTCCAGGCCCAGTTCGACGCTCTTCGCCTCGATCACCGCCGCGGGTGGGCGCGGGTTCCGCTGCAGCAGGCTGTCCAGCGGTTTGAATGCCAGCGACGTCATCGAGAAGGTCAAGAAGGAGGCCAGAGCCAGCAGCACGATCTTGCTGAACAGCTGGCGCGCGAGGAATCGCGTCATCGGCGACATCCCACCCACGGCTGCATGCGCACAGGTTATGAGATGGGTGGCGCGGCGGCGGGTTTCTGCAGTTCGGGCGCGGCTCGGCGCCGGACGGTTGGCCGCGGTGACGCGCGACAGGCCGCCGCGTCGCAACTTCTGCCTCATTTTTCACAGGCGACCACTGTGAACGGGTGACCGCCCCGATAACCCGGCGGCCGCGCCGTCAGCCGGGCGTTTTACTTCCTGTGGGTTCGGTTACCCGTGACTGTGGAGGGAATAAATACCCTCCACGTAATGTTCGACGGCTGTCCCCGCTGGAGGGGGGCGGCTGAGGAGTGACCGAACGGAGTGGTCAGACGTGAAATCGAGTCAGTTTAAGGTGATCGCGGCCACCGCCGGTGCTGCGGCCGTGGTGGCCATGGGCGCGCTTACCGTGACATTCAGCAACGTCAGCGGGGCTGAGACGCCCGAGCCGGCGCCGCCGGGTCCCATGACGACGTCCGAAGTCACCACCGGTGAGTCCATCGTCGAAACGGTGGCGCCGGAGGCACCGGAGACATCGGCGTTCGTGCCGCCGATTACCACGACACCGTCGGCCTTCCCGCCAACGGCGGAACAACCATGATCATGGAGATGTCATTGTGAAATCGAATCGGTTCAAGCTTTTGGCCGCAGGCATCGGTGCCGGCGCGGCCGTCGCGATGGGTGCGCTGGGCGCATCGTTCGCCACGTCGCCCGACGAAGCCGGGACTCTCAGCGACGGCCCCGAAATCACCCTGGGTGAAACCACGACGGATTCCGCTGCGCCGACCGAAATGGAGACCACCTTCGTAACGCCGCCTGTGACGGCGGAACCTCCCGATGGATTCGGCAACGGTGGCGGATAGCGGCTAGTTCGGGTGCGGTGCGCCGCCGCGCGGGTCGCCGATGTTCGTTACGGTCAGCGTCTGACCCTTGCGGGTGGCACGAATCACGACGTCGTCGCCTGTGTGGAACGGCGGTGTGGCGTGGGCCGCCGTCGGCGGTATCACGTAGGTCGCGTTGAAGCCGTCGTCACTGCGGACGGAGATCGACGTCGGCGAAATCGCCGTCACCGAACCGGTCTGCGTCACCACGGTGGTGTAGCCGCCCGCCCCGTCTACGCCGTTGCGCACCACGAACTCGCCGTGCAGGGACGCGTCTTCCGGAGCCGACGGCCCGGGGCCACCGGGGCGCGCCGGCGGCCCGCCGGGCCTGCCGCCAGGGCTGAACGCGTGGTGATTGCCACCGAAGGCGCTCGAATTCCCCTCCGTCGCAGCGTAGATGGCGGCGCCGCCGAGTGCTGCGATGACCGCCGCCACACCGATGGCGGTGAGGGTCTCGCGTAGACCCCAGCGTGATGTGGAGGTCGAAGGCGAGCCCCACATCGGAGTGTCGACAGACGTCCCGTCAGCGCTCATGCGACCAACAGTGCAGGCGGTATATTAGTGTGCGCTGTGAGCGGATTCAGCGCTCGATGTGATCGTCCACTTCACAGCGGACGCATAGACAACCCACAGTATTCGCCCATGGCGGCCGCGAATAATGAGTGCCGTGGCCAGTCCCCAAGGATCCGCCGTCAACGACAACGAGCCCGCCCGCGTCGTCATGCGCCGAGCTGACGGCAATCCGATCCACGTCCTCGTCGTCGATGACGAGCCCGTCCTGGCCGAACTCGTCTCGATGGCGCTGAGGTACGAAGGGTGGGAGATCGCGACGGCAGGTGACGGAGCCACCGCCATCGCACTGGCGCGCGAGACGCCGCCCGATGTCGTCGTGCTCGACGTGATGTTGCCCGACATGAGCGGCTTGGATGTGCTGCACAGGCTCCGCGAGCAGATCCCGGGGCTGCCGCTGCTGCTGCTGACCGCGAAAGACTCCGTCGAGGACCGCATCGCCGGGCTGACCGCCGGCGGCGACGATTACGTCACCAAGCCGTTCAGCCTCGAAGAGGTGGTGCTGCGACTGCGTGCGCTGCTGCGCCGGACCGGGGTCACGAGCGAAACGGGCGGCGCAAAGCTCGTCGTCGGGGACCTGGTCCTCGACGAGGACAGCCATGAAGTCACCCGCGCCGGTGAGGTCATCACGCTGACGGCGACGGAGTTCGAACTGCTCCGGTTCATGATGCGCAACTCCAAGCGGGTGCTCAGCAAGGCGCAGATCCTCGACCGCGTGTGGAGCTATGACTTCGGCGGGCGGTCGAACATCGTCGAGCTGTATGTGTCATACCTGCGCAAGAAGATCGACAGCGGCCGCGAGCCGATGATCCACACGTTGCGTGGTGCGGGGTATGTCCTCAAGCCCCCGCGCTGATCCTGGATCGAGGCGCCTGCGTTCGCCTCGCGCGTGGTCGCTGCGGACCCGGTTGGTGGTCACCCAGGTGGCGCTGCTCGCGGTGGTCTGTGCCGGTATCGGCATCGCCACCGAGTTTGCGCTGCAACGTTTCCTGATGCATCAGCTGGACACCCAGCTGTTCGAGACGAGTCGGCGTTCCTCGGCGATCTTCGAGTTCGGGCCACCGCCTTCGCCGCCGGGGATGATTGCGGGGCCCGGCTTCGGACCTGCGCCCGAGTATCGGCGACGGGTCTTTCGTGACGACCGGGGACCGGGACCGGAGTTCCTGAACGCCCCGGGACAGGCCAGCCGCACCCTCGGCGCCGTCGTCTCCCACGGCACCACGGTCGACGCGGGCATCATCACCGCCGACGGCACCCGCCAGGGCATCAGTACGGTTGCTGCGGAACAACTTTCGAAGATTACACCAAACCGGCATCCGACGACCGTCGATCTCGACGGACTCGGCCGCTATCGCGTACTGGCGAATCACGCTCGAGGTCCGGGTCAGTCGATCGTCACGGGCATTCCGACCTCCGACGTCGATGACACGTTGTTGTCCGTTCTGGTGATGTTCTGCGTCGTCGGAGTGATCGCGCTGATAGCGGCGGCGACCGTCGGTATCCTGATCATCCGTCGCCAACTCGCGCCCCTGTCACGGGTTTCCGCCGCGGCGCGGCAGGTGGCAGATCTCGAACTCGACCGCGGCGAGGTGAACCTGCCGACACCCATCGTCAAGGTCGATCCGATCGCCGCCCACACCGAGGTCGGCCAGCTCGGCTCCGCCCTGAACCGGATGCTCGATCGCATCGCGGGCGCACTGTCTGCGCGTCATGCCAGCGAGACGCGGGTGCGCCAGTTCGTCGCCGACGCCAGCCATGAGCTACGCACCCCACTCGCCGCGATTCGCGGCTACACCGAGCTGGCCCAACGGAAACGCGACGACGTCCCCGACGACGTGGCTCACGCGATGGGCCGGGTGGAGTCCGAGACCGAGCGGATGACACGGCTGGTCGAGGACATGCTGTTGCTCGCCCGGCTCGACACCGGCCGGCCGCTGGAGCGCGAGCCCGTCGACCTGTCAAGGCTCGTGGTCGACACCGTCAGCGATGCGCACGTCGCCGGTCCCGACCACAACTGGTTGCTGGACCTGCCCGAGGAGCCCGTCACCGTGATCGGCGACGAGCCGCGCCTGCACCAGGTGCTCGCCAATCTGCTCGCCAACGCCCGTACCCACACGCCGCCGGGGACCGCGGTCACCACCTCGCTCGCCGTCGACGACGGCGGCGGCGGCGCAGCGACGCTCACCGTCTCCGACGACGGGCCGGGGATACCGGTGTGGCTTCAGCCCGAGATCTTCGAGCGGTTCGCCCGCGGTGATTCGTCGCGCTCCCGGCGCGGCGGCAGCACCGGGCTCGGCTTGGCCATCGTCGCCGCAGTGGTCAGGGCCCACAACGGCACGATCGATGTGCAGAGCAGCCCCGGCAAGACGGAGTTCGTGGTGAAGCTGCCGGGCAATTCACAGCCAAGCCACAGCGGGGCCAAATCCGGGGCCTAGCCGCGAAGGCCAAGATCGATCGGGTGACCCTCGTAGCGGCGGAACCGAGCATTGCGGTTGTCGCTGCGGCAAAGGCGCGCCGGAGGCTTGCCGAGCCTGTTGCCGTCCTCGGATTGCTTATCCCCACCGCGGTGCTCTACCTGTGGAACCTGTCGGCGAGTGGATGGGCCAACGCCTTCTACTCCGCGGCGGCGCAGGCCGGTGCGAGCAACTGGACCGCGATGCTGTTCGGATCCAGCGACCCGGCCAACGCCATCACCGTCGACAAGACACCCGCCGCGCTGTGGGTGATCGACATCTCGGTGCGGCTGTTCGGTCTGAACCCGTGGAGCGTGCTGGTGCCCCAGGCGCTGGAAGGAGTCGCGGCCGTGGCGCTGCTCTACGCCGCCGTCCGGCGAGTGGCCGGACCCGGCGCCGCGTTCCTGGCGGGAGCGGTATTTGCGCTGACGCCGGTGGCGGCGTTGATCTTTCGCTTCAACAATCCCGATGCGCTGCTGGTGCTGCTTCTCGTCGCGGCGGCGTACTGCGTGCAACGGGCCTGCGAACCGGACAGCAGCCGCTGGTGGTTGGTCGCCGCCGGTGCCGCGGTGGGCTTCGGGTTCCTCGCCAAGATGCTGCAGGCCTTCCTGGTGCTGCCCGGCTTCGGGGCCGCATACCTGATCGCAGGGCACCGATCGATGCGCCGCCGACTCGTCGACCTGCTGGCAGCCGCCGCGGCGGTCGCTGTGACCGGCGGCTGGTACCTGCTGCTCGTCGAGCTGTGGCCCGCCTCATCGCGGCCCTACATCGGCGGATCGCAACACGACAGCATCATCGAACTCGCCTTGGGTTACAACGGTTTCGGACGGTTGACGGGCAACGAGCCGGGTGGGCTGGGAAACCTGAACTACGACGTCGGGTGGGGCAGGCTTTTCGGCTCCGGCATGGGTATGGACGTCGCCTGGTTGCTGCCCGCGGCCGTGATCTGCCTGATGGCCGGCCTGATTCTCACCCGCCGGGCGGCACGCACCGATTCGACGCGCGCCGCGCTGATCCTGTGGGGCGGCTGGCTGACCATCACCGCGGTGCTGTTCAGCTTCGCAAACGGCATCCTGCATCCCTACTACACGGTGGCGCTCGCACCGGCGATCGGCGCGGCGATCGGCATCGGCGCAACCCTGCTGTGGCGCGGACGTTCCGACATTCGCGCCGCGACGGCTCTGTCGGGCGCCGTGCCTGTCACTTGTGTCCTTGCCGCGGTGCTGCTGTCACGTGACAGTACGTGGATGCCGTGGCTGCGCGCGGCCATCGCGGTCGGGGGAGTCGGGGCAGCCGTGCTGCTGCTCGTGGCCGGACGGTTGGCCGATCCGGTCGCTCGCGTCGTGGCGGTCCTGGCCGTGGTGTCGTGCCTGGCCGGGCCCGCGGCGTATTCCGTCGCGACGGCCGCCACCTCGCATGCCGGAGCGATTCCGTCCGTCGGTCCGGCTCGGCACGGCCCCGGCGGTGGCTTCGCCGGGCCTGGCGGCCTCTTGGATTCGCCCGACCCGGGAGCCGTGCTGTCGGCCACCCTGGCATCCGCAGACTACAGGTGGGCCGCTGCGGTGATCGGCTCCAACAACGCGGCGGGCTACCAATTAGCCAGCGGCGCACCGATTATGGCGATCGGCGGCTTTAACGGGACCGATCCCTCGCCGACCCTCGCTGAGTTCATTCGGTATGTCACCGACCGGCAGATCCATTACTTCATCCGCGGCAGGATCATGATCGGGCACTGGGGCGGCGCTGCCGGCGGCAGCACCGACGCCACCGAGATCGCCGATTGGGTGGAGACCCACTACGCGCCGCAGACCGTCGATCGCGTGGTCGTCTACGACCTCACGCAGCGGCCGAAGGATTCATAGGCTGTGCATAGCTTCACCCAACGGTGGACATATCCTGGCCCCCGAACATGGGTGTCATGACAGACATCGCTCTCGAACGTGACGCCAACTGGGGTCGCCGGATCCACTTCGAATCACGCCCCAACGCCGTGGTGGCCGCCCGTCTCGCCGGCGTGCCCGTGCTCGACGTCGTGGTTCCCGTGTACAACGAGGAAGCCGACCTCGCGGATTCCATCCATCGACTGCACCGTCACCTCCATGAGCATTTCCCGTTCACGGCCCGCATCACGATCGCCGACAACGCGAGCATCGACGACACGCCGCGGATCGCCGCCGGACTCGCCGCCGAGCTCACCGACGTGCGGGTGGTGCGGCTTGAGCAGAAGGGCCGTGGTCGCGCCCTGCACAGCGTGTGGTCCACCTCCGATGCGCCCGTGCTGGCGTACATGGATGTCGATCTGTCCACCGATCTCGCGGCGCTGGCACCCCTTGTGGCACCGCTCATCTCCGGTCACTCGGACCTGGCGATCGGCACCCGGCTCGGTCGCGGCGCGCGGGTGGTGCGCGGTCCCAAGAGGGAGATCATCTCCCGCTGCTACAACCTGATCCTCAAATCCGCTCTTTCCGCCCGCTTCTCCGATGCCCAGTGCGGCTTCAAGGCGATCCGCGCCGACGTCGCCGCTCGACTGCTCCCGCACGTCGCGGACACCGGGTGGTTCTTCGACACCGAGTTGCTCGTGCTCGCCGAGCGCAGCGGCCTGCGTATCCACGAGGTGCCGGTCGACTGGGTGGACGACGCCGACACCCGGGTCGACATCCTCGCCACCGCGACGGCCGACCTGAAGGGCGTCGGACGGCTGCTGCGCGGCTTTGCCAACGGGTCGATCCCGGTGAACACCATTGCCGCTCAACTGGCTTCGTCGCAGCTATCTGCGGCACCCGGATCGCTGTTCCGTCAGGTCGTGCGGTTCGGCGCGGTCGGCGTCGTTTCGACGGCGGCCTATGTCGTGCTTTTCATGCTGATGCAGGGCTGGTCCGGGGCGCAGGCGGCGAATCTGATCGCGCTGCTCGTCACGGCCATCGGCAACACCGCGGCCAATCGTCGGTTCACCTTCGGTGTCGGCGGACGCGAGCGCGTGACCCGCCATCATGTCGAGGGTCTGATCGTGTTCGCGATCGCGTTGGCGATCACCAGCAGCGCGCTGGGTGTGCTGCACGCCGTCGTCGCCCAACCGCACCACTTGGTGGAGCTCAGCGTCCTGGTGCTGGCGAATCTGGTCGCCACCGCCGTCCGCTTCGTGTTGTTGCGCGGCTGGGTGTTTCACCCCCGCAGATCCCGATGACCGGACTCCGAGACAAGGGAAATGTTCGATGGCAACCACTGTTGACGTGCCGTCACCGGCCACGGTGATCTCGCACGATGCACCGAGCCGGTCCGAAGGCAGCCTGAAACGCGTGCTCTTGGGCGACGGGTCCCAGCCGCGTTGGGCCCGTCCGGCGCTGCTCATGCTGTTGGTGCTCACCGCCCTCCTCTACCTCTGGGGCCTCGGTTCGTCGGGCTGGGCCAACGATTACTACGCCGCCGCCGCGCAGGCCGGCACTCAGGACGTGAAGGCGTGGCTGTTCGGATCGCTGGACCCCGGCAATGCCATCACGGTCGACAAGCCGCCTGCGGCGATGTGGGTGATGGCCTTGTCGGGCAGGCTGTTCGGCTTCACCGCATTCACCATGCTGCTGCCTCAGGCGCTGATGGGTGTGGGCTCGGTGGCGCTTCTGCACGCCACCGTTCGCCGGACCAGCGGCGCGGGTGCAGCCCTGATCGCCGGCGCCGCCCTGGCGCTGACACCGGTGGCGGCCCTGATGTTCCGATTCAACAATCCAGACGCACTGTTGGTTCTTCTGCTGGTGGCCGCCGCGTACTTCATGGTGCGGGCGATCGAGACGGGAAGCGCCCGTTGGATGGCCCTGGTCGGATGCGCCATCGGTTTGGCATTCCTCACCAAGATGCTGCAGGCGTTCCTGATCGTCCCGGGCCTGGCGCTGGCCTTCCTGGTGGCCGCACCCATCGGGCTGTGGCAGCGCATCCGGAAGTTGCTCGTCGGCGGCGCCGCGATGATCGTGTCCGCGGGCTGGTATGTGGCACTGGTCAGCCTGTGGGCCGCCGGTTCGCGTCCCTACATCGCCGGATCGACCGACAACAGCCTGCTCCAACTTGCGTTCGGGTACAACGGGATCGAACGAATCACCGGTGGTGAAGGCGGTCACGGTGACGGCGGCTTCGGTGGTTCCGGCGGTCCGGGTGGGCACGGCGGGGCGAATTTGTTCTTCGGCGGCAATGCCGGCATCGGCCGGCTGTTCGGGCCGTCGATGGGTGTGGAGGCGTCGTGGTTGCTGCCCGCCGCACTGATCGGTCTGCTTGCGGGTCTGTGGTTCACCCGGTGGACCGCGCGTACCGCAGGGATCAGGGCCGGGTTGCTGCTCTGGGGCGGCTGGTTGCTGGTGACCGGCGCCGTCTTCAGCTTCATGGACGGTACGGTGCATCCCTATTACACCGTGGCCCTGGCGCCCGCGATCGCCGCGCTTGTCGGTATCTCGGCACGAGAGTTGTGGCGTGGCAAGGCATTCCTGACGCCGCGGATCGTGCTGGCCGTGATGGTCGCGGTGACGGGCGGGTGGGCCTACGTCTTGCTGGACCGTACGCCGGAGTGGAATCCCTGGCTGCGCTGGGTCGTGGTGATCGGCTCCGCCCTGGTGGCTGCGGTGATCGCCGTCGGCGCGAACAAGCTCGGCCGCGTCACCGGCGCGGTGGCCGTCGCGGCCGTCCTTCTGGCGCTGGCCGCACCGGCGGCGTTCTCGATCTACAACGTCATCCATCCACATGGCGGTCCGGGCACGATGTCGGGACCGGCCCGCGCCGGCGGATTCGGCGGTCCCGGTGGGCCCGGCGGCGGTTTCCCGCCAGGCGGCAGCAAGCGCGGTCCCGGCTTCGGATCGGACAACGCTGCGCTGGAACAGCTCGTGCAAGGCGTCGACAACCGTTGGGCGGCAGCGGGAGTGGGGTCGTTCACGGCGAGCAGCCTTGAGCTGAAGACGGGTGCCTCGATCATGGCGATCGGCGGGTTCACCGGCTCGGACAACTCGCCGACGCTCGCCCAGTTCCAGCAGTACGTGGGCGACCGCCAGGTGCGTTACTTCATCGCCGGCGAGAGGGGAGGCCCCGGCGGCCACCGCTCCGGCCCAGGCGCCGAGATCACGCAATGGGTGCAACAGAACTTCGCGCCCATCGACGTCGGCGGCGTCACCGTGTACGACCTCAGCGCAGCGACCGGATCCCGCTGACCAGACGGCGCTGGCGAGACTAGTCGTGACGGCCGCTCTGCTGACCCCCGGGCAGGGCGGCCGTCACTCATCCGATCGTGCTGATTCTGACTCGTGGCGCGGGCCGCACGTGTTGTTATCGTCGGGTCGTTTGCCGCCGAGCGAGGCGGCCTGAGTGTCCGTCACCGACGAGTACCTGAAGAACAACGGGGAGTACGCGAAGAGTTTCAGCGGGCCGCTGCCGTTGCCGCCGAGCACGCAGGTGGCCGTCGTCGCGTGCATGGACGCCCGGCTCGACGTCTACCGGATCCTGGGACTCGGCGCCGGTGAGGCGCATGTGATCCGGAATGCGGGTGGCGTCATCACCGACGACGAGATCCGGTCGTTGGCCATCAGCCAACGGCTGCTGGGGACCAGAGAGATCATCCTGATCCACCACACCGACTGCGGCATGCTGACCTTCACCGACGACGACTTCAAGAAGTCGATCCAGCAGGACACCGGCATCAAGCCCGAATGGGCCGCCGAGGCGTTTCCGGACCTCGAGGCGGACGTGGGTCAGTCGCTGCGCCGCATCGGGGCCAGTCCGTTCGTGACGAAACACGAATCCGCGCGCGGATTCATTCTTCGCTGTCGCCTCGGGAAAGCTCGACGAAGTCACGCTCTAGCGAGCCCGGCCACCTGCCGGCCTCGGCGGCCGACTGGCCGGGACCGGGTCTGCGCCTGCGCGTGATGGTGGGCCGGTCGATGATGTCGAGATGGTCCGGCAGCAGACGACGCCAGCCGATGAGAACGGCCTGCCGGCGGTGCTGACCCGATTCCTGCCGGCAGAGGACCCTCGTCTACGCGGGACGGTGCTGGCCATCGCCGACAAGCTCACCGAGAAGGGGCTCGCGCTGCGGTACCGCGTGGAGAAGACCGACGACGGCCTTTCCGGCGCGGAGGACACCTTCACCATCTGCTCGTTCTGGCTGGTCTCCGCCCGTGGTGGAGATCGGTGAGTCCAACGGGGCCAAGCACCTGTGCGAGCGGCTGCGGTCCTTCGCCAGCGCACTGCATCTCTACGTCGAGGAGATCGAGCCCCGCACGGGTCGGCACCTGGGCAATCTTCCACAGGCGTCACCCACCTGGCGTTGATCAACGCCGTGATGCATGTCATCCGCGCCGAAGAAGACGCGGATATCTCCGGGGTGTTTCTGCCAGCCAACGCGCCGACCTGACCGCCGGTCAACAATCCGCCAAAAGGATCACTTCCGGGTGCATAAGCGGTACTGTCGGCACCCTTCCCGTGCGATTTCGGGAGCTCCGCTGACCAGCCCTCAGCGTCGGTTGAAAAGGAGCCGAAACGATGCGAATTGTCGTGGATTTGAATCGATGTCTGGGATACGCACAGTGCGTCCCGCTGGCGCCGGATGTCCTCCAATTGCAAGGGGAGGAAGCGCTCGCCTACGACCCGAATCCCGATGACTCGCAACGTCAGCAGGTCGCCCGGGCCGTGGCGTCCTGCCCGGTGCAGGCAATCATCGCGGAGATGGACCCCCCAGCGGACAGGACGACGAAGTGAGGACGCATCCGCTGGTCGCCGACCTCGTCAGGACCTTCAAGGCAGAGGGTCGGATCGTCATCGTCGGAGCGTCGCTGGCCGGGCTGCGTGCCGCGGAGGCGTTGCGCGATGAGGGGTTCTCTGGCTCGCTGACCATCATCGGTGACGAGGTCCACGAGCCGTACGACCGGCCGCCGCTGTCCAAGCAGGTGCTCAAGGGATGGGTCTCCGCGGGTGACACCAAGCTGCCGCGCCTGCGGGAGGTCAATGCGGACTGGCGATTGGGCGTGGCGGCCACCGGATTGGACCGCGACGCGCGGGAGGTGTTGCTCGCCAACGGTGACAAGGTGCCCTACGACCGGTTGTTGATCGCGACCGGCGTCCGTTCCCGAGCATGGTTCAACCCTGAAGAGGCCAAGCTGAAGGGTCTTTACACGCTGCGGACCAGCGATGACGCGGCCGAGTTGCAAGCGGCGTTGAAGGCCAGGCCGAAGCGGGTGTTGATCGTCGGCGCGGGCTTCATCGGCTCCGAGATGGCCTCGGTCTGTCGTGATCTCGGATTGGAAGTGACGGTCGCGGAACGCTCCAGCGCACCACTGGTTGGGCCTCTCGGCGGCGTGATCGGCGACATCGCCGCCAAGATGCAGCGCGACGCCGGCGTCGACCTGCGCACCGGTGTGGCGGTGGAGGCGCTGAAAGGTGATGCTGACGGGCACGTCCGGCAGGCTCAGTTGTCGGACGGGACCCTGCTCGACGTCGATGTGGTGGTGGCATCGCTGGGATCCGTCCGCAATATTGAATGGCTCGAAGGGGCCGAGCTGGCGAGCGGGTTCTGGGGGGTGGCGTGCGACGCCGGGTGCCGCGCCTTCGACATGAACGGCGTGGTCACGGACAACATCTTCGTCGCCGGCGACATCGCGCGGGCGCCACACGTTCTCTACGAGTATCAGTTCATGGCGATCGAGCACGTAGATGCGGCGGTATTGGGCGCCCAGACCGCGGCACACAACATGGTCAACCTCGAGAAAGGACGGCGTCCGCATCTTCCGTTGCCGCAGTTCTGGTCCGGCCAGTTCGGCGTGAACATCAAAGGTGTTGGCGTGTGTTCCTTCGGTGATGAGATCGTGTTCACCCAGGGCTCGGTCGAGGATCTCCGTTTTGCCGCTGCCTTCGGCAAGAAGGGCCGCATCGTCGGAGCCATCACCTTCAACCATGGCAAGTGGCTGGAGTACTACGGCAGGCTCATCGAACAGTCGGCGCCCTTCCCGCCCCCGCCGGCGGGGTATGACGTGCCCGCGAACTCCGAACCGATGTCGGCGCGCTTCCCGGATCCGCGCGAGCCGACGGGGATTCCCGACGTCGTACTGACCGGCCACGACCCGACATCCCGCGGCGCCGAGTTCCGCGCCAAAAAACGCTAGCCCACCCCAAAAGGAAAGCCCCGATGACAACCGCGGAAACCGCCTGGACCGAGGCGATGCGATACGAGAACCGTCATGACCCGTACCGATTCTTCGACGAGCTTCGCATGACGCCGGTCGTGCAGGTGGCCGACAAGGTCTACGTCGTCACCGGCTACCGCGAGTTATTACAGCTCGCGCACGACCCGCACGTCAGCTCCGACATCTCGAAGAGTCCCATCTCGGCCCAGCCGACGGCCGATGCGCCCGATGTCGGCGCCGAACACATGCAGGCCTACGGTCGGCAAGCGAGCATGATCGTGTCCGATCCTGCCAGCCACGACAGGCAGCGTCGACAGGTCATGCGGCACTTCGCGCCGCCGCACTCCCCGGACGTCATTCCCAACATGGCAGCCGACATCCAGACGTTGTGCAACGACTCGCTGGACAAGGTGAAAGCCAAGGGCGGCAACATCTTCGACGTGGTCGACGATTATGCCTATCCGGTGCCTGTCGCAGTGATCTGCCAGATCCTGGGTGTCCCGGTGAAGGACGAACCCACCTTCCATAAGTGGATCTTCGACTTCATGGCCGGCACGGACCTGGGACCGGACGCCGCCACCGAAGAAGGGCAGGCACGCCTGGAAAAGGGCCGCGAAAGCATGGCGGCAATGAAGAAATACATGGCGGGACTGATCGAGGGGTTCGTCAAGGAGCCCGGCGACAACGTGTTGTCGAAGTTGGTGAGCGATACGGACGGCCCCGACGGCGCGATGGCGCCCGCCGAGGCTGCGGCCAATGCGCAGCTGCTGCTGATCGCCGGTCATGATTCGACGGTGAACACCATCGCGCATTGTGTGCTGCTCCTCCTGCGCAACCCCGAGTCGCTCGACCTGCTCCGCGAGAAACCCGAACTGATCCCGAAGGCGATCGAAGAGGTCCTGCGGTTGCAGTCCGCGGTTCAGTTCTTCCCCAGCCGAAGCGTGACCGCCGACGTCGAGGTCGGCGGCACCGTCATCCCTGCGGGCTCGGCGGTGCACCTGCTGTATGGCGCGGCCAACCGCGATCCCAAGCGATTCCCCGACCCGGACACGTTCGACATCCTGCGCCCGGACAACCAACACGTGGGTTGGGGCCGCGGGGTACACAGTTGCGTAGGCGGTCCACTGGCACGCCTGGAGGTCAACATCGCGTTGGAGACGTTCCTGCGGCGCGTCGAGAACCCACGACTGATGGTCGACCCGCCGCCCTACCGGGTGAACCAGGTGTTCCGCGGACCCTTACATCTCGAGGTCGAGTTCGACCGGATCACGGACTGAGGCCGCGTCATCAAGGCCTTCCAGTTCGCCGAATGGCAACAGCCGGGCCAACTTCGGGACGTGCCGGTACCAGAGCCGGGGCCGGGGGAGGTGCTGCTGAGGGTCGGCGGTGCCGGTGCCTGCCATTCGGATCTCCATCTGTTGGAGGCGCCCGCCGGATCGAAGTCGATGACGCTGCCCTTCACCCTGGGTCATGAGAACGCCGGTTGGGTGGAGACGATGGGTGCGGGAGCAACGGGTTTCGCACCCAGCGATCCCGTTATCGTCTACGGCCCGTGGGGTTGCGGGCTGTGCGTGAATTGCCGTCAGGGGATGGAGAACTATTGCCAGACGCCCGGAAAACCCAGTCCGGGCGGCCTCGGTGGTACCGACGGCGGCATGGCCGAGTATTTCCTCGTGCCGTCAACGCGCTATCTCATACCGTTGGGCGACCTCGATCCGCGGGCGGCGGCCCCGCTAACCGACGCGGGGCTGACCAGCTACCACGCCGTGAAGCGATCGCTGCACCTGTTGGGGCCGGGCTCGACGGCGGTGGTGATCGGCGCGGGCGGTCTGGGGCAGATGGCCATCCAGGTGCTCAAGGCGTTGGCGTCGGCGACAACCGTAGTCGCGGTGGATACTTCGGCTGACAAGCTGGACATCGCCACGGCGATGGGCGCCGACGAGGCACTGATTTCCGGCGACGACGCGGTCACCAGAATCAAGGACATCACCAAGGGCCACGGTGCCGAACTCGTGCTGGATCTGGTCGGGGTCAGTCCGACACTCGCGATGGCCGCTCAGGTGTCAAGGGTACTCGGGCACCTCACCATCGTCGGGCTCGGCGACGCCGCGCTTCCGGTGAACTTCAACAGCCCGGCGAAGGAATGTTCTGTCGCGTCGCCGTTCTGGGGCACCATCCCCGAGTTGATCGAGGTGATCAGCCTCGCCCAGACCGGCAGGATCAGGATGCTCGTCGAACACTTCGCCCTCGACGATGCGGCGCACGCGTATCACCTGCTCCACGAGGGGAAGATCCAGGGACGCGCCGTCATTACACCGAACGACTAACGGCCCGCGTCGATCAGATATCGCAGATGACAGGCGGCTGGCGCTCGGAATTGATCGAACTCATTCCCCTCGCGCTTGTCGTCGCGGTCTCGCCACTCTCGATCATCCCGGCCGTGCTGGTGCTGCACACACCACGGCCGAAGCCGACCAGCCTGGCATTCCTGGCCGGCTGGATCTTCGGGCTGGCCGCGTTGACGGCGATCTTCGTCGAGGTGTCCAGCCTGCTGGTCGGGCTGGACAAGACGCCGACATGGGCCTCCTGGCTGCGCATCGTCATTGGTATCGCGCTGATCGTCTTTGGTGTGTTCCGCTGGCTGACGCGCAAGCGATCGGTTCACACGCCAGCCTGGATGAACAAGATCACCGGGCCAGCCCGGGCCGGGCGGCGGCCATCGCGGTGGCCTTGGTGGTGGTGAACCCAAAGGTGCTCTTCATCTGCGCGGCAGCGGGTTTGGCGATTGGGTCCGCGGGCTTGGGTATCGCGGGTGCATGGACTTCCGAGGCGTTCTACGTCCTTGTCGCCGCGTCGTCGGTTGCGGTTCCGGTATTGGCCTACGCCGCTGCCGGTGAGCGGCTCGACGGGCCGCTGGCCCGGCTCAAGGACTGGATGGAGCGGCATAACGCCGCGCTGGTGGCGGCCATCCTCATTGTCATCGGACTTGTGTTGCTGTACAAGGGCATTCACGGCTTACCTTCATGATGGCATGCGTTGCTGTGCGACTGGAAGTCGTCGATCCCGGCTTCGCTCGAGTCCGCCGTGGTGCTAGAACCGCTTGCGCGACAGTCCTTTCAGGACTCACACCGGAACTGGCGACCGCGGCGTTCGGTATCGCCAACCAGCTCCCAATAACGCTGTTCGGCGGCGCAGCGTGCTTCTTCGGAGCGTTGCTGGTTACCGATCCCTGCCGAAGCGACCGCGTTCACACGTTCGGCTGGGCTGCAGTTGCCGCGGCCGTGGTGATCCTTGTCACCGTCGAAGTCAGCCGGATCGCGGGAGACGCGGTCGCCGGCGCTGCGGGCTTGCTGACCGGCCACGCACCCGATCGTGTTGCAAAAGCGCTGCGCCGCAGTCTCGACCGGGTGATGCGGTGCCGGACGGCCGTCGAGGGCGAGCTCTCCGGCGCTCTCCCGCCCGCCTTCGGACAACACGACATCGAACAATTGCGCGTGGCACTGTACTGCGCGGAAAGAGGAATTCAGAAGGTGATCAACCAGGCCGACGATCCGCGGTGGATTGACATGCTGCCCGTCGACATCGCAAGATCCATCGCGAGCGCCCTACGTGTCCTTGCGAATGCCCTGAGAGACAGCACCGACGCGCAGTCATTGGACGCGATCGCATACGAACTTCAGAGCCTCCGCGACCCCTCTACGATGCGGCGACCACTGCAGCGACAGCCAATGAGACACCACACCGTCCGCAGCGACGCGCTCTGGCAGTTCTGACCACGGTCGGCGCGGCCCACCTCATCGCCCAGTCAATCTCGCAGGCAACAGCATTGGCGACGGTATCGCCTGTAGCCTCGATCGCCGCCGTACCGCCGAGCTCCACCGCCGCCGCGCAACAAGACTGTATGCGCCGTCTGCCGGACGCACCCTAGCGCCCACAATGGCTCCGGCGATACAGGCCGCCGTCGCGGCGGTGCTGGCGGGGCTGATCGCCAAATCGCTGGGGAACGAGCAAAGCCTCCTCGTGGCGTGGACGGCGTACGTCATCATCGCCGGATCGGCCGAGGCATCGACCCGGCGAGCGTGGATATGGCTCGCGGCCACGATCGTGGGAGCCACCGCCGGTGTCGCCATCGCGGCAAGCGTCCCGGACAACTTTTTTGGACCGCCGTGATCGGCGCGGTGGGCGTGTTCTTCGCCATCGTCAGCGCACCCATCTCCTTCGCCGCGACGGTGTTCTGGATGAGCATTGCGCTCGTCCCGCTCTTCGCGACGGAAGGGCGCTACCTCGATCTGATCTGGGACAAGGCCGTCGCGGCCTTCATCGGAGGGTGCGTTGCGGCGGCCATCGATCGCGCCGCCGTGCACCATGTCGCCGATCGTCACGTTGGTCGGGTCCCAGGGCAGGCGCAGCCGCACTTCGTCGGCATCGAGCAAATCGGCCACGATGCCGAGCTTGCGGACGAAGGGGGACTGCGGGATGAACTGCGCCATGACGTCCGCGCCGCTCTGCGGCTGGCTGGGAGTCGACATGGCTCCAGTATCTGCGGTGGATCAATTACCCCGGGGGTAAGGGGCAACTGGTCCGTCGACGATCAGCGTGCTTGCAGCGCAGACACAGGAGACGCTCATGCCGAGGCCCTAATTTCAATGCGGGAAGCCTAGGGCCAATCCGAATAGTTTGCCTGGGCGGCGGCGTTCACTCGAGTGCCGGCAAAAACGTCGACAACGTGGTCAAGCAGCTTGGCGCGCTCCAGCGGTGCTTGGCTGGAAAGGGGATCTCATGCGATCAGCCGACCGCCGGTTGATGTGGCACGGCGCGTTCCTGTTCTTGATCGGACTCGTGACGGGCCTGCAGGAGCGGCGCTTCAAGAACATGCGCATGGCGCTGTCTGCGCATCTCGAGGGGGTGATGAACGGAACCTTCCTGATCGCGTTGGGTGCGATCTGGGGCCACGTCGAACTTCCACCAGGTGCTGAGAAGGCGGCACGATCGACGCTGTTGTTCGGTACCTACGGCAATTGGCTGTTCACCACGCTTGGTGCCGCGATGGGCACTGCCGCAGCGAATCCGATTCTGTCGCAGGGGCGTCACGGGAAACCGTGGCAGGAGAAGTTGGCGGGGGCCGGCTTCCGCAGCATCGCGTATTCGATCCTCATTGCCGTTGTCCTGGTTCTGTGGGGTCTTGCCCGTCGTCAACCGGTGCCGGACGCAGCTGCCGAAACTCGGGTCGCACCGGCCGACGAGGCGGCCGCGTCGTAAGGAGCAAGACGATGCGCTTGGTGGTAGCGATGACCGGAGCGACCGGGGCGGCGCTGGGCATTCGTCTGCTGGAAGCTCTTGCGGACCTTGGTGTCGAGACGCATCTGATTCTCAGCGACTGGGCGCGGGCGACAATCAAGCTCGAGACGGAGCACACCGCCGATGACGTTCGGGCACTGGCGTCGCATGCGTACAGTTCGCGCGATCTTGCCGCGGGCATCTCCAGCGGGTCGTTCCGCACGGACGGCATGGTCGTCTGCCCCTGCAGCATGAAGACGTTGAGCGCGATCCGGGTGGGCTACAGCGACAATCTCATCACTCGTGCCGCCGACGTGACGTTGAAGGAACGCCGCAGGCTGGTCCTCGTCGCGCGGGAGGCGCCCCTGAGCGAGATCCACCTGGAGAACATGGGTTACCTGGCGCGCCTCGGTGCGGTGATCTTCCCGCCGACGGTGGCCTACTACGCGCGGCCCACATCAGTCGATGAGGTGACGACGTACGTGGCGGGCCGCGTCATCGACCAACTCGGAATCGAGCACTCGCTGATCAAGCGCTGGAAGGACGACCAGCACCCCGTGAACGGCGACCGACCCGCGATCGTGTGAGGAGAACGAAATTGAGTACGGAGACAAGCCCGCCGGCCGCCACCGCCACGACCCGGTCGGTGGGGCCCGATCTGCGCAGCTGGCTGGCCACGCTCGAAGAAGCGGACCAGCTGCGTCGCGTCACGGCCTCGGTCGACTGGGACGAGGAGATCGGCGCCATCACTCGGGCGAACCTTTCCCTCGGCGGACCGGCGCTGCTGTTCGAGAACATCGTCGGCCACGAATACACGCGCTGCAGAAAGCTTTTGACATCGGGAATCGGCAACCGGCGGCAAATCCAGCTGATGCTGGGGCTGTCCGAAGACACCAGCGATGCGGCCATCGTGCGACACCTCAGGCACGTGTTCACGAAGCCCGTCCCGCCACGCATGGTCGAGACCGGTCCGGTCAAGGAGAACATCGTCGAGGGCGAGGACATCGATCTGTGGCAGTTTCCGGCCCCGAAGTGGCATGCCACCGACGGCGGTCGATACATCGACACCTTCTGTGGTGTGGTGACCGAGGACAAGGTGACCGGACGCGACAACGTCGGTGTCTACCGCGGCATGATCGTCGACCGCGACAAGATCGCCAAGCTGATGGTGCCCACCCAGGGCTGGGGCGGCCATTTCCAGGAGTACAAGCCCGATCCGATGCCCGTCGCCGTGGTCTACGGCTGGCACGATGTGCTGCCGTTCTGCGCCGGTAGCCCGTTCCCCAAGGACGTCTGCGAATGGGACATGATGGGCGCCCTGCTCGGACGCCCGGTGGACCTGGTGGCCTGCGAATCCGTGCCACTGCACGTCCCCGCCAGCGCTGAGATCGTCGTCGAGGGCTACCTCGATCCCGACCCCGCCACGTTCATGGCGGAAGGCCCGTTCGCGGAGTACCCGGGCTACCTCGACGGCCATCCCGCACCGACGCCGGTCCTGCGGGTCACCCGGATCAGTCACCGTGACGACCCGGTGCTGCGCGGCACCCTCGAGGGGATTCGGCCCGGATTTCTGGTCGAGGACGCCATGGTCAACTACGCGCGCTCGGCGATCGCCTGGAATGTGCTGACCGGCCTGGGCGTCGGGGGCATCACGGACGTGTGGATGTCGCAGGTGTCGAACGGCACCAACATCGTGGTGCAGATCCGCAAGGCCTACCGCGGCCACGCCCAGCAGGTCGCCGCGGCGCTGTGGGGGACCAGTGGATCCGGATGGTTCTACAAGCACGTGATGGTCGTCGAGGAAGACATCGACATCCGCGACCCGGAGGCGCTTGACTGGGCCCTCGCATACCGGGTGAACGCCGGACTCGGAGATATCGCTTTCTATGGGCCGACTCTCGGCTCGCCGCTGGATCCGTCCACCCCGCCCGAGAAGGCGAACATGGCCAAGTACGGCTCCGGCGAATGGCACCGAGTGCTCATCGACGCGACCCGAAGCTGGGAGTTCGAACCCCGGCCGGAGTGGGGTGGCCGTCACTACCCGGCGGTCAACAAGATCGCCCCGGAGCTGGAGGCCCGGGTCGCTGCCCGCTGGCACGAGTACGGGATTGGCATTCCCTACCTCGACGACGAACGGCGTGAATCACTGACGATGGAGCAGCTGTCCAAGCGGCTGCCGGACGTGTAGGCCGGGCCTACTTCACGTTCCGGTAACTCCAGATTCGCGCAGATGTTGACTCTGCCTGTCCCGTGCTGGTTTCATATCGGGTTAAGGTTATAAATCTGGTAATTTCTACCAACATTATGGGGAAACGATGACGGCGACCCAGGGGCTCACGCAGAATGCCGGCCGCTACGAGCTGAGCCATCTGCGCTCGCTCGAGGCCGAGGCCATCCACATCATCCGCGAGGTGGCCGCGGAGTTCGAGCGGCCGGTGCTGTTGTTCTCCGGCGGCAAGGACTCCATCGTCATGCTGCACCTGGCGATCAAGGCGTTCCGGCCGGGTCGGCTGCCGTTTCCCGTGATGCACGTCGACACCGGGCACAACTTCGACGAGGTGTTGCAAGCGCGCGACGACCTCGTCGCCGAGTCAGGGGTGCGCCTCGTCGTCGCCAAGGTGCAGGACGACATCGACGCGGGGCGCGTGGTCGAGACGATTCCCTCGCGCAACCCGATGCAGACGTTCACGCTGCTGCGCGCCATCCGCGAGAACAGGTTCGACGCCGCGTTCGGCGGCGCCCGCCGCGACGAGGAGAAGGCGCGCGCCAAGGAACGGGTGTTCAGTTTCCGCGACGAGTTCGGCCAATGGGATCCGAAGGGGCAACGCCCCGAGCTGTGGAATCTCTACAACGGGCGCCATCACAAGGGGGAGCACATCCGTGTCTTCCCGCTCTCCAACTGGACCGAGTTCGACATCTGGTCCTACATCGGAGCCGAGAAGATCAAACTGCCGTCGATCTACTACGCGCATCAACGCAAGGTGTTTCAGCGCGACGGCATGTTCCTGGCGGTCCACAAGTACCTGCAGCCGCGCAAGGACGAGGAGGTCGTCGAGAAGACCGTGCGGTTCCGCACCGTCGGCGACGTCACCTGCACCGGCTGCGTGGAATCGCTGGCGGGCACGGTGTCCGAGGTGATCGCCGAGACGGCGGTGTCCCGGCTGACCGAGCGCGGCGCCACCCGCGCCGACGACCGGATCTCGGAGGCTGGCATGGAAGACCGCAAGCGTGAGGGGTATTTCTGATGGCCACGTTGCTTCGGCTAGCCACCGCGGGATCCGTCGACGACGGCAAGTCCACGCTCATCGGTCGGCTGCTCTACGACTCCAAGGCGGTCATGGAGGACCAGCTGGCCGCCGTCGAGCGCACCTCCAAAGAGCGCGGGCACGACTACACCGACCTGGCCTTGGTGACCGACGGCCTGCGCGCCGAGCGGGAACAGGGCATCACGATCGACGTCGCCTACCGGTACTTCGCCACCCCCAAGCGGAAATTCATCATCGCCGACACTCCCGGGCACGTTCAGTACACCCGCAACATGGTCACCGGGACGTCGACCGCGCAGCTGGCGATCGTGTTGGTCGATGCCCGGCACGGACTGCTCGAACAGTCGCGCCGGCACGCGTTCCTGGCCTCGCTGCTGGGCATCCGGCACATCGTGCTGGCGGTCAACAAGATGGACCTCATCGGCTGGGATCGCGATCAGTTCGAGAAGATCCGGGATGATTTCCATGAGTTCGCCGCCCGGCTGGATGTCCAGGATGTGACCACGATTCCGCTGTCGGCGCTGCTGGGCGACAACGTGGTCACCAAGTCGGCCAACAGTCCCTGGTACGAGGGGCCGTCGCTGCTGTCGCACCTCGAAGAGGTTTACATCGCAGGCGACCGTAACCTCGTCGACGTGCGGTTCCCGGTGCAGTACGTGATCCGGCCGCAGACCCACGACCATCTGGACCACCGCAGCTACGCGGGCACCGTGGCCAGCGGCGTGATGCGACCCGGCGACGAGATCGTCGTGCTGCCCGGTGGCAAGTCGTCATGCATCACCTCGATCGAAGGACCCGGCGGGCCGGTCGAGGAGGCATTCCCGCCGATGGCGGTGTCGATCAGCCTCGCCGACGACATCGACATCTCGCGGGGCGACCTGATCGCCCGGCCCAACAATCAGCCAAGGGTGGCGCAGGATTTCGACGCCACGGTGTGCTGGATGGCCGACGAGTCCTCTCTCGAGCCGGGCCGTGACTACCTGATCAAGCACACCACCCGGACCACGCGGGTGAAGGTCACCGCGCTCGACTACCGCCTCGATGTCAACACGCTGCATCGCGACAAGGCGGCCACCGCGCTCAAACTCAATGAGCTGGGCCGTATCTCGCTGCGGTCCCAGGTGCCGCTGCTGCTCGACGAATACGGGCGCAACTCGGTGACCGGTTCGTTCATCCTGATCGACCCGACCACCAACGGCACCGTCGCCGCGGGCATGATCCTGCCCTACTTGACGGCGCGCACCGCGAGCCCCAACACCGTGCGCCACGAATCGCTGTGCACCGCCGACGACCGGCTCTCGAAGGGCCGGACGGTGTGGTTCACCGGGCTCTCCGGCTCGGGCAAGTCGTCGGTAGCCATGCTCGTCGAGCAGAAGCTGCTCGAAAAGGGTGTTCCGGCATACGTTCTCGACGGAGACAACCTGCGTCACGGTCTCAACGCCGACCTCGGGTTCTCAATGGCCGACCGGGCCGAGAATCAGCGTCGGCTGGCCCACATCGCCGCCATCCTCGCCGACTCCGGTCAGGTGGTGCTGGTGCCCGCAATCAGCCCACTGGAGGAGCACCGCGCGCTGGCGCGGCGGTTGACCACCGAAGCCGGTCTCGAGTTCTTCGAGGTGTTCTGTGACACGCCGATCGAGGACTGCGAACGACGCGATCCGAAGGGGCTGTACGCGAAGGCGCGCGCCGGCGAGATCACCCATTTCACCGGAATCGACAGCCCGTACCAGCGGCCGAAGAACCCCGATCTGCGCCTCACGCCCGACCGCGCGTCCGATGAACTCGCGGCGTCGGTGATAGAACTTCTCGAGAGTCGGCAGTGACGGACCGCGCGGATGACGAGGTGGCCGCAAAGTTGGCGACTGATGCCGGCACGCTGCTTCTCGATGTCCGCGCCGAGCTCGCCGACGCCACCGAAGCCGAGCGGAAAGCCGCGGGAGACAAGCGATCCCACGACTTTCTGATGGCGGCACTCGCGTGCCAGCGACCCGCCGACGCCGTGCTGTCCGAGGAGGGTGCCGATGACCCGGTCCGGCTCGGTTCCGACCGGGTTTGGATCGTCGACCCGTTGGACGGCACCCGGGAGTTTTCCGAACGGGGCCGCGACGACTGGGCCGTGCACGTCGCGCTCTGGCAGTCCGGTCAGCTGATCGCGGGCGCGGTGGCCCTTCCGGCGCAAGGTATTACGCTGGCGACGCCCACCGTCCCCGGGCCGCCGTCCGCACCGGATCAGCCGCGCGTCGTCGTTTCGCGTACCAGGCCCCCGGCGATCGCCCTCGCGGTGTGTGACGCGCTGGGCGGTGTACTGGTCGAGATGGGGTCGGCAGGAGCCAAGGTCGCGTCGGTGGTGCGGGGCCGCTCCGATGTGTACGTCCACGCGGGCGGACAGTACGAGTGGGATTCGGCTGCCCCGGTGGCGGTGGCGCGCGCGGCAGGCCTGCACACCTCCCGCATCGACGGCTCGCCGCTGGTCTACAACCGGCCGGATCCGCTGCTGCCTGATCTGGTGGTGTGCCGGCCGGAACTCGCGGACGCGGTGCTCGCCGTCACCGCAGGCTAGAACGGCTACGTCAGGCGGTGCGCATTCCACGTCGGGAACGACCGGCGCAGCCACGTCGGTCCTGTCATCGTGACCTCGCCTGACCGCAGGATGTCGTGCCAGCTGCGCGCGCCGCGGTGCCAGTCCACGAACGGCTGCGACGCGGCCTCCACCACCAGATTTGGCCGTCCCCCGGGGTCGCGGTAGCAGAGCTCGGCTTCCCCCCCGTCGATCAACAGCCAGTACCGCCGATTGGTCGGTGCCTCGTCGGGGAAGATCAGGGCGACGGTGACGCGTCCGGCCGGTAGCAATGACCGATCCATCTGCACCTGGCACCATGCCCACAGGGCAAAACCGGGGTCGGAATGTTCGGTGGTGACCTCCAGCCAGCGCTCACCCCATTCGGCCAGCCCGCCGATGATGCCGGCGAGGTCGGCACCGGCCTCGGTCAGCCGATAGCAGTGACCGCGGCCGTCGGGTTTCGGATTCGACGCGATGACGCCGGCGCGTTCGAGTTCGTCCAATCGCTTGACCAGCATCGAGCGCGACATCATCGGAACACCCCGGGAGATGGCGGTGAATGTCTCGGCGCCGAACATCAGATTGCGCACGATCAATGGATTCCACCGCTCGGCGAGAATCTCCGAAGCGCGTGCAATCGGACAGTACTGGCGGTACGTGCCCACGCACCAATGGTCGCACCGCAGGCGCGGCGGGTGAAGTTCTGATTCCGAACTTTCCCGGCGGTCATCGCGAGCGGACGATTCCAGCATGGGTATGAATCGTTCAACCGACGCCTCGGCGGGCCAGGTCTCTCTGACCGCCGCCGAGGTATACGAACACTTCTTCGTGCCTGCGCTGTTCGGTCAATTCGTCGAGCCGCTGCTCGATGCCGTGCGCGCCGGCGCCGGCGACCGTCTGCTCGACGTCGGTGCCGGGACCGGCGTCGTCGCGAGGGCGGCACTCGCGCGGGTCGGCCCGGGCGGCACGGTCATCGCGGTCGACCCGAATGACGGCATGCTCGCCGTGGCCCGGCGGCTGGCCGCCGACCTCGACATCCGGCCTGGCGTGGCCGAGCACCTGCCGGTGGACAGCGATGAAGTCGAGTGTGTGACTTGTCAGTTCGCGCTGATGTTCTTCGCGGACCCGGCTGCAGGGGTCGGTGAGATGGCCCGCGTTGCCCGGCAGGGCGGTCGGGTCGCGGTGGCCGCATGGGCCGCGCTGCAGGAGTCGCCGGGCTACGCGGCGATGGTCGACCTGCTCAGTGACGAGATCGGAGACTGGGCGGCCGAGGCGCTGCGGGCGCCGTTCCGCCTTGGTGAACCGGATGAACTCGGCGACCTTTTGCGGCCGTCGTTCCCCGATGTCGCCGTGGCCCGCCACGACGGCGAGGCACGCTTCCGATCGCTCGACGATTGGCTGCACACCGAAATTCGCGGATGGACGCTGTCCGAGCACATCCACGACGACCAGTTTGCGACGCTGCAGCACGCGGCGGCCACCCGGTTGAAGCAATTCGTCGGCGGCGACGGGAGCGTCCGTTTCGCCGCACCGGCGCTGATCGCCACGGCCACCGCCCCCTGAGCGCAGTACGCTCGGCAGCGTGCCCGATCCCACCACGCTCCGTGCTCTCGCCGAACTGCCGCTCAATCCCGTCAGCCTGGCTGAATCGACGCTGATCATGATCGACTGCCAGAACACCTACACCCAGGGCGTGATGGAACTCGAGGGGGTGCAGGCCGCGCTCGACGAAGCCGCCGCACTTCTCGACCGTGCCCGAACGGCGGGCATCGCGATCATCCACATCCAGCACTCTGACGGCCCTGGCTCGCTCTACGACATCGAGGGCGAGAGCGGCGCGATCGTGCCGAGGGTCGCCCCGCGTGAGGGTGAGCCGGTCGTGGTCAAGAACTACCCGAACTCGTTCGTGCAGACCGACCTCGACGAGCGATTGAAGGCGGCCGGCGCGTCCAACCTCGTGCTGGCCGGATTCATGACTCACATGTGCGTGAACTCAACCGCCCGTGGCGCTTTCAATCTCGGCTACGCGCCGACGGTGGTCGCCGCCGCCACCGCGACCCGAGCGCTGCCCGGAGTGGACGGCACGGCCGTGCCCGCCGCGGCCATGCAGACCGCCAGTCTTGCCGCGGTGGCCGACCTGTTCGCGGTCGTCGTGCCCGATGGGGCCGCGATACCCGACTGACGGGTGCCTCGCAGGGGCCAGCTGCCCGTGGCCGGCGTGTAGCGCGCGGCCTTCTGCGCGCGGCGGGCAAGCGCGCCGAGAGCGTTGTTCAGATCGGTGGACACATCGGCAGTCAGCACGCCCCGCCCTGCGTGCCGCCGCCAGGATGTGGTGTTCACGGGCGCCGAGCGAGACCGCCGCCTCGATCAGCTCGGTGAGCCCCTGCAACGGGTCCTCAGAGTGAAGCGCCTGCTCGATAACCGGTGACAGGTCCTCGGCGATGCTCTGGTCAGCCTCGGCTCCGACACCGATCTCCCCGTGATTCCGGCGCCGCGCGACCCCGGGTGTCCACTCGCACCACCCTCAGAGTTCGCGCAATGGCGCGAAGGCGACGGGCTGCGACTGGCCCTGAACCACGGAAGGCCGACCTGGGTGGTCAGCCGAAACACTCGTCCGACGAGGACAGGGCGCAGGCCTTCGGATCCATGTTCGCCTATCTCTGGGAATTGTTGGAGCGCAAGGAAGGCGGACCCGGCGACGACCTGATGAGCCGTCTGGTCACCGACTACGTCGCGACCGGCCGGCTCAACCGCGCGACCGCGGCGGCCAACGGCGTCATCATGATGCAGGCCGGCCACGAAACCACGGCGAACATGATTGCGCTGGGAACCGTTGCGTTGCTCGAGCATCGCGAGGTCTTCGATCGTCTGGGCCGGACCGACGACCGGGCCGTCGTCGCCAACACCGTCGAAGAGTTGATGCGTTATCTCACCATCGTGCACAGCGAGGTGGAGCGGGTGGCGCGACCGAGGACCTCACGCTCGGGGATCAGCCGATCCGTGCCGGCGACTTCCTGGTGATGAACCTGCCCGCCGGAAACTGGGACGAGAACTTCGTCGATCACGCTGATTCGTTCGACGTCGAGCGGAACACCCGGGGGCATTTGGCTTTTGGCTACGGTGTGCTCAGGGCATCTACGGCATCAAGGAACTACCGGTCAGCTGGACCGACGAATGAGCGACGCCCGCGTTTCGACGGGGCGGCCTTCACCGCGCCCCGCGGACCCGGCGACTAGATGGGCGAGCTCTTCGGAACGCTGATGTCGGGCTGACACCCCCGGCTACCCTGGCCCCATGTCGGCCACGCCCTCGACCCAGGTCACCCGTCTCAGCGAGATGCAGGACACGTCGCGGGGCCGGCTCGACGAGCTTCTCGACAGCACACCGCTGGCCACGGTCGCGCTGGTGCGCGACGGTCACCCGGTGATGTTTCCGACCGGCTTCGCGCGCGTAGGCGACGAGTTGGTCATCCACGGGTCGACGGGTTCACCGTGGATTCGCGCGCTGGCGTCGGGCGCGGCGGCGGCCGTTTCAGTGACCGCGCTGGACGGTGTGGTCGTGGCCCGCAGCGGATTCGAGTCGTCGTTCCGCTACCGCAGCGCCGCGCTCTTCGGTGTGTTCGAGACGATCGCCGAGGGCGGCAAGGTGCGGTACCTGGACGCGCTGGTCGAATCGTTCATCCCCGGCCGGGTAGCCGAGTTGCGCGCCAGCAGCCGCAAGGAGCTGGCGGCGACGCTGGCGTTGCGGATGCCGATCGACGACACGAACTGGTCCCTGAAAATCAGCGAAGGCTGGCCGGAGGATCCCGAGGAGGACATCGCCGCCGGCGTGTGGGCGGGCGTGGTGCCGATGACGGTCAGCTACGGTGAACCGCGCGCCGCGCCTGACGTGCCACCGGGCACGCCGACGCCCGCGTCGGTATGGGCGTTGAGCGGCAACACCCCGCCTCAGGCTCGGTAGCGCAGCCGGCCGGACGTACCTGGCAGAATTCGCGGTATGCGCATGTCGGCCAAGGCGGAGTATGCCGTCCGGGCCATGGTTCAGCTGGCCACCGTCGACGACGGCATTCTGGTCAAGACCGACGACCTGGCCAAGGCACAGGGCATTCCGCCGCAATTCCTGGTGGACATCCTTTCGGACCTGCGCACCGATCGGCTGGTCCGCAGCCACCGCGGTCGTGACGGCGGATACGAGCTGGCCCGCTCCGCTGCCGGCATCAGCATCGCCGACGTGCTGCGCTGCATCGACGGTCCGCTGGCCAGCGTCCGCGACATCGGGCTGGGGGATCTGCCCTATTCCGGTCCGACGGCGTCCCTGACCGATGTGTGGCGGGCACTGCGGGCCAGCATGCGCTCGGTGCTCGAGGAAACCAGCCTGGCGGATGTCGCAGCGGGCGCCTTGCCCACCCACGTGCAGACCATGGCCGACGACTACCGCGACCAGGAAGAAGAGCGCGGACACTCGGTCAATTAGTGCCGGCGCCTGACCCGTAGGGCCGGGTGAGGATCTCCAGGTAGTGGCCCGCCGGATCCTGGAAGTAGACGCCTCGGCCGCCGTCGTTGTGGTTGATCTCGCCGGCACGACTGCCCCGCGGATCGGCCCAGTGCTGAAGTCCCCGCGCGCGGATCCGGCCGTAGATGGCGTCGAACTCGTCCTCGGAGACCAGGAACGCGTAGTGCTGCGGGTGGATCTGTTCGCCCTCGGCCGCCTGGGCGTAGTCGAGGCTGACGCCGTGATTGAGCGTCACGGCCAGGAACGGTCCGAATTCCTTGGCGTCGGGCAGGCCGAACAACTCGGTGAAGAAGCGGGCCGAATCCTCGCGGTCCTTCGCGGCGACGATGGTGTGGTTGAACGTGATAGCCATGTGAATCCAGTCAACCACCACGCCGATCAGGTGACAACGCCACGCACCGCCCAGGCGCGAGCGCGCATCGCAAGACCCGCGCCCGCCGTCCGCTCGGTCAACCCGATTCTCAGTGTTTCCCTGGCAGATTCGCTCAACGATGACACATATCCGCCGGCGGGACCTTGTCCGCTCAGGAACGGTTGCCAATAGTCATCGAAGGACGCGAACGTCGTGTCAATGGTCAGGCCGTCTTCATCCACGCCGTGCAGACCGTGGGTGCGCCACAGATCGGCCAGCGCGCCGCGCGTCGACAGCGGCATGTGGCGTTCGTCGCGCGCCTCGGCTGCCGGGTCCAGCGCCACCGCGGTGTCCCAGAACGTGCGGAGCATCTCCATCCCGTCGCCGTAATCCCACACCGCGGCCGCCACGACGCCGCTTGGCCGGGTGACCCGGATCATCTGACGGAGCGCCCCCCCCGGATTGGGCAGGAAGTTGAGCACGAGCATCGCCAGCGTCCGGTCGAACGCGTCGTCGGCGAACGGCAGCGCGCCGGCGTCGCCCATTTGAAAATGCACCCGGTCGTCGGCGTGTTGACGGGCATACCGCACATAGCCGGGCGAGGGCTCGACCCCCGTCACCCGCACCGACGGGATCGCCGCCGCGGCGGCCAACGCGAGTACCCCGGTGCCCGACCCGACGTCCAACAGGAGTTCACCTTCGCGGACACCGGCGAACTCGACGAAGCGCGGCGCGAGCCTTCGGCTCCACCGGCCCATGAAGTGCTCGTAAGCCTCGCCATCGGAGAACATCTAGCGTCGAATTATCCAGGTTTGCGTGATACGAAGAAGCCATGGCGCTGGATATTCGTGATCTTGCAGTCCCGGTGATCGTCGCGCCGATGGCCGGCGGCCCGTCGACGCCCGAACTTGCGGCCGCCGGTGCGAACGCCGGTGGACTCGGTTTCGTCGCGGCGGGGTACCTGACGGCCGAGGTGTTCGCCGAGCGACTCGAGGCGGCGCGTCGGCTGACCGCGGGCCCGCTGGGTGCCAATCTGTTTGTGCCGCAGCCCAGTGCGGGCACCGCCGAGGCGATCGAGCGTTACGCGGCCGCGCTGGCTTCAGAGGCCGAGCACTACGGCGCGCAACTGGGCCAGCCCCGCTACGACGACGACCACTGGGCCGACAAGGTCGACGTACTCCTCGACGTGCGACCCGAGGTGGCATCGTTCACGTTCGGTCTGCCGAGCGTCGAAGAGGTGCAGCGTCTGCGCGCCGCGGGAATCACCACCGTCGGCACCGTGACGACGGTGGCGGAGGCACGGCTGGCGGTCGAGCACGGCATCGACATCGTGGCCGCGCAGGGACCCGCGGCCGGTGGACATCGCGGCACCTTCGATCCCGCCGCGCAGCCGGCGACCGAGCCGCTGGACGAGTTGTTGGCGTCGGTGATCGAGACCGTCGACGTGCCGGTCATCGCGGCGGGTGGGCTGATGACGGCCGACGACGTGCAACGCGTGCTCACGGCGGGTGCGGTCGCGGCCCAACTAGGTACCGCGTTCCTGCTCAGCGACGAGTCAGGCAGCAGCCCGGTGCACCGGGCCGCGCTGCAGGATCCGCAGTTCACCGAAACAGTTGTGACACGGGCCTTTTCCGGCCGCTACGCGCGCGGGCTGCGCAACCGGTTCGTCAACGATCACGAGGCGGAAGCGCCCCTGGGGTATCCGGAGGTCCACTGGCTGACCAGTCCACTGCGCGCGGCGTCGGTGCGCGCCGGTGACCCGGCGGCTGTCAACATCTGGGCGGGCACGGGTTTTCGGCGGGCCACAGCGGGTTCGGTCGCCGACATCGTGGGCCGGCTCATCTGACCCGTTGACGACGGCACCACTTCTTGTCGAAGCGTCATCACTTGTTTGTTGACCGCCGCCGGATAACGTCGAGGTCATGGAGCACGTCGTCGTGATCGGCGTCGGAATGGCGGGCCTCGCGGCCGCGCGGCGGCTGTCCGACGGCGGAATGCGCGTCACGGTGATCGAGGCGCGCGAGCGGATCGGCGGCCGGGTCTGGACCGACACGTCGCTGGGTGTCCCGATCGACCTCGGCGCGGGCGTGGATCCACGGCACGGAAGGCAATCCGCTCGTCGGACTGGCCCACGACGCGGGCGCACGGACGTCGGGACCGATTTCTTCGACGTCGCCGTGTATGACAACGGCCGCATTGTCGACGCCGCAGACGTCAACGCCGCGTTCACCGCCTGGGACGACATCATGACGAAACTGTATGCACTGAGCCACGACGCGGCCGAGGACAACTCGCTCGCGGGTGGTCTCGCAGCGGTTGCGGACCTCGCCGACCCGCTGATCGCCTGGTGCGTGAGGTCGGGCATCGTCGCCGAGTACGGCGCCGATCCGGTTCAGTTGTCACTGCGGTGGTTCGGCTGCGAAGAGGAAATGGGCGGACCGGACCGCATACGACGACGCACGCGTGCGCGTTGAGACGTCTTCGGGCGCCGTAGAGGGCGGCCGGGTGATCGTCACGGTCCCGCTCGGAGTGCTCAAGGCTCGAACGATCGATTTCGACCCACCGCTTCCGGAAGCCAAGCGTCAGGCGATCGAGCGGCTCGGGTTCGGCGTGCTGGACAAGGTCGTACTCGCCTTCGGCCAACCGTTCTGGCCGAATCCTCCGACATGACGGGCTTCTCGGCGACCAGCAGCCCTTGGGCGATCTGGTCAACGGCCTCTCGTTCACGGGTACACCGCTTCTGGTGGGGATTCGCGGGGGCGAGGCGGCACGGTCACGGGAGGCCCTGTCCGATCAAGACTCCCTCGAGCAGGTACGCGCCGCGATCGACGCCCCCGAGCCGAACGGCGCAGTCGTCACGCGCTGGGCCGCGGACCCGTATGCCCGCGGCTCGTATAGCCACATCGCGGTCGGTTCGGGCCCCGAGGACCTGCGCGCCGTGGCCCGATCAGCAAGTGAGCGGGTGCTTTTCGCGGGCGAGACGACCCACGAGAAATATTACGCAACTGTCCACGGTGCGTATCTCAGCGGACTACGGGAAGCGGACCGAATCCTCGGCTAGCGCAGGTTGTCGACGATCACGTCGCCCGTCTCCGACCTGGCCCTGACGATGGCGGCGGTCTGGTCGCCCGTGGTCTGCGGCACCCGGACCACCGTGTCGCCGGTGCGGGTGCTCGCGTCTACGGCGTACCGGCCTGTTTCGGGCAGCGCGACGATGACGTCACCGTGTTCACTCGACACATCGACGGTGCGCGGCGCCGTCTCCTTCAGATCGACCGTGATGTCACCGGTCACCGTTGTGGCGGTGAAGGATTCGGACACCCGGATCGGGTCGCGGGTGACCACGTCGCCGCTGTCGTTGTGGATCTCGACGCGGTGGGCCGCACCGCTGAGAACGACCGCACCGTCGTCGGTCCGGGCGATCAGCGTATCGATGTCGGCCTGCGCGAGCACCACGCCGGTCTCCTGCTGCGTGGTGACCGTCATGGTGCGCGCAAGGTCCGGCGGCAGCACGACCTTGATCTCACCGGCGCGGCCCCACTGCAGGAACGGTGACGGCTCACCATCGATCGTGACCCGGGCGTTGGTGGGATCACCGTTGACCGCCAACGGGTTTGCGCCGGCACGCGTGGAGTTGACCATGCGCAGATCCGCACGCGGCTCGCGGGCTTCCCGGTCGGTGGTGATGCGAATCGCGATCGGAACCGAACCGGTGTCGACGACCAGCGATCGCATCCCGGTCGGCAGCGGCTTGCTGTCCTTGATCACCCGAAAGCTGCTGATGCCCAAGGCGACGGCACCCAGCGACGCGACGGTCCCCACCACCAGCACCGTCGCGACGACGATGAGCGATACGCGCACCGCGGTGCGCCCGCCGGGAGACAGCGGAGGCGGCGGCGTGGCCGGTGCCGGTGGTGGGGGAGCGATGGTGGTCACGGGAATCCCTTTCGAAGTGGTTTCAGGACTCTTCAGGACTCAAGGAAGCGCAGCACCGCCAGCACGCGGCGGTTCTCGCTCTCGTCGGGCGCCAGGCCCAACTTGGTGAAGATCGATGCGATGTGCTTTTCGGCCGAGCCGACGGAGACATGCAATGCCCCCGCGATCGCCGAGTTGGTCTTTCCCTCGGCCATCAGCTGCAGCACCTCGTGTTCGCGCGGTGTCAGCTGGTCCAGCGAGCTGCGGCGGTGGGACCGCACCAGGATCTGCGACACCACCTCGGGGTCGAGCACGGTTCCGCCGGCACCGACCATCTCGACGGCGTCGAGAAACGCGGGAACGTCGGCGACCCGGTCCTTGAGGAGGTAGCCGAATCCCCTGGTGTCCGAAGCGATCAGATCCGCCGCGTAGCGCTCCTCCACGTAATGCGACAGCACCAGCACCGGCGACTCCGGATTCTGGCTGCGCAGCAGCGCGGCGGCGCGAATGCCTTCGTCGGTGAACGTCGGCGGCATCCGCACGTCCACGATCGCCAGATCCGGGCGCTTCTCGTTGACCAGCCGAAGCAGGTTGGTGGCGTCCGGGACCCCGGCAACCACCTCATGCCCGGCGTCGGTGAGGATGCGCTCGATGCCCGCCCGCAGCAGCGCCGAGTCCTCGGCGATCACGATGCGCACGGCAACACCGCTGTCACGATGGTCGGACCCGTCGCCGGACTCTCCACGTCAAAGGTGCCGCGGGCGGCTCGCACGCGTTCCTCCAGCCCCCGCAGGCCGGTGGCGTTGTCGTCGTCCGTCACCTGCGCGCCGCCGCGTCCGTCGTCGAACACCGTGACATGCAGCCGGTTGGTGACCTCGTCGAGCCGCACCGTGACGACCGCCTGGCTCGCATGGGCGTGTTTGGCGACGTTGGTCAGCGCCTCGGCGACCACGAAGTACGCGCACGCCTCGACCTCGTCCGGCAGCCGCCGGGGAAGGTGGACGTTGAGGGTGGTCGGCACGGCCGACCGTTGCACCACCGAGGACAGGGCGGCATCCAGGCCGCGGTCGGCCAGGATCGTCGGGGCGATGCCGCGCACCACGTTGCGCAATTCGACCAGCGCGTTCTTGGCGTCGTCGTGGGCCTCGGCGATCAGCGTCTTGGCCGCGGGCAGATCGGTGTCAGCTTGGTCTGGGCCAGCCCGATCGTCATCGCCAGCGAAACCAGCCGCGGCTGCACGCTGTCATGCAGATCGCGTTCGATGCGGTGACGTTCGGTCTGGGCCGACGACACCGCCCCTAGGCGCGCGTCGGCCAGGGCGCTGACCTGGTGCTGAAGCGCCGCGGTCGGTGACGGTGCCAGCAGCCATCGGTCGATCACGGCATCGACCGCAGGGGCGAACACCAGGATCGCAACGGCCGCCGCGGCGGCGACGGCGGCCAGCAGGAACGCCAGTGGCGGCGACAGGAACGACAGTCCGGCGTCGACGTCGCTGTGCCCGATCGCGATCGCGGCGGCAGGCCCGAGGAAGGCGAAGACCAGAAGAGCGGCCGCCACACCGGTGACCAGCAGGTCATAGATCATCCGCAGGAAGTGATGGGCGCAGGCCTTCCAGAATCTGGCACTGCTGATGTCCAGCCACAGCTGATGCAGCCAGCGCCGAAAGCCGGTGTAGGGCGACATTCGCCGCGGCGGAACACCGATCCCCAGACCGAACACCGCCTCGCTGCGGAGTCGCTCGAGATGCTCGGTGCCCCGCATCAGGTAGACGAACACGACGGCCGAGAGCGCGAACCCGATCCCACTGGGGATCGACGAGATGCCAATGATCAATATCGTCAACGGAATCCAGAGCCACACCACGGCGATCGCGGCGCCGGTGATCATCGACGCCGTCGGCACCACGCCGAGGTTGCGGGCCCACGTCGGGTTTCGATGGACGGCAACAGGCGCCGTCGCGGCGTCTGAACTCGATTCGGTGACTGCGACCATGGCAACCAACCTATGGACCCGCGGCGCCCTGCGACACTGCGTTTTCCCGACAACCTTGCGGGGGAAAACCCCCGCGCCGGCACCCCAACTCCCGCGAGCGTGCGTGTCTGCGGGCGACACGCCGTCACGAATCGAGAGTTGCCGCACGCTCGCAGCGAACGATCCCCGGATTCACGGAGGCGGTGTGGGTGGTGGCCGCCGTCTGGCTGTTGTTGCTGATGGTCGCGGTGGCAGCGCACCGGCTGCGGAACCCGACCGTCACGCGCAACCACGGGCGCAACCCGAAGATGGCGCACTTCTACGGGGCGGCGCCGATGGCGCTGCTCACCGCCGGCGCGGGCGCGGTGCTGGTCGGTCGTGAACTGATCGGTGAACGCGCCGCCGTCCACCTCACTGGCTGCTGTGGACCGCGGGCACGATCGGCGGGCTGTTCACGCGATCAGCCTTCCGTACATGATGTCCACCCAGTACCGGGTGGAGCCCGACGCCGCCTTCGGGGATGGCTGATGCCTGTGGTGCCTCCGATGGTATCCGCGGACGGCAGCCCTGCTGATCCCGCACATGGTGCCCGGAACCGGAAGACAGACCATGCTTTAGAGCTGCTACGCGATGTTCGGTTGTCGCTCGTCGCGTCGATCGTCATCATCACGATGATCGGGAGTCGGCTCGCGACCTCCGGCACCGCGCGCGTGCCGCGCCTCGCCGACGACATGCGTGTGTTCGCGATCCTCTACGGCGTGCCGGTATGGGGATTCGCCGTGCCACGTGGTGTCTGGTCGCCGTCCGTACCGTCCGCGGGGATGGCGCGGTTACCTCTTCGTGCCGCCGTCACCGGTCCCCATCAAGGCGTCCAAAGACTGATCGCCGACGAGGATCTCGAACATACTGGGTGCGAATCTGGGCGCATTGCGGACCTCAACGGAAGCGGCGCAACGATGTTGTCAGCACGCAAGGTGATCGCCGCAGCGACGGCGCTCATCGCAATCGCGGCCCTTTCGGCGTCACCGGCCGCCGCCGAACCCGCCACCGATCTGGCCGCCCAGCTCGACGCGGGGATCCAGGCGCGGATCGAGCAGATGGGTGTTCCCGGTGCGGTAGTGGCGCTATCGATCCCGGGCGAGATCGACTACGTCAAGGCCTTCGGGATCGGCGACACCGCCACCGGCATTCCGATGACATCCGCCGACCGCACCCGAATCGGCAGTGTCACCAAGACGTTCGTCGGAACGGCCGTGCTTCAGCTCGTCGACCAGGGCCGGATCCGGTTGAGCGACCCGATCTCCCGCTACGTCGACGGGGTGCCCAACGGCGACGCGCTCACCCTCGATCTCCTGGGGCGGATGCGCAGTGGTCTGCCGGACTACAGCGATTCCGATGCATTCCTGGACCGCCTGTATACCGAGGCGCCGACCGGACCGGATGCCTTCGCGATCACGCCGCGACAACTCGTCGACTGGGCCTTCGAGCAACCGACGGTGTTCGCACCGGGAACACAGTGGAAGTACGGCAACACCAACCTCGTGCTGCTGGGCATGGTCGTCGAGAGGGTGAGCGGCGTGCCGCTCGGCGATTACCTGCAGCAGAACATCTTCGGCCCGCTGGGGCTGGCGCAGACCAGCTATCCCGCCAACGGACTGCTCCCCGGCCCCTACGCCCACGGCTACAACAAGGCCCCGGACGGAACCGTCTTCGACGCCACGCTGTGGAACCCGCAATGGGCCGACGCGGCAGGCAAGATCGTGTCCAGCACCGCCGACCTCCGAACCTGGGCGGCGGCGCTGGGCAAGGGCACGCTGCTGCAACCCGACACCCAGGCGCACCGGATCGGGGACGGCAGCTATGTGACCGACGGCGTCGACTACGCCTTCGCGATCTTCAACGCGCACGGGTGGATCGGCCACAACGGTGATATCCCCGGCTACACAACCGTATCGGTGTACCTGCCGGAACGGGACGCCACACTTGTGGTCAGTGTGAACTCCGACATTCCCCAGCCCACTTCGGCGGACCAGATCGCGACAGTCGTCACATCGCTGGCGACACCCGACCACGTGTACGAACTCGGACCGCAACCCCCGCAACTCGTCGACGACGACAGCTGAGCAGACCTATTTCGGGGCGCTGAACTCCAGGGCGACGTTGTCGGGGTCGCGGAACTCCAGGATGTAGGCCGGACCGATGTCCTTGACGGGTTCATGTGCGACCCCGAGATCGTCGAGATGTGCTGCGGCCAAATCCAGTTCGGCCCGATCGGCAAGGCGGAAGGCGAGGTGGTCGAGGCCCGCCCTGTCCTCGTCGAACGTGTCAGTCGCGGCCGGTCGCAGGCCGATCAGCGAGTCGCCCATCTGATAAATGACCCCACCGAACAGAAACGAGAGGGCGTCGCGGGTGGCCTCGTCGGCGTCTGCGGGAACCTGCATCGCGACCGGCCAGCCGAAGACGCTCTCGTAGAACTGACGCGACCGCGCGATGTCGGTCACGGTGATCCGGACGTGGGCGATGGACGTGGTGGTGATCGGCATACCACCATGCTGCCAGCAGCACCCGCGATGAATTATGTGTACCCCGCCGGTCTGTCCTGGCGTCAACGTCGTTACGTCAGCAGGGAGCACCACCATGAGCGTTCTGTCCAATCACATCGATCAGGGCGGCGTCGAACAGGCACATCGCCCGGCGAATTCGTGGCCACGCAGGACCGGCATCGGCATCAGTGCGCTGGTCACCGCGTTCCTCACCTTCGACGCCGCCGGCAAGCTCGCCGGCGCGGCGCAGGTCAAGGAGGGCACCGCAGACCTCGGGTTCCCGGCAGGTCAGGCGCTCATCATGGGCATCGTCCTGGCCCTCTGCGTGGTCGTCTATGCGATTCCCCGCACGACGGTGCTGGGCGCGCTGGGCGTCACCGCGTACCTCGGCGGCGCGGTGACGGCGAACATGCGGGTCGAGGCGCCGCTGCTGTCCCACACGTTGTTCGCCGTATACCTGGGTGTGCTGATGTGGGTCGGCCTCGTCCTGCGGCGACCGGAACTGCTGAGGATCCTCGGGCTGCGGCGGAGCTAGGTCGCCGGCGTGCCAGAATCCCGGGATGCGCATTGGGATGACGATGCCGGTGATGGAGCCGGGCCTGGACGCCGTCACGCTGGAGGCCTGGGCCCGCACCATCGACACCGGCCCGTTCTCGTCACTGTGCTGGGGCGAGCGGATCGCGTTCGACAACCCCGAGTGTCTGACGCTGATGGGTGCGCTGTCGGCGTGGACCGAGCGGGTGCAGCTGGTGACGACGGTGGTGATCCCGCAACTGCACGACGCGGTGTTGCTGGCCAAGCAGCTCGCCACCGGTGATCTGCTCAGCGGAGGCCGGCTCACCGTCGGCGTCGGTCTGGGCGGCCGACAGGAGGACTATCACGCCGTCGGCGCCGATCCGTCGACGCAGACGATCCGTGGCATGGCCGAACGAGTCGCGACGATGAAGCGGATCTGGGCGGGGGAGAAGGTGACCGACTCCGTCGTCCCGGTCGGCCCGGTGCCGGTACAACCCGGCGGCCCCCGGCTGCTGGTCGGCACCATGGGGCCCAAGACCGTCCGCAGCGCGGCCGCATGGGCCGACGGGCTGGCAGGCACCACCCTCGATCTGGACGTGGGCAAGCAGAACGAGCTGTTCGACATCGCGCGCAGGGCCTGGGCCGGTGCGGGTAAGCCCAAACCCCATCTGGCCACTTCGTTTTGGTTCGCGATCGGTGATGGTGACGAGCCGCGGGCACAGGTGCACCGGCATCTGCGGCACTACATGAACTGGGTGCCGGCCGACATCGTCGACGCCATGGCGCCGACCACCGGATGGGCAGGCGCCGCTGACGAATTGCGGGACCTACTGGCCGAATTCGCCGAAATCGGTACCGACGAGATTCAGCTGATCCCGACCAGCTCGAACATCGACGAGCTGCGGCGGGTAGTGGAGGTGGCGGAGGATTTCGCCTAGTCGGGCCGCCGCGTGGCAGGCTGGAACCATGACACCGTTGCCACCGATCGTGTCCCGCTCCGAATGGGACGAGGCCCGCGCGGAATTGCTTGTCCGTGAAAAGGAGCTGACCCGGCTGAAGGATTCGGTGAGCGCCGCGCGGCGCCGCCTTCCGATGGTGGAGGTCACCGATTCGTACATGTTCGCCACAGAGGCCGGCGGTGCGTCGCTGCTCGATCTGTTCGACGGCCGGCGACAGCTGATCGTGCAGCACTTCATGTTCGGTCCGGATTGGCGGGAGGGCTGCGACGGCTGCTCGATGATGGCCGACCACATCGGTCCGCTGTCACACCTCCATGCGAAAGACACGTCGTTCGCCATGGTCTCGCGTGCACCGCTGGCCAAGCTGCTGGCGTTCCGGGAACGGATGTGTTGGCGGTTGCCCTGGGTGTCGTCGGAGTCCTCGACGTTCAACGAGGACTTCGGTGCGACGGTCGACGGAGAGGAACGCCAGGCAATCAGCGTGTTCCTGCGCGACGGCAATCGCGTCTTCCACACCTGGTCGACCTTCGCCCGCGGTGAAGAACCGTTCATGGTCGTATTCGATCTGCTCGACCTCACTCCCTTCGGCCGCCAGGAAACCTGGGAGGACTCACCGCAGGGCTGGCCGCAGCGGCCACCCTATGAGTGGATGCGGCTCCACGACTCCTATTGACAACGTGCCGACGGGATGCTCTGGTCGAAGCTGAAGACGTTGTCAGGGTCGAAGGTGGCCTTCACTTCACGCAGTCGCGCGCAGTTGGCGCCGTAGTACTCATGCTCCCAATTCGATGCGGCGGCGTTCGGTACGTTGACATACGCGCCGTCGCCGTACGGACGCAGTGCATGCCAGAAGTCACAGGCCCAACCCAGCGCTTTCGAGTCCAGCGCGTGGTCGTCCCAGGCCGCCCCGGGCTCGCAGTAGAACAGCGCGTCGCGGTGGGGAAACGCCGATCCGCCCGGCGGATCGCTTCGCACCACGCCGCCGAAGCTGGTGGCGAAGAAATTACTCGGCGCGGTGGGTGCATTGGCCATGTAATGCACGACCAGGTCGATCGCCTCATCGGGAAACGGCTGTTTGACGAACTGGGAGTAGAACTTCCAGTAGGGAAGCTCGGGACCTCTGTCCACATCTCCGTAGAGGGTGGGCCAATCGCCATGCGTCGCCTCCACCTCGGGGTTGCCGATCGCCAGCAGAGAGCCGAGTTCCTCCTCCAGATTCAGTGGCGGGCCACCGTGCAGCAGCGCGGTGAGCTCGATGGCGTCGGAGTTGACCTCCAGTGCGCTCGTTATGTGAGGGTCGGCGGCCGGTGCATCGCGTTGCCAAACTCGAAACAACGCAGCCAGATTCTCGCGGCCGGTCCACTTGGCAATGAGGAACTGGACGTCGGACAACTCGTGCAACCTGATGGTGTAGGACGTCGCGATCCCGAAGTTGTTCCCGCCGCCGCCCCGGCACGCCCACAGCAGGTCGGGGTGGTCGTGCTCGCCGGCCTCGACGATCTTCGCCGAGTGTGCGCCGTCGGCAATCACAATCTCTGCCGCGAGCAGGTTGTCGCAGGCCAGTCCGAGGCTCCGGGTGAGCAATCCGAAGCCGCCGCCCAGTACGACACCGCCGAGGCCGACGCCTCCCTCTGAGCCGGTCGGTATGACGTGGCCCCGTCGGCCCAGCGCGGCGACCGCTTCGGCCTGGGTGAGCCCGGTCCCGACCCGCGCGGTGCGTGTCGACTCGTCGATCTCGATGGTCTTCATCCGGCTGACATCGATGACCAGTCCGCCGTCGAGCGATGACCACCCCTCCAGGCTGTGTCGTCCGCTGCGCGCGCGAAGCGCCACGCCGTGTTCGCGGGCCCATGTGACCGCGTTGGCCACGTCGGATGCGTTGGCGCAGAAAACGATTGCGTCGGGGTAGCGGGAATGCAGGCGGTTCCAGCCCATCCGCGCCGCCTCGTAGCCGGGATCCCCGGCCCGCACCACCTCGCCGGTCAGCTGACTGGTCGTCATGCGGTCACGTTCGGAATCAATGCGAGAAGACGGCGGCTGCGCCGGGTTCGGTTTCCAGCACCTCGCGCTGAAAGATCAGCAGATAGCCGAAGTACAGCCCGCCGGCGACGAGCAGGCTGACAGAGATCAGTACTGATGTCACCGCCGAGGGGGGTGATACGACCATGAACAACACCAGGGCTGACCACACCAGCGCGCCGATCGCTACTGGGATCTCGAAGCGGCCGAGGTCGAACGCGTCCTCTTTGCGTCCCAGCCGTTTCCGCACCGCCAGGTAGAGCACTATGATGCCGCCGTAGAGCACCGCGGCGAGGACCGTACCAACCGTGAGCAACTCGAGCAGTGCGCCACCGGGCAGGGCGGCCATCAGGACGAATCCGACGATGACGATCAAAACGGTTGCGGGAATCGGCGTCTGAGTGCGCGGGTTGACCCGTCGCATCAGTTGGTGAGCGGGAAAGCGTGCGTCACGCGACATCGCGAAGACCATCCTCGAACAGGTCGCCAGCGTTACGAGTCCGGCGCCGAAGAATGCGAACGCAATCGCGATCAACAGCGAGCGCTCCATTACCGGACCCAGCTGATCGCGCAGGATCGCCGCGACCGGTGTCTGGCTGGCGCTGATCCGGGGGATGTCGCGGATCGCGATCGTCAACGCGATCAGGAAGATCAATCCCAGCACCCCGGCCGCGACCACGGATCCCACGATTGCGCGGGGCACGCTGCGAAACGGGTCCTTGGCCTCCTCGGCCATGTTGGCCGCCGAGTCGAAGCCAACCAGCGTCGCGAGCCCCATGATCATCGCGGCCATCAACCCCCCGCCGATGGCGAAGTAGTCCGGCGCGCCGTCAGCGATACCGCGTGAGGTGAGGTTGCCGACCGAACCCTCGCCCGTGACCGCCACCGCGATGAAGAGGCCGATCGACAGCACCACGATGATCACCAACTCGAGTCCCACCGCGCCCGACGTGATCAGGCCGACGAGGCGGGTCGAGGCCACCACGAGCACGGCCTGAACGAGAACCACGGCGAGCGTGAGCACACGCGCGGTGCCCTCGTCCGGCTCCATGCCGAACAGCGGCATGAGCGCCGAGCTCGCAAGAGCGTTGTCGACCGTCACGACGCCGAGGGCGAGGTAGCAGAACGTCAGCCAACCGAACAGCCAGCCGACTTTCGGGTTGGCGAGCCGGGAGGCCCATTGATAGGAGGAACCGGACAGCGGTATCCGTGCCGCGAATTGGGCGATGACCAGGGCCACCAGGGTCTGCCCCAATGCGACGACGACCCAGAGCCAGATTCCCACCGGTCCGGCGTCGCGCAGAACGTTGTCATAGGTGCCGAAAATGCCGACCGCAACGGAGATGAACGCGAACGAGACGGCGAACACCTGGAAGGAGCCGAGAGTGCGTTTGAGCTCCGGCTGGTAGCCGCAGTCCCGGCATTCTTCGTCGGCGGTCTGAACCTTGATCGGAGCTTCCGTCACCGCGCCGCCTCACCTTCGTTTGGAGGAAGTCGGATTCCGATCAAATTTGACGAGTTGCCGACGTGTCGATTATGAACACAGTTCCTCAACGGTGAGCTCGAATGACGAAACTAATTGACGGATACGAAAATAATTGCTGGTCGAGGCGGCTGGGCTGTCCGCGTCGCGAAGCCCGGCTGGCCGCCTGGCCGCCGGGCGGCCAGGCGGTGTCTCGATCACAGACGATGTACGTCGACGGCACGGTGCCTCCATCGTCGTAGAAGCGTGAGCGGGGATGACGTCGACATCGGCCGACTGGGCAACTCGACGATCCGCACGGGCCACCTCCGTGTGGTCAACTCGGATCGCGATTGTTGCGCTATTACAATCACTTTCACATTTCAACGTCACGTTGGGCCGCGTCAGATGCCTCCGCGACGGGCAGGTGGATCACGATGAGCGTCGCGATGGCGAGCAGGACGTTGCGGAACGCGGTGTCTAGCCCGTTCCATGTGGTTGACCGCCACATCTGAAACCACTCGCCGCCAATGTCGATGAATCCACCGAAGAACAGCAGCACGACCATCAACAGTCCGATGGTCGAAAGTCGACGTGCATATTCTCGGCGCTGCGCGCGGTCGACGAACCACATCGCCAGAGCCGTCGCGAGCACGAGACCCGCTGCCAGCTCCCAGATGACGATGCCGATATAGACGGCATCCTGCAGAGCCGTCGCGTTCAGTGCGCGCCACGTCACGTGCGGGTCCAAACGGGTGCCGGGAGCCTGACCGAGGTTGATGGTGTCCATCGCCAGGACGTGATGGACGAACTGCTGGTTGACGCCGAAGTCGGTGATGTTCCCGACGACGACAAGGATCAGGTACAGCGCATTCAATCCCACCAGCACGCCGCTGACGGCCGGGAGGGTGCCGAGCGCTGTCCATCGTGGCGCCGCCGGCGCGCGATGGCTTCTTTGGTGGTCCGATCCCATCGATGTCATTTTGATCGAGCGAGGAGGTCGGCGGCCCGTTCGGCGATGGCGTAGACGGTGGCATTGGTGTTGGCGGACACGGGGCCGGGCATGATCGATGCATCCGCAACGCGCAGGCCGCTGACGCCGTATACGCGCAATTCGGGGTCGACGACGGCTGTGGCATCGGACCCCATGCGGCAGGTGCCCGCGTAGTGCGAGTAGGTGCGCATATTGTGCGGGGCGTAGTTCTCGAATTGATCATCGGCGACTTCGGGACCGGGCCATACCTCTGCGCCACGCCATTCGCGCAACGGTTCCGACATCCCGATCTTGCGGGCAGCACGCAGGCCGGCCGCCATCGCTGCGAGGTCGCGGTACTCGCCGTAGTAGCGAGGGTCGATGACGGTCGCCTCGCCGGGCGTCGCGCTCGCCAGTCGCACCGTGCCCCGCGTCTGCGGCAGCATCAGCGAGGAGATGATGGCGTACCCCTCTCCGATATCGGGGCCGGGCAGCGCGAAATCCCGCAAGGGCACAACAGCGGTCATGATCTGCACGTCGGGTCCGTCGATGCCGCCCGGTACGCCGCTGCGGATCAAACCTTGACCATCGCCGAAGGAGTAGGTCGGCGGCGGTACCGGTCGTACGGACCGGTAAACCACCCCGCACATCGGATGGTCGTGGAGATTGTCACCGACGCCGGGCGCGTCCACCACCACCGAAACGCCATGCGCCCTCAGATGTTTGGCGGGGCCGATGCCGGAGAGCATCAGCACCTGCGCGGAACCCACGGTGCCCGCGGTCAGCACGACGGTGCCATCCTCGACGCAGTACGCGGTGCTCAGTTGATCGCCGACCGAGTACTCGACCCCCGTGCACCTGTCACCGTCGATCAGCACGCGATGGACCACCGCGTCGCTGATCAATTCGAGGTTGTCCCGTTCGCGCGCCGGATTCAGGTAGGCGTCGGCGGCGCTCTGACGCCTGCGGTCGACGATGTTCAAATCGACGAAGTCGAAGCCCTCGTCCAAACCACCGCTGATGTCGGATGCCCGCCCGAAACCGGCGTGTTCGGCGGCCGCCAGCCCCGCCCGAGCCACCGGGTGCGGATCTGCCGCCGATGCCACGGTGAGTGGCCCGTCGACACCGCGCAGCGAAGCGTCGCGGTGCGGCGCACGTTCGGAACGTCTGAAGTAGGGCAGGAGGTCGTCGAAACCCCAACCCGAAACAGCCCAGGCGTCATAGCTGGACCGATGACCGCGGTTGAAGCTCATCGCATTGATCGACGACGAACCGCCGAGGGCGCGCCCGCGCGGCCAATCCACCACCGCACCGTTGATCTCCTGCGGCACGGTCCGGTCCGACCAATCCGCTGTGGTGCCTGCCAAACTCGGCCACAGCTGCGGTACGGCCATCGCATCCAGCGGTACGGCGCTCCCAGCCTCCAACACCAGCACCGAGGCTCGTCCGTCCTCGGTCAGCCGGGCGGCCAGCACGCATCCCGCGGTGCCGGCGCCAACGACGATGAAGTCATACCTTCGATGGTCGGACATCGGGCTTCTTTCTCTCATGGCAGTGGTGCGCGGCGGCGATAGCGCGCATTGTTCCCGCCTCCGGCCATGTTGCTCGGGACACGCGTGTCTTGGCATAAACATCGGGATGAACCCGGGCCGCGTATGCCATCCGGGACAGCGCGCGGCTCGCGTCGATCGGCACCGGACCGCCGAACCAGGCCGTCTTCGGAGCGACTCACCTGCGCGTCCAGCGCCTCGGCTTCGGGGGTGTACCTGGTGTCGTGGCATGTGATTGCGGGCATCAGTGCCCCCCCGCGGTCAGAGCCGACGAACGCATGGGTGTTCACCTGCGAGCAGATGCCGATCGCCGCGAGCCCGGACAGATCAACGCGAGAGGCAAACAGCGTCAGTACAGCGAGCACCGCTTCTGCCCAATGGTCCGGATTCTGTTCTGCGCAGCCGGGCGACGGCCGCGACATCGGCACCGGGCGCTGGAAATCGGCGAGCCGATTGCCTGCCGCATCGATCAGGATCGCCTTGACGGCTGTGGTTCCGACATCGATTCCGATCAGGAAGCTAGGCGCCACGCGCGCTCGAGCCCACCGACGTGTGGGACGTGCCATTGCGGGCGGCGACCGGCCGGGGATGCAGCGGATAGGCCGGGAACGCGCTCGCATCTCCTCCGGCGTCGCGTGACTTCGGCAGCCAGAGAGAGACGTTGAGGCTCGTGCGGTCGAATTCTTCACATAGCGAAAGTTCCGGCGGCAGGAGACGTGCCAGGGACTCGCTGTGCTCGAGGGCGGCAAGGGACCGTGAAGCCGCATCGGTGATGTCGCTGCCCGGCGCCCACGCGGCTGCCGTCACGATACCGAGTTGCCGATCCTCGGGCTGTACCAGCAGCCAGATGCTCGCCATACCCTGGCGGATCGCATCGTCGCGCATCGCGAGCCACACCGCCGCCAGGGAGCCGAGGATGTACGAGCCGCTGTAGGTGAAGCGTTGCAGTCGGCTGACGAAGTGCGTGCCGATCGGCATGAGGTCCTCGGCGCCGACCACTCGCCAAGTCCGCTTGTCAGCCCCCAGGAGGAACGGCCGGTCCCAGAACTTCACGCCGGGCTCCAGCTCCAGCTCCGCAGTGGTGAATCGGAGGTAATCGTCGGCGTCGCCAACATTGTCGAAGAGGTAACGACCGCCGGAGTGGATGGTCCCCGTCGCGGGATCGAAACGCAGGGGTGTGTACTTGTGGCGCATCCCCGATCGAACGTCCATGCTGGGCCGGTCCGCTTCGGCGGCGTTGACGAGGAGATCCACTGTCACGCCGGCGGGTGCGGTGAAATCGGCGGTGAACGCCGCCTGACACGGAATCGGACCGGTGTCGTAGCCACGAATATCCATGCCAACTCCTTCGCGACGCATAGCTCGAGGGCGCCTACTCGCTAAAACGCGACCGTCCGACAAAGCGTCAAGAGTGTTACCGGGATCACAGTGCGACCCGTTGCAGATCCGAGACGGCAAGCACCTCCGGGCGGCTGAGGTGGAAACCGCCCGGAGGGTATCTGTGCCCGCCGCTTAGAGCAGTCCGAGCAGCTCCAGATCGGTCGCGTACTTGACGATCACCGGTGCAGAGACATGCGGGATGTCCTTATCGGGTCCGATCTTGTTGTCCTGCACGGCCGCTCGGAAGTGATCGGCAGGTGCCAGGGAGCCGTTGATCGGATGGTCGGGCTTCTGGTAGTTGTGCAGCAACGGCAGCAGAGAGGCTTGACGTTGCTTGTCGGGCAACCCGCGCAGGCTCGTCTCGAACCGCGCCAGCCAGTCGGCGTACTCGGGCACGCGGGTGATCTGGTGGCCGGCCTCGATGAGCCAGTCGACGTAGGTGTCCATGCTGATGCCGTCGTCGTAGGGGTTCATCACGTGGTAGGTCTCGAAGGCATCGACCACATTGACGCCCAGCGTCGAGATGGCGTCGGCGATGAACTCCACCGGCAACCCGTCGAAGTGCGCGCGCTGGCGTTGCCCGTCGGCATCGAGTTCATAGAAGGAGTACGGCGCGATCCCGGTGGCCACCAGCGACAGCATCATCCTGGTGAACATGTCCGGCACGTTGAGCTGCCCGCCATAGGTGGTGTCGGCCATGATCATGTCGCAGCGGAACACCGACACCGGCAAACCGCACAGGTCGTGGGCCTCGCGCAGCAGCACCTCGCCGCCCCACTTGCTGTTGCCGTATCCGTTGGCGTAGTCGTCGTTGACCGCCCGGGTCGCACTCATCTGGCGGACGTCGGTTTCTTCGACGAACTTGCCGGGCTCGATCTGGTCACCCACACCGATCGTCGAGACGTACACGAACGGCTTGATCCGCGTCGTCAGGGCGATGCGGATGAGCTCCGCGGTGCCGACGACGTTGGGCCCGAACAACTCGCTGTAGGGCAGCACGTGGTTGACAAGGGCGGCGGGGTCGACGATCAGGTCGACAGTGTCGGCCAACCGGTGCCAGGTGGCGTCGTCGAGCCCGAGGTTCGCCTCACCCTTGTCGCCGGCGAGCACCTCGAGGTGGTCCGCCGCCAACGACCGGTAATGCTCGAGCAGGCGGGGGTCACCGCTGTCGAAGGTCGCGTCGATGCGCTGCCGCGCGGACGCATTGTCGCGGGCACGCACCAGCAGAATCACCTTGCCCTCAACCAGATTCATCCGCTCGAGCCACTGCAGCGCCAGATAGCGTCCGAGGAAACCGGTCGCCCCGGTCAGCAGCACCGTGCGGACCTCGTGGCTCGCTTTGGGCAGCGACGGTGCGGCGGCCAGCGTCGCCTCGTCGAGGAACTTGTCCAGCGTCAGGTCGCGGGCACGCACCTCCGTCGCGTCGCGACCATGCACGGCATCGTAGGTCGGTCGCTTGGCGCCGCCGGCACGCTGCGCGTCGATGTAGGCCGCGATCGATGCCAGGTCGCTGGCCGGACTGACGATCACGCCGACCGGCACGTCGACGTCGAAGATCTCACGCAGCAGGTTGCCGAAGGTCAACGCCGAAAGCGAATCTCCACCCAGATCGGTGAACGCCGTGCCCACGTTCACATCGGCAGAGGCGGCACCCAGCAACGCACCTGCGGCCCGGGTCACGGTCTCCGCCGTCGGCCGCTTCGCACCATCCTTGCGCAGGGAGCGCAGTAGGTCGGCCTGGTTGTCCGCCAGATCGACGTACAGTTGCTCGAGCACCGGGGCGTAATGCTCCTTCAGCTTGGGGCGGGCCAGCTTACGGATCCCCGTCAGCAGTCCGTTCTCCAACGTGAACGGTGTCGTCTCCACCAGGAAATCCCGGGGCACCTCATAGGACTGCAGACCCGCGTCCTTCGCGACGCTCTGCAGCGCCTCGCTGAGCACCGGCTTCACCGCCGCGACGTCACCGCCGACACTGGCCAGTGCATCGTCGGTCGGGACGATCACTGCCAGAAGGTACGAGCGGGCGCTGTTGCCGTATACGAAGATCTGACGCACGGACGGATGTCCGCCATAGAGCGCCTCCAGTTTGGACACGGTGACGAACTCGCCCTGCGAAAGTTTGAGCACGTTGTTGCGGCGGTCCACATAGACGAGCTCATCGGGCCCGAGCTCGGCCATCACGTCGCCGGTGTGGTACCAGCCCTCGCTGTCGAAGAGTTCGGCGGTGACTTCCGGCCGCTTGTAGTAGCCGGGGATCAGATCCGGTGTCTTGACGAGCAGTTCGCCGCGCGGGTAGGGCCGGTCGGTGGCGAAGTAGCCGAGGTCGGGAACGTCCGCCAACTTGTAGTCGGTCACCGGTGGGCGCTTGATGCGGCCGTCGACGATGATGACGCCGTCCTCGGTGGAGCCGTAGCCTTCGGTCAGGCGAATGTCGAGGAAATCCTCCACCCACGACCGCAGTTCTGGTGAAATGGGCGCCGAGCCCGTCAGCGCCGAGAACTGGCGCCCACCAATGAGTTTCTCCCGCTGCTCCGCCATCACCTGCTGCTCGACGGTGTCGCGGTCGGTCCCCTCGATCCAGCGGTGATCGACCTGGCTCTGCACCTCCTGGAACAGCATCTCCCAGATGCGGGGCACCAGATCAAGTTTGGTCGGGCGCACCAGCGCGAGGTCGTCGAGCAGAGTGGACAGGTCGCTGCGAGCGGCGAAGTAAGACGTTCCGCCTGCGGCCAGGGTGGAGTAGAGGATCACTCGGCCCATCACGTGGCTGATCGGCATGAAGCTCATCGTGATGGACGGCAGCCTGTTGTCGGTGTCCCATTCGGGGCTGAACCATCCACGCCAGCAGTTGGTCATCAGCCGGTCGGTGTACATCGCGCCCTTCGGGGTTCCCGTGGAGCCGGATGTGTAGATCAGGAGCCGCAGCGCATCGCTGTCGCCGCGCTGAATCTCGGGTCCGTCGGTGTGCTGGGCGGCCTTGTCGATGACGTCGTCGAGCGACTCGACGGTGACCTGGTGCGGGGCGAGGCGTGCCGCGGCGGACTCGAACGCTTCGCGGTGATCGTCGACCTGCGGGTGGTAGTCGAAGACCACCAGGCGCTTTGGTGTGTAGGCGGTGAGCGCGAGTTCGACGGCGTCCGGAAGGTGGTCGACGCTGGACAGCATCGCGACCGGTTCGGTTTCGACGAGGATGGGGTGCAGTTGTTGCACCGGCGCGCTGGTCTGCAATGGAACTGCGACGGCGCCGGTCAGTGACAGCGCCATGTCCACGATCGCGTAGTCGGCACTGGTGAAGCCGAGAGTGGCCACGCGGTCGCCGGGATGGACCGGGTTGCCGGCCAGTGCGTCGGCGAGCGCGCGGACGCGATTCCACGTCTCGCGGAAGGTCAGGGTGTCGAAGCGGGGCAGCAGTTCGGCGACGGTACGGCCGTCTGCGCCGGTGACGTAGTCAACGGCGCGCTGGCCCAGCGCCGGGCGGTCGGCGTAGCCGTTCATCACTGTGCGGATTGCGTCAGTGAGTTGCAGGCCGGGCTCGGCAAGGGCTGCGGTCACCGCCGGATCTGGCCGGGCCGCGATGAGTTGCGGGTCGGTCGAGGTCAATTTCTCGAAGCGGCTTTGGGTCCGTGCTTCGCGAGTATTGGCTGAAGTTGACATCGGAAGATCTCCTTCAACGAACATGAATTAAGTGTCAATGTGGCCTAACGGCCTACTAGACTAAGTACCTTAGGAAGGCTAATTATTCCTGGACGGTCGCTGTCAATGCGCCAACACGGCTGAGTGCGCGGTCACCGAGCCTGGCTCGGAGGCGATGAAAGCATTTGCCGGACAAATGCTTCCGTTCAGGCGGCAGAAGCCGCGCAATATTGGAAGCACCCGGCGCCGGAAACGGTGATCAATATCACGCGTGTGCGCTGCGCCGGATCGTCCGAGGTCTGTGACCTCCGACACGGCTCTTGGCACGTTCCGCGGTCAGGCTGTCCGATGTTGAATCCGCTACGTCCGCTGCTGAAATGAGGGGCCGACAGTCCCTGGTTCCATGGACTGGCGTCCGGCCAACCCTTCGGATCAGATTCGGTCACCTGATGCTATTCCACACAATGTGTTTCACGCGCAGAAGCATGTCGTCTTCGGTGCGGAAGGGTTCAACCGTCACCGGTTGTCCGTGGTCCGCGCCCTGCCTCCGCTGTGCGGCCAGTCGGTTTCCCGCAACAGCCGGTCAGGGGCATTGCCGGGGAGGCGGTTTTCGTGATCGGGCGCTGCGCCGGCTGGATCGCGCATGCGCTCGAAGTCTACAACCGATAAGGGCTCTGAGCCTGCCCCACGTGGGGGCAGGCTCAGAGCATCGGCTATTGGCAGCGTAGCGGGTGGAACAGGTTGAAAAGTGGTCCGGCGCAGGGCCCGACCCAATCCGGAGGCGGCGCCCAGCCGCGCGGGGGGTACCAGTCCGGGGGTGGCGCCCAGCCGGCCGGCGGATACCAGCCGGGGGCCGGATAGCCATTGTTCCACCCGGGACCCCATTCCGGGTGATCCCAGTCACGCGGGTGCGCAGGCCCGTTACGGCCGTAGTGTCCCCAGTCGGTCGCATAACCAGTCGGTGGCGCCGTCGGTACGTTGGCCGACGCGACAGCCGGAACCGCCAGTGCGGCCATGAGTGATACTCCCGCCGCCGCGAGCGTGAGTGTCCGTAGCGGTGATCTTCGTAGCATCGATCTGCTCCCTTCATAACTAAGTGGTGCAACGCATCTCGACGCTAAGCCGCAATTATGAGAGCGCGAACAGCGCGAGCTTGAGGCCCGCTGTGAGCTTTGGCCGACGCCGTGTATGCCGCAGAAGTATCTGAGAGCCGGCTGTCGGGATCACGCGGCCGGCGGTGCCGTCACTTGATGGTGTAACCGCCGTCGACGAGCAGGTCGGCGCCGGTGATCATGGCCGCGGCATCGGACGCGAGGAACACTGCGGCGGCGGCGATTTCGTTCGGGTAGGCGAAGCGCCCGGTGGGAATGAGTTTTTTGAGCGCGTCGCCCCGCGGTCCGTCCCACGCCTTGTGGCCGAGTTCGGTGAGCACCACGGTGGGGGATATGGTGTTGACCCGCACGCCGCGGCCGCCCCATTCTGCGGCAAGCACCTTCGAGATGCCGACCACCCCGAATTTCGATGCGCAGTAGGCGATGTGCTGGTCGAGCGCCACGGTCGCGGCTTGCGAGGCCATGTTGATGATGACGCCGTGGCCCGCCGCCAACATGTGCCTGCCCACCGCCTGGCTCATGAGGAACGTGCCCTTCAGGTTGACGTCGATCGTCTTGTCCCACGCGCCCAGTTCAAGGTCCTCGGCGGGGGCGAGGATGGCTACCCCCGCACTGTTGACGAGGATGTCGATGTTGCCCAGCGCCTCGACAACCTCATCCACGGTCGCGGTCACGGATGCGGGATCGGCGACGTCGCAATGGAAGCCGCGGCTATCGTTGCCGACGGTGGCGGCCATCTCCATTGCCGCGGACTCGTTGAGGTCGACGACCGCCGCCCGGGCGCCCTTCGCGACGAACGCCGAGGCGATGGCCGCACCGATGCCGGAGGCCCCGCCGGTGATCAGTGCGGTCTTGTCGCGTAGGTTGAAGTCCAAATCAACGATCGGTTCCGGCATTTCGGTGATGTCCTTTCGGTTTTCGGGATTGACGTCAATCGAGTACGGCGGCAGCGACCTCGGTGTCGGTGACGACGGCCGACACCAGTCCGGAACGCAGCACGGCCCTGGTTGCCGCGATCTTCGCGGAACCCGTGGCGATGGCGATGACGGTCGGGATTGCCCGAAGCGCGTTCTCGCTGATTCCCATCCGACGCTCGTCGAGCCCGGGTACCCGGTTGCCATCGGCATCCAGCAACAAGGCGCACGTCTCCGCGCACACACCGGCCTCCAGGAACGCCAGCGCCTCCGATTCGGGCAATGACGGGTAAACCTGTGACGTGTCCGGTCCCCACGCGCCGATCGAAACAAGGGCGCAGCTGACCTTGTCGTGCTGGGCAAAGGTGTGCTGGATCTGTTGATTACCTGCCAGGCTCGCGGCAGTTCGGGCATCCGGCACGACCAGGGGGGCGTAAAGCGGCCATGACTTGCCGCCGGCGGCGGCGCTGATCCGTCGAGCCAGGTCGGCACCGTTGGTCGTGAGGGCTCCGGCCAATCCCGTCAGCTGCACGACGTCGCACTGCGGTAGGTCGCTGAGATACGGCGCGATGTGCGTCATCGTGCGGCCGCAGTCGACGCCGATGACATCCCCCGGGCGCACGATCGACTGCAGCAACTCGGCCATCGCCTTGGCGACCGCCTCGACCCGGTCGGCGGTGTTCGTGGCATCGGCGGCGACCGCGTACGCGTGCTGCAGGGAGTACCGCCGCTGAAGCGCAGTAGACACCTCCACGTCAATCGAGCCGGGGTCGTGGATGGTGATCTCGACCATGCCGGATTCGAGCGCTTCCTCCAGCACCCTGGCCACCTTGAACCGTGACAGTCCGAACTCCTCGGCGATCTCTACCCGCGTGCGTCCTTCGAGGTAGTAGCGGCGCGCGATCACGGCGCGCTGGAACAGCTCATCCGGCCTCACGACGCTCTCCCTCACTGCATCCCCATTGCCCGCTCATATGAGCGCTACCGCTTGACATATGAGCATAGCCCCGAGAATGATTCGCATCACAAGCAATCAGATGAGCGACGCATATCACAAACGAGCGTTGGGTAGACGGCACCCGGGAGGCGGCTGGATGCAAGGACAGGACGTCGAGTTGGTGACGCTGGCCGGCTCGGTACTGTCCCGCGAATCGGCCGCGGTTGCCGCGCTGGTGGGCACCACGGAGAAGGCCGTCATCGATGTCGCACGCCAGGTGCTGGCCGTCGGTGGCAAGGTCGTGACGACGGGGTCGGGCACCTCCGGCATCATGGCCGAGCGACTCGCTCACCTCCTGTCCGTATGTGGAACACCCGCGGTCTATCTGCCGTCGATGGATGCGCTTCACGGCGGGATGGGCGCGATCACGCGCGCCGACCTGGTGCTCGCGATCTCCAAGACCGGGCGATCCGGTGAGTTGACGGAATTGGTGCGCCGTCTCGTCGACCGCGGCGTGGAGGTGGTCGCAGTGACCGAGAATCCCGAATCGCCGTTCGCGAGCTCCGCGACCATGGTGGCGCTCCTGCCGCCGACGGCGCCCGATGCCGATCCCGGGGACATGATCGCGCTCGCCAGCACGCTGGCGGTCGGCGCGTGGGGTGACGCGCTCGCGGTGGTCACCATGGCGATGCGCGGGCTCACCCTGCGCGACGTCATCAACAGCCATCCCTCGGGCGGCGTTGGCCACCGCGGGCACCGGCCCGGGGACGAATCGGAGCCTGTGGTGCGGACATGAGCGCCAATCCTGTTGTGCTGGGCGTAGATTCGTCAACGCAATCGTGCAAGGTCGAGGTCCGTGAGCTGGTCACCGGACAGCTGCTGTCCCGAGCGTCCGCCCCGCATCCGCCTGCCTTTCCGCCGAGCAGTGAACAGGATCCGCAGGCATGGATCGCCGCCTTCGTCGACGCGGCGCGCGATGCGCTGGCCCACTGCGTCGAGACGCCCCGACTGTGCGCCATCGCGGTCGCCGCACAATGTCACGGCCTGGTACTGCTCGATGAACATGACCGGCCGCTGCGTCCCGCGAAACTGTGGAACGACACGACCGCCACGCCCAACCTGAATCGGCTGGTCGAGCGAATCGGGGCCGAGAAGTGGTTGCGGCGGATCGGTTCCACTCCCACCGCCGCCTTCACCATCGCCAAACTGGCCTGGATCGCCGACCAAGAACCGGCCGTGCTCGACCGTGCCGCGTCGATCCTGCTGCCGCATGACTTCCTGACGTTCTGGCTCAGCGGGGCGAAGGTCACCGACCGCTCCGATGCGTCGGGTACCGGGTATTTCGATTCCGTTGCAGAACAGTGGATCCCGGAATACCTCGCCTTGGCCGGCGGCAGCAGGGACTGGGCTGCATTGTTGCCGTCGGTGCTTTCACCATGCGAGGCCGCGGGCACCGTCGGTCCGGCGGCCATCGCCAGTCTCGGCCTCGACAGCGACGGCTCCGACATTGTCGTCGCGGCCGGCGGGGGTGACCAGCATGCCGCCTACCTCGGGCTCGGGCTCACCGATGGCGACCAGTACATCGGGATCGGCACCTCCGGGGTTATCGCCACCTCCTCGCGCATGCCCGTCTACGACCTCAAGGGGATGGTCGATGGTGTCTGCGACCTCACCGGCGGGTACCTGCCACTTGTCAGCACGCTCAACGCCGCGCGGGTCAGCGATGTCGCGGCACGTCTGCTCGGCACCGACCTCGCCGGGCTGGCTGAACTCGCGCTCGATGCCGGCGACACCGTGGGTCCGGTGCTGGTGCCCTTCCTCGACGGCGAACGCAAACCGGACCGGCCGCATGCGCGCGGCGCGCTGGCCGACGTCACCTCGCACACCACGCGCGCGGAACTCGCGCGCGCCTTCGTCGAGGGTCCGTTGTTGTCTCTGATGAGCGGCCGCGATCAGCTGCTCGATTGTGGGATCCGCCTCGACGGTGCCGCCGTTGCCGTGGGCGGCGGCGCACGGTCGCCGGCGACGCTGCAACTGCTCGCTGATCTGCTGGACGACGAGATCGTCGTGTTCGATGCCGATGACGCCACCGCTCGAGGGGCGTGCGTGCAGGCCGCCGCGGTCGCGAGCGGGGCTGATGTCGCCGGACTGACGGATCTGGCCAAGTCATGGCAACCCGCCGTCCGCCAACGCGTACCGGCGGCCCGGCATGGCCGCGATCTGGAGGCGCTGCGCAACAGGTGGGCGGAGTTGGCGGCGTCGCCAGTGTTGGATTCGGGAGTCGAGGCATGATCCCGAAGGCGAGCGCGAGTGAGGATCGCAGCGAGGGACGAGCGAGGACCGGAGCGAGCGGGAGTCGAGGCATGATCCCGAGGCGCCTCGCCCGGTGGCATGCCCGGTACCCAGGGCTGTTGGCAGGGTCGGTGTACGCCGTGCCGCGGGGGGAGCGCAGGCAGAGCGCCCGCGAGTTGGCCGACGCCGGCCTCGATGTGCACGTCGACGTGATGGCCGCCGACGAAGGTTATCCCGTCGGAGTGAGCGTGGAAGAACTTCGGGACATCGCCGAGTCGGTTCCACGTGTCCGCGTCGGTGTGCAACTCATCGGCTCGGAAGCTTTTGTCGACGCCGTGCTGCCCGCCGTGCTGGCGACCCGACCCGGCAAGGTGTTCCTGCCCTGGCATTCGTTCACCGGTCAACGGATTGAGGCCGTGCGCGCTGCGGGCTGCTCGCCCTGGATCGCGCTGTGGACCGAATGGGACGGCGTGGGTGTACCGCGGTGGCCCACGTCGCCCGACGGAGCGCTCGTCATGCTCCTCGAACCCGGGACGGCGGGGACCTGCCTGCCGGATCGGATCGCGATCGCAGCCGCCTGCGCTGCCGAGCTGCCGGTCATCGTCGACGGCGGCGTCACCGAAGAAGTTGCGCCGCTGTGTGTTGCGGCCGGCGTTCAATCCATGGTCGTCGGGCGCGCCCTGCTCGCCCCAGCGAAAGGAAATGTGAAGTGACCGCAACGATGGACCCTGCGCCCAGCACCATGCGGGCGAGTGTGATGACGGGCGTCCGCACACTGCGGATCGAAGACCGGCCGGTGCCCGTCCCCGGCGCCCACCAAGTGCTCGTCGAAGTTGCCGCCGTCGGGGTCTGCGGTTCAGACGTCCACTACTACCAGCACGGGCGGATCGGGGACTTCGTCGTCGATGCACCCATGATCCTCGGGCACGAACTGTCCGGGCGGATCGCCGCGGTCGGCGCCGAAGTGGACCCGCAACGGGTCGGTCAGCGTGTCGCGGTGGAGCCTCAGCATCCGTGCCGCCGGTGCAAGCAGTGCAAGGCCGGTCGCTACAACCTCTGTCCGGACATGGAGTTCTATGCCACGCCGCCGATCGACGGTGCGTTCTGCCGGTACGTGCTCACCGACGACGACATGGCGCATCCCGTGCCGGATTCGATGTCCGATGAGGCCGCCGCGCTGCTCGAACCGCTGTCGGTGGCGATCGCCACGATGCGCAAGGCGCACGTGGTGCCCGGCTCGTCCCTTCTGATCGCAGGCGCTGGACCGATCGGGGTGATCTGCGCTCAAGCCGCGCGGGCGTTCGGAGCCGCGCGGATCGTCGTATCGGACCCCATGCCTGCCCGCCGCGAGCGGGTGCTGCAGTTCGGCGCCACCGAGGTGCTCGATCCGGCGGCCGTGGACGTCGCCGCGCTCGATCCCCCGGTCGACGCTTTCGTGGACGCCAGTGGTGCGGCCCCCGCAGTTGTCAGTGGCATCAAGGCCGTCGGCCCCGCTGGACACGTCGTGCTGGTCGGCATGGGCTCGGGCGACTTTCCATTGCCGATCAGTCATATCCAGAACCTGGAGATCAGCGTGACCGGCGTCTTCCGTTACACCGACACGTGGCCCGCGGCGATCCACTTGGTGTCCAGCGGTGCCGTCGACCTCGACGGGATAGTGACCGGTCGGTACGACCTGGAGCACGTTGGTGAGGCTCTCGACAGCGATTCCGAACCGGCCAGCCTCAAGTCGATCGTGGTGCCCTCGTGAGTCAGCCGCTGCTCGAATGCACCGACATCCGAAAGGGTTTCGGCGGTGTGCCGGTGCTCACGGGCATCTCGCTGGTACTTGAACCGGGCACCGTCACCGCGCTGGCGGGCGAGAACGGCGCGGGCAAGTCCACGCTGATGAAGATCGTCAGCGGACAGTACACCGCCGACCATGGCACAGTTTCGGTGCAGGGCGCCCACCTGACACCCGGCAACACTCACGACGCCGTCAAGCACGGCGTGGCGATCGTGCCGCAGGAGCTGGCCTCCATCGAGGACATGACCGTCTACGAGAACCTCTTCGTCGGCCGCGAGATTCGCCGCGGACCCTTCCTGAACCGTCGCGCCATGATCGACGAGGCCCGAAAGACCCTCGCCGTCTTCGATGTCGCGATCTCGCCGACCGCCCGAATGGGCAGCCTGCCGGTCGGACTGCGCCAGATCGTCGAGATCGTCAAGGCGGCGCGGACGGGTGCGCAGGTCGTCATGCTGGACGAACCCACCTCCGCGATCTCCGAGCGGGAGGTCGAAGGGCTGTACAAGGTCGTCCGGCAGCTCCGTGAGCGCGGTGTCGCCATGGTCTACACGACCCACAAGATGGCCGAGATCCGTGCTGTTGCCGACCGGGTCGTGGTGCTGCGGGACGGCGGACTGATTCTCGACAAACCCATCGCGGACGTATCCGACGACGACATCGTCACCGCAATGATCGGCCGAGAACTCGATGCGCTGTTCCCCGAGCGTCCGGCACCGGGTGCCGACACCGTCCTCGAGGTCCGCGACCTTCACGTCGCGGGCGCCACCGGACCCGTCTCGTTCACCGTCAAGGCAGGCGAGATCGTCGGCCTGGCCGGACTCGTGGGAGCGGGACGAACCGAACTGCTCGAGGCGATCTTCGGCGCCCGCAGCTCCACGGCCGGCGACATCCTGGTCCGCGGACGCACGGTCAAGCGCAATCGACCCGCCGCGGCGATCACCGCAGGCATGGCGATGGTGCCCGAGGACCGCAAGCTGTCCGGCGTCGTGTTGTCGATGAGCGTGCTGGACAACGGCTCACTGCCCCGGCTGTCCTCGTTATCCCTGGCCGGCTGGCTTCGGGGCAAGGCGCGCACCAAGGCGGTCTCCGACGTGATGACCTCGGTTCGCCTGCGCAGCCGCGGGCTGGGCCAGGAGGTCGGCACCCTGTCCGGCGGCAACCAACAGAAGGTGGTGCTGGCCCGCTGGCTCACCGGAGACGTGAACGTATTGTTGCTCGACGAGCCGACCCGCGGTGTCGATGTCGGGGCCCGCAGCGAGATTTACCGCATTGTCACGGAATTCGCGTCCCAAGGCATGGCGGTGCTGATGGCATCGTCGGATATGCCGGAGATCGTCGGGCTGTCCCACCGGGCCTTCGTCATGCGCGGCGGCACGCTGGTGGGCGAGCTCGACCGCGACGCGCTCGACCATCCCGAGGTTCAGGAGTCGGTCTTCCGACTGGCCACCGCTCTGGACGCCAAGAACACTGACACCACCGAGGAGAAAGCCTCATGACCACCCAACTCGACGCAGACGGCAAGCCGCCGGAAACGGCGACGACCCACACCGTCGCCTCCGCGACCACTGGCGAGCCCGTCAAACTGTTCTCCCGGCAGTGGTTTTCGGGCATTCTCCTGCGCTACTCGATGGTGATCGTGGTGCTGCTGGTGATCGCCTACTTCAGCTACCGCAGCGCACGATTCTCCACACCCGACAACCTGATCACCATCCTGGTGGCCGCGGCGCCGTTCGCACTGATCGCACTCGGCCAGACGTTGGTCATCCTCACCGGCGGCATCGATCTTTCGGTCGGCAGTGTGATCGCCGTGTCGGCGATGGCAGCCGCGGCAACTGCCAAGGCCAACCCCGGACAGGTCTGGATGACGGTGCTCGTCGCCATGGTGGTCGGCCTGGCCGTCGGGTCCCTCAACGGAATCCTGGTGTCGCGCATAAACGTTCCACCGTTCATCGCGACGCTGGGAACCCTCACCGCAGGTTCCGGCATGGCATATGTGATCGGCGGGGGCGCACCGATCAACGGGCTGCCCGCCGAGTTCGGCTCGATCGCCAACACCAAGATCCTCGGTCTCCAGATCCCGGTGCTGCTCATGATCGTCGGCATCATCGCGTTGGCGATCATCATGAAGCGCACCACCTACGGCATGCGGGTCTATGCCGTGGGCGGCAATCGCAGCGCCGCGGAAATCGCCGGTATCAACGCCAAGAACGTGCTGTTCAGCGTGTACGCGATCTCGGGACTGCTAGCGGGAATCTCCGGGGTGATGCTGGCATCTCGCGTCATCTCCGGCCCACCCAACCTGGGGCAGGGTTACGAACTCGACGCCATCGCCGCGGTCGTGATCGGCGGCGCGAGCCTGATGGGCGGACGCGGCACCGTCTGGGGAACGGCTTTGGGCCTGTTCATGATCATGACCCTGAACAACGGTTTGGACATCCTCGTCGTGCCCGCGTACTGGCAGGACGTCATCAAGGGCGTGCTCATCGTCGCGGCGGTGGCCGTCGACGTGTGGTCTTCCAGGAGGCGCATCTGAGCAAGTCCAAGCGCTGCAGCATATTCCACAGTCGAAATAGGTCACTGCAAGAGAAATGAGTTTACCAATGAAAACTCCCATCAAGATCGCGGCCATCGCCTCGGCAGGCGTGCTCGGCCTCGGCCTCACTGCCTGCGGCGCGGGCGACACCTCGGCCAACAAGGACACCAAGCGGATCGGCGTCTCGGTGTACGACATGAGCTCCTTCATCACTGCGGGCAAGGAGGGCATGGATCAATACGCCAAGGACAACAACATCGAACTGGTCTGGAACTCGGCCAATCTCGACGTGTCCACTCAGGCCAACCAGGTGGACTCGATGATCAACCAGGGCGTCGACGCCATCATCGTCGTGCCGGTGCAGGCGGATTCGCTGGGCCCGCAGGTCGCATCGGCAAAAGCCAAGGGAATTCCGCTGGTTCCGGTCAATGCGGCGCTGAACAACAAGGACGTCGCAGGCAACGTGCAACCCGACGATGTCGCCGCGGGCGAGCAGGAGATGCAGATGATGGCCGACCACCTCTCGGCGGCAAAGGCAACATCGTGATCCTGCAGGGCCCGCTGGGGCAGTCGGGTGAAATCGACCGCACCAAGGGAATCGAGCAGGTCCTTGCCAAGTACCCCGACATCAAGGTGCTGGCCAAGGACACCGCCAACTGGAAGCGCGACGAGGCCGTCAACAAGATGAAGAACTGGATCTCGGGCTTCGGACCCCAGATCAACGCGGTGGTGTCGGAGAACGACGACATGGGACTCGGGGCGCTGCAGGCACTGAAGGAATCCAGCCGCACGGATGTGCCGATCGTCGGGATCGACGGTATCGAGGACGGCCTCAACGCGGTCAAGAGCGGTGAGTTCATCGGTACCTCATTGCAGAACGGCACCGTGGAGCTGTCCGCAGGCCTGGCCGTTGCCAACGCGCTGGCCAAGAAGGAACAGGTCAACACCGAACCCGTTTACATCATGCCAGCCATCACCAAGGACAACGTCGACGTAGCGATCCAGCATGTGGTGACCGACCGCAAGAAGTTCTTGGACGGGCTCAGCGAGCTGACCGCGCAGAACCTCAAGACCGGCGACATCGCCTACGAAGGCATCCCCGGCCAGAAGCAGCCGTAAAGCGTTAGTGCACAACAGGGCCGGTCATCTCGGTGACCGGCCTTTGTTGTCGACTCTAGGAGCCGCGATTGCCGGCGAAGGTCTGCTCGAGCTGGCTCCGTGACCTGATGCCGAGCTTGGCGAACACCTTGCTCAGGTGGTATTGAACGGTTTTGGCGCTGATGAAGAGCCGGGCGCCGATGTCAGGGTTGGTCAAGCCTTCGGCGGCCAATCGCGCGATCTGTTCTTCCTGCGACGTGAGTGGCGGACCGGTCGGCCCGGTTGCGCGGGGGCGGGCACTCTCCCCGGTGGCTCGACGTTCTCGCCGGGCCCTGTCGGCGAACGCCTTCATTCCCATTGCATCGAACGAATCCTGCGCGATATGCAGCTGGGTCCGTGCGTCGGTCCGGCGCCGCTGCCTGCGCAGCCACTCCCCGAACAGCAGATGGGTACGGGCAAGTTCGACGCGCATCCGCGTACGACCGAGCCGCTCGATGGCGTCCCGATACAGTGGCTCGGCGTCGGCTCCCTCGCTCAGTAACGCCTGTGATCGCGCTTCGACACCGAGCGCCCAATCGGTGCCGCTGGCACTCGTCATCTCACAGAGCTCCGCGACGGCGCCGGCCGCGATATCGGAGGCCCCACTACGCGCGGCGGCTTCGATGAGCTCGAGTGCAGACCAGGCGGAAAGGGCGAGATCCGGCTGCTGGACAGTGCGTTGGGCTGGGGTCAGCGCGGCCTGATGGTCGCCCACACCGTTGTTCAGGACCGCCTCCGCCCACTCGGCGACGCTCAGCCACATCCCCTCACCGCGGCGCATGACACCTTGGTGGGTTGCCTCGATCAACGCCGACGCCTGATCCCGATTGCCGCGGACCGCGGCAAGGCTCATCGCGGGATCGGTCGCGAGGCTGTCGCCGGTCGCTTCTGTCACCGTCTTCAGTTCCTGGTGGAGGGCGCCGGCTGCGGTGAGGTCACCGGCGAACGTGAGCATGATCGCACGAGAACTCAGTGCCAGCGGCAGCTCGGCCAGCGCGCCTGCCGAACGGCCGAGCTCGACATGACGACTCGAGATCGCGTCCCAGCTGTCGTCATCCCAGACGTGTAAAGCGGCGATTCCGGCCAACCACAGAAACCGCTGCTCTTCGCCCGTCACCTCGCCGCGGGCCATGCTGACGGCGCGGCGCAACATCGGTAGGCCGGCGGCGTACCCGTCTGTGAAGTTCGCCGCAAATCCGTCGAGGAGAAGGTCAGAGAGAGTCGGATTCGACGGCCGCGGCGACATCTTCGCCGCACGTGCCACATCCACGATGCCGCCACCGACCGCCAAGCGACCCGCGAATATCGCCGCCTGTAGAGCGTGCACGTAGGTCGCGCGGGCCAGCGCGACGTTGATCGACTCCAGCCGCTCGGCGGCCTTCACCAACAACGGCGGGGCTTCGCTGCCCCGGCCTGTGACGAATGCGAGTTGGGCCCGCAAAAGGTCGGCGCGGGCATGTTGAAAATCGCTGAGCGGGCCGCTTTCAGCCGCCTTCAGCAGGTCCACCGCAGCGTCGAACGCACCCGCATCCACATTGGCCGACGCTGCGGCCAGCGCCCGTTCAGCCCGCCGGCCCTGATCCAATGTGAACACGGTCGCTCGCTCGAGGAACGCGGCGGCTGCAGCCAGACCCCCACGAGCCTGTGCACGGGCCGCCGAACGCTCGAGTTCGGCGGCGACGTCTTCGTCGGGACCGTCGGTTGCCTGGGCCCGGTGCCACGCACGCCGGTCAGGATCGATCTGTGGATCGGTAGCCGCCGCCAGCGCTTGGTGCACCGCGTACCTGTCCCGAACGGACGCAGATCGATAGACGGCTGAACGCACCAGCGGATGGCGAAATCGCACGCGGGCACCGAAAAACGCCAGGCCCGCTTCGACTGCCGGCGCAGTCGCGTCACCTCCAATGTCGAACCGTGCGGCGGCTCGCCACAAGAGCGCCGAATCACCCAGCGGCTCGGCCGCCGCCAGCAGCAGCAGGCGGCGAGTCGTCTCAGGCAGTGCCTGCACGTCGCGCATGAAGCTAGCTTCAACCGCGGCTGACAACTGCGCGGTCCCCGGAAGTCCGAACCCACCGGCAAATTCATGCGCACTCGAACCGCGAGTCAACTCCAGCAACGCCAACGGATTTCCGCCCGTCTCGGCGATGATGCGGTCGCGGACCTGATCATCGAGAGGCGCGGCCAGCGTGGAGTCCAGAAACGCCCTGGCATCAGGTTCGCGCAGGCCACCGACCGCCATCTCAGACAGCGTCGCCAGGTCCGGATGGGGAACCCGGGTCGCAAAGACCATGCCCGCCGCTTCGGCGCCGAGGCGGCGTGCGACGAAGGAGAGAGTCTGCGCCGAGCCGCGATCCAGCCATTGCAGGTCATCGATCAAGCAGAGCAGGGGCTGATCGGCCACGTCGGCGAACAGGCTCAACACTGCCAACCCGATCAGGAACCGATCCGGCGGCGGGCCCGGACTCAGGCCGAACGCCGTCTCGAGAGCGGCACGTTGCGGGGGCGGAAGACGGCCGAGTCGATCCAGCATGGGCACGCACAACTGCTGCAGAGCCGCGTATGCCAATTCCATCTCGGACTCGACACCGGCGGCACGGACCAGTCGGCAGTCCGAGGCCTCACTCGCCAGGTAGTCCATCAACGCCGACTTGCCGATGCCCGGATCGCCATGGATCACCATCACCCGACTCTGACCCGACCGCAAATCCCGCAGCACACCATCCAGTTGGCTGCGTTCTGCCCGGCGGTTGATCAGCTCCATCGCAATAGATAGTTCCAAATCCGCCACCGCTCTACATGCAGTTCTGCTCGCACGGCGGCTCATCGGGCAATGGTTGCCATCCGCCAATGGCATTCAACTCGACAGGCTCGGGGCTTCAGCACGCGCCCGGCTGGCGGTCATCGAGGCGCTCGGCGCCGGCGCGCGGTGGGCACCGCACTCTGGCCCGGCGTCCAGGCGGTCACATGCGATGAGGTCGCTCGCAGCGGCACCAATACGGTGTGAGCCCTGGCCGACGCCCGGCCCGTCTTATACCCTTTCGGTGGCGGCACAATTTGTCGCAGGCCTACCGCACGGCGCCTCTTCGCGGCGATCGCACAGTGCTACCCAGATCAGGGACCGGGCACCGGGCCAGGACCGTCGCGCACGGTTCTGAGTGAAGTCGCTACGCCGAACATCGGATCGGTTCTTGGCATGCGTCGCGGTGGAGGTGCCGCTCGAAAGGAGCCGGATGGAGGCCCGGGTCGGGACGTACGGATGGCCATCGCCGCGGGTTGAGGACTGGACGCCCACCCGAGAGACCCTGCACATGTGGGCGCAGATCGTCGGTAAGATTCGCCTGGCCCACATGCCGTTGATCAACCACTGGTGGCAGGTGACGTTGTACGTCAGCCCGCGCGGCTTGACTACGGGCGCCATCCCATACGGCACTGCGATGTTCGACATAGAGTTCAACTTCGTCGACCATGTGCTGGCGATCCGTCACAGCGACGGAAGCGAGCGTTCGGTGCCACTGGCGCCTAAATCGGTGGCCCAATTCTACGGCGAAACGCTCTCTACGCTGGACAGTTTGGGCATCGCATCGCGCATCGTCGCGCACCCGAACGAGGTTCACGCCGCCATTCGGTTCGCTGAGGACTATCAGCATGCCGATTACGACCCCGACGCTGCACGCATGTTCTGGCAGCAGCTGGTGCAGGCCAATCGTGTCATCGGTGAATTTCGCGCCTCATTTGTCGGCAAGGTCAGTCCTGTGCATTTCTTCTGGGGCGCTATGGATTTGGCCTGCACCCGATTTTCGGGACGGCCGGCGCCCGAGCACGCGGGCGGCGCACCCAACTGCCCGGACTGGGTGATGACCGAGGGTTACTCCCGTGAGCTCAGCAGCTGTGGCTTCTGGCCCGGCGGTGGCGAAGAAGGCGCCTTCTACGCCTACGCATATCCCGAGCCGGAGGGCTTCGCGGACTGTGCGGTAGGGCCTGATGCTGCCTTCTACAGCGACGAGTACAAGCAGTTCCTCCTGCCGTACGAGGCCGTGCGCACCGCCGACAATCCAGATCAGACGCTTTCGCAGTTCCTGCACAGCACGTACGCCGCGGCGGCGGACCGCGGTGGCTGGGACCGCGCCGCACTCGAAGACGATCCGCACCGGCTGTCCGCCAACGTAATTGCCCGGCGCCTCACATGACTGGTAGGCCGATTCTGGTACTAGGAGCGACGGGGGGACAGGGCGGCGCGGTGACCGACGCGCTGCTCACCCGTGGGGCGGCGGTGCGGGCCATGGTGCGCCGGCCTGAGGCGCTCTCGGCCCGCCGCCTTGGTGAGCGTGGTGTTCACCTCGTTGCGGGTTCGTTTGACGACCTCGCGGCGCTGAGCACGGCGATGCGTGGTGTCGATGCAGTGTTTGCCGTCACCACTCCGTTCGAGAGCGGGGTTGATGCCGAGGTGACCCAGGGCCGCGCCATCCTGGGCGCAGCAGTCGGCGCGCGCGTCCCGCACCTGGTGCTCAGCTCTGTGGCCAGCGCCGACCAGCACACCGGGGTGCCGCATTTCGAGAGCAAGGCGATCATCGAACAGGAGCTGATCTCGAGTGGTTTGCCGTACACAATCACCGCGCCCACTTACTTCTTCGACAACGCGCTCGGGGGCATGGACGGTATCGATGCCGGAGTTCTCGAGCTACCCCTGCCGCCCGACCGCCCCCTGCAACAGTTGGCCCGCTCGGATCTGGGTGCTTTCGTCGCGAAGGTGTTGCTGGAGCCGAAACCATTTGTAAGGCAGCGCATCGAACTCGCCGGCGACTCCGTGACGCCGCGGCAGATGAGCGCGGTCCTCAGTACAGCGCTGGGTCGACCAGTGCGACACGAACAGACACCGCTCGAGTCGATCCGCAATCCGGATATGCATGCGATGTGGCAGTTCCTCAACGGCCCCGGATACCGTGTCGGGGTCGACGTCCTTCGCGCGCAGAACCCGGATATCGCATGGACCTCGTTCGCCGACTGGGTGCAGCAGACCTTCGAACCGGCCACCAGGACAACCTGATGACGCTGCTATGCGAAAGGCGTGCACTGGTAACCGGCGGGTCGCGCGGAATCGGTGCGGCGATCGTGCAGCGGTTGGCAGCGGACGGTGCCCGAGTGGCGTTCACGTACGCCGCATCGGCTGGCCCGGCCGACGAACTGCGATCGGACATCTTGGCGCAGGGCGGTATGGCGGTGGCGATCAAGGCCGACAGCGCCGACACGCGCCAGGTCATCGCGGCCGTTGATGAAACAGTGTCGCAATTCGGCGGACTGGACATCCTCGTGAACAACGCCGGGATGGCCACCTCCGGTTCGGTCGAGTCTTTTCCGCCGGAGCGGTTCGAACGGATGCTCGCGATCAACGTTCGCGCCGTCTTCACCGCGATTCAGCGTGCGATACCTCACCTAGCTAGCGGTGGGCGGATCATCACGATTGGTAGCATCTTTGCCGACCACGTCCCGCGGCCCGGCAGCGCTGTCTACGCGATGACGAAGGCCGCCGTCGCCGGATTGACACGCGGATTAGCGCGCGAGCTGGGGCCGCGCGGGATCACCGTCAACGTGATCCAGCCAGGCCCGACCGCAACCGATGCCAACCCCGAGGCGGGTGAATTTGCCGATGCGATGCGTGAACGCATCGCCGTCGCCCACTACGGCCGGCCGGCTGACATCGCCAGTGCAGTCGCCTACCTCGCGAGCCCAGAAGCAGGCTTCATCACGGGCATCAGCTGGAATGTCGACGGCGGATTCGCCGCCTGACCTGACGGAGCGGGCCGGAAATCAAGCTCAGACTGAAACTGCCGCGGCGGGCACTTTCCCGGTACCAAATCGGTGAACTCACCCGGAGGGTGGCTCTCAGGGCTTCGACCAGGGCACGGGGGAGTCGCCTGCTTGAGCTGCCGACGACTAACAGACGGCAAACATCGGCACGCCCGCTGACCGGCTGGAGGCACATAGTGGCCTCTGAACTGCGGTGATGTAAGTGCCCCCGGCAGGATTCGAACCTGCGGCCTTCTGCTCCGGAGGCAGACGCTCTATCCCCTGAGCTACGGGGGCGCAACAGCGGAAACTCTGCGCCAGTCGGGCTTCGACAGCCTAACGCATCCGGGTAACGGGCCTGGCAACCGGAATGGATTCGGGGCCTGACCACCTCAGACCATAGGATGGATCCTCGTGACACCCGCCGACCTGGCCGACCTGCTCAAGAACACCGCAGCCGTGGTGCTCGCCGAGCATGGGCTGGATACGGCGGCACTGCCGGCGACAGCCACCGTCGAGCGTCCGCGCAATCCCGAGCACGGCGATTACGCGACCAACCTGGCCCTCCAGCTGGGCAAGAAGGTCGGCGCCAACCCGCGCGAGCTGGCCGGTTGGCTGGCTGCCGCGCTGGCCGAGGCCGACGGTATCGCCTCCGCCGACGTCGCCGGTCCGGGCTTCGTCAACCTGCGCATCGAGGCCTCCGCACAGGGCGTCATCGTCAACAACGCCCTCGACGGCGGCGCGGGATACGGCAGCTCCGCTGCGCTCGAGGGCCAACACATCAACCTCGAATTCGTCTCGGCCAACCCGACCGGTCCCATCCACATCGGCGGCACGCGCTGGGCCGCTGTCGGCGACGCGCTGGGCCGGCTGCTCTCGACGCAGGGCGCCGTCGTCGTCCGGGAGTACTACTTCAACGACCACGGCGCCCAGATCGACCGGTTCACCAATTCGTTGATCTCCGCAGCCAAGGGCCAGCCCACCCCCGAGGACGGTTACGCCGGCGACTACATCAAAGACATCGCCGCGCAGGTGCTGGCGAAAGACCCCCGTGCCCTGAGCCTGCCCGACGACGAAATGCGCGAGACTTTCCGCGCGATCGGCGTCGACCTGATGTTCACCCACATCAAGCAGTCGCTGCACGACTTCGGCACCGATTTCGACGTCTACACGCACGAAGACTCGATGCACAGTTCAGGCCGGGTCGAACACGCCATCGACAAGCTTCGGCAGGCCGGCAGCATCTACGAGGACGATGGCGCAGTATGGTTGCGCACTACCGACTTTGGCGATGACAAAGACCGTGTCGTCATCAAGAGTGACGGCCAGCCCGCGTACGTCGCCGCGGACATCGCGTACTACCTGGACAAGCGTGAGCGCGGATTCGATCTGTGCATCTACATGCTCGGCGCCGACCACCACGGCTACATCGCCCGGCTCAAGGCCGTCGCATCGGCGCTCGGTGAGGATCCCGCCACCGTCGAGGTCCTCATCGGGCAGATGGTCAACCTGGTCCGCAATGGTCAGCCCATGCGGATGAGCAAGCGCGCAGGCACCGTGATCACTCTCGACGACCTCGTCGAGGCGATCGGCGTCGACGCCGCCCGGTACTCGCTGATCCGGTCATCGGTGGACTCACCCATCGACATCGATCTTGAGCTGTGGTCGTCGGCGTCGAACGAAAACCCGGTCTACTACGTGCAATACGCACACGCCCGGCTATCGGCCCTGGCCCGTAACGCCGCTGAGCTGGGGCTTGTGCCCAGCGCGGAGCACCCCGAACTCCTCACGCACGAGAAGGAAGGCGAGCTGATCCGCAACATCGGCGAGTTTCCGCGCGTGCTCAAAACGGCTGCGACGCTGCGTGAACCGCATCGCGTGTCTCGCTACCTGGAAGATCTGGCCGGTGATTACCATCGGTTCTACGACTCGTGCCGCGTGCTGCCCCAGGGCGATGAAACACCCAACGATCTGCACGCCGCGCGTCTTGCGCTGTGTGTGGCCACCCGGCAGGTCATCGCGAACGGTCTGGGCATCCTCGGCGTCAGCGCCCCGGAGCGGATGTGAACGCGCACCCCGCCGGGCCCAGGCATGCCGAGGAGATTCACCACGGCGGCGCCCCACCGCGCCCGCGGACGGCTGCCGAGGTGCTCGGGTTGGCTCCGAACGTCTGGCCACGCAATACCGTTCGTCAGGACGACGGGGTGGTGTCGATCGGCGGAGTGCGGCTCACCGACATCGCCGAGGAATTCGGCACACCGGTGTTCGTGATCGACGAGGACGATTTCCGCACCCGGTGCCGGGAGATCGCCGCGGCATTCGGCGGGGGCGAGTTCGTGCGTTACGCCGCCAAGGCGTTCCTGTGCTCGGAAGTTGCGCGCTGGATCAACGAAGAAGCTCTCTCGCTGGACGTGGCCAGCGGCGGTGAGTTGGCCGTCGCGCTGCACGGAGGCTTCCCTGCCGAGCGAATCGCCTTGCACGGCAACAATAAATCCGTGGATGAGCTGACCATGGCCGTCAAGAGCGGCGTCGGCCACGTCGTGCTCGACTCGATGATCGAGATCGACCGCCTCGACGAGATCGCGGGTGCGGCGGGCGTGGTCCAGGACGTGCTGGTGCGCGTCACCGTCGGCGTCGAGGCCCACACCCACGAGTTCATCTCCACCGCGCACGAGGACCAGAAGTTCGGGCTTTCGCTGGCCAGCGGTGCCGCGATGACCGCCGTTCGGCGAGTCTTCGAAACCGACAACCTCCGGTTGGTCGGCCTGCACAGCCACATCGGATCACAGATCTTCGACGTGGCCGGCTTCGAACTGGCCGCGCACCGGGTGATCGGGCTGCTGCGCGACGTCGTCGCCGAGTTCGGCGTCGACAAGACGTCGCAGATCGCCACGGTGGACCTCGGTGGCGGACTGGGCATTTCGTACCTACCCTCCGATGACCCACCGCCGGTGGAAGACCTTGCGGCCAAGCTCGAGGCGATCGTTCGCAGCGAATCGGCCGCGGTCGGTCTGCCCGCGCCGCGACTTGTGGTCGAGCCCGGACGGGCGATAGCGGGCCCCGGCACCATCACCCTGTACCAGGTCGGCACGGTCAAGGATGTGGCCATCGGCCAGATCGCGAAGCGCCGGTACGTGAGTGTGGACGGCGGCATGAGCGACAACATTCGCACCTCGCTCTACGGCGCCGAGTACGACGTCCGACTGCTCTCCCGCGCCAGCGAGGCGCCGCCGGTGCTGTCGCGCATCGTCGGAAAGCATTGTGAGAGCGGCGATATCGTAGTCCGAGACACTTGGGTGCCGGATGATGTGGCACCTGGTGATCTGCTCGGCGTCGCGGCGACGGGCGCCTATTGCTACTCCATGTCGAGCCGCTACAACCTGATCGGCCGCCCAGCAGTGGTGGCCGTGCGCGGCGGGCAGGTCCGCCTGATCCTGCGCCGGGAGACGGTCGACGATCTGCTCAGTCTGGAAGTGAGGTAAGCGATGACGGGTGAGAAGCCAATCGGCGTGGCGGTATTGGGTCTGGGGAACGTCGGCAGCGAGGTCGTCCGGATCATCGAGGAAAGCGCCACCGATTTGACCGCGCGCATCGGCGCTCCGCTGGAGCTTCGGGGCGTCGGAGTGCGCCGAGTCGCTGCCGATCGTGGCGTGCCGGTCGAACTGCTCACCGACGACGTCGAGGAACTGGTGTCCCGCGACGACGTCGACATCGTGGTGGAAGTGATGGGTCCGGTCGACCCGGCGCGCAAGGCCATCCTCACCGCGCTGGAGCAGGGTAAGTCGGTGATCACCGCCAACAAGGCGCTGATGGCGGTGTCCACCGGCGAGTTGGCCCAGGCCGCCGAGCACGCCCACGTCGATCTGTATTTCGAGGCCGCGGTTGCGGGTGCCATCCCGGTCATCCGGCCACTGACCCAGTCGCTGGCGGGTGACACCGTGCTGCGCGTGGCCGGAATCGTCAACGGCACCACCAACTACATCCTTTCGGAGATGGACAGCACCGGAGCGGATTACCACTCCGCACTGGCCGATGCCGGCGCCCTGGGCTACGCCGAAGCCGACCCGACCGCCGACGTCGAGGGCTATGACGCCGCCGCCAAGGCCGCCATCCTCGCGTCCATCGCCTTCCACACGCGGGTCACCGCCGACGACGTCTACCGCGAAGGCATCACGAAGGTCAGCGCCGAGGACTTCGTGTCGGCCCGCGCGCTGGGATGCACGATCAAGCTGCTCGCCATCTGCGAACGGCTCACCAACGACGAAGGACAGCAACGCGTCTCGGCTCGGGTGTACCCGGCACTGGTGCCGCACGCACACCCGTTGGCAGCGGTCAACGGTGCGTTCAACGCCGTGGTGGTCGAGGCCGAGGCCGCGGGCCGGCTGATGTTCTACGGCCAGGGGGCGGGCGGAGCGCCGACGGCCTCGGCGGTGATGGGTGATCTGGTGATGGCCGCGCGCAACCGCGTGCAGGGCGGACGCGGTCCGCGCGAGTCCAAGTACGCCAAGCTGCCCATCGCACCGATCGGTTTCATCCCGACCCGCTATTACGTCAACATGAATGTCGCCGACCGTCCCGGCGTGCTGGCCTCGGTCGCAGCCGAATTCGGCAAACGTGAGGTCAGCATCGCCGAGGTGCGCCAGGAGGGGATGGTCGACGAGGGCGGCCAGCGCTGCGGCGCGCGCATCGTCGTGGTCACTCATCAGGCGACCGACGCGGCGCTGTCGGACACCGTTGCCGCACTCGCCGACCTCGACGTGGTGGACAGCGTCAACAGCGTGCTGCGCATGGAGGGGACCAGCGAATGAGCGGCGAACAGCTCGCGGTCCACCGGCCCTGGCCCGGCCTGATCGCCGCCTACCGCGACCGCCTGCCGGTCGAGGACGGCTGGTCGTCGGTCACGCTGCGCGAGGGCGGCACTCCGCTGCTGCCCGCTCCGCGGCTGTCCGAATACACCGGCTGCACTGTGCATCTCAAGGTGGAGGGGCTCAACCCGACCGGTTCGTTCAAGGACCGGGGCATGACGGTGGCCGTCACCGAGGCGGTGGCCCGCGGCCAGCAGGCCGTGCTGTGCGCATCGACGGGCAACACGTCCGCATCGGCCGCGGCGTATGCGGCGCGCGCGGGCATCACGTGTGCGGTGCTGGTGCCACAGGGCAAGATCGCGATGGGCAAGCTGGCCCAGGCGGTCATGCACGGCGCGAAGATCATCCAGGTCGACGGCAACTTCGACGACTGCCTGGAGCTGGCCCGCAAGCTCACCGCCGACTTCCCGACCGTGTCACTGGTCAACTCGGTCAACCCGTATCGCATCGAGGGACAGAAGACCGCGGCCTTCGAGATCGTCGACGCGCTCGGCGCCGCTCCCGACGTCCATGCCCTGCCCGTCGGCAACGCCGGCAATATCACCGCGTACTGGAAGGGCTACACCGAATACCACCGTGACGGGTTGTCGGACCGGCTGCCGAGGATGCTCGGCACGCAGGCCGCCGGCGCCGCGCCGCTGGTGCTCGGCGAACCGGTGAGCCACCCTGAGACGATCGCCACGGCCATCCGGATCGGGTCGCCGGCCTCCTGGGCGTCGGCGGTGGAGGCCCAACAGCAGTCCAAGGGCCGCTTCCTGGCCGCCACCGACGAGGAGATTCTCGCGGCATACCACCTGGTCGCACGGACCGAGGGCGTGTTCGTCGAGCCTGCGTCCGCGGCGAGCATCGCCGGGCTGCTCAAGTCGATCGAGGACGGCTGGGTGCCCAAGGGATCGACCGTGGTCTGCACCGTCACCGGCAACGGGCTCAAGGACCCCGATACTGCTCTCAAGGGCATGCCGGCCGTGACGCCGGTGCCGGTCGACCCCGCGGCAGTCGTCGACAAGCTCGGCCTGGTCTAGCGGAGCGGACTTGCGCGCATCCGAGGAGCAGGAGGTCCGTCGGTGACCCAGACCCTGCCGGCCGGGCTGACGGCCAGTGCTCTCGTCGCGGCGTCCAGCGCGAATTTGGGGCCAGGCTTCGACAGCCTCGGGTTGGCCCTGAGTCTGTACGACGAAGTGGTGTTGGAGACAACCGAATCCGGGCTCACGGTCGAGGTGGACGGGGAAGGCGCCGGGCAGATCCCGCTCGACTCGACACACCTCGTGGTGCAGGCGGTGCGACGGGGTCTGCAGGCCGCCGGTGTCACCGCGCGGGGTCTGATAGTCCGTTGCCGTAACGACATTCCACACTCACGCGGGCTGGGCTCGTCGGCAGCCGCCGTGGTTGGTGGCCTTGCTGCGGTCAATGGCCTTGTTGCACAAGTTGATTCGATGCCGCTGACCGAAGCGGAATTGATTCAGTTGTCGTCGGAGTTCGAAGGGCACCCCGACAACGCGTCGGCGGCCGTACTCGGCGGGGCGGTGGTGTCCTGGACCGAGCAGCACGGAGCCCAGCGGCACTATGCGGCCGCATCACTCGATCTGCACCCCGACATCCGGCTGTTCTCCCTCATTCCCCAGGAGCGGTCGTCGACGGTCGAGACCCGCGTGCTGCTTCCGGACCGGATCAGCCACGCCGACGCCCGCTTCAACCTGAGCCGGACGGCGCTGCTGGTGGTGGCGCTGACTCAGCGGCCCGATCTGTTGATGGCCGCGACCGAAGACGTCCTTCACCAGCCTGCGCGTGCTGGTGCCATGCCGGCATCGGCGGAATACCTGCGGATCCTGCGACGTTGTGGAGTTGCGGCGGTGCTCTCAGGAGCTGGTCCCGCGCTGCTGGTGCTCACCACGCGGACCGAGTTGCCGGTGGAAACCCTCGATTACGGCGCCGCCAACGGGTACACCGTCAGTGAGATGGCGGGTGGTGAGGGCGTACGGTGGACGTCAGGCGTAGCCGTTCGCAGTTGAGCTGTGCGATTCGCAACAGCAGTCACACAAGAACCAGCGTGTTTCTTGCTTCCGGCCCCGAAGCGGGTTATCCTCGCTCTCGTCCAGCAATCGCAGCGTCTCTGCCTGCGCCGACACTAGGACACCACCAATTCTTCTTGTGGATGACGGTCCGCCGTATACCGGTGGATCCCGGCGATCACCGTTGCAGAGGCAATGGTGGGAACCTCCGCGTTCAGCGCATCAGCTGAATGCCCCGGACCCTCGCGTGACTGACTCAGCGAGGGAAAGAAAGGAAATCCGTGACTGAAACGGACCTCATCACGGCTGATGGCAGCAACGAGAACCCAGTGCTGCCGAATACCGTGACTCCAGATGCTTCACCTTCCGCGGAAGCAGATGCGCCGGTTTCGGCGCCGCCCGCAGAAACCGCCCCAACGGCCGACGTGGCCTCGGGCGATCGCGGTCGCGGCACCGCGTTGACCAGCCTGGTGCTGCCCGAACTGCGCGCCTTGGCCCGGGAGATCGGTGTCGAGGGCGCATCCGGAATGCGCAAGAGCGAACTCATCTCCGCAATCCGCGAGCGCCGCGGGGAGTCCAACGGTGCTCCACGCAAGGCGACCGCCGCCAAAGCGACCGCCGCCAAAGCGACCGCCGCTAAAGCGGCCGCCGCCGAAACGCCCGCAGCGGCCACGACCACCGAGACGCCCGCCGAGACCGGCACCGCCGGAGAGCAGAGCGAGCAGCAGGCCCCGCCACGCCGTGAGCGCCGCAGCGCGGCCCGCAATGCAGGTGCACCCGCCGCGGGCGCCGAGGACAGCAAGCAGCAGGACAGCCAGGACACCAAGGGCGCGCCGGAGGCCGATCGGCCCGCGAAGTCCGACAGTGACCGCCCCGCCAAGTCCGAGGGTGACCGGCCCGCGAAGTCGGACGGCAAGGCTGACGGCGGCGACCAACAGCAGGGCGGCCAGAATCGCGGCGGCCAGAACCGTGGCGACAATGCCAATCGCGGCGGCCAGAACCGCGGTGACAATGCCAACCGCGGCGACAATGCCAACCGCAGCGACAATGCCAACCGCGGCGACAATGCCGGAGACGACGAGGACGGCGAAGGCCGCGGCGGCCGTCGTGGCCGGCGCTTCCGTGACCGCAGGCGCCGCGAGCGTGGCGGTGAAGGCGGCGGCAGCGTTGATCGTGATACCGAACTGCGCGAGGACGACGTCGTTCAGCCGGTCGCCGGCATCCTCGACGTGCTCGACAACTACGCGTTCGTGCGGACCTCGGGCTACCTGGCCGGTCCCAACGACGTCTACGTGTCGATGAACATGGTGCGCAAGAACGGACTGCGTCGCGGCGACGCCGTGACCGGTGCGGTCCGCGTCCCCAAGGACGGCGAGCAGCCCAACCAGCGGCAGAAGTTCAATCCACTGGTCCGGCTGGACACCGTCAACGGAGGTCCGGTCGAGGACGCCAAGAAGCGTCCCGACTTCACCAAGCTGACCCCGCTGTATCCCAATCAGCGGCTGCGGCTCGAAACGGCCCCCGACAAGCTGACCACGCGCGTGATCGACCTGATCATGCCGATCGGCAAGGGCCAGCGCGCCCTGATCGTGTCACCGCCCAAGGCCGGTAAGACCACGATCATGCAGGACATCGCCAACGCGATCACCAGGAACAACCCGGAGTGCCACCTCATGGTCGTGCTCGTCGACGAGCGACCTGAAGAGGTCACCGACATGCAGCGCTCGGTGAAGGGTGAGGTCATCGCCTCCACCTTCGACCGGCCGCCGTCAGACCACACCCAGGCCGCGGAGCTGGCGATCGAGCGGGCCAAGCGCCTGGTCGAACAGGGCAAGGACGTCGTCGTTCTGCTGGACTCGATCACCCGTCTCGGCCGCGCGTACAACAACGCGTCGCCGGCGTCGGGCCGTATCCTGTCCGGTGGTGTCGACTCGACCGCGCTGTATCCGCCCAAGCGGTTCCTCGGCGCGGCCCGCAACATCGAGGAGGGTGGCTCGCTGACCATCGTCGCCACCGCCATGGTGGAAACCGGCTCGACCGGTGACACCGTGATCTTCGAGGAGTTCAAGGGCACCGGTAACGCCGAGCTGAAGCTGGACCGCAAGATTGCCGAGCGCCGGGTGTTCCCGGCTGTCGACGTCAACCCGTCCGGCACCCGTAAGGACGAGCTACTGCTGTCCACGGACGAGTTCGGGGTCGTGCACAAGCTGCGTCGAGTGCTCTCGGGCCTGGACCCGCATCAGGCCATCGATCTGCTGATGAGCCAGCTGCGCAAGACCAAGACGAACTACGAGTTCCTGGTGCAGGTCTCCAAGACCACGCCGGGCTCGATGGACGCCGACTAGTCGCCAGGCGCGTGGGCGCACGACGGGTCGGCGCGCAGTCCGGGCATGAGATAACGGCGCACGTGCGTGAGCACCGCGTCGGCGTCGCTCGGGTCGAGCGTGTCACCGGGAACAGTGGTCAACGAAAGTACAACGCGCGCCGCCCATTCCGACGCTTCGGCGATATCGGTGTCCGGGTGGATATCGCCGCGTTCGCGCGCCGCGATCAGGTAGCGCGACCAGAAGTCGGCGAGGTCGGGCACCAGTCCCTGGACGCCGGCGCCGGCGCATGCCGCGAACTCCTCGGGCTCTTCCAGTCGCAGCTTCATCAGTAGCGTGCCCGGGTCGTCGTAGGCGGTCCGGCCGTGGCGGATACCCGCGACGAGTTGGCGGTCCAGGCCGTCGAACTGCTCGAGCAGTGCATGTGCCTCCGACCAGTACGCCTCGTTGAGGCGCACGATCGCCGCGCCCAGCAGCGAGACCTTGTCGGGGAAGTGCCGGTACAGCCAGCCCCGCGACACCTTTGCCGCCTCGGCCACCTCGGACACGGTCGTCGATCGAATCCCCTTGGAGCGCAAGAAAATCTCAGCCGCGTCGATCAGTCGATCGCGCACGTTCTTGGTGGCGGTGCCGCTCGTCACCGGGTTGTCTCCTCATCGTTTTTCCGCCTCGCCTGGCGTGATCAGAGCATTCTGTCAAGACGCAGGCGGCCATTGTGCGCCAGGATCAACATGGTAGACACTTCCCCGAATCTGTTCACACGCCGTCAGTGCAACGAGGAGAGGCATGTCGAACACGCTGCAGGACTGTTCTGTCAGTGAGCTGAGCAGGACACCGTCGCGCTGGAATACGGTGGCCGCACCTGGACCTGGCGTGAGCACGTTGCCGAGGCGAGGACACAAGCGACGTCGCTCATCGCGATGGCTGACCCGACGCGGCCGCTGCACGTCGGCGTGCTGATGGGCAACAACCCCGGCATGCTGACCGCGCTGGCTGCCGCCGCGCTCGGCGGCTACATCGTGTGCGGCATCAACACGACCCGCCGCGCGGATGCCCTGGCCCGCGACATCACCCGGTTGGACTGCCAAATCCTGATCACCGACGAGGAGGGCCGGCATCTGCTGGGCGACATCGAACTGGCCGGTGTCACGGTGTTCGACGTGTCCGGCGATCAGTGGGCAGCGATGCTCGCCGGCGCTCCGCGCTCAAGCCCCACCGCGAGGTCGCGGCCGACGACACGTTCATGATGAGCTTCACGTCGGGAACGAGCGGAGATCCCAAGGCCGTCCAGGTGGCCAACTCGATGGTGTTGTTCGCACGCGGAGCGTTGGTCGAGAAGTTCGCACTGACGCCGGAGGACACCTGTTACCTGTCGATGCCGCTGTTTCACTCGAACGCCGTGGTGGGTGGCTGGGCGCCCGCCCTGGTGGCCGGCGCCGCCATGGTGCCCGCGAAGTTCTCGGCCTCGGGATTCCTCGACGACATCCGCGCGTGCGGTGCCACCTAAATGAACTACGGCGGCAAGCCGCTGGCATACGTCCTCGCCACGCCGGAGCGGTCCGACGACGCGGACAACCCGGCATCGGTTTTCCGGGCGTTGAGATCTACAACAGCAAGACAGGTGAGGGAGTGCCCGGTCGCAGAGTTCGACGAGAACGGCGCACTGCGCAACGGCGATGTCGCCGTGGGGGAGTTGGTGAACACCTCGGGCACCGGTTTCTTCTCGGGTTACTACAACGACCGCGGAGCCACCGATGAGCGGATGCGAAACGGCATGTACTGGTCCGGCGATCTGGCATACCGCGACGCTGACGGTTTCATCTACCTCGCCGGACGCACCGCGGACTGGATGCGCGTCGACGGGGAGAACCTGACCACCGCGCCGATCGAACGCATCCTGCTCCGACTGCCCGCGATCAACCGGGTCGCGGTCTATCCCGTACCCTGACGAACTCGTCGGTGACCAGGTCATGGCCGCCGTCGTGCTGCAGGACGACGCAGAACTCTCCCCGCAGGCATTGGAGGAGTTCCTGGCCGCCCAGCGCGACCTGTCGCCGAAGGCGTGGCCGCGCTATGTCTGGATCGCCGATGATCTGCCGAGCACCGCGACCAACAAGGTGCTCAAGCGCGAACTCGTCGCCCGCGGTGTCGACCCCGTCGGGCGGGTGCTGTGGAAGCATGACGGCACCGGCTTCCGTGTCCAGTAGCCGGGCCTGGCCCATCTGACCGGCCACACCTCGGCTGGCGTTGACCTCACGTCACGGGCGCCGACCAGGAATAGCTGACCTCGCCTCCGTGTTTAGGAAGCTGGCGGTTGAACTGGCATAATGAACCGCCGACACCTCGGTTCCGGTTCACGCCGCACGCCTCTGACAAGCGGAGGGGCGACCCGGGGCCCACGATCGAAGAGGAAACCATGAAATCGGGTATTCACCCTGAGTATGTCGAGACCACGGTGCACTGTGGCTGTGGCAACACGTTCACCACCCACAGCACCAAGCAGAGCGGACAGATCGTCGTCGAGGTCTGCTCGCAGTGCCACCCGTTCTATACCGGCAAGCAGAAGATCCTCGACAGCGGCGGCCGCGTGGCCCGCTTCGAGAAGCGCTACGGCAAGCGCAAGGCCGGTGCCGACAAGGCCGCCGACAAGTAGCTGTCTCACCGACGCCCGATCTTGCGCGCCAGCGCAGGCCGGGCGTCGGTTTGCGTTCAGCCGCCCACCCACCGGCTGCGGAGCGGAAAGGAGGGTGACATGACGGACACGGCGCCGAAGATCGATGCGCTGGTGACCGAGCATGCCGAGCTCGAACGTCAGCTCTCCGACCCCGGCCTGCACGCCGATCCGGGCGCCGCCCGCAAGGTCGGCCGACGGTTCGCTCAGGTCTCGCCGATCGTCGCGACCTACCGCAAGCTGGAAGCCGCCCGTGGCGATCTGGAAGCGGCGCGCGAATTGGCCGCAGACGACGAATCCTTCGCCGCTGAGGTGCCGGGGCTCGAGGCAAGCGTGGATGAACTGAGCACGCAGCTTGCCGATCTGCTGGCGCCGCGCGACCCGCACGATGCCGACGACGTCGTCCTCGAGGTCAAGTCGGGGGAGGGCGGCGAGGAGTCCGCGCTGTTCGCCGCCGACCTGGCGCGCATGTATATCCGCTACGCCGAACGGCACGGTTGGACCGTGAACGTTCTCGACGAGACCTTCTCCGATCTCGGCGGCTACAAGGACGCGACGCTGTCGATCAGAAGCAAGGGCGATGCCGCCGACGGTGTCTGGTCGCGGCTGAAGTTCGAAGGCGGCGTGCACCGCGTCCAGCGGGTGCCGGTCACCGAGTCGCAGGGCCGAGTCCACACGTCGGCGGCGGGCGTGCTGGTCTATCCCGAGCCCGAAGAGGTCGAGGAAGTCCAGATCGACGAATCCGATCTGCGCATCGACGTATACCGCTCATCGGGCAAGGGCGGCCAGGGCGTCAACACGACGGATTCGGCGGTGCGGATCACGCACCTGCCGACCGGCATCGTCGTCACATGTCAGAACGAGCGCAGTCAGCTGCAGAACAAGGCCCGCGCGATGCTGGTGCTGGCGGCGCGGCTACAGGCCCTCGCCGAGGAGCAGGCAGATGCCGACGCCTCGGCGGACCGCGCGAGCCAGATCCGCACCGTCGACCGCAGCGAGCGGATCCGCACCTACAACTTCCCCGAGAACCGCATCGCCGATCACCGGATCAACTTCAAGGCGCACAACCTCGACCAGGTCCTCGACGGCGACCTCGACGCACTGTTCGACGCCCTCGCCGTGGCCGACAAGCAGGCGCGACTCCAGCAAGCATGACCACGATCCGCCAGGCGATCGACGCCGCGCAGGCGGTGCTCGCCGCGGCGGGAGTCGGATCGCCGCGCATCGACGCCGAACTTCTCGCCGCCCACGCGATGGGCACCGACCGCGGCCGGCTCACCATCACCGAGGCGAGTCCCGAATTCTTCGACCGGTACGACGAACTGGTGACGCAACGGGCCGAGCGGGTGCCACTGCAACACCTGATCGGCACCGCGGCGTTCGGCCCGGTCACCGTCGAGGTCGGGCCGGGCGTGTTCATCCCGCGGCCAGAGACCGAGTCGCTGCTGGACTGGGCTGTCGCGCAACCGTTGTCGTCGCAACCGGTGATCGTCGATCTGTGCACGGGCTCAAGCGCGCTGGCGCTCGCGCTCGCCAAGCACTGGCCGACCGCGCGCGTGATCGCCGTCGACGACTCCGACGACGCGCTCACGTACGCCCGCCGCAACACCGCAGGCACCTCCGTCGAGCTGATCCGCGCAGACGTCACCCGGTCGGGTTTGCTTCCCGAGCTCGACAGGGCCGTGGACCTCGTCGTCGCCAACCCGCCATACATACCCGACGGCGCGACTCTGGAACCCGAAGTGGCCGAGCACGATCCGTCGCATGCGCTGTTTGGGGGACCGGACGGGATGGCCGTCATCGACCACATCGTCGACCTGGCCGCGCGATGGCTGAGGGACGGAGGTCGGTGCGCCGTCGAACACGACGACACCACGTCCGTCCGCACGGTCGAGACGTTCGCGCGCACCGGATCGTTCACCGAGGTCACGGCCAGGGCCGACTTGACCGGCCGACCCCGTTTCGTGACGGCGGTACGTGAGAGGCTGACTTCGTGACTGCGGAAGACGACTGCGAGCGAGGACCGGAGCGAGCGGGAGTCGAGGAATGACGGAGGTACTCAGGTCATGACCCAGGTCTTCGACTGCAGCGACGCCGGGCAGCGCGCCGAGGGGATTGCCTCGGCGGTCAGCGCGCTGAAGGGCGGCCGCCTGGTTGTGATGCCAACCGACACCGTTTACGGAATCGGAGCCGACGCCTTCGACAGCGGCGCCGTCACCGCGCTGCTGGCGGCCAAGGGGCGTGGGCGCGACATGCCGGTGCCGGTACTGGTGGGCTCGTGGCACACCATCGACGGGCTGGTGTACGCCGTTCCGCACAGCGCGCGGGAACTCATTCATGCATTCTGGCCCGGAGCGTTGAGCCTCGTGGTGCGTCAAGCCCCGTCCCTGCAGTGGGACCTCGGCGACGCCCAGGGGACCGTGATGCTGCGAATGCCGCTGCACCCGGTGGCCATCGAGTTGTTGCGCGAAGTTGGGCCGATGGCGGTGTCGAGCGCCAACATCTCCGGTCAGCCCGCCGCGGTCACCGTCGACGACGCGCGGGGCCAACTCGCCGATCTCGTCGAGGTTTATCTCGACGGCGGTCCGGCGGAGAAGCAGGCCGCATCGACGATCGTCGACCTCACCAGCGACCGCCCGCGGGTACTCCGACAGGGTCCCGTGACCGCCGAGGCCATCGCCGAGGTGCTCGGTGTCGATGTCGACACCCTGACCGCGACCGCTTGACCCGCGCCCGAGCGTTGACTGGCCGTCGCTCTCAACGTTGTCCAGTACGGTGCATCCAGTGGTGAGCGAAGTGCAGAACGTGGCCGGTGGGCTGCTTGCGCTCTCCGATCGGGGCGCCGGCGTCCCGTTGCGGGAGCTCGCGCTGGTCGGTCTGACCGCGGCGATCATCACCTACTTCGCCACCGGCTGGGTCCGGGTGCTGGCCACCCGCCTCGGTGCCGTGGCCGTGCCGCGGGACCGCGACGTGCACATGCGGCCGGTTCCGCGCATGGGCGGACTGGCGATGTACACCGGCGTGGTCGCCGGCGTCCTCCTGGCGTCCCAACTGCCCGCACTGACCCGGGGTTTCGTCTACTCGACCGGTATGCCGGCCGTGGTGGTCGCCGGCGGCCTGATCATGGCCGTCGGTCTCATCGACGACCGCTGGGGTCTGGACTCGCTGACGAAGTTCGCGGGTCAGATCACGGCGGCCAGCGTGCTGGTCACCATGGGGGTGGCGTGGAGCGTGCTCTATATCCCGATCGGCGGCGTCGGGACCATCGTGCTGGATCAGGTGTCGTCGATCCTGCTGACGCTGGCGCTGACGGTGTCGATCGTCAACGCGATGAACTTCATCGACGGACTCGACGGACTGGCCGCCGGGCTGGGTTTGATCACCGCGTCGGCGATCTGCATCTTCTCCATCGGCCTGCTACGTGATCACGGTGGGGACGTTCTCTTCTATCCGCCCGCGGTGATCTCCGTGGTGCTGGCCGGCGTCTGCCTTGGCTTCCTGCCGCACAACTTCCACCCCGCCAGGATCTTCATGGGTGACTCCGGATCGATGCTGATCGGTCTGATGCTGGCCGCCGCATCGACCACCGCCGCCGGCCCGATATCGCAAACGGCTTATGGCGCGCGCGACGTTTTCGCGCTTCTGTCGCCGTTCCTCTTGGTCGTGGCGGTCATGTTCGTCCCGGCGCTCGACACGCTGCTGGCGATCATCCGGCGTACCCGTGCGGGCAGGAGTCCGTTCAGCCCCGACAAGATGCACCTGCATCACCGGTTGCTGCAGATCGGGCATTCACACCGACGGGTGGTGCTCCTCATCTACCTGTGGGTGGGCATCGTTGCGTTGGGTGCGGCGAGCACGATTTTCTTCAACCCTCGCTACACGGGAGTGGTCATGTTGGCGGCGACTCTGGTCGCGATCGTGGTGACGCTGATTCCTCTTCTGCGCCGCCGAGACGGCCAGTTCGACCAAATGTACGACGAAAAGTAGTAGACCCCCTTTTATGGCTCTAACCATGTGTTAGGGTGCTGTCAGAACCCGAAAAACCTCGCGGGTTGCCGGCCTCCGGGCTGACGGTTCATCGCCGTTCGGCACGGAATAACGACCGACAAAGGGAGCTACCCCTTGGGTGATTCCAGCGAGCTTGAGGCCCTCCGATACGCTCGGGGCGCCACGCACAGGAAACTCGGGATCATTCGGCAGCTTCCCATGACCGCGGGATTGAGGTGACGCAGTGACGACGCCAGCGCAAGACGCGCCGTTGGTGTTTCCGTCCGTTGCATTCAGGCCATTGCGGCTGCTCGCGGTCTGTGTCGCGTTGGCCGGACTGGTGACCCTGGCCGCTGGCCTGCTGGGCCATGTCATGGTCGGCGTGTTCTTCGGCGTCGGCCTCGCACTGGGTTTGCTCAACGCGGTTCTGGTGCAGCGGTCGGTGGATGCCATTACCGCCGAGGCACATCCGCTGAAACGCAAAATGGCCGTGAACTCGGCCACCCGCCTGTTGGTGATGACGGTGATCGGTCTGACGATCGCCTTCATCTTCCGCCCGCAGGGTCTGGGCGTGGTCTTCGGAATGGCTCTCTTCCAGGTGGTGCTGGTGATATCCACTGCGCTGCCGGTGATGAAGAAGCTGCGAGCGGGTAGCCCAGAAGGCACAGCTGACGGACTCGAAGGGGAGGCCTCCAAGCAATGACTGAGACGATCCTCGCCGAAGCCGCAATCGAGGTCGGCCACCACGAGGAGGCCCACTGGTTCGGGCTGACCGTGAATGTCGACACCGTGCTGGCCACCGCGGTGGCCGCCGTGATCGTGATCGCGCTCGCGTTCTTCCTGCGGGCCAAGGTCACCTCGACCGGCGTTCCCGGTGGCGTCCAACTGTTCTGGGAAGCGATCACCGTTCAGCTGCGCAATCAGATCGAGGCCGCGATCGGCATGAAGATCGCGCCGTTCGTGCTTCCGCTGGCGGTGACGCTGTTCGTCTTCATTCTCATCGCGAACTGGCTGTCGGTGCTGCCGGTGCAGTACACCGACTCGACGGGTGCCACCCATGAGCTGATCAAGCCGCCCGCGTCGGATATCAACTTCGTGCTCGCGCTCGCACTGTTCGTGTTCGTCTGCTACCACGCGGCGGGTGTGTGGCGCCGCGGCATCGTCGGACACCCGGTCAAGCTCCTCAAGGGCCACGTCACGCTGATGGCGCCCATCAACCTGGTCGAGGAACTGGCGAAGCCGATCTCGTTGTCGCTCCGACTTTTCGGCAACATCTTCGCCGGCGGCATCCTGGTCGCCCTGATCGCGCTGTTCCCGCCGTACATCCTGTGGTTGCCGAACGCGATCTGGAAGAGCTTCGACCTGTTCGTCGGCGCCATCCAGGCGTTCATCTTCGCGCTGCTGACGATTCTGTACTTCGGTCAGTCCATGGAACTCGATGAGCATCACGACTGACATGGCCGCACAAGTTCGACCCACTTCCTGGTAGAGAACTACCAGTTATCAAGGAGGATATGGATGGATCCCACAATCGCTGCCGGCGCGCTCATCGGCGGTGGACTGATCATGGCCGGCGGCGCAATCGGCGCCGGTATCGGTGACGGCATCGCTGGTAACGCGCTGATCGCCGGCATCGCGCGCCAGCCAGAGGCGCAGGGTCGTCTGTTCACTCCGTTCTTCATCACCGTGGGTCTGGTTGAGGCGGCGTACTTCATCAACCTGGCGTTCATGGCGCTGTTCGTATTCGCCACCCCGGTTGGCTAGTCGACGCCATGGTTGACCTCAGCACGTCGGTCCTCTCTCGAGAAGTGGAACTCCTCGCGGCAGAAGAAGGTGGCCAGAGCAACTTCCTGTTGCCCAACGGCACCTTCTTCTTCGTGCTGGTCATCTTCTTGATCGTGCTCGGTGTCATCGGCAAGTGGGTGGTGCCACCGGTCAGCAAGGTGTTGCGCGAGCGCGACGCCATGATCAAGAAGACCGCCGAGGACAACCGGCGCGCAGCCGAACTGCGCGCCGCTTCCGACGCCGATTACCTCAAGGTGATGACTCAGGCCCGCCGCGAGGCGTCCTCTGTCCGCGGGGAGGCACGCGCCGAGGGGCGCAAGATCGTCGACGAGGCGCGCACCCGCGCCAACACCGAGGTCTCGGCGGTCCTGCAGCAAGCCAACGAAGAGCTGTCGGCACAGTCGCGTGCGCTGACGGCCGATCTCCAGGCATCGGTGGAGAATCTGTCGACCCGCCTCGCGAGCCGCGTGATCGGCGTCGACGTGACCACCCGCACGGTGCCCGTGACGACAGGGCAGGGGCAGTAAACAGTGTCGACGTTCATCGGGCAGCTCATCGGTTTTGCCGTCATCATCTTCCTGCTCTGGAAATACGTTGTGCCACCTTTGCGCAAGATGATGAACAACCAGCAGGACGCGGTTCGCACTCAACTCAGCGACCACGTCGAGGCCGGGAAGAAGGTCGCCGACGCGGACGAGGAGCACGCCAAGGCGCTGGAAGAAGCCAAGGCCGAGGCCGCGAAAGTGGTCGACGAGGCGCGGCAGGATGCGGAGAAGATCGCCGAACAACTTCGCGCCCAAGCCGACATCGAGCTCGAGCGCATCAAAACGCAAGGGGCGCAGCAGGTTCGACTGCTGCGGCAGCAGCTCATCCGTGAGCTTCGGCAGAGCCTGGGCGTCGAGTCGGTGCACCGGGCGGGCGACATGGTGCGCGAGTTCGTCTCCAATCCCTCCGAGCAATCCGCGACGGTCGACCGATTCCTCGACCAACTCGACGAAATGGCCCCCTCCAGCGCCGTGTTCGATGATCCCGTCGCGGTCAAACTGCGTGCCGCAAGCCGTGATTCACTGAACACCGTCGTCGGTCGGCTCGACGAGGCCACCTCCGGTCTCGACGTAGACGGGTTGACGCGCCTGGCCGACGATCTGGCATCTGTGGTCAAGCTCTTCCGCAGCGAGGCGCTGCTGGGCAGGCATCTGGCCGATCCGAGCATGGGCACCGGCCCGAAAGTCCAGTTGGTGGAACGATTGCTGTCGGGCAAGGTCTCCGATCCCGCCATCGACATCCTCAAGACGGCGGTTTCACAACGGTGGTCGGCCACGTCGGACCTGACCCACGGGCTGCAGCACGTCGCCCGCTTGGTGTTGCTCGTGCGTGCTGAGCGAGAAGGCCAGATCGACGATGTCGAGGACCAGCTGTTCAGGTTCAGCCGCATCCTCGACAACGAGCCGCGGATGATCACCATTTTGAGTGACTACACCGCGCCGCTGGACGGCCGAATCAGCCTGCTGAACAACGTGCTGGCCGGCCGGGCCAGTAGGAACGCCGCAGATCTTTTGCGACAGACCGTCGAATTGCTGCACGGCGAGCGCGCCGATGAAGTCATTCGCGAACTGGCGAATCTGGCGGTGTCGCGGCGCGGCGAGGTCGTCGCGCACGTCCGCGCGGCAGCCGAGCTCAATGAGGCCCAGAGCAACCGTCTGACCGAACTGCTCACCCGGATCTATGGCCATCCCGTCTCGATTCAGCTCGACGTCAACCCGGCGCTGCTGGGCGGTCTGACGATCGCGGTCGGTGACGAGGTGATCGACGGCTCGTTGGCGTCGAAGCTGTCGGCGGCCGAGACGCGCTTGCCCGACTGACCCGGTTGCCCCGAAGACCTATACACGCACACGAATCAGGAAGACGAAAGCCATGGCAGAGTTGACCATCTCAGCAGATGAGATCCAGGGCGCAATCGAGGAGTACGTCGCCGGCTTCGAAGCCGACACCGAGCGCGAAGAGATCGGCACGGTCATCGACGCGGGCGACGGCATTGCCCACGTCGAGGGTCTGCCGTCGGTGATGACCCAAGAGCTGCTGGAGTTCCCCGGTGGCGTGCTCGGCGTCGCACTCAATCTCGACGAGCACAGCATCGGCGCCGTGATCCTCGGTGACTTCGAGAAGATCGAAGAGGGCCAGCAGGTCAAGCGCACCGGTGAGGTCCTCTCGGTGCCGGTCGGCGACGAATTCCTCGGACGCGTGGTCAACCCGCTCGGCCAGCCGATCGACGGCCGTGGCGACGTCGATACGAGTCAGCGCCGGGCGCTGGAGTTGCAGGCGCCGTCGGTGGTGCAGCGCCAGGGGGTGAGTGAGCCGCTGCAGACGGGCATCAAGGCGATCGACTCGCAGACACCCATCGGCCGCGGCCAGCGCCAGCTGATCATCGGTGACCGCAAGACTGGCAAGACCGCGGTATGCGTGGACACGATCCTCAACCAGCGGCAGAACTGGGAGACCGGCGATCCCGACCTGCAGGTCCGGTGCGTCTACGTCGCGATCGGCCAGAAAGGCACCACGATCGCCAGCGTGCGCCGCACCCTCGACGAGGGTGGCGCGATGGACTACACGACGATCGTCGCCGCGCCCGCCTCTGATTCCGCCGGCTTCAAATGGCTTGCGCCCTACACCGGTTCGGCCATCGCGCAGCACTGGATGTACGACGGCAAGCATGTCCTGATCGTGTTCGACGACCTCACCAAGCAGGCCGAGGCGTACCGCGCGATCTCGCTGCTGCTGCGCCGCCCGCCCGGTCGCGAGGCCTACCCGGGTGACGTGTTCTACCTGCACTCCCGCCTGCTGGAGCGCTGCGCGAAGCTGTCCGACGAGCTCGGTGGCGGCTCGCTGACCGGCCTGCCGATCATCGAGACGAAAGCCAACGACATCTCGGCCTACATCCCGACCAACGTCATCTCGATCACCGACGGTCAGTGCTTCCTCGAGACCGACCTGTTCAACCAGGGTGTGCGGCCGGCCATCAACGTCGGTGTCTCGGTGTCCCGCGTCGGCGGCGCCGCGCAGATCAAGGCGATGAAAGAGGTCGCAGGTTCACTGCGCCTCGATCTTTCGCAGTACCGCGAGCTCGAGTCGTTCGCGGCGTTCGCCTCGGACCTCGACGAGACGTCGAAGGCTCAGCTGGACCGCGGTGCCCGCCTGGTCGAACTGCTCAAGCAGCCGCAGAACAGCCCGATGCCGGTCGAGAACCAGGTGGTCGCCATCTTCCTCGGCACCAGGGGGCATCTCGATTCGGTGCCCATCGAGGACGTTCAGCGCTTCGAGCAGGAATTCCTGGAGCACGTCACGGCGTCGCACGACGAGATCTTCAAAGAGATCCGGGAGAGCAAGAAGCTCTCCGAAGAGCTCGAAGACAAACTGGTCGGTGTGATAGACGAGTTCAAGAAGGGCTTCGCCGCCTCCGACGGCAGCTCGGTGGTGCGTGACGAGCACGTCGACGCGATGTCGGACGAGGACGTCGAGAAGGAATCGGTGAAGGTCCGCAAGCCCGCACCGAAGAAGAAGTAGGACCGGAGGGTCTGGGAAGCCAATGGCTGCAACACTGCGCGAGTTACGCGGACGCATCCGTTCCGCCGGGGCGATCAAGAAGATCACCAAGGCGCAGGAGCTGATCGCGACGTCTCGCATCGCCAAGGCGCAGGCTCGGGTCGAGGCGGCTCGGCCGTACTCCCGTGAGATCACCAGCATGCTCACCGAACTGGCCAGTGCCAGCGCGCTCGACCATCCGCTGCTGGTTGCCCGCGAGCAGCCCCGGCGCGCGGCTGTGCTGGTGGTGTCCTCTGATCGCGGGCTCTGTGGTGCTTACAACGCCAACGTGTTCCGGCGTTCCGAAGAACTCTTCTCATTGCTCCGTGATGAGGGCAAGCAGCCCGTCCTGTACGTGGTGGGCCGGAAAGCGCTGGGGTACTACAGTTTCCGAAATTGGGACGTGACCGATTCGTGGACCGGCTTCTCCGAGCGGCCCGAGTACGAGCACGCGCAGGAGATCGCGGGCACCCTGGTTGAGGCCTTCATGGCAGGTGTCGACGACGAAGGCGACGATCCAGGCGCCGACAACGTCCTCGGCGTGGACGAACTGCACATCGTGTTCACGGAGTTCCGTTCCATGCTGTCGCAGTCGGCGGTGGCCCGCCGGATCGCGCCGATGGAGGTCGAATACAGCGACGAAGACACCGGACCGCACACGCTGTTCTCGTTCGAGCCGGACGCCGAGACGCTGTTCGGCGCGCTGTTGCCACGTTACGTGTCCACCCGTATCTTCGCCGCGCTGCTCGAGGCGGCGGCGTCGGAGTCGGCCTCGCGCCGGCGCGCCATGAAGTCGGCCACGGATAACGCCGACGACCTCATCAAGGACCTCACCCTGATGGCCAACCGCGAACGGCAATCTCAGATCACCCAAGAAATCAGCGAAATCGTCGGTGGCGCGAACGCGCTCGCGGACGCCGCCAAGTAGTAGCCCGTAGGAAGCGAAGAGAAGACATGACTGCCACTGCCGAAAAGAAGCCCAGCACCGACACCGCCGGCCGCGTCGTCCGTGTCACAGGGCCGGTCGTCGACGTCGAGTTCCCGCGTGGCTCGGTGCCCGAACTTTTCAACGCCTTGCACGCCGAGATCGCTTATAAGGATCTCGCGAAGACGTTGACACTCGAGGTCGCCCAGCACCTCGGCGACAACCTGGTGCGCTGCATCTCGCTGCAGCCCACCGACGGTCTGGTGCGGGGTGTCGAGGTGACCGACACCGGCGCCTCCATCTCGGTTCCGGTCGGCGACGGTGTCAAGGGCCACGTGTTCAACGCGCTGGGCGACTGCCTCGACGAGCCTGGCTACGGCAAGGATTTCGAGAAGTGGTCCATCCACCGCAAGCCACCCGCCTTCGACCAACTCGAACCGCGCACCGAGATGCTCGAGACCGGCCTCAAGGTGGTCGACCTGCTCACCCCGTACGTGCGAGGCGGGAAGGTCGCCCTGTTCGGCGGTGCCGGCGTGGGCAAGACCGTGTTGATTCAGGAGATGATCAACCGCATCGCCCGCAACTTCGGTGGCACCTCGGTGTTCGCCGGCGTCGGCGAGCGCACGCGTGAGGGCAACGACCTGTGGGTCGAGCTTGCCGACGCCGACGTGCTCAAGGACACCGCGCTGGTGTTCGGCCAGATGGACGAGCCGCCCGGCACCCGTATGCGCGTGGCTCTGTCGGCGTTGACGATGGCGGAGTTCTTCCGCGATGAGCAGGGCCAGGACGTTCTTCTGTTCATCGACAACATCTTCCGATTCACTCAGGCCGGCTCCGAGGTGTCGACGCTGCTCGGCCGCATGCCGTCCGCGGTGGGCTACCAGCCGACGCTGGCCGACGAGATGGGTGAGCTGCAGGAGCGCATCACCTCGACTCGTGGCCGCTCCATCACCTCGATGCAGGCCGTGTACGTGCCCGCCGACGACTACACCGACCCGGCGCCCGCGACCACGTTCGCCCACCTGGATGCCACCACCGAGCTGTCTCGTACGGTCTTCTCGAAGGGCATCTTCCCGGCAGTGGACCCACTGGCATCGTCCTCGACGATCCTTGACCCGAGCGTGGTCGGTGACGAGCACTACCGCGTCGCCCAGGAAGTCATCCGGATCCTGCAGCGCTACAAGGACCTTCAAGACATCATCGCAATCCTCGGTATCGACGAGCTGGCCGAGGAGGACAAGCAGCTGGTGCAGCGGGCTCGCCGGATCGAGCGCTTCCTGAGCCAGAACATGATGGCGGCGGAGCAGTTCACCGGTCAGCCGGGTTCGACGGTTCCGCTGAAAGAGACGATCGAAGCCTTCGACAAGCTGGCGAAGGGCGATTTCGATCATCTGCCGGAGCAGGCGTTCTTCCTGATCGGTGGCCTCGAGGATCTGCAGAAGAAGGCAGAGAGCCTCGGCGCGAAGATGGACGACGGTGGCGGCGACGGTGCGCCCAGCGGCGACGACACCAAGAAGGACGACACCAAGAAGGTCGACGCCAAGAAGGTCGATGGCGACGACAAAGATGACTAGTTCTTCGTCTACACCGAGAGGTGGTGCGCCATGGCCGACCTAGACGTCGATATCGTCGCCGTCGAGCGCCAGATCTGGTCCGGCAAGGCCACTTTTGTGTTCACTCGAACGACCTCTGGCGAAATCGGCATCCTGCCGCGGCACATCCCGCTGGTGGCGCAACTTGTCGACGACGCCATGGTGCGAGTGGAGCGAGAAGGTGAAGACGACCTCCGTATCGCCGTCGATGGTGGCTTCATGTCCGTGACCGACGAAGGTGTCATCATCCTCGCGGAATCGGCCGAACTCGAATCCGAGATCGACGAAGCCGCGGCACAACAGGATTCCGACTCCGACGAACCCGCGATTGCTGCCAGGGGCCGAGCGAGGCTTCGCGCCCTGGGCAAGATCGACTAACGGGCCCCGCCGATGAGCGCCTACACGCTGACTATGGAGGCGCTCGTCGGTGTGCTGCTCTTGGTTGTCATCGCGCTGTGTTACCGATTGTGGAAGCTGCGCCAGGTCGGTGGGACCGCGGCGATCCTGCGTGACGTGCCGGCCAATGGCGGGCACGGCTGGCGGCATGGCGTAGTGCGTTATCGCGGTGGGGAAGCCGCGTTTTATCGCCTTTCGAGCATGCGGTGGTGGCCTGACCGCAGGCTGAGTCGGCGCGGGGTGGAGATCGTGTCGCGCCGGTCTCCGCGCGGCGACGAGTTCGACATCATGACCGATGAGATCGTTGTTCTCGAGTTGCGTGACTCCAGTGCCGAACGTCGACAGGGATATGAGATCGCTCTCGATCGCGGTGCGTTGACCGCGTTTCTTTCGTGGCTTGAATCGCGACCCTCGCCACGCGCGCGGCGACGCACGTATTAACCTGTTGCGGGGCCGCCGGGCTGCCAGAGCACGTCACCGTCGGGGTTCGCCACGCGGGACAGGATGAACAACAGGTCCGACAGCCGATTCAGGTACTTGGCGGGTAGCGCGCTGACCGTCTCGCCATGCGCTTCGACGGCGTGCCATGCAGAGCGTTCGGCACGGCGGGCCGCGGTCCGGGCCACATGCAGCAGCGCCGACAACGGGGTACCACCCGGCAGTACAAACGAATTGAGCGCAGGCAGCGGCGCATTGAACTCGTCGCACCAGGACTCCAACCGGTCTATGTAGCTCTGTGAGATCCGCAGCGGGGGATGCTCGGGGTTCTCGACCACCGGGGTGGAGAGGTCGGCACCCGCGTCGAAGAGGTCATTCTGAATCTGTCGCAACACGTTGAGGATCTGCTCAGCGGGGTTGCCCAGGGCAACTGCCACGCCGATGGCGGCGTTGGTTTCATCGCAGTCCGCGTAAGCGGCAAGGCGGGCGTCGTTCTTCGAAACCCGGCTGAAATCGCTGAGACCGGTGGTTCCGTCGTCTCCCGTTCGGGTATAGATGCGGGTCAAATGAACTGCCATAGTCAAACCGTACCGGCGCACCCGCCTGGGAAACTGACATGGCCCATGGCGCTGTTTACACTAACCCGCGTGAGCGAGCGATTCGTGGTGGCCGGTGGCAACCGGTTATCTGGCGAAGTTGCCGTCGGGGGAGCCAAGAACAGCGTGTTGAAGCTGATGGCGGCCTCGCTTCTGGCCGAGGGGACCAGCACGATCACCAACGCCCCGGACATCCTGGACGTACCGCTGATGGCGGAGGTTCTGCGGGGTCTGGGCGCGACCGTCGAGCTCGACGGCGGCACCGTGCGCATCACCTCGCCCGATGAACCGAAGTACGACGCGGATTTCGCCGCGGTCCGTCAGTTCCGCGCCTCGGTGTGCGTGCTCGGGCCCCTGGTCGGCCGGTGCAAGCGGGCCAAAGTGGCGCTGCCGGGTGGCGACGCCATCGGGTCCCGCCCGCTCGACATGCACCAGGCCGGCCTGCGGCAACTCGGTGCTCGCTGCAATATCGAGCACGGCTGCGTGGTCGCCGAGGCAGAGCACCTGCGCGGCGCCGAGATTCAGCTCGAGTTTCCGTCGGTCGGGGCCACCGAAAACATCCTGATGGCCGCGGTGGTGGCCGAAGGTGTGACGACTATCCACAATGCCGCCCGCGAACCCGACGTCGTCGATCTCTGCACAATGCTCAATCAGATGGGCGCCCAGATCACCGGCGCGGGCACGCCCACCATGACGATCACCGGCGTCGACCGGCTCTATCCCACCGAGCACCGAGTCATCGGTGACCGCATCGTGGCGGCCACGTGGGGGATCGCCGCCGCCATGACTCGCGGAGACATCTCGGTGACCGGAGTCGACCCGCAGCATCTTCAACTGGTGCTGCACAAGCTGCACGATGCCGGGGCCACGGTGACGCAGAGCGACGACGGTTTCCGGGTGGTCCAGTACGAGCGGCCCAAAGCGGTCAATGTCGCAACGCTGCCCTTCCCCGGGTTCCCGACGGACCTTCAGCCAATGGCCATCGGCCTGGCGTCGATCGCCGACGGCACGTCGATGATCACCGAAAACGTCTTCGAAGCCCGGTTCCGTTTCGTCGAGGAGATGATCCGCCTGGGCGCCGATGCGCGTACCGACGGCCACCATGCGGTGGTGCGGGGCATTCCGCAGCTGTCGAGTGCGCCCGTGTGGTCATCGGATATTCGTGCCGGCGCCGGTCTGGTGCTGGCCGGCCTGGTCGCAGATGGGGACACCGAGGTGCACGACGTGTTCCACATCGACCGCGGATATCCGCTCTTCGTCGAGAACCTGGTGGCTCTCGGCGCGGAGATCGAGCGGGTCGGCTGACACTCATCCGCGACGGTTCATTGGGGCGAATCACGCGGTGTTCCTGGCGTTTTGGGTTAAGCGGCTTTAGGGCGTACTATTTCAACAGAAGCCAACGGCCCCAGTAGAAATCGACTGGCGGACGAGGCTTGACGTCTCTCTCCTTATGGAGTACAGTGGCAGGGTTGCCTGCCGAGCGGGTGTGTTGTTTGAGAACTCAATAGTGTGTTTGGTGGTTTTTGTTTGTTGTTTTTTGCCGTGCCTCTTTTTCCCGTTTAGGGGTGTGGTTTTTTTGTGATGCCAGTTTTGGTGTCGTTTTGTTAGGTCGGACTTGTTCTGATTCGAATTCGCCTGGCCTGTTGGGTTGGGTTGTTTTTGTTTGGAGAGTTTGATTCTGGCTCAGGACGAACGCTGGCGGCGTGCTTAACACATGCAAGTCGAACGGAAAGGCCCTTCGGGGTGCTCGAGTGGCGAACGGGTGAGTAACACGTGGGTGATCTGCCCTGCACTTTGGGATAAGCCTGGGAAACTGGGTCTAATACCGAATACACCCTGCTGGTCGCATGGCCTGGTGGGGGAAAGCTTTTGCGGTGTGGGATGGGCCCGCGGCCTATCAGCTTGTTGGTGGGGTTATGGCCCACCAAGGCGACGACGGGTAGCCGGCCTGAGAGGGTGACCGGCCACACTGGGACTGAGATACGGCCCAGACTCCTACGGGAGGCAGCAGTGGGGAATATTGCACAATGGGCGCAAGCCTGATGCAGCGACGCCGCGTGAGGGATGACGGCCTTCGGGTTGTAAACCTCTTTCAGTAGGGACGAAGCGCAAGTGACGGTACCTATAGAAGAAGGACCGGCCAACTACGTGCCAGCAGCCGCGGTAATACGTAGGGTCCGAGCGTTGTCCGGAATTACTGGGCGTAAAGAGCTCGTAGGTGGTTTGTCGCGTTGTTCGTGAAAACTCACAGCTCAACTGTGGGCGTGCGGGCGATACGGGCAGACTGGAGTACTGCAGGGGAGACTGGAATTCCTGGTGTAGCGGTGGAATGCGCAGATATCAGGAGGAACACCGGTGGCGAAGGCGGGTCTCTGGGCAGTAACTGACGCTGAGGAGCGAAAGCGTGGGGAGCGAACAGGATTAGATACCCTGGTAGTCCACGCCGTAAACGGTGGGTACTAGGTGTGGGTTTCCTTCCTTGGGATCCGTGCCGTAGCTAACGCATTAAGTACCCCGCCTGGGGAGTACGGCCGCAAGGCTAAAACTCAAAGAAATTGACGGGGGCCCGCACAAGCGGCGGAGCATGTGGATTAATTCGATGCAACGCGAAGAACCTTACCTGGGTTTGACATGCACAGGACGCTGGTAGAGATATCAGTTCCCTTGTGGCCTGTGTGCAGGTGGTGCATGGCTGTCGTCAGCTCGTGTCGTGAGATGTTGGGTTAAGTCCCGCAACGAGCGCAACCCTTATCTTATGTTGCCAGCACGTTATGGTGGGGACTCGTGAGAGACTGCCGGGGTCAACTCGGAGGAAGGTGGGGATGACGTCAAGTCATCATGCCCCTTATGTCCAGGGCTTCACACATGCTACAATGGCCGGTACAAAGGGCTGCGATGCCGTGAGGTGGAGCGAATCCTTTCAAAGCCGGTCTCAGTTCGGATCGGGGTCTGCAACTCGACCCCGTGAAGTCGGAGTCGCTAGTAATCGCAGATCAGCAACGCTGCGGTGAATACGTTCCCGGGCCTTGTACACACCGCCCGTCACGTCATGAAAGTCGGTAACACCCGAAGCCGGTGGCCTAACCCCTTGTGGGAGGGAGCCGTCGAAGGTGGGATCGGCGATTGGGACGAAGTCGTAACAAGGTAGCCGTACCGGAAGGTGCGGCTGGATCACCTCCTTTCTAAGGAGCACCACGAGATCTGGTCCCGCCCACAGTGTGTGGGGGTTCGGTGTGCCAGGCGGTTCGTTGGATGGCCTTTCGCCTGTAGTGGGTGGGGGTCTGGTGCGCGACAAGCATTGGGTGCCGGCAGGGGAAACTGCGGGTGCGAAATCATCGGACACACTATTGGGCTTTGAGGCAACAGGCCCGCTATCTCTTTGTCCCGTTGTGGGAAACCGGGGATAGGTCTGGTTGTCGCCCTGCTTTGGTGGTGGGGTGTGGTGTTTGATTTGTGGATAGTGGTTGCGAGCATCTAGCAGCGAATGGGCATGCGCATGGTTTTCCGTGGGTGTGTTGTTCGGTGTTGATGTGCAATTTCAGAGTTTTTTAAACTTTTGGTTTTGTGTTGTAAGTGTTTAAGGGCGCATGGTGGATGCCTTGGCACTGGGAGCCGATGAAGGACGTGGGAGGCTGCGATATGCCTCGGGGAGCTGTCAACCGAGCGTGGATCCGAGGATGTCCGAATGGGGAAACCCGGCACGAGTGATGTCGTGTCACCCACCGGTGAATATATAGCCGGTGGGGGGGAACGCGGGGAAGTGAAACATCTCAGTACCCGTAGGAAGAGAAAACAAGTGTGATTCCGTGAGTAGTGGCGAGCGAAAGCGGAGGATGGCTAAACCGTAGGCATGTGATACCCGGCGGGGGTTGTGTGTGCGGTGTTGTGGGGCGTTTCTTCTCTCCTCCGCCGAGGGGGGCAGGAGTGATAAACCGTTGTGTTAGTCGAAGTGGCCTGGGATGGTCTGCTGTAGAGGGTGAGAGCCCCGTAGGCGAAAACGCAATGGCTTCTGTGAAGCTGTCCCCGAGTAGCAGCGGGCCCGTGAAATCTGCTGTGAATCTGCCGGGACCACCCGGTAAGCCTGAATACTTCCCAGTGACCGATAGCGGATTAGTACCGTGAGGGAATGGTGAAAAGTACCCCGGGAGGGGAGTGAAAGAGTACCTGAAACCGTGTGCCTACAAGCCGTCAGAGCCTTCGATTTTGTCGTGGGGTGATGGCGTGCCTTTTGAAGAATGAGCCTGCGAGTCAGGGACATGTCGCGAGGTTAACCCGGGTGGGGTAGCCGCAGCGAAAGCGAGTCTGAATAGGGCGTATCCGAACAATAGTGTTTGGTGTAGTGGTGTGTTCTGGACCCGAAGCGGAGTGATCTACCCATGGCCAGGGTGAAGCAGCAGTAAGATGTTGTGGAGGCCCGAACCCACTTAGGTTGAAGACTGAGGGGATGAGTTGTGGGTAGGGGTGAAAGGCCAATCAAACTCCGTGATAGCTGGTTCTCCCCGAAATGCATTTAGGTGCAGCGTCGCAGTGTTCTTGCCGGAGGTAGAGCTACTGGATGGCCGATGGGCCCTACTAGGTTACTGACGTCAGCCAAACTCCGAATGCCGGCAAGGTGTAATGCGGCAGTGAGACGGCGGGGGATAAGCTCCGTGCGTCGAGAGGGAAACAGCCCAGATCGCCGGCTAAGGCCCCTAAGCGTGTGCTAAGTGGAAAAGGATGTGCAGTCGCGAAGACAACCAGGAGGTTGGCTTAGAAGCAGCCACCCTTGAAAGAGTGCGTAATAGCTCACTGGTCAAGTGATTGTGCGCCGATAATGTAGCGGGGCTCAAGCACACCGCCGAAGCCGCGGCAGCACACGTGTGTGCTGGGTAGGGGAGCGTCCTGCATCCGGTGAAGCCACCTGGTAATGGTGTGGTGGAGGGTGTGGGAGTGAGAATGCAGGCATGAGTAGCGATAAGGCAAGTGAGAACCTTGCCCGCCGAAAGACCAAGGGTTCCTGGGCCAGGCCAGTCCGCCCAGGGTGAGTCGGGACCTAAGGCGAGGCCGACAGGCGTAGTCGATGGACAACGGGTTGATATTCCCGTACCCGTGTGTGCGCGTCCCTGATGAATCTGTTCTGCTAACCGCCCAAAACTTGGGCCACCGGAGACCTTCGGGTCGATGGGGTTCAAGGGCTGCGCGGGACCCGGATGGGTAGTAGTCAAGCGATGGGGTGACGCAGGAAGGTAGCCGTACCAGTCAGTGGTAATACTGGGGTAAACCTGTAGGACGAGATCTAGGTAAATCCGGGTCTCAGGTGTCTGAGAGGTGATGCATAGCCGAGTGAGGTGAATTCGGTGATCCTATGCTGCCGAGAAAAGCCTCTAGCGAGCACACACACGGCCCGTACCCCAAACCAACACAGGTGGTCAGGTAGAGAATACCGAGGCGTACGAGTGAACTATGGTTAAGGAACTCGGCAAAATGCCCCCGTAACTTCGGGAGAAGGGGGACCCCGTACCGTCAGCACCTTTGCGGTGGGCAGCGGTGGGGGGTGGCACAAACCAGTGAGAAGCGACTGTTTACTAAAAACACAGGTCCGTGCGAAGTCGCAAGACGATGTATACGGACTGACGCCTGCCCGGTGCTGGAAGGTTAAGAGGACCTGTTAACCCTTTCGGGGGTGAAGCGGAGAATTTAAGCCCCAGTAAACGGCGGTGGTAACTATAACCATCCTAAGGTAGCGAAATTCCTTGTCGGGTAAGTTCCGACCTGCACGAATGGCGTAACGACTTCTCAGCTGTCTCAACCATAGACTCGGCGAAATTGCACTACGAGTAAAGATGCTCGTTACGCGCGGCAGGACGAAAAGACCCCGGGACCTTCACTACAACTTGGTATTGGTGCTCGATACGGTTTGTGTAGGATAGGTGGGAGACTGTGAAGCGGCCACGCCAGTGGTTGTGGAGTCATTGTTGAAATACCACTCTGATCGTATTGGGCCTCTAACCTCGAACCGTTTATCCGGTTCAGGGACAGTGCCTGGCGGGTAGTTTAACTGGGGCGGTTGCCTCCTAAAATGTAACGGAGGCGCCCAAAGGTTCCCTCAACCTGGACGGCAATCAGGTGTTGAGTGTAAGTGCACAAGGGAGCTTGACTGCGAGACGTACATGTCGAGCAGGGACGAAAGTCGGGACTAGTGATCCGGCACCCCCGAGTGGAAGGGGTGTCGCTCAACGGATAAAAGGTACCCCGGGGATAACAGGCTGATCTTCCCCAAGAGTCCATATCGACGGGATGGTTTGGCACCTCGATGTCGGCTCGTCGCATCCTGGGGCTGGAGCAGGTCCCAAGGGTTGGGCTGTTCGCCCATTAAAGCGGCACGCGAGCTGGGTTTAGAACGTCGTGAGACAGTTCGGTCTCTATCCGCCGCGCGCGTCAGAAGCTTGAGGAAACCTGTCCCTAGTACGAGAGGACCGGGACGGACGAACCTCTGGTCCACCAGTTGTCCCACCAGGGGCACCGCTGGATAGCCACGTTCGGACAGGATAACCGCTGAAAGCATCTAAGCGGGAAACCCCCTCCAAGACCAGGCTTCTCACCCATTCAGTGGGATAAGGCCCCCCGCAGACCACGGGATCAATAGACCAGACCTATAACCGCAGCAATGCGTCAGGGAACTGGCACTAACCGGCCGAAAACTTACACACAAACTCGCAACCACACACATCCACGAATGCCAAACAAGCATTCACACCCCACCACCAATAACACCTCCCCCACCCACCAAAAGGGGGGCACTCCCACAGAGTGCACAAAGTTACGGCGGTTAATAGCGGCAGGGAAACGCCCGGACCCATCCCGAACCCGGAAGCTAAGCCTGCCAGCGCCGATGATACTACCCAACCCGGGTGGAAAAGTAGGACACCGCCGAACACAAATTAAGCCCTCGACCCTCCAATTTCGATTGGAGGGTCGAGGCATTTGTGGAGCTAATCGAATAATGTCGCGATTGGTGAAATGCGACTTCTCTCCATTTCTAACAACGCCCGCTTTCTGTCCAGCCCGCCGCCGTATCCGGTGAGGCTGCCGTTCGAGCCGATAACCCGGTGACACGGCACGATGATGCCGATCGGATTATGGCCATTCGCCAGGCCGACGGCGCGGAACGCTCCGGGCGAGCCGATCTGGCGGGCGATTTCGCCGTAGGACCGCGTCTCCCCATACGGGATCGTCAGCAGCGCCTCCCATACCCGCCGCTGAAACGCCGTACCGACCAGGTCGAGAGCCAGGTCGAAGTCCAACCGATCGCCGGCGAAGTAGGCGTCGAGCTGTTCGACAGCCGCCGGAAAGGCACCGTCGTCTGACTCCCAACCGTCATGGCTCGGCTCATAGGTCTGGTCGACCATCCGAAGGTGCATCAATCTGCCGTCCTTGCCGGCGAGCGTAAGCGGTCCGACCGGACTGTCGACGGTGCGAAATTGCAATGTTGCCATCACTTCTCCTTCGGCGGCCACTCATTGACCGCATGATCGAGCGCTGTCCACAGATGTTGGGTGGCGTATGAGCGCCATGGTCGCCATCGGCGGCTGCGCTCGGTGAGCAAGCGAGGATCGTCGGGCAGACCGATCTGCTTGGCGGCCAACCGAACGCCGAGATCGGCGCCGGGAAACGCGTCGGGATCACCCAATCCACGCATTGCGATCACCTCGGCGGTCCACGGCCCGACGCCAGGCAGGGCCAATAACCGCTCGCGGGCCTGGTTCCAATCGCATCCCGCGTCGAGCACCACATCACCGGCTGCGAGGGCCGCGATGAGACCGACCAGCGACCGCTGCCTGGCCTTCGGAAAGGCCAAGTGCGTCGGGTTGATCTCGGCGAGGTCGTCGACCGCCGGAAAGACATGCGTCAAGCCACCATCGACGTCTTCCACCGGCGCGCCGTAGGCCGCCGCGATACGCCCGGCGTGCGTGCGGGCGGCCTTGAGCGACACCTGCTGGCCGAGCACCACCCGAACCGCGAGCTCGTGTTCGTCGACGGTGCGCGGTATCCGCTGCCCCGGCGCCTTCGCGATCACGCTGATCAGATCCGGGTCGGTGCTCAGCGCGTCGACGACAGCCTCGGGATCCGCATCGAGGTCGAGTAATCGGCGGCACCGCGCGATCGCGGTGGACAGATCGCGGAAGTCGTCCAACGCGATCCTGCACAGCACATGGTCGGGGTGCGGAGTGAGACTGACGATTCCGCTGCCGTTGGGCAGCCGAAGGGTACGCCGGTAGGCGCCGTCACGGACCTCCTCGACGCCGGGCACCGCACTCGCGGCGAGATGACCGAACAGCCCCTCGTACGCGAAAGGGGTCCGCACCGGGAGTCTCAGCGACAGCGCGCCGGCGCCGCCACCTCGCTCGAAACGCGAACGCGAACGCGCCCGCTCACGCAGTGCGGTCGGTGTGAGTGCGCAGACCGTGCGCACGGTGTCGTTGAACTGGCGGATGCTGGAGAAGCCCGCGGCGAACGCGACGTCTCCGAACGGCAGCTCGGTCGTTTCGATGAGTACCCGGGCGGTCTGGGTGCGTTGTGCCCGCGCCAGCGCAAGCGGATTCGCCCCGACCTCCGCCTGTAACAGTCGCTCGAGTTGGCGGGTGGTATAGCCGACGCGGCCGGCCAATCCCGTGACGCCCTTGCGATCCACGGTGCCGTCCGCGATGAGCCGCATCGCTCTGGCCACCACGTCGCTGCGCACATTCCATTCCGGTGAGCCCGGTGAAGCATCCGGACGACAGCGTTTGCAGGCCCGAAAGCCGGCCTGCTGCGCGGCGGCGGCGGTCGGATAAAACCGCATGTTGCGGGCGTATGGCGGCCGCACCGGACAGCTCGGGCGGCAGTAGATCTTGGTGGTGAGCACGGCGGTGACGAACCAGCCGTCGAAACGGGCGTCCTTCGACTGAACGGCCCGGTAGCAGCGGTCGAAATCCTCGTGCATACCTCGACAATTACACGTACCCACCGACATCACTGGCGGAAAAACGACATCGATGTCGCGGCGCAGTGGGCGCGGCGGAACTAGTTCACCGGTTACCTCGGCGCCGCGCTGTCGAGTACATCGTTGAATGCCTCGGTGGAGCTGGGGTGGGTGTAGATTGCCTGGCACAGCTGGCTGGCGGTTACCGAGTTGCGCATGGCCAGCGCGACGGTGTTGATCAGCTCCTGAGAATCCACGCTCAGTATGGCGGCGCCGAGAATCAGATCGGTGTCGGCGCTGATGACGAACTTCATCATGCCCCGGGTTTCCCCGACAATTTTCGCCCGCGGCATCCCGACGATCTGCGCGACGGGCTTGGCGGCGACCAGAATTCGGTGCCCCTGGTCGATCGCCTCCCTCTCGGTGAGCCCGACGGTCGACAGCGGCGGGGTCATGAACACGTTCTGCGGCACCGCAACTCGGTCAGTGACGGCCCGAGTCCCATCGCCCACAAGTTGGTCTGCGACGATCCGGCCGTCGTCGAGCGATATGTAGGTGAACTGCGGGCCTCCGTTGACGTCGCCGATCGCGAACACGTGCGGCTGGCTGCTCCGCAGGTGCTCGTCCACGAGGATGGCGCCGTGCGCGTCGGTCGCAATGCCCGCCGCCTCCAAACCGAGTTCACGGGTTGCGGGCCTGCGCCCCGAGGGGGCCAGGATCAGGTCGACTTCGTCCTCGTGCCGGAACAATGCCGGCAAGTTCGGCCGGCGTCAGATCTTCATGTAATTGCAGCAGCGCCAAGGGATTACCACGCGCTTCGGCGAGTATGCTCGAACGTATCCTCTCATCGATCGGCCCAGGCAACGCTGCACAAAGGAGCGCGCAGGCGTCTTTGCCCTCCAGACCGTTGATGATCGTTGTGGGAGCCCCGCTAGCTCACAGCCATCGCTGGGATCGCGAACGGCGAAGAGCAGCCCGATCGGCTCTGCCAGGACCCGTCGTGCCACGAAGGTCAGCACTCGCACCGATGCGCGGTCGAGCCACTGCACATCATCGATCACACACAGCAACGGCTGCGTGGCGGAGAATTCGGCCAGCAGGCTCAGAACTGCGAGGGCGACCAGGAATTGGTCTGGCCTCTTTCCTTCACGGAGGCCGAACGCCACGCCAAGGGCTTCACTTGTGGAGTCGAGAGCTGGTCCAGAAGATCTGGTCCAGAAGATGGAGCATGGATGCGCACAACTGGTGTAAGCCGGCGTACGCCAGTTCCATCTCCAACTCCGCTCCGGCGATGTGCGCGACGTGGACGTCCGATGCCTGGCCAAGCAAGTAATCCAGCAGTGCAGTCTTGCCGACTCCGGACTCGCCACGCAGGACCAACGCCGCGCTAGCGCCTCTCCGCGCTCCATCCAGCAACTGCTCCAGGGCCGCGAGTTCGCGGCGCCGGCCGATGAGGGTAGGCAGAGAGCGATCCCGAGCTGTCACCTGCAACTCCCTTCACCCCCCAGGCCTGTCACTTGAGACGCGGCAGGGCCTTACCGATGTCACGGTCGACCTTCAAGCGGTCGGCGCGCCGATTCCGTCAGGTTGGCAAACCCCTTTGCGTGCAGTCCATTTGACCACTCTGACAGCTACCTTCGGCTACGCGGGTCAACACCTTCGGCCTGCGCAGACGATGTCCGCCGGTGTCAAGAATGACTGCCTGTGGGAGTGGTGTGAGGTTCGTTGAGCCGCGCGCCACCGTGGAAAGGTCCAGATCTTTACCAACTGCCCACCTAGCCCCGGCTCCTGCGGGGCGTCAGACGCATCGTCTGTCCCTCGGCACGCGACCTACGAAAGTCGTTGCTGTTTCGCGCAAATCATTCGCCGGCAGACGGTCGGCAGCGCTGTAAATCTGTCTGGTGCGCGCCGCGAGGCGGTCGATCACTCGTTGCGTGAAGCGACGACAGGCGGCCGACGGGCTTGACCGTTCGGGGCCCGAAGTCCTATCCTCCTAATGGTTATTATCCGATTAACCATTAGGTCTACCGATCCTCCGGAGGACGCGATGACGACGTTTTCGAACCGCTCGCTCAGCGACCGCCTGCTGAGCGTCTCCACTATCGATGCCATCGCGGGCGTCCTGGGCCGCTACGGGCTCGTGGTCGTCATCGGGTGGATAGGCGTGCTGAAATTCGCCGACTTCGAGGCACACCAGATTCAGCCGCTGGTCGCTCACAGTCCCTTCATGGGCTGGCTGTATGACTTCCTGCCCGTGTACACCTTCTCGGCGCTGTTGGGTGTCTTCGAAGTCGCCGCCGCGGTCTTGCTGGCCATCAAGCCACTGGCTCCGCGGCTGTCGATGGCCGGCAGTGTGATGTCCGTCGTGCTGTTCGTATCCACCGTCAGCTTCCTGTTCACCACACCAGGGGTGGGTGAACCGGCCGGTGGTGGTTTCCCGGCGATCTCGCTTACCGGCGAATTCCTGCTCAAAGACATCCCGCTGCTGGGTCTTTCTTTCTGGACGCTGGCGGATTCGATCCGCGCCGCCCAGCGGCGCAGGACGACGATGTAGCAGTCGGTCCAACTGCCCGGATCCGGATCGAAGCGCAGGGAGTGCGGTGTGGTTTGACGGTGCTGCGACGGCGGCGGGCAGGGGATCAGCGGCGGTGTTGGCGCTTGCGGTGTGCGCATCTGTGCTTCTGTTCGACAGCCAACGGGCGGCCGCCCAACCCGCTTCTGACGACCTGGCCCAAATGGTGACCACACTTGCCGACGCCGAACAACAATTGAGCGATGTCGGCGCAGCAATCCAGACGCGACAGGACCAGGTGAACAAGGCGATCATCGAGGTGCAGTCGGCCCGCCACCTCGCCGACCAGGCCTCGCGCAATGTGGTGGACAGCCACCGTGCTGTCATTGCCGCAACCGCCGCGATCACGTCTGCGCAACAGCGGTTTGACCAGTTCGCGCTCGCCGATTACGTCAATGGACCGCCGGCGTCGTACCTGACCGCGGCGAGCCCCGAGGACTTGATCGAGGCGGATTCCCAGCAGCAGACCCTGGCGCAGAGTTTCGTCGTGGCCCTGTCCACTCTGCAGCGGGCCCGCACCGAGCCCGCATCGCAGGCCGCCACACAGCCGTCGAACTGGTGGCCCGTCGGCGGCGATCTGTGGGACCGCGCGCCTGCCGCCGATCCATCGAGGGGCCGCAGCCAATCGGACACCACCTTGCCGATGGTGCCCAGCGCGAATGTCGGTGGCGATCCTGCTGCACTTTTGAAGTCAGTTCTGCAGATTTCCGCGACCTCGGCGCAGGTGACCGCACCACTGGGCCCCTCGTTTCTCTCGGCGCTCGGCATCGATGTCGGCGGCCCGGTCGGTGGCGCCGACACGGGCATCACCAACGGTCGTATCCCACGTGTGTACGGGCGGCAGGCGTCGGAATACGTCATCCGTCGAACGATCTCGCAGCTGGGTGTCCCGTATTCCTGGGGCGGGGGGACTGCCGCAGGCCCCTCGCGAGGGATCGACGACGGCGCAGGCATCGCGGGCTTCGACTGCTCGGGCATCGTTCTCTACGCGTTCGCTGGAGTCGGAAAGGAACTTCCCCACTATTCAGGCGACCAATACAACGCCGGCCGCAAGATCCCGTCATCGCAGATGCGCCGCGGTGATCTGATCTTCTACGGTCCCAACGCAGGTCAGACGAAGCGCTCCACCTCGGCCGGGGCGTGGTGCTCGAAGCGCCTTTCACCGGATCTGATGAATACATCTCGCCCGTCCGCACGACGGGCATGACCCGTACGTCACCCGCCTCATCGAATATCGAGGCACGACCACCGTTTACGGTAAGAAATTTAATCAGGAATGGAGACACCCGATATGTCGGACAACACCTACGACGTCATCGTGATCGGCGCCGGTCCGGTCGGACAGAACGTCGCCGAACGCAGCCGCACGGAGGGGCTGTCGGTCGCGGTGGTGGAGCGTGAGCTCGTAGGCGGTGAATGTTCCTACTGGGCTTGCGTTCCTAGCAAAGCGTTGCTGCGGCCCGTGCTGGCCGTCGCCGATGTCGGGCGGATCGATGGCGCCCGTGAGGCGCTCACCGGCCCGATCGACGCCTCAGGCGTATTCGGCAGGCGGGATCGTTACGTGACCAACTGGGACGACACCGGCCAAGCCGACTGGGTGGAGGCGACGGGCTCGGAATTGATCCGCGGTCATGCTCGGCTGGCCGGGCCTCGGCGCGTCGCGGTCGCCGCGCCGGACAACCAGACCGTCATGCTGGCCGCGCGGCATGCCGTGGTGATCTGCATCGGCAGCGGCGCCGCGCTGCCGGATCTACCCGGCATCGCCGAAGCCCGACCGTGGACGAATCGCCAGGGCACCGACAGCAGCGCTGTGCCCGATCGGCTTGCGGTGGTGGGCGGTGGTGGTGTGGCCGTCGAAATGGCAACAGCCTGGCAGGGTTTGGGGTCGTCGGTGACGCTGCTTGCCCGACGTTCCGGCCTGCTGCCCCGGATGGAACCGTTTGTCGGTGAGTTCGTCGGTGCTGGACTCGACGCGGCTGGGGTCGCCGTGCGCGTCGGGGTGTCGATCACCAAACTGCGCCGACCGGGCGGCAGCGGTCCGGTCACCCTGGAACTCGACGACGGCACCGAACTGGAGGTCGACGAGGTGATGTTCGCCACTGGCCGGTCACCGCTCACGCACGACATCGGCCTGGAGACAATCGGTTTGACACCGGGCACCTGGCTTGACGTCGACGACACCCTGCAAGTGCGCGATGTCGACGGCGGCTGGCTCTATGCCACCGGCGACGCCAACCACCGGGCGCTGCTCACCCACCAGGGCAAGTATCAGGCACGGATCGCCGCTGCGGTGATCGCCGCGCGGGCCGACGGGCGATCCGTCGACACCGCCCCGTGGGGCCCACATGCGGCGACGGCCGACATACACGCCGTACCCCAGGTCTTCTTCACCGATCCGGAGGCGGCCGCGGTCGGCTTGACCGCGCACGAGGCCGAGCAGGCCGGCCACCGGATCCAGGTGGTGGACGTAGAGATCGGCGAGGTGGTCACCGGCGCAAAGCTTTACGCCGACGGCTATCGCGGACATGCCCGCATGGTCGTCGACCAGGATCACGGGTATCTGCTCGGCGTCAGCTTCACCGGGCCCGGCGTGGGCGAGATGCTGCATTCGGCCACGGTCGCGGTGGCCGGCCGCGTTCCGATCGATCGGCTGTGGCATGCAGTGCCCTGCTTCCCCACCGTCAGCGAGGTGTGGCTACGCCTGCTGGAAGGCTTTCGCGACGCGAATCGCTGAACGGGCTCAGCCGCGTTGGCGTTGCGCGTGCCGGGCTACCCGGGCGCGATTACCACACAGAGCCGAGCACCACTCCCGACGGAAGTGGTCCTTGACGAAGTAATAGGCGCACCCCGGTGCTGTGCACGGCCGTAGCTGTTGCCACAGCGGGCCGGTGACAAGGTCGATCGTCTGTCGGGCGATCAGGGTGATCAGCGCGTCGCCATATGACTTCCCGGCCCACCGGTCACGACGTGTCAGCCCGCGGTGTTCGGGTCGAAGTTCGGGCCACATCGAAGTCGCCGTGCAGGCAGCGTTCACGATCGATGTCGCTGTGGACAGATCGGGCACCGGAGACTGTCCCACGGTTCGCGGATCGTTCGTGTGCTCAGCGGCCAGCCTGCGAACCGCGTCGCGCAGACTGACAAGACGCTCCACGGCGTCCCCGGACAAGCCGTCAGTGCGGTGGCTTTCGGTCATCAATTCGGACCGCTCACCAATGGCCTTGACCCAGCCCTGCGCATACGTCCCCTCGGCGAACGAGTCGTGGACGCCGTGCCGATCGATCCAGACGGTGTTGGCCAGCGCGAGCGGTGCGGGCTCATCCAGTCGCGGCGGGGGCGACGTCATTGTCATAGGCCCTCCCCATCTGTCGGCGCTCGTAGTGGTGGCATCCTGAACCGCCATTCTAATGGCCAACTACCGCAACTGGCATTAGTGCGGCCGGCTTGACCGCCGCGACCTTCCGTATGCTACTTATGGCCATAGAGCACAGGACCATTAGTTCACGCGATTGGCGGTTCTGATGCCTTCCTCACCGTCGGTCGGTGCCCTGGTCATGCGGCCATGATCCCCCTGCGGACATCGGAATGCGTCGTCGCAGTGGTCGACCACTGCTCGATCAGCAAGGCCGCGTCCGCGCTGTACATGTGGCAGCCCGCGTTGTCCCAACCAGATCGCGTCCCTGGAACGCGAGGTGGGCGCACTTGTGGTGGAGCGCCTGCCGCGGGGGTGCGGGTGACGGCCATGGGCTGGACGGTAGCCGAAGGTCCGAATCGCGCTCGCCGTGGCCGAACAGGCGATACAGGCCGGCAGAAGGGTCAGCCGCGCGACTGCCGGCCGGCTGCGGGTTGCCTGTGCCAAGACGATGACCGCCTGGCTGCATCGCGATCGGGCCTCGACCGACAGCACGACGGCCCACGTCAGTGTCCTCGCAAAGAGGAAATCGTGGTCGTTGTTGCCCGGGGACACCGTTTTCGCAGAGACGGTGGGGGAGTAACCCTCGCGGACCTGTCCGACGAGCCGTTTGTCCATTACCACCCGAGCAACGGCACGGCGGTACGGGTCGACCAATTTGCCGCCCGACCACGACGTGGCTCTCAATCCGGTCCTGCGCACGGGCAGCCCGCGCACGGCCCGCCCAACTCGCAGCGGCGTGGGTGGGAGTGTCCATCGTGCCGATATCGGCAGCGCGACATCATTGCGGTAGTCGCCGCACCCTCCGACAATCTCGTACCACAGTTTCTTGCCGACCTTCACCGGCGCGGTATGCCGACCAGGTGTGACCCGGGCTGACCAGATAGAAACTCCGGCGAACGGGTATTGCCCAGCCATGAGCGAGGAAATGCTTGACGTGTTGCTGGAACTCGAACGGGCGGGCTGGAATTCGTTGTGCGATTCGACCGGCTCCCACTTCTATGGCGGTGTGATGCTGCCCGAGGCGGTGATGGTGCTGGCCAACGGCATGGTGATGGACCGCGAGACCGTCGTGTCGGCTTTGTCGGAGTCGCCGCCGTGGCGCAGGTACGAGATCGACGACGTTCGACTGATCACCGCCGACTCGGACAACGCCGCCCTGGTGTACACCGGGACCGGCTACCGCGAGGGCGAGGAGCCGGCCTTCGTCGGCGCCATGTCCAGCGTCTACCACCGCACCGGCGACGGCTGGAAGCTGGCGCTGTATCAGCAGACGCAGCGGCCGGACTAGCACCTCGAATCCTGCCCGGCGATGCCCTCGATGCCGTCACGCTCGTCCATGACGGTGATATACAGAAGCCATTCATCACACTGTTATGGGGGGTTCCGCCGTGACCAACCGTTACCTCGAGGATGAATTCGCGCCGATCGACGCGGAATACACGCTGACCGACCTTGATGTCATCGGGACGATCCCGGAACACCTCGACGGACGGTATCTGCGCAACGGTCCCAACCCGATCGGAGAGGTCGATCCCGACCTCTATCACTGGTTCGTCGGCGACGGCATGGTGCACGGCATCCGTATCCGGGACGGCAAGGCCGAGTGGTACCGCAACCGCTGGGTGCGTGGGCCGCAGGCGGCAAGGGCGCTGGGAGAGCAGGCGCCGGCCGGCGAGTTTCGTCTATCGGGGATCGGCGCCAACACCAATGTGATCGGACATGCGGGCAAGACTCTGGCCCTGGTCGAATCCGGGGTCACGAATTTCGAACTCAACGACGATCTGGACACCGTCGGTGTGTGCGACTTCGACGGGACGCTGACCGGTGGGTACACCGCACACCCCAAACGTGACCCAAATAGCGGTGAGCTGCACGCGGTTTCGTACAGTATGTGCCGCGGCAACACGGTGCAGTATTCGGTCATCGGCGCCGACGGCAGGGCGCGACGCACCGTCGACATCAAGGTGGCCGGCAGTCCGATGATGCACGACTTCTCGCTGACCGAACGCCATGTGGTGTTCTACGACCTGCCGGTCACCTTCAACGTTCGTCAGGCCGTCGAGATGACCGTGCCCCGCGGGCTGCGGTTGCCTGCCCGGATGATGTTGTCCGCGTTGATCGGACGGGTTCGCATTCCAGATCCCGTCAGCGCGCGGCAGCCCCGTGGGAACACGTCCGACCGACGCTTCCCGTACGCGTGGAATCCGGATTATCCGGCCAGGGTCGGTGTGATGCCACGCGACGGCGGCAACGCGGACGTCCGCTGGTTCGACGTGGAACCCTGCTATGTCTTCCATCCGCTGAACGCTTACGACTCCGACACTTCCGAAGGCGATACCGTCGTGCTGGACGTGGTCCGGCATCCGAAGATGTTCGCCACCGACCTACTCGGCCCCAATGAGGGGACTCCGACGCTGGACCGGTGGACCGTTGATCTCGCCGACGGCAAGGTAAGGGAATCGCGCATCGACGACCGCGGGCAGGAGTTTCCTCGGGTCGACGAGCGGCTTGTCGGAAAGCGGCACCGGTACGGGTATGCGCCCATGGTCGGGGACGGTGCAAGCGGCGCCGACACGCTGCTCAAGCACGATTTTCTCGGCGAGACCAGCGCGGCCAGGTCATTTGGATCGGGGAAAGTATTGGGGGAATTCGTGTTTGAACCCTCTGCGCCGGACGCAACCGAGGATGACGGTGTGCTGATGGGTTATGTGTACGACCGCGCGACCGATCGCAGTGAGCTGGCCATCCTTGATGCCGCGACGTTGCGGGACGTCGCGGCCGTCAAGCTGCCTCACCGGGTGCCTGCCGGATTCCACGGCAACTGGGTGCCGGCGGCCGATTGACTTGGAGTCGTTCCGTGGTCCCCGAGTCTCTCGTCGGTTGGCTCCTTGACTCTGACTCCGCGCTGCGCTGGCAGGTCGAGCGCGATCTGGTCGGCGCGCCGCCCGAGGTCTGGCAGGCGACGCGGGCGCGGATAGCGATCGACGGCTTCGGGGCGCGCCTTCTCGCGCTTCAGGATCCGGACGGCCAATGGGCAGGCGGCGCATTCTTTCCCGCGGACTTCGACTGTCGAGAGCCCGAGGCGTCTGAGGGACAGCCGTGGACAGCCACGACGTGGACGCTCAACTCGCTGCGGGAGTGGGGCCTCGATCCCGGCGTCCTACGCCGGCGGGGCACGGCCGAACTCCTCACCGCGAACTGTCGCTGGGAGTACGAGAATCTGCCGTATTGGAGCGGCGAGGTCGACTGCTGCATCAATGCCTGGACGGTGGCGAACGGCGTGTGGCTCGGCGCCGACATCACCGGTGTCGTCGACTGGCTCGTGCAACATCGGCTACCCGACGGCGGCTGGAACTGTGAGTGGATCGAGGGCTCGACGCGATCGTCGTTTCACTCGACGCTCAATGTGCTGAAAGGACTGCTCGCCTACGACACGGGGACCGGGGGCACGGATGCCACTCGGGCAGCGCGGCGATCGGGTGAGGAGTACCTCCTGCAGCGAGATCTCTTCCGGCGCTTGTCCAGTGGCCTGCCGGTGGCGCCGTGGGTCGATCGTTTCGCCTATCCCGATGGACGGACGAGCGCCGCGGCGATCGGGTGAGGAGTACCTCCTGCAGCGAGATCTCTTCCGGCGCTTGTCCAGTGGCCTGCCGGTGGCGCCGTGGGTCGATCGTTTCGCCTATCCCGATCGCTGGGTGTACAGCGTCCTCAACGGAGCCGAGTATTTCCGCCAGGCGTCACTTCTGGACGGACGAGCGCCAGACCCACGTATGGCGGATGCTATCGAGATGATCCGTGCCGCAAGGCAGCCGGACGGATGTTGGCTTCAGCGCCATCGGCATCCCGGACGGGTGTGGTTCGAAGTCGATGCGCCGGTAGGGGAGCCGTCCAAGTGGCTGACCCTGTTCGGAGTGCGAGTGCTCGCCTGGTGGGACCACGAGGTGTCCTGATCCGACCGGGCCCGGCCGTCGGGCCTGGTCGGAACAGGGTGAAGCGCATTTTTTACAGCGGAATCCACGTTCCGAGGAACCAGAAACCCCAACCGGGACCATTACCGGCCGGCACCGGATTGACTTGCTGGCCGTTCCAGTTGAACGGCTGGTGGTCGAAGCGTCCCTGGTCGATTCCACGGTTGTGCCAGTCGACCGGGGCGGGGCCGCGGTCATCGCGGTGGTCATCGCGGTGGTCGTCGCACTGCGGGGCTCCCGGGTGGCCACATCCCTGCCAGGGATCTGCATTGGCGGTTCCGAGACCGACGCCGAACAGCCCGGTGATGCCGATCCCGGCCGCCAACGACGATACGCATAGGGCACGCTTGAAAGACATTCTCTCGCTCCATTTCTCGCTGATGCGACGGGCGTGCCGCACACACAGAGACGCTAGGAGCCGGAAATCGGCCAGCGCTGTGTTCACAGTGTGCGGGCGCTGTGTAAGCCATAACGGATTGGCAAACGGTTGCCCTCAATGAGATTGAAGCGCGCGGTGCCGCGGACGCCGCCCGGCAGAATCGGCGAGGCCGGCCCGCGGAGCACGTCCATGCGGTTCCGCGCCGCCGACGGCGCCGGGAATCCCGACCCCGGGTGTGGTCGGCCTGCTCTTCCTTGGCAGACTGTCCGGGTGGCACAGATAACGTTGCGTGGAAATCCCGTCAATACGGTCGGCGAGTTGCCCGCCGTCGGGTCGCTGGCCCCCGGCTTCACACTCACCGGCACCGATCTCGACGCGGTGCGCGGCGAACAGTTCCGTGGTAAGCCCCTGCTGCTTAACATCTTTCCATCGGTGGACACACCGGTCTGCGCCATGAGCGTGCGAACCTTCAACGAGCGTGCCGCCGCCGGTGGTTTCGCAGTGGTGTGTGTATCGAACGACCTGCCCTTCGCGCAGAAGCGGTTCTGCGGCACGGAGGGGATCGAGAACGTCGTGACGGCGTCGGCGTTCCGCGGCAGCTTCGGTGAGGACTTCGGCATCACGATGGCCGACGGTCCCTTCGCCGGACTGCTCGCGCGAGCCGTGGTCGCGGTCGACGCGGACGGAAGCGTCGTTCACACCGAACTCGTGCCCGAGATCGCCAACGAACCCGACTACGACGCGGCCATCTCGGCGATCAAGTAACTACTCCGGCCGGCGATGACCGGTCAGCTGCGGATAGCCCGTCTACGCTGCAGGAATGGCGCCGACCCACTACCGCACGATCGCCGTCGACGGACTGAACATCTTCTACCGCGAGGCGGGGCCGGCCGAGGCGCCGGCCATCCTGCTGCTGCATGGCTTCCCCTCCTCGTCGAGAATGTGGCAGCCGCTGATCGACCGTCTCGCCGACCGCTACCGGATGATCGCCCCGGACTATCCGGGATTCGGGCACAGCGATGCGCCACCGGCCGAGGTATTCACCTACAGTTTCGACCGCATCGCCGAAGTGATCGAGCGGTTCGCCGACGAGGTCGGACTTGCGCGTTACGCCATGGTCGTCCAGGACTACGGCGGGCCAGTCGGGATGCGTCTGGCAGTACGACGGCCCGATCGCCTCACTGCGCTCGTTGTGCAGAACGCGGTATGCCACGAGGACGGCCTCGGTCCGCTCTGGGAAACGCGGCGCGCGTTCTGGGCCGACCGTCGCGGCCACGAAGAGGCGCTTCGGGTGAACTTCCTCTCGGCCGCCGCGACCCGGCAGCGACACGTCGGCAACAGTCCGAATCCCGACCGCTACGACCCGGACCTCTGGACCGACGAATTGGCGTTCCTCGGCCGGACGGGCCAGCCGGACATCCAGACCGACCTCTTCTATGACTACCGCACCAACGTGGCGAGTTATCCAGCGTGGCAGCAATGGCTGCGCTCCACTCAACCGCCGCTGCTGGTGGTGTGGGGCCGATACGACCCCTCCTTCGAGGTCGCAGAGGCCGAGGCGTACCGCCGCGATGTCCCGAATGCGCAGGTCCGAGTCATCGATGCGGGCCACTTCGCGCTCGACGAGGCTCCCGGCCTGGTAGCCGATCTGGCCGGGCGATTTCTCGACGAGGCCACCACCGGCGGTTGATCCGACCGCCTGAAACCCATTCTGGCAACGTCGCGCGCTGCTATAACGAATCCGGGACGCTCGGTTCCGTCAGAGAAAGCGGACCTCGATGTCGATGTCGCGCGCAGATTCATCCAGCCAGCGTTCGGTGACCCCGGCCGCGGGATACGGCAGGTTCATCGGCCGTGTCGGCGCGCTCGCAGTGGCGTTCGGCCTTGGCGCGGCGATTGCGAACACCCCCGGGATCGCCCAGGCCGACGAGGAGCCAGGCGCTGCCTCCGGGGCGCCGTCAGCGTCCGCCGACTCCTCGGCGTCGAAGGACTCGTCGTCGGATGCGACCGGTCAGACGGCGGCCGAGACGTCTGCCCAGTCGACCGCTGATGACGACAAATCCGAGGTCGAACCCGGCCACGATGTCAAGAAGAACGACGACAACCCCGTCGAGACCACCTCGCATGTCCCCGACGCGGCGGCGGCGACGGACGACGAGGCCGACACGACACTGCAGATCGTGCCGAAGAAAGACGCGGTGGCGCCGAGGCCCGTCAAACGCAACGACCGTCCGGTGCCGATCGGCGCGCCCGACGACACCACCACGACTGTCGTGAAGCGCAGCGTCGTCCCGGACGAGAGATCCACGACGGACGAGCCAGACGAACCATCGGACGGTCGAATGGTCCGAATGCGCGACGACGGTGGCTCGTCGGCCGATCCCGTCGACGCGGCGGGGCCGCCGTCCATGCAGGTGAGCATGCGAGCCGGTGCTGTGACCGAGGACGTCGCCGTTCCGGTGACCGCCGCTGCGTCGCTGGTCACGCCGCCCGCCCGCGGTCCGGTCGGTTTCGTGACGGGCTTGGTCGCGGGGCTGTTGTCGGCAGTCGGACTGAATGAGCAGGTGTCCAGCGGCCCGGTCGCACCGGCCGAACCCCCGACGTTGTGGGCCCTGCTCGGCTGGGTGCGCCGCGAGATCGGCCATGCGTTCAACCCCGGCGCCACGGTGGCGGCCGCGCCTGCGGCCACGGCGATGACAGCGTTGGTGCAGCCGGTGCCTCTCGCGGCGGCTCCCGTTAGTCCGCTGGGCACTCAACAGCAGCTCGCGGCCGAGCAGATCGCCGCCAGGACCGCGGCGTCGATTCCGGTTCAATTGATGAAGTTCGTGCTGCGGCTGGGATTCATGTCGTCGGCGAACCAGCAGTTCGGTCGCGCGGATCAGCAGAATCTCGACCAACTCGGCGCCGCGGTCGACGAATACGCCATGGCGTCGGCGTTCCAGCAACTGATTCTCAACTCCAACGACCCCACCGTCGTCATGCAGGTGGCACCGCCGCACTCGTGGTACGGCCAGTTCGTGCCCGGTTCGCGCATCCTCTACGACAATCCGGACACGATCTACCGCTTCATGGGTGTCAACGCCGCGTCGTCCTATGTCATCACCGGCCGCTTCGCGGGCGACGTCCCCGCAGACACCACGTTCAGCGTGCTGACCGGCTTGACCGGAAACACCGCGAGCGTGCTGACCAAGGACCAACTCAAAGTCAATCCGGATGGCACGTTCACCATCGCCGCCGACTCCTCGCCTGCCAACGGGCGCGACAACCATCTTCAGCTGCCCAACGACGCCACCCTGATCGCGTCGCGAAACACGTTGTCGGACTGGATTAACCAGGTGCCGATGAGCCTGTCGATCCAGCGCGTCGGCGGCCCGCCGAACAGCCTCTTCAGCCAGCTCGGCGGTTTCGCCATCCCGGGCCTCGGGCCGCTGGTGGTGAGCAATCCGTTGCTCACCACGCTGGTCTCGTTGATTCCACCGCTGCCTTACCACCCGCCGATCCTGCGAGGCGTCGTCACCGCCGTGATCATGGCCCTGGGCATCCAGCGGGAGGTCACGTACATGGCGGTGGCCACGACCGACCCCGCAACCGGACTGCCCCTTGGGCCCAACGTGTTGAAGAACCCCACCCGCAACGCGGAATTCCTTGCGACACAGCTGCAGAGCGCCGGATGGTTCCAGCTGTCCGGCACCCAGGCCCTGGTGATCGACATCGACCCGGGTGATGCCAAATACTTTGTCGTCCCGGTGACCGATGACTGGACGATCAGCGACAACTACTGGGATGAGCAGACCAGCCTGAACAATGTGCAGGCCGTCAAGAACGCCGACGGCAGGACCTACACGATCGTGGTCTCACCGACCGACCCCGGCGTGGCGAACTGGGTCTCCACCGGCGGTCTGAGCCAGGGCACGATCTCCATTCGCTTCCAGGATCTGCCCGTCAATCCGACGAGGCTTCCGACCGTCAGCGCCACCGTGTACGAGCGCGACGCGCTGCCCGCCGACATCAAGCGCATCAGCGATGCGGACCGGGCACTGCAGCTGGCGGCGCGCAAAGCCGGCTTCGACAACCGGTTCGCGCCCTTCCCGCAGCTGTAGCCGAGGGGGCTAGACCGGCAGCGCCAGCGTGGTGGGTTCGTCATGCCCGCGCAGTGTCACCGTGTCGCCCAAAGTCCAATGGGCGGCTTCATTCTCGGTGGCACCGGCCACTGTGTCCGAGGAGGCGAGCAGGTGGCTCGGCGCGTTCTTGGACAGTTCGCACAGTCGTGCCGCCTCGTTGACGGGTTCGCCGATCACGGTGTATTCGAAACGTTCCTTGGCGCCCACGTTGCCCGCCACCGCCTCCCCGGACGCGACGCCGATTCCGGCATCGCACTCGGGCACCTCCTGGCGGATCCGGTGGGCGATCGCGCGGCCGGCCGCCAGTGCCTCGTCCTCGGGATGGTCGAGGTGGTTCGGCGCGCCGAATACCGCGAGCGCGGCATCGCCCTCGAATTTGTTGACGAACCCGTGGTGGCGATCAACCTCTTCCACGATCACCGCGAAGAACCGGTTGAGCAGGTCGACCACTTCGGTCGCCGGCCGGCCGGTCACCAACTGCGTCGAGCCGATGATGTCGACGAAGATCACCGCGACGTGCCGTTCCTCACCGCCCAACTTCGGACGTTGTTGCTCGGCCGCGGCCGCCACCTCGCGCCCGACGTGACGCCCGAAGAGGTCACGGACCCGCTCGCGTTCGCGTAACCCACCGACCATCGAGTTGAATCCGCGCTGAAGCTCGCCGAGTTCGGTGCCGTCGAAAACCACGACTTCACAGTCGAAGTCGCCGTCCTCGATATGCTGCAGTGCGGAGCGCACCACACGTACCGGGGTCGCGGTCAGCCACGACAGCAGCCACATCAGGATGAAGCCGAAGATCAGGGCGAACAACGAAAGGATCATCACCGCGACCGTGAACTGCGTCGGTGTCAGATTCTGCAGCGCGAGCGTGATCACGGCGGCCAGGAGGATACCGAGCACGGGAACCCCGGAACCGACGGCCCACACCAGCATCGTGCGGCCCATGATGCCGTGGGCGAAGCGGCGCGGTGGGCGACCGGCCTCCAGGGCCTGCGCCGCAACGGGACGCAGCGCGAACTCGGTGAACAAATAGCAGCTCGCTGATACCACCAGGCCGGGAAAGCTGATGCCCAGCGCGACCTTTGGAATGAAATTGGTATCGACCATCGCGTAGAGCGTGGTCAGCGCCACAGTTCCCGTCCCCCACAGCACGAGCAGTACCCGGGTCAGCCGCGATGGCGCGTAAAACGTGTTGCGTTGATCCTCTCGGGTCGGTGCGACCTCTTCGATGGCCCACCGGACATTGTTGATGACCCGTCGGGTGGCCCAGAAAACCCCGACAACCAGGGCCGCGACGATGTACGCCGGCGCGACCGCGAAGGTGATCCACCTGACTCCGGGTTCGAACACGCTGGGCGTGGGGAAGGTGATGGTCACCACCAGGATCGCGATGCCGATGCCGATCAGGTTGGCGACCACCACGAAGGTCGTGAGAATCAGCTGGATGCGTAGGCGACGGCGCCGTTGACTCTCGGTGACCTTGCCCAGCAGCCAAGAGCCGTAGTCGGGCGTGTCGACGAGTCGGCCGCTCTGGCGGGTGACCGTCTCGAGGACCCGGCCGAGCCGCTGGGCGACGCTCTTGTTGGAGTTCATCGTGGGCTCAGCCTAATTTGCCCGCGATGCCGCATAAGGTGTTCGGGTGCGTCTCGTGATCGCCCAGTGCACCGTCGACTATGTCGGTCGGCTCACCGCTCATCTGCCGTCGGCCCGCCGACTGCTGTTGTTCAAGGCCGATGGATCGGTGAGCGTGCACGCCGACGACCGCGCGTACAAGCCGTTGAACTGGATGAGTCCGCCCTGTTGGCTGACCGAGGAGGCGGGCGGCGCGGCGCCGGTGTGGGTGGTCGAGAACAAGACGGGGGAGCAGCTGCGCATCACGGTCGAGGACATCGAGCACGACTCCAGCCACAAGCTCGGGATCGACCCGGGGCTGGTGAAGGACGGCGTCGAGGCGCACCTGCAGGCGCTGTTGGCGGAGCACGTCGAGTTGCTCGGCACCGGCTACACGTTGGTGCGCCGCGAGTACATGACCGCCATCGGCCCGGTCGACCTCTTGTGTCGCGACGAGCAGGGCCGATCGGTCGCCGTGGAGATCAAGCGCCGCGGTGAGATCGACGGGGTCGAACAGCTCACCCGCTATCTCGAGCTGCTCAATCGCGATACCGTGCTGGCCCCCGTCGCCGGCGTCTTCGCCGCCCAGCAGATCAAACCCCAGGCCCGAACATTGGCCACCGATCGCGGGATTCGTTGCGTGACTTTGGACTACGACAAGATGCGGGGCATGGACAGCGACGAGTTCCGGCTGTTCTGACCCGCCCTACACTGGGCAGTATGCCCCGGCGCCGCACCCCGCCCCGCAGGCCACCCCCGTTGCCGCCGTTCCCGGCGACCCGTCGGATCGAACCGGGGCCCGACGGCTACGAGTACGAAGTGCGCGCGATAGCGGCCTCGCGTGCGACGAAGATCTACCGCTGCCCGGGCTGTGACCACGAAATCCGTTCCGGCACAGCGCATGTCGTCGCGTGGCCGGCGGATCGGGGAGAGCAGGCGGGGGACGACAGAAGGCACTGGCACACGCCGTGCTGGGCGAACCGGGGCACCCGCGGCCCGACGCGGAAGTGGTCTTAGGCCTGGTGGTCGGCGGCCGGCTCGGCGAGCTCGATCAGCACGCCGCCGGCATCCTTGGGATGAATGAAGTTGATCCGCGAGGTTGCGGTACCGCGGCGGGGGGCGTCGTAGATCAGCCGGACGCCCTGCTCGCGAAGCCGCTCGGTGAGCGCGTCGATGTCGCTGACGCGGTAAGCGAACTGCTGCAAACCGGGACCGCGCTTGTCCAGAAACTTCGCGATCGTCGATGTCTCGTCCAGTGGGGCCATCAGCTGGACCTGTGAGCTGCCGACGGGCGCACCACGCACCGACAACATCGCTTCGCGGATACCCTGGTCGTCGTTGACTTCTTCGTGCACCACGATCATGCCGAGATGGTCGTGATACCACTTGATCGCGGCGTCCAGGTCGGGCACCGCGATGCCGACGTGATCGATTGCGGTCACCAGGGCACTAGCGAGCACCGGACGTGCATCTACGTGCTCGGTCGTCATAACGTAACGGTAACCTTTACTGGAATGTTTGCGTATGTGTGATCGGCCACACAGTTCGCCGAAGACACCCCTTGGAGGTAGGAATTGACAACGTCGGTGATTGTTGCCGGTGCGCGTACGCCGGTCGGCAAGTTGATGGGGTCGCTCAAGGACTTCTCGGCCAGCGACCTGGGCGGTATCGCCATCTCCGCGGCGCTTGAAAAGGCCAAGCTGCCAGCATCGCTCGTCGAATACGTGATCATGGGTCAGGTGTTGACCGCGGGGGCCGGTCAGATGCCGGCACGGCAGTCGGCGGTTGCCGCGGGCATCGGCTGGGACGTGCCGTCGCTGACGATCAACAAGATGTGCCTGTCCGGCATCGACGCAATTGCCCTGGCCGATCAGTTGATCCGGGCCGGCGAGTTCGACGTCGTGGTTGCGGGCGGCCAGGAGTCGATGACAAAGGCGCCGCACCTGTTGATGGACAGCCGTGCGGGCTACAAGTATGGCGATGTGACGGTGCTCGATCACATGGCCTACGACGGCCTGCACGACGTGTTCACCGACCAGCCGATGGGCGCGCTGACCGAGCAGCGCAACGACGTCGACCGGTTCACCCGCGCACAGCAGGACGAGTTCGCCGCGCAGTCACACCAAAAAGCCGCCGCGGCATGGAAAGACGGTGTTTTCGCCGATGAGGTGGTGCCGGTGAGTATCCCGCAGCGTAAGGGCGACCCGATCGAGTTCACCGAGGACGAGGGCATCCGCGCCGACACCACCGTGGAGTCGTTGGCCGGCCTCAAACCGGCGTTCCGTAAGGACGGCACCATCACGGCGGGGTCCGCGTCGCAGATCTCGGACGGGGCGGCCGCGGTGGTCGTGATGAACAAGGACAAGGCAATCGAGCTGGGGCTCAGCTGGCTGGTCGAGATCGGCGCCCACGGTGTCGTCGCGGGCCCGGATTCCACCCTGCAATCGCAGCCCGCCAATGCCATCAAGAAGGCGGTTGCCCGCGAGGGCATCTCGATCGACGCGCTCGATGTCATCGAGATCAACGAGGCGTTCTCGGCGGTCGCGTTGGCCTCGATCAAGGAACTCGGCGTCGACCCGGAGAAGGTCAACGTCAACGGCGGCGCGATCGCGATCGGGCATCCGATCGGCATGTCCGGCGCTCGGATCACCCTGCACGTCGCGCTCGAACTGGCGCGACGCGGTTCCGGTTACGGCGTCGCGGCCCTCTGTGGCGCCGGTGGGCAGGGCGACGCGCTCATCCTACGAGCCGGCTAGCAACCAACGACACGTCGTAGTAGCTGGCGTTGCGCTCCGGCACAATGGCGCCCATGACGAGCACATTCGATCTTCGGTCGGCCAGCGGCTGGTTACGGCTGATCGCCTTGCTGGAGGCGGTCAGCTGGGTGGGTCTGCTGGTCGGCATGTATTTCAAGTACCTGGGCAGCCCGCGGACCGAGATCGGCGTCAAGGTGTTCGGAATGGCCCATGGCTTGGTCTTCATCGCCTTCGTGGTGACCGCGCTGCTGACCGGAATCGCGTTGAAATGGGCGGCCGGGACTTGGTTGCTGGCGTTGCTGGCAAGCATCGTGCCGCTTTGCAGTGTGATCTTCCTCATATGGGCCGACCGGACCGGGCGCATGGGTGCCGCGGGATCTGGGGCCGCCGTTGCCCGGCCGGGGCGGTCAGCACCCGAAACGACATGACAGACTTGGGGGGTGACTCGTCCCCGACCCCCCATCGCGGCCTCCATGGCCGGTGCGGTTGATCTGTCGGCCCTCAAGCAGCGAGCTTCCGCAGGCGCCGAAAGCGGCGATGCCACCGCTGCTCCGGGTGGCGTGGAAATCACCGAGGCCAACCTCGAAACCGAGGTGCTGGTCCGGTCCAATCAGATGCCCGTGGTGGTGCTGCTGTGGTCGCCTCGGAGCGAACCCAGTGTCCAACTGGGCACCGTGCTCGCCGAGCTCGCGGCCGCCGACCGCGGCAAGTGGTCGGTGGCGACCGTGAATGTCGACACCCAGCCGCGCGTGGCCCAGATGTTCGGTGTGCAGGCCGTGCCGACGGTGATAGCTCTGGCCGCCGGCCAGCCGCTCTCGAGCTTCCAGGGTCCGCAGCCGCCCGAGCAGTTGCGTCGCTGGGTCGATTCGCTGCTGGAGGCCACCGCCGGCAAGCTCGCCGGAAGCGCCGACAGTGACGAACCCGAACAGGTGGATCCGCAGCTCGCGCAGGCGCGGGCACATCTGGACGCCGGCGAGTTCGACGCGGCGCAAACCGCGTATCAGGCGATCCTCGACGCCAACCCCAACCACGCCGAGGCCAAGGGGGCGGTGCGCCAGATCGGCTTTCTGCAGCGTGCCTCGGCTCAGCGCCCGGATGCCGTCGCCGTGGCAGACGCGGCGCCGGACGACATTGACGCGGCTTTCGCCGCCGCCGACGTGGACATCCTGCAGCAGAACGCCGTCGCCGCCTTCGATCGGCTGATCGCGCTGGTCAAACGCTCGGCGGGCGAGGACCGTACGAAGGTGCGCAACCCGGCTGATCGAGCTGTTCGACCTCTTCGACCCCGCCGATCCCGAAGTGATCGCGGGCCGGCGCAACCTGGCCAACGCGCTTTACTGACCCGCTCGCGGGGGATCAGGCGGGTTCGAACCACAGCGCGGCCAGTGGCGGCAGCACCATCACGGCCGACGCTTGCCGACCGTGCCACGGCTCGTCGGTGGCCTCCACCGTGCCGAAGTTGCCGATGCCGGAGCCGTTGTAGATATCGGCGTCGGTGTTGAGTACCTCGCGCCACGTGCCTGCATGGGGAAGGCCGAGTCGATATCGGGTGTGTTCGGAGCCGGAGAAGTTGAACACGCACGCCATCACGGAGCCGTCATCGCCGAAGCGCAGGAAGCTCAGCACGTTGTTGGCCGAGTCGTTGGCGTCGATCCACGAGTAGCCCTCGGGGCTGCTGTCGCGCGACCACAGCGCCCGACGGGTGCGGTAGATGTCGTTCATGTCGCGCATCAGTCGCTGAAGCCCGCCCGAGAAGCTGTTCTCGTCGAGTTGGTGCCAGTCCAGCCCGCGTTCCTCAGACCACTCCGCCCGTTGGCCGAACTCCTGGCCCATGAACAGGAGTTGCTTGCCGGGATGCGCCCACTGATACGCCAATAGGCCGCGCATGCCGGCCGCTTTGACGTGGTCGTTGCCCGGCATCCGTCCCCACAGCGTGCCCTTGCCGTGCACGACCTCGTCGTGGCTGATCGGCAGCACGAAGTTCTCGCTGAATGCGTAGAGCATCGAGAACGTGATCTCGTGATGGTGGTAGCTGCGGTGGATCGGGTCGCGTTTGATGAACTCCAAGGTGTCGTTCATCCAGCCCATGTTCCACTTCATCGAGAAACCGAGGCCGCCAAGATTTGTCGGGCGAGTCACGCCGGGCCACGACGTCGACTCCTCGGCGACGGTGACGATGCCGGGCGCGAGCTTGTGCACCGTGGCGTTCATCTCCTGCAGAAACTGCACGGCCTCGAGATTCTCCCTGCCGCCGTACACGTTCGGCGTCCAGCCGCCCACCGGCCGGGAGTAGTCGAGGTAGAGCATGGACGCGACCGCGTCGACGCGCAGGCCGTCGATGTGGAACTCCTGCAGCCAGTACAGGGCGTTGGCCACCAGGAAATTGCGTACCTCCGCGCGGCCGAAGTCGAACACGTAAGTGCCCCAATCCAACTGTTCGCCACGGCGAGGGTCGGAATGCTCGTAGAGCGCGGTTCCGTCGAACCGGCCCAGGGCCCACGAGTCCTTCGGGAAGTGCGCGGGCACCCAGTCCATGAGCACGCCGATACCGGCCCGGTGCAGCGAGTCGACCAGGAAGCGGAACTCGTCGGGTGACCCCATCCGTGAGGTCGGGGCGTAATAGGAGGTGACCTGGTAGCCCCAGGATCCGCCGAACGGGTGTTCGGCCACGGGCATCAACTCGACATGTGTGAAGCCCTGCTCGACAACGTATTCGGTGAGTTGTTCGGCCAGCTCAAGGTAATTCAGCCCCGGCCGCCACGACATCAGGTGCACCTCGTAGGTGCTCATCGGCTCGAACACCGGGTTCTGGGTGGCCCGCTGCGTCATCCAGTTGTCGTCGCCCCAGGTGTAGTCGCTCTTGGTCACCTTCGACGCCGTCTGCGGTGGGACCTCGGTGGCGAACGCCATCGGATCGGCGCGTTCGGTCAGCGCCCCGTCGGCGCCGTGGATGCGGAACTTGTACATGCCGCCGACTTCGAACCCGGGCCAGAACAACTCCCACACACCCGTCGAGCCCAGCACCCGTAACTGGGCCTCGGTGCCGTCCCAGTGGTTGAAATCGCCGATCAGGCTGACGCCCTTGGCGTTTGGCGCCCACACAGCAAAAGACACGCCGTCGACGGCGCCGTCGGGGGTGGTGAAGGTGCGCGGATGGGCACCGAGGATCTCCCAGAGGCGCTCGTGGCGCCCCTCGGCGAACAGGTGCAGATCCACCTCGCCCAGCGTGGGCAGGAACCGGTACGCGTCGGCGATGGTGTGCACGTCGGTGGACCCATTTGCGCCGGGGTAGCTCACCTCGAGCCGGTAGTCGACAAGTTTGGTGAAGGGCACCGCGACGGCGAACAGCCCCGCTTCGATGTGGACAAACGGGTAGCGTTGGCCGCCGATGAGCGCCACCACGTCGGTCGCGTGCGGCCGATAGGCCCGGATCACGGTGTGGTCGTCGTATTCGTGAGCACCCAGGATCGAGTGCGGATCGTGGTGTTCGCCCGCCAGTAGCCGATTGAGATCGGCCGTATGCGGCCTCAGGTGCGGGCTGGTGAGTTGGTTGGTCTGCGTCATCTCGTCACTCCCTACGCAGTAGGTTGAGTCGTTGGTCTGCCGATATCTGCGGCATGTTCAGCACATGGGCCACCGCGCGGCCCGGATCAATGCGGACGTAGTTGGCTTGTCCCCATTGGTATTCCTCTCCGGTGATCTCATCGCGCACCCAGAAGCGGTCGTAGTGCTCCATTCCGAGCGCTCCCATGTCCAGCCACAGCGTCGCCTCTTCGGGGCCGAACGGATTGAGGGTCACCACCACCAGCACCTGATCGCCGGTCTGTGGGTCGAACTTGCTGTACGCCAGCAACGCGTCGTTGTCGATGGGGTGGAACTTGATGGTGCGCAGCTCGTGCAGCGCAGGGTGCAGCCGGCGGATTTCGTTGAGCTGGGTGAGGAACGGCTCGAGTGATTCACCGTCGGCCAGGGCCGCCTCGAAGTCGCGGGGTCGAAGTTCGTACTTCTCTGAGTTCAGATACTCCTCGCTGCCCTCCCGGACCGGCCGGTGCTCGAACAACTCGTAGCCCGAATACACACCCCACGCCGAGCTCATCGTGGAGGCCAGGACGGCTCGGATCGCGAACATGCCGGGACCGCCGTGCTGCAGGCTCTCGTGCAGGATGTCTGGCGTGTTCACGAACAGGTTGGGCCGGGCGTAGGCGGCGTGCTCGGCGATCTGCTGACCGAACTCGGTGATCTCCCACTTCGCGGTGCGCCACGTGAAATACGAATAAGACTGCGTGAATCCCAGTTTGGCCAGCCCGTACAGCCTTGCCGGCCGGGTGAACGCCTCCGCCAGGAACAGCACGTCGGGATCTTCGTTCTTGACCTGCCCGATCAGCCAGGCCCAGAAGTTCGGCGGCTTGGTGTGCGGGTTGTCGACCCGAAATACCTTGACCCCGTGCGAGACCCAATACCGCACCACCTGCAGTACCGCTTCATAAAGGCCGGCCGGGTCGTTGTCGAAGTTCAGCGGGTAGATGTCCTGGTACTTCTTCGGCGGGTTCTCCGCGTAGGCGATCGTCCCGTCGGGCAGCACGGTGAACCACTCCGGGTGGTCCCTGGCCCAGGGATGGTCGGGCGCGCACTGCAGCGCCAGGTCCAGCGCGACCTCCATGCCGTCGTCGCGGGCGGCGGCGACGAAGTGGTCGAAGTCTTCGATGGTGCCCAATTTCGGGTCGATCGCGTCGTGGCCGCCTTCGTCGCTGCCGATGGCCCACGGTGAGCCGACGTCGTTGGGCGCGGCGGTGACGCTGTTGTTGCGGCCCTTGCGGTGCACTTTGCCGATCGGATGAATCGGCGGCAGGTACACGATGTCGAAGCCCATCCGCGCGACTCGAGGCAGGGCCTTGGTCGCGGTCGCGAACGTGCCGTGCACCGGGTTGCCCTTTTCGTCCCAGCCACCGGTGGAGCGCGGGAACAGCTCATACCACGAACTGAATCGGGCCAGCGGGCGATCGACCCAGACGCCGTACTGTTCGCCGCGGGTCACCAGTTCGCGCAAAGGGTACTGATCGAGCAGCCCGGTTACCTCCTCGGCCAGTGCCGCTCCCCCGCGAGTGAACGGGTCGCCGGGTTCGCGCAACCTCGCCGCGGCGTCGATCAGCGGGTAGCGAAGCTGCCGCGGCACGCCCGTCGCGGCGCGTTCCAGCAATTTGGCGCCCACCAACAGATCGTTGGACAATTCGTTCTCGCTCTGACCGACGTCGAGTTTGGCCGTCACATTCTTTCGCCACGTGGCGATGGGGTCACCCCAGCCGTCCACCCGGAAGGTCCATAACCCGACGCTGTCGGGGCTGAACTGGCCGTGGAACTCATCGGGCGTCCGGCCGCTCGACATCGGGAGGACCCGCGGCTTCTTACGGGACGGCGGTGCGACCACATCCTGGATCGGAACGGGCTCCGCGGACGTGACGAGCCCGGGCGGGCCCTCCGCCAGCTGCGGGTACGCCGTGCCGTGGTAGCGGACCACCAATGTGGCCGCCACCGCGTCGTGGCCTTCGCGCCAGACCGTCGCCGACACCGGCACAACCTCACCGACGACCGCTTTGGCCGGGTACCGCCCGCCAGAGACGACAGGCGCGACGTCGTCGATTCCGATCCGACCGGCCACCCCACCACTCCTCACCGTGACGCGGCCGTGGAGGTCAGTCGTCGACGTCGCCGACACGGCCGCTCTCGTTCGTCTTCACCGTCTTGAAAGCGTCTTGAACCTTCGTGCGCCCTATACCCACCGTAGTGTCCGGCTCAATCCAGCGCTGGTGAAGCGATCGGTCCACCAGGGCTGCAGGCATGCGAATTGTCAGTAAGGTGGTCTCGCGTGAAAGCCCTTCGCCGGTTCACGGTCCGTGCCCACCTCCCTGATCGCCTCGTCGCGCTCGAACGGCTTTCGATCAACCTGCGTTGGTCGTGGGATAAACCCACCCAGGACCTGTTCGCGGCCATCGATCCGGTGCTGTGGGCGCAGGTCGGGTGCGACCCGGTTGCGCTGCTTGGGCAAGTCAGCCCCAAGCGGCTGGACGAGCTCGCCGAGGACGAATCGTTCGTGCGTCGTCTCGACGGACTCGCGGGCGATCTCGATAACTATCTGACCCGGCCACTCTGGTATCAGGAGCAGAACGCGGGTGGCGCCGAGCTGCCCAACGGCATTGCCTACTTCTCCATGGAGTTCGGCGTGGCCGAGGTGCTGCCCAACTACTCCGGCGGGTTGGGCATCCTCGCGGGAGACCACCTGAAGTCCGCCTCCGACCTGGGCCTGCCGCTGATCGCTGTCGGATTGCTGTACCGCTCGGGGTATTTCCGCCAGTCGCTGACGGCGGACGGTTGGCAACACGAGAGCTACCCCTCGCTGGATCCACAGGGGCTGCCCCTTCGGTTGCTCGCCGACCACGATGACAATCCGGTTCTGGTGGAGCTGAAGATGCCCGACTCCGCCCAGTTGCGGGCCCGCGTGTGGATCGCGCAGGTCGGCCGGATCCCCTTGTTGCTTCTGGATTCAGACATTCCGGAAAACGAGCACGAGTTGCGTGGCGTCACCGACCGGCTGTACGGCGGTGACCAGGAGCACCGGATCAAGCAGGAAATCCTGGCCGGCATCGGCGGGGTGCGCGCGATCCGGGCGTTCACCGAGATCGAGGGGCTGCCCTCGCCGGAGGTCTTCCACATGAACGAGGGCCACGCCGGGTTCCTCGGCGCCGAACGGATCCGGGAGCTCATCGACGCCGGCCTGGACTTCGACACCGCGTTGGCGGTGGTGCGCTCGTCGACGGTTTTCACCACCCACACCCCGGTGCCCGCCGGCATCGACCGGTTCCCGGTGGAGATGGTGAAGCGCTATTTCGGCAGCGCCCCCGGAGACCCGTCCGGTGCGGATTCGCTGCTGTTGCCCGGTGTGTCACTGGACCGGATCATCGCGTTCGGCGCGGAGGACGACCCGTCGAAGTTCAACATGGCGCACATGGGCTTGCGGCTGGCGCAGCGCGCCAACGGGGTGTCGCTGCTGCACGGCCGCGTCAGCCGGACCATGTTCAACGAGCTCTGGCCGGGCTTCGACACCAACGAGGTGCCGATCGGCTCGATCACCAACGGGGTACACGGGCCGACCTGGGCCGCCCCGCAGTGGTTGGAGCTGGGGCGTGAGCTGGTCGGCAGCGAAGACCTCGGCTCGCTGACCGAGCCCGACACGTGGCAGCGGCTGCACCAGGTCGATCCCGGGCACATGTGGTGGATCCGGTCGCAGCTGCGCCAGGCGTTGATCGAGGACGTCCGGGCCCGGCTACGCAGATCATGGGTGGAACGAGGCGCTTCCGATGCGGAATTGGGCTGGATCGCAACAGCATTCGATCCGGACGCGCTGACCATCGGGTTCGCCCGGCGGGTCCCGACGTACAAGCGGTTGACGCTGATGCTGCGCGACCCGGAGCGGCTCGAGCGGCTGCTGCTCGACGAGAAGCGGCCGGTCCAGCTGATCGTGGCGGGCAAGTCGCACCCCGCCGACGACGGCGGAAAGGCGCTCATCCAGCAGGTGGTCAAGTTCGCCGATCGGCCGGAGGTGCGGCATCGCATCGCCTTCCTCCCCGACTACGACATGTCGATGGCACGCCATCTCTACTACGGCTGCGACGTCTGGCTCAACAACCCGCTGCGGCCGCTGGAGGCGTGCGGGACGTCGGGGATGAAGAGCGCACTCAACGGCGGACTGAACCTGTCGATTCGCGACGGCTGGTGGGACGAGTGGTACGACGGGGAGAACGGCTGGGAAATCCCGACCGCCGACGGTCTGCTGGACGAAAGCCGGCGCGACGACCTGGAAGCGGCCGCCCTGTATAGCCTGGTCGAGAAGTCGGTCGCGCCGAGGTTCTACGACCGCGACGAGAGCGGAGTTCCGACGCGGTGGGTCGAGATGGTCCGTCACACCCTGATGGAGCTGGGGCCCAAGGTGCTGGCGTCGCGGATGGTGCGCGACTACACCGAGAAGTACTATGCCCCGGCCGCGCGCTCGCTACGCCGGACCGTCGAACCCGACGGGGACGGTCAGCCGTTCGGCGCCGCGCGTGACCTGGCCGCCTATCGGACGCGTGCACATGAAGCATGGCCGAAGATCCAGATCACCGATGTGGACAGCTACGGGCTTCCGGATACGCCCCTGCTCGGCTCGGAACTCACGCTGACCGCGACGGTCGACCTGGCCGGGTTGCGGCCCGACGAGGTCGCGGTGCAGGCGGTGCTGGGCCGGGTCGATGCCGGCGACGCCCTCGTGAATCCGATGACCGTGCCGATGCAACACACGGGCACCGCCGACAGCGGCAACGAGATCTTCTCGACGACCGCGCCGTTGCCGGTCGCCGGTCCGGTCGGCTACACGGTGCGCGTGCTGCCCCACCACGAGTTGCTGGCCGGCGACAATGAACTCGGCCTGGTCACGCTTGCGTGAGCGCTGCTCTCAAAGTATCGGTTGGCGGCGGGCCATACGCGCTGGCCGCAGCTCCGGACGGGGCGATGTGGGTGACGCTGGTCGAGAGCGGCGCGATAGCGCGGGTCACAGACGACGGCGACGTCACGATGTATCCGGTCGGTCCGCAATCGCGGCCCTCGATCATCGCAGCCGGACCCGACGGCGCGATGTGGTTCACCCGCACCGGCGACGACCGCATCGGCCGGATCACCATGGCAGGCGAGTTGACCGCATTCGAATTGCAGGAGGACAGCGGTCCGTTCGGCATCACGGCGGGCCCGGATGGTGCGCTGTGGTTCACCGCGATGAAATCGGGTGGTATCGGCCGGATCTCGGTAGACGGCGAATTGTCCAGCTGGCCGTCGGTCGGTGCTGCGCCGTCGATGATCGTCAGCGGCCCTGACAACGCGTTGTGGTTCACCCTCAATCAAGGCAATGCGATCGGCCGGTTGGCGTCCGCAGATGGGGTCACAGTACGCGAATTGCCCACCGCGGCAGCGGGGCCGGTGGGCATCGCCGCGACCCACGACGACGCGGTGTGGTTCACGGAGATTGTTGCCGACAAGCTCGGCCGCATTCCGATGGACGAGGCGATCCAGGAGATGGACCTGCCGGGTAAACCACACGCCGTGGTTGCCGATCCTGACGACGGCGTATGGGTGAGCCTCTGGGGAGCGAGTCAGATCGCGCGCGTCTCCGGTGACGGCTCAGAAGTGGTCACGATCGACCTCCCGCCGGGCAGCGAGCCCCATGGATTGGCGATTGGGTGCGATGGCGCGCCATGGGTCGCGTTGGAGTCGGGGTTCGTACTTCGACTGCCCACCTGAGAGCGCCCGAATCGAACTGACCTGGTCACACTCGCATAAAGACGCGTCGACATATGCGTCGCCTCGCGGCTCGAAGCGCATCTGCCGGGTAATGATCTTTGGCGGACCGTGTTCCGGCCGAGGAGGGCTGCGTTGTGGTGGTTCGTCCGTTGGTCGTGTTTGCCGCCTGCTTTGTCGCGTGTGCGCCAGCCACTCCGATCGCATCCGCGGAGCCCGACACCGCGCCCGTCGTTGCGGAGGTCCCCGCGCCGCAGGCCGCTCCGCCGCCACCACCCGATGACGGCCGGGTGGAATCGTCGCCACCGGCGACGACCACGACTCCGGACGGGTGGACTCTCACGCTGTCGGCCAGGGACGAGACACAACGTACGACCGCACCGCTGACCACAGCCATATCGTCGCGTGAATACGAGGTGGGTGGCATCTTCAGCGGCTCCCTGACGGGCCCGGAGTCAGCGGATCCGCCGGAGGGCACGCTCGAAGTGGGCTACCAGATCGGCTGCGGCATCGATATGAGCACGTCCAACGGTGTCTCGCTGACCGGCACGATGGGACTCAGCCCGTCAATCGGCGTGCTCGGCACCGACCTGGTTTCGCCAATCCCCGAGGGCGTCATTCCGGGCGTCGGCACCAACATCGGCGGCGGCGTGACCGTCGGTCTCAAGCCCGGGCTCATCAACATCGTTCCGGTGTCGAAGAAGGCGTTCCACGGTGCCGATCCGTGGATCATGGTCGACGGGTTTCGCATCAAGATCGACGGGTGCGTCGGCGAGTCGTTCATTCGCTCGTATGCGTTTCTGACCAGGTCCACCCCCATGTCGGACGCGGTTCGGGCCTGGTACGGCGTGACCAAGAAGGTCTAGTCCTGTGTCATTTTCAGTGCGGTGGTTGGCGGTGCCAGCAATTCAACGCCGATGTCTGAGCCTGGATCGACATCTGCGACGACAACTCATGACCCCATGTCTGGACGCGGATGGCCCCAGGGCCGGTGTTGACCGGCTGCGGTGATTGAACCTAATTCAGTGTGGGTGGTGGTTGGGGTTGGAAGGGTTGATACCACCAGCAGTGGGCGCGTTCGCCGGTGGGTCCCGGATACGGTGGGACCGCCGATGGGGGTTGGGTTGGGGGGCGGGCCAGCGATCCCGGGGTCAGGGTGCGCCCGGCGCTGTCGGTGACGCACAACTGGGCTGGGGGTCCGGTGATGGTGATGCCGCCGCGGTGGTGCAGCCGGTGATGGTAGGGGCACAGCAGCACCAGGTTGTCCAGCTCGGTGGGTCCGCCGTCTTCCCAATGCCACAGGTGATGCGCATGCAAACCCCGGGTGGCCGCACACCCGGGCACCGCGCAGCTGCGGTCGCGGTGCTCCAGGGCGCGGCGCAGCCGGCGGCTGATCACCCGGGTCGCCCGCCCCGCCCCGATCGGCTGACCGGCGCGTTGGAACCACACCTCGCAGGTGGCATCACAGCTCAGGTAGCGCCGATCGGCAGCCGACAGCAGCGGACCCAGATGCAACTGAGCGACCTGGTCTTGCACATCGACGTGGACCACCACGGTGGTGTGCTGCCCGTGCGGGCGGGCCGCCGCCTCGGCGTCCCAGCCGGCATCCACCACCGCAGAAACGCCGCGCCGGTGGACGGGAGCGGCGGCCGCCGCCCGGACGCGTCACCGCCGGCGGCGTGATCGCGTTTGCCCTCGGCGACCAGCGCCTCACGATGAGACCGCAGGGCCGCGTCGAACTTCGCCGCCTCCAGATGCGGCAACGTGATCCGATACTGGGTGCACGTCTCATCGGAGGTGGAGCTGATCGAAACCTGCGACTCCGGCTCGGGCTCGGGCTGCGGCTGGGGCTGGGCGTCGGGGTCGGGTGGGGGTTCGAGCTTGACCGCGGTGCGCAACTGCGACACCGAGGCGACGCGGGCGAACTCCGCGTAATGCTCATCGGAGCCATCGGCGGCGCCGCCGGCGATCACCCCGACCTGATCCAGCGACAGCCGACCCTCCCGCATCCCCTGCGCGCAGCGCGGAACACCGGCAACCGGTGCGCGATGGTGGCGATCGTGGCGGCGTTGCCCGACGAGGCGCCCAGCTTCCAGGCCAACAACGCCGCGATCGAGCGCGCCCCGGTCGACCCGCACAACCCGTCGTGGTCCAACTCCGCGACGATCGCCACAATGCGCCCATCAATGGCATTGCGCTGCCCCGCCAACTCCGACAACTCCCCGAACAACACCTCAACACGCTCGCCAGCCCGCACCACCGGCACCTCAAGCGACGCGGTCGAAGACATAACCCCATCATCACAGCCAGGTCCGACAAATTCGGGCCACCCGAACCCGGCCGGGATCAGATGCCAACAGGCCCAACCCGATCGGACGCCATCAGCCGGCTTCGCGATGCCCGGTGTGCTGGAGAATTTCAGGCGCGACACACCAGCAGGTCTGACTCAGGGGAAGCGCTTGAAACAGCGGTCCTCGTCGCCGAGTACCCCGACGCGGAATGCGTCGATGCGGGAGAAACCCGACGGCACCGACTCGCCGTTGATGTCGCTGGCGACCAGGCCATTGGTCAGGATTCCGGACAGCGCCTCGTCGACGTCACCCGCGGTCAGCGCGACGGTGTTGCCGTCGGGGGTGGTGACATCCTTCGACATCTTCGCCGTCGCGACGCCGGTGAGACAGGCGGTGCGCAGCGCGGCCTCGGCATTGTCGAGCTTCAGCCCACCGCGCTCCTGCTGGATGGCCAGCATGTATCGGGATACCAGCACCGAATACGCGGTGTTGTCACCCGAGGCGAGCCCGCCGCTGTCCTCGTTGTCGTTCTGCGTGCCCATTTTCGCGAGTTTGTCCAAGTCCACTGCGATGGTGTTGGTGGCCGGACAGTACGAGGCGGGTCCACTCGGCCGGCCGTCGGGGCATTTCGACGCCTGCGACGTGTCGAACGTCAGCTGCGGAGGTTCGGCCGGTGTGAACAGAATCCCCATCGCGTCGACGATCGATCGCACCGAATCCTCGGTGACCGAAAGCTCGCCAGTCTGGTCCTCCGGCAACAGCTTTGGCAGATCGCCGCGCCGCTGGCCGATCTCCCTCAGGTCGATGGACTTGCAGGCCGAGGGGCCTTCGCTGAAACCGAACTGGAAGGCCGAGAGCCGGTCGAACGCCGAGCCGTGTTCGTCGATACCCGCCTCCGGATCACCCTCGGCGAGCAGCGGGTCCCGGAATGCGATCACGGCCGCCAGCACGTTGTTGAGTCCCTCGCCGGTCGACAGCGAAAACCGGGGTGACTTGTCCTCGGCGACCCAACGCATGTACGACCCCGCGAAACAGTCGGCCTGCTGTTCGGAGACCAGGGTCGGGGTGCCCTTCTTGGTGAGCCCGGACTGACGCTCCACGGAGTGGCCGTATTCATGGGCGAGCACCATCGTCACGCCCATGTCACCATAGGTGCGTTGCAGTGACGGAAGCAGTTCGCCGCGGTCCCAGCCGATGGTGTTGTCGTCGTGACAGAACGCGGCGTTGACCAGGCCGTAGGTATCCTCGCCACAGAAGGTGCCGTCAAAACCGTTGGCGTCCCAGGAGATCAATGCCTCGACGGGGCTGAACGAGCCGTCGAAAGTGTCGCTGTAGGTGCCGTCCCAGAACTCCTCGATGTCACTGACGGCGTTGCGGGCCAGTTCGTCGACCTCACCGTCATCGGTGCCCTGAACATCCCGCGCCGGTTCGTGCGCGTCGGGGCGTAGCCCGGTCGGGCCGTCCGTCGCCGGCATGCCGGCCACGTGGAAGGGATCGTCGAACACCGAGACGGCCTTGCCCTGCAGCGTCGTGCTGCACGACGTGACGAGCAATGCCGAGCACGCGGCGACAATGACGCCCACCAGGTGTGGTCGGCTCATGGACGCCGCCTTTCGAGTGGTCTAGCGGCCGGGGCGGCGCGCACTGGAAGATTGCTGACAGGATAGTGAAAAGGCGCACGCAAGCGCGTCAATACACCGACAACCAGTGGCGATCAGGCCTGCGCGCGAAGGCGTTCGAGCGCCTTGCGCACCTGCTGCGGGTCGGTGGTCGCCCAGAACGGCGGCAAAGACGCACGGAGGAAGCCCCCGTAACGGGCGGTGGCCATCCTGGAGTCGAGCACCGTGACGACGCCACGGTCGTCGACGCGCCGCAGCAATCGGCCGGCACCCTGCGCCAGCAGCAGCGCCGCGTGGCTCGCGGCGACGGCCATGAACCCGTTGCCGCCGCGGGCGGCCACCGCACGCTGCCGCGCGGTCAACAGTGGGTCGTCCGGGCGCGGGAACGGAATGCGGTCGATCAGCACGAGCGACAGGGACGGCCCGGGCACATCCACTCCCTGCCATAGCGACAGCGTGCCGAACAGCGACGTCTCCGGGTCCTCGGAGAACCGCTGCACCAGGGCCGACGTGGTGTCCTCGCCCTGACACAACACCGGGGTGTCGAGGCGCTCTCGCATGATCTCGGCGGTGGCCTTGGCGGCGCGCATCGACGAGAACAACCCTAGGGTGCGTCCGCCTGCGGCGGTGATCAGTGCCTCGATCTCGTCGAGCTGCTCGGCTGAACCGGTGCCGTCCCGCCCTGGCGGAGGCAGGTGCGCCGCGACGTAGAGAATGCCCGACTTGGCGTGCTCGAACGGTGAACCGACGTCGATGCCGCGCCATTTCACTGCTTTGCCGTCCGCGCCGGCCAATCCCCACGCTGATGCCATTGCGTCGAACGTCCCGCCGATCGTCAGCGTCGCCGAGGTGAGGACCGCCGTGGAGTGCTCAAACAGCCTGCCGCGCAACAACCCTGCCACCGACAACGGCGCTACGCGCAGAACCGCGCGGACGCTTCCGCGGTTGTCTTCATGGTCCAGCCATACGACATCTGTGCGGTCGGCGATCGCGGGCACGAACGACGTCAGGATTCGTGTGGCGGTGTCACTGATCTCGGACAGCGCCGTCGCCGCCTCGGACCGTGCCGCCGCCGCTTTCGGGTCGCTGGGCGCGGTGTCGATCGCCGAGCGAGCCTTGCTGGCGGCGTCTCGCAACGCGGTCACATACGTCGCCATCTCCTCGTCGAGCACGTCGATGCGCCCCGGTGCGGCGTCGTGGAGCGCCGACGACAGCGTCGCGGTCGTGGCCTCGAGGCGCTGCGCGAGTTCGGGGTCGATCAGGCGCGCGGCGCGGCGGTGTGCCACGCCCATCGACGTCGCCGACAGCTCGCCGGTGGCCACGCCCGTCACCCGGTCGACCAGTTCGTGCGCCTCGTCGACGACGAGCAGTTCGTGTGCGGGCAGCACCGCCGCATCCGTCATGGCGTCGATGGCCAGCAGCGCGTGGTTGGTCACGACGACGTCGGCATGGCCTGCTTTGTCCCGTGCCTTCTCGGCGAAGCAGTCGGTCCCGAACGGGCAGCGGGCCACGCCGATGCATTCGCGCGCCGACACCGAAACCTGAGACCACGAACGGTCCGGAACCCCGGGCGTCAGGTCGTCGCGGTCTCCGGTATCGGTATCCGACGACCATGCGATGAGCCGCTGCACGTCCCGGCCGAGAGCGCTGGCCGCCATGGGGTTGAACAATTCCTCTTGTGGCCCGTCCGGTTCTGTTGCCGTGCCATTCTGAATGCCATTGTGAATCTTGTTCAGGCACAGATAGTTTCCGCGACCCTTCAATAGCGCGAACTCCGGCCGACGCGGGAGTGCGTCGGCGAGCGAATCGGCCAGCCGGGGCAGATCGCGATCGACGAGCTGGCGTTGCAGCGCGATGGTCGCCGTCGACACGACGACCGGCTCCTCGGCGGCGACCGCCCGCGCGATCGCGGGCACCAGATAGGCCAGCGACTTGCCGGTGCCGGTGCCGGCCTGCACCGCCAGGTGTTCACCGGTGTCGAAGGCATGGGCCACCGCCTCGGCCATCTCGATCTGGCCGCTCCGCTCCGCACCGCCCAGCGCGGTGACCGCCGTGGCCAGCAGCTCGTTGACGCCCGCTATCTCGTCCGTGGGTACTCCTATGCGCCTCTGCCCGGCTCGGGGGCGATCATGCGGGTCGGGACGGCAGGTTCACCCTTTGAGAGCTTCAGTCCGTCCCACGGCAGGCTCAGCAGCCCCGCCCGCACCCGTTCCCGGGCGGCCTCGAGGCTGTCGTCGATGACCGGTCTGCCCGCCTGCACGAATGGCACCGTAAGGCACCGTTCGACCAAGCCGTGATCGACCGGCGGGTGACCGTGGGGATGGACGACCTCCTCCACGATCGTGCCCGACTGCTTGGCCAGCCGCAGCGCTTGTTTGCGGCCGCCGTGGGACCCCTTGTGGCTGCTGCGTTTCTCCACCGGGATGCCGTCCACCTCGACCAGTTTGTACACCATGCTGGCGGTCGGGGCGCCCGAACCGGTGACGACAGACGTACCGACGCCGTAGATGTCGGCAGGCTCGGCACGCAGCGCCGCTATCGCGAACTCGTCGAGATCGCCGGACACCACGATGCGGGTCTTGGTCGCGCCCAGCCCATCGAGTTGTTCGCGGACCTGTCGGGCCAACTCCCCGAGATCGCCGGAGTCGATGCGGACCGCGCCGAGTCCGGCACCCGCCGCCTCGACGGCGTTGGCCACCCCGGCGGTGATGTCGTAGGTGTCGACGAGCAGGGTCGTGCCGACTCCCAGCGCGTCGATCTGTGCCCGGAACGCCGCCTTCTCGTCCGGACCTGCAGCTGAGGTGTGCAACAGCGTGAATGCGTGCGCGCTGGTGCCCAGGGCGGGCACCCCGTATCTGCGCTGAGCCTCGAGGTTCGACGACCCGCCGAAGCCGGCGATGTAGGCCGCGCGCGCCGCGGCGACGGCGGCTTGCTCGTGAGTGCGCCTCGAACCCATCTCGATCAGCGGGCGATCCTGCGCGGCGCTGACCATCCGCGCGGCCGCCGAGGCGATCGCCGTGTCGTGATTGACCATCGACAGCGCCAGGGTCTCCAGCACAACGCATTCGCCGAAGGTGCCGTGCACCGACAGCACCGGGGAGCCGGGGAAGTACAGCTCACCCTCCGGATATCCGTCGACGTCGCCGGTGAACTCGTAGTCGGCGAGGTACGCGAGCGTCTCGCGATCCAGAAAATCCGACAGTGACGCAAGAGCCGCCTCGTCGAACCTGAACTGGCCCAAGGCTTCCACGAAGCGTGCGGTGCCCGCGACCACGCCGTACCGCCGCCCTTCGGGCAGGCGGCGGGCGAACACCTCGAAGCTCGTGCGGCGATGCGCGCTGCCGCCGTGCAGCGCGGCGGCGAGCATGGTCAGCTCGTATTTGTCGGTCAGCAGGGCCGGGGAGGCCAGAGTCACACCGCAACCGTAGCCGCTCGGACGGCTCGGTATGCCCGGGCTATTCTGGGGCACATGGTTACGCCGGCGAAGGCTCGACCGGGAACAAGCGAGGAGCGGGGCGCCGCAACCGCCGATGCCACCGACACCCCGTGGATAACCCTCGTCTGGGACGATCCAGTGAATCTGATGACCTACGTGACGTACGTGCTGCAGAAGTTGTTCGGCTATAGCGAGCCGCACGCGACCAAGCTCATGCTTCAGGTGCACAACGAGGGCAAGGCCGTGGTGTCGGCGGGCAGCAGGGAGACCATGGAGGTCGACGTGTCCAAACTCCACGCCGCAGGCCTGTGGGCGACGATGCAGCAGGACCGCTGACACAGAGTGCGTAAGTGGAAACGAGTCGACACCGCTAACGGCCCGCGGTTCCGGTCATCCCTGGCTTCTCACGAGGCGGCGTTGCTGTCGAGCCTCGTGACGTCGATGCTCGGAATGCTCGAGGAACGCGAATCCGCTTCGCCGGCAGATGAACTCGAAGAAATCACCGGCATGCGTACCGGCAATTCACGGCCGCCGGAAGACGACACGATGAGGCGCCTGCTGCCCGATTTCTTCCGAACCCACAACGATCACCCGGCGGGTTCGGCCGCCGCGGAGAGCCTCAACAGCGCGCTGCGCAGTCTGCACGAGCCCGAGATCATCGACGCCAAACGCCATGCGGCGCAACGCCTGCTGGACACCGTCCCAGCGGCGGGCGGAAAGTTCGAGCTGACCGAGGATGACGCGCACGCTTGGGCGGCCGCGGTCAACGATGTCCGGCTGGCGCTGGGCACCATGCTCGAGGTGGGCCCCAACGGTCCCGACCAGCTGCCCGCTGACCACCCGATGGCCGGGCATCTCGATGTGTATCAATGGCTGACCGTGCTGCAGGAATACCTCGTGCTGGGGCTGATGGGGAAGGCGCGGTAGATGGGCACGATAACCGACGTCGGCGGAATCCGGGTCGGCCATCACCAGCGAATCGATCCCGGTGTCGAGCTCGGCTCGGGCTGGGCCAGCGGAACCACCGTTGTCCTCACCCCGCCCGGCACCGTCGGCGCCGTCGACGGCCGGGGCGGTGCGCCGGGCACCCGCGAGACCGATCTGCTGGACCCCATCAACTCGGTGCGCCACGTGGACGCCGTGGTGATCAGCGGCGGCAGTGCCTACGGACTGGCGGCCGCCGACGGTGTGATGACGTGGCTCGAGGCTCGTGACCGGGGGGTGGCGATGGCGGGCGGTGTGGTGCCGATCGTGCCCGCCGCGGTGATCTATGACCTGCCGGTCGGTGGCTGGCAGTGCAGGCCGACCGCGGAGTTCGGCTATGCCGCGGCCGAGAGCGCAGGTCTGGACGTGGCGATCGGCACCGTCGGCGCGGGTACCGGTGCCCGCGTGGGCGTGCTTAAAGGCGGGATCGGGACCGCATCGATGATGCTCGACTCTGGGGTCACTGTCGGCGCCCTGGTGGTGGTCAACGCGGCGGGAAACGCCGTCGACCCGGCCACCGGACTGCCCTGGCTGGCGTATCAGATCGAGGAGTTCGGCCTGCTCGCGCCGCCGGCCGACGAGATCGCCGCCTACGCCGACCGGCACACCGAGTTCAGTCCCCTCAACACGACGATCGCCGTGGTGGCCACCGACGCCGCACTCGGCCCGGCCGCGTGCCGCCGGATCGCTGTCGCCGCGCACGACGGTCTGGCCCGCACCATCCGGCCGAGTCACACCCCGCTCGACGGCGATACCGTGTTTGCACTGGCCACCGGTGCCGTCGAGGTACCGCCGGACCCCACCACGCCGGCGTCGATGTCACCGGACGTGCCCCTGATCACCGAGGTCGGGGCCGCGGCGGCGGACTGTCTGGCCCGTGCGGTGCTGGTCGGCGTGCTGGCGGCGGAACCGGTCGCCGGAATACCGACCTACCGCAGTCTGTTGCCCGGAGCGTTCGAATGACAGGGATCGCGAGAGGGGTAGGCCAGTGCTGGTGATCCGGGCCGACCTGGTCGAGGCGATGGTGGCGCACGCCCGCGCCGACCATCCCGACGAAGCGTGCGGCGTGATCGCCGGACCCGAGGGATCGGACCGGCCCGAGCGGTTCATCGCGATGCTCAACGCCGAACGGTCGCCGACCTTCTACCGGTTCGATGCCGGTGAGCAACTCAAGGTGTGGCGCGGTTTGGAAGAGGCAGGCGATGCGCCGGTGGTGCTCTATCACTCGCACACCGCCACCGAGGCGTACCCGAGCCGCACCGACATCTCCTACGCATCCGAACCTGACGCCCACTACGTGTTGGTGTCCACCCGCGACCCCGACGAACACGAACTGCGCAGCTATCGCATCGTCGACGGCGTCGTCACCGAAGAGCCCGTCAAAATCGTTGAGCAGTACTGATTCAGGAAGAGCGACCCATGCCCATCAGCGTTTCCATTCCGACCATCCTGCGCACCCATACCGGTGGCGAGAAGCGTGTCACCGCCAGCGGTGACACCCTGCAGGCGGTGATCAGGGACCTTGAGGCGAACTACTCCGGCATCTCCGAACGCCTGGTGGATAACGGCAAACTGCACCGGTTCGTAAACATCTACGTCAACGACGAGGACGTGCGGTTCTCGGGTGGATTGGAGACCGAGATCTCCGACGGAGACTCTGTCACCATCTTGCCCGCCGTCGCGGGCGGATGACTTGACCCGGTACGACTCGCTGCTCGAGGCGCTCGGCAACACCCCGTTGGTCGGGCTGAAAAAGCTGTCTCCGCAGTGGGATTCCGAACCGCACCTCCGATTGTGGGCCAAGCTCGAAGACCGTAATCCCACCGGCTCGATCAAGGACAGGCCCGCGCTGCGGATGATCGAGGACGCGGAGCGGCGCGGGATCCTGTCGCCCGGCACGACGATCCTGGAACCGACGAGCGGCAATACCGGGATATCGCTGGCGATGGCCGCGTTGCTCAAGGGCTATCAGATGATCTGCGTGATGCCCGAGAACACGTCGATCGAACGGCGTCAACTGCTCGAGTTGTACGGCGCGAAGATCATCTTCTCGCCGGCCGAAGGCGGGTCGAACACCGCGGTCGCCCACGCGAAAGAGCTTGCCGCCGAGAACCCTTCGTGGGTGATGCTCTATCAGTACGGCAATCCAGCCAACACCGACTCGCACTACTACGGCACCGGCCCCGAGATACTGGCCGACCTACCGGAGATCACCCACTTCGTGGCGGGTCTCGGCACCACCGGAACCTTGATGGGTACCGGTCGGTATTTGCGTGAGCAGGTGCCCGGCATCCAGATCGTCGCCGCGGAACCCCGCTACGGCGAAGGGGTCTACGCGCTGCGCAACATCGACGAGGGATTCATCCCCGAGTTGTACGACCCCGACGTGCTGACGACGCGGTACTCCGTCGGCTCCTACGACGCGGTCAAGCGGACCCGGGACCTGGTCCAGGTGGAGGGAATCTTCGCCGGCATCTCGACCGGCGCGGTCCTGCACGCTGCGCTCGGCATGGCCGCCAAGGCCCGCACGGCGGGTGAGCGCGCCGACATCGCGTTCATCGTTGCCGACGCCGGCTGGAAGTATCTGTCGACCGGCGCCTACGCCGGTAGCCTGGACGACGCGGAGGACGCGCTGGAAGGGCAGCTATGGGCATGAGTGGACCGGGCGGTTATCCGGGCATGGCCGGGCCGCCCGCGGCGCCGAAGAAAAGACCCGCCTGGCTGGTCGGTGGGGTCTCCGTCGTCAGCTTCGTGGTGTTGCTCTACGTCATCGAACTCTTCGACTCGCTGTCCAACCACCGCCTCGACGACAATGGCATCCGGCCCCTGGAGACCGAGGGCCTGATGGGCATCGTCTTCGCGCCGCTGCTGCACGCGAACTGGGATCACCTGATCGCCAACACGGTTCCTGCGCTGATCCTCGGTTTCCTGATGACGCTCGCGGGGATGTCGCGGTTCATCTTCGCCACCGCCATCGTCTGGATTCTCGGTGGCTTCGGCACGTGGCTGATCGGCAATGTCGGCGCCCACTGCCCGTACGTCGGCGTCAGCTGCGAGACCAACCACATCGGCGCGTCCGGCCTGATCTTCGGCTGGCTGGCATTCTTGATCGTGTTCGGCTTCTTCACCCGCAAGGTGTGGGAAATCGTCGTCGGCGTCATCGTGCTGTTCGTCTACGGGGGTGTGCTGCTCGGCCTGCTGCCCGGCACGCCGGGGGTGTCCTGGCAGGGCCACCTGTGCGGTGCCGTCGCCGGAGTGGTGGCGGCGTATCTGTTCTCCGGTCCGGAGCGCAAGGCGCGCGAGCTCCGCAAGGCCACAGCGGCGAATCCGTATCTGACACCGTGAGCCCGCCGATGGCTCCCGTCGGGATCTTCGATTCCGGCGTCGGGGGACTCACTGTCGCGCGGGCGATCATCGATCAGCTGCCCGATGAGGACATCCTCTACGTCGGCGACACCGGCAACGGACCCTATGGCCCCCTGACCATCCCCGAGATCCGCGCGCATGCACTGGCGATCGGCGATGACCTCGTCGAGCGGGGCGTGAAGGCGTTGGTGATCGCGTGCAACACCGCGTCGTCGGCGTGCCTGCGCGACGCCCGCGAGCGGTATGCACCCGTGCCCGTGATCGAGGTGATCCTGCCCGCCGTGCGCCGCGCAGCGGCGGCCACCCGCAATGGCCGCATCGGAGTGATCGGCACCGCGGCGACCATCGCGTCAGGTGCCTACCAGGATGCCTTCGCGGCTGCCCGCGACACGGAGGTGATCGGTGTCGCCTGTCCGCGCTTCGTCGACTTCGTCGAGCGCGGGGTGACGAGCGGCCGCCAGGTCCTCGGGCTCGCCGAGGGCTACCTGGAACCGCTCCAACGCAGCGAGGTCGACACGCTGGTGCTGGGGTGCACCCACTACCCGATGCTGTCGGGACTCATACAGCTGGCGATGGGTGATCAAGTGACGCTGGTGTCCAGTGCCGAGGAGACCGCCAAGGACTTGCTGCGGGTGCTCACCGAGAACGATTTGCTGCGCTCCCACGATGCGGCACCGGCCACCCGCCTGTTCGAGGCCACTGGGGATCCCGAGGCGTTCACCACACTCGCCGCCCGGTTCCTCGGTCCGACGTTGGAGGGAGTCCGGCCTGTTCAGCGTCACGTCGGTGCCCAAAAGTGATTCTCATTGCCATAACGGAACTAAAAGCGGCGATGTTTTCGTCAACCGGATAGTGGGCATGGCAAGCTAGTGAATGTGCGAATCACCGTGCTCGGTTGCTCCGGCAGTGTCGTCGGGCCTGATTCGCCGGCGTCGGGTTACCTCGTAACCGCCCCTGACACACCTCCATTGGTGATCGATTTCGGTGGCGGGGTACTGGGCGCGCTGCAGCGTCACGCCGACCCCAACTCCGTGCACGTGCTGCTGTCGCACTTACACGCCGACCATTGCCTGGACCTGCCCGGTCTGTTCGTGTGGCGGCGGTATCACCCGTCGCCCGCCCAGCAGCGTGGCGTGATGTACGGCCCGGCCAACACCTGGGCTCGTCTGGGCGCGGCGTCATCCCCCGAGGGTGGGGAGATCGACGACTTCTCCGACGTCTTCGACATCCGCCACTGGGTCGACAACCAGGCCGTGCAGATCGGTGCGCTGTCGGTGATGCCGAGAGTGGTGTGCCACCCGACCGAGTCGTACGGCATCCGGATCACGGACCCGTCCGGGGCGACGCTTGTCTACAGCGGCGACACCGGTTACTGCGATGCGCTGATCGATCTGGCCCGCGGTGCCGATCTTTTTCTGTGCGAGGCGTCCTGGACGCACTCGCCGGAGCGGCCGCCGAGACTGCACCTGTCGGGTACCGAGGCCGGCCGCGCGGCCGCCGAGGCCGGGGTGGCCGAGCTACTGCTGACCCACATCCCGCCATGGACCTCGCGCGAGGACGTGATCAGCGAGGCCAAGGCGGAATTCGACGGACCGGTGCACGCGGTCGTGTGTAACGAGGCGTTCGACGTCAAACGCGGCTGAGCGTGGTCGGACCAACCCGCTAGGGTTGGCGCGTGTCCAGACGAGAAGACGGCCGCTTAGACGACGAACTGCGTCCGGTCAGTATCACCCGCGGCTTCACTTCACATCCCGCAGGATCGGTACTGGTCGAGTTCGGCCAGACCCGGGTGATGTGCACCGCCAGCGTCACCGAAGGGGTGCCGAGGTGGCGTAAGGGCTCGGGGCTGGGCTGGCTCACCGCCGAGTACGCGATGCTGCCCGCCGCGACGCACGAACGTTCCGACCGCGAATCCGTCAAGGGCCGGGTGGGCGGTCGCACTCAGGAGATCAGCCGCCTCGTCGGGCGATCGCTGCGTGCGTGCATCGATTTGGCGGCGCTGGGGGAGAACACCGTCGCGATCGATTGCGACGTGCTGCAGGCCGACGGAGGCACCCGGACCGCGGCGATCACGGGCGCCTATGTCGCGCTGGCCGACGCGGTGACCTATTTGTCCGCGGCGAGCAGGCTGTCCGATCCACGGCCGCTGTCGTGCGCGATCGCGGCGGTGAGCGTCGGTGTGGTCGACGGGCGCATCCGCGTGGACCTGCCGTACACGGAGGACTCGCGCGCCGAGGTGGACATGAACGTCGTCGCCACCGACACCGGGACACTGGTCGAGGTGCAAGGCACCGGTGAGGGTGCGACGTTCCCGAGGTCGACGCTGGACAAGCTGCTCGACGCCGCGATGGCCGCGTGCGACCAGCTGTTCGAGATCCAGCGCGAGGCACTTGCCCTGCCATATCCCGGAGTGCTGCCCGAGTCGGGTGAGCCGGCGAAGAAGGCGTTCGGAAGCTGACCGAGCTGCTGGTGGCCAGCCGCAACCGCAAGAAGCTGGCCGAACTGCGCCGCGTGCTCGATGCCGCCGGGGTGTCGGGTCTGACGCTGCTGTCGCTCGAAGACGTCGAGCCGTTCGACGAAGCGCCCGAGACGGGTGCGACGTTCGAAGAGAACGCGTTGGCCAAGGCGCGCGATGCGTTCCGCGCTTCGGGCCTGCCGTCGGTGGCCGACGACTCGGGACTGGAAGCGGACGCACTCAACGGCATGCCGGGTGTGCTGTCGGCACGCTGGTCGGGCCGGCATGGGCACGACGCGGCCAACACGGCCTTGTTGCTGGCGCAGATCGCCGACGTGCCCGACGAACGCCGCGGCGCGGCGTTCGTGTCGGCGTGTGCGCTGGTTTCCTGGTCGGGTGAGGTGGTGGTGCGCGGGGTCTGGCGCGGCGCCATCGTGCGCGAGCCGCGCGGGGACGGTGGATTCGGTTACGACCCGGTGTTCCTGCCCGAGGACTCGTCTCGCACCGCCGCCGAACTCACGCCTGCAGAGAAAGATGCGGTGTCGCACCGGTCACGGGCACTGGCCTTGTTGGTGCCGGCGCTGCGCGACCTCGCCACCGGTTGAGCGGTATTTGCGGAGCCTGTCTGCAGTGGCGGTGCGGCAAATGTGGCGAGGCTGACATCGGCGCAGGGACTCGTCCAGCTCGCGCCGGCGTTTTCGCTAGTGGTGCGGGATGCTCGCGGGGCGCCATACAGCGGTTGACGCGGCCCGTGGGATCATGCCCGGCCGCTGGAATCCTGAGGAGCTTCAATGCAGTCGTTTACCGTCGACCCTGCCCGGTGGCGCATCGCCCGGATCTTTGCGAGGAACCCGCTCATTCGGGTCAGTGACCGCATCGAGGCGTTGGTCATGGCGCTGATGGTCGGAGTTCTGCTCGTCTCGGTGCCGATAGCCGGTGCCGTCGGCACCGCGGTTTATGACTCGAGCAGCCAGAGGCTGGCCGAACAGGCGCCGACGTCACATACCGTGGCCGCAACAGCGATCAAGAGCAGCATCGACACGGCAGGGTTGAAAACCGTCCCGGTCTCCGTGATGGCACGGTGGCAGGTCAACGGGCGCGAGCACACGGGACTGTTGAAGTGGGATCGCCCGGAGGTCAGCGTCGGCGACCAGATGGACATCTGGGTGAACGCTGATGGCCAGAAGGTCGCGCCCCCGTCGTGGCCGGCATTCCATGCAGTGGCGGTTGGTTTGGGGATCTGGCTGAGTTTTGCGGTCGGCGCCGTCGCCGTGTTCATGGTGGTGTGGCTACGGCTCAACCACGCGCGACTCGCCGGCTGGGATCGCGAACTCGACAGGCTGGCGAGCGACGACGGTAGCGGGCGCGCCAACCGGTAGTCTCGAGCCGCTGACGGGGCATCTACAGGCTGAAACGCTCTTTGATGTCGCCGGTCTGCACATGCTCGACGATGATGCCGACCAGCGGGATGGTACCTGCGAGCAGCACACCGACGGTCTTGCCGATCGGCCAGCGCACCTTGACCGCGAGGTTGGCGGTGAACAGCAGGTAGACGAAATACACCCAGCCGTGCACGATCGCGATCCAATTCGGCGGGTTGTCGACATGCACCAGGTACTTGAGCACCATCTCGTAACACAGGGCTATCAGCCAGACGCCGGTCGTCCAGGCCATGATTCGGTAGCCGAGCAGTGCCTTGCGGATGGTCTCGACCGGAGTGGTCGGGCTCGAAGCCTCAGGGGTTTCGGGTGCGGTCACGTGGCGGTCCTGTCGTCGTTGTCGGGCTTCTTCGCGAGCTCGGCCAAATAGGCGTTGTATTCGCGCAGAGCCGGGTCGTCCTCGGATTGTGTTGTGGATTTCGGTCTTTCGGGCAGTAGCCCGGTGGGGATTTCTGTCACGGCGCCGTGACGGTGAGGCCCGGGCGGGGCTTCTTCGTAGCGGACGAACTTGTAATAGGCATAAACGCAGAACCCGGCGAACAGTGGCCACTGGAGCGCGTAGCCGAGATTCTGGAAGCTGCCGGATGCCGATTCGAATCGGGTCCACTGCCACCATGCCAGGGCCAGACAGCCGCACGCGGCGAGGATCACCAACGCCACTAGCGCCGGTCTCCTACGTCGTGTAGTGGACATCTTTCAACGGTACCGCGCGGATCTTCGGTCCGACGAACTCGTCCAGACGCGCCGTCGCGGCTTTGCGGTATACGGAGACGTTGTATCGGCTCGACCGTGTCCAGGTGATGCCGAGGGTGTCGAGAGCAGCGGTGAACAGCCCGAGGATGTCTTCTGATCTGTTCGAGAAGTGATAGCGGATGCTACTGACGCCGCAGTCGTTGGCGACGACGCGACGGCCGTCGCTGTGGATGAGGCCGAGGATTGAATTCCTCGGTATCCAGGTCGACGAGCGCTTGTTGCCAGGGCTCCAACGCAATGCCCCTCGTGTGCTTCCTACCCGGCCGTGCTGGGGGAACAGAGAAGGCCAGTGCTTCGAACACAAGGACACGTCGCCACAGCCGCCGCCACGCCGCACGGTGATGCGCTCAGGAGCCGTTGCCGTACTGCGGGCGTCGCCGCCAATCCCGCACAGCGCTTCGCGGTATGCCCGTTCGTTGGGCGATCACACAGTCATTCAGTGCGATTCACACAAGCCGCTGCACGGTGTCGAATTGCTCGGCCGACGAGACGGAATCAAGCTGTGCGGCGCCACCGACAAATTGGTGGACGAGCGAAGCGGTACGATCGGCACGCCGCGGGCGTGGTGAAATGGCAAACACGCGGGTTTTAGGTGCCCGTGCTCGAAAGAGCTTGTGGGTTCGAGTCCCACCGCCCGCACCAGTCAACAGATGCTGACGGATCCGGAACGGGCCCGCACCACCTCATGACCATGTGTTGCCCCGAACGTGTCAACAAACAAATGACGCCGCGCAAAAGAGACATGCCCACAGAGGCCGCGTCGCGGGTTCAGGCCTCCTTCGGCATGTTTGTCCAGCCCTTGCGGTCGTCACCGCGGCGCGGCGTAGTCATCGGGCTGCCCGAATCGGCCCACCGGGATCCACGGTGAAAGCCACCACACCTGCGTTGAACGCCGCGTCCGCAGCGTCGTACGAGATATCGCGGATCGCCTCGACGGTCGTGTTGTTCACGATCACGCCGGGGGGACGAAAATCGCCGACGTTGTCGGCCGGGAGGTCCACCCGCGAATCGGCAACGGCCAGAGCGGTTCCCGCCCCGCCGTCACCACGACAGCTTAGGATCCAGCGGGAACGGAGATGTGGGAACTGGTGGCCAGGGAACGAATCCCCGACACCATCGCACGCTACACCCGGTCGGGTGACGCGGGACGGATCGAAGATCTCGCGCAATGCTTTTGGCTCGACGGCAAACTCGAAAAAATGGGGGTGCTGCTTCGAATTTCACCTACTCACCGAGATCGGCCTCGATCATTACGGGCGTTATCGAGACGTGTTCGAGCCCGTCGGCGAGGAGTGGTTGATAAGGCCCGTTTCGTGTCGCCGGACTGGCGCCATCCCGACTCCACCATGGCACCGCCGTGACTCAGGCTCGCTTGGCGAAGTAGCTCTGACCTCCACTGGCGATCCGACCGAAACCCGCCTTGAGTACGGGCGCCAGCACTCTGACCGGAATCCTGAACGCGTTCTTCGGTTCGATCGCGACCGTCCAGGTGAACAGCGTCCCGCTGCCATCGGGTTCGACGACGTACTCCTCGGCGAAGCGCCTGAACAAGGGCAGGCTCGACTCGTAGACGGCGAACGAATGACTGCGGCCCTCGTCCCATTGGAAGTAGCGCTCACGCATGGTCGAACCGCCGGGGGCGACCACATCGCGGGTGGTGCCGACGCCGAAAGGCCGCGGCGACGTCCAGTTGACCTTCTTGATCGACGGACTCCAAGCTGCCAGCGAAACATCGGAGGTCAGCGATTCCCAGACCTGTTCGGGTGTAGCGGCGAACCGCTTCTGATAGCGAAAGACATGCGGAGCCGAGGCGAGGAAGTGTTCATCGGCCGATTCGAGCGGATACCAGCGGGTCATAACGGATCATCATTGCAGCCCGAGGCGGCTGAAATCCGAACTCATCTGTTCCGGACGTGGTTACGGTGGCCGTGTGAGGTCGGAGTCCGACCGGACGGGCACGGACGAACCGCGAAACGTCGAGCGCATCCGCGACGAGGCGCTGAAGAGCTTCGCCCGACACGGTACGTCCGGCACCTCGCTGCGTTCGGTGGCCGCGGCCGCGGGCGTATCCCTCGGGCTGGTCCAGCACCACTTCGCCACCAAGGCCGGCCTCATCAAGGCTGTCGACGACCATTTGTTGGCGCTGGTGATCTCGTCCACGTCGGGACCCATTTCGGATTCGCCCGTAGACTCGATCGCCGAAGTCGGAAGCAGGGTCACGCGCATCATCGCCGAGCATCCCGATATCGCCGACTACGTCGGACGTGCCCTCGTCGACGGAAGTCCCCTGGGAACCACCATCTTCGACACGCTGGTCGCCGTCGGCACCGCCCGGTGGAGCCAGCGCGCCGAATACGGCGAGACGGGCCCCGACCTCGATCTGACGTGGGCAGCGCTCAACTCGCTCGTGCTCGTGCTGGGCGCCCAGATTCTGCGCACCCATATCGATCGCCACCTACCGGAACCGTTGAGCACGCCGATGCAGCTCGAACGCTGGCAAAAGGCCGTCAACAGCCTGCTTCGCGAAGGGTTACTCCGGCGGGGGGACGACGACTCGCCGGAACGATAGTCAATCCTGTCCCCCGGCAACTCTTTTGCGGTAGCTGGACGGTGTCTCGCCGCAGAACTGGGTGAACGCGCGGGTAAAGGAGCTGAGGCTGTCGAAACCGACTGCGGCAGACGTCTCCTGCACCGACTGACCGGGACCGGCCAGCAGCGCCATCGCCCGCAGCATGCGCGCGTGCAGTAGATAACTGCGCCACGACAGTCCGACCGTGTCGCGGAAGAGACGTCGCAGGGTCCGTTCGGATACCGCCACGGCGCGACTGAGCTCGTCGGCCGTCATCGATGCAAGGCTCTCCTTCGTATAGGCCCAGCGCGGCTGCGACGATCGGATGGTCGGAGGTCGGCAGGCTCAAGGGCGCCTCGTGGTCCAGCGCCTCCGACACCAGATTTGCGAGGGTGCCGAAGAAGCCGTCGGACACATCGTCGCCGTGGGCGCGATCGATCGGCCACCTGGCCGACACCCTTGCCGGCACCGGTCACGATCGCAACCTGCCCGTCCAGATCGAACTGCTCCAACGCCATACCAGTCCTCCAGATCGGGACGGACCGCCGCACGTGGTGCTCATCTAACGACCCGGATTGACTGAAGTCAACGAAGTGGATGCACGCCCGGCGCGATATCGTCGTTGGTGGAATCAGTTCGTCCTAGACCAGAGGGAACAAACTATGGCGTTGGTGGACAAGCCTTCTGCGCGTGAGGCCAAGCGTCTCCAGACGCGCGAGCGGCTGATGGGCGCTGCCATCGCCGAGTTCAAGCGATCAGGCATGGCAGCCGCCGATGTCGGCGCCATCGTGGCCGCGGCCGGTGTGGCCCACGGCACGTTCTTCTTCCACTTCCCGACCAAGGAACATGTGCTGCTGGAGCTGGAGCGTCGAGAAGAGGAGCGGATCGCCAAACAGCTCGACCGCTACGCGGATTCAGGTCGCGATCTGTCCTCGACGTTGAGAGAATCCGTCCGTCTGGTGATGGGTCTGGAACGCCGCCTTGGCGCAGTGTTATTCAAAGATTTTCTTGCGCTTCACTTTTCTCAGACTCGACCGTCTGGCGACGAGCGCAGGGAACACCCGGTGATCGTCTCGGTCGCCCGGGAGATCGAGCATGCCAAGACCCGGGGCTGGGCGGATCCCGACGCGAATCCGATGAACAGCGCGGTATTTTTCCTCCTCGGCCTCTACGCGCTGCTGACCGCTACGGACGAATGGCCGGCACAAGACGCGATGCTCGAGGACTACGTGAACCGGACTCTGCGCAGCATCCAGAACCGATAGCGGGATTGGCGACGCTCTTTTTGACTATAGTCAGTTTCCGACGCGAGGTCCGTCCGCCCGATCGGTAGGGGGAGAGTCCTGAATCTTCCAACGTCGAATCTGCGCCACAGCCGCGGGAACGGCGCAGCCGAGGCGCGAACGCGGACCGCAGGCGGCCTGGACGAATACATGGAACTGTCGCGGCTTGCGCAGCGGCGGGCTGACAAGTGGCTCATCTCGGGCAGCCTCCTGATCGGCACGGCCGCCCTCGGTATCATCGGGCTTCCGCTGTTCCTACGCGGAGTCTGGTTGCTGCGGCGCGCACCGGGGGACGGCCTGTCGGTGCGGCCGATGCTGGTCACGCTCCTCGGCTATCTGGTCATCATCGACGCCGCGATCAATACCGTGTGTTGGGCGCTGGACCTGATGGCCAACCACACCATGCCGGCCCGAGTGCTGTTGAACGGCTGGGGCAACATGTTCGACGCCGGGGTTTTCTGGCACCACGACGAGTTATGGCTCGGCGGTGCCGCCGGGCCCGGCGAAAAGGCAGTGGAAGTCGGGCTGATCCCCACCGTCTTCACGATGCGGATCGCCGCGGCGATCGGGTTCGTGCAGATGAAGCGCTGGGGCCACCAGTGGATGGTCGTCACTTCCTGGACGGGCGCGCTGATCTGGTGCGTCTATGTGTTCAACATGACAATGTTCGCCGATGTGAGGTTCGCGGGGATGGTCTTCTGGTCGTCGGTTGGTGGCTCATCTTCTACATCACGGCGTTCCTTGCGATCCCGTATCTGCACACGGTCAACCGCGAGATCGTCTCGGACTGATCTCGGCTCCACGGAGCGGTGCAGGTCGTGCAATTCGCTGACTTAATTCAGTGACTTAAGTCAGTAGCTACGTTACAAAAGGTGTGACGCCTCAGGTCTAGCCATCGGCGCGCGCGGCACGCCGGCTGCAGACACGAGAACGGATACTCGGCGCACGGAACCTTCTTCTTCCACTTTCCCAGCAAGGAACATGTGCTCTTCGAGCTGGAGGGTCGGGAAGAGGCCCGTCTGGCAGCGGAATTCGACGGTCAACCGCGAAATCTTCTCCGACTGAAATGATTCAAGGAGTACTGCTGTGACCGCGACGCCTGAGGCCACAGAGGAAGGCGAGGCCCGAAGACCTGCCGCCGGGCACCACCGCGTTCTACGCGAACATGCACAAGTGGATCAAACGAGCAGTGCTCGTGTGCCTGGTCGCCCTGGTGATCGAGGGCGCGTTCACATTGCCGTTCATGGCGTTTTACGACGGCTATCCGACGCTGAGCCCCACCCAGATCTGCAGTGAACTGCTCAAGGTCCGGTATTCCGACGACACCTTGGAGTCCAAGTACCCCTACCCGCCGCTGGACCCTCCGGAGGGCGCCGAGGGCACGGACACCGCCCAGGACGAGTGGGGCGTCCAACCGGTGCCCAAGTACCACCTCCTGGGTTTCCGTGAACTGGTGCGGATTCACCAGGAGCGCGAGGCACGTCAGGCAGCCGGGCAGCAGGGGCCACCAATCCGTGACGCAAAAGCCGGCTGAGTCTCGAGCAACCCGACTCCCAAAGGGGCCGAACAGCTTGCCGGCGATCTGGTTATCACGCTCGACCCGCCAAGGCAGCGAAGCGCTCACCATCCTGGCGCGGCGCCTCAGGAAACCCTCGGCGCGCCGGACCGTCGCCGTGGAAGCCGCTGCTCGGCATGAGCGGACCGACCGGCCTGCCGATCGAGTTCGACGGGAAGTCAGATCATCTCGTTGCGAGTGAGCCAGCGCATCACCGGCCAGCCGATGACGACGGGCAGCCAACACGTCAGCATGCGATAGAGCAGGACCGAAGGAACCGCGATGGCCGCGGGCAGGCCGAACGCGGCCAGTCCACCGATCAGTGCCGCTTCGACCGCGCCGACACCCCCAGGGGTGGGCGCCGCCGACGCCAGGGTCCCTCCGATCATCGTCACGACAGTGACGGTGACGAAAGAGGTATCGCCGCCAAACGCCTCGATGCTGGCCCACAACGCCAACGCTGCCCCGAGAGTTGTTCCGGCAGAACCGAGTACGATCAGACCGAGTCGCTTGGGTTCTCGTGCCAGTTCGGCCAGGTCGCCGATCACCTCTTTGAGCCGGGGCCGCACCGCCGTCGCCAGCCAGTGTCGCAGCTTGGGCACGAACAGGAAGGCGCCGATCAGGCCGAGCGCCACACCCGCGATCAGATAGAGCACCGTCGCCCTGGGCACGAAATGCGACAGATTGGCTGATGCTCCGGCGGCGGCGCTGAAGAAGATCAGCAACCCGACGTGCGCGATCACCTGGACGGTCTGCTGCAACGCCACCGCCGCGGTCGCACGCAGCGCGCCCAGGCCACTCTTATGCAGGAACCGGGTGGAAAGCGCCAGCCCGCCGACGCCGGCCGGCGTGGTGGTCGCGGCGAAGGTGTTGGCCACCTGCATGATCGTCAGGTTCTTGAAGCTCACCATCCCGTCGGCACAGGCCCACAACGCGGCCGCGGCGCCGACATAGGTGAGTGCGGACACCGCCAACCCGAGCAGCGCCCACCACCAGTTGGCCGTCCGCAATTCGGAAAAGAACGCAGGCACCGTGCTGATAAACGGATAGGCCACGTAGACCAGCGCGACGAGCAGGACCAACTGGATCACCTGGTAACGGGTGAAACGCGTGATGCGCTCGGCTTCGATCTCGTCGGCGCCGGTTTGACGCTTCACCTCGTCGCGGGCGGCGGACATCACGGCGCCGGCGTTGTCCACCGATTTGCGGATCCGGGCCGGGATCGCCGATTTCGTCAGTCGCCCCGATGCCGTCAGTACCGGGTCCTTGCCGAATACGGCGATCGCCGCGGTCACGGCCCGCTCGGCGCCGTGCACCGCCGTGGTCGTCACCAGCAGGTGGGCGATGTCGGCCTGCAACTGTTCGTCCGCGGCGCCGTATTCGGCGTTGCCGAACCCGCCGAAGAGCGCGGTCTCGCCGTCGATCGTGATCTCGCGGCTACGCAGATCGCCGTGTGCGATCTGGTGCTGATGCAGGACGCCCAGGGACTCCCACACCTTGTTGACGCCCTCCTCGTCAGTGGCCTCGGCGACCGGAGTTCCACGGGTTGCGCTGTGCGCGTACAGCGTCCATCCCCGCTCGAGGGCGGCGACCGCCATCGTCGTGGTGTTCGCGACGCCGAGGTCGCCGATCGCGATGGCCATCAGCGCACGGTGCTCGACGGCCCGGCGCATCGACATCTGCAGGGGACCGGTTTCGCGGTTCCGCAGCCGTAACCACCGCCAGTACTGGCGAAGCGCGCCGAAGCTACGCTGATTCGGTCCGTACATCTCGACCACGCCGAGCGATTGCGGTTGCTCGCAGCTCGCCGACAGCACCAGGGGTCCGGGGCCCGCCGGCCGCTCGACGGTCAACGTCGAAACGACGAATCCGCGACGGCCCATCGCCCGGACGGCGCCGTCCAGTGGCACCTCGAGGGCAGGCGTCCCGACCACGAGCACGACGAGTGCGCCGACGAACCAGCCCACCGCCAGCCCCAGCAGCGAGCGCGCCGGCACCACGGCGCTGACCACGAGATGGATGGGCACGAAGGCCAGCAGCAGCGCCCACCACCATCGCCGCCACCGCGCGGGCAGCCACGGACCGGACACCGTCAGGACGCCGGCGAGCATCGCGATCCAGCGCGGGTCGTCGAGGAACTGGGAGAGAAGCGTGTCGAGCCGGTCGGACAGGTCGAAGTGCCATCTGGGCGCTGCGATCCCGTTACCGGTGACCGACAGCGCGAGGAACGCCAGGAAGGCGGCTGCGGCGTACGCACCGAGCAGCTTCCACTGTCTGGCGACGATCAGGCCGATGAAGATGATGAACGGCAGCGCCAGGATCGCGATGCCGTAAATGAAGTAAACGAGATTGGACTGGGTGGGCGTCAGCACCCCGACGATCTCCGAGATGGATTTCTCGAGAGCGACCCACTCGTTGCGGGTGATCAGTGAACTCGTGACGACGACAGCGAGCAACACCGCAGCGAGAAGGAGACGCAGGATGTCGTTGGTCCGTCGCGTCAACGGTTGCAGCAGGCTGCCCGAAACGGTGACGTGACGCCCGTCGACTCGCATATCCCCAGCATTTTTGCACGCCGAAGCCGGCGTGAGCGGGTGTTACGTGGGCGGGTCGCGTGCGTCAGACGCGCATGCGCAGCGGGCGCGCCGCCGTCTCGCGCATGGTGAGCACCGTGGCGAGACTGACGACCGCCGCGACGATCACGTAATAAGCCGGTGCAATTTCGTTGTCGGTGCGGGCGACCAGCCACGTCGCGACGTACGGTGCCGTTCCGCCGAAGATCGCGACCGAGACGTTGTAGCCGATCGAGTAGGCGCTCGAACGCACCCTGGTGGCGAACAACTCCGCCGCTGCCGCCAGCGATGCGGATACGAAAACCGACTCGATCGCCGCCAGGCCGGCATGCGCGGCGATCGCCGCGGCCAGTGAGCCCGCGTTGAGCAACAAGAACAGCGGATAGGCGAAGACCGCAAAGCCAACGGCACCACTGATCAACAGTGGTTTGCGACCGATCCGGTCGGACAACGCGCCGAGGGGAGGGATGAGGATCAGCGCAACGAGGCTGGCCACGGTGATGGACACAAAGGCGTCGGTCTTGGTGAATTCGAGGGTCTTGGTGAAGTACGTCGGCAGATAGGTGAACACGATGTAGAAGCCGACGTTGTGGATCACCACCAGCCCGATGATCTGCAGGATCGGGCGCCACGATGTGGTGATGGCCTCCCGCAGCGGCGAAGAAGCCACGTCGCCCTCTTCGCGGAGCCTCTCGAAGTCCGGGGTGTCGCCGAGGCGCAGCCGGATGTAGAGACCGACGCCGCCGAGTACGCCGGCGATGAGGAACGGAATGCGCCAGCCGTAGGAGTCCATCGCGCTCTCCGAGAGCACCGTCTCCAGACCGGTGACGGTCAGCGATCCCAGAAGAAATCCGACCACCACGGACCACACGAGGAAGGACACCACGAATCCGCGATTCTTGTCGGACGCATACTCGGCAAGGAAGCAGGCTCCGCTGCCGTATTCGCCGCCGGCCGAAAAACCTTGCAGGCAGCGGAGAAACAGCAACAAGATGGGCGCAAACACGCCGATGGTGTCGTAGCTCGGCACCAGGCCGATGGCCAAAGTCGAGGCGGACATCAGCAGGATCACAAGTGCCAGCACCCGCTGCCGCCCGATGCGGTCGGCGAGCGGGCCGAAGAAGAATCCGCCGAGGGGGCGCATGAAGAACGCCGCGGCGAAGATCGCGAATGTGTTGAGCAGGGCGGCGGTGTCGTCCCCCGACGGGAAAAACTTGTCCGCAATGTAGGTGGCCAGAAATCCGTAGATGGCGAAGTCGTACCACTCCACGGTGTTACCGATCGCGGCGCCGCGCACCGCTCTGCGGAGCACCTGCGGTTCGACGTCCTTGTGCCGGTCGGGCGCGTCATGGACGGTCATGGCAGATCCCCTTGAGAGTCGAAGTCGCCGTGGGGTCGATCAGTGATGAACATGTGGCCGGGCGCGTGGAAGATCGCCAGCGACGGCCGGGCCTCGAGCGCGACGGCTTGCGGCGTCACGCCGCACGCCCAGAAGACGGGGACATGGTCCGTGGCAATCCGGACCGGGTCGCCGAAGTCGGGGACAGCGAGATCGGCGATGCCGAGCGCCTCGGGATCACCGATGTGCACCGGAGCGCCGTGCATGGTCGGAAAGCGGGTCGAGATCTCGACGGCGCGCGGAACGTCGGTCGGTGCGAAGGGGCGCATCGACACCACGAGTGGCCCCTCGAACGGTCCGGCTCCGACGCAGCGACGGTCGGTGACATACATCGGCACGTTGACGCGCTGATCCTGGTGCGCGAGCGGCAGTCCGGCGTCGCCGAGCGCCCATTCGAACGTGAACGAGCAGCCGAGGAGGAACGCCACCAGATCATCGCGCCAGTACGGGGTCGCGTCGGTCGGCTCATCGACAAGCACTCCGTCTCGAAAAACGCGATAGCGGGGCACATCCGTTCGCAGATCCGCCGCAGGCGCCAGCGCGACCGGCCGGGGCGATCCGGTGTCGGTGACCTCGAGTAGGGGGCACGGTTTGGGGTTCCGAACGCAGAAGCGCAGGAAGTCGAGAGCGTGGTCCGCAGGTAGGACCACGAGGTTGGCCTGCGCGAAACCGGGCGCCAGGCCGCTGGTCGGGGCAACGTGCTCGCCCGCGCGGATACGTGCGCGTGCGGCGTGTGGGGGCTCCTCGGTGCGCACAGTCATACACCTGCATTCCCCGTTGCCCGGCAGAAGTAACTCTGCCGCGCCATTCAGGCGGTGGGCGCCGATCCGATGGACCGGGATGCCCGGGCCCGTTCGCGCCGCCACCGCAAGTGCTCGAGATCAACGAGACGAAATGGGCTCTCGGGTCCGACGTCCTACGTCGAGCCCACCCACCATCCCGACGGCACGCGCTTGATCGCGGGAGTACCGGTCACCGAGGACCGGTGGTGGGGAGAAGTCGCCGATCTTCTCGGGTCTCAACACCAACGCCAATGAGCGGACCCGGCACAGCGCGCTGGCGTTCACGTCCTCCCGCGGGCGAGCCGGGGTCCACACCCGCCCGGCACGTCTGCTCGGCGTACACAACCACGAGATACTGTCCGGTCTCGGCCTGATCGAGGAGCAGATCGCCGAACTCGAATCCGATGGGGTGATCAGACGAGCGCCGGCCATGCATCGCGCCGAGCAGGTCAAGGGCGTGAGCGGCCAGGGCTCGCCCGCTGGTTTGAACCGGTGACCATCGAACTGTCGAAATCCTGCTCACCGGCTGCGTCGCGGTCGTGACCGGCGGGGGAGAGGGCATCGGCCGCGGTATTGCGGAAGGTCTCGTTCGGCGCATCGGTGGCCATCGAGGAACGAAACGCCGACACGTGTGCGTCTGTCCGAAAGCCGTTGGCGCAGTGGGCTTCAAGACCGATGTGGGCGACGGCGACCAGGTCGACGGCGGGGTGTTCGGCTCGCCGCTGTTGGACACCACCGAGAACGGCTGGGACGCGCTCCGTGCCGCCCCGGGGACGCGGCCTACGCGACCGCCAAGGCCCCGTCATCGACTACACCAAGACGGCCGCTCTGGAGTTGCCGCCACACAACATCCGGCTGAACGTGCTCGCCCCTGACCTCACCATGGCCGAGGGACTGCTGCGCATTTCGCCGGATGGTCTACGCAGAACGCCGGCCACTTGATTCCGATGGGCCGGCCCCGTCATGTCGACGAGATGGCAGGCGCGGCAGCGTTTTCCATGCGTCGGAGATGTCGAGCTGTATCACCGGCCAGACGATCCACGTCGACGGCGGAACGCAGGCCGCGAGTGGTTGGTGCTACAACCGCAGAGGGGCGGACTACCACTGGGCCCCGGTTGATCAATGCCGCCACCCCTCGGCGTTCTGATCGTCGAAGGTGCGGTCGATGCGTTCGAACCTGCGCCGGATCGATTCCCGCGACGCGCGGTGAGGCAGGACGTAGAGCCGGTTCGCCAGGATCGCCTCGGCGGTCAACCGCGCCACATCCACTACGTCGAGCACGGAGTCGTCGGTGGGCGCGGAGGCCAACTGCTGAACATTTTCGGCCGCCGACGGCGTCGCTCGGGCGTAGTCCGCGCATCTGACGCGTTCGGTATTGGCGAGCAGGTCGGTCTCGACGATCATCGGGCACAGCACCGTTACCCCGATGCCGTTGGGCCGTGCCTCCCTGGCCAGCGTCTCGGCGAGCGCGACGACGCCGTACTTCGCCACGCAGTACGGTCCGAGGCCCACGTTCGGGATCAGCCCGGCGAACGACGAGGTGAACACCATGTGGCTGTCGCCCTGCTGCGGGATCAGGCGCGGCAGGAACGCCTCCACGCCGTGGATCGGGCCCCACAGGTCGACGTCGATGACGAAGCGCCAGTCGTCGTGGCTGGTCGCCGCGATCGGACCGGCGTAGGCGATGCCCGCGTTGTTGAAGACCACGTGCACCTCACCGAACACGCGAAACGCCTCATCGGCCAAGTGACTGACCTCGTCGAGCCTGCGCACGTCGCAGACAAAGCCGTTCGCGTCGAAACCCTCGGTGCGCAGCGTCGCGACCGCGGTGTCGAGCGCGTTCTCATCGATGTCACCGAGCATGAGGCGGGCACCGCGCCGGGCGAACTCCCGTGCCGTCGCGAGCCCTATGCCGTTGGCGCCGCCGGTGATGACTGCGGCGCGTCCGTCGAAACCATCCACATCCCGAACACTACGGCTTGTCCGGGCCGGGCCCGCCGAGCGTTCGCACAGATCGCACCCTATGGATCGGTCAGCAAGTCGGGCCATGAAGGGTGCTAGAACTGCAGTGCTTGCTGCGCGCCGTGTTCGTGCAGTCGGCGACGAGCCAGTCGTCGTTGATGTCGTCGGGACTACCCCGCCGACCGCCGGTAGCCTCCTTGAGGCCGCGGGTGGGGGCGAACGAGGGGCCGATGTCGCCGTCTCAAATTGTGGTTGTCATCGCCCGCGATGAGCAGGATCTCCCCGGCGACGTCAGCGGTGGTCGCCGCGGCGAAGGCCCACGCCCCGTCGCGGACATCCACGCTGTACATCTTCACCGTCGGCGGGTAGCGCGTTCTCGAAGGCGTCGGCTTTGAACGGGGCATGGCCTTCGGATCGAAGCGCTGGGGGCAGGTCGCCAAGTGGGATCCCGGGTTCACTCGGCAGATCAAGAACTAGGAAGGGTCGGTCACCAAGCGCTACTTCCGCGCAGACGTACACGATCTGGATTCGATGCCCGCCACTGGCGTCACTCGATGTTGGCCTTGATCAACTCGACAATGGCGCCACGGGCCGAGCTGAAGGTTTCATGGTCGACCAACACGTTGTTCACGTCCATGAGCGGCTCAGCGCGCAGAGGTGGTGACACGCCGCGGTTCTGACGGGCGGTGATGGTGAGGCCCGCGAAGGACCGCCCATCGTGGTGGCGCGTCACCTCGTAGTGAATGGGCTCGTCGGCCCGGCCTTCCTTGGCGACACCGCGTGCTGGGATGTGACCCGCCTTGTCCGGCCGTGGCTCCTTGGACATGTGAAGGCACGCAGCAGATGGGACCAGAGGTCAGGGACCAACCTTGTGAAGACGACGTTCTACGCGACGAGAACGAAATTCTCGGTCTAGTCGGTGGCGAAACCGTGAGAGCAGAAGTCCCAGATTTCATCTGGGGTAATGGGCTGGTCCGCGACTCCGTCGTCGGATTCGCCGCTCGACTGTGCGACGCACATCACGGTCTGCATGGTCATCACGGCCATTCGCGTCGGGTTGATTTCTGGACGCAATTGGCCTGCTGCGCGGGCGCTTTCCATCAGCTCTGTGAGCAGCGCCAGCAACGGTGCGTGGGCGGTTTTAACCTCGGACGGATGCGACACCAGCAACTGCGGCGCGAAATCCGTGAACAGGGGCCGCCGCGCGGTGGGGTCCGGCCGGGACGACTCGAACAGTAGCTGGATGGCCACCTTCAAGCGCTCGAGCGGATCATCCTGGCTCGACGTCGCGGCGCGGATCTGTTCGGCCGAGCGGCTCAGAGCATCTTCGAACAGGGCGAGCAGCAGCTCATGCTTACCATCAAACTGCAGGTAGAAGCTTCGTAAAGACTGGCGCGAGCGGTCGACGACCTGTTGCACGGTGAAGTCCGTGCTGCCCTTCTCGATGATGATCGCCTCGGCGGCGTCCAGGAATCGCTGCACCCGCTGCGCCGCCCGGAGCTTCGCCGTCTTGATCGATCGCTCGACCGCGCGCTGCTTCCAGGCTGGTTCGTCGCTCGGACTGGTCACCTGGCGGTCAAATCGGGCTGATTAGGGAGAACATGAACTGACTGTATCGGAGGACGCCTTGCCATTGCGGTCCTCGACCCGCTCGCGGCCGACGTGTCAGAGAGCAAAACTTTCTCACCAAGAGAACTAACTCTCATTCTGAACATCCGCAGTCTTAGGTGCGTCGGTATCATTTCCGTGTCGCTGATCTCGTTCGGCACGCCCCCGCAGCAGCGGCGGTAAGCGGTACTCAATACTGCGGGCGGAGATGACCGCGTGGATGCGTTCTCGGATTGCGGCGCTCTTGCCCAGGCATCACGGCGAGTGCCTGATCGGTCGTCGTCCACTGGTCCGCCAGCCGCGTGGCACACGCACGGCGCGCCTGCCCTCGTTCGTGAGAATTAGGTTCTGATACATCGCCAATGGGTTTCGCAATTCCTCGCGGATCGTCAATCCCGACGGTCAGGTTCGCTGGTTGGAGCGATCACGGCCGGGACCGCGACGGTACCCGCTGGCCCGAGGGCGACGGACATTGATTCTCTATTTGAGGAAGACGGTTTCTTAACCGAGAACATCACGGCCAACTGCACGTGGTGGCGATCGGATAGTCCATCAGGTAGCCCGATCCGGATCAGGTCTTAGAGCCCAGTGACTTCGAGATGATCACCATCATCACCTCGCTGGGTGCTCGCGTAGGGCCGGGCCACGCGCGCATCGGTGGCCCACTGGTCGGCCAGCCCGGTCGCGATCGGGTCGCTGTCGAACGGCCCGGGCCGCGTCCCCTGGTCCAGCGGCGACCAGCCGTCGACGAACCCCATCAGGTTATACGGCGTGCCCGGCACGGAGGCGTCCGGGCACGCCCCGACCGCCTTGGTGTGCGGCACCTCGGTGCCGTCGAGCGCCTCGATGATCCGCCACTCGCGCGATGCCCTTGTCGCAGTCGGGCGGAGCTTCGGGCGGTGGCATCCGGAGCACGCAGACCCTTCGCCACGGCGGATCTGGTAGATCACATTCTGGTGCCGGCGGACAGGAAGCTCCTGCAGCCGTTCGCCTTCCTGGGCAGCACTGCGCTGTCGATCCATTCGGCAACCTGCGCAAGCGTCGATTTCACTCACAGGTTGCCCACTTCGTGTTCCAGGTAGTCGGCGTATTTCGCGCGCGCGGCTTCGCGCTTGCGCGGTGTCCACTCGGTGGGCCAGGTATCGTCGGTGGGCCGGTAGTCGCGCAACACCTGTTTGGCCACCGTCGTCTTGTGTACCTCGGTCGGACCGTCGGCCAGCCCCATCACCGCCGCACCGGTCACCATCCCCATGAACGGCATCTCGTTGGTGACACCGAGGGCACCGTGTACCTGCATTGCCCGCCAGGCGATGTCGTGCAGAACCGTGGGCATGACGACCTTGACTGCGGCGATGTCCTTTCGGACCTTTTTGTAGTTGTTGTACTTGTCGATCTCCCACGCGGTGTAGAGCACCATCAGCCGGAACTGGACTAGCTGCGCATACGAATCAGCGATGTAACCCTGCACGAACTGTTTCTCCGACAGTCGGCTGCCCTGTGTCTCGCGGCTCAGCGCGCGTTCACACATCATGTCGAGGGCCTTACGCGACAGCCCAATCGTGCGCATCGCGTGGTGGATCCGCCCACCGCCGAGCCGGGTCTGGGCGATGACGAACGCCTGTCCCTCGCCGCCCAGCACGGCATCGGACGGCACCCGCACGTTGTCGTAGTGGATGAGCGCGTGCGACCCCTCGCCTTCGCGCTCACCGTGCAGCCCGATGTTGCGGACGATGTTCACGCCTGGCGTGTCAGTCGGGACCAGGAACATCGACATGCCCTGGTAGGCGCTGACGTCCGGGTTGGTCACCACCATCACGATCAGGAACGACGCAGTCTTGGCATTGGAGGAGAAGAACTTCCAGCCGTTGATCACCCAGTCGTCGCCGTCGCGCACCGCCTGCGTCTTGAACAGGGTGGGGTCCGCGCCGGCGTGCGGTTCGGTCATCGAGTAGCTGGAGAACAGTTCACCGGTGAGCAGCGGCTGCAGGTAGCGCTCCTTCTGTTCCTCAGTGCCGAAGTGGGCGATGATCTCCGCATTTCCGGTGTCCGGCGCCTGGCAACCGAACACGATGGGGGCCCACTGCGAGCGCCCGAGGATCTCGTTGAGCAGCGCGAGCTTGAGCTGTCCGTAGCCCTGGCCGCCCAACTCGGGACCGAGGTGGGTCGCCCACAAGCCCCGCCGGCGCACTTCGTCCTTGAGCGGGTCGACCGCCTGACGGCGCTTGCCGTCCAGCGGCACGAACTGCTGATGCGGAAACGCGAGGTCGAGCGGCTCGACTTCGTCCCGGACGAACTCGTCCGCCCAGTCTAGAATTCTCTGGTACTCGGGGTCGGTCTCGAAATCCCATGCCATTGAAGGTCTCCTCTCGGTTGAACGTGGTGATGACCTTGTCGGCCGCGCCGGGGGTGGAGGTGATCCGCAGGGTCTCGCCGACATCGTCGAAGAGGATCGGGTGGCTGATGATCACCCCGTATTTCTCCCACTTCACGATCAGATCTTCGGTGACTTCGAAGATCTCGTCGCGGTAGCCCATCGATCCGACGATGGTGATCTCATTGCTCATGATGTTGACGAAATGGACTGGCACGGATTCGTTGTGCACGGCGACCACCCCAAGCCGGACGCCTGGCATGGCTGCTGCCAGCGCAGTGTTGATCACCGCGGGCGCACCCGCGGCGTCGAAATAGATGTCGGTGCCCGCCTTGCCGGGAAACATCGAGTCGCGCGCGCCGCGTCGTTCGAGCAGACGTTGCATGACGTCCTCGTCGGCGGAGTTGACCATCGTCGCGCCGAGTCCGATCGGGCCTGCGCCGAACACGACGACCTTGTCGGTGGCTCTGGGGCACAGCGATTTACCCCGTGGCGGAGGACGGCCACCGGCTCGTTGAGCGCGGCGACGTCGAACGGTATGTGCTCGGGCGCGACTTCCAGGCGCATCTTGACGAGTACGTCCGAAGGCCCGGCCGTCGGCACCGGGACGTCGACGACGGTCGCCTCACCCGGTGCGGTCACCATCGCGACCCTCAACGGGCCGGCTCCTGGTTGTAGCCGGCGATCAAGGCCGCGATGTCGCGCGTGACGACGTCGGCGAACGATCGGTCGCCGAAACTGCCCCCGGCCCAGTGCCGCACTCCCTCCCTGACGTGCATCTGCGCCAGGAGGGACAGATGTCCGATGTCGATGTGCGCGGCCAGCTTGCCGTCGGTCTGCGCCCTGGCGAGGAGTTCGCCGAACATGTCGGCGTCGGATCGGTCCGACTCGTCTCCGGCCAGGATCCGGTGTTCATGACGGTAGCCCTCGAGGATCGTTTCGATGATCAGTTCGCGAGGATTGCGCGCCATCGACCGCTCCAGGCTGCGCAACGCTCGGGCGATCACGGCCTCCACCTCGTACTCGGTGCCCAACAGTGCGTGCACCGTTTTCTGCGCGGCCCTGGTGGACAGCAGGCCGACCTCGAAGAGCACGTCTTCTTTGGCCGGGAAATAGAAGTAGAACAGCGCCCGCGAGACTCCGGCCGCCCGGCAGATGTCGGCGACCGTCGTCTTGGCGTAGCCCTTGGTCCGCCACAGCGCCATCGCGGCCTGAACCAGACCGCGCTTGGTCTCGTGCGATCGCGCCCGCTGAAAGGATGCCCGACGCTGACCACCGTCAACTACCATGCCATCGGCATATTCGGCACAGCCGGACTGTAACAGCAATTTGGCCCGTGTATATAGTTGACGTCTGTCTAACTATGACGAATGAGTTCTCCACCGCAGGCCAGGCGCATTCTCGTCACTATCGGACTCCGCCATCCAAGCGAGCTGGCGTCACGTGGCTGCAGTGCGATGTGCGGGAGTCGGCCGCCGTCGATGTGAGGTCGGCGAATCCGCGCAGGCCCCCGGGCGATCTCCGCGGTGTTCCCCTCATCCAGTAGACCGCTGAGCCGGTCCGCGCGTGGCCGTTCCTCGTCCGAGCTGACCATCAGGCCGATACGCATGCGAACCCACTAGGGCACATAGCCATCCCACTCGTACGGTGCGACCGGGTGGAAGGGTGCGGCCAGCAGGGGTCCGGTGAGTTCGATCGGCGGTGCCGGTTTCTCGCAGCAGGTAGACGCCCCGCCTGGGCCATCAGGGTGCAAGACGTCGGCGCCGATCTTGACGCGCGGCGCGGACGCCTTGCCCTGCACGGCTTAGACGCCGCGCTGGAGGCGGCAGCAGCGGCAGCATGCGGTCCGCGTCGCCCAGCGCTGATGAGAGTTGGAGGAAACCCGTCAGCCCGCTCTGGTCGGTGAAGAAGTAGGTCACGACGTGGTCGATCGCATCGAGACGCTCATCGCTGTGCGCCCTCACGGCCCGGCAGGCGGGCGTCGACACCAGTCTCAGGGAGGCGCTCACGCCAGCCAGCCGATGCTGTTCGGGACGGTGGTCGAGGGTGTGCCAGGGCAGGTATTCGGCATCACGCCCTTCGGGGTGGCGTCGCGCCATGGAGACGAACAGCGTGCCGATCTCGCCGCGTCCGACGGCGAGCATGCCATCGACCTCGTCGGACGGCTTTCGCGGCAATGTCATTCAGCGACCTCGATTTCGGGGTGACGGGCGGCGACCATTCGGCGGAAACCCTCTCGCCAAGGCACTTTCGTGCGGCCGAGCACCTCGTACATTCGGATTACGTCCGGCCACTACGGGTGTGGGCGTCGGATGTGAATTCGAAGCCGGGCTTGACGCCGACGAGACCGCCATGTAGGTGCAGTAATCCTCGACGCTGACGGTCTCACTGCCCGCCCAGTTCACCACCACCGGCGGGATGTCGGCGATCTCCATCGCCCGGATGCCGAGCTCGACGTAATCGTCTGCGTAGATCGAGTGGTAATTGTTCGGCTTGTCCGAGTGAAGTCCTATCGGCTTACGCACCAATATCGCCTCGAGGCGGTCGGCCGGTGCACCGCCTTCGGGCCCATATGTGGAGCAGATCCGGATGATCGTCAGTGGAATCCGGTACCGCTTGGCGATCCAGGTGCACACCGACTCCGTCGCGATCTTGGAGACGCTGTAGTTGGGCCGTAGCGGCACCACTCGTGGGTCGGTTTCGCGCAGCGGACGCCGGCCCTGGTAGGCGTAGATCGAACCGGTCGAGCAGAAGACGAAGCCCTTGGCGGTGCGGCAGTGGTGGAGCAGTTCGCCCGAGTTGTGCGCGTTCGTCTCGACGCATCGTGTCCAGTCATCGGTGCCGGCATCTACCGCCGCATGCAAGACGTAGCTGAAATCGTCTGGCAGCGTGGAGAAGTCGGGTGCGGTCATGTCGAGCGCCACGGGTATGATTTCGGCGTCCGTGAGCTTGTCCCGGTCTGCCGCAGCCTTCAGGTGGCCTGCCCGCACGCTGACTTGTCGGCGCTGCCCTGACTCCCGGGTATTACTCAACCGATTGACAGGCCGTGGATGTACGCGAACCGGTTACCTCGGCGTTAAGTGGTCGACCACGCGAATTTCCGCGTCACCTAGGTGCTCGACGCCCACGGAAGCCGGAATGTGGCCTCCGGCCACGGAAGCCGGAATGTGGCCTCCGGCCACGGAAATGGACTTGCTGTCGGTGAAGCCGTCGATGCCCTCGCGCCCAACTCGCGTCCGTATCCGCTGGCTTTGACACCCCGAAGGTGCGAACGGGTCCATCGTGTAGTCCTGTTTGACGCCGAACGTGCCGGGGCGAACGCGCACGGCGACCTCGAGGCCGCGATCGGTGTCGGCGGTGTACACCGACCCGGTCAGGCCGTAGTCGTAATCGTTGGCGATGCGGACCGCGTCGTCTTCGTCCTCGTAGGCAATGACCGTCAGCACGGGATCAAAGTTCTCCTCGCGGGCGATGCGCATCGAATTGTCGGCGTCGGCGAACAACGTGGGTCGGACATACCAGCCCGGTCCGGGCCGTCGGGCATCGCAGTGCCGCCGACGACGAGGCGGGCCCGCTCCGTCTGGCCCGTCTCGATGTTGCCGCGCATCCGCGCCTGCTGGCGTTGCGCGACGACCGGACCGACCTGGGTGACGTCCTCCGTCGGATCCCCGACCGCTATCGACGTCATCTCGGTGGCCAGTGCGTCGGTGAAGTCGCCGGCGCGATGGGCCGGAACGAGGATGCGGGTCAGGGCGTTGCAGATCTGACCACTGTTGGACAGGCTGGCCGATCGGACGCCGATGGCGACGGTGCCGGGATCGGCGTCGTCGAGGATGATCGTGGCTGATTTGCCGCCCAGTTCGAGGCTGACCCGGCGCGGGTCGCCGGCGCATGCCGCGGCGACGGCCTTGCCCGCGGCTGTCGAACCGGTGAAGGACACCTTGCCCACACCCGGGTGACTCACCAGATATTCGCCGACCGCCGCATCGCCGGGCAGCACGCTCACCACACCTCGGGCAATGCCGACTCCGCGATCATCTCCGCGAGGAGCAGTGCATTCAGCGGTGATTCCGGTGCGGGTATGAAACCACCGTGCAGCCGGCCAGTAGTGCGGGAATGCTTCGTGACGATGAGGAACTGCGGCATGTTCCACGGCACGATGGCCGCGGCGACGCCGACCGGCTCGCGACGGATGTGCACATCGGAGCCGTACAGCCCCGGCCTCGCCTCGCGCCAGGGATAGGCCTCGGCCAGATCGCAGAACGCCTTCATCATGATGTACGGCAGCGCGACCTGCGCCCGCTGCGCGAAGCTGATCGGGGCACCGATCTCGGATGTGATGACCTCGGCCATCTCCGAACGTCGTTCGCCGTACACCTTCCGCCAGCCTGCGTACAACCTCGATGCGCTCGGCCGGCTCGATTCGCGGCCACGGTCCGGTGTCGAATGCGACCCGGGCGGACTGCACGGCCGCGTCGACATCGGCAGGTCCGGCGGCGGCAACCTGCGTCACCGGCGTTTCGGTATGCGGGGAAATGATCTCGATGCGCTGGTCAGTGCTCGCTTTCGACCACCGGCCACCAATGAACAGTTCGTCCCGGCACAAGCCAGCATCCCCTTCCCCGCACTAGAGTATCAACTACTTGTGATTACCCGTCGAAGCATATACCGTCGGCGTTGCAGGCTCCTGCGGAATGGGTGAAAAAGCAATGGTGCGTTGCTGATTGCCAAAGAGTGGACAGGAGAAGCCGATGCCCCGTTTCCCCAAACCGCCCGACGGCAGCTGGACGGAGCACTATCCGCAGCTGGGAACGGGTCTTCATGCGCGCCTGGCTGAATGTCGGCCGCATTGAACAACTTCCCCGAAAAGGCAGTTACTTCACAAAGGAGATAAAGGCGGCCAATACGTCGATCATCATCGTGCGAAACGCCGCGGGGGAGGTCAAGGCTTATCACAACACCTGTCGGCATCGCGGAAACAATCTGGTTTAGAACGATATGCCGCTGGAGGAAACCAGCGGCGTCTGTCGGCAGTTCACCTGCAAATACCATGCCTGGCGCTACGACCTCGACGGCAACCTGACGTTCGTGCAGCAGGAGGAAGAGTTCTTCGATGACAAGAGCCGTTACGGCCTGGTGAGCGCGCACTGCGACGTTTGGCAGGGATTCATCTTCGTCAACTTCGCGAGCAACGCTGAACCACCCGAGCAGACGCTTCGCGATTTCCTCGGCCCAATGATCACCGGGCTCGAGGGATACCCGTTCTCCGAAATGACCTCGCGGTTCTACTATCGCTCCGCGGTCAAGGCCAATTGGAAGCCCTCCATGGACGCCTTCCAGGAGTTCTACCACGCACCCGTCCTGTACGCGAACCAGTCGCCGTCCAAGTATTCAAAAGCCGCGGCGGAGGCCGGATTCGAGGCTCCCCACTACCGCATCGACGGCCCGCACCGGCTGGTCAGCACATCGGGTATCCGGGCGTGGGAAATGGACGCCGAGATACGCAAGCCTAACGAGGACATCTGCCAGAGTGGGCTGTTCGGGCCATGGGACAAACCCGATCTGGGAGACATGCCGCCGGGACTCAACCCAGCGAAATGTGATCCCTGGGGCCTGCATTCGTTCCAGCTGTTCCCGAATTTCGTCATCCTGGTCTGGGGTCAGGGCTGGTACCTGACCCACCACTACTGGCCGACGTCGTATAACTCGCACCTCTTCGAGGGCACGCTGTACTTCCCAAAGCCGCGCACGCCGCGGGAGCGCATCGCGCAAGAACTGGCCGCGCTCTCGTTCAAGGAGTACGGCCTGCAGGACGCCAACACCAACACCTTGGAGGCCACCCAAACCATGGTCGAATCACAGGTCGTCGACAAATTCCTGCCCTGCGACCAGGAGGTTGAGGGCTGGCATGTCGGACCGCGAATCGTTCCGGTGGGGCACGCGGTCAGGCCCTACGGTGGGCACCTCGGCCCCACGGTGTTCCATCGGCTCGCGCCCGGCATCATGCCGCTGTCGGTGGCCGAGGGGATCGCCAACGGTGTCGACGATGTGCGGGCATGTGTGCGTTATCAGATTCGGCACGGCGCCAGGCTGATCAAGGTTTCCGCCTCAGGTGGCGTGATGCCACACAGCACTGCGCCGGGTGCCCAGCAGTACTCCGATGAGGAGTTCGCTGCGATCGCCGACGAGGCCCATGGGCGGGCGTGCGCGTGGCGGCGCACGCCGTCGGGGACAGCGCCATCCGGGCGTGCATCTGGGCCGGCATCGACCGCATCGAGCACGTCTCCTCGCAACCGACGACACATTGCGATGATGGTCGACCATGGCACCTTCCTCGTGTCAACGACGTACCTCACCGAGGCGATGGCCGTCGGCACATGGCGCCCGAGGCGATCGCCGCGGGATGCGCATCGCATGCGGCACCGATGCCCCGGCGATTCCACACGGACAGAACGCCAAAGAACTGTGCGCTCTGGTGGACAGGGGCATGACGCCCATGCAGGCGATCCGGGCCGCAACGGTCGTCAGTGCGGAGCTGAGCGAGGTCGACAACGAACTCGGGCGCCTTGCACCGGGATATCTCGCGGACGTCATCGCGGTACCGGGCGATCCGTCGTGCGATATCGCCACCACGCTCGACGTGCGGTTCGTCATGAAAAATGGTGCGCTCTACAAGAACTAGCGGCGCGGTGACGCCGACGGGAGGAGCTGGCATGGAACAGAGAGACAACATTCTCTGGTTGCTCAAGCAGGCGTGGTACTTCTCGCTGACGACGGTGAACGACGCGGTGAGTGAGCACGGTGTCAGCACCGCACAGATCGGCATGTTGCGTCAACTGGCCACCGAGCCGGGCCTGTCCGGCGCGGATCTGGCGCGCCGGTTGCTCATCAGCCCACAGGGCGTGCAGCTGGCCCTGAAGGAGCTCGAGCGCCGTGGCCTGGTGGAGCGCAAACAGGATCCGCAACACGGCCGGATCCTGCAGGCCTTTCTCACCGCCCAGGGGCGCAAGGTGGCCGAGGCGGTGGTCAGCGACGCGATCGCCGCGCACGACCAGGTTTTCGGAGTGCTCAACAGCCTCGAGCAGGAAACGCTGCGCGACCTGCTCGGCCGGGTCATCGAACAGGGCACCGGGCACCCATTGCACACCGACCACATCGGGCCTGAGTAGTAAGCCCGTGATACCAATGACAGGTACTTGATAATATGGATTCTGATGAGTGACGACGCCGAAAAAGATGTCGCCGTCATTGAGGCCGAAGAGGTCGTCATCGAACTTGACGGCCGGACCACGATCGCGACCTATCGGGCCGGCAACACCCTGCTGCAGACGGCGCGGTTAGCTGGCCTGCAACCCCCGTATTCGTGTCAACCGGGTCCTGCGGAACGTGTATCGCACGCGTCATCCAGGGCGGCGCCCGGATGCTGAACAACGACGCACTCGAAGATGGCAAGGTGGCCGAGGGCTGGGTGCTCACCTGCCAGGCGCTGCCGACCAGTCGCACCGTTCGGGTGATCTACGAGTAGAAAGCTGAAGGGGACTGGATGGCAGAGTCATGACCTAGTCCGCGTGGACGAAGACCGCTGCCGCGGCCACGGCATGTGCCTGACGCTGTGTTTAGACGTGTTCACCATGACCGACGACGACTACGCCATCGCCCACCCGTCGGAGGTCCCTGCCGGCCTCGAAGGCGCGGCCAAAGACGCGATCGACAACTGGCCTGAACAACCGATTGTCGACATCCACTGACAATCAGGGAGTTCGGATGCCGAAGGGCTACATCATCCTCACCGAGAATATCAAGGACCCGGCCGGGATGGCGGAATACGGCAACGTGGCGAGCCAGGCGATGGCCGGCGCGACGCTGCTGTCATTCGACCAGAAGCCCGAGGTGCTCGAGGGGAGTGGCACGGCAGCCAGACTGTTTTGCTGGAATTCGAGTCGGTCGACGCGACGCGCGAGTGGTATCACTCGGAGGTGTATCAGAAGGCCGCCAAGCTGCGCCAGGCGGCAGCCGACTCTAACGGTGTCATCGTCTCCGGCCTGTGACGGCCGGTTCCTGGCCCGCGGCGGCACGGCCCCTGGAACCTGAACTGGCGCAGTCTATTTCGTGTCCAGGCACGACTTTCCCGGACAACGGAAACTCGCACCGGCATCGCCGTATGATAGCGATATGCCACCAGCTTCCCGCACCCGCCGCGCGGGCGGTTCGCGCCGGAGCGCGGTTCTCGACGCGGTGGTGGAGGTACTCGCCGAACGAGGGTACGAGAACACCCGGTTCACCGATGTGGCGGCGGCCAGCGGAGTGGCGATCAGCACGCTGCAGAATTACTTCGGGTCCCGCGAGGACATGCTCATCGAGGCCATGCGGCAGGCGACCGACCGCGAGCTGCTCGCGCTGGAGGCCGTCGCGGACGCCGAGAGCGATCCATGGAATCGGCTTGTGGCACTGATCAACCGGAACCTCAACATGCCGGCGCGCACGCTCGCGTTGATGATCGAGTTCTGGCGCTCCGGCATCCGCGACGCGGAGTTGCGGGACTACGGGGAGGAGAACTGGCGACGCTACGGCGAGTCCTTTGTCAGGACCGTGGTGGACGGCCGCAAAGCCGGTGTTTTCGCGGGCGCCTCCGATCCCGAGGATGTCGTCAACCTGCTGCTCGCCTCGCTCGCTGGGGCGATGGTTCCCCGGGTGCTGCACTTCGCGACACCGTCCGCGGACCGCTTCCGCGACGGCCTGTTGCGGCAGGCGGCTGCCATGCTCGGGCACACCGAAAAGCAGCCCAGGACGCGGCCGAAGAAGGCTAGCCGCTAGATTCCGCGATGGCCGAGGCAGAGAGCTGTGTCACTTAATTGGAGTCTCAAATGCTAATTACGCTACGTTGGCTTCATGCAGTTGACCCGCTTCACCGATCTCGGGCTTCGAGTTGTCATGCTGCTGGCGACAATTGGTGACGACGAGGCGCCCTCGACCCGGCAACTGGCCGATGAGCTCAACGTCTCCTACCACCACGCAACCAAGGTGACAGCGCGCCTTGCCGAACTCGCGGTGGTCAGCACCCGGCGCGGGCGGGGTGGCGGCCTGGCGATCACCGAGCTGGGTCGCAGCGCCACCGTCGGCTGGCTGGCCCGTCGGCTGGAAGGCCCCGGCGAGGTGATCCAGTGCGAGGGCGAAGCGCCGTGCCCGCTCCGCCGCAACTGCAGGCTGCGCGCCCAGCTTCGCCGGGCGCAGGAGGCCTTCTTCGCAGTCCTCGACGAACTGACCCTAGCGGAACTGGCCGAACCACCAACCCGTGCGGTACTGCTCACGCTGCATCCGTCACTGCACAGGGCCGTCTAGTTGTCGTCAGCGTCACCCAAACAGAGGAGCACCCCCGTGTTGTCACCCGAGTCCATGAACATCGTCCGGGCAACGCTGCCCGCGGTGGGCGCCGCGATCGGCGAGATCACCGAGCTGTTCTACCGGAAGATGTTTGCGGCCCATCCCGAACTGGAACGCGACCTTTTCAACCGGGGAAACCAGAAGCAGGGCGGGCAGCAGAAGGCGCTGGCCGACGCATTCGCGAATTTCGCCGGTCTGCAACTCGAACCCGACGCCGACAAGGTCCGCGCCGTGTTGACCCGGATCGCGAACAAGCATGCCTCGCTGGGGATTACCGCCGATCAATACCGAATCGTGCACAAGTATCTTTTCCAAGCCATCGTCACAGTGCTCGGCGATGCGGCGACCCCTGACGTCGCCGGTGCCTGGGACGAGCTGTTCTGGCTGATGGCCGACACGCTGGTCTCGCTGGAAGCGGATTTGTACCGGTCGGCCGGTATCGCACCGGGAGACGTGTGGCGGACAGTCAAGATACGCCGGCGCGCTTTGCAGTCCGCCGATACCGTCAGCTTTGTAATGACGTCGCTCGACGGTACGCCGCTACCGGAATTCGCACCGGGCCAATACGTTTCGGTGGCTGTGCGGCTACCCGACGGCGCACGTCAGATCCGGCAGTACAGCCTTACCGGTGCCCCTTCACACGACGACTGGCGTATCAGCGTCAAGCTGGTCACCAAGTCGACGGCGCCCGACGGCACCGATATCGACGCCGGCGAGGTGTCGAACTTTCTGTATCACAATGTCTTCGAGGGAGACACCTTGGAGGTGACGCATCCCTTCGGGGATGTCGTGCTCTCCGAGGGACAGGAGCCGCTGCTCCTCGTGTCAGCAGGCATCGGATGCACACCGATCATCGGCATGCTCAATCATCTGGCGGAGACATCGAGTGCCCGTAGCGTCGCCGTGCTGCACGCCGATCGGTCGGCTGCCGGGCACGCGCACCGGGCCGAGCTGATCGAATTGGCCGAACGGCTGCCGCACGCACGGGTGCACCGCTGGTACGAGGACCTCGGTGACCGGCAGCCAGGCGGCGGCGTCCGACTCGGACGCGTCGATCTCGACGCGTTGCCGATCGAGCCCGGCACACGCGCCTACCTATGTGGCCCGTTACCGTTCATGACCGCCGTCCGCGACGCGCTGATCGCGCGGGACGTACCGAGGGAGAACATCCACTACGAAGTGTTCGGCCCGGACACCGGCAGCCGTCAGCCGGTATAGCGAAGCCGGCGCGCTGTCTATTGAGGGGTCAGCGTGCATCGACTTGTCCTGCAGGCACCGGGTGAAGTTACGCGGAGATCGGCCGCGCAGAAATTCGGTACGAGAACCGGTGTCACGGTGGTGTCGCCGAACCGCTCCGGATCCAGGCGCTCGAAAGCCCAGCGCGCGGTTCCTCGTCGACGCGCGCACCGTGGCCGGGCAGGTCTACGGCGACACCGTCATGGCAGAGTCGTCGAAGCTCGTCGATCGTCTGTTCCCAGCACCACGCGGGCGCGGAAACCGCCGTGGACGAAGACGAAGCGCATCTAGGCGGACGTCACTCGTCGCGGATCGCGATGGCCTGACGGGGGCGCTCCCGCACCGCCACTTTGATCTGCTGCTCGTTGTCCGGCGTCACCTCGTCAGACAACACATGCAGGAAAACCTCGTCGTCGAGATAGAACACCTCGGGGATGATGCCCATGACGAAAAGCCTGGCGGCCGAATTGTACGACGACGGCATCGCCGTCAACGCCGTGGCACCCTCGAATCCCGTCGCGACACCGGGCGCCGGCACGCTCGATCTGGCCAAGACCGACACCGAAGACATCGAACTCATCACCCAGACCGCGTTGCTGCTGCGCACCGCCGACCCGAAGTCATCGACCGGCCGCATCGCGCACACGCAGGCGTTCTCCTCCGCGAAGTCGGTTGGCCGGCTTGAGGAGTGCGGTTCACCCGGGGATCTTGGCCTCAATCTTGTCCGCGATATCCGTCGCCTTCGTGCTGGCGGACGACTGCTGCGGCTGACATGCCTGGATGTCCAGGATGAGGTTGTCCGCGACCGCAAGCGAACGTTGACAGGACCGGGTCTGATCACCCGTGCCGCGGGTGTAGGGCATCGCGAGCCCGGTGTCGGTCTTGGTCAGGTCGCCGCTGAACCAGGCCGGCAACGGCTGATCGTTGAGCCGGATGTTGACGTGATGATTGGTGCACTTCGACCATCGGTCGGCCGACGCCGTGAAGAATGCCCGCGCGTCATCGGCGGTGTGGTAGGAGACGACGGACTGCACGACGAGGGTGTCCCACCGATCCGCATCGGGAGTTCGAAGTAATTGCTGCCGAACGCTTTTCCAATGACTGTCGCCGTAGATCGGGGATTCGTTGACCTGCCAGACACCGAGACAGTTGAGATTGGGCAGCAGATTACGGTGATCGCCCATTTGGGCGACGGGCTTGTGCGGTGAGATCCCGCTGGTCCCCATCACGGCGTCGATGTCGGCGGTGCTCAGCAGCAGACCGTCGAGTGCGGAGTCTGGGACGAGTTTCGGTGGCGGCGAAGCGTCCGTGGCGCCGCCTCGTGCGCACCCGACGAGCAGGAGGCCGGCCGCGAGCGCCGCGATGACACACCTCTTCACGAGGCTCCTTCTACTAAGGGAGATTGCTAGGCGTGCGTCCCCGCGGCCGCGCAGGCCTCTTGAACCGAAGTCGCTTGGTTGTTCATCTCGGTGGCGGTGCTGTTAAGGCTGTCGCCGGGAATGCGAAGTCCCATCTTGACGAGCAGCTTGGTCGCGCCGAGGGACCAGGTTCGCATCGGATCGGCGATATCGGGCGCCAGACCGGGAGTGTTCGAGGCGTCCATCGCCACGCCGGCCGCCTGCCGCAGCGCCGTCCTGCCGACCGCGTTGCTGTCGTTGACCGCCGGGTCGTTGTAGTCCGAGCCCTCGAACGAGTCGGCGAAGTCTCCGTAGTAGGTCGACGCACCGTCGAGCACCTGGGCAAACTGACCGCAGGCCGACACCGCCGCGGGATCGGCGTTGTCCGAGGCCTCCGCCGGGGCCACCTGCACCTGCACCGGGCCGGGCATCGAAGGGTCGGACGGGTCGGATGTGATGTCGTCGGCCGACGCCGTCGCGGCCGGGGCCACTGTGATAGCGAAGGTGACCAGGGACGCGGCCACGGCGCGTCCGCAAACATGGGTCGATTTCAACGTGTCCTCCAATGGTCGATCCCGCAGGCTCAGCTTGGCGCTGGATCGCCGCCGGCAGCCTGTCGCACCGGCCAACCGAAACCCACGTCGACGAGACCCTCCAGTCGCGAGGGCACCAACTGGAACCACGGTCGATGGGTCAGGTGTCCGGGTAGTGAACCACCACCCAACAAGCGATTTCCAATCGCCGTCCATTGGCCGCCGCGGATCTGTGAGATCACTGTGTACACAATGGAATTCGCTGTGAGAAAAGGGAGGGTCGGACGCTCACTCGACGGGAACAGGGTGCGGGCCGTTCGCGGTCTGTTCACCGTTTCGAAACTCGGCCATTAGAGGCTCCCTCGCGACAGATCCGTTGGATCCATCCGGATTCCGACCACGAGAGGCGCCAGAACAACTATGTTGAACCGTTTTGCCGTGTTGGCAACCGTCTGCATCGCGATCCCGGTCGGGACTGCGCCCCTGGCGGTGGCCGATCCGCCTCCTCCGCCGGCGCCGGATCCGGCCGTGGTGCCGGTCGACGCCACCAACCCGCTTCCTCCCGAGGGGGCAGTTCCCTCGGCCGCACCAGGAGTGCTGGACACCCCCGACGGCTGGCACCTCGAGGTGGTCGGCGCCAACGAGACGCAGTTGCCGGTAGCGCCGTTGACCACCGCGATCTCATCGCGCGAGTACCTGATCGCCGGCACCTTCACCGGCAAGATCACCGGCGGGGGCAAGACGAAACTGACCGGCGGGACCATGGAGGCCGGCGAGCAGATCGGTTGCGGCATCATCTCCGACGAGGAGGAGATCAACCCCGGCGCCTCCTTCACCCCGGGCATCAGCATTCCGTTCACCAACGCCAACGCCGGCTTCGGCGTCAGTCTTCAGGGCAAGGTGTACCTGAAGCCTGGCACGGTGACGACCGTGGCGATCGACAAGAAGTCGTTCAAGGGCACGTCGACGCGCATCTCGATCACCGGCGTCCGGATCAAGACCGACCAGTGCGCAGGGCAGTCTTTCATCCGCTCGTACGCCACCCTGACGAGCTCGACCGACAACACCGACGACGTCATCACCTACCTCGGCGTCACCAAAGCCGTTTAACCCCAGTCGAACCCGAACGAAAGATGATCATGTTTAATCGCTTTGCCGCACTGGCCGCTTGCATGCTGATCCCGCTCGGGACCGCACCGCTGGCGTTGGCAGACCCTCCGGCCCCTCCGGCCGCTCCCGCGGAGCCGGCCGCTCCGGCCGCTCCGGCCGCTCCGGTCGACCAGGCCGCCGATGACGGCCCGCCGCCGGACAACGGCCTGGTCGCGTCCAACGAGCCGGCCGTCGTGACGACCCCGGACGGCTGGGTGCTCACCGTGGCGGCCACCAACGAGAGCGAGCTGCCCGTTGCGCCCCTGACGACGGCTACCTCGTCGCGCGAGTACCTGGTGGGCGGCACCTTCACCGGCACGATCGGCGGGGGCGGCAAGACGACGCTGAACGGTGGTTCGCTGGAAGCCGGTTATCAGATCGGCTGCGGCATCGAGCTCGGGCAGGTCAGGCTCATCGGCCAGGCCGGCATCAGCACCTCCGGCTCGACGCTGACCGGTGGCATCGTCCCGACGGGCATCTCCTTCCCGCTGTCGGGCACCATCGAGATCCACCCCAAGCCGGGCACGGTGTCCACCGTGACCGTCGACAAGAAGACGTTCAAGGCGGCACCCGTGCGCGTCACACTGAAGGACACCCACGTCAAGGTCGACGGATGCGTCGGCCAGTCGTTCCTTCGCTCGTACGCCACGTTGACGAGCTCGACGACGGACACCGACGACGTGGTCGCGTACTACGGGACGACGAAGTCCGTCTGAAATGAGGCTGCTTCCGAAGGGAGAGAGGACGATTGGTGTGGTCGATCGGGATCGTATGACGGCAGGCAGGAATGCGGTTGCGAGCGTCGCGGCAGTCGGGTTGTTCACCCTTTCGGCGGCGGTCGCCTTCCCGGCGACCGCCGCTGCGGACCCGCCGCCGCCGGACCCGGTGCTTCCGGCGCCGGCGGACCCCGCCGCTCCGCCCCCTCCTCCGGACCCCGGTCCACCGATTCCGGTGCTCGGCGTTCCTCTCGGCCCCGCCGGATTCTCGGTGCTGGGACAACGAGGCGAAGCTCCCGCTGACGTTCCCGGCGGGCTCGGCGCGCCTCCGGTCGCCGGGTTGGACGCCACCAGTGTGCTGGGTCAGAATCCGGTTCCCACCGCACCTGGCGCGAACCCGGGAACACCCCCGAACCTGAACGTGTTCAACAACGCCTACGGCATTCAGCAGAACATCGCGCCCGCCGCACCCGGCAAGGGTCAGGAGTTCGACGTCGCTCCGGGTGATGAGCACGCCGATGTCACCCGCCGGGAGTGGTTCGGCCGATACATCGACATGTACCGCGCCGGGATGCTCAAGGGCGGCCTCTTGGGCCAGATGCCCAAGGAGCAACTGGGCGAGCCGCTGCCGGGCACCGCACCGCCGCCGGGAACCAACATTCCGCCGGGGCTGGATCAGTTCCAGCCGGACCCGGCGGCTCCGCCCGCGGATGCGCCGCCACCGCCCGACGCTCCCGCGCCGCCCCCGCCACCGGGTGGCTGAGTGGTCTGCCTAGAGCCTCTGTAGCGCGAAGGTCGAGAGCTGGGAGCCGGGCGGACCGTTGAAGCAGCCGACGTCGTATTGCGAATCGATGGTTCCGGCGAGGTGACCGCGTCCCATGTGTAGGTGTCGCGACTGGGCAGGTTGTACCCGAGGCATCGCACGCCGTCGGGCACATCGACGGTGAACGAGTAGGTGCCGTTCAACAGGCGCGCGCCCCCCTACTCGTAGTAGTACTTCAGGCGCGCGATGCCGCTGACGTCGATGCAGTCGGCCGACTTCTCCGGGATGCACGCGGAAATGAACCACACCCACGACGCCCGGTCGTACCTGTTGGTGAGCACGTCGTAGTTACCCAGTTGCATCGCGGCGTGGGCGGGTGGGGCGATCACCGTCGCCGCCGGGGTCAGCGCGGACGCGGCGATCGCGACCTTCACGGCCTTCATGCTCGTCCCTTCATCCTTCCGACGGCTGCTTATCAAACCACCTGGCCATGCAGACGAGTCGTTCTCGGTGTCCTTGAGACGGCGTTCGCCGCTTCGCAGCCCGTGACGGCCAGCCACACCGTAGTTGATGGGCAGCACACCGATTCTCGGTGCGCAGGAAGTCGAAATAGGGTGCGGATCGGAGTTGCTCATGTACTACGTCCCTGTAGAAGCCGGCGATTTATCCATACGCATGACCAGCGCTAAGCACTTGTCCAGCACTGTGGCAGAGTTGGGGTAAAGAACCTGCGGCGGGTCGACGTTACGATCGGCGTGTCGAGACCGGATGGACGGACGGACTCGCCGAAGGACGGGAGTCGGCATGGCATCGGCGCGAAGAATCGGGGCGCCAGACGCAAAGAATCGCGGGGTGCTGCTCGATGCCGCCGAGCAACTGCTTCTCCAGGACGGCTACGCGGCGGTGACATCGCGGCGCGTGGCCGACCGGGCCGGACTGAAACCTCAGCTGGTGCACTACTACTTCCGGACCATGGAGGATCTCTTTTTGGCGGTATTCCGCCGCAGGGCCGAGGAAGGGCTCCACGTTCTGGCGAAGGCATTGAAGTCGCCTCAGCCGCTGTGGGCGCTGTGGAGATTCAGCACCAAGCCGGAAGCCACTCGCCTGACGATGGAGTTCATGGGTCTGGCGATCCACCGCAAGGCGCTGCGCGCCGAAATCGTCTATTACGCGGAACATTCCCGGCAGCAACAGAAAAATGCGATCACCGCCGCCCTGCGGCGCTACAACATCGACCCGACCGAGGTTCCGCCCGTGGTGTGGACGGTGTTCGCGACCAGTGTGTCGCAGGGGTTGGTGATGGAGCGTGCGCTCGGCATGACCACCGGCCACGCTGAGACCTTCGAATACTGCGAACGGTGGATTCGCCGACTGGAGGGTGAAGCGCTCCCTGCGGAGCAAGCATTGTCGGCCCGCGGTCACCAATTGCCGATCGAGCAAAGCGCGCACTTCGGTCCCTGATTGGTAGAGACACAACGCCGTCGACCACAAGCGCCGCCCTGCGGACGTTCGGCTTTGGCGCCCCCGGGTCAGGCGTCGGGGTTCGACACCTCGAGCTGCCGCCGAAGCCGAACTGGATATCCTGCCAGTGGGTCTCGCGCGTCTGTCAGTGCGGACTGGATCGCCTCGGCGCCCATCTTCATGGCCGTCTTGTCGAACCGGTCGAATGGATGAAGGCCAACGCCGATGATGGCGACTGAGTTCGTATCGGTGGTCATGCCAGGGGATCGCCGGATGGCCCTTGAATGGCGCGCCGGGCAGGAAGCCCTGGGTCCTCCAGACCACCAGGGTGCCCTGTCGCGGCAGCGGCGCGTCGGCCATCTCGCCGGCGCTGCATTTCGGGCAGTGCCGCTGCATGGCGAAGATGGTCCGCCACACGCGCCGCGTCGCATCTGCTTCCGATGAGCTGCGGCTTGTCGTCGGGCCACGCGGAGACGTCCGGCGCGCACGCCGTTGACAATAATGGAAAATGACGTTCTGATAAAAGACAGCCGCGCGCCGCAATTCAAGTGCGTGCGCCGCGGGCACGATCGACTGCACGAATGCGGCACACATGGGAATGACGATTCAGTTCGGCGGCGGCCCGCATCCCGTCCACTGACGCGGCACGCTCGGCGCGGTGGTTGAGGGCCGGCTGGATCCAGTGCCCAGCATCCATCCTCACGGAGTCTCTCGCGTCCAACGGGCCTGGGTAGCATCGACTTTGCCACTCGACAGACGATTTCGATGCCGCGATGAAAGGCCATCGAAGACGCCGGCTGGCCGGTCGTCTGGTCCGGCGGGGAACGGTTCGGCGTGCGTTTCGCCTACGTCGAACCGCCGAACGCGCCCGCCACCGTCATCGAGATCTCGGAACTCACGACGCGACGGCGGCCAGTGCGGAGTCCATTCGCGACGCCGCGGCGGGTTGGGACGGTAGCGAGCCGATCCGCAAGCTGTTGGGCTCACCGACCTGCGCTACCTCGCCATCGGCCGGCTGGCCATGGCCATGAGCATGTCGTGAATCCGATTCACCGGCGCCGGCATGATCACGAACGGTCGCATCATGCCCTCGTCTTCATGATCCAGAAAATGGCAGTGGTACATCACCTTTCCGGTCTGCCGGGCGAGTTGGCCGGCGACGGTCACGAGCGTGTTGGACGCCACGGTGACGGTGTCCTTCCAGCCGGACTCCTCCGGCAGGATGGCCAGTGGCGCCCCGAGCGTGATCGGCCTGCGGGTGCCGCCTGCGGCGAAGTCCATTCCGCCGGGCTCGATCGACGCGCGTTGGATCACCTGGAAATTCATCAGATGAATGTGCATCGGGTGGTTGATGGGCGGCGCGGGGGGCGACACGACGTTGATGAAGTGCCACTTCTCCCATGTCTCGGACGACGCGAAGAACGTCGTGGTGTCCTCGAACATCACCCCCACGCGGCGCAGGGTCTTCACGCCTGATGGCAACGCGACCTGCACGATGCCGTCGCCCGCCGGGGTAGCCGGGTCGACCTCCTGCATCTCCCAAAGCTGAGGCATCACACCGCTTTTGTCGTAGGACGTCAGCACGAACCGCTCGACGGCGTGTGCCGGTACATCGGCCGCCGACAGCCTGCGGAAGTTACCGGACAACGCCGCGGGCAGTGGGCGCGCAGGCCGGTCGGCCGGCCCGACGCGGAATTCCATCACGTCCGGATACGGGATGTTGGCGGCCGGCGCTGCCGCTCCCGCGGGCCGGGAGACATCGGTGTTCACGAGCTTGAGCCGCTTACCGGGATGGGCCGCGAAGTCGATGACCACGTCGGCGCGCTCGGCGCAGGACAGCGACAGCGTCTCGTCGATGACGAGCGGTTTGTCGAGCAGTCCGAGGTCTGTCCCGATCAGCGTCATCGCACCCGCCACGGTCTGGCCGGTCTGTTCGTCGATCACCGCCAACCGGTATGCACGGGCCAGCGACACGTTCACCACGCGGAACCGGTAGCTGCGCGCCTCCACCGAAAGGTACGGCCATACCACCCCGTTCGCCATGGTGAAGGGCCCGAAGAACGGAACGGACGCCGGGATCGTGCCCGGTGGAGGCGCGCCGCGGTGCCCGGCTATGACGCGCTTGCCGAGCAGTTGGCCGGTCAACCGGCCCCGCGGATCGGTGTCGAAGTTGACATCGCCGATCGCCAGCGGAATCTCGTAGCGACCGCGGGGCAGATCGAGCCGATCCTCCTCGTCATCCCGGATCAGGTAGTGGCCGAACAGTCCGGCCAGCACGTTGAGCGCGGTCACCGACATGGCGTGGTCGTGGTAGAACAGGTGGGTGGCCGCCTGATCGTTGGCGTACTCGCCCAGTTGCGCATTGCCCGGCGTGATCCCGTATTCCGTTGCGCCGTCACTGGCGGCGTGCTGGTGTCCGCCATGAACATGCACTGTCGTCCAGGCCGTCAGTGCGTCGATCTCGGGCCGGGCGAATCCCCCTGGTGCGCCCGGCGTGTTGTAGGGCAGCTTGCCCGGGCCGGGACCCTCGCCCCGAACCCACACCGCTTTGACGGGAGTGGTACCGGTCAGCTTGTTTGTCCACGCGATACGGACCAGTTGTCCCTGGCGCACGTCGATGGTCGGGCCCGGGAAGTGGCCGCGGTAGGTCCACAATCGGGTCGGCGGCAGTTGGGAGTGTAAGCGGATCCGCGCCTCGACCATGTCGATCTCTGTCACCCCCGTCCCTTTCGGCCGCAGGGTGGGTGGAATGCGCAGCGCGTCCTTGAACGGCGTCAACTCGGCGAACTGCGGCTCGTCGATACCGCCAAGGTCCCGGGCCGCCGCGGCGTGTCCGGAGAACAGATCCACCGCGCCCACCGCCGCGACGCCGGCGACCGCAGCCGCCGCCACCCCCAGGAACGCACGTCTGTCTGCCACAGTCACGACGAAGGTCTCCTTCACAACCACGGATCCGCTTCGAACAGTCCAGAGGCACGGCGGACGCTGATAAGCCACTGTCAGAGAGCTCAACGGCGCAGCGACATGAAAGGGTTCAACGGTCGCACCGCGCCGCGGATCATTCTATGCGCAGCGAAATCACTTGCCGCGCTTCATCACCTTATCGGCCGCGCTCCAGTGCTCATCCGAACGCCAAGGCCTCGCAAAGGCCGACACCGCTTCGGTGGTGGTTGCTCCGCGCATCACGGTCTTGATCTCACCGGCGGCCCGGGAAGCGAGCAGTCGGGCGATCGAGCGCAAGTCGTCGTGGAAAGACGCCCGCGGCAACACCCGGTCGATCAGGCCGATGCGTTCCGCAGACGGTGCGCATCCGGAAGGCCATCGCCGCGGCCTCCGATTCGGTGCGCAGCGCCGAGTTCCTTCAGGTCACCACCGGACACGAACGCTTTGTCGCCCGCGCCGGTGAGGACAAGTGCGGTCGCTCCCTCCGCCCCGTCGAGCGCCTTGTCCAACTGGTCCATCGTCTCGAGCGAGATGGCGTTGCCGGGCGTGTGGGCGGTCGATCGTGATGACCGCGAGACACCGTCTGTTTCGAGATCGACCATCAAGCGTTCTCCAAACGCGATATTGGCATTCTCGTCGTCGGATAGTAGCATTTCTTCAGAGTGGAGGTGCGACAAAATCCACGTAGAGCGACAACTGACACGCTCGGCGATCTCGTCGCCCGCGGCCTGGCGGACCACCCCAATACCGGCTTCTGGGTGCACTCCGCCGTGCGGCCTTCGCCGGCACGTTCGCCGATGTCGAACTGCAGGCGCGCCGGCTTGCATAAACGGGATGCCGGAAATCGCGCTGGAAGCCGCCAAGAACGGCACGGTGGCGCTGCTGTCGTATTCGCCGGACAGCCTCGACAAGGACTTCGCGTCCGCCAAGACGCATCTGACGGGTGACTTCCTGTCCTATTACACCCAGTTCACGGAACAGATCGTGACGCCCGCGGCCACCCAGAAGTCGGTGAAGACCAGCGCGTCCGTGGTGCACGCGGCGGTGTCGGACATCCATCCGGAGTCCGCGGTCGTGCTTGTGTTCGTCAACCATGCGATGACGACGAGCAAGGAGAACCCGGACGGCGCTTTCGCCGCGAGCAGCGTGAAGGTCGGCATGAAGAAGATCGACGGCGCCTGGCTGATCTCGACGTTCGACCCCGTGTAGCGTCGTCGCGGTGGCGGTGCCGTCGTTGTCTCATCCCCGCCCCGCCGACCTTGTGCTGTCAGGTGGCGGTGTCAAGGGCATCGGCCTGGTGGGCGCCGTCGTGGCATTGATGGACGCGGGATATCGCTCGCAACGGGTCTCGGGCACCTCGGCAGGATCGATCGTGGGGTCGATCGTCGCCGCCGCCGCTCAGGGTGACCAGTTGAGCCCCGAGGAAGTCAAAGAGCTTGCGCTGCAATTGGACTACCACAAGTTCACCGACGCCGGTCCGATCGAGCGCGTCCCCGTGGTGGGGCCGTCGGTGGCTGTATTGCGTGGAACCGGTGTGTACAGGGGAGATTACGCGCGCGACTGGGTTCGCAGCCAGTTGGAGAATCTTGGTGTCAGCACGTTCGGTGATCTGGCGATCCGCGATGACGATTTGCCCCCTGAACAGCGTTATGGGCTGGTCGTCACCGTCGCCGATGTGACGACGGGACAGTTGGTCCGGTTGGCCTGGGACTACCGCAGGGTCTACGGCCTCGACCCCGACGAGCAGTCGGTCGCGGACGCGGTGCGTGCCTCGATGTCGATTCCGTTCTTCTTTCGGCCGGTCACGCTGACGAGCACCGCCGGGCTCACGTCGACGTTGGTGGACGGCGGTGTGCTGTCGAACTTTCCGATCGATTCGCTCGACCGGCACGACGGACGCAAGCCGCGCTGGCCGAGTTTCGGTGTGACGGTCCTGCCGAATCTGCCCCACGGAAACGACAAGGTCATTCCGGCCCTCGCGCCGCTGCGACTGCTCGGTCCACCCACTCTGCTGGAGAGCGTCGTCACCACCATGCTGGTCGGTCGCGATCAGGCCTACCTCAACCAGCCCTGGGTGAGCGCCCGCACGATCCGGGTGGACTCGACCGACATCGGTTTTCTCGACTTCGACATCTCCGCCAACGAGATCGACGCCCTGTACATGAAGGGATATGCCGCGACCGAGCGGTTCCTCGCCGGTTGGGACTGGGACGCATACCTGAAGCGGTTCCGCTGATGGGCGAGGTGGGGGCGATCGTCCCGCTGCCTTCGGCCTTCATCGGCAACAAGGCTGCCGCATTCGGTCCGGTGGCGGGGCAGGCACCGCTCGCCCGGGTGCTGCGCACGATGATCTCGGGACTGTCCGGGCCAGGTGACGCGGTGGTGGCCGCCGCCGGAGCATTGATCGACGATGTGCGCCAATGTCTTGGCGCACATGACCTCTCGGCTGTCGGTTTGGCGGTGTCCGGTGACCATGCGGACCGGGCCGGGTGTGTGACATCGGCGCTCGAATATCTGGCGGGCGATAATGTGTCGGCGCGCTGGGTACTCCTGCACGATCTTCGGCGCCCGCTGGCGTCACCGGACCTGTCCCACCGGGTGACCGCCGCACTTCGGGCGGGCAGCGACGTGGTGATGCCGGCGCTACCCGTCACCGACAGTGTCAAAGCCGTCGACGCCAGGGGATCGGTGACCGGCACCGTCGATCGTTCGGCGCTGCGGTTTGTGCAGTACCCGCGCGGCTTTGCCGTCGATCAGCTCACGGCGCTGCTGGCGGCGCGCGCCGGCGAGTCATTCGACGAATTCGACGAGGCGGTGCGCGCCGGCGTGCCGATCACCCTCGTCGACGGCGATCCGAGCGCGATCTTCGCCGAATTACCCCGTGACACTGCGTTTCTGGAGGCCATCATCGCGTGTGTCCAGATAGATCATCACCGTCGGTGAGCAGACGTTCCGCGATCGCGACGTCGCCGGCGTAGGTCACCTTCAGGTTGCGCTCCTCGCCACCGAACGTGCGCACTTCGACAGTGGTGAACCGCTCGATACACGATGACGTGTCGGTGCCTTCGAATCCTGAGGCTTGCGCAGCGCGATACGCCTGTAGCAGCGGCGCCGCGCGGAACGCCTGGGGCGTCTGGACACGCACGAGTCTGCCTGCCCCGCTCAGCGATTCCAATCCGGCGGGTCCCGCGCGCGCCACATCGGGAGCCGTCAGTGCCGGTATCGCGCCGCCGACTTCGCGCGCGATCGTCAGCGCGCCGACGAACATCTCCGGAGTCGCCAGCGGCCGGGCGGCATCGTGGATCAGCACGACGTCGATCGAGCCGGCTTCGATGTCGGCGGCCAGATGCCGCAACACGTTGAATTCCGATGCGTGCCTGGTATCGCCGCCCTCGACGAATTCCACGGCCGTGTCGGGAAGCTCGGCCTGCACCGTGGATCTGGCGAGCGCCTCTTCGCCGCGGCGGAACACCAACACCGTGCGCGCGATGCCCGGAGCCCGCGTGACCGCCTCGAGCGACCAGGACACCATGCTGCGCCCGGCCAACGGCAGATAGGCCTTGTTCCCGTCGGCCCCGACGCGTGTGCCGAGACCCGCGGCGAGCACCACACCGACGGCGTGAAACGGCTTGCCCATGGGCGAAACCCTAGCGTTGCGGGCCGTGAATCCGGCAGTCAAGCTCGTATTTTGGTCCTGTGCAACGCCCGTTGACGGTCCTCATCTCGGGCACCCTTTCGAGGGTGCGGTTCGACGGTCGTCGCGCCTATGACGGGGCGCTTCGTCCCCTCACGAGCGCCGCGGCGACCGCGAAGTCGAGATCATGCGGACGAACCTGGTGCGCATCCTGTTCGGTGCGGTGGGCGACCGTGGTGTGCCTCGTGAGTTCGACGTGGTGGTCGGTGCCGACGGCCAGCATTCGCGCTGCGTGAACTCGCCTTCTGTCGACAATCCGCTGGGCTGCGCGACCAGGCCATGCTCTACAACGAACCGGGCCGCGGCGCCGCGATGTTCAGGGCGCGTGGAAAGCAGCGCGCGAAGGTGGTGTTGCTGTTTCGCAGCCTGCCCTCGACGTCGACTTCGGCAATCCGCGAAGTCAGTGCGAGTTGCTGCGACGGCGATTCGACGGGATCGATTGGCAGAGAGCACGTCTCATCGATGCGCTACCCCACGCGTACGACTTCTACTTCGACGCGATGAGCCAGGTGCGGCTGCCCCGATGGTCGACGGGCGGGTGGCGCTGCTCGGCGACGCCGCATTCGGGCCCTCGCCGCCGACGGCACGTCGACCATGCTTCCGTCATCGGTGCCGGCAATGCCGTCCGCAACCCCCCGCCGGAGAACTAGCCCGCCACGTTGAACGCCGCACGCACCCGGGTCGGCCGGATACGGACCACCAGTTCGCCGGGGGCCCCATTGCGCCTGCCGAACTCCTCGGCCCGATCGGCGCCCATGTACCGACCGCCGGTCCTGGTCGCAATGTCGATCAGTTCCGTGGGATCCTCGCTGATGGTCGCGGTGCCCTGGACCTGAACGAACGAGTACGGCGGATGGGGATCGTCGACACACATCACCACACGCGGATCGCGGGCCAGCGCACGGCCCTTGGCGGTGTCCCTGCCGGTGTTGAACACCAACTCGCCGCCGTCCACGACGAACCACACGGGCGCGATCAGCGGTCTGCCGTCGGAGGCCCGATAGCCCAGCTTTCCGGTGCGAGTGCCCTCGGACAGAAACGTGATGACTTCATCGGAAAGTTCGTCCATCCCATCACCGTAGGCCGCGATCAGTCTTCGGCGTGGCGGTCGTGGTCCCAGCGTTCCAGCCGCGCCTGCACTTCGTACAGACCGCAGGCCGCGAGCGGGGCGGCGACCGACGTGCAGATGATCAACAAGGCGTTCATGGCTCCCCCGGATCGTTGCTGGCAGGTACGACAGGACGGAGCGGGTGAGCGGAGTGCCTGGACGCACACGAGTAGTGCGGTACCTGCTTGTCCGAATTGCGACCGAGCAAATCGAGTGCAGCCGCACGGGCGCTGCGGTAAGCGTCGCGCTCGCGGACAACCCACGCTTCGTCCCAGCCGTCGAGCAGGTCCCCGGCCCGAAGCAGCGGAAGCAACTCGGCAATCAGCGTGGGGTCGGCACCCGCGGGCTCACTGTGATCGAGGAGGCGCTCCATGCGATCCCGTGCCTCGTGAAGGTCCACCCTGATCTCAGGTGACAGCACGACGTATTGCGGGTCGACCACCAGCAGCGCCTCCGCGCCGACGGGTCGTAGGCGCCACATGGCCGAACGGAGGCTGGCGGTGGCCCGCCGCGTCTGCGCATGCGGCCAGAGCATGGCGCAGACCCATAGCCGGTGCACGGGCCGCTGTTTCGCCGCCACCAGCGCGATCATGCGCTGGCATGCCGGCGGCAGGTCGACGGGCCGATCACCGCGGTGTAGCGCGAAACCACCGAGCATATTCAGCGAGAACTGTTCAGACACCCCTTGATCTTCGGACCGGCGCGATCCACGGTCATGCGTAGGCGACTACCTGTTTTCTCGGCGCTCGCGTTGCAAGCTATGTGGTGAAACGTCACGGGCCCGGCGGGCGGCCGGGTACGGTCAACGGCCGACGTGGAAAGGGTAAGACAAGGTGAGTGAGGTCGAATCGCAACGGCCGGTGCCGCTGCAGCATCGAGTCCGGCGGATGGCGGGACGGGACCCCCATGAGAGCCACCGGGTCGCGACCCCGCTCGAACTGCTTTTCGACCTGACGTTTGTGGTCGCGTTCGGGATCGCCTCGTCGGAGTTCGCGCACATGCTGGCCGAGAACCATGTCGGCGCGGGCCTGCTCGCATTCTCACTGGCCACCTTTTCGGTGTGCTGGGCATGGATCAACTTCAGCTGGTTCGCGTCGGCATATGACACCGACGACTGGATTTACCGGCTGATGACGATGCTGCAGATGGTCGGCGTGGTGATCATGGCGCTCGGCTTCCCCCCGATGTACGCCTCCATCGAGCACGGGGAGCACGTCGACAACAGGGTGATGGCGGCCGGCTACGTCGTGATGCGAATTGCGTTGGTAGGGCAGTGGTTGCGTGCCGCGAAACAGGATCCGGATCGACGGTCGGCATGTCTGACCTACGCGTTCTTTGTCACCGTCGCCCAGATCGGTTGGATCGCCAGCCTCTGGCTGCACACGTCGATACCGGTGAGCTTCGTGGTGGTGGCGGTGCTGATCTGCATCGAGTTGCTCGGCCCGCTGACGGCCGAGACCCGCATGGGTGGCACACCGTGGCACGCCCATCACATTGCTGAGCGCTATTCGCTGTTCGCGATCATCGCCCTCGGTGAGGGCGTGGTCGGCACCGTCGCGTCGTTGTCGGCCGTGGTGACCGCGCAGGGCTGGACGTTCGACGCCGCGTTCGTCGCGGTGGCCGGCACAGGGCTGACGTTCGGCATGTGGTGGACGTATTTCGTGGTGCCACAGTCGGATCTGCTCACCGAGCGTCGCCACCTCTCGTTCCGGTTCGGGTACTTCCATATCGTGATCTTCGGTTCCATCGTGGCGACGGGCGCCGGCCTGCATGCCGCGGCATACTACATCGAGCACCACTCCGAGCTCGGCTCGGTCGAGACGGTGCTGGCCGTCGCCCTGCCCGTGGGCGGCTATATCGCCTCGGTCTATGTCCTCTATATCCTCATGCTGAAGACCTGGGACCCGTTTCACGCGCTGCTGTTCGTGATCACCGTGGGCGTGCTGGCGACCGCGGTATGGCTGGCCGCCGAGGGATTCTCGATGGCGAACTGCCTGCTGGTCGTCACCGTTGCGCCGATGGTGACCGTCATCGGTTACGAGGTGCTGGGGCACCGGCACGCGGCGAACGCAATCGAGAAGCGACTCAGAGAAGCCCTCTAGAGGCCGGGTTTTGGTGGCCTGACCGCCGGGTACGCGATATGGCGAGCCGTCCGAGGCGGCGCGACGAGATTCACAGCATCTGCTTGCGAACCCGTGAGCAAACCGAACCACGGTCAAGACGCGGCCTGGGTTCACCTGTTACCCGCTGGCGAATCCCGGTGCCGCCGCCTCGGCGGCGCTCACTTCCAACGTCAAACCCGGAGGAGCCACGATGCCGAAGACCACGAAGAGCGGAAGCGCAAAACAGAGCGAACTGCCCAGCACGCTGCAGAAATCTGACGCCAAGGCTCAGCGCACCTTCGCCAAGGCGCACGACTCGGCCGCCGACGAATACGGAGAAGGCGAACGCGCACACCGTGTCGCCTACAGTGCGCTCAAGCACAGCTACGAGAAGGTCGGCGACCACTGGGAGGCCAAGGACGAGAAGGGTCCGTCGGATCAGCGTGCGCGAAGCGGTGGGCCGGACGCCAAGGGCGCGACTGCCGAGGGCGTCGACGCCAACGCCTCGAAGAAGCACCTGACCGAGGTGGCCCGGCGGTTGGACATCCCCGGCCGTTCGACGATGAGTAAGAGCGAATTGGTCACCGCGATCAAGAAGGCCAACCGCCGCGAGTCGGCGCGGGGCCGCTAGCGCGTCAGCCGGCGCCAGGCCGAACCTGCGGCGCGGCCAGGTCCTCGACAGCGTCGAAACCGCCCTCCATCAGCATCCGCTCCTGCTCGACCTCGAGCAGGTGTCGCGTCTTGCGACGGGTGATCAGGATTCCGGTCACCGCGAGTGCCCAGACCGCATACTGAACCGTCCAGGCCAGGCGGAACGATTCGAACGAAAAATCGCCGGTGGCGTCGAGGATCAGACCCATGGCCTGCATCACCAGCAGCGCGGCGATGAAGCCCCCCATGTTGACCATGCCCTGGGCGGTGCCCAGCGTGGTGCTCGGATTGAAGGTCCTGGCGAAGTCGAACCCGACCATCGACCCCGGTCCGCCGATCGAGATCACCACGACCAACACGACCAGCAGCCACAGCGGGGCGCGAACCGGCAACGCCAGCACCACGGTCCACGCGATGACGTTGCTCGCGATGATGGCCAGCACCAGCCGCGATCGCCGGTGCGGTTTTCGGCCGGTGAAGACGCCGACGACGATGCCCGCCGCTATCGCCGCCACGACCGAGATCGTCAGCAAGGTGCCCGCCGCACCGATCGACAGACCCTGTGCAACGGTGAGATACGGGACTCCCCACATCAGGGCGAATACCGTCACCGAGAACTGCGTGCCCATATGGGTGAAAAAACCCAGCCGCGTACCCGGGCGCAGCCACACCGTCTTCACACCGGCCAGGGTCTCCCGCAGTGACATCGCCTCGGCTTCGGTCACGTCGCCGTGCGGGGTGTTCTTCACCAGCGTCAGGGTCAACACGATCGAGATCAGGCCCATCGCGGCGACCGACGTGTAGGCGGTGGTCCAGCCCGGCCCCGTGAGCACCGCGATGAACGGGACTGCGGAGAGCACCTGGCCGAGCTGTCCGCAGATGCCGGTGAGCTGGGTGACCAGGGGGACCTCTCGCGGTGTGAACCAATGTGGCACCAGGCGCAGCACTGAGATGAAGGTGACCGCGTCACCGAGGCCGACCACCGCACGCGCGCCGATGGCCAGCGGAAGCGATTCGGTGAACGCGAGCGCGACCTGGCCCGACGCCATCAGCGCGGCGCCCGCGATGATCAACACCTTGGAGCCGAAGCGGTCGAGCAGCAGTCCGGCGGGCACCTGCGCGCCGGCATAGACGATCACCTGAAGGACGACGAAGGTCGACAAGACAGCGGGGCCGGCGCCGAACCGGTCGGCGGCCTCGAGGCCGGAAACGCCGAGCGTGGTGCGATCGAGCACGGCGACGATGTAGGCGAGCAGTCCGGTGGCCCAGACGATCCAGGGACGCACACCGAACCTTTCCGATCTGACCGAGACCTTGTCTCGACACTTGCCAGCCCCCATCATCGCGCATCCCCGGTGGCAGGCGCCAATTCGAAGCCAGTGAACTGCCTCACCGGCCAGCCCGCCGAACGTCCGACGAAGAGTTGGCTGGAATTGCATCTCCGCGTTGACTGTCCAATGTGCGGATAGGCATAAGTGCAGATGACTGCCGGTAAGGCGAATCATCAGCCAAGTACCGCGAAACGCCCATAGACTTCGCTCGCAAACGGTGGCTGGCCGCTACAGTGGTCGCATGCTTCGCCACGGCGCCCACGGGGCGCGCGCCTCTGTCCAGGGGGATGTGCATCGAAGTGGCTGAGTATCGACTGGACGACCTCGCGAAGGTTTCAGGCGTCAGCGCCCGCAACATCCGCGCCTACCGGGAACGCGGTCTGCTGGATCCGCCACGGCGGGTCGGCCGGTCCGCCTATTACGACGACTACCACTTGTCGCAGCTCAAGACCATCAACCAACTGCTCCGCAAGGGGTTCAACTCCGCGCATATCGCCGAGTTCTTCCAGAGCATGCGGCACGGAGCCGACCTTGCGGACATCCTCGGAATTCAACGGGCCGTGCTCGGACCGCAGGGCGATCAGGACAGTGAGGCGAGCGGCGCACCGGAAGGTGCGTCCAGCGTTTCGGCAGGCCCCTTCGTCAACATTGATCCGCGCAGCGACGACGCCCGCAAGCTGCTCGACTACGGGCTCGCCGAGTTGGTCGACGGCGCGGTGGTGCTTGTCGATCCTCCGATGTCCGACATCGTCATGTCGTCGTCGGATCACCGGCGCTACGTGCGCACGATCCTGCGGATCTTGGAGGCGACCCGGGCACCGGTCGAGAAGCTGCGCGCGGAGTTTGTCGCGGTGCTCGAGGAATGCCTGACCGACCTGTTCAACGCGGGTGACACCCCGGGACCCGACGAAGCGGACGGGCTGAGCCACATCGCGCAGGACTACCGCGACCTGGGTTCCAGGATCATGTCCGTCCGGCTCGACGCCGCAGTCCGGTGGGCGGCCGCCACGCCGGCCGAGGCCGACTCCCGCGATCAGCACTAGCCGGCTACACGCGGGTATTGGCCGGATCGCCACCGAAGCGCTGCGCCAGCCACACCGGGATGATCGCGACCAGCGTCAACGCGGCGGCGACCACATTGATGACCGGAGCTTGATTCGGGCGGAACAGATTTCCGAAGATCCAGATCGGCAGGGTCTGCACCGTCGGTCCCGCGGTAAACGTGGTCACCACGATCTCGTCGAACGACAGCGCGAAGGCCAGGATCGCGCCCGCGACGAGCGCCCCGCGCATCATCGGGAACGTGATGTACGCGAAGGTCTGCCACGGCGAGGCGCCCAGGTCGGCGGAGACATCCTCCAGCGCGGTGCCCAGTCTGCGCAGCCGGGCCTGCGTGTTGTTGAAGACGATGACCACACAGAACGTCGCGTGTCCGATGATGACCGTCGCGATGCCGAGTGTCACTCCCAGCGCGGAGGTGAAGGTGGCGTTCAACGCGATACCCGTGACGATGCCGGGAAGAGTAATAGGAAGCACCACAAGGAAACTCACGACATGCTTACCGAAGAAGTCATACCGCTGCACCGCGAATGCCGCCATCGTTCCGAGCACGAGCGCGATCGCCGTGGCGCCGAGGCCCACCACGGCAGAGTTCGCCAACGACCGCCACATCCCTTCGCTGTGCCATGCGTCCACCCACCATCGCACCGTGAACCCGGACGGCGGGAAGGCGAACGAGCGCGATGAGTTGAACGCGTTGATCACGACGAGAAGCAGCGGGGCGTAGAGAAATACCAACACCATTGCCGTCCATACCCGGACAGCCCGTCGGGCCGTGGTCGACAGCATCAGACATTCTCCAGCGCGCCGGTGCGCCGCATCGCCAAAAGATAGGCGACGATCGCGACCAGCGGGATGATCGACAGCGCCGCCGCCAGCGGCTGGTTGTTGGCGGTGACCAGCTGGCCGTAGATGATGTTGCCCAGCATCTGGGTCTTGCCGCCCACGATCGTCACCGCGATGTAGTCGCCGAGCGACAGCGAGAAGGTGAAGATCGAGCCCGCCGCGATGCCGGGGAAGACCAGCGGCGCGATCACCATTCGCAGGGTCGACATATCGGAGGCGCCCAGGTCCGAGCTCGCGTCGATCAGCGCGTCGGGCACGCGTTCGAACGCGGCGAAGACCGGGATGACCATGTACGGCAACCAGAGATAGGCCAGCGTGGCGATCGTGGCGGTCAGGCCGTAACCGGGGGTGTAGCCAGTCGTCCGCGCCAGCGGCCCTTCGGGTGAGAGCAGCATCCGCCATGCGTAGGCCTTCACGAGGTAGCTGGCCCACAGCGGCGTCGTCACGGCCACCACCAGCGCGAGCCGTACCCGCGGCGAGGCCACCTTGGCCATGTAGAACGCGAGCGGAACCGCCAGCACTGCACAGATCACCGTGACGACCAGCGCCACCGAGACGGTGCGCAGGGTCGCCACCCGGAACACCTCATCGGTGAGCACCCGCTCGATGTTCTCGGTGGTGAACGTGTGCACCACCGCGCCGGTGAACGCACTGGTGGTCCAGAATGCCGAAACCAGCAGCACCGCAAGCGAACCCAGGTAGGCCACCATGAGCCAGACCATCGGCGGTACGAGAAGCAGCGCGAGGCTGATCCGGCGCCGCAGTGATATGGAGGATGTCGGCAGCGTGGCGCCGGTTCGGGTCACCCCTTGATCTGCTGCCATTTGTCGACCCACTCGGTGTAGGTCGTGCAGTTGTCGCCGCTGCCGTCGACGCACTGCTTCTGCGGTGTGGTCCAGTAGTGGATCTCGGCCGCGAACTTCTCGTCGGTCGCGTGGTAGATGTCGCAGAAGTCCTTCTGGCTGGTGTGCTCACACGCCTTCGTCTGCGCGGGGGCCTCACCGAAGTATTCGGCGACCTGGGCATTCACTTCGGGGGAGGAGATCCAGTCCATCCATTTGTACATGCAGTTCGGGTGGGCGGCCTTGGCCGACACCATCCAGGTGTCCGACCATCCCGTTGCTCCTTCTTTGGGCAAGACGGTGTTCACCTGAACCTTGTTGTCCGCGCCGATGGTGTTGGCGATCACCTGCCACGTCGTGCCGATCACCGAGGTGCCGGACTCGAACGCCTGCACCTCTTTGGTGTAATCCGACCAGTACTCGCCGATGTTCTCGCGTTGCTTCTTGAGCAGATCGACTGCGGCGTCGAGTTGTTCGGGAGTCAGCGAGTAGGGATCCTTGATGCCGAGGTCCGGCTTGGCCTTGGACAGATACAACGCGGCGTCGGCGATGTAGATCGGGGAGTCGTAGGCGGTGACCTTGCCCTTATAGCTGCCTGAGTCGTCGAACACTGCCGACCAGGAGTTCGGTGCATCGCGGACGACCCCGATGTTGTACATCAGCAGGTTCGCGCCCCAGCCGTGGGGGATCCCATACATCTTGCCCTCCACCGAGTTCCACGACTTGTCCTTGAGGAAGGATGAGATCGTCGCGTAATTCGGCACCAGGTCGGTGTTGACCGGTGCGACGTCACCCGCATAGATCATCCGCAGCGTGGCATCACCGGATGCGGACACACCGTCGTACTGACCGGTCCTCATCAACTGCACCATCTCGTCGGAGGTGTTGCCGAGCTTCACATTGACCTGGCATCCGGTCTTCTGTTCGAACGGGGTCACCCAGTCGATGGCCTTGTCGTTGGAGCCATCCTCGGCGTAGCCCGCCCACGCGATGATGTTGAGCTGGCCTTCGCCGTCGCCCAGCGCCGACAGCGGTTCCATCTGCGGCAGCGTCTCACCGCCGCTGCCGGAGTCCTGGGAGCCCGAACAGGCAGTGGCAAAGGACAACGCCAATACGGCGCACGCTGTCAGGGCGAAGCCCGTTCGCATCACATTGGCTTTCATCGCTTCTCCTCGTGTGACAGTTGGTGAATCGCTTTTTCTGGCCACGCCAAGGTGATTGGTGTGCCGTGGTGAAGATCGGGTGGCAGCCAGGTGCTCGCGGTGAGCACCGTGGCGGTCAGCGTCACCCCCGGCGGCGCGGTGGCCGCGATCCGGGTCGTGGGGCCGGCGTAGATGATCTCGGAGATGGTGGCCTCGACGGTGCGCACACCGGGCACCGGGTCGGTGCCAGGCCTGAAGACCGCGATGCGTTCGGGACGGATGACGAACATCCCGCTCTTGCCGATGACCGCCTCCGCGGCGGCGCCGTCGAGCACATTGGAGGTGCCGACGAAGTCGGCGACAAACCGGTTGGCCGGATTCTCGTACACGTCGCGGGCCTTGCCGATCTGCTCGATGCGGCCGTCGTTGAAGACCGCGAGCCGATCACACAGGGTCAGCGCCTCGTCCTGGTCGTGGGTGACGATGACGAACGTGATCCCGACCTCGCGCTGGATCGCCTTGAGTTCGATCTGCATCTGCTCCCGCAGCTTGAGATCAAGTGCGCCCAGCGGTTCGTCGAGCAGCAACACCCGCGGCCTGCCCACCAATGCGCGCGCCAACGCCACCCGTTGACGTTGTCCGCCAGACAACTGGGTGGGCCGCCGGGGCCCGAGATCGGTCAGGCGCACCATGTCGAGTGCATCCGCGGCGCGTTGGCGACGTTCGGCCTTGGGCACGCCCCGCACCTTGAGCCCGTACTCGACGTTCTGCGCCACGGTCATGTGGGGGAACAGCGCGTACTCCTGGAACACAGTGTTGACGTCGCGGCGACGGGCGGGCAGCGATGTGACATCGGTGCCGCCGAGCTTGATGATGCCCTCGGTGGGTTGCTCGAATCCCGCGACCATCCGCAGGACCGTCGTCTTACCAGAGCCAGACGGCCCCAGGATCCCGAACAGTTCACCGTCCTCGACCACCAGGTTCGCGTCCTCCACGGCGACGATCTGCTTGCCGCGGTCACCGAACACCTTGCGCACGCCGATCAGTTCGATCTGGGGATCGGAGGCGGGTGACGGGGTATCTGCATCGCGCGGCGCACGGGCGATACCGAAAGGCATGGCTGATCCTAAGAATTCCGCGTCGATACTGCAGCGGCATTGCGGATTCCTGCGTCCAGCGCCGATCTCGGTACGTGTTTCGCATCACAGCAACCCGCGCCGAAGCGGCCTTTCGGGGTCCGTGAGGGTGAATCGACCACCGCACTGTCGTTCGGCACCCTTCGCTGGGCAACTAGTCAGAACACCGGCGGTTGGGCACGTTGATGCAGTTGTGACTGGCGGAGTTGAGGTGAAACATGATGTAGCTGTCGTAATCTGTGGCACGTGTCAATATCCCGGCGCGCCGTGCTGAAAAGCGCTGCCGCGGCCCCGGCTGCGCTGGGCCTGGGCGGCGGCCTGCAGGCGATGGCCTCGGCGCTGACCCCGGCCCCGGCCTCTGCGGCGCCGCTGGGCGTGCTCCTGGACTACGCGGCGGGTGTCATCAAGGCCGCCGATCTCCGGTCCTCCGGCGCACTCGGTGCGATCCGATACGTATCGGACCGGCGTCCGGGCGGCGCCTGGATGCTCGGCAAGCCGATCCAACTGCCCGAGGCCCGCGACCTGTACCAGAACGGTCTGAAGATCGTGTCCTGCTATCAGTTCGGAAAACAGGACACCGCAGACTGGCTCGGTGGTCAGAACGCCGGAGTGCAGCACGCGCAGCGGGGCTGGCAGTTACATCTGGCCGCGGGCGGTTCCTATGGCGCGCCCATCTACGCCTCGATCGATGACGCCCCCTCCTATGACCAGTACAAGAGCCAGGTCGCGCCCTATCTCAAGGGCTGGGAAGCGGTGCTGGGACATCAGCGGGTCGGCGTCTACGCGAACTCCAAAACCATCGAATGGGCACTGCAGGACGGGCTCGGCACCTACTTCTGGCAGCACAACTGGGGTTCGCCCGGGGGGGTCACCCACCCGGCCGCACATCTGCACCAGGTCGAGATCGATAAGCGCTCGGTCGCGGGCGTTGGGGTGGACATCAACAACATCATGAAGCCACAGTTCGGTCAGTGGGACTGAGACTTACCGACTAGTAATAAAATTCAGCAAACGTTTTTTGGTGGCCGACGAGCCTGACGAGACAATGCGTGTCCAGTTGTCGGCTCCGCGCGGCACCGTGTGGCGGGCGAAGCGGGCCAAAATTTTTACATAACGATTACATAACAATACTGCTTTGATCTGCGCTGTTATGCCTACTCGACCGTAACCACCTGCATGCAGGACGTTTGTCCCGGATGTCTTCCGCCCATGCGCAGCCCGGTGTTATCCAAGTTGTGGTTACTAAGAGGTAGAACTCGCCAGTAACCATTTCGGGCGTGAAGATGGTGTCGTTCCTTATGACACTCTTAGTACAGCTGGAGTGGCCACGCGGCGCCGGATGCGCCCGAAGCCAGCCCGTGATTCGACGAAGAATCGAGATGACCTCCGCAGGGGAGCGCAGGTCGTCGAGCTTCACACACACCAGCCCACAAGACGAACGAAACGCAACGCGCGAGACGTACCGAGGGAGATAACAAGACGTGACGATCAATGAGCAGCGCCGTGTGTCCACCGACCGCATCAGCGAGACCCGCGAGCAGAGTGACGCGTTGGCAGGCCACGCCGCCCTCGTGGATCGTTTGAATGCCGGTGAGCCGTACGCCGTCGCGTTCGGCGGTCAGGGCGGCGCCTGGCTGGAGAACCTCGAGGAGCTCGTCAGCTCGGCCGGCATCGAATCGGAGCTGAGCGAGGTCGTCGGCGAGGCCGAACTGCTGCTCCAGCCGGTGGCCCGCGAACTGGTCGTGGTGCGACCGATCGGCTTCCAGCCCATGCAGTGGGTGCGTGCCCTGGCCGCCGAAGAGCCACTGCCCACCTCCAAGCAGCTGATCACCGCCGCCATCTCCGGCCCCGGCATCCTGCTGGCCCAGATGGCCGCCATCCGCGCCGTGACGCGCCAGGGGCTTGATCTGGCGGGCACCCCGCCGGTCGCCATGGCCGGTCACTCGCAGGGCATCTTCGCCTGCGAGGCATTGAAGGCCAACGGTGCGCGGGATGCCGAGATTCTGGCGATGTCGCAGCTGATCGGTGCCGCGGGTTCGCTGATCTCGCGCAGGCGCGGCATGGTCGGGCGGGGCGACAAGTCCCCGATGGTGTCCATCACCAACGCCGATCCCCAGCGCATCGCCGAACTGCTCGAAGACTTCTCCACCGATGTTCGCACCGTGCTGCCGCCGATCCTCTCGATCCGCAACGGGCGTCGGTCGGTGGTCATCACCGGCACGCCCGAACAGCTGGCCCGCTTCGAGCTGTACTGCAGCAAGATCACCGAGAAGGAAGAGGCCGAGCGCAAGAACAAGACGCGCGGGGGCGCAGTCTTCAGCCCTGTGTTCAACGGGGTCCAGGTGGAGGTCGGCTTCCACACCCCGCGCCTGGCCGACGGTGTCGACGTCGTCGATGGCTGGGGAAGCAAGCTCGGGCTCGACCGTGAGCTGCTGCACTGGCTCACCAAGTCGATCTACACAGAACCCATCGACTGGGTCGGTGAGGTCGAGCGGCCTGCATGACTCGGGTGCTGAGTGGATCATCGACCTCGGCCCCAGCGACACCATCACCCGTGTCACCGCGCCGGTCATCCGCGGCCTCGGCGTCGGTATCGTGCCCGCCGCCACCCGGGCCGGTCAGCGCAACCTGTTCACCGTCGGCGCCGCTCCCGAGATCGCGCCGGCCTGGTCGAGCTACGCGCCGTCGGCGGTCACGCTGCCCAACGGCTCGGTCAAGCTGTCGACCAAGTTCACCCGCCTCACCGGACGTTCGCCGATCCTGTTGGCCGGCATGACGCCGACCACCGTGGACGCCAAGATCGTGGCGGCCGCGGCCAACGCCGGCCACTGGGCCGAGCTTGCGGGCGGCGGCCAGGTCACCGAGCCCATCTTCGACGCGCGCATCGAGGAACTGACTCAACTGCTCGAGCCGGGGCGTGCGATCCAGTTCAACTCGCTGTTCCTCGATCCTTACCTGTGGAAGCTGCAGGTGGGCGGGAAGCGATTGGTGCAGAAGGCCCGTCAGTCGGGTGCACCGATCGACGGCGTCGTGGTGTCGGCGGGCATCCCCGATCTCGAGGAGGCCGTCGAGCTGATCGGCGAGCTCAACTCGATCGGCATCAGCTATGTCGTGTTCAAGCCGGGCACGGTCGACCAGATCAAGTCCGTCATCAAGATCGCGGCCGAGGTCCCCGAGCGCGACGTCATCGTGCACATCGAGGGCGGCCGCGCCGGCGGCCACCACTCGTGGGAAGACCTCGACGATCTGCTCGTCTCGACCTACGGCGAACTCCGTAAGTGCGCCAACATCACCATCTGCGTCGGCGGCGGCATCGGCACACCCGAACGTGCCGCCGGATACCTGTCCGGCCGGTGGGCCGAGCAGTACGGTTTCCCGCTCATGCCGGTCGACGGCATCCTGGTGGGCACGGCCGCGATGGCCACCCTCGAGGCGACCACCTCGCCGTCGGTGAAGCAGATGCTGGTCGACACGACCGGCACTGACCACTGGATCAGCGCCGGAAAGGCCCAGGGCGGCATGGCTTCCAGCCGCAGCCAGCTCGGTGCCGACATTCACGAGATCGACAACACGGCATCGCGGTGCGGCCGACTGCTCGACGAGGTCGCCGGTGACGCCGAGGCCGTGGCAGCCCGCCGCAACGAGTTGATCGCCGCGATGGCGAACACCGCCAAGCCGTACTTCGGCGACGTCGGGGACATGACCTACCTGCAGTGGCTGCAGCGCTACGTCGAACTGGCGATCGGTGACGGCAACACCACCGCCGATACCGCATCGCCGGGCAGCCCGTGGCTGGCCGATACCTGGCGGGACCGGTTCGCCGACATGCTCAAGCGTGCCGAGGCCCGGCTGCATCCGCAGGACTCCGGACCGATCGAGACGTTGTTCGATGACGAAGCGCTGCTGGAGAATCCGGATCAGGCGATCGCCGCACTGGCGTCGCGCTACGCCGATGCCGAGGCCGTCAAGCTGCATCCGGCCGATGTCCCGTTCTTCATCACGCTGTGCAAGACGCCCGGCAAGCCGGTCAACTTCGTGCCCGTGATCGACAAGGATGTGCGGCGCTGGTGGCGCAGCGACTCGCTGTGGCAGGCACACGACGCGCGCTACACCGCCGACCAGGTGTGCATCATCCCCGGCACGCAGGCGGTCGCCGGGATCACCCGCGTCGACGAGCCTGTCGGCGAGTTGCTGGACCGCTTCGAGCAGGCCTCGATCGACGAGGTGATCGCTGCCGGCGGCGAGCCGACACCGGTGGTGTCGCGCCGCCAGGCCCGGATCGACGTGACCGGTCCGCTGGCCGTCGTCCTCGATTCGCCCGACGTGCGGTGGGCCGGACGCACCGCCATCAACCCGGTCCACCGGATCGGTGCCCCGGACGAGTGGCAGGTCAACGAAAACCGCAGTGCCACACACCCGTCCACGGGCGCCCGGCTGGAGCGCGCCGGCGACAGCGTGACGTTGAGCGTGCCACTGTCGGATACCTGGATCAACATCCCGTTCACGCTGCCGTCCTGCACGGTCGACGGCGGAATGCCCGTGGTGACCGTCGAAGACGCGGCGACCGCGATGCGCTCGGTGCTCGCGATTGCCGCAGGCGTCGACGGCCCCGACGACCTGCCGCCGGTTAAGGACAACACCGCGACCGTCACCGTCGGTTGGGATCCCGAGAAGGTCGCCGACCACACCGGGGTGACCGCCACCTTCGGCGCCCCGTTGGCGCCGGGCCTGACTCTGGCGCCCGATGCGCTGGTCGGCGACTGCTGGCCCGCGGTGTTCGCCGCCATCGGTTCGGCCGTGACCGACGACGGCTTCCCCGTCATCGAGGGGCTGCTGAGCCTGGTCCACTTGGATCACGCCGCCCACCTGCTCGCCCCGATGCCGAAGTCCAAGGCCGAATTAGCCGTCACCGCAACGGCTTCGGCGGCCACCGACACCGAGTACGGCCGCGTCATCCCGGTCGAGGTGACCATCGCCGACGCCGAGGGCACACTCGTAGCACGCTTCGAGGAGCGGTTCGCGATCCGCGGCCGCACCGGCGGGGCCGAGCTCGCCGATCCGCTGCGCGCCGGCGGGGCGATCACCGACAACGCCACCGACACGCCACGGCGCCGCCGCCGCGACGTCACGGTCAGTGCGCCCACCGATATGAGCGCCTTCGCGGTCGTCTCGGGTGATCACAACCCGATCCACACCGACCGGGCCGCGGCACTGCTGGCCGGCCTGAAATCGCCCATCGTGCATGGCATGTGGCTCTCCGCAGCCGCCCAGCACGTGGTGACCGCGACCGACGGCAGGGCAACTCCGCCCGCCCGTTTGGTGGGTTGGACGTCACGATTCCTGGGCATGGTGCTGCCCGGCGACGAAATCGACTTCCGGGTCGACCGGGTCGGCATCGACCGTGGTGCGGAGATCATCGAGGTCACCGCCAAGGTCGACAACGAACTCGTGATGTCGGCGACCGCGCAACTCGCCGCACCGAAGACCGTCTACGCCTTCCCCGGCCAGGGCATCCAGCACAAGGGCATGGGTATGGAGGTGCGCGCCCGCTCGAAGGCGGCCCGCAAGGTGTGGGACACCGCCGACAAGTTCACCCGTGAAACCCTGGGATTCTCAGTGCTTCACGTGGTGCGCGACAACCCGACCAGCCTGATCGCCAGCGGCGTGCACTATCAGCATCCCGAGGGTGTGCTGTATCTGACCCAGTTCACCCAGGTCGCCATGGCGACGGTGGCGGCCGCACAGGTCGCCGAGATGCGGGAGCAGGGCGCCTTCGTCGAGGGGGCGATCGCCTGCGGTCACTCCGTCGGGGAGTACACGGCCCTGGCCTGCGTCAGCGGCGTCTACGAACTCGAGGCGTTGCTGGAGGTGGTGTTCCACCGGGGCAGCAAGATGCACGACATCGTTCCGCGTGACCACATGGGCCGGTCCAACTACCGGCTGGCCGCGATCCGGCCGTCGCAGATCGATCTCGACGACGCCGACGTTCCGGCGTTCATCGACGGCATCTCCGAGCGCACCGGTGAATTCCTGCAGATCGTCAACTACAACCTGCGTGGCTCGCAGTACGCGATCGCCGGCAGCGTGCGTGGCCTGGAGGTACTGGAGGAAGAGGTCGAGAAGCGCCGCGAGATCAGTGGCGGCAAGCGCTCGTTCATCCTGGTGCCCGGCATCGACGTACCGTTCCACTCCTCGGTGCTGCGGGTCGGTGTGGCCGACTTCCGCCGGTCCCTGGAGCGCGTCATGCCACGCGATCAGAATCCGGAACTCATCGTCGGCAAGTACATCCCGAACCTGGTGCCGAGGCCGTTCACGCTGGATCGCGACTTCATCCAGGAGATCCGCGATCTGGTGCCCGCCGAGCCGCTGGACGAGATCCTCGCCGACTACGACACCTGGCGTAACGAGAGGCCGGCCGAGCTGTGCCGCAAGGTCGTCATCGAGCTGCTGGCCTGGCAGTTCGCCAGCCCGGTGCGCTGGATCGAGACCCAGGATCTGCTCTTCATCGAGGAGGCCGCCGGCGGTCTGGGCATCGAGCGGTTCGTCGAGATCGGCGTCAAATCGGCGCCGACCGTCGCCGGCCTGGCGACGAACACGCTGAAACTGCCCGAATACTCGCACAGCACAACCGAAGTGCTGAACTCCGAGCGTGACGCCGCGGTGTTGTTCGCCACGGACACCGATCCCGAGCCGGATGCGGAAGAGCACGACTCGCCGGCACCGGTCGCCGACGCCGCGCCCGCGCCGGCCGCTCCCGCGGCACCGGCCGCGCCCGTCGCTCCCAGCGGCGGCCCGCGTCCGGACGACCTCGGCTACACCGCGGCCGACGCCACCATGGCGCTGATCGCGCTGTCGGCCAAGATGCGGATGGATCAGATCGAGCCACTGGATTCGATCGAGTCGATCACCGACGGTGCGTCGTCGCGACGCAACCAGCTGCTGGTGGACCTGGGTTCGGAGCTGAACCTCGGCGCCATCGACGGTGCCGCCGAGGCCGACCTGGCCGGGCTGAAGGGACAGGTCACCAAGCTGGCCCGGACCTACAAGCCTTTCGGCCCGGTGCTTTCCGACGCGATCAACGATCAGCTGCGCACGGTGCTCGGCCCGTCGGGCAAGCGTCCCGCATACATCGCCGAACGGGTCACCAAGACCTGGGAGCTCGGCGCAGGCTGGGTCAAGCACGTGACGGTCGAGGTGGCGCTGGGCACCCGCGAGGGTTCCAGTGTCCGCGGCGGTGGGCTCGGTGGACTGCACGACGGTGCGCTGGCCGATGCAGCGACGGTCGACAAGGTGATCGACGCCGCAGTCACCGCGGTGGGTGCCAGGCAAGGGGTTCCGGTCTCGCTGCCCTCGGCCGCAGGCGGTGGCGGCGGCGTGGTGGACTCCGCCGCGCTGGGAGAGTTCGCCGAGACGGTCACCGGTCGTGACGGCGTGCTGGCCTCGGCTGCCCGCATGATTCTGAATCAGCTCGGGCACGACGCCCCGGTCAGCACTCCCGAAGCTGCCACCGATGCCGAGCTCATCGACCTGGTGACCGCCGAACTCGGTTCGGACTGGCCGCGTTTGGTGGCGCCGGTGTTCGACGGCCGCAAGGCGGTGCTGTTCGACGACCGCTGGGCGAGTGCCCGTGAGGATCTGGCCAAGCTCTGGTTGCTCGATGAGAGTGAGGTCGACGCGGACTGGCCGCGACTGTCCGAGCGCTTCGAGGGCGCCGGGCACATCGTCGGCACCCAGGCCACTTGGTGGCAGGGCAAGGCGCTGGCCGCCGGCCGCAATGTGCACGCCTCGCTGTACGGCCGCGCCGCGGCCGGAGCCGAGAACCCGGGTACGGGCTGCTACCACGACGAGGTTGCGGTCGTCACCGGCGCATCGAAGGGTTCGATCGCCGCGTCGGTCGTCGCTCAACTGCTCGATGGGGGTGCGACCGTCGTCGCGACCACGTCCAAGCTCGACGATGACCGACTGGCCTTCTACCGCACGCTGTACCGCGACAATGCCCGGTTCGGCGCCAAGCTGTGGGTGGTGCCCGCCAACATGGCGTCCTACACCGACATCGACGCGCTGGTCTCGTGGGTGGGTAGTGAGCAGACCGAAAGCCTTGGGCCGCAATCGATTCACCTCAAGGATGCCCAGACTCCGACGCTGCTGTTCCCATTCGCAGCACCGCGGGTCGCGGGTGATCTGTCCGACGCCGGTTCGCGCGCCGAGATGGAGATGAAGGTGCTTTTGTGGGCCGTGCAGCGGCTGATCGGCGGCCTCTCGCACATCGGTGCCGAGCGGGACATCGCCGCCCGGCTGCACGTGGTGCTGCCCGGGTCGCCGAACCGCGGCATGTTCGGTGGCGACGGCGCCTACGGCGAGGCCAAGTCCGCGCTCGACGCGGTGGTGTCACGCTGGAAGGCGGAGTCGTCGTGGTCGCAGCGAGTCTCGTTGGCGCACGCGCTGATCGGCTGGACCAAGGGCACCGGCCTGATGGGTCACAACGACGCCATCGTCGGCGCGGTCGAGGAAGCCGGCGTCACCACGTACACCACCGACGAGATGGCCCGCATGTTGCTCGATCTCTGCGGCATCGAGTCCAAGGTCGCCGCGGCGCGTGAACCGCTGGAGGTGGACCTGACCGGTGGCCTGGCCGAGGTCGATCTCGACATGTCCGAGCTGGCCGCCAAGGCGCGTGAGGAGATGCTGGAGACCGGAAAGGGCGGCGTAGACGAGGAGCAGGAGCACGGAACGATCCGGGCGCTCCCGTCGCCGCCACGCGGTTACAAGGCCGCACCGGCACCGGCCTGGGAGGACCTGGACGTCGATCCGGCCGATCTGGTCGTCATCGTCGGCGGTGCCGAACTGGGACCGTACGGGTCGTCGCGCACCCGCTTCGAGATGGAGACCGACAACGAGCTGTCGGCCGCGGGTGTCCTCGAGCTCGCTTGGACCACCGGGCTCGTCAAGTGGGAGGACGATCCCACGCCGGGCTGGTACGACACCGACACCGGTGACCTGGTCGACGAGGGCGAACTGGTCGAGCGTTACCACGATGTGGTCGTCGAGCGGGTGGGCATTCGCGAGCTGGTCGACGACGGTGCGATCGACCCGGATCACGCAGCGCCGCTGCTGGTCTCGGTGTTCCTGGACAAGGACTTCACGTTCGTGGTGTCCTCGGAGGCCGACGCGCGGGCATTCGTCCAATTCGACCCGGAGCACACGGTCATCGCGCCGGTGCCGGACAGTGCCGACTGGCAGGTGACTCGCAAGGCGGGCACCGAGATCCGGGTGCCGCGCAAGGTGAAGCTGTCGCGGACCGTGGGCGCGCAGATCCCGACGGGATTCGACCCGACGGTGTACGGCGTCAGCCAGGACATGGTCAGCTCGATCGACCGTGTCGCACTGTGGAACCTCGTCACGACGGTCGACGCGTTCCTCTCCGCCGGGTTCAGCCCGACAGAGTTGATGCGCTGGGTGCACCCCAGCCTGGTCGCCAGCACTCAGGGCACCGGCATGGGTGGCCTGACGTCGATGCAGACGATGTACCACGGCAACCTGCTGGGCCGGAACAAGCCGAACGACATCCTGCAGGAGGTCCTGCCGAACGTCTTTGCCGGACACGTGGTTCAGTCCTACGTCGGCAGCTACGGCGCGATGATCCACCCCGTCGGCGCATGCGCGACGGCCGCGGTGTCGGTGGAGGAGGGCGTCGACAAGATCCGGCTCGGCAAGGCCGAGTTCGTGGTCGCGGGCGGCTACGACGACCTGACGCTCGAGGCGATCATCGGATTCGGTGACATGTCGGCCACCGCCGATACCGAGGTGATGCGCGCCAAGGGCATCAGCGACTCGAAGTTCTCGCGGGCCAATGACCGTCGCCGGCTCGGATTCGTCGAGGGGCAGGGCGGTGGCACCCTCCTGCTGGCCCGTGGCGATCTCGCGCTGAAGATGGGTCTGCCGGTGATGTCGGTGATCGGCTACGTGTCGTCGTTCGGTGACGGCATGCACACGTCGATCCCCGCTCCGGGGCTCGGTGCGCTGAGCGCCGGTCGCGGCGGCCGGGATTCGCAGTTGGCGCGCTCGCTGGCCAAGCTCGGCGTCGGACCCGACGACATCGCGGTGGTGTCCAAGCACGACACCTCCACGTTGGCCAACGATCCGAACGAGACCGAACTGCACGAGCGGCTCGCCGATTCGCTGGGGCGCTCGCCGGGCGCACCGCTGTTCGTGGTCTCGCAGAAGAGCCTGACGGGTCACAGCAAGGGCGGTGCCGCGGCATTCCAGATGATGGGGCTGTGCCAGATCCTGCGCGACGGTGTGATTCCGCCGAACCGCAGCCTGGACTGCGTCGACGACGAACTCGACGGCGCCGCTCACCTGGTCTGGGTGCGCGACACCCTGCGACTGGGAGAGCAGTTCCCGCTGAAGGCCGGCCTGGTCACCAGCCTCGGATTCGGCCACGTCTCCGGTCTGGTCGCGCTCGTGCACCCGCAGGCCTTCCTGGCCGCGCTCAGCCCGCAGGAACGCGATGACTACAAGAAGCGGGCGGACGCTCGGGTGCTGGCGGGCCAGCGCAGGCTGGCGGCGGCGATCGCCGGCGGGCGGCCGCTCTACGAGAAGCCGGCCGACCGACGGTTCAGCGCAGAGGCGCCGGAGAAGCGGCAGGAGGCCGAGATGCTACTCGACCCGAACGCCCGGCTCGGCGACGACGATGTGTATGTCCGGCCGGGGGTGTGAGATAGCGTTGCGGCCATGGCGGTAGTCGGGGTGGGGATCGATCTGGTCTCCATTCCCGATTTCGCCGAACAGGTCGACCAGCCCGGCACCGTGTTCGCCGAGACGTTCACCCCCGGTGAGCGTCGTGATGCCGCCGACAAGAGTTCGTCGGCCGCGCGGCATCTGGCGGCGCGGTGGGCAGCCAAGGAAGCCGTCATCAAGGCGTGGTCGGGTTCACGGTTTTCGAAGCGGCCGATGCTGCCCGAGGGCATTCACCGCGATATCGAGGTCGTCACCGATATGTGGGGACGGCCGAAGGTGCGGCTCACCGGTGCGATCGCCGAGCACTTGAAGGACGTGACGATTCACCTTTCGCTGACTCATGAGGCGGACACAGCCGCGGCGGTGGCGATCCTCGAGGAGAGATAGCCTCGGCTCCATGAGCGATTTGGTGGAGCGCGTGCGCGAGGTGCTGCCCGCGGTGCGTCGTGATCTGGAGGACCTGGTCCGGATCGAATCGGTGTGGGCCGACCCGTCCCGGCGCGGCGAAGTGCAGCGCAGCGCCGACGCGGTGGCAAAGCTGTTGTCCGCGGCGGGGTTCGATGATGTCCAGATCGTCAGCGAGGGCGGCGCTCCCGCCGTCATCGCCCGGCATCCGGCTCCGCCGGGCGCACCGACGGTGCTGCTGTACGCCCATCACGATGTCCAACCCGAGGGCGACCACGGGCAGTGGGATACCGCACCGTTCGAGCCGACAGTGCGTAACGGACGCCTGTACGGCCGCGGCAGCGCCGACGACAAAGCCGGTATCGCAACGCATCTGGCCGCATTCCGGGCGCATGGCGGCAAACCGCCCGTAGGAGTGACCGTGTTCGTCGAAGGCGAGGAGGAGTCGGGCTCGCCGTCACTGCCTCGGTTGTTGGCGGCGCACCGCGACACACTCGCCTGCGATGTGATCGTGATCGCCGACTCGGACAACTGGAGCACCGACGTGCCGTCGCTGACGGTGTCGTTGCGCGGCCTCGCCGACTGCGTGGTCGAGGTCGCCACGCTGGACCACGGGTTGCACTCGGGCCTGTGGGGCGGCGTGGTGCCCGATGCGCTGACCGTCCTGATCCGTCTGCTGGCCAGCCTGCACGACGATGACGGGAACGTCGCGGTGGCCGGGCTGCATCAGGGTGAAGTGGCCGACATCGATTACTCGGCCGAGCGAGTGCGCGAGGAGGCAGGCCTGCTCGACGGTGTCTCCGAAATCGGATCCGGCACTGTGACGCAACGGCTCTGGGCGAAGCCGTCGATCACGGTCATCGGTATCGACACCACGCCGATCGCGCGGTCATCGAACACGTTGATCCCACGTGCCACGGCGAAGGTCAGCATGCGAGTCGCTCCTGGCGGTGACGCGCGGGAGCATCTCGCCGCATTGACGCGTCATCTCGAACAGCACGCACCGTGGGGTGCGCAGGTGACCGTGACCCCGGGTGACGTCGGGCAGCCGTACGCCATCGACGCCGACGGTGCCGTCTACGACGCCGCGCGCGCCGCCTTCAGGCAGGCGTGGGGCAACGAACCGGTCGACACCGGCGTCGGCGGCTCGATCCCCTTCATCGCCGAGATCGCCGCGGCATTTCCGGACGCGGAGGTACTGGTGACCGGCGTCGAGGACCCGCAGACGCAGGCGCACAGCATCAACGAGAGCCTGGACCTGCGGGTGCTGGAGCGAGCAGCCACCGCGGAGGCGCTGCTGCTCGCGAATCTCGGCGGCGATGAGCGCTTGCGCGTCGAACCGACCACCTAGACGGACAGGTCGCGCCGTAGCTTTTCGACATGACCGGTGGCGCGAATGTTGTATTGCGCTACCTCGATCTTGCCCTTCTCGTCGACGACGAACGTCGAGCGGATGACGCCCTGAACGGTCTTGCCGTACATCGTCTTCTCGCCGTAGGCGCCCCAAGCAGTGAGCACGCCGCGGTCCGGATCGGACAGTAAGGGGAACGTCAGCTTCTGGTCATCGCGGAACTTGGCCAACTTGGCGGGCTTGTCGGGCGAGATGCCGACGACGTCGAGACCGGCGTCGTTGAGATCACCCAGGTTGTCGCGAAAATCGCAGGCCTCCTTGGTGCAACCCGGGGTCGAGGCCGCGGGATAGAAGTACACGATGACCTTGCGTCCCTTGAAGTCGGACAGCTTCACCGTGTTCCCGTCGGCATCGGGCAGGCTGAACGCCGGCGCCGTGTCGCCGACTTCGAGGCGCGAGGTTTCTGGCATGCGGTTGAATAACCCTTCTTCTCGACCGGCGCGATCGGATGGCGTCGGCTGATCTAGGGTAGTGCGGCAGGACGTCGGACTTGAAGCGGCTTGGAGGCGACAGTGGCGGATCGGGATCCCGAGACCATCAAGCAGGACATCGATCAGGCTCGCGATCAGCTGGCCTCCACCGTGGATTCCCTCGCCGAACGCGCCAACCCGCGCAGGATCGCCGATGACATCAAGTTCGCGGTGGTGCGGTTCGTCAAGAAGCCGGCCGTCGCGGTCTCGCTGGCGGGCGTGGGAGCGGTCGTTGTCGTGGTGTTCGTGCGCCGGATCAGGCAGCGCTGACGGGGCCGATTCTGCGGCGGCGCCCGGATCGGAACCAGTCGGAAAGCGAGAAGCCGGGGGGATTAGCCACACGGCCGAGGCGGTTACAGCTGTAGACCGCAAGCGGCGCCTGCGTAGTTACCTCGCCGGATCCGTGCGCACCGGACGCACCGTTCGGGAAAGGGCCCGCTGCCGCCGCCATCAGCTAATTCCTCGATCCGTGCTTCCTAGTGCTTCCTTGTGACGCCCTGGACGGGCGTCAGCTAACCGAACTCTAGCACTCGTACCCTTTCAGCCGCAGCTTAAAACCACAACTGTTGATGCCCGGAATTACTTCCGCAACGCAACGTAGCGCTGTCGAATGCGCACCATAAGGAGCTTTATGTTACTTCCAGCACATTTCCTACCGGGCCGATGCGCCGATCAGCGAATAATTTACGTATCCGTCAGCGGCAACGCCGGGTCGGGTCGTGCCGGACGTCGGCGAGCATATCGGTGGATACGCGACAGCCGTGCCCACCGGCGCGGTAATGGTCGCTCGTGAGTTGGCTGTTTGCCGAACGGGCGTCGACGTAGCGGCGACCGATTTGCTGAGGTCACCCGGTCGCGCGCAACATCGCCGTCGGTGCGATGATGCCGCTGTGACCGATGATGCCGACGCCGCCCAGGCGAGGGAACTACTGCAGTCGCTGCATGCTCACGTCGACGAGATCTCCAAGAAAGTGGAGTCGGCGGAGAATCGCACCAGGCGGGTGCAGGGTCACGCGGCGGTGGTCGCGCGGCGGCGGGTCGCCAGCCTGCGCCACGAACTCTACGAAGCGCACGGGTTGATCGACCGGCTTCACCGTCGCTTCCCCGAGACCCGGCCCGAGCGCCTCAGATCGGGCGGCTGCACGGATCGGCGCCAGATCGGGCGATGAGGCTTGGATCGATGAGCGGCAGCATCCGCGATCCAGGTCGCTAGGTAGCGGCGTCCACGATCGGATCGTGCGCTGACGACTTGGCCGCCACCATCCGGGACGTCGAGGGGATAGACGTCCGGCGCATGTACAGATAGGCCAGCGCCGCGGCGAGCGCGGTCAGCGCACCCGCCACCACAAAGGTGGCCCTGGTGCCGACATGTTCGGCGAGCCAGCCCATCAGCGGTGCACCGATCGGTGTGGTTCCAGCAATGGCGAGGACCAGAAGGGACAAGACGCGGCCACGCATCTCCGGTGCCGCTGTCAGTTGCAGCCAAGTGCTGGCAAGCGATTTGAACAGGACGCTGCTCGCTCCGAGGCCGAAAACCATGGCAAAAGCCAGAGCCTGCGTCGGCGCGACTCCGGTGGCGATGAAGAGAATCGCCAGCGTCGCGGCCGCGACGATGATCCGCCCGATCGTGGCGCGAAGCACTCCTGCCAGTGCGAGACCACCGATTACCGAGCCGGCACCGAGCGCGCCGAGCAGATAGCCGACGATGCGAGCGTCGCCGTGGAAGACGTCGCGGCCTAACAGCGTGAGCAGGAGCTGCCAGTTGTAGGCCACCAGACCGACCGAAGCCAGAAGGGCGAGCGGACCGAGCAGTTCGGGAGTGGTGCCCACGTACGCAAGGCCGGCGCGCAATTGGCCTCGCCCACGCGCGATCGGGTCGGGAGCCAACAGCTCGCGCGTACGCATCAGCACCAGGCCTGCGATCACGGCGACATAGGACAGCCCGTTGAACAAGAAGGTGTACGGGAGCCCCACCGCCGAGATCATCACACCTGCGATGGCGGGGCCGATCACCTTTCCGGTGTCCTGCATCACGTTGTTGAGCATCACCGCATTCGTGAGGCGGCCGGCGGGCACCAATTCACTCGGAAAGGATTGCCGCGCAGGCTTTTCCAATGCATCACCGACGCCGCCGGCGAGAACGAGAGCAAGGACGATCTGCACATTGACGTGTCCGGTGAGGGTGAGGAGGCCAAGCAGTAGCGCAGGGATCATCGCGGCCACCGCAGTGCAGATCAAGATGTTGCGCTTACTGAAGCGGTCGGCCAGTACGCCACCCCACGCCGTCAGCATGAGTGTGGGCAGCTGCTGGGCAGCGAGCGTGACACCAAGCCAGACGCTCGAGTCGGTCAACTCCAGCACCAGCCAGCCCTGTGCCATCCTCTGCATCCAGGTTCCGGCCACCGACACCGACTGGCCGAGAAAGAACAGCCGGTAATTGCGACAGCACAGCGACGCGAAGGTGGCGGCCAGATAGCGTTTCATGCTGCGACCTCGAGGACTCTCCGCCGTGCGGAGGCCGAGGTAAGCAGCGCCTGGCCGAGCGCCGCGATTGCCCGCGCGTCCACATCGATGGTCGAAGTGCTTATGCTGGCCCCCCCGCAATAAAAGTACGCTATGCGTACTTTATCGCAGGCAGTCATATTTGCGCATGCGGTGTCGACTCAGGGCGGAGGGATCTCGGCAGTTGGCTGACGCGCTGGATGAGGCAGTAGGAACAGCGCATGATCGGCGCGTTGCCCCGGCATTGCGTTCTGGTGCGCCGTCAGGGTTTCGAACCCCGGACCCGCTGATTAAGAGTCAGCTGCTCTACCAACTGAGCTAACGGCGCCGCGTGAGCGACAATAACAGGCCGCACTGGGAGGCGTGAAATCACTTCCGTTTGGTGCGGCTGGAGCGCGGGCGCAGTGAGGGCGCCGCGGGGTGAAGTAACCCCTAGACTGTTGCCACCGACAGTCTGTCTGTGAGTATTGGTTGCGAGGTGGAAGAAAGAATGTGGCAGGTCCGAACAGTGACCCGTCCGCGTCATCAGCCGGCGGCTGCGCGCCTCCGGCGCCCGAATCGTCGCTGGTGGATCACCCTGATGCTCGTTCCGGCACTCGCGATCGGCCTCGGCGCCTGCAGCAGTAACTCCGCACCGCCACCACCAGAGGTGATCGCCGACAAGGGCACACCCTTCGGGGATTTGCTCGTGCCGAAACTGACGGCATCGGTCAAGGACGGCGCCGTCGGTGTGAGCGTGGACTCGCCCGTGACCGTCAGCGCCGAGGACGGCGTGCTGGGCGCGGTGACGATGGTCAACGCAGAAGGCACCCAGGTCGAGGGCAGGCTCAGCCCCGACGGCCTGACCTGGTCCACGAATGAGCCGCTCGACTACAACAAGCGCTACACGCTGAGCGCGCAGTCACTGGGTCTCGGTGGCGTCACCCGCCAGCAGATGTCGTTCCAGACGCATTCACCGGAAAACCTGACGATGCCCTACGTGCTGCCCAACGACGGTGAGGTCGTCGGCGTGGGTCAGCCCGTCGCGGTCCGGTTCGACGAGAACATCCCGAACCGCCAGGCCGCCGAGAAGGCCATCACCGTGAAGTCCAACCCGCCCGTGCAGGGTGCGTTCTACTGGCTGAGCAACCGCGAGGTGCGGTGGCGCCCAGCGGCGTACTGGAAGCCCGGCACCACGGTGGAGGTCGCAGTGAACAGCTACGGCGTCGACCTCGGCGACGGGCTGTTCGGGCAGGATAACGTCAGCACCCGGTTCACCATCGGCGACGAGGTGATCACGACCGTCGACGACAGCACCAAGACGATGACCGTGAAGCGCAACGGCGAGATCATCAAGACCATGCCGGTCTCGATGGGCAAGAACAGCACGCCCACCAACAACGGCACCTACATCGTCGGTGACCGGTTCAGCCACATGATCATGGACTCGTCCACCTATGGGGTGCCGTCGAATTCGCCGAACGGCTACCGCACAGAGGTGGACTGGGCCACCCAGATCTCCTACAGCGGCATCTTCGTGCACGCCGCGCCGTGGTCGGTGGGCAGTCAGGGCTACAGCAATGTCAGCCACGGCTGCATCAACGTGAGCAACGCCAACGGACAGTGGTTCTACGACAACTCCAAACGCGGGGACGTGGTCGAGATCGTCAACACGGTGGGATCGATCCTGCCCGGCGTCGACGGGCTGGGCGACTGGAACATCCCGTGGGAACAGTGGCGGGCCGGCAACGCCACCATCTGATCGGCACGCCCACCAAAAACAGGTCAGGGAGCGGTGACGCTCCCTGACCTGTATCGGGTGGCTGACGGGGCTCGAACCCGCGACATCCAGGATCACAACCTGGTGCTCTACCAGCTGAACTACAGCCACCATCGCTGCCGAGCCCGAAGGCATACGCAGCGTCGTCGATATTAGCCGCTCGGACGCTCGGCAGCCGAATCGGTTGCCGTTGAGGTTCCGGTCGGCGGTCCGAGCTCCCCGGCGATGGCCGCGATATCGCTGGTGGACGGCCCGGGTGGGGCAACGAATGCGGTCTGGCGGTAGTACTTCAATTCGCGGATCGACTCGTGAATGTCGGCGAGCGCGCGGTGTGCCAGCCCCTTTTCGGGCTGGCCGAAGTAGATGCGCGGATACCAGCGCCTGCAGAGTTCCTTGATCGAGCTGACGTCGATCATCCGGTAGTGCAGGTAGTCGTCCAGCTTGGGCATGTCGCGCACGATGAACCCGCGGTCGGTCGCGATCGAGTTGCCGGCCAGGGGAGCGGTCTTGGCCTGCTTGACGTGGGCGCGGATGTAGTCGAGCACGAGGTCCTCGGCCTCGGCCATGCCGATGGTGGAGGCCCGCACCTCGTCGGTCAGGCCGGAGCGGCTGTGCATCTCGGTGACGACGGGGATCATCGACGAAAGCGCGGCATCGTCGGCGTGGATCACGACGTCGATCCCGTCGCCGAGGACGTTGAGGTCGGCGTCGGTGACGAGTACCGCAATTTCGATGAGCCGGTCTGTTTTGAGGTCCAGGCCGGTCATCTCACAGTCGATCCACACCAGTTCGTCACGCACAGCGCTCACATTAAGACAAAGGCCGACAGTCGGTAGCCCACACCCACCCGGTCGGCGTGGCCCCCAAGTAGGGTGCCAGCCATGACCACTGAGTCGACAGCTTCCCCCGCACAGCAGATCGCCGCAGGTTACGCCGTCGAAGGGCAGGCGTTGGAGCTGGGCAGCGTCGTCGTGGACGGGACCTGTGATCCCACCGCGCAAGTCCGCATTCCGCTCGCCACCGTTAACCGGCACGGCCTTGTCGCCGGCGCCACCGGCACAGGCAAGACGAAGTCGCTGCAGGTGATCGCCGAGCAGTTGTCGGCGGCGGGAGTGCCGGTGTTGATGGCCGACGTCAAGGGGGACCTGTCGGGGCTGTCGCGGCCGGGTGCGACGAATGACAAGACCGAACAGCGCGCCGAGGACACCGGTGACTCATGGACACCCACCGCGTTCCCCGTCGAGTTCCTGTCGCTGGGAACGTCGGGCATCGGCGTTCCCGTGCGAGCCACCATCTCCAGCTTCGGGCCCATCCTGTTGTCAAAAGTGCTTGGGCTCAACGCTACTCAGGAGTCCACCCTGGGGCTCATCTTTCACTGGGCCGATCAGAAGGGTCTGTCGCTGCTGGACCTGAAGGATCTGCGCGCGGTCATCCAGTACCTGACCGGCGACGAGGGCAAGCCCGAGTTGAAGGCGCTCGGCGCGGTGTCGTCGACGACGGCGGGGGTGATCCTGCGTGCGTTGGTCAATCTGGAGGCCGAGGGCGCTGACACCTTCTTCGGCGAGCCGGAGTTGGAGCCGAAGGATCTGCTGCGCCTGGATGCGCAGGGCCGCGGCGTCATCAGCCTGCTCGAACTCGGCAACCAGGCCGCCAGGCCGGTGATGTTCTCGACGTTCCTGATGTGGGTGCTCGCCGATCTGTTCACCACGCTGCCCGAGGTCGGCGACGTCGACAAGCCGAAGCTGGTGTTCTTCTTCGACGAGGCCCACCTGCTGTTCACCGATGCGTCCAAGGCGTTCCTGGAACAGGTTGAGCAGACCGTCAAGCTGATCCGGTCGAAGGGCGTCGGCGTCTTCTTCTGCACCCAGTTGCCGACCGATGTGCCCAACGACGTGCTGAGCCAACTCGGTGCGCGCATTCAGCATGCCCTGCGGGCGTTCACGCCCGACGACCAGAAGGCTTTGTCCAAGACGGTGCGCACGTACCCGAAAACGACCGTCTACGACCTGGAGTCGGCGCTGACCTCGCTGGGCATCGGCGAGGCGGTCGTGACCGTGCTCTCGGAGAAGGGTGCGCCCACGCCGGTCGCGTGGACCAGGATGCGGGCCCCCCGCTCGCTGATGGACACCATCGGCCCCGAGGCCATCGCCACGGCGGCCAAGGCCAGCCCGCTGCAGGCCGAGTACGGCCAGACGATCGATCGGGACTCGGCCTACGAGCGGCTCAACGCCAGGTTGGCGCCTCCGCCCGAAGCGGCGCCGCCGCTGCCGCCGCCGGTTGACGTCCCCGGCGCCGCCACCGCGTCGGGAGAGTTGACGAGCCGCGGTGCGGCGGAGGGCGGCATGGTGCAGGAGGTCCTGCAGAGTTCGGCCTTCCGGAGCTTCATCCGGTCGGCGGCCACCGTGGCCGGCCGCGAGATCACCCGCAGCATCTTCGGCACCGGCCGCAGGCGCCGGTAGTGTCCGCCGAAACGGGCTAGTCGCCGCCGAGCTTCTTGTACACCGCGCCGGCGATCGGCGCCACGATGGCGCGCGGGGTGTAGCCGGTTGCCACCGACATGGCCTTTGACGTCACACCCGGCACGATGCGCGCCTTGTTGCGCTCCAGCCCGTCCAGCGACACCTTCGCGGTGTACTCGGTCGAGATCCACAGGAAGTCGGGTATCAGCTTCTCCACCAACGACTGCTGTTCCGCGTCGGGCAACGTCTCGCGCACGGGTCCCGGTGCGAGCAGGGTGACGTGCACGCCGACACGCTTCAGTTCGCCGCGCAGGGACTCGCTGAACGTGTTCACGAACGCCTTGGATGCGGCATAGGTGGCGTTGTTCGGAATCGGCGAATTGCCCGCCGCCGAACCGGAAATCAGGATCCCGCCGGCCTTGCGGGCGGCCATCCCCGGCACGACGGCCAGCACAAGGTCGTGCACCCCAAGGACATTCAGCTGCACCTGCGCCTTCTCGCCCCCGGGGTCGAGCTTCGCCACCGGACCAAATGTTCCGGTTCCCGCGTTGGCGCACAGTATGGAGATATTGCGGCCGGCCAACTCGTCGCAGAGCTTGGTTCGTTCGGTCGGATCGGCGAGGTCCACCGGACGAACCTCGACCGTCACCCCGTACTGCGCCGTGAGCTTGCCCGCCAGCGCGGTCAGCACGTCCTCGCGACGTGCCGTGATGATCAGGTGGTGTCCGCGGGCCGCGAGCTCGGTGGCCAGTGCTTCGCCGATGTTCTGCGAGGCGCCGGTGACGACGGCGCGGGCGTCCGCGCTGGGTGCGGGTACTGGCATGCGCGGACTATATCGTGGGCGCTCATGAGCGATAGGCGGCTGTCCGCGCGCCGCGCAGGACGGTCACCGGTGCTGGCCTGGGCCCTGTGGGACACCGGGTCGACGGGCGTCAACGCGATCGTCGTGACGTTTGTCTTCTCCGTCTATCTCACCCACGGTGTCGGCCATGACCTGCCCGGTGACACCAGTCCCACCAGCTGGCTCGGATGGGCGCTGGGTCTGGCCGGGTTGGCCGTCGCCCTGCTCGCGCCGGTCACCGGGGTGTGGGTCGATCCGCCCTGGCGCCGACGCCGGGTACTCGCGGCGCTGACGGCCGTGGTGGTGGTGCTGACCATCTCGATGAGCCTGATCCGCGACGACCACCGCTACCTGTGGGCGGGCCTGCTGCTGCTGGCGGGCACCGCGGCGTGCAACGAACTGGCCAGCGTTCCCTATAACGCCATGCTGCGACAGCTCTCGACGCCGCAGACCTCCGGACGGATATCCGGAATGGGTTTGGGCATGGGCTATTTGGGCAGCGTGGTGCTCCTGCTGATCATCTACCTCGGGTTCATCTCGGGGGACGGCGACACCCGAGGGCTGTTGTCGCTGCCGGTCGCCGGTGGCCAGAACGTGCGCGCGGCCATGCTGTTGACCGCGGTCTGGTTCGCGTTGTTCGCCCTGCCGTTGCTGATCGGCGTGCGGCCGCCGGATTCCGAACTTGCGCGGGAAAAACCGGTCGGCTTGTTTCGGGCGTACCGCACACTGTGGGACGAACTGGTCAGCGAATGGCGGCGCGACCGCAATGTCGTCTATTACCTGCTCGCCAGTGCCGTCTTCCGGGACGGGCTCACCGGCGTCTTCACCTTCGGCGCGGTGCTGGGCGTCAACGTCTACGGCATCTCGGATGCCGATGTGCTGCTGTTCGGGATGAGTGCCTGCGTCATCGCCGCAGTCGGGGCCGTCGGGGGTGGCAGGCTCGATGACCGAGTGGGCTCCAAACCCGTCATCGTCGGCTCGCTGACGGCGATGATCGCGGTGGCGGCGACGCTGATGGTGCTGTCCGGGCCAATGGCGTTCTGGATCTGCGGGCTGACGCTATGCCTGTTCATCGGGCCGACCCTGTCGGCCGCCCGCACATTGATGCTGCACATTTCGGCGGAGGGAAAGGAGGGCATGGCCTTCGGTCTGTACACCACCACGGGTCGCGCGGTCTCTTATCTGGCGCCCTTTCTGTTCTCCACGTTCATCACGGTCTTCGGCGCCGACCGGGCGGGCATGGGAGGCATCCTCGTCGTCCTCACCGGCGGCCTGTTGGCGATGCTGGCGGTGACGGCGCCGCAGCGGACCGTGGCCGGTTAACCCGTGCCGGTGCAGATCGTCAGCCCCGCGCCGGTGTGCTGTTGGACCTGAACACCGTCGACGGTGATCGAGCAGCTCACCTCACGCCCCACATTGATGACGCTGACACTGGCCGAATCCCCGGCGGGCTTCGTCAATTCGACTTGCTTGCTCCACGGCAGCATCACGTTGAACTCGGTCTGCAGCACGCCGCCGCTGTCGACGTAGGTGATGTTGATCGCCCGGCCGTCGCCTTCGACGTTGTAGATCACGGTCTCGGTCGCGCCGGGGGTGGCCGGGCCGCTGGTCGGCGGCCTGGGGGTCAGCGGCGGCATCGGGATGGTCACGGTGGGCGCCGGCGACGTGGTGGTCGGAGTCGGAGTGCTGAAGCTCCGCTCCGGCAGAGACGGCAGGGGTGCGACGACGGTGTCCTGTTGCGAGCTGTTGACGATCACCAGCGCGATCACCAGGCAGATGACCGCCAGCACCGCGACCGCCGCAAGTATCCACAGCCAGCGTGGCGACTTCGGACCCTCTGGAGGCTGCTCGGGCGGTTCGCCCGGCGGATACGGCGGGCCGCCCCACGGGCCCGACGGGCCCCACTGGCCCGCGGCATATGGGTCGTAGCCGTATGGCGCGTACGCGGGCAGTCGTTCGGTGGGCTGGGATGCCGGGGGTACCTGGTAGGTGGGTCCGTACGGCGCCTGGCTCGCGTACGCGGGGTCGATGTACCCCGGGTAGTTGGTGCCCAGCGGTTGGGTCGGATCGGGCCCGTCCCGGCGTGGTGAATCGGTCATGCCCACCTCATGGCTGCAGGGTACCTGTGCAGCCGCTCAGTCGGCCGTTAGCCAACGCGACCTGGCTAAACAGGGAGGGCCAGTGTTCGTGCGAGTCGTCGAGGATGCAGAATCGGAACAGTGGGAAAGCAGGTCCGCCGGGTATACGGCGCGTCGATGTCCCCGGATGCGACGGCGTTCGCCCATATCGTCGACGACGGCGGATACCCGCGTGCGGTGCAGCGATTCCTGCGGGGCTGGCGGGCGAGTTCCTCGCGAGACGTCGAACTACCTGTCGAGGGCGCCGTCACCAAGGTCATCCACTCCGCTGACGGCTACTGGCTGGCGTGCCAGGTCGCCCCAGAAGGCGGTACCCGAAGCCAAATATGGGTGGTGACAACCGATCCCGACGACCGCGATGCACATCGGATCGACACGTGGCCCGAGGGCGTGCCAGAGGGCGCCGCCGAGCTGATCGGTTGGGACGGAACACAAGTTGCCGCGATCCTGACCGGTGACGACGGCGTCGGCAGCTCTTGTCTGATCGACCCCGCCACCCGCGGGACCGTCGTGTTGGACCGCCGATCGGGCGGCCGGCTCGTCGACGCGTGGGCGGGAGCATCGCTGGTGCGGGTCGGACCCCGAGGCTACCGCGACCTCATCATGTTGCGCGGATTGACCGAAATCGCTTTACTTCCATATGATCCCGGCTCGACGACGGACTTCGGCATCATCCTTGACGATCACGGCCCGCGTCGGCTGCGGTCTGGCTACGAGGGCGAGCTCACCGAGCTGTACCAGCCGGCGAAGAGCTACGGCCTCAACAGCGCCGAGGGTTATGTGCGCGCCCTGATCCGCAGCGAGAACGGTGCCGACTACGCCCGCCTGATCGAGGTGACCACCACCCCCGACGGCGTCTCCTACCAGGTGCTCGCTGAGCGCCCGGGCCACGAACTCGACGAGTTCGCTGTCAGTGACGACCTGTCGACGGTCGCGATGTTGTGGAACATCAACGGCGCCAGTGAGTTGCAAATTCTCGAGTATGCCGATTACACGTTGTACGATCCGATCCCGCTGCCCGGGCTGGTCGCCAGCGAGCTCAGTATCAGCGCGGGTGGTTCGATGTTGGCGATGACGGTGGAAGGTCCCTCGACCCCCCCGACGGTGGAACTCGTCGATCCTCGGTCCCGGGAATGGGAGCCCGTCGACCGCGAACCGAGCCGAGGTCCCACTACCGCTGACCCCACATTGGAGACCGTCGTGGCGCGCGATGGCCTCGAACTGACCGGCTGGTTGTTCCGCCCGCCGGTGGGGGTCGAGCCGATCGGCGCCATGCTCTTCCTGCACGGTGGACCCGAAGGGCAGGGCCGACCGGGCTACAACGAGTTCTTCCCGCCGCTGCTCGAAACGGGCATCACCGTGTTCCTCCCGAACGTGCGCGGTTCGGGCGGTTTCGGGCGGGCGTTCATGCACGCCGACGACAAGGAACGCCGCTTCGCCGCGATCGACGATGTCGCGGACGCGGCCCGGTATCTGGTCGACAACGGCTTCGCGCCCGCGGACGGCATCGCTTGCTGCGGCTGGTCATATGGCGGCTACCTGACCCAGGCCGCGCTCGCTTTTCATCCGGCCTTGTTCGCCGCAGGCATCAGCATCTGCGGCATGAGCGACCTGAACACGTGGTACCGCAACACCGAGCCGTGGATCGCGGCGGCGGCCTATCCGAAGTACGGCCACCCCGTCGCCGACCGCGACCTACTCGATCGGCTGTCACCGCTACAGCGGGTGGACGCGCTGACCGCGCCGCTGCTGCTGGTGCACGGTCTGAACGACACGAATGTCCCCCCAGGGGAATCACAGCAAATGTTCGACGCCTTACGTTCTCTCGGCCGCACCGTCGAACTGTTGACGTTCGACGACGACGGCCATGAGATCGACAAGCGCGAGAACCGGGCGGTGCTCGTCAGGGTCATGTGTGAGTGGCTCGTTCGGGCTTTCACGCCCACCGACGCATCGTGACCTGATCTTGACCGTCGGAAGGTTTACCGCAATTGTCCGGCGGGTAAATCTCAGCTGCGCACCGACCGGTGCAAACACGAATGGAGGCGCAGCATGCGAGGCGGCGGACTGCTCGGCGTCATAGTGCTGGTCTGGCTGTTGATCGGCGTGGTAGCCGCGTATCAGCGCGACTACTTCAAGGGTGGCGAAAGCAATTGCGCCACAGCGGGCAGCATTGCGCTGACCGTTGTCGCCGGCCCGCTCAACTACGCCGGTGTCAATCCCAAGGTAGCGAACTGCAACATCCCGCAGCCCAGCCAGTAATCAACTGGCCGTTACCAATTCAGAAAGAAATGGAGTAGCCATGATCGTCTTGGGTGCCATCTTGCTGATTCTCGGTGTCATCTTCGGCATCTCGATCCTGACATACATCGGTGTCGTCTTGCTCGTCATCGGTGCCGTGTTCTGGGTTCTCGGCAGCGTCGGACGTCCCGTCGGCGGCCGTAAAGTCTGGTACTAGTTGTCAATAGCCTGACCGACCGAGGTCAGCGCAGCGACCGTCATCGCTCTCAAAACGGCCCGCGCGCTGGCCTCGGTCGTTTTTCCGAGAGCCGGCCGCACGCTGTGCGGCGTGGAGTTCAACAACCCGAACGTGGCGTGCGCCATCAAGCGGGCGTCTGATTCGCTGCGGCTGTCATCGAGTTGGCGTAGCACGTCGACCCAGATCTCGACGTACTGGCGTTGGGACTTGCGCACCTGCCGTTTGGCCGTCGGCGGCAGACTGGGAAGGTCGCGGTCCTGGATACGGATCAGGTCCGACTCGCCGAGGGCGAAGTCCAGATGGAGGTCGATCAGCCCGTCGAGCGCCTCTTCGGGATTGGAGGCGTGGGCGACCACGTCGGTGGCACCGGCCAGCAAGCGGGTACTGATACCCACGAGCAATTCGACCAGCAGAGCCTCCTTGTTCGGGAAGTGACGGTAGATCGCCGGACCACTCACACCGGCCGCCGCGCCGATGTCCTCCAATCGGACTGCCGGATATCCCCGTTCGGCCACCAATCGCTCCGCCGCGGCCATCAACTGGGAACGTCGATCCGATTTCGCCCTGCTGCGGCGCGTGGCGGAGGACCCTGACGCCTGCCTCGTTGTCGCCATTGGCGCCCTCCGAACTCCTGGTGGACACTTGAGTTAATCGCGACTAACATACCATGAGTTAGTCGTCATTAACTCAACCGAACAGGTTTCATCGATGACACCGCGGGCTTCTCATCGCGACGAGCACCTTGCCCTCGTCGATCAGTTGCGCACGAAGCTGGCCACCGCCGCACTCGGCGGTTCCGAACGGTCCCGCGAGCGACACGTCAGCCGTGGAAAGTTGTTGCCGCGAGACAGGGTGGACGGCCTGCTCGATCCGGGCAGTCCGTTTCTCGAACTGGCCCCACTGGCCGCCGACGGCATGTACGACGACGAATGTCCCGGCGCGGGAATCATTGCAGGCATCGGGCGGGTGTCGGGCCGCGAATGCATGATCGTCGCCAACGACGCCACGGTGAAGGGTGGCACGTACTACCCGATCACCGTGAAGAAACATCTGCGGGCCCAGGAGATCGCCGGCCAGAACCGGCTGCCGTGCCTCTACTTGGTGGACTCCGGCGGTGCGTTCCTGCCCCGCCAGGACGAGGTGTTTCCCGATCGCGACCACTTCGGCCGGATCTTCTACAACCAGGCGAACTTGAGCGCCGAGGGCATTCCGCAGATCGCTGCCGTGCTCGGCTCGTGCACTGCGGGTGGCGCTTATGTGCCCGCGATGAGCGACGAGGCCGTCATCGTGGCCAATCAGGGCACGATCTTCCTCGGCGGGCCACCGCTGGTGAAGGCCGCCACCGGCGAGATCGTGACCGCAGAAGACCTCGGTGGCGGTGATCTGCACTCCAGGATCTCCGGTGTCACAGATCATCTGGCTCACGATGATCGTGACGCGTTGCGTATCGTTCGCAACATCGTGGCCACGCTGGGCCCGCGATCGCAACCTCCCTGGGAGGTGACGCCTACCGTTGATGCCGTGGCCGATCAGACCGAACTCTACGACGTGGTGCCGGTCGACCCCAGGGTGCCCTACGACGTTCACGAGGTCATCACCCGCATCGTCGACGGCGGTGAATTCTCGGAGTTCAAGGCCGAATACGGCAGCACACTCGTCGCGGGGTTCGCGCGCATTCACGGGCAGCCCGTCGGGATCGTGGCCAACAACGGAGTCCTGTTCAGCGAGTCCGCGGTGAAGGGCGCGCACTTCATCGAGCTGTGCGACAAACGCATGACACCACTCCTTTTCCTGCAGAACATCTCGGGCTTCATGGTCGGCCGGGACTACGAGGCCGGCGGGATCGCCAAGCACGGCGCCAAGATGGTGACCGCCGTCGCGTGTGCGCGGGTGCCGAAACTCACGGTCGTGATCGGCGGTTCCTATGGCGCGGGCAACTACTCGATGTGCGGCCGGGCGTATTCGCCGCGCTTCCTCTGGATGTGGCCCAACGCACGGATCTCGGTGATGGGCGGGGAGCAGGCGGCATCCGTGTTGGCCACCGTACGCGGTGAGATGACCACGGAGGAGGAGGAGCGCTTCAAGGCGCCGATCCGTCAGCAGTACGAGGATCAGGGCAATCCGTACTATTCCACGGCCCGCCTCTGGGACGACGGAGTTATCGATCCGGCTGACACCAGAACCGTTGTCGGACTGGCCCTTTCCGTCGCAGGGCAAGCCCCCGTGGAATCCATCTCCTACGGCGTATTCCGGATGTGACGCAGATGGATACCTTCGACACCGTTCTGGTGGCCAACCGCGGCGAGATAGCCGTCCGGGTCATCCGCACCCTGCGCGCGATGGGGATCCGGTCGGTGGCGGTGTTCAGCGATGCGGATGCCGGCGCCCGCCATGTCCGGGAAGCCGACGTCGCGGTCGGCATCGGCCCCGCGGCCGCCCGGCAGAGTTACCTCGACATCGGCGCCATCATCGAGGCGGCCCGCCGGACCGGCGCGCAGGCGGTCCATCCCGGATACGGATTCCTCTCGGAGAATGCGCAATTCGCCGCCGCGCTTCGGGATGCGGAGATCGTGTTCATCGGGCCGCCGGTTACGGCAATCCAGACCATGGGTGACAAGATCGCCGCGAAGGCCGCGGTGTCGGCGTTCGGAGTGCCGGTCGTGCCGGGTGTGTCCCGCCCCGGGCTCACCGATGCCGACCTGACCGCCGGCGCGAGGGACGTCGGCTATCCGGTGCTGGTGAAGCCGTCGGCCGGTGGCGGCGGCAAAGGCATGCGGGTGGTGCAGGAGCCCGCCGAACTACCGGCCGCGCTCGTCTCCGCGCGCCGCGAAGCCGCCTCGGCGTTCGGCGACGACACGCTGTTCATCGAGCGATTCGTGTTGAACCCCCGCCACATCGAAGTACAGGTGCTCGCCGACGGGTACGGCAATGTGGTGCACTTCGGCGAGCGCGAGTGCAGCCTTCAGCGCCGCCACCAGAAGGTCATCGAGGAGGCGCCGTCACCACTTCTCGACGAAGCGACGCGCGCGAGAATCGGTGCGGCGGCGTGCGATACCGCGCGCAGTGTCGACTACACGGGTGCGGGCACCGTCGAGTTCATCGTTTCCGCCGACCGCCCCGACGAGTTCTTCTTCATGGAGATGAACACCCGACTGCAGGTCGAGCACCCCGTCACCGAGATGGTCACCGGCGTCGACCTTGTCGAACTGCAGGTCCGCATCGCGGCGGGGGAGAAGCTGCCGGTCGGCCAGGACGATATCGCGATGCGCGGGCACGCCATCGAGGCGCGGGTATACGCGGAGGATCCCGCGAACGGCTTCCTGCCCACCGGCGGTCAGGTCATCGGCCTGGCCGAACCGGCCGGGCCCGGGGTGCGCGTCGACTCCGGGCTGGCCGAGGGCACGGTGGTCGGCAGCGATTACGACCCGATGCTGGCCAAGGTCATCGCGTACGCGGGTGACCGGCCCGGCGCGCTGCGCGTGCTGGACCGGGCGCTCGCCGATACCGCGGTCCTCGGCGTCACGACCAACATCGAGTTCCTCCGATTTCTACTCGCGGACGCCGACGTGGCCGCCGGTCGCCTCGACACCGGCCTGCTGGACCGTCGATCGCCCGATTTCTCCCCGGCGCTACCGGGCGACGACGCACTGATCGCGGCTGCCGCGTACAAGTGGCTTCGCAGCTGGCCCGACCCGCCGGCTGACCTCTGGCAGGTGCCGTCGGGTTGGCGGATGGGGGAGCGGGCACCGACGACATTCCGACTGCGGGCGGGCGAGCGCACCGACCACGTCTACCTCACCGGGTCTCCCGGCTCCGCGACCGCAGTCGTCGAGCACGGTGAAAAGCACATGTTCACAGCGGTTCTCGAAGGTGAGCGACTGGCCGTCACACTGGATGACCTTCGCACCGACTATCGTGTCGCGGCCGGCGATGGTCGGATCTGGCTGTCCGGCGGCGGCCACACGGCCGTCGTCGAGGAGGTGCGGGAAGCGCCGGTCCGGCCCGGGGACGAACGCAGCGGGGACGCCGAGCTCACCAGCCCGATGCCGGGTTCGGTTGTCGCCGTTGGTGTTGCGGACGGCGAGCGCGTCGACACGGGAGATGTCGTGGTCACCGTCGAGGCGATGAAGATGGAACACGCGCTTGCCGCACCGGTCGACGGTGTGGTGGAACTGCTCGTCGCCGTCGGCGACCAGGTCAAGGTGGGCCAGCCGCTGGCGAGGATCACCGCCGCCGGCACAGCCGGCAATACAGCAGATGCGAAGGATGACGAATCATGAGCAATTTTCTGGCCACCGGAACGCTGCCCGACCACTACGAACAGCTCGCCAAGACGGTGCGCGACTTCGCCAGGAGTGTGGTCGCCCCCGTCGCGGCCAAACATGACGAGGAGCATTCGTTCCCGTACGAGGTGGTGTCGGGGATGGCCGACATGGGGCTGTTCGGCCTGCCGTTCCCCGAAGAGTACGGCGGCATGGGCGGCGACTACTTCGCGCTGTGCCTGGCGCTGGAGGAACTCGGCAAGGTCGACCAGAGTGTGGCGATCACGCTGGAGGCCGGTGTGTCGCTCGGCGCGATGCCCGTCTACCGGTTCGGTAACGACGAGCAGAAGCAGCAGTGGCTGCCACTGTTGGCGTCTGGCAAGGCATTGGGTGCCTTCGGGCTGACCGAGGCGGGCGGAGGCACCGACGCCGGGGCCACCAGGACCACCGCCAAGCTCGACGACGGACACTGGATCATCAATGGCTCCAAGCAGTTCATCACCAACTCGGGCACCGATATCACGAGGTTGGTCACTGTCACCGCCGTCACGGGGGATGGGCATGGCAAGAAGGAGATCTCGTCCATCCTGGTGCCGGTGCCCACCGAAGGCTTCACCGCCGAACCGGCGTACAACAAGGTCGGCTGGAACGCGTCGGACACGCACCCGCTGAGCTTCGACGACGTGCGGGTGCCGCAGGAGAACCTGCTCGGCGAGCGCGGTCGCGGGTACGCCAACTTCCTGCGCATTCTCGACGAAGGACGGATCGCGATCGCCGCGCTGTCCGTCGGGGCCGCGCAGGGCTGTGTGGACGAATGCGTCAAGTATGCGAAGGAACGCCAGGCGTTCGGCGCCGCGATCGGTACCTATCAGGCCATCGCCTTCAAAATCGCGCGCATGGAGGCCCGTGCACACTCCGCACGCGCCACCTACTATGACGCCGCGGCACTCATGCTGTCCGGGAAACCGTTCAAGAAGGCCGCGGCGATCGCGAAGCTGGTGGCCAGCGAGGCCGCCATGGACAATGCGCGCGACGCCACGCAGGTGTTCGGTGGCTACGGCTTCATGAACGAGTATCCGGTGGCGCGCCACTACCGCGACAGCAAGATCCTCGAAATCGGCGAGGGGACAACCGAAGTGCAGCTGATGCTGATCGCGCGGGAGGCAGGCCTTTGAGCGACAAGAAAATCGTCATCCAGCGCGGGTTGTGGTTCGAGGAGTTCGAGGCCGGGGTGCTCTACCAGCATCGGCCCGGGCGCACCATCACCGAGGCGGACAACGTGCTGTTCACCACGTTGACGATGAACACCCAGGCGCTGCACCTGGACGCGGCATTCTCCGACGCGCTGCCCCCGTTCAACCAGCGCCTGGTGAATTCGATGTTCACGCTCTCGACCCTGGTCGGCCTGTCGGTGGCCCAACTGACGCAGGGCACGATCGTCGGCAACCTCGGCTTCGGCGAGGTCGCCTTCCCCAAGCCGCTGTTCCACGGCGACACGCTGTATGCCGAGACCGAGGTGACCGACAAGCGGGAGTCCAAGAGCCGACCGGGCGAGGGCATCGTCACCTTCGCGCACACCGGGCGCAACCAGCACGGTGACGTCGTGGCGACGGCGTCACGAAAGACCATGGTGCGCAAACGTCCGGAGCAGGCATAGTGGCGTTGACTCGGACCGGGCCCGCCTGGCTGTTCTGCCCGGCCGACCGCCCCGAGCGGTTCGAGAAGGCCGCTGCGGCGGCCGACGTCGTCATTCTCGACTTGGAGGACGGGGTGGCGGCCAAGGACCGCGAGGCGGCCCGGCAGGCGTTGATCGATGTGCCACTCGACCCCGGCCGCACTGTCGTCCGGGTCAATCCCAGCTCGACAGAGGAACACGAACGCGATCTGCGGGCGCTGTCGCGGACCGGCTATTCCACGGTGATGCTGGCCAAAACCGAATCGCCCGAGCAGGTGAGTGCGCTCGCGCCGCACGACGTGGTGGTGCTGATCGAGACTCCGTTGGCGGCGTTGGTGGTCAACGAACTGGCCTATGTGGACAATGCGTACGGGCTGATGTGGGGCGCCGAGGACCTGTTCGCCGTCCTGGGAGGCACCGCCAACCGATATCCGGACGGGAGCTATCGCGAGGTGGCCCGCCACGTGCGGTCTCAATCGCTGCTGGCGGCGAAGGCCTATGGGCGGCTGGCACTGGATTCGGTGTTCCTCGACATCAAGAATCTCGACGGGCTCCGTGCCGAGGTCGACGACGCGGTCGCGGTCGGGTTCGACGTCAAGGTGGCCATCCATCCGTCCCAGGTCGCAGTGATCCGCGACGGCTATGCACCCACCGCCGAACAAGTGCAATGGGCGCGACACGTCATCGACGCGGCGCATCATCAGAGGGGCGTCTTCCAGTTCGAGGGCATAATGGTGGATGCCCCAGTACTGCGGCGGGCAGAGCGCATCGTCGCGTTAGCGCCACACCCAGGCAGCTAGCGGACAGGCCTCCAACCAGAGGTTTGCTCTACCGCCACCGTGCTGAGCACCTCAGTCGCCTGACGGCGCGATCCGTCGTCAGTGACCCTAGGAGGCGGTATGGCCATGGGTTTTGACGCGTCGCCGCGTGTCGACCTCGACCCGATTCGACTTATCGCGCCCGACGGGACCCCCACTTCCGAGCGTCGTTACTCCCGGGAGCTGCCGCCCGAGACCCTTGGCTGGCTGTACGAGTTGATGGCCGTCACCCGCGACCTCGACGGGGAGTTCGTCAACCTGCAACGCCAGGGCGAGCTGGCGCTGTTCGCGTCGTGTCGCGGCCAGGAGGCCTCCCAGATCGGCGCCGCAGCGTGTCTGCGCAAGACCGACTGGCTTTTCCCGCAGTACCGCGAGATCGGCGCATTCCTGCTGCGTGGCATCACGCCGGCCCAGATGGGGGCGGTGTGGCGCGGCAAGTGGCACGGCGGCCTCGAGTTCACCAAGAAGTGCTGCGCACCCATCGCCATCCCGATCGGCACTCATGGCCTGCATGCGGTCGGCGCGGCGATGGCCGCTCAACGACTCGGCGAAGACTCGGTGACGGTGGCCTTCATGGGTGACGGGGCTACCAGCGAGGGCGATGCACACGAGGCGATGAACCTGGCGGCGGTCTACCAGGCGCCGTGCGTGTTCTTCATCCAGAACAACCAGTGGGCGATCTCGGTCCCGGTCGACCGTCAGATGGCCGGACCGTCCATCGCCCACCGCGCCATCGGCTACGGAATGCCCGGCATCCGGGTCGACGGCAACGACGTGCTGGCCTGTTACGCAGTGATGGCCGAGGCCGCCGGGCGGGCGCGTGAGGGTGGTGGCCCGACCCTGATCGAGGCGATCACCTACCGGATGGGTCCGCACACCACCTCAGACGACCCGACACGGTACCGGTCCACCGAAGACGTCGACCCGTGGACCGCGCGGGATCCGCTGACCCGCTACCGCACCTACCTGACGTCCGTCGGAGTCTGGAACGAGCGGTTGGAAGAGCGGGTCGCGACAAAGTCGAAACGGCTGCGCGCCGAGTTGCGTGACTCGGTGGTCGACGCCGAAGACATCGATGTCGCCGAGATGTTCGACACCGTCTACCACGACATCACGCCCGACCTGGTGGATCAACGGCAACAGCTGTTGGCCGAGTTGGCGAAGGAGGCGTGACGTGACACTGCGGACGCGAGGAGCAAAATGACGCAGATCATCGAGCGGCCCGCGATGCACGGCGACGACGTGCCGGAGCCTCACGGTCCCGTACTGACGGCGGTGCCGACGACGCCTACTTTGACGATGGCGCAGGCGATCAACCGCGCACTGCATGACGCGATGGCCGCCGACGACCGGGTGCTGGTATTCGGCGAGGACGTCGCCACTCTCGGCGGCGTGTTCCGGGTCACCGAGGGATTGTCCGAAACCTTCGGCGATCAACGATGTTTCGATACCCCGCTCGCGGAGTCGGCGATCATCGGGATCGCGATCGGGATGGCGATCCGTGGTTTCGTGCCGGTCCCGGAGATCCAGTTCGACGGCTTCGCTGCGCCCGCGTTCGATCAGATCGTCAGCCATCTGGCGAAGTACCGGATGCGTACCCGCGGTGACGTCGACATGCCGGTGACCATCCGTATCCCCTCGTTCGGCGGTATCGGCGCGGTGGAACACCATTCGGAATCCACCGAGAGCTACTGGCTGCACACCGCGGGCTTGAAGGTGGTGGTGCCGTCGACGCCGTCGGATGCGTACTGGCTTCTGCGTCAGTCCATTCAGAGCCGTGACCCGGTGATCTTCATGGAGCCCAAGCGACGGTATTGGGCGCGCGAACCGGTCGACACCAACGCGCCCGTGCTGCCCATTGGACGGGCCGCGATCAGGCGCCCCGGCGACGACGTCACGGTGCTGACCTACGGCTCGCTGGTCGCGACCGCGTTGAGCGCCGCCGAACTGGCGGCCGAGCAGCACGGCTGGAGCCTGGAGGTCGTCGACCTGCGGTCGCTGAACCCGCTCGACTTCGACACCGTGGCCGACTCGGTGCGCAGGACGGGTCGTGCGGTCGTGATGCACGAAGGCCCGCGCACCCTCGGCTTCGGCGCCGAGCTGGCCGCCAGAATCCAGGAGGAGCTGTTCTACGACCTGGAGGCACCGGTGCTGCGTGCCACCGGTTTCGACACGCCCTACCCACCGGCGCGGTTGGAGAAGCTGTGGCTGCCTGGTCCGGACCGGCTACTGGACTGTGTCGAGCGATCGATGGAGCAACCGTGAGCGCGGGCGTGAAGGACTTCCTGGTTCCCGACCTCGGTGAGGGGTTGGAGGATGCGACGATCACCAGCTGGAATGTCGCGGCAGGCGATGAGGTCGAGCTGAACCAGACCCTCTGCACGGTCGAGACCAACAAGGCCGAGGTCGAGATTCCGAGTCCATACGCGGGTCAGATCCTCGAACTCGGCGGTGCGGAGGGCGAGACCCTCACGGTCGGCTCGGTTCTGGTGCGCATCGCGACGGCCGTTCCCGTCGCCTGCGAACCGGAACCAGAACCCGAACCCAAGCCGGCGGCTCCGGCGCACCAAGGCAACGGAGCGGCGCGCAAGGCGGTGTTGGTGGGCTACGGCACCGACGACGCGATGGACACCAGCAGGCGGGGTTCGGCCGAGACGCGGCCACGCGCCAAGCCGCCGGCCCGAAAGCTGGCCGCGGAGTTGAACGTCGATCTCGACCGCCTGATCGGCACCGGATCGAGCGGCGTGATCACGCGGGAGGATGTGCTGGCCGCCGCGGGTCGGTCGGCACCCACCCACGACATGGTCGCCGTGCGCGGCGTGCAGGCCGAGATGGCGCATCGAATGACGCTGTCGCGCAGGGAGATCCCCGATGCTCACGCCGGTGTTCAGGTCGACTGCACGGGCTTGCTGTCACTGCGCGACCGATTGCGCGATCTGGCGGCGGTGGACGAGCCGATCACATCCTTCGTACTCACGTTGCGGCTGCTGGCCATCGCGCTGCACCATCATCCAAAGCTGAATTCGACGTGGCTGGACACCACCGACGGTCCGCAGATAGATCTGCATCCCGCCATACACCTGGGGTTTGGTGTGGCGGCGCCGCGCGGACTGCTGGTTCCTGTCGTCAGCGATGCGCACGCCGTGACGACCCGGGAGATGGCTGCCGTGGTGGCCAGGCTCATCCGCGAGGCGCGGGCAGGCACGCTCAAACCGGCGGAATTGCAGGGCTCGACCTTCACCGTGTCGAACTTCGGCGCGCTCGGACTGGACGAGGGTGTGCCGGTGATCAACTACCCGCAGGCCGCGATCCTCGGCATGGGGTCGCTGAAACCGCGGGCCGTCGTCGTCGACGGCGAGGTGGTCGCACGGCCGACGATGACGGTGACGTGCGCGTTCGACCACCGGATCGTCGACGGCGCGCAAGCCGCGGCGTTCCTTGGTGAGCTTCGCACCTTGATCGAGGCGCCCGATGTGGCGCTACTCGACCTCTAGCCCATCGGCATATCAGGCAGCGGCGCGTTGCAGCGATCCCGGAAGTCGGCCGCCGGCTGCCTGACAGCCCTCAGTTCGTCCCGTATCTGCGGGTTGGCGTCCATATACCCCTGGACCGCCGACACGATCTCATCCCTGGACTTGCCTTTGAGGCTGGTGAAGAAGTTGTTCACATCCGGATGGGTGAAGAGGTAGGACGACGTCCCGGCAGACACGCCGGACATCACGCCGGCCAAGTCGGCGGCAGTGCAGTTGGGCGGGTCGGCGGCGGCGGTTGCGGCGGTTCCGGCCAGCAGCGAGCCCGCAACCGCGGTGGCGATGATGACGCCTCGAAAAGCTTTCAACATGGTGAGCTCCTTCGTTCAATGGTGGTGCGACACAGTCAAGAAGGTCAGCGCGGTCCTATGCCTCCGCCTCCGCCGGGGCGGCCGGGACGACCGGGGTTGAGGTCGATGTCGATCCCCCAGCCGTCGTCGCAATACCAGGGGTCGGAGCAATAGGACGGGTAGAACGGGCCCGCCGACGGGGGTGTGGGACCGCCGCCGCGGACCGCGCCCTGTGCGCACACGGTGGACCCACCGGCGTTGACGCACTCCGCCGAGGCCGGTGATGCGACGGTGACCGCGACCGGCATCACCGTTATGGCAATTCCCAAAATCAGGTAGCGCTGTCTCAATGGCACGGCAGCTCCCTCCTCGATAAGGCGGCCCGCCGCGAAGACGCTCCCCGGCAACGCACCGGAACCACTCTGGGCGGAGCGTAAATCGATACCAGTGAACGCGGGGCGGATTCGCGATTTCGCCGACCGGAATTTTCTTGTCATCTGAAGGAATTCGCTATGTCGATAGGCGAACTTACTTAAATATTAGTTGTGCTACCCCCGCCACGAATTGCTTTCCCCAAGGCGGCCCCGCGTTGCCAAATTGGCACTGTCAGCGCGTAATCGGGTGTTTACTGGCGATGTCAGCCGAGATCCTCAGGAGGGGCCGATATGGCGGCGAAGGACGAAAAGTGGGCCAAGCCGGCGGCGATGGCAATTCCGGAAGAGGGGTATTTCGAGCTAGATCGAGGCCGCTACGGGCCGGTCTATCCGAGGACACCGGCCTGCTACGGCTTCTCCATCATCGCGAAGGTCAAGGAGGGACGCGAAGAGGTGGTCCGGGCCTACGGCAAACAGATCGAGGAGGCCATCGCCGGAAGCCCCGATGTGCTCGCACCGCTGCGGTTGCACTACCTGCGGTGGGTGCTGTTCGACGTCGGATCGGGCCTGCACTTCCAGTATCAGGGCATCTTCGACACGGATTTCGACAAGTACACCGAGGACGCGGTCCAACTGTTCAGCGCAACCGGTATCACCACGGTGTTCACGAATCTCGAAGGGTTCCCGGAAGATTGGAAGGAGAACCCGGAGGCGTTCGTCAAGTTCGTCCGCGAGCACCAGTGTCCGAGCTTCCTGGAGTACGGCGAGTATCCGTACGTGACCGCCGATGAGATCAAGAAGGCGCTCCGGCTGAAGGCCGCCTTCTCCGCGATGCTCGACCAGATGCAGTGAACCGCGCCGAAACCTGCGCCGATGCTTGAGTTCGACGACATCCAGCACATCCTGCTCACGCGCACCCCGGCGATGACGGGACGCTACGAGTTCCTGTCGTTCGCCAACCCGGCGGGCGGCCGGGCGTGGCTGTCGGAGTTGATCGACCGCGTCGACTCCGCCACTGAGGCGATCGCCGGCATGGACAGCACCCAACGCTGGATCACGCTCGCGTTCACCTTCAACGGACTTCGGGCGCTCGGAGTGTCCGAGGAATCGCTTGCCGGCTTCCCCGATGCGTTCCGCGAAGGCATGGCGGCCCGTGCCGACATTCTCGGCGACACCGGGGCGAGCCATCCGGACAACTGGGTGGGTGATCTTGCGAGCGAGGACCTGCATGCCATCGCGATCCTGTTCGCGCGCACCGAGGAAGAACACCGCCGGTGTATCGGTGTGCACGACGCACTGATCGCCCGGTGCGACGGTGTGCGAAGCCTGTCCTTCCTCGACCTGAACGCGACGCCGCCGTTCAACTACGCCCATGACCACTTCGGCTTTCGCGATCGACTGTCGCAGCCCGTGATGAAGGGCTCGGGCGAAGAACCGACCCCGGGTTCCGGCGCGGCACTGGAGCCGGGAGAGTTCATCCTCGGCTATCCCGACGAAAACGGACCGCCGGCAGATCTGCCACAGCCCGACGAGTTGTCCCGCAACGGCAGCTATATGGCGTATCGGCGGCTGGAGGAGCACGTCGGGGCGTTCCGCGACTATCTGCGTGAGAACTCCGACACGCCGGAGGGCGAGGAATTACTCGCCGCGAAGTTCATGGGGCGGTGGCGAAGCGGCGCACCGCTGGTGCTCAGCCCCGATCGGGACGACCCTGATCTGGGCGCTGACCCGATGCGCAACAACGATTTCAATTACAAGGAGATGGATCCGCTCGGATACGCGTGCCCATTGGGGTCGCATGCGCGGAGGCTGAATCCACGTGATACCGCGCACTACATGAATCGCCGCCGGATGATCCGGCGCGGCGCGACCTACGGCCCGGCGCTGCCCGATGATGCACCCGACGACGGTGTGGACCGCGGCATCGCTGCGTTCATCATCTGTGCCGACCTGGTGCGCCAGTTCGAGTTCGCGCAGAACGTATGGATCAACGACAAGACGTTCCACGAACTCGGCAACGAGCACGACCCGATCTGCGGAACGCAGGACAGAACCCTCGATTTCACCGTTCCCAAGCGACCGATCCGCAAGGTGCACAAGGGGATACCGGCTTTCACCACGCTCAGGGGTGGTGGCTACTTCTTCCTGCCGGGACTCAACGGGCTGCGCTATCTCGCCTCGCTCGCCAATTGAAGGACCGATCATGACTGCACCACCGCGGGCCCGGACCTATAACCAGAGCCATGCCACCCGGCCGGACAATGGCGCCCGGCGCGTCAGCATCTATTGGACGTGGAGTTATCCCTGGGAGTCGCAGCGTGATCCAGCGGAGGTCTACAACCGTTTCTCCACGATAACCGAGGTGCGCAACGTCGCGTGGCCGGCCTACGAGACTACGGAGTACGACGCGGCAAACTTTCTTCAAGGCATCGCGGGAACCTTGGAGTTGTTCCATCGGTCCACCCTGGACTTTCAGGGACTGGCCGAGGAGGCCACCGGACATCCCGTGGCGGTCTTCCAACGCATCGACCAGGCCGGCTACAAACTCCTGATCGATGAGCGCATCCTGGCCGACACCGACACTCTCATGGTGTTCGGACTCGATCATCTGCTCTCCGAACAGGAGGCCGCGCCGGAGGAGATCGCGGCCATCAAGGAGTGGCTCAAGCAGGAGGGTAAGTGCCTGCTGTTGGCGCCTCACCACGACGTCGGGTTTACCGACGACTTCGCGCAACGCCAGGTCGAATACGAGCATCACGGCGATCGGTTGGTGCCCAGACAACAGCGGTTCAGTCAGTACACGCGCTCACTGATGAAGGCGCTCGAGGTGCCGGTGCACAACACGTGGGGCCTGCGTCCCGCGGTGGTCGAAGGCACCAAGGACATCGCGCCGCTCACCGGTTTCCGGGATCTGGACAATGCGTGCCTGCTCGACAACGTCACCACCTTCAACTTCCACCCGCACCTGCCGCACTACGAGCTGATGGCGCCGGAAAGCGATGACTTGCGGGTGCTCGGGCGCCAGCGCGTCGATCCCAACCGGCCGCACCCGTTCACCGAGGCAGGCAACGCGGAGTTCAACGCCCTGATCTGGATGCCACCGTCGGGTCAGCGCTCCGGGGACATCGTTCTGATCGACTCCACGCACTTCACCACGCTATTCGGCGGGACCGACAGCCTGCGTAACCTGTGGCACAACCTGGCGACGATGACGAAATAACCTCACCGTTTCTTGGCGGCGGCCAACCGTTGGGCGAACTCGGGGGACAGGATCGACGTGGCCTGCGGCCTGAGTTCGGTATCGACGGCGATCCGGTGCTGTTCGGTGTCCACGACACCCGGGTTGGCGGTGGCCCGCATGGAGGCCTTCGTCGCGAGCACCACGTCGCGGGGGGCCGCGGCGGGCCCGGCGGCGAGTTCCAGCGCGGCGGCGACGGGATCGTCGGCGACCTTCAGCGCGAGGCCGTAGCGAACTGCTGCTTCGGCGTCGAAGCGCATACCGAACAGCAGTGACGCGCGAGCGACCTGCGGGCCGACTCCGCGCTGCAGCATCCACGTCGCCCCGCCGCCGGGATGGATTCCCAGCTTCTGAAATCGCGGATCGAATAGTGCTGCGGGCCCGGCAATTCGGACATCTGCCGCGAGCGCGAGGTTCAGTCCGGCGCCGACCGCCGCACCATTGACCGCAGCGATCGTCGGCAGCGCGCAGTTGGCGACGGCGAGGAAGCCGTCATAGATGATGCGCAGGCCGTCCTCGGTCGCTTCGCCCAGCGCGGTGAGGTCGGCGCCGGCACAGAACGCCTTGCCGGCACCGGTGACGACGAGCGCGTGCACGTCGACGTTGGCTTCGGCCGCGTCGACGGCCGCGCGCAACGCCGCCGAGATTTCCTTCGTGACGGCATTGCGGCGGTCGGGGTCGTTGACGGTGATCAGGGCGACGTGGTCGTCGACCTCCACCAATACGCAGTCAGACACATAGCTCAGCCTAGTGATCGTCTTCGTCGTCGTCTGCGGGTATGAGGTAGCGCTCGGCTACACCGCCCAGGTCCACCACGCCGCCCGCGACTGGAAACACGGCGGCCAATCCAACATCGACGGCTCGCTGAAAACCGGACCCCAGTGACACAAGCAAATCAGGGCTGAGGGCAGGCCCAGCGCATCAGGTAACGGAAGTACGGCGCGCGCCGGACTGATGCCCCGGGTAGCACCTCATCGACTACGCGGCGAATGTCATCGAGGCCCTCGCGCGGATCGGTCATTACCAGGCCGACATCGCCAGTCTCCGAGTGCAGCCAGGACCCGAGACGTGCGCCCGGCACGCACATCGCGTTCCACACCCAGTCGCGCACACTCTTGTTGGCGGACAGTCCGACTACGGCGATCTCGCCGCCGGGTCGCACCAAGCTACGTGCCTTCTCGAGGGCGGCCCGAAGATCCATGTGGTGCAGGCTCGCCACGAAGGTGATGAGGTCGAAGGTGTGCCCGCCAGGCGCGTATCCGTCGAAGTCCCGTTGCGCGATGCTGATCTGAGCCGATGGCGCCACTCGGCCGATTGCGCGCTCAACCGCGCCGGGGTCGGGATCGATGCCCGTCACCGACCGGGACACCGGCGCCAGTCGTTGGGCCAGCAGGCCGTCGCCGCACCCCACATCCAGCACGTCGCCCCGGTGCCGGGCGGCGATGTCGACCAGCCACGGATGGAAGGCGGTGTTGTGGTTCCAGTACTCAGGCAGCGGGTGCCGCCTTCCCGGCTTCATGCTGGGTCGTCTGGGAAATCGTCGACGCCGTCCCCGTCTGACCGGACTCGTTCGACGCGTTCTCCTGAGCCGCGGGAGGCTCCGTGTCCTCCGGGGTCGTCGAGTGGTCAACGGCCTCAACGGATTCGGGGCCTTTGGTGGGTGAGGTCTCGAGGCCCGTGGTGCCCGGCACGGCCTTGACACTGTTGCGCACGATGTTGCTTCGCAGCTTCGGCTTTTCGTCGACGGCCCGGGTGCGCTCCTGGTCTTCTACGGTCTCGTCCATTTCGGTGGTGCGACTGTTCGTGACCGTTGCGCTCGGCCGCCAGCCTCCTCCGGTCACTGCGGTCACCCCCTGCTGGATAGCGCCCGGGATCTTCGCGGCCGTCGCGACGATCTCGTTCAGCGGCGGGGCGATGCGGGCCGGCTGGTACTTGCTGGGATCGGCCGGGATCGGCTGGCCGTTGGGATAGGCCGAGTTGACGAGCGTCGTCAGCAGCGGCCCGGTGAGGTCGGCGATGAAGTTCCCGACAACGGGCACGACGTCGCGGATCAGCCGGGTGAGCGGCAGTTCCTTGGTCGTGTAGGTGACGTAGGTGGTCTTTCCGCGCTGCGTCACATAGGCGGCGACGCGGTCACCCGCCGGTACCGGCTCGCACTGTGCGTCGGGACATTTGAGCACCACGTTGTTGTCGGTGACGCCGCACGTGTTGGCGGTGCCGCACGTGACGTCGGGCGATCCATCGAGAGTGACCGGCAGGTCGATCTCGTTCTGGTTCAGGTGGCGGTAGAGGTAGCCAACCAGTGAGTTGACGGCCGCGAGCACGTTCCACACGTCGGCGGGCGCGTTCGAGTTGTAGTCGTACTGGTAGGCGATGTCCACTACGGCCGCCGCGATGGTGTCCGTCGGCGTCGGCAGCGGGTTGACCCCGATCAGCGCAAACCACGGGTACCGGGTGCCGAAGCCGCCGTTCGGAATGGCGACGTCGTTGTCGAGGATGAACACGGTCTGCTTCAGGACGGGGTCGTTCTGCGCGCTCAGCTGCCTGAGCAGCAAACTCGCGTTGGCGGCGCCCCAGCCCGAGGCGAGAATCGCGTTGGGCTCACCCGCGTTGGCCTGCAGCGCCTGATTGATACCGGCCGGCCCGGCCAGGAAGTTGACGTGAACTATGTCGCTACCGTCGGCACCGTTCACGCCCGTGTATGTCGGATTGTTGAACTTTCCCCGGAAGAACGCCTCGTTGCCACTGCCATCGGGATGCGTCGAACTGCCGAGGACGATCAGCGCGGCCAGATCGACGAACGCAGCGGGTTGTGTGGCGCTGACCCCGACGACGCTCATCGCCACCCCGACCGACGCGGCGCCGATCGCCATCCCGCTCGCCCGCCTACCGTCGGCTTTGCCCATGTCCCGAGTCCTCCCCGGGCCATGTTAGGCAGTAGCTACCGATTCAACAATCTTTGCTGCCGATGGAAATTTGATTGGCTAGGGCCTTTGCTCGGGACGTCGGCGCATCCCGGGTCCGTCGCACCAGGGCGACGAGAGCCACTACGGCGAGGTTGGCAACCAGCCCGATCAATCCGGCATTGAATGTCCCGACGAGGTGGCTGTCGACAAAAGTCGTCCAGATCACCACGAATTCGCCCACCGCCAGGCCGCACAGCAGCGGACCGCTACCGACTATCGTCCGCGCCCTTGTCAGGCCGATCATGTTGGCGGGTGCCAGCTGCACCAAACCCGAATACGACAAGAGCAGGAGATTGGCGAGCAGATCGGGCCGCGCCAGGCTCAGGCCCAGGGCGAGCGCGCATACGATCACCACCATGGCGTAGTTCACTCTCAACTGCGCTCTTTCCCCGCGCACCCGGACTATGTTGCGGGCGGCCAGCGTCGAGATGGCGATCAGGATCCCGGCGGCGGGCACCATCGCCGTCGCTGTTGCGGCCACGACGACGAGGCCGGTCAGCCAGCCAGGCAGCACCTGCTTGCTGAGTGTCAGAAGAACACCGTTGGAACTGCTGTTCGGGGACAGCTGCAAGATCGCCGCGAACCCGATGACCACAGGCAGCAATATGCATAGCGAGTACAGCGGCAGATAGGTGAAGTTGCGGCGCAACGCCTTCGGATCACGCGCCGACAGTAGGGCGGGCCACCCATGTGGCACGGTCATGCACCCGATGCCGATGGCGCTCACCAACACGCTGGTGATGAACCACGTGTGATCGTTGGCGCCGGCATGGATGAACAGTTTGTCCGGATGGATCTGGTTCACCCGACGGAAAATGCCCGAGAAGCCGCCCGGGAAATGAGCCGGCACCGCCACCGCCAGCACCGCAAGGGCGAGCAGCATCACCGCGTCCTTGAAGTAGGAGGTGGCCGCCACGCCACGAAGGCCGGACCACAGGACGAACGCAGCCACCATCACGGCGCCGATGATCATGCTCAATGTGCCGGACCCGCTGTCACCAGCCACCAGGGACACGATCAATCCCAGGCCGGTGATCTGCAGTTGTAGATAGGGCAGGATGAACACGATGCCGAGCACCGCCGAGGTGGTGCCCAGGATGGGGCTGGAAAACCTGTCCTGCAGGAAATCGCCCTGCGTCAAGTAGCCGCGCTCACGTCCCATCCTCCACACGCGTCCGCACAGGAAGAACACGATGGCGCAGCCGACCGCAGCGTAGGCCACGGCGTAGAGGCCCGCGACGCCACCGGTGAAGGCCAGGCCGGCCATCCCGAGGAAGGTGAACGTCGTGAATGTCTCGCCGGCCTGGAGGAACCAGATCGTCAGCGCGCCGAGCCTGCGTCCGCCGACTGTCCATTCGGTCAGGTCCGGCGCTTGAGCGCGTCTCCTGCCCGCGACGCCCAGTGCGGCGATCGCGACGATGCCAACAATCGCGAACGCCAGAATCATCGGCTGTCGTCCATTCCGTCGCGCTCCATCAGTCGCTGCGACCAGGCCATCGCGGGGGTGAGGCAAATAGTCCAGAATGCCGCCCAGACCATCATCTTCGGCAGGCCGAGCCACAGCCCCGGTGCGTTGACGAACGGGAGGAACGGCATGAGAACGATCGCCAGGACCGGCACGACCGGTGGTAGGTAACGTCTACTGACGTGCAGCCAGTTGTGTTGCGGTACAGAATTTGTCATACCCCACCTCCCGACTACGGCGAATGGACCCGCCTGACTTCCCGAAGCGCGCCAATCATCTAACGACCCGATCAGACAAAGTCATGCCGTCGGCATGACGCCGGTCCTACTCCAGGCGAGGGGGTGACAGGCCGTCTACCTCTTCGCCGGTTGCCCGTCGTGGGTCAGCATGAGTTCGCTCGACCTCGGACGCGCTCGGCCGATTATGGATACTCGAGGGCCGCAGATAACGCCACAACCCTTTCAGACCACGTGTCAGGCCGGTGCCAGGGCCTGGCCCAGCCGGCCGATCCGTTCGAAGCGGCGTTCGCGCTCCATGAGTCGTTCTGCGCTGTCGGTGTTTCCGAGTACCACGAGTTCGCTGTGGATCGCCGCGCCGACGCGACGGCAAAACCGCTCTGGTTCGTCGGCAGCGTCTGGGTACTCAGGGATCACCGAGTCGACGATGCCGTCTGCCAATAAGTCCGAGGACCTGATCCGCTGCCGTGCCGCCATCGCCGCAGCGTGACTCGTGTCGCGATACAGGATCGCGCTGGCCCCTTCGGGCGGAAGCGGGGAGAGCCATCCGTTCTGGGCGGCAAGGACGCGGTCGGCAGGTACGAGCGCGAGCGCTCCACCACCGGCACCCTGCCCCAGCAGTACTGAGACGGTGGGTACTTGCATCGCGACCATGTCAGCGATACTCCGAGCGATTTCGCCGGCCACTCCACCTTCCTCGGCTTCCTGCGACAGCGCGGCACCGGCAGTATCAATGATCGTGACCAGCGGGAGATCAAGGTCAGCGGCGAGTCGCATGCCGCGGCGGGCTTGTCGCAGCGCCCCAGGGCCGAAAGGCGTCTCCGGAGTCTGGCCACGGCGATCCTGTCCCAGCAGCACGCAGGACATGTCGCCGAAACGTGTGAGCGCCAGACGAAGTCCGGGATCGTTCTCGCCCTGTCCGCTTCCGTTGAGTGCCATCACCCGGGTCGTCGCGTGGTTGAGCAGTTCGCGAACTCCCGGTCGCTCCGGGCGTCGAGAGGCTGCCACGGAATGCCAGGCCGGGATGTCGAATGATGCGGTACGCAGCGGCCAGGGGGTGGCGGTGGCGTGCGGGCGGTGCGTGATGAGGTCCAGCGCGCAGTCCACCGTGTCGGCGAGTTGGTCCACCGGGATCACCGCGTCAATCAGCCCTCGAGCACATAGGTTTTCGGCTGTCTGCACACCCGTGGGGAACGGTTTGCCATACAGCGCTTCGTACACCCGCGGCCCGAGAAAGCCGATCAGGGCGCCGGGTTCGGCGAACGTCACGTGTCCCAATGAGCCCCACGAGGCGAACACCCCACCGGTCGTGGGGTGACGTAGGTACACCAGGTACGGCAAGTGGGCGGACTTGTGGGCTACCACGGCGGCGGTAACTTTGACCATTTGCAGAAACGCGGTGGTCCCTTCCTGCATTCGGGTACCACCGGACGTGGGGAGCGCGAGAAGGGGCAGTTTCTCCTCGGTGGCCCGACGAATGGCTCGCGTCAGTCGATCGCCGGCGGCGATTCCGATCGAACCGCCGAGAAAGGCGAAGTCGCACAGCAGCATTGCACAACGACGGCCGCGGATCTTCGCGGCCCCGGTGATCACCGATTCGTCGAGGCTCGTTCTGGAGCGAGCGTTCGCCAGGTCATCGGCGTACCTCCGGTCGGTCGTCATCTCGATCGGGGACGAGTCCCAGGATATCCACGAGCCAGGATCGGCGATGGCCGCCACGACGTCGTGCGCGCCGAGGCGTGTCATCGGTCTTCCGTCGGCAGCGATGCGAGAAGGTGATTGTCCGCGCCGAGCACGGGCGGAGCGCTGTGTTGGTTGCGGGTGCGCTCAATACCTTCCGCGTCGAAGAACCGCAGCGGGGGACCGGGCAGCGTGATTGTTCCCAACGTGGCGTGCTCGACGTCGACGAGCAACCCCTGCGACTTCGTCTGCTCCCATTCATACACCTCGCGAATGCTCCGAATTCGTCCGGCAGGCACGCCGATTCGGTCAAGCTTCTCGAGTAACTCGTCGGTCGAATAGAGCCCGAACGATGCCTGCACCATCTCGTTGACACGCTTGCCGTTGGCCACGCGCTGCGGATTCGACGTCATTCCAGGCGTCTCGGCGTCGAAGCCGAATCCTTCGCAGAAGCGGCTCCACAACCCCTCGCTGCCGACCGCGATCTGCACAGCGCCATCGGCTGTGTCGAACAAGCCATACGGACAGATCGACGGATGGTGGTTCCCGGTAGCCTCGCCGACTTCGCCGGCCACCGTCCATTTCGTCCCCTGAAAGGCGTGTACTCCGACGATGGCGGCGAGCAACGACGCACGCACGACTTGGCCGCTGCCGGTTCGCTCGCGTTCCTGAAGTGCCGCAAGAACTCCGAAGGCGCCGTACATACCTGCCAGTAGGTCGGCGATCGGCACCCCGACGCGCTGGAGATCGGTCGGTCCCGAGCCCGTCAGCGACATCAGCCCCGCCTCGCCCTGCGCAATTTGGTCGTAGCCGGCCCGTCCGCCTTCCGGTCCGTCATGGCCAAAGCCGCTGATTGACAGAACGACCAGGCGCGGGTTGATCTCGGCCACGCGCTGTTGGGAAAAGCCGAGTCGGTCAAGGACTCCCGGCCGGAAGTTCTCGATCAGAACGTCGGCTCGGCGCAGCAACGCGTCCAACGCCGACTTACCGACATCGTTCTTGAGATCGAGCGTCACCGACTTCTTGTTTCGGTTCGTGCACAGGAAGTATGTCGACTCGCGTTCGCCCTGAGGGGGTTCGACGAATGGTGGCCCCCAGCCACGGGTGTCGTCGCCGCCGTCCGGGTTCTCCACCTTGATCACCTCGGCTCCGAGATCGCCGAGCATCATGGCCGCGTGCGGCCCGGCCAGCGCGCGCGTGAGATCGACGACGACCAGGCCGTGCAGGGGGCCGCCGGCGTGTTCGGCGGTCAGCGGTTGATCCGGTTTGAGAGCGATCATGACATCACCTTCGGCCTAGTGACTCAGTGGGCTAGTGGCCTAGCCAATTCAACTAAGCCATCAAAGCACGAGTTGACCTGCGGTGTCAAAGGTTTGGGACCTCATGGAGTGGGATCTGGGCCACACGACCGGGCGTCGCATTACAGGTGTGGCCGCCGGCCCGCTCGAAGGTCGGGCCGACGGTCCTCGGCGGTATGAGCTGCTCAGTCCGGCAGGGCTTGGCCGCGGGTCTCGGGTGCCAGACGCACCATGGCGATACCAAAGATGAACACCACAGCGGTCAGGCTGATGGGCACGGTCAGCGATCCGGTGGCGTGGATGCCGTAGCCGATGAGAAAGGTGCCGACCGCTGCGACCCAACGTGAGAGCGTCGTGGTGAAGGCGAATGCGGTGGCGCGCATGCGGGTTGGGTACTGCTCGGGAAGCCAGATGGTGAAGACGGCGAAGTTGGCGCCGGCGATACCGAGGATCGGCAGGAACAGAAAGGTCAGGGCGATCGACTGCAACGGATAGGCGACGCCATAGGTCCCGACGGTGCCGACGGCCAGCAGCCCGAACAGTGTCGCGAGCGTCCTTCGGCGTCCGAATCGATCGGCGAGGCGCGGAACGACGAAGCAGCCGGCGATGGTGAAGGCCGCCACCGTCATCGCCGATATGCCTGCGAGGCGCACGGTGGCGTCGTGGCCGTATCCGGCGTGTTCGGCCAGCGTGGTCATGGCGGTCGGAACGTAGGTCGATCCGGCCCACAATCCGATCACACACACCGCGAGCAGCAGCAGATTGCCCAAGGTCCGTGCTCGGTAGGGGGGCCTCAGGATGTCGACGACGGGTTGCCAGAACGACTGTCGACGGACTTCGTCGGAGTGTTGCTGCCACCGTTCCGGTTCCGGTGTCGCGCGACGGATCACGAACACCGCCAGCGCGGGTATGCCGCCGATGAAGAACATGCCCCGCCAGCCGAGTTGGGGACCGGCCACCAGGTAGAGCGCCGAGACAGCGAGGACGCCGAAGTAGGCGGCCGAGTGCATGGCTCCGCCGAAGCGTGCGCGGACGCGCTCCGGCAGGATCTCGGCGAGCAGAGTGCCGGCCATGGCCCATTCACCGCCGATCCCGATGGCGGCGATAAAGCGGTATCCATTCCATTCCCACATGTTGGTGGCGGTGCCGGCCAAGGCGGTGAAGATGCCGTACATGAGGATGGAGGCCGTCATGGCCGGCATGCGTCCGAACCGGTCGGCGATCGGTCCCCAGATCGCCGAGCAGCCCCAGCCGAGCAGGAATATCGCGGCGCTGATCTGGCCGTACCAGCCGATGTTGGCGGCGGTGGGGTCGATGCCCGCCCGCGGCAGCAGGGCGAGCATCGTGGGGGCGAGGACCAAGCCGAAGACGGTCCAGTTGAACCCGTCCATGGCCCAACCGCCGAATGAACCCCAGAAGGCGCGGCGTTGAGGTTTGGTGAGGCGCGTCGGCTGGTCCGCGCGGCCTTCGACGCCGATGTCCATGGATTGCGGCGGATCTTGACTGATCGTCACAGTGAGTCTCGATTCTGGGCTGGCTCGATGATGACGTTGTTGGTGATCCCTCGGATGCCACAGTCCAGTGGTGTGTTGACCTAGTGGATCACTGGCTAGGCCAGTAAATCAGTGAGCGTCGTCACCTGTCAATCGGCTTTGTGGCGCCGGCTACCGTCCCGGCTTGTCTCAGTGCGCTATTTTTGGCATAGAGAGTGGGTGAGCTAGTGGCAGAGCAACTGAGTCCGGTGACACGACCGCGACTGTATGAGGTGATCGTCGAGCAACTCTGCGCCTACATCTGGGACAAGAACCTTTCCGAGGGTGATCGGCTGCCACCTGAGCGAGACCTTGCCGCCAAACTCGGGGTCAGCAGAGCGTCGGTGAGCCAGGCGCTGGTGGCGCTGGAGGTTCAAGGCGTGTTGTCGGTGCGACACGGCGACGGCGCCATTCTCGTTCGCCGCCCTACCGAGGAACGTGCCATCCGAGCGCTGCGTGAACATGCCGATCGGATTCCGGACATCATCGAAGCGCGAGTGGCTCTGGAAGTGAACCTCGCCGGTCTGGCGGCCGCGCGGCGCACCGACGCGGAAATGGCCGCCATCGACGCCGCGATCTTCACCATGGAGGCCGAGGTGGAGGCGGGGGACCGCGGTGTTGTCGGCGACGAGATGTTCCATGAGGCCATCACCGTTGCGGCGCACTCGTCACTTTTGGCAAAGCTGATGCATGAAATATCCGGTCTGATAAGGGAAACTCGCATCGAGTCGCTTTCGCAGCAGAACCGTCCCCGGGCGTCGCTGCAAGGGCATCGCCGGATCGCCGACGCGGTTCGCAAGCAGGACCCAGACGAAGCGTCCCGCGCAATGGCCGACCACATCCGACTGGTATCCGACGTCGCCCTGCTCCGCGACGGCGACTGACCCCGTGAGCGACTCGCTCACGGCGGCAGCAGTTGCGTGGCCGGCTGTCGAATCGTGCGTCCGGGCAGCGCTCGCCGAAGCTCCAGCGCTGTAACTGGTGAGGGCCGGAAGGCATTTCGTGCGGCGGGTTCTCGGTCGCAGTCCTACGCGGCTCGTCGTGAATGCGGGACGACGAAATCGGCCGGACGCCCGAATTCCACCCGGTCATCGAAGTTGACAATTCTCTGTGGATGAGTTGACAATTCCCTGTGGGGAATGGGTTCCAGGTGGCGAAACGCATGTTCAGGGCGCATTATTCCCTCCTTCGACGTGATTCTCATTGCTGTTTAGTGCTGTGGCGCAAGACATCACACTGCGCTACAGTCGAATCCAGCGAGTTCGAAGGTAACCCACCCAGAGCTCGAAGGTAAGTCGGTTAGTGGGGCAGGCGAATGGCTTCGATTTCGACAGGTCATAAACTCCACAGCCCGAAACGTGGTCGTTATCGGCCCGTCGTTGGGTGGGCGACTGTTGCAATCCGCGAAAGAGCAGATGGCAATTCTCGTTACTCGCTAATTGCGGTGGATATTTGGAGGAGCAGAAATGTACAAGGCCATTAAGCCGATTGCCGCCGGAGTCGGGGTAGCTGCGGTGCTGGCAGCCGGACTCGGGGTCGCCGCGCAGGCGTCGGACGCTTCCACGAGCACGTACAGCAGCAGTGGCAGCGCCGGAGAGACCATCACGATGAGCCCCGAGTCGACCACGCTGGAGACTCCCTCGTTCGCGCCCGCGGCGAAGGCACAGGTTCCCTGCGGATTCGCTGCCACTGGCAGCTGCTGAGCGGCGCGGCGTCCCAGCGCCATCGGCAGTGTCAGGTTTCAGGACATGCGACCTAGGGACAACACGGCGCGCTCATGCACGCTCGGCTGTCATATTCATGTCAACCGTGCCCTGGCAGGCGCCGCTGGAGATCCCGGTATGCATCGTCCCGGACAGTGACCCGTCGGGTTGGGGCGTGTAACGGACGTCGGCTCGGGCCGGATTCCATTGGATGGTGCCGTCCGGCGTCAAGCAGTCCCACTGGAAGTCGCTGACTTGTGTCCAGGACGACCCATCCCAGGTGAATTGGGCCGGTTGTGGAACCGTCGGATTCTTCGGCGCGGGGCCGTCGACAATCGTGGCCGTGCACTCACCGCCCGTACAACTCGAGCGGAATGTGTAGGTATGGGTGTACTGCCCCTCCGATTGACCCGCCGCCATGCTGTTGCCGGACTTTGGACCGACGATGAACGTGATCGCGTACTCGCCGTTCCATGACGGAGAGTCGGCGGCGCCGGCAGGGGAGAGTGACAGCGCGATCGCGAGCGACGCGGCGCCCAAACCGAGGAGACTGCTCAACCGGTCGACCACCTGGTGAGTGTCGCAGAAGCAGCGCCGCCGGACTGTCGAGAAAACGTGATTGCCTGCGATGCAGTCGCCTGAAATCTGGGTGTCCGCTGAAAAAGCATAGCTGGAAGATCGCTGGCAACGACACCGCCTAGAAGTCAATTACGCGTATCTGCAGGCAGCCCTTCGACGCACGAGGCGTTAAACTGCGCCAACGGGCTTGTCGACTGCCGTGCTGGTGAATTGCAGCAAAGTGTGCAAAATTAACCCATATGGCTTCGCATTGGGTAGTATGCACAACGATCGCCGCGACTGTCGCGCTGCCCACGCGACGAGTACTTACGGGTTGGGTGCTTGATCTGGCTTGGTTTGTGCGCGGTCCGCGCAGGACCGATCTTCAAATCGGCAGGACAAGGGTATGGATCTCCTCTCGAAGGCGGCGCGCCGAGCTGGCATGTCTCGAGCCCTCTTCGGCGCATATAGCCGGTGGAAAAGTGCGAACCTGATCGGCAGGCTCATCGCCCTCTCGATCGGCCTGGCCTGCGCTCTCTGGCCGGCTCCAGCAGCAGACGAGGGTTACGAGAAGTCGGGTTTCGTGAGAGCCTCACGAAACGAGTCCGTGCGGTACCAGTTCGCGAGTGTTGACGCCCATGCCGATGTCACTGCGGTGATAGTGACGCACAACAGCGCGTCGGATATTTCGCCGCTCATCGATGACTTGCGGGTCGCGGCCGCCGACCTGCGACTGCGCGTCGTTGTGGTGGACAACCAGTCGTCCGATGGCACCGCCGACATAGTCCGCACCCATAGAGACGTCAGGTTGATCGAATCCACCGAAAATCTCGGCTACGCCGGTGGAATCAATGCCGGACAAGCGTTCGCCGACCCATGCGACGCTGTGCTGATCCTGAATCCTGATCTCGCTCTGGCGCCTGACACCGTCACGCGGCTGCTTGCAGCCGCAAACACAAACCCCATCGGGGCGGTCGTGCCGCTGATGCTCAGGGCCAGCGGGGCGACTTTCTTTTCCCTGCGCCGAGAGCCGTCGCTCACTCGTGCGATCGGCGACGCGCTTCTCGGGGGCAAGGCTCGCTGGCGGCCCGGCTTCTTGTCACAGACCGACACTCGGCTCAAGAGTTACGCCCAAGTGCACGACGTCGACTGGGCGACCGGAGCGGCAGTGTTGATTCCGGCCGCGACTGCACGTGAAGTGGGAGCGTGGAACGAGGAGTTCTTCTTGTACTCCGAGGAGATCGACTACTTCCGTCGAATCCGAGAAAGCGGCCGGGTGGTCCGTTTCGAGCCATTGGCCGTGGTTGAACACCGCGGGCAGGGCTCCGGGGCATCGCCCGCACTCGCGGTTCTGATGGCAGTGAACCGCGTCCGTTATGTGGAACGACATCACGGACGCGCTTACTCGGTGCTTTTCCGCGCCGTCGCGGCGTTGGCGGAGGGACTGCGGTTCCGTGACGCGGTCCATCGCCGTACGTTGACGTTCATACTGGATCGAAGCCGCTGGGACGAGCTGCCAACAGGATGAAACCGATTTCGCCACACCCGTTCGGCTTCGTCGAATGCGATACCGCGATGATGCCGCCATTCAACGAATGGCAAGTGATCAGACGCACCTCGCCGCGCTGAGCCGAGCGATTAACGGGGCCCAACCGTGCGGTCGCCTGAGAACACGCGTGCCCGTCATCGAGGGAACAGGTGGTTGAGGTAACGTTCGCTCAGGTTCTCGGCAGCCGCCAGCGAGGCCTCTCGCATTTCAAGCGCGATTGACGTTCGGCGGGAGAGCAAAGGAGCGGGAGGGTGAATCTCGGCCCCTGGGGTTATCTGACGATTTTTCGCTGGCGCGATGGAATTATTCTTCGCCACTTTCGTATTCGTGTATATGAGTCGGCTGGAGAATCGAACACCGGCCCCGTTGGGCGAAAAGGTGGGCGCCCATAAAGCGGTTCTAGCTAAATCGCGTAAGCGCGAACCGATGTCCCAGGACGAACTCGACTATGCATCCGAACTTGTGTCCGACGCACGATCACCGCTTGCGTACGCGATACCCGCCGCCCTCTTCACCATGGGATTCTTTTGTGTCGTCGGCTGTCTCTACATGCTCCATAGAGATGGCGGCGACCCCTCGTTCCGAATGTTCATCGGGGGATCCCGATGTTGACGTCCATGAACATCGCCGCTCAGTTGCGCAGGGTCGCACGGCTGAGGGGGCGTCTGCAGGAACCGTCTCCGGCGGAGCGCGGATCCTCCGATGCGCTCTCGCGGGCCTAGCTGCCGTAACTGCCGTTGGCCCCAATTGACATCCTCAATCATCACGGTTGACTGCGTGGCGGCGCCTCGGCGGTGACCGCTCGGTCCGCGTCTTCCCACAGAGGCAGCTGACCAACCGCACGGCGTGATTCGTAGGGTCGACGCAATGGCCGGGCTCGCACATTGAGCGGCCACCAGAACCAGCGCCCGAGCAGCGCGGCGATCGACGGCGTCATGAACGAGCGCACGATGAGTGTGTCGAACAGCAGGCCAAGGGCGATCGTGGTCCCGATCTGACCCAGAATCCGCAGATCGGCGAACACGAAGGAGCCATGGTAGCGGCGAAGACCAGACCCGCGGCGGTCACCACCGCGCCGGAGCCGGCCATCGCCCGGATGATGCCCGTGTTCAGCCCGGCACCGATCTCCTCCTTGAACCGCGAGATCAGCAACAGGTTGTAGTCCGACCCCACGGCCAACAGCAGGATGACGGCCAGCGCAACACAATCCAGTACAACTCGATGCCAAGAATGTCCTGCCAGATCAGTACCGACAACCCGAACGAGGCGCCCAACGACAGCGCCACGGTGCCCACGATGACGATCGCGGCCACCAGACTTCGGGTGATGAACATCATGATGAGCAGGATCAGGCTGAGCGCGGCGATTCCGGCAATCACGAGGTCGTACTTGGCACCGTCCTGGATGTCCTTGTAGGTAGCCGCGGTGCCGGCGAGGTAGATCTTGGATCCCGCCAGGGGGGTGCCCTTGATGGCCTCCTGCGCGGCGTGTCTGATGGTGTCGATGTGCGAAATGCACTGGGGTATCGCGGGATCGACGTCATGGGTGATGATCATGCGCGCAGCGTGGCCGTCGGGGGAGAGGAACAACTTCAGGCCGCGGAGGAAGCGCTCCATGAGCATCGGCGCTGGTCGGCTCAGGCTTTGAAGCGAAAGTGGATCTTCCCTTCTCAAATGGACCAAAACAGATGACGCGTTGATCGACATCGACGAATTCGTTCAGGCCGGTGCGGCAGTTCGCCATTCGACTGCGCATCCGTCGAGCCGACGTACCTTCGGCGAAGGGTAGATTCCGCTCGTGCGGTAGCAATGATACTGCGAGTTACCTATAGCGGCGCTTCGTTGGCGGTGCAGTTTCCCGCCAAGGCCGCTGGACACATTCGTGCATTCGTGGGGCGGGTATTTGCCCAAATAGAATAATTCATGGCCGCCGGCGACTGGGTACCCTGGTGGCCTAGGCGACGGCTCCCAATTCCGCGGCAGTACCGAACCATTGCAAGTACGTTGATCGTCTTGGCCGTTGCCGCAGCCGTGACGAGTACGCCACGGCTTGGCGCGAGCGTTGCTGTGGCGCCTGGTATTCGCCGGTGTAGTTGGCCTGCGCGCCCTCACAACAATCGATGTGGTCAGCGGGTGGTCGGCTATTGGCCTGGTTCGGTATCGGCTGGTCGCCCGAGGAGTACCAGGCCGCTGGACCCCAATTCGAACATCCCGGCCCGCAATTGGATGAACTGTTGGATGCTCTGATTGCGCTGTGGACGACCAACCCGGTAGAGCATCGGGGCCTCCGGTACTCGATCACCGTAGCTCTGGGGCCCGGTCGCGGTGGTCGCCGACACCATTCAGTTGTTGGCCGACGACGGTTATCCCGACAGTTTCGTCGAACTGATGTGGGTAGTGACTGGGGTAGACGCCCAGCTGGAGTGGGCGGACGAAACTGACACAGACCGGTGACCGCCGCCTTTGAAGTACGTAGGACGGACTATCGCGTGATCTTCGCCTTGGTCGCTGAGGCGGCGCAATATGTTCTCGGTCGCCGTCTCTTACGAGCCGAGAGGTGCCGCGCCGAGGATGCCCTTTAACTGGCTATAGCCCGTGTCAACGTTGGGTTTTGGGTGTGATGGGTCGCCATCCGGGGTCCGGGTGTAGTCGTAATGCTCGGATAACGGCGTGAGGCTGGGTTCGGCGGGGGCCGGGCGCCCACCTTGACTTATGCGACCTCGCTGTGTGGGGTTATCTGGCGTCGTTTGGGCTGCCGTAGAGGCGAAGGGCCGGGTGCCAAGTTAGATGTGGCGTAACCCGCCGGTAGGTCCGCCATAACCCGGGCGGCATCTGATCCGACCGTTATGTCCCACCGTTCAGCGCGCCGCACGGTCGCCGACGCCGAATCGATCACATTGGTGGTGCGTCGATTGATGCGCGAAGGTGCGAGTGAAAAGCTCTGCGGCCAAAGGCGGCCCGTCGGCCCCAGTCCCAACGTGTTCTGCAACACATCTGCTCGGCCGAGCAACTATTAGGCTGCCCAGCCCGGTTTTCATAATCGTGTCGCCTAACGGGCGAGGACGGCACACCGGCTTGGGCGGGGCCCAGTGTGGTGGCCAAGGTCATCGGCAAGCCCCGCGCTCGCTACGTGTCGGCCGAGACTGTCACCATTCCAGAAGACCTTAGAAGGGTTGTACCGCAATATGACTGCTGAGCCACAGAGCGCACCTGCTGCAGCGCAGATGCACCACCTACTGTCCGGTTTCGAGGTGTCCCAGGCCCTGTACGTCGTCGCAGAACTCGGCGTCGCCACCGCGCTGCTGAGCGGGCCGCGCCGTGTTGAGGACCTGGCGGCCAGCGTCGGCGCGAACACCGACGCGCTCGAGCGGCTTATCCGCTTTCTCGCACCACTTGGCGTGTTTCACACATCGGGCCACGACGTCGAGATCACCGTATTGGGCAGCACACTCGCTGACGGCCCAGCCGACTCGATGCGCGGCCTCGCGCGCTACCTCATGAAAACCCATTACGCACCGTTCAGCAGCCTGCTGCACACCGTGCGCACCGGCGAAGTCGCCGCCACCGAATACCTCGGCCAGCCATTCTTCGACTGGGTCGACGCCAACCCCGGCCTTGCCGAATTGCAGAACTCCGCTATGGCGGGCTTCACCACCGGCGGCCGCGGTGACCTTCTTGATCAGCTGCAGTTCCCGGACGGCGACACGATCGCCGACATCGGTGGCGCCGACGGCACCCTGCTGGCCGAGATCCTGCCCCGGCTCCCCGAGCGACGTGGCATCGTGTTCGACACACCCAGCGTCGTGACCGCGGCTACCGCGAAATTGGCTGCGGCAGGACTGGCCGACCGCGCGACCGCTATCGGAGGAGACTTCTTCGACAGCGTTCCCACCGCAGACGTTTACCTGCTATCGGCGGTCTTGCACGACTGGGACGACGCCTCGGTGATCCGGATCCTGAATGCGATCGGGCGCGCTGCAAAGCCGAGCGCGAATCTGCTCCTCCTCGAACTGGTAGTGCCGGAGGACGACATGTCACACACCGCGAAGTTCATCGACCTCACCATGATGGCGATGCTCGGCGGCCGCGAACGCACCGAGTCGCAATGGCGACGACTGCTCAGTGGGGGCGGCTTCACTCTGGATCGCATTACCTCTGGCTCAGGCATCTACTGCGCTATCGAGGCGACGCCAGCCTGATAGACGCCATCCGGTCGATGACGACCGACACCACGTAGGCCTGGTCCCCTCTACTCCCGACCTGGCTGGACGCCGGGCATGCCGGACGCCACCGTCGACTGACTGCGACGGACAGGCCTGCTGCGTACCCTCAGCCAGCCGCAGTGACCGCTTCCAGCGGTGGCGCGCGTTGCGTGTTGGAGCGTCATCAGCACCTCGACGCGCAGCCTCGGCGGCCTCCGTGGAGGGTGTCGCCAGCGCCGCTGACTTTGATCAGGTCGGCGAAGGAGCCCTGCTGCGCCCGGTGACACCGTCGCCCTCGAAGGTCGCCCTCGACCACGATGGGCCCGTTGGTGCAGTTCGGCCCCGCGTGTGTCGTTTCTAGGGACCTCCGATCCTGTTGAGAGTCAACCACCATCGCCGGCCGGCTTGCCTGTTGTGATGCGAAGGAACTCCTGAATCTGTCCGATGCCGGCGAACTGGATGTCGCTGCGGCGGGCGGTTTGCCATTGTTGTTGGGGCATCGAGAACCTCAACATGGTGTCGGGTCGGTCGCGCCGCTGCTCCTGAACAGGGTTGTCTTCGGTGTAGGGCAATGATCGTGCGACGCGCGACGATGCGGGGTTGTCGTGCCATGCGCGGGTGGTGGCTCGTTCGCCGTCCAGGCCAACGAAAAGCAGGTGCAGCGCGGCGTGGCGCATCTCCCGGCCATCTCCCAGGATCTGGAACCGGCGACCAAGCCATGACCCGGTACTCGCTGTACGGATGGTCGGGAATTGTTCGGCATCGAGCGAACACAGACCGATGAGGTGACCATCCCGATCACCTGCAGCCTGATTGGGATGCTGTGTTCGCTAGTTGTTTCGGCTCTGCTGCGTCAAAAGTAGCGCATAGTGTTGCGTTGCAACTGCGGGGATTCAACGTCGATCCACAGCTCCACGAAGGGCATGGTGTCGGGGTCGTGGATTCCTTGGGCAGCCAGGTCGGCGAGCTGTTCGCCGAGGTCATCGGTGACATAGCGCAGCGACAACCGAGGCGTCGACACAACGTGATCGAACACCGGCCAGATCGCAGCGGTCATGGAATCTATGGCATCGCACATGCCGCATAACTACAAACGTGTTTAGCAGACTGATGGGCGCGCACGGATGCTTGCAGCTAGGCAACGAGTTTTACTGACCAGCGGTGGCCCTGCGCCGATGCCAGTTTCTGAGGGTTGCCGGCCACCACACCGCGGTGTAGGCAGTAGCCGCGAACGCTTTCGCTTCGTCGAACGGCTGCCTGTGCTGCAGGCAGTAGTAGAGCTGACCGATCAGCCTGGTCAGTAGCGTCGTTAACTTGCGTGAACACGCTACTATTGACGTCCTCAACCTCGCGATAACATCACGAGCAGGCGACACAGTAAGGCCTCTCGCGCAGATGTCGGTTCGGAAATACTCACCGCAGGTGCTGCGGCATTGGAGTTGCCCAGGAATCCAAACTGAAAATGGCACATGCCCATTAAGTCTCAGACACGTAGCCTTGACTCGAAATCCAACTGCCGCAGGAGAACTTTCTTGAACGGGACCTAGCGATGAATCGTCTCACCCAACAGGTGGCCCTTGTAACCGGTGAAGGTTGGGTTGTTAATCCCGAGCTGCTGAATGCTTCGCCAAGGAGGCGGCCACGCTGACGGTAGGCAGCCGCAACAGTTGTGGCGTTCCGGCACCGATGGGTATTCACCTCGAGGAAGTGCCCGGGCTACCGAATCATGTGGTTGGTCGCAGTCGGCTGATCGCGTGGCCCTGACAACAAGAGGTACGAGTAATGACAACGGTAATGCACGGTGTTTGGGGTTCGAAGGGGGAGCCGCAGTACAGGGCAATTTTGCACCTAACCAGTACGGACCCGATCGTCGGAACGATCGACGTCGGTGAATGTACCGCGAACTGGATTGAAATTCAGAGGATTTCGCCGAAGCGTCGTCTGGTCCGTGCTCATGTCACCTCAGGGCCGTGCGAGGATAACACGTGGGATGTGACTATCGAGCCAGGCGGGCTTCACGGTGTCGATACCGAGTATTCGACCATTGGGGTCGACTTCAGCGACTCGGACGCTTCGCGCCTGGACGCGTAGCTCGACGATAACGAGTGTGATGCACCCTCGAGGTTCTGTGAGCCGCGCCGAACGAGCACTCAGCGGCCCGAGCAGGCAACGACCGAGAACGCTCCGATGAACGTCGACTCGCGGTTCTGCGCGCGTGGCGGGCAGCGCGGCTGCAGCGGTATTCAGCCTCGGCATCAGTCTTTTATCGGTGGTAACGTAGCTGCGATAGTGCTGATACGGCGATGTGCGGCAACCGTCTCCGTTCCGGTTGCCCGAGCGAGTCGGCAAGGAGCCTGCTGGTCGTCCCGCTTGTGACAGGCGGGATTGAGTCCGCTATTCGATATGGATAGGAATCTGTAGATGAAGGTGTTTTGGGGGGTGGGTGGTGCCGACGCCCCGATCTGTGGGCGGGTGCGCTGCAGGAAGAGCTCATCGAACTCGAGTACCGATCGTGAGTGACGGACTGCAGACGAAGTCGACCGAGTACGACTAGTTGTACTGCCGAGCGACATTGGGTCGATCTGGAGATGGGCGTGGTCCTTGCCCATCGCCGAGTATGGTCGACTCGCGGTGAATAAGTTGAATGTCCTGGTCGGCGCCGTCTTGGCAGCGCGCGGTGCCCTGAGTCTGGTTGGAGGATCATGTCGAACGAATTATTGACTGCGGCGGCAGAGCATGCCGAGGCGGAATTTATGTATCGGTTTGTGGCGATGGCGCCGCAGACGGTGAAGACGCGGCTCGGGATCGACGTCGACCGCATCGGTGGGGGCGTGGCGTTGTCGGTGCGAAACGATGTGACCGGCTACTTCAGCAAGGCACTCGGTTTCGGCTTCGCCGAACCGGTCACCGCCGATCTAATCGACCGGGTTTTTGCCTTCTATGACAAGTATGACAGCCCGGGCGCGACGCTGCAGATCGCTCCAGAGGTAGTACCCGCGGATTGGGATGACATCTGTGCCCGGCACGAACTACAGGCCACCGGTCCTTGGTGGAAGTTGGCGTGCGGGATTGGGGATGCCACCCCACGGCCGAGCGATCTGCGCGCCGGCCCGGTGAGCCCCGACCAGATCGACGAGTGGATAGGAGTCCTTCTCGACGGGTTTGGTATGCCACACAGCCTGGCCGACATGATGACTGGAGGTGTTGGGAGCGGGCTCCAGCCCTTCGCAGCCTGGCAGGGTGATCAGATGGTGGCAGCCGCCGATCTCTATGTCCATCGTGATGTCGCTTCGCTCAACGCCACCGCGACACTTCCGGCGCACCGCAATCGTGGCGCGCAGACGGCATTGATTTCCGCACGCATCAAGGCGGCCACCGAGGCGGGCTGCCGGTGGCTGGTCGCTGAAACCAGTGTCGCCGAGGAGGGCACGGGCAGCTCATCCCTGGATAACCTCAAACGCGCCGGCCTAAAGCCGCGTTACGTCAGGCAGAACTGGGTTTGGCGCAGCCCCGGCGGCCAACAATAATCTTGTCGGAACGCGACATGCCTAACCGAAAGCCGCGGGCGGCGGCCGGTGCTGGCGATGGAGAACAACATGATCGGTGAAGTGGAGATCTTGACGCTATCGTCCGGTAGCGCGGCGGGGGGTGTGCTGCACGAGTGGGTGACAGTTTCGGTCCCGCGGCCTGATTGGCCGGTGTGATCATGATTGCTTCGAATTCGACGGGGGTCAATCGGCCGAGACCGGCTTGTCGGCTGCGGCGGTGGTAGGTGCGTTCGATCCAGGTGACGATGGCGATGCGTAGTTGTTCGCGGGTGTCCCATCGGTGACGGTCCAAGACGTTGTTCTGCAGCAGGCTGAAGAAGCTCTCCATGGCCGCGTTGTCGCCGGCCGCCCCGACGCGGCCCATGGACCCGACCATGTCGTCGCGGCCCAGAGTGTGGACGAATTTTCGGCTGCGAAACTGACCCTCGGTCGCTGTGAAGCACGCAGCCTACGACATCACCGCGTCGAGCGACTGCACTGGCCAACGCCGTGGTGGCTAGCTGTACTGACCACGGACGTTGGTGACGGCGTGGCGGGGTGACAAGACGAAGACCTCCGAGTGAAGTGCGAGCTGCTTAGGAACGCACTCATTCACCGGAGGTCTTCGTGTCCCACCGTAATGCCCCATTGTCGGAAACTGGTCGGCTGCGTCTGGCTCGTTGTGTCGTGGAGGACGGCTGGCCGTTGCGCCGAGCTGCGGAACGGTTTCAGGTGTCCGCGACTACCGCGGCCCGCTGGGCGCGCCGCTACCGTGCCCAGGGCCGGGCCGGGATGGTTGATCGGTCATCGCGCCCACATCGCAGCCCCAACCAGACCCCGACACGCACCGAGCGACGAATCATCAAGGTGCGGGTTATCCGCCGGTGGGGACCTGCCCGCATCGGCTATCTGCTGGGACTGCATCCCTCGACGGTGCATCGGGTGCTGACCCGGTACCGGCTGGCCAAATTGCGTTGGCTGGACCGTCCGACCGGGCGGGTGATCCGACGCATGGAGGCCGCCCGCTGCGGGGACCTGGTCCACGTCGATGTGAAGAAACTCGGCAAGATTCCCGCCGGCGGGGGCTGGCGGATGCTGGGCCGCGCCGCCGGTAAACGCAACGCCTGGGCCGATAGGAGCTCCGGTAAGCGCAGCCGTAACGGCGACCCACTGCGCGGCTCCCACTACCTGCACACCGCCATCGACGCACACTCGCGGCTGGCCTACTCCGAACTGCTCGCAGATGAACGCAAAGAGACCGCCGCAGCATTCTGGCTGCGCGCGAACGCCTGGTTCACCGAGTGCGGCTTTACGGTCCGAACCATATTGACTGACAACGGATCCTGTTATCGTTCACATAAATTCCGCGACGCCTTGAGTGACATAAGGCACCGCCGTACCCGCCCCTATCGGCCGCAAACCAACGGCAAGGTCGAACGATTCCACCGGACCTTGGCCGACGAATGGGCCTACGCCCGGCTCTACCGCAGCGACGCCGACCGCTGCGACGAGTTCCCGCGATGGCTCCACACCTACAATCACCACCGCGGCCACACAGCACTCAAGGGTCAACCACCCGCCAGCCGCGTACCTAACCTCTCAGGTCAGTACAGCTAGCCGGGATTTCATCCGCGAGTCGATGCGGTAGCCCACGATGCGGTTGGAGTACACGTCCTTGATCGCGCACAGGTAGAGCTTGCCTTCGCCGGCTTGGGTTCCAGTAGTCGTTGCAACACTTCACGAAGGGTGGCGATGTTGTCGGGACCGAAGTACAGCAAGGAGCAGAAGGCGCAGTTCTTTGAGCTGCTCGACAGAGATGGCAGTGTAAGGGCGGCCGCTGATGCGGCAGGGGTGAACGTCCATGCGGCATATAGCTGGGTCCGACAGGCCGGGCTGGTGATGCAGCGGCGTGCACCACGCAGGTACACCGAACAGGAGAAGGCCGAGTTTCTACGGCTGGTAGCGGAGCGGCTAAACATCTCGACCGCTGCTCGCGACACGGGGATTCATCGCCCCACGGCGTACGCCTGGGCGCGTAAGGCCGGGATCTTCACCAGTGAGGCCCGCAAGGTCAATCCGCGCCGGGAGGAGTTTCTGCGGCTTCGCTCCGAGGGGCTCACGCGGCGCGAAGCCGCCAGGAAGGTCGGTGCCGAAAACCGTTCGGCTACCGACTGGGACAAAGGCATCACGATCATCCATCGTGGCCGGGTCTACCCGGATGGTCGCATTGTGCGCTACCCGGAGCCGACAATCACAACCATGAAGCCTGCACGTCCCAAGCGCCACATCGGCGGCACCGTCGACTTGAACCGGGTTGAAAAGGTTATTGATCCGCGTTACTTGAGCCTGCTCGAGCGCGAGCACCTCAAGGACCTACACTCGACGGGTATCTCGATCCGCAAGATCGCGGCCGCGATGCAGCGGGCGCCGTCGACGATCAGCCGAGAATTGAAGCGCAACACCGTGTCCAAGTCCGGGTACCTTCCACACACCGCGCATCGGTTGTCCGCGCAGCGCCGGATTCGCGAGCGCCCGCTGAAAGTGCTTGCCAGCACTGAGCTGCTGGCCTACGTCAAGGCCAAACTGAAGAAGAAGTGGTCGCCGGAGCAGATCAGCAATCGGCTGTCCAGAGACTTCCCTGACCGGCCGGAGATGCAGGTGCGCACCGAGACGATCTATCAGGCGATCTACGTGCATGCCCGCGCTGAGCTCAAGCGCGAGTTGGTTAGCGGGTTGCGTCGCGGTCGCGGAGTCCGTAAGCCGCAGAGAAGATCCGATGCGCGTCGGCCCCGGTTCGTCGACCCGATGAAACCAATCAGTGAGCGACCGGCCGAGGTTGGCGATCGCGCCATCCCGGGCCATTGGGAGGGCGACCTCATCATCGGCGCCAACCAAGGATCAGCGATCGCCACTTTGGTTGAACGGTCCAGCCGCTTTGTGATGCTCGGGCTGGTTGGGCGCGACCGCAGCGCCGAGATTGTTCGTGACACCCTCATCACGACCGTTTCCCGGCTGCCCGAAACGCTGCGCGGCACGCTGACCTGGGACCAAGGCGCCGAGATGTCAGAGCATCGCGCATTCACCGTCGCGACCAACATGGATGTCTATTTCTGTGAGCCGGCGTCTCCCTGGCAACGCGGCAGCAACGAGAACACGAACGGGTTGCTGCGCCAGTACTTCCCGAAGGGACTTGACCTGTCGCATCAGTCCGTCGAGCATCTTGAGGCGGTCGCCGACGAACTCAACACCAGGCCACGAAAGTCACTCGATTGGCAGACCCCAACGGAACGTCTTGCTGCTTTAATGAACGCGTCATAATGCCGACCGTTGCAACGACTGCTGGAATTCAAGCGGTGCGGTGTTCGGTGATATCGGACAGCCACAATCGATTTGGCGCATCGGCAGTGAAGTCGCGGCCGACCAGATCGTCGTGCACAGGTGGGCCGACCTTCCCCGTTTTTGCCCCGTTTGCGCTTCCTGAACGCACTCCACCAGCCGTTGTCCGAACAGGAGCGGTGCGCTCGGCCATCGGCTGCCCGGCATCGTCGGCCTCGGCGACCAGGAACCGGTAGCCGAACTCCGGGTCGTCGCGGTGGGCATCGAACAAGGCGTTGGCCAGTAGGCCTGCACCAGCTCGGCGTCGGTAACGGGGTTGGCCAGCCAGCGGTAGTAGGGCTGGCAGGGCGAGCGTGAGGACCCGGCACGTCACCGCCACCGGGATGCCGTCGGCGGCGAGCTCTTTCACGAGCGGGTAAAGCCTTTTCCCGGCAGGTTGGACTGCGACAGATACGCCGCCGCTCGACGCAGGACCGCATTTTCCTGCTCCAGCAGCCGGTTTCGGCGACGTAGCTCGCGTAGCTCGGCTGACTCACCGGTCGTGGTGCCCGGTCTGGCCCCGTCGTCGATGTCGGCTTGACGCATCCACTTGGTCAGCGTCATCGGGTGGACACCGAAATCCGACGCGATCTGCTCGATTGTCACACCGTCGTCCCGGTTGCGAGCGACCCGGACAACGTCGTCACGGAACTCTTTCGGATAGGCCCTTGCCATGGTGACATCCTTCCAGCCCACCCACCGTGGGCAAGCGATCTCGGTTGTCACCTATTCGTGCGGCAGACCCCGGCGACTCAGGACCAACTGTATTCTTCCCACTGCGCAAGCTCGTTGAGTTGATGCTGCAGCGCCTGACGGACCGCCTGCACTGCATCCTGGCCAACAGCGAGATGTTGTGGTGGCGCGGGGTGCGCGACCACGTTGAGTACTGCCTCGACCACAATGTTTGGGTCATCCCATGCTTTCTTGGTGACATCGGAGAGGGTGGCCCCGACAGTGCTGGCGTAGATGTCGTCGGGTGCCACGACGTGCGTGGCTTGTAGAAACTCCGTCGCAAAATATCCTGGATGAATGCTTGTCACATGCACACCCGCGGGTGCGAGCTCGAGAGCCAACGCTTCTGAGATCAGCTGCAGTGCACTCTTACTGGCCGAGTAGAGACCACTTCCGGGCACAGCGAGACGACTAAAGAACGATGAGATTTGTATTACGCGTCCCGCCGAAGCGCGCAGTGCGGGAAGCGTTGCTCGCAGAACGGTGAGTGCCGCGAAGAGGTTCACCTCGAATTGCGCTTTAGCAGCGGCATCGTCCGTCTGCTCGATGGCGCCGAATGCGCCATAGCCAGCGTTGTTAACCACGATGTCTAGGCTCCCTGCATCGCGGACGGCGGCCTCGAGGATGGCCTGCGCTGAGCGACTCGTGAGGTCTAACGGCAGCGCTGTGATATGGCCGGGGTGAGTCGAGACCAGGTCGCGCAGTCTGTCCTGGCGACGGGCCACGGCGATGACATGATCGCCGTTAGATCCGACACGCTCTGCTAGTAGTCTGCCAAACCCCGACGATGCTCCGGTAATTAGCCATCTTTGTGGCATAACTGATCTCTCCTTTTGCTTCGGTCTATTCAGCCATTCGGTGGCCCAGTTCAGACCGGGTGCTGTAGGTGGTCCCGTAGGTAGTTGGTTGTTGGCCGGCTGACAGCACACGGGTGCAGGACGGCCACCAGTGACATCACCAACTCGACACCTGACATTGCGACTACGGCTCACTGCCAAACCAACAGCATTTTAGCATCGCTATGCGTACTACATAGCCATGATTACACGTTTATGTCCTTGATATGAACCACATTGATCACCGCTGCAAGAGATCACACGCTTGGTGGAAACGGACGCCGCGATGATGGATCTTCCGCGCTGATCTATCGGTGTCAATCCTGTCCAGCCTGCGCCTGTCGGCATTGGTAGCTGATTTGCGGTTTGATCATATTGACCCCGAACTGGTGGGTATCGGCGCCCCGGCGCGGGGCTGCAAAGGCAGGATCGCGGCCGCGGTGAACCCCTCTGGTCTGGTATTCAGGGTTAAACCCCATGTCCGCATGCCCTGCGGGCAACCCCTGGCGATGGTTCACAGGCTTCGGCAACTGATCGCGCCGACTACACGTCCGCTGCAAGTGATCGCACCGATCAACCGTAATGCGTTGTGCCACAATACTGGTCGGGGGCACGTGTTCGGCAGGCCGGAGCCCTTTTAAGTTGTGGTGTCATTGGCCGGAGTTGCCCCGGAAAACGATAAACTTCGCTGCTGTTCGACAATTGCGAGCACCGGCTCGACGCGCGCGGCGCACTTCTCGGAGCGCTGCTCAATGCCTGTCCGCTCTAAGGATTCTCGCCACTGGTCACGAGCAAATCAGCGTGGTCGGCGAGCTGGGTCAGGAGGCGCAATACGATACCGCTCCTTCGGACCATGCGCCCATACACCATAGAGAAGTTCGGCGAGTTCGGTGACGAAGACGCTGTACGTGACTCCTATTCCGACAAGGCAGTCGATCACGTGGCGATGTACCGGGCGGGCCTGTGTGGCGATCGCGTGGCTGACGTCGAGCTCGCCGTAGCCGGCGCCCCGTCCCAGGCGTGGCATCGCGTGGGGGCGCGGTGGCCGACCAAAGCCTCCTGAAGGCGAGGCGTGAACGGACGCCCCGCCAGCCTAGATCGAGCACCGGAAGCCTTGTCGATCGCGCAGAAACTCGACAGCCCGGCGATGATCCGCCACCGCGTTCCATGTATGCGCCGCGCTCGTCGGGTATGAGCTCTCGGCGGAGACATTGCCTATGCACTTTGACGACGCGGAGGACTGCAAGTTCCATTGGTGTGGACTAGAGTTTTCTGGTCCGGACGAGAACCCCGGGGTGGGTTGCGGCATGTCGAAAGTCGACTACTAATCGGGGATTCTCACCGGCCCCGCCGTCCTACGTAACGCATGCAATCTTGGTGACGGGAATAACGTGACACGTCACGCGCTTGTGTCAGTTGAGTGGCGGGTAACGGGATCCGCCTCCGGAGTCGGACGGAAGATGATCATGGGTCAACTGACAGGAAAGATTGCCCTCGTTACGGGCGGCAGCTCAGGTATCGGCCTCGCGGCCGCACAACGCTTCGCTGACGAAGGCGCATACGTGTTCGTGGCGGGGCGCGACCAGGAAAAAATCGATAAGGCGGTCGCCTCGATCGGAGACGCGTCGACGGGAATCCGTTGTGATGTCTCCGATGACGACGACCTGCAGAACGCGCACAGCGCCATTGCCGCCCACGGGCGCGGCCTCGACGTCCTGTTCGTCAATGCGGGCGGTGGCGCGTTCGCGCCGCTGGCAGAGGTGACGCGAGAGGATTTCCTGACGACCTTCCGGATCAATGCCGGCGGTTCGATCTTCACGGTGCAGAAGATGCTGCCGTTGCTTAGCGAGGGTGCGTCGGTCATTCTCACGGGTTCATCGGCGGCGTCGGAAGGCACGCCCGCCTTCGGCGTGTACGCCGCGTCGAAAGCAGCGATACGGTCACTGGGGCGCACCTGGGCGGCCGAACTCATGGACCGTGGGATCCGGGTGAATACGTTGGTGCCGGGTACGACCGATACACCCGGCCTACGGAATCTGGCGCCTGCCGGTCAGGAGCAGGCACTGGTAGAGGGCCAAGCGGCGAAGGTGCCGATGGGCCGTGCTGCGGCTGCCGACGAGATTGCGGCCGCGGCACTGTTTCTCGCGTCGGATCAGAGCAGCTACATGACGGGCGCGGAGATGTTCGTCGACGGTGGCCTTGTCCAGCTCTAGCCGCAGGCCCGATTCATTCGAGTGGGCCCGGTAGCGTGCCCTCGCGCAGGATCGTCTCGTAGACCGACGTCAGGATATCGGCGAGCTCGCGCTCCTGGACGGTACTGAGACCGGAAAAGAACAGCTGCCGCACCCACGCGACGTGGCGTGGGGCGGCGGCTTTGATAGCCTTCCTGCCCGCGGGGGTGAGCACCGCGTCGGTCGCTCGTCCATCGGTGTCTGATTGCAGGCGGTCAACCAAGCCGCGCTTGGTCATTCGCAGCAGATGGTGTGACAGCCTGCTGCGCTCCCAGCCGATCAGGGTCGCCAGGGTGGTCAATTGCATCCGGTGTCCCGTGGAATTCGAGAGCGCGTTCAGCACGCTGTAGTCGCCGAGCGACATGTCGAACTCGGTCTGTAGGTGGCGGTTCATCTCGTATTCGAGCCGGTGATACACCCGCATATACGTCAGCCAGGTGCGCTGCTGAGACGGGGTCAGCCAATCGGTCACACCGGTCCTTTCGTGAAAACGGGCGGTCCGACTAGCAGCACGTATACGCCCCGCGGTCACCCGCTCCCCTCGTGCGGCGGCCCACGATCCAAGCCGAGTGAGCCAATGCCTGATGTGAGCACTCCCAGGATCTGACCTGGAGGCTATGAGCAGCGCAAATGTGACTGTCGTAGTTGGTCCAGGTCAAGTAGAAGGTGCAGCGGTGGGCAATCAGTCCATAGCCCCCCGCTCACCGATCCGTGATCGGAGCAGACTCCAGGAGCGGCATGTCAGTCGTTCCGATGGCCTCCTAGCAGGTGATAGTTCACGCATTCTAACGCAGCAGGCGAATGACAGGTCATCCCTGCAATCGTTACCGCGTGCACACCGCACTCGGGGCCAACCACGCACCACCCGCGTGCCTAAACCTCTCAGGTCAAAATACCTAGACGTGCGGCCAGCATGACGTCTCGGACAGCGATACGTGTACCTGTGGTCGACGGTATCCACCTCCTCGAGGTCCGCCTCGAACAGGAGAAGCTGCGCCTGTTGGTCGATCTGTTGCGTGATTGCCTCCGCGGAATGCCCGCCGCGGTGCTGCTGTCGGTGCACTCTGGTTCTGGAAGGCTGTTCACGACGCCTTTTCCGTGACTCGCAAGCAAGGGTGCTGGTCTTCACAAGAGCCAATGTCATTGCGCACTTCTGAAATCGGCACAGCCAGCGGCGTTGGCGGTGATCTAGGACTCACAGCCGGGGCCAAGATCGTCGACGATCTCGACGTGCTCTTCGAGTTTTGCAATTATCCCGCCGAGCGTTGGCTCCACTTGCGCACGACCAGCCCAATCGGGCCGACTTTTGCGACTGCCAGGTCGCGGTCCATGGTCACCAAAGGAGCGGAAATCCAGATGTCGGAAAGGCGGTCGCCGTGGCGGACTCGCTCATCGTCCACAACTGGTTGGCAGTGTCTTTATCGAGCATCCGTGGTGTGGGACGTTCCAGAACCGGACGTCCTTTCAGACGCAGGACGCGCGGCCCCCAGAGTTGTCCGCCGTCAGCGTGAGGATCTAGCAGGGCACGAATGGCCGGCCATGCAGCGGTGTCCTTGCCTTGCAGGACCGGAGAACGTGGTATGGCACGAATGATGTCCACCGACCGGCGGATGTGGATGGGCGGGCGGGAAGGCGTCAGCCCATCCAAGGCACCACCGGGATGAGCAACCAGACTCCTGACGGTCGAACTTGAATATCGTAGACGCCGGTCGAGCTCGAAGGCGAACATCGTTTGCGCAAGCTTTGACCGTTTGTAGACATCAAAGCCTCGGTAGGGAGCCTCCTCGGCTTCTATGTCAGCGAGGTCCAGGGTCGCGGCGCGGGCCGCAATGCTGCCCACGGTGACTAGTCGTGCACCGCGATTAAGTGTCGGAAACAGCAACGCAGCGAGTAGGAAATGCCCGAGATGGTTGGTGCCATATACGAGTTCATGCCCGTCCGCAGTCGTTTGGCGCCTCTCCTGCGTCAAGACGCCAGCATTGAACACCGCCCCGTCGACGCCGGCCGCCAGATCCGCAAGTCCGTCAACCGCGCTATTGATAGATGCAAAGTCAGCCAGATCGATTGTCAACGTGGATATGCGGGCGTGTGGCACCCGTTGGCGGATGCTCGCTGTGGCCATCTGCAGCTTGGTCTTTGTCCGGCCCGACAGCACGACATGGGCTTTTGTGGTGGCCAAGTGCTCAGCAACGAAGTAGCCGATGCCCGAGCTGGCGCCGGTGACGATAAAGCATCGGCCCTCGCATGCGGGCAGGCGCCGGACATCCCAGTCATTTTTACAGGGCATGACTCTCCTGGTATTGATTTGGCGTCGACTAAATACCGTCAGCGGGGGGCGAAGTCGAGGATGAAACGGGTTCGTAGCCGGCTCCGTTCAATTTCGGCATGAGCACGGGCGGCCTCGTTGAGGGAATTACTGCTCCCACCCCGGGGCCAGCCAAGGCGGATTGATGCCAGACACTGAATGTTGCCCTCCGAACGTTCCTGTGTTCCACCAGGCGTCCATCGTCTTCCCGGAATCCATCTCACCCCGCACGTAGGTTTCACCGAAGAAGTCACGTGCCACATCCTGCCCATTGAAAAGTCCTGGGATGTATTGCGTCCACTAGGCACGACGCTATTGATTCGGCTCATGGCTTGTTCGCACCCACACCTATCGAGCCTCCTGCAGTGCTGGGATGAACCTGTTGTGGGTGTAAGCGATGGGCGCGCTTCTCGTAGGGCGGGGGGGTTGTTAAAGGGGCTACTGCTTCGGCGATCTCGTCGTAGGCATCCATACGTTCCTCACCGCGCGGCAAGAGATAATCGGGGAAGATCACTTCGTCCACACCCTCGTCTCGCCACCGCGCTACTTGGTCGGCGATCTGGGGCGCGGTTCCGTAGATCACCGGGAATGGCAGCTGGTCGGCCATCGCCTGGGCACGCACCTTGGATTCTGCGGAATTCGTGACCATGGTCAACGCCTGTGTTGAGCGCCAGATGGTGGCGGGGTCGCGGCCCTCGCGCTCGCAGGCGGCGTCGAGTACTTGGGAGGTCGCCTTGAATCCGCCTGGGGTCGACCACTGATTCCATTGACTGCCATATCGCGCAGTTAGTCCCAGCATGCGTGGCTGGGCCGCACCGATCAGGATGGGAAGTGGAGACTGCACGGGCTTGGGCTCGCACTCGGCTTCTGCGAGCTGGTAGTACTGCCCTGCATAGGTCGTCGTCGGTTTGGTCAGGAGGTTCTCGATCACGGCGAGTCCTTCGGCGAAGCGGTCGACGCGCTCACGTGGTTGGCCTAAGGCCAGGCCATATTGTTGGTGCTCATTGGGCTGCCAGCCGGTGCCTAGCCCCAAAGTCAGACGTCCGTCGCTGATCCGGTCGACGGTGACTGCCCAGTTCGCCAGGACGGCGGGGTGTCGATGGGTCATTGAGAGCACGAGGGTGGCCAGCCGGATTCGCTTCGTCATCGCAGCCAACGCCGCTAGAACACTCGTGGCCTCCAAAACCTCTTGTGCTCCACCAGTTTCCGACATGAAGTGATCGGCCACATATACGCAGTGCCAGAAGCCATAGTCGGCTTCAGCGGCAAGGGATGAGATTTCAGCCCACGACTGCGGTGCTACCGGCCAGACAGAGAAGTGCATAGCAGAAAACCCTCCGAAATTATCGTTGGCATGTTCTGCACGTATCAACGCTAACGGATCGATCATCGATCTCACATTGCCAAAGACCCTCGGATACTTCATTTAGGATTCGGTTGTGTGGCACCGCTGGCTTCTGATCAGTCTCCGCAGCAACATGTTGCAGATTGAGACAGGTTAACTTTTCGTACGGCGCATGAGCCGCTTTTCGTGAGCGCTATCTGGCGCTGACATAGGGATCTCCTCTGGCAATCAGATCGCGATTCATGGCGTACCACGCTGCGCGGGGTGAGGGGGTTATCACCGATTCAAATGAGACTTATCTTTGAGGACCTAAGCATGTCAAGGATCGGCCTCGGGTCGGTTCACTACTTTTTAGGCAACACCGCGCACAGTGTCGCCAGCGCACTGGGCCACCCGCTGTCGGAGGATCCCGCATAGCCCACGACCAACGCATCGCGTTCGGGAAAGACCCAACCGGGACCGGCCGCCTCGCAGCCGAACTGTGAGAGGCCGCTGATTGCCAAACCCTTTCCCACCGCGTCCTGCACCACTGAAATCTCCGTCCCCGCAGGAAGATCCAATACCACCTGCAGCCCTGCGGCCACGCCTGTGATGCAAACCGCGCGGGAGTGTTTGGCCACCGCGGCAACCAGCTCATCGCGACGGCGCCGGTAGCGCGACCGCATCGAGCGCACATGCCGGTCGTAGGCACCCGATGCGATGAATTCGGCCAATGTCAACTGTTCAATTGCGCTCGACCAGTCGACATTGCCCTTGGCTGCAACGATCTCGGAGACGAACTCTTCAGGCACCACCATCCAGGCGAGCCGCAGCCCGGGCGCAAGTGACTTGCTCGCCGATCCGAAGTACACGACTCGCTCCGGATCGAGCCCCTGAAGTGCCCCGACCGGCTGGCGGTCATATCTGAACTCGCCGTCATAATCGTCCTCGAGGATAACGCCCCCAGTGGTGCGCGCCCAGTCCACGACAGCGGCGCGCCGATCGGGATGTAACGAAACGCCGGTCGGGTACTGATGTGCCGGGGTCAGCAGCACTGCGGCCACCCCGTCCAGTGCCCTCAGCGCATCGGTGCGAGCACCGCATTCATCGACATACAGTGCCGGGATCTGCAAGCCGGCCTTCACGAGCAGCTCACGATAGGCCTTGAAGCCATAGGCTTCCACGGCCACACCCCTTGCCTTACGCGCCTTGAGCACTTGGGCCATCAAAGTGAGCCCATGATGGAAGCCCGAGCAGATCACGAGGCATTCCGGGTCGGCATACACGCCGCGCGATCGAGCCAGGTAATCAGCCAGGACCGTCCGCAACTCCACACGGCCACGTGGATCACCATAAGAAAGTGCATCATGCGACACGACCGTCAAAGCGCGCCGTGCAGCAACAAGCCATTGCGCACGCGGAAACTCTGCAAGATTCGGCGCTCCAGGCATCAGCCCCGATGCGGAGTTGGTCGGCGGCAACGCTATCCGAGGCGGCGTGCGCGGTGCACTGCGTGGAAGCGCACGCTGGGCCACCCGGGTACCAGAGCCCTGCTGCGCAACAAGCCACCCCTCGGCGATCAGCTCCGTGTAACACTCAGCGACGGTGTTCCGCGCAATACCCAGATCAGCCGCCAACGCCCGCGACGACGGTAGCCTCGCCCCAGGCGCCAAACGACCCGACCGAACAGCCTCACGCAGAGCATCCATCAAACCAACACGCAACCCCGAGCCGCGCAAATCCAAATGCAGATCGACGCCCGCCACCAGCGACACGTCCCTATCCGAGCTGGCCCAAGAATTCACCATAAGAATGGACCATGTAGCCCGGGCGCCACATCACCTAGTCTGACCACTAAGACCCGAGGGGTACAACGAAACCCACTTCCGTCGTCGTGGGCGGGCGCGGGGGGTTCACGGTACGTCGTCGGTGGGTCCGAGCGGGGCCGTACCGGATGATGGGAGCGCGTTTGGGCGCCGGCTGAGCCGCGAAGAATGTGCGGTGCCAATGCCCAACTGGCTGGTGCTGGGCGAAGTCCGTGCCGGGTGGTCGCCGGCCATTTCGGCGCGGAATCGTAGTTCGACGAGGACATTTGGCTTGCCATGTCAGCCACCGCTGATCAGTTCAGCGGCGCGTTCGGCGATCGCGTAGACGGTGGCGTTGGTGTTGCTCGACGGGATCGACGGCATCACAGAGCCATCAGCCACGCGAAGACCGTCGATGCCGTATACCCGTAATTCACTGTCCACGACCGACATCTCGGTAGAACCCATTGCGCATGTTCCCACCAGGTGAAAATAAGTCCGATAGTTTTTTTCCACATACGCGCGCAGCGCTGCGTCGTCATCGACATCCTCGCCAGGAGCCACCTCCTCGCCTCGCCAGCCGTCCAGCGCGCTGGCGCTCCCGATCTCGCGGATCAGCCGCAATCCGGTGAGCACCGTGTGCATGTCGCGGTCATCACCGAAATAATTCGGATCGATCAACGGGCGGGCATCGACGACGGGACCCGACAGCCGGACGGTGCCGCGGCTGAAGGGTTGCATCACGGCCGCGTACATCCCGTAACCGGTATCGGCGCCGCTCAACCCGGGCAGGATGCCGATACCCGATTCGGTGATGAGGATCTGCAGGTCGGGGGTGCCATCGGCGAGGTCGGTCTGGATCAGGCCAATCACCTCACCGTGGTTGGACGTGGCGGCCGGGATCGGGGTCGATGAACGGTAGGCGACCGGCACCAGCAGGTGGTCGTGCAGGTTCGCCCCGACGCCGGGAAGGTCGTGGATGACCTCGATCCCGACCTCGCGCAGGTGAGCACTTGGACCGATCCCGGAGAGCATCAGCAGCTGCGGTGATCCGATCGCCCCCGCGGCAAGGACGACCTGTGCGGCCTCGACGTACGTCGGCATGCCACTTTGGGCGATGTAGCTGACCCCGGTACAGCGGCCCTCAGCGATGCGCAGTCGATCCACGGTGACATTGGGCACGAAGTCAAGGTTCGCGCGCCCCAAAACAGGACTCAAGTAAGCATCAGCCGCGCTCTGGCGTTGTCCAGCAACGATGTTGGTATCGACGGGGCCAAACCCCAACTCTAACCCGCCACTGATGTCGGAGGCCTTGGCGAATCCTGCCTCGATGGCAGCGGACAGGCAAGCGGCAATCACAACATGGAGCGGCGTCGTTGGTGCGACCTGCAGAGGCCCACCGGTGCCCCGCAGCGCGGGATCCTTGCCTGCGGCACTCTCACTTCGCTTGAAGTATGGCAGCAGGTCGTCGAAGCCCCAGCCGACAGCACCGGACTCCCGCCAACGGGCGTAACTCATATGATGCCCGCGCGTATGGAGCATGCCGTTGATGGCCGAGGACCCACCAATACCTCGGCCCCGCGCCAGCTGAGTAGATGCGCCAGTCGCCACCTGCACGGTGGACACATCTGCCCAACTCGCGTCCGCGATATGCGCGACCCAGGTATGCGGAGTCGCGCTGTGAGGGGGCGGCGTGCCGCTTCCGGCCTCGAGCAACAGCACTCGAGCCGCTGGGTCCTCCGACAGCCGCGCTGCGATCACACATCCAGCGGTGCCGGCTCCCACCACGACGACGTCATACGGTCCGCTAGGTCGCATGTGAGTATTCCCCTCTCGGACAGCGAGTTTTGTACACGTCCAGCCAGTTTTTCTACACGTTCTGACTACTATTAGCGATAACGCAAACGGCGTAACAGCGCTATGCATCTCGAAGTGTGATTTGGTACACGTGCCCGAATTACTCAGCTCGTGTGTTGCTCGCAGCGCGCCTTCAGGCAGAACGCGGCGCTAATGCTGGGCGTGGGATTGCCCCGTAACGCCGCTAACGTCTCGTGGATCGATACGCGTAGGGAAATGTTGCGACTGCGTAAGCGCAGCTCCAGGACGACTCCGAGATCGCGACTTCTCCACTTGTATTGGTTAGCAACGCCGTTGACGTTGGTGCGCCCCTGCAGTACTGGCTGTTTGGCGATAGGAACCGACAGCTGCCCGTCGTCGACTTGGCGTTCCAGCGCTATCTGACGTGCAAGGCGTTAGCCGACAGCCGGTCGCGGACCTCTAGTCGGCATGGGATGCATAGTCCCGTTTCGTCGAAGAATCAGGCGGTAGATCGCATAACCGACGGGCAGGCATTGACTTCGATCCCGTGGGCGTCGAAGAAGCGCGTCTGTTATCCCTACGACCGATTCGTTGCGCGGCAGTCGGCAGACCGAGTAGTACGCCGGCCGAGTTAGCTGAAATCAGCGTAAAGCCACGCCGCCGGTCGGGGTCGGGCACCTCAATAGTCAAGCCGCGGGTCGGCACTCAACCGAACCACATGCCCCGATCTGCCATGAGTCGGAGTTGCGCGTCGGTCGGCTGCAGAATGCCACCGGCCCGACTCCGTCGACGCCACGCCCGAGGTTGCAGAAGTGGTGCCCAAGAGGACTATTCGAGTTCGCAAAGCCTCACGTCGCATCCAGGGCCCACGCGGTCACTACGCCACGGTGACCGCGATCGCGTCATCCGCGCCTGCTTTGTGATCGCCGTCGACGAAGCCCGGCCCGCAATATCGCGTGGCCGGGTCGCCGTAGAGTCGCCTCGTCAGCGTCAGGCCAGGTCGGCCTTCTCCAGTGCCGCGCAGCAGGTGTTGACGATCATCCTGGTCACCACGTATGGGTCCGCGTTCGCATTCGGGCGCCGGTCCTCGATGTAGCCCTTCTGCTCGAGCTCGACCTGCCACGGGATGCGCACCGACGCGCCGCGGTTGGACACGCCGTAGCTGTATTCGTTCCACGGGGCGGTCTCGTGCGCGCCGGTGAGGCGAGTCTCGACGCCGACCCCGTAGTTCCTAACGTGTTCCAGCGGCTTGCTGTCCCGGCCCAGCGCCTCGGCGGCCTCGATGACGGCGTCGTATGACTCACGCATTCTCTTGGTGGAGAAGTTGGTGTGCGCTCCGGCGCCGTTCCAGTCGCCCTTGGCCGGCTTGGGGTCGAGCGTGGCGGAGACGCCGACATCCTCGGCGGTGCGGTATAGCAGCCAGCGCGCCACCCACAGTTGGTCGGAGACCTCTAACGGTCCAAGTGGGCCAACCTGGAATTCCCACTGCCCGGGCATGACTTCAGCGTTGATACCCGAAATCTCCAGCCCGGCGGCCAGACAGTTCGCCAGGTGTTCTTCGACGATCGGGCGGCCGCTGATCTCATCGGCGCCCACGCCGCAGTAGTAGCCGCCCTGCGGGGCGGGGAAGCCGCCCTCGGGGAAACCCAAGGGGCGTGAACCCTGGAAGAATGTGTACTCCTGCTCAATCCCGAACAGCGACTCCTGTGACGCGTAATTGTCGGCGACCTCGCGCAGCGGCGCCCGCGTGTTGGATTCGTGGGGCGTGTCGTCGGTGTTGAACACCTCGCACAGGACGAGGATGTCGGCGCCGCCACGGATCGGGTCCGGATACGAAGTAATAGGCATGAGGACACGATCGGAGGCGTGGCCCTCGGCCTGGCTGGTGCTCGAGCCGTCGAAGCCCCAAATCGGCGGTTCAGCACCGTCTTTGAGGATCTTGGTTTTGGATCGCAGTCTAGCTGTCGGCCGGGTTCCGTCGATCCAGATGTACTCGGCTTTATACGGCATGTTCGTCTTCCTTTTCTTCGGGTTGTTTTCGATTTGTGAGATGGGACAACTCGGTGAGCGCTCCCGACGCGACCTCGTCACCGGACGCCTGCGACTCCAGGAGAGTGACCACCGCGTTGTGCTTGGCTCGCCGGGCATCGGTCAGCGGCGTACCTCCCCAACGGTCGGTGGCCCCCGGTCGGGCACCAGCGGCGAGCAGGAATCTGACGGCGGCGAGCTGCCCCTCGGCCGCGGCAAGGTGCAGCCCGGTCCGGCCGTCGTAATCGGCTGCGTTGGGGTCGGCACCACTGGCAAGTACCGCCCGCAGTTCGTCCAGGTCACCCTGGCTTGCTGCGTATAGCAGCCGAATGGTCCCGTTGATTGCTGTTTCGTTCTTCTTCCGGCGCGGATCGCGTTTACCGGTGTCCTCACCGACGGTCAATGAGTCGAAGACGTGAAAATTGTAATGGGTCACGAGTTCTTTGCAGAAGTCCACTCCGCGCACCGAGTTGCCGAGCGAGTCCAGCCTCGGAGACCATACACACACGCCCATGACGCCGGGCACGACGAGCATCAAACCACCAGACACGCCGCTCTTGGCGGGCAGACCAATCGTGAACGCGAACTCCCCTGAGTAGTCGTACATGCCGCATGACGACATTAACGAGAGGCAGTGACGCACCGTGCTCGGTTTGAATACGGGTTCGTTGGTCAGCGGATTGATGCCGGCGTTGGCAAGGGTGGCGGCGACCACTGCCATGCCCCGCGCGTCGAGTTCAATTGAGCAGCACTGGAAGTAGAACTCCAGTGTCTCCACCAGATCGGTGCCGTCGGGAAAGGCGCCGCGCTCTCGCATGAAGTAGCCGAGCGCAAAATTTCGGTCCGCGGTCCTGCGCTCCGACAGATAAACCGAGTTGTTGAAGCCGACTCTGCTGGAACCGGACAGGCTCTGCCAGGTCGCGGCCACATGGTCGAAGCGATCTGCGAGCTCATCGCCGGAACGCAACAACGAGGTGGTCATGATGGCGCCCGAGTTGATCATGGGATTGTGCGGCAACCCATCATCGGTGAGCGACAGTTCGTTGAACCCGCGGCCGCTGGGCTCGCGTCCAACATGACGATGAACCGTCGCAACACCGTGTTCCTCCAGCGCCAGGCTGTAGTTGATCGGCTTACACATGGACTGCACGCAGAACAAATCATTGGTGTCGCCAACGTTGAAGCGCTGCCCGTCTACCGTGCAGACCGCCATACCGAACTTATCCGGATCGACCCGCTTGAGTTGGGGGATGTAGTCGGCCACGGCTCCGCTGGCATTCGCCCCGACCCGGGCGTACATTTCGCCCAGCTCGCTTTCAAAGCGCGGGAAATCAGGAATCACCAGATCACCCCGCAGCGCTCGAGCGATCAGCCGACCGCTTGCCTCGCAGACAGCGGAAAACTGCTCCATCGTCAGGCGGCCACCGTCGATCCCGTCCGCATCGGGCGGATCGGCCACAATCTCGCGCACCCGCGGGTCGTCGGGGTCGATTCCTGAGGCGCGGATCCTATTCATCAGTTCGATCAACGAAATCCGCTGCTGTGCATCTATTTTGAAAGTATGTGCGAGCGCGTCGAAACCACCGGAATCGTCGGCGGCCTGGGCGCCGCCTCGGCGCGTACGACCACGCATCGACGGTGCCGGCCCCGCCGTCGCCGCACTTTTGGCTACAGCCATCCCTACTCCCGTTGTCTCTGCAATGACTCAATCGATTTTTTCGTGTCTTAACCGGTGTAACGGACGGACGTAACCCGCCCATCACATGTGTGACGCAAGCGGTGGTCAGATTCAGGATGTTGGGTATAGCACACCATACTCAGCCGGGTACACGGCCAGGGCACACCAACGAAGTGGCGATCGCTGATCTACTCGCGAGACCGGAGTCAGTGCAGAGATACTCGGCATGAAAAGATCGCGCGCACTGCGATGGTGTGAGCGGCGCCGGAGCGAGAAGAGCGGGGCCCCAAGGCCAAGCAAACCTGAAACCAATTTCAGAAGGGCATCACAAACCAGTGATGCGGCGGGGTGCCGAGCCCGACCTGCTAAAAATCGACGATACGAAAGTCCGGTGAGCGTCGCTAGCACGCCGCCCGGCGACAGCCGCATCGGCGACCACTTCTGTTCGTCTCGGAGTTCGACGAAAGCGGTAGTACGCAGGATCGGGGCGAATCCAGCGTGTGCTTACCCCTGAACCGGAGATGGCACGACGCGATCGCTCACCCAGTGCCTGACCACGATCCCAGGCGCCGCTCCAGAGCCTGCCCCGTTGCGTGGCGAATCGCAACACGCGTGCTGAAGCGACAAGGCATTCGAATTTCATCGAAATCTGGCCTCGGAGTGTTACCCAAACCGAGGCACCCGTATATCATAGCATTGATCGCGGACGCCGCGTATCAGTGCTACGTCCGTCTTGGCTTGCATAACGGAGTTGATTGACGCTGATCCGGAGTAGTCTCGCATGTTCACACATTCACGGTTGAGCGGCCGCCCGGGGCCGGTAGCCCGTGTGATGACCCCCTTCTGGTGAATAAGCTCGCGCGGCATTCCCTTAGGGATGGCGGAACCCAAGTCCTGCGGTGCCCATATAGACGGGATCGTGTAGCCGGCCAATCAGGCATATGGCGGACGTGAATGTCGCCGGGACCGATCTCACTCTCACGCTGGCTCAGCGACTTCGGGCCGTAAACAGACGTCCTACGTGAATACTCGAGGTCGGCAGCCTGCTTCCTTGAACCCCGATGGAGCTCAAGGTTCAAGTGGTCCTGAGTCAGTCAACAGTTGGTGTATTGCCCAGCTCGAGTCGTGAATACGGCTTCTGACGGCAGGTGAGCGAGTGTGCTGGTAAGCCACGCGGTGACCGGTCGGTGTAGGCGGGCAACCAGTTCGCGCCACCAAATCAATACACCTGGACAACCATCGCCCGAACGGCGTTACCGTGGATGGCGACTCGTAGAATTCCGGGTAGCCTCAATGCGAACGAGAGCCGACGGCTGCAAGTCTGTGATGGTGTTCCCCCGAGGAGCCGTGCGCTGCCTGATCGTCGATGACAACTCGAGTTTCCGCAACGCCGCATGCAACGTGCTCGAGCGAGCAGGTGTCACCATCATCGGTGCGGTGTCCAACAGTGCTCAGGCACTTATCAATTACACCAAGTTGAATCCGGACATCACGCTCATCGATATTGGTCTCGGAGCGGAATGCGGCTTCGAGCTGGCCAAGCAGCTCCATCTGGTGGGCCTGCCAACACCATCACCGTTAATACTCATGTCCGCCTATGACGAGGAGGACATCGCCGACATGATTGCGGCCAGCCCCGCCGTCGGATTTATACCCAAGCTCGACTTATCGGTCGAGGCTATCTACAACTTTCTGGGGATCTGTGAGGAAAGCGGTGATAACGAGAGCTCACTCAGTGGGCCTCCAGGAAGGTGATCCCCGTCCTGACCCGGCCGCGACCGTCGCCGGTTCCGGCAAGTCCAGCTTGATCAGGACGCTGCTGCCACGCCATTCACACTGTCTTGAATGATGCCCGGCCCCGGGTGATGCCGCCGTTGGAGCGCCTCCGGGCATCAGGGTGAGCGTCTCGGGTTCACGGGGTGCTCAGTGCCGCCGGTGGGCCCCGCGTCGAGACGCCGAAACCGTCTCCCGCGGTCTGGTCGCTCCCAGCTCGCCGTGCGCGCTACACCACTAATCTGACGGCGATCACTGCGAAGAATTCGTGGCCGTGGTGCGTACCCCGTTGCGCTTGGTGTTCGGCCATCAGGAGACTGAATGGATGGCAGCGCTGGATGTTCGCATCATCGGCGCGGTCGTCCACGAGCGGACCGGGGTCGCCGAACATCATCTCGAGGGCGTGCGAGCGGACTGCGTGCGTTGACCGCGTTCCCTGAGCGGGTGTGGCGCCAGAGCTGGTCGAACAAACCTCAGCAACACGCTCATCAAAAGATCCGTTGCCGCGCCATGTCGTCCCAGTATGTTCCCGACCGCAATGCTCTGATAGATCTCGTCGGCGCCATGCTGCCGAACAACACGACGAATGGGCCGAATCCCGCGGCTACCTGTGGCTGGACGTCCTGAGGAAATTACGAGTCCAGAAAAGTCGGCCGAGACTACAGGCGGTCGCGCCGCGGCACTTACCGCCCGCCCACTATCGGGAAGAGTCACGACGACGACGACGCCGCACGTCACGCCTCAGGGCTTACCAAGCTACGGATAGGGCTATCTGTCGACTGGAATGACTGCCGCGGCTCGTAAGACGGGACGCGCGTCGTGCGTGACTCGTACCATGAGGTGCCAGAAGTGAACGATGATGACGAGGGCGGCTCAACTGTTGGAATGCCAGCATGCCGACGGATGGCTTTGGGGGCTGACGGCTGTCGGATACGGTCCAGGGTCTCGCCGCCCGGGCATCGAGCAAGGGTATGGCGGAGGCCGCCGACTCGGTCGCCACTGCCATCGTGAATCCTCGCCACCGTGCGGAACTGGTGGCAACACGGCAGCGCGCAGCCGCGGCTCGTGAATTGGTGACCGACGATCTACGCGAGATCGCGCGGTGCCTATCCCGCAAGCTAGTGGACGTGCGGCTCGGGTACGCCGTCCCAGCATCGTCGTTTGCAGGCTACGGTTGAGGGTCGGTGGTGATGAAAAGCACTGGCGCGTGGAGTAATTACCTCAGATGCGTTGAATCATGGCAACTCACATAGCGTTGCCATCGTAGTGGAAGATCACGGTTATGATCGAGCCCGCGCTTTGATGGAATCAACGGCTCGCTGTGTTGGGGGGTACAAATGGTCCTGTCGGTCGTTGAACCCGTGTTGGCGGCGAATGCCGAAGCAGGTGAATGGATCTCCGCCGCAGGTTCGGCTGACCCTGCCGCGACGTTGCGTGCGCTCGGTGCCACGGTCGGCCCCATCGGGGCAACGTTTCTGGCCGGGTACGGGCTTGCGGAGGCCACCAATCTAGCCGGTACTCTACGGTGCGGTGCCGTGCACGCCGCGATCGGTGGCGCGAGGGACGCTGCACCTACGTTGTTCACTGCTGCCGATGAAGCTTGACATAGTTGCCATGGGATTTGTGCCGCAACCACTTCCGGTGATTCCGCAAGCTTCGTCGACCCTGGTCGGCGCGGTGACGCCAACTGCTCACCTGGCGCGGATGCTGCCGGGATTCGAACCGGAGACGGCTATCAATGCTCAAGATGTCGCACTGGCCGAGTGTCTGAACCGGCCCGTTCATGACATTCTCGCCCGTTTGGGAGGTCCCTTGCTGCCTGATGTGGCGCCGCCGGCTGGTCCCCGCGAGCAGGTGGCCATGATCCGCCATCGATTATCGCTGGGCAAGGTCAGCCCTGCGGTGATCGGTGAAATGGATATCTACAACTCTCCAGGCATCGACCTCAGAATCTAGAGAAGGAGTTTCCCATGACGCACAGTGCCGAATTTTCCATGAGCCCTGCGGACCGAACAAACCTCCGCGTCCGCGGTGATGTACCAGTACGAACGTGACTGTGCGTCGCTGGCCGCGCCCTGGGAGCAGCCTTTACCCCCAGAGGTTTCCGATAGTTCCGCACTCGATGCCGAGCAGCACGCGAATGCGATCGACGACGACACCGGCACCGATAGTGGCGGCGGGGCGGGTGACGTTGGTGCGCTGGGGTTCGCGCCGGCACCGCTGGGCATACAAGGCCAATGAGGTCAAGTCCAGCAAAGACTCTAAGGCATTGCACGGGGTCGGCACTACATATGGTGCCGGGGCGGCATCCGGTGTGGGAGGCACACCCGGCATGGGCGGGGGCTATGGCCCGATGGCTGCGCTCGGGCGAAGCGGCAGCGGTGGTCGTGAGCACGAATCATCCTTGCAGGCAGGGACTCTCGATGGTGGCGGTGAGCCGGGCGCGGCCTTATCCTGGAATGACGTGTCCCGGCTGCCTGCCGCCCAGCAGGGCGACGCGCCGTTCACGGTGTCCAATGTCAGTTGGGGTCCGAGCACGTCGGTATTCGACGAACTCGCCACACCAGCTGAGCCCGCGGCGATTCCGTATGCCGATGAGCCGTCGGCGACTCTGGAACGGGTGTCGGATCGGTGGGTGTCGCCGCCGGTGATCGGCGTTGACAGGGAGTTGACATTGTGATCGATGTGCTCCCACCTCGGCTGAGCCTGGCTGTCGACGAACTGCAGGTAATGGCCTCATGCCTCGGTATCCATGACCTTCCAACGGTTCTGGCCATCCGGTAGCGGCACAGCACCGTCGGTGACCGAGGGTCTGCGTTCGAACGCGCTCGCCGAACGGTGACGTCCCGAAACTTAATCAGCGACAGCAGTGTGCATCCAGATTTGGCGGCGATGCTGCAGGCGCTGCATCGCCCCGATCGTGAGCTGGCCCTACGGATGGTCACTCCGGAGGGGCAGGCGCGGGCCAGCATGGTGCGGCGAGGGTCGCAATGTGTGCTGGCGCGCCGCGTCGGCGATGAGATCGAGTTGCGAACCGTCGGGCACGATATCGAATTACAAGATGCCGCGGCAGCGTTACTGGCGGAACTGCCGCAGACACGTCCAGCTGATATCGCCCCGGTCGGAGCGCCGATGCAGGACATGTCGCAGAGTTTGTCCGGCACGCACGATGCGGTTGGTCTCGCTGATCAGCTTCGCACTCTCGGAGTTGGTCCCCGCGGGGCGATGCTGCTCGGTACCGCCTTGGCGTCGCGACAGGCGTTCGCCGAGATCGTGTATTACACCCTCGCCGATGATGACGGCCGGATAGCGCGCAGTCCGGGGGCCGTTGCGGTGTTCTATACCAAACGCGGGACTTTTGAAGTTTTTTCCGCTTCAGGGAATTTAAATGACTATTCCCCACCGTCGCGTCGAGGTGCTCCAAAACTATGGGACATATGGCCAGGCCGTATTGAGTAAGGTCTACGTTCCTATGATCACGGATATCGCCACCAAGAACCCTGCGTTCACCTGTGGCAGCAAAAGCGACAGTTGCGACAAGACACCCCCCGATGGCGGGGCCAATAGTGGTGACAGGCCGCCGGCCGACGGCGGACCCAATAAAACTGGCGACAACAAAACTGGTGACAACCAAAGTACCGGCGGCGGCGGTGACGGCAAAGACAAGCCGCCACCGGCGCCCAAGCCGCCGCCGGGTCTGGATACTAAAGATCTGAGTGCGAATACCGGTGGTGGTGGCGCATCGTAAGGTAGTCCGCCTCCGGCGCCTGGCCTCGGAGATCTTGGGAATATCGCCCGTGCCGGCACTGGTGGTGGCGCCGCGGAGGGCAGCCCGCCTCCGGCGCCGGGTCTGGGGGATCAACCCCTCCACGGCCTGGACGGGCCCTTCGCCGTGGATCCGCAGCTCGCCACGGCGCAGGCGGGGGGCGGCAGTGGCGCGGGGGGCGACCCGTTGCCGAATCTGACCATGCCGCCCGTGCCGGATGGGACCGGGGGTTTGGGGCCCAGACGGTTTCCGCCGGGGATGCCTGGGGCTGGACTCAGTGGTGCGCCCGATCCGTCGAGCGGGCGGGGCCCGCTGAGCGGGTTGGTCAGTCCGGCCTCGGATGCGCTCAAACAGGCGACCAGCGCGATGCTCAAGAGCGGCGCCGGACCACTTGGGGCCGAGCGTCCACCCGAGGGTGCGCTTGGTCAGGGCCCTAAGGGTCTGAACGGCATGCCTAACCGTTTGGAGGGCGGCCCACACGCCGGCGCGGCAGGTTCGGGCCCGACGAAGGCGCCGGTTCTACCGGGGGCTCTGGAGAGGGGGCGATGCCGAGGGCCGGTTTATCACAAGCGAAGGCCGGCGCTGGATTCCCGATGCCACCGGGTGCCACCAGCGGATCGTCGCCGTACGGCGGTGGCGGACAATGCGGAGCAACAGGAAAGCCACACAGTCCCCATAAAAGCATGCGCAAGAAGAGCAATGGCGAAGCCATCTTGGGAGACCCCGATGCTGTGGTGCCTGTCATCGGCGCCGATAGCGGCGGCGAGCCGCGAGCGGAAGGTTCTGGGATTGGCGATGCGGACCCAAGGTCGGTGCCGCCGTCACCGCGGTCGCGGCGGCATCGGAGTGGCGAGGGTTCTCGGGTTGACTGTGCAAGTCCATAGCCAGGAGTGATCAGTGCACCATCACGTTTGCACGGGCGTCGACAGCAGCCGCGGTCTTGCAGCGGAAGTAGCGCTCACGTGGGCTCGGTGCTGGTCTCACACGTGGGCTCCGTTGGCCTGGTGGGCATCGACGCCATCGGAAGGGGCGGCGGTCACGACTTCATGCCGTTTCCGTTCCGGCACACGAAGCGTTCACGTTTCACGATGGCCGATGAAGCGCAGGCATACGCCGATGCCGTCCCAGACCGATTGCGCTATGGCGATCTCAGCGTGTTCAACGAAAGCGCCACGGCGTATATGAAGGCGGATATTCGGGTGGAGTGCCATGTGCCGTACATGCCGACTGAGACGGCCAGTGTGCGTGCGATTCGCCTACCGGTCAGGTCTGCTTAGGATCTTCGCCATGCAGCGTGCGGATGACGATGTCGTGCATGTGTACACCGTCTCGCCCTACGACTTGGATGCGGCGATCTGTGATGCGGGCGTGACAGCGGACACGCCGCCGGGTGTGCTGCCGGATGTGAGGGTTGTCCTCCGGGAAGTCGGTCAGGCGTGGGGCCTGGTACGTGTTCGGCCCGAAGTGGCGTCTCCAACCACGCTGCAGGTCGAATCGTCGAATGCGCCTGGCACCACTGGAATTCGCACGGCTCCTAGTGAGGGGATGCCCACCACCAGCGCGGTGGTTGGGCCAGGTTCAGTGAGCCACCGCGCGTCAACGGGGTTGGAAACCAATGGGCAGCCCAACGCGAACGAGGTTGCTGAACGCCGGTATTCGTATCGGAGCATGGTGAACGCTCGAACTTGGTAGCCGGGGTAGTGGCGGGTGGTTTTGCTCGGCAGCTCGCTGATGCGACTAATCGGGATGTGTTGGCTCCGGTGGAGGCGGTGGTTTTTGGCACCGCTGAGCATCCTGGCGAGATCGTGTCCGCCACGGGGCAGTCGTGAATGTTGTTCCTCCCGAACCACGGCTACGGTGAGACTGATCTTGACAGTGAGGGTTATGACGTCCTCAACGACCCAATTCCGTCTGACGCCTAAAGCCCGGGGTGCGGCGGGTTCTGAGGTTGTAACCGACTGGCAGTACAAGCGATTCAACGGCATCATCTCCCTCTCGGTGGCGCAGGCCGGTGGAAGCATCGTCCGGGATTGGCCACAGTTGGGCGCCGGGTCGGGCAGTGCGGGTGAACATGTCGACCGCCAGGATGGCGCTGGTTCGCTCGGTGCGGGGTGGTCTATCGCGGATCGCAGCGGAGTGCAGATCGCTGCAGTTGAGACCTCCTCGACTGGGCCGGCGACTCCCGCGCTTGCAGGACTGGAGGACACCGCACCGGTGGATGACGACATGGCGGTGCGTGGGGTTGCTGAGCGCAATGCACGCGTGTTTGCCTGGCTGAGCACTCCGGCCGCGCTGACGAGGCGCCCATCCATGCGGGGTCTCGGGACGATGACGCATCCGCTGGCCTAGAACCGGCTGTGAGCTCTGGCCACGACCGGTCAACACTGGGACCTCCCGGGTGGCCGGGAGGCGGGGCGGATGCATCGGGAACGCATGAGGAACGGCGGCTGCTGGAGCCGTAGCGGGATTAGGCAGGGCATCGATCCGGTGTTGGCACAGGTTGGTGCACGACGCCTCGCAGCGACCGCAGCCGGGTTCAGCTTGCTGGTCGGCGTAGTGCCCTGGATCGAGAGGAGGTCTCTTGACGCTGGAGGCGGGTGCCGGAACTGCGCGGCAGCAGGCCTTAACGGTCATCCGAGTCTGGCATATCGTCACGTAGCTCTCTCCGCCCTTCGCGGAGAACCGAAGCGCGCATCAGCTGTTGCCTGTTATCGGTCGCCGTCTTGAGTTCGTTGGTGTGTTCGGTGGTGGCCTTGCCGATGGCGTCTATCGCGCGTCCCAGTAGTTGGTCGCGCTTGCCCTTGGCCCAGTCGTGCGACGCCTGCGGCGCGCTCAGCTGACCCTTGAAGTGCGGCATCACTTCGCGCGCGAACAACTCGTAGGAGTGATACGTCGCGGCAGGCGGCGCCCAGTCATGGCCGAGCAGCAGAAGGGTGCCGAAGCCGCCGGCCGTATCCAGCAGGCTCTGGATGTAGGTCACCGCGTCCGATGGTGTCCCGATACAGCAATTGCCTTTGTCCGCATAGTCTTCGACGAACTCGCGTTTGGATCGGGTGTGCTCGACGGAGTTGGCGAGCGGGATGAATCCGGCCGAAGCGAAGTAGTCCGCAAAATCCTGCAGGCCGTACGTGCAGTCCTCGATCGCCTGATCACGAGTGTCAGCGAGGTGGATGACCGCCAACACCCGCCAGTCCTTGCGGTCCGGCTCGGCACGGCCGGCCTTCGCGGCCTGGTCGACGACGACCTCCCAGGTGTTCTCCAGCGCCGCGTATCCGCCCGGCATCGACATCGATAAAGACAGCAGCGACGTTCCTAACGCGCCCGCGAGTCGGGGCCCGGTCGGTGAAATCATTGCCGCGGTGGATATCTCGGGATATGGCCAGGTGTAGGGGCGGATATGAAGTGCCGCATCACGCAGGGTGAACCAGTCGGTTTGCCTGCTGATCCGCTCACCGGGCGCGGCCCGGAGCAACGCAAGAATCGCCTCGAGCGACTCCTGCGCCATCGGGCGCTGATCCACCGGGTCGATGCCCATCATGTACGCATCCGACGGCAACGAACCCGGCCCGGTACCGAACATCACCCGTCCGCGCGTGAGGTGGTCCAGAAGCACCCAGCGATCGGCCACCATGAGCGGATGGTGGTATGGCAGCGACACCACCCCGGTGCCGAGCCTGATGTGCTTGGTGCGTTCCGCGGCCGCGGCGATGAACACCTCGGGACAGGTGATCAATTCGTAGCCACCGGAATGATGTTCGCCGAACCAGACCTCGTCGTAGCCGAGCCTGTCTAGGGCCACCGTCCGGTCCATATCGTATTCAAATGCGACCGTGGGAGATTGGCCGACTGCGTGAAACGGTGTGAGAAACACACCGAAATTGAGCGGATTCGTCATGTGAGCTCCAATCCGGCCAGCGACCTGACCAATATCTTGTTGATCTCAGCGGGCGTTCCTGAGCGAGCCTGTGGCCCGCCCCGTCGATCATCACTTCGCGGTAGTCACCCGATACAACGTCATGGATGCGGTTGTGTGGTCTACAGGACAGTGTCGGTTCTACGCGCCGCGGATGAACAATGACGGCACGGCGATCGTTGCGGCCGGTGTCGTCTCGGTCGGCTCCCAGTTGCGGTCCCGACACCGGTACCAATACAGCGGCGCGGGAAGCCGCTTCGGGTGATTCGTCGACGTAGCGGTCGAACTCCTGTGCCGTCATCCAGTCCGGCAAGCCACCCACCTCGGGATCCGGTCCGGGCAGCCCTCCGACACAGGATCACGGAAGCCTGTCCAGGACAACACTTCCCATTTCACGGATGTGAAGGACGCCTTATTAGTTGATAGGCGTGTTGAAAGCTGTCGGGGTCACGTGGTGTTGGTGGGGGATTGGGGTGGTCTTTGGATGTGTGGGTTCGTCGCCGGCAACTCCGACCTGCGGCGGGAGTCACGTTGATGCCAGTGGTGTGGGGAACAGCGGTCTGCCGTGATCTGCCCGCGGGGTATAGACGATGATCTAATCAGCCTCATTTGACTAGATCTGAGACTGCCGCTGGACATGACGACGATATGCGGTCTTCGGCAATAACCGTCGGGCTTGAGCAGCACGGTGCGTCATGCTCGATCCGGCGTTTTGAGGTTCCCCCGAAAAGTGGACAGGGGATTATGCGGCTTGGGTGGCCGCGTCCAGTGATTGTTCATAGGCGATGGGGCTGAGCATTCCCATCACCGAATGACGCCTTTGAGTGTTGTAAAGGTGCATCCACTTGTCGACTGCTGCAACGCCTTCCGCCCCGGTCGCGAAGGTGTGACGGTAGTAGTACTCATGTTTGAACGTCGACCACAGCGATTCGGCACCGCTGTTGTCCCAGCAGACTCCGGCGGCACCCATCGAGCGTCGCAGCCCGGCATCTGTGCAGGCCTGGGCCATTGCCCGTGCAGTGTATTGACCAGGTTCAACCGGTCGACGCAACACCTCAACGATGGAGGTGCTTCCGATGGGGCGACCACCGAACTACACTCGAGTTCACGACACCGAGTTGCGACGACCAGTTGAATCCGCCTTGGGTTCCGCGGTCGGAATGCATGATCGTGTCACCGACATGGCCGCCGCGTGCCGCGACCGCCTGGGCCAGCGCGTCGGTACCAGCTCGGTGAGCATGTGATCGGCCACCGACCAGCCGAGCACCCGTTTGGAGTGCTCGTCGCGGAGCGCGCATAAATGCATGTCGCCCTCACCGCACGTCAGGAACGTGATGTCCGAGCTCCACACGGCGTCGGGGCGGCCCTGATCGAAGCGACGCTCGACCAGATCGGGCGGAAACGACGCAGTCGGATCAACCACAGTGGTGCGCACTTTGAACGTGCGCGGGCTGATCCCGGCCAGCCCGATCTCGGCCATGATCTTGGCGACTGTCCTTTCTGAGATCTTCTCACCGGCGGCACGCAGGTCTGCGGTGATCCGCGGCGAGCCGTACACCCCACTGGAGTCGCGGTGATGGTCGATGATCTTCACGGTCAGGTCGGCCTTTCGTTGCTCTCGATCAGTCATTGTGTTGTTACCGAACGCTTCGCGCGCTTGTAGTAGCCGGAGGTGGACCCCTGCAGCAGTAGTGCCATTCGGGTGATCGCGGTGGTCGCGCACTCTGCGGCCATCAGCTCGAACCGGTCTACTTCGGTTGGCTGGCGGCAAAGTACGCCGAGGCTTTTTTTCAGGAACGCGATGTCTTTCTTCTGCTCGGCGACCTGCTTGCGAAGACGCGCCAGCTGGGTGCTCTCCAGCGGCGTCAGCGGCACGTCGTCCCAGGCTGCGGCAGCCTCCACACGGCGGCGCTCCTCAGCAACCCACCGTCCCAGCAGACCCTCGTTCACGCCAAGCCCGTGAGCGACCTCAGCGATCGTGCGGCCGGAATCGATCACCCGATGGGCGGCCTCGACCTTGTACTCGGTCGTGAAAGACCGGCGGGTTCGGGACATAGTGACATCCTTCCAGCGGGACCATTCATCCCGCTATCTCGATGTCCACCATTCGGGGGGAGCCTCAGGGTGGGTGTTGTGGGGTGTGGCTGCCGGTGTCGGTTGCTGCTGATTGCTGATCGCAATTCGTTGTGGCGGCCGATCCCGAATCCAGCAACATCTGTTAGCGGGAATTAATGCGGACCGTAGCAGCGTTATGGTCGTCGCAGACAGGGATGCTTGATCGCGGGCCGGGTCATCCGGTGCTAGGAGGAACGTTGGTTGTCGCAATGCAACCAGTTGCGCACACCGCTGCGCGTGACGACCGCGGACAGGTCGCCAGCGCGCTCAGCGTGGTCATCGCTGATGATGATGTCTTGCTGCGGGAGGGGTTGGCCAGCCTGTTGGCCCGATCGGGTTTGACCGTGGTGGGTAAGGCCGGCGATAGCGTCGGGGTGCTGTCGCTGGTGCGCGCACACCAGCCGGACCTGGTCGTGGTCGATATCCAGATGCCACCCACGCACAGCACCGAGGGCCTGGCCGCGGCCAAGGTGATCCGGCAACACTCGCCCGACACCGCGATCCTGGTGCTCTCGGCACGCGCTGAGGCCGAGCACGCGATGGAGCTGGCTAGCCAGCCGGCGATCGGTTACCTACTCAAAAGCCGCGTCACCGACATCGCCGAGTTCCTCGACACGCTGCGACACGTCGCCGGTGGGGCGACGGTCTTCGATGCCGCACTCGTGCAGGAGTTGTTGTCGGCGCCTCAGCGTATTGACCCGTTAGCGGGGCTGAGTGCCCGTGAACAACAGGTGATGGAGTTGATGGCCCAGGGGCGCTCAAACGCCGCCATCGCCCGACAACTGGGGGTCACCCACGGCACCGTGGAAAAACATGTCCGCAGTATTATGGCCAAGCTCGGCCTGGCCGACACCGACGACTATCACCGCCGGGTCCAGGCGGTGCTCACCTTCCTGCAGGCTCGCTAAGCGAAATGCGCAGTTGCCGTGTGATGTGGGCGGTGGGTGGGTGGCTAAAGGGCGTTGCGTTCGGTGTGGCGTCTGCTGAATTGAGGGTGACGGCTGATCATGTCAGTGAAGTGAGTTCGAGCGTCAGTGCGGGTCCACAATTGATTAGCTGCGATCTGCCGCCGGGCCCATTCGGTGTGCGCCGTCGAGATGGTCCGGCACACGGTTCATATGTCGAAAGCAATGGGGAGGCTTATCGGCCCGCCTAGGCCGACTGGCGGTTCCACGGCGCCGGACCGTTGCGGCGGGGATTCGAAATCCGGTGGGTGACTGTCTTGAGGGCTTCGGCGATTTCCACTCGTGCCAGGTTGGTGCCCAGGCAGTAGTGGACGCCTGCGCCGAATGTGAGGATGGGTGGCAGTCCCTGGTGGGTGATGTCCAAGCGGTTGGCGTCTTCGTAGATCGCGGGATCACGGTTGGCCGCGGCGGTATTCGCGACGATGACGGTGCCGGTTGGGATGACGACGCCGGCCAGCTCGACGTCCTTGGCGGCGATGCGGAGGGCGGTGCTCGAGGTCGGGGAGTGGCGCATCGTCTCATCGACTGCGGCCAAAGCGAGGGTCTCCTCTGTGCGGACTGTGAGGCTGACGCGGCAGTCGCCTTACCGCGGCCAGGTACGCGCGTCGGGTGCCGGCGGTCGTTGGATCAGCGCTCCTTCGACACGCATAATCGCAGTTGTCCGCCCGTGCACACATCGGCGGTGGTGCCGTCGCGGAACTTGTTCTGTAAGAGCATATTCTAGCCCGACTGCGGATTTCATATTCCTGGCGGTGCCGGAGCGGTAGAGAGGATGCGCCCGAGAATCGAGAACATCGCCGACGAGCTCCTCGACGAGATCGACACCACCGCACCGGTAAACATCATCGACGCTTACGCGGGTCCACTTCGCGTCGGGTCATCAGCAAGCTACTCGGCGTACCTGTCATCTATCAGAGCCGCTTTCAGAATGTACTGAAGCCGCTCCTCAACACGTCCAGCCGCGAGGGAAAAGATGTCGCCGCGACAGAGCTGACCACCATGTTTTGTCGAATTAATCAGCGAGAAGCGCCATCAACCCCGCACCGACCTGATGAGCGCACTGATCGAGGCGAACGACGTCCGACGGGGCCCCGATACAGCAAATTCGCTGTAGGTCCCCGGACCGCTGTGCAAACGAGTCCAGAAGTTCGTCGTCATGGCTGTGTGACGGGACCCCGTGAAGTGGCACACGCGATCTGTACCCGTGTTGGTGGTCCACCGTTGTGAGAGTTGAGGGCGGAGTGATCATCGGGGAGGTCACATGTCCCGTATGTATTCGTCGTCGGTGCGCCGGCAAATCGTTGCGCGGCTGCGGTCGGGTGAACCGGTCGCCATGGTCGCGGCAGAGACAGGGGTCTGCCAGGCCACGCTTTTTCGGTGGAAGCGCCAGGCACTTATCGATGCTGGCGTGATCGCCGGCATCCCCAGCGTGGAGGCTGACGATCTCGCCGCAGCCCACGAGCGCATCGCTGCGCTGGAGGCTGAGTTGGCGTTGACGCGGGACGCATGTGAACTACTCGACGCTGCGGCGGTGGTGCCCCCAAAACGCCGACGCGTGATCGCTGAAAGGCTGATCGCGCGAGGACATTCGGCCCGGTCCGCCTGTCGGATAACGGGATTAACGCGCTCATTATGAGCAATACCACCGGCGCCGCCGTGTCCCCGACCGTGAGGTGAGGCGGCTCATTGTGGCCGAAACGATCACCGAGATCCACCAGCGTTCTCGCGGCACCTACGGGCGCCGACGGGTCCGCGCCGCGCTGCTGGCCGACTACGACATGAACGTCAACCACAAGCTGGTCAACTCGATCATGTCTGAACAAGGTCTGCACGGTCGGCCGCGCCCAGGGCGGCGAAAGCCTAACCTGATCGGTGTCGACACCCCGGTTGACCTGGTCGGCCGGCGGTTCGCCGCCACCCGGCCCAACGAACTGTGGCGCACGGACATCACCGAGCACCCCGCACCTTCTCCACGCCCGCTGACACCGCGCTGGTCAACAACGCGGTCAACATGGGTGTGAACAACCGACCGCGGAGTGGCCCAACGATTCTGCATGCCGACCACGGCACCCAGTTCACGTCCTGGAGCTTCGGGGAGAACATGCGGCGATGAGCCTGCTCGGCTCGCTCGGCACCGTGGGCGACTGCTTCGATAACGCCGCCATGGAGTCGTTCTGGGCACGGATGCAGGTCGAGTTGCTCAACACCCGCAGATGGGCCACCACCATCACAGCTACCTCGGTAACATCAGCCCAACAGAGTTCGGGACGCTCTGGACGTCCACCCATTCGATCCCTCAACTCGCATAACCACGGCTCGAAAACACATCAACGGCGAACGAGAGTCGTTCATTGGTGGGTACAGGTGGCAGCGTAGCGGGCTGGCGGTTGGTAACCTAGCGATGGGTGTCGGCGGTGGTGGTTGTAGTCGTACTTCCCGTCGGTGATGACCATGCGGGCCTGGGCCAGTGACCAGAAGCTGTTGATGTTGAGGCATTCGTCGCGGATGCGGGAGTTGAACGATTCGACATAGCCGTTGCGCCACGGCTCGCCGGGCAGGATGAAATGCAGCCCCACGTAGCCGGCTGTCCAGTCAGCGGTTGCGCTGCCGGCTAATGCGGGTTCGTTTTCGCACCGAAGCATTGCCGGCGCACAATCTCCTCGGGACTGTGCCTCTTCCTCGTCGCCATGACCTTGTCGAGCCTTCCTGCCACAACGTGGGCCGCAAGACTCTCCTCCACCCTCGATGAACCAACCGTGGGTCAGGCCACCTGTGCCAGAAATCGCATTTAGTAACGGGTACTCAACCCCAGATCGTCATCGCGATGTTTAACCCCTGATGCGGTCCCAGTTGATGAGGTCGCCGCAACAAGCCGCCAGCGTGTGATGTCCTGCGCGGAGACTCACTGCCGGTTGAGAAGTCGGGTTCGGTGTGGTTCGGTTTTGGGGTAGGTGTGGTTATGCTGCTGTGGTTTGCGCGTGATGCGTATTGCGTAGGTATCCGCGAGATGTTGCAACGTCGATTAGCAGTTCGCGCAGGTGGTGGCGTGCGCGGTGAAGGCGCGACATCGCGGTTCCGAGTGGCCAATTCATGATTTCTGCAATGTCTTTGTATCGCAGGCCCTCGACGTCGGCGTAATAGACAACGATCCGTTGCTCAACCGGTAGGCATTGGAGGGCGGCGACGATTTCGTCATCAGCCATCCTCAGCAGCGCCTGTAGCTCGGCCGAACGCAACTCGATGGGTGAGTGCGCGGCATCGGCCATCAGCTGTGCGTCGGTCACCCCGTCTGCCAGGACTTCGAGAGGGCGGCGCTGCTTGGTTCGGTACGAGTTGATCCAGGTGTTCGTCATGATGCGGTACAACCACGCTTTGACGTTGGTTCCCTCACGGAATCGGTCGAACCCGGCGTAGGCCTTGAGCATCGTCTCTTGTACGAGGTCTTCGGCGTCGGCGTGGCTGGTGGTGTACCTGCGGGCGGCGCGGTACAGCTGGTCCAGTAGCGGCAGTGTGGCCTGTTCGAAGCGGACCCTGAGGTCCTCGGCCGTCGAGCCGTCTTGTGGGTGGGCCGGTGAAGTGTTAACGGGTGGAACCATTTTCGTCACCTCTCGGGCGTTGTATGTAGGGACTACCTATATGCCACCAGGATCGAACTATCATGTCCAATGAGTACTTCTGATCGACGTCATCTATATATGGGATAGGAGGCGAGTTGTGGAACTGAGGCAGCTGGAATACTTCATCGCGGTGGCAGGCGAGATGAACTTTTCGCGGGCCGCGCAGCGGGCCCATGTGGTGCAGTCGGCACTGTCAACATCTGTCGCCAAGCTCGAAAAGGAGCTGGGGGTAGATCTTTTCGACCGCTCACGCCAACAGATCAGAATCACCCCGGCGAGAGAGCATGGACGCGGAACGACTCTCCTGGATGTATACCCCTGTTGGCGCGATCGCACCGCCGCCTGTGTCGACGGCGAAGTGGACCGTGTCTCCCCTGATGAGTTGGCTGTTGGCGGTCGGGTCGATCTGGACGATGTGGTGGTGATTGGGGATTTTGGTGGTCGACTCGCTGAATGCTTTCGGTGAACTCTGCAGCCGTACGAAATGTCGATCGGTCGACGGCGACCGCGCGCGTATCGGCGATGTTGTGATCGGTGTTCCGTTCGGCGAAGTACGGCTGGAGGGACGATTCTCGGCACGCTTCGCGTTATCACCGTTACGCCTGCATTGAACCGTTGATAACAATTCGTATTGGGTATCGCGGACGCGCAGTGGGGCCCATGCATCAGGCATTTGTTCGTCGAAGGAGGTCCCCGTGTCAGCTAACGGCTGTTCTGGCAGAAGGTGGTTTGTGCCCCGATTGGAGATGTTGGCCGGTCGTGGTGCGCATCGTGGTGTTGCGCTGAGTGAGCGGCGGCTGGTGGGGTGCGCGGGCGCCAGGCCGGATGTGTGCAGCCGTAGTTTCTTGCCGACGAGGGGGCGAAGGCAGTTGAGGGTGTTTCGGTGGGGCGGTGTGCAGGTGGCCGTGGTGGCATTGGGTGTTCTTGTCGGGGTGAGCGGTTGTCAGCAGGCTCAATCAGGACAGGCCGGAGCCGATCTGAAGATCGTCGCCCTCACCCAGATCAGTCGCGATGGAGACCGGGACACGCCGGCGCCCACCGTCGTGCCGGCCGATCCCGCCGATGGTGCCGGCGCGCACTGCGCCGCAGTCTCCATCGCCGTGCTGGCGCCGCTGACCGGGCCCGACGCGGCACTAGGCGCCAACGTGAACGATGGTGCGCAGCTCGCGATCAACGAACACAACGCGGCCAACCCTGCGTGTGCTGTCACGCTGAAACCCTTCGATACCGAGGGTGATCCACAGAAAGCGGCGGGGATCGCCCTGCAGGTCGTCGACGACCCGGCCATCATCGGGGTGATCGGTCCGGGCAACTCGGGTGAGGTCCGGGTTGTCCAACAGGTCTTTGAGCAGGCTGGCGTGGTCGCAGCGACTCCGTCGGCCACCAACGCGGCTCTCGCGCGAAACAACTGGCGTACGTTCATCAGGGGGCTGGGCAACGATGAGGTACAGGGTCCGTCCGTGGCGGGCTATCTGAGGAACACGCTGGGCGCCAAGCGAATCTGTGTCGTCGATGACAGCACCGACTACGGCCTCGGGTTGGCCAAAGCCGTCGCCGGCCGACTCGGTCCAGCCGCCATCGGCGATTGCACGGTGGAAGTCAAGCGTGGCGACAAGGACTTCTCGGCGGCGGTCACCCAGATCAAGAACTCACAACCGGACGCCGTCTTCTACGGCGGCTACTACGCCGAGGCTGCGATCCTGGTCCACCAGCTGCGTGACGCCGGTGTCGAGGCAACGTTCGCCTCTGGTGATGCCAGCAACGATGTCGAGTTCGTCAAGCAGGCCGGTGACGCCGCCATGAATGCGCTGCTGTCTTGTCCATGCGCGCCAGCGGCCGGCGCGTTCGGCGACCGCTACCAGAAGGCGTTCTCCCGGCCAGCAGGCACCTACAGCGCCGAGAGTTATGACTTGGCAACCATCATGGTCAAAGGCATCGACGCCGGACAAGTCACCCGCCCCGCCCTACTCGACTACATCCACCACTACCACGGCCAGGGCGTTGCGCGCACGTACCAATGGGACCCCAACGGCGAACTCACCGACACGCGGATCTGGATATACAAAGTGCAGTGAACGCCAGCTATCGACATGGAATTGGCATGACGGCTCGGCGTGGGATGCGGTCAGCCGACATTTCGCGAACCCGGCCGCCCCATTTACGCACCGACCCTGCCCGAACGCGGGACCGGATCCCGTAGACAGCTCGGACACCAGGAAGTCGCGCAGTCCGTCGCCGATCTCATCGTCAACCGAGACATCACTGACTCGGTACTGATCGGCCGAGAGCGGAATATGTGCGTGGAGAGTTGATTAACGACGTCCGTTTCGGCGTTAACACTCATGTCGGAGACTGCTGCGGTGCTCGCGGTAGTGGCTTTGCTCTGCTCCGGCTGTGATCACTCCAGGAGATGTAAATGGATACAGGAACCACAGCGTTCATGCTGTGTTGCATCATCGGCCTGACGCTGATGATTCCCGGGCTCGCGCTGTTCTACGGCGGGATGGTGTCCGTCAAGAGCTCGACCAACATGATGATGATGACGTTCGGCGCCTGCGCCGTCGTCGGCGTTCTATGGGTGTTGTTCGGTTTCTCGATGACGTTCGGCACCTCATACGGCGGATTCGTCGGCAGCTTCACCGAATTCGCGGGCATGAAGGACCTGCTCGACGCGAACGCCACTATCAGTGGGCTGCCGGTCAGCCTGTTCGCCTTGTTCCAAGCGCTTTTCGCGGCCATCACCGTCGCCCTGATCTCGGGCGCGGCCGCGGACCGGATGAAGTTCGGCGCGTGGATGGTCTTCGCCGCGGTGTGGGCGGTGTTGGTGTACTTCCCCGTCGCGCACTGGGTCTTCGCATTCGACGGTGTGGTGACCGGGGATTCCGTCGGCGGCTGGATCGCCAACAAGCTCAAGGCCATTGACTTCGCCGGTGGTACCGCCGTCCACATCAACGCCGGCGCCGCCGCCCTGGCGGTTGCCATCGTGCTCGGCAAGTCCGCCCTGTGGGGCCAGCTGCGCAAGCCGCACAATGTGCCGTTGACGCTGCTCGGCGCGGGCCTGCTCTGGGCCGGCTGGTACGCGTTCAACGGTGGCTCGGCGCTGGCCGCGGGTAATTCCGCGGCGATCGTCATGGTCACCACATTCGTGGCCACGTGCGCGGCGACCCTGTCCTGGATCGCCGTGGAGAAGATCAAGGATGGCCACGTCACCGGCGTGGGTGCGGCCTCCGGCGCGATCACCGGACTGGTCGCCATCACACCCGCGTGCGGGTCGATCACGCCCGTCGGCGCGATCATCCTCGGTCTGATCGCGGGCGCCATCTGTGTCTACGCCGTCGGACTCAAGGAGCGCTTCGGTTACGACGACAGCCTCGACGTGGTCGGCGTGCACCTCGTCGGCGGCGTGGTCGGCACCCTGCTGATCGGCTTCCTCGCCAGCGACAGCATGCCGAACGCGACCAACGGCCTGTTCTACGGCGGCGGCTTCGACCAGCTCTGGCGGCAGGCCGTCGCAGCGGGCGCGGTGATGATCTACTCGTTCGTCGTCGCGTACATCATCGCGTTCGCGATCAAGAAGACGATGGGCATCCGCATCTCGCCCGATGAGGAGAAGGCGGGCATCGACGCCACCTTCCACCGCGAGGCATCGTACGAACTGCAACCTGCGCAAACCAGTGTCGGTATTGCGATTTGAGGCGTCGGTGAGCCCAACGCGCTGCGATCGTGGCTAAACAGTTTGTCCCCGACAGTAAGGGCCGGGCTCGTACCTGGCGGTCTCGGTATGCGCCTGGGAGCCAAGCGGTATGCCCGAGCCCGAAGACCGGCCATCAACGAGACACTTACTTTTACTGGCATCCACCAGTCAGCGTTCGACCGCTCCCGTGTTTAAAATTTCCGAGAGGCACCACTCGGTGTCGGCGGCTCCGCACCCGTTGTCGGGAACAGAGGGCTGACTTTCTCAGAGTCGTGCGGCTTGTAATAGCGCAGTGATTTTCGGTGCCACGTTGTTGCGAACCGGGCGCGGCATTGCTGGGACCCGGCAAGTTCACGAGGATCAGCCACTTGCGGGTGCGTGTCGGTCATGTCCGCGCGACTGCAAGCCAGGAGTGAGGCGTTGCGAGAGGTGCTCGGCATTCCAGCTGGCGCCCTGCAAGCTCGGCAATGAACCGAACGCGAAGGCACGAGACTTGATATCTCGAACTGTGTGATGTTTTCAGGCGCCGCGGGTGTCCTATAGCCAGAAGACGCAACCGGGTTCGCATCTATTGCAATTCAGAGGGTTCAAGTTTAGCGGAGACGTTACGCGTCGTGGAGCTCACTGTGATGAGTTATGTCGGCGCCGGAGGCAGTCGGCCGGTTCTCGGCAGCTACATTGAAACGTTCGCTGGTCTTCGCGACGAGAGTTTCTGATGATTGTGGTCCAGCCAGCTGACATCGGAGCCCGACTTGTTGCCCCTGCTCGTGGAGGCATTGGGGGAAGTCGAGGGTATCGAGATCGGCAGCGCGGTGGTGCCAGTCCAGGTTTAGCACGCGTCCCAGCTGGTCCCGCGCGCCTTAGTTGTCATCCAGATCGCCGGTGGAGTGCTCAAATTGGGCCTCGGGGTGCACCACGACTTGTTGTCCGAACAGCTGTGGGGCATCTCGTTCGACAAGCCGGTGGGCCTGATGCGCGAAAGCTAGACGGATACAGCCGCTCCTGGCCGGCACGCCCGTCGAAGCAGTGGGTGACATGCCGAGCTATCTGTTGCGGGCTCCCGCGTTGCGTGTGCAGCTCGGCCATCAATTCGCATAGAGCGGGGTTGTCGTCGATCCGCCGCCGATGACCACGAGCTCTGCGTTGGACTCCCAGCGGTAAGCTTCAAACGGCCGGTAGGTGCCGTCGTGGCGGCTGTTGCGGCGCAACTCCCTCCGACCGCCCCCAGAAAACCCCCCGAACTACCTGTTCACTTTTCGACCGGAACACAGGATCTTGTGTGCATTGAAGGATGGTCTGCTCGAGTGAGATCCGACCGCGTAGTTGGCGGTGGCTAACGCTCCCGTGAGGTTTCGAGGGCGCTGAATCCGTATTCCGCCCAGCGTTCGATTATCGTGCGCTGCACGTCGGTTGGATAGGAGGTGGTGAATCGCGCGGCGATTCCATGTGTGTGCCCGGTGGTGAGTTGCTCGGGCTGAAGCAGACTCGTGACGGATTTTCCGCCACGATCGTTGGCGCGGTCGTCGTCGGTGAGGTACGGCACCAGCGGGAACCCGGGGGCATCGCGGAACGCGTATTCGCTGATGCCGGGCCGGTAGCGCGTGGCCATGGCCCACACGAGTTGGTCGATGTCGGTGATGTCGACGTCGTCGGCCACCAGCAGAACTTTCGGTACCAGCCATCCGGCGTGCGAGTTGAATAGGACCTCCGCGACCTGAAAGACCAGGCTCTGCTCTGTGATTGGGCGCCTACGGAGCGCGGCTAGGTCGATGGAGATGGCGATCCAGCAGGTCGCGGCCTCGTAGGGGCACCAGGCGAAGTTGACCGGTAGGCCGGCGCGGCGCAGCAAGTCCAGCGCAGAGGCGGAGATCATGGTGCCCCAGATGGTGTGGTTCTCCTCCGGTGGCATACCCGCGACGCAGAACGGCAGGATCGGGCCGTCGCGGTGGGTGATCGCTTCGACGTGGAAGATCGCACCGGGCTTGCTTTCGTCGAACTGGTAGCCGTGATACTCGCCCATCGGGCCTTCGAGGTCGGTCGCCGTGGGATCGATGTACCCTTCGACGACTATCTCGGCATTCGCGGGGACCATCAGGTCGTGGAGTGCGGCCTTGGTCACCTCCACGCCTTCGCCCACGAGCGCGCCGACGTAGCCGTCCTCGTTCACCCCGTCGGGGAGCGGCATCCCCGCCGCAGCGATGGCGGCGGGCGGCGCGCCGAGCACGAAGGCCCATGGCGTGGGCTTCCCGAGCTTCGCCCACTGCTGGTGGATTATGCCGAGGTGCTGGGTCGGTATCGTCGGCCCCACCAACGACCGGCTGTCCCGTAGCATCAGCCGGCTGATCGACCAGCTTGTCCAAGATCGGTCCGGTGTCTGCACGACGTGCATTCCGTAGGTGCCGAAGTACCGGCCGCCGTCCTGCTGGTGCAGCATCGGCACGCCGAGGTGATGGTGGACGGCTCGTTGTAGAACGCGGGCACGGGCGGGTAGATCACGGCTCCCGTGCGACTGAGTTCGAGCATGTTCTCCAAGTGCATTGACGACAGCGGAGTTTCGCGGGTGACGAGCACGAGCTTGCGCCGCTCCTTGAGCGTGACGTCGGCGGCGCGACTGATCAGCGAGTCGGTGAATCCGATCCGGATGCTCGCGAGCGTTTTCATGCTGCACGGCACCACGATCATTCCGTCGGTGCGAAAGGAACCGCTGGAGATGGTGGCCGCCTGATCGTCGGGCTTGTAACCCACGGTCGCGAGTGCGGAGACCTCCGCGGACTCATGCCGGTCTCGTGCTGCAACGTTGCGCGGGCCCACCGACTGATCACCAGATGTGTTTCCACATCAATCGCTCGCAATGCTTCGAGCAGCCGCACGCAGATCGGGGCGCCGGTCGCGCCCGTCATGCCGATGACCAACCTCATCTGTGATGACCCTTCAATTACTCCGTACACGTCCTTTTGATAGTATGTATACGTCCTATAGTGGTGTCAACCTTGGAGGAATCCATGTCGCAGATCCGCTCGGTGCTGGACGGGCCCGGCCCGCTGGCTCGGCGCCTGTATCAGCGCCATACCCGGTTGTGGCACGAGAACGTGGATCCCAGGTTTTCCGGACCGCAGTTCACCGTGCTGGCCGAGCTCACCGAGCGGGGGGAACTCGACCACTCGGCGCTCGTCGAGTTCGCACACCTCGACAAGTCGACCCTGACCCCGCTCTTGAGAAGATTGGAAGAACGCGGCCTGATTACCGTTGCGCGGGACGACTACGACCATCGCCGCAAGCTGATCGCCGTCACCCATGACGGAGGCGCCGTCGTGAATCGGCTCGCACCATTGGCGGCGGCGGTCAGCGACGAACTACTCTTGGGCCTGACAGCGGACGACCGTTCGAGACTCCTCGCCCTGCTTCGTCGCGCCGTTGACCGCGCGTAACGCGTTGTGACGGCATGGCCTAAGTCTGCTACGCGCCCGCGTCCCTCTTGTCTCGCACCTCTGTCAGGCCGGCGAGTGTCAGCGTTCCGAGCAGGCGTCCCGCGGAGTCGGGCTCGACGTCCATCCTGACGCTGTGGTTGGGGGCTGCCGGGGCGCGCTTTGTGCGAGCACGGAAATTCCTGGTGGACAGAGGTGACCACGCGTCAGCGCCGATCGGCCCGGCATCGTAGGTCGACCTCCATGGCACCGATCGAATCCAAACACGATGTGCCGCAGGGTGCGCGATGCCCAGGCCCGAGTGAACCATGCAGGTCCAAAACGCTAATCCGACAATTGGAAGTCAGGGTGGCCTTCCTAGGAGCCGGGCAAACGCTCCGCGCGGTCAGCGAGTGGAAAGCAGAACGGCACGCGCAAGTCCGACTGGCAGCCGACCGACACCGCGGAGCAACGCCTGGAAGGCGTTGGCGCGGAGGCGTGATCGCCGTGACACCGTGGTAGCCATCGCTCAGCCGGGCGGCTGCAGCGCGAAGCTCGTCGGCAAGTATCTCAAAGAACTTCCAAGCCGTTGCGGGCTGTATCTGTGCCCGGTGCGGGACGGGTGCTCGCGCCGGGTCTTGGGCTGAGCGGTCGAGGACCACATGCATACCGATTTGGTCGACTCCGCACTGTTGATGGCGGTCGCGATGCGTGGGGAGCTCCCCGGGTCAGGTCATCTTTGACGTCGAGAGGGGTACTCAGATCACTCGCTGTCGGGTGTGTGAACAAAGCGGGAATTGGCTCCGGCGGGTCAACGGCGCGCTCCGGCGTGAGCCGATGCCACACGGTGTCGACGTTCGTCATCGTCGAGTCGGGAGGCGCCCAACGCGGATGTGGCCCAGAAGTGTGGACGGTGTTGAGCGATTCTGGGCCGGTGCGCCACCGGGGCTCGAGACGCGCTATGGCACACTAATCGGCGCGATGATGGCATACGCAGAAAACTCAAGAACACCAGGATCGAGGCCAGTGTGGAGGCTGACACGATCGGCCAGGCGCTGACCACTAGGCGGTACCGCGCACGCCACCTAATTGGGCGGGACGCGATACTGCGCGGATCGATCTTCCAGAAAATCGAAAACGGTTACACGGCAGTCAACTTACCGTTTCTTCTCGACTTGGCCTGAGTGCTGCGATGTAAATCATCACCGGCCCACCAGGCGAGACCAGCGGTTCAGCGCCTCAGCGCACATCAGCGATCGCCGCTAGTTCACGCCATTCGCGAAGGGGGAGCTCGGAAGCGGCTCCGAGGACGTGCAGTGCGACGTGGTTGGCGCCGGCGCGGTAATAGGCATGCACTCGCGCCGCTATCGCGTCAAGGTCTCCCCAGGCGGTGATGGCGTCGATTAGCCGTTCGCTTGGACCATCGGTGAGATCGTCATCCGCGAAGCCCTGTGTCCGCAGGCATGAATTGTAGCTGGGCATCCCGATGAACTGGCCCAGCCATTGACGTGCTGCCGCGTGGGCGTCGTGTCGGTCGCGGGTGAATACCACGGGGAGATAGGGCGCAAGCAAGTTTTCCGCACCGATCGCGGATCTGGTCTTGGCGCAGTAGTCTGGCGTGACCAAGAATGGGTGGGTTCCCAGGGTGCGGTGCACGGCAAGGTCGACCATCTGTGGGCCCATGGCGGCCAGGATCCGGTCAGCGACATCGACAGATGGTTGGGCCGCGTCGAGTGCGTCGAGGTAGACGCTCATTTCGGCGATCGGGCGAAAGGCGTTCCTGCCTCCAATCCGCTGCGCGGCTTCTTCATTGCTGATCCCTAGTCCGAGCAGAAATCGGTGTCCGTAGTCGGCCTGCAGTCGGGCGTGTTCTGCGGCCAGGTGTGCTGCGTCGTACCCCCAGACGCCGATCACCCCGGTCGCTACCGCGAGCCGGGTAGTTGCTTGCAGCTGGCGTTCGACAGCCTCGAGTATTCCCGCCCCGTCAAGGCCGGGCAGCCACACCGCGCCGAAGCCGAGATCGTCCAGTTCGGCGGCGGCTTCACGAGTTTCTGGTGAGTCCCCGAAGCGCAGTTCTGTCGTCCACACACCAAGGTGTCCTATGTCCACGTTACCCGCCTTCGTTCCTTCGTTGAGTCCTACGATCCAATCAGCCGAACATCGAGATTCGTGAAGTTGTCACGTCATCGTGCCAGCTAGACCAAACGGTACATGATATGTCACGTAAACGCGAGAACGTCTCTACTGCAATGGTTTGCCGCACTGCCGATCGGTCAAGCCTCTCTAAACAGGCAGCTCACTGTTCACATAGCGGGGGGTCGGGGATTGCAACTTGGCTCAACTGGTCAACAAAGTTGTTCAAGCCAATGTCGGACGGGCAGCTTGCGGACCTGGCAGCTGCAGTGACCCGGGTAGCGGAATCAACAGCGGCGGAATAACGCTGATAAGCGATGCGTCGAGACAGTTGTGCGACTCTCTGTGCTTGATCTCGTTCATGTCCGGACAGACCAATCCAGCCGGGACGCGGTGGCCGCCTCAATTCGCCTAGCCGAGGTCGCCGATCGGATGGGCTATACGCGGTTCTGGACCGGTGAGCATCACAACACGCCGTTCATGGCGTCCACTAGTCCGGCGGTGATGATTGCACACCTCGCCGCACGGACAGCACAGATCCGCCTCGGATCGGGCGGTGTGCTGCTCCCGAATCACCAACCACTGGTTGTGGCCGAACAATTCGCGTTATTGGAGGCCCTTGCGCCTGGCCGTATCGACCTCGGCATCGGCCGCGCGACGGGTAGCGACGATGCCTTGGTGGTTGCAGCACTGCGGGGGAGTCACCCCGGCATCACCGCCCCAGATGCCTTTGCCGGCGACCTCGAGGAGGTGGCGGCGCTGATGACAGCAGGAGGTGTGCACCACGCGTCGGGGGAGGAGCATGGTGTGTTGGCGGCGACTCCGATGCCGATGAGCACGCCACCGCTTTGGCTCCTCGGTTCCTCGGCATCCTCAGCGCAGTTGGCCGCATCGATGGGTCTGCCGTATGTGTATGCACACCACTTCGGCAGGGGCAATACGCAGGAAGCCCTCGCGCTGTATCGTTCACAATTCACTCCCAGCTCGCTCAATCCTGAGCCGACAACAATGCTGACCGTGACTGCAGTGGTCGCCCCAACACGCAGCGAGGCCGAAGCTTTGTTGTTACCAGCGCTTCGGTTGTTGAACCTTCGGGCTCTTGCGGACCCGCCGCCCGGTCGCGTCGAACTCGTCGAGGATGCCCGAGAAGGACCCGTGCTACAGAGCTCAGCACCGGCTGAGGCCATCAGGTCGCGTGCCATCATCGGAGCGCCGAAGGAGGCGGCAGACCAATTGCACTCCCTGGCAGCAGAATACGATATAGACGAGGTGATGTTGTGCCCTTTGGGCTCCGAGCGGCGTGGTACATACCCCCCCGACTTCACCAGCCAGGGAGATGACGCTCAAGATGCTGGCGCAAGAACTACTCTGAGGTCCCGTGCTGCCATCCGTACCCGCGTCGGCCGCGATGGCGCTTGTGACACCGATCGGTCTCTGACTGCGGGATCGCGGCCGTTACCGGGAGCTGTAAGGAAGCTACGTAAAGTACGCCGTCTCATATCTAGAGAAACGAGACACCGCTATGCGGCACAGACGGCGGTCGCAGTTCGCCAGGTCTTGGCGTCTCATTTCTTGTCTCACACGCGTGGCTCAGATCTCCAATGTCGGAGGGCAATGTGACAGTAGCTGGTAGGCAGCGATTCATGGGTACGCGCGGGTGAGCACTTTGAGCCAGATCTCGATGCGCAACTCGCCATTGGCATTTGTTAGTTGCCGGTCGGGGCGATCCGGCCGTTAACGTCAACGGCAACCGAAACCTGACCAACTGACCGCAAGCCGCGCAATGGTCAGTATTCAGCTGCCGCCGGCTATTGAAGGTAATTGCGATCGCGTTGAGTGCGGGCCTCCGTCTCATTGCCTCTCCTGCCCTACCTCGCCCGGTCGGATCCAGCGATCGGGTCACGAGATAGAGGCAATTTATTCGGGCTTGGCCCCTCGCGATCGAGGTCGATCGCTCCATCGACGGCGACGGTGTCGTCGATGTCTTGGATCGATTGGTTCTGCAACATGGGGCGCCGCACTACGTGCGCTTCGACAACGGTCCCGAGTTCGTGGCACATGCGGTGAGTGATTGGTGCCGAATCAACCGAGCCGGTTCACTTTTCATCGATCCCGGCTCGCCGTGGCAGAACGCCTGGATCGAATCGTTCAACGGCCGGCTAGCGACGAGCTGCTCAACTCGTGGCGCTTCGACTCGCTGCTGGAAGCCCGGGTGATCATCGAAGACTGGCGCTGCGACTACAACGCCAGTCGCCCCCACTCTGCCCACGGCGAGCTCACACCAGCCGAGTTCGCTCTACAGTGGACCACGACCCAACCCAAGCCGCATAGCGACTGGACCACCAATCGGGCCCTCAGACCAGCGGGATATCTTTACCGATCTGGTCCGAGTACTTGGCCGATTCACATCGAAAGAGGTTGCAAGGCAGCCGCGTCACGCAAGTTTCGTGATAGCACGATCCCAAACCTGGTGGTCTCTGGCGGACGTTACGAATCTGGTTCGAACGCAGTTACCACCGCCGACACCTGCAAGCGCGTCTCGTCCGCACAACCGATACTGTCTTCTACCTATCAGCAGGGCGAGGCGTGCTCTCTTGTTTGTTAGTTGACGACGCCGGCGAGTCGTGAACCGCGGTCGAAGATGGTCCTCTACGCACAACGCCAATGGCGTTGTATCGAGCTACACATAGTTGTCCTGGTGTCGAAAAATGCACTCAGCTAATCTTCGGAGATACCACTGAGATACCCGAACACATCTTAGTGCCACAGGTGTCAAGTGTCGGTTGCGGCGATCCACTGTGCGGCCCATCTGATGTAACCCATGCAGAAGCCGGTCCGCGCTGCCGCTGATCCCATCCCCGGGAAAAACTGAAGGGGGCTCAAAACCTGCAAGGGTGCGTCGGACGTGTGTTAGATCACAGTCGCACGCGGATATCAACGGTACGCGCGTGAGTTATCACTAATATCCGTTAATCATTAATATGACGCGGTTTTCGAGAAAGGGAACAGCGGGTGTTACGAGCAATGTGGCATGATGCCGACGTAGTGGCCGGCCGCCGGTGGGTCCGCGAAATAAGGGAAGCGAGCACGCTGGATGGTCGGCGATACTCGGAGGGGGTCGGCGGTGACGGTGTCGATGACATCGCGGCGCTGCACACAAATGTAAAAAACGACTACTCTGCCTGCGTTATCTCGTGGGATCATGCGCGTCCGGTAACACCGAGAAGATGTAGGTCTTGGATAAAGCACTCGCGCGTATACGGCGTCAAATGCCTTCGTGTTGCTAACGGTTCGGTGATGCGATCGACCCTGTTGAGCAACACTGACATCACCGTCGACGCGATCGTTAAGAGCGCCTGCGTAGTCATCGGCGAACAAGCTGCCGGAAACAAAGACGGCCGCCCGTGAAATCTAAAACGATGACCGTGCGTTCTGCGCGTAAGGGCGACATCACCGAGCTGTCGAAGGCACTTGCACGCGCGTTTAATGACGACCCCGTCATGACCTGGATCCTGCCGACTGCCCGCGCACGATCGAGGCGGCTTCGACCGATGTTCGCCACGATGACCCGCCACCACTTCCTTGCCGGGGGCGGCGTTGAGGTGGCCGTTGTCGACGATAAAACCATCTTGGGGGCGACTCTTTGGGATCCGCCAGGACAGTGGAAGCAGTCTGCCCGCGAGGAGCGTCGCATGATGCCTGCCTTTACATGGGCATTTCGGTTGCGCGTACCAGTTGTTGAAGAGATCTTTCAGGTGCTGAAGCAGAATCATCCCGAGGAGCCGCACTGGTATCTCGGATTCATCGGCAGTGATCCCACGATTCGGGGGATGGGCTTCGGACTTGCGCTGATGCGCTCCGGGCTCGATCGCTGCGATGCCGAGCATGCTCCGGCCTACCTTGAATCGAGCAATCGAGAGAATGTGCCCTATTATCAACGGTTCGGGTTCGAGGTCATGGGGCAGCTCAAGATTCCCGGCGGTGGTCCGACGATGTGGCCGATGTGGCGAGACCCACGCTAGCCGCTGGGGTGACCGTCATGAACTGCTAGAAAACAGGCCAAGGTGCTGCAGTGCGTATAGTCGCGGCGCTTCGCTGATGTTGATCTGGAGCTGGCGCGCTGCGTCCGGCCAACGCTCATCCGAGCCGGATGGGCGGTGGTCGAGTCCTGAGAGGCTCTCCAGGCGGGCCCGCGGAGCTACCTGGTGGCGACCGAAGACAACGTCATGCCGCGTGAACGGGGTGCCCAGGTACCGATGGACGCCGAGCAATTTGAAGGTGCGCGGGATGTTGCAAGAGGCCCCGTTTAGTCACCGGATATCTTCGCCAATCCTGCTGGCCCCCTTGAAAAGCGATCCCGACGCGATCTGGGTGCCGTCGCAGCGGCATGGATACGACCTGACAAAGAGTCGCCTGAGTAATTTTGGAGTGAAATTGTCACACCGCCGCAAACTCCGCGTTGTTGCATACCATTTGCCACCGGAAGCCTGGAATCGTCCGGATAGAACCGAAACACTTCGAGGCGTCAATGCTTTGGCATCGTACTCGAGTCTAACCATGAGACTGCCACTCTTGGTAGGACGCCAATCTGGACGAGAGCCGCGTTGCCGGAAACTATTGGTGCCACCCAATAGCGGCGCAGTGACGACACAACCGTCGGACATCGCGGTCCAACACCATCTATCTGGGAGTAACGAACCATCGATGATGTTGCGCTCAACACCTGCCTTCGGCGCTAACCCGTCGACCAACCTGAACAGAAAGGATTCCTCTTCGTGATCGCTGGCAGAATCGAGCCTAGTGACGCAACTGGGCGGTACGCACCGCGCCGATTAACAGCTGGGCTCGGCTCCGGCGCCATCGCGTTGATGGTCTTGGCAGCGGCTGCACCGCTGGCGGTCGTCGCTGGGACGGTCCCGGTGGGTATCGCGGCGGGCAACGGCGCTGCCTATCCCGGTTCTTACGTTGTGTGCACCGCCGTGCTGCTGATGTTCTCCGTCGGGTTCACAACAATGGCCAGGCACGTCCCGAGAGCGGGCGCGTTTTTTACCTACATCGCCTATGGTCTTGGCAGACACATAGGCCTTGGTGCGGCGTTTCTGGCGCTGGTTTCCTATACTGCGATACAGGGGGCGGTGTACGGTTACATCGGTGCCTCAATCAATAGCGTGGTCACCTCCCACGGCGGACCGCAGTTGCCGTGGTACGCCTACGCCCTGGTGATGATGGTCGCTGTATCGACCCTCGGCTACCGAAACATTGAGCAGTCAGGCAAGGTCCTGGGCGTTCTGATGTTCTGCGAGATCGCCATCGTGGCCGTCATTGATGCCGCAGTGATAAGTCGTGGCGGTGCCAACGGATTATCCACCGCTGCAATACATCCCGGAAATTTTATTGCCGGCGCACCCGGTATCGCACTGATCTTTGCGATCTCCGGATACATCGGCTTCGAAGCCACGGTGGTCTTTCGGGACGAAGTTCGCGACCCGGAGCACACACTGCCCCGCGCCACTTACCTAGCCGTGCTGTTCATCGGCGCTTTCTATGCTGTGGCAAGCTGGGCAATCGTCACCGCATGGGGTGACGACGGCGCGGTGAAGCTGGCCACCACCAATCCGACGGGCATGATCACCGAGACCGCGACCCGGTATGTCGGATTCGTGGCCGGTGATCTCGTCCAGATCTTGGTGATCACGAGCCTTTTCGCGGCGCTGCTGTCATTTCACAACGTGTTGGCGCGATACATCTTCACCCTGGGTAATGCCGCCGCGCTGCCCTCCTGGTGCGGCCGTTCACATGTCGAGCACGCATCTCCACACATCGCCTCTGTCGTGCAAACCGGTTCTGCGCTGGTGCTGATCGTGGCATCGGCGCTTGCCGGACTCGATCCCGTCACCGAAGTCTTCACCTGGTTGGCGGCGATTTCGTCGGTGGGCGTTCTCGCACTTATGACCTTGGCGTCGATCGCGGTCGTGGTGTATTTCCGGCGCACCCGATTCAGCAGCAAGATATGGCACACTTTGATCGCGCCGGTGCTCAGTGTGGTTGGTCTCACAGTGCTATTGGTAATGACCGCGCTGAACCTACCGCTGCTGGTCGGCGGATCAACCACTGTGGCCGCCTTGATGGGTGCGCTTCTGGTTGCTGCCTTCGCCACCGGTGCCGCCGTCGGGGTATATCAGCCACACGCCGGGCGAGACTACAAGCCGATTTGACTATCACCTCCGATGTGCAACAGCTTTCCCAGTTCGGCCACTCCTTAAGTGCCGTCCTATTGTTTCGACTCCTGATGAAGGACTAGCATGACTTCTGATACTTCTGATACTTCTGAATCGCGCAATCGTCGCTGGTTCGTGACCGGCGCCTCGAGCGGATTGGGCCGCGCCATCGTCGAACGCGCCCTCGCTGATGGTGACAACGTCGTCGCCGGTGTCCGAAAACCTTTGGCTCTCAGAGACTTAGAGTCACGCTATCCCAACGCGCTCAAACTGGAAGTGCTTGACGTGTGCGACCTGGCAGCAACCAGCACTACCATCGCTCGCGTCCTTCGAAGCGGCCCGATTGATATTGTCGTGAACAACGCTGGGTACGGGGTGATCGGAGCAGCCGAGGAGATCACCGAGCAGCAGATCGATGACCAACTCCGGACATTGCTCCGTGGGCCGATCGCGATCACTCGGGGATTTCTACCCGCAATGCGTCGGCAACGAGCCGGACACATCATCCAGATGTCCAGCTTTTGCGGACAAGTGGCTGTTCCCGCAGCCAGCATGTATAGCGCCGCCAAGTGGGGGCTGGAGGGTTTCAGTGAGTCGGTTGCACTGGAGGTCAAGGAATTCGGAATCGCTGTGACCATCGTCGAGCCCGGTGGGCATCGCACCGGTTTCACCAAAGCGCTTGACTTCGCCCCTCCTCTGGCCGCCTACCGCGACGGGCCTGTTGCCGAATTCCGTCGAATCGCCGGCGCCGAAGACACCTATACCGGGGACCCGGCAGAGGTCGCATCGAGAATCATTGAAGTGACCCGTATGTCAGAGCCACCCCTTCGACTGGTGATCGGAAGGGACGCGTACATGGCCATCGATAGCTCATTGCATGATCGCTTGCACGCTTTGTCGCAATGCCGTGAATCAAGCGGTTCGATACAGGACGCCATCTAAGGCAATGCCGCACACAGCGCCTCCAGCGCTCTGGGTGACGCGGAAAGGAAGTCAATACTGCCTCCACCGAGTGGGCGTTGCCATCGTCTGCTGTCTCTGAGCTGTCACCATGGATCTAACCGCTAAATGCTGCTATAGCACGCCCTATTGGGCACTGAGAATCCGCCTCCGACTTGTCCGCGACTATCGGAACTAGTGCGGGCCCATCATGAATGCCCAGTTCATCAGCCCGCAAACGGCTCCTTCACAGCGGCTCACATTGAGGCACTCCGTGATTTCATCACGACCCTCGCTTGCAGTGGTGGATTTGCCTCGTCAGCATGGCGAAACCACCGAAACCCCAACCGGCGACGGCACGCCCGCCTCGATAGCAGCATCCTCGGTCATCGCCCCCATGCAGCGATCCCCGCCCAGAACCGGACCCGATCCAGCTGTCGGGGCACCCTCGGCTGGCATCGACGACGGGACCCAACAGCCGGACGGTGCCGCGGCTGAAGGGTTGCATCACGGCCGCGTACATCCCGTAACCGGTATCGGCGCCGCTCAACCCGGGCAGGATGCCGATACCCGATTCGGTGATGAGGATCTGCAGGTCGGGGGTGCCATCGGCGAGGTGGTCTGGATCAGCCCGATCACCTCGCCGTGGTTGAACGTGGCGGCCGGGATCGGGGTCGATGAACGGTAGGCGACCGGCACCAGCAGGTGGTCGTGCAGGTTCGCCCGACGCCGGGAAGGTCGTGGATGACCTCGATCCCGACCTCGCGCAGAGGAGCACTTGGACCGATCCCGGAGAGCATCAGCAGCTGCGGTGATCCGATCGCCCCCGCGGCAAGGACGACCTGTGCGGCCTCGACGTACGTCGGCATGCCACTTTGGGCGATGTAGCTGACCCCGGTACAGCGGCCCTCAGCGATACGCAGTCGATCCACGGTGACATTGGGCACGAAGTCAAGGTTCGCGCGCCCCAAAACAGGACTCAAGTCAGCATCCGCCGCGCTCTGGCGTTGTGCATCCCGGTCTATGATCTGATATGCGTGCTCGACTCCCTCAGGTGCCGCCGCAGGCACTAAACCTCACAGTCGAGAATCAGCACTACGCGCACACAGTGTTCGCGTAGCGCTGCTAGCATTCTGTGCATGGATACGCGAAAGGAAATGTTGCGGGCCGCGGAGGCGCAGCTCCAGGCTTCCCCAGACTTCGACATCTCCACGCGTGCGGTATGCGATGCCGTTGGCGTTGGAGCTCCCGTGTTGTACCGGTTGTTTGGCGACAAAAACGGCCTTTTGTCGGCGGTCATTGATCGTGCATTCCGACGCTATCTGGCCTCCAAGCGCGCGCAGGCGCTGTCACACGATCCGGTCGCCGACCTATATTCGGCATGGGATGCACACGTTGCGTTCGCGTTGAAGAATCAGGCCGTATATCGCATCGCCTATGGGCCAGCGTTGAAGGGGGTTCCGACAGGCGTCGAAGAAGCGCGTCAGCTGTTGGTCGCACGACTAGTTCGGTGCGCGGAAGTCGGCAAACTGAGCACCCCCCCGGACACGGCGGCCCAAATCATGATGGCGGCTTGCGCCGGCGTGGCGCTGAGCCTGATGACGCAGCCCGAAACCTTCGACCATCCCGCCCTGTCACACCGAGTCAGGGATGCCGTACTTCGCGATCTGCTCGCCGACGCTGGTGCGCCGTACCGAAACAAGCATACGCTCAAATCTGTTGCCTTACAGATGGCGACGATGATTAAAACAACGCCTACCCCCCTTACAGAACCTGAGGTGTCTCTGATGTTGCAGTGGCTGGGTGCTGTCGCCACGTCCAACCGCGTTTCAACAGGCGCAAAGTCCAAAAAAGTATGAGGTACGTCGTCGCGGCGTTCCGGCTGAGGCGGGCGGCTCGTCCGTAAGGCCCTCAACCAGACTGGCCGTGATCCAGGCCGTTGTAACCGCCCGAAGCCAATCGCTCCTAGTCGTGCCGGCCCGGCTGAGGTAGACGATCGTCGTGTGCCCCCAGCGGCGGCATTCTATCACCAACCACTTCATAAGCTTGCTTGACGCCTTTAACCAAAATGAGGCGCCAGTCAGGTAATTGGAGGTGATTCCGCGACCTGCCTGCACAATGTATACCGGTCCGTCGCTGCACAGGCGATCATCAGATGATGGGTCTGCTGCACAGATAGGTGACATCTGCGATTGCGTGCCCCGGGCTGGAACGATGTCACCATGGCAAGGGAGTGCCCAAGGATCTCCGCGATGACGTCGTGCAGGTCGCCACACCGGCGAGGACGGCGTGACGATCGAGCGGTTGCCGCCTATTCGGGTGCACTCGACGACCTTGTTGAAGTGGATCCGACAAGCGGACATTGACGACGGAGCCGCACCAGGCGAGAACAAGTGAGTCGCGGCCGAGCTGCGGGAGATGCGGCACCGAAATCGGTTGTGGAACGGGGAATGAGGATCTGCGCCGAGCAGCGGCGTTTCTGTCGCAGTCGAACCTGCCGGGAAAGGGATTTACCCGCTCGTAAACGAGCTCACCGCCGACGGGATCCCGGTGGCGGTGACGTGTCGGGTCCCTAAGCTCGCTCGCCCGCCCGACTACCGCTGGCTGGCCAATCCGGTAACCGCCGCCGAGCTGGCGAGGCCCATCGGGCCAGCGCTCTGTTCGACGCCTACCACGATGACGCGGAGTCCGGCGACCGCTACCTCGTTGAACAACCCCGCGACGCCGTGGGCGGATGGCTGAGTGGACCGCGTGGCGGATCTGCTCGAACAACGCCTGGCGGAGTGTGTTCGGCAAGAAGAAGCGCGGCAAGAAACGCCAAGGTCGGCCCACCTGTCCAGGACGATCTGTCCGGCGCGCTGTGCGCGATCAAGGACATGTTCTCCAACCGGATCGTCGGCTGCAGCATCGACTCGCGGATGAAATCCCGACTGACCACCCAGGTCCTCAATAGTGTTGTGGCCCGCGGCCGTCCCGTCGTCGGCTGCATTTGTCTACAGCGACCGCGGGTAGAAAGATGGACTCAACTGGTGGTCGCAACACCTCGATCTGTGGAGGTGTTGGAGTTGGACGGCAGTGGGTCATTCGGCGGTATCGGCGTCAGATTGCTTGGCCGGCCGGTCTGTTGATCGATCCGAATTATTTCGGTGATGACCGCGACATGCACACGGTGCTCACCGGATTGCGGCTGATCCGCGAGATCGAGAGCGCCAGCGCGCTGGACGGCTGGCGAGGCGAGGAGGTGGCTCCTGGCGAGGATGTCGATGACCACGCGGCGCTGCGCGCGTATGTGGAAGAAAACTATCGGACTTATTTTCACCTGGTGGGAACATGCGCAATGGGTTCTACCGAGATGTCGGTCGTGGACAGTGAATTACGGGTATACGGCATCGACGGTCTTCGCGTGGCTGATGGCTCTGTGATGCCGTCGATCCCGTCGAGCAACAGCAACGCCACCGTCTACGCGATCGCCGAACGCGCCGCTGGACTGATCAGCAGTGGCTGAGGTGGCAAGCTAATTGTCCTCATCTACGACTCCGCGCCGAAGTGGCCGGCGACCACCCGGCCCGGACTACGCCCAGCAACAGCCGGTCGGGCATGGGAATCCCAATCTGTTGTCAAGCTGCCAGTGGTGGGTTGGCGGTATCAGGGTCGCAGTAGTGAGTGTGGTCGTCGAGCATGGCTCTGATGACGTTGATGCGGCGTCAGGCCAGGGCGATGAGTGCTTGCTTGTGCGTGTTCGCGCCAGTCGGTGGTCGAAGCGGCGGGGCCGGTGTAGGTTGCGCTTTTGCTCCCGGAGTTCACTTTCGAACACTGCAACAGTTTTGCGACGGCAACGCATCCGGGCACGCCGTGGAATAACGGACATATCAGATCGTTCAACAACCGCTATCAAAAGGAACGCCTCAACCGCAGCCCTGGACCACCGTGTTCGAAGCCCGCGTGGTCATCGGCGACTTCAAAGCCCAGCACAACCACCGACACTTCCACTCAGCGCTGGGCTACCGCGCACCGGCCGAGCATGCCGCGGCATGCAGATGCGCCGCACCCAGTGGCCTGCGAGATCAACTGAATCTTGAAAAACCCAATCTAGATCCGGGTGCACTCAGTAGCGGGCGCTTGCCAGGCCCGGATACACAAGCGTTCATACTGCATACATATCAGTCCTGCCACAGGCTCTTTTAGTGGCTCAAGCACCAGATGCCGGTGAAAGGCAGTCACTTTGACACGTTTGAACCTACTTTCTACGTTGAGCGCAAAAGATCTACGGACGACGGAGAATTACTGTGACTGCTCCGCGTTCTGAACCCGTTGCTTATCCGTTCAATGAGCCGGATAGCCTCGATCTAGACGACGCGTACCGCGCTGCGCAGCGTGGCCCTGGGATGGCTCGGGTACAGCTTCCGGACGGCGAGCCCGTATGGCTGGCGACCCGCTATGCCCATGCGCGGCTGGTTTTCAGCGACAGGCGGTTCAGCCGTGCAGAGGTGTGCCATCGCGATGAACCGTGGATGCGAACCCCGATCAGCTCGCCAGGTTGCGGGCCGAACCGGCCTGGTTCATCCCCCTCGGTGCCGGTGTCGGTGTCGGTGCCGGTGCCGGTGCCGGCACCGGCTTCGCCCGCTACGCCTCCCAGGACGTCGTCGTCGTGAGTTGTTGGTGCGCGCAGGCGATCCGGTGATCCCCCCCGATCGGGGGAGCCGTCCGGGACGGGCTGCAGTTCGATTCCCCTGATGAGCTCCATGTCGACCGGCCGACAACACCGCACCTTGAATTCGGCCGTGGCGTCCACCATTGCGTCGGCGCACCACTAACCAGGATGGAGCTGCAAGAGTTCCTGCGAGTACTACTCAAGTAGTTGCCAGGTCTCCGGATGGCGGGCGATGTCCAGTGGAAGTCGGAAATGTTGCTTCGCGGGCCGGTAATGCTGCCCGTGGCGTGGCGAGTCCAAACATAAGTTCCGTCGCGTAAACTCCGCCGCGCGTACGAGCTACCGCGGCAGGCAAGACCGGCGAGGAGATAGCTGCCGAAATTGTGCGTGTCGGCGACAACGCTGTACAACTGGCGGCGCGGCTACGGCGGGATGGACACCGACGCCGCCAAGGAGCTCAAAACAGCTGCGCGAGCAGAGCACCCGATCGACGCGGCTGTTGGCCGAGGCTCAGCCGGTCAAGAACGGGCTGCGGGAATGCGTGCCAAGTGCCTGGCCGTGACGAGCAAGACGCCACTCCTCCCCGTGGAGGGCGGCCGGCATGGCGGTTTGGTATCAGCCATCGTTACAGAACCGTCCTCCGCCGAACGACAATGGATCGGCCATGGATCATGCGGCAGAGGCACTCAGGCATCTGCAGAGGCCTGAGTGCCTCGAGATATTTCCGACAACAGCATTTACCGATGGTCACGCCAGTGGCACAGCGCCTCCACAACACTCAGGTCGTAATCGGGGCCGTTCACACCGAACGTCAGCAACGTGACACCAATCTGGTTCAGTTCCTCGGCCTTCGCGAGCACGGCGTCGGTGTCACCCGTACTTTCGCCTACACTGCCCGATCGTTCGATGGCTGCGGCGTCGCGGCCCACGTTCTCACAGTGCTCGGCGAGGACCCGGGCCTTCCGCGGGTAGCTCTCACCGTCGACGAACCCATGCCAGATGTCGGCGTACTCGGCGACCATTCGCAGGGTTTTGCGCTCTCCTGTGCCCCCAACTAGGACCGGGATGTCACGGATGGGAGCAGGGTTGAGCTTCGCTAGCCGAGCTTTAATTCGGGGGAGCGCAATCGCGAGATCGTCAAGACGGCTACCTGCCGTGCCGAAATCGTAGCCGTATTCGTCGTAATCTCGCTGCTTCCAGCCTGATCCGATACCCAGGATCAGCCGGCCGTCGGAAACGTGATCGACGGTGCGGGCCATATCGGCCAGCAGGTCGGGGTTGCGGTACGAGTTGCAAGTCACCAGCGCGCCGATCTCGATGCGTGAGGTCTGTTCGGCCCAAGCGGCCAACATCGTCCAGCACTCGTAGTGCGCGCCATCGGGATCGCCGTAAAGCGGGAAGAAGTGGTCCCAGTTCAAGGCGATGTCGACACCGAGGTCCTCGCATCGGAGGACCGCGTCGCGAATGTGGCTGTAGCGGTGGGAATGTTGGGGTGCTAGCTGTACGCCGATTCGAATGTAAGGGGGCATGAGACTAACTGTATAACCAATCCGATAACTTGCGAACGGCTTGCGTCACTGCTGCGAAGATTTCTCAGGCGCTGCGTCATTGGCAATCAACGTCGCCAGGCGACGCAGTGACACCTGCGTTTCGATGAGGTTGCCGAATGACCATGGCTCCTCGGCGTACGACGGACCGTGCACGCGACGCTCTTTCGTCACACGCGAACGTGTTTCGCCACGGCTGTAGCCGAACACGAAGGCCTTCCAGCGGCACCGACAGTAACCCCTGCACGTAGACGGCTCTACCGATGAGCGGCGACTCGAAGTTGCCAGGGACCACCGCCTCATCGGTCGTCCGCATATTGGCAGCGGCAAGCCTATTGAACCGGTCAAAATCGGCGATCATATTGACGCTCGGTTTGGCCAGCCGGATTCGCTTCGTCGTTGCAGCGAACGCCGTCAGTGCGTTTGCGGCATCGAACTCCGTGGTGATTCACCAGTCTCCGACGTGAAGTGACTCGCATATGTGCACTGCCAAAAGTCGTAGTCGGCGTGGGTGACAGGGATGAGATTCTCAGCCCACGATTGCGTTGCTACCGGCCAGACAAGAAGAAGATCCCCCGTTAATCGCTGGCATCGATCTGCACGTATCCACGCTAACAATACTCACGGTGGCCGAGTGTCTATGTCATCGGCATCACACTGTCGAACTCGACTGCTTACGGAGAGAATTACGACTCAGAGCTTGCGGACATTATGTCGGTGGGCTGCGGCTGCGCCAGCGATTCCAGGCCGCTGAGTCATGAGGGGAATGGCCGATGCGTTCGTCACCATGACGTCGCGGTTCGAGGGCCACCCGGGGCTGCCGAGTATTGGCCGCATCAAAACTCCGTTGTGGGCCACGACGACGATTACGCTCGGCCCCAAACACCCACGCACAGAGGAGGTCAACGGATCTGAGGATATGCATGCGATCATCGGCGTGGTCGGCGCCGCCTGGCTCCTGATGAGCCAGCCGAACCTCAGTCAGACGCGAGTCACCGAACCAGCACACGTCCCCACAGCATCCGGTGCCGACGCTGCGACGATGTCAGCCGTGCGCCGGGATCCGGCGTCGGTGACTATCGTCGAGCTGCACCGTGAGATTGCACAGAACGTCGGCTCAACGGGCGGTAAACCGAAGCGTCAGTTTCGCGGCCGATGGATGGTGGGCTGGCCGAACGGCTACTGGTGCCAGCAAGCCTACGGACCGGGCCACAGCCTACAAAAGCCAATCCTGATCGCTCCACACACCGCGGGGCCGCGGGGTGCTCCGCTCATACCGCCGAAGCAGAAGGTGCACGTCTGGCGTAGATAGTCATTGTCGCCCATTCAGTCCAGCGACAGCTGTGAGATGGACTCGTCGGAATGCGTCCCGTTCATGCCGGCGCAGTTTTTCGAGCCCGTATTCGGGGAGTGTGGTTGCCCACCCACAGTGCTCACGTGGTATGCCGTCGCAGGCCGTCCCGGATCATCACCGCAGACTGTCGAAACGGTCCCCGCCAGCAGCGAGGTTCAGTCGGTAACCTCACCATTCGATCTATGGCGGATCGCATTCATCAATGACGATGACGATGACGATGAGAGGTTTGCACAGTCGATTTACGAGGATCTAAGTCCGTTATGCCCGGACGCCGGAAGCCCTCACCGGTTGCGCAGACTCGTCTATCTCAGAGGCTTCGTTCCAAGAGATTGTGAGAGTCAAGCGGAATTCGTCGCTTCGACTGCTTGGAGATTGTTGTGCCATCTCTACTGTGGCCGATCAGTACCGAGTCAGTGATGTCTCGGTTGACGATGAGATCGGCGACGGACTGCGCGACTTCCTGGTGTCCGAGCTGTCTACGGGATCCGGTCCCGCGTTCGGGCAGGGTCGGTGCGTAAATGGGGCGGCCGGGTTCGCGAAATGTCGGCTGACCGCATCCCACGCCGAGCCGTCATGCCAATTCCATGTCGATAGCTGGCGTTCACTGCACTTTGTATATCCAGATCCGCGTGTCGGTGAGTTCGCCGTTGGGGTCCCATTGGTACGTGCGCGCAACGCCCTGGCCGTGGTAGTGGTGGATGTAGTCGAGTAGGGCGGGGCGGGTGACTTGTCCGGCGTCGATGCCTTTGACCATGATGGTTGCCAAGTCATAACTCTCGGCGCTGTAGGTGCCTGCTGGCCGGGAGAACGCCTTCTGGTAGCGGTCGCCGAACGCGCCGGCCGCTGGCGCGCATGGACAAGACAGCAGCGCATTCATGGCGGCGTCACCGGCCTGCTTGACGAACTCGACATCGTTGCTGGCATCACCAGAGGCGAACGTTGCCTCGACACCGGCGTCACGCAGCTGGTGGACCAGGATCGCAGCCTCGGCGTAGTAGCCGCCGTAGAAGACGGCGTCCGGTTGTGAGTTCTTGATCTGGGTGACCGCCGCCGAGAAGTCCTTGTCGCCACGCTTGACTTCCACCGTGCAATCGCCGATGGCGGCTGGACCGAGTCGGCCGGCGACGGCTTTGGCCAACCCGAGGCCGTAGTCGGTGCTGTCATCGACGACACAGATTCGCTTGGCGCCCAGCGTGTTCCTCAGATAGCCCGCCACGGACGGACCCTGTACCTCATCGTTGCCCAGCCCCCTGATGAACGTACGCCAGTTGTTTCGCGCGAGAGCCGCGTTGGTGGCCGACGGAGTCGCTGCGACCACGCCAGCCTGCTCAAAGACCTGTTGGACAACCCGGACCTCACCCGAGTTGCCCGGACCGATCACCCCGATGATGGCCGGGTCGTCGACGACCTGCAGGGCGATCCCCGCCGCTTTCTGTGGATCACCCTCGGTATCGAAGGGTTTCAGCGTGACAGCACACGCAGGGTTGGCCGCGTTGTGTTCGTTGATCGCGAGCTGCGCACCATCGTTCACGTTGGCGCCTAGTGCCGCGTCGGGCCCGGTCAGCGGCGCCAGCACGGCGATGGAGACTGCGGCGCAGTGCGCGCCGGCACCATCGGCGGGATCGGCCGGCACGACGGTGGGCGCCGGCGTGTCCCGGTCTCCATCCCGACTGATCTGGGTGAGGGCGACGATCTTCAGATCGGCTCCGGCCTGTCCTGATTGAGCCTGCTGACAACCGCTCACCCCGACAAGAACACCCAATGCCACCACGGCCACCTGCACACCGCCCCACCGAAACACCCTCAACTGCCTTCGCCCCCTCGTCGGCAAGAAACTACGGCTGCACACATCCGGCCTGGCGCCCGCGCACCCCACCAGCCGCCGCTCACTCAGCGCAACACCACGATGCGCACCACGACCGGCCAACATCTCCAATCGGGGCACAAACCACCTTCTGCCAGAACAGCCGTTAGCTGACACGGGGACCTCCTTCGACGAACAAATGCCTGATGCATGGGCCCCACTGCGCGTCCGCGATACCCAATACGAATTGTTATCAACGGTTCAATGCAGGCGTAACGGTGATAACGCGAAGCGTGCCGAGAATCGTCGACTCGGGCCGGTTCACTACTTTTAGGCGACACTGCGTGCAGCGACGCTGGGGCACTGGACAATACCGCTCGCACCACACCTTCTGGACTCATTGCCCTGAGCCAACGGTCGCTGCCGAAACCCACTCCGATTGGCATCGAAAGGGGCGTGGACCGCCAATTCATGACCACCCCAACCATCCTTGCCACACATGATGCGTCTGCGATGGTGTCCGATTTGTGAGCTGCCACGCTGGAAACTGCAAGTGGCCCAGAATATAAGGCTAAAAATGGCCCGTTACAACGGACCAAGGCGGGAATATTGTTGAATCCATGACCACTAACGAGGTGCAACAAACCGCCCCACATGTCGCGGAACACAGCCAGCGTCTGGACTGGATGACACTCGCCCCGGATATTTTCAAAGCGATGGCCCGTCTGGACACGGTAACCGGGCATGGCGTTGAAGCAAATGTACTGCACCTCGTGAAGATCCGTTCGTCGCAGGTCAACAGATGCGCCTTCTGCATCGATATGCACACCAAAGATGCGCTGGCGGCCGGTGAGTCGGTCGACAGGATCATCCAGCTCGATGGGTGGCGTGAGTCGAAGCATTTCTACACCGCTAAGGAGATCGCAGCCATCGAGCTGACGGAGGCGATCACTGTGCTTACTCACGCCGGTGTTCCGGATGACGTATACGCAAGATCTGCAGAGCAATTCAGCGACACAGAAATGGCCTACCTGATCGGCGCGATCACGATGATCAACGCGTGGAATCGATTCGGAGTCTCGACTCGGATGGTTCCGGGGCACTACACGCCAGGCTCCTAGCCCCTCGATCGACCGGTCCAGACCATCGTCACCCATATCATCGCTCGATACCGCGAAGGAACGTTGAACCGAATGACCGCCGCATCCACCTTTCGTGCTCTGCATCAAGATCGCGTGACAGGTCAGCCGCTCGTGCTGGCCAGCCCGTGGGACGCTGGAAGTGCCCACGCTCTGGCCGACGCGGGCTATCCCGCGCTGGCGACTCCGAGCATGGGCATCGCCGCGTCACTCGGCTATGAAGACGGATCGACGCCGCCCGAGGAGATGTTCGCCGCGGTCGGGCGGATTGTCCGCGCAGTGTCGGTGCCGGTCTCCGCGGACATTGAACACGGTTACGGTCTGAGTCCACGGGAGTTGATCGGACGGCTCACGGAGACGGGCGCTGTGGGCTGCAATCTGGAGGACAGTGAGCACGGGCAGCTCAAAGATCCCCGCCAGCACGCCGACTTCCTCGCCGAGGTGCGCGCCGAGGCGGGTGACGCTGTATTCATCAATGCGCGGGTTGACACCTTCCTGTTCGGCAACGGCGATCCGACAGAAGCGATCGAACGTGCTCGCCTGTATGTGGACGCCGGCGCTGATTGTGTTTATCCGCTGTTGGCGCCACTTGAGGTGCTCCCGGCGCTGCAGGAAGGGATCACTGGTCCGCTCAACATGGCAGCCAAGGCCTCTAGGGACTCGGTGGCCGAGCTGGCAGAATTGGGTGTCACGCGGATCACCTTCGGGCCGGAGATGCAGCGGGAATCGATGTGGGCCATTGGAGAGCTTGCGGCGGGGATCAGGGCGGCCTGATGGTCGCGCTCGTGCTGCCGGTCGTGTTGGTGGGGCGCTACCGGCAGTACGAGTGTGTTGCGTAGGCCAGGGCCTGGCGATAGACGGGGTCGAGATTCCTTACCTGCGCCACGGCTTGGACGGCGGCGTCGAGGTCGGCAGGGCACGACGGTGAGTGCAGCGCGGACCATTGCTTGGCGATCTCGCCGACGATGCTGTGATTCAGCTTGTCGATGATGTCCCGCGATGCCGACAGGTCGGGGGCGGACGCCGGAGCAGATGCGGGATCGAGTTTCCACTGTGCAAAACGGCTATGTTCCACCGAATCTGTGGCGTCAATCTGGTTGCGGAAGACATCGTGCACGTAGCCGGCGTCGACGCGCGCGGACGTGGCATCGGCCGTGACGGCATCGATCACCTGTTGTTCCCGCTGGGGATCATCGACCTGCCCACCGGTACGGAACTTCGAGGCCGCGACTGGATCTGCCGTCTCCAAGCGTTGCGCCGCGGCATCGACGAGCGCCTGCAGCGGACTGGTCCCACCCGCCCCGGCATGCGGAACACTGATCATAGATAATGCAGAACCCACAATCACGGACATCATCACAGTCTTGACCTTCATCGAGTATCTCCCGGGGTAGTTGGTGAATAGTACTGGGCTTCAACGTGTTGCGATCTCATCGCAAAACGGCAGGGGGCATCTCCGTAGCGGTCCTTCCGAGCGTCATCGGCATTTCGATCCGTTCACCTAGGACATGCTCGGCTAGGAAGGCGATGATCACCTGGTACCAGATCCTTGCGTGCTGGGGCGAACGTACCCAATGACTTTCGGACGGGAAGTACAGGAATCGGTGCGGGCTGGTCCCGTCTTCCGCTGCGGGCAGAGCCGACTCAGTCAGCAATTCGAACCACATCCGCATCGCTTCGTCGACCGGTACCAGATAATCCCTGTTGCCGTGGATGATCAGCATCGGTGTCCTGATCTGGCCGACAAACCGGTGCGGCGAATTCACCGACGTGAATTCCGGAGTGATTTCACGTTGCCAGTACGAGGCGGTGTCGGTCGTGGGACGAAACTGATCCAGAGCCCATATTCCAGCGTGGGAGACAATCGCAGCAAACCGGTTGGTATGACCAGCCGCCCAGTTGGCCATGTAGCCGCCAAAGGACCCTCCTATGAGGGCAGTACGTGTTCCGTCGATGCGCGACTCGGCCACTGCCACATCCGTGATCGCCATCAGGTCGCTGAACGTTCTGGCACCCCAAGCGCCCCAACCCCGTTGAATAAACTGCTGCCCGTATCCTGTTGACAACGCGGGGTCGGGGAGCAGCACGGCATAACCCTGTGCCGCCAGTAGCCATGGATTGCATTCCCACGACCAGCTATTCCAACTATCGCGGGGACCGCCGTGGACCCACAACACCAGTGGCTTCGCACCATCACCATCCGGCAGCGCCAGCCACGAGCGCAATTGGGCACCGTCGCTCGATACGGCGTTGATTTCCGTCAACACCCCAGGAGGAGCGGGAGCGTCTGCACACGGCAGCACGGTGATGTCTTGATCTCCATCGATACGCACCGGATGGGGTGGTTGTGAACACGAACTGCGCAGCGCATAGATCACGCCGTCGGGCGCGGCGACGACATCGCTATAGGCAAAATTGCCGGATGCGACGGTGGTCGGCTTACCGGTGTTTACGTCAATTCTCCATACGGGACAACGCCCGTTATCATCTGCCGTCACAATCAGTGCGGAACCATCCGGCGCCCAGATTAGCGATTTGGGCCACCGGTCCCAGTCGCTGGCGACACCGACCGGAGGTTTATCGAACCGCAGTATGCCGACCGTGATGCGGCAAGCAACTGACGCGGTCGCGTGGGTCGTCCGGATGTAGGCAACCGCCGAGCAATCCGGTGAAATCACAGGCGAACACAGGTCAGCATCTGGTTCATCGGCGATAACCCATCGCTCCTGCGTGGCCAGTTCGATGCGAACCAGAACGGTGCGATGAGTGAGACCCGCGGCGGCTACTCGCCATGACGTGACAACGAACTGGCCGTCTGCACTCACGTCGAATGCGGATTCCCGCAGACTTGATCCTGGCCGTGGGGTGAGTTCCACCACCTCGGCAGATGCCGGTTGCCCGGCAGCCGAGAGTCTGACGGCAAACAGGTGCGGTTCCTCGGGCCCAAGGTCTGCCTCTCGGTGGCGGACCGGGTAACCGGTGTGGAGAATCGCTGTCACCCCACCGCTTTCACGCATTTCACGCCAACGGCGGCCCGACTCGAGGTTGTCAGCCGACGGCAGCATCGGCGCACAGAGGACCGCAACGGGTGCCTCACGTGCCGTGACAACTGCGGTGACTCCGCTGAGTGCGGACGCAACACTTACTGCATGACCTCCGCTTGCCGGTAACAACCACGTCATTGTCGGCGATTTGTCGCCGACGGTATTGGATCCGGCTGCGAGGAAGAGCAGTTCACCATGTGAGGTGAACGACGGTGACGACTCCACGGCGACGGCTTCGGTCAGTCGACGTGGGGGGTGGTGCCCATCGGGGTCGATCTCCCATATGGCCCGGATGTATTCGGTCCCTTCCTCGTTGATCTCATCAATGGTGGCCACTACGCGACCGCCGTCATAGGAGGCCGCCAAGCCTGATGTCCGTGGCAGCGCAAGGAATTCGTCAAGGTGGTGATACACGCTCACGAACTATTTCTATCACGGCACGTACCGATATCCATTCTGCGCTATGTCAAAAACTCCGCAGTAGAGAGGTATCCGGACCGCATGCAATCTCCAATGCAGATGGGTTCCATCTCGGGAATTAATTCGAGGTGGTGTCGGCTGTGTGATGCTCGAAAATAGCCTCTGACATGGCGTTCGAAGATGTCGAACACAGGTGGCCCAAGGATTTCAAGAGCAATTGGCACGATGACGGCAGGCTGATTTGCGGATAGTTTGTACGTATGACGACGGATAACATGAGGGATGACAACGTCTCTGTGGCAGAGCGAACTTGGGACTACCGTTATTCGGAGGCGGCACCTCAATTGACTGCTGATCGATCTGTGCTGGTTGACAGCGCCGAAGGGCTTCGGCCTCTTCTGGCTGACAACGCTCGGCAAGGTGCGGATGACCGGCGGATCCCCGATGCGAGCATCGCCGCGCTGACGAAAGCGGGACTGTTCAAGGTCATGTTGCCCCGTCGATACGGTGGATACGAAGCGGGTCTGCGTACTTGTCTGGAGGTGGTGTCGGCGGTCGCCCACGGTGACGGTGCAGCGGCGTGGGTGGTGTCGCTTATGAACCACTCGGCCTGGGACATCGGGTTGTTCCCGACACGAGTGCAAGACGAAGTATTCGGCGCCCACCCCGACACCTTGGTGTGTGGTTCGTTGCCGCCGACTGGCACCGCGGTTGAGGTTGACGGCGGACTGCGGCTGTCTGGCCGATGGGGGTATGTGTCGGGATCGCTACACGCCCAGTGGGCGGTACTCGGTTTCAACATCGTCGACCCGAGTGGTGCGGTCGTCGAGACGGCAGTGGCGCCGATCCCGGCTGCCGACTACTCGGTGGTCGACACGTGGTTCACGGCGGGGATGAGGGGGTCAGGAAGCAACACCCTGATTGTCGACGACGCTTTCATTCCGCCGCATCGTGTGGTTGCTCGAGCACGGCTGGACGCCGGTGACTACCCGACGGAACATAAAGACGAGATCGTGTACCGCAGCGGGTTCTACGCCACCCACACGCTGGGCTTGGTTGGCCCGCTCCTCGGGCTCGGCAGAGCGGCGCTCGACTATGTATGTGAAGCGGCCGGCTCGAAGCGAATAGCTGGGACGGTGTTCAGTCGGCAGGCGGATTCGGCTAGCCTCCAGATGCAATTGGGAGAGGCTGCGCTCCTGATCGATACCGCGTACATGCATGCGCGGCGCGCCGCCGATGACCTCGATGAGCATGCCGTGCGAGGAGTCCAGCCGTCATTCCCCGCTCGTGCCCGTGCCCGCGCGGACGCGAGCCGGGCCGCCGGCCAGGTGGTGGAAGCGATCAATATCTTGCTGAATGTGCACGGATCATCGGGATTGGTCGACGCCAGTCCGCTGCAACGGATCTGGCAGGACGCGAACGTTGGCGCGCGCCATGTCTCACTGCTGCCCGCCATCAGCAACGAGGTCTACGGCAAAGCGCTCCTGGACCTGCCTAATGATGTCCTCCTCTCCCTCTAGTCAGGGTCCCGCAGCGACCGACACACAGCCGGCCCCGATGACCATTGGCCTCGCGGTTCTGCTGGCCATCGCGTCCGGGGTGGCGGTCGCCAATATCTACTACGCTCAGCCGCTACTGGATCAAATCGGGCATGACCTCGGGGTTGGGCCTGCCGGTCTGGGTCTCGTAACCACTGTGACCCAGGCCGGCTACTTCCTGGGGTTGATTTTGATCGTGCCCCTCGGTGATCTCCTCAACCGCAGGCTGCTCATTGTCGGCGGGTGCGTCATCGCAGCAGCCGCTCTCGTCGCTGTGGCCGTATCATCGAATTCGCAGATCTTCCTGATCGCCAGCGGCGGTGTCGGTGTGGCATCGGTGGTGCAGCAGGTCATCAATGCCTACGCGGCCGCACTGAGCACACCGGGCATGAGAGGACGTGTCATCGGAATCGTCACCAGCGGAGTCGTTTTCGGTGTCCTGCTGGCTCGGACCGTTTCCGGAGTCCTCGCCGATATCCTGGATTGGCGGGCGGTGTACGTGTTCTCGGCGATCGTTATGCTGGTGCTTGCGCTCGTGCTGGCCCGGTGGCTACCGTCCGAGGTGCCGCGACCTGCCGTTTCTTACGGCCGACTGGTCACCTCAGTTGTCAGGTTGACGATTCGCGAACGCGTGTTTCGCGTTCGCGCCCTCATCACGCTGCTCGTCTTTGGTGGGTTCGGCGCGCTCTGGGGCTCGATAGCGCTGCCACTGACATCCTCACCGTGGCATTTATCCACCGCCGAGGTGGGACTGTTCGGGCTGGTCGGCGCGGCAGGCGCGGTCGGCGCCGCCCGCGCCGGTTCCCTGGCCGACAGGGGACGAGCCCAGTGGGTCACCGGTATCTCGCTGGGTCTGTTCACCGTGTCCTGGATACCGATTGCCTGCCTGCCGAACTCATTGATCGTGCTGATCATCGGCATCGTGATCCTGAACCTGGCCGGACAGGCCATCAGCGTCACCAACCAACACCTCATCGTCGAGATCGACCCGTCCGCCAGTAGTCAACTCATCGGTGGGAACACGGTTTACTTCGCCGTCGGCACGGGCGGCGGTGCGATCGCTGCGACTGTTGTGTATAGCACCAAGGGCTGGGGGGCTGTTTGCATCCTTGGGGTAGGCCTGAGCCTGCTGGCACTGCTGACGTGGGCGAGCGACCGAATCCTTCCGGCGGCCGGTGGTCAGCCGGAGTTTCACGATGACGTGCACTCGCCCTATTGAGTCAGGGCGATTATCGACTCGGCTAGGCGCGCACTGATTGGGCCCAAGCGGTCCGGCTGCAACGATGCGAGATAGATCGGCCAGTGCACCGCCGGCTGAACTTGGATGGCACGTAGATCGGGGAAACGGCCCGCATCTGTTTCTGGCATGAACGTCGTCCCCAATCCGTTGCGCACTAAATCTGCTACCACGTTGTACTCGGCGGTCATCTCGTAGGACGTGTTAGGAGCGATTCCCGCGGCGGCGAAAGCCTCGTCCAATAATCGGCGAAGCCCGTACCCCTTGGGAAATTGGATGAGTTCTTCCTCCGCTAGCGCGGCGATCCGGACGGCGTCGTGCTTAGCCAGAGCGTGATCGGGCCGGCAGACGAACACCATTTCCTCTTGCGAAAGCAGTCGCATGTCGATGCTCGGCGGAAACCGGTCCGGCGCGGACACCAATGCCATGTCGAGAGATCCATCGGCGACTGCAGACAGATGTGTGGAGGATCCAAGTAGTGCATTTCGCATCCTGATTCGCACCAACGGGTAGGCACGGTGGAAGTCTCCCAGTGCCCTGGGCACGTCGAGTCTGCCGAACGAGACAATCGATCCGAAATCGACGTTGCCTGTGAGTTCGCCGCGATAGACGTTCAGTGCCTCCTTTGCCAGGCGCGCTGCGTGGATGACCTGGCGAGCGTGGTCGAGGAACAACTCTCCCGCCGGGGTGATTCTGATCTGTTGGCGTGAGCGGTCGAAAAGATCTACCCCCAGCTCCTTTTCGAGCTTGGCGACAGATGTTGACAGTGCCGACTGCACCACATGGGCCCGCTGCGCGGCCCGCGAAAAGTTCATCTCGCCTGCCACCGCGATGAAGTATTCCAGCTGCCTCAGTTCCACAACTCGCCTCCTATCCCATATGTAGATGACGTCGATCAGAAGTACTCATTGGACATGATAGTTCGATCCTGGTGGCATATAGGTAGTCCCTACATACAACGCCCGAGAGGTGACGAAAATGGTTCCACCCGTAAACACTTCACCGGCCCACCCACAAGACGGCTCGACGGCCGAGGACCTCAGGGTCCGCTTCGAACAGGCCACACTGCCGCTACTGGACCAGCTGTACCGCGCCGCCCGCAGGTACACCACCAGCCACGCCGACGCCGAAGACCTCGTACAAGAGACGATGCTCAAGGCCTACGCCGGGTTCGACCGATTCCGTGAAGGGACCAACGTCAAAGCGTGGTTGTACCGCATCATGACGAACACCTGGATCAACTCGTACCGAACCAAGCAGCGCCGCCCTCTCGAAGTCCTGGCAGACGGGGTGACCGACGCACAGCTGATGGCCGATGCCGCGCACTCGCCCATCGAGTTGCGTTCGGCCGAGCTACAGGCGCTGCTGAGGATGGCTGATGACGAAATCGTCGCCGCCCTCCAATGCCTACCGGTTGAGCAACGGATCGTTGTCTATTACGCCGACGTCGAGGGCCTGCGATACAAAGACATTGCAGAAATCATGAATTGGCCACTCGGAACCGTGATGTCGCGCCTTCACCGCGCACGCCACCACCTGCGCGAACTGCTAATCGACGTTGCAACATCTCGCGGATACCTACGCAATACGCATCACGCGCAAACCACAGCAGCATAACCACACCAACTCGGCCGCACGCCAAACACGCCGCGGTTCCGCCGGCAGCCGTGTTCTCCGCAAAGTCTCACCGTGATACGTCCCGGTGCCTCATACCAACCCTCGTCCGGGCTAAGCGTACTCAGCAGATGGGCGCCCATGGCGTCTCCTGAACCCGCTGGGTGGCGTTCGGCGTTTTCGGCGGCGTCCGCTGAACAAAATGATTCACTACCACCTAAGAAAGGGTCGTCGGGCCCTCGGCGGGATCAGAGGTGCGAATCGCAAGAGTGACCTGCGGGAACACCCATGTGCTAAGTCGAAGCGCTGGAAGGATCAATTGGCTGGCCTATGGTCGGGTCTTGCCAGAATGATTGCATGGAGTGTGTTCTGGTCGATCCTGCTCGTGCCCGCGACGATCTGGCCGTGGTGCGTCACCAAGCGCTAGGGACGGGGCAATCGGGAACGATTGCGGCGTTCGCTCTTACGGGCATACTCGCGGTCGGTGTTTCTGGAGTCGCGAGCAGGGCACGCCGACACGCAGGGCAGCCGATCAACATGAACCGCGTAGCGGCTGCCGGAGCATCGCGGCAATGGCTCTACGCCAGCTCTTTCCGGCACGAGATCGAGGAATTGCGCATCCGAGCACCGCGCATAGTCGGAATCTGGGGCGAGCCGGGCAGCAGCTTCTGATGCATTTCTTAGAGCACAGGTCCACGCCCAGAGCGGAAGCATCAAAGAAAAGGGCTTCGAAAACCACAGGCAGCAATGAAAACTCAATCCTGCTCTGGGCGCGTTAGTGACTGGTCATAATCAGCGCACTCGATGGCGCCGCAGACGGAAGGTTTCATCGACTAGCCCACCGTGTTGACAGAGTTCTGCCGCCTGGTAGTGGCGACACCGCCCAAGTGACAGGACAGTCGAAGTCGCCGACACCAAGGTCGCACTCAAAGTAGGCCCTGGGTCGGTGCCGTGCCACACATAGGTGGCCGCCCGTTCCCAGGGCTCCTTGTTGATTCGCTTGTTGAACGATTCGATGTAGCCGTTGCGCTACGGGGAGCCCGGCGGGATGTCGACCATGACCACATCGTTCGGGCAGACTCTTTGCAGCGCTTAGGAAGCTAGCTCCCGCAGGTGTCCATGCCCAACAATTTTTCGGCGGTCCACCGGGCGCAGCGCCCGCTACGACTAACTCGTCACCGTCGACCGCGAGGCCGCAGTCCTGCGGAGCCACTACGACAGGACCTGGATCCCTTTTTTATCAGACCCCTCGCTTTCGCCACCAGTCTTATTCTTTTCTACAAGCACCGCTGCGGATATCAATTGCGACGTCACGGTCGCCGTAGCTAGCAGTCGTTCCTTGCTATCTACCGCTTTCGCCTCGGTAAATGCAATTGACTTGCCGACTTGGACAACGGCCCCAGTCACCACAAGCAGTCCCGACCGCGCGGCTCTGAGAAAACTGGTTTTGAACTCGACAGTTGGTGCCGCTTTGCTACTAACCAGCGTAGCGGCCGCTGTCGCGGCTTGATCGAGAGCCTGCGCGATATAACCCCCGCTAATGAAACCAGCCACGTTGACGAACCTGTCGTCGAGCTCGTAGCTCAGCACCACCTCACCGCGGTTGGCTGCCGCCGACAGCATTTTCGCGTTCATGAGCCGCATTCCAGGCGGCATCGTGCCGTTGTACGCTGCAACGAACTGCTCATCAGATAAAGTATCCTCGCCGAGTTGGGCGAAGGAGAATGTTTGTGTATTTGCTTCTACCACGATTGTGAACCTCGATCTGCAATAGTTTCAGCGGCAATGCTAAGAGTTCGATAGTCGATCCCTATCGAAATAACAACGCTGCATAGCAAAATTCATCTGATTGTGGGTAACATCACAGCGTTTCATCACACCCGGGGATCGCTCGCGCCAGACGTGTGATGTTCTGGTCGTGGAGTTGCGACCACGATCAGGACGTTGCAGACGATGCGATCACAGGTGGCGTCAGCCGAATTGCGACGCCGGCAAGTAAGGAGCTAGCAGCAGCGCCGTCGGTCGGGCTAGCGCTACCGAGAATCGTGCGCAGCCTTTCCGTTTCATCGGCGCGAGCCTGGCAGCGCTGCGGTGCAGGTGTCGTTGCCGCGCCGGTGGTCACACCTTGCACGATCTGACCCATGCTGGCCCATCCGACGTCGTTAGCGACGAGGATTTCGATGAGGAAACCGATCGGGACTACGGCGAATCCAGTGTGAGCCGCGTCCAAGGGAGGTTCCGATGCTTATGGCAGAGCACAAAAACGGCATCAGGGTGCGCCTGCCGCGACTTTACAGGCGCGTAAAAGCGGTCACTTTCACCCGCCAATGCGAACCCGCCGACCATAGTCGGCCGACGCCTCGGGCGTACATCCCGACAGATTGCAGATGTCGTGACATGGGAACTCCTCAGCCAGTGCGCAAGACGCCCAATGTGGTGTGACGTGGCACCATCCATCCGCTCGCAGGGTGATAACTCTGGACTGGCCGTACCCCCGGACTGGTCGGTAGGTCCTGGCAACAGTGACTGGCGGCCACGGAGCGCTGGCAACGCGGGCCGCGGGAAGATGTTCGGCGGTCGGAGCGTTAGCACTGATACCACCGAAGGTGAACGGCGATACCAAGTTACAAGAAACGTTTCGGATCGTTGTTCTCGCCGTCACACGAAAGCTCGCACAGCGCGGTAGTGCGTGCAACAGGACAACTGATGGTCAGAGGAGATCGGCATGTCAGCTCCAATGAACTCTCGCGAAGCGCGGCTCTTACGTCGATTCGACATGTTGACCTCGTGCGACACGGAACTTCTCGCCGCATGCCCTGATCCGGTGATCACTGCCCAACTCGACGATCCCGGCGCACTGCTCACGGAGGTTATGCGCACCGTGATGAACGGTTATGCCGACCGTCCCGCGCTGGGCAGACGCGCCGTCGAATTCGTCACGAATGCTGCCGGTCGCACCGTTGCGCGATTAGAGCCTCGATTCGACACACTGACATACCGCGAGACATGGATCCGTGTATGCGCTCTGGCTGACGCGCTCACCGAAAACCCGGTGGGGCCTGGCGACCGCGTCGCAACGCTCGGTTTCACCAGTGTGGACTATGCCGTGGTGGACTTGGCCCTGTCGTTGACCGGAGCTGTGGCGGTTCCGCTGCAGGCAAGTGCACCGCTGGACCATCTGACTCCGATTCTGCTAGAGACTGAGCCGGTGGCGATCCTGTCCAGCGTCGACCACCTCGATGACGCCGTCGAACTCGTAATCGCCGTCTACACACCCAGGCGAGTGGTGGTCTTCGATTACCACTCTCAGATCGATGACCACCGTGAGGCGTTCGAGTCCGCTGCTGCGCGTCTGACCGACCTAGAGGTCAGCGTCGAGACGCTGGATGACGTCATCGCGCAACATGCTCAATCGACAGACGGCTTGCAGATCGCTCCCGCCGACCGCGACACCCTGCGAGTGCTGATTTACACCTCCGACCGCACGGGTAGCCCGACGGGGGCGATGTACACCGACCGTCTGATGACCAATGGGTGGCGCCGGTGGATGGTCCCCGAGTGGGACACCGACCGCACGATGCCAGCCATCACTTTGAACGTCATGCCAATCAGCCATGTCATGGGTCGCTTCTTTGTGTATTCCACTCTAGGCGCCGGCGGCACGGCCTACTTCACTGCACGTAGTGACCTGTCGACGACTCTGGACGACCTCGCTCTGATACGTCCGACCCAGCTCCATCTCGTCCCTCGTGTCTGGGAGATGCTATTTCACGAGGTGCAGCGGGAAACGGATAAGCACACCCTGAACGGCGCCAACCGCGAGTCCATCGAGGCGCGGGTGATGACCAAACAGCGCATAAACCGCATAGGTGGACGGCACTTCTCGTCGACGACAACGTCCACGCCGGTCTCTGCGGAACTGCGTTCCTGGGTCGAGCAGTTCCTCGACATCCCACTGTTGGAGATCTACGCAACAACGGAGAACGGCGTTGTGCTGGTCGACGGAAAGATCGAGCGTCCGAGGGTGATCGAGTACAAATTGGTCGATGTGCCGGAAATGGGGTACCTCGGCACCGACCTTCCGCATCCCCGTGGTGAATTGTTGATCAAGTCATCTAATTTGATTCCGGGCTATTACAAGCGGCCCGAGCTCACCGCCGAGCTGTTCGATGCCGATGGCTGGCACCACACCGGCGACGTGATGGCCGAGATCGCCCCCGATCAGCTGATCTACCTAGACCGCCGCAACAACGTGCTTAAGCTGTCGCAGGGCGAGTTCGTAAGTTTCTCCAAGCTGGAGGCCGCCTACGGCGCTCACCCGGCGGTGCGTCAGATATTCGTTTACGGCGAGAGTGCCAGCCTGTATCTGCTGGCCGTTATCGTCCCGACGGACGACGTGTTGGCCGCCGTGGGTGGTGACCTGGACGCCGTCAAACCTGTCCTGACCGATGCGCTGCGGACCGTGGCGCGAGATGATCGACTGCGATCCTATGAGATCCCAGATGATTTCATCGTCGAGACAACACCGTTCACGTTGGAGAACGGTCTGCTGACCGGAATCCGCAAGCTGGCCCGGCCCAAGCTGAAGGAACACTACGGACCCGCGCTGGCGCAGCTCTACACGGACTTGGGCGACGGCCAGGCCGCGGCGCTATGTGAGCTGCGCAACGACGGGGTTGACCGGTCTGCGGTCGAGACCGTAAGCCGGGCGGCGGCCGTTCTCCTCGGTGCCGCGTCCAGGGATGTTGCAGCCGACGCAGCCTTCACCGATCTCGGTGGAGATTCGTTGTCGGCATTGACCTTCAGCAGTCTGCTACGGGAAGTCTTCGAGGTCGATGTACCGGTCGGCGTCATCGTCAGTCCGGCCAGCCCTCTCGCGTCGATCGCTGCTTACATCGACGCCCAGCGCGGCGGGGGAGCCAGACGGCCGACCGATGACACCGTGCATGGTTGGAGTGCTACCGAGGTGCACGCCGGCGACCTCACGCGCGACCAAAAGTTCCTCGATGATGCGGCCCCTTACCGCAGCGCCTTCGGTGCCCTCGATATGCCAACGAGGTGAGACATTCTCCATGTCACCTCGCCGGCGATCGTCCATTTCATCACCAAACTGAAGTGGCTCGGCTTGCTCTGACCAATACGCGTCGCCGATCATTGAAAGTCGTGACCACCGCTTGTCGGGACCGGCATGCTTCTGCTGGTTCAACGGGACACGTTCAGACGGCATAGGAAGTCGCCAGCGTTGACGATATCGCCGAAGGCCGATTGTTGGTCGGTCTTGACATAGGTCGGGATCCCGAAGAGATGGCTGACCATGGCATCGACCCGAGGAGGTGCGGCAAGCTGCTCGATGAGCAACTCGCGGCGACGAAAGAGAACTCAAAACGGCTGTACTGGCATGATGGCGTGTCCTCACCGTCTACGCGAGGAGAAGGCGTTGGCGCGAGTTCAGAACAATCCGTTGGGGGGACAAGAGACAAACCGCATCCGAGTTCCGGGATGGCTTGTGGAATTGATGATGAGTCGATAGTGCGTGTGTGCCTATGTGCCGGCGTCGACGGCTGTATGCTTAAGGAGTTGCGGTGGATTGGATCGGCGCGCTCGAAGGCCTGTCCATCGTCCAGAGAATCTGAGGGCATCGCATCGGCGAGTCGCCGATCGTTCGTCTAGGTGCGGATGAGGCGACGCGTTCTCGGCGTTGGTCAGTTGATGTGACGATATTCGTGCTGCTGCATGGAAACTGGCACGACGAGTCGGCCTGGAACGGCGTCTGCCGACGCCTCGAACAACTTGGCCATGTCGCCCACGCGCCGACGCTACCGGGCCATCGCCGGGGCATTACGGCGAATGTCGGGTACCGGGAGGCCGCAGAAACGGTCACCGGCTACGTCGTCGCACGCGACCTACGAGACATTGTGCTGGTGGGCCACAGCGGCGGCGGCGTGGCCATCTCGAAAGCGGTTGAGACCATCGCTGACCGGGTGCAGCGACTTGTATATCTCAGCGGTTGGGTCCTCCAGGACGGCGAGTCCATCCTCGACATGGCACCGCCACATTACCGCGAAATATTCGCTGGCATGGCGGCAGAATCGCCCGACCACACCGTCGAGGTGCCATTCGATATATGGCGGCGCAACTTCATCAACGACGCCGACGAAGCCAGGGCGAAGGCGGCCTTCGAGCAACTGGTGCCGGAGCCGTACTCATACCTGGCCGAGCGGGCGAAATTCACCACCTTCCACAGCTTGACGGTGCCGAAGAGCTACATCCTGCCTACCGAGGACATCACCCTGCCTCGGGACGACGAGTGGGGCTGGCATCCGCGCATGACTAGCCGCCTCGGCGAGCACCGGTTTCTCGAGATACCGGGCAGCCATGAGGTCATGTTCACGAACCCTCGTGGGTTGGCCGACACGATCGTCGAGGCCTGCCTCGGCTAACGCGTTCTCGCGGGCGCGGTCGGTACTTCACGGATGGATCAGATCTGCTTCTGCAGTGGGCGCAGGGCCGGCTCGCCGGTCGAGTAGTTGGAGGCCGCGGAGCGACAAACGCCTTGTCTGCAGAAGGCCGGGACACAGAGGCGCACAACTTCCTCCGCAATAGTTGCAGACGTCAATCGAAAGCACGGAGCTACGTGCCGTTGTCGAACGACCGGCGAACTATGGTGATGGCCGCCAGAGGACACGCACCCAGCGGGTTGAGCTATGAATTGCGCTTGCGGTGGGGCAGACCAACCGACCGAGCATGGACCCGCGATTGCTGTCCTCGAGGCTGCATTGCCGCAGGAAGGAACGAGATCGACCGGTTGTACGTATCACCCGCATGCGGGGCATCTGACCTCCCGGGTACAGATCGCGGGGACCAGTTCACGGGGTCCGGTCGATGGCCCAGAGTCATTGGGTCGCTGTACCACGTTTCGTGAACGTCAGACTGCGAAATCTAATCCATGTAAATGGGGCTGGCCAAAGGTGACTAACCTCAAATTGCGGTTACGAGAGCTCCGCCGGCCAAGCCCGCCACCATGGCCACGGACGATCTAACAGCCGCGTTGGTAACATATCAACGCTACGATCACATCGTTACAGGAGACCGGAGGCCACGGTGACCTTTGATGTCGGGGTAAGGCGGATTCGCCGATGGATCGAGCAGAACGGCTACGTGCAAACCAAAGCCCTCTGACCTCGCAGTTGCGAGCCGACTACGACTTCATCGTCTGGGGGACGGGCTCCTCGGGTCGGTGATGGCGGGTCGGCTGGCCGAGAGCCCCGGCGTCCGGATCAAGACCGACCAGTGCGCAGGGCCGTCGCTCATCCGCTCGTACGCCACCGTGACGAGCTCGACCGACAACACCGACGACGTGGTCGCGTACTACGGGACGACGAAGTCCGTCTGAAACGAGGCTGGATCGGAAGGGAGAGAGGACGATTGGCGTGCTTGATCGGAATCGCAGGACGGCAGGCAGGAATGCGGTCGCGAGCGTCGCGGCAGTCGGATTGTTCACCCTTTCGGCGGCGGTCGCCTTCCCGGCGCGTTCACGTCACAGTTTCTGCGTTCGAGCAATAACGCCTGGTGTCGGCGGGATCGCTGGCCATAAACTCTGAAACCACATCCTGCCGAACAACTTCTGGAAGCCCCCGCAGCGGCAGGCACTACTACGCGGCAGTCCCGACTCGACCCCGCGACTGCATAAGGAGCCTCGATGTCAACATCTGCCACAAATCCCCGCAGAATGAATGGGTTCAACAGCGTCTCCATCTGTAAAACGCTGGCTATCACGACGGCGTTGATAACGCTGGGGGTGCCGGCGCGCGCCGCTGAGACACCGCTGACGGTGAGTGTGTTTCAGGGTATGCAGAACCTGCCGTTGTTCGCGGCGCAGCAGAAAGGTTTCTTCACCAAACGCGGTCTGTCGGTTGACCTGAAGGTCGCGCCGTCGTCTGACGAGCAGCGCATCGGGTTGGCTGACGGCGCTTATCAGATCATCCACAGTGGGGTTGACAACGGTGTCGCCATGGCGGAAGTCGCGAAGGTCGATATCGCTGTGGTGATGGGTGGCGACAATGGGTTCAACCGGCTGATTGCGCAGTCCGACGTCAACACGATCAGCGACTTGCGCGGTAAGACCGTGATCGTCGATGCGCCCGATACAGCATACGCGTTCGAGCTTTACGAGATTCTCGCGCGTAACGGCCTCAACAAGGGCGACTACCAAGTCAAGTCGGTCGGCGCCGCCTTCAAGCGGCTTGACGACATCGAGCAGAACACCGGGGACAAGGCGACTGTAATTAATCCGCCGTATGTTTTCACCGCCGAACACAGCGGGCGCAAGGACCTGGGTGCAGCGGTCACGCTCATCGGCCCCTATCAGGCGACAGCGGGGATCGTGCAACGTTCCTGGGCGGCAGCGCATCCCGATACGCTGGTGAAGTACATTCAGGCGTACATCGAAGGGCTGCGCTACGTCATCGACTCGAACAACCGGGATGAAACGATTCGCATGCTCGCCGACGGCCTCCACCTGCCTACCGATGTGGCGGCCGCGACCTACAACGTGGCCGTCGATCCCGTCGACGGACTGGCGCGAGACGCGCAACTCGACGGTCCCGGCTTCGATAATGTTCTGCGGCTGCGGGCGCAGTGGACCGGGGCGGCGCCAGGCCCGGCCGCCAAATACGTCGATCTGTCCTACTACGAGAAGGCTCTCGCAACACTGTGAGCACTCCGGGCCCGAGGTGGATGGATGACAGCGGTGGGCGAGGATGCGGCGGATCTTGCGGGTGCCGGGGTGCGCTGATCGCCAACTATGGTGCGCTCTCAGCATGAGGTGCAGGTGCGGGCGCCCCGGATATTAGTTCCGAGGGGGTTCCTTGAGAGGCGGCAGGGTGTGAGCCGATTCGGCTTGACCCTCTAGCCCGCACCTGCATGAAGGATACGAGTGCACACAGATGACTCCACTTCTCGTCAGCTGGCGGACTCCCCGGCACCCCGGACAGCGAATCGATGATGCCCTCGCGACATTCATCGATCGCGGCTTCGGCCATGGAGGTGGCGGCTGCGCCCACGGTACTGCCCGGCGTCGTGGCGAAGGTCGCACAAGACCTCGGCCTGGCCGGCTAGATCGCTGTACATCTGTTCGGGCGCGGGGCCATAGTGCACCTTGAGTTGGGGGGTGGGCCAATTTGCGGATGCCGGTGAGCAGTCCGTTCTCCAACGTGAATGGTGTGCTCTCTATGAGGAAGTTCCGGGGCACACCTCATGTCGCGTGGCTGTGGGTCACGCGCTAACCGGGTTGGTGGACCGATGGCAGCTCAGCCGGCCGGCTAGCCACTGCTCCTGTTCTTGTTGGCCTCCAGCCTGCTATATGCGGCGCTGATTGGACCGGTCACCGAGAATTCGGAGGCCAGCCCGCCGCGGTGTGTCATCAGACCTTCGATCGTGATGGGCCGGCCATGGGGCTCGGTGGCCTCCGGCGAACCGACCGGATCGAGCTACACCCGCAGTCCGACAGTTCGAGTATCCACCTGGCGCTTAAGGCCAGCTTGCCGTGGTCGACAAAGGCCATGGCCGCGGCGACGACCACCGGTTTGGATATCGAGGGAACGCGGAACAGACTGTCGCGCTGCATCGGTAGATGCGCGCCGGGGTCGCGGATACCCAGTTCGTTGATCTTCCGGATGCGGCCGGACTGGCAGATCAGGGTGACGGCGCTGGCAGCAGGGCCGCTGCCGTTTGCTTTGCAAACCGAAGTCTGGTTACCGTTAAGGTTCACAGCACCAGGCATACTCAGCTGCACGGCAGGTGATAGGTGCGGAGTATTTCGACGTCCTGTGGAGATGATCTGTCCAGGCGTGGCAGCCGCCTAGAGCACCGGCCGGGGGTTGTCGACGCAGTGGACGGCGCACCCCAAGAGGGCATCGGGCAGCTCCCCAGATCAACGAGCTACTCGATTGTCGTGGTCGAACTCGGAGGTTCATAACCGAGGAGAGGACCGCGGCGGCGTTCAGGTCCGCTCACCGACGGAGCGGCGGCGCGACAGAATCGGCGTTATCAAACTGCACAGCAGGGAAAGTCATGTCGATGAGGCCTCGTGGGTCAGCCGCCCCAAGTCTGTACAGGTGATATCTCCACACCCGTGACGCACATGCGTTCGGGAGCAAATCTACATTTGATTCTGTCAGCAGCCGAGCACCGTGGGCGGGGCGTCATCAATGTTGACCGACCACACGATGATTAAAGTTTCGGTCCACCCTACGGTAATACGCAGTATGAGTAACGATGCTATCGTGCCGTTAAGGCGTCGTCGACATAAAACCAGCGACGCCCACGGCGCTCGAAACGACTGCGCTCGTGCCTGCAACTTTCGCGGCCTGCGGACTCGAATCGTGCAGTGAATTCCACCACGCCACAATCATCCTCCGCGCCTCCGGCGACGACGTCCATCACCTGCAGACCAGTCCAGGTAATGCCTACGTCAACCGCGACATCGTCTGGCCGTGTGCGCGGATGCCACGTTCGGAGCAAGTAGTCCGTGTGACCCCGGGTATGAGCCGAATACCTCGATCGCATCAGTTCCTCCGCCGATCCGGCCTCTCGCTGACCGTGGTGCAACGGCTCGCAGCATGAGCGATAGTCAGCTTCGATGCCGCACGGACACGAGGGCCCAGTCCACTCATTCAATTTCTATACCCCTCCAGGGTATGCATTCTGTGACCGCCCTCCGGTTGTCGCCGGAGTACATCGACGCTGTCAATTGACATCGACTTGGCGCGCCATCGAACCTGTGGTCAGACACTGTCCACAATAGACAAAACCTTCGGTCGGCTGCAGCATTGGACGGCCTGCTTACACAGGTTGCTCGGCGTGCCGGGTTACGCACCCCTTTCCGGCGGACGCCGACGCTAGCTCGCTGCAACCGGGCGGAGCGAGAGTGCTCGATACATTTTGGTGTTGATTATCAGAGAAGCGACGTGTGGCATAGCTTCTGGAATCTTCTCCGGTGTGGTATGCGGCCTGTGGAACGAGCGAACGGGCGCCCTCATGCGATGAAGCGAAAATCCGTAATGAGTCAAGCAGCGCGGTTGACAGACGAACTGGGGCGGACGGGGTTCAGGAGCCTAGGCCAGGAAGCTGTTCGTGCCCAGGCCGACGTTTCCACTCGCCTGATTTTTAACCATGCCACGAAAGCGCCCGCATGGTGGTGCACAAGCGCGCGGTCAGCAGTAGACGCGGCGCACCGTGCGGTAGCAGTCCTGTGATTCATCACCTTTAAGGCGATCCACCCCCACTGGAGGCTGCCTCGTCAGCTCTCCGGTGATTCGAGGGTGCGGCCAATGCGTGACCAAAGGACATCTATCTCGCGCCCCCGGCATAGGTCGATGCTGACGCCAACTCATGATCGAATCGGTCAGGCGACCGGAGTTGCCGCCGACTCAGCCGAATTTGCCGAGTGCGATGTCGGTGGCCGGTCTCGTGCGGTTGGCTTATCGAACATGGCATCACTGCGGGCGAAGGCGACCGAGGTCTGTGTTGACGGCGCGCCCCATCGGGCGAGTGATTGGGGCGACTCATCGTCGGCGGGCATGCCGCTGACGCAGGAGGGTGGCGTGGCTGTCGTTGAGCTCGCGCGTAACGGTGACTCAATGAGGTCGCTGGTAGCACTCAAATTGCGACGCCACGGTCCGGCTGTGCCATCGAAAACGTCGTTAGTCGATACAGGCCTCGACGATCTTGTCGGCCAATTCGTGGGGGTTGGTAAACATGAGCTCGTGGCTGCCCGACATCTCGAGAAAGCGGTGCTCGCCGAGCCGGCTGGTCATCCGCTGGATGCTGGCCCCATTCGTCGTCCTGGGGCACGGTGATGTACTCGGTGGGCAGGATGTAGCTCTCGGTGTCGTCAGGTGGTGGAAGGTAGTGAATTGCGCTCGTTCGATGAGGTACGAGTATGAGTCTGGTACTAGCTGATCGAAGACTGCTTTCGTCGTGGCTTCGTCGACTCCTTTGATGAAGTTGCTCTGCCGTACGTCGAAATGCACCCGCACGGCGCCGTCTGGTGATTGAGCTGCCTTGCCCGAGAACAGTTCACGGTTCGACTTGCACCATCTCCAGGATGGACTCGCGGTCCTGGAGGACTCAACCGCTCAGATACACCCGGCGTTGTACGCGGTCAGGGATGATCTCTACCGCGTTCGAGATGGCCACTTTGCCGCTCTGGCGACCAACACAATGTCACGTAGATTGCGCGCTCGACGATGCGGCCAATTAGCGATTCCGCGACCTGCGTTACCCGACATCCGGTGGGGCGTCTTGGTCATGGAGTCGGTACATGGGCGATATGGCCGAGGTGCTCCAGGCGTCGGCTGGCGCCGCGCCATGCCGACCCGTCATGCCAAATGCCCGGAGTAGAACGAATATCGTCACATAGAACTGAAACATGGGCCGAAGACCTTTGTGTTCATATCCACCTAGTGAATGTCCATATGGTACGTAGAAGTGAGACGTGGGCCCAGGAGCCGCAGCGCATGTTGCCAGCATTCGATAGATGGGTGGCCCGGGGGGTGGACTGGGTCAGCCAGCGATCAGTCGTGATCGCGTGCCTTGTCCATCGTGGGCAGCACACGCTGGAGATTCGCGATGTCTTTCTCTCACAGTTGCTTGAGTATTGGACGGGTGCTTCCTCGGGAGCTGCCTACGGGATTCCCTCGCTGGTGCGCAGGATCGGCTCGCTGTAGGGCCCGGTGGTCGACGCGGCGTGCCAACGTCGGGCTTGATCGACTACGCAAATCCATGGTGATGATCCTCGGAAAGGTGCACCCTCCCAGGGGCATTCACAGACATTGGTCCTTGCTCCACTCTACGTAGACCGCACGCTACAATGCCCTGCTCTGCTCCAGTTCTGCGTGGGCGTGCCAAGGCCCCAGGAGGTTGGGCGTCGCTAGGAGAATGCAATTTGCATGCCTGACAGAGTCCGGTCGAAAGTAGGCTCAGGCACGAGTTCTCGCGAAGTCTCAGGAAGTAGTCGCTGCTGGCCCACGTCGGTCCACCGGTCGGCGGTTCCTCAAGATTCTGGGGTGGTATGCGATGTTTTCGTCAGGTACGCAGCGATCTGGCGCGCCAATGGCGTGGCAGCGAGGCGGATTGCGCGCAGTGGACCGCGGGGGGGTACGCCGTATCCAATTGCAAACATTCCTGCTTCGAGGTGCGAGGCGAAGCCGCCTCGTGGATTGCCGTACTTGTCAAGGACACCAAGGTGGCGTACGAGACCGTAGAGGTCTGTGCTGAACCCCGTGGCGGCAATCATGACGTCAGGCATTACTGAGTTACCGTCAGCGAGCAGCACCTTGTCGGACCGGACGGCTTTCACAGCGGCGACGACCTCGATGCGCCCGGCCCGGACTACGGTGACCAGATCGTCGGCCACCGTTGGGATCCGTCCCCGCTGTTCCATGGTCGCTCTTAAGCCGAGGGGGGCTGCCTGAAGCCGTCGGCGGTGAGGTCTCCGACCATTAGTTTGTTGAGGTAGCTGATCAGTGGGTCGATAGCGCTCGCCGGCAAGCGGGCGGACAATTCGAGGAGGATGTCACACGGAACCGGTCCGATGGCGCGCCGAACCAGGTGTGGCGGCGTACGTACCGCCATCCAGATCCGGTTCACGCCGCCATCGGCGAGTTGTACTGCGATGTCGGCGGCGGAATTACCCGCTCCCACCACGAGGACGTCTTTACCGCGGTAGGGCGATGCGTTTGTGAAATCACCGGAATGTACGAGCGCGCCTTCGTACGTCGCGATCCCCGGCCAAGTGGGAACCGTCGGTGTGCGGTGGTTACCCGTGGCGAGCACGACCACGCGGCTCGCCATGTCAGCCAGCGTCGTACTTATTCGCCATCCGCCGTCCATGCGGTCGATATAGTCGACGTTGCAACACAACTTGATTGAGATGTTCTGCTGTTGAACGTAGGAGTCGTAGTAGCGGATCATGTCGTCTTTGGTAGGCCAGCGGCCGGCGGTCGACGAGATGCGCTGACCCGGCAGATGCGACAAGAACGCGCTCGTGTTGAGCCGAAAGTTGTCGTAGCTCTGCCGCCAGGAAATGACAGGTGCCGGCGCGCGATCAACGACTAAGGCCTGGATGCCATGGCGATGATCGAGCTCCCGGGCGACAGCGAGACCCGCAGGTCCTGCCCCGATGATGATCACGTCTGACGGCTGCCTAACTCCGTCCATCGTGGTGGCCCTCCTGACGGCTTGGCAGCGCTCGGGCAGTCTGGATCTCAAAGCCTCGGCGTCGCTGGTTCATAGTGGTCAGCTGCCCACCACGCCACGGGCAGATGCTTGATGCTGTGCATGACGCTAATAGCAACGGCACTGGCTCGCCGACCGGGGCGATGTCTGGTGTCTTGCGATGCAACTCCTCGAACATCGCGCTGATCTCTCGACGCGCTAAGCCGGCACCGAGACAGAGGGGAGGTCCGCCGGTACTGCAGGCGAAGTGGGGTTTGGGATGACGACGGAGATCGAACGTCCATGCGTCCAGGAGTGTTGTGTCATCGCGGTTGGCGGAAACGAACCACATGGTGCCCTTTTGCCCTTTCGACATGTTGACGCCACCGAGATCGACATCACGCGTCAAGGTACGGCGCATATATTGCACGGGAGAGGACCACCGTAGTATGGCTTCACTGCGGTTCGGTCGTACCCGATCGCGTCGTCCCAGCACAGTTGCCGCTCGTCTGAAAATCGGCTCAGCGCAACCAAGCCGCGGCTCAGTGCGTTGCGCGAAGTCTCGGTGCCCGCGATAACCAGCAGGATGAAGGACGAGGCGATCTCTGCAGAGGTCAGTCGCGCACCGGCGACCTGCGCATTGAACAGACTTGTCGTCAAATCGTCCTGCCTGTGGCTCCGCGGTTCTGAGAGAGTACTTGGCCGTACTCAGCGAGATTCTTGGTTGCCGTGCGTACCTCGCCGATGTCATCGGGTATGTCCGGATCACCGAAACCCATGACAACGTTCGTCCGGTTAACAATTCGACGGTAATCGGGCTCGGGGATGCCCATCATGTCGCACAGACTTGCAGTGGCAGTGGGCCAGCCACTTCGTTCACGAAATCGCTGACACGGTTGGGATGGCCCCTGAGCATCGCCGATACTCGGGACCTCGCTCGCAGACTGATTAACTCAAGCACCGTCGCCAGCACCGCGGGAGTGAATGCCCGGCTGACGAGCGACCGCAATCGCTGATGCCGCGGATCATCAGATGTCAACATCGAATCGAAGCAGCTGGCAATCTGAGGTTGGGCATCCACCATTTGGGTGCGGGGGCGCGCTGGAGTTCTCGGGGTGTCGGCTCGCGCAGCGCACCTGCTCATATCGGGCGAGTGCCCAGTGACCTTGGCCGCGGTTCTCTCCCGGCGTACGGGTTCCGAGACGAACCTAATCGGCGAAGTACGGCGGAGGCACGAAGGCCCCATCGCAGTAAGCGCACTCGCAGCGACAAAATCCGACGATCCCAGGTCAATCTCATCCGATGCGACTGTGGGTGGCTGACGGCCGTTACTGTGCACAGTGACGTTCATCGCGCCGATCTCCCAAAGTTCTTTTACCGCTGAAGCGAAGTGCTATGTAGTGATAAGGCTTTCGAGCGATGAAGTGATCGCAATCACTGTGAAGGCCAGGGTCGAAAGCCGGGCTGGCCGCCGGGCAACCAAAGCCAGAACGTTCTGGCGCAGTTCATGATTGTGCCGTCGTGCGTGGTAGGCGCTGCCTGGCCGGTGGGTGCCTGCCGTGCTGTGTCGACGTCACCTCTGGTTGAGTCGGCCTGGGTGGTGCCGATAGTGCTTTCCGAGAAAGCTCTCCGAACCCGCCGAGAATGTTTCACGCAACGGGCTCAACACGGCGACTGGCGTCAGACATGCTTTGTGATCCAGGGGCTGGGGGTCTTTGCGCCTCCGTACCAGTATCGGGTGAAGGGGCCTTGGCGAGACCGTATAAGTCGATCCTCTACGCCAAGGGTCCGGTCCCCTGATGATGGGGCCGGTGTGGTAGCGACGGACGTCCCCACCATTCCAACGGTGCAATCTCGGTCCACCAAGTGAATCACCCTGTGCCACAGTACGAGTTTCAGTGTCCGTCGTGTGGTTACCGTGCGCCGGAAATAGTTGCTTGTTGGTAATGGTCGTCAGCCATGTCATCACGTTGGGAATGAATGATGTTTTCGGTGGCTGGCGATCACTGTGGTGTGGGACGCGGCCCAGGTCAGTTCGAGCCGCGAGGCAGGTGCACAACAAATTTCTCCGACGACCAGATCAAAGCCGTACGTGTCGGGCGTCTAGGCCAAATGACGGGCGATGCAGGGCATCGGTCGATAGTGACGGTGCGCCGGCAGGTGGGCTCTGGCGGTAATCCCGGATGGCCTGGATGGCGTTGAGCGCATCGACGTGATGGTGATCAAATGCGCTTCGTCCCCATTCCAATAGCACGGTGTCCCACTGGACACGGACGTGGTCACGGAGCCACCAATTTGGCGTGGGCTCAAACACCTAATGATCTGATTGGCCCGTCGCTCCCAATAGATCGCGGGAGGACAGCATCCCTCAACAGGCACCCAGCTGAGCAACGACAAACTAACGCACGCCGCCACGCCGCGGTGTCCCCTCACCCTTCGTGCGCCGTAGAAGATCCAACCATCCACGACACGAAGTCATCATAGAAAGCGACATGGCTAGCGGCGCCCACATCGAGCATCTGCGAATTAGATTCACCGCGATCTCGCCGTCATCTGCTGGTGTCAAACACACACTTCCGTAACAACACTAAATCAATTAAGTGGAGTCAAATCCCCGCGTCATAGTGGGCCAGCTCAAGATGACATTGCCTGCCGCCGAAACCAAATCAACACCAACTACTTTACCGCTCCGGCGTCCTATGACGCTATCCGGCATCTGAGTTGCTCTCCGAGCCGCTGTGGACCGTGGCGCGTGCAGTGGCTGCTTGTTTAGCCGCGGGTTGGCTGGTGCGGGATCACCATGAGGCCGGGTTGGCCGCCGACTACCGTCTCAGCTGGGCATCGCCCAGCGGGCGCCACGGCCACGATCGGCGTTGTGAGTGTCCCACCGATGGCGACGCCGTCGCGGATTACACATTCTTGTGGACTGCCCAGTTGTGGCGAAAGTTCGATCACCCTCATAGCGATAGGCTGGGTGACTGGGTTGGTGGGCTGCAGTGGTTTTGGCGTGGTAAATAGGCCGGATACGGAGAAGACAATGACTGCGATAATGAATCCGACTGCACCCGTGCGAAATTGCCGCATAAGAGTGACGTAGGCATTGCAGGTATCGCGGTAGTGAGCCGCTTCCTCGACGGTGCGTAAGTGTTGCTCGAGTTCGGTCAGGCGATACCGGGATTCTTCGTCACGGGGATGGGCCACTACGGCGCTGTGCGCCTGCGAGTAGGCGGCGAGCAGTCCTTTTACAGAGTTGTAGCCGCCTAACAGATATATCGTGTTGGCCTGTAGCCATTCGACTTTCGAATCGTTGAACTGACCTGGGGAGCGGCGGGCATCGGCGAACTCATTGATGGTTTCGGCGTTCGCCAGTTCCATTGCGGTTGGGCGCGGCACGGTAAGAATTGCCGCCGCCCGTGCCAACAGGAGGAGGGTTAGGGCCAGCGCGGTGGCCACAGCCACCGCAGCGAGGGCCGCGCCGTACACGGTGCGACCGTTGTAGTTGACGAGTTGAGCACCGGCGATAATCGACGCGGCAACGATCCCCAATGAGCCGACCATCCACTTAACGGTCGAGCGCAGCATCTTGAGTGCTGGGGCATAGTGCCCACCGATCCAGGCCTCCGGATGGGTATTTGTTGCGAGCACCTGGTGTCTCACCTACCGATCTCTCAAATGCACATTGGGCTGACGCCATAGGCGTCCTTCGTGATTCGAGGCACCGGCCGGAGGCATAGTCGACACTGACACAGCGTATAGCCTTCACTTCGGTGTCGGTGCTCCCCGTGACTCTGTGGGTATGCAGACGACGATGTCATGAATTGCCCAATGAGGTGGAACTCGCTGTTGCTTGCCGTGGAGCGGCAGCGCTGGCGGCTCGGCATGCCCATCGTTACCGTACCGTCTTCCGCCGAACAACAGAGGAAGCGGCGATGTCCCGGTGGAGGCCTAAGCATCTGTTTGACGGACCAGCGACCCTCGAAGGTGATGCCCAGCAAGCGTCGTTTACCGTTGGTCAGGTCAATGGCGAAGCGCCGCGACAACCCTGAGGCATCTTCTGTAGAAGAGTATGCCGCCGATTGCGGGATGCTCTGCTGAGTTCCGTTGGGGTATCGGCCTTTCAGTGTCAGCCCGCCCTTGGTCGCCAAGCGCTGCACGTAGGTGATCGAGCTAATTCCCCGCCATCATCATTCTCGATGGCCATCCATAGCAGCTCTTGCATAGGATCATCGTGGTTCACCACGCCGTTACGTAATGCGCTCACTTCTGTGAGAGTCGCTCGAAAATAGTCATTTGGCTTTGATCGCGTCGTGAACTGCTGCTGATCGGTGTCCGCGTTACTCCATAGCAGTGCGATGAAGAGCGCGGTGGCAGTCGCACGTCTTTTGGTAGCTACTGATTGGAAGGATGTCTGCATGATGGGTTTGAGGTGCGCCGGCGTAACCCGTGCGTCAGCCCGCACCTTAGCCTGGATCCACCGATGAGCTGGCTGTTGATCGGGCGTCGTAACGAGGAAAGTGCCCTCTGAACTGCAACGATTGGTGTTCTCACGCAACAATCAGTTCCGGTCAGAAAGGCACTTCCGGTGCAAGTGTGGCACAACTTCACTGCGGCCTCGGCGCTGTTCGATGATGACCATCTCGTGTCGTGCGCCGGACTGGTGCCCGTCATGACGCTGGCCACCCAGACAGGCCTGCCGCAGCTGTTGGCCCAGGCGGTCAGGATCACCGCACCGCGGATTACATCAGGGCCAACCCGGCACCGAAACTGGCCACGCTGATCGCCGCTATGTGCGCCGGCGCCGACTGCATCGATGACATCGACCTTGTCCGTGCCGGTGGGATGAAGACGCTCTTTTGTGGCGTGTACGCGCCGTCGATGGTCGGAACCTTGTTGCGGGAGTCCACCTTCGGGCACGCCCGCCAACTGGAATCAGTACTGCGCCATCATCTGTCGCGCCTGTGTCAGCGGGTGGACCTGCTGCCTGGTGCCGCCACCGGCGCGTTCATCGATATCGACTCACTGCTGCGCCCGGTCTACGGGCACGCCAAACAGGGCGCGTCCTACGGGCACACCAAAATCGCCGGGAAACAGATCCTGCGCAAAGGGCTCTCGCCGTTGGTAACCAATCGTGTTTTGGGTGTGCAGTAGCGCCTTCGGCTCCCCAGACGTTCCCGAAGTGAAAAGCACCACCGACACTGCGTCCGGATCCTCCTTGGCGTCGTCCAACGCGACCGGGTGTCGCTGCTCCCATGGGGTCCCTTCGAAGAACGGAGCAAACTCGATATCTCCTTGGCCGGCTTGGCCGAACACTACCCGGTGACGCAGTTTCGCCAACCGCGAAGCCATGTCGCGCAACGCATCGGCGTGCTCGAAATCAGACCACCGATCCACGGTGATACAGACGTTGGCGTCCACGCGTCGGAGCATTCGCTCTAACTCGCGAGGTCTGATCGTGGTCATGCACGGCGCGAACACCGCACCCAGCCGTGCTACTGCTTGGAACAGCACCAACGCCCGCCACCAGTTCGGCAGCTGAATTGCATCCACCTGCCCCGGCGCACTCCCAACTCACATAACGCACCCGAAAAGTGTTCGACGAGAGCCGCATAAGCGCCATAGTTGATTCGGACCTGTGTGCCGGAAGCCGCGAACGCGCTGATTGCCAGAGCCTGCGGCGTCTCGTCCCGCCACCGGCGCAGATCGGCGATTGGCCCGAGATCGCGCCACACCCCGGCGACGCGGTACTCTCGCGCCTTCGATTCTGGCGGACGAATCATGAAAGATGACATACATACTCCTGGTCAATATCCCTTGAGTCGTTGAATTAACATCACAAGCGTGGCGATGATAGTGACAGAGGGCTGGTGCGTCGCCCTATCCAGCGAGCACCCACTCATCGCAGCGAGGCTGCAGGAGGACCGACTGGGCAAGCTCTGACGATTGGTATAAAGGCACGGCATGGCTGCTTCGATACTCGAGGCGATAATGACCCCGATCACAATGCCGAAGCCTCTCTGCCGGGCCCGGGCAAGCGGGTCCGGTGGCCTCCAGTGATGTTGCAATATACGTAAACAGCGGAAGCTCGTCGTATTCGATTCCGTTGTATCAGATCAGTTTGAGCGCGGCCCATGTGTCCCCAACTGCGGGCGAATGCAGCCTGCGGCTTGACCCCGCCCCACGGGCACCCTCGTGCCGCGATGCGCTGGGTACTATTGCGTTTGATCGGGGCCGCGACTCTGCACCGCTTTCCCTAACCAGTCTCATGGACAATTGGATTCTCCATGAGTAGTGCTGCGGCACAGGATGTCTTGTTGGGCAAGCGGGTTTCAGCGAGCGACAAGCGGCATTGCACACGCATCGTACGCCGTCGTACCCGGTAAAGATTGTCAAGCGTCTTGTAGATATTTGTAGGTGATCTTCCAACACGTCGCACCGGCTGGTCAGCTTCGTCAATGTCGTCGGATGCGGACCCGAGCGCCGAAGAGGGTCCGGAAGAATCGTTCCACGAAATCGGAACTGCGACTTCGCGGCACAGCGTCTCCTAGCCCAGCGGGCAGCGGCACTTGAGTAACATCATCCGCAGATAGGTCTCTATAGGCACCGCCGCACGGCCGATCCGTGGATGGAAGTACGGCTTGAACGGCGTGAAGAACACCGGATTATCCAGCCATGCGTCTACCCGGGCCAACTAACCGGACAAAACCAACGGCTCCGGCGGCAGGATCGCATCCCACAACGACCACTGGTCATTTGCAGTTCTGACCACAATGGCCTCGATCCATTTTCACCCATGCGCTCGAGGCCATCATCTCGTCAAACGAGAATCGAGCAGCGCACGTCTCGAGGCAACAACGATAGTGTCGCGGGGGGAGGCTCGCGGCCATTTCCCTCCGCGGCCGCCGCCTTGAACGCGTTCGCAGAACACTCGACGACGGAATGCCCGCCCTCAACCGAGGATAGCGAAAACAGCCACTTACTTCGAAAGTCGTTCGGTCGGCTCACGGTGAACCTCCGAGTATGGCCGAATTGTCCGGTCTGGTACTGCGGCGACGACCGCCCACTCAAAGGTGCACCAAGCGATAACGGAGACCGATCCGTGGAGGGCCGCTCGGTTGAGATCCGCTAACACTACTACCGTAATGTTGCTAGTGTGCCGCCCCATCACTCGTGACACGTCAAGTTGACGGCTTTCCGCGATGGGGCCTGCTTTGCCAATATCCCGTGCAAGCCGCAGGCCTGCGAGCGATGCCGTCGAAACGGTGGGTGGCTTTGCCCATCGAAAGGCACTGTGAGAGGTCAAACGCGAAGATCCGCCAACTCTGTCGCGAGGAGGCCTGCAGGTGGGGTAGGCGGTACACCACCGCCAGAACTTCGTCGTGATCGTGGCCTCGATGATCGACGGCAACCCAGAACGGCCTGCGTAGCTGACGATTCATTTGAAGTACGAGGGTGCTCCGACGCGGCTAGGGAGTCGAAGACCAAGTGCTCGAGCGACGTTCTAAGCAAAGACGTCTTGACGCACACAATGCGAACATGAGTTATGCGTCGGTAGACCACGTAAAGCTGGTGGCCCCACATTGGTAGCGCCGGCACGCAGATTGCGGTATTTCAGTCATGGCGAGCACGTGCTCGATACTTCTCCTCTCAGGTGTGGATGACACACGCCCGATGGACCAAAAATGTTGTACTGCAGCGTTGTATCGTTCGGCGATACCGCTGCGGGGGTGCGCCATGACCGATAGCAAAGGATTGGTAGGATGTCTGACAAAATTGCATTTCTCGGCTTCGGAACCATGTGTGCGCCGATGACCGGTCGGTTGATCGCCACCGGACACCAGGTCATCGTTTGGAACCGTATGGAGGCGCGGGTTGTGTGATTAATTGAGAGGGCGTGTCTACCGCAGATTCTCCCGCCCAGCGCCGTAGCGGACGCCGACGCTGTGATGTCAAGCTGGCCAAGGATACCGATGCAGGACGATAGTTCAATCGCTCTCCCCGAAGGTGTGGAGGCAGAGTCCATGTTCCAATGTAGGGTGATGACTCCACCGTCGGCTGCGGTGTCGCTCGGCGTCAAAACGGCTCTACTCGGTGGCGACGAAGTACTATCGATGCGGAACGACGTGATGGGCTAATGGAGGAAAAGCGCTTTGCTTCGGCTTCGCGGCGTCGGTGACGCATGAACTAGTGGACGCATAGTCGATATCTATCCCGCTGCGACAGTCCACGCGAGGTGGTTCAAAGTCGCCTGCAACATCGGGCAGTTTCGTCCGACTACCAACACGATCCTCGACATACGTGCGGCCGGAACGGAGCGGAATCGGCACGTGGGCGCTGACGACACTTCAAGGGATCGAAATGCCCGAGGACGGCCTTAGGGAGGTAAATGTAGCTACCGCTGCCCAAGTCATCGCCACCGCTGATTTTTTCATGCGCGGCGAGGCGGTGTCGCGTGACGCTGTAGCCAGTTGACTCCCACGAAAACCATGGGGCGCAGAGGCGCTCATTGCAGCGCGCGGGGTAAGGAGGTAGCCAATGTGGGTTGTCGATGCCTGGTCGCCGAGGCCGAGGACCCAGCTGCAGGTGCGGTCAACCCCTCACTCAACAACCTGGTGCGTGCGAAGCTGCAACGGCGATATGCCAGGCATGACTGGGTATGGCTTTAGGCGGTGCGTAAGTACACAGAGCGCACTGGTTGACGCACATCGTAAATTTGACAGTGTCGGTGACTCGTTCGACATGACGAGATATCGCGTATAAACGTCGGACGAGTGGTTCGTATGGTAAGGCGCTGCGGCGCGAATCACTCTCTAGATATCAACCGGGTCGATGACGATCCGAGACTTAAAGGTGAGCAGGAACATCTGACATGACAGCAACAAATCTCCAGAGTTTTCAGCTACTCGTCGACGGAAAACGGGTCGACGCTCGCTCGGGGGCGACGTTTGAGTCGGCGAACCCCTACACCGGACAGTCGTGGGCGCGGGTTCCGGATGGCGGCTCTGACGATATCGATGATGCTGTGGCAGCTGCCCGATCCGCGCTGAATGGGGAGTGGGGTCAGCAGAGCGGGTTTGGGCGTGCGGCGGCGTTACATCGTCTCGGTGAGCTCATCGTCGAGAGCGCCGAGCGACTAGCACATCTTGAGGTCAACGACTCCGGCAAACTCTACCGAGAAATGATTGGTCAAACTAAAGCCTTGGGATCCTGGTACTCATACTTCGCCGGTATGGCCGACAAGATCGAAGGTCGCCAGATTCCAGCGGCCAGTTCTAACTATCTGGTGTACACCAGGCGCGAACCCGTCGGTGTGGTTGCCGCGATCACACCCTGGAATTCTCCGCTGATGTTGTTGACGTGGAAATTGGCGCCCGCACTGGCGGCGGGGTGTACAGCGGTAGTGAAGCCATCCGAGCATGCGCCTGTGTCCACTCTCGCCTTCGCCGATTTGATTACGCAGGCCGGCTTTCCGCCGGGTGTTGTCAACGTCGTGACCGGACTGTCTCCTGAGATTGGCGCGCACCTCGCCGGTCACCCGGGGGTGGACATGGTCGCCTTCACCGGCTCTACTGCAACTGGGCGTGCCGTGGCCAAAGCCGCGGCTGACAACCTCAACGCGGTCGCACTTGAGCTAGGTGGAAAGTCTCCGCAGGTGGTTTTCCCCGACGCCGATCTCGAGGCAGCAGCCAACGGTATCGTCGCGGGCGTCTTCGCGGCCGCCGGTCAAACATGTATGGCCGGATCTCGGCTCATCGTGCACCGTGATGTTCACGACGAGCTGATATCCCTGGTGGTTCAGCGTGCCGAGGCGATAAAGCTCGGCGACCCCAATGATGCGCGAACAGAAATGGGGCCCATGGCGAACATGCCGCAATACCGGAAGGTATTGCAGTATTTCGAGATCGCCAGGCTCGAGGGTGCGAGCGTGGCCTGCGGTGGAGGAGCCGATCCTGTTCTAGGCGGATTGTTCGTCAGACCAACGGTGCTCACAGAACTCCGTCCGCAGTCGAGGGCGATGCGCGAGGAGATCTTCGGTCCCGTCGTGTCTGCGTGTACCTTTACCGACGAAACCGAGGCAGTCGATCTCGCCAACGATACTCCCTATGGCCTTGCTGGCGCCGTGTGGACCAAAGACGTTCACCGCGCTCATCGTATGGCCGCCAAAATCAATGCGGGAACAGTCTGGATTAACGCTTACCGGGTTGTCGGTCCCGCTGTCCCCTTCGGAGGTTTCAAGGCATCGGGAATCGGTCGGGAGAACGGCGTTCAGGCAGTCGACGCGTACTTGGAGGATAAGTCCGTTTGGGTCGAACTGTCCGGCGGTTCCCGTGACCCGTTCACTTTGGGCGGATAAACAACCGCAGCTGTGCACAGCGTCGTCGGGCCTAGGTCGGACCGTCGATGTCGACCCAGGCCCGATGATTTCAGCGCTGATCAGCTCAGTTCCGGCGTCTGCACAGACTGAATGAAAGGCTCATCAGCGCAACAGCACTGCGGGACGCTCGACGATTGCATACAGAGCGGCATGCCCTTGCAGACACCGGGGAGGACATGATCGACGCGTCGGCCGCACGCAACCGCGTCACCCGTGCTACGAAGCTCGGGATCGACGAGGGCAGGCGGTTATTGCGGAGATGCGTTCCCGGCAGTACTTCGGCCCCACGCCACAGGTTCCATCGCGTCGGATCCGCCGATTGTGCATGCGATGTACAGATCGGTATGCATCACCTCGCGATCACGCGGCTCGCTGTGGTAGCGACGGTTGATGTGCCGAGCCACATCTGATGCAGCGTGGTCAGCAGCTGGCGCAGCACATCGGGGGGATGGTGAGTCGATCAGTCAACACGGTCGGCCAGTCGATATCGTGGCAGCGGGCATCGCGTCGATTCCTTTGCTCGATTGACTTTGACGGGTCCCTCGAAGAATCGCGCGAGGGCCTTCAATCATCCAGCTACCACACGCCTGCCTTCACACTCAGGCTCGGCTACTAAACCACTCTGCTGGACGCAACCGCTGATCTGGCCGGTCTGTCTGTCCTGCACATACTCACGCAACCGAGGGTCGGGACCAGCTTCGCCGTCGTCGCACGCTGGGCGTCCAGATCGTCCTTCCGCTGGGCAACCGAGGCGCACGGCAGATCGCTCGCGAGGTGGGCCGTACACCCTCAACGATCTCACGGGGGCTTCGCCCGCAACGGTGCCACGCACGGCGAAAAACTCGACTACCGGTGCGTCACGCTCGAGAGCGTCAGCGCCGCGGCCGGTGGAGGTCACAATGATCGCGAGGCAGTATCTGGTGGCGTAGTCGATGACCGCGCAGATGCGCCAGATGCCGCAGTTGGTGGTTTCGAATTCGGAGAAGTCGGTCTGCCAGACTCGGTTGCGTTCGGTGGGTGGGTCACGAAACACTCTGCGTCGCAATGCTGCCCAAGATTTGCGGTCGGCCCGAAAGCCTTGCGGCAGAAGCAGTCCGCGCCGCCGTAGCGCTCGGGCAACTGATGAATTGGTGACTCGGTGGCCATCGGCGCGCATCAATGCGGCGATCTTGCGGTGATGTTTCGACGACGGCGGCCTGCTCATGACCCCCAGAATGAGAACGGTGGATCACACGGTTGGCTTCGGTTCGTGACATAGATCACCGATCCGGCATGATTCGGAAAACCGATACCGTCGCTGGTCCCAGGTCAAAGATCGGCGCCGTTGCTCTGAGAGCGTCGTGGCGGACGACCCAACGCGGTGAACCCCTAAGCGGATCTCATGTCTGCCGCAGGCCAATCCGAGAGCTTTTGCGCCCTAAGGGGGCATCTCCGCGATCCCCCGACGCGGCTCGGTACCGTCTAATTCGACGACGCCGGTCAGAAAACCGAGGCGTTGAATCGAGCTGTGCACCGCCCTGGCCGACTTACCTGACTCGAGCGCGTGGAGTGCGCGTCGAGCCGGATCGCGTCGCCATCTGTTCCGGCTTCCACCATGGCGTCACGTTGGTGGCTCAAACGCATGCGGCGGGCGCGGGCGGTGGCTGTCGAGGCGTATGGCTTCACCGCCTATCGTGGTCTTCTACTGGATGCCGGAATGCAGATACCGGCGCTCTACGTTGACGAACATGGCGCGCGGACAGAAGATTGGAGGTACTGAGTGGCGCTGCCGCAGTGTTACTGACACCCGCGCACCAATACGCGACGGGCGTCGCACTACGCCCGGACCGACGCTCGTTAGCCGTCGAGTGGGCGCGTGCGACCGATGGGTTGAGTTTCGAAGACGACTACGATGGAGAGTTCAGATACGACCGTCAGCCGGTAGGTGCTCTTCAGGATCTGGACCCCGACAGGGTGTTCCAATGCGGGTCGGCAAGCAAGTCTTTAGCGCCGGGGCTGCGACTCGCGTGGATGGTTCTGCCCGAAGCTTTGGTGCACGAGATCGTGGTTGCGAAGGGAAATGTCGACTGGTCGAGCACACTGGAGCAGCTGACATTTGCGGAGGTCATCACCTCGGGTGGCTACGATCTTCACGTCCGCTCGATACGGTTGAGATACCGGCGCCGTCGTGACCAAGTGGTTGCGGCTTTGGCGAACGAGCTCCAGCGGTTCGCCTATCCGGCATGGACGCTGGTCTGCAGGCGGGTTCTAGAACTCCCGCCACGAATGGAGCACTCGGTTGTGCAAGGGGCGGCTAGACAGGGACTAACACTGAGCGGACTGGAGTCTTTTCGCTGCGAGGTAGTCGGGCCCGGATGGGAGTTCCCTCAGCGCGATAAGCCGGCGACTCAGGACCAACTGTATTCTTCCCACTGCGCAAGCTCGTTGAGTTGATGCTGCAGTGCCTGACGGACCGCCTGCACTGCGTCCTGGCCAACAGCGAGATGTTGTGGTGGCGCGGGGTGCGCGACCACGTTGAGTACTGCCTCGACCACAATGTTTGGGTCATCCCATGCTTTCTTGGTGACATCGGAGAGGGTGGCCCCGACAGTGCTGGCGTAGATGTCGTCGGGTGCCACGACGTGCGTGGCTTGTAGAAACTCCGTCGCAAAATATGCCGACATCGCCGACGTGCAAGGGCTTGCATGGCGCGGCATTCATCCATGCGCTTTTCGTCTCGTCCTGGCTCCTCGCTCCCGGGTGCCCAAGCGCTGCCACAGCGGTGGCACGGTACCGAAAAGAAAATAGCTAGGCTGCGGCGCAACACTTTTTGGAGGTTTGATGCGCATCGTGAAGCCGGTTGCGGCGCAGTAGATTGCGTCGACTTATCGTGCGCGGGGGCTCATGAGCGGATAGATGGCGGAACGGGTACGCCCCACCTTGTGATGGGCCTGATTTCGACGCTCGTGCCAGGGCGAGCCGTATGTGCGCTCGGATTGCGTGCCGGCCTTAGTTAAGACGCCTCTGTCGTGCATTGTGCACGGCATCGTCGGCCCTCTCTCCGTGCCGGTATCGGTGCTCGTGAATCAGCGGTCCGGCATCGATGGTCTATTATCGCTGGCCCAACGTTGCTCTTCAGCTGAGCCCGACTCTGGGGGCACCATGCCCTCAATAGTCCACATATCGCGAGGCGTTTCGTCGATGTGGAGTTCCCAATTGAGACCGCGGGCTCCCACGAAGGGCGCAATGTGCTTATTAAGGATGCTCAGCATCTTCTCCCGTTGTTTGGTTGATGCGCTCCGAGCGATGTGGTCGATGGAAACGCGCACGAAGTTGTCCCGCGGCACCCCGCCGATGAACAGTGAATCCTTGGATATTTCGTGAAACACTACGGAGACGTAGAACCGCGGCAAACCCCACGAGGCGTATATGTCGGTGATCGCCTCGGCGAAAGCGCGTTTGTCAGCGCTTGAATATGCGCCTTCATTGCAGTGTATGTTCCACAGCGGCATGTCACTCCCGATGTCGATTACTTGACGCGTGGCCCACTCGCGGTGCTAGTTGGACGACGTCCGCACTCTGTGGCCGTACCGTTGCTAGCATAGCGTAGTATCGGGGCTAACAACAGGTAAGGTCGATGGCTTCGTCCGTGCGGACCCGGCATAGGGGGCCTAGTGACTGCCAATACTTTCTACATCTGTTCGGTACTTATCGCTAAAGCGACTGTGCAGCGGCATAATCATCCGTACCGCGGTTCGTCCTTAAATCACATACCGTACAGAAGTGTTGCGTGCGTTAGCCCGCCGCCACGAGTGGTGGGATTCATGAACCCGGACATAATGCGAACTTCTGCCAGTGACGTCGCACGGCCGCTGCGTCGGATGTCGACACAGCCGGCCGCGCAACGTAGGAAACCCGGCGCAGCGATCTCCCTCGGGGTCACATCCCGCACGCAGGCACCGGCGCCTGTGTATGCGTGGGTTCTCCGACGATGGCATCAACAGCAGCTGACTGCCTCGACGCCAGTTCGGATCGATCGCCTCAAGTAGGTAACCACGCCATGTTAGTCTGGGGGTTGGGCTGGCTCATCAGAGCCGACGACAGCCACAAGGCGGGCATTAACATTCCTGCCTCAGCATCGAGTGGGTATAGATCCGCGTGGAACATGGTGCGGCCCGGCGGAGTAACGCCTGCACGACATCAAACGGGACAGGATCGCAGTCAACGCTGCGGACCAAACGCGTCGCAAACGTGGGGCGCAGCATGTGTGGACCACCGAGGTCATAGCCGATTCGCTTCGAACAGTGTCCCAGTGGCCGTTTCACCGAGCTGTAGGTCATGGCCCGGCCAAGCCATCGATAGTTGGAGTAGCAGTGACGGAGAGACGGACTGATGTCACAAAATCCTATACGCTTCAAAGATGTTGCAGCGCTTCAATTACGCTTCCGGCGCGATAGGACCGAGTTGATCACACCGGCGGTGGACCACCGATACCTGGAATGACGCTGACGGGAAACAGAGCCAGCACGACAAGTGCGACCGTGAACCGCATACGGGTGCGCCGTGTCGGGTATTTGGAGGCCTCGGGCTGGGCGCCGGCGTACAGCACGTACAGCATGCCCACGTTGAAAGAGATGGTCACCCACCAGCGCACCCAGTCGACCGAGGTGGCAAAAACAGGCAGGATAACCACGACCCCGACGACCAACGACACTGGCCGCTCGCGCAGCAGGGCCCACAACCGCCCGAAAGGCACGCCCGAAGTGTGGCCGATAAAAAGGACGGTCACCGCTAAAAGGGCGAGGCCGAAGACGGTCGAAATAATGAGCGCGGGTGCTCCGATGCTCGCGACCAACCGGGCGGCGCCGGGGACAATCTGGTCATAGTTCGCGATGACGTTGCGGCACATCCAGTCGATGTAGAAGTGCTGGCCACTGAGGACCTGGACGACAGACAGGGGGCCCGCCGCCGGCCAGTCAACGGGTGTGTGCGGCACCAGTTCGCACAGCTGTGAGGAGATTCCGCGTCGCGCGAATATTGCTGTCGCCAGTGCCACTGCCAGCCCGGGAGCGACAGCGAAGAACAGGCTGCGGCGCTGCACGGTGATCGAACTGGGCGCCGCGAGAGTCACGATGGCGCCGATGGCGCCGAGCGATAACAACAACAGGATCGCTTCGTGGGTGAGCGTGAGTACGGCAGTGGTGAGACCCTAAGCAGCACTCGAAACCATAATTGACCGGTTGGTCTTCACCCCGGTCAGCACCAAGGCAAATGCAGACAGCGCAAATACGCCGAAAAGGTCTGGATGCATGGAGAATACCGCGAATGCGAAGCCGAACGGTAGCACCGGTATCAGCAGAGCTATTTTCAGCCGGCGCTCGGAGGCGCTGAACCCGAACGCCACCTTCCGTGCCACCGCCACGAGGGCGACGATGAACAATGCCGGCTGGAGCCAGCGCATCGTCCTCAGACCCGTCAGGTGCAGTCCGGAGGGAAACAAGTCCAGGATCTCGCCGGCGAGTCCGCACCGCACAAATCCCAGCCTGTAATCGACTGAGTAGTACGAAAACCAATACAGATTCGGCTCAAAGCTAAGGGCGATGACGATCAGGCAGACCACAGCGCCAGGGCGCCTGCGATCCTCCAATGGAAGAATCGACGACCGGTGAAAGCAACGGCGAGATAGTAGCGTCGAGGACGGTCGATAACCACGACTGTTTTGAACGCACGGTTGGCCGGCCTGCTTCAGTACGCCGCTGAAAGCACTCGGACGGGTCTGTGAAACAGGCAACTACTCAAGCAGATAACAGTGCCAACCGGCGTTATGGCCAGCAGTTCAATCGGAGACACCGGCCGCATCCATTCGTTCGCCTCATCGTCGCGACAGATAATCGCTGCGCATTCCCGCGCCACTTGGGTGGCGTTGGGCGAATCGCCACCGGGAGGGCAGTTAGCGTGAGCCTGTGGGACTGCGCCGTTGCTTTGTCGCCTGTAAGCTGCGGCGTTGGCGATAATTCACGTACTATTCAAGTGGATGAATCGTGCTGTGAGGCAGCATAGTTCAGTTCGATCATGCGTTTGGTGCAGGTCTCTTCCTTCTGTCGCGGCGATCGGATGCAGGTTCTGGCCCCAGAATCCGTCAGGCAGGCGGCACAGATCTGCACGTGGCCAGCAGCGTGACCAGGTCGTTCGTCCCGCAGTCGGTGGGCCATGCGCCGCGCGGCCCCGGACACGGCCGTGGCCGAGCTGGTCTACGACGTCGACACCGGAGTCGTCGAGGTCGTCATGCCGCAACCCATCTGGCCGCCGCCCGATCAATGCGGCGAGGATCGTGTTCACCCATCCGCCGTGATGTGCCCACTGCACACCACTGACCTGCCCATCACAGCCATCGGACACCCGATACCCGACGTCGTGCGCGTCAGTCCGCGCGACGCGGCTCACCGACACCAACTCGACCTTCGGTCCCGACAAGCACAGGGATCTCGTCGCAAAGCGGGTCGTCGAGCCCGACGTTCTGGCCGAGTTCGCCGACCGCGCCCGCAGTCACCAGCTCGACGCCGCTGCTGGATGTCGATCTGCGCGCTCTCACATGCTGCATAACTCAGCTCTGCGCGCGGATGGCTCCTGCGAACCGAGGCCGCACCCTTCAGCCCGTCGTGGCCCCTGCTGTGCCGACCGGCGAGGTGACGCCTACGTGAGACGGCCACGCGATGCGCGGGTTCTCATGGGGTTCGCGGGTTGACCTACACGCTTCGACGAATGTGCGCGCGATTTGCTTGCTCGAATGAATAGGCGGATCCTAAGTATAGTGGAAACCACTCAGCGTCGAGGCTCGGTATGGGCCCCTGCTCCTATTCCTTTCAGATACAACACATGAGGGTGCCGTGGCGGCAATGCAGGACAACCCCGATTCGCTCCACAACTCCGACCGTCCTTATGGTGTCAGTGGCGGCGTTCCTGGCCAGCCTCGATCTGTTCATCATCAACGTCGCGTTTCCCGATATTCGCAGTGCGTTTAGCGCCACCGAACTCAGTGCGCTGTCGTGGGTGCTCAACGACTACACCGTTGTCATTGCCGCATTTCTCAGTCCGGCCGGTCGACTTGGTGACCGCTACGGGCATCGACGAATCTATCTGTCCGGTCTCGCCGTTTTCATGATCGGCTCACTCGCCTGCGGCCCTTCGATGTCCGTGGGGTTGCTGGTCGCTGCCCGCGTCGTTCAAGCCGTCGGTGCGGCCATGCTGATGCCCAGCTCGCTGGCGTTGCTCATGGCCGCCGTGCCGGCTGCGAGGCGAACCGTGGCCGTCAGCACGTGGTCGGCCGTGGGCGCGATGGCCGCCGCGCTCGGACCGCCCATAGGTGGACTTCTCGTCGAACTCAACTGGCGCTGGGCCTTCTTCGTAAACCTCCCGCTGGGTCTGATCGCGCTGGCCATCGCGCCATTGGTGCTCCCGAAGGTCAAGCCGGGCGGGACCGGAGTGCCCGACTTTGTTCGGCTCAGTGAGCCTGGTCATCGGCGTAGCCGCCTTGGTGTGGGCATCGTCGAAATTTTCACAACTGATTCCAATGTCTTCGAAATCTATGCTGCCGGAACCCTCGCTATTGGCGCCCTCACGCTAGGGTTTCGGCGATCGGGACGCCATCACACCCCGCCATCGACCTCGCCGCCGTGCGGGTCCTACCAATGTGGTCCAGCAGCATCGCCTTGCTGCTGTTCGCCGCGTCCTTCGGTGCCATGCTGCTGGACAGCGTCATGCTGCTGACGACCGTCTGGCCCGAGACACCGGCCATGGCCGGACTCTGCCTGTCGCCGGGACCTGTTGTCGTCTTGATCCTTCGCTGACATTGGCGAGTCGATTGATCAACAAATATGGAATCGGAACGGTCGCCGCCTCGGGCGCGATGCGCTACACGATGTGAATCATTGTCTGGCTGTGCCGAGTAGATTCCCAACCGCGCTACCTAGCCGAATTCCTCCCGGGCCAAATGCTCACCGGCGCCGGTGTCGGGCTCGTCATTCCCAGTGTGTCCGCCGTCACCGGAAAAGCCCTGCCCTCCCACCAATGGGGTTCCGGGTCGGCGCTGAGCAACACCGCACGCCAACTGGGAACGGTTCTCGGCACCGCAATCCTGACCATGGTCTACCAGCCGGGAATCAGCTTGACCCCCGTCCGGCACGGCTGGGACTCATCGCAGCATCTGCCACGACAGCAGCGTTGATCGCCGTAACGCTGACTCTCTCCAGGAAGCCCTCCGAGGTACGCACCACTCGCAGCCGAAGTGCTTTTGAGACGCCGGCAGTTCCTCATTCCGTCCGGCGTCGATGCGTCCGAGGATGGAGAGACGAGCGGTCGATGTTCGGGCTCAACTTGCCTCAATCAAACCTAATTAGGCATTTTGCGGCCATTCAAATTGAGAGATGGACATCACCAAAAGGTGAGTGTGATGTCCTACTATCATCAAGTGCTCCGCTCAGCGCACACGGAAACCTGAAATTCATTCAGCGAGCGCCTGGTAGGAACTATCTGCACGCTGTTGGCATCGGGGTAGGTCGAATTCCTTGTCTTATGAAGGGGATTGGCTATGAGTGGGTGCCCTACGTGTCGTCCGGCATGCCAGCGCCGTGGTGGGCATCCCGCTGTGATGTCCACCGGCTGGAAACAAAGCCTTACCTGTCGCTAGGTGTTTAAGCTGTAGCAGCCGGCTCGGTGCACGCCGTCTAGTGAACCGAGGCATGCTGCGCAAGAGCGAGGTCAAAGTTCTGCCAGGACGGAGCCGAGCGCCCCGATGAGATCACCCTGGCCGAAGAGGTAAAGCGGTCCGCATCCGTCGGCGAGCAGCATTCGTAGGCGCGCTACACAAGCGACAGCAATTGGCCGCCGCGAGGACAACCGTTCGATGATGGTGTCTATCATCGGAGCCGCTTCGGCGACTTTGTCTCGGTTAACCGGAATCGCACGGCCAATGATGAGGTCGCCGAAATATGCGCGCTCCCAAATGCGACAGAGCAATTGCGCTAGTGCCTGACGCTCCTTCTCAGAACCAAGCCGCTCGGTGTGGACTGCCAGAGCGCTGCCTGCGACTGCGTCCCTTGATCCAGCCACCAGCATCTCGTCGAAGTGGCCAGGCCACAGCCGGGCCTGGAGGCGAGCACGAATCGGTGCGCGTCGGAGTGTTACCTCGATGGGGGTGCCATGGGTTGGCGTTGCCCGAGTTCTTCTGTCTTTTGGCCTCATTGGTCCCTCAAGAAGCGAACGTGGTCTACAAGAGGCAGAACGACCGGGCCGACACGATAAAGTCCGTCTGGCGATGGTTGTTTCGAGTCGGCGCCGGTCTGTGGCGCGCCGAGCGTTGCTATGACATGGCTTTGGAACGCAGCCGCAACAATGTCGGTTCGGGCATGGGCCCGCAGGTACTCGGTCAACGCGGCCCTTTCTCGTCATTCGCCGGGGCATCGGTGACGGTGACGAATGCGTAGTTCGGCATCACCTCGCCCGGGTTTTCAGGCAGGCGCGCAGTGAGGGTTTCGGCTTGGGTTTTTCAGTCATGCAACCGTGATGTCATGATGCTTGCGTGCACGCAATGCGTACTGCATGCGCTGGGCAGGCGCCCTCTAGCGGCTCGCTCTCGACCGGCTCGGCGCGGTCGTGGTACACCTAGCCACGCTGTGGGTGCGCGTCCAGGGGTGGTGACCCATTCGTGATTGCTCTCGCGATTGTGAAGGGCGGCACGGTCGGCACCGAAGAAACCGACGGGCATCATCGCCGAACCGAGGATTCCGGGCGGCTACGACGCGCTCGGCGCGTGCTGCCCGACCCAGATGGAATAGCGATGGACGTTCCGAATGTGTGACGCTGCGGGGATCGCATATCGTTTCGGTAGCCTGCCGAGAACTGCCAAGACACGCACGAACAGGGTGGACAGGGTGACACAAGCCAGACATGCAGACTCGCTGACCTGGCCGTGCGGGATGTAGTAAAACTCTAGTTCATGCTGGCCTGTTCCCTGGGGGCAAGTCGTCGCAGGCTGATGCCCGTGCGCGACTTGGCTGGCGGCCACGTTCAGGAAGGCTCGCATACCGGACGCGAAGGCGGTGTCGCCAGCACTGGCCACTCGTGTCGTTGACTGAAAGAGACGATTCGATCCGAGCGCCAATATATGTCAACGTATTTCAACACGGTGCGACGAAATGGTGGAATTTAGATGGATTTCAGAAATCACCAACGAATACGGACGCAGTGGTAGACGAGCATTGAGTGGCGGGCTTATTTTCGGACCAGATGAGAACGCTGCACCTCATCCGGCGATTCACGGGAACTCAACGAAGGGCGACGTCATGGACGGCAATACCGGCGATCAGTGGATCACTCGGCAGGAGCTTGCGCAGCGATACGGGTTGCCTGTGAAGACGCCTGCCGAGTGGCATCCAAGGGGGCGGGCCCTCGCTATGCGGGGTTCGGTCGACACGTCAGATACCGCTTGAGTGACGTAGTTGGTTGGGAAGCAGAGCAATTCGCTGATGCGAAACGCACGTCCCCTAGCTCGCCGCTCATTGTCGTAGCGAGATGGCTGGCCGCCCGACGCTGCGTATTGGTCAGCACGGCGAAATTGTTCGCGAGCACCTCGGCGGCGGGGTATGGCTTGCCCGCCCTCGCTTTCGTGACGCCGACGGCGTGACGCGCAGGGTGCAGCGCGTGGGCCCGGCAGATAAGTTCGATCAGTACGGAAAGCTGGCCCAGACGCTCTTCTGACGGCACTGGCTGAGCGTCACCCATCGATCGGTCCGGCCGCGATCGCCCCGACACACTGATAACGACGCGAAGAAGCTGGCCAAGTTCGTGGGGGGAGTCCGGGTGGGGGGAGGCGACCCCCGCCCGGATGGATGCGGTATTACGGTCTATGCGTGGACCACCCGGGCCACGCCAAAGTGTCCATGACCCAGGATCGCTACATGAGCCGGGGCCGTATGCACGACCAGGTAGCGAACCTACTGGATCGGGCGGTGGCCGGCGAGGGCAACTCAGGTTTCCCGTAAACGACGAATAACCGTCAACCGGACGATACAAAGCACAGCTAAAAACCCTATCTGACCACTGCCCCCGGCAGGAATCGAACCTGCGACCTAGGGATTAGCATTTACAAGTCTCGGCAGGTCTCGTTGCGTGCTGAACGTGTTTGAACGGCAAGCGATCTCGGCCTTTCGTTATGCTTGGTAAGGCCGGTCGATTCCCGTCCATTGTGGACGATTAAACGGCAACTGGAGCGGCACCACCAAACGGCAGGGTGACCGCATGAACGCCCTACTGTGTGGCTTTATCGCCGGCAACCGATCGCCGTACTGCGTCCGGGTGTAATACTGTGAAACCGTGGTTTGTGGCGCCGCTGAACGGACGTTGCGCAAGAGGAATTTGGTGATGTATCGGGACTGAGGAGGCAGTGCGATTTGGGTCGCAATGACGAGATAAGAACCGAGGGAGTCGCGACGCTCGACAGCGATGGAGCCCAGGGCAGCATCGACGAGGCCAAACTTGTCTGCACGAAAACGGCAAATAGATCAGCGGTTGCGTGGCGCAGCTCCACCGGGTCCGGCGACGCCGATACGACGGGCCCAAACACGACGCAAGTTACATTCAAGGCAGGTGGAGCCTCGATGACGAACACCATCACCGTGGCCGATCAACTGCATTTGTCGCGATTCGCCGGCAACATAATCGGGTGTTATCGGTCGTCGGTAGTGTAGTAGCAGCATTATTCGACGAATGCGTCCTCCTCATCGACGTCGAATCAGGCGCCTCGCGAGGCCTCCCAGCCGGCCGGGGTGACGGGCAGCGCCCGCTTGTGTCCGGTGCGGCGGTACCAGCCGAGGATCGTCGCTTCGTCGGCAGGGTCGACGTCGCGGCCCTCGAGGTAGTCGTCGACGACGCCGTAGCCAACGCCGAGGGCCACCTCGTCGGGGATGAGCGGCTTGTCCTCCTCCAGGTCGGCGGTGGGCACCTTCTCGACGACGTTCTCCGGGATGCCAAGGTGTCGGCCGATGTCGCGGACCCGGCGCTTCGGGAGGCCGTAGAGCGGGGTGAGGTCGGCGGCGCCGTCGCCGTACTTGGTGAAGAAGCCGACGACCGCCTCGGCCGCCTGGTCCGTGCCGACGACGAGCATGTTGCGGGCGGCGGCGACGGTGTACTGGGCGATCATCCGCTCGCGCGCCTTGACGTTGCCCTTGACGAAGTCGTCCCGCTCGTCGGCGATCGAGATGCCGGCCACCCGGCAGGCGTCCCACATGCCGTCGACCGCGCCCTTGATGTTGACCGTGTACACCTCGTCGGCCGCGATCGCCGCCACGGCCTGGTTGGCGTCCGCCTCATCCTTCTGGACGCCGTACGGCAGCCGGATCGCCACGAACGCGGCATCGCCGCCCTCGGCCCGCACCCGCTCGCACGCCAGCTGGCACAGGCGCCCGGCCACCGTGGAGTCGACGCCGCCGGAGATGCCGAGCACCAGGCCCTGGGTGCCAGTGTGCTGCACGTACTCCGCGAGGAACCGGATGCGGCGCTCGGCCTCGCAGGCGGCGTCGAAGTCGGCGACGACCTGCAGGTCCTCGATGATCCGCCGCTGGGTGTCCCTGTCGGTCATGAGGCGAGGCTAGCAACCGCGCTGCGGTTTCGTGACCGCGTTCCGTTAAGGCGCGCGGGTGCCGTGGCGGCGGCTGCCGCGGGTGGTCGACCAGATCGGCGGTCCGGTGCGGTCGTTCCGGTCGTTTCGGGGCGGGACTATCCCGGCTTCCCTCCGCGTCTGATCGGTGTTGCGCACTGTTGCGATAGGTGACCTCCTATTCGGTGGGTAACGGGTCCTCTACCCGTATCGGTCAGGTGGCTGTCGTGTTCTGGCAGTTCAATCGACGTAGGAGGCAGAGAGTTGCGACCGGACAGTGATCGACGACCTGCGGCCGGTGCCGGTAGCGGATGCGTATCTGCGGCATGTGCGGTTCGGCCGCGACGACGCCCAGTCAACTACCAATGCTAGGCCGGCGCGTTGGCACTGTATTAGACGTGGCGAGGTGTGGCACAGCGGGATTGGCGGTCAGCCGCCGACCGGGTGGGGGTCATTCGTACTGTGGCTGCGGCATACTCCCTCGCATGACAGCGGGCACGTCGGTGATGTTGGCCGGTCCGGGAGCCGATAAGGTGCGTGGCCTCGAGATGTCACAAGCGGTGCGAAACATGGTGCGACGGGGGGATATGTTGAGACGGTTTCTGCAGGTCGGAGGGGCGGGACGAGCTGGGACAGGTAAGCATGGCTTCTCGCTGACTGGGGGCAAGTGGGCGCAGCTTCAAATCCTTCAGCCGGACACGGGAAAACGTGCTCTGAGCAGCGCCGAAGGGGGTTTTGTTGTTTCTCGGTCAGGGTCGTGATTCGCCGCGAGCTTGCCAAGACCTTACCGGGCGTTGGTCACGGACATGCGGCTCTCTGGCGGCGCATCGTCGACGCCCCGTCAGCCTGCGATCGCCGAGTTGCTTCCCTACTAGTGGGCGCCGACCGTCCGGGTAATCGGTCCGCCACCAACCTCGACGAGAACGCGGCTGTGATGTCGCTCCCTGGGGCGGGACGCCGCGCCGGTACGTTGGTGGCCTTGGGTCGATCCGACAGCGTGGCCGCGCCCACCAAGACCGAAGCCCTACTTTGCAACTTGCTCGGCAGGAGTATGCACGTCGAGCCGCGCAGGGCAGTCTCACGGATAACAGCGGTTACCGTGATGTGTCGCGTCAGACGCCGATTGTCTGGTAAGTCGAGCGGCAACTCTGCTTTGGACGGCTGCGAGAATCTCGCTGCTTCGTCTCACACAAGATGATCGATGTTGATGTTGCTCCAAACGATCCGCGAGGAACTCCGCGACGATCCATCGGTGGCTGCCGTCGTCGATCGCCACCATTGGAGGCGGCCGGATCGGCATCGAATTCGCCTATCAGGCTGCCTAGTTACGGCGTCGCGGTGACCGTGATGGAGAGCCTGCAACGGCTGCTGCCCAACGAACACGTCGACGTCTCGAAGACATCACCAAGGCCTACCGTAACCTGGGCGTCACCATCCTGGCCGGTGCGCGCATCGAGGGGCTGACCGAAAGCGCCGACGCCGTCACCCTCACCTACCGCAAAACGGGATGAACTGCAATTTTTCCGTCGGGAACTATGCTCCATGACCCACAGCCACCGTGTCGATCTTGCACCGACACAGACAATGCTCAATGCCTACAGAAAGCAGCGCATTGGTTGGCCGCATACGAAATAACAGTTCTGCGAGCTGATCGATGCGCGTCGCATCGGAGAAACCGTTCCGAGAGAACTAATGGCGGATGCCGTACTGCTTTGCAGTGAGGAGAAGCCGCATCATTCTCGATTTGTTTCTCGTACGTGCGCACCCTAGACCCACGGCTGGTCCCGGTCAGCAGCCATGGGGTGGCGTCGGTGGCGATGATCACCCGGGTCGATGCTGATTTGGGTGTCGACGTCCTGGCTCTTGATGCGCATGGTGTGGTGGTCAGCGAAGATTCCTTCGCCTTCGAATTCGTCGATGGTGTTCTTGCGCACGAGGAATCGCAGCCCGTGCACCCTTTCTACTGCGACTCACGGGAGCATTCGAACGCCGCGTCGTAGAAAATCTTGGTGACGGCTTCGATGCCAACGTGTGTCGGCGTCAGCCCGCAGAAGGTGGGCGACCTCGGCGTTGCGGAACAGCACTTTGGAGGGGATGCATCCAACGTTCAGACAGAGCCAGCCCCAGTAAAGGGCTTCCCCGATGCCACCGACAACCCCAGCTGCGCCACGGATAGGGGCACGTAGCCCCCGAACCCGCGCCGAGCACTACGACGTCATACCGCATCGATCCCGCCCTCTCGATAACCTGTTGCATCAACTCGGTCAGAGCGAGGCTGCGAGAGCCCAGAGTTCTTCGGCCACTGTGGCGTCCGTCCAGGCCAGCCCGCTCAGCACGACATCCGTCGCACCCGCATCCAGATAGCTCTGAAGCTGATGCCTCACCGATTCCGGTGAACCCACCGCGGCAAGGTCTGCCGCGCCCGCGACTCGCTCTCGCGCAATCACTTTCTGATACGACGGAATGGTCTCGAAGAAGCTCAACCGCTCGGCCGCGAAATTCTTTCCCGCATCAACGTCGTCGGACACGATTGCGGGGACCTGTGCGATGATCCTGGGTTTCTGCCGTCCAGCGTCGGCTGCCGACTTCGCGATGGCCGGTTCGATGAATTCCGCGATAGTTCGCGGACCGGCCAGGTACGGCATGGTGCCGTCGGCCAGCTCACCGGTGACCTGCAACGCATTTGGGCCCATCGCGGCCACGTACACCGGGACGGGCGTACCCCCGGCGACCCGCACCGGCCATCCGGGCTGCGCGGTGATCTCGTTGCCGCTGAAGTTTACCGCTCCGGTATCGAAGATTGACCTCAGCACTGTCAAGTGCTCGCGAAGACGTGTGATCGCGTTGGGCCACGACGTCCCGAAGGCCTGCCGCTCCGGCTCGTGGCCGCCCAATCCGAGGCCGAGACTGAAGTTGCCGTGCGACGCGGCCTGCGCCGTCTGCGCTAGCGACGCGACGATCAGCGGGTGACGCGGGTTGATCGGCACCACCGACGTGCCGACGCCGAGCCCCGGTACGGCCGCGCCGACCACAGCGGCGAGAGCGATCGCGTCGTGGTCGTTGTTCTGGCTCAGCCATACCTGCCGGACGCCGAGGTCATACGCACGGGTGGCCTGCGCTATCACCTCATCGACCCGATTGGGTGCTTGTGGATTGGGAAACAGTACGATTCCAGTCGGCATGGTGCTCCATCTCCTTTAAGTTGGGAGTGCGGCTGGATGAAATGCCGCCGGGGCCGACAGTGGGACGTCGGCGCCGCAGGTCATTACCATCACCGTGCGGTCAGGTGTGGCGTCGAACAGATACACGTCCGCGATGTTGAGCCGCGCGTCGCGGGCGGCAAGGCGGGTATCGAAGTGATGAGACATTGAACAGTCGTCCGTTTCGTCTTGATGGGGAGTGGGATCAGTATCGGGGCACGCCCGCACTGGGCTCTGGATAGTCCAGATCGGCCGCGGTGAGTCGGTAGATCTGCAATGTGAGGCCGTAATACTTGTCGGTCTCGCCGACCCACTCCATTCCGACGCGCCGTGCGGTCGCGACACCGCGGATATTGTCCAGCCGCACGACGGCGAACACCTCCGACACTCCGTTGGCGAAAGCCTGATGCGCCACCGCATGGCCTGCTTCAGCACCGTAACCGTGCCCCCAGGCCGCCGGCGTGATCTGCCAGCCGATTTCGAGGTCGGTGCAGCCGGGTGGCAACGGCAGTAAAGAGACCGCTCCGATGACGCGGCCACTGTCACGAGTCTCGATCGCCCAGTGGCCCAGTGAACGCCCGGCTTCATCGTGTTCGGTGATCCACTGGGCCAGCAGTTGGCGCATTTCCTCGCGATCGGCCACGCGCGGCACCGCCGGCGTAAGCCAGCGCGCGACTTCCCGCCGGCCGAAGATCGCCAATGCGCCGTCGGCGTCGTCACTCGTCCAGGGGCGCAGTCGCAGGCGCTTGGTGATCAGCTCGTCGGATCCTGCCACCATCTGGACGTGGGCGCCTTCACACATCAATTACTCCTTCAGATCTATCCACTGCGGCATTCCCGACGACATTTTCTGCGCGTAAGAGGTTTTGGCATTCGAACGCGAAGGTTCATTGTCGGATGTCGTCACCGAGAAAATTTCACGTCGAAGCGGTTGCATAGTTCGGCGACACTGTCGACATCCATCTCGGGTGCGTGCCTCGCGCAGACTTCGTCCACGGTCCCTGTCGGTATCTTTCCACACCGCCGAGGTCAGAAAGTTCGTCGAAGAACTGCTCAAATCCAGCGGGATGCGGCCGACATACTTGCCTTTGGGGCCGCTTGCCGCGCGCATGTCGCGTGCCACTGCAATCCCTCCTTCTCAGCTTTCGTTCATTTGCAAGGCGGTTGCGCTTTGGTCGCAGTCTTGCTAATTGCGGCCGGCCATGACGCCGCCGTCGACGTTGACAATCGCGCCGGTGATCCAGCTTGCTTGTTCGGAGAGCAGAAAGGTGATGGCGTTGGCGACATCGGCGGCGGTGCCGACTCGTCCCAGGGGGTGAAGCGGTGCGAACGTGTCAAGCGTGGCGTCGATCTCGTCCTTCGGGATCCACCGCTCTACAGCGGGCGTCTTGACGGCCGCCGGTGCCACCGCGTTGACGCGGATCTGGTGCCCGGCAAGCTCGATGGCCAGGTTATGGGTGAGCGCATGCAGCCCGGCTTTCTGCATCGAGTGCCCAGTTGATGGGGTCACTCCGATCGCCTGGTGCGCCCACATGCTGCCGATGTTGACGATGGAGCCACCGATCCCGCGGGCGATCATGCCCTCGACGACGGTCTGGGTCAGGAAGAAAAGGGCATAGTTGAGTTCCATGTACGAGTCGTAGATGTCCGCGTCGTACTCGAGAAAGGGCTTCGGGATGAAGAATCCGGCCGCGTTTACCAGCAGTGTCGCGTCGCGGTGTTGCTCGTAAAGCGCGCGCCGCACGACGGCGACGGCTTCGCGATCGGTCAGCTCGGCGGCGACGCCCCAAGCTTGGCCCCGCCGGTCGGTCAGCTCAGCGACGGTGTCGTCGACACGGGTTTTGGACTGTCCGATGATCACCGCGCTGCCGCCGTGAGCGACGACGTCGACTGCGACCTGTCGTCCCATACCGGCACTGCCGCCGACCACAATGACCTTCTTGCCCTCAAAATGCATGTCCACGTTCCTTTCTGAGTGTTCTTCTGACGGCTCCGACTGGATGGTCTCGGCAAGGGCGGGGTGCCTTGCGACCAGCAGCCTCGCTGCGGCGGGTTAAGCGCCTGGAGCGATCGCGCAGGCTGCGACACAGACCCAGGTGCCCTCACGCTTTTGATATGTGTCCGTGTACAGAGCCTCTTGCTCCACTCCATCGGCGAGCATGGTGTATGTGGCGCGGGCGTGGATCAGAGCAACGTCGCTGAGGATGCGGATATTGACGTCGTGCACAGCGAGATCCTTGAAGGGACGCGGCTTAGCGATGTATTCCAGGAACTCTTCACGGTTCCTGGTGACGCCCGGAGTTTGGACGATGAAGTCCTCAGCGAGGAACTCGCTGAAGCGCTTGACATCGTTGAACTGGTCGGAGTGGACGTAGTCATTGTTGAGCTGATCGAGGATCGCCAGATCTTCGGTGGACTGCTTGGTATCGTTCACTTTTCTTGTTCCTTCTCTGTGCCGTTCGGCGTTCGCTGCAGGTTGGCTGTCATTTCGGTGCCGTATGGGCGGGAGCTCGGTGACGGTATCGACGATGCGTAACGCCCTCGGCTGGGACGCCGGCAACGGTGTGACAATCTCGCCTGGTTTCTGGCCGTACTGATATTGCAGCCCGCCGGGGTCAGCTGTCGTCACCCCAACCTCCAATTCACCCGGGTGAGTAATGCGCCGCCGTGAACCGAAGCGCTCGTACGAGCGGTTGGCCGTGCGTAGGTCATGTGGTGCTTGCGAATGCCGTGGCAGCCAGGCCTTCACCGGAGACTGAACCGCACCGACGCAACTGCGGCTAATGATCGAATTGACCGGCGTAACCCCCCAAACGTCCGCGGCTGAACGAATGTGCAGGAATCACCCGGGTGAACGGGCGGCAAGGGTGATGACCGCTCACCCCACCCGGCGTAAATGTGTTACTGACCTGTCAGGTCGGGCTGCTGAATCTTTTGCAGACTGCGTCCACGCAGCGAGTTTCGCCGGGTGTAAATAGTTGAGCCGCACCTGAATACAGCTCAAGGATCACCGGAAGTGAGGGCGGATGTGATCGACAAAAACTTCGACGTGGTCGTCGTGGGTGGGGGGGTGGGGGGTGTGGCCGCCGTTCGGAAGCTTGCGTCGACAGGCCTTGCAGTAGCGCTCGTCGAGGATCGCCTGGTCGGTGGGGAGTGTCATTACTGGGGTTGCAACCCGAGCAAGACACTGCTTCGCCCGATCGAGGTGTTCAATCTCGCGAAGGCAGTTCCTGGTGTGCGAGAGGCTATTTTGGACGACGGGCTTGACGTTGCGGCTATCTTTGCGAAACGTGACGCGATCATCGAGCATCTCTCGGACCAAGACCGAACAGCATCGCTGCAGCAAGCCGGTGTAGCTGTGTTTCATGGGTTCGGCCAGTTGAGCGGCGAACGAACAGTGCGCGTGGCGCATGCCGATAACACCGAAGCCGTCTTGGAGGCACGCCACGCGGTCGTTGTGGCCACCGGCACTCGTCCTAACGTCCCGGTGATACCTGGGTTGGCGCAAGCGCACCCGTGGACTAATCGGGACTTGACGACCATGAAACAAGTGCCACCTCGCGCGCTGGTGGTGGGCGGTGGTCCGGTGAGCGTCGAATTCGCGACCATCCTGAACGGTTTGGGCTCGACCGTAACGCTTCTCGTACGTGAAAACACCGTGCTACGCGGCTGCGAACCCGAAGCCCGCGAGCTAGTCGCGCAGTCGCTGCGAAGCAAAGGTGTCATGATTCACTTTCAGACAGAGTTGTCCTCGGTAGCCCGCCCCGTCGCGGGCGGGCCCGTCACCGCAACTTTCCAGCGCCATACCATCGAGGTAGACGAGATCGTCCTAGCCGCCGGACGGCGCGTCAACACCGACAACATCGGACTCGAATCTGTTGGCCTGCCGAGCGGCGAATCCATTTCAGTGAACGACCATCTCCAGGCGGTCGGCGTCACAGGCGGCTGGCTCTACGCTCTGGGCGACACTACCGGGCGTGCGCGCCTATCTCATATCTCCACCTACCACGGCCGCCTCGTGGCCGACATCGTCGCGGCCAGGGCCGGCGGACGAGAACTCAGCGACAACGAATTGGCTGCCCGTGATGCGGGCAGCCTTGCGCAGGTCATCTTCACCGAGCCTCAAGTAGTCAGGGTGGGGCGCACGGAAAGTCAGGCTCGATTGGAAGGGTTCGTGGTACGGACGCGAACTGCTTGTTACCCCGGCACACTGTCGTTCCTGGCACTGTTCAGAGATGGCTTCCAAGGATGGGCGAAGTTGGTCATCGATGCCGAGACCAACACATTGCTCGGAGCGACATTCGTCGGCCCGGAGTTCTCGGAGCTGGCTCAAGCAGCCACCCTGGCTATCGTCGCGAAGGTCCCAGTCACTGTTTTGCGACATGCTGTTGCGCCACATCCGACAGTCAATCAGGTTTGGGATCTGCTTCTCGCCGACGAGTCCGAACTTGCCCAACAACGCCGTTAGGCATCGACCGCTGAGGAAGGATCCCCGGTGATCTACTTCGTTCCGGTCGAACCCGACGCGGCCTCCGGCCAAGCCGCCGACCTGCAGCCGCAGGAGCAGAGGACGCTATGAGCATGCTTGTAGCGGGAGTGCGCGCGTTCGGCGATCGTTGGCCGACGAAGTCCTCATCGAGGTTTGCGGCACTGGGATTGGGACAGCATTATTCGCACCGGCGATTGGGACGTTGGCGCGACGCTGCCGATGGCGCTCGGCGTCGAGGCTACCGGGTCGTCAAGGATGTCGCCGCCCACACAAAGCGAATTCAGTACTAACGATGAGGTGCTTTGCCACCCTGCGCCGCTGCGCGACCAAGGCACTTGGGCACCGTTTGTGGTCGCACCCGTCGGATCGCTGGCCGGCAAGCCCACCGGGATTTCGTGGGAGACCGCAGCAATCTTTCGTGTGCCGGCGTTGACCGCCGAGCAGGTAGTCCGCGAAGCGTTGGCCCTGCTCGGCGGGGAAACGTTGTTCGTTCACGGCGCGGGCGGAATCACCGGCGGGGTCATTGTCCAACTGGTTGCCCTGCGCGGGGTCGATGTGCTCGCCACCGCCGCCCGCTCCGTGCTGACCGAGTCTGCGGGAATGGCGCCCGCGAAGTAGTGGACTACGACGATGCGATGTGGCCACAACACGCAAAGGCGCTGGGGAAGGGCAGCCGACGCCGTCCCCAACGCCGTCCCCGGGGGTGCCGCCGCGGCGATGACCGCGCTTGCCGATTGTGGCCGGCTCGCCACCATCACGCCCGACCCGCCTGTACCGACCCGCGGCATCACCGTAACCACGGTTTACCTCCGTTCCGACGGTGCTAACTGGCCCGCCTGACCGCACTGCTCGACACCCACCCGTCGAACATGCTGACCCCGCGTCGTGCAGCGTGGACCAGGCCGCCTCCGCCCTCGCAGAAGTTGTCGCCGGCTGCGAGCCCAGCGGGGTGGTCATCACCAACGACATCTGACGAAGTCGCCACCACTCGCCGAAAAAGAACTGACGTTTGAGGAGTCTCAAGAACTACCACCATCACCCTGATCTTGACCGGAGTGGCTGCGCACATCGGCACCTACGCCGATGCAGTAGCCCTATCCGGGCACGGCACACATATCTTCATCTCCGGAACGCCCGGATTGCGTGAGACGGCACCCCGCCTGCGGACTTCACCGACGAACCTCGGCAGTGCTGGGCCAACGTCGAGAATGCGCTCGGCAAGGCCGGCGGCAAGCTGACCGACATTGTCTACATGCGCCAATGGCTCACCAGCCGCGACAATGTGTCTGCCTACCTGGCGGTGAGCAAGGAGATCATCGAGCACCAACCCGCCGCCATGCTCAGCATCGTCGACGGGCTCGTGTGGCCCAACCTACGCGTGGAAGTCGAATTCACCGCCATCCTGCCGGCATGAGCGTTTACCCCATCGTCGATTTGCCCACCGACGCGCTGCTGACCATGACCCGCTTGGTGCGCAAGCGTCTGACTTGACCAACCCGTTCCCATCGGCGTGATCCGCGAATGCCTGGAGATCGCTGTGCAGGCCCCGACGTCGGCCGACGTGCAGAACTGGAGCTTCATCGGTCACCGATGCCGAACAGCATCGCGCGATCGTCGATCTGTGGGCGTCTCCGATCACGATGCAATGCTGCGCCCATAATCCGGCGCCATCGACCGCCTCGCCGAGAACATCTACTACCGACCAAATCGGCGACGAGTTCTGTCGCTGTCGAACCGTCCCCACGGCAGGATGCTGCTCGGCTGGACTATGCAGGCACGCCGCAACGTGGCCGCAGTCGCATGGGGGCGGCCTCGTTACTGGTTGGGGCGGCTGACAAGGGACCATTCAGACCATGCTGGTTAGGCTGACGGTGCGGCCGTCGATGCTCACGAGTCGACGCCGCTGGAAGCCAACTCGGATTAGTCCCGAAATGCAGCGTGCGCTCGCCCAACCGCCACGGCCGTTGAATCTCGCTCTGACAGCGCGTGGCCTCTGAGGAACGAGATCCATCCGACTGATACGGCGCTGCAGGCCGCTCGTCCTTCGGAGTTGGGCAGCGTCCCACGCAGACTTAGCCTTACTTACTATGGACCATATCGTCCGCTATGCTGGTGGTAGCGCGGATCGAGCTTCCGGCGTCTGGACCGGCAGCATAAACAGACGCCGGCCAGACCCGAGGCTGCCGGTGGCCGCGCGTAGGACGGCAGGAAAGGTGGCCTGAAGGGGTGGCGCATCACCGGTCTGCACAGCCTTGCAGCGAAGACGATCTACGCACACTGTTACTGTTCGACGGGCTCACCGACGAACAGGTCACGCAGCTGTGCATCGACGCGCGAATCGAGGTATTCGAGGCGGGCCCGGTGGTGGAGGAAGGCCAGGACGCCAGGCGGTTCCTGGTGCTCATGGACGGTGAAATCGTGGTCTCGAAACTGCTGGGGGACCGAGACATCGAGACGGGGCGCACGTCCCATAGGGGAACGTTCTGCGGTGTGGCGGCGTCGTTTTTGGGAAACCCGGCTCCGACGTATCCGTTCTCGGTGCGCGCGACCAAGCGATCGCGGTTCTTGGTGGTTGATGCGTACGCCTTCCGTGACTTCGTGCGTGAGCATTTCCCAATGGTCGTTCACTTGCTGCAAGGCATGTGGGGCGATCACGAAGGCATCCGCCGCAGCGTGGATTACCAAAGCCGTATCCGGGCCGCAAGTACCATAGCTGCGGGATTTGCTCACGGTTTGAACAACCCTGCGGCGGCGACGGTGCGCGCCGCGGCGGATTTGCGTTCGCACGTCAATAAATTGGCTCGGGACCGCGCGCCCAGCTATATCGCGCGCACAGCGCTCGCGGGGGTGCTCGATGAGATCCAGTGCCGCCTGACCCAACATTCCCAGACTTCGCTGCGTGCACACCATTCGCCGCTGGAGGTTTCACAGATGGACGACGAGATCTGCGACTGGCTCGATGATCACGGCGTCTTGAAGCCGTGGAATATCGCCCCGACCCTGACGGCCGCCGGGTTGGACGTCGCACGTTTAGAGGCAGTGGTCGACACACTTGACCGCGTGCGCGGCCGCGACTCGGCCGACCTCGTATTCAGCTGGTTGGCCAATGTCATCGATGCCCAGTACCTCATCAACGACGTTGCAGAAGCCGGCGAGCGGATTTCCGACCTGGTCGACGCCAGCAAGCAATACTCGCATATGGACGGCGCTGCGTTCGACGTGGTCGATCTGCACCGGTTACTCGATAGCACGCTCGACGTCCTCTCACCTGCGTTGGGCGCCGATATCGCGGTGGTGCGTGACTACGACCCGCTGCTGCCCGGCGTGCCCTGCTACCCGAGTGAATTGACTCAGGCCTTCACTCACATCGTGTCCAACGGCATCGACGCGATCCGCAGCGGCGACAGCGACGGTAGGACGCTGACCCTGCGCACTGAAAAGACCGACGACGCCATCGTTGTCGAAATTACCGACACCGGGCCCGGAATCGATCCCAGTATCTGCGACCGCATTTTCGACCCCTTTTTCACCACCAAACCCGTCGGTGAGGGAGCAGGACTCGGCCTCAACGTCGCGTGGTGCATAGTCGTGAACCGGCACGGTGGGACACTCACGGTGCGGTCGGCGCCGGGGAACACCCGATTCACCGTCACGCTGCGCCCAGTCCGGGTCGAGGCCTGCTGATGTGCTCGAGAACCCAGCCGGGACCCGCGGCAGCAGCTCAATCGTGGTATCAGCCCCGGCCGGCACTCGGACCGCATGCCGGCGACCTGCGCCTGGACCAGCCGACAACGGCTGCCGCTGGGGCACACAACCTGACTCGCGTTCGCTGGACTCTGGGAGCCGAATCCCGTTGGCACCTCCGGAATCCGATCACCCAACCGCAAGAGCTCGCGGGTTCGCGGCGCGCGTCGAAGGCTGCCTAAGAGGCATTGGGCGCCCTCGCACTACCGAAAGGACGATTCGTGGCCCGTTTGAAGTATCCCCAGTCGATTGAGGACGCCCCCGAAGCGAGCCGGCCGGCTCTCACAGCAGTCAGCCAGCAGCTGGGGTTCACCCCCAATTCGTTCAAGTTGATGTCGCTGAGTCCGTCAGCACTGAGCGGTGTCGTGGCACTGCAGGGCGCACTCGGCAGAACAGTCGACGCCCGAACACGGGACACCGTTGCGCTGGCGGTGTCGCAGGCCAACGGCTGCCGCTACTGCCTATCCGCCCACAGCCACACCGCCGCTCAGTTCAATCACGCCACCGCAGAGGAAATCGCGCTTGCACGCCAAGGACGCTCGGATGACCCCAAGCGGCAGGCCGCGGGAACATTCGCACGACGCGTCGTCGAGGAACGCGGCAACGTGACCGATGCCGACCTCGAAGCGGTGCGCAACGCCGGCTACAACGACAAGCAGGTCGTCGAACTCATCGCCCTGACCGCCCAATTCTTGCTCGCCAACTTCATGAACAACGTCGCCGACACTGACATCGACTTCCCGCCGGCACGCCCTATGCCCTGACGCACCAGCACTCGACTGGAGAAAGAGAGCGAAAAGCGCCGGGCAACGATAACGCGGCCGGGCTGTAATCACCGGCGCAAGCTCCGGACTTGGCGCGCTTTTCGCTGAGCGTCTGGCCCAGCGGGGCGCGCCACTGATCCTCGCGGGCCGGGACCGGGCTCGGCTCCAGCTTGTTGCCGTCAATGTCGACATGCTGGTGGGCCTCACCCATGCGGCGCTGCCGGTCACGCTGGCACGCGGTCGGGGCCGCATCCTCAATGTTTCGTCGACCATTGTGTTCCATCCGGCGCAGTATCACGCGACGACGCTGGATCCGCCAAGACTTTCCACCGAAAGGCATCGGCTCCTTGGCGGCAGGCTTTCTCACGAGCCTTGGCGAACTGGGAGGCCCTCGACGTAGCCAGAACTCGTTGCTTCACAGCACATTGAGTCTTTCGCACTCAATTTCGCGTCGACGCTGTCATGCGAGTAGGGGTAGTGCCTCGGAACCTGGTTTCTTGCAGAACCCGATATCAGGTGACGGTGCGGCCTGTAGCCGCCATGTCTTTGATTTGCCGCCACATGACGCATATCGCTGCAAAACGGCTATAACCACAGCACTTTTAGTCAACGCGGGCGGATTCTTCATCCCCAAGGCGTTTGTCGAGTACGAACCCCAGGATTACGACTCCTACATGGACCTCAACCATGCCCTGTTCTTCCGGACGCAGACCATCGTCGCGGGCATGAATACCAGCGGGCAGCGTGGTGCCATCGTCGACATCGGCAGCATGTGGGCACATCAGGCCCTCGGTGTGACCGATCGACGGGGCACTCGATGCAAAAAGCCGGGCTGCATGCGCTCACCCGTAACCTGGCCATCGAGCTGGCCGGGCACAGGATCCGCGTCAACGCGGTGGCACCGGCCGCCGTCAAGACCCCTGCCCTGGAGCGGCGGGTCCCGAAGGATGAGATCGACGACTGCGCCGGTGCCGGGGGGACTGGCGAGGTTTGGGTTCTCACCGAAAAGGCCGCGCGCGCCATGTCGGGTCCGATGGAATCACGGCGGTTCAACCTCGCAGCTCGACGACCCAAGACCCACAACATGATTCCCACCGCGCACATGTTGCGGTGTGGACGCCACCGTCAACGGGGATGTTCGGCTGTTGTGATTAGCGGGTGCGCGTCCGACTACCTGGATGCGCGGCATCCCATTGGGCTTCGATGCGGGTCACGCGGCGATTCTCCATGACTAGCCATAGCGCTCCGGCGACCGCGCCGAGAACGGCGATGAGCAAGGTCGTGGAAAGCCATTCGTAATGTCGATATGCGGCGGACGCTGCTGTGGTGATCAGCCCGAACGTCGCTACGGCCAGCAAGATCAACCCTGGCCAGAAGAAATTGTCCTTCATCGTAATACCGGCGCGCGGTTGCGTCGTCCGGGAGTGATCCGTCGGATCATCATGTGTGTCTCCCATCGCCGGTCCCTCCGTCGTCAGATGAGCTAACCCATAAATTTGGTCGCAGCGCGACCCCAGCGAAGTGCCGAGCCTCGATGCCGGGACAATCGACGTACACTCTGTCAGCGCCGGAGTCTATTTGGTGAGGTCGAGCCGGCGCCGTCGCGGATGAGCAGCTCGGGAAGCGTAACCGCCCCAATCGTTGTCACGAGCCATATCACAACGGTGGTGGCCAGCCAGGGTGCGATGCCGTCAATAGTGAGCCCGTGCGTCAATGCCGACGCGAGAGCCAACGCGACGATCGTCAATGCCAGACCGGTGCCCCCGAGGAGCAGCGACGAGTACCGATGGGGCAACTTCAAGATCGACAAGGCCAAGATCGCCTGCGTTACCGCGAACACCACCACGGCGACAATGAATCCTGGTCCCGACAACGACACTCCGGGAATGACCCACGCCGCAGCCAGTAGCCCGAGCGCCCACGATGCCAGAAATACAACTGTCCGCAGCAGGATTCGCTTCATCGCAATTAGCGTAGGTCGCCGAGGTCTGGCTGTGCGAAGAACAACGATGACGGCGGCCGAGTCCGCAGCGCCCACAATCGCGATTGATGGAACCCTACGGCAGGGCCACCGCGATACCATCTCACCGGTGCGGATCGTGGCCCTTGCGAGGAGTGTTGGTCCACGGCGGCTAGCTGCCGGTCGGTGATGTGGCCGACGAGGTACTCGCTTGGGCGGTGTTGTGCGCGGCGCAGACCGTTGATGTACGTGTCGGACATGATGCGGAATAGCCACGCCCGAATGTTGGTGTCCTCGGACAAGGTGTTGAAGCCCGCGTAAGCCTTCAGCATCGTTTCCTGTATGAGATCTTCGGCGTCCACGGCGGTGTGGGTCATCCGGCGGGCGCGGTTGTCGAGTTGGGTCAAATATGGAAGGGCATTGTTGACGAACCGCGCGGCCAGCGCTTGGTCGCGCGGAGGGCGCGGTGAAACGCTGCGTGCACCGAGGTCAACCGTTGTTGCCATGGGCACATCCTGGCTCTGGTCCGGGTGAATTGTCATCGTCCGGGTCGCCGATTCACCCGGGTGATTCTGCTGCAACCGCTTCGGCTTCGGCCGCGCAGATTCCTGCTTCCGCTCACAGCCCGACACCGCCGCAGCATCCTCATCAACAAATACATTGGGACGTACCGGAGTGCTTTTGGGCGCGGCGCCCAGAATATGGGGGCTGTGCACATTGCGAGCGTCGGGGAACTGCGGATGTCTGCGTTGGCGGGCCGCGCATCCCGGCAAGCATGTGTCTCCGTCACGCGACGCTGATCCTGCGCGCCGGCGCTGCGATGCTCCTTACATCGACGCGCCGCACCCGTTGGGTGCACGATGGAACCGGCTGGGACTGCCGCGCCTGAATCTTAGCGAGCATTGTGCGCAGTCGCGGTTCCTCTGGGCAGCCGGCGTACCCGTCTAGCCAGCGGCTCAACCTGTCGAGTACCGCCACCGGCAACGTCATACGGCTTGCCATGACCGAGTTGAGGATCCGCTTGATCGCGAGATGATGTTCCCCGCAACCCAATTCGACGAACGTCATGGTACGTACATGACCCGTCAGACACACATCTACCGCAATGGCCAACAACCACGCCATGTTCGCGTCGGAGGTCATCGACAAGTCACCCGTACACGGCGCCCGCGATAATGAACCGGGAGATGTCGCGGTCGAGACTCGATTCGGCGCGGGGTATGCGGCTTTCAGGTCTGTACGCATTGTCTGATTCCCTTCCCGGATTTCATCAGTGGCGGCGAGGGCGTCGTTGCTTTATCGTTCTGTCCTCGGTGCTGTCGCCACGACGTGCGGCGGCCGGGCCTTTGTTGCGCCGCTCCGGTCATCACTGGCCGGAGGTTTACCTGGATTAGGCTTCCGCCGGGCGGGGTGAGTTGTCATCATCCATCTCGCGTGTTCACCCGGGTGATTTGTGCACGGCCGGGCTGGATGATTTCGACCCGCGTGGGCTTGATGGGTGCTGCCTGTAGTGACGCGGCGAGATCATCGGTCTTGAATGGGTAGACCTCACGCAAGGCCGCGAGGTCAGCGCCGGTGCCGCCTTCAACGGCGGTGTAGGCCACAGCGGCTGTCTCGGCCGCCTCAATTCGTCTACCGCGTCATCGAAGTGTGCCGACATTCGACGCGATCCAGGCCTGGCCCGCAGTTAGCCGCCGATCCCGGAACATCGTTTCGTACGGAAGCAGATCGAGCCAGCTCGGCACCGTAGACAAGCCGTCACCGTTGAACTCGTTGACCCGGTACGCGGCGATGAGACTGGCTCTACGTTGCGAGATGACTGGCAGCGAAGCCGGCACTCACTCCGGGCGAATTCGCTCGCAGGGTGATGACCGCTCAGCCCGCGTTGCTCGAGGCGATCTCAGCAGATGACGAGCGCAGGGTAAGTGCAGCCGACGATGTACCGGATCGGCATTCGAGGCCGCGTGACCGAGCGGCTCTGGTAGGCACGAGAAGGGATGCGACCAGAGGCCGGCGGCGTTGACACCGTGTTGCGTCGATGTCGATGCCGAGCGCGACGTTGCAACCCGACTCGACGAAGCGAACGCCCGTCACTGATCTGCGCCACCGGGATCAGCCCGCACAGCTCTTGGGAGAGCAACTCGGCGGCGCGGTTTCAGCCACCGCACGAATTTGCGGAGATCGCCGCCCATCGGGCCAATCGGCGCGGTCACGTCGTCCGTCACCTGGCGAGGTGCATCTTGGCGTCGGTCTTGCAGTCGTTGAAGATAGCTGTCCCTGGCCCCTTTTGGATGTAGTGCCGCAGGCGGCGAGAGAGCTCAAGCCTTGATGAGATCGACGATGTGACCAAAGTCGAGATTTGTTGCGAGCGCCCTGAGGTCTCCCTTTGCAAGCTTCGCAGCAGCCTCCTGCGTGGCTCCAACGGCGTGCGTGTAGGGATCGACCCCGAGGCTGATCCTCCGGACACCGATCGCTTGCAGTTCCGCGAAGGTAGCGGTGTCCTTCGGGCTGACTAGGACGTTCACTGGTTTTGGGCTGACGGCCCCGATGACTTGCCTAATGGACGCCACGTCCGGCAGGTTCGGCGCGTAGAGGACGTCAGCGCCTGCCTCCGCGTATGCACCAAGGCGTCGGATAGTGTCATCGATGTCGGAGATGCCCCACAAGAAGTTGTCCGTACGGCCGGTCAGGATGATCCGCCCGCGAGCGGCGGCTGCGGCGGCCTCGATGCGGCGCACCGCGTCATCGAAGTCGCGAATCGGGTGCGCGGGGTCACCAGTGGTGTCCTCGACGCCGATGCCAGCTAGCCCGCGGGCAATCGCGGCATCGACAGTGGCCCGGACATCTTCGGGAGTCTCGCCGTAACCGTCCTCAAAGTCGCCGTTGATCGGCAGTCCACTCACGGACGTGAGTAGGGCGGCGTGGTCGAGGTGCTCGTCACGGCTGATGGCGTGGATGCCATCGATTCGGCCGAATGTCGCGGCGAGAGTCGCTGAAGAAGTCGCGATGGACTTGAATCCGGCCTCCTTGAAGAGGAGAGCTGACGGGGCGTCCCATGCGTTAGGCATGATGAACGTGTCGGGGCCACGATGGAGTTCGGCGAATCGTTCGTGACGTGTCTGAGCCGCGTTGTCGTTCAAGGCGAATCTGCTCCTTCTAAGGTGGGCGAAATCTTTCCGTACGCGCGGGACCATCGAGCTGCCTTACTGACAACGTCCCAATCCCACTCGCGCCTCGACGCCCGCCACCGCGGCTCACTCGTGTATCGTCCTCGAGTTGCGGCCGGGGTCAACCACGATGAGTTCGAACGATCCGTCGACCTGTCAGTCAAAAGGACGCTTTAGTCCATCCTAGGATGTCGGGGCCCTGTGGGGCAAGTGTCGGTGTGGGCTGGGCGGCCCAACCTCCGGGCCCAACCGTTCCTCGTGCACCGCCGCGAGGACCACCGTTGATGGCGCCCGTGGCACAGAGTCTGCTCAAAGGCGATGGTCGGACTTGAGGATGTCACTCGCCCGTTCGCCGATGACCATGCACGGTGCCATGGTGTTGCCGGTGGTGATGCGCGGCATGATGGATCCGTCCGCAATCCGAAGATTTTCGACGGCGAAGACTTTCAGGTTGTTGTCGACGACGGACATCGCGTCCCGGCCCATCTTTGCCGTGCACGTCTGATGCCAGTAGATCTCGGCCGCGTCGCGGATGTAGTTTTCAAGGCTGACGTGCACGCCATTCGTCGCGGTGCCGAATTCGTCGGATCGGGTGTCGGTGTTCGACAACGGCATGGGTATCGGACGGGTGGACTGGATTCGCGACGGCGTAGTTAACGCGCTGGTCTACCCGCGCTCAGCCGCCGCGGAGTTCATGGTGCCGGTGGCGGTGCCTGCCGACAACCTGCTGATGACGGGAGGCTCGGCGAGCATGGCCGACATGATCGCGGGCACCCAGCGGGGTTTGCTGCTCAGTACGTTGTGGTACATACGCACGGTCGATCCCGCAGTGCTGCTGCTCACCGGCCTGACCCGCGACGGCGTCTATCTGATCGAGGACGGCCAGGTCAGCGCTGCGGTCAACAACTTCCGGTTCAACGAAAGCCCACTGGACCTGCTGCGGCGCGCCACCGAGGCGGGCGCCAGCGTGACACTGCCGCGCGAGTGGGGCTACGAGGCGACGCGGGCGGCGATGCCATCGCTGCGGATACCTGACTTTCACATGTCGTCCGGGCTGCGCTGCCTGTCTCTCAAGAGGGCACCGGTTCCATCGAGGCGCCACAAGCGGCCGTGCTAAGCGCAGTACGAATGTGCCCCGTCTCGCGAATCCCTTTTCGGCACGAGGTCCGCAGTTGCGAGGTAGTTCTGCGCCAGTGGCGCTGGTCGGCACGATCCTCCTCCCTCGCGGAAGCAGCCGACGAAGTCTCCGTCATGACATTCTCCTGTGCTGCGGTGGAGTCAGTGCACAACGTGGCGGTGGCGCCGCGAACGTGCTGCGCGGCCTGTGATCGTCGCGGTGCGGGTGGAGCACGGTGATCACTGCGTCGCGTATGAGCACTTGGGGCCGCGAATAGGTGATCCGGCTCCGATCCATTTTTTCTCCATGCGGACTATCCAGCCCCTTTCGTTACGGCCCGCCGACGGCTCGCGGGGCCATTCTCGGCTGTGCTGGCGGATGCTAATCGACGCTGCGTCGCCGTCGCGAGGATATAGTGAGGACTATATAGTGCATATCACGGCGCGTGGGTCAGCAGCTCGCCGGAGCGCTCCCCGCCGATCGCCGCAGCCACGCGGCCCGCACCCTTGCCCTCGGACCGCTGATAAGACGAAGGAACTGTAGTGACTTCGATCATGCAAATCGTCAATAACAAGGGCAAAGGCTGCTACGAGGGCCGCATCGGCGACAAGGTCGTCGGAGTGGTGGTTTACAAGCGTATCGGCGGTCGCGTCGTCATTCGGCACACGCTGATCGAGCCTGAATATCGCGGCAGCGGTCTGGGCAACGAGCTCGTCCGAAAAGTCCTCGACGATCTGGCCGAGCACGGCGATAAAGTGGCGAACTACTGTGGTTTTGGCGCCAAGTTCATCGCCGATAACCCCGAATACCAGAGAGTTGTGGACAGCGATCGGCCCAGCGTAACCGCGCCGTGCGACGGACGCGGCACCGACGGTGTCGTACCCGCAATGTAGCGGTGCGTCGCCCCACATCAACCGGAGAAGCGGACCGGTGGTGCTGGATCAGCTTGTCGCAGTTGCACGCCGCGGAGAGGTCGCCGGCTGCGTGCTTCACAGCGACCGCGGCAGCCAATTTCGCAGCCGAAAATTCGTCCACACTCTGGGCCGCAACGACATGGTCGGGTCGATGGGCCGCATCGGGGCGGCCGGCGACAACGCGGCCATGGAGAGCTTCTTCAGCCTGCTGCAGAACAACGTCTTGGACCGCCGTCGCTGGGACACCCGCGAACAACTACGCATCGCCATCGTCACCTGGATCGAACGCACCTACCACCGTCGCCGCCAGACCACTCTCGAAAGATTGAACCCGATCGAATTCGAAGCAATCAGACCACACCGGCCAGTCAGGCCGCGTGACCGAAACTGGCACCTGATCGTGCAGCACACCCCCCGGTGACACCAAACATCACCAGAGCATCCGCGGGTGTACTCCAGGTGCGTTCGTCGCACTCCTTATTCCGCCTCGACTGTAGCCGGTTCACTGAGTCTCTCGCTATGGGCGAGACTGCTGCTGGTGTGATTCGAGCATTGTTCATGTCGACCGTTTAAGCAGCGGAGCACTTTTGAGTAGAAACTCACCCAGCAGCGATGGAAACCCACCGCCGGCCGACTCACTACATCGGGAGTGCGGGGCGCGGTCTGCGCGGGCAGCAGGTGGGTTTCCCGCCCCCGAGATGGTACGGCTTAGGTCGGGCTTCGGGTGCATTCGCTACCCCTGGCCGAGCACTGTTGGTGTGCCGAACTTGGGCGGCGCCGTGCATTTACCATGCGACGGTGTCGCCCATCGCAGTGTCGCTTTGGATGATGAAGGCGAAACATCGATCGCCCCCGAGGCATAGGGCTTACTTATCAGAGCTCATCGGTGATCCCAATAGCCCAACTAACCTCCATGTGCGACTTCGGCTTAGATGAAGTTGGGGGTGCGCGACGCCGCGTAGCTTGGCAAGGTGCCGCCGCCGATCGCACAGCATGCGATATGACAAGAAGCGCATTGGCACACAGCGTCGCCGCAAGGTTTCGGCGACGGCAAGAAAGATCTCCCAACACCAAAGAATGGAACTGATGGACGACCTCGATTCTCGCGAAGCCGTTCAACTTCCAGTTGTGTGGGGTAGGGCCTAGGCCGCCACCGCGAATACTGTGGGCCTCCGCTAGCCGACCGTCTGACATGAAGAAGCCGGTGCCCAGTTTCACCGACGTCGTACCCCTCCGCGGGGAACCAGGCTCTGCCAACAGAAATCGGTATTCGATGAGGAAGGAACGAGTGTCATGAATATGAGTTTCGAGGGCCGCAAAGTCGTCGTCGTCGGCGGTAGCAGCGGCATGGGCCTCGCCGCGGCCCACCAGGTGATTCTCGCAGGTGGCACCGCCGTGATCACGGGGCGGGACGAGGACAGGGTCCAGGCCGCGGTCGACGCGTTGTCGAAGAACGGAAAAGCGTGGGGCATCACCGCGGAGTTGACCGATCGCGACCAGGTGCCCGAAGTCCGAGAGCTCCTCGCTGCTGAGCACGCCGACGCGACCCTGCTCGTCAACGCGGCCGGCTTCTTCATCCCAAAACCGTTCAGCGAGTACGACGAAGCCTTCTACGACTCGTACAACGAGCTGAACCGCGCGCTGTTCTTCATCACGCAGACCGTCGTCGCAGGTATGGTCCGCGGGGGCCAGGGCGGTTCCATCGTCAATATCGGCTCGATGTGGGCGCACCAGGGCATCGCTCCGACGCCGCACTCCGGCTACTCCGTACAGAAAGGTGGCCTGCATTCGTTGACCAAGGCGCTCGCGATCGAGCTGGCGCCGCACAGGATACGGGTCAACGCGGTCGCGCCCGCAGTCGTGAAGTCACCCCTGTACTTGCGTTTTGTCGAACAGGATAAACTCGACGAAACCGTCGACAGCTTCGCCAGCTTCCACCCACTGGGGCGGGTCGGCCAGCCGGAGGATGTCGCGAATGCGGTGTCATTCCTGCTATCTGACAAGTCTGGGTGGATGACCGGCGCAATCGTCGACATCGACGGTGGCATCATGGCCGGTCGCAACTGAGCCATGAAACGCTAAAGCCACTGCCTTCGCGCCGGCGGGGCTGCGGACGTGCCCGTGTGCGTCCGCAGCCCGCGCCAGTGCGAAAAGGCCGACAACTTCGATGAAACCGCTGCGCCGCGGGTCGGGCGGGAAAGCGGCATGGTGAGGGCTGTAACGCTTGTGGTGACCGCGCGTTACGCGTTGACAGTGCAGCGTTTTCAAGGCGCGTCCGCCGACGGCTGGCCTGGCTTCCAGCACTTGGTGGGGACATCTTTGTATCGACGGCTTCGGGGCCGCAATGTGAGCGTTGTAGGTATTGGTGTGGCCGTGTGCGTCTCAGGAACTCATCCATCACATACTATTTGGTGAACGCTAGAGCCGTGATGCAGAGTCTCTGCGGCTTTGCGCGGGCGACGAGCCTATCGCCTGGGAGAGTGCGAAGAGCGCCAGATCGGGCTTGCGATTCTCCGGCGCCTGCGGTGTTGACTCCTTTGGTCGTCGCCAACGTCAAGGGAATCGACGAACAGAGACCTTCCGCCACCCACGGTCTTGTCTTCTGTCCCAGAGATGCATATCCCTGAAGAGGGCATAAAAGTAAACCGATTGGCTTGATATAAAGAATTCCTTCGACCTGGCTCTTGCGCGGTCGAGACAATCCACCGCCGCAGTGTACGTTTCTCTGGAGCAGCCGGGCGTTTGTACTTCGATCTAACGATCGCCCTGTCCGGTGATCCGTGTATGAAGGCTTGCCGCCTAAGACCGTTTCGTGGAGAGGCGCCTGTTATGCCGGTGAAGGGTAACTTCTTAACTGTCGTAATGCTGGCCAGTGAGCCGGTCGTGAGACCGGCAGGATATATCGTTGCGCGCACTGGGTTGGCCGTGACTATTGGTTGGATCAAAATTTGCAAATTCTTTCCCATGAGGCGCACGGCGCCCATCCTCTGTCTCTACGTCGCAGCCGGCCTCGCAAAGCGGGCTGCTGAATTCGTCGTAGATCGCACGTGCCATTAGTAGAGCGACATCAGCGCGGCTTGTAGACGGTCGAGCCGCAGCCAAAATCGATCATCGGATGTGAGGGTCAAGGTGACCAGTAACGAGTTCGACGTGATTGTGGTAGGCGGCGGGGTGGGCGGTGTGGCCGCGGCGCGAAAACTTGCCTCGGCAGGGCTTTCGGTAGCGCTCGTCGAGGATCGTCTGGTCGGTGGGGAATGTCACTACTGGGGGTGCAACCCGACCAAAACGCTGCTTCGCCCGATCGAGGTGTTCAATCTCGCGAAGGCCGTTCCTGGTGTGCGAGAGGCTATTTCGAGCGCAGAGCTCGATCTTGCGGCTGTGTTCGCGAAACGCGACGCGATCATCGAGCATCTCTCGGATCAAGACCGAATCGCATCTTTGCGGCGGGCCGGTGTAGCGGTGTTTCACGGGTCAGGCCGGTTGAGCGGCGAACGAACAGTTCACGTGGCGCATGCCGATAACTCCGAAGCTGTCGTGACGGCACGGCACGCGGTCGTTGTGGCCACCGGCACACGTCCCAGCCTGCCGGAGATCCCCGGGTTGCCGCAAGCACGGCCGTGGACCAATCGGGATTTGGCGACTATGACACACGTGCCACCTCGCGCGCTGGTGGTGGGTGGCGGACCTATCGCCGTCGAGTTCGCGACAATCCTGGCCGGTTTGGGCTCGGCGGTAACACTGCTGGTGCGTGGGAACACAGTGCTTCGCAATTTTGAACCCGAAGCTCGCGAGCTGGTCGAGCAGTCATTGTGGAGCAGAGGCGTCAAGATCCACTTTGAGACAGAGTTGTCGGCAGTATCCCGCGTCGAGTCGGGGGGCCCAGTCACAGCCACTTTCAATCACCAAACTATCGAGGTAGACGAGGTTGTCGTAGCCGCCGGACGGCGCACCAACACTCACGACATCGGACTGGAAACCGTTGGCCTACCGGCCGGCGAGTTCATTTCTGTGAACGACCATCTACAAGCGGTCGGCGTCAAAGGTGACTGGCTCTACGCCTTGGGCGACACCACGGGGCGTGCTCGGTCGTCTCATATCTCCACATATCACGGCCATGCCGTGGCTGACATCATCGCGGCCCGCGTCGCAGGGCGAGAACCTGGCGAGAACGAGCTGGTTGTCCATGATGCCGGCAGTCTGGCGCAGGTGATCCACACTGATCCCCAAGTGGTCAAGGCGGGGCGCACTGAAAGTCAGGCCCGAGCAGAAGGGTTCGAAGTAAGAACACGGACCGCTCGTTACCCCGAGGCGGTCTCACACCTCGCCCTCTTCAGGGATGGCTTCGATGGATGGGCGAAATTGGTCATTGACGTCGCAACCAACACGCTGCTCGGAGCGACATTCGTGGGGCCGCAGTTCTCCGAACTGGCGCAAGCAGCCACATTGGCGATCGTCGCGAAGGTCCCCACCAGTCTCATCCGCCATGCTGTCGCGCCACACCCTACGGTCAACCAAGTCTGGGATCCGCTACTCGCCCAAGAATCCGAACTTGCTCACTGATAAACCCCGGGAGGCAGGAAGTGCAGATGGGCACGCCAAGCGAACTGCTTTGTCTGTCAGACGAATTCGACGTCGATCCCTGATCAAGGGCGTCGTGTCCGGCGATGTCTCAACGGCCAAGCAAGCATCAAGCCCCAGACGACTCTTACCGACAACTGCTCACACTGAATCGACAGAGATCAGCCGCCTGCGCCAGGTCACTGAACACCGCTGTCCGCTAGGCGCAACGGGCCATCACCGCGTCCCGCGGTGTCGAGTGGGCTGGAGCCGGTCTCGTGCATGGCCAGCTGGCCTATAAGGCTGATCGCGGCCATCACCATGAGGTAGATGCCCACAGAGGTGACGCCATGGTTGGTGGTCAGCCACGTCGCGATGAACGGCGCCACTGAAGCGCCGAGGATGCTCGCAATGTTGAAGGAGATCCCCGACCCTGTGTAGCGCACGTTCGTTGGAAACAACTCCGGCAGCACAGCGCCCATTGGCCCGTACGCAAAGCCGGTCAGCGCCATCCCGGTGATGAGGAATATCAGCACCGTCGCCGATGTCGCGTGATCGGCGCCTAGGAGGGGACCGAACACCGCGCCGTAGATGATGATGCCGACGCTGATCACCAGCAGGGTAGGCCGCCGGCCGAAGCGGTCTATCAGCCAGCCCGCGACCGGCAGCATGGCCGCGAAGAACAGCACCGCGATCAGCTGCATTTGCAGGAAGCCTGTGTACCCCATGCCGAGTCCGGCACCCTTCGGCGGCCGCGCGCTAGTACCGTAGCTCAGCACCCAAGTCGTCACGATGTAAAACAGCGAGTATGCGCCGACGATCACGAAGGTACCGATGATGAGCTGGCGCCAGCTCGTGCGAAACAGTTGAGCTAACGGCGCTTCAACGCGTTCGCCATGCTCGAGCGCTCGGGTGAACACTGGAGTTTCCGCCAGCCGCAACCGCACATACAGTCCGATCACCACCATTATCGAACTCAGCAAAAACGGAATGCGCCAACCCCAGCTGTAGAATGAGTGGTTCAGCGCAGGCTGCAGCGAGCCGTTGCCGAGCAAGGTGATCAGCACCAGAAACACGGCGTTGGCCAGCAGAAACCCTAGTGGCGCCCCCATCTGCGGCCACATCGCGGCCCAGCCCCGCCGGCCGGGGCGGGCCGTTTCAGTGGCCAGTAGGGCGGCCCCACTCCATTCGCCACCCAGGGCCAGGCCCTGGCAGAACCGCATTACGGCCAGCAGCGCCGGGGCGGTCAGCCCGACTTGGTCATAGGTGGGCAGTAGTCCAATCAGGAAGGTGGCGATGCCCATGGTGAGTAGGGACACAATCAGCGTGGCCTTACGGCCAATCCGATCCCCGAAGTGACCGAACAGAATTGATCCGACGGGTCGCGCGACGAACGCCAGCCCGAAGGTGGCCAACGATGCCAGCAGCGCTGTGGTCGCGTTGCTTCGCGGGAAAAACAGTTGCGGGAACACCGACACAGCCGCGGTCGCATAGACATAGAAATCGTAGAACTCAATCGTGGTACCTGCCATGGACGCTACCGCGATGCGGACCCGCGGGACCTCGACGACGTTGTTCCCCTCGGTCGTACTCATATATCCAGTTCACTCCTCGGCTAACGCAAGTTGGTTTGGGGCCCGCACGGGGCCCACCCTTGTATCGACGCCGTGACCGCATCACTTCACACAACGGGCATGGTCGCCCGGCCGGTGTGGCATGGCAGATGGTTTGGTCGGCCGCTCAGCCCTGCCATTCAATGCGCAGCGGACGTATCCTTCGCTGGATGCGCATCGCAGTTCGCGTCGCGCGTACGGCCGTAGCTCAAGCGACTTCACGTCTGGCGAATTATCGTCGAACGAGACTGTCATACGACTTGGGGTTTCGATCTCCTCGAGCGGACGCCGAGGCACCAGTTTGATCGAACCAGTGCACAAAAAGAGGTATCTTCGTATGCCCGCGCCGCTCCGCGTTTCAGATCGCCACCGTCTCTATGACGGCGAACTGCCCAGCCTCGCCGACTGACGTGCGACGAAGTCCGGCGGCATCGAAGAGCTGGTCGAATTCTTCGATGCCGCGTTCTTTGCCGTTGGTCATGACGAGCATGTTCATGTCCATCAGTGTTGGCAACCCCGGCGTACCCAGTTCATCGACAAGGTAGTCGATAGCGACGAGGCGCCCGCCCTCGTGCAGGGAAGCGCGGCAATTCTTCAATATGCGGACGCACTTGTCGTCGTCCCAGTCGTGCAGGATGTATTTGAGCAGGTACAAATCGGCGGGCGGGACCGACTCGAAGAAGTCGCCGCCCACCGTGGTGAAGCGGTCCTTCAGGCCGTCTTTGCGAGCGGCCGCCTCGGCGTCTGGCACAACGTGCGGCAGGTCGAAGACTCCGGCGCGCAGGTCGGGATTCGCCCGCATCATCGCCCGAACGACTTCGCCGTTCGCTCCTCCGATGTCGAGCGCGAAGTTGACATTCTGGGTATCGATCACTTTCGCGACTTCGATAGCTGCGGCGGCGCTCAGATTCGACATCGCCTCCGTGAAGTGACTGGCCTCGTCGAGATGATTGGCGTAGTAATCAAAGATTGTGTCGTACTCCCCGTGTGCGGCTCTGATCTGCCGTTCACCATTGCGGACGGCATCCGGGAATCGCCCCCAGCTCAACCAGTGGCCAGGCGCGGCCTGCGCAAGTGCCATGCCCCGCAATGAGTTCGGGTCGTCCTTGAGTAGCGTGCTCAGCAGTGACGTCCCGGTGAAATGCTTCCCATCGACGGACGTCACGAGGCCCAATGAAGCGCAGGCACGGATGAGGCGCCGGGTGGCATCCAAATCGGTGCACTCCGCGGCGGCGATCGCGTCCGGGGTGTCAATACCTGTGGCGAGGTGGTCTGCCAAGTTGAATGTTGCTGCTGCACGCACGATTTGAGTCATCCAATATCCGGTCACCATGGTCGTCATGCGCCAATAGTCCTGTGCACCCGCTGGTACCAATATTCCCATCGATCCTCCAAAAGTTATTGTTTTCGGTCTTCATGACGAACGCCGTTGACGACGTGTCCGGCCCCGTGTCGTCCCACTCGCCCTCGACGATGATGCTCCTGACGCCGCGCTGCACCCGGTGTTCAACGCCGCACGATGTCGCTATCGATACACGGATACAGCCTAGATGCCGGGGACTATACGGTCCATCCGCAGGATTGGTCATATTGCGGGTCACACCTCGCATGGATCAGTAGCTCGATCCGACCACGGGCCAAGCTTCAACAGCCACACCGACATGGACTAAATAGTCCACAACGGTGGTCCAGGTCCGACCCCGAACGCACGACGTGAGAACGTAGCGGTGATCGGCCTCCAGTGGAGGGGCAACCTGAGGCGGCAACTGTAGCTATCGTCGCAGATTCGCAAACGGGACACGTCTGGCCCATGGCCGAGGCGGTCTGCAACGGCGCCGACATCACTTTCGCGCACGTGCATCTGATCCGCATCGACGAGGAGGGTTTGGTCGACGAGGCTGGCTGGGACATGCTGGCCGTCGCCGACGGCATCATCTTCGGCTGCCCCACCCACATGAGCGAACCGCCCTGGCAATTCAAAACGGTTCTCCGACCCCACGATTCGACTTTGGCACACCCTACGGGGCGACAAACTTGCCGGTGCGTTACACCAACTCCACCGGGCTTCCCGGCCACCGGGAAAACCCCGAACACTCCCTACATCGACTCGACGAAGAGTTGACGCCACCAAGTCACTTGGCACACGCGGCCCCTCGAGTCGATGCGCCGTTGGTGGTCAACGCGGCAGCGGTCATCAGGTCAGCGGTTGGGTGGTGCAAAGTGTGTAACCGGTCGTTGCGGGCCGAGGCGTGTCGGGGCGTGTCGGGGCGTGGAGTAGCGCATGGTGTGTGTGTTCAGTTCTGGTCGGCGAAGAATCGGACGCGGGCTAGGGCCATCTCGATCGCGGAGGCCATCTGGTTGACGTTGCGGCTGGCTTGGGCCAGTAAGTAGCCGCCCTGCAGGGCAGCGATCAGACCTGTGGCCAGCTCATCTGGATCGGCGTCTCCGCGCAGCTCTCCGCCGCACTGCATCCGTCGCAGTGCTGCGGCGGCCAGGCCACGCCATTCGGCGAAGTAGCCGGCTAGCTGGATTCGGCAGGTTTCGTCGCGGTCGGCCAGCTCAGAGACCATGGTCCCCAACGCGCAGCCGAACGCTCCGCCGCGCTGCCGGTTTGCTGCAACCAGGTTGTCGCGCCACTTGTCGAGGCCGGCCATGTTCGTGACCTCGGCAAGTTGTCGGCGTTGATCAGACAGTAGTGCTTGGACCCGGACGTCAAGGACGGAACGCACAAGGTCTTCCTTGTCGGAAAAATGTTCGTAGAACTGCCATTTGCTGATTGCGCTGGCCCGGCATATCCCGTGGAGAGTGGTCCCCTCGACACCGAAGCGCGCGATGAGCTCGTCGGCCTTGGCCAGGATGCGGGCCCGCGTCGCCACACCCCGCGCGGTGAACGCGCTCTCGGCGTTGCCCGGCCCCACAGGGCCAGGCGTTGCTGACATGCAGGACGCGATGCGCCACCGGTGGGCCGCCACAAAGTAGCGCCTCAGTGGCGTAGTGGCGGCGACTGCAGCGATACGACCGCAGATCTTCATGTGTCAGATCCCCGTTCCAGACATCGCCAGGTGTGACCCAAGGCTAGCCCTCAAGGGACTATATCGGCCATAATTGTGAGGGCCCATACAGTCGCACTGAGCAGTCATTCGTCGTTGGCGCCGTCGCCATGCGCCAGCGTCGCGGCATTGTTCACGAACGTATTACCCGTACAGAGAGTTCATCGCCGCACCCAGGCGGGCGAGTAGGCCCCAGCGCATCGCAATGCCGGACGGAGAGGTCCATATAGACCACGATAGGACCGCATCTCGCAACAGCGGACGCGCCAAAGGAAAGTGCCGATCGATGCGGTATGACGTCGTAGTGCTCGGTGCGGGTTCGGGGGGCTACGTCGCCGCCCTCCGCGCCGCGCAACTTGGTCTGTCGGTGGCGATCGTCGAAGCCAACTACATGGGGCGGGGTGTGTCTGAACGTTGGATGCATCCCGTCCAACGCGTTGCTGCGCAACGCCGAGATCGCCCACCTTCTGCGGGTCGACGCCGACACCTTTGGCATCGAAGGTGCCACCACCATGCGCTATGAGGCGGCGTTTGAACGCTCGCGCCGTGTCGCCGAGGAACGGGTGCGCGGATTGCGGTTCCTCATGCGCCAGAACAAGATCGACGGCTATGAAACCCAGGAGTTGTCGTCCGCCACACCATGCGCATCAAGAACCAGGACGTCGACACCCAGATCAGCTTCGATGCGGTGATCATCGCCACCGCGCGGCTGCTGCCCGGCACCAGCCGCAGGCCCACCGTGCGCACTTGCAAGAAACAAATCATGTCCAGCACGCTGCCGTTATCGATCGCCATCATCGGCTGGTCCGATCGGCATCGAATTCGCCGATGTGCTGGCTAATTATGGCGTAGCCGTGACAGGGATCGGAAGCCTGGAACGGATGATGGCAAACGAAGGCCTCGATATCTGCAAAGAGATCGCCAAGTCCTATCGCAACCTCGGCGTCACCATGCTGGTCGGCGCGCATCGAGGGGCTGACCGAAACCGCCGATGCCGCCACCCTCACTACCGTGGGCCGGCGCCGAGGACGCGGACACCCTCACCATCGATGTCGTGTTGCGGGCCGTCGGTTTCGCTCCTGCTACCTCGGGCTACGGCTTCGAGATTTGGGCGTGGCGACCGTCCCCTGCACCGGCGGCATCGTCATCAACCACGTCCTAATGGAAATGCCCACAGCTATGGCGATCCACCGGTTTTGCGAAAGTGATCGCCGATCGGGCGCACGGGGAGCTGCTCGGCGGGCACCTGGCGGGCGCCCACGTCGCCGAGCTACTAGGTGAGCTCATCCTGGCTCAACGCTGGAATCTGACCGTCGAGGAACTGGTCCGCAACGTCCACACCACCCGACATGTCTGAAGCGCTACAGGAGACGTTCCATGGCCTGGCTCGAAGGATGATCAACTTCGAGACTGCTCGGGGCCGACCTCAAGGCTACCGCAGGACGCGCTGCACAACTAAGGACCTGATCGTCCGCGCACGGGGTATCGTTAGCTGCACAGGCGCGTCGTGGGTGCACCCGCACCTCAGGGGTGTCGACGCTGACCGTGGGCTAGGCAGGGGCTGTGACCAACCGCAACGAGCATCAAGCGTCCAACCCGGCACGGTCGGGTACCCGTCGCGCTGCGGGGATCCTCGACACGCCGGCAGGGCTACTCGAGCAGCGACTACCAACCCGGCCCCGGCCGGTACTGTAGCGCCGGTGACTAGCGGCGAGCGTCCGACGCGGCGGCGAATAACCGCACGCGGGGAAGCGACCCGGGCGCGGATGGTTTCGTCAGCCGCCGATCTGATGTATGTCCGCGGCGTCAACGCCGTCACTCTCGACGACGTGCGGGCCGCAACCGGCACCAGCAAGTCCCAGCTCTACAAACATTTCCCGGCCGGCAAGCCCGAACTGGTGCGCGCGGTGTTGGCGTTGCGCGCCGAACAGATCCTGGCGCGCGAAGAACAGCGCCTGGCGCGGCTGAAGTCCATGAGCGGTCTGCGGCGCTGGCGTGACGCCCTGGTTCAGGGGGCTGCCCTGCAAGGCGGCGCCTACGGTTGCGCGCTGGGCAAAATGACGGTGGAGCTTTCCGAGCAAGACGAACAGGCACGCACCTCGCTGTCGGGGCACTTCGCGACCTGGGAAGGGCTGCTGGCTGCCGGATTTCGACGGATGCACGACGATGGGATCCTTTCCGCCACGGCTGACCCCGACTCGTTGGCTACCGGGCTGATGGCCGCACTGCAGGGCGGCTACCTGCTCGCGCAGGCCGATCATGATGTCGCTCCGATGGCCACCGCACTTGACATGGCGCTGGCCCACATCGAAAGCCTCACCACCACCACCCCGGCACGTCCCAAAGCGGTGCGAGTGGCCGCACAACCGCTGACCGCAGCGAAACTGCGGAGCGCCATCGATGCCGGCGCGGTGATCCTGGATGCGCGCAGCACCGACGACTTCGCATCGGCGCATCTGCGCGGCGCGTTGAACGTCAGCTTCACCGGTTCGATGGCGGTCACCGCCGCAGCGGTCTGTGACCCCGATGACACGGTCGCGGTGATCGTCTACCCGGGCGAGGAAGACGCCGCGACAGCACACCTGTTCGAGTCGGGATTCAGTGACGTGGCCGGCGTCTTCGCGCTGCGCGCGGGTGCCGCGTTCCCGGCCAAGCTGGCCGATCTGGTGCAAAGCACCCAGCGGACTTCCCCGCGCGAGCTCGAAGCGCTGCTCGCCGATGGCGCGGTGACGCTCATTGACGTGCGCGGTAAGGGGGATAGGGCCCGCGGCACCATCCCTAAAGCGATCGAAATCGCGCTGCCCGATCTGCGGCGCCGAATGCACGCCATCCCCACCGACAAACCCATCGTGGTGCACTACGCGGCCGGCGGCCGCTCCAGCACCGCTGCGTCGCTACTGCGCGCCAACGGCCTGATCGACGTCTCCGATTTGACCGGCGGGTTCGGCCAGGGGGATCGTGGTTCCCGGCCGACGAAAGGCGCCAAGTCGCGCGTGACGGCTACCTCCTCACGGCGTGCGAGTGCCGCCCAGCGGCGCCGCAAGACAGCCGCCAAACGGTAGACCCGCGCTGACACTCGTTCGGGCGACCAGCCTTACAACAGGGATGTAAAACGGACCGTGTGGTCCCACCTTACCAAGTGTGGAGCACTGCCCACCTGGCGATGGCGATCGGTCAGTCAGCGTGTTGACACGCGAGTGTCAGCAACTCGACGAGCGGTGGACGATCTCGGGGACGATTCGCCTGGCGGCCCTTTGGGGTCCAGTGCGAGGCCTCGACGCGGGCTCCGGCAGTGGGAGTCAGGCGGGCCGTCATCACACATAATCTATCGCGGGTCGTAGCAGTCCCAGAGGCGGAGCGGGAGCACGGACCTCGCGATCGTGTGGTTCGTGTCGAGCGCGCACACGTTCCGGATCATGCCGGCCTTGCTCTACCTGATTGCGTAGAGACCTCGATGCCCGCCCCACCCTCTCAGGTGAGTGGTTGGGTTGTGGTGCCCGTGCGGGGAGCGCGCTCGCATACGAAGTCGGGCTTCGACAAGGAAGTAAAGCGCCTGCCCCTCTACTGGCTGAGTGTTCGGCGGCTGCGCGGTGGTGACCACCGTCCCGCTGGCAACTTCTCGGGTACACCTCGGCGATCGCGCGACGCTGTTGGGCGTCGGTGATGACAATGAAGCTCCAGTTCTGATCGTTGGCCGATGTCGGGGCCTGTAGCGCGATCTCCAGGCATTCCCCGGATCAGGCGGACGGGAACAGCTTTGGTCAAATCGAGCCGTTTGCGCACCGAGCGGGTCGTGGTCAGCAGCGGGTCGGTGGACAACTCGACGATGGGGTAAATCGCTCACGACTTCGTACGTCCCTCCTCGTGGACAACCGGATACCCGTCGGCGCTGACCGCCGGTCCTCCAGAGGCATGCGTACGGCTGAAACGGTGGTAGTGCCGGGATTTGCCCGCGCCGTGCCCTGGCATACTCCGTCGCTCACGGAACGCGTCCTATGCGCGGTGGTGCTCCTGTGGGCACGCTTCATCCGCGCGACAGCGACCAAGCCGTAGCGATGTCGGGAGTGGCAGCGTGAACGCGGTGGCGAGCGATACTCGGCTCGATTGATCAGTGCGCCGACAGCGGCAGCGCGACTGCGCAGATCCATGTGGCATCCCCGTCTGAGAGATCCCGGTAATGAACTTTCGACTGACGCTTGCTTCGGACTATATAGTCCATAGCAGTCCGCGTTCGCAATCCCGTCTGTGGTGCAAAGGATACGCATTGGTATGTGAACTGTTCTGATACGAGCATCCGAGGAAGCGTTGGCGCCGATACTTCAATTCGACCGATGACACGGACGGTGTTGTCAGCCCGGCCGCAGTAGAGCAGCACTTCGGTTGAACTGCGCCGCACGGCAACAGCTTCAACCAGTGAAAGCGGATATCCAGATCGGCAGTCAAGGGCGGCACCGGCGTGGTGCAACGGGTTTGGCGTCGGCACCGGCGGGCTCTTGGTCAAGAGGCGGCCTCGCCGTCGACGACGAAGTACCGGCGATAAGCGCTGTGCTGCAATTTATGCCAGTGAGGGGACTCGCCCGCCTTTGATGGCGATTGCCCGAGTCCTATTACGGGTCGATGTGGTCCAGCGGCAGAGGTGCGGTAAAAATATGCCAGGGTTGCGCGTGACCAGGGCCCAGTAGCCAACAATACAGCTGGTCCTGTTGGAGCGGCAAGCATCGCTGCCAAGTGCCATCAGGCTGAATGGGTCCGTCGCACAGCAGGTTTTGATCGTAGGGCACGCATCCAGCGCTGGCCGGTACCGCCGTGGCGATCAGCGCCCCGATGATCATCAGCACGGCGGCCAGCCCCGCGACGACGTAATTTCTCATGGTCGTTGTCCCTTCATTTGCCCCGCCGGATCGACACGCGTCAGATTGTGCGTTCGCTACCCAGCGGCACCACACCTTGCCTAACTACGTTGGGGATAGGCTGATTGGCCGACAGGCAGCATCAGCACACGGTTACTGGCGCACTATGGATTTCCGCAGACGGATCAGACTCAGTTGAAAAACTGGCCGGGTGGTCGCCGCTCCGCGTGCCGCGTGTTGCAGGAACTGCACAGAGGGCATCAACCCATAACCAAGGGTCGAGGATCACGCGCGACAAGTATTGACTTGGCGTACAGGCTCATCGACGCCGCCCAAGCTCGCTGAATTCGGCAGTTCACCCTGATGAGCATTGCCGTGTCGAGCTGATCCTCCAAGCGCGTCTGTACTTGGGCTCGCAGCGGCAATCCGCCGATCGAAGGGGGACCGCCGATTCGGCAATAAAATTCATCCGACTGTGTAGATTGCCGGACCCGATCAACTGTTGACGCGCAGTCCCTTTCGCTGCTCAAGCTCTTCTTCGGTAACCCATTCGCGCAACGGTTGCCCGGGCACACTCAACATCGTGATGACGAAGCTACAAGGAACGTCAGTGCGGTTGTTGGCATCCTGATAGTGGATCACGTCGCCGCCGGGTCCCCAGAACGCGTCTCCAGCACGGAGGACGCGTGGTGCTTCACCCTCGCGTTCGAACAACATCTCACCGTCAATCATGTATCCGAAGGCCGGACCGCCAGGGAGGCGATGCGGCGGGTAACCATGAGCGCCTGGCGGGTGGTTGATGAGAACCGTTATCACCTGGGCATCGGCAGGAATCAACGGTGGCTGTACTTCCTGCACCACGGTTATTGTCGACTTCGATTCGGAGTCGGTCGTTTCGTCCAGCATTTGTTATCCCTCTTGTGGTTGTGAAACGGACGTACCGGCGGACCGCGTTGACGGTGAACGCCCTAGTCAGGCGATGCCCGTCGGGCGAGGCACATAGGTTCGGCAGCTGGCGTATGCGTTGATCCAGTCGGCGTGATCTGATGCCACTTCCCTGAACACCGATTGACGTGCCGCGCACCTGTGGCGTGAGATGACGAGTAACTGAGCGACGATCTCCGGCATTCGTCAGGCCGGTACGGGCCAAGCCGGCGATGTGAGCCTCTTGCGCCATGGCGCGTCACCCAGCTCACTATAGTTCCGAGGCGCATATTTCTTAACAGAGGCTATAAATACGGTAATGATTCGGCTATAACCGATGCTTATGACCTTGGCCGTTACGTGGTAGCGGCGTCGGCCGCTCAGGTGACGTTCCTCTGCGGTGCTGGGTAGGAAACGATAGTTCCGATCCACGCATTGACGATCGCGAAATACACTCAGCGGGCAACATTGTTCCAACAGGTCGGTCAAACTGCTGGCTGGTTCAGGATCGCGTCGGGGACGGGTTGTCCTGTGGGATCGGTGGTCTGGGCTGAACGCAATGCGCCGATTGTCCCGACCTCATCAAGAGTCACGCCACCGCGATACCCTCATATGAGGTGTCCCGCCGGTGGTGTCCATAACCTCAGCGATTTCCTTGTAACGCATTCCTACGACATCGGAGTAGTACACAGCAGTGCTGAAGTCTTCGGTCAGCACCCACATCGCGGCCTGGGAAGCGCTGTCGGGCAATAGCTCAGCGCTTCATCCTCAGCCGATGCCGGCCCAGTCGGTGAGTGGTTCGCGTTGAGGGCCAGCTGCGCATCGGTGATCTCCTCGGTGAGATACTTTGTCAGACTTCGCTGCTTCTTGCGATAGCCGTTGATGTGAGTGTTGGTCATGATCCGGTTCAGCCACGCGTTCAGGTTGGTGCCTGGTCGTAACGAATGAAAGCTCGCGACGCACGAGCCATGGTGTCTTGGAGTACATCTTCTGCGTCCTCGTGGTTGTGCCTGATCCAAGGGGGCGCGGCGGTAGAGCGGGTTTAACAACGGAAGCGCGTCGCGTTGGAACCGTGGGCTGCGACTCATACCTGCGCGTGAAGAGTTACTTATCAAGGGCTTCGACTAAATGTGTTAGGCCACTGTGAATTCGGCGATCTGTGTGTTCCATCGGCCAGGCGGTGGGCGAGCGCTAGTCAGTGAGCAAGCGGCATCAGAACCGACGAGCTCGCACTCGAATGGAAGCGGTGCCGAGCATGGCATTTTGGAAAGTAACAGAAGGCTCTTCGAACTGGGCTGCACCACTCGAATCGGTAGGTCCGCTGGCACTCGGTGTCGATATATCGCAAGAAGGGTGTCAAACATCGTACGAGTAGAAGGTATTCGCCGTTTTGCGGGCGTGGAGGAGACTATGGAGAGGGGTAACCCACGCCCACGAGTGGCCCGAAGGGCTCCTCGCGTTCACGCTGCCTACTGTGGGCAATTGGGACCGAGATCGGGTTACCCGGACGATGAGAAATCGGAATGAGTCCGCCGATGGCGTTCGGCGTCGAGGTTGGTGGCATGGCGTCAGCCGGAGGTGCCGATGTTAGCGGTTCAGGCGTGGGTAACGCACCGGCTGAATCAACTGCCTCCAAGGCCATCGGATATGACCTGGGACATCGCTGGAGTGTCTCCAATACTGCTCCTGGACGGTGCAGGTGGCACCACAGACCACATGATTGTCGAACTGGCCGTCTGTCTTTGCGCCGTTGTCGTTCGCTACTTGCACCCAGCACTACGCCCGTGGCTTCCGTCCTTACGGTGCCCGCGCCGACGTCGAATACCACGAAGTCGGGGTGCCGCAGACTGCGCGCACCTTGTTGAACGCGAAAGGCGTCGCCGATGTGGTGACGAGGGTGCTGCGACGCCGATGACCGTCCTGGCCCCCGGGTGGTGTTTTGGGTCGCTGGGCTCGATGTGTTGATGGGAAAAGGAGATATGCGGGTGGGTGGGCACAGTGTGAGCATGGCTCACGACGGGTTTGTTGGGTCGTTTGCGGGGCGTGGATCGGTCAGGTCGAACGGGCATGTGTCTGGGGTGAGTTTGGAGGACGCGTATGAGTCATTGGCGTCTGTGCGGTGCGAACACGCGTCTGGTGCGGGTGATGGGAATGTCGGGGAGGTGGCCGATTGGCGGGGTGCGGAGGAGGTGGTGGGTTCGGTTGAGGGTGGCGGCAGCGGCGTCGTGGGTGGTGGTGAGCGTGCGGTTTTGTTGGCCACGAAGATGCATGTTCCGGCGGTTGGGGGTCAGGTTGTTGAGCGGGTTGGTTTGTTGGAGGGGTTGTCGGCGGGACGGCGGCGGCGGTTGACGTTGGTCAGTGCGCCGGTGGGCTGGGGTAAGACGACGTTGTTGGCGCAGTGGGCGTCGGGTGGTGGTGAGGATCGGCGGTTTGGGTGGTTGTCGCTTGATCGTTCTGACAATCACCCGGTGTGGTTTTGGATGTATGTGGTTGTGGCGCTGCAGCGGGTTTGTCCGGGGGTGGGGATTCGCGCGGTCGAGTTGTTGGGGATGGGTGCTGACCCGGTGGGGGTGGTTTTGCCGACTCTGCTCAATGATTTGGATGCGGTCGCTGATCCGGTGGTGCTGATTTTGGATGACTACCATCTGGTGGTGAATCGGGCGGTTCATGAGCAGTTGGCGTTCGTGATCGGCCGGATGCCGGCGAGTCTGCAGGTGGTGGTGGCCACCCGGTCGGATCCGTTGTTGCCGTTGGCTCGGCTGCGGGCTGGCGGTGATTTGGCCGAGTTGCGCAGCGATGATTTGCGGTTCGGGGTGGGTGAGGCCGGCCGCCTGCTCAACGGTGTGCTCGGGTTGGGTGTGGCGCAGGCTGATGTTGAGTTGTTGCACCGGCGGACCGAGGGGTGGGCTGCGGGTCTTTACCTGGCGGCGCTTTCACTTGCCGGGCGTGCTGATGGCGCCGCGTTCGTCAAGACGTTCGCCGGCGATAACCGTCATATCACCGACTATCTCATGTGTGAGGTGCTCGGGGGTCAGTCCGAGCAGCTGCGCAGCTTTTTGTTGCGTACCTCAGTGCTGGGACGCCTCAGCGGGGCGTTGTGTGATGCGGTGCTGCAAACCTCAGGTTCGGCGTCGGTGTTGGAGGAGATCGAACGCGAAAACCTGTTTGTGGTGCCGTTGGACATGTCGCGGCGCTGGTATCGGTATCACCATCTGTTCGGGGAGTTGCTGCGCACCGAGCTGCAACGCAGCGAGCCTGATCTGGTCGCGGGTCTGCATCGGCATGCCGCGGGGTGGTTTGAGGCCGAGGGTCTAGTTGATGAGGCGGTGCGTCATCTGGTCGCTGCCGGTGATATCGCAGCCAGTGCGGATCTGATCGCCGCGGACTGGGTCAACGAGTTCAACGGTGGCGGCCTGTCGACCGTCTCGGGCTGGCTGGATCTGCTTCCCGACGAGACCGTTTCCCGCGATCGGCGCCTCAGTGCGGCCCGGGCCTGGATCGCGTTGGATGTGGGTCGTTTCGATGACGCGCACCTGTGGATCGAGACGGTCCAAGCCGCCGCCGACACCGTCGATGATGGCGGGCCCGCCGTTGACCTGGTGGCGTTGCGGGAGGTCTACGCGTTCAAGACCGGTGACCTGGCCGCGGCGCTGCAGACGGCACCCGGTGCAGACACCCTCGACCTCGACGACACCCGCCTGGACCGGTCGGTGGCCTGCCGCCTCTGCGTGTACGGATCGGCGCTGTACTTCTCGGGCCGCACCCACCAGTCCCACGCCACCTTCGCGCGGGCCGCGCAACTGGCCCACAAACACCGCAATCACCTCGCCCGCCGCTACGCCTTGGGCTATCAGGCGCTGATCGCGGCCGAAGCTGGTCAGCTCGCCGACGCCGAGCACCAGATTCGCCGCGCGACCGGCAGCAGCGGCGACCTGGCCGACGGCAAACACTTCGTGGACGTGATGGTGTCTGTGGCCGCGGCCATCATCCTCGATAGCCGTGGCGATTTGGCCGCAGCCGTGCAAGCCGCCGACACGGCCCTCCGCCTGGCCCGCAACGGCGCCGGGATCCTCCCAATCGCCAAGGCGCTGGCCCTCAAAGCCCAGATCCTGGCACACCTCGGTGATCACCACACAGCCGCGGCAAGCCGCAGGGAGGCCGCCGCGCTGCTGTTGGGTCGCGCCGATACCCCCACAACCCACCGACTGCTCGCCACCGCCCAACCCAACCCAGCCGTCGCGTTCACCGCCACCCACCCCGGGGCCACAATCAGCGAAGCACTCACCCCCAAAGAACTCGAAGTCCTTGCCCTGCTGGCCACCCGGCTATCCCGCCGCGAAATCGGCCAACGACTCTACATCTCACTCAACACCGTCAAAACCCACCAACGCGCCCTCTACCGCAAACTCGCCGTCAAAAACCGCGCAGCAGCGATCACCCGCGCCCGGCAACTCGGCCTACTCTCTCACCCGCCCACCCACCCGAACCAGACACTCCCCACAACACCACCAAAACCAACAACCCGCACAAACCACCGCGATAAGCACCCGACAAGTGAGGCATCCAGGGTTTCATGCACACCTGGTTACGTGTGATCGGTGTGCTGCCCGACCGGTTGTTGAGCGTAGTACTCGCCCTGGGCTTCGGGCCGGCGGGCGTCGGCCAAGACGGTGCATCAGCCTGGCAATGTTGCACCAATGCAGCCCTGCGATCACAGGGGATTCTGAACGCTTCGGTGCTGGCGCCGGGACCATTCCCAAACTGGTCTAGGCTGCTGATCGTGGGTGACGTTGCATCGCTGCTACAGGCGCCGTCTCCGGCCGTGCTCACCACCTATCGCAAAGACGGCACGGCGGCGGTCTCCCCGGTCTGGTTCCAATTCCGGGACAACGCGTTTGAGGTCGTCATCGGCGAGGACGACGTGAAGCTGCGACACCTGGTGGCCCGTCCGCGATGCGAGCTGGTGGTCTTCGAAGCGGTGCCGCCGTTCCGCGGTATCCGGGTGGGTACGGACCAGCCGGTGCTGACCCGCGATGGCGCACAGCAGGCGCGAGAACAGATCGCGACGCGGTACCTCGGTGGCGAGAGGGGGAAGCGGTTTGCGGTCGAACGCGCGACCGCCGGTATGTTGCTACGACTGCCGGCGGATGCGGCAAAGTCCTGGGACCTCACCGCGATCCTGCCGTCGTAACTTTCACCGGGTTTATGCACACCTGGGTTACGTGTGATCGGTGTGCTGCCCGGCCCGTTGGTGAGCGTAGTATCCGGCTTCGGCTTCTGCCGGTGGGCGTCGGCCAAGACGGTGCATCAGCCTGGCAGTGTTGTACCAGTGCACCCACGCTGAGGTGATGTTCTCCAGATCGGCGAGGGTGCGGATCGGCCCGGTGCGGAATGGGGAGCCCTCGCGCACGCACTCGGTCTTGTACAGCCCGATCGTCGTTTCGGCCAACGCGTTATCGAGGGCATCCCCGACAGTCCCGACCGACGGGACTAGTCCTTCTAGCATCAGCGTCTCGGTGAAATGTATTGCAGGTACTGTGATCCGGCGTCCGAGTGATGAATAGTGTCACCTGTGAGCGGATGTCCCTGCCGCGCCCGGTATGCCGCGGCTTGGCGGATCGCCCGCTCGACGAAGGCGGTATTCTTCGTCAGCGAGCACTCCCAACCGGCGATCAACCCGGCGAAGGCGTCGATCACGAACGCGGTGTAGCCGAACACGCCGCCATCGAGCGGCACGTAGGTGAAGTCGGCCACGTCCAGCTCGTTGGGCCGCGATGCGTGGAAGCGCCGCCGCACCAGGTCCGGCGCCCGGTTCGCCGAGGGGTCCCGCTCAGTGGTGCGCACCGTCCGGGCACGCACCGCCCCACGCCAGCCGCGCTCGCGCATGATCCGTTCCACCGTGCAGCGCGCCACCGGGATGCCCTGTCGCTGCAGCTGCGCCCACATCTTCAGGCTGCCGTACAGGCACTCCGGCGGGCGTTTGCCGTGCTCGTCAGGCTCGTAGACGCTGGTGAGGATCTCGGTGATCGTGGTGTCCCACAGGGCCCGTTTCGACGGCGCCGCCGACCGGTACGCCCAGTAGGTGCGCGGGGCGATCTGCACGCCGTGCACGGCCAGTGCCCGACAGATCGGTACGACCCCGAACTCCTCGCGGTGTTCGTCGATGAACGCGCAGATCAACGGTGTAGCGGGTCGCACTCCCGCGCGAAGAAAGTTGTTGCGGCCTTGAGGATTCGATGGTTGCCTCGAGCTCGCGGTTCTTGCGGCGCAGCTCGCGCAACTCGCGCGCGGTCTCGGTCGGCACGCCCGCCGCCTCACCGTCGTCCACCTCTGCCTGACGCACCCACTTGCGCAGCGTCTCCGCGCTCATCCCCAACCGCGCCGAAATCTCGCGCATCGCCGCCCACTCCGTGTCGTAGTCGTCGCGATGCTCGCGGACCAGCCGGACCGCCTTGGCCTTGGTGTTCTCGTCGTACTTGCTCGGCATCGTGCCATCCTTCCCTCAGAAAAGGGTGTGCACGAAACCCGGGACGGTTCACAACCCGCACAAACCACCGCGATAAGCACCCGACAAGAGTGATGACGTCAAGCTTGTGCGCCGTAGCGGCAGACTGATTGATGTTGTAATTGCTGTACCGCCGGTTCCGTCGGGTCAAGGACATCGCTAGCGGCATAGCGACATCACACATGCGAGCATCACACCAAGGCGTCTACCTCGGGACCCTGAATGGCTCGGGCCGCATGTACCAACCGTTTTCAGACCGTGCCCGCCTGGTGCCGGTGACCGGCGTGTACATCCCGAATCGACTCTGGCCCGAGTTCCCGCTACATGGACTGTGATCCGCGGCGCCGGTCAGTCGCCGTCATCGCCGTCGTGGTCGAACTCTTCGCGCGCCACCGTGAAGAATGACGGACCATCGTGTGGGCTGCCACTGATCTGACGACGGTGGCGCCCGCGCCGCGGCGGCGGCCCCTCGGTAAAGCCGAGCTCGGGCTCCTCGGCGGCTAGACGCTCATCCAACGTCACATGGTCCTCAGGGGATATCCAGCGCAAGGGCGCATCGACCACGATGTCACCATCGTCGTTGCGCACCTGGTCAGAGTCCAAAGATTCGCTAGGTCCCAGCGTGCCGTCCGGCCTCGTGTCGTCGTAGTCGCCGTCGATGATGATGCTCCTGACGTCCACGCGCGGATCGCCTTGCATGGCCGCGCTACACCCAGTGATCAACGCCGCACGATGTCGATATCGGGACGCAGAGACCCAGCCTAAACGATCACGGACCATATGGTCTATTTTTTTGGGTTCGAGTAGGCGAACCCACCTGTGCCGACGTCGGCGAGTCGAGGTATCTGCACCTAGAGCACTCGGCGCGCGCTGGACCCAGTCCGGACGTTGGCTTTCAAATGAAATCCTCGCACAGCGAAGATCCGACAGACCTGCATCTAGGGACTAATTCATCCTCTATAGCTTGAATGAGTACCGGCACTGCTCTTGCTTACACACCAGGCAGGTTCCCAAGTTTCCACCGTCCACTTCGAGCAAACAACTGATCAACCGATACGACGTAGCCGATCCTGGTCAACGAGCCGGGCTACCGCCGACTGGGCCTGGCCCGCTGTCAGGCTGTTGTTTCGAGTTCGCGCCGAACACAAGGGGCACTCGGCCATCGCGATCGCCTCCAACGAACCAATGTGCACTTGGACAAAGACCTTCACCGATCCACGGCAATGCCTTCTTCGGCTCCACCGCCGCAGACCATCGTCGACTCGGACTTCAAAACGATGAGTGACGACCGTCAGATGTTGAACCCACCGCGGCAAGATCTGCCGCGCCAGCGACTCGCTCTCGCGCGATCACCTGTTGGTACGACGGAATGGTCTCGTAGAAGCTCAACCGCCTTTGGGCCCAATGCCGCCACGTACGTCGGCACGGGCGTGCCCCCGGCGACTCACACGGGCCATCCGGGCTGTGCGCTGATCTCGTTCCCGCTGAAGTCCACCGCTCCGACATCAGAACCGTCAGGTGCTCACGTAGGCGGGTGATCTTGTTGAGCCACGACATTCCAAAGGCCTGCCGCTCCGGTTTGTGCGCGCCCGATCCGAGGCCGAGACTGAAGTTGCCGTGCGACGCGGCCTGCGCCGTCTGCGCTAGCGACGCGACGAGCAGCGGGTGACGCGGGTTGATCGGCACACCGACGTGCCGACGCCGAGCCCCGGTGCGGCCGCGCCGACCAGTGCAGCGAGAGTGATCGCGTCGTGATCATGTTGCTGGCCCAGCCACACTTGGCGGACGCCGAGGTCGTATGCGCGGTAGGCCTGCGCCACCACGTCGTCGATGGCGTTGATCGCTTGCGGGTTGGGAAACAACACGACTCCGCTAGACATAGTTCATCTTCTCACATACCTAACCGGACTATCCCGATCTATTTGGCGTGATCGAGACGCCACTCTTCAGTATTCGCTGCCACTGGATCTCATTCGCCGTCTCGATACCGCCGTGCCTCCCTCGTGATGAAGTAGCGCGCCGACACCGGTGCTGCGTCACTCGCCCGACTAGGGCATAGAAAGGACTATATAGTCCGTTAGAGTAACCGTGTGGAGCGCAGCGCGCCACACCGTCCGATGGGAAGGCTGCCAAAATGGCCCCAAAAATACTCTTCGTCACACTGATGGCTGCGGTGATGCTCGCGCCCGCGGCCTACGCCGAGCCGGCACCGGCGAATGGGGGACAAGACCCGGTTGTCCGTCCCGTCTTCGATCAACCCACTAATGTCGCGGGCAAATCACTGCAAGCAGTCACCGTCAGCTATCCGCCCAGAGGAAAAAGCGCTGCTCACCACCACGCGCAGTCAGCGTTCATCATGGCTTACGTGATCTCCGGAGCAATCCGCAGCCAAGTCGAGGGTGAGCCCGCGCGTGTCTACCACGCCGGTGAGACGTGGAGTGAAGCCCCCGGAGCGCACCACGTAGTCAGTGAAAATGCGAGCGCCACCGAACCCGCGGAATTACTTGCAGTGTTCCTGGTCGATACCGGAGACGGACCGCTCACCACCGACGACGCCGCAAATAATGCACCGCCCCGTTAACGATGCAAATCAGTCCGGGCGTGCGACATCACCGATTTGACGGCGTCATCCCTTCCCAGAACGCGACACGGCAGGAGGAATCCATGCATCCGCCCGACCGGACCCGGGTAGTCCGGGTAGCACTACGCGTGTCGCTCGCGGCGGCCTTTCTGTCCGCTGTCGCCGACCGATTCGGCTGGTGGGAACCGCTTGGGCAGGGGAGCTGGGGGAGTATGATTGCCTTCGCCGCCTATACCCACCAGCTTGTTCCGTTTGCTTCTGGACGGTTACTGACCGTGATTGTGTGGACTGCTACCGCCACCGAAGCGACCGTGGGAGTTTTGCTCCTGACCGGCTGGCGGCCAAAACTCGTCGGCGCAGCGACTTGCTTGGTGCTCGTAATATTTGGAACCGCGATGGCGGTATCCCTCGGTATGGAATCACCGCTTAGCTACAGTGTTTTCTCCGCAGCGAGCGGGGCCGCGGCCTACGCGATACTTGGCACAACATCGCCGCCGCACAACACGGCCATCACAAGCAGTTGAGAGTTTGCGATAGCGCGTTGGTTCGGTCACGGTCGTGTAGAGCGAGGAATGCGTGATTTCGATCGTTGCGGTCGGTTCCACTACAGGAATGGGTCCGCACCGCTATGCGGCGGTGCGGGCTGCGATCATAGGGTCCACATCGGATACAGAGTGCGTGGTATCGATGTGGACGGCCGTGGATTTAGCGGCACGCGGGGAGTCGTGGACTGCACTACGAGTGCTCTGGCGTCAACAAGATATCGATGCAAGTCTGCGCGCAGAACGCGCCAGTGCAACCTGGGTGAGCGATGCATTCGTTCGACCGTGCAAGAGTTTGTGTCTCCCGAGTAGATTTTTCCAGAGCGCAATTGGTGCGGCGTCGGTAAACACGGTACGCGACACGCGGCGATGTCGGCCGAGTAGGAATGGTCCTCATGTAGCGGTCACCGCCAGCGGCAGTGAGCACCGACGCCGCTCGGCTCCTTTTGGACGTCCTGGATCATCGTGGCGAGATAGGTGTTCCAACAGAGTCTCTCGGATGCCGCTGATAGATGGGTCGCGCCGGTATCGCGAGATAGCGCCGGCGCGACATGGCTTGGGCCTGGACCGCCGCATTCGCCCGAAATCGATTGCTGCAGAGGGAAGACGGATCCCCCAAGCGTCGCCGTTCGCGAGCCCCACCGCGTTCACCGCGGGCGGAAAAGGGTCCTGTTTATGCAGTCGCGTGTAGAAATACGCCACCTTCGGGCATTCGTGGCAGTGGTCGAGGCCGGGAGCTTTTCAGCTGGAGCCCGCATTCTCAATGTCAGCCAGCCGGCATTGTCACAGAACGTCGCGACGCTGGAGCAATCGCTTGATCGGCGCCTACTTGAACGCAACGCAGGTGGAGTTTCACCAACACCGGCGGGAACCGCGCTGTTCAATGAAGCACGAAGCCTGATCAGACGTTTCGAGCATGCTCTATCCGTGATTGCGAGATTCTCACCGGAAGCTAACGCCGTCTTACGGATTGCTGTTCCCCCCGAGATGACGGTTCAGCCGCTGGCTGACGCGCTGTCCAAGCTGGCCGCATCACCCTTTCGCAACACGGCCATTCAAATCTCACAGCTGCCGTGTCCTGCGCAACTGGCAGCGGTGAAGAAAGGCGCGTTGGATGTGGCGCTGATAAGAGAACGGCCCGTCGACGAGAGACTCGATGTGGCGCTCGTAGCGGAGGAACCCCTGGGCGTTCTAGTGGCTGCCGAGCAAGCACACAGTCTGAATCTGGGCATCGCAGACTTACGGCTGGATGACTTGGCAAGTTTAGAATGGATGGGCTTCCCCAGATCAGATAGTCCAGCATGGTACGACCATGTGGTAGCGGTCCTCCGAAATCACGGCATAAAGGTCGGTGCAGAGACGTCGGTGGCGTCGGAACTTGCGCCAGAAGTCAAACTCGCCCAGCTGAGCATGGGCGGACGGTTTGCGCTCGCCCCGCGCGGGTATATGCCAGAGTTCCCTGAAACATTGCTCTGGCTACCACTAGTCGGCGAACCGCTGGTGCGACGAACATGGACTGTGTGGCCAGCCTCGTCACGGCGTCGAGATTTGGCGCTACTGGTCGCTGCGATGGAGGCCCAATCCGCGGGGAAGCGGCCGGTGCCCCGATCGTGGCGCAACGTTTCTGATGAAGCACTGTCGACTCCAGCCGAATCGTGAGAACCCTCGACGAACACCTTAAGGGGCTACGGACCTATAGGATTGGCTGTAGTGGTTGTGTGTACCGGCAGTCTCGCATCCCCTTTGAGGGTGACGGCTTGTCTGTCCCCATCCTACGAGTCTCAGCTCAGCAATCGACTCATCCATGGCCCCGTCAATGGTTTCAACGCCACTCGCTTCCCGCGATTGGATCGAAACACGGTCTAAAGCATACGGTTTGGTCACTGGAAATAGGGCGATGGCCGTCCCGCCGTGAAGCATCCGGCGAGCAACGGGATCTAACCCGACAGTCGCAAAGCGATCAGCCGGCCGCCCAGAGAGACGCAACAGGGTCTGCATGGGGGTTTCGCAGAGCCTGTTGCGTCCTGTCTGTTAATTACTTGCCGCCGTGGCTACCCTTGCCACTGTGACCACCCGCAGCGCCTGACGCGCCTGAATGCTTCGAACCGGAATTGGCTGCATGTGAAGACGTCCGTGACGGAGTGTGGGTCGAAACCTGTGCTTTCGTGGCGCCCTCCTTTTTCGTCGCATTGTTAGCCGACGAGGACACGCCGTTGTGTACCTCGCTCTGCGAGGTCGACGTTGACTGGCTACGCGGCGTCGCGGTGTCGCCCTTGGAGGCGTCGTCCTTGGCGGCCTCATTCTTAGTGGCGTCGGTTGAAGTCGACGGTGACTGATCCTTGATCTCGGTGCCCGACTGGTTGGCCGGCCCTGTGTCGCCCTTCTGTCCCGGCGTGTCACCCGTTACCGGTTTCGCGGTCCCCTCCTGGGAATGCTTGCCCGTCGCTGCCGCTTTGGGGTGGGCGTCAACGCTGTGCATGCCCGCCGCTGTCGTTTTGTCGACGACTCCGGACACCGGACTTGCCGCTGTGGCGCCGGGTTCGGTGGCCGTCTTCGCAGACGCGACCCTCTCGTCGGGTTGATTGACGCCGAACACCCCGTTGATCGCGTTCTGCAATTGTTCAGTGTCGTCACTGACAACATGGCTGAAAACATCACCTACGTTGCTAATAGTGTCGCCTTCAGTCGTTAAGAACCTCGATAACGCGCCGACGAGGTCAAAGGGATTGCCCGCCGCATCATGGACGAAATCGTCGAGATTGGACGCTGTGGCTTCGATGACACGCGCGGGCAGGGCGATGTTGACATCAATTACCAATTGGGCGGCCGAGGCGAGGACATTGGGGACCCCGGATGGATCGAAGGCATTGACGGCAGCGCTGCGGGGAATCAGGGACTGACCGCCCGCAGCGCTTGGCGAGTTGTCGGTTTCGGGATGCTGTTGAGTCACTGCGCCGGTCTGCGTGGCGTTGGCCTGCGACGGAATCGCCGCCGCCGCGGCGCGCGGGGCGACCTTCGTCCGCGCGGGCGAAGACGACGCAGCAGACGTCCCGACCGCGGGGGTTGCGTTCGCGACCTTGAACAATTGGAACGCCCGCGAAACGTCGGCAAGAACATGCACTGCCTGTGGGTTACTCGCGGTGCCATGGATGCGGATAGGCGTCGTCATCGCCGCGAGCTGGACCTGCTGGTCGTCCACCAACCGATGACTCGGTTCCTGCTTCGGCGCTGGCGGGCTCATCGGCGTCGCGATGATCGCACTGGCGGCCATGAACGACAAACCGGCCGTCAGGTACGAGCGAGTCGAAACTTGCATGTTTCTCCTTCAGAGAGAGGCTTCGATAACATCAGAAAGGCGCAGCGTCAGAAGCTAACGCGGACAACAGAATTCAATGCACCCGGGTTGATGCTAAACCAGTTCGGGTGTTCCCGCCAATTCCTGCACGATGAGTCTGGGCACACCGCCCGGTGGACGCAGATGTCCGATGCCTCATAGTGACTGGCGGATGCCATAAGACCCAGCGGCCGATGTCGAGTAGGCCAACTGAGTAGCACGGGCGATGATTCGGCGACGCTGACGCGACACCGCCACGCGGCGCGTCTATCGGAAATACGCCGCCATAGATGGAAAGGGCCGCGACGATCCAATTCACCCTGACTGCCCCGTTTGAAGCGGTGATCGTCCGGCACTGAGATATCCGACAGCGCAGAGCGTTCCGTACATCAAGATGCCCGGCAAGCCTGGACTGCGCTACTAAGAAGACGAAGAGGGTGACGTCGAGGTGGACCAAATCGCCGGGTTGGGGGATGCTCGTAGCGGTGTGGCCGTGCCCGGCGCACCGGCAGGCCGCTGGCCTGATCCAGCTCGAGAAGCAGCGGCATCCGGTAGCGCCGCAGGACGGCCTTGACGGTGGAGCGGGCCATCCGCAAGTGGGTAGCGATGCGGTGCGGACCCAGCGGCGGGTGAAGCGCACCTTGATGATCCGTCGCTCTCGGCGCTGGGACAGCCGCCGCGGGCTGTGGTGGGGCCGGCTGGACAGATCAGCCATCGCCGCTGGGCCGCCGGCACGGTAACGGTCGGCCCACTTCTTGGCGGTGGCCGTCGAGCACTGGAAGCGCTCAGCTGCCCGGGCGTAGGTCCATCCGTCCTCAACGACACAGCTGGCAAGCCGCAACCGGCCTCTGGGAGTGAACAAGGCATTAGCGTGGGACATGAGGACCTCTTGGTGATCGGGGTGCGTGTGGTAACCACACCGAGACCGGAGGTCGTCACCTATATTTCGCTAGCCACGCCGTTCACAACCTGTCGAAGAGTTACAGCTAGAGCACCGGTAACAGGGCGCGTAGCACCGCGGCCGAGGTCGCTCCCACCTCGCTGGCAAACTGATTGAACTCGAACCGGGAATCGCGCCCGGCCAGATCCGATAGCGTTCGGATCACCACCCAATCAATGCCGAACGCCTCGCAGACCTGAGCTACCGCGCCGCCCTCCATCTCAATGGCGAGAGCATTGAATTCAGTGTGTAGCCGCGCCCGTGTCGGCTCACAGTGCAGATACTGGTCGCCCGACAGGACCGTGCCGTAGACGATCTCAGCCGGAGTGCCTTGCCCACCGGCCGGCCGAGAAAGCGGACTGAGCCTCAGGCCGCACAACGCACCCTTGACGCTGCCGAGCACCGCGGCGTCGATCTGGTAGCCAAGACGTTCGGTCGGATTGATGAACGGCACGTGACCGGCTTGATACGTCTGCAGGTGCTCGTTCTCAAGCAACCCAGCGTCGTGCTGAATCAGTCGGTCCGCGACCACCACATCACCGACGCCCAGACGCGGATCCAGACCACCGGCAACACCGGAGAAGACAACCGCCCGACAACCGAAATGATGCGCCAGCACGGTTGTGACGAGTGCCGCGTTGACTTTGCCCATACCGGCCTCGGCGAGCACGACATCGCGTCCGTCGAGCGAACCTGCGTCGAAACGGGCGTTGGCGACGTTCCTGCTGCGACCTACATTCATTGCACTACGAAGATGAGTCAGCTCCTGCGGGAGGGCTGCGATCAAGCCAATTGACACAATATCCTTCACGGGTAACGGGCCGCCGCAAGTCCAGTCCACCCCGACAACTGCCATGGAATACGGTGGATTACGAGGCTGCGGAGGGTTGAGCGGTCTGGCTTGGCTCAAAGGGCTCGCCGGCTGGCCCTGATAGCGGTTGTATCAGGAATAGCGAGACCTGGGCTGGGACGGCCGGACTAACGGACGCGACAGACGGCGGTTCCGGGGCGACCGCCGTCGTCAGATCTATGCCGACCGAGCCGCTATTATGTTGGAGAGCAGCGGGAGTCGAAGTCAAGGCCGGCTCGAGGATCACCCCGGACAGACCTCAATCTCGGGGCACGGCAACATTTGGGGAGAGCCACCGCCTAGAGGCGCTAGCACCTCGCGCGGTGGTACACCACATAACGTATGAGCTAAAGCCAGCCGTTCCGATCGGCGTCTCCCTGGACTCCTCGCACGCTCAGTCTGCAACTGCCGCTTACACCAACAGTCTTTCACGCCACGCCCTTCCGATCCAGTATCAGTCGCAGCCAGCAGACAGCGCTAGAGAACACGTTGTCAGTATCGCGTTGCCGCCGGTGCGGTTTCGTACCCTTCTTTATCGCATGTTTGAGGTCACGCAATCCTTCCCATCTCGGCCAGTTGTCCGGCTGGACTTTTCTCGCCCGGTGTGTAGTTTTTGCGTGGGTCGTTGCGGCCGCTAGTAGGGTAGGCCGCCTTGGTGTAGCTCGGAATCTGGCAGCCTGAGCGGCTTTGCGCATCGGGACGAACGGAATCGTGACTACACCTCATCGCCGACGTGGTGTCGGTATGCGGGTTCCACGTGATCAATTCGACCACCAACCTCAGCTGCGTCGGCTCTGTTACCCCACGTCCCACAACACGAATAGCAGGCGGGTCGCTGAGCGTGTCCAGTCGAATTGGTACCACCCTCATCGGGTAGCTTCGGGCGTCACCGTGGCCACCGAGGGATGTCAATGCGATGTTACCGGTGTCGGCGAGCAACACGTCGATCGACTGTGTCCTCCCGGTCAAGGTGATCGAGATTTGAGCAACTGGTCTGCCGCGGCCATCGCGATGGCCGCGGCGAGCACCGGCTGATGCGTGGCGTCGCGCCATCGTTGTGCCCGCACGCTTTTGGAGTCGCGGCCTCTGATCGCCGCACCGGTGTGGATTCGCCCCTGAGTCGGCAGCGGTGGCCGTCTCCACCGCGTCGCTGTCTGTTATGCGCGACATTCTCGTACCTCCGGTTGCTACAGGCCTAAGACCAGGCGTTAACACCCCTGTCCGGACCTTGGGTGTTAGGGCACCTGAGAGGGGATCATAGCAGCATAAGTGGACTATACAGTCCCTTCCGCGGTGTGATTTGGTAAGGCCGGTGTCGATAACGGCGGCCAGGCTGGTGACAAGGAGAAGACGATGAGCGAGGGCGCCGACGTCCACGTGGTGGCGGATACCGACGAACTGATCACCAATCGGCTACGGTTGCGGCCGTGGACGAGTGACGACGCCGACGCCGCACTGGCGATCTTCGGCCGGCGGGAAGTCGCGCGCTGGCTCACCCCGGCGGTGGCGCGCGTGGCCGACCGCGACGGAATGCAGCTACTGCTGGCCCGGTGGATCACCGAACATGATGGCTCCGGGCGGCCACTAGGCCACTGGGCGATCGAGATCCGGGACAGCGGCCTCGTCATCGGAGCGGTCGCCCTGCTGCCGTTGCCTCCCCGTTGCACCGACCTCGAAATCGGCTGGCAACTCACCCCCGCGGCCTGGGGTCACGGTTACGGTGCTGAGGCCGGCCACGCGGTGGCGCATCACGCTTTCGCCAAAGGAGTTTCGGAGGTATTCGCCGTCGTGCGCCTGGGTAACACCCGCGGTGTCGCGACCGCACGGCGCGTGGGAATGCAGTGGGTCGGAGAGACGGACAATTACTACGGCCTGACTATGCAGGTCTACCGCCTCGCCGCACCTGATCTGGACTATCCCGAAAACCAGTGTGGGTATGCGCCGATACTGACCGCCGCGCGCACTACAGATGAAGTCCGCTCCTTGACAAAACGGACGATGTAGTCCTTCAATGGCTACGTTAGTGCACCGCGCGCTCTGCGCAGCCCATCACCCGCGGGAGGGGCGCAGCCCGTCCAATGTCTCATCACTTCGATACCTATCTCGCCACCGGCGACCCACGGCTCAACGTCGCCGACGCGTATCTATTCGACGCCGCACCTGACCGCACAGTGATGGTGATGACCTGTTGCGCCGACGCCGCGTTGTCGGCTCCGGCAACGTTTCATCCCGGCGCACTCTACGAATTCCGATTCGACACCACCGGGAATGGCTGCGACGACACCGGTTTTCAGGTGCGCTTCACCGACCCGATCGAGCGAGCCGACCAAGGTCTACGTCAAGAGTTCACGGTGCACTACGTGACGGGCGCCGACCTTGACGTCGATCCCGCCCAATACGTCGCCGGAAAACCGGTGTTCTCCGCAGAGCTGAACACCCCCACCCGGGTCGGAGCGGTCGAGGGCTTTGCCGGCCTGGTCGGCGACATGTGGGCGGCGGATCCGCTCGCCGTGTCGACGATGCTCAACGATTTCTACGTCGACCGGCGCTTCGAAGAAACCGCATACACCGATCGGCGCAACGCTTTCGCCCGGCGCAACGCGATGGCGATCGTATTGGAGGTGCCGAACGCCTTACTCGGCGAGGGCCAAGTTGCGATGTGGTCGTCGATCAGCCTTTACGGACACGCCGCCAAAGCACAGGTATCTCGTTTCGGAATACCACTTTTCACCCACTTGTTCTTGTCGGCGTGGCGCCAGCCCCTCATCGAGCGCTACAACCGGGTTGGTCCCGGGCGCGACATCGAACTGTTCACTGAACCCGTTCGCCGCTTCGTCGCCGAGTTGTCCGCGCTCGCGGGATTGGGACGCATCAGTGAACTCTACGCCGGTGGGGTTGCCGCGCACTTGATCCCGACGGTGCTGCCCTACATGCTGGGATCGTCGGCGATGTTTACCACCGAGACCATCAACGGCCGCCCGTTGGGTGCCGACGCGTTCGACGTCATGGTCAGCCTGGCCGCAGGCCGGAAGGTGGGAGACGGCGTCGCCCCCGATTTTTCACGACTGCTCGACGTGTTCCCGTATTGCGGCCCGCCCTACACGGCGGCCGAGCAGCGGGGCCTGTTGCCGATGCCCTGGTGCGGGGTCGCGTTGTGAACGCCACCTGTGACACGGCTCGACCGCGGTACCCGAAATGCTCGACGTGATCGAACGCTGTCTTTTTCGAACGGTACGAGTCGTGGTGCTCACTTGAGGAGACGGCGCCCTCGCTGGGCACTGACCTGTCCGTGAGTCGGCACTGTTCGAGGATGTGTGGTTGTGGGCTACGAAGGCTCCAATCGGAGAGGCCGCCGGCGGCATGCCACCCGGGCGGGTCGACTCCGATGTCGCCACATGGACCATGATCTGGGGTGCCGGCCAGCCGTCGTGCTCACCATCGTGGTCAAACTCTTCGGCGCGCCACCGCGTGGAACTACGGGCTGTCTTGTGGGCTGCCACCGACCTGGGGAATGAGATGATCCAACTCCATGCGCGGAAGAATCATCCGGCGGAGTTCAAGCGTGATGCGGACGGGCTCCACCGCGACACGGAGGACCTGATACGCACCGCGATCGCAACCGAGTCCGGTGTCAGTGCCGCGACGTCGGCACTGGAGACGGGACACCAAACATTGGCCGCTGAGGCTTTGTCTCCGGTATTCAAAGCGCCGCGTGTCGGGTCGCTGATTCGCATGCAGACAAGTCGACACGCCATGTCAAACACGGTCCGGTAGCCGCGACAACAGTCTTACCGCGCGAGATACAACGATCCACTCGTTGCTGACTTCTCCGGCTTGAATCCCCTGCGGTACAGCCGGTCATACACGTCATCGACAGCGGTTCCAGGACGCGTCGTCGTTACCGGTAGCGATGCATTGACTGGCCCGGATCATTTCCGGCGTGGGCCGCGACGTTGCCTGTCGCGATGCGACCCACCACCTGGTGGCTACAGCGATCCCACGCAGACCTCCACGCGATCGTGGGATCACAGTCCTTAACGAACGCCGACCGGCTACTCGGGGGCCAACAATGGTGACACCAACATGGCCGACTATCCGCACTGGCTAGCGCTGTGCTTCGTACGGCTGACCAACTACGGCGACGGCATCGCCCCAACATTAAGTTGACCGGCGAGCGAGAGCCTGGATTTGGGGGAATGCACCGTCGTCGTCCGGAAGTGTTGGCTATCGCGCGTCTTCCGAAATCGTCCCGACCCAGGGTAAGTGCAATTATCCATCAATATGGCCGAAGGCGCGGGCGGACAACATCATCGGACACGCTCGAATCCGTCACGGCGACGAATTCAACTTTGCAGCGGCCAGCTGTACGCAAGCTGATGATGGGCGGCCACCAGGGATGCGCCGATGCGTCGGAGCCTCCAGCAGTGCACGCATGCCATTTAATTCCGGATACCAGGCGACAGACCGTCGCTGGTCATGTTCATCTGGAAAAAGTGCCAACTATATCTGGACCGGACATGATTTATCCGAATCTGTAAAAGAGTGGGAGTGCTCCTCGCTTCTCACTGACGTATTGATAACTACTGCCCGGCCTACGCCTTCGCCGGGGCTTTTACGCAATCCCGGTCACGCATCTGACGACGGCCGTACGACCGGCGTATATCCGTCACGCGCCGTATCGTTGCAGACCGTTGGACACCCGCGGTTGGATTCTGAGCCCCGTGGGGACGAGCCCACCGGTCCGGTGCCGGCGAGACCAGCGCTGTCCGCACTGCGCAGGGCGACTGGATCCGAGGTCGACGTCACTTCCGGCCGTCTGCGGGCTGATCGGCGGTGTGGGTGTCGTGGAGGTAGGTGGCCGTGAACTGTGTGACGAGGGTTTGTTCGTCAGCATTGCCGTAGGTGTAGGCCGGGGACAGGATCGGTCGTACCCGGTTGACGTTCAGTAAGACCGCCTGTTTGGCGGGATAGCCTGGCCCGTTGAGCCCGAGTAGCCATTCGTGTAACCAGGTGTGCACGGCGCTGCCGGGCGGGTGCAGTTCGGCGGTACCGCTGAATCGGTAGCCCCGTCGGCGCAGGAAGTCGACAACGGCGATCTCGATGCGTGGGTTCATCGACAGGTTCGCGATGGTGGCAGGTGAGGCGATGTCCATGAATGCGACATGGTTGTCGTCGTAGACGCGGACAGATCCTTTAGGAGAGAGGTTCGGCGATCCGTCGGGGTTGACCGTCGCGACGAACGCAAGTTTGGCGCTGTCGACGATGTCACGCATGTCGTTGTCGATGAGAGTCATTTCACTGCTTTCTGTTTTTGGGCGCCGTGACCGGCGCAGGTGGTCGATGCTGACGACGTCGCTGCCCGGTGGGCAGAGAGCAAGAAGCAGCGCCGCCGCGGCGGCACTGAAAACTGATGCGCTCAGCGTGGCTTCGAAGCCGCAGAAGAAGAGCATCGAGGAGGCGAACACGACCAGCGTGGCGGCGCTGGCCAGGGCGGTCTTCAGCGCCGTGTCGCGTCCAGCAACAGGGCAACACCGAGAGCAACTTCGACCAGAAGTGGCGACCCAGGCTGCTACGTCAAGCAACCCTGCTGGGAAATACGGTGCAAGAGCAGGCAGGTATTGGGTGTACGCGTCGAAGTTTCCGCATGCCACGTTGTTGGTGTCGGCGGCACCCCACAGGCCGAAGCGATCGGCCACTGCGGACAGAAACCCAGCCCTCAGTGCTAATCGGGCGGAAGCTGTTGAAGCCGAACATACTTGGCCATTGGCGGCCAGCCGGTTCAGCCCGTTATGCGTTGTCCCCATATCGGTCACCCTTCTCGTGTCGTTGGGGTTGTGTCGCCCCGCGACGATGGAGGATCGGCCTGGACCGGGCGAGTATGGCTGGGGGTGAGCAGGCCGAGCTCCCGTGCCTGGCTTGACCGTCGTGTTGCGGTCCTCCACGCCGAGTTTGCGGTACAGAGCGCAGCTGGTGGGTTCTATCGGTGGTCAGAGAGAGGCAGAGGCACTGACCGATCTCTCGGCGCGATAACCGGGTGGCCGGCAGCCCAAGAACCTCGAGCTTCTTTGGCGTCAGTTCCTCACCGAGCGTCACGGTATCCGTAACGGACTATACAGTCCGCGTTATTCCCTCGGGGGTGTTCGGCGGAGTGTGCCCGATACCTCCTGCGACAACGGCCCACAGGGACGCCACATGCTCGGCTCCTCCGCGTCACGGCTGCCGCCGGCTTCTACGAGGACCGGCAGGTGATGGGTGTGCGTCGTCGGGTCATAGTCGCTGCACGCACCATTCCGCCCAGTCACTCTGACATATCGCTCGTCGAGGCCTGCAACCGAGGCGATTTCAGCACTGGTGGTGGGGCGCAAGGGCGGCCATGCGGTCGAACAGGCCGGTCTGGTGACCAATACTGAGCAGCAGTGCGATGGCCCGGTCGTACACAACGCCGAGCATTCGAAGGCCGAACCCTTTGGGCGTCAGTGGACTCGGGCTCGGGAAGCTGGTCTGTTATCGTCACAATCTCATAGTTTCTCGAGTCGTGGGCCTAGGTAACCCCGCGTGAGAAGACGCCCATTTGTACTGCATGACAATATTTTGATGCCCAGGCCGTCCCTCCTCAGGGCGATATTTCGTATCAACGGCCCGGCCCGTCCGGCGATGTCGTTAAGAGAGGGGACCGTGGTTGACGTCGACGCGCAGCAACCCATGCGCAACATCGCGGCCTACGCTGCGCGCCACATCCACGGACCCCGCGCGGCGGCGAGCACGAGCGGCCGCGGCCAATTGCTATACATCACATAGGCGAACAGAGAGGTGCTGAGGTGCCGATGGCTGTACGCCGCGAGGAAAACCTCTGCATCGCTTTGGGCGTCACCGACGTTTATAGGTGCCGTGGATCCCCCTTATGGTCACGTGCGTAGTTCTGCCGCGGTGATGCCGTCAAGTCTGGCCAGTTCGTGGCGCCATGCGGTGTCGGTGTTGAATTGAGCGCCGAGATCGGGGAGTTTGGCCATGTCCGCTGCGGGGAGATCTTCGAGTGTTCCGCCTGCGGTGACGACACGCAGTGCTAGCCGGGCGAGCTGGTCGACGCTGATGGCTTGGAGGACTGCTTGTTCGACCGTGGTCGTTGCGCTGGTAAGTCCGTGTCCGCGAAGGAGTACGACCGGCCTGTCTGTCATCGCGGCGACCATTTCGGCGGCCAGCGCCCGGGTGCAGACCAGAACACTGCGCGGATAGACGGGGACTCCAGCGGCGGCCAGGCGGGTGCCGGGGATGTCGAAGGCACCCACAATAGGGCGAATGGCGATACCTGCGTTGATAAACAGCGCTTACGCGGTATTGATTTGTTGACGTGATATGCTAACGGCGCTGTGCTGCAGCTCAATTCGGGGAAGAATGGCCTCAAGGCTGAAGATGTCCCCGATCCCTGCCGGGGCAGGGCACACACAAAGGTTCGTCATGAGACGATGCCGTCCGCGTGGCACCGGCCTCTCGAGGGTGCCGGGACCGTCCGAATCGGCGTGAGACTGCATGCACCGGCACTGCCCGCCCACAGGCCGCGCGTCCACCAACACGACCATCCAGGAGACTGTTGAAATGCAACATGACACGAAGCTGCAAGCGCGGTCGGCCACGCGTGCTGACGAGCTCCCCGGCATTGAGCGGACCCATCAGTCAACCGGTGACTGGGAATTGTGGAAGGTCGGCGGCAAGGTGTTCATGCTGCACACCGCGATGCCCGGGGAACCGGTCGTGATCCTCAAGGCAGATCCCGCCGATGCGGAATCGCTGCGCGAAGCTCATGCGCAGATTACCCCGGGCTATCACATGAACAAGAAGCACTGGATCACGCTGCATCCTGGAGGCGGCCTCGATTCGGGGCTCATCGACGACCTGGTGACCGAGTCGTACCTACTCGTCGTCGAAGGGCTTCCCAACAGGCAGCGTCCGGTAGACCCCGAGAAATTCCGACGTGCTCGGCCGCGAAGCTGAACGGTCCCGCAGTCGCAGCAGCCGCACCTGACCGAAAGCCCTGGGCCGCCAGGTGATCGCCCCGCTCGCAATGCTCGATGCCGCCCGCGCGGGCCACCACGTTAGGCCGACGCGTCGCAGCCTCGAGCAATAGAGAGGTCTGCTATTCAACTCCGGATACCATAAGACAGTGCGTCGTTGGTCTTGATCATCTGGAAAAGCTGCAACTAATTCTGGAACGGAACGATGCGCCACCAATAGCAGTCGGTGTATTCGCGGCGCTCATGTTCAGCGACCGCGTCCCGGAAAACCGAGATGCCCTCGTCTCCCTGGCCGTAGGCGATTTCAACTGAAGGTGAAAAGTTTTCTCGTCTGGGCCTCTTGCTGGAGCTCGGCCAGCGGTGCGATGCCGGCGTGATCTTTCCTCAGTCGGCAGTTGCTTCCATTTCGGCGTGGATCGGTGCGGGTCGGCGGGACCGGGAACAGCTGAGCCGCCCCGGAAGTTGTGGTGAACAGAGGTCGGCACTCAACCACATCGAGAGGACGCGTAGATGGCCCAAAAAGACGTCGTCGGTTTCTGGTTCGATCCGGTGTGCCCGTGGTGCTGGATTAGCTCGCGCTGGATCTTGGAGGTCGAGAAGGTCCGGGATATTGACGTCCAATTCCACGTCATGAGCCTGGCTGTGCTCAACGAAGGCCGGGACAACCTGAACGAGACCTACCGGGAACTGATGAAGACGGGCTGGGGGCCGGTGCGCGTCGCAATCGCCGCCGAGCAACTCAAGGGCCAGGAAATTCTGTCGCCGCTCTACACCGCAATGGGCGTCCGCATTCACAACCAGGGCAACAAGGACTTCGCACAGGTGATCGCGCAATCTCTGGAAGAGTTGGGCCTACCCGCCGAGTTGGCCGACGCCGCAAACACCGACAAGTACGACGACGCACTGCGCGCGAGCCATCACGCCGGTATGGACGCCGTCGGCGAGGACGTCGGAACCCCGACTATCCAAATCAACGGTGTGGCGTTCTTCGGCCCGGTGCTGTCGAGGATCCCGCGCGGCGAAGAGGCCGGCAAGCTGTGGGACGCGTCAGTGACCTTCGCCTCCTACCCCCACATCTGGGAGCTCAAGCGCACGCGCACCGAGAGCCCAGAGTTCAACTGAGCATCTACAGTTGCGTGCGGCTGTGACTGAGTACACGGCTTGAGCATGGCAACACCGCGAGATTTCCTCGGCCTGGGGTATCCAAGAAAGTGCAGCGGATCTTACGGGCACCGGCAAAGCTGCATATTGAATTGTCGCGTATTCAGCAGCAATCAGCGGTGCGACCGCGGGCTGGCGTAGTCCCGCCGGGGAGAGGGCGTGGTCGCACTGCGCAGCTGAGGCTGTCGGGACACCGCTTGTTCGGCTGAGGTGAGCTGATGCATCAGACGGTCACATCGAAACATCGACCGTCGCAACGACTCAGAACCAACTGGGGGATCATGCCCAGGGCTGAAGCAACGTCCCGAAGGCCGAGAACTGTCAGGTGTTGTCAGCGGTACGGGATTCTCTCCTGTTGTGCGGACGCGCTTCGCGTTCAGCCGGGCGGGGTGAGGTTGTAACGGGCGATGAGGTCGGGTAGCCATGGAGGTTGGCCGAATTGCAGTCCGTAGGCCTTTGCGAGTGTCGCGATTGCCTCGACGGGTGGGGCACCGCCGGTTGTCAGGTCGGCCAGTTCGCGAAAGTATTTTTCGAAGCCGGCTGGGCTGATCACCTCGATCATGCGGGCAGGGGTGGACCCCGCGTTCCACATCGTGTGTAATTCGCCTCTGGGCTTTGTGATGTAGCCGCCCGCGCCGAGCACGGCCTCGCGGTCGCCTGAACGGAAGCCGATTTCGCCCTCGATGACGATCGAGTACTCATCTTCTCTGGTGTGCAGATGCGGCGGTACGAGGGCGCCCACAGGGAACGGGTGCTCAACGATGGCCACCGCGCCGCCGGTGTCCTCGTCCCACAGCTTGAACACCACCTCGATCGAGCCCAGGTTGCCCGTTCTGCCCTCGCCTGGGCGGACAATGGTCAGTGGTGGGGGGGTTCCGGTTTCACTCATGCGTTGACTTCCTCGCCAGCGTGTGCGATGCCCTGGCGGGTCGCGGCATCCGGTGACGTGCTCATCGCCTTCCTCACATCCAGCCAGGCATTAAGAGCGTGGAATCCGGATGTTCGTGCGTGATGCATATCAGGCATGCATCCGAGTTGGCGATCGGTGGCGTCGAGGGCCGGGCGTGAGGCGGCGGGGATGTCGGCCTCAGCCGGCGCAGTCATTCGCGACATCTGTTGGCACTCCTTCTTTCGATCGACGGGCGCGGTCACGACGGCCGGGGCAACAGAATGTGGGAGTCTGATGACCGTCAGAGTGAGCTTAACAAATGGAGGACTAAATAGTCCTTCGGAATGCTTTCCGGCGCGGGATCTCCTTCGGGCGCACCGGGTGTGTTGCGATAACGCTGCAGCGGAATCCTTCTGGGCAACGACGAAGGTCGGTGTCTACGAGGGGTACTCGTGACTGACGAATGCGGCGGCAACGCTCGCCGTCGGCGATTGGATCGAGCGGGTTTACCACCGGCGCAGACGCCACTCAGTGATCGGCGGGATCAGCCAGGTCGCGTACGAGGGCCGACTTACTCAGCCGGCACAAGCCGCCTGACCCTGTGTCCACCAAACGGCGCCAAGCCCACAGGGAGTCTTGTGCGATGGGCTTCGACAACGATGGCGAGCCAGCCAGCGCGGGGACTCGCCCGTCTTTTGTGGCGATCGCCGGAGTCCTACCTACAGGTCGATGTGGTTCAGCGGCAGAGGTGCGGTGAAAAATATGCCAGGGTTGCGCGTGGCCGGGGGCGCAGCAGCCAGCAATACGGCTGGCCTCGTTTGAGCGGCAGGCATCGTTGCCAGCTGCCGTCAGGCTGGATGGGTCCGTCGCACAGAAGTTTCGATCGTAGGGCACATATCCAGCGCTTGTCGATGGCGCCGCGGCGATCAGCGCCACGGTCGTCATCAACTCGGCGGCCAGTGCCGCGACGACGTAAGTGCTCATGGCCGTTGTTTCTTCACGCGTCGTCCTGAAAAGTTCCTCCCGAAGATGATTCGGGTTATGCGGCGCGTCCAGTGATTGTTGGTAGGCGATGGGGCTGAGCATTCCGATCGCGCACTGGCGCCTGTGAGTGTCGTAGGAGGCTAAATTCACGGGCGACTTCGTCGATCCCACGCCCGGAATCGATCACCCGGCGAGACACTCAGGCGTCGAGAACCTCGCTAAGTCGCGCCTGGAGTGTGCCGCGGCCACCGGAATCGGTTAGAGCAAGGCCGAACCGGCTAATCAACAGCTCGAGGACCTCAGCCGCGCCGTCGAGCCTTGTGCGTTCGGTCACCTCACGCCGATGCACGGTGAGGTTGCGGCCACGCAAGTTATACCGTTCGTCATCGGTGACGATCGCTGCCGTCAAGGCGGTAACAAACAGCGACGTAGGATATGTTGACATATACCAACTTCCGACTTCGAGGTCGATACGCGGCCGCCGATGAGTGGTGAAGGTGTATAGCGGCATCCACTCGTCCCGGACCTGGGCGTGCAAGAGGTATCCCGCGTGGTGGTCGAGCAGCTTATGTGCCCCGTGAGGCGTCTGTTGCACCATGCCCGTCGCAAACCGCAACGGGGCAGTCGGTGTCGGCCCGCCAAAGCCAACGTCGACAAGAAACCGCCCCTCAACGCTGGGTACCGTTACTAGGAGGGCGTCGTGGTTTTCTGCAGGCAGCGGAGCATCTGCCCCGTTCGACAACAGCACCCGAGCGCTGATGTGATCTACCCGAAAGCCCAGTTCCTCAAGCACATACCCCATCAGGCCGTTCTGTTCGTAGCAAAAGCCGCCCCGGCCGCGGCGCACTAGCTTGTCAACCAACGCCTCCGCGCCGAGGTCGGCAACGGGTCGTCCGAGCAGCGAGTCGACGTTCTCAAACGCGATGCGACGAGTGTGCGCGGATACGAGGGCGTGCAGGGTTTCTAGTGTCGCATCGGCCGAGCCAGTGTAGTTCACCCGGCCGAAGTACTCGGCGGCCACGCCGCACACAGCGGATTCCTTTTTGACGGTTGGCATTTCGCAATCCTACCCGTCAAAATGGGCGAGGAAATCTGCGGAAGTATGGCGCTTTCCAGATCTTTGTTCCGGCGGTCCAGCGCACGAAGGCCGGTTGCGAGCGTCCGGTGGTTGCAAACGGCCAAGGAAGCGAAGGCCGCGAATGAATTATGAATCACGTTGCCAAGCGACGACGAACCATACTCAGTAATGTCTGTTCCGGGAGCGCGTTCTGCCCTCTTCAACGCGGCTGACCAACCGTCAACCGGTTAGCACCATCCGAAAGGGCCCCCAGGAAGTGGAACCCGGCAGCCCCGCGGAGAGCGAGTGTAGGAAGAGGCACTCGTTGAAACCCGCGCTAGCCCCCAAGCGGGGAAGCGGCCAATATCATTATCGGTCCACCACCACTCCAGCGTCGTGGAACAAACGATCGGGACCCGTCGCAGTCGCGGAGATGGACTGAAACCGCCATATCCGCCAGACCGGACAACTGAGTAAGTAAGCCTCGCAACACGTTGCACAGGAATGGAATACGGCCTAACTGTAGATGTTATCAGGTATCGGCTGCGCAATTTTATTGCGACATGCGCCAGGTGAAACGCCTGCACCTCTGGATGATTGAGCGATTTGGCCCACCGCCGCGTCGCGGTGTTCATCGCCGGCGGGCAGGTTGCGGATGTACTCAGGTCCCTTCGCCGACCGTCCGGGCCGGAGCGAAGAAGAGGAAGAGGAGGTCTTTGGGCGGAGGTTGTTCTCTTCCGAATTATCTGGTGTCGAGCGGGATGGTGATCTGCAGCGACGTTCCGACTCCCGGGGGACTGCTGAGTTGGATGTGGCCGCCGAGGGCCTCAACGCGGTCCTTTAGCCCAATGAGTCCGGACCCTTTTGCGGCGTTGGCACCCCCGATTCCGTCGTCGCGAATCGACAGGCGGAGATGGGCGTCCTGGACCTGTACACCGACGGTCACCTCCGAGGCTCGAGCGTGCTTGGCGGCATTGGTCAGCGCTTCCGCCACCATGTAATAGGCAGCGACTTCGATGGAGTCGGGTAACCGTCGGTCAATCGTCACGTCGAGGTTTACTGGGACACTCGAGCGGCGGGCCAGGGTCTTGAGCGCGGGGCCGAGTCCTCCGTTCGACAGCGCCGCAGGGTGAAGTCCGCGGGCGATCTCTCGGAGATCTTCTAAGACGCCGGACAACCCCGACGTGATGTGGGACAGCCGCTCTTTGATGTCCCGGTGTTCAGTGGGTACCGACGCTTCTGCCATGCGCAGCTGGAGGCCCAACGAGACCAGCCGTTGTTGGGCCCCGTCATGCAGGTTTCGCTCCAGTCGCCGCCGGGCGGCGGCTTCGGCGCAAACGATGCGAGCACGAGAGGCGATCAGTTCGGCTTGTGCTCGCAGCAGTTGATTCTGGGCGTGTCGACGCCTAGTGATGTCGCGGCCGACGGTGTAAAACAGGCCACGGTCCCAGACGACGCGCCATTCGACCCACCGCTGCGAAGCGTCGCTGCAGGTGAGCTGGTTCTGGGTACGTAGCGGTTGGGCACTGCGGGACAGCTGCTCAAGGAGTGCGCGCGCGTTATCTCGATCCTCGGGAACGATGAGATCCAGATACGGCCGTGAGGCCAAGTCGTCGAGTGAGTAGCCGAGGGTTTGTATGAACGCGGGGTTCGCTCGCAGGATCCGGTGCGAGTCCATGATACACATCAGGTCAGGTGAGAGGTCAAAGAACCTTTGGCCCTCCCGGGCTCGCCTAGCAAGCGCATTCGCTACAAGTGCGACGACGAGGAAGACACCGATTGAGATCCAGTCCTGGAGTTCGTAGGGGGCGAAATGATCGGTTGGCCAGTCACGGAAGTAGGAGAAGCCGACCGCACTGGCGATCGACATTGCGGCCGACAAGCCGAGTCCCCACAGCGTTGATATCGCGATGACTCCGATTAGGTAAAGCGTGGCAAAACAGCCTGCGGTGCCAGTGACCACGTTGAGTGAACCCACGACAAGAGTTTCGACTACTAGGAAAGACGCCGCGACGGCGATGCCTAGCGCAAGTGACGGTGCGCTCAGGCGGGCAAACATCCGAAACCGAAGTAGCCGGGGAACTCGTCTGACAGCCGAACCGCGGTCGGTGAGGACGCGACTTGGCATACCCGCCCAGCCAGGGTGCCACGACAGGTTATGCGTCACGAGAAACTTCCACATCCCCGGTCGAGCTCGACTAGCACGACGCGTGGGTCGCGCACTGCGTGCGACCGATAGGGTGGGCTCTCGTGCCTCGGAGCCAGGCGCAGCCGCCTAGCTCCAGCGGGTGCAGACCACAAGCGTTGTGTCAGTGCGACGTTCACCACGAATCCGAGTTGGCGAGCGGCGGCGCCGAGGGCAGGGCGCGCGACGGCGGGGATCTCGGCCTCAGCCGGCGAGGTCATTCGCGACATCTGTTGGCACTCCTTGTTCATCAACGGGCCGCTGTCACAACCGCCGCGGCAACAGATCGTGGCCGTCTGACGGGCGGCAAAGCGAGCCTAACAAAATAAGGGACTAACTAGTCCGTAGCGTCACTGCGGGTACGCGATCCTGGTGGATCCTGCTCGGCTTCGGCTCCCTTCTCAGCTGCGGACACGATGTCACCCCGCCCAATGGAAGGGCAAAACACCCAAGGATATGGCGACACTGCTGTCTTGCACCGACATGTCGTGGCGATCAGCAGTAAGAATCGGTTCACGAGCCGCCGAACGACGCGACTACCGGACTACCAGGTCCGCGCCGTGGGCCTAACGCACGTGAAGCAGGGCCGGTGTAGTACGGCCAGAGGCTCTGGCGGGGAACCATCTGCCGTTCGACCGCTACAAGCCGCGTATCGCAATCGCTCGATGAAACTTATACCTCAAGGTGGGCCGCGGTACGCGAGGCGTAAAGAGCGGCTCACTTTCGGGCCAGATCAGACAGGTTGTGGTTGTTCACCGACTATATAACCAAGGTGCACAGGCCGATTCGTAGCCGACCGGGTATTGTCGTCCGTTATGGTCGTCGTACCGATCCGCATCACGGGGGATCCCATTTTGCACACCCCCACCCGACGGGTGCCGGTCGGCGCCGACGGCTCGCTACCACTCGGTCTCGCGCGCCTCATTGACGATCTTTATGAAACGCTGGCCGCATCGAAGGGGGTCGGCCTGTCGGCCAACCAGATCGGAGCCGACCAAAGGGTCTTCGTCTATGACTGCCCCGAAGTCCGCGGTGACTCCAGACGCCACCGTGGTTGTGTTGTCAACCCGATGCTGGAGACCGCCGATCGGCCTGCGGGCCCACCTGATCCAGACAGCGACGAGGAAGGCTGCCTGTCGGTGCCGGGGGAGAAATTCCCTATCGGCCGTGCAAACTGGGCGCGTGTAACCGGACTGGACACGGACGGCGAGCCCGTCACGGTGGAGGGCACGGGACTTCTCGCGCGAATGCTGCAACACGAAATCGGGCACCTCGACGGCCAGTTATACATCGATCGCCTGGTGGCTCCGTACGCTGCCCGCGCCGCCGACGCTGTTGCCGCACATGGCTGGGGTGTCCCGGGCCTCACCTGGACGCCAGGTGTCGATCCGAACCCATTCGGCGTATAGCCCCAATACCTACGCCTGGCGGCACCGATGCGCCGATGCGGTGGCGGCTGGGGGCAGGTTGGATTAGTGAAATGCCGACCGCCTGGCGGTACATCCCGGCGGCCGCGTTCTCTGGGATTTGAACAGGCATGCGGTCACCCTCGCCAGCACCCGCCACCTCGCCTGACGTCAGACGGGTTGTGATCACTCCCGAAGATTTGAATGCGAGACAAGCACGCGAAAGGGTCTCCACCGCATGAGTTCGTTGCGAATACGTCGCCATTTGTTGTCTTCAGTGTGCTCACATCTTCGATGTACGTGGAGTGCCCGAATGCCGTCGACCACAGTTCCCCGAAACCAACGACTGATACCGCAAGCGCCCTGTAAGGGTGTCGTAGGGGACCGTCTTGGGTTCGTTGTCTTCGATGCGCGCTTTGGCGAGGTAGCGCTACGCGGTAGCCAGGTCGATGACGAGAGCTGTCGCGGTTCAGGCGAAGGTGAACAGGCGGTCGGAGTCGAACCGCGAGATCGGGGTCTTGTAGACCTTCTCGGGATCGGGGTAGCCCAGCCCGAGAAGAACCGTCGTAGTGTAGCCCGTCTCGGCGATCGCGAACGCCTTGTCGACGCTGGACCGATCGAAGCCCTCAAACGGTGTGGCCTCGACACCGAGCTCGGCGGCGGCCATCATCGTCATGCCGAGCGCCATGTACGTCTGCTTCTCCATCCAGTGGTCCAGATCCTTAAAGGTCGAGTTGCGAATGTTGAGGAAGTCGCGGGTCATCGACTCCCACAGCTCCTGCTTCGCCGGGTCGGGGAACCGGCCGTCCATCCGCTCCTTGGCGAAAACCGCTTCGAGGTGCTCGTCGGGCACGTCCGTCCGCGTGGTGAGGATGATGACGTGCGAAGCGTTCTGGACTTTCTCGCAGTTGTCCATGAAGCGCTCGCCCAAGTTGTTCGCGAGCTTCCCCTTAGCCTCGGGCGTTGAAAGAACGTAGAAGTGGTTGGGCTGCACGTTCACCGACGATGGGGCGGAACGCAGAAACCGCAACAGTTGCTGCAAGGTCTCGTCCGGGATGGTCTTGGTCGGGTCGAAGTACCTCGTGAGGTGCTTGTCCATCAGCTTGCCAAGGTCCAAGGTCTTCTTCTTTCTTCATCAAACGGGTGAGGGATCGAAGGGGGCGGATCATCAGTTCTTCACATGCGCGAGGAGCTCGCGACGACGGTGCCAAGGGCTTCGAGGTCCGGCTGGGCGGGGCGTCGAGCACCTACGCCCCTGACCTCTGTGGAGTTTTCGTGAGTCCCGTTGTCCCGGGGGTTATGTGGCCGCGGCGGAAGAGTCGATCGCGGGGATATCCACCTCAGTCCTGTTGACGTTGTTGAGGAAGTTGGTGAGGAGGAACTGCACCGTGACCGTGACGATCGCCAGGATCTGCGCGTCGGTGTAGCCCGCGCCGCTCACGGCCGCGAGTTCGGCGTCGCTCACCTTTCCGCGCGTGTCGACGACTTGCTGCACGAAGCGCGCGACCGCGGCGCGGCGCGGATCGGTCGACCTTCCGGAGCGAGCGAGGTCGATATCCTCGTACGACATGCCGCCCATCTTCGACGAGACATAAGAGTGGATGGCCAGGCAGTACTCGCAGCCGTTCGCCTCGGACACGGCCAGCGCGATCGTGTGCCGCGTCTTCGCGTCGAGCACGCGTGCGAGCGTGCTTTGCAGCGAGGTCACGACCTCGAGAACGGTCGGGTTCGCGGCGAGGGTCTGAAACATGCTCGGGACGAAACCGAACTGCGCGCCGATGCCGTCTAGGACCGCTCGTGTCTCCGTCGCGATGTCTTCGGTGGCGGGGGCTTTCAGTCGAGACATGTTTCATACTCCGTTTCGCATCGGACCCTCCCGTCGTTCGGCGAGAGGAAATCAATTTCTGGGCTTTAGCCCACCTGAGAGTGGACGTTCGGCACGACTCCGACTTCGCGAACAGCGGCGTCGAGATGCGGGCGCGAGGCGGCGGGGATGTCGGCCTCAGCCGGCGCAGTCATTCACGACATCTGTCGGCACTCCTTGTTCATGGACGGCGCGATCACGACCGTCGGGGCAACAGAACGTGGCGTCTAACGGCCGTTAGAGCGAGCCTATCAGACAAAGGACTAACTAGTCCATAGGGCCACCTCCTGGTACGCGATCTCCCGGGGTTGCGGCTCCATTCTCAGCTGCGGACACACGGCGACGGCAACGTGTCGCCGCCAACCAATTGAAAGTGCCAGACACTCAGCAACATAGCGACACAGTTGCCTTGCGCCGACACGTCGCCGCTGGATAGCTGGTTGCTACGGATCTTTCGTGGCTATCAGCAGTAACCGGTTCGCGAGCCGCAGATCGATGCCGCTACGACAGGGACTATGAGGTCCACGCCGTGCGTCTAGTGCACGGTTCCCAGCGGCGGCCCGAGTCGGCGGACGTCCGGCAGTGTGCGCGGCCCAGGGTCCACTCGAGCGTGCAGCGACCGCCAGATTGACCTAGATTCAGATGCGTATTCGCCGACCGCCAGGTTGGATGCGACAACCGCCAAATGCACTGAGACCGGACAGAACGGTTCGCAACACCCGCCCGGCTCCTGCGCTGGGGACTCTGGGCACACATCGCATGGCTGCGGCTGTGCAAGCGCTGCGGCTTGTCGGTATGAACGCGCGCCGGTGGGGTCGATCCTGCACGGGGTCGAGCCACACATTCGTGGCTGGCAACGGCGACGATGCTGCGGGTGGACGGCACCGCCGAGCTGTTCAGCCGGCACGCCACCAACCTCACCGGATGCTTTCCGGCAGAAACGAACGCTCCAAGTGATCGTGACAGCGTTCGATGAGCCCCTTCGCTTCGGGATCGGCGGGTTTGCAGACCACCACCTTCGCACCCAGCGTCCCGCGGAAGGCTTGGCACTCGCCGGTGTGGGCGCGGACCCAGAGCCGCCACGATTCATCGTTGGTGAGTCGAAACCCGAGAAGCGGCGCTGTAAGTGCTAGCGCAGTGGTCGCGTCGGCGACATCGACGACGTCTTGGCTCCATTCCGTCGCCTGCAACTCCTTGAAGACCAAAGTGCGGTAATCGGCGCTTGTTTGGAACGCGAGCTGGTGAACGGTGGGTTCGAGGTACCCCACGCCGAGCATCGCTTCCAGCCGCCGCTCCGGTCGTCGATACCCGAGCTTGCCCAAGCCATACGAGTACTGGGGCGAGGTGGTCGCAGCGTTCATCCGACCGCGCGATGCTGAGCGTCGCCGACGGTCACCGAGCTGCGCTTCCATGTGCGGGCCCACTTGTGACGTGCTATCCAGCTCGCCGTTCTTCCTCGGTGCCGACCCAGCTGAATCGCCATTGCTTGGTGGCCACCTCCTGCGTCCGTTGGGCGCGGCAGAGGATCTCGCTCGCGAACTCGTCCCTTCCCTCGACGAGGAGCAGACCGCGCTAGCTTTGTTAAGCGCGGCCGCACCGATTGACATCGTTGGGCTTGTTGTTCTTGAATACGGCATCAGGTGCTTGTGCGCGAGCGTGACGCCCAAATCCGCGGTCTCGAGCTGGTGATGTTCAGGTGCGACACTCCGCCGATGTCAAGGCGTTCGGCGATCCCGATGGGTGGATCGGTAGGCACCGATACGCTTTGGTTTCATGACCTCGGAGACTGCGGCACCAGCACGGGTCTCGACGTGGGCGCCCATGGCGTCACGCCTCTACCGGGCGCTGTGGATTGCGCAGTTCGTGTCCAACCTCGGTACCTGGATGCAGACAGTCGGCGCGCAGTGGATGCTCGTCAGCTATCCGGGCGCGGAAGTTCTCGTGCCAATGGTGCAGACCGCCACGACGTTGCCTTTCATGCTGCTGGCTTTGCCGTCGGGCGCGCTGGCAGATCTGGTCGATCGACGCCGGCTGCTGATCGCCACGCAGTCGGCGATGGCGGCCGGGGTAGCTACACTGGCCGCGTTGACCGGGGTCGGACTGACCACCCCCACAGTCTTGCTGGTGTTGTTGTTCCTCATCGGGTGCGGGCAGGCACTCACATCGCCGGCGTGGCAAGCGATCCAGCCTGATCTCGTGCCGCGCGAGCAGATCCCCGCGGCGGCGGCTCTGACCAGCATGAGCATGAACTCCGCCAGGGCCATCGGCCCGGCCATCGCGGGGGTGCTGGTCGCGCTGGTCGGGCCGACGCTGGTGTTCGCCCTGAACGCGGTGTCCTTCGTCGGAATCGTGATGGTGTTGCTGACGTGGCGCCGTCCTTTCGACCAGCCGGAGTTGTCCGCCGAGCGGCCCCTGGCCGCACTGAGCGCGGGCGGACGCTTCATCCGCAACTCGCTGATCGTGCGGCGGATTCTCTTGCGGGCGGTGCTGTTCATCCTGCCCGGCAGCGCCCTGTGGGGACTGCTGCCGGTGATCGCGCACGGCCAGCTCGGCCTGTCGTCCTCCGGGTACGGACTGCTGCTCGGCGCGCTGGGCGTCGGTGCGGTCCTCGGCGCCCTGACCTTGCCGGTGTTTCAGCGGGCACTGCAGCAAAACGCCTTGCTGGTCATCGCCGCGTTGGGATTCGCCGTCGCGACCGCCGTTTCGGCGACGGTGCCCAACCTGGCGGCAGTGCTGGCCGCGCTGCTGATCGGTGGCACGTCGTGGCTGTTGTCGCTGGCGACACTCAACGCCTCGATGCAGCTGAGTCTGCCTGCCTGGGTGCGCGCCCGGGGTCTTTCGGTTTATCAGCTGATCTTCATGGGCGGGCAGGCAGTGGGTTCGCTGCTATGGGGCGTGGTCGCCGGTGCCACCACCACCGCGGTCGCCCTGCTCATCGGTGCAGGGCTGCTGGTGGCGTGCGCGGTCTCGGCGCTCTGGTGGCCGTTGCATCCCAGGACCGGAGACGTCGACATCACTCCGTCGGCGCACTGGCCTGAGCCTGCGCTGGTCTTCGAGCCCGCGCCGTTGGATGGACCGGTTTTGGTGCTGAATTCCTACCGCGTCGAGCAGCAGGCCGAGCCGGGGTTTCTCACCGCGATGACCCGGCTGGCGCGATCGCGGCAGCGCACCGGCGCCATGCAGTGGCGGCTATACCGGTCCGGCGAACAGCAATCGGTCTTCGTCGAGGCGTTCGTCGTGCGGTCGTGGCAAGAGCATCTGCATCAGCACCGCACCCGCCAGACCGGCGTCGACCAGGTCATCGAGCAGCACGTCCAGCAGTTCGCACAAGGCGAATCGAGTGTGCAGCATCTGATCGCCGTCGACCCGAACCTGTGAAGCCGTGCTCAGGGACCGGCATTTTCGCCTGTGCGACGCGCGACGTTGCCGGGCGAGCTGCCACACGGCTTTGACGAAAAGCTCGACTGGCATGTCGACCGCCTCCCGTCACGCCCATGATTCGGCCGGCACGGTCATCCTGATGATCCGACGGCCGGGACCTCGTGACTGCCATGCAGGTCCGGAATATGCAGGAAGGCGCGCTCTCGAAACCCGCGCTAACCCCCCGCCAGGGCAGCGGTCGCACTGCTCTGATGGACACTGTCGAGAGCTGCGTGCGTGTACGCGACGAACGCAGGGTGAAGGGCGCGAAGGGCCCCCAGGGGTCGGCACGATCTCGTCGCCCGGCCGGAACATCTGGAGATCCCAACTTCACCGAGAATCGGCAGCCAATCCGTCAAAAGCCAGATTCATTGCGAAACCTGCCACCGCTAGTGAGACCGGTTCAAGCGCCCGGTAGCGTTGATTGCCAAAGCATTCCATCATTCTTGATGGATAATCGTCATTTGGGTCTGCTGCACGGAAAGGTGACAACCGAGATCGCTCGCCCCATGGGGTGGGCTGAAAGATGTCACCATGGCAAGGCCCTATCCGAAGGAGTTCCGCGACGACGTTGTGCGCGTCGCTGGCAACCATGAGGACGGCGTGACGATCGAGCAGATCGCCGCCGATTTCGGGGTGCACCCGATGACGCTGTCGAAATGGCTGCGTCAGGCAGAATTCGACGAGGGGGCCGCATCGGGCAAGACGACCGGAGAGTCGGCCGAGCTGCGGGAGCTGCGTCGCCGGAACCGTTTGCTGGAGCAGGAGAATGAGGTGCTGCGTCGGGCGGCGGCGTATCTGTCGCAGCCCAACCTGCCGGGAAAGGCTTTACCGGCTCGTGAAAGAGCCCGCCGACGGCATCCCCGTCGCGGTGACGTGCCGGGTCCGTAAGCTCGCCCACCAGCCCTACTACCGCTGGCTGGCCAACCCCGTCACCGATGCCGAAACTGGCTGAGGCCTACCGCGCCAACGCCCTGTGTGACGCCCACCGCGATGAACCGGAGTTCGGCTACCGATTCCTGGTCGCCGAGGCCGGCGATGCGGGTGCAGGCGATGGCCGAGCGCACCGCCTGGCGGATCTGCTCGACCAACGGCTGGTGGAGTGTTTTCGGCAAGCGCAAGCACGCCAAGAACGGCAAGGTTGGCCCACCTGTGCACGACGATCTGGTGGGCCGTGACCTCACCGCCGATGCGCCAAATCGATTGTGGCTGCCCGAATCACCGAACACCGCACCGGCCAAGGCAAGCTCTACCTGTGATATCAAAGACGTGTTCTCCAACCGCATCGTCGGCTACCGCATCGACTCGCGGATAAAATCCCGGCTGGCCACCACGGCGTTGGCCAGTGCAGTCGCTCGACGCGGCGAGGTCGCCGGCTGCGTGCTTCACAGCGACCGCGGCAGCCAATTTCGCAGCCGTAATTCTTGCGCGCCCTGCGCCGCAACGACATGGTCGGCTCCATGGACCGCGTCGGTGCAGCCGGGGACAACGCGGCCATGGAATCGTTCTTCAGCCTGCTGCAGAACAACGTCCTGAACCTCCGCCGCTGGGACACCCGTGAACAGCCGCGCATCGCCATCGTGACCTGGATCGAACGGACCTACCACCGTCGACGCCGTCAGCTCGGTCTGGGCCGGTTGACCCCCATCCAATACGAAGCAATCATGACCACACCGGCCCATCAGGCCGCGTAACCCGAACTGTCACCCGTTCGTGCAGCAGGAGCTCCGAATGCACAAGCTCGAGGACACTGCGCTCACATGTGTCGCCGAACGCTGTTCTCAGTTGCGCGGCCGATGTGTCCCGACAGTCCAGGGCAGCGTCGCATGACAAGTGACGCCCGCGGCGCATTCGAAGCCACCGCATCGTTCGGAAACGGTGCCAGTCGTAAGGCCTCGCGGCGTGTTCTGGTGGGCGGTGCGGTGGGCCAGTTCGTGGAGTTCTACGATTTCGCGCTCTACGGCCTTCTTGCGTTAACGATCGCCACTGTCTACTTTCCTGGTGACAAAACCACGCTGGGGCTGATTTCGACATTCGCGACATACGGTGTCGCGTTCGCGGCTCGGCCCTTGGGAGGCGTGTTCTTCGGCGCCCTCGGGGACTGCGTCGGGCGCCGTACCGTCTTGTTCGTGACCATCATGTTGATGGGAATCAGCACGGCGGCAATGGGTTCCATCCCTTCCTATGAAACGATTGGTGTCGCCGGTCCGCTGCTTCTGCTGCTCTGTCGGATAGGTCAGGGTTTTTCGGCTGGCGGCGAGTCTGTGGGCGCGGCGACCTTCGTGTACGAACATGCACCCGCGAATTCCCGGGGCTTTTGGATGGGTGTGTGTCTGGGTGTCACCGCTCTTCCGACGATTGTCGGTGCCGGGTTGATCCTAGCGTTGAGCCAGGTGTTGAGCGTTGAGGCATTCGAAACCTGGGGATGGCGGATTCCGTTCTGGCTGGCATTGCCGCTGTCGTTGTTCGGTTTGTGGATCCGGCTCAAGACCGAGGAGAGCGAGGAGTTCATCCAGGCGCGGGCGAAGCATGCCGACGTGGCGAGGTCCCCGATTCGTAGCGCCTTCCGCAAGGACAAACTGCGGATGCTCCAAGTTGTCTTCGTCATGGGGCTCGCTGCGCTGAACTTCTACTTCCTATCCGGGTACCTGGTTTCGTATGTGCAGGTTGCGGGAGACTTGTCGCGGAATGCTTCCCTCATCGCAAACGGCATCGCGATGGGCATCTTCGCGCTGTTGCTGCCGACTTTCGGTCGTCTCAGCGACAAGGTGGGGCGGCGGCCCTTGCTCGTGGTCGGAGGTTTGGCGACGGCGGTGGGCGTGATTCCGAGTTTCGCGCTAGTGACCAGCGGACATCTGGCGTTGGCGATACTGGGCCAGACGCTTTACGTTGTGCTGGCGTGCATCTATGGTGGCGGCGCTTATGTGTTCTTTGTCGAGCTGTTCCATACCAGCAACAGATTCACCACTGCGGCAATAAGTTACAACGTCGGATCCGCCGCTTTTGGTGGAACGGCGCCGCTCATCGGTACGGCTCTGGTCGAGACCACCGGTAACTCGATTGCGCCAGGCTATTACGTCAGCGCGATCGCGGTGATCGTCGTCGTGCTTATCCTCCTGACCAAGGTTCCCGAAACACGCAATGCGGTGAAGCGGTCACCGCGGGAGGAGCAAACTGCATGATCGAGACTGTGGTCGGCGTCGAATCGGGGCAGTTGGCAACAGGAGCGTTCCATGAGTATGCGGTGGGGTTAGACAGTTCTCGGCGCGTCGCGGTGCGTGTTGTTGCCGGCTGCAAGTCCAGAACGACGACGTTCAAGACCGCCGCTGAACAGGCGCCCGAGAGTTAGGGACGAACCGACTTGATCTGCTTCTCAAGGTGAGACATTGCGTCGTCTAGCTCCCGGACGCCCTCGGCGAGGTGCGTCAGTCCCTCAGCGAGCAGCTTCAAGGACGGGTTCGTGGCTTCACGCGCCACCTGCCGTTCCCTATCGGTTTTCTCGCTGTCCCGAAGACCTCAGCCGCTGCTTAAGACGTCATCAGCGTGGTGACGCCTGAGGTTGCCATTACTGCCATCGGGTGTCTGACCGGAGCGCGGCAAGGTGGTTTTGTCGGCGGCACGTGAAATCTGACCCCGGCGCGGCAACTGCCTGCTCACGCTTCGACCGCAACCGACTGGCAGCAAAGTTATGGCCAATCGCCGAGTCGAACACGATCCACAGCAGGTGCGGGCGTAGAACCCACGTGCTTAGACTGATTGCCGGCTTTAGCGGCGGCGAGAACTGTGGGCGACACAACTTGGATGACACAACTTCGAGGTCTTGCGCCTGCCTACTTCACGTCAGTGGGCGGTGGTCTGCGTGAGCGCCGCTAGGGCGTCGGGGCGGGTGCGGATACCGCCGATTCGCGGCCGGGCGGGCGAGCTGCAGGTGATCGGCGCGCTGATCGGGGCGGTCGTTCAGGGGCGCGGGGGCGTGCTGGTCATCGAGGGGCCGCCGGGCATCGGGAAGAGTCGTTTGTTGACCGAGGTGTTGACGCTGGCCGACAAGTGTGGGGTGCGCACCTTGCTCGGGGAGGCGTTCGAGTATCAGCAGACGGTGCCGTTTTTCTCGTTGTTCATGGCCACGCTGCGCGCTGATCCCCCGGTCGGTGATGTTGAGGCGCTGCGCAGGCTGGGCGGTTCGGCGGATCTGCGCTACTGGGTGGTGCACGATCTGGCGGACGCGATTTATGCGGCGGCCGCGCAGACCCCCCTGGTGGTTGTGTTGGAGGACATCCACTGGGCCGATAGCGGAACCCTGCTGGCGCTGCGGTCACTGGCCGCGAGGCGCCCTGATGTCCCGGTGTTGTGGGTGGTGACCGCGCGCACCGGGGCGGGCGGGGCGGGGGTTCAGGAGACCTTGTCGGTGCTGCAACGCACGAATGCCACATTGTTGCGATTGGCAGCGATGACGCCGGACGCGGTCGCCGACATGGTCTGCGACGCGGTGCGGGCGAGGGCGGATGCGTCGCTGCTGAGTCTGGCGGCCAAGGCGCACGGGAATCCGTTTTTAGTCAGCGAGCTGGTCGGTGGTCTTGGCGAGGAGGGTCGGCTCGAGTTCTCCGGTGGGCGTGCCGCGGCCACCGGATATGCGCTGCCGCGGCGGCTGGGCGTCGGTATGGGGCAGCGACTGGACCTGCTCTCCGATAGTGCTTCGGAGGTGGTGCGGGTGGCCGCGGTACTGCCGGACCGGTTTTCGGCCGGACTGTTGGCCGCGATGCTGGACCGCCAGCCGGCATCGCTGATGTCGGCGCTCGAGGAGGCGGTGCGTGCGGATCTTTTCGTCGATGATGGTGAGCGGCTGCGGTTTCGGCATGACTTGCTGCGTGAGGCGACCCGGCAGTCGTTGCCGCAGTCGTTGCGGCGGGCGATGGAGCGCCAGTCGGCGTCGGTCATGCTGGGAATGGGTGCGGCCCCGGCCGAGGTCGCCACCCAGTTGGCGCGCAGCGCCGAGCCCGGGGACCGAGAGGCGATCGACGCGCTGCGCCAAGCCGCGCAATCGGTGGGCCGCGGCGATGCGAGCGCGGCCGCGGACTTGAGCATGCGCGCGTTGGAGCTGTTGCCAGCCGACGACGCTGAGCGCGGGTCACTGGTCGCCGAAACGGTGGCGTGGCTCAACCGGGCCAGCCGCTATGGCGAGGCCGAAGAGTTGGCCGTCGTGGCGCTCGCGGCGGCGGCCTCGTCGGAAGTCGAAGCCGAGATCCGCCTCCGGCTCCCGACGCACACCAAGCACAGCACCCGGCGGCGGGTAGAGGAGAACCGCCGAGCGCTGCAGTTGAGCGACATCAGCGAGGTCACCCGGACACGGCATCTGGCCTGGCTGGCCTACAACATGGTGTTGCAGGACAAAAGCGACCAACATCGTGCGGCCGCCGACGAGGCTGTCGCGGCCGCGGCAGCCACCGGTGATCTCGAGGCCACCATCATGGCCGAGGTCACCCACGCGTTGCTCGATGCCGGCGAGGGGTACACGGCCCGCGCACTAGGCCGCCTCGAACAGCTTCGCCCGCTGGCCTACACGAATGAAACGGCGTTGGCGCATGCCTATGCCGGGATGCACCACGCAAACCTGCTGGCAGTGGTCGGCCGGTTGGACGACGCGACGGCCCGGGTCGCCAACGGCATAGGGCAAGCCAGCCGGGAAGGCAACGCAATGGCCCTCGCTACCTGGGCCGTCTATAGCGGGATGGTCCACCTCGCTGCGGGTCGGCTGTCGGCCGCTCGCGACGCGGCTGATTCCCTGCCGCCCCCACAGCCGACAGGCGCGACCGAGCATGACGTACATCGTATGCTGATCCTCGCCGAGGTGGCGGCGCACACCGATGACCGGAACGTGCTGCAGCAGACGGCCAATGATGCACGCGATGCCCACCCGATCGGTTCACCCGGCCAAAGTCGAGCATCGGCATTTGTGCTGGCGCGGGCGGCGTGGTATCGCGACGACGTTCATGACGCAGCGCGCTGGCTTGGCGACGTCAGCCTACTGGGGACACCACTTTTCCCCCATGCATTAGTTCGGCTGATCTTGGGTGCGCGGGTGGCCTCGGGCGCCGGTGATGCCGGCTTGCGCGCGCGGGTTCTGCAGGCCGCCGAGGTGCTGGAGCGTGAGCGGCCTGCGGTGCCGCTGTTGGCGGCGGTGGCCGGATATGCGCGCGGGATCCTCGAACACGATGCCCAGGCGCTGGTGACTGCTGCGGAGTTGCTTCGTTCGTCGTCGCGGCCGCTTCTTTACGCAAGCGCCGCCGAGGACGCCGGCGGCGAGCTCAGTCGCGCACAACGCAACGCTGAGGCGCTCGACCAGCTGAACGCGGCATTCGACACCTACATCGAGTGGGAAGCGATTGCCGATGCCCGCCGGGTCGGCCGCGCACTGCGCCGGTTAGGCGTGGAACGGCGCATCGTCACGCGCCCGCGGGCAAAAACGGGCTGGGACAGCCTCACCGACTCCCAACTCACCGTCATCAACCTCATCGCGCAGGGCGCGACCAACCGCTCCGTCGCGCAGCAACTGCACCTGTCCCCTCACACGGTGAAAACGCATCTACACAACGCCTTCGCCAAGCTCGGCGTCACGTCCCGGGCTCAACTGACGCAACTCATGCGCCGCTCGGATTGACCAGTCCGTCAACTATCAAGGTCACTAGCTACTTCGACCTGAAAAAGAGTTGATGGCGTGAGGGACTTTCCTGTGTGGTTGGCGGTGCGGGCCGGTGGCGGCGGTTGGGGCGGTTTCACGGGGCCAGGGCGCATGCAGGTCGGCTTCCAACGAGGCGTAGCCGTGGCCGCGATCAGCGGCCACCGTTGTTGGCGCACGATCGGTCCGTCCTGGGATGCGTGCGATCGCCGGCGCCAACTGCGGCGCATCGGCGGGGTTTCCGACCTCGACGCTGTGGTCGAGGATGACCCCGTCAGCGTTGTCAACGACCATCTGCGGATGATGTTCTTGAAGTTCCGGCACCGACTGGGCTTTGATGCTGACGTCGTTGAGCACCAGGGAAGCTGGCTCAGGCCGGCGTGGGTCCCAAATGCCATCGCTAGAACCTGGCGCACTTCGGTTTGGCCGATCACCACTAGCCGTCATCGCCCGCGGCGGCGCAGTTCGGCCGAAACAACATCTCCTGGTACGTAGGGGCCCAGCCGACGGCCAAGGTCATTGGGATGCTCACTGACTCCCTCGCGGGCGTAGACCGTGTCGGACTTGCAGGGGTCGATGAACGGGATCAGCAGTGCGAAGGTGACTTTGGTGGGGCACTGTCCAGAGCTCCCGCGCGGCGCAACGTAGGTGATCTGAGGCTTGGTGCCCCAATTGCGGCGCTTTCAGGGGTTAATCTGTGGTGGCGTCTCGCTTCCCACTGTCTGCTGTCACGGGGCTGGATCCACTGAATCTCGATTTGGCGGCTAGCCAAAAAGCCGAAAGACGCTATGTGAAGAAGCTCGGTATGTACGTATCTAAAGTCAGAACCGTGCCGGACTACTTCTGTCCGAAGGGACCTAGAGCAGGTCACCAGTGGAGACTTCCACTTGGTCATACCCATGCATCACTGTCCGAAATCCACACGGACACAAATGAACCGCAAGTTCGCCGAAGTTGAGCCAAGCGCTGTCCATACACGAACACTCGAGGCGTGGCACCGCATGCGGTGCGCGCGTTCGAGAGCTATGCGCCCCCGCTGATCGCGCAAGTCTCAGCGCGCTGAACAAGTTGACTCCCTTACGTCTGATCGAGCGCAGGTGCGTCGGCTGGCCGTGGCTGTATTGTTTGCATTATGCGGTGGTCTTGCGCCGCACATCGGCAGTACGGTTAGTACATGTCAGGCGGCATCTGCTGACCACGGTTTGCGGTCATCGTTGCCGCCGCCACGGTCACTTTAACCGCGGCATGCATCAAACCCGTTCAACTGTCGTAGTCAGCGCGCGAATCGCCGCCGTGTTGGCTGCGTACTTCAGCACAACCGAGGAAAGAGGAGCGAGATGCCGGCTGAACGCCACTGCGTCGGAACGGAACCGCCGACGACGCAAGTTGCCGACAATGAGCTGCCCAGCACAATGCGCGCGATCGGACCGATGGGATGGGTACGTGAACCGCTCGACGACGCACTGACGGCACGCCGTTTGGTGATTAGCCCGCCAGCGGCTGCGACAATCGGAACTCCCGCTCACGGTGCCAAGCGCTCGTTGGCCGGCGAGCTGGACTCCAACACCGTCTTCATGATGGGTGACAACCCCGAACTCCCCAAAATGCCAGCTCAGCCGACGCTGAGAGACTTCTTCAAGCTGCGGTTCGACGACTTCTCCGTCTCGCACATGCTGCAAAGCGCAAAGCTCGCTAAAGATCACGGACTGTCTGAACGGACGATCATGGCCTGCTTGTTGCACGACATCTCAGTCGCAGGACTCCTCTCGAGCTGTCACGGATACTGGGGTGCGCAACTGATACGGCCCTATGTCGATGAAGAAATAGCGTGGGCGGTCGAGAAACACGAACCCTTGCGGTACTTCGCTGATGAGGCGGTCGGCTATTCTTATCCCCAGGCATATATTAATTATTTCGGTGCCGACTACTCCCCACCAGACTTCGTTCGGTTCGAGTATGAGCAGGCACGCCAACACCGCTGGTATATGACCGCGCGCCTGGTCACTATCAACGACATGTACTCGTTCGATGCCGAGGCCAGGGCGGACTTCGATGAGTTCGAAGACATCGTCGGGCGCAACTTCTCCCAGCCGCCCGAAGGGCTCGGATTTGACGGGTCACCCGTTGCCCATATGTGGCGAACCATGATATGGCCCAATAATTTCCTGTGAGGACGACGACGTTTTTCGTATCGTGTAGACACCCGGTCTGCGAACCTAGCGCGTCGGCACGGCGCCAGAATGCGGTCCATAGTTGAGTAGTGGGCACAACATACCTATCGGGATGCTGGCCGTCCGCTATGACGCGGAGCTGCACTGCGACTACTGGGTCTTCTCGCGGACCGAAAGAAAGATGACCTTGTGTAGGTGATCTTTGGTCGTTTGGTCGCGCGAAATATCGAGGCTAAGTGAGTGTCTTTTGCGGAGACAAGTGGACCCGCACGTGGGAGCGCAGCTCGGTGACCGTCGGCGGCGCTGTATCGCGCGGTCGGATGAACGCCCCAACCACCTCGCCCCAGTGCTCGTCGGATAGGCCGACGAACGCCACCTCGCCGACAGCCGGATGGCGGTGGAGGACCTCTTCGATCTCGGCGGGACAGGCATTCTTCGCCGCCGCGGACGATCATGTCTCTTGAGCCGCCCGACGATCCGGCACTAACCGCGCTCGTCCATCATCGCTAGCGACCAAGGGTCGCTAGATCGCCTGTGTGCAAACATCCGTCGACACGCAGGGTTCGGGGGACTGTTCCGGCATGTCGAAGTAGCCAAGCATCGTCAGGCGGTCCGGCGGCGAACACATACTGAAACTCAGGAAACGGGAACGGCGACGGCCTGTGTGTTCCAGTCGGCCTCCGTCTGGCCGCGGCTACATCGACGCCGGCCGCGACGTGGAGTGGTACTGCGCGTGATGTCGGGCCAGTATGTCGTCGGCGAAGTCACTGGATGGATCGCGCCACACTGTGTGGATGTGGTTTACCTCGTGTTGGGTGTTGTCATACTCAGCAAGCAGCTGCGGAGCTTGCAACCGGTAGTAGTGGGGTTGCCCGCGTTCCGTCCCTCCAGCCCAGGCGAAGTGAACCTCGTTCAGGCGGTCACCGGCGAATTTTTTCAACTCCCTTTCGGCAAGCGCCTCAGGGATTCTTGCGACAAAGACGTCGAGAACAGCCCTCAACAGCTCACGCTGGTCGGAGGTCATTCTGGTTGCGGCGACCCCCTTGGGAGTTGAAGTCAGCTTGACTGCTTCATGATCTGCAGGCTGAAATCCCGCCTTAACTTCGGCGTCCTCGTGCATGGCCCGAATCTTGTCGCGAAAGCGTGGTTCAGTCAGGCTCCCACGCCACACGTCGAATAGCGGCATTGGTTTGTCGCCATCGCTGATTCGAGGTCGGTTACCGCCAACGATGTCAATCGGTGCGGCCGCGCTTAACAAAGCTAGCGCGGTCTGCTCCTCGTCGAGGGAACGGACGAGTTCGCGAGCGAGATCCTCTGCCGCGCCCAACGGACGCAGGAGGTGGCCACCAAGCAATGGCGATTCAGCCGGGTCGGCACCGAGGAAGAACGGCGAGCTGGATAGCACGTCGCCCTGCAAGATCGTGTGTTGCAGCGAAACATGATGGCCTCCAAAGCGCCAAGACCAGGGCCCCTTTAGGTCAGCCTGGCCAAATACTTTGAGCCAATACATTTGCGGGTCGCGTCCACGCGGGCGGCCGAAGTCGGCTTGCCATCCCTCAACCTGATCTAGGACATTCTCCAGCCCCATGATCGTGGTCGCCGTGACATATCCTGGTTTCGAGAACCCGGCAGAAACCAACTGCATGGCACAGCGCTGCTGGTTGGGCTGCATGTGTGCAAGAGGTAACCCGCCATGGTCGGTAGGGGTGTAGTACCACCGGTGCCGCTCGTCGTCGGAAGGCCACGGGTCGACGGCGACGCTGCGCTGCTCATCCGACAGGCTGTCGAGCCATGCCCGAGCCGCATGGACCATGCACTGTGCCGGTGACCAATTGGTCGTCACACCCATAGAAGTCCTCTCGCTTCGGTTCCCCATGTCAGCACTTGTTAACTCTGATTAGCGTCATATCACGGCGAACGCTAAAGGGGCCACCAGTAATACTCGATATTGTGGTACTCACGATAGCGAAATAGCAACGTCGGCGCGAAGATTGAGCGACGTGCTCACAACCGCGGCATCAGCCAGGCAGTCCCCACCCAACGGGATGGCGCCCGCCAGATCCAACACTGTCTTACCCGGCTCGTGCAGCGACCGCCCCGACCGCCATGGACTCAGTCCCCCGACACCCCGACGCCAATCCGCTGGCGTGCGCGTCTGCAGTAACAACGCCGCTCCCGCCGACGAAGTCAGCGACTCGCGACCCGCTTCGACACGAACACCACCACAACGGTTACCCCCTTCACCTACGGAGTGCCTTTCCGCTTGCAGAATCTTGACCTTCGACAAGCCAAGTTTCTCAAGCAGGACAGGCACTTCCGTGCATTACAGAGCTCGAGTCGCCCACCACTCACGAAAGATCGAGGCTAAGGGCGCGTCGCGCTGAGGTGGAGATCCGGGATGCGACCTTTTCTGTTCAGCCGCCGCGTCATACCAGGTGCGCCGCAGGCCCACCTCCAAGTCGCTGGAAAGACTGGCGTCGCTATAAGCAGGAGATTTCAGATTTGAGCCTGGGGGTCGAACGGTCGCCGGCGCCACTTGCTTGACGGCCACGTTCGGGAAGGCTCGCATACCGGACGCGAAGGCGGTGTCGTCAGCGTGGCCACTTGTGTCCTTGACCAACTGAGGCGACTCGATCCGAGCGCCGATAAATGACAACGCGTTCGACATGGTCCGTCGAAAATGGCGGAAGTTAGATGGATAACTCGCCAGGAGCTCGCGCAGCGATACGGCTTGCCTGTGAAGACGCCTGCTGAGTGGGCATCCAAGGGAACGGGCCCTCGCTATGCGAGGTTCGGTCGACACGTCAGATACCGCTTGAGTGACGTAGTTGATTGAGAAGCAAAGCAATTCGCTGCTGCGAGACGCACGTCCGCCCAGCTCGCCGCTAGTCGCCTTAGCGAGATGGCTGGCGGTCCGCCGCTGCGTATTGGGGAGCACAGCAAGATTGTTCGTGATCACCTCGGCAGCGAGGTATGGCTTGCCCGCACTCGCTTTCGTGACGCCGACGGCGTGACGCGCAGGGTCCGGCGCGTGGCCCCGGCAGATAAGTCCGATAAGTACGGAAAGCTGGCCGAGGATGCTCTCCTCATGGCACTGGCGGAGCGTCGCCCACCGATCGGTCCGGCTGTGAGCGGCCCCGATACCCTGGTTGATCAACATATTGACCGCCTTGCCGATGACGGCGCATTACGGTCTACGCGTTCGACGCACGGGACCACGATGGCGCGCCGTGGTCGGACGCTCCCACGTGGGGCGCTGCAGTTGCGGTACTGAACGACATCCTCTCGACGAATACGGTTCGAGACGTTCAGTCGATCCGCTCGAAGTCGGCGCCGACGGGCGCTGAGGCGCTGACCGCCGACCAGCTGCGTGAGCTACTGATCAAACTGCGGGCGTCGAAAACGTGCGCCAAGCGTGCCTAGTGGAGTTTAGCGAGGTTCATGACGACGCAGATCCGGTCACCATGCGACTGCGAGAAATGTTGGCACGCTGAGTTCGGCTGCGCTGTGCGCTCCATGATCACGGATCCAGCGGCTAGGTATGCATCCGAGGGCAATCGCCAGGTATGGGCGCACCTTGATCGCAGCCTGGCTTGCTGGAGGCAACGCTGTCCCGATCTTGACCTGCGCGTGGTGGCTGTTGGCGGCAGCGCCGTCAACTGTCTAACCAAGCATGCTGCGGATATTCAGCTGGTCGTGGTGGGCCGTGACGGTCGGAGATGTGGGTGATCTTCTCGGACCGATCGGTTCAGCGGCCCGGCATGACACTGATTGCTCCTCCTCATCCGCGATCGGCGTGAATTGTTGTGAGTGTCCACGACGAGAGGTCCATAATCGTTCTCTCGGGGACCGACCACACTCACCACGGCTCCTCGGAGGGATCTCAATGGTCAAGGTCTTCTTAGTCGATGACCACGAAGTTGTTCGGCGTGGGTTGATCGATCTGCTCAGCGCCGATCCCGAACTCGAGGTCATCGGCGAAGCCGGCTCGGTGTCGCACGCGCTGGCACAGATACCCGCGCTTGAACCGGACGTCGCGGTGCTCGATGTCCGTCTACCCGACGGCAACGGGATCGAGCTATGTCGCGGCCTGCTGTCGAAGATGCCCAATCTGCGGTGTTTGATGCTCACATCGTTTACCTCCGACGAAGCGATGCTCGACGCGATCCTCGCGGGCGCCAGCGGATACGTCGTCAAGGACATCAAGGGTATGGAGCTCGCCAAGGCCATCAAAGACGTAGGGGCGGGTCGTTCACTGCTCGACAATCGGGCCGCGGCCGCCTTGATGGCGAAGCTTCGCGGCGCAGCCGAGCACTCGGACCCGTTGTCGGGTCTGACTGACCAGGAGCGGGTCTTGCTGGACCTGCTCGGCGAGGGGCTGACGAACAAGCAGATCGCGGCGAGGATGTTTCTGGCAGAGAAGACCGTGAAGAACTACGTTTCCCGGTTACTGGCGAAGCTGGGGATGGAACGCAGAACGCAAGCCGCGGTGTTTGTGTCCAAGCTCGACCGTCCTCACAATTCCAAAGAGTGAATTGCGCAGGCGAAACATCGCTCGGTTCGCGGCCGAGGGTGCCACAATGGAGGTGTGACCGGCGGAGTCGAGCCGGACGAGGAACACGGCAGCGTCCGTCCACTGCGCAATTCGTTGTCGCAGCTGCGACTGCGTGAACTCCTGACTGAGGTTCAGGATCGGCTCGAACAGATCGTCCAAGGCCGTGATCGGCTCGACGGCCTCGTCGATGCCATGCTGGTCGTAACCTCGGGGCTTGACCTGGACTCCACGCTGCGCACGATTGTGCATACCGCAATCGAGCTGATCGGCGCCCACTACGGGGCGCTCGGTGTCCGCGGAGCCGACCACGAGCTCATTGAGTTCATCTACGAAGGTATCGACGAACCCACCCGAGAGAAGGTTGGGCCGTTGCCCCAGGGTCTTGGCGTGTTGGGGGTGTTGATCGATGAGCCGACACCTATCCGGCTGGATCACATCGATGACCATCCCGCTTCAGTCGGGTTTCCGCCCAATCATCCGCCGATGCGAACCTTCCTCGGCGTTCCGGTCCGCATCCGCGACGAGGTCTACGGAAATCTGTACTTGACGGAGAAGGCGTCAGGGCTCCCCTTCAGCGAGGACGACGAGGTGCTCGCACAGGCACTGGCCGCCGCCGCCGGTATCGCCATCGACAATGCGCGGCTCTACGAGCAGTCCCAAACGCGCCAGCAGTGGATCGAGGCGACCCGAGACATTGCCACCCAACTGCTGGCGGGTACCGATCCCGCCCGCGTGTTCCGGCTCGTGGCCGACGAGGCGCTCAAGCTGACGGGCGCAGAGGTTGCGGTGGTCGCGGTTCCCTCTGACGATGACGTCCCACCGGCCGACATCAGGGAACTCGTCGTGGTTGAAATCGCACCGGCACATGCGACTTCCCCTGCAGCTCAACCGATACCAATTGGAGGTACGTCGATCGGTGAAGCCTTTTTGCAACGAACCCCCGGACGATTGGACCTGATCGACGTCGAACTCGGCGTCCTCGACCATGCCGGCCCGGCGCTGGTACTTCCGTTGCGTGCTGCCGACACCGTTGCCGGCGTGGTGATCACCTTGCGGCAGAAGGGCGCTCAGCCGTTCACTGAGGAACAACTCGACATGATGGCTGCCTTCGCCGATCAAGCCGCCGTGGCGTGGCAGCTGGCGAGCACACAGCGTCGGATGCGCGAACTCGATGTCTTGACCGATCGGGATCGTATCGCGCGAGACCTCCATGATCATGTCATTCAGCGCCTCTTCGCTGTCGGGCTTGCCCTGCAGGGGACCATCCCCCGCGCCCGTCCCAATGAGGTCCAACGGCGGCTGGCTGACAATGTCGATGATTTGCAGGATGTCATCCAGGAGATCCGCACCGCGATCTTCGATTTACATGGAGCACCCACCGAGACAACCCGATTGCGACAGCGCCTCGATGACGCCATCGGGCAATTCGCCAGCTCCGAAGTCCGTACCACGGTGCAGTTCATCGGACCACTATCCGTTGTCGATGCCGTCCTCGCCGATCACGCCGAAGCGGTTGTGCGCGAGGCGGTCAGCAATGTGATTCGCCACGCCGGCGCCACAGCTTTGAGCATCACCGTCAAGGTCGAAGACGACTTGTGCATTGAAGTCAGCGACACCGGCCACGGCATCACGGGGCCAATTACTGAAAGCGGTCTGAGCAATTTGCGGGAGCGTGCCGAGGCGGTCGGCGGCGCTTTCGCAATCGAAACCGCGGCCGGCGGAGGCACTGTGCTGCGTTGGTCGGCCCCTCTGCCGTGACATCTCGGTGATTCGTACGGTACCGCTAGGACTGACGGGCGACGATCACGGGCATCCGAGCCGACCGCACCACGGCGGAGCTTACCGAGCCCATTAGCATACCGCGAACCCGCCTCAACCGTGACTGCCGACGACGACGAGTTGTGCTGACTCGGACTGCATTACAAGGTGACTAGCCGCCCGATCCGGGGCGACGACTCGGCGCACCCAGGCATCGGGTAACGCACCTGCCACTCGGCCTACCGCTGAGCGAGAAGCTTTCCTCCCACCGATTGCAACATGGACCACTCGATCGTCGAGGAACCGTGCGCAGTCCAGTCGCTCCACGCCTGCAAAGCAAAGAGGTAGCACCGTGATCATCGCCCGAAATGAGAATCAGGCCAGCCACACCCGATGCAAGGACTAACGCCGGCCGACTAGGGGCCTAATGACTCCATCCGTCACTCGAATCGGCCCGTAGCGTTAAGGACATACGGCAACGGCCACCGAGGTGTGCCCGCCCAGGCATCAGGAGTCCGCGATGAAGCACATGGAAGCACTCGGGCCGATCATCGTGGGTGTTGACGGTTCAAGAGCTGCGATCAACGCCGCGGTTTGGGCAATCGACGAAGCCATCAGCCGTGATGTGCCGCTGCGCATCGTCCACGTCACTCACATCAGGCAAGCGTCCATCGCACCGAAGGTGCAATTCAGCCTCGAAAGGGAGTATGCCGAGACAGCGCTGCGACAGGCACGTACCGCGATCGAGGCCACCGGAAGACCCGTGAAGGTCGAGACTGTAGTCCTCCGCGGCGACGTCGACGAGGCCTTGGCCGAGGAGTCTCGCGACGCTTCGATGATCTGCGTCGGATCCGTAGGGGTCGGCCGAATTTCCCGAGTGTTGTTCGGCTCTACCGCGGTCTCGTTGGCCGCGCGTGCGCACTGCCCGGTTGCGATCATTCGCACCAACAACGATGCGCCAGCGCCCATTCGGGGCCGGATCGCCGTTGTTGTCAACGACGAGCCCGGTAATGATACGGTACTGCAGACAGCCATGGATGAAGCGCGCGTGCGCGGCGAGGCGGTCTTGGTGCTGGGAGCGCGGCAGCCGGAAATGGCTCAGATTCCCTACGACGAACGTCGCCGCCGCGCCGGCGACTGGATGAACCGATACCCCGATGTCGACATTCGCCCCATCGCAACACGCACTGGCATGGCCTCGTTCCTGGAAACCACTGACGACGCGATTTCACTCGCTGTTATCGGCGCCGGAGACGTTGACCGCGTGCCAAATCCCATCGGTACGCGCAGTCAACCGATTCTCGCTCATGGCGAGTGTTCCATTCTCGTCGTCCGTAAGTAGTTCCGACGACTTTGCAGAACTTGACGGGTCGGCACGGCTGAAGGAGATTGAAATGTTTCCATCTGCAGATGTTTCCGAAAGAATTTCTGTGCCGACGGATCGCGGGCCTCGGACGCCGCTGTGCGATCGGCCGCGCGCGAAGCGGTCATGTGGCAACGCGCCGATCACGCTAGCCCATGTCATTGCTCCGGCACTCACGACCATGAGGAGTGAGTCGGTGCATTCCGTGTCGGGTGATGGCAACAGGGGCACGCGCACCACGTCGTCGACAGCCATGGCCGGCCGATACCGCTTGGGACCGGTCCTCATCGTCCGGCTGCCATAGCGTCGCTGGAAGGTTGACATGACCAACGAATACTTGGACCGAATTTCAGAAGGAACTCTTCTTGATGGGGGTTTGGTCTCACTACGGCGGCTCGACTTGGATGATCTCGACGGCATCATCGCGTTATCCGAAGCGCTCACCGAGAGTGAGCGATACCTTCGTTTCTTCACTGCTCATCCGGGCTATTTGAAAGGCTGGGCCAGGTCACTCGCCGATCGCTCCAACAGACGGTTCGCACTGGGAGCCTTCGAAAGCGGCAGATTGATCGGCTTTGCCAGCTACTTCATGTGCGACGACCCTGGATGCGCCGAGGTGGCAATCGTCGTTGCCCACTAGGAACATATGCGAGGCGTGGCACCGTGTTGCTTGGCCGACTTGGACAAATTGCCCGACAACGGACTGGATCATCTGGTGGCAGACGTCCTCACGGAGAACTACTTGGTGCGCAAAGTGGTGTCAGATGCCGGGTGGCCGTGCACCGTACATGCTGATGGTTCCGAGCTACGGGTCGACGTCAACCTCGCGGAACTCGGGCAATAAATCACGCTGCTTAGTTAAATACAGAGCCATCAAGGCGCGTGACGACCTCCGACATGGTGCGCCGCGGGGTCGACGGCAGCGGATCAGCATTCACTGGGGCCCACCCGATACGGAACAGAATCTGCGGATAATCGTCGGCGCCGAAAATGGTTGCTCGCGCCGCCTCCCGGGTGTGGGAGACTTCCAATGGCTCGGTGATCGGGCAACTCGCGAGGCCCAATGCTGTCGCGGTAAGCAACACCAGACTGGCAGCCTCACCGGCGCGCAGACGCGCCATTTGATCATCGTCGCTCGTCCCGAGCGCCACCACAATGGCGTTGTCGTCAGCCGAGGCCGCATCGGGTGGCTGAGCCAGGGCCGGCCCGGCGAACACGCGGCCGGGCAACGCAGCGGTTGGATCAGGTTCTGGTGTGTTCCGCGCGGGGATACCGGCTTTTGAGCGGTACCGTCCGCTCCATCTGGTCAGCTCGCTCAAGTACTCGTAATCGGTCGCGTGCCGCCGTGCAGCCTGAGCCACCAGGCTCGAGATCTCGGTGAGCGCCTCCACCCGGCGCAGCGTGACACCCGCGCGCGCAGCCCGAGCGCCCATCAGAGCTATGTCGCCGAGTGGCACCGGCCATGAGCTGTAGTACCGGCGATCGGTGCGCCTCCGTGGAATCGCCGCCGCCAACGCAACGTCGACCTGGGCGGCAGTGCACCGGTGAAGTTCGATGGCGGCCAGGTGCTCATCGTCACCGGGATCGGGGAATCGGTGGATCTTCGTCTGCCAACCTAGAGCAGCCAAGCCGACGACGCAATGATTCAGCGACGCACCGCAACTGAGCAGGAGGTCCCGGTTGTCTGGGTCAGTGTTGGGCAGGCGTCGATCGTAGTCGGCAAAGAGGTGCACACTGCGTGGGCCCACCCGCCAGCGCCAGGGTTGGGAATTGTGGATCGACGGCGCGCGGGTCGCCAACAACAGCGCCGTGCGAATCGTCTCGTTGTTCGGGAAATGTGCGCTCATGTGAACCACATCCTTCTGCTCAACAACTGCTCAGTCTGTCCACAGTTGCCACGCCGAGACAGCGCTACCACTAGAGGCTCAACCTCTGAAATGAGGACTTGATGTCCCGTGACCCATCCACCGGGGTAGAGGCCATCTTTTCGTCCGGATAACCCCATCTCAGGGACGGCACCGAGTTTTCAGGTCGAAGTAGCTAACAATCACATCACGTCAGCTCTTGACGATGCGCTCGTAGTCGGGCAGGCGAGCCATAAGGTGGTACGCCTTCGCTGCTTTACTTTTGATTGAGTGCGACTCACGCGGGACTCGCATCGTCGACGTATTCTGGTTTGGAGAGCTTGTCCGCGAGCTGGTCAAGTGCAGCCTGTAATTCTTCCCTCTCGTCGGCTTCTGCACTCGTAACATCACGGTCGGCTTGCGGCCGCCTGGGAAGCACCACCTTTTCAACGTAGGTGTTGGCGTTCTCGATCGCGGAGTCGATTCTTCCCAGCACGTCCTCAACTTCGGCAGGACCTGCGACGGCCTCGATCTTGTCCGGGTGGGTTTCTGTTCCGGTTATGGTGACCCCATGCCCTCGAACCGTATGCAGGAAGCAATCGGTCCAGGCTAGAGGCGGTAGCGGCAATATTTGAAGCCGAATAATGGCTTCCTGCAGTGTTTCGCCTACTTCAAGCTCCAGCTTGCCGACCCTGGATATTCGCCAGTTCTCTGACATCGCCAGTCCTCTCTGTGATTTCTTGTTGTGAATGGGTCCAGTCCGGGTTCGCCAGGGAGACCTTCCTCTATGTGGTGCTCATCGGAAGGCGTTGAGGCCGGTGATCGCGCGTCCGACGATCAGGGACTGAATGGAGTCGGTGCCCTCGTAGGTGTAGACGGCTTCGATGTCGGCGTGGTGCCGGGCAACGTGGTGATCGAGCAGGATCCCGTTGCCGCCCAGGGTATCCCGAGCCATCGCGCAGACCCGGCGCGCTCCGTCACCGGTGTTCAGCTTGGCCAGCGCGGCGTGCTCGATCGACACCCGCCCTTGGGCCTGCAACTGCGACATCCGGGTGCACATCAATTGCATGCCGGTGATGTCGCTGAGCATGTGCGCGAGCTTGTCCTGGATCAGCTGGAACCGGGCCAGTGGACGGCCGAACTGCTCGCGTCGCAGCGAATAGGTGAGTGCGGCCTCATAGGCGGCGACCGCGTGGCCCAGAGCCTCCCAGGCCACGGTCTGCCGGGACTTGGCCAGCACATAGTTGGTGTCGTCCCAGGTCCGGGATTTCGCCAGACGGGCACCGGCGGGCACCCGTACCCCGTCCAGGCGGATCTGGGCCTGCCACACGCCGCGGTTCGCGGCTTTACCCACGATCTTCCTGGCGTGATAGCCGGGGACTGGGTGCTGCGCGCCGTCTGGGTGTTCCACGACGAAAGCACCGACCTGACCGTCATCGTCGCGGGCCCAGACGACCACCACGTCGGCGATCGTCCCGTTGCCGATCCACCGCTTCTGCCCGTCCAGCACCCACTCGTCACCGTGGCGGCGCGCCCGCGTTTCCAACGCAACCACGTCGGAGCCGTGCTTGGGTTCGGTCAGCGCGAAGGCGCCGAGAATTTCACAGGTCGCCATCCGGGGCAGATATTGGGCCTGCTGCTCTTCGGAGCCGAGCATCGCGATGGTCGTCATCGCGAGCCCGGAATGTACGGCGTTGAGGGTGGCGATGCTGCCATCGCCGCGGGCCAGTTCGGCGGCGATGACACCTTCGGCGAGAAACGACATTCCGGGGCACCCGTAGCCGACGATCGAGGCGCCGGCAATGCCGAGCCGCCCATAACCTCTGGCCAGCTCGACTGGGAACTCTGCCCGCTCCCAATAGCCGGCAGCGGCCGGCGCCACCTCCGTGTCGCACCACAGCCTGACCCGGTCACGCATCTCGCGTTCGCGATTCGTCAGCAGTTCATCCAGACTGTAGAAATCGGTAGCCCGGGAAATCGCAAGATCATCACCATTTGGGAACTCATTCTCGGTGGTTTCACAATCGAGATCGGCAGCGTTGTCGGTAACAGGAATACTCGGCGCGTTCATACTTGGGTCCTGCTTTCATGTTCGAATAGGTGCGTGGGGTGACCTGCGGTGGGGTCGTTGATGTGCGGAACGATCCCGGGGGCGCGGTCGGCGTGATCCGCCGAATCCTGCCCGAGCAGACTCATTGTTGGTTCTCCTCGTTCAATGGGATTGCCGGACACACCTAGCTCTTGTTCGCAATCGGGTGGCGCCATGCTCAGCCTTGGATGCGGCTGCTGTGTCCGGCCCATTCCTTTTCGCGCAGCGCAAACTTCTGCAGCTTTCCAGTCGACGTACGCGGTAGGGACTCGACGAACTCGATCGCCTTGGGCACCTTGAAGCGGGCGATGTGCGACTGCAGGTAGGCGATCAGCTCTTCCTCGGTCACATCAGCGTCGGGCCTGCGTACGACGAAGGCCTTCGGCCGCTCTCCCCACTTTGGGTCCGGCACGCCGATCACGGCGACCTCGAACACCGCCTGATGCGATTCGATCGCGTGCTCGATCTCGATCGTGGAGATGTTCTCGCCACCGGAGATGACGATGTCCTTGGCCCGATCACGCAGCTCGACATACCCATCCGAGTGCTGGACGCCGAGATCCCCTGTGTGCAGCCATCCGCCCTCGAAGGCGTTCTTGGTGGCCCCCTCGTCGCGGTAATACCCGGCCATCACGTTGTTGCCACGCATCACGATCTCGCCCATCGTCTGACCGTCGCGCGGAACATCGTTCATCTGCTCGTCGACCACCCGCACCGGATCGGATTGGATCATCGCGACGCCCTGTCGCGCCTGCCGGCGCGCCTGATCCGCCGGCGACATGGCCGACCAGCCGGGCTGCCACTCGTTGAGGGTGTACGGGCCGTACACCTCGGTCATCCCGTACACGTGCACGATCCGGGTGCCCAGCTCGCGCATCCGTGCGATCACCGACGGCGCCGGCGCGGCGCCGGCCACTGTCGCCACCAGCTCGTGGTCGAGCCGGTGCGCCTGCGGGGCCTCGGCGATCGTCACCAGCACCGTTGGCGCACCGTCGAGATGGGTGACCCGCTCTTCATCCAGCAGCCGCCAAATCACGTCTGCACGTACCGCCCGCAGGCATACGTGCGTCGCACCGATCCCTGTCACCGCCCACGGCGTGCACCAGCCGCTGCAGTGGAACATCGGCAGGGTCCACAGATAGACGCTTTCCGGGTCGAACCGTTGGTGGATGATCTCGCCCAACGCGTTCAGGTACGCACCGCGATGGGTGTACATCGCGCCCTTGGGCTGGCCGGTCGTGCCAGAGCTGTAGTTGATCGCTATCAGCCCCAACTCGTCGTCGACCGTCCACGGCAGCGGGTCCGCCGAGCCGCGCGCCTTCAGCTCGTCATAGGAAATATGTGCGTGCTCGGCGGCCGCGGGCGACGCGGGACCCAGCGGGTCGCTGAGCGCCACCACCTCCTGAACGGTTTGCAGATTGCCTAGCACCGGAGCCAGCGCCGGCAGGTACTCCGTATCGGCCACCAGCAGCGTCGCGCCGGAGTGATCGCAGATGTAGCGGACTTCCTCTGCGGAGAGCCTGACGTTGATCGGGACCATCACCGCACCGGCCAGCGGCACACCGAAGTTGGCCACCAGCATCTCCGGGATGTTCGGGCACATGTACGCCACCCGATCACCACGCTGAATGCCAGAAGCGCGAAGTGCATTCGCCAGATGGGTCGCCGCCGCACCGAACTCGCTATAGCTCAGCCGGCGGTCGCCATACGCGATGGCGGTCTTGTCGGCGAACACGTCGAGCGAACGCTCGAGAAACGCCAACGGAGTCAGGGCAGTGTACGAGTCCGATGACTTCACGTCCTGACCGACGGGTACGTCAAATGTGGGGGCCATGAAGTCTCCGGATCGTTGAAATTGACCCACACGGACGTGTGGGCGACGTAGACCGTTGGGGCACAAAGGGGCCCACAGCTTCGGGGGAGCGAGGAATCCCGGATCGACCGAGCTAGCCTCGTCGACCTCGGGCCTCTCAAACCGGTCGCCGCGGTCTGTGCTGCCAGCCGGGCTGGCGGGACAGTGTTTGAACGCATCGTTGGCCTTGGCGCCCGCCTGTTTGCTGATTTGGCGGAACTCCTCGAGAGCAAACCCCGAGTAACTGGAACTGCCGCAAGCTCACCTCGGATTCGACGAGCGTCGTTACCGTGCCGTTAGCCATTTCGATAGTCGATGACGATGCGGCCGTCGATCTGGCCGCGTTCCATCTTGGCGAAGACGCCATTGATGTCGTCGAGTCCGGCGCTTGCCACGGTGGGGTGGATGAGCCCGCGGGCGTAGAAGTCCAGGGCCTCGGCCATGTCCTGCCGGGTGCCGACGATCGAGCCGCGGATCGTCAAGCCCTTGAGCACGATGTCGAAGATCGGTGCCGGGAAGTCGCCGGGCGGTAGGCCGTTGAAGACGATGGTGCCGCCGCGGCGGGCCAGACCGATCGCCTGTCCGAAGGCTTGCGGGTGCACGGCGGTCACCAGCACACCATGCACACCGCCGGTGGCCTTCTGCACCTCGGCGACCACGTCGGACGTGCTGGCGTTGACGACGACCTCGGCGCCCAGGCGGGTGGCCAGGGCGAGCTTGGAGTCGTCGACGTCGATGGCGACCACGCGCAGACCCATCGCCCGGGCGTACTGGACGGCGATGTGGCCCAGTCCGCCGATACCGGAGATCGCCACCCACTGGCCGGGCTGGGTATCGGTCACCTTGAGGCCCTTGTAGACGGTGACGCCGGCGCACAGGATCGGTGCAATTTCCAGTGGGTCGACGTTGTCCGGGATTCGTGGGGCGTACGCGGCGTTGATGAGCATGTAGGTGCCGAAGCTGCCGTTGACGCTGTAGCCGCCGTTCTTTTGGCTCTCGCACAACGTCTCCCAGCCGGTGCGGCAGTATTCGCAGCTGCCGCAGGCCGACCACAGCCAGGCGTTGCCGACCTTGTCGCCGACCTTGAGATCGTCCACCCCGGCACCGAGTGCGACGACGGTGCCGTAACCCTCGTGGCCCGGGACGAACGGTGGCTGCGGCTTCACTGGCCAATCACCGTGCGCCGCATGCAGATCGGTGTGGCAGACCCCGGAGGTCTCCACTTTCACCAGGGCCTCACCGAAGCCGGGTGTGGGCACTTCGAGATCGGAAATCTCGAGCGGAGCGCCGAATTCGGTGACCACAGCGGCGCACATGGTGTCGGTCGTGGCGTCCGGTGTGGTGGGTGAATCAAGGGTGGATGTCATGGCTGTTTCCAATCGTGATGTGGGTGAGGGGTTGGGTTACTGGGCCGTGCTCAGAAGAACCCTTGCGCCTTGTTGCTGTAGGAGACGAGCAGGTTCTTGGTCTGCTGGTAGTGGTCGAGCATCATCTTGTGGTTCTCCCGGCCGATGCCGGACTGCTTGTAGCCGCCGAACGCGGCGTGCGCGGGGTAGGCGTGATAGCAGTTCGTCCAGACCCGACCCGCCTTGATGTCGCGGCCCGCACGGTAGGCGGTGTTGCCGTCCCGGCTCCACACCCCGGCGCCCAGCCCGTAGAGGGTGTCGTTGGCGATCGAGATGGCGTCGTCGTAGTCGGTGAACGATGTCACCGCGACGACGGGCCCGAAGATCTCCTCCTGGAAGACTCGCATCTTGTTGTTGCCCTCGAAGATGGTCGGCTGTATGTAGAAGCCGCCATTGAGATGCCCGCCCAGGTCGGCGCGCTCCCCGCCGGTGACGACGCGGGCGCCCTCGTCCTTGCCGATCTCGATGTATGACAACACCTTTTCCAGTTGATCGTTGGACGCCTGGCTGCCGATCATGGTCTCGGTGTCCAGCGGGTCGCCCTGGCGCACGGCCTTGGTGCGGATGGCGGCCAACTCCAGGAACTCGTCGTAGATGTCGGCCTGGATCAGCGACCGCGACGGGCACGTGCACACCTCGCCCTGGTTGAGGGCGAACATGGTGAAGCCCTCCAGCGCCTTGTCCTGATAGTCGTCATGGGCGGCCATCACATCGGAGAAGAAGATGTTTGGGCTCTTGCCGCCGAGTTCCAGGGTGACGGGAATCAAGTTCTGCGACGCGTACTGCATGATCAGCCGGCCGGTGGTGGTCTCCCCGGTGAAAGCGATCTTGCCGATCCGGTTGCTCGATGCCAGCGGCTTACCTGCTTCCACACCAAATCCGCTGACCACGTTGAGCACACCCGCAGGCAGCAGGTCACCGATCAACGACATCAGGTACAGGATCGACACCGGGGTCTGCTCGGCTGGCTTGAGGACGACGGCGTTACCAGCCGCCAGGGCCGGGGCGAGTTTCCAGACGGCCATCAGGATCGGGAAGTTCCATGGGATGATCAGGCCGACGACGCCGAGTGGCTCGTGGAAGTGATACGCGACAGTGTCCTCATCGATCTGCGACAGCGAACCTTCCTGCGCGCGGATCGCCCCGGCGAAGTACCGGAAGTGATCCACCGCCAACGGGATATCCGCATTGAGCGTTTCCCGCACGGGCTTGCCGTTGTCCCACGATTCGGCGACGGCGATGGATTCGAGATTCTCCTCGATCCGGTCGGCGATCTTGTTCAGGAGTACTGCACGATCGGCCGCTGAGCTCTTGCCCCAGGCGGGCGCCGCCGCGTGGGCCGCATCCAGGGCACGCTCGACATCGGCCTCATCGGACCGAGCGACCTCACAGAACACCTCGCCGGTAACCGGAGTCGGGTCCTCGAAGTAGCGGCCCTGCACGGGCGCGACCCACTCGCCGCCGATGTAGTTGTCGTAGCGGGGCTGGAAGGACATCAACGAACCCTCAGAACCCGGTCGCGCGTAAATGGTCATCGTCTATGTCTCCTACTGTTTCGCACGACAAGAATGTGTCGGTCGTCTGGTGCACAACGCTATGGGAGGGCGAGCAACGCCAATGGAGTCCAAAGACCCTTCATCGCCGACAGAGGTCCTCAAACGGATGGCCCCGTGACGGTGTCATTGGTTGCGGGCCCCACCGTTCCCGCCCAAGCCTCGAGTTCCACTGCGGTATAAAGAGACTGCTTCGGTACCGGTCGATCGCCGCGTTCATTGACAGGGGCGGCGGTGGTACCGCGGGCTCAGCATTTCCCTGTTAACTGACTGAATCGACCCGTCGTGGTCGTCGACTGGTTGCATCTGCGCGAGTAGCTCGAAGCAGCTTTGACGACCTATGGCCGACGGGGAGGGCCTAAAGGCTCCATCGATGTCCCATGAATACGGATACATTCCCATGGACCCCGACGTTCGTGACCGGCGCCATCAAGACGTGGGCGACGAAATATCGAACATTACAACGTAATTTTGGGAAACTCGTGGCCTCGAACAACGCTGAAATTGGGCGAATATCGGGGGTGTTTGCGTGCAAGCATCGAAGATCCGGCGACGTTCCGGGCGCATGCCGCGGAGGCAGTGTCTTGGATCCGTGAGCCGGGGCAGGTGCTCGATGAGTCCACGCCACCAGCCTGACAGTCAGGAATTCATTCACAGCACCGCCAGCACGAAGGAGATCGAAATGACATTCACCAAAGATCCGGTCAGTAGAGCCGGCCCCGCACTGGAGTTACTCTCCGACATCAATGACCCAACAGCGGGATCGGTGGCGATCTCCAGGGAGCTGGCGTCCGAGCAGTCCGAATGATCGCCGATCCGGCACCGCTTGGCCTTGCAGCCTTCGCCCTTACCACCTTCCTGGTGAGCTTGGTCAACACCGGCGTCATGCCCAAAGACACCGAACCGGTCATGCTGGGTGTTGCTCTAGCTTTCGGCGGGATCGCCCAGATCCTCGCGGGGATGTGGGAATTCCGCAAGTTACGCGACCTTCTACGCCAAAGACATTCCCGTCGAACACCACGGAATCGCGGCCGGCTGGTACCTGATCGGCTGGGCCATCTTCACAAGTCTCATGCTGATCGCCGCACTGCGAACGACCGCCGTGCTCGCAATTCTGTTCGCTGTCCTGGACGCCGCGTTCGTGTTGCTTGGTTTCGGCGCGATCAACGCCAGCGCCGGCCTGACCACGGCAGGCGGAGTACTCGGCCTCGTCGCCGCCGCACTGGCCTGGTACCTATGCGTTGCCGGCGTCACCGCAGCGACATTCGGCAAGCCGATCCTGCCCGACCCACCGTTGTTCCGACAGTGAGCTCGGCCCGGTCATATCTGAACAGCGACCCTTCCCTGCGCTCGGCGAAAGTATGCCGGTCCCCGTTGAATCGCCATCCAGCACGTCGGTCACGGATAACGTGCTGACCACCGCCAGGGTAGTGCTTGCCCGCTGGATCCCTCTCCGGCGGAACCGAAGTCAGGGACAAGGTGGTGACCGCCACCGAGGCGGCAACGGACCTTCAGCGGCGATTACGCCGCCGGCGCGGGTCAGCCGTTGCTCTATGTGACTGAACGGTGCGTGTTCCAGTTCATAGCGGGCGAGCTCGAACTCATTGAGATCGCCCCGTGGGTAGACCTGGAAAAGGACATCCTCGCGCACATTGGTTCCGAGCCCATGATCATGGGTGAACCACGTTTGATTGACGCCCGGATCTTCGCCGACGGACTCATGAGCCTCCAAAGGACGACCTGCTGACCGTGCCTCTTGAGGCCCGATTCGCCTACGACACCGAGCGGAACACGTTCTTCCTCAACATGGAAGGCATGTCGCTGGCCACGCTAGACGAGGTCGAGTCGATTGGCACCGAGACCGAGAAGTGATGGGCCGCCATCGGGAAAAGGTGCAGATGGTGGTCAACTACGACAACTTCCATCTCGCACCGGATCTCGCGGACGCCTACGTCACCCTAGTTCGCCGGCTGGCCGATCAGTACTACGTCACCGTCACCAGGTACACCACCAGATCGCCACCGCGATGAGTTGACGCGGCAATATGGCGCGGGAGCACCGCCTATGGTGGCGTCTTCGCTTGCCTGGTGCCGTTCATGCTGCGGATTGGGCTATGCCTCATGACCCGCCGGGGCGCAGGAGTTCCCCGATGTGTTTAGTCAACACCGGCCGAGCCGTCATGCGTGAACATTTCGGTAAGCTAGCGGCCGTTCAGAATACGTCCACTCAACGACTGAGCGTGTCGAAATAGGCTGCACGCCAGTGTTCGTGGATTCTGTCTAGAATGTCCGATTGCGATGAACCGCAATCTCGATGAACGGTAATTCGCGTCGGGGCGTGGATCTGATGTAGACCGGAGCGGTCGGTGCGCCTGTAAGCGTGGGCTGATCCGGGTCCGTTGCGCGATGCCTGGGTGCCGCCGAGCGCGTCCAAGAAGGTTCGCCCCGGCGATGACGAAGTCGATGAACGCCGAAATCGGCGACGTCACCGACCGAAACCAGCCCGGCCCCGGCTTCGTGCCGATCGGGGCCTGAGGGCTAACTGCGCCCGCTACTTGCTGGCCCTGATGGCCTCGAACACGCTTGGATCCAGCAGCGTCGACGTATCGCCGAGTTGACGGCCTTCGGCGACGTCCCGCAGCAGCCGCCGCATGATCTTGCCGCTGCGAGTTTTCGGCAACTCCGGCACAACATGAATCTCCCGCGGCCGCGCGATCGGTGAGATCTCGCGGGCCACCTCGGCCCGCAGCTCGTCGATCATCTGTTCGCGCGAGGTGTCGGCGTGGTCGGCCATCAGGATGACAAACGCGACGATCGCCTGCCCGGTGGTGTCGTCAGTGGCGCCGACGACTGCCGCCTCCGCGACCCCCGAGTGGCCGACCAGTGCCGACTCCACCTCCGCGGTGGAGATCCGGTGCCCGGACACGTTCATCACGTCGTCAACGCGGCCCAGCAACCAGATAGCGCCGTCCAGGTCGTAGCGCGCGCCGTCACCAGCGAAGTACCAACCTTGCTCGGCGAACCGGGACCAGTAGGTCTGCTTGAACCGTTCCGGATCCCCCCAGATGCCGCGCAACATCGACGGCCACGGCCGATCCAGCACCAGATAACCGGACGCGTGCTCGCCGAACTCAGGGCTGGGCTCGATCAGGTTGCCGTGGTCGTCGACAACGCGGGCGGAGATTCCGGGTAGCGGTGCCATCGCCGAGCCCGGCTTCGCCGCCGTGACACCCGGCAGTGGAGAGATCATGGCCGCTCCGGTCTCGGTCTGCCACCAGGTGTCGACGATCGGGGTTCGGTTGCCCCCGATCGCGTCGCGGTACCACCGCCACGCCTCGGGGTTGATATTTTCGCCGACGGTGCCCAGCAGTCGGAGGCTGGACAGGTCGTGAGCGTCGGGGATCTCGCGTCCCCACCTCATGAACGTGCGGATCAGCGTCGGCGCGGTGTAATAGATAGTGACACCGTACTTGTCGATCACCTCGAAGTGGCGGTGCTCGTTGGGGGAAGCGGGGGTGCCCTCAAAGAGCACCTGGGTCACCCCGTTGGACAGCGGCGCGTAGACGATGTAGGTGTGCCCAGTGATCCAACCGATGTCGGCGGTGCACCAGTACACATCGGTTTCCGGCTTGACGTCAAAGATATTGTGGTGCGTGTACGACGCCTGGGTGAGGTAGCCACCGGTGGTGTGTATTACGCCCTTCGGCGCACCGGTGGTGCCCGAGGTGTAGAGCAAGAACAGAGGATGCTCGCTATCGAAGGCTTCAGGGGTGTGCTCGGGTGAGGCGTTCTCGACGGTGTCGTGCCACCACAGATCGCGGCCCGCGGTCCACGACACTTCGATGCCGGTGCGGCGCACCACCAGGACGTGCTCGATGGAATCTTGCCCGCGCACCGCTTCGTCCACCGATTCTTTGAGCGACACCGCGATGCCGCGGCGGTACTGGCCGTCGGTGGTGATGACCAGCTTGGCCTGCGCGTCGTCGATCCGGGCTCGCAGCGCCGGGGCGGAATAGCCGGCGAACACCACGGAATGCATGACACCGAGCCGCGCACACGCCAGCATCGCCACGATCGCCTCGGGGACCATCGGCATGTAGATGGCGACCCGGTCACCGGCGACCACACCGAGGTCGGTGAGCGCATTGGCGGCTCGCGACACTTCGGCCAGCAGGTCGGAGTACGTCAGGCTGCGGCTGTCGCCGACCGGCTCACCCTCCCAGTGGATGGCCACCCGGTCGCCGTTTCCGGCCTCGACGTGGCGGTCCACACAGTTGTACGCGACATTGAGCTTGCCGCCGACAAACCACTTCGCGAACGGCGCCTGCGACCAGTCGAGCACCTCAGTAAACGCCGTCTCCCACGACAGCCTGTCGGCCTGCTTCGCCCAGAACGCCAGCCGGTCTTCCTCCGCCTCGCGGTACAGCTTCGCGGTGGCGTTGGCGTTCTCGGCGAACTCCGGCGGCGGCGGATACGATGACGGGGCTTCGGCGTGCGTTACGGACATACTGTGAGCTTAGGCACGTAATGTTATATCGCCATTGGCAAATGGGGTCGATATGCGTGCCTTTATGCCCTACCGGCTACGAGCCGGCGGTCGATAATCCCGCCCAATGACGCGCGCAAGCACCGTCCGACTTCCCAGGTGATCCCCGCGTTCTTGCTTCATGTTGGCGCCAGGCTCGCCCGTGCTGTCGTAGTTGAGGCGGGTCATCGCGGTCCGATGCGCAATGGCCGCAACCGAACCGACATGGTCCCGCTGACCCACCGGGTGTGGCAAATCAGCATCGATCGAGTGCGCGAAACATAATGCGCCATTGGGTAATTCGACCATTTGGCAACGCGATCTGGGGCCTGAACCGTCGTCGCTGGGACCCCGCGACACCGGCCTAATCGCACCGCAGTTGCAAGTCATCGTCGATGCCCTCATCGCGATGCACCGGCCCAACAGTGGACTGACATGGATCCGCCAACCACGTGCAGTCTGTCCTTCGTGAGCTGGCACGCCACCCCACCCTCACCCGCGAGGTGTTTGACCAGTTGCCAGACGGGCCGCACGACCGGCTACATGCGCAATCTGCTCGTGGAGCTCGGCACCCTTCCGCCACGTGACGAGAGACTAGCCAGGTTCCAGTCCTGGGCGGTCACGGCTCAACAGCGGATAACCACCGAAGAGCACCGAAAACTGGTCGCTCGGTTCATCGATGGAGCCTGCAGAGGCGGCTCCGATCGATGAGCCCAGTCACCGACTCGGCGTTCCTACGAGCCAAACAGACCGTCACGGTCACGATCGAGTTCTGCAACTGGCTAGCCGCCGAGCACGACACCACCGTCGAACAGGTGACCCAAGGCCACATCGATCGGTGGCAATCAACCGGGCCCACCACGCGCGAGCACATCCTGCGTTTCATCCGATGGGCCATCAAGGCCAAGCCAGAAGCTTCGGATCTCGCGGTGATACCTCACCGCCGGGGAACCGCACCAAGGATGCCGATCGCGCAATAGAACGCCGTCATCGAACAGGTCGCGCACCAGCAGACGCTTCATCCCCGCGACTACCTCGCGGCGATCCTTGTGATCGTGTTCGCCCAACGCGCCGAAGACGTCGCCGCCCTCACCTGGGATTAAATATCGATCACCGCCGACACGGTGACCATCGATTTGGCAGGCCTGCCGATTCATCTACCACCACCGCTCGACGAACCCGTCCGGGCATTGGCCGCAAGCAACTACAACAGCCAGATCGCAGCACATCGCAACTTGCCCTGGGTATTTCACGGCTATAGACCCGGCGGGCACATCACACCAACGCATCTCCGCGACTACCTACGGCCCGTTCTCGCCACTCTCGAAGCGCGCTTGGGCACCCGCAACGAGCTGACACAGACAACTCCGATCGCCATATTCGCCGAAACCCTCGGCTACAGCCCGCAGACGCTAGAAGCTCGCGCCCGGGCATCCGCATCGACATATGCGCGGTACGTCGCCACTCGACTCGACTGAATCACCAATGACCACGTGACCTAAGCGGGTAGGACCGGAGCCCGCGGCCGGTGACGACTTCAATGATCAATACGATCTGCCTTCTGGGTCGGGCCTCGATGATGTCCGCAATCGGTGATTAGAGTGCTGCGCATGTCAAGGAGTTCAAGAAGGTGTACTGCAAGTTGCATCACTTGTGACCTCGACGGCGTCTGGCTTACGTAGGTCCGATGAGTTCTCGACACGGAGGCGGTCGTACCACCATGACGACGCACATTCTCGAGCTTGCCGACGTGGACCTCGCCTACGACGTCCACGGACCGCTGCCGACCGCCGGCGGGCGCCCGCCGCTGTTCATGATCGCCCAGCCCATGGACGCCAGCGGCTTCGCCGCGCTGGCGCCGTTCTTCTCCGACCGCACCGTGGTGACCTACGACCCGCGCGGTCTCGGGCGCAGCACTCGCAAGGACGGCCGGGTCGAGAACGAGCCCGAGGTCCAGGCATCCGACCTGCACGCCCTGATCGAGGTACTCGGCGCGGGTCCAGTCGAGATGTTCGCAAGCAGCGGCGGCGCGGTGACCGCGCTCGCGCTCGTGGCGGGATACCCCGGCGACCTGGTCACCCTGGTGGCGCACGAGCCGCCGCTCATCGACGTGCTCCCCGACGCCGAGGCCGCACGGCGCGCCAGTAACGGCTTCAGGGACAGCTACCTGGCCAAGGGCTGGGGCGCCGGCATGGCGGCCTTCATCGCGATGACATCATGGCAGGGCGAGTTCACCGACGCGTACTTCGCCCAGCCTGCACCCGATCCAGCCGCGTTCGGCATGCCCGCCGAGGACGACGGCTCCCGGGACGACCCGCTGCTCTCCGACCGGTCCGTCAAGATCCTCTACTACCGTCCCGACGTCGATGCGCTGGCCGCCGCGCCGACCCGGGTGGTGGTCGCCGTCGGCGAGGAATCTGTCGGGACGTTCACCGGCCGGACCGCGGTGGCCACCGCGGAGCTGCTCGGGCAGCAGCCGACGGTGTTTCCGAGCCACCACGGCGGCTTCAGCAGCGGTGAATTCGGGTACGCCGGCCAACCCGAGGCCTTCGCACGCAAGCTGCGCGAGGTCCTCGACTGACCGGGCACCGATGAGTTCGTCGACCCGCGGGTCTCTACCCGTGAGCCGCCAGTCGAGTGTGATCGCCATGGGAACGGAGTTGGGAACAAAACGTGGCGCACCTGCCGAGATGGCGTGGACCGTGGCGTGACGGCTTGGACGCGCAATTGGTCGTGACCTGCAGGCTTGAGACGCGAAAGGCGGCGTGAGACGGCGACTGGTTAGTTCATAACCTAGAGATCGCGAGCAGGAGTATGCCTGTTTATGGACTCAAGCAGTCCAGGTAACGAGAAGCACGGCGTGCTGGCGCGTGGACGTGCTTTGCGCATGGACAGTGACTCCTGCCTTGATACCGGCCGCGTTCGGAAAAGCTCGCATTCGGGGGCGCACGGACGTCGACAGCACCTGGTTGGTCGTGCCGGCGATCAGTCAAGGGCGCCGCCATCCCAATACCGGCGGGCTCGCCGTGCACTGCCTGACTCTGATGGACTACATCGAAGCCCAGGGGTGGACATTTTGGGCGTGTGCGGTTGTGGGGGATCGCGCACCCCGTTCGGCAGCGTGCCAAGAACTTGCCAAGACAGGCACGAACAGGGTGGACAGAGCGACACAGACGGGACATGCACACGTCGCTGACCTGGACGTATGGGACGCAGTAGCACACTGGTTCACGCTGTCCGGTTCCCTGGGGGTCAAGTGGCCGCAGGCTGACGCCCCGCGTCGCTTGCCCGGTCCCGGCCACGTTCGGAAGGCTCGCATACCGCGCGTGAAGGCGGTGTCGTCAGCACTGGCCACTTGTGTCGTTGACTGACAAGGGCGGCTCGATCCGAACACCAATAGATGTCAACGTATTTCAATATGGTGCGTCGAAAATGATTGGACTTAGCTGAATTTGAGAAGTCACCACTGAATGCCGTTGCAGTGGTTGACGAGTATTGGTTAGCGGACTTACTTTCGGACCAGATGAGAACACTCCATTCCTTCCGGCGATTCACGGGAACTCAACGAAGGACGATGTCATGGACAGCAACACCGGCGATCAGTGGATAACTCGCCAGGAGCTCGCGCAGCGATACGGCTTGCCTGTGAAGACGCCTGCTGAGTGGGCATCCAAGGGAACGGGCCCTCGCTATGCGAGGTTCGGTCGACACGTCAGATACCGCTTGAGTGACGTAGTTGATTGAGAAGCAAAGCAATTCGCTGCTGCGAGACGCACGTCCGCCCAGCTCGCCGCTAATTGCCTTAGCGAGATGGCTGGCGGTCCGCCGCTGCGTATTGGGGAGCACAGCAAGATTGTTCGTGATCACCTCGGCAGCGAGGTATGGCTTGCCCGCACTCGCTTTCGTGACGCCGACGGCGTGACGCGCAGGGTTCGGCGCGTAGCCCCGGCAGATAAGTCCGATAAGTACGGAAAGCTGGCCGAGGATGCTCTCCTCATGGCACTGGCGGAGCGTCGCCCACCGATCGGTCCGGCTGTGAGCGGCCCCGATACCCTGGTTGATCAACATATTGACCGCCTTGCCGATGACGGCGCATTACGGTCTACGCGTTCGACGCACGGGACCACGATGGCGCGCCGTGGTCGGACGCTCCCACGTGGGGCGCTGCAGTTGCGGTACTGAACGACATCCTCTCGACGAATACGGTTCGAGACGTTCAGTCGATCCGCTCGAAGTCGGCGCCGACGGGCGCTGAGGCGCTGACCGCCGACCAGCTGCGTGAGCTACTGATCAAACTGCGGGCGTCGAAAACGTGCGCCAAGCGTGCCTAGTGGACCCGATCACTTTGTTGATCGCGACTGGGCTACGGCGGTCGGAGTTGCCGGCCGGCGCTGCGGTGGTCGAACTTCGACGCGGCGGCGGGCACCATCGCCGCCACCGGCAAAGTGGTACGCCAGTGCGGCAAGGGGCCCCAGGGCATCAAAGAGAGCACAACGGTTGCCGGTCGCCGAACGATTGCCCTGCCGTCATGTCCCCTGGCGATGCCGACGGAGCGCCGCAAGTGGCCGTTCCTGGGGAGCCAATAATCTTCCCGCTCGTCAGGCACGCTGCGCGACCCCGATACCTTCGCGAGTCAGTGGCGCGCGCTCCGCCACGAACTCGGGGTGCCCGATGTGACGTCCCACAGCTTGCGTCAGACTGTGGCAGCCCTTTGACGACAGCGGCCTGTCGGCACGGATCGGTGCCGACCACCTGGGCCACGCGAAAGTATCGATGATCCAGGATCGCTACGTGAGCCGGCGCCGTGTGCACATCCAGGTCGTGGACCCAGTGGTCGCGTGGTGCCCGACGAGACCAACCAGAAGGTCGCTCGTAAACGTCAATCAGCGTGAACCGACGATACAGACGGACACCGGATACGATCCCTGACCTGTGCCCCCGGCAGGAATCGAACCTGCGACCTAGGGATTAGAAGGCCCTTGCTCTATCCAACTGAGCTACGGAGGCGGCGCCGGTGAGTGTATCTCGCGATGACGCTACCGCCGCTCCTGTCAGCGCTCGTAAAGGCATCCCGGTGGTCGGCCGGGCGGACTAGCGTGTTCATTGCAGAGCTGGAACAGGGGAGGGAGCTGGCGAGCAATGGGTGACGTGCCGGAACTCGACGCGGCCGGACTTCCGGAAGAACTCAGTGCGTTCGACCAGATACTGCATCGCGGTGAGGCCAACCCGCGGACCCGGTCGGGGATCATGACCATCGAGTTGCTCGACTCCACTCCCGACTGGAGCCGCTTCCGGACGAGGTTCGAGAACGCGTCACGCAAGGTGCTGCGGCTGCGACAGAAGGTCGTGATGCCAACGCTGCCGACGGCCGCCCCGCGCTGGGTGATCGATCCCGACTTCAACCTCGACTTCCACGTGCGCCGGTTGCGCGTCCCCGAGCCCGGCACCCTGCGCCAGCTGTTCGACATGGCCGAGGTGGCCGCCCAGTCCCCACTCGACATCTCCCGGCCGCTGTGGAACACGACACTGGTCGAAGGCCTGGAGGGCGGCAGAGCCGCGGTCTTGATGCATCTCAGCCACGCCGTGACCGACGGCGTCGGCGCCGTGGAGATGTTCGCCAACATCTACGACCTGGAGCGTGAACCGCCGCCACAGGCCGTCCCACCGCTGCCCATCCCGCAGGACCTATCACCCAACGACCTGATGCGCCAGGGGCTCAACCGGCTCCCCGGCTCGATCGTCGGTAACGTCCGCGGCATCCTGGTCGGGGCCGCGCAGGTGGTCGGCGGGGTGATCCGCGGACCCCATCTCCAGGATGGGCGACGTCGTCGATTATGCCCGCTCGGGCGCCCGCGTGATGGGACCCGTAGCCGATCCGTCGCCAGTGCTGCGCCGGCGCAGCCTGTCGTCGCGAAGCGAGGCCATCGACATTGAGTTCGGTGCCCTGCACAAGGCCGCGAAGGCGGCGGCCGGATCGATCAACGACGCCTATCTGGCGGGGCTGTGCGGAGCCCTACGGCTGTACCACCAGGCCAAGGGCGTGCCCATCGACTCGCTGCCCATGGCCGTGCCGGTCAACCTGCGCTCGGAGGCGGACCCGGCGGGCGGGAACCGGTTCGCCGGCGTCAACCTCGCAGCGCCGATCGGGATCACCGACGCGGAGACCCGGATCAAGAACATCCGTTCGCAGATGACCCGCAAGCGCGAGGAGCGCGCCATCGACATGGTCGGCGTGATCGCCCCGGTGCTCAGCCTGATGCCCGACTCCGTGCTCGAATCGATAGCCGGATCGATCGTGAACTCCGATGTACAGGCCAGCAACGTGCCGGTGTACGCCGGTGACACCTTCATCGCCGGGGCAAAGATCCTGCGGCAGTACGGCCTTGGGCCGCTGCCCGGAGTGGCGATGATGGTCGTCTTGATCTCACGCGCGGGGTACTGCACGATCTCCACGCGCTACGATCGGGCCGCGATCACCGATCCGGACTTGTTCGCGCGGTGCCTCCTCGCCGGCTTCGATGAGGTGCTGGCCCTCGGCGGTGACGGTCGGGCCGCACCGGCGTCGTTCACCGCAGCGGCCGTGGAGTCCAGTCCAGTCTCACCGAACGGAAATGCGGCGCAATGACTTCGGCAAACGGTCAATCCAACAAGCGGACCATGCGGCTGCCCGGATCCGTCGCCGAGATCGAGGCCAGTCCCGCCGGTCCCGAGGTCGGCGCCTTCTTCGACCTCGACGGCACCCTGGTCGCCGGGTTCACCGGCGTGATCATGACGCAGGACCGGTTGCGCCGCCGTCAGATGTCGGTAGGCGAGTTCATCGGCATGGTGCAAGCCGGCCTCAACCACCAGCTGGGCCGCTCGGAGTTCGAGGACCTCATCGGCAAGGGCGCCCGCATGCTGCGCGGCAATTCGGTCGGCGACATCGACGAGCTCGCCGAGCGGTTGTTCGTGCAGAAGATCATGGGGCGCATTTATCCGGAGATGCGCGAGCTGGTCCGGGCGCACATGGAGCGCGGCCACACGGTGGTGCTGAGCTCGTCGGCGTTGACCGTGCAGGTCGAGCCGGTCGCCCGGTTTCTCGGCATCAAGAACGTGTTGAGCAACAAGTTCGAAACCGACGAGGACGGCCTGATCACCGGCGAGGTGCAGACGCCCATCATCTGGGGGCCTGGCAAGGCTAGGGCGGTGCAGGCATTCGCCGCGAAGAATGGTGTCGACCTGGCAAAGAGTTACTTCTACGCGGACGGCGACGAGGACGTCGCGTTGATGTACTTGGTCGGCAACCCCCGGCCCACGAATCCGGCGGGCAAGCTCGCCGCGGTCGCCGCCAAGCGCGGCTGGCCGGTGCTGCGCTTCAGCAGCCGCAGTGGCAGCAGTCCGATTTCGCAACTGCGGACGGTTGCCGGGGTGGCGTCGATGTTGCCGATCGGCGCGGGCGCCATCGGCCTGGGCCTGCTGACCCGCAACAGGCGAACGGGCGTCAACTTCTTCACGTCTGCCTTCGGCCGCGCGCTGCTGTTGGCCACCGGTGTCAACCTGAACGTGCTCGGCGAGGAGAACCTCACGGCGCAGCGGCCCGCCGTCTTTATCTTCAACCATCGCAACCAGGTTGATCCCATGATCGCCGGCCGGCTGGTCAGTGACAACTTCACGTCGGTGGGCAAGAAGGAGCTCGAGAACGACCCGATCGTCGGAACCCTGGGCAGGGTGATGGATGCCGCCTTCATCGACCGGGACGATCCGAAGAAGGCCATCGAGGGTTTGAAAAAGGTGGAGGAGCTCGCGCGTAAGGGACTGTCCATCCTGATCGCCCCGGAGGGCACGCGGATCGACACCACCGAGGTCGGCCCCTTCAAGAAGGGGCCGTTCCGCATCGCGATGTCGGCCGGTATCCCGATCGTTCCCATCGTGATACGCAACGCGGAAGTCATCGCGTCTCGCGACTCGAGCACCTTCAACCCCGGCACCGTGGATGTAGCGGTCTATCCGCCGATTCCGATCGATGACTGGACCCAGGCAAACCTGTCCGAGCGCATCGCCGAGGTACGTCAGCTCTATCTCGACACACTGAAGAAATGGCCGCTCGACGAGTTGCCGACGCCCGACGTGTACAAGCGCACGCCCCCGGCCAAGAAGGCTCCGGCTAAGAAGGCTCCGGCCAAGAAGGCCACGGCCAAGAAGGCTCCGGCCCAGAAGACTCCGGCCAAGAAGGCTCCGGCCAAGAAGGCCACGGCCAAAAAGGCCTCCGCCGAAAGTGCTGCTATCACATCGACTCCGAAGGCGGTTGACAATTCAGCGAACAGCGCTGACAGCTCCGCCGGTGCGAGCCAAGGGACCGGCGCGAAGGGCCGTCCGTGAAAGTCCCCGCCGACTACTTCGCCACCTTCACCACCGATGACGACACCCTGGTGCTGGCGTCGTTCTCGGCTCCGGCGGAGCAGGAATTGCTCAACGACTGGCTGGACCATCAGCGCCGGGAGCATCCCGACACGCATGTCGAGGTGCTGCAACTGCCCGTCGACGACGACCCGCAACCCGCCGTGCTGGCCCGGCTCGTCGAACTTCTCGAAGCCGATGAGGACAGATCCGTCGTACCCGTTCGGGTGTTCTGGGTGCCCGGCGGGCTGCCGACGCGGTCCAAGGTGGTGGCGCTGCTCTCGGGGCGGGACACCTACCGGCCGCCGCACACGCTGCAGCGCCGCATCCTGCGCAAAGACCCCTCGCGCGCTCGTGTGGTGGCCGGAGAGCCCGCAAAGGTATCCGAACTGCGCCAGCAGTGGAGCGACACTACCGTCGCCGAAAATCCGAGGGAGTTCGCGCGTTTCGTGATCCGGCGCGCCATCCTGGCGATCGAACGCGTCGAACTGCGCCTGCTCGGACCCGAATACAAGTCGCCCCGATTGATCAAACCCGAGATGTTGGCGTCGGCACGGTTCCGCGAGGGCTTGGAGGAAATTCCCGGCGCCACCATCGACAAAGCCGGCGGCATGCTCGACGAACTGGCCACGGGGTGGAGCCGCTTCTCGGTCGACCTCATCCCGTCGTTGGGCCGGGCCATCTTCAGCAGGGGATTCGACCCGAACATCGACTACGACCGCACCGAAGTCGAGGCGATGCGGCGCGCCCTGGAAACGCATCCGGCGGTGCTGTTGTTCTCGCACCGGTCGTACCTCGACGGTGTGATCGTGCCGGTGGCCATGCGGGAGAACCGCCTGCCACCCGTGCACACCTTCGCCGGCATCAACCTCTCGTTCGGGTTCATGGGCCCGCTGATGCGCCACTCCGGTGTCATCTTCATCCGCCGCACGCTCGACGACCCGCTGTACAAATATGTGCTGCGGCAGTTCGTCGGCTACATCGTCGAAAAGCGCTTCAACCTCAGCTGGTCGATCGAGGGCACCCGGTCTCGAACCGGAAAGATGTTGCCGCCCAAGCTCGGGCTGCTCTCCTATGTCGCCGACGCCTACCTCGACGGCCGCAGCGACGACATTCTCCTGCAGCCGGTGTCGATCAGCTTCGACCAACTCCATGAGACGGCCGAGTATGCGGCTTACGCGCGCGGCGGCGAGAAGACCCCCGAGGGCCTGTCCTGGATGTACAACTTCATCAAGGCGCAGGGCGAGCGCAACTACGGCAAGATCTACGTGCGCTTCCCCGAAGCCGTATCGATGCGCGAATATCTCGGTGAACCGCACGGACCGATCGCCAACGACGCGGCCGCCAAGCGTCTGGCGATGCAGAAGATGGCCTTCGAGGTGGCCTTCCGCATTCTGCGGGTCACCCCGGTGAACGCGACGGCGCTGGTGTCCGCCCTGCTGCTCGCGACCCGCGGCAGGGCGTTGACGCTGGACCAGTTGCATCACACACTGCAGGACTCGCTGGACTACCTGGAGCGCAAGCAGACCCCGGTCACCAACAGCGCGTTACGGCTCCGTACTTCCGACGGCGTCAAGGCCGCGGTCGACGCGATGTCCAATCGCCATCCGGTCACCCGGGTCGACGGCGGGCGGGAGACGGTGTGGTTCATCGCGCCCGAGGACGAACACGAGGCAGCCTTCTACCGCAATACGCTCATCGACGCCTTCCTGGAGACGTCGCTTGTCGAGTTGGCGCTCGCATATGCCGAGCGGGCGGAATCCGAACGCCTGGAAGCGTTTTGGTCGCAAGTGATGCGGCTGCGGGACCTGCTCAAGTTCGACTTCTACTTCGCCGATTCGGCGGCATTCCGCGAGCACGTCGCCGAAGAGATGTCCTGGCAAGATGATTGGGAAGCTCACGTCTCCGCGGGTGAGATCGACATGCTCCTCCGTGCCAAGCGGCCGCTGATCGCCGGCGCCATGCTCCGGCCGTTCTTTGAGGCCTACGAGATCGTGGCCGATGTGTTGCGCGATGCGCCCGTCGAGATCAATGAGAAGGACCTGACCAATAAGGCGATGGGCCTCGGCAGGCAGTACGTCGCTCAGGATCGGATGCACAGCAACGAGTCCGTATCGGCGTTGCTCTTTGCGACGGCACGCCAGGTCGTCGCCGATCAGCACCTGCTCGAGCCCGGGGCGGATCTGCAGGAACGCCGCACGCAGTTCCGCGACGAACTCAGTGCAATCCTGCGCGACATGGACAAGGTCGAGCAGTTCTCCCAGGCACAGTTCAACGAACGCGAGGTCGGCCGGCGAATCATGCGCCGCGAATCGTCGTTATAGCCCATAGTGAGGTCGGGGCGCTGGACTGGCTGCGGCACCCACTTCCGCACCCCACCGGGTGTCACCCCAACGGGATGGCGCCGCGTTCCGCCTGACACCTGCAAGCCGACCCAGGGTCGCGCCATACGCTGGACAGATGACCACCGTAGCGTCCCGCGTGCGCAGCGTCCCCGTGTGGCCGGTGCTGCTCGGCATCGGCGTCCTGGCGGGGGCGACCGCGGCAAGCCTGGGCGGGCTGTCGCTGGCCGACGCACTGACCGCGACCGGGCTCCCGGATCCCGGACCGGTGACCACCTATGGGCTGCCGTTCGTCCGCGCGGCCGGCGAGGTCGCCGCGGTGCTGGCTGTCGGCTGCTTCATGTTCGCCGCCTTCCTGGTCCCGCCGCAGACCAACGGTGTACTCGACGCGGCGGGCTACCGTGCGCTGCGGTGCGGGACCACGGCCTCCGGAGTCTGGACGGTCTGCGCCGTCCTCCTGGTGCCGCTGACCGTGTCCGACGTCACGGGCCAACCGGTCGCGGCGCGGCTGAGCCCCGAGGCCATCTGGTCGGTGGCGAGCCTGGTCGAAACCGCGGGCGCGTGGCGGTGGACGGCGCTGCTGGCCGCGTTCGTCACCATCGCGAGCATCCCGGTGTTGCGGTGGTCGTGGACGCCGCCGATCTTCGCAGGGTCGCTCATCACGCTGGTCCCGCTCGCGCTGACCGGGCACTCGTCCACCGGCGGCTCCCACGACATGGCCACCAACAGCCTCCTCATCCACCTCGGCGGCGCCGCGCTGTGGGCCGGCGGACTGCTGGCGCTGCTCGTCCACGCCCTTCGGGGCGGCGAGCACGCCGACCTCGCCGCCCGACGGTTCTCCGGTGTGGCGCTCTGGTGCTTCGTGGCGATGGCGCTCAGCGGTGTGATCAATGCCCTGGTGCGCATCCGGCCCGCAGACCTGTTCAGCACCGGCTACGGCTGGCTGATCGTCGCCAAAGCGACGGCGCTGTGTGTGTTGGGCGTCATCGGCTGGCGTCAACGACGCCGCGGCGTCGCGGCGTTGCGGTCGGACCCGGAGGCGCGCGGTCCGCTGATCAGGCTGGCGCTCGTGGAGGCGGCGGTCTTCGGGCTGACGTTCGGCATCGCGGTCGCGCTGGGCAGGACCCCGCCACCTCCGCCGCCCGTGTTCAATCCGTCCATCCCCGCGGTCGAGATCGGCTACGACTTCGCAGGGCCGCCCACGCTGGCCCGCGTGCTTTTCGACTGGCGCTTCGATCTGGTCTTCGGGACCGCCGCCATCGTGTTCGCGGCCGTCTATCTGTTCGCCGTGCGGCGACTACGGCAGCGCGGTGATGCGTGGCCGACGGGTCGGATCGTGGCGTGGATATCAGGCTGTCTCGTGCTGTTGTTCACGACGTCGTCGGGTATCGGCCGTTACATGCCGGCGATGTTCAGCATGCACATGGCGGCGCACATGCTGCTGTCGATGCTGACCCCGATTCTTCTCGTGCTCGGCGCCCCGGTCACGCTGGCGTTGCGCGCGTTGCCCGCCGCCGGCCGCAACGACCCGCCCGGGGCGCGGGAGTGGCTGCTCGCCGCACTGCACTCACGCGTCTCGCGGTTCCTGACCAATCCGATCATCGCGACGGTTCTGTTCATCGCCGGCTTCTACGGCCTGTACTTCGGCGGCATCTTCGACGCGGCGGTGGACAGCCACGCCGGACATCTCGCGATGAACGTGCACTTTTTGGTGACGGGCTACCTGTTCTACTGGGTGGTCATCGGGATCGATCCGACGCCGCGCCCGCTGCCGCCGCTGGGCAAGGTGGCCATGGTGTTCGCGTCTCTGCCGCTGCACGCATTCTTCGGTGTCGTGCTGATGGGCACCGAGAGCGTGATGGGGGAGAGCTTCTACAAATCGCTGAACCTCTACTGGCACACCGATCTGCTCGGCGATCAACGGTTGGGTGGTGGAATTGCCTGGGCGGCAGGCGAAATTCCGCTCGTGGTGGTGATGATCGCGCTGCTGATCCAATGGCGGCGCAGCGATCAGCGCACCGCGAAGCGACTCGACAGGGCCGCCGACCGTGACGACAACGCGGATCTGACCGCATACAACGCGATGCTCGCCGAAATGGCCCGCCGCGATCGCCAGTCGGGCTGAGTGGCCGAAGTCGTCGTTCGCCGCCCGCCGCCCCCGCCCGCGGGGCTAACTGACGGCGCCCGCGGCGATGGCCGCCGGCCAGCTGCCGTACGAGCTGATATCCGGTCCGGTGGCGGCCGCGGCATCGCAGCCGAACGCGGTTCGCCATGTGCCGTCGTCGAATTCGACCTTCCCGAGCTGCATCGGTGCAGGTAGAGCGGCCAGGAAACGGCCGAGCGCGGCGGGCGACAACAGCCACCGGTGCCCCGACAGGGCCGTACCCGCGGCGCCGTCCGCCGTCCGGGTCACCGCGGGTTTGGCGGGCGTGGTCGGCAGTACCGACATCTGATAGCGGGGGGCCGTCTTCATCTCGCCCGCCCACCGGGCGCCCAGATCGGTGAGTTGATGGGCGAGCACACCGCCGCGCAGGTGGGCGCCGAAAACGATCAGCTCGACCGCGCCCGCCGCGGCGATTGGCCACACATCGGCCGGCGCTTGGAGACCCGAAGCCAGGGCGGCGATGTCGACGGCAACCGCATCCTGGAAAGCGCGTGCCAGCACGGTGATTCCGAACTGCGACGCGCCTGCGGTGCCCGCCGGAACCGCGATCGCGCACATGTCGAACAGGTTGCAGAAGTTGGTGTACGTCCCCATGCGGGAGTTGACTCCGACGGGGTCGGCGGCGACGTCCGCGATGCGCGGGTGCATCGGCGCCGTCGGCACCATCACGGCGTCGACGCCGTCGAGTGCGGCCATGGCGACGCGACGGAGACGGTCCACCTCCCGCCGATCGCGGACGAGTCGATGCGCCGGAATGTCGCGGGCCGCAGCGATGATGCGTGCCACCGTCGGGTCGAGTGACGCGTCCGGATGTGCATCGATGAATTCACCCACCGCTGCATATCTTTCGCTGACCAGCGCGCCGTCGTACAGGAGCGTCGCCGCGGCCAGGAACGGCTCGAAGTCGACCGTGATGACGCGGGCACCGGCATCGGTCAGCGTGGATACGGCGCGATCGAACCCGGCGCGCCAATCGTCGTCGAGGCCGGGAAGGTCCGCGGGCACCGCGACCACCGGGTTGGGCGGCGCGGCCAATCGGACGTCGGATGGCCACGCACGATCCCCTGCGCCGGCCATCACGCGCATCGCGCGGTTCGCGAGGTCGATGTCCGGAGCGAAAATCGTTACGCAGTCATAAGATTCACACGCCGGAACCACCCCGTCGGTCGCGACGACGCCGACGGTGGCCTTGACGCCGACAATGCCCTGCAATCCCGCCGGGATGCGCCCCGATCCGGCGGTGTCCGTGCCGATCGCGATGTCGGCCTCGCCGGTGGCCACCGCGACGGCCGACCCCGAGCTGGACCCACCGCTGATGAATTCGGGCCTGCGGCTGTCGAGCACCGCGCCGTACGGCGATCGGGTGCCCACCAGACCCGTCGCGAACTGGTCGAGGTTGGTCTTGCCGACCACGACTGCGCCCGCGGCCCGCAGCGCCGCGACCACGGCGGCATCGCGCCCGGGACGGTAGGCGAACTCCGGGCAGGCGGCCGTCGTCGGCAGCCCGGCGACGTCGACGTTGTCCTTGACCGCCAGCCGAACGCCCGCCAGGGCGCCCGCTGCCTCTCGGCTCCGCGCCAGTTCGGCCGCCACCTCCGGTTGGGGCCTGCCGCTGATCCATACCGTCATGCCGATCAACCTAAGGGCCCGCGATCCACAGTGCTCGATTCATTCACAGGGAAGCGGTACGCAGGCCCTGCGGTCCGGGTTCCGTGTCGGCGCGGGCGGAGTCAATGGGGGTGTCACGACGGGCGGGTCGACTGCCCGGCCCGTCGCAGCGAAGGAAACGGAAGGAATCACCATGTTCGAGACACCCGTCACCGTGGTCGGCACCATCGTCACCAAACCCGACCGCAAGCGCGTCGGCGACCAGGAGCTCATCAAATTCCGGGTCGCGAGCAACTCGCGGCGGCGCACCGCCGAGGGAAGCTGGGAGCCCGGCAACTCGCTGTTCCTCACGGTGAACTGCTGGGGCCGGCTGGTCACCGGGGTGGGGGCCGCGCTCGGGAAGGGCGACGCGGTCATCGTTGTTGGATACGTGTACACCAGCGAGTACGAGGACCGCGAGGGCGTTCGTCGTTCGTCGGTGGAACTGCGGGCCACCTCGGTGGGGCCGGATTTGGCCAGATGCATCGCTCGCATCGAGAAGCGGCGGCACCCCGACTCGAGCAGCGACGATGCTGCCGATACCGGCGGTGACCAGTCCGCTTCCGGGGACATCGAGAATGTCGAGGACGGGGATGATGCCGGTGAGGCGGACTCCGTGAGCGGAGACGCTGCGCTGCCGCTGTCGGCATAGCTGGCGGTAGACACTCCGTCGGCTGCGCCAGCGCCGGCCACGCCTAGGATGGTCCGCGAGCGATACCGCAGACTCGCAATTCATCGGAAAGGCAACCACACGGCATGGCCGAATTCATCTACACGATGCGGAAGGTCCGCAAGGCGCACGGCGACAAGGTCATCCTTGACGACGTCACGCTGAACTTCCTTCCGGGCGCGAAGATCGGCGTCGTCGGCCCCAACGGGGCGGGCAAGTCGAGCGTCTTGCGGATCATGGCCGGTCTGGACATTCCCAACAACGGCGACGCGTTCATTTCCCCCGGCGCCACGGTCGGCATCCTGATGCAGGAGCCGCAGCTCGACGAGGAGAAGACCGTCCGCGAGAATGTCGAGGACGGTGTTCCGATCAAGGCGAAGCTCAATCGGTACAACGAGGTCGCCGAATTGATGGCCACCGACTACACCGACGAGCTGATGGAGGAAATGGGTCAGCTGCAGGAGGAGTTGGACGCGGCGGACGCCTGGGACCTCGACTCGAAACTCGAGCAGGCGATGGATGCGCTGCGCTGCCCGCCGGCCGACGAGCCCGTCACCCACCTCTCTGGTGGCGAGAAGCGCCGCGTGGCGCTGTGCAAGCTGCTGCTCTCCGAACCCGATCTGCTGCTGCTCGACGAGCCGACCAACCACCTCGACGCCGAGAGCGTGCTGTGGCTGGAGAAGCACCTGGCCGACTACAAGGGCGCGATCCTGGCCGTCACTCACGACCGGTACTTCCTCGACAACGTCGCCGAGTGGATACTCGAGCTCGACCGCGGCCGGGCCTACCCCTACGAGGGGAACTACTCGACGTACCTGGAGAAGAAGGCCGAGCGTATCGCGGTTCAGGGCCGTAAGGACGCCAAGCTGCACAAGCGGTTGACCGAGGAATTGGCCTGGGTCCGCTCCGGCGCCAAGGCGAGGCAGGCCAAGAACAAGGCCCGGCTCGGTCGGTACGACGAGATGGTCGCCGAGGCGGAGAAGACCCGCAAGCTCGACTTCGAGGAGATCCAGATCCCGACTGGTCCGCGACTGGGCAACGTCGTGGTCGAGGTCGAACACCTCGACAAGGGCTTCGACGGGCGCATCCTGATCAAGGATCTGTCCTTCACGCTGCCGCGCAACGGCATCGTCGGCGTCATCGGACCGAACGGCGTCGGCAAGACCACGTTGTTCAAGACGATCGTCGGCCTCGAGGAGCCCGACAGCGGCACGGTGAAGGTCGGCGACACCGTCAAGCTGAGCTATGTCGACCAGAACCGCGGCGGCATCGACCCGAAGAAGAACGTGTGGGAGGTCGTCTCCGACGGACTCGACTACATCGAGGTCGGCCAGAACGAGGTACCGTCGCGCGCCTACGTCTCGGCGTTCGGCTTCAAGGGTCCCGACCAGCAGAAGCCCGCGGGCGTGCTGTCCGGCGGCGAACGCAACCGGCTGAATCTCGCTCTGACCCTGAAAGAGGGCGGCAACCTGATATTGCTCGACGAGCCCACCAACGATCTGGACGTCGAGACCCTCAGCTCGCTCGAGAATGCGCTCCAGCAGTTCCCCGGCTGCGCCGTGGTCATCTCCCACGACCGGTGGTTCCTCGACCGGACGTGCACGCACATCCTGGCGTGGGAGGGCGACGACGACAATGAGGCCAAGTGGTTCTGGTTCGAGGGTAACTTCGGCGGCTACGAGGAGAACAAGCTGGAGCGGCTCGGCGCCGATGCAGCCCGTCCGCACAGGGTGACCCACCGCCGGCTGACACGCGACTAATGTCGCTCCTGCGTACCAGCGGCGGTATGCGGGCATGAGGTCAGGAGAGTCGCATGTCGATGAATCCCGGGGCATCCGGAGGGCTGGAGCGACGGGGCTCGGGAATCCATACCGTGCGGACCGGTAACGGCGCCCGGGGTGGGCTCTCGTCCGATGTCCTCCAACGGCTCGCACGCGCCTACATGGCGACCTATCGCGGACCGCACGGCGATGCGCCCGGCGCGGATGCCGCGGTCACCGGTCCGGTCCAGCGCACCGATCTGGGTCGGCTGGTATCGCCGGCCCTGCTCGAGGCCCACCATCGGCTGGGCGTTCGACGGGCACCGGGCGAGACCCTGGTGGCGGTCTACGCAGAAGACGATCCGGGCGGTTTCGGTCCAGCCCTGCAGATCGTGACCGAGAGCGGGTCGATGCTGATGGACTCGGTCACAGTGCTGCTCCACCGTCTCGGCGTCGCGTACCTCGCGATCATGAACCCGACGTTCCGGGTGCGCCGGGGACCGACCGGAGAGTTGCTGGAGATCGAGCCCGCCTCCGACGCCGCGTTCCGGGACGGCATCGACGAGACGTGGATCCACGTCCAGCTCGGTGGCTCCGTCGACAACGAGGCGATCGCGAACACGACGCGATTGTTGCCGAGCGTCCTTGCCGACGCGCGCCAGGTGGCGCTCGACTCCACGGCGATGGCCGCCATGCTGCGCGGTCTGGCCGCCGAACTCGACAGTGAGCCCGGACGCTTCCCGGGTCCCGAACGCAAGGATGTCGCCGCGCTGTTGCGGTGGCTGGCCGACGGGCATTTCGTGCTGCTGGGCTACCAACGCTGCCCGGTGCACGACGGCCAGTCGTCGGTGGATCCGGCGAGTCGCCTCGGTGTGCTGCGACTGCGCCAGGACGTGCTGCCGCAGCTAACGTCCAAGGATGATCTCCTGGTGTTGGCGCAGGCCACCATTCCGAGCTTCCTGCGCTACGGCGCCTATCCCTACATCGTGGTGGTCCGGGAGCAGGCCGGCGATACCGCGATCGAGCACCGGTTCGTCGGGTTGTTCACCGTCGCCGCGATGAACGCCAACGTGCTCGAGATCCCGTTGATCTGCGGTCGTGTCAACGACGCGATCGCGATGGCCGCACGCGATCCCAGCCACCCCGGTCAGCTGGTGCTCGACATCATCCAGACCATCCCGCGGTCCGAGTTGTTCGCACTCAGCGCCAGGGCACTGCTCGACATGGCCATGGCCGTCGTCGATCTCGGCTCGCGGCGCCGCACGCTGTTGTTCCTGCGCGCCGATCAACTCGCGCACTTCGTGTCGTGCCTGGTGTACCTGCCGCGCGACCGCTACACCACGGCGGTTCGGCTGGAGATGCAGGAGATCCTGGTCCGTGAGCTGGGCGGGGTCAGCATCGACTACGCCGCGCGGGTCAGCGAGTCGCCTTGGGCAGTGGTGCATTTCACGGTTCGGCTGCCGGAGGGCTCGCGCCCGCAGGATGTGAACGTCTCGCTCGAGAACGAGTCCCGCATTCAGAACCTGCTCACCGAGGCGGCCCGGACGTGGGGTGATCGGCTGCTGGGAGCCGTCAAGACGGGTTCGATCGAGCAGGCCAAGGCCGAGCACTACGCCACCGCATTCCCCGAGGTGTACAAACAGGCTGTCCCGCCGGAGGCCGCGATCCACGACATCGCGATCATCGAAGAGCTGCAGGACAATTCGGTCAAACTGGTCCTCGGTGACAGCGATGAACGCAACGAGGCCCAGCTCACCTGGTACCTCGGTGGGCAATCGGCGTCGCTGAGCCACCTCCTACCGATGTTGCAGTCCATGGGCGTGGTGGTGCTCGAGGAGCGACCGTTCACGGTGTCGCGGCCCGACGGCCTGCCGGTGTGGATCTACCAGTTCAAGATCTCACCGCACCGCTCCATCCCCGAAGCACCGCCAGGGCCCGAACGCGATGCCACCGCGCAGCGATTCGCCGACGCGGTGACCGCCATCTGGCACGGCCGTGCCGAGATCGACCGGTTCAACGAGTTGGTGCTGCGCGCCGGGCTCACCTGGCAGCAGGTCGCGGTACTCCGCAGTTATGCGAAGTATCTTCGGCAGGCGGGTTTTCCGTACAGCCAGTCCCACATCGAGACCGTGATCAACGACAATGCGAAAACCGCGCGGTCGCTGATCCAGCTCTTCGAGGCGATCTTCGCGCTGTCGGACGAACCGAGTCGCCCCGACGCCCAGACCGCTGCGGCCGCTGTCTCCGCCGACATCGACGCGCTGGTGAGCCTGGACACTGACCGGGTGCTGCGGGCGTTCGCCTCGATGATCGAGGCCACGCTGCGCACGAACTACTTCGTCACGCGGTCGGATTCGGCCCGGCAGCAGAATGTGCTGTCGTTCAAACTCAACCCGGGGCTGATCAACGAACTTCCGCTGCCGCGGCCGAAGTTCGAGATCTTCGTCTACTCGCCGCGCGTCGAAGGCGTCCACCTGCGATTCGGGTACGTGGCCCGCGGTGGCCTGCGCTGGTCGGACCGCAAGGAGGACTTCCGCACCGAGATTCTCGGCCTGGTCAAGGCGCAGGCGGTGAAGAACGCCGTCATCGTCCCGGTGGGCGCCAAGGGGGGGTTTGTCGTCAAGAATCCCCCGTTGGCAACCGGCGACCCGGCGACCGACCGCGACGCCACCCGCACCGAGGGCGTCGCCTGCTATCGCCTCTTCATCGCCGGCCTGCTCGACGTCACCGACAACGTCGACAAGGCGACCGGTGACGTCCTGCCTCCGACGGGCGTGGTCCGCCGCGACGGCGATGACGCCTATCTCGTGGTGGCCGCCGACAAGGGCACCGCGACCTTCTCCGACATCGCCAACGACGTCGCACAGTCCTACGGATTCTGGCTGGGCGATGCGTTCGCCTCGGGTGGTTCTGTGGGCTACGACCACAAGGCCATGGCCATCACGGCGAAGGGTGCGTGGGAGGCGGTCAAGCGCCACTTCCGCGAGATGGGTGTCGATACCCAGTCACAGGACTTCACGGTCGTCGGCGTCGGCGACATGAGCGGTGACGTGTTCGGCAACGGGATGCTGCTGTCGCCGCACATCCGATTGCTCGCCGCCTTCGACCACCGGCACATCTTCATCGACCCCGATCCGGTCGCCGCCTCATCGTGGGACGAACGCAAGCGACTCTTCGATCTGCCGCGGTCCAGTTGGGAGGACTACGACCGCTCGCTGATCAGCGAGGGCGGCGGTGTGTACAGCCGGGAGCAGAAGTCGATCCCGATCAGCCCGCAGGCGCGCGCGGCGCTGGGGATCGAGGAAGACTGCGAAGAGATGACGCCGCCGAGCCTGATGAAGGCGATCCTGAAGGCGCCGGCCGACCTGTTGTTCAACGGCGGCATCGGCACCTATGTCAAGGCGGAGATCGAATCCGACGCCGACGTGGGGGACCGGGCCAATGACCCGCTGCGGGTCAACGGAAATCAGTTGCGGGTCAAGGTGATCGGCGAGGGCGGCAACCTCGGTGTGACGTCGCTCGGGCGGGTGGAGTTCGACCTGGCCGGAGGCCGTATCAATACCGACGCCCTGGACAACTCCGCAGGTGTCGACTGCTCCGACCACGAAGTGAACATCAAGATTCTGATCGACTCGCTCGTCACGGCGGGCAAGGTGAGCGCAGGCGACCGGACCAACCTCCTGCTGTCGATGACCGACGAGGTCAGCCGGATGGTGCTGATCGACAACGAACACCAGAACGATCTGATGGGGACCAGCCGCGCCAACGCGGCCAGCCTGCTGTCGGTACACGCCCGGATGATCAAGGACTTCGTCAGCGACCGCGGGCTCAACCGCGAACTGGAAGCGTGGCCGTCGGAGAAGGAGATCCGGCGGCGCGCCGACGCCGGGATCGGTTTGACCTCACCGGAACTCGCCACGCTGATGGCGCATGTGAAGCTGGCGCTCAAGGACGACCTACTCGCGGGCGACCTGCCCGACCAGGAAGTCTTCGCCTCGCGGCTACCGTCCTACTTCCCGGCCAACCTGCGCGAGCAGTTCTCCCCCGACATCCGCGCACACGAGCTGCGCCGGGAGATCGTCACCACCATGCTGGTCAACGATCTCGTCGACACCGCGGGAATCAGCTACGCCTACCGGATCACGGAAGACGTCGGCGTGGGACCCGTGGACGCGGTGCGCAGCTTCGTCGCCGTCAACGCGATCTTCCGGGCCGGGGAGGTATGGCGGCAGATCCGCGCGGCCGGTGACAACGGCGTGTCGGTGGCGGTCACCGACCGGATGACGCTGGACCTGAGGCGCCTGATCGACCGGGCCGGACGATGGCTGCTCAACCACCGGCCGCAACCACTGGCGGTCGGCGCCGAGATCAACCGGTTCGCCGAGAAACTGGCTGCGCTGACGCCCCGGATGTCGGAGTGGCTGCGCGGCGACGACAAGGCGATCGTCGAGAAGGAAGCCGGCGAGTTCAGCGCGCAGGGCGTGCCCGAAGACCTCGCATACACCGTGGCAAACGGTCTCTATCAGTACAGCCTTTTGGACATCATCGACATCTCCGACATCCTGGAAAGGGAACCGGCCGAGGTCGCCGACACGTACTTCGCCTTGATGGACCATCTCGGCACCGACGGCCTGCTGACCGCGGTGTCGCGGCTCGGCCGGGATGATCGCTGGCATTCGTTGGCACGGTTGGCCATTCGCGATGACATCTACGGATCGCTGCGCTCGCTGTGCTTCGACGTGCTCGGGGTCGGCGAGCCGGAGGAGAACGGCGAGGAGAAGATCGCCGAGTGGGAGATGACGAACAGCTCCCGGGTGGCGCGGGCCCGACGCACCCTGACCGAGATCTACCAGGACGAACTGCAGGACCTCGCGACGCTGTCGGTCGCGGCCCGCCAGATCCGGAGCATGGTGCGAACGAGCGCAACGGGTTCGTCTGCGTGACGGGCTTCGTGGCGCCCGTGCATGTGCGCTGGTCGGACATCGACATGTACCAGCACGTCAACCACGCCACCATGGTCACCATCCTCGAAGAGGCGCGGATTCCGTTTCTGAAAGAGCCGTTCGGCGCCACCATCACCACGATCGGCCTTCTGATCGCCGAGGTGAACATCTCCTACAAGGGCCAGCTGCGACTGATGGATTCGCCACTGCAGGTGACGATGTGGTCCAAACGGGTCCGGGCAGTCGACTTCACCATCGGCTACGAGGTTCGGCCGGTGCATGCCGCAACCGACGCCAAGCCGTCGGTGATCGCCGACACACAGCTGGCCGCCGTGCACATCAACGAACAACGCCTGGAGCGGCTCTCACCGGAACAACGAGAGTATCTGCGGCGCTGGATGCGATGACCAACTCAGAGCGCGGCATCTGGCTCGTCAACGCCACCCACCGCGAGGATCTCGCGACGTTCACCGAGCGAGCGCTGAGGCTCGACGACGCCGCGGTGATCCGGCTGCGCGAGCGGGAGGGTGGCCTGGTCGCCGCCTGGGTGGCCACCGGCTTCGACGTGTTGGCCAGCCGGGTGGTCGCTGGGCGGGTCCGGCCCACGGATCTGTCGGCAGGCGCCGACGCCCTCGCGGCGGGCCTCAGCGCGATGGACACCGGCGGGTTCGTCGAGCCCGGGTTCGCAATGGACTCCGCCTGGCGCGGAGCGCTTCCGCCGGAGACCGGCTTCGTCCACGTCGACGACGTCCCCGCCCGGGTCATGCTCGACCTGGCGCAGCGCGGCGTCGCGTTGGCGAGAGAGCATTCGAGTGCCCACGGTCCGCCCGCCTCGCTGCTTGATCAGGAGGTGGTGGAAGTGCATTCGGCGGACGTCAGTGTCGGGATCCCGATGCGCTGTGTATTCGCCTTGACGGCAATGGGTTTCCTGCCGCAGTCGGTCAATGGCGGGGAGAGCATGGGGTTGGATCCCGGGACCGTCGCCGCCGACGAGATCGTCCGCGTCCGCGCGATGCCGGCCTGGCTGCGCATCGACGCCCGCTTCGGCTCGGTCTACCGCAGGCGCGGTGACCCCGCACTTGTGCTCCGCTGACGATTCCTCCCGCGAGCGTGCGCAAGGTCGTGCTTGTGGCCGGTGTGTCGACCTCAGACACGCACGCTCGCTGCAGAGGGACAAGCGGTCAGACGAGCCAGGCTGCGCTGTCCGATGGGAGTTGGCCGCCGGCCAACTCGGCACTGGCCAGTAGCAACTCCCCGGCGGGCAGAGGCATCGCGCGAGCCCCCGCATTGAGCGCGCACACGAGTCCGCTGCTCAGCCTGAACACCAGGCCGCCCTCCGGCGCATCAAGCCACTCGATCGCTCTGCCGCTGAATTCCACTCGGCTGCACCGCAAGTCGAGCGCGCGGCGATAGAACGACAGGGTGGATGCGTCGTCCTCGAGTTGTTGCTCGACGGTCAGCTTCGCCCATTCCGGTGGGATCGGCAGCCAGGTGTCGGGGTTGGCGGAGAAGTCGAACGGCGGTTCGTCACCGGACCACGGTATCGGCACCCGACAGGCGTCTCGTCCTCTTCTGGTGTGGCCGGAGCGTTCCCACACCGGGTCACGCAGGGCCTTGTCGGGCAGCCCGACGTTCGGCAGGCCGAGTTCCTCACCGTTGTAGAGGAATACCGCACCGGGCAGGGCCAGCATGACCAGCGCCATCGCCCACGCGCGCGAGAGACCGACGGGTCCGTCACCGTAGCGGGTGGCCTCACGGTCCACGTCGTGGTTGGCGATCGTCCATGTCGGCGTGGCGTTCTCGAGCGCGGCGGCCGCCATCGAGTTCTCGATCGCACCACGGATGTCCTCCGCGTCGAACGGGGCGCGCAGCAGCCGGAAGTTGAAACCGAGGTGCAGTTCGTCGGGCCGCAGGTACCGGGAGAACTGCTCATTGTCATACACCCACACCTCGCCGATCGCGACGGCATGCGGGTAGTCGTTGAGAACGGTGCGGATGTGCCGGTGGATGTCGTGCACACCCTCGTGGTTGAACCGCGGATCGTTGTCCATGTCGGCGAGCAGCACCTCGGCGGTGATGACTTCCATGTCGGGAAGCCCCGGCGGCTTCGCCATCCCGTGTGCGACGTCGATGCGGAAGCCGTCGACGCCGCGCTCGATCCAGAACCGGAGGGTTTTCTCGAGATCGTCGTAGACCTCGCGGCTCTCCCAGTTGAGGTCGGGCTGTTCGGCGTCGAACAGGTGCAGATACCACTGCCCCGGATTGCCGTCCGCCTCCACGATCCGCGTCCACGCCGGTCCGCCGAAGATGGAGACCCAGTTATTGGGCGGATTGATGCCGCCGCGACCGGTGCCGTCGCGGAAGATGTACCGTTCGCGCTGCTCGCTGCCGGGGCTCGAGGCCAGGGCCGCCTGAAACCAGGGATGTCGCGAGCTGGTGTGGTTGGGTACCAGGTCCATCGTGACCTTGATGTCGACGTCGTGGGCCGCCTCGATCAGCCGATCGAGGGCCGCCATCCCGCCGAACAGCGGATCGACGTCGCGCGGATCGGCCACGTCGTAACCGTGGTCGGCCATCGGGGACACCATCACGGGGTTCAGCCAGATCGCGTCGACGCCGAGCAGCCGCAGATAGTCGAGCTTCGCGGTCACCCCGTCGAGGTCGCCGACGCCGTCGCCGTTGCTGTCGCGGAACGAGCGGGGATAGACCTGGTAGAAGACCGCATGCGACCACCAGGGCGCGGAAGTGTGTGCGGTCATCAGAAAGGCGAGTTCACCATCGAGTGTGCGGCCATCTCCAGGTAGGCGAGGAGCTCTTGTCGGTGCTCGGCGTCGAGCGTCTGAGTGTCGATCTCGGCGACGGCGGTGTGCATGCAGCGCAGCCAGGCGTCACGTTCGATGTAGCCGATCCGGAACGGGGCGTGCCGCATCCGCAGCCGCGGATGGCCACGCTGTTCGGAGTAGACCCGAGGGCCGCCCCAATACTGCTCGAGGAACATCCGCAGGCGCTCCTCGGCGCCGTCCAGGTCGTCCTCGGGGTATATGGGGCGCAGGATCTCGTCCTCGCGGACCAGCTGGTAAAACCGCGACACGATGGCGTGGAACGTCTCATGTCCACCCACCGCGTCGTAGAACGACTGTTGCTTCTCGACTTGGTCCATCGCCCTCCATTGTGGTCCATGCCGATCGGCGGGTCAGTGGGGCGGTGGTTCGCGCCTGATCAGCTTCGCGAGCTCGTCGCGGTCGGCGACGCCGAGCTTGAAGCAGGCCCGGTACACGTGGCCCTCGACGGTGCGGATGGACAGGGTCAGCTGTTCGGCGATCTCTTTGTTCGTCAATCCCGCGGCGATGAGTTCGGCGATCTCCCGTTCCCGGCTGGTCACCGGTAGCGGCCGTGCGGCGGCCTTGATGGCGGGCGTCGACGCGCCGCCACACTCGTCGGCGATGCGCAGCGCCCGCGCCGCGGACTCCATGCTCGCCCGCCGGTTGCCCGCACTGTCGTGCAGCGGGGCCGCCTGTGCGGCGGCATCGGCGGCCGAGAGCAGCAGGCCGGCCGCCTCGAGTTCGGTGCTGACGGCATCGAGCGCGGCGGGGTCGGCGGTGGCGACCGCCGCGGCGTGCTGGGCGAAGATCACCGCCACCCGACCCTGGACCTTGCCGCTGACGACGGCGAGCCGCTCCGCGACCGTGCGGTCGCCGAACCGCGCCGCGTGGTGCAGCGCCTCCGCCTCGACGGCGTACTGGGCCGTCTCATGCGCGCGGTCGGCCGCGGCAAGGGCCAATTCGATGGCGCGCCGTTCCATGCCCTGGGCCGCCGCGACCCACGCCTTCGCAAGTGTCCGTTGCGGTTCGTGCAACGCGACATGCGGCCCGGTGTGCTCCGCGGCGTCGACGAGCACCCGCTCGGCTTCATCCGGCTTTCCCAGTGCCGCATAGGCTCTCGCGAGCAACAGTCGTGCGGGAAGTCGCCACGGCAGCGGTTCTTCCGCGGACAGCGCCGCGAGCGCCTGCTCGATCGACGAGATGGCCTCGCGGAAGTTGCCGCGATGGGTCGCGACGAGTCCTGAGGTGATCTTGGCGATCGCCCATGCCAGGAACTGACCGGCGGACGAGAAGCTTGCGTAGGCGGCGGCCCGCTGGTCGGCCAGATCCAATTCGCCGGTGTAGGTCAGTGCCAATCCATCGCAGTAGCGCACCATCACGCGGATCATGCCGTCGGTGGATTTCTGCTCGGCGCGGACCCTGGAGGCATACGGCTCGAAGTCGTGGCCGCGGCCCGCGACCGGCATCGCCAGCCCGGCGGCGAAAGCCGCCGACTCGACCGCCTGCTTCGGGGCGCGAGGGTCGGCGAGCACGGCCTCGGCAAGTGCGATGCCTTCCTCGAGCTGATTCTCGTGCACGGCCATCATCGCCCTGGACGCGTCGACCACGAGCTTCAGCGCCGGATGCTGCACCCGTTCCTGCAGCAACGCCATGACCTCATGAGCGCGCGCGATGTCGCCCACCGACCAGAACAGGATGCCCACGCGGGGAATGCCCCACAGCACGAGTTGCAGCTCGTCGAGGCCGTCGGGGTCGAATCGGGCGAGCACCTGATCGGCCTCGACCGGATGGCCTTGCCACAGCAGCGCCCGCGACAGCAGTTCGCCGGCCTGCACGCCACCGTCGCGGTCGAACGCGGCGCGGGCGATGCGTTCGCCCAGCGGCAGATTCGACAGGAACATGGCGTCTTTCGCCGCGGCGATGAGGAGATTCGTATCGACGGTCCGGTCGCTGTCGACCGAAAGCTGTGCCATTCGAATTCGGCTGGCCGCGGAATCCAGCTCACGGCTCTGGAGCACCTGCACGACCCGCCCCTTCAACCGGCGTTCGGCCGCCTTGCCCACGCGACTGCGCACCACATCGCCGACCAAGGGGTGGCTGAACCGCGCATTGAGCACCTGGCCGTCTTGGGAGAACCGGATCAGGCCACGCATCTCGGCCTTGTCGACGGTGTCCTCGCCGGCGAGTTCGGTCAGGGCGTCGATGTCGAGCGGTTCGCACAGCGCCAGCAGCTTGAGCGCGTTGACGACGTCCTCGCCGGCCTGGTCGAGCCTGCTGTCCAACAACGCGGCCAGACCCGACGGAACCGCCGTCGGCCCACGCAACTGCCAGACGTCGTGGACCTTGGTCAGGGTGCCCGCGTCGATCGAGCCTTCCACCAGATGCCGCAAGAACAACGGGTTTCCGCCCGAGGACTCCCACATCAGATCGGCCGACAAGCCTTCCAGCGTTCCGCCGATGACCGACTCGACGAGGGCGACACTCTGCGCCTTGCTGAACGGGTGGAGCTCAAAGCGCTTCAGGTAGCCGTCTTTCCACAGGGACGTGACAGCATCAGGTACAGGTTCGCCGGTCCGCACCGTGGCGAGAATGCGACCCGCGTTGTCCACGGCGATCTGATGGAGAAGCGTCGCCGACAGCAGGTCGAGCAGATGTGCGTCGTCCACTCCGACGATGGTGTTCTCTTGTGAGACAAGGGATTCACGTGCTGATGCCAAGAGCGCGGTTGGATCGCGCGATGACGACGGTTGCACCAGATGCGCGAAAACGCCCAGCGGAATGCTTCGGGACGATTCCGTCGACGCCACCCAGTGCACCTGCGAGCGCAACGACCCGGTGACGGCGCGCGCCAGGGTGGTCTTGCCGACGCCCGCCGCGCCGACCAACACCACACCGCAGCAATCACTTCCGGTCAGCGCCGACCGCACCGCCCCGAATTCGGACGGCCGATCGACTATCTGCCAGCCGTGCGCCATGGCCCTGAAGTATAATTCGCCATCGTCCTCATTTCCGGTTAACTGTCCTGACGTAGCTGATCTTGAAGTCACCGTATTAGGCCGGCAGGTCGGCGGTACTACCGGGTTCGCGTCTTTCCACGCTGTTCATCCGATGCCGGAAGGTGCTGGACGCTTCGTAGACCTCTTTCTTCAGCCGGTTGATGGATCCCAGCGGCTGGTGTTCGACGATCGCACGCCACGAGTTGAACGTCAGCCGATCGTCGCCGAAAATCCTGCGCTCCGGGGAGTAGGGGTCCTGGCGGGGATAGCTGATGGTGGCGACCGGCTGATACGGCGACAGGTCCTCCGGCCAGCGCTTGCTGGCGTCCTCGATGGGCATCTCCGTCAAACTGGTGCACAGCTGAGCGGACACCAGGTATTCCGCACTGTCGTTCTTGAAGAAGTCGACGACCGCCTCCGTGTGCGCCTCCGTGCCGCCGGCCACCGTCTTGCCCTTCAGTGCCGTGACCGATGGCGACGACGGCGTGACGCTGAGCTTCGCGATGTACTTGCCGAACCGGATCGGGGCAGCGGTGTAGAAGGGGATGCCGAGGGTCTGGGTGTTCTCACCGGCGAACACCCGCAGTTTCAGCGGAAGCTCAGTGCCGAGCAGTTTCAGGAGGCGGTTCGCCCCGTGCAGAACGGTATTGAGCACTCTCAGCGCCGGATCGGGCGCGTAGGAGAGCGCGGTCGCGGTCAACATTCCGGCGTTCGAATAGTCCAGCGCGTCCTTGAACGGAAACTCCGGCTCGGTGACGAGCACGAAGTCCTGGTTCGGCTCCGGAAACTTCGGCTCCACCCGGTCGCCCGTCACGCCGATGACCTTGAGTCCCATTCCGCGCACGCCGCGCACCTGGTCGCTGCGAATCGCCCCGGACGTGGTGGAAAGACGCGCGACGATCGGATACGTCCGTCCGGGTTCGGCGAAGATGCCCTGTCGCAGGTGCGCGGGAAGATCCGGATGAACCCTGAGTTCACCGAACAGAATGCCGTGGCTCTTGGCATGGGCATCGCGGATCGCGTGCTGGTATTTGTTGAAAGCGCGCTCATTATTCTTGAGTAGCGAGTCGATCATCTTCTTTATCGACTCCGGCTCGTCCGGTCGAACCTGTTCCACGTCCTTCTGGTAGGGCACGTAGGTGAGTTTGTCGATCGGCGTCCTAGCGTCCGTCATATCGTAATTGTCATGGTGAGGTGGGTTGTCGGCATGAGTAACCGACTACTTGTTTCGAACACGCCATCGTCCCCATTAATTCAAGTAGGTGATTAAGAAGACCACCCTTGTGAAACGCGGCAGAATCCGGAAACCAATCCCCTTACGCAGTGTTTTCTTCTCCTGGATAAGTCTTCTGATCGGTGCCGTCACCGGATGTTCACAGGACTGACCTGCGAACACGGCAGAATTGTCGTGCGATCGCGATGAATCCATGGTGGACTGTCGGTCGGAGGACGTATGGCGCAGCGCAAGAAAAGTCGCGGCCACCGGCACCACGGGGCTGCGGCGGGCTTATCCGGGCCCGCAGTGACTCACGCCCAATCGCGCGCCCTGCACAGCGTCGAAACCCATCCGCCCAGTACGCACGAGGGCTCACTGTGGGGTCGCCGGCGGGTGTTGCTGCTGAACTCCACCTACGAACCGTTGACCGCTCTGCCCATGCGGCGGGCGGTCATCATGTTGATGTGCGGCAAGGCCGACGTCGTGCACGACGATCCGGCCGGCCCCGTGATCCATTCCGCGACCCGCACCATCGTGGTGCCGTCGGTCATCCGGCTGCGGTCCTTCGTGCGGGTGCCGTACCGGGCACGCGTCCCGATGACCAGGGCCGCGCTGATGCATCGCGACCGGTTTCGGTGTGCCTACTGCGGAGGCAAGGCCGACACCGTCGACCATGTGGTGCCGCGCAGCCGGGGTGGGGACCACTCCTGGGAAAACTGCGTCGCGGCCTGTTCGACGTGTAACCACCGCAAGGCGGACCGGCTGCTCGCCGAACTGGGCTGGACGCTGCGTACCGTGCCGACGCCGCCGAAGGGGCAGCACTGGCGCCTGCTGTCCAGCGTGAAGGAGCTCGACCCGGCCTGGGTGAGGTACCTGGGCGAGGGCGCGGCGTGATTCGCTCTTCGCGCGAGCGCTCGTCGGGCCCCGGCTGATACGGTTTGCGTCGTGAGCACCGCATTGACACATGCGCTATTCGTTCTGGTGCCGCTGGGACTGACGCTGATTCTCGTCGCGCTGATCTGGCGTGGCAAGAACCCGCACCCGGCCACCTACAAGATGTCCGACGAGTGGACGCACGCGCCGATCCTGTGGGCGTCCGAGGAACCCGCCGACCACGGCCACGGTGGCCACGGCTCGCATCTGACGGTAGGAGGCGGCGCAAGTGGCAAGTGGTGAAGTCGCGACCGTCGGTTCGTCACTGCCCGCGGAACTGCCGCGCGGATTCGTCGTCACCAGTAGCGGCCGGATTTCGGGCGTCACCGAGCCGGGCGAGGTGTCGGTCACCTATCCCTTCCCGGTCAAAGAACTGGTGATCCTCGACGACGCCCTGAAGTACGGCTCGCGCGCGGCGAAGGCCCGCTTCGCGGTCTACCTGGGTGATCTCGGTGCGGACACGGCAGCATCGGCACGCGAGATCCTGGCCAAGGTGGCGACCCCCGACAACGCAGTGCTGCTGGCGGTTTCGCCCAACCAGCGCGCGATCGAGGTCGTCTACGGCGCTGAGGTCAAGGGCAGGGGCATCGAAGAAGCCGCGCCGCTCGGCGTCTCGGCGGCCGCCGCATCATTCAAGGACGGCAACCTGATGGACGGCCTGATCAGTGCCGTCCGCGTGCTCAGCGCCGGTGTCTCGCCGCCCTGATCCTGCCGCCAATGCCGTGCGGATCTCGATGTAGCGGGTCAGAAAGGCGCGCTCGTCGAGTCGCTTCCGCCGTAGCCACGCGGTGACCTCGTCGTTGCACTTGCTGGCATTGCACGCGGCGCAGGCGGGCACGACGTTGTCGACGGTGTATCGGCCACCACGCGAGATGGCCATGACGCAGTCGCGCTGCAACGGTCCATCGGTGGCGCCGCAGTAGGCGCACCCGTTCCAGGCCTCTTTTATCGCGTCCCATTGCTCCGCGGTCAGGTCGTTGTCGACGTGCCCCATGCGGCGCTTGCGCTTGCGCGCGGCGCGTGCCCTGCGACTTCGACTGACCGCCACGGTCGAAGCGTAAGCGCTGCGAGGGTGCGTGAACTCGCGCCTCACGTCGGCGTGTCGGCCGCTGACACGCCCGCTCGCGGGGAGGGACGCTAGGTGCGGTCGAAGGCGCGGGCGCGCAGCGCACGCTCGACACCCGCGCGCCCCTCCACCACCAGCCGTCGCAGCGGCGACGGCACCTCGGGGTCGGCGAGGAACTCGTCCGCGGCGTCCAGGCCGGCCTGGCTGATGTCCCACGAAGGGTAGAGACCGATGACGACGGTCTGCGCGACTTCACTCGAACGCCGCTCCCACACACCGGAGATGGCGCCGAAATACTTCGCTCGAAACGGTGCGAGCAGCTCGGCCTGACCGGGCTGAACAAAGCCACCGATGATCGAGCGGGCGGTGATGTTGGCCAGCGTGTCGTCCTCGATGACCTGCTGCCACGCGGAATCCTTCACCACCGCTTGCGGTCTGGCGGCCGAGGCCGCCGCGGCGTTACGCCTGCCTGCCGCCGTCGGATCGCGCTGCGCCTCGGCGTCGATGAACGGCGTGTCGGTGCCGTCGCCGTCGATATCGCCGCTGGCGGCCAGTGCGGTGACGATTCGCCAGCGCAAGTCGGTGTCGATCACCAGACCCGGCAGGTTCACCGCCGCGGGCTCGTTGTCCAGCAATGTCGCCAGTACGGCCACATGGTTCCGCGAAAGCACCGATGTGCACAGCGCGTTCACGAACGCCAGCTGGTGATCCGAACCTGGGGCCGACTCACGGGCCAGGTCCAGCAGCCGATCGCCGAATGCCGGCCACCCGTTGGAGATCGCCCACTCCGGATCGGCGTAGGCGCTGAGCGCCGTCTGCGCCTGCAGCAGTAGCCGCTGCGCCACCCCGACCTCGGATTCGGCGTGCACACCGCTCATCACCAGCACGACGAAGTCGCGGGCCTTCAACTCTGCGTCGCGGGTCATCTCCCATGCGGCCGACCACGCCAGCGTGCGGGGGAGCGGCTCGGCGATGTCGGCGATGCGGGTGAGCACCGTCTGCAGAGACTCGGGGTCGAGCCGCAGCGAGCAATATGTCAGATCGTCGTCGTTGACCAGGATCAGCTTGCCGCGCGGAACACCGTGCAGTGCAGGCACATCGGTGACATCGCCGTCGATGTCGAGCTCCTCGCGGTGCACCCGCACCAGCTTGCCGCTCTCGTCGTCGTAGATGCCCACGGCGAGTCGGTGCACCCGTGTCTCGCCGGCACCGGGCTTTGCGCCGCTCTGGTTGACGGCGAAGCGGGAGAACCTGCCGTCGCCGTCGACGTCGAAATCGGCACGCAGCGTGTTCAACCCGGTGGTCTTGAGCCACTGGCGGCCCCATCCTGACAGGTCCCGGCCGGAGGCCTTCTCCAGCGCGCCGAGCAGATCGCCGAAAGTGGCGTTGCCGAAGGCGTGGTCGCGGAAGTAGTCCCGCAGCCCGGACAGGAATTCCTCCAGGCCGACGTAGGCGACCAACTGCTTGAGCACGCTGGCGCCCTTGGCGTAGGTGATGCCGTCGAAGTTCACCTCGACAGCGGCCAGGTCGGGAATGTCGGCGGCCACCGGATGTGTTGACGGCAACTGGTCCTGACGGTAGGCCCACGACTTCTCGACGTTGGCGAACGTCGTCCAGGCCTGCTTGTACTCGGTGGCCTCCGCCTGGCACAGCACCGAGGCGAAGGTCGCGAACGACTCGTTGAGCCACAGGTCGTCCCACCACTGCATGGTCACCAGGTCGCCGAACCACATGTGCGCCATCTCGTGCAGCACGGTCTCGGCACGCCGTTCATACGAGTAGCGGGTGACCTTGCTGCGGAAGACGTAATCCTCCAGGAAGGTCACCGCACCGGCGTTCTCCATGGCGCCCGCGTTGAACTCGGGCACGAACAACTGGTCGTACTTGCCGAACGCATATGGCGCGCCGAAGTTGTTGTGGTAGAAACCGAATCCCTGTTTGGTCTCGGTGAACAAGCGCTCATGGTCCATGAACTCGGCCAGCGACGAGCGGCAGTACAGGCCCAGCGGGATCTCACCGTGTTCGTCGGAATAGGTGTCACCCCAGTGCGCATACGGTCCGGCGATGAGCGCGACGAGGTAGGTGCTCATCCGCGGTGTGGTGACGAAGGTGTGCTCATGTGCATTGCCCGCGCCGTGCACGTGCCCGGTGGCCCCGTTCGAGATGACTCGCCAGTTCAGCGGCGCGGTCACCATGATGTCGAACGTCGCCTTCAAGTCGGGCTGGTCGAAACACGCGAACATCCGCTTGGCGTCGGCGGTTTCGAACTGCGAGTACAGATAGACCTCGCCGTCGACGGGGTCGACGAAGCGATGCAGGCCTTCGCCGGTGTTGGAGTATCGGCAGTCGGCCTCTACCACCAGCACATTGCGTTCGGAGAGGCCGGTCAGCGGGATTCCGGTGGATTCGTCGTAACCGGAGACGTCGATGGCGCGTCCGTTGAGAGTGGCGCTGTACACGCGGTCCGCGGCGAGGTCGACGTAGGTCTCGGCGCCGGCTAGAGCGTCGAACTCGACGGTGGTCGCCGACCGGAAGGTCCGTTCGCCGGGTTTACCGTCGCCGTCGGTCACGTCGAGCTTGATGCGGTAGGAGTCGACCGTGATGAGCGCAGCGCGTTCGGCGGCCTGATCGCGGGTGAGATTGGGGAGTGCCACGCGTCCAACCTATCGGCTGGCACGCCGCGTGGCCCGACGCGCCCCGTTACATGTGCGGAGCCTGAATCCAGTCAAGGAACGTGCCGTTGCCGATCGAGGTCATCATCGACGGGCAGTACATCTGAATCGCGATTCCGGTGAAGAGAGCCGCCATATCGGGCGGGATGCCGTTGTTGCCGACCTGCGACGCGACCGAGGCGAACGACTTGCCCGGTTCGACCAGCATCGGGCAGACGGACTGGCCCATGGAGATGGCCGCGTTCGGATCGCCGTAACCGACGCCGGCGTTGTTCAGCGCCGCGAGGAAAGCATCGCTCATCGGGTCGGCGTGTGCGGGCAACGCCAGCGTCACCGCCGCCGTGGCGCCAACCAGGGCGACGGTTGCTGTGCGTTTCAGATTAATCACAGAAGCAACACTGATTGACAGCGGTCACATCGACAGCACGGTTGGGTAACCGTTTGCAGGCATCGCGTGTCAGGTGCAGATTCGGTGTGCCGTGCATGGCGTGGGCTGCGGCCGGGAACACAGCTCAGTGTCGCATAGTTGTGCTCAACGGTGCGTTGACCTTTTATTCGTGAGCTACCCGTGAGAGGACTGCCTGATGCCCGAGAAGTCTGTGGCCGATTTCTGGTTTGACCCGCTGTGCCCGTGGTGCTGGATCACATCGCGCTGGATTCTGGAGGTGGAGAAGGTCCGCGACATCGAGGTCAAGTTTCACGTGATGAGCCTGGCGGTGCTCAACGAGGGCCGCGACCTCCCCGAGGATTACCGGAAAGGCATGGTGCAGGCCTGGAGACCGGTCCGGGTGGCGATCGCCGCCGAACAGGCCAAGGGACCCGAGATCCTGGCGCCGCTGTACACCGCGATGGGCACCCGAATCCACAACAAGGGCTATCGAGAATTCGACCCCGATTTCTCAACTGTCATCAAGGAGTCCCTCGAGGAGTTGGGGCTGCCGGCCGAGTTGGCCGAGGCGGCTTCCAGCGACAAGTACGACGAGGCGCTGCGTAAGAGCCACCACGAGGGTATGGACCCGGTCGGCGACGATGTCGGCACGCCCACCATCCACGTGAACGGCGTCGCGTTCTTCGGCCCGGTGCTCTCGAAGATCCCGCGCGGTGAGGAAGCCGGCAAGCTGTGGGACGCCTCTGTGACGTTCGCGTCCTACCCGCACTTCTGGGAACTCAAGCGCACCCGCACGGAGCCACCGACGTTCGACTGATCGTCTGCTCTCAAACCCGTCGCGACTTCTGCGTGAGGGCTGCGATGGCGCCGCGCGAATCGCGAAGCTGACGCAGATCTCGGCGGACGGATGGGAGCTACGTCATCTCTCGGTAGGGCCGCTCTGCCACAATGACCGCCATGCGCGTCTATCTGGGCTCTGACCACGCGGGCTTCGAACTCAAACAGGCCGTCATCGAGCACCTCCGCACGGCGGGGCACGAGCCCATCGACTGTGGGGCGTACGTCTACGACGCCGAAGACGACTATCCGGCGTTCTGTATCGCCGCCGCGGAGAAGACCGTCGCGGACCCGGAAAGCCTCGGCATCGTGATCGGCGGTTCCGGCAACGGTGAGCAGATCGCCGCGAACAAGGTGCCGGGTGTGCGCTGTGCGTTGGCATGGAGCGTCGAAACCGCCACGCTTGCCCGCCAGCACAACGACGCGCAGGTGATGGGCATCGGCGGCCGGATGCACACCGTCGAGCAGGCGTTGAAGATCATCGATGCCTTCCTGGGCGCCGAATGGTCGAAAGCCGAACGGCACCAACGTCGCATCGACATCCTGGCGGAATACGAACGCACCCACGTCGCGCCGCCCGTGCCCGGCGCGCCGGCCTGATCGGATGCCGGAAGGCCACACGCTGCACCGCCTGGCCCGGTTGCATCAGCGTCGCTTCGGCCGAACGCCGGTGACCGTGTCGAGCCCGCAGGGCAGGTTCACCGACGGCGCCGCCGCGGTCGACGGCCGGGTGCTGAGAAAGGCGACCGCCTGGGGCAAGCACCTGTTTCACCATTACGACGGTGGCCGGGTCGTGCATGTCCACCTCGGCCTGTACGGCACCTTCACCGAGGTGCCCGTGCCGATGCCGCTGCCGGTGGGCCAGGTACGGATGCGGATGGTCGGCGCCGAGTACGGCACCGACCTGCGTGGGCCGACGGTTTGCGAGGTGATCGCGGAACCCGAGATTGCCGAGGTGGTGGCCCGACTCGGCCCGGACCCGTTACGCCGCGACGCCGATCCCGCTCCCGCGTGGGTGCGAATCAACAAGTCCCGCAGACCGATTGGCGCGCTGCTGATGGATCAGTCGGTGCTGGCCGGGGTCGGCAACGTGTACCGCAACGAGCTGCTGTACCGCCACCGCATCGACCCGTACCGGCCGGGGACACACATCACCGAAGCCGAATTCGCCACGATGTGGCTGGATCTGGTCGAGCTGATGAAGGTCGGCCTTCGGCGCGGCAAGATCATCGTGGTCCGGCCCGAAGACGACCACGGCATGCCGTCCTATGGCCCTGGGCGGCCGCGCACCTACGTCTACCGCCGCGCCGGCGAGCCGTGCCGGGTGTGCGGCACCGAGATCCGCACCGCAGAACTCGAAGGCCGCAATCTCTTTTGGTGCCCGACCTGCCAGACGTGAGTCGGGAGGCGACAATCGCGGGGTGGAACTGATCCTGGTCGTCGTCGGCGCCATCGTAGTGACTGCCATCGCGCATCGGCGTGGACTCGAACCCGCGTTGATCATCGTCGTCATCGGCGCCGTCGTCTCCTTCCTCCCGGATTTCGAGCCGCCGGAGTTGGATTCGCACATCCTGCTGACCCTCGTGCTGCCGCCACTGCTGTACTCGGCGGCGCTCGACTTCTCGTTCCCGACGTTCATGCGCAATATTCGGCCGATTCTGGGCCTGGGCGTCGGACTGGTCGTGGTGAGCGCATTCACCGTCGCCGCGGTATCGTCGTGGCTGGTGGTGGTGCCGTTGACGTTCGCGACGGCGCTGGTGCTGGGCGCCATCGTGGCGCCGCCCGATGCTGTCACCGCCGTGGCGGTGGGCCGCAAACTCGGACTGCCCAAGCGGGTGATGGCGATCCTGACGGGGGAGAGCCTCATCAACGACGCCCGCTGCGCTGACGCTCTTCTCCATCGCCGTCGCACACCGTTCCCCGAACGGGCGACCATCTAGGCGATTGCGTTCGTGGTCAGCGTCGGGACGCTGCTGATTCAGGGCGCCACGCTGCCCCCGTTGATCGGACGCCTGCATCTGTCCCGGTTCTCCGATGACCACGCCACCGACCGCGAGGAGGAACTCAAGGCCGAGCGTGTGGTTCATGACGCGGCCGACGAGGTGCTCGCGAAGTTCCGGGCGAATCCCCCGGACGGCATGGATCCGCGGGCGCTCGCCGAGATCCGCAACATCATCGCCCGGCACTCCCAGGACGCCGACGAGATGCCCGACCCCGAAGCGCACACGATGCGGGCGCTGGTGTTCTCGTCGTTGTACCCCGATGTGCTGGCCGCCCAGCGCAGCGCCCTGATCGCCGAACGTGACGCCGGCCGCATCGAGGATGAAGCGGTGCGCGCCATGCTCGAACGACTCGACCTGCAGGAGGCCGGGGTGTCCTCGCGGCTGGAGAGCCGTTTCTAGAAGCCGCCGAAGTCACCGCCGCCAAAATCGCCGCCGCCGCCCCAGTCGCCGCCGCCGGAATCCCAGCCGCCGCCGTCCCAGCCGCCGCCGTCAGACCCCCCGCCGTCACCGCCGTCCCAACCGCCGGCGTCCCCGCCACCGTCACCCGCGGCCATGCCGTCGGCGTATCCGTCGCCGTAGCCCTGCTCGAAACCCTGTGCGCCGTAATCGACTCCGTGCATCCCGCTGAACATGGCATCGAACAACAGCACCGACCCCAGACCCCAGGCGCCGGCCACCAGCGCGGGTTTCCACCATGGTTCGGAGTACCAGCCGGCGGGGACCGGCCGGCCGGCGACCCGCCCACCCGGGTAATAGTTCGGGGTGCGTTGCGACGGCGTCGGGGATGCCTCGATCTCGCGCCCCTCGAACTCGACTCGCCGGTCCTCGGTCACCGCGCCCGCCGTCCGCTGGCCGGACAGCGTCTCCAACTCGGGACCGGGATCCATCCCCATCGCAACGCGGGCGGCGCGGGCGTAGTACAAGCCCTCGATGGCGCTTTCCTTGGCCAGCGCGGCCTGCCGCGCCGTGGTGGCCTGGTCGATCTGGGAGGACGCGGCGGTGTACCGCTCGGAAGCGTCCGCGAGCGCCTGCTTGGAGGCGTCGTCGGAGCCCATCAGGTTGAGAACCTGACCGCCGAGGCGCTCGATGACGCGTCGGGCGTCGGCCTTGGCGTCGGCCAGCGAGGCCGCACTCCGCTTGCCCGAGGCTCGCGAGGTGGCATACACCGCCACCCCGATAGCCGCGATGACCAGGATGATGAGCACGAGCAAGGCGCCGTTCATGGCGTCCAGCGTACATACAGGTAACGGCGCAAACGGCGTCGCGATTCAGCCGTGGATTACGCCCAGAGCGGAGTAGACCTCGTCGGAAATCGTCACGCTGCGCGGGTCGGCGTGGCACTTGCTGGCGTCGAAGTTATTCATCACGTATGCGTATCCGATGCGGTGTTCGAGATCGACGAACGCGTACGAGCCGCCCGACCCGCCATGGCCGAATGTCCGGCGATTGGGTCCCGCCACCCCGCGCTGGTTGAGCATGTAGCCCAACCCCCACCCGTGGTCGGCGACCCGCGGGCCGAGCACCACGTCGGTGTCGAATCCGCCCTGCGAGACCCGGACAAGGTCCATGTGGTCTCGGGACAGCAGCTTTTCCTGGGCGAGTGCGTTGTAGAACGTCGCCATGCCGAGTGCGGTCACATGCGCGTTGGTGGCGGGGAACTCGGCCTCGCGCCACCGCGTGATCGCGTTGGAGCCGAGTTCGTCGTCGGGCACGAAGCCCATCGCCACCGACAGCCCCGCCATCGGGTGCTCGGCCAGCGACGCCGGGTAGCCGGGTGCGTCTCCTGCGGCCAGCACATCGCGGATGTGCGGTTTGTTCACCATCTCGGCGCAGCGGCGGTGTTCGGCGCGCGGCAGGCCGATGTGCACGTCGATACCGAGCGGTTCGGCGATCTCGGTGCGCAGGTATTGCCCGAGGGTGCGGTCGGCGACCCGGCGTACCAATTCGCCGAGGATGAAGCCGAACGTCACCATGTGGTAGCCCTGCGCGGTGTCCGGTTCCCACCAGGGTTCGGCGGCGGCGATCTGTCCGCAGACGGTGTCCCAGTCCGCCGCATCGGCCCAGTGCATGCGGGTGCGGGGGCCGATCACGCCGGAGCGGTGGCTCATCACCATCGCGACGGTGATGTCCTCTTTGCCAGCCTGCCCGAATTCCGGCCAGTACCGCGCCACCGGCGCCTGCAGGTCGAGCTCCCCCCGGTCGGCAAGCAGGTGGACACAGGTGCTCGTCAGGCCCTTCGAACCCGAGAAGACGCTCGCCAGGGTGTTCTCGCGCCATGGGCGTCTGGCGACCGCATCCGCGTATCCGCCCCAGAGGTTGACGACCAGGTCGCCCTCGACCCATACCGCGACGGCGGCGCCGATCTCGACGCCATGGGTGAAGTTGCCTTCGAAGGCGGCGCGCGCCCGCTCGAACCCCTGGGCGCACGATCCGCTGATCGGCACTCCTGGGTGGTCCCTCAACCGATTCTCCCGTCAGCTGGGCACTAGCCCATTCGGGAAATGTAACTGCGGGTGCATTTGCCCGCCACAGCGTGAAAGTCACAGTTCGACTGCGGTTCGGTCGCGGCGGTCGAGCCTCGTCGGCGAAGTTACTTCGGCAGCGGGCTCAGCAGCAGGTCCTGCAGGATTTGCGGACGCGGTGTTCAGGCTGTCCAGGCGATGCCCGGCGCGACCGCGTCGATCCTGGAAGCGATTCCTGCCGAAGTCCATTGGATGCCGCCGTCTGAGCCACTGACCATGCCGATCCGGGGTCGGTGCTGGCGGGCGCGCCGGGCGGCACCGCGTCGAACTGCGTTTGTTATTGATTGGCGACCCAGTCGATGATCGCCGAGACGTCGCGGGCCTCGAAGTCCTCGGAGTCCAGGTGCAGGATGACGCCCGACGCGTACTCGCCGCGCGGATCCCAGGTGACGACGTTGTCGTCGGGACGAAGGAGTTCGAGCCCGGGAACGAGGCCGAAGACAGTTGTCAACTGGTTCGGGGCGGTGTAGCCCGCGGTGGCCAGACTCGGACCGTTGAGAATCGTCGGCGCGATGTCGGTCGGGTCCGAGGTGAGTCCGATCTTGGGAACCATTGCCGCTGATCGGCGTCCCGTCAGAGGAATCATCGTGGCGGTATAGGCGATCGATCGGCGCCTTGTCCGCACAGGCGAACGAATCGATGTTCACATAGACCGTCGCGTCCATCGAGCGGCCGATGAGCGGAGCAAGAACGGCGCGGGCGGAATCGGTGGCTCAAGCGGCGAAAGCGGAAAATCCGGAGCCGAAAGCTAGCATTCGGATAGCGAGAGCACCCGGTCGAACCGATGTTCGACCAGGTGTTCGTCGTCTGCGCTGGTCCTGATGGAGCGGGCGACGGGAATCGAACCCGCGTAGCTAGTTTGGAAGACTAGGGCTCTACCATTGAGCTACGCCCGCATGTGTGCAGCACCAGCAGACTGTACCGGCGCCACCCGAAGCAAATCCAATTGAAAGTGTTGCGTGATCACGCCGTAGTATCTCGCGTGGTCGGTCACGCGCGCATGCGTGTGAAGCAGAAGCGTCTTCAGGACCGGCCGCAGAGGACGCGGGGTGTAGCGCAGCTTGGTAGCGCATCCGCTTTGGGAGCGGAAGGCCGCAGGTTCAAATCCTGTCACCCCGACCGGAATACCGTTTCACCACAAAGGACACAAGGAGCATGAACGTGAAGAGCACCGTCGAGAAGTTGAGCCCGACCCGGGTTCGCATCAACGTGGAGGTGCCCTTCACTGAGCTGGAGCCGGACTTCGACCGCGCGTTCGCACAGCTGGCCAAGCAGGTGCGGCTGCCCGGCTTCCGCCCGGGCAAGGCTCCGCGCAAGCTGCTCGAGGCACGCATCGGCCGCGGCGCGGTGCTCGAGCAGGTGGTCAACGATGCGCTGCCCGGCCGCTACAGCGAGGCCGTCACGTCGTCGGAACTGCAGCCGCTGGGTCAGCCCGACATCGAGATCACCAAGCTCGAGGACAACGAGGAGCTGGTTTTCACCGCCGAGGTTGACATCCGTCCGGAGATCGACCTGCCCGACCTCGAGGGTCTGAAGATCACCGTCGACCCGATCGAGGTCTCCGACGACGAAGTCGACACCGAGCTGCAGTCGTTGCGCGCCCGGTTCGGCACTCTGACGGGTGTCGAGCGTGCCGCAGAGACCGGCGACTTCGTCTCGATCGATCTGTCGGCCACCATCGACGGCGACGATGTGCCGGAGGCCACCACCGAGGGACTGTCCCACGAGGTCGGCTCCGGCCAGCTGATCGAGGGGCTCGACGATGCGATCGTCGGTCTGAAAGAGGGGGAGAGCCGCGTCTTCACCACCACACTGGCCGCCGGCGATCACGCCGGCGAGGAGGCGCAGGTTACCGTCACCGTCAAATCGGTGAAGGAGCGCGAGCTGCCCGAGCCGGATGACGAATTCGCGCAGCTAGCAAGCGAATTCGACACCATGGACGAGCTGAAGGCCAGCCTCACCGATCAGGTGCAGCGAGTCAAGCGCGTCCAGCAGGCCGAGCAGATCCGCGACAAGGCGCTTGAGGCACTGCTGGATCAGGTCGAGGTGCCGCTGCCGGAGAAAATCGTGCAGGCGCAGATCGACGACACGCTGCACAACGCGATCCACGGCCTGGAACACAGCGAGGAACGCTTCGCCGAGGCGCTGGCCGAGCAGGGCAGCAGCCGCGACAAGTTCGACGCCGACAACAAGACCAATTCCGAGAAGGCCGTCAAGACCCAACTCCTGATGGATGCGATTGCGGACAAGCTCGATATCCAGGTCGGCCAGAACGACCTCACCGAGCGGCTGGTTTTGATGTCGCGGCAATACGGACTCGAGCCTCAGCAGCTGCTGTCCTACCTGCAGGAGAACAACCAGCTGCCGGCGATGTTCGCCGACGTGCGCCGTGGGCTGACCGTGGCAGCGGTGGTGCACGGGGCAACCGTCACCGACACCGACGGCAACGTGATCGACACCGCCGAGTTCTTCGGCCCCTCGGGTGAGCAGGCCGCTGATGCGTCCTCTGAGGCGGAGGCTGCCGTCGAGGCCGACGAAACGGCCTCCGATGACGCTGATGAGGCGGCCTCCGTTGACGTTGCCGATACCACCCCCGCGGACGAGGTGGCCGCCGATGAGGTGGCCTCCGACGAGACCGTCGACGACGCCAAGTGACGCTGTGAGCGAACGAGCGCTGTCTGGGGAGTGCCTGACGGCGCAGGTTGGTTAGTGTCTTTTAATAGCAAGCCTTAGAGAAAGCAGGTATCCAGACGTGACTGACATGCGTGGCTCATCGCCTGGGCTCAACCTTGTCGACTCGGTGTACGAGCGGTTGCTTTCCGAGCGCATCATCTTCCTGGGGTCCCAGGTCGACGACGACATCGCCAACCGGCTCTGCGCGCAGATTCTGCTGCTCTCGGCCGAGGACCCGACCAAGGACATCCACCTCTACATCAACTCGCCCGGCGGCTCGATAAGCGCCGGCATGGCGATCTACGACACCATGGTGCTCGCGCCGTGCGACGTCGCCACGTACGCGATGGGCATGGCCGCATCGATGGGTGAGTTCCTGCTCGCCGCGGGCACCAAGGGCAAGCGCTACGCCCTGCCGCACGCCCGGATCCTGATGCACCAGCCGCTCGGCGGGATCACCGGCGGCGCGGCCGACATCGCGATCCAAGCCGAGCAGTTCGCCGTCATCAAGAAGGAAATGTTCCGCCTCAATGCCGAGTTCACCGGCCAGACGCTGGAACGCATCGAGGCCGACTCCGACCGCGACCGCTGGTTCACCGCGCAGGAAGCGCTCGAATACGGCTTCGTCGATCACATCATCACCAGCGCCAACACCAACGGAGTGGCACCATGACCGATCACACCGACTCGCGACTGCAGCCGCAGGCCCGCTACATCCTGCCGTCGTTCATCGAGCACTCGAGCTTCGGCGTCAAGGAGTCCAACCCGTACAACAAGCTGTTCGAGGAGCGCATCATCTTCCTCGGGGTGCAGGTGGACGACGCGTCGGCAAACGACATCATGGCCCAGCTGCTGGTGCTGGAGTCGCTTGATCCCGACCGCGACATCACCATGTACATCAATTCGCCGGGTGGCTCCTTCACCTCGCTGATGGCGATCTACGACACCATGCAGTACGTCCGTGCCGACATCCAGACCGTGTGCCTCGGCCAGGCGGCGTCGGCGGCGGCGGTTCTGCTCGCGGCGGGCACCCCCGGCAAGCGGCTCGCCCTGCCCAACGCTCGCATCCTCATCCACCAGCCCGCGCTCTCCGGTGTCATCCAGGGCCAGTTCTCCGACCTGGAAATCCAGGCGAAGGAGATCGAGCGCATGCGCACGCTGATGGAGACGACGCTGGCCCACCACACCGGCAAGGACGCGGAGACCATCCGCAAGGACACCGACCGCGACAAGATCCTGACGGCCGAGGAGGCCAAGGAGTACGGCGTGATCGACACGGTCCTGGAGTACCGCAAGCTCTCGGCTCAGACCGCCTGACCCACGCCTCGCGACAGCGTGGCGCGGACATCGGCCGGCACGCAGCAATTCACGCCCACCGCAATCATTTCGGCACATCGCGGCGACGGCGAACGCGTCTGGCAGGCTATGTCTCGTCGATGTCGCGCGCGGTCGAGGCCAACTCGACGCTGCGACCCAGCAGTGGCACGCGGTGTCGCGGTCGATTCCGCTGGCCGCGAAACCGTCGAACGAGTCCTGGCGGCTCGCGGCTGTAGCGAATGCCGCATCGGCGCGGAAGAAAGCGGCGTGGAGGGCGACGATTTCGTCGGTCGCATCGAGCAGCAACCGGCGCCGACCACAGGTCGCCGGACAGGTTGACTCCGGCGTGCCTCGAGCTCGGCAGCGAGCCCGCCGCCGCTGATCAGCACGGTATTGTGGGGGACGGCGAACACCACGTTGCAGGTCTACGGCGGTTTCGGTCTCGGCTTCTCGGTCCGGTAACGGCGGCGACACGCCAGGGACACAGTGGCGCGTTCCGGGGCGCCAGTTGGCGAGTCAGGCGATATGTTCTGCGAACACAGATAAATACCACCGACGCGATTCGGCTTTATCGGTCGCACCGCGCCGGAACAAACGGGTAGCGTCGGGGCCAACACCCAGAACGGGCCCGAGCGGCTGACCGAACTCTTAATATCGACTGTGAACAGGAAGTAGGACCCCACCACCATGGCGCGTATTGGAGACGGCGGTGACCTGCTGAAGTGCTCGTTCTGCGGGAAGAGTCAAAAGCAGGTTAAAAAGCTCATCGCCGGCCCTGGCGTTTATATCTGCGACGAATGCATCGATCTGTGCAATGAGATCATCGAAGAGGAACTCGCCGACGCCGACGACGTCAAGCTCGACGAGCTGCCGAAGCCGGTGGAGATCCGGGAATTCCTCGAGGGCTATGTCATCGGCCAGGACACCGCCAAGCGCACGCTGGCCGTGGCCGTCTACAACCACTACAAGCGCATCCAGGCCCAGGAGAAGATGCGCGACTCCCGCGCCGAGCCGGTCGAGCTCGCCAAGTCCAACATCCTGATGCTCGGCCCCACCGGCTGCGGCAAGACCTATCTCGCGCAGACGCTGGCCAAGATGCTCAACGTTCCATTCGCGATCGCCGACGCCACCGCGCTGACCGAAGCCGGCTACGTCGGCGAGGACGTCGAGAACATTCTGCTCAAGCTGATCCAGGCCGCCGACTACGACGTCAAGCGCGCCGAGACGGGCATCATCTACATCGACGAGGTCGACAAGATCGCCCGCAAGAGCGAGAACCCGTCGATCACCCGCGACGTCTCCGGCGAGGGTGTCCAGCAGGCACTGCTGAAGATCCTGGAGGGCACTCAGGCCTCCGTGCCGCCGCAGGGTGGGCGCAAGCATCCGCATCAGGAGTTCATCCAGATCGACACCACCAATGTGCTGTTCATCGTCGCCGGTGCGTTCGCCGGGCTGGAGAAGATCGTCTCCGACCGGGTCGGCAAGCGCGGTCTCGGCTTCGGTGCGGAGGTGCACTCCAAGGCCGAGATCGACACCCAGGACCACTTCGCGGAAGTGATGCCCGAAGACCTGATCAAGTTCGGTCTCATCCCCGAGTTCATCGGCCGTCTGCCGGTCGTGGCATCGGTGACGAACCTGGACAAGGAGTCGTTGGTGCAGATCTTGTCTGCGCCGAAGAACGCCTTGGTCAAGCAGTACACCCGCCTGTTCGAGATGGACGGCGTCGAGCTGGAGTTCACCGAAGACGCGCTGGACGCCATTGCCGATCAGGCGATCCATCGGGGCACGGGAGCCCGTGGGCTGCGCGCCATCATGGAGGAAGTGCTGCTGCCGGTCATGTACGACATCCCCAGCCGCGACGACGTCGCAAAGGTTGTCGTCACCAAGGAGACCGTGCAGGACAACGTGCTTCCGACGATCGTGCCGCGCAAGCCGTCACGGACCGAGCGCCGCGACAAGAGCGCCTGACCGCCTGAAAGCGCCTGACGGACGGGTCAGTCTTTCGTCGAGCGGTTCCCCGCCAGCATGAACGCGAGGCTGGCCGTCATCAGACGGGGCCGGCGACGCGTTTCCAGCGCGGTGCGTAACCCGCGCCGTTTGGCGGCCGGGTGCACGTCGGCACTTGCCGTCGTGGTATCGCCGAACCGTCGTTCCGATGCGGTTTCGGGAGCATCGTCGGATGACGCCGTCAGACAGCGATCCGGCAGCGCCAGCTTGTGGATCGTGCGGAACGCCAGTAGGTACTGCCGGGCCAGCGGCCCCGTGGTGTACGGGAGGTCGTATTCATCGCTCAATTCCCTGACGCGACGCGCTATCTGGGGCAGCCGATTGCTGGGGAGGTCGGGGAAGAGGTGGTGCTCGATCTGGTAGCACAGGTGTCCGCTCAAGAAGCTCAGAACACGACCCGCGTCGAAGTTCGCGCTGCCCAGCATCTGTCGCAGGTACCAGTCGCCCCTCGTCTCGCTTTCCAGTACGACCGGATCGAACTTCTCGGCACCGTCGGGGAAGTGGCCGCAGAAGATGACCAGGTAGGCCCAAACGTTTCTGATCAGGTTGGCGACGGCGTTGGCCGCCAGCGCACGCCCGAATCGCCGTCCGCTGAGGGCAGGCACGATCACGTAATCCTTGGTCACCTGACGCAGGATCTTGGCGACCAGCGCCTTGCGCTGAGATTCTCGCCCCGCCTCGGTGGTCGCACGGTCCTGACTCGAGTACAACCCGTGCAGGGCGATGCCCCACTCGAAGGTGGCGGCCAGCAAGAGGTTTCGTAAGGGAGACAGCAGCAGTTCGGGTTTCCAAGGCTGGTCGCGGGTGACCCGCAGGACTCCGAATCCGATGTCATCGTCCACACCGACGATGTTGTTGAAGGCGTGATGGGTGTAGTTGTGCGAGTAGCGCCACTGGGATGACAGCCCGGCCATGTCCCACTCCCAGGTGCTCGAGTGGATCTCCGGGTCGTTCATCCAATCCCATTGCCCGTGGCCGACATTGTGGCCGATCTCCATGTTCTCGATGCTCTTGGCGACCGCGAGCGCCACAGTGCCGAGCACCCATCCGGCCTTCGTGCGACTGCGGTGGATCGCGATCCGCGCCGCAACGTCCAGCGTTCTCTGCAGGAGAATCGTCCTGCGAATGTAGGCCGCGTCTGACGAGCCGAGCGCAGCTTCGATCTCACTGCGAACTGCGTCGAGTTCACGGCCCAGTGCCTCGACATCGGCATCGTCGAGATGTGCGTAGGCGGCGACCTGGCGGATGGCCACTTGAGAGTCCTCGGAGTCCTTGGATCGACGGAATGGAGCGCGCGACATCCTGAAGCGCGTACTGAAATCCGTCCTATCCGTGAACACCCACGCTGTGCCGGGGCGTCGACGATCTCGACAGCGGTAGCTCCGCCGGTTTGCAGCCGCCGGAAGCACCCGGACCGGGGCCCAGGTAGGAATGTCGGTTCCTTCGAACAGACTACGGAACAGGCGGCGTGCAAAGCCACTCGATGGCCATCCCGATGACTAGGCGGCCTCCAAGTGCATCGCCGGGCCGACCGAGCGTCTCGGCGGGCCGATTGAGCGTCGCGGTGAGGCAACGACCACATGGTCGGAGACGAAGATCGGGGTGGCCTGGCTGTGATCGGCGGGTATCCGCACGACCGCGTACTGAACCAAATCGGTGTCGGGGTTCCGCGTCTGCTGGTGCACGCAGTCGAGGAGGGAGTCACGCGCGGCCCGGTCGAGATCCGGCTCCGGATGCCCGAGAACTCGGCGGTCCGACGCCGTCAACCCGAAATGCACCTCGCGCCACTTGCCCCAACCGGCCGGACCGTGCTCGCGCCAGACCAGGTGCGCTCCGCCGAGATCCGGATTGAACAGCCCGGACAGGGAGCACACGAGACACCAAATCAAAAAGGCCGCGATCGCGACGAATTGCAGCTCGGTAACCATGATCCAAGACTTCCTCTCACTGCGGCGGCACACATGCGTAGTGGACTACGCGTCTTTTTGTGACCACGACGAACTGCGTCCGCGGGAGGTTCACATCTCGGTGAGGGAGGAGGGCGGCCGAACGGGTCGGCGCACGGGTTCACCGGTCCACCACCGCACTTCGTTCGGCGATCACTTCGTCGACGAGCGCCTCGATTTCGGCGACCCCGTCGCGACGGGCGAACGCCGCCTCGAGTTCGCGGGCGCGGTGCAGATAGCTGCGGTCGCCGAGCACCTCACGCACCGCCGAACGGATGGCACGCGGTGTCGGGGTGCCGGTCCGCAGGTTGACACCGGCCCCGGTCCACGCGACGCGGGCGGCCACTTCCGGCTTGTCCTCGGTGTTACCCGCCACCACCAGAGGCACGCCCGTCGCCAGCGCGCGCTGCACGGCGCCGTAGCCGCCGTTGGTGACCATGACGTCCACCTTGGGCAGCAGGAGTTCGTGTGGGATGTGTTCGGCGACATGAGTATTCGAGGGCCGCGGTACCTTGACCCCGGATATGTCACGCCCACCGGTGGTGGCCACCACGATGACGTCCTCGGCGCCGAGCGCGTTGATGGTCGGCTCGAGGAGGCGGCCCAGATCGGCGTTGTCGATGGTGCCCTGGGTGACGTGCACGACCGGGCGATCACCGTCGAGTTCAGACCACCACGGCGGCGGGTGGAAGCCCTGCGACGGTGCCGGGTGGACGGCGCCGACGTAGCGCACATTGGCCGGCAGATCGCTGCGCGGATAGTCGAACTCTTCGACGGTAGGCGAGATGTACCGATCGGCGAGCAGGCCGGAGTCGAGCAGGAACATCGGCAACGGGCGGCCATTCAGGCGATTCAGCAAATGGTTGGCGGCACGGTGCGACTGGCGCAGCAACACCTGCTGGCACCACATGTTGAGTGCGCGGTTGCGCACCCGTCCGAGTGAGGTCGACGACGGGGGCAATCCCATGCCGCTCGGCGCGGTGTCGCGACTGCTGATCATCAAGGGCGTGGTGGAATACGCCAGCACCGGCGGCACGTCGGCGCGATCGCCCAGCAGGAACGGCAGGATGCCGAAGAACCCGGCGTCGGCGATGATCGCATCGAACTTGACTTGCGAGATCAGTCCGGCCAGCGTGCGGGCCTGGTGGGGCATCGGCTGCACGAACAGCCTGACGATGTCGAAGTTGACCCGCTTGATCCCTGTCGTCTCGGTCCGGCCCGGCAGGTCGATGTCGAGGCGAGTCGTGTCGAAGTCCGCTTCGGCGGGTATCGCCTCGGCGATGGCCCCGATGGCGCGGATGCGGGCGGCGTGCGCCGCCGACGTCAGCACGGTTACGCGGTCGCCGCGGTCGACCAGTCCTTGGGCGACAGTGAGCAACGGACCGATGTGGCCAACCGGCGACAGCGAGGCAATGAGAATTTCTGGCATGCGTCCGATGCTCGGACACCACCGGTGAAGAAGCTTGGAGGTTGTCTGGAGAACGGATGGAGATTGCAGGCAGGGGCGTTATCAGCCGTGTTTGATGCGGTCCGGGCGGGTGTAGACGTTCATCGAGTCGCCGCGGAGGAAGGCCACCAACGTGAGGCCCGACTGTGCGGCCAGGTCGACGGCCAGTGACGACGGCGCCGACACCGCGGCCAGCATCGGGATGCCGGCCATCACGGCCTTCTGGGTGAGTTCGAACGACGCCCGGCCGCTGACGAGCAACACCGTGCCGCCCAGCGGTATGCGGTTCTGCTCCAGGGCCCAGCCGATGACCTTGTCGACAGCGTTGTGGCGGCCGATGTCTTCACGGACGACGAGGGTGGCGCCGTTGACGTCGAACAGCGCCGCGCCGTGCAGACCACCGGTGGCCGCGAAGACCTTCTGGGCGTCGCGCAGCCGATCGGGCATGTCCGACAGAGTGTCCGCGGAGACCATCGACGGGTCGTCTCCCGGGCAGTATTTGCTGATCAGCCTGACCGCTTCGAGGGACGCCTTGCCGCAGATGCCGCACGACGAGGTGGTGTAGAAGTTGCGCGTGACGTCGATGTCGGGCATCTCGACGCCGGGGGCCAGTGTCACGTCGAGCACGTTGTAGGTGTTTTGCGAGAAACCCGAGCTGTCCTCGCTCGCGCCCCGGCAGTACCGCACGGCGAGGATGTCGTCGCGGCGTGCGATGAGCCCCTCGGTGAGGAGAAATCCTTGTGCCAGCTCGATATCGGAGCCCGGCGTTCGCATGGTCACGGTCACCGGCTCACCGTTGACGCGGATCTCCAGCGGCTCCTCGACCACCAGCGTGTCCGGCCGCGTCACCGCTTCGCCTGCGGACACATGGCGCACGCGGCGGCGCGCGGTGACCCGGCCCATTACTCAGCCCCCCACCGGACGGCAATCGCGGTGGACGTCGGCCGGGCCGGTGCGGCGTCGCGTTCGGTTCGTCTGCGCAGGGCCATGAAACCAGCGTAGGCCGCTCGGCGCGCGTCGAGAACTGACCCCGCATTCTGTCCTTGACGCGCGCGTAACAAGTTTGCCCATCGAAGGTTCCTACTGTCGGCCGGTCAGCGTCCGCAACGGTTGCGGGCGCTCGCGACGATAGGAACTCCATTGAGCGGAAACGCAGTCCGTCTGCAGGCAATCAACGATGTCGAGGCGTACGTGCCCCCGGCCATCAGCTTCGACCCCGGCGAGGAACCCGGCTCGATCTTCGGATCGAACGTCTTCACCAAGGCCGAGATGCAGTCACGGCTGCCCAAAGCGGTGTTCAAATCCGTCGTCGCCACCATCGAAAAGGGCGCCAAGCTCGACCCGGTCGTCGCGGACGCGGTCGCCGCAGCGATGAAGGACTGGGCGCTGGAAAAGGGGGCGACGCACTATGCGCACGTCTTCTACCCGATGACGGGGCTGACTGCCGAGAAGCACGACAGCTTCCTCGAGCCCGTCTCCGATGGGCAGACACTGGCCGAATTCGTGGGTAAGACCCTGATCCAGGGCGAACTGGACGCGTCCGGCTTCCCGTCGGGCGGTCTGCGCAGCACCTTCGAGGCCCGCGGCTACACCGGCTGGGACGTAACCAGTCTGGCGTACATCCTGGAGAACCCGAACGGCAACACCCTGTGCATCCCCACGGTCTTCGTGTCGATGACCGGTGAGGCCCTGGACTACAAGACCCCGCTGCTGCGCAGCCAGCAGGCGATGGGCACGCACGCCGACCGGATTCTGACGCTCTTCGGAGACACCAACCTGGAGAAGGTGGTGTCGTTCTGCGGACCTGAGCAGGAGTACTTCCTGGTCGACCGCCACTTCTTCCTGGCCAGGCCGGACCTGATCAACGCCGGCCGCACCTTGTTCGGTGCCAAGCCGCCCAAGGGCCAGGAGTTCGACGACCACTACTTCGGCGCGGTGCCCGAGCGCGTGCTGGGCTTCATGATGGACACCGAGCGCGTGCTGTTCAAGCTCGGCATTCCGGCCAAGACGCGGCACAACGAGGTCGCCCCCGGTCAGTTCGAGATCGCCCCGATGTTCGAGCGGGCCAGCCTCGCCTCCGATCATCAACAACTGCTGATGACCACGTTCAAGACGATTGCCAAGAAGCACGGCATGGAGATCCTGTTTCACGAGAAGCCGTTCGCCGGCGTCAACGGATCGGGCAAGCACGTGAACTTCTCGATGGGCAATGCCGAACTCGGCAGCCTGCTGGTGCCAGGCGACACCCCACACGAGAATGCTCACTTCCTGGTGGTCTGCGCCGCGGTGATCAAGGCCGTGCACAAGCACGCGGGTCTGCTGCGGGTGTCGGTGGCCTCGGCCACCAACGACCACCGGCTCGGCGCGAACGAGGCGCCACCGGCCATCATCTCGATCTTCCTCGGAGATCAGCTCGCCGACGTGTTCGAGCAGATCGCCAAGGGCGCGGCGACGTCGTCAAAAGGCAAGGGCACCATGATCATCGGTGTCGACACCCTGCCGCCGCTGCCGACCGACCCGGGCGACCGCAACCGCACCAGCCCTTTTGCGTTCACCGGCAACCGATTCGAGTTCCGGGCGCCGGGCTCGGGTCAGACCGTCGCGGTGCCGATGACCATCATCAACACGATCATGGCCGATTCGCTAGACCACATCGCCACGGTCCTGGAGAAGGCGGTGGAGGACGGTGAGGACTTCGACAGCGCGGTGCAGCACCTGCTGACCGACATCATCACCGAACACGGCGCTGTGGTATTCAACGGCGACGGCTACTCGGAGAACTGGCAGGTCGAGGCGGCCGAGCGCGGCCTGCCAAACTTCAAGACCACCCTCGATGCGCTGCCCGAGCTGATCAAGTCCGAGAGCATTGACCTGTTCGCCAAGTACCGGGTCTTCAACGACCGCGAGCTGCACAGCCGCTACGAGGTCAGGCTCGAGCAGTACACCCTCACCATCGCGGTCGAGGCCAAGCTGACGCTGGAGCTCGGGTCGACGGTGATACTGCCTGCGGCACTGCGCTATAGACCGAGTTGGCGCAGAACGTCGCGACCATGAAGGCGGCGGGAGTCGAGGCGAGCACGACGCTGTTGGAGGAGGTCTCGGCGCCGATCTCCGAGCTGTCGGGTGCGCGCGCAACGCTCAGGGCGGCCCTTGTCGGCCACGGCACCGAGTCCCCGTTCGGCGAGGCCAAACACGCCCAGGAGGTGTTGCTACCTGCGATGAACGCGCGGTGCGTGCCGCCGACACGCTGGAAAGCATTGTGGCCGATGATCTCTGGCCGCTGCCGACGTACCAGGAGATGCTGTACATCCTCTGAGTTGCCCTCCGGCGACGTCGTCGAGTGTGGGGGATCCGTTCGCCCGATGCGAACGCGTTAACCCGCAACCCCCAACACTCGGCGGCTACGGCGCCCTACGGCCGTGGGTCGACCATCTGTACCACCCCTGCGGTGACGCCGGCGATGAACAGCCGCCCGGTCGTCGGGTCGACACCGACGGTGTAGGGGTTCTGAACGGTGGCGATTCGTTGGATCGCCACCGGCGTCGCATCTGCCATGTCGTAGCCCACGATCTGGTTGGTTCCGGACGAGGCCACCCAGAGCCGGTCGCGCACGGGGTCGTAGGCGATTCCGTACGGGCCGCCGGACTGCCCGACCATGCCGACCTGATGCGGAGCCGGCAGCGGTGTGAAAACCCGCACCGCGTCGCCGCGGGTGTCGGCGGCGATCATTCGGCCGTGCTTGTCGGCCACCAGATGCGTCGGCCCCTGGCCGGCGGGTGTGGCACCGATAATCGTCAGGCCGGCCGCGTCGTAGACGGTCAGATCGTTCTTGCGGACGTCGAGCAGGCCCATGGACAGGCCGACCGAAGCCAGCCCGGCCGGCTGGACGCTGTCGGTGAACACCTTGAGGATTCGATCGCCGCGCAGCACGGTGACGGTGCCGCCGTGTTCGTTCGCGACGAATACGTCGCCGTTCTGCGCCTGGGCCGCGTCGTGTGGCACCGTGCCAGTGATGATCTGCGGCTCGGCGGCTCCACCCGGCAGGTCGACCCGGACGAGCGCGTTGGCGCTTTCCACCGGCACGAGCACCGGGCCACCGGGCGCGGCGAGTTGGAGGTGGCGCACGGTGCCGGGCAGCGGAGTTCGGTTGGTGATCGTCCCGGTGTCGGCGTTGATGAGGACGAGTTCGTCGGGGCGACGTTTCGCGACGGCGACCGTGCGCGTCGCGGCGTCGACGACGACACCTTCCGGCGCCGCGCCGACGCTGAGGGTCCGGCCCGGCGCCGGCGCGGATGGCGGCGGACCCGACTGCGGTTCGGCGGGCGGGGGCAGCTGATCGGATGGCGGACGATCGCCCTCGGTCGGCACTCCCGGCGGCAGCAGGCCGGTGGTGGTGGGTGTCGGCGATGCATGCCGGTCGGGAGTTTCGGCGCCGCAGGCCGCGACCACACACAGCAGCACGAACACCCACAGCACACGGTTCATACGTTCTGCTTACCCGTCTACGCCAGCGCCACCCAGCCCGCATCGTCGGCGTGCGAGGCGATAGTCGCCTCGACGAACCGGACGCCGATGAGCCCGTCGGCGCCGGTCGGGATGGACAGGTCGCGGGCCGGGGCCGGGGTGCCGTCGCGCCGGGCCCGCACCATGTCGGCGAGGTCGGAGTAGAAGTTGGCGAACGCCTCGAGAAAACCCTCGGGGTGCCCGATCCCGACGCGGGTCAGCCGCGCGGCGTCCTCGGACAAGGTGGCCATGCCGAGCGCGAGAACCGTTGCGCCACCGTGGGAATCGCGCGCGATGAGATGTTGCGGATCCTCGTGGCGCCACTCCAGGCTCGCTTCGTCGCCGAACACACGGATGTTCAGGCCGTGCTCGTGGCCGGTGGCCGCCATCGTCGCCCACACGGTTGCCGGCGCGCCGTTGGTCAGCGTCAGCCGCACGGTGGCGTTGTCGAAGACCCGCCGGTCCGGCACGAGCGTGTCCAGCTGGGCCGAGACCCGTGTCGCCTCCAGCCCGGTGAGGTAGCGCAGCAGATGGAAGGCGTGCGTGCCGACGTCGGCGACCGCGGTTGCCACACCACCGATCTCGGGTTTCATCCGCCATTGATCGACTGGGCGCGATGCCCAACCCGATGCATGCTCGGCGGCGACGAAGCGAACTCTGCCGATTTCGCCGTCACGGATCATGCGCGCGGCATGGCGAACCATGGGGTACGCCGAATAGATGTGGGGAACCGCGAGAATGGCGCCCGTCGACTCGGCGATCGACACCAGTTCCGCGGCGGTCACGGAGTCGTTCGTCAGCGGCTTTTCACATACCACTGAGATGCCTGAGTGCAGGAATGCCCGCGCGATCTCGAAGTGGCTGTCGTTCGGGGTGGTCACCGCGACCACGTCGACACCGTCGGCCCGGTCGGCTTCCGACTCGGCCATCTGCCGGTAATCACGGTAGGCGCGCTCACCTGCAATGCCGAGGCTTCGGGCGAAGTCGAGCGACCGATCGCGATCGCGTGCGAAAACACCTGCGGCCAGGACATATTGATTGTCCAGCCACATGGCGTGACGGTGTGCCGCGCCGATCATCGCGCCGGGTCCGCCGCCCACCATTCCCGCGACGAGTCGCAGTCCTCCTGGCTCACTCACTCTTCGATCCTCGTCAATCGAACGCGAGCGCGCGCGAGATCTGGATTTTCGAGTCAGGCGCTGCCGGCGGGATACCTGACGGGCTCCAGTTTCGCGCTGCCCAAGGACCGTGTGGCGGCCTCCGCGATCGCCTGGGCCTTCAGCGCCTCCGATAACGTCGGCCCGACCGGACTCCGATTCTGCAGGGCCGAAACGAAGTGGTCGAGCGACGAGCGGTAGCTGGCCGATACCCGCTCGAACCACCCGGCGTGCATTCCGTCGTCGGCGACCTGACCGCGGCCGTAACGCGAGACCGAGCCGGTTCGGTGCCTGCGGGCCTCCACCAACCCGGTCGAACCCAGCACCTCGATGCGTTCGTCGTAGCCGTAGCCGATCTGGCGCGCACTGTCGATCTGGACCAGCGCGCCGCCGGGCAGCCGCAACGTCACCGCGGACAGGTCGACGTCGCCGAGATCGGCCAGGCTCGGGTCGATGACCGTTGAGCCCGTGGCGAACACCGCCTCCGGGTCGGCGGCGGCGATCCAGCGGGCCAAGTCGAAGAAGTGGACAGTTTGGTCGCGCATCTGTCCGCCCGACACCGCGAGGTAGCTGAGCGGCGGCAACGTCGGTCCGCGGGTCGTCATCTGAATCAGGTGGACGTCGCCCACCTCGCCCGAGCTGACCACGCGGTGCAGTTCGGCGTAGTCGCGGTCGAAGCGGCGGTTGAAGTCGACCATGGCCAGGATGCCTGCCCGCTGTACCGCGGCGACCACCGCGGCGGCGCAGTCGAGGTCGAGGTCGATCGGCTTCTCGCAGAGCGTCGCGATGCCGGCCGCTGCGGCGCTGTGTAGGTGACCCGCGTGGGTATCGGTGGACGAGGCGATCAATACCGCGTCGATCCGGTCGCGGTCGAACACGTCATTCTCAGCGACGGCGGCCCGGGCGCCGTAGCGCTCCGCCAACGCCGTAGCCCTGTCGGCGTCCACGTCGTAGACCAGAGCGAAGTCGACCTCAGGATGGGCGGCCAGATTGGCGGCGTGCACGCCGCCGATGAAACCGGCCCCCACGAGGGCGATTCGGTACTTCTCAGACACCGAGCACGGCGAATCCGGGAACCACCCATGCGCCGTCACGGTTGTGGGACTGCTCGACAGCCTCGACGAACTGCACGCCGACCAGACCGTCGATTCCGGTCGGGATGGACAATTCACGCTCGACGTGGACGCCGCCGTCGCGTCGCGCCCGCAGTTGATCGGCGAGGTCGAGGTAGAAGTTGGCGAATGCCTCCAGGAAGCCCTCCGGATGCCCCAGACCGGGCCGGGTCAGCCGGGCCGCGTCGTCGGACAGCGTCGGCATGCCTTGCGCCAGAATGGACTTGGCGCCGTTGAGGTCTCGCACCACCAAGTGCTGTGGATTCTCGTGACGCCACTCCAGCGATGCTGTCTCACCGAACACCCGGATGCGAAGACCATGCTCGTTACCGGTGGCCGCCATGCTGGCCCACACGGTGGCCGGTGCGCCGTTCGCCAGTCGCAGTCGAACGGTCGCGTTGTCGTAGGTGCGACGGCCGGGCACCAGGGTGGACATCTCGGCGGAGACCGCGTCGGCCTCCAGGCCGGTGATGTAGCGCAGCAGATGGAAGGCGTGGGTACCGAGATCGGCCACGACGCCGGCCATCCCGGTGATGTTCGGGTCGGTTCGCCACAGTGCCTGCTTGTGGCCGCCGAGTTCCAGTGGCGTCGAGGCCCAACCCGACGCGTGTTCGACCGCGACGAACCGGATCTGGCCCAATTCGCCGTCGCGGACCAATCTGGCCGCGTGGCGCACCATCGCATAGGCCGAATAGCAATGTGGGACAGCGAGGATCACGCCGCCGGATTCGGCTATCGAGACGAGTTCGGCGGCAGAGCGCGAATCACCGGTCAGTGGCTTCTCGCACACGACCGAGATGCCGGCCCGCAGAAAGGTGCTCGCGATTTCGAAGTGGGAGTCGTTCGGCGTGGCAACCACCACCACGTCGACCCCGTCCGATCGCGCCGCCTCGGCGGCGGCCATCCGGCGATAGTCCGCGTAGGTCCGCTCGGGGACGATCCCGAGGCGCTCCGCCATCCGGGCCGAGGACGTGGTGTCTTGGCCGAAGACGCCGGCGGTCAGGGTGAAGTGATCGTCGAGTCGCATGGCGTGGCGGTGCGTCTTGCCGATGTCGGCGCCGTCGCCGCCGCCGACCATTCCCGCCAATAGGCGCGGGTCTCGTCGCTGGGTCATCTGTCATTCCTCGTAGTCCACCGAGCCGTCGATGCATGGGACAAACGTGGACCGGTCCCAGCCGTCTCGGCTACAGTACGGGGAAACGGGTGAAGGATCAATATGCTGTCTGCGATGTCTGCCGGAGGTGAGACCCGCCGACCCGCGACCATTCGCGACGTCGCGGCGCATGCGGGTGTGTCCAAATCGTTGGTGTCCAGAGTGATCCGGGGCGAGGCCAATGTCAGCGCGGAACGGCGCGACGCGGTGCAGGCGGCGATGGCGGATCTCGGTTACCGAACCAACCAGATCGCCAGAGGGTTGTCCGAGGCCCGCACCGGGACGGTCGGCGTGCTGCTCAACGATCTCCGCAACCCGTGGTTCGTGTCGCTGCTGGAGGGGTTGACCACCACGCTCGACGCCGTCGGAATCGCGCCACTGCTGGCCGACAGTCACCTGGATCAGCGCGTTGGCAGGGACACCGTGGAGCGCCTGCTCGGTCAACGTGTCGACGGTCTGGTGGTGGTGGGCACCACCGAGTCAGGTGCGGCGATCGAGCGCGCAGCACGCGAAATGCCGGTGGTGCTGGCGGGCACGCACGAACCGAACCTACCGCGCGTCGACATCGCTGCCGACGACGACATCGCCGGTGCCCGGTTGGCGACACGGCACCTGATCGAGCTCGGACACCGGCGGATAGGTCATCTGGTGGGTCCCGGCATCGTCGGGTCATTGCGGCGCAGGGGGTTCGAAGCGGAGATGACCGCGGCGGGATTGGCCGGCTTCGCGATGACCGAGATATCGGGCATGACCGAGGAGGGCGGGTATGCCGCGACCGGCCGGTTTCTCGACCGGGCCGATCGGCCGAGCGCGCTCCTGGCGTTCAACGATGTGGCATGTGTCGGTGCACTGTCGGCGGCAGATGACCGTGACCTTCTGGTCCCGCAAGATCTTTCGCTGGTCGGCTACGACGACACGTATCTGGCGCGCATTCGGCATCTTTCGCTGACGTCGGTGGACAACGGAAACTTCGCCGTCGGAGCACAAGCCGCCAAGTTCCTGCTGCAGCGCTTGGAGGGCGGCACTGCGCCGCAGCGGATCTATCTGCACCAGCCGACATTGAGTATCCGCCGCTCGACGTCGGCGCCGGGCTAGACGAACGCTTCGAGAATTGTCGACGCCGAATCCGCGGCAAGCTTGAGGGCATCACTGACCGGCAGTGCGCGGTAGGACGTGGACAGTATCTCCACGCCCCACGGCCCGCCGAAGCCGAGATCGTTCAGCAGTGTGACGAAGCCGGCGAGGTCGAAAGATCCTTCGCCGCAGAGCATTCGGTGGTGGACCGTGTCCTCGACCAGTGTGCCGACAACCGTTGCGTCGGCATCATCGAGTTCGACGCCGAAGATCATCTCCGGCCGCAAAGCGGCCCGCAGCTCGGGAAGCGTGGTGCCGGCGCGGAAGACGTGCCAGGCGTCGATGAACAGGCCGGCGGCCGGATGAGCTGCCGCAGCAACGATCTCCGCACCCATCGAAACCGTGGCGATGGCCGAGAACGGCATCGTCTCGATGGCTACCCGGGTCCCGTGTGCTGCCGCCTGTTCGGCGAGTTCACGCAGCGGCGCGGCGAGAGCCAACGGTTCTGACGTCGCCGGCCCGTTCTCCGAGCCGATCTTGATCTGGGCAGGCGTAAGTAGGTCGGCCGCCTCGAACAGCAGGTCGCGGACTTCGTAGGAGTGTCCAGGATCGCCACGGGGAATCCACCACCGCTCTAGGAGTTCGATCTCGACGTGGGAGAGGCCGGCGTTCGAGATCAGTCCTCGCAGCCCTTGGAACCCGATGCTGTCGCGGATCGCGATGAGATCGTCGGCGATCAAGCCGAGCCCATCGAAGCCGGCGTCGGCGATGGCTTCCACCCGCTCGGCGATGGGCACCGGACTGGTGGCCGGGCTACACAACGGCGAGATGTCACCGGCACTGCTCCAAGCGGTGGCGACGAGTCGTGGTTTCGTCAGCGTCGAAGCCTCCTCAGGGGCACACGAGCGTGCGTGTTGTACGGAAAACATCGGCGTGTCGCCCGCAGACACGCACGCTCGCGGAGTAGTGGCTACTGGTTCTGCGGGAAGCCGAGTTCGATGCCGCCGTGGCTGGGGTCGAGCCAGCGGCTGGTGATGGCCTTGGCGCGGGTGAAGAAGTGGACGCCTTCGGTGCCGTGGGCGTGGGTGTCGCCGAAGAGGGAGGCTTTCCAGCCGCCGAAGCTGTAGTAGGCCATCGGGACGGGAATGGGCACGTTGATGCCGATCATGCCGACCTCGACCTCGTTCTGGAAGCGCCGGGCCGCGCCGCCGTCGTTGGTGAAGATGGCGGTGCCGTTGCCGTAGGGGTTGTTGTTGATCAACTCCAGGGCCTGGTCGTAGGTTTGCACCCGCACGACCGACAGCACGGGGCCGAAGATCTCGTCGGTGTAGACGCTCATCTCGGGGGTGACGTGATCGATGAGCGTGGGCCCGAGCCAGAATCCCTCGGCGCTGCCGTCGGCCTGCACCCCGCGGCCGTCGACGACGATTTTGGCGCCGTCGGCTTCCCCGGCGTCGATGTAGGAGGCGACTTTGTCGCGGTGGGCCTTGGTGACCAGCGGGCCCATGTCGGAGTCTTTGGTGCCGTCACCGATTTTGAGGCCGGTGGTGCGTTCGGTGATTTTGGCGATCAGGTCGTCGGCGATGGGGCCGACGGCCACACACGCCGAGATCGCCATGCAGCGCTCGCCGGCGGAGCCGAAGCCGGCGTTGACCATGGCGTCGGCGGCCAGGTCCAGGTCGGCGTCGGGCAGGATCACCGCGTGGTTCTTGGCCCCGCCCAGGGCCTGGACGCGTTTGCCGGCGGCGGTGGCGGTGGTGTAGACGTATTGGGCGATCGGGGTGGATCCGACGAAGGACACCGATTTGATCGCCGGGTTGGTCAGCAGTTCGTCGACCACGGTCTTGTCGCCCTGCAGGACGTTGAACACCCCGGCGGGCAGGCCGGCTTCGGCCCACAGCGCGGCCAGCCACAGCGAGGCCGAGGGATCCTTCTCCGAGGGCTTGAGCACCACGGCGTTACCCGCGGCGATGGCGATGGGGAAGAACCACATCGGCACCATGGCGGGGAAGTTGAACGGGGAGATGACCGCGACCGGCCCGAGGGGTTGGCGGATCGAGTAGACGTCGACCTTGGTCGAGGCGTTCTCGGTGAACCCGCCCTTGAGCAGATGCGGGATGCCGCAGGCGAACTCGACGACCTCCTGGCCGCGGCTGACCTCGCCGAGCGCGTCGGAGACGACCTTGCCGTGCTCGCTGGTGATGATCTCGGCCAACTCGCCCTTGCGTTCGTTGAGCAGTTCCCGGAATTTGAACAGGATCGCGGTGCGTTTGGCCAGCGAGGTGTCCCGCCACGCCGGGAACGCCGCCGCCGCGGCATCGATCACTGCCCGCGCATCGGCCACACTGCCCAACACCACCTCACCGGTCACCTCACCCGACGCCGGATTCGTCACCGCGGCGGTGTCGGCGCTGTCGCCTGTGAATGCCTCGTTGTTCTTCCAATGCTGAATTGTCTTGGCCTGGCTCATGTCGTGGTCACTTTCCGTACTTCGAGATGTAATCGGTCATGGTGTTGAGTTGGTAACGCGACACCTCGTGGGCGTTCTCGTCCTCGGCGAAGACCGACGACACCATCACGGTATCGGGACGGTCATAGAACCCGATTTCCGCAAGGCCGGAGAAGAACTGGTCCCAGTCGACATCGCCGTCGCCGATCTTGAGGTGCTGGTGCACCCGGGCGGCGTTGCCCGGCGGATTGGTGATGTAGCGCAACCCGTGACTGCGGTGGTGGTCCATGGTGTCGGCAACGTGCACCAGTCGAAGCTTGTCGCCCGCGGCCCGCATGATCCCGGGCATGTCGCCCCCCATATGGAAGGTGTGGCAGGCCACGTAGACCATTCCGATGTTGGGTGAGTTGACACCGCGGATGATACGCACGGCCTCGAGCCCATCCTCGACGAAATCGTCTGGGTGCGGATCAATCCGGACATCGATGCCTTCGCGTTCGAAGATCGGCACCAGTTCCTCCATCGACCGGAAGAACGCCCGCTCGGATTCCTCGGCGCGCTCGGGCCTGCCGGAGAATTCGGTGTTGATGACGTTCACTCCGAGGTCGACGGTGATCTGAACGACCCGCTTCCAGTTGCGCACCGCAGCCTCGCGGGCGTCCTCGTCGGGACCCGACCACCGCAGCACCGGAAGTACCGACGCGATGCCCACGCCGGCGTCTGCGCATGCTTTGCGGAACTTCGCGACCAGGTCGTCGTCGGCACGCGGGTGGTTGAAGAACGGGATGAAGTCCCGGTGCGGGGTGAGTTGCAGGTGTTCGTAACCCAATTCGGCAACCAGCGCGGGGAATTCCAGAAGTTCGTGGTCATGGTGGAACGGTGTCGGGTCGAGCGCGATCTTCATGGTCAAGCCCCGTCGATCGAGGCGCGGTCGACCATCTTCACGTCCACCGGCAGTCCACTGTTCAGCGACTCCACACCGGCCTCGCACACGGCTGCGGCGGCGTAGCCGTCCCATGCCCCCGGCCCGTTCACGTTGGTGCCGTTGCGCACGGCGTCGACCCATTGCTGGAACTCGGTGTCGTAGGCCTGGCCGAACCGCTCGCGGAAACCGGGAGTGATCTGCCCGCCCCACGTGCCCGGCGCGCTCTTGCGGACCAGCCCGACGTCGAGTCCGATGATGGCGCTGCCCTTTTCGGCTACCACCTCGGTGCGAACCTCGTAGGCCACTCCGGTGGTGACGAACAGTTCGACGTCCACGTGTCTGCCGGAAGCCGTTCGCATGATGGCGATCTGTGGATCAGCGAGGCTCTGCGGGGCGCCGGGGTTCGCCGTCGGCTTGATGATCTGGATCGACGTGATCTCCTCGTCGAACAGGAAGCGCGTCACGTCGACCTCGTGGACAAGGGAATCGCGTACCACCATCGCGCTGTCGAAGTTCGCGGGCACGGCGGGGTTGCGATGAGCGCAGTGCAGGACCAGTGCGCGGCCGAGTTCGCCGCCGTCGAGCAATGCCTTGAGCCGGGCGTACTCGTGGTCGAAGCGGCGCATGAAGCCGACCTGGATCAGCCGCTTGCCCAATTCGGCCTCGCGCCTGACCACCGCGAGCGCGGTGTCGACATCGGTGGTCAACGGCTTCTCGCAAAGCACCGGCTTGCCGTGCTCGAGGCACGCCAGCAGCTGCTTCTCGTGGGTGGGGCCCGGGGTGGCGAGCACGACGGCGTCAACGTCCGGATCGGCGATGGCGTCGAGCGGGTCGCCGACGGCCCGGCATCCGGGGACCGACGCGGCGATCTGTTGGGCCTTTTCCGCCAGGTAGTCATTGACGACGGTCACCTGCGCACCGGAGATGCGGGACGAAATGCGTGCGACGTGGTCGGCGCCCATGAGGCCGACACCAAGCACCGCGATACGTAGATCAGACATGTTGGTCCTAAGCGAATTTCACGGACGGGACACCGCATGAGCCGAGATACTGGCGCGTGCGCTGGGCGATGGGCAGGGGAGCGTCGACCTCGCAGGGATACATGTCCTGCTCGACGATCGCGAACACGTCGATGCCGAGCTTCTCGATGGCGGCCAGCAGCGGTGGCATGTCCGGGATTCCGCGTGGCGGTTCGGTCATAGCGCCGAGCTTCACGGCCTCGCCGAACGGCAGATCCTCGGCCTCGACCTTGGCCCGCACCTCGGGATCGACCTGCTTGAGGTGCAGGTAGCCGATCCGTTCGGGAGCGCGCTCGATGATCGCGATGTTGTCCCCGCCGCAGTAGCTGATGTGGCCGGTATCCAGGCACAGGTTGACGAACTCGCCGTCCGTGCCATCGAGGAAACGGTAGACATTGTCCTCGGTGTCGACGTGGCTGTCGGCGTGCGGGTGGTACTGCGCTCGCACGCCGTATTTCTCGAACATCGCCTTGCCGAGCTCGTTCATGCCGTTGGTTTTCTTGGCCCATTGCTCGGAGCTGAGGTTGCGGTCCTCCAACACCACACCGGTCGCCGGGTCTCGCCACATCTCGGGGATCACGACCACGTGCCTGCCGCCGACGGCCGCCGTCAGCTTCGCGACATCCTCGATCTGCTTCCACACGGAGTTCCAAGCGTCATCGCCACGAGAGGTGGACTGGTGCAGATGCTCGAATACCGTGCCGGCGGACAGCTTGAGATTGCGCGCGGCCAGTTCGTCGGACAGCTGCTGGGGGTCGGTCGGCAGGTAGCCGAACGGGCCCAGCTCGATCCATTCGTATCCGGATGCGGCGACCTCGTCGAGGAAGCGGGTGTAGGGGGTCTGGTTGGGATCGTCGGGGAACCAGACTCCCCAGGAGTCGGGGGCCGAGCCGACCAGGATTGAGCTCATCGGGTCGTCATTCCTCTCACGATTCGGAAGGGCGGATGAGGGGGCGCTGGATCTTCTTCCAGTCCGCGTAAGTTTGATACGCCGACCGGGTGGACTCCAGCGACGAGACCTCCGCTACCGGTACGTCCCACCACGACTCGCTGTCGGGTGCGACGATCAGTGGATCGGTCTCGACGTGGATGACGGTGGTGTGGTCGCTGGCCTTGGCGACCTTGACCGCATCGGTGAACTCGGCTGCGGTGACAACGCGGATGACGTCCGCACCGAGGCTGCCCGCGTTGGCCGCCAGGTCGACGGGCAACTTGGCGCCGTCGAGTCGCCCATCATCGGTCCGGAACCGGTAGGAGGTGCCGAACCGTTGGGAGCCCAGGGCTTCTGACAGCGAGCCGATCGAGGCGAAGCCATGGTTCTGCACCAGCACGACGATCACCTTCACGTTCTCCTGAACGGCGGTCACCAGTTCGGTGGCCATCATCAGGTAGGAGCCGTCGCCGACCATGACGAAGACGTCGCGGTCCGGTTCGGCCATCTTCGCGCCGATGCCACCGGCGATCTCGTAGCCCATGCAGGAGTACCCGTACTCGACGTGGTAGCCCTTCGGGTCACGGGTCCGCCACAGCTTGTGCAGGTCCCCGGGCATCGAACCGGCGGCGCACACCACCACGTCGCGCGGGTCGGACAGCGTGTTGACCAGGCCGATCACCTGATTCTGATTCAGCGCTTTGCCCTCGTCGATCCGGTAAACGGTCGACACCGTGTCTTCCCACTCATGTGCGAGTTCGGCGGTGCGGCTGCGATATTCGGTACGGACGGAATAGTCGCCCAGTGCCACGGCCAGCGCCTCGATCGCTTCGCGGGCATCGGACACGACGCTGACGCCGCCCTGCTTGACCGAGTCGATCGATGCCACGTTGATGTTGACGAAGCGAACGTCGGGGTTGTTGAAGGCCGTTCGCGACGCGCTGGTGAAATCGCTGTAGCGGGTGCCGATCCCGATGACGACGTCGGCCTCGGTGGCCAGCGCGTTGGCTGCCGTGGTTCCGGTGGAACCGATGGCGCCGACCGACTGCGGATGGTCGTAGGGGAGTGACCCCTTGCCCGCCTGGCTCTGGCCGACGGGGATACCGGTCTTCTCGCACAACGCCGCGAGTGCGTCGGTGGCGCCGGAGTAGATGACGCCGCCGCCCGCGACGATCAGCGGCTTGGTGGCCGACCGGATCACGTCGGCGGCACGCTCGATCACGGACCGCTCCGGCAGCGGGCGGCTCACGTGCCAGGTGCGTTGGGCGAACAGCGATTCCGGCCAGTCATGCGCTTCGGCCTGGACGTCCTGTGGGATCGCGACGGTGGCTGCACCGGTCTCCACGGAATCGGTCAGCACCCGCATCGCGCCGAGCAGGGCGGCGGGCAATTGTTCGGGACGCCACACCCGGTCGAAGTAGCGCGACAGCGGTTTGAATGCGTCGTTGACGGTGATGTCGCCCGACGACGGCAACTCGAGTTCCTGCAGCACGGGACTGCTCACCCGGGTGGCGAAGGTGTCGGCCGGCAGCAACAGCACGGGCAGGCGGTTGATGGTCGCCAGTGCGGCGCCGGTCAGCATGTTGGTGGATCCGGGCCCGACGCTGGCGGTCACAACCCACGTCTGCAGCCGGTCCTTCTGGCGGGCATACGCCACCGCGCTGTGCACCATGGCCTGTTCGTTGCGGCCGAGAACATAGCGCAGAGACGGCTGGCAGCCGGCCTCGAGCGCCTCGACCTCATCCTGGAGCAGCGCCTGACCGAGACCCGCGACGTTGCCATGCCCGAAGATGCCGAAGGCGCCGGCGAAGAACTTGGCGCGTTGGCCGTCGCGTTCGACGTACTGGTTGCCCAGGAACCGAATAGTCGCCTGCGCCACCGTGAGTCGAACGGTCGCTTCGGTGTCGGCTGTCTTCTGGGCTCGCTTCGGAGCGGTGGAGACCACGGTCAAACTCCTTTCGGGTCGCTGGCGGAGCCGGCAATTGGGCGGATGCGAAGGGGCAGGCGGGGGTCGACGGCCTGGTCGTCCCAGGTGCCGCGGAGCCAGGCGTGTACCGGGTCGTCGACGATCTTCCAGGCGCGCTCGGCGCCCGGTCCGGCCATCACGTTGAGGTAGTACATGTGGTAGCCCGGTGCGGCGACCGAGGGGCCGTGGTAGCCGTGGGGCACCAGCACCACGTCGCCGGTGCGCACCTCCTCGAGCACCTCGATCGGACGGTCGGGAGTGCCGTACACCCGGTGATAGCCGAAGCCGCGCGAGCCGTCCGGCCCCGCGGCGATCTCGAAGTAGTAGATCTCTTCTAGTTCCGACTCGGTCGGTGTGTTCTCGTCATGCTTGTGCGCGGGGTAGCTCGACCAGTTGCCGCCCGGCGTGATGACCTCGCAGGCGATCAGCGAATCGGCCTCGAAAACGCCTGCGGTGCCGAAGTTGTGCACCTGGCGGCTGCAGTTGCCCGCGCCCCGTAGCTCGACAGCCACATCGGCCGCCGCGACCCGCCGGTTGGGAAATGACCGCGTGGCCCTGGCGCCGCAGATCGCGAACCTGCCCTCTCCGGAGAGCACGTACGTCTGGTCGATGCCGAGGTAAACCATGTCCGACGGGCCGTCGAAGACCGATGCGCGCGGCGCGAGTTCGAATGTCTGGCCGGCGCAGTCGATGATTCCGCTGCCGGCGAGCGGCAGGATCATCACCTCGGTTTCAGCCGTGCTCAGCTCTGCGGTCTGCGAGTTGTCGAGTTCGAGGACCTGCAAGGAGGATTCGGTCCAACCGGCCGACTCCGGGCTGATGTCGACGGTGAGCGGTGGCGTGGCCGACCGGGCGGGGATATACAGCTTGCTGTGCATTGTCACCTCACCATCGAGACCGCGGTCGCGACCGCGGAGCTGACATCGTCATCGGTGGGATAGAGCAGTGTGCGCCCGACGATCAGGCCGCGCACCGACGGCAATCCCAACGCCTTCTCCCAACTGGCGAACGCCTCGTCCGGGTCGGCCGGGTCACCGCCGAGAAGCAGGGTGGGCATCGTCGTGGCCTCCATCACGCGGTCCATCTCGTCGACCACCGGCAGCTTCATCCAGGTATACGCCGAGGTCGCGCCGAGTCCCTGGCCGATGTGCACGGACTTGATCACGGCATCCGGGCTCAGATCGTTGCGTACCTTGCCGTTCACCCGGGAGGACATGAACGGTTCGAGCATCGCGATCAGCCCGTACGCGGCCAGTGCATCGACCGCCTGCGCGCAGGCGGCCATGGTGGCGACGGTTCCGGGATCGTCGAGGGCGATGCGGCACAGCATCTTTCCGCCGTTCATCTTGGCCACCGCGGTCGAGGTCGCCGTCGCGCCGGTCATCCGGTCGTCCAGCTCGAAGCTGGCGCCGGCCAGGCCTCCGCGATTGAAGGAGGAGAACACGACCTTGTCCTCCAGCGCGCCCAGCAGAACCAAGTCGTCGAGGATGTCGGAGGTGGCCAGCACGCCGTCGACTCCGGGGTCGGCCAGTGCGGCACGCAAGCGGTCGAGCAGGTCGGTGCGGCTGTTCATCGCCGTGGCCCGGGAGCCGACGGCGAGCGCGCCGCGTGCGGGATGGTCGGCCGCCACGATCATCAGCCGGCCGTTGCCGCGGATTGTGGGCCGGGTGGTGCGGCTGTCCCAGGCCCGGGCCACCGCACCCGGATCGGAGGCACGTAGGTCGGTGATCGCGGCGTAGTCCGTGCACAGCGCTTCAGACATTGACGGCCTCCGTTGCGGTCTGCTCGGCGAGCGCGGCCACCTCTTGCGCGGTCGGCATCGCCGTCGAGCACTCCAGCCGTGACGCGACGATCGCGCCGGCCGCGTTGGCGTACCGCAACGTCTTCTCGAGCGGCCAGCCCGCGAGCAGGCCGTGACAAAGGCTGCCGCCGAAGGCATCTCCGGCACCGAGGCCGTTGACGACGTCGACATCGTTGGGCGCTACGGTCACCGACGAGTGCTTCGTCTTACCGAGCACTCCGCGCGGGCCCTGCTTGACGATCGCGAGTTCCACTCCGAGATCGAGTAAGGCGTCGGCGGCTTTGTGCGGATTGGTTTGACCGACGGCGATTTCGCATTCCTCGCGGTTGCCGACGGCAACGGTGACGTGGGCGAGCGCCCGCTGGACCTGTTCGGTCGCGGCGGCGGTGGACTCCCAGAACATCGGCCGGTAGTCGAGGTCCAGCACGGTCAACGGTGCCCGCTCTCGCGCCGACCAAGCCGCGAAATGCGCGCTGCGGCTTGGCTCCTCGGACAGGCCGGTGACCGTGGACCAGTACAGCCGCGCATTGCGCACGGCGTCGGCATCGATCTGCTCCGGCTGGATCTGCAGGTCAGGGGCGCTTGGCCGCCGGTAGAAGTACAGCGGGAAATTGTCCGGTGGGAAGATTTCGCAAAAGGTCACCGGAGTCGGATATTCGTCGTGCGTACTCACGTACCGGTTGTCGACACCGAGTCGGGCGAGTTCCTCGCGGACGAAGGTTCCGAACGGATCGGCGCCGACGCCGGAGATGAGACCGGCGCGCTCGCCCAACCGGGCAGCGGCGACAGTCACGTTGGCGGCGCTGCCGCCCAGGAACTTGCCGAATGTCTCGACATCTTGCAGACCGCGGCCGATCTGGAGTGGGTAGACGTCGACGCCGCAACGCCCGATGGCGAGTACGTCGAAGTGCGCAGTATTGGTCAAGAGTCAGCTCTCCACGAGTAAGGGAACGGCTGTCTAAGACTGTGCCCGCCGCCACTCGTCCCTGTCAATAGTTTGTCCTGACATTCTATCTTTCGATCATGCGGTGTTAGTATGCAGCTACGCTTTGTCTGGCCCAGCGCGAGATCGGAGTCAACGTGCCCTTGGCGGTGGAGCTCGACAGGTCAAGCCCTGTTCCCCTCTACTATCAGCTCGCGCAGGCAATCGAGGCGGCGATCCGTGACGGCGAACTGTCACCCGGTGATCGGTTCGAGAACGAACTCGCGTTGGCAAAGCGGTTGACGTTGTCGCGGCCCACCACGCGGCGCGCGATCCAGGAACTCGTCGACAAGGGTCTGCTGGTACGAAAGCGTGGGGTCGGCACCCAGGTGGTGCAGAATCCGGTACACCGCCGGGTCGAACTGACCAGTCTCTTCGACGATCTTGTCCGGGCCGGCCAGGAGCCGTCGACCCAGCTGCTGGACTATCAGGTGGGGCATCCAGAGGAAGAGGTAGCGCGCGAGCTGTCCATCGCATCCGACCGTGAAGTGGTGTCCATCCAGCGACTTCGCTGCGCCAACGGCGAACCGCTGGCGGTGATGACCAACCATCTGCCCGCCGACATCGCGCCGGCACCCGAGGAGCTGGAGAGCAACGGCCTGTATCAGGCATTGCGGGCCCGCGGGGTGCACATTCGATTGGCTCGGCAACGGATCGGGGCAAAGGGCGCGACCCGCGCCGAAGCCCGGCTGCTCGACGAGAAGCTCAATGCGCCGTTACTCACCATGGCCCGGACCGCCTTCGACGATTCGGGCACCGCCGTCGAGTTCGGTACGCACTGCTACCGCGCCTCGCGCTACTACTTCGACACCACGCTGGTCGACCGCTAGCGCGGAGCGGCGTGGTGCCACGAACGACCAGCTCTGGCTCCAGCACAACACCGACTTCACCAGTGCTTTCGCGCTCTGGTGTCAGCACGGCCAACCGAACGGCGTGACGTGCCAGCGCCGCGGCGGGGATTTCACACGAAGTCCCGCCGTGGTGTGTCCGTCGGGGGTTACGCGGCGAACACCGCTCGGAAGGCTTCGAGCGCCGCTGTGCTGTCCGAAGCCGCCCATGCCTCGAGGCCAACCGTGCCCGAATAGCCGATGTCGCGCAGAGCCTTGGCAATAGCCGGGTAGTTGATCTCCCCGGTCCCCGGTTCGCAGCGCCCCGGTACGTCGGCAACCTGAATCTCGCCGATGGCGTCGCCACAGCGGCGGACCAGTTCGATGAGGTTTCCCTCGCCGATCTGCGCGTGATAGAGATCGAGCATCATCTTGACATTCGGATGATCAACCGCTTCGACGAGCGCAAGGGTGTCCTTGGCGCGGGCCAGCGGGATCCCGGGGTGGTCGACGATGGTGTTGAGATTCTCCACGCAGAAAGTCACCCCGGCGGCGGCGCCGAGTTTGCCGATGCGCTCCAGTGTGCGCACCGCCGTCGTCCACATCTGGCCCGTGGCCCGATGCCGTGGCCGGGCGGCCTGCCCGTCGACGAGTTCGGCGGTATGGAGGTTGAGTCTTGGCACGCCGAGCGTTTGAGCGGCCTTGATGCTCAGTTCCGCAGTCCGCACGACTTCGTCCGCGGTGTCCGGGTCGATCAGGTCACCGTGCAGGTAGCCCGTCATCGAGGAGAACCGGGCACCCGTATCGGCGAGAGCGTGCAGGTCCTTGTCATCCCAACTCCAGATCTCGACGGCGAAGCCGAGGTCGTCGATGCGCCGCACCCGGTCGACGATGGGCATATCGGAGAAGACCATCTCGGAGCACACGGCCAGTTGCAAATCGGTCACGTGTTTGCCACCTCTCTCGTATCAATGCGACCGACGCACCCTAGCATTTGATATGCAGTCCTAATGTCAGGACAAAGTATTGACTTTCCGCTGTGAGACGTATTACATCGACGCTTAGAGCGTGTCACGTCGCACTCGATAGCAAGGAGAAACAATGAGGTTCAGTCGGCTCGCGGCCGTCGCAGGGGCGAGCGTGCTCGTATTCGGGATCGCGTCATGTTCGTCGACCGGGGGCAAGCCCCAGGAGAACGGCGGCGGCATGGGTGCCGGCCAGGCGAATACGCCCCGCATGACGGTTGCGATGATCACCCACGAGGTGCCCGGCGACTCGTTCTGGGACCTCATCCGTAAGGGTGCCCAGGCCGCGGCGGACAAGGACAACATCGAACTGCGCTACTCCAACGACCCCGAGGCGCCCAACCAGGCCAACCTGGTGCAGAGCGCGGTCGACAGCAAGGTCAACGGCATCGCGCTGACGCTGGCCAAGCCCGATGCGATGGCGCCGGCCGTCAAAGCCGCCGAGGCGGCCAACATCCCGGTAGTGGCGTTCAACTCGGGCTTCGACAACTTCAAGGCGATGGGCGTGCAGGAGTACTTCGGCCAGGACGAGAAACTTGCCGGGGTCGCGGCGGGCGAGCGACTCACCACCGACGGGGCGAAGAAGGTGCTCTGCGTCATCCAGGAGCAGGGCCAGGTCGCGCTGGAATCCCGCTGCGCGGGCGTGACGCAGGGGTTCAAGGGCCAGACCGAGCTGCTGAACGTCAACAGCAAGGACATGCCTTCAGTGGAGTCGACCATCACGGCCAAACTGCAGCAGGATCCGTCGGTCGACCATGTCGTCGCCCTCGGTGCGCCGATCGCGCTCGCCGCGGTGCAGTCGGTCGGCAACGCAGGCAGTCAGGCGAAGGTCGTCACCTTCGACACCAACGCGGCACTGGTCGGTTCCATTCAGAAGGGCGACGTGCAGTGGGCGGTGGATCAGCAGCCGTTCCTGCAGGGATACCTCGCCATCGACGCGCTGTGGTTGTACCTGAACAACAAGAACCTGATCGGTGGCGGTCAGGCTACGTTGACCGGTCCGTCGTTCATCGACAAGTCGAACATCGACGCCGTTGCCGATCTGGCCAAGTCCGGTACCCGCTAGCCATCACGGAAAGAGAAAAGATGTCTACCCAAGCTGAAGTGGATCTCGGCAATCGCAAGGTCGTACACGACGAACGAGTCAAGGAACGAAACCGCATACAGCGGTTGTTGATTCGGCCGGAGATGGGTGCGGCGATCGGCGCTGTCGTGATCTTCATCTTCTTCTTGGTCGTGGCGCCGCCCTTCCGTAGCCCCGAGGCGCTGGCAACTGTGCTCTACGCCAGCTCGACGATCGGGATCATGGCCTGCGCCGTGGCGCTGTTGATGATCGGCGGAGAGTTCGACTTGTCAGCGGGCGTCGCCGTGACATTCAGCTCTCTGGCGGCGTCGATGCTGGCGTACAACCTGCACCTGAACTTGTGGGCGGGCGCGGGTCTCGGGTTGATCCTGGCGCTCGCGGTCGGCTTCCTCAACGGCTACCTGGTGATGCGGACGAAGATTCCCAGCTTCCTGATCACCCTGGGCACGCTGTTGATGCTCACCGGCATCAACCTCGCGGTGACCAAGCTGATCTCGGGGCAGGTGGCAACACCGAGCGTGAACGACATGCAGGGCTGGGAATCGGCCAAGTGGGTGTTCTCGGCCGACATTCCGATCGGTGGTGTCAACATCCGCATCACGGTTCTGTGGTGGCTGTTGTTCACCGCCGTCGCGACGTACGTACTGTTCAAGACCCGCATCGGCAACTGGATATTCGCGGTCGGTGGTGACCAGGAGAGCGCCCGCGCCGTGGGTGTGCCGGTCACTGCGGTCAAGGTCGGTCTCTTCATGTTCGTCGGGTTCTCCGCCTGGTTCGTCGGCATGCATCTGCTGTTCGCGTTCAACACCGTGCAATCCGGCCAGGGCGTGGGCAACGAGTTCATCTACATCATCGCCGCGGTGATCGGTGGCTGCCTGCTGACCGGCGGGTACGGCACCGCGATCGGCGCCGCGATCGGCGCCTTCATCTTCGGCATGGTGCAACAGGGCATCGTGTATGCCGGCTGGAACCCGGACTGGTTCAAGTTCTTCATGGGCGCGATGCTGCTGTTCGCGGTCGTCGCCAACAATGCTTTCCGCAACTACGCAGCGAAGAGGTGACGCGTGACCGCAACAGTGGAACGTCCCGAGCACGACGCCCCGTCCGGCGGCAAGGTGCCGTTGGTCGAGCTCAAGAATGTCGGCAAGTCCTACGGGAACATCACTGCGCTCAAAGAGATCTCGCTTCGCGTCCACGCGGGAGAAGTCACCGGGATCCTCGGTGACAACGGCGCAGGCAAGTCGACCCTGATCAAGATCATCGCCGGACTGCATCAGCAGACCGACGGCGATCTACTGGTCGACGGTGAGTCGACGAAGTTCAATTCGCCCAAAGAGGCGCTGAGCAAGGGCATCGCGACGGTCTACCAGAACCTGGCGGTGGTGCCGTTGATGCCGGTATGGCGCAACTTTTTTCTCGGTCAGGAGATTCGTCAGAAGAGCTTCCCGTGGATGCTGGACTCCAACGCGATGCGGGCGACCACGCTGACGGAGTTGTCGAAGATGGGTATCGACCTGCCCGACGTCGACGTGCCGATCGGCTCGCTGTCGGGCGGCCAGCGGCAGTGCGTCGCGATCGCCCGTGCGGTGTTCTTCGGCGCGCGTGTGCTGATCCTCGATGAGCCGACCGCGGCACTCGGCGTCAAGCAGTCGGGCGTTGTGCTGAAGTACATCACCGCCGCCAAAGAGGCCGGCTTCGGTGTGGTGTTCATCACGCACAACCCGCACCATGCGCACATGGTGGGTGACCATTTCGTGCTGCTGAACCGAGGTCGGCAGAAACTTGACTGCACGTACGACGAGATCAGCTTGGAGCACCTCACGCAGGAAATGGCGGGCGGCGACGAACTCGAGGCGCTGTCGCACGAATTGCGTGGCAAGTCCGCCGAATAAGGTAGGAAGACGTCACAGTTCGACGGCAATTCACCTATGCGACATCGATACGCGGCGTGCCCGCTCTGCCGGTTTTGCGCCGACACGGCACAATGTAGTCATGGACAGTGATCGCGAATCATCGGTGCGTACGCCGGTTTGGCGTGACCCGCTGTCGGTCGGATGGCGTGCACATCGCAATCTGCTGATGCTGCGGCTGCGGTGGCACGAGCGGGCGCAGACACGTCCGCTGGTGAAGGTCCGGGGGTCACGCGGACCCCGGTGATGTCCCGCCTCTTGGCGCAGAAAGCCTTGCGGTACTTGACGGCCGACTGACAGCTTGCGCGGTTACCGTGTGCGGCCATGCCACGACAAGAGCCGCCGGAAAACCCCGATTTCTATTTCGAGCCGACTCGTGCCACGAACTACCGATCGCAGGGCGGGTATGGGGACCCGTACGCTGCCGCTGCGCCACCGCAGACACCGTGGTTCCGCCGTCCGCCGGCACTCGTCGCCGCGGGCGCGCTGGCGGTTGTCGTCCTGGCGGGGTTGGCGATTGGCGCGATGACACTGATGTCTCATTCGGCTCCGTCGTCGGTCAACACCACGAGTTCATCGGCTGCGCCGGCCCCCAGCACCACCACCGCTGCGCCGGCCACCCACCGTTCGCGCAGCGGGGGCACCACCGTCGTGACGGAGGCGCCGCCGGTGGCGACCGACACCGTCACGGCGCCCGCGACGGACACCACCACCGTCACCGCCACGGATACCCCGACACCGACCACCACCGCGCCGCCGACGACGGACACCAGCACGGTGACCCAGACGGTCACCGTCCCGCCGACCCGCGAGCCGTTCTTCCCACGCCGCCAGGGCCAGTAGCACCGGTCAGCGAGGGGACATGCCCGCGGCCCGATATGCGGCGTCGATATAGGCCATGTTCTCCACGGCGTCGGCCGAGTCGATCGGCAGCGGCGCACCATGCAGAACGTGTGCGGCGAACGCCTCGAGCTGGTAGGTGTACGACGGCCGGGTGCCGAGTCGTTCGACCGTCGTGCCGGTCGGTGTGCGGATGGTCAGCCGGTCATCATCGTGCGGCTTGACGAAGTTGTGCACCAATACATCTCCTCGGGTCCCGACGATCCGGAGGGTGAACATGCGATCGTCGGCGACCATGGAGTTGGCGCTCAGGCCCGTCTCGCCGCCGGGAAATGCGAGTTCGACATCGCACCAGGCGTCGATCCCCGGACTGCGCTGTTCGGCGTGTGCGCGGACGACCGACGGATGGCCCAGCCGTCGCATCACATGCAGGCCGTAGCACCCGAGATCCATCAGGGCGCCACCGGCCAGCTCGAATGACCACCGTGGGTCGGAATCGGCAGGCGCGGGCATCGCCATTCGCACCTCGACGTGGACGAGCTCGCCGAGCGTGCCGTCGGCCGCGAGCTCGAGTGCGCGCCGGGTCGCCGGATGGAACAGATAGTGGAATCCCTCCATCACCGTGATCCCGGCGGCATCGGCCGCATGCGCAACCCGCTCGGCCTCGGCGCGGTCCCGGGCATATGGTTTCTCGGTGAGCACCGGTTTCCCGGCCGCGATCGCGGCCAGATTCCACGGTGCGTGCAGCGAATTGGCGAGCGGGTTGTAGACGGCGTCGACCTCGGCATCGTTGATCACCTCGTCGTAGGAGGCCAGAACACGTTCCACGCCGTGCTTCTCGGCGAACCCCCTGGCCCGCAGCGGGTCGCGCGCCGCGACGGCCACCAACCGGTGACCCAGTTCGTGCGCGGGCCCGACGATCGCGAGCTCGGCGATCCGGGACGCGCCGAGCACGCCGATTCGCAGCGTCACGCCGGGACGCGGTTGCAGAGGTCCTGCAGGTAGCCCACGCTGGCCCGCACGTCACGCATCGGCCCTTCATCCGAGGGCTCATCCTCGAGTATGGTGTCCTGTTCCATCACGAACCAACCGTCAAACCCGTTGGTCCGCAACGCGATAACGATCCCGGCAATGTCGATGTCACCGGCGCCGAGCCGCGTGTACATCCCGTTCCGCACGGCGTCGGTATAGGTGAGCTCGCCGTTTTGCACGCGAGCGGCCAGCGCCGCGTCGACATCCTTCAGGTGGGCGTGCGCGATCCGGCCGGGCACCTCGCGGGCCAGCTGCAGGGGATCGGTTCCGCCGATCAGCAGATGACCGGTGTCCAGGCACAGCTTGATCGCCGAACCGTCCAGCACGCGTTCGACATCCGTGCGGGTCTCGACCATCGTGCCGACGTGGGGGTGCAATACCGCCGATACTCCACGATCGGCGGCGACATCCGCGAGCCGGTCCAGGTTGGCCAGCAACGTGTTCCACTGGGCATCGTCGAGTGTGGGACGGGAGTCGTATCCGTCGGTACCGGTCGCTGCGGCGAGGACGAGAACCGCGGCGCCAGAGGCCACCAGGGCGTCGAGTGGCGCCGCGATGTCCGGCACCGGATCGTGCTCGACATCGTGCAGAAGTACTGGCACGAACGCCCCGACGCAGCTCAACCCGTACGAGTCCAGCAGCGTCGTCAATTCGGCCGGATCCGACGGCAGGAAGCCCTCGGGACCCAGTTCGGTCGCGGACACGCCGACGGCCGCCATCTCGGTCAGCACCCGGTCCGACGAGAGCTGGTGTCCCCATCCGGGCACCTCACACACCCCCCAGGAGATCGGCGCGGCAGCAATCTTCATCGTGACTTCACTTCCTCTACGCGCACCGGGGTACGGCGCTGCAATGACTCGGTGGCCGCTTCGGCCAGCCAGGCGACCTCGACCGCATCGGCCACGGTAACAGCGGGCGCGGCGGCGCCGTTGACGACGTCGACGAACGCTGCCAGTTCGGCACGGAAGGCGTCGGTGAAGCGATCCATGAAGAAATTGTGCGGCGGCCCCGACGGAAACTCGTTGCCGGGATCGGCATTTCGCACAGGGACACCCTGATCCCACCCGGCGACCACCGTATCCGCGAAACCGTGCACCTCCAGCCGGCAGTCGTATCCGTGCCCGTTGTAGCGGGCCGCGGACACCACGCCGAGTGCGCCCTGGTCGAAGGTCACGACTACCGCGGCCGTGTCGACATCGCCGTACTCGCTGAACAGCGGATCGCCCTGCACGCTGCCGGTGGCGTACACCTCGACCGCCTGCTGGCCGGTGACCCATCGGATCACGTCGAAATCGTGGACGGCGCAGTCGCGGAAGATGCCACCCGAGCCGGCGATGTAGTCCATGGGCGGCGGTGCGGGGTCCATCGTCGTGCTGCGCACGGTGTGCAGCAGGCCCAGTGAGCCGTCGTCGACGGCGCGCTTGACCGCGGCGAACGCAGCGTCGAACCGGCGCTGGTAACCAACCTGCACCGGTACCCCGGAGCGGGCGATCACCGCGGCCACCCGCGCGCTCTCGGCGGCGGTGGCGGCGATCGGCTTCTCGCAGAACGTCGGGAGTCCGCGCTCGATGGCGGCCAGGGTCAGCTCGGCATGGGCCGGCGTCGCGGCGGAGACGACAACCCCGTCCACGCCGGACGCCAGTAACGCATCGACCGAATCAACAGGTTTGGCACCATGTTTCGCGGCAACGGCCGCGATCACGTCGGGCCGTTCATCAGTGACGACCAACCCGCCTACGCTGTCCAACCCGGACAGGGTGTCGACGTGGAACGCGCCGATGCGGCCCAAGCCGATCACGCCGAGTGTCGTCATGGAATTCTCCGTTCGTCCTGGCCGCGAAGTGCGGCGTCGAGTTGTTCAGGGGTGAGGTCGTCGGCCAACGCGCTCAGCACCGTATCGACCTGGCTCGGCGGCGCCAGGCTGCCGATCGGCTGGTCCCGGTCCAGGTTGGTGGGGAAGGCGTAACCCTCTGCCGTCGCCACCACGGTGTTGACCAGTTCGCGGTGCGGTCGGCCCGCGGCTTTCATCGCACACAATGCCGGATAGATGGCGCGCACCATCGCACCGCGGTCCAGCGCCTCCATCGCGCGCCCGAACGGCGACGAGATCTGCAGCAGGTTGGCGATTCGGCGGATATCGGCCGAGATGTTCGAACCGGCACCGTGATACAGCGCGGGGTTGAAGAACATCGCATCACCCTTGCGCAGGGGCAGCTGGACGTGCTGCTCGGCGAAGAACTCGATGAACTCCGGGCGGTTGAACGCGATGTAGCCGCCCCTGAACCGCTGCGAGTGGGGCAGCAGCATCGTGGGGCCGCTCTCCACCGGCATGTCGCAATGGGCCACCGCGCCCTGCAGGGTCAGCACCGGTGAAGTGGTGTGCACGTGGGCCGGATACTCCGCCAGATGGTCGACCGGGACGAATCCGAGGTGGTAGTCGCGGTGCGGAACCTGCTGTTGGCCACCGGGATTGACGACATTGACCTGTGAGGTGACTTGATAGCGCGGACCCAGCCAGGCCTGGCAGACGGTAGCCAGCGCGTCATTGGCGTAGTACTCGGCGAAGACCTGCGGTGATTGCAGCGCGAGCTTCTGCGCCGCGTTCCAGATGCGGTCGTTGGCGCCGGGCTTACCGAAGTGATCGCCTGCCGCCGCGCCCGCCGCCCGCTGCGCCTCGATGATTGTGAAAAAGGCTTCGCTGGCGCGATCGACGACGTCGGGGGAGTAGGCACCCTCGAAGACCACGACGCCGGGTCCGTCGGCCAGCGCGCGAATCAGCTCAGTCGCAAGCTCCCGGCAGTCCGCGGTGGCGACAGTGGTCGCCGAGTAGACAAGCACGTTGGACCGCACATCGCGGGCGTGCGGGTAGTCGGCGAGTTCGGTCGCTCGGATGACTTGCGCGCGGAACTCCTCGAGTCGGCAGTCGGACTCGTCGATCCACGACGTGTGCGTGGTGCCCACCGGTGCGGCCATAGCAGTTAGTCTTGCTGTGAGATCGACCGCATTCAACACCAGAAAGCCATCAAAAAACCCTCAGGATAGCGGGGCCCCGCCGATGCCGCACCGGTACAAGGTTCGGGAGATCGCTCAGCAGTCCGGGCTGAGCGAGGCCACGGTCGACCGGGTGCTGAACGAACGGCCCGGCGTCCGCCAGAACACCAGGGCCGAGGTCATGCAGGCGATCGCCGACCTGGACAAACAGCGCGCCCAATTGCGGCTCAACGGACGCCGCTACCTCATCGACGTGGTCATGCAGACTCCGCAGCGATTCTCCGACGAATTCCGCACCGCCGTCGAGGCCGAACTGCCGGCATTTGCGCCGGCCATGCTGCGGGCGCGATTTCACCTCTGGGAGACGGGCGCCACCGACCAGATGGTGGACACTCTCGGCCGGCTGCGCGGCAGCCACGGCGTGATCCTCAAGGCTCAGGACGAACCGGAGGTCGCCGAGGCTGTCGACCTCCTCGTCGCCTCCGGCACCCCGGTGGTGACGTACGCGACCGATGTGCCGGGCAGTTCGCGCTGCGCCTACGTCGGCATCGACAACCACGGCGCGGGGGTCACCGCGGCCTACCTGATGGACCAGTGGCTGGGTTCCGCGCCGTCGGACGTGCTGATCACCGTCAGTAACACGGTGTTCCGCGGTGAGGGCGAGCGGGAAATGGGTTTCCGCACGGCTCTTCGCGGTTCGGGCCGGACGATCGTCGAGGTCAGCGACAGCGACGGCATCGACGAACCCAACGAACGCCTGGTTCTGCAGGCGCTGGAGCTGCACCCGAAGGTGGAAGCCGTTTATTCGGTCGGCGGCGGCAACACCGCGACGGTGGCTGCGTTCGAGAAGTCGGGCCGGCAGTGCCGGGTGTTCGTCGCACACGACCTCGACGCGGACAACCGGCGGTTGCTGCGGGAGGGGCGCCTCTCGGTGGTGCTGCACAACGATCTGCGTGCGGACGCGCGGCTGGCGATGCGGCTGATCCTGCAGGAGCGTGGCGCGCTGCCTGTCGAGCCGGCCCGGCCGGTGCCGATCCAGGTGATCACCCCCTTCAACCTGCCGGCGTAGTGCTAGCCAGGGGCTACCGGCCGGTAACCGTTTCCTTAGAAATGACGCCTGGTTGACAGTGACAGAAAACACAATTGCGTCTTATGAGGTGTGCCACCACGCCCCCTGAGCAGTAGGTTCGAGCGGATTCCGATTGCTGGAGCCGCGCGCGTCGGGTGAAGGGTTGACTAAGAGAAGTGCAATAATCGGTACTGACAGTGACATAAAACTCCTGCGGATTTCATCGACGGCGCGTCGACCCGACTGCGACTCGGAGGACATGCGCAGGAGGCAGTCCGACAAGACGGAGGCAGGCGAGTGGGGGCGAACGGCAACGGAGCCACTCCGGGCAATGATGTGGGCGGCGGCTCCGCAGGCTCCGCGGTTGGACGGCAGAAGCTGGAAAAAGTTGTCATCCGATTTGCCGGCGACTCCGGTGACGGGATGCAGCTCACCGGTGACCGGTTCACCTCAGAGGCCGCTCTGTTCGGCAATGACCTTGCCACGCAACCGAATTACCCCGCCGAGATCCGGGCCCCCCAGGGCACGCTGCCGGGCGTCTCTTCGTTCCAGATCCAGATCGCCGATTACGACATCCTGACCGCGGGTGACCGTCCGGACGTCCTGGTCGCGATGAACCCGGCAGCGCTGAAGGCGAACGTGTCCGATCTGCCGCGCGGCGGCCTGATCATCGCCAACTCAGACGAGTTCACCAAGCGCAACCTCGCCAAGGTCGGCTACGAGGGCAACCCCCTGGATACCGGCGAGCTCTCCGACTACGTCGTCCAGGCTGTGCCGATGACCACGCTGACGCTGGGCGCGGTCGAGGCCATCGGGGCGTCCAAGAAGGACGGCCAACGTGCGAAGAACATGTTCGCGCTCGGCCTGTTGTCGTGGATGTACGGACGCGAACTGGAGCACAGCGAGGCGTTCATCCGCGAGAAGTTCGCCCGCAAGCCAGACATCGCCGAGGCCAATGTGCTGGCGCTCAAGGCCGGCTGGAATTACGGCGAGACCACGGAGGCGTTCGGCACCACCTATGAGGTGTCGCCGGCGAAACTGAAGACCGGCGAATACCGCCAGATCTCCGGCAACACCGCGCTGGCATACGGCCTGGTGGCCGCGGGCCACCTCGGCGAGTTGCAGATCGTCCTCGGCACCTACCCGATCACTCCGGCGTCGGACATCCTGCACGAACTGTCCAGGCACAAGAACTTCAATGTCCTGACCTTCCAGGCCGAGGACGAGATCGCCGGTATCGGCGCGGCGATCGGCGCGTCCTACGGCGGCGCACTCGGCGTCACCAGCACGTCGGGCCCCGGCATCTCGCTGAAGTCCGAAGCCATCGGCCTCGCCGTGATGACCGAACTTCCGCTGATCGTCATCGACGTGCAGCGCGGCGGGCCCTCCACCGGGCTGCCGACGAAGACCGAGCAAGCCGATCTGCTTCAGGTGCTCTACGGGCGCAACGGCGAGTCGCCGGTCGCGGTCATCGCGCCCCGCTCGCCATCGGACTGCTTCAACGTAGCGGTGGAGGCCGTGCGCATCGCGGTGACCTACCACACGCCGGTGGTCATTCTGTCCGACGGCGCGATTGCCAATGGCTCTGAGCCGTGGCGCATTCCCGACGTCAGCACGTACGCGCCCATCAAGCACATGTTCGTGAAATCCGGCGAACCTTTCCAGCCGTATGCGCGCGACCCGGAGACGCTCGCGCGCCAGTTCGCAATTCCGGGCACCCCGGGTCTCGAACACCGCATCGGCGGGCTCGAGGCGGCCAACGGTTCTGGCAACATCTCCTACGAGCCGAAGAACCACGACCTGATGGTGCGGCTTCGGCAGGCCAAGATCGACGGCATCGCCGTCCCGGACGTCGAGGTCGACGACCCCACCGGAGACGCGGAACTCCTGCTCCTCGGTTGGGGCAGCAGCTACGGCCCCATCGGTGAGGCGTGCCGCCGCGCGCGCCGCAAGGGCATCAAGGTCGCCCACGCGCAGATCCGCAACCTCAGCCCGCTACCGGCCAACCTCGGCGAGGTGCTGCGAAGCTACCCGAACGTGGTCCTGCCCGAGATGAATCTCGGCCAGCTCGCGCTGCTGCTGCGGGGTAAGTATCTGGTCGACATCCAGTCGGTGACCAAGGTGGAGGGCATGGCGTTCCTCGCCGATGAGATCGAGGGCATCATCGACGCCGCACTGAACGGGACATTGAACGACAAGGAAACGGACAAGGCCAAGTTCGCCCGGTTGGCGGCGGCGACGGTTGAGACGAGCGACGCGAATGAGGCGAGCGTGACTGGCGTGGGAGCGAACGCATGACTGATGTGATCGGAACGGAACACCCTGATCTGGGGCTGACTCCGCTCGCGAAGACCAGCGGTGTGCCGACCACCGACGAGCCGCAGAAGTCCAAAGACTTCACCAGCGACCAGGAGGTGCGCTGGTGCCCCGGATGCGGTGATTACGTCATCCTCAACACGATTCGCAACTTCCTGCCGGAGCTGGGGTTGCGCCGCGAGAACATCGCGTTCGTCAGCGGCATCGGCTGCTCGAGCCGCTTCCCTTACTACCTCGAGACCTACGGCTTCCACTCGATTCACGGCCGCGCCCCGACCATCGCCACCGGGCTGGCGCTGGCCCGCAACGACCTGTCGGTGTGGGTGGTGACCGGTGACGGCGACGCGCTGTCGATCGGGGGCAATCACCTGATCCACGCGCTGAGGCGCAACATCAACATCACGATCCTCCTGTTCAACAACCGGATCTACGGCCTGACCAAGGGGCAGTACTCGCCCACGTCGGAGGTCGGCAAGGTCACCAAGTCGACGCCGATGGGCTCGTTGGACTACCCCTTCAACCCGGTGTCGCTGGCGCTCGGCGCCGAGGCGACGTTCGTCGGCCGCGCGCTGGACTCCGACCGCAAGGGTCTGTCGGAGGTCCTGCGCGGCGCCGCCCAACACCGCGGCGCCGCACTGGTCGAGATCATGCAGGACTGCCCGATCTTCAACGACGGCTCGTTCGACGCCTTGCGCAAAGAAGGCGCCGAAGAGCGCCTGATCAACATTCGCCACGGCGAGCCGATCACGTTCGGCGCCGACGGCGAGTACTGCGTGGTCAAGTCGGGCTTCGGCCTCGAAGTGGCCAAGACCGCCGACGTTTCCGCGGACGAAATCGTCGTGCACAACGCGCAGATCAACGATCCGGCCTACGCGTTCGCGCTGTCACGTCTCTCCGAGCAGAGCCTCGAGCACATGGTGATGGGCATCTTCCGGCAGGTCAGCAAGCCGACCTACGACGACGCCGCCCGTCAGCAGGTCGCGGCGGCGCGCGAGGCCAGGCCGCACGACACGGCCGCGCTGCAATCGCTGCTTCGCGGCAAGGACACCTGGACCGTCGACTAACGTCACCCTGGTGACGACCTCTGTGCCGCTGGCGGCGGTGGTACTGGCCGGCGGGGCGTCGCGACGGATGGGTCGCGACAAAGCCACGCTTACCTACGACGGCTCAACACTTGTCGAACGGGTGGTCTCGGCGGTCAGTGCGCGGTGTTCGCCGGTCTTCGTCATCGCGGCCCCGGGCCAGGCCCTGCCTGCCTTGCCGGCGGAGATCCTCCGGGACGAGGTGCGCGGCGTCGGGCCTCTCCTTGCGACGGGCCGCGGGCTACGAGCGGCCGCCGATGCCGGCCACGAGCTAGCCTTCGTGAGCGCCGTGGACATGCCTTACCTGTCTGCTGATCTGATCGACGAACTCGCAGGTCCGGCAGTACGTCTGGGTGCCGATGTGGTGCTTCCGTGGGACGGCCGTGACCACTATCTGGCCGGCATTTACCGAACCGCACTGTTCGACCGGATCACCGAGCTCGTAGCGGCGGGGCAACGCAGCATGCGCGCGTTGGTCGACAGCGTCGACACTCAACGGATCGTCATGGCCGAGCAGCCCTCGTTGACCAACGTCAACACCGCGGCCGATCTGTCTGCCGCTGACAGCCTGCCAAAAATTAGCTAGCAAACTCTCCTATTTCGCGCGGTGGATTTGTCGTCGCTAACGTTTCAATCTTTAGTATCTAATTTGAGCGTTATATTCCGCGATAAATGACAGTTGGCGCGTGCGAACGACGCCGAATTTCGCGCCCGGTGCTCACTCGAGATCTGCCCAGATCTCGTCCGGGGCCTGCGATTTGGGCAGCCTCGAGCCGATAAACGCAGCTATTCGAGCACTTTTCGGGCCGCGATTACGCCCTCACGGGACGCCGCGCATGGCGGGCAGGGTTGCGCTGGTCCGTTCGGCACGTGGAGACAGCCCGTGGAGCACCAAACCCTCCACGGTTGGGACTGCTGACGTCGCGAACACCGGACGCCGGCTCGGCGAAACACGCTGAAACGTACTGATTTTTGCCGTCGAACTACCCCGAATCCGCTGCCGCCGCACAAACGCCGATTGGTTCACTCTTGGACGCGGATGAAGTTTCGTCAAAGTGAAGTGGCAAGGGATTAGCCGTCGAAAAGGGTCCGAGACCTGCCGCGATGGCCAGCGAACCGCTCGCCGATCAGTGCTCGGCGGAAGCATTTTGAGGGTGACACAGCCCGAACCGCCGTGGCGTGAACGGATATGACGGCGATATGCGGTGGTCCAGCTCACAAAATCGTCGTGATTTGGCTCACGGTGCCGCCTCGACGCTGCGAGTTCAGTCGTGGCGTCAAACCCACATCTGACCTGCACATTCAAATTATCAATGGTGATCGTGATCTGTCTGTTATCAAACCGCTACACGTTCGTTCCGGATATGACTTTGGCCGATCCGCTTTGTACCGTCCGAACAGCTCCGAAACGAGCAAATAATTTCAAAACCACGAACCTGCGCGTGAGTGGGGCTGTGGAAGGCGAGTGCGTCTTCAACGGCCGTCGGGCATGACGTCCGGCGAGGCACATCCCGCCTCCCCTGCCGCACCTGACCGAGACGGTGCGGCCCAACCCTCCGGCCTGTACAGGCCCCCAAACGCCCGCCCCCGCGGGCGTCGATGGCGCGCGCTTGGCGAAAGGATCGAAGTGAAGAACATCCGCAAGACGTTCGGGCTGGCCACCATCGCCGGCGCGCTCGCAGTCGCGCCGATGGCGTTGGGCACCGGCACCGCGAATGCGGCCAGCGGCGTCAATTGGGACGCCGTCGCGGCGTGCGAGTCAGGCGGTAATTGGTCGACCGCTACGGGCAATGGCTACTACGGTGGCCTGCAGTTCACCATGGGCACCTGGCGTGCCAACGGGGGCTCCGGTGCGCCCCAGCATGCCAGCCGCGAAGAGCAGATCCGGGTCGCCGAGAACGTCCTGCGCACGCAGGGCATCCATGCATGGCCGGTATGCGGCCGACGCGGCTAGGCCGAAAAAAGAACGAATAATTCTCGTTGAATGAGGGCGGTGCCGGGCGATATGCCCGGCATCGTCTCTATTTCCTCACAAGCCTCTTACACCAGATAAGTAACTAATAAAACTCGCGACACGTCTGTAACACGTGATGTTTATCACCCGAAGTACCGGTTGACCGCATCGGAGAGCTCGCTCTTCACCGCGGGCCTTGTGTCAAACGGTCGGGGAAGGACCGCAGAGATGAACCTTCGTAAGGCAGTTACCAAAGGTCTGATGGCGGCCGCAATCACCGGGGCGCTCACGACCGTCCCCGTGGCCCTCTCGACGGGCACCGCCAACGCCGACACCGTCAACTGGGACGCCATCGCGCAATGCGAGTCGGGCGGCAACTGGTCGACCAACACCGGTAACGGCCACTTCGGCGGCCTGCAGTTCAAACCGGCCACATGGTCGTCGAACGGCGGCGTCGGCAGCCCGGCGACGGCTTCGCGCACCGAGCAGATCCGCGTGGCAGAGAACGTTCTCCGTAGCCAGGGCCTCAAGGCGTGGCCGAAGTGCGGGGCGCAGGCGGCCAGCCCGGCCGTGTGGAGCAACACCGTGCCAGCCGCGCCCGCCAGGCCGGCTGTGGCCTCAGGTTGCGCCGCGATGCCCTCCAGCGGCTTGTTCGGATTCGTCAACCCGCGGCAGATGTGCACCGCCCTGCTCAATCCGCTGGGCGCCTTGGGAGCGGCACGCTGACACCGGCAAACGCGGACAGCCGACGAGGGGTGCTGTCCGGTCCATCTACTCGAAACTGCAGCCCGGGTTGGGGGCGCTGTCGGAGGTGGGTGCGCCGGCGGGGTCGACATAGGTGACCTCGAGTATCACCGGGACCGGACCGAGGTTGCGCGCCATGTGTACGTGGTCGGGACCGGTCGGATCGGTGATGGGATCTCCGACGTTGTACACACCGTCTTCATAGCAGTCGGATTCATAGTGGGTCAGCGTGCCAGCTTTGACTATTCCGTAGATCTCGCCCTGGTGGGTGTGCCAGCCGGTGCTGCCACCCGGCGCGATGGTGATGTCGCTGACGATGTAGTCCTTGCCCGCGACTGTCTGCTTTGACAGCGTGACGGCGGTGGCACCGATCGTGGGCGTGGCCCTCGCCGGTCCAAGCGCAACTGCCGAGAGTGCTGCGGCAGCGGCCATCGGGACCAGGGCTCGCGCCGCGCGCTGGACACGACTCGTTGGTGTTGTCACTAACCTTCTTCCTCCGCCGCGTGCATCGAGAACGTCAGTAGTGCACTGATATTGGGTGCGCTTGGGCATTCAGCCTAACAATGTCCGACTCTGATATGTAACCGGGCGCACAGCGCTCACCGGATGCCCGCAAATATGCGTGAAGTCGCGTGTGAGGCAGCAAAACGCAGAAACGGCACCGGTATGTGAATAACCGTGTGCCGCAGGGTAGATCGTCGACTTGAGGGTGACTCAGACGTCCTGATCGAACGCGCCAGGACGGATCCGCGGCTTCCGAAATATGAAACTTTTGAGCGTCGAGCTGAGAATTCACGAATGCGATACCTTGCTGATCTGCGTCGATTCGAGGCGTCTGCGGATCGTAGACGGTGGAATCGTGAGGCGGTGGCCCGCGGTATCGAATTCTCAAAGTATTTGGCTATCTTTGCCGAATGACAACGTTGCGCACATTGGAGTGCCTCGTCGCTCTGGTGGATCACGGTTCCGTCAGTGCGGCCGCCGCGTCGCTTCACATGTCGCAGCCTGCGCTGTCGCATCAGATCGCCGCACTCGAGAAGGAGCTCGGTGCTCCGGTTGTCGAGCGGTTGTGGCGGGGCGTGCGAGTCACCGCCGCGGGTCGTGCCAGCGCCGAGGAAGCCCGATTGGCATTGCGGGCGGCCGACCAAGCGATACAGATCGGAAGACGGGTCGGTGCCGGTGGCGCCGGGCGATTGCGGATCGCCTGCGTCGAGACCATGACCGCATGGTTGTTGGTTCCCGTGCTGCGTCACTGGCGTTCTCGGCATCCAGACGTCCATCTCGATCTGGCCGAGTACACCAGTTCCGATGCGATGGTCGCCTCGATCGCGGAGGACCGCGCCGACATCGCGATCGGGCCGCGTCCCACCAAGACCGACGCGCATCTCGAGGTCTTCGGGCAAGAGGAAGTCGTGGTCGTCGCCAGCGCGGCGCATACCTTTGCGCAGGTGTCCGCGGTGTCCATGCAGGCCCTGTCGGCCGAGCCGTTCGTGCACTACGACCCCGACAACGGGATGGCGGTCTGGGTCGATCAGCTGGCGTCGCGCCACGAAGTGGTTCTCAATCCCGCGCTACGCACCCGAAGTCCCCGCACCGCGGCGCAGCTGGCCGCGGCCGGTATGGGGGTCACGATCGTGCCGGTGTCGGCATTGGCGCCGCGCCCCACAGGCGTGGTGCGCAGGCTGCGCCCGATGATCAAGCGCGACGTGGTCGCCGTCGTTGCCGCGCCGTCGGACACCCTGGTGCAGAAGTTTGTCGGCGATATTCATCGCCGCGGCTTGCCGACGTGGTCGGCCCTCACATAATTCGCTGCGGCAGAAGAGATGACACATTGAAAACCCAGCCGCCTCCGCTCCGGCTCGGGCTCAGCATGGTCGGGTCGGGCTCGCCGGCAGCGCAACGTGCACTCCTGCGGCATGCCGGTCAGATCGGCTTCGATGTGGTTCACCTGATCGAGGTGCCACGCTCGGGCGGCGCCGCGGCAGCGCGGTCGGGCGTGCCGGCGGACCTGGTGCTCAACGGGTCTTACGAGCTGCTCAAATTGGGTCAGATGGATCGCGTCATGGTGGGGATCGGTCCGCTTCGAAGTACGGGCGGGGAGATGGCCGAGCAGGTGGCGGTTGTCCGGTGTAAGGCCGAGACGTCGGCCGAACCGGTCGAGATCGCGTTCAACTTCCTGCAGGTCTCGATCGACGATCCGAACGACTTGTCCGTGGTTCGTCAACTGCTGCCCGATACGCCAGAGGCGGAGTTGCGGCGCCTCGCGACCGTGCTGGACGGATCCACAGCTTCTGCCGTCGATCGAATCCGACACTTCTACGAGGAACTGGGCATCAGTTTCCTGACGTTCCACATGTCGCACGCCACGGAGTGGAAAACGGGGCCTTCGCAGATGAGGGTGTAGAGGTAGTCGGCGCGTCGTTGCTGGGATAGGGGTCGAGGTCTTCCGATGATGGAGGTTCCTACGCCACCCATCCGAAAGACCGCGACGTGCACGACGCTACCGGTCGCGCGGGCTTCGCCTGCGCTGACTTGACTACTTTCTGCCACCTCGACGAACTCGGGTTGGAGGTGACCGGTCAACGGCTCGCCGCCGACCGCGCGGTGCTGGCGTGCAGGATCGTCGAGGACGACCGATGGTGCCGTCGTTGTGGTGAAGAAGGCAGTCCGCGTGACAGCGTCACACGCACGCTGGCCCATGAACCGTTTGGGTGGCGGCCTACCACGCTGCTGGTCACGATCCGCCGATACCGGTGCGCCGGATGCCGTCATGTGTGGCGACAAGACGCCGGCAAGGCAGCCGAGCCACGCGCCAAGCTGTCTCGGCGCGGATTGCGGTGGGCACTGGAAGCCATTGTGTGCCAGCACTTGTCAGTGGCGCGGGTCGCGGAGGCCCTGGCGGTGTCGTGGAACACCGCCAACAATGCGGTGCTCACCGAAGGTCGACGTGTACTGATCGCCGATCCGGCCCGTTTCGACGGGGTGGCGGTGATCGGGGTCGATGAGCACGTCTGGCGGCACACCCGCCGCGGCGACAAGTACGTCACCGTGATCATCGATCTCACCCCTGTCCGTGACGGGACTGGTTCGGCCCGGTTGCTCGACATGGTGCAGGGCCGCTCCAAGAAGGCATTCGCCGACTGGCTGGCTGAGCGGCCCAAGGACTGGCGTGATGGAGTGGAAGTTGTTGCCATGGACGGATTTTCCGGGTTCAAGACCGCCACCGCTGAGGAGATGCCCGAGGCGGCGACGGTGATGGACCCCTTCCACGTGGTCAGGTTGGCCGGCAACGCCCTCGACGAATGCCGGCGCCGCGTGCAGCTGGCCACCTGCGGGCACCGGGGTCGCAAGACCGATCCGCTCTACGCGTGCCGGCGCACCCTGCACACTGAGCTGATCTGCTCACCGACAAGCAGAAAGCTCGGCTGGCCGCCCTGTTTGCAGTCGACGCTCACGCCGAGGTCGAGGCCAGCTGGCAGATGTATCAACGCACCGTGGCCGCCTACCGCGAACCAGATCGCCGACAGGGCCACACCATGATGGCTGCACTGATCACCACGCTGAGCACCGGCGTCCCCAAGCCGCTGAAGGAACTGATCACCCTCGGGCGGACCCTCAAGAAGCGGGCCGCCGACGTGCTGGCCTACTTCGACCGGCCAGGCACCAGCAACGGCCCGACCGAAGCGATCAACGGCCGCCTCGAACACCTCCGCGGATCCGCACTGGGCTTCCGCAACCTCACCAACTACATCGCCAGATCTCTGCTCGAGACCGGAGGCTTCAGAGCCCAGCTCTTTCAACCGACAGGGAAAGCCCTCAACTCGTAGTCAGCGCGGCCAGAGCGTCGTTGGTCTCGGCCACCGAGAAACGGTCGGGGTGCCAGCCCTGGGGCAGCCAGTCCCTCATCTCCTCAGCACTGAGCCCCATGGGCGTTGCCTGCCGTTCGTACCCGCCACGAACCCAAGCAGCTAACTCCTCATAGCCGCCAAGGCCGCCACAGTCCTCCGGCGGGCAAGCCATCTTGCCCGTTAGGCAGACCAGAGCCGGAGGTCGATCGTCGAAAACGTCTTCAACCACCAGCACGTGCTCCCATCCGTCGCCGAAGTCGTAGTCATAGAACAACCGCTCGCCCTTGTCGGACAACACCTGATCGAGCCGCACGCTGTCCTCGGCGACGCCTTCGTCACCCTCGCTGAGATCGAACCCGGTGACGAAGTAGGCACGGGTACGCCGGTCCGCTCCGACACCGAACTTATGCAGGTGACCGTCCTGCCAACCCATCGCGACCTGCAGCACGACATGCAGCTCATCGAGCCTGAGGTCGCCCGGCAGGTCGAGACGACGCCAGATCGGCGGCTTGGCGTACATCAGGTCCACCCGCACCCGGAAACCCTGCGCTCGCTCCGGCACAGCCCGGACCTTGGGCGTCGGCTCATCGAACATATCGCCAGCGGCATTGGCCATCAACTTCTGAAGCAACGCCAAGTCCGCCCCCGCCCCGGGCACCCCGCTCTTCCTCTTCCGCTTCTTCTCCGGCACACCCCCAGCCAACCAGACCCCTCGATCACTAGTCGAGACCAGCTGGCCAACCGGTCCTACACCCTCAACTGCGAAGAGCCGGAAAACGCTGGCGGCCATCGCATCTGCGGTCAAAACGCATCGGTGAGCCCGGTGTCGCGGGATGGACTAGGGCAGGATGAAAGCCGATCTGGAGGCGATCGCCGCCATCCGACTGGTCAGCACCGCCTCGGGCACCAGTGTGGCGGCTGCGCTCAGCAGGGGCGGACGGAGGTTGACCGCCTGGCCGATCGCCTTGGACTGGCGCACGAGGCTGCCGACCCGGCGCCGGCGGAACGTCGCGAATTGCGCGAACACCGTGGCAAGGTCGGTTGTCCTCTCGGTGAAGCGGGCCAGTATCGCCGCGTCCTCGATTCCCTGGCATCCGCCCTGGCCGAGGTGCGGGCGCATCGGATGCGCGGCGTCGCCGACCACGACCACCGGGCCGCGTGACCACTGCCGCGCCTGCTCGCGGTCGTACAGGTCGTTGTGCAGTACGTCCGCTGGGTCGGTTGCGGCGAGCAGGGCCGGGACGGGGTCGGTCCACGAAACCAGCTTGGATCGCAGATAGGCCAGCTCGCCTTGTTCGGCGGTGCGCCCCTCGGGCGCCCGTTCGGTTGCGAACCAGTAGGTGGAATCAGGCCCGAGCGGGACATGTCCGACCTCGACGCCTGCGCCCATGGTTTCACCGGCGAGATCGGGGTCGAGCGAGTGGGCGGCTACGCCACGCCAGGCCGTGTAACCCGCATACCGGTGTTTCAGCGCGCCGTTGAGGTGCTGCGCCACGACCGAGCGGATGCCATCAGCGCCGACGACACCCGCCACCTCGCGGGAGCTGGCATCGGACAACGTCACGCGCACGCCGTCGCCCGTCAGCTTGAGTTCGCGCGCGGCCAGGTCGCGGTGCACCGTTCCCTCCGCAAGGGCGCCCGAAAGGATTGTCGTGAGCGCGGACCGACGCAGCACCACCAGAGGTTCGCCGAGGGCTTTGACCAGGCGCTGCGGCGATGGATGGCGCAGCCACGTGCCATCACGCCATCGCACCGCTCCGGCTGACACTCCGCCGCCGACGGCGCGGACATGCTCTCCCAGCCCGATCTCGTCGAGCGCCGCGAGCGCGTTGGGCCAGATGCTGATGCCGGCGCCCGCCGAGGTGTCGGTGCGCTCGTCGATTACGGTCACGTCGCGTCCCCGCCGCTGTAGCGCGACAGCAGTCGCCAGGCCGGCGATGCCCGCCCCGATCACCAGGATTTGCTGCGCCATCCGTCGAACGTAGCGTGTCGACGGATGAAGTTCACACGTCGAAGATCAGCAACGTACTGGATGCGGTCGCCACCATCGCGCCGCTCGCATCGGTGACCACTCCTTCGGCGAAACCGACGCGCGAGCCCGATTTCACCACCGTGCCCGTCGCGGTGAGCGGGCCACTGCTCGGTCGCACCGCCTTCAGGTAGTTGACCTTGATCTCGACCGAGGTGTATCCCTTGCCGTGCGGCAGGGTGCTGTGCACAGCGCATCCGGTGACCGAGTCCAGCAGTGTGCAGACGAGGCCACCATGAATCGCGCCGATCGGGTTGAACGCGGATTCGTCGGGCCGGCAGGTGAATACGACCCGGCCCTCTTCGACGTCGACGATCGCGAACTGCATCAGTCCGCCGATCGGAGGCTGCGGCAGCACACCATCGGCCATGGCCCGCAGATAGTCGACTCCCGCCATGGAGAGCCCCCTGGCGGTGCTGGGGCCCGGATCGTGCCAGGTGACCGTCTTGGAACGCTCGACTCCCCAGTCGGCCAGGGCGTCGGTGTTGACCGCGTCGGCTGTCATGCTGTCCTCTCGATGGGTGGATAGGCGCGGCGGCGGCGGTCGCGATCCGGATCATCCTCGCTGACAGCGTGTTTCGCACCCCATTCGAGGAGGGCGTTGATCACCGGCAGCAGGTCCCAGCCGGCGTCGGTCAGCGTGTAGTCGAAGCGGGGCGGGGCGTGCTGGTAGGCGGTCCGCTGGATGACTCCCGCTTCCTCCAGCGCCTTGAGCCTCGCCGCGACTCGGTCTCGCGGCGCCCCGGTGCCCGTGACGATGCCGGCGAACCTGCCGTTGCCCAAAGCCAATTCGCGGACGATCAGCAGCGACCACCGCTCGCCGACCAACTCCAGCGATGCGGCGACCGGGCAGGGGCGTCCGGCCAGTTGTGCGAGCGGCACGGTCGTCATGGGCGCACCTCCTGCGAAGTCAGCGTGCCAGCCGTGAGTTTGAAAGTCAAACTTCCGGTAAAACCCGATTGCGCCGGTGTGCTAACAAAGGGGCATGACCACCCCGTCTGAGCCGACTGTTCTTTCCCGGCCCTTCCAGCCCTTCCAGGACCTCGATGAGTTCCTCGCGCTCCCGCGCGTGTCCGGGCTGGCCGTGTCACCCGACGGCACGCGGGTGGTGACCTCGATCAGCGAGCTCAACGAGAAGCGCACCGAATTCGTCAGCGCACTCTGGGAACTCGACCCGACCGGTCGGCAGCCCGCTCGCCGCCTCACCCGCGGAGCCAAAGGAGAGACCTCACCGGCCTTCACGGCAGCGGGCGATCTGATGTTCCTCGCCGCCAGGCCCACCGACGACGATGAGGATCCGCCTACCTCGCTGTGGCGACTGCCCGCCGCGGGCGGTGAGGCCGTCGAGGAATTGGCGCTGCCCGGCGGTGTGTCCGGCGTCCGGACCGCGCGGGCAACTGAGGTAACCGTGGTGGCCGCGAAGCTGCTGAGATCCGCCGACGACATCGACGACGACAAGCGACTGCGAAAACTGCGCAAGGACAGCAAGGTCTCGGCGGTGCTACACAGCGCCTACCCGGTTCGACACTGGGACCACGACGTCGGCCCCGACCATCCGCACCTGATCGACGCCGCCGGGCCCCGCGATCTGACTCCACACCCCGGAGATGCGTTGCGGGAAGCGAACTTCGACGTCAGCGCGGACGGCGCCTTCGTTGTGACGTCGTGGCACGACCCTGCGCCGGGCGCATCGGTCCACAGCACCCTGGTCCGGGTCGACCTGGCCACCGCGAAGCGCACCACCATCGCCGACAATCCGGGCACTGACCTGGAGCTCCCGGCCATCTCACCGGACGGCGCGGCGGTCGCGTTCACCCGTGAGACGTACTCCACACCGGACGAGGCGCCGAGGATCACCCTGTGCCACATGCGCTTGGGCGAGCCGCTCGTCGAGTTGGCACCGGAGTGGGACCGCTGGCCGACGTCGGTGACATGGTCGGCCGACGGGTCGTCGCTGGTCGTCACGGCCGACGAGAACGGACGCGGTCCGGTATTCCTGGTCAACCCGGCCAGCGGTGCGGTCAGGCGGCTGACCGACGACGACTACACGTACTCCGACGTGCACACCGCTTCCGGCGGTGCGATCTTCGCGCTGCGCAGTTCCTACCGCAGCGCGCCGCATCCGGTGCGCATCGACGCGGACGGCACTGTCACCGCGCTGCCGTGTGTCGACATGCCCGCGCTGCCGGGCACGCTGGCCGAGCTGACCGCCACCGCCCCCGATGGTCGAGCGATCCGCTCGTGGCTGGCGCTACCCGGCGGGGACGATCGGGCGCCGCTGGTGCTGTGGGTGCACGGCGGTCCGCTGGGGAGTTGGAATGCGTGGCACTGGCGGTGGAATCCGTGGCTACTCGTCGCGCGGGGCTACGCGGTGTTGCTTCCTGATCCCGCCCTGTCTACCGGATACGGCCGGGACTTCATCCAGCGCGGTTGGGGGGCATGGGGTTTCGCGCCGTACACCGACCTGCTCGCAGCCACGGATGCAGCGTGCGCACATCCCCGCGTCGACGACACCCGTACCGCGGCGATGGGCGGCTCGTTCGGTGGCTACATGGCCAACTGGATCGCCGGACACACCGACCGCTTCAACGCGATCGTCACCCACGCCGGCCTGTGGGCACTCGACCAGTTCGGACCGACCACCGACGGCGCGTACTGGTGGGCACGCGAGATGACTCAGGAGATGGCGGCAACGAACTCGCCACACCGCTTCGTCGACCAGATCCGCACCCCGATGCTGGTGATTCACGGCGACAAGGACTACCGCGTCCCGATCGGCGAGGCGCTCCGGCTCTGGTACGAACTGCTGAGCGCGTCGGGACTTCCGGCGGCCGCCGACGGCACCAGCTCGCACCGTTTCCTTTATTTTCCGTCGGAGAATCACTGGATCCTCAACCCGCAGCACGCCAAGATCTGGTACCAGGTGGTTATCGCCTTCCTGGCCCGTCACGTGCTGGGTGAGGACGTCGAGCTACCCGAGGCCTCGGGTAGCGTCGCGGTCATGAGCGCGGCGCAGTGTGCATTCGACATCATCGTGTACGGCGCAACCAGCTTCGTCGCAAGCTGACCGCCGAGTATCTGGCCAGTGCAGGGGTGGACGCCCGCATCGCGCCGGCCGGCCGTTCGCCGGACAAGCCGCTGCGGGCGCGGGACGGATTGCCGGACACCCCGCGGTCATGGCAACTCATCACCGCCGATGCCTCGCAGCCGGCGACGTTGAACGATATGGCCGCTCGCACCCAGGTGGTGGTGACCACCGATTCCTGTGGATTGGATTCCATTCCTTCCGGTCTCACGTCTTCGCGCTGCATCGTCGTGCGCACGCGGGTCACACGGGTGAGCTCACCGACACCAATCTGGTGGTTCGGGTGCTGTCAGGAGGGGTGTCCGGCGGCACCGTCGGGTCGAACGATCCCTACACACTGACCCCCGATCGCGCGGCCGAGCCCGAACTGGGTCCCCAGGCCGACATCCGATGGCGCCAAGGGCGTGAGATCGCACCGGAGCTGGACGGATATTGGCTCGGCGCGTTCGTCATGGCCGCCGTGAACTCCCGAATCGTCCGCCGCAGCATCGCATTACTCGACTACGCGTACGGTCGCAGGCCGGCGTACGCCGAGCAGATGAGCCTGGGCCGCTCCGTAGTAGCGCCGGTGGCCGCGGCGTTGGCGACCGGTGGCAATGCCGCGACGATGGCGCTGGGCAGCCGGTTCTTCCACCGGCTCCCCGGCTGGCTGATCGAACGCATTGCGCCCAGGCCCGGGACGGCCCGAGCGAGCGGGCCCGGGAGAACGGCCACTGCACCGTCGAGACGTACACCACCACGGCCGGCGCACGTTACGCGGCACGCCTGTCGCAGCGAGGCGACTACGGCTACAAGGCGACGTCGGTGCTGCTGGGGGAGAGCGGGTTGGCGCTGGCGCGGACCGCGATCGACTCTCGGATCTGCGCGGTGTGCTGACTCCGGCCGCGGCGATGGGCGAAGCGCTGATGGCCCGATTCCCCGCTGCGGGTGCGTCATTGGAGACCTCGCGGCTGGACTGAATTCTGTTTCGCCCGGCCCGTCGCGAACACCTGTGCACCAAGATCGAGTGGACTAGTGTCAACCTCGACTCTGCGGTAACCCAGCAACGAAGGTGGAGCGCGATGGCCGGTCTCGACGAACTCTTCAGTCAGATACCCACCCAAGAGATTGCCAGCAAGCTGGGCGTCGACGAAGGCGAGGTGAACAGCGCCATCAAGACCCTCGTACCTGCCCTCGTCGGTGGTATCCAACAGAATGTCCAGGCCGACGACATCGACTCCAGCAAGCTCGAGTCCGATGTCGCGGCACAGGGCACGAGCGGCCTGCTCGACGGCGGGGTCAGCGTCGACCGGGTCGACGCAAACCAGGGTGACCAGTTCGTCGCACGGATCTTCGGCGGTAACGACAGCAACCAGGTCGCCTCGGCGCTGGCCGGTGGGGGCGCCGGAAACGGGGACCTGATCAAGAGGCTGCTGCCGATCCTCGCTCCGATTGTGCTGGCCTACATCGGCAAACAGCTGACAAAGGGCTCCGGGGGTTCGGCTCCGGCCGAGGCGCAGGCACAGTCCGCAGGCGGTGGCGGTCTCGGGGACATCCTGGGCGGCATCCTCGGCGGTTCCGGCGGTGGCGGCGGCGCGGGGAACAACCCGCTCGGCAGCATCCTGGGTAGCGTCCTCGGCGGCCAGCAGGGCGGTGCGATCGGCGACATTCTCGGTGGTCTGCTCGGCGGCAAGAAGTAGCCGTCCCGGCGGCCGGACCGCGGCCCTTCATAGAATGGCGCGGTGACCGCCAGCTCCCAGCCCCATACCGACGCCCTGCCCAAGTCGTGGGATCCGGGCTCGGTAGAGAGTGACCTGTACGAGGGCTGGGTCAACGCCGGCTACTTCAAGGCCGATGCGTCCACCCGCAAGCCCCCGTATTCCATCGTGCTGCCGCCGCCGAACGTCACCGGCAGCCTGCACATGGGCCACGCGCTCGATCACACCTTGATGGACGCCCTGACCCGCCGCAAACGGATGCAGGGCTACGAGGTCCTCTGGCTGCCGGGCATGGACCACGCGGGCATCGCCACCCAGTCGGTGGTCGAGAAACAGCTGGCTGTCGACGGCAAGACCAAAGAGGATTTCGGCCGCGAGCTGTTCATCGACAAGGTCTGGGACTGGAAGCGCGACTCGGGTGGCACCATCGCCGGGCAGATGCGCAGGCTCGGTGACGGCGTCGACTGGAGCCGCGACCGGTTCACCATGGACGACGGCCTGTCCCGTGCGGTGCGGACGATATTCAAGCGGCTGTTCGATGCCGGCCTGATCTACCGGGCCGAGAGGCTGGTGAACTGGTCGCCGGTGCTGGAGACGGCGGTGTCCGACCTCGAGGTGAAATACGACGACGTCGAAGGCGAGCTGGTCTCGTTCCGTTACGGCTCGCTCGACGACGACGAACCGCACATCGTGGTAGCGACAACCCGGGTGGAGACCATGCTCGGTGACACCGCGATCGCGGTGCATCCCGACGACGAGCGCTACCGGGACCTGGTTGGCAGAACCCTTCCGCATCCGTTCGTGGACCGGCAGATGATCGTCGTCGCCGACGAGCACGTCGACCCTGAATTCGGCACCGGCGCAGTCAAGGTCACTCCCGCACACGATCCGAACGACTTCGAGATCGGGATGCGGCACCAGCTGCCCATGCCGACGATCATGGACACCAAGGGGCGGATCGCCGACACCGGAACCGGATTCGACGGGCTCGACCGATTCGAAGCACGCGTCAAGGTGCGGGAGGCGCTGGCAGCGCAGGGACGCGTCGTCGCCGAGAAACGGCCCTACCTGCACAGCGTCGGGCACTCGGAGCGCAGCGGTGAACCGATCGAACCGCGGCTGTCGCTCCAGTGGTGGGTCAAGGTGGAATCCTTGGCGAAGGCCGCAGGCGATGCAGTTCGCGACGGCGACACCGTGATTCATCCCCCCAGCCTGGAGCCGCGCTGGTTCGCCTGGGTCGACAACATGCACGACTGGTGCATCTCCCGACAGTTGTGGTGGGGCCATCGCATCCCCATCTGGCACGGGCCTGACGGAGACATGGTGTGCGTCGGACCAGACGAGACTCCACCCGAGGGCTGGGAGCAGGACCCCGACGTCCTGGACACCTGGTTCTCGTCGGCGCTGTGGCCCTTCTCCACCATGGGCTGGCCCGCGCACACCGCAGAGCTGGCGAAGTTCTATCCGACCTCGGTTCTGGTCACCGGCTACGACATCCTGTTCTTCTGGGTGGCCCGGATGATGATGTTCGGCACCTTCGTCGGTGACGATCCGGCAATCACGCTCGGCGGCGACCGCGGACGCCAAGTGCCGTTCCGAAATGTCTTCCTGCACGGCCTGATCCGTGATGAGTTCGGCCGCAAGATGAGCAAGTCGCGGGGCAACGGAATCGACCCGCTGGACTGGGTCGAGATGTTCGGTGCCGATGCCCTGCGGTTCACCCTGGCCCGGGGCGCCAGTCCGGGTGGCGACCTGTCCATCGGCGAGGACCACGCCCGCGCGTCGCGGAACTTCGCCACCAAGCTGTTCAACGCCACCCGCTTCGCGCTCATGAACGGCGCGGCCCCGGCCCCCCTGCCCGACGCGGCCGACCTGACCGACGCCGACCGGTGGATCCTCGGCCGCTTGGAAGAGGTCCGAGCCGAAGTGGATGTCACGTTCGACAGCTACGAGTTCAACCGGGCCTGCGAGGCGCTCTATCACTTCGCCTGGGACGAGTTCTGCGACTGGTACGTCGAGTTGGCGAAAGTGCAGCTGTCTGAGGGGGTTCAGCACACCACGGGGGTGCTCGCCGCCGTGCTGGACACGCTGCTCAAGCTCCTTCATCCAGTGATGCCCTTCGTCACCGAAGTCTTGTGGAAGGCGCTGACGGGCGGCGAGTCGCTGGTGATCGCGGACTGGCCGGAGCCGTCTGGGTTCACGCTCGATCCGATTGCGGCACAACGCGTGACAGATATGCAGAAGCTCGTCACCGAGGTACGTCGGTTCCGCAGCGACCAGGGGCTCAACGACCGGCAGCGGGTGCCGGCACGGTTGTCCGACATCCCGGAGGCCGATCTCGATGCCCAGCTTCCCGCGGTCAGCTCGCTGGCATGGCTGACCGCCGCCGAGGACGGCTTCAACCCGATAGCGTCCATCGAGGTGCGACTGTCCAGAGGGACCGTGGTCGTCGAACTCGACACCTCGGGGACTGTCGATGTCGCCGCCGAACGGCGCAGGCTGGAAAAGGACCTGGCGGCCGCGGAGAAGGAATTGGCAAGTACCACAGGAAAGCTGGGTAATGACGCCTTCTTGGCGAAGGCGCCGACCGATGTCGTTGACAAGATTCGCGGCCGCCAGCAGGTCGCCCGCGAGGAAGTCGATCGGATCACCGCGCGTCTTGCGGGGCTGAAGTGATGAGCGCTCGCTCGAAGAGCGGACCGCAATGACCGAACCCGCGCCCACGCCGGATGAGATCGCTGCGCTGCTCCAGGTCGAGCACCTGCTGGATCAGCGGTGGCCGGAGACCAAGATCGAGCCCAGTCTGGCCCGCATCTCCGCGTTGATGGAACTGCTCGGCTCGCCCCAGCGCGGGTACCCGTCCATCCACATCACCGGAACGAATGGCAAGACCTCGGTTGCGCGGATGGTCGACGCGCTGCTGACCGCGCTGCACCGGCGTACCGGGCGCAACACCAGCCCGCATCTGCAGTCCGCGGTGGAGCGCATCTCGATCGACGGCAAGCCGATCAGCCCGGCCCAGTACGTGGCCACCTATCGTGAGGTCGAACCATTCGTCATGCTGGTCGACCAGCAGTCCGAGGCCGGAGCGCTGGGGGAGCCCGGCCCGCGCATGAGCAAGTTCGAAGTCGTCACCGCGATGGCGTTCGCGGCCTTCGCCGACGCCCCGATCGATGTCGCCGTCGTCGAGGTGGGCCTGGGCGGACGATGGGACGCGACGAATGTGGTGGACGCGCCCGTCGCCGTCATCACCCCGATCGCTGTGGACCACACCGACTACCTCGGCGCCACCATCACCGAAATCGCCGGCGAGAAGGCCGGCATCATCAAGAAGCAGGACGACGACCTGGTTCCGACCGATACCGTCGCGGTGATCGGCAGGCAATCGGCCGAGGCGATGGAAGTGCTGCTGGCCCAGACGATCAGCGCCGATGCCGCCGTGGCGCGCGAAGACTCGGAGTTCGCGGTGCAGAGCCGGCAGGTGGCCGTCGGCGGCCAGCTTCTGGAGTTACAGGGCCTCGGCGGGGTGTACTCGGAGATCTTCCTACCGCTGCACGGGGAACACCAGGCGCACAACGCGGTGGTGGCGCTGGCCGCGGTCGAGGCGTTCTTCGGCGCAGGCGCACAACGTCAACTCGACATCGATGCGGTGCGGGCCGGGTTCGCGGCGGTCACCAGCCCGGGCCGGCTCGAGCGGTTGCGCAGCGCGCCAACGGTTTTCATTGACGCGGCGCATAATCCGGCGGGTGCGGCGGCACTGGCACAGGCCCTCGCCGAAGAGTTCGACTTCAGGGTGCTGATCGGAGTCGTCTCGGTGATGGCGGACAAGGACGTCGACGGCATCCTGGCCGCGCTGGAGCCGGCATTCGACCAGATCGTCGTCACCCACAACGGTTCACCGCGCGCGCTCGACGTCGAGTCGCTGGCGATGCGCGCCGAGGAGCGGTTCGGTCAGGAACGCGTCCTCACCGCGGCCACGCTGCCGGACGCGATCGAGACGGCCACCGCCCTCGTCGAGGACTCGGGGAACGCCGGAGACAGTGCCGGGGGTTTCGGCGGGGCCGGCATGGTGATCACTGGATCGGTCGTTACCGCCGGGGCAGCGCGAACGCTGTTCGGGAAGGACCCCGAGTGACCGATCAGCCCGAGCCCCGAACACCTGGTGCGCCTGATGATGTCGCCGGCGGCCCCGACCCTTGGCGCAGCTTCCGCGGCGTGATGGCGGGCACGCTGATCCTCGAAGCCATCGTGGTGCTGCTGGCGCTTCCGGTGGTCGCTTCCGCCGACGGCGGATTGACGCCACTGACCGGTGGCTATCTGGTCGGGTTCGCGGTGGTGCTGGTGCTGCTGACGGGTGCGCAGGGCCGGCCGTGGGCGATCTGGTTGAACCTGGCGATGCAGGTTGTGCTGATCGCGGGTTGGCTGGTGCACGGCGCGGTGGGGTTCATCGGCCTGATCTTCCTGGCGGTGTGGCTACTCATCGCCTACCTACGTGCCGAGGTCCTTCGCCGGCAGAAGCGTGGGCTGCTGCCGGGCCAACAGCCGCCGCCCGACTAGGCTGTCGGCCGTGACTGAGCGGACCCTTGCGTTGATCAAGCCCGACGGCGTCAAGCGCCACCTGATCGGAGAGATTCTCGGCCGGATCGAAGGCAAGGGCCTGAGCGTCGCGGCCCTCGAACTCAAGAACGTCGATGACGATCTCGCCCGCAAGCATTACGCCGAACACGAGGGGAAGCCCTTCTTCGGCTCACTGTTGGAGTTCATCACCTCGGGCCCCGTGGTGGCGGCCGTGCTGGAAGGGCCGCGAGCCATCGCGGCGTTCCGCCAGCTCGCCGGCGGGACGGATCCGGTCGAGAAGGCTGCGCCGGGCACCATCCGCGGTGACCTGGCACTTGTCACCCAGGACAACCTCGTCCACGGGTCCGATTCGCCAGAGTCGGCGGCCCGCGAGATCGGGCTCTGGTTCCCCAGCCTGTAACGGGGCGAAGGGCCAGGTTGCGCGGGTTAATCGGTCTAGACCGCGTGATGTGGGATACTGGGCGCGGGTAGCCGGGCATTTACCAGGGCCGGACACCCGAATGAAGACTTAGACGAGCGCGACCATCGCTATCTCGATCGCGGTGTGGCGCCGACCGTCCAGCCATCATTCAGACCGGCACCGAGATGGTTCCACCAGGAGCGGCTCGGGGCGAGACCATACAAGCTCGGGGCAAGTCCCGGGCTCATAGCGGAAGCCCTCGCGTGGCCGCGTCAGACACGACGCGCCCGGGGGCTTGAGGAGAATTTGTGGCCGACAGTGAAAACTTTCAAGCACCTACCGAAGACCGATCAGGCCAGACTGAGCGACAAGCGGAACAGCCCGAGCGGTTGAGGGTCCATTCGCTGGCGCGGGTGCTCGGCACCACCAGCAAGCGGATCATCGATGCCCTGACCGAGCTTGACGGCCGGGCCCGCAGCGCGCACTCGACCGTCGCCAGGGATGAGGCGGATCGGGTGCGGGAAGCGCTGGCCGACAATTCCGACGACCCCGGCAGCGTTGAAGCGCCGCCGGCCGTGGAAACGTCACCCGCCGCTGAGGCGCCGCCGGTGCTCGAAGAGCCGCCGGCTGCCGAAGCGGCGCCGGCCGTCGATGATCCCTTCAGCTTCGGTACGGGCGCCGATACCCAAGCCCCCGGGGTGGATGGGGACGAACCCGAGTCCCGGCTGATTCTCGAGACCACCGTCGAGACCGCCGACTACCTGCCACTGTTCGTCGCGCCGCAGCCGGTTCGGTTCGAGTATGAGTCCGATGACGACGATGACGACGAGGACGATTCCGACGACGATTCCGACGCGGACGACGAGCAGGCCGAGCGTCCTGCGGCCAGGCGCCGGCGCCGTGGACGTCGCGGGCGAGGCCGTGGCCGCGGAGAGCAGAACGGCGACGACTCCGACGACGGCGACTCGGCCGACACCAAGAATGCCGACGAGGATTCCGAGGATTCCGAGGATTCCGACGAGTCGGATGAGGACAAGGGCGACGAGGACGGCAGCGGTGACAAGGGCGACGAGGACGGCACCCGCCGGCGCCGCCGCCGTCGGCGCCGCAAGTCCGGCTCCGGTGGCGACGGCGACAACCCGGCTTCGCCGGACGATCCGCCGAACACCGTCGTGCACGAGCGCCCCCCGCGACGGGACAAGGGCGACTCCGATGGCGGCAACAACGAGATCCAGGGAATCAGTGGGTCGACCCGGCTGGAAGCCAAGAGGCAGCGCCGCCGCGACGGCCGGGATGCGGGCAGACGCCGACCTCCCATCCTGAGTGAGGCCGAGTTCCTGGCCCGGCGCGAAGCCGTCGAGCGGATGATGGTCGTGCGCGACAAGGTTCGCACCGAACCACCGCACGAGGGCGCCCGCTACACCCAGATCGCGGTGCTCGAAGACGGCGTGGTGGTTGAGCATTTCGTCACCTCGGCTGCCTCCGCGTCATTGGTCGGCAACATCTATCTGGGCATTGTGCAGAACGTGCTGCCCTCGATGGAGGCGGCGTTCGTCGACATCGGCCGTGGCCGCAACGGCGTGCTGTACGCGGGCGAGGTGAACTGGGAGGCGGCCGGCCTCGGCGGCGCACAGCGCAAGATCGAACAGGCCCTCAAGCCCGGTGACTACGTCGTCGTCCAGGTCAGCAAGGATCCCGTCGGCCACAAGGGCGCACGACTGACCACTCAGGTCTCGCTGGCCGGCCGCTACCTGGTGTACGTGCCTGGCGCATCGTCCACGGGCATCAGCCGCAAGTTGCCGGACACGGAACGTCAGCGGCTCAAGGAGATTCTGCGCGAGGTGGTTCCCTCGGACGCGGGCGTGATCATCCGCACCGCATCCGAAGGCGTCAAGGAAGAAGACATCCGCACCGACGTCAACCGGCTGCAGGAACGCTGGAACCAGATCGACGCCAAGGCCGCCGAAACCAAGCAGAAGGCGGCGGGGGCCGCGATCGCGCTCTATGAAGAGCCCGACGTCCTGGTCAAGGTCATCCGCGACCTGTTCAATGAAGACTTCGCCGGCCTGACCGTGTCCGGTGATGATGCCTGGGCCACCATCAACGAATACGTGAATTCCGTTGCGCCCGAACTTCTCCCGCGTTTGACGAAGTACGAGCCCGCGTCGAACGAGGGCCCTGACGTGTTCGCCGTGCACCGTATCGACGAGCAGTTGACCAAGGCCATGGACCGCAAGGTCTGGCTGCCGTCGGGCGGCACGCTGGTGATCGACCGCACCGAGGCCATGACCGTCGTGGACGTGAACACCGGCAAGTTCACCGGCTCCGGCGGCAACCTCGAACAGACCGTCACCCGGAACAATCTCGAAGCCGCAGAGGAGATCGTGCGCCAACTGCGGCTGCGGGACATCGGCGGCATCGTGGTCATCGACTTCATCGACATGGTGCTGGAATCGAACAGGGATCTGGTGCTGCGCAGGCTCACCGAGGCGCTGGCCCGCGACCGTACCCGTCATCAGGTGTCGGAGGTGACGTCGCTGGGACTGGTGCAGTTGACGCGAAAGCGACTGGGCACCGGGCTGATCGAGGCGTTCTCCACCCAGTGCCCGCATTGCGCGGGACGTGGCATCCTGCTGCACGGCGATCCCGTCGACACCGCATCGGCGATCGGGCGCAAATCCGAGGCCGGCGGCGGTAGGCGGGGTAAGCGCGCCAAGCGGGGCAAGGCCGATGAGGTCCCCGTCGTCACGGTGCCCTCGCATCCCGCCGGCGAGCACCCGATGTTCAAGGCAATGGCCGCCGCCAACGGCAAGCACGAGGGCGAGGACGACGAAGGCCTGGGCGACGAAGAGCAGGGCGAGGAGAACTTCGAGGCGAAGGAGGGCGTCGGGGAAGTCGCCGAATTGGATCGCGAAGCCATCCGCGTGGCCGTGGCAGGGACCGCTGACGAGGATCTCGACGATGATTTCGATGACGACGATTCCGATGACGACGAATCGGACGCCGACGAATCCGACACCGACGAGATCGATCTGGATCCCGATGACGAAGACGACGACGACATCGACGACGACATCGAGGTCATCAACAAGGGCGCCGAGGACGAGTCGGACGACGACATGGACTCGGATGAGGAGGACTCAGACGTCGACGACTCCGATGAAGACGACGATTCCGACGAAGACTCCCTGGACGCTGATGACGATGAGGACGACTCGGATGAGCTGCAGCCGGTGATCGCGCCGGGCGGGCGGCATCGTCGCCGTGCCGCAGCCCGCCCCGCAGGCCCGCCCGCCCATGACCACTGACCCCGGGCGTGACCTGCAGTGATTTGACCCGCAACACGCGGCTCACGTAATCTTGACCAGTTGTCTTTCGGCTGACGCCGACGACAGCGGGCCCGATGTGGCTCCGCACCCCAGACCCGCGCGCGCACCACGGGTAGCGCGCGCCCGCACAGCGACATAGAGGAAGAAGAAGCGATGGCAGCCGAGAACGCCACGTACGCGATCGTCAAGACCGGCGGTAAGCAGTACAAAGTCGCCGTGGGAGACATCGTCAAGGTCGAGAAGCTCGAGGTCGAGGCCGGCGCGTCCGTCTCGCTCCCCGTCGCGCTCGTTGTCGACGGTGCGCAGGTCACCACCGATGTCAGCGCCCTGGAGAAGGTTGCGGTGACGGGTGAGGTGCTCGAACACACCAAGGGCCCCAAGATCCGCATCCACAAGTTCAAGAACAAGACCGGCTATCACAAGCGGCAGGGTCACCGTCAGCAGCTGACGGTCCTCAAGGTCACCGGAATCAAGTAGGAGGCGACGGAATGGCACACAAGAAGGGCGCTTCCAGCTCACGCAACGGTCGCGACTCCGCCGCCCAGCGGCTCGGCGTCAAGCGGTTCGGCGGCCAGATCGTCAAGGCCGGCGAGATCCTGGTCCGTCAGCGCGGCACGCATTTCCACCCCGGCGTGAACGTCGGCCGTGGCGGCGACGACACCCTGTTCGCCAAGTCACCCGGCGCCGTCGAGTTCGGCGTGCGGCGTGGTCGCAGGACGATCAGCGTCGTGCGACCGTCGGCGCCCCAGGTCTAGGCTTCGCGACTGTAACGACAGGGCGGGATCGCGAGGTTTTCCCGCCATGACGTTACTTTCGGAGGTACATCGCTATGCCGCGCTTCGTCGACAGGGTCGTCATCCACGCACGGGCGGGTAATGGCGGTAATGGCTGCGCCTCGGTGCACCGCGAGAAGTTCAAGCCGCTCGGCGGCCCCGACGGCGGTAATGGTGGCCGTGGCGGCAGCATCGTGCTGGTCGTCGATCCCCAGGTGCACACGCTGCTGGACTTCCACTTCCATCCGCACGTCGTCGCGCCGTCCGGCAAGCAGGGTGCGGGCAACAACCGCGATGGTTCCGCAGGCGCTGATCTCGAGGTCAGGGTTCCCGACGGCACCGTCGTCCTCGACGAAAAGGGCAGGCTGGTCGCCGACCTGATCGGCGCGGGCACCCGCTTCGAGGCGGCCGCCGGCGGTCGCGGCGGCCTGGGAAACGCCGCTCTGGCCTCCCGGGCCCGCCGGGCGCCGGGCTTCGCGCTACTCGGGGAGAAGGGCCAGGTCGCCGACCTCACGCTCGAGCTCAAGACGGTCGCCGACATCGGCCTGGTCGGGTTTCCTTCGGCCGGTAAGTCGTCTCTGGTATCGGCAATCTCGGCGGCCAAGCCGAAGATCGCCGACTACCCGTTCACCACGTTGGCACCCAATCTGGGCGTGGTGTCCGCAGGGGACCATACCTTCACCGTCGCGGATGTGCCCGGCCTGATCCCGGGGGCCTCGCAGGGTCGCGGGCTCGGTCTGGACTTCCTCCGGCACATCGAGCGGTGCGCGGTGCTCGTGCATGTCGTCGACTGCGCGACTCTGGAGCCCGGGCGCGACCCCGTCTCCGATATCGAGGCCCTGGAAGCCGAACTGGCCGCATACACCCCGACTCTGCAGGGCGATTCGACGCTGGGCGATCTAGCCGAGCGGCCGCGGGCGGTGGTGCTCAACAAGATCGACGTGCCCGAGGCGCGTGAACTCGCCGATTTCGTGCGCGAGGAGCTTGTCCGCCACTTCGGCTGGCCGGTGTTCGAAGTGTCGACGGTAGCCCGGGAGGGGTTAAGGCCGTTGACGTTCGCGCTCTGGGACATGGTGTCGGCGTACCGGGAGTCGCAGCCGCCGGTGGTACCCCGTCGCCCGGTCATCCGACCCATTCCCGTCGACGAAAGCGGCTTCACCGTCGAGCCGGACGGTCAGGGCGGTTTCGTGGTGCGCGGTATCCGGCCCGAACGCTGGATCGGCCAAACGAACTTCGACAACGACGAGGCGGTCGGCTACCTGGCGGACCGGTTGGCCCGCCTGGGGGTCGAGGACGAGCTACTGAAGCTGGGCGCGAAGCCCGGCTGTGCGGTGACCATCGGCGACGTGACGTTCGATTGGGAACCGCAGACCCCGGCGGGCGTCGACGTGACGATGACCGGTCGCGGCACCGACATACGCCTCGAGCAGACGGATCGCGTCGGCGCAGACGAACGGAAGGCGGCCCGTCGCGAACGGCGGCGACCGGGCGGCGAGTCGTGAGCGTGCACCGTGACGCCATCCGTTCTGCGCGCAGCGTCGTCGTCAAGGTCGGCACCACCGCGCTGACCACACCGTCCGGAGTGTTCGACGCCACCAGGCTCGCCACGCTCGCCGACGCCATCGAGGGTCGGATGAAGGCGGGATCCGACGTGGTGATCGTGTCGTCGGGGGCGATCGCCGCCGGTATCGAACCGCTCAAGCTGACCAAGCGTCCCGCCGACCTGGCCACCAAACAGGCGGCGGCCAGCGTCGGGCAGGTGGCACTGGTGAACTCGTGGAGCGCGGCGTTCGCCCGCTACCACCGAACCGTCGGTCAGGTGCTACTGACGGCACATGACATCTCGATGCGCGTGCAGCACACCAACGCCCAGCGCACGCTCGACCGGTTGCGGGCCCTGCACGCGGTGGCGATCGTCAACGAGAACGACACGGTGGCCACCAACGAGATCCGGTTCGGCGACAACGACCGGCTCTCCGCGCTGGTGGCGCATCTGGTCGGCGCGGACGCGCTGGTGCTGTTGTCCGACGTCGACGGCCTGTACGACGCGGATCCACGAAAGAGCAACGCACGCTTCATTTCCGAGGTGGACGGTCCGGCCGATATCGACGGAGTGGTCGCCGGCCGCGGTAGCCACCTCGGTACCGGGGGGATGGCGTCGAAGCTGTCATCGGCACTGCTGGCCGCCGATGCCGGCGTGCCGGTGCTGCTGGCCGCGGCGTCGGATGCGTCGACCGCGCTGGCCGACGCTTCGGTGGGCACGGTGTTCGCACCACGCGCCGAGCGCATGTCGGCCCGCCGATTCTGGGTCCGCTACGCCGCCGAGTCGTCGGGGGCGCTGACACTGGACGACGGTGCCGTGCGTGCCGTTGTGCGTCAACGGCGTTCGCTACTGGCTGCGGGGATCACGGCGCTGTCGGGACGCTTCTACGGCGGCGACGTCGTCGAATTGCGGTCCCAGGACGCGGCGATGGTCGCCCGCGGCGTGGTCGCCTACGACCATGCCGAACTGGCCAACATGCTGGGCAGGTCGACATCGGACCTGCCCGCCGAGCTGCGCCGTCCCGCGGTGCACGCCGACGACCTGGTCGCCTTCTAAGACATGCTATTCAGGCCGAATTCGCCACGGCCGGGAGCTCGTCGCTCAGCAAGGCAAGCATCGGCGAGCAGCCGTTGTCGACCTTCACCGCCGCCAGGTAGTCGCCGCGGGTCCGGCCACGGTTGATGATCGCGATCGGCATGTTCCGCGCGGCGGCGTGCCGGACGAACCGGTATCCGGAGTACACCGTCAGCGAGGATCCGGCGACGAGTAGCGCGTCGGCGCCGTCGACCAGCGAATAGGCCTGCCCCACACGGTATTTCGGCACATTCTCGCCGAAGTACACGATGTCGGGTTTGAGCATGCCACCGCAGTCGAGGCAGTCGATGATCCGAAACGACGTGGTGTCACCGATGACGGCATCGGCGTCCGGTGCCACCGCGATGCCACCGACCGCCTGGGCGCGCTCGGCGAAACCCGGGTTGGCGCTCTCCAGCAGGTCGGCCAGCGCGGCGCGCGACATCGTGTGCCCACAATCCAGACAGGCCACCTGCGCGTACGTTCCGTGCAGGTTCACCACCGCGCGGCTACCCGCCTTGGTGTGCAGCAAGTCGACGTTCTGGGTGATCAAGCCGGTCACCACACCCGCCAGTTCGAGCGCGGCGAGCGCGCGGTGTCCGGCGTTGGGCCGCGTCTCGTCCATGCGGCGCCAACCGACGTGGTTGCGCGCCCAGTACCGCTGCCGAAACACCGGATCGGACGTGAACTGGCGAATCGTCATCGGGTTGCTCGGCGGCGATTCCGGACCACGGTAGTCCGGAATCCCGGAGTCCGTCGACATGCCCGCGCCGGTGAGCACCGCGACCCGCCGGCCCCGCAATAGGGCGACGAGTTCCGGTGCTTCCATGGGTTCGAGGGTAGGTGATCAGGCTTCCTGGTCGGATTGGTCCTGATCATCGCCCTCGGCGTGCTCGGTCATCTCGGGCTGGGTCCCGTCCTCGTCGTCGTCCTCATCCTCGTGCTCGACCAGGACCGTCTCGACCACCTCGACCCGCTTCTCGATGGAGCGATCCTCCAACAGCGGCACCTCTACGGTGAGGATGCCCCGGTCGTAGGTGGCGTGGATCTCGTCCTCATCGGCGCCTGCGGGCAGTGCAACCGTCCGGGCGAAAGAGCCGTATGAGAATTCGGAGTGGCCGTTGGACTCGCTTGTCTGCGTGCGATCGGCCTTGATGGTCAGCTGCCCGTCATGGACGGTGACCTGGATGCTCTCACTGGGATCGACGCCGGGCAGTTCGGCACGAACCTCATAGACGCCCTGCTTCATCTCGTCCTCCAGCCGCAGCACACGGTTGTCAAACAGTGGACGCAGACTCGACAGGGTGGGGAGGGTGGGGAAGTTGGCGAACGTCGGGAAGCCGGTGAAGAGTTCAGACAGTTCCGGCAGCAATGGCCGTGACTGGCGTTGAACGGCAAGCTTATTCACAATTCCTCCATGATTGTCGCGCCGTGGTGATGGTCCGAATGGCGTGCGTTCACGATGCGCGGCGCAGGGAAAATCGCCGGATCGGCAACGATGCGCGCGGGCGAACTACAGGCCAACACGAGACAGCGGGTCCTCAGCCCAGGCATTTCCCCGCCGCGACGATGTCGGCGTGCATGTTCTTCTCCATCATCGTCAACGCCGCGTCGCCGAGTTCCGCATCGATGTGCGCGACGGCATCCGGCGGCACCACCACCTCGAAGTGGCGCACGTAGGCATCGAGAGCACTGTAGAGGATGCACTGCTCGGTGACCTGACCGGTGAGAACCAGCCGCCGGGTGTTCAACCGGCCGAGCAGATAGTCCAATGGGCTGGAGTAAAAGGCGCTGTGCCGGACCTTGAGCACACGGAGGAAGTCTTTCCGCGGCGCGATCGCCGACACGAGATCGGGGCGCTCCCCGTTCAACGCGGCGGTGACGAGGTCGTCGAAGTCCGCGTTGAAGTCCCCGTAGTTGTCGTTGACATAGATCAGGTCAACGTCGTCGCGCTCCCGGGCGTCCGAAATGAGCCCGGCCAACGGTTCGACCATGTGCGCGACGTTGGGCGCGAGCACGTCCGCGTCCTTGTGGCGATATGTATTCAGCATGTCGATGACCAGCACCGCAATCTCACTCATGGGGGTTGCATACCCGGCTACGTTTTCAGGCAACAATGAGCCATGGATTTTTACTCGGCGTACCGGCAGGGCTTCGTCCGCGTTGCCGCTTGCACGCATCACACCGCCCTGGCCGATCCCGCGGCCAACGCCGAGTCGGTGCTTCGGATGGCCCGGGACTGCCATGACGAGAACGTCGCCCTGGCGGTATTCCCCGAGCTGACCCTGTCCGGGTATTCGATCGAGGACATTCTCCTGCAGGACGCTTTGCTGGATGCGGTCGAGGACGCTCTCCTCGACATCGTGGCGGCATCGGCCGAACTGCTGCCGGTGCTGGTGGTGGGCGCGCCACTGCGTTATCGGCATCGAATTTACAACACCGCGGTGGTGATCCACCGCGGCCGGGCGCTCGGCGTCGCCCCGAAGTCGTACCTGCCGACCTATCGGGAGTTCTACGAACGGCGGCAGATGGCGGCCGGTGACGAGGTGCGCGGCGCAATCCGGATGGGCGATGTCGACGTACCGTTCGGGCCGGATCTGTTGTTCACCGCCGCCGATATGCCCGGCTTCGTCCTGCACGTCGAGATCTGCGAGGACATGTTCGTGCCGATTCCGCCGAGTTCGCAGGCGGCACTGGCAGGAGCGACCGTGCTCGCCAACCTGTCCGGCAGCCCCATCACAATCGGGCGGGCGGAAGACCGTACGCTGCTGGCCCGGTCGGCCTCGGCCCGCTGCCTCGCGGCGTATGTCTACGCGGCCGCGGGCGAGGGTGAATCGACCACGGATCTGGCCTGGGACGGCCAGACCATGATCTGGGAGAACGGTGTCTGTCTCGCCCAGTCCGAGCGATTCCCCAAGGGCGAGCAGCGCGCGATCGCCGATGTGGATCTCGAGCTGCTCAGGTCAGAGCGACTGCGGATGGGCACGTTCGACGACAACCGCGTCCATCATCGGCTCGCCACGGAGGCCTTCCGGCGGGTGGAGTTCCAGCTCGATCCACCGGCGGGGGATATCGGCCTGCTCCGGGAAGTGGAGAGATTTCCGTTCGTGCCGTCCGATACCGCACGGCTGCAACAGGATTGCTACGAGGCTTACAACATCCAGGTGGCCGGCCTGGAGCAGCGGCTGCGCGCGTTGGAGTACCCCAAGGTGGTTCTGGGGCTGTCGGGCGGGCTGGACTCGACTCACGCCCTGATCGTCGCCGCTCGCGCCATGGACCGGGAAGGCAGGCCGCGCAGCGACATTCTCGCGTTCACGCTGCCCGGTTTCGCGACGGGGGAGCGCACCAAGGGCAATGCCATTCGACTGGCGGCCGCCCTCGGCGTCTCGTTCGAAGAGATCGATATCCGGCCGACCGCGGACCTCATGCTCAAGGAGCTGGACCACCCGTTCGGCCGTGGCGAGAAGGTATATGACGTGACCTTCGAGAACGTGCAGGCGGGGCTGCGCACCGACTACCTGTTCCGGTTGGCGAACCATCGAGGCGGGATAGTGTTGGGCACCGGAGACCTCTCCGAGCTCGCACTGGGATGGTCCACCTACGGTGTGGGGGACCAGATGTCGCATTACAACGTCAACGGCGGCGTGCCCAAAACCCTCATTCAGCACCTGATCCGCTGGGTCATCTCGTCACATCAGTTCGACGATGCGGTCAATGAGGTGTTGCAGTCGGTGCTGGATACCGAGATCACGCCCGAACTGGTTCCGTCGGGCGAGGACGAGGAGATCCAGAGCAGCGAAGCCAAGGTCGGACCATATGTGCTGCAGGATTTTTCATTGTTCCAGGTGCTTCGGTACGGCTTCCGGCCGTCCAAGGTGGCGTTCCTGGCGTGGCATGCCTGGAATGACCCGGAGCATGGTGACTGGCCCACCGGCTTCCCCAAAGAGAAGCGGCCGTCATACTCGCTGAAAGAGATTCGGCATTGGCTTCAGGTCTTTGCGCAGCGGTATTACTCGTTCGCGCAGTTCAAACGCTCCGCGTTGCCGAACGGGCCGAAGGTGTCACACGGTGGTTCGCTGTCGCCGCGGGGCGACTGGCGTGCACCCTCGGATATGTCCGCGCGCACCTGGCTCGACGAGATCGAGCGAGAAATCCCCGAAAACTGAACGCTAACGGTCGGTTGCGCCAGAGCCGGGCCATCTGAGCTTGCCCGCGCCTATCGCGCCGGAAAGCGCTCCGGAAAATACCCCGGCTGTCGACCACCACCATTGGCCGGTCGTCGCGGCTACGGTCACACCGATGATCAGACCGATGATCAGCGGCATCCAGAGCCAGCCGGCCTCCTGCTTGCTGTTCATCTGCTTGCGTGCCATCACCGACCACGCTAGCGCAGTCCGGGATCGGCACTGGTCAGCGTTCGTAACTGCCGGTAAGGATGCCCCGAGCGGTCACATGGCCGGCCATGGCGGCCAGTAGCCCCTTGGCCGATGTCACGTCGCCGGGGACCCGCCGATCGAGGGCGAACACGTGAAAACGGTAGTGATGCGGCCCATGTCCGGGTACCGGTCGTGGCCCGCGGTATCCGTTGTTTCCGAGCAGCGTCGCGATGATACGCAAATCCGGCGTGTCGGTGCGGAAGTCGCCCTGGGCAAGACCGGCGGCGGTCGGTTCGAGCACTGCAATGCTGTGCAGCAATGGTTTTGGCAGCGGAACGTCGACGTCTTCCATGATCAGCACCAGCTGTTTCGCGTCGGCCGGCACGCCGCGCCAGTGCAGCCGCGGTGAAACGTTGTCGCCAACACCGTGTCCGGCGTGCATCGCAGGGATGACGCCACCATGGTTGAAGGTCGGACTGCTGACGGTGATCAGTTCCGGCGCCGCGAACGCCGGTGCGGTCAACGCGCTGCGCCGCGTACCTGCCCGGACCGGGCGGAGTAGCCTGCCGAGCAGTCGGATCACGCGCCGCTTCCAGCGTTGGGCGTCGCAACCGCACCCGGGCAGCGCACACGGAATGTGGACATCGCGGTGCAGGTCGCGGCCAAGGCCTGACCTCCTGTCGCAGAAAGTATTGTTGTTATACATATATAACGACTGCCCGTGACGAGCAAGGATTCGACGACCGCGCCTTATGCTGTGAATCTGATGAGAGTCCATGACGTCCGCATCGCGACCGAGCTGTCGGCCGGCGCAGGAGTACCGCTTCACCGGCAATTGTTCCTGGTGCTGCACGACGAGATCGCCCGCGGAGCGCTGTCGCCCGGCGATCCGCTGCCCACCGAACAGTCTCTGTGCGAGCAGTTCGGCGTGTCGAGAATCACGGTCCGGCGCGCACTGACCGACCTGTCCGACGCCGGACTGATCCAACGTAAGCAGGGCGTTGGATCCTTCGTGCGTGACAACGCGCCGATGCGTCGGCAGACCGGCGGACGGTCGTTCATCGACGAGTTGCGCAAGATCGAATTCGAAACCGAAGCCGAAGTCCTCGAGCGCGACATCAGGAGTGTGCCCCCGGTGGTCGCCGACCAATTGGGTTGCGATCGTGCGCTGCACGTACACCGGCTGCGGCGCGCGCGCAGGACCGGTGAACCGTTGATGATCACCGAGGCGTGGTTACCGATCGGGCTGGCGGACATGATCACCGAGGATGAGCTGTCCCGGGTGCCGTTGTACCGTCTGCTCTCGAATGCCGGGGTGGAGCTGGAGCTTGTTCAGAACGAGATCACCGCCGAGATCGCCGGACCCACCGCGGCGCGACTGCTCGACACCGCCATCGGAGCCGCGCTTATGCGAATCAACAGGGTGGCGTTCGTCGGCGGCGAACCGCACCATTATCTGTCGACCCTGTTATCTCCCAACAGAAGTCGCATCGTGTTCAGCCAGGCGGCGGTGGGCGACGCGGACGACGGGCTGTCGGTCGCCCACGACGTATCCCGGCCCACCGACTGAGTCCCACTCCGGGGACAATGCTGAACTATGTTTGGGTCAGAGCCGTCCATCGAGTTGGAGGTCGGGATGCGCCCAGGCCGGTGACCGCGCTTCTTGAACGCACGGACCCCTTCGAGGGCCTCGCGCGACGAATAGCTTGCCTGCATGCCGATGCGGTCGAAGAGGCCGAGGTAGTTGTCGAGGCTCGATTTGACCAGGCTGCGAGCCGCAGACGCGGTCCGGCAACACGCGGCGAGCACGTCGCGCGCGGCGTCGAGCAACTCGTCGTGCGGCACCACCCGGGCGACCATGCCCCACTCGCGCGCCTCGTGCGCCGTCAGGGACCGGCCGGTGAACATCAGGTCTCGGGTGCGCACCGGCCCGATCAGCCGCGCCAGCATCTGGCTGTAGTAGGTGTCGGCGATGCCGTATGCAGTCCGGGTACCCGGAATGTCGCCCGATCGCTGACCACAGTCATATCGCTGCAGAGCGCGATCTGCAGTCCGCCACCCTGACACAGCCCGTTGACCGCCGACACCACCGGCTTCACCGACTGGCGCAGCGTCTCGAACGGCGTCACGTCCATCCCCAGCGCGGACCCGAAAGTCAGCCAGTTGTCCGAGCCGTCGCCGCCGCCCATGTCGCCGCCGGATCCGGTGATCAGCAGACCTGCCAGGTCGGGATCGGCGTCGATGGCGCGCCGTCGGGTGGTCGTGGCGTGCTCGTCATCGATACCTTTCCTCCGCCGCTCGATTGGCTACGGCCTCGTCGATGGCGTCGTCGATGGCTTCCGCGTACGGCGCGCAGTCTCCGGCGCCGGGCACCAGGGTCGCCAGGGCGCCGGCCGCACACGCCCGCCGCAGCGCCTGTTCGTGACCCGATGTCCAGCCGGCGGCGAGCACTCCGGCGAACACGTCGCCCGCGCCGGTGGTGTCGACCGCCTCGACCGGAGGCGACGGCACGTCGAACCGCTCGTCCTCGCCCAGATAACTCGCTCCGCGCGAGCCCCGGGTGATCACCAGATGAGGTACGGGCCAATGCCATTCGCGGGCTTCGGTCTCATTGACGACGACGACGTCGGCAAGCTCCGACAGCGCCAAGAGGTCGTGCGGTTTCGCACCGGCCGGCGACGCGTTGACGATCAGGACCGCGTTCGCGGCCTGCGCGACCCGGCCGGCGTCGATGGCCGTGGAGATCGGGATCTCCAACTGCAGCAGCACCACGTCGCTGCCGGCGATCACCCCGCGGATGTCGGCAGAGTGGACACTGAGATGCGCATTCGCGCCGGGTGCCACCACGATGGTGTTCTCGGCGGCGGCATCGACCACGATCACCGCCGAGCCGCTCGAGCCGGGCAGGCTGACGACGCCGTCCAGTCCGACCTCGTTTTCACGCAGGTGCGCACGTAGCTGCTCGGCGGCCGAGTCCGAGCCCAGCGCGGCCACGAGCCGGGTCGCGGCGCCAGCGCGGGCGGCGGCGACCGCCTGATTGCCACCCTTACCGCCCGGGGACGACGCAAGCGATGATGCGAGAACGGTTTGCCCCGGCCGCGGCAGCACATCAACCGTGAAAGTCAGATCGACGTTGACACTGCCCACTACGCAGACTCGCGCCACCATACCCGTCAACGCTAGCTCAGCGGACCTGAAAAGGATGCCGTGATGGGTCGACGGCTCGCGCGGGTCTGCGGTGTCAGCGACCTGACACGCGTCGAGCGCCGCCGAGAGGTCCGATACGCTGGATCAATGAGTCTGCAAGCGCCCGCGGCTCCCGATTTGCGCCAGCAGGTCCACGACGCCGCCCGCAGGGCACGCGTCGCCGCCCGTGAACTGGCCATGTTGAGCACCGCCGCCAAGAACTCCGCGCTGCACGCCGCCGCCGACAACCTGCTGCGCGAGGCCGCAGCCATCCTCGAGGCCAACAGGGAGGATCTGGCCGCGGCCAAGGCGGCCGGCACACCTGAGGCGATGCTGGACCGGCTCGCGCTGAATCCGCAGCGCCTCGAGGGCATCGCTGCGGGTCTTCGACAGGTGGCCGGGCTTCCCGATCCCATAGGTGAGGTCCTCCGCGGCCAGACGCTGCCCAACGGGCTTGTGCTGCGCCAGCAACGCGTACCGATCGGTGTGATCGGGATGGTCTACGAGGGCAGGCCCAATGTGACCGTGGACGCATTCGGCCTGACGCTGAAGGCGGGCAGCGCGGCGCTGCTGCGCGGCAGCTCATCGGCCGCCCACTCGAACCAGGCGCTGGTGGGCGCGCTGCGCGACGCGTTGGCGATCGAGAACCGCAACGTCGACGCCGTCCAACTGCTGCCCAGCCATGACCGGGCCAGCGTCACCCATCTGATCCAGGCCCGCGGGTTGGTCGATCTGGTCATCCCGCGCGGGGGAGCGGGCCTGATCGACGCGGTGGTGCGCGACGCTCAGGTGCCGACCATCGAGACCGGCGTCGGCAATTGCCATGTGTATGTCCATGAGTCGGCAGACCTCGAGGTGGCCGAACGTATTCTGCTCAACGCCAAGACACGCAGGCCGAGCGTCTGCAATGCAGCCGAATCCGTGCTCGTCGACGCTGCGATCGCCGCCGAGGCGGTGCCGCGGCTGACCAGGGCCCTACAAGACGCCGGGGTGACGGTGCACACCGATCCCTCCGAAGAGGAGCTTCGGGCGGAGTTCTTGTCAATGGACATCGCATTGGCGGTGGTGGACGGTCTCGATGCGGCGATAGCGCACATCAACGAATACGGCACGGGACACACCGAGGCCATTGTGACGACGAATGTCGCTGCTGCACAGCAGTTCGCGGGACAAGTCGACGCGGCCGCGGTCATGGTCAACGCGTCGACCGCATTCACCGACGGTGAGCAGTTCGGCTTCGGCGCGGAGATCGGCATCTCCACCCAGAAACTGCATGCCCGCGGACCGATGGGTCTTCCGGAGTTGACGTCAACCAAGTGGATTGTGTGGGGAGACGGCCACACCCGTCCGGCTTAGACAGGAGAACCGCCGATGAGCGTCCCCGCACGCCCAGCGCCGCTGTTCACCGACATCGATGATGTCGCGCGGCGCCTCACCGAAACCGGCTACCTGCCCGACACCGCCACGGCCACCGCGGTCTTTTTGGCCGACCGGCTCGGTAAGCCCCTGCTGGTGGAAGGCCCCGCGGGCGTCGGAAAGACCGAACTGGCCCGCGCGGTTGCGCAGGCGACCGGCTCGGGTCTGGTTCGGCTGCAGTGCTACGAGGGCGTCGACGAGGCCCGGGCGCTCTACGAATGGAATCACGCCAAGCAGATCCTGCGGATCCAGGCCGGGCACGGCGACTGGGAGCAGACGAAAACCGATGTGTTCTCCGAGGAATTCCTGCTCACGCGTCCGCTGCTGACCGCGATCCGGCGCACCGAGCCGACGGTGCTGTTGATCGACGAGACCGACAAGGCTGACATCGAGATCGAGGGCCTGCTGCTGGAGGTGCTGTCCGACTTCGCCGTGACGGTGCCCGAACTCGGCACCATCACCGCCGAACGCACCCCGTTCGTCCTGCTCACCTCGAACGCGACCCGGGAGTTGTCCGAGGCGCTCAAGCGCCGATGCCTGTTCCTGCACATCGACTTCCCCGATGCCGACCTCGAGCGGCGCATCCTGTTGTCCCGCGTTCCCGAGTTGCCCGAGCATCTGGCCGAGGAGTTGGTGCGCATCGTCGGCGTGCTGCGCGCCATGGCGCTGAAGAAAGTGCCGTCGGTGGCCGAGACCATCGACTGGGGCCGCACCGTGCTGGCGCTCGGCCTCGACACCATCGACGACGAATTGATCGCCGCGACGCTCGGCGTGGTGCTCAAGCACCAGTCCGACCAGATCAAGGCGTCGGGGGAGCTGAGGCTCAACTGATGGCCGTCCGCCGAACCCGTCCGCCGCAGCCGCTCGCCCCACACGGCCTTCCCGGCCACCTGGTGGAGTTCGTCGAAGCGCTACGTGGGCAAGGCATTTCGGTGGGGCCGTCAGAGACCGTCGACGCGGGTCGGGTGATGGCTACCCTGGGGTTGGGCGACCGTGAGGTGCTGCGCGAAGGTATCGCGTGCGCGGTGTTGCGCCGATCCGACCATCGCGACACCTACGACGCGATGTTCGACCTGTTCTTCCCCGTGGCACTGGGCGCCAAGACGGTGCTGCTCGACGACGACGGTGCCGGCGACGACCGGGGCCTGCCCCCCGAGGACATCGAGGCGCTGCGGGCCGCTCTGATCGAGATGCTGAGCGACAACGCCGATCTGGCCAACATGGAGGAACGGCTGGCCGCGATGATCGCCCAGATCGTCGAGGCCTACGGTCGCTACAACTCCAGCCGCGGGCCGTCGTATTCGTCATATCAGGCGCTCAAGGCGATGAGCCTGGACGACCTCGAGGGCCGGCTGTTGGCGAGCCTGTTGGCGCCTTATGGTGACGAGCCGACGCCGACGCAAGCGGAGATCGCCAAAGCCCTTGCCGCTCAACGAATCACGCAGTTACGCAAGATGGTCGAGGCAGAGACGAAGCGGCGCACCGCCGAGCAGTTGGGGCGTGAGCACGTGCAGATGTACGGCGTTCCGCAGCTCGCCGAGAATGTCGAGTTCCTCCGCGCGTCCGGCGAGCAGTTGCGACAGATGCGTCGGGTGGTGGCGCCGCTTGCCCGCACCCTCGCCACCCGATTGGCCGCTCGGCGGCGACGTTCCCGGGCCGGCGAGATCGACCTGCGCAAGACGCTCCGCAAGTCGATGTCCACCGGTGGCGTGCCGATTGATGTGGTGCTGAAGAAGCCGCATCCCGCACGGCCCGAACTGGTGGTGCTGTGCGACGTGTCCGGTTCGGTCGCCGGGTTCAGCCACTTCACGCTGCTGCTGGTTCATGCTCTGCGTCAGCAGTTCTCCCGGGTCCGCGTCTTCGCCTTCATCGACACCACCGACGAGGTGACCGAAATGTTCGGCCCCGACAGCGACCTCGCGGTCGCCGTCCAGCGGATCACCCGCGAGGCGGGGGTGTACACCCGCGACGGGCACTCCGACTACGGCAACGCGTTCGTGTCGTTTCTGGATCACTGGCCGAACGTGTTGTCACCGCGCAGTTCGCTGCTGGTGCTCGGCGACGGGCGCAACAACTACCGCAACCCCGAGACCGACCTGCTTGCCCACATGGTCAACGCCAGCAGGCACGCGCACTGGCTCAACCCCGAGCCGAAGCACCTGTGGGGCAGCGGCGATTCGGCGGTCCCGCGCTACCAGGACGTGATCACCATGCACGAATGCCGGTCGGCCAAACAGCTGGCCTCGGTGATCGACGCCCTGTTGCCGGTCTAGTTTCTGGCGCGAAATTGTATTCCAGCAGGGAAACTGCGAGTGCAGACCTGCTGGAACACAGTTTCGCGGGAAGCTAGCAAATCGAGACGGTGATGTCGCCGCCCGTCGGGTCGACGCCGGCCACCAGCGTCCATGGCGCGCGGTAGACCCGGCCCGGCGCGGCGGGCCACGGCGTGCGCTTCGTCGCGAGCGTTCGGCCGTCCTGCACGGCGCGCAGTCTGGGCAGCCGGCGGTACTCATCGACCCAGAACAGCAGATCGCCTCGTGGGGCGCCGACGCCGGGCGAGACAAGTTGCGGTGCCACCCACCTGAGCGGCTTCTCGGTACGGATGCGGACTGTTCGGCGGCCATCGTCTTCAGGGTCAGCGTCGCGGCCCTGCAGCCAGCGAGTCAGCGCAGACGCGACGTGACGGCCGTCGAGCGCGGCGCCGTCGGCGGTGTCGACGGGGTGCAGCAGGTTGCCGACCGCGAACACTCCCGGGGCACTGGTCCGCAGGGCACCGTCCACCAGCGGGCCCCTGGTCGCGGCGTCCATCGCCAGTCCGCCGGTCCGGGCGAGTTCGTGGTCGGGAATCCAGTCACCGGTGAACACCACCGTGTCGCACTCGATCGTGGTGCGCACCCCGCTGTCCAGGTTTTCGACCACCGCGCTGCGGACCCGGTCCTTGCCGTGGATGCCGACCAACCGGCTTCGGGTGAGCACCGGCCCCTTCATGAGCACCCGGCCGGGCATCCTGAACGCCGCGTATGCTTCGGCTCGCGGATAGGCGCTCACCATTGCGACTGTGGCGCAACGCGCTTCGCGCAGTGTCAGCACCGCCGACCAGCTGACCAGTTCGGCTCCCACGATGAGTGCGCGACTACCAACGCCGGCCTGATGCAGATGAACCAGGTTCTGCAACTGCCCGGTGGTGTACACCCCGTCGGGTCGATCGCCCGGCACGAGCCGGGCCGGGCGCGGCCGTTCCCGCGCGCCGGTGGCGAGCACGACCGCGTCGGCCGTGACGGTCTTCACCCCGCGCGGTGACGTGACCTGAAGTCGCCGCTCGCCGGCCCAGCCGGTGACCATCGCCTCGGTCTCCAACACCGCGCCCGCGCCCTGCGCCGTGGCGGTCAGCCGACGGGCGTAGGCAGGGCCCGACATAAAGCGGTTGAGATCACGCATGCCGTAGCCGGGATGATCGCTGTGGCGAGGGATTCCACCGGTCTCGGCTTCGCGTTCGATGACGAGGACATCACCGCCGACCATGGGCGCCACGGCGGCTGCGGCGGTCAACCCGGCCGGCCCGCCTCCCACGATCGCCACGCTCACCTGCTGTTCGGTCATCCCACCACCCGCGCGTCCAGCAGCGCCCGGGTGCGCGCGCCGCAGTAGAAGCCCTGGCATCGGCCGTTCATCACTCGGGTGCGGCGTCGCAGCCCGTCGAGGTCGGCGGGCGGAATGGGGGATTCGAAGGCATCGCGGATCTCGCCTGCGGTGACCCGCTCGCAGAAGCACACGATCCGGCCGTACTCCGGATCGCCGGCAATGCGTTCGGCATCGTGATACGGGCGCACGCCGACGTCGCCGATGTTCGGCATCCGCGGCGGTGCGGGGAGGTCACTGCGCTCCGCAACGTCGACACCCGCATCGGTGAGCAAGCCCATCAGGTGCTCGGCGATCGCCATCCCGGATGTCAGTCCGGTGGAGCGGATTCCGCCGACCAGCACGTAGCGAGCCTGCGGATCGACGTCGATCAGGTAGTCGTCGCGGTCGATCGCCGCGCGCAGTCCGGCGTAGGTGGCCGTGATCTCCTCGTCGAACAGCATGGGCATCAGGGCGCGGCCCTTGGCGAGCAGGAACTCGAAGCCGTCCTCCGATGTGCCGGTGGCGGTGCGGTCCTCGAGGTTCTCCGATGTCGGCCCCACCATCACATTGCCGTAGATGGTCGGGCTGACCAACACGCCCTTGCCCCGCGACGACGGCACGGCCAGCACGATGCACGGGACCATCGGACGGGCCAGCTTGTCGAACACCAACAGCTCGCCCCGCCTGGGTGTGACGGTGAAGCGGTGGTGGCCGAATTCCGCGTCCAGATGGTCCGCGCCAAGGCCCGCCGCGTTGATGATCCAGCGGCCCCGCATGTCACCGCGGGTGGTCGTCAGCGTCGTGTATTCGCTGCCGACGACAACGCCGGTGACCCGCGTACCACGCACCAGGGCCGCGCCGCGCCGGACCGCGTCGGTGGCCAACGCCAGGTTGGTGGTCCAGGTGCAGATGATCGACTCGTCAGGCACGGTCAATCCGGCCAGCACTCCCGGCCCGAGGTCGGGCACCCTCCGATACACCTCGGCGGCCGTGACGATTTCGCAGTGGTGGTATCCGTTGCGTTCGGCTTTGTCCTTCAGGCCGGGCAGGGCATGGCGCTCTTCGTCGGTCCACGCGACCAGCAGCGCGCCGGTGCGCTCGACGGGAACCCCGGTCTGCCGGGCATACTCACCCAGCAGGTGGTAGCCCCGAGCCACCAGCCGAGACTCGAGCGTGCCCGGGGTGGCATCGAAGCCGGTGTGCAGCAGGGCGGTATTGGCCTTGCTGGTGCCGTCGCCTACGTCGATGCGACCCTCGAGCAGGGTCACCGACATCGCTGTGCCGGCCAGCGCCCGCGCGATCGCGCAGCCAACGATCCCGCCACCGACCACCACGATGTCGCTGACGGCGCGGATCCCACTCATGTACTCGTTGTCTCCCGTTCTGCCAGTGCTGATTCCGCGGCACGCCGCCACCGTGCCAGGTACTCCACGGCGCGGTCGGCCGGCCACCGAGGCTCATAGGTGTGCTGTGGTGTCCACGGGCCGACCGCGTCCGGAAGGCCGATATCCGGATCCAGGGCCAGCCGCGCGCATGCCGCGGCACCGAGCGCCGTTGCGTGCAGCGACGGGTAGACATCGACAGGGATACGGGACAGATCGGCCTGTGCCTGCATGAGAACCGCGGATCGGGTCAGTCCACCGTCCACCCGCAGCCGCGTGAGGGGTTGGCCCAGATCGGCGGTGACAAGGTCGGCCAACGCGGCCACCTGTGCGGCGATGCCCTCCATGAGGGCGCGGACCAACTGCCCGCGACCGCTGGACAGCGTCATTCCGGTGAACGACGCGGTGGCGGTCGAATCCCACCACGGTGCCGCCAACCCTGCCAGTGCGGGCACGCAGAATACACCGTCACTGGAATCAGCGGCGGTGGAGTCGATTTGGTCTGGTGCGGCCAGCAGTCCGAGGTCGACCGCCCATCGCACCGCGGAGGCGGCCGTGTATACCTGGCCGTCCACGCAGTACGAGGCGCGCTCACGCAGCCGCCATGCGACGGACGTGGTCAGCCCGGACGTCGACCGCCCCGGGTTGTCGCCCAGTTGAGCAAGCAGGAATGCGCCGGTGCCGAAGGTGCACTTGGCGGCACCGGGTTCCAGGCAGCTTTCGGCCAGCAGCGCGGCCTGTTGATCGACGATCAGTCCGGTCACCGGGATGATCGACCCGAAAAGATCTGTGCGACCCACGATCTGGTCGCTGTCGACGATCTCCGGAAATGCCTCGCCGGTCAGGCCGAACAGGCCGATCAGGTCCGCGTCCCACCGGGTGGTGTCCAGCGACGTCAACAGCGACCGGCTTGCCGTCGAGGCGTCGGTGACGAATGCGCCACACAGCCGATGCGCCAGCCAGGTGTCGGTGGTGGTCACCACCCCCGCTGTGGTCAGATTCGCCCGGATCCAGGCCATCTTGGGGGCCGAGAAATACGGGTCGAGCACCAGTCCGGTGCGCTGGGCGATGGCATCGGCCGACGCCGACAGCGAGGCGCAGATCGACTCGGCCCGCCGGTCCTGCCAGACGATGGCCGGGCTCAGCGGCTCACCGGTGTCGCGATTCCACGCCAGCACGGTTTCGCCTTGGTTGGCCACGGCGACTGCGTCAACCGGGACACCGGCCTGCGACAGGGCCTGACGGCCTGCCGCGACGACGGAGTCGAACAGCGCGTCGGGATCCTGCTCGACCCCGCCACCCGCCGAATACACCGGTCTCAGGCCTATTTCGGCGATCGACACGACCCGTCCGGTCTCGTCGACCACGATGGCCTTGGTTCCCGACGTGCCCTGGTCGATGGCCAGGACGTGTTGCATGGTCAAACCCTGTCAGTCCTGGGTCGCTTCGCGCTCGAGTTCGGCGTCGATCGAATGCATGTCGGGCATCGTCAGGCCATGCCGGCCGCGCGTGACCAGCAGGTAACCGAGATAGCACGCACCGATGATCACCATCGCGATGACGTACATCCACGCCTGCTTGAAACTCGAGTCCCGGAACAGGGCGAGTTCGAACACCAGCCACACCACCGCAATCGCCAGAGTGGGTATCTCCCACGCGCCGAGGTTGAACTTGTCGCTCACCGGCAGGTGCTTGCGCTTGATGAGATACAGAACCACCGTCGAGGCGTACATCACGGCGGGTAGCAGCGTGGCGGCGCCGAACAGCGTGAACAACGCCGTCTCCGAGTGCGAGAAGATTGCCAGGATCAGTTCTGCGAGAACGACATACAGCACGGTGGCCTTCAACGGGGTATGGAACCGCGGCGAGATCTGGTTCCACTGCTGCCAGCCGGGGAACCGTTCGTCGCGCGACATCGCCCACGTCAGCCGGACACCGGTGATCATGATCACCAGGCCGCAGGCGAAGATCGCAAGGACCACCATCAGCAGCAGGAAAGTGGCGACGGCCGATCCCAGGGTGTTGTCGATGACGTCGGCGATGGGTGTCCCGGATTCGGCCAGCGCCACCGGGTCTCCCGCGGCCAGCGTCACGGCAAGGATGAAGAAGAAGCCGAGGACGCCGGACGCGAGCACGGCCTGCCACATCGCCCGGGGGACGACCCGCTCGGGGTCGTTGGTCTCCTCGGCCAGGTTGGCCGCCGACTCGAACCCCACGATGGTGAACGCGCCCAGCAGGAATCCCAGCATCCACGGGCCGGCGGAAGTCCAGTCACCGAAGCTCCAGAAGCCTACTGGCCCGTCGGACGGAACCGCGCCTTTGCTGAACAGATTCGAGAAGTCCATGTCGCCGCGGACCGCGGCCACCACGAGCAGCAGTACGGTCAGCGTCACCATGCCGATGAGTTCGAGGGAGACGAAGGCGTTGTTCACCCGCTCCGCCCACAGTGTCGAGAGTGCCACCAGAAGAGCTTGAATCAACAGCACGACGGCGGTGACCACCCAGGCGATCGTCGCGGTGCCGTCGTAATTGAGGAGCACCGGGAAGATGGTCGAGGCGATCGTGTAATCGACCGCGACGACGACGATGGCCAGGAACGTGAACGAGATCCACCCCAGTATCCAGCCCAGCACGGGGTTGGCCAGCCGCGACATCCACTGGTAGTGGTAACCGGTCACGGGGATGCGGGCGGCCAACGCGCCCAGCACGAATGCCACCGCGAGCTGGCCGAGGACAGCGATGGGCCAGGTCCAGATGCCGACCGGGCCGGACGAGTTCAGCACCGCGCCGTACGTGGTGAAGATGCCGGTGGCGATGGAGACGAACGCGAACGCCACCGCGAAGGACGCGAATCCTCCGGTGCGCCGCTCCAGTGACTGCTTGTAGCCGAACTTGGCGAGGTCCGCGGCGTCGCTGCGGGCTGTGGGATCCGGACCCGGCATCGTTCCTCCAGTGGTATAGACCATATGGTTTGACCGTAGTATGGGTGTGACCCACGTCATCGTCAAGCTGAGTTACGAAGTGTTCACAAAGCGATGGCATAGACCAACTGGTCGGCGGCCGCGGCTACTCTGCAGAGATGTCTGCCGCGGCGATCCCCCGTTACATCGCGATCGCCGCCATCGTCCGCGACCGCATCGTCACCGAGCAGCTCGGACCCCACACATTGCTGCCGTCCGAACGGGAGCTGGCCCAGCAGCACGGCGTCAGCAGAATGACTGCACGCCAGGCGCTGTCGCTGCTGGAGAGCGAAGGAGTGGTCTACCGCAAACCGCCGCGCGGCACCTTTGTGGCCGAGCCTCGGGTGCGCTTCCACATCGGCAGCTTCTCCGAGGAGGTGTCGCGGCTCGGGCGTCGTCCCGCCGCTCGTCTGCTCTGGGCCGAACATCAGCGCCCGACCCCGGCCGTGCAGCTCGCGCTCGGCCTCGATGACGACGCGATGGTCAACGTCTTCCACCGACTGCGTTCCGTCGACGACGTCCCGTTCGCGCTGGAGACCACGTTCCTTCCCGCGGACCTGACCCCGGGCATCCTGGACACACCCGAGGACGGGTCGCTGTGGGCCGTCCTGCGCAGCCGGTACGGGATCGACCTGGCCCGGTCGACGGCGGTGCTGGAATCGATCGTCCTCGACGACGCGTCCAGCGGGCAGTTGGGTGTGCGCGCCGGTTCGGCGGGCACCCTGCTCACGCGTTGTACCGAGGACGCGGCGGGCCGGTGTGTGGAATACGCGCGCGATGTGTACCGGGCGGATCGGGCGGCATTCGAGGTTTCCGAACTCCTCGGAGCGCATCGGCTGTCGTCGGTCTGAGCGGACCGCCCAACTGCCGTAAGCTGGCTATTCGTGCAATCTCGACGCAGGCTCGGCGTGATGGGTGGAACGTTCGATCCCATCCACAACGGTCACCTGGTCGCGGCGAGCGAGGTTGCCGATCGCTTCGAGCTCGACGAGGTGGTGTTCGTGCCGACCGGCCAGCCGTGGCAGAAGCACCACCGCTTCGTCACGGCGGGCGAGGACCGCTATCTGATGACCGTGATCGCCACGGCCTCCAATCCCCGGTTCTCGGTCAGCCGGGTCGACATCGATCGCGGCGGGCCGACCTACACCAAGGACACGCTGCGCGACCTGCGGGCGCTCAATCCGGACGCCGATCTCTACTTCATCACCGGCGCGGACGCTTTGGCATCGATCCTGTCGTGGCAGAACTGGGAGGAGATGTTCTCGATCGCGAGGTTCGTCGGAGTCAGCAGGCCCGGTTACGAGCTGGACGGCAAGCACATCTCCGCGGCGATGAAGGAGCTGCCCGCCGACGCACTGCAGCTGGTCGAGGTGCCGGCGCTGGCGATCTCGTCGACCGACTGCCGCAAGCGCGCCGAAGTGGATCGCCCCATCTGGTATCTGGTGCCCGATGGCGTGGTGCAATACGTGGCCAAGCGACAGCTGTACCGAACGCCCAGCCTGGCGAACCCGGAGGGACAGTCATGAGCGCGTCCGATGAAGCGATCGCCATGGCGGCGGTTGCCGCGCAGGCCGCGTCGGCGAAGCTCGCCGACGACGTCGTCGTCATCGATGTGTCCGGGCAGCTCGTCATCACCGACTGTTTCGTCATCGCCTCGGCCTCCAATGAGCGGCAGGTCAGCGCCATCGTCGACGAGGTCGAGGAGAGGATGCGCGGCGCCGGATACAAGCCGGCGCGCCGGGAGGGCACCCGCGAGGGCCGCTGGGTGCTGCTGGACTTCGTCGACATCGTGGTGCACATCCAGCATCAGGACGAACGGAACTTCTACGCCTTGGACCGCCTGTGGCGGGACTGCCCGGTGCTGCCGGTCGACCTGGACGCGCAGGAGCCGGCCGAATGACGGTCCGCCGGCTGGTCATGCTGCGGCATGGGCAGACCGAGTACAACGCCAACAGCAGAATGCAGGGTCAGCTGGACACCGACCTCTCGGAACTGGGCCGCGAACAGGCGGTGGCCGCGGCGGAGGTGCTGGCGAAGCGGCAGCCGTTGGTCATCGTGTCATCGGATCTGCGCCGGGCGCTGGACACCGCCGTCGCGCTCGGCGAGCGGTCGGGGCAGCCGGTGCTGGTCGACACCCGGCTGCGCGAGACCCACCTGGGCGTCTGGCAGGGGCTGACACATCTCGAGGTCGACGCGGCCGCTCCCGGTGCGCGGCTGGCGTGGCGGGACAACGCGCGGTGGGCACCGCACGGCGGGGAGAGCCGCGTCGACGTCGCAGCACGCAGCCGTCCGCTACTGCAGGAGCTGTTCACCGAGCAGAGCGAGTGGGGGCGAGACGATCCGGAACGGCCGGTGGTTCTGGTGGCCCACGGTGGCCTGATCGCCGCCCTGACCGCCGCGGTGCTGGGGCTGCCGGTCGAGAACTGGCCCGTCTTCGGTGGCATGGGCAACGCGAGCTGGGTTCAACTGTCCGGGTATTCGAGCGCCGAGGCCCCACTCGAGTCCGTTCGGTGGCGCCTCGATGTGTGGAACGCCTCGGCACAGGTCGCCAACGATGTCCTGTGAATCGGGGACCCGTCACACCCTGCTGATCTTCTGCGACTCCCTGTCGTATTACGGACCGACCGGTGGCCTGCCGTCCGATGATCCGCGAATATGGCCGAATATCGTTGGGGACGAACTGGGTTGGGACGTCGAATTGATCGGACGGATCGGGTGGACCTGCCGCGACGTGTGGTGGGCAGCGACCCAGGATCCGCGGGCCTGGGCCGCTCTGCCGCGGGCGGGAGCGGTGATCTTCGCGACCGGTGGGATGGACTCACTGCCGTCCCCGCTGCCCACCGCCCTGCGCGAACTGATCCGCTACGTGCGTCCACCGTTGCTGCGGCGCTGGGTACGTGACGCCTACGGCTGGCTGCAGCCGCGACTCTCGCCCGTCTCACCTGCCGCGTTACCGCCGCACCTCAGCGCCGAGTATCTCGAAATGACCAGGGGAGCAATTGATTTCAATCGTCCGGGCATCCCCATCGTCGCCTCGCTGCCGTCAGTGCACATTGCCGAGGCCTACGGAAGGTCACACCGGGGTCGCGCCGGAACGGTCAAGGCCATCACCGACTGGGCGGAGCAACATCGGATCCCGCTGGTGGATCTCAAGGCCGCGGTCGGCGAGTACGTGATGAGCGGTCGGGGCAACCCCGACGGGATCCACTGGAACTTCGAAGGGCACCAGGCCGTCGCCGAGTTGATGCTCAAGGGACTCGCCGAAGCCGGAGCCGCCACGGCGGCGACATCGGACCCCGGAGCCGCCACGGCGGCGACATCGGACCCCGGAGCCGCCACGGCGGCGACATCGGACCCCGGAGCTGTCGGAGATTCGGACGCCTAGCGGTGGTCGTCAAGGTGGTGACCGACTCGTCCTCCCGGTTGGGTGTCGACGAGCTGAAACAGTGGGATATCCGGCAGGTGCCGTTGCACGTGCTCGTCGATGATGCCGACCTGCGCGACGGGGTCGACGAATTGCCCTACGACATTCATGAACTGCCGCGGGTCACCACGGCAGGCGCGACGCCGGTCGAGCTGATGGAGACATATCAGCAGGCCATGCAGGACAGCGACGGCGACGGAGTTGTCGCAGTCCACATTTCGGCTGCGCTGTCGAGCACGTACAGCTCGGCGGTTCAGGCGGCCAGAGAGTTCGGGCCGTCGGTTCGGGTCGTGAACACCAGGGCGGCGGCCATGGGTGTCGGGTTCACCGCACTGGCCGCGGCACGGTCCGCGGTATCGGGTGCCGACCTGGACGCCGTTGAGGCCGAGGCGCGTTCTGCCGTCACGCGCAACTATGCGTTCATCGTCGTGCACCGGCTGGACAACCTGCGGCGCAGTGGCCGGATCGGCAGGGGAGCGTCCTGGTTGGGTACCGCGCTGTCGCTCAAGCCGCTGCTCTGTCTCGACATCGACGGCCGACTGGTGCTGGATCAGCGGATTCGAACGGTCACCAAGGCGAGGGCGGCGATGGTGGATCGCGTCGCCGAAGTGATGGGTGAGCGACGAGCCAATATCGTGGTGCATCACGTCGACAACCACGACGGCGCAGATGAACTCGGCGCGGCGTTGACCGCGCGGTTGCCCCAGATCGAGTCACTGACCGTGACCGACATGGGCCCGGTGTTGTCGATCCATGTCGGGTCTGGTGCTGTCGGAGTCGTCGTGCACATCGCCGATGGTGATGGGCGCTAGCCGCGGCGAGCCTGGGCCAGCCGTGCGATTGTGACGTCCACGGCGCAGATGGCACTCGACGAACGCCATGAGTTCGCGACGTGTGCGAGAAGTGGCGGGGTCCGTGATGTCGCTATCCATACGGTCAGCTACGCCGAACCGAATACGGCGGGTCTGGTGGGGCGCATGCTCCGGGGACGGCTGTCCGCAAAGCGCATGAACGCGATCGGCGTCGCCGACTACGCCCACCGATCGCCCGAGGAGATCGTGGCGATGATGCGGGCGGGTACCGAACCACATGACCTGACAAAGGTTTCGGCGGCCGGGTCGCGCTCACCGACGGCATGATCCGTCAGCAGGGCATCCCACGGCCACTGGGGCGGCCGCGCACAATCGACCCGCAGCGCCTGTGCACCGCCTTGGATTTCGCCCGGATTGCGCCGACCATCCGGGGCGCGTGGCCGGCGCGCGTGGTGCGCCTGGTGGCCACCGACCTCGACCGGTCCCACGGCAGGGGGCCGGAGGCGCGCGGCCGCGGCGAGGCGTTGTTACTGGTGATGGCCGGCCGCGGGGCGACGTTGGCCGATTGTGGACGGTCCGGGCAAGGACGCACTGGGCCGGCGCCTCTGGCAGCGGGCGCCGGAGCAAACCCCGATCACAAAAGAATCTCAGCCGGGGCCGCGCAGGCCCTCCGAGGCGTAGGATCCAAGATCGAGCACGATCCGATAATGAAAGGTTCCTTGTAATCAACTGTGGGACAGTCACAGTGAGGAATGCATCGACAACGGGTAAACATGTTCTCTGGGAGGTATTCATCTCGGGGTAGTACCGTGCGGCACCGCCGTCATTGGTTTGGAGGTACTGATCATGACGATCTATGAAGAGCTCACAATCGCCCTCATCGTGGTGCTGGGATTGGCCACCACGGCGGCGATCTACGTCGGCCTTCTCAACTGGATGGGTGGCGCATACGTCGTCCGGTGCGCCGCGTGTCACCACCTGGCGTTCTCGTCGGCCAAGGAGGCCCGGCATTCCTGCGCCCATTGCCGCCATCCGGTGCTGATGCACCCGATCTATGCCGCACATCACCCCGGACGGCTGTCGGAGGTGCGTGTGGTGGGCGACCGCCTCAGGTACTGACGCGCCGCATTCTCTAACCGGTCAGACCCCCGCCGACGATGCCGAAAGACGTTTCGGCGCGGGTCTTTTCGGACTCGGGAGCGGTGAATTCGCCTTCGTGTTCGCTGTCGAGCAGGAATCGCAGAATGAATTCGTGCGAGGTGGCCAGGTGCGCTCGGGTCAGGTCGGCGGCGGCATTGGCGTCGCCCCGGCTCACGGCGTCGTAGATGCGCCGGTGTTCCTCGTGCAGGTGTGCCTTGTCGCCGAACACCCCGACGTGCAGGTAGAGATAGCGGTCGGTCAGCCGCCGCAGTTGCTCGGTGATCTGGATCATCCTGGGGCGATTGCCCTGCAGGTATACGAGCGCGTGGAATGCGGTGTTGCATTCCATCCACTCCGCGGGCGCCGGGTCCGCCTCCATCCGGTCGAGTAACGCCGACATCCGGGTCAGTTCCGCCCTCCCCACGTTGGGCACGGCGATGCGGGTGAGCAGGGGTTCGACCGCTTCGCGCAACTCGTAGAGCTCCTGGAGCTCCGTGACGGACAGCCTGCGCACCACCGCCGTGGCCGCGTGGGTGTCGACCAGCCCCTCGCTGGCCAGTGCCTGCAACGCGTCGCGGGCGGGCATCCGGCTCACGCCGTATTCCCCCGCGATCTTCTGCTGAGACAGTCGCGCGCCTGGCGGCAGTTCCCCGCTCAGCATCCGCTGGCGCAGGTCACGCGCGACCCGGGCGGCCGCCGATTCGTTGACCATCTGTCCTCTTTCATGCCGTTAGCCAGCCCGCGTCCGGACGCCGGTTGGCCCACATTGGCGGGTTGTCCCGGGCACATCGAAGTCTATCCCGGCCGTTTCGTATCCCTTGCGATCCGAACTGCATCGGTTTAGCGTCTTCTGTGTACGGTAGTGATAATTGGTATACAGATAGAGGATCTAACTAATGACTGTGACCGCGTCGTTCGTCGGCGGCGAAGACCAGCGTGCACCGCTGCCCACCGGTTTACTCATCGGCGGGCGCATCGTGCAGGGACGTGCGGCGCCGATCCCCGTGACCAACCCCGCGACGGGTGAAGTGTTCACCGAAGTATCGGGCGCCAGCGAAGCGGACATCGACGATGCGGTCCGCAATGCACACGACGCATTCCGCAACGGGACGTGGCGCACGATGCCGATCCACGACCGCGCGCGTTTGATCAACCGGTTCGCCGACGGGATCGATTCGCGGATGGCCGAGCTCTACCACCTCGAGACGATGAACAACGGCCGCCCGATCACCGAGACCAAGGCTCAGATCACGCGCCTGTCGGAGTGGTACCGGTACAACGCCGCGTTGCTGCTCGCCGACCGGACGTCGGTGGTGCCGATGCGCGGCGACTACCACTCCTACACCACCCGGTTCCCGCTCGGCGTCGTCGGCATCCTGTCGTCGTTCAACCATCCCATGATGATCGCCTCGAAGAGCCTCGCGCCTGCCCTGGCGACGGGAAACACCGTGGTGCTCAAGCCTTCTGAGCAAACCCCGCTGACCGCGCTGATGCTCGGCCAGATCGCGCTCGAGGCCGGTATCCCGGCCGGTGTGCTGAACGTGACCCCGGGACTCGGGCCGACCGCCGGCGCCGCGCTGACCGGCCATCGGTTGGTCAAGAAGGCCGTCTTCACCGGCGGCACCGAGCCTGGTCGGGCCATCGCGATTGCCACGGCGCAGCGGTTCGCCAAGGCCACCCTGGAACTGGGCGGCAAGTCACCGGTGCTGATCTTCGACGACACCCCGATCGACGTCGCCGCGCGCGGCGCGGCGTTCGGCGGATTCGTCGGAGCCGGCCAAACCTGCATCGCAGGCAGCAGGCTGCTGATTCAGCGCACCATCTACGACGACGTGGTCGACGAACTCTGCAAGGTGGCGGCCACCATCCGGATAGGTGATCCGGCGGATCCGACGACGCAACTCGGGCCGGTCATCTCCAGGCGGGCCCAGGACAGGATCCTCGGCTACATCGACAGCGCCACCGGTGACGGTGCGCGGATCGCGGCGGGCGGACACGCGGCGCAGGTCCCCGGGCTGCCCGGGGGGTTCTTCATCGAGCCGACGGTGCTTGCCGACGTCACCAACCAGATGCGCGTCGCCCGCGAAGAGATCTTCGGTCCCGTGGTCGTCGCCATCCCGTTCGAGGACGAGGCGCAGGCCGTCGAACTGGCCAACGACTCGGCCTTCGGGCTCGGCTCGTCCATCTGGACCCGCGACGTGGCGCGGGCCCATCGCGTCGCGGCTCAATTGGAGACCGGCATGGTGTGGGTCAACGATCATCACCGGCTCGACCCGTCCTCGCCGTGGGGCGGCGTTCGCGACAGCGGTGTCGGCAGAGAAGGCGGCTGGGAGTCGTTCAACGACTTCACCAATGTCCGGGCAGTGACCATCCGCACCGCACCCGACGACGTCGACTGGTACGGCGGCGTCGCGACGGATCGGCTGAACTGACATGGGCGAACTGGACGCGACCTCCACCGACGGCGTCCTCGAGGTGCTCGTCAACCGGCCACCCGACAATCTGCTGACCGTCGAACTGTGCGCCGAGCTGACCGAGCTGCTGTTGTCCCCGCCGGCCGGTACGCACGTGCTGCGCCTGCGCAGCACCGGCGACGTGTTCTGCCTCGGCAGGGAACGGGCGGGCAGCACGCCGGGCGATCTGCGTTCCGAAACCCAGACGTTGGTGCGCCTGCACCGCGCGCTGCGCGCGACGCCGCTGGTCACCATCGCCGAGGTACACGGCGACGCCGCGGGCTTCGGTGTCGGCCTGCTGGCGGCTTGCGATGTAGCGGTGGCGGTTTCGGGTGCATCGCTGTGGTTCCCGGAAGTCGGCATCGACCTCGCGCCCGCGCTCGTGCTCGCGTGGCTACCGCGCCTGGTGGGGGAGCGGCAGGCGTTCTGGCTGACCGCCACCGGTGAGCGGATCAGCGCGACCCGTGCCCTCGAGTTGGGTCTGGTCACCGAAGTGGTCGACTCCGCCGAGGCGCTCGCCGAGGAGGTGCGGACCCGGGTGGACGCGCTGCGGTCCCGCAATCCGCGGATTCACGCCGAGATCAAGGACATGCTGCGCGCCTGCCGCGACCTCGACGAGGACCAGGCGCTGGAACTGAGCGTCGACCGGCTCGTGGTCGGCGCGCTTCGCCGCGGCGAATCCGCAGCGACAAACTGAAGTATCGCTGCGCACTGAAACTCTCTGAGCAAGAAAGCATTTGGCAAAGGAGCCAACGATGAGCACTGCCAACCCCGGCGCCGCATCCACCTGGCACGGCGGGATCAGCCGCTATCAGTGGTCCGTGCTGGTCGCCACCACGCTCGGATGGGCGCTCGACGGGTTCGACTACAGCCTGTTCACCCAGGTCGCCGGGCCCGCGACCACCGAACTGCTGGGCCATCCCTCCACTTTCCACAGTGGGCTTGCCGTCACGGTGTTCCTGACGGGCTGGGCAGTCGGGGCGATCTTTTTCGGTGTCGTCGCCGACTATGTCGGCCGGGTGCGGGTGCTGATCACCGGCGTCCTGCTCTTCTCGGTATTCACCGCGCTCTCGGTGATCGTGGTCAACTACGCCGAGTTCGTCACGTTCCGCTTCATCGCCGGCATCGGCTCTGGTGTGGAACTGCCGATCGGTGCGGCACTGGTCGCCGAGGCGTGGGCCAGCAGCAAGCACCGCGGCAAGGCGAGCGGTGTCATGATGTCCGGGCTGGCGCTGGGCGCGTTGGTGGCCGCGGCGGTCTACAACTTCGTCGGGCACCTCGGCTGGCGGTGGACCATGGCCTTCGGTCTCATTCCGGCGCTGCTGGTGCTGTTCATCCGGCGCAACGTGCACGAGCCCGAGAGCATGGCCGACGTCAAGGCGGCCAGGGCCAGGCGCAAGGCCGAACGCGCCGCCGGGTCGGCCAAAGTGAGCAGCGACCGCTTCGTGCTGGCCCAGTTGTTCACCCCGCCGATGCTGCGGACCACGATGGCGTGCACGGTCATCTGTGTCGGTGCGCTGTTCGCGTTCTGGGGCGTCACCACCTGGACCCCGCAGAGCATCCGCGCCGTCGTCGGCCATGACACGGCAGGCGGCGACGTGGTGACGGCCGTCGCCTGGGGTACCGCGATGCTCAATATCGGTGGCGCAGTCGGTTATGCGAGTTGGGGTTTCATCGCCGACAGGATCGGCAGGAAGAACACGTTCGTGATGAGCCTGGTGATCGGCCTCGGCGCGGTGTGCATCCTGTATCCGTTCGCCGACACCTACGCCATGTACATGTGGCTGCTTCCCGTGGTCGGGTTCGGCGTCTTCGGCGTACTCGCCGGGACCGCGGTGTACTTTCCCGAGTTGTTCGGCCCGTCGGTGCGGGCGTCGGCGATGGCCGTCACCAACAGCATCGGCCGGTTGTGCACGGCCGCAGGCCCACTCGTGGCCGGCGCCATCGCGACGGGATGGTTCGACGGCGACATCGCGATGGCGGCCACGGTGATCTCGGCCCTGATGGTCATCGCGTTCATCGGCTTGGCGTTTCTGCCCGAAACCCACGGCCGCTTCCTGCACACCGAGGTCGAGAAGGAGCCCTCGGCAGGCGTCACAGGATCGATGCCGCCGACCGCGGCTATACCGCCGCGCGCCCGGTGACCGGCGGCAGGTCGGCCGCCGTCACGATGCCCGGCCCGGCGGCCACGACGGCGGGCACCGCGTTGGTCACCGGCAGCGCCGTGTAAATCATGCCCAGGCCCATGAAGCCCGGCTCGGTCCAGTCCCTGGGCGGCAGACAGTGCACGACGGTGCGCATGTTGGGCATGCCGAAGACCTGGATGACATGGCGGTGCTCCAGCGGCTTCCGCGGTTTGACGTGTTCGCCCATGATCCAGTTGAAACCCACACTGACAACGTTCTTCTCAGCGACCCAGCCGCGGTGGTAACCGTAGACCCCGGCCACGGTGCCCTTCGGGATCTGCATGAATCCGAGGTCGCTGTCGCCGGTCGCGGCCGTGGATGTCACGTCGAACGTCATCTTGTCCAGCTTGGCGCCGATCGCATCAGCCATCATCGCCGCCGATTCGGCGAACACCTCACTCTCACGCCGGACGTTCTCGGCCGGGCCCGGGGCGTCGGGGTCCTGCGAGAACCCCATCGCGGTCTGGGTTGCCGCCGATTCGTAGGTCGAGCAGTCCACCGACTCCGTGATGCGGATCTCGTCCACACGTTCACAAGAACCGCTGAGCACCATGCCGACCATGCGCGTCATGCCCGGATGCGCGCCGCTGCCGAAGATCGTCGATTTGCCCTTCTCTCATGCCTTTCGGATGCGCTCCAGATCTGCCGGCGTCTGCTTGCGGCCGGTGATCCAGGCCGCGCTCGAGCAGACGTTGACGCCCGCCTCGAGATGCCGGGCCAACTCGTCGATGTCCGGCCGCAGCGGGTTGTAGCAGCACGCGTCGGGCTTCAGCGCGATCAGCGCGTCGATGACGTTCGTTGCGGTGACGCCGGTGGGTTCGGGCGGCCCGCCAGTTCGGCGGCGCCGAGGCCGAGCTTGTCCTTGCCGTGGGCGTACACGCCGACGAGTTCCATGTCGTCGCGGCCGATGATCGCGTGCAGCGAACGCCGCCCGATGTTGCCGGTGGTCCACTGGATGACACGAAGCGGCCGGTCAGTCATGCGTCTCCTCGATGAGCCTGCAGGGTGGAGTGGACACTAACCCCGACGGTGTCCATTCACCCGTGCGGCCATGTTCTTGGCGGCGAGATGGCTGAACAACATCGACGCCCCGATCGGCCTCCCACCGCCCGGATAGGCCAGGCCGGTGACGGCCGCCATCGTGTTACCCGCGGCGTACAGCCCATTGATGGAATTGCCACGGCGTCGAGCACGCGCGCATGCCTATCAGTGACGAGTCCACCCTTGATGCCGAGATCGGACAGGCCGAACGAGGCCGAATGCGAACGTGCGCCAGCGGTCGATGTCGTTGGTCTGAACCCGGATGTAGCCGAGGCTCTTGATGTCCGTCACGTGGTTGTCCTCGTCGCCGTTTCAGATCATGGCCGCCAGCGGGCCCTGCGCGTCGATGCCCAGCGAGCTGAGCGCTGAAGCGTGGAAGGTGGTGCCGGGCACATGAATTGCGTGCGCGAGTCCGGCGTGTGCATCGCGCCAGTACCGCTGCAGCGGTTTGTCCATCCGCAGCGCGTTGCCTCCCGAGCGCGCGAAGATCTGGTCGACCGCCGTCACCGCGCGCCAGGCCGACCGCACCTGCGTGCGGCGGCCTGCGGCCCGGTCGGCGAACGACACCTCCGCGCCCCCGTCGACGATGTCGTAGATCCGGTCGGCGTTCGCCAGCAGTTCCTGGCGCGCCGCGTTGATGTCGGCGGCCGCCTCGCCGATCGCGAACATCACGTACGGGTCGTCCTTGATCGCCGTGCCTGCGGCGCCGACGCGGTCACGCTGATAGTCCAGGTATGCGGCCAACGCACCTTCGGCGATACCGATGACCGCCGCGGTGATGCCCAGCGGGAACATCGTCGACCACGGCATCAGGTAGAGCGTCTCCGTCATCCCGGCGCTGCGCTGTGCGGTGCCGTCCATCACTTCGGTCGCGTTCATCGTCCGGTACTCGGGAACGAACGCGTCACAGACGATGATGTCCTTGGAACCTGTTCCCCGCAGGCCCACCGCATTCCAGGAGTCTTCGACGATCTCGTAATCCGTGCGCGGCAGAATCATGTGTAGCATCTACTGGCATCAGCGGCTTGCCGTCGGCGTCACCGATCATGGCGCCCAGGAAATCCACTCGCAGGCGTCGGTTCCAGAACTGAACTGCCAGCGGCCGTTGAAGAGATAACCGCCGTCCACCGGCTGCGCGACGCCCTGCGGTGCATAGGGCGACGCGACCCAGGTGTCGGTATCGGCACCCCAGATCTCGTCGGCCACTCTCGGATCGGCGTACGCGAGTTGGTAGGGGTGCACACCCACCACACCGCATCTCCAGCCGGACGCGGGATCCAGGGCGGCGACCGCCATCACCGTCTCGGCGAACTCGCGGGGATGCCCCTCGAACCCGTTGTACCGCTTCGGCTGCAGCAGTCTGATCGCCCCGACCGACTTGAGGCTCTTCACCGTCTGGTCGGGCAGCTGCCCGAGCCGCTCGGCCTCGGCCGCCCCATCGCGTAACTGGTCGGCGATCCCCATCACCCTGTCGATCACCGGGTCGGCCTTGGTGTGTCCTGTCTGTCTGTCTGTCTGTCTGTCCAAGAGATGGTGGACTCCGCCGGACGCCATCATGTCCCGCCGTCCCGATCAGCGGAACCGGACTCGCGGGGCCAGTCGTCACGGCCCAGAAACGCCAGCACGGAGGCCTCGAACGCCGGCTTCGCTTCGATCATCGCCCAGTGCCCGCAGTTGGGGAACACGTAAGTTCGGCATGGGGGATGATGCGCATCGGGATGAGTGCCATGTCGAGCGGACTCACCCGGTCGTCGCGTCCCCACGTCAGCAACGTCGGGGCCGTCACCCTGTGCATCACCGCCCACGGCATCAGCTGTCGGAGGCGTGCATCGCCTCCGACATCTGACGGAACGCGGCCGTGCTGTACATCCGGCGGGCGCTCGCCAAAGTCGGTGCGTCCGTCGCCAGCGCCCAGCGCTCCCCGATGACTTCTCGGTCACCAGGGCGGGGCAACGGAATGTCGAGAAAACGTGCCGAGAATTCCGCGGAAATTTCGCCAGCCCGTCACACCGGGTCCCGAACTGTGCAGCATCAAGAGCGGAGCGCCCTGGCCCGCTTCGTGATAGCGGAGCATTCCCGCGGAGGTCGAGACCTCGCGAAGGGTAGCGTCGTGCGTCAATTCTTCTGCCATTAGCGATCCCGTCACTTGAGCGCATCGATGTGCTCGGAATTGCATCGTTACACACGACAAGGGGCCGCCCCGATGAGACGGCCCCTTGTCTTCTGCCCTGCGTTTACTTCACGTCGACGTAGATCGTCTTATCGGTAACCGTGGTGCCGAATGTGTCACCAGGAGCTCCCGAGTCGGTGCGGCTGAATGTCTGGCCGGGGCGCACAGCCACCACGGTGGCCTGATCCAGGGGCGTGGTGCCCACGCGGTTGACGATCACGTTGTAGCCCTCGGACTGCAGCTGGCTGATGGTCTGCTGGGCATTACCCGGGCCGCTGGGGGCTGCGGCGGCGGGTGCGGCCAGTCCGATCACGGCGGCGGCCAATCCGCCGGAAACTAGAGTGGCAATTCCGAACTTGTGCATGCTGATGCCTTCTTCTCGACTTCTCATTTTTCGATCGATTTTCGGACGCGCGTCTCAATGTTCAACCATCAAGATCGAGGCTTGATTCCGTCGGCGGAAAGCGAACATCCGCGCGCGGCAACAGATCTCTTCACAATCGCCAGTGGTAGTTGTCCGCATCACAACCGCCGGCGCCGAGTTAGCCGCCGCCGATGCCATCGACCAGCACCAAAGGGACTTCGGTGACGCCCGTCACCAATGGTCTAGACATGTTGGTCTACAGTATCGGGGTGAGCGACAACACAATTCGCGCATTCAAATTCACTCCTGCCGAGGGGGTGCCGCCCGCGGTAGCGCCGTTCGCACACGCAACCGCCGCCGGGCAAACGCTGTATGTGACGGGGCAGATGCCTACCGATGTCACCGGCGCCGTGGTCGGTGACTACGTCGCGATCCAGACCGATCAGGTGCTGCGGAACCTGCTACGGGTCACCGAATTGTGTGGCGGACAGCTGGCCGACGTCGTGTCCGTCCGCGCGTTCCTGATGGACTGGACCGACTACGGCGCGTTCAACGCGGCCTACGAGACCTGGTTTCCCGAGCGCCAGCCGTCACGAACGTGCGTCGGCGTCACCGGGCTGGCCGCCGGTGCTCTGGTCGAGATCGATTGGGTCTGCTGGCGAAGCGACGGCTGGGGAGCGACAATCGGATCATGAGGTCGCGCCCGCGGGGCGCAGTCGGTGTTCCGCGGGTCATTCCGTCGAGGAGGACACCATGAGCATCCTCTACACGCTCGCACCGGTCGGCGCCGCAGGCATCGGGGTGATCTGGCTGGGTCTGGCCAACATCCGGGTCGTCAAGCAGTTCGAAAAGGGCGTCGTCTTCCGGTTCGGCCGGGTGCAACCCCGCGTCCGGCAGCCCGGGCTGGCCGTGCTGATCCCGATCGCCGACCGCCTGCAGAAGGTGAACATGCAGATCATCACCTTGCCGGTGCCCGCCCAGGACGGGATAACCCGCGACAACGTGACGGTCCGGGTCGACGCGGTGATCTACTTCAAGGTCTGCGACCCGGTGCGCGCTGCCGTCGACGTGCAGGATTACATGTCGGCGATCGGCCAGGTTGCGCAGACCTCGCTGCGGTCCATCATCGGCAAGAGCAACCTCGACGACCTCCTGTCCAACCGGGAGCGGCTGAACCAGGGCCTCGAGCTGTTGATCGACAACCCCGCCTTGGGCTGGGGCATCCACATCGACCGCGTCGAGATCAAGGACGTCGTGCTGCCCGATTCCATGAAGCGGTCGATCGCGCGCCAGGCCGAGGCCGAGCGTGAGCGGCGCGCCCGGATCATCACCGCAGACGGGGAATTGCAGGCGTCCGAGAAACTCGCGCAGGCCGCGGAGGTGATGGCAGAACAGCCGGCGGCGCTGCAACTGCGCCTGCTGCAGACGGTCGTCGAGGTCGCCGCGGAGAAGAATTCGACCCTCGTGCTGCCCTTTCCCGTCGAGCTGCTGCGGTTCCTGGAGCGCTCGACGCCTGAGGGGGCGGCCGGCGCCGTGCCCGATGACGCCCGAGCCATCACACTCGACGAACCGGTCACGGGCGGGCACTCCGGGCAGGTCACCTAGCGCGATCGATGGCGGCGAGAGCTATTGGCCGACAATCGCTTAGAGCGGCGTGCGTTCGGTCGGGGCCGCAGCATCCAGGTCCGATGGCGTGGTCAATTCCAATTCGACGACCATCGACTCCAGTGCGCTGCCCCAGCTCTCGTAGTAGGGACGTTGTGGGTCCTCGGCGATCGCGTCGATCAGTCGATGCCGGAAGACATCCCAGGGCAGGCCGAGTTTCTCGACGAGCGCGACCGCGACGGCCAGCGCGCGGGCCTGCCACGGCGCTTCGAAGACGAGCTCGCCGTTGTCGCGGGGGATCGACTCGTCGTCGAGCGGCGATCCGGTCACAGCCGACGGACCCCGATCATCGAATCGCGTGTGACGACGGCCGCCAGCTGGTCCTCGGTCATCTCCCCGGTGCCGGTCGGACGCATCGGGAGCACCAGGTATCGCGCCTCGGCGCTGGAGTCCCATACCCGGATCTCGACGTGGTCTTCGATGACCGTGCCCATCTCCGCGAGGAGCTTGCGCGGTTCGCGAACTGCCCGTGACCGGTAGGCCGGGGACTTGTACCAACTGGGCGGCAGCCCGAGTACCGGCCACGGATAGCAGGAGCAGAGCGTGCACACCACGAGGTTGTGGACCTCGGGGGTGTTTTCGACCACGACCATGTGGTCGCCCTCGGGGCCGGTGAACCCGAGCGCCTTGATTGTTGCGGTGCCGTCGGTGAGGAGTCGCTGTTTGAACGCGGGATCCGTCCATGCGCGGGCGACCACCTTGGCGCCGTTCATCGGGCCGAGGGTTTCCTCGAAGGTTCGGACCATCGAGTCGACCGCATCGACGTCGAGGATGCCTTTTTCGACGAGCACCGCCTCGATCGCGGCGACCCGCGCCTCGACCGGTGCCAGGTCGGTCGGGTGGTGATGGTCAACGCTCATCGGGGTCCTGCAGGTAGCGCTCGAAGAGGTCGACGTGAATGATTTCGCCGTCGGTGCCACCATCGCCCCACAGCTCTCCGGACGTGAAGCGGACGGAATAGAGCGGGTCGCTGACGGAACCACCGCCGTGGGCCTGGACATCGTCGATGTCGGCGGCGCCGTCGACGCGCACGATCGTGCCCCTTTTGCCCTGCACGTAGCGCGGAGCTCGGGTGTGTCCGTGGGGATGCCACTGGCGGACGCGGACGTCCTCTCCGACGGAATAGCGCGGTTCGGTGCGCGGGGTGAGGTCGTCGGGCAACGCACCCCGGTCGGGCCGGGACAGCGGAAAGTGTCCCCCCGCACGGCGGTCGAGTTCATCCGCCGTGGTGATGCCCGCTTCGACGAATTGCGTGGTCAGACCCGTCAACCAGCGTTCGTAGTAGGGAGACGACAGGTAATGCACCGGGTCCATGCGCTCGATCGAGTGGCGGAACTTCCCGCCGGGGCTACCCAGCACATCCGTGGTGCCCATGAGTATCCGGAAGACGCGACGCTCCCAGTCCTCGGCGAAGAAGGCGGCGGAATCATCGTGCACGACCGGCCCGAAGCCGTCGACACCACCCATATCGTGCACACCGTCCACCTCCAGCATGTTACGACGATCGTGTTCGCCGTGATCGAACTTCCGCGCCATGCGCAACGTGTCAATGAGTGGGTGCATCAGCGAACACAACCACCTGGGGGCCGACATGCGCGCGGGTATCCGTTCGTCCGTCACGACCGGTATCGCCATCGCCGGGATCAGCGCACTGGCCGTCGCACCGGTGGCCGGTGCGGCCGAACCACCTCCCACTCAGGCCGTCGGCCCCGCAGCCCAGTCGGTCGCACCGGCACTCGGTGCCATTCCGCTGGCCTTCATTCGCAACCAGTTCCAGTACTGCAGCCTGATCTGCCCGTTCGCCGTGGAGGCCGCGATCACCGTGCCGGCCGCCACGGCCCAGGCCCCGGTGACGTTCCTGGGTTCAGTTCTGACGACGGGTGCGCCGCTCAGGGCGGTCGGCGACGCGCTGGCATCGATCACCGGGCCGGCGAACGCCGCGGCCACACCGCTGTTGAACAACGATGTCTTCCTGGTGGTACCGAAGGCGTTTCACGCGCTCGACGTCGCCATCGTGGAGGCGTTCAACGTCGGTGCCGCGGTCTTCACGCCCGGTCAGTTCCTGCAGACGGTCCAGAACGGGCGTACCAACATTCTCGGCGCCCTCGATCAGCCGGTGGGCCCGCCGACGACTCCGACGGGCGCCAGAAACATCCTGCAGGTCGCTTCCGCGGAGACGGTCAATGTCGTGACGGCGGTGGCGTTCCAGGCCGGTGAGCTACTTCTGCTCGGCGTCGTACAGGCTGCGGATGCCGGCGCACAGGAACTTGCCCGATCCGGCAACCCGGTGGCGGCCCTGGCTGCAGGTGGCGCGCAGGCGGGCAAGGTGATCGACGATGCCGCCGGGATCGTCACCTCGGCGGTCGACACCGCGGTGACCAACATTCGCGCTTCGCTTGCCGATCCCTTCCCGTCAGCGCGGACGCCGGCCCAGTTGCCGCCCACGCCGTCGGCCGAGCTTGCGGCGCAAGGCGACCGCCCACGCGATGCGAATCCCGCCGCACGTACGACCGAAAACCTGAGTCCCTCCACGAGTTCGATCAGTGACGGGTCGAAGGGTGCGACGAGTGACGGCGCAAAACGTTCGGAGCGCGGCGATTCGCGGGCTACCTCCGACGACTCGGTCGCCAAGAAGATCCCCGGACCCACACATCGACGGCAGCGCACCGATTCGGCGGGCGCCGGAGAAGGACACGGTGAACACAAGAAGGCCGGCACCGGCACGGAGCCATCTGCCCGCGCCGTCGATCATTCGGCGCGGGGTTCGTCGGCCGCAACCAGGTGATCGGGCGCGGGCCGATCGATGGACAACGCGACACCGAGCGCAAGAAAAAAGATGATGAAGAGAGATCCCCCGAGATAGAGGTTCATCGGTCCGCCGGGTGAGATGAAGCTACCCGCCGGTCCGATGATCGTGATCGTCTCGATGAGCTGCTCGACAGCGAACACCGCCGCCAGGACGCCCATCCATCTCGGAAACCGATCTTCGTTGGCCGCCAAGAGGATCGGTGCGGCAATCATGATGTCGGCGATGGTCAGAACGGGACCCCACATCGACGCGATGTCGGCGATGGTGCGCGCGGTTGCCGATCCCAGTTCTTCAGGATGCAGGGCCAGCCCGGCGCTGAACCACATGGCGATCCCCGTCTGAACCAGCAAGACCGCCGAGCCGATGGTGAAGATGTAGGCAGACGGGCCGGTCAGACGCTCGCGGGCATAGCCGAGGACCACGACAAGCGCCAGCGAGCCGAACGCGACGAGCAACGTCTGAACACGTATGACCCCCGCGTGCCGGCTGACGAACGAGACGATGTCAGAACCCGACTTGTCTATGCCGGGCAATGTCGGAATTCCAAGTAGCGCAGCGGTGTACAGCATCGCGAAACCGATGCCCGCGACCATCGGGATACGACGGTGATCCACGTTTCACCCCCAGAGGGAACGGTAGCAAGGTAGTCCAAGCATCTATCCACAGACGTGATTTCATCCACAGGCTCCTCGGCGCGTCATCGCGCTGAGGTGGTGGGGTCCGAAGCCGCATCTACCGTCAACGCATGCGAACCGAACTGCCCGTCGATCGGCTGCACCGTCGACTCGACGCAGAAGACGATTCGGAGTCCGCCGACGACGATCAGCCGGACACCTCGTTGTCGCGTTGGTTACCGGAAGCCAAGTCGGCCGAGACCGGTTGGGCCGCGGCCGTTCGTGCCGATCCGGGACGGGCCGGCGTCTTCGCGCTCGGCGTCGTCGGGGTCATCGCGGTGCTGGTGACCGTCTTTGCCTTGATTCGGGACAAGCCGCCGGCCATCTCATCGGCCAAATTACCACCGGTGCAGATGGTTTCGTCAGCCAGTCCGTCCCCGGCCGCTTCTCCTCCTGCGGAGGATCAGGATGTCGTGGTGAGCGTGGTCGGGCTGGTGCACAAGCCGGGCCTGGTCATGTTGAAGCCGGGGGCGCGGATCGCGGACGCCCTGACCGCCGCGGGCGGCACCCTGGACGGCGCGGATCTGATCGGGCTGAACATGGCCCGGCGGGTCGCCGACGGTGAACAGATCATCGTGGGTATCGGCGCGGCGCCGGGGCAGCCGACCGCGATGGGCAGTTCGGTCGCCTCAGGGCCGAGTCCGGCCGCGAGGCCGGCGGGCCCGGCGGCACCCGGAAGCCCCGCGGCGCCCGAGGGTCCGATCGACCTGAACGGCGCGACCGTGGAACAACTGGACGGGCTCCCCGGCATCGGCCCGGTCACGGCGGCGGCGATCATCGCGTGGCGTGACGCCAATGGGCGATTCACCAGCGTCGATCAACTCGGTGACGTGGACGGAATCGGTCCCGCACGGCTGGAGAAGCTGCGCGACCTCGTCCACGTATGACGTCGATGGCCGGCGATACCCCGCTCGACATCCGCTTGGTCCCGGCCGCCCTGACCGGATGGGCGGTCACCGCCTCCGGGATCCTCTGGCACGTCGGTGGTTCCATCGCCGTGACTGCGGTGGCGATGACGATCACCGCGGGCGCGGGGTGGTGGACGAATCGCGTGCACGAGTCCGCGGCCGAGGGCCGAGCGGTCCTGCGCGGCGTCGGCGCCGTCGCGGTCGCCGGGGTCGGGTTCACGATCGCCGTCGGGCTACGTGTCGACGAAGTGCGGCACCATCCGATCACCCATCACTATGGTTCGACCACCTCAGTCGTGGTGACGCCGACCGAGAGTCCGCGCGCGCTGGGTGGCGGCCGAATCATGTTCCGAGGCTCCCTCCGGTCTCTCGACGGAAGCGAAACATCGGGCCGGGTGGTGGCTTTCACCTCGGCCGGTGACTTCGCCGAGCTGACCGCCGGCCGCCCGGTAAGGTTTCAGGCGCGCATCGGCCGCCCCGCCCGACGCGATCTGACGATCGCGGTGTTGTCGGCGTCGGGCAAGCCGACCTTCGGGGAGTCGGCGCCGATCCAGCGAGTGGCGCAGCACGTCCGCAGCGGATTCGGCGCCGCGGCGCGCGCTGCCCTGCCCGCTGACCAGGCAGCCGTGCTCCCCGCGTTGGTACTCGGTGACACTGCGGCAGTCACCGGGCAGACCACCCGGGAATTCAAGACATCGGGCCTGACCCATCTGACCGCCGTGTCGGGCGCCAACGTCACCATCGTGTGCGGCACCGTGTTGCTCGCTGCCGCACTGGTGGGGCCGCGGATCGCGGTGGCTCTCGCCGCGGCCGCGCTCCTGGCGTTCGTCATCGTGGTACAGCCCTCGGCGAGCGTTCTGCGTGCCGCCGTGATGGGTGGCATCACCCTGCTGGCGGTGCTCTCGCATCGTCGCCGGCAGGCCATTCCGGTGCTCTCGGCCAGCGTGATCGTGCTGATGATCGGCGCGCCGGAACTCGCTGTCGATGTCGGTTTCGCGCTGTCGGTGTCGGCGACGGCCGCTCTGGTGGTGATCGCGCCGGCCTGGTCGCGGCGCTTGGTGGCGGGTGGCTGGCCGAAGCCGCTCGCCGATGCCGTCAGTGTTGCTGTCGCGGCGCAACTCGTCACCGCGCCGCTGGTGGCGGGGATCTCGGGAACGTTCAGCGTGGTGTCGGTCGTCGCCAATCTGGCCGTTGCGGTCGTCATTCCGCCGATCACGGTCTTCGGCACCGCCGCCGCGGCGTTGGGTCCGCTCTGGCCCTTCGGTGCCGAGATGCTGATCCGGTTCACCGGCCCCGAGCTGTGGTGGTTGCTGCGGGTCGCGCGCTGGGCCGCGGCCGTTCCCGCGGCGTCGGTGCCGGTGCCCTCCGGGCTGCTCGGTGTCATCGTCGTCGCGGCCACGGGTCTCTCGGCTGTCCTCGCATGGCGCTGGCGGTGGGTGCGGGTCTCGGCGGGTGGTGCGGCGGTCTGCTTACTCGCGTGGACGATGTCGGGACTGTCGGGCGGCCATGACACGATCGTGGGGTGAGCCAAGAGAGTGTCGACCTGCACCTGGTGCTGGGGGACGAGGAGCTGTTGGTCGAGCGCGCCGTCGGGACGGTCCTGCGTCAGGTGCGCAAGCGGGCCGGCACCGACGACGTACCGGTGGATCGACTTCGCGCCGGAGAGGTCAGCACCAGCGAGCTCGCCGAGTTGCTCAGCCCGTCGTTGTTCGCAGACGAGCGTGTCGTGGTGCTGGAGGCGGCGGCCGAAGCGGGCAAGGATGCGGTCGCCCTGATCGCCGCCGCGGCGGCCGACCTGCCCGCGGGCACCACGCTGGTCGTGGTGCACTCGGGCGGCGGCCGGGCAAAGGCGCTCGCAGATCAGCTCAAAAAGGTTGGCGCAGAAGAACATCCGTGTGCCCGCATTACCAAAGCCGCGGAGCGTGCCGACTTTGTGCGACGCGAATTCCGCGGACTGCGGGTCAAGGTCAGCGACGACACCGTGACCGCCGTGCTCGACGCGGTCGGTTCCGACATCCGCGAACTGGCGGCGGCTTGCTCGCAGCTCGTCGCCGATACCGATGGCAAGGTCGACGCCGCGGCGGTGCGCCGCTACCACTCGGGTAAGGCCGAGGTGAAGGGCTTTGACATCGCCGACAAGGCCGTCACGGGCGACGTCGCGGGCGCCGCCGAAGCGCTGCGTTGGGCGATGATGAGCGGCGAGCCGCAGGTGGTGCTGGCCGATGCGCTGGCCGAAGCCGTCCACACCATCGCCAGGGTGGGTCCGTTATCCGGCGATCCGTATCGGCTGGCCTCCGACGTGGGCATGCCGCCGTGGCGGGTGCAGAAGGCGCAGAAGCAGGCGCGTCGGTGGTCGCGCGCATCAGTGGCCGAGGCGATGCGGCTGGTTGCGGCGCTGAACGCCGACGTGAAGGGTGCCGCGGCCGACGCCGACTACGCGCTGGAAGCGGCGGTTCGAAAGGTGGCTGAGCTGGCCGCCGACGACTGACGGCGGTCAGTCGATCGCCGGGGTGGCGCGCGCTCAGATGCTGTTGAGGGCCCGGGACAGCGCCGACTTGCGGTTGGCGGCCTGGTTCTTGTGGATCACGCCCTTGCTGGCGGCTTTGTCCAGTTTGCGGCTGGTCTCCACCAGCAGCTCGGTGGCCTTGTCCTTGTCACCGGACTCGACGGCCGCACGGAATCCGCGCACGGCCGTGTGGAGCGATGACTTCACGGACTTGTTGCGCAGCCGGCGGCGCTCGTTGGTGAGGATCCGCTTCTGCTGCGACTTGATGTTGGCCACGCGTGTATTCCTTCGCAAATCTCGTCTGGGTTGCTTAAGTCTTTTCAGCGCGCCCGTCGACGGGCAGCGACTGTTCAGGCTACCAGCGAGCGCACAAATCTCCCAAAGTGAGACCTACTGGCCTGCCGAAACCCCGGAAGTGATGCAGCATGGCATGGGTGAGCCTTCGAACTTTGCCGACCACGCCCGCTCGGACGTCCCGCAGCGACGGCAAGCGCGCCAAACGGCACGATCCCATCTTCGGCGGGTACAACAATCTGGGCAGGTACTCGAAGGCATTCGACGAAATGTTCGACGGCCAGGGCAACGTCCGCGGGCCGTACAAGGGCATCTACGCAGAGCTGGCCCCGTCCGATGCCGCTGAGCTCGAAGCCCGCTCAGACGCGCTCGGCCGAGCCTTCATCGACCAGGGCATCACGTTCTCCCTCTCCGGCCAGGAACGCCCGTTTCCGCTGGATCTGGTGCCGCGCGTGATCTCGGCGGCGGAGTGGACGCGGCTGGAGCGCGGCATCCGGCAACGGGTCAAGGCCCTCGAGATGTACCTGACCGACATCTACGGCGAGCAGGAGATTCTGCGTGATGGGGTCATTCCGCGCCGGTTGATCACGTCGTGCGAGCACTTCCACCGCGAAGCCGCAGGCATCATGCCGCCGAACGGTGTGCGCATTCACGTCGCGGGCATCGACCTCGTTCGCGATGCACAGGGCGTGTTCCGCGTGCTCGAGGACAACCTGCGCTCGCCGTCCGGTGTCTCCTACGTGATGGAAAACCGCCGCACGATGGCGCGGGTCTTTCCGAATTTGTTCGCCACGCACCGGGTGCGGGCGGTCGGTGACTACTCCTCTCATCTGCTGCGCGCCCTGCGCAACGCCGCCGCCTCCAACGAGGCCGATCCGACGGTGGTCGTGCTCACGCCCGGCGTCTACAACTCCGCCTACTTCGAGCACTCGCTGCTGGCCCGCCAGATGGGGGTGGAGTTGGTCGAGGGTCGCGACCTGTTCTGCCGCGACAACACCGTCTATATGCGCACCACCGAAGGCGAGCGCCAGGTCGACGTCATCTACCGGCGCATCGATGACGAGTTCCTGGATCCGATGCATTTCAAGCCCGACTCGGTGCTCGGCGTGGCGGGGATCCTCAACGCCGCCCGCGCGGGCAACGTGGTCATCTCCAGCGCGATCGGCAACGGCGTCGGCGACGACAAGCTGGTCTACACCTACGTGCCGACGATCATCGAGTACTACCTCGGCGAGAAGCCGCTGGTCGCCAATGTCGACACCTACCGGTGCTGGCTCGACGACGAGCGCGAGGAAGTGCTCGATCGGGTCGACGAGCTCGTCATCAAACCGGTCGAAGGCTCCGGCGGATACGGGATCGTTTTCGGCCCCGACGCCTCCGCGAAAGAGCTGGCGACGATCAGCAAGAAGATCCGCAGCGATCCCCGCGGATGGATCGCCCAACCCGTCGTCCAGTTGTCGACCGTGCCGACCCAGATCGACGACGAGCTCGCACCGCGGCATGTCGACCTGCGGCCGTTCGCGGTCAACGACGGCGATGACGTCTGGGTGCTGCCGGGCGGGCTGACCCGAGTTGCGCTGCCGGAAGGGTCGCTGGTGGTCAACTCGAGCCAGGGAGGCGGCTCGAAGGACACCTGGGTGCTCGCATCCCGGGCGTCGGTCGCCGACCGCGAACTCGCGGCGGCCGAGCTCGTCCGCGCGCTGCCGAAGACGGCCAAGGGGTCGAGGAGCGACAAGAACGGCGACGGCTCGTCGTCGAGGCAGCAACAGCAGCAGCAACAGCAGGCGGTGAAGCACTGATGTTGGCGCGCAACGCCGAATCGCTCTACTGGATCGGGCGCTACGTCGAGAGGGCCGACGACACGGCCCGCATCCTCGACGTCACGGTGCACCAGCTTCTCGAGGATTCCAGCGTCGACCCCGATCAGGCATCGCGGACGCTGCTGCGGGTGCTGGGTATCCAACCGCCGAAGGAGCAGCTGGACGTGTGGTCGCTGACCGACCTCGTCGCCTTCAGCCGCGATACCGAGGGCGGCTGCTCGATCGTGGAGGCGATCTCGGCGGCGCGCGAAAACGCCCGCGGCGCACGCGAAGTCACCTCCACCGAGATCTGGGAGTGCCTCAACACCACCTACAACGCACTGGCCGAACGGGAACGCGCGGCCAAACGCCTTGGGCCGTACGAATTCCTCTCGTTCGTCGAGGGTCGTGCCGCGATGTTCGCGGGTTTGGCGGACTCGACGTTGTCCCGTGACGACGGCTACCGGTTCATGGTGTTGGGCCGCGCCATCGAACGCGTCGACATGACCGTGCGACTGCTGCTGTCCCGGGTCGGGGACAGCGCGTCCTCGCCGGCGTGGGTGACGGTGCTGCGCTCGGCTGGCGCCCACGACACCTATCTACGCACCTATCGAGGCGTGCTGGACGCCGGCCGTGTCGTCGAGTTCATGTTGCTGGACCGACTGTTTCCGCGGTCGGTCATGTATTCGCTGAGGCTGGCCGAGCACAGTCTCGACGAACTGCGGCACCGCGCGCTCAATCGGGTCGGTGCCACCGCCGAGACGCAACGCCTGCTCGGCCGCGCCCGCAGCGAATTGGAGTTCCTGCGTCCCGGCGTCCTCCTCGAATCGCTCGAACAGCGTCTGGCCGGTCTGCAGAAGACGTGCGCCGACATCGGAGAAGCCTTGGCGGTGGAGTACTTCCACTCCGCACCGTGGGTGGCGTGGACGGACGCGGGAAGAAACGGCTCGCTGGTGATCGAGGAGGGCGAGGTCTGACATGTGGCGCATGCGAGTCATCCACGCCACGGGATACGCCTACAAGTCACCTGTGACGGCGTCATTCAACGAAGCGCGTCTGACGCCGCGCTCGGATTCCCGGCAGAACGTCATCCTGAACCGCGTCGAAACAGTGCCGGCCACCAGGTCCTACCGCTATGTCGACTACTGGGGTACCGCAGTGACGTCGTTCGATCTGCACGCCCCGCACACCGAACTGGAGGTGACGTCGTCGTCGGTGGTCGAGACGGACAAGGGAGACATGCCGGAACAGGCGGTCTCCTGGGAGGACCTTCAATCCGAGGCCGTCATCGACAGATTCGACGAAATGCTGACCGGCACGCACTACACGCCCGCCAGCCGACGCATCGCCCGGGTAGGTCAGAAGATCGCCAAGGAGCATGACCCGCAGGAGGCCGTCATCGCCGCCGCGAACTGGGTGCACAGCGAACTGGAGTATGTACCCGGCACGACGGGTGTGCACTCGTCGGGCCTGGATGCGCATCGTGAGGGCAAGGGCGTCTGCCAAGACTTCGCGCACCTGACGTTGATCCTGTTGCGCAGCATGGGGGTTCCGGCCCGATACGTCTCGGGCTATCTTCATCCCCATCGGCAGGCGTCAATCGGTGACACCATCGACGGGCAGAGCCACGCCTGGGTGCAGGCCTGGACCGGCGGCTGGTGGAACTACGACCCGACAAACCACGCCGACATCAACGAGCAGTACGTGAGCGTGGGAGTGGGCCGTGACTACTCGGATGTCACACCCCTGAAAGGGATTTACTCTGGCGAGGGCTCGACGGACCTCGACGTCGTCGTGGAGATCACCCGGCTGGCTTAGTGCGGGTCGAGGTCCGACCCAGCGTGCCGAATCCCGGATGGACGTGCGGCGTCAGCCCCTGGTGTTCGGCGATCGTGGTGAGCAGCCGGCGAAGCGTCTCCCGTTCCTCGGCCTCGAGCCCGGCTGTGATGCGCCGCTCGTGGAGCCGCCCGAACTCAGAGATCTTGGTGATCAGCCGTTTACCCGACGCCGTCAGGTGCAGCGCATGCAGGCGGCGGTCGTCGGGGTTGCGGCGCCGCTCGACGTACCCGCGGTCCTCCAACTCGTCGACGTAGGCGACAACCCTGCTCGGCAGCAGGCCCAGTTGCGCGCTGAGCGCTTGTTGGCTGCGCCCCGGCTCCGACGCGATTGCCCGCAGTATCCCGGCGTGCGGCGGGGTCAGATCGACGTCGTCCATCAACTGCGCGAACATCGCGGTGGCGTGATGGCCGATCTGGGCGAGCAGGAATGCCGCGCTGTCGCTGGGGTCGCCGGTGTCCGACGGGGAAGGCACGGCTTGAAATCGTATCACTTGTGAACGGTTTTTTTGTTGAATTATGCATTCCCTTGCTCGCGGACGCGATCCGGCATATCGTTCAAACTATGAACGATTCAACTGCTGATCGAAATCATGGCACCGGTCGGCGCGGTCAGGGCGGACCACCGCTTGTCCTCCTCGCCGTGATCTCACTGCTGTTGCTGACCGCCGGCCTGGCCGTGGCCGTCGCGCTCGGCGGGGTCATGCCGCTTCCGTACGCCTCCGCGACGGTGGTGCGGGATTACGTCTGGCAGCATCCGGCCGCAGCTCTGGCCGCCGGTGTCGGCGCGTTCGCGTCGTCGATCCCGCTGGCCATCTACGCTGCGACCGCGAGCGCGCGGCTGCGACAGCTCGGCGTGACCGCCCCCGGCGCGACGATCGCCCTCGCCGGCGGCCTACTGGCCTCGGCGAGCCTCGGGTTGTCGGGCTTGTCGGCGTGGATATTGTCGCGACCGGAGGTCACCTCCGATGTGCCACTGCTGCGCGCGCTGTACTACCTGACCTTTCTGACGGGCGGGCCGTGGCACGTCGTCGCGCTGGGTCTGCTGATCGCCGGTATCGCCGTACCCGGCCTGATTCTCGGACTGCTGCCCAGGGCGGCGCTGGGATGGACCGGTCTGGCGATCGCGTTGCTCGCCCAACTCACCACCCTGGTGTTGATCTGGCCCGGCCTGGCACCGATGTTGCCGGTGGCCCGGTTCACCGGTCTGACCTGGCTGATCGTGGCGGGCGCGCTGTTGCCGCTGCGCAGGCGCAACAGGCAGGGCGCCGCGGTCGTGGCGGCGTGACGGTGGAGGCGCCGGCTCACGCCCCGAGCGTGCGCTGGATATCGCCCTTCATCGCGTTCAGTTGGGAGCCCCAGTACCCCCAACCGTGTGTGCCGTTGGTGGGGAAATTGAACGTGCCGTTGCGGCCGCCCGCCGCCAGATACCGCGCCTGGAAGTTCTTGTTGCTGTCCAGTGTGATGCCCTCCAGCAGCTGAGCGGGAACGTCCGCGCCGCCCAATTCGCCGGGAGTTCCGTTGCCGCAATAGACCCAGATCCGCGTGCCGTTGCTCACCAGCTGGCCGACGTTGACCGTTGGATCATTGCGCCGCCACGCCGCCCCACCGCCGGGACCCCACATCGCGGTGGCATCGAAGCCGCCGGCGTCGCGCATCGCGAACCCGACGAGCGTCGGCCAGATGCCTTCGGACAGGTTGAGGAAGCCGGAAAGTGACCCCGCGTAACGGAACTGGCCGGGATGGTAAGCGGCCAGGATCAGCGCGGCGCTGCCGGACATCGACAGCCCCACCACGGCGTTGCCGCTCGGCGACACGCCCTTGTTGGCGGACAGGTACGCGGGCAGCTCGGAGGTCAGGAAGGTTTCCCATTGGTAGTTATAGGTGCCGCCGTTTCCGACGGCCGGACCCTGCCAGTTGGTGTAGAAGCTCGACATGCCGCCGACCGGCATGACCACCGACAGGCCTGACTCGAAATAGTTCTCGAACGCCGCGGTCTCGATGTCCCAGCCGCTGTTGTCGTCGCGAGCCCGTAGCCCGTCGAGCAGATACACCGCATGAGATCCGCCGCCCTGGAATTTGACCGGAATGTCACGCCCCATCGCCGCGGACGGCACCATGAGAGTTTCGACCGGAAGACCGGGCCGCGAATACGCCGCGGCCCTTGCCGAGCCGCCCACTACCGAAAACAGCCCCGGCAACACCAGGGCAACCAAGACGGCGGCCATCAGCCGGCGCGTCAGGGACTTGATGAATGTCATACGTTTCTCGCACATCTTTCAGGACAGGCCGCAGCCCGTGCGGTCTGTCCGATTTGACCTATAGATCGCCGCTCGCGAGCGGCTGCCGGAGTAGATGCCGCTGCTTCACATCTGCCGGTTGGGAGCACCGCCGCATGGCGCGGCCGCTGCGACTGTTATGTCGCCCCGCGCGCCATCGTTGTTACGAAGGCGCATCGCCCGGACCGGTCAGCTGTCGAGTCTGGTGCACACCCCGGGGTGGACTTCGACTCGATGGAGGTCATCGCCCAGTTCGATCTGGCGGTCGAACGCCGAGGCAGCCAGCGCTCGCCAATCGTCCTCCGTGCCGGACTCCATCGCCGGCACATAGTGCGTGAGGATGAGAATGCCGACGCCGGCCCGCGTCGCGGTGGCGGCGGCCTGCTCGACGGAGGAGTGGTAGTCGCAGATGTCGCGGATGCGTTGCATCGGCATCTCGTCGACCAGATCCTTGCGAATCACCGTGTGCACCAACGCCCCCGCTCCCGAGGCAAGCGAGTCGAGGCTGTCACACGGAACCGAATCCCCGGCCAGCACCACCGAAGCGCCGGCATGCTCGATCCGGAAGGCAATTGTCGGGGTGACCGGCCGGTGGTCAGTGGGCGCCACCGTGATCCGGACGCCGTCGCGGTCCCACCCCACCCCGTCGGTGTACTCGTGCACCTCGACGGGCGGCGGTTCGGTCAGATCGGCATGATGTGCCATCCGATAGCCGATGTCGAAGCGGAACGCCCCGAGGGTGGCGTCGACCACCTCGGCCGTACCGGGGGGACCGATGATCTGCAGCGGCGGCGGGTCAGGGGTGAACGTCGTCACCCAGCGCGTGATGATCAAGTCGCCCAGATCGGCGATGTGATCGCTGTGCAGGTGGGTGAGTAGCAGCGCGCTCAGGCCGTTGGCGCCGACGCCGATGGCGGTCATCCGCTGCTGCACACCCCGTCCGCAGTCGATCAGAAACGTCTGGCCGCCGGCGCGCGTCAGCGTGGACGGCCCCGCACGCCGGGCGTCGGGAATCGGACTGCCGGTGCCGAGCAAGGTCACCTCGATCATGAGAAGTCCCTGCTATTCGCGTCCCGCCGACACCCAGGTGAGATCGGTGAAGCGTTGGCCCGTCACGGCCGCCGCGGCGGCGTCCAGCGTGTCGAGCTGCTCGGGCGTCAGCTCCACCGACAGCGACCCGAGGTTCTCCTCGACGCGCGAGGCGCGCCGGGTGCCCGGGATAGGTGCCGACCCGACGCCGAACTGTTCGGCCCGGTGCCGCAGCCAGGCGAGCGCCACCTGGGCCGGCGTGGCCCCCTGCTGTTCGGCGACGGCCTTGACCACCTCGACGACGGCGAGGTTGGCGTCCAGCGCACCTTCGCTGAACCGCGGCATGGTCCGGCGGAAGTCGGTCGACGACAGGTCGGCGGCCGAACGGACGGTGCCGGTGAGGAAGCCGCGGCCCAGCGGCGAATACGGCACGAAGCCGACGCGGAGTTCGGCCGCGGCGGGTACGACGCTGGCTTCGACGTCGCGGCTCCAAATCGACCATTCGCTTTGTACCGCCGCAATCGGATGCACCGCGACGGCGGCCCGCAACTCCTCCGCGGTCACCTCCGACAGCCCGAGGTGGCGGACCTTGCCTGCGGTCACCAACTCGGCCATCGCGCCGACGGTTTCCTCGATCGGCACGTTCACGTCCCGTCGGTGCATGTAGTAGAGGTCTACGACGTCGGTCTGCAATCGTTGCAGGCTCTCGTCGATGCTCTGCCGAACGTAGGCGGCGTCACCTCGGGCGTTGAGCTGGCCGCCGGATCCGCGCTCGGCGGGATTGCCGACGATGCCGAACTTGGTGGCCAACGTGACTTCGTCGCGGCGGTCGTCGAGAAGCTTGGCGATCAGCCGCTCGTTGTTCCCCCCGCCGTAGACGTTCGCGGTGTCGATGAACGTCACGCCGACGTCCAGGCACCGGTGCAGGGTGGCCAGCGACTCGCTGTCATCGACCTCGCCGTAGACCGGTGTCAGCGCCATCGCTCCGAACCCGATTGCGCTGACGGTCAATTCGTCTCCCAGTTGGACTGTGGGCACAGAGTCGGCACTCGTCATCGCGGATCCCTCTTTCAATCGGCGGATATCGTCGGCCTCAGACCTGGATGTGGCGGCCTCTTCCGGGGGCAACGCTACGCCGGTCGTGCGGCGGCCAGGGTTCTATCCCGAGACAGCGAACCTGCTCAAGAGGTAAGTCGTGGCGGCCCGCCCGTGACTGGGTTGCAATCTCACGTGCCCTTCCGCGGAAGACGCGGCGCACCTAGCCTGGTGTGAAGTACATCACGAGCGGAGGCACGATGCGGATCTCGGACGTATTGCGGAACAAGGGCGCGTCGGTGGCCACCATCACGCCCGAGACCTCGGTCTCGGGCCTGCTGACCGAACTCTCGGTGCACAACATCGGCGCCATGGTCGTCGTGTCGCCCGACGGTGTCGCGGGAATCGTCTCGGAGCGCGACGTCGTGCGCAAGCTGCATGAAGTGGGCGCCGACCTGCTGACCCGGCCGGTGTCGGAGATCATGACGACGCTGGTCGCGACGTGCGCGCCCAGCGACACCCTCGACAGCCTCAGCGTGCTGATGACCACCAACCGGGTCCGGCACGTTCCGGTGGTGGAGGACGGACGGCTGGCTGGGATCGTCAGCATCGGTGATGTCGTTAAAATCCGTATGGAAGAACTCGAGCGCGAGCAGCAGCAGCTTCAGGCCTACATCACCCAGGGCTGACCGTGGTGTCGGACATCTCTGTGCGGCGCACACAGAGAACAGATGTACGCGCGGGATCACAGGTGCTGGCCCGTGCGTTCTACGACGATCCGGTGATGGGCTGGATGTTGCCGGACGACGACCTGCGCGGGCGGAGATTACCTCGGCTGTTCGATGCGGTGATCCGCCACCACCATCTGGCCAACGGTGCGTGCGAGGTCGCCTCCGACGGCGGGCACGTCGTCGGTGCGGCGCTGTGGGATCCCCCGGGCAAGTGGCGGCACACGCGGGTCCAGGAGTTACGGGCGATGCCGGGTTTGTTGCTCGCCTTGGGCGGCGCTCTGCGGAGGGGTCTCGGCGCCGCCGAGCTGATGCAGAAGACGCACCCCGAGGAGCCGCACTGGTATCTCGCGATGATCGGGAGCGATCCGGCGGTGCGGGGCAAGGGTTTTGGCCAGGCATTGATGCGCTCGCGGCTGGACCGGTGCGATGCCGAGTACGCGCCGGCGTACCTAGAGTCCAGCAACCCGGAAAACGTGCCGTATTACGAGCGGTTCGGATTCGAGGTCACCGGGGAACTGAAGCTGCCCGACGGCGGACCCAGCCTGTGGCCGATGTGGCGGCAGCCGCGATAGCGGACTAGCTCCAGGCGTATTCGGCCCGTAACCGGGCGGCGACCACCTCGAAGACGTCGCGGTCGAGGATTGCGCCTTCGCGCCGGATGCCTTCCTCGGGTACGTCGAGCACGCGGTCCAGCCGCACCCAGCTCGTCCTGCCCTCGTAGTCCCAGCTCCCGCTGCCGATGCTGACCCAGTCGCGGTCGGTTCGGTGATATTCCTGGCTGGACAGCATCAGACCGAGCAATGTGCTGCGGTCACGCCCGACGACCAGCACCGGCCGGTCCTTGCCTCGGGTGGGGTCGTCCTCATAGACCACCCAGGTCCAGACGATCTCGCCCGGATCGGCGCGTCCGTCCAGGTCGGGGGCGTAGACGAGTTTGCGGGCCCGGTGTGCGGTCGGGACGCTGTTGTCGGTGACCGGCCGCCCCGCCGCCAGCGCCGGGGTCTCGGCGCCGGCATTGCCCGAGATCGCCTCCAGGCCGAGCTTGATGCCCAGCTGGATGCCGCGCGCCACGGTGTCGGACTGCTGCAGTTGACGGATGAACTTGGGCGCCTCGTTGAACACCAGGTTCTCGGTGACGCCCAGAAACCGTTGAAACGTCTTCCACGGCGGAGCCATATTCCCGAGCATATGTGAAGCCCGATCGAGCGTGATTGTGCCCGAAGGGCCGTCCCTCGATACGCTGGAAGCACCATCCACACACCGGTAGCAGGAGATTCCCATCAGCAGTTTCGCCGACCAGACCTTCACGGCGCCGGCGCAGATCCGGAACTTCTGCATCATCGCCCATATCGACCACGGCAAGTCGACGCTGGCCGACCGGATGCTGCAACTCACCGGTGTCGTCGCGGACCGCGACATGCGCGCCCAGTACCTCGACCGGATGGACATCGAGCGGGAACGCGGCATTACCATCAAGGCCCAAAACGTCCGGCTCCCTTGGAGTGTGGGTGACGAGAAGTTTGTGCTCCATCTGATCGACACCCCGGGCCACGTCGACTTCACCTACGAGGTGTCCCGCGCGCTGGAAGCCTGCGAGGGGGCGGTTCTGCTCGTCGACGCGGCCCAGGGCATCGAGGCGCAGACGCTGGCCAACCTCTACCTGGCGCTCGACCGCGATCTGGCGATCATCCCGGTGCTCAACAAGATCGACCTGCCCGCCGCCGACCCCGACCGCTACGCCGGTGAGATCGCCCACATCATCGGCTGTGAACCCACCGACGTGTTGCGGGTGTCCGGCAAGACCGGTGAAGGGGTGTCCGCGCTGCTCGACGAGGTGGTCCGCCAGGTCCCGGCGCCGACGGGGGACGCCGACGCCCCGACCCGGGCGATGATCTTCGACTCGGTCTACGACACCTATCGGGGCGTGGTCACCTACGTCCGCGTGGTCGACGGCAAGATCGTGCCGCGCGAGCGCATCAAGATGATGTCCACCGGCGCCACCCATGAGCTTTTGGAGGTCGGCATCGTCTCCCCGGACCCGAAGCCGTCCGTCGGCCTGGGCGTGGGGGAGGTCGGCTACCTGATCACCGGTGTCAAGGATGTGCGCCAGTCCAAGGTCGGCGACACCGTGACCTCGGCGCGGCACGGGGCCACCGATGCGCTCACCGGTTATCGCGAGCCGAGACCGATGGTGTACTCGGGGCTCTACCCGGTCGACGGCTCGGACTATCCGGATCTGCGCGATGCGCTGGACAAACTGCAGCTCAACGACGCTGCGCTGACCTACGAGCCGGAGACTTCGGTGGCGCTGGGCTTCGGCTTCCGCTGCGGCTTCCTGGGGCTGCTACACATGGAGATCACCCGCGAGCGCCTGGAGCGCGAGTTCGACCTCGATCTCATTTCGACGTCACCGAACGTGGTCTATCGGGTCATGAAAGAAGAGACACCGCCCGGTGATCCAGGGCTCGTCGTGACCAATCCCGCGGACTGGCCGGACGGCAAGGTCCGCACCGTCTACGAGCCCGTCGTCAAGACCACCATCATCTCGCCGAGCGAGTTCATCGGCACGATCATGGAGCTGTGCCAGTCCCGGCGCGGCGAGCTCGGCGGCATGGACTACCTGTCACCGGAGCGCGTCGAGTTGCGCTACACGATGCCGTTGGGCGAGATCATCTTCGACTTCTTCGACATGCTGAAGTCGCGCACCCGTGGTTATGCCAGCCTCGACTATGAGGAGGCCGGCGAGCAGGAATCCGATCTGGTGAAGGTCGACGTCCTGCTGCAGGGGGAGCCCGTCGACGCGTTCAGCGCGATCGTGCACAAGGACTCGGCGTACGCCTACGGCAACAAGATGACGACCAAACTCAAGGAGCTGATCCCGCGCCAGCAGTTCGAGGTGCCGGTGCAGGCGGCCATCGGTTCGAAGATCATTGCTCGCGAAAACATCCGCGCGATGCGCAAAGACGTGCTATCGAAGTGCTACGGCGGTGACATCACGCGTAAGCGCAAGCTGCTGGAGAAGCAGAAGGAAGGCAAGAAGCGGATGAAGACGATCGGGCGCGTCGAGGTGCCTCAGGAGGCCTTCGTCGCTGCCCTGTCGACGGACGCGGCGGCAGCCGACAAGGCCAAGAAGTAGGTATCCATGCGTTCACCGGCATCGAGGGTCGCTGTGGTGAGCGCATGTGTGGCTGCCTTGGTGGGCTGCGCGGCTCCGGTGGACGGCGCGCCCGTGGTCCACATCGTCGAGGCCGCCCAGCCGTCCCCGTCGCGACCCCTGAATCAAGTGCTGCCGACCGCCGACGAGCTCACCTCGACATTGGGCGGCGCCGGGTTCATGGGCCAGCGGGTCGAGGGCGGTCCCGACATGTTGCTGGCGGGCGTCGGCGAGTCCGAGGCGACGCCGGTCGAATGCGTCAGCGCGACGTTCCGGTTGCAGAAGGTCGTCTACCAGTCCAGTCCGGTGCGTGCGGTGGCCAGCGAGTCGTGGGCAGGCGGGGATGCCAACGGCCCGACCACGTCAGGATTCTTCGGTGCGGTGAAGTTCGCGACCTCTGACGACGCGCAGGCCTTCTTCGCCTCCTCCGCCCAGAAGTGGCAGCGGTGCAACGGCCAGACACTGGTGATCCATCAATCCCAGCACGGCGCCGACGGGGCAAGCCGGATCACCGATGTCGATGTCGACGCCCACGTGGTGTCGGCCGTCGTGATGCAGGAGTCGGGAGGATCCGCGTCACCCCCGATCCAGCGCGCCCTCGGATTGGCCTCGGATTGCGTTGTGGACGTGGAAGTTACGGATGTGGGTGGCGCTGCCGATGTGGGTGGGGCCCACGATGCGGTGGAGGTCGCAAATCTCATGCTGAGCAAGGTCGGCGTTTCCTAGGAGCTGGCGGCGCGCCGCGAAGTTTGCCGGTGACCCCCGTGTTCGGCAAAGGTCAGTCACAATAACGCGGTGACCATATTCGGCATCGCCGGCCGAGCATTCGCCGTGGGGGTCGTCGTTGCGGCAGCTGTCCTGCTCTCGGGTTGCGTGAGCACCGTTTCAGGCTCTGCGGTACGCGCGCAGAACGCCGGACCGGTCGACGTGCCGGAACTCAGTGGATCCAAGCTCGACAGGGTGCTGCTGTCCATCGGTGAGCTCAACGGAATCATGGGGTCGACCCAGATGAAGGTCACCAGCGAACTCGAGCAGATGACCGACCACTCCGCCGATGTCTCCGATCCCGACTGCCTCGGCGCGATCTACGGCGCGGAGGAACCGGTGTACGACGGCAGCGGGTGGACGGCGATCCGCGATCAGGTGGCCCGCGAACCGGGGGAGGACAACGACCATTGGGTGGAACAGACCGTGGTGTTGTACCCGTCGCCGGACAAGGCGCAGAAGTTCTTCGACGACGCGCAGTCGATCTGGCAGAAGTGCTCCGGCTATTCGGTCTCGGTTAGTGACGTCGATGCGTCGTATCTGTGGGAGATCGACGAGCTTGCCGCCGCGGACACCATGCTCACCCAGATGACGACGCAGGAAGACGCCGGCGGATGGGCGTGTCAGCATGCGCTCTCGGCGGTTTCGAACGTCACCGTCGAGGCGTGGGCGTGCGGCTACGACATCAAGGACGAGGCGGCGACGATCGCCGACGAGATGGTGACCAACGCCGCGAAGAAGTAGCCGGCGACATTGCAACCATTCTGATCCAAACGTCCGCTCCGGCCTGCGTCGCCGACCGGACTCTTCAAAACCGCATGAGCACAAGGCAGTTCAGCTGTCGGCGCGCTGCGATCTTCATTCCGGCGCGCCTCACCGTCGATCATCGTCGCCGCGGCTCCAGCGTGTCGACGCCTACCCTCGCGTGGTGTCCTTCGCGCTCGAAGACCGGGATCTGGCCGCGCCGGACGGCCAGGTGGTGGTCACTTTTCCCGCCGGCGGCAGCTGGCCGTGGGCGCTGCTCGCGCTCGCTGCCGTCGTCATCGCCGTCGGCGGGATACTGCTCGCAGGGTGACTGGCAGGCAAAACGGTGACCTACATCGGCGCATTCGCGGGCACGAACACGCCGGAGCTGTCGGCCTCGTCCTCGGCGCGGATCACATGCACGACCGCGTTGATCAATGCCAGATGGGTGAACGCCTGCGGGAAGTTACCCAGATGACGTCCGGTGCGCGGCTCGATCTCCTCGGCGTACAGATGCAGCGGGCTGGCGAACGACAGCAGGCGCTCACAGAGTCGCTTGGCCCGGTGGATCTCGCCGATCTCGACCAGCGCGGACACCAGCCAGAACGAGCAGATCGTAAAGGTGCCCTCCTCGCCGGACAGACCGTCGTCGGTCTCCTCGACGCGGTACCGCAGCACCAGCCCGTCCTCGGTCAGCTCGTCGGCGATCGCCAGCACGGTCGCCCGGACCCGCGGATCGTCGGCGGGCAGGAAGCGGGTCAGCACAGCCAACAGAAGTGAGGCGTCCAGTGCGTCGTCGCCGTAGCGCTGGGTCAGCACCCCGCGGGAGTCGACGCCGTTCTTGAGGATGTCGGCCTTGATCTCCTCGGCGATGGCCCGCCACTGCTGGGCGTAGCTCTTCTCGCCCTCCAACTCGGCGAGCTTGGACCCCCGGTCCAGCGCCACCCAGCACATGATTTTCGACGAGGTGAAATGCTGCGGCTCGCCACGCACTTCCCAGATGCCGCGGTCTGGTTCCTTCCAGTGTTTGATGGCCTCCTCGACCTGGTTCTTCAACACCGGCCACAGCGAGTCGGAGATCTGCTCGCGCGACTTCGCATGCAGGTACACTGAGTCGAGCATGGTGCCCCAGATATCGTGCTGCATCTGGTTGTACGCGCCGTTGCCGATCCGCACGGGCCGGGCGTTGTCGTAGCCCGACAGATGATTCAGTTCCTCTTCGACGAGGCTGCGTTCGCCGCCGACGGCATACATCACCTGAAGCGGATGGCGTTCACCGTTGTTGGCGCCGGACACGTCGGCGATGAACGCGAAGAAGTCGTCCGCCTCGCGGTCGAGGCCCAGGGTGTAGAGGCCCCACAGCGCGAACGTCGAATCGCGCACCCAGGCGTAGCGGTAGTCCCAGTTGCGGGCGCCTTGCGGCGTTTCCGGCAGCGACGTGGTGGGAGCGGCCAGCAGGGCGCCGGTGGGCGAATACGTCAGGCCCTTCAGGGTGAGCGCGCTGCGCTGCAGGTATGCGCGCCACGGATGGTCGGGGAAATCACCGATGTTGATCCACTGCCGCCAGGACTCGCTGGTCTTCCACATCTTGTCGGCAGCTTCTTCGTACGTCTGCGGCGCCGGATGCCTGGACCAGGACAACGCGACGAACACGTTGTCGCCCTCGGTCAGACGCGTCCGCGCCCGGGCCTCGCGCCCCTCCAACCCTATGCGCAGATTGGTGGTCAGCCGCATGGTCGGGTGCGAGTCCGGGTTCTTGCTGGCCCGGGCGATCGCCTCTCCGTAGGCCTGGGCGCTGTACTCCCAGTTGGCGCTGACGCGGTGGTAGTCGAACGCCGGTTCGCAGTTCATCACCAGTTCGACGGTGCCGCTCACGCACCGCACGGTGCGCAGCAGGATGTGCTCGGCGTCCCAGTCCATCGGGGTACGGCGATGGGTGTGCGACCGGGTCTCGATGTCGTGCCAGGGTCCCATCACCAGCGCGTCGCGCACGATCAGCCAGCCGGTGTGGGTCTGCCAGGTGGTTTCGAGGATCAGGCTGCCCGGCAGATAGCGCCGCGCCGCGGGCACCGACACCCCGTAGGGGCCGAGCCGGAAGTGGCCGGCACCGCGGTCCAAGATGGCGCCGAACACGCTGGGGGAGTCCGGGCGGGGCACGCACAGCCATTCGACCGAGCCGGCCGACGAGATCAAGCAGGTGTTCTCGCAGTCCGACAGGAAGGCGTAGTCGGCGATGGGCGGAAAGGGATTCCGCAACGATCCGGCGGAGGTGTACGGCATCGGGGCCGTCTCGCTGAACGGTGTGTCCCGGCCCGGTTCGGCCTGGGTGACCGGCGCCCCGTCGGAAGGCTCGGTGTGTTGCAAAACCATCCCGACATCATCGACTGCGGACCTACCCGCCGTCCACTCGTCGACGTGCGTGTCCTGCGGTTTGCCCGTCGGCGGCGGTGGCAGGCGGAAACGGGCCATCCTCAGTTCGAATACGCTGGCTGGGTGGGCGGCATCCTCAGTTGGTGGGACGGCGTCGAACTGTGGCTCTCGGGTCTGCCGTTCGTCGCTCAGACCGCGGTGGTGATGCCGGTGGTACTCGCGCTCGCGTATGGGGTGGCCGTCCTCCTCGACGGAGCCCTGGGAAACGGGATTCGCCTGCTGCGGCGGGTGCGCCACCAAGACGAGGACGACCGATGAGCGGCATGCCGCGGTCACGGGTGACGCTGATATTCGTGATCTTGATCGTGCTGGTCGTCGTCACGTGGCTGTTAACTCGTTAAACAAGCTAAGCCCGTACTGAGCGCGGCCTCGAACTCTGTTATCCTTCGCGCCATGCAGACAGCGTCCGGCAACAAGAGCGGCCACATCCTGGCCCTCATTGCCGTGGGATTCACCGCTGTCGCTGATGTCTGTTGTTGTCGCTGACTCCATGCCCGTCCGCGGTCTGGTGTCGGTAACGGCTGTCGAGCCGACCTCCGACTGATTCCTCGCCTTGCTGACGTGACGGGCCGTACCCCCAGTCCACTGCAAGGAAAGGTCCTCAATGTCGAAATCCGGTAAGTCCTGGCGCACCGCCGCGGCGCTGACCGCCACCGCCGCACTGCTCGCGGCGTGCGGCGGAGGAGCGAGCGATGTCGCCGGAGGTGGCGACCAGCCGGCCGCCGCGACCACGTTGACGCTCGTCGCGTATGCGGTACCCGAACCGGGCTGGAGCAAGATCATCCCCGCGTTCGCGGCCACCCCGGAAGGCAAAGGTGTGGGTGTGACGACGTCCTATGGCGCATCCGGCGACCAGTCGCGCGCCGTCGTGGACGGTAAGCCCGCCGACATCGTCAACTTCTCGGTCGAGCCGGATGTCAGCCGCCTCGTCAAGGCCGACAAGGTGGCCAAGGACTGGAATGCCGACGCCACCAAGGGCGTCCCCTTCGGTTCCGTGGTTTCGCTGGTGGTGCGCAAGGGCAACCCGAAGAGCATCAAGGACTGGGATGACCTGCTGCAACCCGGGCTCGAAGTGGTCAGCCCAAGCCCGCTCAGTTCCGGCTCGGCGAAGTGGAATCTGCTGGCGCCCTACGCCGCGAAGAGCAACGGCGGCAAGGACCAGCAGGCAGGCCTGGACTTCGTCAACAAACTGGTCACCGAGCACATCAAGACCCGTCCCGGCTCCGGCCGTGAGGCCACCGACGTATTCCTCCAGGGCACCGGCGACGTGTTGATCAGCTACGAGAACGAGGCCATCAACGTCGAGCGGCAGGGTAAGCCGGTCGAGCACATCAACCCGCCGCAAACCTTCAAGATCGAGAACCCGGTCGCCGTCGTGACCTCCAGCACACGCCTGGACCAGGCCACCGCGCTGAAGAACTTCCTGTACACCAAGGAGGGTCAGAAGATCTGGGCGCAGGCCGGCTTCCGTCCCGTCGATCCCTCCATCGCGCAGGACTTCGCCACCGATTTCCCGACGCCGACCAAGCTGTGGACCATCGATGACCTCGGCGGCTGGAATTCTGTGGACCCGGCATTGTTCGATAAGGACAACGGAAGCATCACGAAGATCTACAAGCAGGCCACTGGATGACGGTTAGCGTCGACCCCGATCCCGAAACCACCCGGCCCGAACTCACCGACAGTGAGGACGGCCGGGCGCCGAGGTTGCTACGCGGGCGGCACGGGACGACGTCGCTGCGGGTCGGCGCGGCTTCCATCTGGCTGAGCGTCATCGTGCTGCTGCCACTGGCGGCCATCCTGTGGCAGGCGGCGGGCGGAGGGTGGCACGCGTTCTGGCAAGCGGTCACGTCGAATTCCGCCATCGAGTCCTTCCGGGTGACGCTGACCATCTCGTTCGGGGTCACGGTGGTGAACCTGGTCTTCGGCCTGCTGGTGGCCTGGGTGCTCACCCGCGACGACTTCCCCGGTAAGAGGCTGGTCGACGCCGTGATCGATCTCCCGTTCGCGCTGCCGACCATCGTCGCGAGCCTGGTGATGCTGGCCCTGTACGGGCCGAACAGCCCGGTCGACCTGCATCTGCAACACACCAAATGGGGTGTCGGCATCGCGCTGCTTTTCGTCACGTTGCCGTTCGTGGTGCGTTCGGTGCAGCCGGTGTTGCTCGAGCTCGACCGTGAAACAGAGGAGGCCGCCGCCTCGCTCGGCGCCAACAGCGCGACGATCTTCACCGCGGTGATCGTGCCCGCGCTGCTGCCGTCGCTGCTGTCGGGTGCGGGACTGGCGTTTTCCCGCGCCATAGGTGAATTCGGTTCAGTCGTGCTGATCGGTGGCGCGGTGCCCGGCGAGACCGAGGTGTCATCACAGTGGATCCGGACCCTCATCGAGAACGACGACCCCACCGGCGCAGCAGCTATTTCCATTGTGCTGCTGATGATCTCGTTCGTGGTGCTGTTCGTCCTGCGCGCCGTCGGCTCGCGCGCCGCCAAGCGTAAGGAGCTTGCGCGATGACACTGTCACCGGCCGTGCGGCATCTGCTCCGCTACCTCGCGCTGGCCTACATCACCATCCTGGTCATCGTGCCCGTCGGGCTGATCCTGTGGCGCACGTTCGCACCGGGCGTCGGCGCCTTCATCGCCTCGATCACCACCCCGGCGGCAATCTCGGCGCTGCAGCTGTCGCTGCTGGTGGTGGCGATCGTGGTGCCGCTCAACGTGCTGTTCGGCGTCCCGACCGCATTGGTGCTGGCGCGCAACAGGTTCCGCGGCAAGAGCGCGCTGCAGGCCGTGATCGACCTGCCGTTCGCCGTCTCGCCGGTGGTGGTCGGCGTGGCGCTGATCCTGCTGTGGGGGTCGGCCGGTTTGTTCGGTTTCGTTGAGAACAACCTCGGCTTCAAGATCATCTTCGGCTTCCCCGGCATTGTGCTCGCCAGCATCTTCGTCACGGTGCCGTTCGTCATCCGCGAGGTCGAACCGGTGCTGCACGAGATCGGCACCGACCAGGAGGAGGCGGCGGCCACTCTGGGATCGCAATGGTGGCAGACGTTCTGGCGGGTCACCCTCCCGTCGATCCGGTGGGGTCTGACGTACGGGATCGTCCTGACGATCGCACGGACACTCGGCGAGTTCGGCGCGGTGATCATGGTTTCCTCGAACCTGCCGGGAACTTCACAAACGCTCACACTGTTGGTGCAGGACAGGTACAGCCGGGGCGATGAATACGGGGCATACGCGGTGTCCACGCTGCTGATGACGGTGGCGGTGATCGTACTGATCGTTCAGGTGGTTCTCGACGCCCGGCGCTCGCGTGCGAGCAGGCAGGTATGAGGAGACGACAGAAATGACCGACGCAATCGTCGTACGGGGCGCGAACAAGCACTACGGGGACTTCGCGGCCCTGGACAACGTCGACTTCGAAGTGCCGTCCGGCTCGCTGACCGCGCTGCTCGGACCCAGCGGTTCGGGAAAGTCCACCCTCTTGCGGGCGATCGCCGGATTGGACCAGCCCGACACGGGCACCGTCACGATCAACGGCCGCGACGTGACGGGTGTGCCGCCGCAGCGGCGTGGCATCGGCTTCGTGTTCCAGCACTACGCGGCCTTCAAGCACCTGACCGTTCGCGACAATGTGGCCTTCGGCCTCAAGATCCGCAGGCGGCCCAAGGCCGAGATCAAGGAGAAGGTCGACAACCTCCTGGAAGTGGTGGGGCTCGCCGGGTTTCAGGGCCGCTATCCCAATCAGCTCTCGGGTGGCCAGCGTCAGCGGATGGCGCTGGCCCGCGCACTTGCGGTCGATCCCCAGGTGCTGCTGCTCGACGAGCCGTTCGGCGCGTTGGATGCGAAGGTCCGTGAGGACCTGCGGGCGTGGCTGCGCCGACTGCACGACGAGGTCCATGTCACCACGGTGCTGGTCACCCACGATCAGGCAGAGGCCCTCGACGTCGCCGACCGGATCGCGGTGCTCAACAAGGGCCGCATCGAGCAGGTCGGCTCACCGACCGACGTCTACGACGCGCCCGCCAACGCATTTGTGATGTCGTTTCTCGGTGCGGTGTCCGCGCTCAACGGCACGTTGGTCCGCCCGCACGATATTCGAGTCGGGCGCAACCCTGAGATGGCGATCGCGTCCACCGACGATTCCGTTCAGTCCACGGGCGTGCTGCGGGCGACGATCGATCGAATTGTCATGCTGGGCTTCGAGGTTCGCGTCGAGCTCACCAGTGCGGCCGATCACACGCCGTTCACCGCGCAGATCACCCGCGGCGACGCTGAGGCGCTCGGACTGAAGGAGGGTGACACGGTCTACGTGCGTGCCACCCGGGTTCCACCGCTGCCGGGCGGCACCGAGATCCCACGGGCCGACAAAGCCGACCAAAGCGACGCGCTGACGAAGGCTTGACTGTCTGCCACGTCAGCCGACGTGGCCTCAGGTCACGACAGCTAAGCCGCGGCGCGTCCGGCGACCGCTTCGTCGAAGCGATCCAGCACCGTCTCGGCCACCAGTCGGTGCGGGCCTAATGGCTGGGCCATCAGAAGCTGTTGTGTCCGTGCGTATCCGGCGACCCGGTCGGTGATCCGGCCGTGGGCCAGGAACCACGGCGCGATGACCAATCGGGTCGCGCCGCGGCCACGCAGGACATCGGCGGCCTCGGCGAGGGTGGGGTGCGGCCCGGTGGCGAACGCGACGGTGGCCGTCCACCTCGTGTGCGCCACGAGATGGTCGGCGACCAGGGCGGTGCGCGCATTGGCTTGGGGGCTCGAAGAGCCCACCGCGGTGACAAGCACTCCTACGTCGGGGTCGAGTTGGGAGACGCCGGCGTGTGCCAGGCGTTGCCGAAGCACCGCGACCAGCCGGTCGTCCTCGCCGAGAACGTCGGCCTGCCGGGCGGCCTCCCCGGATGCGCCGATCATCGCGGGGATGTCGACGCGGGCGTGGTACGCGTCGGCCAGCAGCAGCGGCACCACGACGGCATCGCGGCCGGTTGCGGACAGTACGTCACGGAGATTCGGGGAGTTCTGCTCGCAGAACGCCACCGTGACGTCGATATCGCGCCGCACTCTCCGGATGGTGTCCGCAACCGCATGCGCCGACGCCGCCGAGCGCGGATCGGCGCTGCCGTGAGCGGTCAGGACGAGAGTTTTCACGAAGCGTGAAGCCCGCATTCCGTTTTCGACAGGCCCGCCCAGCGGCCGCTGCGCGGATCGGCACCCTCGGCCGGCTTGGCCGTGCAGGGGGCGCAACCGATCGACGGAAAACCCTCGAAGACAAGGGGATTGACCAGCACTCCGTTGTTGTCGATGTAGTCCTGCATGTCTTCGTCGGACCACGCCGCCAGCGGATTGATCTTCACCAGGCCGAAAGCGTTGTCCCAGCTGATGAACGGCGCATTGGCCCGCGTTGGCGCCTCGACACGGCGGATGCCGGTCACCCATGCCGTGTACCCGCGCAGCGCCTTGCCCAGCGGCTCGACCTTGCGCACGCGGCAGCACTCGTTCGGCTCGCGGGCGAACAGGTCCTTGCCGAGCAGCTCGTCCTGTTCGGCCACCGAGTTCTCGGGCGTGACGTTGACGATGTTGATGTCGTAGACCGCCTCGACGGCGTCACGGGTGCCGATGGTCTCGACGAAGTGATAGCCGGTGTCGAGGAACAGCACGTCCACCCCGGGATGGACCTTCGTGGCCAGGTCGACGAGCACCGCATCCTGCATGTTGGAGGCGACCACGTAGTTTCCGCCGAAGTTCTCGTCGGTCCAGCGCAGCAGGTCCGTCGCGTCGGCACCGTCGAGTTCGGCGGCACCGCGCTCGGCTAGCTCGCGTAGGTCGGCCTCCGTCAACGAACTCGTCATCTGTCCTCCACTCATCGCCGTTGTCCGCTCTTCGCGCAAGCGCTCATCGCCGTTGTCCGCTCTTCGCGCAAGCGCTCATCGCAAGTCCGCCTCGTCTGCTCTCAGCGCCCAGGTGGCGAAACGCTCACCATGCTCGCGTTGTTTCACGAAATTACGAACGATTCGGTCGATGTAGTCACCCAGCTCGCTGGACAACACCTTGTGCTGGCGTAATTTGCGGCCGAAACCGCTGTCCAGGCCTAGGCTGCCGCCCAGGTGCACCTGGAAACCCTCTTCGGGTCCATCGCCGTCGTCGACCATCTGCCCCTTGAATCCGATGTCAGCGACCTGGATCCGGGCGCACGAGTTCGGGCAACCGTTGATGTTGATCGTCACCGGGACATCGAGCTGGGCGTTGATGTCCTCCAGCCGCTTCTCCAACTCCGGGACGAGAACCTGAGAGCGTTTGCGGGTCTCGGCAAAAGACAGCTTGCAGAACTCGATGCCGGTGCAGGCCATCAGATTGCGACGCCAATGCGACGGCTGCGATGGCAACCCGAGCGCGTCGAGGCCCTCGCGCAGCTCGTCGAGTTTGTCGTCGGGAACATCGAGGATGATCAATTTCTGGTACGGCGTGAACCGGATGCGGTCACTGCCGGCCGCCTCGGCAAGGTCGGCGACCTTGCTCAGAATGGTGCCCGACACCCGGCCCGCGATCGGCGCGGCGCCGACGGCGTTGAGGCCGTTCTTGAGCTTCTGCACGCCGACGTGATCGATCGGGCGCACCACCGGTTCTGGCGCAGGGCCGTCGATGAGTGGCCGCTTCAGGTACTCCTTTTCGAGAACCTCCCTGAATTTCTCGATGCCCCAGTCCTTGATCAGGAACTTCAGCCGAGCCTTCGCGCGCAACCGCCGATAACCGTAGTCGCGGAACACCGACACCACGGCCTCCCAGACGTCCGGCACTTCGTCCAGGGGCACCCAGGCGCCGACGCGCTGCCCCAGCATCGGGTTGGTCGACAGGCCGCCGCCCACCCAGAGGTCGAGCCCCGGGCCATACTCGGGGTGGTTAACTCCGACGAACGCGACGTCGTTGACCTCATGGACCACATCCTGCAGACCCGAGATCGCGGTCTTGAACTTGCGCGGCAGGTTCGAGTACTCCGGCTTGCCGATGTAGCGGCGCACGATTTCATCGATGGCCGGCGTGGCGTCGAGCACCTCGTCGAGCGACTCGCCGGCCAGCGGCGAGCCCAGCACCACGCGTGGGCAGTCACCGCAGGCCTCGGTGGTCTGCAGCCCGACGGCGTCGAGGCGCTTCCAGATCTCCGGCATGTCCTCGACCTGGATCCAGTGGCACTGCACGTTCTGGCGGTCGGAGATGTCGGCGGTGTCGCGGGCGAACTCCGTCGAGATTTCGCCGAGTGTGCGCAGCGCGGCCGTCGTCAGCGCGCCCCCGTCGCAGCGGACCCGCAACATGAAGTAAGAGTCCTCGAGCATGTCCGTGTTCTCGTCACCGGTCCACGTGCCGTCGTAGCCGGGCTTGCGCTGTGTATACAGGCCCCACCAGCGGAAACGACCGCGCAGATCGCCCTTGTCGATGGACTCGAAGCCGCCCTGGGCATAGATGTTTTCGATGCGGGCGCGTACGTTGAGCGGGTTGTCGTCCTTCTTGGACTGTTCGTTGGGGTTGAGGGGCTCGCGGTAGCCGAGCTTCCACTGTCCCTCGCCACGCGGACGCTTGACGGGTTTGGCTGTGGTCATGTGATTGGGCTCCTTCATGGAGCCGGATCGCGCGTATCACCGGGAGCTGTCCGGCGGCGCAGATCCGGCGGCCAGCTGAAAGTACAGGTGGGCAGGTCAGCGCGTTAGGGCAGACAACAACAGGTACAAACGCGCTTGAAATCGACATGCCGCCGAGCCACCAGCGAGACGCGGTGAAGTAAATGGGCGGCGATCACGTTCTTAATTCTGCCACGGATCCCCGCCATGGCCCTAACCGGGCGAGATTTGCGCTCAGGATGAGCGAAAGTCGCCTCTGGGAGACTGGCTGCATGACCGTCCAGACGGCACCTGCGGAACTGCCCGCCCTGGTGCCCACACCCGGGCGGGCGTTCGGCATCTATGTCCATGTGCCGTTCTGTGCGACCCGCTGCGGCTATTGCGACTTCAACACCTATACGCCCACCGAACTGGGCGGTGCAAACCCCGACGGTTGGTTGGCGGCCCTGCGCACCGAGCTCGGGCTGGCCGTCGGCCGCCTTGGTTCGGCGCCGCCGGTCGACACCGTATTCGTGGGCGGCGGAACGCCCTCCCTGCTGGGCGGATCCGGCCTGACTGCGGTACTCGACGCGATCCGCGATCACTTCACCCTTGGGCCCGGCGCCGAGATCACCACGGAGGCCAACCCGGAGTCCACCTCGGCGGAGCTGTTCGACCAACTCCTTGTGGCCGGCTACACCCGGGTGTCGCTGGGCATGCAGTCGGTGGCGCCGCACGTGCTGGCGGTGCTGGACCGGGTGCACTCGCCGGGCCGTGCGCTCTTGGCCGCCCAGCAGGCCCGCACGGCCGGGTTCGGCCACGTCAACATCGACCTGATCTACGGCACGCCGGGGGAGTCCGACGACGATCTCCGACGCTCGGTCGACGCAGCCGTCGAGGCGGGCGTCGACCACGTATCGGGTTACTCGCTGATCGTCGAGGACGGCACCGCGTTGGCGCGCCGGGTGCGGCGCGGGGAGATCGACGCCCCGGACGAGGACACACTCGCCCGGCGCTACGAACTGCTGGATGCGCGGCTTTCCGACAGTGGTTTCGAGTGGTACGAGGTGTCCAACTGGAGCAGGCCCGGTGGCGAGTGCCTGCACAATCTGGGCTATTGGAACGGCGGCGAATGGTGGGGTGCCGGGCCGGGCGCGCATGGCTTCGTCGGCGCGACTCGATGGTGGAATGTCAAGCATCCCAACGCCTATGCCGAAGCTCTGAACAATGGCACACTGCCGGTGGCCGATTTCGAGCGGCTCGATCCCGACACCCGACACTTCGAGGACGTGATGCTGCGGCTTCGGCTGCGAGGCGGACTGCCGGTATCGGTGCTGAGCGACGGCGAGCACGACCGTGCCGCGGCCGTCATCGATGACGGCCTGCTCGCCGTCGATGGCGACCGACTGGTGCTCACCGACCGCGGCCGCCTTCTCGCCGACGCCGTGATCCGCACGCTGCTCGACTAGGTCGCTGAGTCGCCAGTCTGTGCGGATGCCGCCGTCCGACGCGCCGCCGTCGACCTGCGCCGAGCGCGGAAAAATCCGTTCAAAGTCCTTTGAACGAAATGCGCATATCGCATCGTTGTGGTCATCGAAGGCAGGCCGAGAACTGAAGAAGGATGCGCGGTGCATGAGACATGAGTGACGATTCCGAGCAGGCGGCGCTGCTGCGGGCCGTGCATGACGAGCACAGTCAGCCGCTGTTGCGCTACTGCTTACGACTGACGCGTGGTGATATGCCGTTCGCCGAGGATGTGGTTCAAGAATCGCTGCTGCGGCTGTGGCGCAAGCCCGAGATTCTGCAGCAGCCGACCGAGAACGTGCGCAAGTGGTTGTTCACGGTGGCTCGCAATCTCGTGATCGACGACCGGCGCAGCGCCAGATATGTCCGGGAACTGCGTACGGATGTGGTTCCCGAGCGAGCGACGCCCGATGTGATCGGCCCGGCGTTCGACAAGTGGATACTGTCTGATGCGTTGTTGTCACTCAGTCCAGAACACCGCAGTGCGATAGTCCGCGCCTACTATTTGGGCCAGACCGTCGCCGACATCGCACAACAGGAACAGATTCCCGAGGGCACGGTCAAGTCCCGCCTTCACTACGCGCTACGCGCATTGCGAATCGCATTGCAGGAAAGGGGGGTTGTTCGGTGACCAACTTCATGCCCAACGACGACCTCGCCGAATGGGACGCCGCCTACATTCTCGGGGCGCTGAGCCTCGAGGAGCGACGGATCTATGAAAGCTATCTCGAGGAGAACCCGGCCAAGGCGTCTGATCTCGCTGATCTCGCGGGGATGCCCGGCATCTTGAAGGCACTCAGCCGTGAGGAGGCGGTAGCACTGACCGACCTCGCGGGGGCCGCACCCGATGTGGCGGTGCCCGATCCGATTCCGACGCTGGCGCAGGCGGCGGCCAGGCGCAAGCAACGGTCTCGACGGATCCTGATCGCGACGGTGGTTTCCTCGGCGGCCGCGCTGCTGATCGCCGGCGGAATCGTCGGGGCGACCACGTTCCCGCGTTCGCAGCCCGCCACGGAGACGGTCGCGATGCAGGCGATGCAGCCGACCCCGCGCGACGGACTGACCGCCGAGCTCGCCGTCACCCAGAAGAAGTGGGGCACCGAGCTGAACTGGGCATGCCAGTACACCAAGGACTGGTCGAGGAACGTCAAGAGCTACGACATCGTGGTGACGACCCACGACGGCGTGCAGACGGCGGTGGGTTCCTGGAAGCCGTCCGGCGACGAGGCGACGGGGCTGTCGGCCGCGACGAGCATCCCGGCATCGCAGATCCGCACCGTCGACATCCGCGAGACCGGGACCGACGAACCGCTGGCCATCACCACGCTGAGGTAACAGGCGTCACCGTGACGGGCGCCACGGATCGGAGCCGACGGGCGCCCGTTACGTAGCCCCTCTTGTCGCCGAGCGGATCCACCGGCTGGTCGGGTCTGCCATCGTCCGAGCGGTGTGACGCGATGGCGCGCACCGACCGCGGCGTCTTCTCCGGCGCGCGCTGGACCTGCTGGAATCGAGCCTCGGCAGCCCGGGGAGCGGTGACGGGTGCGAAACGGGGCGGCCCTGTCCAACTGACCGGGACCGTTGCCCTACCGTTGGTTGCCGTGGTGGACGCCGCGGTGTCGAAGAAGCGGTCGGGCCTGGCGATATGCGCCGTGCTCTGGCTGGTCGCCGGGTTCGCCTACGTCGTGTTCGAGGCGATGGCAGCCATCGCGATCAAGCCGACGTACAGCTATGCCGGCAACTACATCAGCGCGCTCGGCGTACCCGCGTGGTCACCGCTGGCCTGGCTGATGAACGGTGCGTTCTACCTGCAGGGTGCCTTGTTCCTGACGGGCGCCGTGGTGTTGGTCCGCGCCGTCGGGCGCGGCGGTGCACTGTTCCTCGTGCTCACCGCGGCCAACGCCGTCGGCAACTTCCTCGTTGCGACGGTGCACGGTGGGTCACCGCTGGCCGCCGGGAACGGCACGTATCTGCACGGGGCCGGTGCGCTCATGGCGATCCTCGGGGGCAACGCGGCGATCGTGGCCGGGTCGGCGATCGTCGCGCGTGCCCTGGGCGGTGGACGGTTCTATCGCGCCGCGTCACTACTGATTGCCGCGGTGGGGTTCGGATGCCTCGTGATGCTGATGAACTACAGCAATTGGGCATACCCGATCGCACCGGTCGGCGTCATCGAACGATCGGCCGTTTATTCGATCATCGCCTGGCAGATTCTGAGCGGCGTCGTGCTGCTGGCGCCCGCGAGTCGCTCCCGCGCCTAGGGTTGCTACGCATGGGCTCACGCGCCGGCAGGGGAAGGCATGTCCATATCGAACACCCTGGCGTGCAGCACGGTGCGGTTCCGCAGCGCGGCCCGCACGGCACGGTGCAGCCCGTCCTCCAAGTAGACGATGCCCTTCCACCTCACGGCGTGCGGGAAGAGGTCGCCGTAGAACGTCGAATCCTCGGAGAGCAGCCGGTCCAGTGCCAGCACCGTCGTCGTGGTGACCAGTTCGTCGAGACGAATCTGGCGCGGCGGGATCTGTGCCCACTGTCGGTAGGACAACCCGTGATCGGGGTATGGTCGGCCCTCGCGAACGCCCTTGAAGATCATCGCGGGGCAACCCCGGCTGTCTTCACTTGGGTGGGCCTCACGACCCAAAGGCTAGTCGCAACTTGCGCGTCCGCCACGCAAAGAGGCGCTCGCCGGGTATCGCCGCTGTTGATGACCGTAAAATGGAGGCGAACTCAGCCGGAGGAGCAGGTGAACCATGGGTAGTGCCGACGATCGACGCTTCGAGGTGCTTCGCGCCATCGTCGCCGACTTCGTGGCCACCAAGGAGCCGATCGGGTCGAAGACCCTTGTCGAGCGCCACAACCTCGGGGTTTCCAGCGCAACGGTCCGCAATGACATGGCGGTGCTGGAAGCCGAGGGCTACATCGCGCAGCCGCACACCAGCTCCGGCCGGGTGCCCACCGAAAAGGGCTACCGGGAATTCGTCGACCGGCTCGACGACGTCAAGCCCCTGTCCTCGTCCGAGCGGCGCGCGATCCTGCGATTCCTGGAGTCGGGCGTCGACCTCGACGACGTGCTGCGCCGCGCGGTGCGTCTGTTGGCCCAGTTGACCCGGCAGGTCGCCGTGGTCCAGTACCCGACGCTGTCCACGTCGTCGGTGCGCCATCTCGAGGTGGTCGCGCTCACGCCCGCGCGCCTGCTGCTCGTGGTGATCACCGATTCCGGCCGCGTCGACCAGCGCATCGTCGAACTCGGCGACGCCATCGACGAACACGAGCTCGGTCAGCTGCGTGATCTGCTCGGCCAGGCGCTGGACGGCAAACCGCTGGCGGCTGCGACCGTGGCGGTGTCCGACCTGGCATCGCATCTGAACGGCCAGGGCAGCCTGGCCGACGCAGTCGGCAGGTCGGCGACGGTGCTGGTCGAGACGCTGGTCGACCACACCGAGGAGCGCCTGCTGCTGGGCGGAACCGCCAACCTGACCCGCAACACCGCGGACTTCGGCGGTTCGCTGCGCTCGGTGCTGGAAGCGCTCGAGGAGCAGGTGGTGGTGCTGAGGCTGCTGGCGGTGCAGCAGGAAGCCGGTAAAGTCACCGTGCGAATCGGTCACGAGACAGAGGCCGAGCAGATGCTCGGCACCTCCGTCGTGAGCACCGCATACGGCAGTTCTGGCAAGGTGTACGGCGGTATGGGCGTGCTGGGGCCCACCCGGATGGACTATCCGGGAACTATCGCTAACGTCGCTGCGGTTGCTCTTTATATCGGTGAAGTCTTAGGGAGCCGATAGCCGCCGGCCGGCGGCTCTTCGGCGTGGGAAAGGTCAAGCGTGGCACGCGACTACTACGGCATGCTCGGGGTGAGCAGGGGTGCGAGTGATTCCGAGATCAAGCGCGCCTATCGCAAGCTGGCCCGTGAACTGCATCCGGACGTCAACCCCGACGAAGAAGCCCAAGCCCGGTTCAAGGAGATCAGCGTCGCCTACGAGGTGCTGAACGACCCGGAGAAACGGCGCATCGTCGACCTGGGCGGAGATCCTCTCGAGTCGGTCGCCGCGGCCGGTAACGGCTTCGGCGCCGGCTTTGGTGGGCTCGGTGACGTTTTCGAGGCATTCTTCGGCGGCGGGGCGGCGTCCCGCGGCCCGATCGGACGCGTCCGACCGGGCTCCGATTCCCTGCTCCGGATGCGTCTCGACCTCACCGAATGCGCCACCGGCGTGACCAAGCAGGTCACTGTCGACACGGCCGTGCTGTGCGATCTGTGTCAGGGCAAGGGCACCAACGGCAAGACCACCCCCGTCGCCTGCGACACCTGCGGGGGCCGCGGCGAGATCCAGACCGTCCAGCGGTCGCTGCTCGGCCAGGTGATGACGTCACGGCCGTGCCCGGTCTGCGGGGGTGTGGGCGAGGTCATCCCCGATCCCTGTCACCGGTGCGGCGGCGACGGGCGCATCCGGGCGCGCCGCGAGATCAGCGTGAAGATCCCTGCCGGGGTGGGTGACGGCATGCGGGTAAGGCTTGCTGCACAGGGCGAGGTCGGTCCCGGCGGGGGACCGGCGGGCGACCTGTATGTCGAGGTCCACGAGAAGGCGCACGACGTGTTCGTCCGCGACGGCGACGATCTGCACTTCACCATTTCGGTGCCGATGGTCGACGCCGCGCTGGGCACGACGGTCACGGTCGACGCGATCCTCGACGGGCCGACCGAGATCACCATTCCCGCGGGCACCCAACCCGGTTCGGTCACCACGCTGCGCGGACACGGTATGCCGCACCTGCGCTCCGGCGTGCGCGGCGATCTGCACGCGCACATCGAGGTAGTGGTGCCGTCCCGGCTGGACCACGACGACATCGAACTGCTGCGCAAGCTCAAGGAGAACCGCACGCGTGACGCCGCCGAGGTGCGCTCGACGCAGAGCGCGTCGCCTCAGGGCGGTGGACTGTTCAGCCGGCTACGCGAAACCTTCACCGGCCGCTGAGTTCCGTGACCCAAGGGTTGTTCTACGTCGACAAGGTGCCCGACGTCGGTGAGATCGCGGTGGTCGATGGCGATGAGGGCTTCCACGCGGCCAACGTGCGGCGGATCCGCCCCGGCGAGCACCTGGACCTCGGCGATGGTGCGGGCACGCTGGCCCGGTGCGTGATCGAGGACGTGGGCAAGGGGCGGCTGTCGGCACGGGCACTGGACCGCCGGACCGTTCCCATCGCCGCACCGACCGTCACGGTGGTGCAGGCGCTGCCCAAGTCCGATCGCTCGGAGTTGGCCATCGAACTGGCCACCGAGGCGGGTGCGGACACGTTCGTGGCCTGGCAGGCCGCGCGCTGCGTGGCCCGCTGGGACGACCAGGCCCGGGTCGACAAGGGACTGCGCCGCTGGCGGGCGGTGGCCCGCTCGGCGGCGCGGCAGTCCCGCCGTGCGCACATCCCGTCGGTCAGCGGCGTGGTGTCGACCAACGAACTCGCCGAACGGATCCGGGACGTCACCTTCACGACCGTGCTTGTCCTGCACGAGTCGGCGGTCGTGGTGATCACCGAACTCCCGGTGGCGCAGGCGGATTCGCTGGTGTTGATCGTCGGGCCGGAAGGCGGTATCGCCGACGACGAACTCGCTGCCCTCTCGGCCGCCGGGGCTTCGCCGGTTCGGTTGGGGCCGACGGTGTTGCGAACCTCGACGGCCGCCGCGGTGGCGCTGGGCGCATTGGGCGCCCTGACGCCGCGATGGCGGCGGTGACCACCTCCCTCAATCGGATCGGATTACCACCTGCTGCTGGTGTCCCGGTTCGAGGACGAGATGCCGGGAGGCCTGAAACCGGCATCATCCGTGCGATGGGCGGATCCGGCAGTGGTCACCGCGGCCTGCCTGGTGTTGGCGCTGACCATGGTCTCGGTGGTGATCAGCGATTTGCTCGGGCGTTGGTTCCGGTGGCCGGTCAGGGTACGCACGCGTCCGGCCCGTCGGGGGCCGGTTCCGGCCCTGACCGGGGTCGTCGTTGGTTAACGGTTGGGAGGTGACGCCGCCCGGCGGTAAACTGGCCACTCGACAGCACCACCCGGCCAGAAACACCGAAAGTAGGCAGAAAACCCCACGTGACGCCCCGCGAGACAAACGCCGACTCGGACGCACCGGTTCGCAGCGGCATCGATGTTCCGCCCGACCTCGTCGTGGGACTGCTCGGTTCCGCCGACGAAAATCTGCGCGCCCTCGAGCGCATTCTGGCCGCCGACATCCACGTGCGCGGAAATGCGGTCACCCTCTCGGGTGAGCCGGCCGATGTCGCGCTCGCCGAGCGAGTGGTCTCCGAACTCGTCGCGATCGTCGCCGGCGGTCAGACCCTGACGCCGCAGGCGGTGCAGCACAGCGTCGCCATGCTCACCGGTACCGGAAACGAGTCACCCGCCGAGGTGCTCACCCTCGACATCCTGTCGAGGCGGGGCAAGACGATCCGGCCCAAGACCCTCAACCAGAAGCGCTATGTCGACGCGATCGACGCGCACACCGTCGTGTTCGGGATCGGGCCGGCGGGTACCGGCAAGACCTATCTGGCGATGGCCAAGGCGGTCAATGCATTACAGACCAAACAGGTCAACAGGATCATCCTGACCCGCCCAGCCGTGGAGGCCGGGGAGCGGCTGGGCTTCCTGCCCGGCACGCTCAGCGAGAAGATCGATCCCTATCTGCGGCCGCTGTACGACGCGCTGCACGACATGATGGATCCCGAATTGATCCCGAAGTTGATGAGCGCCGGAGTGATCGAGGTGGCCCCGCTGGGGTACATGCGCGGCAGGACCCTGTCGGACTCGTTCATCATCCTCGACGAGGCGCAGAACACCACCGGCGAGCAGATGAAGATGTTCCTGACCCGCCTGGGGTTCAACTCCAAAATCGTTGTGACCGGCGATATCACGCAGGTCGACCTCCCCGGCGGGTCGAATTCGGGCCTGCGTGCCGCGATGCGGATCCTCGACGGCATCGACGATATTCACTTCGCCGAGTTGACGAGCGCCGACGTGGTGCGGCACCGGTTGGTCGCCGAGATCGTGGACGCGTATGCCAAGTTGGAGGAGCCCGCACTCATGAACCGGGCGCAGCGGCGCTCCTCCGGAACGGGACGGTCGGCGACGTCGAGTACCGCCGGCCGGTCCAGGCGGTAACGGGACAACCATGAGCATCGAGGTGTCCAACGAGTCGGGCATCGACGTTTCCGAAGAGGAACTGATCAGCGTCGCCCGATTCGTCATCCGCAAGATGAAAGTGCATCCGTCGGCTGAACTTTCGATGGTTCTGCTCGACACGGCGGCGATGGCCGATCTCCACATGCGCTGGATGGACCTGCCCGGTCCGACCGACGTGATGAGCTTTCCGATGGACGAGCTCGAACCCGGCGGCCGGCCGGACGCGCCCGAACCGGGGATGGCCATGCTCGGCGACATCGTGTTGTGCCCCGAGTTCGCCGCTACCCAGGCCACCGCCGCGGGGCACACCCTGGGCCAAGAGCTCGCGCTGCTGACCGTGCACGGTGTGCTGCACCTACTCGGCTACGACCACGCCGAACCGGACGAGGAGAAAGAGATGTTCGCCCTGCAGCGCCAACTGCTCGAGGAGTGGGTGGCCGACCAGGTCGAGGCGTACCACCAGGACCGCCAGTCTGAGAAAGACCGGCGGCTGTTGGACAAGTCCCGATATTTCGACGAACCGTGACAGGCTTCGGGCAGCTGATCGTCGCGATCGTCCTGATCGGTTTCGGCGGACTTTTCGCGGCCATCGACGCCGCAATCAGCACCGTGTCGGTCGCCCGCGTGGAGGAACTCGTCCGCGACGATCGGCCCGGTGCGCAGCGCCTCGCCAGGGTGATGTCCGAGCGTCCGCGCTACATCAACCTCGTCGTCCTGCTACGCATCACGTGTGAAGTCAGCGCGACGGTGTTGCTGGCCGCCTACCTGGATGGCCATCTCGGCGTCAAGTGGGGCCTGGTGGCCGCGGCCGCCATCATGGTGGTGGTCAGCTTCGTGGCGATGGGTGTCGGCCCGCGAACCATTGGCCGGCAGAATGCGTACACCATCGCGCTGGTGGCTGCGCTTCCGCTGCAGGCGATTTCGGTGCTGCTGACCCCGATCAGCCGGTTGCTGGTCTTGATCGGCAACGCGCTGACACCGGGCCGGGGATTCCGCAACGGTCCGTTCGCATCCGAGATCGAGCTGCGCGAAGTCGTCGACCTGGCCCAGCAGAGCGGCGTGGTGGCCGACGACGAACGCCGGATGATCCAGTCGGTGTTCGAACTCGGCGACACCCCGGCGCGCGAGGTGATGGTGCCGCGCACCGAGATGGTCTGGATCGAATCTGATAAAACCGCGGGTCAAGCCACGTCATTGGCGGTGCGGAGCGGTCATTCCCGGATACCGGTGATCGGTGAGAACGTCGACGACGTCATCGGCGTGGTGTACCTCAAGGATCTCGTCCAGAAGACGTACTACTCGACCAACGGCGGCCGCGACACCAGGGTGTCGGCCGTGATGCGACCCGCGGTGTTCGTGCCGGATTCCAAACCGCTCGATGCGCTGCTGCGCGAGATGCAGCTCGACCGGGTCCACATGGTGCTGCTGGTCGACGAATATGGCGCGATCGCGGGCCTGGTCACCATCGAAGACGTGCTCGAGGAGATCGTCGGCGAGATCGCCGACGAGTACGACACCGATGAGGTTGCCCCGGTAGAAGAGCTGGGGGACAAGCGGTATCGCGTCTCGGCCCGGCTGCCCATCGAGGATCTCGGCGAGCTGTACGACATCGAGTTCGACGAAGATCTCGACGTCGACACGGTCGGCGGGCTGGTCGCCCTCGAACTCGGTCGCGTCCCGTTGCCGGGCGCCGAGGTGACCTGGGACAAGCTGCGGCTGCGCGCCGAGGGCGGCCCGGACCATCGCGGCCGGGTCCGCATCGGCACCGTGCTGGTCAGCCCGACCGAGATGGAACCCGAGGAGGCCGACGCATGAGCGAACTCGACGCCGAGGATGCCAAGCTGGTGACGCTGGCCCGGGGTGCGATGGCCCGCGCCGAGGCGGGCAGCGGGGCCGCGGTGCGCGACGCCGACGGCCGTAGCTACGCAGGCGCCCCCGTCGCGCTGAATTCGCTCGAGCTGACCGCGCTGCAGGCCGCCGTCGCCGCCGCGGTGTCCAGCGGCGCAACGGGTTTGGAGGCCGCCGTGCTGGTCGGCGGCGCGGCCGAGGACGTGGGCATCGCGGCCGTTCGCGAGTTGTCCGAGGGCGCGGCCGTCATCGTCACCGACCGGGCGGGCAACGTGCTGTGACCGACGAATTCCGTTCGGGCTTCGTCTGTTTCGTCGGCAGGCCGAACACCGGAAAGTCGACGCTGACGAATGCGCTCGTCGGCACGAAGGTGGCGATCACGTCGAACCGGCCGCAGACCACCCGCCATACCATCCGCGGCATCGTGCACCGGGAGAACTTCCAGATCATCCTCGTCGACACCCCCGGTCTGCACCGTCCCCGCACGCTGCTCGGGCAGCGGCTCAACGATCTGGTGAAGGACACCTATTCGGAGGTCGACATCATCGGCCTGTGTCTGCCGGCCGACGAAAAGATCGGACCCGGCGACCGGTGGATCCACGAGCAGATCCGCACGGTCGCGCCCAGGACCACGCTCGTCGCCGTCGTCACCAAGATCGACAAGGTGGGCCGCGACCGGCTGGCGGCGCAATTGGTTGCCGTGAGCGAACTGGTCGGGCCCGACGCGGAGGTCGTGCCGGTGTCGGCGACCTCCGGTGAGCAGCTCGACGTGCTGACCGGCGTGCTCGCCGCTCAGCTGCCGCCCGGCCCGGCGTTCTACCCCGACGGCGAGCTCTCCGACGAGCCCGAAGAGGTGCTGATGGCCGAGCTGATCCGCGAGGCCGCCCTGGAAGGTGTGCGCGACGAGCTGCCGCACTCGCTGGCCGTCGTCATCGACGAGGTCAGTCCGCGCGAAGGTCGCGACGATCTGATTGACGTGCACGCGATCCTGTTCGTCGAACGCGACAGTCAGAAGGGCATCGTGATCGGTAAGCGCGGTGAGCGGCTGCGTGAGGTCGGCACCGCCGCGCGCACGCAGATCGAGAAGCTATTCGGCACGAAGGTGTATCTGGACCTGCGCGTCAAGATCGCCAAAAACTGGCAGCGTGACCCCAAACAACTTGGCCGGCTTGGGTTCTAGGCGTCAGCCCGGCTGGCCGTACATCGCGACCACCACCGAGCGGTCCAGGCTGTTCACCGACCACACGCCCATCTTCGCGTTGGCGCAGTTCGACATGATCGCCATGTAGTCGGGGCGGTAGTACCACTGGTTCATGATCTCGACACCGTTGATCGCGAGCGCGGGGTTGATCGCGACGGTCTCGGCGACGACCCCTCTGAATCCGGCGGCGTTGGCGCGGTCCTGCGGCATCGACCCGTCCGAGCCGAGGTCACCGTCGAGGGCGCGGTTGTTCAGCACGTCGTTGGCGTGCCACTCGGCGGCCAGTTGCAGCTGCGGGCTGATCGTGACGTTGTTGGTGCAGCCGCGCTGGTGCTGGATGGTGTAGACGTTGGCGACGACCCCGTCGTTGAGCCGCTTGTTGTCGGCATTGGCGGCGGGCACGCCCGCGATCGCCCCGGACACCACGGCCAGGACGGGCAGTGCGCGTGCACACCGGCGGGTGGTTCGGCTGACGGTCATGTGCCGCAGATTACGCGACCTCGTCGGATATTGGCTGCTCAGCGGCAAAATTCTCGATCGAATCCGGCTCGTCGGCCGTGGACTCCGGCGCAGGCAGGGTTTGGATCTCGGCGGGGTCCCACCAGATTTCCGGCTGCCGCATCGCCCAGCCGTTGATCGCTTCCAGCTCGGCCGCCAGCGAAATCAGCAGTGGCTCGCTGTTTTCCGGCCCCATCAGCTGCACGCCGATCGGCAGGCCGTCCGAGGTGAACCCGGCGGGCACGCTGATCGACGGCCAGCCCAGCAGGTTCCACGGCCAGGTCGCCGGGCATGCGCGGATCATCGCGCGGTCCGTCGACAGCCCACCCCGGTGGTCGAAATCGTGGACCGCCGGTGGCGGTTGCGCGGTGGTCGGGGCCAGCACCACGTCGGCGAGGTTGAAGATCCAGCCGATTCGCCGTTGTGACGCGGCCTCGTGTGCGCGCGCCTTGCGCAGCACATTCTCCGAGAGCAGGCGGCCGGTCCGGGTGTTGGCCCTGGTCCGCTTGTCCAGCCTCACGTCGGGGCCGAGGCGGTCCGCCCAGTCCAGCAGCCCCGCCGTCGAGCGGGACAGGAAGCTCCACGACATCCGCAGGTCGTAGTTGGGGTCCGCCCTGACCAATGTGTGGCCCAGCTCCTCCAGCTGGCCTGCCATACCGTCCATCGCCTCGCGGATCTCCGGATGCAGCTTGGCCCGGAAGACCGTATAGGGGAACTTCGTGGTGATGGCGATCCGCAGCGGACCGGGGCCCCGGGCGACGAAGTCGGACATCCGCACCGGCGGTGGCCGGTGGCGGTCACCGGCCACGTTGCCGGACGCGGCATCCAGGACCAGCGCCGCGTCGGTGACCGTTCGGGCCAGGACGCCGTTGACCGTGATTCCGTTGAACGCCTCGGCCAGGGGCCAGGTGGAAATCCGGCCCCGTTGCGGCTTGATGCCGACCAGATGCGTCCATGCCGCGGGAATGCGGACGCTGCCCGCCCCGTCGGAGCCGATCGCCGCCGCCACCAGGCCGGCGGCCACGGCCGCGGCACTGCCGCCCGATGACCCGCCCGGCGTGTGTTCGCTCGACCACGGGTTGCGCGTGTGCCCGAACGCCGGCCCGCTGGTGAATGGCCACTGGCCCAGCTCGCAGGTGTTGGTCTTGCCGACGATGACCGCCCCGGCCGCGCGCAGGCGCCGCACGACTTCGGCGTCCTCCCGCGCCGGGTTGACGTCCCCGCCGGTGCCGAACCTGGTCGGCACGCCCGCGACATCGACGTCGTCCTTGACGGCGATCGGAATCCCGAGCAACGGAGGCAGCGAAATGTTCCCGGCTGCCGCGCGTTTGCGGTCGGACCGGGCGGCGTCGGCCATTGCCTGCTCGGTCAGGACGACCCGGAACGCATTGAGTGTCGGCTGGCTGGCGGCGATCGCGTCAAGTGACCGCCGTACCAGTTCGACGGACGTCACGGTGCCGCTGGCGAGCTGGTAAAGCTGGTGGGTGAGGGTAGGAAATAGAGCGCCGTATCGGACGCCTTTTCGCGAAAACTCGACCATCGGTTAAAAGAATACGGCGCTGCCAACGGGTAGCTGTCCGATCCAAGTGGGAGACTGTACCGATGCGGCTGTACCGGGACCGAGCGGTCGTGCTGCGCCAGCACAAACTCGGCGAGGCCGACCGGATCGTCACGCTGCTCACCCGTGAGCACGGTCTGGTGCGTGCGGTGGCCAAGGGGGTGCGGCGCACCCGCAGCAAGTTCGGGGCCAGGCTTGAGCCGTTCGCGCACATCGACGTTCAGCTGTATCCCGGCCGGAACCTCGACATCGTCACCCAGGTGCAGGCCATCGACGCGTTCGCCACCGACATCGTCAACGACTACGGCCGGTACACCTCTGCGTGCGCGATTCTGGAGACCGCCGAACGGCTGGCCGGGGAGGAACGGGCCCCCGTGCCCGCGCTGCACCGGCTCACCGTCTCGGCGTTGCGGGCGGTCGCCGACGGCGGCCGCCCGCGGGAACTCGTGCTCGACGCTTATTTGTTGCGTGCCATGGGAATCGCGGGGTGGGCGCCGGCACTGATCGAATGTGCCCGCTGCGCCGCACCCGGACCGCATCGAGCGTTCCACGTCGCGGCGGGCGGCAGCGTGTGCGTGCACTGCAGACCGTCCGGTTCGGTGACACCGCCGCAGGGCGTGCTTGACCTGCTGGCCGCGCTCTACGAGGGCGACTGGGAACATGCTCAGGAGTCGTCACCGTCGTATCGCAGCCAGGCCAGTGGATTGGTCGCCGCGCATCTACAGTGGCATCTGGAACGCCAACTGCGGACATTGCCGCTGGTCGAGCGGGTTTACCGGGTCGATCGCACAGTCGCTGACCAACGCGTTTCGCTATTCGGGCAGGATGTCAGCCATGGCGTCGGGCGGGACCGGAGGGGCGGGAAAGATATTGAAGAGGGGCAAGGAGACCTACCCGCAGCTGTCCCCGGCGCCTGACGACTATCCGACCTTTCCCGACACGTCGACGTGGCCCGTGATCTTCCCGGACCTGCCGGCGCGGACCAACGGCAAATTCGCCCGGCCGCCCCAGCACACGTCGAAGGCCGCCGCACCCCAGATTCCCGCCGACCAGGTGCCCAACCACGTCGCCGTCGTGATGGACGGCAACGGCCGTTGGGCCACCCAGCGCGGCCTGCACCGCACCGAGGGCCACAAGATGGGCGAGGCGGTGCTGATCGACATCACCTGCGGCGCCATCGAAATCGGCGTCAAACACCTGACGGTGTACGCGTTCTCCACGGAGAACTGGAAGCGCAGCACCGAGGAGGTCCGCTTCCTGATGGGGTTCAACCGCGAGGTGGTCCGCCGTCGCAGGGAGAACCTCAACGACATGGGCGTGCGGATGCGATGGGTGGGTTCGCGCCCGCGGATGTGGCGCAGCGTGATCAAGGAGTTCGACATCGCCGAGCAGATGACCGTCGACAATGACGTCATCACCATCAACTACTGCGTGAACTACGGCGGCCGCACCGAAATCGTCGAGGCGGCACGCGAACTCGCGCAGGAGGCTGCGGACGGCAGGCTCAACCCGGGCCGGATCAACGAGGCGGCTTTCGCCAAACATCTGCACCGAGCCGACATCCCCGACGTCGACCTGTTCATCCGCACGTCGGGGGAGCAGCGGGCGAGCAATTTCCTGCTGTGGCAGGCGGCCTACGCCGAATACGTGTTCCAGGACAAGCTCTGGCCCGACTACGACCGCCGCGACCTGTGGGAGGCGTGCGAGGAGTACGTCAACCGCAACCGCCGCTTCGGCAGAGCCGAATGATGTACCTCAGCGGGCGGGCCTAGATGGAACTCGGGGAGCGACTCGTCGCGATCCTCGACGACATCCTGCCGCTGGAGCGGGAGGACGACGGTGCGGTCACCGTGCACCACGACGAGACACTCGCGTCGCTGCGGGCCGTGACAATCGCCGAGGGCCTGGAAATGGTGTCGCTGACGCAGATCCTGGTGTGGGATCTGCCGGTGGACAGCACGGTTCGCACCAAGATCGCCCGGCATGCCCGCGAGACCCTGCTGGGCACGGTGTCCCTGGTGGAGAAGAGCGCAGGAGCCAAACGCAACTCGAAAAAGGTCGGCGACGTGCTGCTGCGGTACAACTTTCCGGCCGCCGGACTGACCGACGAGGCGCTGCGCACCCTGATCCTCCTGGTGCTGGGCACGGGCGGCGACATTCGTCGCGACCTCATCGACGCCTCCGGCTAGCCGCGGTTTGCGGCCGCGCAGTCGCCGCAGACGCCGAAGATCTCGATGGTGTGGCTGACGTCGGAGAACCCGTGCTCGCGGGCGATCTCAGCGGCCCACACTTCGACCTGACGGCCCTGCACCTCGACGGTGGAGCCACAGACACGGCACACCAGGTGGTGGTGGTGGTCGTCCGAGCAGCGCCGGTAGACGCTCTCGCCGGTGTCGGTGCGCAGGGTGTCGACGAGCCCATTGGTGGCCATCGACTGCAGGGTCCGGTAGACGGTGGTCAAGCCGATGCCCTCGCCACGGCGGCGTAGTTCGTCGTGCAACTCCTGGGCGGAGCGAAACTCGTCGAGGTTCTCCAGCAGTGCGGAGATGGCGGCGCGCTGGCGGGTGGCCCGCACGCCGGTGGCGGTCACTCGCCGCCCTCGGCGGCGTGGGTGACTGCGGCGACGACGATGTCGGCGAGGTGGTGATCCACCAGGCGGTACATCACTTCCCGCCCTGACCGCTCGCCGGCGACCACCCCGGCCGCCTTCAGAATCCGCAGGTGCTGGCTGACCAGCGGCTGCGGTACCGCGAGCGCATCGACGAGCTCGTGCACGCACCGGGCCGCCCCCCGCAACTGCAGCACGATCGCGATGCGCACCGGCGCGGCCAGCGCACGCAGCAGATCACCCGCGGTGTCGAGGACGTCGCGCGACGGAAGGTCGGGGAACGGAGAGCCGCCGTGGTCGTGCGACTCTGCCTGCGCAGCCATAGTGGAAACCGTTTTCATTATGGCGTCAGAATACATGCGCACTCGCGCATGTCAACGCCGCCGCATCGGTCGCTACGCTGTTCACCCGTGGCGTCCATCATCGACACCGTTGCAAACGTGGCCAAGCGTCGCGGATTCGTGTTCCAGTCCGGCGAGATCTACGGCGGAACAAAATCGGCGTGGGACTACGGACCGCTCGGCGTGGAACTCAAAGAGAACATCAAACGCCAGTGGTGGCGCACGGTCGTCACCGGCCGTGACGATGTCGTCGGCCTGGACAGTGCGATCATCCTGCCCCGCGAGGTGTGGGTCGCCTCCGGCCACGTCGAGGTCTTCCACGATCCGCTGGTCGAATCGCTGATCACCCACAAGCGCTACCGCGCAGACCACCTGATCGAAGCCTATGAGGCCAAGCACGGTCATCCACCGCCGAACGGGCTGGCCGACATTAGTGATCCCGACACCGGTGAGCCCGGACAGTGGACCGAGCCACGCGAATTCAACATGATGCTCAAGACGCACCTCGGCCCGATCGAAACCGAGGAGGGCCTGCACTATCTGCGGCCCGAGACCGCACAGGGCATCTTCGTCAACTTCGCCAATGTGGTCACCACGGCGCGGCGCAAACCGCCGTTCGGAATCGGCCAGATAGGCAAGAGCTTCCGCAACGAGATCACGCCGGGAAACTTCATCTTCCGGACCCGCGAGTTCGAACAGATGGAGATGGAGTTCTTCGTCGAGCCGTCGACCGCGAAGGAGTGGCACCAATACTGGATCGACGCGCGCGTGCAGTGGTACGTCGACCTCGGTATCGATCGCGACAACCTGCGGCTGTACGAGCATCCGAAGGACAAGCTCTCGCACTATTCCGACCGCACCGTCGACATCGAGTACAAGTTCGGCTTCCAGGGAAATCCGTGGGGTGAGCTGGAGGGGGTTGCCAACCGCACCGACTTCGACTTGTCCACCCACTCGAAGCATTCCGGCGCCGACCTGTCGTTCTACGACCAGGCCGCAGACACCCGTTACGTGCCGTACGTGATCGAGCCGGCGGCCGGCCTGACCCGTTCGTTCATGGCGTTCCTCATCGACGCGTACGCCGAGGACGAGGCGCCCAACGCCAAGGGCGGCATCGACAAGCGCACGGTGTTGCGCCTCGACCCGCGGCTCGCGCCGGTCAAGGCGGCGGTGCTGCCGCTGTCGCGGCACGCCGACCTCTCGCCGAAGGCCCGCGATCTGGCCGCCGAACTGCGCAAGTCGTGGAATGTGGACTTCGACGATGCGGGCGCCATCGGCCGTCGGTACCGGCGACAGGACGAGATCGGCACCCCGTACTGCATCACCGTCGACTTCGACTCGCTTGAGGACCAGGCGGTGACAATCCGCGAGCGCGATGCCATGACCCAGGACCGCATCGCGATCGACGCGGTCAGCGACTACCTCGCGGTGCGCCTCAAGGGCTGCTGACACCCTCCTGCCGAGCGTGCGTGTCTGCGGCCGACACGCCGGGAATTTTAACGAGTTCTCGCACGCTCGCGGGGTCATGGCGGCATGCCCAATATGCCCAATCCGGGTTTCATCCACATCTTGGTCGCCGCGGCCGGGGCGCGCGCGTCGATTGCCTGACGATCGTGGCCATGTCCAGCGATCTCGACCGTCTTCTCACCGCGCAGGGCGGGGTGGCCAGCACCGCTCAACTGCTCACCGTGTTCAGCAGAACCCAGCTCGACAATCGCATCCGACACGGCGAGTTGATCAAGGTCTGGCCCGGCGTGTACAGCCGCGACGAGCCCGACGGCCTGACTCGGCTGCATGGAGTCGACCTGCGTGCGGGGCAGCGAGTGGCGGTCTGTCTGAGCACCGCAGCCAAGTTGTACGGCTTCGACACCGAAGAAGCTGTCGACCTACACATTCTCAATCCTGATGGTCACCAATTGCGAAGCGGAGACGGTTTATCCGTCCACCGTCGCGACGGTGCACCGATCATCGACGTCGAGGGCCGGCCGGCAACCACACCGGCGTGGACTGCTGTCGAGGTGGCTCGGGCGTTGTGGCGCCCGCGTGCGCTGGCGACACTCGACGCCGCGCTGCGAAGCGGGGCCTGCGACCGTGGCCAGATTCGCGCGGCGGCGGCGCGTCAGGCCGGCAGACGGGGAATTGTGAACGTCCGTGCGCTGATTCCACTCGCCGCGCCGCAATCCGAATCCCCGATGGAGAGCGAGGCGCGGCTGGTGATGATCGACGGAGGCCTGCCGCTGCCCGTGTTGCAATACGGCATCGTCGATCGCAATCGACGGACGTGGCGCGTGGATTTCGCGTGGCCGGACCGCAGGGTGGCCGTCGAGTACGACGGGTGTGACTGGCACAGCGACACCGACAAGTTCCGCAGGGATCGCCAAAAGCGGGCGGCGTTACAGGAGATCGGCTGGGCCGTGCTGTCCATCGTGGCCGACGACGTCAGACGGACCCCGTGGGACATGCTGCGCCGCATCGAGGTCGAGCTGCAGCGCTCCCGCGCAGCGTGAGGGTGCGTGGACTCGTGAATTCTTGCGGCGTGTCGGCCGCAGACACGCTCGCTCGCGCCAAATCAGAAGCGGCCGCCGCCGCCGCCACTCCAGCCGCCAGAGGATCCCGAGCCGCCGAACGACGTCGAACTCCAGCCGCCGCCTCCACCGAAGCCGCCGCCACCGCCGAGGCCGCCGCCGCTGAATCCTCCGCTCAGGATGTTGCCGATGATGATGCCGCCGAGGACCGCGCCCATATCGGATCCGCCGCCACCGCCGTAGCGGCCGGTGTACGAGCGCTGCGCGGCCTGCACATCGGCGTTCGCCATGGCCTGGGCCTGCCCGGCGAGCATCGCCGCGCCGTTCGCGTGCGCGATGGCCTCGCTGAGATTCGTCGCCTTCCTGTCCTGTGCCGCCTGGAGCTGGCGCACGGCTTCGGCCAGCCGGGTGCGGGCTTCCGGACCGATGCTGCCGCGCCGCGTGTCGATGAAGTCGGACACACCGCGGACCCGCGACTGCGCGGTGAACAGGGCCTGATCGAAGATGCGGCTGAGGCGTTCGTTCGCTTCACGCTCCTCGGCGACGGTGGCCAGCAGCCGGTCCAGCTCGGCGTCGGCCTGCGTCAGTTTGGTGAACGCGCCGAGCGGATCTGCGGTACCGGTGTTCTGCGCCTCGGCGACGGCTTTCACCGCGGCGTCACGAGCGGCGCCGAGTTCTGCGGCCTTCGTGGTATTGCCCTGCGCCAGTTGCCCGCCGGCCTGGGTGATGCCGTTCTGGAGGTCGGCGATGGCCGCGGGCAACGTCGCGACCGCCCGGTTGATGTCGGTGGCGGCGCTGTCGACCGCATCCAGCAGGGTCCGGGCCTGCCCGAGCGCCGACTCCGCCGCACGGATCGAGTCGACCAGCCCGGATTGGCTGCCCGCCGGCCGGGATATCAGAGTGCGGGCGTTGGTGATGTTCTGCTCGGCGAAAGTCAGTCGCTGCTTGGCCGTTTCGACGTTGCCGGCCACCGAGGCCAGCGCGGTGTCGGAGTATTGCTTGTGCAACGCCACGAGCACCTGTGCGGATGGCTCCACCCTCGCGGTCACGTCGACCAGCTGCTGGGTGAGCGCGTCCAGCCGCGACGGGGCGTTGATCACGAGGTCGCGCATCCGCTCGAAGGCTTCGCGCTGATCGTCCAACTCACGGTCGGCCTTGGCCGCGGCGACGACAACGCGGGTCAGCAGGTCGCGTCGCTGCTGGGCCGACTCGGGTACCGCGTCGTCGAGGATCTGGCGTACGTTGAACGCCTGCGCCAGGGTAGTCTTGGCGTTGGCCACCGCCCGCTGGAACGGCGCCGTGTCCCCGCCGCCGAATTCCTCTACCGCCAAAGTCAATTCGTTGTCGCTGGTGCGGACCGCGTTGTCGACGTCCACGACGATCGACTTGGACAGGTCGTCGAGCGCGTCGAGCGGCACCGCGGCCAACGCCCCGGGATCGGCGGGGTCGACATGGCGGGCCGCGGCGAATTCGGCCTCCCGCCGCTTGCTGCGACGGCGCCGCCGCCACAGCACCAGCACCAGCACCGCCACGGCGATGATCACCAGGACGACCAGCACGCCGACCCAGGTGAATCCCGAACCCGTCGACGTCGGAGACGATGCCGTGTTGAATCCGTTAGCCGCGGCTATCGCGGCGCCCGCCCAGTTCGATTGGCGCAGTTGAGGTTCGACGTCATTGCGGCGCAACTCGCTGATGTCACCCGAGCCCGCTGTGGGAGGCAGCAGCGCGTACGCGCGATCTCCGGTGGCGATCGCGAGAATGGCGTCGGTTGCGTCGATATCGCTCAGACGCCTTGTCTGTTCGGTCCATTGGACCGCGCCCTGCCCGGAGAAGGTGTCGACGTAGACCACCCACAGTCGGATCCGCCGGTCGTTGTACAGCTTGTCGACGGCCTGCTGAACATCGTCGACGTCTGAGCCGCTGAGCGCGCGGGCATCGTCGGTCACATATCCGGGCAGCCGGAACGGCGGCTGGGCGGACGCAGTCGGTGCCAGCAGGACGCTGCCTGCGAGCACCGCGAGCACGAGGCCGAGCAAACGGGCAATGCGCATGGAGGTCAATGTAGTGCCGCCCATGCCCCCGACCACGCGGTACCGGCGAACAGTGCTGGCAGACTGTGCGTCGGTGGCGATTATCGATGACGTATACGGGGAGTTCGATCGGCAGCGGCTGGCGGTCGAGCCCCCTAAGGGTGCCGCACTGCCGGGCACCGACACTGAACATCGGACAGATTTCGCCCGCGACCGGGCCCGGGTGCTGCACAGTGCCGCGCTGCGTCGGCTGGCCGACAAAACCCAGGTGGTCGGGCCCCGGCACAGCGAGACCCCCCGCACGCGGCTGACCCATTCGCTGGAGGTGGCCCAGATCGGGCGGGGGATGGCCATTGGGCTGGGCTGCGACCCCGACCTCGTCGACATGGCCGGGCTGGCCCACGACATCGGGCATCCGCCCTACGGTCACAACGGTGAACGGGCTCTCGACGAGTTCGCAAGTGCTTACGGTGGCTTCGAGGGCAACGCGCAGAACTTCCGCATCCTCACCCGCCTCGAACCCAAAGTCCTTGACGCTCAGGGGCGGAGCGCCGGGCTGAACCTCACCCGCGCGGGCCTAGACGCGGTGACGAAATACCCCTGGGAGCGCGGCGGGACGAAACGCAAGTTCGGCTTCTACCCCGACGACAAGGCCGCCGCGGACTGGGTGCGCTCCACGGCCCCCCGGAACCGCCCATGTCTGGAAGCCCAGGTCATGGACTGGGCCGATGACGTCGCGTACTCGGTGCACGATGTCGAGGACGGCGTAGTCTCCGGCCGGATCGACATGCGGGTGCTGGCCGACGATGACGCCGCCGCGGTGCTGGGCCGCCTCGGTGAATCCCACGGCATGGGCGCGGGTCTGAACGCCGATGACCTGGTCGCCGCCGCGCAGCGGCTGTCGAACCTGCCGGTGATCGAGGCTGTCGGCAAGTACGACGCGACACTGGCCGCCTCCGTGGCGCTGAAGCAGTTGACCAGCGCACTCGTCGGCCGGTTCGCGTCGGCCGCCATCGCCGCCACCCGGGAGGCCGCCGGAGCGGGACCGCTCGTCCGGTACGCCGCCGACCTGAGGGTGCCCGACCTGGTCCGGGCCGAGGTCGCGGTGCTGAAGATCCTCGCGCTGCAGTTCATCATGTCCGATCCCCGGCACCTCGACCTGCAGGCCAGCCAACGCGATCGCGTGCACCGCGTCGCCCACTGGCTGCTGGCCGGCGCTCCCGCCACCCTCGACCCGATCTTCGTGCCCGCGTTCAACGCCGCCGTCGACGACGGTGCCCGGGTGAGGGTGGTCGTCGACCAGATCGCGTCGTTCACCGAGGGCCGGCTGGAGCGCCTCGAACCCGCGTAGCCGTCGTGAGGCGCGCGCATAGACTGACCCGATGGCCGGCCGCATCCCTGATCGCGATATCGCGGCCATACGTGAGCGCATCCGGATCGAGGACATCGTCGCCGACTACGTGCAGCTGCGCCGGGCAGGTGCGGACTCTCTGAAGGGCCTGTGCCCGTTCCACGACGAGAAGTCGCCGTCGTTTCACGTCCGGCCCAACCACGGCCATTTCCACTGCTTCGGATGCGGAGAAGGCGGCGACGTCTATGCGTTTCTGCAGAAGATCGAGCACGTCAGTTTTGTCGAGGCGGTCGAGCTGCTCGCCGACCGGGTCGGCTACACCGTCACCTACACCGGCGCCACCACCACCAACGTGCAGCGCGACCGGGGCAGCCGCAGCCGGCTGCTGGCCGCCAACTCGGCAGCACAGGAGTTCTACGCCGCCGCGCTGCAGTCCGATGAGGCGGTGCCGGCACGCCAGTACCTGATCGAGCGCAACTTCGATGCCGAGGCCGCCACGCTGTTCGGCTGCGGATTCGCGCCGTCGGGCTGGGACTCGCTGACAAAGCATCTGCTGCGCAAGGGCTTCGAGTTCAAGGAGCTCGAGGCCGCCGGACTCTCGCGGGAGGGCCGTCGCGGGCCGATGGACCGCTTCCACCGCAGGCTGTTGTGGCCGATCCGGGCCAGCGGCGGCGAGGTGATCGGCTTCGGTGCCCGCCGGCTGTTCGATGATGATCAGAATCAGGCCAAGTACGTCAACACTCCCGAGACGGTGCTGTACAAGAAGTCCTCGGTGCTGTTCGGGCTAGATCTCGCCAAACGCAATATCGCCAAGGGGCATCAGGCCGTCGTCGTCGAGGGATACACCGACGTGATGGCCATGTACCTGGCCGGCGTGACGACTGCCGTGGCCTCGTGCGGCACCGCCTTCGGCGATGAGCACCTGTCCATGCTGCGGCGACTCATGATGGACGACAACTTCTTTCGCGGCGAGCTGATCTACGTGTTCGACGGTGATGCCGCCGGGCGGGCGGCCGCCGTGAAGGCCTTCGAAGGCGAACAGAACCTGGCCGGTCAGTCCTACGTCGCGGTGGCCGACGACGGCATGGATCCGTGCGACCTGCGGCTCAAGTCGGGAGACGGCGCACTACGTGACCTCGTCGCACGCCGAACGCCGTTGTTCGAGTTTGCGATTCGGACCGCGCTGGCCGAGCATGACCTGGACAGTGCCGAGGGCCGGGTGTCGTCACTGCGGCGTTGCGTGCCGATGGTCGCGCGGATCAAGGAGCCGATGCTGCGCGACGAATACGCCCGGCGGCTGGCGGGCTGGGTCGGCTGGGCCGACGTGGCGCAGGTCATCGGTCGGGTCCGGGAGGAAGCCAAGTCCGGTGGCGGCAGGCGGGAGCACCGGCGACCCGACTCCGAGGCAGTCCAGCGTGAGCGGGCCGCGCGTCGCAGCCAGGACGTGCCGCGGCCCAATCCCGCGGACCCCACACTGTGGCCGCAGCGCGAAGCGCTCAAATCAGCCCTGCAATACCCGGCGCTGGCCGGCCCGGTGTTCGACTCGTTGACCGTCGAAACCTTCACCCACCCCGGCTACGGCGCGGTACAGACCGCGATCGTCGCGGCCGGCGGCACGTCCGCGGGAATGTCCGGGGCGCAGTGGATCGAGGCTGTGCGCGAGCAGACCCTGTCGGCGCCGGCGGCCAGCCTGGTCAACGAGCTGGGCGTGGAGGCCATCAACGTCGATGACGACGAAAGGTTGCCGCGCTATATCGGCGGGGTGCTGGCGCGCTTGCAGGAAGTGTGGATCGGTCGCCAGATCGCCGAGGTCAAGTCCAAGCTGCAGCGGATGTCACCTGTGGAGCAGGGCGACGAGTACCACGCGTTGTTCGGCGATCTGGTCGCAATGGAGGCGTATCGCCGAAGCCTGCTCGAGCAGGCCAGCGGCGACGACCTTACTGCGTGATCACACCGTCCGGGATATGGTGTAGATGCTGTCGGGGACCGATGTGGGGAGGCAATTTCGTGCGATCAGGGATATCAGCGAGAACAGCGAGAAGTCTGTCCAACCCAACGCGGCGGATCGTGGTCGGCGCCTTCGTGGCCGCCGCCGTGGCCGCCCCCCTCTATGCCGCGACGGCGTCGACAGACGCGCAGGTCAGCGCGCAGCCGAAGTGCCTGGCGACCGTCAGTGTGCAGGGCCAACCCGACCAGTGCGCCGGCTACTCCAACGGCCAGCCGATCTACGCGGGCACACCCGACTTCGGCGTCTTCGGGCCCAACAGCGGCAGCATGCCCGGCGGCGGCCTCGGTGTCAGCACCGGACCGTTGCTTCCCGGCACCAGCATCCAGAACGGTATCGGGTAATCCAGCCGCCTAGCGCTCGTTGTTCGCGGTCGACTCCGGCTCCAGCACGTGGGTGTCGGAGTCGATTTGCGTCAGCCTCACCATCGCCGGATCCGGCGAGACCCGGTCGGCGATCTTGCGACGTCCCGCGTCGATGACGGCCTTCGCCGCCGGGCTTTCGGTCACCGCCTTGTAGGTCCCGGCGATCTGCTCATATCGGCGTCTGCCGGCCTTCGAACCCAGGACGTAGCCGACACTCAATATGACGAGATACCGGATCACAGGACCCCTCCCAGACGACGGTGCAATACGTTCCATCCTGCCTCACCAACCTGTATGGGCGCGTGGCGACGTCGTATTGGCGGGCCGGCTGGCACGTAGGCTAAAGTCTTCTCTTGGCTCGCGGCCCGACCGCGTCCAGACATCAGTCCCCTGTAGCTCAATTGGCAGAGCATTCGGCTGTTAACCGAAGGGTTGGTGGTTCGAGTCCACCCGGGGGAGCCACAATTCCCCGCAATGCCCCCTTTTGGGGTTCGCGCGGGAGAGATACCGTAGTGGGTAGCGACGGATTTTGGGCCGGTTGCGTTCGTGTTCCGCTGCTAGATGACCGTTGGTGCAACTGTGGTGTTAAGCAGCCAGCATCAGACTGGCCGTTGTCGCTTTTCTGCTGTGTGACAGGACGCAGCGTCGCCGGGGCGCCATGCACTGGAAGCCCTGAGGCAGCGGGATGATGAAGGGGTGCTGACCGCCTCCACGTTGTGCGCCTTGGGCGCGCCCCACCTTGACCTGCCGATATCGCTTGAACTGGTCGAGGAGGGCACACGATGACGACACCGGTGAACGCGGCGAGAAGTGCCACCGGCAATGCCGTCATCGGCGACCTGCAGGCTGCACTGCCCGAGGGACGGGTGATCATCGATCCCGACGTGGCACGCAGCCTCAGCCGCGATCAGGCGGCCGGCGCTCCGGCAGGCGAGCCCGCCGCCGTCGTCCGTGCCCGCAGCACCGAGGAGGTGCGCCGGGTCGTCGAGATCTGTCTGCGGCATCGCGCGCCGGTGGTGGCGCGCGGAGCGGGCACCGGCTTGTCGGGCGGCGCAAACGCGATCGACGGCTGCGTGGTGCTTTCCCTGGAGGGGATGTCGGAGATCCTTTCGATCAACCCACTGGAGCGGCTGGCCGTCATCCAGCCGGGCGTGGTCAATGACGACCTTCGCGCGGCGGTCGCGGAGCACGGGCTGTGGTATCCGCCGGATCCTGCGAGCTCGCCGTGGTCAACCCTCGGCGGCAACGTCGCCACCAACGCCGGCGGGGTGTGTTGTGTGAAGTACGGCGTCACCCGCGAATACGTGCTCGAGCTCGAGATGGTGACGGGCTCGGCGGAGGTGGTGCGCATTGGGCGCCGGACCGCCAAAGGGGTCGCCGGCTACGACTTGGTCGGCCTGCTCGTCGGATCCGAGGGAACACTGGGCATCGTCACGGAGATCACCGTCCGGCTGCGTAGCCTGCCCAGCGCACCAATCACGGTGGCCGGCTTCTTCCCGTCACTGGTGACCGCCGGAGCCGCCGTGCGCGCGGTCGGTGCGGCGGGCATCACGCCGTCGGCACTCGAGCTCATGGACCGATTCTGCCTACAGGCCGTCGATGATTGGAAGCGGATGGGACTGACGGCCGCGGGCGAGGTTCTTCTGCTGGCGCGGGTCGATGATGCCGAGCCCACCGGTACCACGCTCGCCGATGCCATCGTCGAGCTTTTCCGCGACAGCGGCGCATCCTGGGCCGAGCGGTCCAGCGATCTCGATGAAGCCGATGCCCTGTTCGCGGCCCGCCGATTGGCCTACCCGGCGCTCGAGCGGCTCGGACCGGTGATCACCGAGGATGTGTGCGTGCCCAAGGAACACGTCCCAGAGATGCTCGCCCGCATCGAGGCGCTGGCGAGCCAACACCGTGTGCATATCGCCAATATCGCGCACGCCGGTGACGGCAATCTGCACCCGTTGATCATCGGCCCGTCAGACGACGATGCCGACTTCTGGCGGCGGATCCACGCCGCCTTCGACGGCATTCTCGACGCCGCACTGTCCCTGGGCGGCACCATAACCGGCGAGCACGGAGTCGGCCTCCTCAAGCGCGGCGGTCTGGTGCACGAACTATCGCCCACAGTGCTGGGACTGCACCGGGCAATCAAGAAGGCCTTCGACCCTGCGGGCATTCTCAATCCCGGCAAGATCTTCGAGTAGGTCGGCCGTCGACAGAATCCTTGAATTGGCAAGGGCGTCATAATATTTCTGCCGATCTCGATCATGTCGCTCGTGGGCGGCAGATACTGAGTCCGGCGGCGAACGGTCTGTTGATCCGGGACTGCGTTTCGCGGCTCCCCAGACCCGCCGGCCTCGCGGCGCCGGAATGTCGGATTGCCCGAAGGGGGCGCGAAATGTCAGAGCAGGACAACGTCGAGGTCATCAAGAGGGGCTACGAAGCCTTCGCCGCAGGTGACGTTGAGGCAGTGATGAACTCGTTCGACGACGAAGTCGAATGGATCCAACCGGGCGAGAGCGCGATCAGCGGCACCTATCGCGGCAAGAGCGAAGTGATGGAGTACCTCGGTCGGTTGGCAGAGAAATCGGTAACGGTGAAGCTTGACCGTCTTCTCGCCGACGGAGATACGGTGGTCGCCCTCACCCACATCACCATGGGTGACGAAAGTGGCCGCGACGCCGATGTATTCACTCTGCGCGACGGCAAGACCGTCCGGGTCGAGATCCACGGTGACACCGCGATGATGGAGCGCGTGTACGGCAAGAAGCAACTCGCGGCGGGCTGAGCCGGCCTGACCAAGAGGGACCTGCGACGGGAGAAAGCCGCCCGCCCGTAGGCTCTGGACATGCGGCTTACCCGGCTGATGGCGGCTTTTCTGAGCACGGGCCTGTTCGCAGCGGGTTGCGGATGGAGTCCACCCGGCGCGCCGCCGACCGCGTCGGCCACCTACACCCGAACCGACGGTCCCACGGCGGATATGGTCGCCTACGAGACCGGACAGCTTCCCGAACTGCCGGTGGGACAGCGCTGGCGGGAGACCGTGCGCGGTCACACCGCCGACTGCGGGTTGCACTGGGTAGTGGTGACCTCGGGTGACGCGTCCGACAGTCCCCAGCAGGTGCTGTTCTTCGACAACAACGCCTCCGTCGGCGCCCCGACGCCCGACCCACGGCCGTACATCACGGTCATCCCGACCGCTGATGACATCGCGACGGTGCAGTATCAGTGGCGCAAGGGCCAGGATCCGGCCTGCTGCCCGACGGGCATCGCGACCGTCCGTTTCACGATCGCAGCCGGCAAGCTCAAGGCGCTAGACCCGATCCCGAACCCCTGATCAGACCCCGCGCACACTACCGCCGTCGATGACGTACTCGGCCCCGGCGATATAGCCGGCACGGTCCGAGACGAGGAACGCCACCAACTCGCCGACGTCCGCCGGCCGTCCCGGTGCGCCCAGCGGAATGCCGCCGATCGACTCCATGATCTGCGTGCGCGCCTCGTCGATGCTGATGTCGTTGATCTGGCCGATCTCCTCGGCCATCCGATACGCCGACTCCGTTTCGATGTAGCCCGGACACACCGCGTTGACCCGGATTCCGCTGGGGGCCAACTCGTTCGCCAACGCCTTGCTGTAGTTCGCCAGTGCGGCCTTGGCCGACGCGTAGGGGATCGACGTCGGCAGCGGCGCCCGTCGCTGAATGGATGTGATGTGGATGATCGCCCCGGCACCGCGCTCGACCATGCCCGGAATCACCGCGCGGTCCAGCCGAACAGCCGCCAGCAGGTTGGCGCTCAGCGCGGTGTGCCAGTCCTCCTCGGTCAGCGATGCGGCGCCACCGTCGTATTGCCCCGAGCCGCCGACGTTGTGGACGACGATGTCGAGCCGACCGACCCTGCTCAGCACCTCGGACGCGAGGGCAGCCACCCCCTCAGCTGTGCTCACGTCGGCTGCGATGACGTCGTCGGGCCCGTCGGACGGCACGCTGCGCGCGGCCACCAGCACCCTCGCGCCACCGGCGCGCAGACGGTCGACGATGCCCTTGCCGATGCCGCGCGTGCCGCCGGTGACCAGCGCGGACCGGCCGGAGAACTCGTCGAGATCAGTCATCCGGCGAGTGTGTCACCCGCCACCGACACGTCGGCGACGCAGGCGTCAACTGGGCTCTATGGTGCCGGCGCTGATCGCGTCCTTCTCTTGGTGTTCGTCGGCGTCGGGGATGTTCTCCGGGTGCAGCATCTCCGCGTAGCGCAACTGCTCGGGTATCCCGAAACCGTCCACCAGCAGTTCGGCGTACGGCCGCAGATTGCGGCACCGCTCGTTGATCGCGCGCGTCACCGCCTTCGCGCGCTCCGTGGACAGGAAGCGGTGTTCGACGAACCAGCCTCTGTCCTCCTCGATCACCGACAGCGCGTAGAGGTCGCACACCATGTTGAGGATCTCGCGCGCCTCTTGCCCTTCAACAGAGGTGGATTCGCAGGAGTCGATGCCGGCGACGAACGCCTCGAGGATGATGCGATCGATGTGGGCCCGCGCCGTGTGCAGCACGTGATCCTGCACCGCGTTGAACGCCTCGAACGCGCTCACCTCCTTCGACTTACCCTGCAGCCGGCGAGCTACCGTGGCGAGCATGTACTCCTCGCGGTCCTCGAACATCTTGACCTGGGTGCCGCGGTTGAACAGGCTGCCCTCTTCCTCGTTGTCCTGCCTGGTGTCGAGGATGGTTTGGATGATCGTCTCGGCCGCAGTACGTTTCAGCACCCGTTCGCCGGCGAAGTTGGCGGCGAACCGCACCCACTCCACCGGGCTCATGCCCTTGATGTCGTCGGCGTAGGCGGTGAGCAATTCCTTGGCGACCAACTGGGTGAGGACATGGTTGTCACCCTCGAAGGTGGTGAACACGTCGGTGTCGGCGCGCAGCGCGATCAGCCGGTTTTCGGCGAGATAGCCTGCGCCGCCACATGCTTCGCGCGCTTCTTGGATTGCGCGGCTCGCGTGCCACGTGTTGGCGGCCTTCAGCCCGGCAGCGCGGGACTCCAGCTCGCGCTGCTCCTCGACATCGGGATTGTCGGCGGTCTGCAGTTCGTGGGTCTTCGCGACGAGTTCGTTCTGCGCGAACTGCAAAGCATACGACCGTGCGATGAGGGGAAAGAGCCTGCGCTGATGCACCAGATAGTCCATCAGCAGGACCTCGTTCTCCTCGCCGGGAGCCGCGAATTGGCGGCGTTCGAGTGCGTACCGCGTCGCGATGTCGAGTGCGACCCGCGCTGCCGCGCCGGCGCTGCCACCCACCGTCACCCGGCCGCGGATCAGTGTGCCGAGCATGGTGAAGAACCGGCGGCCCGGATTGTCGATCGGCGAGCTGTAGCTACCGTCCTCGGCGACGTCGGCGTATTTGTTGAGCAGGTTCTCCCGGGGGATGCGAACGTGGTCGAACTGGATGCGGCCGTTGTCCACGCCGGGCAGCCCACCCTTGTAGTGGCAGTCGGAGGTGGTGACGCCCGGCAGGTCGTTGCCCTGGTCGTCGCGGATGGGCACCACGAAACAGTGCACGCCGTGGCCTTCGCCGTCGGGTGTGATGAGTTGTGCGAAAACTGCTGCCACCCGAGCGGTTTCGGCTGCACCACCGATGTAATCCTTGCGCGCCGTGCGGGTGGGGGAGTCGATGACGAACTCCTGCGTCTCCGGGTCGTAGGTCGCTGTCGTCTCCAGCGCCTGCACATCGCTGCCGTGGCCGGTCTCGGTCATCGCAAAGCAGCCCAGCAGGTCGAGGTCGATGAGGCGCTGCACATAGGCCTTGTGGTGGCGTTCGGTGCCGAGGTTCTCGATCGCCCCGCCGAAAAGTCCCCACTGCACGCCGGCCTTCACCATCAGCGAGAGATCCGACATCGCGAGCATCTCGATCTGTGTGACCGCCGCCCCGACGTCACCGTTGCCGCCGTGTTCCTTCTTGAACCCGTCCTCGGCGGCCCCGTGGGCGGCCATGATCCTCATCTGCTCGCCGACCTTGGTCCGGGCGATGACGGTGTTCGGGGTGTAATGCGGCCGGAAGACCTCGGTGGAGAGTTCCTCTCGCATCCGGTTCTTCACGTCGCGCCAACGGCCGTCCAGCGTGTTGCGTAGATGCTCCGCAGTGGTGGTCATACCAACGACGGTAACCCTTCTGAGGCGCGCGGAAACTGTGATGTGGCAAACGTAGGCAAACCTGGCTGGACCAGTAGAAACTCGTGGCGTTGAATCAACAACCATGACCGAGGCAGAGCGGGTCGGCCCCGCGGCATGGCGGCCACACGAATTCGATCACCGTCACGGTGATGTCAGCGGCGGCTGGTTGCGGGCATCGACATTCGGCGCGATGGACGGTCTTGTCAGCAACACGGCGCTGATTGCCGGCGTCGGGGCGGCGGCCGAGGCGCACACCGTGCTGCTGAGCGGGTTCGCCGGCCTGGCGGCGGGCGCATTCTCGATGGCGCTCGGCGAGTTCACGTCGGTCAGCACCGCCAACGAGCAACTCGACTCCGAGGTCATGGTCGAGCGGCGGGCATTCAAGATGCACCCGCAGGCCGAGGCGGCGGAACTGGCCGAGATGTTGGTCAACATGGGCATGACCCGCGACACCGCCGTCAAGGCGACCGAAGAGATCCACCGCGACGAGAACAAGGCGGTCAATTTCCATCTGGTACAGGAGTTGGGCGTCGATCCGCGGGAGAAGCCCTCACCGTGGGTCGCGGCGATCTCCTCGTTCGTGACGTTCGGGATCGGGGCGATCACCCCGCTCATCCCGTATCTGCTTGGCTTCCAGTCATTGTGGGCCGGTCTGATTCTGGGCGGCATTGGGCTGGTGGTCGCCGGTGGCGTCGCCTCTCGCTTCACCAGGAAGTCGCTTGTGTGGGCGTCGCTGCGACAGTTGGTCTTTGGCGCCATCGCGATCGGGGCCACCTACGCGGTGGGCACCCTGGTCGGTACAGTCGCCACGTGAGTCGTTTGCTGTCGGGCTGTGCGTTGACATGTTGTCTGCTGACCGTCGGCTGTGATTCTGCTCCGCAGCCTGAGTCGTCGTTCGCGTTCCTCGGCGAGGTCGACGTGCCCGACGGCTACCTCTTCGACGCGACGACGGTCGGTGGGCTGTCGGCGATCAGCTACGACCCGGGACGTCAGGTGTACTACGTCATCAGCGACGACAGGTCGGCGAAGAACCCGGCCAGGTTCTACACCGCGCGAATCACGTTCCCGGACAACAAATTGAGCAGCGTGGAATGGATGTCCACCACGTCGCTGCTCGATCGTTCCGGCGCGCCGTTTCCGCCGCGGTCCGATGATGCCGCCCGACCGACGGTTCCGCCCGACCCGGAGGGTATCGCGTTCGACGAACGCCGCCAACAGCTGTACTGGTCCAGTGAGGGTGAGCGAATCACCACGGACCCCGCGCATCCGGTGCTGCTGGACCCGTGGGTACGGGTGGCCGGCCTCGACGGCTCGTTCCGCGCCCAGTACTCGCTTCCGCCCGGCCTCGCGATGTCGGCGCAGCCCACGGGTCCACGCCAGAACATGGCGCTCGAGGGCCTGACCGTGACGCCGAGCGGCAAATACCTCTACGCCGGGATGGAGGATCCCGGTTTCAACGACGGCAGCCTGCCGACAGCCGATTCCGGTGCGCTGACCCGCATCACCCGGTTCGACGTCGCCACCGGTACCCCGTCGGCGCAATATGCCTACCCACTCGACCCGATCACCGCACCTGACGGCGAAGCCAACGGGCTGTCCGACCTGGTCGCGCTGGACGACGGGAACTTCCTGGTGATCGAGCGGTCGCACGGGTCGCACAACGTCGCACGGATCTATCGCGCCAGCATCGCCGAGGCTGACGACATTCTGGGCCGAGCGTCGTTGTGGGACGCGCCTGCCACGCCGATGATCAAGGATCTGGTCGTGGACCTGTCCCACGTGCCCGAAATCCGCAACCTCGACAATGTCGAGGGAATCACGCTGGGCCCCAAGCTGTCCGACGGCAGGCAGACCGTCGTGCTGGTCACCGACGACAACTTCTCCCAACAGCAGATCACGCAGTTCTACGCCTTCGCTGTATGACTTCTCAAGTCTCGCTACCGACGGTGACAGCCGCCGCCTCGTCGGTGATCTCGTCGAGTGCAGACTCCTCAGCCTCTTCGGCGTCGATGCCGGCCAGGTGCCTGCGGGTGGCCGCCAGCACACCGGCGCCCATCAGCACCGCGGCCGCGCCCACCCAGAACGGGACGTGCACGTTGATCTCTTCGCCGAGCACACCGGCCAGCCACGGTGCCAGCGCGGCACCGGAGAAGCGCACGAAACTGTAGGCGGCCGAAGCCACTCCGCGCTCAACCGGCGCGGCCTTCATCACGGTCTCGGTGATGAGCGTGTTGTTGATCCCGATGAAGAGTCCCGCGACCACCACACACGACGCGAGCACCGCCCGGTTATCGGTGCCCAGGGCCATGGCCGCCAGCGTCGCGGTCATCGCCAGCAGATTCACCAGCAGGGTGGGCACGGTGCCGAAGCGGCGCTGCAGCCGCGGCGCGACGACCACGGAGGTGAACGCCAGTGCCAGGCCCCAGCCGAAGAAGATCAGCCCGATCTGGTGTGCGCTCATGTCGAGTGGGAACGGCGTGAAGGCCAGCAGGGTGAAGAAGCCGAAGTTGTACAGCAGCGCGGTGACCGCGACGCCGAGCAGACCGTGGTGCCGCAACGCGCGGAACGGGTCAGCCAGCGTGGTGGCGTGTGCTGCCCGCGGAGTCGATGGCAACAGAAACGCCGTGACAAGGAGGGCGAACGCCATCAACGCCGACACCCCGAAAAACGGCCCCCGCCACGAGATGGAGCCGAGCACGCCGCCGACCAGCGGGCCGACGGCGATGCCGAGGCCGAGCGCAGCTTCGTAGAGGACGATCGCCTGGGCCACCGATCCACGCGCCGAGCCGACGATCGTGGCCAGCGCAGTGGCGATGAACAACGCGTTGCCGAGACCCCAGAGTGCCCGCCAGCCAACGATTTCGGCCACCGTGTCCGACATGCCGGCCAGCCCGGCTCCCGCGATGATCACCACCAGGCCCAGCAGCAGTGTGCGCTTGGGGCCGATCCGGCTGGACACCACGCCGGTGACGAGCATCGCCACGCCCATCACGGCCATGTAGCTGGTGAACAGCAGCGACACCTGTGATGGTGACGCATCGAGGTGGTCGGCGATCGGTTTGAGAATCGGGTCGACGAGTCCGATGCCCATGAAAGCGACGACGGACGCGAAGGCGACGGCCCAGACAGCCTTGGGTTGGCGCCACATACTGCGAGACACTCCTTTGCGGTTATTTGACGGTGGTGGACGGCGCGGCGGCATCCTCGAGGAGGCGGCGCAGTACTCGGACGGCGTCGCGGAGCGTTTCCCGATCCTCGGGGTCGAGACGCTCCAGGTAGGGATCGATGGCCGCGGCCCGGTCGATGCGCACCTGCCGCAGCGTGTCCACCCCCTTCGGAGTGATGCGGATCAGCACGGCGCGCGCATCCTCCGGGTCGACTGTGCGAGACACCAGGCCGGCGTCCTCGAGGCGGCGGACCTGAGTGGTCATCGTCGGCTGCGAGCAATGATCGAGGGCGGCGAGATCGGAGATGCGGGCCGAACCCTGGTCTTCGACGGTCGACAGCAGGCGGGCCTGGCCGTAGGGCAGGGGCATCCGGACCCGCTGGGTGGCGAGTCGATTGAGCCTTGCCACTACCGCCAGTAGATCCGCACCGTGGGTTGGGGACATGCCTATAGATTACATAGGTTAACTATGCATATCAACATGTGGGGCACGGACCACGATGGTGCATGGCCCGGGTCATCAAGGTAGCCGATGCACCGCCGGTCGCGCGTGGTCTCGGGGGCCGGCGGAGCGCGACTGGCAGAATCGTGAAATGACCACGACCGGGCAGGTGAGCAAGCCGCACAGGGTGGGCTCTCTGAAACCGGTCGAATTGGCCCAGGCCTCGGTGATGGCAGCGCTGTGCGCGGCGACGGCGATCATCTCCGTGATCGTTCCGTTTGCCGCCGGGCTTTCGCTGCTCGGCACGGTGCCGATGGGACTGCTCGCCTATCGCTACCGCCTGCGGGTGATGATCGCCGCGACCGTCGCGGGCGGCATCATCGCGTTTCTGATCGCCGGTATGGGCGGGTACATGACGGTCTTCAACTGCGCCTACATCGGCGGGTTGACCGGCATCGTGAAGCGCCGCGGTCGCGGCGCCCCGACCGTCTTCCTCGCCTCGCTGGTGGCCGGTTCATTGTTCGGCCTGGCCAACGTCCTGGCGCTGACGGTCTTCTCGAGGTTGCGCCATCTGATCTTCGACTCGGTGACCGCGAACGTGAACGGGCTGGCCGCGATCCTGGCCCGCATCCCCGGACTGGACGGGGCCGCCCCCCGGCTCAAGCATGACTTCGCCGCCGCGCTGGGATACTGGCCGTATCTGTTCTTCAGCGGGTCGGTGCTGTCCATCGTCATGGTCAGCCTGATCGGCTGGTGGGCGCTGTCGCGGGTGATGGCCCGGCTGCTGGGCGTACCCGACGTGCACCAGCTGGAGTCGTCGGCCGACGCGGGGCCGGTTGCCCCGGTCCCGGCGCGACTGCAGGACGTCTGCTTCCGTTATCCGAAGTACGACCACGATGCTCTCGGTCCGATCTCGATGACCGTCGAGCCGGGGGAGCATCTCGCGGTGACCGGGGCCAACGGCTCGGGCAAGACGACGCTGATGCGGGTGCTGGCGGGACGCGAACCGACCGCGGGCACCATCGAGCGGCCGGGCTCCGTCGGACTGGGCCGGCTGGCCGGTACCGCCGTGATCCTGCAGCACCCGGAGAGTCAGGTGCTCGGCACACGCGTCGCCGACGATGTTGTCTGGGGACTGCCGGCGGGCAAGACCACCGACGTCGCACAGTTGCTCACCGAGGTCGGCCTCGACGGTCTGGCTGAACGCGACACCGGCGGATTGTCGGGCGGTGAGTTGCAGCGTCTGGCCGTGGCCGCGGCGCTGGCCCGGGAACCGGCCCTGCTCATCGCCGATGAAGTCACCAGCATGGTCGACCAGGACGGCCGCGAGGCGTTGATGTCGGTGTTGTCGGGTGTGACCAAGCGGCACGACATGTCGTTGGTCCACATCACGCACTACAACGACGAGGCGGATGCGGCCGATCGCACGATCAATCTGACAGGAAACGGCGGGGCCGCCGACAACATGAGGATGGTGGAGACCGCAGCCGCGCCCACCGCAACGGTGCCGGTGGGTCACCAGACCGAGGTGCCGGTGCTGGAGCTGACTGGAGTCGGCCACGAGTACGGCAGCGGAACACCATGGGCCAGCACCGCTTTACGCGACATCACCTTCTCCGTTCATGAGGGCGACGGGGTGCTGATCCACGGCCTGAACGGTTCGGGCAAGTCGACGCTGGCGTGGATCATGGCGGGCCTCACCGTTCCGACCGTCGGCACCTGCCTGCTCGACGGTGCGCCATCGTCGGAGCAGGTCGGCGCGGTGGCGATTTCGTTTCAGGCCGCCCGCTTGCAGTTGATGCGTAGCCGGGTCGACATCGAAGTCGCCTCGGCAGCCGGGTTTTCGGTCCGCGATCGCGACCGCGTGGCTGCGGCGCTGGCCACCGTCGGCCTCGACCCGGGGTTGGCGAAGCGCCGCATCGATCAGCTCAGCGGTGGGCAGATGCGCCGTGTCGTGCTGGCCGGGCTGCTGGCCCGCTCGCCGCGCGCCCTCATCCTCGACGAGCCGTTGGCCGGTCTGGATGCCGCGAGCCAGCGGGGGCTGCTGCGTCTATTGGAAGATCTGCGCCGCAACGCCGGTTTGACCGTCGTGGTGATCTCCCACGATTTCTCCGGTCTAGAGGACCTGTGCTCGCGCACACTGCATCTGCAGGACGGTCTGCTGGCACCGGCGTCGACGGCCGCGGGGGGAATGTCGTGACGGCCGCCACCCGGCGTCAACGCAAGCGGGTCGTCTTGCTGCGGCCGGTGCCCGGCCGCAGCGTCATCCACGAACTGTGGGCCGGCACCAAGCTCGTCGTGGTGGCCGGTATCGGTGTGCTGCTCACCTTCTATCCCGGCTGGTTACCGATCGGTTTGGTGGCCGGGTTGGCGCTGGTGACGGCGGTGCTGGCGCGGATTCCGCGCGGTGTGCTGCCATCGATTCCGCGGTGGATGTGGGTTCTGCTGATCCTCGGTGGTGTCACCGCCACCTTCTCGGGGGGCAGCCCGGTCATCGACCTCGGCTCGATCGATGTCGGCCTCGGCGGTCTGTTCAACTTCCTGCGCATCACCACGCTGTCGATCGTGCTGCTCGGCCTTGGTGCACTCGTGTCCTGGACGACGAACGTCGCCGAAATCGCTCCGGCCGTATCCACTTTGGGGCGCCCTCTGAAATGGCTGCGGATTCCCGTCGACGAGTGGGCCGTGGCGCTGGCCTTGGCGTTGCGGGCGTTCCCGATGCTGATCGAGGAATTCACGGTGCTCTACGCGGCGCGCCGGCTGCGGCCCAGAGAGGTACCCCCGACTCGCCGGGCGCGCCGTCGCCGCTGGGCGCTCGAGGTGATCGACCTGATCGCGGCGGCCCTGACCGTGGCGCTGCGGCGCGCCGACGAGATGGGAGACGCGATCACCGCCCGCGGCGGCGCCGGTCAGATCTCCGCGGTGCCATCGCGACCGAAGAAGGCCGACTGGCTGGCACTTTCGATCGTGATCGCCGTGTGCGGGGTGGCGTTGGCGCTTGAGTTGACGGTGCTGGGAACCAGCGGCTAGCCCTCGGGACGTGGGCACCGGACGGCCAATTCTGTCAATTGCCTGTCATCGGAACCACATCGCGCCGCCCTCGTAAGGTGACTACATCGGACCACTCGCACCGACTATCCTCGTCGTCGGCGTGATCGCAGACGTAGATCTCCATGTGCTCGAGCAGTGCCAGGCTCGGCTGCGATCCCTTTCGCTCTCGAGCCCGCGCCGCAGCTAGCGCGCCGCCGCGGAGTTGGCGGCCCGTTGGGCGTCGGCCAGGCTGCCGGCGACATCGCGGCGACCGAGGAACATCTCGGCGAAGTAGGGTTTGAGTGCGTCGAACCCGGCGGCGAAGCCGGCACCACCGGGCGCGGCGATCCGGGGACCGTCGAGCACTCCGAAGAACGGACCGACGTCGACGCCACGCGACGCCCAGTACCGGTGGTAGGCGGGTTGGGCGGCGAGCACCGCCGGAATGGCGGCCCCGTCGGCGCCGACGTACTCGTTGCCGCGGCGGCTGCCCATCCAGGCGAGCACCTGCCGCACGGCATCGGGGTGGGGGCTCGCCGGGTTGCCGGCAGCGGCGATGCCGTTGGTGACGCTGACCCTGGACTTGGGGCCGGCGGGCATCATCGCCACCCCCCAGCGGAAACGGGCGCCGTCGGCAATGGTGGCGAGGTTGTAGGTGCCGGACTGGAACAGCGCCATCCGGCCCTGCAGGAACTGGTTGCGGGAGAAGTCGCCGTTGTCGTTGGTGTCCGACGCGGGCGGGGCGACGTGATCGGTGTTGATCAGCCGCACCAGGTATTCGAACGCCTCAGCCGCCTGCGGGTTGTCGAAGGCGAACCGGTCGCCGACCGAAAACACCCCGCCCGCCGATCCGATGTAGTTGAGGTAGATGCCCTGCAGATCGTTGGCGGCGTTATAGCCCCACTGCCTGACGCGGCGGGGGTCGAATCCCGGTGTGGCGGCGGAGCGTCCGTCGGAATCGAGCGTGAGTCTGGCCAGCAATGGCCGCAGCGTGTCGTCCTCGCCGGGCGACCATCGCAGCGATTCGAGGTCGTCCACCGACACGCCCGCGGCCTCGAGCAGGTCGGCGTTGAAATAGAGCGCGATGCCGGCGTCGGTCAGCTGCGGCACCCCCCACAGCGCGCCGTTGCGGGTGAACTGGTCGACCACCGACGGCTCCCAGTCCCGAAACGCGTTGCGGCCCAGCGCATCACCGATATTCATCAACCGGCCGTTGTCGGCGTAGCCGGCGAAGTAGGCGTTCGACAACCAGAAGATGTCGTCGGCGCCGCCGCCCGCGACGTCGGTGCGCAGCGTGTCGAAGTAGGTCGAATACGCCACCACGTTGACACGTACATCGATGTCGGGATGTTCGCGGGTGAACTCGGCGAAGGATTCCCGGTACGCCGCGGCCACCTGAGCGTCCCACACCCGCACGGTCACCGTGGTACGGTCGGCGGCCTCGTCGGAGCGGCCGAGCAGCATGGCCGCGACAAGCAGCACGGCCCCGGTGAGCGCGATCCCGGCGGCCGCCAGCGTGGAAAATCTGGGTCTGGCGCTCACTTGATTCCCGTCACCACGATGGAGCGGACGATGTGACGGCCCAGCGCCACGAACAACACGATCAGCGGCACGATTGCCACCGTGGTGGCCGCCATCACCAATGTCCACTGCGCGTTGTACTGCGACTGCAGCCCGGCTGTCGCGACGGTCAGCACCTGCCACTTGTCGCCACTGGTGATCACCAGCGGCCACATGAAGTTGTTCCATTGCGAGACGACGGTGATCAGGGCCAGCGTCACCAGGATCGGTCGGCTGGCGGGCACCACCACATGGGCGATCACATCGAGCGTGTTCGCGCCGTCCATCCGGGCAGCGTTGATCAGCTCTGCCGGGATGGCGCGAAAGTACTCGCGCAGCAAAAAGATCGCGTACGGCGAGCCGAACAGGAACGGCAGCACCAGCGCCCAGAAGGTGTTGCGCAAGCCGGCCTCGGCCATCATCAGATACAGGGGGACGACGGTCACCGTCGCAGGCACCATCAGCGTCGCGAGGTAGACCCAGAACAGCACGTCGCGGCCGGCGAAGCGGACGCGAGCGAACGCGTAGGCCGCGAGCACCGAGAAGACGATCTGTCCGAGCAGGATGACCGCGGTCATGAGTGCGGTCACCACCGCGGCCCGCCCGAACCCTGCGCCGGCGAGTCCGGAGTAGTTCTCCAGGGTCGGCGGCCTGGGCCATGACAGCGGCGATTCGGTGGTGAACTGCCGGGCCGACGTGAACGAGGTCAGCAGTCCCAGCAGGAACGGGGCCAGGGTGATGACCGCGCCGACGGCGAGCCCGGTGTAGATTCCTGCGCCGCCGGCGACGCGACTAGGTGAGGTCATAGGTGATCCGCCGGCGGAAGTACAGGTGCTATGAGACACTCCGTACATGACCGACAGCAACGTACGCGCCCTGGTAGGGGCGCGGGTGTCGAATGTTCAGGGCGATGAGAAGACATCGCACATCACGCAGCGGGGCAAGGGCGAGGCATACGCCGAGTCACAAGGTTGGACTGTAGTTGGCGCCTTCGAGGATCTCGATGTCAGCGCAATCAAGCTGTCGCCGTGGGATCGACCAGACCTGAAGACGTGGCTAACCGACCGCGCCGAGGAATGGGACGCCTTGATCTTCGCCAAGACTGATCGAGTGTTCCGATCTGCGGCTGACTGCGTGAAGCTCGCGGAGTGGTGTCGGCAGCACCACAAGATCCTCGTCCTTGTGGACGACGGGATCCGGTTGGACTATTACCACCCCGAGGAGGCGAAGGACGCCTTCGCCGGGGCGATGAGCAAGGTGTTCTTGATACTCGCATCGGTATTCGCCGAGATCGAGGGGCAGCGGTTCGTACAGCGAGCACGGGACCGCGTCACGTACCTCCGCAACACCGATAGGTGGGGGTACGGCCTGGCGCCGTTCGGGTTCGAGATTGTTGATCACCCATCCGGCAAGGGCAAAGCCTTGGACCATGACGCAGACGCTCAGTGCGTCTTGCATGACGCCGCATCGCGGCTATTGGCGGGTGACTCGCTGACCCGGATCGTCTCAAGCTTCAACGAGTCCGGGGTTCTCAGCCCCCGAGACTGGTACCGAGTTAGGTCGGGCAAGCCGGCCCAGGGGGCGCTGTGGACGGTGGAAAACCTGAAATGGATCTTGCACAACCCTACTACCCAGGGCATCAAGACCGCCGGCATCGATCGGAGTGTCAAGAGAGCACCGGGGAAGCCGATACTCGACGCTGATGGGGAGCCCGTCATGGTCGGCCCACGGTCGTTTGACCCTGAGACTTGGAAGCGCATTCAGACTGAGCTGGCGCAGCGGACACAAAACCCCCGCCAGCGCCGACATTCGACCAATCCGCTTCTCGGCGTTGCCAAGTGCGGGCTGTGCGGCAAGAACATGCGGCAGCAGTCGAAGACCACCCCGGCAGGTGTCACACACCGCTACTACATCTGCGGGAAGTCCCCGACAGCGTGCAAGGGAGTATCGATCGTCGCTTGGCAAGCGGAGGAGATCGTGGGAGCCGACTTCCTGCGCGACCACGCCGACCGGCATGTCACGGTCCGCGAATGGCGAGAGGGATCCGACCACACCCGCGAACTGGAGCAGACCAACCGGACGATTGAGTCTCTCCGCGAGGACCGTGCGATGGGTCTATTCGTCACGCCTGGTGACGAGAAGACGTTTCGGCAACAGATGACCACACTTATCACGAAGCGCGAAGCACTGGCCGGTATGCCTGTTGTCCAAGCTGGCTGGGTCGAAGTCGAGACGGACAAAACCTACTCCGAGGTCTGGCCGACGGCCACGCCGGAGGAGCGGAGGAAACTGCTCTTGGACGCGCATGTGCTACTCGTCGTCCGTCGCCCGAATGACTGGACCGTCAGCACCGACTACGACAAGGTGCTTGGTGCAGGGCCTCGGGGCAGGGAACTTTTCGAAGCGGTCGAGGCCGCGGGGAGAGCAGAGCGAGCCCACTACGGGGTCCCTGACTAGCTACGGCTGGTCGGGATCCTTGATGACCCGCTGGATCATCCCTCCAACCGGCACCCGGGTGGTGGATACCTTGCCCGTGCCGTAGATATCCGTCTCGCGTGCGCTTTGCAGCTCGATCAGTCCGGGCTCGCCGTCTTTCTTGACCCAGCCAATCTCCTCGACAACGAACGAGTACCCCCTTCCGTCAGCCATCTTTGTGATGACTGTGTCCCCACGGCCTATCGCGTCAATTCGTACCTGCTCGACGGCCCAGCCGTCTTGTCTATGAATGATTGTCATAAATCGATTGTTAGTTCGAAGGTCTGGCCGCTCAATCTGACGCGCCGGTGGCTTAGCAAACTCTTAGTGACTGCGCTCATCGAAAGTCCTCAGGTGTGCTCGTTGAAATTCCTCACCTGTGAGCAGTGGTCAGTGTAGTGGTTGGCGGGTTCCGGTGGCGGCTCGGCGGAGGGTGTCGGCGGCGGCGTGGTGGTCGCGGAGTCGGTAGGACTCGCCGTCGAGGTTGATGACCACGGAGCGATGCAGGAGTCGGTCGAGCATGGCGGCGGCCACAGTGGCGTCACCGAGGATGTCGCCCCAGGCTCCGACGCCACGGTTGGTGGTCATCACGATCGAGGTCTTCAAATAGCGTTGGGACACAACCTGAAACAACGCCGAAGCAGCCTCAGCAGGCAGGGGCAGATATCCAAGCTCATCAATCACCAGGAGTGTGGGGCCGGCGTAGAACCGCATGGTGGTGGCCCAGCGACCCTCGATCGCGGCGCGGTGGCAGCGGGCAGCCAGGTCGGCAGCGGTGGTGAAGTAGGTGCGATATCCGGCATGGGCTGCTGCCCTTGCCAATCCGACCGATAAGTGAGTCTTGCCAGTCCCCGGCGGCCCGATGAGCAAAATGTTGGTCGCCGACTCGAGGTAGTGGCAGGTGCCCAGCTCATCGATCAAGGCGCGGTCGATACCGGCGGCTGCATCGACATCGAAATCGGCCAGAGTGGCCGGGGTGGGTAGGCAGGCGAACCGCAGTCGGCCGGCCAGCCGGCGGGCGGTGCTGGCGTCGACCTCGACAGCCAACAGCCGCTCCAACGCCACCGTCAGCGACAGCCCCTCGGCGGTGGCCTGGTCCAGCACGGCGGGCAGGGCTTCGGCAGCGGCGGCGAGTTTGAGCTCGCTCAGGTGGGAGCGCAGTTGCTGATAGCGGCTCGCTGCAGCCGATGGTGCCTCGTTCTCAGCGGGGCGGGTGGTGGTTTTCGGAGTGCGGGTCGTGGGCGTCATTGCAAGGTCCTTTTCTGGGCGGCCCGCTCGTAGACGGACAAGTCGATGACAGTGGAATCGAGTGACGGAGTTGAGGATTGAGATTCAGGTCGCGGGTTGCCACGTAGCGTGAGTAGTTGTACTGCAGCAGCTTTGGCCGTCGGACCGGGTGGGATACGTTCCTTGCGGCGGTGCGGCCGCGCGGTCGATGCGGTGGCCATCGCCACAGCATCCAAGGCGATGACATGACCGGTGTCGCGGACCATCACCCCCAACCCGTCGGCGGCCATGCGGTGGCGGGCGACCACGATGCCGCTCGTGGTGGCGATGTCGAGGTATTCACCGCCGACCGGGTGGCTGACCGTGACTTGGGCGGCGGCCAACTCTGGTGGCACCGAGTAGCGGTTGCCGCGGTAGGACACCAGCGCTTGCCGCGAGGCGGTACGGGTCTCGGACACGATGACCGGATACGGCGCCGCTGGCAGAGGGCCGAGCGGCTCAGACTTGGCGACGACCGCGACCGAGGACCGGCCGTTAGCGGTGGCGCGGATACGGGTGTCGCCGCGTACGCGGGCGAAGCGGTCCATACTGGCCTGGGCCGCCTCGACGGTCACGTCGTCGGCCAGGGTGCGCCACCAGCGTTGCGCGGCGGTGTGGTTGACCTTCTCCACCACACCCTTGCGGTTGCCGCGCCGCGGCGGGCAGATCGCCACCGAGACGCCATAGTGCTTGGCCACCCCGGCGAACGACGCAGTCACCCGACCACTGCCGGGATCACACACCGTGGCCATCCGATCGAAACGCCACACCCTGCTCACCCCTCCCAGGCCGCGCACGATGCGGTCGATCGCGGCGACCAGATGAGGCTGATCGGCCGAGGGCGACAACACCGCCCGCCACTTTCCCGGAATGCGCCAACGACCCCACCAACAGCAAGGCCTTCTTGCCCCAGCCCCACGATGCCGGCGGATCGGGCAATTCCAGCCAGTCCCACTGGGTTTCATCCCCTGGCGGATGCGCGATCACCGCGTTCGGACGCTCAGTGGCGGTCCGGCAAGCCTCACACACCGGGCGCAGATTCCGAGCACGGATGTTACGGGTCAAACTCGGATACGACAGGTCGAAGCCGAGCTCCTCCAACTCGTCGAACAGGGTGCGGGCCCACAGGTGCGGGTCCTCAATCAGCCGGGCGGTGATGTAGTCGACGAACGGGTCGAACGGATCCGGACCCGGCCGTGCCCGCTCTCCAGGCTTGCCGTCGCCGGCCAGATACTTGCGGACCGTCTTACGGTCGAAGCCGGTGTGGCGAGCGATCGCTGAGATCGTCCAACCACGTTTGCGTAGATGGTGTACTTCCATGTCGTCCTCCCATGTGAGCATGAGAAAGCGGGCCTCCTTCAACGGAGCTACTGGCGTCAGACACCAGCAGCATCGAGGGAGGCCCGCCCTTCTCGGCGGAGCCACACGGGCGGGGAATTTCGATGAGCGTCAATGGGGAAATTCAGCGAGCGCGGTCATTAGCAGTGTTTTGTGTCACTTCTTGCTGACTAGATCGTGGGCTTTGCTAGTCGCCTGGCCGCCTTCTCGGCCGGCTGTTGCAGCCGTGAGATAGCCCTTCTCGCGCGCCTGGCTTACGTGCCGCTTTACCGTGGCTGCGGGCTTGCCGATGATATCGGCCAAGATCGTAATCACATTGCGAGTCTTGGCCGCGATCTCCTCATACGACACCGCAAGGTTGGCTAGGTACTCCGGCGTCATCCTGCCGTCCGCTAGCTCGTATGCCTTCCGCAGCGACTCTGTCGACTCCTGCGTGAAGATGACCGAGGTGGTGTACGGACGGGTGCGCTTCAGCTTCGCCAGCGCAGCGTTCGTTGCCTCCCGTATCTCGTCGTGACCAAGCTCGGCGGCTCCGATGCTCTTGATTGTCAACTCCACGAGTCGGCCACCGTCTCGGACCAGCTGGACCTCCCAGGGCGGTCCAATCTTCTCGGTCTCTCTCATATGGCCATCGTACCGGACCAAGACAGTGCGACACTAGCCACAGTTGTGCGACAGTGCGACAGCCTGATACTGTCGCAGTCGCTAACAACGACGGAACTAATCACCCAGGAGAAGAACATGACCACGCCAACCATCGACACTCGCGCAGGCGTTGACAACGTTGACGGGCTCAACATCGGCAGGCCGCACTGGCTGTTCGCGTGCGGTAACGCCGAACGAGTAGAGGTTCTCCGCAGTCACGGACTCCACGGAGACGAGCCTGAGCCGCTACAAGCTGACGCTTACGTCTGGGAACACGGCCTGGTGCTGCTGGCGCGGGAATCGTTCGACCATCCCCACTTCATGGGCGGCGGGGTCGATGGGGAGGTGTACGTGACGCCTGCGCTGCGGAACGCGCTGCACGGCTTCGAGCTGCTGCCGACGATCGACGGTTTCGCTGGCACCAATGTCTCACTCTTGGCGCAGTCTGCGCTGGAGTTCGTAAGGGCGCACTGGCCTTTCGGCCCCGAGGCCGACGCTTTCGATGAAGACGACGAGGAGGACGTATGACGCCGCGCTTAGAGGCGTTCTGGTCGCGAGACCACGGCAAGACGCTTTACCGCGTCTCGATGCCGACCAACTCCAAACGACTCATTTTCAACGCAGAGGAACTAGCCGCCCTCGGCACTCAGATTCAGCATGTGCTGGGAGGCACCCAAATTGACCGACTTCGACCCTGATTCGACCACGCTGCGGCTGTTGCAAGCCGAGCACCAGAACGGGGTGTGGGTCGGCAAGGAACTGCTGCCGATCGCTAACCGGATACGGAATGCCGGCGGGTCAGAAGATGACTTCATGCACTGGGTCAAAGTGTCGAATCTGTGGTGTTCGTACACCGGAAGCACCTCCGATTCAGCCAGCGACCAGCGCCGCCATCTGGCGAGCGCGTGGGACAAGTCCGAGCGGTCAAAGCCATTCGATCTAGAAGACGCGCTGACCAATCTTGAGGATCGGATCAGCCGGGGTTACTGGACCGGCCGCTCTGGCAGCCGGAACCGTGCCGTAGCCCTAGCGTTCGTCGGGTTCTGTCGAGACCACAACTGTTTCACCAGAACCATGTCCCGATACGAGTTGTCGAAGCACACAGCCGGGATGTCACCCAACACTGTCGGCAAGGGACTCGATGCGTTGGTCGAGATGAAGCTGTTGTCTCTTGAAGATCGGACTGACAAGCGAACGAGCAGTCGTTCGACCACCCGGTATCAGATCAACTTCTACTGGAAACCAGAGCGCCTTGGGGGCGCTGACCCGGAGATTACCAACTCCGTAAACGATTCAAGGAGTACCAGCAAATACTCATTGACTCCGTTACGGAGTAACCGGGATCTGTGGTCGTATCGCGGGCTTGGTGAGACCGCTGGCAGGGTCTACCAAGCCCTGGCGGATGAACCTGCGACTGTCAGGGAGCTTAGCGCGAAAGCCGGACTGTCAGAGCAGTCCGCACGGCGTGCCGCCGAAAAGCTTGCAGATCACTGCCTAGCCGGGCTGATGCCCGGCAGGCCCGTCCGGTACTTCAAGGTCGAGACACCCCTAGGTGTCATCGAGGACTCGTTGGGCTGCACCGGATACGTAGAGCACGTCATCGCCAAAACCGAACGCCGACAACAGGCCAACCGGCTTGGCTATCCGGCGAACTACACCCAACCCTCACAAGAAAGCGACGACCGAACATGACCACGAAGCGGCGACGGCGGACACCGGTTGATTTCGAGAAGCTGCTGGAGCAGCTGACCGACGAGACCGAGGATGAGCGTAGAGACTTCGCCGACACGGGCCGCAGCCCGTTCGAGTCCGAGCACGGCCCGACGATGGGCAACGACGGAGACGACAACCCCGGGTACGCGCGGCCCAAACAGAAGATCGTTACGGACAAGCTGGGCGACAAGGACATCACGAAGCCCGAGGACATCGTCTATCCGGTGGAACCGAAACCCGACGGCAATCCGGCGGGTGAGATGGTCGCTGACGGGCACGGGTTCATCGTCAACGATCCGCGGAGCCGTCCGTGGAAGACGGCTCGACGGACTAATTGCGCCCACTGCGGTGGACCACTGGAGCAGAACGTCGGGAAGTTCAAGTGCGAGTTCGAGCCGAACGCCAGTGATGTCGAGCTGGCGCTGATCGGTTCCGACCAAGGCAAAGAGGACCGGCCCAACAAACTCTGGGGCTTGGAGTCGAAATGTAGGCACTTGGGTGCGTGCGGGTGTTTCACCCGTGGATGCCAGTGCTCGGGGTGCCGGCTCCGATGGTTGGTCAAGACGGGTAACGAGCGCGGAGTTGGGAACCCGCGCAAGTACTGCGGCGACAACTGCGCGAAGTGGGCCAACACGGCGCGCAACGCGTGGAAGCGTGCAGTCGTCAGCGCCGAGAAGCGCGGCGAGGAACCGCCACCGGAGCCGGAGGACAAAGGGTTGAAGTTCCTGCCGGTGCGGGGGTTGCGGTCCAGCTCCGAAGGCAACGGCCATCGGTATGTCGCCAGCATGGCCACCGGACTGCCCGTGGGGGTGCCGCAGGCATGACCGATGAAGTATTCCGTAATAGGTAGAGGGGTGAGGCCCTGACTCCCCGTTGGTGGGGCCAGCTCTCCTCTCAGTAGAGACGGGTCTACACCACCTGGCTCCGAGAACCCCGCGTTATGCCTCCTGGGCGCGCGGGGTTTCTCGTCTCTGCACCCAGCTCCACAACTCAAGCCCTGGCGCGATGCCGGGGCTCCTTTTTACGCGCGAAATGCCAAGTGCACTTGGATGCACGAAAGGAGGGACCCCGATGGAAAGTCACTGCCGAAATGGCCACTCAATCCGGGGGCCACATGACCGGTTTAAGTCGTCGGGCGGCTGCCGATTCTGCGACCGCCTTGCCGGCGCTCGGTCGCGCCAGCGGCGCAGGGAAAAGCTTGCCGCTTACCAAGAGTTACTGACCGCATCGTGATCGACCACTAAACCCCACACCAAACCGTTCGGCCCTCTGCATCGAGCAGGGGGCCTTTTTTATGCCCAAAAGCAAGGAAACACATGACTACACCCGGTGGACAACCCGTTGACGGCGCATACGTGATCGGTGGCCAGCCAACAGGCGGGGCGTACGACAACGCGTGGGGACAGACGTTGAACGAGGGCCAAATACGCGCGATGGGCGTTCCGTCCATCAACCCTGCCGATCCACTCGGAAGCTTGGCGGAGTTGCTCTTTCGACTCCCATTGGAAGCGTTGCAGTTCTTCCAGCAGTTCATCACCGACGCTGCCCACGACACGTGGCTGACCGTCTCTGGTGCGGTGAACAACATCTTGACGTGGTTGAACCCGCGTGAGTTGTTCTTGAAGCTGTCTGAGTTCACCGACTTTCTGGCGGACCAGTTCAACATCGCTGTGGCTGAGCTGCAACAGATCATCGACATCATCGGCGGCGCTGTAGTCACCCCGATAAACGCCGGCATCCAAGCCGTAAAGGACTGGTGGGTCGGGATCCAAACCCAGATTCCCGCGCTGGGAACCGCTATCTCAGCTGCCGACTCGTTCATCAAAAGCGTTGTCGCCGCGATCATCAGCGGCATTCGGGGAATCCCGTTCGTCGGTGGGTCTATCGCGAACTTCTTGTCCGAACTGACGGGAACCGTTCAGAAGCAACAGGTTCAGCAGCAGAACTTCACGATCTCTGCGTTAGCCAACGGTACGAGGAACCCGAGCCACCAGTGCCGATACGCGATAGGTGACGTGACGTTCCCCGAGTCGATGTTCGTACAGTGGCAGGTGTTCAACACCTCTAATGCGAACGTCGGACAAGCCAACACGGCGCAGTGGTCCACCCAGCCTGGTCAAGGCTGGGGTGGGTACATAACCACTACCAACACCACCGCCTACGACACAGTAGGTTGTTGCATCGTCAAGACGACTGCCACGACTATCAGCAACATATTTTTAGAGGTCTTCCGAGAGGGAGACGACGGTTCGTTGGCACAGTTGTTCACGAAAGACATATCCGCCTTCATCCCCCTCGACGGCACTGGCAGCACCTATACGGAGTATGCGATACCGGGCGGGATCGTAGCCATGGCGGGCGAGCGATACATGGTCAGGGTGCGGAACGCCGGAGCGGTGAACATGCCTGTGGCCTTTATCGGCACGGTGCCGTTGAGAGGTGCGCTGGACATCGGCAGCAAGACCCTGACAGCCTCCGTCACGAATAAGTCGTCCTACACGGCAGCGGAGGCTGCGACGGCGCTGGCGGACGGGTCGACCATCCCGTGGGCTCTCTTGGCCGCTAAGAATCCGGAGGAGCCGGAGGTTTCCTACTCCGACGACTTCAACCGCCAGTTCCTCGGACCCGATTGGCGTACTGACGGACTCGCCATCGACAACTTCCAGCTGGCCTACGGCGGGGCCACCAACGGGGAGCAGTCCGGCTACTACCTCCGCAGAACCACCCGGGACGACTCCATTGTGTCCGGCAACATCTACGTCGGATCCACTGCTACTACGCAGCGATCGGCTTTCCGACTGCACTGCGACCGCGAAGGGACGCAGTCCGTAGAGATAAGCGCTACCGCTACCGACTGCAAGATCTACTCGTACGTCAACGGCACGAAGACACAGCGGGCCACCGTTTCAACCGGTGGCACCGATTTGTACTCGCTGTACTACGACATCGTCAACGACAAGTACGTCGGCCTGAAAGGTGGCGTGCCGTTCGGCCTGCAGTGGACTTCGGTTGGCTCAGCCGTATCGCACGGGGCTCGGTACCGCTTCGGCGGTATGCGGATCGAACGGGCTTCCGGTATCAACTCCGGCCAGATCGACAACTTCAATCTCACCGACTACGCAGGGTAACCAACTACCCACGGAAGCCACGAAAGTCCCTTAGCGGCCCTCTCAGAGGGTCTTTTTTTATGCCTTGGAACGTTGCCCGGGATCAACCAACCAGAAGGAATCACCACCATGTTCGATGCTGCTCAAATAGCCGACAAGATCGCTAGATGGCCCGATCTAGGTCTGACCCTGCCGAAGTCGATTACGAGCGCGATTGCGGTTTTTCGCGCAGCCCGCGAAGTCCCACCTCCGTCCGAGGCATTCAATCGACTCGATCTCACCGTGGGCAACGTTGAGGAGACGATTAGTCGACTCTCACAAGTCCTGACGTGTAACCACAGGTTCCTCGAAGCCAGGAACCGGGTCGTGCACGCGCTAGCTTCTGAGGTTATTGTCTTGGCACGCGGATCGGTTGACGACATGCTGAAGCAGTTGCGGCCGACGTTTGATTCTGCGGTCGAACAGCTCAAGGGCGCTGCCGATCTGCTGCCGAATCATTCCCGGCTTACGCACGAAACCCTAATCAACGCCGGCGGTCCGGCTGTACAGGCGTACGCGCAGGCCCAGGAAGCAGCGGCGCTACTAAGTGCCTTGGACACGTGGTTGGCCAGCTTGTCCGACATCCTCGGAGGCGACCACGCCGCTCACCTGCTGCGGGTGCTTGACCCGCAGGACAAAGCCGAATACAGCACCATCGCCAAGGACACCAACCAGCTAGTAAAGACCGCTGGCGGCGCATGGTTGATCGCCGCCCAAGAAGGAATCGGGTTCGAGATGCGGACGCCTCAGCAGGCGTCGGACCGTAAAGCCGAGATCGACGCCATGGAGATTCCAGGTCAGGTCAAGGGCCTGAATAGCCCCCGTCTCGCCAAGTTCGGTGCCTGATGGCTGAGCAGATACGGAACCAGGGTCCGAAGCCGCAGGCCCTTCAGTCGCGGTTGAATCCCCGCCACATGAAAGGGTCGCGGGCTGAGTTGGCCGACCTCGCCAGGTCCGCGCTGTTGGACACCGAGATACCCGACGATGAAGCAGGCCAGATCGCTAAGGCCCGCAACATCGAGCTTGAGGACTATCGGTCACATATCAAGGGCCGGAGCGATATTGCCCGACAGATGGAGCAGGAACTCCGATCGTCGTCAGGTTCGGTTTCCGAAACGGGGTTGAACCAGCTCGGCGGAAGTCTTCAGTCGATGTTCCCAGGAGCCGTTATCGACGGCTGACAGCCACACACCCGAAGGCCCGGACGTCCCCGCCACGTCCGGGCCTTTTTTCATGCCCATAGGAGAAACTAATGCGACTCACCGAAGCTGAACGCGAAGCCGCGTTCCAGCGGTATCTGGCCTCGACAGTCAACTACTTCGAGGCCATCGAGGCTACAGGCGACGAGCCGTGGCACAAAGGCGATCTCGAAGCACGACGTGAGCTGTTCTACCGCCGATACACCCGACCAGAACCACCCGCCAGCATGCCGGCCCTGACGCTGGCCGAGGTCCGGGGAACCTACGCCCGTGGCTGAGGGAAGGCGACGGAAACGGAAACCGTGTGCGAGAGACGGCTGCCCTCGTGGCACCAGTCGGCGCCGCACGTATTGCTTTCCTATGTGCCACGTTATCGACATTGAGTTCTCGCGGTTGCAAGAGCTGTACGAGACGGCGGGTGATCCATCGCTCAATCGGACTTCGTGGATGGCACTGGTCGATCTGAACCAGCAGTGGACCGAGTTCGTTGGGGCCAGAAGCGCGTTGTTCAAAGACATCGTGGAGCGAGGACTACCAACGCCTTCAGAGTCACCGCTTCCGTGGCCCGCCTCTCCCGACGCTATCGGCGGGTGTATGCGTCGATAATCTGCTGAGCGATGGTCCGGACCGGTGTGTTGCTGTTTTGCGACTGGCGCACCATCAATTCGAAGGCGCGCACAGAGTCAATCGAAAACTTATGCATAAGAATGCCTTTGGCTTGGCCTATAAGGTCGCGGCTTGCGAGAGCTGAGTCGAATTCTTTACGTCTATTGACCATTACCATCAACCCTGCGGCATGCGTGGCGAGCATCGCACCAATCACTTCGCCTTCTGAATCAACAGTGTTAGGTTCACGACTCAAGAGATTGAGAGCCCCAGCTCCGCCGCGGTTCGTGTACAGCTGGAACGACAGGACGCTGCGGATGCCGGCTGCCAGCGCGGCACCGGCGAACGTGGGCCAGCGCTCGTCGTGCTGAAGGTCGCTGCACCTGATGAGCGCGTCTTCGACTGCTGCCTGCAGGCAGGGCCCCTCTTTAAACTCCATTTGCAATTCGTCAAGGTGGGTGACGACTGGGTCGGTCGCTGCGACGGACCAATGTTGACCGTCTTGGATGAGCATGACGTCCGCATAGTCCACGCCGTCAATGAGATCAACCGCCGATTCGGTCACCCTGCCAAAGGTGGCAGCCACGTCTTCGCTGGCGGTGATGTAGTTCTGGCTCAATGCCAACATCGCCGAACGAATGGACTCGTTTAATCGCTCGTCCGTCGCCACCGAAGGCTTCTTCCCGGACGAGGGGGATTGAGAGAATTGAATGGCCGCGCCCGAGCGCCAGATTACGCCGTACCCCACGGCGACGTGGCGGCTTGCCTGCCTGGTCCAACCTCGACCGGGTTGTCGGCGTTGCCCGCTACCGTCACCGTCCATGAGTAACGCAGCACACTGGGCCGTGTCGGCGGGTAACAAGTTCCGCGAGGTGGCGAGGACAACCGAGAACCCGACCACAAAGGTGTTGGCCGAGGAGCTCACGCACCTGGCCGAGGCGGTCAGGGAGCTACAGCAGGAACTTGAGCACATCGAAAAGCTCAGGGGTCGTTCGGACGAGTGAGGTGGCTGCCAGCCACCAGCCGGCATATTGACGGTTGTGCAGGATTATCGCGGAGACGGCGGGGTAGCCGTGATTCAGGTGATGCGGGAGTCCGGACCCTCGTTTCGCTTAGCCCCCGGCAGTCTTGAACCGTGCTGCCGAGGGCGATCTCGCTATTCCGTGGCCTAGCCCCTCCGTGGCCTGCCGCCCCGACACCGCGACTGCAGTTACTGCATCTGGTCAAGCATGTCGGAGAACGCAGACTTTAGCCGCAGCGCCTTCTTGATCTCGATTGAAGTGACGTAGGGGTACTCGCCGTACTCCAGAAAGCTTGGTACGTGGTGCTCGCGGACGAACTGGACGAACCCTTCGGGACGCTCTCGCCAGTCCTCGGGGAAACCTTCAAGGTTCTCAAAGGTGGTCGCGATGCCGCTCTGGCTGAACAACTGCACGGCATCTTCTGTGTACTTGTCGAAGTCGGTGTCGAAGATGCCCTGGTACTGGAAGTACAAGTCGTCGCCGATGTTGAATAGCTGCCACCGTAAATAGTGAAGCTTCAGCGGATCCAAAACCCGGGGATCCTTCTCGACGGCAGCCTGAATAGTTCTTCCGTGCTCGCGGATCGCCTCTTCGCGGCCCGGTATGACCTTCGCGATGATCGTGAAGCCGTAGCACGCCGGAGTGCGCGGGAAAACCGGCCCGTACCGCCCCCGCTCTTCTTCGAAGTAACCCTCCTTCGGGATCGCCATGGCGGCGGGATGGGTCCAGGTCTGATCGGTCACAGTCATGTCGGCTCTTCTTTCCGAAGCGGATGGAGCGGACAGTACGCCTGATTGGTTGTGTTTTCGTCGGTGTGCTGGGTTGCGTTGCAGCACAGCGGGTGTGGGTGCACAGCCCACTCCCCGCCTGGGTGGGGAGGGGCACTGGGTAGCTAGGGGTGCAGAGGTAGGGCAGGGCGCAGGGGTAGGCACAGGCAGGGCACTGCCCTCGGGCAGGGCCAGGCAGGGTGCGCAGGGCAGGGCTTTAGCCGCTGGCCTGCGGGTTCGGATGCCGGCAGGCGTGCCCGGGTACCCAGGGGAGGGTGCCCACGGGGCGCCTGCGGGATCGGCACGTAATCCGTCTACCCCTCTCTGTACGGGTTTGGAAGTCGATCTGGTCTATACCACACATACTTTCCCCTGGTCAGGGGCTATTTTCGCAGGAAAGAGGATGCAACAAATGGCAGGAATTCCGCAGGCCGAGCGCGAGCGCCGCGATCGGCTGTACGTGTACGGCGTGAAGCAATGCACGCGCTGCGACCAGGCGTTACCGCTGGACGAATTCGCGCCCAGGCCAGACGGCTACATGGGCCTGTACGGAGCTTGCCGTGGATGCCGTAACGACGACAACCTAGAACGCCAGAAGCAGACACCGGACAAGCAAGCCGGCCGTCAGAAGCGATGGAGAGACAACAACCCCGAGACATGGCTAGCGATCTCCCGTCGCCGTGACCTTAGGTCTCGTGGACTGGTGGTGACCCGTGGCCGCTGATGCCTACCGTGTCGGGGCCGAGCTGGCCGAGATGGTTCAGCACCGAGATACGTTCTGCACCTTCGGTGAAGGGGCTGTCTATCTGTATCCGCATCCGCGGAGAAGCGGAGACTTGCCGCGCCGCGTTTCCCCGGACGAGGTGCTCAGGATGCAGGCACGGGCTTGCCAGTACAACAACGAGCACCCAGAAGGGTGCACGAACGTCAAAGGCCTACTCGATGACACAGAGGAGCGCGACAAGGTGCGTCAGGGGTTCTTAGACGCCCTGAGTCATGCAAGAGCCTCGAAGATGGGCGGATACAGGTAGACGAGCTTGTCTTGCTTAGGGTCCCAAACGGGCCGGTCGTACCACCTACGTACCCTTACCCATCGGATAGGAGAGGCTGAGGCATCGCGGCGCATCTCCGCTGCCTTGTTGGCGGCCCACTCCATTGCGCCGGCCTCATCGGTGATGATCCCGTTTTTATGTTTGAACCCGTCTCCCGGGATGGAGAGCGCCTGTGCAATGAACTGCTCTTGGGTTTTCATGAGCCGACCGTAGCGCAGCTTCTGACCTGCGTGTTTGTTCAATGTCAAGTACCAAGATCAGTCAGACCACGTCGTATGTACTACGTCTCCTAAAGTACAGGTGCTGCGCGATGGTCACACCGATCAGGATGACGAACAGCACCACCGCCATCACTGCCGCCCGACCGACGGCCGCAGCACCGAACGCCTCCTGATAGATGCGGTGGGCGACCAGATTGGTCCGGTCCTGCGGTCCTCCGCCGGTCAACGCGTACACGGTGTCGAATATCTGCGCCGCGCTGACGATTCCGGTGACCAGCACGAAAGACAACGTCGGCCGCAGCATCGGCAGGGTGATGCGGCGGAACCGCTGCCATGCGTTCGCGCCGTCGGTTCGGGCGGCGTTGTGAATGTCTTCGGGGATGGCCAGGATGCCCGCCAGGAAGAACAACGTCACGTAGCCGACGTTGGTCCACACCACCACCGCCGAGACGACCGGCAGCGCCAGTCCGGGATCGGTCAGCCATTCGATGCGGTGCCCGAGCAGGGTACTGACCGCGCCGTCGGAGGGTGCCAGGATCCAGCGCCACAGCACGGCGATCGCCAGCGGCGCGCAGATCCACGGCAGCACGTACAGCGTGCGGAAGAACCCGGTCCCGGGCAGTCCGCGGGCCAGCATGGCCGCGGCGCACAGGCCCAGCACGGTCTGTACGGGCACCACGATGGCGATGAACAGCAGCGTGACCAGCAGTGAGGTGCCGAATGACGGATCGGTCAGCACCGACTGCCAATTGTCCAGTCCGACAAACCGAATGGGGCCCAGCAGATCCCAGCGGTGCAGGCTCAGCCAGAGCACCACCAGCATCGGTAGCAGCAGGAACGTGACCACCCCGAACAAGCTGGGAGCGAGCAGGACGTACCCCAGCACCGCGGACCGGACACGATTGGCGGCCATCGAGTCATTAAAGCTGGCCGGGCGCGCTGCCGTTACGGTGGTGGCGTGACAGCGCTCCGACGGGTCGATGCCGACTTCCTTTCGCTGGCGCGATCCCGGCTCGCCGAGGCGGCGCTGTCCGCCGCGATGGAGGCCGGGGCGAGCTATGCCGACCTGCGCATTCACGCGATCACCAGTGAGCTCGTACAGCTGCGCGACGGTGAGCTCGAAACCGCGATGCTGGACCGGGAGATCGGCTTGGCGGTGCGGGTGATCGTCGACGGCACCTGGGGTTTTGCCTCGCACGCCGAACTCGACACCGCCGTGGCGGCCGAAACCGCGCGACGGGCGGTGCAGGTGGCGACGGCGCTGGCTGCGCTGAACGCCGAGCGCATCGAGCTGGCCCCCGAACCAGTCTATTCGGGGGTGAGCTGGGTGTCGGACTACGAGATCGATCCGTTCGCGGTCCCGCAGACCGAGAAGATCGCCGTGCTGGGGGAGTACTCGAACCGCCTGCTGGCGTCCGACGGCATCGACCACGTCTCGGCGGGATTGCATGCGGCGAAAGAGCAGACGTTCTACGCCGACTCGTTCGGCTCGACGATCACGCAGCAGCGGGTCCGGGTGTTGCCGCGGCTCGAAGCGGTGACCGTGGACGCCGCCGCCGGATCGTTCGAGACGATGCGTACGCTGGCCCCGCCGACCGGGCGAGGCTGGGAGGCGGTCGGCGGCGATGACGTGTGGAACTGGTCGGAGGAATTGGCGGCGCTGCCGTCGCTGCTGGCGCAGAAGGCCAAGGCGCCCAGCGTGACGCCGGGTCCGACCGACCTGGTGATCGACCCGTCCAACCTGTGGCTGACGATTCACGAATCCGTCGGGCACGCCACCGAATACGACCGGGCGATCGGCTACGAGGCGGCCTACGCGGGGACGTCGTTCGCGACGCCGGACAAGTTGGGCACCATGCACTACGGCTCGCCGGTGATGAACGTGACGGCCGACCGCACCGTGAGCCACGGCCTGGCGACGGTGGGTTTCGACGACGAGGGTGTGCGCGCCCAGAGCTGGGATCTGGTGCGCAACGGAATGTTCGTCGGCTACCAGCTGGATCGGGTGTTCGCGCCGAGGCTCGGAGTGCCGCGCTCCAACGGCTGCTCCTACGCCGACTCGCCGCATCATGTGCCGATCCAGCGGATGGCCAACGTGTCTCTGCAACCCGGGCCCGATGACCTGAGCACCGAGGACCTGATCGCCCGAGTGGAGAACGGCATCTACATCGTCGGCGACAAATCATGGTCGATCGACATGCAGCGTTACAACTTTCAGTTCACCGGTCAGCGGTTCTTCCGGATCCGCGACGGACGCCTCGACGGTCAACTGCGCGACGTCGCCTATCAGGCCACGACCACCGACTTCTGGGGCGCGATGGAGGCGGTCGGCGGCCCGTCGACGTGGCGGCTAGGCGGAGCGTTCAACTGCGGTAAGGCGCAGCCCGGCCAGGTCGCGGCAGTGAGTCACGGCTGCCCGTCGGCGCTCTTCCGCGGCATCACCGTGCTCAACACGAGGACCGAGGCGGGACGCTGACGATGATCGGGGCACAGAAGGTCGTCGATCTGGCGCTGACGGAGGCCCGCACGCTGGGTAAGGCCGACGAGACAATCGTGCTCGTCACCGAGCGTGCCGACGCCGCATTGCGCTGGGCGGGCAATTCGATGACCACCAACGGCGAATCGGTGAGCCGCTATACGACCGTGATTTCGATTGTGCGCCAAGGGGATAAAGCGCAGGTCGGATCGGTTCGATCCAGTGACGTGGAACCGACGGTGATCGCCGATCTCGTCGCGGCGTCCCAGGACGCCGCGCGCTCCGCGCCCGAGGCGGGCGACGCTGCGCCGTCCTTGCCCGGCGCGGACCCACCGCCGGATTGGGACGCGCCGGTCCCGGCGACCGGCGCACAGGTCTTCACGGGTCTGGCGGACGGCCTGTCGCGAGGGTTCCGCGGTGCTGATCAGCTCTATGGCTACGCCCGGCACATTGTCGAGACCACGTTTGTGGCCACGTCCGGCGGTCTGCGGCGGCGGTATACCCAGCCGACCGGTTCGGTCGAGGTCAATGCCAAACGCGACGGGGCCAGCGCGTGGGCCGGAATCAGCACGCCCGATTTCATCGACGTACCCATGGAATCGCTGCTCCACCAGCTTTCGACACGGCTCGGGTGGGCACAACGCAGCGTGTTGCTGCCGGCAGGCCGCTACGAGACGATCCTGCCGCCGTCGACGGTGGCCGACCTGATGATCTACCTGAGTTGGACGATGGATGGCCGTGGCGCGCAAGAAGGACGGACAGCGCTCTCGGCACCAGGAGGCGGCACGCGGGTGGGGGAGAAACTCACCGATCTGCCGCTGACGCTGTACTCCGATCCGGCCACCGCGGGCTTGGCCTGCACGCCTTTCGTCGCGGTGCCGAATTCGACGGAACGGATGTCGGTGTTCGACAACGGCATGGACATCGGGCGGGTGGATTGGATCCGCAACGGCACCGTGAACGCGCTGGCGTATCCGCGCGCCGCCGCCGCGGAGTTCGGGGCACCCGTCGCGGTGTCGGCCGACAACCTGGTGATGACTGGAGGGTCGGGGAGCTTGGCGGACATGATCGCGGGCACCGAGCGGGGATTGCTGTTGACCACCTTCTGGTACATCCGCGAGGTCGACCCTGCCGTCCTCCTGCTGACGGGGCTGACCCGTGACGGCGTCTACCTGGTCGAAGACGGTGCGGTGACGGCGGCCGTCAACAATTTCCGGTTCAACGAGAGCCCACTGGACCTGCTGCGGCGAGCCACGGAGGCCGGGGTCAGCGAGGTGACACTGCCGCGCGAATGGGGCGACTGGGCTACCCGCGCTGCCATGCCGTCGCTGCGGATACCCGACTTTCACATGTCCTCGGTGAGCCAGGCGCAATAATCCTGGGGTGACCGCTGAAGGAGTGCCCGAACGCCTGGCCCGACTCGTCGTGATGTCCTCCGGTTCGCCGAACAGTTCGCTGTCGACGTGTCGGGGATCGGGCAGCATCAGCGCAAGCAATTCCTCTCGACCATGGGCGACAACGCTTTCGCGTAGCGGCTGCAATCTTCATCGCCGACTTCGTGCCCAGGGTGTGGGCCGGGTTCGAGGCGCTGGGGCTGGGGAAGGCTGGCCACCGGCCGGTGGTCGACTGGGACCACGACACCGACCCGGCGGATGCACTGCTCAACGGTTTCGTCCCGGCGGTGGCCCGGATGCGCCGGCTCGATGCCGTGACGACGGAGGTGGTCCGGTTGCGCGGGGCGACGCAGCACAACTGCCGGCTGTGCAGGTCGCTGCGGGACAGCGCCGCATTGCAAGCGGGCGGTTCGGAATCCTTGTACGGCGGAATCGAGGATTAGGAGACGTCGACCGAGTTGTCCGACCGGCACAAGGCGGCGCTGCGGTATGTCGATGCACTGATCTGGTCGCCATCGCGAATCGATCCGCGGGTCGCCGCCGGAGTGTGGGCGAATTTCTCTGAAGCCGAGGCGGTCGAACTGACGTACGACGTGATGCGCACGCCGCCAACAAGATCGCGGTGTCGCTGGCCGCCGATAAGCCGCGGGCCAGTGACGGCACCGAGGAGTATTCGATCGACGCCGAGGGCAGACGATCTTCGCCGGCTAGGCGACTTGATCCACGAGGCCTGTCGCGTGCGGCACCTCAGACTGGACGGCATGCGGGCCGCGCGGCCGCAGCGCAATCAGGGAGCCCGAGCGGACCACACCCAGTGGGCCCGCGCCCGCGAAGCGTGCGATTCCCGCCACGCGCAGCGCCAGACCCGCCTTGGCCTGGCGGTAGCCGAATCGCACCCCGGCTGCGCACACGATCAGGAGGGCGCCGACGCCCGGCAGCGCCAGGGCCGCCAGCGCCGACAGCGAGGCGGGTACCACGACGGCCCGCACGGCATGCTCGAGGAAGGTCAGAGCGGTTGACGAACTGACGGCCTCGGGGGCAGCGGGTGCCAGCCCGGAAAGCGACAGCTCATGAGTCGGGCCGGCGGCTGCGGTTCCACCCAGCACCGGAAGGGCAGCGCCTGTGGTGAGCAGTGGCAGGTTGAAGACGTCGGTCGTGGGCGGCAGGACCGCCGGCGGCGATGGGAGCGGTGGCCCGAGAAGGGGCGCACCCGCGGCGGAAAGCGAAGTGCCTGCGGTGACCGTGGGAGCGATCATCCCGGGAGTGGCTCCTGACGCGGCGATCAACGACAAGATGTCCGACGGCATCGCTACCAGCGGGACCAGCGCGCCGTAGTAGACCGTGGTCAGCATCTGCTGAACGGCGGCGATGGCATCTGTGACCGGTGTCTGGGAGGCCGGTAGCGCGATGAGGGTGCCCGGCACCGACCCGATGACGGTTGCGACCGTTGCGACCGCGTTGCTGACGGGCTGCATGACCACCGACAGCGGATCTTTGATCGGCGCGGGTTTGTTGGTGACGGTGACGATGGGGCCGGTCGGTGGGGCCGGATTCGACGCCGGTGCGACGGCGTTCGTCAGCGCCATGACGGTGTCGGACGCCGGCGCGGGATCGGGCTGGGGTGCCGGGGGGCTCACGGCCGGAGCGTCCGCAACCGGATCAACGGGCGCTGGGGCCGGATCAGAGACGGTCGAGAGGGTGCCTTTCACCTCGGTGGCACTGACCGTGGTCTTGGGGCGCGGGATCCTGGACTGCTGGAGTGGCTGTCCAAGGTGTTTGAGCGTTCCGCTTATCGTCCAGATGGTGTCCCGAAGCGCTTGACGAATAGGTGCGGTCGGGTCGGGGCTGGCGGCCCCAGCCGCGCCTTGAGCCGCGCCCGCAGAGGTTGCGCTACCGTCGGCGCCCGAAGAGGCTGCGCCCGGGCCCGATCCGTCCGACCCCGAGGTGGCGCCCGCCGACGCGCCTGCGTCGGGTTCGGCCGTGGCGATCGCGCCCCCGCTGCTGGCGATGAGAAGACCAGCAGAAATGGCGCAAGCACCAGCGGCGATGCGCAGATTTGATGTAGAGATGATCGCCCCCCGTCCCGCAAGAGACCTCACCGGAACATTACAGTTATCCGCCATTCTTGCATAGACCGAGTAGTAGCTATCTCCATTTCACGGAAGAATCCTGCGCAAGATGAATAGCAGCAAACGCTTCAGGGAATGTGCCGACGAAAATTGCCGGCGCGATCATATCGGCGTGGCCGGTCAGCGTCGGCACACCTGCCGCCGAGGTTTCAGCCGGTAGAGGGTGTGCGACGATTGGTGCCGCATTCCTGCGAGCGGGGCGGTAGCTCAGTCGGTTAGAGCTGCGGACTCATAATCCGTTGGTCGCGGGTTCGAGCCCCGCCCGCCCCACTTCAGAGGTCCGCCTCCCGTATGTGGATGCGGCCGCGGGTCATACAGCGGTCCTGGGGCATGCTGACGTGACTGTGGCCGAGCTGGTCGGCGCCGATCTTCGCTGATAGTCCTTTCGTCGTTGATGAGGGTCGCGACGGTCTTGCGGAAGCCATGAGTGGTTGCGTCCGGGACGCCGAGTTCCTCTCTTACCGAGCGCCACAACTTAGGGAGTTGTTGGGGTCGCGGAGGGTGCCGGGAGTAGACGGGAAGATGACCGTCTGCTCGCCGAGGTAGGGCAGGTGCCGACGCTCGTTGAGCATCTCGACGGCGAACCGGGGCAGGGCAATGGTGCGACGACCGGCGCTGACGGCGCCTTCGGGTTGGCTCTTGGACCGGCACGGGCCGCACGTCCCGTACCGGATTGGCGTTGATCACACTGACCATCACCGCAGGCTGTAGGGCGCCACGCAGGAGCGACTTGGATTGACGGCCATCGCGGCGGCGTGAGCGTTTCGCATGGATCGCAGCGCGGCGTCCATGCGCGCGGGCGCCGCCTCTCGCACCCGTAAGCCGCCGACGAACTTCTTCAGCTTGGTATTGGTGAAGCGGTAGGTCGACATCTCGACGGGTGAACGACCGTCCGCTTCAAGCTGCGCAAGGTGCTGCTCGACAAATTCGGCCACCTTGGTGTCGGGCCCGGATCTCGCCGTGGATCCGGCGCGTTTCCGTTCTGCGAGGACGGCAATCAGCGCATCCTCGGCCAGCTTGCCGGACTTGTCTTATTCGTCCGGGACCGAGCTTTGACAATGGGGCTGACTCCGTCGGTGTCCCGGTACCGACACCGGGCGAGCAGACGCCGCCGGCCTGGTCGATGCGTTTGGTCTTGCCGTGGGTGGCGATCCAGAGCTGCGGTCTGCCGGCCATCTCCACAACCCCGCGGATCAGCGGTGAGAGGTCTGTCCTGCAGCGAAAGAAGTTCCATCTGAAGCGATTCCATGGCCATGAGTCGAGCTAGGTACTCGGAGAGTTCCCCTTGTATCCGACAAGAGGGCGCCTATGCGGAGTCGCGGCTGTTGTGGTCGTCGAGCTGTTTTGCCTTCCAGGCGACGACATCGCGCAGCCGGTACCGAACGTGACGGCCGAACTTGGCATACGGCGGGCCGGTACTCCTCAGCGCCCATTCGGCCGGCGTCTTCACCGGCACACCATAACGATCAGCGAGCTCTTGGCGGGTGATCCTAATTGGCATCTCCACGGCGCCACTGATGTCGGGCTAAGAGGCCGACTCACCCATGGGGCTGTGCGTCAGTTCGCTTGTCGAATCGCTCGCGTTGTCGAGCTCCGTATGTCGCCGACTTCACCGCCTCGTCGTCCTCCATCCCCGAGCCCAGCGCACCGCCCAAGGTGGCGACCGCAGCCACCAGCCAGGCCATCAACAACAAGGTAGAGAGGCCGACGGCTTGCCCGATGTTTTTCGCAACCATTTGTGGAGGAAGCGTCCACCAGGCGGTCAGCAGCAGCAGGATAAACAGCCCAGCGTGAAAAATGATGACGCCGATTAGCATGGTGACGACAGTCGAAGCGTTGTACAACACCGCGCGTTCACGTTCGTCGGCCGAATGCGGGCGTTCCCATAATTTGTGTTCAATGATGAGCCACGCGATCAGCGCTGCGATCGACAGGATCGTTGCCGTGCCCAATCGCCAGGGGCCCATACTGGCGGACAACTGCCAAATCGTCGGATATGCAAGGCTTACTGCACCAGTGGCGAACGCCGCCATCATCACCTTGGACATGCCGGTAACCAATCGCCACGGTCGGTTGGCGTAGACCATGCCCGCCAGCAGTCGCAGGCGTGAAAGGGCTGACGGAGCGACGTAGCGGACGACGTCATCGTCCTGCGTTCGCGTCAGCCGCTTCACCGACGGGTTGTGCTTGTCCGACTGGTCCGTGACTTCGGCTACGACGGTCTGCGCCAAACTCCTCACTCGGCGGTCGATGAAGACACCGCCGCCAAACTCCTCACTCGGCGGTCGATGAAGACACCGCCGACCCCGGGGATCGAAATCACTCCAAGTCGGTCAGGCACGCTGATGTCGGCTATCACCGGCGTCGTCCCCTGACGTCGGGGCAAATCCGTTAGGTAGATGACGATGTCCTTTGTCTCACCACTCGGGTCAATCGTGCTGACCACCTCTGAAACCTCGGCATGCTCATCGATCGGATAGGCGTGACGTCGCACCGACACGTTCCAGTTGTCATCTGCGGGAGCCCATTCGATGAGCGCCTCCGGTAGCGAATCAGACAGACGCTCGGCGATCACCGCAGGAGCGCCGGGATCGGCGATAAGCAGGATTGATGATGGTTCGCCTGGCATCGGAATCGCGTACCCGCACCCCACACGGCCAAACGTTGACACCACGGGATTGACTCGACTACTGCATCGGAACCATGTGTGCACACGTCGTATCCGGGTACGCGATTGTCGGCTGACCAGCCAGTCAGCCCGCTTGAGGCGCCAACGAGCAACGGGAGGAACCCATGCCCAATATGCGACGGCTACACGGCCGCAGAATCGCCGCCCTGGCGGCCGACGGCTTCGAGAAGGTCGAGTTGACGATACCGATGCGCGCGTTGCAAGTTGCGGGCGCGAAGGTCGATGTCATTTCTCTGCGGCACGGACGGATACGGGGAGTGAACCTGCACATTCCGGCCACGCGGATCGGTGTGGACAAGACGATCAGTGAGGCCGACTCGAGCGACTACGACGGTCTGTTGCTGCCGGGCGGATTTATCAATCCCGACCTTTTGCGGCAGTCCGCCGAAGCACGGCAGTTCGTGCGCGAGTTCGCTGACAGTGAGAAGCCGATTGCCACGCTGTGTCACGGCCCGTGGGTGCTCGCTTCGGCGGGACTGCTCAACGGGCGAACTCTCACCTCATGGCCCGGCATCCGCGACGATCTGGTGAACTCCGGCGCCACCTGGCTCGACCGCGACGTCGTCAAGGACGGAAACCTGCTCACCAGCCGCGGGCCCCAGGACATGACGTCCTTCGTTCCCGCCATCCTTGACCACTTCGCGGACACCGCGCCGGAGGCACCCGCCGCGGCGCCGGCCCAGCAGTCCGATCCGCAACTGAACTCACCCGTCGGTTGGGCCGTCACCGTCCTGCGCTGGGCCCCCAAGCCATCGATACCTGGCGCCCTCGCCGGTCTGATGGCCGGTGTGCGCTTGTCACCAAAACCGCCGCTGCTAAAAGTCTTCTCCTGAATCGGCCTGACGCCGCGCTTACATTCAGGCGTACGAGCGGTGCTGGGCCTTTTGTTGGCGGCATTGCAGCCGAATCGCTTTGACGTTGGACCCCACCGCGCTCGGTCGCACTCCGCGCCGCCCTGTCGACGTGCGCGGCAGCCGACTCGGGACGCGCATCCGCTTGGCTGAGGCGGCCCCTTCGACTCCATCGCGACTTCCGGGCTTGCCAGTCCGGCATACAGGCCCGCCAACACGTAATCATTACCGTTAGCATCTGACTGATTCCCATAGATCCCAACGAATCTCGATACATCAAGCCAAACCTGCTCCTGCTTAAAGCAACTGGTTATAGGTGTCCTAATTCTGCTATGGCACATTTGCACTAGTTGTGCGAGGTTTCATGGCCGCACACTTTCGTGTACTGCCATCAGGGGCTGTCGGCCAGGCAATCTCGATGAGCGGCGGGGGAGCCCCCGAACGCGCGCGGGCCCAAGAGTTGTTGGCACAACACGCGACATAACCGGAACGGTCAGAAGTCTTTCGGATCAGGCCGGGCCACCGATCGCGGCTTCAGCCCGAGGCCGCGGACATGCTCGGCGATCGCCCCGAGGTTCGTCACCCAGACGTCGTCATGCGAACACACGTAGTCGATCAGCGCGTCCAGCGCGGCCGCCCGCGAGGGGCGACCCGAAAGGAACGGGTGGTTGGTCAACACCCAGCAGCCGCCCGCTGCGCGCATCGCGTCGAACTCCAGACGCCACATCTCGGTGGCCTTCAGCGGGCTCTCGATGAGCCCGCTGCCCGAGAAGTCCGGCACGAAGCAGTACTGCTCCCAGTCGTCGAGCGCCCACTGGATGGGGATCTCCACCAGCGGGCCACCACCGTCGACCGCCAGCTCGTAGGGATGGTCTGCATCCATCAGCGAGCTGTCGTACAGAAACCCCCTGTCGCGCAGCAACGTCGGGGAATGCCAGTTCAGCTCCCACATGGGCGCGCGGTAGCCGGTCGGGCAAGCACCCGTAACCTGCTCGAGAACCGCTGATCCGCGGTCGAGGATCGCGGCCTCCTGCTCGGCGGTCAGACCCGCCATCGCCTCGTGCAGATATCCGTGGTGGGCTATCTCGTGGCCGGCGGCGGCGATGGCGCGAACGACATCCGGGTAGCGCAGAGCGGTGTAGCCCGGGACGAAGAACGTCGACGTGATGTCGTGTGATGCCAGGATGTTCAGGATCCGCGGCACGCCGACCAGCGGACCGTAGGCCTGGTGGCTGATCGCCGACATCCGGTTTGCGCTGGCGTGCGACACCGCCAGCATCGCCGATTCGGCGTCGACGTCGAAGCTGAACGACGCGGCGCAGACGGCATTGCCCGGCCATTGCACACCCGTGGCGGGTACCGCCGAATCATGGTTCATGGGTTCCTGTTTCGCGCGAAGAGGGATACGAACTCGTATGCCAGGTTGGCCGCGGCCACCCCGGTGATCTCGGCATGGTCGTAGGCGGGCGCGACCTCGACGATATCGGCTCCGACCAGTTGCAGGCCGTCAAAGCCCCGCAACACCTCCAGCAGTTCGCGGCTCGTCATGCCGCCGGCCTCGGGGGTGCCGGTGGCTGGCGCGTGAGCGGGGTCCATCACGTCGACGTCGATCGACACATAAAGGGGGCGGTCGCCGATCGCGTTGCGAAGCTGCTCGACGACGTCGCTGACGCTGCGGTGCTGGAACGCACGACAGTGCACGATGGTGAAACCGAGCTCGGCGTCGTCATCGAGATCTTTTGCGGCGTAGAGCGATCCGCGGATGCCTACATGGGCGCTGTGCCCGGGGACGAACAATCCTTCCTCGCCGGCGCGGCGGAACGGGCTACCGTGTGTGACGGGTTCGTTGAAATAGGTGTCCCAGGTGTCGAGGTGGGCGTCGAAGTGCACCAGTGCCACCGGACCGTACTTGCGGTGATGTGCCCGCAGCAGCGGGTAGGCGATCGTGTGATCGCCGCCCAGCGAGATGATTCGCGCGCCGGCGTCGATGAGTTCGGTCGCCTGCTCCTCGATCTGCGCGACGGCGGTGGTGATGTCGAACGGGTTGACGATGAAATCGCCTGCATCCACGACCTGCTGGCCCGCGAACGGTGACACCGCGAGCTCGGGGTTGTACGGGCGCAGCAGCCGCGACGCTTGCCGGATGTGGGCCGGCCCGAACCGGGCACCGGGCCGGTACGTGACGCCCGTGTCGAAGGGAATCCCGACGACGGCCACGTCGCAACGCGTGACGTCCTCACGTCGGGGCAGCCGCGCGAACGTCGTCAGCCCCGCGTAGCGCGGGACCACCTGGCCGTCCACCGGTCCGCGGATGTCGTCGTCGCTGGTCAAACTCGGCACCGTGTCGATCCTCCGTTGATCTGCAGTGTCTGACCCACCATGGCGGCCAGATCGCGGCGGGCCAGCAGCGCGACCGCCGCGGCGATCTCCTCGGGCCTGCCGATCCGCCCGATGGGGATGGCTTCGCCGTAGCGCCGGTGCATTTCGTCGAGGCCGAGCCCCGCGGCGCCGGCATCCACCTCGAGTTGGGGCGTGTCGGTTACCCCGGGCGCCACCGCATTGACGCTGATGTTCTCGCGCGCCAACTCGCGGCCCAGCGTCTTGGTCAACGCGATCAGCCCGGCCTTGGACGCCGAGTACGCCGACGCCTCGGGCCAGCCGATGACACCCCATTCGGACGCGATCACCACGATGTTGCCGCCACCGCGCCGACGCATGCCCGGCAGCACGGCCTGGATGAGGTGGAACGTGCCGGTGAGATTGGTGTCGACGATCTTCCACCAGTCGTCGTCATCGTGGTCGAGAAAACGGGCCATGGTCATGTAGGCGGCGTTGCAGACCAGCACGTCCACGGGGCCGTGGTCACGCTCGATATCCGCCGCCAACGCGAAGACCGCGTCACGACTCGAAACATCGGCCACTGCAGAAAATCCAGTGGTGTCGGCGACCACCTGGGCCATCCGCGGATCGTCGGCCGGGCCGTTGATGCCGACGGTCGCGCCCTCGGCGGCGAGCCGGCGTGCGATCGCCGCGCCGATACCCTGGGTGGCCCCGGTGACCAGCGCCAGCCGGCCGGCCTGTGGTTTCATCAGATCACCACCCCGCCGTTGGGCGATATCACTTCGCCGGTGCAGAAGCCCGCGTCGTCGGCGAGCAGGAACCGCACCACCTGTGCGATCTCGTCCGGCCGGGTGAGCCGACGGTTCGGTACCGTCGCCAGGAATTCCGTTGACCGCCAAGGCGAGTCGACATCGAGCAAGGGCGTGTCGGTCGGCCCGGGTGCCACCGCGTTGACCCGCACCCCGGCGGCGGCGACCTCGGCGGCCAGGCTGCGCACCAGGCCGATCACGGCGCCCTTGGCCGCCGCGTAGTGGGCGTCGGTGTCGCCGCCGCCGATGGCCAGTTCCGACGTGACGGCGACGATCGCGCCCGCGCCCCGCGCCAGCATCGACGGCAGTACCGCGCTGCTGGTGTTGCGCAAGCCGCCCAGGTGGACGCGCAGCATGCGGTGCAGTGCGTCAGCGGTGATCTCGGCGACCGGTGTCATGGCGTAGTGCCCCGCCGCGGAGATCAGGGCGTCGACCGGGCCGACCTCGGCGGTGATCGCCGCAAAGGCCGCGTCGACGGCGGCGCGGTCCGACACGTCGGCGATGTGGTCGGCGCCGTCGGCCATGTCGATTCCCGCCACAGTCCAGCCGTCCGCGCGGAGTGAGTCCGCCACCGCGGCGCCGATACCGGAGGCCGCCCCGGTGACAACTACGTTGCGCGACATCAATTCCGGGGTTCCGTGATGCGTCCTTCGTCGGCGAACCGGTCGCCGATCGGCGCCTGGATACCGCGGCGCACCGACAGAAAGACGACGATGCCGACGACGGCCAGCACGACGGTGGTCAGCACACTCGCCCAGTTGATGTACCAGGGCTGGTCGGGCTGGGTGCGCGGCCACGCCACGTTCACCGTCTCGAAGATGACCCACACCGACGCGATATAGGTGACCGGGCCGCCCCATTTTCCGAGGGTGAACGGCCCCGGCTTCCACTTGCCGGTCAGCCGCGCGATGGCGGCGCCGATCACCGGCACGCCGAACGCGATGTAGAAGCCGATGATGTTGAAGTTCACCAGGATGTTGTAGAACTGCGAGCCGGCCAACAGGATGAACACGACCGCGATCACGGCGGTCAGGGCGATCGCGTTCACCGGCAGCCGCTCCGGGCCGGCAAGCCCGCCAAGCACTTTCGAGCCCGGCAGGCTGTGATCCCGGGCGGCGCCCCAGATGCAGCGCGACACCGCGGCCTGCACGGCGAGGAAGCTGGAGATGAAGCCGATCACGAACATCGCCAGCAGCGGCTTGGTGATGCCCGCCCCCAGGTGCGTTGTCAGCGTCTGGGCCACCACGTCGCCGGTCTGCGATGCCACCACGTCGTTCAGGTTGGGGATCGCCAGAATCAGTGCGGCACTGGAGAACATCACGATGATGCCGACCAGCAGCAGACCGAAGAAGATGGCTTTGGGAACGTTGCGCTCGGGCTCGTCGACCTCTTCGGCGATGGAGCCGGCGGCCTCGAAACCCAGGAATGACCAGCCGACGTAGGCGATCGCCAACAGCATGGGGCCGGATGTCCAGGAGGCGGCGTCGGGGATGCCCGCGCTCGAGAACAGCACCGAGAATGAGTTCTCCCGGTAGAAGATCAGCAGCACCAGACCCAACCCGACCGAGCCGATGATCTCGCAGGTGATGCTGGCCACCACCATGACCTTCAGCACCTTGCGGCCGACCATGTTGACCGCGCTGCCGATCAGGATGATCAGGACGGCCACGGTCGCGGTCTGCCAGCGGCTCGGTTCGGCGACCCCGAAGATCTGCAGCAGGAATCCGCTTGCCGCGTACGACAGCGTGCCGAGCGCGATCGTCAGGCCCCACATGTACGCCCACGCGGCGGTCCAGCCCCATGTGGTGCCGCGGACGTGGCGCGACCACTGGTAGACACTGCCGGCATAGGGCCACCTGGATGCGAGCTCACCGAACACCAGGGCGACCAGCAGCTGACCGACCAGCACGATCGGGAACGCCCAGAAGAACTTGGGGCCTGCCGCGAACAGGCCGAGGGTGAAGATCGCGTAGACCGCTGCGATCGGCGAAACGTCGGCGAAGGCCAACGACAGCGCCGAGCGGAAACTGAATCCCTGGCTGAGCCGCAGCGGATGGTCAATGGCGGCGGTGGACTTCATGGCATCGGACTCGGTCATCTGCTGCTCCTCATAATCCACTGTTGGTGGGCAACCTTGTGCCTGGTCAGCCCAGAACTGAAGATGCAGATCGTCTAGATATACAAGCCCGTCTTAGACGATCATCTAAGGTCAAGGCTTGTCGGCACCGCCATTGGTTCCCACCGCCGAGGCCGGCGAGCCCGATTCGGCACGGCGACCTGGCCTTTCGGGGTCGGGACGGCGGTCCGGGCGCATCGCATTACCAGGGTGTGAACAGCGCGGCCCGACGGCACGGAACCCGAGCAAAGGCGGTGCGGATGGTCTACCGAGTGGCCGATCTGGTGGAGACTCCACATCTGCGCCTCGAGGTGCGCGCCGGCTCGGCCGGTCTTTCGCGGCCGGTGTCCTGGGCGCAGACCTCCGATCTGGACGAACCGTGGTCGTGGTTGGCCGGCGGTGAGCTGCTGATGAAGAACGGCAGGACGCTGCCCGAGTCGGCGCGCGGGCAGACGGCGCTCGTTCGCGGGCTGGCCGACAACGGCATCTGCGGAATCGTCATCGGCCTGGACGCGGCAACCCCCGAGTTGACCGCGCCGGCCACCGCGGCCGCCGATGAGCTGGATTTCCCGGTGCTGACGGTTCCCTACTCGGTGGGCTTCGCGGCGATCGGCCGAGCCGTCGCCGAGGGCGCCGGTGCCGGCGAGAGTCGTCGGATCGCGATCACGGAGCGGGTGTACGACATCATCCGTCAGTCGGTCGGCAACCCCTTGTCGGCCAATGTGCTCGCCCAGCTCGGCCGCGACATCGCCTGCCGCCTGGCGGTGTTGGACACCGCCACCGGAGATGTCGCCCTTGACGCCTCCGATCCGATACCCAGCGGGCTTCGCCGAGCTCTGGTCGCCGACATCGCGGCGCGGCGCGGCGCAGTGCCCGGCGTGCTGCATATCGCGGCCGGTGAGCTGCGCGGCATGGTCGTCGAGGTGCCCGACGAGGAGCCGACGGTTTTGGTTGCCTATGAGTTCCGTTCCGCCCCACCAGATATCGTCCAGTTGCAGCACCTGGCATCAGCGGTGGCCGTGCTGCTGGCGCAGCAGAATGTCCGCCGGGAACACGATCGCAGAATCGGGGCGGAGGTGATGGCTGCGCTGTGCGACGGGCGACTGGCCGGGCGGGAGGCCGTGATCACACTCGCGGGCCGTGGCCTGCGTGCCGCGTCGGCGTCGCTGGTCGCGGTCAACGGCGCCTCGCCGGACGCGGAGCGACAATTGCACCTGAGCCTGGGCCGGCGCGGGGTGCCACACCTGTTGCTGCGCAGAGGACAGGTCCTGTACGCATTGATGCCGGCCGGTGAGATCGCCCTGACGGCACTGCGACGCAGGCTCGGCGAGTCGGCGTTGTTGGGCATCAGCGATCCGCTCGGGCATCCGCGGCGGGGACCTGCCGCACTGCGGGAGGCGACCTGGGCGGTGCGAGCGGCCGAGACCACCACCGACCGCACCGCCAGATACGCGGATGCCACCATGCTGGCGGTGTTGCGTGACGCCGAGGAGGCGCAGGTCGTCGTCGACCGTGTGCTCGGCACGCTGATCGCCTATGACAGCGCCCGATCGAGCGAGATGGTCCGCACGCTCGACGCATTCCTGTCGTGTAACCGGTCGTGGGTCAAAACGGCGAAGGCGCTCGACGTACACCGGCAGACCGTGGTCTACCGGATCCAGCGGGTCGAGGAGATCACCGGACGGCGGGTCGGTGAAACCGCGACTATCGCGGAATTCTGGTTGGCCTTGCGGGCCAAGGACTTACTGACGCCTCCACGATGATGTGAGGCGACCGGTCGCCCCATCGTCAGAAGGGTGGGGGCTTGTTGTGTTCGGCGGCGTGCTCGTTGTTGAGTTGGCGTTGGGCTTGGATGCGGTGGGCGCGGTTCTGTGCACGGGTGCGGGTGCGTCGGGGCATGGCCAGGCCACGAGTGGGCTCCGCGGCGGGCATATCGACCCGCGCGGCCGGCGCATTGATGGGTGTGGTGGGTGTGCACAGGGTGGGGAACAGTAGCCGGCTGCCGGGGTGGGTGGTGTAGGTCTGGCCGCTGGGGGCTGTCCATTGCACGGTGCCGTCGGGTAGTTGGCGGTCTGACCAGTCCCAGAACGTTTTGAGCAGGTGGTGTTTTCGGCATAAACATTTCAGGTTTGAGGCGCAGGTCGGGCCGGCCGGGTAGGCGATGGTGTGGTCGAGGTCGCAGATGTAGGCGGGTTCCTCACAGCCCGGGAACCGGCACGTCAGATCCCGGCAGCGCACGAAATCGGCCAGCGCCCGCGACGGGGTGTAGCGCGGTTCGGGCCCCGCGGCGCCGGGATGGACCAGCCGCCGGAGGGTGGCCGCGCCGGCCACCTTGGCCGCCAGCAGCGGCGCGGGCAGCAGCCCACCGCCCACGATCACCGCCGGGCTGGTATGCGCGGTTGCGCTCGGGGCCGGCGGGGTCGGTTCGGTCAGCGCCTCGGCCGGGGTCTGCTCCCGCAGCGGTGGGGCGGCTCGGTCCGGCGCCGGCGGGGCCCCGTCGAGTAGGGCCGGGGTGTCGTCGGTCAGGCTGTCGGCCTCGGCGATCACATGCACCACCACCGCCGCCGCCGATGGGCCGCCCCCGCCGCCGGCCGGGCACGCCGTCGCCCCGCACAGGCAGGCGAGGTGGTCCTGGCCGCGGCCCAACGCGCCCAGCGCGTCGGCGCGGCGCTGCTGGCCGGTGCGCGGATCCGCGGCGCACACCGCGGCGGCCATCACCGCCAGACGCTGATCCAGCACCGCGGCGTCCGGGGCGAACAACACCCCCTCCACCCCGGCCGTGCCGGCACCCCCCGCACCGTCGAGCACGTCGAAGTGGCGGCCCCGGGCCCGGCGTTCCCACCGCCGCAGCGCCTGCCGGTCGTGACGGTCCACCAGTTCATCGAGGGCCCGTTCGGTCCTGGCCACCGACCACGGCCCCCACCCCACGGCCTGGGCGGCGATCTCGATGTCGACCTTGGGGCGGGCATCCGGGTCGGTGATCAGGGCGGTGCGGTAGACGATGGTGTGGACCAGCCGAGCAGAAATCAGTCCGGCGGTGAACACCTCACCCACCCGCGGCAACCGCTCCCGCAGCGCCCAGGCCAGCGTCAGCTGATGCGAGGCCACCCCCAACGACACATTGAACGCCGCGCCGATCTCGGCGCACACCGCATCCCAGTTGTCCAGACACCACTGCTCGCGCTCGGCGCTGCCCTCGGCGCCCCACCGCCGCGCGAGCCCATCGGCCATCGCCGCCAGCTTGCGGGCGCACGCCGCGTTCTCCACCCGACCCCACGCCCCCACCACACCGCCACCCGGCACGCTGGCCGCCGCCACCAACTCATCGAACACACGATCGAATCTAGGCGCCCACCACAACGAAAACACCCCACCAACCACCAGCCTGTGCACAAAAACACCACTGTGGACAACCCGCCCTGAGACGTGTCGACAGGTGGCGTGTTCCTAGACCACCACCAGCCAGATGGCGATGTAGTGGCAGATGGCCGCGGCGGCGGTGAAGGCATGAAAGAACTCGTGATAGCCGAACGTCTGCGGCCACGGGTTGGGCCAGCGCATTCCGTAGAGGACCGCGCCGATGTTATAGAGCACGGCCCCCGCGACGAGGAACACGACGGCCACGACGCCGGCGCCGTGCAGGAGCGTCGGGGCGAACCAGATCGCCACCCAGCCGAGTAGCAGGTACAGCGGCACGCCGATCTCTCTGGGCGCCGACGGCCACAGCATCTTGAGTGCGACACCCGCGGCCGCTCCGGCGTACACCAGGATGAGAACCAGTCGCCCGGTGGCCGCCGGCATCGCCAACAGTGCGAACGGTGTGTAGCTGCCCGCGATGAACACGAAGATCAACGAGTGATCCGCCCGCTTCATCCATCGCCTGGCGGTCCGGGAGCGCCATCGCACACGGTGATAGACGGCGCTGACGCTGAACATCGCCACGATGGTCGCGCTGTAGATCAGCGTCGCCCAACCGGCCTTCGGTGACGACAAGCTCCACGCCACGGGCACCAGCGCTGCCCCCGCCACGATAAAGATCGCCGCCAGGCAGACGTGGATCCAGCCGCGCAGGCGGGGCTCGCCGATGAGTTCGGTGACGGTGTCGGCGAGAACCTGAGGCAAGTCGTCGTCGGCGCGGGCGCCCTCGTCGCGCGTCGCCAGAACCGGCAACCTCACCTCGGCATCTCCGACGATCATGTTGCGCTTTCCGATGAGCGATAGCTCACAACGTCTCCGAACACGATCGAGGGATGCCGTCAAGGCAGCGTATCGCCGTGGCTGTGGAGCGGGGTGTCGGCGACACGGGCTGAACGTCGGCGGTCAGCGAAAGACGGTCTCGGCGAGCATACGTCGGCACCACGCTTTGTAGGTGACCGCGAACCACCCCTCGCGGTGAACGAATCGAAGATAGGTCTCGACGCCGGCGATCACGGCCGCAGTTTCGACGACTTCGTCAAATGGGACATCCTCGCGCAGCCATCCCCGGTTCCGACAAACCGCGAGCACCCGCCCGATCTGCCCATTGATGCCGGCGAGAATGCGGTTGAGGTAGCGATCCAGCTCGGGATCCGACGCCGCGGCACCGAACAGCGCCAGCGCCAACCGTGCGGTCCGTTCGTGCACGTCGGTCTGCGCATCGACGATGAAGTCGATGGCCTCTTCACGGTCGTCGATGGCCAGGAACCGCCGTCCTACCTCGAGGTTGAGAATGTTCTCTTCGCCCGAAACCCCGAACGCGGCCGTTTCGATCGCGGCGACGATGAGCGCCGCCTTCGGCCCGTGGCCCTGCACCGTCTCGGGCGACACACCTGCGGCGGCGGCGATCTTCGCCAGGGTCGTGCGGGCGTACCCGTGGTCGGCGAACAGCTCCGCCGCCGCGCTGACAACCCGCGACCGCGTCTGCTCGGCCTGCTGCTGCCGTAAATCTGACCGGTAGACCCTGGCGCCGGCCTTGCCAGAAATTGATTGCGGTGCCATAGTAATGAATACTATCGCAATGTAGCGAAGCACGAGCCCGCGGGGGTGTGACCGTGTCGTCGATCATCATCGCCAGCGTTCCCGCCCATGGCCACGTCACGCCGCTGCTCAGCGCCGCGCGGGGCTTCGTCGAGCGTGGCGATCAAGTGCGGTTCATCACTGGATCCCAGTTCGCCGACAAGGTCGTCGCGACGGGCGCCTCGCACACCCCCTTGCCGCCCGAAGCGGACTTCGCCGCCCTGGATCTCGACACCCGCTTTCCCGAGCGGGCGAAGTTGAAGGGAGTCAAGGCCGTCGCCTTCGACGTCGAGCGTGTGTTCGCCCACCCGGCCACAGCGCAGTACCGAACCGTAATGGCGGCCCATGCGGCAGAGCCCGCCGATGCGGTGCTGACTGATCCCGCTTTCCTCGGCGGCGCACTGCTCCTCGGGCACCCACGGCCGCAGCGTCCCGCCACGATCGTGTGCGGCGTCATTCCACTGACCTTCGACAGCCCGGACACCGCTCCGTTCGGTCTCGGGCTGACGCCTGCCCGCTGGTTCAACAAGCAACGCAACAACGCGTTGAGCGCGCTGAACCGCCGGATCGTCTTGAGGGCCAACCAGATTGTCGATGATCTCTACCGGGAGGTGCACGGCACGGGTATGCCGTATTGGCTGATGAACTGGCCCACGCGGGCCGACGCGATCGTGCAGTTCACCGTGCCGGCGTTCGAATATCCCCGGTCCGATGCCCCTGAGGAACTTCATTTCATCGGGCCACTCAACGCCACCGGTTCACAAGCTCCTTTGCCGGAGTGGTGGGGCGATCTCGACGGGACACGGCCGGTGGTGCACGTCTGTCAGGGCACAGTCGCCAATACCGACTATGGCCAGGTCATCGCTCCCACGTTGCGCGCCCTTGCCGACGAGGATGTCCTGGTGACGGTTGCCACGGGTGGTCGCCCGCTCGACACGCTGCCACCCCTTCCGGTCAATGCGCGCGCGGCGGTGTTCCTGCCGTACGACGACTTGCTCCCGCGGACCGCCGTCTTTGTCACCAACGGCGGATACGGCGGTGTGCAGTACGCCCTGCGCTACGGCGTGCCGATCGTGGTCACCGGAGGCAAAGAGGACAAACCGGAAGTCGGCGCGCGCGTCGCATGGTCCGGTGTCGGACGCCGGATCCGCAGCGAGCGCCCGGCGCCGGGCGCGTTGCACCGCAACATTCTTGCCGTGCTGAAACAGCCGCGATACCGCCAGGCCAGCCGGCGAATCGCCGACGACATGGCCGCGGCCCCCGGTTTCGCCGGTCTGGCCGACGTCGTCGACCGCCTCGCCGCCGACGCCGACGCCGTGACAGGCCGATACCCCTGAAGACGGTGGCCGAACGTGACAGCCTCATCACGTCGTCAGTCGTGCGGCACGCAGCAGGCGCCATGAGAGTCAGCACGTCAGCGTCCGCGGGTGCACTCCTTACCGGCGCTGCAATCGGCTTGGCCGGGCCGGCCAACGCGGACGATTTCGCAGGCACCTTCCTGCATATCGCGCCCGGTCTGCAGTCGCTGTGGACAGTCAGTTCGTGTGGTGCCGGCTGCGCGCACGTCGCCGACAGCACAGGTTGGAGCGCGAACGCCCACCCAGTGGACGGACTGTAGACGTTCGTGGTCATCTTCCGTACGGCACCAAATGCAACAACGACGGCACCGCGCCCGGAACTGTCATCTACAAGGTCGACGTCCCAGCGCAGCACGGCACGTTCCACAACAGCGATGCCGCGCCGTGCCAGCTCGCGCCGGGCTGGTCGCAGCCGGTGTACTTGCCGCTGACGAGGATCTGAGGAACACCTCTCGAATTCGGGCGTCCGCGGCTGTAACGGTTCCTCCGAATCAACGATGAATTTTCTGAGTGCGCTGGGCGGCGCTTCGGCGACCGCACCTGCACGATAGCCGCGGCATCTGCTGGTCCAGGCCCAGCGTCGGGGGAGTTGTCTGCGCATGGCGCGTGGCGGGAACCGCCACGCTCCGTGAGGTAATAGGAGTCGATGCACATGCGTGCACCGAGTGATTTGTGCTCAAAGCGAACGGCCGTCGTCAGTCTCGCGTCCGGCCTTGTGATTTCACTGACGGCCCTGACCGGGGGCATTGCTCCGGCGTATGCGAAGCCGAATACGGACCCCTCCGGGCCGACGACCACGGTCGCCGTTCCCCAACCGGAAGCACCGGCGCCGCAGCCGAAGACCCCCGAGGCTCCGATCGTGCAGGAGGCGCCGGTTCAGGAGTCTCCGGTTCAGGAGGCGCCACCGAAGGCGCCCGTCGTGGAGACGGCGGCGCCCACAGTCGAGGCGCCACCCCAGACGCAGGCGCCTGACCCGCCTCCGCAAGTCGTCCAGATGACGACCGCACCCACCGCGGTCGCCCCGCCGGCTACGACCGTGACACCGCCGGCGACGACCACCGCACCGCCGGCGACGAGCGCCGAGCGGCCTTCGCCGCGGGTCGCGGCCCCCGCGACGCCCGAGACGACCGGGCCGGCGTCCGAGACGTCGGAACAGGCGCCGGTGACCATAGAGCGCGCGCCGGCGACATCCGCCGTGCCGAGCCCGTCCAGCACCGCACCCGCCACCACGTCGGCGGCAGCCACCGCGAGCGTGGCCCCGACCGCTGCGCTCGCGCCCGGCGAGAACAGTATGGAGACGAGCCAGGCACCAGCCGCCAGAGACACCTCAGCCGCCAGAGAAACCTCAGCCGCCTCCGCGATCCCCACGAGCGCCTCGGCATCGCCGGACGCGTCGGGTGACTCGACGGTGAGCGTCTCGCAGGCGGCCAAGGCGATCGAGCGGTCGGAGCCGCAGACCCTGCAGGCGCCGAAAGAGGACGTCGAGATCGCCAAGACCGCGAAAGTCGTTGAGGCGAAGCCGGATCCGGCGCCGGAACAGGACATCGACGCGCTCGCCAGCTCGCTCAACCTCGATGTGAACGAACGGCGGGTGGACGCAGCGGCCAGCGCAGAGGTCCGGCTGGGCAGTGACCGCGTGGACCGCGTGCGGGACCGCACCATCCGGCAGTGGAGTCCGGACTGGGTCCAATACGACGACTACTACCGGCCGATCCTGATGAACCCCTATCGGGACCCGGTGCGTGTCGTCTACGTCTATCAGAACGCTCCGCGCATCGTGTGGATCCCCCCGCTGGCGCGCGTCGTGCTGGAGGTCGCCCAATTCGCCGCGTACAGCTTCACGGCCGTGGTCGCGACCGCGGCCAACATCGTCAACACGGCCGTGCAGACGGCCGTCGATGTGGCGGTCGGTAGCTTCTTTGGCGGCGGCTACTACCCGGGAGTCGGGTTGCCGCTGCCGCCTCCTCCGCCGCCCGTGCTGCGCTACGACAACGTCCCCGTGCAGGTGCGCTATTCGCAGGCGACCTACGAGCCGTTCCGGGTGCAGCGGATCGTCGACGTCGGTGACGATCCTCAGTTCGGTGAGCGCAAGGTGTTGCTCGACGGCGCCACGCCGGCATGGGGCGTGTGGACGCAGACTCCCTCCGGGGAACGGCAATTCGAGGTACACCGGACCCAGCAATATCCGGGCCTGGACAACCCGCAGGAGGCGCCGCTGCCCGGCGACTACCACCTGGTGCTCGCGTCGGACGATGCGCCCTCCGGTCTCACCGCCAGGGACATCTTCCTGATCGTCGCCGCGGCCGTGATCGCGGTATTGGGCTTCGGTGCGATCGGGATGGCCGTCTATCTCGGACGTCGGCGGCCTCAGCACTGAGGCCGCCGGCCACCGTCCGGTCCACTAGGCAGGGCTGCCGACCGCGCACTGGGATTTTACATTGAGTCCTCTATCATTTTGCGCATGGCGAAGCCGCCGCTGTCGATGAAGCCGACGGGCTGGTTCCAGGTCGCCTGGTCCGATGAGATCAAGCCCGGCGACGTCCGCGTGATGAAGTACTTCGACCGCGAGATGATCGGCTGGCGCGCCGGGTCGGGACAGCTGACCGTGATGGATGCGTACTGCGAACACCTCGGCGCGCATCTCGGGTATGGGGGACATGTCGAGGGCGACGTCCTGCAATGTCCGTTCCACGGCTGGCAGTGGAATCACGAGGGCCGCAACGTCTGTATCCCGTACCAGGAGCGGCCGAACCGGGGCCGCCGCATCCGCACGTACCCCGTCGTCGAACGCAACGAGTCGGTGTACATCTGGCACGACATCTAGGGGCGAGAGCCGTTTTTCGACGCACCCGACGTGTTCGCGAGCTTCGTCGACGGCAGCTGTGTGGGCGCCTATTACCCGCAACAGCGGCTCTATCGCGAAACGCTGGAACTGCATCCGCAGTACGTCCTCGAAAACGGGGTTGACTTCGCGCATTTCAAGTTCGTGCACCAGACGCCGATCGTGCCGGTATTCACCCGCCACGACTTCGACGACGTCGTTTCCTATGTCGACTTCACCATCACCTTCGAAGGCGACGAGGGCCAGTCGATCGAGGATGTCGGGAGCGGCGTCGAGGCGGTCAACGGCGGACTCGGCATCGCCGTGACCAAGAGTTGGGGCATGATCGACAACCGGACCATCTCCGCCGTCACGCCGGTCGACGAACGCACCTCTGATGTCCGCTTCAATGGTCTACATCGGCCGCAAGCCCGGTGACTCCTCGCCGATGGCCGAAAGCAAGGCCCGTGAATTCGGGCAGGAGGTCATTCGGCAGTTCTCCCAGGACGTGCACATCTGGCAGCACCAGCGTTACTCGGATCCGCCCGCGCTGGCGAATTCCGAGATGGAAGGCTTCACGGCCATCCGCAAGTGGGCGACCCAGTTCTACCCCGTCGGTCTCGGCGGCAGCGCTGCCGAACTGCACGCCGGATCCGAGAAAGGCCGAAACAATTGATCGCAACCCATGAACCGGTCCGCGTCTTCCAGGTGGCGACCGGCAACGTCGGAACCGAGATGATCAAGCGGTTGGGCACCCACCCCGATCTCGAGCTGGTCGGATTGCATTGCTACACATCGGAAAAGATTGGTCGTGATGCCGGTGAGATCGCCGGCCTCGGACCCATCGGGGTCACGGCCACCGGCACGGTCGAGGAAATCATCGCTGCCGGTCCTGACGTGATGACCTTCCACGGGGTCTTTCCCGACGAGGACCTGTACGTGAAAGTTCTCCAGGCCGGTATCAACGTCGTCACCACCGCGGACTGGATCACCGGCTGGCACCGTGACACCAACCATCCACACCCGTCGGGAAAGCCGGTGACACAACTACTCTCCGAGGCGTGCGAGAAGGGCGGAGCCAGCTTCTACGGCACCGGGATGAACCCCGGAGTGAACCAGATCCTCGGTGTGGTCTGCTCGGCCGACGTCGCAGAGATCGAGAACGTCACCACGATCGAGTCGGTCGACGTGTCGTGCCACCACAGCAGGGACACCTGGATCGAGGTCGGTTACGGGCTTCCGGTGGATGACCCGAGCATTCCCGGCAAGCTGGAGAAGTACACCCGCGTCTTCGCGGACAGCGTGCTGATGATGGCCGACTGCTTCGACCTCCAGCTCGACGAGGTCAAGTTCTCCTACGAGTTGGGCGCCTGAACCAAGGACGTGAATCTCGGCTGGTACACCCTGCCCAGGGGATCGCTCGGCGGCAACTACCTCAAGTATCAGGGCATGGTGAACGGGGTGGCGCGGGTCGAGACGCATCTGGAATGGCAGATGACCCGCACACCGACCCCAATTGGGATATCAAGGGCTGCTACATCACTCAGATAAAGGGTGACCCCCGCATCTACAACAAGCACATGATTTTCCCGAAGCCCGGTGTCGGCCTGTCGAACCCGGCCAACTTCCCCTCGATCGGCATGACCATCACCGGTCTGCCCGCGCTCAACGCGATCCGGTCGGTGGTGGCGGCGCCACCGGGGCTCCTGACGAGTGCCGATCTGTCACTGCGGGGCTGCGCCGGCCGTTTCAAGTAACGGGCTTGGGCGATGACCACCAACGTCACCCCGCGGCGCCCCGTGAGCGGAAGACAGGTTCGGGCCGATCGCACGCGCGCGATGGTGATCGACGAGACGGTGCGCTGCGTTCTCGAAGAGGGATTCGGCGCCGCAAGTGCCAAGCACAACACCGAACGTGCCGGGGTGACATGGGGAGTCGTCCAGTACCACTTCGGCGATCGTGACGGACTGCTGATGGCCGTCGTCGATGATGGTTTCAACGATCTGCTCGCCCGCCTGCGGGATGTGCAGCCGAAGCTGCATGACAAGTCCGGCCGGGTCAGGACAGAGCTTGTGGTCAATGCGGTCGCTGAGGCATTTCTGAGTCCGACATCGATTGCGGCACTGGAGATTTTGATCGCTACCCGTACCGCACGCGCCGATGTCGATAAACGCCATCTGATGGAATTGTTCTCCACCCTGACCGATTTGGGCCGTTACGTCGCAGAAGGACTCGAAGCCGAGCATGCCGATGCCGTCGGCAATCTGATGTGGACCACGTTGATGGGTACGATGGTGGCGAGAATGGTTGTCCCGGAACCACGTGATGTCGGTCGCGAACTGTCTGCGTTGACCGATGCGATCACCGCCTACCTAGACAACAAAAGAGGGACACCCTCCTAGGGTGTCCCTCTCGTGTGCTTATGCGTCAGCGGCTCTGGTGCATGTTCGCGTCGAGTTGCGGCACGATGACGTGCGGGCCGACGTGATCGAGCCAGTCGTGGTGATGATGGATCCCCGTGGGGACGATGACCGGTGCCACGTCGGTCACGGCGTCAGGCTCGGCCTGAGCCGGCCCCGCAAAACCCATCAGCACAGCAGCCAATCCGCTGGCTGCTATGGCGGCAAATCCCAACCTCTTCATGTGGAGCGTCTTTCCCTTCCTCTGTTCACCGGATCGAGTTAGTGAACCCTTACCGGCTATGTCTTGTTAAACCCGGAGGTCAGCGCATTAATTCCGCCGGCAGCATTTTGCTGGCGGTTGGCTGTATCACACTGTGCGACGGGGAGCAGCGGAATCATCGTTTGCGTGACCGAGGTCACGCAAATGTTGCCGAGAGTACGGGGCAAAGGACTCCGCGGACGCGGTCACGGGTTCAGCCCGCACCCTTCCCGTTGTCGACGCGGTAGACCGCACCATGGACCGCGGCGGCGTCGTCGCTGGCCAGGAAGGCGATCGCCTTGGCGACGTCGACCGTTTGCATGAACCCGCGTGGCGATGCGATACGCATGATCAGATCCCAGTCGGCGCCCTCGGGCGCGGTGAACTCCGTGGCCTGCGCGGTCGGCATACCGCCCGGGCATACGGCGTTCACCGCGAGATCGGAATCCGGTCGGCGTCGCGCGCGATTCCGAAGACCTTAGCGCCCCGCTCGGCGAACAGCTTCGCCGTCGCGGCGCCGAGTCCGGCCGAAGCACCGGTGACCAACGCGACATTGCCATCCAGTTGTGTCATGGCACGACCCTCTCAGGGGCCTTCCGGGGATCAGACCTCGGCGCGCGGGCGCTCCGGCGGAACCGCCGCCAGCAGCGCGCGGGTGTACTCCTGTTCGGGTGCGGCGAAAAGCTCAGTCGCCGGCCGGTACTCGACCGCGGCCCCGTTCTGCATCACCAACACGTCGTGGCTCATCTGCTGGATGACCGCCAGGTCGTGGCCGATGAACAGATAGGTGAGCCCGAGTTCGCGCTGCAGGTCGGCCAGCAGGGCGAGGACGTGTGCCTGCACCGAGACATCCAGCGATGCGGTTGCCTCGTCAAGGATGAGCAGTTCCGGTTCGGCGGCCAGCGCGCGGGCGACGTTCACCCGCTGCCGCTCCCCGCCGGAGAGTTCGTGCGGGTAACGGGAGGCGAAAGACGTTGGCATACCTACGAGTTCGAGGAGTTCGGCCACCCGTGCCAGCCGCGCCTTCTTGCCCTTTGCGAGCCCGTGCACGTGCAGCGGCTCGGCGATCGTGCCACCCACCCGATTCCGGGGGTTCAGCGACGAGAACGGATCCTGGAAAACCAGGCCGATCCGGCGGCGCAGTGTCTTCTGCGGCCCGCCGCGGACGCCGAACACCTCGTTTCCGTCCAGCATGGCCGTCCCCGCGTCGGGCTTGACGAGGCCGGCGAGGGCCGCCGCGACGGTCGACTTGCCCGAACCCGATTCGCCGACCAGGCCCAGGGTGGCGCCGCGCCGCACCTCGAACGAAAAATCTTTCACCGCATGGACGGTGGACCTCCCCGTGGGCGTCGAGACCGAGAACCGAACGTCAAGCCCCTTGACACGCAACAGCGCCTCGGCATCCTCGGGTGCCGCCGGGGGACCGGCCCCGCCGAGCAGCGGCCTGGCAGCCAGCAGCTCACGCGTATAGGGATTACGCGGGGTGTCGAAGATGTCGGTGATCGTCGCCTCTTCGACGGCTTCGCCGTTCCGCAGCACCGTCACTTCATCGGCAACTTGTCCGATGACGCCGAGATCGTGGCTGATCCACACCACCGCGGTGCCGAAATCCCGCTGCAGGTCGCGCACCAGGTCGATGATCTGGGCCTGTGTCGTGACGTCCAGCGACGTCGTCGGCTCGTCGGCGATCAAGACCTCGGGACTGCAAGCCAGGCCGATGGCGATCATCACCCGCTGCCGCTGGCCACCAGACAGCTGGTGCGGGTACCCGTGCAGCCGGGTCGGCGGGTCCGGCAACCCGACCGCATCCAGAAGCTCGAGCGCGCGGCCGCTCGCCTGCCTGCGCGTCAAGTTCTGATGCGTCTCAAGCGATTCCGTGATCTGACGCTCGAGGGTCAGCAACGGGTTGAGCGACGTGCCGGGGTCCTGGAACACAAAACCGATCCGGCTGCCGTGCACGCTGCGCAGCAATCTGGGTGAGGCGCCCACGAGTTCCGTCGAGCCTGCCGCGCCGCCCAGCGTGCTACTGCCGGTGACACCGGCGCCCGGCGTATCCAGCAGGCCCGTCGCAGCCAGTACCGTCATCGACTTGCCGGAGCCGGACTCCCCGACTATGCCGAGCGTCTGCTCGCGGTGCACATCGAAGGACACACCGCGGACGATTTCTCGTCGGCCGATCCGCACCCGCAGGTCGCGCACGCCGAGGACAGCATCGGTCATTGCTTCCTCCGCGCCTCGATCATGGTGCGCTGCTTGGGATCCAGTGCATCGCGCAGTCCGTCACCGACGAGATTGAACGCCAGCACGATCACGAAGATGGCGGCACCGGGAAACACCGCCATCCACCACGCCAGGGTCACGAACCCCTGAGAATCGAAGATCATCCGGCCCAGCGACGGCTGCGGTGGCTGGATGCCGAGCCCGAGGAACGACAGTGCGGCCTCCGAGAGGATTGCGAACGCCAGCGACAGCGAGGTCTGCACGACCAAGGGCCCCGCGATATTCGGGAGAATGTGGCGGCCGAGGATATAGAGGTGCCCGGTGCCCATTGCCCGCGACACCGCAACGAACGGCTCGACGCGCACGCTGAGCGTGCTGCCCCGGGCGACCCGGGCGAATATCGGGGTGTACACGATGCCGATCGCCAGGATCGTCGTCGTGACGCCCGGCCCGAGGATCGCGACCACGGCCAGCGCCAGGAGGAGCACCGGAAACGCGAACATCACGTCGGCCACCCGCATGAACAAGGTGTCGATCCACCCGCCGCGATAACCGGCGAGCACGCCGATGGTCACACCGACCACCACCGCGAACGCCACACTCACGGTCGCCACCCGCATCGAGGCCTGAGTGGCGACCAGCACCCGGGAGAACACGTCGCGGCCCAGTTCGTCGGTGCCGAACCAGTGGCCGCAGCTCGGCGGTCGCAGGGCGTTCGGCACGTCGATGTCGTTGACGTCGAACGGCGCGATCCAAGAGGCCGCAACCGCGATGAACACGACCACGGCGAGCACGGCCGCACTGGCGACCGTCACCGGATTGCGCAGCAGCAGACGCCACGACGCGACCCGTGTCGATTCCCCGGCCTCGACCGTCATGACAACCGGATCCTCGGATCCACCACCGCGTAGAGCACGTCGACGATGAGATTGATGAGCAGGAACAGTGCCGCGATCAACAGCACGGCACCCTGGATCACGGGATAGTCGCGCGCCGCGACGGCGTTGTAGACCAGCCGCCCGAGGCCCGGCCACGCGAAGACCACCTCGACGACGATCACGCCACCGAGGATCGTCGCGAGTTGGATGCCGGTGATCGTCAGTACCGGCACCAGGGCGTTCCGTACGGTGTGCCGGAAGGTGACCACCCAGGGGGACAGCCCTTTCGACCGCGCGGTCCGGACGTATCCCATCGCCGCCACCTCCAGTACTGCGGCGCGGACATAGCGCGTCATGATCGCCCCGGCGACCAGGCCCACCGTCAGGCCGGGCAACACGATGTGGCGCAGCCAGCCGCCCGGGTCGTCGAACAGCGGACGGTATCCCGACGTCGGTAGCCAACCGAGGGTGGAGGCGAACAACGCGATCAGCAGTATCGCCATCCAGAAATCGGGTATCGACACCCCGAACTGGCTGGTGACCCGGACGACCGCGTCCGAGAACCGGCCTTCGTGCAGCGCGGACCAGATGCCGGCGGGCAGCGCGATCAGCAGCGCTATCACGATGCCCACCAAGCCAAGTGAGACGGTCGCGGGCAGCCGCTCGAGCAAGGTCACGGTGACCGGATCGCCGTTGCGGAAGCTCACCCCGAGATCGCCGGTCAGCGCCGAACCGAGGTAGCCGAAGAACTGCGTGACGATCGGGCGGTCGAGTCCGCTGGCCGACCGCAGCGCGTTGTAGGCCTCCGGCGTATAGCGCGTCCCCAGCGCGATGCGGACCGGGTCGCCTGGCACCAGCTGCACCAGCACAAAGACCACCACGAGCACCCCCAACAGCACCACGAGCGAATACAGCACGCGGCGTGCGACGAAGCGGACGACCGGGCTGGTGACGACGTTTGTCATGACGCATCCGAAGTCAGAGTTGCGGTACGGAACCGGACGGCGCCGTCGCGGCGCGCCTGGTATCCGGACAGTCCCGTGGTCCAGGCCTGGATGACCGACGGGTTGTACAGATAGATGTAGCTCACCTCGTCGGCGATGAGCGTCGCCGCCTTGGCGTAATCGTCGGCTCGGGCACAGCGGTTGGTCTCGACGCGCCCCGCATCCAGCAACCGGTCCACCTCGGCGTTGGAGAACTTCTGCGCGTTGCTCGAGCCCTTGGAGTGGTGCTGGGCGTAGTAGAAGTCGTCGGGGTCGATGTTGCCCAGCCAGCCCATCATCAGCATGTCGAAGTTGCCGTTGTTCTGCTCGTCGAGCCAGGTGGCGAAGTCGACGGTCCGGATGTTCACCGTGATCCCCAGTGGCACAAGGTTATCCGCAATGATCTGGGCGGCGGTCACCGTCTCCGGGTATTCGGTGGTGACCAGCATGTCGAGGTTGGCTGGGGTGGCTCCCGCTTCTTTCAGCAACTCCTTGGCCTTGTCGACGTCATGGCGGTAGGTGTCGTATGGCGTGTACCAGGGGTTGCCCTTCGGGATCGCGAGCTCATTGGCGGTGGCCGTGCCATAGCTGGTGGCCTGCACGATCGCGTCGCGGTCGACGGCGTAGGCGATGGCCTGCCGGACCCGGACGTCATCCCAGGGTTTACGCGCCTGGTTGAGGGCCAGGTACCAATAGTCGTTGCTCGGCGTCACCGCAAGCCGGATGGAGTCGTCGTCGGAGAGCTGCGCGACGCGTTGGGGCGGGATCGAGTCGGTCCAGTCGACTTCGCCGGCCTGCAGCGCGGATAGCGCGGTCGACGGTTCGGAGATGAACTCGAACGTCACACCAGAAACCTTGGGCGGCCCACCCCAGTAATTCGGATTGGCCTTCAGCATGATCGAGTCGCCGCTTTTCTGGCTGCTGAACGCGAACGGTCCGGTCCCGACGGGGTGCGTGGCGATCTGGCCGCTTTCCACGTTCTTGCGCTGCACGATCGCCATGCCCTTGAACCCGCCCAGGTTGGTCAGCAGATTCGGGGTCGGCTGCTTGACGGTGATCACGACGGTGGCGGGATCGGGTGCGGTGACGCCGGTGACGGCGCTGAACTTGTCCACGTGCGCCAGTTGCTGGTCGATGATGCGTCGGTAGGAGTAGACGACGTCGTCCGCGGTGAACGGGCTGCCGTCGTGAAATGTGACGCCCTTACGCAGATGGAATGTCCAGGTCAGTTGATCCGGGCTGACATTCCACGACTCGGCGAGGGCAGGACGCATCTCGAGGTTGTCGTCGGGTTCGACAAGTGTGTCGAAGACGTTCTCGAGGACCTCGAACGAGAAGTAAGCGCTGGTTTTCTCGGGGTCGAGTTGGTCGGGCTCACCGGCGATCGCCGCGATCAGATTTCCCGACGCCTGATCGCCGAGGTCCACCCGCTCGCCGGCGGAACAGCCGCCGAGTGCGATGACGAGCGAGGCGACCACGCTGAGGGCGGTCAAAACCTGCACCCGGATCTTTACCCGCATTGCGGCGCCGTCGAAACGTGTCGCCGGCAAACCCGTGACTTTGCCGGACCTTCGCTGAAATACTCACCGTCGTGAAGACCATCCGGGCGCTCGCCGCAGCCGCCGTCCTCGCCTGCGCCGCGCTGGGAGTCGCCGGGCCCGGCCACGCGGACCAGGTGATGCAGGGCATCTACAACTACACACCGCAGCAGGGCAGGGGTGGTGAGTGGACGATCTATCCGTCGTGCGTTCCGGTCGTCGGCGATCTGCGTGAGGCGCTGAATCTGCCTGTCGCATGCCGGCTTCACGTGGCGGGCACGGACGGACTCGTCGGCGGTGATGCCGTTCTCACGGGTGGCCAGTGGTCGTATTCCTCGCCCCAGAAGGAGGGCATGCAATGCTCCGACGGTAGCTGGGTGCCGACCGTCGAAACCTTCACGTTCGACGATGTCACGATGACGGGTAATCGCACTGTCTTCCACACCGATGTCTGCGGTCTGCCGCCGGGCCGAATGGATTTCCCGTTCACGCTGTCGTTCAAGGAGCCGCTGCCGATTCCGGTCGAGCAGTATCCGCTCTACTGCGAGCCGGGCGGATTGAAGCGCTGCTTCTGAGGGGACACGAATGCCGCAACGGTCGAGCGTCCCGCTACCGAACGGCAAGGTCGCCGACTTGACCGGCCCTGACCGCACCGGACGCTGGGGCGTCACCTGCGCCGATCTCGGGGCGTCGGTGGTGGCGCCGAACGGCACGCTGGTGTCGGTGTTCGGTGACACCTTTTCGGGACGTCGGGTCGGGGAGGGCGACTGGCGTTCGCCAGTCGTGTTGATCGGAACCGGCGACGCCGGCCACGAGATCGTCTACGAACGCGCCGGAGGCGCCGATCCCGACTACGCGCACCAGCTCTGGCACTACATCCACGACGACGCCGCAACCGGCTGGAGGCGTGGCGGCATCAGTACGGTGATCCCGTCCGACCTACTGCGGGTGGATGATTCGATCTATCTGCACGCCATCGTCAACCGCGGGATCGGCCACGTCGTGTGGACCGAGATCTGGCGGTCCGACGACAGCGGTGTGTCGTGGACACACATGGGGCGGGACGCCAAGTTCCCCGCCGACCTGCACAACGGATTCGCGCAGTGCTGGTCCTGGGACCACGACCCCGACCATGGGTGGGTATATGTGGTGGCTACCGGATTTCAGCGCGACAAGGGCATCATCCTGATGCGGGTGCGTCCCGAGCACATCGGGGACCGGTCACGCTATTCGAGCTGGGGCTGGGACGGTCGCCGATGGGGCTGGGGGGAGCGGGCGACGCCGATCACGCCCGCCGCCGAGAGGTGGGGCGAGTTGACGTTTCGCCGCACGGCTCGCGGCGCGTGGATTCTCGGCGGGTTCCTGGCGTCGCAGTACGCACTCGGGTACCGCGTGGTGGCTTCACCGCTGGCCGACCTGCACACCACGCCTATCCAGACTCCGGTCGTCGGATCCGCGTGGAACGATGAGGATCACATGGCGAACCAGGTCGCTCAGCTCTACGGCGGCTATCTGCTCCCGGGCTCCCGCCTCGACATCGAGGGTGGTGTCGGGCTGGTGGTGTCCCAATGGCACATCACCAACGGGTGGCCTTATCGCGCAATGCAATTCAGAGCCACCCTCAGGGACACCTCCACAGCGGTGACCCCGCCCGACCCGATCAACCTCTGATCGCTAGACCGTGAAACCGCCGTCGACGTTCCACTGCGCGCCGGTGATGTAGGCGGCGTCCGGTCCTGCCAGGAAGCTCACCGCGGCACCGATGTCGTCGGGGTGCCCGTAACGGCCCAGCGCCATTACCGACCGCATTTCGTCGGCGAAATCGCCTACGTCTGGATTCATGTCGGTGTTCACCGGCCCGGGCTGGACGTTGTTCACCGTGATGCCACGGGACCCGAGGTCGCGGGCCAACCCGCGCGTCAGGGCGGCGACGGCGCCCTTGGTCATGGCGTACACCGCAAGTCCCGGACCGGGCACCCGCTCGGCGTTGATGCTGCCGATATTGATGATGCGGCCGGTGTCACCCAGATGCGCGAGCGCTCGTTGGCTCGCCAGGAACACGCCGCGGATGTTGACCGCCACCGATCGCTCGAAGTCTTCCAGCGGGAACGTCGCGACGTCACCGGCATACGCCACACCCGCGTTGTTGACCAGGATGTCCAGTCCACCCAGCTTCGACGACGCCTCGTCCACCGACTTGACGACCTGTTCGGGATCGGCGCTGTCGGCGTGGATCGCGACGACGGTCGCGCCGTCGGCGGTGAGCTCGGCGGCCAGCTTCTCCGCGTCTGCCGCCGACGACGAGTAGGTGAATGCGACCGCGGCCCCGTCGGCCGCCAACCGCCGCACGATCCCCGCGCCGATGCCGCGGGCACCCCCCGTCACCAGCGCGCGCCGCCCGGCCAGAGGCTGGACTTTCGCTACGCCCTCAGTGGTTGCCGTCATGCTTTCGTCCTTTCGGGTGCCTGTCATTTTCGAACCGATTGGTTACTAAGTACGATGTGGTTAATCGTGGGGAGACGGAGGAACATTCCCGCCTGTGACGGGTGTCACGGTCAGGATAGGAGGTGTGCCGTGGCGGTGGGACGCCCGCGTGAGTTCGATCCGGATGCGGTTCTGGAGACGGTGATGGAACTATTCTGGGAACACGGTTTCGACGGTGTGTCCATCACCGACCTCACCGCCGCCACTGCAATCAATCGCCGAAGCCTCTATGCCGCATTCGGGTCCAAGAAGGAACTGTTCGTCCAGGCCGTCCAGCGATATGTCGCGGGTCCCGGCGGTTACATCGCCGACGCGCTGTTCCGGCCGACGGCCTGGGAGGTGGCCCGCGCGATGGTGCACGGCGCGGCCGACGCCACCGCCTGTCGAGGCCGCCCGCGCGGATGCCTGCTGGTGCAGGGGGCGCTAGCGGCGGACGAAGAGTCCGCAGCCGTCCGGACGGCGTTGGCCGAATGGCGCGACGACAGTGTCAAGACGCTGGCCCGGCGCTTCGACGACGCACAGGCGGCCGGTGAGTTGCCCGGCGCCGACACCCTTGCCTTGTCGCGGTGGATAAACGCGGTCTGCCAGGGCATTTCGGTTCAAGCCCGCAGCGGCGCCAGCCTGGAAGAGCTGCACGAGGTCGCCGACACCGCGCTGGCGGGCTGGCCGCATTAAGGTCAGCGCTTGATGACCACGCAAACTCGTCTCAAACGCTTCGAACACCGCACGGAATGGCCGTTGGCCGCTGTGGCAATGGTGTTTCTCGGTATGTATTCGGTGGAGGTGCTCGCCGAACCGCGTGGGCGCGCCGCCGCCATGCTGAGCCTCGCAATGCGCATCACCTATCTGGTGTTCGTCGCCGATTACCTCGCGCGGCTGTACCTCGCCGAGCCCCGCTTCACATGGTTCGTGCGGCACCTGTTCGACCTCGCGATCGTGGTGCTGCCGTTCCTGCGGCCGCTGCGGCTGTTGAGCCTGGCCGTGGTGATCGAGGTGTTGGAGCGGGCCATCAGTCACACGATCCGGGGCCGGGTCATCGTCTTTACCGCATGCGGCGCCGTCGTCATGATCTACGCCGCCGCTCTGGCGATTCTGCAGGCTGAGCGGCATCAGCCCGGCTCGAAGATCACCACGTTTCCCGACGCGCTCTGGTGGGCGATGACGACGGTGACCACCGTGGGCTATGGGGACCTGATACCCATCACCGGCCAGGGGCGGCTCGTCGCCGCGGCCCTGATGATCGGTGGCATCAGCCTGCTCGGCGTCGTCACGGCGACCCTCGCGTCGTGGATCATCGAGAGCATTTCCGTCGAGGACGCCGCCCAGCAATCGGTCACGGTGGCCCATATCGAGGAACTGCGAGCCGAGATCAGGCGGCTCTCCAAGTCGATCACGGATGAAGCCGAGCCCGCCTATGGTGAAGGCCGTACGGGGGTCGAGCGGAAGGTAACTGGCGAGCGTGGCAGTTAATTCGGGCAAGAAACGAGTCGTCGTCTGGGGTACCGGATTCGTCGGCCGGATGGTGATCGCGGAGATCGTCGAGCATCCGTTGTTCGAGTTGGTCGGCGTCGGGGTGAGCAACCCGGAGAAGGTGGGCCGCGATGCCGGCGACATCTGCAGCCTCGGCACGACGATCGGGGTGACCGCCACCGATGACGTCGACGCGCTGATCGCCGCGGCACCCGACGCGCTGGTGCATTACGGGCCGACGGCCGCGCACGCCGACGACAACATCTCGTTGATCACCCGATTCCTGCGGGCCGGTATCGACGTCTGTTCGACGGCCATGACGCCGTGGGTGTGGCCCACCATGCACCTCAATCCGCCGGACTGGATCGAACCCATCACCGAAGCCTGCGAATTGGGCGAATCGTCATGTTTCACCACCGGCATCGATCCCGGCTTCGCCAACGACCTGTTCCCGATGACGCTGATGGGCCTGTGCTCCGAGGTCCGCAAGGTCCGCGCCTCTGAACTGCTGGACTACACGAATTACGAAGGCGACTACGAATTCGAGATGGGCATCGGCAGGCCGCCGGAGTACCGGCCGCTGCTCGAGACACCCGACATCCTGGTGTTCGCCTGGGGCGCCACGGTCCCGATGATCGCGCATGCGGCAGGCATCATGCTCGACGAGATCACCACCACGTGGCACAAGTGGGTCACCCCCAACGAGCGAAAGACCGCCAAGGGGATTATCGCGCCGGGAAATGTTGCGGCCGTTCGGTTCACGATCAACGGAATCTATCGAGGCGAGACCCGCATCCAGCTCGAGCACGTCAATCGAATCGGCAACGACGCCGCGCCCGAGTGGCCGTCGGGCAACGAGAACGACGTCTACCGGGTCGACATCGAAGGCACCCCGAGCATCTCCCAGGAGACGGCCTTCCGCTTCACTGACGGCTCCGGGCGTGACGCCGCAGCCGCGGGCTGCCTGGCCACCGGCCTGCGCGCGCTGAACGCGGTGCCCGCCGTCAACGAACTCTCACCAGGGTGGGTGACCGCACTGGATCTACCGCTGATTCCGGGGGTCGGCACCATTCGCTGAGTAACGCCGTCGAACCCGATCGACTGCCGGATAAGGTTGCTGCGAGACGGGATGACATGGCTGATGGGGTAGGGCTGTCGGTTGGGTCCACCAACCTGGCAGCCGTCGTGGTGGCGAGGACCGCAGTGATGAGGTCCTCGGTGGTGACGCTGTTCGGACACCGGCCGCCCGAGGTCGGCGTGCCGAGCCAGAATCCGAATCTGGACGAACGCGGCCTGATCATCACCGATTTCGTCGACCGCGTCGGTGACCCGGTCGACATCGTGGCCTCCGACGGATCGGCCCACCGCGCCGAGTCGGTGCTCGCCGGTGCGTTGCGGTCGATGCTCTATGCGCTGGGCCGCGGCCGCCCACCCGCTGATCCGGTCGGGGTGACCTATCCCGCGCACTGGGGACCCACCGCCGTCGACGCCCTGCACCGGGCGCTGGCGGACGTCGCGGAATTCCACAGCCCGAAGCGGGCGGCCGTCGTGTCGGATGCCGCTGCCGCCCTGACCGCGTTGCACAACGACCCCGGGCTGCCGACCCGTGGCGTCATTGCGTTGTGCGACTTCGGCGGTAGCGGCACCAGCGTCACGTTCGCCGACGCGGCCAACTTCCAACCGATCGGGCCGACGGTCCGGCACACCGACTTCTCCGGCGATCTCATCGATCAGGCCCTGCTCACCCATGTCATCGACGACCTCACCGCCGCGGGCACGATCGACCTTTCCGGCACGTCGGCGATCGGGTCGTTGAGCCGATTGCGTGCGCAATGCCGCGGCGCCAAGGAACGGTTGTCCACGGCTGCGGTCACGACGCTGTCCGCGGAACTTCCCGGACACCGCGGGGAGGTGCGACTCACCCGCGCCGAACTCGACGAGGCCATCCGCGCTCCGCTTGCAGATTTCGTCGGTCTGATCGCTGGTGCTTCCGAACAGTTGGAGCCCACCGGAATTCGCGATCTGGTAGCGGTGGCGACGGTGGGCGGCGGGGCCCGGATCCCGATCATCACCACGACGCTTTCCGAACGTTTTCGCGTGCCGGTGATCACGACCGCTCAGCCGGAGTTGACAGCGGCGATCGGGGCCGGGCTCACCGCCGTGCGCGGCACGTTCGGGGAGGGCCCGACCATCGCCGCCGCGGCGCCTGCGGTGGCGGCAGGTGCGGCCACCGAGATGGCGCCTGAGGCTGCGCCCGCGCTGGCATGGTCGGACGCCGACGACATTCCCGACGTCATGCCGAACGACCCGTACGACTACGACGGCGCTGCCACCGGTGACGGCGCCCCGGTCCCCAGGCCACAGATGCAGTTCGACCACGAGGCCGATCAGGAGCAGGTGGCTGCGCCACCGTGGTACCGCCGTCCGGCAGCCGCGGTGGGTGCGGGGGTGTTCGTCCTGCTGGCGGCGCTGGCGGTGGGTGTGATGTTCGTGATGCGCGGCGACGACACGCCGTCGCCGGCATCGACCACCGTGTCCTCGGTGCCGCCGGCCACCACGACCGCACCCACCGCGGCCGTCGCCCCGCCGGCCGCACCCGCACCCGCGCCCGAGACTCAGGCGCCGGAGACGCGCACCGTGACACGGGAGGCGCCACCGCCGCCGGTGACCGTCACGGAGGCGCCACCCCCTCCGGCCACCGGCGAGGAGCCTCCACCGGTGACCCCCGAGCCGACCCCCGAGCCGACCCCTGAGCCGACACCTGAGCCGACGCCGGAGCCGACCCCTCAGCCGACGCCGGAGCCGACCCCGCCGCCCCCGTTCACGTTGCCACCCATCACCCTGTTCCCTGGTGGGCCCACGATCCCGATTGGCCCGCAACCCCCTCCCTAGTCTCGGTGCGCACCTAGGCTGTGCGCCATGACTGAGACGGACGGTTTGCTTTTCGATCCGAACACGTATGACCCGAGGGAGTTCGACGCCGAGACGCGGCGGCTGTTGCGGGCGACCATCGACTTCTTCGAAGGCCGGGGCAAGAAGCGCATCCTCGATGACGACCTGAGCGCGCAGTGGCCCGCCGACTTCGTCGACTTTGTCAAGCGGGAGAAGCTGTTCGCCACTTTTCTCACCCCGTCGGAATTCGCCGACGGCAATCCCGACAAGCGCTGGGACGGCGCGCGCAACGCCGCGCTGGCCGAGATCCTCGGCTTCTACGGGCTGACCTACTGGTACACCGAGCAGGTCACCATCCTGGGCCTCGGGCCGGTCTGGCAGAGCGAGAACAAGGACGCCAAGCTGCGGGCTGCCGACGATCTCGAGGCCGGGGAGGTGATGGCGTTCGGGCTGTCCGAGCGCGAACACGGGGCCGACGTCTACAGCACCGACATGGTGCTGACCCCCGCAGGCGAGGAGGACCGGGCCAACGGAATCCTGTACCGGGCAACGGGGGAGAAGTACTACATCGGCAACGGCAACGTCGCCAGCCTGGTATCGGTCTTCGGTAGGCGAAGTGACGTCGAGGGTCAGGAAGGGTACGTGTTCTTTGCCGCCGACAGCCGCCACCAGAACTACCACCTGGTCGACAACGTCGTGCACATGCAGATCTACGTGAGCACGTTCCGGCTGGAGAACTATCCGGTGCGGGCCGAGGACATCCTGCACACCGGCGTCGAAGCCTTCGCCGCCGCGCTCAACACGGTGAACGTCGGCAAGTTCAACCTGTGCTCGTCGTCGATCGGCATGTGCGAGCACGCCTTCTACGAGGCGATCACGCACGCGCAGAACCGCATCCTCTACGGCAACCCGGTCACCGACTTCAGCCATGTGCGGGCCAATTTCGTCGACGCGTACGCGCGCATGATCGCGATGAAGGCGTTCAGCAGGCGAGCGGTCGACTACTTCCGCAGCGCGAGCCTGGAGGACCGGCGCTACCTGCTGTTCAACCCGATGACCAAGGCCAAGGTCACGATGGAGGGCGAGACCGTCATGCGCTCCCTGCATGACATCATCGCGGCTAAAGGCTACGAAAAGAACACCATGTTCCGGGAAGTCGCCCAACTCATTGGATGCCTGCCGCGACTGGAGGGCACCGTGCACGTCAATGTGGGACTGGTGCTGAAGTTCATGCCGAACTACATGCTCAATCCGAAGCAGTATCCGGAGATTCAGACGCGCAACGACGCCGCCGATGACACCTTCTTCTGGAATCAGGGCCCGACCCGCGGGGCCGGTGCGATTCAGTTCGCCGACTGGAACCCGGTGTACGAGAGCCACGTGCACATCCCGAATGTCGCCAGGTTCTACGAGCAGGCGCTGGCCTTCCGGGGCCTGCTGACGGCCGCCGCTCCCGATGGCGACCAGCAGAAGGATCTGGATTTCCTGCTGAATGTGGGGCACCTGTTCTCGCTGATCGTCTACGGCCAGCTGATTCTCGAGCAGGCGGCGCTGACCGGACTGGACGACGACATCGTCGATGCGATCTTCGACTTCCAGATCCGCGACTTCGGCATGTATGCCGTTGCGCTGCATGGCAAGCCGACGTCGACACAGGCGCAACAGGACTGGGCGCTCGGGGCGATCCGCAAGCCGGTGCCCGACGCGGCGCGGTTCGACCGCGTCTGGGAACGCGTCAAGGCCTACGACGGCGCCTACGAAATGGCACCCTGACGCCGCACGCCCGTCACCGCTGACCGTGGCAGCCTGCCGGCGCGGGAGTGACCGCTCAACGTGTCCCCGTCGATCGTGCCGTCGACCTGCAGGTCGCGCAGCGGCACGGTCTCCCCCTTGAGTGACGCCGAACCGATTGTACCGCCGCAGGATTCGCTGAACTCGTAGAGGACTGTCAACGACCCGACCGAGGTCTTGATGGTGACGTCCCACTCGCCGATCGGCCCATACCGTTCCTCGCCGCTCGTAGGCGAACAGCGATTCCACGGCGAGTGCGACACGTGAACCGTAGCCGCGGTCCAGCAGGTACAGCGCGAGGTCGAGGCCCGACGTCACACCGCCCGCGGTGATGAGGTCGCCGTCGTCGACCACCCTGGCGTGCATGATGTTCATCCCGGTCGCCTCGAGCACATCCATGCCGAGATGGTGGGTGGCGGCGTGGCGGCCCTCGAGCAGGCCGGCCATCGCCAGGGCGAGTGAGCCGCCGCACACGGTGGCGACCGTGATATCGGGGTTGGCCAGTGCCTGGCGCATCAACGGGACCGCGGCGGTTTCACCGAACCGGGCGAGCAGCACCGGGATGGTCACGGCGCCGTCGTCGGGATCCCCGTCGAGGGCACCCGACGCTCGCGGCACGACGACATAGCCGGCCTTCCCGGGATCCAGAAGCGCGGTGGCGTCGAGGACGAGGCCGCGGGTTCCGCTCACCACCGGCCGCGGCCCCTCGGCGGAGACGAGTTCCACGTGCAGCGTGCCCCCTACGGCGTCGCTGCCCGCGGCGAGGACCTCGAACGGTGCGACCACGTCCAGGGGATCGAAGCCGTCGAACAACAGAATCTGAGCGTGCACCCGGCCATCGTCGGGGCATCCCGGCCCCGGTGCCAGTGGCACACCATCGTGGTGCCCGGCCGCAACGACGTCACCACCGACGAGCCCGCGGCGGTGCTGGCCGCGTTGCGTTCGGCGTTCGCGGCGGGAACGCGCATCGCCTCGATCTGCTCGGCGGCGTTCACGGTTGCGGCGGCAGGCGGGCGACGACGCACTGGCCGGCGGCCGATCTGTTCCGCGCCATGCATCCCGCTGTGCACCTCGACCCCGACGTGCTCTACGTCGACGAGGGCCAGGTGCTGACGTCGGCGGGCGCGTCGGCCGGTCTCGATCTCTGCCCGCACATGGTGCAGCGCGACTACGGAGCCGGCGTCGCCGCTGACGCCGCCCGCCAGGCCGTCGCGCCCTTGCACCGCAGCGGCGGCCAGGCACAGTTCATCCTCCGGAACCGGTTCCCCGTCAATCGCATTGCCGCCCGGACCGAATTGGATGACGTGCTGGCGTGGCTCGAACGCGAGGCCCACCGCGACCTGACGCTGCGCGACATCGCGGCCAAGGCGGCCGTCAGCGTGCGCACCCTCAATCGCCGCTTCGCGGCCGAGACCGGGCAGACGCCCATGCAATGGTTGACCGGCGTGCGGGTCCGCCACGCCCAGCAGCTTCTCGAGAGCCCGTCCCACGGCGTCGAACGGGTCGGCCGCGAAGTCGGGTTCACCTCGGCCGCCAACTTCCGCGACCAGTTCCGCCGGTTGACCGGCATCGTACCGCAGGGCTACCGCAACACCTTTCGTGACCGGATGGCCGGGCGATTCACGCGGACGTGATGAGCGATGATTACTTCGCCTTCGGCCGCTTGGTCAACACCAGGTGGGCCAACGGGATCTGCATCTGGTCCGGCGCGGCCGCCAACCGCGCGGCGACGCCCGCCTCCAACTGGTCGAAGAACGACGTCCTGCGCGGGTCGTCGCGGCCGCCGCCTTCAAGTGCCAGCGCCAGCGTCGGGAAAACCGACGCCCTGACGAATGCCGCCCATTTCGAACCGAAAGCCTTTGCGTCCCTGTCTGCTTGGTACTTGCCCCAGTAGCGGTCTTCGGCATCGAACACCTCGAGGTGCTCGATCTCCAGTCCCTCGAACCTGCCCGACGGCGCGAACGGCGTCAGAAAGTCCGCGGCGCGTCTGCCGACCGTCGGGATGCACATCCGGTGCTGCTCGTCGGTGGTGATCGACCCGGCCGAGACCAGTTCGCCGAGCGTATCCATCAGGGCGGTCAGCAGTGGACGGTAGCCGAACTCACCTTCGCCGTCGACGGCCATCGTCATCACCACCAGACGGGCGCCGGGGCACAACTCCCTGCCGCGGTACGCCACGAACTCATGCCAGTCGTGCGCGGCCTGTCTGGCGTACGCACCGCAGACACCCTCGTCGCCGCTGTAGGCGACCTGGACATGGTCGGGGATCGGGGCGGGCACCCGGCTCAGCCATTGGATCGCCCAGCCGCTCCACCCGAGATTGACGCTGTTGGACGGCAGTATCTGCGTGTAGAAGGAGCGGCCGACGGCCGACGCATAGGTGGCCGCATCGCGGCGCAGGTAGCTGTCGGGGTCCTCCTCGAGCGTCCGGAACATCGCGGTGAAATCGTTGTCCGGGACGTCGGTGTGGGCGACCAGCACCGAATGCTCGGGTCGAGTGCGCTTACGTAGCACGGTGATTGCCGCACAGACCGGCAGCAGCGAGTTGTGTCCGGTCGATGCGCCGTAGTCGGCGATCACGACCGGTTGGGGTGGTGCCGGCAGCGGCACGGCGGCCGCCGCTTCCTCGAAAAGCTTGATCGCCGGACGCAATCCGGCAGCCTGAAGCCGCGAACTGGCCGAATAGGAACCGCTCTCGATCGGCTCCGGCCGCACGACGATGCTGGATTCCGGCACACTACGACGGTAGCTGGCGGTCGCGGTCGGCACCGACGAAGCCGCGACAACGCTGATTGGCGCCTCGGCGCAACCCGAGCCGTGACAGACTTCGGCCATGAGCCGAAGGTCCGCTCCACGGATCGCCGTCATCTCAGCGGTCGTCACGCTGGTCACCGCCGGCGTCGGGCTGGTCGCCATGCTGGTCCTCAACGCGTTCGTGCTCGACGACTACGACGCGTACGGCGAGGTGAAGGTCCCGGGTTCGACCAGCCTGCAGCTACCCGCCGGTGAGGTGACGGTCAGCTTCCACACGGTGGTCACCGGCAGCCCGTCGAGTGGGTTTCCGATCCCCGACCTCCAGTTCACGATCACTCCGCCCGAGGGCGCCCCGCAACCTCGAGTGGCCGAGAGCGTCGGCGGCACAACGACGGTGAACAGCGATACGCACGTACGGGTGTGGGTGGTTCAGATCGCCCAGGAGGGCACCTACGACATTGTGACCAACGGGAATATCGGCGGGTACATCAGTCCCCGGCTGGCCTTCGGCCACGGCAGTTCGTACGGCTGGTTGACGTGGGTGTTCGCCGGGCTGCTCGGGTGGGGCGTGCTGGAGCTCGTCGTCGCGCTGGTCTCGTCGGCCCGGTCGGCCAAGAAGGTACCTCTCGAGCCGTTCGAGCAGCATGAACTGCGCAACTTCGACGAGCCGGCCGGCAACGCACGACTGATATCGCTGGCACCCATCTACACACCGAGCGACCAGGGCATCCGCATCGAGCAGCTCAAGCAGCTTGCCGCGCTGCGCGACTCGGGCGCATTGACCGAAGACGAGTTCGAGGCCGAGAAGCGCCGCCTCCTCGACAGCTGAACCCCGCCGAGCGTGCGTGTCTGTGGCCGACACGCCGACGGATTGTCGAAGTCGACGCACGCTCACGGGGGCGGGGAGTGGTAGTCAGTGGCCGCGGGCGACCCATTCGTCGTAGTGCACGATCTCGTCGCCGATGGTGGTGGAGTCCCCATGACCGGTGTAGACCACGGTGTGCGGCGGTAGGCTGCCGAGTTTCTCCGAGATCGAGGTCAGGATCGTCGGGAAATCGGAGTACGAACGGCCCGTCGCGCCGGGACCGCCCTCGAAGAGCGTGTCGCCGCTCATGACGGCGTTCAAGTCGGGGGCGTGCCAGCAGACCGACCCCGGTGAGTGCCCGGGAGTATGGATCGCACGGAATTCGGTGCCCGCGACGCGCAGTGTCTCGCCGTCCTCGACTGGGCGGAAGTTGCTGTCCGGGTGCGTCATCCGCCAGAGCACGTCGTCGGCGGGATGCAACAGGATCGGGGCGTCCAGGGCCTCACTGAGCTCGGGCGCGACGGTCACATGGTCGTTGTGGCCATGCGTGCACACCACGGCGACCACGTTGCGGCCACCGGCGGCCGCCAGGATCGGGGCCGCCTCGTGCGCCGCGTCGAACACGATCACCTCGGAATCGTCACCGACGATCCAGATGTTGTTGTCGACTTCCCAACTGCCGCCGTCGAGTTCGAATGTGCCGTGGGTGACCACGCGGGTGATCGGGCCGCCGTTCACTTCAGCACCACCACGGAGCGCAGCACCTCGCCGGCGTGCATCTTGTGGAAGGCCTCCTCGATGTCGTCCAGGCCGATGCGTTCGGACACGAACTTCTCCAGCGGCAACCGGCCCTGCAGGTACAGGCTGATCAGAGTGGGGAAGTCGCGTTCGGGCAGGCAATCGCCGTACCAGGACGACTTCAGCGACCCGCCGCGGGAGAAGAAGTCGACGAGCGGCATCTCCAGGGTCATGTCCGGGGTCGGAACACCTACCAGCACAACGGTTCCGGCCAGGTCGCGGGCGTAGAACGCCTGCTTCCAGGTCTCCGGGCGGCCGACCGCGTCGATCACCACATCGGCCCCGTTACCGTCGGTGAGGTCCCGGATGGTCTCCACCGGGTCCAGTTCCCGGGCGTTGATGGTGTGGGTGGCGCCGAAGCCGCGAGCCCAGTCCAGCTTTTTGTTGTCGGTGTCGACCGCGATGATCCGCTTGGCCCCGACCAGTCGCGCCCCCGCGATCGCGGCATCGCCCACACCGCCGCAGCCGATCACCGCAACGGTGTCGTCACGGTTGACCGCGCCGGTGTTGATCGCCGCGCCGATTCCAGCCATCAGCCCGCACCCCAGCAGGCCCGCCACCGCTGGATCGGCGGCGGGGTCGACCTTCGTGCATTGGCCCTCGTGGACCAGCGTCTTCTCGACGAACGCGCCGATGCCCAGCGCGGGAGTCAGTTCGGTGCCGTCGGTCAACGTCATCTTCTGTTCGGCGTTGAACGTGTCGAAGCAGTACCACGGCCGTCCGCGCTTGCACGCGCGGCATTCCCCGCATACCGCGCGCCAGTTCAGGATCACGAAGTCGCCGGGCTCCACATGCGTGACGCCGGCACCGACGGACTCCACGGTGCCTGCGGCCTCATGGCCCAACAGGAAGGGGTACTCGTCGTTGATACCGCCCTCGCGGTAGGTCAGGTCGGTGTGGCAGACACCGCAGGCGAGAATGTCCACGACGACCTCCCCCGGACCGGGGTCGGGGATGACGACATCCACCACCTCGACCGGGTCACCCTTCCTCCGTGAAATCACACCGCGCACCGTCTGAGTCATGCATTACAACCTAGCGCCCGGAATGGGAGGCTAGGGGTATGGTTCCCACCATTTATCTTTCGCACGGCGCACCGCCGCTGGTCGACAGCCAGCGATGGGTGTCCGAACTGACGGCGTGGGCCGACGACCTTCCGAAACCGAGCGCCGTCCTCGTCGTCTCGGCTCATTGGGAGGCCGCTCCGTTGACCATCGGATCGACCACCACCAATACCCCGCTGACATATGACTTCTGGGGCTTCCCGCAGCGCTACTTCGAGGTCACCTACGACTCGCCGGGCGCACCGGAGTTGGCGGCCAGGATCGAGGCGCTGATGCCGGACGACGAGCCCGTCGCCCACGATCCGCACCGCAGACTTGACCATGGCGCTTATGTGCCGCTGACCGTCATGTACCCGGAGGCCACCATCCCGGTGCTGCAGATATCGATGCCCACTCTCGACCCGCAACGGTTGCTGCAGCTCGGCGAACGGTTGCGGCCGCTGCGCGACGAGGGGGTGCTGATCATCGGTTCCGGATTCACCACGCATGGGCTGCCGTTCCTCGACGACCCGTCGCCCGATGCGGTCCCGCCGGGATGGTCGACGGAATTCGACGGATGGGCGGGCGAGCTGTTCGCCGCCGGAGACGTCGATGCGCTCATCGACTTTCGGAACAAGGCCCCGGGCATGCCGTACGCGCACCCGACGATCGAGCACTTCTCGCCGCTCTTCGTCTCGCTCGGCGCGTCGAGCGATCCCGCTCAGTCCGCCAAGCAGGTGATCGACGGCTTCTGGATGGGTCTGGCGAAGCGCTCGATTGAACTTATCTGACGGGCTGCACCGTTTATCGGAATGCTATGACGACACTTGACGAAAACCGGTCCACGGCCGCCGAGGCCACCGAAGAGTTCGCCGAACGCATGGTCGGAGTGATCGACAGCGCCGCGCTCGCGCTGCTGCTGTCCATCGGACATCAGACCAAGTTGTTCGACACCATGGCCGAGCTTCCACCGGCCACCAGCACCCGGATCGCCGACGCCGCCGGCCTGAACGAACGCTATGTGCGTGAGTGGCTCGGTGGCGTAGTCGCCAGTCGGGTAATCGATTACGATCCGGCGGCCCAGACGTATTCCCTTCCGCGCCACCGCGCGGCGGTGCTGACGCGGGCCGCCGAGCCGGACAATCTTTCGCGTATCGCACAGATCTTCCCGATGATGGGTGAGGTCGAGCAGAAGATCATCGGTTGCTTCCACAACGGCGGCGGCCTATCCTACAGCGAGTATCCGCGCTTCCACGCGTTGCAGGCCGAGCACACGGCCGGGGTGTTCGACGCCGCGCTCGTCGACGTGATCCTGCCCCTGGTCGACGGTCTGCCCGAGCGTCTTAAGGTCGGCGTGGACGTCGCCGATATCGGTTGCGGCAGTGGACATGCCGTCAATGTCATGGCGAAGGCGTACCCGGCGAGCCGCTTCACCGGCATCGACTTCTCCGAGGAGGCATTGGCGGCGGGCGCCGCCGAGGCCGAAGGACTCGGCCTGACCAACGCGACGTTCACCCGAGCCGACGTGGCGCGAATCGATGCGGATGACGCGTACGACGTGATCACGGTTTACGACGCGATTCACGATCAGGCGCAACCCGCGCAGGTGCTGGCCAACATTCACCGTGCGCTGCGCCCGGGTGGAGTGTTGCTGATGGTCGATATCAAGGCCTCCAGCAATGTGGAAGACAACATCGGCGCTCCGCTGGCGACCTACAAGTACACGGTGTCGACGATGCACTGCATGACGGTGTCGCTGGCGCTGGACGGTGCCGGGCTGGGCACCTGCTGGGGTCGCCAGCTCGCCGTGTCGATGCTGGCGGATGCCGGATTCAGCGACGTGACGATCAGCGAGATCGAGTCGGACCCGGCGAACTACTACTACATCGCCCGGAAGTAGCCACCATGACCACCACGGACGGATTCTTCGTCACCGACGGAGGTATCGAGACCGAGCTGATCTTCCACCACGGCATCGATCTGCCGTTGTTTGCCGCCTTCCCCTTGCTCGAGAACCCCGACGGCCGCGCCCGGTTGCGTCGCTATTACGACAGCTACCTGAGCATCGCGCGCGAACACGGCGCGGGCTTCGTCATCGAGACACCGACATGGCGCGCCAACCCGGATTGGGCCGAGCAACTCGGCTATCCGGCCGAGCAGCTCGACGCCGTCAATCGCTCGGCAGTGGGTTTTGCCGAGGAGGTTCGGGCGGCGGCGGCGGCCGACGGCGTCACCGCGGTGGTGAGTGGCTGCATCGGCCCGCGCGGCGACGGCTACGACCCCGGCAGTGTGATGACACCCGAGGAAGCCGAGCGGTACCACGCCGTGCAGATCGGCACGTTCGCCGACACGTCCGCCGACCAGGTCACCGCCATCACGATGACCAATGCGGAAGAGGCGATCGGTATCGTCCGCGCTGCTTCGGCAGCCGGCATTGCGGCGGCCATCTCCTTCACGGTCGAGACCGACGGCAGTCTTCCCACCGGCCAGACTCTGCGTGAGGCGATCGAGCACGTGGACGCGGCCACCGACGCGGCTGCCGCCTACTTCATGGTCAACTGCGCCCACCCGACGCACTTCTCCTCGACGCTGACACAGGACGGGGCGTGGCGGCAGCGGCTCGCCGGCGTACGCGCCAACGCATCGACGAAAAGCCACGCCGAGCTCGACGAGGCGACCGAACTCGACGAGGGCGACCCCGAGGCACTCGGTGCGCAGATCGCCGCGTTGCACGATCGGCTGCCGGCAGTCCGGATACTCGGCGGCTGCTGCGGCACCGACGCCCGGCACGTGGCGGCCATCGTGTCGGCATGGAGGAGGAACTAGGCTCCAGCGCGATGAGCGCATTGGATGCCCTTGACGACTGGCCAGTCCCGACTGCCGCCGCGGCGGTGATCGGGCCGTCCGGTCTGCTGGCCACGCACGGCGACACCCGCCGCCGCTTCCCGCTGGCGTCGGTCACCAAACCGCTCGTCGCGCGCGCCGCCCAGATCGCGATCGAAGAGGGCGTGATCGACCTCGACACTGCGGCCGGACCGCGAGGGTCGACCGTGCGGCATCTGCTCGCCCACGCCTCGGGTTACTCGATGCACTCGCCCGAGGTGCTGAACGCTCCCGGCGCACGGCGGGTGTACTCGAACTACGGCTTCGGAGTGCTCGCCGACACCGTGCAGCAGGCATCCGAGATCGACTTCGCCCGCTATCTGGCCGAGGCCGTCTTCGAACCCCTCGGCATGGCCGACACGTTTCTGGAGGGCGGAACGGAGGCCGCCGGGTACGGCGCGACATCGACCGTCGTCGACCTCGTTTCGTTCGCCGGCGACCTGTTGCGGCCGGGGACGGTGTCTGAGCAGATGCACGCCGACGCCACCGATGTGCAATTTCCGGGACTGGCCGGCGTGTTGCCCGGCTACGGGGTGCAGCGGCCCAACGACTGGGGGCTGGGCTTCGAGATAAGGGACGGCAAGACGCCGCACTGGACCGGGTCGGGCAACTCGGGCCGTACTTACGGACATTTCGGCCAGTCAGGGACGTTTTTGTGGGTCGATCCCGTCGCTGATCTGGCGCTCGTCGTACTGACCGACCGCAACTTCGACGGCTGGGCCAACCCCCTGTGGCCGCCACTGTCTGACGAAGTCCTGAAAGAATTCGGCGCAGACTAGCGCAACAGGTGTATCACAAGGCACAATAGACACGCACGACACAGCTGTAATTCGGAAACACCAGGTCGTTGGGGAAGACGTCCCTCGTGGAGCCGGAGGAGCAGCAAATGCGTGCAGCGAACCAATTCGCCGACGCGGCGACGGGCGTGGTTTACATCCATGCTTCACCCGCGGCGGTGTGCCCACATGTCGAGTGGGCCCTGTCGTCGACCCTGTCGGCGAGGGCGAATCTGAAGTGGACCCCGCAGCCGGCCATGCCGGGGCAGCTGCGTGCCGTCACGAACTGGCTCGGGCCGGTCGGAACGGGAGCCCAGCTCGCGAACGCGTTACGGTCGTGGTCGGTGCTGCGGTTCGAGGTGACCGAGGACCCGAGCGCCGGAGTCGACGGGCATCGCTGGTGTCACACCCCGCAGCTCGGTCTGTGGAGCGGCGCGATGAGCGCCAACGGTGACGTGATGGTCGGGGAGATGCGACTGCGGACCTTGATGGCCTCGGGCGCCGACATGTTGGCGGCCGAACTTGATTCGGTGCTGGGCACCGCGTGGGACGATGCTCTTGAGCCGTACCGCGACGGCGGGGACACCGCGGAGGTGAGCTGGCTCAGTGGCGTGGGCTAGGCAACAGCCAAGCGTGGACTAGGTGTACTGACCACGGACGTTGGTGACGGCGTGGCGGGGTGACAAGACGAAGACCTCCGAGTGAAGTGCGAGCTGCTTAGGAACGCACTCATTCACCGGAGGTCTTCGTGTCCCACCGTAATGCCCCATTGTCGGAAACTGGTCGGCTGCGTCTGGCTCGTTGTGTCGTGGAGGACGGCTGGCCGTTGCGCCGAGCTGCGGAACGGTTTCAGGTGTCCGCGACTACCGCGGCCCGCTGGGCGCGCCGCTACCGTGCCCAGGGCCGGGCCGGGATGGTTGATCGGTCATCGCGCCCACATCGCAGCCCCAACCAGACCCCGACACGCACCGAGCGACGAATCATCAAGGTGCGGGTTATCCGCCGGTGGGGACCTGCCCGCATCGGCTATCTGCTGGGACTGCATCCCTCGACGGTGCATCGGGTGCTGACCCGGTACCGGCTGGCCAAATTGCGTTGGCTGGACCGTCCGACCGGGCGGGTGATCCGACGCATGGAGGCCGCCCGCTGCGGGGACCTGGGTCCACGTCGATGTGAAGAAACTCGGCAAGATTCCCGCAGGCGGGGGCTGGCGGATGCTGGGCCGCGCCGCCGGTAAACGCAACGCCTGGGCCGATAGGAGCTCCGGTAAGCGCAGCCGTAACGGCGACTCACTGCGCGGCTACCACTACCTGCACACCGCCATCGACGCACACTCGCGGCTGGCCTACTCCGAACTGCTCGCAGATGAACGCAAAGAGACCGCCGCAGCATTCTGGCTGCGCGCGAACGCCTGGTTCACCGAGTGCGGCTTTACGGTCCGAACCATATTGACTGACAACGGATCCTGTTATCGTTCACATAAATTCCGCGACGCTTTGAGTGACATAAGGCACCGCCGTACCCGCCCCTATCGGCCGCAAACCAACGGCAAGGTCGAACGATTCCACCGGACCTTGGCCGACGAATGGGCCTACGCCCGGCTCTACCGCAGCGACGCCGACCGCTGCGACGAGTTCCCGCGATGGCTCCACACCTACAATCACCACCGCGGCCACACAGCACTCAAGGGTCAACCACCCGCCAGCCGCGTACCTAACCTCTCAGGTCAGTACAGCTAGCCGACGACGCGGGTATGACGTTCACTGGTTGTCATGCGAGTGCCCGCCGTCATCATCGGAGCCGGCCCGGCCGGCATGTTGCTGTCCCACCTGCTTGCGGCCGACGGAGTCGAATCGGTCATCATCGAAGCCCGCTCGGAAGCCTATGTGCTGGCGCGTATTCGTGCCGGAATTCTCGAGCAGTCCTCGGTGCAGCTGTTGCGTTCGGCCGGGCTGGGCCGCCGGCTGGAACACGAGGGAATGGAGCACCGCGGGATCTATCTGCAGACACCGGGTGAGCGTCACCATCTGGACTTCGTCGACCTGGTGGGCCGCAGCGTCTGGGTCTACGGGCAGACGGAGGTGCAGAAGGATCTGGTGGGCGCCCGTACCGCCGGCGGTCAACGAATCTTCTACGAAGCCGGCGACGTCGCCCTGCACGACGTCACCACCGAACGTCCGCATGTCACGTTTGCCGCCGCAGACGGCACACCGCAGCGGATCGACGCCGACGTGGTCGTCGGTTGTGACGGCTCGTTCGGGCCAAGCCGCTCCGCGATCCCCGACGGCTTCAAGCAGGTCTGGGAGTACACCTATCCGTATTCATGGCTCGGCGTGCTCGCCGATGTCGCACCCTCGACCGACGAGCTGATCTACGCCTGGCATCCCGACGGGTTCGCGCTGCACTCGATGCGGTCGCACGACGTCAGCCGGTTTTATCTGCAGGTGCCCGACGACACGGACGTCAATGACTGGTCGCACGGGCAGATCTGGGATGCGCTGGCGCGCCGGCTCGGCGAGGGCATCGACGACTGGTCACTACAGACCGGCCCGATCACCGAGTGCAGTGTGCTGCCGATGCGCAGCTATGTGCAGAGCCCGATGCGCTACGGCCGGCTGTTCCTCGCCGGCGACGCCGCCCATATCGTGCCGCCAACCGGCGCCAAGGGACTCAACCTCGCCATCGCCGACGTCGCCCTCCTGGCCCCCGCGTTGACCGCGCTGTTGAAGCACCACAGCGGACCGGCCGACGCGTACTCCGACGCCGCCCTGCATCGGGTCTGGCGCTGTACGCACTTCTCCTGGTGGATGACCCGGATGCTGCATCAGAGCGGCGACCCGTTCGATGCGCAGCTGCAGCTGTCGCAGCTGAGGTGGGTGTTCAGCAGCGACGCCGCAGCCACGGGGTTGGCCGAGAACTACGCGGGCTTGCCCCTCCAGGGGCCGGATCGCACGATCTTCAGCGCGCCGGGGACGGCCGACACCTCGACGGGCAAGGGGCAGACGTACTCGCCGTCGGCGTAGGCATTGATGCCGGGGGAGTCCACCGTGATCGTGCGGGCGCGCTCGGTGCGCACCTCGTCGAGATCCACGTGAGTGCCCCTGAACACGGTGGGGAACAACCGGATCAGCCGGGTGCGCGACGCCGACTGCACCATGGTGACATCGAGCAGGCCGTCGGTCGGGTCCGCGTCGGGGCAGATCAGCATGCCGCCGCCGTAGCTTCGGGTGTTGCCGAACGCGGCCAGCGTCAGGTCAGTCTCCAACGGGCGCCCGTCGAATGACAGCCGGAACGGGAGTAACCGAAGCTTGGAGAGCTCGGAAACCATCGCGACGTTGTAACGCATCCGGCCGTGCGGCCACCGCATGCGGTTGGTCCGGTCGGTCACCAGCGAGTCGAAGCCCGCGGCCATGACGGTGCCGAACCACTTGTCGGTGCCGTCGGCGGCCTTGATGCGGCCCAAATCAACCGTGTCGACGACTCCGTCGACGACGACGTCGGCGGCGGCCTCGGGATCGGATGTGGGAACCCGGAATTCCCGGGCGTGGTCATTGCCGGTGCCCGCCGGGATGATGCCCAGCGGGATGTCGGTCTGGGCGAGTACTTGCAGCGCAAGCGAGATGATGCCGTCACCGCCGACGACCACCAGCGCGTCCATACCGCGCTCCAGTGCGCCCTCGACGAGGCGTCGCGCATGCACGGCGTCCGTGCCTGCGATCGCGACGACGTCAACGCCGCGCTTGTGGAACTGCGCAACTGCACGTTCGGCTGCGTGGGGCGCGCTGCCATGCCCCGACGCGGGGTTGGTCAGCATGGTGACGCGACCGCTGATCGTCACGGAATCAGCTTGCCCGGGTTCATGATTCCAATCGGATCCAGCGTCGCCTTGACCGCCCTCAGCACTGCGACGCCGAGATCGCCGACCTCGTGGCGCATCCACGGCCGGTGATCGGCGCCGACGGCGTGGTGATGGGTGATGGTCGCGCCGGTGCGCACCATCGCATCGGAAGCGGCGCTCTTTGCCTTGCGCCACTGCTCGATTGGATTGCCTCGTTGCCCGGCGACGACGGTGAAGTACAGCGAGGCGCCGGTCGGATACACATGCGAAATGTGGCACAGCACCAGCGCCGGCGTTCCCGACTCGGCGAGTGAATTCGTGAGTGCCTCGGTCACGGCGGCCTTGACCGCGGGCAGATTGGACCAGTTGGTCGCGGTCTCCAGCGTTTCGCACAGCGCGCCCGCCGAGAGCAGCGAATCGCGCAGATACGGCGCGCCGAAGCGCCCGTGTTCCCAGGCGTGCGCCGGTGCGTCACCCAGCGATGCGCCGCCGCAGGCGGCAAGCACCGACCGCGTCTCGGCATGTCGGCTCTCGACGTGCGCCTCGGTCCCCTCGAACACCGTGATCGCCAGGCAGCCCCCGGTGATCTGCTGTTCGCCGATGCTGTCGGTGGTGGCGAGATTGACGCCGGTCTCTGCCTCGTCGGACAGCCGGATCACCGTCGGGCCGGTGGCGCTCTGGGCGACCGCGCGCAGCGCATCGGCGCCGGCGGCGAAGTCGGGGAACGACCACGCCTCGTACCGCGTCGCCGCCGGCACGGGGTGCACGCGGACCCGGACCCGGGTGATGATCCCGAACACGCCCTCCGAACCGATCAGCAGTTGCCGGAGATCGGGCCCGGCCGCGGATTCGGGCGCCCGACCGAGATCGAGCACGCCCGCCGGGGTGACCGCGCGCAGGCCCCTGACCATGTCGTTGAAGCGGCCGTAACCTGCGGAGTCCTGGCCGGACGACCGCGTCGCGGCGAACCCGCCGATGGTCGCGAAACAGAAGCTCTGCGGGAAGTGACCGAGGGAGTAGCCGCGGTCGCCCAGCAGGCGCTCGGCCTCCGGCCCCGTGAGTCCGGCGCCAAGTTCCGCCTCGCCGGACACCTCGTCGAGCGCGTGCAGTTGATCCAGCCGGCGCAGGTCGAGGGATATCACCGCCTTGAAGTCGCCGCGGATCGGATCAAGACCACCGACGACGCTCGTGCCGCCACCGAACGGGACCACCGCGATGCTGTGGTCCGCGCAGTACCGGAGAAGCTCGGCCACCTGCTCGTCATCGCCGGGGAACAGCACCGCGTCGGGTGCATCCTGGACCCCGGAATCCTTGCGGCGCAACAGGTCCAGAGTGGACTTGCCCCCGGCGCGGAGCAGTCGGCCGCGATCGGCCACGCTGCAGAACTCTGCACCGACGATTCCGGCCAGTCCTGAGCGGTCGGCCGCCGAGAGCGCGGATGGCCGCAACCGCACCTCGTCCTGCTGGAGTTCGGCCGCCGCCGGACCGTCGACCCCGAGCGCCTGCTTCAGCAGCGCGCGGATCCCGTCGGAGAGTGGCTTCACCTCCGCCGGATCACCCCACGCGTTCCACTTCATCGGAGGCAGGAATGCGGTCTGTTGGTCATCCGTACGCGTCATGCATTACAGTCTTACATATGCTGTCAATCAGTAACGACACGTCGCCGACGATCGGCGACCGGATCCTCGATGCTGCCGCACACTGCGTCGTGGCCTACGGGGTGGACCGAGTCACTCTCGCCGAAATCGCCCGCCGCGCCAGGGTCAGCAGACCCACGGTGTACCGACGCTGGCCCGACACCAGGTCGGTGCTGGCCGCACTGCTGACCGCGCGGATCACCGGCGCACTCGACAAGGCGCCGAATCGGGGTGTCGGCCGCGAGGCTCTGGTCAGCCGCATCGTCGCCGTGGCCGAACACCTGCGGCATGACGAGGTCGTGATGTCGGTGCTGCGCAACGCGCCCGACCTGGCCATGGTCTACATCGCCGAACGGCTGGGCACCAGTCAGCAGATCCTCATCGACGCGGTGGCGTCGGATGTGAAGCTGGCCCAGGATGAGGGCAGCGTACGGCCCGGCGATCCGCGCCAACTCGCGGCGATGTGTCTGCTGATCAGCCAGTCGGTGATCCAGTCCGGCCAGATCGTCGCGCCGATCCTCGACGCCGATGCCCTCGCCGTTGAACTGGCGCACTCGCTGAACGGATACCTCAAACCATGACCGGCTCCACCGCCCTCAATGCCGCACGCCGCGCCGCCGACCTCGCGGCCCTGGCCGACGGCGAGCCACTCGACGTGATCGTGATCGGCGGCGGCATCACCGGCGCCGGCATCGCCCTGGATGCCGCGACCCGTGGGCTGGCGGTCGTCCTGGTCGAGAAACACGACCTGGCGTTCGGCACCAGCCGGTGGAGTTCCAAGCTCGTCCACGGCGGTCTGCGCTACCTGGCCACCGGCAACATCGGCATCGCCCGGCGCAGCGCCGTCGAGCGCGGAATCCTGATGACCCGCAACGCCCCCCACCTCGTCAAGGCGATGCCCCAGCTGGTTCCGCTGCTGCCCGAAATGACCGTGGCGTCACGGGCATTGGTCCGCTTCGGCTTCGCCGCCGGTGACGGGCTGCGCAAGCTGGCGGGCACGCCGGCCTCGATCTTGCCGCGGTCCCGGCGGGTCGCCGCCCCACGCGCGATCGAGATGGCGCCCACCGTCCGCCGGGACGGCCTCGCCGGCGCCCTGCTCGCCTACGACGGCCAGTTGATCGACGATGCCCGGCTTGTCGCCGCCGTCGCCCGCACCGCGGCGCAGCACGGCGCCCGCATCCTCACCCAGGTCGCGGCGTCCAACGCGACGGGCACCACGGTCACGCTGACCGATCGGCGTTCCGGCGAGTCGTTCGAGGTCACCGCCCGGGCGGTCGTCAACGCCAGCGGCGTGTGGGCGGCAGAGGTCGACACGTCGATCCGGTTGCGGCCCAGCCGCGGCACACACCTGGTGTTCGACTCCAAGGCGTTCGGTAATCCCACTGCCGCACTTACCATTCCGATTCCCGGCGAGATCAATCGATTCGTGTTCGCCATGCCCGAACAGCTCGGCCGGGTCTACCTCGGGCTGACCGACGAGGATGCCCCGGGACCGATTCCCGACGTGCCGGAACCCACCCCACAGGAGGTCTCGTTCCTGCTCGACACGGTGAACACCGCACTGGACGTCGGGCTGGGCACCGCCGATGTGATCGGCGCGTACGCGGGGCTTCGGCCGCTGATCGACGCGGGAGCCGCGGACGCCGGAAGAGGCCGGACGGCTGACGTGTCCCGGGATCACGCGGTGGTCGAGTCACCGTCGGGTGTCGTCAGCGTGATCGGCGGGAAGCTCACCGAGTACCGCTATATGGCCGAGGACGTGCTCGACCACACGATTGCGCTGCGCGGACTGACCGCGACCGCGTGCCGCACCCGCAATCTGCCGTTGGTCGGCGCGCCTTCGAATCCCGTTGCCACGCTTCGGTCACCGGTCGAACTGCCCGGCTCGTTGGTCGCCCGCTACGGCGCGGAGGCGCCCAATGTGATCGCGGCCGCGAGTTGTGACCGGCCAACGGAAGCCGTCGCCGACGGCATCGACGTGACCCGGGCCGAATTCGAGTTCGCCGTCACCCACGAGGGCGCGCTCACCGTCGACGACATCGTGGACCGCCGCACCCGCATCGGGCTGGTCGAGGCCGACCGCAATCGGGTGGTCGCGGTGGCCGAGGAACTGCTCGCCACCGCGAAGCACCAATGACGCGGAAAACCTACAGCGGAATGTTCTTGTGACGACCGCGGCGGGCCGGCGCCTCGGCCAGGGCCTGCGTCAGCTTGCTGCGGGTGTGCGCCGGATCGATCTTCTCGTCGACCACGCCGATCTCGATCGCGGAATCCACCCCGCCGGCGATCCGCTCGTGCTCGTCGGCGAGCTGGTTGTGCAGCGCCTCGCGCTCGTCCGCTGGCGCAGCGGCCAGCTTCTTCTTGTGCAGGATGCCGACGGCCGCCTTGGCGCCCATCACCGCCACCTCGGCGTCCGGCCACGCGAACACCTTCGTCGCATTCAGTGACCGGGAGTTCATCGCGATGTACGCGCCGCCGTAGATCTTCCGGGTGACCAGTGTGACCCGCGGAACCGTCGCCTCACCGAACGCGTGCAGCAGCTTCGCGCCGCGGCGCACCACGCCGCCCCACTCCTGGTCGACACCCGGCAGGTACCCCGGCACGTCGACCACGACGATCAACGGTATGCCGAACGCGTCGCAGAGTCGCACGAAACGTGCGGCCTTCTCGGCGCTCTCGGAGTTCAGGCACCCGCCCAGCCGAAGCGGATTGTTGGCCAGCACGCCGACGGTGCGTCCGGACAGTCGGCCGAGGCCCACCACCATCGACGGTGCCCACTTGGCCTGGAATTCCTCGAACTCCACCCCCTCGTCGAGCAGAGCGCTGATCAGCGGGTGCACGTCGTAGGCGCGACGGGAGGAGTCCGGCAGCAGGGCGTGCAGGTCGGAGTCCCCGGCCTCGGCCTTGCTGCGGTCGAAGTGTCCCTGCTGGCAGAACAGACCGACCAGCCGGCGGCCACGCTCATAGGCGTCGAGCTCGTCGTCGGCGACGATGTGGCACACACCGGACTTCTTGTGGTGGGTGTCGGGGCCGCCGAGCGACGCCATGTCGACGTCCTCACCGGTGACACTGCGCACGATGTCGGGCCCGGTGACGAAGACCCGGCCCTCCGGCGCCATCACGACGACGTCGGTCAGCGCCGGGCCGTAGGCGGCACCGCCCGCGGCGAAGCCGACGACCACCGAGATCTGCGGGACGTAGCCGGACGCCCGGATCATCGCCTCGAACATCAAACCGACCGCGTGCAGCGCCTTGACGCCCTCGGCCAGCCGGGCACCACCCGAGTGCCAGATGCCCACGATGGGGCTCTGCTCCTCGATCGCGGTGTCGTAGGCGTTGACGATATGGGCACACCCCTCGACACCCATGGCGCCACCCATCACGGTGCCGTCGGTGCAGAACGCCACCGTGCGCACGCCGTTGACGGTGCCGGCCGCGGCCAGCACGCCCGAGCGGTCACGCTCGTGCAGCAACTCCACGCTGCCGTCGTCGAAGAATGTGCTCAGGCGCAGTAGCGGATCGCGGGGGTCGAGCGATTCGCCGACGGCCTCGGGAGCCATGATGGTCATCTAAACCTCCTGTTGCCGGTCGGATGTCGGCTTGCGCCACCGGAATACCTGGAACACGCTTCCTAGTACTTTCCGAAGGCGAGCGCGACATTGTGCCCACCGAATCCGAACGAGTTGTTGATCGCGTACTGGTAATTTCCGGGCCGAGCACCACCTGCGACGACGTCGAGGTCGATCTCGGGATCGAGATTCTTCAGGTTGAGTGTCGGCGGGATGATTCCATCGCGCAGTGCCATCACGGTGAGGATCGACTCCACTGCGCCAACCGCACCGACCGAGTGGCCGAGCGCCGACTTTGGCGCGTACACCGCGGGCCGATGCGAACCGAGCGCGTTGTTGATCGCGACCCCCTCCGCGACATCGCCGACCGAGGTGCCGGTGGCGTGGGCGTTGACGTGATCGATGTCGGCCGGCTGCAGACCCGCGAGCTGGATGGCCCGCATCATCGCATGGCCCGCCTGTTCACCGTTGGGGTCCGGTGCCACCATATGGTAGCCGTCCGAGGTGATGCTCGCTCCCATCAGCCGCGCGTGAATGGTGGCGCCTCGTGCCTTCGCATGCTCCTCGGTCTCGATCACCATGAGCGCACCGGCCTCACCGAACACGAAGCCGTTGCGGTCTTTGTCGAACGGACGGCACGCGCCGGGCGGGTCATCGTTGCTGTTGGACAACACGATTCGCATCTGTGCGAAGCCGGCGATCGGCACCGCCTCGATCCTGGACTCCACACCGCCGCAGATCGCCATGTCGGCCTCACCGAGGACGATGTTGCGCCACGCATGAGCGATGCCTTCCGAACCCGACGCGCAGGCCGAAACCGGGGTGATGACACCGGCTTTCGCTTCCCGCTCGAGGGCGACCGCGGCGGCAGGCGAGTTCGGCATGTACTTCTGCACGGCCAGCGGTGAAACCGCCTTCATGCCTTTGACCCGCATGTCGTCGTAGGCGAACACGAGCTCCTCGCTCGAGCCCAGCCCGGTACCGATGGAGACCATGAGCCGACGCGTGTCGACGTCAGGTGTGCCGGCGTCTTTCCACACCCGCCGGCTCAACACCGTCGACATCTTCTGGAGGTACGACAGCCGGCGCAGCTCCACCCGTGACAGCTGGTCGTCGAAGTCCTCGAGCAGATGGCCACCGATGCGAACCGGTAGGTCGTACTGCTCGACGAAGGGATCCTGGAGTTTGCGGATCCCGCTGCGCCCGTCCAGCAATGCCTTCCAGGTACCTTCCGCGTCGGTCGCCACAGACGTCGTCATCGCGATACCGGTGACGACTACGTTGGGGAAACCGTCTCCCGTCGATAACTGCTTCAGGCCTGCCATTACTGCTCCGATGGTTCCTCTAGTGCCTCAGTTGACGTTTCAGTAGCGCCCGAAAGCCAGGGCGACATTGTGTCCACCGAATCCGAACGAGTTGTTGATGGCGTACTGATATTCGCCATATCGAGGCTCGCCCGCAACGACATCGAGATCGATCTCGGGATCGGGGGTCTCATAATTCAGCGTCGGTGGGATCACGCCGTCCCGCAGCGTCAACACCGTCAGGATGGATTCGAGCGCACCGACCGCACCGATGGAGTGGCCGAGTGCCGACTTGGGTGCGTACACCGCGGCGTGCCCGACACCCGCGACCCGCAAGGCGTTGGCCTCTGCGGTGTCGCCGATCGGTGTTGCCGTGGCGTGCGCGTTGACATGCTGGATGTCCGAGGGGGACAGTCCCGCCGTCTCCATGGCCCGCTTCATCGCGTGTCCGGCCCGCAGTCCGTCCGGCGCAGGCGCCACCATGTGGAACGCGTCGGAGGAGATACCCGCACCCAACAAGCGGGCCAGCGGCTTGGCGCCCCGGGCCTTGGCGTGTTCCTCGGTCTCGATGATCATGAGCGCGCCGGCCTCGCCGAACACGAATCCGTCGCGGTTCTTGTCGAACGGCCGCGACGCCCCTTCCGGGTTGTCGTTGTTGGTCGACATCGCCCGCATCATCGAGAACGCCGCGATCGGCAGCGCCTCGATGCCGCCCTCGACGCCGCCGCAGACGGCGATGTCGGCATCGCCCATGACGAGTTGACGCCACGCGTGGGCGATGGCCTCCGAACCCGAGGAACAGGCCGAAACCGGCGTGATGACCCCGGCCCGGGCTCCGAGTTCCAGCCCGACGACAGCCGCGGCACCGTTCGGCATGATCATCTGAACGGCCAGCGGGGACACCTTGCGGGGTCCGCCCTCGTTCATCGCGTCATAGGTCTCGACGATCTTCTCGCCACCGCCGAGTCCGGTGCCGATGACGACGGAGAACCGGTCGGGATCGACCTCGGGTGTGCCCGCGGTCTCCCACAACTGATTGCCGAGCAGCTTCGACATCCGCTGCACATAGGACATGCGGCGCATGTCGAGGCGAGTCATCTGAGGGTCGATCGGCTCCTTGAGGTGCCCACCGATCTTCACCTGGAGGTCCCATTTGGTGACGAACTCGTCCTCGAGGACGTGGATGCCGCTTTCGCCGGCCAACAAACCCTTCCACGTGCTCTCGATGTCCGCCGCGATCGACGTCGTCGCCGTGACGGCGGTCACCACAACATTGGGGAAACCGCCGTTAGCAGTGGAAGGCTTGGTCACTTGGGCTCCGTGATCTGCGCCCGGATGGCCGCGGCGGCCTCGGGATTCTCTTCCTCGAGCTTCTGGATGTAGGCGACCACGTCACCGACGGTGCGCAGGCCGGCGAGGTCCTCGTCGGGGATCTTCACGCCGTACTTGTCCTCTGTCTGCACGGCGATCTCGACCATCGACAGCGAGTCGATGTCCAGGTCGTCGACGAAGGACTTCTCCGGGGTGACCTCGGAGGGCTCGATACCGGTGACCTCTTCGATGATCTCGGCGATACCAGCGATGATTTCTTCCTGAGTGGTGGCCACAGTGGCTCCTTCTTATTCGTGTTGATATTGCGAAATTGACGTTGGTTATGCGGTTGTCTGGTCGGCCGGTGGGTTACAAACCCGCCAGCCCGTCCAGGTCAGCGGGGGACTTGACGGCGTGCGTCGGCACCCCCCGAAGTTCACGTTTGGCGATTCCTGCCAGCGTTCCGGCCGGCGGGAACTCGACGATCGCCGTCACATTGTTTGTACGCATTGTTTCGGTGCATAAATCCCAGCGCACGGGCCGGGTCAGCTGTGAAATCAGCTTGGTCATCGCGTCGGCAGCCGAGGCCACGGGCTTGCCGTCGGCATTCGACAGCAGCGTCGCCGTTGGCTCGCCCGTCGCCACACCGTCGGCCGCGGCCGAATAGCCGTCCATGGCAGAGGCCATGAACTTTGTGTGGAACGCGCCTGCGGTAGCCAATTTGCGAACACGGGCCTTCTCCGGCGGATCCTCGGTCAGCTTCTCGAGTGCGGCCAGCGCGCCCGCGGCGACGATCTGACCCGCCGCGTTGCGGTTTGCGGGCACCAGATCGAGCGCCTCGAGCCGGCCCAGCACCTCGGTCTTCTCGCCGCCGAGCACCGCGGCCATGCCGGTGGGCTCCAGCGCGCATGCCTTGGCCATCTCGGCGCCGCGGGTGGCGGCCAGCTTGACCGCATCGTCGGCGGAAATGACCCCGGCGATCGCGTATGCGGCGATCTCGCCCACCGAATGGCCGGCCACGGTGATGTCCTTACCGGCGAGCAGCCCGCGCCGGGTCAGCTCCTCGTAGGCCAGCAGCGTCGCGGCCACCACCAGCGGCTGGGTCACCGCGGTGTCGGTGATGTCGTCGGCGGTCGCGGTGGTGCCCAGGGTGGTCAGGTCGAGGCCGCTGATCTCCGACCAGGTTGCGAGACGGTCAGCCGCACCCGGCAGCTCGAGCCAAGCGGCGAGCATGCCGGGTGTCTGGGAGCCCTGTCCGGGCGCAAGCAGTGCGAGCACTGTTTAAGAGAACACTGTGAAGACGGTTTTGCGCGGTGTAAGAGATTATGAACCTTGTCTTATGTTTTTGTGGACTCTCCACAAAACAGCATGTGATGCGACTCCATCGATACCTTGCTGCAATCTGTCAGCCCGCCCGATTTCCCTTTGCGGGTGTGCGACGGGTCACAGGCAGGAGCTGCATCGCGGTGTTTGTCGTGCTGGCATGGTTCGTTTGACGGCTAAGACGGCCCATGGTCGACGCGACGCGCAGGACATAGGCGTCGCGGGGAAGCATGGGATCGCGGCCCGTGAAATCGGCGATCCGTTTGAGCCGGTAGCGGACGGTGTTTGGATGAACGAACAATTTGCGAGCGCACGCCTCGATGGCGCCTCCGGAGTCCAGATAGGCGTCCAGCGTCTCGGTCAGCGCCGGGCCGGCGTCGGCCAGTGGACGCATCACCTCGGTCTCCAGCGTGGCCACCGCCGTGCCGTCACCCAGCAGGGCCCGTTCGGGCAGCAGCTCACGGGCGGATACCGGCCTGGGCGCGCCGGTCCAGCCGGCGACCGCGTTCATGCCGGCGATTGCCTCGGCCGCGCTGAGATGGGCCGTGCTCAACGCGGTCGCCGTCGGTCCGATCACCACTGGGCCGTCGGCGAAGACGCCCATCATCTCGGTCAGGAAGCGGTCGGTCGGTGACAGGGCACCCGACACGATGGCCACCAGCCAGGTGCCGTGCACGTCGGACAGCGCCGCGCGGCCGTGGCGGGTCACCACGTCGTGGACGTCCTCGGTGGTGAGGTCAATCCGGTCGGGCCGCGGCAACCCGACGATCACCGTGGCCGCCGCCGTGGCGTCCCAGTTGAGCGCGGCGGCCTGGGACTGCAGTTCGGGTCCGGTGTCTCCGCGCACGACGGCGTCGACGACGTTGGCCTCCATCCGAGTGTCCCAGGCGCCACGTGCCTCGGCCTGGTCGGCGTAGGCAGTGGCCGCCGCGAACGCCAGGTCGCGGCTGTAGCGCAGGATTCCGGCGGTCAGCGCGGTCAGCTGCTCCTCGGTGCGGGCCAGCATGGGCACCACTTCTTCGAAGTACTCCATCGTGGTTCGCACCATCTCGACGGACTGCCGAAGCGCGATGCGCCGCCGGAGGTCCTGCGGGACCACCTCGAAGGCCTGGGCCGTATAACTCACGTCGCTCCGTGGGTCACGCATCCACTCGACGAAGTTGACGACCGCGGTCTGGACCACCAACTGAACGCTGGCCCGCTGCGACGCCTCGAGCTCGGCGAAGAACGGCAGCCGCTCCTCCATGGCATGCACCGCTTCGGTGGCCAGTCGCCCCGAGTACTGCTTCATCCGTCGCAGCACGGATTCCGGGACGGTCTCCAGCACCTCCACCGTGGACTTCGGCGGGATGAACCGATTGTCCGTCACGCCTAAAAGCTACGCGATTCTTCTGGTGGTTATCTCCAAACGCGGTGTCCGGTCAGGCGACGCCCGGGTCTGAGGTCTGTTCGGGTGCCGCCATCACGTCGTCGATTTCGTACCTGCGTGCGGCCTCGATCGCGGCCGATTGGTCGATGTTCCCGTCCCTGGCCAGGCCCTCGAGGACGGCAACGACGATCGATTCGGCGTCGGTGTTGTAGTACCGGCGTGCGGCGGGCCGGGTGTCAGAGAAGCCGAACCCGTCGGTGCCGAGCGTGATGTACGTGCCCGGCACCCACGGGCGGATCTGCTCGGGGACCCCACGCATCCAGTCGGACACCGCGATCACCGGCCCGGCCGCATCGGCCAGCGCCGTGGTGATGTACGGCGTGCCAGCAGGGCGCTCGGGATGGCGCAGTGCCTCCTTCTCGATCTGCACGCCGTCGCGGTTGAGCTCGCCCCAGCTGGTCACCGACCAGACGTCGGCGGCGACATCCCACTCGTCGGCGAGCAACTGCGCCGCCTTCAGCGCCGAGGGCATCGCCACGCCGGACACCAGGATCTGCGCGACGTTCGCCTTCTGCTCGGGTGCGCGACGGTAGCGGTAGATGCCGCGCAACAGTCCCTCGACGTCGATGCCGTCGGGCTCCGGGGGTTGCACGTAGGGCTCGTTGTAAATGGTGATGTAGAAGTAGACGTTCTCCGGGTTCTCCCCGAACATGCGGTGCAGGCCGCTCTCGACGATGTAGGCGATCTCGTAGGCGAACGCCGGGTCGTAGGCCACCACGGCCGGGTTGGTGGCGGCCAGCAGCAACGAATGCCCGTCGGCGTGCTGAAGCCCCTCACCGACCAGCGTGGTGCGGCCCGCCGTTGCCCCGAGGATGAAGCCGCGGGCCATCTGGTCGGCGGCCGCCCATAGCCCGTCGCCGGTGCGCTGGAACCCGAACATCGAATAGAAGATGTAGAGCGGGATCATCGGCTCGTTGTGCGTGGCGTATGACGTGCCGACGGCGGTGAACGACGCCGTCGAGCCGGCCTCGTTGATGCCCTCGTGCAGGATATGGCCGCTCTCGCTTTCCTTGTACGCCAACATGAGTTCGGCGTCCACGGCGGTGTAGAGCTGTCCGTTGCGGTTGTAGATCTTGAGGTTCGGGAACCACGAGTCCATGCCGAACGTACGTGCCTCGTCCGGGATGATGGGCACGATGCGCGGCCCGATCTCTTTGTCGCGCAACAGTTCCTTGAATGTGCGGACCGTCGCCATGGTGGTGGCGACCTCCTGATTGCCCGAGCCCTTCTTCAGCGCCTTGTAGGTGTCACGGCCCGGCAGGGTCAGCACCTTGGACTTGGTTCGCCGCTCTGGCAGGAACCCGCCGAGTGCGCGCCGCCGCTCCAGCAGATACCGAATCTCGGGGGCCTCGGGTCCGGGGTGGTAGTACGGCGGCAGGTAGGGGTTCTTGTCCAGCTCCTCGTCGCTGATCGGGATGCGCTGGCTGTCGCGGAAGTCCTTGAGGTCTTGCAACGCAAGCTTTTTCATCTGGTGCGTCGCATTGCGGCCCTCGAAGTGCTTGCCCAGCGTGTAGCCCTTGATGGTCTTGGCCAGGATCACCGTCGGCTGGCCCTTGTGCTCGGTGGCCGCGCGGTAGGCGGCATACACCTTGCGGTAGTCGTGGCCGCCGCGCTTGAGATTCCAGATCTCCTGGTCGGTCATCGGCTCGACGAGGGCCTTGGTCCGGGGGTCGCGGCCGAAGAAATGGTCACGCACGTAGCCGCCGTCGTTGGCCTTATAGGTCTGGTAGTCACCGTCGGGGGTGGTGTTCATCAGGTTGACCAGGGCGCCGTCGCGGTCGGCGTGCAGCAGGGCGTCCCATTCGCGTCCCCACACCACCTTGATCACGTTCCAGCCGGCGCCCCGGAAGAACGACTCCAGCTCCTGGATGATCTTGCCGTTGCCGCGCACCGGGCCGTCCAGGCGCTGCAGGTTGCAGTTGATCACGAAGGTGAGGTTGTCGAGGCCCTCCAGTGCTGCCACATGGGCCAGGCCGCGGCTCTCCGGTTCATCCGTCTCACCGTCGCCGAGGAACGCCCATACGTGCTGGTCGGAGGTGTCCTTTATGCCTCGGTCAAGCAGGTAGTGGTTGAACCGGGCCTGGTAGATCGCGTTCATCGGACCCAGACCCATCGACACCGTGGGGAACTCCCAGAAGTCCGGCATCAGACGCGGGTGCGGATAGGACGGCAATCCTCCGCCGGGATGGCTGTGCTCCTGCCGGAAGCCATCCATCTGCTCGGCGGTGAGCCTGCCCTCGAGGAACGCGCGCGCATAGATGCCCGGCGAGGCGTGTCCCTGAATGAAGATCTGATCGCCGCCGCCGGGGTGGGACTTGCCTCGGAAGAAGTGGTTGAAGCCCACCTCGTAGAGCGCCGCGGATGAGGCATATGTCGAAATATGCCCGCCGACACCAACTCCCGGGCGTTGTGCCCGGTGCACCATGATGGCGGCATTCCACCGGATCCATGCCCGGTAGCGCCGTTCGACATCCTCGTCGCCGGGGAACCACGGCTCCAGCTCGGTCGGGATGGTGTTCACGTAGTCGGTCGAGGTCAGCGCGGGAATGGCGACGCGCTGTTCGCCGGAGCGTTCCAGCAACCGCAACATCAGGTAGCGCGCACGTGCAGGCCCGGACCGTTCCAGCAACTCGTCGAAGGATTCCAGCCATTCGCCGGTCTCTTCTGGATCGATATCGGGCAAATACGATGCGACGCCCTCCCTGATGACCCGGACTCGATCGGGTTCGGGTGCGTGGGAGGAGTTTTGGGCCAGGTCGTGGCGCACGAACTCGGTGGTCAACTTCCGCTCCTTGTTAGGCGGTAAAGGGGTGTACGCGATCGGCGTAGCAGCACCATCGTCCCCCTATCGTGCCGCATATGCATCGCTGGGGTGGCGAGTGGAATGAACCGACGACCGGCGGATGGAACCGGTAACGTCTGCAGACCGTGCTGATCGGTTGGCGACGCGATAAGCGGACGCGCATCGCCGCCCGTGTGGTGGGCACACTGGCCGCACTGGCAATGATCGTCGTCGGCTGCACCAGCGTCACCGACGGCAGCGCGACGGTGGTCTCGGGAGAAGGCCAGGTCTACCGCGCCTCGGTGTCGGCGTCGGTCGAGGAGTCGGCCGCCAGCTCGAGTTCTCGGGAGTCGCAGCGCCAGGCCTCGCTCACCACGGAGGCCGTGCACACGTCGTGTGAGGCGCTGAGTTCCAGCAGCGTGGACGCGATCACGGCGGTCAACAACTATGTCGACGCCTTCAACCAGAACGCCGCCGGTGCCGCGGCCAGCGCCGGTCCCGCCGTCGACGCGCTCAACCACAGCGCCGACGTGGTGGCAGGCAGCCTGTCGGACGCATTACAGCCTGAATTGAGGGACGCGCTGAACAGCTGGGTCGACGCGGCGAGGGGTGTCGCCACCGCGATCGGGGGCAACTACGGGGCCGATCAATTCAACGATGCGATCACCAAACTGAACGATTCGAAGACCGACGCACTGAACAAGTGCGACGCCGCGTACCGGTAAACCTGCCGCCACGCACGTGCACGCGTGCCCGGCGTGCGACGATAGGGCTCACGACATCGTGGGGGGCGCATCGTGCGCCCGAGTTGGCTGAAGGAGGACCGACCGTGGTCGCGGCGGATGACGCCCCGAGCTACGCCCTCAGGCTGGGCATCGAAAAAGATCAGGTTGTGCAGGAGTTGGGGTGGGATGAGGACACCGACGACGACATCCGGTTCGACATCGAGGATGCGTGCGGAGGCGAACTGCTCGACGAAGACGCCGACGAGGTCGTCGATGTCGTAGTGCTGTGGTGGCGCGACGACGATGGCGACCTGGTCGACCGGCTGATGGACGCCATCACCCCGCTGGCCGACGACGGGGTGATCTGGGTCGTCACACCGAAGACCGGCAAACCAGGCCACGTCCAGCCCGCCGAGATCGCCGAGTCGGCGCCGACGGCTGGGCTGATGCAGACATCGTCGGCCAACCTCGGGGACTGGATCGCGAGCCGGCTGGTGCAGCCGAAATCAAAAGCCGCCGGTAGGCGATGAGCGCTGGCTCGAAGAGCGGGCGAAGCGGCTAGTGCTGGACGTCGGCCGGCCGGCTCCCGACTTCACGCTCAAGGACCAGAACCAGCAGCCCGTCACGCTGAGCGGTTTCCGCAATGCCAAGGACGTGCTGCTGGTGTTCTTTCCGCTCGCCTTCACCGGCATTTGCCAGGGCGAGCTCGACGAGATTCGCGACCGGCTGTCCGAATACCAGAACGACCGGACGCAGCCGCTCGCCATCTCCGTGGGTCCACCGCCTACCCACAAAGTCTGGGCGACGCAGAGCGGCTTCGCCTTTCCGGTGCTGTCCGACTTCTGGCCGCACGGTGCCGTCGCGCAGGCTTATGGCGTCTTCAACGACGACACCGGCTTCGCCAATCGCGGCACGTTCGTCGTGGACCGCGCGGGCATCATCCGGTTCGCCGAGATGAAGCAGCCGGGAGAGCAACGGGACCAGTCGATATGGGCCGAGGCGCTGGGGGCGCTGAAATCGGGCTGACGGATTTCCGGTCGCAGGTTGTTGCCGTGTAGTTTTTCCGGCACGGGCGCGTAGCTCAGTGGTAGAGCTCTGGTTTTACACACCAGCGGTCGGCGGTTCGATACCGTCCGCGCCCACCAAATGGTTCTGCAGGTCAGGACCACTTGATCCGGATTTGCGAAACCCCCGTTGTGCCAAGAATGTGCCAACGCAGTTTCAGCGTGCCAACTTGTTGGCGGATGCCGCGGCGATGATCCAGGTGTAGTGGCGGGCTGCTCGACGGCCTTCCGGTGGAGGCGCACCCCGGCGCCGAGTATTCGTATCTGCGGCAGACAACGCGCACGCACAAATGCTGCGGGCGACAGGAAACCCACGTCGGTGTACTCGTTGACCAGCGTTAAGCAGTCGGTCGCTGTAGGGGCCCATCTGTCTGCGGCGGTGCCGCGGTATTAATTCATCGACAACGATTCGCTGCAGGCGTTCATGACCAACGAGCTGGGCTACGCCCCCCAATATGGCAGTCGAGGCAAGAGTGTGACTGCCCGCCAGCAATCGTGCTGGACCCGTCGGACCGGGAGGGCGTCGAGCTGCCGCTGTCCACGACGAACGCGGTCGAGCACATGAGCCTGCCCTACGATGACCGCCACGGCGCCTGTTTGGTGTGCCGATTGTGACGACGGTGTCGCAGGCGGCTGGCGTCTCCCACACACCCGTGCCCAGGATGCAGTCGTCGTGGACACCGACAACCAGGGTGGGGTGTGCAGTGGTCGGAGACATAGAACGCTGACGACTGGTCCAAGAAATTGATCCGTGCTCACTGCTAGGCCGCTTCGGCACAAGCGTGTTCCGGCCCGCTCGGTGTTGTTGTCGGCGGCGATCTGACCGCGTAGTGAAGGTTCGAGGTGGCTGACGGACTGCACGTCTGTCACGACGGCAAGACGTGGCGCGACGGCCAGCTTGCCGACGTTCCCAGCGTGGTCGCCAAACAGTGGATCGCCTGGGTGGGCGTCAGAGCCGCAGAAGATGGGTAGACGCAAGACGTCTGAGCAGTTTCCTACGTGCGGGGGCGCCCTGACAGGCCCGCCCACCGGGCTCCGGTGGCCTTGACGACTCCGAGTCTTCTGGTTGCAAAGGTTGCGTGGACGATTTGCCAGAATCGCCGGCGCTGGCCACTGCGGCGATTAGCACGGGCTGCTATGCGGTGTTGGAGAGTTGAAACTAACGTCTGCCGCACGGACAGGGGAGATCTCAACAACTTGACCGTGTCCTGCGGAGCGCCAGCGCGCCGCCGAACTTAAGGTTGAGCGAGCGGCCATCGCGGCACGAGCCGCCTAGCAGCGTGCGTGGGCTCTTGCCGGTGACGTCCGCCGAACCTATGGCGAGTCGGTTATCCCCACCCGCCACCGCTAGGGTCGCTGAGGCTGATCTCAGCACCGCCCGAGAACATCGAGTCGTGGACCTCTAAGACGTCGGGGACAGTGCCTGGCGGGACATCGAACGACGCCACCGCATCGATGCTGTTGCCGGGGTTGATCTCTACGTTCGCCGAGCTGGTCCACACTGACACCATGTCATCGGCCTCGTACTGACGGCCGGCGGCGGTCAGTTTCTGGTTGGTCGCGAAGAACGTCTGTGAGCGATCGCCGATATTCTGAACCGTCATGTGCACGTTGATGAATTCGCCCTGAGCAGTCACCTGCATGAACTGGTTGCTCACGTCACACCAATTTTGGACCGGTCGACACTCGCGACAGTGAACGCAAGCTTGCGGTCTCGTACTTCCTGGCCCACTGTCGCCATCGGGGCTGGCGGCGTCGCGGGCTGTGTCGCGGTGTCAGCGACTAGCGGTGCAGGCGACGTCGTTGTCGTCGAAGCCGTCACGGTTTTCTTGTCGTCATCGCCGATGCTCCCCATGATGGCCAGCACCACAACGATTCCCACGATTGCCGCGGGCACCAGCCACTTCGGCCGCTTGTTCGGTGGTTGTGGCGGTTGATGTTGCGTCCACGCCCGCCCGTCCCAAAAGCGCAAGCCCCCTTGACCTGCTGGGTCGGGATACCAGCCTGGCGGCGCTGCCGGTGTTGCAATTTGCTCTCCCTCTACCGGAAGATCACATCAGACCACTCGAGGCAAACATGGAATAGAACCGCCAGACTTGGCGAAGCTGGTGATCCGCGCATGTCCGCAAACAATACGTCCGGGCTCCGTGAGTCGTTGCGGGCCACGCCAGATCGGCGCGCCACCCGAGGGCCGCGGCGCTCCATGCCGCGGCTCCCAGCTCAGGTGCTGGCGCCCGCTACCCGCCGGATTGTGGTCGAGGACTTTCCGGATACGCCGATGTGTAAGTCCGCCTTCGCTATCCGCGGTTTGCTTCGAGCCACGACGAGAAGGCGGCGCCGGCCAACTCGTTGTCCTTCAGCTCAAGTTCACGTGGCCGCTCTTTGACATCCTCGAAGAGATGGGCATTGATCCTTCCTGGCGCGGACTCTGACTTGCCGGGTGGTTGAGGCGCCGGCGCCGTCCACAGTTCGTCTCGTGGAAAGCGATCTATGAGGGAGATCATCTGTTGCGGGGATATCTCGATCGGCTGCCCTTGGACGAAGTTCCACTTTAGGAGGGCCGCATCCGCCGACTCTTTGCAGATCCGCTTGGTGTGGACGAAATCGTTTATGAGCCGGATGTCGCCAAAGTAGTCCACCAGTATGTCGCTGCGGCGAATCTTGTCGTCGAGCTGTGCGTCCCAGAAATCGGCTAGCCTGCTGCGGAACTGCTCTTCCCAAATCGCGAAGATGTAGGTGAACCATTCGGCATAGATGACGGCCAGTATCTCGGGGTGATGCTCCACATTCCCTTGACTGGCCCCGGCGACAAAGGACGTCATGCCGGCGTCGCACGCAGACACCACATGTTGCATGTGCACGCGCCCCGGCCCGGGTTGGTCTACGAAACTCAGCGTCCTAACCGCGAGGTAGTGGCCAAAGCCGTCGCGGTGATCCGCCGAGGAGTCAACCGCTGTGGGGGCATCTCCTCGTCGAGCACGTCAGCCTGGCTCCACGCGTAGGCTGACTCGGTTCCGGGGACGCGCGGCCGGCAGTGGTCACTGAGCCGTTGACCCGGATCCCGAAGAAGCCACCAGTCCGGCCCTTGCAATGACCGCCAGGCACCCAGTTGGCTCGGGTCATCCGTAAACCGCGCCGAGTTTGAGGCGCAACACCCTTGGTCGAAGCGGGCTGCGGCCTGATGGCTGGGATACCTACAGCTCCCAAGTTCACCCTAACCAGATTGGCCGATGTGCGGCCCGAATGGGTTTCGTGGCTATGGCCTGGGTGGCTGCCGGTGGGCAAGCTTGTCACGCTGGACGGAGATTGAGCACCGAGCCGCGACACCGTCACGGTAAGTCGGCGGTCGGCCTCTGAGAGTGCAGATGTCATGCCTTGCTGCCGGGTGCGGTTACCGTAATCCCCAGTTGCCGGGCTGCCTCCCAGGCGGCTGTCGTAGGTAACCAGTGCGGTGAATGGTGCAGTGGCTGAGGCAGTTTGAGCGGTGGCCAGATGGATGGCGTCCAGTGATCGCAGTCCGGGGCCAGGGTAGGCGGTGGCAGTGGCGCGAATGACTGGTCAATCTCAAGCGGTCTAGCCTCGCTAGCACCACGGTACCGCCCACTAGGGCGTCTGGGTCGACGGCGCGGATAGCTCTTCGGCGCTCTACCTCGGCCAAAATTGATGTGATCCGACGGACTCGATGTTTTCATCGAGCCAGTCGCCAGCGGGTCGGACTCAGCTTCGATCCGGATGAGCTTGACCAGCGCCGGTATCAAGGTAGATCGCCTAGTACCTCTCGTCTGCTCTCATACGCTGTATTAGGGTGCCAGCGTCAATGTCTCCACGCATAGCGACCGTGGGCCGAGGGGCCCGACCATGCACTGTCGCGGGTTACACCCTCCCAGTGCTGTCAGCTCGACAAGAGGCCCGGCGGAAGCGGGGACTATCCGCGCAATCACTTCACCGCGCTCCGTCAAGGTGATCTCTTCGCCACGTTTGACGCGTCCACACAATCCGAAACCGCAATTGAGTGTTCCCCAGTAGACCGTGGACCTTCCGACGCCTTAAGCATGATCCCGGTGCCGCGCAGGTTATCAGGAGACCACGGGACCATGTGCGACGTGCTGTCCCAACCGCGTGTCCTTAGCGGCGTGCGGATCGCACCGCCGCATTGCCGCACAGGGTGAGCGATTCGCAGGGGTGAGTTTTGTTGAAGCGCGGTTCATTGAGGATGCCGCCCACGGCAGGCCCGCCTACAGTTAGCTCACGCGCACGCAGTTTTCACGGCCAGCTTGACGGTCTGAACGAGACGCTGGGCGAGATGTGTGTCTGGCGGGTGCTGTGATGCAACGAGCGATCAGACAGGTATCCCTGATTTGTGGGTGCTGATGAATCCAAAGGTCAGGCGACGTGCCTGTGTGTCTTGGTGCCAGTCTTCTTGGCGGTCCGGCGGTCACCGGATTGCCCAGTAGCGCCGATGTGGTGTGCAGCCACGCTGCGCTTGGTGATGTCGTGCTTGGTAGTTGCGACGTTGCCCGGTTTGGTGGTGTCGTGCTTGGTGGTTGCGACGTTGCCGGGTTTGGTGGTGTCGTGCTTGGTGGCTGAAGAGACGTGGCCGGGTTTGGTGGCCGAGGTCCCGGCAGATTCTGTGTCGGACGCCTGACCGGTCTGGGCGCCGCCCTGACTGGCATTGGCGAGGTGCACGATGGAAGTCTTCGGTTTGATGTCCCCAGTCGTAACGGTTGCCGGAGCGCTTGTGGGGCCGTTGGACGTGCCGCCCTTCACGAGGCCCACCGCGGATGCCGTGGCGGCACCGTTTGTAAGTCCTGCCGCAAAGATGCCACCAATCGCACGTGCGATCAGACCGACCGCGACGCTCTCCACAGTGCCGAATTCACGAACCGCATCGGCAATCCGTGCTGGGTTAAACGTGAGTACAGACCCGAGCACATTCGCAGCGTTCTCGACCGTAACGATCGCGAGAAACGCTACAGCGCTGAAGATATCGCCTCCGATATCGGGAAGGCCGCCTGAGACATTGGCCATGGCCGACGGAGTCTCGGCGTTGATCAACGCCCTCGATTCGCTCGAATCTTCGGATTTGGGGCCCGCCAAGAAGACGGTGGCGTCATGTTGCTGGTTGGCTGGGTCACCGCGGTGCGCCGAACTGTCCTGCAGCACCTTCAGGGTAGCGCCGGGCGGGGTACTGCTGGAGGGCTGCATCGGGGTGTAGTCGGCAGTAGATCGCACGACGGACGCCTTGGCGGAGACGATTTCCTCGACCGCTTCGGCTAGCACATGGACGATGGCGGCGCTGGCTGCGTGTCGCGGCACGAAGGCGGATTCCAGTGCGGTCATGTGGACGGCGAGGTGGTGCGCGATGGGCAGTTGACCCTGAGGAGGCGGTGTGATCGCCGTTGCGACTATCGCGCCGGCTGCCACGAACAAAAGCCCAGTGGTGGGGTAAGGCCGTTTGGAAATTTGCATGCTCTTCTCCTAGTCGAGGATTGGGATCGGACATCATGTGTGATGGACACCGGCTATCTGAAAGAAAGATGAGCGCGATCCTGGTCGGAGGACATTTCATGCGGCTCCGACACCAGGATCAACGGCCCACCGCATCTGGGGAGATCTCTGGTGTTCCATTAGGCGGAACCAACGTTGGGGTGGCCGAACGCAAAATCGGTCTGCATGAGAAGATCAACGCCCAACTACGCAGCACGTCGATTGCGGACGCGCACAGCGAGCTCGCCCAAGAGACCGACACTTGCCAAGCCCCGGTCTCAAACCGCTCAACGCCGCTGCGAGGTTAATGGTCAAAGGATTTCGGAAACTAAGCGGCTGTCAAAGCGGTTCGAGCACTACAGTTTCCGTAGGCACAGTAACGGCCGCCGTCAGCGCCTCAATAACGACTTCGGGCACGGGGCGAAAGAGTCCCCCGGCGCCGTTGTGATCGCGGAGCAACGGCTGTAATGCGACCGCTCTGTCAACAAACTCGTGACGCGTGGTTAATACGCTTCGCGTCAACGGTGTATCGCATAGGTCATCCCCCAATCGTCGCTTCTCTGAAGCCTCCACCTGGCCACCACGTCAGTGTTCGGCAGGTGATCATCGTCATCTATTCCTTCAAGTATGGGCAGCGGCTGCGGGGTCAGCTACCGCCAATCCTGCTACTGGCATCAACCTTGCTGGGTCCGGGTGCAAAGCATCACGTGCCACCCAGCGGGACAAGCCGAGGCGCTGACGGGGTAACGCATGGCAACTTCAACCACGTGAAAACTCGGCGGGCCCTGGACCCTAATTTCAAAGGTGATTGACGCTCGCGGCCGCGTACCTTGCAATCGCTGGCAGGGAATGCATTACAGGAGGAAGTCAGTGGCATCAGAGTGGTCACTACGGCATTACGCCACCAAATCAAAAACGAACACGTGGGCGAAAAGTGTGCCACGCCGCCGCGCAACCACCTTGAAATCAACTGTGCGCTGCTCATGCTCGCCGCCGAATCCGCGACGCGTTTCCACGATCTATGGCGCCATAGAGCTGAATAGGCAATGACCGCACACGAGAACCCAAGCTAACAGCACTGTGTCGCAATGATCACAAAGGAAGAGGACTATGAAGCATCTTGGCGAGCGCGCCATTGTGGTGGGCGCAAGCATCGCAGGGCTACTGGCCGCGCGGGTTTTGGCCGACTTCTATGACACGGTCATACTCGTAGAACGGGATCGGTTTGCCGATGCACCGCAGAATCGGCGTGGAGTTCCGCAGGGACGACACAGTCATGTCCTCATGCGGCGGGGTTCGTTGGCGATGTCGGAACTGTTTCCCGGGCTGCTCGAAGAACTGGTGGCCAGCGGTGCGCCAGTGTGGGAGGACGGGGATCTGACCAAGTTGGATTTCTCCGTCGCTGGGCATCGACTCGCGCGGCATGGTCGATTCACGGACCTGCACTCAACACTCATCTACAGTGCGACTCGGCCGTTCGTGGAATTTCACCTTCGCCGACATGTGTTGAGACTGAGTAATGTTCAGCCCTACCAAGGGTACGACTTCATCGACGTGCTCGTCGAGGATGACCGTATCTGCGGTATCCGCGCACACGACCAGGACAACGGTGAAGAAGCGCTCCTCTCAGCCGACCTGGTCGTCGACGCCTCGGGCCGCGGGTCGCGCATGCCAGTGCTACTGGAGAGCCGAGGCTATCCACGCCCCATCGAGGATAAGCTAGTGGTCCGAATTAATTACAGCAGTCAACTGTTCCGGTTGTCCCCCATAAGGCCGCCGGAAATCGCCATAAATGCTTTCGACACGCTTACCTCAACTGGAAAAGGATTGGGGTGGTTCGCCTGCGAGAACGACACGTCGATGCTGACGCTGGTGGGGATCGGCGCGTATGAACCGCCGTCAGATATAAGTCAGATGCTTGATGTCGTCGATGAACTGGCTCCGCCACATGTGGCGGAATCGCTTCGGCGCGCTGAGCCAATTGGTCAATCTGCACGGTTTCATACTGCTTCGAGCTGCTGGCGCCGCTACGACAAGCTGCGCGGATTGCCGAAGGGCCTTGTCGTTACTGGTGACGCATATTGCAATTTCAATCCCGTCTATGGCCAGGGGATGACAATCGCGACATTGGACGCCTTGGCTCTTCGTGAAGCGTTGGCGTCGGGCGAAAAGGATGTGGCACGTCGCTTCTTCGCCGGCGCTGCCAAAGCCACACGGGTCGCATGGAATATGGCGGTGAGCTCCGACCTCACATTGCCCGGAGTCTCTGGTAAGCCGACCCTTGCCATGCGTTGGTCAAACTGGTACACAGACCGCGTCTTGCGGTGCGCAGAGTCGAATCCCGCTGTTGCCGAGCAGTTCTGGAAGGTTATGAACCTGGTGGCGCCACGGAGCGAGCTGCTACACCCCGCGGTACTCATGCCGGTCGCCGCGGCACTCGTGCATCCTCGTCGGCGCCTTCAACATCATCAACAGAAGTTGGCATAACCGCCCCTGTCACGAGCCGGTAGTAGGCGGCGACGCATGCCGTTCAGCAGCCAAACACTGACGGGAGCGCTGTGTCGGACGAAAATTCCCTCATGCGGCGCCTTGTTGTTCACTCGCCCCTTGGAGACTTGCCTGCTGTCGCTGATATTGTTGGGTACCGTCTCTCGCACTTTCGCATCGACGACAAAATGCCGAGTGTCGATGGTCAGTAATGTGAGGTATGCCGTAGACCCAAGCCCGCTTGGGTTGTGAGACAGCGGATCGACACTTGCGCGGAGCCTACTGCCATTGACGGAAATCGGTGTAGCGATGGACTAGTCACCAGCGGCCTGCGCCAAAAACGAACTATCGGTGGCCCTCTGTTTCCACCAGATTGCCATTCCGCGATTTTAACTCGAACACGGGACAAGTGCACGAGCGGTCACTCTCCGGCCGCATCATCGGATGCTGCATGGACTCGCGCGTGAAAATCGGTTGGTGGCGACCGCTGCATAGCTGCGGTGGCGCCGTGGCGAGAACGGCGGCTGAATTCTGCGCTCCGATGGTAGATCTCGGTTCAGATCAGGAAGCTTCGTGCGCAGTATGGGCCGCTGCGAAATGGCTGGATCGAGGGGTTGCGTCCGTGCCGCCGAGCGACAATGCGACCAAGGAGAGCTTGTTCAGCTGTAGAAGAACGTGCTCGACCACCGCGAGTGGGCCACCCAGGAGAAACGGAGGATCGCCAATTGTCTTGGGTCGAACGGACCTATTAGCGCTGTCGACGCCAGACCGGCTTCGGGAGGTTGACCCGGCTGATTCGAAGCAATCACGACCACACCGTCCAGTCAGCCCGCGTGACCAAACTGTCACTTGATCGTGCCGCAGACAGACCCAATGACGGCGGCAACTTGCACCGCAACTGCATCGTCGGGACCAACCCTAGATGGATGTAGGCCGATCTGGCGCGATCGGCCGACTGTTCCACCACGCGGCACACACAGTTGAACAGCATAGCGCCGTCGTCGTTGTGTAGTTCATGCAACTCATCGATGTGATGTCATGTCGCCAGAGGTCACTGGGCGCAACTGTCCGATCGCTAGCGGTGGCCTTTCGGCACGTGCTATCTGTAGGAAGAGCTAGAAGCAGCTCTCATGCAAGCCAGCTACGACTATGTCGTTATCGGCGGCGGTACCACGGGATCGGTTCTGGCGGCCCGACTTTCAGAAGCCAACGTTCGCGTTCTGCTCCTTGAAGCGGGTCCGCGACTACATGCGCCGATCCTCGGGAACGTCATTCCACCCCGCGGGAACCTGTCGGATAGGCAGTGATTCACTCGGCGTCGTCAACGCCGAGCTATGCGTGCACGGCGTCGCAGGACTCCGGGTCGCTGACGCCTCGATCATGCCCGACATCGTCAGCGCCAATCTGAACGCCACGGTAGTGGCAATCGCCGAACGCACCGCAGAGCGAATGAAAGCCGATACGGCATCGTGACTGATCGGACGGCAGGCCGGTAACCATTCCAAGACGAGCCAGTGGCGAGTGGGGAGCTACTCACCGCCGATCACCTGCATTGATTGACGCCGTCGCCGACGACTCGACGAGACGCCGGCCCTCGGAGTCGCGACCGGTGAAAGGGAGGCGCCCTGCATCGCCTACAGCCATGTCCGGCCCGTAGCACCGGATCTGCGAAGTTGGGTGGTGACGCGCGCAAGGGACTACTAAACGACCGTGTTCGACCGAGCAGCGGCGAGGAAGGCGACGAGGAATGAGGCGGCTGGTGCGGGCACGCATCATCACGGTGTGTCGTTAACGCAGTGCTCGTGTCACCAGCCTTGGTGGCATCAGTCTCACAGTGTCTCAAGCAGTTAAGAGGAAAGGAATGCAATGACCATTGCGGTTTGCACCGGGCGACGATCTGATGTGCCGGACCTGTCCGGGGTGTTGGGCCGGGCGTTCTACGACGATCCGGTGATGAGTTGGTTGTTGCCAAGCAACGAATCTCGCCCCCGCAGTCTTCGGCTGGTGTTCGCTACCTTGACCCTCCATCACTACCTGGCCGGCGACGGTGTGCAGGTCGCGATGGACGGCTCGGTGATCGGAGCCGCCACGCTCTGGTCACCTCCAGGTCGGTGGAGAGAGCCTCGACGTGAACAATTGCGGATGCTGCCGGGCATGTTGTTGGCGCTTGGCAGACGTAGCCTCTACATCCAGAACATGTTGGAGCGGGTCGCAAAGCATCATCCCGAGGAGCCGCACTGGTATCTAGGATTTATCGGTAGTGATCCATCTGTGCGAGGTGCAGGGTTTGGCCGCGAACTGATGCGCTCGGGACTCATGCGGTGCGACGCTGAGCACGCACCGACATACCTCGAGTGCACCAATCCAGTGAACGTGGCGTACTACCAGAGGTTCGGATTCGAGGTCATCGGCGAAGTGACCCTACCTCCCGGCAGCCCGGTGATATCTCAAATGTGGCGAAAGGCTCGGTAACAGAAAAGGTTTTACTCGACTTTCAACCAATGCGCGGCACCGACGACGCGTCTTCCTCGGGACCTCCGTCACCTCATGACTGACGTCGCCCTGTCCGACCATTTTGACGGCGATGCCCGCGAAGCGGTCTTGGCGGTGCCTGGCAGACGCCGCGAGCATCATGGGTTCTCGGTGAGTAAGCAGTCTCCTCCCTGTCGCTTCCAACTGAATGCTGAGTAGCCTGCTTCGGAAGTACCAGCTGACCTTCGACTGGAACCGACTTTTCCTCTCGGGGGTCCGCGCCTTTGGGACCAACTCACCGCGGCGCCAGAGGGTTTGGTTGTATCTCGCTCAATCAGTTCATTTAGGCGCGTCTACGCAGATCCGGACACATGAGCCCGCGGTAGTGGTAGTGCGGCGGTATCGGGCGCTGAGCGAGATACCTCGTTGGCAGATCCCAGGGCGCTGCAGTGGGCGATGGTGGCGGCTTCCGCGACGATGAGCCGGAAGGTCGGGTTGTTCGGTGCCTGGCCTGTGAGCGCAAGTAGCTCGCGTCATACGGCCACCCATGAAGGGAGCTTCGCACCCTTTGGCGGACTTCGCCGTGACGGGGCGATATGCGCGCCGTGCCGGCGTGCCGCGGCGGCATACCCCATGACTACGGCTTCAGGGGTAGCGTCGCCGTCCTGTGGAGACCAGCAGGCGCCCACCATGTCGTCGATGCGGATCAGCGGTGAATGCGTTGACCTTCAGAGGTATTCGCCATGACGCTTCGTAGGCCGTGCCGGTGATGCAGGGCGACGCGTTCGGTGAACGTTTGCAGGCTGCTCTCATCGGACAGCACGTACAAGTAGCCCTCGCGACGGAAATCGATGTCCTGGCCGTAGAGTTCTCGTCGAACTTCGCGTAAACCTCCAGTCCGCGCATGCCGGGGGCAATGTTGGCGGGATGGCCGAGACTGGCGCGTACACCGCCAGCGGCTTTGCAGGTCGATCCGCTGGACAGCTCGTGGCGTTCACGAGGACAACCTCGCGCACACCGGCGGCGGCGAGGTGATAGGCGATGCTAGCCCCGATCACACCGCCACCAAAGATCACAACGGCCGCTCATGCGGGACCACTTCTCGGCATGTGCCGTCTCTCCTTTCGATGCCCTGCTGGAAGCGAGTATCGCGGTGTTGTCGATGGTCAGATTAGATGCGGCAGGCGATTGCAGCCATCCCGACGAGTGCCTGCGCACCAGTCAGCCGCATTGGCGTGAAGATCCGCATGCTTTGATCGGCGAAGCGGGCAGCGGTTGCGTCGGCGTCGGCGTCGGCTTCAGACAACGCACCAGCCTGGGCGGCGGTATCCGGGATGCTCTCAAACGAGAGCTTGAAAAAGTCGAAACCCGGAGGCCCAGCGTCGACGATCCGGGCGCGGCCCTCTCCTCGAATATCGGTGAAGCCGGCATCGGCAAGGTCGGACAGCAGTGTGCGCACGTAACTTACGTCGAAGCCGGCCTGTTCCATGAATCCGACGATCGCGCGCACACTCGCCTCAAGGTATGACTGATCACTGAGACTCAAGCATGTGAGTTTGTAATCCTCGATGACGATCCAGCCCCCCGGACGGAGCGTCGACGCGAGCCGGTCGAGGATGGCTCTGCGATCACCGAGGTGCTCGAGTCCCAGCCGCGCATGAACTAGGTCCAACTCACCCGCAGGCAGTTGATCGGTAACGATATTCAGGCAGCTAACATTAACGTCTGCCGAGAGGTGGTGTGTGACGAACCGGGTGTCGATGTCAGCAGCGGTCACCGCCGCGCCCCGCCCGACCATCCACTCGATTAACGAACCGCCTCCGGCGCCGACTTCTAGGCACCGCCACCCCGCTTTGAGCCCAACCTCCTCGAGCAGCGTCCGACTGCCCGGATCCCATAGCGCTCTAATGCCGTCGAGCTGAGCCCGCTCGTCCGCGAAATCACCAAGGTACAAATAATCGCGTCGTCGTCCTGTCAAATCCTTCTCCGAACCGGTAACTGACTCTGTTAGAAGTCAGGGTTGAGCTGCAGTCCGCTGCGACAGCTGTTTTTACGGACCAGTTTGCCGATGATCCGCCGGCAGCGGCCAAGCGGTATGCGTTGCCATGCGGTATGCGTTGCCATGCGGTCAACTGGCGCCGTCGCTGCGCGGGTTACTGCCCTCAACTAAAGGCAGTCAAGGTAGCCCGTTCAAGGGGGTGTGTCACACAGCGGGACAACTGATCCTTCGTGGATAGCCGGCTCACGAGATGATTGGTCACGCTGTGCCGCAGGCCAATCGAACACTGTCGCGGACGCGGTAGCGGTACACCGCCCGGGTGCTTTCAGCCAGCGGCGTGATAACAACGCTGTTACCCTCATAAACATTGGGCGCGGTCGTCGATTCCGGTGCGATGTTCGACCTTCCCCGACTGCAGGTACCGCTCTGCGTAATAGACTGCGTCGTGGCGAGCGGATGCAACCCATAGGAAATGTTCTTCACCGACATCAAAAGGCCGGCGACGCGTCCCGACATGTATTCGCTTGGGCGCGAGGCTACTCAATGCCGGAGTGATCAGCTGGAGCAATGATCAGAACTTGTGGATGAGCCTTGGTGTGGTGGCGTGAGTGTGGGCGCACCTTCCCGAGGATGATCTGTAGTCCATTTCGTTTCTGATCAAGAGCCGGCGTTGGAGCGCTGAATTCTGGAAGGTACGCCCTTGATTACGGTAGTTCACGACACGGAGTCAGCCAACGAGGGTGCTGGCCGTCGGTCGGTGTTGGATAAGATTGTCTGCGACGGTGCCCGGCAGATGTTGGCCGCGGCGCTAAAGGCTGAGGTGACCGTCTACATCGATTCCCACGCCGGCGAGGTGGATGAGAACGGTCATCGGCTGGTGGTCCGCAACGGTTATCACCATCAGCGAGAGGTGCTCACTGCCGCGGGCGCGGTGGCGGTTCGCGCGCGGCGTGTCAACGACAAACGTGTCGATCCCGATGCTGGTGAGCGGCAACGGTTTTCCTCGGCTATCTTGCCGGCTTGGGCACGTAAGTCCCCACAGATGAGTGAGGTGTTGCCGCTGTACCTGCATGGCTTGTCGACCCGTGACTTCGGGCCCGTGTTGGAGCAGTTCCTGGGATCCGGCGCTGGTCTGTCGGCCACGACGATCACCCGGCTCACCGCGCAGTGGCAAGACGAGGCCAAGGCCTTCTCGGGCAACGCGACCTGTCGGGTACCGACTACGTGTACCTGTGGATTGACGGCATCCACCTCAAGGTCCGCCTCGAGCAGGAGAAGCTCTGCTTGCTGGTGATGCTCGGGGTGCGTGCCGATGGCCGCAAGGAGCTCGTCGCGATCACCGACGGGTATCGGGAATCTGCTGAGTCGTGGGCTGACCTTTTGCGGGATTGCCGCCGCCGCGGGATGACCGCCCCGGTCCTGGCCGTCGGCGACGGGGCACTCGGCTTCTGGAAAGCCGTACGCGAGGTGTTCCCGGTGACCCGTGAGCAGCGCTGCTGGTTTCACAAAAAAGCTAATGTCCTTGCCGGGCTGCCTAAGTCGGCGCATCCTGGGGCGTTGGCCGCGATCAGGGACATCTACACCGCCGAGGACATCGAGAAGGCCCAGCTGGCCATCAAAGCCTTCGAGGTCGATTATGGCGCCAAGTACCCCAAAGTGTGCGGGTCGACAGTTCGGCAAACTGCACGATCCGGGCCAAGCTCGGAGAGGCGAACGGCAATGTGCCGCCACGCTGTTGGCGCAGTTGGACCAAACTTGTGTGCACCGCTCCGCTGCGGACGTCAGCTGTGATCGCGATTGTGCCTCCGTCGTCGACGATGTCCGTCGCCCGAAATACCGCACGGCCAACGCGAACCCACGGCGCAAGATCCTCGGACGCGAGAGCTTCCAGGCGCCGCTGAACCCGGTGCCGGAGGTCAGCGGGATCGGTCCACGGACTGGTCGTGTACAGATTGCGTGCGCCTTGGATGAGATCGCGTTGCGCCCAGTCCATCTCGCCTGAAGCCTCGCCGTGCACGAACAAGCATAGCCGCAGCCCATTGCGCTCCGCCTCCAAGTATTCAGCGTGGGTGGCGGAGTAACCATCCGACATCCGCACCCCGTAACGAGTACCCCACATGCCGACGTAGATGTCCGAACTCCGCACCCCTGCGAGGTACGCCTGCTCCGCGGAGATGTCCTGCGCTCCAAGATCCTCAAACATCACCGGGGTCGCACCGACTGCCTCGATTGCTGCACGCACTGCCGAGCGCTCAGCTGGCATGTCGGTGATCAGACTGGACACAAAGACGCGGCGACCGCTAGCCCACCTGCGCACGTCCGGTTCGGCTGCGGCCAGCGACGCCGACCGCTGATCGATGAGCAACGAAGAATTCACAGCATCCAGTGCACCACATCGACCCGACAAAGTGCCGCCGGCCAAACTAGTGCTCAATTTGTGACCTGAATACGAGCGCGGAATGCCCGACAAGGGCTTACGGCCACTCCGAGCGAAGTTGAAGGCCGAAGCGTCAATGCCGGCGCGCTTCCTCGCGCCGACGAGGCCGCCGGTACGTCGAATCGCGACAGTGATCCCGATCCACGACCGATAGGCGCAAATCAGTCACGCGTGATTGCGGCCAGCCGCCTTATCCCGACCGGTGCCGCTAACCGATTCGACACGTTTGGACGGGCAGTACTCACCGCCGCAACTGTTAGCCACGTCATCTCGGCGTGACGTCGAAGAGCGTTACGGTCGACGTCGCCCACTGTCGGGACGGCGGCCCTCCCTAATCGCGCCAATGGCTAGTATTCAGGTGCTCCCACCGGCGATCAAAATCAGCACGCGATCGATGAAGTCTTCGATTCGGCTCAACAAATCGGCTGACGCTGCGCCCGGAGCGGAACTGAATTTGATGTCACCGTCGATCGTCAGAACCCGACCATACGTGCTCGAATTCTCCCACCGGTTGTACTCCATGGGCACCTCAAGATGGACATCGCGAAGGGCATCGAGTCGAATCACCCGACCGTCGATCTGCGCGTCCTCATCACTCATTCCGCGGCAGGACAGCACGCCAAGGCTTCGTCCGCGTAGCCAGAACCCCTGCCGCTCGTCGACGCTCGTCTTTGTACCGAGCACAGCGTCCGCCCCGGTGACAAGGTGTCGTAACACCGTCAGGAATGCGGGGGGCATTGTCTCGCCGTTTGTGTTGGTCCCAAATGTGTCGCGGCGGAATTGCTGCAAGTCTTTGGAGGTATCGGTCTCGGCCATGGCCCGAGGCTATGACGAGCCCCGACAACGGCGGCACAGTAGCCCCCATTCCAGCCCGACCCGTCGTGCGGTCGATGCCGATGCCGATGCGTGGACTATCCCGTCGTCCGTCTAGACAGCAGCTAACGCTGCGCGCCCGATTTGTTTCGTCCATTGGGCCGCGTTAGGAGTCGTAGACGCCGGATGGCCGCGGCGGCACTTCCACGGGACCGGCTTGACCAATGCCACCGTCGGCAGATGTCACTGCGCGACAGAGCCGACTCGATAGGAGTCAAGCGCTGCTCGGGTCGTCTCGCTGTGCGTTGTGCGCGTCGGTAGATCCTGAGGAATGCTCGGCTAGCAATTTTGCGACCCCGGCGGAACGAATGTGACCCTCCGGCAGTTCGGTTCCTGCGAGCCGAGCGGACGCTCTGGTGTTGGTTCGCCCACTTGCCCTAACTGCGGCGGCAGAAACAACGACGGACTTCGTAGGCTTAGCCATGTCTGATTCATCCGCACTCGCCGCACTGCCCGGACTCGATGGCGTCTAGATTGGAGATGAGGGCGGTCACGCTGTCGTAATCCCAGCGCTCGCGGTTGCCCAAGAGCACGCCGTAGCGACGCACCTCGATTCGTCGCTCGGGATGCAAGGAAATGCGTTGGGTGTCCGACCAGACGTAGGCGCCAGATCCCGGCGCGTGCACCCGGAGTGCACCCTCCGGAGGCCGGACGCCTCAGCGCTGCGGTCAGCGTTTAGCCGATGCGCCCACGGTCACTCTCGGTCCCGATCACCCTGCTGGCGCAAGCTGCCTGACGGCCGCTGGTTGCAACACGCCCACTATCGTCGACGTCCTGGTGCCCGTCGCCGGCTTCGGTTCGTGGGCGGCGACCGCGGTGTACGTCGGTACGCTGCAGATCCGCACGCTGAACAAAACGGTGCATCTGCGCCCGTCACCGAGAATGCGGGTCCGATGAGGATCCGGCGCAGACGATGGCTGGCGATCGCCGCAACCGCAATCAGTGCCCTGGTCTGGCTGCACCCCGACATCGGCCACGACACCGCCACCGTTCCCAGACGAGCGCTCAACCCGCCGCCGGCGACATCGCCGGCCTTCTACAGCATGTGCAGGTCGTCGACCAGATCACGCCCGTCGACGGATATGAGCGAGGCTGCGGCAAGGGTGAACGATGCGTGTTCGGCCCGGCGTGGAACGATCCCCGCGATCACTCCGGATGCGATGCGAAAAGCCGCTTGTTGGCAGTCTGGCTGAAGGACGTCACATTCAAACCAGGCACCCGCAACTGCAAGGTGACCGGCGGGGTTCTCGATCCCGACCCTTACACTGACAAATAACCTTTGACAGCAAGACAATTCAAATCGACCACATCGTAACTATAATTTCGACGCAAAATGCGGCAATATCCGCAGGCCAGAGTGTAGATTACATGCCGCTGACAGTGGTTGACGCCGTGCGAGTACCAGTGGTGGTCTGATGGGCCGGGGGAGGATGGTGTGGCTGGGGGCGGCCGTCGCAGTGGCGGTGGCGGTGGCGATCCAAACCGTGATGTCGACGGCTGAACGATCGGCGATGGTCGCGGCCGACCCGAATGTGCCGACGGTGACTGCCGGGGTTGACGTGCTCGCCCGGAGTGTCAGTGGTGCCCGGGCGCATCCGAGGTCACGATTACCGGCGTGGCCCATGATTTCGGCGATATCGGCGTCGATCTCGCGACTGAGTGCTTGGTGCTCGGCCGAGGGGGCTGCCTGGCGAGATTTCGGTGAGGCAAGTGTTGCTTCGTATGCTGAATCGATCGCCACGAGAGTCTCGGTCGGTCGGCGCAGCGCGGAGCGGTAATCGCTGATCCACATATTGCGCATGATGGTCAGCAGCCAGGACTTGCAGTACGAGTTGGGGTCTGCTGCTTCGAATTCGACGGGGGTCAATCGGCCGAGACCGGCTTGTCGGCTGCGGCGGTGGTAGGTGCGTTCGATCCAGGTGACGATGGCGGTGCGTAAATGCTCGCGGGTGTCCCATCGGTGACGGTCCAAGACGTTGTTCTGCAGCAGGCTGAAGAAACTTTCCATGGCCGCGTTGTCGCCGGCCGCCCCATCGCGGCCCATGGACCCGACCAGGTGGTAGCGGCCGAGGGCGTGCACGAATTTTCGGCTCCGAAACTGCGACCCTCGGTCGCTGTGAAGCAGGCAGCCGACGACATCACCGCGTCGAGCGACTGCACTGGCCAACGCCGTGGTGGCTAGCCGGGATTTCATCCGCGAGTCGATGCGGTAGCCCACGATGCGGTTGGAGTACACGTCCTTGATCGCGCACAGGTAGAGCTTGCCTTCGCCGGTGCGGTGTTCGGTGATATCGGACAGCCGCAATCGATTTGGCGCATCGGCAGTGAAGTCGCGGCCGGCCAGATCGTCGTGCACAGGTGGGCCGACCTTCCCCGTTTTTGCCCCGTTTGCGCTTCCTGAACGCACTCCACCAGCCGTTGTCCGAACAGGAGCGGTGCGCTCGGCCATCGGCTGCCCGGCATCGTCGGCCTCGGCGACCAGGAACCGGTAGCCGAACTCCGGGTCGTCGCGGTGGGCATCGAACAAGGCGTTGGCCAGGTGGGCCCCGGCCAGCTCGGCGTCGGTGAAGGGCTGGGCCAGCCAGCGGTAGTAGGGCTGGCGGGCGAGGTTGAGGACCCGGCACGTCACCGCCACGGGGATGCCCTCGGCGGCGAGCTCTTTCACGAGCGGGTACAGCCTTTTCCCGGCAGGTTGGACTGCGACAGATACGCCGCCGCTCGACGCAGGACCTCATTTACCTGCTCCAGCAGCCGGTTTCGGCGACGTAGCTCGCGTAGCTCGGCTGACTCGCCGGTCGTGGTGCCCGGTCTGGCCCCGTCGTCGATGTCGGCTTGACGCATCCACTTGGTCAGCGTCATCGGGTGGACACCGAAATCCGACGCGATCTGCTCGATTGTCACACCGTCGTCCCAGTTGCGAGCGACCCGGACAACGTCGTCACGGAACTCTTTCGGATAGGGCCTTGCCATGGTGACATCCTTCCAGCCCGCCCACCCTGGGCAAGCGATCTCGGTTGTCACCTATTCGTGCGGCAGACCCCTCGAAGCGTTCATCGGCATCGAATGTATAAGGCCTCAAGCCCGTGTATCAGGGTGCTGTCGCGAAAGACAACGGGTCTTGTGTTGTCGAGTTTCATGTGGGGGAACCGCGTCATTAGTCGCTCGAATGCAGTGCTGGCTTCGAGGCGCGCAAGAGATGCGCCAATGCAATAGTGGATGCCGTGTCCGAACGCCAGGTGAGACTGCGGCTTTCGCGCAATGTCGAGCATTGCTGGTAGATCGAAATGTCGTTCGTCGTGGTTGGCCGACAGCAGTGAGATCATGACGAACTCGTTCGGGGGAATTTCTACATCGCCTACGGTGATTGGAACGGTGGTGAACCGCGGTGTCGCGGTGCTTACCGGGCTGCCGAAGCGTAGGAACTCTTCGACCGCTCCAGGGAGGAGTGATGCGTCTGCACGGAGTTCCGCCAGTTGGGCGGGATTGTGCAGCAGTGCCAAGACACCGTTTCCAATCAGATTGACGGTAGTTTCGAAGCCGGCACCGATGATGACGAAGCACGTCGCCATCAACTCTTGTTCCGAGAGCTGGTCACCTTGGTCGGTCGCTTCGATCAGGCGACTGAGCAGGTCGCCGGCGGGCTTCTTTCTCCTATCGGCGATTACCTCTGCGAGCAGACCCGACAAGGTGGCGCGTGCGGTGTCCTTTTCCTGACGGTCGGTTTGGTCTGAAAGGGCCATTACGGAGTCACGGAATAGCTTGTTGTTCGACGTCTGTATACCCACCAATTCGCTGATCACTTGCAGAGGTAGAGGCGTCGCGAACGCCTCCATGAGATCGAATACGCCGCGATCGTCGATCTGCTCGAGCAGATGGTCGGCAATCTCTTCTACCCGACCTCGTAGATTCTCCACAGCACGCGCGGTGAAGGCCTTGACGACCAGTTTGCGAAGTCTGGTGTGGTCTGGCGGGTCGCTCTGCAGCATGTTCGAGTTCATCGATGACTGAAAGGCGCCGTTGTGGTTTGGTGGGAAAAGGGTCTGAATCTTGTCGTTGTCCTTGCTCAGCCGCGGATCAGCGAGGAGGGCTTTGGCTTCCTGGTATCTGGTCACCAACCAGACTGGAACACCGCCCCACATTATGGCCCGGCTCACCGGACCGGCGGCCCGAAGTCGGTCGAGTATGAGGTGGGGCTGTTGCGTAAAACCTATGTCGAGGAAGCTGATTTCGGTGTTGTCTGACATACAATTTGAAACGCACGTCATCTTCCGATCCATCTGTTTTACCGGACGTTTCCAGAATCTGCACAGCTGCTGACCGGGCGAAACGCCGCTACACTGCTTGGTTAGCCGCATTAAAGTGGTTGTAACTCAGCTTATTTGATCGCTTCCGGACAGTCACGGATGCAATGCGGGACCGGTCTCCAACTGCACCCGCTGAGTGAGCAGTGCCTGCAAGAAGCACAAGCGCCGTCCTCATGTCAAGTGCGACGGCGCGGCTACGGCCAGAGAGGGGTTCTCGTGTTCATGGCTGCCGTGGATTACTCACGACATTTAGTCCGACTCACTGGGTAATGGCGCCGCAGAGTCGCTTCCATGCAAGCTGTATTCGCTAGACCCACTGATCGCATCGTCGTCGGCTTCGGCCGATCCTCATGTCGCACCCCGATAATAACTGAAACAAAACCTATTTCAGCTTCCGTCTGTCAAAGCCTGTGCGGTATAGCAACACTGGCGCCAAATGACTCATAAATCTAACCTCCTTACAATAAGTGTTGGCCCGCGGCGCGGCCCGCGTCCCACAGTCCGACGGTTCCCAACGGTAAAGTTCTATCGCACATCGCAATCGCTACTTGGTTTAGCGACGGGGAGTACGCCCTGCACCTAAGCTAAGTGGGTGAGGGCCACCGTCCAGCAAGCGGCTGTTCCACCTGGCGGGACACGTGGTCAACACACAAGACCAAGCGAATCGCCACCGCCCCCACCGGGCGGACATGAGAGAGTTGCACCTACGAGATGCCCATCCGCGAGCACGTGAATCGGACTGACAAACGCCCAATTCTCCTACAAAGAAAGGACATTCTCGCGCCTCAGCACACTCACCCACATCTCCTAAATCGGTGGATCTCAGCTTAAAACGTGGCTGGCCCGGCTTGGTGTGTGTCGGTGCGGATCGTGAGGAGCGCTGCGACGGCGACGGGAGTCGACCGCAGGGCTACTGCTACGAATCGTCATCATCCGGGGCAGCCTTGCTTGGAAACGCATCCTCGTCGATACGGAGCTTCTTCGCGGTAGAACCCGGTGGACCGCAACATAATCCGTATACCCGCCGACGGAGATTTGTGTCCGCACCACGTGTCCGGATGAAATCCGCCCTAATGAGAGTTATTCGCTGTGTTGGCAGTAAGTAATCCAGCGCTTTGAGGTCCCGAGGCACGATCCTCAGCAACGGCCGATACGGGGTATCGGACCGGTCGGATCTCAAGTTATCTAATGATCGACAGAGAGGAATGAACGTGGTCACCGACCAATTCACCCATGACCGCGTGGAGGTCAACGGCATCGCAGTGCATACCGTTTCGGTAGGCGAGGGCCCGCTCGTTGTCTTCTGTCACGGCTTTCTGGGGTCATGGTATGCCTGGCGTCACCAATTGCCGGCGGTCGCCGGCGCTGGATTCAGGGCCATGGCTTTGGATATGCGCGGGTACGGCACGACGAGTGCACCCGCAGCGGTCGATGCGTACTCGATGAGCCATATCGTGGCTGACGTTGTGGGCGTGGTCGCGATGACGGGTGTCGAGCAGGCTGTGGTGGTGGGACACGACTGGGGCGCATCGGCGGCGTGGTACAGCGCGCTGATGCGCCCGGATGTGTTTCGCGCCGTTGCGGTCTTGAGCGTGCCGTATCGTCCGCCTATTCCCGCGCTTCCGGAAGGGGTGACGATGAACGACCTGATGCGGCAGGCCGCAGGGGAGCGGGCGTATTACCGACTGTGGTTTCAGGAGCCCGGGTTGGCAGAGGCGGTGCTGGAGGCCGACGTGGACCATACGCTACGCGCGATTCTGTACACCTTTAGCGGTGACATTGTGGGCGACGGTGTGCACACGAACGGCTGGGATGGTTATTACCCAATGGGAGACGGTTTTGTTGACCACCTCGTGCAGCCCGATAGGCTGCCGTCCTGGCTCACCGAAGACGACCTTGCGTTCTATGTCTCGGAGTTCTCTCGCACCGGCCTTCGAGGTGGTCTCAACTGGTACCGCAACCTCAACGCGCTACCGACGGTCCTTGGGCCGTTTGTCGGGGCGGCGATCACTCAACCGGTGCTGTATCTCGCTGGGGAACACGACTTGGTCGCTGGAAACACCCAGCAAGCACTGGCCGACCTGCCCGCCCAGGTGCCGGGACTGCGCAACCTGGAGATTTTGTCCGGCGCTGGACACTGGCTGCAACAGGAACGCGCTCCCGAGGTAAACCAACAGTTGATCGCCTTCCTGACGTCGCTGTGATCAGTAGGAACAATCGCATACGCGGGCATGCGGCATTTGGCGCCCTTTACCTGTCGGCTCGGACACAGCCCGTACACCTCTCGTAGCTGACTGTCGACGAACGATCGGATGTTGCACTGCACCAACGTTATAAAAGGAGAAATCACATGTTAACCTTCGTCCTTATCCATGGCTTCTGTCACGACGGAAGTTCCTGGGGCGGGGTGATCAAGCGGCTCGAGCAGCATGGGCACGTCGCCTACGCACCTACCCTTGCCGGCCATGGCAAGAACGCCGATAAGAGTGTGTCTCATGCTCAATGCACCCAATCTGCGATCGATTACATCGTCGATCGCGACCTGACTGATGTCATCCTCGTGGGGCACAGCTTCGGTGGATCCGTCATATGCAAAGTCGTAGAGACTATCCCGGACCGCGTTCGACGCCTTGTGTTCTACGCCGGGATAGTGCCACAGGATGGCGAGTCGGTATACGATCTATCGCCCCCTAGCCACCGCGTCGTAATCGACCAGTTGGCTACCACTTCGCCGGACGGCACCTTGATGCCGCCTTTCGACTTGTGGCGTGACGGATACATTGGGGACGCTGATCTACAGGTCGCTCGATGGGCTTACGAACAGCTCTCACCCCAACCGGTTCGGACCTTCCTGGATCGGATCGAAATGAAGAAGTTCCACACATTGCAAACGCCTCGCAGCTATGTGCGAGGCACTGAGGATACTGTGATGCCACCTGGTGAGTGGGAGTTTCATCCCCGGATGACCAGCCGGCTGGGCGTTTTCCGCTTGTTACAGATGCCTGGTGGACACGAACTGATGTTTTCCAATCCCAAGGGGCTGGCCGACAAACTTATAGAAGCCGGCCGCGATTAGTTGGCGGCCGTTGTCAAGAGGGCGTTGCCATACACCGCCCGGCATGGGACCGCCAATCGGCCTTCGGCGCCGTTTGTCTCCTGCGTACCCCAGGCGCGCTGCTAGCCATGTGTGTAGCCGAACGCGCTGACGCCGACCTGTGGCTTCAGTGCGCTTGATTCCCGGCAGCGAATGCTGCTGCGCAAGAGAGGGCTAACGAATGTGCATACATTGTTCTGGTGACGCACCATAGTAGTTGTGGGGATTTTCCGATGCCACGCCTTCGATCCACATCGAAGAACAACCGATCCGAGTTGACGGCTGACCGAGTCAAACCGTCGCAATCGAACAACGCCTTAATACCATTGCCATATCAACGGCGGGCCGCCCTTTCGCCTCGGCCGGATCAGTTATTGCGGAGCATCCGCAATCCTCAGCCACGAGATACCAAACTTTCATAGCGTGAATCGAAATAACCGTTACCTCCGCCGTGGCCGCTCGCCTGACCAATGCGCCTTGGTTTGCGAACCCTTCGCCGCGGGCGTAAGGCCATGAGATCAGGGCCTTAGCCAGGATTCACCGACTGGTTGGCGTCGGTGGATATTTGATTGGTGATGGCAGGGGTATTTGCTGGTCTGTCCTCGCCTCCAGCTTCTCTCTTCGGTCGGGCCGGTGATCGGCAACTGTCGAGTTTGGGTCGTCACCGGTGGACTATGAACGATTATGTTGCGCCGCAATTGAAGCCATGCGCCGGCCTAGGGTCAGTGGGTGGGTAGGCGCAGGGTTATCGGGTAGCCGACGTCCAGACGGGCACCCGCTCGGCCAGGGTGAAAACGGCTGTGCTGCAGTGTGCTACAGCGTCCACGGTGGACCAGATAATGCCTACTTGCAACCGTCTTCGTACTGATGTGTCCCGGACGGGGCTGGTCAGGGAAAAATAGGTACAGAACCTCGACCTTTACACGTCTTCAAAACCGCGCGCGACAATGTTGTTGGCCGCTCCCCGCCGGGGACTAGCGCGGGTTTCGGCGAGTGCGTCTTCCTACATTCCTGAACCTCGCCACCTTCGATGAGCCTCAAACCAGTGCCATCGAGGGTGTGGCCACCGCGCTCACGCCCATTGCGTTGTTCGAGATGCTCACGTCAGACGTTAGGAGTACCTGGTCGACTCGGACACCAGGGTCGATGCGAACACCGGCATCGTCGCGGCGGGTCGGCTGCAGTCGCTGATCGATTCCAGGGACTACAGCCACGATCGGTTGGTGATGAAGGTTCAGATCGACTAGATCTGCGACGCGGTCAAGTCCAGCTTGCCGCAGGAGATGTGGGTGGAGATCATCGAGAAGCTGCAGGAGCTGGAACAGCATCCGGAGGCGCTCGACGTCGGCACGGACTCCTTCAATGATGCCGACGACGAGCCCTTCGATCCGACTGCGTTCATCGACGAGGACGACGAGTTTTTGAGCTCCGCAGCGCCCACCGTCACCGAGGGCACGTTGGGCGGTGTGCTCGCGCACACTGACCAGCATGTGGTCCAGCGCCTGATGCGCGCTGTCCAGGTCGGTGGTCGGGATCTGACTGATCAGCTCGCCATCGCGTCATAGAGCCGGGCGACGTCACCGGGGCTGACCTGCTGCGGACATGACTGGCGCAAGGATCGCAGCGGGGAGGCGATGCCTTGCAGGTCAGACCATTCAGCCTGGTGGGCGGCGAAGTAGGTGCGGCTGGCGTTCTCATCGGCCGTGTTGACCGCCGCCTCCGCCTGTGGCTGGGCGCTCAGCCAGGCCCCGGTGGAGCTGGCGACCTGGCCCAGGGCAGAGGACAGCCCGAAGGCCGTACAGCCCGGCTCGGCGTTCGGCATGGGCATGCTGCTGGAAGCGATGGCGGCCCCCGCAATGGCGATGGCGGTCAGGGTCTTGATCACGGATCTCCTTCGTCGTCCTTGAGCTGGGCGGGTCGGCTTGACCACGTCGCAGCTGACGGCTCGCCTTCATCGATCGGACCTGAACGACCCTGCTGAGGCTGAACGCAAAGCATCACGTTCCACCCAGCGGGACAAGCAGAAGCGGTGACCAAACAGCGCATGGCAACCTCAAACTCATGAAAACTCGCGCCCCGGCCACTACACGGTCGGCCACCGACGATGGCATCGGATTCCGTCCTTGCGGGGAGCGGCCCAAGGACGTCGTGTAAGACAGTCGAACCCGTGGAAGGCCAAGCGAGGCATCAGTTGGTGGTACGCGGCCAGCAGGGAGCGAGAAGCTTGTGGCTTGGAGCGGGGCGTACTCATCAGTTGGAGACAGCGGGCGTGGGGCATTCAGGAGGCTCGACGTGTGCCCTGCGCGCAACTATTAATTTTGGCAAGTGTTATGGGAAGGGATCGAATCCCGTTTTTTGTTGATGCAGAGGTGGTCGACACTAAGCCAAGGTGTCGGCTTAAAGGCGCCTCGGCTGGGACTTGGTGCAAGCGGCTGTCTGTGTGGCCTCAAATTCATCTCCAGGCTACGAGCACGCGGCACGGCGCTGGCCGCGAGTGCTCCAACGGCGGTGATGAATTTTGAGTCTCGCAGAGAAGCAACCAATTTGGTAACCACTATGGACATATACCCGCCCTACACAGCCGGAATGACGAGGGACAGCGCGGTCCACAAGGGCCGAATGAAGCTGCAGGTAAGAACTTTTCACGGCGCGTGCACTCTATGAATGGAAACTCCACTCTTCTAGCCAGTTTGATACGGAAGTGGAGACATGCGCTCGTGGCGTGAACTCGCGCCGGCATCGCGGCACGCGATAGGAACTAGATTAGGAGCACCATATGGAAAAAGGCCCCCTCTACGACTTCATCGTGATCGGTGCAGGAACAGCCGGATCTGTTCTGGCAGCAAGACTCACGGAGGACGATCGCGTCCGGGTGTTAGTGCTGGAGGCTGGTAGCGGCACCCCGCCCGAGGCGAGCACTGACCCATCCTCCTGGCCGTCACTCGGAGAGAGCCAAGCCAGCTGGGGTGACCTGACGACTGTTCAGGCTGCGACCGGTAGAGCAGCGTCGTTCGCACGGGGCCGAGGCATCGGCGGCTCTTCATCGATAAACGCAATGGTATTCGCCCGAGGCCATCGCGATAGTTACGCATCATGGCAGGCCAATGCCGCTAGTGGATGGAGCTTCGACGACCTACTGCCATACTTCAAGCGCAGTGAGACCGCTGCCCATGGGGATCCGACTCTGCGTGGTGATCAAGGCCCACTATCCGTGGCGCCGGGCCACCCGCCAAGTCATTTCTTTGTCGCGTGCCTTCTCGCCGCGCTGCAGCGCGGTTACCGACGTGCCGTCGACGTCAGTGGCGGTCTCGAAGAGGGGTTCGGGTTCAGCGATCTCAACATTGTGGATGGACGACGGCAGAGTGCCGCTGATGCATATCTCGATCCGGTTATCCACCGACCAAATCTGATGCTCATCGCAGACGCCGTGGTGAATCGGCTGTGTATAAAGCGTGGACGCTGCACAGGAGTCCAGTACACCGAAGGTGACGGTCGCACGGTAGAAGTTGCGGCCGGCCAAGTGGTCCTCGCGGCAGGTGCTATCGGGTCACCTCAGCTGTTGATGGTGTCTGGAGTCGGACCGTACGATCACCTTCGATCCCACGGAATCGCAGTTGTCGAAGACCTTCCAGGGGTGGGCTCGAACCTCCAGACGCACCCCACAACGGCGCTCATATACCCTGCCCGCGCATCCAGACCCGTGTCGGGAGCGCGACACAACCGGGCCGAGCTTGTCGGACTGATCCGTAGTGAGGCATCGGTGCCAGTCCCCGATCTGCAAATCTTCGGCGTCGATTTCACCGACGGTTGCAACTTCGGTGAACCTGACCGCTATGTGCTCGGAGTGGCCCTATTGCAGCCTTTTAGTCGCGGGGAAGTGCGGCTGTCGGGACCCTCCGTGTTCTACCCTCCACGAATCGACCCAAACTACTTGGACGATGACCGTGACGTGTGCACCCTAGTCGCCGGATTGCGGATCGCTCGCGAGATTGGCACGGCTCCAACGCTCGATGCGTGGCTGGGCGAGGAACTGCTGCCCGGTCCTGATGTCGCCGATGGCGATTCGCTGCGCCGATATGTGCGCAAGTCCGTTGCCTCCCACTTCCACCCGGTCGGGACTTGTGCGCTAGGGAGTACTAGAGCGTCCGTCGTCGACGGCCGGCTACGCGTGCATGGCATCGCGGGTCTTCGAATTGTGGACGCCTCCGTGATGCCCTCGATCCCATCGAACAACACTGCTGCCACGGTTTACGCGATTGCAGAACGCGCAGCGGACCTAATAATCCGCCCCGAAAAAGCCGGAAGCCTCTAACGGGCGGCTTTTGCAACCACGGTGTGCGTCGACTTAGCCGGAACCGAGAGCCAATACGGCCCGAGGGCACGTCGACCCGCGAGCTGATGAATACCAAAGCGGCTGTCATCCGGCAGCCATAGCCGAAATCGTGCCCGCATGGCAGACACGTTGGCTCCGGCCACAAACCGGAGGCACAAGTGATCCCTTGCTCCGGGTCGCCGACGCCTCGATCATGCCCGACATCGTCAGCGCCAATCTGAACGCCACGGTAGCGGTCGCCAAGATCGTCGACGACGCTGATGTGCTGCTGGAGTTTTACAAGTATCCGGCCGAGCACTGGATCCATCTGCGGACGACCAATCCGATCGAGTCGACGTTTGCCACCGTGCGGTTGCGGACCAAGGTCACCAAGGCCCCGGATGATCCCCTGCTGCGGGGATTGCCATGGTCTACAAGCTGATCGACGCCGCGCAAGCCCGTTGGCGGGCAGTCAACGGCCCACACCTGGTCGCCCTGGTCCGCGCCGGCGCGGTGTTCCACAAAGGCAAACTGCTCGAACGCCCCGTCGACATCACGCCTACCCAACCGAGCGAATCCACCGAAGCGGAGTTCGCCTGAAACAACCCCATCCACGGATCTTGACAATAATCTCCCCAAGCCACGGAAGTCGGTCGCGGCACCAGCAAAATCGCCGCTAGAAGCGTCATTACAGATCGTCGACGTTCGCGGAACTTCGGATAGCTGCGTTGGCGTAAGCCATTGGAATATGTGGTCTTTGGGCTTACCGGCGCAGCCGCCGCGTTGCGCGCGCTTCTGCTCATCCAACACGTCAGGCGTTTGTCCCCTTCGTGGTTGAAAGCAGACCGGAGTGAGAACTTAGGTGAGCGCGGGCCTTGTTGCGTAGTGTTCGTCCGGCGGTCTGAATGAATTTCGTGCAGTAGCCGTTGAGATCCGATGGAGTCCTTTTTCATTCGAAGTTTCACTCTGGAGGCGATATGGGTTGGGCGACCGCGCGCATGGGTACGTCGACACGAATTACCTTCCTTTTTCTTCTCGGAATCTTCGGATCCCTCTTGCTCAGCGCAGTAACTGCATTGACCGCGGCCGTCAGCCTGGCCGCGACGGCGTTGATCGTGCCGGGCACGGGTACGCCCGACGCAAATATCGTCGATCTGTATCGACAGCACGCCACCGATCGCTACATTGCCCCGTTCAACCCGTCGTGCACATCTACCAACGGCTGCCATCTCGACGGCATCGACTACCCCGCGTCGTTCTTCCCGCTCGGGTTCATCGGCAATTGGTGCCCCGGATATTCGTGTGACACGTGGGACGCTTCGGTGGGAACGGGCGTCGAGAATACATACTCGGCACTGCAGAACTTGACCGACCCGGACGGCGCGATCCTTTTCGGATACTCCCAGGGTGGTGCCGTCGTCTCCGACACCCTGCGCAAGCTGCAGGGCGACCCGTTGCTGGACAAAGTGAAGTCGGTCGTTTTGATCGGCAACGCGTTTAACCCCGACGGCGGCTTTTTCACGCGACTCGGCTTTCTCCCGACGATCCCCTTGCTCAACATTACGTTCGGCCCGGCGACGCCTGTCGACACCGGCATTCCGATGACCAGCATCGGCTTCGAGTACGACCCGGTGATGTACGCCCCGAAGTACTGGGGGAACCCGTTCTCAGTCGTGAATGCAGTTGCCGCGGCAGAAACCGTCCATGGAAATTACTTGACACCTAACGGCAACGGACCAATGGATCCGATCGCCTACGGATATACCGAGCCGGAATTGGCGGCGATACTCGCGACGTCCTGCCCAGGGGCCAACTGCCGCGTCGACTCCTTCGGCAACAAGTACTACATGATCCCAGCCAAGAGCCTGCCGATCATGGACCTGATCACGTCCGCGGTGCCCGCCCCTCTGCGGCCGGCGGTGAAGCCCGTGGTCGACCTCGTCTCGCCGGTGTACAAGGTCTTGGCCGACCTTGGGTATGACTGGAGCCGCGATCCCGGCAAGACGCAGTTTCTGTCAATACTGCCCTTCAATCCCATCCAGGACTGGCCAGCGGTGGGCATGCACCTCCAGACAGCGACGATCCAAGGAATCCAGGCCCTCATCGGTGACCTCGGCGCCATCACCTCAGTCATCAGCCTGCCGACGACCACAGCACCGGTGACGACACTGGCAGCCGCGAAGATGACAACGCCGACGGAGAAGGCCGTGGAGGCCGAGAACTCGACGACGAAGCTGACGGCGGTGAAGGACGAGGACACCGCCGAGGTAAAGACGGACGCAGTGCAACAGAAGAAGGACTCCGTCGACCCGTTGACCGAGGTTGTGAAGGACGCAACGTCCAAGCCAGAGAAGACGCCCAAGTCCGAGGTGCCGACCACGCCCGATAAGACGAGGCCATCGGGTACGCCCGTCCACGACAAGAAGGACGCCGACACAGGTAGGAAGACCGCCGCCGGCAAGAGGACCGGCACCCACACGAAGCCGGCCGCCGGGAAGAAGACTGGCGTCGGCACGAAGCCAGCCGCCGGCGGGAAGCACTCAGCCAAGACAGCGGCCTGACGAACCATCAGTGGTCAGGCCGCGGGGTGGACCGCCGAGGCCCCACCGCCAGGCGGCGTCGATCCGTAAGCGGGTTCGGTGGGCGCCTCGCGTGATGCGGGCGACGTGCAGGACCCGGTAGCGGAACGTGTCGATCTCGCAGGTGGCTAGGTCGGGGGGGTCGGTGAAGTCGATCAATGTCGACCATGCCAGCAGATCGGTTGCCCGCCATGATGATTCCCGCCATGCGGCGCCTCAGCCGTCGGGGACGGCGCCCTAGGGTTTTGGAAGGCTGTGCGGGAAGTGTTCCGGGCGGCTAAGGCGCTGCGTGGGGGTGGTTTCACCAGCAGGCCAATAGTTCTGGCGCTGACGAATTCAGCGCATCCCGGTGCTTTGGCTGCGATCAAGGACATCGACAATGCCGAGGACATCGACAAGGCCCAGGTCGCGATTAAAGCGTTCGAGGTCGATTACGGCGCCTAGTATCCCAAGGCAGTCGCCAAGATCGTCGATGATGGCGATGTGCTCCTGCAGTTCTACAAGTACCCGGCCGAGCACTGGATCCATCTGCGCACCGCCAGCCCGATCGAGCCAACGTTCCACCGTACGGCTGCGCACGACAGTCACCAAGGGCCGGGATCGCACGCAGCGGGGATTGCCATGGCCTACAAGCTGATCGATGCAGCACAAGCCCGCTGGCGGGCCGTCGACGTCCCACACTTGGTCGCACTCGTCCGAGCTGGCGCCCTCATCCACAAAGGCAAACTGCTCGAATGCCCCACCGACATCACGCCAGCGGCGAACCCGCCCGAACCGGCCGAATCAACCGGAGCGGAGGTCGCTTGAAGAACCCGATCCATAGGGTATTGACAATTACTCTGATCGGCTTGTAAGCCGGTTCAGGGACGCGGCTGCGAAGGTTCCGGCTACGACAAATGGTCAGCGGTTCTCGCCCGGCGCGTCACACTGCAGCGTGGTCCTGGTTCTGGTTCGAGATCGGTGGCATGTTGACGATTAGCCATGCGTTGGCTGCAATGGAAGAAGCTCATCGCTTAGCAGACTGGGACGCTGCCCGATCAGCTCATCGAGTGGGTCCGTGGTGCGGTGGTGTGGACACCGCAGCACACCGGGCGGTGCCCTGGCTTATGGCCAGCCGATTACTTAGCCTTATCAGCTGGTGATTACGGAACCGTCTTCGAGACCGTCGTTTTCGATCAGCTTGGCGCTGACGTTCTTCGCGACGTCGGCCCGGATGACCACTGTCACCAGGACACCCGCCAATGCCGCAATAAACAACCCTGGTCCCCACCACGCGCTGCCCACCGGGAAGGGGTACAGGTTGCGCCAGATCGTGTACCCCAGGACCAGCAATCCGGCTGCCGGGATGATGATCTCCCACTTGCTGACGGCGCGGCTTCCACTGAAGAACAGCAGTTTGATTGTGCTAGCGGTCGCCATTAGGTAAACGACCAGTAACATCAGGGTGGCAGCGGTTCCGACGACGACACTGACCGAAAACGGCGCTCCCCGAGAGATGATCCAACCGAGTACGCCGAAGGACACGGCTGCGGTCAGGACAGCCCAGACGGCACGAGCAGGGACTTGGTGGGTCTGTGACAGCGCGTTGAGCGGTGCGGCTCCAGCGCCATCGCGTGAGAACGCATATACGAGTCGAGACGCGCTCACCGCGCACGCCGTCGCGCAGGAGATTGCGCTGACGGCCGCGCCGATGGTGATGAGGTGGCCGATCCAACTCCCTACGTACGACGTCCCGAGGTCACCCAACAACGACGGTGATGCGACGAAGGCAGCAATCCCGTCCTGGCTGGTGCCGAAGCCCATGACCTCGACGGCAGTGACGACGACGAAGAAAACACCACCGAACAGAACTGTGCCGATTACGGCGCGCGGGACGTCACGGCGGGGATGGATTGTCTCTTCGCCGAGGGTTGCGGCGGCTTCAAAACCCCCGAAAGACAGGAAGCCAAACACAACTCCCAGGAACACACTCGACAGGCCGGTGCCCGGCGCCGGAGTGAAGACGGTGGGATCGAATGTTTGTCCGCCGGGAGCGGCGTGTGTCAGGAGCTTGCCGAGGACGACGCCGGTGACGACGACGATAAGCATAACGGTCAGCCCTTCGACGACGAGTAGAAGCCGGGTGCCACCTTGGATGGTGCGCGTGGCGAAGTACAGTACGACCAGCAGCGCGATGCCGGCGAAAACGAAACCCATGTAGTCCGGTATGCCGGGCCAGAGTCCGGATGTGGTCATTTCATCGGTGATGAAACGTCCAGCGGCGATCGCGGTGTAGACGTCGAATAACACATAGGCCACGGCGAGAATCCAGCCGCTGAAGATCCCTGCACGAGAGCCAAGTATTGCGCCGACAAAGCCGTAGACCGATCCAGCGTGCTGGAAGCGCTGGGACAGGCGGATGAAGGAGTAGGCGATCAGAAGCGCTCCTACCGTGGCGAGCGCGAATGAAAGCGGGACGGCGCGGCCGACGACGCTGGCCGTTCCCTGTGGATTGATATTGGCCGCCATCGCGGGCGCCATGACCGCAACCGAAAGCCCGATTGCCTCCCACACATTCAAACTGCGACGAAGTTTCAGACCACCTTGGGTGGCGCCGAGCTCAGTTGTTGGCATTGTTGCCTTCCGTGGGGCGGTATCGGTGTGAAGCACAGGCAGTCGACACATGCGGTCGCCTGGTTGGTGCCCATTCGGTCTCGTCAGACAGGTCTAGGGGCTGCGGCGAGGTGCCACGTAATCAACTAACGTGCGCTGCCATAGAATCTATCCAATCATCGTGCATCAAGCGACATCTCGCGAACTCATGACCATATCCATGACAACCCTGCCGTCGTCGGCAGATGCACCAATACCCGCGATCCACTTCGGGCCTGTCCGCCCGTCGAAGCCGGGACGTGTTGCGTTGCAACGCTACCCACTCGGGAATGTGGGCGGTAGCGGCGCCATGCTGTGGGATAGGTCGGCGGCGAGACCGACCGGTCCGCGTCCTGCGGGCGTTATCCGTGTAGACCGGTGGCGGGGTGTCGGCGGGCATGCTAGCGTCGGGCGTTTTGATGGCGAGGTGCCTCATCGTCGGGCCCACGGTGAGGGAGCCCCGACCAAAAATCGAGAGTCCATCTAGACCGTCCAGACCGCCACCGCCGGCCGGGAACCGGCTGGGTCGCTAATCACCCGCAGCCCGTGGAAAGGTTCTGCTTAAACGACTTTCGTTGACTCTCGGCGTTTCGATGGCACCAGACAGCGGATGAGTGTGAGCAGTCCCACGTCGGGCAGGCCGTATACCGACGCAGCCGTCGCGAAGCTGCCAATGTAAACGGCGTCGAATCCTGCTTGCGCCACCAAACAGGCGCTGAGGGCGTCGTACGCTCCCGGACTGAAGATTGGGCGTCCTGATTGCAGATCCTGGTCGAAGGCTCGGCGCAGGGCGGTGACCGCGCGGGTCTTCATTGGTCAGAACTCCAAGAATCGGTCATGCAGAGCATGGCGGTCCACCAGCTCGCCGTCTAGGTAGATTGAGTGAATACGGCGGGTGTTGCCCATGTCGTCGAGGGGGTTGCTGTTGAGAACCAGCAGGTCGGCTCGGCGGCCAGGCGCAGACATCCCCGAATCCCGGTCAAGCAGTGCGGCCGACTTGCTGGGGGCTGTAGCGATAACGTCGTTGATGCTAATTCCCGCGTCGGCCATCGCCGCGAGCTCGCGGTGCTCGGCAAGACCCGGTATCTGGGTCAACAGACTGGTGTCGGCCGAGAATACGACGTGGACGCCGGCATCGAACAACTGCCGCAGCGCTTCGGTGATTTGCTCGTAGGCGTGGATTGAGTCGAACATTGGTGCGGGAGCGCTTTCTTTGATGCGCTCGCGTAGGTGTGCTCTGGTGTCTTCGCTGACCAGCTCTTCTGCGAGCGGGTCGTCGAGCCATGCCGTTCCGTCGGGCCGCTGGATACTCAGCGAAGTGAAGGCGATTACGTCGTCTTTCACCATCATGTCGGTGAGCTCAGGATCGGCGCCGGTGCGCGGAAGGTGCGCCAGGATGTCCGCGCCGGCTCGTACCGCGTTCTTCGCGTCATCGGTGGTGTAGATGTGCGCGGCGACGGGCAGGCCGACTCGGTGCGCTTCGTCGATGATCGCCGTGCATATCTCAGGTGCGAGCTTCACCTTGGCGCCATGGCGGTCGTCGATCCACACTTGACGATGTCGACGCGCTTGGCCGAAGGGCGTCGGACGTGAGCACGGGCGTCCTCGGCGCTCCATGCTTCGTGGTCAGATGCGGTCGCGTAGAACGGGCCGCCATTGGGTGCCTCGGGTGTCGGCGCCACGATGCCGGTTCCAGCACTGAACAAGGCCGGCAATGGGCCTTCGACCGATAGTCTGCCGCCGCGCTGATCGTCGCGAATCGCAAGCTCGAGATCGTCACGATCGGTACCAAGCGACTGAAACGCCGATACTCCGGCGTACAGCAGGCGTCGTAGGTGATCGAGAACGCCTGCGCGGGACAAGTTCTGGGCAATGGGCGTTTTGCCACGGAAGTAGCCAAGGTGGCCGTGCGGATTGACGATGGCGGGCATGATCGTTTTGGTCGAAACATCAACCACCCGATCACCCTCGGCTGGCGCGAACTTGTGATTGGTGGCGACGTCGCAGATGCAGCCGTTGCAGACCACGATGATGGCATCGTCGTAGACCGTCTTTCCGTCACCGACGATGACGCGCCCACCGTTAAGTATTCAGCCGGGACCTGTTGGAAGGCTCTCGATCAGACGTCGTCACGGCGATATCGTCGACAGACATAGCGAAGTCTCCTGTCTGGACTATAGCTAGTAAGTGATACCCGAACGGCTGACTGGGTGCTTAGTTCAAGCTAAGCCCGGTTCACCAGCGGGCAACGTCCGAATGCAACACACATCCGGACCGCAGCGGTCACATTGGCGGGGGAGTACATAAGTGGCCTTGAGCTTTCGGTGCCGGTCGCATCGACGACGATGGTCTGACGCGCAGCTGTGGCATGGTGAGTGCGTTCGGTGTGAGCAACACCGCCGTTGAAATGGTGCCGGCTGCCTCGGTGGACGTGGTCACCTGCTGGCCTTAGGTTGAAGCCGAAGAAGCTCCTGAGGCGACGGGTATGGATAGCGAAGTGATGCGGCAAGATCTCGCCGACGCGCAGGCCGTTGGTGTCGACCAACTTGCATAATCGGCGCCGAGGCAGCTGAACTAGCGTCGAGAACATCGTGCTGGCGTTGTGATGCGTGCTGATCCTCTGTACTTTCTCGACATAGCGGTGGTGCTCGACACAATGGCGCCTGTAAAGGCTGGGGATATGGCACTACACCTGGACGACATCTGAGCATGTCCAGTGCGGGGCAGCCGTGCTCGGCAGGACCGTCAGTACACCAGGCCAATCCGTGGCGGTCGGGTGCCGTGAAGGGTGTGATGGCCGAGGTGGACGTACTTCCACCGAGCGGGGTCGTGCAATGAGTGAGTGCGTACGTTGCGCCAGTGGCGGTCAAGATTCACCGCGCCGTCCGTGCCCGCGGTGCCTGTGAGTTCGAAGATGCCGCTGGCGATCTCGACGGCGAACTCTTGCGCCAGGGCCTTAGCCGCGGCGATCGTTAGCGTGGCCTGCGCAGCGCCGTCTCGGGACAGTTCCGGCTCGGCGAGGGCGTCGTCTACCAGGGCCGAGCCCCGGGCCAAAAGCGCCTCCAGCGCATACAGTTTCGCGGTGAGCTCACCGAAGCGCCGCACGATGTGTGGCTCTTGGTCGGCGCGATCAACACCGGCCTCCAGCCACGGACGCGATGATGTCCGCACGAATTCGGCGCCGTCTTCGAGTGCGGCGCGGGCGATTCCAATGTCGATCGCGGCGTGCAGAGCCTGGTCGAAGGCGCCGAGGACGGTCGGTGGTCCAGTCCTTGGATCCGGTGCAGCGCCCTCCTGGACCACCAGCTCGTCGTCGACGACCACGCCCTCGAGGCGGACTTGACCGCTGGCTGTACCGCGTTGGCCGAACGCCGACCACGTGTTGAGGTCAAGGGTGACGCCGCGCTGGTCTGGACGCACGAACGCGGTAACGGTCTCGCCATCACAGTCCTCGATGCGCGCGGCCACCGCAATCCACGAGGCGCCAAGCGCGCCAGTCGCGTAATACTTGGTCCCGTTGAGGACCCAGCGATCGCCGTCGCATTTCATGACCGTGGTGCGCCGGTGCAGAGCGTGCTTAGTGCCACGCTCTGCTGTCGCGTTGCCGAGTCGAGCGCCCCTGAGGATGTCAGCGTAGATTCGGGGTGCTGGCTGACGGTCGCCGAGCCGCGAAATAGCTTGTGCAAAAACAAAATGGGAAGTCAACGACTGCCCGACGGCGCTGTCACCGCGCGCTAGCAGACGAATCACCTCGACCACCGTCGCTGCGGGTAACCCGGGGCCGCCATACTGGGCGGGCACGGAAATAGCGAGCAGGCCGGATTCAGCCACCAGCCACAACTGGGGCAGCAGCGACGCGCCAGTGCGTTCCCGTCCGGCGCTGCCGACGGCGATCTCTTCGGCCAGTTTGGCTGCTACCGCCACAGCTGCCTGGGTGGTGGACAGGCGCGGAGCGTTGGGGACATCTTTGGTCACACCAAAAGTCTATCAACGTCGGCGAGAAGCCGTGGGGCCGTGCGCCGTTGAAGGTTGGGATGTCGGTGCAGAGAAGGTCAAACTCCGGCACCGCCGATGCTATATCGGTCTGCGACGGTGACATATATGTTGCCTGCCGCGGTGATCGTTACCGACTGGCCGCGAGCGTCGTTCACCGAATTGTCCATCAGTAATGTGGCAGCCGTCGCTACGCGTGACGAAAGTACGGGAAGCAGATCGCCAAAGGTCGTCCGGCCGGCCCGACCCACACCGGCCGAGGCGGTTCTACCTAACGTTGTGCCGAGCTTGACCACGCTACGGGGTGTGCAGTATTTGCAGATCGTCCGGCGTAGGGGAGCGTTGACGCGAGTTGCCCAGATCAACCGGGCGGCGGTCAAGCACGATAGCCGTGAGTTGCATACCCGCACTGATGCGCTCGCGCTGCTCTGTTGCTTGACCGTCGCTAGCGGCCTCATATAAAGGGAGACACGTAGCTAATCAACTGTCGGCGGTAGGCAGACACGGTATTTCGTGTTCTACCTGCGGGTTTAACCACTTTAGGCTGGGTGCTCGTTTAGTCATTTTGGGGCTGCGCGCGGCGACAAAAGCCGACCGGCGTGCAGCGCGCCGTTCGTGATCGACCCAAGCATCGACATCCCTGCATCGTGGCGGGCCTGTCTGGTGTGAAGACTTGCAACTCTGGAGGTGGAAGAGTGCGTATGCCCGCGCTTTGTCAGGCGTTCGTGCTGAGTTCGACCGCACTTATCGTCATCGGTGTGGCTGGGTGTCAGCAGGCGCCCGCAGAAGACACAAGTAACCGAACGACGCCGACCCCGCTGAAGATCGTCGGCCTCACTCAGATTGATCAGAATGGTGCGGCGGTGCCACCCGTGGCTGGCGCGACGCCTGCGGATCCCGCCGGTGATGGCAAGGCCTCATGCCCACCGTTATCCATCGCCACCGCGAGCGCCCTCACGGGAAGTGATGCGGCGCTGGGCAACAACGTCAAGTTCGGGGCGCAGCTGGCAGTCGATCAACACAACGCGGCGAATCCGGGCTGCCAGGTAACTCTCAAGCCTTTCGACACCGAATCGGATCCGCAGAAGACAAGCGAGATTGCACCGCAGATGGTTGACGACGCCTCGATTGTTGGCCTGGTGGGACCAACCTTTTCCGGTGAGACCAAGGCTTCCGGAACGATCTTCGACCAAGCGGGCTTGGTGGCCGCCACGCCCGGTGCAACTAATGTGACGCTGTCACAAAACGGTTGGAAGACTTTCTTTCGCGGGTTGGCCAACGACGGAGTGCAGGGTCCGGCGATCGCGAACTACTTGAAGAACTCGGTGGGAGCGAAGAAGACCTGCGTCCTCGATGACAGCAGCGATTACGGGCTTGGTATCGCCGACGCGGTCCGTCAGACGCTGGGTTCGGTCGCGGACGCCAACTGCAACATTCAGGTCAAGAAAGGCGACAAGGACTTCGCCGCCGCGGTCACCCAGATCAAGGCCGAATCACCCGACTCAATCTTCTACGGCGGCTACTACACTGAGGCCGCGATCCTGTTGCAGCAGCTGCGCGATGCGGGGGTGACGGCAACCTTCGCCGTTGGCGATGGCAGCAAGGATCCCGAGTTGGTCAAGCAGGCCGGCTCAGCGGCGAAAGATGCCCTGATGGGCTGCCCATGCGCTCCGGCCAGTGGGCCGTTCGCCGACGCCTACACCAAGAAATACGGCCAGGATCCGGGTACGTATAGCACGGAGGCCTACGATCTGACCACAATGATGCTCAGGGGCATCGACTCGGGTGCGACCACCCGGGCCGCAATGCTTGACTTCGTACGCCACTACAACGGTCAGGGCGTCGCCCGAAAGTACCAATGGGGCATCGACGGCGAGCTGACCACAACGCTCATCTGGATGTACAAGGTGCAGTAGCGCGTTGACGACAACCATGCACGGGCATCTTTCGATAACGCCGCCACAAAGTCGTTCTGGGCACGGGTGCAGGTCGAGTTGCTCAACACCCGCAGATGGGCCGCCGCGATCGAGTTGGCCGCCGCCATGACCGATTAGGTCGACAACTTCTACAACGTTGACCGCAGCGGGACCGATCAAACACGAATGAGAGTCTGTACAGCCCGTGCTCGGTGCTGCCTCACCGATCCGCAGTTGAGACCCGCGTGGGCGGCGATGGCCGCAGACGTTACATCGAGGTTGCCGCCCGCGGGGGCACCTCTTCACCTACTCCGCGATCCGATGTGGAAGCAACCGAGTGCGGTTGGCGGAGTCCAGATGGCTCCGGAATGGCATGTATCAGAGAACTATAATGGCGCCAACCCACTGGTTTACTCTTGCAACGTCTGCGACGCTTGTAGTTTCCTCACTCCCATTTGTGCACGCCAACACTGACCGGTCGACTTATCTACACGGGGCGCTGGTAGACCCGTTGACCGTCGACGAAGGTCATGTCGACTTGTGCATCCTTAATGTCGTCGGTGGCGCAGGTGACGATGTCGCGGTCCAAGACAACGAAGTTGGCGCGTTTGCCAGCCTCGATGCTTCCCTCTTCACCGGCCCGGTCGGAGGCGTGCGCGGCATTGATCGTGTAGAGGCGCAATGCCTCGGCAGCCGTGATGGCCTCTTCCGGGTCCACCTGGTCACCTTGGGCGGTGGCTCGCGTGATGGCCACCCACATGAGTTCGAAGGGTGAGTACCCGTCAGATGGATGATCGGACGCGAGGCTGACCCGTACCCCAGCGTTGATCATGCTGCGGACCGGCATAACGCGCAGGTGCGGCTGGTTCTCACCCCGCCACATGCTGAATTGGGCGCCGAACGAATAAGCCAGGCCCGGGTTGGTCACCAGATCGATCCCGAGTTCGGCCATCCGGGCACCCTGTCGCGGTTCCGCGACGAAAGCGTGTTCGATCCGCAACACCGCGTCGGAAGTCGTTCTACCACGGACCGCTTCGTACGCTCGCAGGACGGTGTCCACAGCGCAATTGCCCATTGCGTGGATCGCGGTGTTGATCGACAGGTCGCTGGCGCGCGTAGCCAAGTCAAGGATTTCGTCCTTGGTGTAGTACGTCGATCCGGCGTGAGTCTTGCATCCGCCGTGGACTTGATCGATCGCCGGTCCGTCCGGATGGCCGGCATCGACAAAGATCTTCAATGCCCCCCCGCGCAGCATCTTGGTGCTCGCTTCCTTGACCTGCTCGATGATGTCGAACCGGCGCAGATCCTGCATGGCGAAGAAGTGGTCGCCATGGTGAAGCTGCTGCACGGTGAGTGGCAGTCCGCCCGCGGCATCGGCGCGGCGATAGAGCTCGGCAGCCTTGGCGGTCACCATGGCGTCACCGACACCGGTCAGACCCTCCGCGAGATACTCATGGAGTTTCGCGTGAAGAAGCGCCACGGAACGGTCCCAGTCGCGTTCGGCATAGGAATTCCACGATGCGCTGTGTAACAGATTCGTCGCCGTCTCGATCACTGTGCCGGTCGGTTCGCCATCGGCGTCCTTCTCGATCTGGCCTCCCCAGGGTTGGGGAGTATGCGTATCGATCCCCACCTCAGCGAGAGCGAGACTGTTGGCCCACCCGAGATGGCAGCTCACATCGATCAGAAAGAGCGGATTGTTCGGTGCGACTTCATCCAACTCGGCGCGCGTAGGACCGCGCCGCTCGCGAATCTGCCACGGGTTGAACCGCATGCCGCGCACCCACCGGCCGGACGGCACGGTTTGGCAGTGGTTCTCGATCGCCGTAAGCGCCTCGGCCAACGTCGCGACGGGCGTGACCGAGAAGTCCACGCTGTCGGGAGCGAACGCGGCGATGCTCAGATGATTGTGGGCATCGATCATGCCGGGAATCACCGTCCGACCCCCGACGTCGATCACCTCAGCGGTGGCCGACGCGGCACGGACCTGTTCTTCCGCGCCGACCACCGCGAATCTTCCGTCAGTGACCAACGCTGCCTCCGCTGTGGAATCCCGTTCGTCGACCGTGCGGATGTTGGCATTCAGAAGCACAAGATCCCCGGCCGGCGCCATGTTTACTCCATTCAATGCTTAAGGACATGTCCGTGCGGCAGAGCGCATCCAGTGAATGCGGTTCACCGACAGACGGTATCGACGCGACCATTTCGATCCGTATTACACACTGGCTGAATAGTTTCGGAGAAGCAATGTCGATGCCACCTCATCGAGCAGATCACATTGCGAATCGTCGGGTCGAATCTCGGATAGAATCAGCTTTCGGAAGCGCGGATCGTGGCTGATTGATGCCGGGCGCGACCGCGGTTGTCCTGGGTGTCCTTCGCTATATCGGGCAATCCACATAGCGTATGGGCGGACCGATTTTTCTCTGTCCGGCGGGTGCAGATCGGGCCGATCGCTACATGCGGGCCCAGCAACAGAACTGTGGGACGGAGACGATTTGACTGCGCGACTCCAGGGCGGCCTGTTTTAGGCGTTCGGTCAGTGTGTCGATCTGGATTTCGTCTTCGGTCACCTCGCCAGTTGCGAACAGGCGAGGCAACACTTGTCGCAGACAGTCCGTGATCCACGGCAACAGCATGGAATCGTCGCCGCTCTCGACAATGGTCTCTGCGAAAAGATGGGGGACGGGTAGTCCGGCATCGGCGAACAATGGCACCAGACGCGCGCCTGCGTCGCGCGCGGTGCCCATTTGCTCGAACGTCGCCATCACTAACGCTGTCATCTGGTGTAGGAGTGGCAGGCGCGGTGTGGAGCTGACGTCACGGGTGGTGTCCATTTCGTGGAGCGCGACGATCCCGCCTCGGTGAACGAGGCGCTTGGTCGCCTGCAGGAATCGAACCGGGTCGGTTTGGTGGATCAGGACGTAGCGGCAGATGGCCGCATCGAAGTCCGCGGGTGCGTCATACGTTTGGGCATCGTGGCGCGCGAACTGAACATTGTCGAATCCACGCTCTGCGACTCGGTGCCGCGCGGCATCGATGACTCCTTGGTTACGATCGATGCCGATTACCCGACCGGTGGGTCCGACATGCTCGGCCGCGAGCATCGCCACATCGCCTAAGTCGCAGCCGATGTCGATTACTCGCATGCCTTTCTCCACGCCGGCCCTGACCAACAGGCGCTGTGTGATGGGCCTCAACATCTCCGCTTGCCGGATTAGGCGGTTGATTTCGTGCTGGTCGTGGCCGAACAGGTAATTGGTGTTGTGCATCGTGATTCTCTTTGGTGTCGGCGGGTCGTCAGCTGGTCGGCTGCAGGTGGTAGATGGTTTTGAGGTGTTGGTAGGCGGCGAGTCCTTCGGGGCCGAGCTCGCGGCCGATGCCGCTGCCTTTGACTCCACCGAACGGGGCCGCGATGTCGAGTTGGTAGCCGTTGACTCCGATTGTGCCGGTAGCCACTTGGCGGGCCACCCCGGTGGCACGATCTGAGTCGGTCGACCACACCGAACCCCCGAGGCCGAACTCGCTGTCGTTGGCGATGTCGATCGCCTCGGTTTCGGAGTCGTAGGCGATGACGGTCAGCACCGGGCCGAAAATCTCTTCGCGGGCGATGCGGTCGGTGGTGTTGACGTCGGCGAAAACGGTGGGGGAGACGAACCAGCCGCGAGGTTGGTCTTTCGGAGTGTCTCCCCCGCTCACCAGCCTGGCACCGTTGGCCTGGCCGATGTCGATGTAGTTGAGCACACGGTCGCGCTGTCGGCTGCTGACCAAGGGCCCGACCTCGGTCGCTGGATCCAACGGGTTGCCGACATTGAGGTCGTTGGCGAGGGCGGCCAGGGCGTCGATGACCTCGGTGTACCGTGACCGCGGCGCCAGGATCCGCGAGTTCTGGTAGCAGATCTGGCCGGCGTTGGCGAATGAAGCGGTCCGCAGGCCCTGCATCGTTGCGTCCAGGTCAGCGTCGTCGAGAATGATGGCGGCGGACTTGCCGCCGAGTTCGAGTGTGACCGGCCGTAACAGCCGACCGCAGGTCTCGCCGATTTCACGGCCGGTCTGGGTGGACCCGGTGAAAGCCACCCGGTCGACACCGGGGTGCCCCACCAGATGTGCCCCGGCCTGCGCCCCGCCGGCGATCACGTTGAGCACACCCGGCGGCAGACCGGCCTCGATCGCGGCCTCGCCGAAAATCATTGCATCCAACGCTGTCTCGGGCGCGGCCTTGAGCACCACGGTGCAGCCGGCGGCCAACGCTGGCGCGACTTTAAACGCGGCCAGCCCGTGCGGATAGTTCCACGGTGGTATCGCGGCCACCACGCCCATGGGCTCGCGGCGAACAATGGTGTGTCCCACTGCTGCTGGCCGGATCTCTTCAGGAGCAGTCTGCGCGGCCATGTTGGCGTAGTACTCCAGCAGCACCGCCGGCAGCGCACCGTTTGTCATCTGACACACCGAGATGGGCAGGCCGGTCTCGCGCGAAATCAGTTCACTGGTGCTCTGGGCGCGGGAGTTCAACGCGCCGGCGAACGCACCGATAATCACCGCCCGCTCCTGTGGGGGTGTCGAGCGCCACCCGGGCAGGGCCGATCGGGCGGCGCCAACGGCTGCATCAACGTCGGCGGCGGTGGTGGCGCTGGCCCCCTCACCCAGTGCCGCCTCGGTGGCCGCTTCCACCACGTCGGCGGTCTGCTCGGCGGCTCGGAAGTGGCCACCGATGAACAACCGCGCCCCATCTGATGTCGTCATCGTCAACTCCCTGGCTCTCGCGATCACTGCTCGAACAGCTCCGCATTGTTGTATGTCAACAACAACTCCAACGCGACCGGTTCTCAAACTCATCTCGTGAGGTCTAGAGCCCCCGGCGACACCGCGCGTCGGACTCGCGCTGAGCTCAATGCCGAATCAGCACGCCGCCCACAGACAGCTCCCATCAATCTCATTATCGAGCAAGGCTTGACGCCACCAGCACAACCGAACAGGACTGCGCTCCAGCGGTGAGCGGCTCGAGGAGGTGCCCAGTGGCCCGCCGGGTGCTCGAGGCACTCCCGAGCACCTCATCGAACGGACCTGAACGACCACCGCGAACAACACGTTGCAGTACCGTTGCCATCACCCTCCAGTCCGGCTACTGGCATCAAGCCTGCTGGGGGCTGAGCGCAAAGCATCACGTTCCACCCAGCGGGACAAGCAGAGGCGCTGAGCAACTAGCGCATGGCAACCTCAAATTCATGAACACTCGCGCGCCACTACACGGTCGGCGTCGACGATGGCATCGGTGTAGACGCGCTCACCACTTGCAGCGGTGTGGCGCTACCAGTGAACGACGCTGCTGCCTTCCAGTTGCTGGTGGCTTTCTGGATCGAGGAGGACACCCTGCCTCGTCGACAGGGTCCACAGGGAGGTGGCTGTGGCTTCGCGGTGCCCCGCAGCGCCGACTGGGCTGGGACCCCGTGACTGCTAGCGGTGCTTCATTGGGCCTTCGGTCGTCAGTATCTCAGGGGAGCGTCGCACAAATATGGGTTGATCGTTCTGTTACTGACTATGTGGGCGCAAGGTATGGAACGGGAGGGAGTCAGTGGCATGGCTGATCGCGTCGCCCTGGTGACGGGTGCATCGGGCGGAATCGGACATCAGGTGGCTGTCCGACTCGGGCAGGCGGGCATGGCCGTGGCCGTGCACTACGCCGGAAACAAGGACCGCGCGCAGGCGGTGGCCGAGGAGATCGTCGCCGCCGGCGGACGCGCGCTCGTGGTGGCCGCCGATGTGGCCGACGAGGCGCAGGTGGAAGCGATGTTCGACGAGGTCGAGGCCGAATTCGGAGGCATCGACGTGGTGGTCAACACCGCAGGCATCATGTTGCTGTCGCCGCTGACCGAGTTGAACCTCGACGACTTCGACCGGATGCACCGGACCAACGTGCGCGGCACGTTCGTGGTGAGCCAGCAGGCGGCGCGCCGCGTCCGGAAGGGCGGCGCCATCATCAACTTCTCGACCTCGGTCACCAAGATCGCCGTACCCGGCTACACGGCCTACGCCGCAACGAAGGGCGCCGTTGACGCGATGACGCTGATTCTCGCCAAGGAGATGCGGGGTCGCGATGTCACCGTCAACGCCGTCGGACCCGGGCCGACCGCCACACCGCTGTACTTCGAGGGCAAGACGCAGGACGTCATCGACCGCGCGAAGGCGGCCGCACCGTTGGAGCGGCTCGGTGAGCCGCAGGACATCGCCGAGGCGGTGGCCTTCCTCGCCGGGCCGGGGCGCTGGGTCAACGGTCAGGTCATCCTCGTCAATGGCGGCGTCGTTTCCTGACACGTGCCCCAATAGTTTTCCCGATCCAGGAAAGGACGGTCATGAGTTCCAAGGTCATCCTGATCACCGGCGCTTCGAGCGGGTTCGGCGCGATGACGGCGCGAGCGCTCGCCGACGCGAAGCACGCTGTCTATGCGGGCATGCGGGATATCGGCGGCCGCAACACCGAGGCGGCCGCGGCCGCCCGCGCCTACTCCGGCGCACACGGCGTCGCCCTCCATCCTGTCGAGATGGATGTGTCCGACCAGGTCTCGGTCGACGCGGCCGTGGGCAGTGTGCTCGACGCCGAAGGCCGCATCGACGTGGTCATCCACAACGCCGGTCACATGGTGCTGGGGCCCGCCGAGGCCTTCACCACCGAGCAGGTCGCGGCGATCTACGACACCAACGTGCTGTCCACGCAGCGGGTCAACCGGGCGGTACTGCCGCATCTGCGGGCGCAACGGGACGGTTTGGTGCTCTGGGTGGGTTCGTCGAGTTCACGCGGCGGCACCCCGCCCTATCTCGGGCCCTACTTCGCAGCCAAGGCCGCCGAGGATGCCCTCGCGGTCAGTTATGCCGCGGAACTGACCCGCTTCGGCATCGACACCACGATCGTCATCCCCGGTTCGTTCACCACGGGCACCAACCACTTCGACAACGCCGGACACCCGGCCGACGCCGACGTCGCGGCCGCCTATGACACCGAATACGCGGGCCTGCTGGACGAGGTCGGGCAGAAGCTCGCCGAGATCGCGCCCGCAGACGCCGACCCGTTCGAGGTCGCCCGCCAGATTGTGAAAGTTGTTGACGCGGAGAAAGGTTCACGGCCGTTCCGGATCTACATCGACCCGGCCGACGACGGCGCCGAGGACGTCTTCCGCGTGGGTGACCGGGTCCGGCAGTGGTTCTACCAGCGGATCGGTCTCAGCGATCTGCTCAGCGTGAGCAGTTCAGGGACACCGAAATAGACTGGGCGACTCCACATCCAATGTGACCGACCGCGGTCACTCCTGACGAACTTTGGCCGCTATGCCGCACAGCTTTCACTGGTTCCGCACGTCTCCTCGGTGTCTGCGCCGGGCGGCACGTTCATCGGCGGCGCTGGTCGGCCACCGTCGGCAGCAGCGATCACGCGCTGCTGTTGTATCTGGTGCCCTTCCTTGGTGTCAAATAAGGCTTTCCCGCGCCGCGCCGAAAAGATCTAGCCGTTCTCAAACCCACCAGCCCATACCGCTAAACAGCAACCCCTTCTGTGGAGTGCACCATGGGGCCGTGGCTCCTACTTTGTGAAGCGAGGTTGAGCTGATGCGAACGACGGACGACGCATCTGCGTCGCAGCGACCGGAGCCAGCGCCAGCGTCTCCTGGCAGTGGACTGCTAGGGGCATTGCTTCGACCGCAACCCCTACCGCTCGGTATCGGCATCGCCGTTGCGGCCGCATTCATCAGTGTCGAAACGGTGTTGGTCGCCTGGTTCCAAGCGGCGGGATCCGAGAAATCTTTCCGAGCCCTTTTTTTTCTTGGCGTGCTAGTCGTATCAGCAGGCTGGGGATCCGGGTTGGCGTTGGCGACAACGTTCGCAAGCGCGGCTGTGTACTTCTACTTTCATCTCGACCACGGTGGGCCGATCGTCGCGCACGACTTTCTCGCAGTGTTCGTCTTCCTGCCCATCGCACTCTTAGCCAATTTCCTCGGCAGGCAGGCCCAAGTACGGGCCGCCGAATCAGAGGAACGCCGCCAGAAAGCCGATGCTGTGGCATGCCTGGCCAAAACGCTAGCCGTGGAACAGGCGGCGCTCCGCCGCGTCGCAACGCTGGTTGCGCGCGGAGCGACTCCGGTGGAGATCTATCCGGCAGCCGTGGCCGAATTGTCCGGAGGATTGGGCGTGGACAACGTCACCTTGCTGCGCTACGGGCCCCACGGGGCAACGATTATTGCGAACGTAGGCGACCAGCACGGTGATGTAACTATGCACGAGGGCGAGCATATTTCGCTGGAAAGAGACAACGTAGCCTCTTCGATCCTGCGGCATGGCCGGCCGGCCCGGATGGATGGTTACGCCGGCGCAACGGGTTCTACTGCCGAGCGCATTCGGTCGCTCGGCCTGCTTTCCGCCGCAGGCGCGCCGATCATCGTCGATGGCCGCATCTGGGGTGCCTTGATGGTCGGGTCAACGCGAACCGAACCGCTCCCGCCTAACACCGAACGGCGCATCGAAGACTTCGCCGACCTGGTGTCCACTGCGATTACCAACGCCGAAATCCGTGCCGAACTCACTGCTTCTCGCGCTCGAATCGTCACCGCGGCAGATCACGCACGGCAACGTTTCGAACGTGACCTCCACGATGGCGCGCAGCAGCGAGTCGTCTCACTTGGCCTCCAACTTCGTGCCGCGGAGGCGCTGGTGCCACCTGACCTGGACGAGTTACGAGCGCACATGTCGCGTGCTGTCGTCGGACTCGGCGCAATCGCAACCGAACTCGGCGAGATTTCCCGCGGGATACATCCCGCCATTCTGTCGAGAGGCGGCCTAGGTCCTGCGATAAACGGACTAGCCCGCCGCTCAGCAATACCAGTACGTCTGGACCTCGCCGTGAAATCCAGGATGCCGGAACAAGTTGAAGTCGCTGCGTACTACGTCGTCGCAGAAGCTCTGACAAATGCCGCCAAGCACGCGCGCACATCTGAAGTCACCGTCCGCGCCGGCATCGCGGACGGAAGTCTGCGTCTGAGGATAGTCGACAACGGGACCGGGGGCGCAGTCGTCGGCAGTGGGTCGGGACTCATCGGACTCAAGGACCGTGTCGAGGCACTTGGCGGTCGCCTTGAGGTTGTCAGCCCAGTCGGGCGCGGAACGACACTGGCTGCGACTATTCCGCTCCCTACCCTCCACCTCTGAGCTTGGCCAGCGAGGCCGAACTCTGTGCCAGGCGGCGGCGCGGCCACTTGCGGTGAGGTGCATCCGCGATCGTGGCTTCGATGGCGGTACTGCGTGCGGTGCCAGCGACCTGTCGCCAGGGTTGGTCAACGGCGTCTTCGTTTGGGTGGGGCGTAATCGGCGAGAATGCGGGCGCGCCAGCGTTCGAGTTCTGCGTGGAAGTCCGTCCCAGGCAGGACTATCCAGGCGTATGCGACTCCCAGTCCATACATCAGGCATTCACGCGCAGCGTCAGACGCTTGCACATCGGCGCGCACCGACTTGTCCTCCTGGCCTTGCGTCATCGCGGCGGCGACGGTGGTCTCCAAAACTTCAAGCCATCGAATGATTCTTGGTGTTATGACCTCAGAACCGCGGGCTGCTTCGAAGCCCAGGACGAACATGGCCTTTAAAAAACGCTCATCGTCGTCGGCGAGTTGGCCCAGGCGCTCGAGAATTGTCAGTACCCGCTGCAGGCCGGTGAGACCGTCGTCCGTGCCGCCAAGGATCTGCTGCTCGAACTCCGTGCGCATGAGTTCATCGAGCAACGCATCCTTAGTGCCGAAGCGCGCGTGGACCATCGCTCTGCTGAACCCCGCGCGCACGCCGATCTCCGCCGCGCTGGTCGCCTCGTAGCCCTGTTCGGCCACAAGGTCGACGAGGGCCTTGCGCAGTCGACGCGCAGAGTAAGCGTTCTGCTCCGCACGAGTCCGCGCAGTGTCCTTATGTGCGCTTCGATCCATGGGGATGAGTTTATGGGAGCAGTGCGTTTAAGTTTGTTGTCGACAAACAACAACATTCCGTCGGGTGCTGAGCGACTGTGTGACGGTTCGACGAGCGTGTCGGTCGCCAAGGTTGGGGAAGTAGTGAGGTGCCGCCATGCGACTGGTCCACCCGTTCGCAGGACGCCGACGTCGAGGCGGTCCGTCCCGACGGATGTGCCGCGTACCAGGCACTCAAGTCCTCTATTGCTGCAACCAGCCGCCTATGACCTGTCGTCTCTAAAACCTGAAAGGATCTGTATGCGTTACTGCGATTACCTGTTCAGCCCAGAGCAGAAGATAAAAGTCGAGCCCCTGTAATTGCTCACGCAAACGCGTTGAGCAATGTTCGGCGGGGAGTTGATGTCGGCAGGGCGCCGCAGCTGATCTCGTACGTGGGATTCGTCACCGCTGATGGCGAGGTCACCGAGTTGGTTGACGCCCTCTGCGTCGAGCAGCGCCCGGTGCGACGGGAAATTCTCGTAGCCAGGAAAGAGTCGACGCGCCAGGTCCTAAACGACAGCCAGACTCAGAGGAGTGAGATGTTTTCTGGTCATGCATGGCGCGTGGTGAAATTCGGCGATCCGAGGGAGGCGGTCGAACTCCAGGAGATGAGCTGGGCTGAGCCAGGCGCTGGGCAGGTGCTGGTTCGGGTACGCACCGCGGGCGCGGGGTTCCCCGATGTGCTCATGGTGGCGGGCCAGTACCCCCTGTCGGGTGATCCACCCTTCGGTCTGGGCTTGGAAGCCGCGGGTGAGGTTGTCGCCGTGCCGGCAGGGTCACGGTTCGCGATCGGCGACCAAGTGATGGGCATTACCGATTTCCTGCAGGGGTGGGGTGGGTACGCCGACTACGCGTACCTGCGAGAGGGCTCGGCGATCCGCATCCCGACTGGCATGACGGACGAACAAGCTGGTGGTGTCCCGATCGGCTTCCGAACGGCCTACGCAGGCCTGGTCGAGCGAGCCCCGGTCGAGGCTGGACAGACGCTACTCATCCTGGGTGCGGCGGGCAGTAGCGGTATAACCGCGGTCCAACTTGGTAAGGTGCTGGGCGCCAGGGTAATCGCGGTAGCGGGCAGCGGGGAGAAGGTGGAGTTCTGCCGACGACACGGCGCTGACCATACGGTGAACTACCGCACCGACGACCTGGCAGCTCGAATCGCGCAATTGACAGGCGGGCGCGGCGTAGACCTGATCTACGAACCGGTCGGCGGTGATATCGCCGTCACTGCGCTCAAGAGCATCACGCGCAACGGACGCATAGCAATCATCGGCCTGGCCAGCGGCACAACAGCGCCGCTTGACTCGACCGACATGTTATTGCGTAACTACACAGCGGTCGGGGTGCTCGCGACTCCCAACGACGACATGGCCGCCGAGGCCGCCGTTTGGCATCACCTTGCAGACCTAGCGGAACGGGGGGCAATCAGGACGCCGGTGGGAGCCGTGTACGGCTTCGACCAGGTGCCCCAGATGATCGGCGATCAGGCTGCCCCAGACGCTGGAAAGACAGTGATCACAGCTTCTTGGTAGCGGAACATCGAAAACTGAACGGGCTAAGCGGTCTAGGCAACGTTGCGGATCGGCTCTCGGCGCGCTCCGGTCGCGTAGATCAACCGTGCCGGATCAGGTCCGCGCTGCGTTCGGCGATCGCGTAGACCGTTGCCGCGGGATTGTTTGATGGGATGGAGGGCATTACCGAGGCATCGATAACGCGAAGTCCATTGATTCCGTGTACTCGCAGTTGCATGTCGACAACGCTTTTGGGCGTGGTGCCCATTGCGCAGGTTCCGACGGGATGGAAATAGGACGCGACAGCCTGTTGAACGTATCGGCGCAGTTTGTCATCGCTTGCGGCTGCTAGACCCGGTGCTATCTCTTCGGCCCGCCATTCATCGAGGGCTTCTGCGGCGCCGATTTCGCGGGTGATTTTGAGTCCGTCAAGCATGGTTTGCATGTCGCGTTCGTCGCCGAAGTAGTTCGGGTCGATCAGCGGCGCCGCGTCCACGTCCTGTCCCGGCAGTCTGACGCGACCGCGGCTGATCGGTTGCAGAACAGACACGCCCAGGACATAGCCACCGACATCGCCGAGTCCCGGTACGTTAGCGGAGTCGACGCCGAAGATCTGGATGTCAGGTGCGCCACCCGCCGCATTGGTGCGGATCAATCCGATGAGCTCACCATGGTTGTGTTGGGCGGCCGGCACCGGTTGAGCGGCGCGATAGACGATCGGAGTTATTGGATGATCCTGCAGATTCAGACCGACTCCGGGTAGATCCACGAGGACATTTATGCCGCATGACCGTAGGTGATGCGGCGGTCCGATACCCGACCTCATCAACAGATGCGGCGATCCGATCGCGCCTGCGGCGAGTACGACCTCGCTTGAGGTGGCAACCATTAATTGGCCGTTGCCGTCGGTGTATTGCACTCCCGTGCAGCGATTGCCTTGGATGACTAGGCGCCGAACGGTCGTGTCGGCGGCGAATTTGAGGTTGGGCCGATGCAGGGCCGGTGCAAGGTATGCATCAGCGGCGCTTTGCCGCCGCCCGGCGGCGATCGTGAGGTCTGTGAACCCAAAGCCGACCTCGAGGCCGCCGCTGACATCGCCAGCTCGGCCGTAACCGCGCTCTAGTGCCGCGTCAAGGCATGCAACCAGAACGGGGTTTGGCGGGTAAGCGGGAGCAACGAGCATGGGCCCGCTGCGGCCGCGCAGCGTGGGCTCGCCGTGGGTTGCCGTCTCGCTGCGCTTGAAATATGGCAGCAAATTGTCGAAATCCCAAGAAGTCGCGCCGGGGTTATTCCAGGTGGCATAACTGTCTCGATGGCCGCGGGCGAAGACCATCGCGTTGATAGTCGAGGATCCGCCGATGCCTCGGCCTCGGACAAGTGGAATAGCTCTGCCGGTTTGGGTTTGAACCGTCGTCGTGTCACCCCAGGTTGCCTCACCCTGCATCAGTGTCGGCCACGCCGGGGGGGTAGCGCTGGCCGCGGGCGGCGTCGCGCTTCCCGCCTCGAGCAGCAGCACGCTGAGGTTTTCATCTTCGGTAAGCCGCCCTGCGACAACCGATCCGGCGGTGCCCGCCCCGACGACAATGAAATCGTACCTGTTATCTTGCTTTGACATATCGAATCTCATTCACATTGACGGACATGGTTTGCAACGCAATAACATTGCGCAATAGCACTTGGTATTTGACGATCGCAACTTTTCGATGCTGACCGGTTAATCTCTTACGATGGATTGCGCGATATCGGTGAGTTCGTCGAGCTCGCGTAGAGTGTCGGCCTCCGGGAGAGTGGGCAGCAGCAAGGCGATTTCGTCGACACCGGCCTGTGCGTAGGCTTCGAGGGTTTGTCTGTCCCTTCCTGCACCGCAGATGGTGGTTGGTATGTCGAGGCGCCCGTGATCGGCTAACCATCGCCGGCCGCGCAAGACTTCGTCCGGGGGAATCCCGCCGAGCGGAAGCCAACCATCGCCAAGGGATCGGAGTCGCTCTAGTGCCGCCGTGCTTGCACCGCCGATGTAGATGGGTGGAAACGGCTGCTGCACCGGTTTCGGCCACGATGCTAGGGCATCGAAACTGACATATTCTCCGTGGAACTCAGCAGTATCGTTGGTCCATATTGTCCTGAGGGCTCGAATTTGTTCGTTGAGTCTGTTGCCCCGCGTGTCTGGTTCATGCCCGTGGTTACGCATCTCTTGTCGATTCCAGCCGGCACCTACACCGAAAACAACTCGGCCATCCGAGACCAAGTCCAAGCTCGCGACTTCTTTGGCGGTGAAAATGACATCTCGTTGACCGAGCAGCACCACCCCGGTGGTCAGGGTAAGTGTCTGGGTCGATGCCGCCGCCGAAGCGAGCGCCACGAACGGGTCGAGAGTTCGGTAAAAGAACGGCGGCAATTCGACGACGCGCGTGTCTGTCTTGTCGGACGTGAGTGGCTTGTGAGAATGCGTGAGTGGCTTGTGAGAATGCTCGGCGACGACCAGGGAGTTAAATCCGCGCTCTTCCACCGCTTTTGCGAGTGCACCGGGGCGGATGCCGAGATCAGTGACGAACGTTGCGATACCAAACTTCATGCTGATGTCCACGATTTCATCATCGGAGCGTCAGATTCGTTGCGGTATAAGGGCCCTGGAGTCAGAAATTTCAAGAGGTTCCAGCTCCTTCCAGCCGTGCGTGCGGACCGCAATACGGGACTGACGGTCTTCACCGAGTGAAGTCATATTGCAAACGTCAACCGCTACCAGGCTTTGCGACGGCCGGACGCCTGCATCTAGACTAAGTGAGCGAATCTACCGTCCACCAAGTGGCTGTTCCACCAAATGGAACATTGGTCACCGCACAGGACCACGGGTGCATCTCCGTCAACGTGAATCAGCAACGCGCTATACATTTTTTACATCTGATGCTGACGGTGCATCAGATATAAACGTGGTGACGGCCAGCGACATCCACACCTTCGGCGAGCTGGCATCTACCGTACGTCTTCGCGTGCTTTCGAACGAATGCTGATGGCAGGCCGGTTATCTGCCCGACAACGGTGACCAGAGGTACACCGCCCATTCCAGGTCGCCCAGTAATTCTGAGCCGGTCGGGATCAGGCGAAACCGTGCTAGCACATGGGTCACACAGCGTCGGATTGGACTCAAAGAGGCGCTCGTCGAAGTACTCGGGCGTTAGCGTGAGACGCACGGACCTCCTACGGGTGAATGCCAGACACATCCACTCCGTTCAGGAGGTCCTCCCACTTCCAAGCAGGCACGCCGTCAACAACCCCCGCGTCACGACAGCTAGCAGCTTAGGAGCTCCAGGAATTGCTGTCGTTTGGCCCACTGCGGCTGACGGCCCGACCCCTTCCTCAGACGGCGGAAATTGCCAACCACCTCCACAGACTTACCTTGAGTTGCATCGACCGGTGGAAACCACGCCGTCGCGACTGATCGGCGACAAGTAGGTCCCCACACGCAGTGGCATGTTTGGCATCGTTACCAACCGGCCGTCCGATCAGTCAGGATGCCGTATCGGCTTTCATTCGCTCTGCGGTGCGTTCGGCGATTGCCACTACCGTGGCGTTAAGGTTGGCGCTGACGATGTCGGGCATGATCGAGGCGTCGGCGACCCGGAGTCCTGTAACGCCGTGTACGCGTAGGTCGGTGTCGACGACGCCGAGTGAATCTGTGCCTATCCGACAGGTTCCCGCGGGGTGGAATGACGTTCCGGAGGATCGGCGCATGAAGTCGCGTAGTTCGGGTTCGTCAAGGATTTCGGGTCCGGGCAGGATTTCTGCTCCTCGCCACGGATCCAGTGCGTTGGCCTCACCGATACTGCGGGCCATGCGGAGATATTCGATCATCGCTTGAAGATCGGCGTCCTCGGCGTAGTAGCCGGGATTGATAAGAGGCGCGAGCTCAGGATCGCTGCCAGCGAGGCGAATTGAACCACGGCTGGCCGGTGGCGCGTATTGTGAGAAGGCGAGCGTGTATCCCTCCTCAGGTAGTAAGGAGGCGAACCGCTGATCGGCCACTATCGGCCCGGCGGGAAAGTCGATCATCATCAGGTACATGTCCGGCGCGTCGCTGGGAGCTAGCTCGCTGCGCAACATCGCGATCTCTTGGCAGAAGCCGTTATCCGCCGTGTGCATAGGCTTCTTCGTCGAGTAGATGATGCGGCTTTGAACGTGGTCCTGGAGATTTTGACCTACCCCAGGCAGGTCGACGACAACGGGAATGCCGAGGCACTTCAACTGGTCGGCCGGTCCGATTCCTGATAGCAGCAGCAGTTGTGGGGAACCGATGGCACCGGCGGTCAGCACGGCTTCGCGTTCCACTCGCACCGAGACCACGTTGCCGTCGATTGCAAAGTCGACGGCTACACATCGAGAGTAGTTTGCGATCCGCAGCCGATGCACCAGCGCTCCGCCGATCACGTCAAGGTTGGCACGGTCCATCACTGGGCGCAGGTAAGCATCTGCCGCACTCTGGCGCTGCCCCTCAACGACATTCATGTCGGTGCGGAACACACCAACCTGCGTTTCGCCATTGATGTCATCGGTGCTCGGGTAACCACCTTCGATGACCGCCTGACAGAACGCTTGAGCGCCCAGGCTTTCATTGCGCATCGGTGCGACGCGGAGCGGCCCATGCATCCCTCGAAACTGGGGGTCACGCTCAGGTGCGGTTTCACTGCGCTTAAAGCAGGGTAGGAGATCCTCGTAGCTCCAACCGGTGGCTCCCGACGCAGCCCACCCGTCGTAGTTTGCGCGATGGCCCCGGATATGGGCCATCGCGTTAATGGCGCTCGAACCACCTAGAACCTTTCCCCGTGACCAAAGATGCACCGTGCCATCAGTCCCTGGTTGTGGCACGGTGGAATAGCCCCAGTCGACGGCGGAACCAAGTAGTCGCCGAGGGAAAGAGTCGACGGGGTACACGACTTCCGGTGGCTCTACCGGACCTGCCTCAAGAAGCAGGACGCGAACGTCGGCTTCTGAAAGCCGCGCCGCTAAAACCGATCCCGCGGTGCCGCCGCCGATGACGACGTAGTCGTAGCTGGCTAACATGAGAGTTGCTCCTACCTCTTCCTGCTCTAGCACCTGCTGAAGGTTTACCGCCAGCGATCCGGGCGGTTGGAGTGCGTGACCTGTGGCGAACCGAAGTCGCTACAGGAGTCGCATGGAATATTCAACGAGGTGGACCTATGCCGTGCAACCGCGTGTACCGCTTAGTGGAACCGTCGTTCGCCCGGACCACAATCGGAAGCGCCGGCTAGGGTCGATCCCGATGATGTGGTTGCAATGCGAGCTGCCACTGTCATTCGCTTTATCGCGCCTCCACGCTGGCAGCTTCACCGCGCGCATAAAGTGGAATTTAGGCATTGTGCCTGCGGGGCAACGGCTGTAATGCGACCGCTCTCTGGTCACATTCGTGACGGGTCGCCGCTGATTCATACCGCCGCCGAGACAGCGAAATCGTCGAGCGGACCCCAAAAGGCATATCAGCTTCATTCGCAACACGCTCAAGTTCGGGATTGACGAGCCCCAAGCCCGTCACCAAGAGAAATCTCAGCGTCCATGCCAGCCTTGCGACCACGCTGCTACGTCCACTTGGCCGCGTCCCAACTGATGACTCGCCATCATCGAACGGACCTTGTCGAACACCGCGAACAACGCACTGCAGTACCTTTCCCATCACCGTCCAACCCTGCTACTGGCATCAACCTTCCTGGGTCTGAACGCAAAGCATCATGTTCCACACAGCGGGACAAGCAGAAGCGTTACGGAAGCGGTGCATGGCAGCCTCAACTCATGAAAACTCCGGCGCCACTCCGCGATCGGCGCGCACATCAACGTCGGTGTAGACACGGGGGCTGTCAGATAAACGGTGGATCTGATCTTGGCATTGGTTAGTTGCCAGTCGGAGTGATCCGGCCGTTGAAGGTGATCGCGAACGCATTTAGTGCGGGCTTCCACCTCATTGCCCATCGTGCCTTACCGCGGCCGGTGGGGTCTAGGGATCGGGTCACCAGGTAGAGACACTTCATCGCGGCCTGTTCGGTCGGGAAGTGCCCGCGGGCCCGAATCGCCCGCCGATAGCGAGCATTCAGTGATTCGATCGCATTGGTGCTGCAGATGACACGGCGGATCTCGACGTCGTAGTCCAGGAACGGCACGAACTCGCTCCAGGCGTTCTCCCATAGTTGGGTGATCGCCGGATACTGAGCACCCCATTTCTCGGTGAACTCGGTGAAGCGTTCCTTGGCCGCCGCCTCAGTAGCTGCGGTGTACACGGGGCGGATGTCCCTGGCGATGTGGTCCCAATACTTGCGCGACGCATAACGAAACGTATTGCGCAGCAGATGAATCACGCACGTCTGGACCACCGCCCGCGACCACACCGTATTGATCGCGTCGGGCAGCCCTTTGAGGCCGTCACAGACCACGATGCACACATCGACAGTGCCGCGGTTCTTGATCTCAGTGAGCACTGAGAGCCAGAACTTCGCACCCTCGCCACCGTCGCCGGCCCACAGCCCGAGGATGTCGCGCTCCCCGGCGCAGGTCACCCCGATCGCGACGTAGATGGGCCGGTTGGTGACCTGGCCATCGCGGACCTTGACGAAGATTGCGTCGATGAACACCACCGGATACACCGATTCCAACGGCCGGTTGCACCATTCGGCCATCTCCTCAATCACCTTGTCGGTAATCCGGGAGATGGTGTCCTTGGAGACGGTGGCCCCATAGACGTCATCAAAGTGCGCCGCGATCTCCCCGGTGGTCAGACCCTTGGCCGTCAGCGACAACACGATCTCATCGATGCCGGTCAACCTGCGTTGCCGCTTCTTGACGATCACCGGATCGAAGGTGCTGTTGGTGTCCCGCGGCACGTCGAGCTCAACCTGGCCGATCTCGGTGAACACCGTCTTCGATCGAGTGCCATTGCGGGAGTTTCCGCTGCCGCGCCCCGCGGAGTCATGCTTGTCGTAGCCGAGGTGCTCGGTCATCTCGGCACCTAGCGCGGTCTCGAGGACATTCTTGGTCAGTTGATTGAGCAGGCCGTTCGGACCTACCAGTTCCACACCTTGTTCTTTGGCCTGCGCGAGCAACTGCTCGGCGAGCTGCTTGTGATCCACATCGATCGCCACGGATTTCAGTGTTTCGGACATCATCAGTCCTTCCCGCCAAGCTCACGCCCGGCGTGTCAGACCAAGACCAGATCAACCGTTATTCAGACAGTCCCTAGACACGCTCACCACCCGCAGGGGTGGCGGGGCTAGCAGTTTACGACCACGCTGACTTTCGATCGCTGGTGATTTTCTCGATCGAGGATGACGCATGGCCTCGTCGAACAGAGAGGTGGGTGCGGCTTCGTCGATGTGCCGCAGCGCGGACTCGGCCTGGACCGCGTCGGTAGTCAGCGGCCCCTCATTGGGCCTTCGGTCGCGAGCATCCCGGGAGACTGCCGCGCATATATGGACTAATTGTTAATTTGCTGAATTTGTGGGCGCGAGGCATAGAAAGGGAGTGTGAGTGAGATGGCTGATCGCGTCGCCCTGGTGACGGGTGCATCGGGCGGAATCGGACACCAGGTGGCTGTCCGACTCGGGCAGGCGGGCATGGCCGTGGCCGTGCATTACGCCGGAAACAAGGACCGCGCGCAGGCGGTGGCCGAGGAGATCGTCGCCGCCGGCGGACGCGCGCTCGTGGTGGCCGCCGATGTGGCCGACGAGGCGCAGGTGGTAGCGATGTTCGACGAGGTCGAGGCCGAATTCGGAGGCATCGACGTGGTGGTCAACACCGCAGGCATCATGTTGCTGTCGCCGCTGACCGAGTTGAACCTCGACGGCTTCGACCGGATGCACCGGACCAACGTGCGCGGCACGTTCGTGGTGAGCCAGCAGGCGGCGCGCCGCGTCCGGAAGGGCGGCGCCATCATCAACTTCTCGACCTCGATCACCAAGATCGCCATACCCGGCTACACGGCCTACGCCGCAACCGAGGGCGGCGCCGTTGACGCGATGACGCTGATTCTCGCCAAGGAGATGCGGGGTCGCGACGTCACCGTCAACGCCGTCGGACCCGGACCGACCGCCACACCGCTGTACTTCGAGGGCAAGACGCAGGATGTCATCGACCGCGCGAAGGCGGCCGCGCCATTGGAGCGGCTCGGTGAGCCGCAGGACATCGCCGAGGCGGTCGCCTTCCTCGCCGGCCCGGCGCGCTGGGTCAACGGTCAGGTCATCCTCGTCAACGGCGGGCGCAACGGGACGGTTTGGTGCTCTGGGTGGGTTCGTCGAGTTCACGCGGCGGCACCCCGCCCTATCTCGGGCCCTACTTCGCAGCCAAGGCCGCCGAGGATGTCCTCACGGTCAGTTATGCCGCCGAACTGACGCTTGGGCATCGACACCACGATCGTCATCCCCGGTTCGTTCACCACGGGCACCAACCACTTCGACAACGCCGGACACCCGGCCGACGCCGACGTCGCGGCCGCCTATGACACCGAATACGCGGGCTTGCTGGACGAGGTCGGGCAGAAGCTCGCCGAGATGGCGCCCGCAGACGCCGACCCGTTCGAGGTCGCCCGCCAGATTGTGAAAGTTGTTGAGGCGGAGAAAGGTTCACGGCCGTTCCGGATCTACATCGACCCGGCCGACGACGGCGCCGAGGACGTCTTCCGCGTGGGTGACCGGGTCCGGCAGTGGTTCTACCAGCGGATCGGTCTCAGCGATCTGCTCAGCGTGAGCAGTTCAGGGACACCGAAATAGACTGGCTGGTGACGACCTGCACCAGTACGCGGTCGCCGTCTCGGCCCCGACCGGGCCCGGTGTAAGGCACCCACTGGGTGACTCTGCTGCGGGTTGCACACATTGGTGACCACACACTGATCTATTGGGGCAGTGCCGAGGCGATCGATGTCGACGGCGCAGCCCTACTCGGGGTCAACCGCAACGTCTCGGTGCGTATGCACCTATTTCTTATTGGCGATATTCAGACCTTTCATGGCAGCGTCATACCGACGCCCTGATGGGTCTATCTGGGTGTCATGCCGGTAGCGCCGAGGGCCCGCCGATCGTTGCCATCGTCGAGCGCCGATCAAGCCACGGTGACGATTTGTCGGCGACCGCCGGTCATGGAGGCGAGCTGAGGTCTGCGTGGCGGTTTGGCCGGATAGGTCCTGACCCTGGCCAGCAACGCTTCCGCGTGTGCTTGGTGACGGCCTATCCACTGAGGCGGATGGTTGGGTCGGCTCAATGCGGTGGCCGTGGCCAACTCTGCACCATCTCGATGTATCGACCGTTGTTGATGCAGCCCGGGCACGATTCCTACCGGATCGCCTGGCAGGCAACGTCAATGAGCTTCACTTGTAGGGGGCCGCGCTCGCGGTCTGTGTAGTCTGCGAATCGAACGCGGCGTCGAAACGCCGGAATACGTCAATGGATTGTCAGCACGCACGGGCGGCTGAACTCGTCGGCGCCCGGTTGAAGACATCAGACGAACCATGGCGATCTGGATCTCGTCACCGTTGGCCAGAATTGCCGACTCGACAGTTCGACGGTTAGGTGACCCGCGTCGAGTGGTGGCCACGTCCAAGACGTTCAAGCAGCTCGCGCGGCTCTCCGGTGCGGCGCCACAACGTAAGGGACCGTTCGTTCATCGTGAGCTCGCGCGGCGCGATGTCCGAGCGCGGACGCCACGGCTGGCCACGATGTGCGCATTTGAACGCGCGAGGCTGCGCGGCGTGTCCGACCCGCGCAGTCGTCAGATCCTCGCCGGCGCGGTGCTCGCGGAGTTGACCATGGCCACGTTGGACATCGAGTCGCTCGAGGTCTGTCCATGGCGCTCCGCGAGGGCATTGTGTTGAGGCACCTGGAGTCGATGACCTACTCGCCCCCGTTCTCCTTACAGCCTGTGCAGCGCACGACAACCCACGGTGTCGCTTCGGTGACCGCATTGGCGCTTGATCAACGACACTGAGGACGATTCCTGTGCTGTGCAGGGCGGTGGTCGCCAACGCGACTCGTCTGCGAATCCATGCAGTAGCCGACGATGCGGGTGGGAGAACACATCCTTGATCGCGCACAAGTAGAGCTCGCTTCGCGAGCCGGATGCTCGGTGATGTCGCTCAGTCCACAATAATTCGACCTTCGCGCTGAAGTCCCGCCCAGCAGATCGTCGTGAACTGGTGGACCCCACTTCGCCATTCTTGCCGCGCTTCTTTCCGATTACGCTCCAGAACCTGTGGGTCGACAGGAATCGCCCGTAGTGCGCGCGGCCATCGGGTCGCCGGCGGCGCGGGGACTTCCTCGACCAGGTATCGGTAGCCGAACTCCGGATCCTCGCGGCGGCGAGGGTCGGGATCACTGCTTGACCGGCCAACGGGTCACCGTGCGCTTCACGGCGGTCTGGCAAGCCCTCGTGCTCCCCGCTTCAAGGCCTACCTGCGACGACGACTCCTCACCGGCAAGGCACCGTCCAAGATTCCTTGTATGCACAGGGTGTCCTGACGCAGAGCCGTCGAAGATGTCCTGATACGGCACATTGACACCGCGGTGCGTATGCGTGCGTAGTGCCACGAATTGATCTTGAGGGTTGGGATCCTGGGTGAGGGTGCGACTATGTGTGGGTTATGGAGCTGATCGACCGCGGCACCGAACGCAGACTGCTCGATGGGGTGCTGCGGGATGTGGGGTTCGGGTCACAGGCGGGTGCTGGTGCTGCATGGCGATCCGGGCGTAGGTAAGTCGGCGTTGCTGGAGTATCTGCTAGCCGTGCATCGGCCTGCCGTTTGGTTCGTGCTGCTGGTGTCGAATCGGATATGGAGCTCGCCTATGCTGCGCTGCACCAGTTGTGTGCGCCGATGCTGGATCACCTCGAGCGTCTCCCGCTGACATCACAGGAATCGCCAGTCGCGCGGTTGGCCGCGGAGGGTCTGACCAATCCCCGTCATTGGCGGCCGACTGTTCATCAACGCGAAGACCGTCCAGTCCCACCTGAGAGCAAGGTGTTTACCAAGCTGGGCATCAGCTCACGCGCCAACTTGGTCATGCCCTTGGCAATTGTGGCTTCTAGGACCGCCTCGGTTTTGTCTACTGAAAAACGTGCCTATCGTCATGCAGCGGCAATTGGTGGGACTATTTGAGTGGGATGAAGCTGATCGACCGCCGCGCCGAGCGCAGCCTGCTGGATGGGGTGCTGCGGGATGTGCGGTCGGGTCAAAGTCGGGTGCTGGTGCTTCATGGCGAGCCGGGTGTGGGCAAGTCGGCGTTGATGGAGTATGTGGCCGGGCAAGCGGGGGACTGCCGTGTGGTCCGTGCGGCCGGTGTCGAGTCCGAAATGGAGCTCGCATATGCGGCACTGCATCAGCTATGCATCCCGCTGCTGGGTCGCCTCGACCATCTCCCATCCCCACAGCGTGATGCATTGGGCGTCACCTTCGGTTTGAGGGCCGGGCCCGCACCGGACCGGCTGGTGATCGGGCTGGCCGTCCTGAGCCTGTTCTCCGAGGCCGCCGAGGATCGGCCGCTGGTCTGTTCGGTCGACGACATCCAATGGCTCGACAGTGCCTCAGCGCACGTGCTGGCGTTTCTGGCCCGCCGGCTGGTCGCCGAATCGGTGGCCTTGATCATGGCGACACGCGCTGTCAATCCTGAGATGACCAAATTGCCGCAGATGGAGCTCAGTGGTCTGCGCGAAGCGGATGCCCGGGCGCTGCTGGACATGGTGTGGACCGGGCCGCTCGATGAGCGGGTCCGCGATCAGATCGTCGCAGAGACCCGAGGCAACCCGCTGGCGCTGTCGGAACTTCCTCGCGATCTGACCGACCGAGAGCTGGCTGGCGGTTTCGGGATGCCGACTGCGCTAAGGCTTTCGGGCCGCATCGAGGAAAGCTACGAGCGTCGCCTTGCCATGTTGCCCGAGCAGACCAGACGACTCTTGGTGATCGCCGCGGCTGAGCCCACTGGTGATCCGAACCTGGTGTGGCGAGCTGCCGCTCGGCTTGGAATCGGTACCGACGCTGCCGCACCCGCCGTTCATGATGGGCTGGCAGAGTTCGGTGCCCGGGTGCGCTTTCGGCATCCGCTGGTGCGCTCGGCGACCTACCGGTCCGCGCCGGTTCACGAAAAGCAGCTCGTCCATCGAGCATTGGCGGACGTGACCAATCCGGATAGCGACCCCGACCGTCGTGCGTGGCACCGGGCCCGGGCGGTGCAGGGACCCGATGAGGACGTCGCCGCCGAGTTGGAGCGCTCGGCTGACCGGGCACAGGCGCGTGGTGGCCTGGCCGCGGCGGCTGCGTTTCTGGAGCGGGCAACGATGCTGACGCTTGATCCGAGCCGACGGGCCGACCGGGCGTTGCTTGCCGCGTCAGCCAAGGTGCAGGCAGGTGCGTTCGACGCGGCGCTGGAGTTGCTGAACATCGCGGAGGTCACGTCGCGCAGCGATTTCCAGTGTGCCCGCACCGAGATCCTCCGGGCGCAGCTCGCCTACGTCACCGGCCGGGCAGCGATGCCCCGCCACTGTTGATGAAGGCCGCCGAACGGCTGGAGTCGATCGACGCCGTTCTGTCCCGCGTGACCTACCTGGACGCGCTACAGGCCGCGTGGATTGCCGGCCGATTAGCTTTGGGCGGTGGCCTTTTGGAGGTTGCCCGGGCGGTGCAGCAGTCACCGAAGCCGCAATCCCCGCGTCTCTCCGACCTTATTCTCGACGGTTTTTCGACATATTTCGCCGACGGGTATGCGGCGGGCCTGCCAATTCTGCAGCGTGCTGTCAGCGTCGCGCGCGACGGATCGTCCGACGTGAAGCTGCATTTCCTGCTCGGCATCGCCGCGGTACACATCTGGGATGACGAAAGCTGGGACGCCCTCTCGGCGCTCCACGTCAAGCTTGCCCGCGCCGCCGGAGCATTGACTGAGCTGCCGCTCGCGCTCAGCTCGCGTGCGATGGCGCTTTTATTCGCCGGCGAACAGGCCGCCGCAGAAGCCCTTATACAAGAGGCGCAGGTCATAACGAAGGCGACTGGGGACAGATTCGCTGCCGACGCTGCCATGACTCTGCTCGCGTTCCGCGGCGATCAGGCAGCGATGTCGGCGTTGGTAGAAGCCAGCATCGGAGACGTCATGCGGCGCGGCGAAGGAATCTTCCTAAGTGTCGCCGAGTTTTCGGAGGCAGTGCTCAACAACGGCATCGGCAACCACCAGGCGGCCATGGCCCTGGCACAACGCGCTGCCGAACATGCCGACACCGACCTCGTCCTGCCGGCCTGGGCCGCGGTCGAACTCGTCGAGGCTGCGGTGCGCAGCGGCGCAATGAAGATCGCGGCCGACACCGTTTCTCGGCTCAGTGAGATGACCAGTGCCAGTGGCACAGATTGGGCGCTTGGCGTGCAAGCGCGTTCGCGTGCACTCGTCAGTGGCGGCGCGGAGGCGGAGCGGTGGTATCGCGAGGCGGTTGAGCGGCTGGGCCGTACCCGCATGCGCACAGAGCTTGCCCGTGCGCATTTGCTGTACGGGGAATGGCTACGCCGGGGGCACCGCCGCACTGACGCTCGAATGCAGTTACGCGTCGCGCACGACATGTTCGATGCGATGGGAATGCATGAGTTCGCCAAGCGGGCCCGCGGCGAACTACGTGCGACTGGGGAGACCGCCCGCAGGCGCACCGTCGCCGCGAGTGGCCCACAGCTGACACCGCAGGAAGCCCAAGTAGCGCGGTTGGCCACCGAAGGCCTGACCAACCCAGAGATCGGTGGGCGCCTGTTCATTAGCGCGAAGACCGTCCAGTACCACCTGAGCAAGGTGTTCACTAAGTTTGGCATCAGCTCGCGCAGCCAGCTTCATCAGGTCTTGCCGAGCGATCGTCATTTGCAGGACGGCCACGGCGCGGTCCGCTGAAGCCGCATATCGTTGACGCGGTGGCGCAGTTGGGACTATCTGAATGCGGTGGAGCTGATTGATCGCCGCGCCGAATTCAGCCTGCTGGACGAAGTTCTGCGGGATGTGCGCCTTCGCCCGACTCAACGGCACCGCACCAATACCCGTGTGGTGGTCCAACAAACAGCGGCATCGGTTGTCGCGCACCAAAATCGTCAACTCAACGCTGCACTGCACCGCATCGCGATGACTCAGGCGCGCATGCACCGACCCGCCCAAGAACTACTGGGTCGCCGAAAAGCCGGCCGGTCAGCTTCGGCCGATGACGGGTTCGACGAACGGCAACGCTTGTGGTGTCGCGGGAACGAGGAAGTCGAGGTCGGCGCCTTGGGGTGCTTGCAGGACGTGGGATTGGTACAGCGCCGGCCAGCTGCGGTGGTGCACCACCGTGGCGGGAGGGGTGTGGGCGAGTCGTTCAGTAATGGTGTCGGCGGTCAGGTCCTCCTGCAGCAGGCGGCGTCTCACATCGAGGGTGACCATGTCGCCGTCGCGGACGGCGGCCAGCGGTCCGGCGACGGCGGCCTCTGGAGCGACGTGGAGGACGCAGGTGCCAAAGCTGGTGCCACTCATGCGGGCGTCGCTGATACGGACCATGTCCGTGACTCCCTGCGCCGCAAGCTTTTTCAGGATGGGAATCATTCCCTATTCGGGGAAGCCGTCACCGCCGCGTGGGCCGCACCCGGTCAGGATGAGAACGCTGTCGGTGGTGACGGTGAGGGCGGGGTCGTCGATGCGCGCCATCATGTCGGCGTAGCCGTGTAACACGACGGCCGGACCGGTGTGGGTGAGCAGGTGGGTCGTGCGGCAGCGGTCTTGAGGATCGCTCCGTCGGGTGCGAGGTTGCCGCGAAGCGCGACCAGCGCGGGTTCGTTGGTGACCGGGTTGGTGAGCGGTCGGATCACCGAATCGGCAAGAACATCACCGAGGTCACTCACTCCAGAGCCGGCCGAGTCACCGACACCGGTGTGGGCTACGACCACAATTGGGTGCTCGACGGAACCGGCATGCGCGCGTCGTGCAGGTCAGCGAACCCACGAGCGGACGGCGACTCACGCTGACGACCAACCAACTTGGCGTGCAACTGTATGTCGGCGGCTACCTCGAAGGGGTCAGCGCAAAAGGAGACCGCGGCGCCTATCAGGCCTTCGCGGGATCCACTCTCGAAACACAGGTGTTCCCCGACTCACCACATCACGCGCATTTCCCTCAAGCGCAGCTGAAGCCGGGCGATAGCTACCACAACAGTATGCGATTCGTGTTCGACTGCCACTGATCTTGTCCTGACATGAGGACGCGCCCGCGCTACCCGCCCGGATCACCAGGTGCGCTTACCGGGGAAGTGGCGCCTCGGTTGATGGTCCGTCGATGCCGGCAAGTGTCCATGCGGACACATCGGATAAGCGGATCCGCAACGAGTCGTGCTCGACCATGGTGCCGGCGACGTAACAGCGGACTTTACGGAGATGAATACAGACTCCGGCCTGCTCGGCCTCTAGCGCCGCGATACGGCTGGCGACATCCTCGGCATCGTTTGCGGTGAAGAATTTGGTGACGTAGTGGCCGAAGTATGCACTGGGCACCGTTATTCCCGTCGCCATCCCCCAGGGCAGGTACAGCGTCACTTCGATGCTGACGGAATCGGCCTCCGCGTCGATGTGACGCAGGATCGCATCCGCCCCGACGGCGCCAGAGTCAAGTAAGGCCATGTCGGGATGGTAGACCACTTGCTGCTCTCGACGCCATCAAAAATCTACAGTGTCGAGGGTAGACATTCACCGTTCGTGGTTTTAGAGTACCTGACGTAGACAAGAGCAGAGGGTGATGGCGCGGGAGATGACGAACTACCCGTGATGCATGAAGGACCAGCGCGCCCCGATAGGCGAGGGCCATGATCGGACAACGGTTCTCAGGGTGGCGCGCACGTGAAGTACTACCCGTAAGTGCAGTACGTCCGCATAAGGTAGAGGAAGAAAGGAGGAGATACCGTCGGATCGCCCGTGATGTTGAGTGTGTCGGGCCGATACCGCAGTTTCAACGCAGTGTCTAGAGATGGTATTGATCTCCTCAGGGCCGGTGGCCCCGGTGCGATTGCGCCCGGGGTGCCGGCCCTTCACGGTAAGCAAAGTGGTGGTTTTCCGGCGCCGCAAGCCAAGGCTATGCAGGAGTGGTGAGCGGACCGTGGTATAGCAGCTGCTAGCGCACCTCGAAAGGTGTTGTGGTACAAACGAAGAACGGTTCTGCCGACAGTAGCCCGAACGACAAGTTCGATGACGAGGACTACCCCGCCTACAGCATGGGTAGTGCCGCCCAAATTCTGAAAACCACCCCGGCGTTCTTGCGAAGCCTTGACGAGGCGAAGCTCCTTGCACCTCAACGCTCCGAGGGTGGACACCGTCGCTACTCCCGCTATCAACTACGGATCGCGGCGAGGGTTCGTGAATTGGTCGATCACGGCACCGCGCTGGAGGCGGCGTGCCGCATCATCATCCTTGAAAACCAACTCGCTGAAGCCCACGCGATGAACGCCGAACTTCGCCGCAGTCTGGGCTCCGCACCCACCGCGTCGGACTCTGTCAATTGATGTCGTGCGTGACACCGCGAACGCCGACGGCTCCATGTACATCCGATGGCCACCTTCGTCTGACAACGCTGATGTTGTTGCATTCGAACGCGGAGCGCGGTTCAGCGTCGTTGCCAGCTCCACTCAAGCCACTGTGTTGAGCACCGAGACAATCCAAGAGAGGAGCTGGACGGGTACGTTGAGTGGCCGGTAGACGCGGTCCAGCTGACGTCGGCGAACCCCCCCAATTCGCTTCGAACGGCAGCCAAACCGTAATCCGCCAGGTCTATTGCGAATACCGCCAGTCACACTCAGTGTCCAGTCTCAATTGGATTGGCGGCGGTTCACTCCCTCCGCGGCGACGCAGTATCCCAACTGGCTTGACGAGCACGGGGCTGCGGCCGATCACCACCGCGCGTCGCCTGGTGAACTCGACGTCGTATGCATCGAGCAGGCACATGAACCCACCCGGCGGTATGACCTGAATCCCTCGGTTCCACAGCAGCGCCGCAACTGATGCGACAGTGCGGGATGGGTCGGCCCCGCCGGCTGTCTCACAACCGGCGGCGCTCTAGGGATAAAAGTAACCGATCGCTTCCTCCGTTCTCATGATGTCGCCGCCCCACAATGTGGCGACAAAACGTCGGGCGGTTCGCCCAAATGCCCTGGGGAGAAGGTTCCTAAGATCGATGCCGCGCGTGTAGGATACCGCGCACTAAGAGTCGGTCTTAAGTGCAGGCGTCGTCACGGCGGCATCGGATCGGTACTTAGCTTCGATCCGTGGATCGACCCCGTTGGGATGTCTCGGGACTGATTTTTGCCGCGCTGTGGTCGTGGGCAGTTTGTAGCCGCTGGTCTGCCCAGCTTTTCCTGTGATGTTGGGTCGGGCCTTTCGGCGGGTGGTCAGAGGATCGCGGTGGCTGGTGGGCTGTGTCCGATGATGTTGTGCCACAGGGTGAGCCAATGCTGTGCCCAGGGCCAGTGCGTTGGTAGGTGCAGGATGGGTCGGCGTTGGGGTCGAGCCAGCCGAGCCGGGATGTTGACGATGCGTCGTCGCAGCGTTGATCCTCGTGCGACGCATTGCGCGCTGGCGCGGATCTGGTTATCGCCAACGACCGCCCAGCTGATCTAGTTCGTTCACTCGAAATCGGCGTGCTCCCGGAGTGGGCGTATCTGCCCGGCGCGCATCGTGGGCCACCCGAGAAGCCATCGACCTCACCGAACTCACCGCCGAGACCGTCATTTCCCTGCCGACGACATCCAGCGGACGCCAGGCGCTCGACGCCGCCACGATACGGACGCAGTACAGTCCGCGTCGACATTGAAGCAAGTAGCGGCGCCGTCGCGCAGGCGCTCGCCGCCGCCGGGCGCGGAGTAGCAGTGGTCACCGACGACCCGCGGTTCGATCTCTCCCGATTGAGGGTCCTTGCAAGCGGTCACCTCGTGAACATCCATCTGCACCGGATGGGACCCAGGCCATCCTGCACACCTCACCCTCGCCGCGATGGCCCGACGACGCGCGAACACATCGCTGATCACTATGGATCTCTTGAGTGAACGCAGGCACCAGCACACGACATCTCGGGTTCCTCGGTAGAAGTACGTATTGAACCTTGGTGAACGGCGGTCGAATATTTGTCTACCAGCATCTGCGTCGTCAGGCGCGGGCGCGTGACCCAGCCGTGCGGGAGGAATTGACGTGACCGGATCAGTCGGCTCTGAAGGGGTGCCCACCGAAACCAGCACCGCCGAGGAGGACGTCAGGCTCTCGCAACTGGGATACAAAGCCGAGTTGTCCCGCTCCTTGAGCCTCAGCGACGTCGTCATCCATGGCCTGATCTACATGGTTCCGATCGCACCGATCTCGGTGTTCGGCGTCGTGTACTCGCTGTCGGGCGGCACGATCGGCGCCGTTTACGTGATCACCGCGATCGTCATGGCGCTGAGCGCTCTCAGCTACCGGGAAATGGCATTGCAATTTCCCGTGGCCGGATCGGTGTACTCCTATGTCAGGCTCGGCACCAACGCCTTCCTGGGTTTCATCTCCGGCTGGATGATCCTGCTCGACTACCTGCTCCTGCCGGCACTCCTGTGCGTCTTCGCGTCCGTCGCGATGGCGTCACTGGTCCCCCTCATTCCCGGGTGGGGGTGGGTCATCGTCTTCGTCGTAGCAACGGCCCTTATCAACATCAAGGGCGTCACCGTCACCGCCGCGATGAACAAACTGTTCCTCTACATTCAGTTGACGGTCCTCGCGTTATTCGTGGGCTGGGCGACCGTGCTCATCGTTCGCGGTGACGCATACCTGTCGTTCGACGTCCTCATACCCTCGAGCAGTGCCTCGTTGGCGCTGGTCATCAGCGCGGTGCCGATCGCTGCGCTGAGTTTCATCGGGTTCGACGCGATCTCCACGCTCAACGAAGAAGCCGAACACGGCGGCGCCACCGTGGCCAAGGCCACGATGCGGGTGATGTGGCTGATCGCCGTGCTGTTCGTGGTGCAGGTGTGCCTGGCCGCAGTCCTCGTCCCCCAGGGGACGACGTTCGCAGAGGGCGACGACACCACCAACGCGTTCTACGACGTGGTGAGGCACGCCATGACGTCGTGGTTCGGAACGGTCGTGCTGCTGACCAATGCGCTCATCGCACTGTTCGCCAACGCCATTGCCTCCAACGCCACGTCCTCGCGTCTGGTGTTCAGCATGGCGCGCGACGGGCAACTGCCGTCCATTCTCGGTCGGGTCAGCAAGCGCAAAGTGCCGCGCAACTCGATGATCTTCATCGCCGCGGTCTCCGTGGCGATCGGAATCCTGGGAGTGGAGCAAGCCGACCTGCTCACCACGCTGGTCACCTTCGGCGCCTTGACGGCGTACGTGTTGCTGAACGTCGCCGTCATCAACTACTTCGGACTCCGGCAGAAGAGCCGTCGGTACCTCGTGCACTACGCATCGCCGGCGATCGGCTCGGTCATTCTGCTGCTGGCGCTGGTGAACGCCAACCCGCATGCGCAGATATTGGGCTTGACGTGGCTTGCGCTCGGAGCCGCCGTCGCCCTCTATCTCAAAGTGAGCGGGCGCTCGCTCGTGCAGTCCGACAAGTGATCATCGACATCGAACAGGAGCAGATCGCCATGACTCGGACAGTCGCCGACAGACTTGCAGAACTTCGCGACGTCTTCGAAAAGCGTTGCAGCGAAAGAATTGGTGCGGAATTCACCGATCGCGTCGCTCAACTCCACGACAGCGACCCGACCTGCGTCCTCGACGACGCCGCCAACAGAGTCCTGCGCTTCCTGCGCGGTCAGCCCATCGTGGGCAAGCACCTCATCTACTCGGCTGGCCCCGACGGTCCGTGGCAACTCGGAAGGGTCACCCCTGGGACCTTGGGGAACTTCACACTCGAACCCGCCACCTTCGATCGTCTGGACGATGCGATGAGAGCAGTATTCGCCGCACGCCGCGAAGCATTCCTCACTGTTGGACAAGCACCGTTGGCAAGCGCCCAGACCACCGATGAAGGCGCCTCGAAATGACAGACATCAGCGCAACACCCGTATTGCAGAGGGTATTTGGCTACACGGATCGACTCTCGGCACGGTCTGGAGAGTCGCTGTCCCTGCATGTCAGCTGTCCCGAAGACGACGCCTTCGACGTGAGCATCGTCCGACTGCAGCACGGCTGGGACGGTGCCGCCGGACCGGGATTCGTCGAGACGCCGGTACCCAGCGACGTCGACGGGAGCTACCCGGGGCACCACTACGCCTGCGTACCCGGCTCGTACGTGGAGGTACCCGACCCGGAGTCGAGACTCGCCGAGCCCATTGGACTGTCATTGTCCGTCGCCGTATTTCCCACCCTGCCAAGCAAAGCGCACAGCGGTACGGTAGGCGCTTACCGGATCAGCAACGCATCGAACATGCTCACGGGCTCTCGGCAGGCGATCTTGGGCAACCTCGACACTGAACTGTACGGAGGCTGGGCGCTAACCCTCGACGAGGGAAGGCCGACATTCACCGTCGCAGCGAACGGCGCCTTGCACGCCACGCGACTAGAACACGAGTTGGTGGCGCAACACTGGTACCAGCTCTCCGTGACGGTCTCTCCTGATGGAACGAACATCGTCCTGCAATGCACCCCGCTCGGTCATCTTTCCGATCTACACCTCCCCGCTGCGTCCAACCTTCAGCCGAAAGTGGCCAAAACGAACATCGATGGCGAATGCACGCCGTCGGCGTTGCCGTTCCGCATCGGCGCGCTGACTGCACGTGACGGCCACCGACTCACTCCGTCTTCCGGTTTCAACGGAAAGATCGGCGGCGTGACGGTGGACCGCCACATCGATGGGGTGCTCGTTCCCGTCGCCCGCTGGCACTTCGGTCGCAGCGAGCGCAGTGACGGGTTACTGCTCTCACGCGTGATCGACGAGTCGCCCAACCGCTTGAACGGCGAATGCAGGAACGGACCCATGCGCGCCGTGACCGGGCCACGATTCGGAGGCTTGGCAAGAGATTTCCGGTTGGCGCCAGACGAATACGACGCCATCTTCTTCCACGACGACGACATCACCGACACCGACTGGCCCGCTGCGCTCACCTTGACCGTGCCGGAAACGATGGAAAGTGGTGTCTACGCATTCCGGCTCACCGTCGAAGGCATGGATCACCACGTACCGTTCTTCGTCGGTCCCGCCAAGGCACGACGCCGCGACGTCGCCGTCCTGTTCCCGACCGGAACGTACCTTGCGTATGCCAACGATCGCATCGCCTTCGAAGCCGACAGCATGGAAGTGCTCCTCGGCCACACGCCGGTAGTGCATGCCGAAGACCTTGTCCTGCAGAACAACCCCGAGTTCGGGCGGTCCTGCTACGAAGCGCACAACGACGGATCCGGAGTAGTCTTCAGCAGCTGCCGGCGTCCGTTGATCACGATGCAACCGCGCTACTGCTACTCGTTCGCCAGCGAAGGGCCGTGGGCGCTCGCCGCTGATCTGTGCATCGCGCACTGGCTGGAGACCGTCGAGTGTGAGTTCGATGCGATCACCGACGAAGATCTCGACCGCGAGGGCTACGAGCTGATCGCGGACTACCGTGTCGTCATCACCGGGAGCCACCCCGAGTACGTCACGCGCACCGAACTCGACGCCCTCGAAGAACTCACGGCCAACGGTGGCCGATTGATGTACCTCGGGGGCAACGGCTTCTACGCGACCACATCGTATGATCCCGAGAACCCCCATGTGGTGGAAGTCCGACGCGCTTCCGGAGGTACCCGCCCACACCAAACTCCCTTCGCCGAGCAGCGGCACGCCACCTCGGGAGAACTGGCCGGGCTGTGGCGCGACAAGGGCAAGGCTCCTGAACGGCTGGTCGGCGTAGGGATGTCGGCACAGGGATTCGACCGGTCGACGCACTACGAACGGCTGCAGGACAGCTTCGACCCCCGTGCAGAGTTCATCTTCAACCGAATCGGCGACACCGAACTCATCGGCGACTTCGGCATCATCGGCGGCGGTGCGGCGGGGTCGGAAATCGACTTCTACAACCCGACCCTCGGAACTCCGCCCAACACGTTGGTCCTCGCAACCTCGGGGCCCCTCACCGACGTCTATCAACTGGCGATGGAAGAACTCTACGAGACGCTCCCAGGCATTGGCGGCTCCGAACACCCGTCAGTCCGCTCGGACCTCGTGTACGGCTCTGTTCACGGCGGGGGCGGGTTCTTCTCGGTGGGCTCCATCGCCTGGACCGGATCACTGTCCCACAACGACTACGACAACAACGTCGCCAGGCTCACCACCAATGTGCTTCGCCGGTTCCGGGACCCCGAGCCGTTGAAATAGGCCGTTGAAATAGGCATTGACGAGGTGCGCCGCTGCTGACCTCGGCGTTAGACTGGACGACAATGCCAGCCCTGCCGAAGGCAGCCATTGTCCATCGCACACCAAACACACCTCGCAGACGGTGACGCCGAAGTCACCGTCTTCGAGGCACGCGTCTTGGCCGACTGCGCCTTCAGCGCTGGCAGTGGTGACAGAGGGCAGGCTGGCTCCTACATTTTGGAGCGCCTGCGAGACATTCTCCATGCGGACGCCGCGGCAATCTTCGCGTGGAATTCGGCCGCCCACCGCCACGTACTCGTCAGCAACCTGGACTACACCCAACCGACGTTGGACGGCCTCAGCGACCCCTATGCGGATACCGATCCGCACCAGCGGATGCTGTCCACCCACCAGCCGCTTCGCATCGCGGACCTACCTTATGACTATCGCGATACCGAGATGTACCAGAATGTCATCGCGCCCATGGGTTTTCGCGACGGCATGACGACGTGCCTATTCGCCGCGGATGGCCATTACGTCGGCATGGTGCACATGTCGTCGGCGACGCGCGGATCGTTCGAACCCAGACATCCAACGCTCCTCAACGCCATCGCCCCCAGCATCGGAAAACTCTGCACCCTCGCTCGACCTCGCGCATTCCCTGCTGCAGATGAATCCCGTTCGGCCTTCGTCGATAGAACGGGTTGCATTCAGATCATCAACCACACCACCACGCTCACCGTAGCCACCGATCCGAGACTCACCGCTACGATCACGGCCTTCCTTGACAGCGGCAAAGAATCCGTCGTCGGACTATGGCTGTGCGCAAAGACCTGGCTGCGAGTACGCCTGGACCGAGTGAACGAGCCCCTGCTGGATTCGCGCGCGGTCGCCTTGGTCACCGAGACGGACATGCTTCTGCCGTATGGACTCACGGAGCGTGAAGTCGACGTACTCACCGGCATCGCCGAAGGCTTGTCCAACCAACAGATCGCATCAAGCCATGCCATCTCCTTCCGCACTACGACGACACATGTCGAACGCATCTTGAACAAGCTCGATGAACGATCGCGCACCGGCGCCGCCATACGGGCTATTCACGAGGACCTGGTCCGCCTAGTGTCGTGTGTTTGAAGTGACTTTACGGTTAGCTTTGGTGAGGATTTCGTCGGCGGTCTTGAGCGGCTACTCCACGCCCATATCCCCAGGACCAAGATCAACAGACTTCAGAACGCACACCCCACAGCCCATCGGTGGATCGAGGCTGATATGGAGGGACGCTTTGTCAAGTGGGCAAGCCGAATTGGCCCTGATTTCGTTGCAGGGCAGGGTTTTCCCGTTTCCCCGGGGCGGCGAATAAGTCAGCCGGACAACGGTCTCGGAGGACCATACGGGGGCGATGATTGAGTAGCCACCTTCACAAACCCCGGCCCGAAATCATCGTCCCAGAGGTAAAAGTAGTAATAGATCACCCGCCGCTGGGATTTGGCGAATGCCCACGATAATCGCGTCGCCGCCGACGGCGGAGGGCCATTCCCTGTGGCGTTCGATATGCCTGTGAACGTTCACGCCTGAGTCAGCACACGTCAGGCAGTCCGGCCCTGGAATCGCAGCCATGCCCCTCGGTCCGTAACCTGGCCATCCATTGAAGGCCGACGGCGCTATCCCGCGTTGGCGCGGCGAGCTGTGCTGAACCGGCGCTGGTAGGCCGCGGGGCTGATGGACAGCTTCTTCGCGAACACCCGTCGCATACTTTCGTAGCTGGGGAACCCGGCGAGAGCCGCTGCTTGTGTCGCGGTGTGTCCTTGGTCGAGCAGCGCCCTGGCCATGTCGAAGCGGATGTTTTCTACGTACCGGGCCGGTGTGGTGGACAGTTCTTCGTGGAAGAGCCGGGTGAGATGCCGGGTGCTCACGTTGAGGTGTTTCGCAAGTTCACCCAGCGAGTGGTCTCCCTGCGGGTCCGCCGTCACCACGTCGGTGACCTGCCGCAGCGCCGGAGACCGGGGCGGGGGCCCTTGCAGTGGAGCCGAGAATTGCGACTGTCCACCGGAACGCTGCATGTACACCACCAGGAAGCGGGCGACCTCGCGGGTCAAGTCCGGTCCGTAGTCCTCTTCGACGAGCGCGAGAGCCAGATCGATTCCCGAGGTCACTCCCGCCGAGGTGTACGTGCTGCCGTCACGGACGTAGATTGCGTCGGGTTCGACGCAGCACGTCGGGCATCGGGAGGCGAGCTCGCGGGTGGCCCGCCAATGTGTGGTCGCACGCTTGCCGGCGAGGAGGCCTGCAGCGGCAAGGATGAACGCGCCGGTGCAGATTGACGCGACGCGGCGGGCTCCGGCTGCCGGCACCCGTGCGGCTTCCGCCAGAGCTCGGGGCACAGGCGTCCGCGGATAGCGGTCGGAGCCGGCCACTAGAAATGTGTCCGGTGCGCGCTCCGAGTAGACGGCGCCATCGACTGCGACCCCGAACCCGAGGTTCGAAGTGATGTCCTCACCCGTCGGCGACAGCAGCACAATCCGGTAATCGGCACCGAACCGGTTCGCTGCCTTGAACACCTCCGCTGGACCGGCGACGTCCAGCAGGGTCACACCGTCGTAGACGAGGATCGCGACGCGGCGGGGGATGGAGTTCGCGCCGGCGGAGGTTTGCGGCGCAAGCCCCGTTGGCCGCCGAGAGAGTCGACGAGCCGCTGACGACCGGGCGGTCGCGCGAACGGGGGACGAAGGCACCACCATTACTAGATTATTCGTCACCGAAGAGGCATTGGGGTCGCTTCAGGGCGGTTGAAGTCGATCAGCGCGGAACCTCCGATTCCGCCACTACCGTCACAGCTACTGGTGTCGTTAGGAGATTGTCATGGGTACCGGCTCAGCACCCAGCAACGTCGTCTGGTGCACGGCGCTTTTGTAGACGGATCTACCTCGCGGGCGGTCTATGACCTGGTCACACGGGACGGCTATCACGTTGCCGTGGTTCATCGGCCGACCCTGTCATTGCGGGGCGACACGGCAGCGATGCGGCTGATCGTCGACGCGCCAGACGACGGTACGGACACCGGAATATCGATCGGATGCAGCCGTATCCGGCCCGGTAGGCGGCGACCGGCCGGACGGGGCGCCGGACACCGTGTCCGATGCTATGTGAGATCCGGCGATGTTCGTGGGCGACTTGAGTGCAGCCAAAGGCGGCCATTCGCACTGTTGTCATCGCATAGGTAGATCTTCACCTAAAGGCCTTAGGAGTGCCCCACCAGCACGACCGGCCCCGACGAGATCCGGCCGCGCTTCCGCGAGCACGTCGGACGAAGGAGAACCACACTCGCGGTTGTCTCCAGCAGTCCGGCTCGAGTCGGGTAGGTAAAGGACGCCCGGTTTACGCCGTCGAACGCCGCTCGCACCGACGTGAAGTCATGCACATCACGATGATCACCTCGGCGCCCCGTCGGCCAAGTGCCGCGGCCGTTCATTTGGCCGGTGCACCAGGGCACGGACCTTATGCCCCCGTTGCAATAAGAGGCGAACTGTCTGTCCGACCGTTTGGCCGCTGGCACCGGCGATCAGGATTAGCTGTCGACTCGTGATGTTCACCGATGGATCCCCTGTCGAGCTCAGTCTTCGTCGAATCACCATTTGGCGGCGAAGATCGGCGCACGCTGTGGGTGTCGTCAGCCGTGCGTATAGCCAGCGAGGTCATGGGTGCCGCCAAGTTGAAGCCGCTCGCCTCGACGGTTACTACACATGTCACCGGTCGGTTAGCCACTCCCGCTTCACCGCTGCGCATGGTCAGCTTTTGGTACAGCCGCAATACAGCGGGGTTGTCGTCGTTGACCACGGCGCGAATAGTGGTGATGCCGCGTGCCATGCACAGGTCTACGACTGCACCGACCAATGCGGTCCCCACACCCAGGCCTTGTTCCGTGTCGGCGACGCAGACCCCAATCTCTGCTTGATGCGGATCGTCGCGGTCAAGGCTGTACTCTGACCAGCCAATCAACACTCCGTCCCGCAGGGCGACGGCCGCGTTCCAGCGGGTCGGCCACCATTCGTCGATCGCATGCAGGTAGTCCGCCGGCACTCGCGAGGTCCCACCATAGAATCGACCCGCCAATGCTGTTCGCGACAGACGATCGCCGACGCGTTCAAGTCCGGTTTTGTCCTCTGGCCGCCACGAGCGAATGAGGACGCCTGCGGTCGTAAGTCGATGCGACCCACTCATGCGGACCACGGGCCGACGTTATCGATCGTGGCCGGTGACGAGGCCAGCGCTGAGGCGCCCAACGGCTCGGCGGCGCGCGTCAGCCGAGGACGCAGCATCGAGCAAGTGAATATGGCCGGAACGGAGGTCACCTGGCTGAACGCACTACGCAGCGGCGCCGGTGCTGCGTGCGCTTTCGCACGGTTCGGAAGCCGTAGGATGGCCGCTTGGCGGTCCGCGTACAAGCCAAGCTCCTCTACCCACACTTGTACCTTGGCCAAGTCGATCTGTATGTGGTAGCTGCCTTCGTCGGCACTGAATTCAATAGTGGCGCAGTCGCGTTGGTCGAAACGACCGCCTGCCGACCAAGGCCCCGTTGTGCCCCACCGTTGATAATCGAGTACGACGAGACCTGGTCGGTGTGGGGCGAGCGCGAGGGGACCGAAGCCCCTGGCGTCCAGATTGAGGTAGCTGTTCAGATACGCATCGGCGCTCACCAGCACCCGCCAAAACGTGCTCGCCTGGGCAGGGTCGGCCAGGTCACACAATGGCGCACGTTCATCGATGCTGGTGTCGATGCTCATGGCAGTGGGTTCAGCGTGGGACGGCACCGATAGGTGCAAACATTTGGCGCCGTGTTCAGCGGCGATCCAAGGCGCGACCGGCGCGGCGATGCTATGGGTGTTGTCCAGCACCCGTAATCCGCTTAGAGACAGAGCATCGTCGGTGTGATCCGAAAAAGCGGTGATGGCTTGCATGTCGGGTCTTTTCATGCGGTTTGTCGAACGTTTAGTGGTGTCCTCGCGGACGTGCGCCGAGGGTGGTTGTCGCGGCGTTTTGCTGCCTGGCCGGGCGACCATGGGCGGCTTGGCCGCGAATGGTCGGGCCGGGAGGTGAGGTGCCGGCCGGTGTGGAGCGCGGCGCTCAAGGACAGCGCACCGATGAACGCGAGGTACAGGTAGGTCGTGTTCTGCAGTCCCGACGACGGGGCCGCCAGCCCGGCGGCGAGCGACGGAAGGCCTAGTGCGGCGTAGCTGACCACGAAGGCGGCGGAAAAGACCTCCGATCGCGACTTCGCGGTGGTGGCCCCGCTGATGGCACGCAGCGTCCCGTTGAACGTCAGGCCCACGCCCAACCCGGAGACGATCGATGCACCGATGAAGACCGACGGGGACGCGACGGCCAGGGCAGCGGCCAAACCCGCTGCGCCCAGTGACAGCAGGGCCGCTCCCAGCAAGGTGGCGCTACGCGCCGGGCGCCGCGCCGCCCATAGTCCACCCGCGGTGTTGGCGATGAACAGCATGGTGATGCTGAGACCACCGGCGGCGCCGAACCGGACATGCAGGACCTCGCGCACCAGCGACGGCGCGAGTGCGAGGAACAATCCGGTGACCGACCACCCCGCCACGATGGCGGGAAGCGCGGCGAAGAACTCCCGCCGCGTTTCGCGGGGAACCCGGATTCTCGGGCGCAGCGCGGCAAGTCCTGCGGCGCGCCGAACGACCGTCTCCGGGATCGCCAAGACCAGCGCGGCCAGAACCACGAACGCCACCGTGAGCGCGGGAAAAATCGCCGCATCCGGACGTGGGCTCACCTGAACGAGCACACCAGCCAGACCGCCACCGAGGGCCAGCCCGAAGCCGGTGCCCGCGGCGGTCATCGTCGGCCCCACCTGCGGACGGCCTTCGGGGGAGAACTCGACCAGCCCGGCGGCCAGCGCACCCGTGGCCGTCCCGGTGGCGATGCCCTGCACGACCCGGGCGAGCACGAGCGAGACGACCCCGCCGGCCGCCCAGAAGATCGCCGTGCCGGCCGCGGCCACCAGAAGCGACGCGACCAGCACCGGACGGCGCCCGAGGTGGTCACTGAGCGATCCGACGGTCAGCAGGGCAGCGACTAATCCGGCCACGTAAACGGCGAAGACCAGCGTCAGCATCGTCACTGAAAAGCCGAACCGCTGCAGGTACAGCGGGTAGATCGGCGAGGGCGCACTCGTTGATGCCATCAGCAGCACGTTGGCGAAGACGAGCACGCCGAAGGAGGCATTTTGTCCGAGGCGACGCCCGCCCGGGAGGCGACTTACACCCTTCATCGCGGTTGTCCCAACGCCTGTTCGGGTCAGCTCGGCCAGGCCGAGCCGAGCATGCGCTCGACCGTGGTGGTGCGCCGGAAACCGGGGATGAAGTGCTCCACAACGTCGGAGTTCACCGTTCCGTTGGTCGTCTCCGGGCGGTCCTTGAATCCGTCGAAGTAGGCGTGCAGGAACTCGTTCTTGAAATCGCCGCGCGGGTGAACGGCCAGGATCTCGGTCACCTGGTCGGTGCGCAGCCCGTCGAGGCCGAAACCGAGCACGTCGGTCAGCACGCCCAGATGCGTGGTGGCGATCTCTGGGCCCATTCGGTCCGGAATTCCCGGTGTCGTATGCAGCGCGATAGCCGTCCAGACGGTGTCGGCTGCCGCGGTGGAGAAACCGTGCTCACGCAGGAACTTGCGTCCGTGGTCGGCCCCATCGACCTCGAAGCGCTGTTCGGCATCGGAAAAAGGCGTCACCAGACCGGTGTCGTGGAACATGGCGGCCAGGTAGGCCAGTTCAGGATCCGGTTTCACGCCGAGCAGGGGAGCGTGGATCTGGCCGAAGAAGAACACCCGGCGGGAGTGGTGATAGAGGAGCGGACTGACCGTCTCCTGCACGAGACGAGTCGCTTCGGCGACCGCCGCGGTCTCGGGAACCTCCACACCCGCAACGATTTCTGACATGACTGCTGCGCTTTCTGCTAATGGTTGTCGGACTGTGTCTGACATCAATGCTGGCGCTCACCATGCGTTCTGCGCCGCCTTCCTCCGGCCAGGAATCCCTCAAATCCAGACGGCGAAACAGCCGCGGTGAGCGGCGCCACGCACCGCTGCGTGACCTCGGCGGACACCGTCGGGTCGGGCGACGGTCCGGCCGCGGCGCACGTTGGTGTTCACCGCTGATCGCCTGCGATCGCAGGAGCACCGAAACGAATTTGTCAGGGCAAGTCCACCGCGTGCGGTCGAGAAACTTCCTGCATCCCGGCATCGACATGCTGGCGCAAAAGGGCGATCGGGGAACGGCCCCAAGTTCATAACGCCGGCCACAAAGTGCTGTACCGGTGGACCGACGTGCTGAGTGACTGGCGCACAACACCATCCATCAGACGGACGCTCCGCGATCAGCGTTTACAGATACACCAAGTGCGGTGCGGGCACACACTCTTGGCGCGGCGTATGCAGAACCGATGCAAGCCGGCCGCTAGGGAGCGAGAGCCCGACATCAGCGACATAACGCGCTCAGATCGGTGAACCATACAGGAGCGCAATCGCTTTCATCTGATTTTGGCTGAGTTGTGCCGCCATCTATGTTCCAACGCAGAGCGTTGTGGGAGGTAGCCATCCTGAAAGGGCACGTGAGCTGCTGCGGGAGCCGGATGACCCAAAAGGCGGTATGCGGCCATAGCCACGATGGCCGCAGAAGGACTGCCCGTGCAGCTGGCCTGCCGACTGTTGTCGGTGGTCGAATCGGTCTATACGAGTGGCGCTCACGCCCGCCGTCAGCGCGGGCCGTCCGTCATGCGTGGTTGACCGAACAGATCCGTGCCGTGCACAGCGCCTCACGGGGCACCTACGGTGCCCGCAGGGTCCACGTTGAACTGACCCTCGGGCTCGGGCTGCAGGTCGGCCACACCCAGGTTGAATTGTTGATGGCGCGGCAGCGATCAAGGGGCTGCCGGGCAACCGTCGTCCTCGGCCCCGTCACGAGACACCGACGGCCGCCGATCTGGTCGAGCGGATTTTCACACGCGAGGCGCCACATCGGTTGTGAGTCAACGACATCACCGAGCACCGTACCTACGAGGAAAGGTGTATTGCGCGGTGGTGCTCGACACCTTCTCCTGCCGGGTAGTCGGCTGGTCGATCGACTCCAGCCAGACCGCAGTGCTGGTCACCAATGCGGGAGCATGGCCATCGCAAACCGTGATCCGCAGGGCGGTAGCATCATCCACTCCGACCACGGCGTGCAATTCCTCTTGGGCATTCACCGATGGGGCCATGGGCTCAGGGCTGGTGCCGTCCATGGGCTCGATCGGTGGATTGCTATGACAATGCAATGATCGAATCATTCTGCGAGAATCAGACCGAGTTACTCAACCGCAAACGCTGGAAGACGCGCATCGAGGTGGCCAACGCCATCTTCGACTACCTGGAGATCCTTCGCAACCGACAAAGACGTCATTCCGCTCTCGGAATGCGCACTCCGATAGAGTTCGAAATGCACCATCACCCCGCGCCCAACCCGTGGCCTGGAACCAAGTATGACGACATCACCGAACCCGGGCACATCAAAGTCTCCGGACATGTCGGAGCGGTTCAAAGCTCCGCGATGTGGTAATCACTGATCGAGTCGGCCTCGTGGATACGTGCGAAGGTGCTCTTGTCTGCGTGGCGGGAATCTGTGTGGGCGGGACAGCACCCAATGGCGAGGTGTTAGTCAGAGGGTGCTATTCAGGCTTTTTTGATCTCGGACACTGGACTCGGCGATCGGAGGCCACTTCAGCGTCGCCCGCGGAACTGGCATGCAGCGAGATTCCGCGCGTCTCGGGAGCCAGGAAGTAGCAGATGATGAACGCGCCCAGGGCGATCGCGGCTCCGATAGCCATCGCTGCTGGGGCACCGATGCTCGTCAGCGCCAGCGGCATCAGGTAAGTGCTCGCCGCCGATCCCACCCGGCTGGCGGCGGTTCCGACACCGACACCGGTTGCACGCACTTCGGTGGGGAAGATCTCGTTGGGGTAGACGACCGAGAGGAAGCTCGAGGCACCGGAAGTGACGGCGAAGATCGCCAGTGCCAGGAAGAACAGCCACTCCGGAACATTGGGAACCACAACGGGAATCGCCAATGCGACCGCGATCACCGCGAAGGATCCGAGTAGCAGCTTGCGGCGACCGATGCGCTCCACCAGGTATAGGCCCGGAAAACCGCCGACGACGAAGAGCAGCGCAATGATCAGCGAGCCGCCGTAGAGGCTCGCGTCCCCCTTCAGCCCAAACGATGTGAGGAGATCCGGCGCAAACGTGTAGACGGCGAACAGCGGTATCACCTGGGCCGTCCAGAACACCGCCACGAAGACGGTGCGCCGCAGGTAAGGCTGCTGGAAGACCTTGACGAACGAGGTCTTCACCTCCGGCTCCGCCGGAAGATCGTCGACGCTGTAATGGAAGCCGAAGATTTTCTTCACGGCCGCGTCCGCCTGAGCGATGCGGCCTTTGCTCAGCAGCCAGCGTGCTGACTCGGGGGTTCCCAGGCGAGCCAGCAGCGTGATGAGCGCGAAGACGGCCGGGCTTGCCAACAGGTAGCGCCACGCGTGAGGGCCGACACCGCGCAGCAGGTAGGCCACGACGAACGCCGCCGCCGCTCCGATCGCCCAGACGACGAACATGGCGCCAAGTAGCGTCCCGCGGTACTTCTTCGGTGAGTACTCGGCCAGCAGCGATGTCGCGATCGGGTAGTCGGCGCCAATCGCCACGCCGAGCAGGAGCCGAAGGATGATGAGCTGCCAGGCCTCGGCGGCGAAGCCGGACAGGATGGAAAAGAGCGCGAGCGCGAGCAGATCGGCGATGTACATGAATCGCCGTCCGATCCGGTCGGTGAGATAGCCGAAGAACAGACCTCCAACGAAGATGCCGACCAGACTCGCCGCGCCGATGAGGCCTTTCTCGGTCGAACTCAACGCCAGTGCCGGCTCGAGGGTGATGAGTGCAACACCGACGATCGTCAGCGCATACCCGTCGATGAATGGTCCGCCCGATGAGTACAGGGCCAGCTTCATGTGGAAGAACGTCAGCGGCGAATCATCGATGAGATGACCTGGCACGTATAACTCCAGTCGGTGATCCGGGCAACCACACCTGTGCGATGTGCGTTGCCTTTTGCTGTCATAGCAGGACGCCCCCCGTTGATGACAAAACGTATGAGAAGAGGGTGTCGATCTTTGAAGGACAGGGAATTCCTGAGCCCAGCAAGTAGACCAGACTCGAGTTTTGATCCGTGCTGTCTGGGTCGGCGACGGCCGCGTTCAGACCGGCCGTTCGTCGTGCTTGGTGATGACGGTGAGCGCTCCGAAGTTTCGGTCCGCGCACGGTGGGCACCACGTGCGAAAAATCAGACGGGTTGGTCCTTTCCGGCGTCGACGCGGCTATGTCGCCTGGCCCGAATTGCGCCTGACTCCTGCGGCACGGAACCTTCGCGCCGCAGCGTCGCAGGGCAAATCAGCACATCGATCAGCACGGTAAAAAGTTTCATCCCGTTGCTCCCTTGCTACGCCCGTTCGCCGCGACCTTGCGGCGGCCGGCTGGCCCTTTCATCGCCTGTGCACCCTGACGGAATCCGGTGAAGCCACAGTGTGGTGAAGACTGTCGGTCTGGGGGCAGTTACGCGCCTCTACCGCGACGTGATGCACGAACTATCCTTGGCGCACAAAAGGTCTGAGATCCTGATACGGTCTGCCAATCGACATGACTTCGACGTTAGGCCAACTTCTGCACTGACGATAGGCCACTTCGATGCCACGCAATGGGGCCAGTTGAAATGTGGCGTGCGAGACGCTGTAGCGCTAGACAATGGCAGGCTCATGGGTGCCCCGTCGTCAGTAGTTGCGAGAAGATGGTAGAGAAGGGTGCTCGGCAGCGGATTGGGTGTTGGTGCCGGCGCCGCCGACGTAGCGTTGTGAGGTGACCGTGGATTCGTGGACGAGGAGCTTCATCAGTGTGTAGACGCTGACCTTGGCGTTGGCGAGTTCGGTGGCGAAGGTTTAGCCCAGACCATGTACCAGTGCACCCCGGCGTGGTGTCGGAAGATGGTGCCATCACCGGTCAGCCGATCGGGCAGGCGGCGGAGTAGTTCGACTACGTAACTCTTTCGACCTCAGGCGCGGGTGCCGCTCGCACGACTAGAGGCCGACGGGACTAGTCCTGTGCGACGAACGGTTTACAAAATGTTAGTCAACGTTGTGGATAGGCTGTGACAGATGGAACTGCGCCAACTCGAGTACTTCATTGCCGTCGCGAGTGAGATGAATTTCTCCCGCGCTGCGCAGAGGGTCCATGTCGTCCAGTCGGCACTCTCCGCGTCGGTGGGCAAGCTCGAGAAGGAACTCGGGGTAGAACTGTTCGACCGATCCAGGCAGCAGATCAAAATCACCCCCGCGGGCGAGCTGTTTCGCGAGCACGCGCGTCGCGTGGTCCATACCGCCCGACTGGCCAGGGATTCCATCAGCGACTACCGCGGTGAGCTGTCCGGCACAGTTGAGCTTGGATCCCTCATATCCTTCGGTGCCCTGGATGTCCCGAAGACTCTCGGCGAGTTTCACCGTACGTACCCGTTCGTACTGATCAGACTGCGCCAGAGTCAGACTGGTTCGATGCCGTATCTGTCCGCTATCGCTGACGGGTCGCTCGACTTGGCCTTCGTGTCGGCGCCCGATCGTTTCCCCGCCGACATCGACCTGCGGCTCATGTCACAGGAGCCGATGGTGTTTGTCTGCAGGCCCGACCACCGTTTGGCGCAACGCGACCAGATCGTCATCACTGAACTCGCCGGCGAGGATTTGATCGGCTTCCCCGTCGAATTCGGGCTGCGGCGCATCGTCGAGCAGGCGTTCATTGCGGCCGGCATCACCCCACGTACGCCATCTGAAGCGGCGGTTGACTATTGGGTTGCGGCCAGTCTGGTTCGGCACGGGTTGGGCAGCATATTCATGCCTGCCAGCGACGCCAGCCGCTTCCCTGATCTCCGCGCGGTCCGGCTACAGCCGGCAATAGAATGGCGAATCTTCCTCGCCACTCCCGAGCAGGCCGAGATGACACCCGCCGCCGCCAAGCTGGCTCAGATGCTGATCGCGGGGACAGCCCAGGCGCACACGCCGTAAACCCCTGAATGTCGCTGGCGCACCGGACTATTGGGATGGCACCGAAGCCCAGCATGGCGGCTGTTGCCGTGGCGGCTCCTGCCGCTTTCTTGGTCTTCACCTGAACCTCCCCTGTTGAGGCGGTGTTATACCCCGACCGGCACCGGCCAGCCGTCGAAACCCGCTATGACACTTCTTGAATTCCTGTCCGCGAGAACGACGTCAATCCGGTGCACCAGGACGCCGTCGCCCGGTCGACGGGCTTGTTTTCCAGGTCGTTGGAACACTCGGCGAAGTCTGCCGCGGACCGGTCTAACCTCCCGTATCAGAGTCAGGGGTTCAGGCTCACCCATGACCCATATTGCCGGGCGGCACGTGAGCGGCCGCACGCCACCAAAAGGTGACGTCCACAGTTCAGCCACTGCTTGGCCGAAGGGGTTTGGCCAAAGCGGGACCCACGCATGGGCAGCACTCCATCTATTTTGCAGATCCCGCTTATCGTGGGTATTCGTTGGACTTGACAGCCGCTTCTTGGTGTGGTGGAAGGACAAGAAGTCGGACCGACGACAACCGGCCGGCCCGCAACCCCCCACGAGTGAAAGAAGTAGGCAGCGCGATGAGAAAGTACGGACTCACCACTCTCGTTATCGGCGGCTTGACCGCCGCCATCCTTGGCGTAGGCGTTCCCGCTCTGGCCGTGACTCCCAGCAACGCGACACTCAGGCATTCAGTGGCCGACGGCAAGAACGGTGTCGACGACCTGGTGTGGCTCGACAACATCCGCCCGAAGGCGATGGTTCCGTTGGTCGACACGAGCCTATGCCAAAGCTGTTGAGTACTAGTAACTTCAGTGCTGCAGTGACAATTGCCGAATGCCGCTGCCTGATGATATGCGAAATTATGGGCGGCCAGGAAACGCTCAAGCTCCGCTCTCACAACCGTGGACCAACAACACGGGTTCAGATCTGGTGGACTCAGGAAAGGGAAGTCGCCTCTCGCATATCCGGCTCAACTGGCGCCATCTCGCCGCACTCAAGTGGCCCCACAGCCAGTCCCATATCGCAATAGCGTAAATGCGTGTTAGTCGCGGGCGACACCAAGATCATCGATCTGTTGTGCGGCCTGGCGGTGCGTTACTGATGGGCGATATCAAAGCCTTGAGCCACCCTGAAGACAACAAAATACTCTCGGCGCCAATATCATACACGGTCTCAACCATGCGCTGCACACCGCATCGCTGGCGGGCGGCGGGACGGGGCTGGGCAGCATGTGCGGAAGACAGCAGGCGATGTCGATGCTGATAAATGCTGGTTTCGAGGACGTCGAGGTCCGTGAAATCGAAACCGACCCCTTCAACGACTACTGCATCGCGTTCGAATGAGGTTGCGGACCGTCAAGTAGTCATCTCTGCGCTCCTTGCGGTGGTGAGGCCGCGCCGCCGTGCTGAGCCGGCTTACCAAACAGCGCCGATACGTCTGACGCCGGGCAATAACCCACGCTGGACGGGCCCGGCCAGCGAAAGATGAAACGAGAGAGAGGAAACCACCTTATGTTGGACCCTTGGCCAGATGCGTCCGGCGACCACTTCAAGGAGATCGCGGCGACCGCCCGACAACAACTCCTCGGGGTGGTGCCGGATCAAATTTCGCGCCTCCACTGGGACGCGGCTAGCCTCGCCCGGTACCGGTCGGCGCGACTGACAGAGATACTCCGCGTCGCCGCTGTGCAATCCCCGTGGCACGCCGACCGGCTATCCAGTCTGGACCTGGAGGCGCTCATACCGAAGGACCTCACGTCATTGCCAACGATGACCAAGGCCGACGTGATGGAGGCGCGGGACCGCATCATCACCGATCCCTGTCTCTCGTTGGACGCAGCCCGGCGGCACCTCTCCCGCGTCGACGACAGGGGACCGCCGTTCCTGTTCGACAAGTACTTCGTGTTCACCACCGGCGTTAATACCGGCCAGTCGGGCGTATTCGTCTGGTCGATCGAAGAATTCGCTCGCTTGGGTGCTAGCACGATCCGGCTCGGGATTGACGCTGGAGACACGCCGGTCAAGCGTCTGACGTTCGTCGCTGCCCGTCCCCTGCGCCATCCTTCGGCGTGGCCACCTCTCTTGCTCCATTGGCGGTACGCCGGATCCCGGCAGCGTGTCCCGATCGACCAACCAGTCTCGGCCATCGTCGAGCAGCTGAATGTGATCGCGCCCGACAGCCCGTGGGTCGTGTCGTCGATCCTACCGGCCTCATCGATGCCGCGGCCGTTGGCGCTGCGCATTTCGCCACGCCGCATTACCGAGGGCGCCGATGCGGTCGACCCGCGGACGCTCGCTGCGGTGGAAGCGGTGTTCGGCACACGTCGCGTCGCGAACGCAACCACCGACGTCGGTATGGTGGCCGACCAAACACCCGCGGAGGACGCCCTGATCGTCCATGACGACCTGATGATCGTTACGCCGGTCGACGAAGACGACCACCCCGTTCGGCCTGGCGAGCTGTCGCACCACGTGCTGGTCACCTCGCTGCATCAGCGAACCATGCCGATGATCCGATTGGAGGACCGGATCCGGTTTGCGTCACCGGCCGGCCGACGATATCCCGCCTTCACGCGCATCGCCTCCATCGACCGACGCACCGAGGATGTCTTTCGCTACGGCGACGTCACCGTGCACCCGCATACGCTCCGCTCCATTCTGACCCGACACGCCTCAGTGGACGACTACCAGCTCCGTCGAAAGCCCGACGGCGCTGAGGTACTCATTCAAGTCTGCGGAATATGGAACGTCGCGCCCCTTACCATGCAGCTCACCGCGGCGCTGGTGACCGCAGGCGTCCCCGCGGCCACCGCACGGGTCGCGGTCGGCGGCAAAATTCCCCGCCCACTCTTCGGCAAGCGCCGCCGCTTCATGCCAGCGCAGCCCGGCGGCTAAACCGACGCTGCGGTATCGGAGCCAACCGCTTCGCGTAGCTCTGCAGCCCGCATCGGGATGAAAGCAGCCCTGCCGTAATCGAGCGCTATGCAATGGAAAAGTTTCAGGAGGAGGAACGGTGGAGATTCCGCAGCTTGATTCGTCGTTCACGCGAAACCCGGTGAACAAGCGAGGGACTCGTCCATACATGAAAGGGGCCGCGGTGAACATCGCGAGCCACAGTAGACAACTCCGCGGCGCGAGATGAGTCCAAGCCACGGCGGTCCGGTGTCATGGGGTCGCGCCGATACGGTTCACCTCGCGGCGCAGGTCGCCGGTCCGGTGTTACTGCCTTATGAGGCCGGTTATCGCGTCGAATGTGACACATCCAACCTGTGGACTCCGGTACGGCCAGCCGTCGCCGTGGGCGCGCTCAGCGTAGTCGATGTGCAGGCGGCGGTTCGGTTCGCCGCTGAGCGGGATTTGCCGGTGGCCGTCCTCGCGACAGGGCATCAGGTGGCCCGCGCTGCCGAGGACTCGGTGCTGATCAACGTCTCCCGGATGAACGTACGATTTCTCGACCCGACCCGACGCTTCGCCCGCGTCGAGGGCGGTGCCCGTTGGCAACAGGTCCTGGACCTGACCGACAAGCACGGGCTCGCGGCAATCAGTTGCAGTTCTGGAGACGTGGGCGTCGTTGGCTACCACCTCGGCGGTGGGGCCAGCCCGATCCTGGGCCGCACCCACGGCTACGCCGCCGATCACGTGCGAGCGATCGAGATTGTCACCGCCGATGGCGAGCTGCGCCGGGTCACCGCCGACTCAGAGCCGGACCTGTTCTGGGCACTGCGCGGCGGCAAGAGCAACTTCGGGGTCGTCACCGCCCTGGAGTTCAGCCTCTTCCCTGCAAGAAGCGTCTATGGCGGGGTTCTCGTGTTCGCCGGCGAAGACGCCGCGGAAGTGCTGCATACATGGCAAGAGTGGGCGGTTGACCTACCGGAGGAGATAAGTTCCTCTGTTGCACTCCTGCGCTCGCGCCCAATGCCCACGGTGCCGGAGCCGCTGCATGACCGGTTCGTCATTCAGGTGCGGTTCTCCTCGCTTCTGCCGCGAGAGCAAGTAGCACCAGTGCTGGCGCCCATCCGCATGATCGCCCCCACGATCCTCGACACGATCACCGAGCAGCGGTATCGCAACGCCAGTTCGATATTCATGGATCCCCCTGTGCCGATCGCATGGGTACAGCGCGCCATACTCCTGCAGGACTTCCCAAGTGTGGCCGCCGATGTCGTGCTTGACATGCTTGGGCCCGAATCGGGCACCCAGCTTGGATTCGTTGAATTGCGCCGGCTCGGAGGAGCTTTGCAACGTCCGCCCGCGGTACCGAACGCCGTTCCCGGTCGCGATACGCGCTGGTCGCTGATTGCCGCCGGTGGCGGACGACGCGACATGACTGCCGTTTTCGACGAGCAGCTAACCATGCTGATCGATGCACTTTCACCCTGGGCTCAGGACGAGATAATGCCCAACCTGCTCGGTGCTGGCCAGGGCACCACCGCTCAGGAGCTGCGTGCGATCTACGGTCCCGCACGCTACGACCGATTGGCTGCCATCAAGGCACGGTATGACCCACGCAATTTGTTCCGCATGAACCACAACATCGCACCCGAAAGCGGGACGTCGCCAAAACCTCAAGGGGACAACGGATGACGCTCCACAGCGTGGCACATACCGATCGTACGATGGAGGCCGCCACCGACGGCGAACTCACCTTAGTTGAGCGGGAGGACTGCGTTGATGTCACGCCGTTGCACCGTCAACTCCTCGCCGCCATCGCCACGCAACGTATGCACGGTGTCTAGCGGAATGGTATCGAGCTACCGCTCAGAGCACTTTCGCTCCGTAAATCTGGCTGAGCGGGTCGGTGATGAGCTCGAAGCGGGCGCCGTCGGGCCCCGCGGAAGTACAGCGAGACCTCGCTGTCTTCGCTGAGTTCCACGCTCGCGTCGATCAGTTTGGTGCGAGGTGGTGCCATCACCGCGGCTCGACGCTGATCGCGACGTGTTGCAGGCCGCCGCCCAACACTTTTTAGTACCGACCGAGATCGTGGCCGGGGAAACCAAAGAAGGGACGAACATTGCCGTTGCCGTTGTCGAAGAAGAGGTGCCAGGAGCCGGATAGTCGCGGGCCTCGATCAACCCGGTCAGCGGAAACTCGAGCTGTTCTCGGTAGAAGCGGATGGTGCGTTCGACGATGCTGATGACCGGATCGTTGTGGTGCAAACCGCGCGCCGAGGAGGGCGACCGCGCGCCTTCGGGCGTCAGGTACCGGCTGTGGAGACGCTCGCGCTGTTCCTCGAAGCGTTGGTTTCGGTCCGCTCGGCATTGCCGACCATCAACGGATCCTTACTCGTCTCACGTGTCGCGTGCCACGAAGCTTGCGAGTGGCCTTCTGAAACAACCGCCAATCCATCCAGAGTAGCTGCTGCAGAACGAACATGAGCTCAAAAGACGACCCGCCGCGTCCTCGGAGACGGCAGTCCGGCCGAACGTCGTTTCACCGCGCTGCTAACCTCACCAAACAATCAACTGTTGCGACGTTGACTAGAAGTCACCCCTAGGGCCCCGTTCTTTTACGGCGTCAGGAATAAGCGCATACAAGCCGTTTTGGGGTTACCCCGAATGGTGGACATCGCGATAGCGGGATGAATGGTCCCGCTGGAAGGATGTCACTATGTCCCGAACCCGCGCGTCCCACAGGGCCTTCATGACCTTCACCCGTTCGACGGCCGGCATACCGTCCGACCCGCGCACGTACTTGTCCAAGTAGGGCCGCACCCGCGGGCTGTGGAAGTCTCGTGCGCTCGACGGCAGATAGATGGGATAGCCGTTGATCATGAACACGCGGTATGTCAGCCCGTATTTGAGCTTGGGGATCACCGTGTCGCCGATCCACGGTTCGGGGTCGCGGGCCATCGATTTAGTCAAGGACCAGAACAGGGTTCGCCACCCGATCACTTCCCCGACTCGGGTTTGCACGCCGCGATCCCATCACCGCCCCAAACGCGTATATCAGTCGGCGACCGTCACTACAAAGACAGTCCAAGCACCAGGCAGCTGTGCAGCCCATGTCGCAATCGCGACAGGCTACTGCTGATAGCGCACTCGATCACCTACCGGTTGTTTGTCTCCCGGTCACATACGGGCCGGTAAGGATCAGCGGAACTCCGCTGATGCCATTTAGATACTGTTGATTCCTACTCTCCGTGTCACACGCGTGGACCGTTTCGAAACTGCCGGGATGGGGCCGGGGCCGCGGATGTGCGGATCTGAATCCGAAGTGCCGAGCACCAACCGGGTAACGCCCCGATGATCAGGACATCGGCGGTGGAGGCTCCAATTGCTCGAACCGTTTCACCAACTGTTCCACGTACGAAATGAGCACTGGGATGGCGTTGATGCTGACGTTGGATCCATCCGTCGCGCGGAATCCGAATTCGGTTCCCGGCGCTGGAGGAGGATCGAATTTGATGCCGCTCGACCATGGGATGAGGACGACGTTTGGCGGAACGCTGTCAGCCGTCTGCAAGTAAGCCTCGCTGATGATGGCGGGTCGATCGAGCGAAAGGTCGGGCCCAGGTTGGGCCATCTTGATGGTCGTCTCAATGTCATCGCCGAGGTCGGGTGCGACGTCGCCGACACCGAAGACGGCCATGGCGTAGAGCACAAGGTTGTGGTGTTTATCTCTGGCGCCGACTCCGCGGAGTGCTGGTAGGGCGCTGGTTTGTGGTCCGATCTGAACGAATGGCTGGCACCACTGCAATTTCTGTTTCGCTTCGTCCCACGCGAAGGGAACATGGTCGGAGACCGCTTTTTCCCAGTCCTTCTCGTCATCGACGATGGGGAAGGAAACAGATTCTGCCTGTCTGGCGGCTGGGTCGCCGCCGCCGGCCTGGTAGATCTGTAAGGCAACGTAATCGAGTGCGATTCGCAAGTTGTTGACCAGCTCTCCGGCGAGCGAAGTCAAGTTCTGTTCCGGTTCGCGATACATGGCTATGGCCCAGGTGTACCGGGCGTATTGACGGTCTCGCACACAGATCGCCTCGATGCCTTGGCTTTTCGCCCATCTACCGAACACTGCATTGAGTTCCTGGCTTTGCTTTTTGGCGAGTTCGATGCAGGCTAGAGAATCATTGAGTTTGAGCATGGCCGTGTGTCTGTTGATTCCGATCTGCGATGTGTGTTTCGCGGTACATTCTGCCAGCCGACATCGCGGCCTGGAATGGGATATCTGCCGTATTAGCTACCCCTCACGGCTTTCCGCGTCGGCAGCCAGCCCGTGATAGGAGGTGCCAGACTGTTGCGCCGGCTCACACCTCTAGACATGCGCGTTCCGGTGTTGCCCATAGGCGAACTTCGAACGTCCCTCAAGCAGACGGCCTCGCAACGACCGATATGTCATGGCGATCGCGACCCTTATCGCCGACGGCGATGCCGTAGTGCTTGCCCGGTGATGGGTCCGGGGGTAGCGCTGGCCGTGCCCGGACCGGCGGAGATAGCGGCGGCGGTGTCGATTGTCATCTCGATTGATTTCACGGCTCTTTCCTCGTTTTTCTTTGGGATTTTGGACTGTCGGTTCGTAGCGCGCGAGTTTGTCGGCGTCGATGAGAAACCAGGCAAAGAAGCCGATGATCGTCGCCTTCCGGTTGGCGTGGTTTCCTACTCGTCGAACGAGTTGGTCGCGCGGCTCTCCGGTACAGCGGACATGGCTGTGCCCCTTTGAAAGTGGCCGAAAACCGAAGGATCAGACTTTCCGGACCGCAGGGAACGCCTCAGGGAGCCCACGGCATCTCGTTGAACGTGGCCCAGCGTAGCTTTCGTGCCCGTTGACGTGATCGCGATCAGCCGCTCCAGCATCAGCAGGGTCTCCGACCGCCGGGAGATGTGGGCGGTGCGCGCGAGATATCACAGTCGAGTCGTCCCCACCGGTACGACTGTATACATTGCCTGCAGTGCCTTCGAAGCCAAAACGCACTTCCTCCGCCTGTTTCAGATTTAGTTGGCACTTTTCGACATGATCATGACAGGCGACGGCTTAACATTCACCTCGTCGCGCTCATTCGTAGTCAATTCGATCTCCTAGTCGGTGGCCCAGTTAGTAGTTCACAATTTGGATATACTGAAACTAACGCAAATGTGATCGACGGATGGCCTGTGATGGCTGTCACTTGGGGCCGCAACCTTGGATCGGGACGTTCGGTGCTGTGCCAGCCAAAGGGCAATTTCACGGTGAGAAACACGCTAGCTGTGTCGATTTAGGATGGTTCGCGGCGCCCTCTACATCGGCACAGCCGAGGCTTCAGCGCGACGGCACCGGGCCTATTCCTTTCTTGTTTCTTCGACAGAGTGATTCGAGTGCAAGTTAGGCGTCGGCAAGCGAACGCCGTATGAGCTGTGCGAGCGCGGCGGGTTGAGAGAGAAAAGGCGAGTGCGATGTGTTCAGCCGTTGGACGTTATCGGCGCGCTCGGCCATCAGCTCCTGAGCGGCGACAGGAACCGCATTGTCGGCTTCGCAGATGACGTAAGTGTTTGGAATGGTCCTCCACGCGGTCTCGGTCAGTGTTTGTCGCATCGAGATGTAGGACTGGTAACCGAGTTGTCGGGCGGCACACGCTGCGGCCGTGGCGTCGAGATCGTTGTAGAACACCGTCTCGGGCGCCATGGCTTCGACGTAGTCGCCGATTCCGTTCCGGTGGTGCAGCTTCTCCCACGGCAATAGTGCACCCCCGGGGTTCCCAGAAAGCAGCCCGTCACCGACGTCCAGTTGGAATGAGGCGAGATAGACGATGTGTGGGACATTCCGCGCGTTCGTCAATCCCTGCGTGGTGGGTATGCCGCCGTAAGAATGAGCGACCACAACCACTGGCCCGTCAATGGCTGCGACTGCTTGCGCGATCACTTCGGCGTCGGCATACATATCCCGCAGTGTGGCGGGGTCATCACCGCTGCTCGTCAGCGCTACGGTGTGCGCGTCGAGATCCGCTAGTTGGTCGATGAGCAGGCGAAAGTGGTCTGGCTTGTGCCAGGCACCTGGGACGAGCAGCACTGAGGGAACGATCATGCGATCCTACTGACGGACTTGACAACTGGGTTCGCCAACTGCGGGGGATACGCGGCATCCGAGGCCTTGGGTCGCGTCGAGGTGAGCAGCCGTTGTTCGATCAGGTCGGCACCACGGGCCGCGCACCGGTCGTTACATAGCCGACGGCGACGCGGCGGGCGCCGTCGGTCATCGCCATGGCCCGGAGCACCTTGTCGCGCAGTCGGGGAGCGGTGAGGTCCTTGGGCAGCAGCCGACTGCCGCATTTCGCCATTTCCACGCCCCGGGCCACCGCGAACTGATCCCGTCCATAGGGCACCACGCATAACCGGTACACCGCGCACCAACGCCTTTTGAGTGACGACAGCCGGTCGGCTCAATCCGGGTGCGATATAGGAAGGCAGTGCAGCCGCGTTGATGAAGTGACGGGCAGTGGCAACATGGTCGACAGTGAACAACGCACGTACGACGGCTACTGCAAGATGCGCATGAGACACGCCAGCCAAGCCACTAAGCGCAAGACGAGTCGGTATAACCCCAGCGACCGCGTTGAGCGGCGCTGCGGCGGATATCACAAAAAGCAGTACAGCGGACACGCCTCGACGGTCTGGAACGAGGGACGTAGACCGTAGACGAAGGGGTCTTGCCGATAGTTCGAGGTATGGCGAGCACTGTGGATCCTCTCGATGTCGACGCCAACGTATTGAAGAGATTTGTCTGGAGCAACGTCCCACTAGGCGACGCGAAGGCGTCGCAGCGTCGGATCGGACGCTCAACCCAGTGCCCCATTTCTCATAAATTGGCGGGCTATATCCAAAGACCTTTCGGCGTGCCTGATCTAACAGAGGATGGCACACCAGGCCGGTTTCATTCGAGAATCGTGCTGTTACCCGACATACCCAGTTGTTGGGCGAAATCATGTGGTTCGTACGAAATACGTTGTGCGGGGCACCAGACGCCGGCTGAAAGAGATCACCCCGCAGCGAGGAGTCGATGTGAAGAAGGTGCGTCATCTTTAGTCCTCCGTAGACGTGTTCGGTAGGAACACCGCCGTCGATTGCGACTGTGTACCCGGTGATTCGGTTGCGGCGTCAGTCAATGTCGGTCATCGCAAGGCGTTAACGTCGATCACAACCGCCAACACCCACTGAACAACTCGCCAGTGAGTTCACGCCGAGCCGCATCCGCAGGCTGACGCTCGATGAGTTCAGGCCTCGCCTCTACAGCTGCCCGCATTCAGGAAGGGTCACCCCCGATAGGGGCCTCGCAGACCTCGGTGGTTCCCGCAACCAACGCGTCTCCGATGTTAAGTGAGATCCGGCAATGCTTGTGGGCCACTTGCTTGCGGCTAACAGGGGCCACGCGCCACCCCTGTCACCGCAACAGGTACATCCTCCCCGCCAGCCCTCATGACGCGGGCAGCGTATTTCTGCGAATTGCCGCTCACCCCAATATCAGTCGAATCAATGCCGGAGCAGCGGCGTCCCACGGGGCGCCGGTTGTTCACGCTCTACACCAGCTGCGGCATTGCTTTTGTCAGACGGTGAGCGCGAGACGTTTTGAGGTTGGCTCGGGCGAAGTCGGCGCCGTATCGGCAGGTGTTGCGGGCGCGGGTGTTGTTGTTGGCTGCGGACGGGGTGGCGAACAACGTGATCGCCGAAGAAGTTGGGGTGACGCCGGTGACCCTGCGGGCGTGGCGACAGCGGTTCGCCGTCGACGGACTGGCCGGGTTGGGCAAGATACCCGACGGCCGGGGCGCAAGCCGTCGATTCCCGAAGAGACGGTCGCTGAGATTGTGCGGTTGACCACCACAACGACTCAGGCGGATGCAACATATCGGTCGTGCCGGACGATGGCCAAGCGGGTCGGAGTGGTCCGGCTACGGTGCAACGGATATGCAAGCTCATCGACGTGGTCGGCCTGTATTTAAACCCGCCGCAGAAGGCCATCGTGCTTGTATGGAGGAGAAATCCCAGACCCAGGCCTTGGATCGGACACAGGCCTCATTGCCGATGGTGGCCACCCGGGCGGCCACGATGACCCACGACTACAAGCGCAACGGCACCAACACCTCGTTCGCCGCCCTGGATGTGCTGACCGGAATGGTGATTGGTCAATGCCTGCCCCGGCACCGTCACACCAGTTCATCATATTCCTCAACACGATCGACCGCGAAGTCCCGACGGGCTACACGTCCATCTGATCCTGGACAACTACAGCACCCACAAGCACATCGGGTCCACCGATGGCTCAACCGGCACCGTGGTTCACGCCAACATCGTCGTTCTGGCTCTACGAGGTCGAGCGCTGCTTCCGCGACCTGACCGACGAAAGCCTGCGTCGCGGCGTATTCGGCAGAGTGCCAGACCTGATCGCCAGCATCGAGGAATGTCTCAAAGCCACAACGCAGACCCCAAACCCTAGGTGTGGACAGCCACCGCCGAATCCATCCTCGCCAAAGTCCAGCGCACGCACAAAACTCCAACAAGTAGTTAGCCAAAACTAAGACGGACCACTAGCAGCGTTCTGCTACCGGGACGCGGCCGATGGCCGCGATCATGCACCTCGGCACCATCTGTGGTCGTCACCCGACACGCTCGGCCGAGGCGAAGGTACAGGCGTCGCGCCCGCCTCCACATCGGCCTGCAACCGGCAGTAAATATCGGCAGCCGTTCTAATTCCGCCAAAGGACGCACCAGGACAGAGCCCGCGGCCCAGGCCCTCAGGGTTCCGGACTCGTGACCGACATCCCAATTGGTGGTGACGCCTCGTGAAACTTCAAGGGTAGTGATCCGGGCTGCCTGCCAGGCTCAACCGGCCCCATTGCGCTGCATCGAAGTGGCCCACCGTCAGTGCAGAAGCCGGCCTAACGTCGATGTCATGTCGATTGGCAGACGCTACCAAGATCTCAGGTCTTCTGTGCTCCGGAGACACTCGCGCACCACGTCACGGTAGAGGAGCGTACGGCGCGGCGAGCGACTGGCTTCGCCACACTATGGTTTCACGGGGTGGTCAGGGTTCCAGGTGATGACGAGACCAGCCGCCCGCCGCAGGGGCAGTCGTCGGCACGAACGGGTGTACCAACGGAGCAACGGAATGAAAGTGCTACCGTGCTGAGCGATGTGCTGATTTGCCCTGCGGCGCTGTGGGCGCGAAGATTCCGTACCGCAGGAGTCAGCACAATCCGGCCCAGGCGACGCGCCCGCATCGACGCCGGAATATTACCCATCCGTCTGGTTATTCGCACGTATGCCGCCGCGTGTTGCCACCGCCGACCGGAACTTCGGAGCGCTGACTGTCTATGGGCGACCACGACTACGGCTGTTCTGGCACCGGGCCCGTCGCCGGGCCTGACGGCGCGGATCAAAACTTGAGTCGGGTCTGCTTGCTGGGCTGAGGAACTCCCTGTTCGTCAAAGATCAGCACCTTTTTCAGACCTTTTCGCGCTATCAACGTGTGGCGTCCTGCGACGACAGCAGGAGGCAGGGCACATCGAGCACGGTGTGGTGCTGGGATCACACGACTGGAGTCGCATATGTCAGGTCATCTCATTGATGATTCGCCATTGACGTCCTTCCACAAGAAGCTCGCGCTGTACTCATCGGGCGGGGCCGTTCATCGACGGGTATGCGCTGACGATCGTCGGTGTTGTACTCATCACCCTGGAGCCGGCACTGGCGCTGACGTCGACAAAGATCGGGCTGATCGGCGCTGCGAGTCTGGTCGGCATCTTCGTTGGAGGTCTGTTCTTCGGCTATCTCACCGACCGGATCGGCCGGCGATTCATGTACATCGCCGATCTGATTGCGCTCGCGCTCTTTTCGATTTTGTCGGCGTTCACCGGTGAGGCCTGGCAGCTTGTCATCCTTCGGTTCCTGCTCGGCGTGGCGATTGGTGCCGACTACCCGATCGCGACATCGCTGCTGGCCGAGTACTCACCGAAGAAGTACCGCGGGACGCTACTTGGCGCCATGTTCGTCGTCTGGACTCGGCCACTGGTCGAAGGACACTGCGCCATCTGGCGTGGCCACGGATTTATTTGAGCCACTTGGTCGTTCGGTCATAGCAGACCGATGAACTGAGTCGTTGGGACACTGCCGAGCTGGCGGAGCTGGCCAGACGGTCCAACCAATCGGATATCGCAACAATGCTCGGGCGCGGTCATGGAGTAGTCGATCCCATCAGGAGGAATGATGTCGGCCTTTACGATTCGTCCGCCGGCTTCCAGGGTGCGGGCGTACCGCGCCGCTGGGGTGTGGCGCGACTACGGGTCGATCGGTTATCTGCGCCGGTGGCGAGACCAGACGCCGCAGGCCTTGGCGGTCAGTGCATTCGGTCCCTCCGATGCACCGGTACAGATCAGCTACCACGCTTATGCGCATCTCGTCGAGCGCTTCTCGGGTGCACTCTACGAACTAGGGGTGCGGCCGGGCCACGTGGTGGCGATCCAGCTACCGAACTGGTGGCAGGCACTGGTGCTGTTCCAGGCGGTGGCGCGGTTGGTGGAAAACACGGTCCGGGCACCAGACAGTTATGTCCGCCGGTTTTCATTCAATGAAGGTAGGGATCGGCAGGTTGCGTTCTCACGTCATCACCGGCAGAGCCCGACGGGGTTACCGTGGAGAGTTGATGACGATGCCTGAACGTGGTGAGACGGCACTGGTTCTCGGAGCAAGCATCGGTGGGTTGCTGGCCGCTCGTGTGCTCGCCAACTTCTACAGCGACGTGACCGTGGTGGAACGCGACACGCTGCCCGACGCACCAGTGGCCCGCCGCGGAATCCCGCAGGGCGCGTTGCCGCACCTACCCACTGCACGGGGCACACAAATCCTCGATGAGCTGTTTCCCGGCTTCCTTCACGAGCTGGTCGGAGGCGGTGCGCGGGTGTGGAACGATGGTGACTTGTCACGGCTTTCGGTATCGTTCGGCGGGCACCGGCTGCTGGCAGCCGGCACGATTCCTGACCCTCAGTCGATAGTCACCTACTTTGTCAGCCGCCCGTTTCTGGAGTACCGCGTGCGGCAACGGATGCATGCCATTGCCAACGTGCAGATCCTCGATGGTCACGAGGCGGTGCGTCTGACCGCGACGCGCGACCATGACCGGGTGACCGGTGTGGTGGTCGCGCGCCGCGCTTCTGGCGCCGAGACGACCATGGCGGCCGATCTTGTCGTGGACGCCACCGGACGCGGCTCGAGGGCACCGGTGTTTCTCGACGAGCTGGGCTATCAGCGCCCCCGGGAAGATCAATTGACGGTGCACATCACCTACGCCGGCCTGCCAGTTCACCTACCGGCCGACACGTTGCGCGAGAACCTCGCCTTCACCGGTCCCGAACCCAACCGACCTATGTGCTTTGCGATGTTCGCCGGCGAGGACGACACCTACCGGCTGGCGGTCCAAACCATCGCCGGACGACCAGCGCCCACCGATCACGCGTCGCTGCTGGACTGCCTGACCGACCTTGCACCCCCGCACGTGGTTGCTGCCGCACGCCGTGCCGAACCGCTGGCCGACATCACCCAGTACCGGTTTCCTTCCAACCGGTGGCGCCGCTACGACAAATTGACCCGAACCCCCGACGGGCTGATCGTCATCGGCGACGCGCTGTGCAACTTCAACCCGCTATACGGACAGGGCATGTCGGTCGCCGCGATTGAAGCGCTTGTGCTGCGCGACTGCCTCACCCAGTGTGACAGCGACCTACCGCGGCGATTCTTTCGCGCGTCCGCCAAAGACATTCGCGTGGCCTGGCAGGCCGCGGTGAACTCCGACCTGGCTCTGCCCCAAATAAAAGGACGCCGACCGGCATCCGTACGGGCCAGCAACGCCTACCTGGATCGGGTCCTGTGTGCCGCCGAAACCGATCCCGCCGTCGTCCAACAATTCCTACGGTTGATCAACCTTCTCGATCCGCCGTCGCAGCTGATGCACCCCTCGACGATGCTGCGGGTAGCCAAGAGGTCACGAAAGCCAGCGGTTACCCGTGAAGCCGATACGGGCAAACTCCGGAAACGCTCTACCAAAAACGGGCCCCGGTAAGCGAGTCATTCAGAAGCTGCTGAGGCATTCCGCGTGAGCACACCAACGACAAGCGGTGAAACGACATAGCGACAAGGTCACATCCATCTGTCGCCCACGTGAAAGCGATAAGCCATGTTCAAAGTCGGGCTGTCAGAACAGCCGCTGCATACCCGTTACTCACCGACGGCGTTGGTGCGCGCCAGTTACTTCACCGCGGCCAGCAGCGGGGTTGACTCCTTCTGGCTACCCGACCATCTCAGCTCCCTATTCCCGCGATCAGTTATGACATCGGAGAACGTCGGGAGTGCTCGGCTGGCGCCCAAGATCGATGCACATTACGAACCGTGGACGATTTTCGGGTACCTAGCTGCCCGAAATCGATTGGTAAAGCGTCGATTCGGGATCGGCGTGACGGATGCAAGCCGACGCCATCCCGCCGTCACCGCACAAGCGGCCGCCACACTGCATCTGCTCACCCGGGGACGAGCCATCCTCGGCATTAGTACCGGCGCCCGCACCAGCAACGAACCCTACGGTGTGGACTGGTCACAGCCGGTGGCACGGTTCGAAGAAGCCCTGGCCACGATCCGCGCGCTCTGGAACTCCGGGGGCGAACTCATCGACCGCGATTCGCCGTTCTTCCCGCTGCGCGACGCCGTGTTCGATCTGCCGCCCTACCGCGGCGCGTGGCCGGACATCTGGATCGGCTCCCATGGGCCGCGCATGCTGCAGGCCACCGGCCGCTATGCCGATGGCTGGTATCCCGCCGCTATGACGCTGCGGCCCAGAGACTACGCCGCCGGCCTGCAAAAGATTCGGGCTGCGGCGTCCGACGTCGGACGCGACCCGATGGCTCTCACCGCCGCGGGTTTATTTTTCGTCGTGACGGGTCGCAGCCGCGACGAGGTCGACGAAGCATTGAGCATGCCTGCCATGAAATCAATCGCACTCAACGCACCTGCGGAGCTATGGGCCCGCCACGGGGGAACTCACCCACTTGGTGACGAGTTCACCGGCGCACAAGACATCGTTCCGCATGCGTTTGACGAGCAGACCGTATTGTCGTTGACGGCTGACGTGCCGCCGTCACTGCTCAAACAGATGCTCCTCACCGGCACGCCCGGCGAAGTCATCGAGCAGGTCGCCGAATGGCGGGACCAGGGCCTGCGATACGCGGTGCTCGGCAACCTCAGCAGCCTACAGCCCAGTCTGTGCCGCGGTATGGCGGCATGCCTTCCCTTCACCAGAATCCTTCGTCAACTGCGCAAATTATGAGCTAAGCCGCGAACAAAATATGAGGAAATATTAATGCAGCTACGAATACGTGCCGCCACGCTCGACGATGCTCCCGTCTGTGGACGGATCTGCTATGAAGCGTTCGCAGCCATTGCCGGCCGCCATGGATATCCACCGCAAATCCCTTCGGTCGAGGCGGCAATGGCGCTAACCTCGCAACTGATAAGGAATCCCGGCTTCTTCGGTGTCGTCGCGGACCTAGAGGGAAGGGTCGTTGGCAGTAACTTCCTCGATGAGCGCTCGACAATGCTTGGCGTAGGACCCGTCTCTGTGGAGCCCGCAGTGCAGGACCGCCAGATCGGCCGCGCATTGATGATGGCGGTCCTCGAGCGAAGCGCGGCTCGCGGCGCGCCCGGAGTGCGATTGGTCCAAGTGGCCTATCACACTCGCTCGATGAGCCTTTACAGCAAAGTCGGGTTCGATGTTCGCGAACCGGTGGCCGAAGTACAAGGCACCCCGTTGGCGCTGGCACTACCTGGGTATCTTGTCCGCACGGCGGCCGAGCCGGACCTCGATGCTTGTAATGCCCTGTGTCGACGTGTGTTCGGCCACGACCGCAACGGTGAGCTGGTGGAGGCGATTGCGCAGCGCAGCGCCAAAGTCGTCAAGCGTCAAGGACGCATCAGCGGCTACGCAACCGGCATTGGCCGTTTCGCGCACTCGGTCGCGGAAACCAACGATGATCTCGCCGCGCTCATCGGCGCGGCCGAAGAATTCTCTGAGGCCGGGTTTTTGGTACCGCTGCGCAACACCGAACTCCTGCGCTGGTGCCTGCAACATGACCTACGAGTCGTGTACATAGGCAACCTCATGACCATTGGCCTATATCAGGAACCGCGAGGAGTATTTCTGCCCTCCATTCTCTATTGAAGACAACACATCCCGTTGAGAAACCTCGGCCCATCACTGGGGTTCAGCCAGGCGCGGCAGGACCAAGCCGCAGCCTCGCCGTCAATCTGTTGAATCGGCATCGAAATCTGGATCGTTGTGCCGCCGCCCGCAGGGCTAATGATCTGCATCGAGCCGCCGATCGCCGCCACCGTGTCGCGTAGCCTGATCGGTCCTGGGCCGCGCGGGTTTGCGCCACCAATGCCGTTATCGCGGATACACACGTTTAGCACGGCGCCGCTATCCCCGACGACCACCTCCAGGCGCGACGCGTTGGCGCTCTTTATCGTGTTAATGAGTGGTTCGGACGCCACAGAGCCGAAATAGGGACCCTCTGGCCGCGTCGCCACACCTGTTGATTGTCTGACGGTTAGGCCGGTAATCGCAGCGCGATCCGCAAGGAGGTTCAATGAGTATCAATGCGATGGGCTGCTGGACGAACCACGGCAGGGTCGGCCGCGGGCAGTCCGCGCCACCCAAATCGAGGCGTTGATCACTGCGACGCCTGAGAGCGTCCCGCAGATGTCACGTACTGCTCGACCCGGTCGATGGCTGAGCACCTAGGGGCTGTCGCAATCGATGGCCTCGCGGGTGTGGCCGTGCATTCGGATTTCCTCCGTCCAAACAGGATTCGTGACGTACTCATGCTGCCAGGATGCGCCGAAATCTGGCCAGCTGATCGACGGCACCAGCCAGAGCAGAACGGCACTGACACCATCCTGCGGATCCGGCGGATTTATTTGAGCCACTTGGTCGTTGAGTCATAGCAGACCGATGAACTGAGTCGTTGGGACACTGCCGAGCTGGCGGAGCTGGCCAGACGGTCCAACCAATCGGATATCGCAACAATGCTCGGGCGCGGTCATGGAGTAGTCGATCCCATCAGGAGGAATGATGTCGGCCTTTACGATTCGTCCGCCGGCTTCCAGGGTGCGGGCGTACCGCGCCGCTGGGGTGTGGCGCGACTACGGGTCGATCGGTTATCTGCGCCGGTGGCGAGACCAGACGCCGCAGGCCTTGGCGGTCAGTGCATTCGGTCCCTCCGATGCACCGGTACAGATCAGCTACCACGCTTATGCGCATCTCGTCGAGCGCTTCTCGGGTGCACTCTACGAACTAGGGGTGCGGCCGGGCCACGTGGTGGCGATCCAGCTACCGAACTGGTGGCAGGCGCTGGTGTTGTTCCAGGCGGTGGCGCGGTTGGGTGCGGTGCTCGCACCGTGTATGACCACGATCCGGCCGCGTGAACTGCAGCGAATGCTGCGACGGGTGGAGGCCAGCGTCTGCATCACCGTGGACCGGTGGGCGGGTTTCGACCACGCCGAAGCGTTGCGCGACATGGCTTCCCAGTTGCCGACGCTGCGTCACCGGGTTGTCCTCGGGCAGGCAGGGAAAGGAGATATCGAATTCACCCCGATGTTCGAAGAGACCCCGTGGGAGCAGCGCCATCCAGTGGCGTTGGACGACGCCCAGGAGGACCCAGACGCTGTTTCAGCAGTGTTTTTCACTTCGGGAACCTCAGGGGAGCCGAAGGCCGCACTGCACACCGAAAACACGATATTCACCACCACCACCGGCGTGTGCGAAGTCATGGATATCGAGTCCTCGGACGTGTTGTTCACCCCGCACGCCCTCATGCACATGGCGGCGCAGATGTCGGCCAGAGCAGCGTTGCAGACCGGCGCCTCGATCGTCCTGCTCGACACCTGGTCGGGGCCACGCGGGCTGCAGGTGATGGCCGAGAGCGCCACCACGCAACTGGTGATAGCCGCACCGGTCTTCATCAATGACTTGATCGCAGCACTCGGGGAACAGCAGGGTCCGCAAGTTCTTCCGGCCTTGCGCGCGGTCGCCACCGGCGCCACCACTATCCCGGCACCACTGGTTGCAGCAGTCGCCAAGGCGTTCGGCAGGCCGCTGCAGACCAGTTTTGCGATGACAGAGACAGGTGCGGCGACGATGACCCGGAGCGACGACCCGCCGGACTGGGCCGCCCACAGCGATGGCAGACCAGTGCTGTCAGTGGAACTGGACCTGCGATCGGACGGCGAGATCAGCCGCGAGCGACCCGCTGAACTATTCGTGCGAAGTGGCGGCGTGTGTGTGGCGACGGTGGGACGTGACACCGGCAATGTGGTGGTGATCTCCGAGCATGACGACGGCTGGTATGACACCGGCGACTTGGCCGTGCCCGACGGGCGCGGAGGGATTCGGCTGATGGGCCGCGCCGGCGACCGGATCGGCGGGGCGTTCATGATACCGGTGAACGACGTCGAATCTGAGTTGCTGCGCCATCCCGCCGTTCGAGACGTGGCCCTGGTTGGCTATCCGGACGGGCAGGGAGGTGAGCTGGCCTGTGCGGTCGTCGTTCCCACCAACACCCCGCCGGTCACGCTGGATGAACTTCGTCAGTATCTGGGCGACTTGGGCATGACGGATTGGTATATGCCCACCCGGCTCGAGTGTGTCGACGCGCTACCCCGCAACGGCACCGGCAAGGTCCGCAAGGAATTGCTACGGCGCTGGCTAAAGGGCGAGGCCAGCCTCACCGACCAGTAGCAACCCATTTACCGTAGGCGACAGATAGTGTTTGTGAGACATAGGTCTCGGTGGCAAGTTTCGCGCAGTTTGTTAACCGCCGGGGCTACAACGACCACACCACCGATGACGACGAGACGAGATGTGCTGCGCCTGGGGAGTGTGGCTGGGGCGGGAGCGATCGCGGCAGCTTGCTCAGTCGCGCCACACGGGCACGCAAATCGCTGGGTGATAACGACCTCGGACGCTTCCGCCTCAAGCGAGTTGCCGTCCCTATTCGACGCCCATCCACAGGCCCAGCAGGCTGCGCACCGGTTGCTTGCGATTGCGCCCAGCGCCGAGGAGTTGCGCATCCACGAGCAATTCATGCAACTTGCTGTTGACGTGTCGGGTGGCAATGCTTCCTACCCCTTCGGGGCAGTGATGGTCGATCACATGACTGGTGAGGTGCTCGGGCGGGGCGCGAACGGAAGCTCGCAGAGTCCGATGCTGCACGGTGAGGCGGTGGCGATCAATGACTACATCGCTCGGCATGGGAATCAGGGCTGGAACCGATCGACGCTGTATTCGACCGGCGAGCCGTGTGCCATGCCACTGCCTTTTCCGGAAGTCGCGTGGAAACCGCAAATGACACCGCACCTCCAACGCTGACCGTTGGACTTTTCCATCCGCTCTGGTTATGAAAGGCCTTGTTATGGCGAAAATACTCGCGTACACCACTCCGGCGATGGGACACTTTTCCCAATCAGCGCGCTGCTGACGGATCTGCGTAACCGGGGCCACGACATCGCGTTGCGGACCATTGCCGCCGGTGTAGAGGGCGACGGCCGCGGCATGGGATTCGCAACCGCACCGGTCGATCCCCGTATCGAGGGCATGCCCCTGGATGACGCGGGCGCCGCGAACCCGCAGCAGGCGTTGTCACGAGAGCGAAATACATTCGCGCGGCATGCCGACTAAGAAGTCCCCGATCTGACCAGAGCGATAAGCGACGTTCGCCCAGACGTGCTGACCTTCGACCCGAACTGCTCGGGTGCATCCGCGCTAGCCGAAGCCAGCGGCCTGCCTTGGCTGTCGTTCTGGACCTACTTGCCATACTTGCGATCGCAAGGAGTCCCACCGTATGGGCCGGGGCTGCGGCCGTTACCGGGCCCGGTCGGTCGCCTCAGAGACGCGCTTCCGCGACGGCACTTCACCGCATCCGACTCGATGGTCAGCTCCCTCAGGATCATTCGCGCCCAGCTCGGCATCCCGCCACTCACATCGGCTGACGACTATGCGCGTCGGCCACCGCTGGTTCTGGTGGCCACCCCCCAACCGTTTGACTACCTACACCCGGACTGGGACGACTCCATCCAGCTCATCGGCGCCTGCTCCTTCGATCCGGCACCTTCGACTGTGCCGGCATGGTTGGCGCAGATCGTCCGACCGATTGTCCTGGAATCGACGTCCTCAGCGAACCAGAGCGATTCCGAGCTGGCGCGCGTAGCGCTCAGCGCGTTGGCAGAGGAGCCGGTCCACGTCGTAGCGACATGTCCGGCACGGGTGCCACCAGCGATATCTTATCGGGAGCAGTGCTAATTAACTGTCTCAAAGGTGGTATCTTTTTGCGGCCCGCCGATTCGATTTAGTGAGAGATAGCGAAAGGGGAGGGGCCTATCGATCGGATCAACGACAGTGGGAGCAAGAGCGGGCAGCTTGACATCCTGTGAGGCAACATTACTCAGGCACGACACAGAACGTCCGCAGGTGTGCGTGGTGGGCGCATCGCGCCGACTGGCCGCCGACGATATAGTGCCGATGCTGATGGCGCTTGCTGTGGATGAAGGGGTTGCTGTCGACGCAGTTTTGTCACCATGACGATTTGGGCCGTAGTCTACGCGCTACGATCCCGCGAAAGGGGCCGCTAAACCGCATCATATGGAACGCAACGTGATCCATCGCGCCTTGACGACATGAAACGCCGCCACGCCGCGGGATGGAAAGGTGGGAGACCAGTCATATTCTAGAAGACGAAGCTTACCGATGGACGATCGTAAGCTCTTCAACATTTTTGGCAGTGAAAAGCACTGCAGAACAGGGCAATACGGCGCCTACCGGTAACCGTCCATAGTCGATCTTGCCGTATTCCTGTTCGAGTACTGAAATCTGCATACGAGCACTTACTCGGGGCGCCGTCCCCACCCGCCGACCAGAGTCGGCAATGAGAACACCGCGTTCACCGACATGATGGCCTCGCCGAGCCGCTGCTCGAGCGTGTCGAGGCCGATCTCCTCCTCGGTCGTGACACCGGAGTTCACTATCGCGTCTTTCATCGTGCGCACAGCAGCGACGATGTACGCCACTACGTGGGGGCTTCTCGGCGGGCAGTAGACCTGTAACCCAAGGGTCCCGACGTCACGGAAACCCGCCTGCTCGAAGAGCACGGGAAAGCGCATCCCGACGAACACGTCGCCGTATATGTATTCGAAACCGGCAATGATCCATAGACTAATGCGCGAATACAGCTCGACCTCGGGCAGCGCGCGCACACCAGCCACGTCGCAATCGACGGCGATGAAGACACCGCCCGGACGCAGGTTATGTAAGTGGTGGGCCAGGACATCCACAATGTCGGGCAGGTGTATTAGCAGCAGTCGGCAGACGACGGCGTCGAACGGTTCCTCGTCCAGGAACGTGCGCGCGTCACCGTGGCGAAAGTCGACATTGCGCAAGCCGAACCCGTCGCGACGTTGCATGGCCACGGCGATCTGAGCGGGATCCTGCTCGACGCCCAGCACAGATCCGCTGGTCCGATCATCTCGGCGACTTGAAACGCGACGTCGCCCAGCCCGGAGCCGAGGTCGAGGACCCGCATGCCAGGCCGAATACCGCCACGCTGAAGGAGCAGAGGGTCGGGTCGACGATCAGCGCGGCCTGCGTCTGCAGACGCGCAATCTCGTCGCTGCCCAGAACATATTTGGGTTTGGTCACGTTGCTGACGAACGCCAGACAGACGGAGTTAATGTCAACGGCGCCAACCCGAAAGACTCTCCGCTGCCGCGACGCCTGTCAGCACGGCGAAAGGGACACATCCGGGAGCTCGTGCTCCTCGTCACTAAATACGCAGTCGCATGGGCCGCCGAGGAAAGTTGAAGATCCCCATTCCGACTCGCCAGACCGTCCCCGATCATCCCGCTTGACTCACTTAATGAAACCGAATAGCCAGGCAGGCAAACACGTCAGCTTCACCAACTCGCTGGTGCTGCTCAGCGTGGCGAACGCGGTGGGTTACCTCGGCGGCGTGACGCACGGCTTCCTGGGTGATCGGCTGGGCCGCCGCAATGTGATCGCGTTCGGCTGGATCATCTCGGGGATTCTGTTCGCGCTCTCGGTGAGCACCGTGGTTCCCAGCACGGCGAACAGTTGGATGCCGGCCGCGTTCCCAGCACGGCGAACAGTTGGATGCCGGCCGCGTTGAGGAACCAGGCGCATGCGGTACTGATCGATGGCCCGTCACGACAGCGTCCAGCGAGCGGTCGGCGACCGACGCGCGGGCCGTCGCGCAAGCCTGCCAGTGGGCCGCCTTAGCGCTGGTAACGGTGTCGTCATCAGCGAGTTGGAAGGGCTCCTCTGGACTGCGGCCCATCCTCTCCCCGCGATTCTCCGTCCCCTGGGCCCCGGGCATCGAATCCACCCCGGGCAGTCGTGGCACCCCAGACCGGCCTCATGGCCAACGAACACTTGGCCGCTGCCGGGCTCGTGACCGTTCAGGCGCGGCCGCCGTGCGGAACCCTCGGCTGCACTTATCGTCGCCGTGTGGCGAAGCGCTTGTCGGTCACGTCGGCAAGCACCCCGCCGAGGTACAACTCTGGCGTGTACATTTCGTACGCGCGAGCAGCGACCTCAACCGCGCGGATATCGATCTGTGGAATACCCGACTCACGAATGGCGCCAATCGAACTGCCCCACACCACTCGGGGTACGCCGGCCCAGGCCAGCGCACCACAACACATGGCACACGGCTCGCCGGTCGAATACAGCGTCGATCGGTTCCAGCCCTGATTCCCATGCCGAGCGATGTAGTCATTGATCGCCACCGCCTCACCGTGCAGCATCGGACTCTGCGAGCTTCCGTTCGCGCCCCGCCCGAGCACCTCACCAGTCATGTGATCGACCATCACTGCCCCGAAGGGGTAGGAAGCATTGCCACCCGACACGTCAACAGCAAGTTGCATGAATTGCTCGTGGATGCGCAACTCCTCGGCGCTGGGCGCAATCGCAAGCAACCGGTGCGCAGCCTGCTGGGCCTGTGGATGGGCGTCGAATAGGGACGGCAACTCGCTTGAGGCGGAAGCGTCCGAGGTCGTTATCACCCAGCGATTTGCGTGCCCGTGTGGCGCGACTGAGCAAGCTGCCGCGATCGCTCCCGCCCCAGCCACACTCCCCAGGCGCAGCACATCTCGTCTCGTCGTCATCGGTGGTGTGGTCGTTGTAGCCCCGGCGGTTAACAAACTGCGCGAAACTTGCCACCGAGACCTATGTCTCACAAACACTATCTGTCGCCTACGGTAAATGGGTTGCTACTGGTCGGTGAGGCTGGCCTCGCCCTTTAGCCAGCGCCGTAGCAATTCCTTGCGGACCTTGCCGGTGCCGTTTCGGGGTAGCGCGTCGACACACTCGAGCCGGGTGGGCATATACCAATCCGTCATGCCCAAGTCGCCCAGATACTGACGAAGTTCATCCAGCGTGACCGGCGGGGTGTTGGTGGGAACGACGACCGCACAGGCCAGCTCACCTCCCTGCCCGTCCGGATAGCCAACCAGGGCCACGTCTCGAACGGCGGGATGGCGCAGCAACTCAGATTCGACGTCGTTCACCGGTATCATGAACGCCCCGCCGATCCGGTCGCCGGCGCGGCCCATCAGCCGAATCCCTCCGCGCCCGTCGGGCACGGCCAAGTCGCCGGTGTCATACCAGCCGTCGTCATGCTCGGAGATCACCACCACATTGCCGGTGTCACGTCCCACCGTCGCCACACACACGCCGCCACTTCGCACGAATAGTTCAGCGGGTCGCTCGCGGCTGATCTCGCCGTCCGATCGCAGGTCCAGTTCCACTGACAGCACTGGTCTGCCATCGCTGTGGGCGGCCCAGTCCGGCGGGTCGTCGCTCCGGGTCATCGTCGCCGCACCTGTCTCTGTCATCGCAAAACTGGTCTGCAGCGGCCTGCCGAACGCCTTGGCGACTGCTGCAACCAGTGGTGCCGGGATAGTGGTGGCGCCGGTGGCGACCGCGCGCAAGGCCGGAAGAACTTGCGGACCCTGCTGTTCCCCGAGTGCTGCGATCAAGTCATTGATGAAGACCGGTGCGGCTATCACCAGTTGCGTGGTGGCGCTCTCGGCCATCACCTGCAGCCCGCGTGGCCCCGACCAGGTGTCGAGCAGGACGATCGAGGCGCCGGTCTGCAACGCTGCTCTGGCCGACATCTGCGCCGCCATGTGCATGAGGGCGTGCGGGGTGAACAACACGTCCGAGGACTCGATATCCATGACTTCGCACACGCCGGTGGTGGTGGTGAATATCGTGTTTTCGGTGTGCAGTGCGGCCTTCGGCTCCCCTGAGGTTCCCGAAGTGAAAAACACTGCTGAAACAGCGTCTGGGTCCTCCTGGGCGTCGTCCAACGCCACTGGATGGCGCTGCTCCCACGGGGTCTCTTCGAACATCGGGGTGAATTCGATATCTCCTTTCCCTGCCTGCCCGAGGACAACCCGGTGACGCAGCGTCGGCAACTGGGAAGCCATGTCGCGCAACGCTTCGGCGTGGTCGAAACCCGCCCACCGGTCCACGGTGATGCAGACGCTGGCCTCCACCCGTCGCAGCATTCGCTGCAGTTCACGCGGCCGGATCGTGGTCATACACGGTGCGAGCACCGCACCCAACCGCGCCACCGCCTGGAACAACACCAGCGCCTGCCACCAGTTCGGTAGCTGGATCGCCACCACGTGGCCCGGCCGCACCCCTAGTTCGTAGAGTGCACCCGAGAAGCGCTCGACGAGATGCGCATAAGCGTGGTAGCTGATCTGTACCGGTGCATCGGAGGGACCGAATGCACTGACCGCCAAGGCCTGCGGCGTCTGGTCTCGCCACCGGCGCAGATAACCGATCGACCCGTAGTCGCGCCACACCCCAGCGGCGCGGTACGCCCGCACCCTGGAAGCCGGCGGACGAATCGTAAAGGCCGACATCATTCCTCCTGATGGGATCGACTACTCCATGACCGCGCCCGAGCATTGTTGCGATATCCGATTGGTTGGACCGTCTGGCCAGCTCCGCCAGCTCGGCAGTGTCCCAACGACTCAGTTCATCGGTCTGCTATGACCGAACGACCAAGTGGCTCAAATAAATCCGTGGCCACGCCAGATGGCGCAGTGTCCTTCGACCAGTGGCCGAGTCCAGACGACGAACATGGCGCCAAGTAGCGTCCCGCGGTACTTCTTCGGTGAGTACTCGGCCAGCAGCGATGTCGCGATCGGGTAGTCGGCACCAATCGCCACGCCGAGCAGGAACCGAAGGATGACAAGCTGCCAGGCCTCACCGGTGAACGCCGACAAAATCGAAAAGAGCGCGAGCGCAATCAGATCGGCGATGTACATGAATCGCCGGCCGATCCGGTCGGTGAGATAGCCGAAGAACAGACCTCCAACGAAGATGCCGACCAGACTCGCAGCGCCGATCAGCCCGATCTTTGTCGACGTCAGCGCCAGTGCCGGCTCCAGGGTGATGAGTACAACACCGACGATCGTCAGCGCATACCCGTCGATGAACGGCCCGTCCGACGGGTACAGCGCGAGCTTCTTGTCGAAGGACGTCAATGGCGAATCATCAATGAGATGACCTGACATATGCGACTCCAGTCGTGTGATCCCAGCACCACACCGTGCTCGATGTGCCCTGCCTCCTGCTGTCGTCGCAGGACGCCACACGTTGATAGCGCGAAAAGGTCTGAAAAAGGTGCTGATCTTTGACGAACAGGGAGTTCCTCAGCCCAGCAAGCAGACCCGACTCAAGTTTTGATCCGCGCCGTCAGGCCCGGCGACGGGCCCGGTGCCAGAACAGCCGTAGTCGTGCACGCCGATGACATCCAGCGCTCCACAATCGCGGTAAGCGGTTGCCACCCGGCATATCGCTCAGCACGAGAGAACTCTTCATTCCGTTGCTCCCTTGATACACCCGTTCGTGCCGACGAGCGGCCCCTGCGGCGGGCGGCTGGTCTTGTCATCACCTATGCACCCTGACCAATCCGTGAAGCCACGGTGTGGCGAAGCCTGTCGGTCAGCCGCGCAGTTGCGCTCCTATACCGTGACGTGGTGTGCGAGTGTCTCTGGCGCACAGAAGACCTGAGATCTTGGGTAGCGTCTGCCAATCAACATGAGTTCGACGCTAGGCCAACTTCTGCACTGACGATGGGCCACTTCGATGCAGCGCAATGAGGCCAGTGGAGCCGGGCAGGCGGCTCGGATCACTTCCCTCGAAGTTTCATGACGTTAGGGGCGTCACCACCAAATGAGATGTCGGTCACGACTCCAAAACCGTAAAGGCCGGGGCCGCGCGCTCTGTTCTGGCGCGCCCCTCGGGGAATTAGAAGGGACCGATATTTCCTGCAGGTCGGACGCCGATGTGGAGGCGGACCCTTCGGCTGTACCGTTGCCTCTGGCCGAGCGTGATGGGCGACGACCATAGATAGTGCCGAGGTGCATGATCGCGGCCGTCGCGCGGGTCCCGGTGGCAGGGCGCTGCTCGCAGCTGGTGCAGCTCGTGAGCGACCGACACTCCGTGTGACGCCGTTGCTCCGGCATTGATTCGACGGACATTGCGGTGAGCGGCAATGCGCAGATATACGCTGGCGCGTGATAAGGGGGCGCTGGAGGGTAGGTGCACCTGTTGCGGTGACAGGGGTGGCGAGTGGCCCCTGCTATCCGCACTTCAAGTGGCCCACAAACATTGCCGTATCTCACTTAGCATCGGAGAGGCGGCTGGGCGTGAACGCACTGGCGAATTGTCCAGTGGGAGTTGGCGGTTGCGGCCGACGGTACCGCGTTGCGTTTGTCCGACATTGACCAACGCGCCAACCGAATCACCGGGTACACAGTCGCAATCGACGGGGGTGTTCCTACAGAAATGTCTACGGAGGACTAGAGATGGCACACCTGGTTCACATCGAACTCGTCCGTGCATGGCGATCTCTCTGTCAGCCGGCGTCTGGCCGCTCCCACACAACCTATTTCGTACGAACACAAGATTTCGCCCAACAACTGGGCATGTCGGATAACAGCACGATTCGCGAATGAAACCGGCCTGATCTGCCCATCCTCTGTTAGATCACGCCCGCCAAAAAGTCTCCGGATATAGCCCCGCCAATTTATGAAACGGGCACTGAGTTGAGCGTCGGATCCGACGCTGCGACGCCTCCGCGTCGCCTACGGGAGGGCGTTGCTCCGAACAAATCTCTGCAATACTTCCGCGTCGAGAGGATCACAGTGCCCGCCAGACCTCGAACCATCGGCAAGATTCCTTCGTCTACGACCCTGGCTCCAGACCGGCTCGGCATGGCCGCTGTGGCGCTCTATGTGATATCCGCCGCGACGCCACCCAGCGCGGTCACCGGGGTTGCACCGACTCGTCGTGCGCTTGCTGGCTTGACTCGCGTGTCTCGCGCGCATCCTCGCGCGGCGGTCGTACGTGCGTTGGTCTCTGTCGACCGTGTTGCGATGGCCCGTGACGTCACCAACGCGGCTGCACTCTGTGCCTATAGCGCACCCGGAATGAACCGACCGGCTGGGGTCTGTGCGTCATGGATAGCGCTGTCGGCCTGCATCTTGTTTGAGTGCACGGACTACCGTGGATTCGGGGTGATCGCCCAGTTGGCGTGCAGCTCGTTTCGCCGTCTTTCTGACGTTGCTGCCCTCGATGCGATGAGGGGTGGTGGTGGTGTCCGTTGAGCTGAGTCCCTGCGGCGACCGGATCAGGAAGCACAAGCTGGGCGGCATTACCGCCAGTCTGCTGCGTATCCCATCACTGTACCGGGGATTTCTTGCTCGTGTTGTGCGCGCGACGGCGCCGCCGCTGTGGCTGGGGGTTGTGGTGGCGGCGGCGTTCCTGGGTGCGGAAGCTGTCCTGGTGTGGTGGTTGCGCAGGGTGGCGCCGCAGAACGCATACGGTGCGCTGTTCCTGCTCGGTGTGCTCGTGGTGTCGGCGGCATGGGACTTCGGCGTGGCAGCGGCCACGTCGGTGGCCAGCGCGGTGGTGTATGTGATTCTTCTGCACCGAGACAGTCCGGGACCTGCGCTCGTCGTCTTCCTGTGCCTGGCGCTGGTGGCCAACGTGCTGGCCCGACAGGCTCGTTCACACGCGGCGGAAGCCGAACAGCGGCGGGCGGAGGCGGACCTAGTGGCGGAAATTGCGCGAACGACACTGCATGCGGAAGAGTTGGAATCAGCACTTAACGGCGCGGGTCAGCGCGTTGCCCAGGTGATCGGCTTGCCCTATGCCGATCTGGTTCTCTTCGAATTTCGCGGCGACGAGCAGAGATTGGCGGTCCCTCTACGAGAGGGCGACGAGCAAATCGGCACGTTGGTGGTGCCGACGGATCTGCCGGGCAGGCAATGGGAGCGACTGCGGCGCCTGGTGCCCCCGCTGGAGGCGCTAGTGGCCGCGATGCGACATCGACAGCAGATCAACGCCGAAGTCAGCGCCCTCGCAAGGCAGCAGGCTGCGCTGCGGCGGGTAGCCACGCTCGTCGCACGCGGGGCGACTCCGGACGACGTGTACCTCGCGGCGGTAGCGGAGTTGGCGCACGGTCTGGAGGTAGAACATGCGACGTTGATCCAGTACGACGGGGATGAGTGTGTGGTGCTGGCGGTGCGGGATATCTCGGGTCGAGCGACGCTGACTGTGGGGGAACGGTTTCGGCTCGACGGATTGAGCATCTGCGCTGAAGTCGTGCGGACAAGTGAGCCGGGGCGTGTTGAGGATTACCTCGGCGGGGGAGTGATCGCAGACCGCATGCGGGGGCTGGGGTTGCGCTCGAGGGTGGGCGCGCCGGTTGTGGTCGGCGGTGAAGTACGCGGTGCGTTGATCGCGGGGTCAGCCACGGCCGAGGCGATGCCAGCGCACTATGGCGCACAGGTGGGGGACTTCGCGGACTTGGTGGCCACAGCGATTTCCAACGCGGAGAATAAGGCGGAGCTTCAGGCATCGCGAGCGCGCATCGTTGCAGCGGCGGATCAGGCCCGGCGAGGTTTCGAGCGCGATCTGCACGATGGGGCCCAGCAGCGTCTGGTGAAGCTGGGACTGGACCTGCGGGACTTGGAGACATCGGTGCCCGCCCAGCACCGCGACGCGGTCCGTTGCGCGGTGAAGTCTCTGATGGGCGTGCACGAAGACCTTCGTGAATTGTCGTGTGGAATGCACCCGGCGATCCTGTCCAAGGGTGGATTGGGGCCCGCCATCAAGGCATTGATGCGTCGGTCGGCGATACCGACCTCCTCGAACATCGACATTGGTCGCCGCCTCGCGGAACCAGTAGAGGCCGCAGCGTATTACGTCGTCGCAGAGGCACTGACGAACACAACCAAGCATGCACACGCCTCAACAGTCCACGTCAGTGCGTCCATCGACGAGGGACACCTACACGTGTCGGTCAGTGACAACGGGGTGGGCGGTGCCGTGCTCGGCGGCGGGTCTGGACTGATCGGGCTCAAAGACCGAGTCGAATCGGTATCGGGCAAATTAACGGTGTCAAGCCCCCCCGGCCAAGGGACCACGCTAACGGTGAGCATTCCGGTCAACTAACCACGACGCCGACTTCCCAACGAGGAGCTTCGGAGCAGCGCCCGTGCTGTGCAGCGGACCACGAAGTCTCATCATGATCGCAACCCGCGCAGAAGAGTCGGGTGGTGCATTCGACGGCTTCGGTATTTCGCCAGTCTTGCAGCCGCGGCCCGACTTGGTTGCAATCTCTATGGTGATCCGGGTCCATGGCCCGAGGAGCGTCATCGCTTGCCGGCATCGGTGAACCGCCGTAGAGGTCGCATCTCCTTTCAGCCCAGGCGGGCCAGCAGGGTGATGACCGCGAAGGCGGCCGGGCTTGCGAACAGGTGGCGCCACGCATCGGGCCCGACACCGCGCAGCAGATAGGCGACGACGACAGCCGACGCTCCGAACGGAACCCAGCCCGCACCGGTACTTGGGACATGCGTAAAGCGTCGGCGCCGGGCCAATCCTCGACGTCGACAACGTGTTACGGGGGACGGGTGCAGCCCTACTCTGTGGCCGAGCACCGTCATTGAAGTGGTCACTCCGGCCGCCGCCATAATTGACGCCGCCCTCCGGGACCCGGACGCGACGTCGCGGGTAAGGTGCGCGGGCTCACCGGGGTGCGCGGTGTAGACGTGGTCTATGACGCGGTCGGCGGATGAGCACTTCGGCGGCGCTCGCATCACCGGCGCATCGTAGCCAGCTGGTGGTCCTCAGCGCCGTAGGGTCCCGGACACCGCAGACCAACCTTACCGGCCTGTACCACAACGAAACTCGGGTCCTTGGATCCGAGTGCCGCACCCTAGACGTTGGGGAATCAGGCCGTCGGCTCGACCGGTTGACCGGTTACTTCCAACCGGGGCGACCGCCCGCCGGTGCCGATCACAGCCGCATACCCGCTGCCACAAGGGCCCGGCGACATATCAAGCCGTCGACCGCCACACGGCCCGGCCGGGTAGTCATTCAGCGCTGAACGATCCGGCTCGCTCGCCCGGGATCTCGCCGCCTTAGCGACTACGTCACGTCAGCAGCTGGCGTACGGGGCGGCAACGCGAGGCAGGATGAAGGCTGCTGGCATCATAGATGCCGATTGGGGTACCCGGATTATTCTGCACCGAATAGGTAATACTGCCAATCCAACCGGCGCAGGGTCGGTGCACCACAGGGGCAGTAATCGAAACCCGATGCGCTTCTTGCACTTATCGTGGCCAGGTAGCCACACTGCCGACGCTCCAGGATTGGCAGTGTCGGGCTCTGCGGCGGTCGCGGGCTCGCCGACGGAGGCATCGGTCGCCACCTTCCCGACGTTGTCCACGCCGTCACGTCTGGACCGTTGTGACGAATCCCCAACGCTTCGATCCCGGTCCTGGCTAGCGCTAGTCGCGGTGTGAACGGCGCGACCGTCGGTGCCGTGGCGATGCGTCGCCGAGGCAGGAACGGCCAACACTAATGACACGGCGGTCAGTCCGATCGCGATCGTTGCGGCAATCGCGCAATCAGTAATCTTGGATCTAACCCGGCACCTGGACTCTGTGATACATTCGCGAATGCTGTTGCGGCCAACTGCAGTAACGTGCAGGCGACCCCACCATTGCAGAACGCGGGAGAACGCGACCAGCACCGGACGGCGCCCGAGGTGGTCACTGAGCGATCCCACCGTCAACCGGGTGGCTACTAATCCCGCGACGTAGACGGCGAAGAGCACCGTCAGTATCGTCACTGAAAAGCCCCACCGCCGCAGGTACACCGGGGTCGGTGAGTGGGCACCTGCGATGACCTCTGACATAACTTCCGCGCTTTCTGATAGTGGTTGTCGGACTGTGTCTGACATCAATGCTGGCGCTCCCCAGGTGTTCTGCGCCGCCTTCCTCCGGCCAGGAATCCCTGAAATCCGGACGCCGAAACAGCCGCAGTGAGCCGCGCCACGCACCACTGCGCGACCCCCGGGCGAACACCGTCGAGCCGGGCGACGGTCCGGCAGCGGCGCACGTTGGTGTTAACCCCTGATCGCGTGCGATCCCAGGAGCACCGAAACGAAGTCGTCAAGGCAGGTCCACCGCGTGAGGTCGACAAACTTCGTGCACACCACCATCGACACGCGGGCGCAAAAGGACTATCGCGGAACCAGGCCGACGTTCACAAACGTTGGCCACAACGTGCTGTACCGGTGGCCGACGTACTGAAACTGCTCGCGCACAACACCCTCCATCGGACGGACAATCCGCGATGAGCGTTTACGGATGCCCCAAGCACCGTTGCGGGGCACACTCACTCGGCACACGAGTGGCCATGGTCAGCGAAAACGCGAAGGCTGCTACGGCGCACGAAATTTGTCGACCTGTTGCTTGGCGCCGCTCACCGCGGCTGTTTCGCCGTCTGGATTTGAGGGATTCCTGGCCGGAGGAAGGCGGCGCAGAACCCATGGTGGGCGCCAGCATTGATGTCAGACACAGTCCGACAACCATTAGCAGAAAGCGCAGCAGTCATGTCAGAAATCGTTGCGGGTGTGGAGGTTCCTGAGACCGCGGCGGTCGCCGAAGCGACTCGTCTGGTGCAGGAGACGGTCAGTCCGCTCCTCTATCACCACTCCCGCCGGGTGTTCTTCTTCGGCCAGATCCACGCTCCCCTGCTCGGCGTGAAACCGGATCCTGAACTGGCCTACCTGGCCGCCATGTTCCACGACACCGGTCTGGTGACGCCTTTTTCCGATGCCGAACAGCGCTTCGAGGTCGATGGGGCCGACCACGGACGCAAGTTCCTGCGTGAGCACGGTTTCTCCACCGCGGCAGCCGACACCGTCTGGACGGCTATCGCGCTGCATACGACACCGGGAATTCCGGACCGAATGGGCCCAGAGATCGCCACCACGCATCTGGGCGTGCTGACCGACGTGCTCGGTTTCGGCCTCGACGGGCTGCGCACCGACCAGGTGACCGAGATCCTGGCCGTTCACCCGCGCGGCGATTTCAAGAACGAGTTCCTGCGCGCCTACTTCGACGGATTCAAGGACCGCCCGGAGACCACCAACGGAACGGTGAACTCCGACGTTGTGGAGCACTTCATCCCCGGTTTCCGACGCACCACCACGGTCGAGCGCATGCTCGGCTCGGCCTGGCCGAGCTGACCCGAACAGGCGTTGGGACAACCGCGATGAATGGTGTAACTCGCTTCCCGGGCGGGCGTCGCCTCGGACAAAATGCCTCCTTCGGCGTGCTCGTCTTCGCCAACGTGCTGCTGATGGCATCAACGAGTGCGCCCTCGCCGATCTACCCGCTGTACCTGCAGCGGTTCGGCTTTTCAGTGACGATGCTGACGCTGGTCTTCGCCGTTTACGTGGCCGGATTAGTCGCTGCCCTGCTGACCGTCGGATCGCTCAGTGACCACCTCGGGCGCCGTCCGGTGCTGGTCGCGTCGCTTCTGGTGGCCGCGGCCGGCACGGCGATCTTCTGGGCGGCCGGCGGGGTCGTCTCGCTCGTGCTCGCCCGGGTCGTGCAGGGCATCGCCACCGGGACGGCCACGGGTGCGCTGGCCGCCGGGCTGGTCGAGTTCTCCCCCGAAGGCCGTCCGCAGGTGGGGCCGACGATGACCGCCGCGGGCACCGGCTTCGGGCTGGCCCTCGGTGGCGGTCTGGCTGGTGTGCTCGTTCAGGTGAGCCCACGTCCGGATGCGGCGATTTTTCCCGCGCTCACGGTGGCGTTCGTGGTTCTGGCCGCGCTGGTCTTGGCGATCCCGGAGACGGTCGTTCGGCGCGCCGCAGGACTTGCCGCGCTGCGCCCGAGAATCCGGGTTCCCCGCGAAACGCGGCGGGAGTTCTTCGCCGCGCTTCCCGCCATCGTGGCGGGGTGGTCGGTCACCGGATTGTTCCTCGCACTCGCGCCGTCGCTGGTGCGCGAGGTCCTGCATGTCCGGTTCGGCGCCGCCGGTGGTCTCAGCATCACCATGCTGTTCATCGCCAACACCGCGGGTGGACTATGGGCGGCGCGGCGCCCGGCGCGTAGCGCCACCTTGCTGGGAGCGGCCCTGCTGTCACTGGGCGCAGCGGGTTTGGCCGCTGCCCTGGCCGTCGCGTCCCCGTCGGTCTTCATCGGTGCATCGATCGTCTCCGGGTTGGGCGTGGGCCTGACGTTCAACGGGACGCTGCGTGCCATCAGCGGGGCCACCACCGCGAAGTCGCGATCGGAGGTCTTTTCCGCCGCCTTCGTGGTCAGCTACGCCGCACTAGGCCTTCCGTCGCTCGCCGCCGGGCTGGCGGCCCCGTCGTCGGGACTGCAGAACACGACCTACCTGTACCTCGCGTTCATCGGTGCGCTGTCCTTGAGCGCCGCGCTCCACACCGGCCGGCACCTCACCTCCCGGCCCGACCATTCGCGGCCAAGCCGCCCATGGTCGCCCGGCCAGGCAGCAAAACGCCGCGACAACCACCCTCGGCGCACGTCCGCGAGGACACCACTAAACGTTCGACAAACCGCATGAAAAGACCCGACATGCAAGCCATCACCGCACGAGACCGTGACGCCGGTGTCGGTGGGCTCACCCTGACCGACCTGCCCTACCCCCACGCCGCCGAGAACGACGTCATCGTGCGCGTCCACGCCGCCGGCTTCACCCCCGGCGAACTCGAATGGCCCGGCACCTGGACCGACCGGGCCGGCCGTGACCGCACGCCCAGCGTTCCCGGGCACGAACTGTCCGGAGTCGTTGTCGAGCTGGGCTACGGCACCACTGGCCTCACCGTCGGCCAACGGGTGTTCGGCCTCACCGACTGGAGCCGCAACGGCTCGCTGGCCGAATACACCGCCGTCGAGGCACGCAACCTCGCCCCTCTCGCCGCCGACATCGGCCACATCCTGGCCGCAGCACTGCCGATCTCGGGGCTGACCGCGTGGCAAGGACTGTTCGTCCATGCTGGGCTCACCACCGGCCAGAAGGTTGTGATCCACGGCGCTGCCGGCGGTGTGGGGTCGATCGCCGTCCAGCTCGCACGCGAGGTGGGTGCTCAGGTGATCGGCACCGGCCTGACCGGCGACCGCGACGTCGTGCTGGGCCTCGGTGCACAAGCATTCCTGAATCTGGACGCCGAGCCCTTGGAGGACGTCGGCGAAGTCGACGCGGTCTTCGACGTCATCGGCGGCGACGTCCTCGAGCGGTCAACCGCGCTGCTGCGCCCCGGCGGCACCCTTGTGACCATCGCCATGCCACCTACGGTGCAGCCCAAGGAAGGGCGCGCCGTCTTCTTCGTGGTCGAACCCGACCGCGCGCGGCTTGCAGACCTGGCCCAGCGATTGCGGGGCGGGCGGCTAAAGCCCATCGTCGGCGCCGTGCGCCCCCTCACCGAGACGGCCGACGCGTTTGCCCGCCACCGACGCACTCCCGGTAAAACGATCATCCAGGTAGCAAGAGACCAAGAAGGAGACCGTCCATGATCAGAGCCGCTATCGCCAATGGCCTGCTGACCACCGCGGTCGCCGCCATGGTCGGCGGCTGCGCTCCTGCGACACAGCCTCAGACCGACACTGCTTCGGCATACCCGTCCGAGACCCTGGCGCCCCTCTTCCAACAGGCGCTCCCAAACGCCCGGGGCAAGACCTTCACCTCGGCGATCGTGACATTCCCGCCGGCCGCACATGCGGTGCCCCACCGCCACGGCGACGCTTTCGTCTACGCCTACGTGCTCGAAGGCACCGTAAGCAGCCAGCTCGAAGGCGAACCCGCGCACGTGTACCACCAAGGCGAGAACTGGTCCGAACAGCCAGGCGCCCACCACGTGTCCACCGAGAACACCAGCCCGACCGACCCGGCGAAGCTGCTGGTCGTCTTCATCGCTACCACCGGAGAACCGCTCAAAGTCGATGATCCACACCGGAAAGCCGCCACACTGTCGCACCGTTGACCGATGCCTCCGCGAGCACGTGCTGTGAGCCTCCGCGCTTCGCCGACGCTGCCGGTCTCAGATCCCACCTCGTCGCCTTCCGGCAGGGACGAGTTCCCTGTCACGGGCCAGAATGGCAACCGGCGTGGCAGCACAGACATGCGCGCGAAGAGGGGACCTGCACGCGACCGTTCCCGTTCCCGCCACGGTCTTCCTTGTTGACAGCCGATGAAAATGCGCCGATGACCACCGCCGACCGCAACAGCGGTCCATCGAACTAGCTGCGACCGCAGCTTTTTGGCAGTCAGAGGCCCTCGTAAACTCGCGAGGACGTGCGGAGTCAGACCTAGCCACGCTCCCGGGCCACGAACATGAACGGCACGTCGAGTTCGACGGGCTTGCACGCCTCCGCTTGCTCGCGCGTGGCAAAGAAGCCATGAGCAACGCCCCACCGGCCAACCTTCGTCTTGTGGGGTGGCGGAAATCGGCTGGGGTCGTCTCTGAGCCTGTCGGTCCACCGTTTTTGATCCGCCCCTCAGCCACCGAAGCCCATGCAACCGGAGACCTTGCCTCCCTTGCCAGTTCCCGCCCTCCCGCCAGAGCCGCCCTGGAACTCGCCGCCTGCCGCTGACTTCTCACCGCCGCCAAGCGTCACTTCGACAACCGCTGATCGCTGCCGATCCGGAGCGCGGCTTCAAGGTGGCGGCAGGGCCCTCGCCCCCCGACCTGACCGCGCCACATGGCCGCCGCGCGTCGCCGATCCTTGGCCGGCAAGCTCTATGCAGAATCACTTCGCATCCGCACGGAGAACGTGTCCCGGCGCGGCATGCCGACGACGTTCCGCGCACATGGATTCTGACCCTGCGGGACCGTGCCCTCACGCGGAAGGTACACCGCAAATACATCGAAGCGCGCGGCGGTGAGCAGACCCTCATCGAGATGGATACCTGTCATTGCCAGATGGTCAGCGAGCCGCAACGGCTGACAGATCCTTGGTCGAGCGCCGCCGGTCGTACGAATACCGTGCTGAGGTTGTACCGCCGTATTTCCAATCGGACATTCGTCGAATTGCTTTGTCCCGCAGATCCTCTCAACGCCCTTTGGCCAGCGGAAAGGTCTCAAGCCATCCCGTCAACTCCCCGATTTCGCACCTAGTTGTGACAACGTCGTGACAACCTGTACGTCGTGCCGCATCGGTCTGTGAACGTTGGCACAGTTTGCTGATGAACGACGAACGCCTTTTCGGACCCCGCGCCCCGGATTCCCGGCTGTTGCCGAACCGGCCGCCGATCTGCACCGGTGCGGCCGTCGCCGATAGTGGCGACGGTGACTGTTTCTTTCGTTGCGATATTCACTGTCGCCAGACTCACCCCCTCGAGACAAGGCCGTTCGGATGCCGCGGTGCTCAGGGCCGGATCGCGCCACCCGCAGCACCGTCAGCGTTCCTACGAGGGCTGCCATGGTGCAAACCAGAACATCAACGGGAAATCGGTTACCCACAGTGGGATTGAGCCGACGATAATCGAGTAATGGCTGTGCCTCCGTTCCCCGTTCGCGCGACCGCCCGGTCGTCAGCGGCTCGTCGACTCTCTCGGCGGCCAACGGGGCTTGCGCCGCAAACCTCCGCCGGCGCGAAGTCGGTCCCGCGCCGCGTCGCGATCCTCGTCTATGACGGTGTGACCCTGTTGGACGTCGCGGGTCCGGCGGAGGTGTTCAAGGCGGCGAACCGGTTCGGTGCCGATTACCGGATCGTGCTGCTGTCGCCGACGGGGGAGGACATCACGTCGAACCTCGGGTTCGGGGTCGCAGTCGATGGCGCCGTCTACTCGGAGCGCACGCCGGACACGTTTCTGGTGGCCGGCTCCGACCGCTATCCGCGGACGCCTGTGCCGCTAGCTCTGGCGGAAGCCGCACGGGTGCCGGCAGCCGGAGCTCGACGCGTCGCGTCAATCTGCACCGGCGCGTTCATCCTTGCCGCTGCAGGCCTCCTCGCCGGCAAGCGTGCGACCACACATTGGCGGGCCACCCGCGAGCTCGCCTCCCGATGCCCGACGTGCTGCGTCGAACCCGACGCAATCTACGTCCGTGACGGCAGCACGTACACCTCGGCGGGAGTGACGTCGGGAATCGATCTGGCTCTCGCGCTCGTCGAAGAGGACTACGGACCGGACTTGACCCGCGAGGTCGCCCGCTTCCTGGTGGTGTACATGCAGCGTTCCGGTGGACAGTCGCAATTCTCGGCTCCACTGCAAGGGCCCCCGCCCCGGTCTCCGGCGCTGCGGCAGGTCACCGACGTGGTGACGGCGGACCCGCAGGGAGACCACTCGCTGGGTGAACTTGCGAAACACCTCAACGTGAGCACCCGGCATCTCACCCGGCTCTTCCACGAAGAACTGTCCACCACACCGGCCCGGTACGTAGAAAACATCCGCTTCGACATGGCCAGGGCGCTGCTCGACCAAGGACACACCGCGACACAAGCAGCGGCTCTCGCCGGGTTCCCCAGCTACGAAAGTATGCGACGGGTGTTCGCGAAGAAGCTGTCCATCAGCCCCGCGGCCTACCAGCGCCGGTTCAGCACAGCTCGCCGCGCCAACGCGGGATAGCGCCGTCGGTCTTTAGCCAGTGGCCAGGCTACGGACCGACGGACTGACGGGGATGGCTGCGATTCCAAGGCCAGACTGCCTGACACGTCTGCTAATGCGTGTGTTGCAGCCGCATCGATGAGGCTCTTGTCCTTCGTCTCGGGAGCCCCGGCATCGATCGATAGCTCCATCGCGGCTTGACAACCCGATTGAAAATCAGTCGGCGACTGGCGGTCAGGTTCGGACAGGGTCCAGAACGAAGTTGTATACGACATGATCGCTGCCGTCGGGCTGGCGCACCGGGTCGAGCATCAATTGCGGCTTGACGGCGCTCGCGATGTCGTCGGCGTTGTGCGGATCGCCTGGGAAATACAGTTGAGCCGTGAGTATTTCATGGCCCGGTGCGCTGACCTTCGCATGTAGATGTGCCGGCCGCCACGCGTGTAAGTCAGCTGCCGCGATCAGCTTTCCACACGATCCGTCGGTGGGAATCTGGTACGGAGCCGGGCGAATGGTGGTGATCTGGAATTGCCCATCGGGGCCAGTGGTGAGGCAGCCCCGCAGGTTCCATTCGGGCAGCCCGGGCGCGAACTGTGAGTAGTAGCCGTCGTTGTCGCCCTGCCACAGTTCCACCGTGGCCGCCAGCGGCGCGGCGTCCGTGGAGGTGACGGTGCCCGACCACACCAATGCAGTTCCGGCCTCATCGGCACGCATCGGAAGGACGCCCGTCGCACCGCACTGCGGGGCGTCCGGCACGTAGTAGGGACCTTCGATGCTGCCCTTGCTGCCCTGGCGGTGATCGGTGGCAACGTCCTCGATGACGTGCTCGACCCAAATATCCAGGAACAGAGGCCATTCGCCGTCTTCGCCCACGCCGATCAGCCACGCCTTGAGCGCGTTGTATTCGTCGTAGGTGACTCGGTGGCGGCGGATGGTGTCGTGCACTGCGGAGAGCACCTCGCCCACGAGCGTCTTCACTCGCTCCGGCGGGGTGTCCCGTACCGCGTCGTACGGCGACTTATCGGCATGGAAGCGCTCGGTAGCTGACGCACCCGAAGCGGCCGCCGAGGCTGCCTCATCCCGATTCTCGACACTTGCCATCTCTCCTCCTCTTTCACTGTGATTGCTGCTGGCACTTACGGCTAGTAGACACTGCAGACTCGGCAATTTCCGTGGCCACGGCACCGTGGCAAGTCCTCAAGCTGTGCGCAGTCCTGGTTAGTTCTGGAAACGCTTTGGACACCAGGGATATTCACCATCACGTCTATGGTCGGCTGCCGTCAGAGCCAGTCACCGTCAGCCTCAGCGGTTCCCGAAGAAAGTCACGTCATCGTTTCCGATGAGGTCGGGCACGGTCCAGCCGTCCAGGTCGTACTCGGCCAGGCAGGCTTCGGCCAACCCTTTCATCTGCGCCACCCCGCCCCGATTTTGCGCTGCGAACAGCAACTCGGCCTTCACGTTCTCGTGGTTGCCCATGTGGTTGCGTTCGTAGAGTTCGTGGCGGCCCCCGAACTCCGTACCGATGGAATCCCACAGGGCCTTCATCACTTTCACCCGGTCGACGGCGGTGATCCCGTCAGATCCGCGGACGTACTTGTCCAGGTATGGCCGGACTTGGGGACTTTTGAAGTCGGCGGCAGACGACGGCAGGTAGATCAACCCGGAAGCCACGTCCTGCTCGATGATTTCCTTGATACGGGGATAGCCCTGGATCATGAACATTCGATAGGTCAATCCGTACTCCAGCCGGGGGATGACGGTGTCACCGATCCACGGTTCGGGATTGTGAGCCATGGCGTCGGTCAGCGTCCAGAACAGGTTTCGCCAACCGATCACCTCACCGACGCGGGTTTGCACCCCGCGAAACCCTCCTGCGCCGGTGGCGTCCAGCGCCTTGAGTAACAAGCCGGCGATGAAGTCGAGCTTGACGGCCAGACGCGTACAGCCGGGAAGCGCGGAGCGGGGCAGGAATCCGGACTGGGGGAAGAATGAGTTGATGCGATCAACATCGCCGTACATGAATACGTTCTCCCACGGGACGAGCACTTTGTCGAAGATGAAGATGGTGTCGTTCTCATCCAGCCTGCTCGACAATGGGTAGTCGAACGGGTTGCCCATCACGGTTGCGTTCTGGGTGTAGGACGAGCGGCAGATCAGCTTGATGCCCGGCGCATCCATCGGCACCGTGCAGATGATCGCGAATTGCTTCTTCTTGATCGGCAGTCCGTAGTGGGCGATGAAGTTGTAGTTGGTGATCGCCGATCCCGTCGCCACTACCTTGGCGCCGGAGACCACGAGGCCGGCGTCGGTTTCCTTTTCCACTTTCATGAACACATCGCCCACCTCGTCGGGTGGCAGCTGACGATCCACCGGCGGGTTGATGATGGCGTGGTTCCAGTACAGGACCTTCTCCTGCGATTCCCGATACCAACGCTCCGCGTTGGCCTCGAAGGGAGCGTAGAACTCCTTGTTGGCATGCAGCGTGCCCAGGAAGCTGGCCTTGTAGTCAGGTGAGCGGCCCATCCAGCCGTAGGTCATCTGGGCCCATCGCGCGATCGCGTCGCGTGCCTTGAGCAAGTCCTCGCTACTGGTGGGTGCCTTGAAGAAGGGCATGGTGACCCCGCCGTTACCGGTGTCGGTTGGGGTGGTGAGCACATCGACGTGGTCGCCGGTGTGCAACGCATCGTAGAGTCGTGCCACCATGCGAATGGGGTTGCGGAAGGCCGGATGGGTCGTCACGTCGGTGACCCGCTCACCGTGGAGGTAGATTTCGCGGCCGTCCTGCAGCGAAGCGATGTACTCCTGGCCGGTCATCGGACGGGTGGCGAAGTTCGGTGCGGTGTTGGCAGCGGCATTGGCAGCCGGATTACTTAGAACCGTGGTCTCGTCGACTGCGGGCTGCTGAGTTGCGGTCATATTGTCACCTCTTTTTGTTCGCTGAATGACGGGAATGTCGAAGGTGGGCAGGCCAACGGCCCGGTCTGCAAGGGCGCTACCGGAACAAAATTCGTGGTGGCGTCGAACCATCCTGAGTGGGGATCGTCGGCCCACCTCCGCCCCGTTCTGATTGCATTTGCAATCAGAATGGCTTCGACGCTAGGCCAGACTCTGCACTGACGATGGGCCACTCTGGTGCGCCGAACAGGGTCCAGTTGAGCCGGCGCCGGACCGATACTGGACTCAGGCCTGGTCTACCGCACTAAAGATGATGACCCGGTAAGTGCGGTTCAGCGTGCTCGTCGTCCATGGCCATACCCGGGCTACGATGCGCCGGCTTTGGACAGCTTTGCGACCGTGACCAGATGGCCCCTGGCATCAAGCGCCTGGGCAGTGTCACGGCAGCGTGCCAACACCGCTGCATGACCGACATTGTCACCCTCCGCATCGGTCAGCAATATCTGACACAGCAGCGCCCAAAAGCCCAGCGCTGATTGCGATCTCGCACTAGTCTCGGCTGCGAGCCGCGTTGCGACCCGATGCGCGGACTTCAAATCGTCCCTGCGGGCACGGGCAATGAGAAGCTTGGCCAATTCCATAGCGCCGTGGCCGAAGTAGGTGAAGTCGCCAGCGTCCAGCTCGGACGTCACCTTCGCCTCGAGGCTGTCGATGAGTTCATCAACAATGTCACCTTGCCGCCGCTGTGCGGCCGCTATCTGCGCGTCGATGGGCATCCGGTTGTCAACGACTGTGCACCACCACGCATGCGGGTACCGATAGCTTGCTGCTCGCCGCTCTCGGGCCGGTCGACGACATCCCGGGGGGTGCCCCCATCCCGCATGAGGTGTTCGACCGCATTGTGGGCTCTATCACCCTCAAGAAGTACTGAGCCCTGAATGTTCCCGCGGCACTGGGGCGTTGACGTTGTTGTGCGGCTTTCAGTCCTTGACTTCGTCCCAGTACGCAGCGACCAGACCACCGGCGAGCGCTGGCGGCCACCGTGCAGCTGGCGCAGACCGCCGACCGGCTGGGCTTCATCCGGTACTGGGTCACCGAGCACCACAACATGCCGAACGTCGGAGCCACGAGTCCGCCGGTCCTGATCGCCTATCTGGCCGCGCAGACCTCGCAGCTGCGGCTGGGGTCGGGGGGCGTGATGCTGCCCAATCACGCGCCACTGGCGGTGGCCGAGCAGTTCGCGCTGCTGGAAGCGGCCGCACAGGCCGCATCGACTTGGGTGTCGGCCGGGCGCCCGGCTCCGACCCGGTGACGTCGTATGCCCTCCGCGGCGGTCGCAACGACCGCGACATCGAGAACTTCTCCGAATACCTCGACGACGTGGGGCGTTGATGAGCCCGCGCGGCGCGGAGCTTTCGGTGCGGTCGGGCGACTACCGACTCAAGGCCACCCCGGCCGCGGCCGGCGAACCGCGCCTGTGGCTGCTGGGCTCGTCGATGTACTCGGTGCATCTGGCTGCAACCAAGGGACTGCCTTACGTCTTCGCCAATCACTTCTCCGGCAAGGGAATCGAAGAGGCACTCGAGACTTCCGCTCCCGGTTCGTGCCCGGCAAGTTCGCCGCCGAGCCGGTGACGTTTAAAAGTGACGGCCCGCCACCGAATCCAGCAGGTGGCGGGCCGTCGGGATGTTGGCCTTCACCGGATCCTGCCGCCGATCTTCCGTCGGCGTGGCCGGCGCGATGGTGGTAATCGAATCAACTCGTTCGACAACCTAGACATGCGGTAATACGCTGCGCCGATGTATAATTCAAATTTCGCATTCGGTGTGGCCACGATATCAGGCAACGCCGAAACCTCAGCTTAGGTGACGTCGTAGGAGCTGAGCAATCGGTCATGGATTTCAATGAGCGCGGGCTAGAGAACAGCAAACGCGACTTGCCTTGCAGCAAAGCCGAGCCAATGCGCCGCCGTCCCACCCTTCTGGTATCACCATGATGTCTCTGGGTTAGCCACATTTGCGTTGCGTAGACTTCATTGTTACAGGATCGTCCTGACTAATGCCCCACCAGCACAGCGTATCTCGTTCATACTGTTGAGACCCGAAGGTCTCCCGCGGACACCCCTTTTTCTGTCGGGAGTACAGCGGTCCGGGTTTGCCCGGCACCCGGCGGCCCGGACCACGCCCCCACAGCGCTGCATTTCACCCACCGATGAGCCTGAGTTGAACCTGTACGGAACCAAGGCGCTCTCGCGGAGATTTAACCGCTTGATGGCCTCGGGGGCTTGGCTCGCCAAAGAGGAAGCGGGAGTGCGCTGTTGCGGTGTTCCGCACGTGGCGTGGAGGAACGCTGCGCTTCGGCATGCCAATTCCGGTCGCTCTTGCTATTTCGGTGGGTGTCAGTCAGAGTGGTCCGGTCCTGCGGGGAGCTCAATGTGGACAGTGGTACCCCGAGCTGCGGGACTGTCGATATCGAAGGTTCCGCCCAGAGCCTCAGCACGATCGGCGAGGCCGGTGAGCCCTGAACCGCGGAGGGAGTCTGCTCCTCCCACCCCGTCGTCGCGAACCCGCACGACCAGCCTATCCACGACGATCCGTACATCGATTTGCAGCACTGAGGCTTGCGCGTGCTTGCCGGCGTTGGCGAGTAATTCGGAGACGATGTAGTACACCCCGACCTCGATCGGCGCCGGTAATCGGCGATCGATCTCTGCATTGACTTCCGTTGGGATCATGGCCCGCCTCGCGAGTGCACGCAGAGCCATCGCCAGTCCGCACCTCGACAGCAGCGCCGGGTAAATACCGTGCGCCATCTCGCGAAGATCTTGGAGGATCGTTAGCAGATCGTCGGCGACACTACGTATCACCGATGCGGTATGGGGCGAGTCGTCGGCGGTGTCCGCCGCCATGCGCAGTTTGAGCGCGAGCCCAACGAGGTGCTGTTGAGCGCCGTCGTGCAGGTCGCGCTCGATTCGCCGTCGTACCTCGTCAGAAGCCGCCACCAGCCGAGACCGGGTGGCCCGTAGTTCAGCGGTGCTCTGGGCGTTCGCGACTGCGGTGGCGATCAATTCAGTGAACTCGGCCATCCGCTGTTCTGCGTCGATCGGTAGGGGAGTCGCCTCAGACCCGACAGCGATCATCCCCCACAGTCGGCCGCCGACATGGATGGGCATTCCCACTGCGGAGCGCAGTCCTTCGTCGAGGTAGACATTTCCGCCGGCGAGTTCGCGATAGTCGTCGACCCGACACGGCGATCCGGTCTGACGGACTCTCGCCGTCAATCCGTCTGCGGGGAAGCCTGCCCATAGCCCACCGACTTGGACGTGCGGCCCGGATGCACCTTGGTTAGCCAAAAGGGTTGCGGTGCCGTCTGGTTCATACCGGATCAGTCGTGCTGTTCCGCCCCCGAAGTGACGCAACGCCTCACGCGTCACCCCGGCGAATACTTCCTCAGGCGGCGGTCCCTGCGCAACGAGCATCGCCAGACGACGCAGTGATGCATGCGTATCGACTAGATCGCTAAGTGGGCACAGAGACCCGTCCTGGGCCAGCACGACGAGGCCTGAATCCGAGGTCGAACCACTGGGGTCAGCGGCTTGGCCGAGATTGATCTCGACGGCGCCGATGTCGGTGGCTTTGTGCGCCGCACCGGGCTTGTCGACATGGTATGCCTCCGGACAAGGCGCCGCCTCGGCCTTCAGGAATTCGTTCTCGGCGTTCGTCACGTCGGCCGAGGCGTTGTCAAGGGGATGGGTGTCTTGGCCGCGCGCATCACAGCGACACCAGTGTTTGTTGATGAACTCTGTGCCACCTCATTGAAGTCTTCATCTTGTGCCGCCTTATTCCTCGACCTCAGCACGTCGGAAGTGCGCTCAAAATCTCGCGACAGTTGCAGCGTCGTCATATCGGACTCCTTCGTCGGCGGCGGCGTGTGCCGCCGCGGTCTCGAGTGAGATCAGCCAACGGGTGGCGCACGCTAGCCTTGGAGTCAGTTGATAGGGCGCAGGTTGCGGTTCATTGGTCACAGATCGCGCTGAGGCGGCTCGACCCGCACCTGTGGAGGTGTGGTACTCGGCCCGCGTCGTTGTCAGCTCGCCCCTGAGAACCTGCTTGCAAAGCGAAGGTCGGTCATAGGGCAGATGCGCTTCGGCTCCGATCATCGTGACAGGGCCCGCGTACCCGTCCCGACGAACTCCTTCGACCACGCCCAAACCCGCAATTCCAGCACCCACCACGACCAGTCCGCGTCGCGTCCCTGTCATCGAAAGGGGGCGGGGTCAACGGCTTTGGTGCACACTTGTGTTGACCATCGGGACCTTCGCCTTGGGGCGGATATTGTCGAGCCACTCCAGGTGGTCGATACCGTTCTTGCCATTGGCCACGGATTGCAGGACCAGTGGCGCGTTGCCGGGAGCGACCGCCAGAGCGGGGCCGCCGACGCCAAGGATGGCCGCTGCCACGCCGGCTGTTATGAGACTGGTGGATCCGATCTTTCTCATTGCTGTGCCTACTTCTTTTATTCGTTGCGGTTCGGGCCAGGGCCGGTTGTGGTCGGTCCGATTTCTTGTCCTTCCAGCACACCAACAAACGGTCATCAAGTCCAACGAATAGATACGATAGTTGCGATCTACAAAATCGATAGGATGTGACCGCGCCCCTAGGCCCGGATCTCCGCCAAACCCGTTTGGCCAAACAGGACCTCAACTGTGGGCGGGACCCAACGGCAGCGTCGATGGCGTTTGTGCCCGGTACTCGATCATCACAGCCTGACGAGTACCTGACGGGCGTCTTCAGTGAGTTCTACCGGGTCCTCGCTTCGGGTGGTTTTCTTCTGCTGCCGTTTCAGGTCAGTGATGAGCCCTGCGTCTGAGATCTGCTGCTCGGTCGCTTGGTTACGGATGTGTCGGCGCGGTGTCCACGGGCTGTTGTCAGTCAAATAACCAACGGACCGAGAAGTGTGGTCGCGCAACGAGACAAAGCCTGGGTCGGCTGTCGGCGTCGGGTGAAGACTGACCCCTAATCGTCGGGATGAGTTCTAGTCAGCGTCGCAACATTGACGGACCAGTCGAGGTTAACAGGCGGCGAATAGGTCGGCCGGACAACGGTCTTGAAGCACTATGCGTGGTCGGGGATTGAGCTCGTGCTCAACGGCCAACAGGTGCGCGGGCAGGTGATTGGCGAGGCTGACGCCCTTGGGAAAGTAGTCGCGCAGCAGTCCGTTGATGTTTCTATGTCAAGCGGCGGCCTGATATCGGGTGATCTGGTGCTGCCAAGACGCTTGGTCGGCTGTCATCGCCCGATGTACGACGTCGACGAGGTGGCGTTGGAGGATTCGTCGTGCCCCGCGGCTGCCTTTGTCTGGTGTGTGGCGAGCGAGTAGTTCTTGCGCGGCGGGGTGCCATCTCTTCTGCACGATGGCGGCTGTATATAGCACGCTGTTGAGTCGGCGGTTGCCGCCGCGATGGAGCTGGTAGCGCTCTTTGTCCGAGGAATAAACCGGAATCGGCGTGCAGCCCGTGTAGCGGGCGAGTTTGGCTGATGTGGAAACCTAGTGACGTCGCCGATTTCGGAGATCAGCACTGCTGCCGAGTTGTGGCTAATCCCGTGATCTCGAGAAGTGCCGGGACCAAGTGGGGTGACGAGATCCTTGATTGTTGCGTCTAGATCGTGGACGCGTCGGTTCAGGTCGGCGATCTCGGCGAGCATCTCGGTGAACGCCTGGCGGATATGAGTGCGCGGCGGTGCTGCTCCCAACAGCGCCGTTAGGGTGGTCAGCGCTTTGGTGCGTGACAGGTCGGCTGGAGTGTGGTCGAGCCAGACATGCAGCTGCGCCTTGATCTGGTTGATCACCATGGTGCGGCGTTTGACTACAACGACCCGGCCTCGGTTGTCGACATCGACCGCCTGGCCGACGACTGGCGAGGACGAGCGAGCAGCGCGGGTGTCCGTGCAGCGCCCATTTGCCTAATCGCCTTCGCCGCGGTGCTGCTCATTCTCGGTGGCGGTTGGCTGTCGATAGCCATCGGCTCGGCATTGCCGATGATCAAGGCGTTCGCAGCTTTCGGTGTCGCGATCTACGCACCAATCTGGCCAGCGCGGCTACGCGTTGGCCCCGAGGCTGACGGGATCGCCTGGCCGCGAGGCGGCTCGCTATGACAGTCAGCCCAGCAAGCGGCGTCACGATTCGAACGAGTCCGGATTAGACGCGAGAGCAACTAGCACAGCGACTTAATGACGCAAGCTCGAACTGGTACTGAATGCAGACTCTTCGCCCCCGCCATCCGCTCGGGGTTCGCGGGTCTACCTATAGCGGTCGAAGTACGGTTGTCGACGGGCGGTCTGAGCAGCGCGATGTCGATGTCACCGGCTAACAGTGCAATGAGTTGGGCTGGGGCCGGCATCTCGCCTCGAATACTGACCTTGAGATGTGGCACTTCGTCGCGCAACGGGCGCACCAGTTGGGGAAGGACCGAATAGGTCGCCGATCCGACGCAGCCGATGGCCAGGTGGGTCCCGGTGAAGGTGACGTCGACGACGTGGTCTTGGGCAACGGCTATGCCAGTGGCGAGGCGCCGGCCCTCGGTCGGATTGCCGCGCTGGACGCCGGTCTGGGTACCGGGGTGCCTGGACTTCAGATCGATCGGCGCTGTGGTTCCGGGCTGCAGGCCGTGCTCTACGCCGCCGGCCAGATCGCGACGGGTGCGGCCCGCCTGGTCGTGGCAGGCGGCGCCGAGTCGATGTCGAATGTCGAGCACTATGCACTCGGCCTTCGCAGCGGGGTGCGCCAAGGCGGAATATCACTGCTGGACCGTCTCGACCGTGCCCGCGAAACCGCAGGCGGTGCTACTCATCGCGTGGCCGGGGGGATGATCGAGACCGCGGAGAACCTCCGCCGCGAGTACGGCATCAGCCGCGAAGAGCAGGACGAACTCTCGGTCCGCTCGCATCGCCGCGCCGTCGCCGCCCGGGAACAAGGCCGATTCGCCGACGAACTCGTCTCGGTCGCGGTTCCGGGCAGGCGCGGGGGACCGGACGTCGTTGTGGACCGCGACGAACACCCCCGAGCCGATATCACCGTCGAACGACTGGCGGCGCTGCGCCCGATGCGCTCGAAGGTGGACGCCGCGGCCACGGTTACCGCCGGGAACGCGTCGGGACAGAACGACGGCGCGGCCATGTGCATCGTCACCACCCGGGAACACGCCGAAAGCCATGGACTCACACCGATGCTCGCGCTGCGGTCTTGGGCGGTCACCGGATGCAACCCGGAGGTCATGGGCATCGGACCCGTCGCCGCCACGGCTGCGGCACTGGACCGCGTCGGCCTCACCCTCGACGACGTCGACCTCATCGAACTGAACGAGGCGTTCGCCGCGCAGGTGCTCGCCGTGCTCGCCGAGTGGAAAGTCGATCCGCGCGACGACAGGCTCAATCCCAATGGGTCGGGCATCTCCCTGGGGCATCCGATCGGTGCCACCGGCGCCCGCATCCTCGCCACCGCGGCGTACGAAGCCCAGCGCCGCCAGGCGCGTTTCGTACTCGAGACCATGTGCATCGGCGGCGGCCAAGGACTTGCGGCCGTGTTCGAAGCAATCCGATGATCGAGAAATTCCTGGAGGGGCGATGAGCCGCACGGTGATCTGCTCGGACGCGGCGGAGGCCGTCGCCGGTATCGAGGACGGCGCCACCGTACTCGTCGGGGGGTTCGGCATGGCAGGCATGCCGACCACACTGATCGACGCGCTGATCGCTCAGGGTGCGTCCGAGCTCACCATCGTCAGCAACAACGCGGGCAACGGCGACACCGGGTTGGCGGCGCTGTTGGCCGCAGGCCGGGTCACCAAGGTGATCTGTTCTTTTCCGCGCCAAGCGGATTCCTACGTGTTCGACGGGCTGTACCGTGCGGGTAAGGTCGACCTCGAGGTGGTGCCGCAGGGCAACCTGGCCGAGCGGATGAGGGCGGCCGGCGCCGGCATCGGCGCGTTCTTCTGCCCGACGGGCGTCGGTACCCCGCTGGCCGAGGGCAAGGAGACCCGCACCATCGGCGGCCGCGACTATGTGCTGGAGTACCCGATCCACGGCGACGTCGCGCTCATCGGCGCCCACGTCGCTGACCGAGCGGGAAACCTGCTGTACCGCAAGACGGCTCGCAACTTCGGCCCCGTGATGGCCACGGCCGCGGCACTGACGATTGCCGAGGTCGCCCGCGTCGTCGACGCCGGCGACATCGACCCTGAAATCGTGGTGACACCCGGTATCTTCGTCGACCGCGTGCTGAACCTGTCCGAACTGTCCGACACCCAACAGAAGGCATCATGACCGATACCCTGGAATTGGCGACGGTCGAGCATCTCGACCGGGGTCCCGTGGACAAGCGGGAACTCGCCGCCATGATCGCGCGTGACATCCCCGCGGGGTCCTACGTGAATCTGGGTATCGGACAGCCCACCACGGTGGCCGACTACCTCGACCCCGCCGCCGGAGTGGTACTGCACACCGAGAACGGGATGCTGGGCATGGGTGGGGCCGCCGTCGGTGACCAGATCGATCCGGATCTGACGAACGCGGGCAAGATACCGGTCACCGAAACCCTTGGGGCGTCGTACTTTCACCACGCGGACTCGTTCGCGATGATGCGCGGCGGTCACCTCGACGTGTGCGTGCTCGGCGCGTTCCAGGTCAGCCGGCACGGGGACCTCGCGAACTGGCACACCGGTGCGTCGGACGCGATCCCGGCAGTGGGTGGCGCAATGGACCTGGCCATTGGCGCCAAGCGCGTCTTCGTGATGATGAGCCTGTTCACCAAGGACGGCACCGCCAAACTCGTGCCCGAGTGCACCTATCCGCTGACCGGGCTGCACTGTGTCAGCCGGGTGTACACCGAGTACGCGACCTTCGACATCGACCCTGCGGGTCACGGCATATGGGTCCGTGAAACGTTCGGCCTCAGCGTCGCGGCGCTGTCCGAACGGATGGACGTCGAACTGCTCGACGAACGGGAGCAACCGAAGGCCGTACCTCGACCTGATCGTTGCTCGGGGTGACTCAGCGGCGCAGCGCGGCCAGGTCCGACGTCGAACGCACCCCCAGCTTGGCGAAGACGGTGCTGCGGCGGCTGCTGATGGCGGCATAGTTCCAGTGCGTGGCGATGACGTGATAGCCGTCAGTTCCATTCTCGGCCTGCACCTTCCAGGTGCCGTCATAGGTGTGGGTGGACGACCGGCCCAGCACTTCAAGGCCTTCGGGCGACTGGTTGACCAATATGTCGATCACCTCGGTGGTGTCGCCCACGTGCTCGTCCAGTGTCAACACGTCGTCGTTCAGGCTGCCGAACAGGATCCGCGATAGCCGTCGAACGGCGCCACCGTGCTCATATTGTGGCTGCCGTCGATGTGGAACGTGTCGGGGCAGCCGGCGCCCTCGGGGTCCTCGACCTTGAGCAGCGTGCCGTCGTTGCGGAACGTCCACCCGTGGAAGGGGCATGTCAGCGTCATCCAGTTGCCCTTGCAAGCGGTCCATTCATCGAAAATAATGATTAATATCGCCAAATCATGTCCTGGTGCTATATGGATTCAGCGCCTACCGTCGAACGTGCGGTCATCACACGAAGGGCCTCGGACGAACGGAATGCCCATGGAGCTGCGTCACCTGCGGTATTTCTCCGCGGTGGCCGCAACGTGCCACTTCGGCAAGGCGGCCGAGCAGATGCTGGTCGCGCAGCCGGCGTTGTCCTACGCGATCCGCCAGCTCGAGGCGGAGCTCGACGTCACCCTTTTCAACCGAACGACGCGGCAGGTGTCCCTGACCGCGGCCGGCGAATTCCTGAAAGCCGAGGCCGCCCGGATCCTTGCGGGCGTCGACGACGCCGAGCGCGGGGTACGCCGGATCGCCGCCGGACGCAGCGGCTTGCTTCGGGTGGGGCTGACCGGGACGGCCGCCTTCTCCCATCTGCCACGCATTGCGCGCATCCTTCGCGAGGAGCTTCCTAGTGTGGCGATGGAGATCCAGGCGGACGTGCTCACGCCCATGCAGTGCGAGCAGCTGCGCTCCGGCACGCTGGACGTCGGGGTCCTGCGTCCGCCTGCGGTGGGCGACGACATCGAGCTCCGCAGTATCGACGTGGAACCGCTGGTGCTCGCGGTGCCGGCCGATCACCGGTTGGCCGCAGAAGCCGTGGTCGCGTTGGCCGACATACGCAGCGAGTCGTTTGTCGCATACGCCAGCCGGCATTCGGCGGTCAACGACGCGGTGATGCGCAGCTGTAAACGTGCCGGATTCGTGCCGCATCGGGAACATGCCGCGCCTGGTACCGCCGCCTTGCTGGCGCTGGTCGCCGCGGGCTTCGGTGTCGCAGTGCTGCCTGCTTCGGTGCGCGCGTTGCCTTTGCAAGGGCTGGTCTTTCGCGATCTCGCCGACGCAGGCAGCATCGAACTCGCCCTCGCCTGGAGACGCGGTGGTGAAAATCCGGTCGTCGATGCCGTGATCAACGTCTTGTCCCGTGCTTTCGGACTGGCGTTCGTGCCCACCGCAGTGGAGGAACTGATATGAAAATCACTGCTCTCGAGGCAATTCCGTTCGCCGTTCCCTACGTGAAGCCGCTCAAGTTCGCATCGGGGGAGGTGCACACCGCCAACCACGTGCTGGTGCGCGTCCACACCGATGATGGAGTGGTCGGCGTCGCCGAGGCCCCGCCCCGGCCATTCACCTACGGCGAGACGCAGACCGGGATCGTCGCGGTCGTCGACCAGCTGTTCGCGCCCGCCTTGGTCGGGCTGACGTTGACCGAACGCGAGGTTGCAGTTGGCCGAATGGCCCGCACCGTCGGCAATCCGGCCGCGAAAGCGGCCGTCGACATGGCGATCTGGGACGCGCTGGGGCGCACGCTCGAACTGCCCGTCACGGCGTTGCTCGGCGGATACACCGACCGTATGCGCGTCAGCCACATGCTCGGTTTCGACGAGCCGGCGGCGATGGTCGCCGAAGCCGAGAAGATGCGAGACACCTACGGCATCAACACCTTCAAGGTCAAGGTCGGGCGCAGACCCGCGACCCTGGACACCGCTGTGGTGCGGGCCTTGCGGGACCGCTTCGGGGATGCTGTCGAGCTCTACGTCGACGCCAACCGTGGGTGGACGGCCGCAGAGTCACTGCGGGCCATGCGCGAGATGGCCGATCTCGACCTGCTCTTCGCCGAGGAGTTGTGCCCCGCCGACGATGTGCTGGGCCGTCGGTGGCTGGTGGAGCGGCTCGACGTGCCGTTCATCGCCGACGAGTCGGTACCAACGCCCGCCGACGTGACGCGGGAGGTGCTGGGCAAGTCCGCCACGGCGATCAGCATCAAGACTGCACGCACCGGGTTCACCACCTCCCAACGCATCCACCATCTCGCCGAGGGCATGGGTCTCGAAGTGGTGATCGGCAACCAGATCGACGGTCAAATCGGCAGCGCCTGCGCCGTCGCGTTCGGCGCCGCGTACGCGCTCACGTCGCGTCGCGCCGGCGAACTGTCCAACTTCCTCGACATGTCCGACGACCTGCTCACCGAGCCGCTGCGTATCCGTGACGGGCTGTTGCGGGTACCTGCCGGCGTCGGCCTCGGCTTCGACATCGACGCCGACAAACTCGCCCGCTACCGGACCGACCAGCACTGAAGGAAACTTGCCCGCGGAACGCAAAGAAGAGAGAACAGAGATCCGAACATGACCACTGTCGAACAACCCTGCGACGTCGCCAGCGCTGCCGACTCGGGAGCATCGGCCATCGAGCGGTTCCACGCCGACAAGTCGCCGTATGAGGCCGTCAAGGACACCCCGACCGAGCGGGTCGACCTGCCGGCTCGCGAGGTGCTCGCCGCCGTGCATGACACCATTCGACGGCACCGCGTCACGTACGACGAGTACAACGCGCTCAAGGCGTGGCTGATCGACGTCGGCCAAGACGGCGAGTGGCCGCTGTTCCTCGATGGATGGGTGGAGCATGTTGTCGAGGATGTGGCCACCGACCACCGCACGGGCAACAAGGGCAGCATCGAGGGCCCGTACTACGTCCCGGGTTCTCCCGAATCGAGCGCCAAGGGCACGATCCCGATGCGCGATGGCGAGCACGGCACACCACTGGTTTGGCGGGGCCGCATCACCGACACCGACGGCACACCGGTGCGGGTCGAACTCTGACACGCGGACGACGACGACAACGCGAGCGCGGTGAAGCCGGAAATGATCCTCGCACCCCGGGTCGAAGCCGACGGCTCTCAGTTCATCGCCTACGACTTCGTGCTCGACCCAGAACGGAGCTGATGTGCTCTTCCACGTGCACATGGAGGTGAAGCTCCCGGCCGACATGGACCCGCAGACACGGGCCGAGATCGTTGACCGGGAGAAGGCCTACTCGCAGGATCTGCAGCGTGAAGGCAAGTGGCCACACATCTGGCGCGTCGTCGGCGAATACGCCAACTATTCGATCTTCGACGTCGATTCCAATGACGAACTGCACCAGATCATTTCGGGATTGCCGCTGTTTGCCTACATGAACGTCCATGTCACGCCGTTGGCCACCCATCCGTCGGACGTCAACTCGTAGGCGCGTCAGCCCATTCGGGGCGGACCGCACTGTGGCACCCCGCCCCGAATGGCCTCGTCCTACTGATTCAGCTGCGCGATCGCAGCGACAATCTCCGGCTTGTCAGATTGCAGACTTCCTTGCCATCCGACGTTTTCCAGCGGGAAGTGATTGATCAGCACCAACACCTCGTCGGTATTGGCGATGCCGTCGTAGGCCGCGGCGATTGCGGATTCGATTTTCTGCACGAGCTTGCGCTTGGCGTCCAGGTTCGCCAGCGCCGGCGCCTCCAATGAGCACACCGGCCGCACCGGCTCGGCCTGGATGCGCCCGTCCTGGGAGGTGTTGTCGGCCGGATACTCGCGCAGCCAGCCGCGGGTGTCAGGAATGGGCCAGGCTTCGTGAAGCGCCTCGGTGACCTCGCGCATCATCTTGTGCTTGGCGTCCTGCGGTACCCCGGTGGGTGCGTCAATTGTGAAGACGGGCATCGACTTATCTCCTTCTGAGGACTGGTGGAGTGACGCGATAATGGGATTGAACCAGTCATCGCGCTAACGCCAGCGGAGTTGAGTGGCGTCCTCTCCCCGAGTGTCGCGCGGCGCAGCGACACGCCGATCGCAGGTCGTGTTGATGCCATCAACATCTCACCGTACATTCGCAGATCGCGTGCATTGTTTTCGCGTGCTTTCGCGCGCCAAAGACGAATATAAGACCAGGTCAAGCTCGTTTGGGGGCCGATTTCGATTCCGTCAGCTCCCGGCCGCGCGAAATCCCGTGATTGGTGAAACGCTGAGTTTGCTATCTCCCTCCGACATGGGGCATGAGTGCCAACCTCAATGTCACGGCAGTGTCACAACACACCTGGCGCACCGTGGGCCGAGGGGATACGGGACGGGATCGTTCTCACAGCTAGATGGCATTTTGGAGACTGGGGGACACGCATCGGAATGCCTCTGGGTGGACTGGGACCAAGTGGTCGCAGGTTCAATGTTCAAGCAGTCGGTCGTTAAAGAATGCCGACGGAGGGTCAAGTCCACGGGCGCGACGAGGTTCGTCACTGCTGTTGGAGGTGTCGAATGTGGAAGCGCTACGGGCGATGGCCGATCAGATCACTGGGGTTGCGGTACCGGCTTGAGTGCCATTCTCCAGATGTCGTCGGATCTCCAGGCCCACGCGCTGCATGGCTTCCAACACGGGGGCGCGATGGTTCTCGCCCCAGATCCAGTTTGCCAGGACGGCGTAGCTCACCTTGCGACCGCTGGCGCTATGTCCGACACACCCAACATCAATCCTGGCGTCCGAGATGGTGCCGGTCTTGTTCCAGAGTTCGAAGCCGTGGTCGGGCTCGGTGTGGGCCAACGGATCGAGGTGAAACGCGTGGGCCACCATGGTGAGGTCGGTGTTCACGCACAACCACCGTCGCACCTGTTCGGAGACAGCGGCGCTGTGAAGGGTGCCGGCGTCGAGGCGCGCGACGAGTTCGCAGAGCTCCGCGGCATTGCCCACCGAAAGGGTGAGCGGATCGTCCTGGGAACGGTTTAACCGCACCTTGTCCCGTAGCCCGCTGTCGGTGAACCCGAGCTCCCGTGTGGCTCGTTGCACGTCGGCCAGCCCGAGTCGGCGCAACAGAATGTTGGTGGCCATGTTGTCGCTGACCGCCCCGACCAACAGACAGAGGTCGTCAATGCGATGGTTCTGCTGCCGCAGCAAGTAGAGGATGCCTGAGTCCGCTATCCGATCGTCCGCCGCGGCGGCCAAGACTTCGTCCCGGTACAACGTCCCGACCTCGAATCGTCGCGCCACCTCGGCCAGCAGGAAGATTTTTCCCACGCTCGCTGTCTTGAGCACGCGGGCCGAATCGTGCTCCCACAAGGTTTCGCCGGTGGTGAGGTCGGCGACGCGCGCGGACCATGTCACCGCATGGGGCAGCCCGGATAACGCCTGGGCGAATGGAGCGCTCATGCCATTTCGTCCAGGTCTGCGTCGACCGGCACCCTGTCGGACCGCTTGCGCTGGGTGTAGGCGATGAGGACCACGACGAGGCTGATCAGGCTGGCGAGCAGCTGCACGCGTTGACCGGCGTTGAAGACCATGGCTATAAGGACGACCCCATAGGCCACGATGACCGCGATGGTCAGATGCGGAAAGAACCACATTTTGAGTTTCAGCTGGGATGGCTCTTCGCGTTCGATGGTCCGGCGCACCCGCAACTCCGATACCGCGATCATCACGTACATGAAGATTGCGATGACGCCGGAGGAATTCACTAGGATAGGAGCAGGGAATCGGGGGCGATGTATGCGAGCCCCACCGAGATCCATCCGATCGCCGTGCTGGCGAGGATGGCTCGTGTCGGGACACCCCGGGTATCGGTTCTGACGAGCCACTCGGGTGCATCACCGTGCGATGCGAGGACCCGCAGTATGCGAGAAGACGTGTAGATGGACGAGTTCAGCACCGAGAGCACAGCGGTGAGGATGACGAAGTTCATGATCACCCCGGCGCCCGGGATCCCCAGCTTCTCCAGGGCGGCGACGTAGGGGCTGGATAGCACAGATCCGTCGCCCCAGGGCAGGATGCACACGACCAGGAATATGGAGCCGACGTAGAACAGGATCATTCGCCAGATGACGCCGGTGGTGGCCGTGGCCACCGACTTGGCCGGCTCGACGCTCTCAGCGGCGGCGATGGTGACGATTTCGGCGCCGCCGAAGGCGAAGATGACGACCACGACGGCGCTCAGCATCGAAGCGAATCCGTTCGGGGCGAACCCGCCATGGGCCATCAGGTTGCCCAGGCCGCCGGTGCTCCCCGGCCATACGCCGGCGACCCACAGCAGGCCCAGGATTATGAACGCGACGATGGCTGCGACTTTGATGCCCGCGAACCAGAACTCGAACTCGCCGAACCACTTTACCGAGATCAGGGTGACGACGGTCATCACGGCCATCAGCAACATGGCCATCACCCAGAGTGGCAACCCGACCCACACGTGCAGGATCTGGGCACTAGCCACCGCTTCCACCGCGATGATGATCACGTAGCAGTACCAGTACAGCCAGCCGATGGTGAATCCCGCCCATGGTCCGATGCCGATTCGGGCGTAGTCGGCGAACGACCCGGCCCAGGGCTTGGCGACCACCATCTCGCCCAGCATGCGTAGCGAACACAAGACCAGAGCGCCGGCCAGGCAGTACGACACGATGGCCGCGGGGCCGGCCGTCTGGATGACGGCTCCGCTGCCGACGAAGAGCCCGGCACCAATGGCACCTCCGATGGCGATCATGGTCATGTGCCGCGTTTTCAACGACCTGGCCAGGCCGGAGTGGGGTTCATTGGAAGAAGACATGTCGGGTCTCGATTCGGCGAAAGTGTTGAAGCGGGCGGTGATCAGGCGGGCAATGGCACCAGTGACGGTTCGCCGGCCTCGGCGACGATCTGTTCAATGGATTGGGCGGGGCGGGCCAGAGACCAGCGTCGGTGACCGTGGGAGTCGGATCCAATCGTGTAGATGGCGGGTCGCGGAAGGGCGTTGTACGAGAAGTGGGTGGAGAAGTAGTAGCCGCCGGTTTCCGGAATGGCCACCAGATCGCCCTGGCGAATTGGGGACAGTTTCCTCCCGACGGCCAGCATGTCCCCGGTGAAGCACGCCGGACCGGCCACGTCCTGCACTTGTGGCTCCTCCTCCCGGCGACGACCCCAAGCGTCGAACACGTCGATCCGCAGCGGCCATGCGTCCGGTGCGAAGATCGTGCGGGTGGCGACCTGCACTCCGGCATGGGTGATGGCGATCGGCCGGCCGCCGGTCAGCTTTATGTATTCGACCCGGGCGATTATGGTGCCGGCCTTGGCCGTTAGGGCCCGGCCGAACTCGGTCACCAGGGTGTAGGTCCCGTCGAATAACGCCGGGGCCGCTGCCTCCAGCACAGCCCGGTGATCAGAGAAGGTCGGTGTGATGTCGTCCGACTCGAAGTTCACCGGTAGCCCCCCGCCGATGTCGATCCGCTGAATCTGCTGACGTCCGACACGGACGGTGATCTCCTGCGCGAGGTCGGCGATCAGGCGCACACCCTCGGCGGCGTGACTGAGGCTGAGTCCTTGAGAGCCGCTGTGCACGTGCAGCTGGGTCAGCCACGGTCGGGACCCGAACGCCTCGCTGACGCGTTCGCGGTAATCGGCCAGCCCGATGCCGAATTTGGATGTTGTGGTCGCCGTACTCATGGCGCCGATGGCGCCCACTCCGGTTTGCGGGTTAAGCCGCACGCCGACGTTCGACCGGTAATCGCCGACCCGTGCGATCGCCTCGTCGACCCGCGCGAGTTCCTCGAAATTGTCGATATTGAACGACACTCCCAATTCGAGCGCTCGGATAATGTCCGTCGTGGTCTTGGCTGGGGAGTCGAACACGATGTGTTCCGCCGGGAAGCCGGCGGCCAGGGCCAGCTCGAGCTCGCCCGGGCTGGCCGCCTCGCATCCGAATCCCGCCTGTGCGAAACGCGCCAGGACCGGGCGCAGAGGTATCGCCTTCGCCGCAATGGTATGCAGCGCCGGCATGCCCGTCGGGTAGGCCTCGGTCAACGCGCGCATCAGCTCGTCGAGCGTGTCTAGGTCAATGACTCCGCACAGCGGGTGCACGTCGTCGATGAATCCTCGTCGAGCCACGCCGGCGACAAGCTCTCCGCGGCGGCGCAGCAGGGTGTCTGGACTAGGCAGGGATTGTCCAGTGCACATCGGTACATCAGTCACATACGAACCCTATGGAACGAATGGGGTCGCCGAGCGTCGCACGGGCTGAGGAACTCTGCGCAGATCTCCGTTGTTTCGGAGAATCACGTCGTGACGCTGCCAACAGCTTGTCCGAACTGCACTAGCGGTATCCACCGTCGTTGTCAGTTTCGGAGGGGACCGGCCCGGAAGGGCGCTCCCGAACCTGCTCCCACAGCAGAAGACCAAGAGCCGCCCGAAGCCGAGCCGCTGCCGAGTGCGGATCGATGCCGGAGACCACACCGATCCGGTCCAAGCGGTACCGCAACGAATTTGCGTGAATTCCCAACTCGCGGGCCGCTTCGGACAGATTGCCCGGATGCGCGAGAACCGCCGCAACGGTGTCGACGAAGGAGGTTCCGTGCTCGGTGTCGTGCTGGCGGAGGATTTCCAGCGGTTCCGCGATGGTGTGCGCCATCGGAGCCAAGAGGTCAGCCACCAGGATCAAGGTCAGCGCATCCGAATACACTACAACGCGCGACGACGATTCATCCGCGTCGACAGGGGGCTAGACAGCGTTGCGATGTTTGCGCTGGGCGGCGCAGAAGTTCGGCGCAGAGTAGGCGAACCTGCGGCCGGCGTTGACCGGGGCGGGCAGGTGCGCGACGTCCATAGCGATTGTCTTATCGGCGTGATGATGCACCCCGCCGGAGGCGCAGCAAGCGTTCCGCGACGACCTCCAAGGCTAGCGATCACCACCGCGCGGGAGAGCGGACGGTGATTGTCGATGTACTGCGTACGACGCCGTATGTTCGCGCCTGCCTGCCGACTAGCGCCGTCGCCGAGGACGCACCGAAAGCTCGCTTTTGGGGGAGTGCTTCGATGGTGAACTCGACAAGTCGATCTACGAAGCTGGCGAGAGATCACCCCCGGTGTGCCCAGAGTGTGCCAAGACGCGCAACAACGAGTCGTGAAGCGGTGAACGCGGGGACACATCTCTGGGACTCAGGACCTGGACATATCGGGATCAAAGCAACCGAATGAGACTAGGCGAATGCCTTTCAGCAGCTTTACATACCAGCGGTCGGCGGTTCGATACCGTCCGCGCCCACCAAGGTCCCAGCCCTTCATTCGACGCTAACGACGGTCCTCTCGTGGTTACACACCAAGCCAGGGTGAGTAAAGGGGCCCTCAGGAGTTGAAGTGGCGGTCCGGCTTTCGCGCAGCTCACAAGCAATATCAGCAACTCCAGCGTCCGTTTGTGGTCGGAATCGCTTCTGCTCCTGGTCATTTCAAGATCAACGAACAGATGACGTTATTCTGGCGGGTAGCAAATCCGGCAGGAAAGGCTAGCACCTCAAAGTTAAAGCGGCCTAGCTCCTTTCGCGCAGCTCACAAACCATGACGGTCGCTTCATTGCCGTTTCTAGTCGGAATCGCTTCTGCGCCGGGCTAATTCAAGATCAACGAATATTGACGCCGGCTCGCGATAACACCTTGACTGTTGTACGTTTGCATCGGGTTGGGTTAGGAAAGATCTAACAAGCTGCGGGGGAACTGTTGACCAACATCGCTGAGCTTGTCGTACAAGGTGCAATACCGACACATCACGTCGGATCGACGCAATCAGTAGCGCTTCCAGCCGACCCTGCGCTTCCCGCCCCGCCCGACGACCGTGAACGCGATTCATACCTGCAAAGTTCACATCGATGGGTTCCGGTCGCATCGGCGTTCGGAGGCTTTCTAACGACCGTCAGTCTTCTGTTTCTCGTGCGGAGTCAAGTGTGGGCGATTCCGCTGTTGATTCCGCTGGCCGTTGCCACCGTAGGCATGGTCGCATCGTTGATGACCTCCGTCCAGAAACGACGGGACACGCTCGTGCGACACCGCCGGCGTGTGGAGTCCTTCCACCCGCTGGATCCGCCGAGTATCGATGTCTTCCTGCCAAGCGCGGGCGAGGATCTCGCGGTGCTGGCCAACACCTACTACCACGTGAGCCGCCTGGAATGGGCCGGCGAGATTACCGTCTATGTGCTCGATGATTCGGCGCGTGAAGTTGTTCGCGATCTTGCCCGGGAGTACGGCTTCCGCTACCTGACGCGGCCGAATCGCGGGTATCTGAAGAAGGCGGGCAACCTGCGGTTCGGATACGATAATTCCTCGGGCGATTTCATCGCGATCTTCGACGCGGATTTTGTTCCGCGTCCCGACTACTTCCGCCAGTTGATGCCATATACGACTGACAGAGACGTCGCGATCGTTCAGAGCCCGCAGTTCTTCGATACCCATCCAAGCATGAACTGGGTGCAGTTCGCCGCCGGGGCGACGCAGATCTTGTTCTATCGATGGGTGCAGCCCGCCCGGGACCGCAGTGCGGCAGCCATCTGCGTCGGCACGTGCGCGATCTACCGGCGCAGCGCGCTGAACCGGAGTGGTGGATTCGCGCAGATCGGGCACAGCGAGGATGTTCACACCGGAGTCAACTTAATGGGCGTCGGTTTCCGGGTCCGTTACGTTCCGATAGTGGTGTCGAAGGGTCTGTGCCCGGATACGTTGGGCCAGTTTGCAAACCAGCAGTATCGATGGTGTACCGGCTCTATGAGCCTGTTGTTGTCCCGGGGCTTCCACAAGGCACCGCTGACGCGGATACAACGGCTGTGCTTCTGGTCAGGATTTTTGTACTACATCGACACCGCCATCAACGTCTTTGTCGTTTCGCTGCCACCCATCCTGATGGCTGTCCTGGCGCCGGAGGCGGTTTCGGTGAACAACTACCTGTTCGTGTTCCTCGCGCTGATCGTGCGCATGTCGATTGTCCCGGTCGTCACCATGGGTTCCGAATCGATGACGGGCTTGACCCGCATCCAGTCGACGTACTCGTTCGCACACGCGTTAGCCTTGTTCGACGCGATCCGTGGGCGCACCGATGCGTGGCAGGCCACCGGCGTGAAAGGTGGAACCCCCACGGCGCGGCGAGTGCGCCGCCTGGTCATGACCTGGTGCGTGCTGGTGCAGGTTCTGATGTGGGCCTCCTGCCTGTGGCGGGCACCGGTGTACGGGTGGTTCAACTTTCTTCCGATGATGGCGTTTGCTGTGCTCAATCTGGCCATCACCTATCCGATTATTTTGTGGCGGGCAGGCTTTCCTAGATGGCTCGATCCGATGATGCCCAGGCGCAAGTTGGCGGGGTTGCACGCGTGACAGCAACATTGGATGCGAATACGACTGCACTACCGGCTGTCCGTGCGGCTGAAGATGGCCACTCATGGCGGTCGCGGAGTCTTCTGTGCAGCGTATTTGCGCTCTGTGTGATCTGCTCGGCTTTCGTCCTGAACACTCTGCGCATCGACGAAAACCGCAATCCGTTTCAGGATGAGGGCCTCTATTTGTTCATGGGTCACCGGATGATCGATCACGTACTCTCCGGCGTACAGGTGACCGAATATCCTGGGTCGTACTTTTCTGGAGCACCCGGCTTGTACCCCGTGGTCGGGGCGCTCGCGGATTCCGTTGGCGGCGTTCCGGCGGCGCGCCTGTTGAGCCTGTCCTTCGTCTGTGTCGCGGTCATCGCGACGTACGGCATCGGGAAGGAGTTGTTCGGTAACTTCAGTGGGCTTCTCGGCGCCGGCGCGTTCGCCCTGTGCGGCTCCGTCATGTTCATCGCGCAACTGGCTACGTTGGACGCGATGGCGCTGTGCCTGATGGCACTGGGCTGTTGGCTGACCTTGTACAGCGCCAACCATGACAAGTTGCTGTGGGCGCCGATCGTCGCGCTCATTCTCACCTTGGCATTCCTAACCAAGTACGCGACTGCGGTCTACGTTCCGGGGATCGCTGCATTGGGAATTCTGCTGTCCTGGAGCCACATTCGGTGGGGAGCATTGCGACGTGGGCTTCTCATCATTGCCGCAACATCAGCGGCGGTGTTCTTCATCCTGACCTTCTGGGCCAACGATCTCAAACGCGGAATAGTATCGACAACGGCGCATCGGTCTCCACTCTCGCCAAGCCCTCGTGAGGAATTGGTCTTCTACGTCGTTCAGTGGGTCGGGCCGTGGCTGTTGCTTGCCCTGCTCGGCGCGCTGACTCGAGTGCGTCGTTGGCCGATTTCGGTTGTGCTGTTGGGCATGTCGGTGATCGGACCACTGCAGCAAATCAGGATCGGTGAAGGCACGTCACTCTCGAAGCATGTCGCGTTCGGTATCGTATTCGCCGCGCCGTTGATCGGCTCGCTGTTCGTGTGGGTGATCAATCGGTCGAAGTGGATGGGCATCCCCGTCGCGGTGGCAGTGATGGCCTCGATGCTGGTGTACGGAACGGGGCACGCGGAGCAGTTCCTGACGACGTGGGTGGATGATCGAGAGATCGTGGCCCAACTTCGCCAAGAGGTTGCCATCTCGCCACACAAGGCGATTTTGGGTGAGGAACCGTCCGCGCAGCGGTATGCCTTGCGCGGAGCCGTCGCGCCTGAGCAATGGAATGACACATTCGTCCTGCTGTACGGCAACAAGAAGGGCATTGAAGCCTACCGGCAGGCGATTGACCAAACGCATTTCGGAACGATCTATCTGACGCTCGAGACGGTCAACGGCAAGAAGATCAACGACTACCTCACGAAGTTTGACACGCCGTATCGCTTGTCCAAGCAAGTCCCGTTTTACCGCCACGGTCAATGGGCCGGGAACTACTTGGTGTGGACTCCGAAAGTTCTGGGCCGCTGAGATGACAATCCGCATCGCGGTATATGGGACCGGCTATCTCGGTGCGACGCAGGCGACATGTATGGCCGAGCTCGGCCACGATGTGCTCGGCGTCGACGTTGATGTGGCGAAGCTCGCGAAGCTGGAAGCAGGTGAGGTGCCATTCTTCGAACCGGCACTCGAAGAAGCGTTGCGGCGCAACATCGCCGCCGGCAGGCTGCGGTTCACGTCCTCCTTTGAAGAGGCCGCTGGGTTCGCCCAAGCACATTTCATTGCTGTAGGCACACCGCAAAAGCGCGGAGAATTCGCGGCCGACATGCAATATATCGACGCCGTCATCGAGACGTTGGCGCCGCTGCTCACAGCACCGACGGTGATCTTCGGCAAATCGACAGTGCCGGTGGGCACCGCAAAGCGAGTCCGGGCTCATGCGCGCGAACTGGCTCCTGCCGGCGACGCTGTCGAGGTCGCTTGGAACCCCGAATTCTTGCGCGAGGGTCACGCGGTGCACGACACGCTGCATCCGGATCGCCTCGTGCTCGGCGTCGACCCGGACTGCAACGGCCGGGCAGAAGAGCTGGGACGCACCATCTACGCTCAACTCATCGCCGAGGACGTCCCGTTCATCGTTACCGACCTTGCCACGGCGGAATTGGCCAAGGTGTCGGCGAATGCTTTTCTGGCGACGAAGATCTCATTCATCAACGCCATGGCGGAAGTCTGCGAGGCCTCGGACGCCGACGTGACAGTCCTGGCCGACGCCCTCGGCTACGACAAACGCATCGGGCACCAATTCCTCAATGCCGGACTTGGTTTCGGGGGCGGCTGCCTGCCCAAGGACATCAGAGCGTTGATGGCCCGCGCGGGCGAATTAGGCGCTGATCAAGCGCTTACCTTCCTGCGCGAAGTCGACAGCATCAACATGCGCTGCCGTACCCGCATCGTCGAACTGGCTCGTGAAGCTTGCACATCGTTCTCAGGTGCGAGAGTTGCTGTGCTGGGCGCTGCCTTCAAACCGGACTCAGACGACGTTCGCGACTCGCCCGCGCTCAACGTGGCAGGCCAGATCCAGCTCCAGGGCGCCGCCGTCAGCGTCTACGACCCCAAGGCGATGGATAACTCGCGGGCGTTGTTTCCCACGCTCAATTACGCCACATCAACGCTGGAAGCATGCGAAGACGCAGACGTTGTACTGCTGCTCACCGAGTGGTCCGACTTCAAGAAATTGCGCCCGGAGGATCTCAATCCGGTCGTGCGCAGGAAGGTGTTAATCGACGGCCGCAATTGCCTCGACCCGCGGCAATGGCGCAACGCGGGTTGGAAATTCCGCGGTCCGGGGCGAGCGTAGACATCCGATGTGCTCAGTCTCTTCCGACTCCTTTACGCGTATTGCGCGCCAGGCATCCGTGAAGATGCGCTCGATGACACACAGCGGGGTGGGTCGTCTGATGTTGTTTGGCACGGTTGGACTGAGCGGCTTCGTTCCCAATCTGTTTCTGTTATTCGTTATCGCCGAATACTTCCACGTCAACTATGTGTTGGCGGCAGTTATCGCAACCCAGGCCGCCATCTCCTGGAACTTCGTTCTACTCGACCAGTTCGTGTACCGGCAGAATCGTTCTGGATCGTGGTACCGCCGGGGCGCACAATTCGTGGCGCTCAACAATTTGGACCTCTTGCTCCGTATTCCCATGTTGGCCGCCATGGTCGAACTTGCGCATATCGGCTATATGACTGCGACCGTCATCACGGTGGTGGTGATGTTTGCACTGCGATATACCGCAACCGATTGGATAATTTATCGAGCGCGGCGGCTCGTCCCGGCGTATATGGATGCGATGGTTACATCGAAGGATCCGATATCGGCCGGCGAAGACCACGCTGTACGGGGCTTGGCCTGATGTTCGCGCCGCTCTTGATGCGATGGCCGAACGGCAGCAGCGGGCCGGCATGGTCGACCTCGCACGCTCGCGTAGCGTGGAGTAAGTCGCCGGGCCGTGAGATGGCATGAAGGCAACGGCTTGATGCGCATTCTCGTCGCCCTAAATCCTTTCGCGGGTGCGGAAGCCGCCGTGATAAGGGCTGATCAGGGGTTTGGCAATACGTCGACAATCGACGGCTGGCTGCCGCTGCTGATCCAACTCGTCGCGGGTCTTGTGCTTGCGCTGGCCATCGCTCGGGGTTCGCGCCGCTGGTGGGTTCACTGGATGCCGATAGTTGCAGTCGCCGCGCTTATGACCGCCTTGGCGGCGCGATGGTACGTCGTATCCGAGGGCCTCACCGGTGATCCTGCGCCACTACTCTTCTGGGTGTGGACCGGGTTGGCGGGGGCCGCTCTGACAGTACTGGTGTTCGGCTGGCGTAGCGCGCGGTGGTGGCAACGGATCGCGTCCGCGGCATCAATCCCGGTGTGCCTGCTATGCGCCGTGCTGCTGCTCAACATCTGGGTCGGATACGTCCGCACAGTCGAGGCTGCCTGGAACTTTGTCACCGTGGGACCACTGCCGAATCAAGCCGACCTGACGACAGTCAAGGCGTTGGCGGCCAACGGCGACGTGCCGCACAAGGGTCGCATCGTCCCCGTCACGATCAGTTCGGAGGCGTCGGGTTTCAAACACCGAGGGGAGCTCGTTTATCTGCCACCTGCGTGGTTCAGATTCGTACCGCCACCCCGGCTGCCGGTTGTGATGCTGATCGGCGGTGCGTTTGGCACCAGTGCAGACTGGCTGTGGGCGGGAAACGCACAGAACGTCGCTGACGCGTTCGCCATGGCCAACGGAGGCAACGCACCCGTTGTGATCTTCGTCGACAAGGGCGGCGCATTCAACAAGGACACTGAATGCGTCAATGGTGCGCGAGGAAATGCCGCCGATCACCTCACCAAAGACGTGGTGCCGTTCATGGTCTCGACGTTTAATGTCAGCGCCGATAGCTCGAACTGGGGGATCGCCGGCTGGTCGATGGGCGGCACGTGCGCCGTCACGCTGACGGTGATGCACCCCGAACTGTTCAGCGCGTTCGTCGATATCGACGGCGATATCGGCCCGAATGCCGGGACCAAATCAGAAACGGTCGAGCGCCTCTTCGACGGTGACGAAGCAGCGAGGGCGGCTTTTGATCCGACGATGGTGATTACCCGGCACGGCCGCTACACGGGTATGTCGGGAGTGTTTGCAGTCGAAGGACCAGTTGACCCCGTAGATCGCGACAGCCACGCTGCCGCAGCAAGCTCGCTGGCTCATACCGCATCTGCAAAGGGTATCGATTGCTCAATACTCGAGGTTTCCGGCAAGCATGACTGGTCATTGGGAGCAGCGGCATTCGAGCAAACGTTCCCGTGGCTTGCCAGTCAGCTGCACACTCCAGGCGTTCCACCGGCACCATTGCCCGGAGCGCCGTCAGGACCGCGGTCGTAAAAACCGTGAACCCGCTTACCCGGCCGGTTTATTTGGCTACTACCAATCTGCAAGCGCTGCCTTTGCCGCCTTTTCGACGGCAGGAGGACTGTCGAGGCGCCAGTTCTGTTCGCCGTCTTTATCGAAATTGAACCAAAGCAGCCCGGTGACTCTCGTCTGTTGTAAGTAGGCGAACAGATCGGTGATCCATTGCGCCTTGTCGCCTCGTTTGTCGCCTGATCCAGTCTCGTAGATCCACAATGGCTTCGTCGGTGCAACCGCGGTCGCGAGGCGTATCACCCGACCGAACAGCTCATCCGGTGAATCCCAAGTCGCTCCTGTCGGGCCGCCGTTGTAGCCATCGACGCCCACCACGTCGACGTACCGATCGCCTGGGTAGGAATCAGCACCGTTTCTCAGCCCCTCAGGCCGATTGTGTGCGGCATCGATCGACCAGACCCACTGCACGTTGGCCGCACCGGCGGCAATGAATTTGTCGTGAACATGCCGGTATGCATTCTTGAAATCGGCTGTGGTGTTACCGTTCACACCAATCGACCATGGGTACCAAGTGCCGTTCATCTCGTGTGCGAGTCTGATCTGCATCGGCTGGCCGAATGATGCTGCCGCCCTTGCCCATTGCTCGATGTAGCTGTCGTAGTCGCCGGCGGCGATTCGGTCCAGCGCATAACGCGGCTGATCAGCACCTTCCGAGGGATGCCACGGCTCCCAGGTGATTGCTGGCAACGCGCCGAGCGAGTGAATGTGGCGCAACGTTTCGATCGGCAACGGCTCTTCCCACTCCCATGCCATGAAGAAGTTGATCACCTCGATCTTTCGTCCTATGGCTTGCCCGGTCTGTTCCGCTTCCTCAACTCCGAAATCCGGACCTTGCGACGACAGCCCGAAAATGCGTACTGGCCGTTCAGTTTTGCCACAGCCGGACACCGCTATCAGGGTGAGGACCATGGCAATCAGCAAGCTGGTACGGGTGCCACCCGCGACGATCGAGGTGTGTGATTTATTCACGATTAACACAATGGTATTCGCTCTCAAGTCCTATCGACCACCCCTGATTCCGAGCGGGGGAAGCCGTCGGTTGACTGATGTCGACTGAGCGCATGGAGAGTAATGTCCAAGTAATAAAACATGTTTCGCTTCAGAGGCATCTAAGCCTTCGGTTCGGGCCGATCCATCTCTTCCCTCCGCCCGATGATCGTGACCGGGCTTGCAGTGTTCGCTTCGGTGAGTTCCCCCGGCATAGGCGTTCGTAGCCTTCGACGACCGTCAGCTTACTGGTTCTCTTCACAGTCAAGTGTGCGCGATCCCGTTGTCGATTTCTTGCGCTAGGCGCCACGTAGAGCACAGCAGCCGCGCTCCGAACAACACATCCGCCGTGCTGGACGGCGGCGGTGGCTGCCCGCGTGTCTCGGCTTGTTCCTGCTGTTCTTTGCCGGGATGGTGATCTCTGGTGCGGCGATGTACAACGACAAACAACGCCGACCCGGCTCCGCCGAGCAAATCTCGACGCGCCAATAATCGGCACCGGGGACTTCGTCGAAGCAACTTTCGAGAACTGGGAATCCGAGTATCTACAGATGGGCATCCAGTGCTCACCGCGTTCCCTCATCAAAGGGGCTCAACGGGGTGCCCGCGCCTTCTACTACCACCACGATCGGCGACTTGCACCACCGAGCTCTACGCACCCTGGGCAACCGATTCGTCGGCATCCTGCACGGTTGCCTACTCCACCACCGCATCTACGACGAGCCCCAGAGCCTGGACACGCGCCGCCCGCACTCGGTTCCGTGACGGTGACGTCGTGACACGCCAGCTGGTGGACCATCGAGAAATCCGACCCTCCTCGGAATATCCGCATCCGTTGGGATAGCTGCCCCAGCGATGGCCGGTCAGCTGCAGCTTTGCTGTGGTGTCGAACGCCACATTGCCGCCGCTTCGGTCTACTTGCGTTGATCAGGCGCCGACTCCGCGCTCCGGACTGGAAGCGGCGACAAACGTCAGCCGAAACTTGCCGAATTGCAGCTCGTCTCCGTCGACCAGCACCGTCGACTCGACCGCCTGACCGTTGACGTAGGTGCCATTCATGCTGCCGACGTCCACAACCCTTAACTCGCCGTTCGCCCACCGCAACTCTGCGTGCCGTCGACTCACCGTGACATCATCGAGAAAAACGCCGCTTCGGGCATGCCGGCCTATCGTCGTCACCGGCTGATCGAGCAGGAATCTGTGACCTGAGCCAGGGCCTCGATTTATCACCAACGCCGCCGCGCCGGGCGACATGAATTTCGCGCCAGTCGTAGAACTCTGTCTTTGCGGGCCGACTGGACTATCACGATCGCCGAGCACGGGGCGCGAGACGGCACGAGTCGATTCGCCGGCGATGTCGATAGTCGTGGGGTCGTTGTCGTTGATTGCCATGCGGTCGGCCCCTCATCGTGCACTCGCCCGGCACTAGACCCGGCGTCGTTATCACTGGATACCCAACGTTGACGACACTGACGCGCCGCTCCTCGGTGGTTTGAGCCGGCCAGCCGTGGCGATGAGTATCCCTCGCAATGGCCGAGCAGAGCCGAGGGCTGTTGGCGCCTCGTCGACGTCCCCCGGTGCCGATCTCGTCTCGCCAGGCTAGCGGCGTGTCACACGACCGAAATTCACCTATTGCGAAGTGGGTTCATCAACGCTGTCGGGCTCGGCTTCGAGGAGGGGAGCTTCCCCCGTCTCCTGGTGCGCCTTTTCCTCCACCGGGTCGCGTGCCAGGAGCACACGCCCTGCGCTGTTGAAGAAGGCGATGGTCGGCACGGCCAATAGCGCACCTGCGATGCCGGCGATGACGCCGCCCGCGGAAATCCCGAGCACCACCGCCAACGGGTGTATCGACACCGCGCGGCCCATCACAAGCGGCTGCAGCACGTGCCCTTCGAGCTGCATGATAGCGATGACCAGTCCAAGGGTAATGAGTGCGTAGACAAAGCCTTTGGCCAACAGAGCGACCACCACGGCGAAAAATCCGGATAGGACGGCCCCGACCAGAGGTATGAAGGCGCCGAGAAACACCAATGACGCCAGTGGCAACGCCAGCGGAATCCCCATGATCGCCAGCCCGGTGCCGATGCCGGCGGCGTCCACGAGAGCAACGAGAGACGTTGCGCGGACGTAGCCGGTGAGTGAATGGAATCCCGCTGCTCCGGCGTCGCGGACGCGCCGGCGTACGGCGGCTGGAGCGAGCTGGGTGACAAAGTGCCAGATGTTGCGTCCGCCCAGCAGGAGAAAGATCAAGGTAAATAGCGCCAGGAGAGCGCCGGCGACGAATTCGGTGACGGTGCCTGCCGTGGATAGCGCGCCGCTGGTCAGCTCCTGCTGGTGGCTTCGCAATGTCTGGATGGCGGTGTCACCGAAATGGTTGATCTGGTCGGGCCGAAGATGCAATGGCCCGTCGATCAACCACCGCCGGGTGCTGTCGATGCTTTGGCTGACTTGATCAGTTAATTGGGGTAAGCCGTCGGCGAACTGGGTGATGACGAAAGTGAGTATGCCCCCCACGGCGGCGAGGCCGCAGATCAGAACCAGTGCCACCGCGCCGCCACGGGGTGCGCCGCGACGGTCGAGGAAGTCCACGGCCGGAACCAGCAGGGCGGTCAACATCAACGCCAGCGCGACCGGGACGATCACCACACCCAGCCTCGTCAGTGCGTTCCACAGGACCCAGGCCGCCGCAGCGATAACAAGTAGCCGCCAAGACCATGCGGCGGTCTTACGGACCAGCGGAGCGACGGCCGCATCATCCAGCGACAGCGAAGCAGGCATGCGAAACGGGATAACCCGAGGCCGCTGCGTAGAAACGCCGTGGCGGATGCCTCCGAATCGACTTGCGTGCCGCCGAGCAGCTCTCGGTGGGGCGAAGGCGTGACGTGTCCGACTCCGACCGCGCCGCGGCATGGCGAAGGTAGAAAGCCAAAGCCTTGCAGCAGCAATGAATTGGGATGACATCGTGTTCCGCGCAGCAACGCCTGCATGTCTCAGTGGGGAAGTGTTGGTACCCCTCCGTCCATCCCATGGTCATCGGCAGTACTGCGGTGGTGAGGTGAGCCGGAGTTGAGATCTGTCCCAGAATAACGAGACGCTCTGCGATCTGCGCTACTGAAACGTATGAGGCCCGCGGGCGGCCGTCGATGGGCCTGCGACGAAGTTCTCCGCTGGGGTGGCTCGCGTTTGACGCTCTCGCAGCCCCGTCGCTCTGTCGAATGCATATTGGGTCGCCCGCACCGAAAGTCGTGGAAAGGAATTCGGATGACACAGCCAGCGGAAGTGACGCTGACTGTCGAACGTGACATGGCAGCGACGCGGCAGCAGGTATGGATGACATTGCCGACGTTGGACGTACTTGCAGCGGGTGGTCGACAACATCCGCATGCGAGCCGTCGACCCGATCTGGCCGGCCCGCCCCGGGCGCGACTATCGACCGCACCATCGGCAACTGGTCTGTCGTGCTCAACGACAAAACAGAGGTCGACTCATCGACGCCACCAGAGGAACTCATTCGCACGAGCAGGTTCTTCGGGGCGGTGCGAATAAGGCTGCGGCTGAGGGATACTGACCAAGGCTGTTATGTCGTGATGGCCGAAGTGCCAGCTGGGGGACGACTCGGCTGGGTGCCGCGCCAACTGGCGCTCCCCGCGGCCCATCCCAGAAAATCGTGATGCCTGACGCGGTCGGCCGCGCGCGCGGAGTGGCCGACAGAACCAAAGTGAGCTCGACTCCCGCTCGTGACGCGGCGGTGAGGGGCGCAGGCCATAGGCGGTACAGAGTGCCGAACTCTGCTGCAGGCGCCGCAGCAGTTTCCCCTGCGGGCTGCGGCGGCGTCGAGCACCGCCGGATAAGCAAATGCAGTGCTGCGGTCAGCGAGAGTGGTACCGCGCATCCGGAGCTAGAAGGGACTCTTGGTAGTCATCGCCCGCCGCCATGAGTTCTACTGCTTCCCAGTCGAGGCGGATCGAGAGAAGTTGTGGCCACGCCCATAGGCGAGATTGCACCGCCGCCGCATCCGCATGCGTAGGCGGTGGATCGGCGGCCGTGCTCGCCGGAAGGCGGCTTGGTCCCCCCTGACCGCCGACCCACCATTTGCGGGACCGAAGGCCGGGGCTTCGCTCCGCGCCGCCAACTGATACCCGCACCAGTCGGGTCGAAACGTGGATCGCCCGCGAGCCGGTAGGGATCTCGGACAGCCGGACCACCGGAGGGAACTTGTGCCAAGACGAGCTGAGGCGGGGGCCACGCGCCAGTTGTCTTTAGACATCGGAATAGGGGTTGGCGTGACGGTATTTCCGTGTCAAAGGCTCGTTTGGTCGGTCGCGCTTTTTATATTCAGAACGCAGGCTGACGGCCGGATAATTGAGTCACGCTATGGGTATTCTCTCCTCACCGAGGAGGTCATCATGCGAGTACTGAACGGGCTGCTCGGCGTGGTGTTAGGCATTCTCACGGCCGTGCTCGGCGTTGTCCTGGGGATCGTGGCGGCCGTGGTGTGGCTACTCGGCATGGTGCTGTGTGTCACGGTGATTCTGCTTCCGCTCGGAATCCCCGTCACGAAGCTCGGCCATCGCCTATTCACGCTTGCCGGCGACCTAATGCATATGCCCTAAGGCGACTTGCGCCCACACACAGTCACGCAGCCGAATGACGATATCCGCGTCGTGACCCGCCGAACGGTGGCCGGTCCGGTCGACACACTCTCAAGGCGGCGGCGAAACGGGCCGACGTGTCAGACGCCGCACGCGTGGCTGCCGACGAACGGAGGTTCGTGATTGAGTCGTGAACTGGATCTGCATGATCGAGGTTAGCCCGCCGGCCTCATGCGACGCAGGACGGCGTCGGATGGCAATATGCGCTCGTCGGATTTTGCCATCCGAGCGTTGCCGCGACAGACGTTTGCGGATCTCCCTGTGCCGTCGGAGTTGATGAGGCCAGCCTCGAGCGCGCTCAGCACTGATTCGACGAGGGGAGTTGATTGAGTCAACTGGCGTCGTCCCTTCGGTGCGCATGACTCTCAGGCCTAGAGCCGATGCCGCTCATCGGTTCTCGCCGGTCGAATGGCTACTCGGCGGCGGCTCGCACCGCCGCGATCAACGCCGCAACAACCAGCGCCAGCAGGAGGACTACGAGCAGCACCGGCCCGAGCAGAAGCCCGAGGACCAGGAGGAGTATGAGGGCGACCTTGGCTTTGCCGCTCAGTCCAGACACCAGACCTTTGATCGCCGCGAACACAGGATTCTTACCAGCCAGCACCGCCCGGAGGCCTGCCAGCCCCGCTTGCACGCCCGCGCCGCCGTTTGCGACCGCTTCGACGAGTGTGTCCATCCACTCCTGGGCCTTGCTCGTCAACGCTTCCCCGCCGTCTTTCACCGCGTCCAGAAGCTGGTGAATATGGGTTCTCAGCCAGTCCACGACCGCCTCGACCGACCGCCACACCGGGCCCCAAGGGGCGTCGGTCGCGCCGCTGGATTCGGGCGCCGACAAGTCCGGTCGGCGCGCGCGATTCGGCGTTGTGGACCGCGAGTGGGCGGACGCGCGTGACTTCTGTTCTTGAGCACGCTTCCGAGCCGGTGGCTTCGCGGGGACGGCCTGCGCCAACTCCAGGCGCGAGGGATCCCCGCCCTGGGGGCGGCGCTGCGAGAACTTGTCGGGGGCTGATGCGCGCGCAGTACGGGATAGTCTTGGTGGCGGTGTCGGTTCCGCCCGACGTGGGCCGCGCTGAGGTGCGGAGGTGGTCGACTTCCTGGCCGCCTTTCGCCCGCGGTGCAGCTGCACCACTGCGGCCTCGGAGGGAGGCGTTGCACTCCTGGCCGGTTTAGGTTCGGCCGTTGCCGTCAACTTGACGCGGTCAGTAGTCTTGCCGTTGGTGCCGCTACGGCGCGGCTTGACCGGCACGCTTTTGCCGGTCGCCTTCTCTCGCGAAGCCATACACAGCTAATACCCTCCGGGCCCGGCCCCGAAACCGAGCGGATCAGCGGCGGAGCGCTAAACGATACTCGGCGCGCTGGTAATAAGTTAGCAACAGATCAACACAGGTACGTTACACGTCAACTTGGTAGAGCTAGGAATTGTCAAGTCCGTTGTGGTCCGCGTTTTATGCGGTTTTGCCACCAACTCCATCCACGCGTACGACGAGTTGTCTTCTGCTGAAACGGGTTTGCCGTCCGGGCCGTCCTGGGTGATCCCATCTCGAACGAAGTGCATGCGGCGTCGATCTGTAGTCGACGAAACGGCATGTGAATAAACAGACCTGGGACAACATGGTTATTGTTGGAATCGCCGTGACGGGATGCGTCCTGAGCAGCCCAGCTCTGGAAAGGACCGGCGTATTTTACTCACGTGTGGTTAATTGTGTGGCTCCTGCACCGGGCACAAAGTGTGGTTGTAGCTCCCTACATGACCGCCGCCGCGCTACGGGTGTCAAAACCGTCGCCGACGGTGCCGGTCGAGGACACCGCGCCGATTTCATCGAGCGTTTTGCCGTCCCCGACCAGCGAGCCGTCTCAATGGCGTCGGTTGCGGCCACGATCATCCAGGCTGTAAGCGTCGGCGCAGCAGCGCGCGAACCATTGCTCGCCCACCAAGGCGTTGCCGCGAACGACCACATCTTGTGTCGGCGGCTCGTGAATACGCTGCGGTCCAGATCTTGTTGGTCCCTTGAGTTCTTGAACGCTGGTTTGTGTCATCGGCGGCGCCACGCCACGACGCTGATCGCCACCCCTGCTGCGATTAGCGCCGCGATCGGTATGCCGGGTTTGACCGAGCGGGTCATGTTGGTGAATGCTCCGCGGGCCGCGGACTGTGCGGCATCGGCCGTCTCGACGACGGCATCGGCCGTCTCGACGACGGCGTCGGCCGTCTCGTTCGCCGTTTCGGTTAGGGGGTCCTTGACGTCGGTTACCGTCTGCTTGATCTCGTTTCCAACGTCGGCCGTGCCTGGCAAGGCCCCGACAGTCTCGCCAAGTTCCGTGCGGATCTTCTCGATGTCGGTTTGGTTGTCATCGATCCCGGCATCGGGTCCGGGTTGGGGGGATGTTGGGTTTTGGTCAGTCGTCACGGCGAGCACCTTTCGCTACTTGGATGTCTTGTTCGACACTGGAATTGGTCATCTCGGGGTGGATTGAGCTCGGTGGAGTTGCCTTCGTCAAGGCAACGACAATCATGGTGGCCGTCCGAACGGGGCTGCCCAGCCCGCAGATGCACTCACCAGCCCGGCGCCGACGCTGGCATGCGTTGTGGTTTCGACGAATTCCTGCTGGGCCAGCCGCATTTCATCACGGTTTACGAGAGGCGTTTGTGAGTAGAGTTGCGTCATCGGCTGCCTGACCAGGTCTTCAGCGGCCGGTTTCGGCTTAGGATTCATCTCTACTTCCCCTCGCGCCAACGCTTATCGGCCAGCGATGTTCTGTCACCGATCGGCATGCCCCTAATTGACGCCGGTGAAACAGGTGGCCGGCGCGAGCGCTCGGATCAGTAGTCACCGTCGGAGGGGCGACTAGAACTGTCACGAGTGTCTTGGGAGTCGGCGTTTGGGCCGAATGCCCCTACACAGAGCGGACCCACCTGTTCGTCCCTTGGGCACCAGGCTCGACGCTTTGGCAGTCAACTGCCCACGCAGGCAACAACTGCGGCCCGGTCACCTGTTGTCAGGGGCCATCCATTTCGGCCGGTACATCATGTGGCGCTGCGAGTGCGGCACCGTCCATTAAGGACCGGAGTGGGGCTGACGCTCGGTCGTCCTCATTGCTGGGGACGGTCCCCCGTACTGCTTGGAGCGTCTCCCGTACTGCCTGGAACGGTTCCCGTACTGCCTGGGCCGTCTCCCGCTCCAGCACGGTGACGTGGGACATACTTATTGAATGCGGCCTTGGCCTTTTCGCCGGCGTCCTTGAGGTTCGCCTTCGCCTGGTCGGCCTTGCCCTCATATTTGGTGCCCTTGTCGCCCGTGACCTTGCCGACGGCTTCTTTGGCCTTGCCGACGAAGGTTTGTGCCTTGTTTTTTGCTCTATCCATACCGCTCACAGTGTGTGCTCCTCCCTATCCCGCGTAGCCATCGCATGATGGCCTCCTGACTTGTGGCCGGTGAAGCGCCGCCGGGTGTTGTCCCGTTTGTCCCGGCACTTCGCGAACCGGGGAACTCGCCCTTTTATGATTCTCGTCAGCAAGTGGCGTCGGTCCTCTCAAGCAACAAGCTTGCGCTGCTTGCGCACAACTTTGCGCGCCTTTTTAGTGGTATCGGCGACAGCGTCTGCGGAAGCAGAGCGGATTTTCCGGCTCTTCGTCTTCGTGGTCTTCGTGAACTCGTCGATCGGATGCGCGATCGAGCGGGGCAACATCATCTTTACGGCATAGGCGAAGATCCGGCCTGCAAACGCCACGACGGGGATGCCCAGCGGTAGCAGGATGACCGTCACACACAGCACCAAGCCGACAAGCCCGAGAACGGCTCCGAGAACCCACAGCAGCGCCCCGAGCAGGCCTCGTAGTAGTCGCATGGTGACCCTCCTTGGTTCGAAATTGCGCCCGCTGTGGCCGCCGCGCCGGGACCTATAAGCCTGGGTACTGTTGGCATAAGGCGCATAGGCCCGGGCGGACTGTCGGATAGCCGCACGCGTCACAAATGGCCGTATTGGTCACCCGGTCAATCCCTAGCACGGCTGAGTCGACCACCCAACCACCACTGGCGCTCCATTCCTGCACGGAACTTCCTTCCGATCCCGGCAGGAGTACCCGCTGCTGGATAAATTAACCCGGTTGTCAGTTCATGCTCGGCTGACGAAGGCACCCGTAAGTCTGTGGCGGCGTGGTGGATCTGGGCTGCGGCCGGGGCCAAGGCGTGGCCTATTGACGAAGGCACGTCCTTTCGATGACGCCTCGTAGGCGTGACCTGAGGCCGGTGCCCTACGCCGGCTATTCCGGGGGATGCGAGTTCATCCCGTATTCGGAATAACCGGCCGATGAGGCTCTATCGCAGTAGTTCGGGTTCTCCCTCGCCGACGACACGCCCAGCCCACAGCACGCGGGTCACGCGCGTGACGCCGCACGGCGCGCTGCTTCATATGAACGACTTTCCGGACGGCTAGAGGATCGCCCGACTCGCTCGCGGACTCCAGCACCCCGTACAAGCGCGCCCCAGTCGCCGACACCTCCTTTGCGAGCACCGATCTGCGCCGCCGGTGAATCGGCCTTCAACGCACGCGACGACGGCACGGGGTTCGGGTTCGACTGCTGGACAGTTCTGGGTGATAGTTCTGGGTGGTGCAGTAGATCAAGCGCCGACCGCCTGGCCGCCGATCTCGACCTGACAGCGCTTTGGGGCGAAAACGACTGCAGGACCGCACTTCTGGATCACACCGTATCCCCGCATGGTGCAGGCAGGCGCGGCACAATCACAGTTTGCCGGCCAGAACACGTTCAAAGTTATCTGGCCGCGAACACAGTCAGCGGCGGATTGACGCCGGTGCAAATTAAGCAACGTGCCGGAGAACTGCCGGGCAAGAGCCTCGATGAGCAGGCCATTGAGACTTTCGACTCGCATGGTGTTCGATGGGCAAACGCATTGCTGTAGGCCGAGTTTGAAGTTTGACGTCGTTATTTGAAACGTCGGGAATCGCGTGTTCGCGGCGGTGTGATGACTGTGGAGTGCATACTCGGCGCGATCCGCCGGTTTGCGTCCAAGTATTTGAGCGGCGTAGTTCCTGTTGCGCAGACGTAAATTATTGGTGGGCGTGGGCCGCCCCCGATTTCGGGGCCCGCCGACCGACTTAGTCTGCGCGCGAACGGTTACGGCGCGGATGCGGCGCCACTGTGTGGCACTACGCGTCGATGAGTGGAACGTTTCCATCGATGCCGAACACTTACAAAGCTCCCTCGATCAAAAAACAAATCAAGAAATTTTATCAGGTTACTGCTCAACTGCTACACCGACAGCTGATCGGTGACATATTCATCGGAGATATTTTGATTATCTGACTAAATTTAGCAAGCCCCATATTCTAATTGGCGTACCATCGGCAAATCGCTTCACGCCCGCGGCAGAAACTACACATCATTTTCTCGGCTGCGATTGAAGGTAGTAGTAGGTGGCGGTTAATGTGGTCCCAGAATTGCGCTGACGTGGAGCTAAGATTTTGGCAAAGTTGGTAGCTCACGCGACGACGTCGACGTACGTTGGCGCATATGGGTGCCACCCAGTGCGGCGCGGTCCTGCCTGCCGACTCGACCTGCGGGGCAACGGACGGTACCCGGTCCATCCCATGCCGGGCCAAGGCGACCAAGTCCACTACCCGTTCAGTTTGGCAACGCGACGACCAGCGGCTCCACGCCCTCCTTCATGGGATCGAAATTGACAAAGTCGATGCCATATCGGCCCGAAACGGTCAACGGACCGCTTCTCTCGAAGAATGCCTTTGAGCGAGGCGCGCAACTTTGCGTTTAGTGATCTCGGCCACTGGGTATTTGCGCTTTTGTGCGGGGCGGAGGTGAGGTCGGTAGAAACCGGCCGAAGACGACGTCCCAGGCAACCCAACTGAACTTTAGGAGAATGTCGTGAAATGCGGAGCCCGCATCGCCATGGGTGTAGCCGGAGGCTACTTCCTCGGCAGGACAAAGAAAATGAAGCTTGCCTTGATGATGGGCGGCTGGGCGGCAGGCCGGCAGATGGGCGGTCCCGGACAGATTCTCGGCCAGGCGAATAAGGTGCTTGGGCAGTCGCCGGAGCTGACAGCATTGACCGACCAGGTGCGGGGTCGACTACTCGAAGCCGGTAAAGACGCTGCCATGGCGGTCGCCACCCGCCGGATGGAGGCGCTTACCGACCGCGTGAGCCGGCGTGTCGGTGACCTGGCCGAAGTACGCCGGCCAGCGGACCTGGATGACTTGGACCCTGGGGCCCGTGACCGTGACGACGACTACGAAGACGTCGAAGAAGCGGAAGAGCCGGAAGAAGAACCTGAAGACCGGGAAGAAGAAGAAGCGGAAGAGCCGGTAGAAGAAGCGGAAGAACCGGAAGAAGAACCTGAAGAAGAACCGGAAGAAGAAGCCCCGCCGCGCCGGACCCGTCGCGCTCGCACGCCTGAAAGCGGCACTACCCGCAAGTCGGCCGGCGCCCGCTCTGCAGCCGCGAGCCGGTCGTCGGGTACGCGGGCCTCAGGCGGCAGCCGGTCCGCGCGGTTGTCCAGCAGCGCGCAGAAAGCGTCTCGCAGCACACCGAAAGCGTCGCGCAGCACGGCTGGTGCTACCAAGAGCACCGGCCGCGCACAGGCCGCGAAAAAGACCGCGAAGAAGGCCGCCACGTCGTCGGCGCGGACGCCCAAGAAGGGCGGCGCAAGTCGCAAGGCTTCACGCACAGGACTCACACATCGGGAGGGTAGCGATGGCTAGGCAGGATTCAGTGAATGGTGAACGAAATGGCGGCGGCGCGGCGACCGACACTTTGCGCGACGCCGGCCAGGAATTACTTGGCGTCGTTCTGAAACGTGCCGCCTCGTCTGCCAGCGACCGCGTCTCCGATTTCTCCGATCGTCTGACGAATGTGTCGGAGAACGGAGAGAGCCTGCGGTCGTTGGTGCGCCGTCCGGATGGTGGCGACCGCGATGACGACAGCGATGACGACGGTGAGGACAGCGGTTCCGGGTTCGGCTCCATGTTGAGCGGGCTGAAGGACAAGGTTCAGAACGTCTTCAGCGGGTCCAAGGGCGAATCCGGGGGGAAGAAGAAGCTCAAGCTGACCAACATCGTCGAGACGATCGACGTTGGCCTGCCGCTGCGCACCACCTATGACCTATGGACTCGATTCACCGACTTCCCGACGTTCATGAAGAAGGTGGAAAGCGTCACGCAACCCGAGGACGAGGTCACCCAGTGGAAGGCTCAGGTCTTCTTCTCCCATCGCGAATGGGAGGCCACGATTCTCGAGCAGGTGCCCGACTCCCACATCGTCTGGCGCGCGAAGGGCGCCAAGGGCCACGTGGACGGCGCCGTGACGTTCGGCACCCTAGGCCCCAACATGACCCGGGTGGCATTGGTGTTGGAGTACCACCCGCAGGGACTGTTCGAACGGACCGGAAATCTCTGGCGGGCCCAGGGCAGACGCGCGCGCCTGGAGTTCAAGCACTTTGGCCGCCATGCGATGACCCAGGCGTTGTTGCACCCGGATGAGGTCGAGGGCTGGCGTGGGGAAATCCACGACGGCGAGGTCGTCAAGACTCACGAGGAAGCGCTGGAGGAAGAGCAGCAAGCATCCGGCGGCCCTGAGGAGGACGGCGGTGCACCGGACGAAGACTACGACGGCGAGGCTGTTGCCGAGGACGAGGACCTCGAACCTGACGAGGACGAAGATGAAGACGCCGGGCCAGGCGACGTCGATGCCTACGAGGACGAAGACGAAGCCGACGACATGGCCGACGAAGACGACGCTTACGACGACGAAGGCGACGAAGGCGACGAGGGCTACGACGAGGCCGAGGACGCAGGCGACGAACAAGCGCCGGCTGACGAGGACTACGAAGGCGACGAAGACGAATACGACGACGAAGACGAAGAGCAACCACCAGCCCGTAGGCGCGGGCGTCGGCCGGTCGGCGCCGGCCGCGGCCGGAAGGCTGTCAGCTCATGACCATGACGGCGCAACGAGAAGGTGGCGGCGGCGGCCAGGTCGAGCGGTACACCGGCGGCGGGTCGAGCGGTCTGGCCGAAGTCATCGAGCTCATTCTCGACAAGGGCCTGGTGATCGACGTCTTCGTCCGGGTGTCTCTGGTGGGTATCGAAATCCTCACCATTGATGCTCGGATCGTGGTGGCCAGCGTGGATACGTTCCTTCGATTCGCCGAAGCCACCAACCGCCTGGATCTTTACGGTAAGGGCAAGGGCGGCAAGGATCTGACCGAGTTGACGCAGGGAATTATGGAGGGCGGCGCCAAGGGCAAGACGTCCGGAGTGCTCGAGGGCGCCGTCGAGAAGGTCGACGACATGCTCACCAGAGGACGTGAGCGCCGCGAAGGCGAGGAGGAGCCCGCGCCGCGGCGACGTCCGCGACCGCGTCGTCGTGAGGATGAGGAATGACTGCGACGTACGTTTACGGTCTGGTCAGCTCGGATACCGAGTTGCCGCCTGACCTGTCGGGGCTTGGGCCGTCCGGGCGGGTAACGACCGTCACGCATCAGCGGGTTGCTGCGATAGTGAGCGATGTCCCTACCGATCGGCCCCTGGGTACGCGTGATGATCTGATCGCGCATGAGCGCGTGCTCGATACGGTAGCGGAACGAGCAGCCGTGCTGCCCATGCGCTTTCCTGCCGTCGTTGAAGAGGCGGGCGTGGTCAAGGAGCTACTTGCGCCGCATGAGGAACGCTTCGTGGAGGCTCTTTCGCGGCTGGATGGTCTGGTCCAGTTCACACTGAAGGGCCGCTACGTGCAGGACGCTGCGCTACGCGAGATCGCCGAAGCCGACGACGAAATCATGGCACTGCGCGAGCGGGTGCGTGACCTGCCGGAGGATGCGTCGTACTACGACCGGATACGTCTGGGCGAGCTCGTGGTCACCGCGATGGAGCAGCTCCGCGACAAGGAGGGTAGGTGGGTGCTGGAACAGCTGCGGCCCTTCGCGACTGATATCTCGAACCGCCAGCTGGCTCAGCCCGACGAGGTGGTCAATGCCGCGTTCTTGGTCGCCCGGGATGACGCCAAGCGGTTTGACGACGCTGTGGACGAGGTCGGTCGGGCCCTCGACGGTCGAGTGCGGTTCCGGCTCGTGGGCCCGCTGGCGCCATATGACTTCGTTCCGGAAGGCCGACCGTGGGGTTGATCTCCGGACTGCTCACTCTGCCGCTCGCGCCCGTCCGTGGCGTGGTGTGGATGGCGGAGCAGATAAGGGACTACGCCGAAGAGCAGTACTACGATCCGGTGAATATCCGTGCCGAGCTCGAGCGCGTGGAAGAGGCCCGTCAAACCGGCGAGCTGACCGAGGACGAATGTACCGAGTGGGAGAACGAGTTGCTCCGTCGATTGATGCACCCCCCGCAGCGTTGAAGCTCCCGACCATGAAGCGCTATGTCTGAACAAACAGAGAGGCCTCGACGTCGACGGACGCCGAGCGATGAAGCGCGCCCATCGGCGGCGAACGGCGACGGGGCGAGGCGAAACGGGGTGCGGAAACCGAGGCTTTCTGCAGCGAAGGCCGCCCGGGGAGCCATGGCAGAGATTGGAGACCTCACTGGGCACGACGTGGAAGCCGTGATATCCGTGCAGCGAAACGACGATGGATGGCGCGTCGGGGTGGAAGTGGTTGAAAGCCACCGCATTCCAGACTCGGCGGATATCCTGGCGGTCTACGAAGTGTGCTTGGACGAAGGCGGCGAGTTGGAGTCCTACCGTCGCACGCAGCGTTATTCTCGCGGCCAGACAATTGGACGGTCGCGATGAACGACGACCTGTATCCGTCTGGACGGGCGCACCAGCTGGACCACCGGCAGGAAAGCACGAACCTGGCCGACATCTTGGAGCGGGTGCTCGATAAGGGTATCGTCATCGCCGGAGACATCCGGATAAACCTTTTGGACATCGAGCTGTTGACGATCAAAATCCGGCTGTTGGTGGCCTCCGTCGACAAGGCCAGGGAGATTGGCATCGACTGGTGGGAGCACGATCCGTCGCTCAGTTCGGGTCGAGGCGACCTGGCGGTCGAGAACCGCAAACTCCGAGAACGCATCGGGGAGCTCGAGGCATCAAACGGCGAAGGTGCGTCCGACGGGGCTCGGCCGCGTCGTCGCACCCGGGCCGAAGGTGTCACCGGAGATGAGTGACCATAGCGTGTACCTCTACGCAATCGGCGACGCGGCGATCGCGGACTCCGAGGTGCTGGTGGACACCACTGGTGTCGACGCTGCCGCCGTGCACACCCTGGTCGAGGGCCCGCTAGCGGCAGTTGTCGCGGCCGTGGACCGGGACCGGTTCAGCGAGGAGTCCATTCGCACACACCTCGAGGACTTGGAGTGGCTCGAGAAAGTCGCGCGGACGCACCACGAGGTCGTTGACCGCATAGCCCGGGTGCACCCGATTGCGCCGGTGCGGATGGCGACGATCTACCTCGACGACGCGGGCGTTCGTCAACTGCTCCGCGATCGCGCTGCCGAACTGGCTGCGACACTCGACCGAGTTCGCGGCCGTTCGGAGTGGGGGGTCAAGGGGTATGCGGCGCCCGCCGAGACGTCCGCTGCAGAGCCGGCGGCGTCCGCGTCGGATGCACCCGGCACCTCCTACCTGATGCGTCGCCGCACCGAGCGAGATCGGGTCGCGCGCCGGCGCGAGCGCGTCGCGGAGACAGCCGAGAAACTGCACCAAGAATTCGCGCAGTTGGCCGCCGACAGCCGCGTCTACCCCCTGCAGGACCCTCGGCTCACCGGACGACGCGAGGAGATGATCCTGAACGTGGCGTACCTCGTGGACGAGGCCGGGGCGGCGGCGCTGGCTCAGCGGGTCGATGCAGCGACCGGCAACGAGCTGCGACTTGAGCTCACGGGTCCGTGGGCACCGTACTCGTTCACCAGCCTGGGCGATTCATGACCTATGCCACGTCTCGGGCCGATGACGTCGCTCTGGTCGACCTGCTCGACCGCCTCCTGGCCGGCGGTGTGGTCATCACCGGTGATTTGACGATCAGCCTCGCTGACGTCGACCTCGTGCACATTTCGCTGCGTGCGCTGATCAGTTCGGTAGAAAAGCTGTTGGAGCAATGACGTCGGGCGGCCGCATCGAGATGGACCCCGACGCCGTCGGCCGCGATCTGGGCCGGCTGGTCCTGACAATCGTGGAATTGCTGCGACAGTTGATGGAGCGCCAAGCTCTGCGCCGGGTGGACGTTGGAGATCTTTCTGAAGAAACGGTTGAGCGGCTGGGCCTGGGGCTGATGCGGTTGGAAGAAGCCATGGAAGAACTGCGTGAACACTTCGGCCTGCGACCAGAAGACCTCAACCTGGATCTCGGGCCGCTCGGGCCGCTGCTGCCGCGCGAGCCCGGCTGAATCCAGCCGGGCCCGCTACAGGCGGCGCTAACGCCGCAGGATCTTCGAGCGCCTTCTGCCGAATGCGGCGGCCACGATTCCGACGCCGATGGCGGCCACCACTACCTGGACGAGTAGTTCAAGCCAGTCGATGCCTTGCGTCGCCGTGGGAATGCCCACCGCTCGCGCCAAGGCGGTGCCGAGGAACGCCGCCCCGATACCTACGAGAATCGTCAACCAGATCGGTATGTGTTGCTTACCCGGAACCACTAGGCGACCGAGCGCACCGATCACCAAGCCGACCAGGATTGCGCTGATGATGCCGGTGATGGTCATCATTTCCTCCAGACAAGATTGAGATTTGCACCAGATACCCACTTAGCGCTCCAAATAAACGCCGGCGTGAATTCCGCCGACGTCGTTCGCGAGCGCGAGATTCCGCCGCCGCATGGCCACCATCTGGACCGGCCGACAGGCAGGGAAGCCACCCGAACCGGTGGTGCTTCAACTCGTTGATCAGCACCGGATCCGCGTGAGCGGTCCGCTTTCTCTTGTCGTCGACGACGCGTCGCCTGGTCGCGATCACGCTGGGGCTGCTTCTCCGAAAGCGCAGCGGCATAGCGGCTTACACTGAATCCGGCGTCTTTTGCAGCGCATGTACGCCCAAGCGCCGCACACCCGGATGCCTTCTCGACGACGCCGCGCAATTGTCTGACTCGGCGTTCGCGCGGCCACTCAACTTTTCGCCGGGAAGCCGGTAGGAGTACTTGAACCAACGCTACCTTGTCGGGCGTGATCATCGAGAGTAGTCAGTGCACCGTCTCGTGCAGACGGCTTGCGGCAGGCTCAAGTCCGAATAATGGTCTACCGCCCGGAGCGCGACGCCACACGTGTGTGGTGATGGGTCAACGCTGAGGTTCCAGGCTGCACGCGGCCGGATAGCTGGGGTCGTGTTGGACCCTGGCCCAACCTCGACGTAGGGATGCCGCTGTCCAGGCCCCTGGTGGGCGACGGCGGCCCGCTCTCGTCGTTGCGCTGGGGCGACGCGCATGGTGTTCGACTACCCCTACGGCTGACCGCCGGCGGGCGTGCTGATGATGAGAACCGCCGACTGACCGCTGCGGTGTTAGAGCGCTTCTGTGGGTATTCCTTCTCCCGTGTCGTGCGTTGCGTTCGTGCTCGGCGGCGGTGGTGTGCTTGGTTCGGCCGAAGCCGGGATGGCGCGCGCGTTGCTCGAGGCGGGGATCCACCCCGACCTGGTCTGCGGTACCTCAGTCGGGGCGATCAACGGTGCGGCTTTGGCGGCGGACCCGACGCCAGGAGGTGCGCGGGCATTGTCAAGGATGTGGGACGCTCTGGGCGAGGAGGGAGTCCTCGATGGATCACTGATCCGTCGTGTCGCCGAGGTCGTGCGTCGAAGGACATCGTTGCATGGCAATGGAGGGCTTCGCCGAATGCTCCACGACCGGTTACCCGTCCAAACGTTCGAAGATCTCGTGGTCCCGTTCGAGTGCGTGGCGGCCAGCATCGAGCGTGCCCGAGAGCATTGGTTCCACACTGGCGACTTGATCGAGCCGGTCCTGGCGTCCTGTGCACTGCCGGGTGTGTTGCCGCCGGTGCGAATCGGTGATGAGCACTTCTACGACGGCGGCCTGGTGAACAGCATTCCGCTGGATCGAGCCGTGTCGCGGGGCGCCGACACGATATGGGTGTTGCATGTCGGGCGCCTCGAGGAAGAACTGGCGGCACCGCGCTTCTTGTGGGAGGTCGGCTTTGTCGCCTTTGAGATTTCGCGCCGACACCGTTTTCATGGTGATCTCGAACGCGTGGACGCCGATGTCACCGTCCATGTGCTTCCGTCCGGACTGCCGCAGCGGGCCGCGGCGACGTGGTCCAATCTCCGGTACCGCGACAACCGCCGGATCGGTCGCCGCGCCGAGTTGGCCTACGACGCGACCCGTGCCTATCTCGAGGCGCTGCCATGACCCGGCTCCGCCGCGCGGTGACGGTGCCGCTGGTCACCGCGCTGATGGTGTGCCTGCTCATGTACGGGCTCCCGTTACTCGCATTCGCCGTTTTGGCAGACCTGGTGCTGCGGTCGAGTAGGCCGAGTCGGACTATCGCGATCGCGATCGCGTATGCGGCGATGGAACTTCGTGCCTTGGCGAAGCTGCTGCATGGTGGCCAGGACAGCGACCAGTTCATGCGTGAATTCCTCGAGACGGCCTACGCGGCGGCGCGCCGAATCCTGGACGTCGAGGTGCTGCTCGATACTGCCTCAGTTGACCCGGAAGTGGTTCCCGGCGACGAGCCGGTGATAGTGCTTTCGCGGCATTGCGGGCCGGGCGACAGCGTATTTGTGGCCTGGCTGTTGACGGTCCACTACGGGCTGCGCCTGCGTATCGTGCTGAAAGCCCTCTTGCGGTGCGAACCCGCGCTCGATCTCGCTGGTGATTTGGGCTGCCTGTGCTTCTTGAGTCACCGCGGCGAGCGGGCTCGCGCACAGATCCGCGATCTCGCTGCCTCTCTTGTCGGCGGGCAGGCGTTGCTGCTGTTCCCCGAGGGCGGAAACTTCAGCTGGACGCGTTGGCGGAATGCGATCATTCAGCTGCGTTCGTCGGGCCGGCTCCGCGAAGCGCGGCGCGCATGGCGACAGTCGCACACGCTGCCGCCGCGGACCGGAGGCGCCGCCGCCGCACTGGCGGGGGCACCGGGGGCCAATGTCCTCGTGCTGACCCACAGTGGCTTCTGCGCGGACGGACGGGCCCGGCTCTGGTGGCGCTTACCGATACACCGGCAGTTGGTCGTCCACGTGTTTCTTGTTCCAGCTGTCGAACTGCCTTCCCCCGATCAGCTGAGCTCGTGGCTGCAAAATACCTGGAGCCGGGTCGACGCCTGGGTGGCCCGCCACACCGATGACGACAACCCAACGCCGTTGAAACCCAGTTCTTCGACGGGCGGCAAGGGATTCGTTTAGGCGGGCGTGTCTCGAAACGGGCGCGGATACGTCCGTTTCGGCAAGTCGCGAGTTCGATGCTGTCCGGAGTGAGTAGATCTTGCGTCCGGTGTCCAGATCAAAGGCACGTATTGACGACGGTCCACCGCCGGCCAGGAGCGACGGGGTGATCAGCGGTCATTGAAAGATGGGGACTGTTCAGAGGTTACCGTGTGAATACTTCGGCTGGCGTCCGGTCATGAGGAGGCGTCCACGCGCTATCACTAGCCCCGGCAGTCGTTGTTTGCGCAGCGCGTTTCGGTGTGGACATTGATGGGGGTTCGAGCGTGGGCTAGTTCCGTGGTAACGGTTCTGCCTAGTAGCGGTTTGCCGCACTGAAGGCAGGACTCGCGTATAGGCCTCCACGCTGTGGCGCGTTCCACTGAACGACCTCCTCTGTCCTCGCTGTGGATGTCGCTTAACAAAGCGTCTAACCCATTTAACGGCAGCGTAAACACGCGGGGGGTAGTCAGTATGACCTCGGCTGTGCCCGACAACAGCTAAGTCACCTATTCACTCCAAAGCACCTGCAGGCGGACAGACTTCGTCTCGTTGACACTTCGAAACGCAGGCGATCCACATGGCTGTTTACGTTGGGTGAATCCTGACCCGTCTCGTGGTCGATCATGCGACACGTGATCAAGCTGGGCCGGATTCCACTCGTGTCATCGACGAGTTCGGCCACCTACCCTTTCGATTCCGAGGCGGCCAACCTCTTCTTCCAGCTGCTGTCCTCGTGTCGGCTGCCAGGTGAAAGGGACCATTTCAGGGCTGGTTTTGCCATGAGCATGGGACCACCTGTTTGCCATTGATGGGACCACCTGGCTGGCGGTTTGCCAGTTATGGGACCACCCGGCGTGGTGTCGGGGCTTCCGGTTGTTGGGCCGCTGTATTGGCCCAATGAGCTACCGGGAGGTATCGGTGATCGAGATCGTGGAGATGCTGCGGCTGTGGCTGGAGGGGTTGGGGTTGCGGGAGGTCGCCCGGTTATCGGGGACCGATCGTAAAACGGTGCGACGGTATGTCGACCGTGCACGGGCATGCGGGCTGGACCATGACGGTAGAGATGGTCAGCTCACCGATGAGCTGCTTGCGGCGGTGATCGCCGAGGTCCGTCCGAGCCGGCCTGCCGGCAAGAGCCTGGTGTGGGAGACGATCGCTGCCGAGCACGAGCAGATCAAGGCGTGGCTCAAGGACGGGTTGACGCTGACCAAGATCCACACGTTGTTGGAGCGCCGGGGTGTGGTGGTGTCGTATCCGACGTTGAACCGTTACGCCACAGCTGAATTGGACGTCGGTCGCCGCCAAGCCACGGTGCCGGTAGCCGACTGCGAGCCCGGCGCGGAGGTGCAGGTCGACTTCGGGCGGTTGGGTCTGCTCACCGATGCCGGCGATGGCCGACGCCGGGTGGTGCACGGGCTGATCTTCACCGCGGTGTACTCGCGGCGCATGTTCGTCTGGCCTACCTACTGCCAGACCCTAAACGAGGTGATCGTCGGATTCGAAGCGGCCTGGGCGTTCTTCGGCGGCGTGTTCGCGGTGGCGATCCCCGACAACATGAAAGCCATCGTCACCACCGCGCACGCGACCGAACCCCGGCTCAACGATGCGTTCCGCGAGTATGGGCCGCCAAGATGGCCCGTAGAGCCGGCTGGCAGGTCAACAACAAACGTATCCGCCGGTTGTGGCGTGAGGAGGGTCTGCGGGTCCCGCAGCGTCGCAAGAAGACACGGTTGACCGGTATCGGTGTCGCAGTGGGCGCGATGTCACCGATTCGTCCGAACATGATCTGGGCGATGGACTTTCAGTTTGATACGACGGCCGATGGCCGCACCGTGAAGATGTGGAACGTGATCGACGAGTTCACCCGAGAAGCCCTCGCGATCGAGGTCGATCGCTCCATCGACGGCGACGGTGTCGTCGATGTCCTGGATCGATTGGTTCTGCAACATGGGGCGCCGCACTACGTGCGCTTCGACAACGGTCCCGAGTTCGTGGCACATGCGGTGAGTGATTGGTGCCGAATCAACCGAGCCGGTTCACTTTTCATCGATCCCGGCTCGCCGTGGCAGAACGCCTGGATCGAATCGTTCAACGGCCGGCTCCGCGACGAGCTGCTCAACTCGTGGCGCTTCGACTCGCTCCTGGAAGCCCGGGTGATCATCGAAGACTGGCGCTGCGACTACAACGCCAGTCGCCCCCACTCTGCCCACGGCGAGCTCACACCAGCCGAGTTCGCTCTACAGTGGACCACGACCCAACCCAAGCCGCATAGCGACTACCAAATGGGCCCCCCACCCGGCGCAGGTAAGACGACGCTGATGAGCCTGCTCATCGGTTCTACGAGGTCGACTCCGGTGGATACGCGGATAACGGCCCGGGAGGCGATGGATTCGCGGATGCTCCATATCTATGTGGCGGTGGGCGTGAGCATGGTGTGAACATCGGAATGCCATGGAGCTGTTTGATCGCCGCGTCGAGTGCAGCGTGCTGGACGGGGTGCTGCGCGACGTGCGCTCGGGTCAGAGCCGGGTGCTGGTGCTGTATGGCGACCCGGGGGTGGGGAAGTCGGCGCTGCTGGATTACGTTGCCCGTCAAGCCCGTGCCTGCCGAGTGGTCCGTGCCGCCGGTTGCGAGTCGGAGATGGAGCTGGCCTATGCGGCGCTGCACCAGGTGTGCGGGCCCCTGCTGGACCGGCTGGAGCGCCTTCCACCGCCGCAGCGCGATGCGTTGGATACCGCGTTCGGGCTGCGCGCGGGGCCGCCGCCGGACCGGTTTCTGATCGGGCTGGCCGTGCTGAGCCTGTTCTCCGACGCCGCCGAGGAGCAGCCCTTGGTGTGTCTGGTCGATGACCTGCAGTGGCTGGATCGCGCCTCGGCGCAGGCGCTGGCGTTCGTGGCGCGGCGCCTCGGCGCGGAAGCGGTGGGCATGATCGTGGCGACCCGTGTTCCGCATCCCGACTTGAGCGCTCTGCCGATGATGCAGATCGCTGGCCTGCCCGAAGCAGATGCGCGGGCCTTGCTGGACGCGGCGCTGACCGCGCCGCTAGACGAGCGGGTCCGCGATCGGATCGTCGCCGAAACGGGCGGCAACCCGCTAGCCCTGCTGGAATTGCCGCGCGGGTTCAGTGTCCGCGAGCTCGCCGGCGGGTTCGGCGAACCCGGCTCGGCGCCGTTGACGGCGGCGGTGCAGGAGAGCTTCCGGCGGGCGGTGCAGGCCCTGCCCGAGCAGACCCGCCGGCTGCTGCTGCTGGCGGCCGCCGAGCCGCTGGGTGATCCAGCACTGTTGTGGCGCGCGGCCGCACGGTTGAACATCGGCGCCGAGGCGGCCGCACCGGCAACTGGCGCAGAACTGGCGACCTTCGGCGTGCGGGTGCGGTTTCGTCACCCGCTGGCGCGGTCGGCGATCTACCGGTCGGCCTCGGTGGGGGAAAGACAGATGGTGCACCAAGCGCTGGCCGAGGTGACCGACCCCGACCGCGACCCCGATCGGCGCGCCTGGCACCGGGCCCAGGCAGCAGTGGGACCCGACGAGGACGTCGCCGCCGAATTAGAGCGCTCCGCGGGGCGGGCGCGCGCCCGTGGCGGTCTAGCAGCGGCGGCCGCGTTCCTCGAGCAGGCCACGCTGCTCACCCTTGGGCCGAGCAGTCGGGCCGAGCGGGCGCTGGCCGCAGCATCAGCCCACCTCGATGCGGGCGCCTTCACCGCGGCCGCCGACCTGCTGGCGGTCGCCGAGGGCGGACCACTCACCGATGCCCAGCAGGCGCGCACCCACCTGATCCGCGCGCGGCTCGCGTTCGTCACCGACCGGGGGAACGACGCCCCCCAACTGTTGCTCAACGCCGCCAAGCGACTGGAGCTGGTCGACCCGGCGTTGTCCCGCGCGACCTATCTGGAGGCGATGGAGGCCGCTTTGTGCGCGGGCCGGTTGACGACGGGCGCTGGACTGCTGGAGGTTGCCCGCGCGGCGCGGACGGTCCCACCCCCGCACAACCCGCGTCTGTCCGATCTTGTCCTCGACGGTTTCGTGGCACATTTCACCGACGGTTATGCCGCGGGGCTGCCGATTCTGCGCCGCGCGGTCAGCGCCGCGCGCAAGCGATCGGCGCCGTGCGACGAGCCGGAGTTTCTCATGACTGCCGTCGCAGCCACGCACAGCTGGGACGACGAGAGCGACGACGTGCTCACGGCGCGCGATGTCGAGTTAACCCGTGCGGCCGGCGCGATGACACAGTTGCCGGTGGCACTCAGCTCTCGTGCCTCGAATCGCCTACAGACCGGTGACCTGGCCGCCGCGGAAGCCCTTATCCACGAGGCGCGGGCCGTCACACGAACCACGGGTGACAAATTCGCCGCCTTGCCTTTCGCGACCCTCTTGGCACTCCGTGGCGATCAGGCGGAGCTGTCAGCGTTCATCGACGCCAACATCAACGATGTCATGAAACGCGGGGAAGGGTTTTGGCTGACTGTTGCCGACTTCGCGCAAGCACTGCTCAACAATGGCATCGGCAACTCTAAGGCGGCGCTGATCTTGGCCCGGCGCGCCGCCGACCAGCCCGACCTCGTCACACCGGTCAAGGCTGCGGTGGAGCTGGTCGAAGCCGCCGCGCGTTGCGGCGCCGTGGAGATTGCCACCGACGCCCTCACGAAGCTTGCGGACACCACCACAGCCAGTGGCACTGATTGGGCGCTCGGTGTCGAGGCGCGTTCGCGGGCACTGCTTGCCGACGGTCCGGAGGCGGAGCGTCTTTACCGCCAGGCGGTCGAGCTGTCGGGCCGGACCCGCATGCGCACTGAGCTGGCGCGTGCACATCTGCTGTACGGGGAATGGCTGCGCCGGCGGCGCCGCCGCATCGACGCGCGGGCGCAGCTGCGTATCGCGCACGAGATGTTTGATGCGATGGGCATGCATGGGTTCGCCCGACGGGCCCGGCGCGAACTTGCGGCCACCGGCGAAACTGCCCGCAAGCGCACCGCCGCCACCAGCGCTGCGCAGCTGACCCCCCAGGAGGCGCAAGTAGCGCGGTTGGCTGCCGAAGGGCTGACCAACCCTGAAATCGGCGCCCGCCTGTTCATCAGCGCCAAGACCGTCGGCTACCACCTGAGCAAAGTATTCACCAAGCTCGACATCACCTCACGCGCTCAACTCCGAGATGTGCTGCCGAGCTGGAAGCCCGGGTGGTCACGAAGACTGGCGCTGCGACTACAACGCCAGTCGCCCCCAACTCTGCCCACGGCGAGCTCACACCAGCCGAGTTCGCTCTACAGTGGACCACGACCCACCAACCCCAAGCCGCATAGCGACTGGACCACCAAATGGGTCCCCCTCAAAGTCTTCAGCGACGCCGTAGCCGCAGCCATGATCGACCGTCTCGTCCACCACGCCGACGTTATCTCGATGGTGTGCTCTGGTAGGCGATATTGAATGGTGTGCTTTCTTCGGCGGGGCAGGTTACGGTGGCTCGAATGCGGCTAGCGACTGAGGCAGTCGGTGACGCAGTTTTTATAGGCATGTCGGTCAGAGCACAAGTGTGCGCACTCATTTCGCGGCATGGCCGCTGCGACAGGCGCGAACAGAATCGCCGCCGTGACTATCGACAATGCGACGGTCAACCTTCGAAACATGATCAACTCCTATGGGATGGGGGCGCGCCACATTCTTGCGCTGCAGCCCCCGAACTGCCATGTCAAGCCGCTGTGTGCAAGCTGTTCAGAGCCGGCCGCCGCTGTCGCAATGCGTTCCATCTGATTCGCCTCGTCTCAGAACGCGAATGGTAATGGGCTGACCCCAGTTGCTGGTCCAGAGGCAGCGGTTCGACGTGTCGCGCCGGGGTGTAGCGACAACGCCGGCATGGAGTGCTTTGGACTTCTGCAACGCAAATCCTCGACCGACAACGTCAGGCGAAGGGGACTGCATCATGGCTCGCGGTCGTGATCTGGATCGAGCGCGTTTACCACCACTGCCGACGACGCGCGGTCGTCGGAGTGCGGTTAACGTCGGCCGACACTGTCACCTTTTCTGAGCGGGTACGGACGCGAGCCGAGCTGCCGAGCGCTCTATCGTAAGCCACGAAGTCTGCTGCGGCAGAACACTGTTGGCTCGGCGGCATGTCTGGCGTCGATCAACAAATCTGGACCGAACCTCGCGGCTCTCCGTCGTCACATCGAACATACGGGCCTAAGGCCGCGTCAGGTACCGCAGAAGGTTCGGTAGGTGGCGCCGAACTCCGGCGGCGCGGGGGCGGCGTAGCGCTGGAGAACGCGACGCTCGTTGTACGGCGCGGAGACTGCGTCCAGAAGCTGCTCGAGCGGCTTCATATCGTCGCCGATCGCGGCGGTCAGCGCCTCCTCGAGGAGGTGGTTGCGGGGGATGTAAAGGGGGTTGGCCCGATCCATCACCTCCGCATCGGGAGCGAGGGCACGCCAGCGCGCCGTCCAGCCGTCGAATGCGGAGATGTCGACGAACTGGCCGCGCGCGGGTTCGGCGTCGCCGCGTGCCGCGCGCCCGAGTCGGCGGAAAAACGAGGTGTGATCGACGTGGTTCTGACGCAGTTGATCGAACAACTCGTCGATCAGCGCGCCCGCGACCGAGTCGTCGACGCCTGCGGGTAGGCCCAGTTTCTTCCGCATACCGGTTGAGAAGGCGGCGTCGTACTGGGCAGCGAATCGGCCGAGCGAGTCCGTCGCGAGGGTGACCGACTGCTCCATGTCATCGGAGAGCAGCGGTAGCAGGGTTTCGCCGAACCGTGCGAGATTCCACATCGCCATCGACGGCTGGTTGCCGTAGGCGTATCGCCCACGGTGGTCGATCGAGCTGTAGACGGTGCCCGGGTCATAGGCCTCCATGAAGGCGCACGGTCCGTAGTCGAGGGTCTCGCCCGAGATCGTCATGTTGTCGGTGTTCATGACTCCGTGGATGAAGCCGACGTGCATCCACTGCGCCACCAGCGACGCCTGGGCGGCGACGGCCGCATCGAACAGCGCCAGATAGGGCTGCGCGGCCTGCGCGGTCTCGGGGTGGTGACGGGCGATCGCATGGTCGGCAAGGCGCCGTAGCAGATCGAGGTCACCGGTGGCCGCGGCGTACTGGAAACTGCCTACCCGCAAATGGCTACTCGCGACGCGGGCGAGCACGGCACCGGGCAACACGGTGTCGCGCTGTACTCGGCGACCCGTGGCGACCACCGCCAGGGACCGGGTCGTGGGAATGCCCAGCGCGTGCATCGCCTCGCTGACGACGTACTCGCGCAGCATCGGACCGACCGCGGCCAGGCCGTCGCCGCCGCGTGCGAACGGCGTTCTGCCGGAGCCCTTCAGATGCAGGTCCCGCCGCTGGCCCTGGGCATCGACGAGCTCACCGACGAGCAGTGCGCGGCCGTCGCCGAGACGAGGGACAAACCCGCCGAACTGGTGCCCGGCGTAGGCCTGCGCCACCGGCGTCGCACCGCCGGGCACGGCTGCGCCGACAAGCAGCCCCATCCCGTCGGGGCTCCGCAGCCAGTCGGGGTCGAGACCGAGGTCGGTGGCCAGCGACTCGTTGAGTATCAGCAGCGCGGGGTCGGGGAATTTCTCCGCCTGCCAGCGAACAGCCATCTCCGGTAGCTCGTTGGCGAAGCGATCCTGCAGGACGACGGGCGTGGTCGGTGCGACGTTCACCTCATCCAGCCTACGGCGCAGCCGCAGGTCAGGGTGATGGCGACACTGCGGGGTCGTGAGGACGGGGTTGCGCCGCGACCATCCACCCCGCCGCAGGCGCAGCAAGCGTTCCGCGACCGCGCCCTCAGGGTCTCGATCACTTCCGGCGGCGGTCGGCTCAGCTCCAGCCGGAGCACCGCAGGGCGGCGTCTCACCGAGGAACCCGACATCGACCAGATAGGAGGCGTCGTCTCCCGGAGCGGGCATGTGGGATGTCTGGCGCATATGGCAGTTCGTTACTGCTGAAGACCGCTGTGCACGGCCTGCGGCCCCGTGTTCGTTGTACTGATCGTGAGCCAGTTACTTCCGAAGGCAAGGGCGACGTGGTTACTGGCCGAGGTCGAGAACTCGGCGCGGCTGCCGACCAACGACTCCGACGGGGCGATGGCTGCACTCGCAGAGTTGGACCGGCTGGTCGCAACGGCCGTCGCTGCGCATGGTGGTGTCCGATCCGTCGCGCCCGGGGAGGACACCAGCTTTGTAGCGGTGTTCGAGGATGCCGGTGACGCGGTGGAGTGCGCACTGGGGGTGCTGCAGCAGAAACAACGAGACGCGATCAGACTCCGTATCGGCGTGCATACCGCCCACGTGCCACGGCGGTGTGAGGGCGGCCTTACCGTCTCGGCGATCAACTGCGCGGCGCTGCTGCGTGATCTCGCGCATGGTGGTCAAGTGTTGCTGTCAGGCACCACCGAGGAGTTGGTCGCTCATCAGCTTCCCGATCAAACGTGGCTTGTTCACCTAGGGCGTTACCAGCTCGGTGACCAGTGCGGTCCGGAGCGGGTCAGTCGGCTCTGCCATCCCGATCTTCCCAATGAGGCTCCGTCAGTGCGGGCTCATACCGTTGCGACCCGTCACCTTCCCGTGCAGCTAACGAGTTTCGTGGGACGGGAAGCTGCGATAACCGATCTGCGGCGGATCCTGGCCCATGACCAGGTGGTTACCCTGGTCGGTTGCCGGCGGTGTGGGCAAAACCCGCCTGGCGATCCAGGTAGCCGCTGAGATGGCACGCGGGTTCGGTGACGGAGTTCGATGCGTCGACCTTGCGTCCATCACTGACCCCGACGTGGTGCGCGTCGCCATGGCTCGTTCGCTGGGCGTGCCCGATCAGCCGGACCGCTCGACGACCGAGACGCTCATCGGTTTCATCGCTGACCGCCGGATGCTGGTCGTCCTCGACAACTGTGAGCATCTGCTCGATGAGTGTGCGGCGCTTGTCGTTGCTCTCTGCAGCGCCTGCCGAGGGTTGAAGATCTTAGCGACGAGTCGCGAGCCGCTCGCTGTGCCCGGCGAGGTGGTCTGGCAGGTGCCGTCATTGTCGCTACCCGATGAAGCAATTGAACTGTTCAGCGACCGTGCCCGGCGGGCCCGGCCGGGTTTCAGCGTCACCGACGACACCGCGTCGGCGATGATGGAAATCTGCCGACGCCTCGATGGCTTGCCGTTGGCAATCGAGCTTGCGGCCGCGCGGGTGCGTACGTTGTCGCTGGCTGAAATTCTCGACAGTCTCAACGACCGATTCCGCATGCTGACCGGCGGTGCCCGCACCGCGGTGCGCCGCCAACAGACACTGCGGGCGTCGGTCGACTGGTCGCACGCTCTGTTGACCGAGCCGGAGACAACGTTGTTTCGCCGGCTGGCGGTCTTCATGGGCGGTTTCGACAGCAAGGCGGCACAGGTGGTCTCCGGAGGCTGCAGTATCGACGCCGTGGAGCAACTCGGTTTGCTCGTCGACAAGTCGCTCGTCATCGCCACCGTTACTCGCGACCGAACGCGGTATCGATTGCTCGAAACGATACGTCTCTACGCACAGGAGAAGCTGGCCGAGTCCGGCGAAGCCGATGCTGCGCGGTGGCGACACCGCCAGTACTACCTCGAATTGGCGATCCAGTTCGACGCTGCCGTCAACACCGGTAGTGATCAGCGCATGGAGGTGGTGGAGGCCGAAATCGACAACCTCCGCGCCGCCTTCAGCTGGAGCTGCGAACGCCGAGACATCGAAGAAGCCTTACAGCTCGCGTCGTCCCTGCACCCGCTCTGGCTCACCCGCGGCCGAATCCGAGAAGGGATGGCGTGGTTCGACGCCGTCCTCACCGCGGCCACAACCCCTGGCCTCGAGGTAACAGCCGCTCTGCAGGCGCGCGCAATGGCGGACAAAGCAAACCTTGTCGCATGGATCGGCACGACCAACAGTTTGGAGTTGGCTGAACAAAGCTTGGCGATCGCGCGCAAACTCGACGACCCCGCGCTGATGGCCCGCGCGCTAACCGCTTGCGTCACCGCCGCGGCGTTCAACCCGGAGGTGATCCAGCCGTACTTCGCCGAAGCTGTCACGTTGGCCCGCGTCCAGGGCGACGACTGGCGGCTGAGTCAGATCCTGGGCGCAGGGGTGCTTGCCGCCTACGCGAAGGGAGATCCGGTTGCCGCCCGCGCGGTCGCGGAAGAAGGCCGCGAACTCGCCGATGCGATCGGTGATGGTTTCACCTCCCGTCGGTGCCGGTGGTGCCTGGCTTGGACGCAGTCTGTGATGGGTGCTCCTGGCGCAGCCGCCGCACAGTTTCAGCAGGTAGCGGTCGAGGCCGATCACGCGCAGGACACGTTATCCCGGGCCGTGCACCTGCTGAGTTCGGCTATGTCTCTCGCTCAGTACGGTGACACCTCCGGAGCGAGGGCCGCAGCCGACGCCGCGATCGCGGCCGCAGAGAAGCTCGGCGGAGAGGTCCAGGGACTCGGTTATGCGGCCTTCGCTGTCGCAAGTCTGGCGGCCGGCGATGTGGCAGCCGCCGTTGAAGCAAGTGAAAGAGCTTGGCACCGAATGAATACCGGAGCCTGTACTGGTAGGGCCGTGGTAAGGGCCTACCTGAAAGCCGAGGTAGCGCTGGCGCACGGTGATCTCATTGCGGCGCGGCGCTGGGCGGACCAAGCCGTCTCAGCGACGACTGGGATTCATTTGATGAAGGCACTGACCATTCGGGCTCGGGTGGCGATCGCCCAAGGCGAGGCACAAGACGCTGAACGCTTCGCACGAGGCGCTGGCATGCGCCGCTGCGGTCAAGGGCTACACGGGGATTCCCGACATCATCGAGTGTCTCGCCGGGCTGGCCGTCTCGGCCGGCCGCAAGGAAGGCGAGGCCGCCCGACTGTTCGGCGCGGCACAGAATATGCGCGAACAAATGAGCGTGACCCGATTCCAGATCTATGACGTCGGCTATGAAGCATCAATCGCGACACTACGAAAGAGGATGACTAGCAGAGACTTCGACAGCGCCTGGGCCGAGGGTGCCGCAGGGTCCATTGACGAAGTGGTCTCCTACCTCCGACGCGGCCGTGGCGAACGCAAACGGCCGGCAAGCGGATCTCCCTGCGGCCCCAGTCCCTCAAGACGCCCGACCGAAGCTGGCGCGGGTGGGTCGTCGCCGGGGAAGCCGATCCGTCGGGGCAAATCAACCTTGTGGCGCTTCAGGCGCCGCGGTCACCTTGGCCATCCATGCCTCCTGTGCCTCTGGGGTGATATCGGGCAGGACTAAGCCGCCTTCCATCCCCCAGGTCGGCGGGTAGTCGATCAGCACCACGAGAAGACCCATTGCGTCCGCCCCGGTGATCTCCAGGTAGCTGTTGGAGATCCGCTGCATCAGCGTGCGCCGGACCTGCTCGCTGCGTCCTGCTCGGATCGATCCCCGGATAAACGCCGACGTCGACGGATTGCCACCAGTGAACACATGGTCGGCGCCCAACTCCGGAAAGACGACGTGGACGAGTTCCAACGGTGCGCGGGACGGGCGGCATTCCCGGACATTTCGTACCACACCAATCACTTCTACCTCACAAGTCACAGCATCATCAATATTCAATTTGTTAGCTTCTAGCACTTTCGAAACACAGGCACCAAAATTTTCGACCCCAGATAATGGCCGGTGTTTGCGCTCTTATTCGTTTATGGCTGCTTTGGAGGACCTGGAGTTCGTTTTGCGCAGCTCTCACCAGCGGATATGCAGATGATCTGCGGTCCTCCGCTGTATCATGGGCCACATCAGACACATAACTAATAAATAACCTCATAGAAGTTATTAAGACTCATTTGCACACTGTTTAACTCCAGCCTCATCGGTAAACTCCGTATCACGACCTGGAGCGGAAATTGCTTTCCCACGCCGTTCGGGTGAGCGCATCCGCGTACGCCCTGATGAAGGAGTCGATATGCGCATGCGCAAGGCCGTGACAGTCTTCGCGATCATGGGTGCCATCGCCTTGGTCCAAACGGGGCTGGGAGTTCCGACTGCCAGCGCCGAGCCCAACTGGGACGCAGTAGCGCAATGCGAATCGGGCGGGAACTGGTCGGCCAATACCGGCAACGGCTTCTACGGAGGCCTTCAGTTCAAGCCGTCCACCTGGGCCGAGAACGGGGGGACAGGGTCACCCGCCGCGGCGAGTCGCGATGACCAGATACGGGTTGCACGCAACGTGCTACAGACCCAGGGACTGGGAGCGTGGCCGGTCTGCGGGGGTCCCATGGGCATGGCGGCCAGCACGTGCCGCGAGATGGCGGCCTGGATTCCTCTCGGAAATCTGGCGCATCTGTGCACCGTGTTGCTCACGTCGTTCCCGTGATCCAGCGCTCCGCCGCAACCGGATTGGGCTAATTGCAGGCTTCCGCCCGGAGTCTTTCGTGGCTGACGCCGAGGGTCACCAGGACATCGTGGGCGACGCCCTGTCCGACAGTGATGAGTCCGAGAGCGAGATGGATCGGGTCAATCGTCGAAACGTTCGCGCGGAGCGCCTCGCGCAGCGCATGTTGCAGGCTGTTGAGCGCGAGCTGTGTGAATGGGGTCTCGTCGGGGAGCGGATCGTCGCTGACCGGGCCGATTCGACCGTCGATCGCACCCCGCAACGTGATCGGGTCGGCGCCGCACCGGGCCAGAGCTGCGCAGGCTCGGTCCTGAGGTTGCTCGATGATGCCCAGCAGCAGATGTTCGGTACCGAGATAGGTCTTGCGGCGGGCCTGAGCTTGGCGTCGGCCTTCGTCGACGACGATGCGTAGTTCGCTGCTCGCGCGGTCCCAGAAGCCTCGCCGGTCCTTTGAGTCGGCGGTCGGAATGAACCGCTTCTGCACGGCTTGGCGGCTCACCCCGAGTCGCTCGCCAATCTCGTTCCACGTCGCACCGTCTCGCCGGGCCTCATCGACATAGAACCCGACGAGATTCTCGCCGAGCTCCCTGACCTCGCCGGAGAGGTCGACCGCGCGGGTGAGGCGATCCAAGGCCGGCGCGCGCTCGAATCCCTCGCGAACCTCGGTGATCAGCGCATTCAACTCGACAGATCGCATTGTGCAACTGTAAATTGCACACCGCGTATAAGGCAACCTGTGGTTGCCTTATCACGCGTGCGGCCCTTTACACGAGCACCGAGCCGCGAGCCGCCGTGGCGGCGGATGGGATGCCGACGTCCGTGAAGGCGGCGTTGATAGCGCCCACCTCGTCGGTGGTGAGGCCCAGCTCGTGTGCGGCGGTGACCACGGCCGTTCGCGCCTGCGCGAACGACGCGCCCGGGAGCAGATGGGACAGTGACCGGTAGAAGACGTTCGCCCAGGTATCTCGGGACACGTTGTCGGTCAACGGGTTGGACATCATCTTGTAGGCCGCGAAACTGAAAATTGTGCTGTTGTAATGCTCGTCGGCGTCGGCGTCGGCGTCGTAGTCGAGGAAATTCTCGGGATCGTTGAAGTCCGAGGGATTCGCGAGGTTTCGAAGTGCGCAGCCGGATGGGCTGCCGCACCCGTAGTCTTCGCCGACCAACCATTCACCGACATCAGTCTTGCCCTCGATCAGGCTGCCCATGATGTCGGCGTAGGCCTCCTCGAGCGCCCTGGCCTGGTTGTTCTCACCCAAAATGTGGCCAGGAAATCTGCTGGCGACGACGCTGTCGATGACGGCGTGCGTGTATTCGTGACCGATGATGTCCAAGGCAGCTTCGAAGTCGTGGCCGAAGACGAATTGCTGGTAGGTGCGATACCAGTAGGCGTTGTTGAGCTGATAGTCGACGACCGTGATCCGGATGGCTGCGCCCCGGTCGTTGAACGACGTCTGCCCGAGCATGTTCGCGTAGTAGTCGTAGACGACGACCATGTTCGCGTAAGCCGACACCGCCGAGGGATCCCATATACCCGTCGGCCCGAGCCCGACGGGGCTGCCCGGGGGCTTGGCGGGGGCAAGAAGGGGGCCGTCCATCGTGTACATCGTCGTTTGGTAGATCGCGATGCCGCGGGTGGTGTCCGACAGGATGTATCCGACGTATCCCTGATCCGTCCACACCACGTTGAGCTGGCGGGTCTGTCCAAGCAAATCCACCGCGGTGTCCACGGCCGGGGTCGTGGCGGTGTTCAGCCGCAACCCGAAGATGGTGAAAACGGTTTCGGCGACCGAGGTTTCGATGCGGCGATAGAAGCCCCACGCCGCCTCGAAGATCGGGTTGAAGGGATTCGACGATGGGCCGGTGGCGTACGGATTGAAACCGAACAGCCCGAGGAACGACTGCACGAGTGTGCGCACCGGGTTCGGAGGCACGTCCAGTGGTGGGGGTGCAATCGGGCTCAAGGTGCTCACCGCCTGCGCCGCCTGCGCCGTCGACGTCGTCCCTGGCGCGATGGTCTCAACGTCGGCATCCTGATCGGCAACAGTCGCCACGCGCGCGGCGATATCGTGCGTCGTCGAGGACGATAGAGATTTGCTGTCATCGTCGGCGAGGATCGACCCGGTGGGAGCCAGCGAATCCGCGACGGGCCCGTTGTGTGGTTTGGCGTTCGTATCCGCGGTGTCGTCGATCTCTTCGTCGGGGTGGAGGGCGTCCTCCCAATCGAGGATCGGTGGGGTCTCGTCAACGCGCTCGGTGATCGCCTCGTTCACGAGGGGCTGCGGTACCTCGTCCCGCGCGGAGCGTTCGGCCGGGCGTTCCGCATCGGAACTGACGGTGGGTTCATCCCGCGACGCGTCGTGTGAGGAGTTCTGTTGCGCCGACAGCGTGGATGTCGGTCCGTCACCCGTCGATGTCGATACCGACTGTTGCGCCGAATCGGGCCGAGTGGCAGTCGGTGAGGTGTCCGTGTCGGTATTGGCCGTGGACTTATCGTCGGTGGATTTATCGACAGTCGACGTCCCATCGGCAGTGCCGGAATCGGCCGTTTGATCGGCGGAGCCCGTCGCACTGCTGACGCCGGCGGAGTCAGTCGAATCGATCGGTGATGCTATGGCCAGGCCCTGGCCGGCCGCAGCGGCCGCGCCGAGACCGACGGTGACCACGCCGACCTGCAACCAGCGTGAGCATGATTTATTGCGCTTCGCCACGGCCACCCTGAATCCCCCTCGCCAGGCACTGCCACCGGATACTTCACGGACCAGCTTGGGGCGACCCTAGCACCGGACGGGCAATTATTGACGTCGCTTTAAAAAAGTGGGTCTCCGCAGGCGCGTCCGGGTGAGAGTTCAGTCACCGCCATGGCGGGGCAAACTCTCGTGACGGAACAAGGGACGGCCGGTTGTGGAGGTTTGCTGTGCAGCCGCCCGGCGTCATCGTTACACGGTGATCACCGCGACGCGGGCCCAGGCATTGTTTGCGTACCCGCGCGGATTCCACAACGGCGCCGGCGATTCGGGCTGTGTGGCGCCGGTGTTATCCCATGCGCGGGCGGTCAGGACCAGTGGTCCCCGCTGCGCCTCGACGGTAAGGGACCACTGTCGCCATGCCCATTGGCCGCGCCCGGGTTCGAGATCTGCCTGCCGCCAGGTACGACCCTCGTCCAGGGACACGTCGACACGGGCGACATGGCGGCCGTCGGGGGCCAGTGCGTACCCGCGGATGGTCAGCGGTCCGGCAGTAATCTGGGCGCCATCGCCGGGCACCAGGATGTCGCAGTTCACTGCGTTCGTCGACAACGAGATGCCGTCGCCAGGCGCCGCCGTATCCGGGTTGGCGTCGGCGGGCAGGATGCGGTAGTCCAGGGCCTGAAAATAGTTCTCCGACGGGCGCGGTTGCACTGTGATGGCAGTGAGCCATTTGACGCTGCGGGCCCCGACATACCCGGGAACGACGACGCGCACCGGGCCACCATGGACTCGCGGCAGGGGTTGACCGTTCATCTGCCAGGCCAGGAGCACTTCGGCCGACATGGCCTTGGTCAGCGGAATGGAACCGCCGAAGGACTGGACAGGGGTCGCCTCCGGCGCGACATCAGGGGCCGAGAAGGCGACATGCAGGCTGTCATCGATGTGGACTCCGGCCGCTTCCAGTACGTCCGCCAGCCGGGCCCCGACCCATTCGGCGGTCGAGATCGCACCGTGGGCCCACGGCGCCTTGCCGGGTATCGGGCGAACCTTCACCAGTTCGGCGCGCCGGTTGCCGGCACACGCCAGTGTCGCCACCACTAAGTGCGGGGCGAACACCGTGGTCAATTCGTCGTATGTGAACGTGAGTGGCTTGGCTACGCGGCCGCCGATCGTCAGTCGCCACTGCTGGGGCGAGATGTCGGGAAACGGGCCGTGATTGCGACAGTAGAACGCGTCCAGCGCCGTGATGTCACTCTCGGCCAGAACGGACGCGGGCGGCTCGGCATTGAACGGTGACTCCTCGCGCACCACGGTGTCGCTGCGCTTGTCCCACAACCGGCTCGTCGTTCTCACGGGCGTTGTCATTGCGTGTTCTCCTTCGATCGGACGACGGTCAGTTCATTGCCAGCATGTCTGCGGTGTCGAATGTGTAGCCCTCGCTCGCCGAGAAGCGGGCGCTCACGGTGAATCGATCGCCGCGAATGAGCGTGTGCCGCAGTTCTATCGGGCGCGAATGCATGTGGCTCAGTCGTCTGATCGAAAGGGCGGCCGTGCGTTCGTCCAGGTCGAGCACCGTGGCTTGCGCGGGGTCGGGCACCACTGCGGTGATGTCCTCCCTGCCGCCGGTCAGCCGAATGCCGCATATGGTGTCGAGTTCGATGTAAAGAGCGGTATGGGTGAAGTCGGCCGACAGCAGCGGTTCGCCCACATCGGCCGGCAGCCAGACACAGTCGAGAGCCAGTGGCAGATCGCCGGCCATGCGGAGACGTTCGAGATACACCAACGGCGCGTCGGGGCCCATCTCCAAGGCTGCCGCCACAGCGGGGTCTTTACGCGGCTCGAGTGCGCGCACGATGCTGCGCTGGGTCACCCCATTCGCTTCGACAGCGCGGAACAGGCTGTAGAGCGCGCCGAGGGGCTGTTCGATTGCCGGGACGTCGGCCAGGCGGGTGGCGCGGCCACGTTCTGCCACCAATGCGCCGTCCTCGCGGAGTCGGCGGAGGGCCTCCCGCACGGTGTGTCGGCTCAGACCGTAGCTCGCGGTGAGCGCGTGCTCGCCCGGAAATCCCTCGGCGAATTCACCGGCTGCGATGCGGCTGACCAAGTCGGCGTGGAGCTGAGCCCACAGAGGAAGCGGGCTGGATCGATCCATTCGTGAACTGAGGTCGTCCGCAGGCATCGCGTCGCTTTCATCCGCTGATCGTTGTGAGAACAAACACCGATGCTGGTCGGGACCATCTCGTCGTTCTCAGGGCTAGTGTAGCCCATATGTACGTACATCCGTACGACCGGGCAAGGAAGGGACTCAGCATGCAGGTCGAAGTGATGCCAACAGAGGATCTGGGCGACCGCAGCTATCTGGTTCACGACGGATCCCTCGCGGTGGTTGTCGACCCCCAACGCGACGTCGACCGGGTCGAGAAGGCGCTGGCAGAACTCGGCCTCCGCTGCGCGATGGTCCTGGAGACACACATCCATAACGATTACGTCACCGGCGGCTACGACCTTGCGCAGCGCAGCGGCTGCCCGTACGTAGTGAGCGCCGGGGATGAGGTGTCTTTCGACCGACTCGCGGTGCGTGACGGCGACGAGCTCTTGGTGGGATCGATGACCGTCCGCGTGATAGCGACTCCGGGGCACACCGACGCTCACCTCGCATACGTGATCACCGTCGCTAACGAGATTCCGGCGGTCTTCACCGGTGGATCTCTGCTGCACGGCAGCGTCGGACGCACCGATCTCGTCAGCAGTGCGCGTACAGACGAACTCACCCGCAAGCAGTTTCATTCGGCGCGCCGCCTGGCCGACGCACTTCCCGACGCGACCCCGGTGTACCCGACCCACGGATTCGGCAGTTTCTGTTCTTCTGGTTCGGTCACCGGCGGTATCGGCGGCACGATCCGGGACGAGAAACACCGCAATGATGCCTTGATCTCCGATGACGAAGATGCGTTCGTCGAGAGGTTGATCGCCGATCTCACCCCCTATCCGGCGTATTACGCCTATATGGGGCCGCTCAACCGCAGCGGACCTGCTGCGCCCGACCTCTCGACGCCGGCGCCGCTGCAAGCCCGCCAGTTGCGTACGCGCATCGATGCCGGCGAGTGGGTCATCGATCTGCGTGATCGTACGGCGTACGCCGCGTCGCACGTTCATGGAACCATCGGAATCGCGCTGGGAAGCCAGTTCGCCACCTACGTCGGCTGGCTGATGCCTTGGGGCACACCGCTGTCGCTGATCGGAGAGTCGGCCGAACAGGTCGCCGACGCCCAGCGGATGCTTGCACGCATCGGTGTCGATGAACTGCAGGGCGCCGCAACGGGCTCAGTGGAGGACTTGAGTGGCGGCACGCCGGCATCGTGGTATCCGCGGTGCACGTTCGCCGAGTTGCCCGACGGCGCGGTGCTCCTCGACGTCAGGCGCGACGACGAGTACGTCGCCGGCCACATACCGGGTGCGGCTCACGTGCCGCTGCACCACCTGCTCGAGAGACTCGACGCTCTGCCGCCCGGACAGTTGTGGGTCCACTGCGCCAGCGGCTACCGCGCGTCGATCGCCGCCAGCCTGCTCGCTCGCGCGGGCCGCGACGTCGTCTTCATCGACGACTCCTTCGAAAGCGCAGTGACCGCCGGCCTAACCGCCACGGTCTGAAGTTACCCCCGGTCAATCTCGCGCACAGGAGGTTTCATGCCATTGAGCAACAGTTACAGGGTCGCAATCGTCGGTGGGGGTAACGCAGGTATCTCGCTCGCTGCTCGGCTGCGCCGAGCCGGAACCACTGATATCGGCGTGATCGAGCCAGCCGAATCTCATTTTTACCAGCCGTTGTGGACGCTGGTCGGTGGCGGCTGCGCCCAGGCCGCGCAGAGCAGGCGGTCCGAGGCCTCCGTCATGCCGCGGGGAGTGGGCTGGATCAAGGACCATGCGCAGGAGTTGGATCCGGGCGCGCAAACGGTGACCACCAGGTCTGGTACGTCCGTCCTATGACCACCTCGTGGTCTGCCCGGGCATTCAGTTGGACTGGGCGGCGGTACCCGGAATGGCGGAGTCGATCGACACTGCAGCGGTCTCGAGCAACTATCGATACGATCTTGCGCCGAAGACCTGGCAGTTGATCAAGCAAATGCGTTCAGGCACAGCAGTGTTCACCATGCCATCCGGGCCGATCAAGTGTGCAGGCGCTCCGAAGAAGATCGCCTACCTCGCGGCTGACTACTGGCGACGACAGGGTGTTCTCGACGCCATCCGGGTGGTCCTCGTGCTTCCCACCCCGGCCATGTTCGGCGTGAAGGTGTTCGCCGATGAACTCGAACGCGTCCGCGCGGTACCACATCGAAGTTCGAAAAAACAGTGAGGTGACGGCAGTCGATCCGGACGCCCGCTCGGTGACCATCACCGACAACGCCGAGCAAACCACGGAAGAACTGCCATACGACATGCTGCACGTCGTGCCACGACAGTCGGCGCCGGACTGGATCAAGGCCAGTCCGATCTCTGACCCCGGCGATCCCGGTGGTTACGTCCAGATCGACAAGAACACCATGCGACACAGGCGTTTCGACAACATCTTCGCCTTGGGAGATGTCGGGTCATCGCCGAACTCCAAGACCGGCGCCGCCATCCGTAAGCAAGCCCCTGTGGTCGCCGCCAACCTGCAGGCCAGCCTCGCAGGACGACCTTTGCCAGCCCGCTATGGCGGATATGCGTCCTGCCCGTTGACGACCGCCCGCGGCAAAATGCTCCTCGCCGAATTCGACTACACGATGACGCCCACGCCCTCGATTCCGTTGATCGACACCACTGGCGAGCGACGCGACTTGTGGTACCTGAAGCGGCACGGTCTGCCCGCCCTGTATTGGAGGCTGATCCTCACCGGCCGTGCATAGGGCCCGTCACGACGGCGGGGCGAAGAACTCCAGCGCGATACCGTCGGGGTCGCGGAAACTCAGGCCCGATCCGTATGGCGCGTCGACGATGCCGCCGTGGGCGATACCGAGTTGATCGAGCCGCCCGGCCCAAGTTTCCAGCTCGGCGCGGCTCGCGCAGCCGAACCCGACGTGATCAAGGCCGACTCGCAGTTCGTTGAAGGGTTCACCCTCCGCGCGCTGATCGTGTTGGTGGATGCCGAACACCGTGCCGTCCTCGAAAGCCCACACCAGGTGGTGAAACCCAGCGTCGGTGTGCTCGTCAAGCACCGGCTCGGCCTCGAGGAGTGCGCGGTACCAGGGTCCGCTCACTTCGAGATCGCGAACAGTGAGCGCGACGTGGTTGAGCGGTGGGAACGCCATTGGGACTCCTCATCTTTTGGGGACTGAAGACACAATAGACAATCACCTCCTGCGTCAAGGTTCGCGCAAACAGTCGTTCTCTCACCGCATATCGGCATGGTTTGGCGAATTTCAAGATCGTTGCCGAAAATCGCGGTCCGCGACGCGGTTTGCCCGCTAGCAAACATCAAAGGCAACGATTACAACGCTGCTTAGTTGCCGAATTGTAAGGCGACTAAATTTTGCTAAATTCGCAGCAGCGTTCGTGGGGACACCGGCGAACAGACGCTTGGCTGCGACCAAAATGCAGGTAAAGACTAAAATTGGACCGAAGTGTGGTTATACGCCGACGTTGCTGGAGACCCCGAATTCGTATCGACGACCCGGTCCGGGGGGCCGGGTAGGGGATGAATCGCGAAATGGGGATACTCGTGTGGCAAAATCACCCTGTCGCAAGGGCTGCCGTACGGCGACATCACGCCCGTCAATCAATTGCCGTTGATGCACCAGACGATGATCGCCAACGGCGACGGCGACAAGCTCATCTGATCGAGTGGAATACGGCGAGCCAACCTCGCTTGTCGACGAGAACAGCCAAGCCGCGCTCATCTCCGATTACCTGAACACGTGGAGCCAATTCGACTACGCCGGGCCGGCGTTCATCTACACGACGCGTGACCGTGAAACGGGCAGCACGAACAACGATGACACCTACGGTGTACTCCGCAGCGATTGGACGCGGAAGCCGGCTGCACACGTCATCCAGCAGTGGACGGCAACCCATCCGCAGACCGCGCCGGGCGCCGTGACGCCGACGGCGTCGTCGACAACGGTGGCGCCGATGGTGGCTTCCACGGTTCCGCCGAGCACCCTGGCGGCTCCGGCCGATGCCGCCGCGACGCCCACGACCCTCGCACCGGCGACAGCACCGGCAGCCGCGGCGCCAACGGGTTCCGCGTCGACGAGCACGCCGGATACAGCCGGCGGCACGACCGATGCCGCCTCGGGTACCACCGGTTCGACCGGCGACGGCACGTCGCGGCGCGCCGCGCGCTCCGCCGACCCGACCACCCGCGGCAGCAGGTCCTGGTCGAGGTCAACCGGATAGCGAGGGGAGGCGCCCGGCAGGCGGATCACACGATCCGCCTGCCGCGGCGTGCCCGGGACCGCATATCGCGCAGATACAGCTCGTAGCCGAGAAGCCAGACTTCTCGGGGGATGACCCGATCGGCGACCCGGAGCAGGCTCAGCATCCATTCGAATCGCCGCTGCTGACCGGCCGTCCATGCCAGCTTCATGTGCACCCGGAACTCGGCAGACAGAAAACCCGTGGTCGCGAAGAGGTTCAGCGGACCCGCCAACAGGCGCAGCGGCGCAGGCAGAAATGCCATCGCCGCCACCCCACGCAGATGTTCCCGAACGGGCGGGTCGATGCGAAGAGCGCCCAACGAACGCTTCCAGTACTCGTCGAACGCGACCCGGTCGGGCGGCCACAGGTCATCACGCACCTGCAGGGTGGAGCCCAATTTCCCGGCGTCGCGATACACCGCGTCGGCGGCCGCGTCGTCCAATGGTCCATAGAGGAACTCATGTTGGTCGACGTAATAGCGATACAGGCAGGCGGCGACCCACAGCTGCAGCCGCGGATCGAAGGCGTTGTAGGACACGGGGCTTGACCCCGTCGATCGGACCAGCGCGTGCACCCGGTCCACCTCGCGGCGGATCAGCGCACGATCGGACTCCGTGCCGAGCGTGGCCGCCGCGAGGTAGGTGCCGGTGGTACGTGCCCTCTTGAACGGGTGCTTGTACACGTTGCCGCTGTCGACCGGGCTCTCCAGCACGCCGTATCCAACGCCCGGCGAGGACAGCTGCATGATCACGTTGGCCGCGGGCAGCAAGACCGCCGCGGGATTGATCAGGTCGACCACCCGCCTCGGCCGCCGCGGAGGACCCAGCCTCATGGTTTCGAGTACACCACCTTGTGAGACGCTGCCGGGGTGTTTGTGCCAGCAGGTCGGGTTCGTGCCGCGGGGATCGCGGCGGGGGTGCTCGCCGATCTGCTGTTGGGTGATCCGCGCCGCGGACACCCGGTCGCGCTGTTCGGCGGCACCGCCGCCGCGGGGGAGCGCCTGAGTTACTCCGATAGCCGGACGGCGGGCGCCGTGCACGCCGGCGCCCTGCTGGCTGCGCTCGGCGCACTGGCTGCCCTTGTCCAGCGATGGTGCCGGTATCTGGGCCCGCTGCCGCTGGGCGTCGCGACGGCGGGTGCGATGTTCACCGCGCTCGGCGGCACGTCCCTGATCCGCACCGGAAACCGGATGGCGGCTTTGCTCGGCGCGGACGACATCGACGGCGCCCGTTCGCTGTTGCCTTCGCTGTGCGGTCGCGATCCAGCGGTGCTCGACGCGCGGGGACTGGCCCGTGCCGCCCTGGAATCGGTCGCCGAAAACACCTCCGATGCCCAGGTGGCGCCGCTGCTCTGGGGTGGCGTCGGCGGGATACCCGCGGTGCTGGTCTACCGTGGCGCCAACACGTTGGACGCGATGATCGGCAACCGCTCGCCGCGGTACATCAGATTCGGTTGGGCCGCAGCCCGTTTCGATGACACCGTCAACTTCGCGGCGGCCCGGGTGACGGCGGTGCTCGTGGTGGTCTGCGCGCCGGTCGTCGGCGGCTCGTCGGCAGACGCGGTGCGCGCGTGGCGCCGCGATGCCGCACGCCACCCGAGCCCCAACGCGGGTGTGGTGGAGGCCGCGTTCGCCGGCGCGCTGGGCGTGCGCCTCGGCGGCCCAACGCAATACGCCCACGAACTGGAGATCCGGCCGACTCTCGGCGACGGTCGCGCGCCCGAGATCGGTGACCTCACGCGCGCGGTGCGCCTGTCGCGGGCGGTACAGGCGGTGGCAGCCGTGCTGGTGGTGGGTCTCAGTGCCTGCGGCCGTAGCGGTCGGCGAGCTTCTCTTCCGGGGTGAGGGGAGTGGCAGGGCTCGACTCGGATTTGGCAGCGGTATAGGCCTTCTCCCCTCGCCGCTGCCGGATCTCCGAATACACGAAGTAACCCACCATGATCGGGGCGATGATGCCGAACGCGATCCACTGAATTCCGTAGGATAGAAACGGGCCGGCATCCAGGTGGGGCAGGCCGATGACACCGAGACCGCCCGGCTGGTTTTCGGTCAACTGCACATAGGAGCCGGCAAGCGGTATCCCTGTGAGTGCGGCGATCTGGGCGGTGTTGATGGAGTAGACCTGCTGCGCGCCGTCCTGGCGGAACGGATCCTTCCCCTGAGTCACGGGCTCGGAGTCGCGCAGCCGGGCGGCGACCGTTACGGTTCCGGTCGGCGGTGGCGCAATGGCCGGAACTTTCGAGCCCTGCACCGGTCGCACGTAACCGCGGTCGACCAACACCGTCGGGCCGCCGTCCACCGCGAACGGCACCAGGACCTCGAATGCGGGGTCGCCCTCCACCACCCGCAGGCGGGCCAGCACCTGTCCCTCCGGCAGATACCGCCCCGACGCGGTCACGCGGCGCCACTGCGCATCGGGTGCCGACGAGTCCTGATGCGGGAGCAGTGATGTCAGTGGTACCGGATCAGCGGTGAGCGAGTTCGTGATCTGAGAGTTCTCCCGCGATGTCTTGGTGTTCTTGCCGAGCTGCCAGGGCGCCAGCACGGTGAAGCACAGGTATGCAAACGCGATGACCACGACGAACAGGGCCAACCATTGCGGCCGAAACATAAACGCCCACCGTCGCATCAGCTTGCGATTCCCCGGTCGGCCAGCTGCTCGTCTACCCATGTATGCAGGCCCGGGAGGGCGGCGTCGATCACCGTGAAGACGTCTTCGAAGTCGTCCTGGGTGCCGTAGTAGGGATCCTCCACATCATGCGCATGCGCGCCCGACCGCGGGTCGAACGAGCGCAGCATCCGAATCCTGTTGTCCGGTACGCCCATTTCGCGCAGCAGCCGCAGATGGTTGCGGCCCAGCGCCACGACGAGGTCCGCGGACAGATGCTCGGCGTCCACCTGCGCCGCGCGGTGTGCGCTGGGGTAGCCGTGCTCGCGCAGTACGTGGCCTGCGCGCCGGTCGGCCGGCTCACCGGCATGCCAGCTGCCGGTTCCCGCGCTGCTGACGCGGACCGAATCTGACAGCCCACGCTCGGTGATCTGGTGGGCGAACATCTTCTCCGCCATCGGCGACCGGCAGATGTTGCCGGAGCAGATAAAGGTGATGTGCAGAGGACGCGGAGAGTCAGACACCCAGCACCTCGCGCAGGTCGTCGACCGTGGAGACGCGCAGCACGGCCGCGGCGGTGTTCGGGTTCTCGAAATCGGTGGCACCGTAACCCCAGCCCACGACCACGGTGGCGATGCCGTGCTGGGCGGCGCCCTCGACGTCGTGGGAACGGTCACCGACCATGAGCACGCGATCGGGCAGCGGCTCCAGCTGTGCCAGGGCGTGCGCCAGGACATCGGCCTTGGTCGCGCGGGTGCCGTCGACGCTCGCGCCGGCGATCACTTCGAAAAGGTCGTCGAGGCCGAAGTGCGCCAGAATGTGCCGCGCAGTCGGCTCCGCCTTGGATGTCGCGACCGCCAGTCGCACTCCTGCCTCACGCAGGTCGGTCAGGAGTGCGGGGATGCCGTCGAACACCCTGTTCATCGCCCAGCCGCGCTTGCTGTAATCCGCGCGGTAGGCGGCGATCGCCTCGGTGGCGCGTTCGCCGAGACCCATTTCACTCAGGGTGTGATGCATCGGGGGACCGACGACCCGGGTCGCCAGCTCGCCGTCGGGAACTGGCGCGCCCACTGCGTCGAGAGCATGGCGGAAGCTGGACACGATGCCCTGAGCCGAGTCGGTCAGCGTGCCGTCGAGGTCGAAGAGGACAAGCTGCGGTCGAGCCACCGTGCCTTTCACAATGCCGTCCAGCGTGCTTGTCACAACACCATTGTCCCCGACGTGCGCGGTCGTCCCGATGGCCGGTCTGGGTGCCCACTACTGTCGTGATGTGGGAAGTCGATTGCGGGCCGCCGCGCGCTACCACGGCGACCAGGCCGTGCGTGTGGGCATGCTTGACTTCGCGGTCGACGTCCGTGCCGCTGTACCGCCGTCGTGGCTGGTGGAGCGCCTGGCGGCGCGGCTCGGCGACCTCGGTCACTACCCGAGCGCCGAAGATGAACATCGTGCGGTGGACGCGGTTGCGGACCGGCACGGACGGCGCCCCGAGGAGGTCGTGCTGCTGGCCGGTGCGGCGGAAGGGTTCGCGCTCCTCGCCGACCTGCGTCCCCGGCTGGCGGCCCTGTTCGCGCCGTCGTTCCCCGAGCCCGAGACCGCCCTGACCGGGGCGGGTGTGCGGATCCGGCACGTCACGCTTGCGCCGCCATTCGGTCTGGCGGGCGCGGTCGTGCCCGATGAGCCCGATCTGGTCGTCATCGGAAACCCCACGAACCCCACCGGAGTGCTGCACGGCCGTGAGCAGATACTCGGGCTCCGCCGGCCAGGGCGGACCATCGTGGTCGACGAGGCGTTCGCCGACGCGATTCCCGGAGAGCCCGGCTCGCTGGCCGGTGAGGCACTGCCCGACGTGGTGGTGCTACGCAGCCTGACCAAGAAGTGGTCGTTGGCCGGCCTGCGGGTCGGATACGCGCTCGGTCCGGCCGGGCTGCTGGCACGGATGGCCGCGCGGCGTGCGCACTGGCCGCTGGGTACCCTGCCGCTGGAGGCGATCGCTTCCTGCAGTGCGCCGCAGGCGGTGGCCGCGGCCGCCGCCGATGCGCACCGGCTGACGCGAATGCGCGCCGAGATGGTGGCAGGTCTGACTAGCATCGGCGTCGATGTGGTCGATGGGTGCGCGCCATTTGTTCTTTTCACCGTTCCTGACGCTGAGCTGATGCGAAAGAAATTGGACGACAGAGGTATTGCGGTCCGGCGGTGCGATACGTTCGTGGGCCTGGACGGCGAGTTCCTGCGCGCCGCCGTGTGCGAGGAGTGGCCGGTGCTGGTGGACGGGGTCGCCGAGGTCTTGCGGTGAGTGTGCGACTGGCCGACATCATCGACGTGCTCGACACGGCGTACCCGCCGCGGCTCGCGCAGGACTGGGACTCCGTGGGGCTGGTCTGTGGCGATCCTGCGGAAACCGTCGACACGGTCACCGTCGCGGTCGACGCCACCGCTGCCGTGGTCGCCGAGATGCCCGAACGCAGCCTGCTGCTGGCACATCACCCGTTGCTGTTGCGCGGTGTCGACACCGTCGCGGCCAATACCGCCAAGGGTGCGCTCGTGCACCAGATCATCCGAACCGGCAGGGCGTTGTTCACCGCACACACCAATGCGGACGCCGCGGCGCCCGGGGTATCCGATGCCCTCGCCGAGTCGCTCGGCATCGCCGTCGAGGAGGTGCTCGCCCCGATCGCGCCAGGGCCCGATCTGGACAAGTGGGTGGTTTATGTCCCGCTCGCCGACACCGCCGCCGTCCGCGAGTCGATGTTCGCCGCGGGTGCCGGTCACATCGGCGACTATTCTCATTGCAGTTGGTCGGTGCAGGGCAGCGGGCAGTTCCTGCCCCAACGCGGCGCGTCCCCCGCCATCGGGACGGTGGGTACCGTCGAACACGTTGCCGAGGACCGGGTCGAATTGATAGCTCCTGCGCGTTTGCGCGGCCACGTGCTGACCGCGCTGCGAAACGCGCATCCCTATGAAGAACCCGCATTCGACATATTCGCGCTGCAGCCCGTGCCCGGTGATGTCGGACTCGGGCGGGTCGGAGCGCTGCCGCGTCCGGAATCGTTGTCGGCGTTCGTATCCCGTGTCCACTCTGCGCTGCCGGGGACGTCGTGGGGGGTACGGGCATCGGGTGATTCGGACGCGACGGTGTCGCGGGTGGCGGTGTGCGGCGGCGCGGGCGACTCGCTGCTCGACGTGGTCGCGGGCGCCGGCGTACATGCGTACGTCACCGCCGATCTGAGACACCATCCGGCCGACGAACATCGCCGGGCATCTGAGGTGGCGCTCGTCGATGTGGCGCATTGGGCCAGCGAATACCCGTGGTGCGCCCAGGCGGCGGAGCTGCTGCGCGCCCATTTCACCGATTCGCTGCCGGTCCGGGTGTCGACAGTGCGCACCGATCCCTGGAATGTCGAGAGAAATGATTCATGAAAGCTGAAGTGATTCACCAACGTTCGTTGCTCGAGCTGACAGAGCTGGATGCTGAGCTCAGCCGCATCGAACACCGGGCAAAGAACCTGGCTGAAGAGCAGCAGCTCGAGGAGGCCCGTGCCCGGCACCGCGATGCCAATGACCGCCTTGCGGCCGTGCAGATCGCCCTCGAGGATTTGGACGCGCAGGTGGCGAAGTTCGAGTCCGAGATCGACTCCGTCCGTCAGCGCGAGGAGCGCGACCGTTCGCTGTTGGCGGCGGGCACCGTCGACGCCAAGCAACTCACCGACCTGCAACACGAGCTGCAGACGCTCGAACGCAGGCAGGCCAGCCTGGAGGACTCACTGCTCGAGGTGATGGAGCGGCGGGAGGAACTGCAGGCCGAGCACACGGGCGAGCTCGCGAACATCGACGAGCTGCAGGAGAAGATGACCGATGCGCAGCGGATGTCCGACCTGGCGCGCGCCGAATTGGATCAGCTGCGACATCAATCGGCTTCGCGGCGCGATCAACTCGTCGCCGCCACGGACGCCGATCTGGTCGCGCTCTATGAACGGCAGCGTTCCCGCGGCGGTGTCGGCGCCGGCCTACTCCAGGGCCGCCGGTGCGGGGCGTGCCGGATCGAGATCGACCGCGGTGAGCTGGCGCGTATCTCTGCGGCCGCCGATGACGACGTGATGCGGTGCCCCGAGTGCGGAGCAATCTTGCTGCGGGTCAAGGGATCCGGCCAGTGAAGGTCATCGTCGAAGCCGATGGAGGGTCGCGCGGGAACCCGGGTCCGGCGGGGTATGGGACAGTGGTCTGGACGGCCGATCGCAGCACCGTTCTGGCCGAGAGCAAGCAGGCGATCGGCCGCGCCACCAACAACGTGGCCGAGTATCGGGGGCTGATCGCCGGTCTGGAAGAGGCGGCGAAGCTGGGCGTCACCGAGGTCGATGTCCGGATGGACTCGAAGCTCGTGGTGGAGCAGATGTCGGGGCGATGGCAGGTCAAGCACCCCGATCTCGCCGTTCTCAATCAAGAGGCGAAGAACCTGGCCAGGCGGTTCACCCGGATCAGCTATGCCTGGATTCCGCGCGCGAAGAACAGTCACGCCGATCGCCTTGCCAATGAGGCCATGGATGCCGCCGCAGAACTCGATGCCGCGGCCGAAACGCCCCAGTCGACCGAATCGTCGTCGAACCCGGCGGGCTGGACCGGCGCCAAGGGCGCGCCGACCCGGTTCCTCCTGCTCCGCCACGGCCAGACCGAGTTGTCGATCCAGCGCAGGTATTCGGGCCGCGGCAACCCGGCCCTGACTTCTGTCGGCCTACATCAGGCGGAGGCCGCCGCGCAGCACCTTGCCCAGAAGGGCGGCATCGATGCGGTGATCACGTCACCGTTGCAGCGCGCCTACGACACGGCGGCGACGGCGGCGAAGGCGCTGGGTCTGGATGTCAATGTCGATCACGACCTGATCGAAACCGATTTCGGCGGATGGGAAGGACTGACATTCGGCGAGGCGGCCGAGCGCGATCCCGGCCTGCACCGGCAATGGCTGCGCGATACCAGCGTCCCGCCGCCCGACGGCGAGAGCTTCGACAGCGTCGCCGAACGCATTCGTCGCGCTCAGGCGCGAATCATCAACGAGCACAACGGCGAGACCATTCTGGTGGTGTCGCACGTGACGCCGATCAAGACCGTGCTCCGGCGCGCGCTGGACGCCGGGCCCGGCATTCTCTACCGTCTGCACCTCGACCTGGCGTCGTTGTCGATCGCCGAGTTCTATCCGGACGGCGTGGCCTCGGTGCGGCTGGTGAATCAGACGTCCTACCTGGACTAGGTGTGCAGGTGGAACCGCTCGCCGTGCGGCCCGAACACGGCGATGGCCTCGACGGCTTCGTCGACGACGCCGAACCAATGCGGGGTCCACGTCGAGAACTCGACCGCCTCACCGGTTCTGATGGTGAAGTCCCGGTCTCCGAGGATCAGCCTGAGGCGGCCAGACAGGATGTACATCCATTCGTGGCCCTCGTGCACCGGCAGTTCGGCGGGCGGTGTGCGCCGCCGGGCGCTGACCCGGATCTTGTAGGTGTGTAAGCCGCCGGACGGCCCCTGCCGGGTCAGTGGCCAGTAGGTGACGTGGTGGCGGGTGTGCGAGCCGCCCTTGACTCGCGGATCGTCGGCCTCGGGCGCCTTGAGCAGGTCATCGGTGCTGACCGATAGCGCGGCGGCTAGCCGGGGCAGGTGATCCAGCGCCAGGCGTCGCTTGCCCGACTCCAGCCGGCTCAGCGTCGAAACGTCGATGCTCGAGCGGCCGGCGACCTCCTCCAGTGTCAGGCCGCGCTGCATGCGCAGTTCGCGGAGCCGGCGCCGGACCCGGTGGTCGACGCTGTCCTCTGCTTTTGCCTCCATGGCAAATCAGCTTGGCACCGGCGCCGACGGCGGGCAAGGTGGGCACCATGTCGATGTCAGAAGCGCAGCAGGTCTGGGAAGAGCACTACACCGAACGGGATCGGGTCTGGAGCGGGCGGGCGAACGTGCGCCTGGTCGAGGTCGCTGCGTCGTTGCCGCCGGGCCGTGCGCTGGATCTCGGCTGCGGCGAAGGTGGTGATGCGATGTGGCTGGCCGAACGGGGCTGGCACGTGACGGCGGTCGATATCTCCCAGACCGCGCTGGACCGCGCCGCCGCGGATGCGCGGGCACGGAACCTGCTGCAGCGAATAGACTTTCAGCGACACGATCTCCCTCATACCTTTGTCGAGGGTGCGTTCGATCTGGTATCCGCGCAATTCATGCATTCCATGGTCGAGTTCGACCGGCCTCGTCTGCTGCGAATGGCCGCGGAAACCCTCTCTCCGGGTGGGACACTGCTCATCGTCGACCACGCGGGCCCGCCGCCGTGGGCGTCGAAGCTGCACCATCATCACGAGTTCCCGAGCGCCGGGGAGGTCGTCGCATCGCTGGATCTCGACGAGACGGAGTTCGAACGGGTGCGGGTGGAAGCCGTCGGTCGCGAGGCCACCGGCCCGGACGGCCAGGTCGGGACGCTCACCGACAACGTCATCGTGCTGCGCCGGCGGGAGAGCGGTTAGCTGAGGGCTTTCCACGCGCGGTAGCGGTCGGGCATACACCTGGCACACGGGCGGTATCCGGCCGCGACGGCATCGGTTTCGGCGGCGAAGAACACCCGGTTCCCGACGTATCCGCCTCGTCGGATCGCGCGCAACGCCGAGGGGCACTGGAGCCTTCCGTAGGTCCGCGTTGCCCGGTGACCGCCGAGGAGGCCCGGAGTAGGCGAATCGTAGGACCGCCCGTCGCCGTCCACGAGGGTGTACCGTTTCGCCTTCACGTCGCGTCGTGGAAGACCAGCCCGAGCGTGTAGCGTGCACCGGAGCGAACCGCCGAGACGCCGTGGCGCATGGGGGCCGCCGACCACCCGCGTGTGGAGTGCACCGGCCGTTCCCGTGTGGTGAACACGAAACCATGGCCGTACGGCAGCAACGTCGCCGTGCCGCGGGACTGGGCGCGGGGGCGCTGTTCGACCAGCAGGAACTCACCGCCGGTGTGATCCACGCCGGGCTCGCTGAGGTTGATCACCACCTGCAGCGGAAAGACCAAGTCGCCGTACAGGTCTCGATGTAACGCATTCCAGTCTCCTGCGCCGTACTTGAGAAGGATGGCGGTCGACTTCTGCTGGCCTGCCGCGTGGCACATGTCCAGCCAGTCGTCGAGCGTGTCGGGCCACGGTGTCTGACGGCCCAGCTTCGTCCACCAATCCCGCGCGATCGGCAGGAGCCGCGGGTACAGCGCCTGCTTGAGCTGCTCGATCGGCTCCGGATACGGCCGGTGGAAATAACGGTATTCTCCTTCGCCGAACCGGTATCGACGCATGTCGATCGTCGCCCGGAACATCTTGTCGTCCGAATAGAACTCGCGCAGCGTGGCCGCCTCGGAGGGCCTCACCAAGAGGGGGAGTACGGCCCCGCCGAAGTCGTTGATCTCGGCGGTGATCGCGTCCCAGTCGCCCGAGTCCACGCGCATCTGCCACCTGGTGTTCGGCATCAGAACAGTCTCGCCTCCTTGACCTCGGCGGGCTCCTCGAGGTCCAACAGGAACTGCTTGCGTGCGAGGCCTCCCGCGTAACCGGTGAGGTGGCCGTTCTTACCGACGACACGATGGCACGGCACGACGATGCTCACCGGATTGCGTCCGACCGCCTGCCCGACCTCCTGGGCGGTGGTTCCGTCGGCGAGCGCCGCGGCCAACTCTCCATAGGTGACGGTCTCGCCGTAGGGGATTTCGGTCAGCAGTAGCCAGACGCGGCGCTGTGCTTCATCGCCGTCGAGCCGCACCGGCAGGTCGAAGTCCTTCCGGTCGCCGGCCAGATAGTCGGTCAACTGGGTCCGGGTAGCCGTAAGGAGGGTGTCGGATTCGGCGTCGAGCCGCCGCCCGAATCCGTCTCCGGCCGGCCGGTGCCAGTGATGGCGGAAATACACACCGACGAGGCCGTCCTCGCGGGCGACGAGGGTAAGCTCACCGAGCGGGCTGCCGATCAACGCATGTCGGGTGTTCATATCTGGTAGACGGCGCGGGCGGTCCCGGCGTGAGATTTGATATCAGACCGATACGAAATAAAAGGCGCGCTCCAACCAGGTGCGTCGCGCCGCGCGCCAGATGCCGGTGCCGCACCGCTACGGGCGTGTGCCGCCCTCGCGAGGGCCGGGAATCCACGTCAGCAGATCTTGCACACCGTCGTTGTAGACGACGCTGTTCGGCACTGGGCCCACGACGTCGAAGTAGAGCTTGCCGGGCACCGTGCCGCCGAGGACGCGGTAATTCGCTCCGTCCTCAGCGCGGGCGTTGAACATCGGGACAATGGGAATCCCGCCTTCGGCGTTCACGGTTGCTTCGTACAACTGGCCGTTGTGGGGCACCGCGTCCGAACTTGGATTCAGCCCGTCAACCGTATAAGTGATCTGCGGGGCACCGGTGATGGGATCGAGCAGGGTCTCCGCCTGACCGAACGGCTTGATGTTGCTGGCCGCCGATGCCGGGGCCACCGCACCGGCAGCAACGCTGATCATGATCGCGGCGACGCTAACCGGTGCCGCTAGTTTTCTGATCTTCACTCTTACTCCCCTCGGGTGTCGACGCTGTACACAGACCAAAACATACCCCGCCATACGTTTATCGAAACGCAATCACCTGCCGAGGTGTCGAGCCTTTCGGCAAACACCATGCACAGGTTCGAAGCACAGCGGCCCTCGATCCTGTCGGCCGCCCCATCCTGTCTCGACTCAAGAAGTTGGCAGGTTTGTTGGTCGCGGTCAGCCTGTTCGGCGGTTCGGTCGCCTAGGAATTCCATGTCGATACGAAGATGGCCACCTCGTCGAAAAGGCAAGGCGGCCATCGTGTTACCTACGGGAACTCAAGTGCACTCTAGCTACACGGAATACCGTGTGGACCGCCCTTCCAGTGACCGGGCGGGTTCCAGGGGCACCATGCATTCTTGATCTGTCCGGGCGGGCCCCAATTGACTCCCGGATCCCAGCCGACCCATTCGGGCCCGTCGACGCATGCGGATGCGTATCCGAACGGCCCGCTGACGCAGACACCAGGATCTGCTGCCGCCTGCCCCGCTCCGGCAACCGCAAACACCGCGGGCACCGCCACCGCGCCCACTCCCGCCGCCGTCTTTCTGAGGATTCCTGACGAGGTCATTGCTGTGCCTCCAATCCCTTGCTTTCATCAGCCTAACCCTGGTGGGGGAGCCGATAAAGATCTCGCCCATCGAATCGCGCGAGAGCGCGCAATCAATGCGGCCCGGTACGCGGCCGAACCGCCATCGTTGTTGGTTCGGCATCCACGGCGTCAGTGGCGGCGTCCAGGCGGGACATTCCGGCGGTACCTCGTACTCGTCACCGTATGTGCGCACCAGCATGGGTCTTCGTACCAGCGGACGAAGGACGCAGTGACGATCCACCCGATGACGGCGTAGAGCATCAACCAGATGCTGCCGAACAAATCGATGGAAGCCGGTGAAACCAGGTGCTCGTTCGGTGCGATGGCATCGGCGCGCCGCCCGCCTGGATGAGGCCCGCCACGATGAACAGCCAACCCAGCACCACCCGCAGGGGCGGAGTGAGCCCGGGAACCACCCAACGGGTGATCCGCCACGGGCGGAGTCCACGAAGGTGCCCGGCAGCCACCAGAAAGAGTGCGGCCGAGCCGATCACGGCGGTGAGGTTCGCACCTACCCGGTATTGGCGCCGACCTCGGCCAGTTGGGTGAGTCGCACACTGTTGCCGGACGGATCGCGGAAGCCGGAGTCGATGCCGTAAGGCATCTGGGTCGGCGGCTCGGTGAACTCGACACCGCGCGCGGTCATCTCCTTATAGGAGGTCTCGATGTCGTCGGTCAGGAGGAACACGGTGCCCGCGAACCCTTTTGCGGTGAGATCAAGGACCTGCTTGCGGGTCGCCTCGTCCATCACCGGTTGGCCCGGAACTGCCATCAACACCAGGTTGACGTCGTCCTGCCCGGGTGGTCCGACCGCGAGCCAGCGGAAGTCGCCCATCTCCTCCGGGAACGACACGTCTTGTCGCACTTCCATACCGACCTTCTCGGTCCAGAACTCGAGCGCAACTTCTTGATCATGGACCCACAGGTGGGCGCTGCCGATTTTCATCATGAGGCCGACGCTACGGTCGGCCGTGTCCGCCCGTCTTCTCCCCGTGTGCTGTCTTGACCCGGCTGTCGGCGCGCGGGCGGGTGTCGCGCTTGAGAATGCAGTTCGGCACCCGGGCGTGTACTGCCGCGGGCGGCACGCTGGCCCGGTAGGCGGCGGGCGGCATTCCATACACGCGGGCGAAACTGGTGGTGAACGACCCGACGCTCTGCAGGCCGACCATCACGCAGATGTCGGCCACCGAGCGATCGGTGTGCCGCAGCAGCGCCGCGGCTCGCTCCAACCGTCGGGTTTGTAGGTAGGCACGCGGTGATTCGCCGAACGTTCGGGTGAACATGCGGCTGAAGTGGGCCCGCGACAACCCGGCCGCCGCGGCCAGATCGTCGACCGTGATCGCCTCGGCGTAGCGGGCGTCGACCAGATCCTTGGCACGCATCAGATAGCGGGCCGGCGGCACCTGCGGCATGCGCTAAGTTTATTGGGCGGATGAGTTGGCTGGGCGACCGCGGGTCATTTGCCGGTTCACGGGGGATAGGGACCGGCGGTGATTCGAGGAAAGTCCGGACTTCAAAGAGCAGGGTGATTGCTAACGGCAATCCGAGGCAACTCGCGGGACAGTGCCACAGAAAACAGACCGCCACCTCGCGGTGGTAAGGGTGAAACGGTGCGGTAAGAGCGCACCAGCATTCCGGGTGACCGGAGTGGCTAGGCAAACCCCACCCGAAGCAAGGCCAAGAATGTCGCAGGGGGTTGCGACAGCGCAGGCGCCCGAGGGCTGCTCGCCCGAGCCTGCGGGTAGGCCGCTCGAGGCACCCGGCAACGGTGTGTCCAGATGGATGGTCGCCGCCTCGTCGCCGTCGGTAATACCGCGACGGCGAGGAACAGAATCCGGCTTACAGGCCAACTCATCCGCCCTCGCGCCTCAGCGCGTCCTGCGAACCGACCTGTCCAGCTTCTTCAGCGCGGCTTCGAGTTGCTCACGTGAGCGCCGGGCCAGATCGTCTTCCAGCGAGTACAACAGCCCGTAGGTGAAGGTGTCCTCGCCCGCGGCATGTGCCACCTCGGCCTGCCGGCTCAGATGGGTACGGCTGACCACACTGTCCTGGTGATCGCCCAACAGTGTCTGGATCGTCTTGGCGCGGTCGGCTACCTTGCCTGCGCCGGTCGCCGCTGCGGTATAGCGAAGACGCTTGGCGCCTTTACGGATTCGGTGCAGCGCCTCATCGCGGTCGGCGTCGGCGGCCGCGGCGGCGGCCTTGGCGGCCTTGCGGATCCGCTTGTACGCCGAGTCGATGGTGAGCTGCGCGGGGTCCTCATCGGCCGGCGTCGCCGGGGGCTGCGCTGCGACCAGCGCCTCGAGCGCGTCCAGCATCCGGAAATACCGTTGCGACCGCATCGCGATCAGCGACCGCCGCAGCCCCAAACTGTAGTGGCGCTTGGCGCCGTCGACGAGCCGTTCCCGCACCGGTCCGCGCACCAAATCGTCGGGCAACTCGCCCAGCGCCTTCTCGTAACGCTCGGCCAGGACCTCGGCGTCGCGCGCCACACCGAGCACCGCGGCCAGCTGTCGCAACTCGTCGAGTACCCACGCATCGTCGGAGATGCCGAACGATTCCTCGGACGCCTGCAGCAGGCTGCGGATCTTGCGGGTGGTCACCCGCATCTGATGCACCGAGTCGTATGTGTCGGCCCGCACCGCGCGATCCCAGACCAGCAGATCCTCCACCTGCTCGGCCACCGCACGGTGCACCGGGTCCCCGGGGACCGGGATGTCGTCGTCCCCGTCATCGTCGGGCGTGCCGTCGGCCTCCAGTACCCGGGCCAGTTTCGAACCGTGACCGGCGGGCGCGCCCCCGGCGTCGAGAAGCCGGTTCGTCAACCGATCCAGGAGGTCGCGGTCGACGCCGGTGGCCAGTTCGATCTCCCACTCGCGCCACCGCTGCTGCGGCCCGTCGGGTCCGGCCTGCGCCGTCACCTGGTCGTCGCAGAACTCCGCGATCGCGTTGCCGTCATGCCCGTAGAGCACATCCACGGTTCGATCGGTCGTGATGCGGGCGACCGGACGTACGGGTCGATCCCGGACGATCGCCAGCACCACATCCAGCAAGTCTCCCGGCACGGTATCGGGGTTGCTGTCCGCGTCGAGCGGAGCGTGTACTTCGGTTCGTGCGTCGGGCCCGGCGGACAGCTTAAGATGCCAGCCGGCATCGGCTCCACCGGTTCGACGGCGCAGGGTGACGTGGCGGGCCGCCAATTCATGTCCGGGCGTGTCGAAGTAGACCGCGTCGAGCCGCTGCGACGGCGAGTGTTCGACCCGCGCGATCGCCGCCAGACCGTCGAACGACGGCCGCACGGTTGCTTCGACCACCTCGAACTTGCGCTCGACCTCCAGATACCTGGAATTTGCCTGGTCGCCGGATTTAGCCATGGTGCGAAAAGTGTCCTTTCGATGGTTAACACGCGGTGGACAGCGTCCCATACGAAGGTGAACAGCCGTTCCTAGGAAGCGCGGCGGAATTCGCCGGACTGATCCCAGGCCCAGCGTTCGGCGGCGAATGCGACGGCCTGCTGGGCACGGAACGCCGCGATGCCCTCGTCGTGCCCGGTCAGGAAGTCGCGGTAGCCGGCCAGCGAGAATTTGCCGTCCTCGATCGCCACCCGACCGTGCCCGGCCGCGATCTCGGCGCGTAGATCCAGCAGCTCCTCGGCGCTCACCGGGTAGAAGCTGATGCGATCGAAATACCTTAGCAGCCAAGGGGTTCCGGGTTCGAAGTTGCCGGCTGCGCCCGGATGGCAGTGGTTCCACACCTGGGTGGTTCGCCCGACGAACTGATAGCCGCCGGGGCCTTCCATCCCGTAGATGCACAGATAGGCGCCGCCGATGCCCACAGCGTTCTCCGGTGTCCAGGTACGCGCCGGGTTGTACTTCGTGGTCACCAGGCGGTGCCGCGGATCCAGGGGAGTGGCAACCGGCGCCCCCAGGTAGACGTCGCCGAGGCCGAGCACCAGATACTCTGCGTCATAGACGATATCGTGTACTTGCCCGACGTCGGCCAGGCCGTTGATGCGCCTGATGAACTCGATGTTCCACGGGCACCACGGTGCGTCGGCCCGTACCCCGTGCATGTAGCGCTGGGTGGCTTCGTGGGTCGCCGGATCGTCCCACGACAACGGCAGCCGAACCGTGCGGCTCGGCACGATCAGCTGATCCGACGCGGGCAGTTCGCTGTCCAGGCGGATGAGCAGCTCGGTGAGTTCGGCCATCGAGAGCACCGCCGGGTCGAACTGAACCTGCAGCGAACGCACGCCGGGCGTCAGCTCGGTGAGGCCCGGAATGCCTCGCGCCAGGAGGTCCTCGTACAGCACGTGCACCCGGGCGCGCATCGCCAGGTCGAGCACCATCGGCCCATACTCGATCAAGACGCCCCCGTCGCCGGCGCGACGCAGCGTGACGTCGGCGCCGTCGGATGCGGTGGCCCGGTACAGCACACCGTCGTCGTTGTCGCTCGACGTGGAGATCACCGGCGGGAAAGACGCCCGCCGACCGATGTCGATGGTCCTCAGCGACGGCGCACGGTCGGCGCGCACCGGGACGAAGCGAACCGCGTCTCCCGGCGCCATCTGGCCGAGCTTCCACCGGTCGCCGCCGACGACGGTCACGGGGCAGACGAACCCGCCGAGGCTCGGTCCGTCGGGACCCAGCAGGATCGGGGTGTCGCCGGTGAAGTCCAATGTGCCCACGCAATAAGCGGTGTCGTGAATGTTCGACGGGTGCAGGCCCGCCTCGCCGCCGTCGCTGCGCGCCCACTCCGGATTCGGGCCGACCAGCCGGACACCGGTGCGGTCGGAGTTGAAGTGCACGGTGTAGTCGGTCGCGTTCAATGTCTCGATGTCCGCGCGGGTGAAGAACTCCGGCGCCGCGTGCGGGCCTTCGGTGACCGCGACCTCCCAGCGGTGACCGATGCTGGGCTGCGCCTCGATCGCGGCGCGCGCCGGCCGCCCGGTCAACGGTCCCGGATCGGTTCCCGCCGTCAACAGGTCGCCCTCCCGCAACGGCCGACCTTCATGGCCGCCGAAGGCTCCGAGCGTGAATGTTGCGGTACTGCCCAGATATTCGGCCTCGCAAAGACCGCCTGCCACCAGCACATAACAGCGCATGCCTGGACCGGTCAGCATGCCGACGTCCAGGGTCGCGCCCGGGGGCACCACAACGCACCGCCACTGCGGCACCGGCGTGTCATCGACTGTCACCACGACCGGCGCACCCGTGACGCAGACCCGGCCGCCGTCCGGAAAGCGCAGCGCGGGACCGCCTCTGGTGCATTCGAGCCCGGCCGCGCCCTCCGCGTTGCCCAGCACCCGGTTGCCGATCCGGAACGACAGGTCGTCCATCGGTCCCGACGGTGGCACGCCGACATGCCAGTAGCCGGTGCGGCCCGGCCAATCCTGCACCGTGGTCAGCATTCCGGGTCGCACCACCTCGATGACGCTCATCCGGCCGAGATCACCATTCGCACCGGTGTCGGGTCGAAACCGTTGCACGGGTTGTTGATCTGGGGGCAGTTCGACACCAGAACCAGCGTGTCGGTGTCCGCGCGCAGCGTCAGCGACTTGCCCGGCGCGGAAAGCCCGTCGACGATGCCCAGCGTGCCGTCCGTCTCCACCGGCACGTTCATGAAGAAGTTGACGTTGGGCACGATGTCGCGCTTGCCGAGCCCCCACCTGGCGCCCTCGGCCAGAAAGTTCTCCGCACAGGCGTGTTGGTGCACGGTGTGGTGTCCGTACCGCAGCGAGTTGGATTCCTTCGAGCAGGCTCCGGCGATCGTGTCGTGGTTGCCGACGTCGTCGGCGACGATCGTCACCAGCGGACTGCCGTCGGCCGCGCGCAACACCGATCCGGTGGTCAGGAAGATGTTGCGCTGTGCCGCGATGGTGGTCTGCCCGCTGTAGCGGCGGGCGTGATCCACCTGACTGCCCGACACGCCCCAGAACAGCGTGTCCACCGCCTGGTTGCCGTGCAGATCGATGATCTGCACGGTCTGCCCTGCGCGCGCGATTGCCGACCACGGCGCACATGCGGCCACCACGTCGTCGGAGACCACGCTCGCGGCCAACATAGGAGTGGTCATCTCGATTCCTCACTGGGTTGTGCTGCTGCCCAAGTGCTTTCGGTGTTGAACAGGGCGCGCAGATATTCGGGTTCGTCGTTGACGGGGAAGTGCAGCGGCTGGTCGGACTGCCACGCCAGCACGTCGAGATCCGTGGGTGCCGGGTCGGGATCCAGTGGGTGTTCGGCGTTGACGATGGCCACCACCACCGGCAGATGGACCAGCAGATCGACGGCGGCGCCGGGGCGGGACGAACCGGTGAAGATCAGCGATCCGTCGTCACCCACGCGCACACCTTTGAACAGGGACACCGACGGTGCCACGTCGCGGATGTCGAGACCGTGCTTCACGGCGGCCAGCAGCATCTTGGCGCGGCCCGACCGGGTCATTCCGCACAGCGCGTCGTGGTGGCCCGAGCCGTCGGCGACCACCGTGGCGAGCAGCCTGCCCTGGTCGGAGAGCAGCGGGTGGCCGACCCCGAGGTACGCCTGCCAGGGCACCTTCACGGTGTCGGCGACGTTCAGTCGTTCCCATGGCGCGTCGGCCCGGAACAGAAGCAGATGTGCACAGGCTCCGCCGCCGACGTCGACGAGCCGGAGCCGGGTTCCCCGGCCGAGCACCTTGGTGGCGTAGGAGCCGGCCGGGACGGATTCGGCCCACAACAATCTCGATTCCCCGATGTCGCCTGGTGTGTCGGGGACCCGCATGACGGCGGTCGCGGCCTGCGATCGAGCGTGGTCTCTGGCCCCGCCGGTCGAATCGGTAGTCACGGTCAACTCCTCGTCGATTAACTGTCATTTGAAAGTTTTGTGGCCGGCCATTCCCGCCGGATGTCCGCGCCATTACGACTGCGTTGCCGGTGTTTCTATCGAGTGACAGATATTCGCGGCGTCGTGCGAGAATGTGGCCATGAGCGGCGACGGCCGGGGACGCCCGAGACTGGAGCGCTCACGGCGGCCGGGAAAGACGGCGCGGGAGGAGATTCTGGACGCCGCCGCCGAACTCTTCACCGATCTCGGCTATGCGAGCACGTCGACCCGCCGCATCGCGGATGCGGTCGGGGTGCGTCAGGCCTCGCTCTATCACCATTTCGCCACCAAGGACGACATCCTCGACGCGCTGCTGGCCGGGACCGTCGACGAACCACTGCGGCTGGCGGCCAAGTTGCTGGCCGAGGAGGGTCCGGCCGCACCACGCCTGTACGCGCTCGTGGTCAGTGATGTCGCCCAGCTGTGCGCCAGCCGATGGAACCTCGGCGCGCTCTACCTGCTACCCGAGCTGCGGCTGGACCGGTTCGAGCAGTTCCGGCTGCGTCGCGCCGAGCTCCGGGACCGCTGCCGCAGCCTCGCCGCGGCGGTGATCGCGGAGTGCGGCGGTCCGGTCGAAGCCGACGACCTGCCGTTTCGGTTAGTGGAATCGGTGATCAACGGGCGCTCGGACGACATCGAGTGTCCGGCCGAGCAGCCCTGGGTGATCGCGGACGGCGCGCTACGCCTGCTCGGCTTCGGCGGCGACTTCGCGGCGTTGCGCAAACACTGCCCGCTAGAGTCCCCGGTGTGACCCACCCAACCCGAGACCATCACAGTCGAGCACTCCGGGCCGATCACTTGGATTGCACCGAACCGGCCCGACGCCGCAAACGGCATTAACGCCACCATAACTCGGGAACTCGCCGATGCCGCACGGCGCTGCGACGCCGATGCGACGAAGGTCGTCGTGCTCACTGGGTCCGGAAGATTCTTCTGCGCGGGCGGCGACTTGAAGCCGTTTGCCTCGGCGCCGAAACGCGGGCTGCATATCAAGGGCGTCGCCGACGATCTGCACCGCGCCATCTCGTCGTTCTCCCGCATGGACGCCGTGCTGATCACGGCGGTCAACGGCACCGCCGCGGGCGCCGGGTTTCTCCATCGCGGTGATCGGTGACCTCGTACTCGCCGCGGAGTCCGCCTCGTTCACCATGGCCTAGACCCGGGTCGGGCTGAGCCCCGACGGCAGTTCCTCCTACTACCTGCCGCGACTCATCGATATCGCCAAAACCAAAGAACTGATGCTGACCAATTGGACGCTGTCGGCTCAGGAGGCGTCTCAGTGGGGCCTGGTCACCGAAGTCGTACCCGACGACGAACTGGCTGCCCGGGCGGATGTGCTGGCCGGCCGAATGGCCGCCGCCGCAGGCGGATCCAACGGCGGAGTCAAGCGGCTACTGCTGGCCACCTTCTCCAGCGGCCTCGAGGAGCAGATGGAACTCGAGGGCCGGCAGATCGCCGAGCGTGCCGAGTCCGCCGACGGACGCGAAGGTATCGACGCGTTCCTCGGGAAGCGGAAGCCGGAGTTCGCCTAGAACGAGTGTTCGTCGGCGGGGAATGAACCGCTGGCCACCTCGGCGGCGTATTGCGTTGCGGCGTGGTGCAATTCGCGGCCGACATTGCCGAAACACTTGACGAACCTGGCCGTCTTGCCGCCCGTGAGCCCCGCCATGTCCTGCCACACCAGCACCTGCGCGTCGCAGTTGGGCCCGGCGCCGATGCCGACGGTCGGAATCGTCAGCTTGCCGGTGATCTGCGTGGCCAGTTCGGCCGGCACCATCTCCAGCACCACCGCGATGGCACCGGCTTCCTGCACCGCAATGGCGTCGTGGATGGTCTGCTCGGCGGCGTCGCCACGGCCCTGGACCCGGAAGCCGCCCAGACCGTTGACGCTCTGCGGGGTGAAGCCGATATGGGCCACCACCGGGATGCCTGCCTGCGTCGACGTGGCGATCTGGTCGGCGACGCGCTCACCGCCCTCGAGCTTGACCGCATGCGCGCCCGTCTCCTTGAGGAATCGCGTCGCGGTGGCCAGCGCCTGTGCGGGACCGGCCTCGTAGCTGCCGAACGGCAGGTCGGCGACGACCAGCGCGTGCGGGGCGCCGCGGACCACGCCGCGCACGAGGGGAATCAATTCCTCGATGGTCACCGGAACGGTGGTGTCGTAGCCGTAGACGACGTTGGCGGCGGAATCGCCGACCAGCAGCACCGGGATCTCGGCGTCGTCGAACACCCGGGCGGTGGAGTAGTCGTAGGCCGTCAGCATGGCCCACTTGTGGCCTTCGGCCTTCCACTTCTGCAGGTGGTGGGTGCGCACCTTCGTCCGCGGCCGGGATTCGGCAGCACCATAGACAGTCTGCTCAGACATCGTTGTCCCTCATGGGTTGGTCTGGTCGTCCCTCGTGGCCCTTTGGGTCCCCGGGTCCGTTCTGACGTCCCAAGTCTGCCACCCTGGCGTCAGAAGGTAAAAGAACTGTTAAGTGGACTTCCTCACACCCTGTCTCGCCCACGCCTAACATCGGCGGCATGCAACGGCTCAGCGGACTCGACGCCAGCTTCCTGTATCTCGAAACCGCCGCGCAGCCGCTGCATGTGTGTTCGATCCTCGAGGTCGACACCTCCACGATGCCGGGCGGGTACACGTTTGACCGGCTCCGCGACGCGCTGGGCCTCCGGATCAAGGCGATGCCGGAGTTCAGGGAGAAGCTCGCCAACAACCGGTTCAACCTCGATCATCCGGTTTGGGTGGAGGACAAGGACTTTGACGTCGACCGTCACCTGCACCGCATCGGCCTGCCGTCGCCCGGCGGCCGCATCGAGCTTGCGGAGATCTGCGGACACATCGCCTCGTTGCCGCTCGATCGCCGCCGTCCCTTGTGGGAGATGTGGATCATCGAGAACCTCGCGGGCACCGACGCCCACGACGGCGGCCGGATAGCGGTGATGACCAAGGTGCACCACGCCGGCGTCGACGGTGTCACCGGCGCCAACCTGATGTCGCAGTTGTGCAGCACCGAACCCGACGCGCCGCCCCCTGATCCGGTGGAGGGCGTGGGCAATGCCAGCGGCCTCGAGATCGTCGTGCAGGGCGCGGTCAGGTTTGCCACCCGGCCGTTGAAGCTGGTCAATGTGCTGCCGACGACGGTGTCGTCGGTGATCGACACGGTCAAACGCGCCCGCAGCGGCCTCACCATGGCGGCGCCGTTCGCGGCACCGCAGACCGCGTTCAACGCCAACGTCACCGGCCATCGCAACGTCGCGTTCGCCCAGCTCGACCTCGAAGACGTCAAGAAGGTGAAGGACCACTTCGGGGTGAGGGTCAACGACGTGGTGATGGCGCTGGTGTCCGGGGTGTTGCGGAAGTTCCTCCTCGACCGCGGTGAGCTGCCGGACAGCACCCTGGTGGCGATGGTTCCGGTGTCGGTGCACGACAAGTCCGACCGGCCCGGACGCAACCAGGTGTCGGGCATGTTCGCGCGGCTGGAGACCAATATCGAGGATCCGGTGGAACGGATCAAGTCGATTGCCGAGGCGAATTCCGTTGCGAAACAACACAGTTCGGCGATCGGAGCCACGCTCTTGCAGGACTGGTCGCAGTTCGCCGCGCCCGCGGTGTTCGGAGTGGCGATGCGCGTCTACGCCGCAAGCCGGCTCAGTGGCGCGAAACCGGTGCACAACCTGGTGATATCCAACGTGCCCGGTCCCCAGGTGCCGCTGTACTTCATGGGCTCCGAGGTGAAGGCGATGTACCCGCTGGGCCCGATCTTCCACGGCTGCGGGCTCAACATCACCGTGATGTCGCTGACCGGAAAACTCGACGTCGGGATCGTGTCGTGCCCGGAGTTGCTGCCCGATCTGTGGGACATGGCCGACGATTTCCAGGCCGCGCTGTCCGAGCTGCTCGACGCCACGAGCTAGCCGCGGGAACCGCAGCCGCTCCGGCGGGCGACATCAAACCCCGCCTAACCAGGGCCGACGCGTGTCCATGGCAGCATGTTGAGCCATGAACCTCAGGACCGGGGTCCTCGCGGCGGCTGCTGCGCTGGTACTTGTCGCCGGCTGCAGCAATGTGGTCGACGGGCGCGCCGTCATCGCGGTGCCCCGGCCGGGCTCTCCGATCCAGTGGGCGGACTGCAAGTCCGCGCCCTCCGACGAGAGCCGCATTCCGCCCGGAGCCGAGTGCGGCATGCTCTCGGTCCCGGTCGACTACGCCAAGCCCGAGGGCGACGTCGCCCAGCTGGCGATGATCCGGTTCAAGGCGACCGGCGACAAGATCGGCTCGCTGATCGTCAACCCCGGCGGACCCGGTGAATCGGGTGTCGAGGCCGCCGCCTCGCTCGTCCGAACGCTGCCGCAATCGGTGCGTCAGCGCTTCGACGTGGTGGGCTTCGACCCGCGCGGGGTGGCCAACTCCACACCCGCGGTGTGGTGCAACTCCGACGCCGACAATGACCGGCTCCGTGCCGACCCGCAGGTCGACTACACGCCGGCCGGCGTCGCCCACATCGAGAAGGAAACCAAGGAATTCGTCCAGCGCTGTGTGGACAAGATGGGTAAGGAATTCCTGGAGAACGTCGGAACCGTCAGCGTGGTGAAGGACCTCGACGCGATGCGTGCAGCCCTCGGCGACGCGAAGCTGACCTATCTGGGCTACTCGTACGGCACCCGGATCGGATCGGCCTACGCCGAGGCCTTTCCGCAGAACGTGCGCGCGATGATCCTCGACGGCGCCGTGGACCCGAATGCCGACCCCGTCGAGGCCGACATCCGCCAGGCCGCCGCGTTCCAGAAGGCGTTCGACGACTACGCCGCCGACTGCGCCAAAGAACCCGACTGTCCGCTCGGCACCGACCCGGCCAAGGCCGTCGACGTCTACAAGAGCCTGGTCGATCCACTGGTCGAGAAGCCGGACAAGACCGACGATCCGCGGGGCCTGAGCTACAGCGACGCCATCGTCGGGACCATCCTGCCGCTGTACTCACCCAGCCTGTGGCGCCATCTCACCCAGGCGCTCGACGAAATGAAGAACGGCAAAGGTGACACGATGCTCGCGCTCGCCGATCTGTACATGGGTCGGGACGCGCAGGGCCATTACAGCAACTCGACCGATGTGCGGGTGGCGGTCAACTGCGTGGACCAGCCGCCGGTCACCGACCACGCGAAGGTCGTCGACGAGGACCGGCGCACCCGCGAGGTCGCGCCGTTCATGAGCTACGGCGACTTCACCGGAGACGCGCCGCTCGGCACATGTGCGTTCTGGCCGGTGCCGCCGACCAGCACGCCGCATGAGATCAATGTCAGCGGGCTGCCTCCCATCCTGGTCGTGTCGACCACCAACGACCCGGCCACGCCGTATCAGGCCGGTGTCGACCTGGCCCATCAACTCGGCGGAACGCTGCTCACGTTCGACGGCACTCAGCACACGGTGGTGTTCCAGGGGAACAGCTGCGTCGACGACATCGCCGCCCGCTACCTCGTCGACGTGACGGTGCCGCCGCCGGACACCAAATGCTGACCGCCCGCGTCCGATAACAGCCCGATCACCTTTGTCTCCCGGGGCAGACCCATGCCCGGTACCCGTGCGACCATGTTCGCCATGGGGCGGGTGGGCACGATGATCTCCGCGCTGCTCGCCATCCTCCTGGCAGCGGTCGCATGCCCGGTGGCCTCGGCGGCGCCGGACGGACAAGCCACCCAGCTCTACGGGCAGCCACCGGTCTGGGGAAGCTGTGGGCGGTTCATCGGTGACACCAACGCCAACGCCGTCCCCGCCGCGCAGTGCGGCACCGTCTCGGTGCCGGTTGATTACGCGAAACCTGAAGGCGCGCAAGCGCAACTGGCCGTGATTCGGGTACCGGCCACCGGCGACAGGCTCGGCGTGCTGGTGGTCAACCCCGGCGGTCCGGGCGCATCCGCGGTCGACACCGTCGCCAGCATGGGCGCATCGCTGGCCGGCACCGACATCGCGCGCCGCTTCGACCTCGTCGGCATCGACCCGCGTGGCGTCGGGCATTCCACGCCCGAACTTCGGTGCCGCACCGATGCCGAATTCGACGCTTACCGGCGCGAGCCGATGACGGACTACAGCGCCGCCGGTGTCGCCCGGATCGAAAGCGTTTACCGGCAATTCGCGCAAGAGTGCGCCGATCGCATGGGTGCGGAGTTCTTGGCCAACGTCGGCACCGCATCGTCGGCGCGCGACATCGACGTCGTCCGCGCCGCACTCGGTGAAAACCAGATCAACTATCTCGGCTTCTCCTACGGAACCGAACTCGGATCGGCATACGCCGAGCGGTACGCCGACCGGGTCCGTGCGATGGTGCTCGACGGTGCGGTCGACCCCAGTGCGGATCCGGTCGCCGAGACCGTCAGCCAGATGGCCGGCTTCCAGACCGCATTCAACGATTACGCCACCGAGTGCGGGAAATACGTCGGCTGCCCACTCGGCAACGATCCGGCACAGTACGTCAACCGCTTCCACGCGTTGGTCGATCCCCTGGTGCAGCGGCCGGCCGCGACCGCGGACCCGCGCGGGCTCAGCTATCAGGACGCCATGACCGGCACGGTGAACGCTCTTTATACGCAGCGATATTGGAAGTACCTCACCAGCGGGTTGCTCGGACTGCAGCGCGGCAGCGACCCGGGCGACCTGCTTCTGCTGGCCGACGACTACCAGCACCGCGATCAATCGGGCCACTACCAGAACCTGCAGGACGCCTTCGCCGCGATCCGCTGCGTCGACTCGCCCTATCCGACCGATCCGGCGGTGTGGGCCGAAGCCGATCGCCAGATCCGCCAGGTGGCCCCGTTCATGGCCTACGGCGACTTCACCGGCCTCGCACCGCGTGACACCTGCGCGATGTGGCCGGTGCCTGCCACGACCACACCGCACCAGGCGTCGTCACCCGGTCCCGGCAAGGTCGTGGTCGTCTCGACGACTCATGACCCGGCCACCCCGTACCAGGCGGGCGTGGACCTGGCCCGCGAGATGGATGCCGCGCTGATCACGTTCGACGGCACGCAGCACACGGTGGTGTTCAACGGTGACCAGTGCGTCGACACCGCGGTGGTGAACTTCCTCGTGGACTCCGTCCTGCCGCCGGACGGATTGCGGTGCTAGCAGCTTCGTAACACAGAATTAACAGCCGGAACCTACGCTGCGCTCATGGATCGGCAGAAGGAATTCGTGCTGCGCACGCTGGAGGAACGCGATATCCGCTTCGTCCGCCTGTGGTTCACGGACGTGCTCGGATACCTGAAGTCCGTCGCGATCGCACCCGCCGAACTCGAGGGTGCCTTCGAGGAGGGCATCGGGTTCGACGGCTCCTCGATCGAGGGCTTCGCCCGGGTGTCGGAATCCGATACGGTGGCACGCCCCGACCCATCGACGTTCCAGGTGCTGCCGTGGACCTCGAGCTCTGGCCAGCACCACTCCGCGCGGATGTTCTGCGATATCACCATGCCGGACGGTTCACCGTCGTGGGCGGACTCGCGACATGTGCTGCGCCGCCAACTGGCAAAGGCCAGCGACTTGGGCTTTTCCTGCTACGTGCATCCGGAGATCGAGTTCTTCCTGTTGAAGCGGGGCCCCGACGACGGATCACCGCCGGTGCCCGCGGACAACGGCGGCTACTTCGACCAGGCCGTGCACGACGCGGCGCCGAATTTCCGCCGCCATGCCATCGACGCGCTCGAGCAGATGGGGATCTCGGTCGAGTTCAGCCATCACGAAGGTGCGCCGGGGCAGCAGGAGATCGACCTGCGCTATGCCGACGCCCTCTCGATGGCGGACAACGTCATGACGTTCCGCTACGTCGTGAAGGAGGTCGCGCTCGGCGACGGGGTGCGGGCGTCGTTCATGCCCAAACCCTTCGCGGAGCACCCGGGTTCGGCGATGCACACCCACATGAGCCTGTTCGAAGGGGAGACCAACGCCTTCCACAGCCCCGATGATCCGCTGCAGCTCTCCGATGTGGCCAAGTCGTTCATCGCCGGCATTCTCGAACACGCCAAGGAGATCAGCGCCGTCACCAATCAGTGGGTGAACTCCTACAAGCGGCTGGTGCATGGCGGGGAGGCCCCGACCGCCGCGTCATGGGGAGCCGCCAACCGCTCGGCGCTCGTCCGCGTCCCGATGTACACGCCGCGCAAGGCGTCGTCGCGGCGCATCGAGGTGCGCAGCCCCGATTCGGCGTGTAACCCGTATCTGACGTTCGCGGTACTGCTGGCGGCGGGTCTGCGCGGGGTCGAGAAGAACTACGTGCTGGGTCCGCAGGCCGAGGACAACGTGTGGAGTCTGACGCCCGAGGAGCGCCGCGCGATGGGCTACAAGGAGCTGCCGGGCAGCCTCGGCGTGGCCCTGGCGGACATGGAGAACTCCGAACTGGTCGCGGAAGCGTTGGGGGAGCACGTCTTCGACTACTTCCTGCGCAACAAGCGGACCGAGTGGGAAACCTATCGCAGCCATGTCACGCCCTACGAGCTGAAGACGTACCTTTCGCTGTAGAAAACGTACGGAATGGCGCCTGCGCTACCGTGACTGAGTGGCCAAACCTGCGACGCAGCGTCCGAAGCTGCCCAGCGTAGGCCGGCTGGGGCTGGTCGACCCTCAGGCCCCCGCTGACCTGGACGGGCTGGGCTGGAACACCGACGCCCATGTGGAGCTGCTGTGGTCGCTGTCGCGCGCGCCCGACGCGGATACCGCGCTTCAGGCGATGGTGCGACTGGCCGAGGCCGCCAAGGACGGCTGGGCCGAACTCAACGCCGCTCTGCTCAAGGATCGCGGGCTGCGCGGCCGGCTGTTCGGTGTGCTGGGTTCCTCACTGGCGCTGGGAGACCATCTGGTCGCCCATCCGGGATCATGGCATCTGCTCGAGGGCGCGGTGGAGCTGCCGTCGGCCGTGGAACTGCGTGACGCCTTCGCCGAGCTCGCCGGAACGGTCGAGATGCACAGGGGCACAACCAGTGCGGTGAACCCGCTGCGGAGTCTGTACCGCGACCGGTTGCTGATACTCGCCGGACTGGATCTGGCGTCGACGGTCGAGAACGAACCCGTGCTGCCGTTCACCACCGTCGGCGAGCACCTCTCGGACCTGGCCGACGCCGCCCTGGGCGCCGCGCTCACCGTGGCCACCCGATCGGTGACCGGCGCCCAGGCGTCGCGGATCGCGGTGGTCGCGATGGGCAAGTGCGGAGCACGCGAGCTCAACTACGTCAGCGACGTCGACGTCATCTTCGTCGCCGAGTCCGCCGACACGACCACCACCCGGGTCGCCGGCGAATTGATGCGGTTCGCCGCCGACGCGTTCTTCGAGGTGGATGCGGCGCTGCGGCCGGAGGGCAAACACGGCCAGCTGGTCCGCACGCTGGAGTCTCACGTCACCTACTACCAGCGCTGGGCCAAGACCTGGGAGTTCCAGGCATTGATGAAAGCGCGGCCCGCGGCGGGCGACGCGGAACTCGGCGAGCAGTACGTCGAAGCGTTGATGCCGATGGTGTGGACGGCCAGCGAGCGCGAGGACTTCGTGCCCGAGGTGCAGTCCATGCGCAGACGCGTCGAGGAGTTGGTTCCCGCCGGAGTGCGGGCCCGCGAGATCAAGCTGGGCACCGGCGGGCTGCGTGACGTCGAGTTCGCCGTGCAACTGCTGCAACTCGTTCACGGCCGCAATGACGATTCGCTGCACGTGGCGTCGACGGTCGATGCTCTGGCGGCGCTCGGCGCGGGCGGCTACGTCGGACGCGACGACGCCGCGAATCTGACCGCGTCATATGAATTCCTGCGACTTCTCGAGCATCGGCTGCAGCTGCAGCGGCTCAGGCGCACCCACATGCTGCCGGAGACCGATGACGACGAGGCGATGCGTTGGCTGGCGCGTGCGGCTCACATGCGCCCCGATGGCCGGCATGATGCGCTCGGCGTGCTGCGCGAGGAACTCAAGCGGCAGAGCCTGCGGGTGTCACGGCTGCACGCGAAGCTCTTCTACCAGCCGCTGCTGGAGTCGGTTGGACAACCGGCGCTCGGCATTTCCGGGGGCATGAGCGCCGAGGCCGCCGAGCGTCAGCTGGCTGCGCTCGGCTATGAGGGGCCGCAGAGTGCGCTGACCCATCTGGCGGCGCTCACCGGCGCCCGCGGCCGCCGCGGCCGTGTCCAACAAGTGCTGCTGCCCACGCTGCTGGACTGGTTGTCCGACACCCCCGACCCGGATGCGGGCCTGCTGGCGTACCGCCGGATCAGTGAGGCGCTTGCCGAGCAGAGGTGGTTCCTGTCGACACTGCGCGACGAGGGCGCAGTGGCGAAGCGGCTGATGCAGGTGCTCGGCACGTCGGCCTACGTACCCGATCTGTTGATGCGCGCACCGGAGGTCATCCAGTCCTACGCCGACGGTCCGGCCGGTCCCAAGTTACTCGAAGTGGAACCGGACGGTGTGGCCCGTGCACTCGTCGCCTCGGCGGGCAGGCACGCCGACCCGCTGCGCGCCATCGCGGCGGCGCGCACGCTGCGGCGGCGGGAGCTGGCCCGGATCGCCTCCGCCGACCTGCTCGGCATGCTCGCGGTGACCGACGTGTGCAAGGCGCTGACAGCGGTGTGGGTGGCGGTGCTGCAGGCCGCGCTGGAGGCGGTGATCCGGAAGAACACGGTGGATTCGGCTGCGCCGGCGCGTATTGCGGTGATCGGGATGGGGCGCCTCGGCGGCGGCGAACTGGGCTACGGCTCGGATGCCGACGTGATGTTCGTGTGTGAGCCGGAAGACGGTGTCGAGGAGTCCGTGGCGGTGCGCTGGTCGGTCAGCATCGCCGAACAGGTGCGGGCGCTGCTCGGTACGCCCAGCGGCGACCCTCCGCTGGAGGTCGACGCGAACCTGCGGCCTGAGGGCCGCAGCGGGCCCCTGGTGCGGACCCTCGCTTCGTTTGAGGCCTACTACGCGCAGTGGGCGCAGGCATGGGAGATCCAGGCGTTGCTGCGGGCGCACCGGGTGGCCGGCGATGTCGGTCTGGGTGAGCGATTCCTCGTGATGGTCGACAAGACCCGCTACCCGCCGGGTGGGGTGTCGGCCGAAGCCGTGCAGGAGATCCGCCGGATCAAGGCCCGGGTCGATGCCGAGCGGCTGCCCCGCGGCGCGGACCCCAACACGCACACGAAGCTGGGCCGCGGCGGCCTTGCCGACATCGAATGGACGGTCCAGCTGCTGCAGCTTCGCCACGCCGACAAGATCCCGGCGCTGCACAACACCTCGACCCTGGAGACACTCAACGCGATCGGAGCCGCAGAACTGATCGCGGAAGGCGACGTGGAGTTGTTGAGGCAGGCGTGGCTCACCGCCACCCGGGCGCGGAATGCGCTGGTGCTGGTGCGTGGAAAGCCCACCGACCAGCTCCCGGGACCGGGCCGCCAACTCAACGCGGTCGCGCTCGCCGCGGGATGGGGCAGTGACGACGGGGGAGAGTTCCTCGACAACTACCTGCGAGTCACCCGCCGGGCGAAAGCCGTGGTACGAAAGGTCTTCGGCTAATGGGGCAGACCCGGTTTGCGTGGACTTCGGCTTCGATCTGATCAGTGCCGACGAATACGAGCGCCAGCGGGACCTGTACGGGCCGCTGACCGACGCGCTGCGTCGGCTGATCGATGCCGGCATCCGGACCGCGGTCGACGAGGACACCGTTCGCGAGGCGCAGGCGGCCATCGAGGCGGTGACCGCAATCCTCGAACGTGCGCAGCGGAGTGCCACCTCCACGCTGCCCTCCGCACATTCCCGTCTACGTCGGGTGGCCTGTCCGATATCGCGCTGCGCCGCGCCGCCCGGCACGATGGCTGGATCGGAGACCTGATCACCACGGAGCGCGCCGTGGAACGTGTCGACCGATTGCGTGAAATGCGGGCACAGCACGGCTTGTCGATGGACGATCTCACCGTCCTGACCCCGCTCACCGACGTGTTCACCGCGGAGCATTACGAACGGGCCGAGGCCGGCTGTATCAACGGCATCATCACGATGCCGTGGATGTTCTACGCCGGACCCAACGCGACCACTGCCGAGAAGATCGACGGTATGCGTAGCTTCCGCAAGGACCTGGGACTCGACGACTGATGGTCAGGCCGAGCGGCTCTTGACAGATCTGGTCTCGGCAAGTAGTAATTGTCACTGACAGTCATTTTTCATGACTACATACCTCCACGCGGGCATCGAGCGGGTCAGAGCACATCAAGGAGACAACATGAGTCGGGTGCGCTTCACTCGCGACAACACTGCCGTACTGCTGATCGATCATCAGGTGGGGTTGTTCACCGGTGTACGAGATATCAACGTCAACGAACTCAAACACAATGTGGTGGGGTTGGCGCGCGCTGCGCAGATCCTCGGATTGCCGATCGTTGCCGTCACCACTGCACGCGACAGCATGTGGGGTCCCACCATCCCCGAGCTCAAACAAGTCCTGGGCGAGACCGATATCCTCGATCGGTCGACTGTGAACGCCTGGGACGACGAGCGATTCGTCGCCCAGGTGAGACAGACTGGGCGTGATCACCTGATCATCGCCGGTCTGTCATTCGAGGTGTGCGCGTCGCTTCCCGCGATCTGCGCGCGCGACAACGGCTTTCACCCGGTGGTGGCGGTCGACGCATGCGGCACGTTCTCGCACCACAAGCGCGAAGCCGGACTCGCACGGCTCACCACTCTGGGCATCGAGGTGTCTGACTACGCCACCATGATGGTCGAGGTCATGGCCGACAACGCCGACCCCAAGGCCAACGCCATCTACGGCGCGCTCGACATGCCCTTCGCCACCCTGATGGGCCAGGTGGCCGACGCCTTGAGGCGGTGACGGCCGCGGACATGCCCAGCAATTCATTCGACGTCGTCATCGTCGGCGGCGGATCGGCGGGAGCTGTACTCGCCAATCGCCTCAGCGAGAATCCCGAACGACGAATCCTGCTGCTCGAAGCAGGACCGGCATATGCGCCCGGGCAGTTTCCGGACGTGATCGCAGACGCCAACCGTGTCGGCGCCGATGCCGCACACGACTGGGGATATCACACCCAAGACCACCTCGGCCTCGGCCACGACATCGCGGCAAAACGGGGCAAGGTTCTCGGCGGCAGTTCGGCCGTGAACGCAGCGGTGGCAATGCGTTCTCGCCCGAGCGATTTCGCACGATGGGCGGCCCGCGGCATCGATGGCTGGTCGTTCGACGACGTCCTGCCGATCTTCAAGGATCTCGAAAACACCCCCACCGGTGACGACAAATGGCACGGACGTTGCGGTCTCTTCCCGATACGTCAGACCACGATGGAGGCCAACACCCCGTCGATGCGGGCATTCGTGCGGGCAGCCGAGGCCGTCGGTTTGGCACGGATAGACGACTTCAACGGGGCCGAGCAAGAGGGGGTGTCGCCCTATCCTCTGAACGTGCTCGACGGCCGGCGCATCAACACCGGCATGGCATACCTGACCGAGGACGTACGAAGCCGGCCGAACCTGACGATCAAGGGAAACGCCGAAGTGGACAGCGTCACATTCACGGGCAGCCGCGCGACCGGAGTTCGCCTGGTGACCGGCGAAACCATGACCGGCAATCGGGTCATCCTCTCTGCCGGCGCCTACGGCAGTCCGGCGATCCTGATGCGGTCGGGTATCGGCCCGGCGTCACATCTACAGGACCTGGACATTCCCGTCCTGCTTCACGCCCCGGTCGGCGAGCGCCTCAAAGACCACCCGTTCTACTACAACGTCTACGCACTCAAACCCGAAGCGAAATCAATGGACCCCGTCGCGGGAGCACTCATCTGGACCAGGTCCAGCGAGGCGGACCCCGACGAACTGGACGTTCAGATCTCCGCCACGCACATCTTCGACCCGGCGCAAAGCCCAACCGGTGCAGCGATCGTGCTGGCCAACGCGGTGACGCTGCCGAACTCGACAGGCTCGGTGCGCCTCGCAAGCCGTGACCCACGGATGGCGCCGGTCATCCGCTTGAACTTCTTCGAAGACCCTGGTGACCTCCGGCGAATGCTCGAAGCGGTGCGGCTATCCCGCCGGATAGGTCGCGAGGCGCCGTTTGCCGACATGGTCGAATGCGAGTTGACCCCTGGCGAGCGAGTGGAAGATGGCACCGCGCTCGAGAAGTCCGTGATCGCCTCCGTGGATGCCTACCACCATCCCACCTCGACGGTGCCGATGGGCAGTGCCGAGGATGCCGGCGCCGTTGTCGACGCCACGGGCGCCGTCCGTGGCGTGGAGGGGCTGCGCGTGATCGACGCGTCGATCATGCCCGACATCCCTTCGGGCCCGCCGAACGTCACCACGATCATGATGGCCGAAGCCATCAGCAGACGACTCGTCGGCGACTGACACAGGCATCGGGCAACCGAAGGAGCAGCAGTGCCCGTCATACCCATCGACGACCAGGACATTCCGGCCGTGCGAGCGCTGAGGGCCGAGTTCGGACAGTTCACCGCCGCTCCTCCGGTCGCTGCGGATGTGACCATGCAGCACACCACCAATGACCCCGCTCCCGGCGTCTGGATGCGCCCCGTCGACGCTGCACCGGATCGCGCCCTGCTGTTCCTGCACGGCGGTGGTTACGGCGTGGGCAGCGCTTCGGCTTACGCCGGTCTGGTCAGCCAGATCGCGGCACGGGCGCGTGTCGCGGCGTTCGTGCTCGACTTTCCCGTGGCCCCCGATTCTCCGCTGCCCCAAGCGCTCGACCTTGCGGTGGAGACGCTGAGCAGGATCTGCCACACGCATGCCGGCGTCGCGGTCGCCGGTGACTCGGCCGGCGGTGGCCTCGCCCTGGCCGCCACAGCGCGGGCGGTCCGGGACGGACTGGAGATCGCAGCCGTTGCAACCTTTTCGCCATGGACCGATCTCAGCCTCAGCGGGGCCGACGCCCACGAGCACCTGCCGCCGCTGCTGATCCAGGTCGGCGCTGACGAGGTCCTAGTCGATGATTCGCGGCGCTTGGCCCTTGCCGTCGTCAACGCTCGCGGCACAGTGCGGCTCGAGGTGTGGGAGGGAATGCATCACGTCTTCCAGTTCAACGTCGAGCAACTCGTCAGCGCGCGCAGGGCACTCGACGGGGCAGCCGAGTTCCTGACCGGTCATCTCGACGATTGGGTCGAGCTGCTCCGTTGAGCATCACGGTCTGGAGTCCCTAAACGTGGTGGGCGGGATGTTGTGGTTCGTGCGAAACACATTGTCAGGATCGTATTTTGACTTGACCTCTTGCAGTCGCCGGTACGTGTCCGGGTCATACGCGGAGCGGGTGCCGGCTTCAGTGGCGTCGGCCGGCCCAAGAAAACCGGGATGGGATTTGTCGCAGTGCCACGGTGACAGGGCGCTGGCCAGTTCCCCGCCGGAGTTCCGGTAGTCGGCGACGTCGTGGCCGGGTGGAACCACGGTCAGGGCGAAGAAGGCGAACGCCGCGTCGCGCGCGCCGACCGCATGCGGAAACGCCGGCGGACGGCTGAAAGCGCCTTCCAGGTGGCGGATGTCGACGATGTTGAGGTGGCTGCCCCCGTCGGGGCCGGCCACGTTGACGATCGCGTCCACGGCGTCGTCGGTCAGCTCGCGAAGCAGGCCGAAGTGCTCGACGGCGGGCGCCGGGTCTGTCGGATCATTGGTGATGGAGGCGAACTCGGTGTAGGGAATCTCCGCCAGGGTGTCCAGGAGAACGGGCGCCGCGTCTCGCAGCGGGTTGATCAATCGGTCGCCGGATTCGGCATCGCCCAGGTAGGAGAACCGCACCGAAACCGCCGGCTTCCCCTGCAGGAATGGTGGAAGGTGGGGCAGCGGCGGGAAATTGAGAAGCGCGACGCCGGTGGTGATGTCGTCGGGCGCCGACTTGGTGAATCGCCCGTAGGCCCGCAACACCTCTCGGGTGTGCTCGCCTGCGTAGAACAGGCAGCCCGCATAGAGCCGCGTCACGGGGAACAGCGCACACTCCATCGCCGTGACAACCCCGAAATTGCTCTTTCCGCCAAGAAGCGCGCCGAACAGATCGGCTTCTGATTCTGCTGATACTCGACGCGATTGGCCGTCCGCGGTAACCACATCGAGCGCGCTGACATGGTCGGACGCCCAGCCGTACTTTCGTCCTATGGTAGAGCTGGCGCCCCCGCCAAGGGTGTAGCCCACTACGCCGACACTGGGTGAGGAACCCGGTAGCGGTGCCAGCCCGTGGGCCGCCGCGGCATCTACCAGCTGCCCGAACCGGACCCCGGCCTCGACGCGAGCCGTCGTGTTGTCGGCGTTGATGTCTACCTTCGTCATTCGTTTCGTGGTGATCATCAGCGTGTCCGGCCCGGCGGGCAGCGATGGACCGTGACCGGTGTTGAGGACGGCTATGTTCATGCGGTGGCGCAAGGCGAATTCCACTGCCGCGCGCACGTCCGTCGCGGTCGCTGCGCCCACCGCCAGTGCAGGTTGGTGGACTACCGCGTGATTGAATACGGCCACCTCGTCCTGATAGCCAGGAGAATCGGCGACGAAGCTCGGACCCTCCAGCGCTTGTGTCAGTTCCCCGAGTGTGTCACGCCATGAGTTCATCGATAGTCCTTCCGTGCTGACTGGACAGCTCTACTCGGTACAACAGCACGGTATGGACATACCGATACCGTGCCGACGATGTCGGGTACATCACCTCAGCCGTCGCCGAGGTACGACGCAGGCGCCGGTCGATACTGCGATACGCTTTTGGGATGCCTGTTGACCGTCGCGAACGCCGTGCGGGCGGGACACGGCGGACGGCTGTCCTGGAAAGCGCGGCACGAGTCCTCGCGGAGCGGGGCTACGAGAACACCCGCTACACCGATGTTTCGGAGGCGAGCGGGGTCGCGGTCAGCACACTGCAGAACTATTTCGGTTCCCGGGAAGACATGCTGATCGACACGCTGCGCCACGCAACCGAGGTCGAACTCCTCGCGTTGGACACGCTGGCCAGCGCCGTAGTCGACCCGTGGAATCGCCTCATCGCGCTGATCGACCGCAACCTCAACACGCCGGTGTACAACCATGAACTGCTCATTGAGTTTTGGCGCGCCGGCATCCGGGACGCGGAGATGCGCGAGTACGCCCAGGACCATTGGGCCTGTTACCGAGCACCCTTCCTGAAGACGGTGGTCGAGGGCTGTGACCAGGGCGCGTTCTCACCCGCACTCAGTCCCGAGGATATTGTCGATCTGCTACTGGGTGCGCTTGCCGGTGCCATGGTGCCCCGCGTTCTGCAGTTCCCCGCTCCGGCGGCCGACCGCTTTCGAACCGCCTTACTGAATCAACTTGCCGAGATGCTGGGCCGGACCGGTTACCGTGAGCGATCCTCGGGGAGGGCGAAGAACTCCAGGGCGATGCCGTCAGGGTCTCGAAAACTCAATCCGGATCCGTAGCTCTCGTCGACGATGCCACCGTGTTCGATCCCGAGTTCCGTCAACCTTTTCACCCACGCCTCGAGTTCGGTGCGATTGGCACACCCGAACCCCACATGGTCCAGCCCGACCCGAAACTCGGAGAAGCGCCGGCCGTCCGTTGCCTGGTCGTGCTGATGAATGCTGATCAGCGTGTCGCGGCTCAGTCGCCAGACCACATGGTGAAAGCCGCCGTCGGTATGTTCAACGTGTAGCGGGTCGTCTCCAATCAGCGCGCGGTACCACGGGGCGCTGACTTCGAGATCCCGCACTGTCAGCGCGATGTGGTTGATCGGAGAGAAGGCCATGGGCAAGCTCCTAGTGGTGTGTCCTGCTTTTAGCTGACTTTTTCGAGTGTGATCCGGCCGCGTGCGACTTTGGCCAGGATGGACTCGGCGGTGGCGGTCCACACGTAGGGTTTGGGGTCGTTGTTGTGGGCGTCGATGTATTCCTGGATGGAGGCGACGAGGTCCGGCACTGAGTGGAAGACCCCGCGCCGCAACGCTTTGTCGGTCAGTTCCCGGAACCAGCGTTCGACGAGGTTGAGCCAGGACGACGATGTCGGGGTGAAGTGGAGGTGGAACCGGGGGTGTTTATCCAGCCACTGGCGGACATCGTCGTGGGTGTGGGTGGCGTAGTTGTCCAGGATCAGGTGGATCTGCAGGTCCTTGGGGACCTGCCGGTCGATGCTCTTGAGGAATTTCAACCATTCCTGATGCCGGTGCCGGGGCATGCACTGGCTGATGATCATGCCGGTCAGCACGTTCAGAGCGGCGAACAGGGTGGTGGTGCCGTGGCGCTTGTAGTCGTGGGTCATCGTCTCGCCCCGCCCCTTGACCATCGGCAGCGATGCCTGGGTGCGGTCGAGCGCCTGCACCGAGGACTTCTCATCGGCGCACAAGACGATGGCCTTCTCGGGGGGATTCAGATAGAGCCCCACGACATCGACCAGCTTCTCCTCGAAGTTCGGATCGTTGGACAGCTTGAACGTCTCGACCCGGTGCGGTTTGAGGCCCCCGGGCCGACCACACCTGCTGCACAGTCGATTTCGACACCCCGGTAGCCGCGGCCATGGTCCGGCAGCTCCAATGGGTTTCGCCCTCGGGACGGTAGTTCAGTGTCAGATCCACGATCTCATCGATCTTGTCCTGGGGGATCGTCTTCTTGCGACCCCGGCCCTCGCGGACTTGGGCGAACTTGACCAGCCCCTCCTCGGCGAACCGGGCGCGCCAGCTGCTGACCGACCCCGGCGACACCGACAACGATTCCGCGATCGCCGTGTTCGCCCGACCGTCGGCCGCCATCAACAACGCCCGCGCGCGGACCACCTCGCGATGCGGCGCGGACTGCGACCGCGCCACCGACTCGAGAACCTCACGCTGCCCTGTAGACACCGACAGAGCCGGAACGGGTTGCCTCATGGCGTGAAGCCTACCAAGGAATCATCAATTAATTACAGGACACACCACTAGGTGCTGATGACGATTGTTGTATTCACTTCGAGTGTGTTCATCGTGCGCTGAAACCCGCATCGACCGGCAGGGTCACTCCGGTGACATACCTCGCGTGATCGCTCACGAGCCAAAGGAGCGCATCGCTGACGTCCGCCGGCTTAAGCATCGAAACCGGAAGTAGGTTGACGGTCGCTTCGGCCGCCTGCGGATTGTCGGCCATGAACCTGCCGACTGCCTCATTCATGATCATCGGCGTCTCGACGCCGGTCGGGTGCACGGTGTTGACGCGGATGCCGTCTTGGGCCAGCCAGTGCGCGAATGACCGCATCAAGCCGACGGCGCCATGTTTGGTAGCGCTGTAGGCGCAATGCGCGGCGGTGCCGTCACCACCGGTGCCTTTGAAGCCTTGGGTGGAACTGATGATGACGATAGCTCCGCCCTTGCCCGCCTCCTGCATGCTGGGTGCGGCCGCCATGACGGTATTCCATACGCCGGTCAGGTTGACCTCGACGATGTCACGAAACACCTTTTCGGAGTTGGCCTTTGCGCCGGCCGCGGCGATTCCGGCATTGGCGACGACAATGTCGATCGGGCCGAGAGCACTCGTTGCCTCGGACACAACCCGGTGCAACGCAGGCCCATCACGCACGTCGGCTATCCGCGCAATGACAGTGCGGTCAAGCGCTTCAACAGCTTTCGCCGTCTCATTCAAGTCCTCGACGGTGGCCAACCGATACGGGATCGAATCAATCTGGTCACACAGGTCGATCGCGACGATGTCTGCACCTTCTTCTGCGAATCGAACAGCGTGACTTCGCCCCTGTCCTCGTGCAGCGCCGGTGATGAAAGCCACCTTGTCATCGAGCAAGCCCATACCACCCTCCAACGTATCGAGTTGTCGAATCAGTCTCTGCGCCAGTTTCATTCGCGATATAGGCAACCGTGGTGAATAAATTGACCCGCACGACCGGTATTTCCGTACCGGAAAGAAGCGCTTGGGTATTCAAACCTCCGGTATAAGCAGCGTCATAGGCAGGAATTGAGATCGGTATAGTGGTACGTACGGTGGTGTCAGGTGTAGGGGTAGGGAGACATGGCACCGATGACGGCCGACGATCGCGATCGATTGCGTGAAACCGACGCCTCGCTGCGCCGTATTGCGATGCTTGTTGCCGATGGCGCAGACCTGGAATACCGTGTTCGATGCCGTCACTCTGGGGGTTCGCGATTTGCACGATGGTTCACAGCAACGGTTCGTCGCGTTGCGCCTACGGACCGCGGCCGAGTACGGCACGGACCTCGCCACCGTTGGGAAGGACTCCGTGAAATCGCCCACGGGATACACCCCACCGTCCTGTCCGAGGCCGGCCTCGGTACGCGCTCCTGGCACTCGGTCGACGCTCGGTCATGCCGACGGAGGTATCCATGCCTACGCCGGGCGGCGGCGGGTTGCATGTATCGGTCCGTGACGACGGCACCGGCGGCGCGAACGCCGCTGGCTCCGGTATCACCGGCCTGCGCGACCCGGTGGAGGCTCTCGGCGGTACGTTCAGGGTCGACAGCGACCAGGGCCAAGGGACCGTCGGCATCTGTCAGCTACCGACTGTGGTGCCCTTGCAACCATCGTGGTGATGACGCTGGGCGACTACGTGACGTCATCGGTCACGCCGGTCCGACTCCACGGCGGCGTCCAGCGTCATCGCGCGCTGATGGTCGATGACCGTTCGGAAATCGACCAGGAACCGGCGAAACTTCGTGGCACCGAGGTTGGCCGCATGGCGGTTCATGATGTCGGCCATGATCGAATCGGCCGCATCCATCTGCCTGCGTCCACGGGCCGTCGGCACCACCAGCTTGGCGCGGCGATCCGCGGGATCGGGTTTGCGTTTGACATAGCCCAAGGCCTCGAGGTCGTCGATTATCACCCCGACGACCTGCTTGAGCTGCCCGGACAAGCGTGCCACGTCCGTCGCCCGGACACCCTCCGGGCGAAGATAGGCCAATACCGCGCCGTGGCGGGGAACGATGTCGGCGAACCCCTCCTCATGCAGGCGATCGAACAGTTCGCCCTGCACGGCGAAGAGGAGTCGCCCGGCCAGCACGCCCAGGTCGTTGCCTCTGCCGCCCTCCCCGTTTGTCAACCGCGCCTCCACTGTCACATTGTGTGATCAGCCACCATATCGGGCGCCGGGATCCGATCAGGGGCGGCATGGCGCAATCGCTTCCTACATCGAAACCTGGGCTGATGCGTCGGCCGTTGTGACGAATTCAATGGACCGCCGCGGCCGACCTGTTGGCGATCGTGGTGAAAGTTGCTGCGTCCGTGAACGATCAGTGGCGCGTTGCGGCTAACGTCGTAGCCGGCGGAGGCGTCCGGCGGGAGCTCCGACAGCCGCCCTCGGGCGCCGCCGTGCGTCGGCCGACAACGTGCCTGCGCCCGCGGTCGCAATGAGCAGGAATGCGAAGCAAAACATGATCGCCAGCTCGCCGCCATTTCCGCCGGTTTGGGCGCCGAACGGCCAGAAGCTCGCCATGCCTCCGCCTTTGAGCGGCGGCCAGTGCTGATAGAAGTAGGCGAAGGCCATCTCACCGGAGGCGAGGAACGCCGCGATGCGGGTGAACAGGCCGATCACGATCAACAGACCGAGAACGGTCTCGATCACCCCGGCGAACCAGAACGGCCAGGCTCCGGTCGGCGCCGCGGTGCCGACGGGCCAGCCGAACAGCTTCATGGTGCCGTGCAGCATGTAGAGCAGTCCGAAGATGATGCGGAAGGCGCTCAGCACAGGCGAGGAGTAGCTTGCCAAGCGCGTGTCCAGGTTGGCAGTCATGAGCCAGACCTTACGCCGAGGCTCGCAGCAGTTTCACAGCTCGCCCCCATGGTCATCAGACCAAAACGTAGTCGTTACCCACACGAAAGGCCGGATCGAGACCTGACCCCTGGCCCGAGATCGGCACGCACCGTGCTTTCAGTTGCAGATCGACCGTCCCCCAGGGTTGCGGTATGACCGCTGGAGCACCCGGGTGTGAAAGTCTTCGTGGCTATCCCTGAAGGGGTGGGGCCAAAAGCCCGGGTTCGGAATACCGCCATACGTTTCGTAAAAGTTGTTCACGAAAATCGCAACGCCGTCAGGAACGTCGCCGTCCTCTTTGCGATGGTCGAATACACCTTGCCGACAGGAACCGGGTTTCCACGCCCGTTCGGGTTCGGGGCCCCTGCACTGTCGAGTAAACCGGCGGCCACCTTTGGGACGCCCCCCTGACCTATCCCGTTATCGTTGTTGGGGGCGCCCGGGTGGCTGGAACCCCGGTCGGACGGGCGGTCGGCCCATACCCCTCCGGCGAGTGGAACAGACACGGCTGCCGCAGCCGCCGCGGTGAGAACCAGTTTCTTGAGCATGTGTGGTTCTCCTATCGATGACCGCGAGCTTCGACTACTCACAGCACCGATCCTCGGGCGCGCCGAGGGAACCGCATGCAGTAGTCGACTACGGCACTTGGTCGGGGGGTACCGCAACGACTACTGCGAACGGCGGTGGGGTGACTGACACGTATGGGCGTCGGTGGTCGGCCGACGAGTCCACCCGCTCGGCAATCGGTGCGGTGATCACGGAGCGGATGGACCCGGTCGGAATTACACGTCGTAGTACAACGCGATCTCGTAGGGATGCGGACGGATCTGCACCGGCAGGATCTCGTTCTCGCGCTTGAAGGAGATCCACGTCTCGATCAGGTCCTCGGTGAACACGCCTCCCTCGGTGAGGTACTCGTGATCTTCCTCGAGGCGGTCGATCACCGCCCCAAGCGAGGTGGGCGCCTGCGGGATGCTGGCCGCCTCGTCCGGCGGCAACTCGTAGAGGTCCTTGTCCACCGGGGCCTGGGGCTCCATCTTCTTCTTGATCCCGTCCAGACCGGCCATCATCATCGCCGCGAATGCCAGGTACGGGTTGCCCGAGCTGTCGGGGCAGCGGAACTCCAGCCGCTTGGCCTTCGGGTTGTTGCCCGTGATCGGGATGCGGACACATGCCGACCGGTTGCGCTGGCTGTACACCAGGTTGATCGGGGCCTCGTAGCCCGGCACCAGCCGCTTGTAGGAGTTCACCGTCGGGTTGGTGAACGCCAGCAGCGACGGGGCGTGGTGCAGGATTCCGCCGATGTAGTGACGCGCCGTGTCCGACAGGCCGGCGTAGCCGGACTCGTCATGGAACAGCGGCTGGCCGTCCTTCCACAGCGACTGGTGGGCGTGCATGCCCGACCCGTTGTCACCGAAGAGCGGCTTGGGCATGAAGGTCACGGTTTTGCCCGCCTGCCACGCGGTGTTCTTGATGATGTACTTGAACAGCACCAGGTCGTCGGCGGCGTGCAGCAGGGTGTTGAACTTGTAGTTGATTTCGGCCTGACCGGCGGTGCCCACTTCGTGGTGACCGCGCTCTAGGACGAAGCCGGCATTCTGCAGGTTGGTGCACATCTGGTCGCGCAGGTCGACGTAGTGGTCATACGGCGCGACGGGGAAGTAGCCGCCCTTGGGCCGGACCTTGTAGCCGCGGTTGGGGCTGCCGTCGGCCTCGAACTGCTCGCCGGTGTTCCACCAGCCGGCTTCAGAGTCGATCTCGTAGAACGTGCCGTTCATTTTCGAGTCGAAGCTGACCGAGTCGAAGATGTAGAACTCGGCCTCCGCGCCGAAGAAGCAGGTGTCCGCGATCCCGGTGCTGGCCAGGTAATTCTCCGCTTTTCGAGCCACGTTGCGCGGGTCGCGCGAGTAGGCCTCACGGGTGAACGGATCGTGCACGAAGAAGTTCAGGTTCAGTGTCTTGGCTTCGCGGAACGGATCGATGCGCGCCGTTTCGGGATCGGGCAGCAGCATCATGTCCGACTCGTGGATGGACTGGAAGCCGCGCACCGACGAGCCGTCAAACGCCAATCCGTCCTCGAAGACGCTGTCGTCGAACGCCGCCGCTGGGATCGAGAAGTGCTGGACGACGCCAGGGAGATCGCAGAACCGGATGTCGACGTATTCGACTTCCTCGTCCTTGATCTGCTTCATGACGTCGTCGGCCGTCTTGTCTGCCACTGGGAACTCTCCTTGTGTCTTGTTAACCCGCGGGATGACGCTATGGACACGATGTTGCGCGGCAGTCAACCGCATGTTGCGCCGAAGTTACGCAATTTCGCGCTCACGACCCTCGACCGGCTCCGAATGGAGCCCGCATATCCTGTCAGTATGGCCCGCACTGCGGGATCGTGGATGTCGGGGTCGGACCCCGGCAGCGATCTCGGACCCCATGACTATCCCGGCGAACGGCTTGGGTTGCCCAAGACGGGCTCGGGATCCATCGCCCGCTTCGGCAGGCGCATCGCCGCGCTACTCATCGACTGGTTCATCGCCTACGGACTGGTGGGGCTGGCTGTGCCGTTCGGCCTCATCAGCCAACAGGACTTCCTCTACACCCGACTGGGGTCGACGGCCATCGCGGTCGTGTGGATCGTCCTGGGCATCGTCTCGGTCCGGCTGTTCGGCTTCACACCCGGCCAACTGGCGCTGGGACTGCGAGTCGCATCCATTGACTACCGCATGCATGTCGGAATCGGCCGGGCCACCGTGCGCGGGTTGCTGGTGTTTCTCGTGATTCCGGCGTTGTTCACCGACCGCGATCTGCGTGGTTATCAGGACCGGTTCACGAATACCGCGGTGGTGCGGCGCTGAGCCCGATCACTTCCTGCGGACGGTGCGCTGCACGCCGCGCATCTTCGCGGCCGACGGCATCGGTCCCTTGGGCATCGCCGCCGGGCCGACCTTGGTGCCCAGCGCGGCCAGCCGGGATTCCAGCGCGTCCATCTGCTTGACCGTGATGTTCGCCGGCAACTTGGTGAGGTGCTTTTCCAGCTTGGCCAGCGGCACCTCGCCCTCGCCATTGCCGACGACAACGTCGTAGATCGGGGTGTCGCCGATCAGGCGTGCGGTGCGCTTCTTCTCCTGCGCGAGGAGGGGCTTGACCCGCGCCGCCGACCCTTCGCCGACGAAGATGACACCCGGACGACCGATCACCCGGTGCACCGCATCGAAGTGGCCGGTCGCCGCGACACCAGGGGTGACCCGCCACTTGCCGCGCAGATTATCCAGCGCCCAGGCGGCCGCGCCGGTCTGCCCGTCGGCCTTGCGATAGACCGACTTCTGCGCCCGCCTGCCGAAGATGATGAAGGCGACCAGCGCGCCGAGCACCACGCCGAGCGGGATCATCATGTATCCGGTGAAGCCGCCCGCGATGATTCCGACAGCCACCGCGACGGCCACGATCAGGATGAACGCGCCGATCATGTACGGCAGCAGCCGCTTGTCCTCTTTGCGCTGCATCTGGAACGCCTGCCACAGTTGGCTGCGGCGCTGCTTGGAGGCCGCCTTGCGGGCGGCTTTGGCCTCGGCCTTGGCTGCCTTCGTGGCCGCGGGATTGCGGGATTTAGCCATTTGTTCAGGATACTTAGTCTGATGTCGCCGCCGCTGCGGCTCCCGAAGGACGCGACGCCGCCGCTCGGGTATACAGCCTGCCGGCCCGATAGGACGAACGAACCAGCGGTCCGGCCAGCACCCCGGCGAATCCAAGGGACTGCGCAAACCGCTCGTGCTCGACGAACTCCTCCGGATGCACCCACCGCTCCACCGGGTGATGACGCACCGAGGGGCGCAGGTACTGGGTGATCGTGACGATGTCGCAGCCCGCCGCGTGCAGGTCGGTCAGCGCGGTTCGCACCTCGTCGGGCGTCTCACCCATACCGAGGATCAGGTTGCTCTTGGTGACCAGGCCGTAGTCACGGGCCGCGGTGAGCACTCCGAGGCTTCGCTCGTAGCGAAACGCAGGTCGGATGCGCTTGAAGATTCGCGGGACCGTTTCGACGTTGTGCGCCAACACTTCTGGGCGAGACTCGAAGACCTGCTCGAGCAACTCGGGTTCGGCATTGAAATCCGGGATCAGCAACTCGACGCCGGTGTTCGGATTCAGTTTCTTGATCGCCCGCACGGTCTGGGCGTACAGCCACGCTCCGCCGTCGGGAAGGTCGTCGCGTGCCACACCGGTGACGGTGGAGTAGCGAAGGCCCATTGCCTGGACGCTCTCCGCGACCCGCCGCGGCTCGTCGCGGTCCAGCTCGGCCGGTTTGCCGGTGTCGATCTGGCAGAAATCGCAGCGGCGGGTGCACTGTTCGCCACCGATCAGGAAGGTGGCCTCGCGGTCCTCCCAGCATTCGTAGATGTTGGGGCAGCCGGCTTCCTCGCACACGGTGTGCAGGCCCTCGCGACGCACCAGCGCCTTGAGTTCCTGGTACTCGGGGCCCATCTTCGCGCGGGTCTTGATCCAGGGCGGCTTGCGCTCGATCGGCGTCTCGGCGTTACGAACCTCGAGACGCAGCAGCTTTCGGCCTTCGGGAGCGACTGTCACTGTGTCAAGGCTACTACCAGCCGACCGTCGAGCGCGTCACACACCGCCTCGGTGACCGGCGCCAGCACGTCCTTCACGCCCACCGGGCGGCCGAGTTCGGCGGTCAGCGACGTGACGCCGGCATCGGAGATACCGCACGGCACGATCGAGGAGAACGCGGTCAGGTCGCAGTCGCAGTTCAGCGCGAAGCCGTGCAGCGTCGTGGCGCGCGACACCCGGATGCCGATCGCGGCGACCTTGCGCGCGGGCCGCCCTCTGCCGGGCGGCACCCACACGCCGGAGCGACCCTCGACGCGGGCCGCCTCCAGGCCTAAGTCCGCACAGACCTTGATCAGTGATTCTTCAAGGCGCCGAACGAAATTCACCACATCAAGCGGCTCGGCCAGTCCGACGATCGGATATCCGACCAGCTGTCCGGGGCCGTGCCAGGTGATCTTGCCGCCACGGTCGGTGTCGACCACGGGCGTGCCATCGAGCGGCCGCTCGTGGGGTTTGGTGCGCTTGCCCGCGGTGTAGACCGACGGATGCTCCAGCAGGAGCAGGGTGTCCGGACCGCCGGCGACGCGGGCATCGGCCAGGTCGCGCTGCAACTGCCAGGCGTCCCGGTAATCGACCGTGCCGAGCCGCCTCACCTCGATCGCGGTGGTGGCGGACCGGATGGATACCTCCATGTCGCCGACCGTACCCGCCTACATGTCTTTCGGCGCAGTCGAGTAGGACAGCGCCTCGCCGATGGTGTTGTGGTGGAAGGTGAAGCCCTCCCGCTCCAGCATGGCCGGGATGGCTCGTTGGCCGCTGAGCAGGCCTTCGTCGGCGAACTCGCCGAGGACGGTGCGCAGCGCGAACCCAGGCACGCTCATCGGCGTCGGGCGGTTCACCGCGCGGCCCAGCGCCGCGGTGAACTCGGCGTTGGTCACCGGCGCCGGACCCGTGAAGTTCACCGGGCCGGACAGCTCGGTGTGCGAGATCGCGAACAGCAGCGCCCGCACCTCGTCCTCGAGGCTGATCCACGGCAGGTACTGACGGCCGTTGCCCAGCCTCGCGCCCAGCCCCAAGGCGAACATCGGCTTGATGCGGGCCAGCATGCCGCCCGACGGCGCCATCACCACGCCGGTGCGCACCATCACGACCCTGGCGCCGTCCCGGCCGGCAGGCGAGGTGGCCGCTTCCCAGTCCTGGCATAGCTGCGCCAGGAAGTCCTCCCCGGGGGGCGCGGTTTCGTCGACGGTGCGGCCACCGGTGTCCCCGTAGTAGCCGACCGCGCTGGCGTTGATCAACACCGGAACCCCGGCCTCGACCACCGCCGCGGACAGCACCTCGGTCGGCCCGATCCGGCTGTCGCGCAAGCTCTGTTTGAAGGCTCCCGACCACCGCTTGGCGCCGACGCTGGCACCGCACAGGTTCACCACGGCATCCACGCCCTGCAGCGCAGCGGAATCGAACTCGCCGGTGTCGGGGTTCCAGAACACCTCGTCGGCACTGGAGGGTGCCCGGCGAACGATCCGCACCACCCGGTGGTCCGCGGAACGCAACGCCGACACCAACGCCGAACCGATCAGCCCAGAGGACCCCGCGATCGCGACGACGGCGGCGGCCACTGGCTCAGAGTCCCAGATCGGCCTCGAACGCAGCCTCTTCGAGCCGGCGCTTGACGGTGGTCAAGAAGCGTCCCGCGTCCGCGCCGTCGATGAGCCGGTGGTCGTAGGTCAGCGGCAGGTAGGCCACTGAACGAACACCGATCGACTCGTTGCCGGATTCGTCGACGATCACCCGTGGCCGCTTGACGATCGCGCCGGTGCCCAGCATCGCCGCCTGCGGCGGCACCAGGATCGGGGTGTCGAAGAGCGCGCCCTGGCTGCCGATGTTGGTGATGGTGAACGTGCCGCCGGACAACTCGTCGGGCTTGAGGTTGCCCGACCGGGCGCGTGCCGCGATGTCGGCGATGGCCCGCGCCAGACCGGCCAGCGACAGATCACCGGCGTTGTGCACCACCGGCGAGAGCAGGCCCTGCTCGGTGTCGACGGCGAAGCCGAGGTGCTCGGCGTCGTAGTAGGTGATCTCCTTGGAATCCTCGTTGTAGCTGGCGTTGACGTTCGGATGTGTCTTCAGCGCATCGATCACCGCGACGGCAAAGAACGGCAGGAACGTCAGGTTGACGCCCTCTCGCTCGGCGAAGCTCGCCTTCGCCCTGGCCCGCAGCGCCACGATCTTCGTCAGGTCGACCTCGTGGGTCTGCGTCAGTTGCGCTGTGGTCTGCAGAGATTCGCGGGTCTTCTTGGCGGTGATCTGACGGATCCGGTTGACCTTCTGGGTGGTGCCGCGCAGGTGTGCCAGCGCCGGTGCGGGCGTCGGCGCCGCCGCTGCAGGCGACTTCGCGGGGGCCGCCGCCGGCGCCGCGGCCGGGGCCTTGTTCGACTCTGCCGCCGCGAGCACGTCCTGCTTGCGGATGCGCCCACCGACGCCGGTGCCCTTGACCGACGCGAGGTCGACGTTGTTCTCCGTCGCCAGCTTTCGCACCAACGGGGTGACATACGGGCTGCCGTCGGTGGCACCGCCCGATGGCGCCTCGGCCGCGGGAGCGGCTTGTGGCTTGGGTTCGGGCTTGGGCTCCGACTTGGGCTCGGGCTCGGGCTCGGGCTTTGTTTCTGGTTCGGGTTGCGGCTCCGGCTTCGGGGCGGGCCTCTTTTCGGGCGCTTTTTGGGTCTCCGCTGCGTCCCGGGCTGAATCCTTCGCTGAATCTCCCGCGCCGGCCTCGCCGATCTTGCCCAGTTCGCCGCCGACGGGAACGGTGTCATCCTCCTCGGCGGTGATGGAGAGAAGCGTTCCGGCCACCGGCGAGGGAATTTCGGTGTCGACCTTGTCGGTGGACACCTCGACCAGCGGCTCGTCCACCTCGACGCTGTCGCCCACCTTCTTCAGCCACCGCGTCACGGTGCCCTCGGTGACGGACTCACCCAGTTCGGGCATCTTGACCGGCGTCGACGAGCCCGACGACTGCGCGGCCGGCTTGGACTCGGCCTCAGGCTCTGTGGGCGCCTCTTCTTCTTCGGCGGCCGGTTCTGGTTGGGCAGCAGGCTCTTCGGCGGGCTTCTCCTCTGCTGCGTCGCCGGTATCACCGGCGTCTTCGGTGTCGCCCCCCTCCTCGCCCGCCTCGCCGATCACCGCGAGCTCACCGCCGACCTCGACGGTGTCGTCCTCCTGGGCGACGATCTTCTTCAGCACGCCCGCCGCGGGTGAGGGAATCTCGGTGTCGACCTTGTCCGTGGAGACCTCGAGCAGTGGCTCATCCTGTTCGACCGTGTCGCCCTCTTGCTTCAGCCAGCGGGTGACAGTGCCCTCAGTGACGCTCTCACCAAGTGCGGGCATCTGAACAGAGATGGCCATAGGTATCGACTCCCTCGCTCCCTTGAACGGTCAGTCACGTAGTACCGGTCCGAATGTCGGATGCCATCCTTTCACGTCTGCTCGCGCGCCTCGCCGCAGACCTGCGGACTCGCGCCTCTGGCACTATCGAAGGAGGTGATTGAAGGGAGTACGGCCGGCGTGGGACTGTTCGATAAGTTTCGCGGCCGCGGTTCGGCGCGCAAAGCGGCCGGCCACGATCCGGCCGCCGATCTGGCCTACCTCCGCCAGTGGGTCGCCCAGCACACCGGCGTAGAGGCGTTCGTCGAACCGAAGACCACGGTCACCGAGGTCACCGTCGTACTGGTGGCCGCCGACGGCGAGTGGACCCGCCGCAGGGCCGGGGGAGACGCCGGCGCCCGGCGGCTGAACGAACGGCTCCAGATTCCGGTCTACGACGTGCAGAAGGTCGGTTATCCGCAGCGCATGCGCGACTACGACGAGCGGAAGCGGATCGAGCGCAGGCGCGCCGCCCGCGAGGAACTCGAGGAGCGCTGAGGTTACTACCGGCACTCGGGTATTGACTACTCACAGTCACAGTAATCGGAGGCCTGATGGCAGTGTTTGGTGAGAAGGCCGGCGTGCCGGCGCAGCGGTTCGTCGACAGCGGCGACGGGGTTCGGCTCGCCGTGTACGAGCAGGGCAATCCCGACGGCCCGACGCTGGTACTCGTGCACGGGTGGCCGAACTCACATGTGATGTGGGACGGCGTCGTTCCGCTGCTGGCCGACCGGTTCCGGATCGTCAGCTACGACAACCGCGGTGCGGGCGGGTCATCGGTGCCCACGCCCGTAAAGGCCTACATCATGCCGCGGTTCGCCGACGACTTCGAAGCGGTGATCACCGCGTTGAGCCCCGCCGATCCGGTCCACGTGCTGGCCCACGACTGGGGTTCGGTCGGGGTCTGGGAGTACCTGGCGCGAGCCGGCGCCGCCGACCGGATCGCGTCGTTCACCTCGGTGTCGGGACCGAGCGCCGATCACTACGGTGCGCTCATCCGGGAGCGCCTGGCCCGCCCGTATCGGCCGGTCCAGTTCCTTCGCGGCATGGCACTGGCATCGAGGCTGTCGTACTGGATTCCGTTCTCGATCCCGCTGCTGACGCCCGCCTTGATGCGGTCCGGCCTCGGGCGGTGGATCCAGCACGCCTACGCGCGTGGCGCTCGCCGCGACCAGATTCACTACGGCGACATCAACGCCGATGCAGCGAACGGGCTGAAGATCTACCGCGCCAACGGGTTACGATCCGGTGCGGTCGTCAGGCGCGATCATCACGTCAGTGTGCCGGTGCAGCTGATCGTCAACACCGACGATCCGGTGATCATGCCGTACGGATACGACTTCGAATCGCGGTGGGTGCCGCGGCTGTGGCGCCGCGACGTCCGGGCCGGCCACTGGTCGCCGTTCTCGCATCCACAGGTGCTGGCGCAATCGGTACGCGAACTCGTCGACTTCCTCGGCGGACAGCCGGCCAGTCGAGGTCTCTTGCGGGCGCAGGTCGGCCGCCCGCGCGAATACTTCAGCGACACTCTGGTTTCGGTCACCGGAGCGGGAAGCGGCATCGGGCGCGAAACCGCGCTGGCCTTCGCCCGTGAGGGTGCCGAGGTGGTGATCAGCGACATCGACGAAGCGGGCGTGAAGGACACCGCAGCCCAGGTCGCCGCGCGTGGCGGAGTCGCGCACGCGTACACCCTCGATGTCGCCGACGCCGAGGCGGTCGAACGGTTCGCCGACGAGATCTGCGCCGAGCACGGGGTGCCGGACGTCGTGGTGAACAACGCCGGAGTGGGACAGGCCGGCTTCTTCCTGGACACCCCCGCCGAAGAGTTCGACCGGGTGCTCGACGTCAACTTCGGCGGCGTCGTGAACGGCTGCCGGTCGTTCGGCCGCCGCCTCGTCGAGCGCGGTACCGGTGGCCACATCGTCAACGTGGCCTCGATGGCGGCATACGCGCCGGTCAATTCGATGAACGCGTACTGCACGTCCAAGGCCGCCGTCTACATGTTCTCGGATTGTCTGCGGGCGGAACTCGACACCGCCGGAATCGGTCTGACGACCGTCTGTCCCGGGGTGATCGACACCGACATCGTCAACACCGCGCGGTTCCACGGACCCGTCGGCAGGCAGGACGAGATGGAGGGACGGCGCAAGCTGGCCCAGAAGGCGTTCGCAGCGCGCCGCTACGGCCCTGACAAGGTCGCCAAGGCGATCGTGTCAGCGGTGAAGAAGAACAAGCCGATCCGGCCGGTCGCCCCTGAGGCGTACTTCGTCTACGGGGCGGCGCACCTGCTGCCGCCGGCCATGCGCAGCAGCGCGCGTGGAGGAAACATTCTCTAGCCGTTCATTGCGATGTCCTCGAGAACCGCGAACATGGTGCGAGTCGGCACGCCGGTGCCCCCCTTGCCGGTGTATCCCCACGGTCCGCCGGAGTTGTATGCCGGGCCGGCGACGTCGATGTGGGCCCAGGCCACGCCGTCGGCGACGAACTCGCGCAGGTAGGTGCCGGCCACCAGCATGCCGGCGAACCGCGAACCGCTCACGTTGGCCAGATCGGCCACCGGCGACTTGAGGTCGTCCTTGAGTTCCTCGGGCAACGGCATCGCCCAGCCGTTCTCACCCACGGCCTGCGACAGTTCGGCGACCCGGTCACGGAACTCGTCGCTGCCCATCACCCCGGGCGTGCGGGCACCCAGCGCGACGGTCTGCGCACCGGTCAGCGTCGACGTCTCGATCAGGTAGTCCGGACCGTCTTCGCAGGCCCGCACGATCGCATCGGCCAAGATCAGCCGGCCCTCGGCGTCGGTGTTGAGTACCTCGACGGTGATGCCGCCGTATTGGGTCAGCACGTCGCCGGGACGCTGCGCCGTCGCCGACGGCATGTTCTCGGCCATCGGCACGGTGGCGATCACGTCGATGGGCAGCTTCTGTTCGGCGGCCAGCACGACGGTGGCGATGACCGCCGCCGCCCCGCCCATATCGGAGGTCATGTGGTGCATGTTGGCGGCCGGTTTGATGGAGATGCCGCCGGTGTCGAAGGTGATGCCCTTGCCGACCAGCGCGACCTTCTTGGCCTTCTTGTTCTTCCCCCCGCGGTGGGTGAGCCGCACCAGTCGCGGCGGCCGCGACGAGCCCTTGCCCACGCCGATCACGCCGCCGTAGCCCCCCTTGGCGAGCGCCTTGTCATCGAGCACCTCGACTTCGAGGCCCGCCGCCTCGCCCAAAGCCCTTGCGCGCTTGGCGAATTCATCGGGGAACAGGTGGCTCGGCGGGGTGTTGACCAGATCCCGGGCGGTGGCCACCGCGGTGGCGATCGCGGCGGCCCGGGCCGCTTCCGCCTTGGTCTTCGTCTTCGTATCGGCCGTCAGGACGGTGATGGCGCGCAGTCCCGTGTCCTTGGGGGCGGTCTTCTCGCTGCGAAAATCGGTGAACCGGTACGCGCCGAGGATCAGCCCCTCGATCGTGGCGGACAGGTCCAGGCCCGAGAGGGTGGTGAGAACAGTGTCGGTGCCGTTCAGCGATCGCGCGGCCACCCCTGCGGCGCGGCGGATCGTATCGGCCGTCCACGTGTCGCGACTCTTGCCGAGTCCGACGGTGAGCACGCTGGAGACGGGCAGCGACGGGGCGAGCACCCTGGTCAGTTGGTCGGCCCCGCCCTTGGCGCCGAGTGCCTTGAGCGCGACGTCGATCTCACCCGTCGCCTCGGCGTCGAGGAAGGGATTGGCGACCACTGTCGCGGTCGAATCGTCGTCGTCACCGCTGACCACCGGGACGATCAACACGGCGTCCTCGGCACGTTTCGGCAGTGTGCCGGCGACGGTGACGCTGGGGGCCTGATAACCGGGTTTTGCTGGGCTCACGAGTGTTCACCCTAGTACTCGGGGGCCGCCGCACAGGTCATAGGCCGTCACCGGGGAGTCGAAACCCTTGAGCGTCAACGGTTCCTGGATGGCCGACAGGTCGGTGCGAGCTCATCGCGGAGGTCGGACCCGGCCAGGATCTGACCGGGCGCCGCGGCCGCGGCCAGCCGGGCGGCGTGGTTGACCGCAGGTGTTCGGCCAGGGCACCGCGACTCTGACCAGCACTTCCGGTGTCGAGGTCACCCACACCACCTCGTCGCCAATGAACTGACCACGCGGTCACCGTTGGTGTGCTCCACATCGGCGACGACAGGTCCGCGAACCCGATCCACACATCACGCTCGCGTGGAGTCCCGGATGACATCCTCGAAGTACTTCGGGCGCTTGCGATGTGGTGTCGGATGTCGGCTTGCCCGACGCGAACCACCGTCGAGCCGGCCTCGGCCAGCCGGGCCATCGTCGCGCCGAGTACCCGCAACTTGCGCTGGCGGTATACCGGACCACCTGCGCAAGTGTGCCGGCAGCGCCGTCGGATTAGGGTGGTTCGGCGTGAGCGAAACACAGGCGAGCGAAATCCAGCACGGCCCCCTCGAAGACCGTCATCGGCGACTGGGCGCGAGTTTCGCCGAGTTCTCCGGCTGGCTGATGCCCGTCTCCTACGCCGGCACGGTGAGTGAGCACACCGCGACCCGCAATGCGGTCGGGCTCTTCGACGTCAGCCACCTCGGCAAGGCCTCGGTGCGCGGGCCGGGCGCCGCCGAGTACGTCAATTCGGCCCTGACCAACGACCTCTGTCGCATCGGGCCGGGCAAGGCGCAATACACGTTGTGCTGCACCGATTCCGGTGGCGTCATCGACGACCTGATCGCCTACTACGTCTCCGACGACGAGATCTTCCTGGTGCCCAACGCCGCGAACACACCTGCGGTCGTCGCGGCGCTGGCCGAGCGCGCACCCGCGGGGCTGACCGTCACCGACGAGCATCGCTCGTATGCGGTGCTGGCGGTGCAGGGGCCCAAGTCGGCCGAGGTCGTCGGCGGGCTGGGACTGCCGACAGACATGGACTACATGGGCTACGAGGATGCCGAACTGCGCGGTGCCGGTGTTCGGGTGTGCCGCACTGGTTACACCGGCGAACACGGCTACGAGCTGCTGCCGTCGTGGGATCAAGCGCCGGTGGTGTTCGACGCGCTGGTCGAGGCCGTCGGCTCCGCCGGCGGCGCACTCGCGGGTCTCGGCGCTCGCGACACGCTGCGCACCGAGATGGGCTACCCGTTGCACGGTCACGAGCTTTCTCTGGAGATCTCGCCCCTGCAGGCGCGGTGCGGCTGGGCCATCGGCTGGAAGAAGGACGCGTTCTGGGGCCGCGAGGCCCTTCTCGCTGAGAAGGAGGCCGGGCCCCGGCGGCTTCTGCGCGGTCTGCGCGCGGTCGGTCGCGGTGTGCTTCGACCCGACCTGACCGTGCTCGACGGCGACACCCCGATCGGGGTGACGACATCGGGAACCTTCTCTCCGAGCCTGAAAGCCGGTATCGCGCTTGCGCTTCTGGACACCGGCCACCAGGTGGCCGACGGCCGGACGGTCTCGGTCGACGTACGGGGCCGAGCAGTGGAGTGCGAGGTGGTGGCTCCGCCGTTTGTCCAGGCGCGGACGCGCTAAGGGCCCGTTCGGAGAGGAGAAAACGCGGTGCGGCCGGTTATACAATCGCCTCATGACGGACGGCCCCCTCGAGTTCACGGTTGAGCGCAGTGCGAACCCGGCGACCGATGAGGTACGGGCCGATATCCTGGCAAATCCCGGATTCGGCCGGTTCCACACCGATCACATGGTGTCGATCGACTACGTCTCGGGTACGGGCTGGCACGACGCGCGGGTGATTCCGTACGGGCCGATCGAGCTGGATCCGTCGGCGATCGTCCTGCACTATGCGCAGGAAGTTTTCGAGGGGCTCAAGGCCTATCGGTGGGCGGACGGCTCGATCGTGTCGTTCCGCCCCGAGGCCAACGCCGCCCGGCTGCGCTCGTCGGCTCGCCGGATCGCCATCCCCGAACTGCCCGAAGAAGCGTTCCTCGAATCTCTTCGGCAACTGATCGCCGTCGATGAACGCTGGGTGCCCCCCGCGGGCGGGGAGGAGTCGCTGTATCTGCGGCCCTTCATCGTCGCCACCGAACCCGGCCTCGGTGTGCGGCCGGCTTCGGAGTACCGCTACCTGGTGATCGGCTCGCCCGCCGGCGCATATTTCCCGCGCGGCATCAAGCCCGTCAGCGTCTGGCTGTCTCACGAATACGTGCGTGCCTCGCCGGGCGGAACCGGCGCGGCCAAGTTCGGCGGAAATTACGCCGCGTCGCTGCTGGCGCAGGCCGAGGCCGCCGACAACGGATGCGATCAGGTGGTGTGGCTGGATGCCATCGAGCGCCGTTACGTCGAAGAGATGGGCGGTATGAACCTGTTCTTCGTGTTCGGCAGCGGCGGAACGGCGCGCCTGGTCACCCCGGAGCTGTCGGGATCACTGCTGCCTGGAATCACTCGGAATTCCTTGCTGCAGTTGGCAATTGATGCCGGCTTCGCCGTCGAAGAGCGCAAGATCGACGTCGACGAATGGCAGAAGAAGTCCGCGGCCGGTGAGATCACCGAGGTGTTCGCCTGCGGCACGGCCGCCGTGATCACCCCGGTGTCTCACGTCAAGTACGCCGAGGGCGGGTTCGCCATCGCCGACGGTGAGCCGGGTGAGATCACGATGGCGTTGCGCGACACGTTGACCGGAATCCAGCGCGGGATGTTCGCCGACACCCACGGCTGGATGACCCGGCTGTTCTGAACGGCTAGCGGATCGCCAGACCCACCGCGGCCACCGTCGTCGTCACCTCGATCGCAGCTCCCAGCACATCGCCGGTGATGCCGCCGAACCGCCGCGCACAGTGCCCGACCAGCGCCGCGCTCGCTGCCAGGGCAACCGCCACGGCCACCGGTCCCTGCCACGGCCGCGGGCCCGCGAAGACGGCCAGCATGGCGACTGCGACGATCCACGCCGCCACCACGGCAACCGGCTGGGTGGCGGCCACCCGCGACCCGAGCGAGCTGCCCTCGGCGGCGGGCACCGACCGGCGGCACGCCAGCACCGCGGCCACCCGGCCCGCGGTCACGGCGGCGATCAGGGCGATGACGCCGAGCTGCGCGTACGCGAACGACTGCGCAAGGAGCAGCATCACCACGGTCGCCACCCCGAACGGCCCGGCGCGGCCGTCACGCATCACCTCCAGCGCCCGCCGCGGCGGGCCGTAGCAGCCCAGCCCGTCCGCGGTGTCGGCCAGCCCGTCGATGTGAAGGCCGCGGGTGGCGATCAGCAGAATCGCCACCGTCAGCACACCCGCCAGCGGGCTGGCGGGGCCGAACGCCCACGACGATGCGCACAGCACCGCGGCAGCCAGGGCGCCGAGCGCGACACCGACCACGGGCAGGGCGCTCAGGGCGCCGCGGCCCACAACAGCGGTCCGCCCGTCAGGCGTCGGAAGAATGGTGGCGAACGCGAAAGCCCCTGCCAGCGAACGTATCACGACGAGGCGGGCTCACCGTCGCTGACGCTGGCCTCGTCGAAGGTGGCCATCGACGCCAGCACGGCGACCGCGGCCCGGACGATCGGCAGCGCGACGGCGGCGCCGGTGCCCTCACCGAGGCGCATCCGCATGTCGACGATCGGCTCCAGGTCGAGCCACTGCAGCGCCAGCATATGGGCCGGTTCGGTGGATCGGTGTCCCGCTTGCCACCACGCCCTGGCCCCCGGCGCCAACCGTTCAGCCACGAGCGCCGATGCCGCCACCACCACACCGTCCAGGATTACCGGTGTGCGGCGCACCGCGGCCTGTGCGAGGAAGCCGGCCATCGCGGCCAGATCCGCGCCACCGCAAATACGTAGCAGCGCAACCGGATCCGCGGACACGCTGCGAGCGCGGTAGAGCGCGTCGCGGATGGCGGCGGTCTTGCGCGCCCACGCCACATCGTCGATTCCGGTGCCGCGGCCGACCACCGCCACTGGTTCCGCTTCGGTCAGTGCGGCGATCAGTGTCGTTGCGGCAGTGGTGTTCCCGATTCCCATATCGCCGGCGATCAGCAGGTCCGCGCCGGAATCGGCTTCTTCGTCGGCGATGTGCCGGCCGGCCTCGATCGCGGCCTCCGTCTGCTCGGGAGTCAGGGCGTCTTCGACCGCGATGTTGCCGCTACCGCGACGCACCTTGTAGGCACCGATTCGCTCCGAGAGCGGCCGTTCGACGTCCACCGCGATGTCGACCACCCGCATGCTCGCCCCGGCCAACTCGGCAAGCACATTGATGGCCGCGCCGCCCGCCTCGAAGTTCGCGACCATCTGCCCGGTGACCTCAGGGGGATACGCCGAGACGCCCGCCGAGGCGACACCGTGGTCGCCGGCGAACACCACCACGCGCGGCCGGGTGAACTGCTGCGGCGGGCAGGTGCCCTGGCAGGATGCCACCCACACCGACAGGTCCTCCAGCCGGCCGAGGGCACCGCGCGGTTTGGTCAGCCGGTCCTGACGGGCGCGTGCCGCGGCGGCGGCCCCGGGATCCGGCGCATCGACGGCGGGGAAGGGGGGAGATTCGGTCACCGCGCGGCCTCCTTCACCACCAGCGGCTGCCCGGCGATCACCAGGACCACCCCGTCGCAGACCCGGGCCAACTGCTGGTTGAGCGTGCCCAATTCATCGGCGAACCGGCGACCGGATTCGGTCGCGGGCACGACGGTCAATCCGACCTCCGGGCTGACCAGCGCAAGCGGGGACCCGAACGATTCGACAGCGTCGATCAGCTCGTCGACGTCGGTGCGGACCGACCCGCCACTCCAGCCGTCGCGGCGGTCCAGCGCGGCGGTCAACCATCCGCCCACATCGTCGACCATCGTCGCCGTGGCGGTATCCGACCGCAATTGCGTTGCCACATCGGCGGTTTCGATAGTCGACCAATGCGGCGGTCGACGACTGCGATGCGCGGCGACGCGCGCCGACCAATCGGTGTCATCACCCGGAACCGCACCGGTGGCGAGATAGCGCACCGGCTGAGCCTCGCCGGCAGACTCGGCGATGACCGCCTCCGCGTATTGAGATTTACCCGACCGGATGCCGCCGAGCACGAGGACCCGCACCGGCGGCTCAGGCTCCGTCAACGGACACTGTCACCGCGGTTCACCTGCGGCCGCGGCGCGCGCATCCGCCGCAACTGCGAGGCGCGGCTGGCTGCGTAGAAGCCCAGTTTCCAGCTGCTTTCGGTGTTGTCCGGGAACTTCTCGTCGACCCACCGGTTCACCTTGCGGCCCACGATGAAGCCGTCGATCACCATGATCAGCACCAGCACCAGCATCGCGGGTGACAGCAACCGCTGCAGCTGGACCGAGGGCACCGCCAGCATGATGAAGATCAGCCCCAGCGCGGCGGGCATGAACAGGCCGAGCAGGTTTCGCCGGGAATCCACGATGTCGCGGACGTACCGGCGCAGCGGGCCCTTGTCGCGCGGCAGCAGATAGGCGTCCTCACCGGCCATCATCCTTTCCCGGCGCTCGGACGTGTCGGCGCGCCGGGCGAGGCGCTCGGTCTTGCGTTCGGCGCGGCTGAGCTTCGGGCCGCCGATTTCCTTGCGCCGGCGGCGCGCCTCGGCGGCGGTCATCGGTGCCGGCGCGACGGGGCCCCGCTTCCGGGTGGCCTCGCTGCGCTTGGGAGTCGGCCGGCCCTTGGGGGCGGTTTTGCCGGTCCCGTCCTGGACCGCCTCCTCGGGCGCGGCCGAGTCGGCGCCATCCTCCGAGTTGTCCTTTTTGCGGCCAAGCAGCTTCACGCCTGCCAGATTACTTCCGCCGCGCATCCGCCCGGACATGCACCGCACGATTCGGGGCGATAGTCTGCCGTCGTGCGGGTTTTGATCGCGCCGGATTGCTACGGCGACAGCGTGACGGCCGTGCAGGCGGCGGAGGCGATCGCGAGCGGTTGACGCGCCGGTGCCGGCGGCATCGTCGTCGGGGCTCGGCGGCAGCAGCTGCACCGACGGGGCAGGGGCATGATCGAGGAACTGGCCGCGGACGCGAAGGGCACACCAGGTGCCAAATTGAGCGCAGGCCGCGAGCTGGTGGCCGGTGCCGAGTTGGTCGCCGCCACGGATGTCGAGCACCCGCTGCTCGGGCCGATGGGCGCGGCGGCCGTGTTCGGGCCGCAGAGGGGTGCCGATCGCGACACGGTGCGCATCCTCGAGCAGCGGCTGGCCGCCTGGGCGGTCGAACTCGACGATGCGGCGGGTCGCGTGATCAGCGCCCTCCCAGCGGGGGCCGGCACACGCCGGACCCCCGTGCTGGTGCCTGCGGGCCAGGTCGCGCTCGACGAATCGATGCTGCTGGCGGCAGGCATCACGGCCACGTACTCGATCGCCGACCACGCCGGCTCGAGCGGGCTGGCCATCGACGACGCGGCAAACCAGCTGCCCAGGTCACGGCGGCGAGCTGGGGATAGGTCGGGAATAGCCCCGGAACAAGGTACCGTTGATGGAGTGGACATGTGCCCATCAGGGGGTCCACCCACGTACATGCACTCAGGAGAAGCAATGACTGTTCAGGACGAGTCGGCGACCACCACCGCCACCCACGGCGTGATCCTGACCGACGCCGCCGCCACGAAGGCGAAGGCGCTGCTGGACCAGGAAGGTCGCGACGACCTCTCGCTGCGCATCGCGGTTCAGCCGGGCGGATGCGCCGGCCTGCGCTACAACCTGTTCTTCGACGACCGGTCCCTCGACGGCGATCTGGTGGCGGAGTTCGGTGGGGTCGCACTGACCGTCGACCGGATGAGCGCGCCGTACGTCCAGGGCGCCACCGTCGACTTCGTCGACACCATCGAGAAGCAGGGCTTCACGATCGACAATCCGAACGCCACCGGATCGTGCGCCTGCGGCGACTCGTTCAACTGAGTCGTATCGGCCTTCAGTACTGACCGGTCGACCGCGGCAGGTACGAACACACGAGGATCTCGTTGTCCTGCGAGAGCAGCTGGGCAATGGCTTGTTCCTCGCCGCTCGGCTGCTGGGTCCGGCTCGAACCGCTGGCCGGTGCCACCTTCATGGTGAACAGCACCTGCGCCTGATTCGGTGACCACAGCACCATCTTGTCGATCGACGTCACCTCGACGTGGCTGTACTGCTTGCGGAAGGCGTCGCTGCTCAAACTGGCCAGCGCGAGATCGGACCGGCGCTCCTTGACGGCGTCGTACAAGCCGCACAGCGTATGACGCGCGACCGTTTCGTCATCACCCTTGGACAGCGCGTCCAGGTACTGCTGAATGGCCGCCTTGGCCGACGTCTCGGTGAACGTGCCGCCGCCGCCCGACTTGTCGTTCCCCGCGGCGAGCACGATCACGGTCACCAGCGCGGCCACCACCGCGACCGCCACGACCACCGCGGCGACGATGCGCCCCCGGCGCTTCTTCGGATACGGCACGGGCGGCGGCAACATTCCGGGATAGGCCGACGGTACCGACGGGATGTTGTCGGGGTAGGGCTGCGCCGGATACTGGGGATACATTTGCGGGCCAAGCGGTCCGGCGCCGTATTCGGGCGGGTACGGACCGGCCATTTATTTGCTCCCCCAAGATGTGTGTACGAAAACACCTATCTACAGTGACCGGGCGGGCACTTGTAGGCAGGTTAGCGCACCAGCGGCGGTGTCCCGGGCCGAGGCGAGCCGAGAACGGCGCACCCTGGTTTGAGTACGATTCTCTAGACGGCTTAATAAATGGAGGGTGACGTTTCGTGACCATTGCGGTGACCGGATCAATTGCGACCGACCATCTCATGCGCTTTCCCGGGCGGTTCTCCGAACAGCTGTTGGCCGATCATCTGCAGAAGGTGTCCCTGAGCTTCCTGGTCGACGATCTGGTCGTGCATCGCGGTGGCGTGGCGGGCAACATGGCGTATGCGATCGGCGTGCTCGGCGGTGACGTCGCGCTGGTGGGTGCCGCCGGGCAGGACTTCGACGACTATCGGAAATGGCTGCAATCAGCAGGCGTGAACACCGACACCGTGCTCATCTCCGAAAGCGCATACACCGCACGATTCGTCTGCACCACCGACGAGGCGATGGCGCAGATCGCGTCGTTCTATCCGGGCGCCATGTCGGAGGCCCGCGACATCTCGCTGGCCGATGTCGTAAAGCAGGTCGGCACACCGGAACTGGTGATCGTCGGTGCCAATGACCCGGAGGCGATGTTCCTGCACACCGAGGAGTGCCGCAAGCTCGGTCTGGCGTTCGCAGCGGACCCGTCCCAGCAGCTTGCCCGCCTGTCGGGCGAGGAGATCCGCCGGCTGATCGACGGCGCCACCTACCTGTTCACAAACGACTACGAATGGGATCTGCTGCTGCAGAAATCGGGCTGGACCGAGGCCGAGGTGATGAGCCAGATCGGTCTGCGTGTCACCACACTGGGCCCCAAGGGCGTCGACCTGGTCAGCGCGGACGGCGCCGTGATCCATGTCGACGTCGTCCCGGAGAAGCATCAGGCCGACCCGACCGGCATCGGCGACGCGTTCCGGGCCGGGTTTCTCACCGGCCGCAGCGCCGGCCTCGACCTGGAGCGGTCGGCGCAGCTGGCGTCGCTGGTGGCCGTGCTGGTATTCGAGGCGCCTGGCCCGCAGGAGTGGACCTGGGACCGCGAGGAGGCGGTGCACCGGCTGAGCGACGCCTATGGCGCCGAAGCCGGAACCGAAATCGCCGCGGCACTCAACTAGCTCACAGCTGCACCGGGTAGTGCGGCTCGCTGATCTGCGGCGCGATGCTGCGCTCGACGAAGATCGCGTGCCACAGCATGAAGATCAGCACCGTCCACAGTCTGCGGCTGTGGTCGGTTGTGCCCCTGCGGTGTTCTTCGAGCATCGTTCGTACGCCTGCAAGGTCCACCAGCTCGCCCGCGCCGGACGAGCCCGCCATCCCATAGGCCCAGTCCAGTAGTTCGCCGGACCGCAGCCAGTGCCGGATCGGCACCGGGAAGCCCAGCTTGGGCCGGTTGAGCACATGGGCGGGCACGATCGGCTCGAGCGCCCGCCGCAACGCGAATTTTGTGGTGGTCCTGGTGATCTTCTGGTCGTAAGGAAGGCGGGAAGCGACGGCGAAAACCTCCGGGTCCAGGAACGGGACCCGCAGTTCCAGCGAGTTGGCCATGGTCATCTTGTCGGCCTTGACGAGGATGTCGCCACGCAGCCACGTGAACAGGTCGACGTGCTGCATGCGCGCGACGGGGTCCCAATCCGTCGACGAGGCGTACACCGGCGCGGTGACGTCGGTGTGGGTCCACTCAGGGCGGAACCCGGGCAGCACAGCTCGTAGCTGTGCATCGGAGAAGCTGCGGGCATTGCCGTAGTAGCGCTCCTCGAGTGTCAGCGATCCGCGATGCAGCAGACTCTTGCCCCGCATGCCCTCGGGCAAGGGCGCCGAGATCCGGCCCACCGACTTGCGCAGCCGTCGGGGCAGATACTCAAAAGGCCGCAGCGACAAGGGTTCTCGGTAGATCGTGTAGCCGCCGAACAGCTCATCGGCACCCTCGCCCGAAAGCACCACCTTGACGTGTTTGCGGGCTTCCCTGGCGATGAAGAACAGCGGCACCAGAGCGGGGTCGGCGACGGGTTCGTCGAGATACCAAACGATTTGGGGCAGCGCCGCCACGAACTCGGCCTGACTGACCACCTTGGTGACGTGTCGCGCGCCGATCGCCTCCGCCGAGGCCACCGCGACGTCGACCTCCGAGAATCCCTCGCGCTCGAACCCGGTGGTGAAGGTGATCAGCCGCGGGTTGTGCCGCATGGCCAGCGCGGCGATCGCGGTGGAGTCGATGCCGCCGGAGAGGAAGGCGCCCACGGTGACGTCGGCGCGCATGTGCTTGGCCACCGAATCCTCCAGCACCGCGGTGATCTCGTCATAGCGGCTCTGCTCGCGGCCCGCAACGAAGGGCACAGCCGCGAATCGCGGGGTGAAATAACGGCTGACTTCGGGTGACCGTCCGGGGCGGACCGTGGCGTAGCTGCCGGATTCCAGCCGCCGGATGCCGCGGTGCAGGGTCTCGGGTTCGGGCACGTACTGAAGCACCGTGTAGTGCTGGACGGCGCGCCCGTCGACACCGACATCGATGCCCAACGTGTCGGCGAGGTCGAGCAGGCACTTCTTCTCGCTGCCCACCGCCGTGCCGCCTGCCCCGGTGGCCATGAACAACGGCTTGATCCCGAATGGATCGCGCGCGCAGAACAGTTCGTGCTCGACGGTGTCCCACAGCGCGAATGCGAACATCCCCCGGAGTCGGGTCAGCGCGCCGGTTCCCCAGTGGTGGTAGGCCGCGATAATGGCCTCACCGTCGCCGTCGGTGGCGAAAACGGCCCCGTGTTCGGCCGCCAGTTCCTCGCGCAGTTCCAGGTAGTTGTAGATCTCGCCGTTGAACACCAACACGTAGCGGTCGGGCGAGGAGGCCGGACCCCAGCGCAGCGGCTGATGGCTGTGGGCGATGTCGATGATCGACAACCGGTTGAACCCAAGGACGACGTGCGGGTCAGCGGTGTCGTCGGACCACGTTCCGGGCTCGTCCGGCCCGCGGTGACGCATCAGGTGCGACGCGCCGGCGACCGCGTCGACGAGGGCAGGGGAGCTGTCCGCGGACGGGTCGGTAAGCAGGGCAAGCAGTCCGCACACCGCGCCAGTATGCCTAATGGCGCAGGTGTGTCGAGACCGGCACCCGAGGGTGGTCTACGCTGCGTAGTATTCGCCTAGCATTTCCGACTTCTAGGAGGCTCAACGTGACACCTCGCGGGCTCAGGGTGTTGGCGTTGTCAGTCGTCCTGGGTGGCACTGCCGTGCTGCTCAGCGGCTGCAGCTGGTCGGAGGTGCTCGGCCTGGGCTGGCCCAACGGCATCACGCCCGAAGCGCACCTGAACCGCGAGCTGTGGATCGGTTCGGTGATCGCCTCGCTGGTTGTCGGCGCCATCGTGTGGGGACTGATCTTCTGGTCCTCGGCGTTTCATCGGCACAAGAAGGGCGACACCGAACTGCCCCGCCAGTTCGGCTACAACATGCCCCTGGAGCTGGTGCTGACCGTCGTGCCGTTCCTGATCATCTCGGTGCTCTTCTACTTCACCGTGGTGGTGCAGGAGAAGATGCTGCACAAGGACCCCAACCCCGAAGTGGTCATCGACGTCACCGCGTTCCAGTGGAACTGGAAGTTCGGTTACCAGAAGATCAATTTCACCGACGGCACCTTCAGCTACGACGGCGCCGACAATGACCGCAAAGCGGCGATGGGGTCCAAGCCCGAAGGGGTCGACAGCCACGGCGAGGAGCTTGTCGGCGCGGTTCGCGGGCTCAACCCCGAAGACCGCCGGTATCTGAACTTCGACAAGGTCGAGACGCTCGGATCCTCCACCGAGATCCCGATCCTGGTCGTGCCGTCGGGCAAGCGCATCGAGTTCCAGATCGCCTCGGCCGACGTGGTCCACGGGTTCTGGGTGCCGCAGTTCCTGTTCAAGCGTGACGTGATGCCCGACCCGCAGGCCAACCACTCGGACAACGTCTTCCAAGTCTCCGAGATCAACAAGACCGGCGCGTTCGTCGGCCGCTGCACGGAGATGTGCGGCACCTACCACTCGATGATGAACTTCGAGCTGCGCGTGGTCGAGCCCAACGACTTCAAGGCGTATCTGCAGCAGCGGATCTCCGGCAAGACCAACGCCGAGGCGCTGCGGGGCATCAACCAGCCACCGACCGCCGTCACCACTCATCCGTTCGACACCCGCCGCGGCGAGCAGGCACCCGGGGCATCTCAGGCGAGCAAGTAGGGGACACCGCATGCACATCGAAGCCAGGCTGTTCGAATTCCTCACCGCGTTCTTCGTGCTGGCCGCCGTCGTGTACGCGGTGCTGACGGCGATGTTCGCCAACGGTGGCGTCGAGTGGGCCGGCGTGACCGCGCTGGTCATGACCTCGGGCCTGACACTGATCACCGGTACGTTCTTCCGGTTCGTCGCCCGGCGGCTCGACACCCGGCCCGAGGACTACGAGGACGCCGAGATCAGCGACGGCGCCGGCGAGCTGGGCTTCTACAGCCCGCACAGCTGGTGGCCGTTGTTCATCGCGTTGTCGGCATCGGTCACCGCCGTCGGCGTCGCGCTGTGGCTACCATGGCTGATCGCGGCGGGCGCGTGCTTCGTCCTCTCGACGGCGGCCGGGCTGGTGTTCGAGTACTACATGGGCCCCGAGAAGCACTGAGCCTCAACAAGGTCACAATCCGGACAACAGTTCGTCCAGTGACCCTGCTGTGAGATTCGTTCGGGTCATTCGGTTGGGTAGTGTTGCCGAGGCACGGACAGCCAGCTTGTGGCCGACGCCGGCGCCAGTGATGAAGTCGAGAAGGATAGGCGTAGATGAGCGGGCCGAATCCCCCGGAGCCGGACTCTGAAGGGTCGGATTTGCCAGGTCAAGAGGCGGGCAGCCGGCCCTCTTCCGACCAGGAGACACAAAATATCGGTGAGGCCGAAATCCACTCGCAGGCCTATTCCGCACCGGAGTCCGAGCAGTTCACCAGCGGCCCGTACGTGCCCGCCGATCCGCATCTCTATGACTACGAGACCTTCGAGCCGGCGACCGAGTTGGTCGACCAGCCGCCGCCGCCGCGCTGGCCCTGGGTGGTGGGAGTGGTCGCGATCATCGCCGCCATCGCGCTGGTCGCCTCGGTGTCGGTGTTGGTGACCCGCACCGACACCAGCAACCTGGCTACCCCTGGGACGACGACCAGCGCGCCTCCGGTGCAGGACGAGATCACCACGACGACCGCCCCGCCCCCGCCGCCGCCACCTCCTCCGACGTCGGAGGAGCCGCCCCCGCCGCCACCGCCGGAGACGGTGACAGTGACGCAGGAACCGCCACCGCCGCCGCCGCCACCGGAGACTTCCGAGGCGCCGCCCCCGCCGCCCGTGACCACCGAAGCGCCGCCTCCGCCACCACCGACCACGACGCGCTCGGGACCGCGTCAGGTCACCTACTCGGTGACCGGGACCAAGGCGCCCGGCGACATCATCACGGTGACCTACGTCGACGCGTCGGGCCGCAGCCGCACCCAGCGCAATGTGTACATCCCGTGGTCGTTGACGGTGACCCCGATCTCGCAGTCCGACGTCGGCTCCGTGCAGGCGTCCAGTCTCTTCCTGGTGAGCCGGCTGAATTGCTCGATCACGACGAGCGACGGCACGGTGCTGTCGTCGAACACCAACAACGCCGCACAGACCAGCTGCTGATGACCTACGAAACGAGCCTCGAGCTGGACCGCACCGACCGCATTCTGCTCGGCGCATGCGCGGCGATCTGGCTGGCCGCCCTTGGCGCGGGCGTCGCCGCTGCGGTCGCGCTCGTCGACCTCGGTGGCGGCCACCCCGAGACATCGCACGACTCCGGCACGCCATGGCTGCTTTACACGGTGATCGGCGTCTCGGCGGCCGTCATCGTCGGTGCCGTTCCGCTGCTGCTGCGGGCACGTCGTAGCGCGCTGGAGGACGTCTCCCGGGCGCCTGTCCGGCCGGTCGCGGCCAGCACCCTGCCGACCACTGCGGAAGCGCAGGTGCGCGGCACTGAGGCGCCGACGGAGAAGATACGGGTGCTCGGCGGCATGGGTGAGCCCGACCGCGACGCACCCGTAGTGCGTCCCGCCGGCGCACCGACCCTTGTTCAGCCGCGCGCCGTCGTCGACCGGCTCTTCCTGCGCGGCGCCGCGGGGATCGTCTGCGCGATCGGCGTCGCGATGGTGGCGATCGGCGTCGCGACCTATTTGATGGCGGTGGACAGCAATACGGCGGCCTGGGTGTTGTACGTGCTGGCCGGCCTGATCACGGTGGCGATGCCCGCCGTTCCGTACTACTTCCTGCGAGAGCTACGCGCCGCAACCGACTGAGGCCGGCCGGCGCCACTCACCCGTGGCCGGGCAACGCCTCAGTGATGCCCGTTGGTGTGGCCGTTGGTCTGCCCGTTCGACGAGCCGTCGTCCTGATGCTCGCGCAACGCGATGAGCGCCCTGCGTTCCGCGTGGTGTGCGGCTTCGGTGAGCGCCTCGTGCTCGGACAGCGGGTCGGCACGCAGGAAGCTGCCTGTGCCCGGCGCACCCGCGGAGCCGAGCTTGTTCATCCGCTTGGGCAGCGCTGCGCCCTGGTACTCCAACGGAATCGGGTGGCCGTGCTCGTCGACCGGTCCCAGCGGCTGGTGCAGCTCGATGTAGGCGCCGTGCGGCAGCCGCTTGATGATGCCGGTTTCGATGCCGTGCTCGAGCACCGCCCGGTCACTGCGCTGCAAGCCGATGGCCCACCGGTATGCGATGTAGTAGACGATCGCAGGCAGCACGACCATGCCGATGCGGCCGATCCACGTCGTCGCGTTCAGCGAGATGTGGAACTTCAGCGCGATGATGTCGTTCATCGCCGCCAGCGTCAACACCATGTAGAACGCGATGGCGGCAGATCCGACGGCGGTGCGCACCGGGGCGTCCCGAGGACGCTGCAGCAGGTTGTGATGCGCGTTGTCGCCGGTCAACTTCCGCTCGAGGAACGGATACGCCGTCAGCAGCCCGAAAATCACTCCCATCAGCACCGCCACGCCAACCGCGGCGGGAATGGTGTGGCCGAACGGGTAGAACTCCCATGCCGGCCAGATACGCGCCAGGCCTTCCGTCCACATCATGTAGAAGTCCGGCTGGCTGCCGGCCGAGACCTGTGACGGTTTGTACGGGCCCAGCTGCCAGATGGGGTTGATCTGCAGCAGACCGCCCATCAGGCCGAGGATGCCCGTCGTCATCGCGAAGAACGCGCCGGATTTGACGGCGAAGACCGGCATCACGCGAACGCCGACGACGTTCTTCTCGGTGCGGCCGGGTCCGGGGAATTGGGTGTGCTTCTGGAACCAGACGAACGCCAGGTGGACACCGATGAGCGCCAGGATGATTCCCGGTATCAGCAGGATGTGCAGCGCGTACATCCGCGGTAGCAGTACGCCGTCCGCCGAGCACTGGTAACCCAGGCCGCCGCACGGGAAGTCACCGCCGAACAGGGCCCAGTGCATCCAGCTGCCGACCACCGGTATGCCGAGAGTGATCGAGGACAGCGCGGCACGCAGGCCGATGCCGGACAGCAGGTCGTCGGGCAGCGAGTAGCCGAAGTAGCCCTCGAACATGGCCAGGATCAGCAGCAGCGAGCCGATCACCCAGTTCGCTTCACGAGGCCTGCGGAAGGCACCGGTGAAGAAGATGCGGGCCAGGTGGACCATGATCGCCGCGGCGAACAGGAGTGCGGCCCAGTGGTGTACCTGCCGCACGAACAGGCCGCCGCGGATCTCGAAGCTGATGTCGAGCGCGGAGGCGTAGGCCTTGGACATCTCGACGCCGCGCAGGGGCTGGTAGACGCCGTCGTAGGTGACTTCGGCCATCGAGGCGTCGAAGAACAGCGTCAGGTACACGCCGGTGATCAGCAGGACGATGAAGCTGTACAACGCGATCTCGCCCAGCAGGAATGACCAGTGAGTGGGGAAGACCTTGTTCAGCTGTCGTCGCACCGCCGCCGAGGGGTGGTAGCGCGAATCGATCGCATCGCCCTGTTCGGCTAGCATCTCGCCAAGTTTCGGACTCATGAGCGCCGCTCCCAGAATGCCGGTCCGACGGGCTCGATGAAGTCGCCGTTGGCGACCAGATACCCGTCTTGGTCAATAGTGATGGGAAGCTGCGCGAGAGCCCGCGCAGCGGGGCCGAATATGGGTTTCGCGAAGTGCAACGCATCGAACTGCGACTGGTGGCAGGGGCACAGGATGCGGTAGGTCTGCTGCTCGTAAAGCGAAGAGGGACAACCCAAATGCGAACACACCTTGGTGAACGCGAACAGCTCGCCGAAGTTGAAGCTCTCCTGGCCCTTGCGCTTGACCACCTTGGACATGTCCTGCGGGCGGATGCGGATCAGCATCACGGGGTTGCGCACACCCATGGCGATCTCGCTCAGCCGCTCGTGTGACTCGACCGTGGTGCCGTCGCCATCGGACGCCCGCCACGGGAACACCGTCTCCATGCCGCCGGCGTCGATGTCCTCGGGCCGCATCTTGACGAACGGCGACTCACCGGGAACTCCGGTGGCACGGGCCATGTAGATGGTCTCGCCGGCGAAGCTCGGGGTCCATCCCGACGTCCACAGCACCGCCTTCTTGCCGCTGGCGGTGGGAACGACCGGTTTCCACGGGTTCTTGATGAGGCCGCCGGCGAACGCGACAAGGGTGCCGAGGCCGAACGCGCCCAGCCCGATGCCCAGCGACATCCCGACCAGCTTGCGCCGCCTGAGCGTGGAACCTTCCAGAGCATCGGTGAGGTTGGCCGCGACCGTCTTTCGCTGAATGTCGGGGGAGGCGCCGTCGTGACGGTCCTGGATCGAGATCTCTTCGGGAATGAACCTCTTCTGGTACAGCACTGCGCCGATCCCGATCGCCAGGATCGACAGGCCGAAGGTCAGCCCGTACAGCGGGGTGGCCAGGTCATACCAAATGTGGCCCTCGGTGTCGCCGCCCTTGTACTCCCACGGCCAGAACAAGAAGACCAGCAGCAGCGCCAGACCCGAAAAGCCGCCCAGCAGAAGCCAGTACGCGACGCCGCGCTCGGCCCGCTTCTCCGCCTTGGTATCGCGAACCGGCCATCGATCGCCCAGGTAGACGGTCTCGACACCGTCCATCCTGCCGCCCAGTTGGACGAGCTCCTCGCGCGTCATCGACGCCAGTTCGGCATCGTTGGGTTGCCCCGGCACACCGGCGTGGCCGGGGGCGTCGGTGCCCTTCATTTCTTCGCTCATGCGCGCGATCCGATCCACAGCGCCGCACCTACGACGGCGACAATACCGATGATCCAGGCCGCCATGCCTTCTGACGACGGTCCGAAGCCGCCGAGTCCGTACCCACCCGGGTCGGGCGCCTCGGTCGCCATCCGGACATAGGCCACGATGTCCCTCTTCTCGTCCGGGCTGAGCTGCCGGTCGGCGAACTTCGGCATGTTCTGCGGCCCGGTGAGCATCGCGGTGTAAATCTGTGCCGGTTCGGCCGGTGCCAGGTCGGGGGCGTACTTGCCCGACGACAGCGCGCCGCCCTTTCCGGTGAAGTTGTGGCAGGACGCGCAGTTCAGCCGGAACAGATCGCCGCCGCGGGCGACGTCGCTGCCCAGCAGCGAGTCGTGGGCGATCTTCCCGTTGTCATCGCGCGGAGCGACGGGGCCGCCGCCGTTGGCCTGGACATATGCACCGAGCGCGTCGATCTGGCTCTCGTCGAAGATCGGGTCCTTGCGGGGGGCCTGGGCCTCGCCGCGCATCGCGGGCATGCGGCCCGTCGAGACCTGGAAGTACACCGCGGCCTCACCAACACCGATCAGGCTGGGCCCGCGGTCGGGCACGCCCTGCAGATTCGCCCCGTGGCACGTGACGCAAGAGGTGTCGAACAACTGCTTGCCGGTGCGCAGCAGCGCCGACGTCGACTCGTCGGCGACGGCGACCTGAGGAGTCGGCGTGAGGGTGGCCGCCAGGCCACCGGCGACTGCCAGTCCGATCAGCAGCAGCAAAGCTGCCGAAAGGCGCCGGCGCAGACGACGGCGGGACTTGTCGGTCATTGATCCCCTTTTCGGCTGACTCGGCGTTGAGCCGATCATCGGACGCATCGACGAGCCGATCATCGGACGAAGTAGATGGTGGCGAACAGCGCGATCCAGACGATGTCGACGAAGTGCCAGTAGTACGAAACGACGATCGCGGCGGTGGCCTGCGCGGGCGTGAACTTGCTCATCCCGGTGCGGGCCAGCAGGAAGATGAAGGCGACCAGACCGCCGATCACGTGCAGCCCGTGAAATCCGGTGGCCAGGTAGAACACCGAGCCGTACGCACTGCCGGGGATCGTGGTGCCGTGTTCCACCAGATGCATGTATTCGTAGGCCTGACCGAGCACGAAGAATAGCCCCATCAGGAAGGTGATGACGTACCAGCGGCGCAACCCGAACACGTCTCCGCGCTCGGCGGCGAACACGCCCATCTGGCACGTGAACGACGACGCGATGAGCACCAGCGTGACGGGGACCGCCTGAACCAGGTTCAACTCGGTGGGATGCGGCGGCCAGTCGCCGCCTGCCTGCGCCCGGGCGGTGAAGTACATCGCGAATAGGCCAGCAAAGAACATCAGCTCGCTGGACAGCCACACGATGGTGCCCACACTGACCATGTTCGGGCGGTTCAGCGAATGTACTCGCGACGTGATGGCGGTTCCCGAGGTCCCTACAGCGCTCGTCACACCGCAAGTATGACGCTTTGTAGTTGTTAAACTCCACCCGGGTCGAGCATTCGTCATAATCAGCCGGTGAATTCTGACAACACGCCGACATGGCCGCGCATCCTCGGACGGCTGACCACCAGTCAGGGACTCGCACCCGGCCAGGCAGCGTGGGCGATGGACCAGATCATGACCGGCGCGGCCACTCCCGCGCAGATCGCGGGCTTCGGCGTGTCGATGAAGATGAAGCGCCCGACCTCGGCTGAAGTGACCGAACTGGCCGACATCATGCTCAAGCATGCCCGCCGCGTGCCGACGGACACGATCGGCAACGAGACCGTCGACGTGGTCGGCACCGGCGGCGACGGGGCGAACACCGTGAACCTGTCGACGATGGCCGCGGTCGTCGTCGCCGCCGCCGGCGTGCCGGTGGTCAAACACGGCAATCGGGCCGCGTCGTCGATGTCCGGCGGTGCCGACACCCTCGAGGCACTCGGAGTGCGTGTCGACCTCGGACCCGAGGATGTCGCGCGCAGTGTCGCCGAGGTCGGCATCGGGTTCGCGTTCGCGCCTCAGTTCCACCCGTCGCTTCGACACGCCTCCGTCGTGCGACGCGAGATCGGGGTGCCGACGGTGTTCAACCTGCTGGGGCCGCTGACCAATCCGGCGAGCCCGCGGGCCGGCCTGATCGGGTGCGCCTGGGGTGATCTGGCCGAGGTGATGGCCGGGGTGTTCGCTGCGCGCCGGTCCAGCGTGCTCGTCGTGCACGGTGACGACGGCCTCGACGAGCTGACCACCACGACGACGAGCACCATCTGGCGGGTGCAGGCGGGGACGGTCGAGCGGTTGACATTCGATCCGGCTGCCTTCGGCTTTCAGCGCGCCGCGGTCGCCGAACTGATGGGCGGCGACGCGGAGGCCAACGCCGCCTCGGTCCGTACCGTGTTGGGCGGCGCCAAGGGCCCCGTTCGGGACGCGGTGATTCTCAACGCGGCGGGTGCGATGGTGGCTCATGCGGGGCTATCCAGCGACGCCAAATGGGTGCCGGCGTGGGAGTCGGGACTCGCCAGGGCCGCCGAGGCGATCGACTCCGGTGCTGCCGAACAACTGCTCGCGCGTTGGGTGCGGTTCACCCAGAAGGTGTGACGCGTCGTCCCGGGTGAGCGCCTGCTCGGCCGCCAGCCGCGCCGAGCGTGCTGACGCCGCCCAGGCCGCCCACCGGCCCGCCGATGCCGCGGGCGAGGCGTAACCGGGCTCGGCTCGTACGATGCGCACCCCGGGCTGCGCGAGCCAGCGCGCGATCAGCCCGGTCTCCTCGACGAGCGCACCGCCCAACGGCGCCGAGGAGGGCATGATCGCTTGTGCGCCAACGCAAATGGCATCTATCACCGGCATCGGGGGAACGCCGCGAGGGGCATTGCCCGCGGCCGCCAGCTGACCGTGGCGGATCACCGCCAGATGCCACCCCCCGTCACCGTCCGGGCGTGCGGCCACCATCTCGGTGACCGAGGCCAACGCCCGCAGCCGCTGACCCCGCCACAACACGTCGATGGCGGCCGCCGCGTGATCCCGCAGCCGCGCAGCCGTCTCGTAGCGGCCACGCTCGGACAGCTCGGTGAGGTGACCGGACACGGCCGCCAGCGCAGCGCTGTCGCGGCCCTCGATCAGTTTGACCGCGCGTGCCGCGGCGGGTGCATAGTCGGCGGCGGACACGTCGCGCGGCGCAGGGCACGGTGACAGCTCGACCTCGGGACACCCGGGGCCGTGCAGCGCCGAGCGGCTCAGCCGCGCGGTGCAGGACCGCACGCCGGTGAATCGCGCCAGCAACGCGGCCGACTCGCCGGCGTCGGCGCGGGACCGAAACGGCCCGACCGTGCAGTCGTGCTTGGGAGTTCGAACCACCGAGAACCGGGGGAACGGTTCGTCGGTGAGCACCACCCACCACCATCGGTGCGGAAATTTCGAGCGGCGGTTGTAGGGCGGGGCATGCGCGGCAAGCAGCCGCAGCTCGCGCACCCCGGCCTCCAGCTCGTGCGCGCACTCGACGTGGTCGACCGCGGTGGCCAGTGACGCCATCTCCTTCATGCGGGTGCGAGGATCGGCGCCGTTGAAGTACTGGCGGACCCGCCGGCGCAGATCGACCGCCGTTCCGACATAGAGCACCTCGGCCGACGGCCCGCGGAACAGGTACACACCCGGCCGGTGGGGCACCGCATCGGCGAGGTGGCGGTTCCGGCGCTGCGCGGGGGTGACGTCGGGGAGATACCCCCGCAGGTCGGTGTAGGTGTGCACGCCCTGGTTGCCGATTCGTTCGATCAGCCCGTGCAGCACGTCGACCGTGGCACGGGCATCGTCGAGCGCCCGGTGGGTGGGTGTGGTGCCGGTGTCGAACAGGCGGGCCAGCGCGGAGAGCCGCACACTGGGCGCCTCGTCGCGGGTGAGCACCCGCCGGGCCAGCCGCACCGTGCACAGCACCGGTGGCCTGGGCCAGGGGATCTGGCAGCGTTCGGCGGCGGCCCGTAGGAAACCGATGTCGAACCCGGCGTTGTGTGCGACCAGGATGGCGCCGCGCGAGAACTCGAGGAAGCTCGGCAGCACCGACTCGATCCTGGGCGCATCGGACACCATCGCGGTGGTGATGCCGGTGAGCGTGACGATCTGCGGCGGAATGCTGCGGCCGGGGTCGACGAGCGTGGCGAGCTCCCCCAGCACGGCGCCGCCGCGGACCTTGACCGCGCCGATCTCGGTGATCGCGTCGTGATTGTCACCCGTGGCGCGGCCACCGGTGGTCTCGAGATCGACCACCACGAAGGTGGTCTCCCGCAGGGACAGGTCCGAGAGCGGATCGACGTCCGCGAAGCTCAGCTGACCCATGCGCTGAAGGTAAGGAACCCGACCGACAGGTTGGGGTTGCCACGCGCGCTCGGCCGGGCTGCTTGTCGGTACCCCTCGATACCGTGCGCGTGACACCGATCGAGAGGACGGCCAACCAATGGGCACGGTGAAGATCGATTGCGACGACTGCGCGGTGCGCGGCCACGGTTGCAAGGACTGTGTCGTGAGCGTCTTGCTCGGCACACCCGAGACGTTGCTCGACGACGAACAGCGCGCGCTTGAGGTGCTTGCCGACGTCGGGTTGGCGCCGCGGCTGCGATTGGTGCCGATCCATCGGCACAACGATTCAGGAGTCGCGTGACGACACGCGATCGACGCGGGCGGTGATTGCGTTTCTCCTTGCGGCTGTTAAATTTGCGTCCTCCATTGGACAAGGCCGATGCCGTTTCGTAACCTATCTGAGACCTAAGAGCAGTTCGACGCGGCTTCGTTAAACACGGCAGTTGAAGGACGCAAATCTTGAGGCTCCACCGCACGCACCGGACCACACGTGGAATTCAACGACTCGTAGTAGGTGCGATAGCGGGCTTAACCATCCTCGGAGGTGTGGTCGCCGGGCATGTGCAGGCCGATCCCGCCGACGACGCGATGGCAAAGCTCAACGAACTGTCGCGACAGTCCGAGCAGACCACCGAAGCCATGCATTCGGCCCAGCTCGACCTGAACAACAAGCTGGCCGTTCAGCAGGCCGCCGACGCCAAGCATGCCGCCGACCAAGCAACGGTGGATTCGGCGAAGGCGCAGCTCGCAACGTTCCAGACCGCGGTCGACAAGGTAGCTGCCGCCCAATATATGGGTGGCCGGACCGACGGTCTCGACGCGATGCTGACGGCCTCGTCGCCGCAGGGTCTGATCGACCAGCTCGCCGTGCAGCGGGTGATGGCCTCCGAGATGTCGGCACAGATGAAGAGTTACCGGGAGATCAGCGCGAAGGCCGCCGCGGCCGAGCAGGCCTCCGCGCAGTCCGCCGCCGACGCCAAGACGGCCGCCGAGCAGGCCGCGAGCGTGCGCGCCGACCTGCAATCCAAGCAGAGCCAGCTGCAGGTGCAGATCGCCGTGGTCAAGTCGCAGTACCAAGCGCTGACCCCGACCCAGCGGCAAGCGCTCGCCGCCGTGCCGCCGGCACCCCCCGCACCCGTGACGCCTCCCGCGCCTGACGCGGCGCCGCCCACCAACGACCCCAGCATTCTGGCAGCCCCGGCCCCGGCGCCGCCTGACGCCATCCCGCCCGGTGACATGGCACCCGGCGGCTCGCCGGAGGCGGCCACCGTCATCCAGGCGGCGCTGAGCCGGATCGGGTCGCCGTACTCGTGGGGCGCGTCGGGGCCCAGCGCCTTCGACTGCTCGGGTCTGGTCATGTGGTCCTTCCAGCAGGCCGGTGTCTCCCTGCCGCACTCCAGCCAGGCGCTCGCCCAGGGCGGGCAGGCGGTCTCGATGGACCAGATGCAGCCGGGCGACCTGGTCACCTATTACTCGGACGCGTCGCACGTGGGCATCTACATCGGTGACGGAATGATGGTGCACGCCTCGACTTACGGCACGCCGGTGCGAGTCGCGCCGGTGAACAATGCGCCGATCCACAACGTTCGTCGGTACTAAACGCCCGGTCCTCGGTTTTCTTCTGCTCGCCGAGCTGGTCCTGGCCGGGGCGGTCCTGGTGCGCGTTCCCCACGGGTCGCCGCTGTCCCCGCCTGCAGCCGCGCCTGCGTCGTTGACGACATCCACCGCCGCGGCCGCCACCGAAGCCCTGCGTGATGGCCGCACGGTGCGTCTGCTCAACCTGGCCGGACCCTCGGAGGCCCCGCTGCTGACGCGCATCGCCGCCGAGATGAACGACGCCGCGGATGCCGTCACGTCGTTCTGGGGCGGGGACTGGCCACGCAGCATCGTGATCGTGGCCACGGGATCCGACGCCGAGTTCGCCACTTTGGCCGGCGCGGGGCCCGACGTCGCCGCGACCACCACCGCGGAGCGGATCACCTTCGCCCCGGGTGCTGCCGAGATGAGCGACGCGTCGCTGCGAATAGTCGTGCGTCACGAGCTGTTTCACTATGCCGCCCGCGCCCGCACAGCGGCCGACGCCCCCACGTGGCTGACCGAGGGGGTCGCCGACTTCGTCGGCCGGCCCGCCACCCCGCGACCACCACCGGACGCGGCCGACCTGGCGGTCCTGCCCACCGACGCGGATCTGGGCAGCGTCGGGCCGCAGCGCTCGCTGGCGTACGACCGGGCGTGGTGGTTCAGCCGGTTCGTCGCCGACCAGTACGGCGTGGCGGCGCTGCGCGGCCTGTATCTGCGCGCGTGTGCACCCGGCCACCCGGATGCGGCCGCCGCCGTGCGGGAAATCCTCGGCGCCGACCTGCCCGCGGTGGTGTCCCGGTGGCGGCAATGGCTGACGCGTTAGCCTTTCCCGGATGACCCGGGTCCTGCTGGTTACCAACGACTTTCCACCACGCCGTGGCGGGATTCAGTCCTACCTGCAGGCATTCGTCGGCGAGTTGGTCGCCGGCGGCGGTCACACGCTGACGGTGTACGCGCCGAAGTGGAAGGGCGCGGCCGAATTCGACGACCAGGCTCGCGCCTGCGGTTATTCCGTGGTGCGGCATCCCGGCACGCTGATGCTGCCGGTGCCCGCGGTGGCCAACCGGATGAAGAAGCTGATCGAGCGGGACGGCATCGACACGGTGTGGTTCGGCGCCGCCGCGCCGCTGGCGCTGATGGCGCCGGTGGCCCGCGAGGCGGGGGCCGAGCGTGTGGTCGCCAGCACCCATGGCCACGAGGTGGGCTGGTCGATGTTGCCGGTGGCCCGAACGGCGTTGCGCCGCATTGGAACCGATACCGACGTGGTGACCTACGTCAGTCGCTACACGCGCAACCGGTTCGCGTCGGCGTTCGGGCCGCGCGCCGCGCTCGAACACTTGCCGCCCGGCGTGGACGTCGACCGGTTCGTGCCCGATGAGATCGCCCGCGCGGAGATGCGCGCCCGCTACGGGCTGGGCAGGCGGCCCGTCGTGGTCTGCGTGTCGCGACTCGTGCCCCGCAAAGGACAGGACATGCTCATCCGCGCGATGCCGGCCATCCGGCAGCGCGTCGCGGGGGCCGCGCTCGTCATCGTCGGCGGTGGTCCGTACCGCACGTCGCTGCGCCGGCTCGCACACAGTTTCGGGGTGGCCGAGCATGTGGTGTTCACCGACGGGGTGCCCGGTGAGGAACTGGCCGCGCACCACGCGATGGCCGACGTGTTCGCGATGCCGTGCCGCACCCGCGGCGCAGGCCTCGATGTAGAGGGCTTCGGCATCGTCTACCTCGAGGCGTCGGCGTGCGGAGTCCCGGTGGTGGCAGGACGCTCGGGGGGCGCGCCGGAGACGGTGCGCGACGGCGAGACCGGGCGGCTGGTCGACGGCTGGGACGTCGGCGCGATCGCGGCATCGGTCGGCGACCTGCTCGCCGACCCCGACCGGGCGGCCCGGATGGGTGCCGCAGGCAGGCGGTGGGTGGTCGACAACTGGCAGTGGCGCACGCAGGCGGACCGCCTCGGCGCCCTGTTGAGCGGTCAGCCCGTTCCGTAGAGCGCTTCGATATCGCCGGCGAACTTCTGCGCCACCACCTTGCGCTTGACCTTCAGCGTCGGCGTCAGCTCGCCGGTGTCCTCGGTGAAATCGACGGGCAGGATGCGGAATTTCCGGATCGACTCGGCATGCGAGACCGCCTGATTGGCTTCCTTGACGGCCAGGTCGATCTCGGCGGTGAGGTCGGGATCGCCGGCAAGGTCGGCGACCGGGGCGTCGGCGCTCTTGCCGTTGCGCTGCTTCCAGGCTCCGAAGGCCTCGGGGTCGATCGTGATGAGCGCCGCGATGAACGGCTTGGCGTCGCCGACGACCATCGCCTGGCTGATCAACGGGTGCGCCCGGAGTCTGTCCTCAAGAAGGGCGGGCGCCACGTTCTTGCCGCCGGCCGTGACGATGATTTCTTTCTTGCGGCCGACGATCGTCAGGAAGCCTTCGTCGTCGATCGCCCCGAGGTCGCCGGTGTGGAACCAGCCCTCGGTGTCGATGACGGCGTTGGTCTCGCCCTCGTTGCGCCAGTAGCCGCCGAACACCACGCCACCCTTGACCAGCAGCTCGTTGTCGTCGTTGATCCGCATGCTGTTGCCGGGCAGCAACTTTCCGACGGTTCCGACCTTGACGTCGTCGATTCGGTTGACGGTGATCGCCGCGCTGGTCTCGGTCAGGCCGTAGCCCTCGTAGATCGTCAGCCCCACCCCGCGGTAGAAGTGGCCGAGCCGGGCGCCCAGGGGAGCGCCGCCGGAGATGGCGCCGCGGCAGTTGCCGCCCAGCGCGGCCCGCAGTTTGCCGTACACCAGTCGGTCGAACAGCGCGTGTCTGGCCCGCAACAGCAGCCCGGCGCCACCGGCGTCGCGGGCCTGGCTGAACTCGATCGCGGTGCTGGCGGCCATCTCGAAGATGGGGCCCCTTCGGTCGTTTCGCGCATTCTGCTCGGCGGTGTTGTACACCTTCTCGAACACCCGCGGCACCGACACCACCAGCGTCGGCTTGAACACCCCGAAGGTCGGCACCAGGTTCTTGATGTCACTGGTGAAGCCGACCGTGACCTTGTTCGTGAAGCAGGCCAGCGTGATGGCGCGGGCCAGCACATGCGCAAGCGGCAGGAACACGAGCATGCGCTCGCCCTTGTCCAGCAGCGTGGGGAAGCAGTCCTTGGCGCCGCGGGTCTCGTACAGCAGGTTGGCGTGGGTCAGCTGGCAGCCCTTGGGGCGTCCGGTGGTGCCCGAGGTGTAGATCAGCGTCGCCGGATCGCCCGAGGAGATCCCGGCCAGCCGCTCGTCGAGTTCCTTCGGGTCCACCGGCCTGCCGGCCTCGGCCAGCGCGTCCAGTGCCGCGGGCCCGGTGCCCTCGATGCGGAACACCCTGCGCAGGTCGGGGAGCTCATCGGTGAGTTGTTCGACCGTATCGGCGTGTCCGTCGGACTCGCCGAAGACCAGCACCGCGCCAGAGTCGCCCAGCACGAACCGCACCTGCTCGGCCGAGGACGTCTCGTAGATGGGCACCGTCACGCCGCCGACCGACAGGACCGCGAAGTCCAGGATCGGCCACTCGTAGCGGGTCGCCGACAGGATCGCCACCCGATCGCCGGGCCTGACACCTTCGGCGATCAAACCCATTGCGGCCGAACGGATCTGATCAGCCGCCTGCCGACACGTGACGTCCGTCCACGCACCGTCGACGAGTCGCTGGAAGATGACATGTTCAGGGTCTTCGCGTTCGTGTGAATACACCGAGCTGACGATGTTGTCGTGCTCGCCGACGGTGAACGAGGCGGGAACACTGAACTCACGCACTATCTTGACCTCTCGATCTGGCGGCTGTGCCGTTGCCAGCCTAGTCGGCCAGGTATTGCGGCCCCACCGTCATATGTGAAGCTTGTACGCCATGAACAGCATCCAGATCGCGGACGAGACTTTCGTTGCCGCCGATCCGGCCGAGGTGGGCAGGGCCGTCGCCGATCCCGCGCGCTGGCGGCGATGGTGGTCCGACCTCCGACTGACAGTGGTCGAGGACCGTGGCGAAGCCGGCCACCGCTGGACGGTCGCCGGCGCGCTGACCGGAACCATGGAAGTCTGGCTCCAGCCCGTGCTGGACGGGGTCGTCCTGCACTATTTCCTGCACGCCGAGCCGTCCGGCGCCGCGGCGTGGCAGCTGGCCAAGATGAACCTGGCCAAGATGAACCATCGGCGCCGGGTGGCGGGCAAGAACATGGCGTTCGAGCTGAAGCAGACGCTGGAGGCCACCCGCCCGGTCGGGGTGTCGCGGCTGGCTTGATAGTTCGGCCAGAGGTGGGTGCGGGGGGTAGATTTTCACACCAGCGAGCAGACCTGACGGGAAGAAGCAGTGGCGGACAAGACGGCGCAGACCATCTACATCGATGCCGATCCTTCGACGGTGATGGATGTCATCGCCGATATCGGCTCCTACCCTGATTGGGTGGCGGAGTACAAGGAAACCGAGGTGCTCGAGGCCGACGCCGACGGCTATCCCAAGACGGCGCGCCTGGTGCTCGACGCCGCCGTGCTCAAGGACACCATGGTGCTGTCCTATGACTGGCCGCCCGATCGCGGTTCCGTGAAGTGGAGCCTGGTCTCGAGCTCGTTGCTGAAGGCCCTCGATGGCGCATATCGATTGGTGCCCAAGGGATCTGGGACCGACGTCACCTACGAACTGTCGGTCGACCTGGTCATTCCGATGATCGGGCTGCTCAAGCGCAAGGCCGAGCGACGGCTGACCGACACCGCGTTGAAGGACCTCAAGAAACGAGTCGAGGCTGAGTGAATCTCCAGGGCCTGCCAACGCCCGGATCAGTCTCTTCGTCGGAAAAGGCGGGGTAGGTAAGTCAACGTTGGCGACCGCCACCGCCGTGCGTGACGCGCGTGCGGGGCTGCGGGTGCTGATCGTGTCGACCGACCAGGCGCACTCGGTCGGCGACGTGCTCGGGGCGAGCGTCACCCCGACCGGAATGCGGGCGCCGACCCGGGTCCTGGCCGATGACGTGGACGCCGGCGGCGGCTTGCTCGACGCCCTCGCGCTGGACACCCTGGCCCTGCTCGAAGCCCGGTGGCGCGAGATCGCCGGGCTGCTGTCGGGGCGATTTCCCGAGTCGGATCTGGGAGATGTTGCGCCAGAAGAGCTTTCGACCCTGCCCGGCATTCAGGAAGTGCTGGGTCTGCATGAGGTGGGCGAGCTGGCGGCATCGGGTCAATGGGACCACGTGGTGGTGGACTGCGCGTCGACCGCCGACGCACTGCGGATGCTGACGTTGCCGGCGACGTTCGGGCTCTACCTGGAGCGGGCCTGGCCGCGCCACCGCCGGCTGTCCGCCGCGTCCGGCGACGCGCGTTCGGCGGCCTTGATCGGGCTGCTCGAGCGCATCGCCGCCGGGACCGAGCAGCTCTCCTGCTTGCTCACCGACGGGTCGCGGGTACGGGCGCATCTGGTGATGACGGCCGAGCGCGTCGTCGCCGCCGAGGCGGTCCGCACCCTGGGCTCCCTGGCGCTGATGGGTTTGCAACTCGAGGAACTCATCGTCAATCAAATACTGATCGAGGATGATTCGTTCGAGTACCGCAACCTGCCCGAGCATCCCGCATTCGACTGGTACTCCGAGCGCATCAGCGAACAGCGGTCGGTTCTCGCCGAACTGGACACCACCATCGGCGACGTGCAGTTGGTGCTCGTGCCGCATCTGGCAGGGGAGCCCATCGGGCCGAAGGCGCTGGGTGAGCTGCTCGACTGCGCCCGGCGCCGCGACGGTTCGCCGCCGCCGGGACCAGTACGGCCGGTGGTGGACCGGGAATCAGGCTCAGGCCTCGAAGCGGTCTACCGGTTGCGGCTAGAGTTGGCGCAGGTCGACTCGGCGGCCTTGACATTGGGCAGGGTCGACGACGACTTGATCATCGGTGCCGGCGGCATGCGGCGCCGGGTCCGGCTGGCGTCCGTGCTACGGCGGTGCATCGTGATGGACGCACAGCTCAGAGGCAGCGAGTTGACCGTGCGTTTTCGACCGAATCCGGAGGTGTGGCCGGCGTGACAGGGACGCATCCCGACCTGGGTCCGGAACTGCGGCAGTTGGCTCAGGCGATCCTGGACAAGATCGATCCGGCGGTCCGGCTGGCGGCCGCGCGCGCGGCGGGCAGTACCGCCGGCCCCGGCAAGTGCCAGCAGGTGTGGTGCCCGGTCTGCGCCCTGGCCGCGCTGGCCGCCGGGGAACAGCATCCTTTGCTGAACGTCATCGCAGAACACAGTGTGGCGTTGTTGACCGTCGTGCGGGCCATGGTCGACAACGTCACGACGCCCCCCGAGCCGCCGGACGCGCCGCCCCCGCCCCCGGGCGACGACGGTCCCGACGGACCGCCGCCGACCGACCCGGGCCGATATCAGCACATCCCGGTAACGGTGGAGGACTGACGTCGGCTCCTGTGGTCGCATCCGCAGTGCATGGGTACAGTTGTCGCAGAACATCGCACGGTGTTCGATCTGGGGAGGGTCCATGTGGTATTGGCTGTTCAAGTACGTCTTCATGGGACCCCTGCTGATTGTGCTTGGCCGGCCGAAAATTGAAGGGTTGGAGCATGTTCCGCACTCCGGCCCGATGATCTTGGCGAGTAATCACCTGGCGGTCGCCGACAGCTTTTATCTGCCCCTGGTGGTCAGCCGCCGGATCACCTTCCTGGCCAAGGCCGAGTACTTCACGGGCACGGGCATCAAGGGCTGGTTCAACCGCTGGTTCTACACGGCCGCGGGCCAGGTGCCGATCGACCGCACCGACGCCGACAGCGCGCGAAGCGCGCTGACCACCGCCGAACGGGTGCTGAACCAGGGCAAGCTGCTCGGCATGTATCCCGAGGGCACCCGCTCGCCGGACGGGCGGCTGTACAAGGGCAAGACCGGTCTGGCGCGGCTGGCGCTGCAGACGGGCGTGCCGGTCATTCCGGTCGCGATGATCGGCACCGACGTGGTCAACCCCCCGGGCAAAAAGATGTGGCGGTTCGGCCGGGTCACGGTCCGGTTCGGCAAGCCGATGGACTTCAGCAGGTTCGAGGGCCTGGCCGGCAACCGGTTCATCGAGCGCGCGGTGATCGACGAGGTGATCTACGAGCTGATGAAGCTCTCCGGACAGGAATACGTCGACCTGTATGCCGCCGACGTCAAAGAGGGCGTCAAAGAGGGCAGGGACGGTAGGGCCGAAAAAAAGACGGTCGCGGCCTAACCGACAGCCGGAACGGCCGCACCCTCGATCGAGGGCCTGCTGCGCACGGTCGCCGTCGCGCCCGCGGCGCCTGCCACCACGATCACCGCCAGCGCCCACCACACGTATGAGCCTCCGGCGAGCTGGCGCCACAGCGATGCCGTGGTCTCACGATGTTCGGGCATCAGCGGTATCGGCGTCCACACCATCAGCGCCACCCCCGCCAGCGCGACCAGGCCGAGCAGCACCTGCCGTTGCCGGTAGGCCACCACACCCATCGCCAGCATCGTCGGCAGCGCCCACACCCAGTGGTGCGACCACGACACGGGGGACACCATCAACCCGAACATCGCCACGCAGATCAGCGCGAGCACCGGCTGCCCGGCACGAAGTATCCGGCGGGCCGCCCACACCGTCACCCCCAGCACGGCGAAGCAGGCCAGTGTCCACAGCACGAACCGCTCGCCCTCGCCGAGGCCGAGGCGCGCCAGTGTGCCCGCGATGTTCTGGTTGGTGTTCAGCGTCGCGGTACCGATCCGGTCGGTGTTGCGCACAGTCGCCGTCCAGTACTCCCAGGAATCGCGCCAGGCGAAGGCGAAGCCGACGAGCGTGGCAGCCACCGCCGACGCGATGGACACCAGCAACGCGCGCATATCTCGTCGCAGCAGGAAATAGAGCAGAAACACCGCTGGGGTCAGCTTGAGGGCGATCGCGACGCCCAGCAACATGCCCCGCGGCCACGGAGTCTTGCGCGGCACACAGTCGGCGATCACCAGGGTCATCAGTACGACATTGATCTGGCCGAAGTCGAAATTCGACCGGATGGGCTCCAGGTGGATCACGGCGGGCGCCACGATCGCAGCGGCCACCCAGCACCGCCGCAGCCACGCCGGCTCGCAGGTCACCGACGTTCGAGGCCACACGTCGAGCCCGGTCAGCACGATCACGGTCGACACGATCAGCAGCACCAACGTGGTCAGCGTGATGGCGACGCTGGCCGCCGGCAGCGGCAGCCAGGCGAACGGCGCGAAGGCCACCGCGGCCAGGGGTGGATAGGTGAACGGCAGGTCAAGACCACCGCGGGTGTGGAACATGGCGCCGTCGGCGTACAACGGCCGGCCGTCCAGCCAGGCCCGCCCGCCCATCCGATAGACGTCGACGTCGATCCGGTACGGGATGTGGCCGAGCAGCCGCCAGCCGGCCCAGGCCAACGCCGCCACGGTGAGCAGCTGGAACAGCCGCCAGGCGAGCGTGGGCCCCCAACCAGCCCCGCCGGGCGACCGCCGATTACTCATGTCGCCGACCAGCCTAACGGCCGGGTCCGGCGAGTCGTCCCGTATCCCGGGCGTGACGCGCGCGGGTCGGCGTAAGTTTTCTGCGTGTTCGACGCTCTCAAGTTCGACATGCACTTCGACCTGGCCATTCCGCCGGGGCGGTTGCCGCTGATGTGGTGCTTGATCGCCTTCCTCCTGACCTTCTTCCTGACACGAACGATCGTCCGGTACATCCGCGCGCACGCCGGCAGCGACGCGCCGCGCAAGTGGTGGCAGCCACGCAATATCGGCCACGGCTCGCTGCACATCCATCACGTCGTCATCGGCGTGATCCTGGTCATGGTCTCCGGCGTGACGATGGTGACCCTTGCAGTTGATGGTGGGGTACCCGAATTCACGGCCGCGGCAATCTTTTTCGGTATCGGTGCGGCCCTGGTTCTCGATGAGTTCGCGCTGATCCTGCATCTACAGGATGTGTACTGGTCAGAGGACGGCCGCACGTCGGTCGATGCAGTTTTCGCCGCTGTTGCGGTCGCGGGCCTGCTCATCCTCGGCCTCAATCCGCTGTCCTTCTTCGATGTCAGTCTCTGGCGTGATGACCACACCATTGCAGCGCGCGCCACCGTCATCGGCATCGCGCTGGTGACGCTGCTGCTGGCGGTGATCGTGCTGCTCAAGGGCAAGGTATGGACCGGTCTGGTGGGGATGTTCATCACCCCGCTGCTGATCGTCGGGGCGATCCGGCTGTCGCGTCCGCATGCGCCGTGGGCGCGCTGGCGGTACGGAAAGCGGCCCAGAAAGATGCGAAGGGCCCTGGAACGCGAACGCCGGCTGCGCAGGCCGGTCGTGCAGGCCAAACTTTGGCTGCAACACGTGATCGCCGGCGAACCTCACTTTCCCGACGACAGCGAGGTCAACGAGCAGCTGGATCGCGAAATACATGCCGCCGCGCCGCCGGAGCGCGCACCGGTCGAGCGAGGAGCGGCGGTCTAGCGGCGCATGCGATTTTTCTACGACACCGAGTTCATCGACGACGGCCGCACGATCGAACTGATTTCCATCGGCGTCGCCGCCGAAGACGGTCGCGAATACTACGCAATCTCAACCGAATTCAACCCGGACCAAGCCGGCAGCTGGGTGCGCAAGCATGTGCTGCCCAAGCTGCCGTCGCCGTCGTCACAGCTGTGGCGCTCGCGTCGACAGATCCGGACGGAGCTCGAGGACTTCTTCGGCGTGGACGGCGACGAGCCGATCGAGCTGTGGGCGTGGGTCGGCGCCTACGACCATGTGGTGCTGTGTCAGCTGTGGGGTCCGATGACCGACCTGCCTCCCGCGATTCCGCGCTTCACCCGCGAGCTTCGGCAGTTCTGGGAGGATCGCGGGTCGCCACGGATGCCACCCCGGCCGCGCGATGCGCACGACGCCCTGGTCGACGCGCGGCACAATCTGCTGCGATTTCGCCTGATGACGACGGGGTCGAACAGGGCCTCGGACAGCGAGTAGTGCCTGCACACGGGTAAAAAGCACAGGCGCACGCCCGTTACCATGAACGGGTGAACTGGACCGTCGACGTACCCATCGACCAGCTGCCGTCGCTGCCGCCACTGCCCGACGAGCTGCGGCAACGGCTGGACACCGCCCTGGCCAAGCCGGCCTCGCAGCAGCCGGACTGGGACGCGGAGGCGGCCAGGACCATGCGCACGGTGCTCGAGAGCGTCCCGCCGGTGACCGTGCCCGCCGAGATCGAGCGGCTCAAGAGCCAGCTGGCCGACGTCGCCCGCGGTAACGCCTTCCTGCTGCAGGGCGGCGACTGTGCCGAGACCTTCGTCGACAACACCGAACCGCACATCCGCGCCAATATCCGCACGCTGCTGCAGATGGCGGTGGTGCTCACCTACGGCGCGAGCATGCCGGTGGTCAAGGTGGCCCGCATCGCCGGCCAGTACGCCAAGCCGCGGTCATCCGACATCGACGCGTTGGGGCTGAAGTCCTACCGCGGCGACATGATCAACGGGTTCGCACCGGACGCCGCCGCGCGCCAGCACGACGCTTCGCGGCTGGTGCGGGCCTACGCGAACGCGAGCGCCGCGATGAACCTGGTCCGGGCGTTGACGGCCTCTGGCCTGGCATCGCTTCATCTGGTGCACGACTGGAACCGCGAGTTCGTCCGGACCTCGCCCGCCGGCGCCCGCTATGAGGCGCTGGCCGGCGAGATCGACCGCGGCCTGCGCTTCATGAGTGCCTGCGGGGTCAACGACCGCAATCTCGACACGGCCGAGATCTACGCCAGCCACGAGGCTTTGGTGCTCGACTACGAGCGGGCGATGCTGCGGCTGTCCACCGACTTCGACGAGCCTCGGCTCTACGACCTGTCGGCACACTTCGTGTGGGTCGGTGAACGGACCCGCCAACTCGACGGTGCGCATGTCGCGTTCGCCGAGGTGATCGCCAACCCGATCGGGGTGAAGATCGGCCCGACCATGACCCCGGAACTGGCCGTCGAGTACGTCGAGCGACTCGACCCGCACAACCAGCCCGGACGCCTCACGGTCGTCAGCCGGCTGGGCAACAACAAGGTGCGCGATCTGCTGCCGCCGATCATCGAGAAGGTGCAGGGCACGGGTCATCAGGTGATTTGGCAGTGCGATCCGATGCACGGCAACACCCACGAATCGTCGACCGGCTACAAGACCCGGCACTTCGACCGCATCGTCGACGAGGTGCAGGGCTTCTTCGAGGTGCATCGGGCGCTCGGTACCCACCCCGGGGGCATCCACGTCGAGATCACCGGCGAGAACGTCACCGAATGCCTCGGCGGTGCGCAGGACATCTCGGACTCCGACCTGGCCGGCCGCTACGAAACCGCCTGCGATCCCCGGTTGAACACGCAACAGAGCCTCGAGTTGGCGTTCCTGGTCGCGGAGATGCTCCGCGATTAGATGAGGCGGAGATGCTCCGCGATTAGAGCAGACCGGGAAGGTTGCTGCCGAGTGTCCACGCGGCGGTGGCGACGAGCCCGGTGAGGATCAGGACGGCGGCTACCCAGAAGAGCAGCACCCGCTTGGCGCGCTGCCGTGCCCAATAGAACTCGCTCAGTTCGATTCCGGCGAATTGCCCGGAGACACCTTGGTATTCGTACTCGTCGTCCGGCGGCACCGGCGCCATGTCGTCGCGGGTCAGTTCCCTGGTGTGCTGACGCGGGGCGAGCGGCGGCGGCGGCGGCGCAGAGGGACCCCCTTCGAGCCGGCTTCGATGCAGCTCGGCCGAGAGGTGCTGTGCCGAGTTGCGCGGCGCCGGGACCCGGAAATCGGGCAGTCCCAGTTCGTCGACGATGGAATGGAGTTCGGCGCCCATCTCTGCGGCGTCCGCGAATCGAGCGGCCGGGTCACGCGCGGTTGCGCGGAGCACCAGCTCATCGAATTGCAATGGCACACCGGCGATTACGCGGCTGGGCGCCTCGACGTCGTGGTCCATCCGTTGGTAGGCGACGGTCAGCGCGTTGTCACCAGTGAACGGAGTGTCGCCGGTCAGCAGCTCGTAGGCGAGGATGCCGACGGCGTAGACATCGCTGCGCGGATCCGCATCACCGGTGCCCACCTGCTCGGGCGACAGGTACGCCGCGGTGCCCAGGATGACGCTGGTCGAGGTGATCTTGGCCTCGGCGACCGCACGCACCAGACCGAAGTCGGCGATCTTGACCTCGCCGTCGTCGGAGATCAGCACGTTTTCCGGTTTGACGTCGCGGTGCACCAGCCCGGACCGGTGTGCCACCGCGAGGCCGCTCAATACCGGGCGCAGGACGGCAGCGGCCGCGTGGGGCGGCATCGGGCCGCGTTCGCGAAGGAGTTCGCGCAGCGTGCCGCCCTCGATCAGTTCCATCACGAGGAACGGGTGCTGGCCGTCGAGGCCCTGGTCGTAGACGGACACCAGGCCGGGATCCTTGAGCCGGGCGACGGCCCGGGCCTCACGCTGGAACCGGGTCAGGAACTGGTGGTCGCCGGCGTAGCGCGACTCCATGATCTTGAGTGCGACGGGCCGGTCCAACCGCAGATCCAGCCCGCGGTAGACGGCTGACATTCCGCCGGTGGCAATCAGGGTGTCGACGCGGTACCGACCGTCCAGCACGGCGCCCACGAGCGGGTCGTATTGCTGGTAGGTCTCCACCAAACACATGTTACGAGTCGGCCGATGAGACCTAGACTTGACGCGGTGAGCAGCATTCCGGCCGCAGACGACGTCCTTGACCCCGCCGAGGTCGTGTACGACCTTCCCGCCGTGGCCGACCTCCTCGGCGTACCGGTGACGAAGGTGCATCAGCACCTACGGGAGGGCCACCTGGTCGGGGTGCGGCGCGCGGGCGCCGTCGTGGTGCCCAGGGCCTTCTTCGACGAGACCGGCCACGTGGTGAAGAGCCTGCCCGGCCTGCTCGTGGTGCTCCACGACGGCGGCTACCGCGACACCGAGATCGTGCGCTGGCTGTTCACTCCCGATCCCTCGCTGACCATCTCCCGGGACGGCGAGACCGAACGGCAGGCTAATGCTCGACCGGTCGACGCGCTGCACTCCCACCAAGCCCGTGAGGTGGTTCGCCGGGCCCAGGCGATGGCGTACTAGATTCGGGCGCCCTCGACAGCGAAAACCAGGCCGCCGTCGCACAGCCGAGGGCCAGCAGCACGTGGATCCACGAATACATGCCATGGGCGCCGTCGGGCTTCCAGATCACCGTGATCCAGGTGGACAGCCCGGCGATCACGGCGATCGCCGCCCGGGACTGGGCGAGCGCGGCGACCACCGCCAGCGGCCAGGTGTAGTACCACGGCAGCGCGGCCGGGACGAACAGCACCACCACAACCATCACCATCGCGATGCCGATCAGCGCCTCGCGGTCGGTGTGGCGAAATCGCCACCACAGCAGTGGAAGTGAGATCGCGATGATCACGATGCCGACGATGCGTGCGACCTCGAGCACAGCGTAGAAGTTGACCGGCAGGAACAGTCCGCCGAACACGTTCACCAGATTCGCCACTGCCGTCGGCACCGTCAGCCAGTTGATGATCTTGACCGATCCCGCGAGCGCCGTCAGCCAGCCCAGGCCGACCCCGGCCAGCCAGGACAGCACCGCGAAGACCGCCACGAAGATCAGCCCCGCCGCCGCGGTCGCGGCCGCGAACGCCTTGGCCGGCGGGTATCCCCGGCGGTCACGCAGGTCGCGCATCCACACCCACACCATGAACGGAAGGGCAAGGCCGCCGGTGGCTTTCACGGCCACCGCGATGGCAATGAGGCCGGTGCCCCAGACGTGACGGCCACCGAACGTCAGCGCGATACCGGCCATCATGAGGCCGACCATGAGCATCTCGTTGTGCACGCCACCCATCAGGTGGATGATCACCAGCGGGTTGAGCACGCAGATCCACAGGGCCGCAGCGCCGCTGGCCCCCACGTGACGGGCCACCCGCGGGGCCGCCCAGATCAGCAACGCCAGCCCGGGCAGCATGCACAGCCGTAGCAGCATGGTCCCCGCGACCACGTCGTCGTCGCCGACGAGCATGGTGACGAACTTCGCCACCATGATGAATGCGGGTCCGTATGGCGCCGTGGTCGTGGTCCAGATTGGACTTACGTTGTCCAACAACGAGTTCGGGTTGTCGATCGGGCCCACCAGGTAGGGATCGAAACCGTCGCGTAGGAGCGCACCCTGGGCCAGATAGGAATAGGTGTCGCGGCTGAAGACCGGCGCGCTCAACAACAGGGGGACCAGCCAGAAGCCGGTGGTGGCGACCATCGTGTACTCGGTTGCGGTGCGGTTGATCACCTGCCGGCCCAGCCACAGCCAGGCGAACAGCATCAGCGCGACGCCGGCCCAGAGCGCTACCGAGGACAGCACGAGGCCGTGGCCGAACCGCAGCCACGACAGATGCAGCGACTCCAGCAGCGGGTCGTGCTGGGTGGTGCTACCGGCGCCGACACCACCGGCGGTGATCAGTACCGCACCGAGGAAACCCAGTAGGGCCGGGCGGCCGGCTTCTGACGCGGCAAATGCGGTCAATCGTGAAATATATTGTGCCAACCAAGCTTTCGGCACCTGGACAGGCGCTGGGGTCGCCATGCTCCTAGGCAGACCGGTTCGCGGCCAACCTGGTGAGCTCGGACAGCCCGACCTTGGCTTCGGTAGAGATGTCGGCCGCGTCGAGAATTTCCAGCGCACGGCGGGTGAGGGAATCGATGCGCTGTTCGACCGCGGCGAGCGCACCGACGGACTCGATGACCAGACACAGTTCCCTGACCGCCGCCTCTGACAGCTCGTTGCCGATGGAGGTGCGCAGCAGCTTGGCCGCCACGATGTCCGTCTTCTCGGAGCGCTCGACGGCCTCGGCCAGCAGCACCGTCCGCTTGCCGGACCGAAGGTCGTCGCCGGACGGCTTGCCTGTCACCGCCGGATCGCCGAACACGCCCAGCACGTCGTCGCGCAGTTGGAACGCCACGCCGAGGCTGGTGCCCATCTCGTGGAAGGCGGACTGCACATCCGGGCGGTCCGCGGCCGCGGCCGCGCCCAGTTGCAGTGGACGGGAGATCGTGTAGGAGGCCGTCTTGTAGACGTTGACCGTCATTGCGGAGGCGACGGTCTCCGCGCCGCTGGACTCGGCGACGATGTCGAGGTACTGGCCGCCGAGCACCTCGGTGCGGATCGCGGCCCAGACGCGCTGGACACGCTGCAGTGCGTCAACGGACAGGTTCGCGGTGAAGACGATGTCGTCGGCCCATACCAGCGCGAGGTCGCCCAGCAGGATCGCCGCCGACATACCGAACTGCTCCGACGAGCCGCGCCAGTGGTTGTCGCGGTGCTTGTCGGCGAAGATCCGGTGCACGGTGGGCAGCCCCCGGCGGGTGGCCGATGCGTCGATCACATCGTCATGCACGAGCGCGCACGCATGCAGCAGTTCAAGCGATGAGATCAGCCGCAGGATCGACGGGTCGAGCGGATCGTCGGGTCGGTCGGCGACGGCGCGCCACCCCCAGTATGCGAACGCCGGCCGCAGCCGTTTGCCGCCGCGCAGCACGAACTCTTCGAGGGCGGCGGTGAGGGCGCCGTAGTCGGCGCCGATATACGCGCAGTCGCGACGTTGCTCGCGGAGATAGTCCCGCAATTGATCGGTGACGGCGCTGGCCAGTTCGGCGGCCGACGGTACCGCTGTGTGCACGCTCAGCGGGCGCCCCTTTCTATGTCCGCTCCAAGCGTAGAGCGTGCGAGCGGTCGCATACCAAGTCAGGGGTCTCTTGCGCCAGGGGATCGCTAGTGGGGTTCGCCGACTCGTGGCGAACGGTCCCGATTCATGTACGCCAGTCCGCCGATGACTCCCGCCACCACGAACGACCCGATGCCCAACCAGATCGCGGCACCGGTGAACGACCGGGCGCTGGGGTCGGTATAGCGGGCCTGGGCACTCATCGTGCTGACCACCCCCGGCCGCAGCTTCCACTCGACGACTTCGGAGGACACCTGGTCGCCATTCGTCGATGTCACCTCGCCGGGGAACGACACACTCAGCGACACGTCGGCGTCGGGGTCATTGAGCGAGGTGAGGTCGGCACGTCCCTCGAGTATCACCAGGTCGCCCGCGCGGCGCAGCGAGATGTCGACGCCCGCCGCGTCGCGGTTCATGTTCGCCAGCTGCGGCAGCTCGGCGAAGGTGAGATCGGAGAACACGGCCTCGGAGCCGACGTAGTCGTCGCGGCTGTAGTCGGAAATCGCCACCTTCTGTGCGAAGGGCAGGGAGTTGAGCAGCTGCGGGCCCTTGTCGTCGGCATTGCGCTGCTTGGCCGCGGCGATGATCTGACCGGACACCCGATCGTCGGGTGAGACCGTGATCGACGCCCGTACCCGTACGCAGCCTGCGGCCATCGGGATCACGACCAGCAGGAGCAACACCATGGCGACGAGGCGGGTACGCCTGCGGTTTCGCAGTGGACGGGCGGGCACGTGGTCATCGTGCCAGACCCCGGCCCGTCAGGCCCGATTGCCGCACTCTCAACGCGGCTGTTCTCCCCCGCAAGCGGGAGGTGCCCCACGCCGCTTGATCGTCGTACGGCTAGCCGATTGCCGCACTCCTCAACGCGGCTGTTCTCCCCCGCAAGCGGGAGGTGCCCCACGCCGCTTGATCGTCGTACGGCTAAAGGGGCAATGCCCGGCCGAGGATCGCGAACGCCCGCGGATCGCCGGCGAAGTGGTAGCCGCGGATGATGTCGTTGAAGCCCAGCCTGCGGTAGAGACGCCAGGCGCGGTTGGATTCGCCGTTGATCTCCGGCGTGGACAGCAGCACATGCGCCTCGCCGCGGTTTGCCAGCAGCCGCCGGGCGAGGGCCTCGCCGAGACCGCGGCCCTGGGCCCGCGGGTGGATGTGCAGTTCCGTCAACTCGAAATAGCTCGTCATCAGCTCGGTCACGCGTGATCTGTCGGCGCCGATGCGGGCCAGCCCCTGCACGACCTGTTGTTGCCACCACTGGTCGGGAGCGCCGCAATAGCCGTAGGCGACGCCCAGCAATGGCGCCTTGACCAACGCGTCGGCATCCGTGGGCGCACCGTCTTCGGACTCCGTGAGCTCCACTGCGGCGACGGCCTTCCAGCCGTGCCTGCGGGTGTGCTCGAGCCACATCGACGCGCGTTGGTTCTCCGTGCCGCGCGGATACCGCATGGCATCGACGTACACCGCGAGCGCGTCACCGAGCCGGCGTTGCATATCGCTCGGCGACAGATCGATCAGAAAGGTCGCCAACGTTTCGGTGCCCTCCAGAAAGTCGAGCGTTATTCGGTTGGTGCGGTGCGGAATGCCTACACCATTATCGGGTTGGGGACGTGTCGGCTACCCCCGGTGGTGCCCGTCATACAATCGAGGGTCGAAGTAGGTGGTACGGCTCAGATTGACCTCGTATCATTACTGTTAGGTGCCCGTAGATGCGGGCATACATCAGTTTGAACTTTTGAGACCGCCGCCGCGGCATCCGAGGAGGGACGAATGCCACTCTCCGATCATGAGCAGCGCATGCTCGACCAGATCGAGAGCGCGCTCTATGCCGAGGACCCCAAGTTCGCGTCGAGCGTACGTGGCGGAACTCTGCGCGCACCGTCGGCCCGGCGCCGCATCCAGGGTGCCGCCCTCTTCGTCATCGGCCTGGCGATGCTTGTGTCGGGCGTTGCCTTCAAGGCCACCATGATCGGGAGTTTCCCGATCCTTTCCGTCATCGGGTTCGTGGTGATGTTCGGCGGCGTGGTGTTCGCCATCACCGGACCGCGGGTCAGCCGGGATCGCGCGAACCCGGAGCAGCCCGGTGCACCGCGTCAGAAGCGTGCGAAGGGCGGCGGCGGCTCGTTCACCAGTCGGATGGAGGACCGGTTCCGCCGGCGCTTCGACGACTAGTTTCGCGCAGGTCCCGTACCTGACCATGGGGTAGCCCGCCGCGGGCTACCCCATTTTCGTATGCGCGGTGTGCCGGAGATTTCCCCTACATCGCCCCACCATCACCGATAACCGGTCTAGCTGGCGTTATCCCAGGTTCTGGCGGCCGCTGATCCGCACCGGCAAACCGAAATGCCTACGTTCGTGGCGCCCGGTGGGGCCGCTGAGGCAACTTTTGCTATCAACTGGCGCAAAGTGGGGGATTGTGGGGTAAAGTGGCGTCCGACGGAGCGACCGGGGTTCCGTCGGGCAGGGAGGTGGCGGGATGTTTCTCGGCACCTACACGCCAAAGCTCGACGACAAGGGGCGGCTGACGCTGCCCGCCAAGTTCCGCGACGCGCTGGCAGGAGGGTTGATGGTCACCAAGAGTCAAGATCACAGTCTCGCCGTCTATCCGCGCGCCGAGTTCGAAAAGCTGGCCCGACGGGCGTCGCAGGCGTCACGGAGCAATCCGGAGGCCCGTGCCTTCCTGCGAAACCTGGCCGCGGCCACCGATGAACAGCACCCCGACGCGCAAGGCCGGATCACCCTGTCGGCCGACCACCGCCGCTACGCCGCCCTCGCCAAGGACTGTGTGGTGATCGGTTCGGTGGACTATCTGGAGATCTGGGACGCCCAGGCATGGCAGTCCTACCAGGAGACGCACGAAGAGAACTTCTCCGCGGCCAGCGATGAAACTCTGCGCGACATTATTTGACCCGGAGGCTGGCACGGCCGTAGCCCGTGCACCGCGGTCTCTGCCCGAACCGGCCCTGACGTACTTCCCCAACGCCAGGACCGCGACCTCGGACAGGGACCTCGGTGCAGGGGCTCTCACCGGAGGCGCTGCGATGGCTCGAGAATCCGATCACGGACACGTTCCGGTCCTGCTGGACCGGTGCGTAGAGCTGCTGACACCGGCGCTCACCCGGCGCAGCCCCGACGGTGACGGCGCGGTCCTGATCGACGCCACCCTGGGCGCCGGCGGCCACACCGAGCGTTTCCTCACCCAACTGCCGGGCCTGCGGGTGATCGGGCTCGATCGAGACCCCGCCGCGCTGCGGATCGCCGGCGAGCGGCTCGCGCCGTTCGGCGAGCGTGTCCTGCTGGTGCGCACCCGCTACGACGGCATCGCGGACGTGCTCGGCGGAGCCCAACGCGTCTCGCATGTTCACGGCATCCTATTCGATCTCGGCGTGTCGTCGATGCAGTTGGACCGCGCGGAGCGCGGGTTCTCCTATGCCGCCGACGCGCCACTGGACATGCGGATGGATCCCGATGCGCCGCTGACCGCCGCCGAAATCGTCAACACCTATGACGAACGGGCGCTGACGCGGGTGTTGCGCGAGTTCGGCGAGGAACGGTTCGCGAGCCGGATCGCCGCCCGGATCGTCCGCCGCCGCGCCCGCGAACCTTTCGCCACCACCGGCGAATTGGTGGAACTGCTCTACGAGGCCATTCCCGCGCCGGCGCGGCGCACAGGTGGACATCCCGCGAAGCGGACCTTCCAGGCGCTGCGCATCGCCGTGAACGGGGAGCTGGACTCGCTCCGGGACGCGCTGCCGGCCGCGCTGGCGGCGCTGGCGCCCGCGGGACGCATCGCGGTGATGGCTTATCAGTCCCTGGAGGACAAGATCGTGAAGAACCAGTTCGCCGCGGCGACGGCGTCGCGCACGCCGCCGGGTCTTCCCGTCGAATTGCCCGGGCACAAACCTGAATTCATCGCCCTCACCCGCGGTGCCGAACGCGCGGGTCCCGAGGAGATCGAACTCAATCCGCGGAGCGCTTCCGTGCGACTACGAGCCCTGGAAAAGGTTGGTGGGTAACCATGAAGGCCAAGCGAGCCACCCAGGTGCGCGGTGACGGCGACGAGCCCCGGCGCGCGAAGGGTCCGACGACGCGCAAGGCGAAGAAGCGCTCGGGCGATGCGCCGCCGCGCAGGCGCAAACCGACCCGCGAACAGCGGCCGCAGCGACCACAGCGGTCCGCGCCCCAGACCGGACCCATCCCCAGGCCCACCGACGGGCCGGTAAGGGCCAAGAACGCCAGCCAGGCGAAGGCACGCGCGAAGGCGCGAAAGGCCAAGGCGCCCAAGGTTGTCCGCCCACCGCTTCGCCAGCGCCTGCTGGTCAAGGTCGCTTCGATCGACCTGAATCCCCGCACCCTCGTCGCCAGGGTGCCGTTCGTGGTGCTGGTCATCGGCTCACTGGGCACGGGGCTCGGTGTCACGCTGTGGCTTTCGACCGACGCGGCCGAGCGCTCCTATCAGTTGGGCAGTGCCCGCGACACCAACCAGGCGCTGCTTCAGCAGAAGGAGGCGCTGGAGCGCGATGTGCTCGAGGCCCAGGCCGCCCCGGCGCTGGCCGAGTCCGCACGCAACCTGGGCATGATCCCGTCGCGGGACACCGCGCACCTGGTCCAGGATCCGACGGGCAACTGGATCGTGGTCGGCACGCCCAAGCCGGCCGAAGGCGTTCCGCCGCCGCCGCTGAACGCACCGCTGCCGGACGAGGGACCACCGGTACCGCCCGCACCCCCCGCGCCCCGCGTCGTCGACCCGCGCGAGGTGACCGTCCGGATGCCGCCGCGGGGTGCACCCGCCCCGTTGTCCGGGGTGGAGCAGTCGGTCCCCGTCGTTCCCACCGCGCCGTTGGCCACGGCACCCGGTGCGGAGGCGCCGTACGGTGTCCCCGGGCAGGTGCCTGCGCCGGGCCCGCTGCCTGCCGCGCCCGTGGCGCCGCCCGCGGAGCAACCCAGCACGGCGCCCGCCGAACAGCAGCCGGTGACCCCGCTGGTGATACCGCCGGCCCCCGCCGATCAGCCGGCCGTACCCGTCCCCGGGGGGCCCGCGTGAGCCGCGGCCCCGACAAGAGCCGGGGACGCCCGAAGCCGCGACCGAAGTCCGGCAAGCAACACAAGCAGACCCAGGAGCATTCCGCCCGTACCCGGCGCACCCGGACGGCGGTGACCGAAGAGGGCTCGCGCAGTGCGTCGTTCGTGTTTCGGCATCGGGTCGGCAACGGGGTGATCTTCCTAGTCCTGCTGGTGGCCGCGGTGCAACTGTTCACCCTCCAGGTGCCCCGCGCCGCAGGACTTCGGGCCGAGGCCGCCAGCCAGCTCAAGGTCACCGACGTCGAAAAGGCGGTGCGTGGCTCCATCGTCGACCGCAACAACGACAAGCTGGCGTTCACCATCGAAGCCCGCGCGCTGACCTTCCAGCCGGCCAGGATCCGCAAGCAGCTCACCGAAGCCAGGGCGAAAACGCCCGAGGCGCCCGATCCCCGGAAGCGGCTCCGCGACATCGCCGCGGAGATCGCCCTGCGCCTCAACAACAAACCCGACGCCAAGACGGTGTTGAAAAAGCTCGAGGGCAACGACTCGTTCGTCTATCTGGCCCGCGCGGTGGATCCGGCGGTCGCGGACGCGATCATCAAGAAATTCCCTGAGGTCGGCTCCGAGCGCCAGGATCTGCGCCAGTACCCCGGCGGTGCGCTGGCCGCCAACATCGTCGGCGGTATCGACTGGGACGGTCACGGGCTGCTCGGGCTGGAGGACTCGCTCGACTCCGTGCTGGCCGGAACCGACGGCTCTGTCACCTACGACCGCGGCTCCGACGGTGTGGTGATCCCGGGCAGTACCCGCAACCGCCACGATGCGGTCAACGGATCCACGGTGCAGCTGACGCTGGACGACGACATCCAGTTCTACGTCCAGCAGCAGGTCCAGCAGGCCAAGAACCTGTCCGGCGCCAAGAATGTCTCTGCCGTGGTGCTCGACGCCAAAACCGGTGAGGTGCTGGCGATGTCGAACGACAACACTTTCGACCCGAGCCAGGACATCGGCAGGCAGCAGGACCGCGAGCTCGGCAACCTCTCCGTCTCGTCACCCTACGAGCCCGGCTCGGTGAACAAGATCGTCACGGCCGCCTCGGTCATCGAATACGGGCTGTCCAACCCGGACGAGGTGCTGCAGGTGCCCGGTGAGATCAACATGGGCGGGGTCACCGTGCACGACGCCTGGGACCACGGCACGACGCCTTACACCACCACCGGTATCTTCGGAAAGTCCTCCAACGTAGGCACCCTGATGCTCGCTCAGCGGATCGGGCCGGAGCGCTACGCCGACATGCTCAAGAAGTTCGGGCTGGGCCAGCGCAGCGGCGTCGGCCTGCCGGGGGAGAGCGCGGGCCTGGTGCCGCCGATCGACCAGTGGTCGGGCAGCACCTTCGCCAACCTGCCTATCGGACAGGGTCTTTCGATGACCCTGCTGCAGATGACGGGCATGTACCAGGCGATCGCCAACGACGGCGTGCGTATCCCGCCGCGCATCATCAAGACCACCATCGCGCCCGACGGCACCCGCACCGACGAGCCGCGGCCCGAAGGGCTGCGGGTGGTGTCGCCGCAGACCGCCCAGACCGTCCGGCAGATGCTGCGCTCTGTCGTGCAGCGCGATCCGACGGGCGTCCAGCAGGGCACCGGTTCCGGTGCGGCCGTCGAGGGCTACCAGATCGCCGGCAAGACCGGTACCGCGCAGCAGATCAATCCCGCCTGCGGCTGCTACTACGACGACGTCTACTGGATCACCTTCGCGGGGATGGCGCCGGCGAACGATCCGCACTATGTCATCGGCGTCATGATGGACAACCCGCACCGCACGGCCGACGGCCAGCCGGGGACGACCGCCGCACCGCTCTTCCACAACATCGCGGCCTGGCTACTGCAGCGCGAGAACGTGCCGCTGTCCCCGGACCCCGGCCCGCCGCTCACGCTGCAGGCCACCTGACATCGGTGCCCGCGGTTGTAGGGCCGGTACTGTGTCAAGGCCATGAACCTGCGTCCCGCCCACCCCGTCGGCCAATCGCTGGGGCAGCTCGCTGAGCAGGTGGGGGCCGTAGCGGCGGCGGGTGCCGCGATACCCGACGCCCGGATCACCGGCGTGACCCTGCGCGGCCAGAACGCGCAGCCGGGGGACCTGTTCGCCGCGCTGCCCGGCGGGTCCTCGCACGGGGCCCGTTACGCCGGTGACGCGGTGGCCCTCGGCGCGGTCGCGGTGCTCACCGACCCCGCCGGTGCCGCGGACCTGGGCCGCGGGTCCGGCGTGCCCGTACTCGTTCACCCGGATCCGCGATCGGTCCTGGGCGCGCTGGCCGCCGCCGTGTACGGGCACCCGTCGGACCGGCTGCGCGTCATCGGTGTCACCGGAACGTCGGGCAAGACCACCACCACCTATCTGGTGGAGGCCGGGCTGGTCGCCGCGGACCGGGTGGCGGGGTTGATCGGCACGGTCGGCATCCGGATCGACGGCCGCGACCAGCCCAGCACGCTGACCACGCCAGAGGCGCCCGACCTGCAGGCCCTGCTCGCCGCGATGGTCGAGCAGGGGGTCGACACGGTGGTGATGGAGGTCTCCAGTCACGCCTTGAGCCAGGGCCGCGTGGACGGGGTGAAGTTCGCGGTCGGGGGTTTCACCAACCTGTCGCGCGACCATCTCGACTTCCACCCGACCATGCAGGATTACTTCGATGCCAAGGCCCGGTTGTTCGCTCCCGGATTCACCACTCATGCAGCGGCTTCGGTGATCTGCATCGATGACGACGCGGGCCGCGCCATGGCCGAACTCGCGACCGATCCGGTGACCGTCAGCATCGCCGGACGCGCCGCGGACTGGCGGGCCGAGGACATCCGCACCGGCGCTCGGGGCGCGCAGGAGTTCGTCGCCGTCGACGCCGCCGATGTGCACCACCCGCTGGGGATCGGGCTGCCCGGCCGCTACAACGTCGCCAACTGCCTGCTCGCCGCGGCCCTGCTGGATACCGTCGGTGTGTCTCCGGAACAGGCCGCGCCGGGTCTGCGCGCCGCGACCGTGCCCGGCCGGCTCGAGGCGATCGACCGGGGGCAGGGGTTTTTGGCGCTGGTCGACTACGCCCACAAACCGGGCGCGCTGCGGGCGGTGCTCGCCACCCTGCGCGGGCAGAGTTCCGGGCGCATCGCGGTGGTGTTCGGTGCGGGCGGCAACCGCGACCCCGGCAAGCGTGGGTCGATGGGCGCCGTGGCGGCGGAACTCGCCGACCTGGTGGTGGTCACCGACGACAACCCGCGCGACGAGGATCCCGCCGCCATCCGGGCGGCGATCATGGCGGGCGCGCTCGCCGCGGGCGGGAAGGAAGTGCTCGATATCGGCGACCGCCGCGATGCCATCGAACACGCGGTGGCGTGGGCGCGGCCCGGAGATGTGGTGCTGATCGCCGGCAAGGGCCACGAGGCCGGCCAGACCAGCGCGGGGCGGACGCGGCCCTTCGACGATCGCGACGAGCTGGCCAGGGCACTCGAAGCACTGGGGTCGCGGGCGTGATCGACCTGACCGTCGCCCAGATCGCCGACATCGTCGGCGGTCAGCTGGCCGACATCACACTGGAACAGGCGGCGGCCACGCGGGTGACCGGCTCCGTCGAATTCGACTCACGGGCGGTGACACGGGGCGGGCTGTTCCTCGCGCTGCCCGGGGCGCGCTCCGACGGCCACGACTTCGCCGCCGCCGCGGTGCAGTCCGGCGCCGTCGCGGTGCTGGCCGCCCGTCCGGTGGGCGTGCCTGCCGTCGTGGTGCCTCCGGCGGCCGACTCCGCCGCGCCGAGCCGGGCCGGCGTGCTCGAACACGACGCCGACGGGTCGGGCGCCGCGGTGCTCGCGGCGCTGGCCAAGCTTGCCGGCGCGGTGGCCGCCGAGCTGGCCGACGGCGGGCTGACCATCGTCGGGATCACCGGCTCGTCGGGTAAGACGTCGACCAAAGACCTTGTTGCCGCGGTTCTTTCGCCACTCGGCGAGGTGGTGGCGCCGCCGGGCTCCTTCAACAACGAGCTCGGCCATCCCTGGACGGTGCTGCGCGCCGGAGAATCCACCGACTACCTGGTCCTGGAGATGTCCGCGCGCAGCCCGGGAAACATCGCCGCGCTGGCCAAGATCGCCCGGCCGTCGATTGCGGCGGTGCTCAACGTCGGTACCGCGCATCTCGGCGAGTTCGGCTCGCGAGAGGCTATCGCCGCGACGAAAGCCGAACTGCCGCAATCGGTTCCGTCGTCAGGCGTGGTCATCCTCAACGTCGACGACCCCGTGGTGGCCGCGATGGCGCACCAGACCTCGGCGCGGGTCGTTCGGGTGGGCCGCACCGATCAGGCCGACGTGTGGGCCGGCCCGGTCACGCTGGACCCGTTGGCCCGGCCCCGCTTCACGCTGCACACCACCGGGCCGGCCGGACCTGCCGAGGTCGACGTCGCGCTCGCGGTGCACGGTGACCATCAGGTGTCCAACGCGCTGTGCGCGGCCGCGGTGGCCCTCGAGTGCGGAGCCGGCCTCGATCAGATCGCCGCGGCGCTCGCCGCGGCGGGCCCGGTGTCCAAGCATCGGATGCAGGTCGCCACCCGGGGCGACGCGGTGACGGTGATCAACGACGCATACAACGCGAATCCGGACTCCATGCGTGCGGGCCTGAAAGCGCTGGTCTGGATGGCTCGGGAAGGCGGCGAGACCCGCCGTAGCTGGGCGGTGCTCGGCGAGATGGCAGAGCTCGGTGACGACGCGATATCGGAGCACGACCGCATCGGCCGGCTGGCGGTGCGATTAGATGTGTCACGACTCATCGTCGTGGGAACCGGGAGGTCTATGAGTGCCATGCACCACGGCGCGGTCATGGAGGGGTCGTGGGGGAGCGAATCCACCATCGTCGCCGACGCCGACGCCGCGCTGGCACTGTTGCGGTCCGAGCTGCGGGCCGGTGACGTGGTGCTGGTGAAGGCGTCGAACTCGGCGGGGCTGGGCGCACTGGCCGAGGCGCTGGTCGCCGACACCGGAAGCGCTGCCGGATGAGGCAGATTCTCATCGCCGTCGGCATCGCGTTGACGGTCTCGATCCTGCTGACCCCGGTGCTGGTCCGGCTGTTCACCCGCCAGGGCTTCGGTCACGAGATCCGCGAGGACGGGCCGCCCAGTCACCACAAGAAGCGTGGCACCCCATCGATGGGCGGCGTGGCGATCCTGGCCGGCATCTGGGCGGGCTACCTCGGCACCCAGCTGATGGGCATCGTGCTCGACGGCCGCGGGCCCTCCGCATCGGGCTGGCTGGTGCTCGGGCTGGCCACCGCACTGGGCGCCGTGGGGTTCGTCGACGACCTGATCAAGATCAGGCGGTCGCGCAACCTCGGCCTCAACAAGACCGCCAAGACGGTCGGGATCCTGACCGCCGCGGTGCTCTTCGGCGTGCTGGCCCTGCAGTTCCACAACGCGGACGGGCTCACGCCGGGCAGTGCCGAGCTGTCCTACGTCCGCGAGATCGCCACGGTGACCCTGGCGCCGGCGATCTTCGTGCTGTTCTGCGTGGTGATCGTCAGCGCCTGGTCGAACGCGGTGAACTTCACCGACGGCCTCGACGGGCTGGCGGCCGGCGCCATGGCGATGGTCTCCGCGGCCTACGTGCTGATCACGTTCTGGCAATTTCGCAACGCCTGCGCGACCAGTCCCGGGCTGGGCTGCTACAACGTCCGTGATCCGCTGGACCTGGCGATCATCGCGGCGGCGACCGCCGGCGCCTGTATCGGCTTCCTGTGGTGGAACGCCGCACCCGCCAAGATCTTCATGGGCGACACCGGCTCGTTGGCGCTGGGCGGCATCATCGCCGGGCTGTCGGTGGCCAGCCGCACCGAAATGCTTGCGGTGGTGCTCGGTTCGCTGTTCGTCGCGGAGGTGACCTCGGTAGTCGTGCAGATCCTGGCCTTCCGCACCACCGGGCGCCGGGTGTTCCGGATGGCGCCCTTCCACCACCACTTCGAGCTCGTCGGCTGGGCCGAGACCACGGTCATCATCCGGTTCTGGCTGCTCACCGCGATCGCTTGTGGGCTCGGGGTGGCGCTCTTCTACAGCGAGTGGCTGACCACCGTCGGGGCATGACGTGACCGACCTCGACCTCGCCGGCGCCGCGGTCCTGGTCACCGGTGCCAGAGTCACCGGTCGCGCGATCCTCGCCGCGCTGACCCCGCTCGGGGCGCGTGCCACCCTCACCGATGACAGCCCCACCGCCCTCACGTCCTTCGCGCAGTCCGGTGTCGAGGTGATCGACTCGGCCAACGCCGTCGGAAAGATCGCCGACTTCGATCTGGTCGTCACCAGCCCCGGCTTTCCTCCGACCGCGCCCGTGCTCGCCGCCGCGGCGCGCGCGAAAGTGCCGATCTGGGGTGACATCGAGCTTGCCTGGCGCCTGGACAATTCCGGACGGTACGGCCCGGCGCGCCGTTGGCTGGTAGTGACCGGCACGAACGGCAAGACCACCACGACGTCGATGCTGCACGCGATGCTGGTCGCGGCGGGGCGGCGAAGCCTGTTGTGCGGCAACATCGGCGATCCGGTGCTCGACGTGCTCGATCGGGAGGCCGACCTGCTGGCGGTCGAACTGTCCAGTTTCCAATTGCACTGGGCGCCGTCACTGCGTCCGGACGCGGGCGTGGTGCTCAACGTCGCCGAGGACCACCTGGACTGGCACGGTTCGATGGACGCGTATGCCCGCGACAAAGCCAGGGTGCTCGACGGCAGGGTGGCCGTCGCGGGTCTCGACGACCCCATCGCGGCCGGTCTACTGGACACCGCGGCCGCGCCGGTTCGGGTGGGCTTCCGGCTCGGCCGGCCGTCGGCCGGTGAGCTCGGCGTCGAGGACGGCATGCTGATCGACAAAGCGTTCGGTGTGGGCGTGGCACTGGCCGCAACGGAGTCGATCCCGGTGGCCGGACCGGTCGGCGTGCTCGACGCGCTCGGGGCGGCGGCGCTGGCCCGTGCCGTCGATGTGCCCGCTGAGGCCGTTGCGGCTGCGCTCGCGTCGTTTCAGGTCGGTCGCCATCGGGCCGAGGTGGTGGGCGCGGCCGACGGCGTCACCTACGTCGACGACTCGAAGGCCACCAATCCGCATGCCGCGCAGGCATCGATCAGCGCACATCCACGCGTGGTCTGGATCGCCGGTGGCCTGCTGAAAGGCGCCGCCGTCGACAGTCTGGTCGCGGCGACAGCAAACCGGCTGGCCGGCGTGGTGCTGATCGGGCGCGACCGGGCCCGGATCGCCGACGCGTTATCGCGACACGCCCCGGATGTACCCGTCGTCGAGCTTGTGGCGGGGGAGGATTCTGGGGTGCTTGGGATAATTGAGTCAGATGGGACGAATGTTAATTATGTGACTCAACGGGTTGATGTGGGAGGACGTTCCATTGGTGACGCGATCATGGCCGCCGCCGTGGACGCCGCCCGAAGCCTGGCGGCCCCCGGCGTCACCGTGCTGCTGGCACCGGCAGGGGCGTCCTTCGACCAGTTCAGCAGCTACGGCGAACGCGGCGATGCGTTCGCCTCGGCTGTCCGCGCAGTGACCCGATAGCCGCCCGTGAGCAACCTCCTGACCCGGTTGCGGCGGCGGAAACGCGACGCAGCCGCCGAACCACAGGCGGAAGACGAGAAGGTCAAGGACGCCAAGAACGGCAAGAACGCCAAGAACGGCAAGAACGCCAGGGAGGCTGAGGACGCCGGTCGTGTTCCCCGTACCCGCTTCGGTGCGTGGCTGGGCCGCCCGATGACGTCATTTCACCTCATCGTCGCCGTGGCCGCGCTGCTGACCACCCTCGGTTTGATCATGGTGCTGTCCGCGTCCGGCGTGCACTCCTACGACGAGGACGGCTCGCCGTGGGCGATTTTCGCCCGCCAGGTGCTGTGGACGGTGGTCGGGCTCTTCGCGTTTTACGTCGCACTGCGGATGCCCGTGCAAATGATGCGCAACTTGGCGTTCACCGGCTTCGCGCTGACCGTCGTGATGCTGGTGCTGGTGCTGATCCCCGGAATCGGCAGGGAAGCCAATGGCTCCCGCGGCTGGTTCGTGATCGCCGGATTCTCCATGCAGCCCTCGGAGTTGGCCAAAATCGCGTTCGCGATCTGGGGTGCGCACCTGCTGGCCGCCCGGCGCATGGAGCGCGCGTCGCTGCGGGAGATGCTGATTCCCCTCGTGCCGGCCGCCGTCATCGCGCTGGCGCTGATCGTGGCCCAGCCCGACCTCGGTCAAACCGTGTCGCTCGGCATCATCCTGCTGGGCTTGCTGTGGTATGCTGGCCTGCCGCTGCGAGTTTTCCTCAGCTCGCTGCTCGCGGTCATGGCGTCCGCTGCCGTGCTGGCCGTCTCGGAGGGTTACCGATCCGACCGGGTGCAGTCCTGGCTCAACCCGGGCGCCGACTCACAGGGGTCCGGATACCAGGCGCGTCAAGCCAAGTTCGCGCTGGCCAACGGCGGAATGTTCGGCGACGGCCTCGGGCAGGGCACCGCCAAGTGGAACTACCTGCCCAACGCCCACAACGACTTCATCTTCGCGATCATCGGCGAGGAACTGGGCCTGGTCGGCGCCGTCGGCCTGCTCTGTTTGTTCGGGCTGTTCGGATACACCGGGATGAGGATCGCCCGCCGCTCGGCCGACCCCTTCCTGCGACTGCTTACGGCCACCGCGACCCTGTGGGTGATGGGCCAGGTGTTCATCAACGTCGGCTACGTGGTGGGGCTGTTGCCCGTCACGGGTCTGCAGCTCCCGCTGATTTCTGCGGGCGGAACATCCACGGCGACAACACTTTTGATGATCGGCATCATGGCGAACGCGGCGCGGCACGAACCCGAGGCGGTGGCCGCGCTGCGCGCCGGGCGCGACGACACGATGAACCGACTGCTACGGCTGCCGTTGCCTGCGCCCTATGTGCCGACCCGGACCGAGGCGCTGCGCGACCGGCTGCGGTCGCGCCCGGAGCCGAAGAAGGCCCGCACGCCCGACCGTAAACCCGTCGCCGGCAACCGGCGCAAACCCCAGCCGGCCGACCGTCCCGTGCGGCGCTCAGGGCATCATGGAGGCGGCCGAAATACTCAGGGCCGTCGGGTTCGCACACTGGAAGGTCAGCGTTACGGGTGAGCAGCAGCACCATCTCGGTGGTCCTCGCCGGAGGTGGCACCGCGGGGCACGTCGAACCGGCGATGGCGGTGGCCGACGCCCTGAGCGCGCTCGAACCGGGGGTGCGGATCACCGCGCTGGGCACCGCCCGGGGTCTGGAGACGCGACTGGTGCCCGAGCGCGGCTATCACCTCGAGCTGATCACCCCGGTGCCGCTGCCGCGCAAGCCGTCGGGTGACCTGTTTCGCCTCCCGCTGCGGGTGCGCCGTGCGGTGCGGCAGACACGCGCGGTGCTCGACGACGTCGACGCGGACGTGGTCATCGGGTTCGGCGGCTATGTCGCTCTGCCCGCGTATCTGGCCGCGCGCGGCGGTGCGCTGCGGCGGCGTCGGGTACCGGTGGTGATCCACGAGGCCAATGCCAGCGCGGGCTGGGCCAACCGGGTCGGCGCGCGCTCGGCCCGACGCGTGCTCTCGGCGGTCCCCGACCCCGGTCTGCGCCGGGTGGAGGTGGTCGGCGTGCCGGTGCGCGCCGCAATCACCTCGCTGGACCGGATGGCGCTGCGGGCGCAGGCACGCGAACACTTCGGGTTCGCCGATGACGCGCGCGTGCTGCTGGTGTTCGGCGGATCGCAGGGTGCGCAGTCGATCAACCGCGCCGTCTCGGCCGCTGCCAAGGACCTTGCGGCAGCGGGTGTGTCGGTACTGCACGCGCATGGACCGAAGAACGTCCTCGACCTTCGTGAGCCCGCCGACGGCGACCCGCCATACGTCGCGGTCGGATATTTGGACCGGATGGATCTGGCCTACGCGGCCGCCGACCTGGCGATCTGCCGGTCCGGTGCGATGACCGTCGCCGAGGTCACGGCGGTCGGCCTGCCCGCGGTGTATGTGCCGCTCCCGATCGGCAACGGCGAACAACGACTCAACGCGCTGCCCGTCGTCAACGCCGGCGGCGGGATCGTCGTCGACGATGCGGACCTCTCGCCGGGCTTCGTCGCCGACGCGGTGGCGGGGCTGATCACCGACGCGCCGCGGTTGACGGCGATGACGTCCGCGGCGGCACTGGTTGGGCACCGCGACGCCGCGCAACGGGTGGCCGAGGTGGCGCTCGATATCGCGCGCAGCGCTCGCGACGGCCGAAAGCGCCTGCGGTGAACGCCAAGAACCTGCCCGACGAACTGCAGCGGGTGCACATGGTCGGCATCGGGGGTGCGGGAATGTCCGGCATCGCCCGCATCCTGTTGGACCGGGGCGGCCTGGTCTCGGGCTCCGACGCCAAGGAGTCACGGACGGTGGTGGCGCTGGGCGCCCGCGGCGCGGTGATCCGGATCGGCCACGACGAGTCGTCGCTGGATCTGCTGCCCGGCGGCCCGACGGCCGTCGTCAGCACGCATGCCGCCATCCCGAAAACTAACCCCGAACTGGTCGAGGCGCGACGGCGCGGCATCCCGGTGATCCTGCGACCTGTGGTGCTGGCCAAGCTGATGGCCGGCCAGACCACGTTGATGGTGACCGGCACCCACGGCAAGACCACCACCACCTCGATGCTCATCGTGGCGTTGCAGCACAGTGGTTTCGATCCGTCCTTCGCAGTCGGCGGCGACCTCGGCGAAGCCGGCACCAACGCCCACCACGGCAGCGGCGACTGCTTCGTCGCGGAGGCCGATGAAAGCGACGGGTCACTGCTGGAGTACACCCCCGACGTCGTCGTGGTGACCAATATCGAGGCCGACCACCTGGATTTCTTCGGCAGCGCCGAGGCCTACCGCGCGGTGTTCGACGATTTTGTCGAGCGACTCAAACCCGGTGGCGCACTGGTGGTGTGCGCCGACGATCCCGGTGCGGCCGCGTTGGCCGAACGCACAGCGGCGATGGGAATCCGGGTGCTTCCATACGGCAGCGACGGCTCAGGTCTGGCAGGCACGCTGCTCGACTGGAGCCAACAGGGCACCGGTGCGGTCGCGCATATCCAGTTGGCCGGCGAACCGCATCCACGCGTCATGCGGCTCGCGGTGCCCGGCAGGCACATGGCGCTCAATGCGCTCGGTGCGCTGCTGGCCGCGATGCAGGTGGACGCGCAGGCCGACACCGTGCTTGACGGGCTCGCCGGGTTCGAGGGTGTGCGACGCCGTTTCGAGTTGGTCGGCAGCGCCAACGGGGTGCGGGTGTTCGACGACTACGCGCATCATCCCACCGAGGTCCGTGCCACGCTCAGCGCCGTCCGGACGGTCACCGAGCAGGGTGACGCTGGCGCCGATGCCCGATCCATCGCCGTGTTTCAGCCACATTTGTATTCGCGCACACAGACTTTCGCCCATGACTTCGGGGAGGCGTTGGACGGCGCCGACGAGGTATTCGTGCTCGACGTGTATGCCGCCCGCGAACAACCGCTGGCGGGGGTGAGCGGCGCGACCGTCGCGGATCACGTGAGCGTGCCGGTGACGTACGTGCCCGACTTCTCCTCGGTCGCCGAGAAGGTGGCCGGGGCCGCCCGGCCGGGTGACGTGGTGATCACCATGGGCGCCGGCGACGTCACCATGCTCGGGCGGGAGATCATTGCGGCCCTGCAGCTCAAGGCCAACCGGAACGCACCGGGCGGGCCGGGGACGGCGCTGCGATGACCGAGCCGGAGGATGCCGGCGGCCCGATCGCGCCCGAGACGGATGTCGAGGAACCCGAGGCGCCGGCCGAGACTCCGGACCCGGCGGCGGCCGACTACGAGGGGCCGCGCCGACGGGCGCGCCGCGAACGCGAAGAACGCCGCGCCGCCCAGGCCCGCGCGGTCGCCATCGAAGCCAAACGGCGCGAGGCCAAGCGCAGTGTGGTGGGCGGGTCGCCGATCGACCCGAATGCCGTTGGCCGCCGGACCGTTCGGGGCCTGATGGTGTTGATGTGGTCGGCACTGCTGAGTGTGGTGGTGGTCGGCCTCGGGCTGCTGCTCTATTTCACGCCCATCATGTCCGCCCGCGACTTCGTCGTCACCGGATTGGGTGCGGTGACGCAGGACGAGGTCGTCACCGCAGCGGCCGTGCCGACGGGGACGCCGCTGCTGCAGGTGGATACCGATGCGGTGGCCGAGCGGGTGGCGGCAATCCGGCGTGTCGCCAGCGTCCGGGTGCAACGTCAGTACCCGTCGACGCTGCGGGTAACGGTCGTCGAGCGGGTGCCGGTGGTGGTCAAGGACTACCCCGACGGTTCGCACATGTTCGATCGCGATGGCGTCGACTTCGCGACCGTGCCGCCGCCGCCGGGAGTGCCGTACCTCGATGTCGAGAATCCCGGCCCCAACGATCCGGCGACCAAGGCGGCGCTGCAGGTCATGACGTCGCTGCGGCCCGAGGTGGCCGGCCAGGTGGGCCGGATCTCCGCGCCGTCGGTCGCCGCGATCACGCTGAGCCTGATCGATGGCCGCACCGTGGTGTGGGGGACCACCGACCGCACCGAGGAGAAAGCGCTCAAACTGGGGGCGCTGCTCACCCAGCCCGGCCAGATCTACGACGTGTCGAGCCCGGATTTGCCGACGGTGAAGTAGCGATCCGCGGCCTGGACGCCAGAAATTCTTGACGGACGCGTCGGCGCGCCTGCATGGATACCTCGCACGGTCGCCCTACCGTTCTGGTTGCGCGGAACAACTTGACATAACTCTAAGCCTATGGTTGAGGTTGAGAGTTTGCCGAGAAGCTTTGACGCTACGACAGCAACCTGGGAGGAAGGCGATCCATGACCCCCCCGCATAATTACCTAGCCGTGATCAAGGTGGTCGGCATCGGCGGCGGCGGCGTGAACGCCGTCAACCGAATGATCGAGCAGGGCCTCAAGGGCGTGGAGTTCATCGCGATCAACACCGACGCTCAGGCGCTGTTGATGAGCGATGCCGACGTCAAGCTCGACGTCGGTCGCGACTCCACCCGCGGCCTGGGCGCCGGCGCCGACCCCGAGGTCGGGCGCAAGGCGGCCGAGGACGCCAAGGACGACATCGAAGAGCTCCTGCGGGGCGCCGACATGGTGTTCGTCACCGCGGGTGAGGGCGGCGGCACAGGCACCGGCGGAGCGCCGGTCGTCGCGACCATCGCGCGCAAGCTCGGGGCACTGACCGTGGGCGTGGTGACGCGGCCGTTCTCCTTCGAGGGCAAGCGGCGAAGCAACCAGGCCGAGAACGGCATCACCTCGCTGCGGGAGAGCTGCGACACCCTGATCGTGATCCCCAACGACCGGCTGCTTCAGATGGGCGACGCGGCGGTGTCGTTGATGGACGCGTTCCGCAGCGCCGACGAGGTGTTGCTCAACGGTGTGCAGGGCATCACCGATCTCATCACCACGCCGGGCCTGATCAACGTCGACTTCGCCGACGTCAAGGGTGTCATGAGCGGCGCGGGCACGGCGTTGATGGGCATCGGATCGGCGCGAGGTGACGGCCGGGCCCTCAAGGCCGCGGAGATCGCGATCAACTCGCCGCTGCTCGAGGCCTCGATGGAGGGCGCCCAGGGCGTGCTGCTGTCGGTCGCCGGCGGCAGCGACCTCGGTCTCTTCGAGATCAACGAGGCCGCGTCGCTGGTCCAGGAGGCCGCGCACGCCGAGGCCAACATCATCTTCGGCACGGTCATCGACGACTCACTGGGGGACGAGGTCCGCGTCACGGTGATCGCGGCGGGGTTCGACGCCCAAGGGCCCGGCCGAAAGCCGGTGGTGGGCGCGGGTGCTCAGCCGATCGCACCGGGCAGAGCGGGCAAGGTGACCTCGCCGCTGTTCGAGCCCGCCGACGCCGTCAGCGTGCCGGTGCATACCAACGGCGCGACGGTCAGCATCGGTGGCGACGACGATGACGACGTCGACGTGCCGCCTTTCATGCGCCACTGACAGAGGCGGACATACTGGGCACCGTGACCGTTCGCATACGGCGCGTGACCACTACCCGCGCAGGCGGCGTCTCGGCGCCGCCGTTTGACACGTTCAACCTCGGCGACCACGTCGGTGACGATCCGGCGGCGGTGGCCGCCAACCGGAAACGGCTGAGCGCGGCGATCGGGTTGGGTGATGACGCAGTGGTCTGGATGAACCAGGTGCACAGCGACCGAATCGTCACCGTGGACGGCCCGGTTGACGGCGCCGTCGACAAAACTGACGGCTTGGTCACCACCACACCGCGATTGGCTTTGGCGGTGGTAACCGCCGATTGCGTTCCGGTATTAATGGCCGACGCGCGTGCCGGTGTGGTCGCGGCGGTGCACGCCGGGCGGGTAGGGGCGCAGAAGGGCATTGTGGCCCTGGCGATCCAGGCCATGTTGGGCCTCGGCGCACGATCCGAAGACATCTCCGTACTGCTCGGTCCTGCCGTCAGCGGGCACAACTACGAAGTGCCCGAACCGATGGCCGATGAGGTGGCGGCCGCGTTGCCGGGCAGTCGCACCGTGACGTCCCGCGGTACCCCCGGACTGGACCTGCGCGCCGGAATCGCCGAACAATTAACATCTTTGGGCGTCTCCGCGATCGTCATCGATCCGCGCTGCACCGTCGACGACCGCAATTTGTTCAGCCATCGCCGCGATGCCCCGACCGGACGAATGGCGTCTGTGGTGTGGATGGAATGACGGTGGTGACCGCTCGAGAACTCGAACTGACGGAGAGGCTGGCGGCCGTGCGGGCGCGTCTGGCGCGCGCCGCCGAATCTGCCGATCGCAATGTCGACGAAATTGAATTACTTCCGATCACCAAATTCTTTCCGGCCAGTGATGTCATTATCTTGCGGCATTTGGGGTGTCTGGCATTTGGCGAATCGAGGGAACAGGAAGCATCGAATAAAGTTGCCGAAGTCGGCGAAATGATCGGGCCCAACCCCATTCGCTGGCACATGGTCGGCCGGATCCAGCGCAACAAAGCGCGAGCTATCGCGGGCTGGGCCCACTCCGCACACTCGGTCGACAACGCCAAATTGATCACCGCGCTGGGTCGGGCCGCCGCCGACGCGTTGGTCGCGGAGCGGCGCGCGGATCCCATGCGGGTCTATCTCCAACTCAGCCTCGACGGCGACGAGGAGCGCGGCGGCGTGAACATCGCGAGACCCGATGCGATCGACGAACTTTGCGCCGCCATCGACACCGCCGACGGGCTGCAGTTCGTGGGCCTGATGGCCATCCCGCCGCTGGGATCCGACCCCGACGACTGTTTCGTGCGGTTGCACGCGGAGTTGCAGCGGGTACAGCGCCGCTACCAGCAGCCACTCGAGCTGTCGGCCGGGATGTCAACGCGACCTCGAGGCGGCGGTCAGACACGGGTCTACCTGTGTGCGTGTCGGTACCGCGCTCATGGGGCCACGACCGCTAACGTCTCCATGAGTAGTCACTCCCGTCACATCTTCATCATTGACACCAGAACATCCAGAGGTTGAGAAGGGTCCCCGCCGATGAGCACACTGCACAAGGTCAAGGCCTACTTCGGTATGGCCCCGATGGACGACTACGACGACGAGTACTACGAGGACGACGGCGCCCCATCGCGCGGATACTCACGCCGGGTCCGCGACGACCGCTTCGACGACGAGGGCTATCTCGATCGCGCCGGTCGCGGCTATGAGGGCCGCGAATACGAGGAGCCGGCGCCCTACCGCGGTGCCTACGACGAGAGCCGGTTCGAGCCACGGATCCGTGCGCCGCGCGAATTCGAGCGGCCCGCACCGCGATTCAATGCCCTGCGCGGCTCCACCAGGGGTGCACTCGCGATGGATCCGCGCCGGATGGCCGAGTTGTTCGAGGCGGGCAGCCCGCTGTCGAAGATCACCACGCTGCGGCCCAAGGACTACAGCGAAGCGCGCACCATCGGTGAGCGGTTCCGCGACGGCACCCCGGTGATCATGGACCTCGTCTCCATGGACAACGCCGACGCCAAGCGACTCGTCGACTTCGCGGCCGGACTCGCCTTCGCGCTGCGCGGCTCGTTCGACAAGGTCGCGACGAAGGTCTTTCTGCTGTCACCCGCCGACATCGACGTGTCCGCCGAGGAACGGCGGCGGATCGCCGAGGCGGGCTTCTACGCCTATCAGTAGCGCGCAGTTCCGGGCAGCAACGGTCGGCGGCCCGAACGCCGCTGCCGAATCCGACGGGTAGGCTTGCGGCGTCACGCTGGCGCTCGGCCCTAGAGCGACAGTGGCGACCGTCTGTATCAAATGTCACACAACTGCCTGTAGTGAGGACGGCTGTCGTTGTCGCTCTTCTTCGAGATCCTGGGTTTCGCGCTGTTTGTCTTCTGGCTGCTGCTGATCGCCCGGGTCGTGGTCGAGTTCATCCGGTCGTTTTCCCGCGACTGGCACCCGAAGGGGCTGACGGTGGTGATCCTCGAGGTCATCATGACGGTCACCGATCCGCCGGTGAGGCTGTTGCGGCGGCTCATTCCGCAGCTCACGATAGGCGCGGTCCGATTCGACCTGTCGATCATGGTGCTGCTGCTCGTCGCCTTCATCGGCATGCAATTGGCATTCGGCGCGGCCGCCTGAGACTCGGTACAACAACACGGTTTTGGCGATCGCAGCTGTCGCCGACTCGGGTTTGCCGGGCGTGATATTTGGCCGCCGAATGTCGCGGGGCGGCCGCCGGAATGTTGAAATTCGCTCTTAATTATCTGCCTCTCCTGCAACCGCAGGGTCACGTGTGACAGGATGGACGCCAGTTACGTTCCAGTAAGGCTCTACACTTTGAGATCGGTTGACGGTCCAGACTCCAAGGGGGCAGACAATGCCGCTCACACCAGCCGACGTCCACAACGTTGCGTTCAGCAAGCCACCCATCGGCAAGCGCGGTTACAACGAGGATGAGGTCGACGCCTTTCTCGATCTGGTTGAGAACGAGCTGACCCGGCTCATCGAGGAGAATGCCGATCTTCGTCAGCGGGTCTCGGAGCTGGACCAAGAGGTCGCGAACGCGCGATCCGGCGCCGGCGCCCAACCGACCCAGGCCATTCCTGTCTACGAGCCCGAACCCGAGCCGGCGCCCGCCGCCGCGCCGCAACCTGTGTACGAAGCCCCGCCCGCGGCACCGGCGCCGGTCAGCGAGGACAGCCATCTCAAGGCCGCAAAGGTGCTCAGCCTTGCCCAGGACACCGCGGACCGGCTGACCGGCAGCGCCAAGGCGGAGTCGGAGAAGATGCTCTCCGATGCCCGGGCTCAGGCCGATGCCATGGTCAGCGAGGCCCGGCAGACCGCAGAGACCACGGTCACCGAGGCCCGGCAGCGCGCGGATGCCATGCTCTCCGATGCCCAGACCCGCTCGGAGGCCCAGTTGCGTCAGGCGCAGGAGAAGGCCGACGCTCTGCAGGCCGACGCCGAACGCAAGCATTCCGAGATCATGGGCACAATCAACCAGCAGCGCACGGTGCTGGAGGGTCGCCTGGAACAACTGCGGACGTTCGAGCGCGAATACCGGACCCGGCTCAAGACCTACCTGGAGTCGCAGCTCGAGGAGTTGGGTCAGCGTGGTTCGGCGGCGCCGGTCGATTCCAGCGCCAACAACGACAGCGGCGGATTCAACCAATTCAATCGGGGCAACAACTAGCGCAGTCCTGCGCGCAGAGGGCGCCTCTTCGACCTAGGGTTGGGCAATGCTGATCGTTGCGCTCGTTCTGGCCATCATCGGTCTTGCCGCGCTGGTGACCGCCGTGGTCACCAGCAATGAACTGATCGCCTGGGTCTGCATTGCTGCCAGCGTCGTCGGGGTGGTGCTGCTGATCGTCGACGCGCTGCGCGAGCGCTCCCGACGGGACTCGGGCGAGCAAGCCAGGGAAGGCACCGTCGACACTGTCGACACCAAGGACCGCGAGGTCGAGCCGGAATACGTCGAGGACTATCCGGAAGAAGCTCCGGTCGTCGACGAGAGAAACGACGAGAGCGACGCCGAAACCACCGCCGTGGGCACCGAGCGGCGCGATGACGAGGACACTAACCGTCGTTAAACCGTTGGCGTAGCCAGCAAATCGCGAACCTCGTCGTCGGTCACCTGGTGGAAGTCCGCGAACACCTGACCCACCGCTTCAAACCCCGGCGGCATCGTCGCACACACCACGTCGTCGGCCTCGGAGGCGAGCTCACGGCAGGCCGACGGCGGCCCGACGGGCACCGCGACCACCAGCCGCGCAGGCTTCGCGGCCCGGGCGGCCCTGACCGCGGCCATCATGCTGGCACCGGTGGCGATACCGTCGTCCACCAGGATCACGGTCCGGTCCGCCATGCTCACCGGTGGACGGTCGCCCCGGTAGGCCGACTCGCGGCGGTTCAGTTCGTCGGTCTCGCGTCGAATCGTCGCCTGCAGTTGTTCGTCACTGATGCCCAGGTTTCTCACCAGGTTGTCGTTCACGACGATGCCACCGCCCGTGGCCAAGGCACCCATCGCGAGTTCCTGCCACTGTGGCACACCGAGCTTGCGCACCAGGAACACGTCCAGCGGCGCCCGCAGGGCCACCGCCACCTCCCAGCCGACCGGGACACCGCCGCGCGCGAGGCCCAGCACGAGCAGGTTCTCCTGACCCCGATAGGACACCAACTCCTGCGCCAGGACCCGGCCGGCGTCTCGGCGGTCCCGGAACGTGCGACGTGCATCTCGCCGGGTGAGCCCGCTCCATCCGTTCATCGCAGTCTTTTCGATTCGAGAACATGTCCAGCGTACGACCGTGGGCGTGGCTTCGGGTGTTATCTGCGGACGGGTACCCGAACCTCCGTGGAGCAATCCGCCCGCCCGTCCGCAACGAATAGCTGCCGAGCCCACACCGGAGGACCATGGGAATCGAGTACGAGAGCGTCGTTGACCACCCGCTGGCCGAGGTATTCGCCTGGCATACGCGCCCCGGCGCCATGACCCGGTTGATTCCGCCGTGGCAGTCCATGACCGCGGTGGCCGAAACGGAGTCGCTTGCCGACGGCCGTGCGGTGCTCGGACTGCCGGGCGGGTTGCGCTGGATCGCCCAACACGATCCGGCGCGTTATGACCCACCGCACCGCTTCGTTGACGCGCTCGCATCACAGGGACCCGCGAGCTGGCCCCCGCGCGTCATCGGCTGGTGGCGCCACACCCACGAATTCAGCGAGGCGGCGCGGGGTACCCGCGTGTACGACCACGTCGACACCTCGGTACCCGCGGCCGCCCTTCGGTCCACCTTTGTCTATCGCCACCGACAGCTCGCCGATGACCTGGCCGCACACCGCGACGCCGCCGACTCGGGCGCGGGGCCGATGGTGGTCGCCATCACGGGTGCCTCCGGCCTCATCGGCTCGGCACTGGCCGCGTTTCTGAGCACCGGCGGTCACCGGGTCATCCGGTTGGTGCGCCACTCGGCACGTAATGAGCTTGAGCGGCAATGGGATCCGGACAATCCCAGCGCTGACCTGCTGTCGGGCGTGGACGCCGTCGTGCACTTGGCCGGCGCGTCGATCGCCGGGCGGTTCAGCGACGGGCACAAGGCCGCGATCAGGGACAGCCGCATCGGGCCGACCCGGCGCCTCGCCGACGTCGCGGCGCGCGCGGACGACGGCCCGCGCACGTTCGTCAGCGCCTCGGCGATCGGGATCTACGGCTTCGACCGCGGTGATGCGGTGTTGTGCGAGGAGAGCGTCGCCGGTGACGGCTTTCTCGCCGACGTGGTCTCCGAATGGGAGGCGGCGACGGAACCGGCGGCCGGCGCGGGGTTGCGCGTCGTGCGCGTGCGGACCGGCATCGTGCAGTCCGCGCGCGGTGGAACGCTGCGACTGATGCGCCCGCTGTTCCTGGCGGGACTGGGCGGACGGCTGGGGACGGGACAACAGTGGTTGTCCTGGATCGGACTCGATGACCTGATCGACGTCTACTACCGGGCGCTGTACGACCCGCGACTGACCGGACCGGTCAACGCGGTCGCGCCCGCACCGGTGTGCAACTCCGACTACACCAAAGCGCTGGGCCGGGTGGTACACCGGCCGACGGTGCTGCCGGTGCCGCCCTTCGGTCCACGGCTTCTGCTGGGGGAGCAGGGTGCGCGCGAACTCGCGACGGCCAATCAGCGGGTGGTGCCGACGAAGCTGCAGACGCTCGGTCACCGATTCAGGCGGTCACAACTCGCCGATGCGCTCGCTCATGAACTCGGGCGCGGCTGACCGTGCGACGTGGGTCAGGAAGCCGCCGACCAGACCGTGGATCCGCCTGGCCGCGCTGTCAGCCAGTTCTATTGTGCGCGAACGCAACTCATCGTGACTGAGTCCTACGCCGACGACCTCGCCGTCGCGGTCCTCGGCGAGCCAGAGATCCAGCAGGGCGAGGTCGATCTCCGGATGGAACTGCAGCGCCATCGCCCGGCCCAGCACGAACGCCTGCGACGAGTTCGCTGTCCGCGCGATCTCGGTCGCCCCCGGCGGCAGCGTCCACCGGTCGAAGTGCCACTGGAACCACGGTCCACCGGGCACCAGATCGGGATTGTCGCTGGCGACGTCGTACCAGCCGATCTCCGGAGTGGACGACCGCGCAACGGACCCGCCCAATGCCTGAGCCAGTAGCTGGCCGCCGAAGCAGACCCCGAGCAGGGCCACCCCCGCATCGGCGGCGTAGGAGATCAACTGCATCTCACTGCCCACCCAGGTGCGGCGCAGCGCCTCGTCGTACACCGGCCAACGCGCGCCCAGCGGGACGATGACGTCGTAGCCGGTCGGATCGGGAAAGGTCACCTCGCCCGCCGGGCTGTCGATGCGCTCGGCGGGCACCACCTCGAAGGTGTCCACGTCGAAGCGGTGGTCGGTGAACGCCTCCCCGAGCAGGCCCTCGGTTGTGAGGTGCTCGTTGTAGATGAACAGAACCTTCGACGCCACGATCGCCATTATTTCGGTGGCGGCATGGGTGGCGTGTCGTCGGGGGCCAGTTCGGCGCCGATCCGGCGGAACAGCGTGTCGGCCTCGTTACGGTAATTGCCCTGGGCATCGAACGCTCCCGGGGCGTACGTCGCGGCGACGGCGATGGCGATCCTCTGCGCCGGTAAGTAGGCCTCCACGGCCGAGTACCCGGAGAACAGCGGATTCTGCAGCAGCCAGTTCCCCGAGATGACGACCCCGAGACCGTAGGCGTAGCCGTCGGTCATCGCGTCGCAGGTGGTACACCCGGGCTGCTCGTGGGTCTTGCCGCGCAGATCGGTCGCCACCATCTTCTGATACGAGTCGGCGGTGAGCAGCCGGCCCGAGCCGATGCCGACCGCCGTCGCCTCCAGGTCGTAGATGTTGGTGGTCTGGATCGCACCGTGAGTGATCGTCCAGGACGGATCCCAATACGTGGTCTCCTCGTAGAACGGGATGCCGGCCGGGATCCTCAGGGCGGCACGCCGTTCTGAGCTGAACGCGTGCAGCGCGGGCGACGGGATCTCTGCGGTGCTGGAATTCGCCGTGTTCGTCAAGCCGAGGGGGCGAAGCACCTTGTCGGACAACAGCTTCGGCATGTCTTGGCCCGTCGCCTTCTCCAGGACGAGCCCCAGCAGCACGTAATTGGTGTGCGCGTAGTTCCAGTTGGTTCCCGGCTCGTAGAGCAGAGGTCTGTTGACGGCGAAGTCCAGCAGGTCATGGGTGGTCCACCGGCGGAACGGGTTCTCGTAGAGCGCTGCGTTCATCGCGGTGTTGCCGATCACGTAGTCGACGTAGCCCGAGGTCATCTGCGCCAGCTGGCCCAGCGTCACCCGGTCGGCGTGCGGAATCTCGGGCAACCACTTCGACAGCTTGTCGTCCAGCCTGACTTTCTTCTCGTCGACGAGCTCGAGCAGTAGCGTGGCGACGTAGGAGATCGCCACGGCGCCGTTGCGGAAGTGCATGTTCGTCGTCGCAGGCACTCCCGTCATCGATTCGCCGAGCGCCTCGGTGACGACTTCCGTGCCGTCCACCGTGACCCGGACGATGGCGGCCTTCAGATGGGCCTCGGCCATCACGTCCCGGACGGCACGCATCACCGCGTCCGCTTCGGGATTGTCGATGGTCGACGTGGGGGATCGGGACGGTAGCGCATCGGGTGCGCAGCCCGTCAGCAGGATGAGGACGCTGGCCACCGTGAGGAGGCATCGGGTGACGGGCATGTCGCCGATCCTGACAGAGCCGCGGGTGAGCAGGCCGCCTTCGACGATTGTCGACTGGGCGATCCGCCCCCGGGGCTGCGCCTTCGGTGACGAGATCGGCTCCGCGAGCCGTGCGCGAGCGATGAGCGTGAGATTCGGCGCCGCGTATTCCAGTTAGCAAATACTTGAGCGCCGGGCGCGGTAGTCCGTCTCTCCGCGGTCGCCGGATGAATCGGCTTGGTCGGCTTCCGGGTCGAGTTGGCCGTGCTTGTTTCGAATCGCGATTTGCTATCGCCAGCGCCTCGTGAATCCACTCGGAATATCCTAATTTGCGAAAAGTGCCCCTCAGATGCCGGGCTTACCTTGGAAGTCCGGACGTCGATCAGCTGATATCGGTTCGACGGAGGCGGTCATAGATCGAAACAAGGTTGCTGACGCTGCGTGGGCTTGCTCAGCACTGCTCACCTGGCGGCAACTCGCGACAATCGACACTGTCGTCGATTCCGAAGAACCTGCGATCGGCGCTGCTAGGCTGGCGAAACCGGCCAGCTAAATCTGACGCCGGTGTACAGGTAGTGGCGATCAATTCCGGGGGGCGACGAGGATGGTCCGGCAGCCTCGGTCCGAGGTCACCCGGCGAAAGATCATCAATGCCGCCGTCGAGTTGTACGACGAGGTCGGCTATCCGAGCACCGGACTCGGCGACATCATCGAACGCGTCGACGTCACCAAGGGCGCGCTCTATCACCATTTCGATTCGAAGGAATCTCTGGCGTTCGCCATCATCGATGAGGCCGTGTACCAGGTGGGGGATGCGCTCCGGCGCGCCAGCCAGTCGTCATCGGCGCTGGAAGGTCTGATCCTCGGTGGATTCGCGGCGGCCGAACTCACAAGTTCGGAGAAGCTGGTGCGAACCGGCGGGCACCTTCTCCTCACGTTCGCGAAGTTCAACGAGTCGGTCGCCGGTTATTACCGCGCCTGGCTCGCGGGCACGGTGGCTCGGGTTCGCCTGGCACAGTCCGAGGACGACATCCGTTCGGATCTCGACGCGGAGGTCGTCGGCGGCGTGATCCTCAGCACGCTGATCGGCGCCGAGGTGATCTCGAACTCCCTGTCAGGCGGCCGCGACCTCGTGGTGCGCGTGAACCACGCGTGGGAGATGCTCCTCCCGACGATCGTGCCCGAGGCGTCGCTGTCGTATTTCCGTCAGTTCCTGGCCCGCCAGTCGTCGCGTCTGCAGCCGGCCACGCCGGCCGATTGACTCCGACCGCCTACCGGCGGCCGCGATCCCACAACTGTTCCGTCAGGTCTTCGAACGTCGCCAACGCCAGCGGATCGTCTTCACGCAGCAGCGCGGACTTGCTCATCTTGGCCCGCACGATGGACCCGTCGGCATGCATCAACGACACGATCTCGTTGGCGTAGCCACGAACGGCGGACACCGGCGACGCGTCAACCGGTGCGGTGTTGAAGATCTCGATGAACTTCAGCGACAGCACCTTCTCGGTGGTGTAGCCGAGCATCTCGGCGAATGCCGCATTGGCGAAGAGGATCGAGCCGTCTTGACCGATGGCCACCACCGGGACGGGCATCCGCTCGAGCACCACGCGGGCCGGCAGCTGCCCGAGCAAGGTGATCGGTGACTGCACGCTCTGACTCTGCCGTCGTCGGTTCACGCCCGGATTATCGCGTCTTACCGAGCAGAATTTGCTGAAAACCCACGATCACGGTGATGGGTTTCACAGCCGCATTCATCGGCTACCCGGTCGCCGGGGTCACCCGCGGTCGTCCGCCGGGCCGACGCAAGGAGGAAGCACGTGTCGGATCGATCCGACTGGTTCCTCACGACGGCCGAGCGCGGTAACTTCAGCACCCGGCTGCCCGCCTGGTGTGAGGGCAACCGGGCGGAGCCGCTGGTTCACGGTGCGACGTATTTCGACCGGCTGGCAACCGAAGTCGAGGCGATGCGTGCCGGCGATCACCTGTTCTTCACCGACTGGCGGGGTGATCCCGATCAGAAGATGCGCGCCGGCGGACCCACGGTCGCCGAACTGTTCTGCCGAGCCGCGGAGCGCGGAGTGATCGTCAAGGGCCTGGTCTGGCGGTCGCATCTGGACCGGCTCCAGTACAGCGAAGAGGAGAACGAACACCTCGGCGAGGATATCGAGCGCGCCGGCGGAGAAGTACTGCTGGACCAGCGTGTCCGGATCGGCGGCTCGCATCACCAGAAACTGGTGATCTGCCGCCATCCCGATGAGCCGCAGCGGGATGTCGCATTCGCCGGCGGCATCGACCTGTGCCATTCCCGCCGCGATGACGAGTCGCACCGCGGTGATCCCCAGTCGGTTCGGATGGCTCAACGATACGGCGAGCACCCGCCGTGGCACGACGTTCAGCTGAGATTGCAGGGTCCCGTCGTCGGTGCGCTGGATACGTCGTTCCGGGAGCGCTGGACCGACTCCACGCCGATCGATGTGACGTCGCCGATCGCCTGGGTGGTGGACAGGCTGCGCCGGGCGGACCTCTCATCGGGCCGCCTGCCGCCGAAGCCGCCCGATCCGTCACCGTGCGGGCCGCTCGCGGTTCAGGTGCTGCGCACCTACCCGAAGACCCTTTTCACTTACGACCACGCGCCGCGGGGCGAGCGCAGCATCGCCCGCGCCTACTCCAAGGCGGTGCCGCGGGCGCGGCGACTGATCTACCTCGAGGACCAGTACCTGTGGTCCAAGCGGGTCGCCCACCTGTTCGCGCGCGCCCTGACCGACAACCCCGACCTCCACCTGGTCGCCGTCGTGCCGCGGTATCCCGACGTCGACGGGCGTCTCGAACTGCCCCCGAATCACGTCGGTCGCTGGCAGGCGCTCGAAGTGTGCCATCGGGCCAGCCCGGAACGCGTACACGTATTCGACGTCGAGAACCACGACGGCACACCGGTGTACGTGCACGCCAAAGTCTGTGTGATCGACGATATCTGGGCTTCGGTCGGCAGTGACAACTTCAACCGCCGGTCGTGGACGCACGACACTGAGTTGGCATGCGCCGTGCTGGATGACACCGGGGCATTCGCGCGCGACCTCCGGCTGCGGCTGATGCGTGAACATCTCGATCGCGCACCCGACGGTGGAATGGACGGTGGACTGGCCGATCCCGCCACCGCCGTGCGCGAGATCACCGCAGCCGCAGAGGCGCTGGACGACTGGTACGCACGGGATTGCGCGGGACCCAGACCGCCTGGCCGATTGCGGCGCCACCGGTCCGGACGGCTGCGGCTGCTCACCCGGCTGTGGGCCGAGCCGGCCTACCGGATGATCTACGACCCGGACGGACGGTCGGTTCGCGACCGGGTGATGCGACGACTGTGACGCGTGTTCGGAAATCAGCTCAACAGCCGGCTCAATAACCGTAGTCGAACTCGACGGGCAGGCCGACCGGACCGCTGATGCCGCTTCCACGCATCCGGCGCGCCATGATCGTGAGGTTCGCGCCGAGTTCGATTCTCGCGAGGTTCGCGCGAGGCAGCTCCCCGCGGTTGTCGGGTGGGACCGTCAATCAACAATTCTTTGCGCTGGTGCACGCCGTGATGCGGGTAGAGGAGTACTCGTTTTCCCGCTTGTCGGACCGCCGCTGTCAGTGGACCGCGGCAGAATCGAAAGTATGTTCGATTTGGCAGGGATGGCGGCGGTGGACCCGCATGCCGATCAAGCGGCCCTGATCAGGCGGATCGACGAGTTGGAGCGGGTCAAGTCGGCGGCCGCCGCTGGTCAGGCGCGCGCGGCCGCGGCGCTGGACGCCGTGCGCCGGGCCGGCGAAGCGGCCGCGGGTGTGCCCAGGGCCAAGCAGGGCCGGGGTGTGGCCGGCGAGGTGGCGCTGGCGCGGCGGGATTCCCCGTCGCGGGGCGACAGGCATCTGGGTTTCGCGAAAGCACTGGTCTACGAGATGCCGCACACCATGGCCGCACTGGAGTGTGGCGCACTGTCGGAATGGCGTGCGACGTTGATCGTGCGGGAATCCGCCTGCCTCGCCGTCGAGGACCGTCGCGCGCTGGACGCCGAATTATGCGGCGACATCAGCGAACTCGACGGCATGGGGGACGCCCGGGTGGTGGCAGTGGCCAAGAATATCGCCTACCGGCTCGACCCGCGGGCCGTGGTCGACCGCGCGGCCAAGGCGGTGGCGGACCGGACCGTGACCATTCGGCCGGCGCCCGACACCATGACGTATGTGACCGTGCTTTTGCCGGTCGCGCAGGGCGTCGGTGTCTTCGCGGCGCTCAAGCGGGCGGCCGACACCACGTTCGACGACCGCTCACGGGGCCAGGTAATGGCCGACACCCTGGTCGAGCGGGTCACCGGGCGGCCTGCCGAGGAGGCGGAGCCGATGGCGGTCAATCTGGTGATCTCGGACCAGACACTGTTCGGCGCTGACGACTCACCGGCGTTGATCGAGGGATTCGGACCGATTCCGGCGTCGGTGGCGCGCGGTCTGGTCAATGCGGCGGTCACCGACGGACTTTCCAAGGCAACGTTACGGCGGCTGTACCGGCATCCGAAGGCGGGAACATTGGTGGCGATGGAGTCACGGTCGCGGTGTTTCCCGAAGAGTTTGGCGGCGTTCATCGGGTTGCGGGATCAAACTTGCCGGACACCGTACTGCGACGCCCCAATCCGGCATCGCGATCACGCCCAGCCCCGCAGCCGCGGGGGACCGACCGCGGTGGTCAACGGCCTCGGCATGTGTGAGCACTGCAATTACTCGAAAGAGTCACCCGGTTGGTGTGTCTGCGCCCACCAGGAAGACGGAGTCCACACAGCTGAATTCGTGACACCGACCGGCGCGCACTACCGATCGACGGCGCCGCCACTGCCGGGTTCGCCGACGACCGTGGTCAGTGAAGTCGAGGTTCGGATCGGTATCGCGATCGCGCAGTTACACGCCGCGTAGGTTGTAGCGCCGCTCGGGTCGGCCCACCCCGTACTGCAGGCGCAGTTCAAGGGCGCCCGTGCTGAGGTAGTGCTCCAGGTATCGGCGGGCGCTGACACGTGAGATACCCACCAGCTCAGCGCATTCCGCCGCCGACACCTCGCCGCTGTCGCGCACGGCGTCCAGGACAAGGCGTCCGGTTTCGGCGCCGAGCCCCTTCGGCAGAATCTCCTGCCCGGGTGGGGTGGCCGCCGGTCCGCCGAACAGCGAGTCGATCAACGACTGGTCGGCGCCGCCGGCGGCGGACTCCAGTGCATCGGCGCGGGCCGCGAACGCCGCCAATTTGGCCTTCAATTGGCCGAACTCGAACGGTTTGATCAGGTAATCGGCGGCGCCGCCGTCCAGTGCGCCACTCACGGTGTCCAGCTCGCGGGCCGCGGTGATCATGATGACACCGACCCGGTCGCCGTCGGACCGCAGCCGGTGCAGGACTTCCAGGCCGGTCATGTCGGGCAGGTACACGTCCAGCAGGATCAGTTGCGGCTTCAGTTCGCGCGCCGCCGCCAACGCATCGGCACCCGTGCGGGCGACGCCGACAGCGCGGAAGCCCTCGACCTGCTCGACGAAACGCCGGTGGATCTCGGCGACCATGAAATCGTCGTCGACGACCAGGACATCACGCATGGACGGCTCTTTCGGAGGTGGGCACCGCGCTGCTCTCCGGCAGCCGGACGACGAACAACGCGCCGCCGGACGGCCCGTCGCTGACCTCGACCGTGCCACCGTGTTGGGCCGTGACCAGCCGCACGAGCGCGAGCCCGATACCGCGCCCACCCGGCACGTCGGGTTTCGAGGTGATCCCGCGCGCGAAGATCGCCTCCCGAAGATTTTCGGGCACACCCGGGCCCGAGTCGGTCACCGATATGGTCAGCCCGTCGCGGTCGTTGATGCCGACTGTGACCGTTGCGGGCTTGGCCCCCACCGAGACGTCGACGGCGTTGTCGATCAAATTTCCCAGCAGCGTGATCACATCCGTGGCGAGCGCAGGGTCGAGGGCGACGAGGTGTGACTGCTGATCGATCTCCATCACCACTCCGCTCTCGGCGGCCAGTGTGGTCTTCGCGATCAGCAATGCGGCGACGGCGGGGTCCGAAATCCGTTGGGTGACCGCATCGCTGATCTCCGCGCGCCGGCGCGTCAGGGTGCCGACCAGATCCCGGACCGAATCGTATTCGCCCAGCTGGACCAGCCCGGAGATGGTGTGCAGCTGGTTGGCGAACTCGTGGGTCTGTGCCCGCAACGTGTCGGTCACGCTCTTGTGCGACGACAACTGCCCCTGCAGGGCAGCGAGTTCGGTGCTGTCGCGCATCGTCGTGACCGTTCCGATTCGCTGACCCTGGCTGGTGGCGGCCTGCCGGTTCAACGCCAGCACGCGGGTCCGGGTGGCGATGACGACGTCGCGCCCATCCTCGCCGGACAGCAGGAATTCGATCACCGCCCGGTCGAGCCCGACGCTGTCGACACGTCGCCCTACGGCCGCGCCGGTGACGTCGAGGAGTTCCTGCGCACTGTCGTTGAGCAGCGTGATGTCACCCTCGTTGTTGACCGCCACCACGCCCTCACGAATGCTGTGCAGCAACGCTTCCCGATGGTCGGCCAGGTTGGCGATCTCGGCGACCTCCAGCCCGCGGGTATGGCCCTTGATCCGCCGCGACAGCAACCACGACGCCACAAGGCCCAACGCCGCGCCGATGCCCAGGTAGATCAGGAGCCGTTCGCCCGCACCGCTGAGCAGCTCCCACACCGACGGGTACCGCTCGCTCACCGAGGCCACCGCCAGCACATCGCCGTCGATCGACAGGATCGGCACCTGCCCGACCAGGCTGTGCACACCGTCGACATTGTCGTCGCCGAACCACGCCCTGCCCTCGTCGGCCCGGCTGGGTCCCAGATCCATTCGCTTTCCGACGCGGGACGGGTCCGATGACACCCGGACGCTGCCGTCGGGATCGAGGATCTCGGCCAACCCCGCCCCCGACAACGCCACCGCGCGGTCGACCTCCGGCGCCAGCACGCGCGACGCGAAGGGATCGGCGTACCGCTCCCGCACGAGGGGCGTGGACGCCATGTTCTCCGCGACCGCGATCATGCGCTGCCCCCGCACCTCGCGGAACTCCCGCGTCGACTGGGCCACCGACACCCCGGCCACCGCGACCAGCACGACGGCGACCACCATCAGCTGGAACAGCAGGAACTGACCGGCGAGGCTTCTGCCCCTGAGCAGGCCGGCGACCGTGGACCACCGCGACGAGGTCATGAACTCAATGACCAATACTTCCTTTGCGTTCGTATCGGTGACCTGGGTCACCGTTCGGGTCCAGTATTGCTGAGCATCACAAATCGGTGATTGGGGATGACGTGTACAGAACGCGGAAACGGGCCTTATTCGTCATCGCGGCGGTGGTGGCACTGCTGGTGACGGCGTGTGGCGTCACCCGGGGGGAGGAAGCGCAGGGATTTCACCGTCTCCGCATGATGGTGCCGAACAGCCCGGGTGGCGGCTACGACCTGACCGCGCGCACGGCGGTGAAGATCATGGAGGACGACGACATCACCGGTCGCGTCGAGGTCTTCAACGTCATCGGCGCGGGCGGCACGGTCGCCATGGCCCGGCTGATGAACGAAAAAGGCAACGACGACCTCATGATGACGATGGGGCTCGGCGTGGTCGGCGCGACCTACACCAACGGCTCCAAGGTCAAGGCTTCCGACGCCACCGCGATCGCCAAGTTGATCGAGGACCCTGGCGCCATCTTCGTTCCCGCCGACTCGCCGTTCAAGACGGTGCAGGACTTCGTCACGGCGTGGAAAGCCAACCCCTCCAAGGTGACGATCGGCGGCGGCTCGTCACCAGGCGGTCCCGACCACCTGTTTCCGATGGAACTCGCCAAGGCGGTCGGTGTCGACCCGAAGTCGGTCAACTTCGTCACGTATGACGGCGGAGGCGACCTGTTGACTGCGCTTCTCGGCAAGAAGATCACGGTGGGCACATCGAGTCCCGGCGAGCTCATCGACCAGATCGAGGGCGGACAGTTACGAGTGCTGGCGGTGTCCAGCGACGAACGGGTGGAGGGCATCGACGCTCCGACCCTCAAGGAGTCGGGAATCGACCTGACGTTCGCGAACTGGCGCGGAGTCCTTGCGCCGCCGGGCATCTCCGATGGCGCGAAGAACGCCATGGTGAAGGTCCTCGAGGACTTGCACGGCACACAGCAATGGAAGGACGCGCTGGCGAAGAATGGCTGGACCGACGCGTTCATGACCGGCGCGCAGTTCGAACAGTTCCTCAAGGACCAGGACAACCGGGTCAGCTCGACACTCACCGAATTGGGGCTGTTATGACGACCACCGAAGAACCGCAGGAACAGGTGCCGGCCAAACCGGTCGACAAGGCGCAGTATCTGGTGTGCGCCGTGCTCGTCCTGGTCGGCGCATTCCTGATCTACGACGCGGTGACGCTGGATGCCGGCTTCGCCAAGGTCGACCCGGTCGGGCCGAGGATGTTTCCGTTGGCCATCGGCGTCGCACTCGTAGCACTCGCAATCATTCTGGCCATTGCGATTCCGCGCGGGTCGATCGGTGAGGCCGATGCGGGTGAAGACGTCGACCCGAACGCGCCGGGGGACTGGCGCACGGTCGGACTGCTGGTCGGGTTGTTCGTCGCGGTGATCGTGCTGGTCAATCCGCTGGGCTGGGTGATCATGGGGACCCTGCTGTTCGCAGGCGCGGCGACGGTTCTGGGCAGCGGCCACTACATCCGCAACTTCGTCATCGGATTGGCGCTGGCCCTCGTCAGCTTCTACGCGTTCTATTCCGGGCTCGGAATCCCGCTGCCCGCAGGCGTTCTGGATGGGATTCTGTAGATGAACAACTTGGACTGGCTGCTCCAGGGATTCGAGCAGGCCGCGACCCCGATGAATCTGCTGTACGCCGTCATCGGCGTGCTCCTCGGAACCGCTGTGGGTGTGCTGCCCGGCATCGGCCCGGCCATGACGGTGGCGCTGCTGCTGCCGATCACCTACAACGTCAGCCCCAGCGCGGCGTTCATCATGTTCGCCGGAATCTTCTACGGCGGCATGTACGGCGGATCCACGACCTCGATCCTGTTGAACACACCGGGCGAGTCGTCGTCGGTGATCACCGCCATCGAGGGCAACAAGATGGCCAAGGCCGGCCGCGCCGCCCAGGCGTTGGCCACCGCGGCGATCGGGTCCTTCGTCGCCGGGGCCATCGGCACCGCCCTGCTTGCCGCGTTCGCCCCGCCGATATCGAGATTCGCCGTGACCCTAGGCGCGCCGTCCTACCTCGCGATCATGCTGTTCGCGTTGGTCGCGGTGACCGCGGTGCTCGGCGCCTCCAAGCTACGCGGTGCGATATCGCTGTTCCTCGGACTGGCGATCGGCGTCGTCGGGATCGACTTTCTCACCGGCCAGCCGCGCGCGACGTTCGGGATACCGCAGCTGTCCGACGGGATCGACATCGTGGTGATCGCGGTCGCCATCTTCGCCCTCGGTGAAGCGCTCTGGGTGGCAGCACATCTGCGTCGCCGTCCGGCCGACGTCATCCCCGTGGGCCGGCCCTGGATGGGCCGCGACGACTGGCGCCGGTCGTGGAAACCATGGCTGCGCGGCACCGCGTTCGGATTCCCGTTCGGGGCGCTGCCCGCCGGCGGAGCCGAGCTGCCGACGTTCCTGTCCTACATCACCGAGAAGCGGCTCTCGAAGCACAAAGAGGAGTTCGGCAGGGGGGCGATCGAGGGTGTCGCCGGGCCCGAGGCGGCCAACAATGCCTCCGCGGCAGGAACTCTGGTGCCGATGCTCTCGCTCGGGCTGCCGACGAACGCCACCGCGGCGGTCATGCTGACCGCGTTCGTGTCGTACGGAATTCAGCCTGGACCAACGCTTTTCGAGAAGGAGCCGCTGCTGATCTGGACACTGATCGCCAGCCTGTTCATCGGCAACTTGCTGCTGCTGGTACTCAACCTGCCACTGGCGCCGCTGTGGGCCAAGCTGCTGCGCACGCCACGGCCGTATCTGTACGCGGGCATCCTGTTCTTCGCCACGTTGGGTGCGCTCGCGGTGAACGTGCAGGCCCTGGATCTGGCGCTGCTGCTGGTGTTCGGCCTGCTCGGGCTGATGATGCGACGGTTCGGGTTGCCCGTGCTGCCGCTTATCATCGGGGTCATCCTCGGGCCGCGGATCGAGCGACAGCTCCGCCAGGCGCTGCAACTCGCCGACGGCAACTGGGGCGGGCTGTTCACCGAGCCCGTCGCGATCATCGTCTACGTGCTGATGGCAATCCTGCTGCTGATGCCGTTGCTGCTCAAGCTGATGCACCGCAGCGAGGAGACGCTCCTCGTCGTCGAGGACGACAGGGACCAGGTAGAGAAGGCCCAGGCATGACGATCGTCATCGGGTACAGCGCGGACCCGTTCGGCCGGGCCGCGCTCGAGCACGGCATCGCCGAGGCCAAGCTGCGCGGCACCACCCTTCGGGTGATCAACGCCACGCCGGGCGACGCCTACGTCGACGCCGACTTCGCGCAAACGGGTGAGGTCCACGACATCGAGGAACGGCTCACCACGTGCGGTGTGGAGTTCGAGCTGACCCAACCGGTCGGCGTCGACACCGCGAAGGAGCTGCTGAAGGCCATGGACGATGACGCCGCCGAACTGCTGGTGATCGGCATCCGGCACCGGAGCCCAGTCGGCAAGCTGCTGCTGGGCAGCGTGTCGCAGCAATTGCTGCTGGAGTGCCCCAAGCCGGTGCTGGCTGTCAAGCCGGACGACTTCTGACCTGCGCATATCCTCCTCACTGCCGCGGTAGCGGCCCGGTGAGAATCACTTATCCTCGCGATAACGCGGACGGAAACTAGCCGGAACAGGGCGCCGACACCATCGACGCATGGTGGTGACGCGGACGGCGTGCTCGTATTGCGGCGTCGGCTGCGGCATCGAGGTTCAGACGGCCGCCGACCCGAAGGACGGCCGACTCGTCATCACCCGGGTCTCCGGCGACAGATCGCATCCGGCCAACCTCGGCAGGCTGTGCACCAAAGGCGCCACGCACGCCGAGTTGATGCGCGCCGACGACGGCCGGCTCAAGTCGGCGCTGCTGCGTCCCGGCAGAGGTGAGGAGCTGGTACCCACGCCCGTCGACGACGCCGTCGCCGAGGCGGGCCGACGGCTGCGTGCCATCGTCGACCGGCACGGTCCCGACGCCGTCGCGCTCTACGTCTCGGGCCAGATGTCGATCGAGGCGCAATACCTGGCGAACAAGCTGGCCAAGGGTTTTCTGCGGACCGTGCACATCGAGTCGAACTCCCGGCTGTGCATGGCCAGCGCAGGCACGGGATACAAGCAGTCGCTGGGCGCGGACGGCCCACCGGGTTCATACGCCGATTTCGACTGCGCCGAACTCTTTTTCGTCGTCGGTTCCAACATGGCCGACTGCCACCCCGTTCTGTACCTGCGGATGGCCGACCGGCTGAAGGCGGGCGCCAAGCTGATCGTCGTCGACCCGCGACGCACCGCCACCGCGGAGAAGGCCGACCTCTTCCTGCAGGTCAAGGCAGGCACCGATCTGGCGCTGCTCAACGGTCTGCTGCATCTGCTCGTCGAAAACGGCGACATCGACCATGATTTCATCACCGCGCACACCGAGGGCTTCGACGCGATGCCCGCGTTTCTCGCCGGCTACCCGCCTCACCGGGTCGCCGAGATAACCGGCCTGGCGGAATCCGACATCCGCACCGCCGCGCGGCTGATCGCCGAGGCGGGCGAGTGGATGAGCTGCTGGACCATGGGACTGAACCAGAGCACCCACGGCACCTGGAACACCAATGCGATCTGCAATCTGCACCTGGCCACGGGGGCGATCTGCCGTGCCGGCAGCGGACCGATGTCGCTGACGGGCCAGCCCAACGCGATGGGCGGACGCGAGATGGGCTACATGGGCCCGGGACTGCCCGGTCAGCGATCCGTCGTGAGCGCCGACGACCGGGCCTTCGTCGAGCACCAGTGGGGTCTGACGCCCGGCACCATCCGCGCCGAGGTCGGACCAGGCACCATCGAGATGTTCCAGCGTCTGGCCGACGGCGAGATCAAGGCCTGCTGGATCATCTGCACGAATCCCGTTGCCACCGTGGCCAATCGCCGAACCGTGATCACCGGGCTGGACGCGGCGGAACTCGTCATCACCCAGGATGCGTACCGGACCACCGCCACCAACCACTACGCGGACATTGTGTTGCCCGCGACCCTGTGGGCGGAATCGGATGCGGTGATGGTCAATTCGGAACGCACCCTCACCCTGCTGCAGCAGTCGACGCCGCCCACCGGCCAGTCGCGGCCCGACTGGTGGCTGATCTGCGAGGTGGCCCGGCACATGGGGTTCGGCGAGCACTTCGACCACAGGTCCAGCGAGCAGGTCTTCGAGGAGATCCGCCGGTTCTCGAACCCGAAGACCGGCTACGACCTCCGGGGCGCCAGTTACCCGCGGCTGCGGGAGACCCCACTGCAGTGGCCGTGTCCGCCGGAGGATTCGCCGGGCGGGGCGGACAGCCGCCACCCGATCCGGTACCTCAACGACGGCGTCAGCCAGCACCCGTTCGTCGATGCCGACGGGCACACGCCACGGCTGGCGTTCCCGACGCCGTCGCGCCGCGCGGTTTTTCACGCCCGCCCGCACATGGACCCGCGCGAGTTGCCCGACGACGACTTCCCTCTGGTCCTGAACACCGGGCGGTTGCAGCACCAATGGCACACCATGACCAAGACCGGGAAGGTGGACAAGCTCAACCGGCTCGACAGCGGACCGTTCGTCGAGATACATCCGGTTGACGCCGTCACATTGGACATCACCGAAGGACGGGCCGTGGAGGTGACCTCGAGGCGGGGACGCGCGGTGCTTCCCGCCGTGGTCACCGACCGGGTGCGCCCCGGCAACTGCTTCGTGCCGTTCCACTGGAACGACGAACACGGCGAATACCTCACCGTCAACGCGCTCACCAGCGATGCCGTCGACGCCGATTCGCTTCAACCCGAGCTCAAGGTGTGCGCGGTGAGTCTGCGTCCCGTCAGGTCCGTGCACGATGTTCCCCCCGAATTGGATGTCGACCGGCGGCCTACCCCGACAGATTCCGAAAAGATCTACCTGACAGCGTTTTTCACCGCGCTGGCCGAAGGCGTCACGGATGTGCCGGTGCTGCCGGTGTCCGCGCCGGTCGCGGCCGACGTCCGATTGTGGATCGACGGTCTGCTGGCCGGCCGGTATTCGCGGATCGGCGCAGCGCCCACCGACGAGCCGGTCACCACCGGACCGCTGGTGCTGTGGGCGTCGCAGACCGGCACCGCCGAGGATTTGGCCGCACGGCTGGCCGTGCGCCTCACGGGTGCACAGTTGATCAACATGGACGACCTGGCGCTGACCGATCTCGCGGCGACGCGCGACGTGTTGGTGGTCACCAGCACCTTCGGCGACGGCGGCCCGCCCGACAACGGCACGGCCTTCTGGCACCGGCTGCAAGCCGCCGAGGCGCCCGCCCTGGCGGGTCTGCGCTACGCGGTGCTCGGCATCGGCGATCGGTCGTACGACAACTTCTGCGGCCACGCCAGGGCGATCGACGGCCGACTCGCAGCCCTCGGTGCCACCCGGATACTGGACCGCGCCGACTGCGAGGCTTTCGACGACGACCGGTTACACCGGTGGGCCGAGCAGGTGACCGTGCTGCTCGGCGAGCCGGCCGCCCGGCCGGCCGCGGTGACCGAGCCGTTCACCCGCGCCAAACCGATCCTGGCACCGGTGGCCCGGAACGTCGTGTTGACGGCGCCGACCTCACGAAAAGAGGTGCGCCAGATCGGCTTCGACATCTCCGAGTACGACGTCACCTACGCCGCGGGTGATTCGCTCGGGGTGTACGCCACCAACGATCCGGCGGTGGTGGACGCGTGGCTGACGGCCACCGCGCTCGACGGCGACGCGGTGGTCGCAGTGGACGGCAACGAGCAGTCGCTCCGCGAGGCCCTGACCGTGTCCTACGACCTCTGCCGGATCACGCCGAATCTGCTTGGCTTCGTGGCGGATGCATGTGGCGACACCGCCGCGGCCAGGGCACTTCGGTCACGCACCGACAAACTCGACGAATGGTTGCGAGGGCGCAACGGACTCGACCTCGTCTCGGAGTTCACCGTGCGCGCCGAGCCACAGCAGTGGCAGGATGTGCTCGTCCGACTGACCCCCCGCAGTTACTCGATCTCGTCGAGCCCGCTGGTCAGTCCGCACGAGGTGCAACTGACCGTGTCGGTGGTGCGCTACCGGGGTGTCACCGGTGCTGCGCGGGCCGGCGTCTGTTCGGCATTCCTGGCCGACCGCGCGGCGGCCGTCCCGGTGTTCCTGCAGCGCTCGCCGCATTTCCGGCCGCCCGACAACGCCGAGACGCCGATGATCATGGTGGGGCCGGGCACCGGCATCGCACCGTTCCGCGGCTTCCTGCAGGAGCGTCGCGCGCTCGGGCACACCGGCCGCAACTGGCTGTTCTTCGGCGACCGGCGCCGCAGCGAAAACTTCTACTACCGCGACGATCTGAATGACATGGTCCGCGACGGCCTCCTCAACCGGCTCGACCTCGCGTTCTCCCGTGACCAGGCCCAGCGGGTCTACGTGCAGCACAAGATGGGTGACTACGGCGCCGACGTCTGGCGCTGGCTCGAGGACGGCGCGCATCTCTACGTGTGCGGCGACGCCACCAGGATGGCCAGAGACGTCGATGCGGTGCTGACGGAAATCATCAGGACGCACGGCGGGATGTCCGACGAAAGCGCCCACGACTACAAACGTGAGCTGGTCGCGGCCAAACGCTATGTGCGCGACGTGTACTGATGCGTGCCCAGCGCGCCGACGGCCGCCGCGGCCAGGCAGGCGACCCCGGTCAGTCCGGCGAACCACGGGAAGACCGATTCCAGCGGCCACCGCGTTGCCGCCCAGCCCGCCGCCAGCGTCGGCACCGCCATCGCGGAATACGCGAGGAGGTAGTACGCCGACATGGTCTCTCCGCGCCGCGCGGCGGGCACCACGTTCGACAGGTGCCGCAACGAGCCGCCGAACCCCAGCCCGAAGGGGGCGCCGAGCAATGCCGCGGCCGCAATCACCAACGGCCACCTGTGAGTCGACAACATCGGCACGGTCAACGCCAGCGCCGCCGCCATCCCGACATCCCCTGCGATCGCCGCCGTGCGGGCAGGGATACGCGTGGCGAACAGCTGGGTGAGCGCGGCCGTGAACGCCGTGATACCGGCCACCCCGCCGGCGAAGACCAGGTTGTCGACGTGCGTCTGTCGGGCGGCCAGCGACGGATACAGCGACAGCAAAACGCCGAGTACCGACCACGAAGCCATCACGCCGAGCGCGGCAAACCAGAAGTCCGACCAGATCTCCTGCGGGACAGCGGGTCTGGCGATGCGGATGCGCTCACGGGGGCGGTGCAGATGCGGCTCCCGCAGCGCGATGAGGCCCGCCCCGACCACCACACACACCACCGCGACGACGGCGTACGGCGTGCGCATCGGGTGCGGTGCGTACTGGGCGAGCATCGCCCCGCCGACGATCGCGACCGTCATCCCGATGTTGAAACTGACGCCGCTCAACTGGCCCGACCGCACCCCGTGATCCGGGCGCAGATCGAGCAGCGCGGCCGCGCCGGCGACGACGATCGAACCCACCGCCGCCCCGTGGATGGTGCGGGCCACCAGCAGCAGGGCCATGTTGTCGGCGACCAGGAAGACGCCGAGGCCCACGATCATCGCGACCACGGCGCCGAGCAGGACGGGTTTGCGGCCGACCACGTCGGAGATCCGCCCGGACACCAACACCGCCGCGAGCGCCGCGACGGCGTACACCGCGAAGATGATCGTGGTCGCGAGTGGAGACAGGTGCCAGGCGTTCTCGTAGAGGCCGTACAGGGGCGCGGGCAGCCCCGAGACACCCAGCGCGACGGCGCTCAGCACGAGCAGAAGGGGGTACGCCCAGCGCTGCGTCTCGTTGCCGGACGGACGGCCCACCACGACCAGCGCCACCGGGCCTCCGTTCGGGTAGTTTCGCCGCGCTCGAACTCGTTCCAGCGTACGCTGGGTTTGATGAACGTCAAACCGGATATGCCGGTCGCGCCCCTGCACCAGGTGCTCGCGGCGTTACAGGAACCGATCCGGCTGGAGATCGTCCGCCGGCTCCACAACGCCGGCGCGCCTGTCCAGTGCGCATCGCTCTACGACGGCATCAACAAGTCCACCGCCACCCACCATTTCAAGATTCTCCGGGAGGCCGGCGTGATCGAGCGGTCGGTCGCGGACGGCCTGACGTACCAGCGCCTGCGTACCGAGGAACTCGAGGCGGCGGTGCCGGGACTGCTGAGCTCCGTTGTGGCGAGCGCCAATCGAGAGGTTGATCACCTGGTGTCCGAGGGGGGACTTGAACCCCCACGCCCGTTAATAGGGCACTAGCACCTCAAGCTAGCGCGTCTGCCATTCCGCCACTCGGACCAGTTCGGGCAGCTAAGGCTATCGGATCAGACTGCCCGGACCCAAACCCAACTGAGGTAGCAATGGTAGGAAAGGTGACTGTGACTGCCACCCCCAAGCCCGGAGTCGAGGTGGTCGACCTCGTCAGCGCGCTCATCCGATTCGACACGTCCAACACCGGTGAGCTCGAGACCACCCAGGGTGAGGCCGAATGCGCCCGCTGGGTGGCCGAACAGCTGCAAGAGGTCGGGTACGAGACCGAATACATCGAATCCGGCGCCCCCGGCCGGGCCAACGTGTTCGCCAGGCTGAAGGGCGCCGACTCCTCGCGCGGTGCGCTGATGCTGCACGGACACCTCGACGTGGTGCCCGCCGAGGCGTCCGACTGGAGCGTGCACCCGTTCTCCGGTGCCGTCGAGGACGGCTATGTCTGGGGTCGCGGCGCGGTCGACATGAAGGACATGGTCGGCATGATCATCGCCGTCGCCCGGTACTTCAAGCGGTCCGGGATGGTGCCGCCGCGCGACCTGGTCTTCGCCTTCGTCGCCGACGAGGAGGCGGGCGGCAGGTACGGCTGCAAGTGGCTCGTCGACAACCGGCCCGACCTGTTCGAGGGGGTGACGGAGGCGATCGGGGAGGTCGGCGGGTTCTCGCTGACGATCCCGCGCCGCGACGGCGGTGAGCGCAGGCTCTACCTGATCGAGACCGCGGAGAAGGCGATGATGTGGATGCGCCTGACGGCCCGCGGCCGCGCGGGCCACGGGTCGATGATCCACGACAACAACGCCGTCACCGCCGTCGCCGAAGCGGTGGCCAAGCTGGGCCGTCACCAGTTCCCCGTGGTGCTGACGGAGTCCGTCGAGCAGTTCCTCCGGGCCGTCAGCGAGGAAACCGGCTACACCTTCGATGTCGACTCACCGGATCTGGAGGGGACGATCGCCAAGCTCGGCCCGATCGCCCGGATCGTCGGGGCGACCCTGCGGGACACCGCCAACCCGACGATGCTCAAGGCCGGTTACAAGGCGAACGTCATACCGGCGACGGCCGAGGGCGTGGTCGACTGCCGGGTGCTGCCCGGCCGGCTGGCCGCCTTCGAACGCGAGGTCGACGAGCTCATCGGCCCGGACGTGACCCGGGAGTGGATCACCGACCTGCCGCCCTACGAGACCAGTTTCGACGGTGACCTGCTCGACGCCATGAACGCGGCGATCCTGGCCGCCGACCCCGACGCCCGTACCGTGCCGTACATGCTCTCGGGCGGCACCGATGCGAAACACTTTGCGCGCCTTGGGATCCGCTGCTTCGGTTTCGCGCCCTTGAAGCTGCCGCCCGAGCTCGACTTCGCGGCGTTGTTCCACGGGGTGGACGAGCGGGTACCCGTTGATGCGCTGACGTTCGGCGCCGAGGTTCTCGAGCATTTTCTGCTGCACTGCTGATGACCCAATAGATCGATAGCGAAAGGACGATCATGGCGTTTGACTACAACCCGTACGACTTTCTGCCGAAGCTGCCCTCGTTCACCTTGACCTCGGAGTCGGTCACCGACGGGCAACCGCTGGCCAACGACCAGGTCAGCGGAATCATGGGCGCCGGCGGTTCGGATGTGTCGCCGCAGCTGAGCTGGTCGGGGTTCCCCGAGGAGACCCGCAGCTTCGCCGTCACCATGTACGACCCGGACGCTCCGACGGCCTCCGGCTTCTGGCACTGGGCGGTCGCCAACCTGCCCGCCACCGTCACCGACCTGCCCGCAGGCGTCGGGGACGGCAGCGGATTGCCCGGTGACGCACTGACTCTGGCCAATGACGCCGGTCTGAAGCGTTTCATCGGTGCGGCACCGCCACCCGGGCACGGTCCGCACCGCTACATCATCGCCGTGCACGCCGTCGACGTGGAAAAGCTGGAGATACCGGGCGAGGCGACGCCGGCCTATCTGGGTTTCAACCTGTTCGGCCACGCGATCGCCCGCGCGCTCATTCACGGCACGCACGAGGAGTCCTAGGCGGCTGCCGGCCTTGGCTTCGACCGCAGCCGCCCTCTTGGGCCGTGTGCTGGCCGTGCGCTGGATCGTCCGGGCGCCCGTCGGCCTGTACCGGCTCCGGCTGGGTGTGGTATTCGGTCAGCGCATGCTGCTACTGGCGCACATCGGCCGTAACAGCGGGGTTCGACGGTATGCGGTACTCGAGGTTGTCGACCGCCCCGCGGCCGACCAGTACGTGATCGTGTCCGGCTTCGGGGAGCGTTCGCAGTGGTATCGCAACGTGGTCGCCAACCCGAATGTGCTTGTCAGCGTTGGCACCCGGTGTAACGTTCCGGCGCGGGCCACGCCGATGTCTGCCGAGGCCACCGAGGCGACACTCGAACGGTATGCCCGTCGCCATCCGCGCCCTTGGCGCATCTTGCGAGCTTCCATGTCGGCCGCCCTGGACGCACCGGATCTGCAGTTGCCGATGGTCAGGCTCGACCTGGAGTCCTAGCCTGCTGCCGAGCCGACCGCGTCGGCCAGGGAGGTGAAGCCGCCCTCGTGCAGGCGACGGGCCAGGTCGTCGTGAATGTGCTTGGCCCACAGCCCGCCGCCGTACACGAAGCCGGTGTAGGCCTGCAGCAGCGAGGCGCCCGAAGTGATGCGGTCCCAGGCGTCGTCGCCGGTTTCGATGCCGCCGACGCTGATCAGCGCCAATCGGTCACCGACGCGCCGGTACAGCCGGCGCAACACCTCGGCCGACCGCCGGGCGACGGGCGGGCCGGAGATCCCGCCGGGACCGAGTTCCTCGACGCCGGCGGTCACCAGCCCGTCGCGGGACACCGTCGTATTGGTCGCGACGATGCCTGCCAAGCCCAAATCAACTGCCAGATCTGCGATGTCGTCGACATCGGCATCGGAGAGGTCGGGAGCGATCTTGACGAGCACCGGTTTGATCGTCGCGGCCCGTACCGCGGCCAGGATCGGCCGCAGCGACTCCACGGCCTGCAGGTCACGCAGCCCCGGAGTGTTCGGCGAGCTGACGTTGACGACCAGGAACGTCGCCAGCGGACCGACCAGCCGGGCGCTTTCGGCGTAGTCGTCGACGGCCGCATCGGGCGGCGTGGTCTTCGTCTTGCCGATGTTCACCCCGATAGGCACATCCGGGCTCTGCCCGGCCAGCCGCACCGCCAGGTCACCGGCGCCGTGGTTGTTGAAGCCCATCCGGTTGAGCAGCGCACGGTCGTCCGGCAGCCGGAACATCCGCGGCGCCGGATTGCCCGGCTGTGCTTGGGCGGTGACCGTCCCGACCTCGGCGAATCCGAACCCCAGCGCACCCCAGGCGTGCACGCCCCGGCCGTCCTTGTCGAAACCGGCAGCCAGCCCCAGCGGGCCGGCGAAGCGCACCCCGAACACCGTGATGGCCAGCACCGGATCCGTCGGCGCCAGCCACCGGGACAGCGCCCGTCGCAGCGGGCGCGGCACGGTGACTGCGCGCAGAAGCGCGAAAACCCAGGTATGGATACGTTCGGGAGGCAGCAGAAACAGCGCCCGCCGCAGCGCGCGATACATCACAATCCGGGTTGATCCGGCAGCCTGTCAGCGGCGGTTTTCTTGCGGCGCAACAAGACTCGCCGGCTACCGTCGGTGTACAGGCGTACCCGGGTGAGCTCCCAGCCGCGGTACTCCGCCTCGATGGACAGGCGGGTCGACGCACTGATCCGGGTCAGGTCGGGCGGCAGTCGCAGCGGTATCCACTCATATTCGTCGCTGAGGTCGTGATCCCAGCCCTCCGGCATCCGGCCGCGATGGATGGCAGTCAAGGTTTCTTCACCGCCGCATCGGCAATCACCTGAACACCCGCTCCCGAACCTGACACCACATACAGGGTGCCAGACGCTTCGTCGAAGGCCAGAGAGTTCGGTTGCTGCACGGTTCGATAACGCACCTTCTCGACGGGGATGCCGGTCGACAGATCGTATCCAACGACGGTGTTGCCTGCCGTCTGCGACACCCATGCCAGCCGCGAGGAGCCGACCAGGCCGTACGGGGCGTCCGGTGAGGGCGCGTGCTGTCGCAGGATGAGGGGATCGGCGCCGAACACCAGCAGTCCGTTGCCGCGCGTATCGGCGACCAGCACCCGGCCCGCCGAATCGGCCGCCATGGTGGTCGCCCCCTCGCCGGCCCGAAGCGCGTGTTGCGCATCGGTGCCGTCGGCGTCGATGGTCGTCACCGAGGTCTGGCCACGGTCCAGCACCACCGTGGTATTACCTTGGGTGACAAGCGCATCCACCCGCGCGAAGATCTTCAGCCGGGCCCCGACGGCGTTATCGGAGCTCAGCGTGTACACGGCGCCGTCGGCGCTGCCCAGCACGACCCGCCCGTCGGCGCGGCGGGCGATCGCGGTGAAGTCGGTGGATTGCTGACCCTGCACATCGATCCGGGTGGCGGTGCCCGCGGCGAGGTCGATCCGGAAGTATCCGCCGCGGGTCGAGACGAATGCGCCGCCCCTACCGTCGCCGACGAGCGCCGTTGCCGCGCCGGGCAGCGGCACCACCCGGTCCGGACGGGCCGCCACAAGCATGGTGACCAGCGAGTTTCGGCCAGGCCCCGGACTCAGCACCACCAGCGCGCCGGTGGCCGCATCGAGCACCGCGGCCTGGGCTTTGCCGGCCAGCGGAAGGACCACCCCGTCGGGGGCCGACGTCACCGCGGGCGACACCGCCGCCTCGGCCGGAGCGATCGTCGGCGGCGGGGCGTCGGCGGCCTTGTTCGAGCAGCCCGAAATAGCCAGAATTGCCAGCGTAACGGCCAAAAAGCGAAACCGTGTGGCCGGCGGGTTTAGACGGGGCGGCAAGGGGTAGCTCTCGGTCGTGCGAATGGGATGGATATCGAAAGGCAAGTGTAGGCAATGGCCCCCGCGCAAATCGGCCACGTCCGGCCCGCTCGGCGGGTATCCCGGCGGTATGGTTCGGTCATGACCCTCGCCGCAGACCGGGAATTGGGGAATGACGAGTTTGCCTTAGAGGACATCATCACAGGTGTACACGCCAGTGGGTTTGGCCAGGTTGGTGACGGCCGCAGTTTTTCCTTCCATATCGAGCACCGGATGCTCGTCGTCGAGATCTACCGGCCGCGGCTGGACGGACCCGTCCCGCACGAGGAGGACGTCGTCGCCACCGCCAGTCGCAAGCTCACCGATATCGACGTGACCGACGAGCGAAGCGTGAGTGCCGCGGTGCGCGACGCGGTCGCCGCGGCGCAGCCTGTGCCACGCGCGGGGCGGTAGCAACGACGCCACGGTACGGTCGTCGTCGTGACGGACGTGCCGGCGATGTCGTGGTGGCAGGTGATCGTTCTCTCGGTAGTGCAGGGGCTCACCGAATTTCTGCCCGTGTCGTCATCCGGCCACCTCGCGATAGTGTCCCGGGTGTTCTTCGCCGACGATGCGGGTGCGTCGTTCACAGCGGTGACCCAGCTCGGCACCGAGTTCGCGGTGCTGCTGTACTTCGCCCGTGACATCGGCCGCATCGTCAAGGCCTGGTTCAACGGGCTCTTCGTGGCCGCACACCGCACCACCGATTACTGGATGGGCTGGTACGTCATCTTCGGCACCATTCCGATTGGTGTGCTCGGCCTGCTCTTCAAGGACGAGATCCGAACGGGCGCAAGGAATCTCTGGCTGATCGCGTCCGCGTTGATCGTTTTCTCCGCGGTCATCGCGGCCGCGGAGTACTTCGGCAGGCAGACCCGGCACGCGCAAGACCTCACCTGGAAGGACAGCATCATCGTCGGGCTGGCCCAGTGTCTGGCTCTGGTGCCGGGCGTCTCGCGGTCCGGCGCCACGATCAGTGCGGGTCTGTTCCTCGGGATCGATCGCGAGCTCGCCGCACGCTTCGGCTTCCTGCTGGCCATCCCGGCGGTGTTCGCCTCGGGCCTGTTCTCGCTGCCCGACGCGTTCCATCCGGTGGGCGAGGGGATGAGCGCCAGCGGCGCTCAGCTGTTGGTGGCGACGATAATCGCGTTCGTGGTGGGATTGGCCGCCGTCGCATGGTTCCTCCGGTTCCTGGTCCGGCACAGCATGTACTGGTTCGTGGGTTACCGCGTGCTGCTGGGCGCCGTGGTCCTGGTCCTCCTGGGCGCCGGGGTGGTGGCGGCGGTATGACGGTGATCCTGTTGCGGCACGGCAGATCGACGTCCAATACCGCGCACACGCTGGCCGGCCGCACCGAGGGCGTCGAGCTCGACGACAAGGGCCGCGAGCAGGCGGAGGCCGTCGTCGGGCGGCTCGGCTCGCTGCCGATCCGCGCCATCGTGCGCTCGCCGCTGCTGCGCTGCCGTCAAACCGTGGAACCGCTGGCGGCGGCGCTCGGCCTCGACCCGGTGGTCGACGAGCGGATCGCTGAGGTGGACTACGGCACCTGGACCGGCAGCAAGATCGGCGATCTGGTCAAAGAGCCGCTGTGGGCGGTGGTGCAGCAGCAGCCCAGCGCCGCGGTGTTCCCTGACGGGGAGGGGCTCGCCCAGGTGCAGGCGCGCGCCGTCGCCGCGGTGCGCGAGCACGACCGGCGTCTCGCCGAACTTCACGAGGGCGACGCGCTGTGGGTTGCCTGTACGCACGGCGACGTGATCAAGGCGGTGGTCGCCGACGCGCTCGGCGCGCATCTCGACAGCTTCCAGCGCATCACCGCCGATCCGGCATCGATGAGTGTCATCCGCTACACCGCGCTGCGCCCCTTCGTCATCCATGTCAACCACACCGGGGATCAGCTGACCGCCGGACTGCTGGCCAAGCCGCCCAAGCCCGAGGAGCAGGCCGGCAGTTCCGACGGTCAGGTGCCCCCCGAAGATGCCGTCGTCGGTGGCTCGACGGATTGACACCACCGGATGCCGGACGCCGTGGAATTACGGCTGGGGTGCTGTAGCCGGTATTTTGGAACTTGCCATGTCCCGCGCAATCCACGTCTTCCGCACACCCGACCGCTTCGTGGCCGGGACCGTCGGGCAACCCGGAAACCGGACGTTCTACCTGCAGGCCGTTCACGACAAGCGCGTGATCTCGGTCATCCTGGAGAAGCAGCAGGTCGCGGTGCTTGCGGAGCGGATCGCCGCGCTGCTGCTGGAGATCAACCGCCGGTTCGGCACCCCGATCCCGCCCGAGACGGCCGATATCGATGACCTGAGCCCGTTGATCACACCGGTCGATGCGGAGTTCCGGGTCGGGACGATGGGCCTGGGCTGGGACTCCGAGGCGCAGACGGTGGTCGTCGAACTGCTCGCGGTCTCCGAAACCGAGTTCGACGCGTCGGTGGTGCTCGACGACGCTGAGGAGGGACCTGATGCGGTGCGGGTCTTCCTGACGCCGGAGTCGGCCCGTCAGTTCGCGACGCGCTCCAACCGGGTGATCTCCGCGGGCCGGCCGCCCTGCCCGCTGTGCGACGAGCCGCTCGACCCGGAGGGCCACATCTGTGTGCGCACCAACGGCTACCGGCGAGGGGCCCTTGCCGGGTCGGACGATGACGCCGACGAATAACGAGGGCCCAGACTCCGATGACCTCGACGAGGTGTGCCGAAACGGCGAGCTGACCGTCATCGGACGGATCCGCTCGGCGAGCAACGCCACCTTTCTCTGCGAGGCGCATCTCGGTGAGCGCCAAGCACATTGCGTGTACAAGCCCATTGCGGGGGAGGCGCCGCTGTGGGATTTCCCCGACGGCACCCTGGCCGGTCGAGAGCGCAGCGCTTATCTGGTGTCGTCCGCACTGGGCTGGAATATCGTGCCGTACACGATTATTCGCGATGGACCGGCCGGGCGCGGCATGCTGCAGCTGTGGGTGGACCAACCCGGCGACGAGGTCGGTGACGAGCCGACGGCGGGCCCGGATCTTGTCGACCTGCTGCCGGCCGGCCACGTGCCGGAGGGCTTCCTGCCGATCCTGCAGGCCTACGACTACGCCGGCGACGAGGTCACCCTGGTGCACGCCGACGATGCGCGACTGCGGCGGATGGCGGTTTTCGACGTATTGATCAACAACGCCGACCGCAAGGGCGGACATATCCTCTCCGGAGTCGACGGGCAGGTCTACGGCGTCGACCACGGCGTGAGTCTGCACGTCGAGGACAAACTGCGCACCGTGCTGTGGGGATGGGCGGGCAAGCCCGTCGACGATGAGACGCTCGAGGCGGTGGCCGGACTGCGCGACTCCCTGCGCGGCGAACTGGGCGACCGGTTGTGTGAACACATCACCGCCCGCGAGGTCGACGCGCTGCACGCCAGAGTCCTTGCGCTGTTGAGTAATCCGGTGATGCCGACTCCGGACCGTCGTCGCCCGATCCCGTGGCCCGCGTTCTGATGGGGCTGACCGATGCGGCGCTGGCCGCCGACGTGGCGGTCGACGCCGGAAAGCTCCTGCTCCAGGTGCGTGAAGAGGTCGGCTTCTATGATCCGTACGAGCTCGGCGACGCGGGTGACAAGCGGGCCAACACGCTGATCCTGGACCGCTTGCACCGGGATCGGCCCGATGATGCGGTGCTGTCCGAGGAGGCCGTCGACACCCTCTCCCGCGTGCACGCCGACCGCGTCTGGATCGTCGACCCGGTGGACGGGACGCACGAGTTCTCCCTGCGGGGCCGGGAAGACTGGGCCGTGCACATCGCCCTCTGGCAGCGGGCCGGCGCGGACGGGCCCGCGGCGCTCGGCCTGAACGGGCCCGACGGCGGCATCACCGATGCGGCGGTCGCGCTGCCGGCGCGTGGGGAGGTGTACCGGACCGACACCGTGAAGCCGCCGCCACCGCGCACCGAAGGGCCGATTCGCGTCACCGCGAGTGCAAATCGGCCGCCGGCGGTGCTGTGGCGGCTTCGCGACATGATGGACATCGAGCTGGTGCGGATCGGCTCGGCCGGCGCCAAGGCGATGGCCGTGGTCCGCGGCGACGTCGACGCGTACCTTCACGCGGGCGGTCAGTGGGAGTGGGATTCGGCGGCCCCGGCAGGTGTGGTGCGCGCCGCCGGTCTGCACGCGTCCCGGCTGGACGGTTCACCGTTGATCTACAACCGGCGCGATCCCTACCTGCCGGACTTCCTGATGTGCCGCGCCGAGCTGGCCGATGTGCTGCTCGAGGGGATCTGGTCGGCATACCGCGGCCGGTGACGGGAATGGATCGGCCGCCGCGGTTGTAGGTCACGTGGGAAGCCACACACCATCGGAGGCCGTCCTGAGCGCACACCTTAGAGTCGACGCTATGCAATCGTGGCCGGCACCAAGCGTCCCGGAGTTGCCCGGACGCGGCCCGCAACTGCGGCTCTACGACAGCGCCGACCGCCAGATACGCCCCGTCGCCGCGGGCGAGACGGCGACCATGTACGTCTGCGGCATCACCCCGTACGACGCCACCCACCTGGGTCACGCCGCCACGTATCTGGCGTTCGACCTGGTGCATCGCCTGTGGCTGGATTCCGGCCACCGCGTGCACTACGTGCAGAACGTCACCGACGTCGACGATCCCCTGTTCGAGCGCGCGGCGCGCGACGGTATCGGCTGGCGCGAACTGGCCGACCGTGAGACCGCCTTGTTCCGCGAGGACATGGCGGCACTGCGCGTCCTGCCGCCGCACGACTACGTGGCCGCGACCGACGCCATCGAGGAAGTGGTCGAGGTCGTCGAGAAAATGCTGGCGTCCGGCGCCGCCTACGTCGTCGACGACCCGGAATATCCCGACGTGTACTTCCGTGCCGATGCCACCGCACAGTTCGGGTACGAATCCGGCTATGACCGCGACACCATGCTCGAGCTGTTCTCCGAGCGGGGTGGCGACCCGCACCGCGCCGGCAAGAGCGACGAGTTGGACGCGCTGATGTGGCGCGCGGAGCGGCCGGGCGAGCCGAGCTGGCCGTCGCCGTTCGGACCCGGCAGGCCCGGGTGGCACGTCGAATGCGCGGCGATCGCGCTCAGCCGCATCGGCACCGGCCTCGACATCCAGGGCGGGGGCAGCGACCTGATCTTCCCGCACCACGAGTTCTCCGCTGCCCACGCCGAATCGGTCACGGGGGAGCGGCGATTCGCGCGCCACTACGTGCACGCCGGCATGATCGGCTGGGACGGGCACAAGATGTCGAAGAGCCGCGGCAATCTGGTGCTGGTGTCGCGGTTGCGGGCCGAGGGCGTCGACTCGTCCGCGGTCCGGCTCGGTCTGCTCGCCGACCACTACCGGGCCGACCGATACTGGAGTGACCAGGTGCTCGAGCAGGCGACCACGCGCCTGCAGCGATGGCGCGCCGCGACGTCGCAGCTTGCCGGACCTGATGCGACCGATGTGCTGGCGCGCGTGCGCCGCTATCTGGCCGATGATCTGGACACGCCCAAAGCCCTTGCCGCACTGGATGGCTGGACCACCGACGCGCTGGAATACGGCGGGCACGACACCGAGGCGCCGGCGCTGGTCGCCACCGCGGTCGATGCCTTGCTGGGGATCAAGCTGTAGCGATGCCCCTCACCCTCACCGTCTTCCAGGGCCGCGCCGGCGACCACAACGATCGCGGTTTCGGTGGTGCCGCGGTCATCGCCGCGGAGTGGGAACGCCGTCTCGGCGCGGCGGCGGCCACCGTCGGCGCGCCGCAGGCACCGCTGAGCACCGACTGGCGCGCGGAGCTGATCGCTGCCGCGCCGGCGCTGACGGCGATGTCGCGCCGGTACGACGACATCTACGCCGCCGGGCACACGCCGGTCAGTGCGCTGACCCGCTGCGCCGTTGCGCTGGCGACTTTGCCTGTGGTGGCCCGATATCACCCGGAAGCGCTGGTGGTCTGGTTCGACGCCCACGGCGATATCAATACGCCCGAATCGAGCTCGACCGGGTTCATCGGCGGCCTCGCGCTGTCCGGCCCGATGGGTTTGTGGGACTCCGGGCTCGGGTCAGGGGTCGACCCGGCGAACGTGGTGCTGGGCGGCGCCCGCGATCTCGATCCGCCCGAACGCCGCCTCATCCACGAGGGCGTTGTCCGACATGTCCCCGTCGGCCCGGACATGCTGCAGGAGCTCGACGCCGCGGTAGGGGACCGTCCCGTGTACTTCCATCTCGACTGCGATGTGCTGGAGCCGGGGCTGGTGCCCACGGATTACCGCGTCCCGAACGGGTTGACATTTGACGAATTAGCCGGCGTGGCAGAACGATTGGCGACCAACAAGGTCGTCGGAATCGAGGTCGCCGAGTTCGAGGCGACGTGGGCGGACACCGGGGACCCGGGTAACCCGCGACCAATGCTGGACGCGCTGTCGCCGCTGGTCGAAGGCTGACTCGAGCGGTCGAGCGGTTCCGCCCGATGGAGTACGTTGACCGCCATGGGTTCTGTGAACGGAAAAGTCGCGCTGATCACGGGCGGCGCGAACGGCATCGGCGCCGAAGTGGCCCGCCGCCTGCACGGCAAGGGTGCCAGACTGATTCTCACCGACCTGGATGAGTCGCTGCTCAGCGACGTCGCGGCCCGACTCGGCGAAGACCGGGTCCTCACCGCCGTCGCGGACGTGCGCGATCTGGCCGCCATGCAGGCCGCCGTCGACGCCGGCATCCAGCGGTTCGGCGGCATCGACATCGTGGTCGCCAACGCGGGTATCTCGATCTACGGCTCGGTGCTGAGCGTGGATCCGGCGGCGTTCAAGACGATCCTCGATGTCAACGCGCTGGGGGTGTTCCACACCGTGCGGGCGGCCCTGCCGTCGATCGTCGAACGGCGTGGCTATGTCGTGGTCGTGTCCTCGGCCGCGGCCTACGCGCCATTGCCGGGCGGGGCGGCGTACAACCTGACGAAGGCGGGTGTCGAGCAATTCGCCAACGCGTTGCGGCTGGAGGTCGCCCACCACGGCGTCGAGGTCGGCTCCGCGCACATGATGTGGATCGACACGCCTCTGGTCCGCGAGAGCAAGTCGCTTCCGGCCGTCCAGGAGATGATCAGAAGGCTGCCGGGTCCGTTGAGCAAAACCACCTCCGTCGAAGAGTGCGGTGAGGCCTTCATCACGGGCATCGAGGACCGCAAGCGCCAAATCAACTGCCCTGGCTGGGTCGGAATGTTGCGGTGGATCAAGCCGTTGTTGTCGACCCGCATCGGTGAGGCCGCCACGCAGAGGTCGGTCCCGGAACTGCTGCCGCAGATGGACGCGGAAATCGCTGCCCAAGGCCGGTCCATGAGCGCCCGGATCGACAGCCTGGAAAACCATTGATCCGCCGGATCGGCGTGATCCTGGCGATCGTCGCGCTGCTGGCCGGCTGCAGTGGTAAGGGCGCGGACCAGGCCGAAACGTCGTCTTCGCCGCCTCCTGCCGCCACCGTCTCGCCCGAACAGGCCCGGGAGATCGCCAAGGAGGCCTACATATACGGCTTCCCGATGGTGGACAACTACCGGGTCCAGTACGCCTACTTCGTCAACAAGGAAGATCCCGAGTACAAGGGCGGCTGGAACGAGATCCACAACACGGCACGGGTGTACACGCCCGAGGACAAGGTGATCCAGACGCCGAACTCCGACACCCCCTACTCGGTGGTCGGCGCCGACCTGCGTGCGGAACCGTTGGTGCTCACCGTCCCGCCGATCCAGCAGGACCGGTACTACTCGCTGCAGTTCGTCAACGGCTACACCAACAACTTCGCCTACGTCGGCAGCCGAACCACCGGCAACGGCGGCGGGAAATACCTTCTCGCCGGACCGAATTGGAAGGGCGACAAACCCGAGGGCATCAACGAGGTCATCCGCTCGGACACCGACCTGGCCTTCGTCCTGTACCGCACCCAGCTGGTCGGGCCCTCGGACATCGACGAGGTCAAGAAGATCCAGGCCGGCTACCAGGTCGCACCGCTGTCGGTGTATCTGAACCAGCCCCCGCCTGCACCCGCACCACCGATCGACTTCGCGCCACCGTTGACACCCGACCAGCAGAAGACCTCACCGCAGTTCTTCGAGATCCTCGGCTTCGCGATGCGTTTCGCTCCCGTCCTGCCCGACGAGAAGGAACTTCGCGACAAGTTCGCGACCATCGGCATCGGCCCGGACGGCAACTTCGACGCCGACAAGCTGACCCCCGAGATGCGCACCGCCATCGAGGGCGGGATGGCCGACGCCTGGGCCGAGTTCGACACATTCAAGAAGGACAAGGTCGACACCGATGAGGTCAACCCTGCCGATTTCTTCGGCACGGCGGCGGACCTGAAGGGCAATTACCTGTACCGGATGGCCGGTGCGGTGCTCGGGATCTACGGCAACACCGCCGCGGAGGCGATCTACCCGTCATCGTTCGCCGATTCGACCGGCGCGCCGCTGACCGGGGCGAACAACTACACGTACCACTTCGCAAAGGATCAGCTCCCGCCGGTCAACGCGTTCTGGTCACTGACCATGTACGAGCTGCCGCAGAGCCTGCTGGTCGCCAACCCGATGAATCGTTATCTGATCAATTCGCCGATGCTGACGAGCCTGGTCCCCGACCCCGACGGCGGCTACACCTTCTCCATCCAGAACCAGTCGCCGGGCATCGACAAGGAGTCCAACTGGCTGCCCGCGCCGAAGGGGCCGTTCGTCCTCGTGCTGCGGCTGTACTGGCCCAAGCCCGACGCGCTCAACGGCGTGTGGAAGGCACCCAAACCGGAAAAGGTCTAGCCGCGGAAGCCGGGGCCGCGGCGGCGCAGATAGCGCTCGAACTCGGCGGCCAGCGCGTCGCCGTCGATCTTTCCGAGCGCCTCGTTCATGTCGACCTCGGCATCGCCGCGCTGTTCGAGCGACTGCACGTACTCGGCGATCTCGTCGTCCTCGGCGGTCATCTCGGTGACGGCCTGCTCCCAGTCCTCGGCCTGCGTCGGCAGGTCGGCCAGCGGCACCTCGATGTCGAGCACATCCTCGACGCGGCGCAGCAGCGCCACCGTGGCCTTGGGGTTCGGGGGCTGCGACACATAGTGCGGTACGGCCGCCCAGAACGTCACGGCCGGGATGCCGGCCTGGACACAGGCGTCCTGAAACACCCCCGCGATGCCGGTCGGGCCCTCGTAGCGCGTCTCTTCCAGCCCGAACGTCTTCGCCGAGTCGGGGGAGTACGCCGCACCCGACACCGGCACCGGCCTGGTGTGCGGGGTGTCGGCCAGCAGCGCGCCCAGGATGACAACGGTGTGCACGTTGAGCTTGTCCGCGATGGCCAGCAGTTCGGCGCAGAACGTCCGCCAGCGCATATTGGGCTCCACGCCGTGCATCAGCACGATGTCGCGATCGGCGCCGGGCGGGCGGCAGTGCGAGATCCGCATCGACGGCCAGACAAGCTCGCGCGTGACGCCGTCGACCTGACGGATCACCGGCCTGTTGACCTGGTAGTCGTAGTACGCCTCGTCGTCGATCTCCACGATCGTCTCGGCCTCCCAGATCGCGTCGAGGTGTTCGAGCGCATCACTGGCGGCGTCGCCGGCGTCATTCCAGCCCTCGAAGGCGGCGACGACGATCGTGTCGCGCAGTTCTGGCATGTCTGGACCGGCCCGCGATGAGCCGCTTGACGGGGTCACTACGCCAGCGTAAGCCCTGCCTGACCCCACTGACCCCCATCGCCACACGGGTCTGGGCCCCGGACCGATTACCCTGTCGTTGTGACTGCTGCCGACGACCGCGCATACGACACCGACGTTCTCGACACCCTGTCGAAGCGTGTCATGGTGGGCGATGGCGCGATGGGGACCCAGCTGCAGGCCGCCGATCTGACCCTCGATGACTTCAACAATCTCGAGGGCTGCAACGAGATCCTCAACGACACGCGGCCCGACGTGATCGAGACGATCCACCGCAACTACTTCGAGGCAGGCGCCGACGCGGTCGAGACGAACACGTTCGGCTGCAACCTGTCCAACCTGGGCGACTACGACATCGCGGATCGGATCCGTGATCTGTCCCACAGAGGCACCGCGATCGCCCGGCGGGTCGCCGACGAGATCAGCACTCCCGACCGCAAGCGCTACGTGCTGGGGTCGATGGGGCCCGGCACGAAGCTGCCGACGCTCGGGCACACCGAGTACGCGCTGATCCGCGACGCCTACGCCGAGGCCGCGCTGGGCATGCTCGAGGGCGGCGCGGACGCCGTCCTCGTCGAGACCTGCCAGGATCTGCTCCAGCTGAAGGCCGCGGTGCTCGGGTCGCGCCGGGCGATGGCCGAGTTCGGCCGCCACATCCCGGTGATCGCGCACGTCACGGTCGAGACCACCGGCACCATGCTGCTGGGCAGCGAGATCGGTGCGGCGTTGACGGCGGTCGAACCGCTGGGCGTCGACGTGATCGGGTTGAACTGCGCGACCGGACCTGCCGAGATGAGCGAGCACCTGCGGCATCTGTCCAGGCACGCGGGCATTCCGGTGTCGGTGATGCCCAACGCCGGACTGCCGGTACTCGGGGCCAACGGCGCAGAATATCCGCTGCAGCCCGACGAACTGGCCGAGGCGCTCGCGGGCTTCGTCACCGACTACGGCCTGTCGCTGGTCGGTGGCTGCTGCGGCACCACGCCGGCACATATCCGGCAGGTGGCCGACGCCATTCAGAGGATCAATGCGGAGCGCAACCGCCCCGACCGCGCCGTCACCCACGAACCGTCGGTGTCATCGCTGTACACCGCCGTGCCGTTCCACCAGGACGCCTCGGTGCTGATGATCGGTGAACGCACCAACGCGAACGGCTCCAAAGCTTTTCGTGAGGCGATGATCGCCGAGGATTGGCAGAAGTGCCTCGACATCGCAAAGGACCAGACCCGCGACGGCGCGCACCTGCTGGATCTGTGCGTCGACTACGTGGGCCGCGACGGCGTGGCCGACATGAACGCGCTGGCGAGCCGGCTGGCCACCGCATCGACGCTGCCGATCATGCTCGACTCCACCGAAACCCCGGTGCTGAGGGCCGGTCTGGAGCATCTCGGCGGCCGGTGCGCGATCAACTCGGTCAACTATGAGGACGGCGACGGACCCGAGTCGCGGTTCCACAAGACGATGGAACTGGTCGCCGAACACGGCGCCGCGGTCGTCGCGCTGACGATCGACGAGGAGGGCCAGGCCCGCACCAGGGACAAGAAGGTCGAGATCGCCGAGCGGCTGATCGCCGACATCACCGGGAACTGGGGGGTCGACGAGTCCTCGATCCTGATCGACACCCTGACGTTCACCATCTGCACCGGTCAGGAGGAGTCCCGCAAGGATGGCCTCGAGACCATCGAGGCCATTCGGTTGCTCAAGCAGAAACACCCCGACGTACAGACCACGCTCGGGCTGTCGAACATCTCGTTCGGCCTGAATCCTGCTGCTCGCCAGGTGCTCAACTCGGTGTTCCTGCACGAGTGCCGGGAGGCCGGACTGGATTCGGCGATCGTGCACGCCAGCAAGATCCTGCCGATGAACCGCATCGACGACAAGCAGCGCGAGGTCGCTCTCGACCTCGTTTACGACCGTCGTCGCGACGGTTATGACCCCCTTCAGGAACTGATGGGGATGTTCGAGGGTGTTTCGGCGGCCTCGTCGAAGGAGTCGCGGGCGGCGGAGCTGGCCAAACTGCCGCTGCTGGAACGGCTTGCGCGGCGCATCGTCGATGGTGAGCGCAACGGACTGGAGGCCGATCTCGACGAGGCCATGGCCGAGAAGCCGCCGCTGTCCATCATCAACGAGGACCTGCTGGCGGGCATGAAGACCGTCGGCGAACTGTTCGGCTCCGGCCAGATGCAGCTGCCGTTCGTGCTGCAGTCGGCCGAGGTGATGAAAACCGCAGTGGCCTATCTGGAACCCCACATGGAGAAGGCCGAGGACGACGCGGGCAAGGGTCGCATCGTGCTCGCCACCGTCAAGGGCGACGTGCACGACATCGGCAAGAACCTGGTCGACATCATCTTGACCAACAACGGCTACGAGGTCGTCAACATCGGCATCAAGCAGCCCATCAACACGATTCTCGAAGTGGCCGAGGACAAGAGCGCCGACGTGGTCGGGATGTCGGGGCTGCTGGTGAAGTCGACGGTGGTGATGAAGGAAAACCTGCAGGAGATGAACACCCGCGGCGTTGCCGAGAAGTTCCCGGTGCTGCTCGGCGGGGCGGCGTTGACCCGCGGCTACGTCGAGAACGATCTCGCCGACATCTACCAAGGCGACGTGCACTACGCCCGCGACGCGTTCGAGGGTCTGCGACTGATGGACACCATCATGACCACCAAGCGCGGCGGCGCGGTCGACACCGACAGTCCGGAGGCCGTCGCGGCGCGCGAGAAGGAGGCCGAGCGCAAGGCCCGGCACGAGCGGTCGAAACGCATTGCTGCTGAACGCAGAGCCAACGAGAAGCCGATCGAGGTGCCGGCGCGGTCGGACGTCGCCGCCGATGTCGAGGTGCCGGTGGCACCGTTCTGGGGCAGCCGGATCGTCAAGGGCGTGGCCACGGCGGACTACACCGGGTTGCTCGATGAACGCGCACTGTTCCTCGGGCAGTGGGGGCTGCGCGGGGTCCGTGGCGGCGAGGGTCCGTCGTACGAGGAACTGGTGGAGACGGACGGCCGGCCGCGCCTTCGGTACTGGCTGGACCGGTTGTCCACCGACGGCATCCTGGCCCACGCGGCCGTGGTCTACGGATACTTCCCCGCGGTGTCGGAAGGGGACGACGTCGTCGTTCTCACCGAGCCGAAACCGGATGCCTCCGAACGATTCCGGTTCACGTTCCCGCGCCAGCAGCGCGACCGGTTCCTGTGCATCGCCGACTTCATCCGCTCGCGCGAGCTGGCCGCGGAACGCGACGAGGTGGATGTCTGGCCGTTCCAGCTTGTGACGATGGGTCAGCCGATCGCCGATTTCGCCAATGAGCTCTTTGCGTCCGACTCCTACCGCGACTATCTCGAGGTCCACGGCATCGGCGTGCAGCTGACCGAGGCGCTGGCCGAGTATTGGCACAAGCGCATTCGCGAGGAGCTGAGGTTCGCCGACCACGCCATGGCGGCCGAGGATCCCGAGGCCGTCGAGGACTATTTCAAGCTCGGCTATCGCGGTGCCCGGTTCTCATTCGGTTACGGCGCCTGCCCGAATCTCGACGATCGCGCGAAGATGGTGAAGCTGCTGGAGCCCGGCCGGATCGGTGTCACGCTGTCCGAGGAGCTGCAGCTGCACCCCGAACAGTCCACCGACGCGTTCGTGCTGCACCACCCCGAGGCCAAGTACTTCAACACCTAGGCCGGGCGGTCATCGGCCTCCTGTTGCCAGGGGCGCGGCGCCGACGCCGCCCAGATCGATCAGGTGATCGACGCGCCGACCGATATTGCCTGTGGCGCCGGTCACGAGCATCGTCATGATTTTCGCGCTGCGACACGGCCATGACACAATCGCGGACGTGAAAGCGGTGCTGTTCGATATGGATGGCACCCTCGTCGACTCCGAAAAACTCTGGGACATCTCACTGGCGGCGCTGTACCGGGAGCTCGGTGGCGAGCTGAGCCGAGAGGTCCGCGCCGCGCTGGTCGGCGGCTCCGCAGAGGACACCATCCGGACGATCTACACCGATCTGGGGCTGGCGCTGGACCCCGTCTCGATGGCCGGGTCCGACCGATGGCTGCACGACTACACGGGAGTGCTGTTCGAACAGGGACTGCCGTGGTGCGACGGCGCCCGGGAACTGCTCGAAGCGCTTGCCTCCGAAGGAACTCCGATGGCGCTCGTTACCAATACCAGACGCGCGCTCACCGATCGGGCTTTGAACAGCATCGGTCGACAGTTTTTTTCGGCGACGGTGTGCGGCGACGAGGTTCCGACCGGCAAACCCGCCCCGGATGTCTACCGGCGGGCGGCAGAGTTGCTGGAGTTGGCCCCATCGGCATGTCTGGCCATCGAGGACTCGGTGACCGGCACGGCGGCGGCCGAGGCCGCGGGATGCCCGGTGCTGGTGGTGCCCAACGACGTAGCGGTGCCGCACGGTCCGCGGCGACACCACATCACTTCGCTGGCCGACGTGTCATCGGCCGACCTGAGGCGTGTCCACGCAGAACTCACGCAGTTCGGAGAACGCACCGCCTGACTGCACGCTTGTGATTGAATGTGATCCTCGTCACGCAATGCTGCGGAAGGGCGTCACATGACTCACGGACCCGTCGGTGATTCAGCATCCGGGATCGACTACGAGGACACCGAACACAGTGGCCGCGTTGTCCGAATAGCCTCGGTTGCCGCTTTGGGCGGCTTGCTGTTCGGTTACGACAGCGCGGTGATCAACGGGGCGGTATCGGCTGTTCAGGACCACTTCAAAATCGGTAGCTTCACGGTCGGTGTCGCGGTCGCGGCGGCGCTGCTAGGCGCGGCGGTCGGTGCCGTGATGGCCGGACGGCTCGCAGACAAGATCGGCCGGCTTTCTGTCATGAAGATCGCCGCGCTGCTGTTCTTGATCAGCGCGATCTTCACCGGCCTGGCGCCCAATGTCTGGGTCTTCGGATTGTTCCGTGTCGTCGGAGGCATCGGCGTCGGGGTGGCCTCGGTGATCGCCCCCGCCTACATCGCCGAGACGTCCCCGCCGCGCATCCGTGGCCGGCTGGGTTCGCTTCAACAGCTGGCGATCGTGACCGGCATCTTCGTATCGCTGGCGATCGACGCGCTGCTGGCGCATCTGGCCGGCGGGTCGCGCGGGGAGCTGTGGTTGGGCATGGAAGCCTGGCGCTGGATGTTCCTCATCATGGCGGTGCCTGCCGTCGTGTACGGCGCACTGGCATTCACGATTCCCGAGTCGCCGCGCTATCTCGTTGCCACATACCGCATTCCAGAGGCGCGCAAGGTGCTCTCGATGCTGCTGGGCGAAAAGAACCTGGAGCTGACCATCACACGTATCCAGGAGTCGCTCAAGTCCGAGAAGCCGCCGTCGTGGATGGATCTGCGCAAGCCGACCGGCGGAATCTACGGAATCGTCTGGGTCGGTGTCGGCCTGTCGGTCTTCCAGCAGTTCGTCGGCATCAACGTGATCTTCTACTACAGCAATGTGCTGTGGGAGGCGGTCGGATTCGACGAGAGCCAGTCGTTCATCATCACCGTGATCACCTCGGTGACGAACATCGCCACCACGCTCATCGCGATCGCGCTGATCGACAAGGTCGGCCGCAAGCCGCTGCTGCTGGTCGGCTCGATCGGCATGGCCGTCACGCTGGGCACGATGGCGGTGATCTTCGGCACGGCCCCGGTGATCGACGGCCAACCGCACCTTGAGGGCGCCGCCGGACCGATCGCGTTGGTCGCCGCCAACCTGTTCGTGGTGGCGTTCGGCATGTCATGGGGTCCGGTGGTGTGGGTGCTGCTGGGTGAGATGTTCCCGAACCGCATCCGTGCCGCGGCGCTCGGGCTGGCCGCCGCGGCGCAATGGATCGCCAACTGCTTGATCACGGTATCGTTCCCCAAGCTGGGCGAGTTGTCTCTCAGCCTGGCCTACGGCTTCTACGCCGTCTGCGCGGTGTTGTCGCTCATCTTCGTCTGGCGGTGGGTCGAGGAGACCAAGGGCAAACACCTGGAGGACATGCACCGCGAAGCCCACCACCTGCCTACACCGCACTGATCCGCTCCCGGCGGTAAACCCGCGTGACCGGCGGGGTGTGCGCGTGGAACAATCGCGTGCCGTGAAGACCTTCGACGCGCTGTTCGCCGAACTCAGCGACAAGGCGCGCACCCGGCCGGACGGAAGTGGCACCGTCGCCGCGCTGGATGCCGGCGTGCACGGGCTCGGCAAGAAGATCCTCGAAGAGGCCGGCGAGGTCTGGCTGGGCCGCCGAGCACGAGAGCGACGAGGCACTGGCCGACGAGATCAGCCAGCTGCTCTATTGGACACAGGTGATGATGATCTCCCGCGGCCTGACCCTCGACGACGTGTACGCGAAGCTCTGATGGCCGCTTCGCCGAACGGAAACCTGCGGGTTGCCGTCCCCAACAAGGGCACGCTGTCGGAACCGGCCGCCGAGATCCTGTCGGAAGCCGGCTATCGGCGCCGGACCGACCCCAAAGACCTCACCGTCATCGACCCGGCGAACAACGTCGAGTTCTTCTTTCTGCGGCCCAAGGACATCGCGATCTACGTCGGATCGGGACAGCTGGACCTCGGAATCACCGGCCGCGATCTGGCGCAGGAGTCCGAAGCGCCCGTTCGCGAGCGACTGGCGCTGGGCTTCGGATCGTCGACATTCCGCTACGCCGCCCCGGCGGGACAGCCCTGGCGGATCGACGACCTCGAAGGCAAGCGCATCGCCACCGCGTTTCCCAACCTGGTGCGAAAAGACTTGGCGGCGCGCGGGATCGACGCGACGGTCATCCGGCTCGACGGCGCCGTGGAGATCTCCGTACAGCTCGGTGTCGCCGATGCTATCGCCGATGTGGTCGGTTCGGGTCGCACCCTGGGACTGCACGACCTGGCCGCCTTCGGCGAGCCGCTGTGCGATTCGGAGGCGGTGCTCATCGAGCGGGCGGAGCCGGGGGAACACCGCGCCGCGGCACGCGATCAACTCGCCGGCCGCGTGCAGGGCGTGGTGTTCGGCCAGCAGTATCTGATGCTCGACTACGACTGTCCGCGTACCGTTCTCGATGACGCGACCGCGGTGACGCCGGGACTCGAATCGCCGACCATCGCCCCGCTGGCCGATCCCGCGTGGGTAGCTGTCCGGGCGCTGGTTCCGCGCCGGGACGTCAACGCGATCATGGACGAACTCGCCGCCATCGGCGCCAAGGCGATCCTGGCCTCCGACATCCGGTTCTGCCGCTTCTGATTCGATCGGCCCTTCCGCGCCCTGCGTGTTAGCGTCCGGATGACATTTCCACCGGTCGGGAGGTTTCATGACGCAGGTCCTGGTTATCGTGCTCGCTTTGCTGATCGGTGTGATCGCCGGACTGCGGGCGCTCACCGCGCCTGCCGTGGTGGCCTGGGGCGCGTTTCTCGGCTGGATCGACGTCGACGGAAAGTGGTCGCAATGGGTGGCCCACCCGATCACCGTCACCGTGCTGACCGTTTTCCTGCTGGTGGAGTTGGTCACCGACCAGCTGCCCAAGACTCCGAGCCGCAAGACGGCGCCGCAGTTCGCCACGCGGCTCATCATGGGCGCCTTCGCCGGTGCCGTCATCGGCAGTGCCTTCTACCACACTTTCAGCGCGCTGGGTGCAGGCATCGTCGGCGCGGTGCTCGGTACGCTCGGCGGCGCGGCGGCACGGACGCGTCTCGCCACCACCAACGGCGGAAAGGATCGGCCGGGGGCGTTCATCGAGGACGTCGTGGCGGTCGGCGGCGGATTCCTGGTCGCGTTCCTGGTCACCCTCGTCTGAACCGCGGTCGATGGCAGAGAAGTTCGACGCGATCATCGTCGGCGCGGGTCAAGCCGGACCACCCTTGGCAGGACGGCTGACCGACGCCGGCCACACCGTGGCGGTGATCGAACGCAAACTCGTCGGCGGTACCTGCGTCAACACCGGCTGCATCCCGACCAAGACGCTGGTGGCGAGCGCGCACGCCGCCCACGTGGCCCGACGCGGGGCCGAATACGGCGTGGGCACAGGCGAAGTCACGGTCGACATGTCGAAGGTCAAGGCGCGCAAGGACAAGGTCATGCTCGACGACCGCAACGGCGTCGAATCCTGGCTGCAGGAGATGGCCGGCGCCACCCTCATCCGCGGGCACGCCCGCTTCGAAGACCCGTACACGATCGCGGTCGACGGGCGGGTGTTGGAGGCCGACAGGGTCTTCCTCAACGTGGGCGGGCGCGCGGTGGTGCCCGACCTGCCCGGACTGGCCGACATCGACTATATGACCAATGTCGGTGTGCTCGAACTCGACACTCTGCCAGAACATCTCGTAGTCATCGGCGGCAGCTACATCGCGCTGGAGTTCGCCCAGATGTACCGCCGGTTCGGAGCACGGGTGACGGTCGTCGAAAAGGGGCCGCGGCTGACGTCGCGTGAAGACGAAGACGTCTCGGCGACCATCCGGGAGATCCTGGAAGCCGAAGGAATCGACGTCGTGGTCGATGCGACTGCGATCCGATTGACGAAGCGCGACAAGGGTTTCGACGTCATTGTCGCAGACGGCGCGGATCCGATCAGCGGAACGCACCTGCTCGTCGCGGTGGGCCGCAGGCCGAATACCGACGATCTCGGCCTGGACAGGGCGGGCGTGCACACCGACGCCCGCGGCTATGTCGTCGTCGATGATCAGCTGCGCACCAACGTCGAGCACATCTGGGCGATGGGCGACTGCAACGGACGCGGTGCGTTCACCCACACGTCGTACAACGATTTCGAGATCGTCGCGGCGAACCTGCTGGACAACGAGCCACGCAGGGTGAGCGACCGAATCCCGACCTACGCCCTCTACATCGACCCACCGTTGGGGCGCGCGGGCAAGACCGTCGACGAGGTCCGCAAGTCCGGCCGCAGGGCGCTCGTCGGCTTCCGCCCGATGACCCGGGTCGGCCGTGCGGTCGAAAAGGGTGAGACCCAAGGGTTCATGAAGGTCGTGGTCGACGCCGAGACCAACAGGATTCTCGGCGCGGCGATCCTCGGTGTCGGCGGCGACGAGGTGATCCATTCCATCCTCGACGTGATGTCGGCCGATGCGCCCTACACCACGCTGACGCACACCATGCACATCCACCCGACGGTCAGCGAATTGCTGCCGACGATGCTGGAGGATTTGAAACCGCTGCAGTAGCCGACCGGCCGACGTTGAGCTGGCGCGTCACCAGCGCAACCCGGTGGCCGAGGTGTCGGCACGTCTGCATGTCGGAGGGGTGCACATTCTCCGGACCGGCGTCCACACCGGTCTGTGCGCCGGCGCCCAGCCAGAAGCCGAGCCGGTTGAGATCGTCCTCACTGCCGGTGGAGCTGTTCCATCCGGCGACCAAACCGAGGTTGACCCAATGCATGTGGTGCTGTGCGGCGAACACCGCCAGCGACACCAGGGTGGCGAGCTTGTCGCCGCTCTTGGCGCCCGAATTGGTGAACCCGGCCGCCACCTTGTCCCGCCACGTTCCATGGAGGCACCGGCGGCCCGTCTGTTCGGCGAACGTCTGGAAACCGGCGGCCAGGTTGCCCATGTAGGTCGCGGTGCCGAACACGATTCCGTCGGCGGCGTCCAGGATGCCCCAGTCTTCTTCGGCCATGCGCCCGACGGCGATGACTCTGACGTCGGCGCCGGCCTCCGTGGCGCCGGTGGCCACCGCGTCAGCCAGCGTAGCGGTGTGTCCGAAACCGGAGTGGAAGGCGATCGCCAGGCTCGGCGCTGCGACGGGAGACCCGTTGTTCGACATGCTATTTCGTCTCCTGCATCGATTGGTTGACCTGATGGCGGCGGATCGTCCAGTCCGGCAACTCGGCGCCGGTGAGGTAGGCCTCCAAGCGGTCGAGAAAGGCGTGTGTGCCGCCGAGGAATCCGCCGGCATTGCGCACACCGAGGCCGCGATGGGTGAAGCGGAGCATGGTGCCGGCGCCGTCGGAGGTCAGCTCGTAGCGCACCACACCGTCCTCGACGATCGGCTGCTTCCATTCGTGTTCCAGCACATGCGGCGGATCCCACACCAGGATCCGGCCCGTCATCCGCTTGCGCTCGGGCGGCAGCGGGGGACCCGTCGCGACCATGTCGATCACACCGCCCTCACGCGCCTCGATCGTCGTCTCGCCGAACCACTGCGCGCGCTGCTCCGGGTCGGTGATCGCCGACCACACCACCTCGACCGGAAAGGGCAGGCGGCGTTCGAAATTCAGTACGGCGCGCTCGCCGTCGACCGTCAGGCGCCCGTTGCGCTGGCTCATCGTGTCTCCTTACGCGTGCGTTCGAGGTGCCGCTGGAGGGCATCGAGATGATCCGACCAGTAGCGGCGGTACCGCTCGATCCACTCGTCGATCGCGACCAGGCCATCGGCGCGCAGCGCGTAGATGCGGCGCTGGGCGTCGGGCCGGACCTCGACGAGGCCGACCTCGCGCAGCACGCGCAGGTGCCGCGAGACGGTCGGCTGGGTCAGGCCGGGCAGCGTCGCGACCAACTCGCCGGCCGTGCGCTCACCGTCGACGAGTGCGTCGAGCAGCGCACGGCGGCTCGGCTCGGCGACCGCTTCGAAGACGTCCATGCCCGCTAGTATTGCACTTCGTCTATATAGATGCAATCACATATGACTGAGCTACGGCCTGCGTTGGACCAACAGCGTCTGGGCCGAGGTGCCGATAAAACCCTGGCGGTCAAACAGTTCCGCGGTGGTGACGCCGATTCCGTCGGGGCCGATCGAACCGCGCGCCCGCACCCCGAAGTCCGCACCGATCGGTAACCGATGCAGGTGAACGGCGGTGTCGGTGTTCATGAAGACGAACCGGTCGGGATCCAGGATCGCGCCTGCGCCGTTGGCCGAGTCGACCACCATCGCCAGCCGCTGCAGGTCCGTCATCTCCTCGGTGTCCACCAGAGATACCAGCGGGCTGAGCCAGACCTGGTTCGACTCACCCGGTGCCGTCATCTGCCGCCGCCAGCTGACCGTCTCGATATAGCCCGTGGCGCCCACCCAGCTGTGCGGCACCGGCGCCGCTTGACCCTCGACCAGCGGGGGATAGCGGTCGGTCGCGGCGTCGGCCGTGTCGCTCGTGGCCAGAAGCCATGCGGTCACACGGGCCACCGCGCGGTCCTGTCCGCCGGGACCGCGCGCGAGCATCTCGGCGGCCATCATCGAGATCCGGGCGCCGGGCCGTTGTACCCACGCCCGCACCCGGACAGTCGAGACCGGGATCGCGCCGAGAATGTCGAGCGTCAGCCGGCCGACACGTAGGCCGGACCCTGCGGCGAGTTCCTCGATCAGCTTGGTCATCAACGCCAACGGCGGTGAACCGTGCTGGATTTCGGGTGTCCAGTTGCTGCGGGTGCCGTCGGTGGATTCGAACACCTGGTAGTCGCCGTCGACGGCGAGCCGACGATAGTGGCAGTCGATCACGCAGCCGGATCCGATGCGTGCAACACGGCGTGATCATCCCCTTCGTCCGGGTGATGCGGCCAGCCCGGATACGGCGGCGGCGTGCCGCCGAACACCGGACAGTGGGCGTGATGTGCACACCAGTCGCACAGCCTCGACGGGTGCGGGCGGAAATCGCCTGTCGCTCCGGCGGATTGAATGGCCCGCCAGATCGCGATCAGGGTCTTCTCGAAGCGCAGCAGTTCGTCGAGGTCGGGGGTGTAGTCCAGCACCTGGCCATCGGCCAGATAGAGCAGCCGCAGCCGGGCCGGCAACACGCCGCGCGACCGGAACAGCGCCACCGCGTAGAACTTCATCTGGAACATGGCCTTGAACTCGGCCAGTGCCCTCGCCTCTGGCGGCGCCTTGCCGGTCTTGTAGTCGACCACGCGCAGCTCACCGGTCGGGGCGACGTCGATGCGGTCGACGAACCCGCGCAACAGCGTGCCGTCCTGCAGCTCGACTTCCACGCGCTGCTCACAGCTTTCCGGGTCGAAGCGGGTGGGATCTTCCAGGCGGTAGTAGCCGGACAACAGCGCCTTGGCGTCCTCCAACAGCTCGGCACGCAGCCCCGGGTCGATGTCGGCGGCCAATTCGGGCTGCCCGGCGACCACCCGGTCCCACGCGGGGGCGACCAGGGTCAGCGCCGTGTCGCGGCCGCGTTCGGCGGCGGGCAGCGCGTACAGCTGTTCGAGGGCGGCGTGCACCACCGAGCCACGAACCTGGGCGGTGGACGACGGCTCCGGCAGCCGGTCGATCGCCCGGAATCGGTAGAGCAGCGGGCACTGCTTGAAGTCACTGGCCCGTGACGGCGACAGCGCCGGCCGACGCATCGGAACCGGCTCGTCGCTCATGAGGCCAGAGTATGGCGACGCGGTGACAAAAACGGGCAACCCCACTCATCGGCATCCGCGCGTCGGCTGGCAGGCTGAACAGCTATGCCCAGGACCGGTCCGTTCGCCGTCGGGGACCGCGTGCAGCTCACCGACGCGAAGGGCCGGCATTACACGATGCTGCTGACGCCCGGCGGCGAGTTCCACACGCACCGGGGCATCATCGCGCTCGACACCGTGATCGGACTGCCCGAGGGCAGCGTGGTCAAGTCGACCAGCGGTGACCAGTTCCTGGTGCTCCGGCCGCTGCTGGTCGACTACGTGATGTCGATGCCCCGCGGCGCCCAGGTGGTCTACCCGAAAGACGCCGCCCAGATCGTGCACGAGGGCGACATCTTCCCGGGCGCCCGGGTGCTCGAGGCAGGCGCCGGTTCGGGCGCGCTGGCGTGCTCCCTGCTGCGCGCCGTCGGACCGGGCGGGCAGGTCACGTCCTACGACGTCCGCGAGGACCACGCCGCGCACGCGGCGCGCAACGTCGACACCTTCTTCGGCGAGCGCCCCGCCAACTGGGAACTGGTGATCGCTGACGTCGCGGACTACCCCGGCCCCGAAGTGGACCGGGTGGTACTCGACATGCTCGCCCCATGGGAGGTCCTCGGCGCCGTCGCCGGCGCGCTCGTCGCGGGCGGGGTGCTGATGATCTACGTCGCGACTGTCACCCAGTTGTCCCGCACCGTCGAGGCGCTCCGGGAACAGCAGTGCTGGACCGAACCGCGGGCCTGGGAGAGCATGCAGCGCGCTTGGCACGTCGTCGGGCTTGCCGTGCGCCCGCAGCACACGATGCGCGGCCACACGGCCTTTCTGATCAGTGCGCGCAAATTGGCGCCGGGCGCCGTCGCGCCTCTGCCGCTGCGGCGAAAGCGCCAGATCTAGCCGTACGACGATCAAGCGGCGTGGGGGACCCTCGCTTGCGGGGGGAACGAGCCGCGTTGAGGAGTGCGGCAATCAGATCTAGCCGTACGACGATCAAGCGGCGTGGGGGACCCTCGCTTGCGGGGGGAACGAGCCGCGTTGAGGAGTGCGGCAATCAGATCTAGCCGTACGACGATCAAGCGGCGTGGGGGACCCTCGCTTGCGGGGGGAACGAGCCGCGTTGAGGAGTGCGGCAATCAGATCTAGCCGTACGACGATCAAGCGGCGTGGGGGCACCCTCGCTTGCGGGGGGAACGAGCCGCGTTGAGGAGTGCGGCAATCAGATCTAGCCGTACGACGATCAAGCGGCTGGGGGCACCCTCGCTTGCGGGGGGACGAGCCGCGTTGAGGAGTGCGCGATCAGATCTAGCCGTACGACGATCAGATCTCGTCGTCGGTGCTGCGTCGGAGGCCGCGCCGGACCGACAGCAGTTCCATCTCCGGGCGCGCGGCGACGAGCCGTTCGGCGGCGTCGAGGACCTCAACGACGTGTGCGCGGTCAGCCGATACGACGGCCAGGCCGACTCCGGCGCGGCGGTGCAGGTCTTGTGCGCCGGTCTCGGCCGCGGACACCGCGAATCTGCGCTGCAATTCCGCGATCAGCGGTCGGACAGCTGACCGCTTCTGCTTCAGCGAGCGGACGTCACCGAGCAGAAGGTCGAATTCCAGCCAGCCGATCCACATCTGAAACAGGCTCAGCGGGTGGTTTGCGCCGTCGACTGTTCACCGAACTTCAGCAGCATGTCGGCGGTCTCGCGAGTCAGTTGCCACGAGTCCCGGATCGGGCTGAACTCCATCGGGAACGTGAAGTCGCCGCTGCTCGGCGCGTTGGCCGTCTTGATGGTCACGGTCGCGACGACGTCGCCCGGATGCGAGGGCGCCCAGACCAGATCGTGGACGTCGATGGTGAGTGGCACATAGCCGTTGTCGCTCAAGGCCTTGGTCAGCCGGTCCAGTGCGCCGGCATCCTCGGCGGTGCCGTACTGCACCAGGCCGATCTTCTGGGCGCCGGGCACCGCGGGGTCGGTGAACCGGGCCACCACGTCGGTCAGCGTCGATACCGGGGGCAACGGCGCGGCCACTTCGGTTGCCGACGTCGACGGCGTGGTGAGCGGCGCCGGTGTTTCCGGCGGCCGACCGGCCTGCTTGTCGTCGTCACCACACCCGCCGAGGCCGAACGCCGCCGCGATTGCGGCGGCGCTCAGGACTGCGGCATGGGTGGTGCGGCGCACCGGTCTGTCAGCCCACCGAGGAGAGCAACGACAGTGCGGACTGCTTCGCGATCTGCCAGCCGGTCGGGCTGGGGCCCTCCACGAACTGGATGTTCTGGCTGGCACTGGCGCCGTTTGCTGACGTAGCGGTGACATCGGCCGTGACCACGCCACCCTCCTGGTCGATGTTCACGATGGCGAAGCTCAGCGGGAACTTGCCCTCGGCGGCGGCGTTGTTGTACGCCCGGTCGGCGGTGATGCCCTCGATCCGGCCAGTCCCACCCTGGATGAATGCGGCCTTGTTACCGCTGGGGCTGAACGAGCCGGGGCCCGCGAGCGTGGCGAGGGTGGTCTGCAATGCGCTCGCCAGTTCCGGCGCCGGTGCCTGCGGCATCGGGATGTCCCACACAACCGGTTGCACGGCCGGAGAGGGCGACACGGCCGAGGATGCAACCGAAGTCACACCGACCGCGGCGCCACCCACGAGGGCGGCGGCTGCAATGCCGGTAACGAGGGTTTTCAGGGTCACGGCTGTCCTTTCGATCGGCCGAACTCATCACAGAGGCTAACAGTGTTGCTGGTGTGTCGAATTACTACACCGCACACAAAGTCTGAATCGCCGGTAGCGTTGAAGTTGTTACTGCACCAATATTCGGTGCGGGAGGGAGCGCAACATGAGTGAGTCAGAGCGTTCTGAAGCGTTCGGGACATCCGGCGATGCCGGAATGTCCGCCGAGGACGCCGCCGAGCTTGAAGAGCTGCGCCGAGAGGCCGCGCTTTTGCGCGAGCAGCTGGAGAACGCCGTAGGACCGCAGAGTGGGCTGCGGAGTGCCCGCGACGTGCATCAACTCGAGGCGCGCATCGACTCGCTCGCCGCACGTAACGCCAAACTGATGGAGACCCTCAAGGAGGCCCGGCAGCAGTTGCTGGCGCTCCGTGAGGAGGTCGACCGGCTGGGTCAGCCGCCGAGCGGTTACGGCGTCCTGCTGTCCGTGCAGGACGACGAGACCGTCGACGTGTTCACCTCCGGGCGCAAGATGCGCCTGACGTGCTCACCCAACATCGACACCAAAGAGCTCAAGCAGGGCCAAACCGTCCGCCTGAACGAGGCACTGACCGTCGTGGAGGCGGGCAACTACGAGTCGGTCGGCGAGATCAGCACGCTGCGCGAGATCCTGTCCGACGGCCATCGCGCGCTCGTGGTCGGCCACGCCGACGAGGAGCGCATCGTCTGGCTGGCCGAGCCGTTGGTGGCCGCCGAGTTCCTGCCCGATCTCGAGCCGATCGACGACGACAACGACGACCGGCCGCGCAAGCTCCGCCCCGGCGACTCGCTGCTGGTGGACACCAAGGCCGGGTACGCGTTCGAGCGCATCCCCAAGGCCGAGGTCGAGGACCTGGTCCTCGAAGAGGTACCCGACGTCAGCTACAACGACATCGGCGGGCTGGGCCGCCAGATCGAGCAGATCCGCGACGCGGTCGAGTTGCCGTTCCTGCACAAGGAGCTCTACCGGGAGTACTCGCTGCGGCCGCCCAAGGGCGTGCTGCTCTACGGCCCGCCCGGCTGCGGCAAGACGCTGATCGCAAAGGCCGTGGCGAACTCGCTCGCCAAGAAGATGGCGGAGGTCCGCGGTGACGACGCCCGCGAGGCGAAGTCGTACTTCCTCAACATCAAGGGTCCCGAACTGCTGAACAAGTTCGTCGGCGAAACCGAGCGTCACATTCGGCTGATCTTCCAGCGCGCCCGCGAGAAGGCGTCCGAAGGCACCCCGGTGATCGTGTTCTTCGACGAGATGGACTCGATCTTCCGCACCCGCGGCACCGGCGTCAGCTCCGACGTCGAGACCACGGTGGTTCCGCAGCTGCTCTCGGAGATCGACGGTGTCGAGGGTCTGGAGAACGTCATCGTGATCGGCGCCTCGAATCGCGAGGACATGATCGATCCGGCGATCCTGCGGCCCGGCCGGCTGGACGTCAAGATCAAGATCGAGCGGCCGGACGCCGAAGCGGCACAGGACATCTACTCCAAGTACCTGACCGAGGATCTGCCGATCCACGCCGACGACCTCGCCGAGTTCGGACGCGACCGCGGGGCCTGCATCAAGGCGATGATCGAGAAGGTCGTCGACCGGATGTATGCCGAGATCGACGACAACCGGTTCCTGGAGGTCACCTACGCCAACGGTGACAAGGAAGTCATGTACTTCAAGGACTTCAACTCCGGGGCGATGATCCAGAACGTGGTCGACCGGGCGAAGAAGAACGCGATCAAGTCGGTGTTGGAGACCGGGCAGCCCGGTCTGCGCATCCAGCATCTGCTGGACTCGATCGTCGACGAGTTCGCCGAGAACGAGGATCTGCCCAACACCACCAATCCCGATGACTGGGCCCGAATTTCGGGCAAGAAGGGCGAGCGCATCGTCTACATCCGGACGTTGGTCACGGGCAAGAGTTCCAGCGCCAGCCGGGCCATCGACACTGAATCGAATCTGGGCCAGTACCTGTAGTTCGCGCGCGGCTAGCCTGTCTGCAGCGACTAGCTGTTGGCCAGATCGTCCCCAGCCCGCGGGCGGTGACAGTCGGTGCGCCAGGCCGGCCAGATCGGCGAGCGCCAGGGTGCGGTCGACGGTCTGGCTCCATGTCTGCATGACCCAGCGTCTGTCCACCCGGTTGACGTGATAGGGCTGCGGGTTCATCGACGCGAGTAGCACCGTCGCCTGGCGGATCATTTCGATCCCACCGAAGCTCTTGTGGTCCTGATCTTCTCGGTCCCGCTTGCCGATGCGGCTCATCAGCCAGTGGCGGGGTCCGTTGAGCAGAGCGGCGGCGGCGCCGTTCTCGGCGGCGATCGCCTCCGCGTCGAGCGAGTCCCACAGTTCGGCGGGGCAGTCGTTGAGGGGGAAGGTGTTGTACACGGTCGCTTCGGGTCCGGATTCGGTCGCGTTGACGAGCAGCACCTCGCCGTAGTCCCGAACACGTCGCCGCTCATCGTGACATCGTCGGCCATGCCCGCCAAGGTATCCGCGTAGTCGGTGCGAGCGTGCGCGTTCGTGGCAAGCTGGGCCCATGGTGAACAAGGTTGTCGTGATCACGGGCGCCAGCAGCGGCATCGGGCAGGCGACGGCGCTCCGGTTGGGCGCTGAGGGCTACCGGGTGGTGCTGGCCGCGCGGCGCACCGACCGTCTCGACGAGACCGCCGCGAAGATCACCGCCGATGGCGGGACCGCCGTCGCGCGGGCCGTCGACGTGACCGACCGCGACGACGTGGTGGCGTTGGTCGACGGCGTCGTCGGTGAATTCGGCAGCGTGGACGTTTTCGTCAACAACGCAGGCGTGATGCCCCTGTCGCGCCTGGACGCGCTGCTGGTCGAGGAGTGGAACCAGATGATCGACGTCAACATCAGGGGCCTGCTGCACGGCATCGCGGCGACGCTGCCGCAGTTCAAGACCCAGGGCGGTGGTCACTTCGTGACGGTCGCCTCCATCGGTGCGCACGAGGTGGTGGCCACCGGCGCGGTCTACTGCGCCAGCAAGTACGCGGCATGGGCGATCACCGAGGGGCTGCGGCAGGAGAGCGATCCCAGCATTCGCGTCACGACGATTTCCCCCGGCGTCGTCGAGTCCGAACTGGCCGACACCATCAGCGATCCCACCGCGCAGGCGGCGATGCGCAGCTACCGCGCCGTGTCCATTCCCGCCGACTCCATCGCCGCGGCGATCTCGTATGCCATCGGCCAGCCCGACGACGTGGACGTCAACGAGATCATCGTGCGCCCCGCCGGCCAGCGCTAAGCGCGACTGCGGCTCTCCAGTTCGAGGTAGGCGTCGCGCTGGCCAGGCTGACGGCTCGGTACAGCGGATCGACGCTGGTGCTGACGGTGAAGTAGAGCGCCGATAGCACCGCGACGAACAGGGACACGTCCACGATGGTCTGGGGCACCGGCACATGGATGCCGAACCACGTTCCCGGACAAGGAGGTTGACCGAGAGGGCAGGTCTCCTCCGACGACCACAGCACGGCCACGTCGTCCGGCACCGCGACGATGCGAGCGTCAGGAAGAACCCTGCGACACCGCCATGACCGCGACGACGTTGACCTGTTCGGCGAACGAGAGCGGGGTGCGCACCGGAGGACGGCCGTCGTCGGTGGCCCGCGGTGTGCCCTCGAGCAGCTTGGCCGGGTCGGCCTGCTCGGCGCGATCCTCACGCAGTGACCGCACCTCGTCCCTGATGGTGGTCACCACGAAGACGAGCGCCACCAGGGAGAGGAAACCGATTGTCAGCCACAGCTGTGGGTGCGACGTCCGGGCCGCCAGCTGCCACCCAGGCGAAGCGGAACGCCTACAGCGCGATCGAGCCGAAGACGAAGAGCGCCATCACCAGAAGAGCCGCCGAGCGCCTGCCCGCTGCACCGAGCGTGGTGCCAGAGCGGTGCAGCAGATGCAGCGCGAACGGCGCGGCGACGCCGCCGACCGTCGGCGCGGATCGTTCGATCAGCGAACGCGACCGCACCCGCCGGGTCAGCACGAGTGGGAGCCCGCGGTGCAGGCACCACTCGTGGACTTCCCGCATGTCGGACACGGGCAACATCGTGCGCGAAAGCCGATGTGGCCGCGGGTCAGCGCGCCGAGATCGCAAGATCTCGGCCGTGATGCTGGACTGGACGAGATGCTTCGACGGCCGGCGCCGGGGCTAGCGCGGGTCGAGGGCGGCGTGGTAGCGGTTGCGCGCGGCCAGGGTCAATCGCAGGTCCTCGGTCAGCGGGTCGAAAAACTGCGAGCGGTACTCACCGTCGCCCGCGGACCGTGCGCTGACGTACATGAACGTCAGCGCGCCGAGGAACATCGTGATCTGGATCAGCGCCTCGGGCACGGGGATCGTCATGCCCAGGAAGGTCCCGTCACTGGACCCGTTGCGGGTCCAGGCGGCCAGCAGTTCAGGGGACAGCACGATCAGGCCGAGCACGAAGAAGATGAGCGACGTGATGGCCGCGACTACCAGGATCTGCGCGAGTTGCGATGCGGCCAGCACGAACATCACATTGAGCTGTTCGGACCGGCGCAGGCGGTGACCATGCGGAAGATCCGGCATCGCCTCGAACGGAGTGCCTGCCAGCCGCACGTCGCGGTCCACCGGCGGCCTCGGTGCACTCATGATCGGCCTGAACCGCTCGATCGTGACCGACACCACGAACACCGCCGCGATCAGCGAGAGGAACAGCAGCGCCAGCCATAACCGGCGCCGGGAGACGATGGCGGCCATCAGCCACACCGGCGAGTTGAAGAAGACCAGGATGGTCAACAGCAGCACGGGAAGCGCGCGGATCAGCAGCGAACCCGCCGCCGCCAGATGCGACAGCGTCATCCGGACGGTCCAGCCGAGGATCGACCCCGCGCCGGTCGCCGTCAGCGCCAGGATGACCGCGATGACGATGCCCTCGAAGATCAGGTCGGCCAGCAGCCGGGGGCTCGGGCCGCCGACGATGCCGCCGGCGACCGCGATCGCCATCGCCACCGTCGCCGCGGTGGCGCGGCCGCGGAGGGTCGAGATGCGCGAGACCATCCAACCGACCAATGACGCGATGGGCAGCACGAGAACAATCAGCGCCAGGACGAACCACTCGGTCCGCGTCGGTTGACCCTCGATGTTGATGGTGTGTTTGCCCGTGATGAACACGACCAGCGCGGAGTTGGCCATGAACACCGCGAACGCCGCCAGCGCGGGCGCCGAGCGCGGCCACAGCCGCCGAACCAGCGCGCCCGGCCGCAGCACCGCGGGCAGGCCGTGGTCGAGGAACCAGCCGTCGGCCGCCCGGCGGTGTGCCGCGTCAATCATGAAACGCCCTTCGCGGATGGCACGGTCGCAGGCTACTGCGGTCCGTCGCCTAGGCTGGGCGACATGCAACGGATTATCGGGACCGAGGTCGAATACGGCATTTCTTCGCCGTCCGATCCGACCGCGAATCCGATCCTCACGTCCACCCAGGCGGTGCTGGCCTATGCGGCCGCCGCCGGGATTCAGCGCGCCAAGCGCACCCGGTGGGATTACGAGGTGGAGTCGCCCCTGCGCGATGCGCGCGGATTTGACCTCAGCCGCTCCGCCGGACCACCTCCGGTGGTGGATGCGGACGAGGTCGGTGCCGCCAACATGATCCTCACCAACGGCGCCCGGCTCTACGTCGACCATGCCCACCCCGAGTACTCCGCGCCGGAGTGCACCGACCCCATGGACGCGGTGATCTGGGACAAGGCGGGGGAGCGGGTCATGGAAGCCGCCGCCCGCCACGTCGCGAGCGTGCCCGGCGCCGCCAAGCTGCAGCTCTACAAGAACAATGTGGACGGCAAGGGGGCCTCCTACGGGTCTCACGAGAACTACCTGATGTCGCGTCAGACGCCGTTCTCGGCCGTGATCCAGGGGTTGACGCCCTTCCTGGTGTCCCGTCAGGTGATCACCGGCTCCGGCCGGGTCGGCGTCGGCCCATCTGGCGACGAGCCCGGCTTCCAGCTTTCTCAGCGCTCCGATTACATCGAGGTCGAGGTCGGTCTGGAGACCACGCTCAAACGCGGCATCATCAACACCCGTGACGAACCGCATGCCGATGCCGACAAGTATCGGCGGCTGCACGTCATCATCGGCGACGCGAACCTGGCGGAGACCTCGACCTACCTGAAGTTGGGCGCCACGTCGCTGGTTCTGGACCTCATCGAAGAGGGCATGGATCTGTCGGACCTCGTGCTGGCCCGCCCCGTGCACGCCGTCCACGTCATCAGCCGGGACCCGTCGCTGCGCGCGACCGTCGCGCTTGCGGACGGCCGGGAGTTGACCGGTCTTGCGCTGCAACGCATCTACCTCGACCGGGTGGCCAAGCTGGTGGACAGTCGCGATCCCGATCCGCGCGCCGCGGAAGTCGTGCAGACCTGGGCGAACGTACTCGACCTGCTCGAGCGTGACCCGATGGAATGTGCCGACCTGCTGGACTGGCCGGCCAAGTTGCGCCTGCTCGAGGGTTTCCGTCACCGCGAGAACCTGAGCTGGAACGCGCCGCGGCTGCATCTGGTCGATCTGCAGTACTCCGACGTCCGGCTCGACAAGGGCCTGTACAACAGGCTGGTCGCCCGCGGATCGATGAAACGTCTGGTCACCGAGCAGCAGGTGCTCGACGCAGTCGACAACCCGCCGACGGACACCAGGGCCTATTTCCGCGGAGAATGCCTGCGCCGGTTCGGTGCGGACATCGCCGCGGCGAGCTGGGACTCGGTGATCTTCGACCTCGGCGGCGATTCGCTGGTCCGGATTCCGACCCTGGAGCCGCTGCGCGGTAGTAAGGCGCATGTCGGAGCCCTGCTGGACTCCGTGAACAGCGCCGTCGAACTGGTCGAACAGCTCACGACTTGATCCCTCCCGGCCGCCGCCCCGAACAGTCCCATCCCGGGCAATTCGGACCCCGACCGGTAGTGTGGAGTAACCGACGGGCGGCTGTGAGCCCGTCGAACACTTACGCAGGAGGCAGCGATGGCTCAGGAACAAACCAAGCGTGGCGGTGGTGGCGGGGAGGACGAGGACCTCACCGGCAGCACGGCCGCCGGGCAGGAGCGTCGCGAGAAGCTGACCGAGGAGACCGACGACCTCTTGGACGAGATCGACGACGTCCTCGAGGAGAACGCCGAAGACTTCGTTCGCGCGTACGTCCAGAAGGGTGGACAGTGACCTGGCCGGACCGCAAGCAGCTGGCCTTTCCCTCACCGTTATCCGGACCCCCCGCCGTCGGCGTGGACCTCTCGTCGTTCTCTGATCTGCTGCGCAGGCAGGCGCCCGAGCTCCTGCCGGTCCACAGGTCGGCCGCCGGAGCCGGGGTGCCGGGGGATGCGCTGCCGCACGGCACCACGATCGTCGCGCTGAAGTATCCCGGTGGCGTCGTGATGGCCGGGGACCGTCGCGCCACCCAGGGCAACATGATCGCCAGCCGCGATGTGCAGAAGGTGTACATCACCGACGACTACACCGCGACCGGGATCGCCGGCACCGCGGCGATCGCGGTCGAGTTCGCCCGGTTGTATGCCGTCGAGCTCGAGCACTACGAGAAGACCGAGGGTGTGCCACTCACCTTCCGTGGCAAGGTCAATCGGTTGTCGACCATGGTGCGCGGCAATCTGGGCGCCGCCCTGCAGGGCTTCGTCGCCCTGCCGCTGCTGGCCGGCTTCGACGTCGACGACCGCGACCCGCAAGCGGCCGGCCGAATCGTGTCGTTCGACGCCGCCGGTGGTTGGAACCTCGAGGAGGAGGGCTACCAATCGGTGGGCTCCGGCTCGATTTTCGCGAAGTCCTCGATGAAGAAGTTGTATTCACGAGTGGTGGACGGGGACTCGGCGCTCAGGGTGGCGGTGGAAGCGCTCTATGACGCCGCCGACGACGATTCCGCGACCGGTGGACCCGACCTGGTGCGTGGCATCTATCCGACCGCCGTCGTCCTCAGTGCCGACGGAGCCGAGGACGTGCCGGTGGAGCGGATCGCCGCTCTGGCACGTGAAGTGATCGAAAGCCGTTCGCGTTCCGATACATTCGGTCCCGACGCTGAAGCGCAGCGAGGGGACGAACTGTGAGCTTTCCGTACTTCATCTCGCCCGAACAGGCGATGCGCGAGCGTTCGGAGCTCGCACGCAAGGGCATCGCTCGCGGCCGCAGCGTGGTGGCGCTGGCCTACTCCGGCGGAGTGCTCTTCGTCGCCGAGAATCCGTCGCGGTCGCTACAGAAGGTCAGCGAACTCTACGACCGGGTCGGCTTCGCCGCGGTCGGCCGGTTCAACGAGTTCGACAACCTGCGCCGCGGCGGCATCCAGTTCGCCGACACCCGCGGCTACGCCTACGACCGCCGCGACGTCACCGGCAGGCAGCTGGCCAACGTCTACGCGCAGACACTCGGCACCATCTTCACCGAGCAGGCCAAACCGTACGAGGTCGAGCTCTGCGTCGCCGAGGTCGCGCACTACGGCGAGGCGAAAGCGCCTGAGCTGTACCGCATCACCTACGACGGGTCGATCGCCGACGAGCCGCATTTCGTGGTGATGGGCGGCACCACCGAACCGATCGCCACGGCGCTCAACGAGTCCTATACCGAGAATGCCGGCCTGTCCGAGGCGGCCAAGATCGCGATCGACGCGCTGAAAGCGGGCACCAACGGCGGGTCGGAGGCGCGCACCCTGGGGCCGGCCACGCTGGAGGTTGCGATTCTCGATGCGAACCGGCCACGGCGGGCCTTTCGGCGGATCACCGGTTCGGCGCTCGAGGCCCTGATCCCGGACGAAGAGCAGCCGGCGGATTCCGAGAAGTCCGGCGCCTAGCCGCACCCGACCCTCCGGCGTGTTCACCAGGGACCGGTTGGCGGCGCCGCCGGCGGTATGGGATTCGCTGTTCGTCGGGCTGCTGGCCGCCGCGGTGAGCCTGATCGGAGCGGCACGCCCGTCCTACTGGTACGACGAGGCCGCGACGATTTCGGCTTCCTACAGCCGAACTCTGGGTCAGCTGTGGCAGATGCTGGGCAATGTCGACGCCGTGCACGGCCTGTACTACCTGCTCATGCACGGCTGGTTCACCGTCTTCCCGCCGACCGAGTTCTGGGCCCGCGCGCCGAGCGGTCTGGCTGTCGGTGGTGCCGCGGCCGGCGTCGTGGTGCTCGGCAAGCAGTTCTCCACCCGCACCGTCGCAGTGAGTTCGGGCCTGCTCTGTGCGATCCTGCCCCGGGCGACGTGGGCAGGCATCGAGGCACGGCCCTATGCCTTTTCGATGATGGCCGCCGTCTGGGTGACGGTGCTGCTCGTGCACGCCGCGCGCCGTAACACGGCCTGGATCTGGCTGGCCTACGCGATCGCCCTGGCGATGTCGATTCTGCTCGACATCTATCTCGTACTGGTGCTGTTGGCGCACATCGTGTTCATTGCCCTGTACCGCCGCACCCGACCGGTCGTGGTGTCGTTCATCGTCGCGTCGGTTCTGGCGTGTGGTGCCGTTACGCCGTTGGTGCTGACGGCCGTCGGCCAGGTCCATCAGATCGTCTGGATCGCACCGATCGGCCGCCGGACGCTCGAAGACGTGGCGGTTCAACAGTATTTCGAGAGGAGCCCGCCGTTCACGATCGTGTCGGCACTGGTGGTGGCGACGGCTGTGGTGTGGTGGCTCTGCACCTCCGCAAGACTGGCGCACAGAGATCGGCAACTGTTGACGCTGGCCGTCGCATGGCTCGCGATACCGACCGCCCTGATTTTGGCGTGGTCGGCGTTCGTCAATCCCGTCTACACGCCCCGCTACCTGTGCTTCACCGCACCGGCGATGGCACTGGTCCTGGGCGTCTGCGTCGGCGCGTTGGCCGTCACGCCGTGGGCGGCGGCCGCCGTCGTGACGGTTTTCGGGCTGGCGGCGGTGCCGAACTATCTTCTGGTGCAACGCGGTCCGTACGCGAAGTACGGAATGGACTACAGCCAAGTGGCCGACCTGATCACCGCGGAGGCCGCGCCGGGTGACTGCCTACTCGTGAACGACACGGTGGCTTTCATGCCCGCCCCCATGCGACCCCTGCTGGCGGCGCGACCCGATGCCTACCGCAAACTGACCGATCTCAGCCTGTGGCAACGAGCGACGGACCGCAACGACGTGTTCGACACCAACCTCATACCGGAGGCCAGCGCCGGTCCGCTGAGCGACTGCCGCGTCGTGTGGATCATCACGGAAGCCGACAAGGCGATGCCCGATCACGAACAGGAGCCGCTGATGCCGCCCGGACCTCGGTACGGCGCCACCCCCGCCTTCTCGGTCCCGCGGGATCTGGGCTTCCGGCTCGTGGAGCGCTGGCAGTTCAACCTGGTTCAGGTCATCAGGGCAACGAGATAGCCCACAGGTCCGCTACCAGACGCGGATGTAGTCGATCAGCATGGCCGCCGGGTAGGTGCCCAAGGCAGGATCGCCTGCGCCGACGCCGCCGACGGCCAGCGTGAACATGGGAGACAGCCAGTAGCCGGGGTTGTTGAACGGCCACCGCCAGTCGTCGGGTCTGCCGGAGACCTGGATGGGTTTGTTCGGCACGCTGAAGTACGGTTTCGCACCGTCGACGTAGTCCCGCCAGAATTTGAAACCCTCCTCGTCCCACCGCATCCGCCAGGTGTGCCACCCGCCGTCGACCAGTTCGGGAATCGATTTCCCTTCCCATGTCTTGCCGTTGGATGCGGCGTGGACCGTGGTTCCCGCGGGCCAGCTGCCGTTGCCGTACCACTCGAAGAAGTCGACCTCGCCGTCGGGCAGCGGGTCCTCGTTGACCGCCCAGTACGCCGGCCAGAGCCCTGTGGTCAGGCAGTCGAGCTTGATCCGCGCTTCCCAGGTGGTGTTGATCATGCCCCGCCAGTTGCCGCGCAGTTTGGCGCCGTAGTACTGGTCGAGTTCGCGGGTGGCGAGCAGCACGAGATTGGAGTTGCCGTCGAGGAACACGTTTCGGCGATCGTCGCGGTAGATGCCCGCGACGGGCGGGAACACGTCGTCCTGCCAGCTCTGCACCGTCCACTTCGCCGGATCGGGGCCCGCACCCTGCGGGCCGTCGAACTCGTCCTGGAATATGTAGGCCCCGGTTTCACTGCTGGGCACCGGAGGTGCTTCGCGTAGGGATGGGCGGGCCCGGGCCTGCGGGAGCGGGACCGCGGACGCGAGCAAGCCCATCCCGGTCATCATCATCATGTTTCGGCGGTCCATCTGGGGCACCTCGATACCCTAAAGCCCAAATCGTGAATCGTCCGTGATTCTCTTCACAGCGCCGCGCTGTCGGTGTCGGTTTTCGGGCCCGCCGGACGTTGCTGGAGCCCAACCGCGCTGCTCACAGCCGATTCCCAGAATGATCTTTTTCGCACGTTCCGGTTGACGGTGACACACCGTAGGCGCACGATATGAAGCACTACGGAAACGTGTTGCGTGATACGCAACAAAGTCGGGAGCTGTCCTGCGAATGGCGAGAGTTGTCGTAATCGGCGCCGGCATCGTCGGCGCGTCCCTGGCCGACGAGTTGACTGCTCGCGGGTGCACCGATGTCACCGTGGTCGATCGCGGGCCGCTGTTCACCACCGGCGGGTCGAGCTCGCACGCGCCGGGCCTGGTGTTCCAGACCAATCCGTCCAAGACGATGAGCGCGTTCGCCCGCTACACCGTGGAGAAGTTCGGTGCACTGGAGCATCCCGACGGGTGGGTGTTCAACAGCGTCGGCGGCCTCGAGGTGGCCACCACCCCGGCCCGGTGGGCCGACCTGCACCGCAAGGCCGGCTGGGCGGCGGCGTGGGGGATCGACGGTCGCCTGCTCACACCGGAGGAGTGCGTCGAGCTCCATCCGCTCCTCGACCGTGACCGCGTACTCGGTGGATTCCACACCCCGACCGACGGTTTGGCGAAGGCGGTACGCGCCGCGGAGTCTCAGGCCCGGCGCGCGATCGGCCGCGGTGCACGGTTCCGGCCGCACACCGAGGTGGTGGGGATCGTCGAGTCGTGCGGTCGCGTCACCGGTGTGCAGACCATCGACGGCGTCATCGAGGCCGACGTCGTGGTGTGCGCGGCCGGCTTCTGGGGTGCCGAGTTGGCCAAGCAGGTCGGCCTCGTCGTCCCTCTGGTGCCGATGGCGCATCAGTACGCGCGGACCGGACAGATCACCGCACTGGTCGGCCGCAATACCGACCAGGCCGAGGCCGGGCTGCCGATTCTGCGACATCAGGATCAGGATCTGTACTTCCGCGAACACGTCGACCGCCTGGGCATCGGGTCCTACAGCCACCGACCCATGCCGGTCGACATGTCCACACTGATGGCCGACACCGCCGGCGAGCCGATGCCGTCGATGCTTCCCTTCACGGAGGAGGATTTCGCACCGGCGTGGACCCAGGCCCGCGAACTGCTTCCGGCGCTGAGTGATTCGAAGGTCGAGGAGGCCTTCAACGGCATCTTCTCGTTCACCCCGGACGGTTTCTCGGTGATGGGGGAGCATCGGGACCTGAGCGGGTTCTGGGTCGCCGAGGCGGTGTGGGTGACGCATTCGGCCGGGGTGGCCAAGGCGACCGCCGAATGGATCGTCGACGGGGCGCCGTCGATCGATACCCATGAGTGCGACCTGTACCGCTTCGAAGATGTTGCGCGTAGCCCGAAGTTCATCATGCAGACCAGCTCGCAGGCGTTCGTCGAGGTCTACGACATCATTCACCCGTACCAGTTCCGAACCGCGCTGCGCGGCCTGCGCACCAGCCCGTTCTACGCGCGGCAACAGCAACTCGGCGCGTTCTTCTACGAGGGGGGCGGCTGGGAGCGACCCGCCTGGTACGAGGCGAACGCCGAACTGACGCAACGTCTCGCCGCGGGCGGCCTGACCTTCCCCGACCGCGACGACTGGTCGTCGAAATTCTGGTCGCCGATCTCGATCGCCGAGGCACACTGGACGCGGGCGCGGGTGGCGATGTACGACATGACACCGCTGACCCGTTACGAAGTGTCGGGTGCCGGTGCGGCCGGGTTCCTGCAGCGGATGACGTCCAACAACGTCGACAAGACCGTCGGATCGGTCACCTACACGATGCTGCTCGACGAAACAGGCGGAATACGAAGCGATATCACCGTCGCGCGCCTTTCCGACCACACCTTCCAGGTCGCCGTCAACGGGCCGATGGACTTCGACTGGTTGCACAGGCACCTCCCGGTGGATGTCACGGTGCGCGACATCACCGGCGCAACCTGCTGTATCGGCGTATGGGGACCGCTGGCCCGGGAGATGGTGGCGCCGCTGTGTCCCGACGACCTCTCCCACGAGGCCTTCAAGTACTTCCGCGCGCTGCAGACCCATCTGGGCGCGATCCCGGTCACCATGCTGCGGGTGTCCTACGTCGGCGAACTCGGTTGGGAGATCTATGCAAGTGCCGAGTACGGCGCGGCGCTGTGGGATCTGCTGGCCGAGGCAGGGGCGCCACACGGGGTGATCGCCGCGGGCCGGATCGCATTCAACAGCCTGCGCATCGAGAAGGGCTATCGGCTGTGGGGCACGGATATGACGGCCGAACACCAACCCGCCGCGGCGGGGGTGGACTTCGCCGTAAGGATGACCAAGGAGGACTTCATCGGCAAGGCGGCATTGCAGAACGCGGCGCCGCCGTCGATGATGTTGCGCAGCATCGTCTTCGATGATCAGGCGGCGGTTGCACTCGGCAAGGAGCCGGTGTACTCCGGCGTCGGGGACGGCGAGTGCATCGGTTACCTCACCAGTGCCGGCTACTCGCCGACCATCGGCCGCACGATCGCTTACGCGTGGCTGCCCGCCGAGGTCTCCGTCGGAGATGGCGTCACGGTCGACTACCTCGGGACCCGGCACGGCGCCCGGGTGCACGCGGAGCCTGTCGTCGATCCCGAGATGACGCGGATCAAGAGGTAAGACAATGGGATACGACGTCACCGCATCATCCACACGACAGCCCTCGAACCTGCTTTCGACGTTGGCGGGTGAGTACTACACCAGCGAATCGGTTTTCGCCGACGAGCAGAGCCAGATCTTCGAGAACATGTGGTTCTGCGCGGCCCGCTCGGCCGACATGGCCAAGCCTGGGCAGTTCCGCAGGGTTCAGGTCGGTCGCGAGAGCGTGCTCGTGGTGCGCGGCCGTGACGATATCCTGCGGGCCTTCCTCAACGTGTGCAGGCACCGCGGCGCCCAGCTGTGCACCGAGCCGGAAGGGCAGGTACGCCGCAATCTGCGGTGCCCGTACCACGCCTGGACCTATGCGCTGGACGGCAAACTCGTAGCCGCACCCAACATCGCCACCCTGACCGATGAGAACGGGGTCGGCATCGACCGCTACCAGTACGGGTTGGTGCCGGTCGCGCTGACCGAATGGCTCGGCTATGCGTGGGTGTGCCTGGCCGATGAACCGCCGTCCTTCTTCGACGACGTGGTCGGTGACGTCACCCGACGACTCGGCGACGCATCGGCCGTCGACCGATACGGCATCGACGGCCTGCAGGTGGGGCGCCGGGTGGTCTATGACGTCGCGGCGAACTGGAAGCTGATCGTCGAGAACTTCATGGAGTGCTATCACTGCGCGACGATCCATCCCGAGCTGGTCGAGGTCCTACCCGAATTCTCCAGTGGCCTGGCCGCGCAGTATTACGTCGGACACGGCGCCGAATTCGGCTCCGACATAGCCGGATTCACCGTCAACGGCGCTGCGGGTTTCGAAGACCTGCCCGGCATCACGGCGGAACAGGATCGTCGCTACTACGCGATCACCGTCCGGCCGACGGTGTTCATCAACCTTGTCCCGGACCACATCATCTTTCACCGGATGTATCCGGTGGCCGCCGATCGCACCGTCGTCGAGTGCGACTGGCTCTACGCGCCCGATGTGGTGGCGTCCGGTCGCGACGTGTCGCACTCGGCGGAGCTGTTTCACCGGGTCAATCTTCAGGATTTCGAGGCCTGCGAGCGAACTCAGCCCGCGATGGCGTCGCGGGCCTACCGAAAAGGCGGAGTACTCGTTCCTGCCGAACACCACATCGCGGAGTTCCATTCGTGGGTAGTGTCCCGTCTCGGCATACAGCGAGGTGAGCGGTTATGAACGGGGAACCCGATCTCTGGATCGGCGGACAGTGGCGTCACGCATCCGACGGCGGCACCCGCGAAATCATCAACCCGGCGGACGGCACTGTCGCCGCGGTGGTCGACGAGGCAACGCCGGACGACGCGCGCGGCGCGGTCGCGGCGGCGCGCAGGGCATTCGATGACGGGGTCTGGCGCGCCACCGCGGCCACCGAGCGCGCCGCACTGCTCGACCGGATCGCCGATCTGCTCCAGCGGGACAAAGAGTCGCTCGCCGAACTGGAGACCAGGGACACCGGCAAGACCCTGCCGGAGAGCCGGATCGACATCGACGACGTCACATCCGTGTTCCGTTATTACGCGAAACTGGCAGGCATCGAGTCCGACCGCCTCGTCGACGTCGGCGACGCCGCGGTGATCAGCCGGGTGGTCCGCGAACCGATCGGCGTCTGCGTGTTGATCGCGCCGTGGAACTATCCGCTGCTGCAGATGTCGTGGAAGATCGCACCCGCCCTGGCCGCCGGCTGCACCATGGTGGCCAAGCCCAGCGAAGTGACGCCGCTGACCACCATCGCCTTCACCCACCTGCTCGAGGAGGCGGGCGTACCCGGCTCGGTGGTGAACCTGGTGCAGGGCAGTGGCGCGGTGCTGGGCAGCGCACTCACCGACAATCCCGACGTCGACTTCATCTCGTTCACCGGCGGGTTGGCGACTGGGCGCACGATCGCCAAGGTCGCCGCGGACCACGTCACCAAGGTCGCCGTCGAACTCGGCGGCAAGAACCCGCACATCGTGTTCGCCGACATCACGAAGGGCGATGACTGGCACAACGCCGTCGACCACGTGCTGACCGGTGTGTTCCTGCATTCGGGGCAGGTCTGCTCGGCGGGCACCCGGCTGATCATCGAAGAGTCGATCGCCGATGACTTCGTTGCCGAACTGGCGGCACGCGCCGAGAAGATCCGCGTCGGCAACGGCATGGACCCGGCCAGCGAAACCGGGCCGTTGGTGTCCGAGCAACACCGTGCCAAGGTGGAAGCTCATGTCCAGCAGGGGATTTCTGAAGGTGCGAAGCTTGTCACCGGTGGCGGCCGGCCCAGCGATCCTGCGCTGGCCGAGGGCAGCTTCTATCTGCCCACGATCTTCGACCGGTGCGACCGGTCGATGCGAATCGTGTCCGAGGAGACGTTCGGACCGATCCTGACGGTGGAGCGGTTCACCACCGAGGCCGAGGCGATCACCCTCGGCAACGACACGGAATACGGTCTTGCGGCTGGTGTTCGGACATCCGATCCGGCGCGGGGCGAACGTGTGGTGCGGGCACTGCGGCACGGCACGGTGTGGCTCAACGATTTCGGCTACTACACCGCGGCGGCGGAGTGGGGCGGATTCGGAAAGTCCGGCAACGGACGCGAACTCGGACCAACCGGGCTTGCGGAATACCAAGAAATCAAACACATCTGGCACAACACCGCACCACAAGCCGCCGGCTGGTTCAAGGGCTAGAGAGGGCACACTCATGGTGATCAAGGATCCGCACGCCGACAGCGGCATGGAGGAGTTCGGGTACAAGGAGTCGCTGGACCGCAGCATCGGCAAGTTCGCCAGCTTCGCGGCCGGCGTCAGCTACATCTCGATCCTGACCGGTACGTTCCAGCTGTTCTACTTTGGTTTCGGCACCGGAGGTCCGGCTTACCTGTGGTCGTGGCCGATGGTGTTCGTCGGGCAGATGGCGGTCGCCCTGTGCTTCATGGAACTGGCCGCCAAGTATCCGGTGGCTGGTTCCGTCTACAACTGGTCGAAGATGCTGGGCAGCCGGCTGGTCGGGTGGTCGTCGGGTTGGCTGATGCTGACCGCGTCGATCGTGACGATCTCGGCGGTGGTGCTGGCCTACCAGCTCAACCTGCCGCGGCTGTGGAGCGGGTTCCAGATCATCGGCGACGGCTCCGGAGAATACGACTTCGCCACCAACGCCGTCATTCTCGGCACCGTGCTGATCGCTTTCACCACGGTGATCAACGCGCTCGGTGTGCGCCTGATGGCGTTGATCAACAGCACGGGTGTGTTCATCGAGCTGATCGCCGCCGTGCTCATCGTGATCATCCTGGCGTTCAACATCAAGCGCGGCCCGGACATCTTCTTCTCCACCCAGGGTTACGGTGCCGGCGAGAGCGCCGGCTACCTGAGCGCGTTCCTGGTCGCGTCGCTGGCCTCGCTCTACGTGATGTACGGCTTCGACACCGCCAGCTCGCTGGGCGAGGAGACCGTCGAGCCACGGCGCACCGCGCCCAAGGCGATCGCGCGGGCGATCCTGGCGTCCTTCGTCATCGGTGGCGGCATCCTGGTGTTCGCGGTGATGTCGGCACCGAACCTCGACGACCCGAAGATCGGTGAGAGCAGCGGTGGCCTGCAGTACATCGTCGAGCAGGTGATGTGGGGGCCGCTCGGCAAGATCTTCCTGGTCTGCATCGTCGTCGCAGTCACCGTGTGCACGCTGGCGGTGCACACGGCGGCGATCCGGCTGTCGTTCGCGATGGCGCGCGACAACGCGCTTCCGTTCGGGGAGAAGCTGGCCCGGGTGAATCCGAAGACCCAGACGCCGATCATCCCCGCCATCGTCATCGGCCTGATCTCGGCGATCATCCTGGTGATCAACATCGGTCAGCCCAAGATCTTCACCGTCCTGACGTCGATCGCGATCATCATGATCTACCTCGCGTACCTGATGGTGACCGGGCCGATGCTGAAGAAGCGGCTGCAGGGCCAGTGGCCGCCCAAGGATCTCAAGGAGGGCGGCTACTTCACGATGGGCCGCTGGGGACTGCCGGTCAACATCTTCGCGGTGGCGTGGGGCGCGCTGATGGCGCTGAACCTGGCGTGGCCGCGGGCGGCTGTCTACGGCGAGCCCTGGTACAACACGTGGGGCGCCTTCGTCTACATCGGCGTGATCCTCGGTTCGGGCCTGCTGTGGTACTTCGTCAAGGGCCGCCACCACATCGGCACCCTGGAGTCCCACGCCGCGGCGACCAAGGCCGAGGCGCAGCCGGGCGTCGCGGAGCAGGAGTGAGATGACCTCTGCTGCACAGCAATCGGGAACGTTCGACTATGTGATCGCCGGCGGTGGGACGGCGGGCTGCGCGCTGGCCGCGCGGTTGTCCGAGGACCCGGACGTGACGGTGTGTCTGGTCGAGGCCGGCCCGTCCGATGTCGGTGACGACAAGATCCTGGTGCTCTCGGAATGGATGCACCTGCTCGATTCCGGTTACGACTGGGACTATCCCGTCGAACCGCAGGAGCGCGGCAACTCGTTCATGCGCCATGCCCGGGCCAGGGTGCTCGGCGGATGTTCGTCGCACAACTCGTGCATCGCATTCTGGCCGCCGGCCGAATGCCTGGACGAGTGGGTTACCATGGGCGCCAAGGGCTGGAGTGCCGCCGAGGTGCTTCCGCTGGTCCGGCGGTTGACCGGAACGGTTGGTCTGCGCGACGTACCACCGAAGGACCCGTGCGGAGTCGCGGTGCTCGAAGCCGCCGCGCGGGTCGGAATTCCGACCGTCGCGTTCAACCGCGGGGAGACGGTGCGCAGCGGTGCCGGCTGGTTCCAGATCAACGCGGACGACCACGGCCTCCGCAACTCGAGTTCACACGCATACCTGCATCCGATTCTGGACACTCGCAAGAATCTCGAGGTGCGCACCGACTGCTGGGTGGCCGAGATCCTGTTCGACGAGTCGCTGGCAGCGACCGGGGTGCGGTATCAGCGGCCGGACCTGACCGGCTACGACGAGGTGTCGGCTCGGCGGGAGGTCATCGTCACGGCGGGCGCCATCGACACCCCGAAGTTGTTGATGCTCTCCGGTATCGGCCCCGCCGAGCACCTACGGGAGATCGGCGTCGACGTTCGCGTCGATTCACCCGGGGTGGGCGCCAATCTCGACGACCATGTCGAGGGGCTGGTGTTCTGGGAAGCGTCGAGGCCGATGGTGACGAGCTCGACCCAGTGGTGGGAGATCGGGCTGTTCACCACCGTCGACGAGGGCTGCCCCCAGCCGGATCTGATGATGCACTACGGCAGCGTGCCGTTCGACATGAACACGCTGCGGCGCGGTTATCCGACCACCGACAACGGGTTCTGCCTGACTCCCAACGTGACTCAGGGACGGTCGCGCGGCACGGTGCGGCTGCGGACCCGTGACTTCAGGGACCGGGCGCGGGTCGACCCGCGCTACTTCACCGATCCGGAGGGCTACGACGAGCGCATCATGCTCACCGGAGTCCGGCTGGCCCGCAGGATCGCCGAGCAGGCGCCGCTGGCCGGATGGGTGGCCCGGGAGCTCGCGCCGGGACCCGACGCGACCACCGATGACGAACTGCTGGACTACATCCACAAGTGCCACAACACCGTCTACCACCCGGCCGCGACGGCCCGGATGGGCGCCGTCACCGACCCGATGGCGGTGCTCGACCCGGAAATGCGGGTCAAGGGCGTGTCGCGGCTGCGGGTGGTGGACGCCTCCGCGATGCCGAAGCTACCCGCCGTGAACCCGAACATCACGGTGATGACGATGGCTGAGAAGTGTGCCGACCTCATCCGAAAGGCCTGAACTCAAGACCTTCCTGGGTGAACACACGCCGTTCCAGGCGATGGCCGATGAGGAACTCGGCGATCTGGCGGCCGGGTCGGTTGTCGTTGAGTTTCCCGCCGGGTCCCTGGTTGCCGACTACGCGACTCGGGTGCCCGACGAGGTGTGGATGGTTCACACGGGACAGGTCGTGCTGCGCAACACCGGCGACGCCACCACCATCGATACCGTCGGCCCCGGTGGCATCTTCGGCTACATGCCACTGCTGACCGGCGGTGGCATGGAATTCGAGGCTCACACGACCGTGCAGACCAAGCTGATCCGGCTGCCGGGCGCGCTGGTGCGCGCGCAGTTCGCCAAGCCGGCGGGATTGGCCTTTCTCGCGTCGTCGGCCTGGAATCTCGGCACCCCCGACCGGCCCACGGTCGCGCCCGCCACCGACAGCCGACCGGTGGCCGAACTGGTGCACGGCGACGTGCTGCTGGTCGGGCCCGACACCTCGGTACGCGACGCGGTGGTCGAGATGACCAAGCGTCACGTGTCCTATGCGCTCATCCGCCTGCCCGATGGCGGTCTGGGCATCTTCACCGACCGGGACCTGCGGACCCGCGTGGTGGCGGCCGACATTCCCGTCGACGTACCGGTCGAGCAGGTGATGAGCGCACCCGCCCGCACCGTCACCACGGATCTGACTGCGGATACCGTGCTGATGGAGATGCTCGAGAGCGGCATGCGGCACATGCCGGTGCTGACATCGCGCGGGGAGGTCGTCGGAGTGCTGGAGGACGCCGACCTGCTGGCCGCGTCGGCACGTCAGAGCTTCATGCTGCGGCGCTCGATCGGTCTGGCCGCCGACGCCGATGCGCTGCAGGCCGTCGGCCGCCGGGTGACCGGCGTGGCGGGCGAGCTGTTCCGCAACGGCACCAAGGCCTCGGCGACCAGTGCGATCCTGTCCGTGGTCATCGACAGCCTGGTGCGTAAGGCGCTGGAACTCGCCCTGGCAGAGGCGGATCGAACACCCTCCGAAGGTCCGGACGGGTTCGCCTGGCTCACCCTCGGCAGCGTGGCGCGACGCGAGGCGATGCCGTCGTCGGATGTGGACAGCGCGCTGTCGTGGCGGGACCGGCTGGCCCCGGCGAGCCACGAACTACGGGCCGTCGCCGTGCGCGTCCATCAAATCCTCGACGGCTGCGGACTGCCGTCGGACAGCAACGGGGCGCTCGCTTCGAACGTCAATTTCTCTCGCTCGCAGTCGGATTGGTTCGCCGCCGCGGAGGGCTGGTTGGCCGACCCGCTGCGTGACCGCGGTCTGATCTACTCTTCGCTGCTGATCGACGGCCGGGTGGTGTGGGGCGATCCCGTGTTGCACACGGTTCCCGCAGCCTATCGACGGATGCGCGACGAGCATGCGAACGCGTTGCGGCTCCAGCTGCTCGATGCGCTGTCCGGGAAGGTCCGGATCCGGTCGTTGCGTGATGTGTTGTCGCGCCGGGGTGGAACATTCGACCTCAAGAGCCACGCCGTGACACCGATTGTCAACCTGGCCCGGTGGGGTGGTCTCAGCGCCGACGTCACCTCGGCGACGACGCCCGCGCGCCTGGCGGCCGCGGCTCATGCCGGAGCGATCAGCCAGCGCGACGCCAACACGCTGTGCGATGTCTTCGTGATGCTGCAGCGGTTGCGGATGGTCCATCAGGTCGAGCAGATATCCGCGGGCCGCACACCCGGTGACGTGATCACCATGTCGGAGCTCTCACCACTGAACCGCAGTCTGCTCGGCGACGGCATCAGAGAGATCGCGGCGGTCCGGCGGCGAGTCGGCACCATAGGCATCCCGTCGGGCTAGTGTCGTGGCGCTCAGCGGGCCCGGATGAGGATGAGTTCGCCGAATTGGTCCGGACATTCCAGGGGTGTGAAATGACCGGCATCGGCGAAATGCACCTCGACATCGGTGAAGTAGTGCTCGACCCGATCGGCCCATTCCGGTGGGAACAGCGGATCATGGCGCGGCCACAGCACCTCCGTGGGCACGTGGATCTTGATCGCGCGGTCGGGTGGAAGCTCGATCAGCGACTGGGCGATCATCCCGGCGCCGGCGCGGTACCAGGCGATGGATGAGATGAAGGCCCCTGGCAGCGCGTAATCCGGTACCACGCGGTCCAAGTCGTCTTCGGAGACGGTGAAGTTCGGGCCCGACCAATGGTTCCAGAAGTGCCGGAGGTACTCGCGGACCGCATCGGGGTTGCCGTCGATCAACTGACCGGCGAGCGGTAGCTGGTGAAACGACTGGTACCAGAATTCGCTCTGCGCGTGCGCGGTGAGGACGCGGTCACCGGCGCCGGGCAGCGGCGGAGAGAGCACCAACGCCTGGACCAGCTCGGGATGCATCCGTGCCACGCTCTGCGCGACGCGGCTGCCGACGTCGTAGCCCGCGAGCACGACGCCGGAGAGGCCCAGTTCCTTGATCAGGCCCACGATGCTGGCGGCTTGCGCCGTCGCGCTGTAGAAGTGGCGCACCGCCACCGCGTGCTTGTCGGAGGCGCCGAAGCCGCGCAGGTCGGGCACGATGACGTCGGCGGCGCCCCCGAGCAACGGCAGCACCGCGCGGTAGTCGTGGCGATTGCCCGGCCATCCGTGCAGCAGTAGGACGGGCGGCGCGCCCCTGGTGCCGAACCGGTCATAGGCCAGCCGGAATCCGTCCACCGGGGCGCTGCGCGACCACATCCGCCCATTCTGGCGACTTTTCAGCCGGCTTGGTGCAGGGTTTCGGAATCACCGGTGATCACCGCCAGGACGTTGCGCCACGCATCCGACGGCCAATTGACCACATCACTGTGGGCCTGCCAACCCGTCATCGGCCGGCCATCGTCGTAATGTCCTGTCGCCAAATGGATCACGCCCGGCATGTGGTCGGGGTCGGCGCCGTGCGGACCGACGGGAATGCCCTGCACGGCCTGGATGAAGTCGCCGGGCGCCGTCATGGCGAAGCGCAGCACATCCGGGTTGCGGTGGTAATATACCACATATGAAGGCAGCCCTGTATCTGCGCATATCCCTCGATGAGACCGGCGAGAGGCTAGGCGTGCAGCGCCAGGAGCAGGCCTGCCGTGCCATCGCCGACGCCCGTGGGTGGACCGTCAGTGCCGTCTACACCGACAACAGCATCTCCGCGTTCTCCAAGACGGCCAGGCGCCCCGATTACGAGCGAATGATGGCCGACCTCGCGGCGAAGAAGTTCGGTGCCCTGGTCGTCTGGGACCTGGACCGGCTCACCAGACAGCCCCGCCAGCTCGAAGACTTGATCGACCTTGCAGAATCTCGCAGCTTCACGCTGGTTACGGTCGACGGCAACGTCGATCTGTCGACGGAAAACGGCCGCCTGTTCGCCCGCATGAAGGCGGCTGTCGCACGGAGCGAAAGCGAGCTGAAGGCCAAGCGCCAGCGGGCGGCCAACGCGCAGCGCCGACAGCAGGGCAAGGCACCGAAGGGAGTGGCCCTCTGGGGGTACGACACGGACGGTGCCGCCACGGACGCCCTGCCCCGTGCAACGGAGATGTACAAGCGATTCCTCGCCGGTGAATCGATCGCGTCGCTGGCCCGATGGCTGGATGTCTCCAACAACACGGTGCGAACCCGATTGACGAACCCCCGGTACGGCGGCCTGATGCCCTATGGCCGAAAAGAGACCGTCGGGCCCGGCGACTGGGAACCGGCCGTGTCCGAGGCGGAATGGAAGCTGACCCAGACCATCCTTGCCAGCCCGGATCGACGCATGCAGACGGGGACGGCGAGGAAGTACCTGTTGTCAGGGTGCGCGACATGCGCCCTCTGTGGCGGCCGCATGGCAGGGCAGTCTCGCCGGTACCTATGCCCTCGCAAGTGCCTTTCGATCGTCCGCGAGCCGGTGGAGTACGAGGTATTGAATGCTGTGCGCTACTACCTCCTCAGAGACCCTGAGTCGATCAGACCCGAACGGATCAGCGTGGGTGCCGATGCCAGCGACTTGGACGCTCTGCGGGCCTCTGAGCGGCAGAACGAGGCAGACTACGCGGATGATGTCGTCGACGCCCGGGCCTACTCCAAGAAGCGGGACAGGTTGGCGGCCAAGATCGCAGCAGCAGAACAGCAGCTGATAGACCAGCGCATCTCCGAGGTGTGGACCGGACACAATGCGCTGGCCACATTCGACTCGCTTCCGATCGACCGACAGCGCCGGTTTCTCGACCACCACTTGTCCATTACCATCCGCAAGCCCGCTAGCCGGTCTCGCAATTTCGACCGCGACAACGTAGTGATCGTGAGCAGAAAGACCGGCCAACGCCTACAGGTCCGCTCTGTGCTGGGGCAACCGAAGTAATAGCACTGATCAGGCATTCTGTACGGACTCTGGACCAGATCTGAACGCGTAATCCGTTGCAACACAACGGGGTTGGGGCGCGGCGAAATTGACAACGCGCGTGCTAGGACTCACGCTGGAACATACCCCAGAAAAGGTGCGACCCCGGGGGGACCAGTACCCCCGGGGCCGCGGTGACCACCAGCCAAGGAAGTCGATGATTATTGTACACGAGTCCAACAAATGACGGCCCGCACTGACGCCCGGCGTGTCGTGTTGGTCGAATACCTGCAGTTGAGATGTACCGGCCGTAGTTTCGTCGAGAAGCATCAGCAGATATCGGACACGACCGGCATCCCCGTGCGGACTCTGAAACGGGACCTCCAGTGGGCCGTCGGCCAGGGTCTGATCGAGGTCTCGGCCCGGTTCATCAACAGCAGCCGCCGAGCGAACCGATACCGGCTTTTGCCCGCGGCTCGTTTTTGGCCTAACGAAGTAGATATAAGTACTACTTCTCCTACTACTACTTCTGTACTAACAGATGGTGTTTCTTCTAGTAAGAAACATAGAGATAATCACTACCACTCCGTAGGAGTGGTACTGGGCCAGGAGCTTGCGGTCCGCTTCACCGAGCCGCTGCGCGGCTCGGCTCGCTCCCCGCGCGAAGCGGCCTGCGGCCGCGGTGCCACCATCACGACAAAGGCAAGGCGGCCTGCGGCCGCAGCCAGGATGTGGGCATGGGATCGTGTTGTCTGCGATACCCCTATGCCCAGAAGGAAGTCCAGTGGTGGTTGGGGTGACGTGAGTTTTTTCGCTGTTCATCGTGAGGCGTGCTGGTTGGCCTCTCACTTTGAGTCCCTCGTCTTGGCGAGGGCCAACAGTGACCGCCAAGCTCTTGGCAAACCCTTGCTTGACCGGGTTTCCGACAAGCGTTTTGACTCCTGGTACCAGAGCGCCTTGTCATCCTTTGGCGAGAGTGAAGGACCGCGTCTTGAGGACGTTGTGGACGCTCTCTCTTGGGTCTTTGATGAGTGCGAGGGCGTCTTGCCCTTTGACCCCGTCAACGTGTTCTCGCCGACCGGCCGCGGAACCCGGCCGAAGGACCGCAAGCTAACCCGGCTGAAGCAGATTCTGGACAACTGGGATGAGATCGGCCTGCATATGAGTTTTGGATCGTGGCAATGCGCATAGCTTTGACCTAGATTTTGTATAATGTTGCAGACCAAGGTGTTTCAGACACACACCCCGTTTCTCTGTACTATCCTATTGAGTAGGCAACGGGCGCAAGCCCATTAGTGAACCTAGAGATCGGCATCCGCAATCGGGTGTCCCGCGTGATCGAAGATCAGGGTTGCCACAGGCTGCACCCCTTAGGACTTCCACCATGAGTTCCCTAGCCAGCGCCCGGTCCCGCTTCGGCATTTTGAAGCGCCACTACGGCGAGGACCACCCGAAAACCCTGAGCGCCAAAGAGGCCCTGGACGACGAGCGGCTCATGACCGCGGTCCAACGCGCCCTGGCCGCAGCACCACCCCTGACCGATGAGGTGCGCCAGCGCATCCTCGGAATGTTGATGGGCGCATCATGACCGCGACAGTCGTCGTTGCGATCGACGCCAATGAGGCCCGCCGGTTGACCGACCGCATCAACGCCGACGTCGAGGCCGTGTGGGAGCTGATCACGCAGGCGTACATCGAACGGGCATGGTCAGCCTTGGGTTATAGCTCGTGGGATTCATACTGCACCCGTGAGTTCGACACTAGTCGGTTGCGGCTGCCGCGCGAGGAACGCGCGGAAGTAGTTGCCTCGCTGCGGGAATCAGGTTTGAGCCTGCGAGCCATCGCAGCGGCGACTGGAATCAGTCACACAGAAGCACGCCGGTCACTCGATGCAGGTGTAACAAATGTTCCACCTGACGGACCTGTCGACGTCGAGGTTGACGAAGATGCGCTGACCGAGGCATTGATTGAGGCCGAACCACCACCCGGCGGCATCACCGATCAGACCCCCGGCCAAACCGAACGTGTGGCCGAGGCATTGAGCCGAGCCCGTGAAGCTGAGCCGCAACCGGCTGTGGTGATTGATGGACTCGACGGCAAGAAGTACCCGCAACCGGAGCGAAAGCCGCCGCGCCGCAAGCCGTTGAAGGACGAGGCTTATCTCGTCGGGATGGGAGTCGACAAGATCACAAAGCGCGTGGAGAAGGTCCTGGCCGATGACCGGTTCGCCGACAGCCGAGAGCAGGTAGGCTGCGCGATCCTGCCCTGGCCGATCCACGCCATCACAGCCCTGACCAAGTTGAACAGCGAGATCGACGCCATCGATCCAGGTTCCGTCCTTGACCACATCGCGGAGACCCTTGCTGCGGTCGTCGTGGAGTGCCAGGCCGTCCGCCTCGATGACGTGTTCCAGCACATGCCGTTCCCGCAGGTCAACGCGATTCGTGAATACCTCGACAACATCCATGACTTCATCGAGATGTGGTCTACCCGATGACCACTGTCGACGCCCAGATCCGGGCCGAAATGATAGCCCGCGCTGCACAACTCGCGGCCGAGGCACCGCCGCTCAGCGTCGATCAAGCCCTCATGTTGCGGTCGATGTTCTGCCGCTACGCCCACGTCGAGGAGTTGGCCTCATGACGTGAAGAGTTTCCAGACCTTTTCCGCCTCCGAGCGACTGATCCTGCTGCGCGGTGACGTACTGGAGTGCGTCACCGAGCTGTCCGATGGCTCGGCGGATTGCATCGTGACGAGCCCGCCTTACTATGGCCTGCGCGACTACGGCATCGAAGTCCAGTACGGGTTGGAGGCTTCGCCCGCCGAGTACGTCTAGAAGATGCGCGAGCTGTTCGCCGAGCTGCGCCGTGTCCTCGCCGACCACGGCACTCTCTGGCTCAACCCCGGTGATAGTTACGCCCGCAACCCGACAAACGGGCACCACGGGCACTGTGAATGGCTGGAACGTTCCGCGAATGGGATACGCAGGCAGCAGGACCGGCAGACCGGACCTACCAGAGAAGAACTTACTTCGCCGACACCGATGGGGGCGATCATCCGGGGGGTGCGCAATGACGACACATCGTGAACCTGCTCCAGGCACGGCCAGCCCGGGCGCTGGCCCCCAGGCACTGACACGGACCACCCGGCGATTGGGAGACCTGGAAGGGTGTCGCCGCGAGATTATGCTGGTCAACCCCTGCCGTTGCCTGATCACTTGATGTCCTAAGACGTCCGGTTCGCCGTGCAGCAGCTGCCCGAAGGCACGGCGTCAGAGGATCCGGCCGTCTGCTTCGGTCAATTGGCGACGAGATTAAGCTCAATGCCGCAGAGGTTTAAGTCCAATAGCCAACTAGGCCAAGCTCTAACAGATGAAATTTGAGGGGTTCGAACCTCTTACGCCTGTGACGTGCGGTGTTTCCGGGCGAAGGTACAGAACTTGCAAAGAGTCGCGCAAGAATCGACGCAGCATTTATCAAGGAGTAATGTAGCGCAGCTTCGGCGAACTACGAACTCTGGGATGTTGTCGCCCGCTGGCGTGGTCGCGGTACTCGTAGACGTCAGCGGCGCGGAAGAGGTTGATGGCGATGTCGTCGAGGCGTTTGGGCCCGGGCGGTATCGACGAGTTCCCAGGTGTCGCGTAGCCGTTCGAAGGCCGCTAATGTTGCGCCTGCCCAGCCGGTCTGGCAGGACGAGCCGACGTGTAATACCGCGACTCTGTGGATCGGTTGAGGCACGAGCGGTCACCGAGAAGCTCACCGGCGGACACCTCGACATGTGGCCGAGCAGTGGGTCGGACGCCGCCGTTACGGCGTGATCTTGGTCTTGTCGTCAATGACTTGGGTGGCATCCATCAATGCACGTTTCTGATCCCCGGTGCCGTCGGCGTTGAGCTGGAAGACATACAGCCCATTCGCTGTAGGGATGACAACAGTTTTCTGAGCGATGACGCGCTTGACGCCGTCCCTGATGTAGGTGCCGCCGATCTGGACCGCATCGAACCCGCTGAGAGTGCTCGACGTGGCGTGCTGCGCTCCGTCGTATCCCGGGAGATTCCTGAGCTCGTTGGGTGCGTACATGAGGATCTGCCAGGGATCGACATTGCCGGTCAGCTTGGATAGCAGCGCGATGATGGACGGCGGATCCGCGGCCATGGCCGGGTCGGTGGAAAGTATTGCGCTGTAAGCCCAATCGGGGGTGCGGCTACCCGCGTCCTCCCAGCCCGGCGGGAACGGCAAGTTGATTGTTGGTGACACTGGATCGCCACGCTTTGCCGGAGTCTCGGCGATGCCGTTCTCCTTGATATACGACGCAATCGTCGGCTGGCGTCCAGCGGACCGCTCGCGTGTAGGCGCGGGTAGTGCGCTTCGGTTAGGCGGTGCAGGAGCTGTAGTTGGCGGTGCTCTCGAGATGGGCGGGGCTGTGCCGCGTGCGGCGACTTGCTCGATGCTGAAGCCGAATTGCTCCAAGGGCCGGAGCGGAGATGGATCGCTGTCGATGATGGAGAACGTCCAGATCAAACCGCTATGTTCGGTTGTCGCGGCGTACTTGGCGAGGCGGGCGGGCAGTACATTGCGCATTGTGAACTCGGAGTCGAACTGCGAAATCCATATCTGGGTGTTCGGGTTTGGTGTGGTCACCCGCGGTGCACATGTGGCGCCCCCAACGGCACCCGGCATTGATGGGTTTTCATACAAGCGGCCGGGCTCGCAGACCGCACTTAACCAATCGTCCGATGTCCCGGAGATTGTTCGTTGTACAGGGGCCGCTACGCCAACGTCCTGACCAGAGGGCTCGCTACCCGAACTTTCCGATTGCGAGCACGCCCCGAGTACTAACACGCCGACCGCGATGACCGTGAGCCATAGGTTGACTCCGCGGTACTGGGGTGGCCCAGGGGTGCGCAATGGTGGGTTCATTTCTCTCCGCAAAGTAGCTGGGCCGCACAAGCAGCTTCAGAAATCCCACCAGCTAACATTCAGTCGATCGTAAAGGTCATTGCGCATGGGTGCAATACGCATGCGTACAGCACGCTCTGGTCGATTCCACGCGGGCCGTATGTGGTTGGTCATCATGCCCGACGAGCGATCCAAGCCCGCCCTGAACGAGACCACCCGGGTCTTTGGCGAACGGGTACGCGATCGTCGGCGGGCGCTCGGCCTCAGTCAGGAAGCCGCGGCTGTCAGGTGCGGCATTCACTGGACACAGTTGGGCAAGGTCGAACGCGGTCAACGCAGCCTGCGGCTGGAGACAATCGTCAAGATCGCCGATGGTCTCGAAATCGATGCGGGAAAGCTCGTGAGCAAGCTGCCGGTTCCGCCGCAGGCGTAAACGCGGACGTACCGCACTCACTGAGCGATTTGGCCGTGGTATCTGCGTGCTGGCTCGGCCGCGAGAACTAGGCCGTGCGCCGATTTCGTGCCCGCGGCGGTTGGTTCGTCGGCGCATCAGCTGTTCGTCAATATATCGGCGGGATGCTCAGGTCTTCGCTGCCGAGGACCAGAACAGGAGAAACAGGTCGCAGCGATCGATTTCGTAGTAGAGCTGACGCTCCCAGCGCTGCCCTGGGTCGAGCGTGAGGATGTCGTGAAAAAAGTCGATGCCAGCGCCGGGGAGCATTTGAGTCCGCTTGAGCACTTCCTTCCGGTCGGCCGACGCATAGGAGATGAACGCCCTTCGGTAGCGATGATAATTAGGTCGAAGGGCTGGATAACGCGGCGCCGAGGGGAGTCCAGGCACGAGACCTGGTTCAGGCTCGGACACGTTCACCATGAACGTGACACGTCCGATCGGCACCGAAGCACGGCTGATTGTCACCGTGCCGATCACGGTTTGCGGCGTGGAATCGGTTGGCACTGTTACACCGAACTGAACCGATCGCGGCTGACCTACCCAAACCATCGACTGGACTGGATCGTCGACGAGCAGCTCCGGCAGCCGCAATTCGAATGCCAGGCGTTCGCCCTCACGCACCCGGGAATCCAGTACGTCGGTGCCCATCGGCCGCGACGAATCGTCGAATTTGCGCGCCAGGGCTTCGACCTCTTCGTCTTCGCTTGGCAAGTGGGCAAATACCCGAACCATAAAGGTTTGGCCCGGTTGCACCTCACGAGGGGCGAACACAGAACTGGACAGTCGAACGCCCGCGCTTGGCGAGGAGTCGCGGGCCCTGTCTTTGCGGACGGGTAGGCGCGGGTGACCCCACGAGCGCTCGAACGGCGAAGGTCTCCGGGCCGCAGGCTTTGACGACCTCACCGACAGGTTGGGATGTTGTCGTGATTCAGCCCTCGGGGGTTCGCTCGCCGGGTTATTGAGCCGTTTCCAACACGGTGATCGTCCGGTCCACGTCCGCGTAGAGGTCGTCACGACCGCTGAACCTCTCCAGCACGACGCGGGCCCCTCGTCGCTCCTCGAGATCGACGGAACGAAGGGCAGGCTCCAGTTCGATAATGACTTGGCGTTGCTGGTCGTGGGAAAGGGCGTTTGGCGCAGATACCAGCTCGACGAAGTGCGTTAGATACGACAGCGGCGCAGCGGGTGGTTGGGGTCGGAGGGTGGGTGGCGGCGGTGCAGGTGGCAGGTTCGCCAGTGCACCGGCCACGGCGAACTCGGCCTCTCTCCCGGGCTGGGAAAAGTCGACGGTCTGGCAAATCGAGATGGAGCGGGGAAGAGCGTCAGGAAGCCTCTCCACCGCAAGCGGTAGCACCGGTTTGTTTAGCGCCAGCGCCCATTCCAGTTCCCGTTTGCAGACCACCGAATTCAGCATGGGGCCGGACACGATCGCCAGGAACACATCGCAGTCGGCGATGCGCCGCAGGATATCCTCCCACCACGTTTGGCCGCCCCGCAGCGATGAATCCACCCACGTCTGATAGCCGAGGACGTCCAGGTCCCGGACCAGCGCCTCGACGTCAGGCTTGTTCTCGCGCGCGTAGGAGATGAACAGTTGGCGCATGCCATCACCCCCCACGAACACTGGTGCCTCGCCTTAAGGAGGCACCGATGCTCATATGCCCGACGCTCGAATCGCCCCTTCACATCATGAGGGCGGGCAGCTCGGCCACCGGTTGCCGCACGGCAGGGAAGCTAGTCCGGCGCGACCGGCAGGTCAGGGCAGACCTTGATGTAGTCGATGTCGGGCGACACCCAGTCCCGCCACAGCTGGTGGCTCATATTGGTGGTGAGCTTGGCGCACAACGCCGACACGGGTCGGGGTAAGCGGGCCACACCCGCACCGTCATGTCCCAACTGCCGGACACGATCCGCAGTTCCGCCGATCCAACTTGAGGGGTGGTGCGGAGATGGCTGATTCGACTGCTGTGGTGACGGCCGGGACGTCATGGTGGATCGACAGTGCGTGAGGTCACTGAGCTGTATCAATCCGCATCTCAGCAGGGGTGAGCATCTTTGCTGAACTGCGAGTGATTGTGTGCGGATTTTGTTACGGTCGCGTCAGAGTGTTTGTTGACTTTGCTGTGCCGGAGTGCTGGTCGGAGAGGGGACCACAAATGGTGGACCCATTTGACGAGGGGCAGGCCGAGACGAACATATACGCCGCCGGGGCACCCGCCTTCCCCTCTTGACCGTGACGGCGACGGCATCGCCTGTGAGTAGATAGAAACACTATGGACCAACCAGCAGCGGGCTGGCTTCCCGATCCCAGCGGCCAGCCGGGGCGTGCGGACTTCACCCCGGAGCGGTTCCGCAATGCCGCCGGGATCGTCCTCGAGGCCATCGATGAGTAACGAGCCGACCGAGATGGCGGGCGTCGCTGAGGCCGAAACCCAGGCGGCCTACGCCTGGGCGCTCGACTATGACGACGTCGACGAGTTTCCAACACAGCGGCTGACGTCGCGGCGCATTACCGCGCTGAGTATTGCGGTCAGCCTGGTCGTGATTGCGGTGGCCGGTGTGGTGGCGCTTGTTGTCGTCCGCGATGCCAATCAGCCTGTCGCACAGGCACCTTCGCCTCATGTTGTCGAGACGGTTGCACCCCCAGCGCCGATGTCGCCGACTCCGATTCCGCCTTATCCGCCCAACCCTGCCGGTGAGGCGAGCTTTGTGTCGGATGTCTATGCCAACATCCCCACCGCCGATATCCCCGGTGGTCGTCCCACAGACAACAGGCTGGTCGCCTATGGCTACCAGGCATGTCAGGTGATGGATCGATATCCAAATCCCCGCGCGGCTGCTGAGCCCTTTTACGCGGAAGTGAGTCGCGACGCGGGCTATACCCGTGATCCCGCGAAGATCAGCAAGGCCAACGTCTACAACGAGGGGGTGTTCATGGAGATCGCTGCTCAGTACCTGTGCCATTCCGCATCACCGCCACCTTCTGCGGCGGTGACTGTCCAGGCACCCGCTCCGCCGGTCACGCCCGTCGAGTCGCCCCCGGTGCAAGCCGGGTGCACCGAAGGTGCGACCCGCGTGCTCCAGGGCGAGGGGGACCTCGCTACCTGTGAGAACGGGCAGTGGCATGAAGGCCCCTACGGCTACGGAAGCGGCTGATGAGCTACGACGCCTGATCAACCAGAGGCGGACCGATGACCGTCACAACAACAGAAGCGGAAGAAGGATCAAGGTACAGATCAAGGTCCACATGAGCCTCACATCGCCGTGACGCTCCCGCGATGAGGTCGTGGGCGCTCAAGAATGGGCACTATGGTGCCGCCTACGGCATGATCCCCTACGACATCCAGGACGCCTTCCAAGCAGCACACGAGCAAGCGTTGTAGGACGATCAGAACCATTCCTGAGCGACGGTGAGTTCATTCCAGAAGTCCGCCTCCGGCGTCATTGAAGACCCCCTGTTCGCGCTCAGTCCCCTTGTGGATGAGCCTCGACGAGGCAGCGTGAAAGTGGGCGCAGCTTCCCGAGGATGATCTCGATGCCATAGGTCTCATCAAGAGCCCGGCGTTCGCGCGCTGGTTCGGGAAGGTACGCCCATGCTTACGGTGGTTCCGGATGCGGAATGCGCCAATGAGAACGACGGTGGTGGCCGCGGGTCGTTGTTGGATGAGATCGTCCGCGACGGTGCCCGCCGGATGCTCGATCAAACCGGTCGATCATCTCGATGATCACCCATGAATTGGATGGCAATAGTTGGAACCTGTGCCTCGCGCGGGTCCCAGCCCGGTCGCCCGGCACTGCTGCAGGTTCTCGAAACTGGCACCACCCGCATCGCCGGTCACCTCCCCGATCTTGAGCAGGCGGTGACGTGGCAGGCCGGGCAGCACCAGCCCGACAGTCTCGCCGTACTCGTCGTGGCCCACGACGTGTTGGTGCACTTGGTGGGTCAGTAGGTGTATTTCGTCAGCCCGCTTGATGTCGAGCGTCGTGCCCATGAGGGACGGGGGAAGGGTGCCACTGCCGCCCGCCTGGATGACACGCCGGATAGGCGGATAATAGTCGTCGTCGGGCGGGCTGACGAGTCGTTTCGGCATACTTCGGCCATGGGAGATTCGTCCGGTAAACCGACCTACGACGTGATCGGGACGCGCCACTATTTCGCAGGTGCGCACATCCGCGCGGCTCGCTTGATGGCGTCGCTTTGCCATGAGCGCGAACGGGTCGCTCTAGAAGCCCGCCAGGATGATTCACCGACTACGATTACGACGTGCGCTCATATGCGGTGTGCGCGATTGTCGAGTCGGCGGCCTTCTTGGAAGCCCGCGTCAACGAGATTTGGCACGCTGCCTTGGAGCCGATTCGAGCGTCGGCGAGCCACCGTCTAGCCGGTCTGAGCGATAAGCAGATTGATGCCATCCGCGACCTGGCCGGGGGAGAGCGGGCGGACCGCCTGCCAGTAATCGACAAGCTCGATGAGACGCTTGTCTGCGTCACCGGACGAGCCATCGACAAGGGGCAGCGCCCCGGCCAAGATGTCTCCGGCCTGCTGAAGTTGCGCGACGCATTTGTTCATTTCAAGCCCGAACTTCAATGGGATAACGAGGCCCACGCCCTCGAAAAGCGGCTGATCGAGCTAGTCCCGAAGAACCCGTTGATGCAAGGCGCGACCCCGTGGTTTCCGCACCATGTCCTGTGCGCCGGAGTCGCGCAATGGGCGTGCGACAAGTCCGCCGACCTGATTCACGACTGGGAGCAATCACTTGGCCTCACCAACAGTTACAGCATCGAGGACGCCCTGATCGTCACCGAGGGATGAGAAAGCGGGCGTCGCGTTCGCGCTTCACCGAGGAGACGGCGAGGCGTTAACCATCGGTTCGATGATGTCGTTTAGCAGGAAGTCTTCGCACCGCCACATCCGCTTGCCGAGGTCCATATTCTTCATGGGCGCTGAGGCGTTGGACACCCACTCGGTGACATCGAGCGCGTTCTCGGTCGCGTCGCTGATGTCCATGTGCTGTCGGACGGCCAATTCGTTGAAATCGGCTGGGGCCTCCAAGTCAAGGAGCGGCATAGGGGCGGATTCGTCAATCGGCACCCGCACTGTCATTGGCTCGGGAAGGTGGTGCTTGACCAACGTCAGCGGAGGTTTCAGCCCGATGCGCACGTTCACGATGTGCGGGGCCAGGGTGTGCCCATACCGGTGACGGTCGATACGCGCCAACTCTTCGATCCACCACAGCACGTTCGACTTGTAGTCGGGCTGCGCGTTGAACGGCCGGACGGTACGCAGGTCCGCAAAGGTCGAGTCGGACAGAGCGATCAACCCTTGCCGGTGACCCGGGCTGTCGTACTTGGCGGGATCGGTCTTGATCGGGAAGTAGATGCTGCGTTCTTTGGGCGGTGGATTCTGGCCGCTGTCGCGGACCGCGACGTAGTAGGCAGTTCCGTCGAGCGCCGCACGTAGGAGGTACAGCCATTCGCCGAACAGGGCGCTGATCCGTACGGGCATCGGTTCGGTCGTGTTGATAACGAGAGTCCAGCGGGTACCGGACTCGGCGTCGGCTACTAGACCGAAGCGGCGCGGTTGCCGTTCCATGTATTCGTTCCATAGCGTCCCGATCGACGCGCGTACTTCGCTGGCGCGGATCACACGGTCGCGCAGGACTTCGATGTCTGGTGTGTTGGAGGCCATGCTGTGGATGCTAGGAGGTCCGGCCCGCCACGGTGATGTGTTGGCACTGCCGCTGATCGGACCGGCGAGCGGACGGATTATGCGTCGTTCTCGTGGCCCGGTATCGACAGGTTGCTCAAGCGCGTGCCGGGAAGCGGCGACGGCAACGCATGCTCGTCGGCAGGGTGGTGATAGACGTACTCGCTGGCCGAATGCACCGTGCTGTCGTTGATGAGTCTCGCCATCAAGGTCGTCCCCCTCGGTCTCATCGGCCTCGCCCGCGCGTAGTCGGTGGACCGGGATGTTGGCCTGAGCGAACATCATCGCATCACCCATGATCAAACCGAGCTTGCGGGTCAGCGGGAACGTAATCAGTTGAGCCGTCATAAATCCACCCCCTCCCGCGAATCGATCCCCTGCTCGGGTATGAGCGCCACGGGGAAATCAGAGGTGACCAGCGGTCGGCGGTTGAACCGCACAAGTGTCCACGGCCTTCCCGCGATGTAGGGCAACAAAATGTTAGCCGACTCGATGATCTGAGCGATGTGCGCGATCGGTGGCAACGTCATTGGTGGACCCTCGGGCCGGGTGGTCTGCTGCCACAGCTCCTGACTTCGTCTGCATCCAGCTCGACGCCGTACCGGTGCTCGGCCCACTGCTGAACGTTCTAGCGCCCGTTGAACGTGACCTCCAGCCGCGTCATCTGCGCCGCCATGTACTCCATGTCCGACGGTGGTCTGGGCCGCGCACGTACTGCACCGCGAAGAAGGTGCTCAACGTGAGGCGTTGCTCTGCGGACAGCGGCCACTTGCCCTGAACAATGGCGCGCAGTACCGCCGCAGCCCCGGTTTCCAACTTCGACAGGGCCTGCTCAAAGGCGTCCGGGCCATCGGGGTGGCCGTCGATGGAGTAGAAGTAGTTGAGCAGTCCTCGCGGTTCCCGACGCGACATCGGTGACGGGACTCAAGGACGGCGACAACAGGCTGCCAGCGCAGGGAGGTTACCCCCGAACAGTTGCTCAATGAGGTGGAAGGCGAGGCCGCCAGGCACCGCAACCTGTCGGACCCGCTGCCTAAAGTTGTCCCATGGGCACTCCGAACATGGGACTGACTGCGGAACAAGCCGAGGCGCTGTTCAACCTCGCGAATAACGGTGTCCTGACCCGTATCGACGAGCGCGGACAGCGCTGCGGCGACCTTTACCAGTGGGGTCTGCACCCGCACCACGCGGAGCCCGCGAGTCTACTGGCCGCCGATGACGCCGCCTTCGCCGCGGTGTACCCGCTGACGCTGGCGGGACCGCATGCCGTCGCCGAGCACGCGATGTTCCCCGCAATGAGCGCCGTCGAGAGCATGAACACCGCCGGGCTGTTGGTCGCCCGCCGCCGATCACACCGTCAGCCCCACGTATCCGAGGTCCTGCAGCTGTGCCGGGTGGCGATGGAGTGCGCCTCCCTGACCATCTGGCTGTTGGGCGACCCGGATCGCGAGGTCCGCCGGGACCGGTGTAGGTCCGAGGAGATGGAACAGCTGGAACAGCGCCGCCGTTACCTCGTGATCGACGCGGAGAACGAGGCCAAGCGTGGCAATCGGTTCACGCCGCAGCTGCAGGCCATGAACGCCGATCACCGGCGCAAGTACAACGAGATGCTCGACAAGGCGAAGGCCGAGTACACCTTCGCCAAGACGCCATCCTTCACCGCGACGATCCGGTCGTCCGCCCAGTGGGTCGATGGCCACGTACCGGCGCACGATACCGGGGAGATCGCCGCGAACGGACTGGAGGGCGCGGCCCGGTCGTTCTACTCCTACGGTTCCAGCTTCATCCACGGATACAAGTGGATGACGGAGTATTCCCGAGGCGGCACGATCTTCTCGCTGATCGCCGATGCCCTCGCCGTGACGCTGAACATGGTCGAGTGCGCCGTGTGCCTGTACGAGGCTGCTTCCCGCGCTCCGGGCGGTGCACCCCCCGAAGAGTCCTATATTCCTGAGCGGTTCGAGCCGACGATCGCCGCGTGGTCCACGGAACTGCTCGCCGCGTAGACCACCGAACGGCGACTGATCCGCCGTTCCTCGGGCGATCGGCCCGGCAGGTGAACGTCGCTGAACGCCGGTTATAACCTGTGCCACGGACACATCGGCGAGTTCGGCAGCATCTGAACATCGCATCCTCAGGCTCGATGGCACGCGCCGCGATCAACGCCGCAGCCACGTAGCCATGTGCTGATGATGACGCGTAGACCCGGCCTTAGGGGCTCACCCGTCTACGGGCAGATTGTCGAGTTGTTCGCGTAGTCGCACGGCTTCGGATTCCAGCTTCCGGAGGCGCCGTTCCAGGGTCTTGCGTGGGATCGGCCGCGCCTTAACAGGTTTGGCCTTCTTCGCTAGCCAGCCGACGCGCTGGTAGGCGGTGATCGTGCGCAGGCAGGCACACGTGCGACATCGTGTGAACGGCGCGGGGTCAGGGTGGTTCTCGTCGTACACCCGGCGCCAGTAGGCCTCCTCGTCAGGATCGCCGTTGGCGATCTCCTCCAAAACCTGATTGAGGGGGAGCCGCTTCTTGCTCTTCCGGTGAACCGGGCCGTCTTCGGGCTTCCATCCGGGTTCGGTGTGTTCCTGCGTGAAGTGCCCGCAGCTGAGCACGACATCCCAGACGGCGTACTGGCGGGCATCCCGTATCACCTTGCCGTCGATCTCCAGCGGCTCACTGACGTAGTGGGTGTCCCGGCGGCGAACCCATTCCACAATGTCTCGGACGGGACCGCCGTGCGATCGATACTGCGGGCATTTCGGGTCCTGACAAAGGAATTGGTCATCCTTGAGTCGCGCCTTGCCGTAGATGCTGGGCTGTTCAGGCTCGGCCGGGAGGTCGGTGCCTGTCACTTTCGCTCGGGCGGCTTGTTCGGCGCGCTTCTCGGCCTGTTCCTTGGTCTCGCGGATCTCAGGCTCCGACGGCTTCACATGGCCGAAGTAGTAGGTCTGGGCCAGCTCGGCTAGCCGCTCCGCCTTGTCGGCGGGCTTGTCGTCGGTGTGGTGGCGGGTGAGGACGTCGCGCACACAGCCGCAGTCGAGTTGGATGCGCCACTGGTAAGTCTTCTCGGGCTCCGAGTAGTGAAGGTCGAACAGGAAGCTGGCCATCGGACCTTTCAGGAGGTTGCGGCGGCGCAGGTCTTCCCACTCGGCGACCAGCCTCTCGCGGGGAATGGGAGTCCCCGGCAGCGTGCGCTGAACCGGTGCGGTCACCGTGCCTCCTTAAGCCACGTCTCGACCTCCGCGCGGCGATAAAGCACCCGCCGCCCCAGCTTCACCGACGGCGGACCACCCGACCCGGTATGCCGCCAGTACCGCAGAGTGCCCACCGACAGCCGGGTCATGGCGGCAACGTCGGCGACGGTGAGTAGCTCGCCATCAGGCTGACCTGTGCCAGACGGTGCTGGCGGGCGCGGCGCTCTGGGTGTTGGTTGCGCAAGCAGTGTTTCGGCGATGGCCAGCAGCGCGTAGGTGGTGGCCAGCTTCCACGGTGCGGTGTGGTTCGGGTCGATTCTGGTCGCCGCGTCGACGGCCTTCTGGTGCCAGCCCGAGGCCCCGGTGGCTGATGGCTGGATGCGTCCATCGACGGTGGCCAGCCACTGCTCGATGTCCTCGCGGCGGTATAGCGTGCGGCTGCCCGCCTTGATGGTGCTGGGTCCTTGGCCGCTCTGCCGCCAGTAGCTCAACGTGTGTACCGACAGTCCGGTGAGCTGAGCCACCTCGGCAGCGGTCAAGTTGCCGACTCCGAGTGGCACGCGGGCATCGCCGGGGTCGACGAACATGGTGCAGTCGCATTCGGGGGCCGCGCATGATGACCCGCCGGGGCGGCCACCACCGCCGCCGTGGTGCACGCTGGCGAAGTGGCCGCACTCGCCACAGAAGGTCGTGGCCTTGATCGAGCCGGGGTCACCGCTCATGAGGTCCGGCGCTTCCGAACTTGCGGCGCAGCGTTTAGCGGGCGCATCAACTGCTCGTCGATCTCGTTGAGATCGACCCGGATCGTGCGGCGCGAGCGGCCCATCCGGTAGCCGGTCAGCTCGCCGTCAGCGATCAATCGGCGCACTGTGCGGTCACTGATCTGGAGGTACTCGGCGGTCTCGGCAATGGTGATGTAGCGCCGCGTCACGACGCCCTCCAAATACGGATTCGGCCCAGCTCAAGCAGGGAGTCCCGGTCGATGCGGATGGCGCCGCCAGAGCCGATGCGCCGGGCATCAAGTTGCTCATGCGCGATCAGCAGGCGAATGAGGTGCGCGCTGACCTGGTAGTAGGTCCCGGCCTGTCTAAGGGTCACCCAGCGCGGCAGCGCTTCAGCGGGCACAACGGTTTCCCCGCATATCCGCAGCACTGATGCACGTCCGACGCGGATCAGTCGACCCCACGGCGCAGCGCCACCTCGAACGCCGATCCGGCGGACCTCCAGCTTCTGCAGCAGCCGGTAATGCACATCGGCGCGATCAACACCGCAGTGCTCGGCTACTTGCGCGGTCGTCATCCACGGCGGCAGGGTGGTCACGGCTCGATCTTGTCCAGGCACCGTGGGCACATCAGCGCATCGGCTTCCTTTGGCGCACCGCAGGTCTGGCAGATGAGTTTGCGCCGCTGCCGTGCCGCCACCGACTTCAGCGCCAGCCTTTGCATGTGGGCCTTGCGTGCCCACTCAGCACGCTTGACGCGCTCTTGGGATGCCAGCACACCGTCGGGGTCCACCTCCCGCTCGAAACGGTCCAACGCAGCTTTGCGTCCGGGCCACGTGCGGGCTGCCCGGTCCTCCGTTCTCGCCCAAGACTCGTAAGCGCCGATGCGGCCGCGCAGACTGCGCATCTGCGGAGTGTCCTCCGAACTCGCCATCGGCCAGATGCTAAATGCCGCAGGAAAATACGATTCAAATGAAAGTTGACATCAGGCTGTTGTCCCGGTGAGCAGTTTTCGCGCTTCGCGACGCCATATCGATGACAGCACTCAGAAAGGGGGACAACCAAACGCCGCAGCCACCTAGCCGCTTGCGATGATGAACCAGGCCCGCCACTTGGCGACTACTCAACCGTCGGCAGTATCCCGAGGACTTCCCAGCGGTCCTTCCAGTGGGCGAGGCGAGACACCGGTATCGCGTGGTGGGTGCTGGCATGGTTCTTGGCGCGGTGACCGCCAAACTCCTTCAGGTACTTGTTGTGGGCCGTGTGAATGTCGTTCTCCACCCACCACTTTGGGACGATATAGAACTCGGGTTGCTCTTTGCCGAGGTCGACAAGCACCCGATACTTCGTCTCGACCTCGGGCGCTTTCTGTTTCTTCCCTCTGGTCGTGCTCGTCTGCCATGTGCCGCTGGTCTTGGTCTTGACCTGGATGCTGATGACGCGGTCGTGGCTGACGTCGCTAGCCAACAGATCGATGTCGTGCATGTTGCCGGAGAAGGTCATCGCGTAGCCGCCACGTCTGTGAATCTCAGCGGTGACGAAATGCTCCCCCGCTGCGCCGACCTGCTGGTTGGTGAGCTTGGGTCGCTTAGATGCGGTTGCCATGCGCAGACCATAGCGCGGACGACTCCGACCGTTGGCCATGATCGATGACCGGAATTGGCGGTTGGTTCGGGTGCCAGCCCCCAGGCAGTTGACCGCTAGGTGGCGTCCTCAGTCGCGAGGTAGGTCGTCGGCGACCGCGTCCTCCTCGCCGCGATCCTCCGCGCTGTCGAGGGGATCCTCGGACGTGTCGTTGAGGTTGTCGAGGTACTGACGAACGTCGATGACTGCTTGATGCTTCTTGAAGTCCGGCTCATGCGCATCAGGGGCGTGAACCGCGCCCTGCCATGCATCAGCGCTGCGGTATGCCTCGATCGCCGCGAGCACCTCACTGGGCGTGCGGTGCGGGTACTCATCGGTGACCAGGCCGGGGTTGTCACCGTCCCCGAATGCCTTGGCGAGCAGTTGCTCAGGAGTGGCCGCCTCCAACGGCCGCGCAATCGCGAACACCGGGTACGGCCTGCCGCCCCACACACCCTTGAGAGAGTGCGTTCCGAGGAGGTGTGCCGCACGGCCACGCTTGGTCTTGTCGTCGTTGTAGTGCTTGAACAGAAGGTGAGCTACCTCGACAGTCAGCACGAAGTAGCTGCGGGCAGCGAACTTGAGGACGCGGAAGCCAGTGTCGATGCTCGGCCCGACGAAGTCCATTGCGAAGTTGATCGCGAAGTCCCCAGTTGCGTCGGCGGTGTTGAGCGCCGCTTCGTTCGTCTCCTCCACATCAATCTGCGATCCGCCGTCGGAGATCTGGACTGTGCGGGGGATCGCAACACGACGGTCAGGTGCGGGGACGGTCGCCAGGAACGCTCCGCCCTTGAGCGTCATCGGTGTCTTCCCGAGGAGGTGTTGGATCTCGAACTCAAGCATCGTGGCCATCCACGCGTCGATGGCGTCGCTGCACTCCTCCTCCGACTGGATCCGGACCGAGAAAATCAACTCGTCGCCGATGGCTTTCCACAGCGACAGACGGTCCGCCAGAACCGGATATGAGTCGGTTATCTTGTTTGCCAGCAGCGAGGGGAACTCGCTGTAGAAGGCGAGGAAGGTCGCAATCCATCCGCCCTCGCTCTTCTGCTTGAACTGGGTTGAGTTCTGCAGATCGCAGGAGAGGAAGAGTATGGAGCCGTCTTGGTTGAGGCCAGCCGCCATCAGGTGAGAAGGCGGAGATACTCGGCGCGGACCTTCGCCGCCGGGACTGACACCCCGAAGTGCTCAGCGACCGTCACGATGTTGCAGTTCTGCCGGACGAACACGTCTCTGAAGTGCTCAGTGGGCATCAGGAGGTTCGACGCGAACACGTTCGCCTGAGTCTCGGCTACGTTGCGGCCCAACCGAGTGAACGTGGATGTGCGCTCACCAATGCGATGACTTTCAGGAGCTCGGTAGTGCAGGAAGTAGTGCCCTAGCTCATGGGCAATTGTGAACCTGTCCCGCAGCTGTGAGGTGTGCGTGGGGATGATTACCGTGAAGTCGCCTGGCTCCCGCACTTCGAGCGACTCAGCGCGGTTGTCGACCTCGATCTGACCGCCAAGCTTCTTGAGCAGCGCATGCACGTCGACGTAGCCATGTTCGTTGATGACTTTGTGTTCGTATGCGATCTGCTCGGCGTACGTCGCGATCGCCGAGTACGACAGCCTCGATCGCGGGGCCTCTATCGCACCCTCACTAATCACACTCATGACGTCCACCCCCCAATCATCCCGCTTCCGTCGGCGTTTGATAGTGCGAATTACATCGCAAATTCGGCCCTTCGTGACCTGGGTGACCATGGTATTCGCTATCCGGCTGTGCGGAGAGTAGCGCGCCAAACCGCCACCGGGCACTCGACACTCTGCTCATCGCAACGATCAGAGCTTATTGCTGCTCACCGACATTCAGCTAGGCGCTGCCGGTCGTGCGCTTCAGTGTGTTGAGCGAGCCTCGGTAAGCGCCCGGCGGCGAGTTCATCGCCGTCTAGGCCGATGTCGTGTCTTGCGGGCTGTGTCTCGGTCACGGTCTCATAAACGATGGGTTGATGCGACTGCGGTAGCCCGCTCGGGCCGACTCCATTGAACAGGTGCAATCGCATCCCGGGCTGTCTTGAAAACCCGTCTCATAACCGTGTAGTATCAAAACCCGGATCGTGATGGGATTTTGAGACAGGAAACACCAATGGCCGTTATCGGATACGCAAGGGTCAGTACCACCGACCAGAACCCTCAGCTCCAGATCGACGCGCTTGAGGAAGCCGGGGGAACTCGTATCTTCACCGACCATGGTGTCTCCGGCTCGACCTCGGCCCGACCGGGTCTCGACGCGTGCCTCGATCACCTCCGAGAAGGCGATGTGCTCACCGTCTGGAGGCTCGACCGACTCGGGCGTAACACCCAGCACGTCCTCGCCGTCGTCGACGAACTCATGTCACGGGGTATCGGCTTCCGAAGCATCACCGAGGGCCTACACACCGAGGGCGCGATGGGCAAGGCGATGCTGACCATCATGGCCGCCTTCGCGCAGCTTGAGCGGGAGACCATGATCGAACGCACCCGCGCCGGTCTCGCTGCCGCAGCCGCCAACGGGCGGAAGGGTGGTCGTCCTCGCAAGGTCGACGACGCCGCCGCCGCCAAGGCGCGCAACATGCGGGAGAAGGGCATTAACGCCACCGACATCGCCAAGATGCTCGGCGTCTCCCGCGCCACGGTGTACCGGTACCTCGCCAGTGGCGAGTCCTCTGCTGCTTGACGGCCCTTACGCCCGATGCCATCCGAACAGCGCACTGTGGAACTGGGCGCGCTCCGGGAGCGGAGGCTCGGTCTCGCCTGGCAGCGCCTGAACGCATCCCCGCAGGGGGCTGTGGGTGGTCGCCGACTGCTGCGTGTTGCGTCAACCAGGGCGGCATCACGTCACTCGTGACGCTCGAGGGCTGTATGTGCGAAGAGTCCTCAGCTGAGGAAACCGGCTAGAGATTTCCCACCACCCGGGGACACCGCCCACGAACCAGTGCGCGCTCAGCAGTTGTGAAGGGCGATGTCCTTGCCCACGTAGGGGTCGTAACCGCGACTCACGACGTAGTTCGTCACGGCGCGAACGCAGTCGCTGTCGTCAATAGTCGTGACAACTTCGGCAACCGTCGCACAGGTAGCGTCACGGTAGGTGCCCACATGATGCACTTCCTGCGGGATCAGCAGGTTGCCGAGTTCGCAGTAGGCATCAGCATGGGCTGTGGGAGCCGCGCCCAGGAACGGGACGGACAGGGCGGCAGCGACGACGGCAAACAACTTGGTCACGGTCGTCAGAAATTCTCGTCGTACTGACAGTTCCCAGGAACACGCATCTCTGTTATGACTTGCAGGCCCTGTTGACTCGAAACTCCATATCTATTCGAAAGATTGTCGATGATTTGACCATCTGACCACCCCAGTAGAATGTCCTCGCAGACATTGGTGGTGATCATGCTGTCATGATTTGGAGTGATGTCAGCCTGGGCGTGAGCCGAGAATCCGAGGGCAAGTCCAGCGGCGGTTACCGCCCCAGCGATAACCAGCCCAGTCGTGCAGATTTTGGTCGGCTCGATCATTCCTCCCCGCACTCTCCTGGCGCTTCCACCAAAGCGAGGCTGCGGCCCCGCAGCTTCCGAATTGAGCAATGAGATGAGACGGCCTGACCTTGTCTGAGCCGCATCCACCACGAAACTTAGGCGAAAGGGGCGCGGGAGGTATCGGGTGTTTCCCTACAGTTAGTTTGCTAAGTGGTTTCTCGCTGTGACCATTAGGCACACGGCACTGTGGTCGGCGCGCAGTAAGCACCGAGCAACCTCGTCAGCAACTAACATGCGCCCATGCCACTGCGGATCGGTGAAACCTTCGCCGGATACCGGATTCTGCGACTGCTCGGCTCGGGCGGAATGGGCGAGGTGTACCTGGTCCAGCATCCCCGTCTGCCCCGCCACGATGCCCTCAAGGTTCTCGGCCCCGATGTCTCCGGCGACATCTCGTTCCAGGAGCGGTTCATCCGTGAAGCAGACCTCGCCGCAAGCCTCCGGCATCCCCACATCGTGGGAATACATGACCGTGGCGAACATGACGGCCAGCTGTGGATCGCGATGGACTACATCGCGGGTTCCGACGCGGCCCGGCTGGTGCAAACTCGCTACCCCGCAGGCATGCCCGCCGAACTGACTATCAACATCATTAACGCCGTCGCCAGCGCACTGGACTATGCCCACAAGAGGGTCTGCTGCACCGAGACGTCAAGCCCGCCAACATCATCGTCGCCGATCTCGACAACGATGATCGACGGGTTCTCCTCGCCGACTTCGGGATTGCCCGATCAGTCGATGAAATCAGCGGCATCACCACAACCAACATGACCGTGGGCACAGTGGCTTATGCCGCGCCCGAACAACTCATGGGCGAGCCGCCGTTGGACGGACGCGCCGATCAGTACGCGCTGGCCGCCACCGCCTACCACCTACTGACAGGCCTGCAGCTGTTCCCACACTCCAACCCCGCAGTCGTCATCAGCCGCCACCTCAACGCACCAGTACCTGCCCTTGCTGACACACGACCCGACCTCGCCTCGCTCGACCCAATTCTGGCTGCAGCGTTGGCCAAGAGCCCCAATGACCGCTTCGCAAGCTGCACCGACTTCGCCCGTGCCTTCACCGAAACCACTGCTCCACCGACCCCGCGAGTTGCCGCACCGCCCACCACCCCAGCCTCGGCAGCCCGCAGGCCCCACGTCACGCCTACCCCCTCCAAAACCGTGGGTGCTAAAGCCCAGAGTGGCTCAACTCACCCTGCCACGCGGAAACTGATCGGGGCCTCCGTCGCAGCGGTATTGCTTCTGCTCGGTGTTGCCGGGATGTTGTGGCGGCCATGGCAGCACTCGCAGTCCAATACCACCATCAGCTCATCGAGCAATGCACCGACCACGTCCACCCCAACCCCGACCTCGACTGCAGCCCCATCATCCACTGCCGCCCCGCCGCCGGTGACAGTCACGGCCGCACCAACGACAACCACCGCCCAGGTTCACAGTGGTCCGACCATTGGTGACGAGTGCTCCGACTGGATGAAGTTCTCCACCGATCCGCTGTCGGGGCAGGAGATGCTGTGCAGCGGCTACTCGGAGAATCTCAATCGCGGTGAACCCATGAAGTGGTACTCCGCCGAGGCGGGTGCGGTGGGACCATCAGCGGGGTGGGCGGATGCACCCCGTGTCGGCAGGACCGGCAGCTCCTGCAGCGGCGAGGTGCCGTTCACGACAGGGCGGTCCAGCGACGGGTACGGGGTGTGGTGCATGGGAGACGGTGCGCAGTCTGACAAGAATCCCGTGTGGGTTGCGTACCACCCGTAGACGGTCGTCTCGAAAACGAGCCGCCGAGGCGGCAGCTAGCTGACCCGCCATCAGCGTCGGCGCGTTGGCGCATACTGCCGCACATGCGACGACCGGCAGACCGAAAAGGCGAAGCGTGAGCTTCGCAACTGACACGCCACCCGATAGCGCCGGGCGGTTGGCGGGTCACCAAGGTTGTGCGGAGTTCCCCACACGGGCGGTGGACGCTATCTTTCCGATGCTGCCCGCAGCTACATGGACAGACTCCTGGCTCAGCAACGGGTGCCTGACACGGAGAGCCGTCGACACCACTATGTCCCGCAGGCATACCTACGTGAGTGGTCGTTCGACGGTCGGCGCGTGTGGGCGCTCGACACGGCGACGGGATCGGTTAAGGCACTCGGCACTCGGGACGTCTGTGTCAACGAGGGCTTCTACAGAGTAATCGGGCCAGATGGCGCGCCGCACTCTCGAGTCGAGAAGCTGTTCGGTGTCGTGGACACGGAGCTTCGGCGTGTCCAGCGTCTGTTTGCGGACCTCGAAGACCCGGAGACCCTGAGCTTCGATGACCTCTTGGGCCTGGGCATAACGATCGCGGTCCGGCGCATGCGAACTCTCCAGCAAAGGCGCATCCAGACCCGGTACAGCGTCTGGATGTCGGCTCAAAGCCCCGAGTTTCAATCGATCGCTGACGACGATCAAAACCCGCATAGCGCATGGTGCACCACAAGCTGTGGCCGGGTCGCCTCGTGCCGGACAACGAGAACGACAGGCGGACCGTCTGGGAAGTCAAGGTGTGGGAGCCGAAGCGCGACCGAGTGTTCGGCGACGACGCGATCAAGTTCCTGGTCGATCTGAGGAGCTTCTCTGTGCACTATGCGATTCCGCCGGTGCGGATGGGTACCAGACTGCCCGGGGTGGGCGGCGGTCCGGTGATGCAGGAGAACTCCGTGCGGCTGGACCGTGCTGAACTGCTCAAGTGGGGCGGGTGGAAAGGGGCTTCCGGGCGGCACATTGAAGCCCATGACGGCGACATTGAGTTCCTGCCCGCCATCGCCGACTACTCGACCAAGGTGCGCAAGTTCTACGGCTGGTTCTGGGAGCAGGTGGCCGGTGACGAAAGGGTCCGCGTCGACATCGCCGAGTACCACGGCAAGACGAACGAATACATGTTCTGGCGCAAGGTCGAAAGCACCTTCAGCCACTTCGGTCCGGACGGTCCACGCACATATAAGCCCTGTCTGGCTGCTGCCCGCCTGGAGCGCCGCATTCGGGACGAGCGAGTGGCGAGTCATCGCACCCGACGAAACCGGCGAGTGGGTGGTCGGCACTACGGACTGGCCGTCGTTGCCGCTGGGCCACGGTGACTGGGAATCGTCGTCGGAGCCGACATCATCGTCGAGTCGTGAATGAAATGTCGCGCGATCGGGGTAACTTCCACCTGTAGCAACCGACGCGAGGGGGACTACCGCCACCATGGCGCAGACCAATGCCAATCTGATCTGGAAGATCGCCGACCTGCTGCGGGGCCGTATCAGACCAACCAGTACGGCGATGTGATCTTCACGCTCCCCCAGAAGGCGACGGCATAGGCCACCTCCATGGCATACGACATCGACCACCCAAGTCCAGCAGTGAAGTCGTTCGCGCGTTGGTTGCAGGATAAGAAGAAAGTCCCTGTTACCGCACGAGAGGTGATGGCCACCCACCCGAATACCCAGGAGTGGCAGGGGTGGGAAGCTGAGCGAAGGAAGACCGGTTTGCCGTTCGTGAACCGCACGCAATCGGTTGATGATCCATCAGAGCCTGCGAAGGCGTTCGCAGCTTTTCTCGCTGGCAAGGGTATCCAAGTTGATCCGACGCATATTCAGGTCACGTGGAACTCCCACCGTGAGTGGCAGAGCAGTCTGGAACGCCGCGCGGAACGTGGGGAAGGGCAGGGTAAAGCACTGAACGAACAGACCGTGGATTCCGATTACTTCATTCTCAATCAGCGCGAGGTGCGTGCCGATGACGAGGGCTACAACGATGCGGAGGGACAAAGCTACCACTGGACTTCGCGGTCATCTGGAGCATGGAAGAGGCTGTCGGTCTCGCCTGGTGCCCACTTTGTGTACTACCGACCTCGAACAGCATCGGACGGAACAGCGCAAAGTTACTTTGGAGTGGGGGCAATCGGGCAGGTTTCAGAGCAAGCGCCGGGTGACTTCGTCGCGACAATCGCTGACTATGTGCGATTCGAGCGGCCGGTACCGTCGCCGGAGGGACCCAGTGTCAACCATCAGACCTCAATCCTGCCGATCGCCAAAGAAGATTTCGACGAGTTAGTCAGGCTGGGCGGCGCGCGGCCCCACCCCCGGCCTGGGCAAAAGGTCTGGATCTTCCAGGCCAACCCACAGTTGTTCGATCTGCTGGACTTTCTCGCCGAGCCGTCAACACAGCCCGGCACTGTGGATAGCTGGCTGCTGCGGAAGCACGCCGACAAGGTTTCCGACGGCGACACTGTCCTGCTGTGGACGGCGGGCGAAAACGCAGGCATCTACGCGACGGGCACGATAGTTGGCGAGAGCTTCATGAGGGACCGCGAGGACTGGGAACCCACTGAGGCACCGCCGGAGAGCCGCGCCATCGGCTACCGGCTGGAACACATCCTTCTAGACCGACCGGTGCTGCGCCGAGACCTGATCAACCACGCGGTGTTGAAGGATCTGTCAGTCATCCGCCAACCGCAGGGCACCAATTTCCCTGTCACCGAACAACAGTGGGAGGCGTTGCGCCCGTTGATCGAATCGCCGAGCGGTACCCAGGCGGCACCGTCGACACCTCCGCAGCGGCTTGATCCATCGGACAATTTGGAACGGTTGCTCCGCGAAACCCTGTGGAGCAGAGCCGAAGTCGACGATGTCCTCGACACGCTCCTCAAACGTCGGCCCCAGATCATCCTGGCGGGACCCCCCGGCACCGGCAAGACCTGGGTCGCGGAGCGGATCGGGCGATTTCTCACCGAAGGCCAACCGGATGCCGTCCACATCGTGCAGTTCCACCCGAGCTACGCCTACGAAGATTTTGTGGAGGGGCTTCGCCCGGTGGCGCGCGAGGGGCAAGTGGCGTTCGAGGTGGTCCCCGGAGCACTGGTCAAAGTCGCAGACCACGCCCGCCGGGTCGATCATCGCGTCGTGCTCGTGATCGACGAGATGAACCGGGCGAACCTTCCCAGCGTCTTCGGTGAGCTGTTGTACCTGCTTGAATATCGTGACAAGGAGATACGACTGCTGCACCGTGATCGGTTCTCACTGCCGCCGAATCTATACGTCATTGGCACGATGAATACTGCGGATCGCAGTATCCGCAGTGTCGACACCGCCCTTAGAAGGCGATTCGATATGTTCGAGTGCCCACCTCGGCCCGACATCCTCGATGCCTACTACCGCAGTGGCGGGAACAACTCCGAGGTCGTCGGCCTCGCCGAGGGCCTGCGGAAACTGAACGATCTGTTGACCCAACATCTTGACCAACACCACACCATCGGCCACAGCTTCTTCATGGCAAAACACTTCGGCCACAGAGACCTTGGCCGCACGTGGTTTCGCCAGATCCGGCCGCTGATCGAGGAGTATTTCTTCGATCAGCCTGATCTTGTCCAGCAGTTCGACCTCACCATGTTTTGGCCGAGCGCCCCCAGCCTGTGAATACTGAGCGGCTCACCGAGTCGAAAACCTCGACGGTGACACTCACCGATAGCCAAGCCGATGAACTGCGCCGGGTGGGCCGCGCCCTGGCATCCCAAAAACAATGGTGGGGAGCCAGCGACGACACCGAGACTCCGAACCGCAGCGTGGTGCGGTGCGAACGCCTCGCAGACGCCCGGCACGCCGTCAGGGTGGCCGACGCGATTGGAGTCATTGGGCTGGGAGATCTGCAACTGATCATCGAACCGAAGATCCCTCTGCCGCATCTGCTTTATCTTCTGGTTGAGTCGAACCAGGTCCCACGGTCGCTGTATGAGCGCTCGAGGCTCGGGGTCGACGACAATTTCTTCAGCCTCATCGCACGATGGTTCGTTCATAGCTGTGAGGTACTCCTGCGGCGCGGACTGGTCAGTGACTATGGCAGGTTCACCGCCGACTTGTCGTGCGCGCGGGGACGCATCCACCCGGTGAAGACCGCGCAGTCAGTGCTGGCCGGTCGTCCCGTAATCCGTTGTGAATTTGACCGATTCGGTGAAGACACCAGTTTGAATAGGGTGCTCAAAGCGGCGGGCGTAAGGCTGCTGGGGTTGCCTGATTTACCGTTGGGTCTGCGGGAGCGGTGCCGACGAATCCATCACCGAATGAGCGATGTGGGTGGACTGCGGCGGGCCGATCTCGGCGTCAGACCAGATACCCTGAGCCGACGCTACCGTGATGCTCATCCACTGGCGCTGGCCATCCTCGCGAGCACCGGCCTCAGCATGGAGAAGGGCGAAAAGTCAACCTGGACTTTCGTTTTCCGGACACCGGAGGCCGTCGAAGAGGGCCTGCGCAATTCGCTGCGCACACACCTTGAGCCAGCCTGGAAGGTCCAGAAAACGGGCAAAATCCTGCTCGGCGACCGCAACAGAAGCCTCAACCCTGACCTTGTCTTCGGCGGCAACGACGCGGTCGGTGACGTGAAATATCGTCTCACTGCCGACGGAGAAATCAAACGGGGAGACCTGAACCAGGTCACAACCTTTGCCACGGGATACCACGCGAAGAAGGCGACCGTCATCGCGTTCGGTCCGTGCGAGATAGGTGAGGAAGTGCATGTGGGGTCGGTCCAGGTGAACGGGTTCAACTGGAACTCTGACGCAGCGACACCGGACCAAGCCGCCGCAAGGCTCGCCGAAAGAGTCGGAAGCTGGCTCAACCCAAGCTGCGCTCGCGACGTGCTCGGCGTCGAATGAAGGTTCTTGCGCCAATGGCACCAAGTTCGGGCGGCCGCGCAAGATCGACGACGTCGAGCAAATCACCACCGCAAAACGGATGAAGGCCGACGGCCACACCGGCAGGGACATCGCGAAGTACCTGGAAGTAAGCCGAGCGACGCTTTACCGGTGCCTCGCCGTAGAACGGGCCGCCGATCGACGACGGCTCAACGCTTTAATGTTCCTGCTCTGGGTGAAGGAACGATCCTTTGCACACTTTGCCCTCAATATTGTGTCCGGCCAAGGACCGAAATCCGGCCCTAGGCCAACGCCGGAAACCGTAGCGGGTGTCGCCTCAATGGTGTCCTGCCGCTGGGACCGGAATCAGGACCCGCCTGTAAAGGTCGTCTACGAAGAGCCGGGGCCTCAATGGCGTCCGTCCGCTGGGACCGGAATCAGCCCGTTCAACCGGCCCGTGGACATGCCGATCCAATCGCTTCAATGCTGTCCGGCCACTCGGGCCGGAAATCAGTATGTCGGCTATGCGGTGCCGGGGACCTGGGCGTATGGCCTCAATGGTGTCCGGCCGCAGGGGCCGGAATCATGCGTCTAGTACTCGCCGGGGAACGTTGGGTCGCCGGTGCCTCAATGGTGTCCGGCCACAGGGACCGGAATCAGGAGACTTCCCTGCGCTGGTCGTGGTCGACAGCATCACGCCTCAATGGTGTCCGGTCACAGGGACCGGAACTAGTTGAGCGCCAGTACTTGTCGGTATCCAGCTGCTCGGGACCTCAATTGTGTCCGGCCACTGGGACCGGCATCAGACGCGCTGTCGCACCTGTTCCCGCGTGGCACGTTCGTGCCTGAATGGTGTCCGGCTACTAGGGCCGGAATCATAAGCTGCGAACATCTTCGGACACCCCACCAACGAGCCTTAATGGTGTCTGGCGTCTGGCCACACCGACCGGAATCATGCGAAGTGCCAGCAGTGGCAGTCCCGGGTGCGCCAGCCTCAATGGTGTCCGGCCACGGGGACCGGAATCAGATCGACACCTCCGGGGTAGGCGGCAAACGGGTGCAGCCTCAATGGTGTCCGGTCACAGGGACCGGAGTCAGGATACGTCGCGACCGTGGCAACGCGAGTTTACGCCCAGCCTCAATGGTGTCCGGCCACACGGATCGGAATCGGGTCGACGAACTCGCCGTCATCATGCCCGTTCACGAGCCTCAATGGTGTCCAGTCTTGAAGACCGGAATCAGCCGTGATCAACAGCCACGACGTCGAAACGGTAACCACGCCTCAGAAGCGACCGGTCACAAGGACCGGAATTCAATGGCGTTGCGGCAGTTCGGATTCAAGCAGTGACAACCTCAATGGTGTCCGGACCCAAGGGCCCGGAATCAGCCGAACACCGCGACCGACAACCGCCGCCAGTACGTGTTGCCTCATTGGTGTCCGGCCACTGGGACCGGAATCAGGGGTTGAGCATGATGCCGAAAGTGCCGCCTCAATGGTGTCCGGCCACTGGGACCGGAATCATACGGCGATGGGCCTACTTGGGAATACCCGGCGGCGCAGCCTCAATGGTGTCCGGTCATTAGGACCGGAATCAGCCCGTCACGAACGACGTATCGGTGGCCTTGTAGTAGATCCCTCAATGGTGTCCGGCCACAGGGACCGAAATCATGCGCGACGTATGCGCCTACCGGCTGCTGCCGAAGGTGCCTCAATGGTGTCCGGCCATAGGGACCGGAATCAGGATGCCGTAACTTGTGCATCGACCAGCCGTCCGGCATGCCTCAATGGTGTCCGGCCACAGGGACCGGAATCAGCGCGTTTGGGGTCGTCGGGGTTGCGGGGCATGCCCCAGCCTCAATGGTGTCCGGCCACTGGGACCGGAATCAGTCGTGGGCCGCGCCAGCACGACGCAATCGCACATCGGGCCTCAATGGTGTCCGGTCACCGGGACCGGAATCAGCTGAATGCCCTCAAGCAGACGACCCTGTACTAAATTGCCTCAATGGTGTCCTGCCGCTGGGACCGGAATCAGATGGAAGCCGACTGGACGTACACGGGCATTCCGACGCCTCCTCAATGGTGTCCGGCCGCTGGGACCGGAATCAGGACCCGCCTGTAAAGGTCGTCTACGAAGAGCCGGGGCCTCAATGGTGTCCGGCCACTGGGACCGGAATCAGCTACAACGGGCACGACATAATCAAGTACTGGATCGCGCCTCAATAGTGTCCGGCCACCGGGACCGGAAATAGGACCCGCCTGTAAGAGCCGGGGCCTCGATGGTATCCGGCCACTGGGACCGGAATTGGGGTGGGCACTGCCTTGGGTGTACACCGGTGGCGCTGGGGCGATGAACTTGTCCATCGCTCAAGGTTCCGGAATGAAGAGTCCGAGCCCGAAGTGGCTGAGCCAACCCAATGTGAGCGGTCCGTGAACCGGCTGCGCGAAGCGCAGTTGAAGGAATTGGGCGGGCAGGTGCGCTTGGCCCTGCCGCTTTTCTCCGCGGAGGCGTGCGCTTGGCCGGTGTCTCACGAAGGCTGTCCAGGGCCCGTCGGTGAACTCGAATTCTGCTGCTGTGGTGTGTCCGCGTAATCCAAGTTCGCGGTGAATTTCGTTGACCACAAAGTTGTTCCACTCGTCGCGGTTCTTCTTGGGGTATCGGGAGGGCGTGAACGGCGTGACGGCGCGCCATGTCTGCGCTGGGCCGACGAGCTCCGGGGCGACCTGTTCGATCGCGCCGATGCCGGACACCCGCACCTGGATGCGGTGCTTGTAGTCGTAGAGGACTCGAACGTTGCTCAAGGCGGTCAATTCCTTGTCCGCAAGCCCGCCGGGAATCCAGACCACCAGCCCGGTCAGGCGTCGGTCACGGATGATGGGCAGGTAGTGGGCGTGCATCCCGCCTTGCATCGGCGCGTCGTCGGAGGTTCTTCCGCCCAGCATGGTCCCTTCCGCGTGCTCGCCGAGTTGCTTGATAGCTGCCTGACGCAGCAGGTCGGTGTAGATCGCAGCGTCAGTGTCTGGTGGCAGTGCGGCGTGCAGGAGGTCGAACCGCACCGCGGTGACAATGCTGGCCGGTCGGGGTTCGGCAAGCGTCATTGGGCTGTTGGCCGGGCGTTCGAGCCCATAGGCCACGAGTCGCGAGCCGACCGGGAATCGTAGGCCTTTGCGGCGAACCTCGGCAGGACGGGCGAGGAGTGTGTCGACGACCAAAGGGATCTCTGGTGCGAGGACCGATGTCGCCTCGGCGTATCCATAGATGTGTTCGGCGACGTCGAGTGGTTTCCAGATCGCTTGTCCGGCAGGCGTCCAACCTGTTTCGATGTTGCCGGTGCAGATGCTGTCGGCGCGGCCGAAGTATGGAATCGATCCGGCTATGCGCCGCAACGCATCCCGTGTGTCCGGTTCCAGTTCAGCTGGCCACTGCATGGCGAGCTGATCTTCTGGGCCGAACACGGCGAAGGTGTCGAGGGTGCGGTCGGTCCCGTCCTTGGCATCTGGGTAGTAGTGCCTGCTGTGCGCCAGGCTGTGGGCTGGGACGTAGAATGTGGGCGGACCGGCGAGTTGGGCCAGGAGCGGGTGCACGGTCTCCTGCGGCAGGTCCGGGCAGCGAGTTCGCCACACGGCGTACAGCGTCCGCAGCACCCGCCACGGTGAGGGGGGCAGCTCTACTGCTCCCTCGTTGACGTGCCGGTCCCAGGGCGTGGCGTGATACCGCCCGAGAGGAAAGGTCAGCACAAGGGTGGTGGGCACGATCAGCCCTTCTTCCCGGACCATTCGACGGTGATCGCTTTGCCATTTCCGAACGCGCCATCGGATTTGGCGATAAGTCCGCGCAGTGTGTCGGCGAGTTCGTCGGCTGGCGGCAATTCGGGTCCGCGGCGAGCGGTGACCGGTGACACCACATCAAGATCGCAGGCGGTGCGGAGCCGTAGGCCGCCGTCGAGGAGGTTTCGAATCTCCCACAGCGCTAGAGTTTCCAGCGTCTCGGTTGCCGTCTTGGGTAGTCCGTAGGAGCGCAGCAGTTCGACGTCGACGACGAACGATGCGATGATGCGCTTGGCTGTCCACTCGGTTCGGGAGAACGGCACCGACCCGTACCCTTCGGCGGTGCCGCCTTCACCTTCCTGACCGAGGTGGTGACGCACTTGATCTGATTTGCGGCCGCCGCTGACGGCACGCTGAACGTCGTGGGCCTCGATCACGCCGGAGACCGCCCGCGTAAACCTGGGTTGGCCGAGCCACTGCTTCTGGGTGAAGAACACACCATGCAGCAGGCAGAACGGGTCCAACTGTGCGACCGCGGCCGCCATGGCCCGGTAGTCGAGCGGCGTGTCATCGACAAGACCAAGCCGCTCGCGGATCACGTCCACCATTGGCTTGCCGTGCAGGGTGGCGGTGTGGACAAACGGCGACGCGAGCCGATGCGCTTCGAGTCTGCTCGACGCCAGGAATTCGCCATTCTTGGCTCGGATCACCCGGACCCACGGCAGTCCCGACACCGCGTCTTCGGGCTGGTTCTCGGCACTATCCCACGCCGTCGCTTCGAGCCGATTCGCCATCGACTGCACCGATTCCACCAGCAGTGCGTCGACTTCGCGGCCGTCTTCGTGTCGGGTGAAGGTGGCGGCACCGATATCGGGGAACCCGGTGGGTTGAAATGTGCTTCCGAATAGCGGTGCTAGTTCAACGTCATAGATGTAGCGCGTGGTCATGCAGTGGCCTCCTTTATCGATGGGTTTCGGTGCGATCCGATGACGGCGACGCGACTGAGGGCTGCTCGGCGGTCGGATGTCGCGGTGTTCATCAGCAGAGCGGCCGCCAGTCGGGTGCCGTCGTATGACGCGCCTGGAACGGTCACGACGTGCCTCAGCCCGGCAATGCGCAAGCGCCGGGAAGCTTCATGCAGAACTTCGGGAATATGGCCCGCGATCAACTGGGCGGCCCACTCGTGATCGGGGCGCACGAATAGTGACTCTGGGTTGCCGTCGGCACTCGTGTAGTTCAGCGGTGTCGGCGACGTGAAGAGCAGCAGCAGATCGAGTGCAGGGGAGCCATATGATGTAGCTCCGGGCAAGTTCTCGCTGCTGACATAGCGCCAGTCGACGCACGAGAGGCCGAGTATTAGTGCGGCGGTTCGGTCGTCATCGATCTCGCCTTCGACGAATGCCCGCGCGTCGCCCGGACGCAGCCTCATTCCCGTGTCGAATACGATCCGCGCGCCGCGCACCGACAGCGTTCGGTCGCGGACAGTTTCGTTGGTGGCGAGCGGGAAGCTTCGACGCCGCGCGATGTCAGCGAGTCCTGCAGCGAGTCCGGCGGCCAGTAGCGGATCTCGTAGCCATGTTCGGAATGGGCTCCGCTCGCCGCGGGAGGTCGCGACCGACAACGCGATTCGCAGTTCTCGGTCGTCGCCGAGTGCGTCGCGCAGGTGGTTGAACAGTTTCGCACCATCCGGCAGGCGCAGCTCAGGCAGATCGGCCGCGCGAACCTTTCCGGATCGGGATGCCGCCGAAAGGCATCTGCCGAGCGCGGCGAAAACCTCTGTAAGTGCTGATGACTCGCCGCCACGCGCGTGGTCGTAGATCGCCTGGTCGAGAGCGCGCAGCCGTGCAGCGGTGTAAGAGGGCGGAGCGGAGCGGCGAAGCGCGTCACGCCAGCGGTCCAGCTCGGTCAGCAGATCCACACCGCCGCGAACGCCGACTTCGATGCGGCCTGCGGGCACCGCGATCGGGTTCTGCCCGAGTCGGTTAACGAAGACATGGCGATGAAACGCGGCGATGCCCCGATCCACACCGAAAGTGGCTGCTGCGCGCACCATATCCAGACCCGACCGCGCTGTGTGGGAGTTCCAGTCGGCACGCCCCTCGCCGAGCAAATGCGCGACATCGGCGATCCGCATGGACTCAGACCATTCCGGCGCCCACAGCTCTGCGAGTGGAGGTTCCCCGGACGCTGACGATGCGAAGCCTGCCGTTGAACCACGCACTTGGAAGGGGAGTGCTGCTCCCGGATAGGCGGAACCGTACCGCCGAACAACGGCGGTGGCGAACAGCAGAGTGCCCTCAACGAGGAATAGGAATGTCCAGGGATTACCCACTGGATTTGGCTCATCAGACGCTCCGACGCCGCCCGCGTCGAACTGCCCCAGCGAGTCCTTCGGCAAAGCTGCACGTTGACGCCCGTCGAGTGCCGATGCCAGCCACTCAAGGCTCTCAGGGTTTTCCAGCACTGTACGGACCTGCTGTAAGTAGGTCGCGGAAAGCTCCTGGCTGCCGAAGTTACCACCCGTACCGAGAAGCCGAGAGTACGACGGATCACGGTCCTGCCCGAGCGCAACCGCTGCATCCAGCCATGCGACGCCAGCGTCCGGAAATTCATTTCGGCATAACTGCATTACTTGCGATTTGAGCTTCTTGTCCCACGGGTCGATATCTCGTCGTCGACACTCGGCCACAACCCGGTCACCGGCAGCGACGGCGAGTCGCAGCTCATCGAGTCGCGTGTCGGTGCTGTCGCGGATCCACTGCACAATTTGATCAGCGGTAGGTCGTGTGCCGCGCGCCGAGAATCCCGACCCCGAATTCCATGGCGAGACAATAGATTCCGGTTGGAAGGCGGCGTAAAGTGCTGCTGCCAGTTGCTCATTTGTGCCGTACTCGCAGCGCAGCACGTACTCGCTGTGCCGCCAGTAACCTTCGGCTCCCACATCCAGCATCCGATGGACGGCTCGATGGACACCTAGGGCGGACAAATACCCGGACAGCGGTGTGGCCCGGCAGCCGGTAAGCGCGAGTTCGCTCATCACGTGACTCCATTCGCACTCGCCTGCCAGTCGGCGGCTCGGACGAGGGCCTCGCAGAACGCCAACCGGAACGGTCCGAGGTCGGCGCGATCGCGCAACGCAATGGCGCGGCTCGTCAATGAATCGACTCCATGGGTGGTTGGGCGCAGGGACAAATTGACCGAAGGGATCGTCCGGCCGTTGATCGCGAAAGCAATTGTGTGGCTGCCATCCTGGACCCCGAGCGTGGTGCCGGATGGCTCGTCGGGATGCCCCCGAATCGTTACCCGCACCTTTCCGTGATGGGCGGCGACCAGATACACCACGAGATCTGGTTCCGGCTCACCGTCGAGCAGACCGGCTGACGCTCCGTGCAGCCACAGCGCACTAACCAGCTCATGCCGAAAGTGCCGGGGATCGTGACGCAACGGCCGATGACTGGGGGATTTGGCCCACGGAATGTCGGTAGCCGGTGGTGGCTCATCGGGATTCGCGTTGGCCAGCGATGCCTGGAAGGCGGGGTGCGCCTTGCCGAGGTCGTGAAGCAACGCCGCGTGAGGGATCGCGTCAAGTTGCGCCGCGGTGAGATCGATGCCGCCTCCAAGTCGCTCTATCAGCGCCCTTGCCGTGGTTTCGGTCTCCACGAGGTGGTCAGCTAGGGCCACCCACTGCCCGCAACCGGTCGACAGCGGGTCGCGGTCGAAGGCGTCCGGTGCCGTCGACTCGACGGTCACCGGGTCAACGGGTTGTGTGCTTCTGGGGTCGAAACCGCGCTCGGACGAGTACCCCCCACGGAGCGCATCCAGCACGATAACAGCGGTTGGACGCACATCATCCCGTCGTGCAGGCCGCCACGCCGCGACCACTTGATCCCAGATCCGGGCGCGCGCCCCGTTCCGAATGATCATGTCGCGCACGTCGGCGATCGGTGCTTGGCACAACTCGCTGCGAGCGACCGCAGGCATGTCGTTGGTGTCGAGTCGACGCCAGGCGACCGACACGGTTCGGTTGTCAGCGTCGCGGATGAATGCGCTGACATCGATGTCATCACCAGCGAGATCTGGTGTGGTGTCGAAGAGGTCAACCAAGTCTCGCCGACGCAGCACCGGATGGACCACCGGCAGGACCGTCACGTCCTGCTCGGCCAGCTCGCGGCCGGTCATCGCACGACCTTCGAGCGCGGTTAGCCCTGCCGCTGCTGAGTCGAGATCACGTGAGTCATACGGTAGGTGCGCCTTCGCGCCAGGGGGGACGGTCCACATGAGTCGCGGGTCGGCGGCGCGCCCGTCGCGGTTGCACCGGCCCGCACGCTGCACGATCGACGGCCACGGCGCGACCTCGGTGATCAGCAGATCGGAGGTCACGTCCACGCCAGCTTCCAGGACCTGGGTGGCGACCACGATCGTGCCGTCCGGCCCGGGTTGCGCCAAGGCCCCCGCTGTGTTGGACGAACGGTCGGCGGGCCGGAAACGCGAATGCAGCAGCACCAATTCGGCTTGCGGGGCGAGCTTGGCCAGCTGCGCGTGAACCTCCATCGCACGCTCTACCGTGTTCACCACGACCAGCGTCCGGGTGCCGACCCGGTGCTCGGCAACCACCCTGGCCGCCAGCGCGGCGGGGTACTTCTTGGCGTCTGCGCCAAGGTCAAGCCGAAGAACGGTGCGGGTCGCGCCCATTCGTTGGGCGAGCTCGCCGACGCCGTCCGTCACGTCCACCACGGAGAGCGGGCGCCGCAAGTCCGCAGTCGACAGCTCGGCCGCATCAATCGTCGCGGACATCCACATCGACTGGCACGGCAGCGCGGTGCCGAACACCTCCCGTAGACCTTGCAGTTGAAGCGACGTGGGCAAGCCCGGGCCCATCAGCTGAACTTCGTCGAACACGAATTGCACCCCGGCATGCAGCAGCCCGAAGCTCATCGGCCAGGCGGCACGCGATTCCGCGAAGCCGCGCATCAGCAACCGCGACAACACCATGTCCTGCGTGCCAACAAAAATCCGTTCAGTGTCCGGATGCATCTTCCATTCACGGTCGCGGCTGTCCTCGCCGCCCATCAGGGTATGCACCCCCACTGCAGCACCCAGCCCCTCGACCCATTCACGCGCTGAGTCCACGGTCTGTTCGACAAGGGTGCGCTGCGGTAGCACCACCACCAGCCAATGCGGCGTTGCCGCGCGCACTGTCAGATCGGGATGGGCGATCCGCCGATATAGCCACGGCAACAACGCCGCCAGCGTCTTACCCGAGCCCGTGGGCGCACGCAGCACGTCCGGCAATCCCGACTCCGCTAACGCCACCTGGTATGGATACGGCCGTACGTGCGCGCCTGTAGCCGCGGCGACGAAATCCCCGAACGCCACCCTCGCCCCTCTCGACTGAATTAACCCGTCAGAAACTACGTGCTAGGTCTGACAAAGGTGGTTGAAAAAGCAAAGATCGCACCTGTCGTGGCTGACGCCCAGGTGAACCCCCGTCGCCGGACGGCTACAAGGATCGGCCGTCTCAGCGGCTGACAGGCGACCGGTCGTCTGTTCGTCGCGAACGGCGCCGATAGCTGCGTCCTAGCACCCGGGATCCCCGACTGTCGACGCGGTGCAGCTGTTAGGTGTCGACGGGATTATGAGACAGGGGTTCAGTTATGGCAGTCATCGGGTACGCCAGGGTGTCGACCACCGACCAGACCCCCCAGCTGCAACTCGACGCGTTACGCGAGGCCGGTGCCGCGCGCATCTTCACCGACCACGGAGTCAGCGGCTCCACGGCCCGCCGCCCGGAGCTTGACGCCTGCCTGGATCACCTCCGTGAGGACGACGTCCTCACGGTCTGGAAGCTTGACCGACTCGGGCGCAACACTCAACACGTGCTCGCCGTCGTCGACGACCTGACTTCTCGCGGGATCGGATTCCGCAGCCTCACCGAGGGTCTGCACACCGAGGGGCCTATGGGCAAGGCGATGCTCACCATCATGGCCGCCTTCGCTCAACTCGAACGCGACACCATGGTCGAGCGGACCCGCGCGGGGCTGGCCGCTGCCGCAGCGAACGGGCGTAAAGGTGGACGCCCACGCAAGGTCGACGACGCCGATGCCGCTAAAGCACGAAAGCTGAGAGAGAAGGGCATCGCAGCCACCGACATCGCGAAAATGTTGGGAATCTCTCGCGCCACGGTGTACCGCTACCTCTCCGATGGTGTGCCGCTCTCTGCCTGATTTGTTCAGTTCCCACATCGGCGACCATCGAGCGCGTCAGACAACAACGGGCAGTCGCATGCCGCACTCTCGCGGGATGAAAGCTGATGGTCATACCGGCAAGGACATCGCCAAGTACCTCGGGTCAGCCGAGCAACTTTGTACAGGCATGTGGGTGAAGCTCCTGCGGCTTGAGCTACTCGCCGCCCGGCGAGTGGGTCATCCGTCGGTCTCGTTAGTGGTGTTGGGGTCGGCCTCTTCGGCGTCGTTGTCTGATGTCATGTCGCTGCCCATGCCGTTGCCCACCTCCGGAAATCCCCGGCCCTGGTGACGACCGGCGAGACCACCCGTCGCATCCCGAATCATCGTCGCCCACTGCTCCTGCTGCGCTTTGAGTGCGTCGTTAATGCCGGTAAGAGCGGGCGTTGCGACCTGAATCATCTTGGCCCACTCCGCCTGCTGCTTCTTCAGCATGTCGTTGAGACCGGTGATACCGGGCGTTGCATCGCGGATCGCCTCAGCCCACTGATGTTGTTGCGCCCTCAGGACGTCGGCGAGACCGGGCATCGCGTGGCGCATGGTCTTCGACCACTCCTCCTGCTGTGCCTTCAGCGCATCGGTTAGAGCAGGCGTGGCGTCGCGAATCATCTTGGCCTGTGCGTCTTGCTGGGCTTTGAGGGCCTCGGTGACACTCGACAGCTGTGCGACGTCAATCAGGGGCCGTCCGGCGCGCCTTACCCACCGCGCTCGCATGGGGTCTCCGGGCAATGCCTCAACTGAGTCGACGGTGACCTCGACGACCTGGCCATCTGGCGCAACGGTCACTTGGCCTACCGCCCTAAGAGGTCTCGTGTGCTCGGCGCCGATGAGGGGTGCGCCGACCAATGTGAGGTCTACTTCCGTGTCCACGATGAACCGTGCAGTCCATCCTGCGCTGCCCCTGCCCGCCGCTTCGCTGAACTCCCAGCCCTCCTCTGGTTCGCGCGCGCCGACGACGACAGCCCTGAGCGCCTCGACGGGCAATGCGGCTGATTCTGGATCGACCTCTGTACCAACCAAGGCGTCCACGAACGCGGACGCCAACACATCCACCGCGATGGTATCGACTCGTTCCTGTAGGTCTGCACCAGTGATGGGAGCGAACTGCGCAGCCAGGTGTCCTTCCAGCCGGTCGACGCTGACCGCGTACCGGACTCGTTCGCTAAGGCCGCGCTCGGCGAGTTCTTCTGCGAACTCCTCGTGAAAGACTTGGCCGGGTTGCTCCTCGCGGTCGTCGCCGTCGATCGACTTGCGATTCTCCTGATTCGACCCCGAAGTCACGGGTGTTGTGGCTGACCAGCCACACCTCTTCGTCGTCGTTGTCATGAGCAACCGCAAGGAAAGTCAGCCAGATCAGCGTGTCCCTGTAGCCATCCTTGGTCTTGCCGTCTTTACTCCGCGTGAACGGGTTACGCCCGTCAGACGCGCGGCGCGCAATCTCCATGTGGTCGACGGGCGGAACCGGCTCGACCGAAATGCCGTGCTCGTCGAAATACTTGCGGAGCCAAGTTGCGTACCCGTCCACACGAGCCTCGATCTCGGCAACGATGGCCGCGATCTGGTCCGACACCGCGAACTCGCCGAGCTTCAGTCCCGCGAGCGTGTCACGCTCCTCCATCCACCGTCGCCCGACCACGTTCACCGTCTCCATGAACACGACTTCCGGAACCACGGTGCGAACACCTCAGGCTTCGGCGTGCTCGACCAGTGACTCGCATGCCCGCTTCCGCAAGTGCGGCGACTCGACCAAGACGTTGGTATCAACGACGATGACGGTCACAAGCTTATTCTCCTAACGGAGTCAACGACTTAACGAGGTATAGGGGTGGCGGCGGGTCGCATCACATCGAGGCATTTGCCGCCTATGGGGGCCGGGCCGTCAGGCCCTCTCACCGCGAGTCGTGCGGTTCCCGCCTGCGGTCAGCCAGGAGACGTGTCCAACATGAGCGGAGTCACGGCGTCGGTAGTCGCTGCCATGAGACCGTCAGCTGTCCGGCGAACCCTACTCTGTACGACGAGGGTTTTACGGTCCCTAGCCCAGTCCCATGCGTGGTCGAGCACACCAGCAGACACACGCACCGCGATACTGGCGGCATGACCATTGCGGTACGTCTGCACGGTTACCGTCCCCGTGTCGTCATTGGGGTCCCGTTCCACACGCCGGGTCGGTCCAACGAACTGCTCCTCGGTGCGCGCCGTGGGTGCGTCCTTGAGGCGGCTGGCGACCGACTTGATCCGGTCACTGGCCGCCGCCGGAATTGAAACCTCGCGCAAGCCCCTCGGCGGGTCCCCGACCGGTGCCCACTCGAACGCGGCGCTGAACTCGTCTACGGCATCTTCGGTCAGCACGCGGTGTAGCGCACTTACGAACTGGTGACTCACACCGGCGCGTATCAACTCATGGACGGAAGGACCCTGAGGCTCATTCTCTGGTGTCACCGCAAGTGTGTCGAGTGCGGCGAGCGACTCGGCAAACGTGCGCATCACGCGGCGTTCCAGAGGCTCAGGCGCAGCTGTGACCTCCATATCGGGAAGCGCGGGTTCCCTCGGTGTCTTCTCGTCAGGTTCGGGTTCGGAAAGGGGCAACAAGATCGGAATGATGAACGATCCGCGCTTGGTGTGCGCCATGCGCGCAGCAACGACCAGATCGTCGCCGGTCTTGCGATAGCGACGGATAAAGGAGCGTGGCCCCAGGGCGGTGGTCGCCGACGACCGCAGCATCGTCCAGTAAGACTGCACCAGGGTCACGCCCGCCTGTAGGGGGATGGTATCCCTGACCACGATGTCGTTGGCGGCGCGCAGATTGGCGATGTCGACCGGCTGTTCGGTCAGCCGCGCGACAACCTCGACGACCTTGATACGTTCCAGCCTTGCAAGTCGCTCTGTAATCACCTGCCAATCGATGCCAGCCTCCACCAGGTGGTCAGGCACGGGCAGGATGAAATCCGAGGTGGGGTGCCGCCACAGCTGTCCAACTTCGCCGACTTCCTCAGGCGCGAGCCAGCCGGTTGCTGCCAGGTAGCGAACCACACGGTCATGCAGAGCCGTCGTCACGCGCTCGCCGCCCTTCCCCAGTTCCGCTCGAACTCGTTGGCCCATCCATCAAATGTCCTTGCGGTGAGGCGATTCTGCGCCGGGACTCTGACACTCGCTCCATTCACCGCGTTCACTTGAGTCCACAACGCTTTCGCGAAGACGATGGTGTGTGCGGCATTGTGCTCAATCCACTTGGCGGAGGCGGACGTCTCCAGCTTGACGTACACCAGGAAGACGGGCACCTGCGCCGCGGCCCACTTCGCCTTCCACTGATCCGTCACCGGCACCGTGACGCTGCCGTCCTTGTTCAATCGCTTGGTGCCGGTCTTGATCTGAACGCGGACTCCACCAATAGGAAGCTCCACTGTGACATCCACGGCGAGGTAGTCCTCACCTGGCGAGAACTCGCCGTGAGCCACCCCCGCTTGGGCCAGGAGGGAGCGGAAGTACATCACGCCAAGGCGACCGGTCTGGTCGGCGCCCCCGATGGACTGTGCCCCCGCCACGGGATCACGCTAACCGTTCGGCGGTTCGGTCGAGGCCGAACCCCAGCAGTTAGCGGCCCCTTGAACGTCAGTTCTCGGCAGGTGCGTCCAGGCCGTACTCACGGCGAAGCTTGTAGATCAGCTGCAAGGTCTGCTTGCGAAGTCGGCCGTCCTCGGCCTCCGCGTCGGACTTCACCTGGCGCGCCTTCTCGACTGCCGCGTCCAACTCGGCGTTGTACTCGTCGAGATTGTCGGCGACGGCTTCCAGCGTGGTGTCCTCGATCAGTGCCCAGATTCGATCGGTATCGCCCCGAATGACCCCAAAATCCTTCAACGCCAGGCGTTCGTACTCGTTGACCGGTCGATTGAATCCGACGACGACCGGATACAGGTCAGGATTGCCATCGTTGAGTACTCGATAGGTCTTCAACGCTCGGTCTGGCAACTGCACGCTGATCATGCGCAGCGGTTCGTCCAAGTACGACACGCATCCCCCTCTGTGGTGGTCCTATCGACAAGCTACGCGGTGACCACGACAGCACCGCCTCGACGCGCCCGCTACGGCGGCAGTGGGCAGGATGGACGTCATGACTACCGCGACGGCCAGGAGCGCGAGTTGGCCAAGTGGGCGCGCCATCGCCTCGGCGCTGCGCCATAGCGTGCCGAGGACTATCAGTGCCACGCCCTGGCGGACCTCGACGTCGCCCTGTGACGCCGTGAAAGTCTCTGAGCCCCGAAATGGATCCCGCGCCTGCGGGGCTACTCCGTTTCGAAGCCGGACTGCTCAAACTTCAGTGTCTGGGCGTTTTCGCTGATGGTACGGACCTTGGCCTCGTCGAACCCGTTCTTGGCGACAGCGGTGATCTCAAGGCGCACTTCAAGTTCGACGCCCTCGACAGCGGCCAGGTGCTGGATCACCTCGCTTGTGATGCGGCCAAAGTCGCGGGCGTAAAACTCCGGGTTCAGCGTCGCCGTGCCGAAGAATCTGGTGTTTGACGGGCCCGGTGGTTGCGGCGGGGTCGGGACCTTGGGTGGTGTGACGACGGGTATATGCGGCCCAGGGCCAGGGCCAGGTTCCGGTGGCCGCGTGTCGATCTCACGCTGGCGTTGTTGCTCGGCACGAACGGGGTCGACCAGGAGCAGCGCGTCCACGGTGGCTGGCCTGCTCACCGAGTCGGTCGGCAGCACCAGTCCGCTGTAGTTCTGTCCATCCCAGCCGTCGGCTAAGGCGAATCCCTGGTGTTGCCAGTCAATCTGAGAATCCAGGGTCGAGAGCACCCCGTCTTCGAGGACAGTGCGGTCGCGCAGCCGTGCCAGATAGGGGTAGGTGGTGTAGTACTCCCATAGCGTCCCCAGGCTGATCTGGCCGTCGCGTTCGAACACCGAACGCAAGCTGGTGTCCAGGTCGAGGCGAATCGCCGCTGCGGCTCGACGCAGAACCAATTCGGACTTCTCGATCAGACGGGCAGCGGTGCGCTCCGCCAGGTTGTCGGGGCCGCCCTCAGCCTTGACGGCATCGAGTTGCAGCGGGCGGGTGGGGTCGGGCTGGGTGGGCACCAGCGCCCAGTGATACGCGCCGAGTAGCCGATCGTTCAGGGTGCGGTCGGCTCGCTGGAGTCGCTCGACGGCTTGTTGGCGCTGCTGGGAGGTGAGGTTGAGCACCCCGTCGGCGTTGTCGCGCACGTACCGCCAGGCCAGATAGTCGCGGACGGAAGCCTGCAATTCTTCGTAGCGGGCCGCGTCGGCAGCCAGGAACACCAGCACGTTGCGATGCACCCGCGCCCCGGAGCCGCGTCGGTCGACGACGTCGGACGCCCAGGCGTAGGCCGCTGACTCGGGTCCTTGGCGGCGGTCGTGGACGTGCGCGGGCGGCACGATGACCAGCCTCGCCTCCTGCCCGTCGGGGACGTCGGCGGAGGAATCGGGGGCGACGTGTACGGCAGTGAATCCGCGCGGTGACGGGCTGCGGTGGACCTGGAGCCTGCGCACGATTTCGGCCCAGACGTCCTCGGGGTGCAGGCGTTCGGCGTAGTCGCGGGCGGTGCGGGTGGTGTTGGCCTGGGTGTCGAACCAGTACTGCTCACCCGAGGAGTAGAAGTAGGTGGCCTTGTCGGCGAGTTGGTTGAGCGCTGAGTGGAAATTGCCCGGGATATCGCCCGGCAGCGCCGTGCCGAGAAACACCCGTTGCTTGATGACCCCCTTGTGGGACGTGTGCAGGGTGGGTGTCGCCCCCATGAACACTGTGCGCGCGAGGCGTTGGGTGATGAACCGTTTGCCGAGCAGGTCAGGGTTGTCCTTGTCCACCTGCGCCGGAGCCGCGTTCGGGCCGTCGACGTCGGCGTCGATGATGACCTTCCACTGGTCGTCGAGGTATTGGGTGATCTCGGTCATCACCTCGCCGTCCCTCAGCGGCACGGACCCGGGCATGATTAACGGGGCGGTGTCGTTGCCGCGCCAGAGCGAGCCGACGATGGTGTTCATCAACCGCAGGACACCTCGGGTGCGTTGGAAACGCTCCAGGGTGGACCAGTCCTCATAGAGCCGGTCGAAGAGTTCGGGGTGCACCGGGTAGGTGCTGCGGATCCGGTCGATGTAGGCGTTGTCGGTGGCCTCGTTGGGAAATTCGGCGTGGTGCTGGCGGTAGAACTTGACCACCTCGGTGGCGGTGGCGTTGATCTGTGCGAGAGCTTGGCCGTCCGGGGCGGTGAACAGGCGGCGCCTGACGATCTCGAAGGACTCCTCGGGGTTGGCGGCCTTCCACTGATCGGCGATGCGGCGCACGATGTTCTGCAGGCGGCGCAGTGCTTCGCGCCCGTTTTCGCCACCGACCTCTTCCTCGCTGATCAGGCTGTGTCCGTCGTCGTCGCGTGCCGAGGCCGGAATGGAGATCACCACGAGCGCCCCTGGCACTGCCTTGGCGGTCTCGGTGAGGGTTTGCGCGAAGGTGAATTGGGTGTCGAAGGTGCCGCCGGGCAGGTCGTCGCGGCCATAGAGCTGGCGGGCGTAGGCGACCCATTCGTCGATCAGGATGACGGCCGGGGCATACTTGGCGAGTAGCTCGCGCAGGCTATCGCCGGGGTTGGTGGAGGTCCGGTCGGCCTCGGCGACGATCTCGTAGGCCTCTCGGCCCCCGAGCTGCCAGGCCATCTCGCCCCACACTGTGTTGATCTTGGTGCCGTCCGCCTTGGGCTTGAGACCCGACGGTTCGAGATGGTTGCCGACCAGCGCGACGCGGCGGATGTCCCGGTCGAGCCGGATCGGTCCGAGCAAGTCCTGAATCTCCTGCGGGTAGTCGCTGATTGGGCGCCCCGATGCCAGATGCCACAGGGCGAGCATGGAGTGGGTCTTGCCGCCGCCGAAGTTGGTTTGCAGGTTGATGACCGGGGAGGCATTCTTGTCGCCGGAGATCCGGGCGACCGCTCGGGTGATGAGGTCCTGCAGACCGCCGGTGAGGAAGGTGCGGCGGAAGAACTCGACGGGGTCGGTGTACTCCGGATCGCCTTCACCGCGCGCGACCATGGCTAGGTCGGCGGCGAACTCGGCTGCCCTGAAGTTTCCCTTGGCGACGTCGTCGTGCGGGCGCAGCACCTCCCGCCAGGGCACCAGCCCCGTCGAGCCGACCTCAGTGGCCCCGGCGGCCTTGACGACGCGGCGGTCCTCCTGCTCGGAGGAGACCCGGCGCAGGTCGACGCGGGAGCGTTTGACCTCATCGGCGGCATCGGGTGCACCGATCGCCCGCAACAGCCGCTCGGCGGTGTCCAGAGCCCGGTATGCGTCATCGGCGGAGAACGGCTCATGGTGGGCTTCGCGGTCACGGACGTCGCGCAGCTCGCTGGCCAGGCTCTGCTCGGCGCGGGAGAGCAGCTCGCCGAAGGGATACCAGCCGGGGATCGCCCTGCTGGTGATGTTCTCGGTGAGCATCCGCAAACCGTTCTGCGGGTCCACCGGGTTGTACTTCTTGTTCACGCTGGCGCCGTTACCGGCGTCCTTGGCCGCCAGCAGCATCGTCCAGTCCTTGCCGTCCGGGATCTTGTCGCGGGTTGCGCCGGTGATGAATGAGTCTAGCGATTCACCGAGTAGCTCCAGTGCCCGACGGACTCGGTCTCGGTTACTGCTGGCCATCTAGTCCCCCTCGAAATTGATAGCCTGCTGCGTCGGTCGCGCTGCTGCTGTTGGAGCACCGGCGGCGATCTCGTTCCACGCGGTACCCAGGGCGTTGAACTCGACGGCGATCTTGGTGTGCTTGCGGCCCTCAGCGACGGTGAACAGAAGGAATGCCAGCTCCTTACACAGGTCCCGCTCGATCGAGGGGGGGACCTTCGCCAGAAGTGCCGAGGCCGTCGGGATGCCGTGCGTGGCCAGGGCGCGGGTCAAGTGCATCACCACCTCCCACGTGCTGATCGAGGGATCGGTTGAAGGGTCGTAATCGGGATCGAGTTTGTCAGAGGCGACCAGGGTCACCTTGCCCGCCCGACTCGTGAGGATCCCCGCCCGGTCGAGATGGTCGATCGAAGCGTTGCGGGCCCGGGCGATGTTGTCCGCATCCCCGTAGGCACCCGGGTCGAACCCGTACTGGCGAAACCACGCGATCGCGAACCGGGTGTCCGGGTCGAAGTCACCCTCCTGCTCGACGAGCACTTCGTCGAGGACCTCATTGATGCGGGAAAGCGCGGCGCGGACCCGCATCTTCGACCCGTCGTCCTCCAAGACCGCCGAGTATCGGGAGAACACCGCCATGCCCGGGCCGATCGCAGCCTGCGGAAGATCGACAGGTGCGATTGCACCCTGCTGCAACTCCCTCAGCGCTGTCGGAAGCTCTGCCTTAAGCATGGCGATGAACCGCCGCCGGTCCGTGCGCGACGCATCTTCCGGTCGGGGTCGAAGTGCCAGCACGATCGACGACGCCAGCGCATTGGTGCCTTGAGACAGCATCCGATTGCCCAACTCGCTGCGCAGCGGCCACGTCGCCGTCACCGACCACCCAGACTGGATCATCCCTTCGAGCAGAGTCTCCCAGCCTGTAGAGGCTTCGTTTCCCTCCGTCGTTTCGGACTGCTTGAACGCGTAGTACACCGTGATCGGGAAATCTGGCAGCGCCGATTCCCGCGCCCGGGCGAACACCTGCCGGAACCCGTTCTCGAAAAATTCTTGCGCGCCAGCCCTACCTCCGTGGCGGTACGGGTTCGCGACGAGCTCCTCGGCCTTCGGAACCAGCATGGTGCTCAACAAGCGGGGGTAAACAGACTGCAGAGAGCGTCGGAGCCACACGTAGAAAAAGTCCGACAAATCCGAGTAGCCGATGTTGTCGTAGTACGGAGGGTCAGTGGAGATAAGAGCTCGATTGAGCGGACGATCGGTAGCGGATGCCTGTGTGGCGAGCCCTGGCGACATGGGCCTGAGTCCGTCAAGCACCTTTGCCATGCCCGTAATACTCGTAATGAACCCGCCTGCGTGCTTTTCGGCTAGTGGCAGGGTCTCGGCGTAGTCCCATGCCATCGGGATCGCCTGTCGAGCAAAAAGAGCAATAGCCTGATCCATTGTCGGTTTCCACCGCGCGATCGAATTACTCATATCGGCGATCTTGCTCACGCCCAGGCCGAGATAGGTTGCGACAGCGTCGGCGTAGGCGGCGGCTCCGGTGCCGTCGGTTTCGAGGCGGTCCCCTTCTGCCATACCAGCGGCGAGGGCATCGCCGAGAACATGCTGGCGCGCTTCTTCGACGAGGTCACTGAAGGTGGTGAGTGCGGTGAGCTGCCGCGCCGTGAATAGGTCCGCGAACGTCGTCAGACCATATGGTGGCGTCCAGATGTCCTTTGGGTGGTAGCCGAGTTCTTGATCCGGCACATCGAGTGGTCGCGCAATACGGGCTGCTGTCTCGTGCTCGGTTGTCGGCGGAATATAGATGCGGGTGCGGTTGCCTTCGGCAACGGTGGCCATGAGTTGTTGGCCCATGCGCCCCGCGCGGCCTTCCGCCTTAATGTGCTCCCGGTCGACCGCTGCTCCGCAGCCGATGCAGGTTGCGCCAGTGCGTCTGACGGTGCCGTCCGTGTCGGCGGCCGGTGCGGTCTTGACGTCGTGGCCGATAGTAAAGCTGACCCTCCCGTCGACGACTGAGGGGACGACGTAGGCCTCTTTACCCTTCTTCTTGCCCAGCCACCAGGAGCGAACGAGGGGCATCGCGATACCGCAGGCAGGGTTGGGGCAAGTGACGGTGCGCGCCCATATCCACGCGATCACCTTGGCATGTGAACCGTCGGGCAGGGTGGCCTTGGGATAGAGGTGCCTGATGCGTTTCTCGGCTTCGTCACGCATCCACCGCCCGTAGCGGCGGACGTCCTCGGCCAGGCCGGTGGCACGTGGCCACGGGTGGGCGAGCTGCACTTTGGCCACCTCCGGAGACACCGGCGGGCGTCCGGCAAACTTAGGGGGTATCTCGATGAGCGCCTTGCCAATCAGCACTGCGACGGGGTTGAGGTCTGACGCATGTGCCTCCAGCCCGAGGCGCTGGGCTTCAAGGGGGATGGTGCCGCCCCCAGCGAACGGGTCGAGGATAGGCGGCGGATTACCACCAGTCGACTCCAGAATCTCCCGATGCGCCTTGGCGAGGAGCTCCTCGTCGTTGGAGTTCTCCCAGACCACAAGCTGCTCCATCAACGCGTGTAGGCGGGTGCGCTCGGCAGCAACCGCCTCGTCGGTGGGGAACTTGTCCGGGTGTGCGGACGGGTCGTCGACTAACTGGGCGAACAGCACCGCTCTCGCGGCGGCAAGCGGACGGCGAGCCCACCAAAGGTGAAGTGTCGAGGGGTGGCCGTGACGGATGGACTTCTCCCGCGCCGATTCCTCGTTGATCGTCTTGAGCGGGATGCCCACCTCGATGAGCTTGCGCCTCGGGTCGCTCATCGCCGACACCGGTCGCGCGCACCGAGACTAGTGGCCGCAATCCGGCGGAGGGTGACGACGGTTCGGGGCATTAGGTAGTCGGCTCCTGGGCTATAGGGCTGTTCTTGTTTTGGGCGACCGTAGCAGTGGGCCGGGACACGTCCGGAGGCTTCGAGTTGGATTGGTGTCAGCAGGGTTCGGTGCCCTTCGCCCAGGTTTTGGCCCAGTTCAGGCGTACGTCGGTGGCGGCGAGATCTCCGAGGTTGATCCTGCGGAAGTGTTCGCAGACGTAGCGGAGCCGGTCGGTTTCGGGTCCATCGGGGCTGACTTCCACGAGAACGAGGCGGTGCGCTGCAGGGACGTTCTTGCCGAGTAGCACCTCGTTCAGGGTGACGGTGACGTCCTCGGCCCCGGCGATGCGGCCCTTAACTTCGATGAAAACCGACTCCCCCTCGGAGGTTGTGGAGTGGATGTCGTAGCCGGTGTTGTTGTGCGGCATCTCCGTGGGGTCCCGTCCAATGGCTTGTTCGGCTGCCAGAACCGCGTCGACGGCGCGCCGCTCCACTCGTGCTGTTTCGCGGGCGTGGGTGGCGATATCGCCGGGGATGAGTCCGGCCGGGATGACCAGAGCCGCCCCGACCATAGTCGGTGGGCTCGCGGCGAGTTGTGCCTCGGCGTCGAGTTGGGCGGTGCGTCGTTCCAGGCGGGTTTCGAGGTCGCGGGCGCGGGTTTCCAGCCGTTCGGGGCTCTGCCTGTTCTTGCGTAACCGACCGGGCCTGCCAGTGCTCTGCGTATCGCGCAGTCGGGCGGCCTCGGCGTCGAGGTAGTTGATCTGTTGCACCAGCCGTTGGCGCACGGCGGCGCGGGTCTTGTCGATCAGCGGCACCAACTGGGCCCGCACTTGCTCAAGGTGTTGGGGTTGCGCGTGGGCGATCGCCCAGGACGTGGCAAGCTGCTCGACGCCGTCGGCCAACCACCCGCCCGCGAGCGCGGCCTCGGCGGCGGCCCGGGCATGCTCAGGCAGCGGCTGCAGGTCCAGGTAGGGGGCCGGGCCGATGACCGCCGCCCCGCCCGCCGGAGTGAGGGTGACGAACTCGAAGCGTTTGGACACCGCCGCCCCGGTGCCGTCGACGATCTCGGCGGTCAACGCGACGATCAAGCGGGGTTCGGTGCCGGGGTCAGTGGGGTCAAACAGCAGTGTCCCGGCTTCGAGGGCCCGTCGGTGCGTCTCGATGGTGACGTCGAGGACGGTGTCCATGAGTGGGTGTGCGGGCGCAAGCAATTCGGCGCGGCGGGCGGCGTCGGCATCGACACAGTCGGGTTCGAATGTGGTCCGCTCGTAACGCGTGGCGATCGGGATCGTCGCACCGGGACGTTGCCGAAGCCGAACCGTGGAGGGCACATTGGTGATCTCGTAGCGGCCCTGCTCTCGGCGGGTCATCCGCCCACCGAGGCGTTTGAACGCGTCGCGGAAGAACAACTCGATGTAGTAGGGCTGCAGGCGGCGGGCCCGCGCCTCGTCCATCTGTCGACGCAGCTCGTTCAGCTCGTGGGGAGTCAGCGACTCGCGGGCCAAGGCCCGTTCTCGGAGAAGATCTTCGGTTCCTTTGCCGACCTGGTCGTCGACGACACGGTCTAGCTCTGCGCGGCGTGCGGGGTCATCGCCGTAGCGGATGGCGTCCATCAGCAACTTGCTCAGCGGCTGGTCTCTGAACGCATCACCGAGCACGTCGAACAACCGGCCGCCGTAGGCGCGGCGCTGTACTTCCATTTTCTCCAGCAGCCGGGTGAACACGTGCCCTTCGCGAGTGTCGTCGGCGACCAGATTCCATAAGCGGCAGGTGTTGCGCTGGCCGATGCGGTGGATCCTCCCGAACCGCTGCTCGATGCGGTTGGGGTTCCACGGGAGGTCGTAGTTGATCATCAGATGGGCCGCTTGCAGGTTCAGCCCCTCCCCGGCGGCGTCGGTGGCCACCAGGATGCGGGTGCCGGGGTCGTGGGTGAAGGCCTCTCGGATGACTCGTCGCTGTTCACGGCGCGTGCCTCCATGAATGGTCACCACCGCATCCCCACGGCCCAGAACGTTGCGGATTTGGCTGACCAGATAGTTCAGGGTGTCGCGGTGTTCGGTGAAGATGATCAGCTTGCGGGGCCCGTCATCTCCCTGCAGCAGGGGTTCATCGAGCAGCAGGGCGCGCAGCTCGCTCCACTTGCGGTCCTCGCCGCTCTCGTTCACCGAGCGCGCCCAGGCGACCAGCTCGGTGAGCTGGGCGATCTCGATGTCGAGCTCAGCGATCGTCTGCGCTGCCGTGGCGGCATCGACGACGGCCTCTTCGAGCTGCTCGGTCTCGTCGGCGTCGAGTTCGTCGGGATCCTCCAGCCGGGTCCACCGCGACTCGGCTAACTCGTCTTCCGAGCGGGCCAGACGTGGGTCGAGCATCTCGCGGCGCTTTGTCTCCAACCGTTCACGGCGGCGCTGCAGCGAGCGGAGGATCGCGTGGGTACTCGACGCCAGACGACGCTGCAGCACGGTGAGGGCAAAGCCGACGGTGCGGGCGCGGGGGTTGTCACTGCCGAGTCGCTCTGCTCGGTTCATCTCCTCACGCACGTAACGGGTCACCTCCTCGTAGAGGTGCTTCTCCCCGTCGGACAATTGGTAGGGCACGGTCTCGGCGATCCGCTCCGGAAACAGCGGCTTGCCCTCGAACGTCAACAACTCTTCTTTGACCATCCGGCGCATCAGCCCCGAGGTGTCGGTCGTGTGCGCGCCCGAACGGTATTCACCCTCGAACCGGTCCGGGTCTAGCAGCGCGAGGAACGCCTGAAATCCTGATTCACTGCCCGCGTGGGGGGTGGCGGTCATCAGCAATAGGTGGCGGGTGATTGGGCTCAGGCGCTGGCCGAGTTCGTAGCGGCGAGTGGTGGACAACTCTCCAGCCCACCAGTTCGCCGACATACGGTGCGCCTCATCAACGATCACTAGATCCCAGTCGCTGGCGTCAAGCAGAGTCATCAGCTCGTCGTTGCGGGCCAGGTGATCCATCCGGGCGATCAGCAGCGGATACCGGGCAAACGGGTTGCCATCGACGAGCCCGCCAATCATCTCCCGCGACAGCAGCTCGGCGGCGACGCCGAACTTGGTGGCCAGTTCGTCTTGCCACTGCTCGACCAGGCTGCCCGGGGCGATGATTAGCATTCGGGTCAGATCACCCCGCAGCATCAGCTCCTTGGCGTAGAGCCCGGCCATAATCGTCTTTCCGGCCCCCGGGTCGTCGGCGAGCAGGAAGCGCAGCGGGGTGCGGGGCAGCAGCTCGCCGTAGACGGCGCGGATCTGGTGCGGCAGCGGCTCAACCGCACTCGACGAGACCGCGACCATCGGGTCGTGCAGACCGGCCATCCGGATCCGTAACGCCTCGGCAGCAAGACGGAACTCGGCAGGGTCCGCGTCGAACTGCCAGCGGGCGGTCGGGGATTCAATCGACAGCGCGGCCTCGTCGGTGCGGTAGAGCAGTCGTTGGCCCAGAGCGCCGCTGACATCCTGGAAGGTTAGCGTGACCGCATCAGGTCCGTGGGCAGTAACCGCAAGGATCGACACGGTCTGCGGCAACAAGCCGGACAATCTGAGCCCAGCCTGCAGGTCCTCCAAACGTGTCGAGGCCCCGGCGGCGGTCTGATCAGTCATCGAGTCGGCCCAGTTGCGCGGTCATGGGTGGAGGATACGAGGACTGGCCGACGCAGAGACGTGAAGACGATCGTCGACCGAGAGGCGCGAGGCCGCGTCCGACATTGTTCCCCTCCTTGAGCACAGCCCTTCAGCGGTGACTATTTCGTCTACCTCTCGGCCCAGATCCTCAACAACCCGACCTGTCACAGAAGCTGCTCGCCGGGCTCGTACCGATCATGTACAAGGAACTAACGGCGACGGCGTCGAGACCAAGCGGCTCAGTCGGCGAGCAATATTTCGAGTTTGTCAATGGAATCCTGGTCACCGGCGCGAGCTGCTTCCACCCACCACCGCTTGGCTCCTGCCATATCTTCGCGCTGATAACACAAGATCCCTAGTGCATGCTTGGCTCCCGCGTGGCCACCCGCTGAAGCATGTTGCCACCACCGCTCCGCCGCAGGTTCGTTGGCTCGATCATTGAGGAACAGGACGCCGAGGTTGTAAGCCGCGTCGTAGTGGCCAGCGAGAGCAGCTGTCCGCAACCACTGCTCAGCCCTATCCAGATCTCCACGTTGAAAGAAGATGGTCCCAAGGACGTTTTGCATTGCAACATCGCCACTCTTGGCCTCAGCAGTGATCGCTTGCAGTTCAGCGGCGGTTACGTCAATGTCCCCATGCGAGTGGACTCTAGCCGTGGTGGCGACAGGTGGCGTCATGACTCACGGCACTCGGCGTGGACGCCAAGATCGTCGTTGAAGTTGGCGAGCGAACGGTGACGTACGACCTCACCGCCAGAAGGGGAACACGATGACCACCCAGATCGAGATCGCCCAGAGGAACCATCACCGTGCTGTTTCAGCGACAGCTCGCGGCGGTCGGATGCACCTGAGTGCCCAGCCGTGCCCGTGTCGTGGAGATGGCACCAGCCCCTTTCAATTCCTATCATCGGCGGTCATGCCCGATAAACTTCCAGCACTCGCCACGCCCGCTGAGGTGGCCCAGTACCTCCACACCACGACCGCTTCTCTTGCCCAGGATCGATACAGGGGCACTGGGCCGATGTTCGTCAAACGAGGAAGGCGGGTGCTTTACCGTTGGTCAGACGTGCTGGATTGGTTGGATCGCAACACTATTCAGCGCACCGATGATCGGAGACAACAGCGATGAGCGACGCCGCCGACCGGCTCGCCCAAGCCATCCGCGACGTCGTCAACGAGGCCGTCAGCGCGGCAGCCGTCCGGCGGGAGGGCCCAACTCCGGCGCCTGCACGCGCGGTTGAACGTCCCGAGATACCCCAAGAAGATTTTCTTCTATGCCCATGGTGCGACAAGAAACATAACCGGCACCTCGTGCCGGTTAAAGAAGCCCGGCATCAGCTGGGCGGCATCAGCCCCACCACGTTCTACGCGTTGGTCAAGGACGGCGAACTGTCCCTCGTTAAGATCGGCCGCCGCTCGTTTGTCCAGGCGGAAGACCTTGACGATTTCGTAAGGAGAAAGCGATATGACCCTTCCGGTCGAACGGAAGCTGCCGGGCGCGCCCATCTCCCGCGAGCGGTTGGTTGCTGAGTGGGAGGATCTGCATCCCCGCAACGCGATGAAGGTCCTGTGGCCAGCTGTCTTTCGATGTGCACTACTCGGTGCCGGACAAGACGTACCAGTGGCGCGTGCAGCTGTCGTGCTGCTGTGTCAGGGACATGCGGAGAGCTTCATGACTGGCCCAGGAAGTTGCAGACGCTGTTGTTATGACGACTGCAAGGCATCTGAAACCGGCGGCTTGCAGCGGTGTGATCGGTCTTGACGCCGTCAAGACCCGAGAACAAAACCGCAGGTAACGAGCGGGACTGAACCGGACCGGGACGGAGCGAGCATGCAGCTCAGAAGGCATACTGCCTGGTAGAGAAGCGGGTTCGATTCCCGGCAGCTCCACCCAAAGCGCCCCGAAGAGCCATGGCCGACGCGGACGTCCGTAAAATCGAGAGAGCTTCACGAGATGCCGTCGCCAAGCTCCGACTTGCGGCACGCCAACCCCACGCTCGTGGGTGGCTCGGATGACGAAGCGGCTGGCACCAACGGGTGCGGGCAGGAGCGCCTCGGCAGTGGAGGCCCAATCTTTCTGGAGTACCGCAATGTCTCAGAATCGTTCCTGCGGTTCGTACGGCTCCGGCCACCTGATGCACTGGATTCAGGGGAAGAAGTCACACCAGGACGGGCAGCCGATTGTCAAAGTGAAGGTCGTTGCCGTTCACGACGATGGCCGCGTCGAAATCGAAGGTGACGACTTGAAACTGACGCTGTGGTATCACGATCCTGACCGTCTGCGTTCGGCGCTCATCTTCGGTGGCCGCGCCGAATGGAAGCCTAGGTATCACGTGCTATACGTGATCTCAAGTGGCTCTTTCAATCTCGCCACGGTTGAGACGGTGGCACCCTGCGTTCCAGCCATCCGTCGGCGGCCGACCGAGACGACCAGGCAGTTCATCGAGCGGGCGATGCGGGAGAACCACGGCTACACGATTCCCCAGCACTGGCTGGCTGACCTCGATGCCCTACCTGACGGTGACGCCGGGGACCCGCAGTCGGGGTATTTGGTTGGGGTCGACCCTCCAACCACGCAGGAGACGGCGCTGCTGCAGAAACTCGCAGCGAAGTTCGGTGACGCGCCTGCCACCACGAACCCCGAAGACGTCGTCCGCCAACGCCGAGAGCAACAAGCGGACTGACCGACGTCACCGCAGCGGAGCGACCTGGACAGCACAGGGCTCGCAGGGGCAGCTATCGCGTCCCGTCTCGACCAAGCTAACAAGCGTGTATCAGTTGAAACTGATATCAGTCGCAGCTAATCTCAGTTCATGATCGAACTGGCGGAGATCCGCCGCGAGGCCGGAGTTACCCAGGCCGAGATGGCGGCTCGACTGTGCACCACTCAGGGCAGCGTGTCTCAACTTGAGCGCCGGGGTGATGTGCTCTTGAGCACCTTGTCCGAGTACCTCAACGCCCTCGGAGCCAAAGCTCGCGTCACCGTAACGATCGGGGAGCGGACATTCGACCATGTCCTGGCGGGGAACCAGCAATGACCACCAACCTCACCCAGGGCGACATCACGCGCAGGAACCATCGGCGGGCGGTCCGGTTCTTCTGGACGTGGCTGATTCTCGCCACATGGGTGTCGCTGGCGGGCAACGTGGCGCATGCGTGGCTCACGGCTGCGCCCGATACTCGGCCGCTCGCTGGGAGTGTCGCCGCGGTGCCGCCCATCGTGCTCCTGCTGTCGGTCCACGGTCTTGCCGTGCTGGCCGAGGTGACCGCCTCGGGTGCTGTCTACCGCGCGGCGGTGGCCGCGACTGGAGCACTCGCGGTGGGCGCGTTCATCTTGTCGTTCGTCGCCTTGCGCGACCTCGCGGTGATCGCGGGTATCCGGCCAGGACTCGCGCCCGTCTTGCCTCTCGTCATCGATCTGGCGATCGGCGTCTCCACGCTCGCGCTCGTTGCAGTTGGTGACAAACCTGCACGTCGCAGCCGTAACGCGACGCGTAGCGCGGGAGTAACCGCGGCTCCGAGCGCGATCACCGCGACTTCGAGACGCGACGCCTCGATCGCGACACCCGCCTCCGTGGCGATGGCGGACCGCAACGACGCGAATGCGTCCGCGACGGAAGGCGCGGTTCCCAGCGCGGACGAACCGAACCGCGTACTCGCGGCCGTGCTGGTTGCTGAGAAGATCACACGCCAACCTGTCGCGGTGGTCGCGCGCATCCTCGCCGCCCACGACTCTGGTGATCCGCAGAACCGGATCGCCAAGAACACCGGGGTGCATCATTCGGCCGTATCTCGGGTTATCGCCGCCGCCGCAGCGCACCGTCAGCGCACGCTGGAACTGGTGTAGGAAACCGCAGACAGCGCAATCACTCCATGCGGAGCGACCGTCTACCGGCCCGTCACTGACTCGCGACTGCAGGACCCCCGCCGGGCATGCTGCCGTGCGCTGATGAGCGTGCTTGCGCAGCCGTCATCCCTGCCGTCTGCCACGTCGGGTGTGGTGGATGCCGGAGGCGGACCATATGACGTCCACATGCCGCCCCACATCAGCCACAGCGGACCTATCCCGACACCTATGCCTTCCGTGTTCGGGTCGCTGGCCGTCGAGAACATCAGTGTGGCCAGTATCAGCGTGCCGAGCAGCGCAAGGATGGCCAGAACGACGAATCCGTAGTGGATGGTGTTCCGTCGAAGTAGCGTTGCCCGCCACTCCCCGCCTGATCGGGATACCAGCCGGGCGGCAACGTGGTCATGGCCCCGCATCGTAGGGCCTGCTGGCTTACACCCGTACAGCAAATTCACAACAGCATCAGTCGCTCGTCAAGTAGACCATCGGCCACGAGCACATCCGTTCAGCGGCCCGCCCGTTTCCCGGCATGCCCCGCGCAGCGCAGCAAACCAGACGCAACTCGGCGTCGATTGTATCGGTATTCCTCATGGCCCTGCATGAACGCCTTGAGGACCGAATCGACTCCCGCCCAACAAAGAAACCATCGGCCATAGAGCCCGGGGGCTTTTTCGTGTTTCTGGGTTAGAGCTGGGAGATGTGTTGCTTGGCGCTGGTAACAGCCTTATCAACGCCGTCTAGTTCCCAGGCGCCGGTGATCCAAATATCATCGTCATGGACGAGCACCCAACCATCTGGGATCTTGCCCCGGGTGGTGCTGCCGTGCCGATACACAAGCACCGGCTCGTCGTGCAAGTGGTGCTTGTCGATCCACTCGGCAAACTCGTGGCCGGGCCCGTAGTAGACATCGATCTGAGTCATCGCTCTAGCACCTCCACAACGATTGTGAATGCCCGTGACACCGCGATGGGGTCATCCCAGGAATCCGACGCAGCCCGAGCCAGCAACTTGTGAAGGTGCCAGCCCTGGCAGGCGTCCGCGGAGATGGCCACTACCGCCCGTGAGGCATCGGCCCACGACAGACCGCGGAGGGCCCCTTCAAGCTGCAGCTGCACGGCGAGCTGCTGCCGGGCCGATCGGTCCGGGCAGCCGTTCTCGTCGTCCACAGAGGCAACCAGTCGGTCGAGCGCCAGGTTTTCCAGCTCGTCCCACGTCAACCGGCTCAGCGCGGGCGTTCGGTCCTTCATGGTGCAGCTGGCGCAGGCAATCCGGCCGAACTCGGAAATGATGTAACCCGTGCACTGCTGTCGGCATTGGTCGCAGCGAACCTGAGTGATCATCGCAGTTCCTCCAGTCCTTCCAGGATCTGCGAGTAGGGATTGCGCGCAGGCGCGTCCTGGTAGTGGCAACGTCCTCCCGGGTAGCACACAGCCGAACTGCCGTCAGAGGAGTAGGTGTGCCAAGCGCTGCCGTAATAGCTGGTCTTGCAGGTGTCGGCCTGGGCGGTGCCCGCGCCGAGGAGCAGGCCCAGGCCCATGGCGGCTGTCGCCAATGTCGTTGCGATCAGCTTGGTCATCACTTCACCTCCGACAGGTGGCCGGGGCATGTCTGGGCAACAGCCCCTTCGACGTAGTCGCGCCAGGTGTGTCACGGCTCGATTCATCACCGAGACCGCTGATGACGCCCTTGTAGCCGCGGTAGAGAACGTCGACCACGGTGGCGGTATCAGCGCCCTCGTCGAACATGTCGCATATGCCCTGGTCCATCGCATCAGTGATGGAGTCGGCACCGGCAGAGCCCGCGCCTACGAACAGGCCCATGATGCCGATGGCCGAGGCGCCGACAGCCACCCCGACCCTGATGCCCGTACGCTTCTTCGTGGGTGGCTGACTCCACTGCTGGTGATCGTTGTGGCCCATGATGTGGTTCTCGTGTCTCCGTGGGTCTTCTGTACTGCAACCCTTTCCGGATTGCGGTTGTGCCAATCGGCGGGCGCGTCGACACCCACCCCGGCTCCGGCCGCGGCGAGGTACAGCGTGCGGTCGGCCGTCAGTCCCAACGCCTCGGCGGTCCCGAGGATCGAGCCGCCATAGGAATGACCGACGTAGGTCACCGGGATCGATCGGGTGCTCACGGCGCGGTCGACGTCCTCACTGAAGGCCACCAGCCGCGGCGCCATGTCCAGCGCGTAGCGCGGATCCGCGGCGGCCACCAGGGCGGCCGCCACGTTGTCGCCCCGCGGGAAGGGGCCGCCCAGATAGCTGATGGTCGCGACGTCGCCGCGGGTGGCGCTCACGAACCGCCGCGCGGTCTGGGTGTTGGGCCGCGAATCCTCGATCGTGGTGTTCAACCCGGGGACCAGCACCGCGACACTCCTGGCGGTCGCCAGGTCCCCGTTGAGTTCGATCAGCGAGGCCCGCCCGGGGTCGAACGCGAGGATCTGCCGGTCGATGCGACGACCGGTGCGGGCCGGGTCGTCGACCTCGCCGAGCAGGCTCCGGTAGAACGCTATGCGCCGCGTCGACTCTGGATCCGTGCCCCGCTCGTCGACGATCGCCCCCGCGATGTTGACCCTGTTCGCCGCGATCCGCATGGCCCACGGCACCCCGTCGGTATTGCCGGTCTGCCGGGGGAATTCGGCGATCAGCCGGTCCCGCTGATCCGGTGTCATCGCCGCGATCTGGCCGGCGATGCGGTCCTGGCTCATCGCGGGCCAGCCCGCGACGACGTCGGCGGCCTCGACCGGCCGGGCGCCGGCCGGGACCGTCGGCGCCCCGCGCTGCGCCGGGGGCACCGACGCGAACGCCTCGTCGATGTCGTGTGCGGCGTCGGCGTCCGCGGCGCCGAGCCGGTCCAGTGCGGTCACGAGTTGTGCGCTGATGTCCGTCGCGCGCATCCCCAACATGTCCCGCGCCACGCCGCCGTCGCCCCCCGACATCGCGGTCAACAGCGGCGAGGGGTCGGTATCAGGCGAGACGGTTCCATCGTCCGTGACGATGAATCCGGCGGTTCTGGCATCGGCGACCCGCGCCAACACCGCATCGCGTGCGGCGCCGATCTGGTCGGCGCCATCGGTCGCGGCCACCGACGCGGTGATCAGGGTGCGCGCGACGGCTTCCCCCGCGGCGGCGAACACCGCAGCGTCGCGCTGCGCGGCATCGGCGGCTTCACCCCGCCAGAACTCGGCACAGCGGCGGCTTTCGGCCATCACGGCCTCGAGGTCGGCCTTCACCCGCCGGGCCACCTCGTCCCACCCGTCGGCCAGGCGGCGCAGTGCATCCGGTCGCCACGCCTCGGCCTGCGAGACGCGGGGCCGGTTCACTTCGGACGGAAGCGCTCGCCGTTGCGCCGGTCGGCGCGCTCGAACGCGTCGGCCGACATGTGTGCCGCCACGGCCCACCCCCGCATGTTGGCGACGACGTCGGACAGGCGCGCGGCGATCAGCACGGGCGCGGCAGCTCCGCTCACCGCCGAGCCGGCCAGGTCTTCGGGATCCATTGCAGCCCAACGTATTTCCGAGATCCGCTCGGCGGCCTCCATCACGTGATCAGCGGTCGCCCGTAACCGGGTCAGGTCGACTTCAGTGATTTCCCCCATGGCTCATGCTGGCAGATCGGCCGCCGGTGGCGCCGAAGTTATCCACAGGGCCCCGGGAGATCCATCCGACCCAGGTCAGCCACCCGCCCAGCAGCGTCAGCAGCCCGAAAAAGATTCGGGCGCTGGTCAGCAGACCCGGGTCGGCCAGGGCGTCACCCGCACCGGTCTCGATCGCCGACGGGAACGCCATCAAGGTGAGTCCGCGCAGGGCGACGAACCAGCCGAAAAGCGAGATGAGTGCGGCGGAGAAGCCGCGCCAGTACTGGTGGAAGGCGATCACCAGGAGGCCGGCGATCAGCATCATGGCGCCCAGGATCCAGGGCAGGGCGGCGTTGGCGAAAAGGTCTTGGACGAGACCGGTCAGATCCGGCAGGCGGATGGTGATGACCAGCGTGACGAGTGCGAGGAACGGGCCTATGACGCGGGCGAACGCGCGGGTCCGTGCGACGGTCGCGGCGCGGACGGGCTGGGACATGTCGAGAGCTCCCCAGTAAATAAACCGACGGACGGTCTATTTATAGACTATCCTCGGCAACCGTGGCAAGACTGGTCAAGCCCGACGAGCATGCGGCACGGCGGACAGAGATCCTCGACGCGGCGCTGCAGTTGATGCACGACAAGGGCTACGAGCGGATGACGATCGAGGATCTGCTGAGCACGATGCAGATGTCCAAGGGCGCGCTGTACCACTATTTCCGGTCCAAACGTGCACTGTTGGACGGTGTCGTCGAGGCGATGGGTGACGGTGCCGCCCGCGAGTTGCGGGTGGTGGTGAACGATCCGGCACTCGGCGCCGTCGACAAGCTCCATGCCTACTTCGCGACGTCGTCGGCGTGGAAGGCCGGGAATTTCACCGCCGTCTCCACCGCGATGCGGTTGTGGCGCGACGAGAACAACGCCCTGCTGCGGCAGAAGATCTCCCAGGAGACGATGCGGAACACAACGCCGATGCTCGAAGCGATCATTCGGCAGGGTTGCGACGAGGGCGTCTTCGATACCGGTTATCCACACGAAGCGGCGGTGATCATCACAGGCATGGGCCTGCACCTGGCCGATGCCTTCATCGACGCACTCGACGCCGACGGATCGATCGGTGCGGACATCACGGGTCCGCACATCCAGGGCTTGCTGGACGCGTACCTCCAGGCGTTCGAGCGCATCCTTGGAGCCGCGGCCGGGTCGTTGGCGATCGCGAAGTGAGGCCGGGTCGAATCGCCTTCAACGGCAACCTTCGGCGCGGCTTGCCTGCCACGCCCGGCGAGCAACCAGTACGCTCGATGACGTGCAGCGACGAATCATGGGCATCGAGACAGAATTCGGTGTCACCTGCACGTTCCACGGACACCGTCGGCTCAGCCCCGACGAGGTTGCCCGCTATCTGTTCCGGCGGGTGGTGTCGTGGGGCCGCAGCTCCAATGTCTTTCTGCGCAACGGCGCGCGGTTGTACCTCGACGTGGGCAGCCACCCCGAGTACGCCACCGCCGAGTGCGACAACCTGATCCAGCTGGTCACCCACGATCGCGCCGGCGAGCGCGTTCTGGAAGACCTGCTGATCGACGCCGAGCAGCGACTCGCGGATGAAGGCATCGGCGGTGACATCTACCTCTTCAAGAACAACACGGACTCGGCGGGCAACTCCTACGGCTGCCACGAGAACTACCTCATCGTGCGGGCCGGCGAGTTCTCCCGGATCTCCGATGTGCTTCTGCCGTTCCTGGTCACCCGCCAGCTGATCTGCGGCGCGGGGAAGGTGCTGCAGACACCCAAGGCGGCGACGTTCTGCCTGAGTCAGCGCGCCGAGCACATCTGGGAAGGCGTGTCGTCGGCGACCACGCGCTCGAGACCGATCATCAACACCCGCGACGAACCGCACGCCGACGCCGAGAAATACCGTCGACTGCACGTCATCGTCGGTGACTCGAACATGTGCGAATCCACCACGATGCTCAAGGTGGGCACGGCGTCGTTGGTGCTGGAGATGATCGAAGCAGGGGTGCCGTTCCGCGACTTCTCGCTGGACAATCCGATCCGCGCCATCCGCGAGGTCAGCCACGATCTGACCGGCCGGCGGCCCGTCCGGTTGGCCGGTGGGCGGCAGGCCAGCGCACTGGACATCCAGCGTGAGTACTACGCCAGGGCCGTGGAGTACCTGCAGACCCGCGAACCGAACTCGCAGATCGAGCAGGTCGTCGACCTGTGGAGCCGTCAACTCGACGCGGTCGAGAGCCAGGACTTCGCAAAGGTCGACACCGAGATCGACTGGGTGATCAAGCGCAAGCTGTTCCAGCGTTACCAGGATCGCTACAACATGGAGTTGTCCGATCCGAAGATCAGCCAGCTCGACCTCGCCTACCACGACATCAAGCGCGGCCGCGGTGTGTTCGACCTGTTGCAGCGCAAGGGGCTGGCCGCGCGGGTGACCACCGATGAGGACATCGAGGCCGCGGTCAACACCCCGCCGCAGACCACCCGGGCCAAGCTGCGGGGCGAGTTCATCAGCGCCGCACAGGAAGCCGGCCGCGACTTCACCGTCGACTGGGTCCACCTCAAGCTCAACGACCAGGCCCAACGCACCGTGCTGTGCAAGGATCCGTTCCGGTCGGTCGACGAACGGGTCAAGCGCCTGATCGCGAGCATGTAGTCAGCCCGACTCCCGGATCACCAAGGTCGGGGCCAGTCGCTCCGACTCCGGGTGTCCACCACCGATCATGTCGATGAGCAGTTCGATGCCGCGCCTGCCCATTTCGTGCATGGGGGAGTGCACGGTGGTCATCGGTGTCGGCAACTCGGCGACGAGCGGGGTGTCGTTGTAGCCGATCAGGGAGATGTCATCGGGCACCCGGAGTCCCCGGTCGCGCAGTACGCCGAGAGCCCCGATTGCGGCGAAGTCGTTGGTCGCGAAGATCGCATCCGGATACGGCTCGGTGGCCAGCAGTTTCTCGGCGGCCTCGCGACCGCCTGCCGCGTCGAACGGGCCCCACGCGATGCGGTCCGGCGGCACGGTCAAACCGGCCTCGGCGAAAGCGTCGACCGCGCCCTTCGTGCGTTCGATCGCCGTCGAGGCGAAGGGCAGGCCGGCCAGTACCGCGAGGTCGCGCCGGCCCGCGTTGACCAGCCGGCGCCCGACCAGTTGGCCGCCCAGCAAGTCGTCGCAGGTTACCGACACATAGTCGGCGCTGCGGCGCGACACCAGCACAAACGGGACACCGCGCGCCGCGACGCCGGCGAGCAGTGGGTCGTGGTGGTGGGCGTCGCCGAAGATCATCCCCTCGACGCGACGCTGCAGCATCATCTCGGTGCGAAGTGCCTTGATGTCGGGGTCATCGAGCGAGTTCGTGACAAACGTCGAGTACCCGTTCTCCGTCGCCGCCTCCTCGATGCCCTCGTAGATGGTGGCGAGTACGAAGTCCTGTAGGCGTGGCACCAGCACGCCGACCAGCCCGGATCTGGCGGTGCGCAGACTGGCGGCGTGCGGATTGGCGCGATAGGCCCACGAGGTGGCGCACTCCCTGATTCGTGCCACCGTCTGGGCCGAGGCCCAGCGCTGGGCTTCGGCGTCTTCGGCGTTCAGCACCCGCGACACCGTCGAGACGCTGACCCCGACCTCATCGGCGATCATGCGCAAGGTCACCGGGGCCAGCCGCCCCTCGCCTGCCGCGCCCCCCGTGTCCGTCATCGCCCCTCCTGAACCCCCGCCAGGTCCGCTCGGACGCCCTGCGTAGCGAAACCCTAACGGTGTGGGCGCGAGGAAACACCGGCGTTCCAGAGAGTTTACCCAAACGATTGACGCAAAGGTTTGTGTCGAACGATTGTGTGGTGTCTACTGGCATGAGAGCTGCACCACATTCGCGCGACCGTCGCGAGTTCGCGACGGTCCATGGAGAACGGTCGAGCTGATGCCCCGCGTTGTTGTCCTCGCCACCGGCGGCACCATCTCGTCGCGCCGCGCCAACGGTGCGGTCACGGCCGTGGATGACGTCGCGGCGGTGACCGCGGGTGTCGAGTTGGGCGACGACATCACCCTCGAGCCGCACGATGTGCTGCGTGTCGGCTCCTATCGGATGTCGTTGGCCGACCTACGAACGCTGGCCGAGGAAGTGACCCGCAGGCTGGATCGCCCCGACGTGGACGGCGTGGTGATCACCCACGGAACCGACGCCCTCGAAGAGACGGCGATCCTGCTCGACCTCATCCACACCGCCGCCAAACCCGTCGTGCTCACCGGAGCGCAGCGCGCCGCCGACATCGCGGACACCGACGGCCCGCGCAACCTGCGTGACGCGATCACGGTCGCCGCCGATCCCGCCGCCCGTGGGCACGGCGTGATGGTGGTTTTCGGCGGGACGGTGCACGCCGCACGTGGGGTACGCAAATCACACACCGTCGACCTCGCCGCATTCACCAGCCCGGCGGGCGTGATCGGTGACGTCTACACGGGAACGCCGCGGCTGCACAGGGTTCCGGCCCGGCCGGTGCCGCTGGCGCTTCCGGATGCCCGCTTCGATGAAATCCGGGTCGATATCGTCGCCGCGTATCCCGGCGGCGATGACCTGTTGCTGCGGGCCGCGGTGGCCGCCGGGGCGCGCGGAATCGTCCTTGCGGCAATGGGAATCGGCAACGCGCCGCCAGGCGTGGCCCACACCGTCGCCGAAATCACCCGCACCGGCGTGGTGGTCGCCCTGTCCACCCGTGTCGCGGCCGGACCGGTTCTGCCGGTCTACGGCGACGGCGGCGGTGCCGATCTGGTGGCGGCGGGCGCCGTGCCGGTCGCGTTGCCCGCCTCGCAAACCCGTATCGCGTTGGCGCTGTTGCTGTCATCGGGCCGCTCGCCCGCCGAAGTCACCGGCGATCTCGACGCGTACGCGTAACCCCGGCTATCCGCTTTTCAATCGAATTTCGAAAGGAATGTGAACGTGGCTGGAAACGGTAAGGAAATCTTCGTTGCCTTCGGCGTCGACGTCGACGCTGTAGGCGGCTGGCTGGGCTCCTACGGAGGCGAGGACTCGCCGGGTGATATCAGCCGCGGCGTGTTCGCGGGGGAGGTGGGAGTGCCCCGGCTCAACCGGCTCTTCGACCGCTACGGGCTGACCACCACATGGTTCTGGCCCGGTCACTCCGTGGAGACGTTCCCCGAGCAGTTCGACGAGGTGATCGGCGCCGGCCATGAGATCGGTGTGCACGGCTACAGCCACGAGAACCCGATCGCGATGAGCCGCGAACAGGAATCCGAGATCCTGGACCACTGCATCGATCTCATCACCACGAGGACGGGGCGACGGCCCACCGGCTATGTCGCGCCGTGGTGGGAGTTCAGCAGGGTCACCAACGAATTGCTGATCGAGCGCGGAATCAAGTACGACCACTCGCTGATGCACCGCGACTTCGAGCCCTACTACGTGCGGGTCGGCGACTCGTGGACCCCGATCAACTACGACCAGCCGGCGTCCACCTGGATGAAGCCACTGATCCGCGGCGAGGAGACCGATCTCGTGGAGATCCCCGCCAGCTGGTACCTCGATGACCTACCGCCGATGATGTTCATCAAGACCAGCCCGAACAGCCACGGCTTCGTCAACCCGAGGCACATCGAAGAGATGTGGCGAGACCAGTTCGACTGGGTCTATCGCGAAAGCGACTACGCGGTCTTCACGTTCACCATCCATCCGGATGTGTCGGGACGGCCACAGGTGCTGTTGATGCTCGAGCGTCTCATCGAGCACATCAACACCCATGCGGGCGTCACCTGGACCACATTCGACGCCATCGCCGACGACTTCCTGGCGCGCCGACCGCGCCGGGCCAAGGCCTGACACCGCCTCTACCGACCGAAGGACCTCCAGCGTGACCACTCCACCGGATCCGCCCCCGGGCACCACCGTGCCGCCGCTGCGCCGAGTTGGTGTCCGCGAAACCCGGCGCGCCACAAGCATCGCGTTCTTCGCGTGGACCATCGCCGTTTACGACTTCATCTTGTTCGGCACCCTGCTCCCGCGAATCAGCGAATCGTTCGGTTGGAGCACCAGTCACGCCCCGCGATCGTGGTGCTCGGTGTCGGGCCCATGGTCGATCGGCTCGGCCGGCGCAAGGGAATGATCATCTCCGTGGCGGGCACCGCGGCCTCGTCGGCGGCCACCGCAGCCACCACCGGGGCGGCCAGCCTGATCGGGGTCCGCTCGATCAGCGGCCTGGGTTTGGCCGAGCAATCCGTCAACGCCACCTACCTCAACGAGCTCTACGCCGTCACCGAAGATGAAAAGATCCGCCGCAACCGCGGTTTCGTGTATTCCATGGTGCAGACCGGCTGGCCGATCGGTGCACTGCTCGCCGCGGCGTTCGTCGCCGTCGTCACGTCGATCTTCGGTGCCGACTCGTGGCGGCTGGCGTTCCTGCTGGCTACGATTCCGGCCGTGCTCGTCGCGCTGCTGTGCCGAACCCTGCGGGAGAGCCCGCAATTCGAGCTGCAGCAGCAGGTCCGACAGCTGCGCAAGGACGGTGACACCGCCGGTGCCGCCAGGCTCGCCACCGCGCACGACATCGACAACCACTCCGCGGCGCCGTTCAAGCGGATATTCCATGGCGTGCACCTGCGAAACACGGTCGTGTTGTCGGTGGCGTGGCTGTTCAATTGGTTCGCCATCCAAACCTTTTCGGTGCTCGGCACCACCGTGCTGGAGAGCGGTAAGGGTATCGACGCGTCCAACACCTTGTTGATGGTGGTGGTATCCAACCTGGTGGGTGCGATGGGTTACCTGGCCCACGGCTGGGCCGGTGACCGGTTCGGCAGGCGTAACACCATCGCGGTCGGCTGGCTGGCGTCCGGCGCCTTCTTCGCCGCATGCTGCTCGGCCCCGCCACCCCGGTCTACGTGATCGTCACCTACATGCTGGGGCTGTTCTTCCTGCTGGGCCCGTACGCGGCGATCATGTTCTTCCAGGCCGAGTGCTTCAGCATCGAATGTCGCGCGACGGGCAGCTCCTTCATCGGCGCGATGAGCCAGCCGGGCGCCATCATCGCCGGTTTCATCCTCACCGGGTTGACTGCCGCGTCGGTGGGTTACTCGACCGCCGCACTGCTGGTCGGGGCGGTCGGCGCCGTCATCTCGGCCGTGGTGGTGATGTTCGCGCACACGGTGACCTCCGGCGACGAATTGGAAGAATCCGTGACAACCGAAGAGGCCCCCGCGTGACCACACCGACCGCCCCCGTCGCGATCGTCACCGGCGCCGCGTCCGGCATCGGCGCAGCGACCGCGGTGACCTTGGCCCGCGCCGGCTACCGCGTCGGCATCGGCAGCTACTCCGGCGATCCGCACGACCCCGGCAAAACCCTTGCCGCCGTGCAGGAGACCGGCGGTGAGGCAACCGTGATCGAGGTGGACGTGCGCGACACCGCATCGGTGAACGCGTTCGTCGATGCGGCGGTGGGGCGCTGGGGGCGGCTGGACACCGCGATTGCCAACGCGGGCATTCTTCGCGCCGCGCCGTTCGCGGCGATGACCGATGAGCAGTGGGACGACGTGCTGCAGGTCGATCTCCACGGAGTGATGCGCACTGCGCGCGCCGCGATGGCCCACCTCGGCGCCGGCGGATCAATCGTCGCGGTGTCCTCGATCGCGGGTGGTGTGTACGGGTGGGGTGAACACGCGCACTACGCCACCGCGAAGGCCGGAGTGATCGGCCTGGTGCGCAGCCTGGCCGTCGAACATGGCCCGCGCGGCATCCGGGCGAACGCGATCATCCCCGGCCTCATCGAGACCCCCCAGTCGCTGGATGCCGTGAACTCACTCGGCGCCGACGGTCTGCGGGCCGCCGGTGGCTACATTCCTGCCGGCCGAGTCGGGCGTCCGGAGGAAATCGCCTCGGTCGCAGCTTTTTGGCCAGCGACGCCGCCTCCTATATCAACGGCCAGGCGATCATCGTCGATGGCGCGCTGACCGTCGCGATGCGCGACTGACCGAGAGGAGCCCGATGAGTGTCCCGCAGAGCAACCTGCTGGCCGGACGCACCGCACTGGTCACCGGTGCGGCCAGCGGTATCGGCCGCGCGATCGCCGCGCACTATCTGGCCGCCGGCGCCCGGGTGGTGCTGGCCGACCGGGCCGAATCGGTTATCGGGGCCGCAGCCGACCTCGGTGCCGCCGGCGGGTTGGTGTTCGAAGCCACCGACGAGCGGCAGGTGGCGGACACCGTCGCCGCGGCCACGGCGGTGCTGGATCGCATCGACATCCTGGTCTGTTCGCACGGCATCCTGACCCAGTCGCCGCTGGTACAGATGCCGCTGGCGCAGTGGCGCGAAACGCTGGACATCGACCTGTGCAGCGTGTTTCTGCTCAACCGCGCGGTGCTGGCCGGCATGCTGGCGGCCGGCGACGGGCGCATCATCAACGTCGCATCTCAGCTCGGGATCAAGGGCGGCGAATCGCTGGCGCACTACGCAGCCGCCAAGGGTGGTGTCATCGCGATGACCAAATCGCTTGCCCGGGAGGTTTCTTCCCGCGGAGTACTGGTCAACGCCATTGCGCCCGGTCCCATCGAGACGCCGCTGCTGGCCGGTATCGACGAGAACTGGCGAATCGCCAAGTGCGCTCGAACTCCCGCTGGGGCGGATCGGCGCCGCCGACGAGGTCGCCCCCACCGCCGTCCTGCTGGCATCCGATCCGGGCGGAAACCTGTTCGTCGGGCAGGTGCTCGGCCCCAACTCCGGTGACGTGATGCCCTGATGTGCGGTGCGTGCGGCGCCGGGCCCGATGAACCGATGGCGGCACAGGTCGCCGGACCGCGCCGTCGGGCAGCCATCGCCGCGGCCGCGACGCGACTGAGCCCCGGCCTGCGGATCCGGGTCGCCGAACGGATGTGGACGGTGGCCGAACGCACCGGACGGGTCACGGTCTGCCGCACCTTCGGCGACCTGCTTGACGTGCTCGGAGGGTTCGGGATACCGCGCGCCGTCGCCGAACCCGAACTGCTCGCTGCCGCTGTGCTGCAACACCAGGGGGGATGGGCACCTTAAGCTGTTCCAGATGGCGATTTCCAAAGTCGAGCGGTTGATGAACCTCGTTATCGCGTTGCTGTCCACCCACACATTCATCACCGCCGAGCGGATTCGCGAAACCGTCTACGGCTACTCGGACAGCGCCAGCGACGAGGCGTTCTCGCGGATGTTCGAAAGGGACAAGAACGAACTGCGTGACCTCGGGATTCCGCTGGAGACCGGGCGGGTGTCCCAGTTCGATCCCACCGAGGGTTACCGGATCAATCGCGCGGCCTACGCACTGCCCGCAGTCGAGCTCACCGCCGACGAGGCGGCGGCGGTGGCGGTCGCCACGCGGTTGTGGGAATCGCCCGAGCTGATCACCGCGACCCAGGGCGCACTGCTGAAGTTGCGTGCCGCCGGAGTCGACGTCGACGCGCCGGACTCCGCGGTGGCCATCACCTCCACGGGTGTGCTCCCCGGGCTGCGCGGCTCGGAGGATGTGCTGGGATTTCTCCTGTCCGCCATCGATTCCGGACGGGCCGTACAGTTTCCGCACCGTCCGTCGCGCAGCGACCCGTACACCGTGAGGACGGTGGAGCCGTGGGGTGTGGTGACGGATCGGGGCCGCTGGTATCTCGTCGGCCACGACCGCGACCGCAACGCCACCCGAACCTTCCGGCTCTCCCGCATCGGGTCGGACGTGACGGCCGTGGGCCCCGCCGGTGCGGTGACGCGTCCCGCGGGTGTGGACCTGCGCGAGATCGTCAAACGGGCAGTGGGTGAATGGCCGACGACTGGACAGGCCAAGGTCTGGGTAGCTGACGGGCGCGCGACCGCGCTCCGCCGGCAGGCCACCGTCGTCGGCAAGCGGACGCTGGGTGACCGAACGGGTGAGGAGATAGCCATCGACATCGGCATGCCGGACCGGCTCGCCCGCGAGATCGCCAGCTACGGCGCCGACGCCGTGGCGCTCGAGCCCCAATCGCTGCGCGACGACGTGCTCGGCCGGCTCAAGGCGCAGGCAGGCCAGAGCGCATGACTTGCAAGCGAGGAGCGAAGGCGGATCGCGCATGACTTGCAAGCGAGGAGCGAAGGCGGATCGCGCATGACTTGCAAGCGAGGAGCGAAGGCGGATCGCGCATGACTCAGGTATCGACCCGTCTGGTGCGGCTGCTCAACATGGTTCCGTACTTCCAGGCCAACCCGAAGATCACCTACGCCGAGGCGGCAGCGGACCTCGGGGTGACGGTCAAGCAGTTGCGCGACGACCTCAACCAGCTCTGGATGTGTGGCCTGCCCGGCTACGGGCCGGGCGATCTGATCGATTTCGAGTTCTCCGGTGACACCATCGCAGTCACGTTCACGGCAGGCATCGATCATCCGCTGCGGCTGACATCGCCGGAGGCCACCGGGGTGCTGGTGGCGTTGCGGGCACTGGTCGACGTGCCAGGCATCCTCGACCCGGAGGCAGCGCGCAGCGCCATCGCCAAGATCGAATCCGCGGCCGGGACGGCCAGCCACGACGTCGAAGGCCCGACCGCCGCGGTCGAGGAGCCCGCTGCGGTGGAGAGCCAGGCCGCGGCGGCTGTGCGCGAGGCGGTCCGCGACGGACACGCCGTGATGATCGAGTACTACTCGGCGTCCCACGACGCGTTGTCGAGCAGGACCGTCGACCCGATCCGGGTGGTGCTGGTGGCCGACCACAGCTATCTGGAGGCATGGTGCCGGTCGGCCGAAAGCGTGCGGCTGTTCCGGTTCGACCGCATCGTCGACGCGCACGTACTCGACGAACCGTCCGCTCCGCCGCCGCCGGCCGTGCAGGCGGGCCCGGACATGTCGCTGTTCGATGCGGACCCGGCGCTGCCGTCGGCGACCCTGCTGATCGACCGGTCGGCGTCGTGGATGTTCGACTACTACCCGCTGCGGGTCCTGCACGAGTTGCCCGACGGCGCCTGCGAGGCCGCCATGACCTACGCCTCCGACGACTGGATGGCCCGGTTCGTGCTGGGCTTCGGGTCAGCGGTGCGTGTTCTGCAACCGGAGTCGCTGGCGGCAAGGGTGCGCGAGTCGGCCGGCGCGGCCCTGAATGCCTATGCGGTCAGTACGCAGACGTCCGGCGGGTAGACTCGACCACGACTTCTGGAGGTGACCAAATTGGGCGGTCTACAACCCTGGCACTGGTTGATCGTCATCGCGGTGTTCGTGCTGCTCTTCGGCGCGAAGAAGCTGCCGGATGCGGCCCGCTCGCTCGGTAAGTCGATGCGGATCTTCAAGTCGGAGATCAAGGAGATGCAGTCCGACGGCAAGCCGGAGGCGCAGACCCCGCCCGCCACCCCGATCGCCTCGGAACGCGCCGACAGCCCCGGCCCGGCTCCGCACACCGAGCCGTCGGACAAGCACCCGGCCTGAACCCGCGCCGAAACGTGGTCGCGGCGTGATGCCGCGTCCCTAGGCCGCGCCTGAAAAACGAGCCCGTGCAAACCCCAGGAATCTTCAAGAAACTCGATCCCCGCCGACGGCGGTCGCGGGTCAATCCCGACGGCACCATGTCGCTGGTCGAGCACCTTCACGAACTTCGATCCCGGCTCCTTATCGCGTCGGCCGCGGTCGTGTTGACCACCATTCTCGGATTTTTCTGGTACAGCCACGGTTTCCTGGGCTTTCACAGCCTGGGCGAATGGCTGCGCGGGCCCTACTGCTCCCTCCCGGCATCCGCCCGCGCCACGATTGCCCCCGATGGCGAGTGCCGGTTGCTGGCCACCGCACCGTTCGACCAGTTCATGCTGCGACTTAAGGTCGCGCTGACCGCGGGGACCATCCTTGCCTGTCCGGTCTGGCTGTATCAGCTGTGGGCGTTCATCACGCCCGGCCTGTACCGCAAGGAGCGGCGGTTCGCGATGGCGTTCGTCGGCGTCGGAGCGGTGCTGTTCATCACCGGGGCGGTGCTGGCCTACATCGTCCTCGCCAAAGCGCTGCACTTCCTGTTGACAGTCGGCAGCGACGTGCAAGTCACCGCGCTGTCCGGTGAGCAGTACTTCGGGTTCCTGCTCAACCTGCTGCTGGTGTTCGGCATCAGCTTCGAGTTCCCGCTGCTGATCGTCATGCTCAATCTGGTCGGCGTGCTCACCTACGACCGGCTGCGGGCCTGGCGGCGAGGCCTGATCTTCGGCCTGTTCGTGTTCGCCGCGTTCGCGACGCCCGGTTCGGATCCCTTCTCGATGCTGGCGCTGGCGTGCGCGCTCGCGCTGCTGCTCGAAGTCGCGATCCAGATCGCCCGCGTCAACGACAGGCGCAAAGCCCGCCGCGCAGCCGTCGAGGATGTACCAGACGACCTCGCGGCACCGATCGATCCGCCGACCGCAGTGCCCACCCCCGCCCCGCTCGTAGTCGATGACGACGCCACCTGATAGCCGGCTGGCCCACTTCACCGCCCATCTGCCGTTTGCGCTGGACGACTTCCAACGGCGCGCCTGTCAGGCTCTGGAGGGCGGCCACGGTGTCCTGGTGTGCGCGCCCACCGGCGCGGGGAAGACGGTCGTCGGCGAGTTCGCGGTGCATCTCGCGCTGGCCGCGGGCCGGAAGTGCTTTTACACGACGCCGATCAAGGCGCTGAGCAATCAAAAGCACAACGATCTGGTGCAGAGGTACGGACCGGAGAAGATCGGCCTGCTCACCGGTGATCAGTCCGTCAACGGCGACGCCGACATCGTGGTGATGACCACCGAAGTGCTGCGCAACATGCTGTATGCGAATTCATTTGCTCTGCAAGGGCTTTCGTATGTGGTGATGGACGAGGTGCACTTCCTGGCCGATCGGATGCGCGGGGCGGTGTGGGAGGAGGTGATCCTGCATCTGCCCGACGAGGTGCGGTTGGTCAGCCTGTCGGCGACGGTGAGCAACGCCGAGGAGTTCGGCGGCTGGATCAAGACGGTGCGCGGCGACACCACCGTGGTGGTGGACGAACATCGGCCGGTGCCGCTGTGGCAGCACGTCATGGTCGGCAAGCGGCTCTTCGACCTGTTCGACTACCGCGCCTCGGAGGGGGCCAAGTCCGGGCGGGAACTGCTGGTCGATCCGGAGCTGTTGCGTCACATCGCACACCGGCGAGAGGCCGACCGGCTGACCGACTGGCAGCCGCGCGGGCGCGGGCGGCCGGGAAACCGGGGCAGGCCGACCATGTACCGCCCGCCGAGCCGCCCCGACGTTATCGACACGCTGGCGCGCGCGGAACTGCTGCCCGCCATCACGTTCGTGTTCTCCCGCGTGGGCTGTGACGCCGCCGTGAAGCAGTGCCTCCGATCGTCGCTTCGACTCACCACCGACGAGGAGCGCAAACGGATCGCCGAGGTGGTCGACCGGCGCTGCGCGGACCTCGCTGAGGCGGATCTGGTCGTGCTGGACTACCACGAATGGCGCGAAGGCCTGCTGCGTGGACTCGCCGCCCATCACGCCGGCATGCTGCCGGTGTTCCGTCACACCGTCGAGGAACTGTTCACCGCGGGGTTGGTCAAGGCTGTATTCGCCACGGAGACATTGGCTCTGGGTATCAACATGCCTGCCCGCACGGTGGTGCTGGAGCGGTTGGTCAAGTTCAACGGTGAGCAGCACATGCCGCTGACGCCGGGGGAGTACACGCAGTTGACGGGGCGGGCCGGCCGGCGGGGCATCGACGTCGAGGGTCACGCGGTGGTGCTCTGGCACCCGGGGGACAACACCGCCGACCCCGCCGAGGTCGCCGGACTGGCATCGACTCGAACCTTCCCGCTGCGCAGTTCGTTTGCGCCGTCCTACAACATGACCATCAACCTGGTGCAACAGATGGGCCCGACGCAGGCGCACAAGCTGCTCGAAAGTTCTTTCGCGCAGTATCAGGCCGACCGGTCCGTGGTGGGTGTGGTCCGCGCGATCGAGCGGGGCGAACGGATGCAGGACGAGATCTTGGCCGAACTCGGGGCCCGGCGTGATGAGCGTTCACGCTACGAATCAAGAGCGGAACCGCCGATTCTCGACTACGTCCGGCTGCGCATGCAGATATCTGAACGCGAGCGGGCTCAATCGCGGGCATCGAGGTTGCAGAGGCGCAGAGCCGCAAACGATGCGCTCGCCTCGCTGCGCCGCGGCGAGATCATCACCATCACCCACGGCCGCCGCGGCGGGTTGGCGGTAGTGCTCGAACCGGACCGCAACGACGAGGATCCGCGCCCCTTGGTGCTGACCGAACACCGTTGGGCCGGGCGCATTTCATCGGCCGACTACTCCGGGGCGTCCGCGCCGGTGGGGTCGATGGTGCTGCCCAAGCGGGTGGAACACCGCAATCCGCGGGTTCGCCGCGATCTCGCCTCTGCGTTGCGGTCGGCGGCGGATGGCCTCGACGTTCTGTCGGCCAATCGGAAGCGCAGTGGCGCCGGGGCCGAGCGTGACGTCGACCCCGAATTGGCCACCCTGCGTGAGCGATTGCGCCGGCACACCGCACATGACCTGCCGGACCGGGAAGCGAAGGCGCGCCAGGCAGAGCGCTACCTGCGGATCGAACGCGACAACGAGCAGCTTCGGCAGAAGGTCGCCGCGGCCACCAACTCGTTGGCGCGCACGTTTGATCGCATTGTCGTGCTGCTCATCGAGCGGGCGTTCATCGAACAGAAGGACGGCGACCCAAGGGTCACCGACGATGGCAGGCTGCTGGCCCGTATCTACAGCGAGAGCGACCTGCTGGTCGCCGAGTGTCTCCGCAGCGGTACCTGGGACGGCCTCGGGCCGGCCGAATTGGCGGCCGTGTTGTCCGCGGTCCTGTATGAATCCCGCGGCGACTCGCCGGGCACGCCAGAGGGTGTCGACGTCGCGACGGGCCGGCTGCGCCGGGCGTTGAACCAGACGCGCCGGCTGTGGACCGAGTTGCGGACCGACGAGCAGCGGCACCGGATCAGCCAGAGCCGGGAGCCCGACGACGGATTCGTCCCGGCCATCTACCGGTGGGCCACCACGGGCGATCTCAGCAATGCGCTCGCGGCGTCGGACGCAGCGGGCAACGGGTCGCCGCTGTCCGCAGGTGATTTCGTGCGGTGGTGCCGTCAAGTACTCGATCTGCTCGACCAGGTCCGGATTGCCGCGCCGACGCCGGCGCTGAGGACCACGGCGAAGCGTGCCATCAGCGACATCCGGCGCGGTGTGGTCGCGGTCGACGCGGGGTGAGGAATTTCGCCGCGCAACACGCCTGCAACCGGCTTCGACGCAGCTTCTCGGCAGTTGATGCGCGGTAGTGTGTGGCAAGCACACGTCGATCAAGGAGAGAAATGAGCGGACCGCAAGGATCCGATCCGACGCAGCCGCGGCCCGGTCACGGGCAGGAGCCCGGTCAGGACCAGCCGTCGAGCGAGCCGCACGCCAACCAACCGTGGCAGCCGCCCGTCTCCGGGGCCGACCAGCCGACCACCGCGGCGCCCCAGTGGCAGCCCCCGGCTTATGACCCGCAGCAACAGCAGTACCCGCAATATCAGCAGCCGTCCGCGCCGGCGTATCAGCCGCCGCAGCAGTACCCGCCGACCGAGCAATACGGGGCCCAGGGATATCCGCAGCCCGGTCAGTACGGCCAGCAGCCCGGTCAGTACGGCCAGCAGTACGGTCAGCAGCCCGGTCAATATGGCCAGCAGCCGGGCGTGTACGGACAGCAGCCCGGCCAGTACGGCCAGTACCCGGGCTACACCGCCCCGCCTGCTGAGGAGGGCTCGAAGCGTTCGCTGGCCGTCATCGGCGGTGTCATCGGCCTGCTGGCCGCGATTGTCGTCGCGGTCGTCCTCGTGCTGGGCTTCTGGAAGCCCGGCTTCTTCGTCACCACGAAGCTGGACGTCAGTGCCGCGCAGAGCGGTGTGCAGCAGATCCTGACCGACGAGACCAACGGTTACGGCGCCAAGAACGTCAAGGACGTCAAGTGCAACAACGGCCAGAGCCCGACGGTGAAGAAGGGTGACACCTTCAACTGTGAGGTCAGCATTGACGGCACCAAGCGTCAGGTGACCGTGACCTTTCAGGACAACAACGGCACCTACGAGGTAGGCCGTCCCAAGTAGCGGTCAGTCGGCGCCCGGCAGTTCGTCGAGGGCCTTCTGCAGCCGACCGATCGACGACGTCACGCCGTACTCCTCGGCGAGCTTGGCGACTTTGCGTGGATGCTCGGCGGCCAAGGGGAGTGCGTCCGACGGGGTGGAGAAGCTGACGTCGGCGTCGCTGGCCACCCGCACCACCGGTCCGGCCGCCTTGATGTAGTCACTGGCGGCCAGCAGTTTCGTCCGATACGCCCTGGACATCTTGGATTTCGGATCGTGGGCCGCTGCCAGGATGGCCTCGAGTGAGCCGTGCTGAGCGAGCAGCGTCGCCGCCGTCTTCTCGCCGACCCCGGGTACACCCGGCAGGCCGTCTGACGGGTCGCCCCGTAGCAGCGCGAGTTCGGCGTAGGCGGGCCCGGCGCGGTCCACCGGCACGTGGTAGCTGTCGGCCACTTCTTCGGGTCCGTACTTCGTCGCCTTGGCCAGCCCGCGGCCGAGGTAGAGCACCCGAACCGGTACCGGCTTGTCGCGCACCAGCTGCAGCAGGTCGCGGTCACCGCTGACCACCACCACGGGATCGCGTCGCTCACGCGCGGTGAGGGTGCCCAACACGTCATCAGCCTCGCATTGGGCGGCACCGGCGGTCGGGATACCGAACGCGTCGAGGATCTCCATGATCATGTTCACCTGGGGCGTCAGCTCGTCGGGCACTTGCTCCACATCGGGCTCGCCGTCGGGATTCGCCTCGAGGACCCGGTGCGCCTTGTACGACGGGATCAGGTCGACGCGCCACTGCGGACGCCAGTCGTCGTCGCGGCAGACGACCAGGCGTCCGGGGCGCTCCCGGGTGATCACCGTGGCGACCGCGTCCAGGAAGCCGCGCAGCGCGTTGACCGGCCGTCCGTCCGGGGAGGTGATCGACGAGGGCACCCCGAAGTAGGAGCGAAACCACATGCTGGCGCCGTCGAGCAAGACAAGGGGAGCGTCCGTGGTCATGGGCGCCATCCTGCCAGCTTTCCCACGACCCGGAGCGAGTTCCTCTGCCGCGTCTGGCATTTCAGGGAAGCGTTGGAAGTGATTGATCAGTACGGCGTTCAGCGTTCCGGCGCTCTGGAGACGTCGGATTCCCATCGACGCCTCACACTGCTACGTTACTGATAATGACTTTCATTATCAGTAAGGAACTAGGTGATGCACTTATGGCTGAGCACAGAGGCGTGATACGAATGGTGAGCGCCGTTACCGCGAGCGTGGCCCTGGCGGTGACTGGTTGTGCCCCAAGCACTCCCGGCGCGCCGGCGGCAAAGCTGCAGGTGGTGGCGACCATCAACACGTGGGGCAGCATCGCCGCCCAGCTCGGCGGGGACCGGATCGACGAGACCAGCATCATCACCAACCCGGACACCGACCCACACGATTACGAGCCGTCACCGGCCGATGCCCGGACCGCCGCCGACTCGAAGGTCTTCGTAGCCAACGGCATCGGGTACGACGCGTGGTCCGACAAACTGTTGGGCGCCAATCCCGATCCGGGGCGCACGGTGATCTCCGTCGGAGACACGATCGGCGTGCCCGATGACGGCAACCCACACCAGTGGTACTCCCCGGATTCGGTGGGCAAAGTCGCCGATGCGATCACCGCGGCCTACAAGCACGCCGACCCGACCGACGCCGCGTACTTCGATCGGCAGCATCAGCACTTCCTCAACCAGGCACTGGGCCAATACCACGCCCTGCTCGACGACATCAAAGCCAAATACGGCGGCACACCGGTCGGGGCCAGCGAATCCATCGTCTCCCCCTTGGCAGATGCGCTCAAATTGAATCTGATCACCCCGCCGGAGTTCCTCAAGGCCATCAGCGAGGGCACCGACCCGGCACCGGCCGACAAATCCACCATCGACAACCAGATCGCCACCAAGGCCATCCGGGTGTACGTATACAACAGCCAGAACACGACGCCCGATGTGCAGGCCCAGGTCGATGCGGCCCGCAAACAGAACATCCCGGTTACCACGGTGACGGAGACGCTGACCCCGGCCGGCGCGTCGTTTCAGGATTGGCAAGTCGGCCAGCTGCACGCTCTGGAAGACGCCTTGCATGTCGCCACGGGAAACTGATCGCCCGGCCGCGCCCGAGCCGGTGCTCCGGTTGCACGACGCCGAGGCGGTGGTCGCCGGCCGCATCGTGTGGTCGCGACTGTGCCTGCAGGTCCAGGCGGGAGAGTTCATTGTTGTGTTGGGCCCGAACGGATCGGGCAAGTCGACTCTCCTCAAGGCCATCCTCGGGTTGACCTCAGCCCGCGGAACAGTCCAGGTGATGGGACAACGCGCGGGGCGTGCCAACCGCAGCGTCGGCTATGTGCCACAACGACGGGCATTCGATTCCGCGCTGCGCATCCGGGGTGTCGATGTCGTATCGCTGGGTCTGGACGGCGCCCGCTGGGGCACACCCGTTCCGGCGGTCAGCCGGTTACTGGCTCCACGCCGAACCGCCGCCCGGCGCGCCCGCATCGCCGAGGTCATCGACCTGGTGGGCGCGAGCGCCTACGCGCATCGTCCGATCGGGGATTGTTCGGGAGGGGAACAACAGCGGTTGCTCATCGCCCAGGCGCTGGTGCGCCGACCACGGCTGCTGCTGCTCGACGAGGCTCTCGACAGCCTGGATGTGCCCAGCCAGGCCGGTGTCAGCGCACTCGTCTGCGATGTGTGTCGCAGCCAGCAGGTGGCGGTGGTGATGGTCGCCCACGATGTCAATCCCGTCGCGCCGTATCTGGATCGGGTGATGTACCTGGCGCGCGGCACCGCCGTCATCGGCACTCCGGACGATGTCATCACCTCCGAAGCGCTGAGCGACCTCTACGGGATCACGGTCGAGGTGTTGCGCGACAGCATCGGCCGGCTCACCGTGGTCAGCCGGCCCAGCGTCCCGCGCTGTCACAGATTCCGCGGAGTGACGTGACGACGCAGTTGACCTGGAACCTCGCCGCCGATGTGCAACAGATGTTGTCCTACCCGTTCATGGTCAATGCCCTGCGTGCCGGCGGCATCGTGGCGATCATGGCCGGTGCGGTCGGATGGATGATGGTACTGCGTCGGGAAAGCTTCGCCGGGCACACCCTGGCCGTGATCGGCTTCCCCGGCGCAGCGGCCGCCGCGTGGCTCGGCGTGGCCGTCGGTTACGGCTATGTGGCGGCATGTCTGGCCGCCGCAGTGATCATCGCCGCGTGCTCACCGTTGGCGCGGGCTGGTGGGGTGGGTGGTTTCTCCGAGGCGTCCGCAGTCATCGGCACCGTGCAGGCCGTTGCGCTCGCCACCGGTCTTCTCTTCGTCAGCCTCTATCACGGCTTCCTGTCGGGACTGACGAACCTCCTGTTCGGGACGATCGCCGGTGTCAGCGGCGCCCAGGTCTGGTTGGTCGGCGCCGCGGCTGTGGTGTGTCTGGCGGTGCTGGCCGTCGTCGGCCGCCCGCTCCTGTTCAGCAGTATCGACCCGGTTGCTGCTGCCGCTCAAGGAGTTCCGACGCGGCTGGTGGCGGCGGTGTTTCTCGTCATCCTGGGGATCACCGCCGGTGCGGCAAGCGAGTTGACAGGCAGCTTGCTGGTGTTCGCGCTGCTCATCGCGCCGGCCGCGGCAGCCCAGCAGCTGACCCCAAACCCATCACTGGGCATCGTCGCCTCGGTATTGATCGCGCTGGCGATCACCTGGATGGGCATGGGCGCGGCGTTTTTCAGCCCTTATCCCATCGGGTTCTGGGTGGCCAGCCTCGGTTACGGCAGTTATCTTGGCGTCCTCGGATGGCGTGCGGCGATTCGGCGTCTCCGCGCTGTGGCCGTCCCCGGGCGACGCGACCAGGAGGGCTGATCGCGATGCTGCACCACAGCTTCATCGTTTATGCCGTGATCGCGGGAACCGCTGTCGCGGCCTTGTGCGGGCCCGCCGGCTACTTCCTGGTCCTGCGAAACCAGGTGTTCGCCGCAGATGCCCTGGGCCACGTCGCTTATACGGGCGCGATGGCCGCCCTGGTCGTCGGGCTGGATCTGCGCGCCGGGCTGTTCGTCGGCGCGGTCCTCGTCGGTCTAATCTTGGGCGCCGGCGGCCGGCGCGGAGCCGACGACGTCGCGATCGGATCGTTCTTTTCCTGGGTGCTGGGACTGGGCGTCTTGTTCTTGACCTACTACACGCTGCACGGCAGCCACACCAACGGCGCCGCCAACGTCAACGTGTTGTTCGGCAGCATCTTCGGCCTCAGCGCGCATGCGGCTGGTCAAGCCGTATTGGTGTCCGTCGCGGCCGGCCTGATTCTGGTGTCGATCGCCCGACCGCTGCTGTTTGCGACCATCGACCCCGCCGTGGCCGCCGCGACAGGAATCCACACCCGATTGCTGGGCGCGCTGTTCCTCGGTGTAGTCGGCGCCACCGTCGCCGAGGCCAGCCAGGTCATCGGCGCGCTGCTCGTGCTCGGGTTGCTTGCCGCACCTGGTGCCGCCGCGGCCCGGCTGACGACGCGACCGTGGTCAGGCATCTGGCTGTCGGCCATCCTTGCCGTGGCCGCGGTCTGGGGCGGCATCGTTCTGGCGTATCTCATTCGCGCCGCCCCGGCCAGCTTCACCATCATGAGCACATCCGCCACCGTCTACCTTGCGGCCGGAATCATCGACAGTCGAAAACCTCGGCGGCACTTCGTATCCCCATGAGTGGTCCAGCCCCTGCGCATGGCGGCAAGGCGACACCGGCACCGACGCGCGGTCGCCGCACCGCCCAACAACACGCCGTGCTCGGCCCCGGTTGCAGCACTCATAGTGGAGAGCGCAACGTAAACGTAATCCGCGGAGAGGTCACGATGTCGAAGACACCGACAACGTATGACTACATAGTCGTCGGTGCCGGCGCCGCGGGTGCGGTGCTGGCTGCCCGGCTGTCGCGATGTGCCGATGCCCGTGTACTGGTTCTCGAAGCGGGAAGCGCGTCACCGCCGCCGCTGAGCTCGATTCCGCAAGGCTGGCCCTTGCTCTCGACGACCGAATGGAACTGGGGCGACTCGTCGACGGTTCAATCCGCGACGGGCCGGTCTGTGCCTGTGCCGCGAGGGCGGGGTGTCGGTGGTTCGTCGCTCATCAACGGGATGATCTTCATGCGCGGACATCGGACGAACTTCGATGTTTGGGCGAATCTGGCAAGCGTAGTGAAACGGCGTCTGAGCGCGATCCCGCACTGCGGGGAACCAACGGGCCGATGGTGGTCGCACCGGCAGACCCGCCCAACGAGGTACTGACCGCCTGCCTGTCGGCCGCAGTGGACTCGGGACACCGGCGAGCCGTCGATATCGGCTGCGGCCTCGAACTCGGTTTCGCGCCGGTCGATTTGAACATTGTCGATGGCAAACGGCAGAGCGCGGCCGATGCTTATCTGTGGCCGGCCGCGCGACGGCCAGATCTGGATCTGATCAGCGACGCCGCGGTTCATCGCCTGCTCATCGAGGGAAGCCGTTGTGTCGGCGTTGGATATGGGAAGAGTTATCGGGGTGACATTCACGAGGCCCGGGCGGGCGAGGTCATACTGGCTGCGGGCGCAGTCGGCTCGCCACAAATACTGATGCGGTCGGGTATTGGGCCACAGTCCCATTTGCGGGATGTCGGTGTCGATATATGTCTGGACTTGCCGGGAGTGGGCGCCAACCTGCAGGACCACGCCTGGGTCATGGTTGCTTACCGCGGGGCCCGGCCGGTGCCCCGGCCCGGAACAATCACGGCGAGATCATCGGGCTGATCCACAGCGGCGCGAGCGGGATGGCACCGGATCTACAGATCATCTTCGGGGACTCGAGTGGACCGGAATTCGTCGGATTCGACGGTGTCGCCAATGGTTTCGTCGTCGCAGTGTGCATGGTACAGCCGTTCAGCCGCGGCACCGTCCGACTATCGAGTGCGGACATGCGTCCGGTCATCGATCCCAACTATTTCGGGGACGACCGCGACATGCGCACAATGATCGAAGGGCTGCGCATCGCGCGCAAAATCGGAATGGCGAGTCAACTCGATGACTGGCGGGCCGCAGAAGTCTCGCCAGGCGCGGCCGCCGAAACCGATGAGGAGTTGCGCACGTTCGTACGAAGCAGTTTCGGCTCTTACACCCACCTGGTCGGGACATGCGCCATGGGCCATAAGGCGACTCCGTCGTCGACGCAGAGTTGCGAGTTTACGGAGTCGACGGGCTGCGCATAGCAGACGCATCGGTGATGCCCACGGTGCCTTCGGTCAACACTGCGGCGACGGTGTATGCGCTGGCCGAACGTGCGGCCGAGCTGATCATCAACGGATGACTTCGCCGCCGGCGTGGCGTTAACAGTGTCGTGAAAAAGCCCCACCTCATCGCACGACGAGGTTTCGCGTTCTACTCGATGACAATGGTTGTGTTGGTACTCAGTGGCTGTCAGCAATCCCCACCGGTCGGCGGTGCCGGCCATCCGGATCTCAGAATCGTTCCGGTGTCGCAGATCGATCAGGATGGCGTCTCCACCTCGCCGCAAGCGAACAATGTGCCGGCCGACCCCACCGGAGACGGCCAGGCGGCATGCCCGGCGGTTTCCATCGCGATGGCAGGCCCGATCACCGGCGCGGATTCCGCACTGGGCATGAATATCAGGGATGGTGCCCAACTGGCGGTCGACCAGCACAACGTCAACAACCCAGGCTGCCGGGTTGGGTTGAAAGCCTTTGACACCGAGGGCGATCCGGAGAAGGCAATTGCCGCCGCGGCGCAGATCATCGATGACTCGTCGATCATCGGGTTGATCGGTCCCGGCAACTCGGGTGAGACGAAGGCCACCGGCCCGGCGCTGTCCCAAGCCGGCCTTGCTGCGCTCACACCGTCAGCCACCAATGTCTCACTGACAAAAAGTGGGTGGCGGACGTTCTTTCGGGGCTTGGCCAACGACGCCGTGCAGGGCCCGTCGATAGCGCACTATCTGACGAGAACGCTTGGTAAAAAGCGGGTGTGCGTGGTGGACGACAGCACAGACTACGGGCTCGGATTGGCAGACGCGGTGCGCGGGGCTCTCGGAGCCGCAGGGTCGAACTGCAATATCGAGGTGAAGAGGGGCGACAAAGACTTGTCGGCAGCTGTCACGCAACTCAAAAACTCCGCACCGGACGCGATCTTCTACGGCGGGTTCTATACCGAGGCCGCGGAGCTTATCACGCAACTGCGGGATGCCGGGGTGCCGGCGACGTTTTCCTCCGGTGACGCCGCCAATGATGCGGAGTTCGTCAAGCTTGCCGGGGACGCCTCGACGGGCGCTCTTCTCTCGTGTCCCTGCGCACCGGCTTCTGGAGCCTTTGCCGAAGCATACGAAAAAGAGTTCGGCCGACCGCCCGGCACCTATAGCACCGAAAGCTACGATTTGACCACCATCGTGCTCAAGGGGATCGACTCCGCACATCTGACCCGACCGGCCCTGCTGGACTTCGTGCACAACTACCGCGGGCAGGGGGTGGCCCGCAGCTATCAGTGGACAGCGACGGGTGAGCTCAGCAACGACCTGATCTGGATGTACAAAGTCGAAGGATGACAATCCAGGGCATTGACTAGGGTCCGACGGATGCCTCCTAACCTTGTTGACTGGCAGCGTGAACAGTGCAATGACACAACCACGCGGAAAATTCACCATGGCAGGAACCCGAGCTCATTTCGACGGTTCGACGACAGGACTCACCGAACGCTCCACTCTGGTCCGGCCGGTTGGGGCGCTCGAACGCCTCTTCTTCCGGTACAGCGAGCGCAACCCCTCACACTTTCTGCTCGTCGCCGAGTTCGACGTGGTCCTGGAAGCCCAGCAGCTGCGCAAAGCGTTGAATTCCGTACAGCAGCGTCACCCGCTGCTGTCGGTCCATGTCGAAGACCACCCCTCGATTCGCCTCGGTTTCTATCGCGCTGCTGCTGTTGAACCCATCCCGCTGACGGTGCTGGATGCCGCACATTGCGACTGGCGGTCGATGGCGGCCGTGGAGCTCGCCCGGCCGTTCGACCGCTCCACCGCGCCGCTCATGCGCGCCGCTCTTCTGACAGGACCCATATCGTCGATTCTCATCCTGACGTTCGACCATTCGATTGCCGACGGCATCTCCTCCGTGATCGTCTTGGATGACCTGATCGCCGGGCTCAACGGCCGACAACTCCAATACCTGCCCATGCCGCCCACCATCGAGGATCTCGTCGACAATTCGTTGAACGGGGGCTCGACTATGGCGACTGCGAAGCCAGATGAGCGGATGACGGCGCCGGCCTCACATCGGCCCTTCGACGGCACACCCCCTACTGGTCGCCGCGTCTCGTGCCCGCAGCCAACTGCTCGGTGACGGATTCGTCCGTGCACTCAGCCCCATCAACATCCGTGCGTTCACAGGAGCGCAAGACCATTGCGCCGCCTACTTCAGCGGCGCCTGCACGGGCTTGGCGCCGGCTGACGGAACATCTTTCTGGGATCAAGCTCGCGCGATGTCGGCCGAAGTTGATGTGGCCCGGTCCGGGGTCGGCGTCGTTACGGTCTCACAAGCCATTCGTCAAGCCATGACCGTGGGCGCAACGGCATCCACCGCCAGACAAGTCCTTGGCGAGGTGTTCGCGTGGGAGGTGTTGGCAACCAACCTGGGTCGGCAAGACCTCACCAATACCGGAGAGGTTGCCCCATCGGCAATCTGGGCGCCGATCGTGCAGATGCACACTGCAGGCGAGTACGTGATCGGCATCGTCACCTACCGCGGTTGCCTTCGCATGACCTGCGTCGGCTACTCACCTGTCACCGACTATCTGCACTCAGTCGTGGAGATCCTCTTGGCGGCGTCGACCGACTGAGCCGGGCATTCACAGTATCTGTGGCAGAGCGGTTCTCGAGGTGACACCGAGCTTCGTATATACCTTGCGCAGGTGGTACTCGACTGTGCGCGGACTGATGAACAGGCGGCTACCGATCTCGGCGTTGGACAAACCGTCACGGGCCAGCCGTGCGATCTGTGCCTCCTGTGGGGTCAGAGCGTCGGCGGAACGGTGGCCGGTTGCGGCCGGGATGCCGCCGGTGGCGGTCAGTTCCCGGCGAGCCCGTTCGGCGAAGGCGTCGAGCCCCATCGCCGTGAACATCTCGTGCCCCACCTGCAGTTGTTCACGAGCGTCGAGGCGGCGCTTCTGTCGCCGTAGCCATTCGCCATAGACGAGGTGTGCACGCGCGAGATCCACCTCGGCGCGCGTGCGACTGAGGTGGTCGATCGCCTGCCGGTATGAAGAATCGGCCTCCGCGCCGGCGCTGACGAGTGCTCGCGCGCGTGCTTGGACGCCCAGCGCCCATCGCGTACCGCTGGCCTGGGTGGCCTCTGAAAGCCGTTCCAGCGCAGCCGCAGCGCGATCGGGATCGTCGTTTCTCGCCGCTGCTTCGACGAGTTCCGGCAGGGCCAAGGCGCACAACCCGAATTCCTCCGGGTGGCTGCTGGCGTGTTCGGCGGCCACGACCGCCTCGGCGTACCGCCCGAGAGCGTTGTAAAGCACAGCCGAGGCCCAGTCGACGAGTGTCAGCCCGCCGCCTTCGCCCCGATCCTCGATACTCCTCGTGCTGGCCTCGATCAGAGGCCCGATCTCGCTGACCCGGCCGCGCCACGCGGCCAGGGCCACAGCGCCGTAACGGAGCGGTTCGCTGCCCGTCACCTGCGTCACGGCTTCTTGCTCGTCGTGCAGCATGGTGGCTGCCTCGACTCGGCCCGCCGTCAGCTGAAAACCGATGCGGCCGCGCAGGGCCACTGGCAGCACGCTGACTGCGCCGGTCTTGCGGGCGACCTCGACCTGGCGGGCCGACAACACATCCCAGCTTTCGTCATCCCACAATTGCATCGCGACCCGCGAAGCCAGCCACAACCAGCGAACTCGGAGCAACCCGGTGTCCTCGGTGCGGAGCGAGAGCAATGCCTGTCGCAACGCGGGTGCTGCCGCCTTCTGGCCTTCGGTGACCAGCAGCGCGATTCCGTCCAGCAGGTGATCGAGCGCGGCGGGCGGTTCCGAGCAGGGCATCGTCCGGCGCACCGCTTCGGCGACTCGCTGCAGTCCAACATCGCCGGCCAGCCGCCCGGCGAACAGCGCCGCGACGAAGGCGTCCAGCAAGGTCTGGCGTGCCAATCTCGCGTCGAGTGGGGCGAAGCGCTGAGCCGCCCGCAGCAGGAGCGCGGGCGCATCGCTTCCACGGTTCACGGCGAAGGCGACTCGCGCACGCAGCAGGTCGGTGCGGGCCCGCTGGAGTTCGTCGAGATCCGTCTTCTCCGCGGCACGCAGCAGCACCATGGCCGCATCTGGGTCTCCCGCCTCTTGTTTGGCTTGAGCCGCTGCCAATGCCCGCCGACCACGTTGGATCGGATCCTTGGTGAGATCAAGAGATTTCGCCAGAAATGCCGCCGCCGCGGCCACGCCTCCTCGTGCCTCGGCCAGCGATGCGGATCGTTCGAGTTCGTCGGCGATGTCATCGTCGGGGACGGCGGTACCCAGAGCCCGATGCCATACCCGTCGGGCCGGATCGACATCGGGGTCGATCACCTCGGCAAGCGCGCGATGTGCGCGCAGACGTTCGTCTGCGGTCCCGACGTGGTAAGCCGCCGACCGGGCGAGCGGATGACGAAACCGCACTCGCGCACCGATTTCGAGTAAGCCCGCCGCGGTGGCCGGTGCGCTCGCCTCGGGCGCGGCCCCGAGCCGCTCCGCGGCGCGCCACACAACGGCCGGATCACCCGTCGACTCGGCGGCGGCCAGCAGCGACAGCAGCCGTGTGTCCGGCGGGAGTGACTCGAACCGCCGCCGAAATCCATCCTCGATTCGTGTCGAGAGTGTCGGCACGGCGGGCGTTCCGAATCCGCCGGCGAGCTCGGCGGGCGACATGGCCTTGGGCAGCTCCAGCAGAGCCAATGGGTTTCCGTGCGTTTCGGCCACGATGCGGTCGAGCACGTACTCGTCGAACGGCGCGGCAAGGGCAGATCTCAAGAGGATGCGCGCGGCATCGTCGCGTAGCCCTGCCAAATGGATCTCGCGCAGCCCGGCGAGCTCGGGGCTCGTCTGGCTGGTCGCGAACACCATCGCGACGGGCTCGGCGAACAGTCGGCGCGCGGCGAACGCGAGCGCGTGGGCCGACGCCCGGTCAACGACGTTTTCGTTGTCCACGACACACAACAGCGGCTGGTCGTCGGAGGCGTCCGAGAGCAGACTGAGAAGTCCCAGCCCGACCAGGAAGGGGTCGGGAGCGTCGCCCACCCTCAGCCCGAAGGCGACCTGCAGCGCGTCTCGCTGGGGTTCCACCAGCCGCTCGACACGGCCCAGAAACGGTGCGCACACCTGGTGCAGCAGCGCGTAAGCGAGTTCGGTCTCCGGTTCGGAGCCGACGGCCCTGAGAATCTTGAAGCCGCGCGCGGACGCGACCGCGTAGTCCAGCAATTCGGTCTTGCCGATGCCAGGTTCGCCCCGCACCACCAGCGCCCGGCTCTCACCGCGACGAACCGCTTCGAGCAGTTCGTCGAGTTCCTCGCATTCACGGGCTCGGCCCAGCAGCATTTGATCCCACCTCGTATCTGGGATTCGCATTCGACGCTACCCCGTAACCAGCAACGCCGGAACTGTTCGCCATGTGGCCACCGACCGGGCGAATCAGCCCGCAACTGGGGTTGGCGCTGGGGCCGACACGGATTCGGCCGCCCGCGTTCGTGAGCACCGTGGTGTTGACGAGCCTTCAGGGCGGTCCGACATATCCCGGCGAGCGGTCCGGAAACACAACGTAGGCAGGCAGGCAATGACTGAACATCCCAGCGCAAACTGTCGACATTACGACGTGCTCGTCATCGGTAGCGGGTTCGGCGGCAGCGTCACGGCGTTGCGGCTGACCGAGAAGGGCTACCGGGTCGGAGTCCTCGAGGCGGGGCGGCGCTGGGCCGACGCCGATTTCGCCAAGAGCACGTGGGACGTCCAACCATTCATATGGGCACCGAAACTGGGGCTCAAGGGGATAACGCGCATCCATCCGCTTCCTGACGTCATCGTGGTGGCGGGAGCCGGTGTCGGCGGCGGCTCACTCAACTACGGCAACGTTCTCTATGAACCCAAATCCGAGGCCTTCTACCGCGACAAGCAGTGGGCGCATATCACTGACTGGCGTGCCGAACTGGCCCCACATTACGACCAGGCCAAGCGCATGCTCGGTGTGTCCCGAAGCCCTACCACGACTTCGATAGACGAGATCGCGAGGGATGTCGCCGCGGACATGGGCGTCGGGCACACCTTCGAAATGACCCCGGTCGGTGTGTTTTTCGGCCCGGACGGCTCCGCCGAGCCCGGCAAGCAGGTCGATGACCCGTTCTTCGGTGGTGTCGGCCCGGCCCGCAGCGGTTGTATCGAAGTGGGGGAGTGCATGTCCGGTTGCCGGCATAACGCCAAGAACACCCTGCCGAAGAACTACCTGTATCTGGCGGAAAAGGCAGGCGCGACTGTGCACGCGGAACGCACGGTGACCGCGGTGCACCCCATGCCGTCGGGTGGCTACCAGGTCGACACCGTCCACACTGGCGCGTGGCGCCGGCGACGCAGCCGGGAAACATTCAGCTCAGACCAGGTCGTCTTCGCCGCAGGAGCATGGGGCACCCAACAGGTGCTGCACCGAATGAAAGCGACCGGGGTCCTGCCCCTCCTCTCGGATCGACTGGGTGTGCTGACCAGAACGAACTCCGAATCGATAGGCAGTGTCACGGGGAAGTGGCGCCATCGAAGAACTCGTGACTTCACCTCGGGAGTTACGGTCACCTCGTCGTTTCAACCCGACGAACACACTGTCGTCGAGCCGTTCCGCCAGGGCAAGCGATTGAACACGATGGGGTTGCTGATGACCGTGGCGACAAAGGGCGGCGGGCAGCATCCGCGCTGGGTGCTGTGGCTGGGTAAGGCCGTCAGGCATCCAGGCATGCTCTTTTCGCTGTACGGAGGGATCAATCAGTGGGCGCGGCGCAGCATCGTCACCGTGACGATGCAGGACCTGGACAACTCACTGACTCTCTACCCGAAGCGAGGCAGATTCGGTGGATGGACGGTGACATCCAGGCAAGGGGAGAGTGCGCCGAATCCGACGTCGGTTCGGGCCTCCGATGAAGTCCTCGAGCGGTTGGCGGCCAAAATCGACGGCTTCACCGCAAACGGTGTCGGCGAAATTTTCAACATCCCCATGACGGCCCACTTCCTCGGCGGGTGCACCATCGGTGACGCGCCCGGCACCGGCGTCATCGACCCGTACCACCGCGTCTACGGGTATCCAGGGCTGCACATCGTTGACGGCTCCACGGTGACAGCGAATCTCGGTGTCAATCCGTCGCTCACCATCACGGCGTTGGCCGAGCGAGCCATGTCGTTCTGGCCGAACAACGGTGACGAAGATCCTCGCCCCCCGCTGACCGACGACTATTGCCGGCTGGATCCGGTTGCGCCGAGATCGCCGACCGTGCCGCCCGCCGCGCCGGCCGCCCTGCGGCTGTCCATCGCACCCGGCGCTACGGGGCCCGAGCCCGAGGTTCGTCCGTGACCAGGGATCGATACCCAACCAGTGGTCGATGTCGAACCGGTCCGCGGCTTCGGTGAAGAGGCGGTGCCGGGTAAGCGCGGCAGCGGTGTTCATCTTCGGTACGAGGCGATTGCCTCGACAGCGCCCCGTCGGGTTGAAAGTGCGGGAAATCGAGGGCAGGCACCAAGTATTGGTGTGCCGAATCGAGGTTGCGACTCTTCCTGTTTCGCAACTGATTCCGGCCGACGGCGTCAGCTGGTCATCAGGCCGCCGTCCACCGTCAGATTGGCCCCGTTCATGCCACCGTTGGTCAGAAGGAATTCGACCGCGTCGACGATCTCGTCCATCGTCACCAGTCGGCCGATGGGCGTGCGCTGAATGTGTGGATGAGTGTCGCGTACCCCGAGCCACTTCGGGCTGTCACCGACAACACCGGGATGGATGGCGTTGATTCGGCGCGGAGCCAGTTCCACCGCAAGCGTGTTGATCAAGGAGGCAACCCCACCGTTGAACGCGGTGACCACCGTGGACCCGGGATACGGGCGATCCTTGGCGAGACCGCCGAACAGCACAACCGACGTATCGGGCGTGAACCTGTCGAACAAGGCCCGGATCGTAGCCGTATAGCCCACCAGTTTCACCGTGACCGCTTCGATCGCATGTGCAGGGTCGAATTCTGCAAAAGTGTTGAAGTACTGCGGGATTGCCGTGATGACAAGGTAGTCCACCTCGGTGACAGGGTGCAGCGCATCGGCGATTCCGTCGGGCTTCGTCAGATCGATTGCCAGACCGATGGTCTTGCCGCCGATCTCGGTGGCCACCTGATTGGCTCGTGACTCGTCCCGGCTGGTGATGAACACCGTGTCGCCCCGGTCGGCGCGTCGCTGCGCCAGGTGTTGCCCGATACCGCTGCTCCCGCCGACGATGACTGTTGTACTCAATTCTGCATGCTCCATTCGTTGTCGGGTGGACGGCGTTTGTCTCGTCAACCACAACGTCGCTGCCGGGTCGAACCGTTCGATCACGAGAATCGTCGACATCATTCATCCGGCGAATCCGTCGAGTCCCTAGTTTGGTGCTGGCCCGCCACCTGGGGCTACGTCGCCGAAATTCATCTGCTGCTCCGCCGCCGAGGCCGGCGCAGTGGCCGCGAGTACGTGACGCCACTGTTCTACGTCAAACGGTGCTGCGGGAGCGCCCGGAATGGGACCGGCCGCACGTCGCCACGGTGTCGCAGTAGCGTGGTTGGCATGCCCTTCGCTATCGACCGCATCGACCATGTGGTGCTCAACTGCCGCGACGTCGACGCCACCGTCGACTGGTATGTGCGGGTCCTGGGAATGCAGCGTGAAGTCTTCGGCGACAATCGAGTCGCGCTGGTGTTCGGGAACCAGAAGATCAACGTCCGGCCCACCGGGGCGCCGAACTGGGAAACCGGTGCCGTCGACGTGCCGGGCTCGCTCGATCTGTGCTTCATCGCCGAGATGAGTGCGGACGACATCGGCGCGCATCTGCGCGCGTGCGGCGTGCAGATCACTGCGGGACCGGTGCCGAAGACCGGTGCATCGGGCCCCATGACGTCGCATTACTGCCGCGATCCAGACAGGAACCTGATCGAGGTCGCAAGCTATCGGACCCAGGATTAGCCTGGCTGGCATGACTGCCAACCGATTCGGCACCGATGTTTACGCACAGAGGCTTCGGGCGGCGTCGGCCGCTGTGGCCGATGCCGGGGTGGCCGGCCTGGTCATCACCCCGGGCTACGACCTGCGCTACCTGATCGGCTCACAGGCCCAGACCTTCGAGCGATTGACCGCGCTGGTGCTGCCCGTATCGGCTGAGCCGACGATGGTGGTGCCCCGGCTGGAACTGGCCTCGCTGAAGGAATCCGCGGCAACGGAACTCGGTCTCGCGGTGCGCGATTGGGTGGATGGGGACGACCCGTACCGGTTGGTGACCGAGGCGCTCGGCGGCGCACCGGCCGCCACGGCGGTGACCGACGCAATGCCCGCCCTGCATCTGTTGCCGCTCGCCGAGGTCCTTGGGGTGGTTCCGGTGCTGGCCACCGACGTGCTGCGCCGACTCCGCATGATCAAGGATGCCGCAGAGGTCGATGCGCTGCGCATGGCCGGTGCCGCCATCGACCGGGTGCACGCGCGGGTGCCGGAGTTTCTGGTGCCCGGCCGGACCGAGGCCGACGTGGCCGCCGATATCGCCGAAGCGATTGTGGCCGAAGGACATTCGGAGGCCGCATTCATCATCGTGGGCTCCGGACCGCACGGCGCCGACCCGCACCACGAGTGCTCCGATCGCGAACTGCGAGCCGGCGACATCGTCGTGGTCGACATCGGCGGACCATACAAGCCCGGTTACAACTCCGACTCAACCCGCACCTACAGCATCGGCGAGCCGGACGTCGAGGTGGCGAGCCGCTACGCAGTGCTGCAGCGCGCGCAGCAGGCCGCGGTCGACGCGGTGCGACCCGGAGTGACCGCCGAGCAGGTCGACGCCGCGGCCCGCGACGTATTGGCGGCGGAGGGGCTGGCCGACGCGTTCCTGCACCGCACCGGCCACGGGATCGGGCTGTCGGTGCACGAAGAGCCATACATCGTCGCCGGCAACGATCTTCCGCTCGAGGCGGGCATGGCCTTCTCCGTCGAACCGGGCATCTATTTCCCCGGCCAGTGGGGTGCACGGATCGAGGACATCGTGATCGTCACCGCCGACGGGGCCAGCCCGGTCAACCACCGGCCGCACGAACTGATTGTGGTGCCCGCGGGGCCGGAGGCCTCAAGTTAGGCCCTGTGGACGACTTCTGACTCGTGTCGGCCTGTTGCCTCATGTCAAGATGCGCGCGTAGGTGGATTCGTTGCCTCACGAGAAGTAGTTGGTCAGCTTGCGGTGTTTGTGCTGGTGGGATGCGTTATTTAGTGATGTTGGCTGGCCTGGTTTTGGACTGCAGCTGCCAGATTTCGTTGAGTAACAACAGCTCTGTGGCGGTGTCGTAGCGGTGGTAGCCGACCACGGTGCGCACTACGCCCAGTTCTTCTGCTCGACGTGACAGCCATCGTCTTATTGCCCGGCCGTGCCCGGGTGAAGGTGACTTGGCGCCCTTGGCACCATTGGAACGAGTGGTCGTTGATGAATTCTGATCCGTTGTCAGGGTCCACGCCCAAGATCGGAAACGGCATCTTGCGGGCGATGTCATTGAGTGCGGCCAGCACAAATTTGCCGGTCTTGTCGGGCACTGAGCGGTTCTCGGTCCAGCCGGTGGCGATATCGGTGACCGTCAGCGTGAACGCATGAGGTCCAGCCGGGTTGCCGCCGTCGTGGCCGACCAGGTCGATCTCAACAAACCCGGGGCGAGCGTCGTCCCAGTCAGCCCAGGTGCGCACCGGGATCTGACTTTTGAGCAGCGATCCCGGCTTGGTGCTGCAGCGCCCTTTGAGTCGATGTTTAGCCCGCTCGTCGGCCAGGCGGCGGTCGATGGTGGCCTACGCGCGCATTTTCAATGAGGCAACGAATCAACCGTTCGCGCGCATTTTTGACGAGTCAACGTGTCAGTGGAGTCCGGCATAATCGAATGTAAGTTCGAATTGCCGTCACCGGATGTGTTGCTGTCGGTGATCGAGGCCGGCCGGCGCGAGGAGTCGGCGGTGATGGCGCAGCGGATGGCGGCGATCGCGGGGTTGTTGTGGCATCGGGTGGACGACGCGAGAAAGACGATCCCGATCCGGGATACATGTTGATCACCGGGTTCGCCCGCACGACCGCGGAGGTGTCGGCGGCGTTGAACCTCTCGCCGATGGGGTCGCGTCAGTTGGTCTCGCAGGCCGAAGCGTTGGATACCCGGCTGCCGAAGGTGGCCGCGCTGTTGGCCGAGGGCAGGACCGATTGGCGCACCGTGCAGATCATCATTGCCCGCACTGATCTGGTCGGCTCGGAGTCGATCGGCGAGTTGGACGCCTCGTTGGCCGAGCGGATCGCGCATTGGCAGTGCTGGTCGCGGCGGCGGATCATCAACGCCGTCGACGCCGCGGTTCAGGTGATCGATGCGCAGGCGGCCAAGGAACGCCGGGTGACGGACGACACCGAACGCCACCTCAGTGTCACCGCACTGCCAAACGGGACGGCCCAGGTGCGGGGCAATCTGTCGGCGCCGGCCGGGGCGCTGTTCGATGCCCGGTTGGCCGAGATGGCGACCTCGGTGTGCGCGAAGGATTCGCGCACCCTGGCTCAACGCCGCGCCGACGCGGTGAGCGCGCTGTGTGAGGGCCGCCCGCTGGCCTGTGATTGCCGGCGGCCGGAATGCCCGGCCCGACCTGACGAGACGACGCCGGTGGCGAGGCCCGCGGGTGGGGTGCGCATGGTGCTCAATGTGATCGCCGGGGCGGATACCGTGGCCGGGCATAGTGAGGCGCCGGGTTATCTGGCCGGCTACGGGGTGATCGACGCCGCCCACGTCCGCGAGCTGGCGCAGGCGGCGTTGGTGCGTCCGGTGGAGTGCCCGGTCGTGTCCGCGGCCGAGGCGCTGCGGTATCGGCCGTCGGCGGCGTTGGAGCGCTGGATCCGCTGTCGGGATGTGACGTGCCGGTTTCCCGGCTGCGACCGTTCGGCCTGGATCTGCGATGTGGACCACACTGAGCCCTTCAACCATGACGATCCGGCCGCGGGTGGGTGGACGGTGCCGTGGAACCTGGGCTGTTACTGCCGTGAACACCACCGGTATAAAACGTTTCTCGACGGCTGGCGTGATCACCAGCTCGCCGATGGCTCTATCGTGTGGACCTCACCGACCGGGAATGTCGAAGTCCTGCAACCGTAAGGAAACTTGGGCAGAGCTGCCCAGGTTGGCGGCGATTCGCGTTGGCGCGTCGCGAAAAATTCGCGTCGGCGTGTCACGGCGGATGCTTCCGGCCAAGGGTATATGACGGCGCTGTTGGTGCCCACAATCGGGACGATGACGAACTGGTGGTGGTCGAGTTCTGGCCCGTCTTTGCGCTTCTCACGGTCGAGGGTGATGACCGCGCCGTCGCGGCTGGCGAAGTAGACGGTGTCGGCTGCGCCTTCGAACGCCGAGGACCCGCGCATCGTCTTGCCGTCCTTCCCGGCGTGGTGCACGCCCTGCACGACGCCGCGCCCGCCGGGGGTGCAGCCCAGCAGCCGCACCATGTTGTCGACGGCGACGCCGCAGTCCTTGGCGCTGTTCTCGTCGGCGCCGACCATGCAGCGGGCCAGGGTGTCCAGGATGACGTAGTCGTAGCCGCCCCAGCTGATGAGCGCGCCGAGGTTGGCCACGTCCACTGCCCGCGTCAGATTCACCGGGTGCGGCAGGAGCGCAAAGTCGCCGTCGCCAATCGTGGCGTGCCAGCCGCGCTCCCATGCGTCGACGCGGCCCTTGAATCCGAACGCGCCTTCGGCGGCGACGTAGAGCACGCGGCGCTGCTCGACGGCCCGCGCTTGCCATTTGCGACCGGTGAGCACGGACAGCCCCCAGTCGAGGGCAATGAACGTCTTCGCGGTGCCCCACTTGCCGTACAGCAGGACGATGGTGCCTTGGTCGAGGACGTTGTCGATGAGCGGCTCGGGGTCGGGCAGCTCGCGCAGCGCGGCGCGGGTCAGGATGCGGGAGGTGTAGAGCGGCGGCTCGGGCGGTGTGGCCTGTTGGTCGTCGTCGTCGCCGCCGACCGACCCACCGATGATCTGTACCTGCTGCTGCTGGTCGTCTATCACCTTGAGCCAGCACGTCAGCACGTCGTCGTCGTTGCGCTCATCGAGCCGCCCGGCAAGATCGGCGCGGCTGGCGACGACGTAGCGGGTCTGCTCCAGCGTGAGCCCGTCGTCCTTACAGGCGGCGACGACGCGGTAGGTGTCGCCGGAGCGGTCGCCGGTGACGTTGTCCAGCGCCGCCTGCACGTCGGGGTGCGCGGTCAGGTCAACCGACTCGCAGCGTGTGGGAACGGCTGCGGTGCCGGCCTTTCCGTTCGTGACGGCGCCGAGGTCGACGCCGAGCGCGTCGGCGAGAGCGCGCGGGTCGACACGGTTGTCGGGAAAGATGCCTTCCACCGACAGGACCGGTGTCGGCTTGCCGCCGAAGGCCGCGCGCTTGTGGTTGAACGTGCCGGGCGGACGCAACAGGTCGTTGTCGCTGATCTTGCCGGGGTCGCCGCCCAGGCGCTTGGTCAGTGCCCGGCACAGCGCCTCATGTTGGGCGGCTGTCACCGGCGCCGCGAGGGGGACGTAAACGTGGGCGTGGCCGGGTGTGCCTGAGGCCACGGCGAACCCGTCGAAGTCGCTGCGCATCTGCACTTGGTGCACTAGGACGTGAAGTTGGGCCACGTCGTCGAGTGCCTCACTCGAAGTTCCCTCGCTGTCAGCCGTGCCCCTATCGATGTCGGCGTGCACCAGCGTGTGTGTTACCGCCGTTCCCTTGGCCCGTGTGCGGTCCTTCATGACGTAGGGGCACACGTAGACGTCGGAGTGCGGCGCGGCGGCCAGGATCGCGTTGACGGCCTTGTCCGCCTGAGCGGGCCAGGTGTAGGGACGTTCTCGCCAACTGCTGTGCCGAGGCTTGCCGTTGGGGCCGAGGTGCACGCCGGTGCCGGTGGCCGTTATCAGGTAGCCGACGGCGTCCCCGAGGGTGGCGTGCAGGTAGGCGCGCACCGTGTCCGCGTCGGCACTGGCGGGCATCTCACCGTTGCCGCCGGGGTCGCCGCCGGCGTTAGACTTCGTGTTGTCGGTGGTGATAGCTGACGATTCGGGGCTGGGCTCGACCTGTACAGGGCCGGGCCTGCCTTCGTCTTCGGGGGGACTCATTCAGACCACCCGCATCTTCAACAGGGTGGCGATCTCCTGCAGGTCCTCGCGGGTGAGCGGCGGCGCTTCGTCAAGAAGCCGCTTGACCCGGTCGGACCAGGCTGCGGGGCAATAGCTTTGGTGAGATTCGGCGGGTTCGGGATCGGTGGGCATCATGCACCACCGCCGGTGGCAGGTGCCGGGCGAAGCTGCTCGGCCAGCGCGGTGCGCTGGGCATCGGTCAGATCCGCTTCGGCAAGCACCCGCTCGATGAAGTCGCTGATCTTGGCGCAGGCCAGCCCGCGCTTGGCGTCGTCCAATGCTTGGCCGCCAGAAGGGCGTTCACCATTGCGGATGGCGCGTTTGATGCCGGCGATGGTTGCACGGTAGTGGGCGGCCTCCGATGAAATCGGCATAAATTAACTCCAGGGGTCGATCCATCACCCCTGGCTGCTGGGAGGGGATGTGACCCCCAGGTATATGCCGTACCTGGTCGCCCCGCGTGCGGGAAGGAAGGAAACTAACGCCCTTCTTGCCTACAGATTATGGCAGCTAATTCGGCTAGACGGATAGTTGTTATGCCATCAAATGCGAGCCGGCGTACGACTTGGCCCAACGGGACACCGCAGTATCGGGGCAGGCGACGCCCGCACAGCTTGCACGCGATGAGGTCGGTGCCGAACGCGGACTGAACCAGGGCACGACGGTGACGAACCTGGCCGCTAGCGGCTTTCCGCTCAGCGCGGGCCATCCGGCGGGGCGGCATCCGGTTGAGACTCCAACTTTCGTCGCTGTTTACGGTGATTCTCTGGATCTTGGCGACCTTGCTGCGGGCATGGCGCGGGTCGTCGCAAATGATGTCGATAAAGGTTGTCACCGGCACACCGCCGCGATGAACTCATCGTTGCTCGATGTCGGCGCGGCGACGTAGTCCTCGACCATCCCAACCGACACGCCCATCTCGTCGGCGATCTCCTCGATGCTGTGGCCCTCGCCCAGGCCCCACCCGATGACAGTCCGCATCCAGCGGAAGTAGAGGCCCACATAGTGCGCGTCCCTGGCATAGCCTTTCGGTTCCTTCTCCACTGCGGCGAAGGCGATGGCGAACCTCATCCGCTCCAACCGGCGCACATCCTCATCATGTTGGTCGATTTTCGCGTCGAGCTTCACTAACTTCTCCAGCAGCTCCGGCCAGATGTCAGCTCCCTCGGTGGCTCCTCGGGTGATATAGCGGCGCACTCGGATTCCACACGCGCCACGAACTCCTCAAGGGGTTCACGCTCGGCGCGCTCGGCATCCAAGCGGGCCAGGAATTCCTCGTCGGACTCCTCGCCGTCGTCCTCACGCGGCCCTGGCCTCGGGTTACGGCGGCAAGCAGTTCGCCGACCGCGCCGACCTGGCCACCAAGGAAGAACAGATCAAGGTGGCCACCGCGCTCTACAACGACCAGGGCGCGGCCCCCTGGCCAGCCAACGGCTGGATGCTGACCGCCAAGAAGACCAGCGGCGGCGGCGGTGGCGGTCGCGGCAGCGGTCTGCCGTCAGGTCTGCTGCCGGCACCGGCGGGTGCCACCGCGCTGCAGGAGACGGGGCTGCAACCAGCCGCGCTCAACTCCGGGCGCCTCATCGAGAACCTGTTTCCCGAGATCCAGTCCATCGGCGGGGTTCGCCCAGACTCGCTGCCGTTCCACCCCAGTGGACGCGCCCTGGACGTGATGATTCCTCAGTATCAATCCGCACAGGGCAAAGCCCTCGGCGACCAAATCATGAGCTTCTTCCAGCAGAACGCGGACGCGCTGGGCGTGGAAGACACGATCTGGCAAGACTTTTGGCAGCCCACCAACGGCAGTCCCGGCAAGAAGCTCGGCAGAGCAGGCGACACCGAGGGCCACCGCAACCACGTTCACATCACCTTCGGCGATAAAGCCGGATTCGACAACGCCAGCGTCGCCGGCGCCGGCGGCTACGACGGTCCCGGCCAGAACCGCAACAGCCCGATGTACGTCGAATCCGCCAAGGACAGCGGAGGCGCACAGCTGGGCAAAGACATCGTGTCGGGGTTCATGGACATCTTGGGATTCGGCGACTTGTTCAAAGACCCAACACAATTCGGGCTGTTCAAAATCTTCAAAGGCCTCATGGGTGTCAAGGTCGGCGACCAAACCCAAGGCCAAGGCCAAGACCAGGGCGGCGGCCTCGGCGGCCTCCTCGGTGGCAGCGGTAGCGGTGGCGGCGGGCTGCTGGACAGCCTGATGGGCATCATCCCGCAGCCGTTCGGGGCGCTCAACAGCGGCAGCCCCGAGGACGCACCCGGTGAATTCATCCCCGGTATCAGCGACGGCGGCCACGGCGCCGCCGCCAGCACCATCCTCGGCGGGCTCGTCCCGCAACCCAAGACGGAGGCCGGCAAGTCGGCCCAACGCATCTACGACCAGAGCGTGCACCTGGAGGGCTCCCACTTCGGCTACAGCCAGACAGCGGTCAAAGACGGGATCCAGGAAGGCCATTTGCAGGCAGCCCGACCGCGACTGAGGCCGCTGCCGTGAACGACGTCGTCAGCAACGCGGACTTGGATGGTGCCATCCACACCGTCGACCGCCTCATCGACGCGCTACGGCAGCTGCAAGCGCACGGCATCGCACCATCGGTCGAGGAGATGGCGCTGGCCAGCCTGCACGACGGCGACGGCGACCCGCTGCGCACCGTCGCCCGCCTGTCGCTGCTCCTCGCCGTCACACTGCAGAGGCTCGCCGCCCAGTGACGTGTAGTCGAAGACCACGCCTGTTCAAAACCGAACACCTGACCCATCGCCGCAGGCCAAGGCCGGCGTGGCGGGCAAGAAGGGTCGATCCAGCTGTAACAAATGTGACACCTGACCCATCGCCGCAGGTCATTGGGGTCCGGTCGCACGACTGGAGCCCAGGGTGGGGGTGCACTCCGACCGGCCCGGTCCGGCCACCCGCAGGCTATACCGCTCCGCGAAGCCCGCACGCACTCGTAGGCTTACCGTTTTTTCCTGTGTCCCATGACCGCGAAGGTGCCCTTATGACCGCCAAGGAATCGCCCGGCAAGCGTCTGGTTAAGGCGTTGACGTCGGCCCTACCGGATTCGATGGAATGGACCCAAGTCGAAGGCATCACCCTCGACGCGGTCGAACACGCCGGCAACCGGCTCGACGCGCTGCGGAAGCGATTCGACGTGGCGGCGCGTAACCCCGAGGTCACCGAGAACCGACTCGCGGTGCTGTCCGCTGAGATCCGGCTCCTCGAAGACGCCATCAACCGGTGGGTTCGCACACTGAATCCTGATGGTTCGCAGACGAAGTCGGTGTCGGCGCCGCATCAACGGGCGGCGTTGAGCCGTTGGCACGGTGCCAGTGCCTCAGCCTAAGTTTCGGCGCACCGAGGCTGATCTGCGCCAGTGGTTACTGCGCGAGCGCAAGGCGTTCCGCCAAAAGATGGCCTCGCGTCTCGCTGACGATGCCGACTGGTCCTCGTCGGTGTGGGACCAGTTGAGTTGCTCCGTCGATGCGCTGGCCAATGGCGGGGAGTATCGGCTGCACGCGTGGCAACTACCCGATGGTCACTGGGCGTTGGTTCACGGCGTCACCACGGATTGGGTGCTCGGCGCCGACGACGTGCTGCGGGTCGTGTGATCGCGTGGTTGATGGGACGCCGCAGGTCGCCGTGGTTTCAATCGAAACAGCTCGGCGTGTCGCCTTCAATCGAATGTTAGTTCACCTAGCGTGGGCGACATCGCGCGGAGACTCCGCGAGGCAGCCCCCCTAAGAAGAGCGGAAAACCAAGAGCGGTGAGCGAAACCAACGAGGCCATGGAAGACATCTGGACCACTCGAGACTTGCCCGTGCTCAAGGCCATCGTTGAGCTCTACGAAGAGAAAGGTCAGGAGAGGATGCATGTCGCCGACATCGTAAAGCGCGTCCACTTCGACGAGTCGACTGTTCAACGAGCAATCCGCGCGCTCTATTCGCAGCCCTACTTGACCGGGGACGGTCGCACGGCGGCTTCGGGCAATCGGTACCTGCGCGTCGGTCCTCCGACTGGCGAGGCACGTCGGGTTGTCGGCGCGTGGCCTTCACCCGAGGGCCTTCTGGAGCGCCTCGTTGCTGGCTTGGAACGCGCAGCCGAGGATCCAGATCGACCCGACGAGGAGCGGGGAAAGCTGAAGCAGACCGCGCTGTTTCTGAGAGGCGCTGTGGCTCAGGTCGCAATCGCCGCCCTCGGTGGTGCCGGCGGCAACATGCTGAGCTGAAAGGCAGCCGCCGCCGCCTACACCAAGGCCAGGCGCGGGTCGATACCCCCCATGGCACGAGTTCGCCGTTTCCACTCGATGTCGATGTACTGATCGTCAAACACCCTGACGCCCCGTTGGGCCTTGTTCACCGTCACGGTCATCAGCCGGTCGATCACCTTCCCGCGCGTGTTGGGTGACGCCTTCGCCCAGTTTTCGGGAACCTTTTCCGGGCCGTCCTTGGTGATCTCATCGACCGGGTCGGTGCTGACCTCCTCGGCCAGCTGGGCCTTCAGGACAGCGTCCAGCGCTTCCAATTGTGGCTTCAATTCCGCTGTGGCGCTGGCTAACTGTTCATCATCGATAAGCCCGTTCGCGTGCATGCGGGACTGAGCGTTGAGCCGCTCCCGCAGCGCCTTCTTCTGCGCCTTCACCATGACGACATCAACGCCGTCATCCTCACCATCGACAGCCAACCGTCCCTCGTCTTCCTTTCTCGGATTGCTCAACCGCCCCACGACAAGATCGTTGATGAACGCGTCCAGCGGCTCACCGAGGCGGGCCACATGAGAGCTTGGCCTGCACAGGTAGGTCATCCGGGTGGGCCTGCCCTTACCTCGGTTCGGGTACCCCGCATACATTTTCCCGCCACAGATACCGCACCGATACACCCCCGAACCCTGGTGCTTGGTCTCAAATGCGATGCCCGTCCTTCGTTTCGGGTCAGACAGGAAAGCCACCAGCCCGAGGTGAATGTTCTCCTCCAGCAGCGGGTCCCAGGTGCCGTGGCCGACGACCTTGCGCTCATAGGTCATCAGCGCCGCGTACAGCGGGTTGGAAAGCATCCGGCTTAGTTGAAGGTTGGTCCAGGTGCAGCCGCGAGTGGTAGTCACACCGGCCTTATTCCATTCGATGGCGATGGAGCGCAGCGACCGCCCGCGCAGCACCTCGGTGGCCGCCTTCTTCAGCAGCGACGCCTCCGGTTCGAGCGGCTGGCCGTACTTGGTGTAACCGAACGGGCGCTGCCCGGCGTTGTTCCACTCGCCTGCAGCGCGGCGCTGCTGATTGGCCAGCCTCTGCCGCTCACCCTTGTGCTCCGATTCCTGCACGGCCACCGAGCCGACGATAGTGGCCAGCATCCGGCCTGTTGCGGTCGACAGGTCTAGGTCGCCACCGTTGACAGTGCGGATCTGCACGCGCCCGGCGTCGGCAGCCTCGATCAGCCGGACAAGGTCCTTCAGCGACCGGTACAGCCGGTCGGGATGCCAGACCAGCAGCACGCCGAATTCGCCGCGCTGCATCGCCGCGAGCATGGCCTCGAAGTCGGGCCGGGTTTTGCCGTTGTAGGCGGAGATGTCGTTGTCCTCGTAGACGTGCTCGTCGGCGACGTGACAGTCGAGCCGGTCGGCGAGCCTCAGGCAGTCCTCGCGCTGGCGGGCCACCCCGAGGCCGTCGCCACCCTTGCGGGGCTGCTCCTTGTCGGCGGCCTTGTCCCCGTTGTTCTTGTCGGGGTCCTGGCTGATGCGGGCATAGATCGCGGCGCGTGTCTTGGCCTGCGATTTCCTGTTGGTGGTCATGCCATCGAGACTAGTGCATCAACTCGACATTCCGGACCGGACGGACCTACCGCACCCACCCCGGCGGACCGGAGGTGTTTCCCCAGATGCGGGCCGGCCGGGCCCGGGAACAGGCCGCCCGTCGGGCGCGGGCCCGCCACCGGTTGGCGGCCCAACGACCGGTCAACGCCGAGCATCGCCGGATCAACCGCGCCCGCCGCCAGGAGATCGCCAACCGCACATGGCGCAACAACATGCGCCGAACCCTGCAGATGTTCAAAGGCGGCCAACCCAGCACCAGCCCCTGGTGCACCTGGGTCAACGACCCCCTCGAACCCGAACACATTCCCGCCGACTGGAAGCCACCACCCCTGCCACCCACAGACGACGACGACGACGAACCACCCTTCTGAGCGGCGTGGTGAATGAGTAGAGCTAGTTGTCGGCGCGGTCGAGCAGGTCTGAAGAGCCGAGGACGCGCGCGACCCGCACCTCGATGACGACGCGGCGCGGGTTGACCCGCGGAGTGCGGTAACGCTGGGCATAGCGCAGCTCGGCGTCGCGCACGGCGTCGGCGTCGGTGTTGACGGTGGCCTTGCCTTCCAGCGAGAGCCAGCGTGCGCCGTCGACCTGGCTGAGCACGGCCACGCCCTGGTTGTCGGCGTTCACCGCCTTCTGAGACCCACCCGTGGTGATGACGCGTGCGATGTGAGTTTTGGGGTCGAAGGTGAATCCGACCGCCACCACGTGCGGTGAATTGTCCGAACGCAGCGTGGTCAGCATGGCCAGATGTCGTTCGGTGAGGAACGCCATCGCGTCGTTCGTGAGCCGGGTGGTTGCCTTCGCCATCGAGCCCCACGCTAGCGCAGGTGATAATCACAGCCGTGAAGGACACGAGGCTGGTCGTGATTTTCGGCGGCCGCAGCGAAATCGGCATCGAACTGGCCAAGCGGCTGGCCGCCGGGGCGACCGTGCTGCTGGCCGCCCGCCGCGCCGACCGCCTCGGCGACCAGCTGGCGGCCGTGCGCGACGCGGGCGCCACGGCCGTGCTCGTCCGCGAGTTCGACGCCGACGACCTGGCTTCCCACGCCCCGCTGATCCGATCGATCGTCGCCGAACACGGCCCTATCGGTACCGCGGTGCTGGCGTTCGGGATCCTCGGGGACCAGGCCCGCGCCGAGAATGATCCCGCACATGCCGCGGCGATCGTGCACACCGATTACGTCGCGCAGGTCAGCCTGCTGACCGTGCTCGCGAACGTGATGCGGGACGCAGGTGAGGGCACCATCGTCGCGTTCTCGTCGGTGGCCGGGGTACGGGTGCGCCGCGCCAACTACGTCTACGGATCGGCCAAGGCCGGCCTGGACGGCTTCTGCAGTGGCCTCGCCGATGCCCTGCACGGCAGCGGGGTGAACCTGCTGTTGGTACGGCCGGGGTTCGTGATCGGGCGGATGACCGAGGGCATGGCGCCGGCGCCCATGTCGAGTACACCGCAGCAGGTCGCCGACGCGACCGCACGGGCGCTGGCCAAGGGGCGGCGGACGGTGTGGATCCCGGGGCGGCTCGGGCCCGTGTCGGTGGGAATGCGGCTGGCGCCGCAGTTCATCTGGAGGAGGTTGCCGCGATGAGCGCTCGCGCGAAGAGCCGAGGGTGGCGATGATCGTCGTGGTCGGTATCGGGGCCGACGGGATGTCTGGACTGCCGCCCACCTCGAGCGCCGAATTGGTCAGGGCGACAGTGATTTATGGCTCTCGACGCCAGCTGAGCCTGCTGGACGGCACCGTCAAGGCGGAGCGCAGGACATGGCCGTCGCCGCTGCTGTCCGGTCTGGACTCCATGCGCGACATCGACGGTGACGTCCACGTGCTCGCCAGCGGCGACCCGATGCTGCACGGTGTCGGTGGTCTTCTGATCCGGATGTTCGGCGCCGACCGTGTCGCGTTCCTGCCCCACGTGTCGTCGGTGACGCTGGCATGCGTACGAATGGGCTGGGCGGTGCAGGAGACGGAGGTTATCAGCCTCGTCAGCGCAGAGACGCATACCGCGGTGCGCCGCGGCGGTCACGCCGTCGTCTTGAGTCGAGACGGCGCGGGCCCTGCCGCACTGGCGCGGCTGCTCACCGATACCGGGCGCGGCGATTCCGAGATCGCGGTTCTCGAGCAACTCGGCGGACCGGGCGAGCGTCGCCGCGACGCCACCGCCCGCGATTGGGCCGCCAACCCGCCCGATGATGTCGACGCCCTCAATGTCATTGCCGTCCGGTACCTCCCCGACGAGCGGCAGTTCGGCGTGCTGCCCGACGCTGCGTTCAGCCACGACGGGCAGATCACCAAGCAAGCGATGCGAGCGGTGACGCTGGCGGCACTGGCGCCGCGCCCTGGGGAGCTGCTCTGGGACGTCGGCGCGGGTTCGGGCAGCGTCGCGATCGAGTGGTGCCGAAGCGGTCCCGGTTGCCGGGCGATCGCATTCGAACGTGACGAACAGCGGCGCGGACGTATCCGCGCCAACACGGTGGCTTTCGGCGTCAAGGTCGATGTGCGCGGGGAGGCGCCCGTCGCCTTCGACGAAGTCGTGCTCGAGGATGGGGGCGCCGACGGAGTGCCACGGCCGACAGCCATCTTCATCGGTGGCGGTCTGACCCAGCCGGGTCTGGTCGACGCCTGCTTTGCACACCTTCCGTTGGGCGGCCGGCTGGTCGCCAATGCCGTCACCGTGGAATCCGAAGCCGTACTTGCCCATTGGTATCTCCGACACGGCGGCGAACTGCAGCGCTATCAGCACTACCGCGGCGAGCCGGTCGGCGGATTCACCGGTTGGCGCCCCGCGCTGCCCGTCACGCAGTGGTCGGCGACCAAGCGATGACCGTCTACTTCATCGGCGCCGGGCCCGGTGCCGCCGACTTGATCACGGTGCGCGGTCAACGGCTGCTCGGCCGTTGCCCGGTCTGCCTGTACGCGGGCTCGATCATGCCCGACGACCTGCTGGCGCTGTGTCCGCCGGAGGCCCGGGTCATCGACACCGGCCCGCTGACCCTCGATCAGATCGTCGCGGAGCTCGCCGACGCCCACGCAGCGGGTCTTGACGTGGCGCGGCTGCACTCGGGCGACCCATCGCTCTACAGTGCGCTGGCCGAACAGTGCCGCCGACTCGACGCACTCGGCGTCGACTATCAGATCGTGCCCGGCGTACCTGCGTTTGCCGCCGCCGCGGCGGTACTCGGTCGTGAACTGACGGTCCCCGGTGTCGCACAAACGGTCACGCTGACACGAGTGGCGACGTTGTCGACCGCGATGCCGCCGGGGGAGGACCTTCAAGCGCTGTCCGCACCCGGTTCCACCCTGGTGCTGCATCTGGCGGCCGCACAGGTCGACGCGGTCGTGCCGCAGCTGCTGACCGGCGGATACCTGCCCGAGACTCCCTGCGCCGTCGTGGCATTCGCCAGCTGGCCGCAGGAGGTCGTCCTACGGTGCACGCTGGCCGACCTTGCCGCACGGACACACGATGCCGGAGTCTCTCGCACGGCCGTGATCGTCATCGGTGATGTGCTAGCCGCGGAGGGTTTCTCAGATAGTTACCTGTACTCGTCGGGCCGGTCACGGGGGGACAGACACTGATGCGGGTCCTGTTGCTCGGTGGCACTTCCGAGGCGCGGGCGCTCGCGGCGCGACTGCACTCCGTCGTCGATGTGATCAGCTCACTGGCCGGACGCGTGCCCGACCCCGCACTCCCCATCGGTGGGGTGCGCATCGGCGGATTCGGTGGGGTCGACGGGATGCGGGAGTGGGTGGTCGATTACGGCATCGACGCCGTTGTCGATGCCACGCATCCCTATGCGGCCACCATCACCGCGCACGCGGCCGCGGTGTGCAGCGACCTGGGTCTGCCGTATCTGCTGCTGTCCAGGCCGGCGTGGCCGACGGGCGACGCGAGGGTGGTTTGTTCTGATATCGATGCAGCGCAAACCGTTGCCCGGGAACATTATTCGCGAGTATTCCTGACCACCGGCCGGTCCGGTACGGCAGCCTTCCTTGCGGTCGACGCGTGGTTTCTGGTGCGGGCAGTGACCGCCCCCGATCCGGCGATGTTGCCGCACCGCCACGAATTGCTGCTGTCGCGGGGGCCTTACCACTACGACGACGAGGTCGCCGTCCTGCGCGAGTACCGTATCGACGCTTTGGTGACCAAGAACAGCGGCGGTGCGATGACCCGGCCGAAGCTGGACGCCGCGGCCGCCCTCGACATTCCGGTGCTCATGGTCGCACGATCCCCGCTGCCTGTGGGCGTCGCCACGGTGGACACCGTCGATGATGCGGTGGCGTGGGTCAGATCGACTGGTACGACTTGATCAGATCCAGGGTGTCCAGTTCGCGGATGGCCCGGCAGCCGCGGTGAAGCATGGTCAGCATCAGCGGTGAAGTACGCCAGGTCGCGTGCCGGCAGGCCGATGCCGACCGTCTGCCAGTCGACGACGGTGATCCGCGTGTGGTCCGGGTCGAACAACATGTTGTCCAGCCGGTAATCGCCATGCATCAGCGCGTATCGCTGCGGTTCGGCCATCAGCCACGGCGTCACCAAAGACATGGCCGCGCGGAGGGTTTCCTGGTCTTCGATGCTCATGGACGCACCCAGTTCGTCGATCAGGATGCCTGCCGCCATCACCGAGATGTCGCCGAGGCCCTTTGCCGCATCGTCATCCCCGGGTTTGGGCATGGCGATCGCGGTCAGCGCCAGCCACTCTTCGTCGCACCAGCTCGGCCCGTGCCGCCCGGCAAGCGCATCGACCGCCAGCGCCGCCTCGGTTGGCGTGCACCCGGCGATCTGGTCGCCCTGGACGGCCGGGGCCATATCGGCCAGCAGCAACACGAAGTCGGCGCCGTCGTCGGAGATCTCATGGTGGAAGCACCCGGGCACCGGTATCCGCATCCTGTCGGCGACCCGGGCGTAGTACTCGACCTCGGAGCGGTATCCCAGTGCCACGCGCCGGCGTACGGCGTCGTCCTGGGCGGACAGCTTGACCGCGAAGGTGCCCGGCAGTTCGGCCGTTGAAGCCGAATAGGGCGCCGCCAGCCGGTATGTCGCACCGGTCTGCCCGGTGCCGGTCGGCTTGACCTCGACGTCGAGCACGTCGGCGCCCAGCACCCCACCGAGCCACTGTGCGGTCACATCGCCAGGACCGCGCGGAATCGTCATGACGTCGCCCTCATCTGATCGGTCAGGTGCTGGGATAGCGGCGTGGGGTGAACACACGGTCCCCGGCGTCTCCGGCGTCGCTGGTGTGCCACTGCGTCTGCGACGACCCGACGATCAGCAGGCATCGCATGTCTACGTCGGCCGGGTCGAGGTCCTCCAGCCGCAGCACCTTCACCTCTTCGCGGGGACCCGATACGTCGCGCCCGATCACCACCGGCGTACCGGGGTCGCGATGCTCCAACAGCAGCTCGCGCATCGCGCCCACCTGCCAGGTGCGGGTCTTGGACGCCGGGTTGTAGATGGCGAGCACCAGGTCGGCCTGGGCCGCGGCGGTCAGCCGCGCGGCGATCACATCCCATGGCTTGAGGCGGTCGGACAACGAGATCACGGCATAGTCGTGACCCAGTGGGGCGCCGACGCGGCTGGCCACAGCCTGGGCGGCCGTCATCGCCGGTATGACCCGGACCGCAACCGCGGGCCATTGCTTGGCCTCCTCGAGCACCGCGGTCGCCATCGCGAACACCCCGGGGTCGCCCGAGGACACCACCGCGACCGCACGGCCCTGCTCCGCCAGCGTGCACGCCAGCCGCGCCCGAGCAGGCTCGTCGGTGTTGTCGCTGGCGTGGCGACGCTGACCGTCAATGGAACCGACACGGTCGAGATAGGGGCCGTAGCCGATGAGATCGGTCGCCGCCGCGAGCTCCCGCCGGCTCTGTGGTGTCATCCAGTCGCTGTCGCCGGGACCGAGGCCGACCACCGCGACGCTGCCGGCCGCGGTTGGGCGTCGGCGCGCCCTGCCGGGAAGCATCGCCAGCGAGAAGTACGGCACGGTCGTTTCGTCGACATCGCTGGCGGACAGGACCCGCTGCGCCGGAGTGCTTGCCCGCTCCACGTAAAAAGTTTCGTCGAGTCGACCCGCTGCCGAAAGTGCTTCCCGCACAATCGGGTACGAGCGTCCGAGCTTGAGGATCACCGCGGCGTCGGTATCGGCAAGCCGCCGCGCGAGCTCGTCGGCGGGCAGCGTGCCCGGCAGGATGGACAACACCTCGTCGCCCTGGACCAGCGGTGTGCCGGTGGCCGCCGACGCGGCACTGACCGATGTCACGCCGGGGACGATGACGGCGTCGAACCGCTCGGTGAGTCGCGTGTGCATGTGCATGTACGAGCTGTAGAACAACGGATCGCCCTCGGCGAGCAGGGCGACGTCGCGGCCCGCCTCGAGGTGCTCGGCGATGCGCTCGGCGGATTCCCGGTAGAAGTCCTCCATCGCACCGGCATAGCCGCCCGGGTGCTCGGTGGTCTCGGTGGTGACCGGGTAGACCAGATGCTCCTCGGTCTGTCCCGGTCGCAGATAGGGCGCCGCGATCCCGCGCGCGATGCTGTGGCCGTGCCGAGCGCTGTGGTAAGCGACGACGTCGGCCTCACCGATCACCCGCGCCGCCTTCACCGTCACCAGCTCGGGGTCACCGGGCCCGAGTCCGACACCCCAGAGGGCGCCTCGCCTATTCGCGTCCACTGGCAATCGCATTCACCGCGGCGGCCGCCATCGCGCTGCCGCCTCTGCGGCCCTGTACGACCAGATATGACATCGCTCGGGGCCGGTCGATCAGTTCCTGTTTGGACTGCGCCGAGCCGACGAACCCGACCGGGCCGCCCAGCACCGCGGCAGGCGCCGGCGCGCCCTCGTCGAGGAGTTCGAGCAGCCGGAACAGCGCGGTCGGCGCGTTACCGATGGCCAGCACCGCGCCGCCGAGTCGATCGGCCCACAGGTCGACCGCCGCGGCCGATCGGGTGGTACCGAGGCGAGTGGCGAGGCCGGCGGCGCGAGGGTCGGCGACCAGCGACACCACCTCGTTGTCGGCGGGTAGCAGGTTGCGCGTGATGCCCGCGGCCACCATCGACGAATCGCACAGCACCGGCGCGCCGGCGGCCAGCGCAGCAGAAGTCCTGGCCACGATGTCATCGCTGAACGCGACGTGCTCGGCGACGTCGACCTGTCCGCACGTGTGGATCAGCCGCACCACGACGCGCGCGACGTCGGCGGGGAACCGCGACAGATCCGCCTCGGCGCGAATCGTCGCGAACGACTGCCGGTAGATCTCGTCGGCGTCGCGGATGTAGTCGAGCACCCGCCCACCCTAACCGCGGCTAGGAACGCGCCCGCCGCTGATAGCCGCTGTCGGTGGCGATCAGCACCTCACCCACGGCCGGGCTCCCGCACGCCCGTTCACAGCCCACGAAATGGCGATGCTCGTCCGTCTGCTCGTCGAGGGCTGCGGCGGCGTCAGCCCGGACATCGGCGGCGGAATGCTCGCAACCGGGGCTGCCTGTGCACGCGCTGACCGACAGCCAGGCGGAGTTCTCGTCGAAGACCAGTCCCAGCGGCGCCAACACGCGCAGTGCCACGTCGGCGACAGCTTCGTCGAGATCGAAGACGAGCACGGAACGCCAGGGCGTGACAACCATCGGGGCTCCGATCGCGGCGAGATAGGACGCGACGTTCGCCTCCAGCACGCCCAGCGGGACCGCCGCGCCGAGTGTGACGCGGCCGTCGTCCTGCTGAATCCAGCCGACGGGTGGGCGCGTGACCGGTGGCCAGTTTCTGCCGGGTTCGCACTCGGCGCGCAGATCACCCAGCAGCGGTCGGGTGTCCGTCATTTCGGAGATGCGCCAGGCTTTTCCGCGCCCCTCGGCAAAGCGGACCGCGACCGCGACGAGGTTGGACACCACCTCGGACGCGGCCAGCCGGACGCCGGTGTCGCGACCACCGAACAGCAGCGCACCCGACCGGCCGAGGATGTGTACGCCGACGTCGGCGGCGAGCCCAGAGACGTCGCCCCGGCCGTCGTCGATTCCGAACAGGAACCGGCCGGGCAGTGCGGCCAGCCGGGGCTCGTCTTGAACGGCCGCATCCAGGGCGGTGACCAGTCCGCGGATGTCAGCCAGCCCGCCGGTCCGGCCGGACAGCGGCGAGGCGACGATGTTGCGCACCCGCTCATGCGTCTCGGACGGCAGCAACCCGGCCGCCGCGATCGCGTCGGCCGTCGCCACGGTGTCGGTGATCCCACGGATCTGAAGGTTTCCGCGCGAGGTGAGTTCCATGGCCGGAGAACCCCATTGCACCGCGGCGAGCGCGAGTGCCTCGAGTTGCTGGGCGGAGATCATCCCGCCCGGCAGCCGCACCCGCGCCAGCGCACCGTCGGCCGCCCGATGCACCTGCAGCGCTCCGGGGCAGGCGTCCTGATCACGGCTTCGGCCCATCACCACACGGTACGTCGCGCACATCTGCGCCGTCGGACGGCCGTGACACCGGACACAGGCGTGAACTCTCGTCGGGTGGGGGCGTTAACCAAAAAGTAGGCAGCAGCCATGCGGTTCGGAACGGAGCCCGGCACAGTGAGGACCACGGTATGACCGACATCGATGACAGCAAAGCCGGCAACGCACGGTCGGCCATGCCGGCAGGCCGAAACGTACCTGGCGCACCAGTGCTGATCACCGAGCATCGTGTCCTCTTCGCCTCCGCGGCGGCGCGTGGACTCGTGCCCGTGAAAGGCGTGCGCCGATGGCTGGCTAACGTCGGCGCACTCCGCCGGAAGTATGTGACTTCGAAAAGGGACGCACGCCCGCAGCGCTACCATCCCGAGCGCTATGCATTCCTCGATTCATCGTGCATGGCCCGGGAGATGCACCGGCTCTGAAGCAAGTCGGACATCGATACGTTGCTGACTGGTGGCCGTCCAGCGGTTTCGCCTGGCGCGCAGCCATCCCGGAGCGTTAGCTGAAAATTCGGGTAGTCGATTACTCGCGCCGCAGCGTCAATCAACGGGCTTGAATCTCTCTCATCACCGGCCGAACCGTTCGGCGGGGACATCAAGTGGCCAGGGGGATCGAAATGTCGGAATTGCTAACGTCATTCGACGCTGCCGACGATGACGCCGGAGTCGTGGAGGCTGCCACAGGCGGGCAGCCGAGAGAAAGATCCGTTGGCGCACCGGTGTTGATCACCGAGCAGCAGGTTCTTTTCGCTTCTGTGGCGGCGCGGCCGTTGGCGCCCGCGAAGACCAGCCGGCCGCGGCGTCACTATCCGGCGAGAAATGACTTTCTCGAGTCGTCGCGCATTGCACGGGAAATGTATCGGCTCCGAGCGTGGCGCGGATATGTTGCTGACTAGCGGCGCGTATCCGTGCCATCGCCGTTGATCAGGCCCATCGCGATGGCGATCGACGGAACCCGCAGGTCAATAGCTATGACGCAGGTCACAGAGTACCCAGTCGCCCGCACTGCGTAATGCCTCCGGAATTAACTACATAAACAGGTATCCCGCTACGCGTGAGTTCATCGCACACCGAAATTAGCGTTTCTGGCATGAGGATCCCGGCTCAGTGGGGACCCGAAACACCCAAGTTGGAGATTTCGAAATGACCGAATTGGCAACGTCGTATCGCCGCGATGATGAGGCGGGGGACCAGGCGCCCAGCACGTCCACCGTGAAGCCGACGGACACGTCGACGTTGATCACCGAACAGCAGGTGCTGATGGCCTCTGCGGCGGCCATCGGGGTGGCACCGGTCAAGACCCACCGAGCGATCGACGCCCTGCACGCCCTTGCGGGCGCGGTCCGCCTGGTCTTCCTCGGCTCGGATAAGCCACCCGCGCAACGGCATTACCTGAAGCGGCACGCCTATCTGGAGAACGCGCTGATGTCGCGGGAAATGGACAGGCTTTGATCAGCCTGCCAACGCGATGGGAATGACAACGTCGGAATACTGTGAGGCGTCGCCGACCACTGCGCGGCTGTGTCGACCGTGAATGTCGACTGGAATATCGCCGGCCAGCGTGACCCGATTGAGCCGTCGGTATTGGTCGTCGTAGTCGGCCACCGCGTAGTGCTGGGTGGCGCGGTTGTCCCAGATCGCCAGGTCGCCTGGCTGCCAACTCCATCGAACAGTGTTTTCGAGTTTGATGATTCGTGTTTGCAACAGCTGGAAAAGGGTCGCCGACTCGCTCGGCCCGAGTCCGACGAACTGCTTGACGAAATGTCCGAGGAGAAGGACGCGCTTCCCGGTTTCGGGGTGCACCCGCACCACCGGATGTTCCGTCTCGTAGTAATCGGAGACGAATTCCTCGCGGTATTCGCGCACCGTATCGGCCAGCTCGTCGTACCGGCCGTCATGATCGGACGCGTAGTCGTACGTGTTGGTGTGGACGGCCCACAGATTCTCGGTGAGCGCCCGCAGTGGCGCGGGCAGCTGGTCGTACGCCGACTCGGTGGATGCCCATGCCGTCGTGCCGCCGTAGCTAGGCAGCGTAACCGCGCGCAGCAGAGATGCCTTCGGGACGCGGTCGACGAAGGTGACGTCGGTGTGCCAGCTGTTGGCCTTGTCATAGCGCGAATCGATGGGCAACACCGATGCGCCGCGGGACAGCGTCGGATGCGCGGTGGTCGGCGTACCCAACCGACGCGCGAACGCGAGCTGCCCGGCGTCGTCGAGGTCGTGCTGGCCGCGAAAGAAGATCACCTTGTGCTCGAGCAGCGCGCCGTTGATGGATGCGACGGTCGGTGCGTCGAGCTCGCCGGCGAGCCGCACGCCGTCAATCCGGGCCCCGATGTTCGATCCGAGCTTCACCACGTCAATCGATGCAGTCATGGTGCCATTGCGCCAGCCGGGTACGGGGCCGTAAACCGTTTGGCTGAGCGCGATTCGAAGTCCGTCAATGGCGACGGCAAATTTGTCAAAACTATCTGCAAGTCCCGCGCGTCGGCGTTCTGTTCGGCCAGTCCGGCGCCACAGGCAAAGGGGTCACGGTGGCACAGAAACGCACGGTGAAGGTCGCGATCATCGGTGCGGGCATGTCCGGCTTGTGCATGGCCGCCAAGTTGCAGGACGCCGGCATCCACACCTTCACCATCTTCGAGCAGGCCGACGAGGTCGGGGGGACCTGGCGCGACAACAGTTACCCGGGACTGTCGTGCGATGTCCCGTCACGCTTCTACTCGTACTCGTTCCACCCCAATCCCGCCTGGTCGCGCTTCATGTCGCCGGGGCCGGAGATTCAGTCCTACTTGTGCAGCGTCGCCGAGCAGCGGGGGATCCGCTCGCATATCCGATTCGGCACCCAGGTCAGCTCGGCGCAGTTCTGGGAGGGGCGCTGGTGGGTGGTCACCAAGGACGGGGAAGAAGCGTTCGACGTCCTGATCACCGCGACGGGTGTGCTCCGTGTCCCGCGGTACCCGGACATCCCTGGACTCGACAGCTTCACCGGGCCGATGTTTCACTCGTCGCGGTGGGATCACTCGGTCTCGTTGTCCGACAAGCGAATCGGACTGATCGGCACGGGCTCGACGGGTGTGCAGATCGCGGCGGAACTCGGTGGAAAGGTCCGTGAGCTCACGATCTTCCAACGCACGCCGCAGTGGGTGCTACCGACTCCGAACCTGCGGTACTCGCGACCGACCAAGGCGGCGATGCGACGATGGCCGGCGCTGAACAAGCTGGCCTACCGCTTCTGGCAGGGCTACATCGAGAACGCAGTGGGCCGGGCGGCGGTGGAACCGTGTTGGCAACGCGGCCTGCTGGCCGCCCTGTGTCGCCTGTACCTGCAGTTGTCGGTGCGGGATCGTGAATTGCGCCGCAAGCTCACTCCCGATTACCACCCGATGTGCAAGCGCCAGATCTTGGCCGGGCACTACTATCAGGCCCTGCAAGAGCCTGGGGTCGACGTGGTCACCGAGGCGATCGACCACGTCGAACGCAACGGCGTCGTCACCGCCGACGGCAGGCTGCACCAGCTGGATCTGCTGGTGCTGGCCACCGGCTTCGACGCCCGAGCCTACGTCCGGCCGATGCGGATCATCGGCGAGGGTGGTGTCACTCTCGACGAAACCTGGGTCGACGGGGCCATGGCGTACCGATCGGTGGCCGTTCCCGGCTATCCCAACCTGTTCATGTTGATGGGTCCGCATTCGCCGATCGGCAACCAGTCGCTCGTGATGGTCGCCGAGACCCAGGCCGACTACGCGATGCGGTGGATCAACCGGATCCGCGACGGCCACATCCTCGCCGCTGCGCCGACCGAAGCGGCGACGAAGGATTACAACGAAGAAATGGAAGCGGCGCTACCGCAAACGGTTTGGATGACGGGTTGCAACAGCTGGTATCTGGGCACGGATGGGTTGCCCGAACTGTTCCCGTGGAAACCGGTGCGGCACCGCGAACTCCTCGCCAACCCGGACGACGACGACTTCGACGTCCGCTCCGCCTGAATATGACATTGGTCACACGTCCTCCGCGTCGCTTGCTCCTCGTACGGCGCACTACTGAACTCGTGTGTAATACGCATCTCATAGAAGGAACGACGATGTTCGACTCATCGCATTCGGCGCAGTGGTACTCCTCCTCGTTGCCGGGCTGGGCCTGCCCTATCCGCAGACCTGGCACGGGCGCTGGGGCAGCTCCGACCGCTGATCGCTGGTACGAATGGTGAGTGCTTGACTCGCTGCCGCCGCCTCACCCGGAACCGACCGTCCTACTGCTCTCCACCTCCGACACCGACCTGATCACAGCGCGCGCGGCCGGAGTGAGCTACCGGTGGGCGAACCCGTCGCGGCTGGTGGACGGAGAGCTCGAGGAACTACTTCGCGAGTCCGATATCGCCGTCGTGCGCATCCTGGGCGGCTATCGCGCCTGGCAGAACGGCATAGACACGGTGGTCGCCAGCGCCGTGCCCACCGTGGTCGTCAGCGGTGAGCAGGCACCGGACGCGGAATTGATGGGCCGCTCGACGACACCTGCGGGCGTGGCCCTGCAGTCACATATCTACCTCGCTCAAGGCGGCGTCGACAATCTGCGACAGCTGCACGCGTTCCTCTGCGACACGCTGCTGATGACGGGCCTCGGGTTCAGCCCGCCGGTAACCACCCCCAACTGGGGCGTCCTCGAGCGTGCGTCGAGGAGTGGTGACGGTCCGACGATCGCGGTGCTGTATTACCGCGCCCAGCACCTGGCCGGCAACACGGCCTACATCGAGGCGCTGTGCCGGGCCATCGAGGAGGCGGGCGGCCGGGCACTACCGGTGTTCTGCGCATCGCTGCGCACCGCCGAGGACGGACTGCTCGACGTGCTGCACACCGCCGATGCGATGGTGACCACCGTGCTGGCGGCCGGGGGATCGACTCCGGCGACCATGAGCGCCGGCGGCGCCGACGACTCCTGGAATGTGGCACACCTGGCGGCCCTGAACGTGCCGATCCTGCAGGGCCTGTGCCTCACGAGTTCCCGCGCGCAGTGGCAGGCGAACGACGACGGACTGTCGCCGCTCGACGTGGCCACCCAGGTCGCCGTGCCGGAATTCGACGGCCGCATCATCACGGTTCCGTTCTCGTTCAAGGAGATCGACGAGGAGGGGCTGATCTCCTATATTGCGGATCCGGAGCGCTGTTCCCGGGTGGCGGGGCTGGCGGTGGCACACGCCCGGCTGCGGGCTGTCGATCCCGCCGACAAGCGCGTGGCGCTGGTCTTCTCCGCGTACCCGACCAAGCACGCCCGGATCGGCAACGCGGTCGGTCTGGACACCCCCGCCAGCGCCGTTGCGCTGCTGCGGGCCATGCGCGACGCCGGATATGTGATCGGCGACATCCCAGGCGTCGACGCAGGCGACGGTGATGCACTGATCCACGGGCTGATCGAGCGCGGCGGCCAGGATCCGGATTGGCTCACGACCGGCCAGCTGGAGGGAAACCCGATCCGGGTGTCCGCCTCGGCCTACCGCGCCTGGTTCGCGGTGTTGCCGTCCGAACTCACCGACGCGGTGGTCGCGCACTGGGGGCCGCCGCCCGGCGAGTTGTTCGTCGACCGCAGCCGCGATCCGGAAGGGGAGATCGTGATCGCCGCGCTGCAGGCGGGCAACGTGGTGCTGATAGTCCAGCCCCCACGGGGTTTCGGCGAGAACCCGGTGGCCATCTACCACGATCCGGACCTGCCGCCCAGCCACCACTACCTGGCCGCCTACCACTGGATCGGGTCGGATGCGCCGCGGGGTTTCGGCGCCGACGCGGTCGTGCACCTGGGCAAGCACGGCAACCTGGAATGGCTGCCGGGCAAGACGCTCGGCATGTCGGCGGCCTGTGGCGCCGACGCCGCGCTGGGCAACCTGCCGCTGATCTACCCGTTCCTGGTCAACGATCCAGGGGAGGGCACCCAGGCCAAACGCCGGGCCCACGCGACGCTCGTCGACCACCTCATCCCGCCGATGGCGCGCGCCGAAACCTATGGCGACATCGCACGGTTGGAGCAACTGCTCGACGAACACGCCAACATCGCGGCGCTCGACCCCGGCAAGCTGCCGGCCATTCGCCAGCAGATCTGGACATTGATGCGCGCCGCCAAGATGGATCACGACCTCGGCTTGGACGAACGGCCCGAAGACGACTCGTTCGACGACATGCTGCTGCACGTCGATGGCTGGCTGTGCGAGATCAAAGACGTGCAGATCCGCGACGGGCTGCACATCCTCGGTCAAAAGCCAGCGGGTCAGGCCGAACTCGATCTCGTGCTGGCCATCCTGAGATCCCGTCAGCTCTTCGGCGGCGACCAGACGGTGCCGGGCCTGCGGCAGGCCCTGGGTCTGGCCGAAGACGGTCACGACGACCGCGCCGCTGTCGACGCCGCCGAAGCACGCGCGCGCGAACTCGTCGCCGCGCTTCAGGAGAGTGGTTGGGACCCGACCGCGGTCGCCGGTTTGAGCGACAACCCCGACGTCGCCGCGATTCTCCGGTTTGCCGCCACCGAAGTCGTTCCGCGCCTCGCCGGCACCTCGAACGAGATCGCTCAGATACTGCGCGCCCTCGCCGGACAGTTCATCACGGCCGGGCCATCCGGATCACCGCTGCGCGGCCTGGTCAACGTGTTGCCCACCGGTCGCAATTTCTACTCGGTAGATCCCAAGGCGGTGCCGTCGCGGCTGGCGTGGGAAACCGGTGTGGCGATGGCGGATTCGCTGCTCGACCGCTACCGCGAGGATTACGGCCACTGGCCGCAGTCGGTCGGGTTGTCGGTGTGGGGCACCTCGGCGATGCGCACCTCCGGCGATGACATCGCCGAAGTGCTTGCGCTGCTGGGTGTTCGGCCGGTCTGGGACGACGCGTCGCGCCGGGTGGTGAACCTGGAGCCGATTTCGCTCGCCGAACTCGGGCGCCCGCGCATCGACGTGACCGTGCGCATCTCCGGATTCTTCCGCGACGCATTCCCGCACGTGGTGACGATGCTCGATGATGCGGTGCAACTCGTCGCAGACCTCGACGAAGCCGACGACGACAACTATGTGCGCGCTCACGCGCAGGCCGATGTCGCCGAACACGGTGACCAACGCCGTGCGACCACAAGGATTTTCGGCTCCAAGCCCGGCACCTACGGCGCAGGCCTCCTGCAGCTGATCGACAGCCGCAACTGGCGCAACGATGCCGACCTCGCGCAGGTCTACACCGCCTGGGGCGGCTTCGCCTACGGTCGCGGCCTCGACGGCGCGCCCGCCGCCGACGACATGAACCGCCAGTACCGCCGCATCGCGGTGGCCGCCAAGAACACCGACACCCGCGAGCACGACATCGCGGACTCCGACGACTACTTCCAGTACCACGGCGGCATGGTCGCCACCGTCCGGGCGCTGACGGGACAGGCGCCCGCGGCCTATATCGGCGACAACACCCGCCCCGACGCCGTACGCACCCGCACGCTGTCCGAGGAGACCACGCGAGTCTTCCGGGCGCGTGTGGTGAACCCACGCTGGATGACCGCGATGCGCCGCCACGGCTACAAGGGCGCCTTCGAGATGGCCGCCACCGTCGACTACCTGTTCGGCTACGACGCAACCGCCGGGGTGATGGCCGACTGGATGTACGAACGGTTGTCGGCCGAGTACGTCCTCAGCGACGAGAACCGCAAATTCATGGCCGAGTCGAACCCGTGGGCGCTTCACGGCATGGCCGAACGGTTGCTCGAGGCCGCCGGGCGCGGCATGTGGGCCCAGCCCGAACAGGCCACTCTCGACGGTCTGCGGCAGACGCTGCTGGAGACGGAAGGCGAACTCGAGGGCTGAGACGATATGTTGGCTACGTGCCTGCCACCTTTGCCGACGTCGCGAAGAGCGAATACATCCTGCTGACCACGTTCACCAAGGACGGCCGTCCGAAGCCGACCGCGATATGGGCGGCGCCGGCAGGGAACGCCCTGGTGGTGATCACCCAGGAGAAGTCGTGGAAGGTCAAGCGGATCCGCAACACCCCGCGGGTGACGATTCTTCCGCGGCGGGATCGGCAAGGTGCACGCAGCGATCGAGGTCACCGCTCCCGCGTAGGGTGAGGAACCGCGCGCGACCCTTACGCGTTGAACAGGACATGGCGATGCGGCTGTTCTTGATCTACACGGTCGTCGAGCTGGCCGTCGTCGTGGCGCTGGTCTCGACGATCGGCTTCGGCTGGACTGTTCTTGCGCTGCTTGCGACGTTCGTCGTGGGGATCGCGCTGGCGGGCTCCCAGGTCAAGCGCCACATCGCCCGGCTGCAATCCGGGCTGACCGCCCGCACCGCGCAAGGCGCGGTGACCGACAGCGTGCTGGTCGCCCTTGGCGCAGTTCTGGTGGTCATCCCGGGTCTGGCCAGTTCCGTCCTCGGCGCGCTGCTTCTGCTGCCGCCGACGCGCGCCGCGGCCCGTCCGGTGATCACCGCCATGGCGGTCCGCCGGGTTCCGCTGGTGGCCGCTGCGGGCGCAGGTGCCGCGACAGGCTGGGGATACACCGCCGCAGGGCAGGGTGACTACATCGACGGTGAGGTCGTCGACGTGGTGGATGTGAAGCCGCCGGCTGTGGAGCGCGAGCCCCGCGGACCCGAGGGGCACAAGAACCCCGGTACGTGACGACCCTTCTCGTCAACGGGCGCGTGTACAGCCCCGCGATGCCCGATGCGACCGCCATGGCAGTGCGCGAGGGCGTGGTCGCCTGGCTCGGCCGCGACGACGTCGGCCGCGCTCAGTTTCCCGACGCCGAAGTCGTCGACCTCGACGGCGGCTTCGTCGCCCCCGCGTTCGTCGACAGCCACGTCCATCTCACCTCGACCGGCCTGACGTTGGCCGGCCTGGACCTGCGGCAGGCGACGTCTAGGCGGCACTGCCTGTCACTGATCGGCGAGTACGCGCACGCCCATCTCGACGGCCCGATCTGGGGACACGGCTGGGATGAGTCCGGCTGGCCCGACCCGGTCGCGCCGAGCACCGACGAGCTGGATGCGGTGGTCGGTGACCGGCCGGCCTACCTTTCGCGGATCGACGTCCACTCCGCGGCAGCCTCGACCGCGCTGCGCCGGCTCGCACCCGACCTTCCCGGCGCCGCGGGATTCGCCGACCAGCGTCCGCTGATCGGCGATGCGCACCACCTGGTGCGGACGGTCGCGCGCGACCGGTTGACGCCGCGGCAGCGACGGCGGGCCCAGCATGCCGCGCTGGACAGCGCGGCCGCGTTCGGCATCGCGGCCGTGCACGAGTGTGCGGGCCCGCAGATCGGTGGTCTCGACGACTGGCACGAGTTGCGAAACCTAGACCACGGCGTCGAGATCGTCGGCTATTGGGGAGAACAGGTGAGCAGCGCCGAACAGGCGCGACGGCTGATCGACGGCACCGGCGCCCGCGGGCTGGCCGGCGACCTGTTCGTGGACGGGGCGCTGGGATCTCGCACCGCGTGGCTGCATGAGCCCTACGCCGATGCGCCGGACCGCTCACCAGCCGTGATCGGCAACAGCTATCTCGACACCGACGCGATCGCCACCCATCTGCGCGCCTGCACCGAGGCCGGGATCACTGCCGGTTTCCACGTCATCGGCGACGCCGCCGTCGCGGCCGTCGTCGAGGCGCTGCAGCGGATCGTGACCGAGTTCGGCCGGACTGCGGTGGCCCGCTGCGGCCACCGCCTCGAGCACGTGGAGATGGTCACCGAGGAGCAGGCCGCCCTGCTCGGGTCGTGGGGGGTGTTCGCCAGCATGCAACCCAACTTCGACGCGCTTTGGGGCGGCGGCGACGGGATGTATGCCCAGCGTCTCGGCCCCGTCCGCGCCGGCGGGCTGAACCGGCTGGCGCTGTTAGCATCCCAAGGCGTGCCCCTCGCCTTCGGCTCTGACAGCCCCGTCACCGGGATGAACCCCTGGGTCACGGTGCGCTCGGCGACCCACCACCGGACTCCGGGCAGCGCGGTGTCGGCGCGCGCGGCGTTCACGGCGGCCACCCGCGGCGCATGGCGGGCCGGTGGTGTGCGTGACGGCATCACCGGAACCCTGGTCCCGGGTGCGCCTGCTACCTATGCGATCTGGGACGCCGACGACCTCGAGGTGAGTGCGCCTTCCGATGCCGTGCAACGCTGGTCGACCGATCGGCGGTCGAGGGTTCCGGCCCTTCCGCGTCTGGATGACTGGTTGCCCTGGTGCCGACAGACGGTCCATCGAGGTGCCGTCATCCATGGCTGACTCAAGGCGCAGGCGCGAGTGGTCCCGCTCCACCGACAAGACCGACACCTTTGCGGCTGTCGAGGACGACGACGACGAGGACGACGGGGCCGAGACTGACGACGAGGTCGAGGACGTCCAGACCGAGCCGGAGCCACCGTCCCGGACCACGCGATTGGCGAATCGGTTCGGTGAGGCAGTCGTCGACCGGCTGGCCCAACTCGGTGTCACAATCGTGGCCGGCCTGGCGTTGTGCGTGAGTTTCCCGCCATTGGGCTGGTGGTACGCCGCGATCGTGGCATTCGCCTTGCTGGCGTGGGTGTTGTCCCGCGACACGACAACACGCGCAGGCGGGTTCGGGTATGGATTTCTGTTCGGGCTGGCCTTCTACCTGCCGTTGCTGCCATGGATCAGCGGACTGGTCGGGCCCATCCCGTGGATCGTCCTGGCCATCATGGAGGCACTGCTTCCGGGATTGTTCGGTCTGCTCGCCGTCGTCGTCCGGCGCCTGCCCGGGTGGCCGCTCTGGTTCGCCGGGGTGTGGGCACTGCAGGAGTGGCTCAAATCGACCATCCCGTTCGGTGGATTCCCTTGGGGTGCTGTTGGTTTCAGCCAGACCACCGGCCCGCTGCTACCGCTGGCGCAGATCGGCGGGGCGCCGCTGGTGTCATTCGCGGTGGTGCTGATCGGATTCAGCGTGGCCGCCCTCGTCCTCGAGGTCGTGCAGTTATGGCATCACGGCGAGGACACCCACACCGCGGCGCCGCCCGCCGTTCTGCTGCCCGGGGTGTGCATCAGCGCCGTCCTGTTGACCACTGCCCTGGTGTGGCCGCATGTGCGGCACTCGGGGGTGGGCGCCGGCGATGAGCAGACGATCACGGTCGCCGCGGTCCAGGGCAACGTGCCGCGGCTTGGTCTGGAGTTCAATGCGCAGCGCCGCGCCGTGCTCGACAACCACGTGAAGGAGACCCTTGCCCTGGCCGACGACGTGCATGCGGGGCGAGCGCCGCAGCCGACAGTCGTCATCTGGCCGGAGAACTCATCCGACATCGACCCGCTGGCCAATCCGGACGCCTCTGCGGAGATTTCGTCGGCGGCCACGGTCATCAAGGCGCCGATCCTCGTCGGCGGTGTCGTCGCCGCCCCCGGATACTCCCGCGACAACCCGGTGGCGACGAACACGATGATCGTGTGGAACCCGGAGACGGGCCCCGCAGACCGGCACGACAAGAAGATCGTGCAGCCGTTCGGCGAGTACCTGCCGTGGCGCAGCTTCTTCAAGCATCTGTCGCAGTACGCCGACCGGGCGGGCTATTTCGTGCCCGGCACGGGCAATGGTGTGGTGCACGCCGCCGGCGTGCCGATCGGCATCACCACGTGCTGGGAGGTGATCTTCGATCGCGCCGCCCGTGAAGCGGTTCTCAACGGCGCCCAACTGCTGACCGTGCCCTCCAACAACGCCACCTTCGATGAAGCGATGAGCGAGCAGCAACTCGCGTTCGGCAGGCTGCGCGCGGTCGAGCACGACCGATACGTCGTGGTCGCGGGCACTACCGGGATCAGCGCGGTGATCGCCCCCGATGGCCGTGAGTTGGCTCGCACCGATTGGTTCGAACCGGCCTACCTCGACATGTCGATACGGCTGAAGACGCAGCTCACGCCCGCGACGCGGTGGGAGCCGGTGCTCCAGGGCCTGTTGGTCGCACTCGGAGTCGGCGCTGCGCTCGTCGCGATACTGCACAATGGGAGGTTCGTGCGTCGTCGGCAAACGACGACGAACCCCACCGCGCATCCGCGCGAAGCGTCTCCGCCCGACGATGGCGGCAAACACAGGCGGCCCCAGGAGGGTGCCGACGACAAAGGAGTCACATGACCACCGATCAGCGCCCGAGTGAGCGCACTCTGGTCATCATTCCCACCTTCAACGAGCGCGAGAACCTCCCGCTGATCGCCGCGCGGGTGCACAAGGCTCGTCCCGACGTCCACGTGCTGATCGTCGACGACGGCAGCCCCGACGGCACCGGTGAGCTGGCCGACGAACTCGCCATGGCCGATCCCGACCGGGTTCATGTCATGCACCGGACGGCCAAGGGCGGTCTCGGCGCGGCGTACCTGGCCGGTTTTGCCTGGGGGTTGGGCCGCGAGTACTCGGTCCTGGTGGAGATGGACGCCGACAGCAGCCATCCGCCCGAGCAGCTCTATCGGCTGCTGGACGCCGTCGACGGCGGGGCGGACCTGGTGATCGGTTCGCGCTACATTCCCGGCGGCGAGGTGCGCAACTGGCCGCGCCGGCGGATGGTGTTGTCCCGCACCGCCAACGGTTACTCGCGCATCCTGCTCGGGGTCGACGTGCACGACATCACCGCCGGTTATCGCGCCTACCGGCGCGAAGTACTGGAGAAGATCGACCTGTCCGCCGTGGACTCGAAAGGCTACTGCTTCCAGATCGACCTGACCTGGCGCACGCTCAACAACGGGTTCGTCGTCGTCGAGGTCCCCATCACGTTCACCGAACGCGAGTTCGGCCAGTCCAAGATGAGCGGGTCGAACATTCGCGAGGCCCTGTTCAAGGTGGGGGAATGGGGTATCCGCGGACGCCTGGACCGGGCCCGCGGAGTCGGCGTCACCCGCTAGTTGCCGCGGCGGCGGGCCTTGATGATGTCCAGGCGCTCCTTGAGCAGCTCGTCGAGCTCCTCGACCGAGCGGCGCTCCAGCAGCATGTCCCAGTGGGTGCGCGGCGGCTTGACTTTCTTCGGCTCCGGAACGTCACCCTCGACCAGGGTGCCCTCCATGCCGTTGCGGCATAGCCAGGTGCCGGGGATCTCGGCGTCGTCGGCGAACGGGACGTCGAACTCTTCGCCGTTGTCGGTGCGGTACCGGGCGACCTGACGCGGCGCCAGGTCGTGGTTGCGGTCGGTCTCGTAGCTCACGGCTCCGAGGCGACTGCCTCTCAAAACACGATCTGCCATCGTCATCACTCCTCAATACGCAAATGGTCCGGATTAACAACGCAGCAACGCGGTGCGCAGTTCCCGACTCGACCGTTGATGATACCGGGATCTGGAGGGGCTTCGGTTTACAGTCGGCCCGTGGCTCGTCGTCTTCGTCCCCAACCCTGCCGGTGGTGCGGCCGCGAGGTCGCCGACGCGGGGATGGGCCGGCGCAGACAATACTGCAGGCAGTCGTGCCGCCAGCGCGCCTACGAGCAGCGCGCGACGGTCAAAGGCACGTCGCTGGCGCCGGACTCCGTGGTGCTCAGCGCCGACGAGGCGTTGGAGCTGTCCGACCGCGTCTACCAGGTCAGATGCGCCGCCGAGGACGTCGCGACGGCGGTCGAGGAAGGCGCCGCCGGCGCCGAGCTGCGGGAACTTTGCGATGCCCTGATGCAGGCAGCAAAGGCGGCCGACGGCTGGCGGTAGTCGTCACGGGTTTGCGCGCTGAACATCGCCGGGCGGTCAACCGTCATACGATGACCATCGACAGAAACCCGAGATCGGACCGCTGTGCCTTTGTCCACACCCGAGTCGACGCCCCCCACGACGGAGTCGCGCGCCAAGGGAGTGTGGCGGTTCGACGATTTCGTCCTCGACACCCAGCGCTACGAACTGCGCTGCGGCGATCGGGTGATCCGCGTCGAACCACAGGTGTTCGACGTGCTGACCCAGCTGATCAGAAACCACCAGCGATTCGTGTCCAAGGAGGAACTCTTCGATTCGGTGTGGGGTGGTCGTTTCGTCGGTGAGGCGGCACTGACCAGCCGCATCAAGGCGGCCCGCCGCGCGCTCGGCGATGACGGCGAGGCTCAGTGCTACATCAGGACTGTCCGCGGGCGGGGCTACCAGTTCGTCGGAACCGTGCAAGCCGTGGAGCCGCGCGATGTTCCTGTCGCGGTGCCCGTCGAGCCGCCCCCCGCGGAACCGGCGCCCCCCCGTCAGCACATCGCGTTCTGCCGGGCGGCCGACGGTGTGCGGTTGGCGTATGCGGTTGCGGGGGAAGGCCCGCCGCTGGTGCGGGCCGCCAACTGGATGACCCACCTCGGATATGACATCGAGAGCCCGGTCTGGAAACACTGGGTTCGCGATCTGTCGTCGCAGCACACCTTCATCCGGTATGACGAGCGCGGTTGCGGCCTATCCGATTGGGAGGCAAGCGATTTCTGCTTCAACGACTGGGTGGCCGACCTCGAATCGGTGGTGGAGGCACTGAATCTGGAGCGATTTCCGTTGCTGGGCGTGTCACAGGGCGGCGCGGTCGCGGTTGCCTATGCCGCGCGCCACCCGGAGCGGGTCAGCAAGCTGGTGCTGTGCGGCGCCTACGGCCGGGGGCGCGCGGTGCGGGCCGTCGGCGAGGAGGAGAAGCGCGCCGCGGCCCTGGATCTCGATCTGGCCCGGGTGGGCTGGGGTCGCGACGACCCGGCGTTTCGGCAGGTGTTCGCCGCGCAGTTCCTGCCCGACGGCACCCGAGCCGACTGGGCGGCGTTCGATCAACTGCAGCGGCGCACCACCTCGCCGGAGAATGCGGTGCGGTTCCTCCAGGAGTTCGGGCGCATCGACGTGCGCGACGAAGCGCAGCGGGTCGCGTGCCCGACGCTGATCATGCACTCCAGCGACGATCACCGCGTGCCGATGCGGTTCGGCGAGGAACTCGCCTCCCTGATCCCCGAATCGCGGCTGGTGGCGCTTTCCAGCAACAACCACCTGTTGACCGCGACCGAACCGGCATGGCAGGTGTTTCGCCAGGAGATCACCGTGTTCCTCGCGTGATCTCGCTCGAGTTCGCTTCATCTCGGTTGAGTTCTCCAGGCAATCTCCACACATTCTTCATGTAGTGCGGCTTTGATCCATCCATGCTGGTCACATGAAAAATCACCTACGCACCCTGATCGTGGGTGTCAGCGCGCTCCTCGCCCTGGGCACCCTCTCCGCATGCTCCGGTGGCACCTCCACCGAAGCGAAGTCCACCCCGGCGCCGGCGCCGGCCACCATTGAGGCGCCCACCCCCACCGCGTTTCCGCAGTCGGCCAGATACATCGCCGACATGAAAGCCGCCGACGGCAAGACGATGACCATCGGCATCTCCGTCGACGGCGCCGACATCGCGGCCTATGCCTGCAACGGCACCGACGACGAGGCCTGGTTCTTCGGCAACCAGGCGGACGGGAAGATCGACATCACGTCCCGGTTCAAGGACACCCTCACGGCGTCGTTCGACGGCACCAACGTCGACGGCGATCTGATCATGAACGGCACTCCCTACAAATTCAACGCGGCTCCCGTGAGCGGTGTGGCGGGCATGTACACCGCCGCCGTCGAAGGTGTCCGCGCATCGTGGGTGGTTCGTGAGGACGGCAGCGCGATCGGCGTCCAATTCAACGGCGGCGTCAGCGGGCGCGACTTCGAGCAGGCCGAACTCCAGCAACTCAACGAGCAGCAGTTCCGCAACGGCGTTCGGAACAAGCGGCAGCTACAGCAGGCCCAGCAGATCACGCTGCTGGCCAACAAGTCGGCACGCTCGAGCATCAACGGCAATGAGGTGACACCGACTCTCGTCAACGGCACCTTCCGCCTTTGATCAACTGACGACCAACGGCCTTGCCGGAGTGCGCGATTCAACGCTCACTTCGGCGGGGCCGTTCATCTTTGCATCATGAAGAATGAAACCCTTCAAGCCCCCGACGGCGGCCGCTAACATCGTCTCACCGTGACCAGTCCCGTCGAGTTGACTCTGCCGATGACATCAACTCGGACCCCCACCAGCAGGTGGGGTCAGCGCAAGTGGGTGATCGTCCGGCTGGCATCGCCGGTGGTGCTGCTCCTGTTATGGCAGCTCGGCAGCGCGATCGGGCTCATTCCGGACGACGTGCTGCCCGCCCCGTCATTGATCATGCAGGCCGGTGTCGCGCTGATCGAGAACGGTCAGTTGGCCGATGCGCTGCGGGTCTCCGGCGTCAGGGTGCTCGAGGGTCTGGTGCTCGGCGGAGTGCTCGGCGTCGCATTGGGAACCGCGGTGGGCCTGTCCCGCTGGTTCGAGGCCACCGTCGACCCGCCGATGCAGATGGTCCGCGCGCTTCCGCACCTCGGGCTGATCCCGCTGTTCATCCTCTGGTTCGGTATCGGCGAACTCCCCAAGGTGCTGCTGGTGGCACTCGGGGTGAGTTTCCCGCTCTACCTCAACACCTTCTCCGCGATCCGCCAGGTCGACCCGAAGCTGTTCGAAACGGCGCAGGTGCTCGGCTTTTCGTTCTGGCAGCGGTTCCGCACCATCATCGTGCCCAGCGCGGCGCCGCAAATCCTGGTCGGGCTCCGGCAGTCGCTCGCGATCGCCTGGTTGACGTTGATCGTCGCCGAGCAGATCAACGCGGACAAAGGAATCGGATTCCTCATCAACAATGCGCGGGACTTCCTGCGCATCGACATCATCATCTTCGGATTGATCGTGTACGCACTGCTCGGCATCGGCACCGACGCCGTCGTCCGCGCACTGGAACGACGAGCATTGAGGTACCGCGCATGACCGCTACCGTCCAACGCCGAACCGAGGTCGCCGGTGAACTGCGCGACGTCAACAAGTGGTACGGCGAACACCACGTGCTCACCAACGTCTCCCTGCGGATCGACCGGGGCGAGATCGTCGCGCTCATCGGCCGCAGCGGATCGGGCAAGTCGACGGTGCTGCGGGTGCTGGCCGGGCTGTCGCCCGACCACACCGGCAGCCGCACGGTGACGGGAGCACCCGCGCTGGCGTTCCAGGAGCCGCGCCTGTTCCCGTGGCGCGACGTACGCACCAACGTCACCTATGGATTGAACAGGAGCAAACTGCGGCGCGACGAGGTCGTCGCGCGGGCCGACCGGGCGCTGGCCGATGTCGGACTGGCCGACCGCGCCGGTGTGTGGCCGTCGACGCTGTCCGGTGGGCAGGCTCAACGGGTTTCGTTGGCCCGGGCGCTGGTCGCCGAACCCGAACTGCTACTGCTCGACGAGCCGTTCGGGGCACTCGACGCGCTGACCCGGTTGACCATGCGCGGCTTGCTGCTCGAGCTGTGGCGCGAACACGGATTCGGTGTGCTGCTGGTGACCCACGACGTCGACGAGGCCGTCGCGCTGGCCGACCGCGTACTCGTACTCGACGACGGACGCGTGACGCACGCACTCACGATCGGCGAGCCGCGCGTGCCGCCCGGCGAAGCCCGCCCCGAGACCGAGCACTACCGTGCCGAGCTGCTCGACCAGCTCGGCGTGCGGATCTGACGAGTCGATCGAGGAAGGGATCCACATGCCCGCGTCACAGCGGCCGTTCGTGCTGCGCCTTGTTGTTCTGTCCGCTCTGGTCGGGCTGCTCGCGGGCTGCGTCTCGCGGCCGGACAGCCAGGGTGCCCAGGCGGCGCCGCCGGCGGTGCCGCTGTCCGAGCTGACCGGACTGACGCTGCAGGTGGGCGATCAGAAGGGCGGCACCGAGTCGCTGCTGCGCGCCGCCGGAGCCCTGGACAACCTGCCGTACCAGGTCGCGTTCTCCACCTTCACATCCGGGCCGCCCCAGATCGAGGCCGCGACGGCGGGCAAGATCGACTTCGCGATCACCGGAAACACACCACCGATCTTCGGTGCCGCGGCGAACGCGAAGGTGAAAGTGGTGTCCGCCTACGATGGCAGTGGCCGCGGCGACAGAATTCTGGTGCCCGCCGATTCGCCGGTGCACGGGATCATCGATCTGCGCGGCAAGAAGATCGCGCTGGGCAAGGGCAGCTCTGCACACGGCAATGTGCTGGCCCAGCTCGACCGCGCCGGCCTTTCGCCGTCCGATGTGACGCTGATCTTCCTGCAACCGGCCGACGCACTCGGCGCATTCAAGCAGCGGCAGGTCGACGCGTGGGCCACCTGGGACCCGTACACCGCCTCGGCGGAGGCCGATATCCCGGTGCGCAGCATCGCCGAGGCCACCGACGTCACCAATGGCGCAGGTTTCGGCGTCGCTTCGAATGAGGCGCTGGCCGATCCGAAACGGAGCACGGCGCTGAGCGACCTACTGGTTCGCTATGCGAAAGCGGTGCGCTGGGCGAAGGACAATCCCGACAAGTGGGCGCAGAGTTACGCTGCCGCAGTTGGTTTGGATCCGAAGGTGGCCGCCGCATCCCAGGCTCGCAGTTTGCGGTTGCCGACAGCGCTGTCGGATGAACTGGTGGCTTCCGAACAGGACCTCGCCGATCTGTTCGCGAAGTCCGGGCAGATCGCCGCCGCACCGCAATTCACGAACTGGGTCGATCATCGCTACGACGATGTGCTCAATCCCTTACTGATCAATCGTTGACGAGGAGCTCAATGCCCGCGAAATTCTTCTGGTTCCTGCCCACCAACGGCGACAGCCGCTCCATCGTGGGGGCCTCGCACGCCTCGTCGCATCACACGGTGCCCGCCAACTACCGGCCACCGAGCCGTCGCTATCTCGCCGAGGTGGCGCGGGCCGCCGACCGGCTGGGCTACGAAGGAGTGCTCACGCCCACCGGCACATGGTGTGAGGACGCCTGGCTGACAGCCTCGGCGCTGCTGGCCGAAACCGAACGACTGAAGTTCCTCGTCGCGTTCCGGCCTGGTCTGGTGCCGCCCACGCTGGCGGCACAGCAGACCGCCACTCTGCAGCGTTTTTCGGAGGGTCGCGTGCTGCTCAACATCGTCAGCGGAGGCGACGATCTTGAGCAGCGGCGGTTCGGCGACTGGCTCGGCCATGACGAGCGCTACGCCAGGACAGGCGAATTCCTGCACATCGTCAACTCGGTGTGGCGCCAGGACTCGCTGGACTTCGAGGGAAAGCACTACACCGTCAAGGATGCGAGGGTTTCCGCGCCGCCGGATCCGTTGCCGCAGATCTACTTCGGCGGATCGTCACCCGCCGCGCTGCCCATCGCGGCCGAATACGTCGACGTCTACCTGACCTGGGGTGAGCCACCGCAGGCCGCGGCCGCCAAGATCGACAGGGTGCGCGCACTGGCCGCCGAGCGTGGGCGAAACCTGCGCTTCGGGATCCGGTTGCACACCATCAGCCGCGACACCTCAGCGGCGGCGTGGGCGGTCGCCGACGAGCTGCTGGCCGAGCTGTCTCCCGACCAGATCGCCAAAGCCACTGAGCTGCACGCTAAATCGGAGTCAGAAGGTCAGCGGCGGATGACGGCGCTGCACGGCGGCCGAGTCGACCGGCTCGAGATCTACCCGAACCTGTGGGCCGGGGTGGGGTTGGTCCGCGGCGGCGCGGGGACCGCGCTGGTGGGCAGCCACCAGGAAGTGGCGAACCTGATCTATGAGTACCACTCGCTGGGCTTCGACGAGTTCATCCTCTCCGGCTACCCACACCTGGAGGAGGCGTACTGGTTCGGGGAGGGGGTGCTGCCGCTGCTCAAGCAAAAGGGCGTCGCCTGATCCGCGGTTGCGGCGTGTCGTTGGCCCTTGCGCAGCGCAGCCGTCAAGCTGAGGTGTGGACGAATGGTTCGAACGCAGCCCGTTCGTCGGGTTCGCGCCGTGGATCATCTACTGGGTCGTCGCCGACGGCCCCAGCACGTGGATGTTCGGTGCCATCTGTGCGGTGCTCTCGGCGTTGATCCTCGGCGTGTCGGTGGGCCGGGGCGGCCCGCGACTGCTCGAGGTGGTCACGATCGTGTTTTTCATCGCGGTGACCATCGTCGGAATGGTCGTCGGCGCCGAGGACCGCGATTGGATGGATGCTTATGCGACAACGCTTTCCAGCGGCGTGCTGGCGGCAATGTCGCTGATCTCGCTGGCGTTCGTCCCGTTCACCGCGCAGTACGCTCCCGATCCGGCCCGACGCGAGGAGTGGGAAGAGGCGGCGTTCCGGCGCACCAACCTGGTGCTGACGCTGATGTGGGCCCTGGTGTTGGCGCTCATCGCGGTCCTCGGGTTCGTCGCCGTGAACTCGCCGTCCACCGTCAACTGGACCAAGGCCGTGATACCGCTCGTCGTGATCGTCGGCGCGGTCGGGATGACCCAGATCTATCCGGAGAAGGCCCGGGCAAACGCCCGACCGCAGGGCGCCGCCTGACCCACTGCGCTACTATCTGCGTATGAATGCAGATAAGCAGGTGCGTGCCCGGCGGCTCGCCGTCGAACAGGCCGCCCTGGTCGTCGAGGTGTTCCGGATGCTGGCCGACCACACCCGCGTGCAGCTGCTGTGGGCGCTCGCCGACCACGAGATGTCGGTCAACGACCTGGCGAACCTGGTCGACAAGCCCGCACCGTCGGTGTCTCAGCACCTGGCGAAGCTGCGCATGGCGCGGCTGGTGCGAACGCGCCGCGACGGCACCCAGATGTTCTATCGCCTCGAGAACGACCACGTGCGGCAGCTGGTCACCGACGCCGTGTACAACGCGGAGCACGCGGCCGGCGGGGTGCCCGCTCACCACCTCGCCGATCGCGAACTGCGCGTGGTCAACGAGGGGCCGAGCTGATGGGCGTCGGCCACAGCCACGACCATGCCGACCGGGTCGACGGTGCGCTCCGGGACAGTGCTGCCGGCATCCGCGCCGTCAAGATCAGCCTGCTCGTCCTCGGCATCACCGCGGCTGCGCAGGCGGCGATCGTCGTCGTGTCCGGGTCGGTGGCGCTCTTCGCCGATACGGTGCACAACTTCTCCGATGCCCTGACCGCCGTGCCGTTGTGGATCGCCTTCTCGGTGAGCCGACGGGCCGCGACGCGTCGGTACACCTACGGCTTCGGACGCGTAGAGGACCTGGCCGGCCTGTTTGTCGTCGCGATGATCGCGATCTCGGCTGTGGTCGCCGCGGTCGAAGCCGTCCACCGGCTGATCGAGCCGACTCCGCTCACGCACCTGAGTTGGGTCGCCGCGGCCGGAGTCGTAGGCTTCGTCGGCAACGAACTGGTCGCCCTGTACCGGATCCGAGTCGGGAGGCGGATCGGGTCTGCGGCCCTGCGTGCCGACGGAATGCACGCGCGCGCAGACGGTTTGACGTCATTGGCCGTTGTGGCGGGTGCGATCGGAGCCGCGCTGGGCTTTCCCGCGGCCGACCCGATCATCGGCCTGCTCATCGCCTGCGCCATCGGCGCGGTGCTGGTGGTGGCGGCCCGCGACGTCTTCGGCAGGCTGCTGGACCGGGTGGATCCCGAGCTCGTGGACACCGCGCATGCGGTGTTGGGGGCCCGTCCGCAGGTCCGCCGGGTGAGGCGGGTGAGGATGCGCTGGATCGGCCATCAACTGGAGGCAGACGCCGAGCTCGACGTCGATCCGTCACTGAGCCTGGCCGAGGCGCACAGCCTGGCGCACGGCGCAGAACACGAGCTGGCGCACGCCATTCCGAAACTCGGTTCCGTCATCGTGCATGCCTATCCGGCCCACGAGGCGGCGGTCAACAGCTGAACATCTTGCCGATCTGCGGCGGAGCTGTCGCCGGTTGCAGACAGCCGAACGGTTCCACGCCCGCATCGCTGAACCTGGCAGCGGACTGATGGGCGTAGTTCACGCAGAACAGCCCGGCCTGGTCGCTGCGGCAGCGGAAGTCACCGAAGGCCAACGCCTGCCCATACGGCAGCTGGGCGCCGTCGCCCTTGACGAAGGGGCCGGGGTCCCCGTGCAGTGAGCCGATCTGAACAGTGGTGCCGTCGTAGTCGATCCACCCGCCTTTCCATTCGCCCTCGGCGTCGGCCGGCCTCGGGGGTGGATCGGCCAGCTCCACCAGACACGTCAGCGCACCGCCGTTGTACTGCGCATCGGTGAGACAGTTGGTCTTGCCGGACGGGGTGACGAACGCGACGTCGTCGCCGAGATCGGTGGTGGCGCCGTCGCGAGTCGCGACATGAAACGTGCCGGGGTCGGCAGGGGAGCCCGCCTCGATCCACTTGACGACTTCGCCGATCGGGGCCCCCTGAACCGGCGGCTTGGCCGGAACTGTGGAGGTCGGTGGCGGGGTGGTGCGTGACGTGCTCGGCGGCGCGGCCGGGGAGGGCGACGACTTTTCCGCATCGCCGCCCACCGAACTGGAGCACCCCGCCACCAGCACAGACGCCGCGATCAGCACAGCTCTCCGCATATCGGCAAGGCTAGCGGGCCGACACCCGATCGCCTGCCAGGCGCGGCGGCGAGTGTTCCACGCTACCTTCGGATGATGCACGAACACACTGTCCGCGCAACCACCGCCTCGGGCACCGTCGAAGGTTTCACCCGCGACGGAGTTAACCGCTGGCGCTCGATTCCGTACGCCCGTCCGCCGGTCGGGCCGCTGCGCCTGCGGGCTCCGCAACCGGTGCAGCCGTGGCGGGGAGTGAGGTACTGCCACGGATTCGGCAACTGTGCGCCACAGCAGCGCATGTACACCATCCTCGCCCCGGGCAAGTACCAGCCGATGGGTGAGGACTGCCTGACACTCAACGTCGTCGCCCCCGAGTCACCGGCCGATGCACCGCTTCCTGTCATGTTCTTCATCCACGGCGGCGGTTATTTCATGGGCAGTTCGGCGACGCCGATCTACGACGGCGCCGCCCTCGCGCGCCGCGGCTGCGTGTACGTCTCGGTCAACTACCGGCTCGGGGCACTGGGCTGCCTCGACCTGACGGCATTGTCGACGAAGGACATCGCCTTCGACGACAACCTCTACCTGCGCGACCTGGTGATGGCACTGAGCTGGGTACGCGACAACATCGCGACGTTCGGCGGCGACCCGGGCAACGTGACGATCTTCGGCGAGAGTGCGGGCGCACACGCCGTCGCCACGCTGCTGGCCGTGCCGGCGGCCAAAAGCTTGTTCGCCCAGGCCATCTCCGAGAGCCCCGCCGCCGGAATGGTGCGTACCCCCGGGGTGGCGACCCAGTACGCCACCGAGTTCGCCGCGCTGCTCGGCGCCCGCCCGGAGGACGGCGCGTCCACCGTGATGGCTGCCCGTCCCGCCGATCTGGTGAACGCGTTCGACCGGCTGGTGACCCATGGTCAACGCGCGATGCTCGGCGCATTCGCTGCGGGCCCGACCAGCGGCACGGAGTATCTGCCGCTGGACCCGGTCGAGGCGATGCGCACCGGCAAGGCGCACCGGATCCCTCTCATCGTCGGCACCAACGCCGAGGAGGCCCGGCTTTTCGGCCGATTCCTCAAACTGTTGCCGATGACCGAACCGATGATCGAGCGCGTGCTGGCGGTAGCGGAACCGGCTGAGCGCGAACGTATCACGGCCGCATACCCGGGCTATCCGGACCGAGCGGCATGCATCACTTTCGGTGGTGACTTCGCCTTCGGGTCGGCCGCCTGGCAGATTGCCGAGGCGCACAGCCGACACGCCCCGACGTATCTGTACCGCTACGACTACTCGCCGCGCACGCTGCGGTGGTCGGGCCTGGGCGCGACTCACGCAACAGAACTGCTGGCGGTTTTCGACGTCTACCGCACCAAGTTCGGCCGGCTGTTGACCGCCGCCGCAGATCGGCGTTCCGCGTTACGGGTCAGCAACGACATGCAGAGGCGGTGGCGCGCTTTCAGCCGAACCGGGGTGCCAGGCGATGGCTGGCCGGTCTACACCAGTCCAGAACGCGCGGTCATGGTGTTCGACCGCCGTGCCCGCCTCGAGTACGACCCGCACGCCGACCGCAGGCAGGCGTGGGAGGGATTCTCACTGGCCGGCCGCTGAATCCGTGCCGTGGGCGGAAATCGCTGCGCAGCGTCGACGGATGTGATTGCGTGACCTGGTGGCGTACCCACTGGACCCGCTCAGCGGCGACGAGTTCACAGCGGTGGCATCGATCCTGCACCGCGAGCACCAGGTTGGAGAGGGCTGGCGGTTTGCGTCCATCGAACTGATCGAACCGACCAAGGCCGAACTGCGGGGTTTCGACGACGGGGGACCGCGGCCGCCGCGGCGCGCGGAAGTGAACTGCCTGCACCGCGCGAGCAACGCCACCTACAAGAGCGTGGTGTCCCTGACCGACGACCGGGTGGAATCGTTCGAGCACATCCCGGGCGTGCAGGCCAACTTCACGGTCGACGAGTTCCTCGAATGCGATGAGCTCCTCAGGAACCATCCTGATGTCATTGCCACACTCGCCAAGCGCGGCATCACCGATATGGACCTGGTGTTCATGGACACCTGGACCTACGGCGACGCGGTCGCGCCGCCGGAGTACCGCGACCGCCGGATCGGCTGGTCGGACACCTGGCTCAAGGACGGAGCTGGTACGAATCCCTATGCCCACCCGGTGAGCGGACTGCACTGCGTCGTCGACCTGAACTCGATGGAACTGCTGCGGATCGAGGACGGCGGCCCGTTTTCCGGGGCTGGCGTCGAGCCTCCCACGGTGATGGGGGAGTACGTCCCCAAGCACATTCCGGAGAGCATCCGCGCCGGATCGCGGCGCGAACCGCTCAAACCCCTTCACGTCGATCAGCCCGAAGGTCCGTCGTTCACCCTCGACGGCAACCTGCTGCGTTGGCAGAACTGGTCGTTGCGGATCGGCTTCAACCATCGCGAAGGCATGACGCTGCACACCATCCGGTACCGCGACGGCGACCGTGAACGCTCTGTGGCGCACCGGATATCGCTGGCCGAGATGATCGTTCCGTACCGTGACTCGTCCGAGGACCACTACCGGCGCACCGCCTTCGACATCGGCGAATGGGGCCTCGGCTTCATGACCACGTCGCTGGAACTCGGCTGCGACTGTCTGGGTGAGATCCGTTATCTCGACGCGGTGCTGCACAACAGCAAGGGTGAGCCGTACACGATCACCAATGCCGTCTGCATCCACGAGGAAGACAACGCGGTGCTGTGGAAACACGTCGACCACGACATCGGCGCCGAAGTGCGGCGGATGCGGCGGCTCACCGTGTCCTCGCATGTGACCGTCGCCAACTACGAGTACCTCATCTACTGGCGGCTCTACCAGGACGGCAACATCGAGTGCGAGATCCGCGCCACCGGCATCATGGTGACCACTCCGGTGGCACCCGGGCAACCGCACCCGAACGGCACCCTGGTCGATGACCGTACGTACGCCCCGTATCACCAGCACTTCCTGGTGGCACGGCTCGACATGGACATCGACGGCACCGACAACACCGTCTTCATGACCGAATCACACGCCGAGCCGATGGGGCCCGACAATCCGTTCGGACTGTCGCTGGTGACCCGTAACCACCCGCTGCACACCGAAAGCCAGGGCAAACAGGACGTCAACTACGCGACCCAACGCGCGTGGAAAGTCGTCAACACCAACGTCGTCAACGGTCTCGGTACCCACCCGTCCTACAAGCTCGTTCCCAGTGGGGCGATTCCGCCCATGTTCGATCCGGACTCACCGGTGATCGAGCGCGCCAGCGTGATCGGCCACACGCTGTGGGTGACGCAGAATCATCCCGGCGAGCGTTGGCCCGCAGGAGAATTCGTCAACCAGTCGGCGAAAGACACCGGCCTGGCCAAGTGGACTCTGGCCAACCGCTCCATCGACAACACCGACGTGGTGATGTGGTACGTCTTCGGCATTCACCACATCACCCGGCCGGAGGACTGGCCGGTGATGCCGGTCGACATCGTGTCGTTCTGGCTCAAGCCGTTCGGATTCTTCGACCGCAACCCGTCGCTGGACGTGGTCGGCACGCCGCCGGACATGTGTCATACCGAGGCACATTCCGCCGGCCACTAACATCGACGGGATGCGGCCGAACGGGCCCACCCGGCGACCGGCGAGCCGCTGTGGAGCGCAAGCTGGTATCTGGACTTCGCCGATCCCGGACAAGGCGTCGGCGGGTGGGTGCGGCTGGGCCTGATGCCCAACGAGGGTACGGCGTGGGTCACCGCCTTGCTCTGTGGGCCGGATATTCCGACCACCGCGGTGGTGGATCTCGAGGCTCCCATGCCTTTCGACCCCGGCCGGGTGCGCACCGAAACGGTCGAACTCACCCACACGGCCACCGAACCGCTGCGGACGTACCGCGTCTCGCTGCGACGATCCGGCCGCCCCGCTGAGGGGGAGTCCGGCAGACCCGTCGCGTTGACGATGGACCTGGTGTGAACCACGAGCTGCAGGCCCTACCAGTACCGGTCACACCCCGATACGAAATCCCGTGCACGGTCGCGGGCACCGTTACCGCCGACGGCACCCACACCCACGGAGTGGACCTGCGAATCCCGGGCGCGCCGCCGATCGGCGTCGGCTACGTAGAGCGGCCGGGCGAGCTTGTCGAACTCGACGCGGTGACGGCCCGGGAAACCATGGGCGACAACGGCTTACCCATGAGCACCACGATCGTCCACAGACCGGGAGGGCTCACCGCCGACATCGACATCCGCGGGCACGCGCCGCTGCTCCTGACGTCTCCTGACAGTCGGCTCAGTCACTTGCCCCGCGCCTGGGCTGCCGCGAGCGTGCGTGCCTGCGGCCGACACGCCGAGATCCGACACGATGACGCGCACGTTCGCGGCAGGGTGATCGCCATGGTGTTGCTCAAATCCATCACGTTGTTCGCCCTGGCCGCGCTGTTGGAGATCGGCGGGGCGTGGCTGGTCTGGCAGGGCGTACGCGAGCACCGCGGTCTGCTCTGGGTCGGCTCCGGGATCATCGCCCTGGGCGCCTACGGTTTCGTCGCCGCGTTTCAGCCGGATCCCCATTTCGGCAGGGTGCTGGCGGCCTACGGTGGCGTGTTCATCGGCGGCTCGCTGATATGGGCAATGGTGGCCGACGGTTTCCGGCCCGACCGCTGGGATGTGCTCGGCGCGGCCGTCTGCCTCGCCGGGGTGGGCGTCATCATGTACGCACCGCGTTGACCGTGTCGATGTGAGACTGGCATATCCACCGGAACTGGCCGGCGGTACCGGAATGGCGGGCAGGCTCTGCACCTGTCGGGCGGGTTGACCGGTTCGATTGGGTACCCCACCCCGATGGCGAAGAAAGAGCTCCGTAAGGGCGACGAGGTGACATGGCAGAGCCACGGCAGCACCGCTGAAGGCGCCGTGGAGGAGAAGATCACCTCCGACACCGATGCCGCCGGCCGCACCGTCCGCGCGTCGAAGGACGAACCGCAGTATCGCGTGCGCAGCGACAAGAGTGGGAACGACGCCGTCCACAAACCTGAGGCACTGAAAAAGAAGAACTAGGCCAGGTGGACGCTGTCGTCGTCGAGGTTGTGCCGGCCAAGGCCCATCGGGGTGCTTGCAGGAACATCGCCCGCGGCAACCACTTTGCGGGTGATCGGCGTGAGGGCCCGAAACAGCGTCTCCATCTCGTCATCGTCGAGCACGTCGAGTGCCCTCAACGCCAGCCGGTCGGTGCAATCCTCGATGTGGAGCTTGAGTGCCCGGCCTGCGTCGGTGAGCTCGCCATCGCCGTCGAGCAGCCCGCGCCGCGCCAGCCGCTGTTGATACTGGCGCCATTGCTCGTCGTCGTAGTCGCGGGCGCGCATGATCATCGCCGGTGGGACGCGCCCCGCCGCGGCGTGCAGGACGTTGGACTCGCGCCCGGAGACGTCAGCGGCGGCAAGTACCGCGACATGCCCGTCGCCGCGATGTTCGCGCAACAAGGTCACGGCATGCCACAGCTTGGCCACGGGCTCCTCCGGCCAGTCCAGCGCGACATTCGCCGCGTACAGCGGGCGGCCGTCCAAGGCGGCTGCCTTGGCCGCCTTGGACGCCAGGTCGGCGGCGCGACCGGCCTCGTCCTCGGTGACGCCGTACCGGCGCAGGGCCGCGACGGCGGACTGCTCGCGCGCTCGCAGGGCCTCGGCGGGCGAGGTCACCTCCCAGGCTGCGGGCAGTGCTTTGGCGACGCGCTCGGGGGCGAAGTTGTAGAACGTGGCCGTCACCACCGCCGTCGGCACCACACCGAACGGGGCGGAGCGGGCTGCGAAGTAGCCCATCCAGAAGCCGCGGAAGCCGAGCCCGTCGAGTGCGGCGCGGGCTTCCGGTGCGAAGTATGTGACGGCATGCACGGGTTCGAAGCGATCGAAGAAACGCCGCGCCAGCCGGAGTTCTCTGTCCACCACCGCAGTTAACCAGACGGCTTACGAAAACTCCTCGGCCACAGCCGATGCCGCCTCGTCGATGATCTCTCGCATCGCTCGTTCGGCGCCGCCTTCGTCCCGCAGCCGGATCGCCCGCGCGACTTCGTCGTGCAACTCGATGGCCGCCGGGTTCGGGATCTCTGGCATCATGCCGTGGTGGGTGCGCCCGCTGAGCACCTCGGCCACGACTCCGTTAAGCGCGCGGAACATCTCGTTGCCGCTGGCGTCCAGCATCGTCTGATGGAAGATCTTGTCGGCCAGGAGATAGGCCTCGAGGTCGCCGGAGCGGCCGTGCACCACCATGTCCGACACCGCCGCCGCCATGATCCGGCAGTGCTGCGGGTCCGCGCGCCGGGCCGCCAGCGCCGCAGCGGCGGGTTCGAACCCCCGCCGCAACTCTGACAGTGACTCCAGTTGAGCGGTTCTGTCAGTTGACTCCAGCCGCCACCGAATCAGCATAGGATCGAACACATTCCAGCTCTTCGATGGCTGGATCGTGATGCCCACCCGGCGGCGCGACTCCACCATGCCCATCGATTCGAGCACCCGGATCGCCTCGCGCGCCACGCTCCGGGACACATTGTGTTGGGCACTGACGCCGTCCAGCGTGATCACCTCGCCCGGCGGATACCTGCCGGAGACGATCGCCGCGCCCAGGGCCGCCAGCAGATTGCTGTGCAGCGCGCCGACGATTGGATGCGAGTCCACGTATACATCGTGTCATATCTTTGCTGAACGTATATAAAGCCATATCTTTCAGATGTCCGATTGCAATCGTATGACTATTGAGGCATGCTGTGTGACGTCGAGCACAACTGGGTAGGTGGAGGATATGGCGTCACCAATCGTCGTCATGGGAGTTTCTGGTTCCGGTAAGTCGACCGTCGGCGCTGCGCTGGCGCAGCGGCTCCGGGTGCCGTTCGCCGACGCGGATGATTTTCACCCACCGGCCAACGTCGCCAAGATGACCGCGGGCGAAGCTCTTACCGACGACGACCGGTATCCCTGGCTGGAAGCGATCGGACAGTGGCTTGCCGAACGCTGCGAGAGCGGTGCGGTGATGAGCTGCTCGGCACTCAAACGCAAGTATCGGGACCAACTTCGGCGCCATTGCGCCGACGTGGTGTCCCTGCATCTCAGTGGTTCGCCCGAGGTCATCGGCAGGCGGCAGGCGAGCCGGCCCGGACATTTCATGCCCGCATCGCTGTTGGCTTCTCAGTTCGAAACGCTCGAGCCGCTGGATCCCGATGAACGCGGCATCACCATCGATGTCGATCAGGACATCGATGCCATCGTCGAAACCTATGTCGCGTCAACCGGTGCGCGCGCAACCGAACAGGAGAACCGATGACTTCAGAAGTGGGGTTGGCAGTCACCACCCTGGCGGCGGGCACCGAACTGGCCGAGCCGGTGGCCGCCGGCTGGCAGTTGGTGCTGGCTGCCCTGGCCGGGATCGCGCTCATCGTCGTGCTGATCACCGTCGCCAAACTGCATCCGTTCCTGGCGTTGATCTTCGGTGCGGTGACGGTGGGCATCGTGGCGGGGGAGAATGTCGGCGACGTGCTCGACTCGTTCGGCGACGGTTTCGGTACGACGGCGGCAGGCGTCGGCATCCTGATCGCGCTCGGGGCCATGTTCGCCAAACTTCTTGCGGATTCCGGCGGTGCCGACGAGATCGTCGACACCATCGTCGGACACGCCTCACCGCGGGCACTGCCGTGGGCAATGGCATTGGTAGGAGCCATCATCGGGCTCCCGATGTTCTTCGAGATCGGCCTTGTGCTGTTGATGCCGGTCATTTATCTCGTGGCCAAGCGGTCGCAGCTGTCCCTGATCACGGTGGGAATTCCCGCGCTGGCAGGGCTTTCCGCGATGCACGGGCTGGTACCACCGCATCCCGGGCCGCTGACAGCGATCGACCTGCTGGGCGCCGATCTGGGCATCACGCTGGCACTCGGTGTCGCCGTCGCGATCCCGACGGTCCTGGTGGCCGGGCCGTTGTTCGGCCGCCTCGCCGGCAAATGGGTGGTCATCGACATCCCGGATCGCTTCGAGGCCGACGACTTCGGCGGAAACAACGGCGGCGGGGGCGCGGCGGCGGACCCGGACGGTGGCGGCGGAACCCGAACCGACGTCCAAACGCGAGCGCGGACGCGCCCATCCTTCGGCGTCACGATGTTCAGCGTGCTACTTCCCGTCGCCCTCATGATGGGCAAAGCGCTGGCCGACATCTTCATTGATGACGAAAGCAATCTGGTGCGACAAATTTTCGACGTCCTCGGCCGCCCGCTGATGGCGCTGCTGATCGCCGTCGTCGTCGGTCTGTTCACGCTCGGCCGTGGGGCTTCGATGACCCGCGGTCAGATCGTCAAGTGCATCGAGATGTCGCTGCCTCCGGTTGCCGGCATCATCCTGATCGTCGCCGCGGGCGGCGGCTTCAAGCAGGTGCTCGTCGACACGGGCATCGGCACGCTATTGGCGGACTGGGCCAAGGGTGCCAATGTCTCGGTCATCCTGCTGGCCTGGGTGCTCGCCGTGTTGATCCGGCTGGCAACGGGTTCCGCGACGGTGGCCACCATCACCGCGTCGTCTCTGATGCTGGGACTGGTGGAAGGGATGAGCACCGGCGAGGTCTCGCTGGTGGTGCTGGCGGTCGGAGCAGGTTCGCTCTTCTTCTCCCACGTCAACGACGCTGGGTTCTGGCTGGTGAAGGAGTTCTTCGGAATGAGCGTCGGTCAGACGATCAAGTCGTGGTCGATCATGGAGACCGTACTCTCGGTCACCGGCCTGATCCTGGTGCTGCTGCTCGGGATCGTCATCTGACGTTCCGGGCGGCTCAGCCCTTGACGACCTGAGTGCCGCCGGCCAGTTCGTCATGCTTGCCCTGCTTTGTCGGGCTGCCGTTGATGGTCACGGCGATCACGATGATCGCAACGATGCCGAGCAGGCCACCGACGAAGGGAACGATCGGCAACAGGGTCCACGAGTTGCGGATCGCAGACTGCTGCGCAGTCGGCTTGGGCGCGCCGGCGGGGCCGTGCACGCTCAGGCCGAGCAGCTTCTTGCCCGGCGTCCAGCCCTGCGTGGTCTCGAAGGCCAGGAAGTACAGGAACGTCAGCAGGCCGGTGAACAACCCCGTGAACCAGTAGCTGGAAAGGGTGTCCGTGAGCAGGAAGAGCAACGAAGAAACGAGGCCGACGATGATGCCGTCGATGATGCGGGCGCCGAAGCGCAAGCCCAGGCCACCGGGCTCCCGGCCGCCGGTGGGCGGGCGATAGGCGCCCGGGTCGCCGTACTCCCCTGGCTGAGGTTCGAAGTTCGGGGTCGTCATGGGGTGGCTCCTGCCGCCGTGAGTGTTGCGGCAAATTTACCGCCCACGTGCCAACGCGCGGTGGATTTGACGCCCGGCGAATCAAATAGCACGGGCGGTGAGATGAAATTGCGGCTCAGCGCAGCTGTTTGCGGCTCTTCTTGGCCTGCTTGCGAGCCTGCTTGGCCTGTAATTTAGCACTGCTGGCCAGATCCTCGGCGCGTCCTCGAGCGAATTCGGCCAGCTCGGCACTTCGCGCCCGTGCGGTCTCGGCCAACTCAGGTGCGCGTTCGCGGGCAATGTCAGCGAACTCCGCGCCGCGGTCGCGGGCGACGTCGGCCAACTCCGCGCCGCGGTCGCGGGCGACGTCAGCCAGCCACGCTCCTCGTTCACGTGCCGATTCGGCCAGTTCAGGTGCGCGTTCACGGGCGACCTCGGCAAATCGCGCTCCTCGCTCGCGGGCAGTTTCGGCGATTTCGGGGGCACGCTCGCGGGCGACCTCCGCCAACTCCGCGCCGCGCTCACGTGCCACATGCAGCCCATGGCCCACCTTGTCGGCGAGCACGCTGTCGGCAAGCGCGCCACCCGACGCGGCCCCGATCGGAAGTGCGGTGCTGACTGCGCCGGATAGCTTGCCCGCCGCGCGGCGACCACGCCAGCCGAGCGACGGCTTGCCCTCGGTGTCGACCGCGGCGATGATCAGCCCGCCGATCAAGCTGATGTCGGTCAGGAACGCGCGGCGTTCCTCGGCCTTTCGCTGCGGATCGGTTTCGCTCCAAAAGCTATGGCCGCCAAGGCTGCCGGGGACCACGCTCAGCGCCAGAGTGGCCGAGGCCACCCGCGGCAGCTTGCCGGTCGCGAGCAACAACCCGCCACCGATCTGAACCGCAGCGTTGATCCGCGCGACAGTTTCGGCATTGGCGGGGACGTTCGTACCGACGGGATCGGGCAGCTTGCTCAAACCCTCAAGGGTGGGACGGGCCGCGTCGGCCGCCGGTTTGGGGCTGCGCAGAGCCTCGACACCTCGGCTGATGAAGGCCGCTGACAACATCGGGCGCGCAATTCGTCGGATCAACATGGCCGGTGGGTTCCCCCCCGTACTGCGACGCAAACCCTAGTAAGAGGTGTCCTGTCGGCGTCGGGCGGGGAACGGCACAGCGATCCAAAAGCAGGTAAGGCAGACGAGGGTGACGGCACCGGCGATCCAGGCCGCCGTGGGTCCCGCCACCGCCGAGAAGACCACCACGGCGACACCGCAGAGGGCGGCAGCCAGAAGGACCAGTCCGGCGATCGCATAGGCATGCGAGGCAGAGACCAGCAGGTTGAGGCGATGACGCCGGAACAGCACCCTGTGCATTGCGGCGGGTGCCACCAGCAACACGGTCGAGCCGATCGAGCAGGCCACGGTCGCCAGGTAGAGGTTCCTCATCGACGAGTCGAGCACGGTGAAGCGCTGCTGAAACGGCAACGTGAGCAGGAAGCCGGTCAGCAGCTGAACGCCGGTCTGGGCAACGCGCAGCTCCTGAAGCAAACTCGACCAATTACGGTCCAGCCGTTCGGCTTCCGTCTCGTCTCGGTCCGCGTCCCACCGCTTCTCAGCTCCGGGATGCTCGACGTCCACACGATGAGTCTGACAGTTGGGGGGTGTACTTCAACAGGGTTATCCCAGATTGGAAGGCCCTCGGCGGTTCGACCAGCCGCAGAGAGTCGATCGAGGTGCCGTCGGGAAACAGTCGCCTGCCGCGGCCTTGCACGGCGGGATAGACGAACAACCGGTACTCGTCGACCAGACCGGCCGCGATCAGCGCATGGGCCAGGGTGATGCTGCCCGTGAGCACGATGTCCCGCCCCGGCTTCCCCTTCAACTCAGCGGTTCGCTGCACGGGGTCGCCGGCGAGGACCGTGGAGTTGTCCCATCGCGGATCGGACATCGTCGAGGACGCCACATACTTGGCCACGCGATTCAAATAGTCGGTCACCCCGGTGGCGTCATCGGTCAGGTTGGGCCAATAGGCGCGGAAGTCCTCGAATGTTCGGCGCCCGACGAGCAGCGCGTCGGCCTGTTCGTCCTGACGGTGCGACTCGGCGAGAAGTTCGTCGTCCTGTGATTGAGGGTCGAACCAGTCGTCGAGCATCTCGACGGAGCCGTCGACGGTGATGTTCTGGGTGATGACGAGTTTGCGCATACCTATTTGGACATCGCGTCGGGAGCGAAGTCATCGGACAGCGGTCCGCCGGCCGATGACTGGAGTAACTTCGCAGGCGTGGCACTCGTTGCGGGCATCGACTCGTCCACCCAATCCTGCAAAGTCGTGATCTGCGACGCCGACACCGGTGCGGTCGTGCGCTCCTCGTCCTCACCGCATCCCGACGGCACCGAGATCGATCCACAACAGTGGTGGTCGGCGCTGCGAATCAGCATCGAGGCCGCCGGGGGAATCGACGATGTGGCGGCGGTGTCGGTCGGCGCGCAGCAGCACGGCATGGTCTGCCTCGACAGTTCGGGGCACATCGTGCGAGATGCGTTGCTGTGGAACGATACCCGGTCAGCGGACGCAGCCGCCGAGCTCGTCGAGGACCTCGGCGGCCCGACCGAATGGGCGAAACGTGTCGGCGTCGTTCCGGTCGCGGCGATCACTGCGACCAAGTTGCGCTGGCTGGCCGACCATGAGCCCGGCAACGCCGACGCGACCGCTGCGGTCTGCCTGCCCCACGACTGGCTGACGTGGCGGCTGAGCGGCTCGACCGATATCGGCACCCTGCGCACCGATCGTAGCGACGCAAGCGGAACAGGCTACTTCTCGTCGGAGACCGACAGCTACCAACCCGATCTGTTGGAGGTGGCGATGCGGGGCCGGCGACCCGCGGTGCCGACGGTGCTCGGTCCGTATGATTCGGCGGGCGACACGTCAGCCGGGGCGCTGCTCGGCCCGGGGGCCGGGGACAACGCGGCGGCGGCGCTCGGCCTGGGCGCCGGTCCCGGCGACTGCATCATCTCGCTCGGCACCTCGGGAGTGGTGAGTGCGGTCGGGACGGTCGCGCCGCATGATCCCGAAGGAATCGTGGCGAGCTTTGCCGATGCGACCGGACGTCAACTGCCGCTGGTCTGCACGCTCAACGGCGCGCCCGTACTGGCTTCCGTCGCCACGATGTTGGGGGTCGATTTCGGCGAGCTGGACCGGCTGGCCCTGTCGGCTCCCGCCGGCGCAGAGGGGCTCACCCTGGTGCCCTACCTGGACGGTGAACGATCGCCCAACCTTCCAAGGGCGGCGGGTGCGCTGCAGGGCATGACGACGCGAAACCTCACGTCTGTGAATGTCGCCCGCGCAGCCGTCGAAGGGCTGTTGAGCTCGATGGCCTTCTGCATTCAGAAGATCGCCACGCAGGGCGTGACTGTCGAGCGGATCATCCTGGTCGGTGGGGGAGCACGTTCGGAGGCGGTCCGGCGCATCGCTCCGTCCATCTGGGGCGCGCCCGTCCATGTGCCGACGCCCGCCGAGTACGTTGCGCTCGGCGCCGCGAGACAGGCGGCCTGGGCTTTGTCGCAACAGGATTCGCCTCCTGACTGGTCCTTCGGTGTCACCGCGAGCTACACCGGGGAATCGACACCCCGGGTGCTCGAGCAGTACGACGCCGCGCAGGGCCTGACGCTGGGCCAGTGAAGTGCGCGGCACCCCCGCTGGGTGCCGAGTGTGACGAATTTCTACCCGAGACAGTGACGCAGGTCATTGCGTGGAGCAGTTAGTTAGGGCAGCCTCACCGACATTGTTTACCCCGATGCTGGGAGCACGATGGCCGACACCGACTTTGCAGACTTCGCATACGACTTGACCTTCGACGAAGCGCGACGGCGCAGCGCCGTGCTCGAGGCGCTGGGCGACGAGTGGGACCCGATCGCGGTGCTCAGCGAAGAACAGAAGGCGTGCGACATGCTGTACTCCGATCTGGACGAGGAGCAGCAGCGGATCTACGACGTACTGGTCGGAGCGGGCGTACTTCACGATCGGACGGTCGACCGTGTTGCCGATTGATCCAACCGCTGACCGTGCCCGCCGGGCATGGCTGGAGTGCCCGAACTGCCGCCACGGCGCCGGGTGTTCGGATTGCCAATTACCGCGCAACTGCTCCGAGCACTGGCAGTATCTGCTGAGCAACAACGCCGCGGTGGTGCACCTGCAATGCCCGGGTTGCGCCCACCTGTGGTCGGTCGACACCCATGGCCGCGAACGCCAGGGCCGCCGGCAGCGCCGCGCCGCCTGATCACCCGGCTCTCGGCCGCGGCCACGGTGGTCGCGGTAGCCCGTCAACCGGCGGCGGCCGCATGCGGTCCAGCATCACCCGCAGCGGCGGCCACGTCGTGCGACCGCGGCGAGTAACGGCATACGCGGTCAGGATCGCTCGGGGTTCGGGCAACGGCAACACCTTGACGCCCCTGCCCGTTGGCCTGCCGATGGGTAGCAGTCCCACGCCGTAACCGGCCACGATCAAATCTTCCACCAGGTCGAGGCTGTCGATCTCGTGCGCAATCCGCGGGACGAATCCGGCCAGCGACGCCAGTGTGCGGACAGCGGCTTCGTCGGCGGTGTTACGGGAGTTGACGATCCACGGCCGGTCGGCGTACGCCGCGATGTCCGCGGGCCCGTCCGGGGTATCGGCGGGCACACCGAGGCCCCAAGCGACCGACCACAGCGGCAACGTCTCCAGCGCGGCGCCGGGTGACGCGGGAGCCAGGTTGTAGTCATATGTCAGCGCCAGGTCCAAGTCATCATCGGTGAGCAGCCTGAAGGCCTCGATCGGCTCGTATTCGCTGATCAAGATGTCGAGTGCGGGGTACCTTTCGGCGAGCCCGGAAACGATGGGCAGCAGCGAAACCCGGATACCGGTGGCGAACCCTCCCACGCGGACCGTGCCGGCGGGTTCGGCGTCGGGGTCGAGGTCCAGACGCGCACTGTCAACGGCCGCGAGAATCGTGACCGCGTGGTCGGCGAGGCGCTGGCCGGCCGGTGTGAGTCGAACCCGGCGGCCCTCCGGCTCGATCAGTTGGGCGCCGGTCTCCCTTGCCGGAGCGGCGATCTGCTGCGAGACCGTCGATGTGGTGAGGCGATGCGCCTCGGCGACGGCACGCATGGATCCAAGCCTGGACAGCGCGAGGAGAAGACCTAATCGTCGAGTGTCCATCGACTCTATTGTCGACGATCACCGAACGATATCGCGCCAAAGGGCGCGATTTCCTGAACGTTAGTGGCCTACCGGCCGGCGGGAGAGGTGCGGCCGGAAGTCCGTCGCCCGCCGTAGGAGGTTCTGGTCGGCCTCCTCGAGGGGAATCGCGTCGAACACGTCGACAACGGCATCGAAGCGACGCATCACCCGGCGCGAATTGATGCCGAAATTCACGAACGATTCGTCGTTGGGAGGTTCTGGCTGCGGTGCCCAATCGAGGACGAAGGTGAGAATTCTGCGGTCATACCAGTCAAGGTGCATCCTCATCGTTCCCTCCTCACCCGCGCGAGCGTCAGCATTCGACGTAGTTGACGGGGACGTTGACGGCGAGGCCTCCTCTGGAGGTTTCCTTATATTTGGAGTGCATGTCGGCGCCGGTCGTGCGCATGGTCTCGATGACCTGATCGAGTGTCACGTGGTGCATGCCGTCTCCACGCAGGGCCATCCGTGCGGCGTTGATGGCCTTGCCTGCGGAGATCGCGTTGCGTTCGATGCAGGGTATCTGAACCAGTCCGCCGACCGGGTCGCAAGTCAATCCGAGACTGTGTTCCATCGCGATCTCGGCGGCGTTCTCCACCTGTTCCGTTGTGCCACCGAGGATTTCGGCAAGACCGGCGGCGGCCATCGAGGCAGCGGAGCCGACTTCGCCTTGACAGCCGACCTCGGCTCCGGAGATGGAGGCGCGCTCCTTGTAGAGCGAGCCGATGGCGCCGGCGGCCAGCAGGAACCGAATCGCCGTCTCGTCCGGATCGCGTCGACCGGCAGCGGTGTAATGCACGGCGTAATGCAGGACCGCGGGCACGATCCCGGCGGCACCGTTGGTCGGGGCGGTGACGATCCGTCCTCCGGAGGCGTTTTCTTCATTGACTGCCAGGGCAACGAGGTTGACCCAGTCTTCGGCGAATTCGGGTCGCCGGTCGGGATCCTCGTTGCTGAGGCGCTCGTACCAGTCCTTCGCTCTGCGGCGAACCCGCAATGATCCCGGTAGGTAGCCATCGCGGGTGATCCCGCGCTTCTCGCACTCGACCATGACGTCACGAATGTGGAGTAGTCGATCGTGGATCTCGCTGGTCGTTCGGCTTTCGCATTCGATGCTGAGCATCAATTCGCTCACGGGGCACTGGCGCGCGCGGCAGAGTTCGAGCATTTCCTTGGCGGAACCGAAGGCCAAGCCCGTTGTGGCAGGGGCGCGCCCACCGGAGTCCTGGCTTTCTGCCTCGGTGACGACGAAGCCGCCACCGACCGAGAAGTACGTCTGGCGATGGACCTCCGAACCATCGGCGGCCACGGCGGTCAGCGTCATGCCATTGGGGTGGAACGGCAGGATCGTCAAAGGCCGCAGCACGATGTCCGACTCGGTGAGCGCGATCTCGCGGAAGCCGCCCAGTGAGATACGTCCCGTGCTGCGCATGACGTCGATGCGCTGTTCCAGCCGCTCGGACTCGATCTCTTCGGGTCGATTGCCTTCGAGTCCCAGAAGCACCGCGGTCATCGTGCCGTGTCCGGCGCCGGTCGCGGCGAGCGAGCCGTACAGATCGACCCGGACATTCGCCACCTCGTCGAGGGCACCCAGCGTGTGCAGGTCGGCGACGAACCTGGCCGCCGCCCGCATGGGACCCACCGTATGAGAACTCGACGGGCCGATACCTACCGAGAAGAGGTCGAACACGCTGATGGTCATCCGGTGACCATTCCCTTCTGGCTGGGTGGCGGTGAAGCCATCGCATGAATTGATCGACATGTGATATATGAGTCGTGCTACAACAGTAGGTCAGGATGACGACGAGGTCAAGGGCGTGCCGAGGCTGTTCGGACCGGGCCGACACAGGCGCTTTTCGGACTGGTGGGCCAGGCTTGACCGCTCGACCGCGGGTGACATACATTACAATCACGTTGACGTATTAGAAGATGCGTCTGAAATTTCAGAAGGTCGATCTGATATGACTCTGCACCTCCTTGACCCTCTTTTGCAGCCTTTCCGGCTGAAGAACGTGACTCTGCGCAACCGAGTGGTCAGCACCTCCCATGAGCCGTCCTACACCGAGGACGGCATGCCCAAGCGGCGCTACCGCCTCTACCACGAGGAGAAGGCAAAGGGCGGCATCGGGCTGACCATGATGGGCGGGTCCGCGGTCGTCGCGCCGGACAGCCCGGCAGCATTCGGCAACCTGCACGTGTACAAGGACGAGATCGTGCCCTGGCTGCGCGAACTGGCCTACGGGGTGCACGAAAACGGCTCCGCGGTCATGTGCCAGATCACCCATCTCGGTCGCCGCACGAGCAACTACGACGGGGATTGGCTGCCGGTGATCGCGCCGTCCGCCATCCGCGAACCAGCCCACCGGTCTTTCCCCAAAGTGGCCGAGGAATGGGACATGGACCGCATCGTCCGCGCCTATGCCGACGCGACGGCCCGGTGCCGCGAGGCGGGCCTGGACGGAATCGAAATCGAGGCCTACACCCATCTGCTGGACTCGTTCTGGTCACCACTGACCAACCACCGCGACGACGAGTACGGCATCGGAAGTCTCGACGACCGACTTCGATTCCCGCTGAGGGTGATTCGTGCCGTGCGCGAGGCGGCGGGGCCGGACTTCGTGGTCGGCATCCGGATGTCCCTCGACGAGGACACGCCGGGTGGTGTGCAACTGGACGAGGGCATGCAGATCGCGCAGCGCGTTGTCGCCGAGGGCATCGACTTCATCAGCGTGATCAAGGGGTACATGGCCAGCGACGAGGCGCTGTCGCGGGTCATCCCCCCGATGGGCACCCCGGTCGCCCCTCACCTCGAGTTCGCGGCACACGTCAAGCGCACGCTCGCCATCCCGGTCATGCACGCCGCGCGGATCAACGATGTCGCCACGGCCCGCCACGCCATCCGCGACGGTCTCATCGACCTCGTCGGGATGACCCGCGCACACATCGCCGATCCGCACATCGTCGCGAAAATCCAAGCAGGAGAGGAGGACCGGATACGACCGTGCGTGGGCGCCAGCTACTGCCTTGACGAGATCTACCAGAACCGAGATGCCAAGTGTGTGCACAACGCGTCCACGGGTCGCGAAGATCGGATGCCCCATCGTGTGCCCGCCGCGTCCGGCCCCGCGCGCACTGCGGTGGTCATCGGTGGCGGGCCGGCGGGCCTGGAAGCCGCGCGGGTACTCGGCGAGCGTGGACACCGGGTGGTCGTGTTCGAGGCCGCCGACGCTCCCGGTGGGCAGATCCGCCTCGCGGCCTCCTCGCCCCGGCGGCGGGATCTGATCAGCATCATCGATTGGCGCCTGGCCGAGTGCAAGCTGCTCGACGTCGACATCCGGACCAACAGTTACGCCGAGGCCGACGAGGTACTCGCCGAGAACCCCGACCTGGTAGTGGTGGCGACAGGTGGGCTGCCGAACACCCAATTCCTCACCGAGGGAAGCGAATTGGTGGCCGACGGCTGGGACGTACTGTGTGGCGCGGTCCGCCCGCGCGGGGAGGTGCTCTTCTATGACGACAACGGCGGCCACCCCGGCCTGGACGCCGCCGAGGTACTGGCCCGAAGTGGGGTGCAACTCGAGTTCATCACACCGGAGCGGACCCTGGCGCCCGATGTCGGTGGCGTCAACTATCCGGGCTACTTCAAGGTGTTCGCCGAGCACGACATCCGGGTGACGCTCAACGAGCGTCTCACCGCCGTGCGACGCAAGGACGGTCGTCTCGAAGTCGATCTCTACAACGAGTATGCCCACGCGACCCGACAGCGCGTCGTCGACCAGGTCGTCGTCGAGCACGGCACCCTGCCCCAGGACGAGCTCTACTTCTCCCTGGTCGCCGGCTCATCGAACCTGGGTGAGGTCGACCAGCAGGCACTGCTCGACCTGCAGCCGCAGCAGGTCGACCGCAACCCCGAGGGCCGCTACCAACTGTTCCGGATCGGCGACGCGGTAGCCAGCCGCAATATCCACGCGGCGATCTACGACGCCTTCCGGCTGTGCATCACGCTCTAGGAGAGCAAGGAGTAATACTGTGCCACAACAAGTTCGAGGTGTGATCGCCCGGTCGAAGGGTGCCCCCGCGGAGGTCACCGCCATCACGATCCCCGACCCGGGACCCGACGAGGTCGTGGTACGCGTTCAGGCCTGCGGCGTCTGCCACACCGACCTCACCTACCGCGAGGGCGGTATCAACGACGAGTTCCCTTTCCTGCTGGGCCACGAGGCCGCCGGTGTGATCGACGAGGTCGGTGCGGGCGTCGCATCCGTATCCGTCGGTGACTTCGTGATCCTGAACTGGCGAGCGGTGTGTGGTCAGTGCCGGGCATGTCGGCGTGGCCGTCCGCAGTACTGCTTCGACACCCACAACGCCGCCCAGAAGATGACCCTGGACGACGGGACCGAGCTGACCGCCGCACTGGGCATCGGGGCCTTCGCCGAGAAGACCCTGGTGCACGCGGGGCAGTGCACGAAGGTCGACCCTGACGCGGATCCTGCCGTGGTCGGGTTGCTGGGTTGCGGTGTGATGGCCGGCCTCGGGGCCGCGGTCAACACCGGCAACGTCTCCCGCGGCGACTCGGTCGCGGTGATCGGGTGCGGCGGCGTCGGCGACGCCGCCATCATGGGCGCCAGGCTGGCCGGGGCGGGCACGATCATCGCGGTCGACCGGGACCCCCGCAAGCTGGAGTGGGCCCGCGAACTCGGCGCCACCCACACCGTCGACGCCACCGAGACCGACACGGTCGAAGCGGTTCGGGAGTTGACGGGCGGGTTCGGTGTCGACGTCGTCATCGACGCCGTCGGACGCCCGGAAACCTGGCGCCAGGCCTTCTACGCACGAGACCTGGCAGGCACGGTCGTGCTGGTCGGCGTCCCCACCCCGGACGAACGGTTGGAGATGCCGTTGGTCGACTTGTTCTCCCGCGGTGGATCATTGAAGTCGTCCTGGTACGGCGACTGCCTTCCCGAACGCGACTTCCCGACGCTGGTCGATCTGTATCGGCAGGGCCGCCTCCCGCTGGATCGCTTTGTCTCCGAACGCATCAAGCTGGACGAGGTCGAGGACGCCTTCCACACCATGCACGCCGGAGCCGTGCTGCGTTCGGTGGTCGTGCTGTGAGCGGTGACGGGCCGGTCAAGTCAGCGTGGTGGTGACATCGATCGGGCGCACCAGCGTGTCACGGATGGGGGAGCGGGCCTCGGGACTGCGGTCCTTGTCGACGCCGAGAAAACCGGCGAAATCGAAGTCGGCCTCGAGGTGCAGGCGGTAGCCGTCGAGCGCAATGCCCCGCGCGGCGGCGTTGGCGGCGAGAGTGACCGTGTAACAGCCGCCGAGAGCCTGAAGGAGGTACTCGCGATCGAACCGACCGGCCCGCGAGTCGTCGGACCGGCCGGCCTTGCCCGGCGTCGGCTCCATCGGTCATGAAACTGCGGCCCGTTCGGGAATCTCGACCGCCGTCTCGAGCATCTGCTTGGTGCTGGTGAACCAGTCCTGCAGGTTCAGATCGATGATGACCTCGTCTGCGCCGGCCGCTGCGGAAGTCTGGACGTCGTCGATGATTTGGTCGAGTGTGCCGACGAACGGCGTTCGGTCCGGTCCTGCCGGACGGTCGGTGAAGGTGACGTTTCCGACCACGACCATCTCCATGCGGCTGGTGTCGCGGCCGTAGTCCGAGGCCAGGTCGCGGATGCGGTCCCAGCGTGCGCGCAGTTCCGCGGCTCCGGCCGATCCGGGTGTGCTCAGAAACGGTAGCCAACCGTCTGCGCGTTCGGCGATGCGCCGCACGGCTTTGGGACTCACGCCGCCGAGCATCACGAGGATTTTCGAAGTGGGCTTGGGCAGCACCGCGGCGTTGTCGATCACGCATCGAGGGCTGCGGAAGGTCACCGGGTCCGGCCCCCACACGGCGTCAAAGACGTCCAGCGTCTCGTCGAGGAAGCGGCCGCGATCGGCCCCGGTGGCGCCGGCGGCCCGGAATTCGTCGGTGGACCAGCCGCTGCCGATACCGGCGATCATGCGCCCGCCACTGATCTGGTCGATCGTGGCCAGCGCCTTGGCCAGCTGGACGGGTGTGTGCCGGGCGGCGACCAGAAGGGAAACACCGAGGCGCACCTTCTCGGTCACCACCGCCGCCGCGGTGAGGACCGCCAGGGGGTCGGCGGACCCCCAGTCTCTGGGGTATGCGAAGTCCGAGTTTCATGTGTTGAACGTTCACTTCTGTGTGAAGGTCAAATGTAAGCTCGAACGCATGCAATCGGACAGCTCGCGCAGCGTACGGGCGTTTCCCGTCGGCTCTTGCGCTACTACGAGGAGCAGGGGCTGATCAAGCCCAGCCGCGCCCTCAACGGTTACCGTGAGTACGGCGAAGCGCACGTAGATGTCGTGCTGCAGATCACGAAACTGCTCGATGCCGGACTGCCGACCCGCATCATCGAGCAACTGCTGCCGTGCCTGGAGCAGCCGCAGACCATCTACGTACCCGATGTGACACCGGAAATGATCGACACACTGCGACGCGAACAAGCTCGGCTGTCCGAACGCATCGAGTTCCTGACCCGCAACAGAGACGCCGTCGCGGACTACCTCGACAAGGTGCTCAGCGTCAAGGCGGCGAACAACAAGAGCAGCGTCACGCCATGATCTGACGATTGTCTTGCCGGCGGCGAATCAACTTGGTGGGCACGCAACTACAGGTTGGTCAGAACATCTTGCGGATGTCGTCCTCGAACTCGCGGACGTGGGCCTCCGCGAGTTCGCGTGCCTTGGCGCCGTCGCGGTCCAGGATCGCCTGCAGCACCTCGGTCTGACCGTGCACATGATGGTCGAGGTCGGGCAGTCGCTCGTTGGCCAGGTTCCACATCCGCAGTGACAGATCGAGGCTCTGCGTCAGGACGTCGAGCAGGTACGGGTTGTGCGCCATCCGGTGCACCGATCGGTGCACGGCGACGTCGAACTCGAGCAGCGCTTCGGGTTCAGTGCAGACGGCCAATTCGTCGAGAAGCTCGCGCAATTCCTGGCGTTCCTCGTAGGTGGCTTCACTCGCGGCCCTCTCGGCGGCGAGGCCCTCCAGCCGCTCTCGCATGTCACAAAGCGCTTCCAGATCGGCGGGGTGCAGATCGGCCGCGAAACTCCCGCTGCGGGGATAGATGACGACCAGCCGGCGATACGCAAGCCGCTTGATGGCCTCACGCACCGGGGTCCGTCCGACCCCGAGTTCGCCGGCGAGTTGCTCTTCCTCGATCGGGGCGCCGGGCGGAATCTCCAGTGAGACGATCTTGTCCCGGATGGCGTCGTAGGCCCGATCGGACAGCAGTGGGCTGGCGGTCGGCCGCTTGGCCGACGAGCGGACCGAATGCGCACCGGCCATGCGGCCACCTTTCTGTTGACACACAACACGGCTGATCTGAGATGTCAGTCGATGTTGACGGTACATCAGTTGGCGACCGTCCGGGCCGATGCCCGGCTCGTCACCACTCGACGCCGAACTCTTCGGCGGCGTCGATCAACCAGTCGGCCAGGTAGCCGGCGAAGGATGACCGGACGAGGATCCGGTAGTCGGTTCCGTTGTCGTCCAACGGAATCAGCACGACGGCGGCCTGGCCGAGCATGGTCTGCGCGGCACCGCCGGACCCGAACACCGATGGGTGCAGGTCCAGCGAGCTGCCCTTGGCCAGTACGTCGCGGGCGTGTGCGCCGCGCAACCGCACGGTGGTCCGTTGCGCCGAGACGTCGACGGCGGCTCCGCCGTGTACGCCGGCAGCCTCGCGCAACTTCGTCTCGAGAGCTTCGCCGTCGACGTCATCGGAGATGACCAGCCATTCCTGTGGTCCGAACCAGATCATCGTGGTGTCCGGTCCGGTGAGCGCAGTCGACGGCGTGGTCGGCAATGCGTCCACCCCGAGAACATCGGCGGCTGCGGCGCCGCCGGGTCCGTTCGGGTCGACCCACAGGTCGACCATCGTGACGAAGGGGATCTCGGCGATGCTCGCTGTTTCGGGCAGCTCGGCGAACCGAGAGGCCCAGCCCTGCAATGGGCTTCGGCGGGTCAGGGTGTCAGCCATCGCGGCGCGCTCCTTCGGGATCGACGAGGACGGAGCCGGTGACCTCCACGGCCACCAGAGTGCCGTCCACCGGAACGGTGAGGGTGTCTCCGATGCGGGCGTGGCCGCCCTTCACCAGGGCCAGCGCGAATGGACGTCCCAGTTCGGCGCTGCGGTAACTCGAGGTGACGTGTCCGAGCATCGGTACCGGGGCCGGCGGCAGCTCGCCGTCGGTGGGTGCTTCGATGATCTGCGCCCCCTCCGGAAGAACGGTGTCGGCGTCGAGCGGGAGAAGGCCGACGAACTGCTTGCGCAGGGGGTTGAGGTTCTCGCTGCGCGTGAAGGACCGCTTGCCGACGAAGTCGGGCTTCTTCTTCGACACGACCCAATTCATCCCGAGATCCTGTGGCGTGATGGTGCCGTCGGTGTCCTGCCCGATGATCGGATAGCCCTTTTCGGCGCGCAGCACGTGCATCGTCTCGGTGCCGTACGGGGTGATCCCGTGGCTCTCGCCCGCGGCGATGAGCTTCTCCCACACCGCGGTTGCATACCAGCCCATGACGTTGACCTCATAGGCGAGTTCGCCGGAGAAGCTGACCCGGCCAACGCGCACATGCACGCCGTCGAGGTGAGTATCCCGCCAGGCCATGAACGGGAAGGCGTCATTGCTGACGTCGAGATCGCCGAACACCGCACCGACCACGTCGCGTGACTTCGGCCCCACGACGGGAAACGTGTGCCACTGCTCGGTGACCGAGGTGAGCCGCACCGCGAAATGGGGCCACTCGGTCTGCAGCCATTCCTCCATCCAATCCAGGATGTGCGCGGCCCCGCCCGTGGTGGTGAACACCTGGTAGCGGTCATTGGCCAGCCGCATGACGGTTCCGTCATCGATGACCATGCCGTCCACGCCGCACATCACGCCGTAGCGGATCATCCCGACCTTCAGAGTGCTCATCATGTTCGTGTAGAGCAGGTCGAGGAATGCGCCCGCGTCCGGGCCCTGCACGTCGATCTTGCCGAGAGTGGAACCGTCGAGAATGCCTACTCCGCCACGAACGGCCGCACATTCGCGAAGGACCGCGGTTTCCATGCTTTCGCCCGGCAGCGGGTAGTACCGCGGACGCTTCCACTGGCCGACATCCTCGAACACCGCTCCGCGGGCGACATGCCAGTCGTGCACGGCCGTCATGCGTTCCGGATCGAACAGGTGGCCGCGGCTGCGACCCGCGAGCGCCGCGAACGCCACAGGTGTGTACGGCGGCCGGAAGGTGGTGACACCGAGGTTTTCCATGGGAACGTCGAGCAATTCGGACGTGATGCCCGATGCCAAGACGCCGGAGGTCTTCCCCTGATCGTGCGCGGTGCCGATGGTGGTGTAGCGCTTGATGTGCTCCATCGAACGCATCCCGGCTGCCACCGCACGGACCAGATCGGCCACCGTTGCGTCACGCTGCACATCGACGAACTGCCTCGAGGCGGCATCCGGGTCGGCCACCCGCCACATCACCAGGCCGTCCGCGCGGACATGCACCGGATCGTTCTCTCCCGCAATCGGTTCGGGGGAGGCGGCGAAGCCGAGCTCGGACAGCGCCGCAGCGGCCGCCTCGCGTCCAGCCCGCAGGCAGCCCGGCAGGTCGAAGACGCCGTCGGCCGCACCGGCGACGCTGACCCCGTCGAGTTGTTCGGCGGGGACGAACGCACCGAGCGCCTCGTCGTAGCGCAGCTGGCCCCGCGCCTGACTGAACAGATGCACCGCCGGGTTCCAGCCGCCGCTGACCAAGAGCACATCACACTCGACGACAGACGAGCCCGCGGGACCGGAGACAAGAGCATGGGTGACACGGGTTTCGCCGCGTGTGCCGGTGACGACCGACGCGGTCTGCACCGGGATGCCGCGGGTGGCGCAGGCGTCGAGCAGGTCCTCTGCCACATCGGCGCGGGCGTCGACGATCGCGTCGACCCCGACACCGGCATCATGCAGATCGAGGGCCGCTTGGTAGGCGCTGTCGTTGGTGGTGAACACCGCGGCCCGGGCGCCGACCGTCACGCCGTAGCGGAGCAGGAACGTGCGCGCGGCGTGGGCGAGCATGATGCCCGGCCGGTCGTTGTCGGTGAACACGACAGGGCGCTCGTGGGCGCCGGCGGCCACCACGATGTGGCGGGCCCGGATCCGCCACACCCGCTGACGGCTGACGGCGGCGGGAGCCTCGGCGCCGAGGTGGTCGGTGCGCCGCTGCAGCGCCAGCACGAACCCGTCGTCGTAGTGGCCGAACGCCGTGGTCCGCTGCAGGTGCAGTACATCCGGACAGGCCGCGAGTTCGGCGACGGCGTCGGCGACCCAGTCCAAGGCGGGCCGGCCGTCGATGGTGTCGTTGGCGCCCAGCAGCGCGCCGCCGGCTTCGCTCTGTTCGTCGAGCAGCACGACTCGCGCACCGGACCGCGCCGCGGTGAGCGCGGCGGCCAGACCGGCCGGCCCGGCCCCGGCCACCAACACATCGGTGTGCACGTGGGTCGCGTCGTACTTTGCGGTGTCGGCGACTTCGGCGAGGCGGCCTTGGCCGGGGATACCGCGCGCCGCGAGACCGTCGAAAAGCTCGACGGTCGTCGCGAGCAGCATCGGCTCGGGGAAGGGGGCCTCGATCTGCACCAGGCCGCCGGTGTCCTCGGCCCATGCCGCGGTGAAGCCGCGAGGCCGGCCCAGTTTGATGCTCGTGGTGACCTGGTGCACGCCGTTGGCCAACAGCGCCGAGGCCAAGGTGTCGCCGGGATGCCCGGTCAGTTCGCGGTCATTGAACGTGAAGGTGTACGTGGTGTCGCGTTTGATGCGGCCGCCCTGTGGCGTGCGGAAAGGTGCGCTCATCAGATAGTCGGCTTCTGCTCGTTCACGCGGTACACGCCGTGAAATCGGTAGGTGGCGGTGTCACGCAGTGCGTTGAACCAGCGCCGGCAGCCGGCGCTGTGGCTCCATCGCTCCGCGAAGACGCCCTTGGGGTTCGCCCGGAAGAAGACATAGTGGGCCCACTGCTCGTCGGTGAGGGCCTGCGGATCGGCAGGGTAGGGGACGTGGGCCTCGCCGCCGTAGCGGAACTCGGTTTCCTCGCGCGGTCCGCACCACGGGCATTCGATGATCTGCATGGGATGGCTCCTGTAGTTCGGTTGGGCTGATGTGGATTTCAGTGCGCGACGCCGGCCGCGCCGTGTTCGTCCACCAGTGCCCCACTGACGAAGCGGTCGAGGCCGAACGGGACGATGAACTCATGGGGTTCGTCATTGGCGATCGTGTCGGCGAGACACCAGCCGATCCCCGGAGTCGCCTTGAAACCTCCCGTGCCCCAACCCGCGTTGAGGTACAGGTTCTCGTACTGTGTGCGGCCCACGATCGGTGAGGCATCGGGGCAGACGTCGACGATGCCTGCCCACGTGCGCAGCAGGTGCGCGCGCGCGAACACGGGGAACAACTCGACGGCCGCCGCCATCTGCCGCTCGATGATGTGAAACGCCCCGCGCTGGCCGTACCCGTTGTACGAGTCGACGCCGGCGCCCATCACCAGTTCGCCCTTGTGTGCCTGAGACACGTAGACGTGCACCGCGTTCGACATCACGATCGTCGGATGCACCGGCTCGAGCAGCTCCGAGACCAGCGCCTGCAGTGGATGGCTCTGCAAGGGCGTGCGGATGCCCAGCATGTCGGTGAGCGTCGACGTGTGCCCTGCCGCGCACAACGCAACTCGACCGGCGCCGATGTCGCCACGCGTGGTGCGTACGCCGGTCACCCGGTCGCCGTCGGTGGTGAAACCGGTGACCTCGCAGTTCTGGATGATGTCGATTCCGGCCTCATCGGCGCGACGGGCGAACCCCCAAGCGACGTAGTCGTGCTTGGCGATACCCGCGCGGGGCTGATACGTGGCACCCAGGACGGGATACCGAATGTCGCTGGAGATATTGACAATCGGGCACAGCTTCTTGACCTCATCGGGGTCAATCCACTGGGCGTCGATCCCGTTGAGCTTGTTGGCCTCGACGCGCCGCACGCTGTCGCGGACGTCCTGCAGGCTGTGCGCGAGGTTCAGCACACCGCGCTGGCTGAACAGGATCGGGTACTCGAGATCGTCCTCGAGTCCTTCCCACAGCTTCAGCGCGTGCTCGTAGATGCGTGAGCTCTCGTCCCACAGGTAGTTCGACCGGATCAGAGTGGTGTTGCGGGCCATGTTGCCGCCGGCGAGCCAGCCTCGCTCGAGCACCGCGACGTTGGTGATGCCGTGGTTCTTGGCCAGATAGTGTGCCGTCGCCAGACCGTGCCCGCCGCCGCCGACGATGACGACATCGTATGTTGTCTTTGGTTCTGGCGTGCGCCAGAGGAATTCGGGATGGTCAGGAAGATGCGCGCCGGGAGCGGCGGGTGTGGACGGGACGGTCACAGCGTGGCCTCCGTGAGGTTCGGGTAGAGGGGGAAGCGCTGCGCCAGGACATCGACCCGCCTGCGCAGAGTGTCGAGCGTGGCGTCGTCGGCGTCCGGCCGTAACGCGAGACTGATGACGTCGGCGACCTCGCGAAACGCATCCAGGTCGAAGCCGCGGGTTGCCAGCGCCGCGGTGCCGATGCGTACCCCGGAGCTGACCATCGGTGGACGCGGGTCGAAGGGAACGGCGTTGCGGTTCACCGTGATTCCCACCCGATGCAGCCGGTCTTCGGCCTGCTTGCCGTCGAGTTCGGATTCGCGCAGATCGACCAGTACCAGATGCACGTCGGTACCGCCGGAAACCACGTTGATTCCCGCGGCGCGCGAATCGTTCTGCAGGAGGCGCTCGGCGAGGAGCTTTGCCCCATCCAGGGTGCGTTGCTGACGCTCGCGGAACTCCGGCTCGGCGGCCAACTTGAACGACACCGCCTTCGCGGCGATGACATGTTCGAGCGGGCCGCCCTGCTGACCGGGGAACACCGCGGAGTTGATCTTTTTGGCCAGGCCCTCGTCGTTGGTGAGAATGATGCCGCCGCGCGGACCGCCGAGCGTCTTGTGCGTCGTCGAGGTGACCACGTGGGCGTGCGGGACCGGCGACGGGTGCAAACCCGCGGCGACGAGGCCGGCGAAGTGAGCCATGTCGACCATCAGGTAGGCGCCGACGTCGTCAGCGATCCGTCGGAACTCGGCGAAGTCGAGCTGCCTCGGATAGGCCGACCAGCCGGCCAGGATCAGTTTCGGACGCCGCTCGTGTGCCACGCGCTCGACCTCGGCCATGTCGACGCGGAAGTCGTTCTCGGAGACGTGGTAGGCGGCGACGTCGTAGAGCTTGCCGGAGAAGTTCAGCTTCATCCCATGCGTGAGATGGCCGCCGTGGGCCAGGGCCAGGCCGAGGATCGTGTCACCGGGGGAGAGCAGCGCCGCCATGACCGCAGCGTTGGCCTGTGCGCCGGAATGCGGCTGCACGTTGGCGTAGGTGGCGCCGAAGACCTTGGTGAGCCGGTCGATGGCCAGCTGCTCGGTCACATCGACGTGTTCGCAGCCGCCATAGTAGCGCCGGCCCGGATAGCCCTCGGCGTACTTGTTGGTCAGCACCGAGCCCTGGGCCTGCATCACGGCCAGTGGCGCGAAGTTCTCGCTCGCGATCATCTCCAGGGTGCTCTGCTGGCGAACCAGCTCGTCGGCAATCGCCCGGTACACATCGGGGTCGAGCTCAGCCAGGCTCTCACCCAGAATCGAGTTCGCAGCCGTCGCGGTGTCGAGAGTCATGAGCGCCTTTCCGGGGCTTTGGTGCTGAACGATGACTAATATATCAACTGCAGGCTAGAGTAGGATCAGAATGCGACCACGTCAATAGGCCGGTCACGACAGGAAGGGACGGCGATGACCCTGACGGATTTGTCGATCGTCGACACCGACGGCAGCCCCGAGACCAACGCCGATAGGGCCTATGAGATTGTGCGCGAGCGCCTGGTCATGCTCGACATCCGGCCGGGCGAACCGATCAACGATGACCACCTGGCCGCGGAATTTGGCCTGGGCCGCACCCCCGTTCGCGAGGCGCTCAAACGACTCGAGCGTGATCGTCTGGTGATCGCTTACCCCCGCCGCGGCACATTCGCGACCGCCGTCGACATGACCGACCTCGCCGACATCTCCGAGATTCGCAAGCAGTTGGAGCCGACCGCCGCAGCCCGGGCCGCCCGCACCGCCACGGCCGAGGGTCGTGCGCGGCTGACGGCGTTGGCTGCGGCGATCGCCGAGATCGACGACACCGAAGACCCGCGCGAAGTGCTGCGCCACGACGTCCATGTGCACCGAGAGATCTACCGCGCTTCGGGCAATCCGCATCTCGAACAGATCCTGGTGAGCCTTGACGCCCACGCAACCAGGATCTGGTGCCTGTTTCTCGATCGGTTGCCCAACGTCGCCGGCCACGTCCGCGAGCACATCGCATTGTTGGAGGCCATCGTCGCGGGCGACGAGGCAACTGCCGCGGCGCTCACTCTCGCCCATGTCACCGGTTTCGAAAGGGCCATTCGAGCATTGCTGTAGGACGCTCGACCCTCTGATATATCATTCTTCTCACAGGGTTAGGTCAGTTGCCGGAGGACGGGATTGACTGCGTCGGGAAGGGGTCGCGCTGTGACCGTGGTAGGAATCGAGGCGCTCGACGACATCGATCTCGACGCAATGTCATTCGCCGATCGGGCGTATCTGGTGATTCGGGACAAGCTGATCATGCTCGACATCCGGCCCAACGAGGCAATTGTCGAGAGTGATCTCGCGGCACAGCTCACCCTGGGACGCACTCCGGTGCGTGAGGCGCTCAAGCGGCTGGAAGCCGATCGGCTCGTGGTGTCCTTTCCGCGCCGGGGGACTTTTGCCACCGGGGTGGACGTCGCCGATCTCCGCCACATCTCGCAGATTCGGGTCAACCTCGAGCCCGTCGCGGCCGGAGCGGCGGCCGAGAACGCGTCGGCCGCGGTACGGACCGACCTTCTCGAATTGGCAGGCCGGACAGACGGACTCGATGTCGCCAACATCGGCCGCCATGAACTCATGCGATGGGACCTGCGTGCGCACCGCGCCATCTACCGGGCGACGGGCAATCCTCATCTAGAGGACGTGCTGGTGCGCTACGACAATCTCGCCACCCGGATCTTCTGCCTTTTCCTCGATCGGCTGCCGACGGTGGCCCGCCACGTGGGCGAGCACACCGCCCTGCTGCGGACGATCGCTTCCGGGGATGCCGACGCCGCCGCGGAGATCGCACGCGATCATGTCATCGGCTTCGAGAAAGCCATCCGCGCGATCGTGTGAGGAGGTCCGGCGGTCAACTGAACACAACGGTGCGATGCCCGTGCAGCAGGACCCGGTTCTCGCAATGCCAGCGCACGGCGCGCGAAAGAGCCAAGGCTTCGGCGTCCTGGCCCACGGTGGCCAACCGTGCCGGGTCGAAGGAGTGGTCGATACGAATGACTTCTTGTTCGATGATCGGTCCCTCATCGAGGTCGGGTGTCACATAGTGTGCCGTCGCGCCGACGAGCTTGACCCCCCGGTCGAACGCCTGGTGATACGGCTTGGCGCCCTTGAATCCCGGCAGGAACGAGTGATGGATGTTGATCGCGCGGCCGCGCAGCGCCCGGCAGGCTTCGTCAGAGAGGACTTGCATGTACCGCGCGAGGACGACGAGGTCGGCGTTCAACTCTTCGACGAGAGCGAGTAGCTCCGCTTCTGCCTGCGGCTTGGTGGTAGGAGTCACCGCGACGTGCACGAACGGCAGATGCGCCGCCTCGGCCATCGGCCGCAGGACCTCGTGATTGGACACGACCGCGACCAGTTCACCGCCGAGTGTGCCTGCGCGCCAACGGAAGATCAGATCGTTGAGGCAGTGTCCCATCTTCGAGACCATCACCACCACCCGAGGACGTTCGGTGCTGTCGAAGCGGAATGTCATGCCGAATTCGGCAGCTACCGAGTCGAACTGCCCCGTCAGCTGCGCCACATCGACGGCGTCGCCGGTGCACACGAACTTGGTGCGCAGGAAGAATGCCTGGCTTCGGATGTCGTCGAACTGTTGATGCTCGGCGATGTCGAAATGCCGTGCGAACAGGAATGAACTGACAGCATGCACGATTCCGGGCCGCTGCGAGCAGCTCAACGTCAGGGTGAAGTCCTGCGTCATGGTGTCTCCTTGGATGGCTGTTCCCGCCGGGTTGGCACGGCTACGACCGGATCTTTTTCATCTCGGGGTCGACCAGTGGCTCGGCCACCACGGTGGCCGGGACACGGCGATCGAAGTACTGGATCTCAACGCGTGTTCCAGGCGCCGCGGTGGAAGGCAGCCACGCGTAGGCGATCGGTACACCGACCGTGTGGCCGAACGCCGCGCTGGTGATGTAGCCGGCCGGATTCCCGTCGAGGAAAACCGGTTCGGAACCCAGGACCACGGAGCGGCCGTCGTCGATGGTCAGACACACGAGGCGCCGTTCGACGGAGTCGTCGGAGACTTCGGCGAGTGCGCCCCGGCCGACGAACTCCTCCTTCTGGGTCCGCACGGCGAACCCGAGGCCGGCTTCATACGGGTTGTGCTCGGTGGTCATGTCGGTACCCCAGGAGCGGTAGCCCTTTTCCATGCGCAGACTGTTGAACGCGGCGCGGCCGGCGGCGATGATGCCGTACCGTTGGCCTTCGGCCCACAGGGCGTCCCACAGCCGCAAGCCGTAGTCGGCGGAGGTATACAGTTCCCAGCCGAGTTCTCCGACGTAGGACAGTCGCATCGCGGTGACGGGAACGCAGCCGATCCGAACCTGCTTGGCGCGGAAGTACTTGAACGACTGGTTGCAGAAGTCGTCGCGGCTGAGTGCAGAGACAAGGTCTCGGGACCGAGGCCCCCAGACCCCGACGCAACAGGTGCCACTAGTGATGTCGCGAACCGTGACTGTGCCGTCGTCGGGGGCCTGCCGGCGGAAGTAGTCCAGGTCCAGGTTGCCGTTGGCGCCGACCTGAAAAGTGTGTTCGGCCAGCCGGGCGACGGTGAGGTCGCTTCGTACGCCGCCTGCGGTATCCAGTGCGAGGGTGTAGGTGACTGCGCCGATGGACTTGTCCATTTTGCCGGTGGTGGTGCGCTCCAACAGGTTCAAGGCGCCGGGACCGGAGATCTCGAGCCGTTTGAGCGGGGTCATGTCGTAGAGTGCCACGGCGGTCCGCGTACGCCATGCCTCGGCAGCGGCGATGGGGGAATGGAACATGGCCGACCACTCGTCGCGGGCGGGCGGCTGCCACTCGGCCGGCAGCTGATAGACGAGTGCGGCGTTGGCGGCGTACCAGTGCGGCCGCTCCCAGCCATGGCTCTCGAGGAACATCGCCCCGAGTTCGGCCTGCCGAGCATGAAACGGGCTGACCCGCAGGTTTCGTGGGGATTCCTTGGGCTGCAAGGGATGTAGGACGTCGTAGATCTCCACGAAGTTCTGTTGCGCGGTCTCGCTCACGTAGTCGGGGTCGAGCTGAACATCTTCGAAACGGTTTACATCGCAGCCGTGCAAGTCCACCTCGGATCGCCCGTCGATCAACAATTGCGCTACGGCTCGGGCGACACCCGCCGAATGGGTCACCCACACGGCTTCGGCGATCCAAAAGCCTGCCACGTCCGGGGACTCGCCGATCAGTGGTCCACCGTCCGGGGTGAAGGAGAAGACGCCGTTAAAGCCCGAGTCGATCTTGGCGGTCTGCAAGCAGGGCAACAGATTCTTGCACTGCTCCCAAGCCGGGGCGAAGTCGTCCTCGGTGAAGGTCAGCATCGAAGGCATGGCGGCGGCGGTGATTTCACCGTCGGGCAGCTCATCGATGTCCACCGGCATCGGACGGTGCGCATACGATCCGATGCCGAGGCGGTCGACATGTTCACGGAAATAGAGATCTCGGTCCTGGTGCCGCAGGATCGGGAAGCCGGCCTCGGACAGTTCGGTATTGCGTCCGACCAGTTCGGGGATCTGGTCGGTCTTGGCGTACTGGTGAGCCAGGGGGAGCAGAGGGACTTTCATCCCGATGAGCGCGCCGAGGTCGGGACCCCAGAATCCACCACATGACACGACGACGTCGGCGGCCACAATTCCGTCGGTGGTGGTGACGCCCGTGACTTTTCCGCCGCTGTGCTCGATACCGACCACCCTTGTCGAGCCGTGGAACACCGCACCTCGGCTCTTCGCCCGACGGGTCAGCGCCACAACGATCCGGGTGGCCTTGGCCAGTCCGTCGGCCTCCACATGAAGACCGCCCAGGATGCGGTCGGGATCCAACAGCGGATGCAGCTTCGCGCACTCCTGCGGGTCGATGACCCGGCCGCCGATACCCCAGGAGGTCGCCCAGCCCTGCCTGCGATTCAGGTCGGCAAGGCGCTTCTCCGTCGTGGCGATTTCAAGACCGCCGACCTGATTGAAGCACCACTGCCCATCGAGGTGCAGCGACAGGAACTTCTCGGCGGTGTAGCTCGCGAGCCCGGTCATCGTTTTCGACGGGCTGGTGTGAAACACCAGACCCGGGGCGTGGGAGGTGGACCCGCCGGTGTGCGGAAGCGGGCCCTGATCAAGGACCGTCACACGGTCCCATCCGCGGCTGGTGAGTTCGTCGGCCAGGTTTGTGCCGACGATGCCGGCCCCGATGATCACGACGCGAGGTGATCCCATGAGCGCGTACTCCTTGCTGGTCAGACAGGGGACTCAGTCGTCGCCGCCTCACAACCGGGTAGTCGACGGGTCCGCAAAGCGGGATGCCAACCGTGATCAACAACTGATATACCAATACTATGGCTCCGCGGGCGTGAGGTCAACTCTTTCATCGCATAGCGCGCAACCCGTTGCTCGTTGAACAACGACTCGGGATGTGGTGGGTAGTGTTGCGTTATGAGCAACGGAAGCTCGGACTCGGGCAATGGTGGCGTGCAGTCGGTCGACCGCGCGCTTTATGCGCTGGAGCTTCTTGCTCGTCACGGCGAGGCGGGAGTCACTGATCTCGCCGCCGAAATCGGAGTCCACAAATCAACGGCCTTCCGGCTGCTCGGCGCGCTCGAGGAACGCGAATTGGTCGAACAGGCCCACGAGCGGGGCAAGTATCGACTCGGCTTCGGGATCTTGCGACTGGCCAGTGCGGTGTCGGGACGTCTCGATGTCACTCAGCAGGGTCGCGAAATCTGCGAACGACTGGCCGGTGAGGTCGGCGAGACGGTCAACATTGCGGTGTTGCGGTCACACTATGCCGTCAACGTGGATCAGGCCCGTGGGCCGTCCGCCGTCGGGACCCATAACTGGGTCGGCGAACTCACACCCCTGCACGCGACCTCGAGCGGCAAGGTCTTGTTGGCGTCCATGTCGTCGCAGGCGAGGCGCGAACTACTCGAATCGGCCGGCCTCACGCGCTTCACCGAGCGCACGATCACGTCAATTGATGATTTGGATCGTCAACTGGGTTCTGTTGCGCGCGACGGCTATGTGGTGTCGTTCGAGGAGTTGGAGCACGGACTCAACGCGGTTGCCGCACCGATTCGCGATCACACGGGGATGGTCGTTGCCGCGCTGAGCGTCTCGGGTCCTGGTTATCGCCTCACTGAGGAACGCGCGCTCGAGATCGCGCCAGCTGTGGCGTCGGCCGCCGATGCGGTGGGCCATCGGATGGGCTATCAAGGCTGACGGCGACCGCCCCGGCGCGCGGCCGGGCCTTTTTGCGGACGAAAGGGAAACAATTTACGGCGCTTCAGCAAGTCCATTTTCGGGTTGTGTGCTCGACATCACACCCCGGCAGCAATCAACGCCGTTACCAGAACGTGAACGAAACGGAAATATTTTTCGTCTAACAGTCGCGTATCACTGCGCAGCAATCTAATATATCAGCTTATCCGCTGGATGTCGGAGGCCTAGGCGCCCGGCGGCGACTGACAACGTGTACGCCCGTCCAGTGATGCGCGGGTCGGCGCACCCGTTCACGGAGGTGACCTTCCGGATCGGCGTGACGTCGGTGTGTGCAGCGCGGTGAAGAAATCGAACCGAGGAATCCGCCGCACGCGCATACCATCACGAAGGTGTGATGCAGGTCATACTGGGGCGTCAGTAGCGGCCCGGATCACACAGGAAAACGTCCATACAGCCCAGACAGCGATCACACCGACGAAGGCGTTCCGCCTCAGGAGTTTGAAGTGACAGCACAGGAACACGGTTCGCTCGAAGCCGAGATCAAAGCGAAGCTCCACGAAACATTTCCCGGCCCCGGCGTACCGGTACCGGAAGACCATGACGATGAACATGATGTTCCGCTGTGCGCCCGGCGACCGGTCACCGACAAGTTCGTGTTCGGCCTCACCGCCGCCATCGTCGTCGCCATTCTCGCCTGGGGTCTGATCGGGTCGACGTCGTTCAACTCGACAATGGCGTCGATCCTGGACTGGGTGGTGACGAATCTCGGTTGGCTGTTCATCATCTCGGCGACGTGCTTCGTCCTTTTCGCGGGCTGGCTGGCCTTGAGCCGCTATGGCCGAATACCGCTCGGTGCCGACGACGAGAAACCCGAATTCAACACCGTCAGCTGGATCGCCATGATGTTCAGCGCCGGAATGGGCATCGGCCTGATCTTCTGGGGCGTCACCGAACCGCTGACCCATTTCGTGAATCCGCCTCCCGGACTGGGCGACTCGAAGGCCGGCACCGCGCTGGCTACCGCGCTGTTCCACTGGGGCTTTCACCCCTGGTCGATGTACGCGGTGGTCGGCCTGTCGATCGCCTACGGCAGCTACCGCATGGGGCGCAGGCAGCTCATCAGCTCGTCGTTCGCGTCACTGCTCGGCCGCAAGAGGGTCGAGGGTCCGATCGGGAAAGTGATCGACATCCTCGCCATTTTCGCCACGATGTTCGGCACCGCGGCGTCGCTGGGTCTCGGTGCTCTGCAGATCGGTTCCGGCATGGAGGTTGTCGGATGGGTGGGCAAGGCGAGCACGCTGCTGCTCGTGACCATCGTGGCGCTGCTGACTCTCGCGTTCGTGGCCTCCGCGGTGTCCGGTGTCTCACGCGGCATTCAATGGCTGTCCAACATCAACATGGTCCTGGCCCTCGTGTTGGCGATCTTCGTGTTCGTTGCCGGGCCGACGATATTGATCTTGAACCTGATGCCGACCGCGCTCGGCGACTACGCGGCCAACCTTGCGGCCATGTCGGCGCGATCCGCGGAAGACGGCGCCGAAACCGGAAAGTGGCTGTCATCGTGGACCATATTTTACTGGGCCTGGTGGATTTCCTGGACGCCCTTCGTCGGTATGTTCCTTGCTCGCATCAGTCGCGGACGATCGATTCGCCAGTTCGTGGTGGGCGTCATTTTGATCCCGACGACGGTCAGTCTGATCTGGTTCGTGGTCTTCGGTGGTGCGGGCATCGGTCAACAACGCGACGGTATCGATATCTACGGAAGCGGCGAACCGGAGTCGACGCTGTTCGGGATGCTCGATCACCTGCCGCTGGCCGGGCTGTCGTCCCTGCTGGTCATGGCTCTGGTGGCAATCTTCTTCGTCTCGGGTGCCGACGCGGCGTCGATGGTGATGGGCACGCTGTCCCAAAGCGGTTCGCTGTTCCCGTCGCGGTGGGCGGTCGCCTTCTGGGGCCTGAGCACCGGGGCGGTGGCCGTGCTGTTGCTGTGGGCCGGTGGCAATGACGCGCTCAACGGACTGCAGACGATGACCATCATCGTGGCGGCACCGTTCGTCGTCGTGATGATCGGCATGTGCGTGTCGCTGTACCTCGACGTCTCCCGCGACCCGATGGTGGCGCATCTGCGCCGGAAGGCTCCCGAGAGGGTCAAGGCGGCCAAGTAGATCGTCGGCCTGGGCCGCCCGCGCCGGGACATCCCGGCCCGGGGCGGACCTTCGCTGCCCGTCGCGATTGATGTGACTGACGTGCCTTTTGCGATCGCAGGAGGGTTTGAAAAAAGACAGTCACACCGCTTGACACAGCCTGTGACTCGACCCACACTGTTGCATAATACGAATCCAGTTTCTCTATACGCTTCGTCGCTTGCGAATGAGAGGCCCAGAATGCTCGAAATCTGTCCGCTGTCGGAACTGCCGCCCGGCGAGGCGCGTCGCGTTGAGGCGGATCCGCCCATCGCCGTCTTCCATACCGACGACGGCGAGATATTCGCCATCGACGACACCTGCTCACATCAGGATGCGTCGCTCGCGGACGGCTGGTTGGAGGGATGCGAGGTCGAGTGCCCGCTGCATGCCTCGCGGTTCAATCTGCGCACGGGTGCCGTGGATGCTCCTCCGGCGAAGCGGCCTGTCCGCACGCATGCCGTGGTGATCGCGAACGGCGTCATCCATGTCGAGCCGAGCGCCGATGCGCCGAACCTGCCGCCCGACATCCGCGCACGACTGGCCGAAGGGACAACGTCGTGAAACACGTCGCGATCGTGGGTGCGTCGCTGGCCGGCCTGTCTGCTGCCCGCGCACTACGTGCGCAGGGCTACGACGGGCGCGTGACCGTCGTCGGCGATGAGATTCGGCGGCCATACGACCGCCCGCCGCTGTCGAAGGAATTCCTCGCCGGAGACATGGTCGAGGCCGATCTGGCGCTCGAAGCGGACGACGACGACCTTCGGGCGGACTGGCTGCTCGGCGCTGCCGCCATCGGCCTCGATACTCCTTCTGGCGCAATCGAACTCGCCGACGGTACGCGGATCGATGCTGATGGCGTGGTCATCGCGACGGGGTCTCGGGCACGCCGCTGGCCCGGATGCGAAGCGATGGCCGGTGTGCATGTGATCCGCACCATCGACGACGCGATCGCGCTACGGACAGACCTTCGCCCGGGTGCCCGCCTGGTGGTCATCGGCGCCGGATTCATCGGCGCGGAGGTCGCGTCGACGGCTCGCAAGCTCGGACTGGACGTCACGGTCGTCGAGGCAGCCCCGACTCCGCTGCAAGTCCAGCTCGGGTCACGCCTGGGCGCCGTTGTCGCAGCCGCGCACGGCACGAACGGTACGACACTGATATGTGGTGTCGGCGTTGCCGGTCTGACCGGCGAGCATCGTGCGTTGCGAACCACCGGCTGCGCTGATCGCGTGACGGGGGTCGACCTCGTCGACGGGCGCCACCTACCCGCTGACGTCGTCGTGGTCGGAATTGGCGGTGTCCCCAACACCGAATGGCTGCAGGGCAGTGGCCTCCTGCTGGACAACGGCGTGCTCTGCGGACCCAACGGTCAGACCGCCATCCCGAACGTGGTCGCCGTCGGCGATTGCGCCGCGTGGCATGACGCATCCACCGGGGCGAGTCATCGAGTGGAGCACTGGACCGGCGCGTTGGAGCGGCCGGCGATCGCGGTCGCCGCGCTGCTTGCCGGCGGGCTCGACCAGGGCGCCGCGGTGAAGCCCCCGTATTTCTGGTCCGACCAGTACGGCTCACGGATCCAGTTCGCCGGCATCGCCCAGCCCGACGACGAGATCACCATCGAGGACGGCAGCTGCGATGACCTCTGCTTCCTCGCCACATACCGGCGCGACGGCCGTCTGGTCGCGGTCCTCGCGGTCGACCAACCTCGTCTGTTCACCCGCTGGCGCCGTCAGCTGATGACCGTCCCCGCCGCGGTCTGACCCCCGCCGGACCGAGCCCCACCGAGAAAACCCAGAGAGGATCCATGACCACGACAGCCCCCAGCCTGCCCGAAAGCCTCATCTCCACCCTGGCCGGCCACTACTACACCCACCCCGAGGTGTTCGCGCTGGAACAGGAAAAGGTCTTCGAGACGATGTGGTTCTGCGTCGTGCGGGCGTCGGACCTGGACAAGCCCGGCGCGTTCAGGACCGTGCAGGTCGGCCGCGAAAGCGTGTTGGTGGCGAGGTCACGCCGGGGTGACATCAACGCCTTCTTCAACATCTGCAGGCATCGCGGCGCGCGCCTGTGCACCGAGGACAGCGGTGAGGTCAAGCGGGCGTTCCAGTGCCCGTATCACGCGTGGACCTACGACCTCGACGGCAAGCTTGTCGCCGCGCCGAATCTGACGAAGATGCCCGATATCGATCGGGTCGAGTATGGACTGCGCAAGATCTCGGTGCGGGAGTGGCTCGGTTACGTGTGGGTGTGCCTGGCCGACGAACCGCCTTCGTTCGAACGCACCGTCATGCAGGAAATCGTCGACCGGCTCGGTGATGTCGAATCGATCGACCACTACAGCGTGGCCGATCTGAGCGTGGGTCGCCGCATCGTCTACGACGTCAAGGCCAACTGGAAGCTCATCATCGAGAACTTCATGGAGTGCTATCACTGCGCCACGATCCACCCCGAACTCACGGAGGTGCTGCCCGAGTTCGCCGATGGCTATGCCGCACAGTTCTATGTGGGCCACGGTGCGGAATTCGGAGAGGACGTCAGGGGCTTCACCGTTGACGGGTCTGACGGGCTCGATCACCTCCCCGGGGTGACCGACGACCAGGATCGCCGGTACTACGCGATCACCGTGCGCCCACAGGTGTTCGTCAATCTCGTGCCCGACCACGTAATCGTGCACCGCATGTTCCCGATGGCCGCCGATCGCACCGTCGTCGAATGTGACTGGCTGTACCTACCCGACGTGGTCGAATCGGGGCGCGACGTCAGCCGGTCGGTGGAACTGTTCCACCGGGTGAACCAGCAGGACTTCGCCGCCTGCGAGCGCTGCCAGCCGGCGATGGACTCTCGCCTCTATCGCGACGGCGGTGTCCTGGTGCCCAGCGAGCACCACATCGGCGAGTTCCACACCTGGCTGCGCGACAAGCTTGCCGTGTGACGGGGCGCCTACGGCGGGATGACCGGACGTAGGGTTACCGGAATGGAGCTGCTGCTCGGAATCGACATGGGGACGGGGAGTACCAAGGGGGTCCTCGTCGATCCGGCGGGAACGGTGCTGGCGTCGAAGACCATCGCGCACACGATGGATCTGCCCAGGCCCGGCTGGGCCGAAGTCGACGCCGAACGCGTCTGGTGGCGCGAGGTGTGCTCGGTCAGCGCCGCGTTGATGGCGCAGATGCCTGCGGGTGCGACGCTCGCCGGTATGTGTGTCAGTGGGGTCGGTCCATGTCTGGTGCTGTGCGACGACGCCCTGCGGCCGCTGCGGCCGGCAATTTTATACGGTGTGGACACCCGGGCGGCGGCCGAGATCGAATCGCTGACAGTCGAACTGGGCAAGCAGAACATTCTGGACCGCGCGGGAACGCTGCTGTCCAGCCAAGCGGTCGGGCCGAAACTCGAGTGGGTGCATCGTCACGAAAAGGACGTCTTCGACCGTGCCACCCGTTGGTACGGATCGAATTCGTACATCGCCGCCAAACTCACCGGCGAGTATGTGATGGACCACCACACCGCCAGCCAGTGCGATCCGATGTACGCGATGCGCGAATTCGACTGGAATCAGGAGTGGGCCAAGCGCATCTGCGGTCACCTCCCGCTGCCACGCCTGGTCTGGCCCAGCGACGTGGTGGGTGTCGTGACGGCTTCGGCGGCCGAGGAAACCGGGGTTCCGGCCGGTACCCCGGTCGCGGCGGGAACGGTGGATGCGTACTCGGAGGCGTTCTCGGTCGGCGTGCGCAAACCGGGCGACCAGATGCTGATGTACGGCTCGACGATGTTTCTGGTGCAACTCATCGACGAGTACTTCAGTGACCCGACACTGTGGACCACCGCGGGCGTCGAACACGACAGCCTGGCGCTTGCCGCGGGCACGTCGACCGCGGGCAGCCTGATCAGCTGGTTGCAGGAGGTCACCGGGGGTGCGTCGTTCGACGACCTGATGTCGGAAGCGCAACAGGTCGCGCCCGGCAGCGAGGGCCTGCTGGTCTTGCCCTACCTCGCCGGTGAACGGACCCCGGTCTTCGATCCGCAGGCGCGGGGAGTGGTGGCCGGGTTGACGCTTCGGCACGGCCGCGGACACCTGTTTCGTGCTGCCTACGAAGGCATTTCATTCGGAATCCGGCAGATTCTGGAGCGGTTCGACGATGCTCATACCGCGACCAGGACCGTCGCGGTGGGCGGCGGTCTGCGCAGTCCGATCTGGGCGCAGGCGGTCAGCGATATCACCGGCCGCACGCAGCTGGTGCCCGAGCAGGCGATCGGTGCCAGCTACGGCGATGCTCTGCTCGCGGCGATCGGCGTCGGTCTGGTGCCGCCCGACACCGACTGGGCCAAGATCGCCCGGGAGATCGAACCCAACGCGGTCAACCGGGATGCCTACGACAACTTGTACGAGACGTGGCGTGAGCTCTACCCGGCGACACGCGAACAGGTACACCGGTTGGCCGGAGTCGATCCGGCCTGAATTCAGCCCATCGTGTAGCCACCGTCGACGGCGATGTCGACGCCGTTGATCATGCTCGCGGCGTCCGAGGCCAGCCACACCACAGTGTCGGACACCTCGTGTGGAACAGCGAACCGTCCCAGCGGAATCCGGGCGATTATCGGTGCAGCCTTGGCATCATCACCCCACACTCGCTGGCCCATTTCGGTCAGCACGACGGTGGGGCAGACCGAGTTGGCGCGAATACCGTGCGGGCCGAGCTCGCGGGCCAGCACCTTGGTCGCCATCACCAGCCCGGCCTTGGACGCGCAGTACGCATAGTGATCGGGTAACGGTGCCAGCGCCGCAGCCGAGGCGACCGTGACGATCGCACCCCCCGTACCCTGCTCGACCATCGCCGCTCCGACCGCCGACGCAAGCAGCGCCGGCGCCCGCAGATTCACCGCGATCGTCGCATCGAACAATGCGGGATCGGTGTCGACGACCGGCTGGGGATAGGAGATGCCCGCGTTGTTCACCAGCACGTCGATCCCGCCCATGACGTCTGCGGCCTGTCGTGCCAGCTCGAACGGTGCGTCGGAATCGGCGAGATCCACTGCGACGGTGTGCACTTCGGTGCCGTACGCGTCCGACAGCGTCGAACGCGCCGCGTCCAGCTCCGCGGTATCCCGGCCGCTCAGGACCAGCGATGCTCCCGCCGAGGCGAATGCGCGGGCAATATCTGCGCCGATGCCCTTGGTGGCTCCCGTGATCAGCGAACGCTTGCCGTCGAGGCGCAGGGCGCCCGCATAGCGTGGATCGGCCATCGTCGTCACATCACAGACCTTTCGCCGAGGATTCACCGATGGTGCCCAGGCTCTGCAGGATCGCTCCCGCCGTGGACGGATCGGTCACCAGTTGGTTGAAATAGCCACCCCGGGCGCCTGCGACGATCGAGTCGATCTTCTCCTGGCCGACCGCAACCGCAATTGTCACGGGAATATGCTGCAGCGCTTCGAGTTTCACCGCAATGAGGCGGTCACTTCCTTCGAAGTCGACTTCGTCGCCGGCCTGGTCGAAGAATCGCGAACACACGTCTCCCACCGAGGTACGCAGCGATCCCGACTCCGTCGGAACGAATTGCGGAATATCGGAACGGATCAACGGCGGTGCGCCGACGCCCATCAGCGCGCATCGCGCACGGGGCCACAGGTGCAGTACGCGCTGAATGCTGGGGTCGTTGAGCAGGGAGGGGTACAGGTCGGGGCCCGGTAAGGCCGGCGCGAACAGGTAGTTGGGCCTGCCGTTGATGCGGTTGGCGACCAGGCGGGTGATCTCGTTGGTCTGATACCACTCTTCGGGCTGGTCGTTGCCACCCACCGTCGGAGCCACCAGTACTCCGGGCAACGGGACGAGGTCAAACTGCGCGACTTCGTAGACGGTGCGCCCGGACGAGACGAGCAGGACGTCACCGGGAAGGAGACCTGCCGCGGCCAAGGCGCGGCCCACCGCCGGCGCCAGCACGCTTCCCATCACGTCGACGACGGTGCGTCCCTGACCCGGATTGGGTAGCGGGTGACTCAGGAACACGGTGGTCAGCGACAGGGCCCGGGCCAGCTGATCCGCCAGATCCCCGGAGCCCACCTCGGCGGGAGGCACCACCTCGATGCGCACGATGCCCCGGCGCTTCGCCTCCGCGAGCAGCCGACTGACCGTGGCCCGGCTGGTGCCGAGCTGCGCGGCGATCTCGGCCTGGGTGGCGTCCTCGTTGTAGTAGAGCTTCGAGGCGGTGTAGAGCAGCGACGCCGAAAAATGCCCGGCATCCGCCTCCGCGACGGAGTTGGCGACAGGGGTCGATTGGGCTGGTTGTGCGGGCCGAGGCACGTGACGAGTATGACACTGCACACCTGTGCATGGCCATAATTTCAATGAACAAGTGTTCTGGACATATGTGCACCGGGCCGGTTACTGTGACTGCAGCCACATCGTGACCGGCGATGTGATCGGCCGGAACGGCCTGGTGCAGCCCGCGTGCGGAGGAGTCGCAGATGCCCGAACAGATCCCCGAGAAAATGCAGGCCGTTGTTTGTCACGGACCACATGACTACCGACTCGAAGAGGTGGCGGTACCCCAACGCCGGCCCGGTGAGGCTCTGATCAGAGTTGAAGCGGTCGGCATCTGCGCGAGTGATCTGAAGTGCTACCACGGTGCCGCGAAGTTCTGGGGTGACGAAAACCGCCCGGCATGGGCCGAGACCATGGTCATCCCCGGACACGAATTCGCCGGTCGGGTAGTCGAACTCGATGACGAGGCCGCGTCGCGCTGGGGCATCTCGGTGGGTGACCGAGTGGTATCCGAGCAGATCGTGCCGTGCTGGGAGTGCCGGTTCTGCAAGCACGGTCAGTACCACATGTGCCAGCCGCACGACCTCTACGGCTTCAAGCGCCGCACCCCAGGCGGTATGGCGAGTTACATGACCTATCCCGTCGAATCGCTGGTGCACAAGATCTCCAGTGAGATCCCGGCACACCACGCTGCGTTCGCCGAGCCACTGTCCTGTTCGCTGCACGCGGTCGAACGCGCCCAGATTCTCTTCGAGGACACCGTCGTGGTGGCAGGGTGCGGGCCCATCGGTCTCGGCATGATCGCCGGAGCCCGCGCCAAGAACCCGATGCACGTCATCGCGCTGGACATGGCCCCCGAGAAACTCGCACTGGCCGAGAGGTGCGGTGCCGACATGATCATCAACATCGCCGAGCAGAACGCCGAGGAGATCATCAAGGAACTCACCGGCGGCTACGGCGCAGACGTCTACCTGGAAGGTACCGGCCATCCGTCCGCAGTTCCGCAGGGACTCAACTCATTACGCAAACTCGGCCGCTACGTCGAGTACGGCGTCTTCGGCAGCGACGTAACTGTGGACTGGAGCATCATCAGCGACGACAAGGAGCTCGATGTACTGGGTGCCCACCTGGGACCGTACTGTTGGCCTGCTGCGATCAAGATGATCGAGTCCGGCGTGCTGCCGATGAACGAGATCTGCACCCACCAACTCCCGCTGACGGAGTTCCAGAAGGGGCTCGACCTCGTTGCCAGCGGCACGGAGTCCGTCAAAGTCTCCCTGATTCCGGCGTAGTCGAGTCACTGCCACAAAGGACACAGACATGAGTCGAGATCGCCATGCCGGCCCGCAGATGTCGCGGCGAAACATGTTGGCTGCCTTGGGTCTTGCCGGCGCTGCGGCGGCGAGCCTGCCGGTGTTGAGTGCCTGCGGGGTCGGCGGCAAGGAAAGCGCGCCGAACGGGGCCTCGGAGGTCAGTGGAGGTTTCGACTGGAAAAAGGCGTCCGGATCGACGATCACCATCCTGCAGACCCCGCACCCGTATCAGCTGTCCTACCAGCCGTTGCTCCGTGAATTCACCGAGCTGACCGGCATCAACGTCAACGTCGACCTGGTACCTGAGGCGGACTACTTCACCAAGCTCAACACCGAACTGGCGGGCGGTTCCGGTAAACACGACGCGTTCATGCTCGGTGCCTATTTCATCTGGCAGTACGGTCCGCCCGGTTGGATCGAGGACCTGCACCCGTGGTTACAGAACACGTCGGCGACCAACGCCGAGTACGACTTCGAGGACATCTTCGACGGTCTGCCTACGTCGACCCGCTGGGATTTCACGCTGGGTAACCCGCTCGGCACAGGTGGTCAATGGGCGATCCCGTGGGGCTTCGAGAACAACGTCGTCGCCTACAACAAGAGGATCTTCGACGAGAAGGGCATCACAAAGCTGCCCGACCGTCTCGACGACTTCATCCAGCTGGCCGTCGACCTGACCGACCGGTCGCAAAACCGCTACGGAATCTCCACCCGCGGATCCAAGTCGTGGGCCACGATCCACCCGGGCTTCATGACCCAGTACACCCGCGAAGGGGCGGTCGACTACAAGTTCAACGGTTCCGACCTCATCGCGGAGATGGACAGCGACAAGGCGATCGAATTCACCAAGAAGTGGATCGAGATGCAGCACAAGGCCGGCCCCACGTCGTGGACCACCTACGACTATCCCAACGCCACGGGTGATCTGGGCGACGGCAAGGCGATGATGGTGTTCGACGCCGACAGCGCGACTTATCCGAAGAACAAACCCGGCGCCAGCAAGGAAGCCGGAAATCTGGCGTGGTATCCCGGGCCGGCCGGGCCCGATGGCAATTACAAGACCAACTTGTGGACCTGGAGCTGGGCGATGAGTGCCAACTCGCGCAACAAGCTACCGGCGTGGTTGTTCATTCAGTGGGCCACCGGCAAGGAATCGATGAACAAAGCCGTCGAGGGCGGCACTTATGCCGATCCGGTGCGAAAGTCGGTGTTCGATACCACCTTCAAGCGGATCGCTGCGGATCAGTACGGTTATCTCGAGACCTTCGAGACCGTCATCGGCCAGTCGAAGATCCAGTTCACGCCGCAGAAAGCCTTCTTCGACACCACTCAGAACTGGGCCGTTGCGCTGCAGGACATCTATGGCGGTGACGATGCGGGTTCCCGTCTGCGCAGTCTGGCGAAGACCAACACCTCCAAGGTCAACCTGTAGGAGCTCTGGCACTGATGACAACTCAAGCCGACAAGGCGCCGACGACCTCCCCCGACCAGCAGTCGAAGGCGCCGCGCCGCGCACTGCCCGAGGTACCGAGCTGGCGGCGCAAACTGCGCCCGTATCTGCTGTCCATCCCGGCCCTGGTGATTGTGATCGGCATTCTCTACCCGTTCGTGGTTGGCGCCTACTACGCGTTCCTGAACTACGCCGCGGTCAACCCAGATCCGCACTTCGTGTGGTTCGAGAACTTCAAATCGGTTCTCGGGGATCAGGTCTTCTGGCAGAGCGTCAAAGTCACCGCCATCTTCGCGGTGGTGGCAACCGCCGTCGAGACCACTCTCGGGGTCGGGCTGGCGCTCTTGTTGAACCGTTCCAGCATCATCGGCAAGATCTTCGAGAAGGTGCTGATCCTGCCGCTGATGATCGCTCCGGTGATCGCGGGCGTGATGTGGAAGCTGATGTTCAACCCCCAGTTCGGTATTCTGAATCACGTTCTAGGACTGGGAAACACGTTCGACTGGCTGTCGAGCACCCATGCCCTGTGGTCGGTGATTCTCGTCGACCTGTGGATCTTCACGCCTTTTGTCGCCATCCTGGTGCTCGCCGGCATGCGCTCACTGCCCAAGGAGCCGTTCGAAGCCTCCGAGGTCGACGGCGCGAACTGGTTCTTCATGTTCCGCAAGCTGATGCTGCCGATGCTGTGGCCTTACATCCTGGTGGCGGTGATCTTCCGGTTCATGGACAACCTGAAGGTCTTCGACCACATATATGTGCTCACCGCGGGCGGCCCTGGAGTGGCCACTCGAACACTGCAGATCGGCGCGTTCGAGGACTCCATCATCAACCTCAACTACTCGCGCGGCAGCACCTACATGCTGCTGCTGTGGATCATCGTGTTCATCACCGCGCGCTACCTGGTGAGCGTGCTCGGAAAAGCGCAGCGGCGTGCTGCCGGAGCGGAGTCGTAGAGCCATGGCACTCAAACTCTCCAGAAACGAGCTGCTTCCCGGACAGAAGCGGGTCGGTATCGGACCCGTGGCCGCCGACATCGGCCTCGTCGGATGGTTCATCTTCTCGCTGTTCCCCATCGTCTGGATGGTGATCTTGGCGCTCAAGAACGCAGAAGAGCAGACCACCACGTACTTCACATTCAGTCCGACGTGGTCGAATTTTGCGACCGTGTTGTCCGACAAGGGCACTCAGATGACCAGTGTCGACTTCAAGACGTCGCTGCTGACGAGTCTGATCAACTGCGGCGGTGCCGTGATCGTCTCGCTGGTCATCGGCATCCCCGCCGCCTACGCCGCCGGCCGCTGGAAGTACCGGGGCAGCAATGACCTGATGTTTCAGATGCTGTCGTTCCGGTTCGCACCGGAACTGATGGTGATCGTGCCCTTGTTCGTCATTTATAACCAGATCGGGCTGTTCGACACCAAGGTCGGGATGATCTGGGTGCTCCAGTTGGTCACCATGCCGCTGGTGGTGTGGATCCTGCGGTCCTACTTCGAGGATCTGCCCGAAGACCTGGAGCAGGCCGCGCTGTTGGACGGTTACACCCGCAGACGGGCATTCGTGATGGTCGCGCTGCCGATCGTGCGGCCGGGTATTGCCGCGGCGGCGCTGCTGGCTTTCATCTTCGCCTGGAACAACTACGTGTTTCCACTCATTCTCGCCGACAGCAACGCGGGAACCGTGACCGTCGCCATCACCAAATTCCTCGGCGGTGGCGGTCAGGCCTACTACAACCTGACGGCGGCCGCAGCGATCATCGCCGCACTGCCGCCCCTGATCCTGGCGCTGACCATTCAGCGGTATCTGGTCCGGGGCCTGTCGTTCGGGGCGGTGAAGGCCTGATGGCTACGGTGTCGCTTGCCAACTTGCGCAAGACTTTCGGTAAGACCACGGCGGTCAACGACCTGTCGGTTGACATCGCCGACGGTGAGTTCTTCGTCATCCTCGGGCCCAGTGGGGCCGGTAAGACCACGACCCTGAAGTCGGTCGCCGGTTTGGTGGACATCGACGCCGGGTCGGTGCACATCGGCGGTGTCGACATGACGTTGATCGAGCCGTACCACCGCAATGTCGCGATGGCCTTCGAGAGCTATGCCCTCTACCCGCAGAAGACCGTCAGCGAGAACCTCGCGTCACCGCTCAAGTCGGGAAGGACCGGCAAATACTCAGAGGCGCAACAGACTGAGCGCATCGACCAGGTGACGACCACACTCGGAATCAACCACCTGCTGAAGCGTTTTCCCCGGGAGCTGTCCAATGGGCAGCGGCAACGGGTAGCGCTCGGCAGGGTACTGGTACGGCCTGCCGACATCTACCTGCTCGACGAGCCACTCAGTCACCTGGACGCCAAACTCCGCGCCGCAATGCGTGCCGAGCTCAAACAGCTCAGCGCGATGTCGAGCACCACCACCATCTACGTCACTCACGACTACCAGGAGGCGCTGGCGCTCGGCGACCGCATAGCGGTGATGCGAGGAGGTCGGCTTGTGCAGATCGGCTCTCCAGAGGACATCTGGCGCCGTCCCGCCGACACCTTCGTGGCCCGTGCGCTGGGCCAGCCCGAGATCAATCTGCTCGAGGGTGTGGTCGACGACGGGCGGATTCGCCTGGGTGATGGAAGCTTTGGGGTGCCGGTGCCACCGGACGCCCGCTGTGATCGCGGAGATCGCGTGCGGGTCGGATTGCGGCCCTGTGACCTTCACGTGACCGGCGGCGCCAACAACGGGTCAGCGATGCGGGGCCGGGTCGCGCTCGCCGAGCGTCTCGGTCGCAATGTCGAGCTCACCGTCGACGTAGGTGACAGTCAACTCATCGTGCTCGCCTCCGGTCGAGAAGGAGTCGAGGAAGGTGCGCAGGTGATGTTGACCATCGCGACGTCCGACGTCCACGTCTTCGCCGCCGGCGAGGGCGATACCCGGCGGCTTGGGCCCGTCGATCGCGAGTCCGCTTTGGAGGCAACGCCATGAGTGTGACGACCACCCCATCCGACGCGCGGCACGCCGGCCCATCGTCTGGAACCGCGCAGAGCTTGACGTTGACCGACCTCGTGAAGACCTACGCGTCACGCGGAAGGGAGAGCGTGACAGCCGTCAAGGGCATCAACCTGGCAATCGAACCGGGTGAATTGGTGGCGCTTCTCGGGCCGTCGGGCTGCGGCAAGACGACGACACTGCGAATGATCGCGGGATTGGAAACGGTCACCAGCGGATCCATCCGGATCGGCGACCGAGAGGTATCCCAACTTCCGGCGTCCAAGCGCGGCATCGGGGTGGGCTTCGAAAGCTATGCCCTGTACCCGCCGATGTCCATCCGCGAGAACCTGCTCTACGGATTGAAAGCACGCAAAGTCAAGGGTGCCGATCAGATGGTCGCATCCATCAGCAGCAGGCTGGACATGGATGACATGCTCGACCTGCGGCCGGCCGGACTTTCGAGTGGGCAGAAGCAGCGTGTTGCGCTGGCCAGGGCGCTGGTGCGGAACCCGCCGGTGTTGTTGCTCGACGAGCCGCTGAGCCACCTCGATGCCTCGGCCAGGCAGCGGGTGCGGCGTGAACTCAAGGTGCTGCAGCGCGAGTTCGGCTACACCACGATCGTCGTCACGCATGACCAGGTCGAGGCGCTGTCGCTGGCTGACCGGCTGGCCGTGATGGACGCCGGTATCGTGCAGCAATTCGGTACTCCGGACGAGGTGTTCGACGACCCGTCGAATTTGTTCGTCGCCACCTTCGTGGGGGAACCACAGATCAACGTGTTGCGCGGCACAGCGAAGGTTCACGACGGTCGCGTTCGTGTCGAGATAGGTTCCGGAACAGGGCATCTGGAGACGAACGTCACGGGTGTCGCCGACGGGACCCGGGTCACTGTCGGCGTTCGCCCGCAGGACTGCGCGCTGACGGGCGGTGAGGGCATCCGGACCACCGTTGCCTATTTCGAACACCTGCTCGAGTTCGGTCTGGCGACCAGCACGGTCGCCGGGATGGAGGAGGGAATCGTCGTGCAGACTCCGGCGCAGGAGACCTACGAGCCCGAGCAGAAGGTCACCGTCACCGCGGCGCCCGAACGGGTTTATCTGTTCGACGTGGAGAGTGGGGACCGACTGCGATGACCAAACTCTTCAATGATCCCGCCCGATTCACCGAGGACATGCTGGTCGGCTTCCTCGACGCCAATGCCCGATACGTCATCGGTGTGCCCGGCGGTGTCGTGCGGGCGACCAAGACGCGGCAGGGCAAGGTCGCGGTGGTGATCGGTGGCGGTTCGGGACACTATCCGGCGTTCTGCGGAACGGTGGGACCGGGATTCGCCGACGGCGCCGTTGTCGGCAACGTCTTCACCTCGCCCTCGGCCGAGGAGGCCGCTTCGGTATCGCGTGCCGCCGACGGTGGCGCGGGCGTGCTGTTGACCACGGGTAACTATGCCGGCGATGTGATGAACTTCGGTCTCGCGGTCAACCAACTGAACAGCGAGGGCATCGAAGCCGTCTACTTCGCGGTCACCGACGATGTGGCCAGCGCACCCAAGGGCGAGGAGGCGAAGCGGCGGGGGATCGCCGGCGACTTCACCGTGTTCAAGTGCGCGAGCGCGGCGGCCGAAGAAGGACTGGACCTCGCCGGGGTGGTGCGCGTCGCCGAAGCCGCCAACGAAGCGACGCGAACCCTGGGCGTGGCGTTCGACGGCTGCACGCTGCCGGGCGCGGACCACCCGTTGTTCAGCGTTCCGGAAGGACAGATGGGTGTCGGCCTGGGCATCCACGGTGAGCCTGGAGTCGCCGAGGAGGTGATGCCGACGGCGTCGGACCTGGCCGCAACGCTCGTCGATGGCGTGCTCGGTGACAACGCCGATGCGGAGTCACGGCGAATCGCGGTGATTCTCAACGGACTGGGCCGGACGAAGTACGAGGAACTGTTCGTCGTGTGGGGCGAGGCGGCCCGGTTGCTCCGGGATCGCGGCTACACCATCGTCGAGCCCGAAGTCGGGGAGCTGGTCACCAGCCTCGACATGGCCGGCTGTTCGCTGACCGTGATGTGGCTGGACGACGAGCTCGAGCGCTACTGGACCGCACCAGCCGATACCCCGGCGTACAAGAAGGGCGCGGCGTCGGTCTTCGGGGAGTCCGGGGAGCGACGCACTGCGGAGGACACCGGAACAGCGGCAGCCACACCGGATCTGGCGGAATTGTCCGATGACGACGGGCGCAACGGCGGCAGGCTGGTGGCCAGGGCTCTCGAGGCGATGGCGGAGATGTTGGCCGAGGCCGAGGATGAACTCGGCCGCATCGACGCGGTCGCCGGAGACGGCGACCACGGCCGCGGGATGGTCAAGGGTTCGGCCGCCGCGCGTGATGCCGCCACCCATGCCGTCGCCGAAGGCGCCGGACAGGGTTCGGTCCTTGCCGCCGCCGGTAAGGAGTGGGCGGCGAAAGCCGGCGGCACCTCGGGAGTCTTGTGGGGCGCCTTGTTGAACGCGATCGGTGCCCGTGTCGGTGACACGGGCAGGCCCGACGGCGCAACGATCGCCGCGGGGATGCGCGACGGCTACGACGCGCTGATCCGGCTCGGTGGCGCATCGCCGGGCGACAAGACCATGCTCGATGCGCTGCTGCCGTTCGTCGAAGAACTCGAACGACGAGTCGGCGAGGGTGAACGCTGGCAGCAGGCGTGGGCCGCCGCTGCGGACGTGGCCACCGAGGCCGCCCAGGCGACGGCGGAGATGCGCCCGAAGGTCGGTCGCGCCAGGCCACTCGCCGAACGCAGCGTCGGCACAGCGGATGCGGGCGCCACCTCGCTGGCCATGTGCGCACGTACGGTGGCAGAGAGTTTCACACTGAGTTCCAAAGGAGACCATTAGACATGGCATCTGGGCTTCGCATCGTCGTCGGGTCCGACGACGCCGGATATGAATACAAGGAAGCGCTGAAGGGTGACCTGCGCAGCGACTCGAGGGTCGCCGAGGTCGCCGACGTCGGCGTCGGTACAGACGAGAACACCGCCTATCCGCACATCGCGGTGGCGGCGGCGCGACTCGTCGCCGAGGGGAAGGCGGACAGGGCGCTGCTGGTGTGCGGCACCGGTCTCGGCGTGGCGATCAGTGCCAACAAGGTGCCGGGTATTCGCGCCGTCACGGCACACGACGGTTTCTCGGTCGAGCGGTCGGTGCTGTCCAACAACGCGCAGGTGCTGTGCTTCGGTCAACGCGTGATCGGCCTTGAACTGGCACGGCGGCTGGCCCGCGAATGGCTGGACTACGAGTTCGATCCGGAAAGTCCGTCGGCGGAAAAGGTCGACGCCATCTGCGGCTATGAACCGGTCAGCCAAACGTAAAGGTCGTACGGGTGAGCACCGTCACGGCTGACCCGCATCAGATCCCTGCGCTGCGCTTGAGGCGACTCGTCACCGCGTTCGGCTCCTTCTGAACTGGCTGCTGCGGCAGGACGCTTGGTTGCGGCGAGAGTACGACTTCTGATGAAAATCGGTCGAATGCCGTCATAACCCGTACTCTCGGCGTCTGCCTTCACGCAAACGTTCATGATTCATGAACGATATGTCCAGGGAAATCATGTGGACGTGAACGGTACCCGTACCGTTCAATTCAGGGATGACCTCCGACCGTGCCCGCTCCGGCGCCTTGATGGCCATGGGGTCGATGCTCTGTGTGCAGGTCGGCCTCGCGGTCGCCGTCACCCTGATCGACCGCACCGGGGTTGAGGGCGCGGCATGGCTGCGGCTCGCCTGGGCCGGCATTCTGATGCTGATCATCGTCCGACCCCGGCGTACGGCGTTCACCTGGTCCACCTTCGGGGCGTGCGTCCTGCTTGGCATCGTCACCGCGGCAGTCACGATGCTGTTCATGGCCGCGATCGACCGCATACCTCTCGGCACCGCCAGCGCGCTGGAGTTCCTCGGGCCGCTCGGTGTCGCCGTCGCGCACGGCACGGGTAGGCAGCGACTGCTCTGGCCCGGGTTGGCAGCGATCGGCGTGGTGCTGCTGACCCAGCCGTGGGCGGGCGCAGTCGATCCGATCGGCGTCATCTATGCGCTGGGGGCGGCCCTGTGCTGGGCGTGCTACATCCTGCTCACCCAGCGCGTCGGGGACGACGTCGCGGGGATCAACGGGCTCGCGGTGTCGATGCCGGTCGCAGGCATTGTGGCCAGCATCGTCGTCGGGCCCTCTGTCATCGGCCGGATGACCCCGGAGATCCTGCTGATCGGCATCGGCCTGGCAATCCTGCTGCCCGTCGTACCGTTCGCCTTGGAGATGCAGGCGTTACGGCGATTGACCACCGCCGCGTTCGGGACACTGATGGCGTTGGAGCCCGCCTTTGCGCTGATCGTCGGCATGATCGTGCTGACCCAGATGCCGGGTGTGTCAGGAGTGGTGGGCATCTGTTTCGTGGTGGCCGCCGGCGTCGGTGCGGCTCGGGCCGGCTCGCGATCCACGCCGGTCCCCGCCGAGGTGGGTTGACGCCTACGCTCGGGTGATGGCAAGTGGAATCGTCAAACACGCCAATAGCCGGCATCGTCAACAAACTGTTCGTCGGTCTCATCGATGCGCCCATCCTCGGGCAGTTCGTGCGGCGGGGCGTGATCAACATCCGCTACGTCGGACGGCGTTCGGGCAAGACGATCCAAACCCCCGTCGGTTACCGCCGCTCCGCTGACGGGATCGTCATCAACGTCATGTCACCGGACAACTAGGTCTCGATCCGCTTGCGCCGGTACAGCGTTCCGACGCCCAGCAAGATCAGGCTGATCACCAGGATCGCCGTGGCCAACACGTTGATCTGCGGTGGGACCGCGGCCTTCACCGCCGCGTTGACGTACAGCGGATAGGTGACGGTCGAGCCGCTGACGAAGTAGGTGATGATGAAGTCGTCGAGGGACAGCGCGAACGACAGCATCGCGGCGGCCACGATTCCCGGAACGATCAGCGGCAGCGTCACCTTGAAGAAGGTGCGGCCCGGGCTGGCTCCCAGATCCATCGAGGCATCCTCCAGGGTCCAGTCGAATCCGCGCATCCGGGCCCGCACGGTCATCGCGATGAAACTGATCTCGAAAGCGATGTGCGCGATCAGGATCGTGACATAGCCCGCAGCCCACCCGAAGTCGAGGAAGAGCGTCAGCAGGGCCGCGCCCAGCACCACCTCGGGTGCGGTGAGTGGAATCACCAGAAACGTATCCACCGCGGTCTGCCCCCGGAACCGTTGCCGGACCAGCGCTATCGCCACCAACGAGCCGAACACCAGGGCGATCGCGGTGGAAACCGCGGCGACGTTGAGGCTCAGTTTCAACGCGTCGGTCAGTGCCGGGTACTTGAAGGGATGGGCCCAGTTGTTGAGGGTGAAGCCCTGCCACGAGTAGTTGAACTTGCCCTTGGGATTGTTGAACGAGAACAGGATGATCACGAAGATCGGCAGAAACAGATACAGCAGCACCAGTCCGGCGACGATGCGCAGTAGGACGTCACCCCATTTCGGGGTGCCCTTGACCGTTTTGCGCTCGGCGATGCCGACCGCGGCGGTGGCCTGCGTCGTCATACCAGATCCTCGGTGCCCAGGGCGCGCGTATACATCAGGACTCCCACCAGAATGATCAGCATCAGCACCATGCTGAGCGCCGCCGCGGCCGGATAATCCTTGACCACCAGGAACTGTTTCTGAATGACGTTGCCGATCATGGTCGTCTGTGTACTGCCGAGGTAGTCCGCGTTGATGAAATCACCGGAGGCGGGGATGAAGACCAGCAGGCTGCCCGCCAGCACGCCTGGCATCGACAACGGCAGGATCACCTTGCTGAAACTGCGCCGGTTCGTCGAGTAGAGGTCCTTCGATGCCTCGATCAGCCGTGGGTCGATCTTCTCCAGGCTGACGTAGAGCGGCAGGATCATGAAGATGATCCAGTTGTAGGTCAGGCCGCCGATGACCGCCCAGCTCGTGGACAGCAGTCGGCCCTCTTCCGGCAGCAAGCCCACCGTGCCCAACGCGCTGACCACCCAACCGTCGTCGGCCAGAATGGTTTTCCACGCGATGGTGCGGATCAGGAAGGTCACGAAGAACGGCAGGATCACCAGTCCGAGAAGCGGATTCTTGAACCGGCCCGCCTTGAATGCGATGACGTACGCCAGCGGAAATGCCAGCAGCAGGCACAACAGTGTCGCCAGCAACGCGTAGATGAAGGATCGGATGATCTGATCCTGGTAGTGCGAGAACGCGTCGAGGTAGTTGCCGAAGTCCCAATTGAAGGTCAGCGTCGGCAGAAACACCGAGCCGCCCGACGACGACAGCGATGTGCGCGCCAGCGAGAAGAACGGCACCACGAAGAAGACGCCGAGGTACGCAAGCGCGGGCAAGATCATCAAATACGGGGCGATCTTGCTCCGCTGCCGACTGCTGCTCGCTACACCCGCCATCCGATCAGCCGCCGGTGACCGCGGCGTAGGCGGTGTTGAACTGCTGGGTCTGCTCGTCGGTGAGGTCGGCCCACGACTTCAGCTTGTCGATGCTCGCCTGCGGCGGGTTGATCAGGGGATTGCTGCCCAGTTTCGGATCGATCTTGTTGAGCTCGTCCGTCATATCGGACAGCACCGGGACATACTGGGTGAAGGCGACCAGCTTCGCGTAGTTCGGCCGATCGTAGACGTAGTTGATCCACGCCTCTGCGGCCTTCTGGTTCTGTGTGGTGTACGGGATCACCTGGGTGTCGATGAACCACGTGCCGCCGGACTCGGGGATCACGAACTGCAGGTCGGGGTTGTCGGCCTGCAGCTGCACCACGTCGCCCGAATATGCCTGCGCGACAGCGATATTGCCCGAAGCCAGATCGTCCGCGTAGTCGTTGCCGGTGAACCGCCGGATCTGCCCCTTGTCCTTCTGCTCCTTGACCAGGTCGACCGCCTTCTGCACGGCCTCGGTCGTCGGCTTCTCGGGTGAATTGCCCTGCGACTGCATGATCATGCCGAGCCCGTCCTGCGTGTCCGAGAGCAGGCTGACCCGACCCTTCAACGCCGGATCCCACAGGTCGTCGATGCCCTTGATGTCGCGCTTGGTGGCGGCTCTGTTGTAAGCCAGGCCGACCATTCCGGTCATATAGGGCGCGGTCACCTTGCGGCCCGGATCCACCTTTGAGTTCAACAGATCCTGCCGGAGGTTCTTCTTGTTCGGCACGCGTGACTCGCTGATCTCGTTGAGCCAACCGAGCCGCTGGATGCGTGCCGCCATGAACTGCGTGGGCACCACCAGATCGGCGCCGATGTCTTGCTTACGCGACAACGGCTCCTTGACCTTGGCGAACCACTGTTCGTTGTCGTTGAAGTCTTCCTTGTAGTCGACTGTGAGGCCGCTGGCCGTCTGGAAGGCGGCCACGAAGCCGTCCGCCATGTAGAGCGGCCAGTTGGACACTCGCAGCATGCCGGTGGCCTTCGAGCCGTCGTCAGCCGGCGCGGAGGCCGAGGGACTGCTGGACGTGCCGCTGTTGGAGCCGCAGGCGGCGAGGAAGGACGGGCCGAGGACCAGCGCGGCGGCCGCGGCGGCGCCGCCGCCGATGAACCGTCTGCGTGACGTGGGGTTGGCGGCGATCGCATGGATCTTCGAGGAGGGCATGGCGACGTTGCCTTTCGTAGATGTCCGGGAAAAAGCGGGGGGGGGGGGCGGTTCGGTGACTACGAGTCGTCGAGCATCTCTTCGAGGTCTTCGGTGGTCGGGATGTCGGCGGCCGGCAGTACCAGCGACGCATCGGGGGCCCAGCAGACATGCACTTCGTCGCCCTGGCGCAGCATCGGCAGATCCTGTTCGGGACCGATGTGCGCCAGGATCGCCGAGTCGTCGGCGGCCGCGAGCGACAACCGGACGACCGGACCTTGGAAGGTCAGATCGCGCACCGTGGCCCGCACGGTCGCGACATCGCCGGTGGGGGCGTCCATCGAGACGCGGACTCGTTCGGGCCGAACCATCAGGGTCGCCTGGCCGCCCGGTTCGATCGTCGTGTCGCCTGGCCGGGCCCGCAACCTGGTGCCCAGTACCTCCACCTCGACGAAATCGCGATTGCCTCTGCCGGTCTGGCGGCCGGCCCACAGGTTCGCCTGTCCGATGAAGCTGGCCACGAACACCGTCGACGGCCGGTCGTAGATCTCGGTGGGTGAGCCGATCTGCTCGACGTTACCCGCGTTCATCACCGCGATCCGGTCGCTCATCGTCAGCGCTTCCTCTTGGTCGTGGGTCACGTAGATGAACGTGATCCCGACCTCGCGCTGGATCCGCTTGAGCTCGAATTGCATGACCTGGCGCAGCTTGAGATCCAGCGCGCCGAGCGGTTCGTCGAGCAGCAGCGCGCTCGGATAGTTGACCAGTGCGCGGGCCAGCGCGACGCGCTGCTGCTGGCCGCCGGACAGCTGCGCCGGCTTGCGCTTGGCGAAGTCGGTGAGCCGCACGACCTCGAGCAGTTCATCGACTCGCTTCTTGACCTCGCCTTTCCCCTTGGCCTTGTCTATCTTCATGCTCCTGGGGCCGTACGCCACGTTGTCCCACACCGTCATGTGCGGGAACAGCGCATAGTGCTGGAACACCGTGTTGACGTTCCGCTTGTGCGGCGGCACGCGCGAGACGTCGGTGCCTTCGAGCCGGATCGCGCCCTCGGTCGGGGTCTCGAACCCGGCGATCATCCGCAACGTCGTGGTCTTCCCGCAGCCGGACGGGCCAAGCATGGAGAAGAACTCGCCCGATGCGATGGAGAAGTCGGCCTCTGCGACGGCGACGTAGTCGTCGAAGCGTTTGGTGACATGGTCGATCTCGATGACCGGACCGCCCTTGGCGCGGGTGGTCCCGTCTTCGCCCGCCTCGTTATCGACGGCGGTGGTGTGTGTGCCGGTCAGGGAAGAATCCTCCTCGGGGTCAGCCGTGCGGCTGTGGATAAACCATCGCGGATCGGACGGTCCTTCGCAAGCGATTCCGCAACGAATTTACATTTCTACAATGGAATCCTTCGTCAGTCGCCCTGAAGACCATGAGATTCCGCTTAATCGCGCGCCGATATACACCGCCTGACCGTCTTCGGCCGGCTGCTGCCGTGTGCGAGAGCGCGCACATTCAGTCTCTCAGTCGGGTCAGTAGCGGTCCCCGGAAACCGCGACGCCGTTTACCTCGCCCGCCAGTAGGGGTAGAGGTGAGGGATGGCCACGGTTGACGTGTCGGTCTCATCGGATCTCAGTCCGGAACGAGCCTGGGAGCTCGCGTCGAATCTGAGTCGCTTCGACGAATGGCTGACGATCTTCGGCGGGTGGCGCAGCGAGGTTCCCCAGCAGGTCGAGATCGGTACGTCCGTGTCGTCGCTGATCAAGGTGAAGGGTTTTCGCAACGTCATCCACTGGCGGGTGACCCGCTACGACGAGCCGAAGGCGATCGAATTGGTCGGCAGGGGCCGACCCGCAGTCTGTATCGCCCTGCGGTTATGCGTGAAGGAAGTACGCCCCGAACGCGGGTCTGATGTCGCCTCCGGCTCCGTCTTTCAAGTCGTCGCGGACCTGACCGGTGGACTGCTCAACACTCGCATAGGCGACCTGGTCGCCAAGGTTCTCGAGGCTGATGTGCGCAAGTCCGTCGAGAGGCTGGCCGCACTGACCTAGCCCCATTCGTGGTTCATGGCGCGGGATTCGTACCTCGCCTCGACGGATTCGGCACGGCGCGCGGGCGGCCGGGAAAACGTGATGAGGACCATCGCCAGCGCTGCGGTCGCGGCGCCGCCGATGAAGATCGCGACGAAGCTGCCCTCGGCAGGTGCGATGCCGGCGGCCGGGCTGCCCAGAAGGACCGCGACCAGTGCGGCGGCGGTCGAGCTGCCGATCGTGCGGGCGATGGCATTCATGCTCGTCGCCACGCCGGTCTCGCCGCCGTCGACCTCGCTCACCACGAGAGCAGGCAACGCGCCGTAGCCGAGGCTGATGTAGGCATTGGCGAGAACGCTGGCCACGATGACCTGCCACGGCGCGGAGTGGGCGAACGCGACCAGCAGAAAACCGATGATGCCGGCCACCGCCGCGATGGCGAGAACCGGCCGTGCACCGAACCGGTCGATGAACCGTCCGCTGGCCAGCGCGACGACGAAACCGGTGAGGGCTCCAGGCAACAGGTAGATGACGCTGGCTTGAAGAACGGTGGCGCTGAAGCCGTATCCGGCTGCTGCGCGGGGTATCTGGACGAATTGGGTGAGACCGAGAAAGGCGAAGTACAAGCCCATCCCGACGAAGATCGTGGCTAGATTGGTCAGCATGATCGGGCGGTGCGTCAGCATCCTGATCGATACCAGCGGTTGCTTGGCGCGCCGCTCCCACAACCACCAGCCCGCCAGCACGACCACCCCGCACGTCCCGCTGATCAGCGTCCACGGCGACGCCCAGCCCCACGAGTTGCCTTGGGTGATCGTGAGCAGGACTGCTGACAGGCCGATCGCGAGGCCGGCGGCGCCGAGCCAGTCGATCGACCCGGTAGCGCGGCTCGGCCGAGCGGGCACGAGCGCAACGACGATCACGATGACGACGATTGTGAAGCCCGTCGTCAGCCAGAACACGCGGTGATAGCCGGCGTGGCCGCTCATCAGCAGCCCCACCACGACGAGGCCCGTGCCGCCGCCGAAACCCAACGTGCCCGACAGCACCGACATTGCCGACACCATGCGTTCTTCCGAGAGTTCCTCGCGCAGGATCGCAACGCCGATCGGGTAGAGCGCAAACGAGGCGGCCTGCAGGACACGGCCGACGATGAGCAGCGCCAGCGACGTCGTCGTCGCGGCGAGTAGTGAACCGGCCAGCACCACGATGAGGACGGCGAGTAACACCGTCTTCTTACTGTGCAGATCGGCCAGTCGGCCGATCAACGGCGTCGCCGCTGCGGCGGCGAGCAGATTGGCCGTGACCGCCCAGCTGGCCGTCACCGTGGAGGCGTGTAGCTGGGCGGCGATGATGCCGAGCACCGGGACGACCGCGGTCTGAAGAACGGCCACGGTGAGGACGACCAAGCTGAGTCCGGCCACCAGCAGCCGGGGGCGAATCACGGTGCCGTTCGACGCGGAGTCCTGTGTCGCGTCGGTCTTGACCACGCCCCGCTCCGATCGTTAGCCAATCTTTGTTCGTCTGATTATGTCGCCGCGGTCAGTTGCAATAACAACCACACATGCAGAAGGCATGGCGAGAGGCATGGGTGCGTGGACCCTGTCACGCCGTGATCGAATAGTCCCATGTCGCAAGCGTCCCCCCTCAGCGCGCTGACCGAATCGGCCTTCAGTGGGCGCCGCCCCGCAGCAGCAGGCGATATGTCGGTCGAGACGCATGGCATCGCGCCGATCGGCGAGGACCAGCGTTACGGAACTCCGGGCCGACTGTTCACAGTGTGGTTCGCCCCGCAGGTCACCATGTCCGGCGTTTTCACCGGCACGCTGGCGATCGTGCTCGGGCTGGGGTTCTGGCTCGGACTCATCGCGATGGTGATCGGCACGGTGCTGGGATCGCTGGTGGTGGGCTACCTGTCGACGTGGGGTCCGCGCACCGGGACCGGGCAGGTGCCGAACTCGAGGATGGCCTTCGGCGGTGGCGTCGTCCTACCTGCGGCGTTGCAGTGGCTCTCGTCGATCGCATGGGACGCGCTGGTCGGCCTGTTCGGAGGGGAGGCGCTGGCAGCACTGCTCGGCATCCAGTTCTGGGGCGCGGTGCTGATCGTGCTCGGCATCCAGGGTGCGGTCGGCTTCTTCGGCTACGAGCTCATCCACCGCCTGCAGGCGGTCCTGACGGTGGTGTTGTTCACGACCTTTGTCGTCTTTGCGGTGAAACTCGTTGGCGGACATGAGATCATCACCCAGGCCAGCGTGACCGGCGCCGACCTCACCGGAGCGTTCGTGCTCGAGGTGACACTCGCCTTCAGCCTGGCCGTGTCGTGGGCAAGCTATGCCGCCGACTTCAGCCGGTATCTGCCCGCAGACTCCTCCCGAGCCCGGGTGTTCGGCTTCACGTTCGCCGGTATCGCGTTGGCGTACATCTTCGTTCAGGCCATCGGTATCGCGGCCGGCGACCTGGTGGCCGAGCAGAGCGTCGAGGGAGTGCGGTCGGTGATGGGGGGCGGGCTGCTGGGCGGCGTGACGCTGTTGATCATCGCGTTGGCTTCCATCGGCTCGGGGGTGATGAACGACTACAGCGGGTCCCTGGCGCTGCAGACCATGGGGGTGCGGGTGCGCAGACCGGTATCCGCGGTCATCGTCACCGTCCTGGCCTTCGCGCTGATCCTCTGGCTGCACGCCGCCGACACCGCTACCCGGTTCCAGGACGTTCTGCTGCTGGTGAGTTACTGGATACCGGCCTTCGTGTCGGTCGTCGTCATCGACTGGCTGCTTCGGATCCAGGGCCGCGCCAGTGTCAACCCCGCCGCAGAACCGACCGACCCGCGCAACGCGGCAGCGGCGGTCGTCGCGTTCGTGGTGGCATACGCGGCCGCCGTCCCGTTCATGAACACGTCCCTGATCCAGGGGCCGATCGCCAAGGCGTGGCACGGGGCTGACATCGCCTACTTCGTCAATCTTCTTGTCGCGGCCCTGCTATACGGGGGCTATCGAGTGATTCGTCGGCGGTCTCGGTAGTGCTGGCGATGAAGTCGTCGATGAGGTCCACCACCTCGGTGGGTCGCTCGACTTGCGGGAAGTGTCCCACCCCTGCGAGGACCTCGAGCCGGCTTCCCGGCCGGGCGGCGTGCGCAGCATGGGCGTGCTCGACGGGAATGATGTGGTCCCGGTCGCCCCAGATGGCCATGGTCGGCAGGTCAGAGGTGATATGCAGCCGATTCAGCGCGCTCACCGCCTGCCCGCGGTAGTCCACCACCGAGCGCAGTGTCCGCAGGAACGCCTGGCGCGTCGGCGCGTCCGAGAGCGACGCATAGGCGCTCCACATCTCGGCACCGCGGGGCGACTGAATCCCGGCTGAGCCGAACCACGAGCGCAGCTTGTTGCCGACCGTCAGCACCGGCGTCGGCGTGATGATCGGCAGGATGAATTCGGCCCCCGGCGCCGACAGCAGGCGCAGCGTCCAGCCGACGTCGGGACCGAGACCCCCGCTGCTGATGAGTACCAGCCGCTGGCAGTAATCCGGATGCTGGTAGACGAACTGCATGGCCACACCGCCGCCGAGCGATTGACCGACGACCGTCGCCCGCGTGACGCCCAGTTCGTCGAGCAGATCACGCAACCACACCGCGAACGCACCGAGCGAGTAGTCGCCCCGCGGCTTGTCCGATCGACCGTGGCCGAGCAGATCGGGTGCCACCACGCGATACTTCTTCGCCAGCTGCGGGATCATCGCCCGCCAGGTGTCCGAACTCCCGGCCATCCCGTGGATCAGCAGCAAGGTCTCGCCGCTGCCGGCGTCCCGGTACGCGATGCGGTCACCGTGCAGTGCCAGATACTTGAGCTCGTCCATGTGGACCCGTTCCCTCCGACTTGATCCGGATCGCCCGTCCCCATCGTTGCAGACGATCCTCGGGCCTGGTCGGGGCCCGACATCAGCGCCTGCCGTTGAAGCGCGACAAGTAGAGCCACGTCGGTTGGTATCCGCGCCGTTCATAGAGACGGATCGCGTCGTGATTACCGGCGAGTGCGCCGAGGATCAGATCCTCCACACCGAGTTGGTGCAGATGTTCCTCGAGCCGGCGCAGCAGTTCCGAGCCCATGCCGCCGCCGCGGTACTCCGGCAGCACGCTGAGCGATTCGATCTCGCCGATTCGCGGCCCGGTCACCCAGGTGTCCGGGATCCAGCTGTCGTCGGCCGGTAGTACGTGTGCGAGGCCGTAGCCCACGGTGGCCTCGCCGATGGAAGCCAGCAACAAAATGGTTTCGGGTTTGGCGAGCAAGTCGACGTACAACGCCCGTCGCACCCGCCATGTCTCCTCGTCGTCGACGTAGGGGGCGAGCTCGGGCATGGATTCGGTGTGCCGGTGATGCACGGCCACCCACAGCGGTCCCAGCAGGTCGAGATCCGCCGCGTTACCGGTCCGTACCTGCCATTCGGTCGCCATCAGGCCAAACTAGCTCAGGTGTGCCGCACCCCGTCTGCGATGGCGCCCAGTTTGTCCGGGTTGGCCACGTTGTGCACCGTGACGATGCGACCGTCGGCGTCGAGATCGACGGTGACGGTCGCGATGACGCGGCCTGCGCCGCTCATCACGATGCCCGGTCCGCCGTTGATGTCCACGAGTTCGGCTGCCATATCGCTGATTTCGACACCTTCGTAAGGACGCTTGGCGGTTCCGGCGAGCCACCTGGCGACGTTCTCCGCGCCGATGATCGGGCGCATCGCCTGGCGGACCTTGCCTCCACCGTCGGTCCACAGCGTGACCTCGGGCGCGAGCAACTCCATCAGCGCATTGATGTCACCACCCGTGGTGGCGGCGAAGAACCGCTCGGTGGCTGCGCGTTTCTTGGCGCGATCCGTCTCGAATCGGGGTCTTCGGGCTCGCAGGTGCTCGCGAGCCCGGTGGGCCGCCTGGCGCACCGATGCCTCGGATCGTTCGACAGCCTCGGCGATCTCGGCGTGACCGAAGTCGAAGACCTCCTTGAGCACGAACACCGCACGCTCCAGCGGGCTCAGAGTCTCCAGTACCACCAGCATTGCCATCGACACCGACTCGGCGGTCGCGATATCGGCGGCGGTATCGTCAGCGGTCAGGATGGGCTCGGGAAGCCATGGGCCGATATAGGTTTCGCGTTGCCGGCGGGTGGAGCGCAGTCGTTCCATCGACAGATTCGACACGATCCGGGCAAGGTAAGCCTTCGGGTCGGACACCTTTGAGCGGTCGTCCGCCGACCATTTGAACCACGCGTCCTGCACGACGTCTTCGGCGTCCGCCGCGGAGCCGAGGATTCGATACGCGATCGAGAACAAGAGGTTCCGGTGGTCGGCGAAGGTCTGCTGCTCGGAGTTCATCACAGTTCCAGCGTCGACCGGCCGCCGCGTCGCCACGTCGCCGCACCCAGCGCAGGGACGATCTTGAGCAGGCGATAGGTGGTCCATGGACTGGAGCTCACCGTCTCTTTGTACGCCGCCGCCAACCGGCCGGCCAGATACCACCGTCGTGGGCTGTCGTCGGGGCGAGTGAACTGAATGACTGCATCACGGCGACCGAGACTGACCGGCTGATGGATGTATCCGAACCGAAACTTCTTGGGTTCCTTGCCTTTCAGCTGACGGGCGATGGACGCCGCGGCGTGCAGAGCGGTCGGAATGCCGCTCTGGCAGGTCCCGTGTATCACCCCGTACCTCTGCCGTATCGCGGCGGCATCGCCGACTGCGTACACGTCGGGGTGCGACACCGAACGTAGCGATTCATCGGTGACGATGCGACCGCGGATGTCGACGTCGAAGCCGGCGGCGGCAGCCAGCGGCGACGCCCGCACCCCGGCCGTCCAGAGCACGGCATTCGCGGGGACCACCTCGCCGTCGTCGAGAGCCACCCCGTCGGACATCACCTTCACGATCTCGACGCCCGTACGGACATGCACACCGAGCCGGTTCAGCCCCGCACGCAGTCGCGCCTGCGCGCGGTCGCCCATCATCGACCCGGGCACCTCCGGGGACAGCAATGTGATGTCCAATCCCGGATGCCGCTCGGCGACCTCTGCAGCGGATTCGACGCCGGTCAGCCCGCCGCCGGCCACCACCATGGATCCGGCCGACAGCCGGTCCAACTGTTGGGCCAGCAGCGTCGCATCGGCCGCGCTGTCGAGGGTGTAGGCGAACTCGTCGACGCCGGGGACGGTCTCGGTGTCGGCGACGCTGCCCAAGGCGAAGATCAGGGTGTCGTATCTGACCGCATACGTGTCGTCGACCCGCACCGTATGTGCATCCGCATCGATTCCGGTGACCCAGCCCTGGATGAAGTCCGCGCCGGTGCCGGCGAGTTGATCGGGAATCTGCAGATCGGCGAGCTTCTGGCCGGATGCGACCTGATGCAGTCGCAACCGCTCGGTGAACCGAGTCTGCGGGTTGATCAGGGTGACATGGACGTCGGCGCGGCCTTTGAGCCGGCCCACCAGACCCATGGTGGCGGCCAGGCCGGTGTATCCGGCGCCAAGAATCAGAATCTCGTTCATCGTGCTGCCTTTCGCGGTGTTGGCGGTGATATGCATCAGACGCATCCAGCGGCCGGATTTGTGACATCGCTGTTTGGGTAACTGCAGTCATGCGCCCGCGCGACGTACAGACTGACCCCGAGGCGAAGGAATCGGAGGCGGCGGTGAGCAAGGGTGAATCCGAGCAGGAGGAGGACGAAGAGGAACGGCAGCGCTTCGCCGATCGCATTCTCGGCTATGCCGAGGATGCGACATACTGGGCGATCGCGGTGGAGCTACATCACCGGACAACTACTGGGCGTGAACGGCGGCCGGAACACCTGATCGCCGGATTCGGGACCGGCTCGTGCGACGATGGCGGAATGGCAATGGAACCGGCGCATTTCACGCGTACCGACGGCGGGTTCATGCCGACGCGTTTTGCACAGAGCCACTGGGGCGATGACCATCTGAACGGACCGGCCGTCGTCGGGTTGGCGGCGCGGGCGCTGGAACACCATCACGGATCGCCCGACTTCATGCCGGCACGACTCACCGTGGACCTGTTTCGCGCCGCTCGTAACGGCGACACCACGATCGACCTCCGGATCGTGCGCGACGGCCGGCGGGTTCGCAGCGCGGAATGCGATGTGGTGCAGGACGGCCGGCCGGTGGCACGTGCAACTCTGGTCCAGTATCGTCGGTCGACTCCGCCGCCCGGCCGCCAGTGGACCACACCGGTCACGACCCTGGAACTCCCCACTCCAGACGAACAGGTGCTGCCTTTTGTCGAGAGCGACGATGCGGGCTGGACGCGATCACCGGCGGCACACCAAAACGCTTCCCGGAAGCGGTTCTGCAACGACGGCATACGGATTCTTGCAGGAGAAGAGAATTCGCCGTTCGTTCGAGCGGTGATGCTCGCGGAATCGACGAGCCTGGTGACGAACCTCGGCACCGAGGGCATCGGATATATCAACGGTGATCTGACGGTCGCGCTGGCGCGGTTGCCGCGCGACGACTGGATCGGCATCCAGGCGGATTCGCATTGGGCATCCGACGGTGTATCCGCAGGCAGTGCAACGTTGTTCGACAGTCACGGCGCATTCGGGTCGGGCATCGTCACGGCGGTTGCCAATCCGTCTGCACAGATCGACTTCTCGAAGGCTACGTTCCTGCTCGAGGGTCTCAACTACGAGTAGCGGGCCGGCATCCCCGCAGTCATTATTGGCCCAGAGAATCGGTCGATAATTGGCCCTTGGGCTGAGGCCACCTCGGCCATAACGTGATGGCATGACGACGACCGATGTGCAGCATGCTCAGCAACGGCTGCCGGAACACGCGCAGCGCCTCGACTGGATGAAGATCGCCCCCGATGTCTTCAAGGCCATGGCGCGCCTTGACACCGTCACAAGCCAGGGTGTGGAGGCGAGGGTGCTCCACCTGGTCAAGATTCGTTCGTCACAGCTCAACCACTGCGCGTTCTGCATCGATATGCACACCAAGGACGCGCTGGCGGCCGGCGAATCGGTCGACAGGATGATCCAGCTCGACGGCTGGCGGGAGTCGAAGCACTTCTACACGGCGAAAGAGATCGCGGCGGTTGAGCTGACCGAGGCGATCACTGTTCTCACGGACGGTTTCGTATCCGACGAGGTATACGCCAGGGCCGCAGCCGAGTTTACCGAAATCGAACTGGCTTACCTCATCGGTGCCATCACGATGATCAACGCCTGGAACCGATTCGGGGTCTCCACCCGGATGGTTCCCGGTCACTACACGCCGGTTTCAAATCGTTGAATCCCCGATACCGCCTAGGAGCACACTACGAATGACGGCCTCTGCCTTCCGTGCACTGCACCAGAACCGCGCCGCTGGTGATCCCCTCGTCCTGCCCGGTCCGTGGGATGTCGGCAGCGCCCGGGCCCTGGCCGATTCGGGTTACCCGGCGCTTGCCACGCCGAGTATCGGCATTGCCGCGTCGCTCGGTTACCAGGACGGCTCGACCCCGCCCGACGAGATGTTCACCGCGGTGGCAAGGATTGTCCGCGCCGTTTCCGTACCCGTGTCCGCCGACATCGAAAGTGGCCACGGCCTTGCGCCCCGTGAGCTGGTTGAGCGGCTCATCGAGACAGGCGCTGTCGGCTGCAATCTGGAGGATTCAGAGCATGATGAGCTCAAAGACCCTGTCCAGCATTCGGATTGGCTCGCCGAAGTACGCGAAGCATCGGGTGACGCCGCCCTGTCGAGGTCCCAGGTGAGGCGGTCACCAACGCTCAGTTGGTGGCGCGCACAGCATTCCTCCGCAGGGATGCTGTCGGTCGAGTTGCAGGCGTTACTGAGAATGGGCGACAGCGAGGTTGTCGATGCGCTTGAGGCTTTGCCGGTGGAGCACCGAATAGTCACCTTCTATGCCGATGTCGAAGGCTGGCGATACACGGAGATTGCGCAGATCACCGGCTGGCCGCTCGGGACAGTCATGTCACGTCTGCATCAGGGCCGTCGGAGGCAGCGCTGGCCGCTTGTTGACGTCGCGAGGAGCCGCGGAAATCTCCGTAACGCCGCCAAAGCTACGATCACCGCCGCCTGAGTCGACGCCTTCGGTATGTATTTGCCAGATAAGCGATATGGTCGATTTCCATGACAGATCCCCGGGGCACCTCCAGCCGCGCAGCGGCTTCGGTGAGCGGCACCGACCTGCATCTGGATCTGAGCGGATCCGGGGTGCGTGCGGGGCTCATGGACGCCCTGCGCGAGTCGATGCGAACGGGGCGTCTGGCACCTGGCACCCGGCTGCCGTCGTCTCGCGCGCTCGCCGCTGATCTCGGTATTGCGCGCAACACCGTGGCCGAGTGCTACGCCGAGCTGATCGCCGAAGGCTGGCTACTCGCACAACAGGGTTCGGGGACCCGAGTGACGCGGCGGGCGCCCCCACGCGGCCCCACGCCTGCCTCTGCCCGAATATCGCTGCCGCCTATCCGGCCGGCGTCCGGACTCATGCCCGGTTCGCCGAACCTTGCCGAGTTTCCCCGCTCGCAGTGGCTCGCCGCGGCACGGCGAGCTCTGACGGCGGCACCTCATGACGCCTTCGGCTATGGCGATCCGCGCGGGCGGCTGGAACTGCGCACCGTCCTGACTGATTACCTGGCCCGAGCGCGTGGTGTGTATGCCGAGCCGGACCGGGTCGTCATCTGCTCCGGTTTCCACCACGGCCTGGCCTTGATGGCGCACACGCTCAAAGCGCGGCGGGCGAAGGCGGTAGCCATCGAGGCGTACGGTTTCGAGGCATATCGAGAACTGCTGTCGGGCGTCGGGTTGCAGACGCCAGCGCTCTATGTCGACGAATCCGGCGCGCGCACAGAGGATTTGGGAAAGTTGTCCGGCGTCGCCGCGGTGCTGCTGACACCGGCGCACCAATATCCGACCGGCGTCGCATTACGCCCGGACCGGCGTGCGGCCGCGGTCGACTGGGCGCGTGGAAGCGGCGGGCTGATTTTGGAGGACGACTACGACGGAGAGTTCAGGTACGACCGTCAGCCGGTCGGTGCACTGCAGGGCCTCGATCCGGAGCGGGTGGTCTATTTCGGGTCGGCCAGCAAGTCGTTGGCGCCGGGCTTGCGGCTCGCGTGGATGGTGCTGCCCGAGGAACTGGTCCCGGAAATCGCCGCGGCCAAGGGCCATGTCGACTGGTCGAGCGCGCTGGAGCAGCTCACCCTCGCGGAGTTCATCGCGGCTGGTGCGTATGACCGCCACGTGCGTTCGATGCGGCTGCGATACCGGCGCCGACGTGACCAGTTGGTCTCAGCCCTGACCGAGCGGGCTCCCGCAGTGCGCGTCACTGGCATGGCCGCTGGACTGCAGGCAGTCCTGGAGCTGCCCGCCGGCACTGAAGAAACGGTGGTGCAGGCGGCGGCCAGGCAGGGTCTGGCCATCAGCGGGCTGTCACAGTTCCGCTGCGACGAGCCCGGACCGGGCTGGCAGTTCCCCGAACGTGATGCATTGGTCGTCGGGTACGCCGGTCCCTCGGACAGCGCTTGGTCCAGCGCAATCGACGCCCTGTGCACGGCCCTCGCCACCAAGGCTGTCCGATGACGCTAGGTGTCGTGGGCGATAGAACCGCTCAACTCGCGGTGCTGGTTCAGCTCGCTTAGTCGTTCGTGCAACGCAGCGTCGATCGCCGTATGCGCGTCGGTGCCCAGTCTCGGATTCCGAGGAAAGCGTCATAGGTGGCCCTCCAGTTGACGCGGGTGCCGTGCGGGACCATCACGCCCTATGCAGGAGACCCGATACACCACCGGCGAATTCGGCTGGCTGCTCGATGTGCCCGAGGTGGCCGCTGTCGGCGAGCTCCAGTAACCGCGACAATCGGCCATCGGCTCCTGTGAGAACAGAACGCCTTGGCTCTGCGAAATCATCGATGACGCTGTGCGGCCGGAAAGGGAAGTGACAACTCCCTTCCACTTTCAACATATAGCGCACCCGGGGGCTTGCGGCAAGGCCCGGGTCATGCCGCAGAATCCCTGGCCGAAGCCACAACCTGCGGAAGTAGAGGTAGCAAGATGCGTGTGTTGTTGTCGACGTGGGGGTCGCGCGGGGACGTCGAGCCGCTGTTGGGTCTCGCGGTGCAGTTGCAGGCACTCGGTGCGGAGGTGCGGATGTGCGCGCCGCCCGACTTCACGGAACATGTGAGCCGTGCCGGTGTGCCGATGGTCGCGGCGGGCAAGTCGGTGCGTGAGTTGGTCCACGGCGCTAAGCCGGCGTCGACCGCGGACGCGCCGCGGGTCGCGGCCGAGCTGGTGGCCAGCCAGTTCGACACCGTGGCGGAGGCTGCCAAGGGTTGTGACGGCTTGGTGGCCTCCGGTCTGATGCCCGCCGGCCAGCGGTCGATAGCCGAGTTGCTCGGCATCCCGTACGTCCTCGTGACGTTTATTCCGGGCGTCCTGCCGTCGCCGCATCAGTCGCCGATGTCTCGGCCGGGTCGGCCGTTCCCGCCGGGCGTGACCGACAACCGGGTGCTCTGGGACGTCGACGCCGAGCGTGTCCAAACGCTTTACGGTGCCGCGCTGAACGCACGTCGGACGTCGCTGGGACTGCCACCGGTGGACAACGTCCGCGATCACGTTTTCACCGATCATCCGTGGCTGGCGGCGGACCCGATCCTGGCACCCTGGCCGGGCTCGCCGGACCTCGACGTCGTGCAGACCGGTGCTTGGATCCTGCCTGATGAGCGTCCGTTGCCCGCTGACCTGGAAGCCTTTCTGGAGGCGGGCCCACCACCCGTGTACGTGGGTATGGGCAGTGTCCGCGCGCCCGCGGACATCGCGCGGGTCGCGATCGCGGCGATCCGCGCGCACGGCCGTCGCGTTGTGGTCGGCCGTGGATGGGCCGACCTGTCGCTGATCGACGAGCGCGACGACTGTTTCGCGGTCGGCGAGGTCAACCTTCAAACCTTGTTCGGGAGGGTGGACGCCGTTGTGCACCATGGCGGCGCGGGTACCACGACGACCGTCGCCCGCGCCGGCGCGCCCCAGGTGGTGGTGCCCCAGATCGCGGACCAGCCATACTGGGCCGGACGGGTGGCCGACCTGGCCATCGGCGCGGCACACGACGGCCCCACTCCGACCACCGATTCCCTCTCGTCCGCGCTCGCCGTGGCCCTGACGCCCGAGACCCGGGCACGAGCGATCGAGTTGGCCGGCGCGATCCGTACCGACGGAGCAGCGGTCGCCGCGAAAATTTTGCTCGAGTTGATCAGCCGGCACAGGTCACCCGTGTCCGGGTAATTACGGCCGGGCGGCGATCAGCAGTTTCTCCAGGGTGTCCCAGGACGTGCTCATGGAATCGGTGATGAGGCTGAACTGGAAGTAGGTGATTCCCAGGTTTTCGCGCATCCGGGTGATGCGGTCGGCGGCAGTGGTCACCGAGCCGTCCAGCACAGTCGCCATCGCGCGTCGCTGGGCATCGGAGGCTTCCGGTGCCAACATTTCGATGACCCGCATGTCGTCGGGATCATCCAGGGAAGGCTGGAAGAAGCCGAAAGCCAGTTCGATCTCATCGAACCGTTCCCCGGCCTGGCGCTTGATGTAAGCGACTCGCTCCGCCAGATCGGCCTCGGTGGTCAATGCTCCGATGGTGATGATGTCGGCCTTCTGCGCGGCCATCGTCAGCATCCGGTCGCCGCTGCCGGCGATCATGATGGGCGGTGCTTGGAGCGACCTCGACGGATGCTCGGCGAAGGCCGACTTGATTGTGTCGACATGTTGGGTGAGCAACCGCAGCCGTCGTCCGGGTGTCGGGAAGGGCAGCCCAGCCATCGCGAATTCGTCTGCAACGTAACCGGCTCCGAGCCCGATCTCGAAACGCCCGCCGGTCACCGATGCGACGGCCGTCAGGTCCCGGCTCAACAGTGCGGGTCGGTAGAAGGCGGAATTGAGCACACAATTCCCCACCCGCACCGACGGGACCGCTGCGGCGATCGGCGCGAGCGGGACCAGGGGAGAGATGAATCCAAGGTGATCGGTTATCAAGATGGTGTCGAACCCCACGTCGGCTGCTCGTCTGGCGTCGTCGACGACATCGCCGACAGATCCCCGGGCGTTCAGTACGATGCCGAACCGCGGCAATCGGGGAGCCATCCAGAGTCCTTCATCGTCCTTCCTCAGGTGTCACCGAGGTTGAACGCAGAGCACCGAACTTCCATTCGGTTCTCGGAAGTGAGAGTTTGCGGTCTCAGTCGCCGGGCAATCCTTGTTCTTCTGACGGTAGCGGTGCAGGTCCCTTGATCAACGGGACCGCTTTCGAGATCGTCGCAAACGACGGCGGAATGGACTCAGTCACAGTGACTCCCGTTGATACTCCGCCCAATGCGAATGACGCGTGCATGGGCTGTCCGCCACTCTGCTCCCAATTCAGGGCAATGACATAAATACCGACCACCACCGTCATAGCGCAGACCCAGAGGACAAACAGGCCTGTCTGTTTGGTCAACATCAGCTTCGCCCCTTCTGCGATACGTCGGAGACCAACTCTGTTGAAAACAAAAGTCTTCGAGATGCAGGCCTTTGCACGGCGGTCTCTGTCGGTTAGAACGTGTGAACGGAGAAGTGGATGCCGTGATTCCTCGCACACGAACAGCGTATTGATGGGTTATGGCACAAGTGGTTTCATTGCTGACGGGCAATGCTCCACACCGTGTGACGACGCACGCAGTCACGCTAGAAACGGGGACGCGTCAGTAGTGGTCGACGGCGGCGGCAGCATCAGCGGTGCCTGACGAATGCTGTTGGGGGCCAGAGTTAGGGTTCGGTGTGTGGTCTACGCGGGGGGAGCAGCGCTGCCAGTTCCTCGCGGGTGGTCGTCCCGGTCTTGCTCATCGCCTTGTAGATGTGGCCTTCGACCGTGCGAACCGACAAGGTCAGTCGCGAAGCAATGTCGCGATTGGACAGACCCTCGCCGACCAGCATCACGATCTCGCGTTCTCGGTCGGTCAGCGGCAACGGCTCGCGGGCCGCACGAAGAGCGGGGGTATCGGCGCCGCCGCATTGTGCGCCCAGCGCTTCTGCTCGGGTGACGGATGAGAGCACAGACCCACGCAGATCGCGATGACGATAGGCGACGGCGGCGTGCGCGGCCGCATCCGTCGCGGCCACCAGATCACCCATCGCCTCGAAATCTTCTGATGTGGCGGCCAATTCAGTTCCATCGCCGTTGTGCAGAGCGCTGGCCAAGCGTGCCGCGATTGTGACCCGGGGCCCGTCTACGATCGTTTCGAGTTCACGCAGACGGGGTGCGCAGGAGCGGTCGCCGAACTGCGTGGCAGTCTGTAGGCAGAACACTTCGGCCGCGAATCGCCCGTTGGCCGCCGCTGATTCGGCGGCCGACTGCAAAGTACTGATCGCCTCCTGAATGGCGCCCTGGCTGGCGCTCACCCACGCACGGGCGATGCTCCGCTCATAGTCGAGTGATCGAAATGGACGATGCAGACCGTCGAGAGCTGCAAGTGTGGCGGTGGCCATGTCAGTGCAGCCGCGCATGGCGAGTGCGGTCGCATAGGGGACCTGATAGCGGTAACCCCAGCCGATGGCGTAGCCCGAGGCGGACAATGCTGCTGTTGCCTCTTCGAGCAGCGCGCATGAGGTATCGAGATGGCCTGCGCCGAGTGCGGCCCGAGCAGCAACGGCGGCGCCGAGCGATTCAGCGGCGCCTGGAAGGTCGGCTGCCTCCTGACGCACGTGCTGGGCCAGATCGCGAGCGTCGGTGATGCGGCCGGCCAACACGAGCGCGCTGAGATGCGCGTCGGCCACATTGAATCGCATGTGCGGCGCGTCCAAACAGCGGGTGGCGACGCTGTTCCAGTCTCGGCGATGGCCACGGCTTCGGCGGCGCGACCGGCGTCTGCAGATATGGCGGCGAGCGCCCAGGCTGTCTCGGTGCCGACGATGGGAGGCAGGCTGTCCAGCGCCAGCTTCTTCGAAGCCGAGGTCGCCGCTTCGGGCCGGTCCATCGCAAACCAGTACATCGTGATCAGGGCGTCGATCCAGCTGCGAGCCTGGCGTGCCGTGGTGTGCGATGCGGCGTCGATGATGTCCTTGGCCCGCGCTGGGTCGGCGAGCGCCCACAGCATGTTGCTGGCCCGCAGATAGGTGAGTCGGGCGTGTTCCGCGTCGGTCAGGTCAGTGACCGGAATGTCGGCGAGCACCGCTTCTGCTTCCTGGCCGCGGCCCAGCCACGACAATGCGTGCGCGCGCAGGAAGTGGGCTTCTGGTCCGGCACCGGCGCCTACGGCTGCTTCGGCGAGCCTGTTGGCGAGTGACAGATCTGCGAGCCAGATAGCGCCGTTGGCGGCCTTGGTGAGCAGACCGACATCTGCGGAAAGGTCGGAGTCGACGCTCAGGGTGGCGCGGCGGATCACGACCTGGATATCGTCGTGGTTGTCGGCGGCAGCCAGTTCGGCAGCGACCAGTCCGCGTAGCCGACGCAGCCTGGTGGGCGGTGCATGCTTCCTGCGCACCTCACCGTACAGCGGGTGCGCCATCCGGACTTCGATGTTGATGTCGACGTGGTCGAGGGTGATCAGCCCGCGTGTATCGGCCTCCTCGACGGCATCTGGATCGACGATCCGTTGGAGCGCAGTCAGATCGATCGGCTCGCCGATGGCGAGTGTGTCTATGACCTCACCAGCCCCCGCGGGCAACGCTCCGATGCGGGATTCGATCATTTCCACGAGGCCGCACGGCATGATCGGATCGCCGATCCAATGCCAATAGCCATGCAGTTTCTTGAGCCGGCCGTCAGCGACCTCCTGCTCGACAATGTGGCGTAGGTAGAGAACGTTGCCTCGGGCCAGCTCCCACAGGCTGCCGGCGGCGTGCGAGTCCATTGATCCGCCCAGAGTGTTCGACAACAGCGTGGTGGTGTCATCGGGCGGCAAAGGCTGTAGATCGAGCCTCTCGAAAAGGCCTGCCTTCCAGAGTTCTTGTGTGCCAGCCGAAACCGGTTCACCGTCACGCACCGTCAGCAGTACTTTCGCTGCGGAGCGCTGCACGATCTGATGCAGGACGAATGTCGACAGATCATCGAGCAGGTGCACGTCGTCAACGCCAACCACCACCGTCGACCCCGGGGGAGCCGTGGTCAACGACTGGATCACCCCACGGACCAAATGAACGGTGTCGGCGCCTTCCGAGGGGGCCCAGGGCGTGAAGGCGCCGAGGGGGAGTGTCCGTGCGCATGACGTGCCGACGGCCCAGTGCGTCACACTTCCCCGCGACGCCGCCGAGTCGAGCGCCTCACGGGCGATACGGCTCTTGCCGACCCCTGCCGCCCCGCAAACCACAGCACCGGACAACCCCTCCTCGGATAGTGCGGCTTCAATGAGTCGCATCTCCGCGAGGCGTCCAGTCAACGGCCATATCAACCGCATCCATACAGGGTAGGAGTGCGGGTGGTGGTGGCGCAGAGCAACGACAAACCTGCTTGTGGTGACCTGATCGGGCAGGAAATCCCCGCCCCGGCCGGTCGTCGGAAGTAGTCGAGGTTGCGGGGTGCAGTCGAAATCGAGTGGTCCGCTACGCACGTCCCCGCTACAGCTTGGCGAGACGATCGAATCCATCGCCGACAACTCGGCGCGAACGAAGGGATTGTTGTGATGAAGAAAAACATCATCTCTGCGGCGATTATCGGCGCCAGCGCAGTATTGGCCAGTTCGGCTGTGGCGACGGCCAATCCGGCGACGCCAATGCCCACGATCGAGTCCTCCGCTGCGCAGCTGTGCGGAGCGATCGACCGCAGTCCCACCGAGGGTGGGGTGATGGGCGGACTGAGAAGTCTCGAGAACACCGGGCTTGATGAGGTGGACGGGGCGCTGGTGCTGATCACCGCCGTCCATCACGTCTGCCCGCAACACGAGACGCTGATCATGGACGCTTTAGATGCGGCCGCGACTGAGGAAGTGTGCGACAAGCGCTGGTGAGGATGGCCTCGCTATTGGGTCTGCTTCAGTTCGGCTGTTCGGCATTACGGACCGCATCGCCATTGCTGGCAGCAGCCGTCGGCCGCAGGGTGCGTCGGTTGCTCGCGGCTACGTTGCCACCGGCGGTTTGGCGCTCGGCCTCGGTTTCCTCAGTTTTTTGCTGACTGTGGTACCGCCGCTCCCGGGTCTTGGCCGGCGAACTCGACTCATCCGGCGCCCCCGTCCTACCCGGCAGACCCGTCTTGGCCGTCACCGCCCCCGCGTTGGGGATCCTTTCCGGCGGCCCCTTCATGGCCGGGTGAGTCGTCGCATCCGTGCTGCTCGCGGTGATTCAACCTTGCGGCGATGAATTATGTTCTTCCGCTGAGGAATTCGGTCGGGGACGTATTCAGTCGATGTCCGGATTGTTCTGAAGGTGAACCACAGTCGCGAGCATTCGGCTCGACCAATGTAGTCGGCCGAAGTGCAGAACCAGCGTCGCCCGTAACACGCCAGACTGGCACGGCAGGTTGGCGTGCAGACTGCGGTAACCCCAGAACATGTACAGGTTGCCATTGACCCTGCTTTGACTGACGACTTTGCGATGATGTTGATGATGAGAAACCGCCGGAAAGGCCGCTTGCTGAAAAGTCAGACCAACTCACCCGACATGCCGCGGCCGGCGTCCGGCCGGAAAAGTGGTGCGAGCATCGGGACGGCGCTGGGATCGTAGTGGAACCAGAATGCTTCGCCCTCGCCGCGGGGTCCGGCGACGATGCGCAGGGCGCTGCCGGTGAAAACCGGAATGGCCCGCCCTTTCGGGAATGTATGGTCTACAACGGCCTTGAGCGACGCATGGGCGGTTGGGCTGCTAATCAGCGCTGAAAAAGTGTCCTCAAAGCTTGGGCATTCTCCAGGCAAGCCACGCCAGATGCATCCGCCTGGTGGCAGACCGTGACGGGGTCACCGTAACTGATCATCGGTGGTTCCATTTGGGCCCGAGGTATCAAATTCATTTTCGTCACAGGCAATTCTCGTAACGGCAGGCCTGTGGGGTTCCGGGGCGCTGACACGCTGCAGGTCAACGGATTTGCTCAGATGGGCGGCCACGGCACCGTGTGCCGTCAAGATGCCATCGCTTGACTCGTCACCGTGACGAAAGAATGTCGTTGGATCATCGCTTGTCTCCTCTGGTTTTGGGCGACGCCGTGTCTTCGGGTGCGATGTTGTGGTTCATGCGGAACAAATTGCGTGGGTCATACCGTGCCTTGATGGCAGCCAATCGGTCGTAGCGCGCGGGACCGTAGATCGCACGCAGCTCCCTGGCGGTAGTGCCCTGGCCAGCACCGAGAAGGTTGGGCATTATCTCGTCCTGAGCCCAGGGCGAAAGTGCGTCGATCAGCGTGGTTAGCTGCTCGTCGAAAACGGCAGTCATGTCGCGTCGTCCGCCACCGGAGCCGAACAGCGACCAGCGTGCATCGCGACCGGGGACGGCGTTCGGTACCGCCGGTTGACGTTGCAAAGCTCCACCCAGCCGGCACAACTCGACGAATCGAAGGTGGATGTTCGATTCGGAGCCGAGCATGTCAAGCACGACGTCGGCGGCCACACTTGGGAAGGCCTGCAGGGATATGGCGCGCTGTACCCGTGCGATCGGCATAGGCGGGTCCATGAATGCCGAACCGCTGTTGGGGTAGCCGTGCTCGCTAATCGTGTCCAGGATCGTCGGGCCGATCATGCGGATGGGCGTCAGCACCGGTGCAGCGTCTTTTCGCGGCAGTAGCGAGGAGAACCGCACTTGAATGACGAGGCGGCCACGCAGGGGCTCCGGCACCGTGGGCATTGGCGGCCAGCGCACAAAAGCAACGGAGGAACTTATCTCCTCCGGTAGGTCAACCGCCCACTCTTGCCATGTATGCAGCACTTCCGCGGCGTCTTCGCCCGCGAACACGAGAACCCCGCCATAGACGCTTCTTGCAGGGAAGAGGCTGAACTCCAGGGCGGTGACGACCCCGAAGTTGCCCTTGCCGCCGCGCAGTGCCCAGAACAGGTCCGGCTCTGAGTCGGCGGTGACCCGACGCAGGTCGCCATCGGCGGTGACAATCTCGATCGCTCGCACGTGATCGGCGGCGTAGCCGTGGGTGCGGCCCAGGATCGGGCTGGCCCCACCGCCGAGGTGGTAGCCAACGACGCCCACGTCTCCAGAACTGCCGCTGATCGCCGCGAGCCCGTGCTTGTCGGTCAGGTCCAGGACCTGTTGCCAACGGGCACCGCCCTCGACGCGGGCGAAGCGTCGGGTCGGGTCGAGAAATCGTACGTTCATCCGGGAGACGTTGATCAGCACCGAGTCCTCGGCAGCGCGGGCCACCTGATGCCCTGTCGCGAGGACGGCCACCGGCAAATCCCGCTCAGCGGCGAACCGAACCGCCGCCTGCACATCGACTACGCTGAGCGCGCCCACGGCGACGGCTGGCCGTACCGGAGTCCACAGGTTGGATGTGTCACATTCGACGCGATAACCGGCCTCATAAGGCAGTAACACCGGACCGGCGACCTGCGCCGCGAGATGGACAGTTTCGGCGTAATCCCATGACCTCGGACCGCCGTGGGTTGGACTCATCACGCGTCGCGGTGTTGGCTGCTGTGGCTGGCGATATTCATCGCGGCCCCTTTCATGTATGGACGAGTCCACTGGTGAGCAGGCGCCTGTCGCCCGGTCCCGAAACGGCGCTGTCTGGACCGGTTGCGAGGCAGTCAAATGCCCTCGAGCCGTCCAGGTTTTGTAATGCGTATCAATCATGGGAGTGCGTTGTGAGCTCCCAACGTGCCATGGTCATGGGTAAACGAACCGATGCAGTCGTGATCGTGGTGGCCACAGCAAGATGTCATTCATCGAGTGTTGAACATTCACACTGGTGTGAAGGTCAAATGGAAGCTTGAACACACTGCGACGCGATGCCGGTTTTGTTCTCGCAGAAGCGCCATCGCCAGATGCAGAAACTCGATAGTGTCGGTAAGTCGATAATCGTTGCCCCATTGACTATTTCGTTACAGCGACATTTACAGGGCGAGTCTTTGTGCGTGCTGCGGCAGGGCTCGCCGTGGAAGGCATATGGCACCTCGCTCCGTTGCTCGGGCTCGGGCAACGTGCACTGGACCTCGCGATCGCAGCTGGTGCAAACGTCTTTCGCTACCAAAGCGATTCGGAATGAGTGCAGTCCAGATCGACGAGGCGGCCACAAACGGCCATGAAGTTGCGGAACGCGCGTCTGCACGCCTACCATGTGGCCGTTCTGATCGTCGTGCACGGCGCGGCCGTTTCGCCGAAACAAGGCCGATGCAGCAGATCTGGCGCGACTCCAACACCGCGGCACGACATGCCGCCCTTAACGCCCATATCGGGTACGAGGTACTCGAGGCCCAGGACACGGGATCGCATCAGTACGGTCCCGCCCCACGAACTCGCGAACGCCGGTGCGCGAACCGCCGAGATCGAGCAGAGCGGGTATGACGTCTTAACGCGATTGAAGCAGGCTGCGCCCCAAAGCCGTTGAATAGGGTTATGGATGATCCGATTGTCGAAGACGAGGACGAAGAGCCGATTGTGTGCCTGTTGTGCTTCATGATGGGTGTCGGCCGCTGCCAGTGCCTAGGGGAAGATTCCTCGAAGTGAATTTCGGGTGACGTCACGGCGTCGATGTTTCCTAGGTCGTCGAGCAAATCCCCGTATTCGTTTCGATCACCGGTGTTTTGGCTCGCCGCCGAATTGCAACGTGACCCGTGTACGCGGTACAGGAGATTGGTCGTTGGCCGACGACCATCACGGAGGCTGCCGACTCAAGTTGGCTCTCGCAACATGATTCGTCACAGTGACGATTTGCCATCAGCTCGCTTTCGGCGGGAAGCGGGGTCACAGCGCGAGGCCTGTGGCGGTCGGACGTAGTCTGCGTGACAAGGTGAATCATCACTGTGTGTCGATCTGGATTTCGTCTTCGGTCACCTCACCAGTTGCGAGTAAGCGTGGCAACACTTGTCGCAGACAGTCCGTGACCCACGGCAACAGCATCGAATCGTCGCCGCTCTCGACAATGGTCTCCCCGAAGAGGTGGGGGACGGGTAGTCCGGCATCGGTGAACAACAGCAACGTCGCCATAACGAACGCTGACATCTGGTGTCGGAGTGGCAGGCGGTGTGGAGGTGACGTCACGGGTGGCGTCCATCTCGTGGAGCGCGACGATCCCGCCTGGGCGAGCGAGGCGCTTGATCGCTGGAGGAATCGAACCGGGTGGCGCTGGTGGATCAGGACGTAGCGGCAGATGGCCGCATCGAAGTCCGCAGGTGCGTCATACGTTTCGGCATCGTGGCGCGCGAACTGAACATTGTCGAATCCACGCTCTCCGGTTCGCTGCCTCGCGGCATCGATGACTCCTTGGTTACGATCGATGCCGATTACCGGACCGGTGGGTCCGACATGCTCGGCCGCGAGCATCGCCACATCGCCTAAGTCGCAGCCGATGTCGATTACTCGCATGCCTTTCTCCACGCCGGCCCTGACCAACAGGCGCTGTGTGATGGGCCTCAACATCTTGTCGCATTAGGCGCTCGAACTCGTGCTGGTCGTGGCCGAACACGTGATTGGTGTTGTGCATCGAAATCCTCTTCGGTGTCGGCTGGGCGTCAGCCGGTCGGCTGCAGGTGGTAGATCGATTTGAGTGTTGGTAGGCGGCCAGTCCTTCGGGACCGAGCTCGCGGCCGACACCGCTGCCCTTCACTCCACCGAACGGGGCCGCGATGTCGAGCTGGTAGCCGTTGAGTCCGATCGTGCCGGTAGCCACTTGGCGGGCCACCTCGGTGGCACGATCTGAGTCGGTCGACCACACCGAACCCCCAAGGCCGAACTCGCTGTCGTTGGCGATGTCGATCGCCTCGGCTTGGAAGTCGTAGGCGATGACGGTCACAACCGGGCCGAAAATCTCTTCGCGGGCGATGCGGTCGGTGTTGTCGACGTCGGCGAAAACGGTGGGGGAGACGAACCAGCCGCGAGGTTGGTCCTTCGGATTCTCGCCCCCGACACCAGCCTGGCACCGTTGGCCTGGCCGATGTCGATGTAGTTGAGCACACGGTCGCGCTGTCGGCTGCTGACCAAGGGCCCGACCTCGGTCCACGGTGGCGGTCGCGATCAGATCCACCGTTGTTCGGACTGTCCTGCCGGTCGACGAATATCGGCGAGGATGTGAGATGTGAGCTTGACCAGTGGCCGTTTGAGCGACTCGACCGCACGGTGATCGGGCAGGGCTGGTCCAAGGATGGCGATGTCGCCCGAGGGCAGCGAGAATGGGCGGGGCAAGCCAACTGAAAGCCGCCGCCAACTGGTCCTGCCGGTTGCCTGGGTGTCCGTTCGGCATGGTCAATGGCGAGTGGCGGTGATTGCGTCGCAGTTCGAGCACGTGTCGATCACGGTTGGATGAGGACGCCTGTCGTCGGGCACAGAAGCTTTCACTTGCCGCAGCCTGGCGCTATGGCAGATGCCTCGAACGTGCGGCACGACACCATCGTGGTGCCCGAGGGGATGAGCCCGGCCGAGGTAAAGGCGCTGGCGGAGCGGAAGGCTCAAGCTCAAGTCGGCGAGGATGACATGGTCGCCTTTTTGCATCTCCACGGATCACGACCGGTCGGCGGTGAGCATGGCACTGAGGTCGAGTGGCGTTACAGCTACCAGGTGATACCGCCTGGCAGTCCCGCTGCTGATACGGCCGGCTGACTGGAGCGGCGGTGCGTCGTGCGGGGTGGTGTCGCCTTGCCGCTATAGCGCTTCACTGGCGAATACGACCGGTAACGCTGATGCGTGTCGCTCGAGTGGCTGTCACCTTTGAGGAGGCAATGTGTGGCGATTGGTGGGTTCAAAAGGAGGTCGGGACGACCGGCTTGTGCGGGGGCGGTTCCGGCGGCGGCGGCTCTTGTCTGCCGCCGAGTTGGTGGCATAGGGCATTCTGCGGCGGCGCGCGGGGCTCTCCGGGGCGCGGAATCACATCACGTTGAGTAGGTGGACGGCCCAGTCGTTGTCGTGGCCGCCTGCACGCACGTCGGCGACCTGGCAACCAATTGGCCTGAATTTCTCAGAGTCGTGCCCTGCCTTTGTGCGTGCAGCTGCTGACGTGTCACGTAGGCCCGGCTCCTACGGAGTGACGGGCGGCGGACGAAGTCAGTTGGGCGCTAGCCATGCCATCGCGGCGACGACCAGAGCCTGGGTTCCAGTGTCGAGGGTGGGCTGGATCACGGGGGCGAAGGCGGTGGAGTGATTGATCGGGATGTCTTGGTCGATTTGTCCGTGGTCAGCGGCACTCTGATAGGCGACAGGGTCAATGCCGCCGATGCCCCAGTAGGTGTAGGGCGCGCCGAGGGCGGTCGGGATGTCGCTGAAGTCTCCGCTTGCAGACTACATTGGCAGCGTCTGGTAACGGCGCCCGAAAACGTTGTGAATGCGCCACTTACGCGAGAGGTTGTCGGCAGGTCGTTGTCCGTCAACGGGTATCGGTTGAAAACATCAAATTCGGGTTCTCGGGGCGATCCGGAGGCCTGTCCCAACATGGCCGGCCGGCGCGGGCAGGACGTGCTGGGCGAATGCAACATCGACTGTGGGCAGGAGGTTCGCAAGGCCGTCATCGACCATTGCGCGGGCGCCGTCGGATGTTTCCTCAGCAGGCTGAAAGAGTGTGATCAGGGTGCCGCTCCAGTGATCGCAGCCAGCAGCCAAGAGTTGGGCCGCCCCGAGCAGCGCGGCGACGTGTACGTCGTGTCCGCAGGCATGCATGACCGGTACCTCGTTGCCATTGGTGTCGGTGGTTTGCACGGTGCTGACGAATCGAGTCCGGTGGCCTCTTTCACCGGTCAGGCGTCCATGTCAGCTCGCAGCAGCACCGTCGGGCCCGGTCCGTTGCGTAGCACTCCGATCACGCCAGTGCCGCCGATGCTGCCGTGGACGTCATAGCTCCACTCGCCCCGCCGGGCGGCAACTTTGCCGGCGGTCTCGTACTCCTGATGTGACAGCTCTGGATGGGCGTGCAGATCGCGGTAGAAGTCCTCCTGCCAGTGTCGTATCGTCGACAACCCGCTGAGCACTGTCTGTAAGGCGGTCGATGAATCGGTCATGGTGTTCTCCGACCGCGAACGGATACCGACACGGGGCCGGTAGGGGCGGGGTATACCTCGGGCCATGTCTACTGAAACTCCGCTGCTGTTGGCGCTGGACTTCACCGGCACGTTGGTGTTCGCCCTCAACGGCGCGCTGACCGCGGTGCGGGCCGAACGGCTCGACATCTTCGGAGTGATCACCCTTGGCATGTTCACCGGGCTCGGTGGCGGCGTGATCCGCGACGTTCTGTTGGATGCCCTGCCGCCGGCCACGTTTCTCGACTGGCGCTATCTGGCGCTGGCAGCCGGTGGCGGGCTGATTGCGTTCATCCTTAGCCGCCGGCTGGAACGGTTGGCCATGGCGATTACGGTGCTCGACGCCGTCGGGCTGAGCGTGTTCGCGGTGCTGGGCGCCGATAAGGCGCTGAGCTTGGGGTTCGGCGTGGTCCAGGCGCTGATCGTCGGCACGATCACCGCCGTCGGCGGTGGGACGATCCGCGATGTGATGATCCGACGGATCCCGACGGTGCTCAGTAGCGAGCTCTATGCCATCCCGGCGCTGATCGGCGCCGGCTGTGCCGTGGCAGCCAACGGTTTTGGTTACGACGGCACCCTGCCCGCTTTGGGCGCTGCAGCGGTCTGCTTCGTGATCCGCATGATCGGGGTCCGTTTTGATCTCAATGCGCCCCGCCCGCCCGGCACCACTGAGGGCGGCACGACGTCGGGCTGAAGTCGCGTAGAACCACGACGCCGTCCGAACCGTACTTACGAGGTCAATCCCTTGCGGGTGAACGGCTCAGCTTCACCACGATCAACTGCTTCGTCGTGCTTGGCGGCTGCGCGCTCGAGCAGCTCCATGAGGGCCGGTTCGTCGCGGACCAGCTGCCGGTACTTCGGGCCAAGCGACAGAATCTGATCACGCTCCTGCAGGAGCAGGCCGAAGATGCGTTCCCGTTCTGCCGCGCTTCGGGTGTACTCCGAGTCGAGGTAGGCCGCGGCGTGGCGGCCGGCGTTGGCGATGGCGGTCTGGGCCTTGCCCTTGCGGCTGAACAGCGACGCGAGCACGGTGACGACGAGCACACCGAGGATCACTGACAGGGACAGGCCGGTGCTGATCTCGACGACATTGACGGGCTGGCCGTCGTTGATGAACGCGACGTTGTTTTCGTGTAGGGCATGCAGGATCAGCTTCACGCCGATGAACCCCAGGATGGCCGCCAGGCCGTAGGACAGGTAGATCAGCCGGTCGAGCAGGCCGTCGATGAGGAAGTAGAGCTGCCGCAGACCCAGCAGCGAGAACGCCGTCGCGGTGAAGACGATGAAGACGTTTTGCGTGAGGCCGAAGATCGCCGGGATCGAGTCCAGAGCGAACAGGACGTCGGTGCCACCGATGGCCACCATCACCAGCAGCATCGGGGTCATCGCCTGCTTGCCGTCCCGAATCGTGAACAGCTTGTCGCCGTCGTAGTAGTCGGTGGTGTGGAAGACCTTCCTGGCCAGTCGGACGATGATGTTGTCGGCGGTGTGGGATTCTTCGCTGCTCTCGGGTTTGAACATGTTGCCGGCGGTCAGTAGCAGCACCAGTCCGAACACGTAGAAAACCCACGCGAAGGTGTTGATCAGCGCGGCGCCCAGGAAGATGAAGCCGGTACGGGCGATCAGGGAGAAGACGATTCCGAACAGCAAGACCTTTTGCTGGTCCTCGCGAGGTACCCGGAAGCTGGCGATGAGAATGAGGAAGACGAACAGGTTGTCGACCGACAATGCCTTCTCGGTGACGTAGCCGGCGAAGTATTGCGACCCGGCGTCGACGCCGCCGAACACGACCACGCCGACGCCGAACAGCACTGCGATGCCGATGTAGGCCGCCGACCAGACCGCAGCCTCCTTCAGGGCCGGGACGTGGGCCTTGCGGACGTGAAAGACAAAGTCGAACGCCAGCAACCCGACAATCGCAACAATTGTCACACCCCACACCCAGCCGGGGACGTTCATCCGCTACCTCCCGCTAGCGTTGGCGCGCCAACCTCCGCGTACCCGAAGTGGGTGACAGTAGTCATGGCCCCTCGGCGCCTTGTCGGCCCTTGACACCCGAATGCCGTGCGGGTCGCGGCTTGTGCTGACTGATCACCGCATGCGCTGATCTACAGCACGGGATCCATCCAACATCGATTGCGATGATGTGCCCACCATCGATCTCGCCGCATCAGCCAACAAAACGCCCACGGTGCGGCGGTGGTTCAGCTGGTCGGCGGCGGGCATGCTTTGTGGGTGATTGTCCAACGACTATTGCCGTTGACGCGCTGGACGGTCGCGGTGCCTGTGCTGGGCGCCATCATCTTCGCGGTGATGTGGGGATACCAGCCACCGACCGCGGTGCTGGTGATGGTCGGCCTGCTGCTGGCGGTCTGTGTGTTCGCCGCTGTGCATCACGCCGAGGTGGTCGCCCATCGTGTCGGTGAACCGTTCGGTGCACTGATCCTTGCCGTTGCGGTGACGGTCATCGAGGTCGGACTCATTGTGATGCTGATGGTTTCGGGCGGACCCGACACCTCGACGTTGGCCCGCGACACGGTTTTCGCCGCGGCGATGATCACCTGCAACGGGATCGTCGGTCTGGCGCTGCTCGTCGGCTCACTACCATCCTCGGCCAGCCTCACAGCCGCTGCCGACGCCGCCGGGCCCTGCACGGCAGCCGTGCCAATCGAGGTTCTCACACCGGTGTCTTCTAGCCGTATCGTTCGCGGTAGCGTGCGTCGGCGTCGGCGCGGACTGTGCGCGCGAAGTCAAGGGATTCACCGCGCAGATACCCGGCCACACCGAGCGCTGTGGCGGTGACGCCGGGTATCCAGGCGGCCCACGCGGTCTGGTCACCGGCGAAACCGGCCAGCCACGGCGCGAGGAACAACGTAAACCCGACCACGGCCAGGGTCAGGTAATCCCGGGTCGGGTCGGCTGCGAGCAGCGACCACACCGCGATCACCGCCGTGAAGGCGCCCAACCCGATCGTGACAGCGACCGCCGCAGGCGATGACTGCACGACCGTGGCTCCCAGCACCACGGTGACAAGGCCGACGACAAGTGCTGCTCGACTGATCCAACGGGCCACCGCACTAGGCCTCGTCTGGCTGCTGGTGTTCTCGTCGATGCCGGACACGGTCGGCGGCCTGTTGTGTAGCCATCCGATAGCGCCGAGGGCCATCGCGACAAACCCCACCACCCATGCGGTCCATGCGGCTCCTGGATCCGGGGCGAAGCCTGCACCCAGCCAGGGCAGCAGGAACAGTACGAAACCGGACACAAACAAGCCCCAGTGATCGGGGGTCGGATTGCGCACCAGCAGCGACAACAGTCCGAAGAAGGCAATGAACGCAGCGAACCCGAAGGTCAGACCTTCCCCCGCTCGCGTCGGTGTGACTGCAAGTGATGCCACGACCCCGCCGATGCCCAGCACCAACGCGGCGCAGCCGATAAGCGGTCTAGCCCAACTCTTCACGACAAACTCCTCATCCTCACGATGCGTGTATATGTTTCTGATGTGCCTCGGCGTCGAAGATGCAGAACGGCCGGCGGCAGAATCGCTATCGGTAACCGGGCCAGCGCAGCGTTCACCAGGACCGTCTTTGCTGGCTACCCGTCGTCTCATTGGCCGAACACCACCGCAGCGGTGGCCAGTTGCAGCGGCTTCACTGCATTTCGCCGGTCGGTGGCTGTGACGGCTCGGTAGATGATCTGCATTGCCGACCCACATGCGCCGGCTACCACAACGATGAGCAGAACCACGAGTAGGACCACATTGACGAGGTCAAATGTGGTGGCCCACTTAGATCGTCGCTAACAATGCCGCCGCCGGGCTCGACCAACTGTGGCCGTTGGTAGGCCTGCGGTGATATCCAGACACGTTGGGTACTGGTCATTGTCGTCCTTCCGTCTAGCACGGAACTGGGCGAACATCACGCGCCGATAGCTACCGCGCACCGTGGTCTTGCGGGGGCGCGTCTCGATGCCAAGTGCCGGCCGGTGAGTGTGGCTGCTGGGCGGCGGTATCCGTGAAACGGGCTGTGGCCGAAAGCGTCTGTGTGCGCATAGCCCGTGAGGCACTGCGTCGAGCAGCGTCACAGGCACGGTGTCCTTGCTCGGAATCGAGTATGTGCGCTGTTCGCCCGGGCGTGCCCCGACGATGGCGCTGCCCAAGGGCGATTGCGCGGAGTACACCTCGATGTCGGCGTCTTCGGCGCCACGCACACCCAACAGGAACGTTTCAGTGTCGCCGGTGTCGTCGTAGCGCACGGTCAGCACCATGCCCGGTTCGGCCACGCCATCATCTGGTGGATCCTCACCGACGATCGCGTTGGCCAGCAGGTCATGGATCTGACCAATGCGTGCTTGGCGGGCCCGGTAGGCGGCGACGACGTTGTTGTCGTAATCCATGAAGTCGTCGGGGACTTCGATGGCCGGTTGGGAACGCAGGCCGGCCAGTTCGGCCTGCAGGCGGATGTAGGCCCGCCGTGTCATCCAAACACCTTGGGCGGTGGTCATTGTGGTGGTGTCCTCTCATGAGAATGGGTTGTCGTCAGGGACGGGCCGCCTGCGACGGGGTGGTTCACGGGCGGTGTGGACGCTCAGGCGTCCTGCATCTGAGCCTGGGAGCGTGGTGCTGGCACTGCGCCTCCGTCGGATTCCCATCGCTGCAGCGCGACGGGGGAGAGCAGGGGATCGCCAGTGCGGCGTGTGCCGATGCCGAGTAGTTGGTCGGGTGTGGACGCATCGTTGACGCTGGCCGCAGTTGTCACCGCGTTGTAGGCGTGCGTGGATTCGGTGTGTGGGGGTACCACCAGCAGGTCCAGCCTCCCGAACCGCGGACCGAATAGAGATACGACGTTCGGCCACTCTTGGTGGGCGCCAAGCATTACCTGGTCGCCCTGGTGTTTGATGCTCAGGGGTGCTGAGGACCAGTCACTTTCGTGATAAAGCACGCTGTCGATTGAGCCGACCCGTAACGAGAGTGCTGCCAGAAGTGCGGGCAGTTCGCCGGTCAGTTCTGTTGATCGGGGCCACCAGGCGCCTTGGACAAACCCGCACGACCGGTGTGCGGGTTTCAACTGCAGTCGCAGGGTTCCGATGGCCGGCCGGCGCGCTGATGCGTCGGCGATGTTCTCGGTGATTGCTAACATGTGTTGCCTTGTCTTGTTGTGGAATCGTGTGTTCAGGACGAGTTGTGTTCGGGCGCCGGGGTTGTCGAGCGCATGCGTTCGCCGTCATATTCCATGGGCGTATAGATTTGAGTGGCTGGCTTGCCGCAGTCCGACAACAGTTCAGCTGGCGTTTGTCGCGGTAGAACAGCGCAGGATCGTCGGGCTGGCCATGGCCGTGCTCGATAGCTCGCGAACCTCTAGTTTCCCGAGATTCGTGCCGAAGGCGCCGTCCTGGCACGCATGTCAGCGGTCATCGCGGCCGTATGCCGCGGCGGCGATGAGCCACAACACGGCGATGACGAGGAACATTGCACGGATCGGGTCGAGGTCAAACATACAGCGATCGCCTTGTTTTGTCGCGGGTCCTGCCCGCGCCGGATGTCGGCGCAAGAGCCGGGCGCTGGCTTGCGTGCTCGCCGACGCCGAGCCTGCCGTCGCTGCCATCATGAGGCGGCGAGGTGGGCAGTGGACTCGAGCAGAGTTCGGCGGCGATGCGCGTGTCCTTGTCAATGAGTTCGGTGATGACGGCGTGCAGGATTCTGTTTTGGGCGAACAGCTCAGTTTCGCGGGCTTGGAGTTCGCGGATTCGGCGGTGGGCCTTGTTGAGTCGGTCGTTGAGTGTTACGAAAGTGGGAGCTGTCGGAGACATGGGATTCCTCTTAACCATCTGTGGGCGTCGTGTTTTGACCGTTTGCGGTCTCAATGGATGGCGGGCTGGTTCAGGTCAGCGATGTGAAGGCCGTAGGGCACTGCTTTGAGCAGCGTGACGGCCAGGGCGGCACCCGTGGGCAGGTGGTAGGTGCGGCGTTCACCGGGGCGTGCCCCTGCGATGGCGGCGCCCAACGGGGATTGGATGGAATAGACTGCCATGTCCGCGAATTCGGCGCCGTGCACGCCCAGCAGGAATGTGTCGGTGTCTCCGGTGGCGTCATGGCGGACGGTGACCACCATGCCGGGTTCGGCTATCCCGTCGTTGGGGGGATCCTCGCCGACGACGGCGTTGATCAGCAGATCATGAATCTGTTGAATCCGTACCTCCCACGCGCGCCTCACGGCGGCGGCGTTTTCGTCGGTATCCCCATCGGCGATTCCGGCGGAGAACAAAAAACGCAGAGTGCCCAGTTCCCGGTGGAGCCGCTCGTGGGCCTGCGGTGAGATCCACACACGTGGCGTAGTGGGCATATCAGTTCCCTTCATTGGCTTGCACCTCGGTGAGGTCTTGGACTTTCGGCCTAGCGTTCCCCGTGCCCAATAGCGCATCGAGCATGCGCCGACGGGCCCGGTACACGTCGTTGTCCATCGAAGGTCGCCGGTCTAGGTAGCGGAGCGGGCGCGACGCGAGGCCGTCGCTGTGCGCGTGGGTGTCGGTTCGCTGCCTGTTCGCGTGGCCACAGGTCGCTCAGGGCCGCGTCTCGGTGGCACAGACTGTCGCCGGACGGGTTTCGGGGCGTGCATTCCGTAGGGCACCGCCTTGAGGAGCGTCACGGGCAGGTCGGCCCCACTGGGGATGGAGTAGGTGCGCTGCTCGCCGGGGCGTGCCCCGGCGATCGCGCTGCCCAACGGTGATTGCATCGAGTACACGTCGATGTCGGCGTCTTCGACGCCACGCACGCCCAACAGGAACGTTTCAGTCTCACCGGTGTCGTCGTAGCGCACCGTCAGAACCATGCCTGGTTCGGCGACGCCGTCGTCGGGCGGATCCTCACCGACCACGGCATTGGAGAGCAGGTCTTGAATCTGGCGGATACGTGCCTGTCGCGCGGTGTAGTTCGCGACGAGGTTGTCGTCGTAGTCCATGAAGTCCTCAGGGACTTCGATGTTGGAACGTGAACGCAGCGCGGCCAGTTCGGCCTTCAGCCGCGCGTAAGCCTCTCGTGTCATCCAAACGAGGTCGGTGCTAGTCATTTCGGGTGGTGTCCTTTCGGCTTGGGGGTTGTCGTCAGGGGCGGGCCGGAAAGAAGCGCCGCCCCTGACGACTCGGGGGCCCATGATGGGCGTGGTTGGTGGCGGTGTGGACGCCGGATTGCGGGTCTAGCGGCCGGTTCGGCGCAGCGGGTCGAATTCGCGTAGGGCTTCGGGTTGCTTGCCGGTGGTGATCTGTTCGGCCAGCAGCCGACCGGTCACCGGGCCGTGCGCCAGTCCCCACATACCGTGACCGCCGGCGACGTACACGCCGCGCGACATCTCCCCGATGAGGGCCCGCCCGTCGGGGGTGACCGGGCGCGGACCCACCCAGATGTCGCTGCGTTCGGCCCAACGCACCCCCTCCAGCAGGGGGCTGGCCGAGGCGACGATCGCGCCTACCCGTGCCGGCACCGCCGGTTCGTCGGGGTCGCGGAACTCCATGGTCCCCGACACCCGCAATCCTCCCTGGTAGGGCGTGCACGCCACCCGCACGTCGGGCAGATAAATCGGCCCGGGGATGGGGCGGTCCACGGGCACGGTGAACGAGTAGCCGCGACCGGCCTGTACCGGCACCCGAACCCGGGTTCCTGCCAGCCGGGATAACCATGCGCCGGTGGCGATCACCGCGGTGTCGGCGGTCAACGGCTTGCCGCTGCGTGGGTAGACCGTGATGCCGCTGCCGGAGCTGAACACACTGCGAGCTTCCAGCGTGCGCATCGTTGCCCCCCGGTCGGCGACCGCCTGTCCGAGAGCGTGCACGAATCGGCCCGGGTCGACGAAGCGCTGACCATTGATGTTCAGCGCGGCGGTGATCGCCGGCGATGCCAACGGCACTTGTTCGCGTAGCGCCGCCCCGGCCAGTGCAGTGACAGACATTGTCTGTCCGGCGGTTTCGAGCGCGCGAAGCTCACGCATCATCTGTTCGGCTTCTTCAGTGGTGCGAAACATCGCAGTGATCGGGGCGTCGGTCACCGGCGCGTCGACTCCATTGGCGACGAGCACGTCGTAGGCCTCGATCGCTTCCGCGTTGAGCGGCACATTGGCCCGTGCCGCCCGCCGCCACGAAGAACGCCGGCAGTTGGCGGCGAACTGGACCAGGAAGCTGGCCAGCCCGGAGTCGGCCTTCAACGGAATATGTAGGGGTGCGGCCGGGTCGAGTAGTGAGCGCAGCCCGTAGCGCAGCACGCCCGGAGAGTTCAGCGGCATGGTCAGCGCCGGCGAGATCCAGCCGGCGTTGCCCCACGAGGCGCCGGCGGCCACACCGGTGCGGTCCACCACGGTGACATCGACTCCGCGCTCCTGCAGGAACCACGCCGTCGACAACCCGACGATGCCTGCACCGACCACGATCGCTGATCGCGGACCGCCGTCAATGCGCTCGACGCCACCCATCACAAACCTCCACCATTGAACTTTCGTTGTTATCTCCATGGTGGCGTGCACGGACCCCGCAACGGTTGCTGAAATCGGACAACCCGCCGACGCCGGATTGTTCGTATTCGACAACGCCGCTTTATATCACCGGTAGTGCGCGGACAGTGAATTCAGCCTCGGGTGAAGAGCACGTGAATAGGGAGCGGGCTGGCTTTTTATTTTTTCTGACGTATGGTCGGGACAGGTGGTTGCCACTTCGATTAAGGGAGCGACAATGGCTGACAAATCTCCGGGCAAAACTCGTCGAAAGCCCGCTCTGTCACTCAAGGAACGCCGGGCTGCCAAGCGCACCAAGGTCATAGAGTCGACACCGATGGCGCGCAAGCGCAAGCGCTGACCCTATAGCCGCTTTCTCAGCTGGTATAGCAAAAATGCGACACAAATTCCCATAACCGGTTTTTACCGGTGGGCACGCCGTTTCATGCCGCGCCGGCTACCGAATGCGAAGCAGTCCAATCGTCACGCTGGGCGCGAATGTGCACATCGAGTTGAATCTATGCTGGCTGGGGCGACAGTGTGGGCCAGTTGCTCCTCGGTCGGGTCGGTAGACCACGCTGCACTTTGCCGCGCGTGCTGCTGGACCCGGCCGGGTCGATGCGCTGTGGGTATGCGGGGGCGATGCAACGTATACCCACAAGCCGCGACCAGGCGCGGCAAGCCCTACTGAGCGTTACCGAACGGAATCTGCACGTTCGCGGCGTTGATGCCCCACGGCGTAACGTTTCGCCGTCGGGACCACCACAGTGGTCCGTCGCGACGCAGGACGGTCCTCCTCCGCCGCGCGCATCCCGATCGCTAGCAGCTCCTCGGCGGTCGACACGTCGTCGGGGTCGGCTGCCGCCATCACCGCGGCGTGCGCAGCGGTCGGGTTGGTGTTGGAGGGAACCACCAGCAGCACGAGCGTTCCGAACTTCTTGCCGCTGACGGTCAGTGTGTTCGGTGAGGTGTTGCTGGGCTCGAGGATCACGCTCTGGCCGCGAAACTCCATCCGCAATGATGCTGAGGCCCAGCTGTTCTCGGCGTAGATGACCCGCTCGATGGTCCCCGGCCGCGACGACAAGGCCGCCAGGAGGTGCCGAAGTTCGATGTACAGTTGGTCGGTCAGCGGCCAGCAGCCGCCCTGCACGAAGCCTGCAGAACGGTGGGCGGGCTTCAGCCGCAATCGCGGATGTGCGATCGTCCACGGGCGAGCTTGGGTGGTTTCGAAGGACAACGGTGGTGCGGACATGGAGGTTCTCCTGTACTCGTGAATGATTGCGCTACTTGCGGATTGGCGGCGGTTCAGGGCTGGCTGGGTTTGTGCCCGTCGTGGCCGATCAGGGTGTCGATGGCGTGTTGCCATCTGATGGCGCGGATACGGACACCGACTGCCCGGGTACCGGCCAACAGGATCGCCGCAGCAGCTGTGACGCCTGCCCACGTGAAGAGCGCGGCCGTCACCGCGTCCACCCCGGCGCGGGTGGTCGGGGTCGGTTCGTCGGTCAGTGCGCCGTTGTTGTCGACCCAGATCGCGACGTGGTCGCCGGGTTCGGTCGCCGATTGCGCCTTGACCGCGCCGGTGCGTTCGGTGCCGGCAGCTGACCAACGGGCCGCCATGGTGGCGTTGTTGGTTCGCGAGATGTTTTGGGCGGCAGTGTCGGTGATCGTCGCGGTGACGAGGTGACGAGTGTGGTGCTGCTGGGCGTAGATGTCGCGGCGTGAATCGTGAACGGCGGTGCCGACCGCGGCGGCGACAGGGACGGCCAGCAGCGACACCATGACAGCCAGCGCCATTACCAGTGCCTGGAACCGATCGCTGGCACGTATCAGAGGGTTACGGCGAAACACCCCGAAGATGGGCCACCGTGGTAGGCGCATCGTGAAGGTGTCCAGGCCTTCGTCAGCGAGCGCGTGGATGCTGATCGGGCGATCATGCGGACGTGGGACGGTCATCGAAATCCCCTCTGAGCGAGTCGCTTTACAAACCGAGGGGCGAGCAGTCGGCGCGTGGAGGACGGGCGGGGCACCCGCCGCGGGACTCGGCGCGCAGACCGCTTTAGCCTGCGCCGCGTGGACTTGCGGGTCTCGGCCAGGCGGCCCAGCAAAGCTCGCACGGGCTGCGACGATTGATCGCGGTAGCGGTCCGTCGTCCATCAAGGCCTCCACCTCTCACACCCTTTGGCTTCAACCTCCATGGTGGTGGGGATTGCTGGCGCCGGCTTGCCCGCGCCGAACAACGATGCCGCCGCGCTTTGTCGCGTATCAACAATCTGCAGTACAGCCCGCCATGCATTGTCGCCATTCTCGAAATCTGTCGATGACATGCCTCGCGATGCGGAAATCGGTGCACGGGAGGGAGATTCACCTTTTCCGGCGCCTAAACGCAGATCCAGCCAGAAGCAACCATTTTGTCACTGTGACGTAATGCATCCACGCCGGAGGGCACCGTTGAGGATGGTTGGCATCGGGGGCAGCGGTCAGCTGGGGTGTGAGGGTTAGTAGCCGGATAGGGAGGTAGTTACAGCCTGGGACGCGCGCGCTAAGTGCGCTCGGTCTCATTAGATGCAACTCGCATTGGTTGCGCGCCGATAAGCCACATTATGTCAAGTGACCTACGCCGTTTCATCCGAATGAATCAAGGTCATCGGAAGTTCGCGCGACAGCAAGAACCGTCAAATAGCGAATATATCGAGTGAGGTCCGCAAATAAGAAATCGCAAATTTGCACTGACGGCCGACGGCCGTTACCAAGCGGGGTCGGATGCCGATAATCGACGTGGCGGTGAATGGTCTGACTGTCCGGTCTGCAGTGCCATCGATATCTTTCTGGGCCCCCATGTGCCAGGCATTCCAGGAGTGCTCGGACTATCCCGACGTTCCGGCCTGTCAGCCCACCACAGAAAGTACGCTGCCAACGACGCGGTACACCCAACCGTGATGTTGGCGGCGGGTCATAGCGGCTGCGCGGTCTGGTGCTCTGCGCGACCTGGGCTGGCCGCATCCTGGACGGGGCACCGCAGAACTGGCTGCAGATCCCCTTGCTGCAAACCGGGATGTTGCAACAACTGATGCATACCAGGACAGGTCGCGTGCTGATCGGCGCCAGCACGGGCGGCAAGCACCCGTCACCGGCGATGATCGAGGTGGGCTGCGACATGTTCCTGCAACAGGACCACCGGCCGCTGCTGCCGATCCTTCGCGCCTGCATGCGCGAAGATCGCTACCCGCGCCTGGCCGAGATCACAGTGCCGACCGTGGTGATGGTGGGTTCTGCGGATCGCACCACGCCGCCCAGCCATGCCCGGCGGCTCGCCGCAGGGGTGCCCGGCGCCCGGCTCGTCACCGTGCCCGACGCCGGACACATACTGAACTGGGAGGCGCCCGACGCGCTGGTCGAAGTCATCGGATCTTTCGAGAAACGCCCGTTGCTTAGCGCGGGAGAATGAATCCACCCGGGCATGGCTGCCCTGTGCTACCGCTCCCCTCGTCAAGTACGCGGCCACTGTCCGCAACCACCAATTAGATTGAGACATAACAGCCATCACGGTCTCAAAATAACTGGCGGTTACCAACAGCCGAGACCGGACACCTCTTACCCCACGGCTTCGCGTTGACTCATCCAAAACGCTTTGACCGCAGCAGTTTTCGGTAGATGACTTCGGGCATTGCTCGAAGCGACCCTCGGGCCTAGGCGCCGCCATCACCTGCTGAGTTGGCTTGGTTGAATTGGGCCGTATGGCATTTCAGTCCGGTCGCAACTCCCGCACTGCGGAATCGGCTGCGCAGCCGTCTCGATCGCCCACCGCTCAAGTTCGTCAAGATCTTCCGCGCAGACTTTGACGTACGGTCCTGTCCACGTGCACCCGTTAGGAACCTGGCCACTAGTTGTCCGGCAGCTGGCATGGTGCACGCGCGGTTGAGCCGCGCTGTGGCCGTGCGCAACGTTGACCACGTGACCCTCAGGTTGGGTGGCGATCCATGACTACGCTCGCTGAATTTCCCCGCTGACGCTCATCGCCTATCGGCAGAAGTTGGTCGACCGTGCGCCGCGTGCCCTCTGTGCAGCCTGTTACGAGGAGTATTCGCCTCGCTGAAAACCGACCGGGACCGTCTGTACTCTGCTGCTGTTCAGGATTGTTGGCCGCGTGCGTCGAAGCGCAGTGCGCCGCGGAACTGCAGGAGCAGGGCGATCATCGCCGTCCACCCGGTCTGGTGGGCGGCGCCGAGGCCGCGGCCGGTGTCGCCGTCGAAATACTCGTAGAACGGTACGAGATCTCGCCAGTGCGGATCGTTCTGGAAGTAGTCGTTGTCGCCGAACACCGCACGGCGGCCGTGCTCGTCGCGCACCACCAGTCCGCTGAGCCGCCGGGCGATGCGATCTCCGACGGTGCTCAGTGACGCCGTGCCGCTGGGATCGGCCGGGTCGGGAACCTCAAAGGTGTCACCGAAGAAGCGCGCGTAGGCATTGAGCGCCTGCAGGAACATGAAATTCATGGGAATCCACACCGGGCCGCGCCAATTGGAGTTGCCGCCGAACATCCGGGTGGTCGATTCCGCGGCAACGTAATCGACACTGTAGTCCTGACCATCCAGGTGGTACACGTAGGGACGATCCCGGTGGTACTTCGACAGCGACCGGATGCCGTGCGGCGATAGGAACTGCTCGGTGTCCAGGACGCGTTCGAGAATCGCCGCGAGGCGGTCGTGGTGCACCATCGCGAGCATGTAGTGGGTGCCGTTGCCGTCGGCGAGATCGAGGCGGACGTCGCGGTCGGTGTGCTCGTACGCGCGGGCCAGAGCGTCGATTGATTCCTTCATCGTCTGCACCGCCTCGGTGGGGGCCAATGGGAGGCAAATGGAGGCGAACAACGGAACCAGGGCCTGCATCGAGAACACCTGCAGAGTCGACGCGGTGCCGTCGGCGCGTTCGATGACGTCGTGATAGAAGCCGGTGCTGTCGTCCCAGAAGCTGACTCGGCCGGCGCCCTTCTCCAGCGCGTTGGCGATCAGCCAGGCGTCCCAGACCCATCTGCCGAACATCTGCAGGTAGCCGGGCTCCTGGTGCGACAGCTCGACGGTGATCTCGAGCAGTTGCAGCACGAGGGCACCCATCCACGCCGTGCCGTCTACTTGGGCCAGCGAGCCGCCGGTGGGCAGGGGTTGGTCGCGGTCGAAAACGCCGATGTTGTCCATGCCCAGGAAGCCGCCGCCGAACACGCCGCGGTCCTCGACGTCCTTCTGGTTGAGCCACCACATCACGCACAGCGTCAGTGAGCGGTAGGCCAATGCGAGGAAGGCGTGGTCGCCGACACCGGTGTGCAGCCGGTCCAACTGGTAGACCTGCCAGCTGGCCCACGCGTGCAGCGGCGGATTGGTGTCGCCGAAGGACCATTCGTAGGCGGGGATCTGGCCGTGCGGGTGCTGGGTGGTGGACTGCAGCAGGAGCAGTACTTGTTCCTTGGCGAACCCGGGGTCGATCAGTGCCATGGCCACACAGTGAAAAGCCAAGTCCCAGGCGGCAAACCAGGGGTACTCCCACGCGTCGGGCATGAGGATCACATCGGCCAGCACCAGGTGCTGCCAGTCGCTGTTGCGGCTCTTCCAGCGCTGTCGTGGAGGCGGCGGCTGACCGGCGTCACCCTGCAGCCAGCGGCGCACGCTGTAGCGGTAGAACTGTTTGCACCACAGCAGCCCGGCGAGCGCCTGCCGTTGCACGAGGCGTTCGTCGGCGCTGAGGTCGGGCGCGGCGACGGCGTCGTAGAACGCGTCCGCCTCCGCTCGACGTTGCGCCAGTACGATGTCGGCGTAGTCGAAGGGTGCCATGAGCGGCGCTGGAGCGAAACAAACGGTGACGGTGAGCGTTTCACCGGGAGAAAGGGTCGTGTGGATGTGGGCGGCGGACTTGCTGCCCGCCCTCGGGTCCACCGCGGCGAGATCACCATGCACGACGTAGTCGTTGATGCCGTCCTTGGTGGTGGCCGAGGCGTTCGGGGATCCGAACAGCACAGCGTTGTTGGTTTCGTTCTCGCAGAACAGCAATCTGGGCGCCACACCGGTTGAGGAGGTGACCGAGAACCACCGCTCCCCCAGGGCGGGATGGGTGGTCGTCGCCGTACCGGCACCCTGTGCGGTGATGCGCGGCGCACGCTCCGCCGGGTCCCACGACCAGGTGTTGCGGTACCAGAGGTGGGGCAGCACGTGGATCTCGGCGGGCTCAGGGCCGCGGTTGGTCACCGTGATGCGCGAATAGAGGTCTTCTGGTGCGGCTTTGCCGTATTCGACCTGCACGTCGAAATAGCGCTGCTGCACCCACTGATCCTCGAGCGCGTCGTAGAGCTCGTATTCCCCGACGTCCTGGCCGCGGTCGCGGTTCGTCCGCAGCAGATCGTCGTAGGGGAAGGCGGCCTGCGGATACTTGTAGACCATGGCCGCGTAGGCGTGAGTCGGCAGGTTGTCGGTGTAGAACCAGTAGTCCTTGACGTCCTCGCCGTGGTTGCCGTCCTCGTTGGCCAGCCCGTAGGGACGCTCCTTGAGTATCGGATCGCGGCCGTTCCACAGCGACAACCCCAGGCAGATGATCTGATCGCGATCACACCAACCGGCCAAGCCGTCTTCGTTCCACCGGTACGCGCGACTGCGCGCCTGTTCGAAGGGAAAGTACGCCCACGCGTCGCCGTCGCCGCTGTAGTCTTCCCGGACGGTACCCCAGGCGCGTTCACTGACGTAGGTGCCCCAGCGTCGCCAGTCCGTCACGCCGGCTTTGACTTCATCGAGGCGATCATGTTCTGCCGTGCTCACCGATCCATTGTGACGTGCCGGCCGCCGGACCCTTGCCCACCGTTAGTGGGGAATGCTCGCGGCGGGGGCCCCTGGGGCCCGCCGCCCCGATCGTCGGAGCGTCACCCGGAGTGGCACCGGCAGCCGCGGCCGGCATGGGCGGCCGAGGCGGCCTCGGCGTTGTTTCAGGTTGGGTCCCAATTCTGCCTTGGGCGACCGACAGCCGGTTTACCTCGGAAAGCTCGCATCGGTCCGCCGCTGCGCAGGCCTACTACTCGCCCGACGGTCGGCAGCCATCGCGGTAATCGGCGCCTATCCCCTACCACATCCACATCTCGACCGATGCGCCGCTGCAAGTCAGAACGAATACGGCCGGGTCGAATACGGCAGGTTACCAGTGGACTGGGGCCGTTTGATGCGAATCAATCAACGCCCGATTTGGCCGATGCCGGAGCTACGTGTCAGTTCTTGCAAACCCACTTTTTTGCGTTAATGTCAATGACATGAACACCGAGGAGCGGCCGTATCGGATGAGGCACCTCGATATCGTGCGACCACTACGTTTCTGAAAGGCACACTTGTGTACCGCCGACGCCCCTGCGAACTCGATGCAGTTAATGTGGTGTGGGCTTCGGGCGTTTCGTTGGCGCCCGCGGTATTCGTGGTGTAAGCCGCGACAATAAGCGCAAGCCCGGGTGCTTAGCGTGTGGTATTGGGCAGCTGTAACCAGGAGAGCCACGTCTGAATCTTTTCGGTGACCTGAGTCCAGATTGGATTGATGTTGATCCCGTGGGTCTGGTCTTCGAGGACGAGGAATGTGGCGTTGATCGCGTCGGCGAGTAATTCGACTTGGGGAGGGATCAAGTCATCAGCGCCAGCGGCGATCACCAAGGCCGGGACGCGTACTTTGCTGGTGTCCACTTCACACAGAGATCGTGTCGTCTCGAGCACCGCGCGCGGTGATTCGGGAACGAACAACGACGTATAACGTCGTGATTCGTCGTCGCTGACTTCCGACCAGAATAGGGGTTTCAGACGTTCTAGCGGTGGTGTGTACATCGTCTCCGGATCGACCTCAAGCTCGGTGATGTCTGCGCCGAATCCTGCGGGCAGGACCGGGGCGAGCAACACCATCGCAGTGACTTCATTCGCGGTGGCGTATTCCAAGCTGGGAATGCTACCCATGCTATGGGATATGAGAACGGGTGGACGGTCTAAAGTTTCAGCAACTATCGCGATCTCGGTCGTGAGGTCCAGCAGTGATCGCGTCAATGCTCGGCTCTGGTCAAGCGGTGCTGAACCGTTGTGGTCAAACCAGTTCAGACACAACGCATACCAGCCGTGTCGGGCTAGTCGTGGTGCGATCTTCTCCCAGGCCCAACTACCTTGGCCCCCGCCATGGACGAACAGCAGTGGTGCCGACTGCGATGGATCGCCGTAGGTCTCGACGCGAACGCCCTTTATGTAAAGATCTTTGGCCGCGGCGGTCACTAAATACTCCCTCTCAAGTCAAGTGCCGTGTGAACAAATACCTGCTGACCGTCAGATCCTGCGGGCGAAAGTCTGTACGGGCGAGTCGCTTATGAAGTAGGCGTGACTTTCACGATGCGGCCATGCTGCTTGGAGACCACGGCTTCGCCGAGGCGCAGTCAGGGACTGGAGCCGGGCGCCGTAGTGGTCGTAGGTGTCCAGCCCTCAACCGCGTTGCGAGGCCGGCGAGCCGAGCGCGGTTGGATTCGACGGCGAACAAGACCGCCGGCCCGTTGCTGGGCTGATAGGACCGGCATGGCGATGGTGACGAGCGTGCAGGCGGCTACCTTGGGGCCATGGTGTCGAGCACCTCATTGAACGCCTCGGTAGAACTCGGGTGGGTGTAGATCGCATCGCGTAGTTGGGTGGCGGTCACCGCGTTGCGGATCGCGAGCGCAACGGTATTGATCAGCTCCTGGGAGTCCACACTCAACAATGCGGCGCCGAGAATGAGGTCGGTGTCGGCGTCGATGACGAACTTCATCACCCCCCGCGTGTCCCCGACGATCTTCGCCCGTGGCATCCCCACGATCTGCGCAACCGACTTTTTTGCGACCAGAACCCGGTGACCAAGATCGAGGGCCTGCCGCTCGGTGATGCCGACGGTCGACAGCGGCGGGGTCATGAACACGGTCCGGGGCATTGCAGCGCGGTCGGTGACCGCCCGCATGCCGCCGCCGAGAAGCTGGTCGGCGACGATTCTGCTGTCATCGAGGGACACATAGGTGAACTGCGGGCCGCCATTGACGTCCCCGATCGCAAAGACATGCGGCTGACTGCTGCGCAGGTGCTCGTCGACGATGATGGCTCCCCGGGCATCGGTCGCGATGCCCGCCGCCTCCAGACCCAGATCGCGTGTCGCGGGCCTGCGCCCGGCGGCGGCCAGAATCAGGTCGACTTCCAGCTCGTGCTGGCCTGCGGCATCCGCATAGCTCAGAACGGCCATCTCGCGCGCGGTGTCGCGCACCTTGTCGAGCCGGGCGCCGGTGATGATCTGGATGCCCTCATCGGCGAGAACCCCGGTCGCCGCCGCAGCGATGTCGTCGTCCTCGTTGCCGAACAGCGCCGAGCCCTGCTCCAGGATCGTGACCGTGGACCCGAAGCGGCGGTATATCGCGGCGAGTTCAACACCGAGATACCCGCCGCCCAGCACCGCCAATCGATTCGGCAGCGCATCGGTAGCGATCAGATCGGTGCTGGTGACCAGGCGCGAGCTGTCGCGCAGGCCGGCGACGTCGGGAATCACTGGTTCGGAACCGGTGCCGATGACGATGGATTCGGCGCGTACCATCAGCCGGTCTTGGCCCGCGCGGATTTCGACGGTATGCGCGTCGGTGAACACCGCGCGGCCGGTGATCACGGTCACCGCGTCGATAGTGTCGAGCAGCGCGAAGTTGATGCCGCGCAACCGTGTGGTCAGTGCGTCCACCTTGCCAACCGCGTCGGTGTACCAGCGGCGCGGGTCATCGGCGCCACGACGCGTCTCGGCCTCATGCACCAGCGCTTTGGTGGGCACGCAGCCGATGTTGACACACGTGCCGCCGTACATCCGGTCGGACTGTTCCACCAAGGCGACGCGGCGCCCCAGCCGGCCCAATCGCGCGGCCAGGGTCTTACCGCCCCTGCCGTATCCAATAACCAGGAGATCAACATCGAGGGGGCCAGGAGCTGCACTCATGAGTCTCATCTTGGGCCCCGTTCCAGCATCCCGCGCCAGGATTCAACCCTGGTATGGCCCCGGAAACTGCCCGGGAACCGACCCGGATTCACCCGACCGCAGAATCGCACCGAAAGCCATAAAACCGAACTACCAGTAGGCCGGTCGCCAACATCGATGCCACTCTCGTCACAGTGCTGCCCTTGAACGGGTGGACGTCCCTAAGTCAAACTCTTTGCCCCAGAAGCGTTTGGTGTCGAGCGCGAGTTTCCCTACGACGTCCCTATCCGGAACGCGGCACTTCTCGACAGCTCCGCGGGTGCGGACTTCAAGAAATTCATTCCGCACATCCGGGACGCAACCGACGAGGACAACCGCTGGTGGCCGCGAAGGCACGGGCTGGGCCGCGCGATGGCACTGCTCTAACGGCGCATCGTCGCAAACTGCCACGCTTCCCGTGCGAGCTGCGCAGAGGTCAACAATGCTGATCTCGCGGTTAAGCCACCGCGTTGATCGCGGCGCCGCCATCGCCTCGCAGACTCTGTCCCGTGATCGCACCGGTGGCTGGTGACATTAGTAGGCAGTGTGGCCAACGACCTGCCCAACGACGCCAACCGTTTCTGCCGCGCCCGTGGACGAATGATAGGCACGAAGTGAGGGTTGAGCCTTCCTGAGCTGCCGAATTTGGGACTGATGTGCTCATCAACGGTATCGGCTTCTCGGGATTGGCTGCGGCGGCGAATCTTTCGCAGCAGCATTCTGCTCATACATCGTCGTGCGCGATGAAGCGTTCAGGAGAGTGGTCGAGACCGGCGGCGCCCCAAAGGTTTGCCGAACCCATCGGAACCGCCTGCTGCCTGGTTGGACGGCAACGTTGGCTAAACTTTGCCGGGTCCTACGTGGTTGAACCCCTGGGTGAAGGGAGGTGCAAGTGACGGCCCCCGGTCGTACTTCACCCAAGCTCTTCGGTCGGCGCCGCGAACTCGCGGCGTTGGATCGGATGCTCGACGACGCACGTTGTGGTCAGAGCGCCGTGCTCGTCCTGCGGGGAGAGTCCGGCGTCGGGAAGACCGCGTTGCTCGATTATCTTCTTGACCGGGCATCGGACGTTCACGTCGCGCAGATCGCGGGCGCGGAATTGGAGATGGAACTGGCCTACGCCGGCCTGCACCAGTTGTGTGGCCCCATGCTGCATGATTTGGAAAAGCTGCCGAGTCCTCAGCGTGAAGCGCTCGGCGTCGCGTTCGGTCTGCGAGAAGGTAAGACGCCCGACCAGTTTTTGCTGGCAATAGCCGTTCTGAGTCTGCTGGCCGAGTCGTCGGCAAAACATCCGTTGCTCTGCGTAATCGACGATGTACAGTGGCTGGACCGTGCATCAGTGCAGGCGTTGTCTTTCGTTGCGCGACGGATACTGGCGGACCCAATCGCAATGGTTTTCGCCGTCCGCGAGCCAAACGATGAGCGTGAGCTCACTGGCCTGCCGGAATTGATGGTCGAGGCACTCGACGACACCGACGCTCGCGCACTTTTGGCCGCGGCCATGCCGGGTGCGATCGATGAGCGGGTGCGTGAACGCATTCTCGCCGAGGCGCGCGGTAACCCCTTGGCGCTGCTTCAGTTACAGACAGGTCCGACACCGGCCGAACTTGCCGGCGGCTACGGACTGGCCCAATCCCGGCCGCTGGCGCGCCGCATCGAAAATAGCTTCAGCGTCCAACTGCGCGCACTCCCCCGCGAGACCCGGCAACTGCTCCTGATCGCGGCTGCTGACCCCATCGGAAACCCGACGTCGTTGTGGCGAGCCGCCGAACTTCTTGGACTCGGTATCGGCGACGCCACCCCGGCGGAAGAAGCCGATCTCATCGCCATCGACACCCGCGTGCGGTTCCAGCATCCACTGGTGCGCTCCGCGATCTACCGCGGCGCGACGCTGTCGAGTCGTCGGCGAGCACACCAGGCATTGGCCGAGGCCATCGACCCGCAATCCGACGAGGAACTACGAGCCTGGCACCGTGCTCAGGCCGTCGGCGCCCCCGACGAGGCGATCGCGCAGGAGCTGGAAAGCTCAGCCGAACAGGCCAGCAGGCGCGGTGGCGTCGCGGCGGCTGCTGCCTTTCTCGACCGGGCGACACACCTGACGCCCGATCCTGTCCAGCGGGCGCGCCGTGCCCTCGCCGCTGGGCGCGCCAAGCTCGACGCGGGGGCGCCAGACGCCGCGCTGGAGCTGGTTGCTATTGCCGAGGCTGGCACCTCCGACGATCAACAGAGCGCGCAGCAATTGCTGTTGCGCGCTCGCGTCGCGTTCGCCGGGCACCGCGGCGGTGACGCGCCGTTGCTTTTCTTGGCCGCCGCGGCAAGACTGACACCGCTCGATGAGCTCCTGGCCCGCGAGACTTACCTCGAAGCGCTGATGGCGTCGATATTCGCGGGCCGACTCTCCAGTCAAGAGGGAGCCGACCCGAAGTCAGTGGTACGCGCCGCCAAGGCGGCCCCGCCGGCGCCAAAGCCTGCGCGGGCGGTGGATCTGCTGCTCGATGCCCTGGTGGTGCGGTTCAGCAGTGGTTATAGTGCGGCCGCGCCCCTGCTCAATGAGGCTTTGCGAGAACTGCGTCGCGACTACTCTCGCGGCGACGGTGATCCGCGCTGGTATGTGCTGGCCGGGCGGGTCGCCCTTGACCTGTGGGACTGGAACGCCTGGGACGAGTTGGCCGTCCGCCAGATCCAAACGCAGCGCGACAGCGGGTTGCTGACACTGCTTCCCGTCGCACTTGCCTTCCGGGCGTGGATGAGCCTGCACGCCGGGCGATTCCCCGACGCAGAAACCTTACTGGAAGAAGCCCGCCTGATCACCGAAGCCGTGGGCGCCACTATGCCGGGTGTTCGTGGCGGGGTGGGAGGACGGCATGTCGGTAGCATCGAGCCGGTGCTCGCCGCGTACCGCGGCGACAAGAACCGCACACTCAACCTCGTTCGGGCCAGCACGGCTCACGCGACCGTGCACGCCGAGGAAGAGATCCCGATGGTCCATTTCGCGGCTGCAATACTCCACCTTGGTCTTGGTGAGTACTCGGAGGCACTGGCCGCAACCGAATTAGCCATCGGATACGACGATCTCGGTCTCGGCGGGTATGCCGGGTATGCACTGATACAGAGGATCGAAGCCGCCGCCCGCCTCGGCGAAACCGAGATCGCCACCGAGGCGTTGAACCAGCTGATAGCGCGAACCGAAGCCAGTGGAACCGACCTGGCGTTCGGACTCGCGGCACGTTCACGCGCGCTGCTGGCGAAGGGAGGAGAAGCCGAAGCCCTGTACCAGAAAGCGATTGCCCACCTCGAGCGCACCCACATCACCATGTTGGTGGCCCGGACCCAGCTGATCTACGGCGAATGGCTGCGCCGCGAGAACCGGCGCCACGACGCCCGCGAACAATTGCGCCGAGCCCTTGACCTTTTCGTCGAGGCCGGGGCTGACGGTTTCGCCGAGCGCGCCACCCGGGAACTGGTGGCCACCGGGGACTCCGTACGGAGGCGCAACTCCAGAGCCTCGGTTTCTTTAACCGGTCGAGAGTCCGTCGTCGCACGCCTGGCCAGCGACGGGTATACCAACCAGGAGATCGCCGTGCAGCTGTTCCTCAGCCCCAAGACCGTCGAATGGTATCTGACCAAGGTCTTCAACAAGCTCCAAATCAGTTCCCGACGGGGGTTACGCAAAGCGCTTCGCGACGCCACCTAGGCGCCCCGGACGTTACGGGAACCGTGGTCCAGGTTAGGACGCCCACGATTCAGCGGACGCGGCGCCGCACTGGCGATGATGGTAGCCACATTTCCAACGCTCGCGTGATCAGAATTGGGCATGGATACCGCCTGATCACGCCGCCGTCGATGCGGCCGCCGATGCGCTGGCTTGATAAGTTGCATCACTTGCGTGGCCGAGCGCCCAAACGGCGCCCACGTTGATGTCCCACGCGCACAATCAACACGACTTCGCCGTCAGGCACTCACCAAACACAGGACGTGCGGCGTCCGGCGCTATGGACTGATAGACGTCGTCGATGGCGGGCACTTAGATTATCCCATTCGGTGGTGTCACGCGTCTGGTCGGCGTTGGGTTTGACTCTGCACCAACATTATTCGGAGAACAACAGCCCAAGATCCGCTGTGCATCGCCATCGTTCGCGATGCGGTCGGCCTCACCTGTCACCACCCCGTTTCGTCAATCAGGGCCAAACCGGGGCGTTAACCAGGGGCACGCCCGAGGGTTTCACGGATGCCGCATCACGGGTTGACAGGCGAGGCTGGTCGCAGGCCTGCAGCGCCGGCCAAATATGGCGAGAGGAGACCGACGTGGCCCAGCAGCGAGCATTACCCACGACGCTGAGGGTCGCTCTCGCTTCAGCTGAGGATGTGCAGCGGCGCGGGCACAACTTTCGGGAGCGCGCTGAGCCGTTTGACGTCGCGGTCGGCCGCGAGATCGTCACGGTGCTGATCGCCGATTTCTTAAAAACCGACCGCGCTTACGCCGCAGGGAATTTCCTACTCGACAACGGTTCCATTATTCAAGAGGCCACGACCTCACCAACCCGCAAATCATGGCGGCACTGTTTCTCGCTTCCCGCAACGCGGAATAGCACCTCCGGCAAGTCTCCACCAAAGCTGCCAACACATCCGGGCGGGAAGTTCGGGCAGAGAAGTGCTGTTTAGAGCAGCCAAAAAGGCGTTACACCAGGCTATTCCGGCGCCACTCGGGCTGAGGACCAAGATCGGGCAAAAACTAGGCCCGGCGGGCCTGAAGGCCAACCGTGCAGATTTGTTGAATCGCGAGTGCCAGTGGGCCGTGCCATTCACCGATGGCGCTGACCACACTCTTTGAACTGAAAGGGCAGAAATGACAGGATACGACTGGACCGTCGTAGGAGCAGGTCCTGCGGGGATCGCGGCGGTGGGAAGGCTCCTCGACCATGGCATCGCGCCTGCCGAAGTTGCCTGGATCGACCCTCAGTTCGCCGCTGGGGACATCGGTGGAAAGTGGCGAGCCGTCCACAGCAACACACGTGTCGCGCTATTCCGGACTACTTGAACGCGTCACCGTCTTTCCGCTTCGCCGAGGCACCCCATTTCGAACTGAACCAGATCCAACCCGAGGACACGTGCCCACTCGGGGCAATAGCCGACCCGCTGCTGTGGATTTCGCAGCACCTTCGTGAGCGGGTGACGGCCATTCAAACGATCGCGACCGAACTTTCATTGCGAGACAGGCGGTGGATCGTGAGCACCGAGCACCGTGAAATCACCTCGCGCAACGTGATTCTCGCCGTCGGCTCAGTCCCCAAGAAGCTCGCCTACGAGGGATTAAAAGAGATTCCGGTCGAAGTGGCTCTCGATCCCCAGACACTGGCGCAGCAACCGCTGGAAGGTGCGACCGTTGCCGTCTTCGGTGCGTCGCACTCGGCGATGATCGCCTTACCCAACCTATTGGCTAATCCGGTAACGCAAGTCATCGACTTCTACCGCGGCCCGCTCACGTACGCCGTTAACTTCGAGGACTGGACGTTGTTCGATTCCATCGGTTTGAAGGGGCAGGCGGCGTGCTGGGCTCGGGAAAACATTGACGGGCTACACCCGGACCGGCTTAAGAGGTATTCGGTCCGATGTCCGCAATTTCAGGAATTACTTCAGGTGTGCGACCACGTCGTCTACACCATCGGATTCGAACCCAGGCGCCTTCCCTTGACCCCACAATGGGGTCCGTTGGAGCACAACGTGACCAATGGAATTCTCGCCCCCGGTCTTTTCGGGATCGGAATCGCGTTCCCAGATTACAAGACCGACCGGCTAGGGTTTGGCGAGTACCGTGTGGGGCTGTTCAAGTTCATGCAGCACTTGAACGCTGCCCTGCCGGTGTGGCTGAGCTACAGCGCATAGCGCTGGCCACCCCTCTCACCACGGATGTCGCACGACGAATCATAAGAGATCCGTTGTGTACCGGAATCAATTGGGACAGCGCGTGGCGCGCGGCGAGGCGGCGGGAGTTGTCCGAAAAATCAAATCAATCGTGGTAACGAGCCAGAAGGTGCCACGCCGGTTCGAAGTCAACCGTGTCGCTGACTCCATCTTGCCTGATAAGTAAGACCTTCAGGATGCCTGGCGACCAGATACTCGTTGACTGCTAGAACCCATCGATCGGCGACTTGCGCATCTGAGGGACCTCTGCTGCATCCTTTGGATCCACGTGGTCGGGCCATCTTTATCGGAAAGCTCAGCGCCTCGAATACGGAAAGATCATTGTGGCAACAGTTTTGGCGTACACCACACCCGCGATGGGTCATCTGTTCCCGATTAGTGCGCTGCTGAGCGAGCTGCGCGACCGGGGACATGACATTGCGTTGCGCACCCTGTCCGCCGGTGTGGACACTGGTCTCGGCTTAGGCTGCGCGACCGCGGCCGTCGATCCCCGTATCGAAACCATGCCCTTGGACGACGCCGACGCCCCAAACCCCAAAGTCGCCCTGCAAAAGGCGTTGAGCACATTCGCGCGGCACGCCGAGTATGAAGTAACCGATCTGGCCGCGGCGATCGACGAGGTCGGCCCCGATGTGGTGCTCGTGGATGCGAACTGCTGGGGCGCGGCTGCGGGGGCCGAAGCCAGCGGTCTGCCGTGGTTGTCGTTTTGGCCGTTCCTTCCTTACCTGCGATCGCGCGGAGTGCCGCCGTGGGGTCCTGGGCTGCGGCCGTGGCCGGGTCTGGCTGGTCGGGTTCGCGACGCGCTGCTTCGACCGATGGTGACCGGCGTATTCGACAAAGGGATGGCCGGTCCGCTCAACCGTCTACGCGCACGAGTCGGGGTGCCGCCGATCACATCGGCTGATGATTACGGGCGCCGGGCACCACTGAAACTGGTGGCCACCGCCCAACCGTTCGACTATCCGCATCCGGATTGGGACGACTCGATTGCGCTGATCGGCGCCTGCGCGTTCGATCCCATCCCACAAGAAACGCCGGTATGGCTCGCTTCGATCGATCGACCCATCGTGCTGGTGTCGACCTCTTCAGAGTTCCTGGGCGACACTGCCCGAGCACGAACGGCGCTGGCCGCGCTGGCCGATGAACCCGTCCACGTCGTGGTGACGTTCCCGGCCGGGGTGCCGCCATGGCGTTGCAACGGTCGGCATTATGACGCGTTCATTAAAGCAGCAAGACGTTCCGTTGGGGTCTGCCAATCGAGTGACTTTCGTGGCCTGGTGTTGAGTTCGTCGGCGACCGCCTCAAGATGCTCGACGGACTGATGCGACAGGTCAAGTCCCTTCGGGAAGTACTGGCGCAGCAACCCGTTCGTGTTCTCGTTGCTGCCGCGTTGCCAGGGAGACGCCGGCTCACAGAAATAGACATCCATGTTGGTCGCGACGGTGAATGCGCGATGCTCTGACATCTCGGCGCCTTGGTCCCAGGTCAGCGTGCCGCGCAGCGTTTCGGGCAGCCGGGAAACGGTCGTGATGAGGGTGTCACGAACAATCTCGGCGCTGCGGTCGCGCCCAACCAGCCCGAGCATCACAAAGCGGCTGGACCGTTCAACCAAAGTGGCGATCGCTGATCCTTGGTTGGCGCCGATGATGAGGTCGCCCTCCCAATGGCCCGGGATGGCGCGATCGCCAACCTCGGCCGGTCGCTCACTGATTGGTTTCATCGGGTCGACGAACCGGGGCCGACGCGCATCGGATCTTCTCTGCGGCTTACGGACTCCGCGACCGCGACGCAACCCGCTCACCAACTCGCGCTTGAGCTCAGCGCGGGCATGCACGTAGATCGCCTGATAGATCGTCTCGGTGCGCACCTGCATCTCCGGCCGGTCAGGGCAGTCTCTGGACAGCCGATTGCTGATCTGCTCCGGCGACCACTTCTTCTTCAGTTTGGCCTTGACGTAGGCCAGCAGCTCAGTGCTGGCAAGCACTTTCAGCGGGCGCTCGCGAATCCGGCGCTGCGCGGACAACCGATGCGCGGTGTGTGGAAGGTACCCGGACTTGGACACGGTGTTGCGCTTCAATTCTCGGCTGATCGTCGACGGCGCCCGCTGCATCGCGGCCGCGATCTTGCGGATCGAGATACCCGTCGAGTGTAGGTCCTTGAGGTGCTCGCGCTCGAGCAGGCTCAAGTAACGCGGATCAATAACCTTTTCAACCCGGTTCAAGTCGACGGTGCCGCCGATGTGGCGCTTGGGACGTGCAGGCTTCATGGTTGTGATTGTCGGCTCCGGGTAGCGCACAATGCGACCATCCGGGTAGACCCGGCCACGATGGATGATCGTGATGCCTTTGTCCCAGTCGGTAGCCGAACGGTTTTCGGCACCGACCTTCCTGGCGGCTTCGCGCCGCGTGAGCCCCTCGGAGCGAAGCCGCAGAAACTCCTCCCGGCGCGGATTGACCTTGCGGGCCTCACTGGTGAAGATCCCGGCCTTACGCGCCCAGGCGTACGCCGTGGGGCGATGAATCCCCGTGTCGCGAGCAGCGGTCGAGATGTTTAGCCGCTCCGCTACCAGCCGTAGAAACTTGGCCTTCTCCTGTTCGGTGTACCTGCGTGGTGCACGCCGCTGCATCACCAGCCCGGCCTGTCGGACCCAGCTATATGCCGCATGGACGTTCACCCCTGCCGCATCAGCGGCCGCCCTTACACTGCCATCTCTGTCGAGCAGCTCAAAGAACTGCGCCTTCTGCTCCTTGCTGTACTTCGGTCCCGACAACATCGCCACCCTTCGTGAAGTGTTGCAACGACTACTGGAACCCAAGGAGAGTCGGATGCTCGGTGATATCGCTCAGCCACAACCGATTTAATTTTCGGCGCTGAAGTCGCGCTCCACCAGATCGTCGTGCACTGGCGGGTCCACTTTGCCGTTCTTGCCGCGCTTCTTGCCGAACACGCTCCACAACCGGTGGGTCGAGCAGATCCGCCAGGCAGTGGGCGCGACCATCGGCTCGCCGGCGGCGAGGGCTGGCGGGGCTAAGTTTGTTTCGGTTCGGCGTGGGCGAGGGTCTCAAGGAGCAGCAATGCGTCATCTGCCTTGAGGTTGATGCGCTTCAAGAGGGTAATGATGGCGGCTATGCCTATATCGTCGGCAAGGCCGGATGCGGCCAGAATCGTAGGATAGGTGCGCTCGCTGAAGTGAAGGTGTGCGGCCGCCTGCACGATCGCCTCGCCGTCGGTTCGGCTGAGGGTCCCCGTGTAGACCAGGTGGGCGACCGCGAAGCGCACATTGACAAGGGGTTCGGTTTGCGCGGCAAATGTATCGGGTCGCAACATGGCGGCTACCAGCTTAATGCTGCGCGCGCAGCGGCAGCAATCAACAGGGTGCTTGCGATCAAGAACGCTAGCACCGAAGCCGCCACCGTGTTTCTCATCACCAGACGGTCCGCCGAACACCGCGCCGGAGGTGGCGATGTTGACGTCGGCGACGCCGTAATCACAATCTGTGGGGCGCCATAAATCGCGCGGACTACGCGCGTCAACCAGCCCGTAATCACCGTACACATTGGGGCACAGTGATTGGATGTGCGGCAGGCACCGGGCGGCGATTTGGATGGTCCAGACGATTGCTCCCCGTAGTCAGGGCCCGCGATTGCGGTCGTAGGGTGCATGCGTTACCGAGGTGCGGGTTCGCGCCGTCCACAATTTCGCGTTAGTGTCGTTGACATGAAGGGCCGCCACTACGTCATCCTGCCGAATGACCACGCCCGTCATCATGCGGTGCGCCGCCGACGCCTGTTGGAAACCACTGGGGAAACCTTGCGATGGCGTCGATGAGATCGTTCGCACTACACAAAGTGTCTGTGGAGGGCTAGAGATGGCACAACTGCCCCACATCGACTCGTTCGTGCGGGGCGATGACCATCCGAGGAAGTGGGCGGCGATGGCCGTTCTCGGTGCAGTCGCCTTCATGGCGCAGCTGGACCTCTTCGTCGTCAACGTGGCCCTGCCGGCGATGGGCGACACCTACGCGGGAGCCTCGTTGAGCACATTGTCGTGGGTGCTCAACGCGTACACGGTGGTCTTCGCCGCCCTACTGATCCCAGCCGGGCGGCTCGCCGATCACTTCGGACGCCGGCGCTTCCTCGTGGTCGGTACGATCGTGTTCACGGTGGCCTCCGCGCTATGTGCGGCAGCGCCGTCGCTAGCGATCCTGATCGGGGGCCGCACCGCCCAGGCGGTGGGCGCCGCGGTCATCGTCCCGACCTCCCTTGGCCTTCTCCTGCAAGCCTTCCCGGTGAGACGACACAACATGGTGGTGGGACTGTGGGCTGGCTTGGCTGCGGTCGCCGGGACGCTGGGCCCGACTGTCGGTGGGCTGCTAGTCGGCCTGGGCTGGCGGTGGATCTTCCTGATCAACGTGCCGATCGGGCTACTCATCGTGGCGTTCGCCGTCCGTGCGGTGCCACACCACCGCGCGGCTACGGGATCCCATCTCCCGGATCCGGTTTCGACGGTGTCCCTGTTGACGGCGATCACTGCGTTCGTCCTGGCTACCGTCGAAGGACCCAGCTGGGGATGGCTCACCACCCCTGTCTTGGCGCTGTATGCCGTTGCGGCCGTGGCTGCCGCGCTCACTGTGCGGCGGTCGGTCATCCACCCACACGCACTGATCGAAGCGTCTATGTTCTCTTCCCGTTCCTTCACGGGTGCGACCCTGGCGCTGTTCCTGTACTTCATTGGCTTCGCGGCATGGGTGCTCATCAGTGTGTTGCTTCTGCAGGACGTTTGGCACTACAGCGCACTGCGCACGGGGTTGGCCATCGCGCCGGGGCCGTTCGTTGCGCTGCTTTGGTCGATCAACGCCGGCCGTATCGGCGCGCGACTCGGGCGGCGCCTGCCGGCGATCGTCGGTGCCTTGTGCCTGGCGGGCGCGGGTGCCTGGTGGGTCGCGATCGCCCCCAACCAACCGGATTACCTCACGGGCTTCCTGCCAGGTCTGGTGCTGGCGGGTTGTGCCGCGGGGCTGGTGCAGGCGCCGCTCTTCGCTGCCGCCAGCGCCTTGCCGGCGCAGCGGGCGACTACGGGTAGCGCGGTGTTGAACACCGCCCGTCAGGTGGGCAGTGCAGTGGGCGTGGCGCTGGTCGTCGTGCTGCTGGGTCAGGGACACGCTGCTTCACTTGGGGCGTTCCACCGTGGCTGGGGCCTGTTGGTCGTCGCGGGCGTCTCTGCCGCGGTGACCGTGAGCCTTTATAGCCGACCGGTCATCGAGTCGCCCGCTGCCTCGTAACACGACGGGCCGAACCTTCTGCTCGACGAGACGACGAGGCCCCTTAATTGGTGAGATAGAGCGGGCACCGTCCGGGCGGGTGCCGAAACGCGTTGCGACCCGATGCGAGATGGTGGACCAGACCGCTATTGAGCCCGCCCAGTCAGCACGGAAAGTTACCGGTCCATGCCTACGAACTGCGGTCGATCACATTGAAGTGTCCCGGCTTTCGTGCATATCTCGTTACATGTGATCGGTGTGCAGCCCGATCTGGTGGTGACCGTAGTTCTCAGCCTCGGCTTCTGCCGGGGTCGGCGGTTCAGACGGTGCATAAGCGTGGTGGTGTTGCACAAGTGCATCCAACGCAGAGGTGGCGTCTTCGCGGTCGGTCAGCGTGCGCAGCGGGCCGTTAGGGCACGGTGAATCCTCGCGCAGCGCTCGGTCTTGTACAGGCCGATGGCGGTATCGGCCAGCGCGTTGTAAGGGCATCACCGACGGCTGGATCGAACGGACCTACCACCGTCGTCGACGCCAGGCCACTCTTGGGCGGTCGACCCCGATCGAAATCGAAGCGATCATGACCACACTGGCCAGTCGAACGCGCCCACGCCCTCACCGTCGCGATCCCTTCCTCGGCGACGTGGACGTCGACCCGATGTTGTCTGAGCGTCAGGCCGACCGCGCGCTCGAAATGGTTTCGGGCGCTGTCGAGCTGGGTGCCCACGTTGTCGAGGGCGGCACCGTCGGCGGTGTCCTCCTACGCCCGACCGTGGTCACCGACGTTGCACCGGGATGCCGCTGCACGACGAGGAGGTAATCGCACCCGTTGCGCCGATCAGCGTGGTCGACACCGTCGAGGAGGCAATCGAGATCGTCAACGGCACCCGGTTCGGACTGCCCACGGCAGTGTTCGGCCGCGACCTGGACAACGCCTGGGCCGTCGCCGACCGGGTCCGCTCCGGCATCGTGCACGTCAATGACGGCTCGGCGATGCATGAATCGCAGGTCCCGTCCGGCGTCGCCTCCTCCGGGCTGGGCGACGACCTGGGCGGTCGCGCCAACATCGACCTGCTCACCGAGCGATGCTGGACCAGACTGCAGCGCACCACCCCTCGGCCACGATGAATGGCGACGCCGGCGGGCAGCTCCGAGTCGAGCTTGAGGGCCCGCTGGCGCGCGTCGTGTTGGACCGAACGCGCAAACGGAATGCACTCAGCACCTACATGCCAGCCCGCTCGCTTGAGATGACGGTGAGCCCGGCGAGCTTGCGGGGCACGATATCGACCTCGGTGAGTGTCGGGTCGCGGTTCTACTGAGCGGTGTAGGAAATGAGCAGGATTGCAGCGCTAGCCCCGCGTGACCGCTTGGTTGGTGCAATTGGGGTGGCGGGGTGGTGCGCGGCGCGGGCGGCGGTCGCGGCCATCGAACGCAATCCGGACCTGTTCCCCCGCGATCAGCAGGTGTTCATTGGTCGCCCGGACGGGACGGTCATTCGCGGCGTGGTGGCGGGAGAAGGGCCGACGGTGGTCCTCGCGATCGCGTACGGGTACCCCCCTCGCGGAGTGGAACATCTTGTGGGGGAGGCCATTAGACCGCGGTCATCGGGTCATTGCGTTCGACCAGCGGGGCCATGGCCGCTCCACGATCGGCTCTGCCGGCATTGGGTCGGAGTCCATGGCGGCCGACGACGCCGCGGTGTTGGAGCACTTCGAGGTGCACGACGGCGTGCTGGTTGGGCACTCGACGGGCGGGTTCATCGCGATCCGCGCGCTTGTCGAGCACCCCGAGCTGGCGGGGCGGCTGCGCGGTTTGGTGCTCTGCGCGACGTGGGTTGGTCGCATCCTCTCGGTAAGCACACCTGGGAAGTTCGATGCGCGCCGTCCTTGAGGCCAGATAGCCGGCGTCGTCGTCCCCGGAACTCAACGAACCATGTCATGGCGCACAATTCTGCCTTGGCCTACCGACGGCCGGTTTACCTCGGAAAGGTCGCATCGGTCCGCCGCCGCGCAGGCCGACTACTCACCCGATGGTCGGCAGCCATCGCGGCAATCGGCGCCTCTCCCCTGCCACATCTCGACCGATGAGCTGCTGCAAGTCAGGACGAATACGGCGGGTTACCAGTAACCCACGGTATTGTCTATCATGCGGTGTCGCAGCAGATTCGAATGTCAGGTAATTGCCGATGACTTCTGTCGTTTCGTCAGCGCCCCGCCGGGTACAGGCGGCGCCGTAGCGCCCACCAGGCGCGGCATTCATCTCACGATGGCGCCATGTCGTCACGTCCTACCCCGAATGGTCGCACCAGCGACTGACCAGTTGCGAGCGAACTATATCGAAGTTTCCCCTTGTTCCACGACCTCGCTGGTTGACACGAACGCGACCGGATAGCCTGCGGGGTTTTACCAGCCGCAGTGACCGGTCACACCCGCGACGACCAGTTCGGCCAGAACGGGCGGCAACGTTGGTCTGTCACCCGACGCGTCGTCGTGGTCTGTTTGCAACACGGGCGGTTTCGTGTGTTGGCCGCTGTCGCGGTGAGGCGCCGCTGCGCGCATGTGCTGCCCACCGGTCGGCGCCAACACAGGCATTCCGGCCAGCCAGTTGCTGCGTGATGGACGAACGGAAGTTGCGCTGACTGAGTTTGCTGACGAACTCGCCCGTCGCTGCTGGATGACTATTCCGCGGTTATGGCGCACGTCGGCAATCAGCGCTGCATACAAGGGATCTCGTCTACACCGCCTGACGGCTCCACACCCTGCGCAGCTCTTCGCCCGAATATGCACAGAGCGTGCGGCATTGAGTAGCGGTGCATCCGTGACGCAGCAACATCCTTCGACTTGGCTGCCACAGACGCCGGTGTGATCTGTGGCTCAGTTGGGTTTCAAATCGCACGTAGCCGTCAAGACGGTGTCGGTCGAACCGAAATCCGTTCGGCCACTTGGGATGTGCAGTCAATTCCATGCACATACACAGTTCACTCCAAGAAATTAGGAGACATATGAAGCGGGTTGTTTTATGGGGATTCACTGGTGCGGCGTCTGTCGCAGCCGCACTGGGCCTCTCGTCCGTCGCTCATGCCGCAGAGCTGAGCTACGGCGCGCCGCAATTGCCGGTGCCGCAGGCGCCTGGTCCGGAGATCCCGCCGGCGCAGGCGCCGGTTCCGCAGGTCCCGGGGGGACCGGTGGTGTCAGGGCCGCAGGCGCCTGGTCCGGAGATCCCGCCGGCGCAGGCGCCGGTTCCGCAGGTCCCGGGGGGACCGGTGGTGTCAGGGCCGCAGGCGCCTGGTCCGGAGATCCCGCCGGCGCAGGCGCCGGTTCCGCAGGTCCCGGGGGGACCGGTGGTGTCAGGGCCGCAGGCGCCTGGTCCGGAGATCCCGCCGGCGCAGGCGCCGGTTCCGCAGGTCCCGGGGGGACCGGTGGTGTCAGGGCCGCAGGCGCCTGGTCCGGAGATCCCGCCGGCGCAGGCGCCGGTTCCGCAGGTCCCGGGGGGACCGGTGGTGTCAGGGCCGCAGGCGCCTGGTCCGGAGATCCCGCCGGCGCAGGCGCCGGTTCCGCAGGTCCCGGGGGGACCGGTGGTGTCAGGGCCGCAGGCGCCTGGTCCGGAGATCCCGCCGGCGCAGGCGCCGGTTCCGCAGGTCCCGGGGGGACCGGTGGTGTCAGGGCCGCAGGCGCCTGGTCCGGAGATCCCGCCGGCGCAGGCGCCGGTTCCGCAGGTCCCGGGGGGACCGGTGGTGTCAGGACCGCAGGCGCCTGGTCCGGAGATCCCGCCGGCGCAGGCGCCGGTTCCGCAGGTCCCGGGAGGACCGGTGGTGACAGGACCGCATGCACCCGGCCCAGTGGTTCCGCCCAAGCAACCGACCCAGCCCGACAAGCCCGGCAATGGTCAAGGATCGGGTAATGCCGGCAACCACGGTAACGGCCAGGGCGGGGGCAATGCCGGCAACCACGGTAACGGCCAGGGCGGGGGCAATGCCGGCAACCACGGCAACGGCCAGGGCGGGGGCAATGCCGGCAATCACGGCAACGGCCAGGGCGCGAATCACTCGCGCCACGGCAAGGGAGCCTAGGTTCCTATCGGGACGTCTCCCGTTGGATGATCGTTCCGTAGGTCAGCGATGAGCGCGGGCCCCTCGGTAGCTCGTGGTGTGAACCGATACGACTGCCGAGGGGCCTTGCCGGCCCAGTTCATCGCCAAAACCTAGTTTTCGAGCGGCACGCTGCTCACGACCGAGCCGCCCGCGCCCATAACGGCACGCCGCAGCGTAATGTTCGCGCACCTATACGGATAGCGAACGCCTTTCATGGCTCGGCAGCAGACGGTTTCGGCTGGGAGAAGTATCAACGGGGGTATGGCGTCCGGCTGAGGCCACTACGAAGCCCTCTGCGCCGTGGTCGGCACGCCCTACACGGCGTTTCAGAAAGGCTGCGCAGCAAATCAATTCGTCGCAGTGACATTTTGCGCGTGGCTAGGCGGAAGAGCGGAGATCGCCCCGCATTTTCGGTGGGCTGGGTCTCACCTGGATCGATGGCGTGGATCGTCGATTCAGTGCCGCGCAGCGCTTATTCCGTCATTGCCCAGGTGGTGTCTCTACGGCGGTAGCGCGTGCATCATCAGGATGCACGAATAAACGATTGGGCAGCCGCTTCTCAAACGAGGTTTCGGGGACCGCCGGGAGTGGCTTACGACAATGTTGTTGGCCGCTCCTGCGCTGGGATGCCTAGCGTGGGATTCGACGAGTGTGAACCTGCGGCCGGACATGACGATCACCAGGCTTCGGTGATGATGCGTTCGAGGATGCGTAGGCAACCGGCGCCCATGGCGGGTTGCTGTCCGCGTAGTACCAGACCGCCCAAGGTATGCCGACGATCAAGCCGAGACCGACGAACCTGCGTACGGGTCGTCGCCATACCTCGGCTCCACCCCGCCGGTCCTGCTCGACTGGGCCGTGGGACTGGTTTCTCTCTGCCAGCACCCCATGCTGCACGCCAACGGCGTCTCCGAGTCCCCCTTACCGCATCTCCGCGGACCCTGATCAGCTCGCCATCGCGTCATAGAGCCGGGCGACGTCACCGGGGCTGACCTGCTGCGGACAAGACTGGCGCAAGGATCGAAGCGGGGAGGCGATGCCCTGCAGCTCGCGCCATTCACCCTGGTGGGTGGCAAAGTAGGTGCGGATGGCGTTCTCATCGGCCGTGTTGACCGCCGCCTCCGCCTCTGGATGGGCGCTCAACCACGCCCCGGTGGAGTTGGCGACCTGGCCCAGGGCAGAGGATAGCCCGGAGGCCGTACAGCCCGGCTCGGCGGTCGCTATGGGCATACTGGAAGCGATGGCCGCCCCCGCGATGGCGATGGCGGTCAGGGTCTTGATCATGGTTCTCCTTCGTCGTCCTTAGCCAGTCAGGTGGACATCGCGTCAGGCACCCCGGCCCACCATCTCACGCCTTTCCTCCATCGACTTGAATTCCACGTACTCGCTGTCGGCGACATCGCGCACGGTGGCCAGCATGGCGGGCACCTGTACCCCCACACCGTCTGCACCCGAGCCTTCACCGCCAGCGTGTCTACCGCGCTTGTCGCGCAGCAGGGCCTCCAGCAGCCGCTCGGCCCCCCGGTAGTGCCGGGCCCGGCTGCTCATAGCATGCTTCCCTCGCTGCGCTGTCCACCGTGCTCGCGATGAACGTCTTCTCGACGACCTCGGCGGATTGGACGCCGCCGCCTCGGGAAGCCCCAACTGGTGCGTCGATAAGTTAGATATTGTCAGCTGAACGAAGCGAGTGGACGACTACCCGGCATGCGTCGAATCGTGCCGAGGCCGGCGGAAAACCAGGTGCCGCAGCGATGCACCGAAGTTACCGGCTGTCTAATCACGGCCGAGCCCGCGCGGGTTCTTTGAGATAGCACCGCTCAGATGCGTCACGGTGACGCGTTGTGCGCTTTGCATTGTGCCTGCGTGAGGCACACGCGGCCACTCACGGAAAGTGGGTACTAGCGACGGCGCCCCCACCGAATTACAGGCTGGTTGGCAGGGGCCGCCACTGTCCCGGGACGCGCCTTGATCGACACGCTGCCGTTGGTTTGGCAGGTGGACGTGGTGCCTGAATCCTGGCAGCTCGGTAGGGCATCGGCGGCGGGCGCGGAAACGCCCGCCACCACCGTCAAACTCACCAGCAACAGTGCTGACTTGCGTCGATTTGTCATATGTCTTTCACCTTTTGGCCTACTAGGCCGGTACACAATGGTCATTCGCTGCAGGCCCTGACATCGGCTCACCCGTTAGTGACAATCCGATATGACGATGGCGGCGGTCGAGCCCAGGGGCGTACCGCTGGCACCCGCCCGCTGGAACGCATTGTCGCGGGCAGCTTCGACAGTCAGCCCGGCACCGCCGGCCACGATCTCGTTGCTGTCGTCGCCAACGGAAACGATGCAGAGATTATCGTTGGTTACCTCATCGCTGGTGCACTCTTGACCACCCGCGCTCTGGCACTGCGCGATCACCTGCGCCGACGCTTCTTCATTGGTGGCGCCGCTCGCTCTAAAACCCACCAGTCCATCAACGAACACACCGGTACCGACCGCAACGGAGATGTCATTTGAGTCCTCGATAGCGCCACCCGGCCCGCCCGCCCAGGCGGTGCTTGTCGAGATCCCTAGAGCGATGACGCCCGCAGCCGCGAGCGGCGTAACGAAACAGGTACTGCGCGCATATACCGCACCTCCTCGATGAGGTTTCTGAAAATTGTTATACCAGAGCGCATGGCCCGGAGTTGGCTAATGGAGTCGCCATTCTGGCTGGCTGTAACCCATGAAGTCGCGCGGCACTGTCGGGGTGGTTTTCCCGTGCGATCGTCGGTTTGGGCTCTTGGAGATAATGCTCGCTGAAAGAACGCGGAGAGCGCGTTGAACGGTGGCGTCGTACAAGCCACCCGAACCTTGATATCGCTTATGTGGATGCTGGAACAGGCTGCTCCATAGGCGATTTCGACAACAACCACCAGCACGGGTAGGTCTCGGTTTGTCCCGGTGTCCTCCACGGGACGAGTATTGGTTCAGCGGTCGCGGCGCCGCGGTGCATTGACGACCGTGGAACCTGGCCAATGCATGCATATGTCCACCAGAAAGATCGGGACCGAACAAGGCCTAGCGCGCAATTCCGTCGAGTTCACGCCTGACGCCAGGAGTTGACCGGCGCGAAGGCCGCTGACGTACGCGCCGTCGGCGTAACCGGACCTCGCTCGGCTGGTGTGCTCGCCAGCGAACAGCAGCCGACCGTGCGCCGGTTCGCCGAGCGCGTCGAACATCGACGGGTCGGCGCCAGGCGGGCACTGCGTATACGCGCCGTGGGTGTAGGGGTCGCTCGTCCACGACGTCACTGCCGTCGCGACCGGTTCGGGTACCGGACGGCCGAAAACCTCTGCCAACAAAGCCTTAGCCAATCGACGGCCTGCGCCGGTGGACGGTCGAGCGCGTAGGGCGTGATGGTGTGAAACAGGTGCGCACACAACACGGGCCTGCTGCGAATGCGTCGAGATCGAACACCCATATCGACGGCTCGCCGTCATCGGCGGGAAACACGATCAGATGCGAAAGACCGTCGTCGCTCCAGAAGGCGGACTGAAAGCGAGCACGGTCTTTCGTAGCGGCCGAATCCTAGGGCGTCGACGGCCCGCAGGATCGGTGCGGGCAGCGGCGGATTGGATTTGGGGCTGGACTGGACCGGTGATCTTGTTCATCGGGCCACTGTTGCGCTATGCCTCAGGCGTCGGCACCCAATTGCCGTACTGTCGGCCACTCCCCCATGATTGGGGCAACGCCTGTCCCCCAACGACTTCGGTGCGTCACTCGCATCGCTCATCTACTTTTTCGGTGAAAAATCGATTCATGCTTGGGAGAACCGTGTGTGCCGATTTCCTCTCTTCGGCGCGCGGATTTAGGCGGCGGCTTCTCGCCGTGCAGCATCGATCGGCGCGTTTCGGACGGCGGTCGATACCAGGGTGCCATCACGAGTCAACAGAGCGAATCCAGCCCCGTTGGTGTGTTTCGCTAGTTCCGTTCCGTGTGCTCTGATGTCCTACGGGTCTTGGATTCGGAATCGAGGAAGACCGATGCTGGAATTGCGCCCCAACTGCGAGTGCTGTGATCGCGATCTCGATGTCGCCTCACCCAATGTCTACATCTGCACCTTCGAGTGCACTTGGTGCGCCGACTGCGTTGCGACCTTCCCAGACCGGGCCTGCCCGAACTGCGGCGGCAACCTGACACCGAGGCCGATTCGGCCGGCCGGCTTGCTGAAGGCCAATCCCCCTGCCGCGACCCGGACCTTCAACCCGGACTGCCGCGCCGACCTGACTCGATCTTGGACAGTGCCAGCGGCAATCCACCTCCGCCGTTGACAGCCGCGCTGTATCGGCAGAAGGCTCTGGGCGTTCGAGACGCACCTGGCGGTCCATCGCTGACCAGCCACCGCAGCCAAATAACCGAAGTGTCAACGGAAATGGCAGTTATCGTCTCAGTGTCGTACGCGACCTGGCTGAAGCCGAAATGTCTGCGGGTGATGTACGCCGACCTCGCGGTACGTTCATGCCGCCGCCGAGGCCGGCGTCATCGACCCACCCGACGGCACCAGCAGACTCGACCAAGCTGCTTCTCACCATCGCCGCGTTCGACGAGATCGCAGCCAACCTGCCGTGACGTAGGGTCGGCTCATGCCTGACCGCACCGCCGGCCTCCGCGCTGCCGTCCAGCACGCTGAGGCATTTCTTGCCACAGTCGACGACCGCCCCGTAGCCGCCCGCTCCGACGCGGCGGCCGTCCGCGACGCCCTCGGCGGACCGTTGCCAGAACACGGTGAACACCCGGCGACGGTGGTCGACGCGCTGGCCGCAGGCGCCGAACCCGGCCTGGTCGCGACCGCCGGACCGCGCCATTTCGGCTTCGTCATCGGCGGCGCGCTGCCCGCCGCGCTGGCCGCGGACTGGCTGGTGTCGGCGTGGGACCAAAACGCCGCCTTCCATTCCCTGTCCCCTGCTGCGGCCGCCATCGAGGAAATCACGTCGGCCTGGACGCTCGAGTTGCTCGGATTGCCGGAAACCGCAAGTGTCGGCTTCGTCACCGGTGGACAGGGCGCCAACACCACGTGCCTGGCTGCGGCGCGGAATGCCGTCCTCGCGCGCGCGGGTTGGGATGTCGAGCGCGACGGGCTGAATGGCGCACCCGTGGTCCGCGTCCTGTGCGGCGAGCAGGCCCATGCCACGATCTACACGTCGTTGCGACTGCTGGGCCTCGGATCGGAGACAGCTATCCGCATACCAGCCGACGAGCAAGGCCGGATGGCTCCCCATGCGCTCGCAAAAGCCCTGACCGACAACGGCGGACCGACTATCGTGTGCGCGCAGGCCGGCAACGTGGCTACCGGAGCGTTCGACGCCTTCGGACCGATCGCCGACGTGTGCGCGGAGCGTGGCGCCTGGTTGCACGTCGACGGCGCATTCGGGCTGTGGGCCGCCGCCGCACCGGCCACCCGGCACCTCACCGCCGACGTCGAGCGAGCGGACTCTTGGGCCGTCGACGCGCACAAATGGCTCAACGTGCCCTACGACGGCGCGATGGCCATCGTCGCCGATCCGGATGCTCACCTGGCCGCGATGCGCTTGGCCGGTCCTTATCTGGTCGTCGATCCGGGCCAGCGCGACAGCACGAACTACGTTCCGGAGAGCTCTCGACGTGCCCGCGCAGTCCCCATCTACGCTGCGATTCGTTCGCTGGGCCGCGCGGGCATTGCCGAGATGATTGAACGCAATTGTGCGCAGGCACAGCGGATGGCCAAACGTCTGGCCGCTATTCCCGGCGCCGAGGTGCTCAACGACGTCGTTCTCAACCAGGTGCTGGTCCGCCTGCCCGGCGCCGACGATGCCAACCGCGCAGCCGTTTCCACGATTCAGCGCGACGGGACGTGCTGGCTCGGCGGGACTACATGGAACGGTGTGTACGTGTTACGGGTGTCGATCTCGAACTGGGCGACGACCGATGAAGACGTCGACCGCTCCGCCGCGGCGATCGCCGCCGCGGTCACCGCATAACCATCTCTGCACATCGCAACCGGTTCAGTACTGGCTGGCCCGATCGAGACCACTCGCATGAACGCGGATCGCATCGTCTCGATGTTGCCGAAGCTGCCCGCGCCCTGGGCGGAGTTCGATGTCCTATCCCGGTACGTCTGATGCCGCAACCACCCAGCGGTCTTCGAACTTTCGTCAGACCTCTGCTTCTATAGGGCGGCCCAAGTGGTAGCCGAGGCGCATTTCATAGTCACCAGGTTGATTGCGTCCGGCTGCGAGCGCGGCGGCGAGTCGGCGTTTAGACCCTGGCCACTGGAACGAGGTCAAATAGATCTCGAGGGAGGACATCATGTCCTCCGGCGACGGCGACGTGTATCGGTTGATCTGCTGCTTGACTGCCGCGATGGATTCCTTGTCGTATGACGCGATCCGGCGGGCCAGGTTGTCCACCAGCGCATCGAGGTCCTTGTCGTCGACAGTACGGTTGACCCACCCGTACCGCTCGGCCAGTTCGCCCGGGTAGTCGTCGCTGGAAAGCGCAACTTCCAATGCCCGGGCCCGGCCCATCAGGCGGGGAAGGTGCTCTAGGCCGCCTCCACCGGGCAGGTTTCCGCTAGCGGTTTCGGGTTGGCCGAAGAGCGCCCGTTCGCTGGCGAAACGCATGTCCATCGCCTGGGTGAACTCGCTGCCGATGCCGCGCACCCGCCCCCGGATCTTGGCGATCGACGCCACGGGCAAGTGCGAGAGTCGAGTGCTGGTGTCGATCACCAGCGGGTATCCGGTCACTCCTAGTTCCTTAGGCGTTTCCGCCACGCGGGAAGTGTCGTAGTGGTTCAAAAAATAGTCCGGATTGGCCGACTCGAACACCACCACCCGCAGCTCACCCGCCGCTTCCATCTGGTCGATCAGCCCGGGCAACTCGACGAGCATCTCCGGGCTCACCAAATTGATCGGCGGATTATTAAACGTGACCCGCCAGAGACGTTCGTTCTCGCGGACGGCTGAAAAATGAGACCACTGCTGAGTTTTCATTCCGGTTGCTCGCTTCTCTCTGGCTGGTTCTGCTGCTGAGTCTCGGTCGACCATGAGTGCTTCCCATCGGTGGTGGCGCGAGTCGCTCAGCCACCGTTAGGCACGAGTTGGGTTTTGACACCTTCGCCGCGCCGGACCACCTCGAATGCTCGCTCGGCATCGGTGATGTCGACGCGGTTGGTGACGAAGGCGTTGCCGTCGAGGAGTCCGGCGGCCAGTACACCGACCGCGCGGTGCAGTGTGTGCTGCAACGACTGTGAGCCGCTGATCGTCAGTTCGCGGGCGAAGATGTCATAGGGTGACACCGTTGCAAGTGCGTCGGGAGCCGCTACTCCGAAGACGTGGAATCGGCCGGCGCGACGTACCGATCGCAGCCCGGCTTCGAAGCCACCAACCGAACCGGTCGCTTCGATGACGAGGTGCCAGCCCTCCGGCTGATCAAGCTCAGAGGTGTCGGCGCCAACTCGCCGAGCGCCGAAGTTCAACGCGCGCAGCCGTCGATCCTTCACCCGCTCGACGACATCCACCAACGTCCCTGCCGCGGTGAGGAGCTGGCTGATCATCAGGCCAGTCGGTCCCGCCCCGATGACCAGTACTGAATCTCCCGGCCTCACCGGCCCCATGCGGTCCATGGCGTGCAATACACAAGACAGCGGCTCGGTCAATGTCGCCCAGTGTCGCGGAATGGACGCGGGCAGCGCCTCGACATCGACGGCGCGGACGCGGATGAATTCCGCGAAGCCTCCGGGCAGCGTTACCCCGTAGCCTTGCCAGTTTCGGCACAGATTCGGCTGCCCGCCGCGGCAGTCTGTGCAATAACCGCAGGCGACAACCGGATCCAGGACAACGAAGCGTCCCTCCATGGCTTTAGAGATGTTCGATCCGGTTGCGACAACCGTGCCCGCGATCTCATGTCCTGGAATCACCGGAAGCGTGGAGGCCGGATAATCCCCAGCCAGGATGTGCAGATCTGTGCCGCACACTCCGCAGCTGTCGACCTGCACGATCACGTCGTCAGGACCCGGAGTGGGGTCCGCCACGCTGTCCACGCTGACCTGGCCGGGGCCGGAAACAACTACCGCGCGCACGGTTGCGCGGCCTTCGAGGTGGCAGCGGCGGGCGCAGTCGTCGTGCGTTGGGATCTCGTCGCCCGGACTACGCCGGGTTGGTGGTGCGCCATCGGTATGTCCTTTGCTGGCACCGTGCAGGGTCGTGGTCAGCAGTCGCGCGAGTGCCGACTTCGCGGTCCGACAAAGCGTGCATTCGGCCAACGGTCATTAAACACGGTAGATGCCCCGCGCCGCAGTGCTCCGATACATCGTTCTTGTTCTCCGTGCCGGTAGCCAATCCGCACCGCGGATTTCCCAGGAGGACGGGAATATTCAACGGGAGCCCAGCCCGCTGTCGGTCGCCAGGGCGGTCAATGCTCTGCCTGCCTTGCGCGCGAATCCGGGTTCGGACCACCGATCGGGCACGTGCAGGGTGAGCGCTGATGATCGGGTCCCCGGCACTGCGCACGCGAACTGGCGGCCAGTATGCGCTGATGCCAATTCATAGACAGCGCTGCGCTGTCGGCGCCGTAGCGCGAGCGTCTGGTCCACCTGTTCGTCGCTGAGACCGAGGTGGCCCGTCGCGCTGCGGACCAGTCCCGCCGCTTCGGACAGCGGCACGGACGACAGGATGGCGATCGCTCCCGCGCTGTCCTCCGCCATCATCCGCTGACCCGGTCGTGGCGTCAGCGGCAGCGGATACCGGCCCGATCGAACATCAAGACAGATGATCTGGTTCCCGAACAGGTGGACGATAGAAAAGGTGTGCCCGTCCAATCCCGGTGCGCGCGCGCATGCGGTCAACAGCCGGTCCAGCACCTCGTCGGGGTCGGACAGCGTGGCCCACCGAGGGCCGATGCGGAGGCGGCCGTCGACGCTGCGGCCGATGAGGGCGCCATTTTCCAAGGCGCCGACGAGGTCGGCGATCGAGCTCTTGGCGAGTCCGAGGGCGCTGCTTAGTGCCGCGGGAGTGTTCGCGTCCCCTGTTGCGATCGCGTCGAGAATCCGGACACCCCGGTGCACCGCGGGTGTCCGCGGCCCCGCTAACCCCATGGCTGATAGTCCTCCGCGTTCTCTACATCGATCAGCCGCGGCGAGATGTAGTGCGATTGGCGGACGACGCCGAGGCCGCTGTGCAGGGCGCTCCCTATCTCGATCGCGGCGCGCACCAGTGCCACCGGGTCCTGCGTGGCGGTGGCGATGATCGCCCCGCCGGACCGGATCTGGTCGACAGCTCCCCGGGCGCCGTCGACCGACACGATCGGTACGGACAGGTCGCGACGGGACAGGACACCGGAGATGCCGATCGCGATCTGGTCGTTGCTGGCGAAGAACCCGTCGACCGTGGGGTGCGTAGCGAGGATCTCCTCAGCGGCCCGCTGCCCCGACGGTGCATCCAGCTCGCCTCGGCTGGTGGCTACGACGGCCATCCCTGGGTAGGCGGCGATCGCGCCGAGGAATCCGGCGACTCGGTCGGAATTTGCGGTGATCGGTATGCCGCCGACGACGGCCACTCGGCCCTGCCCGGCAAGGGCTTTGGCGAGTGCGGCTCCCGCGAGCGTGCCGGCTCTGGTGTTGTCGGTCGCGACAACCGCGTCGGCACCGGTATGCGCGGAACCGATGGCCACCACCGGGATACGTGCCGCGTGCGCAAAAGCGCACGCCGCTTCCAGCCCCTCGGACACCACCGGTTCCACCAGGATGAGATCGACGCGGGCCGCAACGAAGTCCCGGATCTGCTGCGACTGCCGGTCCTTGTTCTCCGCGGCGCAACGCACCTGCAGATCGCCACTCAGTGCGGTCGCCTCCGCGCGAAGAGCTTTGATCTCGGCGACGAAGAAGCTTTCGTCCACCGGGTAGGTGAATCCGATGTCGCGTAGTCGGGTGTTATGACTACGCGATACCGATCCGAGTTCGAACACCCGCGAGCCCAGTGCGTACGTTCCGTCCACGCCACGGATCAGCAGATGTTCCTCGGTCAACGCGTGGCATATCCTCATCACGCTGCTCTTCGGGAAGCCGGTGACCCCGGACAGTTCGGCCAGTCCCATGGGATGGCGGGCGTCGCAAATCCCTTGCAGCACCGCAACTGTGCGCGCCAGCGCGGGCACCCGGACGCTGTCCTGCCAGCCCTCCTGGCGAAGGGACTCCCGGACCGACATCCCGGGAACGATAGTCGGCCCTTCGCGATCAGGCGCACTGGACAACACAATTGGGCGTTTCAAATATCGAATCTGCGCGCGAGAAGTACTGTTGACAAGGTCACATTCGCCACCCTAACGTGTGTTTCACCACCCGACTAGCGGTTCGAAATATGAAACGCAGGCGGGCGGAAATGGTGCGCGGCCAAACGCTGACCCAGCGCGGGCGCGTAATCCCAATCCACTTGGAGGAGAAGTCGATGAGGATTTCCCGGCGTTTCGTCGGCCTGGCGTGCGTGGTATTGGCGACGACGATGGTCGCAGGAGCGTGCACCAAGAAGGGCGAAGAGAGCAGCAGTTCTTCGTCACCGGGTGCGACGTCAGCACAGGCAGGAGGTTCCGGCAAGAACCTCAAGGTCGCCTTCGTACCGAAGCTGCAGGGCTCGCCCTACTTCGAGGCGATGAATGTCGGCGCACAGCAGGCCGCGGGCGCACTCGGCGACATCGACTGGCTCTACCAGGGGCCCACATCGGCCGATGCCGCCGCCCAAGCCCAGATCGTGCGCTCTTTCATCCAGCAGAAGGTCGACGCGCTGATCGTTGCCCCCAACGACCCCGACTCGATGGCTCCGCTGATGAAGCAGGCCCAGGACGCCGGCATCAAGGTGCTCACTTCAGACACCGACGCGCCGAACTCCGTCCGCGAAGCCTTTGTCAATCAGGCCACCGCGGACGGCATCGGAAACGCCACCGCCGAGACGCTCATGAAAGCCATGGGCGGGAAAGGCAAGTGGGCGATCGTGTCCTGCGGTGAAACCGCCGAGAACCTGAACTCCTGGATCGCCGTGGAAAAGGCCTACGTGTCCCAGAAGTATCCCGAGGCCGAACTTGTGGACGTCGTGTTCTCCGGCGAGGACCAGGCCCGCGGAACGCAGATGGCGACCGACCTGATGAGCGCGCACCCCGATCTGAAGGGCCTCGTCGGGCAGTGCACCACCTCCGCTGTCGGTGTCGCACAGGCCGTCAAGGATGCCGGGAAGATCGGGCAGGTCTTCACCGTCGGCGTCGGCACGCCGAAGTCCATGAAGCCATATCTCGCCGACGGATCCTCCTCCGGCTCGATCCTGTGGAACGTGCAGAACCTCGGCTACCTGACGGCGTGGGCCGGTGAACAGCTCGCCACCGGAAAGACGTTCGCCGCCACCAACGACGTCAGCCCCGACATGAAGGCCATCAAATGGGACGAGGCCAGCAAGACCTTGGTGCTCGGTGATCCCCTGCTGATCACCACCGAGAACGTGGACCAGTTCGACTATTGATACGCCTGTCGGCTGCGCGGCCCCGCTCGTCAACGAGCTGGGCCGCGCAGCCGAGTGGTCGATCACCAGCACCACGGGAGATCTCATGCCGGAGCACACACGACTGACCCTGACCGGGATTGTCAAGAGCTATGCAGCGGTCAAGGCGATCAGGCATGCCGATTTCGAACTCCAGCCGGGGCAGGTCCACGCGCTGGTGGGTGAAAACGGAGCCGGTAAATCCACCCTCATCAAGGTGATCTCAGGTGCCGTCACTCCCGATGCGGGCAGCATCACCTACAACGGAGCACCCACCACGATCAGCTCGACCCTCGATGCGATCAATCTCGGCATCTCGACTGTCTACCAGGAGCCGCAACTGTTCGCCGAGATGACCGTCGCCGAGAACATCTTCCTCGGCCGTGAGATGGTCAAAGGCGGCCGTGTGGACTGGGCCGCACAGAACGAACGGGTCGTAGCACTCCTCAAAACCTTGGATCTGCCAGAGGAACTAGCCACCGTTGTCGTGGGCAGTCTGCCGGTAGCCACTCAGCAACAGGTGTCGATCGCCAAGGCGTTGGCCGGTGAGGCAGGGGTCCTGATCCTCGACGAACCCTCGGCTATCCTGACCGACGCCGAGATCGAGGTTTTGTTCCGAATCATCCGCAGACTTGCCGACGAAGGCGTCGCGATCATCTACATCTCCCACCGGATCGACGAAGTCGTCAAGATCGCCGACCTGGTGACCGTCATGCGTGACGGCAGCACCATCGGCACTTATCCCATCAAGGACATGTCAGTGCGGCGCATCGCCGAACTCATGGTCGGGGAGGCACTTTCGGACGAACGCTCCCCGCGCGTGATCCCTGACGGTCCGCCGCTGCTGGAGCTGAAATCACTCGCGCGAGCCGGCCACTTCCACGATGTCAGCCTGCAGATCCGGGCCGGTGAGATCCTAGGGCTGTACGGGCTCGTCGGTTCCGGCGTCGCCGAGATCGCGGAGTGCATTCACGGCCTCGCCCGCACCAGTGGTGGCGAGATCATCCTGTCGGGGAAACGCATCGCGCCGCGCACACCGCGCCAGGCCGAGAAGGCGGGCATTGCCCTGCTGCCGGCCAACCGCAAGACGGAAGGCATGTTCAGTTTTCAGTCCATCGCCTTCAACATCTCCATCGGCCACCTGTCCCGCCTCTCGCTGGGCCGGGCGTTCGTAGACCAGCGCACGGAACGCAGTGTGGCCAAAGATCTGATGGGCCGGTTGGCGGTGAAGGCACCCGACGAGAACTACACCGTCGGCAAGCTCTCGGGTGGCAACGCACAAAAGGTCGTGCTCGCCCGCCAGCTTGTCGAGCGGCCCAAACTGTTGCTCCTCGCCGAACCGACTCAGGGCGTCGATATCGGCGCCAAGGAGGAAATCCACCGCATCATCACGGACCTCGCCGACAACGGCACCGCGGTCCTCATCGTCACCTCCGATCTGCAAGAGGCGCTGCGCATCGCCGACCGACTGCTCGTCGTGCGCGCAGGCACCATCACCGCGGAATTCGGCCCCAGCGCACGACAAGTCGACCTCCTGACTGCTGCCGCGGGCGACATCGAAGAGGCGACCACAGCATGAGCATCACCCTCGATCCGGCCGCCGCCCCCGTCCGGGCCCGCGGGCGGGTTCTTCCGTTCCCCATCACACCCGCCGAGATCAGCCTCATCGCTGTGATCGCCCTGCTGTGGGTTGTACTGGGCTTCGCCACGCCGGCATTTCTCAGCGCGGGCTCGCTGATCCCGCTGTTGGTCGAGGTGGCGCCGGTCGCGTTGATCGGCATCGGCATGACCTTCGTCATCATCGCCGGCGGTATCGACGTATCCGTCGGTGGCGCAATAATGGTGTGCTCAGTGGTGACCGCCAAACTCATGCGTGACCAACAACTTCCGTTGATCATGTGCCTGATCGTGGCTCTGGTCATCGGCGCGATCCTCGGCCTGGTGAACGGCGTGCTCATCGCTTACGGGCGGGTGCACGCCATCATCATCACCTTCGGCACCGCCAACCTCTTCCTATTCATCGGCCTGCAGACATTCGCCTCGCAACCGGTCACCGGCATGCCGAACACCCTGGCGTGGTTCGGGCGGGGTGCTGACGGCCAAACTTTCGGAATACCGCACAGTTTCGCCATCACCGTAATCCTCACCGCCGTGGCATGGTGGTACTTGCGGCACACCCCGGGCGGTCGCCATTTCTTCGGAGTCGGAGGCGATCCCGTCGCCGCCCGGCTGGCCGGGATCAGGGTGCAGCGCCGGATCCTCATGACCTATGTGATCACCGGCCTGCTCATCGGACTCGCCTCGATCTACACCTTGGCCAAGGGCACGTCGAACCTCGATCAATCTGTCGGCAACGGACAGGAGCTCGCCGTCATCGCGGCAGTCGTGATCGGCGGCACGTCCATCATGGGCGGCCGCGGATCCGTTCTCGGCACCCTTCTCGGCGCGCTCCTCGTGCAGACCGTGAAATCCGGTGTCATCCAGCTGAACTGGCCTTCACAACTGTCCGACCTCTTCGTTGGAATCTTCATCGTCCTGGCGGTCGGCACCGACCTGCTTCGCCAACGCACGAGGAGATCGGCATGAGCGTTGACACCGCCCCACCCGCCACCCCGGAACAATCGTCCCGGCCGTGGGCTGCACGATTCCTGGAGACCGTACTGACGCAGCGCATCGCGCTGCTCGGCGTGTTGATCGTCATCGTCGTCGGCGTGCTGATCTATATGAGCAACGCCGGGTACCTCACCGGTGACTACGACTTCGACTACATGTCGGCGACCCTCATCGACGCAGTTCCACTGGCGCTGTTGGGTTTCGCGGAACTCATCGTGATCGTCTCCGGGCGCGGCGGTATCGACCTGTCCGTCGGCGCCATGGTGTCGCTGGTCGGGATGATCTTCGGATTCGCCTGCGGCCAGTGGGAATGGCCGCTGTGGGCTGCAGTACCGCTGGCCGTGGTCGTCGGCGGCATCCTCGGCGGCATCAACGGATTCCTCATCGCCCGCATCGGCTTCCCTGCGCTCATCTCGACCCTGGCCACCTACTACGCCTACCGATCCATCGCACTGGTGATCAGCGATCAGAAGCCGATCAACAGTCCCGCGATCCAGGGCCTGTACTCCCTAACCGGTTCCGTGCGGATCCCGATCATCGGCGATTACATCCCCGACGTTCCGCTTGGTGTTTTCACGTTCCTGCTACCCGTGCTCGTCATCCTGTGGCTGGTCATCGACCGCGGCACCTACGGCCGCCGGTTGTACGGCATCGGCACGAACGACATCGCCGCTCGATGGGCGGGCCTCAACGTCGCAGGCACCCGGATGCGGGCCTACATTCTGTCCGGGGCGCTGTCGGGCCTCGTGGCCGTCTATGTCACCGCCGAATTCGCCTCCGCGCGGCCCGATGCCGGCACGTCCGGCAACGGCCTGGCGCTGCCGGCGATCACCATCGCAGTTCTCGGTGGTGTCGCCATCACCGGCGGCATCGGACGCTTGACCGGCGTTCTGCTCGCCACCGTGCTGATCGTATGGCTCAACGCCGGCATCATCCTCTACTTCGAGGGAAACGCAGGCACCCAGTTCCAACTGTTGGCGCTCGGCGCCGTTCTCATCATCGCAGCACTTCTCAACGGTCTGACCACCAGAAGGTACAGCGGCGGCCAGTGATCAGTAGTCGACGCAGTTGCCAGCCATCAAACGGAGACACACATGACTGTTCTCGAAACCTTCGCCCTGACCGGAAAGCGTGCTCTGGTCACCGGCGGCAACCGGGGCCTGGGACTGGCGTTCGTGCGCGGACTGGCTGAGGCCGGCGCCGATGTCTCCTTCGTGTCTCGCGACGCCGAACGCAACGCTGCCGCCGTCGCTACGCTCGCTGACGAGGGCCTGAAGGTTCAAGCGTTCGATGTCGACGTCACCACATCTGACGGGCCCGCCAAGGCCGTCGACGGCGCGGTGGAACGGCTTGGTGGGCTCGATCTGCTGCTCAACAACGCGGGCATCGCCATCCACCGCCCCGCGCTCGAGATCAGCGACGAGGAGTGGGACCACGTCTTCGACGTCAACACCCGGTCGCTCTGGCGGCTCAGCCAGAAGGCCGGCGCCTATATGAAAGATCACGGCGGCGGCAACATCATCAACGTCGGCTCCATCAGCTCCATCATCGTCAACCGCCCGCAATGGCAGCCGTCTTACAACGCGTCGAAGGCAGCGGTTCACCAGCTCACGAAATCCCTTGCGGCCGAATGGGCTCCGTACAACATCCGGGTCAATGCCCTCGCTCCCGGTTACGTCAAGACCGAAATGGCTCCGGTCGACAAGCCGGAATTCCACAGGTACTGGATCGAGGACGCTCCCATGAAGCGTTTCGCGCTGCCGGAGGAGATCGCCCCGACCGTGGTCTACATGGCCTCCGACGCCTCGGCGTTCATGACCGGATCGGTCGTCGTGATCGACGGCGGCTACACCATTCACTGACCCGCATTTCCAATATCCGGGTAGTCCGCCGAACTGGGCGGAAAGCTTTGGATAGCGACTGGGCGAAACTGCCTTGGTACCTTGGGTGCCGAAACCGAGCACTCGCAGCATTAGCGCAGCTGGTTAGGAGCTAATGAGCCAGTACCGAAGCGCCCAGCCCGCGTTGTGGAGAATCGGTCGCGATATGCCTTCGGCGAGACCAGCGCCCCACCGGCCACGACCACGTCCGCTGACCCACACACTAACCATCGCCTTCGAACGCCGGATCCGGTTGGACCTGATTGTGAAGTGGACACGACTTGCCGCTGTCAACATGGCTAGTCGCGCCGACATCAACTTCGGCGCGCCCAGGCAGCCGCTGTGGATCTCAGTCGAGTAGGTGACGGCGCCGGCCGATTGAGTTTTGACGAGATGCGCCGGGTCGATGCGGCGCGAAGATTCGTTTCCGGTCTTTGACGACAAATGAATCGAGAACGACTGGAACTCTATACGCCACTACTGAACTCAGATTCACAGCACGCACGCAGCTCGCCGATCGTCTCCATCAGATAACAGATCGGCCGGCGCAAGATCGGAGTTCTTCGTCGACTGGCCTCGGCTCGGCTGGCCCGCCTTCGTTAGGCCGAACTAGCGGAGGTGTGCCGCTCTGCATCAAATCTTTATCAAGATGCGTTGATCTTGAGCGGACGGTGTACCCGTCCGCTGGGTGGCGTAACGGGCTAGCGGTCTCCGCATTCGAGAGAGGCAACAAACGTGTGGGCGAAGCTTTCCACTTCAACAGCGTCCGTGGCGTGCGCGGCATGTGTCGCGGCGGCCGTGACCGTGGCACTGCCGGTGATGGGTGCGGCAGCAGAGCAGGTGGTGAAGGTTTCGAATGCCGATGTGAAACTGACAGCCGATTTTGATGCGCTGAGTGGGTTGAACGCGATCCCGGCGTATGTCGATTTGCTAGGCGGCGACCTGTCGGGTCTCGCGGGCCTGGATGGCGTCAACGGAATTTTCGCTTACGCGGCGTTGCTTGGCGGCGACCCGTCGACCGCAGCCAGCAGCTTGGCTGCGACTGATGGAATTCCGTCATATCTGGGCGCGGTGGCCAGTGCGGCCGCCGGTGACGCCCGTGGCGTGGTGGACACGCTGGGCGACATCGATGGCTTCAGTGCGCTACCTGTGTACGCCGACTTGCTCAGCGGCAAGCTGGACGCGGTGGCGGACCTGGATTCGGTGAATGGGCTTCCCGCGTATTTGGCTTTGCTAAGCGGTGACCCGTTGGCCGCAACGAGCGGCCTGAGTGCAGCCAATGGGTTCCCGTCGTTGCTCCAGTTCATCCAGACCGGCAACTTGGATGCGTTCCTCCCCACTGACACGAATGCCGGCTACGCTGCCCTGGGCGCGCTTCGAGATTTGGGAAATGGCCTGTCCGGCAACCTTTCCGCCTTAGGCAACATCGATGCGTTCAGCGCCATCCAGGCACTTTTGGCGCCGAGTCCTTCGGTCGACGAGGACGCGGCCGGCACCGCCTCCCAGATGAGCCTCGTTGCGGCACCGGAGCAGACCTCGGATCCGTTGAGTGGTCCGGCGAGCGCTGGTAATCTACTGCGCTCGCTGCTGAAGGGAATTCGCGCCGCTATCCCGAAGCCCCCGGCTCGTCCGCAACCCCCGGTCAAGTCGGCGGTCGCGCCCGACGCGGCGCCGCAGACCGACCAGACGGAACCGAAGGGAAGCGTCGCTGATCCAAAGCCGCAGGCTCAACCCGTGGCTGTGAAAGCGCCTGATGGGGGCCGTCAGGGCCAGCAGACAAAGACCGAGACCAAGACCACGCTCGACGACGGCGGCTCAGGTGCGCAAGCTGTCGGCAAGCATTCGCCGAAGACCAGCCCCGGATCGACGAGCAACACCGCTGTCCGTTCCGGCGCCGGTAAGCACCGAGCCGATAACGGTATGCGAAGCGGGGGATCGTCCGCCAAGAAGCAGGGCATCGGAGGCGGCGCAGCGGGGTCGTCGTCGCGCCACCCCGGCGGGTCGCACCGCAAAGGTGGAGCGTCACGGCACCACACCGGCGCCAAGGGTGGGAAATAGCAACCGCTGCGCGGGCACGCTTTGTTCCCAACGGTCGGTCGAAGGCTTAGCTGGCGACGGTTCCGTTCGATGGCGATCGCTTAGACCTCCGGCGCCACGGTGCTGGCCAAATCAGAGTGCGGAACTTGATGACGTACGTTGGTCGGTGTTGGTTGGTCCCGACATCAACGACTTCTCAATGCTGACTTCGCCACGTTCCGGACGCATCCTTGTAGGCGGGGAGGCAGTGGATCGTCAAGACGACCTCACCAAGGGCGTGTCCACCATGGAGGTCGCTGAGGTGCTGTACAGCGGCGCTGTGGCCGATGAATCAGTTGCTCAACGCCTACGCGAGTGAAACGGGGTGACGACCGTCCCGTCGAATAGAGGAGAGAAATGATCAATACTGATTGGCTTGGCCGGGCCAAGCCGGGTCCGTGGTACGGCCAGTATTACCGGGACTGGGACGCGCGCCATCCCGGGGCCTGGATCCGCGGTCAGCTGGTGCCTGGTGGCTTCTACAGCGGAAACCTCTGGGGCAGTTCCACGCGTGAGTGGGACGCCGAATGGTTCCGCAGCCACGGGGCCAAGATGCCCAAGGGGGCGCACTACATCCGGCCGGGGCGCAACACGACCCCGCTGGCCACAAAGCACAATCCCACCGACACCGGAGTGATGCGGCTCCAGTTCGAAAAGGGCCGGTGACTAGAGATTGGAGCTCCTCGACGCATCGACCTCGACCATGATCCTCACGGCGTAACGACTGGCCTGAACGCCCCGGGCTTCTCCCCCGACCGCTCCCCCTGTGCGGGCAACGGGGCCACAAGACCCCGAAGACCAGCCGGACTCATCCACTAGGAGCCCGCAGGCGATAAGCGTGAACGCATCGGATTTGACGATGCACTAAGTCGGATTCTTGTGTTTTACAGCTAGTTCACTCCGGCGCATAGTGGTGGTCGTCACACCGACCGCCACGACGTGGCAGCGGCGACTGCGCTACGTCATCTCACACAACGGAGATTGTCATGTCGGAACTAGCCGATAGCGTTCGCCCCTCCGGCGCCACTGGATTGACGGAACTGGCCGCCAAGCAGGAGGCCCGGTTAATCAAGACGCTACGCCGCGGCGACATCGTCCTGTTCATCGTCGCCGCCGTGATCAGCGTCGACACCATAGGAGTGATGGCGTCCGGCGGACCCGAGGGACTTCTCTGGGCGATTTTCCTCGCGGGTGCATTTCTCGTCCCATCCGCAATGATCTTCGCCGAAACGGGCGGTGCGTTCACCGAGGAGGGCGGCCCGTACAACTGGGTCAAGTACGCGTTCGGGCGCAGTTGGGCGGCGGTGGCCGTGGTGCTGTATTGGATCACCAATCCGATCTGGCTGGGTGGCTCCCTGGTCTTCATCACCTCGGCGGTCTGGAATCAATATGTCTTCGGCATCGCGCCGCAAAGTCCCGCGGACTATCTCTTCAAGCTGATTTTCATCTGGGTGGCGATCACGCTGGCTATCGTGAGCCTGCAGAAGGGAAAAGTGGTCATCAGCGCAGGTGCGATTGCCAAACTTCTCGTGCTGATCAGCCTGGTGGTGACTGCGATCATCTACGGTTTCACGAACGGTTTTGAACCAATCACCTTGTCGTCGCTGACACCGACCAGCGGAGGATTCCTCGCGATCGTTCCGATCGCACTCTTCGCATACCTCGGATTTGAATCGCCAAATTCCGCGGCAGGAGAGATGCACAACCCGCAAAAGGACGTCCCCGCCGCGATTCGCCGCGGCAGCGTCATCACCATGCTTGCGTATGTACTGCCGGTCTTGGCGATCATCTGGGCGACACCGGCAGACGAGATCGGTGACGCCGGCGTGATGGCAGCCCTGGAGCGCGCCTACTCTGTCTACGGACCTGCAGCCGGTTTCCTGGTCACGCTGACCGCCTTGCTGTTCGCATTCGCTCTGCTCACTCAGGGCAGCGCATGGATGATGGCGACCGACCGGATGCAAGCGATGGCCGCCGCCGACGGATCCTTCTTCGGCGGGTTCTTCGGCGAGTTCCACCCTAAGCTGGGCACTCCGGTCCGGATGAACATCCTTTCGGGCGTGGTGTCCACAGTCTTTGCCATCGCCGCTCTTACGTTCGTCCACGGCACCACTGCTGCGATTTTCGTGGTTGTCCTGACGGTGGCCGTGTCCACCCTGCTGATCAGCTACCTGCTCATCGTGCCGGCCGTCATGAAGCTCCGCAGAGACTTCCCTGATGTGACCCGCCCCTACCGCGTTCCTGGCGGCACTACCGGCTTCTATGTTCTAGCCGCCGTGGTGCTGGGCTTCATCGTGCTGGGATCGTGGGTGGCTGTCTTCCCCGGCACCATCGAGCGCCTCTTCGGCCTGGAGTACTCATTTGTAGACGTGTGGGGCGTATCCCAACTGAACTTCGAGCTTTTTACGGTCGGCACCCTGGTCGTTGTGATCTTGATCGCGTTGATCGGGTATCGGCGAGGGCGCGGCGTGCGGGCGGCGGCAGCCCGTGCATCATCGGCTGACGCGCTTGTCGCCGATATGACTGACCGCGAGGCCTGATCTGCAGTGTCGTCGAAGCACTTCGGCGACGCAGTTCGTTCCATCCCGACACCGCTCACGACTAACGGGAGCCCGACTAGTGCACGCGAAACCCCCCATCGTGCAGGCTGATCCGATCAAGACTGCTTTGGACATCGTCGCGGACCTACCGTTGCAAGCTCTCGAAGACGACCCCTATCAGTTTTACGGCTGGATGCGCGCTGAGGCTCCGATCGTCTACGTACCTGAAACAGGTCGGGTTCTGGTCACTACCTGGGATCTGTGCAAGGAGGCAGGCGTCAACGACAGCGTCTTCGGCCCCACCAAACAGGCACACGAAACCGTCTACGGCTGCCCGAATGTCATGAGCATGACGGGCGACGAGCATCGTAAGTTGCGGAATGCCGCCAAGGCGCCCGTGCGTCCCAAAGCGGTCAAGGGATACTACGAGAACGGCATCCGCAGGACCGCAGTGCGCTACATCGAGTCGATCCGCGTGAAAGGCGCGGCCGACGCGACCCTCGAGATCTTCGAACCCATCAGCCAGCGCCTGGTCGGCGACGTGCTCGGTTTCACCGACGTCGACAATGCCACTCTGAGTCGATGGTTCCACGTCTACGCGGACTATCTGGTCGATTACGGTCGCGACCGCCAGGTTGCCGAACGCATCAAGGACGTCAAGGCCGAGGTATGGGAATACCTCGAAGCGCGGATCCGACTACTCGCCGAGCATCCGGACCACAGTGGCCTGAATCATCTTCTGCGCGACGGCATGCCACCGGGCGAACTGCGTTCCATCACCGACATCGCTCCAACGGTCGGCGTACTGATCGTCGGCGGGTTCCAAGAGCCGGCGCACCTCATTTCCAACACGTTGCTGGGCTTGTTCGGGCGGCCCGAACAAGCACGGCGGGTCGCTTCGGATCCTGCGACCTGGGCCCGCACGGCGTTGGAGGAAGGGCTGCGCTGGCTTCCCCCCTTCGGATTCACCGAAAAGCTGACGACAGAAGATGTCGTTCTCGGGAACGTTCGCGTACCCGCGCACACAGAGATCGCCCTGGTGATCGGCTCTGCCAATCGGGATCCCACACGGTTTGTCCACCCTGACGTTTTCGACATGGACCGCTCCGACCAAGGCAATCTGTCGTTCGGCTTTGGCTCGCACTTCTGCATCGGCCACAACCTCGCTCGTGCGATCGGCGAAGTGGTGCTCGAAGAGATGTTCCGGCTGCTACCCAACCTTCGGTTAGACCCGAACCGTGAGCCCATCGTGAACGGTTGGCTCACCCGCGCGGCGAAATCACTGCCGATTGTGTGGGATATCTGAGCTGAAATGGTGCGCACCAAACCGGACTATCGTCGAAGACACGGTCTACCTGGTCCTTCCACGTCGTTCCGCAATCCAACACCATGGAACGCAGCGCAGTCTCGTGCCGCTGAGGCGCGAGATCAGCCGGCAACCGAGTACCGGCTGGTGATCGCGACGCGATTGAAGGCGTTCATCACCGTGGCAAGCCAGGTGACAGCCGAGATCTGGTCTGGGGTGAGTGCGGCCGCGGCGGTGTCGTAAATCTCGTCGCTGACGTGCCCGTCGGACACCCGGGTGATCGCCTCGGTCAGACGCAGGGCGGCGCGGTCGGTCTCGGAGAAGTAGCCGGTTTCTTCCCATGCGGGTAGCACGGCGATCCGGTCGGGGTTCTCGCCAATCTTGAGGGCCTCGCGGGTGTGCATACGCAGGCAGAACGCGCAACCGTTGATCTGTGATGCGCGTATCTTCACCAACTCCACCAGGAGCGGGTCAAGGTCTGCTGCGGCGGCGTTGCGTTCCACCTCCGCCGATAAGGCGATGAGGGCGTTGTAGGCGGCTGGGTGCTGCGTGTTGACGGGTACGCGATTCGTGGTCGGCATGATTCCTTCGTTTCGTTGGTGTGGGCTGCGCCGGTGGGGTCCACTCAGGCGCGTCGAATTTCGGCGGGTTGCCGGCGATCATCGACGATGGCATGTAACAGAGGGAATGCAGGCCGTACCGCGGTGAGCGATCGCATCTGTGCGCGAGCATCCCTTCGTCGTCTCGTTCTCATCAGGGAGACGAGGTAGCCCCTGCGGGTGTGACAGCTCAGAGATGAGAAAGTTTGTCCGGGTTGAGGATCCTGCGGTAAGCGGTGATCAACCCGTCAGCGATCTGCACCGTATCGACGCAGTAGACGCCACCCTCCCGGTAGAGCACGAGGGCGAGCTCGCCGCCTACCTCAATGAGCTTGATGCGGTCCGGACGCCACTGGCGCCCCACTCGTACCATCACCTCGGCGACGCGCTCACCGCCATGGATGAACTTGCGTGCCGCCGAGACCTTGCCGCCGCCGTCGGTGACATAGACGACACCCGGGTGCAAGAGCCGGACCAGACCATCCATATCACCGGACTCGTAGGCGGCGCGGAAGGTCACCAGGACCCGTTCCCGCTCCGCCTTCGACACCTGCGCAGTGGATCCCTTTGCCTTGGCCACGCGCCGTCGCGCCCGCGAGGCGAGCTGCCGCGCACCCGGCGCGGAGACCTCCAGCACTTCTGCGATTCGGGCGAACTCGATACCGAAGACGTCGTGGAGGACAAAGGCCACCCGCTCCGGCGGGCTCAGCTCATCCATGATCAGCAACATCGCCGAGCTGACCGAGTCGTCGACGAGGACCGGCTCCGACGCGTCCGGCCCTGTCAGCAGCGGTTCCGGCAGCCACGGCCCAAGATAGGCCTCGCGGCGCAAGCGGGCACTCTTGAGGATGTCGTAGGACCGTCGCGCGGCCACCGTGACCAACCAGGCCCGCAGATCATCGACGTTGTCCAGATCCGCCCCGGCAGCCCGCAGCCACACATCCTGAGCCACGTCCTCGGCATCAGCCACACTGCCCAGCAGTCGGTAGGCCGCACCGAATACCGCAGGTCGATGCGTCGCCCACTCGGCAACGAGGATATTCTGCTGCTCAGACAATTCCGCTACCCTTGCAGATTCGACCTCCTCTGGCGTACGACGCCAGCGTAACCGGGGCTGTTCCGAGATCGGTATTCCGTCCGGTGGTGGGCTACTTCGCGTCATGCATCACCGTCTGGAAACCTCATCCGCTTGTCCTTGCTCGACCGGGCGTTTCCCGCGGTGGCTCGTCGTGCTGGACGACGTCGACAGATGCCGCATCGCGGGCGAGTTGTCGGCAAGTATTTTTGCCATGACTGACCTTCCGTATTCAGACGTGCATCCGGGATAGACCAAGAGCGGTTGAGCGTCGGGCTGAGTACCGCACCTATCGGGAGGACTCCCAGGGGGTAACGCCGCGCACGGTGTGAATTGCGCAATCGGCCACCGGAATGTGACGTGGTCAACGGCGAAGGCGTCGGACGACGTTGTGCACCAACCACAACTGGTCTCCGTGACCGACCGCGATGAAAGTGGCGGATGCCAGGATTGCCCGCTTGTCTGGTGTGGAGTGCTCTTCGACGGTGTATCCATGCGTTGGAGCATCGCCATCGACTGGTCGATACGGTGCAGATCGCTGACGGGTTGATCACCGCTTACCGCAGGATCCTCAACCCGGACAAACTTTCTCATCTCTGAGCTGTCACACCCGCAGGGGCTACCTCGTCTCCCTGATGAGAACGAGACGACGAAGGGATGCTCGCGCACAGATGCGATCGCTCACCGCGGTACGGCCTGCATTCCCTCTGTTACATGCCATCGTCGATGATCGCCGGCAACCCGCCGAAATTCGACGCGCCTGAGTGGACCCCACCGGCGCAGCCCACCAACGAAACGAAGGAATCGTGCCGACCACGCAGAGGCTCGCAGATTCTGCTTTAGCCGACCTCCGTCAAAAGCTGGCGGGGACACTGGCTCTGCCGAATGAGGCTGGATACGAGTTGAGCACACCGTGGAATCAATCGGTCATGATGTCCCCTGCGGCCGTGGTTTCAGCCGCCCATGCCGATGATGTCGTCGCGGCGGTGCGATGGGCCTCGTCTAACGGCTTGCGCGTTGCCGTCCAGGCCACCGGTCACGGCGCAGTACCTTACGGGGAGGACGTACTGCTGATCCATACCGGCCGATTACGGCGGTGCAACATCAGTCTTGACGAGCACACCGCCAAGGTGGGTGCGGGCGTCTCATCGCAACAGCTGATCGACGCCTCGGCGCCGTTTGGCTTGGCGCCGCTTGTCGGGACCGCGGGTGACGTCGGGTTCGTCGGCTTCCTCAGTGGCGGAGGAATCGGGGCGATGGCCGCCACCTTTGGCTTGTCGTCGGATTCTGTGCGGTCACTGGACGTCGTAAGCGGGCAGGGGGAAAAGTATCACGTCACCCAGTCCGAACATGCCGATCTGTTCTGGGGATTGCGGGGCAGTAAGACCACTCTGGGAATCATCACCGAGGTCGAAATCGAACTACCCTTTCTGCCGACCTTCTACGGGGGCGCGCTGTACTTCGACGGTGCCGACTTTTCGCAGGTGCTACGGGAATGGTCAGACTCACTGACCAACGTTGCGGCGACGGCGTTGTCGGTGCTCCAACTCCCCAACATGCCGTTTGTTGCCCCCGAACTAGCCGGACGGCTGGTAGTCGTGGTTCGTATTGCCGCGGCGGTCTCATTGGTTACGGCCGAAAGGCTTCTGGCGCCGATACGGGCTGTCGCAAGGCCGATCAAAGACACCATCGGCGCCAGGCCCTACAGCGATATCACCAGTATCTACGACGAACCGACCATGCCTATGCCGGTGCAAAAGGACCTCACCTTGCTGCAATCGCTGCCGTCGGAAGCTGTTGACGCGCTGGCTGACACGGCAGGACCTCAGTCGCGGTCGCCAATGCTTGTCGTCACACTGCGCCGGTTGGGTGGTGCACTCGCCAGTAGCTCGGCTGCGCCGAGCGTATTCAGCCATCGCGAGGCGGCATACATGGTCCACACTGTCGGACTCAACGTGCCGTCGGACCCTCAGATCGTCGCCGATGCTGGCCGGCGAATTCATGATGCCCTGCGGCCCTGGGCCATTGACGGCATCTTCGCCAATTTCGTTGCAACCACCAACCCCGACCGGTTGAGGACCGCCTACAACGAAGTATCTCTGCGACGGCTTCAGGCCATGGCCCAACAGTACGATCCCCTAGGCATCCTGGCGACGGTCGGCCAGTTAGCGCGGTAGCAGCCCGCGATGTGCAGGACGATCTGTATTGGAGGTTGTTTTGGCCCAGTGATATGGCGCGGTGATATCCGCCCGGAAACTGTTTGCCGAACATCGACGAGGGCGTGCGGCACATCGAAATCGTACTACCACCACCTTCCTGAAAGGATTTTGACCGTGATTGGTTACGGGAACGTCAAGAAAACGGATCTCCTCAGTGCCACTCCTCCCTCCATTCCTGAGGGGTCGCATGCCATGACACAGCTCCTCGAACTCCCACCGGCCGACGCCGGTGTCGCGCCGCATCGCCACTCTGGGCCGGTCTTCGGATACGTACTGGAGGGCAGGATGCTTTTCGAGCTGGAGGGTGAAGCGCCCCGGGAAATCGTTGCGGGCGAAGCTTTCTGGGAACCTGGCGGCGACGTTGTGCACTACCAGATTGCGAATGCGGACGCAGACACCTGGCTCCGGCTTATCGCTGTGTGCATCTGTGCTCCAGGTGTGGAGATGGTTACCATGCTCGAACAAGAAGAAATCGTGGCCCGCGATCATCTGCGCCACCCGAGTGCCCGCCAGCACAACGGCTAGGTAGCCAGGTCGGGAACTGGGCCGGACGTGTTCGACGAAGTGATTACCGTGATTACGTCCGGCTCTGTTCGGGGGACCGTCTCTGCTCAGGAGGCCGGCATGATGTTGTGGTTGATGCAGAACATGTTGGTGGGGTCGTAGGTCTTCTTGATGCGTGCCAGGCGCTCGTAGCGTTCCGGGCCGTAGATTGCGGCGGCGTCGGCCGCTTCTTCGGGGGCGAGGTTGTTCACCAGCCGCCGGTCGCTCTGCCACGGCTGCATGCCGTCGAGTAGCGCGGCGACCGACTCCTTGAGCCGCTGCTCCTGCGGCAGCGGAGCGACCTCGACGCCCAACAGGACATACGGTAGGCCCCTGGTCGCCACGGCGTTGGGCACCGCCGGCTCCCGGTCCCAGGCCCCGCCCAGGGCACGCAGTTCGGCGATCCACATGGTGGTGTGGGAGTCCGGGCCGACGAGTTCGACCAGCGTGTCCTGCGCCTCGGCGGGAAATTCGCGCAGCATGATGCTGCGTTCGTAATACGGCAATGGGTCGGTTGGCTCGCTGTGGATGGATGCGACGTCGGTGTAGGGCATGTCGGCCACGGTGTCCAGGATTGGCCGAGCTGCTGCCCGCAACGGGGCGATCATCCGTTGGCCGTCCTCGGTGGTGCCGGTGTAGGCGATCCGCAGCGACACGGTGAACACGCCGCGCAGCGGTGCGGGCACTTCAGGCAGCGGCGGGAGCCGCATGGCGGCGAAGGAGGAGCTCATCGTCTCCGGTGTGTGCGGGAGCCAGGCGGTCCAGGCGCGCAGCACGTCGGCCATCTGTTCTCCGGGGAAGTAGATGGCGCCGCCGTAGAGCCGAGACACCGGGAACAGATCGAATTCCAGCGCCGTGACCACCGCGAAGTTTCCCTTGCCGCCGCGCAGCGCCCAGAACAGTTCGGGGTCAGACTGCGCGTCGACATGGCGCAGTTCGCCGTCGGCGGTCACCACGTCGAGTGAGCGCACATGGTCGGCGGCGTAACCGTGGGCGCGGCCCAGGGTCGGGCTCAGACCGCCGCCCAGGGTGTAACCGGAGACTCCCACCGTGGGATTGGATCCGTTCAGCGGTGCCAGCCCCGCTTCGGCTGCCTTGGGGACGACCTCGGCCCATATCGCTCCGGCGCCGACTCTGGCCGTGCGGCCGGCAGCGTCGATGGTGACGTCATTCATCAGGCGGGTAGTGATCAGGACGGCATCGTGGGCCTTGCCGACCATTTGGTGGCCGGTGGTCTTGACCAGGACCGGCCGGTGCTGTCCCGCCGCGAAAGCAACCGCCGCCTGGACATCGGATGCGCTCTGCGCCACCACGATCACCGCGGGCACCAGCTCGTGGTTCAGGTTGAACACGGCGCGTTCGTCGTCGTATCCCGCGTCTCCCGGCAGCAGAACCGTACCCGCCACCGCCGTCACGAGGGTCGCGGCATCCTCCCGCTGCACCGGCGGCAGAGACGAAACATCGAAAGTCATGACGGACATCCTCTTTTCTAGTGTGATAGGCCGGAGCGGCAAGAACGGACGAGGGTCCCGAAGGCCTGCGCTTCTGTCCGGCACCGTCTGGACGGGCACCGGGACAATTGATCGCCAGCCATCCCCGCTGGGGCAGGCTCACAGCGGGTAGGGCGGCGTACGTCCTCGTCGATGTGATACTTGCCTGTTTCATCAAATGTCTTGTGAGTCAACTTCATTCCGCCCATCGCATTTGGTGACCCATGTCACGGAATAGTGGCTTCGTCCCTCGACCCATATGTTGGTCACACCCAGACAGACTGGCCGCTCTCGACGCCCAGCGAGTCGAAGACCACCGCGAGGGTGTGCCCAGCGGGCTTGTCGCCGAGCACTTTTGGATCGGCAATGTTAAGGGCAGCACCAACTACGCCGATCCTCGGCAGTAGCACAGGCCGCTGTCGGTCGCGACTTGGGAGGCGTGCGCGCTGTGCACGAGCCGCGGGTCGACCGCTCATGCGCATGTCCATGACGCGGTTGAGCGCTTCGTTGGCACCGACCGCATTTCCACGTTAGTGTAGTTCACATGAATACTTCCACTGGAGGCGTCACGGCCCGCGACATCCTCAGTAGTCGCCGGCCGTGCCACCGCGAGTGGGCGTATGACGCGTGTCTCCGCTGCTCTATCCAGGTACCCGCGACATGCGCCGGACCGCAACACCTAAAAAGACTGGCTCACCGTAATTTCAATAGTCAGGGCTCGCCCAACTCCGCGGTGTCAATCCCGCGTGGAGGAAACCGCGGGCCCGTGACGCGCCATCTGGGCCCAGAGGCGCCGCACATCACGACCGGTGTTCGGAGAGCCATCATCGTCGACGAGCACCTGCGCGACGGTCACCTGGTTGATATCTCCTAAAGAGATGTCCCACCGTTCGGCAACGTGTCGCCGCTCGTCGAAAGGGTCAGGGATGCAGCGGGTTTCGCTCGGCGGCGTGCTGAGCCGGCGATGGATGCTGCTGGTGGCGGTGCTCGTGGTCGTGGTGGCGGGATTCGCGGTGTACCGGCTGAACGGCATCTTCGGTTCACGCGATGTCACCTCCACTCCTAGCGGCGCGGAGAACAACATCGTCGCGTTCAACCCCAAGCACGTTGTGTTGGAGGTGTTCGGCGCCCCGGGCGCCGTCGCGACCATCACCTATCTGGACGTGCACGCTCAACCGCAGCGGGTCGACGACGCGGCGCTGCCGTGGGCCTACGACACCACCACCACCGACCCGGCGGTGTTCGTCAACGTCTCCGCCCAGGGCGACGGCGACTCCATCGGCTGCCGGATCACGATCGACGACGTGGTCAAGGACGAGAGAACGGCCAACACGGTGAACGCCTACACGTACTGCCTGGACAAGTCGGGATGAGCAACCATCTCGTCGAGCGCGCGACGATCACCGACCGGGTGGCCAGGTGGATTCGTTGGCTCTGTGTGCCGATCGTGTTGTTCTGGGTGGCCGTCGCCGCCCTGACGAACGTGCTGGTGCCCCAGCTCGAGGCGGTCGGTGAAGTTCACAACGTGGCGTTGAGTTCGCCGGATTCACCCTCGCTGCAGGCGTTTGAGCGTATCGGCAAGGTGTTCGGTGAGTTCGACTCCGACAGTGCGGCGATGGTGGTGCTGGAGGGCGATCAGCCGCTCGGCGCCGATGCCCACCGCTACTACGACGAGCTGGTCCAGCGGCTCGAGGACGACCGCAGGCACATCGAGCACGTGCAGGATTTCTGGGGTGACCCGCTGACCGCCGCCGGGTCGCAGAGCCCCGACGGCAAGGCCGCCTACGTGCAGGTGTTCCTGTCCGGCAACCAGGGCGAGGCGTTGTCGCTGGAGTCGGTCGACGCGCTGCGCGACATCATCGCCAAGACAGCGGCCCCACCGGGGGTCCATGCCTACGTCGCCGGCTCGGCGCCCCAGATCGCCGATCAGTTCGAGGTGGGCAACGCGGGCACCGTCATGGTCACCCTGTTGACCGTCGCGGTGATCGCGCTGATGTTGCTCATCGTGTACCGCTCGCCGGTCACGATGATCCTGGCGCTGGTCACGGTGCTCATCGAGATGTCGGCGGCGCGCGGGATCGTGGCGTTCCTCGCCAACGCGGGTGTGATCGGGCTGTCGACGTATTCGACGAACATCCTCACGCTGCTGGTCATCGCCGCCGGCACGGACTACATCATCTTCCTGCTCGGCCGTTATCACGAGCGGCGCAACGAGGGCCTGGACAAAGAGGTCGCCTTCGCCGACATGTACCGCGGCACCTCGCACGTGATCCTGGGGTCGGGGCTGACCATCGCCGGTGCGGTGTTCTGCCTGTACTTCACCCGCCTGCCGTATTTCCAGAGCCTGGGGATTCCGGCCGCGATCGGTGTGCTGGTCTCGTTGATCGCCTCGTTGACCCTGGCGCCGGCGGTGATCGTGATCGGCGGCCGCTTCGGTCTGCTCGAACCGAAGCGCACGACGGCCAAGCGGGGGTGGCGGCGGATCGGCACGGCGATCGTGCGGTGGCCGGGGCCGATCCTGATCGCCACGCTGGCGCTGGCCTTCGTCGGGTTGGCGGCGTTGTCGGGCTACCGGGTGAGTTACGACATCGGCGGGTATATGCCGGCCAGTGCACCGTCGAATGTGGGATACGCCGCTGCGGAGCGGCACTTCTCCAAGGCCCGGCTGAATCCTGAACTGCTGATGATCGAGACCGACCATGATCTGCGCAATCCCACCGACATGATCCTGCTGGAGCGGGTGGCCAAGGCCGTGTTCCACACCGACGGCATCGCGCAGGTGCAGTCGATCACCCGGCCGCTGGGCACGCCGTTGGACCACACCTCGATCCCGTTCCAGCTCAGTACCAGCAGTGCGGCCCAGATCAACAACCTGCCCTTCCAGCAGGACCGCGCCAACGATCTGACCAAGCAGGTGGCCGTCATCGACGACACCATCGGCGTGCTGCGCCAACAACTGGCGTTGCAGCAGCAGTCCAGCGACGTGACCCACGAGCAGAGCGTGGCGTTTCAGGACACCGTCGCCACGGCAAAGGAGCTGCGCGACAAGATCGCGAACTTCGACGATTTCTTCCGGCCGCTGCGCAACTACTTCTATTGGGAACCACACTGTTTCGACATCCCGGTCTGTTGGGCGTTGCGGTCGCTGTTCGACGCGCTGGACGGGATCGACGAGCTGACCGATCAGTTGAGCAATGTGGCGATCAGCATCGGCAAGCTGGATGCGCTGCAGCCCAAGCTGCTCGCGTTGATCCCGCCGCAGATCGCCAATCAGCAGACCAACCGCGACCTGACGATGACGAACTACGCCACCACGGCCGGTATCTACGACCAGTCGCAGGCGGCGCTGCAGAACTCCACCGCGCTGGGCCAGGCCTACGACGCGTCCAAGACCGACGACTCCTTCTACCTGCCGCCGGAGGCGTTCAGCAACCCCGAGTTCCTGCGCGGGCTGAAACTGTTCCTGTCGCCGGACGGCAAGGCCGCGCGGATGATCATCACCCATGACGTGGATCCGGCAACACCCGAAGGTATCGCCCACATCGACGCGATCAGGCACGCGGCCCAGGAGGCCGTCAAGGGCACCCCGTTGGCCGGCTCCAGAATCTACATCGGCGGCACCGCATCAACCTACAAAGACATCTCTGAGATGGCGCACTACGACCTGATCATCGCCGGCATCGCCTCGCTCAGCCTCATCCTGATGATCATGATGTTCATCACGCGCAGCCTGGTCGCCGCACTCGTCATCGTGGGCACCGTAGCGCTGTCGTTGGGCGCCTCGGTCGGCCTGTCGGTGTTGGTCTGGCAACACCTGTTGGGCATCCCGCTGTACTGGGTGATCCTGCCGTTGTCCGTGATCCTGCTACTGGCCGTGGGGTCGGACTACAACCTGCTGCTGGTCTCCCGGTTCAAGGACGAGATCCACGCCGGCATCAACACCGGCATCATCCGATCCATGGCCGGCAGCGGCTCGGTGGTGACCGCCGCCGGACTCGTATTCGCCTTCACCATGACCTCGTTCATCTACAGCGACCTGCTGGCGCTCGGCCAGATCGGCACCACCATCGCGCTCGGCCTGCTGTTCGACACCCTGATCGTGCGATCATTCATGACCCCGTCCATCGCCGCGCTACTCGGACGATGGTTCTGGTGGCCCGTGAAGGTGCGCCAACGGCCCGTGGCGGAAAAGTTTGGCGGTGAGGATATGCGCCAGCTTTCGCTGTTCTGACCGGACGACTATGCGGCCGGCATGCGTGCAAAATCGTTCTGGCGCTTTGGATTGCGGTCACGCAACAGCGCGTTGATTGAGAGTAGGTAAGCACGCTCGCGTGCCCTCCTATGCGTCTCTCGAGATTCCGCAACCGGGTCCTTTGGCGGAGCCATGATCTGCCAGAGGCCGAACCGACGAAGGTGAAAATACCCATGCGCAAAGACAACGCGTCGCAATCATTGGTGCCGGGCCAGTAGGATTGATTGTTGCGCACGAACTGCTGCGCAGGAACGTGCCGGTTCGACTTCTTGACAAGCGGCCGGGACCGTCACATACCACCCGGGCCTTCACCCTTCACGCGCGATCGTGGGAGATGTTCGAACATATCGGCGTCGCGCACCGCTTGGAAGAGATATCGCTGCCATGCCCAGGCAACGTCTATCACTTCGAAGGACTCTCTGACGACGAAAAGCCGAGAACAGACTTCAGGCCACTGCCGACGCGATACCCCTTCTACTACAAGCTTTACCAGAATGATTTCGGGCAGGTCCTTCGCGAGAATCTTCGCGCCCAGTACGGAATAACTCCCGAATATGGCAGGGAACTAACCGACCTCACCCAGGATCACGAGAAGGTGACGATATCGATTGCTGATCATCGCTACGCCCGGGCCGACCAGACGATGTCGATTTCGCGCGGGATACGGCGGACGCGGCCACGGCACGCTACGGTCAGCGAGTGCAGCCCGTGCTTGTTGCGCCGACGGGCGAAGGGCTTCGACCAGGACCATTTGGTGGATGACCAGCTCGGTGAACTGGCCCAACGCTACGCGATCGGCTGTCACGACGCTCGCGTTATTCTCATTCGACCGGATATGTACGTCGGTGCCCACAGCGTCCTTGAGGATGCCGGTCAAGTCGTTGATTTCATCGGGACATGGCTGATTCCAATGAAATCCACAACGAACGCTCCGATCCAGTGAAGGCTGGCCGCGCCACTAGCCGGCGCACTCGGCATAGGCCGCCTTCATCGACTAACGGACCACTCACTACTTGGCGTGATCTCCTTGCCGAGGGCCCTCCCCTGATCGCCGAACTCCTCGGCGACCAAGTCGCCCAACGGCACGTGCAACTTGCCGCCTGGCGAAATGCCCCTGCCAACACTCGCAAATCCTTTGCATCTCTCACAAATGCGCAACATCGAATGTGCGGCATTACGTTCATCTCGAAAAGCGTTGCTTCACATCCGATTAGCGTTGTTCGCGGTCCCTTCGAATTTGGGCAGGTCTCCAAATTGCATTTAGAACCCCGCCGCTGACGATGAGAAGTGATGTGGATGACTGGCTGAGGTCCGCCGCTTGCGCCGGTCCGAAGGGATGCCCATCAAGGCGATGGGCCGGTTGATACGAGTCGGGTGCAATACGGTGCGCCGAGCGTGGGCGAACTGAGGTGCCACCGAAGAACCCGCCGCCGGCGCGGGGGTCTCAAGGATCGGATCCGTGATCTCCGAGCGCACAAAGTCTCCTTGGCCGCGGCCGACCCGGCGCGTGGCAGAACCGGTCCTTTGCTTGCGATTGCACCGCGAATTCCGGACCCACTCGCTACGGTCGCCGCATGGTGCAAGTGAGATGGACGAGCCGATGTCTGCTCGCGACACTGAACCTCGCAGTCAAAATGCGCCCGCCGGCCTGGACCACGCTCGGCACGCTGTTGGCTGGCACGATCGCGCTACCACGGGCCATTTTCGAGCCATTCTGCGCCAAACAGGGAAACAAAAAATTCGATCTGTAACAGCAGTCTCCCCCGTGCCAACGTTTCGAGTCGCATTGCCACTCGCGGCAGCGGTCGTGGTCGGCGTGGCGCTGCGCACATTGGTGTGGTGGCCGTCGCACAACCTCTTTGGTGTGCTCGAGTACGACGATGGCGTCTACTACGCGTCCGCGCGACTGCCTCTCGATAGCGACCTGCCCTACTCCGACTTCTTGATCGTCCACCCGCCCGGGGTGTCACTTGTCCTGCTGCCCGCGGCCGCCTTCGGACACCTCCTCGGCGACCCGATCGGAATGGTCGCCGGCCGGTTCGAGATGCAGTTGGTCGTGGCGCTCAACATCGTGCTCGTGTACCGGCTCGCCGCGCTCCTCCCCGGTGACCGGGTGACTCGCAGCCGACGTGCGCTCGTCGCGGCCGCCCTCTACGCCGTCATGCCGAACGCGATCGTGGCCGGGCAGACGATCCTGCTGGAGCCGCTCGCTACATGTGCATGCCTCGCAGCGGTCTGGTTCCTGCTTCGCCACGACCAACCCACACGCGTCGACCTTGTTGCCTGCGGCATGTTCCTGGTCGCCGGTGTCTCGCTGAAGCTATTCGCACTCTCCTATCTAGTCGTGGTCGTCGGGTACCTTCTATGGACCCGACGACCCGGATGGCTGATACCGCTGGCCGGCGGCGGGCTCCTTGCGATGGCTGTGGTCATCGCGCCGTTCGTCGCCTCAGCTCCTGCCCGCGCCTGGCACGACGTGGTCGTCACCCAGCTCGGCCGCCCGCGCAACCCGTTCGTGCCCGACGGCCTCGACCGTGTCGTCAACATGGTTGGGCTCGCCGACATCACGATCCCAGTCGCCCTGGTGCTGATCGCGCTGCTCGTGGTGGTCAGTTTTCGACGTTTCGACCCGCAAGCCGGGCTGTGGGTGTCAGTGCTGGTGATCACTGCTCTGGCGTTCGCGACGTCACCGACTTACTTCACGCATTACGGCGAATTCCTCGGTCCCGGCGTCGCGCTCTTGGTGAGCCGCGCCCTCGACATACGAAGAGGCGCTCTGATCGCCATGGCATTCGCCGTCGCGTTCGTGATCGGCACCGGCGTTCAGCTCAGCGATCTTCGGGGCCAGGGGAACCTGCTTTCCGCCGCAGCCGCCATTCCCAACGGCAGTTGCGTCTACTCCGACGCGATCAGCCTGCCTCTGATGGCCGGCGTCTACAGCGCGCCAAGCCCCCTTTGCCCGTCATACGTCGACGGACGCGGCGTCGCCCTGACCCAAAACACCACTTGGGACAACCGCGTGAGCTTCTACCCGTACGGGTTCGTCGCCGACAAATGTTGGCAGGAAGCCAACGTTGAACAAATGCGGCACGCCGATTACCTGCTCCTGCGGTATTCTCCGCCGACATTTCCGGAGTGGGACGGGTCGACGCGTGCTTACGTCTTGAGCCACTTCGCCCTAACCGTCGGTTATCCAAATGGCCGGCAGCCGTTCGAGTTGTGGAGGCGCACGACACCTCGGGCACATGGTGGCACTGCGCCGCAAACGATAGCAAACGCCGAATGTCGATTGGAGGAAGTCGCCGATGCTCGCGTGCAACGCCCTTGACGATTAGCCGGTGCTGACAACTAGACGCAGCCTCGAATGTGCTAACCGAGAACCCCAGGTCGGAAGCTGGCTCGAACTCCGCTAAACTTGTGTCGTCAATTTTCATCGCAGTATTCATGCTCGGCGACTCTTGGCTACATCAGAACCAATAAGTGATCGTCCTGTGCCGATGTGTTACGGCGGGTTGAGAGGCGGCTTCATGGCAGCGGAGTATGTCTCGGAGGCGGTGGATCAGGACGTGTTTCCAGAGGTCATCAGGCTCGGCGGCATCTCGCCCTCATCGCTTGCAGACCAACTTGACGAGCAAGGCGTAGTGCGGCTGCGGGATGTGTTTTCCAACGAATGGTTGGAGGCGATGCGCGAAACGGTGAACAATCGCATCGCCAGCCATGGCGACGGTGACCTCTACATCGCGCGGCCCGACTGCGAGATCGGATCTGCCGCGCACCAACTGATGTCCGACCCCGCGCTGCGCCGACTCTTCGACGACACCGCAAGGCTTCGACGCCCGAAGGCCGGCCTGGCTCAAAAGTTCCAGTGCAATATTCCCGTTCGCAACGGTATTGCGCCGAAAATGCGTTCGAACCTGTTCCATTACGACCCGAGCGTGCTCACCATGGTCGTACCAATCTTCACTCCGTGCGCTACCGTCGGCAATTGCGGCGAGTTGGTAGCGTTTGGAAACAAGCGCCCGTTCCGCCGCTCGGTCGCGACACACCTGGTTGAAACGGTCCTGACCCATAACGCGCTGTATCGCCGTCATTTCATCAAGAGGGTCGACAACGCCCCAGGCAAATACATCGTTGCGCTTCAGCCGGGTGATGCCTACGTATTTTGGGGCTATCGCCAGTTTCATGGCAACCTCGCATGCGAGCCCGGGATGCTTCGTGCGACCTTGGTCATCGGGTTCGGTGAGGTGCATTCAGGTTGGCTGATGAAGATGGCCTGGAGATTCAGTCGAAGCCGACGGCATATTGGGCGCCTCCGCAGTTCTGCGACGGCACCGGCCAATTCCACGGGCGCTGTTGCGGGACAAGTCGTATAACGATACGCACCATCGCTCGGGGAATTTCCCGCGACCGCAACCGGCGCCTCATCCACTCCTGACGAAAGGCCGCAAGCGGTGACCAACGTTGCCCGCGTCGAAATCCGACGGCGGCGCTTGTCTGAGGTGTGGCTTCGTCCGAGGACGCCGTCCCGCCAGCTGACCCTTATGGGGTTAATAGCGCAACGCCCAAGTGCCCGCATAACACTCTCACTTGAGGTGGTAGAGGATGCGTGAGGTTGCGCTAGAGCATCCGGTACATGTTTCGAACATTCATGTCGAACCGATCCGTACAACGGTACGTCCTCCTCGCAGAGGCGCATGCGGACCGGATCGTGTCTCAGCAACGGCGAGCCGTCAAGCATCGCTCTTCTGTGGGGAAGCAGGCAATCTCGCTGCTTATCTGGCAATCACTGGACTACTATCGCATGCACGATTGGGGATTTACTTGAATAACCGGGGGGAGATATTGGAGGCGTTGGACGCCGTCTTAGGTGCGGGCGCCGTCGTCATACCGATGAATCCGTCGGACAGCGCGCCGGAGAGGCAGTGCCAGCTCGCAGACCTTGGAGGGGACCGGGTTACAGCCGACAGTGACAGCCTCCCTCACGTCATTCCTGCTCTCCGTAAACGTCGGCTTCCGGTTCACGCGATGGACGGTGACGAGGTGGCCGCGGTGCGTGACATTTGCGTTGAGGCCCTGGATCTTGAGTGCGCTGCCAGCACCTCACCGGGCGCCGGTTCCGCGACGTGAGAGCCACCGGACCGCAAGAGGGCACTCAAGAATCCAAAATAGTTCGCCAGGCTCGCAAGATTCTGGCCGAACCCCGAACTCGGGATTCGGCAGCGAAAAAATTTCGCCCCGACATCGAAGGCCTGCGCGCCGTAGCGGTTTTGGCCGTTGTCCTGTTTCACGCTGATCTGCCCGGCTTGGGGGGCGGATATGTCGGCGTGGACGTCTTCTTCGTCATCTCGGGTTTTCTAATCACCGGCCTGCTGTGGCGCGAGGCCAGCGCTACTGGGACTGTCAGGATGCGTGGCTTCTATGGGGCGCGGGCCCGCCGACTGCTGCCGGCATCGGCCACGGTAGGCATCGTCACCATGGTCGCGTCGGCCCTAATGCTTCCCCCGTTGCAAGTCAAGTCGATCAGCATAGACGGCATCACCAGCGCTTTGTACGTCAGCAACTACCGATTCATTAGCTCAGGCGTCAATTACTTCGGTAAGGACAGCCTGCTGGTTCCGTCGCCATTCAAGCACTACTGGTCCTTGGGTGTGGAGGAGCAGTTCTACCTGGTGTGGCCGATTTTGATCATCGGCACGGCTTGGCTTATCCGGCGAGTGCGCCGACACAACACCAAGGCCGAGGCCACGTCGACAGTGCGGCCGTATCTCGTCATCCTTGCGCTGGTCGCCGTGGTGTCCTTCGCGCTGTCACTCGTGCTCACCTATCTGATACCACCCGTAGCGTTCTACTCGCTGCCCACCCGGGCCTGGCAGCTGGCCGCCGGCGGCTTGGTGGCTCTCACGGCCAACCAATGGGGTCGGTTACCGGCAAGACCTACCGCGCTGATCGGATGGACGGGGCTGGCTCTGATCCTGCTGGCCTGCACCTTCTTTGACGCAACCACGCCTTATCCGGGATACGCCGCGTTGGTGCCCGCGGTCGGCACGATGCTGGTGATCGGCGCCGGCTGCGCCGGACCGTCGCTGGGATGTGGCCGCGTCTTAGGATTGGCGCCGATGGGGTCCATCGGGAGAATGTCGTACTCGTGGTACCTGTGGCACTGGCCCGTAATTGTGCTCACGCCGGTATTGCTGGGTCACCCGGTGGGTCTGGCCACCAAGTTGGCAGCGGTCCTGGTCTCTGCCGGGCTGGCGGCGCTCAGCCTACGTTTCATCGAGAACCCGTTGCGATTCGCCCCTCGCATTCGCCGCTCTCACCGGGCAAGTTTAACGCTCGGCGGCGGCGTTACCGCAGTGACGGTCTGCGTGGGCGTAATTCTGCTGGTATGGGTACCCACCCCGGGCGGCCCCGGCCCCAGCCGCAGTCCTGCCGCTACGCCAATGAGAATCACCGCAGCGCCTGAGCCCCCGGGATCCAGCATGGCAGCGTATGACGCGGCCGTGCGCACCGTGTTCGCTCAGGTGCAGGCTGCGGTCGCTGCTTCGACAGACCTGAAAGCCGTCCCGTCGAACCTGCAGCCGGCACTGAGCGACCTGACGGCCCAACAACTTGCCATCTTGGCCAACGGTTGCCTGCGCATACTGCCGTTCGACGCCGAACAGCCCGAATGCGCGGTGGGCGACACCGCCTCAAAGACGAGGGTGGCCATGATCGGCGACTCACGTGCAGCGATGTTCAATCCGGCGTTCGAGCAGGTCGCCACCCAGCGACACTGGCGGCTGGAAATGATGGCCAAGGCGGGCTGCCCAATAGTGGACTTGCCGGTCAGCAGCCACTTCAACGGCTTGGCGGAACTGTTCCTACAATGCGCGCAATGGCGTTCCAACATCATGGACCGGTTACGGGCCGAGCGTCCCCAGCTGGTCGTGGTGGGATCGGCGCGCGCGTACGACGCCAACGGTGCCCATACGATGGTGCCCGGCCTAAAGATGTACGACCAGGCTTGGCTCGACGGTCTGACCCGCCTCGCGCAGCAGCTGAGCGACACCGGCGCGAAGGTCCTAGTACTCGGTCCGACCCCTGATCTCGCCATGCCACCGTCGGCCTGCCTGTCCGAGCACTCCAATGACCCGATGGCGTGTTCGGCGGTGCGGGGAGCAGAGCATCAAATCGGCATGGAAGCTGAGTCGACCGCCACCAAAGCCGGCGGTGGACAGTACGCCGACATCAGCGAACTGTTCTGCAGCAATACCCGTTGCCCGGTCATCATCGGCAACACCCTGGCTTACTTCGACGCAGGCCACATAACGCACGAGTACTCCCAGCTTCTAGCGCCGGCACTGGGAGCGCTGGCCGACCGCGCGCTCGCCCACGGTTGACAACTGCACGCCACGCCGGCGGCGGTGACCATCGAACTGAGCACCCCTGCTGTTAACGGATGGCACTGATCGCCGCGCACCTCGATCACCCTGAGGCATTTGTCAACCCGCCCCACCCTCACATATCCGCCCGCCGGCAGATCCTTGAGACAATGGTCGCGTGGTCGAACAGAGCATGTGGATGCAGAAGGTCACCGCTGACCCGGGACATTCGCACTGGTATGTCGAACGGTTCCGGGCGATGGCGCGCGCAGGTGACGACGTGGTCGGCGAGGCGCGTTTTGTCGATGCGATGGCCCCTCGCGGGGCCCACATCCTCGATGCCGGGTGCGGCCCCGGCCGCTTGGGCGGTCATCTGGCCGCGATCGGTCACGACGTGGTCGGTGTCGACGTCGACCCCGTGCTCATTGAGGCGGCTGAGCACGACCATCCCGGTCCGCTCTGGCTCGTCGGTGACCTCGCCGAGCTCGACCTGCCTGCACGCGGCATCACTGAACCGTTCGACGTGATCCTGTCTGCCGGAAATGTCATGACGTTTCTCGCGGCGAGCACCCGCGTTCAGGTGCTGCGCCGACTGCGTGCCCACCTCAGTGGCGACGGTCGAGCGGTCATCGGCTTCGGCGCCGGACGCGGCTACGAGTTCGCTGAGTTTCTCGACGATGCAGCAGAGGCCGAATTCTCGCCCGAGCTGCTGCTGTCCACCTGGAATTTGCGGCCGTTCACTGAAGACTCCGACTTTCTCGTCGCGGTCCTTCGGCCGGCATAGCGGTGTGATCGCCCGGGAAGACTTCTAAGCCCGGAACGACATCCCGCCCGGAAAGTCATGGCGCAACGGTTACGTCGAATCGTTCGACTCCCGTATCCGCGACGAATGCCCCGCTATCACTATCAACGCTTCTGGTGCCTGGCGCATGTCCGCGTTGTCGTCACCGACTGAAAGCACGACTACATCCACCTTCACCGCGGACACTCAGCGATCAACCGCCAGCCCGCTACGCTCCCACCTGTACCGCGCCGATGAACAACTCTCGTTCGCCGTGGGCCAGTTCACGGGTTCGGTCACGATGAGTTTTTCAAGCCACGTCAGTCTTCTTAGATGCAAACGACGTAATCACCGCGAGACGGGGGCTATGTGTCCAGAACCAATCTTTCGATGTCGATCTCTGCCGACGGCTATGTCGCCGGGCCCGGCCAGTGCGAGGAGCAGCCGCTCGGCGTCGGAGGCGGGGCGCTTCATCACTGGCACTTGGGCTCCGCCAAGAACCATCCTGTCAACCGGCAGGTGGTCTCCGACATGATGGATGGCATGGGAGCGACCATTATGGGCCGCAACATGTTCGGCCCAATTCGTGGCGAATGGGACGACTCGGACTGGAAGGGGTGGTGGGGTGACGCCCCGCCGTACCACTGCCCAGTATTTGTCCTGACTCATTACCCGCACCACCCGATCGAGATGGAGGGCGGGACTACCTTTCACTTTGTCACCGACGGGATCGAGTCCGCCTACGCCCAGGCTGAGGCGGCTTCCGGTGGGCGCGCCATCTCGATCGCAGGAGGAGCCTCGTGCGCACGGCAGGCGATCGCAGCAGGTCTCGTAGATGAGATCGATCTCCAGATCAACCCGGTGATACTGGGTTCGGGTGAGCGCCTGTTCGACGGTTTCGAGGCGGGTAAGCCCGCACTCGAGCTAGTCCGGGTGCTCGAAGCCCCGGGCGTCGCCCACCTACGCTACCGTGTCGTCCGATGACCCGGTCGTCGCGTCAGTAGTGGAACCGGTGCGTCAAGCCCCCGCCGCTCCCCCGAATCCACACCGGTACGCCGCCGGCCGCACTCAACGATGAACGCCTCTCATCCACCGCGGGCCAGTTGCCCGGGAACGACTGGCGCTCAATGAATTTCAGGGTCGCGAACCGTAACCTACGCCTTCCCCTGTATCACCAGGCGGCGGGTTCATCCCGACACCGACACTCATGAACGTGCAATCGGGGTCGACAGTCATCGGACGCAGTAGGAAACGCGACGTCGACTGGCACCCACACCATCAAGCTGAGTCGCAGAACGGAGTGAAAGCCACCGCTCGCTTCGCCGTTTTCGGCCGAGTGTCACAAAAGGCGCCACCGGTCGGTCATAACGGTAGACGGATCCGGACCGTCCACTTCGAGATGCCTTCGGGTAACGCCTCACAAGGAGAGAAACATGAGCTTGGACACCACCTCACACCTGGTGACGGGGGCGCACGACGAGTTGGTTCCGTCGCGTTACGCGCTGCGGGTCGGCGACATCGACGTGATGGTGATCAGCGACGGGGTGCTGCCGATACCCTCCGTCACGATGGCCACCAACGTCGCCTCCACCGACCTGGCGGCCTGGCTCAGTGACATGTTCTTGCCGCCGGACATGCTCGACTGGCCGTTGAACGTGGCCGTGGTGCGCAGCGGGGACCAGACCATACTCATCGACTCCGGGCTGGGTACGGAATTCCCGGACTTCCCGCGGGCCGGGCAATTAGCCATGAGACTCGACGCCGCCGGGATCGATCCCGCATCCGTGACCGATGTGGTGCTCACCCACCTGCACATGGACCACATCGGCGGCTTGCTCGTCGACGGGCTGCGGGGCCGGCTACGCCCGGACCTGCGAGTCCACCTGGCTGCCGCCGAGGCCGAGTTCTGGGTTGCGCCCGATTTCTCCCGCACCGTCATGCCGGCACCTGTGCCGGATGTGCTTCGATCGACCGCGACAAAGTTCCTGGAGGTGTACCGCAACCAGCTGCGGCCCTTCGAGTCGGAGTACGAGGTGGCGCCGGGAGTAATGATCTGCCGCACCGGCGGCCACACTCCCGGTCACAGCATCGTCCGCCTGGAGTCCCGCGGCCAGCGACTGACGTTCGCCGGTGACGCCGTGTTCCAGCCCGGGTTCGATAACCCCGAGTGGCACAACGGTTTCGAACACGACCCCGAAGAGTCAGCGCGGGTTCGGGTCCGACTTCTGCAGGAGCTGGCAGCGAGCGGAGAGCAACTGGTGGCCACTCACCTGCCGTTCCCGTCCATCTGCCACGTGGCGATCGCCGGCAACGCCTTCCGGTTTGTACCGGCCAATTGGGACTACTGAAGCTTGTTGATGTCCTCCAGCACCTTTGATGCGGGCACTGCTGGCGTTGGTAGGCGATCGGAATCTGCACTGGCCCTGCCCTCCCTCGTAAAACGAGCCGTTGCAGGAAGGTCCCGAAACCGTGGGCACTCAAGGGGCCAGTGACGTCGCACGGGGCCCGATTTCCGATGTGCCACTGTCGATGGCGGTGCGCGAGCAGCTCGAGGACGTGACGCTGCGTCAGGCACGGTTACACAGTGATCGAGCTGCTATGGGCCGCGCGCCGGGTTCCACCTCCACCACCGAACTCGTCAACACCAATGTCTGTGACTGCACGCTGTGGAGGCTCCTCGGGCAGGAGTCCATGGCCACATTGCACGCTACGTCGATGGCGCCGTTCAAGTGCCGTGCGGCACTCCCGAACCCGCGTATTGCCCAGGGCTATATCGACTGTCAAGGGCGCGTACAACATCCATGCGCAACCACCTATCTCGTCTACGCTCCCCGGCACTCCCTGATCGGCTCGCTGCGCAAGTCACAGCAGCCCTAGCAATTGCAGATCGGTGACGTATTTGACGATGATCGGCGGTGTGACGTGCGGAATGTCCTTGTCCGGTCCTACTTTCGCGTCCTGCACGGCGGATCGGAATCGTTCGGTGGGCGCCATCGCGCCGCAGCTCGTTTTCTGGGGTCGTTGGAAATTGTGCAACAGCGGCAGCAGCGAGCTTTGCCGTTGGCGTGCGGGAAGCGCGCGGATAGCCGTCTCGAACCGCTGTAACCAGAGGTCATAATCGCCTATGCGCTCTATCGGATAACCCGCCTCGTTGAGCCAGTCGACGAATTCGTCGAGACCGATACCGTCATCGTGGGGGTTCAGCACGTGGTAGGTCGCACACGCGTCCACCCGGGTACCGAGGGTCGAGACGGCCTCGGCGATGAACTCGACGGGCAGCCCGTCGTAGTGGCTGCGCTGCCGCCGGCCTTCGTGACCGAGTTCGTAGAAGGATCCGGGCGCGATGCCGGTGGCGACCACGCTGAGCATCAGCCGGGTGAACACGTCTGGGAGGTTGAGCTGTCCGGCATAGGTCGTGTCGGCCAGGATCATGTCACAGCGAAAGACCGCCACCGGCAGGCCGCATAAGTCGTGCGCCTCACGCAACAGGACCTCGCCGGCCCACTTGCTGTTCGAATAGCCGTTGGCGTAGCTGTCGTCGATGTTCCGTCTCGGGCTGATGACCCGGATGTCGGCGTCCTCGACGAACGCCGACGCTTCCACTTGATCCGCCACGCCGATGGTCGACACGTAGATGAACGGCTTGAGTTTCGTGGTGAGCGCGATGCGGAGTAGCTCGGCGGTGCCCAGCACATTCGGGCCGAACAGCTGGCTGTAGGGCAACACATGGTTGACCATTGCCGCGGGGTCGACGATCAGATCTACTGTGTCGGCCAGCCGTTGCCAGGTCTGCGGGTCCAGGCCGAGGTTCGGTTCGCCCTTGTCGCCGGCGATGACTTCCAGACGATGGGCGCCGCCCGATTGACGGTATTGGCGCAGCAATTCGGGATCGCCGCTGTCGAAGGTGTTGTCCAACCTTTCGCGGGCGGCGGCGTTGTCCTTGGCCCGGACCAGGCAGATCAGCTTCCCGCCGACCGGGTCCAGCCGTTTGAGCCACTCCAGGGCGAGGTATCGGCCGAGGAACCCCGTCCCCCCGGTCAGTAGGACGGTGCGCACCTCGGCACCCGGCCGCGTCACTTCATGGGCCGTGGCCAGCGTGTTGGCGTCGATGAACTTGTCAAGGGTGAGATCACCGGCGTACACCGCGGTGACGTCGCGGCCGTGCACGGTGGCAAAGGAGGGTCGATGCGTACCCGACGTCCGCTCAGCCTCGATGTAGTCGGCGATGGCCTGCAGGTTGGCGGCAGGGCTGACGATCACGCCCACCGGCACATCGATGTCGAAGATCTCGCGCAGCAGGTTGGCGAAGGTCAAGGCCGACAGGGAATCACCGCCCAGGTCGGTGAAGTGGGAGTCGGGTCTTAGATCAGTTGCCCGCGCGCTGAGCAGAGCGCCCGCGGCCCGGCTGACGGTTTCCAGCACCGGCCGGTCGGTGCCGACTTGACGCAGCGCCCGCAGTTCGTTGTTCTGGTTGTCGGCCAGCTCGGCGTAGACCTGTTCGAGCCGTGGTCCGTAGTGCTCCTTGAGCTTGGGGCGCGCCAACTTCCGAATTCCGGTCAGCAAGCCGTTTTCCAGCGAGAACGGCGTCGTCTCGACGAGGAAGTCCCGCGGGATTTCATAGGACTGCAACCCCGCTGCTTTGGCGGCATGCTGCAACGAGTCGTGAATGAGCGGCTTGAGCGAATGCACGTCATCGGCGCTTCGGGACAGCGCCTCCTCGGTCGGCACGACGACAGCCAGCAGGTACGAGCGTGCGCTGTTGCCGTAGAGGTAAATCTGGCGCACCAGCGGACTGGTCGTGTACACCGCCTCCACTTTGGAGACGGCGACGAACTCACCTTGGGAGAGCTTCAGCACGTTGTTGCGTCGGTCCAGGTACACCAGCTGGTCGGGCCCGATCTCGGCCATGACGTCGCCGGTGTGGTAGTAGCCGTCGTCATCGATGACCTCGGCTGTGACCTCCGGGCGTTTGTAATAGCCGGGAAAAAGGTCCTCCGACTTGACCAGTAGCTCGCCACGCGGATACGGCTGATCGGTGCCGAAGTAGCCGAGATCGGGCACGTCGGCCAACTTGTAGTCGATCACCGTTGGACGCCGCACCTGGCCGTCGACGCAGACCGGCCCGACCTCCGTCGAACCATAGACTTCCGCCAGGTGCAGATCGAGGATGGATTCGACGAAACCTCTGGTCTCGGTGGACATCGGCGCCGAGCCGGTCATCGCCGCCACAAACCGTCCGCCGAGCATTTTCTGGCGCTGCTCGGCCATGACCTCCGCCGCCAGCGCGGCACGGTCGGCGTCGTCGGACGACCGCCGGTCGACCTCGCTCTGGAACTCCTGGAACAAGATCTCCCAGATGCGTGGCACGAAATCCAACCGGGTCGGGCGCACCAAAGCGAGGTCCTCCAGCAGTGTGGACAAATCGCTCTTGGCGGCGAAGTAGGCAGTGCCGCCGGCACCGAGCGTCCCGTAAAGAACCCCCCGCCCCATGAGGTGGCTCATCGGCATGAGGTTGAGCGTGATCGACGGCGTGACGGCTGATCCACTCCATGTCTGGCTGAACTTCTGCCAATGGTTGGCGACAAGGCGCTCTGATTGCATCGCGCCCTTCGCAGCGCCCGTACTGCCGGAGGTGTAGACCACCAGGGTCAGAGGGTCTGCCTCCTCTGAGATGAACACCGGTGCGGCGGACAACGCGCTGCCGCGGTCGAGCACGTCGGTTAAGGTCTCCACGATCACCTCGACGCCGGATTGCGCCAGACGTGCCTTGGCTCCCTCGAATGCCTCGCGCGCGTCATCCACCTCGGGGTGGTAGTCAAACACCACCAGCCGCTTAGGCGTGTAAGTGGTCTGTACCAGCTCGACGGCATCGGCGAGCTCGTCGATACTCGACGCGATCACCGTCGGCTCGGTTTCTTCGACGATTGGTCGCAACTGGCTGATCGGCGCGCTGGTCTGAAGCGGAACGGACACCGCGCCCATCACTACCAACGCGAGGTCAACAGTGGTGAAATCGACGCTGGTGAAGCCCAGCACACATACGCGATCGCCAGGGCGGACCGCATGCACCACGTCGTTGGCCAGGGCGCTCGCGACCGCGCCGACGCGGCGCCAGAGTTCGCGGTAGCTCATGGTTGTGAACCGCGGCAGCGGCTCAGGTGAAGTGCGGCCGGTGTTCGGGTCGGTTATGAATCGCACGACGCGCTGCCCGAGCGCGGGACGGTCCGAGTAACCCTCCATGACGGTTTCCACGATCTGCGGTAGGCGCAGGTCGGGCTCGTTGATCGCCGTGGTGATCACCGCGCTGGGCCGGGCGTCGGCGAACTGCTGATCATTGGCATACAAATCGGACAAGCGGCGCGTGAGCCGCTCCTGACGAGCGTCATTCGACATAGTGAGCTCCGTTCCACGATTACATCGGGTTCCTATTTAATTCGTAGATGCCTGACAAGTGACCGCGCAAGTAGTTATGAGCCAACTCACCAATGGGCACTTCGGTATGCCGCGATGGTCCCCACCCGTGCTGTCCGCGAAGTGAGCGTAGGGCGCCCGATAATCCGGCCCTAGAAGGGTGGATGCGTAGGCTAACGCAGTGACTCTTCGGAGATGCCGGATTCTGATCCAGCGCAGTGCGTCGTGGAATTCCTTGAATATGTTGTCACAAGAGGGATCTCGTCGATTTACCACTGGTGCGGCCAGCAAGGTGCGCACAAAACTGGAGGGTGAGGGCACACGTTCTCACTGCGTCTCCGCGAAGGGGTTGCCGGGAATCCGCAGACACCGCGACGCCGCACGGTCATGCCCGGGCGCGCCACCGCGACCCATCCACACCATTGGCGGCCACATGCCGATCGCCACAGGTCCATCATAAGACGTCGACACGATCCACTATATCGGAGACCGATGTAATTGTGGTATAGATGAGTAGTGGGGTCAGACTGCGGAAATCACCGCGACTGCATCGTGCAGGCGCTCGAGCAAGCGGCGATCCTTATGACGCGGCAATTAACCAGCCGCGGAGCCCTGAGCCTGACCGCCGCCACGACCCTCAGCGCTCTCAGTGAAGGCTCAGTGCGGCTCACCGCGCTGGCTGCGGCCGCCGGAATCAGCCAGCCGTCGATGACCGAACTGGTTCATCGGCTACAGCGACAGGGGCTCGTGACCCGGATCAACGATCCTGAAGACGGGCGCGCGGCCCTGGTAGGCATTACGGCCGCCGGGCGCGCGCTCATGCGTGACCGACGCCTGGATCGCCGAGACAGGCTCGACGACTTGCTGACGGCGCTGTCTACCCAGGACGAAGTAACGCTGACCCTGGCGGCGCATGTATCGCTGCCTATTATCCGGCAGCTCATCGACAACGCCACGAATTCAGCACCGCGTTAGACAGCAAGATCACATGATGCGATGTGCAACCATCTGACGCTGCAAGTGCATGCAGAACTGTGCCTGCGGAATCGCCCACACCCCGGTTGCGCCGCCGGGAAGGATCGTCACGCGGAACTTGCACGTTGGCAGACACAAATTGTCACCGAATACGCCACGCCTACGACCAACGCGATGGCCATCGTGGCTTGAGACAGCTGTGTCACCGACATTGGTTAATGCAATACAGCAACGTATTTGGAGGCACTGGCGAACGTGTCGAGCGGTGGCCTGGACCAGCTCGACTGGCCTCAGTTCGCCGCCCCAAAGTGGCCCATCTTCAGCACCGAGTCTGACCTAACGTCGAAGCCATGTTGGTTGCAAACTGCATCCGAGCCTTGATGCTTGTATGTGTCAAAGACATCTCGCATCAGGCCGCGGCAGGGCGCGTAATTTTCTGCCGCTGATTGCTCGGCCTCGCCGGAATCGTCAGGGTACGCGGGCGACGAGAAGACCATCCGACGGCCGCAGCGGTCGTCGGATACCAACGGCTGCAACAAGAGAGGTTCTCTATTTTCATGAGCAGTACGGTTTCTGCCTTTGCCGCCACTTCGGCGACCGAGCCGCTGTCGAAGATCACCATTGAGCGCCGTGACGTCGGCCCGTACGACGTCGCGTTCGACATCAAGTTCGCCGGCATCTGCCACTCCGACATCCACATCGTCAGGAGTGAGTGGGGTCCGGCCAGCTACCCCGTGGTGCCCGGCCACGAAATCGCAGGAGTGGTAACCGAAGTAGGCTCCGAGGTCACCAAATACAAGGTCGGTGACCGGGTTGGCGTTGGCTGCTGTGTCGACTCCTGCCGGGAATGCAACAGCTGCAAGTCGGGTCTGGAGCAGTACTGCACCGGCATGGTCCTCACCTACAACGCAGTAGGCCGCGACGGGGCTCTTACGTTTGGTGGTTACAGCTCGGCGATCGTGGTCGACGAGAACTACGTGCTGCGTATCCCGGACAACATCCCGTTGGAGTTGGCCGCGCCGCTGCTGTGCGCCGGCATCACCATGTACTCGCCACTGCGGCACTGGGACGCGGGGCCGGGCAAGCGGGTGGCGATCGTCGGCCTCGGCGGCCTCGGCCACATAGGCGTCAAACTCGCCGCCGCGATGGGTGCCGAAGTCACCGTCCTCTCGCACTCGCTGCGGAAGATGGACGACGGGTTGCGGTTTGGCGCTAGCCACTATTACGCCACTAGCGACCTCGACACGTTCGACACGCTCGCGGGTACGTTCGACCTCATCGTGAACACCGTGTCGGCCGATCTCGACATCGCCGCCTTCCTGAAGCTCCTCGCCGTTGACGCCACGCTGGTCGAGATCGGCCTGCCCCAAGACCCAATGCCGCTGCCGGTGTTCGCGCTGGCCGCGATGCGGCGCAATCTGTCCGCGTCTTTCTTCGGCGGTATCGCCGAAACTCAGGAAATGCTCGACTTCTGCGGCGCGCATGACATCCACCCAGACATCGAGCTGATCGGCGCGGATTACATCAACGACGCCTACGAACGGGTAGTCAAAAGCGATGTCCGGTATCGCTTCGTCATCGACATGGCGAGTCTGCAACTCCTTGGGGCACAGGACCGCCCGTAATTACCGCCCCGGGCGGCCAGGCATGCCAATCGGTTTCGGATCGGACGCTCATTGTTCAGAGAGCTCCCTCGCTGCGGTGCGCGGCACCCCCAGAACAGGAATGGGCGAATGCCGGAGGATCTTGCTGGCCCGCGATCCGAGAAACACTCGCGCCATCGGTCCCGACTCACTCGATCCGACCACGAGCACATCACCGGGTAACCATTCAACGTCTTCGAAGGCCTCCTTCCAGTCCTCGCCGTGTCCAATGACGACTGCGGGCTCGGATTGCTCCGTTCCAGGCTTACCCTCAGCCTCCAGAGCTTCCCGGGCCGCGGCGCGAATAGTGCTCGTCCATTCGGCAGTCACCGCCTCACTCTCGGCTCGGAAGCGAGCCGTTTCCGGTGGGGACAGCTGCACGGCAAATGACACGAGCCGCAACCGCGCACCGAACCTACTTGCCAAAGCCTCGGCGGCTCTCAGTAGGACACCGCTTTGCTTATCGCCTGTGAACGCCAATGTCACGCGGTCGACCTTGCCCCCCTTGAGCCGAAAGCCGCGCGGGGCAACCGCAACTGGGATCGGCGAACTGTGCAGCAGTCGGTCGGCGACGGTGCTCAACGTGATGTAGCCGAATTGTCCGGCATCGGAGGATCCCACCGCGATGATGCCGGCGTCGCACTCGTCGGCCGCCTGCATCAGGCCGCTGGGAGCCGACCGGGCATCAACCGTGATGAACTTCGCGGGCACATCCGGGGGGAGGTCATCACGGGCTTGGGTCAGGGCGGCGGAGGCGGATTCATTGATGTAGCTTCGGTAGCCCTCGTCCGCCCGGGACAGGCCGGCCATCAAGGGTGCGGGTATGACCACACCGACGACGAGTTCCTCCCCGCTCGAGCGGGCGAGCATCGCGGCCATGCTGAGCACCGCTTTGGCCCGTCGATTGATGGGATACCCGACCAGGATCGTCATGGCTGGCCGTCCTCCGCCGTCAGGCCGACGTGTTCGTGCCTACCGAGATGAGAGTGCTTGCGGGCGTAGACGAGATACCAGACGAATGCGAGAGCAACCCAGATCACGAAAACATAAATTGTGACGATCCGCAGGCTCGAGATGATCCACAGTGATCCGAGAATCGCCAGGATCGGAAGCACCGGATACAGCGGAACCTTGAAGCTACGGGGCAGTTCGGGGTTTCGCTGCCGCAACACGATCACACCGATGGCCACGGTGATGAACGCCACGAGCGTGCCGATACTGGTCATCTCGGCGAGGAAGTTGATCGGTATCAGACCGGCCAGCAGCGAAATCACCACCGCCACGATGATGGTGTTCGGAATCGGTGTCAGGGTCCGCGGATTCACTCGATGGAAGATCTCGGGGATCATGCCGTCACGCGACATTGCAAACAGGATTCGCGTCTGGCCATACACCGACACCAGCGTCACGCTGAAGATCGAGATGATCGCACCGGCAGCCAGCACGGTGCCGGGCCATGTCGAACCGACCACGTTCTCCAGGATCTGTGCCAGCCCGGCCTCCTGGTTCTCGAAGCCCTCGACAGGCTGGGCCGCGACCGCGATCAGGGCGGTCAACACGTACAGCAACGTGACCGTCACCAGGGCGATCATGATCGCCAGCGGGAGGTTTCGACGCGGATTTATCGCTTCCTCCGCCGCCGAGGCGACGCCGTCCAAACCCACGAAGGTGAAGAAGATGACGCCTGCGGCGGCCGTAACGCCGGCGAAGCCAAACGGAGCGAAGGGCTGCAGATTGTTCGAATCCCAGCCCCCGACGCCGATGACGACGAACATGATGAGCACTGCGATCTTGATCGCCACCATGATGGCGTTGGTCTTCGCTGACTCGCTGACCCCGCGAATCAGGAGCGTGGCGCACATGACCACGAGAACCACCGCGGGCAGGTTGAATACACCGCCCTGTTCCGGTGCGTTGGACAACGCCTCTGGCATCTGGAAGCCGAACAGGTTGTTCAGGAATTGGTTCAGGTACTCCGACCACCCCACGGCGACGGCCGCACCCGCTACGCCCCACTCGAGCAGCAGGCATGCTCCGACTGCGAGCGCGGTCAGCTCACCAAGTGTGGCGTAGGCGTACGAATACGATGAACCGGCCACCGGGACGGCCCCGGCCAATTCCGCGTAGCAGACTGCGGTCAGGCCGGCCACGACTCCGGCGATCACAAACGACCAGATCACGGCGGGTCCCGCCATCGGAACCGCTTGGCTGAGTATGAAGAAGATCCCCGTGCCGATAGTGCCGCCGATACCGATCGCCGAGAGACTCCAGAGCCCGACCGTGCGCTTGAGCTCACTGCGTCCGCTGTCGGCGCCCGTTTCGGCCGCCATCTCCTGCACCGGCTTACTTCGCAATACTTGGTCTCGGAACGAAGTCATGCGCTCTCCTTAGCCTCGGCGTGCGTCCTTGCCGCGTGACGATCTAAAGGTGCCGACACCGTTTGCGTTGCCGCCAGATGCCTTCGCGGTCAGGCTACGGCCGTACATATCGAGGATTGGGTGTTTCGGAAAAGCTGAACGCACTTGTTATTGGTGCAGGCGGCGGCAATCAAGCCGATTGAGATACGGCGTCTCCCTTTCAGCGGGCGCCAGGCCGCTCTGAGTCGTGCTCCAACCATCAATCGTTATCAAGAACAACGGTGATTGTTATCAGGAAACACCGTTGACCTCGCATGGGCGTCGGCGGCATTGCTGGACCATGTCTTCACGTGCTGCGCGATGGCGATATCTCGCCACGGTGTGGTTGCGCACGGCTGGTGTAGGGAGGAGGAACGGATGCGCCAACCAACGGCCGCAATTGCTATTGCAGTCATCAGTGTTCTCGTCTCTGGGTGCGCCGTCACAAGGGGCCATGCCGAGTCGACAACGCCGACCCGCTCGATGATTCCGCGCCCTCTTGTCGAGCGTGAGTTGGCCGTCTTACTGCTTGATCCGGAACAGGTGAATGTCGTGATGGCAACGACCGGAATGACGGTCACCAATACCCAGACGACAATGTCTGACAACAGCCCCACCATGGCTCCGGAGGAGTGCCTCGCCATCGATGGCGCAGCTGAGGCGCCGGTTTACTCGGAGAGCGGCTTCTGGGCCGAGCGCGATCAGAGCCTCAACAACGGCGATAATTTCACGCACTATCTCAAACAGGCAGTGGTGCTGTTTCCGACTATCGAAAAAGCCGCCGCCTTCTTCGATGCCTCTGTCCAGCAGTGGTCCACCTGCCGCCAGTACACGCACACGCAGAGCGAGTCGCAGTGGCTGGTGGGGCAGCTCTCCAACACGCACGGCACGTTGAGTACCACCGCGACTCAACAGAATGCCGCTGCCCCCGGCTGGGGCTGCGGGCGCGCGCTGGCGCTCAGAAATAATGTCATCGTCGATATCAACACGTGCAGCGCCGATCCCGCCGACTCGGCGTTGAAGATTGCCGACCAGATCGGCGCCAACGTAACTGCGCGGTGGTAGTCGGGCCTGCGAGTCGGGACTCCCCCTCCATCGCGCCTGACGCCGATGAGAATCGAGAACCGCACCATGTTTCGGTGCCTGCGCGTGCTGCGTTGTGAGCATGTTTGGTCGAGTCAGCTTGATGCATGCAGACTTCCGCACCGGTGGGTCCGTTGCGCTTGGCTCTGCGTGCGGGCCGGCCGCTGACCGCGTAGCCGATTCAACCTCGGCGACCAGACGACGAGCCAATCTCCGGTCAGGCCGCCCCCGCCGTTTACCCCCGGTTGCCCGTTGGTCCGTTTCCTTCACCCCCACTGCTTGGCTGCGGAAAACGAGGAACAACCGATTAGTTCTTCGGTTTACGCTACCGCCCAGCGTTTTTGGGTTCGGTTCTTGACGGTGGTGTCGCGCCTGATGGATTCACGGCGACATCGCAGGGTTAGCGATAAGGACTGCGCATTGTGGCTGTAGCGTGACGACCGTGAACTTCTCTCCTACCGTCGCGCTCGCGACCTGCGCCGCAGCGTCGCTCGTCATGGCACTCGCCGCGTGTGGCTCCGATGCGGATACTTCATCGGCGAACACGCCGTCCGTCGCCGACGCGGTAGCCTCCTCAGCCACCGAGACGGCAACCGCGGCCAGCACGTGCCCGACGGCAGCACCGGAGAGCAGTGGCGCACCGGAGTGGACGCTGCCCGGGACCACTGGCAGTGTCGGGATCACGGGGTCCACGGATACGACGGCGCCACGCGTCAACGTGGACGCACCATTCAGCGTGACCCAGACCCAAGTGCACACGCTGCAGATCGGTGACGGGCCCACCGTCGCGCCGACGGCGACGGTTTCAGTGTGCTACATGGGTGTCAATGGGCGTGACGGGTCGGTGTTCGACAGCAGCTATGAGCGGGGTACCCCGGCCGAATTCCCGCTCGACGGAGTCGTGCCCGGCTTCCAGAAGGCCATCGCTGGACAGAACGTCGGATCCACCGTCGCCGTGGCAATGAACCCGAGCGACGGTTACCCCGATGGCCAGCCCAGCGCTGGAATTCAGCGGGGCGACACGCTCATCTTCGCGATCAAGATCCTCCGCCTCGCTAGTTGAGCTGCGCGGTAAGACCCTTTGGAAGATTCCGGCGCGGCTTACCCGCAGCCACTTCAGCCGGCTTTGCCGACGCCTCAAAACTGAACTGGAAAGGTATGGCGCATGGTCGAGGTTCTTCACGACACCGGATACCGCGGCTTCGCGAGCGACAACTACGCCGGCGTGCACACAGCGGTGCTTGGGGCGTTGGCGACGGCGAACGGCGGCCACCAAGCCGCCTACGGTGAGGATGCGTATACGCAACGACTTGCGCAGCTCATCAAGGCCGAGTTCGGTGATGCCGCCGAGGTTTTCCCGATGTTCAACGGCACGGGCGCGAACGTGGTGGCGCTCACGGCCGTATTACCACGCTGGGGCGCCGTCGTCGCTGCGGCCACCGCTCACATTCACAGCGACGAGGGTGGTGCGCCCGAGCGGGTGAGCGGCCTCAAGCTGTACACGGTGCCCAGCCCCGACGGCAAGATCACGCCCGAGCTGATCGCAACGGAGGCGTGGGGCTGGGGCGACGAGCACCGTGCCCAGCCGCTGGCGGTCAGCATTGCCCAGACGACCGAACTCGGCACCCTCTACCTGCCGGCCGAGGTGCGCGCGATCGCAGACTATGCGCACGAGCACGGTATGGCCCTGCACATGGACGGCGCCCGCATCTGGAACGCGGCCGCTGCCCTGGGCATGCCGTTCCGCGATTTCACGACGGACGCCGGCGTCGACATCCTCAGCTTCGGCGGCACCAAAAACGGACTTGTCGGCGCGGAAGCCGTCATCATCCTCAACCCATCCCGTGTCGAGGGAATGCTGTACCTACGCAAGCTGACCATGCAGCTCGCGAGCAAGATGCGCTTCATGAGCGCTCAGCTCCTGGCTCTCTTCGACGACGGACTTGGCGCGCGTTTGGCCTCGCATGCGAACGATATGGCGTCACGGTTGCGTTCAGCGCTCGAGGACGGCATCGACGCCGGCGAGATTCGTGGTCTCGCCTTCTGCCAGCAGACGCAAGCGAACGCCGTATTCGCCGTACTGCCAAATGACGCCGCCGACCGCATTCGTACGCGCGTGCGCTTCTATGACTGGGACCGTGCGGGCGGGGTGGTGCGCTGGATGTGTTCCTGGGACACCACGAAGAGCGATGTCGACGACTTCGTCACCGCGATCCGTGAAGAGCTCGGCCGGTAGCTCCGCGTTCGTCTTCCCTTCGGCAGACCGCGAGGTGTGTGGAGCACGGAGTCCCTCGCCTTGATGTCGCCGACACGTGTGAACGGCGTCGACGTCCCTTCGCAATGTCTTTGCTCATTAGAGTGCCAGCTGTGTGCGAATCGGCCGTAACGGCGCCTAAACCTGGCTGTGAGCTTCGATCGCGGGGGTAAACGGGTTAACGGAGTGCGGATTCGCATCCATCGCATTTTGACGTTAATCTTGATAACATGAAAGCCATACCCCTCGTTATCGGAGACCCCCGTGCGCCGTCATCGCGGCCCGAGTCCTGTTCCTGAACGGCATCCGAGCTGTCCGCCCGGCGCTGCGAGGCGGTGAAGTCCACCCACCACGCAGTGATCGGACGAATGCTCGCGCATCGGTCCACAACTGGTAGCGGCGGCGACTGAAGCCGGTCCACGGGCGACATTTCACTCGAAGCCATTGGAACGTAATGAACGGATCGAGAGGTGGGATTCAGTCACAGACCCGTGCAGATCTGCAGAGAAAGGCGCCATGAGCGGGAAAACGCTGACCGGGGCGACCACCTCGCCGTCATCACCGTCCAAGATGCTCATCGCCGTACTCGTGCTACTCAATGCTGTAGCTCCGTTCTCGATCGACATGTACCTGGCAGCGTTCCCGCAGCTGGAACTGGACTTCAGTGCCTCAGCGTCGATGATTCAGTTGACGCTGACGACCTTTCTGGTCGGTATGGCAAGCGGGCAGTTGCTCATCGGCAACCTTTCCGACCGCTACGGCCGTCGACGCCCGCTGATCATGGGATCCGCCCTGTGCCTGGTGACCAGCATGATGTGCATCGTGTCGATGTCGATCGAAGTGCTGATATGGCTGCGCTTTGTCCAAGGCTTCGCGGGCGCAGCCGGCATCGTCATCGCCCGGGCCATGATCACCGATCGCACGCGGGGCGCCGCCTCCGCGCGGCTCTTCGGGATGATGATCGGGATCGGAGTCCTTGTGCCGGTCGCCGCGCCGATGCTCGGCGGCATCATCGTCGCCACCTTCGGGTGGCGTGCTGTGTTCGCGGTGTTGGCCGTGATGAACCTGTCGATGCTCATCGGCGTGGTCCTCTTCGCCGACGAATCGCTGCCCGAAGGTCGTCGGCGTCCCGGCGGCCTGAAATCACTCGCCGCGAGTACACGCGCTGTGCTCGCCAACAGGCACTACATCGGGTATGCCTTGACCATTGCATTTACGACGAGCGCGATGTTCGGTTACATCTCGGCGTCCCCATTCGTCTTGCAAAGCATCATCGGCTTGTCGCCCGCAGGTTATTCGGCAGTTATCGGTGCGTGTTCACTCGCGGTTGCCGCCGGCAGCGCTATCGCAACGCGCATCGTCAATACAGTCTCACCGCGTATGTCAGTGCTCGGCGGACTCATCGTGATGTTGATCATCAGCCTGCTGTTGCTGCTCACAGTCACCGTTGGCCACGTTCTCGCCTGGGCGACTATCGCACTGATGGCGTGTTTCATGGCGGGCGTGGGCTTCAACTACGCCAGTACCACCACGCTGGCGATGTCCGAGGTTCGGCAGGCGGCGGGGACCGGTTCGGCATTACTCGGGTTCCTGCAGTACGGCGCCGGAGCGGTCACGCCGCCGCTGGTCGGCGTTGCGGGCCACAGCAGCGCCGTCCCAATGGGCATTGTGATGTCGGGCGCCACCCTGGCCGCGCTGGCTGCCTTGTTGCTCCTTGCCCGGGGGCCGAGTCCCTGCCACGGGCATCGCGATGAGACGCTGTCACTCGCTGGTGCCGAACACACGTGATACCGAAACTGGAGTCGATCGGGTCGAGACGCATGTTGCCGATCCACCGCGACACCCTTCGTGGCACAAGGGTTGAACCGACGTGACGGAGCGTCGCCTGCCCGGGAGCAGGCGCGCTCGGGCTCTCGCTTCGCACCAGGTGCCGGCGATCAACTTTGCCGTAGCCGGGGGTATCTGCGGCATAGGTGCTCGATATCCGAGGTGAAAAAGTAAGCCCCGATCGCGGTGAACTCCGACAGCGCGTTGTTCATGGACGGCTTCTTGATCAGGCCGGCCCGGGAGTCGCAACAGTTCCTCCGCCACTGTCTCTTTCACGATCGGCAACGGCATAACGGGGGCGTCGGCCGGTGCAATCGTCGTCAAAGCCAGGATTCGTGCCAGCTCCTCGTGGCTTGTCTCGAGCTCTTGCGAGAGCCGTCTCGGCGGAGAGGTAGGTGTTGTGGGCCATCTGCGAGCGTCCTGGCAACGCGGGGTGATCAATGCGCTGGTGGCTGCGTCGATCGGCTCAGTGGCTTTGCGCACCGTCACTGGAGGGGCAATGGCCACTACTCCAACTATTTCGGGATAATCCGCTCGATCCTGAGTGTTGGTGGTTTCTTGTGGGTGGTTACCGTTGATTGGTGGGTGCGCACTCTTGGCTGAGTAGGCGTTGTTCGATGAGGTCGGCTCCGTGCGCGGTTCCGCCGGTGGCGGCGTATCCGGCGGCGACGCGGCGGGCGCCGTTGGCCATCGTCATCGCTTGGCGAACCTTGTCGCGTAGTCGGGTCGTGGTGAGTTTCTTGGGTGATAGCCAAGTTCCACATCCGGCGACCTCGACGCGACGGGCGACTTCGAACTGGTCGCGTCCGTGGGGCACCACGCATACCGGAACGCCTCGCATCAACGCCTTTTGGGTGGTGCCCATTCCACCGTGGGTGATGGCGCACACCGCGCGATCGAGCACCAACCCGTGCGGAGCGAACTGGCATACGGTCGCGTTGCCCGGCACCTTGAACCACGGCGGGACGCCGGCCGGGAATGTCACCACGACGTGGACCGGTTCACTGGCCAGCGCGTCGATTGCCGTTCGTGCCAGGTCAGTATCGCCCTGGAATTCTGAAGAGGTCGAGACCAGTACGATGGGCCGGTCGATCGCCGCGAGCCATTGCGGTGTTTCCTGTGGTGTGGGGTCGAACGCGCATGCTCCGATCAGCTGAATTGAGTCGTCCCAGTCCGGATGTGGGTATTCGAACGGTTGCGCGGTGGCCACCAGCTTCAGCGGCGCCCGGCGCCCGTAATCGTCGGCCGATGTGATCAGCGGCACGCCAACTCGTGCGCGAATGCGGTTGAGTGGACCCACCATGCCCTTATCGAAGTCCGACAGCATCGGTCGAAGCAGCGCGTCACGGATGCGGCCCACCACGCCGGGCCAGGGCCGCAGCCCAGGACCCCACGGTGGTACTCCACGCGATCGCAGATAAGGAAGGAAGGGCCAAAACGACACCCACGGCAGCCCGCTGGCTTCGGCTTCCGCGGCCGCGCCCCAGCAATTCGCATCGACGATCACCACGTCGGGGCCAACTTCGGCGATTGCCTCAGCTAGGTCGGTCACCTCATACTCGGCATGCCTCGCGAATGCGCTCAACGCCTGTTGCAGGGCGACTTTGGGATTCGGGGCATGCGCGTCATCCAAGGGTATCGCCTCGATGCGCGGATCGACGGCCGCCGTCGCGAAGCCTAACGAGCGACCGGTTTCCACACCGGCGGCCAGAGTTCTCAACGCGATATCGTGCCCCCGGTCGCGCAGTTCGGTCAACAGCGCACTGAACGGGAACAGATGACCCATCGCCGGTGTCGCGTACGCCAGAATCTTCGCCACTAGGGACCTTTCATACTCAAACAGTCGAGGAGCTCGGATAGTGCGGAACCGGAGGTGTCGGCCAATTTCCCAGGTGACGGCATTGTGACCCACTTGGGGTGCCGAGCCGGACAATGCTCCTCGGCGACAAGGCTGCACCACTTACCTCAGTCGTGACTTTGATGTGGTCGAGATTAACTCTAAAAGCTGACTCTGGCGAGTCCCGTGCCCCGCGCGCGAAGGTATCCCGGCCTTCGACGCGTGCTTCTCGCGGTCGTAATCTTCCATTCGGGACACCGCGCGCAGACGCTGGCGCCCAGAAATTCCTTATGACCCAGTGACCCAACGCATTTCGGGGCACATAGCATCGTGGGCGCGCGGCAAGACGCGTCGATTTACCGCGGACCGCATATTGGTCTGCGGCATCGCCATCGCCACCAGCGACACCTTCAGCGCGGGGTTCACCCCGATGTTTAGTGATGAGAAACACGGTGACGGTAAAGAGCGGAGGGCGGTTTGCCCACTGCCTACTACATCACCCAGATGCCAACGTCCTCGATCATTCCCACCAAGTTCCTGTGAGGCCGCGGTGCGTGCAGCCGCGGAGACGCGAGCCACGACCAGTGACATTGATCTGCTAGTGGCGGTTACATCGCATGACGCGGTCGTAGTCGATGAACGGCTTTGTTCTGAAGCATGATTGGCTTGGCCTATTGAGCTCGAGGCTCGCTGAAGCAGGGCCGGTCGGCCAGAGGTACCAGATCTGCCGAGCACGGGTCATGGGCTTGCGACCCGACGGGCACCTATCCCGCAGCGCGTCCACCCCTCAGCGAAGAAGCGGCCGCCGAGCGGGCGGCCTGAGTCCCAAAAGGGCCGCGGTGGTTCCGCAACACCAACACGTATCCGACGTTAGTCAGAATCCGGCAATGCCTTTGCGCCACTTGAGTGTGGCCAACAGGGGCATGTCGCCACCGCGGTCGTCGCGGGCGGTGAGGTTCGGGTTTGACGGGGGTGCAGCCGTCAGGGTCGGGCTCGGAATAGGCGAACCGGACAGAGTGGAGAGCGCCGTGTTCGCTTCGTGCGTGGTGATCAATCGACGTACGCCGAAGCCTGTGTTCCTCGTCACTAAACGCGAGGTCCATATGTGCCGTCGCGGACGTCGAAGGTCCGCCATTTCGACGTGCCCTGTAAGCAAATCTATTACACGTGACCCAAGTCGATGAGACCGAAATGCTCAGGCCAACAGAGGTGTGTACAAGCGGTCGGTCGTGAGGTGACACCGGCGCCTGGGTCCATATATTGGTCAACGACCAGGGGCTTGTGCTCGTGCTCGACGAGCACAAGGTTGATGCGCGCCGGAGTGCGTCTCTCGCGCCGCGCTCCATTTCGCGTTAATGTCGATTACATGAATCATGCTAATCGGCCGTACTACGGTGCGCGCCGGCACGGCGGGGCGGCCCGCTGGGGCAATATTGGTGACCTTTGAGAGTTGTTCGAGGACAGAGTTGTTGCCACAGCCACTCATACCTGCATTGTCGCGCTTTCGGGTGTGACGCCGACAGCATATTTGTTAGCGCACCGGTGGCCGCCTCGGCCGAGGAAGCATCACTGCGGCAGCCAGATTCGCCCCGGCTCTGCCGCGAACAAACCCGGTGGCACCGGCGCCGCCGACACAGACCGCGCCACACATCGTCCCGGCGCGTGCCCGCCGCGTGTGCTTGTTCCAGGAGGAAGCATGGTTGAGATCCCGCAAATTGATTCGTCGTTCACACGAGACCCGATGAACGTGTTGCGCCGCTTGCAGGCCGAGGCTCCGGTGAGCCGCGTAGTGATGTGGGACAGCGTCCCGGTCTGGTTGGTGACCCGCTACGCGGAAGCCAAGGCGCTACTGGCCGACCCCCGCCTCGGCAAGAACCGAAATGGCGCACTGAACCTGCTTCCACCAAACAACAGCGGCGAGCTCGCCAGTGAACTGACCAACCATATGTTGCAGGCCGATCCACCGGATCACACGCGGCTACGCAAACTGGTTGTCAATGCGTTCACGGCACGGGCCGTCGAAGAATTGCGCTGCCAGGTCGAGACCATCGCCGATGAGTTACTCGACTTGATCGACACCAGCAGCCCGGTAGACCTGATCAAGGCATACGCCGGTCCGCTACCCGTCCGGGTCATCAGTGAACTGCTGGGCATCCCCGTCATGCAACGGAGCCGATTCCTTGCCGTACTGAAGCCGCTTCTCGATCAGTCCACCGCCGATCAGAAACAGGTCGGCGGCAATGAGGTGACCGCCATGCTGACAGCGTTGATCGCCGATAAGCGGCGGCACCCAGCTACTGACCTGACGAGCGCGCTGATCGAGGCGACCGATGACGGTCACAGAATGTCCGAAAAGGAGTTGTTGGCTACCCTGACCCTGTTGATCATTGCGGGCCACGACACCACCGTGAACCTCATCGCCAACGGTGTATTTGCATTGCTGCGCAATCCTTCTCAGCTGGCAGCACTGCGCGCCGATCCGACGTTGATGCCCACCGCGGTCGAGGAATTCCTGCGGTTCGACAGCCCGGTCAACATCGCCACCATCCGGTTCACCACCGAAACCATCAACGTCGGTGACGTCGAGATCGGTCCAGGACAGTTCGTGATGATCTCCCTGCTGGCTGCCAACCGCGACGCACGGCAATTCGCCGACCCCGACCGGCTCGACATCACCCGCAAACCCAACTCACACTTGGCGTTCGGTCACGGCATCCACCACTGTGTGGGAGCCGCTCTCGGCCGATTGGAAGGCCGCATCGCCCTAGCGCGGCTGCTGGACCGCTTCCAACGCCTCGAGCTCGCCACGTCCGAATCCATCGAATACCGCGACAGCTCCATCATCCATGGACTCGTCACACTGCCCGTACGCTGCTATCCCTGACGACCAGCGTTACCCCGCCGGCAGCCAAAGTTCTCTTGCACTAGTTCAATTGCCCGAGTCTCCTTTTTCAGCAACAGTTTTGAGAGGAAAAGTTACTATGTCGACGATCGATGAAGCGGAGGCCACTAGTTCTGACCAGGCCGCCGCCGACAGCTTCACCAACCGGATGATCAACATCATGAGCGATGCTGCTGTTGCACTGTTGGTCAGCATTGGTCACCAAACTTCGCTGTTCGATGTACTCGCAACCTTGCCGCCCGCGAGCAGTAAGGAGATTGCCGACGCAGCGGGACTCAACGAGCGGTACGTGCGCGAATGGCTGGGCGGCCTCGCGTCTGCGGGGATCGTCGCCTATGAGGCGCAGTCGCAAACGTATGCGTTGCCCACCCATCACACCGCTGCGCTCACTCGCGCGGGCGGTTTGAATAACGTAGCGAAGGTTGCGCCCCATATCGCGATCCTCGGCGAGGTCGAGCAGAAGATCATTGCCTGCTTCCGCAACGGCGGCGGCCTGCCGTATTCGGAGTTCCCGAGATTCCACGCGGCGCGAGCAGAAGAGGCGCGCGCATTGATCGACACCAGCCTCGTCGAGGACATCCTCCCACTGGTCGAGGGCCTACCGGATAAACTGCGATCCGGTGTCGACCTCGCTGACTTCGGCTGTGGCAGCGGTCATGCCATCAATGTCATGGCACAAGCTTTTCCTGCCAGCCGGTTCACCGGCCTCGATTTCGCCGAACCGGCCGTTGCCGCCGCACGCGTCGAGTCTGCGAACCTCGGTGTGCCGAACGCGACATTCCTGACACAGGACCTCACAGTGCTGGACCTGACGGACGCGTTCGACGTCATTACCGTGTTCGACGCGGTGCACGACCAGGTCCAGCCGGCGCGCGTGCTCGAAAATATCCACCGCGCACTGCGACCTGGCGGCGCATTGTTGATGGCGGACATCAAGGCATCGAGCCGTCTCGAGGAAAATATCGAGATACCCTGGGCGCCGCTGTTGTACACAATTTCAACCATGCACTGCATGACGGTATCGCTGGCTGGTGGCGGTACGGGGCTGGGCAGCATGTGGGGAAGGCAGCTGGCGGTGTCGATGCTGACCGATGCGGGATTCAGGAGCGTCGATGTCCGTGAAATCGAAACAGACCCGTTCAACAATTACTACATCGCTTTCAAGTGATGGCGTCGACTAGGTAGTAGCCGGCCGACCCAGCAACGACATCAGACCCCGATGGCCCCGACCTCCAACATCCGCGCCCTCTGCCCCACCGCGCACCTCCGAAGAACCGAGGGATCGAGACGACCGGTTGAGTCCTTCAATACAGTGCGCGGGTAAAGGATGAGGCCTGCGCATGGCGGGCATCCGTCGCTCGCTGGGTGCTGCGTCGGAGGCGGCGCCTCGCCTGACAGCGGTGAGGAGTTGATGATTGAAGCCGCGTGGAACTCAGCAACTACCCATTCTGGACGAGCGGTGCCAGCATCTCAGATAGCGCCAGCTTGGTCGCCCGGCGGCTGAGTCCTGATCCGAACCTCAGCACCTCCCAGGTGCGCAAATCACAGATGGCGACCAGCTGCGCAAGCCGACGGTCTCGGTGTGCACGGGGCAAGCCTTCCAGGGTGTCGGAGAAAACCGTCCGGCACCAGTTGCGGTGGCCGATCCGGCCGGCGGCGAGGGTATCCCGCACCGCCGGGGTAGTCGCCTCCTCGGCGAGCATCTTGAGCATAAGACGCCCTGAGAGCTCGTAGTTGTCAACCAAGTTGGAGACAATGTCGTCGATCACATTGGGCTGCACACGACCGCGCCGCTCGACCACCTCAGTGCCCAGCTTGGCGAACATCGCGGCGAAGACCCCGTCCTTGTCACCGAACCGGCGCAGCACCGTCTGCACTGTCACGCCCGAACGTGCGGCGATGTCGGCAAGGGTGATGTCGGCGAACGGTTTGTCCTCGTACAATTCCCACGTGGCTTCCAATATGGCGGTGGCGGTACGCGCCGTCGTGACGGCTCGCGCGGTCATCCGGTACGGCCGCGTGGCGCTTTCCATATAAATAACAGTAACGCGAATTTGCTATCGGCGCGAATCTACGTGTAGCTGTCTTCTGCGATGGCAGTGATTCGGCATTCGGCGTGAGCCACCTGATGAGGGCGAGTTGGGGCTCCCGACTGTCCCGTACGCTGCCGCGCGCTCCACCAAGATGCAAAACTCACCCGGACACGACTTTGCAGACTCGGCGAGCGTGCGCCGATCAGTGCGCGTGATCGTGGCCGACGGGGCGATGAGCCAGCGCTGCGGCCCGAGTGGTGACGTCATCGGGCAGGAGCGCGCCGCACCCGGCGATCAGGTCTTCGAGTGCACCCAGCCAGTGATGGTAGTAATTCCAGTCCAGGTTCTTCGTCGATGACGCCTCCCAGCTCGCGAGCCGGGCGATCAGCGCCGCCTGGAATTGCGGCCAAGTGAACATGCCCGCGTCGTACAGACTGACAGCCATAGCAAAGGCTCGGCTCTCCCATGGTTCTGCAAACACGAGCTCGCCGTTGGCGCGGGGCGGCGCCACGGGAGCATCGATGTCCATCGGCGAGGTCATGGTGCCGCGACTTTTGCCACACCAACCATCGCCTCGCGCGTGATCAGCGGGACGAGTTGGTCCTCGGACAGAGCCTCTGTGCCGATCGGACGCTCGGGTAACACCAGCCATCGCACTTCACTGCTGGAGTCGTGAACGGTGATATGTACATCATCGGCAAGCTCAAGACCCATCCCCGACAGAACTTTTCGGGGTTCCTTGACTACGCGAGCGCGGTAAGTAGGGTGCTTGTACCAGCTCGGCGGCAAAGCGAGCAGCTGCCAGGGATAACACGAACACAACGTGCACACCACAACATGATGGCTGGTCGCGGTGTTCTCCACGACGACGACGTGTTCGGTTTGAGTTCCGAGAAAGCCCAGTTCCTTGATGGCGGCGGTGCTGTCGTCGAGCAAGTACTCCCGGTAGCCCGGGTCGTTCCAGGCCTTTGCGACGACCTTTGCTCCGTTCAGCGGGCCCACGTTGGTTTCGTAGGTGGTGATGATGGCGTCGAGTTCACCCGGTTCGACCAGACCCCGCTCGGCGAGCAGCTGCTCGAGTGCCTCGGCACGCAGCGACGGTGGCATGAGTGCTGATGATTCGCCGTTGGACATGCGTGCTTCCTTAAGTGACTTTCGAACATCTCGATCGTCAGTGCGAAGGGTTCACTGTCTGCCCCCACAGTTCGCGGGACTCGAATCGCACGGTGTACACGTACTGCGGATTCTCGCCTTCGAGGTGCGCGTTCGTATCAGGGAAGACGAGAGCCGGCTGGATGTGCGTGACGGTTCCGACGTGCCCGGGCACATAGCGCGGCAATCAGGTGTGCCCAGCCGGGGACATGTTTTTGGCCTGCACTTTCTCACCGATGATGAAGGCGGGTGCGTGGTCCAAGACGCGAAGTGACCCCTCGGCCGTGGCCGTATAGTCACGGGTGACCGGTTGAGGTGCCGGCGATTCTTCGATTCGCTCACCGCACAGATTGCGCACGCGAATCTCGACTGCGCACGACGCCAGCAGACCGCTCTCCGTGAGCATCAGCTCGACACCATGGAGCCATCGCCCGTAATAGCCCTCGCTCAGATAGGCGCTTCGGTCCAACCTCTCGATAGCGTGCCGGAATGTGTCGAGATTCCCTCCGGCCAGCTGATTGGAGACCGAAGTCAACGCGAACGCTCGAGCGGTGCCATGGTGTTGCCTGCAGTGATTCGGGGCATGACGCAGGCATCTGCGATCCTGAGACGGTCAACTCCGTACGGACGAAGCTGTCCATCGACCACGGCTGTCATGTCGGTTCCCCGGGCGGACGCCGCAGCGAAAAGGGTTGCCATCGTGGAAGTTGACAACAGCTAAAGTACGGTCATGTCTCAGGTAGCTCCGTACGGAAGCTGGCGCTCGCCGATCTCGGCCGCGAGTGTGGCGGCCGACTCGGTGCCGATCGCCCAAGCCTCGTGTGTCGGTGACGACGTCTACTGGCTGGAGGGCAGGCCGCACGAGGGCGGACGTTACGTGCTGATCCGCATCTCTGGTGATGGCCGGCGAACCGAGCTCACGCCGAAGCCGTTCAATGTCCGTACCCGTGCCCACGAGTACGGCGGGGGTGCCTATCTGGTCACCGCTTCGAGCGTCTATTTCTCCAATTTCGCCGACCAACGCCTCTATCGACAGGACCGCGGCGGCGGGCCGGTGCCGATCACCGCTGAACCCCTGACGGCGTCGGGAGACCGTTTTGCCGACGCTCGCGCCACCGCCGATGAACGACTGCTGGTCTGTGTTCGCGAGAGCCATCATTCCGACCACCGCGGTGCGGTCAATGAACTCGTTGTGGTGCCCACTGACGGCTCAGCCGCACCGCGGACAATTGTGTCTGGTCACGATTTCTTCTCGACGCCCCGCCTCAGCCCGGACGGTCAGTACCTGGCCTGGCTTACCTGGGACCATCCGCGGATGCCGTGGGACGGCACAGAGCTGTGGGTGGCCGACTTCCACGCTGACGGATCCGTCACCGGTGCCCGTCTCGTCGCCGGCGGAGCCACGGAATCGATCTTCCAACCCGAGTGGAGTCCTGACGGAGTGCTCCACTACATCTCGGACCGCACCGGCTGGTGGAATCTCTACCGAGTGCAGCAGGACGTGACGGAGGCGCTTGCGCCGATGGAAGCCGAGTTCGGGACGCCCCAATGGGTATTCGGGATGTCGCGCTATGCCTTCCTCGATGACGGTCGGATCGCGGTGCAGTATTCACGGGACGGATTCGACCACCTGGCGTACCTGACACCGGGCGAGCCAATGGTGGATGTGGCTCTGCCCTACACGGTTCTGAGCGCGCTGAGTTCCAACGGCCGGGGGCTGGTCATGGTCGCCGCTTCGCCGACCCAGAGCGCCTCAGTGGTGCGCCTCACACCGTCGGCGGCTTCCAATGAGGTGCTGGGGCGAAGTGTCGAAGACGATGTCGATCCGGCCTTCGTCGCATCGCCGCGGCCAGTCGCGTTTCCGACCAACCTGGGGCGGGCCACGGCGTATGCCCTGTTCTACCCACCGACCAACCCGGAGTTTGTCGGTCCCGCCGGCGAGAATCCGCCGCTCATCGTCATCAGTCATGGCGGACCGACCGCGATGGCCAGCAGCCATCTCGATCTGGGAATCCAGTTCTGGACCAGTCGCGGATTCGGCGTGGCGGACGTCAACTACGGCGGAAGTTCAGGGTTCGGCCGAAGGTATCGGGAGCGTCTCAACGGCATGTGGGGAATCGTCGACACCGACGACTGCATCAATGCGGCGCGCTATTTGGCCGGCCATGGTGAGGTGGACGCACAGCGTCTGGCGATCCGGGGCGGCAGTGCAGGTGGCTACACCACGCTGTGCGCGCTTGTCTTTCACGATGACTTTGCCGTCGGCGCAAGCTATTTCGGCGTGGCGGACTGTGCCGCCTTGGCCACCGACACCCACAAATTCGAGTCACGCTATCTCGACGGACTGATCGGTCCGTGGCCGGAGGCAAAAGATGTCTACTATCAGCGTTCGCCGATCCATTTCGCCGACCGATTGTCGTGCCCGGTCATCCTGTTCCAAGGCTTGGAGGATGAGATCGTGCCGCCCGCCCAAGCGGAGGCCATGGTGGCTGCCCTGCGCACCAACGGGCTGCCGTTCGTCTACCTGGCGTTCGAGGGCGAGCAGCACGGGTTCCGCAAGGCGGAGACCATTCGGCGTACCCTCGAAGCCGAACTCTATTTCTATTCACGGGTATTCGACTTCACACCCGCAGATCGGATCGATCCGGTCACGATCGAGAACGCTTCCTGAGGACACTCGCACACCACCGTTGGTGACCAGAATCGCGATCACCGGTCGTTCACGAATTGGATGAACGTTGCCCCTGGTGATCGCCGGTGGCTACCCTGTCGGAGTGCCGAGGGTGACTGCCGCTTACCGCCGGAACCGGCGCGATGAAATCGCGCTGGCTGCCGTGCGATGCCTGCAGCTCCGGGGTCTCGCCGATACCTCGATCGCCGACATTGTGGCGGAGTCCGGGCTGTCGACCGGTGCAATCTATGCGAACTTCAAGAACAAGGCCGAGCTTGCGCGGTACGTCGCCAACTATCTGCTCACCCGGCAACTCGACGAGTTCGAGGCGCGGCTCACCGACGGCCGGCTCTACACGCCGGGCGATGTGCTGAACCTTTTTCTCACGGTCCTGGTCGAGGATGACTTTCCCCGAGACGTCCTTGTGCAGTTCTGGGGAGCCGCCACCACCGATCCCGAACTGCGGACTGTTGTCGATGGCGCAGCAAGGACTCTCGCGGAGTCACTGGCTGCGGTGATTCACCCGTGGGCAGCCACGCATGCCAGTGGCGTTCGCGACCGCAGCGCACTCGCCCAGCGTGTGGCGCGCGTCCTAGTCGTACTCCTGCAGGGCCACATGGTGAACTCGGCTTTGATGGGGCAACTGGCCAGCGCGGACTTCGTCGACACCCTTGTCCTCGCGCTATGCGATACGGTCACCGACCCCCAGTAGCGTTCGCGCAGAAAGCGCCCGCTGACCGCCCTCCACGTTGTTCTACTGCGCTGCTACCCGACGTCCTGCAGGCATCCGCCACAGATGGTGCCCGTACCCACACGAACAGCGAGCATCCTCATTGCGGGCGTTTAGAGAGCGTGTATTCTTTTTGCGGGCCGGGGCGAGCCCTGCCGCTGTGCGACTGCGTGATTCTCCTGGCCGGTCCGCCGCAGTCGTCCGGATTCCGGGAGGAGATCGAGTGAGCCAACGTTGCGCCTGTCGGACTGTCCTGGAGAAAATCTGGCTGCCTTTGGTTGCCGTCGTTGCGGTCGCAGTTGGTGCGGTATGCATGTGGAAGGTGCACCAGGCGTCCGCTCCCGGGCCTGTCATCGCTGTCAATAGTCCACAGGCACCCGAGCAGTTCACCCCCAAGCAACTCACGTACGAACTGTTCGGGGACATCGGCCAAGGGGGAATGCTCGACTACGTGGATATCGACGGGCATCCACATCAAGTCGATCTCACGACGTTGCCATGGTCGCACACGGAGACCACCACGCTCACTGTGGTGTCCGGCAGTATCTCGGCGCAGGTCCATGGGGGTCAGGTCGGCTGCCGGATGTTGGTGAATGGCGTTGTCCGCGACGAACAGTCGGACACCCATCAGGACGCTGACATCACATGCAGGGTGAAATCCGCGTGAGCGAGCATCGGGCGAACCGACCGTTCATCGCGAGAGCGGTACGTGTCCTGGCCATACCGATCATCGTCTTTTGGGCGCTTCTGGCCATAACGACGAACACCTTCATCCCAAAGGTCGAGGACGTCGCGGCCGAACTCGCGGGGCCGATGGTTCCGACCTACGCGCCGTCGCAGGCAGCGATGCTGCGCATCGGTGAAAAGTTCAAGGAATCCACCTCCACGAGCCTCACCATGGTCGTGTTGGAAGGCGACCGACCGTTGGATGACAGAGACCATCGATACTACGACGATTTGATGCGTCGGCTGAACCAAGACAAGCAGCACGTGCAATACGTCATGGATCTGTGGGGAAAGCCGATCACCGCGGCTGGAGCGCAAAGCGTCGATGGCAAGGCGACGTATGTGCTGCTGCGTCTTGCGGGCGATATCGGCCAGATTCAAGCGAATCAATCCGTCGACGCCGTTCGTGACATCGTCGCGAAGGACACCCCGCCGCCGGGGCTCAAGGTCTATGTCAGCGGTGCCGCGCCGCTCGCCTCGGACACGCTGTCCATTGCGAATGCAAGCTTGAACAACATCACCATCGTGACGATCATCCTGATCGTCGTGATGCTGCTGCTGGTCTACCGCTCCGTTAGCACCCTGCTGGTGCCCCTGGCCAGCGTTCTGATCGAGATGCTGGTCGCGAAGGGAGTCATCTCAACTCTCGGGCATTTCGGATTGATCGAGCTCTCGTCATTCGCCGTGAACATCGTCGTCGCGCTGACCCTGGGAGCGGGAACGGACTACGGCATCTTTCTACTGGGTCGCTATCAGGAGGCCCGGCAGGAGGGCGAGAGTCGCGAGCAGGCGTACTACACCGCGTACCGGGGTGTCTCCCCCATCATCATCGGCTCAGGGCTGACCATCGCCGGGGCGGGTTACTGCTTGAGTTTCGCGCGGCTCAACTATTTCCACACCATGGGACCGGCGGTGGCGATCAGCATGCTGTTCACCATCGCGGCTGCGCTGTCTTTGGGCCCGGCCCTGCTGACGGTCGGCAGCCTGTTCGGGCTCTTCGACCCGAGACGGATGGTCAAAGCGCATCTGTATCGACGGATCGGGGCAAGTGTGGTGCGTTGGCCGGTGCCGATCCTCGCGGCCAGTTGCGCCGTCGTCATGATCGGAGCGGTGTTCGTGCCGACCTACCGGGTGAACTACGACGACCGCGCCTACCAACCGGCCAATGCCTCTGCCAATCAAGGGTTTGCGGCCTCGGATCGGCACTTCTCACAGAGTAAGCTGTTCACCGAGATGCTCATGGTCGAGTCGGATCACGACATGCGCAACTCGGCTGACTTCATCTCGCTGGACCGCGTGGCCAAGAGTCTCATCCGTCTTCCCGGTGTCGCCATGGTGCAGAGCATCACCAGGCCCCTCGGCCGACCTCTGGAACACGCGACGCTTCCCTACCTGTTCACCACGCAAGGCAGCGGCACCGGTCAACAATTGCCCTTCAATCAGCAGGCGAACGCCGACACCGACAAGCAGGCGCAGATCCAGGCCGACACCGTCGCGACCTTGAGCAAGACCATCGACCTCACTCAGAAGTTGGCTGATGATCTGCACTCGACGGTGCTCACCTTGGAGAATCTGCAGCAGGTCACCGACGAGGTCAATTCCGACATCTCCAATCTCGACGACTTCATGCGGCCGCTCAAGAACTATTTCTATTGGGAGCCGCACTGTTTCGACGTTCCCGTGTGCTGGGCGTTCCGTTCGCTGTTCGATGGGCTAGACGGCATCGACGCTCTGAGGGAGCAGATCGGATACGCCGTCACTGATTTTCAGGCCGTCGATGCGCTCATGCCCCAATTGATCTCCCAGTTGAAGGTCATGCTCGACGATTCGCAGGCGCTGCAGGCCGTCATCGTCCACTCGTACGGTCCCGCGCATCTGCAGTCCACCCAGACCGACCAGACCTACGATGACATGATCAACGTGGGAAACGATTTCGACAAGTCCCGCAGCGATGACTTCTTCTACATCCCAAGAGAGGCCTTCGACAACGAAGACGTCAAGACCGGTATGACGCTGATGATGTCGCCGGACGGCAAGGCGGCCCGTTTCATCGTCACCCACGAGGGCAACGCCATGGGGCCCGAAGGTGTCGAACATGTCGAAGCTTTCCCCGATGCCATCAAAACAGCACTGAAAGAGACCTCGCTGGCCGGCTCGAGGATTTACATCGGCGGCGCGGCATCGAACAACAAGGACATCAAGGCCTACGCCGCTTCGGATCTACTCATCGTGGCGATCGCAGCGTTCGCGCTCATCTTCCTGATCATGTTGTTCATCACGCGAAGTCTGATGGCCGCCTTCGTGATTCCAGGAACGGTGGCCTTCTCGTTCGCCGGTGCGTTCGGTCTTTCCGTCCTCGTCTGGCAGCACTTGATCGGCCTGCATCTTCATTGGCTGGTCTTGCCGATCACGTTCATCATCCTGGTGGCGGTCGGCTCGGACTACAACCTGTTGCTGATCGCCCGAGTGAAAGAAGAAGTCCACGCTGGGATCAACACCGGTCTCATCCGCGCCCTCGGAAGCACGGGTGGCGTGGTGACGTCCGCGGGTTTGGTGTTCGCGTTCACCATGCTCGCGATGCTTACGAGCGATCTCAGGACCATCGGCCAGGTGGGTTCGACGGTGTGCATCGGCCTTCTTCTCGACACCTTGATCGTGCGTTCGTTCATCGTGCCGTCCATCCTGAGGATCCTCGGGCCGTGGTTCTGGTGGCCGACACTGGTGCGCGCCCGTCCGCTACGCCAGCGATGAAGATGTGACATGACGACTTCGAGCCTGTTCGGAATCCTGACCATCATCGCCCTGGTGCTCGTATTGGTGTTCGCGACAGTCGCCGCGGTGTTCACCAACCGGCTGTTGAATCGGAAGAACGCTGCGATGAGCGAGGACGTCGGAAGCATCTTTGGGGTCGTGCGGAAGTTGCGCAAACGCGAACCGATGTCGGATGACGAACTGAGTCTTGCCGAGCAGGCCATCACCGACCGCGGAAGCTGGATGGCCTATTCCATCCCGGCCACTCTGTTCACCCTCGGATGCTTCTATGTCTTCGGCAGCCTCGAACATCTGCATGGGGCCACGCCCTCCGAACGAACGTTTCTCGGTGTGATTCCCATGTTGACGTCGACAATTCTGGCAATTCGACTAGTCCGGAGTGCAGCTCTGAAAGGGCGTCTGAAGAAGGGTTCTTGAAGCCTCGAATCCATGAGCCGTCACGGCACCAAGGTCTGCGGTGTTCTTATGCTCCTGCTCGGCAACCATGTCACCCTCGCTCGATGATCTGTTGATCACCATCCATGGGAATCTCAATTCGACGGAACTTCTGTGGGTTAGCGGCAAAACCGAAAAAGCCCGCTCGTATTCGTTAACATCACCGATATCAAGGCATTTCGGACGCAGTAGGGCTACTGAAAGTACGCCAGGATCCGGCCGTGCCGATGGTGCGCAATCAGGCGCATCCCACGATGAGGAGGTGCCATCCGATGGATGAGTTCCCGCAGGACTACCAGATCTTCGACCTGGGCGATGTGACGCTGCAGCACGGCGCCACGCTGCGCGACGCCAAGCTCGCATACAAGACGTACGGCGAGCTGAACGCCGACAAGAGCAACGCGATCGTGTACCCGACCTGGTACTCGGGGCGTCACTGGGACAATGAATGGCTGATCGGGGACGGTATGGCCCTGGACCCGGCGAAGTACTTCATCATCGTCCCCAACATGCTGGGCAATGGGCTCTCCAGCTCACCGTCGAACACGCCGCCGCCCTATAACGCCGCCCGCTTCCCTCACGTCACCTTCTACGACCAGGTGGAGCAGCAGCACCAGCTGGTGACCTCGCTCGGGATCGAGACGCTTCCGCTCGTGACCGGCTGGTCGATGGGTGCCGGGCAGACCTACCAGTGGGCTGTCAGCTACCCCGACATGGTCCAGCGAGCGCTTCCGTTCTGCGGCTCCTCGAAGACGAGCGAGCACAACGTCGTGTTCCTCGAGGGGGTCAAGGCTGCCTTGACCGCGGACGCCGCGTTCAAAGAGGGCTGGTACACCGAGAAACCGGCCAAGGGCTTGCGCGCGGCCGCCCGGGTGTACGCCGGCTGGGGATTCTCCCAAGCCTTCTTCTGGCAGCAGGAGTACAAGAAGATGGGCTACGCCTCCCTCGAGGACTACCTCGTCGGCTTCTGGGAGGGATTCTTCCTTGATCGTCGCGACCCCAACAATCTGCTGACGATGCTGTGGACCTGGCAGAACGGCAACGTCGGTGCGACGCCCGGCCGCAGTTTCGACGGCGACCAGGTCGCCGCGCTGAAGACCATCAAGGCCAAGATGATCGTGTTGCCGGCGATCAAGGACCTCTACTTCCCGCCCGAGGACGAGGAGTTCGCTGTCGGCCACATCCCCAACGCCGAGTTGCGCGTGATTCCGGGCATTTACGGCCACTTCGCGGGCGGCGGCGCCAATCCGGACGACATCAAGTTCATCGACGACGCCCTCAAGGAGCTCCTCGCTAGCTGAGGAGCTGACCTACGCCGCTGTCGTGCGGCGGCTCCCGGGTTGAAGCGATCCCGGCGCTACGACGTTTTCAGGGGTACGGGAGATCCGCCGGTCGTGGCGGTCGCGGCTGGCTGCCTTGACGCGGGTCGCGTCTCGACAACCCATAGGAGCCGATGTGAACACGTCCGCGGCGAGTGACGCCGCCAAGGTACTGGCCGATCCCATGGCGTACGCCGACGACGAACGCCTGCACGCGGCGCTGCGCCATCTTCGGGTCAACAATCCGATTGCGTTGGTGGACAATCCGCCCTACCGGCCGTTCTGGGCGATCACCAAACACGCCGACATCATGGCCATCGAACGCGACCACAATCTGTTCATCAGCGGGCCTCGGCCGGTACTGGAGCCCGAGGAACGGGAGGCTTTGCTCAAGATGCAGCAGGAAGCGGGGACCGGCATACGCACCCTGGTGCATATGGACGGCCCGCACCACCGCAAGATGCGCGCGATCGGCGCGGACTGGTTTCGACCGAAGGCCATGCGTGAGCTCAAGGCACGCGTCGACGGACTCGCCAAGCGGTATGTGGACAAGATGCGCGAGATCGGACCCGAGTGCGATTTCGTCACCGACATCGCCGTCGACCTCCCCCTGCACGTCATTCTGTCCTTGCTGGGCTTACCTGAATCGGACTTCCCGCGAATGCACAAGCTGACGCAGGAGTTTCTCGGCGCCGATGACGTCGAACACCAGCGGGGCCAGGCAGCCGAGAACATGCTGGAGGTGCTGCTCGACTTCTTCAACTACTTCGCCACGCTGACCGCGTCGCGCCGCCGGGAGCCCACCGAAGACCTCGCCTCGGCCATCGCCAACGGGCGCATCGACGGTGAACCACTTTCGGAAATGGACACCGCGTCCTACTACTTGATCATCGCTACCGCCGGCCACGACACCACCAAGGACGCCATCTCCGGCGGACTGCACGCGCTCGTCGAAAACCCCGGCGAATTGGACCGTTTGAAGCACGATCTGTCACTGATGCCGACGGCGGTCGAGGAAATGATCCGTTGGTCCACGCCTGTCAAGGAGTTCATGCGCACGGCCACCGCCGACACCACGGTCCGAGGGGTCGACATCGCTCAGGGAGAGTCGGTGTACCTCGCCTACGTTTCCGGCAACCGCGATGAGGACGTCTTCGACGACCCGTTCCGCTTCGACATCGGCCGCGACCCCAACAAGCACCTCGCCTTTGGATCCGGGGTACATTTCTGCCTCGGCGCCGCGCTGGCGCGGATGGAAATGAGTAGCCTCTACGCCGAACTGCTCCCCCGGCTGGAATCGATCGAGCTTGCGGGTGAGCCGGAACTGTCCGCGACAACGTTCGTCGGTGGTTTCAAGCACCTGCCGGTTCGATACGCGTTGAGGTGACGTCGGCCTGCCGTGCCCACCGTCAAGACGCGCCGTCCATCTGCGTCGCCCTTCGCCGAAATCGATTGCGCATTTTGCGACACCCGCCAGCCGGTTCCTCTAATTTGACAACTGTCGGTATCGACTGGCTTGCGGAGGGGCTCAGAATGCGAAGTCGACGCAGAATTCCCCGCGATATTCTGATTGCCGCCGGTGCTGCCGCGTCGATGCTCATCGGCAGCGCAGTCACCGCGCACGCAGCCCCACCGACGCCTACCCCGGCCAGGACAGCGCCGAATGGACGGTGACCGACGGCTATTTCCTCAAACAGAGCGACTGCACCCCAGATACACCGGGTGATCCGCTGTCCATCACGTGGGACCCGCCGGGCTTCATCCCCGGGATGGGCGGAGCGGGGATGGTCAACGATGCGAACCCGGCGCTCGGCGGTCACTTCTCAGCACGGTGGGAGCCGGCACCCGGCTATTGGGCCGTCCAATACGAATTTTGCTGACCTCAGCCGATTTTCAGCTGACCGGCCATAAGAAGCACAGTTGTTGCTTCGGTACGCACGTTCCAGACGGTAAAACGCACGGTCACCCAGCCTGCCGTCGGCGCCGAAGTCAGCTCTGCGATGGCGATCAGGGATTGATGGTGTTCTCACCGACCTGACGACCCCACACGTAGTCGATCACGCTCGGCTGGCCCAGTTCTACGTGGTTGTACGGCGCTATCGAGGACCCGGTGTCCATCACCAGGTACGGCGCCGGCCACAGGTCACGGGTGATGGGCTGCCAATAGCCCGGCCTGCCCTCCGGGCCACCGCGCGCGTTGGTGCGCGGCAGGTTGTCCGGGTAGACGTCGGGGTTGCCCGGTCCGACGATCTCGGTGTGAGTGACGGCGGAGTAGCCGTTTTGCCCGGTATCTGCGGCGACCCTGGGTTCGACGTCGTGGAAGTTGCGGATGGTGCAAAACAGGTCCGGACTGTACGCGTCAAGGAGCTGGTGGTGGGAGTGAGGTCTCCGGCGGCCCGCACCAGGTACGCACCGCCGCGGTCGAAGATGTCGCCGCCGGTGTAACCGAACCCGATCGCGGCCATCAGCGCGAAGTCCAAGTTGCCCTGTTGTTCGCTCAACGTGTCCGCGGTCGTCGCCGCGTTCTGCAGGCTGTCCAGCAAGGCCGGCGCCGAGGTGGCGTACACGTCCGCGAGGTCGGCCAGCAGGTGGTTGTCGCCATCGACCTGGGCTACGCGCGGATCGAGGTCGGCGAGAATCTGGTCACCGTTGACGATCGACTGACCAAACGGCTCGCCGAGGCCGCCAAAGTGCTTGCGCGGTGGCGTTGAGGGTTTGGTCCAGCTTGATCGGATCGACCTGTCGAGCCAAATCCTCGACTGCCTCGAACAATGTGTCGAATTCGGTACTCACCGTCGTCACGTCGATCGGATCGGACGAGGAGATACGCTGCAGCGACTGGCGTTTCGGATTAGTCAGCGACACGTGTTTGTCGCCGAACAGTGTCGTGGCGCTGATCGTGGCCCCGACGTTCGGGGATCAGCGCGAGATATCGGGGGTCGACTTCCAGCGTCAGCTCGGCCTCCTGCTTGCCGCCGGCCTCGATCGCTTTTACAGCGCCGACACGACCGATCTGCACGCCGTTGTACGTCGCCTTGGCGCCAGCATCCATCTCCAGGCCGGCACGCGAGGCCAGCATCGTCAACGGCGTGCGCTCGTCGAAGTAGCCGTTCGCCTGAACGCAAACCAGTTGAAGATCAACGCTGTCCCGACGGCCGTCACGAACGCCGATGTCTTGAGCGGAGGATCGTAGCGCCAGAGTCGGAAACGCCGCCTCAACCCCAAAGCCGTCGCGGCAAAGTTGTTTCCTTCCGGACCTGCCTATAGTCGCGGCGGTCCGTCTGGGTTGAACACCTCATCGCAACGCCAACGCCGGCGGCATTGCAGCCACCAGTTCAGGTCAAACGCAAGGCTGCGCCGTTTGAATCAGCTTGGGCCGGTGTAGCGGAAGTCTCATCTAGGTAATCGATGCGAATGAGAGCTCACCGATGTCGGTATTTCGGTTCCTACCAACGACGTTGCAGCACGACCTGAAATCCAGTCGGATGAATTCGGTATTGAGGCGCGTTCCTAGTGTCCGCGCGCTCCTCCCCCTTGGATGAATTGCCCGGTACGGTCGTCGGCGGGCTTGCCTTCCTCGGCCACGAGCCGACCGCGCAGATACGTCTGCACGACGCGGCCGGTCAGTGTTCGTCCATCGAAAGGGGTCCACCCCGCCTTCGACAGCACATCGGCATTGCGCAGTGTCCGTGTTGCCGCGGGATCGACGAGGACGAGGTCTGCGTCGGCGCCGGGCGCCAGCCGGCCTTTGCGTGGCCACAATCCGTATGTGCGTGCGGGATTGAGGCTGTAGACGCGGGCGATATCCTCGTAGGCGAGATGGCCACGCGCCGCGGCGTCGAGGAGGACGGCCATCGTGCTGTCCAGCCCGGGCAGTCCGAAGTGCACCTCCCAGATGTTGCCTGCGCTCTTGTGCGCCAACGTCGACGGCGCATGATCGCTGGACATGTGGGTGAATACGCCGCTGCGCAACAGCCGCCACAGCTGCGCCTCGTCTTCGTCGGTGCGCGCCCGCGCCGGCGGCGTGAACTTGCGAAGCGCTCCGTGCTCATGAACCTCGAACTCGCGCAGCAGAAAGTACTGCGGACAACCTTCCGCAGCTATGGTGGCGCCCTTGGCGCGTTCGGCTGCGACATACGCCGCGACTTCGTCATTGCTGACATGGGCAATCGTTGCGCGCGCGCCGGTACGGCGGATCAGCAGCGCGGCCACCGCAGCGGCCACCAACTCCGCGTCACGGTTACGCCACTCGGGCAGCACACCGGGGTCGTCACGGCGCTGCCCGCGCAGCATTGTCTCGGCGGCCTCGGTCAGCGACTCATCCTCGCAGTGCAGCAGGCTGACCGCCCCCATCAGTGCGGACATTTCCAGGTGTGCGCGGAGCGCTGCGGCGTCATGACCGGCGACGCCATGTGTGGTGCACGTGAAAACCTTGAAGAACGTCACCCCGGCCTCCCACAGTGCCGGCACCTCGGCGACGGCGCCGGGCCAGGCGTGGGCGGCCAGACCGAAGTCGACGTTCGAGCGATCGGCCAGATACTCGACTTTGTCGGCGAGGTCTGCTGTGGTGCGCACCGGACGCCCGTGCGAGTGCTCGACGATGGTCGTCACTCCGGACGCGGCCGCAGCGCTGGTGCCGGTCGGGAAGTCCTCACGTTCGGGATCGCCCGGATCCATCAAGTGCACGTGGGTGTCCACGCCGCCGGGCATGACCAGCAACCCGGACGCGTCGACGACGGTGCGGCCCTCGCGCAGCGACGGGCCCATCTCGACAATGCGCCCGTCAGCGACGGCGATATCTGCCCGCCGACGGCCATCCGGTGTGACGACAGTGCCACCCGCAATTACGAGTTCCGGTTTGCCCATACCTGGCTCCTTACCGAATAGCGGAGGTCCGCGACAGCACCGAACCAGTCGAAATCACCGCGAGATGTGTTGATGATCGGGCACTGCTGTTGGGTATGGGCACGAAATGCCTCGATACCGTTCTCGGAGCCGATCCCGCTGTCCTTGAAACCGCCCCACGGTGAGGCCGGGTCGATGCGGTGGTGATCGTTGATCCAGACGATGCCGATACCCAGCCGTCGACCCACCCGCACAGCCCGACCGATGTCACGAGTCCACACCGACGCGGCCAGACCGAACGGCGAATCGTTCGCAGGGCGCACCGCGCCGGCTTCATCGTCGAACGCGGTTATCACCGAAACCGGACCGAACACCTCCTCGATCCACAAGTCGTCGTCGACCCCCACGTCGGCGACGATGGTGGGCTCGTAAAACCCCCCGTCGGAGTACGCAGTACCCTCCGGAATTCGGCCGCCTGCCAGCACCCCGCCACCTTGGCGGCGCGCGCGGTCGACCGCTTCTGCGACCCTGTCGCGCTGCGCCTGCGAAACCAGCGGGCCGATCTGGGTCTGCACATCGAGCGGGTCGCCGAGGCGCAAGTTCCCGGTGCGCTCGACAAGGCGGCCAACAAACGCCTCGTAGATGTTGCGTGACACCAGTATTCGTACGCCCTGCACGCAGGTCTGCCCGGTGGCGATGAACGCGGCGCACAACGCCTCCGCGACCGCTTCGTCGATATCGACGTCATCGAACACGAGCACGGGCGCCTTGCCGCCCAATTCGGCAGTGATCGGAATCAACGCATGCCCCGCGGCGGCGACGATGACACGTCCCGTCGCGGTACCACCTGTGACGTCAAGCTTGGCGATACCGCGATGTTCGGCGAGCGCTTTACCGGTGCTGGTCCAAGTCCCGGAACGAAATTCAGCACGGCCGATGGCACCCGGCGTCCTCGAGCAGCATGACGAGCCGACGGGGCACCAACGGACCCAGCTCGCTGGGTTTGAGAACCAACGAGTCTCCGCGGCCAGCGCCCGTCGTCTAAGGCGGCCCGTCCGGCCCGCACAGCGAGGTCGACATCGTCGGCCGTGCCGTCGGCGACGGTGTGAACCAGCTCGCCCGTGGCCGGATTTCGCACATCGAATACTCCGCCGTCGGCGGCGGCAACGTCCTTGCCATCGATGTGCAGCAGGATCGGTTCAGGCATCCCCGGCTTCCGGGTCGAGGGCAAACAACCGGTCGGCGTTGGCCGCGGCGACCGCCGACAGCTCATCGACGGGACCGGAGAAGCCGTCCAGTTGTTCGGTGAACGTCCCGCCCGCCATGTCGAACGGCATGTCGGTGCCGAACATGACCCGGTCCGCGCCGACACGGTCGATCAGCCACCTGGTGGAGGCGGTGCTGTGCGTCAACGAGTCGTAGTGAAATCGACGCAGATACTCACTGGGAGCGGCGGCCGCCATACGTGCCTCAGGCCGGACCCGGTGACCGTGATCCAGCCTGCCGATCTGGTAGGGCAGATGCCCGCCTCCGTGCACGAGAACAAAGTCCAAGTCACTCATCTCATCGAGAGTGCCCGACAGAATGAGCCGCGACGCGCTCAAAGCCGTCTGCCATGGGTTGCCCTGCAGGTTGGTCAGGTAGAAGTCGTCGAGCCCAGGCGACGAGCCGACGTAATACGGGTGCAGAATCAGGGGCACACCAAGGTCAGCGGCGGCTAGCAGCACCGGGCGCATCGACGCGCCGTCCAATGGCACACCCTCGATGTGCGGTCCGATCTGCGCGCCGCGCATGCCCAGTTCCGTTACAGCGCGCCGTAATTCGGCCGCCGCCGCGGTGGGATCCTGCATCGGCAGCGTGGCGAGTCCCGCGAATCGATGTGGTGCCTGTGCGACCATGGCGGTGATCGCGTCGTTGATGGTCTGCGCCGCCGTGACTGCGCCGTCGGCTTCAATCCAGTACAGGAACAGCGGTGGCGCAATGGACAGCACCGCCACATCCGTTGCAGAAGCGTCCATTTGAGCCAATCGGGCTGGAACATCGTGGAACGCGTCGAGTAGCGGATATCGATAGCCCTGCCGGTGGACCACCATTGGTTGCGGACTGCTGTGGTCGATGGTGATGCCATCGGGGGCCTGACCAGAGCGCATGCGCTCGACCAGCGCAGGGGGGATCACGTGGGCGTGGATGTCGACGACCCTCACAGCGCGCCCAGGACCTCTCGAGCCGTGGCCGTCCAGCCGAAGGCTTGGCGGATCAAATTCAACGCCGCCTCGTGCAGCGACCGATCCATCGTGTCGACACAGTCCTCGACGACGACGGGTGCGTAGTCCTTCGCATTGGCAGACACGGTGGTGGCCAGCACGCAGCTGTTCGTGTTCACCCCGGTGAGCAGAACGGTGTTGATGCCGCGAGCGCGCAGGACGAAGTCGAGTTCGGTGGCCACGAACGCGTCGTACCGCTTCTTGTTGAAGACGACGACGTCGGCCGGATCGAGCAATCCAGGCATCACCTCGAGCCCCGGGCTGCCCGGAAGCTGGTGTGCCAACACATTCGAGCGGGTGGCATCGGTACCCGCGATCCGCTTCCACCACGGATTTGACGCGATCTCGCTGACGTCGTGGTAGCTGGTTACCACGTGGATCACTGGCACGCCGACGCGGCGGGCGCCGTCAATCAGCACCTTGTTGGCCGCCGTGACGCGCGCGGCGGCTTCCGCGGGCAGCGGCATGGTCGCAACTGCGGGGTCGAGGTGACCGCGGTGCATGTCGATGGTGACCACCGCCGTGGTGAGCCGATTCAGCGGGATGTCGCTCACGAGTGTGCGATGTCCTCTCGGTCGGAACTTGCCGGGATCACCGGCATCAGCAGATAGGGCTCCCAGCCGGGTTCGGCAAAGATGGTGACCGTGCCGTCGTATTCGGGCTTGTCCCGGTCGCCGGGATGCTCGTGCCAATACGGTCCACTGCCGGTCTGCGGGCGTCCGTAATGATGCTTGGGGTTGGGCAGACCGTGGTTGTAGTCGGTGCCCTCGATGGTCAGGCCGAGCACGTAGCCGGGCGGGATCACGATCGACGTCGGCCACACTTCGACCTCGACTTCGTAGACTTGGCCGGGGACCAGCTTCTCAATGGTGTCGTGGGTGTGCCAGGGGCGATACGGCAGGCTCCGATCGGGGTCGGTCTTGCGCTGCGAAAGCCGCAGCCAACCCTGAGTCAACGGGGCCTTGGGCTCCATCGCCGAGGAATACAGCACCTCGTTGGCGTCGGGGTCGAAGAGGCTGACGGTCGCGAAGATGTCGGCGTCGGACGTCGACGAGCTGACGAACAGCTTCAGCACGACGGGACCTGTCATCTCGGTTTCGGTGGAGAAGGGTTCGGTACGGAACGACAACTTGGTCATCCGTGGCTCATACGACGCGGACGCCGTGTCCTGCCTGGGCTTGGTAGAGAGTGCTTTTCGCGCTGGATCGAGGTAGTACCTGGTCCACTGCGTCCGCGCGATCGGCCACTCGCCCTCACTACGCTCGACAAACTTGTCGATGTGCCGAACCTTCAACTGCACCGGCGGTGTGGCGTCCCAACCGTTGTCTTCGCCTTTGAGGAAGTGGTCGAAGAACCTGCGTTGGAGGTCACGCCCGTAGGGGGTGTAGAACTCGGTCCAGTGTTCGTAACCGTGGACCTCGAGCCACTTCTGCGGCGACGTGGCCCGCATGAAACCCTCGATGTTGCCGCGTAGATGCAGTGCGACACCGCCCCAGTTGCCCGCTGAGAGCAGCGGAACGGTGATCTTTTCTAAGTCAACGGAACGTTCGCGGTAGAACTCGTCGTCCAAAGGATGCTTGTTGAACTCGACGCCGGGGTCGATCCGCAGTCGCTCGCGTTCCTCTGCCGGCACCACCTCGTCGCCGGTCACTCGCCGCCCGGTGTTCGGGTTTACGGGCGCATCGGGGTTACCGTACTGAAATGGAGTGACCTGCGCCGGCATCCACGAGGGCATGAACTCCGAGACGAGTCCGCCTGAGCGCGCGTACTCGCGATAAAAATCGTTGGCACCCTCCCATGGTGCGATGGCCGCCAGGTGCGGCGGATGCAGGGCGGCGACGTGCCACTGATTGGTGGCCAGGTACGAGATGCCGCTGAGGCCCACCTTTCCATTGCTCCAGCTTTGTGTGCCCGCCCACTCGATCGCCTCGTAGAGGTCCTTGGTCTCGCGGGCGGAGAAGAAACTGATTTCGCCTGGGGTGCCGCCTGTTCCGCGGCTGTCGACCCGCACCAGCACGTACCCGTGTGGCACCCACTGCTCGGGATCGGGGTACTCCCACGACTGGTATTTGTTGGACGAACCTTCCAGCGCCTCAGGATGTTCGGTGGCCAGCGCGTTCCACTGGTTGGCATAGGCGAGCTGAAACGGCACACCCTTCGGATACGGGCACATCGCAAGCAACACGGGATGCGGCTGATCGTCGTCCGGCCGGTAGACGTCGGCCGCGAGCAGCGTTCCGTCGTCGACCGGAATCTTGACATCCCAGTCGATACGCATGCCATCGCGGACCTCGGACTTCATCTCCACCATCAGCGTCTCCTTGCGTCATCGATTGCATCGCCGGCCACCGCGACGAGCGTTGTCACCTAGCGATAATTGAAGTTACTCGGGCACAGTTCTTTTCAGTGATGGGTAACGCCGACCTTCGCCGTGGTCAGTTCACCCGTCTTCAGGAACAGCAGCGCGGCCACACCGACAAACGGGAGGATGGTCAACTGCACGACGCTGGCGCCGCCCCAGTCAAAAGCGTCATGCAACAGTGCGAAGAGATACCCGGCCAATGCAGACGGAAGGTACCAGGAGCTGACGAACACGCCCGAGACATGCCCCACCCGCTCCGGCCGCACCGCGCGCTGCATAGCCGAGTAGGTGTTGGTGAACAGCAGTCCGCTGCCCGTCGTCCCCATCAGGAACGACAGCACCGACTGGCCACCCAGGCTCGTCGGTCCGTGGAAGAGTAGGTACCCGATGACGGCGCCGCCGACGAGCGAGGCCATCAGGATCCAGCGCTGGTTGAACCGGTCACCGAGCAGTCCGGCCGGTATGCCCATCAATGCGCCGAGACCGAACATGCCGGCCGCCGTCCCGGCGTCCACCACCGGGAATCCAAGCTCCTGCTGCAGATAGGTGGGATACAGGCCGAGGTAGCCGTAGACCGACACGCCGGCGATCGCAGCCACCACCATCAACATCAGGACGTTGCGGTTGTAGAGCTGCGGGGGGACATGCGCCAGCACGCGGTCGGAGTCGCCCTCTTCCACGATTTCGGACTGCTCGGTGAAACGCTTGCTGACGACGCCGGCGATCACCACAGCGAACACCAAGCCGGCGACCGCGAAGATGTAGAACGGCGCCTGCCAGCCCATTGAATCGGCGAGGCCGGCTCCGAGGCGCGGCCCGAGGAAAGCGCCGACGCCATAGGCGAAGTTGAGGCCACCGATGGCCAGCGCCCGGTTCTTGAAGAAATAGGCGCCGACGGCGGCGAACAACGCAGCGTTCTGAATGGCCTCTCCGACGCCCGAGAGCGCTCGGTAAATGAACATATCCGCGAAGCCGACGGACACCGCGGTCAGCGCGGTGAACACGGAGTAGGTGACGATGCCCAGAATCACGACAGTCTTGCGTGTGTAGCGGTTGAGCAGGTATGCGCCAGGAATGCCGGCCACGCCGATGCCGAGGGTGAAGATCGTCGACAGCAGACCGCCCTGGCTCAGTGAGAACCCGTGGTCCGAGTTGATCATCGGCAGCAGTGCAGGGAACACCTGCCTGTCCATGGCATTGGTCACGTAGGAGCCGCCCAAGACCAGAAAGAAGACCAGCGCGATGCCGAGCGGCAGGCGCGGGAGAGCGATCTGAGCCGCTAGTTCGGTCGGACGGCCGGTTTTTCCTACGCTACCGCTCACGAGGGCCTCCACGGATTGGGTTAGTCGATTGTATAAAATCCACAATGCGTTGTGTCAATATCGATGATGACCGTAGTGGGTGTGGCGGCCGTCCGGAGAGGTTTCGTAGTGATGGAACTTGTTGAGATCCCGACAAGCGGCACGCCGCTGATGGGGCTCATCTATGAACCAGAGGAAGGCGCCACGCGGGCGTCGGCTCTGTTGATGCACGGCAACGGGATGAACTTCTACAGCGGAGCGCTGCGGTTCCTGCCGCCAGCGCTACTCGAGCGTGGAATCGCAAGCCTTGCCTACAACCGCCACGGGCATGACACCGTGAGCTGCTCGGCGCGTGATCCGGAAGGCAATGCCTACCAGACGACCGCCCAGGCGATTGCCGACAATGGCTGCGCGGCTGACTTTCTGGGGAACCGCGACTACGGCGCTCCGATCGTCATCGGTCACAGCAACGGGGGCATGCTTGCCGCGCGTCATGTCGTCCAGCATCCGGAGACACCCGCTCTGGTGCTGCTGTCGGCCCATTGCGGAGGAGCTGAAATGGTGCGCCGCGCCTCGCGGCTCGGACTCTTCGCCGGCGAGCAACTCGACGAATTCATCTCCCGGGCCGGGGAGCTCGTTGCTTGTGGGCACGGTGACCGGTTGATGACGATGCCTGGTTGGTATTACGTGACGACCGCGGCATCTTTCGTCGACGCGCTGACCAACTCGCCGATGCTTCTCGACGACGCGGCCAGTATCGCGTGCCCGGTGCTGTTCATCCGGGGCTCGCAAGAAGATCGCGATCTCTACCCCGCCGAAGCCTTCGCCGAGGCGGCCGCGGGTGAGGTCGAGGTTCGGATTATCGACGACTGCGACCACTTCTACACAAGACACGAAGAATTGGTCAGCGCCATCGTGGCAGAGTGGCTGGACAATGTCATCGCGCGGCCGCGGGTACGCGAAGCGGAGCACCGGTGAACGGCGCCCGCGTGGCGGTCGCATCGCTGGGGGGCACGATCACGATGACCTCCTCGCGTCCCGATGGACGAGACGTCGCACCGGCGCTCGACGCCACCGACCTAATCCGACTGTTGCCGGATTCGGCCGTCGCCGACGTCCAAACCACGACATTGGCGAGCATCCCGGGTGCGTGGCTACGGTTCGAGGATATCGCCGAAACCCTTGACTGGGCGCGGTCGGCGGTGCGCGCCGGCGCCGGCGGTGCGGTGGTGGTGCAAGGTACCGACACCATCGAAGAGACCGCCTATCTACTTGATCTCTACTGGGAGCGCGCCGAACCTTTGGTCGTCACAGGCGCGATGCGGTCCGCTCATGCGCTGGGCGCCGACGGTCCAGCCAACCTGGCCGCGGCGATCGCAGTAGCTGCCGACCCATCGTCTCGGGACAGGGGTGTCCTGGTGGTGCTCAACGACGAGATACATCACGCAACATGGGTGCGCAAGAGTCATTCCAGCGCGCCAAACGCGTTCTGCTCCCCCGTATTCGGCCCTACGGGTTTTATCGCCGCCGGGTATCCGGTCTACGGCGGACGATCCGCTCGGGCACTGCCGTTGCCGAACCGCCCTGCGGCGCCTGCGCGCGTTGCTCTCCTGGAAACCACCCTCGGCGACCGGGGTGAGCTGCTCGAGATGGTGGCGACGGCCGGCTACGACGGCGCCGTGGTGGCCGGATTCGGCGTCGGCCATGTGTCGGCGGCATTCGCCGACGTGATCGAACGCGCATCACAATTGTCCGTCGTCGTCGCGTCGCGGACCGGAGCCGGCAGTACCCACGAGTCCACCTACGGGTTTGCCGGCTCGGAATCCGATCTCATCTCGCGCGGCGCAATCCTGGCCGGCTGGCTGGATGCTCGCAAAGCGCGCATCCTGCTGTCCTGCTTACTCGGGGCGGGTGGCAGTCGTGCTGACATCCGCGGCGAGTTTCATGTCAGGGGACGGATGTCCTGACGCGTAAACTCACCCCAAGAATTTCGCCGGCGACACAGCCGATGTCCGGAGGTCAGCGATAATGAGTGGTCAGCAAGGACGCCGAGAGCGGCCGAACCCGACCGCGCACAGCTATGTGCTGGAACACCTTCGCCGGGCGATCTTGGACGGGGATCTTCCCGGTGGAACGCGGTTGCGGCAGGTCGAACTCGCCTCCGAGTTCTCGGTGAGTGTGACACCGGTCCGTGAGGCGCTTCGCGACCTTGCCGGTGAGGGCTTGGTGGTCTTTGATCCGCATCGGGGCTCCACGGTTCGCAGCCTTGATCTGGGCGAGGTCCGTGAAATCTACGAGATGCGAGTCGCGTTGGAGCCCATCATGGTGCGACGAATGGTCGGCAGCGTCGAGCCCGAGCGGCTGAACGAAGCGGAGCGGCTGATACGCAAGATGGACCGCGTCAAGGATCGCGGCATCTGGTCGGAGCTGAACTGGCAGTTCCACGCATGCTTCAACGACACCGATAAAACCAGTCGTCTGGCCACTACCCTGAACGGCTTGCGGGACAGCGCATCTTCCTACGTCGGCCTGTCACTGCAGGCAAGTCCGGACCGCCGCGCCGAATCCAATCTTGAACACGCCCAGATTCTGGATTCCTATCGCCGCGGTGATACCGAGCGGGCGATCGAGATTTCGGTTCAGCATATGAGGACCACGCTGTCGACCATCGAGCACGCGCACGATGAAGGGTTGCTCTGAAGGTCGGCGCAGCGCCTGGGTCAATACCTGACGTTGTGTCGCAACGCTTTTGCTTTCCTCCGATATGTGATCGAATCACTGGCCCGAGACCGAGCCGGGAGGTAGGTCGACACCGATTTCGTCGCAGATCGGCGGGATGATGATGAGGGCTCCGCGTGGACTGCAGAACGGATGGGGACCCACTGGAGGCGGCGGAGGGGGTGCCGCCGGCAGCGGTGGCGGCGGTGCTGCCGGGTGAGGTGTGCCCGACCACGGGTAGATGGTGTTGGTAGCGACGTCGACGATGCCTTCCGAGTTCCAGTACCAGTCGTGGCAGACGTTCCAATCCCAGGACAGCACCTGGCTGCCCGGAATGGCGGGGTCGCCGGGGCACCAGTGGGTACAGGTCAGTCCCTGCGCACAGTTCCCACCCTGATAGCTGGGGCCCTCAGCGGGTGAGATACCGGCGCCCAGTGTCAGACCGGCCATTGCCACGGCGCCAGATACTGCGACTGTCGTCGCGAACCGCGAAAGTCGGTTCATGGACGGTTCCGTCCTTCCGTCGGGCACCGCCCCATTGGCGTTGCCGGCGTTCAGTACAGACCATCGGCGCGGCTACCGATCCCAATATTCGAAATTCTGCCGGCGTACAAAATCGAGCACGAACAATCGATGTGCGCCCAGGTGGCCCATCTGTCGATGCCCTCGGTAGTTGCTGCCGGGGCGCACGGTCGACGCGAATGGTGCGTTGCAAAGTGTCCGAGGCCGGCAAGTCCCGGTGTGGTGCCCTGGCTTGGGGCCCGTTGTTGTCGGTGACAAAGCGGCCGGTCTCGGAAACCAATGGTTAGCTCCGCGCCGCAGGACATCGGGTGCCCGACGCCGCCTATCACGCCACATTGACGGCTGTTGGCCGCTATCGTGAGCCGGTGGAGGGCACGCCATTCGGCCGCTATCAGCTGATCGAGTTGCTGAGCCGCGTTGGCATGGGCGAGGTTTGGCGGCCCTACGACAGCACGATCGGACACGGTCGACGGTACGCTGGCGGCGGGTTTGTCGTGTTTGGTGAGCTCCACGGCGGCGGCCACACCGCCCGCCCACGACGAGGTTCACGATGAACATCAGTGCGCCGGAAAGATTCTCGCTCCCGGCAGGTGCTGTCTTCGCGTTGGCGATAAGTGCATGAGCGTGTTCCACGGGGCTGACGGAGTCATCACGCTGATGTTCGCCGGCGACAAGTGGACACGCAACGAAGAGGGTACCCGTTACCGGCGTAGTTGGACGATCCGATCGCGGTGCTGACCGGCCGAGGCAAACAAACCGTGGCGGCGGGAAGCGATTGCGCCGGCGGTGGTGACTTCGAGGACAGGTTCGAGCGCGCGGGCGGTTAGCCTGACCGGGGCGCGGCGAATATCGCATCGCTACGGACCCTGTCGGCAGATGACACTCCTCGCCACACTGACTGAAAAGTCAACCCGCACTTGCTTGAAACCCTTTCGACGGTCAGTCCGCCTCTCGATGACGCTGCCAGAAGCCGGAAAGTTCTTCGCAGATGAAGTCGGTCTTTTCTTCGAAGACCCAATGGCCGCATTCATCGATCACGCCGCCCTCCGCGCTTACCGAAATCGCCTTGGCGCTGTCGCAACAGTGGGCGCCGAAAGAATGCACTCCACCCCAGGCCAGCATCGGTACGGTGAGCTTGAGCTGTGTCAGTTCTGCTGTCTGGGTTGCCATCTGCGGGATGTAACCGTAGAGGTTGAGGCTCGCACGGAGATTGCCCGGTTGGCGCATCTGCATCACGTAGCGCTCGACCTCTTCCTCGGGGATCGCATCGGGGTCGTACGCGAAATCGCGGAAAAAGTGCCGCAAGTACCGATCCTCCCGCCCCTCGACAAGGAAGGTGGTGACGTCCATGTTCATGTGCATGGCCAGATGCCAGTATGGGACGCGGGGATCGACGTAGCCAGGGTAATCCAGCCCGAAGAACGGCGTTTCGATCGTGGCGAGCGTCAGCGCGCGGTCGCCCGCCAGGTAAGCCAGCGCGACAGAAGCCGGGCCACCCAGATCATGGCTCAGGATGTGGAATCTATTGACGCCTTCCGCGGCGAGGAGTTCGATCATGTCTTGAGCCATCGTCTTTGGCTCGTAACCCGAAAAGGGCTTGTCGCTGTCGGCGAAGCCGCGTAGATCAGGAACGACGAATCGATACCGGTCGGTGAGCCTGTCTATCAGCGGCAGAAATTCGCGATGATTCTGCGGCCACCCGTGCATGCCGAGGACCACCGGTCCTTCGCCGGCCACGATGTAGTGCAGATTGATGCCGTTTACAGCTGCGCGTTTGCTGACGCTCTGGATCATTGCTGCCCTTTCGCGTGATTTGTGCCCGTCGAGATGCTCGCCGGGATAGCCGGGCAGCATCAGAGGAGACCGCGGAGACTTCCAACCGCGGCAGACTCCGTGGGAAACGGCGTTGCCTACGCATCGTGACATCCAACGCTGCGACTGTGCCGCTTGGTCCTGGTCACCGCCTGGTCACTCGCCGACCGTACACCGGCGACTGGATGACCAGGCGGAATTGACCATGCCATGCCCAGGTCAGCTCCTCCCGCTGTCGCATGCATGATTCCGCTGAGGCACAGTCGTTCGGACCGCTTCACAGCAAGCGAGAATTTGGTCTCGGACATCCTCATACCGGCCTGGGCAGGCTACTACGCTGGCGCCATGAGCAACCAGCAAGTGCCCGGCGGCGCGGTGCACAAGCTGCCCGCTGACCTGCGCAACGCGCTGACCGCCAACGACACCGCGCTCGCTGCCTGGAAGGACATCACGACCTTGGCGCGAAACGAGTTCATTTGTTGGGTCGAAGATGCCAAGCAAGAGGCGACCCGACAGCGCCGCATCCGGCGGACGCAGGAAGAGTTGGAAGAAGGCAAGCGTCGGCCCTGCTGTTGGCCGGGGTGCAAGCACCGCAACACCTCCGGGTAAGCACCCAGCGGACATCGGTCACCACCTCTTCCCGTTCGGCACCAATCCAATAAGACCTCGACTCCACGCGGCCCTCCTGTCAGTGGCCAGCAAGCGCGGTACAGGGTACGGCGTCACCGTCGAGCGTTGCGAGCACGCGCAAAGGACCTTCCGACGCTCCCTCGGCTGATCACATAATGTGCCACCGGTTCGGTCAGCGTGTTGCGTATCGCGCGGCTCAGCCCGCGGGCCCCATAGACGGGATCGAACCCGACACGCCGCAGGAGGTGAACGACACCGGCGTCCACCTCCAAGTGGACATTGCGTCGCTTCAGCTTGCGTACCAGTCCGTCTATCTCCTTGCGGGCGACCAGTTCTACGGTGCCCGCATCGAAGGCGTCGAACACGACGGTCTCGTCGATCCGGTTGTAGAAGGCCGGTCCGATCGTGGTGTTCGAGGATTCCTGCATTTCCGACTCGAACAGACCCCAGGTGCGGGACCCCTCCGGGGCGAACGACATAGGTGATCGGCACCCCGGGCGGCGTTGGCGGCGTCGGCGAACCGCTTGCCCTCGCGCCGCCGCCGACGGACGCCAGCAAAACCTGTTGCGTTCATGGGCGGGGGTGAGTAGACCGGCTGGCGAATAGACGGAGACCGTGTCTCAACGATCGGTCACGTGCTCCACACCCGAGAGGTGCACGGCCTGCCCGGGTTCGCCGGCAGCAATCGCTGTTGCCCCTTCAAAGTTCTTGCCAAGATCGGGCCCTGTGGCGGATCACTCGTGTCGGTGACGCGCCGGCGAACCCCGTTTACGGGCGGTGCGCGACCGATCCGTCCCGGCACACGAAGCCTTTTCCGCAATTTCCTCTTGATTGTCCGCACTGCCGCGACACGCGGCTTCGCCACGCCCGCAGGACCGACTCGCCATGGCAATCACCAGGGGCACGGAGACGGAAGGATGACGCTCCACCGGCAGCGGTCCATGATGGATGTCGTGGAAGCGACCCGCGTGGATCGGTGGTTGTGGGCGGTGCGGCTGACGAAGACCCGGCCGGACGCCGCAACGGCGTGCCGAGGTGGGCATGTCCGGGTCAACGATCGGCTGGCCAAGCCGTCGACGATGGTGTCTCCCGGTGACGAGGTGCGTGCCCGGGTCGGGGACACGACGCGGATCGTAGAGGTGGTACGGGTGATCCAAAAGCGGGTCGGCGCGCCCGACGCGGTGACTTGCTACCGCGATCGAACACCCGCGCCGCCCGCGACGCCGTTCGTTCCGGTGGCGGCCAGGGATCGCGGTGCTGGGCGGCCCACGAAAAGGGATCGCCGGATGCTGGACAGGTGGCGCGCGAGCCAGCCGTGATCGGCGTCGGGTAGTCGAGCCTCGAGCCTTCGCGGCCCGGCGGGTAGATCGGTCAGGGCGTCGGCGGAGCCGGCTCGATTGCCAGTGGTGCCGCCGGATCGGGCCCCGGTGGTACCGCCGGATCGGCTGCCGGCGCCGCCGGAGCAGTTCCCGGCGGCGTGTCGTAGTACCCCGGCGGGGGTGGACCGTTCAACGGGTAGTACCCGGGCGGCAAAGGTGGTCCCCCTGTTGGAGGACCGGTCGGCGAGGCGGGAGTCGAGGATGAGGGGTCGGTCAGCGACGTGTATCCGGGCGGAAGCTTCGGCGCCGGACCAGCTCCGGGTGGCGGTGCGAATGGCTGGCCTGCCTGGTCGGGATCGGCCATCCCCTGGGGACCGTCGCGGACCTCGTGCCAGATATCTCTGAGGCTCGCGATTGGGCCCGAGCCGGATTGACCTGAGCCGTAGTGCGGGTCCGCGATCTCTGGCACCGTTGGCGGACCGACGGGCGGCGGCGGCGGCGGACCCACCGGTGCATCCACCGGGTCGGCGACGGGCTGTCCAGGTGGCGGGACCGCGTCAGGCCCCGCTGGCGCAGGCGTCGGCAAGGGCACCGCAGGATCCGCCCCGGCCTGGCCGGCCAGGGCCAGCGCGGCGCCGGCGACGATCACACTCGCAACGGCGACCCTCGCGGCGTTGGCGGCGGTGATGGCGCGCTGTCGTTCGGTCATCAATTCCGGTTGTCCTCTCTGGCGGTGCCCGCCGTCGACTCCCTTCCAGGAGCGGCGTGGGAGCCGGACCCGACTTCCGAGCAAGGCTAGCGCCTTACCCGTGCGGCGTCACCTCGTTCCAGCAGGATCTGACGCGCACGAGCCGCTGTCATCCGGGGACAGCCATGCCTGGACGCTGTTCACGCATCCACCACAACAGAGATTGGCCCTCATCGAACGGCAAAACGCCCAATCCGCTCACTATCAGTGAAAGCACCCTGACGCCCCGGACTGTGCGCATCACGTCCGTGGTCCTGCGCCGGCTGGCTGCGCTGATTTCCGGTTCCGCTCTAGCGTCGAGACAAGTGGTCGCTCGGAAAGCCGAACGGCCCAGATAGCAGGCGGGAACCTCAACCGCCATTCACCAGAAGATGGGAACCATGACAGACCCGACTGGCCAGCCGCCGGTTTGGAACTTCGAAGATTCATCGGCGAACAGAAGGAGTGCAACCGGGGCATCACAGCTCGCGGCGAGCGGCGATGCGAGCGTCATCGATGCCCTGGCAATCATCGAGAACTACCGCACCTGTGAGTTCACCACGGTGTTCCGCGACGGGTCGCCCCGGACATGGCCCGTCAGTTCGCTGCTCCTTCGACATGGCCGCCTGCTGCTCTGTACGAGCATCGGATTCCCCCAGAAGGCGTTCAATATCCGGCGCAACCCCAAGGTCAGTCTGCTTTTCTCGGATCCGACCGGTAGCGGACTATCGGACTCGGGCGCCATATTGATCCGCGGCGACGCTGTTGCCGAGGATCGGGTCATTGCCGACATGACATCCTCACCGGAACTGGTCGATTTGATGCGGATAGTCATCGAGCGGCAGCCTTCGAGCAAGTTCATGAGCTCGTTCGCCGGACGGCTGCTCTTCCCATCTTACTACTGGCGCTTGGCGATCTACGTGATCCCAGTGCACGCATTCTCCTGGCAAACAAGAGATTTCGCTGCACCACCAGAGCGCATCCACCTGAAGGAGCTTTGCCATGTGGCATCAGGCCGCTGATTCGATCGGCCGTTTTCCTGAGGTGATATTCACGGCGTTGAGCTTCGACGGATACCCCGTCAGCGTTCGGCAGCGATCGCCGCACTATGACGCCGAGACCGGTGAGATGCGAGTGCGCATTCCGGCATCCGTAGCGGTGGTGCCCGGCCCGGCGAACCTACTCGCCCACTATCACGACGAGAACCTCTGGAATCTGACGATGATACGGATCAAGGGCCGCGTCGAACGGCGGTCGGATCACTGGGTTTCACCAGTACGGAATTCACTCCACCGCCGCAGGGAAGACTCAAGTCCCGCTGGCTGATGGCCAAAGCTATGCGGCGTGCGTCTCGCCGATACCTCGCTACCCGCGACCTGAAACGGCCTGAAGTCGATTGGGCGACCATCAAGAACCTGCAGCACCAGGCCGAACTCGAGCGAACCAAGTCCCGTTGACAGTTCGGCACCGAACGGATCGCGGATGCGCCCCGGCTATGCCGCTCCCCTGTCGTGCTCGTAGACATCACCGCGGCATTGCCCGGAGGGGCGGGATGAGGCCGACGTCGTTTCGGTACTGATGTTGAGAACGGAAGCCGAATTCGCCCCACGTATTCATATGTCGAGAATCAGGCGGGACAACACCTCCCTCACTATCCCCATGACCCGCAGCGCCTGAGACTGACACCGCCCGGGCGGCGGTCGCTCGCTGATTTGCTGTATCTGCAAAAGGCCGCGGTTTGGGTATCGACGCCCACCGCCCGGTCAGGCGCATGACTCGCCGGTACGGGCAAAAGGGTTGAGCGGCGCGGACACTCAAGTTAGTGTTCTGCATACAACGGTATGTGCACACAGATGTATACCGAAATCTGTATACCGAATCGTCCGAGCACCCTGCTTCCCTCATCCCGGAAAGGCGGACAGCATGACGATCCCGATCGGAGCCAAGTTGCGCCTGAAGGCGACAGCGCTCATCGTCGGAACGGCTCTGATCGTGGCCGGCTGCGGTAAGGATTCGGAGGCAGCCGGACCCACCAGCGCTCCTACCGGTCCCCTGGTGCCGGCGCCGACACTGCAGCAAGCCGAAGCGAATCCCCTCTCGCCATATCCGTCGCAGCCGGGCAACCTGCCGAAGGTTGCTGTGGGTCAGTCCATTCCCGCGCTGTCCTTCGCCGCGCTAGACATCGCACAAGAGATGAACTTCTTCGGCTTCCTCGGCGTTGACGTCGACTATCAGCAGCTGCAAGCGGGCTCGACGATGCTGCAGGCCGTGTCCAGCGGCAGTATCAACATCGGTGACTCGGCTTCGACGGAGATCGCCACGGCGGCGGTAAAGGGCCTGCCACTGCAGGCGATCCAGAACACCATCATGATGACCCTGCAAGTGTGCGTGCGGAAGGCGTGGGCGCAAAGCCACGGCGTGACCCCTTCGTCACCGCTCGCTGATCGGGTGGAGGCCCTCAAGGGCGCGAAGATCGCCATCACCGGGCCGGGCTCGGTGTCCGACACCATCGCCCGGTGGCTTCTCAAGAAGTACACGCAACTGGACGCGAACAACGACGTCTCATTGATCCAGGTGGGCGGGGCGGCGTCCTTCGCGCCGTCCCTCGACAGCGACCGAGTGCAGGCGTTCATCCTCTCCGCACCGAACTGTCAGCAGGCGAAGGAAGGCGAGGTACTGATCCAGCCGACCGAGATAGAGACCTTTAGGAACTACACCCATGAGGTGCTCTACGTCCGTTCCGACTGGGCGAAGAAGAACTCGGACATTGCGACGCGCGTGGCGACCGCCGTCGCGATGGGCAACAACTTCATCCTCAAACATCCGACACAGGCGCTCGAGGTGTTGCAGAAGAAGTACCCGCAGGTCCCCCCATCCGTAGTGGCTAAGGCGTTCGGGGACAACATCCTGCCGAATATCCGTGGTGACGGAAAGTTCAGCGAGGAGATGTGGGCGAGCACGGGCCAGGTCCTCCAGGAAGGCGGGTTCATTCCCAAACCCCTGGATGTGACGGAAGGCGCCATTTGGACGAACAACTACATCAACGTCGAATCCGCGAAGGTCTACTAACGGCGTGCCGCGTCGGCGGCTACGCAAGGAGGTGCTATGGCTGACCACGTCATCCGCTTCGAGAACGTCGGGCTGATGTTCAGCGGCGGTGGCAAGTCCGTGCTCGCGCTCGACGACGTCTCCTTCGACGTTGACGATCACGAATTCACGAGCATCGTCGGGCCATCCGGATGCGGCAAAACAACGCTGCTACGGCTTTGTGCGGGACTGGAATTCCCGACGGCGGGCCGCGCTCTCTGTCACGGTAAGCAGGTGACGGAACTCAACACGGAAGTCGGGTTCGTCACGCAAGAAAGCAACCTGTTTCCGTGGATGACGATGTACCAGAACGTCGAATTCCCGTTGCGCGTTCGCCGAGTGCCGGTGCGCGAGCGCCGCGAACGCGTGATGGAGCACATTGAAATGGTCGGCCTCACAGGCTTCGAGGACCACTACCCCCATCAGCTCTCCGGAGGTATGCAGAAGCGGGCATCGATCATCCGGACGATGGTCTACGAGCCCGACGTGGTGCTGATGGACGAGCCGTTCGGGCCGCTCGATGCGCAGACAAAGATGCTGTTGCAACGAGATCTGTTGCGGGTGTGGAGCGTACGCAAGCAGACAATTCTGTTCGTTACCCACGACCTTGTCGAGGCCGTTGCCCTCTCGGACAATGTCGTCGTCATGAGCGCACGGCCCGGCCGTGTGAAAGGCCTCTTCCCCATCGGTGTCGAGCGGCCGCGAGACGTCTTCCAGATCCACACCGCGGCAGGCTTCGCCGAGGATTACGAACGGATCTGGTCATCCTTCAAGTCAGAGCTCGATCCCACCGCAGAGCCGGCCGAACGCGCGCCGGCCGGCTTCTGACGTCTCGGAGACATTGTGACTCTTACGGCACGGGCAGCGGTCGGTCAGGTGGTGCCACGCAACGCCCCGCGGCACCGCATACTGATAGCACGGGTCTGGCCCCCTTTACTCGTCGGCGTTGTTCTGCTGGGGATCTGGCAGCTGAGCAGCGCCTTCGGCCTGCTGAGTCCCGCGACATTCAGTGCCCCGAGTCAGGTCGGTGTGCGGATCTGGGGCGCACTCGGCGGGGCACCGATGTACGACAAGAGCATCTGGGAGAACGTCGCGGTGACGGCGCAGGCCGTATGCGTCGGCTATTTCTTCGGCGCGGTAGCCGGCGTCGTCATCGGATATGTGCTCGGCAGGGCGCCATTCGTCGCCGCGGTCTTCCAGCCGTACATCCGCGCGCTGGCCGCTGTGCCGAAGATCGCCCTCGTGCCCTTGCTGGTCCTCGTCTTCGGCATCGGGGTGCAGGCCGAGACGGCCAATGTCGTGCTCATGGTCTTCATCATGGTGGTATTCAGCACATTCTCCGGCGTGGCCGCGGTGCGCGCGGATTTCGTCAACCTCGCGCGAATCATGGGTGCCCGGAAGGTGACCGTTGCGACGCGGATCGTGATCCCGGCCGCGTTGCCCGCCATCATGTCCGGTCTGCGGGCCGGCGTGCCATTCGCGTTCATCGGCGCCATCACGAGTGAGTTCATCGCATCGTCGAGCGGTCTCGGCTGGCTGATGCAGCGGGCCACCGCCCAGTACGACCCGACCGGCCTCTTTGCGGCCCTCGTCTATCTGGTCGTGCTGGTCTGGCTCTTCGTCCAGGTGATCCACGTAATAGAGCGGCGCGTGCTGCGTTGGCAACGTCGATGAGCGGAGGCCCCACAATGATTGTGAGTCGCACCCCGTCGCGGGGACGACTGTTGATCCCGCGCCGGCAACTGATCGTCTGGGCGTGCACCTTCGGCGTCGGCGTGTTGTTCCTGTTCGCCTGGGAACTGGCTTCGCGCGCCGGGACCATCGACAGCGTCTTCTACAGCAAGCCGACCGACATAGTGGTCCGACTATGGCAGGACCTGCTCGGAGCCGAGGTGTACGGCAGAACCATTTATGAGCAGATCTGGATCACCACAGATGCGGTGCTGATCGGCTACGTGGCAGGAGCTGCCGGCGGTGTCCTGGTCGGGTTCGCGGTGGGCAGGTCGAAGTGGCTGAGCCGAGCGCTGGAGCCGTACATCCTGACGTTCTATGCCATCCCGAAGATCTCCATCGCGCCGCTGTTCATCCTGATCCTTGGCATCGGCTTGGAATCGAAGATCGCCATCGTGGCGATGGAGTCGTTCTTCATTCTGTTCATGAGCACCATCAGAGGCGTGCTGGAGATCGATGAACAGCTGGTACAGATCGCGCGGATCATGGGTGCTTCGCGCCGCACGGTGCTCGGACGCATCCTCATGCCCGCCTCGCTGCCCGCCATCTTCTCGGGGCTGCAGCTGGCCGTTCCGTTCGCCGTAATCGGTGCCGTCCTCGGCGAGTACATCGCATCGAACCGCGGCTTGGGCTGGCTGGTTCTCTACTCCGGCTCGTCACTCGACGCGACCGGTCTCTTCACCGCGATCGTCATCCTGGTCGCACTGACCTGGCTCCTCACCCAGATCGTTTCCCGTTCTGTCGTGGCGATGGCCCCCTGGTTGCCGAGGAACCAGGAACTGCACAACGACTCCGAGCCTCAGGTCGGCGACCGGGAGCCGGAGGTCGTGAGATGACCATGTCGGCACCGTCCGTCCCCGACGTCGCCTTGCACTGTCCCGACACAGTCGACGAGGTTCTCGCCCTTCTGGCCGCACACGGGGAGGACGCCAAGCTGGTCGCCGGCGGCACCGCGTTCACGATCCTGTGGCGGGCAGGTCTGCTATCGGCCGGACATCTCGTCGCCTGCACCAGGGTCCCTGGGCTGGACGGCATTACCGTGGACGCAGACATCGTGACGCTGGGAGCATTGGCACGACTGCGATCCACCGAAGTGTCGGGCGAGGCGCGCAGCCGGCTACCGGTTCTGACCGCCACGCTCGGCCACGTCGGCAACCTGCGTGTCCGCAATGCGGCAACGTGGGGTGGCAACGTGGCCGAGGCCGATAACACCTCAGACCTGCCCTGCTTGCTGGCCGCACTCGACGCGGAGGTGCTGACGCGGTCTGCGGCGCGCACGAGGACGATTCCGATCCGCGAGTTCTTCGTGGACTACTTCGAGACGGTGCTGGCACCCGACGAGCTCGTGACCGAAGTGCGGGTCCCTGTTCCTCCGCCAGGTTGCGCGGGCAGTTACGTGAAGTTCGTGTCGAGGTCGGCCGAGGACCGTACCTGCCTCGGCGTGGCGGCCTTCGTCGACACTGCCGAAGACGGCACCTGCCAAGCCGTCCGGGTCGCCGTCATCGGGGCCGGGCCGGTGCCACTGCGGATACCGGAGGCCGAGCAGGACCTCCAAGGCGTTACGGTGTCGGCCGAATCGATGCGCGAGCTCGCGAGACGCTACGTAGCGGCCGCCGACCCGCTGTCCGACATCCGGGGCAGCGCGGACTTCCGGCTTCGCGTGCTGCCCGAGTTGATCGTCGAGGCGCTCCGCCGCGCTTGCGCCGGACACAACGGTGCGGTGTTGCTGTGATCGGCGAGCGGACCTCGATGATCGACGCCCGCGCCCGGGTGTCGGGCCGGCTCGGCTACGCCATCAACGAGGAACCCGCCGGCACGCTGCACGTTGCGATCGCGCGAAGCAGTGTGCCGCACGCATGGCTGCGGACGTTGGACATTGCCGAGGCGGCGCGACAGCCCGGTGTCGTCACGGTGCTGACCGGAGCCGACCTGCAGGACGGGTCTATCCGTCCGCTGTTCGGGCCCGTCTATCGCGACCAGCCGGTACTGGCCACCGACAAAGTCAGGTATGTGGGCGAGCCGATCGCGGCCGTGGCTGCGACGAGTGCGCGCGCGGCACTGCGAGCGGCGGCACTCGTCGAGGCAGACTACGAGGAACTTCCCGCCGTGTTCACGCCTCATGATGCACTCGCCGGCGGCGCCCCGCTGCTACACGACGGGCGCGACGAACAGGCGCCTGGCTACGCGGATATCGTGCTGCACGGCAGGACCGGCAACGTCTGCAACATGTTCCGTCTCCGCAAGGGCGAGGGGTTGGACGGCTTCAAGTACGCCGACCGGATATTCGAGCACGAATTTGCCACTCCCGCAGTGCAGCACGTCTCGATGGAGCCGCACGCCGCCATCGCACAGTTCGTCGGAGACGATCTCGTCGTGATCACCTGTACGCAGACGCCGTACGCCGTGCGGGACGCATTGGCGTACATGTTCTCGTTGCCGACCTCGCGGGTGCGTGTCGTCGTTCCACCGGTGGGTGGCGGATTCGGCGGCAAGTGTTACGCGAAAGTCGAACCTCTCGCGGCGGTGCTGGCGCAGCGCACGGGACGCCCAGTGAAGGTCGTGCTGTCGCGCGAGGAGGAGTTCGTCACCAACTCCAAGCACCAGTCTTTCATTCGACTGCGCACCGGTGTTTCTGACGACGGTGTCATGGTGGCGCGCCACGTCGACGCACTGTTCAACGCCGGCGCGTACACCGACATCAGCCCCCGCCTGATCAAGAACGGCGGCTACGGGGCGGTCGGGCCCTATCGAATCCCGCACGTGCACGTCGACTCCCGCGCGGTATTCACCAACCTGCCGTCCGCGGGCGCCTTCCGTGGATACGGAGTGGCACAAGGCTGTTGGGCGTACGAGCGGCAGATGGACATGATCGCAGTCGAGCTCGGCATCGACCCGGCCGAGCTGCGGCGGCGGAATCTGCTCGATGACAATGACACATTCGCCACCGGACAACAGATGCACGATATGCGGTTTCGGGAGTTGCTCGACGATGCCGTGCGCGTCTACGACACGAGACTCGACGACGAGCCGGCCGACCCGGCGATACGGCGCGGGCGGGGGTGTGCCGTCGGCATCAAGTCGACGATCACGCCTTCCACGTCCAACGCGTCGGTGAAGGTGAACAGCGACGGCAGCATGCAGGTGTTGACGTCGACCGTGGAAATGGGCCAGGGCGCGCACACCGCGCTGGCGCAGATCGCGGCCGAAGGTTTGGGCATCGACATCGGCGCAATACGCATTGTTGGACCCGACACCGACATAACGCCGTTCGACACGACGACCAGTTCGAGTCGGTCGACCGCCGCCATGGGCATGGCCGTCAGACGTGCCGTCGTCGACGTTCGGGAGAAGTTGTTGGAACTCGCGGCCGGCCAGCTCGAGGCGTCCATCCATGATCTCGACTTCGATGCTGGGCGGATCGGCATCAAGGGCGACCCCGAAACGTTGCGCAGTGTTGCGCAGGTGGTCGGCCAGTCAAGGCTTGGGACCCTCTGGGGCAACGGCACCTGCATGTGGACCGGCGGGCTCGACCCGGAAACCGGCCAGGGCATCGCGTCCGACCACTGGCATCAGGGTGCGATTGCGGTGGAGGTCGACGTCGACACGCGGACCGGAAAGGTGTACGTCCGCCGACTGCGTGCGTCCGTCTACGCGGGAACCGTCGTGAATCCGATCAACGCACGAATGCAGGTCGAGGGCAGCGTGAGTTTCGGGATCAGTCAGGCGCTGTTCGAGGAAATCCTCCACGAGGGCGGGCATGTGGTGAATTCAAACCTCTCCGAGTATGCCCTCGCCGGTCGGCTCGACCTGCCTGGTCAACTGGAGGTCTCCCTGCTCGAAGATCCGGACACCGACGTCATGCATGGGCTCGGTGAGACTGCGCTGCCGCCAGTGGCCCCCGCGATCGGTAACGCCGTCGCCGACGCGATCGGTGTAGGGCTGCAGCAGCAGCCCATGACCGCAGAACGCGTACTCGCCGCATGGGAAGGCAGAACATGACCAGTGCGACATTTCCGCTCACGTTGCGGGTCAACGGTATCGAACACCATGTTCTCGTCGGGGCGCACGACACCCTGCTCGATGTGGTGCGCGGTCAGCTCCGCCTCTACAGCTGCCGCGAGACCTGCGGCATCGGCGTGTGTGGTTCGTGCACCGTACGGCTCGACGGGCGAGCGGTGAGCGCCTGCCTCACCATGGCCTTCACCTGTCGGGATGCGGACGTGCAGACTGCCGAGGGGGGCTCGGCTGACCGGGTGCAACAGGCCTTCATCGATCACCAGGCATTCCAGTGTTCCTTCTGTACACCAGGACTTGTGATGAGCGTCGCGGCGATGCTGGATGAACCCGCTGACGGGCAGGACGCCGAAGCCGCGCTGAGCGGGCACTTGTGCAGATGTTGCAGCTATCAACAGATCCGCTCTGCTGTTCGCGAGCTATTCGGGTCGTGAAGACACTGACCGGCCAGCACTCTCGCGGTTACTGTAGTTGCGGTGCTTTCGCCCCCCATCACGGGTCTTATCCCGGCGTAGCGTTTCCGCGGGTGTCTCGTGATAACGGGCGACATGAGCCGCGGCGAACCTGCCCACGTTGGTGAAACCCCAGTCATGAGCGACTGATGTCACGGTCACCATGGAGGGGTCGGATTCCACCAAGGTCTGATGCGCTCGACGGAGCCTGACCTCACGCAGATACGCCATCGGCGACGTGCCCAGATGTCGCTGGAAACCCTGCTGCAGCGTGCGAACACAAACGTGACTGCGGGCAGCGATCGAGGAGAGCGTCAACGGCAGATGTGCTTCGGTCTCGATGACCTCGACTGCAGTACGCACGGCGGACGGTGCATATGGGTGATCGCTTCCCATTGGCGGCGAACAGAATGCCGCGCACCAGGCCGTCGACAAACGGCAGTCCCACAAGCGGTTGGTTGAGCAGGCTATCGGGCTGGAAAAGCTGCTCCCTCCACAGCGACAACATGCTGTTCCAGCTGTCGGTCGCTGCCGATGGCGGCAAGAGCGGGGTGAAGTCGATGCGTGACGACACCTGCCGACCCAACGCACTGCTCAGAGCATCATCGACGACATGCCGGTCGACCTTGAAAAAGGTCATCCTGGTGCCCGCTGTTCACCGCGTCGCGCCGTCACCCTCCGGGGCGTACACGGCCGCGGTACCGGGCCCCATGTTTACCGCAGTTCCACCGAAAACGCATTCGGCGTGGCCTTTGTGCACCAGAAGCACTCGGTAGTAGGTGCCGCACAGGTCTTTACAGTCCATCGACAGGTCAGAATCGACGGATAGATCGGCGAGCGCGGCCGGACCCATGCCGGCGACCCGCTGGGACACGGAGAACGCGTCGCTCACCAGGCTCAGGTGAGGCCGGCCGCAGCACATGAGTCGGTAATCGCTGAACGCCTCCGCGGTCCAATCATGCCGCGGCGCGCCGGCCGCCGCCGATCCATCCATCGATCTTCCGCTCCGTTCACCGCTACACCAAGCCGCTTCGGCGGGCCCTCGCTACCCGACTGACCGCAACCATTCAGAGATCAGCGGCCGGGTCGGCCATACTTGCTTTAACGCATTCTGGTGCTGAACCGGTTACTTCGCTTTCCCCTGCAGCGCCTCCGTCGGTTAATCCGCCGCCGCGCGCGATACGGATACTTGTCAGCGGACGCGCACGCTCAGGCAGGTGACGCATCCCTCGAGCTTCTCGTATTCCGAGATGTCCACGGTTTCGACCCGGTAGCCGCGCTCGGCGAAGAGAGCTGCCGTGCGTTCGGCCGCCGAACTCATCAGCAGCAGATCGTCGTCGAGGATCACCACATGCGCGCCTTGTCCCTCGGGAACCGAAAGGAACGAGGGGTATACGCTCGCGTCGTCCGGTGATCGGCGTCGATTCCAGCCCCAGGTCGGCGATTACGCGTTGTCCCGCAACGATTTCCGGATTGCGCGCAGGCTGACGTGGATTGGTGATGACGGCCAGGTCGCCGAACATCACCACGGTGTCCTCGACGAAAGCGCAATCGGGCATCGCATCGTCGCCGTCGATCACCACGGTCGACCAACCGTTTCGCTGCAGCGTGGCTACGTAGCCGTCCCATTGCTGCTTCGCCAGTTCCAGATCCAGTGGCTGCCGCTCGATGAAGGTCACGATGCCGTGGGCAAGCGTCTCCGGAGGTCGCCGGACCAGCGCGTATGGACGATCAGGCGCTGCGCTTCACCATGGGTGAATCGTAGAGCGGTGCGAAGGACCAGATGAAGGAACCGGATTTCTTCCCGGATTGCCCGGGACCCGGGTCTAATTGCGCTTCAGTTGCGGGCGTAGACAGCGGCGTCGTCGATGTTGACCCGCGAACGATCCGGAAGCGCACGGACGCAGAACACCGTGACGATCGCGGCCAAGACGATGTAAACGGAGATCGAGTAGGGGGTCCCGGTCTCGTGCAGCAGCCATGTCGCAATGAGCGGCGCGGGACCGCCGGCGAAGACCGATGCAAGCTGGTACCCGAGCCCGGCGCCACCGTACCGCAGGTGCGTGGGGAAGCTCTCACCGATCAACGCGGCCTGTGGCCCGTACTGCATCGCATGGATGACGAGCGAAATGACGATGGCGATAAAGATGAGCGCCGCGCCACCGTCGGTCAGGACGGCGAAGTACGGGAAGGCGAGCACCCCGGTCAAGACGGCTCCGCTCAGGTAAACCCGTTTTCGGCCGAAGCGGTCCGACAGGTGGGAGAACAGCGGGATCATCACGAGCTCGAGGGTGGCGCCCGCCAGCACTGCGGTCAGCACGAACGTCTTGCTGAATTCGTGATGCTCGACGACGTAGATCAGCACGAATGTGGTGTACAGGTAGAAAGGCATCTGCTCGCTGAACCGCGCACCGGCCGACAGCAGGATTTCCCGCCAGTGGTGTCGGATCGCGTCCATGACCGGGGTCCGCGCAGCCTTCCCCTCAGCCAGCACCTTGGCGAACATCGGCGTCTCGAGGATCTTCAGTCGGATCAGCAGGCCGATCGCCACCAGGATCAGGCTGGCCAGGAACGGCACCCGCCAACCCCAGGAATTGAACGCATCGGGCGACAGCGTTGCGGACAGCAGCGTCATGCCGCCGGTGCCGAGGACCAGCCCGACGGGCACGCCGATCTGTGCGGAACTGGCGAGCAGCCCGCGTTTGTCCTGGTTGCCCCATTCCATGGCGAGTAGCACCGATCCGCTCCACTCACCACCGATCGCGATCCCCTGGACGAGTCGGAGCACCACCAGAATTATCGGCGCCGCTATGCCGATCGTGGCGGTGCCGGGCAGAATGCCGACGACGGCCGAGGAGATGCCCATCACGAGCAAGGTCACGATCAGGGTGTACTTGCGCCCGATCCGGTCACCCCAGTGCCCGAAGATCGCAGCCCCGATCGGCCGCGCGAGGAATCCCACGAAGTAAGTCGCGAACGACTGGAGCGCACCCGCGTAGGCGCTCGACTCGGGAAAGAACAGGTGTGGAAACACCAACGCGGCCGCGGTGTTGTAGAGAAAGAAGTCGTACCACTCGATCGTCGTTCCGACCGCGCTGGCCGTTGCGGCACGCCGCACCTGTTTTCGCTGCGAGCCCGGGCTGGTTTCCAGCGCTTGGTTGACCTCGTTGTTTCCAACCATCTTGCCGCACCTCCGGTTACAACATCATCGCTGGTTCGGGACTCAGTGGTCGCTTCTGGACTGGGAAGCAGGCGGTTTCCAGATCCCTTTCTGACATGAATCCCATTGCGCATCACCAAATTGGCCACTCGCTGCGGAGCACACCTGGTTATCAAATCGTAGAAGACGAGGAGCCGCAATGGTGGGCAAAAGTGAGAGGCATGTCGAGCCGCCATCTGCCTTCATCGTCCGGCGCCGCCCGATGTTCGCTTTTCGGCTAGGGCTGTCGATCGGATGCCGCATCAGCACCTAATCGGCAAACAACTCTTCACAATGGCGGCACGTGGGCGCCGGTACTCTGCATGCACATCGCCATGGGGTCCTCACTGCCTCGACTCGGCGATTGCTCGGCTCTTTGTGCGACTACCCGTGAAGTCAGTCGCGAAACCGTTGTGCGGCGGGTCATCACGCAAGGATCCACCTATGCGGAGGCGTTATTCCTCATGCCCGGATGGGTATATCGATGCAGCGATGTCGGCGGGAAACTTGGTCGTGAATCGATGAGTCCGCCGAGGCGTACATGAAAACAATACTCGGATAGCGTCTTTCAAGGGAAATTTCGAGCGATCTTCGGGCGAAGCGCCGGCCTCTACACGACCAGAAGGAGGGACAAATGACCCTCGACGTCGACGTGGCAACCGATTGGGCACTAGAGGACGCCACCGTGGGCCTGCTCGTGACCAGCGGCGCATACTTTCCCGCTCAGCAACGGATTCGCACCACAACGATCTGACCTATCGGCTGCTTCCCCGCGAGCGCATGTGCATGAGGTCTTATTTGCGCATGGGAACCCCTGCTGCTGCCTTCGCGCTTGCCGACCCGAATGCCGGCTATCCGCGGGACACGATGATCACCTTGAACAGCAGGGCGTGGTCGATCGTTACGCCGACGAGGCGCTGTCAATTGTCGGTTCGATCAGCATGTTTGAGGAACTGTCGACGGGCCTGGCCACACACCTCGTCCACGAATGCCGTAGGCCGCGTGTTGGTCTGCTCTTATCCTGCCGTGAAGCCGCCTCGCGCACCGATCGGTCGGCAACATGAATCATCAGCGCCGCTCGAGAATGGACGTTTACGAGCACCGTCGACAGACCGTGGGACTTGTCGCGGCTTCCGTTCACCTGGAGCGCCGATGGCAACCGTGATTGGGTAGCAATCATCGTCGATCTGTATCGACTGGACAATACGATCCGCGGCACCGTGCTGGACAACGTGGCCGAGCATCGCGACAATCTCACCGGGACAGAGCGGACGTTTGCAATTCGATGCAATTGCTGCCGGCGCTGCCCCGTCGGCTAACTTCCGAAGTTTCTCGCTGCGCGGTGCCCGGTCGGGACGACTAGGTAGCCTAGAGACACGAGGTCGAGCTGCCAGCCTTTCATCCGCGATACCGGTCAAGGCCTGATGTCCCTCGTATCTCCACCGCCCCCACGGGAGAAGGTCGGTTGCCTAGTGCTGTTGAAAAAGCAGAATGTGCGTGCGCACGCTGACGTCGACGCGCGCGAGCTCGCACGATTGCGGGAGCAGGTGGCCGAGGAACTGGCCCTCGACCTTGGTGGCTCCCTCAACCTGCGTCGCACCGCGCTGCGACTGCTCGCCATGATCCAACCCCGAATGGCGGACTGGGCGATGGCGGTGGTTCCCGATAGCGGCACCGGCGAACTCATTGTGCTGGGCGCGGCGCCGAGCGGAATCGTCGTCAGTGGGGACGGCCTCGCGGATGTCTCACTGGGCCGAGTACTGAGCGCATTGTTGGCCGTCACATGCAAGACGTAGCCGATACGCGAAACGCGCTGCAGCACTATGAAGAAGCGCTTGCCGAAGGCGATAGGTCCAAAATTGTCAGGCTGGTCGAAGGCCTTCTCGCCGGCGGGATGACACCGCTGGACGTACTGACCCGGGTCGTCGCTTCCGCGCAACGCAACGTCGGCCAGAAGTGGCAGCGGGGTTGAGTGGACGGTTGCGCAGGAGCATGCCGCTACGGCGATGGCGATGGCCGCCACTGATGTCGTCACACAAGCGATAGCCCAAAACGCCAATCACACGTGGCCATGTCATCGTGACATGCGCAGAGCGCGAGCGGCATTGGTTACCCGCCGCGATCATCGGGTGCGAACTGCGCGCGGACGCTGGCAGACGACACCACTCGGCCCGGCGACGTCACCACTGCGGCTCAGTCAGTATGTGCAGGATCTCGGCCCTGACGCCGTGGCGATCAGCTGTTCGGTTTTGGGGGCGGTGCCGACCACCCGACGGTTCATCGAGGCAAGCACTTCGGCGGGCGTCCCGGTGGTCGTCGGTGGAGCGGCCTTCGGTCGCGATGAGGTCCGGGCGACCGCAGTCGGCGCGTCGGAGTGGGCGGCTGACGCGCGGAGCGCGGCCGACGCCGTGGCCGGCCTGCCGGCTGTGGTGCCACCGGCGCCGCCGCTGCCCGATGTGCCTGCTCAGGAGCAAGCCGCAATGGAGGTGGACCACCGCAGCTGGTTGATCGACTGCGGCGTCAGTGGGCCGTCACCGCGGACTCGGAGCTGGGTCCGTCGCAGGTCGCGCGGCGACCTCCTGACCCGGGTGCTGACCGCAGCGCTGGTCGACTATCCGTTGAGCATCGACCTCGTCCGGAGTCAATTCAAGTCGAATTAGCGCCGTGCCGGCAAGAGAGGTTTCGAATGTGTGTTCGACGGTTATTCGCGCTGTGGAGGTGATGGACATGAGCAACCCACAGCATGCACCGAACGAGAACGCCGAGAAGGACCCGTCACAGTGGGTGACGGGCGGCGAACCGATGACCGGTCCGCAGCGGAGTTATCTGCACACACTCGCCCAGGAGGCCGGTCGCCAGGTGCCCGACGACTTGAGCAAGGCTCAGGCATCGGAGTTGATCGACGAGTTGCAGGAACGTACCGGCCGCGGATCGTGAGCGGTTCGCGAGCTAGGACGCGACTGTCCGAGCGTGAGTGGCGTTGTATCGCTCGCCCACGATCCGGCCCGGCGCGAAAAGGTCTCCTAGGTAAGCGACTTCATCAGCGCTGACTGCAACAGACGCCGCCGCGGCATTTTCCTGCACGTACTGCAGGCGCTTGGTTCCAGGGATCGGCACCACGTCCAATGGCTGGGCCAACAGCCACGCCAGGGCAAGCTGCCCGGGACGGCAGCCCTTTGCTGCGGCCATCTCGGTAAGGGTCTGCACGGGTGCCAGGTTGGTGGCGAGATTGTCGGTGGCGAACCTCGGGTTGGTCGTCCGAAAGTCATTGGGACCGAAGGTGTCTCCGGGCTTGAGGGAACCGGTGAGGGCGGATCGGCCCAAGGGGCTGAACGGTACCAGGGTGATGCCGAGCTCGCGGCACGTAGTGGTGATACCTTGTTCGACCCGCCTCTCCCACAGGGAATACTCGCTCTGCAGGGCGGTGATGGGATGCACGGCATGTGCCCGGCGAATCACATCGGAGCTGGCTTCGCTGAGCCCGAGTGCGCGGACCTTGCCGGCGGCGACAAGCTCAGCCATCGCACCGACGGTGGCCTCGATGGGCACCGTGGGATCCAGCCGGTGCAGGTAGTACAGGTCGATGACGTCGGTTCGGAGTCGGCTCAGGCTCGCCTCGCACGCCGCCTTGACGTACTCGGGCCGCCCGTCGAGCACCACTCCGTCGCGGTCGTCGCTGACTTTCGCGCCGAACTTCGTCGCCAGCACCACGTCCTCGCGGCGACCCTCGATGGCCGCACCGATCAACTGCTCGTTGTGCCCGAACCCGCGGACATCGGTCGACGTTGCGATATCGGCGGCGCCGTAGATGTCGGAAGTATCGAGAAAATTCACACCGAGATCGATTGCCGACCGGATCGTCTCGATGGATTCGCGGTCGTCGGCGTGGCCGTAGAACTGCGACATCCCCATACATCCCAACCCGATCGGACGCACCGTCAAATCCGAATGCCCCAGTCGCAAGCGTGCAGCACCGATCACCGGGTCGGCGGTCTCCGTCATGGTCGCAATCCTCTTTAACTGATAGTTAGACTCTCAGTTAATTCGAACGCACGACTAGGGCTCTGCATTCCCGGAGGGGATCCGCCGCGTCGAATGCCGATGCAAGTGAACGACTGGGGACGAAAGGGGGCGGTCGGTGCGTCGTGATGCCGCAGTCAACCGTGAACGCCTCATCAGGGCGGCGGAAGAGGTGTTCGCCGTCCATGGCTCAACCGCCACACTGCAAGACGTCGCCGACGCCGCCCAGGTGGGAGCGGCGACCCTGTATCGCCGGTTCGCCAATAAGGACACCCTGGTCAGGGAGGTTCTCGGCGGTTTCTTTCGTCACCTGATCGCGCTGGCCGAAGACGCCGAGCGCGCACCCGCACAGAGCTGTGTGGAGGTATTCTTGCAGACGGTCGGTGTCGAACTGGCCGAGAAGGGCGGGCTGGCGGCTCCGGTTTGGGGCGAGCTCGCACCCCAACCGCTTGTCGAGGAACTACGCCGACGCACCGCGGTGCTGCTATTGCGCGCCCAACAGGCCGGCGCCGTGCGCAGAGACCTGACCACAACCGATATCACCGCCACAGTTTGGGCCTTGCGCGGTGTGATCCAGTCAGAACGGACCGATCCTCTGCACCGCGGTCAAGCGCTGTGGCGCCGCCACCTGCAGACAGTGTTGCGGGGCTTTCGCGATGGCGAGTCGGGCAACGGGTGAATCCGTCAGGGCGTGGCAATGACGGTGATACCGGCCGACGCGTCGATGACCCCCGTCGCATCGGGTGTTGAGCGCCCGCGAATGCGGGGTGACCGCCGTAGGGATCCTGTTCGGTCCATAACGTGCTGGCGCCTCTTTGCGGACAACAGGGATCACATCGCTCGCCATGCGCTCGAGCATCTCGAGTTGCTGTTGGTGCGGTACACCGTTGGGAGGCTGAAGGGTTGAAGGTCATAACCGGGCGCATTGAAGAACGCCACTATTCGCTCATAGGCCGGACCGTAGTGCTCCTTCGCCTCCCGCGTGGTGTCCGCCAGGTACAGGAAACCTGAGCCGGCTCCGACGTACGCGTACCGCGGATCATGGCCGTGTGCTTCGTATTCCACGCGATAGTGATCGATGATGCACTCGGTAATTGTCTCGAGGTGAATTCTGTTGGCATTGAACAGCGGGTCTCCCCACTTAGCCGCCAACGCGCAATGGATTGCGGAAACCGCCGTCCCAGGTAACCCCTCCTCGCGCCACAGGCGACGCAACAGCTCATACTTCTCTGCCAGTTGGCGCCGATGGTCCTGTGGTTCGACATTGAACAGCGGCAGTTGCCGGGCCTCGTTTCCTTTTCGTTTCCCGTGTCGGCAGCGCCCTGCCGCCGTGATCAACCTCACCCATCGGCGCCGCCAAGCTATCTGAACCAGATCGATTTGCCATGCCGTTCACCAATATGTGGGGATGCCCCCGTTGGCGGATGAGAGGTGTGGAACGTGGCGGAACTGGGGGAGCACGCAGTCGTCCTCGGCGCGAGCATGGGTGGACTGTTGGCCGCGACGGTGCTGGCGGACTTCTATCGCGCCGTGACCGTAGTGGAGCGCGACGTGCTGCCTGAAGGGCCCGCCAACCGGCGTGGTGTTCCGCAGGGTTGGCACGGCCACATCCTCAATGCGCGAGGATCACAAGTCTTCGAGAAGCTGTTCCCTGGCTTTCTGGGTGAACTGGTTGACGACGGTGTCTCGGCGTGGAGCGACGGCGATGTGTCGAAGGTGTCGGTGTCGATCGGGGGCCGGAACGTGCTGCCGGACTCGGGCCATCTCCCCCGACCCCATACACAGTATTTCCCGAGCCGCGCGCGCCTGGAATGGCATGTGCGACGCCGGGTCCAGCAGTTCTCAACAGTGACAATCATCGAGGGCTATGAGGTCGCTGCACTCACGTCCACTCCCGATCGTCGTCGTGTGACGGGCGTACGTGTGACGCGCGGAGATGGCGGCGACCAGAAATCACTCTCGGCCGAGCTGGTGGTGGATGCCACCGGCCGCGGCTCGCGTGCCCCCTCTTTTCTGGCTGAACTCGGTTACGGTAAGCCACGCGTGGATGAACTGACGGTGCGGCTGGCCTACGCCAGCCAGATGCTGCGCCTCCCAAAAGAACCCCTGCCGCAGTACGTCACCGCGGTGTTTCCGGTACCCGGCCGGCCGAAGATGTGGGCCCTGATCGCCCAGGAAGACAACACCGCCATTCTGACCGTCGGTACCATGGCGGGCGAGAAGCCGCCGAGTGGGCGTGACGCGATCCTCTCCTTCGGTGCGGATTTCGTCCCCGAGCACGCAATGGCGACGGTGGCCGACAGTGAACCGGTCGGTGAAGTCAGCCACTACACCGTCCCGTCGAACCGTTGGAGGCGCTATGACTCGATGCGTTGCCTGCCCGATGGCTTCCTCGTAATCGGCGACGCCGTCTGCAGTTTCAATCCCATCTACGGGCAGGGCATGACGGTGGCGTCGATGGAAGCCGAAGTATTGCGCGACTGCCTGCGGGCAGGGCCGGACGAGCTACCACGTAGGTTCTTCCGCGCCGCCGCCAAACCTGTCAGAGTCGCATGGCAGACCGCTGTCGGCTCGGATTCGGCATTGCCGGAGGTCAAGGGCCGTCGCTCGCTGTCAATGCGGCTGAGCAACGCCTACCTCGATTGGGTGATGGGTGCCGCGGGTTCGGACCTCGTCGTGTCGCGGCAGTTCATGCGCATCACCGGAATGCTGGATTCCCCGCGACGTCTGTTCCGGCCCCCGTTCATCCTGCGCGTGCTGATGGCCTACCGCCGCAAGCGGCCGGAGCGCTTGAAGGGCGCGTCAAGACGTCGACGCAGCTACGCCGATACCTCGACGGCATAACCGCCCTCCGGTGTCGGGGTCGGTGTCGATAAACGGCGTGAATGGTGTGATCGAAAGCACCGGCAAACCCCCCGAGACAAACACCTTCTGCCGCTCCGACATCCATTGTGCCGCACGATAAATACTGTGAATGACGTGATCGACGTCATAAGCTTGCTCGACTCGCGACGCGCCGCATAGCTTCTTTCTGATGGTCTCATCGGTCGGGAGGACTTCGTGACGGAACCGTCCTTGATCTCTGCGCAGCCACACTCGGCGGCGGAGTCGCCGGCAACGGGCCGATCGCGGTGGTATGTAAGCGCTGCTCCGCCTCGGCAGAAGCTGTTGGTCATCGCCGTCGAGACGGTTGCGAGTCTGGTGGCGCTGGCGATCGTAGCGGCGCTGACGGCCTTCACCCACGACCCGTGGTTGATCCCGCCGCTGGCGGCGAGCATGGCATTGGTTGTGGGCGGTGCCCACTTCCCGCTGGCGCAGCCCCGCAACGTCATTGGTGGTCATGTGATGTCAGCGACCGTCGGCGTGCTCGTCGGCATGATTGGCATCGACTCGTTGTGGGCCGGTGCACTGGCCGGAGCATTGGCTCTGGGAGTGATGAAACTGCTGCGGATGTCGCACTCGCCGGCCGCCGCGACTGCCATGATAGCTGTCGTCCCCACCATTCCCCGATGGGAATTCGTCGTTCTGGTCGGGTCGGCGGCGGTGATCCTGGTCGCCGTGGGCCTGGCCGGAAACAAGGTCAACGGCGCGAGGTATCCCCACTACTGGTGGTGAGGGTCTCCGGTTAACCGGTAGTGGTGGGTGTCGATGTCGCCAGGGACAACCCGGCGTAGATCTCATCGAGAAGGGTCGGCAGCATCGCATTCGCCGTCGTCTTGCCGTCGGGCGACAGCGTCAAGTTCGTCCATATGACGAGCGTTACCTCGTTCTCGGGGTCGTGGCCCATGAACGAGTTGAACCCGGGTAACTCACCGCCGTGGTAGTACATTGCGGCAGCGGGGCCGAATCGTTGAAATGAGATCCCGTACCCGTACTGCTGCCCGTCGGGATTCTCCGGATCCTCGGCCTGCAGGCTGGTGAGCCATTGTTGCTGGTAGTCGCGATTGAAGACCTTGCCCGAAACGAGGGCGCTTATCCATGTGGCGACGTCATCGGCCGTCGAGATGGCGCCGCCGGCCGCGCGGGCGTACGACGAATTCTGGTTGGTGTAGTCGAGGGGCTTCAGTGATCCAGCCCGCGCGGCGGACGCCATGTCAGCGGGATAGGGATCGTCAGCGAGGGCGTAGATGGTTCCGCCGTACATGTAGCCATGCGAAAAAGGGCTGGGGATGACGGTGTCGTCGACCGCCGGAAGCGACGTCTGCGCGAGACCGAGCGGGCCGAACAAGCGATCCTCGAGCTGTTGCGCGAGCGGCCGTCCACCGACTTTCTCGGCGACCAGACCCAGCAGCACGTAATTCGTGTTGTTGTATTCGTAGGTGGCATCGGGCGGCGAGGACGGCTGGTGCTGGAATGCGATCGCCAGCACCTGCTGCGGGGTGAAGACCCTGGCCGGGTCTGCGTCCAGATTCGCGGAAAGCTCCGGCGCGGCCGTGTAGTTGAAGAGGCCACTGCGCATTTTCAACAGGTCTGTGATGGTGATGTGCTCGCCGTTCGGCACACCTGGCACGTACTGCGAGACCGTGTCGGTGAGCTTGAGTTTGCCGTCCTGGGCAAGCAGCAGGATCAGGGCCGACGTCATCGTCTTGGTGTTGGAGGCGATCCGGAAATGAGTATTGGCGTCGGGTGGGGTCTGCTGTCCCACCTCGGTGGTGCCCGAGGCCGCCGTGTACGTCCCTTGCGGTGTGCGCACCACCACCACCGCGCCGGGCACCATCATGTTCTTGGCCGCTGCGTCGACAACAGCCTGAAAGGCGGCCGGATCGATCGGCTTCAACGCAGATCCCGGCCGGGCAGACGTGGTGGCGGTCGTCGGGCCCGGAGATGCGACGGTCGCCGTTTCGGACGTGGACGCGCAACCCGCAAGCAACACGGCGACGCACGCGGTGAGGCCGGCGATGCGGAAGGTGTCACGAGCTCCGGCTATCGCACACCTGACCCGAACAGCCGCGGGCGGCGTCGCATGCATAGGTCGGCACCCTAGCCCGTTTCTGTCTCTGGCGGACCGGTTTTCCGCGGCGGTCACCGTTACGTCAGGATCGCCCGGGACACCTCATCGGGATGAGTGAGCAGTCCTTGTTGTGTGCCGGGGATCAGGACCGGCTCGAATCCGATGCGCGCCGCGGACTCGGCGCCGGGTTATGGCGTCAACAACTCCGCGAGCAGGAGCTGTGCCTGCTCGGCGGCGTCCCGAAGCAACAACACGATCTCGCTCACTCAGCCAACCGAATCCGGTGCGACCCCGGCGATGGAAACGCGGACCAGCGATCAGACCGTGCACCGTCAACTTGATCGCACGGTGTTGCGAAGGTTCCCGACTATCCGTGGCCCCTGATCCGCTCCCCTGTTCGACGATGTGGGTTGATTCGGAATGTCTTCGTAGCGATCAGAGCCGTTGTTGCCTTGCGGGTTTCAGGTCTCGTCAACCAGGCGGCCCTCGACGGCCCAGTTCTGTGGATCCACATCGTCGAAAACGACCCAGACGTTCTTTGCGGAGACATCCCCGATCTCGGCTACGGCGACGGTGATGCGCGCTGCGAGTTGCTTCTTCTGTTCGGCGCTTCGTCCGGTTACCCAGGACACCCTCACCATTGGCATATGTCGGCCCTTCGTGAATTGTCGAGTCACGGGGTCGTGCAGCTACACCGTAGGCGGCCCGAGGATTTCGCACCCATATCGTGCCGAAAGCTCGAGGACGGGTTGTTCGAATCCACCCGGTGTGACGACGATCAGCAGCCGGCCCTCACCCGTTGCGATGTTTCGCCAGCTGTCAGGCGTATTCCTGGGGGCGGTCGCACGAGTCCCGGGCCGGGCTCCGATGATGTCATCGCCGATGGCGATGCGGTACTGCCCGGCGAGCACGACCTCGTTGCGCCCGCGGTCGATCGGCTGTCGACGCGGATCGCCATCGCCTCGCCTTCGGTACCCCTCAGCCACACGGGTTCCCCGCTCAGCGCGACGTTCTCTTCAGAACTACCTGCCATATGGGTTCCCTCTGGTCGATCCGGAGTGATCTACCGGCAGTACGAATGCGTCGCGTACGCCAGAGCCTGCCGATAGGTGGGGTCGAGATTCCTTGTCTTGACGACTGCATCCACGGCGTGACCGAGATCGGCTGGGCACGACGGCGAGTGCAATACAGTCCACTGCTTCGCGATCTCATCCACCATCGTCTGATTGAGGTTGTCGATCGTGGTCCGCGACGTCGACAGATCAGGAGCGCTGGCAGGGGCGGCGCCGGGATCGATCTTCCACTGCGCAAACCGGCTGTGCTCCACGGAATCCGTGGCATCGATCTGATCGCGGAAGACATCGTGCACATAGGTCGGGTCGATGTGCTTTGCCATGGCATCCGCGGTGACCGCGTCGATCACTTGCTGCTCGCGCTGTGGATCGTCGACCTGGCCCCCGGTTCGGTACTTGGAGGCTGCGACGGGGTCTGCGGTCTGCAGGCGTTGCGCGGCGGCGTCGACCAGCGGGAGCAGCGGGCTCTGTGCGTCGGCTTCGGCAACCGGTGCGCCGGCGGCAGACACCGCGGCCAGGAGAAGCATGGACGTGACCGCAGTTTGAAGTCGCATTGTGGCCTTTCCTGATTCTGTTGTGTGGATGCCGCTTTCGCGACGGCGGTAGTTTGCCGACGTGCCCAGATCTACACCGGCCTGTAGAGCCTGGCCGTTCGTAGCTAACGCCACGCCGATGATGTCGATTCCTTTTACGCGGAATGGTCATTCGTAACCGTGTGTGATGACCCGTTACCATTGGCTGATGGCAAATGTGTTGTCTGTCAACCTGGCACGTGTCCGGGCTAATCCGGATGCACCGAGGAGGCCGACGGGTATCGATAAAGCCGCAGCCGGTGAGCCCGTGATGGTCTCGGCGCCTGGGCCGATGAAAGGCGGCCGCGGCAGCGGCCTGATCGGCGACACGATCGGCAACCACAAGCTTCATGGCGGTGACGACCAAGCGGTCTACGCGTACGCGCGGGAGGACCTCGACGCATGGGAAACGCACCTTGCGCGCCCGCTGACCAACGGAATGTTCGGCGAGAACCTCACCACCTCCGGTGTCGATGTGACCCACGCCCGGATCGGTGAACGCTGGCGAGTCGGTACCGACGGCCTGGAGCTCGAAGTGTCCGCACCCCGCACGCCATGCCGTACCTTCTCGGCGTTCCTGCAGCTGGACAACTGGATCAAGACCTTCACCGAGGCGGCGATACCCGGAGCGTATCTACGGGTCATCTCCCCCGGGACGGTACGGGCTGGTGACGAGATCTCCATCGCCTACCGCCCAGAACACGACGTGACGATAAACCTGGTGTTTCGAGCCCGAATGTCCGAACCTGATCTGGTTGCGCAGCTGCTGAAGGCCGATACGCTCTCGGCCGAACTCAAAGCCTATGCGCGCCGCCGAGTCGGTGCGAACGAGAGCTAGTCATACGACGCTCGCCGACCGAGAATCACTCGACGGTGCGGCGCATGATGTCGAAGGCCTCACGTGAAGCTTGCCCGGGTAAAAACATCCAACAGTGCGCGCCGTTCTCGCGCTCGTGCCAACCGACGTCGACACCTTCCAGTGCCGCCCGCGCGCGGAACGCCCGAGTATCGGGATTGAGCACATCACGGGTGCCGGTGAAGATCGTCAATCGGGGCAGGCCCGCAAGCGGTCCGGCTCCCGGACTGACGAGGGGCGAGTCCAGCGGATCGCCGTCCGCGTACCGAAGCCCCGCGGATCGTAGGTGATCGACGTTGAGCAGTGGATCGATCAGTGCCACCGCGTCTACGGCTCGATCCGAGAAGGCGACATCCATCCAGGGCGACAGCAACAGAGCATCGCGTGGCTGAGGAAGGCCGGCGGTGCGCAGCGCATGGCAGAGAGCCAGCGCCATTCCTCCGCCGGCCGAGTCGCCGGCGAATACGACGGAATCCGGCGGATGGTGGTCGACGATGCCCTGGTAGACCTTCAGCAGGAACGGAAACACCGCACGGTAATTGTATTCCGGAGCAAGCGGATAGATCGGCACCGTGATACTGCGGCGCAGGAGGCAGGCCAACCGTGCGACCACCGGCCAATGCACACCGGGGATGAAATCCATCACGTACGCGCCACCGTGCAAGTACACGAGATGGCCGTTCAGTCGCCGGGTATCCGACAGCCGGGGCGTGACTTCATACACCGGCAGACCGGCAACATCAGCGCGCGACACGTCAACCCTGCGGAGGAGCCGTTTCGCGGGCCGGCCGGAATAGGGCGCCCGCGGATGGGTCACCCAATGGTCAAACTTGCCAACCGGAATGAACCGGTTGCGAATGCCGCTTTGACGAATAAGCCATTGCGCCGGAGTGGGTTTGACGGCGGGCTGGTCTGACACTGCCACCTGAGCCAGTGTCATCACGTCATCACCCCGTCGCCATGCTGGGCTCGGTGGGCTATATCACAGCATCATCATGACGCTGACTTACGTTGTGTTAGAAGCTCTCTACCGTGCCCACGATGCGCCAGCCGACGCCTAACGTGCGTGAGCGTTGAAGAACTGCCACGACGCCTCCGAGGCGTCGAACGCCCGGGCCGTCGGGCCGACCTCGGTGAGGATCGTCGGGGCGCCCGGCCAGGTATGACCGCCGCCGTCGACACGCATGAAGACGACGTCCGTCCCGGCCGCACACGCCGAGTACGTCAAGCGGTGGGACTGCGTGCCGTCAGCGGAATCCGGCAGCACCTCCTCGACCGGGGCGCCCTGACAGCCGTCGACCTGCCGCCAACGGTCCACCATCGCGGGCGCGGCAAGGATATTGCTGGCACCGCCACGGCCTGTCATGGCACCGCCGTCGAATGGCACGACCGGGTCGGCTGTCCCGTGTGTCTCCAGCACGGCCACCGGTCTGGACGGATTGCACGCCAGGTTCGCCCCGAGCGTGCCCGCTACCGGTGCGATCGCCGCGAACAGGTCGGCACGTTCACACGCCAGCCGGTTGGTCATGAACGCGCCGGCCGACAAGCCGGTGGCGTACACCCGTCCGGGGTCGATGCCGAAGTCGGCGACCAATTTGCCCACCAACGCCGAGATGAATCCGACGTCGTCGACTGCCCGCCGGTCGGGCTCCGAGGCGCCGCGACCGTCGGCCCAGCTGAAATCGATCCCATCGGGGTAAGCGACGACGAAGCCGTGCGCGTCGGCAACCGAGTCATAGTGGGTCAGCGCGGCCTGGTCCTGGCCGGTGGCGCCGGCGGCGTGGAGGTTGATGACCAGGCCCGCCGGACGCTCGATGCCGGCCGGCACATGCACGCTGTAGGTTCGCGGCATTCCCCCGAAATCCAGCTGCGCGGTCTGGAAGGGGCTGGCATGGGCATGCGCAGCCAGCCCGGGCGCCAGACATGCTAAAACGCAGGTCATGGCACCCAGGGCGCACCCTCGGTGACGTCTCATTGCGACACGCCATGGATTGCAGACCAACCGCCGGGGAACGGTGAGTGCCCGCAACGCGTCGGGATCACCTGCGTTCCGGCCCGCGTTGCCATCGACGAAGACCCGGCGGTAGTCACGGATCTTCTGTTCCCCGCTCGTCGTTTTTGAATCACCGGTCCGCACCGTACCGCGACCACCGTCCGTCATCCGCCCGATTGGCCACCGGAGCCAAGCACGCTCGCCCCGAAACCGAAGGTGACAAAGACGAGAAAAAGCACCGACAACCCGAGCACGAGATAGCCGAGCGCCATGCCCACCAGCGCCAGCCCACCGCCGCGTTCCCTGGTCCGCGCAAGCTGCGAGTGGAAACACGAAACCCAGAACCAGGGTGACAACGCCAGCGCGTTGACTCCTCGTGCGCGTCGCGCCGGGCGTACATCGGTGTCCTTGGTTAGACGCAGCTACCCCGATGGCACGAGTCGCGACGCTGAGCGGTTCATTCGCGGGGCGGTTCGATGAGGTTGCGGAAGGCTGCGGCCGAGTACACCGACGCGCCGGCATTGCGGACGCGGTCGGCCAGCGCGATATCCGATGTCACGACGGTGACCTCGCGAGGTCGGTCGTCCGCCTCGACGAGCCGGACGATCTCATCGTCGGCGGAGTTCGCCGCCGGCCTGGGTGCATGTGCGATGTCGACCACTGCCGATTCGATCGGCGGCGATGTCGGACGCTCGAACACCACGGTCACGCGGCGCCCGTGAGTCGATGCCCACCGCTCCAGGAGATCTACCAGCCTGACCATCGCGCCGTGGCGGTCCTTCCACCAGCCGTCCGGCCGCGTGCCGATCACGTTCATGGCATCGACGATCCATCGCACGCGCTACGCGCCTTCTCGACGGCGGCGAGTCGCGCCCCATGCGCCGACACCGATGCCTATGACGGCGCCGCCGAGCCCGACGATCCGCTGCGAGCGCTTCATCTCGTGATGGATACTCATGCCGCCCAACAAGTCGGCCGCGTCGGCCCGCCCGAAGCCGGGAACCAGCCGCGGGTGTCCTGGCCGCGAACGGCCGCCGACACCAGCATTCCGCCGATGAGGGCGTCGCGATAACCCATGGAGCGCAACAAGAGCCGCGCCGTGGGGGCGGGCTCTTCGGGATCTCCCCACCGGCGGTTTGCGCGGAGCGGATCGACGAGAAACGAAATACCTGATGCCAGGCGGATACCGCCCGCGATCAGGGCTGGGCGGTCCACGGACATGGCATGCAGCCTAGACATCGCGGTCGCACGCTGCTCTGTTCGGGGATTGCGTGTCTGACCCACGAAACGAGACGAAACGAATAGCCGACGCTGAAGCTGTGCACAGCTGGTACTTAACTTGGCTAACGATCATGGTGGTACGCCACTGTCGACACCGTCGACCAACAGGCAGTGCCCGCCAGTGGCTGACGACAGGTGCCCTGCCGTCATATACGACGAAGGAGTTGATCGACGATGAAGCTCACCAAGATCGTTGCCGGCGTGGCAGTCGCAGGCGGACTTGCAGCAGGTGCCGTGGTGGTCGGGGCCGGCGTAGCGAATGCCGACCCGGGTCCGGGCCTCGGTCCGGTACCCACCGATTGGCGGCCCGGTCCACCGCCGTGGCATGGCGACCGACCCGGATGGGGTGGTCGTCCAGGATGGGGCGGTCCCGGTCAGGCCGGTTGGGCGCCCCCCGGTCCGCCGGTACCCTTCCCGGGAGGCTGGAACGGCGGTTGGGAGCCCAACGGTGGGGTCTGCCTGTTCAATCTCTGCGTCTGAGACTCACGGATCTGGCGGTGGCCAGTAAGCCAGGCCACCGCCGGATTCGGTCATCTCGCTGCCTCGCCTATGAGATGCGGGATCGCCGAGATCGATGATGGCGTCGCGGGCTCAGATTTCCGCGCACTCGAGGAACGGGCCGACGGGCACCGGGCTTCATCGACGCCACCGCGGCGCGGTCGAGCAGGTGATGGATGCGATCGGTCAGCGGGAGATGCAGCGACACGATGTCGCTGACGGCCAGCAACTCGGCAAGCGATCGCCATTCCGGGCGTACGCGCCAAATTACATGCGCATCCCGGAGGCCGGCATAAAACGTTTCGTCGTCCTCGGCGGCGCAGAACCGGACGTCGAGCCAATCCGCCTCCAGCTCAAGCTGTCTCAGCACTCCTTCGCCGCAATGAAGTGCCCGCGGACCCTGACCCTGACGGGCGGCGCTTCGCGAGCCACATAGGTTTCAACTGCGCACCCGAGCGCTTATCTTGTGATTGCTCCTGGCCGACGTAGACGGCGAGGTGTTGGCCGGTCAGCAGGTTGTTGTTGCCGGCGCCGCGAACCTGCAGTGCCTCCGTCGACTTGCGTGCAGTCGTCTTCAGGCAGGCGCGGTCGTCGAGATGGCGGCCGGTGATGGTGTCGCTCTTGCGGAGCTGGTTGACCGTGCCCTCGAAAACTACCTCACCACCTGCCGCGCCGGCTCCGGGGCCGAGATCGACTATGTGATCGGCGATCTCGATGACTTCAGGCTTGTGCTCGACAACCAGCACGGTGTTGCCTTTCTCTCGCAGCCGCAGCAGAAAGCCGTTCATCCGGGTGATGTCGTGAGGGTGCAGACCGATCGTCGGCTCGTCGAAGACATAGGTGACGTCGGTGAGCGACGATCCGAGGTGACGAATCATCTTGACACGTTGGGCCTCGCCACCCGACAGCGTGCCCGCCGGGCGCTCGAGCGACAGATAACCCAGCCCGATCTCGACGAACGAGTCGAGAGTATGCCGCAGCGCGGACAGCAGCGGCGCTACAGACCTGTCAGCGACGCCCTTGACCCACTCGGCGAGATCGCTGATCTGCATAGCGCTGACGTCAGCGATGTTGACGCCCTCGATCTTCGATGACCTGGCTGTCTCTGACAGCCGGGTGCCGTCGCACTCCGGGCAGGTGGTGAATGTGACCGCCCGCTCCACGAAGGCACGGATGTGCGGCTGCATCGCCTCGATGTCCTTGGCGAGGAACGACTTCTGGATCTGAGGGATCAGTCCCTGATAGGTCAGATTGACGCCGTCGATCTTGAGCTTGGTCGCGTCCTGGTAGAGCAGAGCATCCAGTTCTTTCTTGGTGAACTTGCAGATCGGTTTGTCGGGATCGAAAAGGGCGCAGCCGTTGAAGATTCGGCCGTATCAGCCGTCCATGCTGAAGCCGGGGATGGTCAGCGCGCCGCCGTTGAGCGACTTGCTGTCGTCGTACAGTGCGGTGAGGTCGATGTCGTCGACGGAGCCGCGCCCTTCGCAGCGCGGACACATGCCTCCGGTGACGCTGAATTCGCGACGCTCCTTCACGGTTCTACCGCCGCGTTCCATCGTGACAGCACCCGCTCCACTGATGGACGCGACATTGAACGAGAACGCCTGCGGAGAGCCGATGTGCGGCTTTCCGAGGCGGCTGAACAGGATGCGCAGCATCGCGCCGGTGTCGGTGGCGGTGCCGACTGTCGAGCGTGGGTCGGCACCCAGCCGCTGCTGGTCGACGATGATCGCGGTGGTCAGCCCCTCCAGGACGTCGACCTCGGGTCGGGCCAGCGTGGGCATGAAGCCCCTGCACGAAAGCGCTGTAGGTCTCGTTGATCAGGCGCTGAGACTCCGCGGCGATCGTGTCGAACACCAGCGAACTCTTGCCCGAGCCGGAGACGCCGGTGAACACCGACAGCCTGCGCTTGGGGAGTTCGACGTCGACGTTTTTGAGGTTGTTTTCGCGCGCGCCGGTGACGCAGATGGGGTCGTGGCCGTCGGCAGGTTCATTGCTCCGCGTTGAGTTCGGTGTTCCGTTCGATGGCGGCACGCACCAGCGCCTTGAACGCCTTCTCGTCGAAGTCGTCGTCGGCACCGATGTCGATCGCGCGCCGGGTGTTGCCGTCGAGGCTGGAGTTGAAGAGGCCCGATGGATCGTCCAGCGACGCGCCCCTGGCGAAGGTCACTTTGACCTTGTCCTTGTACGTCTCACCGGTGCAGATCATTCCGTCGCGGTACCAGGTCGGGACTCCCCGCCACTTCCATTCCTCGACCACGTCCTTGTCGGCCTGCTTGATGACTTTGCGGATCCGTGCGAGCAGGTCGCCGCGCCAGTCACCCAGCTCCTTGATCCTCGCATCGATCAGTGCGGAGGCATCGTCCCTAGTCGTCTTCGCCATGGTTGTAGCTCCTTCTTGACGCAAGCTCAGCGCAATTCTTGGATGCGGACCATGTTGCCCGCGGGATCGCGCAGGGCGCAGTCGCGGACCCCGTAGGGCTGCTCAGTCGGCTCCTGGACCACCTCGACCTCACCCGACTGCAGCCGCTCGAACGTGCCATCGAGGTCCTTCGTGGCCAGGAGCAGCGTGCCGTAGGTGCCTTTGGCCATCATCTCGGCGATGACGCGGCGTTCGTCGTCGGTCAGGCCCGGGGTGGCGGTCGGCGGATACAGCACGATCGAGGTGTCGGGCTGGTTCGGGGGGCCAACGGTGATCCAGCGCATTGTGCCGCCGCCGACGTCGAGGCGGACCTCGAAGCCCAGAATGTCGCGGTAGAACGCCAGCGATTCTTCCGGGTCGTCGTGCGGCAGGAAGCTCGAGTGAATGGTGATGTCCATGACGGTCACGCTAGGTGCATCCCGGTGATCGGTGCTTCTCGATTCCTGATCGGTCTGGTCACCTGCTTTTCCACGCATGATGGGAGCCCCTCCGTCATGCCGGCTGTCCGTTCGCGATAGCTGCTGGGCGACATCCCCACCAATTCGGCGAAGCGGGTGCTGAAGGTGCCCAACGAAGCGCAACCCACGGCGAAGCACACCTCGGTGACGGAGAGATCCCCGCGGCGCAGCATTGCCATCGCCCGCTCGACGCGCCGCGTCATCAGATACGAATACGGCGACTCGCCATAGGCGACCTTGAACTGGCGCGACAGGTGCCCGGCCGACATGTTCACATCGCGGGCCAGCGCCTCGACGTTAAGCGGCTGCGCGTACTCGCGGTCCATCCGGTCACGTACGCGCCGCAGCAGTTTAAGGTCACGCAAACGCTGGGCCTCCGCCGGTGTGTTCGCCACCCGCGCGATGCTGCCATGCCACCTTGACTTGCCGAGCACCCCCCGGGGTGGATTGCTAGGCAGCGCCGCTGCGTCGCACCAGAGCGAGTACCACGGCGGCGGTGGCGAAGAGGCTCGCGAAGAAGCGATTCACGATCAGTTCTCCCCGTGCGCCGATCACGCTCAGCAACCGCCCGGACAACCCGGCGTAGATGCCCATCACGACGAAGTCCACCGCGACGAACGTCACGCCGATCACCACGTACTGCGAAGGCAGTGGCGCCGTCGGCGCGATGAACTGCGGCACGACAGCCAGGTAGAACACCAAGGCTTTCGGATTCGTCGCGTTCACCAGGAAGCCGCGCGCCAACAAGGGCAGCCCCGCGCGCGACGGACTGTCGCCGATCCGGGCCCGCAGACCATGAGACGACGCGCGCCACTGCCGGACCGCGAGGTACAGCAAGTAGGCCACCCCGACGATCTTGATCACCGTGAATGCCGCAATCGAATGGGCTACGACAGCACCCAAACCGACTGTTACCAAGGCCAATTGAAACATCAGCCCGAGCTCCTGGCCGACGATGCTCCAGTACGCCCGCAGCGGTCCATAGGTGAGGCCGGAAGCCATCGATTGAATCGCGCCGGCACCCGGTGAGAAAGCGATCGCCGTCGCCGCACCGGCGAATCCGAGCCACAGGTGCCAGTCCGACGCCACCGTATTCGCCACCACCATCAGTGCACCCCTCCCGGCGACATCGCCTCGGCGATCGCCATATGGCCGTCAAAGCCAGGTGAATTCGCCATCGTTCGATGCCGGTCCGCCAAATCCGGCGCCGTTTTCAGTACGCGGCGACCGGTGGTTGCTTGCCGAAATACAGTGCTCCAGACCACCCCCAACATCTCACCGAGGGTGTCGAAGACGTAACTGCGCGACGACCCGATCATCGCGGCAGCGCGCCCCGGCAGCCGTGCCGAGCGGCATCCCAAACCGTCGGGATCCAGGTTTCGAGCACCTCCCACTGCTCGGTAGGCAGCAGCGCGATCCTGTGTTCCGGCCAGCCCGATCGGGTCGAGCGAGGCCCCGAGCTCGGCGGTGATCATGTCCAGTCCGGGGTACAGGACGCGCGCGACCCAATTGCCCAGATACAAAGCGAAGAAGCCGCTTTCGCGCCGATCATGGCGCACCACGCCGTGACTGCACACATCGGAGCTCCCGTCCACCCCATGCGATTGGCATCGCCATCCGGGAACACACCGGCCCACCGCAGGGCGTCCACCACCGGCTTGCTCAGGTGTCGGTCGACCTCCGCTTGCCTGGTGTGCTCGCGGACGACGGGGTCGACTTCGTTGACCCGGGCCCAGATCGCCGGGCCATCCAGATGGCCATCACCGGCGTGCCCTGTGTCCACTCCGAGTCCACTCCCAGTCGTCTGTCGTTACCCCTGTTCAACAACGCCGCGATGTGCCGTTTCGATCGAAGCGCCTGCGGTGACGCTGACGCGCTCGAGGAGCAGGTCGGCCGCCTTCTCGCCGATCATGATCGACGGTGCGTTGGTGTTGCCGGACGTCACCGACGGCATGATCGAGGCGTCGGCCACGCGCAATCCGCTGATTTCGCGCACCGCCAGGTCCGGGCCGACGACAGCGCCGCTATCGATCCCCATACGGCAGGTGCCGACCTGGTGGTGATAGGTGCCGACGGCCCGTCGGATGTACTGACGCAGGTCTTCGCGGGTGCGTGCGTCCGGTCCCGGCGCGACCTCCGCCTTGCGCCACGCCCGGAAGGCCGGCGCCGCACCGATCTCGCGACAGATTTCCACCGCGTCGACCAGTGCGTCCATGTCCCGGCTCTCGGCCAAGATGTTCGGATCGCACTGCGGCGCGGCGGCGGGGTCGCCGGATGCCAGCCGCAGGGTGCCTCGGGACTGCGGCCGCACGATCCCCGGAGCGATGGTGTATCCGTGTTCGGGAACCGGGTAGCTCTCTGCCGGATACGGGATGTGCAGGAACACCGGTTGGAGGTCGGGACCCGGGCCGGGCCATCCGGAACTCGTGGTGAACAGCTGGCTCTCCAGCAGATTGTGGTGACCGGGCGGCAGTGGCCTCGATGCCTCGTAGACACCGCTCACCAAGAGATGGTCGTGCAGGTTCTCCCCTACGCCGGGCAGGTCCACCACGACCGGGACGCCGATGTGCCGCAGATGCGGTGCCGGCCCGATGCCACTGAGCATCAGGATCTTCGGTGAGCCGATGGTGCCCGCACTGAGGACCACCTCGGCTTCTGCGTGCGCCCGGTGCACGGATCCGTCGAGGGAGTATTCGACGCCGATGGCCCGGCCGTCATGCACCAGCACCCGGTGCACGAGCGCACTCGTGGTGACGGTGAGCTTGCGGTGATCGAGCACGGGCGCCATAAAGCTCTGCCAAGCGCTTGCCCGCCGGCCGTGCCGGGCCGTGATGTGGTTGAAGCCCGCTCCGGTCATTTCGCCGGCGTTGAAGTCGTCGTTCGCCGGATAACCCAGTGCACATGCGGCTTCGACGAAAGCCTCCGACGTGGGATGCGGTTGCGTGATGCGTTCGACGGGCAGTGGCCCGCCGGTGCCGTGCCAATGGCTTGCGCCGTCGACGTGATCTTCGGAACGCAGGAAGAGAGGCAGCACGCTGGCGAAGTCCCAGCCGGCGCACCCTTCCGCCGCCCAGCCGTCGTAGTCACTGCGGTGTCCGCGCACGTAGATGAGCCCGTTCAGCGAACTGCTGCCGCCCAGCACCTTGCCGCGCGGCCAGTGCAGCGACCGGTTGCCGGCGTACTGCTGCGGTGTCGTCATCACAGCCCAGTCCTGTTGGCTGTGGAACAGCGCCGGCCAGCCCTGAAGGCTGTGAATGTTCGGATTCAGGTCGGCTGGACCGGCTTCGATCACGTGGACGCTGAACCCGGCCTCGAGGAGGCGTCGCGCAACCACGCTGCCCGAGGAGCCGGCGCCGACGACGATGTAGTCAGCGGTGCTAATCGAATTATCGGACATGCAGGCCTCCCTTTCAGGACATGGCTGTCTAACGCAAGCTGACCGCGAAGTGATCGAATATCGCGCCGAGAATCAGGTCGGCCGCCTTCTCGCGGTGTAGCCGACTTCAGACGTCAGTAGGCTCGTGCAACGTACGCGAACGCTCCTGCATCAGAATCCGTTTCGGGCACTGACCCGTCGTCCCGCTGCAGGCACCGCACCGTGAGGGCTTCCGTGGCGAGCTCTTCTTCGCCCTTGGCGCCGATCACCTGCCACGGAACGCGGGCGACGCCCTCCTGGGCCGCCTCACGAGCCTGTTCGAGCGTGCGGCAGTCGGAGATGAACGCATCGCGGCGCTGCGTGGCGGCGGCGAGCATGTCCGTCTGGATACGAACTGTCAGTCGTCGCACTTCGTCGGCGATGTCCTCGATGCGCACCGCGGTCTTGTCGCGGCTGTCCCGCCGGTACAGCGTCGCCGTATCGGCTGCGAGTTCGCGCGGACCGAGTTCCACCCTGATCGGCACGCCCTGCAGATCCCACTCGGTGGCCCGCCAGCCGAAGGCCTGGGCGACGCCGTCGTCGAGACGTGCACGGACACCGTGCCGTTCGAGCGCCTCGACTACCGACCCGGCCGCGCGGGAAACCGCACCGTCGGCATCCTTGACCACTACGACGACGGCCTGCACCGGCGCGAGTGCGGGCGGCAGAACAAGCCCGAAGTCGTCACCGTGACACATGATCAGCCCCCCGAGCATGCGCGTGGATGCGCCCCAGGAGGTGGTCCAGCACAGCTCGGTTGTCCCGTCGGCGGTCGAATAGCCGATGTTGAAGGCGCGGCTGAACCTCTGGCCGAGTTCGTGAGAGGTACCCATTTGCAGTGCTTTTCCGTCGCGCATGACAGCCTCACAGGTCATGGTGTTCTCCGCTCCGGCGAATCGCTCTTTGGCAGTCTTGCGGCCGACGATCACGGGCATGGCAAGGACGGTGCGCATGAAATCCTGGTACATCTCATGCAGGATCCGCCTGGCATATTGCCGCGCCTCGTTTTCGGTGGCATGCGCCGTATGCCCTTCCTGCCACAGAAACTCTGTGGTGCGCAGAAATATTCGTGGTCTCAGTTCCCACCGGACCACGTTGGCCCACTGATTGAGCAGCAGCGGTAGATCGCGGTAGCTGTCGATCCATTTGGCCATGTACTCACCGATCACTGCTTCGCTCGTCGGGCGGATGGCAAGCGACTCGGTCAATTCGCTGCCTCCGCCGTGAGTCACCACGGCGAGCTCAGGACTGAAGCCCTCGACGTGCTCCGCTTCGCGCTCGAAGAACCGCATCGGGATCAGCAATGGGAAGTACGCGTTCTGTGCCCCCGCGGCCTTGATCCGGGCGTCGATCTCCTGCTGCATCCGCTCCCAGATCGCGTAACCGTTGGGCCGGATGACCATGGTTCCGCGCACCGGCCCGTTCTCGGCCAGCTTCGCCTTGGTCAACACATCTTGGTACCACCGCGGAAAGTCGTGGTGCTGCGGAGTCAGGACCGCCATCACGGCTCGAGATGCAGTGAAGCCGAGCCCGTTTCCAGGTCCAGGGGGACCGATGCCTGGTCGTGGACGATGAGCCAGTCATCGTCGATCTTGCGCAGGCACACGGTTGCCCTGACCCAGAAACCGTCGGTCGCGACACCGTTGGTCAACGTGCCGGCGAGCCGGTTGAGACTGTGCGCGAAAGCGACATCGTCACCGACCGTGATGGAGAGGTTCCGAATCTGGTAGCCGAGCGGAGACCGATAGGCCGCAAATACGCGCTCCCAGTTCCGGCGTTTGGCCGCCGCCCCCACGTGCGCAAGCGGTGCCTCAACGTCAAACGACACGACGTCCGGCGTGTAGCACGCCATGACTCGGTCGAGATCCGTGTCACGAATCGCGGCGGCCAGCTTGTCGATTCGCTGTCGAACGTCGTCTTCGTCCTGCAATTTTCTTGGAGTCATCGTGGCACCCAATTGTGGGCTGCACAGTGGCACGACACAACGGAATTAATTCCACGGGACCGGCAGACCTTTGAGGGCGCTACGCGTCGATGATGCGGACGAGATATGGCGCCATAGTGTTGGTGCGCACCGGCGACACCGTGACGACCGGATCGGTGGCCTCCACCATCTGTCCGTTCCCGATGAACAGCGCGACGCTCTGGGTTCCTTCCGGCCCATAGAAGATCAGATCGCCGGGCAGTGCCTGTGACGGCAGGACCTTACGGCCGACCTTGTACTGCTCGCCCGACGAACGGGGCATCTTTATCCCGACGCCGGCGAAGGCGTACACGATCAGGCCCGATGCGTCGTAGCCGACGGTGTTCGCGGTGGGATCAGGGGCCGCGGCGAGAGGTTCGACGCCGGTGCCGGGAAAAATCGATGTCCCGGGGGTCGTGCCGTTGCTGGGGAAGATGGATGTGCCAGAAACGGCCGCGGCGTCGGGCACGGCGCCCGCATTCGGTACGGCACTGGGCGGCTGGATGGTTTCGGGCCTGCGAGTGGGACCCGAGACCCCGCCGCCACCGTAGGTGTACGGCACGCCGCGCTGCGACAGCGCGCGTTGCATCACATAGTTGATGGCCTGCTGCCTGCTGCCCTGCCAGGCGCTCGGCTCCGCGGTCGCGAGACCCGGCGTCCCCGCCAGCAGGACCAAGCTAATCGCGACAGCCCAGACGCGTCTCATGTCGAACTCCACCCCTATCGGGTCTCTGCGCGGCGACCCACTCGCCGACTTCCATGCTGCAGTGCTTGCGGCAAACCGAACCGCGTCGCCGCCATCAATTCACAACAGTCACAATAGCCACTTTTGCAACAGGTGTTCGCTGATTATCCGCATCGGCCCAGCTAGCCGAGAAATGCTTGTTCGTACTGTGACCCAACAGTTACCGGTCGTGATCGTGGCGATCAATTGCCTGAAGGCGGTTGCGGTTTCGCTAGCATCAGCAGGCGGCCGTCGACGCAACCGGGGTCAGGGTCGGGAGGTACGGGTGGCACAGCGACGAACCGATACGGCTCGACTCAGTCTCTTTTCCGACGGCGTGTTCGCGGTGCTCATCACCATCTTGGTGCTCGAACTCAAACCGCCGAGCGCCGACACGTTCAGCGCCCTACTGCCGCTGTGGCCCACGGGCTTGAGCTACGCGGTCAGCTACTTCTTCATCGCGATCGTCTGGATCAACCACCACCACCTGTTCAGCTACGCCGAGACGGCGACACCGCAATTGGTCTGGTCGAACTTCGCACATCTGTTCTCGGTATCGCTGATCCCGTTCACCACGGAGTGGCTTGCCGAAAGCAGGTTGGCCGCGGCGCCGGTGGCGATGTATGCAGCGGTGTTCGTCGTCGTCAACGTCACCTACCTCGCGCTGTGCTGGGAAGCGGTCGACCGGCCCGCGCATGAGGACGTCACACAGCGCATGCGCAGGCTGTTGCGGATGAGATCGTTCGTCACGATAGGTGTCTTCGTGGTCGCGGCGCTGGTAGCGCTGCGATGGCCGGTGGTGGCGATGGCGCTCATTTGTCTGTGTCTGATCGGCTACCTGCGTCCCGAGATCCTGCCGCCGAAACCCAGTGCGCCGAGTTGACGCAGTATCGTGTGCGACGTGAGTGACGCGCGGGCGAAGATGACGGCAAGGCGCAAAGTTCTGATCGCCGGCGGCGTGGCCGCAATCTTCGTCGGGCCGTTGGCCGTTGCATCCCCGGCGGCAGCCGACGGCTGCCCGTATGGAACCGTGCCCACCCGGTTCAGCGGTGTGTGCACCAGCGGCGTCGCGGGAGGCATCCAGAACTCGCCCCCGTCGGTGAATGCCCCCGATTTGCCGGGGCCCCCGCCGGGCAGTCCCTTTGCGACCGTGGACGGCATTCCCTGCACCCCAGAGCACCTGGGGGCATGCATCGGTCTGTCTCAGAGCCAGCCAAACCGCTAGTAGCGGGTTCAGCGCCGCGCCGGTCACGGACGGCGGCCTCTTTCGCTTTGCTGTGATTGCCGCGGTCATTACGCCATCGCGGGTGAAATCCGCGCCGTATCGTCGGATCAGTAGTGGTCCAGTCCCCGGACCGTGAACGGCAAACCCCGCGCTGAACAGGAGCGTCAATCCGATGGCCATCATCGAAACGGATGCACAGCCCCAGACACCGTTTGACCAGGACGTCGCCGCCACCCAGCGGTACCTCGACAGCCCGCGTTTCGAGGGGATCATCCGCTTGTATTCGGCGCGGCAGGTCGCGGAACAGCGCGGCACGATTCCGTCGGACTACACCGTGGCACGGGAAGCCGCGGAGGCCTTCTACCCGCGCCTGCGCGAGTTGTTCGCCCAGAAGAAGAGCATCACCACGTTCGGCCCCTATTCGCCGGGCCAGGCCGTGGTGATGAAGCGGATGGGCATCGAGGGCATCTACCTCGGCGGCTGGGCGACCTCGGCGAAGGGCTCCATCAGCGAGGACCCGGGACCCGACCTGGCGAGTTATCCGCTGAGCCAGGTGCCTGACGAGGCGGCGGGCCTGGTGCGCGCGCTGCTCACCGCGGACCGCAACCAGCAGTATCTCCGGCTACGGATGAACGACGCGCAGCGGGCGGCGACGCCGGCATTCGACTACCGGCCCTTCATCATCGCCGATGCCGACACCGGTCACGGTGGCGATCCGCATGTCCGCAATCTGATCCGCCGATTCGTCGAGTCGGGGGTGCCCGGCTATCACATCGAGGACCAGCGCCCCGGCACCAAGAAATGTGGCCATCAGGGCGGCAAGGTTCTGGTCCCGTCCGACGAACAGATCAAACGCCTCAACACCGCACGCTTCCAGCTCGACATCATGCGGGTGCCGGGAATCATCGTGGCCCGTACGGACGCCGAGGCGGCCAACCTACTCGACAGCCGCGCCGATGAGCGCGACCAGCCGTTCCTCCTCGGCGCCACCAACCTCAAGATTCCCTCGTACAAGGCCTGCTTCCTGGCGATGATGCGACGGTTCTACGACTCGGGAGTCACGGACCTCAACGGACATCTTCTTTATGCGCTTCCCGACGGCGAGTACGCCGCGGCCGACGCATGGCTTCAGCGCCACGGTATTCACGGCGCGATCGCCGAGGCCGCCAAGGCGTGGCAGGACGGCACCGCGGACTCAGTGGATGCCCTGTTCGACAAGGTCGAGTCCCAATTCGTCGACGTGTGGCAGGTCGAGGCCGGACTGGAAACCTACGGTGAGGCCGTCGGGGACCTGCTCGACTTCCGCGAGCGGGAGGGCGAGCCGGCCGAGACGAGCGCTGCGGACTGGCGGAAGTTCGCCGCAACGGCGTCGCTCTACTCCGCGCGCGAGAAGGCCAAGGAGCTCGGCGCCCACGTCGCGTGGGACTGCGAACGGGCGAAGACGCCGGAAGGCTACTACCAGATCCGCGGCGGAATCCCCTATGCCATCGCCAAATCGCTGGCGGCAGCGCCGTTCGCCGACATTCTCTGGATGGAGACCAAAACCGCGGACCTGGCCGACGCGAAGCAATTCGCCGACGCCATCCACGCCGTCTTCCCCGAGCAGATGCTGGCTTACAACCTGTCCCCCTCGTTCAACTGGGACACCACCGGCATGACGGACGACGAGATGCGGCTGTTTCCTGAGGAACTCGGCAAGTTGGGGTTCGTCTTCAACTTCATCACCTACGGCGGGCATCAGGTCGACGGGGTCGCCTGCGAGGAATTCGCCACCTCGCTGCGGCAGGAGGGCATGCTCGCGCTTGCGCGCCTGCAACGCAAGATGCGCCTCGTCGAGTCTCCTTACCGCACACCGCAAACCCTGGTAGGTGGACCGCGTAGCGATGCCGCGCTGGCCGCCTCGTCTGGGCGCACGGCGACCACCAAGGCGATGGGTGCGGGCTCCACCCAGCATCAGCATCTGGTGCAGACCGAGGTGCCGAAGAAGCTGCTGGAGGAGTGGCTGGCGCTGTGGAGCGACCACTATCAGCTCGGCGAGAAACTCAGGGTGCAGCTCCGCCCACGGCGCGCCGGGTCCGATGTGCTCGACCTCGGCATCTACGGCGACGGCGACGACCCGCTGGCCAACGTCGTCGTGGATCCCATCAAGGACCGGCACGGTCGCAGCATCCTCACCGTGCGTGACCAGAACACGTTTGCCGAGAAACTGCGTAAGAAGCGTCTGATGGACGTCATCCACCTGTGGCTGATCCATCGCTTCAAGCCCGAAATCGTGTACTACGTGACACCGACCGAGGACAACATCTATCAGACCGAGAAGATGAAGGCCCACGGCATCTTCCGCGACGTGTATCAGGAAGTGGGAGAGATCATCGTCGCCGATGTGAACCAGCCCCGGATCGACGAGCTGCTGGCGCCGGACCGCGCGGCGCTCGGCCGACTGATCCGCAAGGAGGACTGAGCCGGCGTGGTTCTGCGTTCGAAGGTCGTTGCGGCGGTGGGAGTGGCAGTGCTCGCCGCAACGCCGATGGCAGCGATCACCGTCGTCACGCCGCCGGCCGCCTCCGCGTGTGCGCCCGGGGAGACGGGCGTCATCTACGGCTGCGCGCCGTTCTGCCTGCCCGGTCGTGCGCTCGACACCCAGACCGGGGTGTGCGTCGCGGACCCGCGGGTCCCGCCGCCGCCTCCTCCTGCGCCGCCATTGTCGGGACCGAGCCAGTAACCACTGCGAAATTCGCGGCCAGCAAACATGAATGGGTCGCCGTACGTGAATGCGGCCGAGGCGTAGGTAACGGGTCGGCGACAGCTTGGCAATGTTGGGCAGTATCGGATGGCGCGACGACGTCGGCTGTGCCATCGTTGATTACCGTGGTTGGCAAACTCCCGACCTCGCCGTTGCGGGAGGAGGAAAACGACCTTGCCAGAACGCTGGACGCGATCGATCGTGAGCGGTCGTTGACCACCCGTCCGACACCACCTCCAGCTCAGCAGGGCCGGAGCCAGTCGCGGATACCGTCGCCCCGCCAGCTGCTCATCACGGCGCTGACCGGGCTGCTGGTGGCCGGTGTCGTCGCCGTACTCCAGATTCGCGACGACGATGACGGGCGCTCGTCGGGGCCCGTGGACGCCGGTGTGCACCGCGCGACGGTGGTGTTCGGTAACGCGAAGGCCGGGGATTGCCTCACGTGGCCGGACAACCAGCCGGACAAGCCCAGTTTCGTGTTGTGCAGGGACGACCATCTGTTCGAGGTCGCGGCGGCGGTGGATATGGATCATTTCCAAGAGCCGTGTCAGCTGACCGTGCAGCGCTATCTCGGACCCCGATACGATCCCGACGGCAAGTTCACCGTCGGTGTGCTGTGGCCGGGCGACGGCACAGGACCGGAATCACCGGAGCGCCGGCTGTTGTGCGGACTGCAACTGCTCGGTCCCGATGGTCGACCCATGCCGTTCAAAGGCAAGGTGGCCGATGCCGATCAGTCCAAAACGTGGGCTCCCGGCACGTGCTTGAGCCTCGATGAGGCCACTGGGCGGCCGACCGACATTCCCGTCGACTGTGCCGGGCCGCACGCGGCCGAGATCACCGGCACGGCGAACCTGGCCGACAGGTTCGGTGACTCGCCACCCGAATTGGCAGACCAGGACGCCTTCCTCAATGACGCCTGCACGCGAATCACCAACGCCTACCTCGCGCCGACCACGCTGGCCGACACCGCCTTCAGCGTGCACTACACCATGATCACGCCGGCGAGCTGGTCGGCGGGCAGTCGTCAGGTGTCGTGCCGCATCGGCACCACGCGCCCCGACCGGAGCTGGGTAGCGTCGACGGGCAGCGCCAAGGGCCGTTCAACGCCCGTTCCCGCAGCGACCCCGAGTCCCCCGAGTCCCGTGCCGGCGACCAGCGAGCCGACGACCACGGTCTCGACCCCGACGCCGGCGTTCACCCCGAGCCCGCCGGCACCGACCACCTCCGCCGCCCCGCCGACCACGACCACGACCGTGGCGACGACGACCACCAGCGAACCGCCGCCGCTGCCACCACCAAACGAAGCCCCCGGCCCTCCGCCGGAGACGACACCGCCACCAAACATTTTGGACATACCAGGCCTCGGGCCGATCACCTTCCCGGCCGCACCACCACCACCACCACCACCACCGCCCGCGCCTCCCCCGCCGCCCGGCTGAGGCGGCCAATATGCAGGATCGGCGCCAGGCACACCGAAATCCGTGAGATGAATGACTGATAACTCGTCGAACGAAACGGCATGCCCATCGACCCCATAGACCCGACAGCCTCTGTCGCTCCGTTCCTGCTTCTGTCCATCCGCGCCGAGGACGAAGCGGCAGATGACGAATACTCGGCGATGATGCGCTTCGCCGGGCTCGACGAGCGCGGCATGCATCGTATTCGCCTGACCCACCAGCCTTTAGGGCCGATCGACTTGGCCGATTGGTCTGGCATCGTCCTCGGTGGTGGCCCCTACAACGTCAGCGACCCTGTCGACGAGAAGTCGGCGACCCAACGGCGGGTCGAATCCGAGCTCCTGCCCTTGATCGGCCGGATCGTGGAGCGTGACTTTCCCTTTCTCGGCTGCTGTTACGGCGCGGGCACCCTCGGCACGGCTATCGGAGCGACCATCGACCGCACCTACCCGGAGCCGGTCGGAGCCGTCACGATCACCCTCAACCGCGCCGGACGTGACGAGCCGCTGTTTGCCGACCTGCCCGAGGTCTTCGATGCATTCGGCGGCCACAAAGAGGCGGCCGCGTCCCTTCCCGCGCATGTTGTCTGTCTGGCGTCCTCACCCGACTGTCCGGTCCAGGCGTTTCGGGTGGGGGACAACGTGTATGCCACGCAGTTCCACCCCGAACTCGACTTCGACGGCATGTCCACCCGGATCAACGTTTACAAGGACTACGGCTATTTTGCTCCCGAGGCGGCCGAATCGCTGAAAGCAGCCGCGCGGCAACGGAGTATCGAATATCCCCCGGCCATCCTGCGCCGGTTCGCCGAACGCTACCTCCGTCGGGCATGATCGGTCTGCGACTTCGCGGGACGGGTCACACCCCGGCGGTCAGCCGTGTGTGGTTCTCGTCGATCGGCTCAGGCAACGTCGGCAGATTCGCCGTGCCATGCAACGGACACGGATCTTCCATGGTTTCGAGCCGCAAGCCGGCGTTGCTATCGCTACTGGCGGCCCGTGGCGTGCCGACGAGCGCTTCGATGATGAGCCGGCGACGGGGCCGATTGCCATAACCGACGAAGCGCCGACGGCGGACGTCCGCATCGGCACGACGTTGACGTTCAGGCCGACACCGCGTCGCTGGTACCGCAGCAGGCGGGTGGCGATCGCACTGGCCGCGGCGACGGCCGTTGCCGCCACCGCGGTGGTGGTCCTCACCGTGTGGCGTGGTTCGCTCCGTGTCCGTCGAGGAGTCACCGACCGTGGCGCCGACTCCCCGCGAACAGTGCCACGCTCAGCACCAAGCCCGCGGCAGGGACCGGTCCACCGAGCGCTCTGCCCCGCCGCCTCCGCCAAGCCCCGACCGCTCCGGGCCCCCGACCGCACCGGCGGTTACCGGGTCGGACCCTTATCCCCCGCTACGCCCCGCCGGACGATGCCGACGGACCGGAGATCGAGATCGGTGTCACCCGCACGCCCGTCACCCGGGCACCCGTCAGTGTCGCCCCCTCGCCACGACCGGCGCCGGGCACGAATTCCGCGACACCCGGGGACGGTCGCAAGCGCTGGCGACCCTTCTGACGGCGCTCGACTCGCGACCACCATCACCGATCGTCGGGCCGATCCCGGCATGAGCTATCGTCACATTCACCCCGACGATTCACGAAGTTCTTCTCTCTCGCGCGATCACTGCGCGGCTGATTCGTCACCCCCGATGTGTCGACAGGACAAGCGCTGGTTGCCAATACGGTGAACATCACCGCTATTCATCGCACAACCCCGGACGCATCGACAGGATGAGTGCTATGGCAGATGTCGACTTCTCGCTCTTGGACGTGCCATCCGAGGCGTCGATCGGCGAACCGAACGAATATCTGAGGGCGGCGGTCGCGTGGCACTTCGGTGAGGACACCGGCTCGCCGTACTGGTTGCGCACCGCGAAGAACCTTGACTTCGACCCGCTGACGGAGATCAACACCTTCGCGGATCTACGGCTGTTTCCGAATCTCGTCAACGAATTACGCACCGTGCCCGTCGACGACCTGATTCCCCGCGGCTACGGGTCACCGGCACCGGTGCCGCTCATCTTCGAGTCAGGCGGCACCACCGGCGCACCGAAGCGCACGGTGCAGTTGCTGGACTGGGTCGAGCAGGTGATCCGTTGGCAGACCGAGGATTTCCGCAATGGAGGATTCATCGCCCAAGGCGGCTTCTTATGCGTGATGCCGTGCGGGCCGCACGGCGTCGGCCACTTCTCACGTGCGGTGTCGGCACGGCTGGGCTCGACCTGCCACCTGGTCGACCTGGATCCCCGCTGGGCCAAGAAGTTGGCCGCCAGGGGCGCGGCCGGGGAGCTGTCGGCTTACGTCGCCCATGTCATCGAGCAGGTCGGATTCATTCTGCAGAGCCAAGACATCATCAACCTGCACACCACCGCACCTTTGCTGGATGCCATCGCCCGCGATGACGTCCTCACCCGGCTGGTCTGCGAGAAGGTGCGCTTCATCCTGCTCTCGGGTGCGCATGTCGACGCCGATACCTACGACCTGTTCCGCGAGATCTTCCCGGCGGCGACGATCACCATGGCCTTCGGCAGCACCATGATTCTCGCGCAAGGCAGCACGCGGAACCCGAACGCTGACAGCGACTCGTTCGTATTCGATCCCCGCACACCCTATGTCGTTTTCTGGGTGGTCGATCCCGACACCGGCGAGCAGGTGCCCTATGGTGAACGCGGTCGGATCGTGATGAACCATGTCAGCAAGGGGATGTTCATCCCGAACAATCTCGAACGCGACAACGCCATCCGGCTGCCGGGCCAGGATGGGCAGGTCGGCGATTCGGTCAGCGGCGTCGCGCCGGTGGCGACGTTCGACGGCCAGGCGGTCATCGAAGGGGTTTATTGATGGTGGCCACAAGTGATCCGGTGAGTACACCGACGGCAAGCAATCTCGTGCAGTTGCCGGCGCTCGGTCCGCAAGGTGTCTACCGGACGCGCAACCGCGAGATCATCAAGGACACCGCAGGTGTGCCGCTTGCCGAACTGTGTCTCGTTCCAGCGCTTTACGTCGCGCGCACCGTCGGTATGCAGCGCAAGGTCCGGCCACTGCCGCGTGCGCAGCGAGAAGGGGCGCTCGCTCAGGCGGCCGAGATCTTCACCAGCCGCAGACTCGACGGCATCGACTTCGACGGCTATGTCCGGCTCGCCAGCCGAGTGTCGGGCTTGCCCATTGCGGTGGCGCGGGCGGGAGCCCTCGACGTGGCCGAGGAAGTGGCTTCGGCGTTCGCTGCCGTGAAATCAGCCCGCCCATCGGGCTCGGTGATGAGGTGGCGCGAGGTGAACCCGTCCACGGGAGGGGCGGTGTGGATGCGCCGCGGTGAGGTTTTCGCGGTCAACGCCTCGGGTAATGCGCCGGGTGTGCACGGGTCGTGGCCGCAGGCGCTCGCCTTGGGTTACCGGGTGGCGATTCGCCCCTCGCGGCGCGAACCGTTCACCGCACACCGGCTGATCAATGCGTTGCGCGCAGCCGGTTTTCGGCCCGAGGATGCTTCGTATCTGCCCACCGACCATGCAGGTGCTGCGGGGATGATCGCCGCCGCCGACCTTGCCATGGTCTACGGAGGTGCCGACGCGTTGGACACGTTCGCGGGGGACCCGACCGTCTTCGTCAACGGCCCCGGACGGTCGAAGATCCTGATCACCGCCGAAATGGATTGGCGCGCTTACCTCGATATGATCGTCGACTCCGTCGCGGGGCTCGGCGGCACGGCCTGTATGAACGCGACCGCCGTGCTGTACGAAGGTGATGCGGCTCCGCTGGCCGAGGCGATCGCCGGCCGGTTGGCGGCCATCCCACCGCTGGGCAACGAGGACGACCGGGCGACCCTGCCGGTACTGCCGATCGCGCGGGCCCGGGCGATGTCCGAATACCTTTCGGCCAAGGCGGTCGGAGCGCGTCCGGTCCTCGGGGCCGACCAGGTGGTGGCCGACGTCGGGAATGGGCGGGCCGCGATGCGGCCGGCAGTCCACCTGCTGGCAGACGCCGACGTCGACAGGCTCAACATCGAGCTCGCGTTCCCCTGCGTCTGGGTGGCGCCCTGGTCCCGCTCCGACGGGGTGCAGCCACTGCGAGACTCGTTGGTGCTCAACGTGATCACCAGCGACGAAGACCTGATCGACGAGCTGGTCAACGAGCCCACCGTGGCCAACGTCTACAGCGGGAATTTCCCGACCTACTGGGCCGCTCCCGGGCTTCCGCACGATGGATACCTGGCGGACTTTCTGATGCGCACCAAGACCGTCAGACGCGCCGGCGATTCACCGTGTTAAGACTTGACCGATTCCAGATAGGGGACGATAGTGTCCTCGTGACGTCGGACTACGCGGACGAACTCCGGACCGCTGACCTCCGGGTGACTCGTCCTCGGCTGGCGGTACTGGAGGTGGTGCGCGCACATCCGCACGCCGACACGGACACGATCTTCGGCGCCGTCCGCGCCAGCCTGCCCGACGTGTCCAGGCAGGCCGTGTACGACGTGCTGGCGGCGCTGACCACGGCGGCGCTGATCCGTCGGATCCAGCCGTCGGGCTCGGTGGCCCGGTACGAGTCGCGTGTCGGCGACAACCACCACCATGTCGTCTGCCGGTCGTGCGGAACGATCGCCGACGTCGACTGCGCCGTCGGAGAAGCGCCCTGCCTCACCGCATCTGACCCAAACGGCTTCCTCGTCGACGAGGCCGAGGTCGTCTACTGGGGCCTGTGCCCCGATTGTTCGGCACCACGAAGTTCCTGATCACATCCGTGATCGCAGCCCCATCACCCAGATGAAAGGGAATGTTGTGTCATCTGATACATCCGACGCCCGCCCGTCCACGCCTCAAGCCGGCACGGCCAGCAACAGCGAGAGCGAAAATCCTGCGATCAAGTCGCCGGAGCCCAAGGCCCACCGCCCCCTGACGAACCAGGACTGGTGGCCCGACCAGATCAACGTGTCGCTGCTGCACACCCACTCGAACAAGGGCAACCCACTGGGCGAAGACTTCGACTACTCCAAGGAGTTCGCGAAGCTCGACGTGGAAGCTCTCAAGGCCGACGTGATGTCGGTGATCACCACCTCGCAGGATTGGTGGCCCGCCGATTACGGCAGCTACGCGGGTCTGTTCATCCGGATGAGTTGGCACGCCGCGGGCACCTACCGCATCTACGACGGTCGCGGCGGCGCCGGCCAAGGCATGCAGCGCTTCGCCCCGATCAACAGCTGGCCCGACAACGCCAACCTGGACAAGGCACGCCGCCTGCTGTGGCCGGTGAAGAAGAAGTACGGCAGCAAGATCTCGTGGGCCGACCTCCTGGTGTTCGCCGGCAACTGTGCGCTGGAGTCGGCGGGATTCGAGACGTTCGGGTTCGCCTTCGGCCGTCCCGACTTCTGGGAGCCGGAAGAGATCATCTTCGGCGAGGAAGAGGAGTGGCTCGGCACCGACAAGCGCTACTCCGGCGCGCGGGAGCTCGAGGAACGCTACGGCGCCACCACGATGGGCCTGATCTACGTCAATCCCGAGGGGCCAGAAGGCAAGCCGGATCCACTGGCCGCGGCCCACGACATCCGTGAGACGTTCGGCCGGATGGCGATGAACGACGAGGAGACGGCGGCGCTGATCGTCGGTGGCCACACCCTGGGTAAGACCCACGGCGCCGGCGACGGCGACCTGGTCGGTCCCGAGCCGGAGGGCGCCCCGATCGAACAGCAGGGGCTGGGCTGGAAGTGCGCGTTCGCGTCCGGCAAGGGCAACGACACCATCACCAGCGGTATCGAGGTCGTCTGGACCGCCACTCCGACGAAGTGGGGCAACGGCTTCCTGCAAAACCTTTACGGCTACGAGTGGGAGCTGACCAAGAGCCCCGGTGGCGCGTGGCAGTTCGAGGCCAAAGACGCCGAGCCGGTCATCCCCGATCCGTTCGGTGGGCCGAGCCGCAAACCCACGATGCTGGTCACCGACATTTCCATGCGCGTCGATCCGATCTACGGCGAGATCACCCGACGCTGGCTCGACCACCCCGAGGAACTGAACGAGGCATTCGCCAAGGCGTGGTACAAGCTGTTGCACCGTGACCTCGGTCCGATCAGCCGCTACCTCGGCCCCTGGGTCGCCGAGCCGCAGCTGTGGCAGGACCCGGTTCCCGCCGTCGAGGGTGAACTGGTCGACGAGCAGGACATCGCCTCGTTGAAGAGCAAGATTCTCGATTCCGGCCTGTCGGTGCCGCAGCTGGTGAAGACCGCATGGTCGGCTGCGGCGAGCTACCGCAGCACCGACATGCGAGGCGGCGCCAACGGTGCGCGGCTGCGCCTCGAGCCGCAGAGGAATTGGGAGGTCAACGAACCGTCCGAGCTGGACAAGGTGTTGCCGGTTCTGGAAAAGATCCAGCAGGACTTCAACGGCTCGGGTGGCAGGCGGGTCTCACTGGCGGACCTGATCGTGCTGGCCGGCTCGGCCGCGGTCGAGAAGGCGGCTAGGGACGCCGGCTATGAAATCGACGTCCACTTCGCGCCGGGACGCACCGACGCGTCGCAGGAGAACACCGATGCGGAGTCGTTCGCGGTGCTCGAACCGCGGGCCGACGGATTCCGCAACTACATCCGACCGGGTGAGAAGGCGCAGCTGGAGGAGTTGCTGCTGGAGCGGGCCTACATGCTGGACGTGACCGCTCCGGAGCTGACCGTGCTCATTGGTGGGCTGCGTGCGCTCGGTGCCAACCACGGCGGCAACAAGCATGGCGTGTTCACCGACCGGCCGGGCGTGTTGACGAACGACTTCTTCGTCAACCTGCTCGACATGGGCACCGAGTGGAAGCCGTCTGAGACGACGGAGAACGTCTACGACGGTCGCGACCGCGCCTCGGGCACGACCAAGTGGACGGCCACCGCCAACGACTTGGTGTTCGGTTCGCACTCGGTGCTGCGGGCACTGGCCGAGGTCTATGCGCAGGACGACGCCAACGAGAAGTTCGTGGAGGACTTCGTCGCGGCGTGGGTCAAGGTCATGAACAACGACCGGTTCGACCTGGCCTGATCACGATCGCTACAACGCCCCGCGGGTCGAAAGGCTCGCGGGGCGTTGGGCATCCGGGAGCGCGGCTTCGTCAGACACGCCTGGTGAGTTGCGAAACGATGAGCGGCGCGATCTTGTCCGCCATGTACGTGTGCCCCGCGTCGGTCGGATGCACTCCATCCGCACCGATCAGATCCGGCCTGCCGACGAACCAGCCGGCCGCGATGGGATCGACGAACACCGCACCCGCGAGCCGCGCCTGGTATGCGAGCGCGTCGCGGATTCGCAGGATCTCCACGGGCGGATCAGCGGTCGGCCAGGCCGGCCCGATCACCAGGAACTGCGCCGACGGTGCGGTGTGACGGGCGAGCTGGAACGTGCCGTAGATCAACACCGAGAGCCGCGCCGGGTCGACATCCTTGTCGTTGCGGGAGCCGAAGAAGACGACCAGCGCATCATCGGGCCTGACGGCCTTCGTCGTCAGATCCTCGAAAACGCTGCCGTGATTTCCGCGGGTGCCGTAACCGGCCCCGCCTTCCGCCTGCACGTCGGGGGTGACCGGCACCTTCTCGCTGGCGAGTGTCTGCCACGCGAGCGTGGTCCAGTTCTTGGCCCCCATGCCGCCTTGGTCGGTACCGGTGGTGTACGAGTCGCTGATCACCGCGATGCGGTTTGCCAGGTAGTCGAGGGGCAGTGTCTCGTTGTGCTGCAAGGGTATTGGGCGTGCCCCAAGAGTGCCGACAACCAGTGCGAGTGAGAGGGCCAACGTGAAGAGACGGCTCACCAGCACAGCCTAGATCCGGGCGACCCGATGACGCCGCCAACGCGCTGCTCTGCCAACTCGTTACCCCGCGCGCGCCGAGACCGGGGAGTCTGTCCGTGCTTCGCGGACGCCTTCGATCGACTGCAGTTTGCCGTGCACCGTGTCGTCCGCCGGACGCGCCGCAACCTTCGCCCTGACCGACTTGGTGCGGCCGCCGTCGGCCATGCGGCGCATCCAGAGCCGGGCCGGCTCCTCCACCACGTGATACAGCACCGCCGCGCCACCGAGGGCGATCCCGAGCAGGCCGACGACCGCGAACTTCGCCGGCCAGCCGGGGGTGAGCAGGATGCCGAACTGCTCGGCGGTCCAGTTCCATGCGGTGTGCACAAGTTCGTGCACCATGTACAAGCTGAACGAGATGTGGCCGAGGTACACCATCACCCGGCTGGACAGCAGTCTCGGCAGCGATCCGATACCGATCGCCAGCGTCACCACCAGCGGAACGAACAGCACGTCGACCAGACCGCTCGAGTCGATCATCCTGGGCACGGGATGCGCGTCGAGCAGGTACAGGATTCCGACGATGGCGGCCGCCAGCAGCGCTGACAGGAGGCCCGCGATACGGCGTGTCCCGTCAGCGGGTTGCAGCTTGCGGACCGCGGCACAGGCCAGCGCGCCCGCGGTGAACTGCATGATGATCCGCGGCAACCAGCTCCACGGGGTGTAGAAGTGGCCTGACGCGAGCAGGAGCAGAGTCGGCGGTAACGACGCGGCCACCGCCAGCCAGAGCAGTCCCCTGGCTCGTGTCACCCGCGCGACCCGGAAAAGCACCAGCACGAGGACCCCGAAAATGAGATAGGCCAGCCATTCCGCGCTGATCGACCAGGCTGGGCCGTCCCAGCTCGTTCCGTCGAAGAATGGCTCGTACCACAGCTGCACCAGCAGAAGTTGGCGGGCATAACTGACGGCGTTGAGCGAATCAGCGACCTTGGATGGCACGTGACCGACATGCAGCGTGAAGATGATCCATGCGGCCGCCAGGTGCAGGGTGACCAGGTAGACGGGCCACACGCGAGCCAATCGCAGCCAGAGAAACCGCAACGTCGATCTGGTCGACCATGATTCGCCCATCCGGTCGAGGTAGTTCCAGGTCAACACGAATCCGCTGAGGATGAAGAACAGGTCGACGCCTTGGGCGCCACAATTGAGCACCGGCGCCAGCGCCGAGCGGAACCCCGGGGCTGCCTGCTCGAGTAACGGCCGGAAGTGAAAGAGTACGACCCAAACCGCGGCAATGATGCGCAAGCCGGATAGGGCTTTGATCTCTCCGGTGCGCACAAATCTCTTTTCGTGAGGGACTCTGCGGTTTTCGTACGGACACGCGTATGCATGCGACCACCGTGCGGTTCGCCTCCCCGCGCCCTCGCATTCGGCAGCTTTCGCAGAATACCAACGAGGACGGTCAGATCGCGTGATGCAACGCCTGTGCGATTCCTGTCAAACAGGGCCGGAACCGGACCCTCAGTGCGGTCCGAACAGCCGGCCGATCTGGCCGAGCACGTCGATCGGGTTCGCCGCCGGGGGCGCGCATCCCGGCAAGCAGTCGGTCAGTTGCCACGGCTGGCAGCCGTTGGTCTTGAACACGGTATCGGTTGCCTCGATCGTCACGACCTGCGCTTTCTTGCTGAGCGCATTGTCGAGCAGGTCGCTGCCGTTGACTCGCTTCCAGTAACACGTGCCATCGCCGACGGGACCGGCGGAACTGTAGGTGCCGGGCGCGATGTCGGTCCCGACGGTGTAGGTGCCGTCGCTGTCGATGGTCGTCTTCGGGCCGGGAGGCGGAGTCGGGCCCGGCAGTGTCGTCGGGTCGGCATGCGCCATGCTCGCCGAGGCACAGCCGGCGACGAACAACGCCGCCGCGACGGTGGCGAACTTAGTCGACCTCATGAAACGCGAGTTTAGCTGCATAGGACATCTGGGCGTCAGCGCGCGCCCTTGACCTCAACAATGGTTGAGGGTCCACAGTGGCTGACATGGAGGTAGACATGACTCGAACACTGACCCGGATCCGTGCCGATCTCTGGCAGACGCGGATGGATTCGCCCTTCCCCGGATTGACCACCCACTCCTATCTCTGGCGGGGACCGAGCGGCAACATGCTGTTCTACAGTCCGGCCACCGACGCAGACTTCGATGCCATCGCCGAACTCGGCGGCGTCACCGCGCAGTACCTGTCGCATCTCGACGAGGCGGGCCCGAACCTGGCCCGGATCGCCGAGAGATTCGGTTCCCGGCTGCACGCACCCGCCGCTGAACTGGCCGAAATCGGCAGGCACGCGCACGTCGACGTGCCGATCGGAAGCCGAAGGCACATCGACGCCAACGGGGTTGACGTGATTCCCACCCCCGGTCATTCGCCCGGTAGCACCTGCTACCTGGTGCGCGGCGTCGACGGTGAGGAGTACCTGTTCACCGGCGACACCATGTTCCCCACCGGCCGGGGCACATGGTCGACCTACCTGGTCCCCGGTCGCGGCGACGCCACGGAGATGAGCACCAGCCTCGCGGCGTTGCGGTCGCTGTCACCGGGCCTGGTGATCTCGAGCGCCTTCGGTGGAGATACGGCGCTCGAGGAGGTCACGAACGGTCGGTGGACCCGATGCCTCGACGAGGCGCTTGCCAGCCTGGGGTCCTAAGCGTCCCTGCGGGGCGGCCGTTGGTCGTCGGGGTCGTTCGGGTCGGGCTCACCGAACCATCGCGACGGCTGATGGTGGGCGTAGGCGTCGTGCCACGCCCACCACTCGTATGGCGGGTCCTGCGGGTAGCCCGCAGGCGAATCCTCCCATTCCTCCTGGCGGCCGAGCGCGGTCATGTCCAGCAGGCTCCAGGTGTTCACGAACACCTCGTCGCCGCGGCCGTTGATGAAGTAAGTGCGGAATACGCGGTCGTCGCCGTCGCGGATGAACGCGTTGGTGCCGTGCCATTCATCGCACCCGAAGTCCTTGTCGAAGTCGTCGGTGATGGTGAACCACGGAATGTGCTCCCACCCCATCCGCGACTTGAGCCGCTCGATGTCGGCCTGCGGCGCCGGCGAGGCGTACACGAATGTGGTGTCACGGGCGTTGAGATGGGCCAGATTGCCGACATGGTCGGCCATCAGCGAACATCCGACGCACGCATGGTCGGGCCAGCCGTGCACATCGGGTTGGAAGAAGGCTCGGTAGACGAGCAACTGCCGACGGCTGTCGAACAGGTCGAGCAGGCGTGCCCTGCCGTTCGGCCCGTCGAAGGCATACTCCTTCTCCACCGCCGTCCACGGCATCCGTCGACGCTCGGCGGCCAACGCGTCCCTGGCGCGGCTGATCTCCTTCTCCCTGAGAAGCATTTCCCGGCGCCTGGTCTCCCACTCCTGCGCCGATACGATCGGGGGTGTTTCCATCCCTGTTATCTCCCTTCGGGTTTCGTCGTCAAGTCGTCGCAGCTGCCGGCCTCGAGTCGCGACCATTGGGCGATCGGGCGTCCATTCGCGCGCACCCGTTCGCTGTTGTGCCGGATCGGGCGAAGGGGCCAGCCGGCCGGCGAGTCCTCCCAGGCCTCCTGCCGTCCGTACACGGTGAGATCCATGAGGGCGAAGCTGTAGTCCATCGCCTCGACGCCGCGGTAGTTCGTCCAATAGGTCTCGAAGACGCGTTCACCGTCACGCAGATAGCTGACGAGGTGCATCAATCCGATCTGGCGCCCGACGAGCAGGGTGTCGAGTGAGTCCTGTGCCGAATACCACGGCATATCCCAGCCCATGAAGTCGCGGTAGCGGCGGCTCTCCCGGTAGGGGCCCTGGCAGAGAACCGCGTAGGTGATGTCGCGGGAGTGAAGGTAGGACAGCTCAGCGACCTGGCTGGTGCACCATGTGCAGCCCTCGCACTGCTCCGCGGCGGGATGGCCGGCATGCCACATGAAGTAATAGGCGATCAGTTGCCGACGTCCCTCGAACGCATCGAGCAGCGTGACGGCACCGCCGGGGCCGATGAGCGGCGTTGTCGCGTCCACCTCGACCATCGGCAGACGCCGGCGGGCCGCTGCGATCGCGTCTGCTTCGCGGGTGTGGGCCTTCTCCCGTGCCCGCAGCACATCGAGTTCCTCCTGAAACGCCGCTCGGTCGACGACCTCCGGGGTGGCCGTCACGACGATTCCAGCCCCGTCTTGAGGCTTGAGAGCTTCCAGGGCCAGCCGCCGGAGATCAGTCCGCGCACGGTGCTGTCGGGACCGAAGTCGCCATGGACGACGGTGAGTTTGACCTGCTCGTCGCCGTACGGCTCGATATCGAAGGACACCTTCGAACGATTCTCGGCGGCGGCCTTGGCGATCGTCTCCTCGCCCAACCCCAGGGTGGTCAGTTCCGGGACGAACGTGTGGAACGTGAACGCGAGCCGGCGGTACGGATCAGACTCCAGGATCACCTGATCCGGATGCTCGATCGCGAGAGCGTCTTCGGCCCACACATACGTCGAACCCTTCTCCCAGTCGGACACCATGGCGTGGCCCATGTAGCGACGCGAGAAGGCAGGGTCGGTGATCGCCTGCCACAGCCGTTCGGGCGTCGTTCGGATATAGGTGGTGTAGACGAATTCGGCATCACTGCTCATGGGTTCGGTCTCCAATATCGATTTCAGGTCCGCGAGGGTCTGCGCCCGGGCACGGTTGTACTGGTTGATCCAGCGATCGGCGATGGCGTTGATCGGCTCGGCGTTGAGGTAATGCAGCTTCTCCCGGCCCCGCCAGGCGATGGTGATCAGGTTGGCGGCTTCGAGCACCGCCAGATGCTTGCTGACCGATTGCCGTGCCATCGACAGGCCGGCACACAGTTCCTGCAGGCTTTGTCCGTTGCGGGTGTTGAGTCCGTCGAGAAGCAGGCGCCGGCTCGGATCCGCCAACGCCTTGAACACGTCGTCCATCTCCGCCTCACCGACAATATGCAGCCATCCGGCTGCATGACTGACTATATGCAGCCAGCAGGCTGCCAGTCAACCCTGATCCGGCTGTGGCAGGCTCACGCTGTGGACCTGCCGCAGCCTGATCTGGACATCCCGCACCTGGCCGACGTGGTGCCGTCGCTCCTGGCGGCCATGGGCGCGACCGGTCGTTTTGCCGCCCCGATCCGGCTGCCCGGCGACATCACCGGGGCCTGCGTGTTGCTGATCGACGGACTGGGCGCGGATCTGCTCGACACCTACGCGGATGACGCGCCGGTGCTCGCGGGGATGCGCGGCCGCACACTGCGCGTCGGGTTTCCGTCGACGACCGTCGCCGGCCTCGCCGCCATCGGTACCGGCTGCCAATCGGGCCAGCACGGCTTGGTGGGCTACTCGTTTCGGCTGCCTGGTGCCGGGGTCCTCAATTCCCTGCGCTGGCGGCAGCATCCCTGGGGCGCGGATCTTCGCGAGGAGGTGCCGCCGGAGCAGGTCCAGCCGGCGCCCACGATGTTCGAGCGTGCCCAATCCGCCGGAATCGCGGTCAGCGTCATCTCCGGTGCGGAGTTCGCCCACTCGGGGATGACCCGCGCCGTCCTGCGCGGCGGCCGATACATCGGCGTTCAGGCCCTCGGAGACCTTGGCTCGTCGGTGCAGACGGCCATCGCCGCCGGTGGATTCTGCTACGGCTACCACAGCGAGCTCGACATGATGGGTCATCTGTACGGCCCCGGCTCCGCGGCGTGGCGCATGCAGTTGCGCCAGGTCGACCGGCTCGTGGAGTCCGTGGTCGAGGGATTGCCGCCCGGTGGGCTGCTGGCCGTCGTCGCCGACCACGGGATGGTCACCGTCGAGGAGGGCGACACCATCGACGCCGACGCGTGCACGCCGCTGACGGAGGGCGTGGAGGCCATCGGAGGCGAGGTACGAGCCCGACACGTCTACGTGGCCGACGGCGCCGAGGCCGACGTGCTCGCGGCCTGGCGCGGCATCCTCGGCAATCGCGCATGGGTGGTTTCCCGCGAGGAGGCGATCGCAGCCGGGTGGTTCGGCGAGCGGATCGGCGACGCGGTGCGCCCGCGGATCGGCGATATCGTCGCGGCGGCGCGTGGTTCGGCCGGTGTGGTGCGCCGAACGGTGGAGCCGTTGGAGTCTGCGCTGATCGGCCAGCACGGGTCACTGACAACCGCCGAGCAGCTCGTCCCGCTGCTCCTCGCCCAGGGGTGACCCGGACACGGCCTGAACGCGGTGAATTGTGTGACAGCGCGCACATTTCGGCGATGGAGCTAGTTTGCCGTTGCTGAAAGTGCGCCGATTCGTGTTTTTGCAAGGCAGCCAAAGGGCCTGCTTACGGCTCCGAACCGGATTGAACGGCAGCCGACTTCGGTGAAACAGCCGATAAATGGATTAAACCGTTTGGGCGTCACAGATTTTGAGCGGCTCAGTTAACGTCTGTTAACGTCCGGCCGCATGTTTGCCACCGTAACGCTGTTGACACTTGTGCACTCGGTTTCGGGCCCGCCGTACATCTCCGGCGGAGATTCTCCGCGCGGCACGGATTGCTCGGGCCTGGTCTCATGGGTGACGAATGCCGCGACTGGCCGGCCCATCTACGGGGACCGGTTTGACACCGGCAATATCGAGAAGGCGCTGCTCGCGCGCGGCTTCCAGTACGGCTCGCAGCCCGGCGCCCTCAACGTCGGCTGGAACGGCGGCCACACCGCCGCGACGCTGCCGGACGGCACCCCGGGTGACCTCGGGCGAGGGCGGTGGTGTGCGGGTCGGTGGCGGCGGCGCCTACCAGGGCCAGTTCAGCCACCACATGTTCCTGCCGATGGCGGTCGACGAGAGCCCGGCCGACGATCCGACGATGGCCCCGCCGATGGATCCGTTCCTGCCGCCCCCGCCGGACGCCCCGGTTGTCCTGATGGCCGGTGAGGCGCCGTTGGCACCGCCGCCCGCGCCGGACATGGCACCGGCCCCCCCGCCCGAGGCCGCGCCACCTCCGGCTCCGGAGATGGCGCCACCACCGGCGCCAGAACCACCGCCCGCGCCCGAATCGCCGATGCCGCTCGACGCGCCGGCCGGCCCCGACATGCCGATCGGCCCGGGGCCGCCTGCGTAACCGGCTCAGAAGTGCTGCCGCAGAACCATTTCTACCGTCCGGCCGGCGACGGCGATGAGCTAGCGTCTGTGCCGTGATCGTGCTGCTGCCGCCATCGGAGACCAAGCACGGCGGCGGCGACGGCCCGGCCCTGCGTTTGGAGGCGCTCAGTGCCCCCCCGCTCGGGCCGCTGCGCACCCAGCTCGTCGACGATCTGGTCGAGTTGTCCGCCGACGCATCGGCGTGCCGCCGCGCCCTGGGGATCTCGGAGTCACAACACGCCGAGATCGAGCGCAACGCGACCCTGCGCACCGCGCCGACCGTGCCCGCGATCGACCGGTACACCGGTGTGCTGTACGACGCCCTCGACATCGGCTCGCTGCACGGCCCGGCGGCGGCCCGTGCCCGCGCACGGCTGGCCATCGGGTCGGCATTGTTCGGGTTTCTGCGGGCCGATGATCCCGTGCCCGCCTACCGCCTCTCCGCGACATCGAAGCTTCCCGGCAGACCCTCCTTGGTGACCCGGTGGCGGCCGGTGCTGGAACCGGTCCTTGCCGAGTTCGCGCTGATGGAGTTGATGGTGGATCTGCGGTCGGGTTCCTACGCGGCGTTGGGGCGGCTGCCCGGTGCGGTGCGTGTCGACGTGTTCGCCGAGCACGCCGACGGCCGCCGGACCGTGATCAGTCATCACAACAAGTCGCACAAGGGCCGGTTGGCCAGGGCTTTGGCGACGACGAGAGCCGAGCCCGGCGACGCGGCCGCCGTGGCCGCGGTGGCGCGCCGCGCCGGAATGAAGGTGGAACGCCGCGGCAGCGAGCTGACCGTACTCGTGCCCGCATGACCCGAAACAGATTCATCATCAGGCGATTCGGCCCCGCGCCGCCTAATGCGACAGCTCATCGGCTGCGAGAACATCGGATAGTTCAATCGAGGGCGGTCTCGTGCTCCTCGACGGAGGTGGCCCAGACACAGTCGCTCAGCGGCCCGTCCGCTAGATCGCGGCCTCGTAGTCGGTGGTGTAGTACTCGGCCGGCGTCTGGCTGAACTCACCCGGGAGGCTGATGTAGACCCACGCTTTCGTCGCGCCGGACGCGATGGGCCCCTGCAGGGTGACGTTGGCCGACCCGGCTCCGTCGGTTTGCAGTGCCCCCGTCATGACACCGGGGTCACCTCCGTTGCACGATGCCGATGACGCACGCGGTGTCTGGATCAACCGGACGTCGTAACGGGTATCGGGCCGTGCGGTCAGCAGTTGCACGTCGGCCGTCACGGTGGAACCCGAGCTTCGCACGACGGCCGTGGCCCTGCCGTAACCGGTAGGGCTGGTGTACATGTTGGCGCTGTGGTCGCACCGACGCTGAATCTGGGCGAACGGCAAAAAGGTCGTCCTAGCCGAGTTCGTGGAGTCGGCCGCGGCCGTGCCTATCCCGGCGATCAACATGACCGTCGGCGACGCGACGACGACCGCCGCCAAAGCAGTGCTCACAGACCGTCTCATCTGACGCATCGTCCCGGTATCCCTCCGCTCGTGGGTGCGCCAGTCAGCCCCGAAAGCCTTATTGACGCTTGTGCCAACCGTAAACCACAGTGCGGCTTTGAGTACCTCGGACCACGCGGTGTCAACTCCCCCGAAGTCGTCGCCACGGTGTAGCTGGGATCGCCCTTGACCTCGATCCGGCTCGACGAGTCTGCGGGACCGAAGTGCTGCCTGCATTGATTGCCGGACAGCCGCGCACCGTCGCGTACCGTCGATCCCATGACGGTACTGCGCGATCTGGGCGCCGTGCGGGAGAGTCTGGGGCGCGGCCTGTTCGGCATGGTTGCCGGCCCGGACGGTCCGGCGAACCGTTCGCGCATCCACGACACGCCCGGCCCGCGGTGGTTCGACAACGATCGCCCGATCCGGCGGGTGCACGGCGACGCGGCGATGTTCGTCGGCGGCCTTCGCGCTCTGCTGCTGCAGTCTCTGCACCCGCTGGCCATGGCGGGCGTCGCCGAGCACTCCGACTACCGCGGCGATCCGTGGGGGCGGCTGCAGCGCACCAGCACATTCTTGGCGGTGACCACCTTCGGCCCCGCCGCCGATGCCCAGCGTGCGGTCGACAAGGTCCGTGGCATCCACCAACGGGTCCGCGGGGTGGCACCTGACGGCAGACCGTACCGGGCGTCTGATCCGCACCTGTTGGAGTGGGTGCACATCGCCGAGGTGGACAGCTTCCTGTTGGCGCATCGACTGTACGGAGCCGAGCCGCTCGACCAGGACGGCAGAGACGGCTATGTCGCCGACACCGCTCGCGTCGCGGCCGCCCTCGGCGTGGCCGATCCACCCCGTACCGAATCGCAACTGCAAACGAGGATCGAGTCGTTCCGGCCCGAACTGGCGGGCACCGCGGCCGCGCGCGAGGCCGCCCGATTCCTTCTCGTCACACCTCCCCTGCCACTTGCCGCGCGCGCACCATACGGCGTGCTCGCCGCGACATCGGTGGCGATGCTCCCCGGCTGGGCGCGAATGCCCTTGTTGTTGCCCTATTTCCCGCCCATCGAGGCGACCGTCATCCGCGTCGCCGGCCGCGTCGTCGTCGGAGGCATCCGCTGGGCCCTGACAGCCGGTCGCTGACGCGAAACCGGCGACGACGGCGCTAGCATCGCGGGCCATGGGCTATCCCGGCTGTCCGGTACCGCCGGCCAAAGCGCGGGTGTCGACCTCTGACGTCCTGATCTCGGTGGGCCTGCTCGTGGTGACCGCAACGCTCGGGGTCGCGGCGGCGGGAATGGGATTGTTCATGCTTGCGTTCCTGGACTCCTGCCCGCCGGAGAGTTGCAGCGTGGACGGCGCCGTCACCGCGGTCGGCGCGACGCTGCTCGTCGCCCTGGGCATCGGGATCGTCGGACTGCTGGCGACAGTGGTTCAGCTCGTCCGGCGCAAGCCCGGCTGGCCCTTCGCCGTCGCCACTCTCGTGCTGTGCGCGTCCGCGTTCGTCGTGGGCGGCATCGGCTACGCGGCCGCTGTCGGGTGAAACCGGCCCCCGCGCGCCCCGTGGTGCCCTACCGTGGCGAGGGTGGACGCACACCGTGTTGACGCCCCCGAGCTCGTACCGGTGGAGGTGCTGCGCTCGGGGGATCTGGTCACCGACGTCAACGGTGACGGACAGCATTACATCGTTCTGGAAGCCAAGGTCCTCGCCGAGGGTTGCGTGGTGCTTGAACTCGAATCCAAAGCCAACGATCAGATTCGGGTGATAGAGATGTCGTTTCCGTCGGGCTACGAGATGAGCAGGTCAGCCCGGCACGCCGTGTGACGCGGGACCTTCGAAGCCGAGTTGCTCAAGCCTTCCCGGCGGCGGAAGATCCGTTTCGATGAACTCCGAACTCGCGTTTGAACTCGCCGACACCGATGCGATCGGCCAGTCCGAACTGGTCCGCAGCGGCGAGTTGTCGGCGGTGGAACTCCTCGATGCCGCGATCATCCGGCTCGAGGCGGCGCGGCGCCTGAACGCTGTCGTCACCGACCTGTTCGAACGAGGGCGTGAGCAGGCCGCGGCGCTCGACGACTCGGGAATGGCGGGCAGCCCCGACACATCGCCGCTCATGGGAATTCCCTTTCTGCTCAAGGATCTTGGGGCGTCACTCGCCGGCGCGCCGGAGGCAATGGGCTCGCGGGCGTTACGTAGTCACGTCGCAACCGAATCCGCCTGGATCGTCGAACGTTATCTCGCGGCCGGGCTGGTCATCTTCGGCAAGACGAACACCCCCGAGTGGGGCAACCACTGCACCACCGAACCCTCGCTGTTCGGACCCACGGCGAATCCGTGGTCGCCGTTGATCACGCCGGGGGGATCCAGCGGCGGGTCGGCGGCAGCGGTGGCGGCCGGCGTGGTCCCGGCGGCATCCGGCGGTGATGGCACCGGCTCGATCCGGGTGCCCGCATCGTGCTGCGGACTCGTCGGACTCAAACCGCGCCGTGGCCGCACTTCCTTCGCCCCGGCGGAGGGCCACGGACTCGAGGGCCTCGTCAACGCGCACGCCCTCACCCGTACCGTCCGCGACAGCGCGGCCCTGCTCGATGCTGTCACCGGTGCGGCGGCCGGCGACCCGTACAGTGCCCCGATGCCCGATATGCCCTTCCTGCAGGCGATCATGCGCACACCACCCGCGCAGCGGATCCTGGTCACCACCGCTTCTCCATTCCCCGGCGCCACCCATCCCGAGGTCGTCGCCGCCGTCGAGCAGGCCGGCCGAACGCTGGAAGGCCTCGGACACATCGTCGAGCCCGGCGCTCCCTCGATCGATCCCGACGCCGTCGCGGATGCCATCGCGGTGCTGCACACCGTGAGCAATGCGCAACTGCACTCGTTGGCGACCGCTCACCTCGGCCGCGAACCGCTTGCGGACGAGTTCGAGGCCAGCACCTGGATGATGGTCCGCGAGGGCTTCACGACGAGCGGCGTGGCCTATGCCGATGCGATCGCCGCGGTCCACGCCCAGACCCGCCGATTCGTTGCGGGGATGGGCGACCACAGCGTGCTGCTGGTGCCAACCTTGCTCACTCCCCCGCCGCCGTATGCCCTGCTGGACCAGCCGCGCGACACGACGCGGGCGTTCTTCGACGTCGAGTTCGCCACGACGGGATGGACGTCGCTGGCCAATGTCACCGGCTGGGCCGCGATGTCGCTACCGCTGGGCGCCACCGCGGATGGGCTGCCGATCGGAGTTCAGTTGATGGCGGCCGACGAAACGATCCTGCTCCAGCTGGCGGCCCAGCTGGAGGTCGCGGCGCCGTGGTCGGGCCGTCGCCCCGCGGGCTGGGTGGGAGCCGTCTAGCAGTACGCGAGCTGACCGGATTCGCCGGAGGAATATGCCGCGCAGCTTGCCGCCGCTGGGGCGCATTTCTGAGCTACCGCTACATCGGGCGCAGCTATGCCCAGATGGACCCCGTACCTGTTCCGTGTCGTTCTCTGACCGGGTTAACACCGCGTAACCCCGTGAGACACTCTGGCCATGCCTGTCGCAATCGCCCATCCCAAGCTGGAAGGCAACATCGCCGTCGGTGACGACCAGATCGGATTCGCCGAGTTCGGCGACCCGCAGGGACGCGCCGTCTTCTGGCTGCACGGCACGCCGGGGGCGCGCAGGCAGATCCCGATGGAGGCGCGCGTGTACGCCGAGAGGGCGAACATCCGCCTGATCGGGCTCGACCGCCCCGGCATCGGTTCGTCGACTCCGTACCAGTACGGCACCCCGTTCGCGTTCTCCGACGATCTGCGCACCATCGCCGACACGCTGGGCATAGACAAGATAATCGTGGTCGGCTTGCCCGGTGGCAGCCCCTACACCCTCGCGTGCGCCGCGGCGATGCCGGAACGTGTCGTGGCCGCCGGAGTGATCGGTGGGGTCGCGCCGACGATGGGGCCCGACGCGATCGCCGGCGGGGTGATGGGAAACGTCGGTGTGCGGGTCGCGCCGCTGCTGCAGTTCGCGGGCGGCCCGATCAGGCTGGCGGCCACCACGCTCATCAGGCTCATCAAGCCGGTCGCGGGACCGGCCGCCGATCTGTACGGCCGGGTGATACGGCCGGGTGTCACCGGAAGCCGACCGCGCTCTGCTGGCCCGGCCCGAGATCAAGGCGATGTTCCTGGACGACCTGCTCAACGGGAGCCGCAAACAGATGGCCGCACCATTCGCCGACGTCATCGTGTTCTCCCGCGACTGGGGTTTCCGGCTCGACCAGGTCAAGGTCCCGATTCGCTGGTGGCACGGCGATCACGACCACATCGTTCCGTTCGCCGACGGTCAGCATGTCGTGGCCAAGCTGCCCGACGTCGAGCTGCATCACCTGCCGGGCGATAGCCATCTCGCCGATCTGGGCCGCGCCGAGGAAATCCTGCGGACCATGGTCGGTGTCTGGGACGAGGCCGGCGACCCCCGTCCCTAGAAGCCGTACCCGAGCATGGCGGGGACATCGCTGGCGAACGTCGCGTCCAGCCGTCGGATCAGCTCGGAGTCCTTGCAGCGCAACCGGTTCGCCGCGGCGAAAACTGTGGCGCCGTGCACGCCGAGATAAAGGCTGCCCAGCACGTCGAGATCCATCTGCACGTCGGCCGCAGCATCCGTCGGCGTACACCGTGCGCGACCGTTGTGCACCTGCAGAGCGAATCGTCCTCCGTCGCTACGGAATCCATCCGAGATCTCGAGAACCGTGGACAGGTCTGAGGGGTAGGTGCGCGCCTCGAGAGCCGCCGGGATGTCCATGATCCGCAGCCACAGATCGTCCTCGTGATGCGTGACGCGAGCCAGTCGGGCATCGGTCAACAGATACGGTAACGGGTCGGCGGGGTGCGTTGTCACGCTGACCTTCTCCATGAGGTCCAGCCCCAACAGCGCGCGCCAGAGGGCAATGTGCGCGTCACCGGTAGCGGCGATGAACTCGTGGGTGCGAACCACCATCGGGTCGTCGCGGAAAACACGGTAGAGCAGGTAGCCGTCGCGGTGCAGGAACGCGAACCGTTCGCTGCCGCCGCGACGGTCGTGCTCACGGTCGGCGAGCAGCTCGTCCCACAACGCCCGCGGGCAGGCCAGGCCCCCGGGTGTGGCCCTGCGCCAGCGGTCATAGATGTCGGCGAAGTCCGCACCGTGATCGGCCGCGGCGACCAGACGGACACCGCCCGGGTCCGGTACGTCCCGATGGAACTCGGCATTGCGGCGGCTGACGGTGAGTTCCCGTTCGATCGTCGCCGGGCCGTAGCCGAACCGGCCGTAGATGCCGCCCTCGCTCGCGGTGAGGCCCGCGATCGGATACCGCGCGGCGGAGATCCGCTCGTGCAGGTCGGCGTACATCGCGCGCAAGATGCCGCGACGTCGGTGTGTCGGAGCGACGGCCACGAGCGTGATGCCGGCGACCGGCAGCACCGCGCCACCGGGCACCGTCATCTGTAGGTCGAGGTAGTGCGCCATTCCGACGAGATCGCCTTCATCGCATGCGACGACCGAACTGTCGCCCGGCATCAGCGTCCGCCACGAGTCCAACGACTCAGGAGGCTCGAAACCGCCGAAACTGGTGGCTCGGAGCAGGGAGATGCCCTGCCAATCGGAGTCGGTCGCAGTGCGAATTTCTAGAGAGGCCGAGGCATCGGAGGCGCGCACAGAACTCGACGGTGCCATAAAGCGATACCCGAACGCATCCGATTTAACTACCGTTACCAGTGGCGCGAAGGGAGAGCCTGATGGCCACCGATCTGACGCTCTATCTGGATGACCAGCCCGGCGAACTGGCCCGCGTCGGCGACGTGCTCGGTAAGGCGGGCGCGAACATCGCCGGGCTCTGCGCGCTATCCACAGGGGGCGGTCAAGCAGAGGTCCACATCCTGGTGCACGACGCGACGTCGGCCTTCGAAGCGCTCGCGGCGGCCGGTATCAAGATCGTCTCCGAGCAGGAGGTGATCGTGCTCGACGTCGAAGACCGGCCGGGCGCGCTGGGCGACGTCGCGCAGCGACTGGGCAACGCGAAGGTCAACCTGACCACCGCCTATCTCGCGACCAACACCCGCCTCGTGCTGGGCGCGGACAATCTGGACGAGGCCAGAGCCGCACTCGGCTGACTGCGGTGCGTTCAGCGCCGCAACCACCCCTGGACGGTGGCCAGTTCCCGCGTGGTGGTCGTCAAGACGTCGTCGTAGTACAGCGATCCGCCGCTGATCACGGCCGTGCCTTGCCACAGCACCTGCACCCGGACGCCACCCTTGGCGTAGTAGTCGGTGCGCTCGATCTCCCGACGCTGCCAGCCGCCCGCTTCGGCGAGATCGGCGATGGTCTGCCGTTCGTCCGTGTCAGTCATCGGCGTTCCTCCTGTGTCACCGGGCGTACGGTATCCGATCCGTCCGGTCGGCTCAGCGACCGGCGCAGAAGGTGCATCGCAATCGTCGTCGAGCGCTCGCGGATGTCACTGCGATCACCCGGCAGCCGGATGCGGTGGATCAGGGTCGACCCGTCGGCGCGTTTCACGCTGAAGCACACCGTTCCCACCGGTTTCTCCTCCGTACCGCCGCCCGGCCCCGCGATCCCGGTGATCGACACCGCCGTATCTGCACCGAAGTATCGCAATGCACCCTCTGCCATTGCCTCGGCGACAGGTTCGGACACCGCGCCGTGCGCATCGATGAGCGCGGGGTCGACACCGAGCAATTCTGTCTTCGCGTCGTTGGCGTAGGCGACGACGCCGCCCGCGACGTATGCCGACGAACCCGGCACGTCGGTCAGCCGCGCGGCGAGCAGGCCGCCGGTGCACGACTCGGCCGTAGCGACGCGGTGGCCGGCCAGCAGCTGCGCCACCTGGTCGTCGACCCGCGCTCCGTCCTCCGAGAAGATTTCGGTCCCATGCCGATTCCGCAGCAGCTCCATCAGGTCGGCGTAGATCGGCGCCGCATCCGGCTCATAGCGGGTGACCATCTCGATCTCGCCGCGGCGCAGGCACGTGGTGATCTCCAGCCGCCCGAAGTCGGCGACGCGCTGCTCGGCATCGCGCAGCGTGTCGGCGAGCCCGGATTCGGGCAGCCCGAACATCCGCACCATGTCCTGCCGGTACGTCGTCCGGCCGGCGATCGCCTGCTGCACCGCGTCGGTCTGCAGCGCCAGCGGCCACATCGGCTGGAGTTCGCGCGGCGGGCCGGGCAGCACGACGACGGTCGGCGTGCCGGGGACGACGACGCCGGGCGCCGTGCCCACCGGATCGATGACGTGCGCCCCCACCGGAACCAGCGCCTGCTTGCGGTTGGCGGCCCGCACCGCCTCGAAGTCGACGTTGTCGAAGCGCGCCATCAGTCGCCTGATGATGTCGGCGATCTTCGCCTCGAGCGGCTCGTCCAGGACGAGTTCAAGGCCGCAGAACCGGGCCACAGTTGCCACGGTCATATCGTCGGCGGTCGGACCGAGGCCGCCGCTGGTGACGATCAGGTCGACGCCGTCGTCGGCGAGGAACTTCAGCTGCGCCTCGATGTCATGCGGCCGGTCGCCGCAGATGGTGAGGTGCGCCAGTTCGACGCCGAGTTCGAGCAACTGGTCGGCGATCCACGGGCCGTTACGATCCTGGACTCGACCGGTGAGGACCTCGGTCCCGGTGACCACGATGCCTGCCCGTGCACTCACGAGGTACGAGATTACGCAGCCCGGCCGCGACGACGACAAGCCGGTAATGTCGTTCTCCTTGCGCAAGAGGAACAGCGTGTGACGGCGCCGAGATCGCTGCGGGAACTGTTCGACCAACTCGGACTGACCGAGGTTCCTTCGACCGAGGGCACGGTGGTGATGGAGATGCCCGTTGACGAGCGAACGGTCAACACGGCCGGTGGTCTACAAGGCGGTTTGATCGCCACCACGGCCGACGTGACGGCCGGGCAACTCGCGTGCGAAGCACCACCTTCGGAATGGGCATCGCCACCACCGATCTGTTCATCCGCTACCTGAGGCCCATCAAGGTGGGGCCGGCGCAGGCGGTCGCGCGCATCCTGCGCAGCGGGAAGAGGTCGGTCGTCGGGCAGGGTCGACATCTACCGGGGCAATGACGAGGAGGTGGGCGCGACGCGACGGTCAACCTTGCGGCGGTGGACTGACCGGCACCACCTGAGAGGCGGTGTTGTATCCGGAGACCCTGACCCAACGGGCGTCCACGCCTCCGGTCGGAATCGTTCCCGTCAGGTCCACGGTGTCGCCGGGGAACACGGTGACGTAATTGTCGCTGTACTCGATCGGCAGGATCTCATCCGCGTCCGGCGCCGACGTGAGCTCGGCCCGCTCGAAGAACGCGATCTGCTGCGAGGGGTTGTGCAGCCGTATCGAGACTCGGTTATGGTCCGAATCGCTCCGCCGCGCGGTCACCTCCAGCGGCACCCGCGGCAGGTTGTTGAGCGCGGTCATGTCGGCCCAGCTGGACTGCTTGAGTTCGAACGCCAGGTCGTTTCGCGGATCTCCGACGTCGTCTGGCTGTTGCGACTGCCAATAGACGTTCTCGCTGACCATGTTTCCGGCCTTGTCGAACAGCTGACAACGCACGAAGAACACCCTCGAGTCCCGGACGGTTCTGGGCAATGCGACGGCCAGCGTGGTGCCCCCGGATGCAACCTTGAGGTGGTCCACGGTGCGGTCATCGCGGACCCGGCCCGCGAGGTCGTACACCCGGACGCGGACACGAAGGCCGTCCTGGTTGACGGGCGTCTGGTTGACGACCTTGATGTTGGCCGTGCTGTGGTCGCCGGTGGCGTACGAATCAAAGACGGCCGACAACGGCCGCAGGCCCTTCTTGGCGCCGAAGTAGGCTCCGCCGGGCCGCAGGTAGTAGTCGAAGAGATGCCCGAAGAACGACGGCCAATGGTTGTTCAGCATCCAGTAGATCGTCATCTTGTGGGTGTCCCAGCCGTTCGCGGCGAACGCCTCGAACTGGGCGCGCGTCGATTCGTATTCCGCAACCTGTGCCTTGCGCGTGAACTCCTCCACATCGTCGGATGGTCCGTAGCGGCGAAGGATGGCCTGCCGAACGCTGGTCAGCGCAGCGTTTTTGGGGTTCGAACCGGCGTGGAAGTACCACGCCTCGTTGAACGGCCAGAGCTTGTCGGCGGGGATGAACTTCTTCAGACTTGCCAGTGGCGGGATGCTCTCGTTATCGCCCTGTTCGGCCGTGGCGCCGCGAGTGGCCGCGTACCGGCCGCTGAACCAGTAGCTCGGTGGTCGCCAACTGTACGGTCCAGCCATCTGAATGCCGTTCCATTTGCGCTCGCCGTCCGCGTCCGTGGCCAGCGAGGAGACCGTGTCGACGGTGGCGTTTTGCCAGTGCAGGTCGGAAAGAATGCCGTGGTACTTCGCCAGCACCGCGGGGGGTGGCAGACCATCGCTGCCATTGGCCCAGACGAACACCGAGGCGTGATGTCGGAGCGCCAAAATCTGGGACCGCAGACTGTCCTGCGCGACCCGGTTGTCCTCGTCGTCCCACTGGGCCCACTTCTCCCATTGGTTGCAGCACATCCAGCCGAACATCAAGGGGATGCCCATCTCGTCGGCCATCTCCACGATGCGGTCGCCAGGAAACTTGCCCTCCAGCCGAATCATGTTGAGCCCGAGATCTTTCACGTAGCTCAGGGTGGCGGCGTCGCGCGCCGGGTCGTTGGCGAACAGCAGGTCCGGTGTGTATGCCGCACCGCGAACGAGAAAGTCCTTGCCGTTGACCTTCAGGTAGAAACTGCCGCCTTTACCGAGTTCGGGAAACTGCTCGTCTTGGTCGCGGAACTGCTGGATGCTGCGGATGCCGAACCGGAGATGGCTGCTGTCGATCGGCCGGCTGTACTGGCGGAATTCCAGCTTCAGGTCATAGAGGTCGGGCTGGCCCATCGTGTACGGCCACCACAGGTCGGGATGGGAAACGGTGAGCTCGCTGAACTTGTCCGGGTCGAAACCGACGTCGCGCTTCTCCCCCGCCGCCAGCGTGACCGGTTGTTCGATCTGGATGTCGGGCTTACCTGGCCGCGTGATCGTCGCCCGCAGGGCGCCCCTGACCTGTGCGGCGGAGGTGTTGCGAACGCTGGTGTAGATCGACAGGCGCGCGGAATCGGTTCGCGGCAGCGGCAATTCCGAGTTCACGGACGCGGGGCCGAGAGACACCGGGCCCGACACCTTCAGGTAGATGGGCTTCCAGATCCCCGCATTCCGGTCCGGCACAAAGGAATCCCCGTTGTTGGGGCTCTTCCCCGGTCCCTGATAACCCAGATAGTTCCAGTTGATCCAGTCGTACCAGCTGTCGGCCAGCTCCACCCCGTTGATGTCCTGGAGCGCCTGTTCAGGGGTGACCTTGATGGCCAGGGAGTTGGCCGTCCCCTGGTCGATCCACGGCGAGACGTCGAGTTCGTGCGCGGCGTGCATGCCCACGATCTGCTTGTTGCCCGCGACCAGGTGCCCGTTCAGCCAGACCTCGGCGCGGTAGTTGATGCCGGGAATCTCCAGCAGGTAGGTGGTGTGGCCGGCGGGTGCGAAGAACGAGGTGCGGTACCACCAGTCCTGCTTGTACAGGTCCTGCGGGACCTCATCGCGCAGATTGGTGCCGAAGTACAGGTTGGGGTAGGTGCCGTCCTGTTGCAGCGTTTGCAGGACGGTCGAGGGCATCCGCGGGATGGTGTGCCACCCGGACTCCCGGTAGCCCGGTTTCGAGAGCACCGCGCCGTCGGCGGCAAGATCGCGGGCGGAGGTCATCGTCCAGCCGTCGGCAAGCTCGATCTGTCCGGGGGGCGGGCCCGGCTGCCCGAAATCCGGAAAGTCGGCCGCACACAGCAACAGCAGGAGCGCTACCGAAAGCAGAATCCGCAGGACCATGTGCCGACGCCGACCACCCGACATCTCCACCTCGGCCACCGGAACACCGTACCTGTCGGGACGGTCAGCCGCCTCGGACGCCTGACGGCGGCGCCCGGCGCAGCGGAAAGTGCCGCAGCGTCAACAGGTTTCGCGGATTACTCGGTGCGGTCCAGCACCTCGCGCACCAGGTCGATGGTGGTGGCGGGGTGCAGGAAGGCGAACCGGCCGACGGTTTCACCCTCCCATTTGGTCGGCGGGATGAATGCCACCTGGTCCTGATGAAGTCGCTGGGCCCAGGCGTCGTAGTCCTCCGGCTTCCAGCCGAGCCGCCGGAACAGCACCACGCCCAGGTCGGGCTCGCGGATCAACTCGAGCTGAGGTGCCGCCGTGATCAGCTTCGCAGTTTCGCGGGCCAGGGCGGCGGCGACCTCGATGGCCTGCCGATACGCCTCGAGTCCGTAGACCGCGAGTGAGAACCACAGCGGCAGCCCGCGCGCCCGTCGGGTCAGTTGATACGCGTAGTCCGACGGGTTCCACTCCCCGTCGCCGGCGTGGATGACGTCGAGGTACGAGGCGTCCTGGGTGTGGGTGGCCCGGGCCAGCTCAGGATCGCGGTACAGCAGCGCGCAGCAATCGAACGGCGTGAACAACCACTTGTGGGGGTCGAGGATGAACGAGTCGGCCTGCTCCAGGCCGTTGTATTTGGGCCGGAGCGATCGGGCGAAGATGCCCGAACCGCCGTAGGCGCCGTCGACGTGGAACCACCAGCCGCGCTCGCGCGCGATCGCGCCGACTCCGGCCAGATCGTCGATGATGCCGGCATTGGTCGTCCCCGAGGTGCAGACCACTGCGGCGATGTTCGTCGCGTCGGCCGCGACCGCGTCGCGGACCGTATCGGCGGTGAGCTGATGATCCGGTGTCTCCACCACGAGCGCGTCCATCTCGAGCAGCCGGAGGGTATTCACGATCGAGGAATGCGCGTCGGAGCCGACCACGACCCGGAGCCTGCCGGTGGCACCTCGCTTCTTCGCGGTCTCCCGGGCCACGGCCAGCGCCGAGAGGTTTCCCGCTGAACCGCCGGAGACGAAGCATCCGCCCGATGTCGTCGGCAGGCCGGCCTCGTGTGCGATCACCCGAAGCACGCTGTTCTCCGCCGCGATCGCGCCGGAGGCCTCCAGCCAGGAGATGCCCTGAATCGACGCGCACGACACGAGCATGTCGAACAACAGGCTGGCCTTGGTGGGAGCCGCCGGGATGAAGCCGAGGAACCGTGGGCTGTCCGCCGAGATGACGCTCGGAGCGATCACCGACGTGTACACACCGAGTACCTCATCGGGCGGATGCGGCGTCTCCCTGATCACCCCGTCGAGGCGGTCGTAGAGTTCCTCGGCGGACAGGGTGCCCTTGTCGAGAGGCACGGGATCCATCCGCAGCCGGTTCTCGGCGTACGCAAGCACGCTGCGCACCATTTCTTCGGTGGTTTGATCGACCTGGTGCATTGCTGAAGTCTGGCACCAGGAGGGCGGCCGCCGATGCGTTACCGACGGGTCAGGTCCGGTGCGGAACGTCGTTGACCAACCCGCCGTCCATGACGAACTCCGCGCCCGTGGCGTAGCGCGCCTCGTCGCTGGCGAGGAACACCACGAACGTCGCGACCTCATCGGACTGACCGGGCCGCCCCAGCGGAATGGTGAGCATGTTGTCCGGGAAGTGCTTCGTCATCGGGGTGCGGATGAAGCCGGGGTGAATGGAGTTCACCCGGATCTGATGTGAGCCCAACTCGAGCGCCGCCGACTTGGTCAAACCGCGCACGGCCCACTTCGACGCCACATACGGATGCACCATGACAGCGCCGCGCATGCCCTCGATCGACGAGACGTTGATGATCGATCCGCCGCCCGCGGCTTTCAGAGCCTCGACCGACGCTTGCATGCCCAGAAACGTGCCGGTCAGGTTGACGTCGATGACCTTCTGCCATTTCGCCATGTCAAATGTGCCGATCTGGCCGAGGGCGACGATGCCGGCATTGTTGACGAGCACATTGAGCGTGCCGAACTCGTTGACCGCCGTGGCCACCGCGGCGTCCCACTCCTCGGCCTGGGTGACATCGAGGTGCACATAGCGTGCGGCGGCACCGATCTCGTCGGCCAACGCCTTGCCCTCGTCGTCGAGGATGTCGCCGATCACCACCTTGGCGCCTTCAGCCACCAGCGCCCGGGCGTGTTCTGCGCCCATGCCACGAGCCCCGCCACTGATCAGTGCAACTTTCCCGTCCACGCGTCCCATGACCGGTCAGGCTACCGTGCCGCCCGGAAAGTAGAACTTGTTCCAATTTCGAGACGGATTGCGCTACGGTTTCGCCGACACGAGAACGGTCACGCAAGGAGGCAGGATGGCCATCCGCGTCGCGCTCATCGGCACCGGAAACTGCGGCCCACTCGCGCTGACCGAACTCATCGAGAATCCACAGTTCGACCTCACGGCCGTCGGCGTCTCATCCGACGACAAGGTGGGTCTGGACGCCGGTGCACTGGCGGGTGTCGACCCGGCGACCGGTGTCACCGCCACCAAGGACCTCGACGCGGTGTTGGCCACCCGGCCCGACTGCGTGGTGTATTGCGCGATGGGCGACAACCGGCTGCCCGACGCGATGGCCGACGTGATGAAGATCCTGGCGGCCGGGGTGAACGTGGTGGGCTCCTCACCCGGTGTACTGCTGTACCCGTGGGGGGTGATCCCCGACAAATACATCGGCCGTGTGGAAGAGGCGGCAAAGCAAACGAATTCGAGCATCTACATCACGGGAGTCGACCCGGGATTCGCCACCGATCTGATCCCCTTCGCGCTCGCGAGCACCTGTCAGCGGATCGAGCAGGTGCGCACCATGGAGATCGCCGACTACGCCACCTACGACGGGGCGACGGTGATATTTGACGTGATGGGGTTCGGGAAGGCGCCCGAGGATCTTCCGATCCTCTTCCAGCCCGGAGTGCTCAGCATTGCGTGGGGTACCGCCATCCGGCAGTTGGCCGCGGGCCTGGACATCGAGATCGACGACATCACCGAGTCCTTCGAACAGGAGTTGGCGCCGGAGCCTTTCGACATCGCGGCCGGGCATGTCGCCAAGGGCACCGTCGCCGCGGTGCGGTTCGAGATCAACGGCAATGTGGCGGGCCGGCCGGTGGTGGTGGTCGAACACGTGACGCGGCTCCGGGACGATCTTCGTCCGGACTGGGCGCAACCCGCTCAGCCGGGCGGCTCTTACCGGGTCGAAATCCTCGGCGAGCCGTCCTATGCCGTGGATATCTGTCCTTCCAGCCGCAAGGGCGACCACAATCACGCCGCCATTGTCGCCGCCGCCGGACGGATCGTGAACGCGATACCGGCGGTGGTGGCCGCGCCGCCGGGCATCAGGACGACGCTGGACCTGCCGTTCGTCACCGGCGCCGGGCTGTTCTACCGCTGATCAGCGCTGAGTGACGGCGTGCCACGCCAGCGAGACCTGTGTCCCTCCGGGCGAAATCTCGATATCGGCCCGGTCCGACAGCGCCCGCATCAACGGGATACCCCGGCCACGGGCCGGGTTGTTCGCGTTCGACACGGGCGTGCGCCACGCGCCGTGATCGCAGATGCTCACGACGAGCCTTTTGCTGTCCGCGTCATAGTCGGCGCGCATATCCATCGTCCCGGGATGCTCGGCGCGTAGGTAGGCGAATTCCGCGGCGTTCGCAAGCGCCTCGTTGACGGCCAGTACCAGATCTGCGGATCGGATCGGATCAAGATCGAAATACCGCTCGAGCCAGTCGGCGAACGCCTCACGGGCCAGCGAGGCGGCGCGCGGGCCGGCATCCATGCCGGTGCGCTCGAAGCGCTCGGCTTCGGCAACCTCTGCGAGTGACATCGAGTCAATCATGACAGTCACTGCTTACCCCGACGCGCCACTTGCTACGCGCGCTGCGCGGTCAGTGCCTCATCGAGTGTCGGAAACAGCGGGAGGATGTCCGCGATGCCGATCAATTTGAGGGGTCGACTGGTGGCGGGACCGTCGGCGACCACGCTGAAGCGAATGTCGTCGCCGGCCTCGTCATGGGCCGCGACCAGCACGCCCATTCCCACCGAGGCCAGAAATTCGACATCGGTGAAGTCGACCACCACACCGGCCGGCTTCTCCGCCAGCGCCGCCGTGATCGCCGTCTCGAGTTGAGGCGCGGTCAGCATGTCCACAACACCGGATACCGATACGACGATCACCTGGTCGACCCGGTGCTGGGTCACCACGCATGTGGTCGCTTCGGATGGAATGGAGGCACTGTCTGGTGCGACTCCCGACTGTTCGTCCAACGCTCACCTTTCCTGGGTCAAGCTGCGATCGCCCGTGCCACGCACGAGCTACGTTCACGCTCGCGAGGCTCCAGGCTGAACCCGGCAAGAACCGACGACCGCCATCGGACGGCGCCGATCGCGGTCGGCCCACAGACTAAACCAAGGCGGGCGGAGCCTCGACCTGCAGGTGTCACCCGAGCAGCGGTCTGACCGGAACGCGCCTGTGTTGCGCTCGCCACGGTGCCTCCGCACTGCTGGAAGGGGGGGCCCGTTTCACCAAGATCGGCGAAACATCTCAACACTACCGTCGCCGCAACGTGGTCGACTGTATGCGGGGCGGCGAGGCGGCGGCAAACCACACGTAGCATGGCAGTCACCGGCCCGGACAACAGGAGCGAGATGACCGCGGAGCCAGCGCCCCCGGATCCGGTCGCGGAGATCGCTGCGAGCGCGCCCGGGCCCCAGGTGGGCGCATTCTTCGATCTGGACGGAACGCTGGTTGACGGGTTCACCGCAACCGCACATGCCAGCGACCGGATCCGCCGAAGGCAGGCGCGAATCGGCGAAATCCTCGGCGTCGTCGAGGCCTCGATGCGCTACCGCTTGGGCCGCATGCGGTTCGAGCATCTGTTGACCAGGGCGGCGGGCTATCTGCGCGGCGAGTCGCTGGCCGAGCTCGACGAACTCGGCGAACGACTCTTCGTCGAGCGCGTCGCATCGCGGGTGTTCCCGCACATGCACGAAATCGTGCAGGCGCATCAGCGCCGGGGCCACACGGTGGTGCTCAGCTCATCGGCGCTGACCATCCACGCCGAACCGGTTGCCCGCTTCCTGGAGATCGATCATGTGCTGTGCAACCGTTTCGAACTCGACGAGGACGGCCGACTCACCGGCCGGATCGCGAAACCCGTCGTCTGGGGACGAAACAAGGCGACCGCGGTACAACAATTCTGCGCGGCCAATGATGTTGGGCTGCAGAGCAGTTACTTCTACGCCGACGGCGACGAAGATGCCGCGCTGATGGTGCTGGTGGGAAACCCCCGGCCGGTCAATCCGCGCTCGGGCCTGGCCGCGGCGGCCGCCGAACAGGGCTGGCCGGTGTTGCATGTCGTCGGTTCGGGTCACCGCAAACGCTCTTCGTTGCGCAGGTTCATCGGGTACGACTGAGGCGTCCGACTCCGTGAGGAGGCATCCATGCCCGACAAGTTCGACGACATCGCCGCCGTCGTCGCCACCCGCGACTACGGCGCCGCCCGGTCCTGGTACAGCCGGGTCATCGGCCGCGAACCCGACCTGGAACCCGTCGAGGGGGTCGCCGAGTGGCAGATCACCGCGACCGCATGGCTGCAACTGGTCGAAGACCCGCAGCGCGCGGGAAAGTCCGCGGTACGAATCGGTGTCGCCGACCTGAACGCCCAAATCGCGGAACTCAGTGAGTCGGGCATCGCGGCGGGTGAGCCGACGGTCATCGCCGACATGGTCAAGGTCGTCGACGTCAGCGATCCGGACGGCAACGAAGTCTCGTTCGTCGAAGAGGTCACCCGCCATTGACCGTGTACTAAAATAGAACACGTTTCAATTCGTGTGGCGCCCACCGAGGAGCAGACATGCACACCCCCATCTGCGACGACCTCGCGGTCGAGTTTCCGATCTTCGCCTTCACCCACTGCCGAGATGTGGTCGTCGCGGTGAGCAAGGCCGGCGGGTTCGGCGTGCTCGGGGCGGTCGGCTTCACGGCCGAGCAGCTCGAGATCGAGCTGAAGTGGATCGACGACAACATCGGTGACCATCCTTACGGAGTGGACATCGTCATCCCGAACAAATACGAGGGAATGGACTCCACCGACCTCGAACCCGAGGTGCTCAAGAAGGCGCTCAACGCGCTCGTGCCGGACGAGCATCTGGAGTTCGCCCGCAAGATCCTCGCCGACCACGGCGTGCCGGTCGAGCACAGCGACGATGATGCCCTGCAGCTGCTCGGCTGGACTGAGGCTACCGCGACGCCGCAGGTCGAGGTGGCGGTGAGACACCTGAAGTGCACGCTCATCGCCAACGCGCTCGGTACCCCTCCCGCCGACATGATCAAGCACATCCACGACGAAGGGCGCCAGGTCGCCGCGCTGTGCGGGTCGCCTGCGCAGGCCCGCAAGCATGCCGACGCCGGCGTCGACATCATCATCGCCCAGGGCGGCGAGGCCGGCGGCCACTGCGGCGAGGTGGGCTCGATCGTGCTGTGGCCGCAGGTCGTCAAGGAGGTCGCACCGGTCCCGGTGCTGGCCGCCGGAGGGATCGGTAGCGGTCAGCAGATCGCCGCCGCACTCGCTCTCGGCGCGCAGGGGGCGTGGACCGGTTCGCAATGGGTCATGGTCGAGGAATCGGAGAACACCGCTGTGCAGCACGCCGCCTACGCCAAGGCGACGAGCCGCGATACCGTGCGCAGCCGGTCTTTCACCGGCAAGCCGGCGCGGATGCTACGCAACGACTGGACCGAGGCCTGGGAGAACCCGGACAACCCGAAGCCGCTCGGGATGCCACTGCAGTACATGGTGTCCGGCATGGCCGTCGCCGCCACCCACAAGTATCCCAATGAGACCGTCGACGTCGCGTTCAATCCGATCGGCCAGGTCGTCGGACAGTTCACCAAGGTCGAGAAGACGTCGACGGTGATCGAGCGCTGGGTGCAGGAGTACCTCGAGGCGACGAACAGCCTGAACGAGATCAACGAGGCGGCATCAGTTTGAGCGCGAACGCCGAGGCTGCGCACAGATCGCCGGTCAGCGGGATTTGAGGATCTGTCCGCAGTCTCGGCATTACTTTGGCCCAAGCGGTTATGTAGGGTGACATACATAAGCGAGGGATGGAGTGCGGCCATGGCAAGCCCACGAGAGCGGATGGTGGTGTCCGCTGCGCTGTTGATCCGAGAACGCGGTGCGCACCCGACCGCGATCGCCGATGTCCTGGAACACAGCGGCGCCCCCCGCGGCTCGGCCTACCACTACTTCCCCGGCGGTCGAACACAGTTGCTCTGCGAGGCCATCGACTACGCCGGTGAGCATGTGGCAAGGCGAATCGCGGCGGCGGCGAGCGGCGTCGAACTCCTCGACCACCTGATCGACGACTACCGCACGCAACTCGTCCGCTCCGATTTTCGCGCGGGTTGCCCCGTCGTCGCGGTTTCGGTCGAGGCCGGCGATCCCGCGAAGCCGGATCAGTCCGCAGCGATCATCGAACGGGCGGCGTCGGCCTTCGCGCGGTGGACCGACCTGATCGCCCGGCGGCTGACCGCCGATGGCATTCCGGCGGCTCGCGCCGAAGAACTCGCGATGCTGACGACCACGTCATTCGAGGGGGCGATCGTGGTCGCGCGGGCATCCTGCGACCTCAAGCCCCTCGATGTGGTGCATGCGCAGTTGCGCACGCTGCTGGAATCCGAGACGTCGAAAGGAAACCGGGGCAATGACCGCTAGAGACGAAGCGACTCCGGTGGACTGGCAGTCGACCGCATGCATTTTGTGCGAATGCAACTGCGGGATCGTGGTCCAACTCGACGGCCGCAAGTTGACGAAAATCCGCGGGGACAAGGCGCACCCGGCGTCACAGGGATACACCTGCAACAAGGCATTACGCCTCGACCACTACCAGAACAACCGCGGCCGCCTGACCTCGCCGATGCGGCGTCGACCCGACGGTACCTACGAGGAAATCGACTGGGACACCGCCATTGCCGAGGTGGCGGCAGGCTTCAAGCACATCAGCGACACCTACGGTGGGGACAAGATCTTCTACTACGGCGGCGGCGGGCAGGGCAACCACCTCGGCGGCGCCTACAGCGGCGCGTTCCTCAAGGCGCTCGGCTCCCACTATCGCTCCAATGCCCTCGCGCAGGAGAAGACCGGCGAGGCTTGGGTCGACGCCCACCTTTACGGCGGCCATACCAGGGGCGAGTTCGAACACGCCGAGGTTTCGGTGTTCATCGGCAAGAACCCGTGGATGTCGCAGAGCTTCCCGCGGGCACGCACCGTCCTCAACGAGATCGCCAAGGATCCCGCCCGATCGATGGTCGTCATCGATCCGGTGATCACCGACACCGCGAAAATGGCCGACTTCCACCTGCGCGTGCGCCCCGGAACCGACGCCTGGTGCCTCGCGGCACTGGCCGCCGTGCTCGTCCAGGAGAACCGCTGCGACGAGGCGTTCATCGCCGACCACGTCAAGGATGCCCAGCCCGTCCGGCAGGCGTTGCGTGACGTCTCGATCGGCGACTACGCGCAGCGCTGCGGCGTCGACGAGGAACTGCTGCGCGCGGCCGCGCGTCGGATCGCCGGGGCCGCCAGCGTCTCGGTGTTCGAGGATTTGGGCATCCAGCAGGCGCCCAACAGCACGTTGTGCTCGTACCTGAACAAGCTGTTGTGGATCCTGACCGGAAACTTCGCGAAACGTGGTGGCCAGCATCTGCATTCGTCGTTCGGACCGCTGTTCCGCCACACCACCGCCGTCGGGCGGACGCCGGTCACCGGCGCACCCATTGTCGGCGGCCTGGTGCCGAGCAACGTTGTGCCCGAGGAAATCCTGACCGACCACCCGGACCGGTTCCGGGCGATGATCGTGGAGAGCAGCAACCCGGCCCATTCGCTCGCCGACTCGGCCGCCTGCCGGAAGGCGTTCCAATCGCTGGAGCTGATGGTCGTGATCGACGTCGCGATGACCGAGACCGCCCGGATGGCGCACTATGTGCTGCCCGCCGCCACGCAGTACGAGAAGGCGGAGGCGACCTTCTTCAATCTCGAGTTTCCGCACAACACTTTTCACCTGCGCCACCGCTTGATGGAGCCGCTCGAAGGCACGCTTCCCGAGCCGGAGATCTGGGCGCGGCTGACGCGCGCGCTGGGCGTGGTCGACGACGCCGAGCTGCAACCGCTTCGCGCGGCCGCGGCCGAAGGCCGCCAGGCGTTCACCCAGGCGTTCCTGCGGGCGGTCGGCACCAGTCCGGTACTGGGCAAGGTGCTGCCGTTCGTGCTATACGAAACACTGGGGGCCACACTGCCCGAGGGACTCTCCGGTGCGGCCGCCCTGTGGGGCCTGGCGCAGAAGGCCGCGATGGCATATCCGGAGGCGGTGCGGAGAGCCGGTCACGCCGACGGTAACGCGCTGTTCGACGCGATCCTGACGAGCCGTTCGGCTGTCACGTTCACCGTGCACGAATACGAAGACGACTTCGAGCTGATCACCCACACCGATCATAAGATCGCGCTGGCCATGCCCGAGATGCTGGACGAGATCCGCCGGCTCTCCGATGATCGCCCGGAGCTGACCACCGAGGAGTTCCCGATCGTGCTGTCCGCCGGTGAGCGCCGCGCGTACACCGCGAACGACATCTTCCGGGATCCGTCGTGGCGCAAACGCGACGCCGATGGCGCACTGCGGGTGAGCGTCGAGGACGCCGTGGCCCTCGGTCTGGTCGACGGCGGCAGGGCGCGCATCACCACGGCGGCCGGGATGTCCGAGGCCAGCGTCGAGGTCAGCGAGACCATGCTGCCCGGACATGCCTCGCTGCCCAACGGCTTCGGCCTCGACTTCGTCGACGACGACGGCCGGGCTCAGGTGCCCGGCGTCGCCCCGAATGCGCTCACCTCGACCGAATGGCGCGATGCGTACGCCGGAACCCCTTGGCACAAACACGTTCCCGCGCGAATTGAAGCCATGTCGATGGGGTTGCACGCCGGCTGACGTCGGCGATCACGCCAGCAGCAATGCAGTCGCTCGTTCCACCACCTGCGTGCGGCTGCGGCCGTCATGGTCAACAGCGATGAAGTGGTTACCTATGGCAAGGGCGAAGGCGAGCAGTCCGCGGGCCTCGACCTCCTCGGGATCGTCGGTGAGCGTGCCGATCAGCGCCCGCAGATAAGCCATGCGGCCGTTGTCAACCCGACGCAGGCGTTCGGCCACCGACCGGTCGCGTCGTGCCCAGTCCCGCACGGCGAGATCGATCGGGAGCAGGTCCCGGGAGAAGGTGAGCATGCCCGCCCGGCGGACCTTCTCCCTCGCTCCTCCTCCGTCCTTCTCGACGCGTTCGCGGACTTCGGCGGTGCTCCGACGCTCCCACGTGTCGAGCATCTCGTCGAGAAGCGCCTGGCGGTTGGGGAAATGGTGATAGAAGCCGCCTCGCGTGACCCCCAGGGTGGTGGCGAGTAACTCCACCCGCACGGCGTCGGGGCCGCCGTCCGCCAGGGCCGCCAGCCCGGTCTCGATCCAACCGCCGCGGGTCGTACGGATCTGGGAAACCATCGCTTCTCCCTGTCCGGGCGGTGGGTCTTGACGTCGCCCGAGCATCAACCATACAGTACTGTATGGTTGAATCCGGAACGCTGAGCAATTCCGAGCACACGTCGCGACCGTGGCGGATCCACGAAATCGCGAAGGACTTTCGCGTACTGGACGTGTGGGCGCTGCCGACACCGGGCGGGCCCCACGACTTCACCCGGTTGGTGCGGCTGATCAGGACCTTCGACCCCGCGCAGACCTCCGGCGTCGTGCGCGCGCTGTTCGCGATCAGGTGGTCGGCCGGCCGGCTACTGGGCCTGGACCGCGCGGATACCGGCCTCGGATCCCGCGTGCAGTCCCTCCGCAACCGGGTTCCCGCTGAATTAGCAGGCAGCGCAGATGGATTCGACGGGCATCGGTTCACCGCGCTCTACCTCACCGACGACGAGCTTGCCCTCGAGATCGCGAACCAGACCGTGCACGGCGTGATGCACCTGGGCTGGGTGCCCGACAACGCCGGCGGATGCCGGGGCCAGATGGCCGTCCTGGTGCGACCGAACGGGGCGCTCGGCGCCGCCTACCTCGCGGCCATTGCGCCGTTCCGGCACCTGATCGTCTACCCCATGATGCTGCGGGCCATCGACCGGCAATGGCGCCGAGCCGTCACCGGAGCCGGCCGGTGACCGGTGGCGTGCGCCAGATCGAGGTACCACCGGAGGTGCCGGCGCTGAGCACACTGACCCGGATCGACTACGCGGACGCGTTTCTCGTCGACGTGGGTCCGACCCGCGACGCCGAGGCCGAGCACTGGGCCAGGGAGATCATCGAGGGCGCGCCGGCAGTCACCCGGACACAACTGCTCTCGGGCTGGACGGCGATCGGGCTCAAGGTCGGCCGGTCGTCGGGCCCCTCGCTGCTCGGCTGGGCGGTCCGGCGCAGCACCCGCGACCACCTCCTGCTCGGCGCGGACTCGCGGATCGGCATGCCTGGCGAGCTGTTGTTCAAAAAGGACGGCGACGCAGTGCTTTTCGCGACTTTCGTGCACCACGGCAATCTCGCGGCGCGTGGACTGTGGGCAGTGGTCGAACCGGTGCACGTGCGGATGGTCCGTGACATCATGAGTGATGCCAGTCGGCGCCTGCGGGCGTCAGCGGCGCCGCGCCCGTCGTGAGTTACGGCGTCGGCGGCGGAGCGTCAGGTGCGGGAGGCAGCGGTGGCGTCGGGTTGGCGGGCATGCCCGGCGGTGGTGCCGCGTTGGCATCCAGCGGACGCTGCGTCAGCAGCAGCAGCGCGTCACCTCCGCTCACCTCCTGCGTCTGCACCGCATGCCAGAGGTCACGCAGATAGCCCAACGTCCGCGGCTGGCCCTGGTCGATCGGGGTATCGGTGGTACCCGGCGGCAGGTTCTCGGGGCTCGACAGGTGTGGCATGCCGTCGGGGGGTGCGGCGGGTGCGGCGACATCGACTCCCGCGGCCTGAAGTGTGGTCTCCGGCCCGGCCCCGGGCGCAGGCACTGGTGCGGGTGCCGGGGTCACCGGGTCGGCGGGCGCAGGAGCCGGAGGCTCCGGAATGACGGGATCGGCCAGTGCCGGTGGAGCGGCGATCAGCAACGCCGCGAGTAGGCCCGCTGTTCCGATGCCGACGGACAGCGCCTTTGCTTCGATATCCATGCGCACCGATGCCCCCTCTCCGGTATCCGCGATTCTGCGGTGCTACTGGGTGCTTCAGTTTGACAAGAGAAATTGTTACACCTGTGCCCCTTGTGGCCAAGGGGTCAATGTCGGCCCCTGGGCGTCAGAACACGTTTCACTTCGGAGTTTCGCCGACTTTGAAGTATCCGCTTTACCATGCGCTACCTGTGGTGTAGCAATAAGCTACGGGCACTAGAGAACGTCATATCGGGGGCCCACCCCTTGCAAGGAGGAACGAGTGCCGACGCCGAATCTACCTCCCGGGTTCGACTTCACCGACCCAGACATCTATGCCGAGCGGCTGCCGATCGAGGAACTGGCGGAGATGCGGAAGGTGGCCCCGATCTGGTGGAACGAGCAGTCGAACGGGAGTCGGGCATTCGGCGACGACGGCTACTGGGTGGTGACCAAGCACAAGGACGTCAAGGAGGTGTCGCGCCGAAACGACGTCTTCTCCAGCAACAGGAAGACCGCCTTACCGCGCTATCGCGACGAGGCCGAACCCGAATCGCTGGAGGGCGGCAAAGTCGTGCTGCTCAACCAGGACGCCCCGCATCACACGCACCTGCGAAAGATCATCTCGCGCGCGTTCACCCCGCGGGCCATCGAGTCGCTGCGCGAAGAGTTACGCGAGCGGGCACATGACATCGCCAAGACTGCCGCGGCGGAGGGCGCGGGCGATTTCGTCGAGCAGGTGTCGTGCGAGCTGCCGTTGCAGGCGATCGCCGGTTTGATGGGCGTGCCGCAGGAGGACCGCAAGAAGCTGTTCGAGTGGTCGAACCAGATGGTCGGCGACCAGGACCCGGAGTACGGCAGGAACGATCCGACCGCCGCTTCCGTCGAGCTGATCATGTACGGCATGCAGATGGCCGCCGAGCGCGGCAAGAACCCGGGTGACGACCTCGTCACCAAGTTGGTTCAGGCGGATGTCGAGGGACACAAGCTGACCGACGACGAGTTCGGCTTCTTCGTGATCCTGTTGGCGGTGGCGGGCAACGAAACAACCCGCAACTCCATCACCCACGGCATGATGGCGTTCACCGATTTCCCGGACCAGTGGGAGCTGTTCAAGAAGAGACGGCCCGCGACCGCGGCCGACGAGATCGTCCGCTGGGCCACCCCGATCACGTCGTTTCAACGCACCGCCCTCGAGGACACCGAACTGTCCGGGGTGCCGATCAAGAAGGACGAGCGGGTGGTGATCTTCTACCGCTCTGCCAACTTCGACGAGGACGTCTTCGACGACCCGTACTCGTTCAACATTCTGCGAGACCCGAACCCGCACGTCGGCTTTGGCGGCACCGGCGCGCACTACTGCATCGGCGCGAACCTGGCGCGGATGACGATCGATCTGATCTTCAACGCGATCGCCGACGAACTGCCGAACCTCACACCGGTTTCCAAGCCGGAGCGGCTACGGTCCGGCTGGCTCAACGGAATCAAGCACTGGCAGGTGGACTACACCGGCGCCGGCCGGCCGGCACACCAGCCGTAGTCTGCGGTCACCCCGAAGGCGCATCCGGGTAGTCGATGATCGAACGCCAGTAGTCCTCCGGGATTTCGGTGTTCGACCGCAACACCAGCGCCAGGCCGGTGGCCATGGCGATTCCCAGCAGGCCAAGCCAGAGACCGGCGAGGCCGATGACCGCCCAACACACTGCGGTGACGGTCTGCCACGGTGACAGGACGGCAAGGACCGGTGCAAAGAAGAACCCCGCCCCGATATACCACGCCGATCCGGCGCGGTCGGAAATCAGCACAAGACGCAGCCAACGTGGGATCTGGTTCCCGGCCGTGGAATCACTCATGCCCTCAACGGTGCCCGCCGGAAGGTAAGCGATGCAATTACCCAACAGGTAATGGCCCGATCCGACGGAGCGACGACACTGAGCCGGTGACCACCGCCCACGTGCAGACCCCGCCGTTCGGCTCGATGATGCGGGAATGGCGACAACGCAGACGTCTGAGCCAGCTCGATCTGGCGATCGAGGCCGACGTCTCGGCCCGGCACGTCAGCTTCATCGAGACCGGCCGATCGACGCCCAGCCGTGCGATGGTGCTGCGCCTGGCCGAGGTGCTCAACGTGCCGCTGCGCGAACAGAACCAGCTGCTGATGGCCGCGGGCCTGGCGCCGATCTACGGCGAGCGTTCGCTGGCTGATCCGGAGATGGCCGCTGTGCGCGATGGGGTGGACAGGGTGCTGGCTGCCTACAACCCGTACCCGTGCGTCGTGGTCGACCGCACCTGGCAGATTGTGCACGCGAATGCCGGCGCCGCGGTATTGCTGGACGGTGTCGCCCCTCATCTGCTCGAGCACCCGAATGCGCTGCGCATCGCACTCCATCCGGACGGATTGGCGCCGCGCATCCGGAACCTCGGACAGTGGCGGCACCATCTGATGGAGCGATTGCGGCGCGAGACTGCCGTCAGCGGATCGCCCGAACTCTCCGCGCTTCTCGTCGAAATTAATTCTTACCCAGGCTGTTTCGACGAGGCGGCTGACCTCGGGGGTGTCGCGGTCGCGTTGGAGCTTTACACCTCGCGGGGTCGGCTGTTGACGTTCCTGAGCACGGTGACGACCTTCGGCACGGCGCTGGACCTGACCGCCGCGGAGCTCAGCATCGAAGCCTTCCTCCCAGCGGACGAGGCCACCGCGGCGGCGCTGCGTTGATGCTGCGCGTGTCCCGTCCGTGATGAAACCAGGGCGCGTGGCCGCCGACGCCAATAGAGTCGGACGGCATGGAGACCCGACTCGTGGTGGTGGCATCGGTGGTCCTCATGGCAGCGGTCGCCGGCTGTTCAACCGAGCCGTCGGCACTCGGAGGCACCACGGCGAAGGTGACCATCGACGGTAAGAGCACCGGTGGTGCGCACGTCGTGAAATGTTCGCAAACCGGTTGGGACTGGACCATCGCGACGCCCGACAAGGGCAACGGTTTCACCGCGGTCGTCCAGACCGGTGACACCGTGACCGCGGAGCGGGTCGACTTCCGCGATTTGGGCGGCTTCACGGGCAGCTTCTGGAGCAAGAACATCGGCGAGGCCGAGGTGTCCGGCGTGAACGGGAAGTACACGATCACCGGCTCGGCGGACGGGAGTTACACCGACAACCCGAGCAAGGCGGTCACCGCGACGTTCAGGATCGAAGCGAGCTGCTGAGCTCGTCACCCGACGATCGCCGGCGCAGCACCTCGAGGGCGGCGGTGCACCAATCGATGTTGGCCCGCTCGTACATGCGGCCCGCCATCAGCGTCAGGTAGGGCCCGATGCGCTGCGCGTTCTTCTCGAAGACCTCGCCCTGGGCGCCGCACATGTCGTCGAGCAGCCCGTCGTACAGCGCGAGCTTGGCGTTGGCCCGATCCAGCCGCGACAGGAGTTCCTTGGTGATCGAGCCGACGTCGCCCACATCGACGGCCTGGAGCATGACCAGCAACTCGTCGCGCATCGCGACCGGCTTGGCGGCGGTAGAGGTGAACCGGTGCAGCTCGGCACGACCTGAATCGGTGAGCGTGACCACCCGCTTGTCGGGTCGGCGCTGTTGGCGCACCAGCCGCCCGCGAACCAGACCATCGGCTTCCAGACGGTCCAGCTCGCGGTAGAGCTGCTGTGGAGAGGCCGACCAGAAGTTCGCGACCGAGACGTCGAACCGCTTGGCGAGCTGGTACCCCGACGCCTCCCCTTCCAGCAGGGCGGCGAGGACCGCGTGACGCAATGCCATCTGGACGACCTTCCAAACGCCGCGTTAGTATCGTTCACACCTATTCAACAAGTTGACTATAAGGCGGTCAAGCCGTGCATCCATTCCGCAACGCGATCGAGGCCCGAGACCTCGACGCCGCCATCGAGCTCACCCGCCACGACGTGGTGTTCCGCAGCCCGGTCGTGTTCCGGCCCTACCAGGGCCGCGCGGCGTTGCGCACGATCCTCGAAGCCGTGACATCGGTGTTCGAAGACTTCCGGTATGTCCGCGAGATCGGCGAGGCCGGCTCCCGTGACCAGGTCCTGGTGTTCGAGGCGAGGATCGACGATAAGCAGGTGGAAGGCGCCGACTTCATTCGTCTGGATGACGACGGCGCCATCAGCGAGCTGACGGTCATGGTGCGTCCGATGTCGGGCATGCATGCACTGGCTCAAGCCATGAAGGACCGGCTTGCCGCCGTGGACGCGGTGGAAGTAAAAGGCTAGAACTGGGCCCTTGGTTGTCATTCTTCGCGGATGGCCCTGCAACCGGTGAACCGGCGATCCGTTCCTGAGGACGTCTTCGAACAGATCGTCACCGAAGTGCTCAGCGGCGAAATGCGACCCGGCGAGAGCCTTCCCAGCGAGCGCAGGCTCGCCGAGGTGCTCGGCGTCTTCCGGCCGGCGATTCGGGAAGCACTCAAGCGGCTGACCGCCGCAGGCCAGCTCGACTTCTCCGTCGCCCACAGCATCCTGGAGACGCGCCTGCACAACGGCCCGAAGGTCGCCGAGTTGGCCGCGACGCGTCGGGGCCCGCAACTCGCCGGACCACTCGACGATGCACTCGACAACTCGTTGGAGAGGACCACCCGGTAGAACGGCAGCGCCATGCGCTGACATTCTGGGATCACATCGTCGACGGCGCCGATTCCATCGCATTCCGGCTCATGGACAACACTCTTCGCGCCGCGTACGAGCCGGCGCTTCCGGCCCTGGCCGCAGTGATGGCGGACGAGGTCGGCCGCCCCGAGGCGTATCGCCGTCTCGCTGAAGCGATCTCGGCCGGCGATCCGGGCATGGCCAGACATGCCGCGCAGGAGTTGCTGGAACCCGCGACCGCAGCCCTGGTGGCAGCCATCGACAGGATGGAGGATCAACCATGACAGCGACAACCAATGCGGAGCGCACGGCCCGCAAGGGTTTCTCACTGGGCCAATGCTGGCGGGAATTCTGGAAGTACCCCTCCGTGGATGATCGGCGCCACTCTCGCGGCCGCTTTGACGGTGCGATCATCCTCGGCGACTGGCACGTGACCGACGCGGTCGCGCCCGTGGTGATGGTCGCGCTGTTCCCGTTCTTCGAATGGATCATCCACGTCTTCGTCCTGCATTGGCGGCCCAAGCACCTTGGGCGGCTGACCATCGATCCGCTACTTGCGCGTGAGCACCGCGCCCACCACATGGACCCGCGCAATGTGCCGTTGATATTCATTCCGTGGAAAGCGCTGTTGTGGGGGTTGCCGCTGGCCGTCGCGATCGCGCTGCTGGCCTTCCCCCGCCCGGGTAGGTACGGGTTGACGTGTCGTGTGCCTGTCCGTGCTGGGCATCGGGTACGAGTGGAGCCACTACCTGATTCACAGTGACTAGAGGCCGAAAACTGTCTTCTATCACGCGATTTGGCACAACCACCGCCAGCATCACTACAAGAAGAGCACTACTGGTTCACGGTGACCAGCTCCGGCACCGCCGACCGCGCGCTGCGCGCCTATCCCGACGCGGCGGCCGTTGCCACGTCACCGACCGCGAAAAACCTGCACGCCGACAAGGTTCCGGCATAGGCGATCCGGCGACTACGCCTGAATGATGATCGGGTCGCCGATGCTCACGGTGTCGTAATACCATGCGGCGTTGTCGGGACTGAGGTTGATGCAGCCGTGGCTGACGTTCGCATAGCCTTGTGACCCCACCGACCACGGTGCCCCGTGTACATAGACGCCGCCCCAGGTGACACGCACGGCGTCGTTGACCGTCAGCTTGTATCCCTCGGGGTCGCTGAGCGGAATGCCGATGGTGCGCGAGTCCATGATGACAGTGGACTGCTTCTCCAGCGCCGTGAACTGTCCGATGGGCGTGGGATGCTTGGGCTTGCCCATCGACGCCGGCATCTGGCGCGCCACCGCGCCGTCGATGCTCACGGTGAACGTGTGGGCGTCGATGTCGGCGACACCCACCACCGAAGCGCCCGCTTCGAAGCTGGACTTCGCGCCGCCCGCGCTCACGCTGATGGACGAGTGCGCGGGCCAGAATCCTTGCGGATTCCATCGCACGACACGGTCATTGAGCCACGTGAAGCTGCCCTCGGGGGTGGTGGGCGACGTGATGGTGATGGTCTTCTCGGCGGCGCGCCGATCCGGGATGGGTCCCGCGAACGTCACGGTCACGGGATATGCGACCCCCACCGTCATGCCCGAGGCGGGCGTAATAAAGGCGACTGCGGGCAGCGTCGGCACGCCTGCCGAGCCCGTGGCGACGGATCCTGTCACCGCAGCCGCGGCGAGGCCGACCACCACGAGCAGATGTCGAAGGGCCTTGACCATGGCCAGCGTCCTCTTCAGACGGGGATTCAGCACACTCTCATCCTAGGTCGTTGCGGGCGTTTTCCGGTGGCAACCGCAAGTTCCGCCGCGCCACCAAATGGCGCACTGCGCGAAAGGCGCCGTTTGAAATAGCTGTTCAGAGGGCATTAGGACGCATCAACTCGGACCGTCGCGACGGCCCGGTTGATGGCCAGCAACGTATAGCCGACAGCGAGCACGCCGATGCCGAGCACACACACGTTCGTCACCACCGTGGTGGTGCCGACGCTGTCGGGGTCGAGGAAGTAGTACGGCGCGCGGCGCCCGGCGTGGTTCAGGACAGCCAGGGCGAGGGCGGCATAGGCGGCGGGATACGCCATCCAGAGCACGGGTTGCCACCACCGCACGGTGGCCTGCCCGCGTCCGACCAGGAGCCAGTCGGTGATCGCCAGAACCGGCACGACGACGTGCAACAGCACATTGGCCGGTGTGTAGCCCATGCTGTAGCCCGTGAGTAGGAGGTTCCACAACACACCGGCGGTCACGACATAGAGGACGACTGCTCCCCGAAGGCCGATGCGGGCATCCGCCCACGGTGAGATCAGCGTCGAAAGGTAGAACGCCGCCGCGAGCACATTGGCCTGGTAGGTGAATGTGCTCAGCCGCCAGAACAGGCCCGACCGCGACGTCGTCGCGACCGCGATGAGTGCGAGCAGAACCGCTGCCACGATCGCGACGCGCAGTAGCAAGCGAAGAGTGACCAGGTTGCGCGAGGTCGGACGGCGGTTCACCTCAGCGAGGTTATCTCAAGCCACTGAACGTGTTGCTCCACCGAGGAGCCGTGGGCGAACAGCCGTGTACGACAAGGGCTTCGACTATGACGGAGGCGGCATCAGCGGCGGCGCGTCCGGCGGTGGCGCTACAGGCGCCTGTTGACCGCTGTCGGGGTCGATACCCGCCAGCCGGTCCCGGATGCGGTCCAGCAGTCCCCGTTCCGGCGGCGGCGCATCAGGAGCGACCTGTTCGGGCAGGGCGGGTGCGGGCACCGCCGGGTCCGGCACCATCGGAGCCGCCGGGGGTTCGGGCGCCAGACCCTCGACCGAAGCGGTGTCGGGCACGGTCGCCTGATCGGCGACATCAGGTGATGGCGGCGCCTCTTCCGCCGGCGCGAGATCGGCAGGCGGCGCCTCGGACACCTCGGGCGGTGCCTCCTCGATCGGAGCGGGACGGGCAACCGGCAGCAGTGTCTGCTTCGCAGCGGCCGGAATCTCGGACGACGTGACGGCGGCCGGGCGCAGTTCGGCGGGCAAGGCGTCCCGTTTCGGCGTGATCTGCATGCTGATCGCGATCGACACCGACACCACGAACGTGACCGTTCCTGCGGCCAGCATGGCCACCGGTCCCGACTGCGCGAGCGGCCGCCGGCGCCGGTCTTCGTGCCGCCGATGGCGCGGAAGCGGGACAGGAGCAGCGTATTCGTCGGTGAAGGCGAGATCGGTGTTCTGGGTGGACGCCAGGGCCGCGCCGCGCGCCAGCGCCAATCCGGCTTCGGCCGGCGCGAAGACCGGCACCGACAGGGCATCCTCGAGAGCGGGCATGATGTCGTCGAGGCCGCCACCGGACCCGACCACGACGAGGGCCTTCGGTTGCCAGTCGGCGCGCGTGAACACCCCGCTCAACCACCGGATCAGCCGTTCATCACTGTCGATCGCGTGATTGATCGCGGTCTGCACCGAGCCGTCGCGGGTATGCACGATCAACGTGATCACCGCCTCGGGTTCGACGATGCATACCGCGGTCGTGTCGAAGCCGATGACCTCGGCGATGCCCCGCGCCAGCGCCTCGGTTGCCTCCGGGAACCGGACGGGCACGACGTTCCCGAAACCCGAATCCGTCAGGGACTTCAACAGCAGGGAGGCTTCGGCGTCGGCGTCGTCGCTCCAGGTCACGCCTATTGAATGCAGTCGGTGGCCGCGGGTAGCGGCGATGGCCTCGCTGCGCAACACCGCCGCGGCGGCCTGTTCCGAGGTCTTCAGCGCGCTCGACCGCCCGCCCGAGCGAACCTCGAACGCATCGCGGTCCATGGTGGCGCCGTCGGCTTCTTGCCCTTCGACGAGCACGAGACCGACGGCAGACGGTGTTACCGACAAGCCGAGTACGGCGTCCACATAAGCCCTTTCGGACGTCCACTTACCGGGGTGACACTACATCCGTTCGGCGGCCGCCGTTACCCGGGCGTGACCATGCACCGGCATAATCCGCGAAGCGAAATGTGCTGCGCCGCAGGAAACTCCTGTAAGTCCAGCATGACTGCCTTTGCCGGAGAATCCGTGTGCGCTATTGCCCACGCAGATACAGACGGAGTGGCAGGGTGACCCACATGGCTGCAGTGGAACAGATGGAGGGGCGTCCCGCCGAGCGCAAGCTCTTCGGCCATCCGGTCGGCCTCGCCAACCTATTCGGGGTGGAACTGTGGGAGCGATTCTCGTTTTACGGGATGCTCACGATCCTCGGCTACTACCTCTACTATTCGGTCACCGACGGCGGTCTCGACCTGCCGAAGAGCACCGCCACCGGCATCGTCGGGGCATACGGTGGCCTTGTCTACCTCTCGACTGTGCTCGGGGGCTGGATCGCCGACCGATTGCTCGGCATGGAACGTACGGTCTTCTACGGCGGCGTGGTGGTGATGTGCGGCCACATCGGGCTGGCAGTCCTGCCGGGCATGGCCGGTGTGGCGACCGGGCTGGTGCTCGTCGCGCTCGGTTCGGGCGCGCTGAAGGCCAACGCGTCTTCATTGCTCGGCACGCTCTACGAGAAGGGTGACCCGCGGTGCGACGGTGGGTTCACGCTGTTCTATCTGGGAATCAACCTCGGCGCCTTCATCGGCCCACTGATCACCGGGTTGCTCCAGACCCACGTGGGGTTCCACTACGGATTCGGCGCCGCAGCGGTCGGCATGGCGCTCGGTCTGGCCCAGTACATCGCGTTCCGGCGGAACCTGGGGGACCACGGACGTACTGTTCCGAACCCCCTGCCCCGCAACGGGATTCCATGGGCGGTCGGCGCCGTCGTGGTCCTGGCCGCCGTGATCGCGGTGGTGTTCGCCACCGGTCTGGTCAAGCTCTCCAACCTGTCTCAGGTCACCACCGGCGTGATCGTCGTCGCCGCGGCGGCCTACTTCGTCATCATGCTGACCAGCGACAAGGTCAGTCCGATCGAACGTACGCGGGTCCGGGCGTTCATCCCCTTGTTCATCGCCAATGCCGTGTTCTGGTCCTTGTTCCAGCAGATCTTCACGGTGCTCGCGATCTATTCCGACGAACGAATGAACTGGTCGATTTTCGGTTGGACGGCGCCGTCGAGTTGGATCGGGTCGATAGAGCCCGTCTGGATAATCCTGCTCTCACCGGTTTTCGCGATCATGTGGACCAAACTCGGGAATCGAGCGCCCACCACCCCGCGCAAGTTCGCCTACGGCGTGATCGGTATGGGCGCGGCATTCCTATTGTTCCTCCCGATGTCGGGAACCTCCGGCAAGGCCGTCCCGGCCCTGCTGGTGGTCGGCATCATGGCGGTGTTCGCGGTATCCGAGTTGTTGCTGTCGCCGATCGGGTTGTCGGTCACCACAAAGCTTGCGCCGGAAGCATTTCGGGCACAGATGATGGCGCTGTACTTCTTCTCCGTCGGGCTCGGCACGTCGATGTCGGGCCTGCTCGCCGGCTACTACGATCCGGCGCACGAATTCGCCTACTTCGGCATCATCGGCGCTGCCGCCATTGTCGTCGGTGTTATTGTCTTCGCGATCTCGTCGTGGATCAGCCGGCTCATGGAAGGCGTGCACTGAGGGCTTCTGAGCGCTTCTGCGCCCGTGGCCAAGTCGTGACCCGGCCGCGACCGAATTCGGCATGAATCAAGGTCAGCATGGGAACCGGATCGCACGGGTGCGCCTGACGGGACTGCGAGGTCGGGCCGACGTAGGAGGCTGACGGATGTCGGTGGCTCTATCGATCGAGACGGGAGATCTCGCGTCGTTCGGTTGGCTCGAGCCCGGCGTGGTCGCCGTCCACAGGTACGGTTTGGGTCACTCGGTGGCCCTGTGTTCTTGCGGTTGGACTGGTCACCACCGGCTGCTCAAGGCCGCGGCCCAGCAGGATGCGTGGATACATTCGATGCACCAGAAATGCAGGGTGTCAGTCCCGTTGGTGATTCGCGTGACCAGGTTGACGCTACCCCGCCAGGATCTCCTTCAGCATTAGCGGTTCGATGTTTCCACCCGACAGGATCATCACTGTGCGGCCCGGCGGCGTCGAGCCCCGGCGGTAGGCGGCCAGTGCGACGGCGCCGCTCGGCTCGCTGACAAGGTGCGCCCGGTAGGCGATCTCGCGAACCGCGTCCCTAATCTCGTTCTCGGACACGGTGATGACGTCGTCCAATACCTTCTGCAGGTGAGCGAAGGTCAAGTCGGAGGGCTGTGAGCGAAGGCCGTCGGCGATCGTGCGGTTTCGGTCGTGGATCGACCAGTCCACCCGATGGCCGACACGCAGGGCCTCGGCGGTATCGGCCGCCAATTCGGGTTCGGCCCCGAACACCGCTGCATTGGGGCAGAGTGCCTTGATCGCCGTGCCGATCCCCGACGCCAGGCCGCCGCCACTCACCGGGATCAGGACATTGTCGACGTTTGGCAGGTCTTCGGCGATCTCGAGGCCGATCGTGCCCTGCCCCGCGATGACGTCGGGGTGGTCGAAGGGCGGCACCAGCACGCCGCCCGTCTGCTCCACCACCTCAGCGGCGACCTTTTCCCGCTGGCCGGCCGCGCAGAGCACGACCTCGGCGCCATGTCCCCGGGTGGCCTCCACCTTGACCTGCGGGGTCTCTTCGGGCATCACGATGTGTGCGGGCACCCCGTACACAGCGGCCGCGTAGGCCACGGCCTGGCCGTGATTACCGCTCGAATAGGCCACCACCCCGCGGGTGCGCACAGATTCGTCGAGGTGGCCGATGGAGTTGAAGGCGCCGCGCACCTTGAACGCGCCCACCGGCTGCAGACTCTCCGGTTTGATCCACAGCGGGCGTTCCGGGTCGGCCCAGCCCGCAGGCAGTAGAGGTGTTCGCACGATGTATGGACGAATCAGTTCCGCGGCCGCCCGGATGTCGTCGATCGTTACCCGCTGCACCGGTCAAGTCTGGCCGAAGCGGGCGTCACGGTCCAACAGCCGCCATCAATGCTTGGCCCAGCTCGGTGATCTTGCCGGGGATGTGGCCGTGAACCGGCAGGTTGACAATCACCCCGTCGATGCCGGCATCGAGGGCTCTGGTCCTGATCTCATCGGCAATCCGTTCGGGGCTGCCCGCCAGAACGATCCGCCCCTTGATGGGTTCGGGGAGCCGGTCGACAGTGAGTTTGTCATCCAGTAGCGCAGCAACCGTGACGCTGGTCTCGAGCGTCGAGGCGTCTCGGCCGACCTCGGCGCAGCGGTTGGCCACCACCTCGAGCTTGGCCGGTATCTCGTCGAAGTCCGCGACCACGTTGAGGTGGTCGCAGTAGCGTGCGGCCAGTCCGAAGGTCTTCTTCTCTCCGCCACCGCCGATCATCGTCGGGATGTGATCGCGGTAGCGCGGCTCGGCGATCGCGGACTCGGTGCTGTAGTACTTGCCGGAAAAGGTGGGCCGCTTGCCTTCGATCATCGGCACCATGATTTGCAACGCCTCGTCCAACCTCTGGAAACGCTCAGTGAAAGAACCGAACTCGAAGCCGAGCTGCCGGTGCTCCAGCTCGAACCAGCCGGCCCCGACGCCGAGGATGGCCCGGCCGTGGCTGATCACATCCAATGTGGTGATCTCCTTGGCCAGCAGGGCCGGGTTGCGGTAGGTGATGCCCGTGACGAGCGTCCCGAGCTGCATCTTTCCGGTCACGGTCGCGAGGCCCGCCAGCGCCGTGTATGCCTCCAGCATCGGCTCTTCAATGGCTCTTCGCAGTTGAGGGTGTAGGACCGGTTGGCCAGCTGGTCTCGACTAGTGATCGAGGGGTCTGGTTGGCTGGGGGTGTGCCGGAGAAGAAGCGGAAGAGGAAGAGCGGGGTGCCCGGGGCGGGGGCGGACTTGGCGTTGCTTCAGAAGTTGATGGCCAATGCCGCTGGCGATATGTTCGATGAGCCGACGCCCAAGGTCCGGGCTGTGCCGGAGCGAGCGCAGGGTTTCCGGGTGCGGGTGGACCTGATGTACGCCAAGCCGCCGATCTGGCGTCGTCTCGACCTGCCGGGCGACCTCAGGCTCGATGAGCTGCATGTCGTGCTGCAGGTCGCGATGGGTTGGCAGGACGGTCACCTGCATAAGTTCGGTGTCGGAGCGGACCGGCGTACCCGTGCCTACTTCGTCACCGGGTTCGATCTCAGCGAGGGTGACGAAGGCGTCGCCGAGGACAGCGTGCGGCTCGATCAGGTGTTGTCCGACAAGGGCGAGCGGTTGTTCTATGACTACGACTTCGGCGACGGATGGGAGCACGTGCTGGTGGTTGAAGACGTTTTCGACGATCGACCTCCGGCTCTGGTCTGCCTAACGGGCAAGATGGCTTGCCCGCCGGAGGACTGTGGCGGCCTTGGCGGCTATGAGGAGTTAGCTGCTTGGGTTCGTGGCGGGTACGAACGGCAGGCAACGCCCATGGGGCTCAGTGCTGAGGAGATGAGGGACTGGCTGCCCCAGGGCTGGCACCCCGACCGTTTCTCGGTGGCCGAGACCAACGACGCTCTGGCCGCGCTGACTACGAGTTGAGGGCTTTCCCTGTCGGTTGAAAGAGCTGGGCTCTGAAGCCTCCGGTCTCGAGCAGAGATCTGGCGATGTAGTTGGTGAGGTTGCGGAAGCCCAGTGCGGATCCGCGGAGGTGTTCGAGGCGGCCGTTGATCGCTTCGGTCGGGCCGTTGCTGGTGCCTGGCCGGTCGAAGTAGGCCAGCACGTCGGCGGCCCGCTTCTTGAGGGTCCGCCCGAGGGTGATCAGTTCCTTCAGCGGCTTGGGGACGCCGGTGCTCAGCGTGGTGATCAGTGCAGCCATCATGGTGTGGCCCTGTCGGCGATCTGGTTCGCGGTAGGCGGCCACGGTGCGTTGATACATCTGCCAGCTGGCCTCGACCTCGGCGTGAGCGTCGACTGCAAACAGGGCGGCCAGCCGAGCTTTCTGCTTGTCGGTGAGCAGATCAGCTCCAGTGTGCAGGGTGCGCCGGCACGCGTAGAGCGGATCGGTCTTGCGACCCCGGTGCCCGCAGGTGGCCAGCTGCACGCGGCGCCGGCATTCGTCGAGGGCGTTGCCGGCCAACCTGACCACGTGGAAGGGGTCCATCACCGTCGCCGCCTCGGGCATCTCCTCAGCGGTGGCGGTCTTGAACCCGGAAAATCCGTCCATGGCAACAACTTCCACTCCATCACGCCAGTCCTTGGGCCGCTCAGCCAGCCAGTCGGCGAATGCCTTCTTGGAGCGGCCCTGCACCATGTCGAGCAACCGGGCCGAACCAGTCCCGTCACGGACAGGGGTGAGATCGATGATCACGGTGACGTACTTGTCGCCGCGGCGGGTGTGCCGCCAGACGTGCTCATCGACCCCGATCACCGCCACCCCGTCGAAACGGGCCGGATCGGCGATCAGTACACGTCGACCTTCGGTGAGCACCGCATTGTTGGCGGTGTTCCACGACACCGCCAGGGCCTCCGCGACCCGCGCCACTGACAAGTGCTGGCACACAATGGCTTCCAGTGCCCACCGCAATCCGCGCCGAGACAGCTTGGCGCGTGGCTCGGCTGCCTTGCCGGCGTCTTGTCGCCACACATGACGGCATCCGGCGCACCGGTATCGGCGGATCGTGACCAGCAGCGTGGTAGGCCGCCACCCAAACGGTTCATGGGCCAGCGTGCGTGTGACGCTGTCACGCGGACTGCCTTCTTCACCACAACGACGGCACCATCGGTCGTCCTCGACGATCCTGCACGCCAGCACCGCGCGGTCGGCGGCGAGCCGTTGACCGGTCACCTCCAACCCGAGTTCGTCGAGGTGGCAGAAAGTAGTCAAGTCAGCGCAGGCGAAGCCCGCGCGACCGGTAGCGTCGTGCACGTCGCGGTCTTTCGGATGGGTGGCGTAGGAACCTCCATCATCGGAAGACCTCGACCCCTATCCCAGCAACGACGCGCCGACTACCTCTACACCCTCATCTGCGAAGGCCCTCTTCTTCAATGCCCCCGAGGAACAGCATTTGGTAGAAGTGGTCTTGCAGGAAAAGCGAATCGAATCCGGCGGCTTCGGCCTCCTTGGCCTGCCGGATCACCGAATCGAACAGGTCGGAAACTCCGGTTGGGTAGGAGTAGTTCGCAATCGCCAGGCGAAGTCGTGTGGTCACTTTCGTCTCCGCATCTCTAGCTCACGTGTCGCTACACCGAACGCGTTCGGCAGGCCACACATTCACGGCGGAGACCGGGACTCCGAGCCGTTGGCGTGCACCCGGAATTTGCTGCCTCACTTCAGGAGTGGCATCAGGTTGAACCACTGCTGGAACAGGCCGGGCAGACCCGGCGGCTTCTGGCAATCGCTTCACCGCGGCCGCGTCATGGTCGCCGGCCGCCGCGGCACTACTGTGACTGCGTGAGTTCCGAGCACACGTGGACCGACGACGATGCCACGTACTCCATGCCGGTGGTGCCCCGCTATGCCGAGATCGACCAACAGGGCGTGGTGTTCAACGGGCATTACCTGACCTGGTTCGATGAGGCGCTCACCGGGTTCCTCGACCACCTCGGCGTGACGTACCCGGGCCTCATCGACACCGGACACGATCTGCAGGTGGTGCACAGCGAGATCGATTACCTGGCGCCCGTGCGCTGGCGGGATTCGGTCCGGGTCGCCGTGTCGTGCGAGCGGGTCGGAGCGACGAGCTTCACGCTGGGATTCACGGTGCTGCGACGGAGTGGGGACCCGGCAGGCGCCGCCGAGTCGCCGGCTGTGCGCGGCCATAACGTCTATGTCGTGGTCTCCAGCGAAGATTGGGTGAAGCGACCGATTCCCGGTGTGCTGCGCGATGCGCTGATTTCTCTTGACGGCCAAGCGCGTAACGCTCGCGAATGAACTCCTGCGCAGCTCCGCAGCGGTACGGTTCACACATGGTCCACGAGCATGATCACCAGCGCGAGCTCCCCCCGGGACTGGCCGAGCAACTAGATCTGGCCTACGCCGGACTCGTGTCGTTCGGGCATCGCCCGTTTCTGACGGAGGTCGAACAGCTGGAGTCGTGGCGGCCGGACGTGGCGATCGTCGGAGCCCCGTTCGACATCGCGACGACCAACCGGCCTGGTGCGCGGTTCGGTCCGCGGGCCATCCGGGCTACGGCCTACGAGCCGGGCACCTACCACCTCGATCTCGGCCTCGAGATCTTCGACTGGCTGGAGGTCGTCGACTTCGGCGACGCGTACTGCCCCCACGGCCAGACCGAGGTGTCGCACGCCAACATTCGCGAACGGGTGCACGCAATCGCCTCTCGTGGCATCGTGCCGGTGATCCTCGGCGGCGACCACTCCATCACGTGGCCGGCCGCCACCGCGGTGGCCGACGTGCACGGCTACGGCAATGTCGGGATCGTCCACTTCGACGCCCACGCCGACACCGCGGACGAGATCGAAGGCAACCTGGCAAGCCACGGCACTCCTATGCGCAGGCTCATCGAATCCGGCGCGGTTCCCGGCACCCACTTCGTTCAGGTCGGGCTGCGTGGCTACTGGCCACCCCAGGACACCTTCGAGTGGATGCTCGAACAGGGGATGACCTGGCACACCATGCAGGAAATCTGGGATCGCGGATTCAAGGACGTGATGCGCGACGCGGTCAGTGAGGCGTTGGCGAAGGCCGACAAGCTCTATGTCTCGGTCGACATCGATGTGCTCGACCCGGCACACGCGCCCGGCACCGGCACACCGGAGCCCGGCGGCATCACCAGTGCCGATCTGCTGAGGCTGGTTCGTCAGCTCTGTTACGAACACGACGTGGCCGGCGTCGATGTGGTCGAGGTCTCACCCGCCTACGACCACGCCGAATTGACGGTCAACGCCGCGCACCGCGTCGTGTTCGAGGCGCTGGCCGGCATGGCTGCGCGCCGCCGCGACGCCGCGCAGGCCAAGCCCGGTCCGCCCGCACGGTAGAACAGCGCAACAGGTTGTCCCCCAGCGGTTTTCTTTCTCAAGAGCATTATCGGAGCCCGGTAGGGTGACCGAGGGCGTCGAGGCGGGCGGACATCTGTCCGGCGACATCCAAGCGATGGCGTTGCTACCCTCGGTACTGGGGATCGCGGGCACCCGCGCCGTGTTCCTGGCCGGCGGGATCGCAGCTGCGGACGACACCCGCGCCGCGCTGGAGGGCGGCGCCAGCGGCGTTGTTGCGGGAACCCGCTTCCTTCTGACCCGTGAATCCCGAGCGCATCCCGAATATCAGCGCCGAATTTTTGCTTCCGACAACACATTTCGGACGACACTGTTTGGTTGCGGATGGCCCGCCCCGCACCGAGAGGTGGCCAATGCCGCCACCAGGCGCTGGTGTCACGGCGACGGCACAGCGAAGCGGGCGCCTCGCAGGTCAACGGGCGCAGCGGTGTGCTGGCCAGGCTGCCGGACAGCGCCGCAGGCTCAGCCGTGCGGCTACAGACGCCTCTCGCCTGCCCTAGTTCTTGTCCGTCGCTTCCACGATTCGGATGCCCCTCCGCCGTGGACCGCTCGGCGTTGTACGCGGGCGACACCGTGCTGCGACTCACCTCTGTGATGTCCGCCCAGCAGGCGCTCACCGAGCTCGTGCCGGGGTGAGAATGGAGTCATGACCGGAGTTCTCTTCTTCGACGGTGTTTGCGGAATGTGCACGCGATCACGCAATCTCCTGGTCCGACTCGACCGCACCGGCGACCTGGAGACCGTGCCGCTCCAACACCCCGGCACCCCCGAGCGGCTCGGCGTTGCCGCTTCGCGTCTCGCCGAATCCGCGTGGTGGCTGGACTCCTCCGGCGCCGTATACGGCGGCGCCGAGGCGATCAACGCCGCGGTGTCGGCCGCGATCGGAACCCGCTTGCCTCTGCTGGTCTACCGGACCCCCGGCGTACGGTTTCTGCAGGACGCGCTGTACAGGTGGGTCGCCACGCATCGCTACCGGTTTCCCGGCACCACGCCGTACTGCGAATCTCATCCGGTCGCCTGCTGACCTCTCGCTGTGTCTGCAGAGGTGACGGTACGGCCCACGACGCCGGGCGAACTTGACGCTATCGGCGTGATCTACGCCCATTACGTCCGAACCGGGGTGGCCACGTTCGAGCTGAACCCGCCCGATCGGGCCGAGATGCTGTGCCGTTTTCACACGATCACGTCGGCCGGTTTGCCTTTTCTCACGGCCACTCTCGACGGTGCTGTGGCCGGATACGCGTACTGCGCGCCGTGGAAGGCGCGCCCCGCGTACCGCCTCACCGTGGAGGACTCCCTGTACATAGCGCCCGATGCGGTCGGGCGCGGCATCGGCGGACGACTGCTCGATGCGCTACTCGCCGATTGCGAGCGCATGGGCATCCGCGAGGTCATCGCCGTCGTTGTCGATGAGGGCGGTGCCGCTTCCCTTGCGCTGCATCGTAATCGCGGCTTCATCGACGCGGGACGGCTGACGTCGGTCGGCTTCAAACACGGACGATGGCTCGACACCCTGCTGTTGCAGAAACACCTGAACGGGGCTGACGTCACCGCAGTTGCGCGGTGACCCTGGGGCTCTGACGATCTGTTCGGCCGATTCGACAGCCGCGCCGTGCTCGCAAGGTCTGTCAACGGCTCCGTGGACGACCGATACGCGGGCCGAGGAGCAATGACACCGCCAGCGCCGCGATCAGCAGTGCCCCGGGCCCGCGACCGAATCAGCGCGCGGCGATTCCGCTGATCAACCGGTCGCATACCGCGTCCATGTCCTTGCGCGCCTGCTCGCGGTCCTCCGCCCGCGACACGTACAGCGCCGCCTCGTCGAGCGCGCCGAGCAGCACGTGCGCGGTCGGCCGCAGAGGTTGTTCGGGCACGGCCCCCTCGGCGATCGCGTACGCGAGCATGCCTTCGATCACGCCCAGCCCGTACTTCACGCCGACGGCGCGCCACTGGTCCCAGCCGAGGACGGCGGGCGCGTCGATGAGCACGATCTGCTGCACGTCGGGAGCCGAGCAGCGATCCAGGAACATGCGGGCCGCGACCCGCATCGACTCGAGCGGATCAAGGGGCCCTGCTTCGGCGATGTCCCGGGCGACAGTATCGACCAGACCGCGCTCGACGTCTTCGTACACCGCCGCGAACAGGCCCGCCTTATCGCCGAACTGGTGGTACAGCGCGCCGCGCGTCACACCGGTCGCGGCCACGATTTCCTGCGTCGAAACGTCGGTAAAGCCCTTGTGGGCAAACAATGTCCGGGCGGCGCCGATCAGCAGAGCCCGCGTCGTGGCGCTGCGCTCTGCCTGAGTGCGTCGCCCGGACGGGCCGGAGGCGATGACATCGTTGACTTTCATACAGTCTGCACGTAACTTTCATACTCAGTGTTTGTAAGTCTGCCCGGAAGGATAGCGAACATGCCGCAGGTCGCGCTGCAACAAGCCACGATCGACTACCGCGTGCTGGGTCCGGAGAACCCGGTGCATCCGCCCGTGCTGTTCGTGCACGGCATCCTGGTCGACAGCCGACTCTGGGATGGGGTCGCCGACCGCCTGGCCCGACAGGGCTTCCGCTGCTACCTGCCGAACTGGCCGCTGGGCTCCCATACCATCGCGGTCAACGACCAGGCGTCGTTGACACCGCACGGCGTGGCCACCTTGATTCGCGATTTCATTGTTGCCGTCGGCCTTTCCGATGTCACGCTGGTCGGCAACGACACCGGCGGCGGCCTGTGCCAGTTGGTCATCGACGCCTATCCCGAACACATCGGCCGCCTGGTACTCACCAACTGCGACGCGTTCGACAAGTTCCCGCCGTTTCCGTTCACGGCCGTCTTTGCGTTGTTGCGCGGGCCCATCTCGATCAAGGTGCTGTTCGAGCAGATGAGGCTGAAGCCCCTCCGTCATTCGCCGCTGGGATTCGGGCTGCTGGCGGACGCGGACCCGGCACTGACCAACTCGTGGCTGCAACCCTGCCGCGATGACGCCGGCATCCGCCGCGATCTGACGAGGATGTTGCGCGCCGTGGCGAAAACGGATCTCACCGATGTCGCCACCCGCTTGTGCCGGTTCACCAAGCCGGTGACCATCGTCTGGGGTCAACGCGACCGTGCCTTCACACCCGCACTGGGGAGGCGGCTCGCCGCGGTATTCGATGCCTCCACGCTGATCGAGGTGCCCGGCGCGCGGACGTTCGTGTCGCTGGATGCGCCGACCGCCGTGGTGGACGCGATCGCGAACATCGGGGCAGCGAAGCCGCTCGCCTGACCGACTCCCCGCCTACGTCACCGGGCATGTCAGGTTGCGCTGGCGGGGTACCTGACGGCCGCCGCGGCGACTGCCTTCGCGTTGGCGCCGTGGTACTCCTTCGTCGCGCGGTTCTTCACCGGCGCCGGGATCGGCGGTGAGTATGCCGCCATCAATTCGGCCGCGGGTGGCGTTCGGGATCGGCGCGGTGTTCGGGCTGGCGGTCCCGGTGGTCCGCCGGAACGTCCCGTGTCGCGTTCACGCGCTAGCGCGATTTTTCGACTTGCCTCGTTGCTGGGCGAGTCCTACGGGATCGCCTCGGGAAAGGCCAAGGCTCGCGTACTCGAGGAAATCGCATTGCCGCTGACGGCCGATGACGACGCAGCACCCGACGAAAGCGACAAGCGGCGGCAGTGAACACGCCCGACACTGCGGGAGACGTTGGTGGAGAGGAGGATCGGCCGCAAAGACACCGGTCGCACCGGGATGCCCGGACAGCAAGCGGCCTGACCCGGTGGTGACACTCGCGTGCCGGCTGTTCGGCCACCAACCCCGCTTCCACGACGGGCGCACCATGCGATGGGCAGGTGACCGGTGCGGCGAGGCGCGGCACCAAGCGGTACGACAGCGCGGACGATGCATCCACTACAGCGCCGCGTTCAACAAACGGGACAGCGACGCGATCGGTACGCGGGCGCCGCTGCTCGGGTTGCTACCGCTTCGCCTGTGGCGGCGGTTTCGCCGGGACTAGCTCTTGGTCAGGGTGAACTGGCAGATGTCGGTGTATCCGTCGCGGAACAGTTCAGCGCAGCCGGTCAGGTACTTCATATACCTGTTGTAGACCTCTTCGGACTGGATCGCGATCGCTTCGTCTTTGTGCGTCTCCAGCGCAGCCGCCCAGATCTCGAGGGTCCGCGCGTAGTGCAACCGGAGCCGTTGCGCGAGCTTGAGCTCGAACCCGGCCTTCGCTGCGTGATCCTCGACGATGTGAGGCTTCGGCAGGTCCCCGCCGGGGAAGATCTCGTCCATGATGAACTTCGAGAACCGGAGCAGGCGCATGGTCAACGGCAGGCCGGTGGCCTCGAATTCCTCGTCGTTGGGCTTGATGATCGTATGCAACATCATCACGCCGTCGTCGGGTAGCACCGAGTAGGCCATTTTGAAGAAGTCGTCGTATCGGTCGCGTCCGAAGTGCTCGAACGCTCCGATCGACACGATGCGGTCGACAGGCTCGTTGAACTGCTCCCAGCCCTCGAGCAGCACTCGCTTGCGCCGCGGGCTGTCCGACTCCGCGAAGAGCTTGTCGACGTGCGCCTTCTGGTTTTCGCTCAGGGTGAGGCCGACGACGTTGACGTCATACTTCTGCAAGGCGCGGTTCAGCGTGGCGCCCCACCCGCAGCCGATGTCCAGCAACGTCATGCCCGGCTCCAAGCCGAGCTTGCCGAGGGAGAGATCGATCTTGGCGATCTGAGCTTCTTCCAGCGTCATGTCCTCGCGTTCGAAGTATGCACAGCTGTACGTCTGGGTCGGGTCGAGGAACAGCCGATAGAAGTCATCGGATAGGTCGTAGTGGGACTGCACGTCTTCGAAGTGCGGCTTCAAGTTCCCGGTGCCGCTCGTGGTGTCTGGCAAGGTAGGCCTTTGGCTCTATATGTTTGGTTCTATCCGACAGGCTCCGCACGTCTTGGGAGCCTTCCCCCGTCGTCTGCGCAGTTTACGCACAGTACCCGAGAAGAGCTGTGACGAGTAAATGACACGAGCGCCCCGATGTCACCGGTTGGCAAAACATCAGTCGTGACATGCCGGAGCATGGTAGTTGACATCGTCAGGTAACTCGTTGACTATCTCAACTATGTCCTGCGTCATCGAGGATGTCCGCGGCTTCAACCGCTTCTACACCCGCGTCATCGGCCTCTTGCAGCCCGACCTGGCCGGCTCCGCCTTCGGGCTGACCGAAGCTCGGGTGTTGTTCGAACTCGCGCAAGACGACAATATCGAGGTATCCGACCTCCGGCGCCGGCTTGATCTTGATGCGGGCTATCTCAGCCGGATACTGACCGGCTTCACCACTGCCCGTCTGGTTACCAAGGAGCAGTCCGCCAGCGACGGTCGTCGGCAGATCGTCCGGCTGACCGACGACGGTAAGCGGGCCTTCGCCGAACTCGAACGGCTGCAGACTGTGGCCCTCGACAAGTTGCTCGCCCCACTCGACGGGAGCCAGCGAAAGGATCTCGTCGCCTCGATGGGCCGGATCCGGCGCATGTTGGGTGACGAACCCCGCTGGGCCGGTCTCGTCTTCCGGCCGCCGGCGCCGGGAGACCTCGGCTGGGTCGTCGCCCAGCACGGCCAGAGGTATGCCGCCGATCACGGCTGGGATGTGACGTTCGAGGCGCTGGCGGCGCGGATCGTCGCCGATTTCGCCGAACGCAACGACACCCGACGGGAAGCGGCGTGGATAGCCGAGGTGGACGGCGAACGGGTCGGAAGCGTGTTCTGCACGTGCTCCGAGCGGCCGGACACCGCCCTGATGCGCCTGTTGCTCGTCGAACCGTCGGCGCGTGGGGCGGGGATCGGCACCCGGCTTGTCGACGAATGCCTGCGCTTTGCCCGCAGGGCTGGCTACACGCGAATCTTGTTGTGGACCAATGACGTTCTCGCCAACGCGAGGAGCATTTACCTACGTGCCGGCTTTCAGCTCGACCGGCGCGACCCCCACCACAGCTTTGGGCACGACCTCGTCGGGGAGTACTGGTCGCGCGAACTCTAGTGGCGGCGCGACGCGGGCCTGCCCTCGAGGCCCGTGGCACTATCGTGGACGGGTAGTCCCTTTCGACAATGGACAGAGACCGATGATGACCAATCCTGACAGCCGCGGTTTCGGCGACGACGCGCCCGAAGCCGATACGGTCGAACAACTGATACCGATCGATGCCGGCGACGAGGACACCTGGCGGGATGCTGCTCGCGTCTCGAGCGCGCGGGACTGGGAAGCCAACGAGGCCGACCTGATCGAGCAGGCCATCGCCGTTCCCGACGACGACGCGGATTTCGAGCGCTGAGCGAAGCCACACCTGGCCGCGCCGCGGCGCCGATGTAGTGTGGATGCGAGATCCCTTCCCGCGCAACGCGCTAACGCCTGGGTTACGAGTGATTGACCGCCACACTGGAGAAGTCGCGATGAGACGATGAGCCCGCTGTTCGACCTGGTCGACACCGCTGTAGCGCGGTTGCAGACCGCTGAGCCGGTGGCGGCGATCAAGTGGAGGACGAGGGGGTCGATCGAAGACCCCCAACGTGTTCAACAGGTGCTCCACGCGGTGGCCGCCGACGCCGCGAGTCGCGGCATCGATGGCGATTACGTCACCGGGATCTTCACCGACCAGATACACGCGACGGAAGCCATCGAGTACGCCCGGTTCGCCCAGTGGAAACTCGACCCCGACAGCGCTCCGCACACCGCGCCCGATCTGAGCGCATCACGGATGGCCATCGACCGGCTGAACCGGGAAATGGTCGGCGAGATGACGCGTCACTGGCCGCTGTTGCACTCCCCCGACGGCCCGGCCCGGCTCGAAGAGGCCAGGGCTGCCGTCGCCGCGGCGCGCGCGCTGGATCCGCTCTACCAGCAGGCCATTTCGTTCTCGACGCGGTCCTACTGTCGACGGTGACGGACACGCCTTTGCCGAGCAGTCGCAAAATGGGTCAAATCTGTGGGAAAGCGGGCGATTCTGCGTCTGCTCGGGCTAAGCATGGTGGCATGGAATTGCGAGAGGCTCGAAAGATCGTCGACGATCTGGTCACCGACCCGGACGCGTCACGCGTGTACGGGCAATCGTACGAAACCGCCGACGGGACAACGGTCATCCCGGTCCTCAAACCGGTCGGGGTGTTCGCGGTCAAGGACGGCAAGGCGAACTGGCAGCCCGCGGTGAACGCCACCCGCGTCGCGACGATGGGAATCATGGTTGGGCTGGTGTCGGCCCTGCTCGCCGGGATCGCTATGGTCCGCCGGCCGCCGTGGCCCGATCTGCACGGCGACGTCTCGAAGTCGATCTAGCCGCTCGCGTCCGCCATGTCGCGATCAGCGCGACGAATCCGAGAACGAGCAGCACCACGAGCCATGGCGTCGCTCCGTGCTGATGAACCCAACCAGCGAGCACTCCCTGCACTCGGCCGGCGGCCGCGATCACCGGGTCCTGAGGACTTGCGTTCAACGTGAACAACCGCACCTCATACACGCCGTAATACCCGACGTACAGACCTACCAGCACCAGCAGCGCTCCGCTGATTCGGTTGACGTACGGCACAATTCGGCGCATCCGGTCGGCCACCGCCGAACCGGCCATGGCCGCCCCGACCGCCAGTACACCCACCACGAGGATGAAACCGCCCGCATAGGCGAGATAGACGGTCACCGTTTGCGTGCCGCCGCCGGGGAGGGCCGCCCCAGTCACGGCCAGAAACGGCCCGATGGTGCACGACAACGAGGCGACTGCATAGCTCAACCCGTACCCGAACATCGAGCCCAGCCCCCCGGTCGGTGCCCACTGAGCGCGACCCTTGAGCCGATCGAAGGTCGGCACCGTGACATCGCGCCCGAGGAGCAGCCAACCGCCGAGCCCGGTTAAGGCGATGCCGATGACGACAGTCACGTAGGGCAGATAACGCTGCACCGTCGAGGCCGCCGTCACTGTCAGCGCCCCGAACACTCCGAATACCGCGATGAATCCGGCAGCCATCGCCGCGGTCGCCAAGACCGCCCGTCCCGCGGCCGCGGCCCGCCCGGTTTCACCGCCGCGCACCACAAGCCCCAGATACGCGGGAAGCATGGCGAATCCGCACGGATTCAAAGCCGCCACCAGCCCGGCGCCGAAGGCCAGGCCGACGAGGTCCTGATTCATCGATGCCGCGCGGCCTAGGCTAGCGCCGCCACCCGGTCGGACAGCTCCTGCTGCGACATCGCCGACGTCGGGTTGTTGACGAATGTCGATGTACCGTCGGCGCGGTAGAACACGTAAGCGGGCTGCCACGGAACGTCATAGCGGGCCCAGATCGAACCGTCGGCGTCGTTGAGGTTCGGGAAGTTGAGGTTGTACTTCGACACGAAACCCTGCATGGCGGCGACATCCGAGCGCGCTGCGACGCCGACGAACGAGACCTTCGGGTTGGCGGCGGCCACCTGGCTCACGTTGGGCGCCTCGGCGTTGCAGAACGGGCACCACGGCGTCCAGAACCACAACACGGCGGGCTTGCCCGCCAGACTCGATCCGCTGAACGACGCCCCCGCAAGAGTTGTCCCGGTGAACTGCAGCCGATCGTCGGCGGCCGTGGCGGTAGGCGCACTCACCAGGCCGAGCGCCAGGGCGGTGGCCCCCACCAGAAGCAAGAGCGCCCTGCATACCCGCGAGAATCTACCGGTCATTCCCTCATCTCCTTCGCTGAAGCTCCAGCGCGTGAATGACCCGAGGCCACACACTTCTAAACACGTGGGCAAGAGGGTCTGCGTTCATGCTCGGAAGGGACGACGTTGACGGTCGAAGCGGGCATCGCCAAGATTTTCGGACTGCGGGGTGACGACGCCTGGCGGCGGCACGCCAATCCGTGGAGCGTCTACACCCGCATCCCGATTCTGGTGCTCCTGGTCGTGGCGGTCTGGAGCAGAGCCTGGATCGGCTGGTGGTCGCTGATTCCGGTTGCGCTGATCGTCGTCTGGACGGTGCTCAATCCGCGGGTGTTCCCTGTGCCGCGGACACTGGACAGCTGGGCGTCGCGGTCGGTTCTCGGTGAAGCGGTGTGGACACGCCGCAAGACAACGCCCGTGCCTGCACGGCACCGAACCGTACCGTTGGTGCTCAGCGTCGTCAGTGCGGCCGGTCTGCCATTTCTGGTGTGGGGACTGGTCGTCTCCGACCCGTGGTTGACGGCCTTCGGACTGGCGGTCCAGATGTTCGGCAAGCTGTGGTTCCTGGACCGGATGGCGTTGCTGTACGACAATGTCAGTTCTGTCGCGGCAGAAGCTCCGACACAAAGCGGTCGATGAAGGTGTCGATCCCCGACTGGCGAGCGGGCCGGATGACGAATTTGGTCAGCCCCGCCGCTTCGTAGGCGTCGAGCCGCCGATGCAGCTGCGACCAGTCGGTCGCGACCACCTCCGCGGGGTCGAGATCAGGGCGGCGCCGCTTGACCGCGGCGACCAACTCGTCGGGCAGCGAGCCGTCGCTCACCGCGATGTTGATGCCGAAGTGATCGGCCTCGATCTCGCGTCCTGCGTCGGCGGCGGCCCGCAGGATCTCCTCGCGGCCGCGACGCGCTTCGTCGGGGGTGAGAAAGCTGCCGAGCCAGCCGTCGGCGAGCGCTCCGATGCGGCGAAACGCGGCCGGGGCGGAGCCGCCCAGCCAGATGTCCAGCGGTTTGACCGGCCGTGGTTCGACACCCGCCGAGTTGACCGCGAAATAGTCGCCGGCGAACGCCACATCGTTCTGTTCCAAAACGGATCGGAGCAACTGCAACGACTCGTCGAAGACCGCGGCGCGCGCACCGTCCGGCACGACGAATATCTCGCGCTCGGCGGGGATCGCCGACCGTAGACCGAAAACCGGCAGCACGCGCTTGGGTGCGAGGCCGGCCAGCGACGCCAGTTGTTTGGCGACCAGAACCGGATGGCGGCCCGGCAGCACCGCCACGGACGTACCGACCTTCAAATGGGTCGTCCGCGCCAGCGCATAGGCCATCCCGACAAACGGGTCGACCGCCTTCGAGTACACCAACTCCGAGAACCACAGCGAATCGACCCCGGTTGCCTCGAGATGGTCGACGATGCCCGCAAGCTGCTCGGGGCCGGTATCCGCGCCGAGCCCGACTCCGAAGCGAACCTTCACACGCACCTCCAGATTCACCGGTCAATGCTACGGAAACCGCCGTCGGAGCCCTTGTGTCCAGTTGCGCGAGCAGCCAAAGTTGAGAAATGACCCAACCATGGATCCGCGGCTGTGTGGTCCAGCGGATCATGTTCCGTGACGGTCTGGTGCTGAGCCTGGACGACAACGAACTCGTGATCTCGGTGCCATTCTTCCTGACGCTGCCGGCGACGGAGAAGGACACCGAAGAGGCGGTGCACATCGATCCGAAGGCGCTCAGAGATGTGGAGCGCGCCCTCTTCGACTTCGCCGGGTCGACATGCACCCATGCCGGCTGGGATGAGGACGGCAGCTTGCACGTCCGGTTCTCCGACGGACACGAAATTCACGCGCACAGTGACGACCATCGAACCGCTTGGGAGCTGTACGGCAAGGATCATGGCTACGCGGCGTGCCTGTCGCACGGCCGGGTTCGCGTGGTTCGCCACGATCTGCCCGAAGACGAGTCCGCCGAGCCCTGATGCACCGGTGACGGCGTCGGCGTAGCAGGATCCCAGCATGGACGGCTCGGTAACGGTGAACATGGCAGCCCCGGCAGACAAGATCTGGGGGCTGATCTCGGATGTCCGCAACACCGGCCGATTCTCGCCGGAGACCTTCGAAGCGGAATGGCTGGACGGTGCCACCGGCCCGGCGCTGGGGGTGCGGTTCCGCGGCCACGTGCGCCGCAATGAGATCGGCCCGGTGTACTGGACCACGTGCCGGGTGACGGCATGTGAGCCGGGACAGGAGTTCGGCTTCGAGGTGCTGGTCGGCGACCGGCCCGTCAACAACTGGCACTACGCTTTGGCGCCCGTGGCAGCCGGCACTGACGTCACCGAGTCCTTCCGGATGACCGAGGGCGTCGTCGCGAATCTGTTCTCGGTGTTCGGCGGACAGTTGCGTAGGCGGCGCAACCTCCGTGACATGCGCAAGACATTGGAACGGATCAAAGACGTCGTGGAGTCACCGGGCGGATGACCGCCCGGTGACCCACCCCTCGATCAGCTGACGCCGATCCCGAATACCGGGATCCACTGGCCTAACAGCCAGATACCCCATCCGTGGAAGCCGTCATCCCACACGGGATTCACGTTGTAACCCCAGTAGTTGAACGGACGTGGCGGTCCGCCGTCCCACTGGTACGGCGGCGGTGGGCCCCAACCCCACGGTGGCGGCCCTTGGCGGTCATCCCACCAATCGTGGCGATTGTTCGCCCACCACTGTCCCTTGTCCCCATCCCAGTGCTTGAAATCCGGCGCCCTGAAATCCGGACCGTTGCCGTGGCCGTTTCCGTGTCCACCGCAGACAGGCGGCGGACATGGATCGTCGTGTCCTGGCTTCAGCGGTGCGGGCAGCCCCGGTTGCGCTGCGGCCACGGCTCCGCCGGGCCCGAAAGCACCGAGGCCGAGTGCCCCGATGATCAAGGCCGCAGACGCGAACTTCGACACTGTCATCGTTTGTCAACTCCTAGCTTGCGACATAGACGTCGAATCGACGCTGGGATTATCGCGGTTCGTTCCCCGGGGCAGCCCGGTGCGGGCTGGTATGGCCCCCGCGATGAATATCGCCCGGCGAGGCGGCGACGTTACTTTCGGATAGTGTTGGGCCGCCAGCTGAAATGACATGATTTGCGGTGTTCAGAGAGCCCCCAGGCGACGTACCCGGTCGGCGATTGCTCGCGGTGATACATCTGCGCCACGGCCAGGGCTTCGAACACATGCATGCCTCCCGGGTGCACGTGAAGCTCCGTCGGCACACCGGCATCGGAGAGCCGGCGCGCGTAGGAGAGGTCCTCGTCGCGGAAGATGTCGAGATCACCGACGTCGATGTAGGTGTCGGGCAGACCGCAGAGGTTGGCGGCGCGCGCCGGCGCAGCATATGGCGAGACCTCCCCAGTGGCTGCACTGCTGCCGAGCAGTGCGCCCCAGCCGGTGATGTTGTCGTGATAGGTCCTGGTGAGGAACGGCAACAGCTGTGGGTCGGGGCGTTGTCGTGCGGTCGTCGAGCATGGGATAGATCAGCAACTGCTGGGCCACGGCAGGCCCGCCGCGGTCGCGGGCCAGCAGGCAGACGCCCGCCGCAAGGCCGCCACCTGCGCTGTCCCCCATCACCGCGATCCGGGCCGGGTCCACTCCGAGCGTCGACGCGTGTTCAGCAAGCCACTTCAGCGCCGCATAACAATCCTCCACTGGGGTGGGGTGCGGGTGTTCGGGCGCGATCCGGTAGTCGACGACCAGCGCAGGCAGACCCGAGTCCGCAACGTAATCACGGACTATCGCGTTGACCAGGTTGCCGAGTTGCTCGAGGCCGAAGATCATCCCGTCACCGTGCAGATACAGGACAGCGCTGCCCGGTTGCTCGGGCCGGACGAGTGATACCAGCCGAGCGTGAGGGTTCCCGCCCCCACAGCGGGGTACTTCGTCGCGGTGACCGAGTCATTCGAATCCCGCACCGACGAGAGACGACGGCCGGACGGTGTAGGCGATGAAACCATCGAGGCGGTCGGCAAGGTCTCGGAAGCGTTGGAGTTCGTCGAGCGGGCGCGTGGGCATCTGTACTCGTTCCACCAGCTGATGGGGCACGCCGACCTGTTGCTGGGCGAGGCCGCCGGCAACCTGCGCGACGCCGGCCACGCGGGCGTCGCGCAGCGGTTGGAGACCGAGTTGGTAGGGCGGAACGTGCTCTATGGCCGGTGGAGTTTCCAGGTGGTCGAGGAGTTCGACGACGATTACTGGTCGTTGTTCCGCGACCACGAGCGCCGGATCCGCGACGAGCTGATGGGTGGCGTCCGGCACGCCTTCGAAGCACAGATGAAGGAGCGCCGCCGCACCCACGGCAAGACGGGTCACGAAGCGCATCCCTGAATCGGTTCACAGCATCGAAATCCGCCGCCGGGCGTTTCCGGGAGACGGTGTTGTGTCCCCGACGCATGAGGAGCAACAAGTGGAGCCTGGCGGATCTCTGGACGGGCGAGTGGTTTCATCACCGGCGCAGCGCGCGGTCAGGGTCGTCCATCCATCCCTACGCCGTGGCGACGCCGATGACGGCCAACGCCGGGATGGTGAAACTGTTAGAAGAGCACCCGCAGTACCTACACAGCGTCGCTCCGATGCCGGTTCACGCGCTGGACACCACCGCGGCTCCTGGCGGCCGGGCTGACATCACGGTCGACGAGGTGCCGGAGGTCGTGGTATGGCTCGCCGGGGATGCGGCCAACACGTTGACGGCAGCCAGATCAACATCGACCGCGGCGTCATGACGTACTGACGGCGCGGCTGGAAGACGGCCTAGGCTCAGGCAGATGGGCATCGTGACGCGGATCAACGGAGCGGCTCCGCCAGAGGTTCCGCTCTCCGAGGTGAATCTCGGCTCGTGGGATTTCTGGGGTCTCGACGATGATCTGCGCGATGGCGCCTTCGCCACGCTTCGGCGTGAGGCGCCGGTGTCGTACCACTCCTCGTTCTTCAGGGACGCCACCGCCGAGATGGCCGGCCACTGGGCTCTCACTCGCTATGACGACGTTTTCTATGCCAGTCGCCACCCAGAGATCTTCAGTTCGAGTCTGGGAATCACGATCGGCGACCAGAACCCCGAACTCGCCGAGTACTTCGGCTCGATGATCGCGATGGACGATCCTCGGCACTCCCGGCTACGCAATATCGTCCGTAGCGCGTTCACGCCGCGGGTTCTCGCGCTCATCGAGGACTCGGTGCGCGACCGCGCGCGGCGATTGGTGGCGGCCATGATCGCGAACCATCCCGACGGCAGGGGTGACATCGTCACCGACCTGGCCGGTCCCCTGCCGCTGCAGATCATCTGCGACATGATGGGCATCCCCGAACAGGATCAGCAGCAGATCTTTCACTGGACGAATGTGATTCTGGGATTCGGCGATCCGGACTTCGCGACAGACTTCGACGATTTCGTCCGGGTCTCGTTGGACATCGGCGGCTACGCCACCGCGCTGGCCGAGGACCGCCGGAGCAATCCCGGCGATGACCTGACCACCAGCCTGGTGCAGGCGGAACTCGAGGGTGAGCGGCTCACGTCCGGAGAAGTCGCGTCGTTCTTCATCCTGCTCGTGGTCGCTGGCAACGAAACCACGCGCAACGCCATCAGCCACGGCGTGCTGGCCCTGAGCCGCTACCCCGACCAGCGTGATGACTGGTGGGCCGACTACGACGACGTGGCGCCGACGGCGGTCGAGGAGATCGTGCGCTGGGCGTCGCCGGTGGCCTACATGCGCCGGACCACGACCCGCGATATCGAGTTGGGGGGCGCGACCATGGCCGCGGGCGAAAAAGTCACGCTGTGGTACGGCTCGGCGAACCGCGACGAGTCGAAGTTTGCCGATCCGTGGCGCTTCGACGTGCGCCGTCATCCCAACCCGCATGTCGGGTTCGGCGGCGGCGGAGCCCATTTCTGCCTGGGAGCCAATCTTGCCCGCCGCGAGATCACCGTCGCGTTCGAAGAACTGCACGGGCGTGTTCCCGACATCACCGCAACGGAGGAGCCCGATCGGCTGCACTCCGCGTTCATCCACGGCATCAAGCGACTCCCGGTGTCCTGGGCGCCGGGAGGTTAGGCGGCGCTGGCGTCTTCGCCGCAGATTTCGGCGAGTTCCTCCCTCGTCGGCCCCGCCGCAGGCAGGGGCCGCCATCCGGTGGCGTAGACGGCACGAGCAAGTGGCTCGGCGGGTGTCAGGCTCGCCGGCAGGGCATCCATGGTGGTGTACAGACGGGCGATGTGCGTCACGCGCGGATCGGCCGCACCCGCCGCGACGATCAGGTCCGATGGCAGCCGACGGCGCAGATCGACGTCCCCGCCCGACCATCGGCGCATCCGGTCCGCGTCCGTGTGTCGATGGTCGTCGAACCACGGCCTGATGTTGTCCACGCACCATCGGTCGAACTGCGTTGTGGCCATGGCGATGTCATCACCGGCGAGTTCAAGGATCCGGACGAGCTCACCTGCCTGCAGCAGTGCCAGCGATACCCCGCGCCCGGCCAGCGGGGTGGTGGTGCACACGGCGTCACCGACGGAAATCAGGCCGGTCAGCACCGGCCGACCGGCTCGGTCGAGCTGGCCGCGGTACGTGTTGTAGAGCCGTCCGCCCGGAAGTGCCGGAGAGACCGGTTGCGACCGTGTCGGATCTGTCCACTCGGAGAGGCGCGGTATCGCGCGCACGGCCTCGTCGAATACCTCGTCGTGGCGGAGCCGACGAAGCCGTTTGTCGGAGCCGTCATGGGTGAACGTGACGGAGAACATGGGGCCGTCATGAAGAAACGCGACCGCGAAGTAGCCGGCGAACCCCAGCGACAGCCCTATCGGTGAGTTCACCGGCCCGGCCGGTGCGCCGTCACGCAGCGAGAATTGGCGGGTCACGTAGACCGCCCCGCAGTCGTCGCCTTCCGCCCGCGGGCGGATCCCGTCGGTGAATCGGCTGGCCCGGCCCGACGCGTCGATGATGAGTGCGGTCGGAAGCGTGCGGCCGTCGACGGTCAGTGCGCTGACCCGACCTCGTTCGCTGTGGATTCCTTCGGCGTGTCCAATGATGAGGGCGACGCCGGGTTCTGCTGTCGCGGCGTTGCGCAGCATGCGTTCGAACAACGTCCGCCGACACAGGAGCGCCAGCGGCCGACCGTCCGGGCCGAGTTCGATCCTCGCGCCTGCGGCGGTCAGATTCGCGAGCACATCGGGCATTTCGGCACGCAGCGCAGCGACGACCTGGCCGCGGAAGGTGTGGGCGTGATGGAACTGCATCACGCCCTTCCTGTCCCATCGGCTGCCGGCCGGAGGCGGTCCGCCGTCGCGATCGATCACCACGACGTCGTGACCGCGACGGGCCAGTGAGATCGCAACGAACAGGCCGGTCGGGCCGGCGCCGACAATGACAACTCGCACACTCGCTCCCGTAATTAAGGTAACATTCAGTGTAATGAATACACTCAGAGTGAACTAGAATGACGGAACCTGTCAAGCGTGATTACCGCTCGAACCTGCGGGCCGCCCAGGCGCAGGAGACGCGGCGTTCCATCGTCGAAGCCGCCGCACGGCTGTTCGTCACCGAGGGCTACGGCGCGACCACGATCGGCGCGGTGGCCGATGCCGCCGGCGTGAGCCGCAAGACGGTGTTCACCGCGGTGGGCGGCAAGCTGGACCTGCTGAAGGTCGCGATGGACTGGGCAGTCGCCGGGGATGACGAGCCGGTTCCACTGGGCGAGCGAATCGCAATGCGGCGGCTTCTCGATCGGGACGAACCGAGGGGGCTGCTCACCGACTGGGTGGGCCTGCTGGTCGGCATCGACACCCGCGTCGCCGCGCTGTCCCGGGCGCTCGAGGTGGCCGCAGGCCTCGAACCACAGGCCGCGATGCTGGTCGAGCAATCGCAACGACAGCGACTCGACGGCGCCCGCCTGATCGTCAAACGTCTGATCGCTCTCGATGCACTGCAGTCCGGGTTGACCCGGCGCGAGGCCGTCGACGTGGCGTGGCTGGCCACCGACACCGCGCTGTTCGATCGGCTGGTTATCGTGCGGGGTTGGTCACCAAGCCGGTTCGAGGCGTGGCTGTCCGCCGCCCTGTGCCGCCAGTTGCTGGGCTGACGACATGGTCAGTGGGCCGACACGGTGTCTGCCAGCACGGCTATGGGCGATCTGTCGAGGTGCTTGCACAGGTCGAGAGCATTATCGAAAACGACACGTGCACCGGCGTCTTCGAGCTCCGCCCGGGATACCCCGCCGCTGCACAACCCGATCGACGGCACCCCGGCTTTCCGGCTGGCCTTCATGTCCCAGATGGCATCGCCGACGAAGACGGCGCCATCGCTGTCGACACCCGCCCGGTCGAGCGAGACCTGCACGATGCCGGGCTGTGGCTTGGCGGTGTCGACATCCTCCGACGACGTCACGACGGAGACCAGGTCTTCGCAGGCCAGCACGTTCCGTGTCAGGGCCAGTTCCTCCTCCGGGGCCGACGTCGCCAGAACGATCTGCAGGCCGAGATCCCCGACGCGTTCCAGAAGTCCGCGTGCGCCGGGCAGCCGTCGCATCAGCGGTGCTGTTTCTTGGTAGAACCTGCCATGCAGGTCCTTCGCGCGGCTGCGAACGGCGTCGTCCGCATCACCCGCCAGCGATGAGAGGAGCAGCGAACCGTCCATGCCGATCGCCCGGTGGATCCGCCACGCTTCGACGGAAAGGCCGACCTCGGTGAAGGCCCGCTGCCACGCGTGGACATGCAAATAGTTCGAATCGACCAACGTGCCGTCGATGTCGAACAGCACGGCGGGAGCCCTGGTGTCGGTGGCCATGCCGCCGGGTGCCCGGGGCCGGGATCCGTTAAACCGGCGTGCCGTGTGCTTGTTGCGATGGTTTGTCAGGGCTAGCCTGACATGTGTTGAGTCAGGAGGTGCCTGACAACTGTGGAGGGTCCGACGTCTCCCGAGCCGTTCGAAGCGCGGTGCTCCTTCTGCGGCAAACTGCACACGGACGTGGCGAAGCTCATTGCCGTGCCCGGGCTCTACATCTGCGATGGCTGCGTGGGGTTGTGCGTTGACATCCTCGCCGAGGAATCGCCCGCCGCTCCTCCATCACTGCCCGAATGGGCTTCGCTCTCGAATGACGAACTGCTGGAAGGAATCCCGTTCATCGCATCGTCGGCGGCCCAAATCGGATCAGGGTTGCGCGATCGCGTGCACGAACTGCGAGAGCGAGGCGTCTCCTGGGCCCGCATCGGCGCGGCGCTGGGCATGACCCGCCAATCTGCCTGGGAGCGGTTCTCACCCGCGTCTACTTGACGATGAGTGTGCTCTTCATCGAGGGGTGATAGACGCAGTAGAAGGTGTACTCGCCCGGCTCGGTCGGGGCGGTCAACGTGCCCTGTTCGCCGCCGTCGACATGGACGTCGAACTTTCCTTTGTCGTCCGACGTGACCGAATGCTCCACCGTGTCGTCGTTCTTGATCGTCACCTGCGTACCCGGCGACACGGTGACGGTGTCTCCGAACTTCATGCTTGCGATGGTGATGGTCGATCCGGCGGCCGCGGCGGGCCCGCTGGTCTCCGCCGGACTGGCGGTCGCGGTGGCCGTTCCCGACTGCTCGGAGCTGGTAGCGGAACCGCCGCACGCGGTGGCCACCGCCGTGATGAGACAGATCGTCGCGCAGAACAAACCGAACTTCTTCATCGTGACCCCTTTGACCGGATGCGCTTTTCGTAAGAGACACGATTGCCGATCCAATTCGGTTCACCGATGGCCCGTTTCGGAGCTCGGAGTCGCGATCCGGAAAGGTAAACGGCGTAAACGGGGCCGGAACCCACTGTGGGACAACGGATTACGGGCCGTGGTTCGACGACTAGAGAGTAGCGACGAGCGGTCCCCTCGGCTGACAGAACGGCTGTGGTGGATTGCCCTTGGAGGCGCATCCCCTGCCGGTGGCGATGTACGTCGCGCCGGGCCGGTACGGCTGGTAGAAGACCTGCGCGGGCAGGATCCCCTGCCCGAGGGCGCACTGTTCGGCGTCGCTGCTGCCCTGCAGCTGAACGCATGCCACCATTTGGAACGTCATCGATTGATCGCACGCCGCGGGTGACACCGTCGCCGTCACCACACTGGTGCCGGACAGGTCGACCACGTGCGGCGGGGACAGCGTGTAGGTGCATGGCGGCGGGCCCGGTTCGGCGCCGGCCACCGGCGTGATGCCGGCCATTCCCAACGCCACCACGGCGGCAAGGATCGCAGCAAACCGGATCATCTCTGGATGGTAGTTCACCGCATGTGCTGTTCATCGATGATGAACAGACAAAGAGTGATGGCGAGAAATCCAGAGGGCAACCAGATGGCGTGCACACCCCAGGCGCGGCTGGCGATCGCGCCGATGAGCGCACCGGAGGCGAACGCCAGAATCAAGGAGCCGTAGACAGCGAAGGCGCGCCGGGAGGCCGCCTTCTTCTCCACGAACCCGTCGTAGCCGGCCTCGACGAACCGCATCAGATTCCCCGTGGTGGCGACGGGCAGGTAGACGAGTTCGCCGATATTGCGAAAGAGACCGATCTGGACCGCTGCCAGAAAGCTGATCGGCACCGTGACATAGCTGTGCGGCACCGACGGCGGAACGAAGCCGATGATTCCCAAGGCCAAGGCCTGAACCGCCATCGTCCAGATCAGCGGCCGGGGCACCTTGCGCTCCACGCGACCGGACTTGATGTGCGAGGCCAGCCCCACGCCTGCGATGAACGCTAGCAGTGGCCACAGATGAGCCAGGGCCAGCGCGAACTTGCGCTCGGAGAAGTCGATGGCGCCGAAGATGACATTCGCGGTCTGGACGTTCGCGAACACTCCGCCGCGCGCCAGGTAGGTGTGCGCGTCGAGGAAACCGTTGGCCAATGTGAGCAGGAGGGCGAACCACAGGCTTCTCGTCCGCTGGGCGTCCGCGGGGCCGGTAACTGGGCCAACCATCCGGACAACCTAGCCCGGCGCCGCCGACCGTGCCTAGCCTGCGCCCAAAGCGCCGAGCATGCCGGCCGCCGAGCGGGGCCAGGTGAACTGCTCGGCCCGTCGGCGTGCGCTGTTGCGCCGCAGCCGTTCGGGTCTGCTGATGATCGACGCGACGGCACGCGCGATGGCGTCCGGGTCGTTGTCCGCGGTCGCCCCGCTCTCGGAGGTGAGGATCTCGGCCAGCGCCGAGGTCCGCGACACCACGGCAGGAGTGCCGCAGGCCAACGCCTCGAGGGCGGCCAGCCCGAACGTCTCGTGCGGACCGGGTGCCAGTGCCACATCGGCGGTCGCCAGGATGGTGGCCACCGTGTTCCGGCAACCGATGTAGCCGGTGAAATCCACCGGCAGCCGGGCGGCCTGGCGTTCCAGCCGCGCCCGCAGCGGGCCCTCCCCGACGATCACCAGTCGCGCGTCGACCCCCGAATCACGCAGCGCGGCAACGGTATCGATGCTGCGATGGGGATGTTTTTCCACCGACAGCCGGCCGCAGTGGACGAGCAGGGTCTGCCCGGGTCGCACCCAGCATTCCCGCACGAGCGCCGACCGGCGGCTGGGATGGAACTGGTCGAGATCGACACCCAGCGGCACCGTGAGGACGTTCGGCGCGTGGATGCGGTCGAACTCCTCCCGCGCGAATGCCGTCGTGCACACCACGGCGTCGTAGTTGGCGGCCGTGTGACGGTTGGCGGCGTCGGCGATCGTGCGGGCGACGCGAGCCGGCAGTATCTGTCCGACCAGTCGGTCGAGGCGTTCGTGCGAGATCATCACGGTGGCCACCCCGTGCCGGCGCCCCCAGCCGCCGAGGCTACGCAGGGTCAGCCGGTCCGACACCTCCAGCGCCTCGGGCGCCAGTTGCTCCAGTAGCGATGTCACCGGTCCGGGCAGCACCGCGCGGTAGCCGCCGGTGAACGGGATCAGTCTGGCCGGTAGGGAGATACGGACCACCCCCGACGGGAGTTCGTGCCACTGGGAGTAGCGGCCCGGCACCACCAGGAAGACATCGTGGCCCGCGGCGCAGTACTCCGCGCCCAGCCGGTCCACCGCAGTGCGCAGGCCTCCCGAACGCGGGCCGTAGAAGTTGGCGACCTGAACCACCCGCATGGCTGAATCAGAACTGGCACGCGTGTGCGGTCAACAACGCGACACCGACCGTGGGGAAAACGGTGCGTGAACACGCCGCCCCCACTCTCCGCGGGAGTGCGTGTCCGCCGGCGACACGCCGTTGCGACTCCCGAGTTTCCGCACGCTCGCTGCACCGTGGATTGTCGCGACGGTGCGCGAACTCGCGGAAATCCGCGGCGTGTCGGGCTCAGACACGCACGCTCGCGGAGATGGTGGTCAGCCGACGTATTTGCTGAACCAGTCCTGCACGCGGCGCCAGGCGTCCTCGGCTGCGGCGGCGTTGTAGCGGTCACCGGTGTCGTTGAAGAAGGCGTGATTGGCATCGGGTTCGGTGATCAGGTCGTGGACCAGTCCGGCCTTCTCGAGCGCCGCCCTGACGACCGGCTCCGTGGACGTGACGCGCTGATCTTGCGCGCCGTAGAACCCAAGGACTGCAACATTTTTCGAGCCGGAGAAGTCGGGATTGTCCGGAGCGGGGCCATAGAACGGCACCGCCGCGGCCAGTTGCGGCTCGCCGGACGCGAGTAGCTGCCAGGCCAGGCCGCCGCCCATGCAGAAGCCGACCACGGCGACCTTCTTGTCCGGGACCCGGCGCTGCAGTTCGCCGACACCCGACTTGAGGTTGGCGACGAATTCCTCGGGCGCGATCTTGCCCAGCGCCGCGGTGGCTTCGGCGGGGTCGGTGAACTTGGCCGTACCGCCCTGGCCGGACAGCAGGTCGATGGCCAACCCGGAATAGCCGATGCCGGCGAACCGGGACGCGACCGACCGGGCCCAGTCGTTCAAGCCCTTGTTCTCGTGAATGACCAGCACTCCTCCGCGGGCGGCCGGCGCCTCGGCCCACGCCCCCTGCAGTTCGCCCTGGGGACCCGTCCAGGTGATGGGTGCGGTGGGCACCGCCTTGTCCATGCCGGGCGGCGCGGCGGCGCTCGGGGTGGCGGCGGCACTGGAGGTGGCGGCGCCGGTGGAGGTCACCGGGGCCTCCGCGGTGGGCTTCTGGTTCTCCCCACACGCGGCGATCAGGGCGGTGGCAGCAGCGGTGCTCACGCCCAGCAGCGCGAGCCTGCGCAGGGCCTCGCGTCTGGACAGCAGACCGTCGACGTGGTCGGTGGCGATTTCTTCGGCGATATAGCGCTGTAGCGGTGTCACCTTCGCGAGTATGCCTCCGGAAGCTGAATCGCCGTTGACGAATGCCTTTACAGGCAATACTCAGACTCATGGAATGGACACCGGATCGCGGCGCGCTGCACGGCCGCATTGCCGTGGTCGCCGGCGCGACCCGTGGCGCAGGCCGCGGCATCGCGGCGGCGCTCGGTGAGGCCGGTGCCACCGTCGTCTGCACGGGCCGCAGCAGCGTCACGGGCAACGCCGGTTCCGACTACGACCGCCCCGAAACCATCGAGGAGACCGCCGAACTGGTCACCGAACTCGGCGGGGTCGGCATTCCGGTCCAAGTCGACCACCTCGACATCGCTCAGGTGCGTGGGCTTGCCGACCGCATCCGTGCCGACCACGGGAGGATCGACATCCTCGTCAACGACATATGGGGAGCCGAGATCCTCAAGGGCGGCCCGTCGTCGTGGAACAAACCGATCTGGGAACACGATCTCGACGACGGGCTGCGGATACTGCGGCTCGGCATCGATACCCACCTGATCACCTCGCACTGTCTGCTGCCGCTGCTGGTCACCGGGCCCGGCGGGTTGCTCGTCGAGGTGACCGACGGGACAAAGGAATTCAACGACGCCACCTACCGGATCTCGGTTTTCTACGACCTGTCCAAGACAGCGGTGAACCGGCTCGCCTTCAGCCACGGCCACGAACTGAGGGTGTTCGGCGCCACCGCCGTCGCCGTGACGCCCGGTTGGCTGCGGTCGGAGATGATGCTCGACAACTGGCAGGTCTCCGAGGAGAACTGGCAGACGGCGCTGGACCCGTACCGGTCCGACGGCCCGATCGCTCCCCCGGGCTTCGCCGAGTCCGAGACGCCTCGGTACGTCGGAAGGGGCGTGGTCGCGATCGCCGCCGACTCGGACAGGTCGCGCTGGAATCAGCGGTCGGTGACCTCGGCCGAACTCGCGGAGGAGTACGGCTTCACCGACACCGACGGCCGCCAACCGGATGGCTGGACATAGTCAGCGCCGCCGGCAGCGTGCCAAGTAGACATTTCTCGAAATCTGTTCACAGATTCCGTTGACACCCGCCACCACGCGCTGTTCGATGACCTGGTGAGCCACGACATCGTCATTCGTAACGGCCGCTGGTTCGCTGGCAGCGGCGGCCCGTCGGCGCAGCGCAACCTCGGTATCCGCGACGGCCGGGTCGTGGCGATCACGCCCCACGAGCTCGATGCGACGGATTGCCCGCTCACCGTCGGCGCGGCGGGCACGTGGGTGATGCCCGGCGTCACTGTCGGAATCATCGACCTGCTGGTCGTCGACCCGGCGCGGCTCGACGCGTCGCTGGACGACTACGCCGGGGACCGCGTCGAACAGTACGGCGGCCTGGCACGCTGGGTGGGCGCGCGGTGTTCTTGAACGGCAAGGCCACCGGGCTCGTCGGCACGCACCGCACCGGCAGGTTCCTGCGCGCCGCGCACAAGGCGCTGGCCGTTACCTCGAATGAAGGCGAGTTGGCAAGTGTCAGTTGAGCATACGGTCGTCGGAATGTGGAAGGCGCTGTCGGCCCGGGACTGGAATTCGCTGAAGACCTTCCTGTCCGACGACTGCATCTATTACGACGTGCCCTATGGCCCGGCCGCGGCTGCCCGCGGGCCGGAAGACATCGTCAAGCGCATCCGGATCGCCTTTGATCAGCTCGAGTCCTATGAGAACTTTCCCGGTCTGCTGCTGACCAACGGCGCGGATGCGATGTACGAGCACCATGAGGCATGGTATTGGCCGACAGGCGAGTCCGCGGTGAATCGATTTGTGAGCGTCCATCGCGTGGAGAATGGCAAGATCACGCTCTGGAGGGACTACTGGGACATGGCGACGCTGGCCAATTCCGCACCGCCGAACTGGGTGGAGAACCTCATGACTTCCGACATGTCGTGGATTTTCGACGCCACCGGTCTGGTCTGAGGACGCCCCATGTACGACCTGAAGATCACCGGCGGGACCGTCGTCGACGGGACAGGCGCCGACCGATTCCGCGCCGATATCGGCATCAAGGACGGCAAGATCGTCGAGGTGCGCCGATGCGCCGGTGACGAGGCAGGGCTGAGGGGCTCCGAGAACCCTGCGGCGCAGACCATCGATGCCATCGGTGGCATCGTGGCGCCGGGGTTCGTCGACATCCACACCCATTACGACGGGCAGGTCAGCTGGGATCCGCTGTTGGAGCCGTCGAGCCTGCACGGCGTCACCACCGTTGTCGGCGGGAACTGCGGGGTGGGGTTCGCCCCGGTCGCACCCGGTCGCGAGCAGTGGCTGATCGAATTGATGGAAGGCGTCGAGGACATTCCCGGATCCGCCCTGGCCGAGGGGATCACCTGGCAGTGGGAGAGCTTCCCCGAATACCTCGACGCGATCGAGAAGCGTCCACTCGCCATCGATTTCGGCACCCAGATCGCCCACGGCGCGGTGCGCGGCTACGCGATGGGTGACCGCGGTGCCCGCAACGAAGAGGCCACCGACGGCGACATCGCCGCCATGGCGAGGATCGTCCAGGAAGCCATCGAGGCGGGCGCACTGGGATTCTCGACGTCCCGCACCGAGGGGCATCGCGCCATCGACGGCGAGGCGGTGCCCGGGACGTACGCGGCCGAGCGGGAGCTGTTCGGCCTGGGGCGGGCGATGGCAGCCGGCGGCCGCGCGGTGTTCGAGGTGGCGCCGGAGGGCATCGCCGGCGAGAGCCCCGCGGAGGTGTCGATGAGAGAGCTCGACTGGATGACCAAGCTGGCGGCCGAGATCGAACGGCCCGTGTCGTTCGGCATGATCCAGTCGTCCGGACTTCCGGACCTGTGGCGGGACATGCTGGATCGTGCGGGGAAGGCGCTCGAGAACGGAATCGAGCTCTACGCCCAGATCGCCGCGCGACCGTTCGGGATGTTGTTCGGTTTCCCCGGCTACCACGCGTTCACCCACCGGCCCACGTTCCGAAAGCTGAAGGCGCAGCTGGACCGCGACGAGTTGGCGCGCCGCCTGGCCGAGCCGGCGGTGCGCGCGGCGATCCTGTCCGAGGATGACCTTCCGCCGCAGCCGCTTCCGTTGTTCGACGGCATGTACGCCCTCATCCAGTACAGCGCGAACCGCATCTACGCGATCGGCGACCCGCCCGACTACGAGCCGACGGCCGAGCAGACAGTGGCGGCGATCGCCGAGCGCCGCGGCGAGGACCCGCTGGCCACGATGTACGACCTGATGCTGGAATCGGAAACCTCGGCACTGTTGATGCTGCCGTTCTACAACTATGCCGCGGGGAACCACGACGTGATCTACGAGATGATGACCCACCCTGCCGCCGTTTCCGGTCTGTCCGACGGCGGTGCGCACTGCGGGCTGATCTGCGATGCGTCCTACCCGACGTTCCTGCTGACCCACTGGGCGCGCGACCGGCACCGTGGTCCGAAGTTCCCGCTGGAGTACGTGGTACGCAAACAGACGCTGGAAACCGCAACGCTGTACGGTCTGTCCGATCGGGGCGTCATCGCTGTGGGCAAGAAGGCCGACCTCAATGTCATCGACATGGATGGCCTGATGCTCGAGTTGCCGCGCATGGCCTACGACCTGCCGGCCGGCGGCCGGAGGCTGATCCAAGGCGCCAAGGGCTACGACGCGACCGTTGTCAGCGGAGAAGTGACCCGACGCAACGGAGTTGACACCGGCGCCCGGCCCGGTCGGCTGCTGCGCGGGGTCCGGTAGTCAGCCGGGGCGTTGAGTCACACGCTCCACGCCAGTCGGAACTTCTCCGCGAGCTCCTCCGGGCTGAGATCACCGTAGTTCTGCTGCTCGTAACGCCGCACGGCGACGATGGCATCCACCGGCTCGTCGCCGAGAATGCTTCTCAACAAAGCGGATTCGTCGAGGGCGTCGAGCGGCTCGGATGGGCTTGTCGGCAGCAACGTGATACCGGCCTGTTGGCGTTGAGCGTCGGTGAGTTGGGCGGGGTCGACCGTCGTCTCCGGCGGCAGCGTGAGTTCACGTTCGATTCCGTCCAGAGCGAGCCCGAGAATCGCTGCGGTCGCGAAGTACGGGTTGGCAGACGGGTCGATGACCTTGACTTCGACGTTCGCGCCGTAAGGGTTGCTGGGTCCTCCGGCGAGGAAACGCACTGCGGCTTCCCGGTTCTCCGTGCCCCAGCCGACATACGCGCCGGACCAGTGACCTGGTTGCATCCGCAGTCCGGACAGGATCGAGCCGCACAGGATGCCCTGGGCTGCCGGTATGCCGGCGAGCAGGCCACCGATCGCGGACTCCCCCTCGGACGTCATGCCCGCGGCGCCGGCACCACCGGAGAACAGCGGAGTTTCACCGCGCCGCATCGAAAAGTGTTGATGTGAACCCGATCCGACGCTGCCCGCAAACGGCACCGGAGACAGGCTCACCCGCAACCCGTGCTGCCGGGCCACCCGGCCGATGATGATGCGCATCAATATCAATTGGTCCGCGGCAGCCACCGGCGACTGCGGCGAGAGCGAAATCTCGAACTGGTTGAGCCCGTACTCGGGATGAAACTGCTCGATCGCGACGCCGGATCCGGTGGCCGCATTGGTGACATCGCGAACGAAGCCCTCGAACTCGAGTACCCCTGCCAGGCCGTACTGCGCCCACATGCGCGACGGCAACGCGGCGCCGTCGGGTCCGACGAGCACAAATTCCATCTCGTGTCCGACCACCGCGCTGATTCCGGCGTCGGACAGCTTGTCCTCGACCCGGCGCAGCACACCACGGCTACAGTATGGGTCGGGCGAACCGTCCTGATTGTAGAAAGCGCCCGGCGCCCAAGCCAATCCGTCGCCGAGGATGCGCAGCGCGCCCAGATCGATGCGGATGCGCTGGTCCCCCACCACGCCGAGTGCGTCGCCGAACACGACACCGACCTGGTCGATGCCGAACGCATGCCAGACCGGGCTCGCCCCGAGGCCTGGATCAGCGAAGGCCCCCATCCGGCGCAGCGGCACCGTCTTCGCATGGGTGAGCCCCGCGGGGTTGACCACGGTGCCGATCAGGGTGGCCACCCCGTCGGCCTCCAGTTGGGCAATGGCCGCTGCGGCGAGGGGTTTGGCTGCCATGCCTGCAGCTTAGAAGGAACTCGGGGGGTTCGGCAGAGAGGAACCGGGTGACGAAAACTACAGCGTGATTTTGCATGTTTGGCCGATATCGAGCGTTCGCAGCATGCGACCCATGCCCAGCCACATGGCGCACGACAACGCCAGATCCGTCAACAACTCGTCACTGAACTGCTCGCTGCAGCGGTCCCAGAAATCCTCGTCGTCCCGCAACGCGGTGTGGTCACTGGCGAAGCGTTCCGCGAACTCGGCGGCGATGCGTTCAGCGGGGCTGTACCCGGGCCAGGTGCGCCATTCGGCGGCATGGTCATAGAGGTCCTCGTCGACACCCGCCGCGATGCCGTCGGAGTCGCGCGTCTGCTGGCACACCACGCACTCGTTGTCGAGCGCGATGACCATTCTGGCCAACTCCCGCACCCGCATCGGCAGCCGGTTCCTCGTGTAGACCGCGGTGGTGAAGCGGGCCATCGCCACACCGATATCGGGCGATTTCGCCACCCAGGCAGCGGCGTCGTCATCGGCGTAAGGTCCAATTCGGCTCATGGCGGGATCGTACGCCCGAGCGCCCCTGATTGGAACACGTTCTAGTTTCCGATCACCCTGTCACGGTTCACCCGGGCGTGAGCGCAGTCGATCGGCCGTGCGCAGCGCATAGCGGGCGGTAAACGAGGTTCTGCCTGGGCTACTGCGGTGGCCGCGACACGCACTGGGCCGAGTAGAGCTCCTCGCCCAGCTTCACCATCAGTTCCAGCTGCGTCTCGAGATAGTCGATGTGCAGTTCCTCGTCGGCCAGTATCTTCTCGAGCAGGTTGGCGGAGGTGGCGTCGCCCTTCTCGCGGCACATGATGATGCCGGGCTTCAGCCGCGCCATCACCTCGTATTCGATGGCAAGATCGGCTTCGAATTGTTCACGAATCGTCTGACCGACACGTAGCGAAAAGAGGCGCTGGTAATTCGGCAGTCCGTCCAGGATGAGGATGCGATCGGTGATGTGCTCTGCATGCACCATTTCCTCGAACGATTCTTTTCGAGTGTGCTCCGCCAATTCGGTGAAGCCCCAGTTGTCCTGCATCTTGGAGTGCAGGAAATACTGGTTGATTGCCGTGAGCTCGCTCGTCAATTGCTCGTTGAGCAATTTCAGAACGTCCGGGTCGCCTTGCATGGTCGCTCCTAAGCAACGTGGGGGCTGGTCGAGTGTCGCAGACTGTCGTGCCCGTTCAATCTAGTGCAGCGCCCACCGGCCTGGCGAACCATCTCCACTGATGTAGGCGTGTTTCACGCGCTCCGCCAACAAACTTCGGCTCCGGGCGACGCGATCGGCCGGCAGGCGGTGGACTGGCTAAGCTAACTAAGGTTAGACTGCGCTAACGACAACGCGACGGCCTCGGCCAGACGGGAAAACGGATGAGTGAGTACGATTTGCACTCGCTTATTCTCGCGTGCGATTACCGCGTCGATGATGTCGAACAAATGTGGCGATGGATCAAAAAGCACAAAGATGGTCTCGCTGCCATCGGTGCGCACCATGTGGTTCTCTACGAATCGATTTGGGAGCCCCGGCGGGTATTGGTCACAATCGGAATTCGTCACGCCCGGTCAATTCGAGAGGTGTTGCGATCGCCGGCGCTATTCGAATGGTTCGACATCTCCGGCGCGGACGACATTCCGCCGATATTCGGCGGCGAGGTCGTCGAGAAGATCGATCTGTACGGCCCGTCGTCCGAAGAGCACGTCGGCCAGGTCGTGGTGGGCGTGATGTCCTCCGTCGGGGATGTGTCGGCGCTGATGGTCAAGGTGCACGACGGTCTCGACCGTTTCAAGAGCGGCGGCGTGCGCAAGATCTGGGTCTACGGCGCCCTCGACGACGGTCACGAAGTGATGATCCTCCAGGAGATCGAGGACGAGGTCAGCGCCCGGCAGTGGATCGAGCATCCCGACGCCGCCGCGGAGTGGATGTGCAACGCCGGTCTCGGCGCCTATCCGACCCAGTTCGTCGGCAAGTTCGCCCATCTCATGGCTGTCGAAGAGCCGAGTTGACGGGGCCGCGATGTTCGTCTGTCTGTGCATGGGAGTCACCAGCCACGCGGTCAGCGAGGCGGTGGCCAACGGTGCCTGTACGTCGAAACAGATCGCCGAGGCATGCGGTGCCGGCGGTGACTGCGGCCGGTGCCGCCGTACGCTGCGGGCGATGATCGAGGCGCATTTTGCCGTGAACGGCCGTACCACGGAGCGCATCAGTCGCTAGCCGGGAAGTCGGCGCAGAGATCAGTCGGGAGCGCGCTTTTCGGGTCGTTCGGTGAATGCGGTGAGCGCCTCGACGTTGGCCGCGGCGCCGAGCAGGGCAGCGAAGTGCGCTATCTCCCTCGCTGTCGCGGCGGCAATCTCGCCGCGGGTGGGCTCGACGATGGTCTGCTTGACCGCCATCAGACTCGGAATCGACAGGGAGGCAAGTATTTCCGCGTGCTTGCGCGCCTCAGGCAGCAGCTCGTCGGGTTCGCAGACCTTGAACGCCAGGCCCGTCCGGTGGGTCTCGGCGGCATCGATCCATTCCGATGACAAGAGCAGCCATGCGGCGTTCTGCCGGCCCATCAACCGGGGCAGAAGATAAGAGGACGCCGCCTCGGGCGCGACACCCAGGCTGGTGAACGGGGTCTTCAAGCGTGCCGTCGATGACATGAACACCAGATCCGCATAACCGAGAATCGTTGCGCCGATGCCGACTCCGACGCCGTTGACGGCACAGATCAGCGGCTTCGGCAAATCCGTCAGCGCATCGACCATGTCCGTGAAGTGGCTGCCGCGATCGTTGAAGCTCGGGTCCGTGATGCGAAGCTGCATTTCCTTGAGATCGTTGCCTGCACTGAACGCTCGCCCGGCGCCCGTCAGCAGTACGACGGCGACCTCCGGATCGGTCGCCGCATCGCGCAGCGCGACGGACGTGGCGTGGTAGAGGTCTTCGTTGAACGCATTCAGAGCTTCGGGGCGGTTGAGGGTCAGGGTGCGCACCCTGCCGTCGTCGTCGATCAGCAGTGAGGTGTTTTGCTCCTGGTGCGCGCCTTCCACGGCAGCAGCGTAAACGTCAGCCGTTGCTGTACACCCGACTGGGGGCGATCAGCACGGCGGTGCGCCGCTGCTCGGCCATCACCCGGTCGTATTCATCCCAGTCGTCGTGGGTTCCTCCCGCCGAGGTGAACACCTCGCGAAGGAGCAGACGCAACTGGTCGGGGTCGCTGAGCCACTGTTGTGGGTCGTCGGGGCCCGCCAGTTCGCCGTGCCCTTCGACCGTCGCCCACATCCAGCCCTTGCGGAACGTCACCGCGAGTTGCGGTCGCGCCCTCAGGTTGGCCAGCTTCACCTTGCCGTACGTGACGAACGCCAAAACGGGCCGGCCCGTCGCCGGATGCGGGATCACTCCGGCGTTGACCAGCGACGCCTGGATCGTCGCGTCGGCGCGCAGGGTCGACACCACCGCCAGCCCGCTGTCCTCGTCCGCGAGGGCGACCGCTTCGTCGAGCGTGGTCATCGGTTCACCGTCCGCGAGCCGGGGCTGCCGAAGGGGCTGCGGAACACGTACCGGCTTGTCGGCACGGTGTCGACATCACGGTTCGCGCCGAACGCTGCTGTGCTGGCCACCATGCGCTCCATTCTGTCCCGCAGATCGTCGTCATCGGAAGCCCCGAAGAACGCATGCAGATCGGAGATCGCCGCCTGCGGAAAAAGCTCCTCGACGATCGCGGCGATGACGGGCGCCGCCACAGTCAGCGGGTGCACGACGGTGTTCTGGATGTAGCCGAAGGTGGACTGGGTCGCGAGGGCCACCGGCGTGTGGTCCAGATGCCACCGCGATCTCCACGTGGCCTCGTCCAATTCGCCCGGGCGCCGCAGCAGTGCGACGTTGGCCAGGCCGACCGTGCGCTGCCCGGGCACGGTTGCCGGCGGCGGCAACGGAACGGATTCGGTGACAAGGTAGGCCGCGACGTCCTCGCATTCCTCATTCAGTCGCGCGATCGCGGCGTGCACCTGATCGCCGTAGTACTGCTGTGTCCACACGGTCACGAACGCGACCACCGGCGGATCCATCGTCGACAGTGTCATCAGCGAGTTCCGCACGGCGTCGTCGCGTACGTTGATCACCAGTCCCGGCACTTCGAGGTCCAGTAGATCGGCCGCGACGTGTGCGCGCAGTCTCGCGCACCACGCTTCGTCGGCCTCGGCTCCGCGAAGCGTGATGATCACTTTTTCCACCACCCGAATTTAGCCGACGCCGATATTTCGTTTCTTCCCCCGTGATCGCACTGGTTTCCGATAACTTCGAATACCGGAGGGGTGGTGGATTCATTTTCGGTCGGGCGGTTGTGGTTTCACGACCTGACGAAGCCGCGTACCTCGCCGCAGTCATACACGCACACGTCAATTTCTATTTGTGTTGGAGGTGCCGGTGTCCCCACCCCGCAGTTTCGATTCGGTGGCAGGTCGGGTCGCTGATCTCGCGCCGGTCTTTCGTGACCCCCTGGATTCGCCGTATGAGATCTCGAATGAGTTGTACGCAGCGCTGCGGCACGTGCTGCACGACGTCGGCGGCCAGATCGATCTCCCGCTGCCGTTCAAGGAAAAACCCGAAGAGCAATGGGAGATGGACACCTACGTCACGTGCGAATGCCTCGGCTGGCGCGGTGCGTGGAACTCCGAGGAGCGCAGGCGCGCCGAGAACGATCTCGGTGCGACCCTGTATTTCGGTCTGCCCTACTACGCACGCTGGGCGACGGTGGCCGCCAAGGTGTTGGTGAACAAGGGACTGATCACGCCCGACGAATTGACCGCGAAGATCGACGACGTGCGAGCGCGATTGGAGGCCGACGCGTGAGCCAGTACAAATACGAAATCGGCGACCGCGTCACGGTGAAGGACGGCACGACCCTGTTTCACACCAGGACGCAGGCATTCACCCGCGGCAAGACGGGAACGGTGGTCGAATTCCGGCCTGAATGGGTGATTCCGGAGGACGAAGCGTGGGGCCGCGACGACGCGGAACGCGGCGGCCGATATGAACCGTTCTACGTGGTCCGGTTTCGCCAGATTGACCTGTGGCCCAACTACACCGGGTTTGACGTCGACACGCTGGAGACCGAGGTCTCCGAGCACTGGCTCGAGCCGGCGAAGGAGAATCAGTGACCCACGACGACAGTGATCATGGTCATGACCACGACCATGGTGCCCACGATCCGATCCAGGCATCCGATCAGCTCAGCGAATTCGAGGTGCTGGAGAAGGCGGTGCGTGAGCTCGCCATCGAGAAGGGGTTGTTCTCCGAGGAAGACCACCGGCGGTTTTCCGAATGGGCGGAATCGATCGGGCCGAGCGGCGGCTCCAGGCTCGTCGCGAAGGCCTGGACGGACCCCGACTTCAAGGAGCGGCTGCTCGCCGACGGCACCGAGGCCTGTAAGGAGGTCGGAATCGACTGGCTCGACCCGACCGGCGTAGGAACGCCCAGCGACTACACCTATTTCTACGTGCTGGAGAATACCCCCGAGGTGCACAACGTGATCGTGTGCACGCTGTGCTCGTGCTATCCGCGGCCGGTGCTGGGCATGTCGCCCGACTGGTACCGCACCCCGAACTACCGCAGGCGGTTGGTGCGCTGGCCGCGAGAGGTGCTGGCCGAGTTCGGCCTGCACTTCGGACCCGACGTCGAGGTACGGGTGCACGACTCGAACCAGAAGTCGCGGTTCATGGTGATGCCGATGCGACCAGACGGCACCGAGGACTGGACCGAGGAACAGCTCGCGGCGATCATCACTCGCGACACGATGATCGGAGTCGCGCTGCCCCAAGCGGATTGGACGGCGTCGGGGCCACCGTCGGAGGTCAAAGCCAACGCATGAGCGCCAACACCAGCGCTGACCCGAAGACGAGCGCGAGTGAGGATCGCAGCGAGGAACGAGCGAGGACCGGAGCGAGCGGGAGTCGAGACATGAACCCGAAGACGAGCGCGAGTGAGGATCGCAGCGAGGAACGAGCGAGGACCGGAGCGAGCGGGAGTCGAGACATGAACCCGAAGACGAGCGCGAGTGAGGATCGCAGCGAGGAACGAGCGAGGACCGGAGCGAGCGGGAGTCGAGACATGAACCCGAAGACGAGCGCGAGTGAGGATCGCAGCGAGGAACGAGCGAGGACCGAAGCGAGCGGGAGTCGAGACATGAACCCATACGAGGTTCTGCTCGAGACCCTCGATTCGGGCGGGCAACGCGAGACGGCGCTGCCCGAATTGGAGCGCGAGGCCGATCCGTGGGAGTCCAGCATGCAGGCGACGTGTGAATGCCTCTCCTGGCGAGGCGCCCTGGACAATCTCGAACGACGCCACGCCGAGGACGGGCTCGGCGCGTCCACGTACCGCGACGTCCCAGTGCATGCCCGCTCGGTGGTCGTTACCGCCCACGAGCTGATGGACCGCGGCGCATTCACCCCCGACGAACTGCGGGCCCGGATGGCAGATGTCCGCGAGAGGTTCAACCGGCCGTAATCGGCGGCGAGTCGTCGCATGCTTTCCACGTTCGGGAAACGCCGGCGGGGCGAGAATGGGCAGGTGATCATCGGCCGGCTCATCCCGCCGGCGAGCCGCGGTTGGTGGCACGCCGTCCGGCTCACCACGCCGGACGCCGGCGCGGTGGCCCGCAGCATGCTCGGGGTGCTGGCGATGGCCTCGATCGGGCTGGCGTGCAATGTCGCGCCGGCCGCGGTGTGGGGGGCCGGCGCAGCCGCGATCGCCGGTGCCATCGGACTCCAGGACAGCCCCGCCGGGAGGGTTCCACTCGTACTCGGGGTGTCGATCCAAATGGGCGCCGCGGTCTTTCTCGGCGCCGTGACCGCGCACTATGACGTGCTGTTCATCGGTGTGATCGCGGTGTGGTGTTTCGCCGCGGGCATGCAGTGGGCACTCGGCGGCCACGCGGGCTTGGTGGCGGCGGGATGCGGTGCGCTCTTGGTGATCGCACCGCCGGCGGCGCCGACGATCTCGACGGTGGCGCTGTCGATCTTCCTGACACTGGTGGCGGGCTGCGTGCAGGCCGCACTCATCGCGGTGTGGCCGCCCCAGCGGTGGCGGGTGCAGCGTGACGCATTGACCCGGGTATACCGGTCGTTGGCGGCCGACGCCCGCAGCATCGCCGCCGACCGCAGCGCCCCGGTCGAGGACTCCCCTCTGCCGTGGCTGCGGGAAGCATTCGTGGACAGCCAGGCCACCCGCCGTCCGGAGGCTTATCACGGCGGCTACCGGATGCCCGAGCGGCTCAGCGTGACCCTGTGTGCAATGCGCAACGACCGCGGCGACAGCCACGATGACGGAGTTCGGCAGATGCTCAGCGCCGCCGCCGTGTTCCTCGACGCCCTCGCCGAACACGGCCACAACGCGCGGCGAGACGCCGAACACGCGCTGGTCCGGTTCGACGCCGCGGCCGAGCTCGTGACGGGTGCCGAAGCCGCTACGGTACAGCGGTTTTCGCAGCAACTCCACGAAGCGGCCGCATCCCGCTTCGGCGACATTCACCGTGCCGATCTGATCGGGTCGCTCGGCGCCGCGGCCGTGGTGGTGCGCAGCCACCTGACCTGGACCTCGCCGGTGCTGCGGCATGCGGTCCGGTTGTCGTCGGCCACCGCGGTGGGCATTGCCGGCGACCGGTTCGCTCCGATCGAGCACGGCTATTGGATCGCGTTGACCGCGCTGATGGTGCTGCGTCCGGAGACGTCACACACGTATACGCGCTGTATCGGCCGAGTCGCGGGCATCGCCGTCGGAGTGTTGATCGCGTCGGCGCTCACAACGGTGTGGCAACCGACCGGGGCGTCGGCCGCCCTGGTCGCCGCGGTGTTCCTCGCGCTGACCTACGGCGCGACGCAATTGGGGTACCTGGCGGTGAGCATGTCGCTGGCGGTCGCCGTGTTCTTCCTGCTCAGCATCGATGTCGCCGCAGCCAGTGCGACGACCGAAGACCGGTTGTTCTCGATTGTCATCGGTGGTGGGCTCGCGGTAGTGGCGCATGTGATGCTGCCCGATCACGCGATGATTCGGCTGCGGCAGCGGGCCGGAGAGCTGTTGAAGACGGAGATCGATTATGCGGCAACTGTTGTCAAGGCCTTCGTGCACGAACTGGATCATCCGGCCGACGCGCTGTCGGCGGCCTGGCAGCGGGCATACCGCGCACGTGCCGCCTTCGAGGCCGCCGCCGGCGCGACGAGAGGCGATTCGCGCGAGCTCCGCCGTTGGCTGCGGTCGTACCGCACCGCGCTGAACGCCGTCACGAGCGCGTGCACGTCCCTGGAAAGCAGTCTGCCTGCAAAGCCGGCGATGGCGCTGAGCCCCGAATTCATCGCGGCCGTCGATGATTACGTCGACGCACTACGGGGCGCACCCCCGAGCCCGGCCACCCCGTGGGCGGTCGACATCGCGGAGTTGACGGCCGCCCACCAACAGCTCAGAGAACAAGCGGCGCTAGTGGATTCGGACAACGGAGCCGCGCGGGCATTGGTCGCCGAGGTCGCGACGATCACCAGCAGCCTGTCCGGCATCGCGGGCACTCGCGAACCCACCGCGGGTGAATAAATCCAACCGCTGACGTCCACTGTTTTCCATTGGCCCTTTGGGTTTTTGGGTTGTTCGAAGCGGCCAATACCTGTTTGACGCGGGCGTAAGCTGAGCGCCTCCGGCTCCGCCGGTCCTTCAGAGCAGCAGGGAGCGATGAGATGGCGTTGCGCGAGTACAGACCGGGCACCACTTTCACCGGTCGGATGGGGCGGACGGTAAGCGAGTCGCAGCCGGCGTGGCCCGCGCCTGTCCGGTCGGCGCCGGAGGCTGCGAATGTCCTGTACATCGTGCTGGACGACACGGGCTACGGGCAGTTCGGCTGCTACGGCTCGCCCATCAACACCCCCAATCTCGATCGGCTGGCGGCCAACGGCCTTCGCTACACGAACATGCACACCACCGCGCTATGCTCGCCGTCGCGGTCGTGCATGCTGACCGGGCGAAACCACCATTCGAACGGGATGGCGTGCATCACCGAGGGATCGACGGGTTACCCGGGATCCAACGGCGCGATCCCGTTCGAGAACGGATTCCTCTCCGAGATGCTGCTGCCCCGCGGCTACGCCACGTTCTGCGTCGGCAAGTGGCACCTGACACCGGCTGAACAGATCAGCGCAGCGGGACCGTACGACCGCTGGCCCCTTGGCCGGGGCTTCGATCGCTACTACGGGTTCCTGGGCGGCGACACCCACCAGTACTACCCGGACCTGGTCTTCGACAACCACCAGGTGGAGGCGCCGAAGACGCCGGACGAGGGCTACCACCTCTCGGCCGACCTGGCGGACAAGGCGATCGAGTTCGTCGCGGATCTGAAGCAAGTAGCGCCCGACAAACCGTTCTTCCTGTACTTCGCCACCGGCGCCAACCACGCCCCGCACCAGGTACCCAAGGAATGGGCGGACAAGTACGCGGGGCAGTTCGACGACGGATGGGACGCCTACCGGGAGAAGGTGTTCGCCCGCCAGAAGGAACTCGGCATCATCGCCGCCGATGCCGAGTTGTCCCGCCACGACCCGGACGTGCAGGAGTGGGCCGACCTGTCGGAGGACGAGCGCAAGCTCTACGCCCGCATGATGGAACTCTTCGCAGGTTTCTTCGAGTACACCGACCACCACATCGGCCGCGTGCTCGACTTCCTCGACGAGGTGGGTCAGCTCGACAACACGATCGTGATGGTCATCTCCGACAACGGGGCCAGCGCCGAGGGCGGCCCGCACGGCTCGGTCAACGAGAACAAGTTCTTCAACAACGTGCCCGACGACCTCGAGCAGAACCTCGCCGCCCTGGACGACCTGGGCGGCCCGAAGTACTTCAACCATTATCCGTGGGGCTGGACGTTCGCCGGCAACACGCCCTTCCGGCGTTGGAAGCGAGAGACGTACCGCGGTGGTGTGTCCGATGGGTTCATCGTGCACTGGCCCGAGGGGATCAAGGCGAAGGGTGAGATCCGAAACCAATACGCGCACGCGGTCGACATGGTCCCGACCGTGCTCGAGGCGCTGGGCATCGAGGCGCCGACCGAGCTTCGCGGGGTGGCCCAGTCGGAGATCGAGGGCGTCAGTCTGGCCCACACCTTCAACGACTCCGAAGCTCCGACGAAGCACCACACGCAGTACTTCGAGATGTTCGCCCACCGCGCCATCTACCACGACGGCTGGCGCGCGGTGTGCCCGTTCCCCGGCACGTCGTTCGCGGAGGCAGGCGTGAGCTTCGGCCAGCTCGAACTGGCCGAGGACCGACTGCGCGCACTCGACGCGACCGGGTGGGAGCTGTACCACGTCGATGTCGACCCGGCCGAAACCAGGGATCTCGCCGAGCAGGAGCGCGCCACGCTGATCGAGATGATCGCGCTCTGGTACACCGAGGCCGGCAAGTACAACGTGCTGCCATTGGACAGCCGCGGGACCATGAGGTTCGCCGATCCGCGCCCGCAGATCGCCGCTGCCCGCGATACCTACGTCTACTTCCCCGGCACCCAGGCGGTGCCCGAGAACGTCGCCGCCAAGGTTCTCAACCGTGCCCACAGCATCACCGTCGACGTGGAACTGTCCGACGGTGATGAAGGCGTGCTGGCCTGCCACGGCAGCAACGTCGGCGGCTACGTGCTGTTCATCCAGGATGGCAGATTGCACTACGTCCACAACTACGTCGGCGCCGAGGAACTCCCGGTGTCCTCCGACGAACCGATACCCGCCGGAAAGCATGCGCTGCGTTATGAATTCGAGCCCACCGGCGCCCCGGACCTGATGGCCGGGCGTGGCACCCCCGGCGTCGGAAAGCTCTTCGTCGACGCAGAGCAGGTGGGTCAGGCTGATCTGTCGGTGACGATTCCGCTGGCACTGGGACTCGGCAGCGGTTTCGCCGTCGGCCGCAATCCGGGTTCGGCGACGTCGGCGCGGTACACGTCGCCGTTCCCGTTCACCGGGACGATCTCGAAAGTCACCGTGGACGTATCCGGAAAACCCGATCACGACGAAGCAGAGACCAAGAAGGCCGAGGCGCGAGTCGCCATGGCGCGTCAGTGAACTCAGAGAGGCCGACCATGGCGAAGGCCACGAAGAAGACCGCAGTGAAGAAGTCGGTGGCGAAGAAGTCCGCGGCGGCGAAGAAGTCCGCGCCGCCGGCGGTCGGGACGCAGACGGCGCCGCACCTGGCGCGCGAGCAATTACCCATCCCGGATCCCAAACACGTCGGGCTCACCACGTATGACGCCAAGGACCCGAACACAAAGTATCCGCCCATCACGGAGCTGCGGCCACCGCCGGGCGCCCCGAATGTGCTCATCGTACTCATCGACGACGTCGGATTTGGTGCCTCGTCGGCGTTCGGCGGCCCGTGCAGTACCCCCGTCGCCGAGCGACTGGCGGCCAACGGACTGAAACTCAACCGGTTTCACACCACGGCACTGTGCTCCCCCACCCGGCAGGCTCTCCTGACCGGTCGCAACCATCACTCGGTCGGGATGGGGGCGATCACCGAGATGGCGACGTCGGCGCCGGGCAACAACAGCATCCGGCCCAAGGAGAAGGCGCCGATCGCTGAAACGTTGAAGCTCAACGGATATTCGACGGCGCAGTTCGGGAAGTGCCATGAGGTGCCGGGCTGGGAGGTGACTCCCGTCGGGCCGTTCCATCAGTGGCCGACCGGTTCGGGCTTCGAATACTTCTACGGTTTCGTCGGCGGAGAGGCCAATCAGTACTATCCGGGTCTCTACGAGGGCACCACGGCGGTCGAGCCGCCGAAGTCACCCGAGGAGGGCTACACCTTGACCGAGGATCTGGCCGACCACGCGATCACCTGGGTGCGCCAGCAGAAAGCGCTGCTACCCGACAAGCCGTTCTTCATGTACTTCGCCCCCGGGGCTACCCACGCTCCTCATCACGTCCCGGGGAGGTGGTCCGACAAGTACAGGGGCAAGTTCGACGACGGCTGGGACGCGCTTCGAGAGCGGATGCTCAAACAGCAGAAGAAGTTGGGCGTAGTACCGCGGAAGGCGGAGCTGACCGAGCGCCACGACGAAATACCCGCTTGGGACGACATGCCCGCCGAACTTCACCCTGTGCTGTCGCGTCAGATGGAGATCTACGCCGGCTTCATGGAGCAGACCGACCACGAGGTGGGTCGTGTCATCGACGCGATCGAGGACCTCGGTGTCCTGGACGACACCCTGATCTACTACATTCTCGGCGACAACGGTGCATCAGCCGAGGGCACACTCAACGGCTGCTTCAACGAGATGACGACTCTCAACGGCATGCCCGGGATCGAGACCCCGGAGTTCCTTCTCTCCAAGATCGACGACTTCGGTACTCCCGAGGCGTACAACCACTACGCCGTCGGCTGGGCCCACGGCCTGTGCGCGCCCTACCAGTGGACCAAGCAGGTGGCGTCGCACTGGGGCGGCACCCGCAACGGCACGATCGTGCACTGGCCAACGGGCATGGGGGACAAAGGCGCGACGCGAAACCAGTTCCACCACGTCATCGACGTCGCGCCCACCATTCTGGAGGCCGCCGGAATTCCCGCACCGACGTTGGTGAACGGGATCGCGCAGGCACCCCTGGAGGGCGTGAGCATGCTGGGCACACTGCGCGACGCCCAAGCACCGGAGAGCCACGAGGTGCAGTACTTCGAGATGATGGGCAATCGTGGTATCTACCACCAGGGCTGGACGGCGGTGACGAAGCACCGCACGCCATGGAAGGCCGACACTCCGCCGCCGTTCGACGACGACATCTGGGAGTTGTACGGCCCCGACGATTGGACACAGGCCCACGATCTGGCTACCGCGAGACCGGAGAAACTCGCTGAGCTGCAACGGCTCTGGTTGATCGAGGCGGTCAAGTACAACGTTGTCCCGCTCGACGATCGTGGGTTCGAGCGGATCAATCCCGACATCGCGGGGCGTCCGCAACTGATCCGCGGCAACACGCAGCTGTTGTTCCAGGGGATGCGCGTCAGCGAGTGGGCCGTGTTGACGCTCAAGAACAAATCACACTCGGTGACCGCCAACGTCGTCGTGCCCGAATCGGGCGCCAAGGGCGTGATCGTCACCCAGGGCGGCAGCGTCGGCGGCTGGTCGCTGTATGCGCACGAGGGAAAGCTGAAGTACTGCTTCAACTTCTTCGGCATCGAGCACTACATCGTCGCCGCCAAGAAGCCGATCCCGACGGGCAGGCACCAGGTTCGGATGGAGTTCCGCTACGACGGCGGCGGCCTGGCCAAGGGCGGCGACGTCACGCTCTACTACGACGGCAAGGCCGTCGGAAAAGGACGAGTCGAGCGCACGATTCCGATGGGCTACTCCGCCGACGAGGCCTGCGACGTCGGTTCAGACACCGGCTCGCCCGCCTCGCCGGACTACGGGCCGACGGGCAACCGCTTCACCGGCGAGATCGAGTGGGTTCAGCTCGACATCGGCGAGGACGGCCACGACCATCTCATCACGCCCGAAGAACGGTTCAACCTGGCGATGGCACGGCAGTAGTCCAGCACAGCTGGACTAGAACACGTTCCAGCGACGGTGTCGAATCTCCGTTACGGCGGTGCGGGACCTACCAACAGCTGACTGATCACGGGGCCGGCCCAGCGGACGAGCTCGTCATGGCTCAGATCTGCGATCGCCGGGTTGGCCAGCACGCAGCGCGTGGTGGCGAGGCCGATCACGAACGCTCCCATCAGGCCGGCCCGCTGTGCAGGGCGGCGGAGTCGCGGCGACCGCGTTTGAGGTCCAATTGCCGTGCGTCACCTCATCGGCGATCGGCAGGTGTCCGCGCGCCTCGAGCAGCAGCGCCCTGACGGCACGGTCGCGCGGGCAGCCGTCGAGGTACGTGCCCAGCCGTCAGCCGACCCGTGAGCCGCTGCAACGCCACTCGGTAGGCGGCTCGGTGCGGAAAGTGTGGAAGAACGTCCCAGAAGGTAAGCGCGCCGATCCCGGGCCACTAGTCGACGACGAACGGGACCTCGGTGTCCTCGGCAAGGACCACGTACATCCGCCGCCAGGAATCGGTGCCCTCGAGGCGCCACTGGTGGCCGGATCCGGCGGTGTCCTCGGCGAGCAGAACGTCGCCGGGGCGCAGCGTGAACTGCTCACCGTCTCGCGTCGAGAAGCTCAACGTGCCGGCCAACGTCACGACCAGTTGACGTACCGGCGCGGTGTGCCAGGCCAATGCCCCGCCGGTGGCGGTCTCCTCGACGGTCACATGAGACACCGCCATGGCCGGCGACACCTGGTCGGCGTTGCGGCCGGGCGTCATGTCGAGTCGGCCGATCTGAACATGCGACGAGTCGTCGTCGCCCGTCCACAAGCGAACGCATCGGATCATTTCCGACTCCTGATGAGCATGGGCTTCTACCCTGCGAAGGGATGGACACCGCCACCGTAATCGTGACGCTGCTGCTCGCGGCGCTGTTCACCTTCTCCGCGAGCATCAAGTTGCTCGGCGTCCCCAAGTCGCTGGAGATCCGCGACCACCTCGGCGTCAAACCTCTGCAGTGGCGGCTCATCGGGGCGCTCGAACTCGCCGGCGTGGCGGGCGTGCTCGTCGGTCTGCTCTGGGCCCCGCTCGGCATCGCTGCGGCGACCGGTCTGGCGCTGCTGTCGGTCGGGGCGATCGCATTTCACCTGCGCGTCCGAGGCGGGGCCGCCGATACCGCGCCTGCCGTGCTCGGACTCGTGTTGGCCCTGGCCGCCGCCGTGCTGCCCACGCTCTGAGTAGCGCGAGTCACACCTGCGCAAACAGCTGTCTTAGATTACCTAACATTTCGTGGTCAGTTGTCTACGAAATGGTTTAGGCTTTCACCATGGCTGCTCGAACCAACAGCGTGGACCCCCGCGCCGAACGCGTTCGCGCCCGGCTTCGAGAGGCATCGTTCGCGCTGGCCCACCAGCATCGGGTGGACGAGCTGACCGTCGGCGACATCGTCGCCCGGGCAGGCGTCAGCCGGCAGGTGTTCTATCAGCACTTCAGCGACCGCGACGACGCCGTGGCGACCGCGTTCGGCGCCGCTTTCGCCGCCGCGACGGCCGACGGGTGCGGCGATGCCCGCGCCCGCATCCTCCGGCTGTTCGACTTCGCCGCCGAGCACCGGACGATGTACCGCAACATCGTGCCGAGCGCCGTCACCCAGCGAGTGGTGACGGCATTCCGCACCGAACTCCTGCCAGCCTGCGAGCAAATCGCGACGCAGGGCATGCCCGTCGTCTCCCGGATCGCCGGCCTGACCCCGGAGTCGGTGACGCGATTCCTGGTCGGCGGGTTCATGGAGGTGCTGCGGTCCTGGATGGAGGACCCGGACTCGACCGACCTCGGCGGGCGGGTCAGCGCTGCGCTCGACACCGTCGACGGCCTACTCGGGCTCAACACGTACTCGAAAGGTGATCACCATGGCTAAACATCAAGCCGCCGAGCGGCATCCCGCTCGCGATCGTGCCGCGGTACGCACCGTGGCGCTGGCAATGATCGGGTTGACGCTGCTCGTCATCGCGATGATCGCCAGTTACTCCGGCGCGTTCGCCAAGCCGACGCTGCATCACATGACGGTCGCCGTCGCCGGACCCGAGCAGTTGGTGGACGGCATTCGCGGTCGGGATGCTTTGACGGTCAACGAAGTCGGTGATGACGCCGCCGCCCGAGCGCAGGTGTACGAGCGCAAGACCGACGCGGCGTTCGTCGTCGCGCCGAACGGCGAGATGAAGATCTATGTCGCAGGCGGTGGCGGGCACAGTGTTGCCACCGCCGGGGAGACGGTGGGCCGCAGCATCGCCGCCAAGGCCGGCCTGAGACCCGCTGTCGAGGATGTCGCGCCCGCTTCGGCGGGTGACCCGTCGGGCACGGTGGAGTTCTACGCGATCATCTTCATCTCGATCGGCGCCTCGGTGGGCGCCACCGTGTTCGTGCGTGTGATGGGTACCGTGCGCAAGCCGCTGACGCTGGCACTGCGTAGCGCCACACTGGCCGGTTATGCGGCCCTGCTGGCGGGCGCGGTGACTGTTTATGTCGACCTGATTCTCGATGCGTTGACCGGCCACAGCTGGCAGGTGTTCGCGGTGTTGTGGCTCTACGCGATGGCGGTCGGCGGCGCCATCACGGGTGTCGCGGCGGCATTCGGGGCGGTCGCGTCGATGGTGCTGACGGCTTTCCTGGTGGTGGTTGGCAACGCTGCTGCCGCCGGTCCGGTCGGCAGACCGCTGTTGTCGGGCTTCTATTCCGCGTTCACCGCGATCGTGCCCCAGGGCTCGGGTGTCTCGCTGCTGCGCAGCGTCTCCTACTTCGGCGGCAACGGCGCCATCACGCCGCTTGTCACGCTGGCGATCTGGGCCGGTTCGGGCGCCCTGCTCGCTTTCCTCGCCACCGCCTCGCGAGTCAATTATCGTGCCCTCTATGAGCGTTACCTCCCCGGTCGTGCCGGGCGAGACCGAGCCCTATTACGACCTGGGGTCCTATCACCGGCCGATTGAGACGACCTCGCCGCAGGCACAGATCTGGTTCGACCGCGGGATGGTGTGGGCGTACGCGTTCAACCATGAAGAGGCGATTCACTGTTTCGACCGTGCGCTCGAACTGGATCCGGACCTCGCGATCGCGCGGTGGGGCGTCGCCTACTGTGTCGGGCCCAACTACAACAAGGCATGGGAGGCGTTCGACCCCGTCGACCTGGCCGCCTCGCTTGCCCGCGCCCGGATGGAACTGCGCCTGGCGGCCAACGGGCGCGCCGATGCGGCCGAACGCGGGCTCATCGAAGCGCTGCAGGCCCGTTTCCCCACCGATGACCCCTTCGACGCGGCGGCCCTGCAGGCCGGGCACGGGGCCTACGCCGACGCGATGGCGGCGCTCGCCGCGGCCTTTGCCGACGACATCGACGTGCAGGCGCTGGCCGCCGATGCACTGGTGAATGTGACGGCATGGGCATTGTGGGACACCGCAACCGGAGAGCCCGCCAAGGGGTCTCGGGTCGTGGAGGCGAAGCGCATCCTCGACGATGCGCTGACCACCGCCTCCGGCCGCGAGCATCCCGGTGTCCTCCATCTCTATCTGCACACCATGGAGATGTCGGGCACCCCGCAGAATGCCCTGCCGGCCGCGGATCTGCTCCGCGGTCTGGTGCCCGACGCGGGTCATCTGCAGCACATGGCCAGCCACATCGATGTGCTGTGCGGCAATTACCGCGATTCGGTGGTGTCCAATCTGGCTGCGGCGCAAGCGGATCGACGGTTCGTCGAGCGAGAGGGCCCGCTGAACTTCTACTCGCTGTACCGAGCACACAACCTGCACTTCATCGTGTACTCCGCGATGTTCGAGGGCTCATCGGCCATCGCTCTGCGGGCCGCCGACGAGTTGGCCGGGCAGCTCACCCCCGAGCTGCTCGCCATCGAGTCTCCCCCGATGGCCGATTGGCTCGAAGCGTTCGTTCCGCTGCGTGTTCACGTCCTGGTCCGCTTCGGGCGGTGGGAGGAGCTGATCGGCCACCGGCTGCCCGCCGATCCCGAGCTGTTCTGCAGCACCGCGGCCACCATCCATTACGGCCGCGGGGTGGCCCACGCCGCGAAGGGACACGTGGACGCGGCGCGCGCCGAGCGTGAGGCATTCACGCAGGCGTATGCCCGCATCCCCGATACCCGATACCTGTTCAACAACACCGTCCGCGACATTCTCGCCGTGGCGGCCGCCATGCTCGACGGCGAAATCGATTACCGGGAAGGCCGATACGACGATGCCTTCGCCCATCTGCGGCGCGCCATCGAACTCGACGACGCACTGCCCTATGACGAACCGTGGGGCTGGATGCAGCCGACGCGGCATGCCTACGGCGCGCTCCTGCTCGAACAGGGGCATGTCGAGGAGGCGGCCCAGGTGTACGCGGCGGACCTCGGCCTCGACCCCACACTGAGCCGGCCGTGCCAGCATCCCGGCAACGTCTGGAGCCTGCACGGGTACCACGAATGCCTGCATAAGCTCGGACGCAGGGCGGAGGCCGCGATCATCGGCCAACAGCTCGAGTTGTTGCAGGCCCGCGCCGATGTGCCGATTCTTGCGTCCTGCGCCTGCCGTCTCGAGGTGACCGAGGCGTGCTGCCACGGCTGAGCCTCAGCCGAAACCCACACACTCATTCCACGGTCTCCTTCCGCCGAGCTCTATCGTGGTCACACGTGGAGAGGGTTTGGCGCTACGTGAAAAGCGCCCCGCTGACCTACTCGTGGCTCGCCCTGCTGCTCGTCACGACGATCGTCCAACACTCCATACCGCTACGGCGGCTACACGCGCTGCTGCAGAAGGACTCGACGAACCTGCACCATCTGGCCTCGGATCCGGTCCGTGTGCTGGTCCAGAGCCTGCTGTGGATCGATGGCCAGTACTGGACGCCCTATCTGGTGGTCTTCACGCTGTTCCTGGCCCCCGCCGAGCGCTGGCTCGGGCGTCTGCGATGGCTGTTCGTGGGGCTCGTCAGTCATGTCGGGGCCACGTATCTGAGCGAGGGATACCTCTACTGGAGGATCCAGGAGGCGGTGTCCTCTCCGCGGCTGATCGACGCGCGCGACATCGGGGTGAGCTATTTCGTGGTCGGCATCGTGGGTGTGCTCACTTACCGCATTCCGCGACGCTGGCGATGGATGTACGTCGTGGGCGCGCTACTGGTCTTCGTCATCTCGCTGGCCGTCAAACAGGACTTCACCCAGCTCGGCCATTTCAGTGCGCTGCTGATCGGGCTGGCGTGCTATCCGCTGACCCGATCGCGCCGGCCGGTGGCGGTAGCTGCGTAAACTCACCGGCTGTGGTGATCAGCGACGACGACCTCGAACAGCTCGGCCGATGCGTCGACCTCGCGCGCGAGGCGCTGGACGCCGGCGATGAACCCTTCGGCTCCGTTCTGGTCGGGGCGCAGGGGGTGAGGCTCTTCGAGGATCGCAACCGCGTCAAGGACGGTGACCAGACCCGTCATCCCGAATTCGCGATCGCCCGTTGGGCGGTCGACAACCTGACCGCGGCGGAGCGGGCGGAGGCCACCGTCTACACCTCCGGCGAGCACTGCCCGATGTGCGCCGCCGGACATGCCTGGGTTGGCCTTGGCCGCATCGTGTACGCCACCTCGTCGGAACAGCTGACTCAGTGGCTGGCCGAATGGGGTTCACCCCCGCCGCCGGTGGCGCCGCTGCCCATCACGACCGTCGCCCCCGGCCTGCGCGTCGACGGACCCGTCCTCCAGTTCGCGGAAACCGTGAAAGGCCTCTACGAGAAGAGGTTCCGGGCGTGACAACCGACCCGGCCTGGGTGCAGCACGCGATCTGGTGGCAGGTCTACCCGTTGGGGTTCGTCGGCGCGCATCCCGCCGATCCCGTGCCGACCGCCGACGAGCACCGGCTGCGCCGCATCGCGGACTGGCTCGACTACGCCATCGAACTCGGCGCATCCGGTATCGCGCTGGGGCCGATCTTCGCATCGCGTACACACGGCTACGACACCACCGACCACTACCGGATCGATCCGCGACTCGGCGACGATGCCGACTTCGACCATCTGATCGCCCAGGCTCGTCGGCGGGGCCTGCGGGTGCTGCTCGACGGTGTGTTCAACCATGTCGGCACCGACTTCAGGCACTACCGCGACGGAGAAACCGCGTGGTTTCGACAACGCGGCAACCAGGTTGACACGTTCGAGGGTCATGGCGACCTGATCGCCCTCAACCACGACAACCCCGACGTCGAGGCCTACGTCGTGGACGTGATGGGGCACTGGCTGCGGCGGGGAGCCGACGGCTGGCGCCTCGACGCCGCCTACGCCGTGCCCGACACGTTCTGGGCTCGCGTCCTGCCGAGGGTGCGCGAAAAGGCCGGCGACGCCTGGATCGTCGGCGAGGTCATCCACGGCGACTACGTGGCGCGGGTCCGGGCGTCCGGATTCGACTCCGTCACCCAGTACGAACTGTGGAAAGCGATCTGGAGCAGCCTCAACGACGGCAACTTCCATGAGCTCGACTGGGCGTTGGTGCGGCACGGCGAATTCCTCGACGACTTCGTGCCGATGACGTTCATCGGCAACCACGACGTCACCCGCATTGCCAGCCAGTTGTCAGACATCCGCCATCTGGGGCACGCACTGGTGATCCTGATGACCACCGGCGGAACCCCGAGCGTCTATTACGGCGACGAGTCCGCCTATCGCGGCGTGAAGGAGGAGCGCTTCGGCGGCGACGACGCGGTGCGGCCCGAATTCGCCGCCCAGCCAACCGAAGTCGATACGGATGGCCACGAGACCTTCCGTCTGCACCAGTATCTGATCGGGCTGCGTCGGCGCCATCCCTGGCTGCACACGGCCCGAACATCGCCGCTGGTCCTGACGAATACCCAGTACGTCTATGCGACCCGCAACGGCGGCGACACACTGCTGGTGGCGCTGAACGTCGACAGCGACCCGTTGCCGTTGTCCTTGGTGGAGCTTGGATTCAACGAGGGCGAGGTGCTCGCGGGATCGGGTGCTCCCCCGCAGGCCGTCGTCGCCGAGACGGCAGTCGAACCGCATGGTTGGTTGATCATCGCGCCGCGCTGATCACGACACCGCTTCGCGGGTGGCCGGGTCTTCTTCGCCGCCGTAGAACTTGTCGAGCACCGCGCGGAAATCGGCCTCGTCCTCGGTCGCGTACCGGAACAGCGTCATCGACGAGCGCACCTTGAGGTTGTCCGGGAAGCCGAAGACCTCGTCGACCGACCGGCCCTCGATGCTCACGACCAACCGCGCGCACTCCCGCAGGCGCGGCCCGAGCACATCATGTGCGAGATACGCCCGTGCCTCGTCGAGCGAGGAAATTCCGTAGTGAAGCGCGGTGGGGCTTCGTCCCAGCTCGCGCAGCTGAGGAAATACAAACCAGATCCAATGGCTGCGTTTCGCGCCGCTGCGCAGTTCCGCGGTCACGGTGTCGTAAATGGGGTCCTGGGCGTCGATAAAGCGTTGCAGGTCGAACGGATCAGCGTCATTTGAGTACAACGATTTCCCCACAGTCATCTCGTTGGCAAGTTTTGCAGGCTAATCTTCTGGACTCAATGACCACAAGCACCGAACAGCCAGCGCAGACCCGGCCGGAGCCGGCACCGAAGGCCAGAAGGTTGCCCCGCCGCATGCTGTCGCGGGTCAGCATCCAGAGCAAGCTGCTGTTGATGCTACTGGTGACGAGCATCCTGTCCGCCGCCGTGGTGGGCGCCATCGGTTATCAGTCCGGGCGGTCGTCGTTGCGGGCCTCGGTCTTCGACCGGCTGACCGAGATCCGGTCGTCGCAATCGCGTCAATTGGAGTCGAAGTTCGCCGATCTCGAGGATTCTCTGATCGTCTACACGAGGGGTGCGACGAGCACCGAGGCGATCGCGGCATTCACGTCCGGATTCGACCAACTGAACGACAGCACGATCAACCCCGGGCAATGGCAGTCGATTGTCGATTACTACTCCAAGAATTTCGAAAAAGCCGAGGCCGAGCAGACCGGCAACCAGGTCGACGTCGACGCGTTGCTGCCCGGTTCGAATGCGCAGAAATATCTGCAGGCCTATTACACCGCTCCGTTCGACGACTGGGACAAGGCGCTGCAATTCGACGATGCGCGCGACGGCAGCGCCTGGTCGGCGGCCAATGCCCGGTTCAACGACTTCTTCCGCGAGATCGTGCGGCGCTTCGAATTCGAGGATGCACTGCTTCTCGACACCCGCGGCAACGTCGTCTACAGCGCCTACAAGGGCGTCGACCTCGGTACCAACATCCTCACCGGCCCCTACCGCGCGGGCGAACTGCGGGATGCCTACCAGAAGGCCATGGCGTCCAACGCCGTCGATTATGTCGGAATCACCGACTTCGGCGTTTATCAACCCGCAGACGAGCCGACCGCGTGGATGATGTCGCCGGTCGGGCCGCAGGGCCGGGTGGAAGGCGTGCTGGCGCTACAGTTCCCGATCTCGAAGATCAACAGGCTGATGACGGCCGACCAGCAATGGGAAAAGGCCGGGATGGGCGCCACCGGTGAGACGTTCCTGGTCGGCCCCGACGGCCTGATGCGCTCGGATTCGCGGTTGTTTCTGCAGGACCCCGAGAGATTCAAACGCGATGTCATCGAAGCGGGCACCCCACCCGATGTTGCGGACGAGTCGCTCCGCCAGCACGGCACCACGTTGGTGCAGCCGGTCGAAAACGAGGCCACTCGGCTGGCGCAGCGCGGCCAGACGGGGACCGCCATCGGAGACGACTATCTGGGGCACGAGACCCTGCAGGCGTACGCACCGCTCGACATGCGCGGGTTGAACTGGTCGATCATCGCCAAGATCGACACCGCGGAGGCGTTCGCCCCAGTGGCAAGGTTCACTCGGACCCTCGTATTGTCCACGGCCGGCATCATTTTCGTGGTCTGCCTGGCCGCGATGCTGTTGGCACGGTTGTTCGTGCGCCCGATCCGCCGACTCGAAGCCGGCGCGCAACAGATCAGCTCCGGCGATCTTCGCGTCACGCTGCCCGTCCAATCGCGCGACGAATTCGGGGACCTGACCGTCGCGTTCAACGACATGAGCCGCAACCTCGCGATCAAGGAGGAATTGATCGTCGAACAGCGGCGCGAGAACGACCGGCTGATGCTGTCGCTCATGCCCGAACAGGTGGTGCAGCGCTACCGGGAGGGCGAGGAGACGATTGCACAGGATCACCAGAACGTGACGGTGATCTTCGCCGACATCGTCGGGCTCGAGGAGCTGTCCGCCACCCTGAGCTCCGACGAGCTTCTATCGATCGTGAACAGGCTGACCCAGCAGTTTGACTCGGCCGCAGAAAGCCTCGGCGTCGAGCAGATCAGGACGCTGCACAACGGTTACCTGGCCAGCTGCGGGCTGAGCGTGCCGCGGCTGGACAACGTTCGTCGCACCGTCGACTTCGCGGTCGAGATGCAGCGAATCATCGAGCGGTTCAACGCCGAGGCCGGGCACGACCTGGATTTACGGGCAGGCATCGACACCGGCACCGTGACCAGTGGTCTGGTTGGCCGGTCGACGTTGGCATACGACATGTGGGGTTCGGCGGTCAATCTCGCGTATCAGGTGCAGAGTGGGTCGCCACAGGCCGGCGTGTATGTCACCTCGGGGGTGTACGACGCGATGGGCGGCAGCCGCAGCTTCACCTCCGCCGGGGTGGTCACCGTCGACGGCGACGAACAGCCGATCTGGCGGCTCGCGGAGCGTCAGCCGTGACCAGCGTGCTCGACGCCCCGTGGTTCTACTGGGCGATCGGGGTGGCGGTGGGCTTTCCCACGGCCCTGGTCCTGCTCACCGAACTGCATAACGGGTTACTGCGCCGCGGTAGCGGGTTGGCCCGACCGGTCCATCTGATCCGCAACTACATCCTGCCGCTCGGCGCCCTGCTCATTCTGCTGGTGCCCGCCATGCAGGTGTCGGGCCAGGCGACACCCGTCCGCATCGTGGCCACGGTCTTCGGCTTCGTGGTGTTGGTGCTGCTGTTATCGGGGCTGAACGCCACCCTGTTCCAGGGCGCGCCGGAAGGCAGCTGGCGCAAGCGAGTTCCGTCGATCTTCCTGGACGTTGCCCGGTTCGCACTGATCGCGGTCGGTGTCGGGGTGATGCTGGCTTACATCTGGGGAGCGCACATCGGCGGATTGTTCACGGCGTTGGGCGTCACGTCCATTGTGCTCGGCCTGACGCTGCAGAACTCGGTCGGCCAGATCATCTCCGGCCTGCTCGTGCTGTTCGAGCAGCCCTTCCAGCTCGGCGACTGGGTAGAGACGCCCACCGGTAGTGGCCGGGTGCTCGAAGTCAACTGGCGCGCCACACATATCGACACCGGCAGCGGCTTGCTGATCATGCCGAACTCGGTGTTGGCCGCCGCGTCCTTCACGAACTTCAGCCGGCCTCCGGGCTCCCACTCACTCGCTGTCACCACGGTGTTCACGGTGGACGACCCGCCGGACGACGTGTGCGGGATGCTGACGCGGGTGGCAGGCACGCTTCCGCAGCTACGGCCCGATTCGGCGCCGACGAGCAGGCCCGCAGGCGAGGCCGAGTACACGACGCTGATTCCGCTGCGCAGCCCAGCGGACGACGCCGCCGCCAGGGCGACGTTCCTGCGCTGGGTGTGGTACGCGGCGCGGCGCGGCGGACTCCACCTCGATGGCGCAAGCGACGAGTTCGCGACTGCCGAGCGGATAGAGGAGTCTCTGCGGATCATCGCTCCCGTCCTGCGATTGACGCCGACCGAGCACGAAGAACTGGTTCCGCACGTGCGTGTCACCAGGTACGGGACGGATGAGTACATCCAATTCGCCGGGCAGGTGCCCAAGCGGATGTCCTTCGTGGTCAACGGCCGGGTTCGGCTTGTGGTGACGGGCGACGACGGCGCGATCGTCCCGGTGCGTACTCTTGAGAACGGAGACTTCCTAGGTCAGACAGCGCTCACCCGCGAACCGGTCTCCGCGGCAGCGTATGCGCTTGAAGAGGTGACAGTGTTGCAGATCGATCGGCGCCGCATCGAGGAGTTGGTGGAGCGAAAGCCGGTGCTGTTACAGGACATCGGCCGCGCGATCGAGGAGCGACGGGCCAGCGCCCGGCGAGCGCTCGCCGCTGCAGGTGAATAGCCGGTGAGCGCGATGAAGCGACGTTTCCCCCGCCCCGCCGAACTGGCGCCCCTGATCGGATTTCGTAAGCCCCGGCTGAATGCGACCAAGCGGCGCCTGGCTGCGGCGCTGACCATCGACGACCTGCGCCGCATCGCCAAGCGTCGCACTCCCAGGGCCGCGTTCGACTACACCGATGGCGCCGCCGAGGATGAACTGTCCCTCGCGCGGGCCCGGCGCGCATTCCGCGACATCGAATTCCACCCGACGATCCTGCGCGACGTGGCGAAGGTGGACACCGGCCGCGAGGTCCTCGGCGACCACGTCGCGTTGCCCTTCGGTATCGCGCCCACCGGATTCACCCGGCTGATGCAGACCGAAGGTGAGATCGCCGGCGCCCACGCTGCCGCTCGCGCCGGGATCCCGTTTTCCCTTTCCACGCTGGGCACCAGTTCCATCGAGGACGTGAAGGCGGCGAACCCACACGGCCGCAATTGGTTTCAGTTGTACATGTGGAAGGACCGGGACCGGTCGATGGCCCTGGTCGAGCGGGCGGCCGCGGCCGGCTTCGACACCTTGCTCGTCACCGTCGACGTCCCAGTCGCCGGTGCGCGCTTACGCGATACTCGCAATGGCATGTCCATTCCGCCGACGCTCACGCTGCGGACCGTGCTCGACGCGATGCCCCGTCCCCGCTGGTGGTTCGACCTGCTGACCACGGAACCGTTGTCGTTCGCGTCGTTGGACCGCTGGCCGGGCACCGTCGCCGAATACCTGGACACCATGTTCGACCCGACCGTGACGTTCGAGGACCTGGCGTGGATCAAGTCCCAGTGGCCGAACAAGTTGGTGGTCAAGGGTATTCAGACTCTTGAAGATGCGCGGACGGTGGTTGACCTCGGCGTCGACGGCGTGGTGTTGTCCAACCACGGCGGTCGCCAACTGGATCGCGCGCCGGTGCCGTTCCACCTGCTGCCGGCCGTCGCGCGCGAACTCGGCGGGGCCACCGAGATTTTGCTGGACACCGGCATCATGTCCGGCGCCGACATCGTGGCCGCGATCGCGCTGGGGGCACGGTTCACCCTGGTCGGCCGCGCCTACCTCTACGGGTTGATGGCGGGCGGCGAGTCTGGTGTCGATCGGGCCATCGAGATCCTGTCCGGGCAGGTCCTTCGCACGATGGCCCTCCTGGGTGTGCGAACTCTCGATGAGCTGACACCCGACCACGTGACACAACTGCACCGGTTCGGCCGCGGCGAGTCCGAGCTTCGCGCTTAGTCACACTTGTAACTTCATTCCCAATGGTCACGGCGGATAGGCGGGCACCACGAGTCCGCGCCGAGTCGGAATCGTTAGCCAACCGCGATATCGCAAACGAGTGTTGAGCCCAGGGACCCACCCCCTGTGCGTGTTTAGCTAGCTCACGTAAAGCGACGGCACAAAGTTGCGGAAAGTGCGGCAAGCGCGAGAAAGGTGGGTTGGTTGCCGTTATGAAGTTGAAAGAGAAGTTTCGAGGTAAGTGGTTGCGCCGGTTGGCGGTGGCCGCCTTCGCGGCGACAGCACTGCCCGGGCTGATCGGCTTCGCCGGGGGATCGGCGACCGCGGGGGCGTTCTCTCGTCCGGGTCTACCCGTCGAGTATCTGGATGTGTTCTCCCCGTCGATGAATCGCAACATCCGCATTCAGTTCCAGGGCGGCGGACCGCATGCGGTGTATCTGATGGACGGTCTGCGCGCCCAGGACGACTACAACGGCTGGGACATCAACACCCCGGCGTTCGAGTGGTACTACCAGTCCGGCATGTCGGTCGTGATGCCGGTCGGCGGCCAGTCGAGCTTCTACACCGACTGGTACCAGCCGTCGCGGGGCAACGGTCAGGACTACACCTACAAGTGGGAGACCTTCATGACGCAGGAACTGCCTGCGTGGCTGGAGGCGAACAAGGGTGTGTCGCCGAACGGAAACGCGATCGTCGGTATCTCGATGGCCGGCAGCACCGCGCTGACGTACTCGATCTATTACCCGCAGAAGTTCATCTACGCCGCGTCGCTGTCCGGCTTCCTCAATCCCTCCGAGGGTTGGTGGCCGATGCTGATCGGGTTGGCGATGAACGATGCCGGCGGCTACAACGCCGAGAGCATGTGGGGACCGTCCACCGACCCGGCCTGGAAGCGCAACGACCCGATGGTCAACATCGGTCAGCTGGTGGCCAACAACACCAGGGTCTGGGTCTACTGCGGTAGCGGTACTCCTTCGGAACTCGACACCTCCGGCGGCGGAGGCAACCTGATGGCCGCGCAGTTCCTCGAAGGCCTGACGTTGCGCACCAACGTCACCTTCAAGGACAACTACGTCGCCGCCGGCGGCACCAACGGGGTGTTCAACTTCCCGGCCAACGGCACGCACAGCTGGGGCTACTGGGGTCAGCAGCTGCAGCAGATGATGCCGGATATCCAGAGGGTGCTGGGCGCGCAAGCCGCCGCATAAACGACCCACCCACAACCAGGAAGCCTGCCGTTACCCCCGAACGGCAGGCTTCCTGCTGTTGACAGTTGTCAGCCCTGCGCCGTGGAGCGGATGGTCAGATCGCCGATCTCGACGTCGTGCGGCTGTTCGATCGCCAAGGCGATGGCCCCGCGACCGCATCCGCGGGCAGGCCGAAGCTGTCCATTCGAGAACGGATTTCGGCGCGAAGCGCCGGGTCGTCGATCGAGGCGTCGAGCTCGGTGTCGACGAAGCCCGGAGAGATTTGACGTGGTGCGGATGACCCCGTCGGTCGACTCCTGCCGCAGTGTCTCCATGATCGTGCGAACCGCGTTCTTGGTCGCCGCATACAAGCCCATCCCGGGCATGATCTTCAGCCCCGCGGTGGAGATGGTCGTCACGAAATGACCATGGACTGTTGGCGGAAGATCGGTGTGGCCGCCGCAATGCCATTGAGGACGCCACGCAGGTTGACGTCGATCATCGATGACCACGCGGCCACGTCGCCGGTGCCCATCGGCCCGATCTTGCTGATGCCGGCATTGGAGACCAGCACGTCGAGCCGCCCGAACTCGTCGGCCGCCGCGCCGACCAGGTGCTCCACCGCGTCGGGCCGGGCGACGTCGGTAACCCGGGTCAGGATGCGCGCGCCGTCGCTGCGCAGTCCACCGGCGATCGCCTCGAGTCGTTCGCTGCGGCGGGCACCCAGCACCAGGGCCGCGCCCCGGGCGGCCAGCAGCCGGGCGGTCGCCTCCCCGATGCCGCTGCTGGCACCGGTGATGACGACGACGGTGCCGTCGATCGGATCGTTCGTCACGATCGCAACACTGCCGGTGGCAGCTTCCCCAGGCAAGCCGGGAACAAAGGAACCAGTTCCAGGGTTGAGCGCAACAGGTTCAACTTTGGAGGATTGATGTCTGAAGCCATCTCAGTGCCGGTGCTGTTTGTCAGCGAGCCGATCGTACTGCCGGGAATGGTGGTCCCGGTCGAACTCGATGACACTGCCCGCGCCGCCGTCGACGCGGCTCAAGCCAGCGAGTCCGGCAAGCTGCTGATCGCGCCGCGCCTCGATGATCGTTACCCCACGTACGGCGTGATCGCCTCGATCGTGCAGGTCGGTCGGGTGCCGGGAGGCGGCGCCGCCGCCGTCGTCCGTGGTGAGCGGCGGGCTCACATCGGCACCGGGACGAACGGGCCGGGTGCCGCGCTCTGGGTCGAGGTGACCGAGGTAACCGAGGAGCCGGCCGCCGACGAGACCAAGACGCTGGGTGCCGAGTACAAGAAGTTGCTGCTGGCGATGCTGCAGCGACGGGAAGCCTGGCAGATCATCGACTTCGTCAACCAGCTCACCGACCCGTCGGCGCTGGCCGACACGGCCGGATACGCGTCGTACCTGACCGCGGTCCAGAAGCGCCGGCTGTTGGAGACACCTGATGTCGCCGAGCGGCTGCGGGCGTTGATCGACTGGACCAACGAGCATTTGGCCGAGGTGGAGGTCAACGACAAGATCGCCGAAGACGTCCGCGAGGGCATGGACAAGCAGCAGAAGGAATTCCTGCTGCGCCAGCAACTCGCTGCGATCCGCAGGGAACTGGGCGAGGAGGGGACGGACGGGCCAGGAGGAACAGCCGACTATCGTACCCGGATCGAGGAAGCCGACCTGCCGGGAAAGGTCCGGGAGGCGGCGCTTCGTGAGGTCGGCAAGCTGGAGCGCTCGAGTGACCAGAGCCCGGAGGGCGGCTGGATCCGCACCTGGCTGGACACCGTGTTGGATCTGCCGTGGAACACCACGACCGAGGACTCCACCGACTTGAAGGCGGCGCGCCAGATCCTCGACGCCGACCACCACGGCCTCGAGGACGTGAAGGACCGCATTGTGGAGTATCTGGCGGTGCGGGCCCGGCGTTCCCAGCGGGGGCTGGCGGTCGTCGGCGGTCGCGGCTCCGGTGCCGTCATGGTGCTGGCCGGTCCGCCCGGCGTCGGCAAGACGTCGTTGGGCGAGTCGGTGGCGCGCGCCCTGGGCCGCAAGTTCGTCCGCGTCGCCCTCGGCGGTGTGCGGGACGAGGCCGAGATCCGTGGCCACCGGCGTACCTATGTGGGTGCGCTGCCGGGCCGAATCGTGCGTGCCATCGGCGAGGCGGGGTCGATGAATCCGGTTGTGCTGCTGGACGAGATCGACAAGGTGGGCTCGGACTACCGCGGCGACCCGAGCGCGGCGCTGCTGGAGGTGCTGGACCCGGCGCAGAACCACACGTTCCGCGACCACTATCTGGATCTGGATCTGGACCTGTCCGACGTCGTGTTCCTGGCGACCGCGAACGTGATCGAGAACATTCCGTCGGCCCTGCTGGACCGCATGGAACTGGTGCAGATCGACGGCTACACCGAAGACGACAAGGTTGCCATCGCGCGCGACTTCCTGCTGCCCCGGCAGGCGGAGCGGGCGGCACTGACGGCCGATGAAGTGGCGGTGACCGACGCCGCGCTTCGCAAGATCGCCGCGGATTACACCCGGGAGCCGGGGGTTCGGCAGTTCGAGCGGTTGCTGGCCAAGGCGCTGCGCAAGGCCACCACGAAGCTCGCTGACTCGCCGGAGGCGTTGACCATCGACGAGCCGGATCTCGTTGCCTACCTGGGCCGTCCGCGCTTCACGCCCGAGTCCGCCGAACGGACCGCGGTGCCCGGTGTCGCGACCGGGCTGGCCGTGACGGGTCTCGGCGGCGATGTGCTCTACATCGAGGCCGGGGCGACCGACGGTGAACCCGGGCTGCAGCTGACGGGTCAACTCGGTGACGTGATGAAGGAGTCGGCGCAGATCGCGCTGTCCTACGTCCGTTCGCATGCCGAGCAGTTGGGTGTCGATCCGAAGGCGCTCGACCGCCGGATCCACGTGCACGTGCCCGCAGGTGCGGTGCCCAAGGACGGCCCGTCGGCCGGCGTGACGATGGTGACGGCGCTGGTCTCGATGGCCACCGGGCGTCAGGTTCGCTCCGACGTCGGGATGACCGGCGAGGTGACCTTGAACGGTAGGGTGCTGCCGATCGGCGGGGTCAAGCAGAAGCTGCTGGCCGCCCAACGTGCCGGCCTGTCAACGGTTTTCATTCCGCAGCGCAATGAGCCCGACCTGGACGATGTGCCGGCGGAGGTGCTCGAGGCGCTGGATGTGAGGCCGATGACGGATGTCGCGGAGATCGTCGCGCAGGCGCTGGAGCCTGCGGCTGCGACGGCCACCGCGGCCGCCTGACCGGGAAGGTGACCAGCAAATGCCGGTTCGCGGACAGCCCCTGGGCAAGCTCGGGTTCTTGACCATCGGCCGCTTCGATGCGGCCGATCCGGCGCCGGGAATCGAGGAGACCCTCCGGGTCATCGAACAGGCCGAGACGCTCGGATTCGACAGCGTTTGGCTGCGGTGCCGGCATCTACAGCCGGGCATCTCCTCTCCGGTGGCGATCATGGCCGCGGCCAGCCAGCGGACCACCCGCATAGAACTGGGCACCGCGGTGATTCCACTGGGCTTGGAGAACCCGTTCCGGTTGGCCGAAGATCTTGCCACCGTTGACATTCTGTCTGGCGGGCGGATCAACCCCGGGGTGTCGGTGGGCACGCCGATGCTCTACGACCACTACAAGGAGTCGTTGTACCCGACGACGCACGAAGCGGAGGATTTCTCGAAGGAGCGCGTCGTGCGGCTGCTGAACTACCTGCGCGGCGCAAAGGTCAGCGATTTCGCGGGCACCGTCGGTATCGAACAGTTCACCGACTACATCCAGCCGCACTCGCCGGGCCTCGCCGACCGGGTCTGGTATGGAGGTGGGCTGTCGTCGGCGGTCTGGGCCGGGCGGCAGGGCATCAACTACCTGACGAGTTCGGTCGTCAGCATCGACGGCACTGACTCCCGCGACTTCGCGACCATCCAGGCCGAGTACATCGATGCTTTCCGTGCGCACCATCCGCATCCGGACACCGCACGGGTCAGCCACGGTCTCGTGGTGATCCCGACCGACTCGGCGTCGCCGGCGCAGATCGACAAGTACCGTGCCTACGCGGCGAGTCGCTTCGAGCGGACCAAGTCGCCGCAAGGCCCACGCGGCATGCTCTTCTCCCCCGACTTCGTCGGCACCTCCGATGAACTGGCCGAGGCGCTGCACGCTCACGCGGGATTCCAGCGCGCGAACGAAGTCGCCTTCGCTTTGCCATTCAGTTTCGCCGAAGACGACTACCTCCAGATCATCACCGACCTCGCCGAGAAGCTCGGGCCCAAACTGGGATGGAGTCCGGCAAACCGGTGACCTGTCGGTTGCCCGCGATACTGTCGTCTGATGGCGTACGACACTGCGCTGGCAGATCGCATCCGCGAATTGATCGCCGCTGAGCGCGGCGTCGAGGAAAAGCAGATCTTCGGCGGCCTGGCATTCCTCATCAACGGCAATATGTCGGTGGCGGTCAGCAGCCGAGGCGGGCTGATGGTGCGGGTGCCGCCGGATCAAACTGAGAAGCTGCTGACCCGTGATCACGTTCAGCCGATGGTGATGGCGGGCCGTGAGACGCGTGGCTGGCTGCGCGTCTCCGTCGATGGTGTGAAGACCAAGCGCCAGCTTCAGTCCTGGGTCAGCCGCGGCGTCGACCACGCCAAGGGGCTGGCCGACAAAAGACGTTTCCGTGCCTGAACCGCGGGTACGCCGGTACAGGTGAAGAAGTCGGCACCCGAAGCGCTGGTGCGGCGCCTGCTTGAGGTGGCAGGCACCAGCTACGCCGATGCCGCCGGGATCACGCTCAAAGATAAGCCGATGCCGCTCTTCCAGCTGCTGACGCTGTGCATGCTGGCCAGCAAGCCCATCAGCGCTGACGTCGCGGTGGCCGCGGCTCGCGAACTGTTTGCGGCGGGCCTGCGAACCCCGCGGGCAGTCCGAGAGGCCGAACGGCAGACCATGATCGACGCCTTCGGCCGGGCCGGCTACGCACGATACGACGAGAGTTCGGCGACCCGGCTCACCGAAATCGCCGACGCGCTCCATGAGACATATGACGACGACCTGCGTGGGCTGGCGCGTACCGCATCCGAAGAGGTGAAGGCGGCATCCCGACTTCTGCAGCAGTTCAAGGGAATCGGCGAGACGGGCGCCGATATCTTCCTGCGCGAGGTCCAGGACGTGTGGACATGGGCGCGGCCGTACTTCGACCGACGTGTTCTCGACACCGCCAAGGTGCTCGGATTGCCCGCCGGCGCCGACAAGTTGAGCGCACTCGCACCGCGTTCCAACGCGACGCTGGCGGCGGCCCTCGTTCGGGTTTCCCTCGACGACGGGCTGCGGGACAAAGTACTGCAGTCGTCGTGATCCGCATCGGTACCTCCGGCTGGTCCTATGACCACTGGGCCGGCGTGTTGTACCCGCCGGGGTTGCCGGTTGCCAAGCGGCTGGCACGGTACGTGGAGGAGTTCGACACCGTCGAGCTCAACGCCAGCTTCTATCGCTGGCCGAAGGACGCCACCTTCGCCGGCTGGCGGCAGCGGCTGCCCGAGGGATTCACGATGTCGGTGAAGGCGCATCGGGGGCTGACGCACTACCGCAGGCTGCGTTCGCCGGAGCCGTGGGTAGAGCGCTTCGAGCGGTGCTGGAACGCCCTCGGCGACCGGCGCGAAGCGCTGCTGGTCCAGTCGCATCCGGACTTGGAGCGCGATGACGAGCGGCTCCAACACTTCCTCGAGGTGATGCCGGACGGGATTCCGGTGGCGATGGAACTACGGCATTCGTCCTGGGACGACGAGATCGTCTACGCCATTCTCGAACGCCACAATGCCGCGTATGTGGTGATGAGCGGTGCCCGGCTGCGCTGCGTGCCGCGCGCCACGAGCGATCTGGTGTATGTCCGCCTGCACGGCCCCGATCAGGACTCGATGTACGAGGGGTCCTATCCAGAGGACCAGCTGCGGCGATGGGCGGGCCGGGTGCTCGGATGGCAGCGGGAAGGGCGCCGCGTTCTCGTCTATTTCAACAACGACCTGGGCGGGCACGCCGTCCGGAATGCGCGCACGCTCAAGGAGATGGTGGCGTCCGGCGACTGAACTTTCGGTGCAGCGGCTGCCGCGAAACCCCGAGGATCTGGCCGATGCCACTCCACGTGAGCGCCACCGTCTCCGCCGCTCCCACCGCTGAGTAATACCTGGACTACCGGGTCGGGCGTGTCAGATTCAGGCTCGTCGCGCTCAACACCATGATCTCGTCGAGAGCTCGTGCTGGAGGGCCTCGATCTCGGGGTTGTTTGCCCACCAAGGCTGGTCCGCCTCCTCTACCAGGGGGATTGCTGCCGGTTCCGGAAAGCGTGCATCACCCCTCTGAGACCTCAACGCGAGTACGCTGATTCGACATGACAACGTCGTCCACATTCGCCATCGTCGGCGGTGGTCTTGCCGGCGCCAAGGCCGCAGAAGCATTGCGCGACAAAGATTTCGACGGCCACATCGTGTTGTTCGCTGCGGAGGAGCGGCTACCCTACGAGCGTCCGCCGCTGTCCAAGGATTATCTGGCCGGAAACAAGAGTTTCGGCGACTTCGCCGCCGCATCCTCCGCCTGGTACCGCGACCACAACGTCGAGTTGCGAATGGGCACCGAGGTGTCGGCGGTCGACCCGAAGGGCCACACCGTGTCGCTGCCCGACGGCGACACCGTCGGTTACGACAAACTGTTGCTGGCGACCGGGTCCCGGTCACGCCGTCCTCCCATCCCCGGCGCCGATGCCGCCGGTGTGCATTATCTGCGCACCGTCGACGACGCCGATTCACTGAATTCGGCTCTGCCGGAGGGATCTTCGCTGGCGGTCATCGGCGCCGGCTGGATCGGGCTCGAGGTGACCGCCGTAGCACGCGCCAGGGGGGTCAACGTCACCGTGGTGGAGATGGCCGAGGTGCCGTTGATGGGTGCGCTCGGCCGTGAGGTCGGCGAGGTGTTCGCCCGCCTGCACCGAGAGCACGGCGTGGACCTACGCGTGGGCGCCGCGGTGGACGAGATCATGACGAGCGACGGCACCGCCACCGGGCTGAAGCTCGGTGACGGCTCCGAAGTCGCCGCCGATGCGGTGCTCGTCGCGGTCGGCGCCCAGCCCAACGTCGCGCTGGCCGAGCAGGCCGGTCTGGCCATGGGCGATGGCGGCGTACTCGTCGACGCATCGCTGCGCACCAGCGATCCCGACATCTTCGCCGTCGGTGACATCGCGGCGGCCGAGCACCCGTTGTTCGGCTCCCGCATCCGCACCGAACACTGGGCCAACGCGCTCAAGCAGCCCGTGGTCGCGGCGGCCGGGATGCTGGGCAGACCACAAAACTACGCCGAACTGCCCTACTTCTTCACCGACCAGTACGACCTGGGCATGGAGTACGTCGGATACGCGCCCGCCTACGACCGGGTGGTGTTCCGCGGTGACGTGGACGGCCGGGAGTTCGTGGCGTTCTGGCTCGACGGCGACAACCGGGTGCTGGCCGGAATGAACGTCAACGTCTGGGATGTGCTCGACGACGTCAAGGCGCTGGTGCGCTCGCGCGCCCCGATCGAACCAGGCCGGCTGGCCGACCCGAAGCAGGCGCTCGGTGAACTGACCCCCCACTGAGCCGCGACAGAGAGATCCGGCACCCTTGGTGGCTGATATGCGTGCCATGACCCGGATCCCAGCCATTGCAGTTGCCGTGCTCGTCGCCGGCTGCTCTGGAGAACGCATCGTGAACACCGGAGAACCGCCGGTGCCGAGCGGCGCACCGACAGCGGCGCCACCGCCCTCGGCGCCGGCCGACAACGCGCATCTCGTCAACGCGTTCGACTACGTCGCGCACGTCGACGATCGCGCGGTCTACTACTTCACCACGCCGAGCGGCAAGTGGCGCTGCGCGATCGTGCCGCGCGACAAGGCGGGCTGCCAGGCGGCCAGCAACTGGCAGTCCGGCCTGAACCTCCCGGACGAACCGGCCACCGTCGCCGACCCGACGGGCGAAGACACCACGCCGAACGCGATCATGATCGACCGCGAGGGCGACCCGCAGTTCGTCGCCATGGACAGGCCCGAATTCTGGCTCGACACCGGACCGGCCACAGTGCTGCCGTTCAATCGCATCCTGGCCGCCGCGGGATTCCGGTGCAACGTCCAGGAAATCGGCGTGTCCTGCATGAGTGAGTTGAGCGGCAAGGGCTTCACCTTTTCGGCGGAATCGGGGATGTCGCCGCAGTACACCAGCGTGCCGGTGAACGCACCATGAAGATCGAGGCGGGGCAGGTCGCCGTGGTGACCGGCGGAGCCAGCGGAATCTGATTCGCACTCGCCGACGCGCTGGTGGGCCGCGGCGTCAACGTGATGATCGCCGTTATCCGCGAGGACGCGATACCGGTCGCGGTCGACGCGTTGTCCAGGCCGGGTGGCGGGGGTACGCGCCGACGTCGGTGTCGAGGCCGACGTGGACGCCGTCGCCGGCGAAACCGTCGAGCGATTCGGCCGGTGGACCTTGTCTGCAACAACGCCGGTGTGGTCGGCGAGCAATCACCGGTCTGGGAGCAGCGCCCCGAGACGTGGAGGTGGATGGTCGACATCAAGCCGATGGGTGTGGTGCGCTCCGTCTCAGCGTGTTTGGGTGCGACAGTGCTGTGTCCCGGGTTGGTTGACACCGCCCTTGGTTCCCATTCGTACGCGCTGGTGCCGCCGGGCCGGGTGCACGCGGTCGTCGGCCCGTACACCGACGGTCGTCCGCCAGCGAGTCGACATGCTGCTGGCGGATCTGGACTGACCGTTACAGCAGCGCGGCGGTTCCATCATCGTTGACCTGGATCTTCGTGCCCGCGATATCGTCGCGGACAGTGGCTTGTGCCTCCGACGCGTCGGTGATCACCGCCAGCGCGCGGGAGTCGTCGGGCGTGCGGACCGCGAGGAAGGCTTTCTCGGCCGTGCCGTCCCGGTTGAACGGCGTCGTCCACGGTTCGACGGTGCCCACCCCGGCCCACTCCACCGCGGCTCGCCGGGTGGGCTCCCGGTCGACGACGGACTGGACGTCTTCCCAACGGAATTCGTTACCGGGTGGCTCCGTGCCGTAGATGCCGAAGCTGTGCTTGGTGAGATTGCCGCCGTTGGCGGTGATCAATGCGCGCCGGCCCGGGTCGGCGACCAGCCGCTCGGCCATCGTGGCGATGGAGTGGGTCACGTAGTTGTTCCACGGGCCGCCGGCGAACGTCAGCCCACCGGTGACGGTGAGGGGCCGGGCGGGGTCGCCCACCGGAAGCCCGAGTGCGTCGGCGGCGACCTGAACCGCCGACGGGAAGCACGAATAGAGGTCGATCAGCTCGATCTCGTCCACGCCCGCACCGGCCAGTTCCAGCACCCGCTTCCCCGCGATCTTGATGGCTGGTGAGCGGTGGAACTCCAAGCGCTCCGCGATCGAATACGTGTCGTGAGAGTCGGTGCCCGCATATGGAAACACCCAACGGTCCTTGGGAATTTGAAGATACGTCGCCTTGTCCACGGATGTCAGCACCAGTGCGGCACCCTGATCCACCATGTTGTTGGAGTTCATCAGCTTGGTATAGGGCCAGCTGATCATCCGGTTGCGTGGTCCGGACTGCCAGATCTGATGAGGCGCAAGGGGTTCACGGCTCCAGGCATGCGGATTACCGACGGCCACCGCACTGAACTGCGACCAGAGTTCGCCGATTCGGCGGCGGTGGTGGTCGGGTGACTCCTGCGCCGCGATCCGCACCGCCTGCTCGAACAACGGGTAGACATAAGCGGGACGGTCCAGTTTGATCCGGATCTCCGCGGGCCCGGCCATCGGCACACTGTCATCGGCGGCCACGGCCATCGGCACGGACTCGTCCTGGCTGGTCCATGCGGGCTTGGCTCCGCTCGCCCGCAACCGGGTTCGGGTACGCCAGGTTTCGGCGCCGGCGATCAGCACCGCATCGGTGCGTCCGGCCTGGATGTCCAGGCAGGCCTGGTTGACCAGTGACTGCGGCACGTTGCCGCCGACACCTGTGTAGACGGTGCCCGCGTTCTTGGCGCGGACGCGCTGCGCCAGCAGCAGCCCGGCATCCCGGTAGCGCCACGACAGAAGGTTGACGATCCGCACCGAGTCGACCGCCTCCAGCACCCGGGGATCGGCGGCGGCCCGGGCCGCGGCGACCATCAGATCGACAGGCTCCACCGCGGGATTGTCGTCATGCTGGTTCACCTGGCCATAGCCGATCAACACCGGTGTTCGGGGGTCGAGGGGCATTCCTCTAGTCCGCCGGTCCGTCGGGCCGGGCGGTGAAAAGGGCGCCTTCTGCGATCAGACTCTCGGTTTCTGCGGCGTCCAGGACCAGCACCTTCTGACAGATCTCGCGGGTGTGCTCACCCGGCATCGGCGCCGGCCGCAGCTCCGAGCGCGGGATGCGTTGATACGGGGCCGGGCCCGTCTCGCTGGACATCGGCGCGTCGAAAAGCGGATGCATCAGTTCGGTGTACAGCCCCCGGAACACGATCTGCGGATCATTCTGCACGTCGACCGCCCGGTTCATCGGGCCCGCAGGCACGCCCAGCCGCTGTAGCTGATCCGCGATCGCCGCCTTGTCCTTGCCCGCCGTCCACTGCGATACCGCAGCGATGAGGCCGGCACGGTCGGCGGGCAGTGCTTCGCGTGCCATGGCGGCGGCCACTGCGGCGCGATCAGCCTCGGTGCGCACCGAGATGACACACCACTCGTCGTCGCCGTCGCACGGGTAGACCGCATGGACCGCCCCGTCATCGGTCACCGTCAGCCCCGCCACGCGCGCAGCGTCCGCGACGTAGGTGGCGGCAAGCTGGTTCACCGCGACCTCGGCCTGCGAAATATGCACGTGTGCACCGGTTGCGGTGTGGTCGCGCGCGATGAGAGCGGCGAGCGTGGCGATCGCCGTGATGCGGGCGACAACGTGATCGGGGAAAATCGTGGTGGCGTCGTAGAACCTGCCTGGTTCGGCGGCTTCGGCATCTGCCGACGTCCACAGCCGGGCGATACCGGTGGTTGCGCGGACCAGGGGGCCGTAACCCATGCGGGCGCTCCAGGGGCCGGTGGCGCCAAAGGCACTGCTCTCGCCGAGGACGATGCGTGGGTTCATCTCGTACAACCGGTCATACGAAAAGCCCAGTGAGGCAAGCGTGCCCGGTTTGAAGTTGGCGAACACCGCGTCGGCCTTGGCCACCAGGCGGCCGAAAAGATCGGCACCGGATGGATTCCGCAGGTCCAGACCGAGGCCGTACTCGTTGCGGTGCGTCAGCGCCCAGGATCTGCTCATCGCCTGGCCCGGCGCCGTCTGACGCAACCCATCGGGATACGTGGCGCTCTCGATCTTGATGACCTCGGCGCCGAGGTCGGCAAACAGCCGGCCCAGTTCCCCGCCCGCGACGATGACACCGAGATCGAGGATGCGCAGACCGTCGAACGGACGTCGCATCGCGGATCTGTCACCGGCGGTCACCGGGGCAAGTCGTTCTGATACCCAGGCCGGCTCGTCGACTTGCGCACCCCCGACATAGCCGCGGTGTCGGCCGTCGACGACGAAGGCGCCCACCGGCACCATGACGTGTGTCCCGGGCGCGATCTCCGTGTCGGTCAGCGCACCGACGTCCCAAAAGTGCTCGGAGGACATCGCCTCCGCCGGGGTGAGTACCGCCGCGATGGGAACCCCCCGCTCCTGCCCCTGTTCCACCAACTCGGCCATCGTCTGCGGTGCGAACAGGTCGGCGATCGCCGCGTTGAGTTCGGCGGACGCCGCGTAGCGGGCCGCGATGGTCTCGAACTTCGGGTCGGCGAACTGCTCGGGCTCCCCCAACCAGGCCCGCATCCCTTGCCATTGACGTGAGGACAGCACACAGATCCGGACGTGGCCGTCCCGGCACGGAAATGTCGGGTAGATCTGCTGATTGCGCGGCCGGCCGCGCCACAGCTGGCTGGACTGCCTCTGGCCGACGGCCGCCTGACCCTCGGAACCGAACGGCGGGTCGAGCGACTGAACGACCGCCTCGAAACGGGAGAAGTCGATGTACTCGCCTCTGCCATAACGCAATCGATGGTAGTAGGCGACCAGCGCCGCCCAGGTGGCCTGGACTGCGGCCGTCGCCGAGGCGACTCCGTAAGGCGGCAGCACAGGTGTCCCGGTTGTCGGACCCGTCCGCGAGAGCGCGGTGGACATCGCGTACAGCACGGCGTCGGTGGCCCGCCACCGCGCGTGTGGTCCTGCGGCGCCGAAATCGGTGACCGACAGCGCGACCAGGTGGGCGAACCGCTCGGCGAGCGCGGCGCACGATGTGCCGAACGCGGCCGTGCCACCGGGGTCGCCGCCGTCGACGAGGATGTCGGCGTCCCCAGCCAGCGCGATCAACCGATCGCGGTCGGCGGCATCCGCCGGATCAAGCACGGTGAGACGTTTGTTCGCATTGTCCAGTAGGAACGGGACGCTGACGCCTGCGACACGGGGTGACGTCCGGCGCCCGGGGCTGCCACCCGGCGGCTCCACTTTCAGCACGTCGGCGCCCAGGTCGGCGAAAAGTCGGCCCACACCGTCGGATTCGCCAATACCGACATCCAGCACGCGCACGTGCGCCAGCAACCCGCTGTTCGACGGTCCGGCAGTCGTTTCTTCCACTCCCAGCACGACCGCCAGGCTAGTGCTTAGTACCCGGGCATTCGGGTACTAAGGCCTCACCTGCTGTTCACCCGACGAGACGATAATGCCTTCATGACGAGCCAGGCCCTCTCCCCGATGTTGTCCGGCGACGAACTGAACCTGGTCGACGCGTACTGGCGCGCGGCCAACTATTTGTCGGTCGGCCAGATCTACCTCCTGGACAACCCGTTGCTGCACGAGCCCTTGGCGTCCGAACACGTCAAGCCGCGACTGCTCGGGCACTGGGGCACGACGCCCGGTCTCAATCTCATCTACGCCCACCTGAATCGCGTCATCCGCGACCGCGACATCAACGTCATCTACGTCACCGGACCCGGACACGGTGGCCCGGGACTGGTGGCCAATGCCTATCTGGAGGGCACCTACTCGGAGGTGTACACCGGAATCGAGGAGGACGCGGAAGGGCTGCGAAAGCTATTCCGCCAGTTCTCATTTCCGGGTGGGATTCCGAGCCATGTTGCGGCGGACACCCCCGGCTCGATTCACGAAGGCGGCGAACTCGGCTACGCCCTGGTGCATGCGTATGGTGCGGCATTCGACAACCCCGACCTGGTCGTGGCATGCGTCATCGGCGACGGCGAAGCCGAGACCGGCCCGCTGGCGGCAAGCTGGCATTCCAACAAATTCCTCGACCCCGTCACCGACGGTGCGGTCCTGCCGATCCTGCACCTCAACGGCTACAAGATTGCCAACCCGACGGTGTTGGCCAGGATTCCGGCCGACGAGCTCGAGTCGTTGCTCAACGGCTACGGCTACCGGCCGATCACGGTGGCCGGTGACGATCCGGTCAACGTGCACCAGCAGATGGCGACCGCACTCGATGAGGCGTTCGACCAGATCGCGGCGATTCAGCGGGCGGCGCGGCTGGACGGCGAGGAGGGCCGGCCGCTGTGGCCGATGATCGTGTTACGCACCCCGAAGGGCTGGACGGGTCCGAAAGTGGTGGACGGCAACAAGGTCGAGGGCACCTGGCGGTCACATCAGGTCCCGCTGTCGGAGACGCGGACCAACCCGGAGCACAGGGCAGCGCTGGAGTCGTGGCTGCGCAGTTACCGGCCAGAAGAGCTGTTCGACGCCAACGGCGCGCTCAACCCCGAACTGCGTGCTTTGGCGCCCTCCGGGACGCGGAGGATGAGCGCAAATCCGCACGCCAACGGTGGCCTGCTGCTGCGGGATCTGGACCTGCCGCCGTTTCCCGACTACGCGGTCGCGGTGAACCAGCCCGCGACCGAAACCGCCGAGGCCACCCGGGTGCTCGGGACTTTCCTGCGCGACGTCATCACCCGCAATTCCGACCGGTTCCGGGTGATGGGCCCCGACGAAACGGCCTCCAACCGGCTCTCGGCGGTGTTCGAGGCGACCGATAAGGCGTGGCTGGCCGAGATCGGGTCGGACGACGAGAACCTCGCACCCGACGGCCGGGTGATGGAGGTGCTGTCCGAGCACATGTGCCAGGGCTGGCTCGAGGGTTACCTGCTCACGGGCAGACACGGGCTGTTCAACTGTTACGAAGCGTTCGTGCACATCGTCGACTCGATGCTCAACCAGCACGCCAAATGGCTGACCAGCAGTAGGGAATTGCCGTGGCGACGCCCGATTGCCTCGCTGAATTACCTCCTCACGTCCCATGTCTGGCGCCAGGACCACAACGGCGCCTCACATCAGGACCCCGGATTCATCGACCACGTGGCCAACAAGCGGCCGGAGGTGGTCCGCGTGTACCTGCCTCCCGATGCCAACACGCTGCTCTCAGTCGCCGATCACTGCCTGCGCAGCAGGCATTACGTCAACGTCATCGTGGCGGGTAAGCAGCCGGCCCTGACGTACCTGAACATGGACGACGCCATCGCGCACTGCACCCGCGGCCTCGGCATCTGGGAGTGGGCGAGCAACACCGCCGCTGAACCCGATGTGGTGCTGGCCTGCGCGGGCGACATCCCGACGCTCGAGACGCTGGCCGCTGCCGACATCCTGCGCCGGGAACTGCCCGACCTGAAGGTACGGGTGATCAACGTCGTCGACATCATGCGGCTGCAGCCCGACACCGAGCACCCACACGGCCTGTCGGACCACGAGTTCGACTCGTTGTTCACCACGGACCGGCCGGTGATCTTCGCCTATCACGGCTATCCGTGGCTGATTCACCGGCTGACCTACCGCAGGTCCAACCACGCCCAGTTGCATGTACGTGGTTTCAAGGAACGGGGCACCACCACCACGCCGTTCGACATGGTCATGCTCAACGACCTCGACCGCTTCCACCTCGTCATCGACGTCATCGACCGGGTGGCCGGACTGGCCGACCGGGCCGCGGTGTTGCGACAGCGGATGCTCGACGCCCGCCTGGCGGCCCGGCGCTACACCCGTGAACACGGCGAGGACGACCCGCAGATCTCCGGATGGACATGGAACTCTGATTACGCCTCGGAGCAGGCCCAATCGCTATCTCAGGAAACGCGCGGCGAGGATTGAGGGCACAACCGCCGGTACACTGGCGTGCTGTGTCCGAGCAAGCGGTAGCCGAGCCGCAACCACACCCCCTGGTTGCCCAGCTTTCCGCTCTCCATCACTTCCGCACGTACGTCGATATCGCCGTTGTAGTCGTCGTGCTGGCCCTCACCAACGTCATCGCGCATTTCACGACGCCGTGGGCGAGCATCGCGACGGTGCCGGCCGCGGCGCTCGGACTACTCGTCCTGGTCCGCTCGCGCGGGCTGGGCTGGGCCGAACTCGGGCTCGGCCGCGAGCACGCGAAGACCGGCCTCGGATACGCCCTCGCGGCCGTCGCGGTGGTGGTGTCGGTCATCGCGATCGGGGCGCTGCTGCCGTGGACGCGACCGATGTTCATGAACAACAACTACGCGACGATCTCCGGGGCGCTCGTCGCATCGATGATCATCATCCCCTTGCAGACGGTGATTCCCGAGGAACTCGCCTTTCGCGGAGTACTGCACGGCGCCCTGAACCGCGCGTGGGGCGTGCGCGGCGTGGCCGCGGCGGGGTCGCTGCTGTTCGGCCTATGGCACATCGCCACGTCGCTGGGCCTTACGAGCAGCAACGTGGGCTTCACCCGGCTGTTCGGCGGAGGGCTGCTCGGCACCGTCGCCGGGGTGGTGATGGCAGTGATTGCCACCGCAGTCGCCGGTTTCGTCTTCACCTGGCTGCGCCGTCGCAGCGGCAGCCTGTTGGCCCCGATCGCACTGCACTGGTCGCTGAACGGGCTCGGTGCACTGGCCGCCGCCCTGGTGTGGCACCTGTCCACCTGACCTGACCCGTCAGCGAGGGATTTCGCGACGGCGTGCGCGAAACTGCCGGTTCTTGAGCTTGTTGCCGCATGAGGACATCTCACACCAGGTGCCGCCATGGTTGCGGGACCGGTCATAGAACGCCCACTGGCATTCGTCGTTGGCGCAGGCCTTCAGGTGCGCCCAGCTGCCGTCACGCTGCGCATCGCGCACGATCAGCAGCAGTTCGACCAGGCGCTCCGGCACGGAGTCCCCTGCTGCGGCCAGCCGCACCTCGCCGTCGGGACCGACCTTGGCATGCGCTCGCCCGCCGGCCGCCACCGTGTGCAGCGGGGCGAGCGTCGCCTCGTCGGGTAAGGGACCGCCGGCGTTGCGGATGAGCAGCGCGCGCAGCGCCTCGCGTACGCCGCGGATCAGGTCCAGGTCAGCGTCGGTCAATCCGTCATCCGGACCGAGCAGATGGTTGTCGATCAACCATGGGGTCGCCTCGGCGGGCTCATCGAGCCGGTCGGCGCCGTCGGGCCGCTCGACCGTGTTGACCAGTGCCTGAACCAGCACCAGCGCACCCGGAGCCGGCTTCGATTCATGGTCGCCGGGCCACACCATAGGCCGTCCAGTCATGAAGGAAGCCTACGCCGTACGTGACCGGTATATCCACTTGACTGGTCATGAATGACCGCTGTAGCGTGTTTGACAGTCATGAAGACAAGCCCAGGCAGCGTGACAAGACGTAGATGACAATGCCGAACAACAGGATTTCGCCCGAGGTTCTCTCCACCGCTCTTCGCCAAGACCGGCGCGAGGACGCTCCGCGTATCTCACTGCTGGCCCGGATGAGCGCCCGGTTCCGGGCCGATCAATACGATCGGATGCTCGCCGTCGGGGTGCCCGCGCCGGCCGGGAGTGCGCTCGCCGTCCATCAGGCCCGGCTGACGTCTGCCGGCGAGCGCGAGGCGGTCGCCCGTGCGCTGCGGCAGGTTGCGCGGGACGCCCGGTGGGACGGGGGCCCGATGTCGTCGCGGATTCCGGTCAACGCGCCCAACATCGTTGCGGCCGCCGATGTGATCGACGCAGTGACGCTGCGGCTGCACTCCCCGCGGCCGGTCGGGGCGCGTGGGGTGGCGCGGCTGCGGCGGCTGCTGGCAGACGGACGCGGGCCGCTGTACCGCTACGGTTCGGGCGACCTCACGGGCCGGCTCCGCGCGGCACTCGCCGCGCTCTAGACCACGAGCACGGCTGCTCCGGAGATACGGCCCGCAACGAGGTCGCCGAGCGCCTCAGCGGCGCGTTCCATCGGATACTCGGGGCTCGTCACGTGAAGGCGGTGGCCGCCGGCGAAGTCGAGAAACTCTCGGGCATCAGCACGGCTATTCGACGTCACCGATTTGATCTGACGTTCCTGGAAGAGATGACGCTGATAGTTCAGCGCCGGGATGTCACTGAGATGGATGCCCGCAATCGCCAGCGTCCCGCCGCGGTCCAGCGCCTCGAGCGCCGGCAGGACCAGCTCGCCCACCGGCGCGAACAAGATCGCGGAGTCGAGAGCCACCGGTGGACGGTCCGACGCGCCCTGCGCCGACGCCGCGCCGAGCGACAGCGCCAATTCCTGAGCCCGCTCTCCGCGCGTCATCACGTGCACCTCGGCTCCTTGGGCGATGGCCACCTGTGCGGTGAGGTGCGCGCTGCCACCGAACCCATAGATGCCCAGCCTGCCACCGGTTGGCAGGTCGGCCCGCCGCAGGGACCGGTATCCGATGATGCCCGCGCACAGCAACGGCGCCAATTCGGTATCGGAATAACCGGCAGGCAGACGATGCGCGAAAGAAGCTGGTACAGTGGCGAATTCGGCGTAGCCGCCATCGGCGTCCCAGCCGGTGTAGCGGGATTGCGGGCAGAGGTTTTCCTGGCCGCGGACGCAGAACTTGCATCGTCCGCAGGTATGCCGAAGCCAGGCGATACCCACCCGATCGCCGACCGCGAACCCGTCACCGATGCCCTGGTCCACCTCCGGGCCGACCTGCAAGACCTCACCGACGACCTCATGCCCGGGTATCACCGCGGGTCGATGTACCGGCAGGTCTCCTTCCGCGACATGGAGATCGGTGCGGCACACGCCGCACGCGCGCACGGCGACCAACAGTTCCCCGGCCGACGGCCTCGGTATCTCGACGGTGACCCGGTCCAACGGCTTGGTGTCCATCGGCCCCGGTTGCCGGACCTGCCAGGCTCTCATCGTTTGCGTGGGCATCGCCCCATGGTGGCGCGAAACGGGCTCGCGCGCAGATGGTTACCGCCGGTTAGGTCCGTTTCTGCACCATTCCGACGATCCACAGCAGAATCACCGAACCGAGGATCGCGGTGAACAACGTGAACCACCAGCCACCCGCGCCGGTGTCGAGGAAGAAGCTGAGCAGGAAGCCACCGATCAAGGCTCCGACGATGCCGATGACGATGTTCATCAGGATGCCGGAGCCGCCGCCTTTGACGATCTTCCCCGCGATCCATCCTGCGATGGCCCCGATGACGATGTATCCGATCCACCCGACGCTGGTCAGCGTCGTCGACCGGGCGAGAAATTCGGTAGCGGCAATCACGTTCATCAGGCTCTCCTGCCGTCGCTGACCTAGTCCAGCGCGTTCGCTGAACCACCTCCCAGATATACCCGCAGCGAATAACGATTCGGCGTGTCCTACGGGCACGATCGTTGGGTTTTCGCCGCGGCCGAATCCGATTGCAAACGGACAGCAGAGTAATAACCTGGTAATAACACGGCCCGTCGCGACCCGTCACCACGGCGCGCGACCGAGGCCGCAACTCGGATGACGACCCGTACCGGTCACGCCAGACCGGTGCTGCCGAGAAGAGGTGAAGTTATGAAAACCCTTGTTGCACTGTCCATCGCCGTGCTTTCAGCCGGCGGAATAGCGTTGGCCTCCCCCGCGGGCGCCGGTTGCCAGGGCGGGTGGACACCCTGGGGGGGCGGCACCACCTGTGACGGACCGCTCGCGGGTGACGGCACGTTCCAGCGGTGCGTGACCGCCGGCGCGATGGGATTCGGCGGCACCAACTGTTACCTGCTCGACATCGACAACCTCGCCGGGCAGGTGCCGTACGTCGGACCATGACGGCAACCCAGCAGGCCCGACCGACCCCTACCCCTGCGGAACTGTCATTGCCGGCGGAACGCTGTTCGGGTCCACCGGAACGGGAACGCCGATACCCGGCCGCGGCGGCGGAGCATTGGGGTCGACCGGCGGCGGCGGCGCGTTGGGATCCGGCACGGGCGGTGGCGGCGGCGTCCACGGGCGGATCGACTGCGCGAGCGTGACGGCCTCGGGCTTGGGTATGGGGTTGGTTGCGGTGCCGAGCCAGACGACGAACCACCGCTCCGGCGCGCGCTGACCCCGCGGCGTACCCGCGGCGGTGGGGTTGCCCACCACGCCGGCCCAGATCTGTCCGTTCGGCTTGGTCGTATCGGTGAACTTGACCTCGTAGTACGAGGCGACACCGGTCATCCCGTTCGCGTTCAGCGGCACGGTCTCCTGGTTGATCCGCGTGCCGGGGAACGGCATGAAGAACTCGCCCATATCGGAGGCCAGCCGTTGGGCGGCCTTGCCGTTGTCGGCTTCGGCACCCGCGAAGAGCTTCAGATCAAGGCGCCCGAGCAGCACGCTGGTGTCATTGGGCGGTTGTGCACCCTCCGGCGGGATCTTGCTCAGCAGCGCCTGGCCATAGGAGAGCTGGGTGGCGTCGGCCACCTTCCAGCCGGCCGGCACCACATAGCTCAAGCCGCCGGCCGCATTGTCGACGCGGCCCGGTTCGGCCGGGGGTGGCGGTGGCGCGTTCGGTTCGGCCGGGGGTGGCGGAGGTGCGTTCGGATCGGCCGGGGGTGGCGGTGGCGCGGGCGCGTTCGGATCGGCCGGGGGTGGCGGTGGCGCGGGCGCGTTCGGGTCGGCCGGGGGCGGCGGCGCATTCGGCGCCGGCGGCGGACCCTGCATGAAGATGTTGCCCGGCGGCGGCGGCGGTGGCGGCGTCGGCTCGGGATCGGCGTACGCCACCGACGGCAGCGTCAGCGCCGCCATGGTGGCGCCGGTCAGTGCCGCGATTGCGAGCGTCTTCGAGAAGCCCCTGCGGTGTTCGGTAATCGCGTCCGGCTGATCCATGTGGAAGAAACTACAGTGTTACGGCCGTGACGCAAGTGTGAGTTGCTCATAAAGTGCTCAGCTGAGAGGTTGCTGGAAGCAGAGAACTCCGTGTAAGCCCCGTGAATAACGGGTAGCTGGCATGGCGACGTCCCCGTGCGTGGCACGGGGGCGTTGAACCGCTTGCCCCGCCTTGGTTTTCCGTCGGCTTCACGGTTCATTCGAACCGTTGATCGCGCGGGCTGGGCACACCGTTACGGGCTCGGATGAAAGCTGACTTCCTGTGCCTTGACCGAGAAGTACACGCGGTCGCCGAGCGTCAACTGGAGATCGGCCGCCGATTCGGCGGTGATGTCTGCGGCCAGGCCGGGCGCGCCGTCGGGTTGCTCCTCGGTGCGCACCCTGATTGCCGGACCGCGGATGTCCAGTTCGGCCACCGTCACCTCCACAGTGTTGCGGGGGCTGCCGTGCGGTTTGTCGCGATACACCGCAACCGCCGTCGGGGTGAAGACGGCGACGGCGGGCTCACCGGCCACCACGTCGGGCCCGTCCATTCCATGCCAAGCGGTGCCCCATTTCGTATTGAGTACGCCGCCGCCACCTGCCCTGCCGCCGACCAGGTTCACCCCGGCGAAGCGGGCTCCGAATCGGCTGCGCGGTGTGGCCAAGATGGCTGCGGTCGAACCAGTTTCGACGACCCGTCCCGACTCGAGGATCAGCATGCGATCGGCCAGGGTCAGCACGTCCAGCAGGTCGTGCGTGATGAGGACCGCAGAGCGGCCGTCGCGGGACAGCACCCGGCGGAGCACCTTGCGCATCGCCGTTGCGACGGCCACGTCGAGTCCGGCCATCGGCTCGTCGAGCAACAGGACATCGGGTTCGGCCGCCAGTGCCCGCGCGAGCGCCACCCGCTGGGCCTGCCCCCCGGACAGCTGGCGTGGCATCCGATCGGCCAGGTCGGCGGCGTCCACCTCGGTCAACCAATGTGCCGCGGCCGCAGCGGAACTGCGCGGAGAGAAGGCCACATTCGCCGCGACGCTCAAATGCGGGAACAGCAAAGGGTCCTGCAGCAGCAACCCGACGCGGCGGTCATGGGTGGCAACCTGGATGCCCGCCGAGGTGTCGGTGAGCACGCGATCTCCCACCCGCACGGTGCCATTGTCGGGCCGGACCAGGCCGGCGAGCACGTGCAGTACGGTCGACTTGCCCGCGCCATTAGGCCCGAGGATGGCCAGGACCTCACCGGCCGCGACGTCGAATTCGACGTCGACGTCCCGACTTTCGACAACGGCACGCAGCGCCACGCCGGTCACGTCGAACTCCAGGCGCTGGCGCCGCGGAGCCGTCGGCTGCCCAGCCCGAGCACGACGACAGCGGCCACCGCGACCAGTAGCAGCGAGAGTGCGACGGCCGCATCGGCATCGGTTTCGCGCTGCAGATAGATCTCCAGCGGCAGCGTCCGGGTGACGCCCTGCCGTGAGCCGGCGAACGTGAGGGTGGCGCCGAACTCACCCAGGGCCCGGGCGAATGCCAGCACCGCCCCGGACACCAGGCCGGGAGCGAGCAGCGGCAATGACACCCGCCGCCAGACCGTCGTCGGCCGTGCCCCCAACGTCGCCGCGACCACTTCGTAGTCGGCCCCGGCAGTGCGGGCGGCGCCCTCGAGGGCGAGCACCAGGAACGGCAGCGACACGAACGTCTGCGCGAGCACCACCGCCGTGGTGGTGAACGCGATCTGGATGCCCGCGGCGTACAGATACTCGCCGATCAGGCCGAGGCGGCCGAACGCGTACAGCAAGGCGATGCCGCCCACAACGGGTGGCAGTACCAAGGGCAGCAGGATGAGCGGCCGCAACGTCCGCACCAGCGCAGAGTTGCTGCGGGCGAAAACCAGCGCCATCGGTACCCCGAACAGCAGACACATTGTCGTACTGGCGGCCGCGGTCTTCAGGCTCAGCACCAACGCAGCCACCGACGAGGGACTGCTGATCAGTGACCAGAAATTCGGCCAGTCGACCTTGGCGATCACCGCGATCAACGGCACCACCACGAACAGCCCCCCGAAGGCGGCGGGCATGTAAATCCACCGGGGCAGGCCCGCCGAGGCGGTCACGGCGTCACGAACCGGCGCCGTTCGCCATGGTCAGGGCGGCTGGTCGCTCCACGGCTCAAAAGTACTAGGGCGACGACGCCGAACCGTTGTCATGTCGTGCGCGTGCCGAGTTTCGTCTGCTAGCTACTGTCCAGTAACATTTTCCACGATCGCTGGGGTTCAGCGTTGAACACGACAGGAGGTCATGGTGATGGAGGTGCTGGTCACCGGCGGCGACACCGATCTGGGACGCACGGTCGCGGAAGGCTTCCGCGATGCCGGCCACACGGTGGTGATCGCCGGCGCGCGCCGCGACGACCTCGAGGTGGCCGCCAAGGAACTCGACGTCGACGCGATCGTCTTGGACAACACGGATCCCGTCGGCCTCGAGGAGGCCCGCGGACAGTTCCCGCACCACCTCGACACGATCATCAACGTGCCCGCCCCGCGCTGGGCAGGTGGCGACCCACGCACCTACTCGCTGTCCGATCAGGCTGCGGCGTGGCGCAACGCATTGGAATCCTCCGTGCTCTCGGCGGTGCTGACAGTGCAGATCCTCGGAGACCACCTGCGCTCCGGCGGATCGATCGTGAGCATCGTTCCGGAGCACCCGCGCGACGGTAGCGCCGACGCCGCGATCAAGGCCGCCCTCTCGAACTGGACAGCTGGACAGGCCACCCATTTCGGCACCCGCGGCATCACCGTCAACGCGGTCGCCTCGGGACGCAGTGCCGAACCGGGCTACGAAGGCCTGTCGTGCACGCCGCGGTCGGTCGCCGACGAAATCACCCGGTTGGCACTTTTCTTGTCGACACCGGCCGCGCGCCACATCAACGGTCAGACCCTGCACGTCAGCAACGGAGCGCTGACCAACTTCGGCTAGATGCGGCAGTTCATTAGGGGTGACCAAGTGACAATTCGAGTCGGACCACAGATCCCCAACTTCTCCTACGGCACCGGCGTCGGCGACCTCTACCCGACGGTCATCGCCCAGGCGCGAGAAGCGGAGGCGGCCGGCTTCGACTCACTCTTCGTGATGGACCACTTCTATCAACTGCCACCGCTGGGCTCGCCGGACCAACCGATGCTCGAGGCGTACACGGCACTGGACGGGTTGGCCACCGCCACCGAGCGCAGCCAGCCGGGCTCGCTGGTCACTGGCAACACCTACCGCGACCCGTCGACATTCGAAACAAGCGTGCTTACCACGGCACTTGTCGACAAGGACGTCACAGCAGAGGTCATTCCCGCGGAGACGAAGGGACGGATGGTCGTCGGTACCGCGGAAGCGACCGCCGAGCAGATCAAGATCAACATTTTCGACGTGGGCGTCGACCCGGTGATCCTGAACCAGCCGGTCGACATGCGAGGCCTACCAGCCGGGGCTGATCACCGCATTGGGCGAGGCGCTCAAGCCGATGGTCACCGCGTGGACAAACGCCTGCGTGGGCAATCTCACCGCGCCACCTGGATGCCCGCCCGCTAACGTAGTGGTTGTACTGGACAGATAAGGAACTGGTAAGTACGTCAAGGAGTTGAAATGAGCCACCCCGGAGCTACGGCAACGGATCGGCACAAGGTCGTCATCGTCGGGTCCGGCTTCGGCGGCTTGACGGCGGCAAAGACGCTCAAGCGCGCCGATGTGGACATCAAGTTGATCGCCCGTACGACTCATCACCTGTTCCAGCCGCTGCTGTACCAGGTGGCCACCGGGATCATCTCGGAGGGTGAGATCGCCCCGGCCACCCGGGTGATCCTGCGCAATCAGGAGAACGCCCAGGTGTTACTCGGCGATGTCACCCACGTCGACCTGGCCAAGAAGACGGTCCGGTCCGAACTGCTGGGCCACACCTACGTGACCCCCTTCGACAGCCTGATCATCGCCGCGGGCGCGGGCCAGTCCTACTTCGGCAACGATCATTTCGCCGAGTGGGCGCCCGGTATGAAGTCCATCGACGACGCGCTGGAACTGCGTGGCCGCATCCTCGGTGCGTTCGAACAGGCGGAACGCTCGAGCGACCCGGTGCGGCGTGAGAAGCTGCTCACTTTCGTCGTGGTGGGCGCAGGCCCGACCGGTGTCGAAATGGCCGGGCAGATCGCCGAACTCGCCGACCACACGCTGAAAGGCGCGTTCCGCCACATCGATTCGACCAAGGCGCGGGTGATCCTGCTCGACGCCGCGCCGGCGGTACTGCCGCCGATGGGCGAGAAACTCGGCAAGAAGGCCCAGGCCCGGCTCGAGAAGATGGGCGTCGAGATCCAGCTCAACGCGATGGTCACCGACGTCGACCGTAACGGCATCACGGTCAAGGATTCCGACGGCACCATCCGGCGTATCGAGTCGTCGTGCAAGGTGTGGTCTGCCGGTGTGTCAGCCAGCCCGCTCGGCCGCGATCTGGCCGAGCAGTCCGGGGTCGAACTCGACCGTGCCGGTCGGGTCAAGGTGCTGCCCGACCTGTCCATTCCCGGCCACCCCAACGTATTCGTCGTCGGCGACATGGCTCTCGTCGAAGGCGTACCCGGCATGGCCCAGGGTGCGATCCAGGGTGGCAAGTACGCCGCGAAAGCCATCAAGGCCGAGCTGAAGGGCGCTAACCCCGCTGAGCGTGAGCCCTTCCAGTACTTCGACAAGGGGTCGATGGCGACGGTGTCGAAGTTCAACGCCGTCGCCCAGATCGGCAAGCTGGAGTTCGGCGGGTTCATCGCCTGGCTGGCCTGGCTGGTGCTGCACCTGGTGTATCTGGTCGGGTTCAAGACCAAGATCACCACCCTGCTGTCGTGGACGGTGACGTTCCTGGGCCGTAGCCGCGGCCAGCTCACCATCACCGAGCAACAGGCGTACGCGCGCACCCGGATCGAGCAGCTGGAAGAGATCGCCGCGGCCGTCGAGGACACCGAGAGGGCGGCCAGTTAGAGCCGCCCGCCCTGCCACGTCGACAGGCAGCCGCCGCCGGCGAGTTGCAGTGGTGTCCCCGCGGTGTCGACATCGGTCTCGGGATAGTACAGCTCGCTGACGCACGCCAGTGGCGTGCCCAGTTCGTCGTCGGCCACCGATCCACGGCCGAGTTCGATCCGGTGCCGCAACAGCGGTGTGCCATCGACGTCGGCGTGCAGCGACCCGGACCAAAAACCTTGGCGCTCATCTGATCTGCCGATCTGAATCCGCTCGCGCAGCCGGACTCGAGCGTCTCGGCTCATCTCCAGCCGGGTAGCTGTGACGTGGCGCGAGGTGGCGGCCACCACCGTTGGTTGGGGGTCGAGATCGAGGTCTCCCCCGATCTCCAGCGTCCAGAACGCGTGCGACTCGGGTGTCAGGGCGCCGGGCAGGGCCACGGTTGCGGCGACGGCGCGCATGCGCAGCCGCGCGCCCCGTTCGACGACGATGCGGATATGGATGATGTCACCCCCGAGTGGCGTGGCCGCCGCCGACACCAGGTGCACGGTGTCGGATTCGGTGCGGCGTGCGGCGAGACCGCCCGAGCACTCGATCTTCGGCTGCCGGGCGGGCCTCGCGACGATCAAGACGTCCGAGCGCATTCGGGACCCTCGGTCTCGGTGGCTGGGAGTTGTTCCCGCAGCCACGCCAGCACCGCGGTTGCCGCGGGATCGTCGGTCAACGAGATCAACACCGTCGGGCGGTCACCGCGCACCGCGCCGGCGTCGCGACGCATCACCTCGAGATCGGCACCGACCAACGGTGCCAGGTCTGTCTTGTTGACCACCAACAGATCTGAATACGTCACGCCCGGCCCGCCTTTGCGCGGCACCTTGTCACCACCGGCCACGTCGATCACGAAGATCTGGACATCGACCAGGCCCGACGAGAAGGTCGCCGTGAGGTTGTCGCCACCGGATTCGACCAGGATCAGGTCCAGGTGCCGGCCCGGACCGGTATGCGCCGCGATCAGATCGTCGATGGCATCCAGGTTGGCGGTGATGTCGTCCCGAATCGCGGTGTGCGGGCACCCGCCCGTCTGCACCGCGGCGATCCGTTCGTCGGGCAGGACGGCGCGACGGCGCAGGAAGTCGGCATCCTCGGTGGTGTAGATGTCGTTGGTGAGGACGGCGAGCGACAACTCATCGCGCAACCGCCTGCACAGCGCGGCCACCAGCGCGGTCTTACCCGAGCCGACCGGTCCGCCGACACCGACGCGCAACGGTTCCCCCGGCTGACGCGCCCGTTTGGGACGGGCGGGGTGCGCATGTGGTTGACGAGCCGAACCGGACTCGAGGAAATGCGGTGGCATAGCGTGAACCTTCCTGCCTTTCAGGACGCGAAAAGCGGTCGCTCGCGCTGACTGTGATGCTGAGCCAGCGCGTCGAGCAATGGATCGGACATGTCGGCGAGTTCCTTGGTGGCCTCGGCGGCGATCTGCTCGCACAGCGCCGAGAGGCCGAAGGTGAGGGCCGCGACGTCGCCGGGGTCGAGGGCCAACAGCCGCTGCGCGGCCGTCGCAGAGCCCGTCATCGTGGTGTAGACGACCGACAGCGCCGTCTGTTCGGGTTCGAGATCACTGACCTGACCGACGACACCGGCGACCACCGCCAGATGGGGCGTCGCCCCGAGCGTGTCCCAGTGACCGTGCGGCCAGACCCGTCTCGCCAGCCGGGCCAGGCCGCGGCCCTGCGCGCGTGAGGCCTGACGCGCCGCGGGCGCCGGTGTGCGGGCGTCGGTTTCACGGTCGCCGTCCGGCACCGACAACGTCCCGGCATGCACCGCATGGGCGATCGACGCCGACACCAGACCCTGTGTGCAGATCCGGCGGCGCAGATACGCCCGCAGGGTGTCGAGGCCGACCACGAGGCCGGCCGTCACCGCTTCCTCCATACCGCCGGAATGCACGTGACCGCCGGTCGGCAGGCGCGAATCGGCCAGCGCGAGAAGGGTGGCGAGGTTGCTCATCAGAACAGGAAATATCGCTGGGCCATGGGCAGTTCGGCGGCGGGCTGCTCCCGCCACACCTCGCCGTCGATGCGCACGGTGAAGGTGTCAGGGTCCACCTCGATGCGCGGCATCGCGTCGTTGAGCGGCATCTGGGCCTTGCCGACTTGCCGGACGTCGGTGACCGCAACCAGTCTGCGGTTGACGGCCAGCAGGTCCCCGATGCCGTCCTCGATGGCCTGCGGGGAGACGAAGTGCACCGAGGTGGCGGCGGCGACCGCGGCAGCGGCACCGAACATCGGCCGCGGCAACACCGGCTGCGGTGTGGGGATGGACGCGTTCGCGTCACCCATTGCCGCCCAGGCGATCATCCCGCCCTTCAACACGGCGTGTGGGCGCACGCCGAAGAACGCCGGCTCCCAGAGCACCAGGTCGGCCAGCTTGCCGACTTCGACCGATCCGATCTCGTGGTCGAGGCCGTGGGCGATGGCCGGACAGATCGTGTACTTCGCGACGTAGCGCCGGACGCGGTTGTTGTCCGCAACGGTGTCACCGGGGAGCGCTCCGCGGCGGCGTTTCATCACGTGCGCGGTCTGCCAGGTCCGGATGACGACTTCGCCGATGCGGCCCATCGCCTGGGCGTCGCTGCCGATCATCGAAATTGCGCCGATGTCGTGCAGCAGATCCTCGGCAGCGATGGTCGAGGGCCGGATACGGCTTTCGGCGAACGCGAGATCCTCAGGGACGCTGGGATTGAGGTGGTGGCACACCATCAGCATGTCGAGGTGCTCGTCGAGCGTGTTCACGGTGTGCGGCCGGGTCGGGTTCGTCGAACTCGGCAGCACATACGGTTCGGCGGCGACAGTGATGATGTCGGGTGCATGGCCGCCGCCTGCCCCCTCGGTGTGGTAGGCGTGGATCGATCGCCCGGCGATCGCGCCGACCGTGTCCTCGACGAAGCCTGCTTCATTGAGCGTGTCGGAGTGCAGCGCGACCTGTACCCCCGACGCGTCGGCCACCCGCAGGCAGGCGTCGATCGCTGCCGGTGTGGTACCCCAGTCCTCGTGCAGTTTGAAACCCGAGGCGCCGCCGCGCAACTGCTCCCACATCGACTCCGCGCTCACCGTGTTGCCCTTGCCGAGCAGTGCGATGTTCAACGGCCATGAGTCCAGCGATTCCAGCATCCTGGCCAGGTGCCACGAGCCCGGCGTCACCGTGGTGGCCTTACTGCCCTCGGCGGGACCCGTACCGCCTCCGATGATCGTGGTGATGCCGCCGCCGAGCGCCTCTTCCATGATCTGCGGACAGATCAGGTGGACGTGGCAGTCGATGCCGCCGGCCGTGACGATGCGGCCGTTGCCCGCGATGACCTCCGTCGACGGCCCGACCACCAGGTCCGGGTGCACGCCGGACATGATGTCGGGATTGCCCGCCTTGCCGATCGCGGCGATACGACCGTCCCGAATACCGATGTCGGCCTTGATGATTCCCCAGTAATCGACGACCACCGCGCCGGTGATCACCGTATCGGGAGCACCGTCGGCCCTGGTGGCGCGGCCTTGGCCCATAGACTCGCGCAACACCTTGCCGCCGCCGAACACCGCCTCGTCGCCTGCCAGACCAGGTCCGCCACTGCGATCCTCCGTGATTTCCACGAAGAGCCCGGTATCGGCCAACCGGATCCGGTCGCCGGTCGTCGGGCCGAACAGCGCGGCGTATCTGGCGCGGGAAAGCCGGGAAGGCTCGGTCATATGGCGTCCAATCGGCCGGGCGGATCCAGGCTGAGCCCGTGCACTTCCCGCGATCCGCTCAGCGGGACAAGCGAGACATGCTGGGCGACTCCGGGTTCGAAGCGCACGGCAGTGCCCGCCGGAATGTCCAGTCGATGACCGTGGGCGGCCTGACGGTCGAAGTCCAGCGCCGTGTTGGCCTGCGACAAGTGCACGTGGCTGCCTACCTGCACCGGGCGGTCGCCGGTGTTGACGATGCCCATCGTCAGGCGTTTCGCGCCCGGGTTGATGGTGATGTCGCCGCTGCCGTAGACGATCTCACCCGGCACCATTGGCGTGTGATCGCCGCTCATGAGATCGGATCGTGGACGGTGACGAGCTTGGTGCCGTCGGGAAAGGTGGCCTCCACCTGGACGTCGTGGAGCATTTCGGGCACACCTTCCATGACTTGGTCGCGGCTGAGCACCTCGCGGCCGGTGATCATCAGCTCCGAGACCGTTCGGCCGTCGCGTGCGCCCTCGAGGAGGTGGTCGGTGATCAGCGCGACGGCCTCGGGGTGGTTCAGCTTGAGCCCGCGGGCCTGTCGGCGGCGGGCGAGTTCGGCGGCATACGAGATCAGCAGCCGGTCCTGTTCATGCGGGCTCAAACGCATACCGCGGCATATTGCCACGGGTGGCGGCAATCAGCAGCCTAGGAGAATCCGCAGCTATTCGGGCGGCAGGTTCTGCAGCCGCACCTGCCCGCGCGCCACGAGGCGGTTCTCGTTGTCGGTGACGGTGACAACCCACAGCTGCTGACGGCGGCCGCGATGAACCGGCGTCGACTCCGCCGTCACGGCACCCGACGAGATGGCACGCAGGAAGTCGGTGTTGTTGTTGACGCCGACGACGTGGCCGCCCCCGTTCTCGGCCAGCCAAACCTGTCCCGACAGGCTGGCCAGGGTTTCGATCAGCGAGCAGTAGACGCCGCCGTGCACTATCCCCCACGGCTGCAACAATCTGTCGTGGAGTTGCAGTCGCGCCCGACCGCCGTCGGGGGTGATCCCGTCGAAAGTGATTCCGAGTTCGGAGTCGAATCCGGTTCCGGTACCCGGCGGCGCGTCTGTCGTCACCCGAATCTGTTTACACCTGCCTATCCAGGCCTGTGCGCGTACCCCGGCGTTTATCGTCGGGGTATGGGCAAAAGCGTCAAGGACCTCGTTGAAGCCGCCAATGCTGTCGTACCGCGGATCACCCCTGCGCAGGCGCAGCAGATGATCGCGGCGGGCAACACGGTGGTCGTGGATGTACGGGATGCGGCGGAAGTCGAGTCCAGCGGCAAGGTGGCGGGCGCGGTGCATATTCCGCGCGGGATGCTCGAGTTTCGTGCGGATCCCGAATCGCCTTATTACGACCAGACTTTGAAGAAGGACAAGGCCGTCATCGTGTACTGCGCGGCCGGCGGCCGCGCAGCCCTGTCCGGACAGGCACTCAAGGAGATGGGCTACGGCAAGGTGTACAACCTCGGCGGATTCGGTGACTGGGCCGACAGCGGCGGAGCGATCGACAAGTGACTCCGGGAACGAGGGACGGGCCCCACACCAACGGCGTGGGGCCCGTCCTTCGAATGGACCGGGGGTCTCTGCAGCCCTCAGGACTCCGGCGCGGTCCGCTGGTTTTTTACCACCGGGAAGAGAATAGGCAAGGCTGCGCGCGCCGCATGCTGGTCAGCTCGCTCGAGCCGGCCAGAAGGGGCACCTGCGTCGCGGCGCTCACCACGGCACCGCCGACGATGTGCCACATCGAGGCGACCGACATCGCCCGCAGCGTGGGATCCACCACCCCGACCCAGTCGATCGCACCCTCGGAATCGACGTGCACCCAGAGGTTCTCCAGTCCGGTGTCCCACGCCCGCCCCTCGAGGACGAGCAGAGGCACCACGCGGCCGACGACCACATGCGCGAGCGTGGCGGCCAACTGCTGGGCGACCGCGGCGTGGCTGTCGGTCTCCTCGGCGGCCAGATCGAACATCATCCTGAGCCGGTCGGTCGTCAGCGCTTCCGCCAACGGCCACCACCGCCGGCGGGACAGATCACCCATGACCGCGACGCCATACAGGCGGGGACACGCGGGGTAAAGCTCTCGCAATCGTCGGCTCGACTCGTGCAGCGGCAACGGCCGCCGTATCGCCATGCCCGCGATCAAGGGCTTGTCGACGACTACCGTCATGGCACCTCCCGTGAAAATTAGGTTAGCCTTACTATAATTCGGGCCAATGGGGTGCCAGGCGCTGTGACCCGACTCACACGGGTCAACGAAACAGCGGTGACCACGGGCGGAACGTCCCGCCGATAGCCCGAGATTGTCCGGCGGTGCCGGATACGACGCACGGTAGTACGGCCGTAGTACCCTGGATTCGAGCCTGTAGGAGATGAACGGATCATGGCGAAGTGACGCGTCTAGGGGAACTGGAGCGCGCAGTGATGGACCACCTGTGGTCCACCCGCGAACCCCAGACTGTGCGGCAGGTCCACGAGGCGCTCTCGGCCCGGCGCGACCTCGCGTACACCACGATCATGACCGTGCTGCAGCGACTGGCGAAGAAGAACCTGGTCGTGCAACACCGTGACGACCGCGCTCACCGATACGCCCCCACCCACGGCCGCGACGAACTGGTCGCGGGGCTGATGGTCGACGCGCTGGACCAGGTCTCGGACTCCGGTAGCCGGGAGGCGGCTCTCGTGCATTTTGTCGAGCGCGTCGGTGCTGATGAGGCCGCGGCGTTGCGCCGTGCGCTGGCCGAGTTGGAGAGCAAGCACCGGTTGACCCCGCCCGCTGGCGATCCGGGCACCGGCTGAGAGACACTTACAGCGTGTCCGCGCTGGCCTTCACCATCGTCGCGCTGGTTCTGTCGGGACCAGTCCCGGCACTGCTGGCGCGATCGAGCTGGCCGACGCGGGCACCGCGGGCCGCGATCGTGCTGTGGCAGTCCATCGCACTCGCCGCAGTCCTGTCCGCATTCTCCGCCGGAATCTCGATCGCCAGCCGGCTCTTCGTTCCCGGGCTCGATGGGCGGCCGACCGCCACCATCACCAGTGAGATCGACGTGCTCGGCTGGCCGCTGTGGATCGCCTACGTCGTGGTCTTCGCGCTGACGCTGATGGTCGGCGGGCGATTGATCATCGCGGTGCTGCAGGTGGCCATCGCCACCCGGCGTCGAAGGGCCCACCACCGGATGCTGGTCGACCTTCTCGACATGCCTCGCGAATCGGTGCCGCCGCCGTGTGAGCACGCCGGCCAGTTGCGGATCCTCGATGTGGAGCAGCCGCTGGCGTACTGCCTGCCCGGGGTGCGTAGCCGCGTGGTCGTCAGCGAGGGCACATTGAACACGTTGGCCGACAGTGAGATCAACGCGATTCTCATCCACGAGCGCGCGCATCTGCGGGCCCGGCACGATCTGGTGCTGGAAATGTTCACCGCGGTGCACGCGGCGTTTCCGCGCTTCGTCCGCAGCGCCAGCGCGCTGGATGCGGTGCGGTTGCTCATCGAGCTGCTCGCCGACGACGCCGCCGTCCGCGCCGAAGGCCCCACTCCCCTGGCCCGTGCCCTGGTCGCCTGTGCGTCCGGACGGACCCCGTCGGGCGCGCTCGCCGCCGGTGGCCCCACCACAGTGCTGCGCGTGCGTAGGCTCGGTGGCCAGCCCAACAGCCTGGTGCTGTCCGCGACGGCCTACCTCGCGGCGGCCGCGGTGCTCTTCGTACCCACGGTCGCGCTGGCGGTCCCGTGGCTGACCGAACTACACCGGCTGTTCATCGCCTAGACAGCCGCGAACGAAGCCCGCACTGCGACAACAAAAAAATGAAAGGCTGCCCGAATGAGCTCTCCTGAAACCTCTCCTTCTGACGGAACCGACACCACAGGCACCGCTCAGATCGGGGTCACCGGCCTGGCCGTGATGGGTTCCAACATCGCCAGAAACTTCGCGCACCACGGCTACACCGTCGCGCTGCACAACCGGTCCGTCGCCAAAACCGATGCGCTGCTGGCCGAGCACGGCAGCGAAGGAAAGTTCGTACGCAGCGAAACCATTCCGGAATTCCTGGCCGCACTCGAAAAGCCGCGCCGGGTGCTGATCATGGTCAAGGCCGGCGACCCGACCGACGCGGTGATCAATGAACTCGCCGACGCGATGGAAAAGGGCGACATCATCATCGACGGCGGCAACGCGCTGTACACCGACACCATCCGTCGCGAGAAGGCGATGCGGGAACGCGGCCTGCACTTCGTCGGCGCGGGTATCTCCGGCGGTGAAGAGGGCGCGTTGAACGGGCCGTCGATCATGCCGGGCGGGCCGGCCGAGTCGTACAAGTCGCTCGGGCCGCTGCTGGAGGAGATCTCCGCGCACGTCGACGGTGTGCCGTGCTGCACCCACATCGGTCCCGACGGCGCCGGGCACTTCGTGAAGATGGTGCACAACGGCATCGAGTACTCCGACATGCAGCTCATCGGCGAGGCGTATCAACTGCTGCGCGACGGCCTCGGCAAGTCCGCGGGCGAGATCGCCGACGTCTTCGACGAATGGAACAAGGGCGACCTCGACAGTTTCCTCGTCGAGATCACCGCCAAGGTGCTGCGCAAGACCGACGCCCAGACCGGCAAGCCACTCGTCGACGTCATCCTCGACGAGGCGGAACAGAAGGGAACGGGCCGCTGGACGGTGAAGTCGGCGCTCGACCTCGGGGTGCCCGTGACCGGGATCGCCGAGGCGGTGTTCGCCAGGGCGCTGTCGGGTTCGGTCATCCAGCGCAAGGCCACCACCGGCCTGGCATCGGGCGATCTCGGCGGAAAGCCCAGCGACGCCGCAAAGTTCACGGAGGACGTCCGTCAGGCGCTCTACGCATCGAAGATCATCGCGTACGCGCAGGGCTTCAACCAGATCCAGGCAGGCAGCGCCGAATACGACTGGGGTATCACCCCGGGTGACCTGGCGACCATCTGGCGCGGCGGCTGCATCATCCGGGCGAAGTTCCTCAACCGGATCAAGGATGCGTTCGACGAGGATGCCGACCTGCCGACGCTGATCGTGGCGCCCTACTTCCGCAGCGCGATCGAGGCCGCGATCGACAGCTGGCGCCGCGTCGTCGTCACCGCCACCCAACTCGGCATCCCGATTCCCGGCTTCTCCTCGGCGCTGTCCTACTACGACGCGCTGCGCACCGAACGGCTCCCGGCGGCGCTGACCCAGGGGCTGCGCGACTTCTTCGGTGCACATACCTATGGCCGCACCGACGCCGATTCCGAGAAGCGGTTCCATACGTTGTGGAGCGGGGACGGCAGCGAGGTTCAGTCGTAGCAATCGGCGACGCGTTCGCCGAGACCCGGGCGAACTAGACTCGGTGGGGATGCGATTCCTCGAAGGCCAGACACCGGCCTATGACCTGACCTACGACGATGTCTTCATCGTCCCGGGCCGATCGGACGTGCAGTCGCGGTTCGACGTCGACCTGTCGACATCTGACGGGTCGGGCACCACGATTCCGGTGGTGGTGGCCAATATGACTGCGGTCGCCGGTCGCCGGATGGCCGAAACCATCGCGCGCCGCGGTGGGATCGTCGTTCTGCCACAGGACCTTCCGATCTCGGCGGTGAAGGAGACGGTGGACTTCGTCAAGAGCCGCGACCTGGTGGTGGACACACCGGTGACACTGTCGGCCGACGATTCGGTGTCGGACGCCACCGCGCTGATCCACAAGCGGGCGCACGGCGCCGCGGTCGTGGTGTTCGAGGGGCGTCCCATCGGGCTGGTCACCGAAGCCAACTGTGTCGGGGTGGACCGCTTCACCCGGGTTCGCGATGTCGCGATACCCGACTTCGTCACGGCGCCCGTCGGAACGGATCCCCGAAAAGTTTTTGACCTGCTCGAACACGCGCCGGTGGACGTCGCGGTGATGACGGGACCAGATGGTGCGCTGGCCGGCGTGCTCACCCGCACCGGGGCGATCCGGGCGGGCATCTATCGCCCCGCGGTCGACGACGAGGGTCGCCTGTGCATCGCCGCAGCGGTCGGCATCAACGGTGATGTCGGCGCGAAGGCGCGGGCGCTCGCCGAAGCCGGCGTCGACCTGCTGGTGATCGACACCGCCCACGGCCATCAGCTCAAGATGCTCGACGCGATCAAGACGGTGTCCTCGCTCGACCTCGGCCTGCCGCTGGCCGCCGGCAACGTGGTGTCGGCCGAGGGCACCCGGGACCTGATCAGCGCGGGCGCCACCATCGTCAAGGTCGGGGTGGGCCCCGGCGCCATGTGCACCACCCGGATGATGACCGGTGTCGGACGGCCGCAGTTCTCTGCGGTGGTCGAATGTGCCGCGGCGGCAGAGCAACTCGGTGGCCATGTGTGGGCTGACGGCGGGGTCCGGCATCCCCGCGACGTCGCGCTGGCACTCTCGGCCGGCGCTTCCAACGTGATGATCGGCTCGTGGTTCGCCGGAACCTATGAATCCCCCGGCGACCTGATGCGCGACCGCGAAGACCGGCAGTACAAGGAAAGCTACGGGATGGCGTCGAAGCGCGCCGTGGCCGCCAGGACCGCCGCCGACAGCCCGTTCGACCGCGCCCGCAAGGCACTTTTCGAGGAGGGTATCTCGACCTCGCGGATGGGCGTCGACCCGTCCCGAGGGGGTGTCGAGGACCTGCTCGACCACATCACCTCCGGGGTGCGGAGCACCTGTACCTACGTGGGTGCGGTCACCATCGCCGAACTGCACGAGAAGGTGGTGCTGGGGGTGCAGTCCGCAGCGGGCTACGCGGAAGGGCACCCCCTGCCGACCGGTTGGTGAGCCTGCCCGGCCTGAGTTACCGGCTAACATAGGGCTTTCATCACGCCGTCTACTCGAAAGGGAACCAGTGCCGCAGGCACGCGTCGACGTCTCGAATGCGAGACCGGCCCTCGGCGCCGAGCAGCAGTCCCACGAGCCGTCGGACGCCGAGCCCTCCCCTAGTCAGCCGGGCTGCGGGCCCGGCGATGTCGCGGTGAAGATGCGATGAACGTCTTCTACACGGTGCTCGCGGTGCTGGCATTCTTCGTTCTTACCGCCGGTACCGCGGTCTTCGTCGCGGCCGAATTCTCTCTCACCGCGCTGGAGCGCAGCACGGTTGACGCGAACGCCCGCAACGGTGGGCGCCGCGACAAACTCGTGCAGCGGGCGCACCGGACGCTGTCGTTCCAGCTCTCGGGCGCCCAGGTGGGTATCTCGATCACCACGTTGATCACCGGCTATCTGGCCGAGCCGCTGGTGGCTCACCTGCTGGAGCCGATATTCGCGGCGACGTCGTTGTCCCGTGACCTCTCCAGCGGCCTGGCGCTGGTGCTGGCCCTGCTGATCGCCACCTCGGTGTCGATGGTGTTCGGTGAACTCGTCGCCCAATATCTCGCGGTGGCCAAGCCGCTACCCGTGGCACGTGTGGTGGCGGGCCCGCAGGTGATGTTCTCGATGCTGTTCACCCCGTTGATTCACCTGACGAACGGCACCGCCAACTGGATCCTGCGGCGGCTGGGCATCGAGCCCGCAGAGGAACTGCGCTCGGCCCGTTCACCGCAGGAGCTCGGGTCTCTGGTCCGCAACTCGGCGCGGCGAGGGTCGCTGGATCCGGTTACCGCGGCGCTGGTCGACCGTTCGCTGCAGTTCGGCTCGCGGAAGGCGGAAGAGCTGATGACGCCCAGGACGGAAATCGTCAGCCTCGAGATCGACGGGACGGTCGCCGATCTGGTGGAGGCCGCGATCCAGACTGGTTACTCGCGCTTCCCGATCGTCGACGGCGACCTCGACGAGACCGTTGGAATCGTGCACGTCAAGCAGGTGTTCGAAGTGCCACCCGCGCATCACCACGAACGGCGGCTGGCCACTCTGGCGCAGCCGGTGGCCAGGGTGCCGTCGACCCTGGACGGAGACGACGTGATGGCACAGCTGCGCGCCAACGGTCTGCAGACCGCCCTCGTGGTGGACGAGTACGGCGGCACCGCCGGCATGGTGACGGTCGAGGACGTCATCGAAGAGATCGTGGGCGACATCCGCGACGAGCACGATGAGCCCACCGCTGACGTCGTCCAGGCCGGCGGGGGCTGGCACGTCTCGGGACTGCTGCGGATCGACGAGGTGGCCGACGGAACCGGATTCCGGGCGGTTGAGGGCGAATACGAGACCATCGGCGGCCTCGTCCTGCAGGAACTCGGCCACATCCCCAAACCGGGCGAGTCGGTCGAGTTGGCAGCGTTCGACCCGGACGCACCGCTCGGAGACCCGGTGCGCTGGCTGGCCACCGTGCTGCAGATGGACGGCCGCCGGATCGACCAGCTGGAACTGACGCGGCTGGGCGGACGTGGCGACGACGACGGAGCCGCCGATGGGTGACTTCCTCGGTGTGCTCCTGACCATGCTGCTGCTCGCCGCCAACGCATTTTTCGTCGGCGCGGAATTCGCGTTGATCTCCGCGCGCCGCGACCGGCTGGAAGCCCTCGCGGAGCAAGGAAAACACAGCGCGGTGCGGGTCATCCGGGCCGGTGAAAATCTGCCGCTGATGCTGGCGGGCGCGCAGCTCGGGATCACGGCCTGTTCGATCCTGCTGGGTCGGGTCGGCGAGCCGGCGGTGGCGCATCTGTTGGAGCGGCCGTTCCATTTGCTCGGCATGCCCGACACAGTCCTTCACACGGTTTCGTTCGTCATCGCAATCTCGATCGTCGTGGTGTTGCATGTGTTGCTGGGCGAGATGGTGCCGAAGAACATCGCGATCGCGGGGCCGGAATCATCGGCCATGCTGCTCGTGCCGCCGTATCTGTGGTGGGTGCGCGCCGCGCGGCCGGTCATCGCGTTCTACGACTGGTGCGCGGACCGTGTGCTGCGCATATTCGGTGTCGAGGCCAAGACGGAACTGGAGAACACCGTCTCCACCGTCGAACTGTCCGAGATGATCGCCGAATCGCTGTCCGAGGGTCTGCTGGACCCGGAAGAGCACAATCGGCTGTCGCGGGCCCTGCGGATCCGTAACCGCGTGGTGGGCGAGGTTGCGGTGGCGCTGGCTGAGGTGCACGCGGTGCGGGTGGCCGCCGACAGTGCCGGCCCGACAGTGGCGGCAATCCAGCGCGCACTGGCCGAGACCGGCTACTCCCGCTTCCCGGTAGTGGAATCATCGGGCCGGTTCGTCGGCTACGTACACATCAAGGATGTGCTTCCTCTCGTCGACGACGCCGACGCCGTCGTGGACGTGACGTTGGTGCGTTCGCTGCCGCAGGTGCCTGAGTCACTGCCGCTGCCCGACGCGCTGACACTGTTACGTCGCACCAACAGCCACCTGGCGCTGGTCACCAAGGCCGACGGCAGCGTGACCGCGATGGTGGCGCTGGAGGATCTGGTCGAGGACCTCATCGGTGCCGTGCGCGACGGAACGCACCGCGCCTGATGTCGTGCTCGAGGCGGGCGGCGGACAGTCAGCCGTCGCCGGAACTCAAAATTCCTCGGCACCATCCCAGTAGTGAGCTCCGTACCTCGGCCGCTCGAACGGCGAGTTCGGACTGTTCCCGGGCGTAGTCGGCACGGCCGCCCGGCGTGTCGATCCGCACCGGTTGATACCCGTACGCGCTCAGGTCATACGGCGACGCGCGCATATCGAGTGATCGTGCCTCATATGCCAATTCGAATGCACTCCATAGCATGTCGGAACTGACCAACGGCAGTAGCTTCGCTGTGAACTTGTACAGATCCATCCCGGCGTGCAGGCACCCAGGCTGCTCGGTGGCGACCTGCCTGGCTCGCGTGAGCTCGGCGGCGTTTCGCGAGCGCGCGGGTGCGGTGAAGAAGCGGAAGGCGTCGAAGTGTGTGCACCGCAGCGGCAGCGACTCGACCACGGCGTCGGTACCCTCCCGCCCGAGCCGCAGCGGCGTCTCGTGACGGATCTCACCGGGATGGGAGCGGTACACCATGGCCCACTCGTGCAGGCCGAAACAGCCCAGGCTTGCGGGGCGGCTCGCCGTCGCCTCCATCAATCGTGCGACGTAGGCGATGGTCTCCCGGCGCTTGGCGAGAAAGCGGGGATCGACGCTCACGCCTGATTCGGTGCGTCGATAGCCGCGCCGTCGGGCGTACTCTTCTGCGCCGGGTCCGTGCAGCGTGACTCCGTAGCCGGGATGCCAGCGACGCAATTGGCCCGGCGTGAGGTTGTAGTAGGTGAACAGGAAGTCGATCACCGGGTGCGGCGCGCCGCTTGCGCGTCGTCGGAGGTAGGTCCCCAGCAACGCCTCCACACGGTCGTGATGGCGGTCACGCTGCGCCGACCTCGCTTCCAGGAGGATCATATTTCGCAAGATTACATCGCGCCGCAATGTGTTTGCCTCGTTGCGGACGCGAGGTAGGCAGGGTCCGACGACGAGGAGTTCGATGCGCGCACTGGCGACGTTCGCGTCGCTCGCCGTCTCCGTGCTGTTGCTCGGTGGCTGCGCGCCCGCACCGATCGCACAGCACACCCCGCCGACGGGGGCACCGATGCGTGGTGATTTCAGCGGCTCGGGGCCCGGAACGCTGATCGCCGCCGAGACCCTGCCCCAACTCGACCCCTTGCTGCGCGCCGAGACGTCGCTCGCGGCCCGCATCACCTACGTCTCCAGTTCGGGTGTTAACGACGAACACCCGCAGGTGACCGGGACGGTGTTCGTGCCTGAGGGCGGCCCGCCCCCAGGCGGCTGGCGCATCGTCGCGGTGGGTCATCCGATGTCCGGCATCCACACCGAATGTGCGCCGTCGGCGTCCCCGACCCTGCTCGGCTCGGCGCCCTTGATTGCCGCGCTCGTCGGCGCCGGCTTCATGGTCGCGATGACCGACTATCAGGGGCTCGGCGGCGCCGCCGACTATCACCCCTTCCTCGACTCGTCGACCGAGGGCTACAACCTCATCGACTCGGTGCGTGCGGCCCGGCGACTGGTGCCCGCCGCGTCGGACGTGTGGCTGGCCTACGGCCGCGACCAGGGCGGGCAGGCGGCGTGGGCGGCTAACGAGCTCTCGCCGGATTACAACGACGGCCTGCGGCTGGTCGGGGCGATCGCCGTTGCGCCCCTGGCCGCCCTCGCCGGACTGGCCGACGGCGCGGCCGCGGGAACGCTGAACCGGGACCAGCAACTGGTGTTACAGCAATACCTTCAGGCGCTGCACGAGGAGTACGGCGACTTCGACCTGGACGGCTACCGCCACGGCGTCGCCAAGGACCACTGGGACGAACTGTCGGCCTGCTGGGGCCCGCAATTCGCTGACCGCGCCGCGCTCGCCGCGGCGCTCGGGCCGGACGATCTGCGGCCGGACGGTCAGGAAGCCAGCGACATCCTGGCTGGGTACCTGAAAAAGACGTCGCTTCCGCAGGGCCGCACGGCGGCGCCGATGCTCGTCGCGGCCGGCCTCGAGGGGGATCTGCTCCCGACCGACTGGACGGCGGATGCGCTCCGGCGCTCGTGCGGCCTCGGTGACGTCATCCAGGTGGGCGCCCCGATGGGTGCCGACCCGACGCCCGTCATCGGGTGGATCAACGCCCGATTCGACGCCGATCCCGCCACAACCGACTGTCCGGTGCCGAGCTACCCCGCCAGTCGGTCGGTGGCTGAGACGAAACCGCGCTCGTGAACTTCGCGCTGACGCACGGCTGGCTGCCGATCCTCGTCCAGACCGTTACCGCAGGCGTCCTTGTCGTCGCGATCGGCTGGCGCAGCCGACGCTGGCGGAGAGTCTGGATCCCGCTCGCGGCGGGGTTGGGAGCCGTGCTGGCGCTCGCCGCACACTGGTTCATCGACTACGAGGCGATCGCAGACGATTCCGCCCCATGGTTCCTGTGGTGGTGGATCGCGCTGAGCGGGCTGGTCATTGCGGTCGCCGCGAGCGGCTGGCGGACCGCCACATGGTGGCGACGTGGCGCATCGCTCGTCGCGATACCACTGTGCGTCGGGTGTGTCGCGCTCACTGTCGACGCGTGGACGGGATACCTGCCGACGGTGGGCTCGCTGTGGAATCGGGCCGCCGAGAAGCCGCTGCCCAGCCAGGTGGACGAGGCGACGGTGCAGCACATGCGGGAGCACCGGGAGATACCGCACACTGGCGTGCTGGTCTCGGTGAGGATCCCCGACACCGGCTCGGGCTTCCCCCACCGAGACGAGCTCGTCTACCTTCCACCCGCGTGGTTCGCGGGCGACGCCCCGCCGCCGCTGCCCGCCCTGGTGATGGCGGGCGGCGAGTTCGGACGTCCCAGCGACTGGCCCGACTCCGGAGAGGCGCAACGCACCGCAGACGACTTCGCCGCACGACACGGCGGGAACGCGCCGCTGCTCGTGTTCGTCGACACCGGCGGGCGATTCAGCAATGACACCGAATGCGTCAACGGGGTGAGGGGCAATGCCGCCGACCACCTGACCAAGGACGTCGTCCCGTACGTCGAGTCACACTTCACGGTGAGTCCTGAATCGGCCCACTGGGGAATCGTCGGCTGGTCGGCGGGTGGCACCTGCGCCATCACCACGACGGTGATGCACCCCGATGTGTTCAGCACGTTCCTCGACATCGACGGTCAGCTCCGACCCAACGCGGGTTCGGAGGACCAGACGATCGACCGGCTCTTCGGTGGCGACGCCGCCGCATACCGCGCGTTCGATCCCACCGCGGTGATGACGGTTCGCGGGCCGTTCACCGGCGTCGCCGGATGGTTTGCGGTTTCCGGACCGGGGCAACCGATGTACCGGGCGGCGGGTACCGCGCCGGCGCCGGGTCCGGACGGAGGTGCAGGCCTTGGGCCGGAGGATCACCTGGGCGTCGCGAACTACCTCTGCTCGTTGGCGAGCAGCAGCGGCATCGAATGCTCGGTGGTTCCGCAAGGCGGCGACCACGACTTCGGCGACGCCGCCAAGGCTTTCGCCGCGGCGCTGCCGTGGTTGGCCGGTCGACTGGGAACTCCCGCGGCGAACCCCGTCCCACTCCCCGGCGGCCCGGGAGCGGGCTGACCTAAACTGCTGCGAGCCGTGACCGTCAACCGGCGCACGGCGTAAAGCTGCAGTTACCCGCGGGTAAGCTGGATCGACGGCATGGCGCGTGGAGCGCCTTGCAGGCGAGGGAGGAAATATGACGGACCGCGTGACGGTGGGTAACCTACGCGTCGCCCAGGTGCTGTACGACTTCATCAACAATGAGGCGCTGCCGGGCACGGACCTCGACCCCGACAGCTTCTGGGCGGGGGTGGACAAGGTCGTCACCGACCTCGGTCCGCAGAACCAGGACCTGCTGGCCCGCCGCGACGAGCTTCAGGCGCAGATCGACAGGTACCACCGTCAGCACGTGATCGAGCCGATCGACCCCGAGGGCTACAAGCAATTCCTCACCGAGATCGGCTACCTGCAACCTGAGCCCGACGACTTCACCATCACCACTGCCAACGTCGATGACGAGATCACCACGACCGCGGGGCCGCAGCTGGTGGTTCCGATCCTCAATGCGCGGTTCGCGCTCAATGCGGCCAACGCCCGCTGGGGTTCGCTCTACGACGCTCTGTACGGCACCGACGTCATCAGTGAGGACGACGGCGCCGAAAAGGGCACCGAATATAACCGAGTGCGGGGTGACAAGGTCATCGCCTACGCCCGTCAGTTCCTCGACGGCGCGGTGCCACTGGCTTCGGGCTCATGGAGCGACGCGACCGGCATCAAGATCAATCAAGAGGACGGGGCGGGTCAGCTCGTCGTCGACCTCGGTGACGATCAGTCGACGGGCCTGGCCAGTCCCGACCAGTTCGTCGGCTACACCGGCGTGCTCGGCTCCCCCCAGTGGTCGGTGTTGTTGGCGAACCACGGTCTTCACATCGAGATCCTGATCGACCCCGATTCCCCCGTCGGTTCCACCGATGCGGCGGGCGTCAAGGACGTCCTGCTGGAGTCCGCGATCACCACGATCATGGACTTCGAGGATTCGGTGGCCGCCGTCGATGCGGACGACAAGGTGCTCGGCTACCGCAACTGGCTCGGCCTGAACCGGGGTGACCTCACCCAAGAGGTGACCAAGGGCGACGAGACCTTCACCCGGGTGCTCAACGAGGACCGGACGTACACCACCCCCGAGGGTGGGGAGTTGACGCTCCCCGGGCGCAGCCTGATGTTCGTACGCAACGTCGGGCATCTGATGACCAACGACGCGATCACGACCGCCGACGGCACAGAGGTGTACGAGGGAATCCAGGACGCGTTGTTCACCAGCTTGATCGCCGTGCACGGCCTCAAGGCGGGCGACGGCAACGGCCCCATGGTCAACAGCCGGACGGGTTCGGTGTACATCGTCAAGCCCAAGATGCACGGACCGGATGAGGTCGCGTTCACCTGCGAGCTGTTCAGCAGGGTCGAGGACGTTCTCGGGTTGCCGCAGAACACGCTCAAGGTCGGGATCATGGACGAGGAGCGGCGTACCACCGTCAACCTGAAGGCCTGCATCAAGGCGGCCGCAGACCGCGTGGCGTTCATCAACACGGGTTTCCTGGACCGCACCGGCGACGAGATCCACACCTCGATGGAGGCCGGCCCGATGATCCGCAAGGGCGCCATGAAGGGCACGACGTGGATCAAGGCCTACGAGGACGCGAACGTCGATGCCGGCCTGGCGACCGGCTTCTCCGGTAAGGCGCAGATCGGCAAGGGTATGTGGGCGATGACCGAACTGATGGCCGACATGGTCGAGCAGAAAATCGGTCAGCCCAAGGCAGGCGCGACCACCGCATGGGTGCCGTCCCCGACCGCGGCCACGCTGCACGCGATGCACTACCACGAGGTGGACGTGTTCACGGTGCAGAAGGATCTGGAGGGCAAGACGCGCACCACCGTCGATGAGCTGCTGACGATCCCGCTTGCCAAGGAGCTCGCCTGGGCTTCGGAAGAGATCCGCGAGGAAGTCGACAACAATTGCCAGTCCATCCTTGGGTACGTGGTGCGGTGGATCGACGCGGGTGTCGGCTGTTCGAAGGTGCCCGACATCCACGACGTGGCGTTGATGGAGGACCGCGCCACGCTGCGCATCTCCAGCCAGCTGCTGGCGAACTGGCTGCGCCACGGTGTGATCACCGAAGATGACGTGAAGGCCAGCCTGCGCAGGATGGCCGAAAAGGTGGACGAGCAGAACGCCAAGGATCCGGACTTCCGCCCGATGGCGCCCGACCCGGACGGCAGCATCGCGTTCCAGGCCGCTCAGGAGCTGATTCTGTCCGGCGCCCAGCAGCCGAACGGCTACACCGAACCGATCCTTCATCGCCGGCGCCGCGAATTCAAGGAGTGGGCCGCCAACAACGGTGGCTGAGTCGTCTCGGGCAGGATCACACCGACGTTGAGTACACTTCGGCAACGTCGGATGGCGGGCCAACAATGACCGGTCGACAACACGAGCACAAGGGCAGGAATGGGTAGGCACAGCATTCCGGATCCCGACGATTCGGCTGGCGAACAGGGGCCAGACGAGCCGGAGACCCAGCGTTTCGGCCAAGCCGGAGACGATCCCGACTACGGAGGGGATTACGGCGAGTCGGGATACGGCACATCGGACGACGAGTCCGACGACGACTCTTACTACGACGATTCTCACGACGACGACTCCTACTACAGCGAATCCGGTTACGACGAAACGGATTACGACGGCACCGACCATCCCGGCGACCGGGGATGGATGTTCAGCGGCGGCCCGACTTCCCCGCCACGGGGGCCTGGCGGCCCCGCGCACGGCGGCGAATGGGAGGGTGGCGAGTGGACCGGCAGCCACCGCGCAGTGACCACGAAGCGGCGCGGCGTCAGCATCGGAGTCATCGCCGCACTCATCACCGTCGTCGTGGTCGTCGGCGCGTTCATCCTGTGGCGCTTCTTCGGCGACGCACTGTCCAGCCGCTCGGACGCCGCCGCCGCCCGCTGCGTCGACGGTGAACTCGCCGTCGCGGTGATCGCGGATCCTTCGATCGCCGACCAGATCCAGACGCTGGCGAAGTCGTACAACGAAAGCGCGAGCCCGGTTGGAGACCGATGCGTCAAGGTCGGCGTCAAGCCCGCCGATTCCGACCAGGTGGTCAACGGCTTCGTCGGCAACTGGCCGGGCGAACTCGGTGAGCGCCCCGCACTGTGGGTCCCGGCCAGTTCCGTGGCCGAGGCCCGGCTGGAAGGGGCGGCGGGCAAGGAGACGGTGAGCGACAGCCGCTCGCTGGTCAGCACACCGGTGGTGCTCGCCGTTTCCCCGCAACTCAAAGACAACCTGGGTCAACAGAATTGGTCGACGCTGCCCGGCTTGCAGACCAACCCCACGGCGTTGGACGGCCTCGACCTTTCCGGATGGGGCTCGCTGCGGCTGGCCCTGCCGCTCAGCGGCGACAGCGACTCGTCGTACCTGGCTGCCGAGGCGGTGGCCGCGGCGTCCGCGCCCGACGGTGCGCCGGCCAGCGCCGGGATGGGCGCGGTCAGCACGCTGATCGCCGGCCAACCCAAACTCGCCGACACGAAGGCCGGTACCGCGATGGATGCGTTGGTGAACGCCGGTGATCCGGCCACCGCACCGGTGCATGCCGTGGTCACCACGGAACAGCAGGTGTTCCAGCGCGCGGCGTCGCTGCCCGACGCGAAGTCCAAACTCGCCATGTGGTTGCCACCGGGCCCGACCGCCACCGCGGACTATCCGACCGTTTTGCTCAGTGGAAAGTGGCTGTCTCAGGAGCAGGTCAGCGCCGCCAGCGAATTCGCGCGGTTCATGCGCAAGCCCGAACACCTCGCCGAGCTCGGCAAGGCGGGCTTCCGGTTCGACGGCGGCACCCCGCCGAAAAATGACGTCACCAACTTCGCGCCGGTGGACGCGCCGTTGTCGGTCGGCGACAACGCCATGCGCACGACGCTGGCCAACGCGCTGACCGCGCCCGTGGACAATCCGGCGGTGACCATCATGCTCGACCAGTCGATGCCGGCCGACGAGGGCGGCAAATCCCGGCTGGCCAACGTGGTGGCGGCGCTCAACGCGCGGCTGCAGGCGCTCCCGCCGAACTCCGCCATCGGGCTGTGGAGCTTCGACGGCACGGAGGGCAGGTCGGAGGTGAGTACGGGCCCGCTGTCCGACCAGGTCAACGGCCAGCGGCGCGCGGAGGCACTGACGTCCGCCCTGAACTCGCAATCCCCATCGGCCGGCGGCGCGGTGTCCTTCACGACGCTGCGGCTCATCTACACCGATGCGATGGCGAATTATCGTCAAGGCCAGAGTAATTCGATCCTGGTGGTCACCACGGGCCCCCACACCGACCAGTCGCTGGACGGTTCGGGTCTGCAGCAGTACATCCGCGGCGCGTTCGATCCGGCCCGGCCGGTCGCGATCAACGTCATCGACTTCGGCAACGACTCCGACCGGGCGACCTGGGAGGCGGTCGCGCAGGCCAGCGGCGGAACCTACCAGAACGTGGACAGCTCGACATCACCGGACCTGACGTCGGCGGTCACCACCTTCCTCGGCTGATCGAATTACGGCGTCATTGCGGGCCGAATCCGCACAGCCGGCGCGAAATTCTGCGATCGTTCATCCTGTGACCGGGGGGTTTTGGCGCAAGAACGGGTGGAAGAACGGCCTGCGGATCGGGGCGACCACGCATTTCGGTCCGGTGTGGTGGGTCCTGCGCCGGACGCCGAGGGTGCGCTCGCTGGTGAACCGCACGCTGATCAACCGGCTCATCCACACGATGCCGCCACGGCCATCGGGATTGAGTACGCTCGCCGATTACCGGTCCTGGCCCGGGCTCACCGACCGTCGGTGGAGTGCGCGCCACCTGTCGGAGGACCCGGCCCTGCAGGAGCCCCCTCCGGAGGTCGGCGACGTCACCGAGTTGTTTCGGCGACCGGGGGCGGGCGGAAAAATCTCGCCCAAGTCGACGTTGCTGTTTCCCCACTTCGCACAGTGGTTCGTCGACGGCTTCCTGCGTACCGACCCCAGGAACGTCCGGAAGAACAAGTCAACCCACGACATCGACCTCAGCCAGCTGTACGGGCAGACGCACACCACGACGAAAGTTCTTCGCTACGGCGCCGCCGGCAGGGGACAGCTGGCCAGCCAGTTCATCAACGGGCAGGAGTTCCCGCCCCACTACTTCGGCGAGGACGGCAAGGTCAGAAGCGAGTACAAGAACCTCGAGATCGTGTTCCCAGGAAGCGACAAGATCGCGAACCTGCCATTCGAAGATCCGAAGACCGGTGTTCCGCTGGTGGAGTTCGACCCTTCGCAGAAGGAGAAGCTCTTCGCCCTTGGCATCGCACGGGGAAACATCCACTACGGCCTGGTCATGATGAGCACGCTGTTCCTGCGGGAGCACAACCGCGTCGCCAGGTTGATCGCCGCCGAGAACCCGGATTGGGACGACGACCGGGTCTTCGAGACGACTCGCAATACGCTGATCGTGGTGCTGCTGAAGGTGGTCATCGAGGATTACATCAACCACATCACGCCGATCAAGTTCAAGCTGTTCGCGGAATCGGGCATCGGTGTCAGAGAGAAGTGGTATCGCCAGAATTGGATGTCAGTCGAGTTCAATCTGCTGTACCGCTGGCACACCATGATTCCCAGCCGCATGCGGGTCGGTGGCAAAGACCGTGACGTCAAAGACGTGCTGTGGGACAACGACTTGGTGACCTCCAACGGCCTCGCGGCACTGTTCGACGAGGCATCGAGGCAGCCTTGCAACGCGATCGGATTGCTCAACACCGACCCCTCGATGCTCGACATCGAAGGGAAGTCGATCGGCGTCGGACGCACGACCAAACTCGCCTCCTACAACGATTACCGGGTGCGATGTGGCTACCCCAGATTGACCTCATTGGAGGATCTCTCGTCGAATCCCACCGTGCGGGAGGCTCTTCGGAACTGCTACGGCCATATCGACAAGGTCGAGCTGTACCCGGGTCTGTTCGCCGAGGACATCCGGAAGGGCGGGCTGTTACCAACGCTGATGGCCACCATGGTGGCGGTGGACGCATTCTCGCAGTCGCTCACCAATCCGCTGCTCGCCCCGGGAATTTTCAACGAAGAGACGTTCTCCACAGCCGGAATGGGCGTGATCAGGTCGACGAGCACTCTGGCCCAGATCGTCAAGCGCAACATCCCCGGCGAGGCGCCGAATCCCCGGGTGGACTTCAACCAGGAACGGCGCTCATTCCGGTGGCGCCGTTAGCGGGGCCACCGCGGCCCGGCTGAACTCCTCGGCACCTCGAGCTGGTAACGCCCAGCTCCGGGCAGCTCGCCAATCGGCAGCGGGTGGCACTTCGGGTCTGGGCCAACAGCTCGGAGGACGTGGCCAGCGCGTGCCGATTCGAGTAGTGCACTACTCGCGACCCGACCCCACTTGGATTCCACAATCTCCATGCGTCCCGACCGGGACGGCATCCAGCATCAAGGACACCGAGGGGACACCTATGAGCGCGAAGTATCAAATCCAGAGCGGCGACACCCTGTGGGCACTCGCCGGGCGGTTCTACGGCGACGGGCGGCTGAATCCGGTGATCGCCGTGATCAACCATCTGGCCGACCCCGACGTCATCGTGGTGGGACAGGAGCTGGAAATCCCGTACGTCACCTTGCGTTACCACGTGCGAGCCGGTGACACGAAGAAGAAGCTGGCGCTGAAGTTCTACCACGACGCCGCGATGAGCGGGGTATACGAGATACCAAACGGGGCTGCGCAACGCGACCTGATCGTCGGCGAATGGCTGTTGATCCCCGATCTCGCCGAGGCCGGGCACCACACCGTCGTCTCAGGCGAGACCCTCGAGGGGCTGGCGGAGCGCTGGTACGGCGAAGCCCGGTTATGGACGATCATCTCGATCGCCAATCAGCTGCCGGACGGTGACCCAGCGCCGGGCACGGTGCTGATTCAGCCTCGGCTGAACCGCAAGTGCACGGTGGCCGCCGGTGACACGCTGTGGAAGCTGGTCGAGGACAATTACGGCGACGGCGGGGCGGACCGCACGTTCACCCTGGTGAACATGGTCGCCGCGGCCAACTTCATCGACGACCCCGACCACATCACCGTCGGTGAGGTGATCTACTTCCCGTCGTTCGAGCTCGGCGGTTAGGCGAACGCCTCGACCGGTGGGCACGAGCACATCAGGTTGCGGTCACCGTAGGCGCCGTCGATTCGGCGCACCGGTGGCCACACCTTGGGCCGGAAACCCTTACCCAGCGGGTAGGCCGCTTCCTCACGCGAGTACGGATGATCCCAGTCGGCGACCAGCAGGCTCTCAGCGGTGTGCGGCGCGCCCCTGAGCGGATTGTCCTCAACGGTCCATTCGCGCGCCCCCACCCGGTCGATCTCGGCCCGGATCGCGATCATCGCCTCGCAGAACGCGTCCACTTCGGCCAGGCTTTCGCTTTCCGTCGGCTCCACCATCAGCGTGCCCGCCACCGGGAAGCTCATCGTCGGAGCGTGAAAACCATAGTCCGCCAGTCGTTTCGCCACATCGTCCACGGTGACACCGGTGGCCTTGGTGATGCCGCGCAGGTCGAGGATGCACTCATGAGCGACCATGCCGTTCTCGCCGGTGTAGAGCACCGGGTAGTACTCGTCGAGGCGGCGGGCGATGTAGTTGGCGGACGCGATCGCGGTCAGCGACGCCGCACGCAGGCCCGCCGCACCCATCATCCGGATGTAGGCCCAGGTGATCGGCAGGATCGACGCCGAACCGTACGGTGCTGCCGACACGGCGTGCTTCTCGGGAAGTTCCTCGGCCAGCGGGTGACCAGGTAGATAGGGCGCCAGGTGTGCGCGCACCGCGACCGGCCCAACGCCCGGACCCCCGCCGCCGTGCGGAATGCAGAACGTCTTGTGCAGGTTGAGGTGGCTCACGTCACCGCCGAACCGGCCCGGACGCGCCAACCCCACCAGCGCGTTGAGATTCGCGCCGTCGATATACACCTGGCCGCCGACGTCGTGCACCGCGGCGCAGATGTCGGCGATGTCGTGCTCGTACACGCCGTGGGTCGAGGGGTAGGTGATCATCAAGGCGGACAATCGATCCGCGTGCTCGGTCACCTTTGCACGCAGGTCATCGAGGTCGACGTCGCCGTTCGCGCGGCAGGCCACCACCACGACGCGCATGCCGGCCAGCGCCGCGGACGCCGCATTCGTTCCGTGCGCACTCGAGGGGATCAGGCAGACATCGCGGTGCGGCTGGCCGCGCTCTGCGTGGTAGGCCTGGATCGCCAGCAGGCCGGCATACTCCCCCTGCGAACCGGCGTTGGGCTGCAAGGACACCCGGTCATAGCCGGTGATCCCGGTCAGCCAGGTCTCCACATCGGAGATCAGCTGGCGCAGCCCCGGCGTGTCCGCGACCGGTGCGAACGGGTGCTGGCGGGCGAACTCGGGCCAGCTGATCGGCTCCATTTCGGCTGCCGCATTGAGCTTCATGGTGCAGGAACCGAGCGGAATCATGCTGCGGTCCAGCGCGATGTCCTTGTCGGCCAGAGACCGTAGGTATCGCATCATCTCGGTCTCGGTGCGGTACTTGATGAACGCTGGGTGTGTCAGGAACTCAGATGTCCGCGTTTCGATTTCCGTGTGCACCGGCTCGGCGGCCGAAACCCCGAACGCCTCCAGCACGGCGCCGACGTGGGCATCGGTGGTCGCCTCGTCACAGCTGACGGAAACGTGATCGTCGTCGACGCGCCACAGGTTGATGCCCTTGGCCTTCGCCGCACTGATCACCTCGTCGGCGCGTCCGGGAACGCGGGCCAGCACGGTGTCGAAGAACGTGTCGTGCACCAGCGCATCCCCGAGCGCCCCGGCGAGCAATTCGGCGTGGCCGTGGACGCGGCGGGCGATTCCCGCCAGCCCGTCGGCGCCGTGATAGCTCGCGTACATGGCGGCCATCACCGCCAGCAGCACCTGCGCGGTGCAGATGTTGCTGGTGGCCTTGTCGCGGCGGATGTGCTGTTCGCGGGTCTGCAGTGCCAGCCGGTACGCCGGCGATCCGTCGGCGTCGACCGACACCCCGACGAGGCGACCGGGCAGTTGCCGGGCGTGTTTGGCTTGCACGGCGAGGTAACCCGCGTGGGGTCCGCCGAATCCCATTGGTACACCGAAGCGTTGGGTGCTGCCGAACGCGACGTCGGCGCCGAAGTCGCCGGGCGGGGTGAGCAACGTCAGCGCCAGCAGATCGGCGCCGATCGCCACCAGTGCGCCGCGCTCATGGGCCTGCGCAACCAGTTCCGCCCAGTCCGGCACCGCGCCGCCGGCCCCCGGCAACTGCGCGATCACACCGAACAACTCGCCGTCCGGCAGGCCCTGTCGCAGATCAGCGGTCACGATCTCGATACCGAGCGGCTCGGCGCGGGTGGCCAGCACCGCAGCGGTCTGCCGGTAGATGTCGGCATCAACCGCGAGCCGGTTCGACGGGCCGCGCACGGCGCGGTGCATCAGCGTCATCGCCTCGGCGGCGGCGGTTGCTTCGTCGAGCATCGAGGCATTGGCGACTTCGAGTCCGGTCAGGTCGGCGACCATCGTCTGGAAGTTGAGCAACGCCTCGAGGCGGCCCTGGCTGATCTCGGGCTGGTACGGGGTGTAGGCGGTGTACCAGGCCGGGTTCTCAAGGATGTTGCGCCGCAGCACCGGCGGGGTCAGCGTATCGAAATAGCCCTGGCCGATCATGGACACGGCGACCGTGTTGGCGTCGGCCAACGCGCGCAGCTCGGCGAGCGACTCCGCTTCACTGGCGGCCGGCGGCAGCTGATCCAGCCCCGGAGCGATTCCAGCGGCGGACAGTGCGTCGAGGATGCCGGCCGGCAACGCCTTGTCGGCCAGCTCGTCGAGCGAACCCACGCCGATCGCCTTCAACATGGTCGAGACGGCGTCGGCATCCGGTCCGATATGCCGGTCGGCGAAATTGGGTTGGTCGTGGTGGAACACTGGTGACATCTCCCGACGTGTAGGGCCCAGGAACTCGAGCGGGTACCGCTGGGTTCCTCCCCCTCTGTCGTCAACCCGCATCGGGCGCCTGAGAGATTCGGCCTGCGCGCAGCCTTTCCCCATGGGCGGGTAAGCGCGACGCTTACCGCTTTCCAGAGGCATCGTGGCCGAGCGCGGTCCCGGGTGCCTGAGAGGTTGACGGAGAGGTGTTGCTCCTTCGGCGTCCGTGACTGGCGGTCACGGAACTCTCCCGCGTAAGGGCGATGCTCGATTGATTCTACCGGTGAGCGGGATCACAGCACGAATAGGCCGCCGCAACGGCCGTCGACCCGCGGCGAACTGCAGCGACAAGTCTCAGCCGATCTTGCGGTCGCGGTGCTTACGTCGCGATGCCAGCTCGTCCTCCGGGGCGGTGATGGATTCGCCACCGTCGGCACGTTCGCCCGGGAAGTCGGCGATGGCGCCGGTCAATTCGCGCATCGCGCCCGAGACGGCGATGCCGAACACCCCCTGGCCGCCCTGCAGTAGGTCTACGACCTCTTCAGCGGAGGTGCACTCGTACACCGTCGTGCCATCCGAGAACAGCGTGATGTTGGCCAGGTCGCGTACTCCGCGCTGCCGCAGGTGATCGACGGCGACGCGGATGTTGTGCAGCGAAATTCCGGTGTCCAGCAATCTCTTGACGATCTTGAGGACCAGGATGTCCTTGAACGAGTACAGCCGCTGGCTGCCCGATCCGGCCGCGCTGCGGATGGAAGGCACCACGAGTGAGGTCCGTGCCCAGTAGTCCAGCTGCCGGTAGGTGATGCCGGCGATCTGACAGGCGCTGGGCCCGCGGTAGCCGACCAGTTCATCCGGCACCGAGTTGTCGGGGAACAGGCCGCCCTGCACGGGTTCGCTGGGCGAACTGGCGGCCGGTTCTGTGGGGCCGCTGGTGGCGGACAGATCCAGCTGCTCCTGTCGTGGCGTGTCTCCCACTCTCGAATCCTCTCGCCGATCGAACTCGCGTCTGTGACCTGCATGGGCGCACGTTTGCCAAGCTCGAATGTGTCGAGCATACGCTTCCCGCGGAGCCATTACTGCTCGTCGCGATCAAAGTATGGCTGCCCCGAACGTAGTTGAAAGAAACGCGCGCCGCGTGTCGAGAACGACGAGACGATTCCGTGACAAATCCGCTGGCTGAGCCGCGCACGAGGACCCCAGCGTCTCGGGTTTCTGTCTAAGTCGCCTTGAAATCGTCGGGCGACACGCTGTCGAGAAACTCTTTGAACTTCTCGACCTCGTCCTCGCGGACTGCACCGGCCGCCTCGTCATCGTTCTCGTCGGGAATCAGCAAGCCCGCCTCGGCGAGCACCGCCTCCTCGACATAGATCGGCACACCCACGCGCAGCGCGATGGCCACTGAGTCCGAGGGTCGCGCCGAAACCTTGATGTCGCGGTCGAAGATCAGGTCCGCGTAGAAGGTGCCTTCCTGAAGGTCGACGATGCGGACCTCCTTCAGCGAATGCCCAAGCGCGGCAATGAGATCTCGGATCAGGTCGTGCGTCAGCGGCCGGGCCGGTTCCACACCCTGCTGTTCCAGCGCGATCGCCGCGGCCTCGGACTGGCCGATCCAGATCGGGAGGTAGCGGTCACCGTTGGACTCCCGGAGCAGCAGGACCGGCTGGTTCTGGGGTTGTTCCACGCGAATGCCGACCACACGAACCTCACCCATCTGTGTCTGCCCTCCGCGCGAGATAAGCCTGCCAAGAAGCCTTGAAATCGAGTCTAATCCTCAGCGGTCGAGAACGTCGCGCACCGCCGACTTGATCAGCGACGTGTGCAACGTGATGGCCAGCGCTGCCACCTCGCGCGCGAGGTCGTCGGCGCGGTCGCGCGCCCCCGTCTTGCCCGCCTTGACCACCGGTCCGGCGATCTGGGCGATCAGATCGGACTGGCGGTCGGCCGCCGAGCGGAACGCCCGCAGATGCCGCGGTTCGACACCGTAGTCCGACAATGCGCGTGCGCACCGTGCGATCACCACCGCGTGTTCGTCGAAGAAGCCGCCCGGGCCGGTGGTGATCACGCCGGCCTTGACCAGTGCGGACAGCAGTTCCTCATCCACCTCCGAGCGGGCCAGCAGATCTTCGCGGGACAGCCGCACCTGGGTGGGTGCGACGCCGGACAAACCAGCCGGGTCGCCCGCCAGGTCCGCCGGCACCGACACCAAACGCGGTACGCCGTAAGCGGATCGGGCCTGCGGCAGCTCCCCGTTCGGTTGGGCGTCGAGTTCGGCCTTGATGACCTTCAGCGGCAGGTACTGATCGCGCTGCGCGGTCAGGATGAACCGCAGGCGTGCGCAATCGTAGGCGGTGAACCGCCGGTATCCCGACGCCGTGCGCTCCGGCGTGACCAGCCCTTCGGCCTCCAAGAACCTGATCTTGGAGATGGTCACGTCCGGGAAGTCCGGTCGCAGCAGATCGAGGACCGCTCCGATCGACATCCCGGTGAGCGCGGGGGTGTCGGGCTGGCTCATTTACTCCTCGCGCGAGCGCTCATCGGTCATTAGCTGGCCCCGCCGCTGTCATCGCCCTTGGGCCCGGTCAGAAAGACCAGGCGGAACTTGCCGATCTGCACCTCGTCGCCATTGGCCAGCACCGCGGAGTCGACCGGTTCACGGTTGACGTAGGTGCCGTTCAGGCTGCCGACGTCGACCACCTGAAACTCTCCGGTCTCCAGCCGGAATTCGGCATGGCGACGGCTGACGGTGACATCGTCGAGGAAGATGTCGCTGTCGGGATGCCGGCCCGCCGACGTGGTGGGCTGGTCGAGTAGGAAGCGCGACCCCGCGTTGGGGCCGCGCTTGACGACGAGCAGGGCCGACCCCACGGGTAGCCCCTCGACACCGGAGACCGCACCCTCGGCACCGGCCGCGGGCGGGGCGTCCAATTCGTTGAGGAAGTCCGCCCGGAAAACCGACGTCGTCTCGACAGTGACCTCGTCAGACGACTGGTCAGCCCCAGAGTTCGTGTCGTTGTCCGTCACCCGCTGCTCCTCACTGGCTGCTGTGGCGATATCCGGCCGGGCGCCCAGCCGTCATGCGTCTGGTGTCGACCGTACCGCGCAGTGGACCCCGTTGTGTCCACCACCGCCGGATCCGCCCTTGTCGACATCCGGTCTGCAGAACCCTAACAACTAGTCATTCGGCCACGTGGGTGCGGTAGGCGTCCGCATCGAACAAGCCGTGCAGTGCCTCATCCAGCGACGCAGGTTCAGCCTGCAGTTCCAGCAACCATCCCTCGCCGTAGGGATCGGAGTTCACCAGCTGCGGATTGCTCTCCAGATCACCATTGACCGCAACGACTTTCGCGCTGACGGGCGCGTAAAGGTCCGACACGGACTTGGTCGACTCGACCTCGCCGAAGGATTCGGCCGCGGTCACCTCGGCGCCGACGTCGGGTAGCTGCACGAACACCACGTCGCCGAGCGCCGATTGCGCGTAGTCGGTGATGCCGACCCGTACGGTGTCATCGGCAATGCGCTGCACCCACTCGTGTTCCTCGGTGTAGTACAGCTCGGCTGGGATCTCGCTCACGACGCTCCTCGGTGTCCAGGGTGTCCTGCTGAGTTGCGGACGACGCTCATTTGACTGGCTGAGCGTATTGGCGGGGTTTCGGTTGCCGCAAGGCGGTCACGTCAACCCGATCGGTTTGTTGTATCTCCATCGTGCCGCCGACGCGTTCGATGCTGTCCATGGCGCCGCCGGGGATGTTCATTGCTGCGGCCAGGGTTGGCGGATCACCAACGGCCAGAACCGAATAGGGCGGGTTCAGCGTCGTGCTGTCGACCATCAGCGCTCCGGGGTTGCCGACCACCCAGGTGTCCACCCCGACCCGAATGGCCGCCTGCCCGCCGCGGATCTCCATGGCCTCGGCGCCGGCCGCGCGCAGCTCGTTGATCACGTCGAGCATGGTTTCGGCAGGCACGCCCGGCGCGGTGTCCTGGATGGTCAGCGTCACGCCAGGACCGGTTGCGGCCACGGTGCCGATCAGGATCGACAGCGCGGCGAGCCTGGCCTGCGCGTTCTCGATCGCCGCCTGGTCGCTGCTTCCGGATGCCTGCAGCTGTGCCATGGTGCGTTGCAGGTCGGAGACTTCGGTATTGAGCGCCGCCTCTCGTTGCTGCAGCGAATCGAGCAACACCAGCAGATCGGCGGGCCGGGCCGTCTCCAGCGAATCGCCGGATTCGGTCTGGCGCACCTGCGTGACGATCGCGATGCCGAGCACGACGCAGAGCAACACCGCCAGCGCCCCGAAGGCGATCTGCGACCGACCCCGCCGCACCACGCCGTGGTAGACCCCGCCGGATTGCAGTTCACCGAGCTTCGGGATCGGCTCGTCGGGTGGCAGCTCGTGGCGGCCGTGCTGGGGCGGTTGCTCACTCATGCCTATGCCTCATGCCTCAAGCCTCATGCGCCGAACAATCTGCGCCGCAGGGCGGCTGCGTTGCCGAAGATCCGGATACCGAGCACCACGATGATCGCCGTGGACAGCTGGGTGCCGACGCCGAGTTGGTCGCCGACGTAGACGATCAGCGCGGCAACCAACACGTTGAACACGAAGCTGACCACGAACACCTTCGAGTCGAAGATGCGCTCGAGATAGGCCCGCAGTCCGCCGAAGACCGCGTCGAGGGCGGCCACCACCGCAATCGGCAGATAGGGCTGAATGACCTCGGGAACGCTGGGGTGGAACACCAGGCCGAGGACGATGCCGATGAGGAGCGCGGCGATTCCGATCATGTATGTCCGTTCATCGGCGTCGTTAGGGCCCGATCTGCTTGGCGAAGTTGATGTCTCGGATGGAACCGGCGGGCAGCGTCAGGCTGTCGCCGGCGCTCACGTTCACCACGACGCCGTAGCTCGTCTCGAGCAGCCGGAGGCGCTGCAGACCGGAACTGCGGTCGAAGACATCCTGCATCGCGTGCGGCGGCCCGACCGCCTGAATGACGTATGGGCTGCTGATCGGTTGATTGTCGACCAGGATGCCACCGCCTGCCTGGCGGATGGTCACGTTCGGGCCGATTCGCACTCCTCCGACCGAGATAGCCTCGGCGTTGCTGACCCACAGCGAATTCACCACCAGCTGCAGATCGCGGTCCAGGATCACCTGTCTGCTGCCCTCGACCCGCTGCTTCGACACGTCGCTGAGGTCCTTGGACACCCCGGGATCGGTGATGGTGATCGACAGCCCGGGGCCGATCACGGGAGTGGCCGCCGCGGCGAAGTCGGCCTGATCGAGTGCGCGCAGCAGCTGCTGACCGCGCTCGTCACCCTCCAGTCGCGTGCGCCGCTCGGCGTCCACCTCCGCCGCCAGCGCATCCCGCTTCGAGGCGAGCCCGTTGGTGCCGGCCTCGGCGGACCGGACACTGCTTGCCAGCACCTGCTGCGTCTCCTTCACGCCGGGAGCCACCGAGCGCGCCTGCGCGACGGCCGCCGCGATGACCGCGGCGATCAGCAGTGCGCCTGCAATCTGCCACGCCCAGGCCCGCCCCGACGTGCGGCCTTGTGTCCGGGCGGCTTTCGCCTGGGCCGCCGCCGCGTAGCCCGGGTCGAGGTGTTCGGACAGCAACGAACGCAGGAGCGAAGGCACCGGGATCAACGTCGGCTTGTTCACCTCGTGTGCGTTGCGTCCGGCCTCCGGGTCGTAGCCACCCAGAAACGTCATCTCTCTGCTCTGCGCTTGGGCATCCGCCGCACCACCAGCGTCACCTGGATCAGGTACAGCACGCCGGACCACAGGTACATCGCCAGCCCCCAGATCAGGAACGCCCACCCGCAGCACAGGATGACGCGGCTCCACAACGCGTCCCACTGGCCGAGCAGGATCAGTGGGAAACCCGACATCAGAGCGAACGTCGCCGCCTTGCCGATATAGGTGACCGGCAGCGCCGTGAGCCCGCGGGTGCGCAGGATCGGCAATGTGGCGGCCAGCACGGCGTCACGGCCGATCAGGGTGAGCACGATCCACCACGGCACGGAGCCGTGGAAGGCCAGCGCCAGCGGCACGGTGACCATGTAGATGCGGTCGACGGCTGGATCCAGCAACTCCCCCAGCCGCGACGACTGGTTGGGCACCAACCGGGCGATCTTGCCGTCCGCCCAATCGGAGAACCCGCTGAACATCAGCACCGCCACGGCCCACACGTTCGCGTGGATCCCGAACAGCAGGTACAGGAAAACCGGAACCAGCAGCAGGCGCAGCACGGACAACGCATTGGGCACCGTCAGCACCCGATCACGCACTTCCCCGGGCGTGCGGTCCATGCGTGTAAACCTAGCGGAAAACCCCAGGCAGACTCAGGGCCGACATGGTGTCGTCCGCCAGCGGGTTGTCGTGCACCATGTACGTCCACGTCGATGTCGGCCGGGCGAGTTTGGACAGGTCGACGCCGGGCTCCTCCTCGATCGAGGGAGCGGTCTCGAACGTCTGCTGCGCGGCCTCGATGGCGTCGGCGGCCAGCGACGCGAACGCATCGACGGCCATCCGGTGGAACTCGTCCAGCGGATTCTGCCTGCCGAGTGCGCGCAGATGGATGCTCTCGCGGATGTCGGCGAGATAGGCCAGGTGATCGGCCCAGCCGCGGTCGAGGTGATACAGCATGATCAGCCGGCAGATCTTCTCCAGCTTCTCCTCACCGAGTTCGTCGAGCACTTCCTCGTAGCGCTTCGGCGACAGCTCCTCGAGCTCTTCGCGCGCGGTAGGTGTGCGCAGCAGGGTGTCTCGGCGTTCGACGAGGATGGCGCGCTGCTGGGCGGTCAGCTGGTTGTAACGCCACGTATTGGCGTGCACGTCGAGCAGGCGTCCCTCGGCGACCCGCTGGGCGTGGTCGAGCAGGCTGGCCGCCTTGGGGCTCGCGATGCGGCCGCCCTCCTCGGTCTGCAGTGGCAACTTGTTGGGTTCGAGGTGCGACACCACCACGTCGTCTTCCCAGCTGGAGAAGAACACCGACGAACCCGGGTCACCCTGGCGCCCCGCGCGGCCACGCAGCTGGTTGTCGAGCCGCTGGGTGTTGTGCCTTCCGGTGCCGATGACGTGCAGTCCGCCGAGCTCGGCCACCTCATCGTGGTCGGCCTCATCGGACCCGCCGAGCCGGATGTCGGTCCCGCGGCCGGCCATCTGGGTGGACACCGTCACCTTCCCGAGTGTGCCGGCTTCGGCGATGACCGCCGCCTCTTCGGCGTCGTTCTTGGCGTTGAGGACCACGGCCGGGATGCCGGCCTTGACCAGCCGCTCGTGCAGTTCCTCGGACTCCGCGACGTCGCGCGTGCCGACGAGGACGGGCTGCCGGGTCTGGTGCACCGCGGCGATGTGCTCGACCACCGCGTCGTTTTTGGCGGCGACGGTGATGTACACCCGGTCGGGCTCGTCTTCGCGAATATTGGGAGTATTCGGTGGAATCGGCGAGACGCCGAGTTTGTAGAACTGCCGCAGCTGCTCGCCTGCGGCCAGCGCGGTGCCGGTCATCCCGCATACCGTCGGATACCTGTTGATCAACGCCTGCACGGTGATGGTGTCGAGTACCTCGCCGGTCTCGGTGGTTTCGATGCCCTCCTTGGCCTCGACCGCGGCCTGCAGGCCGTCGGGCCAGCGCTGCAGTTGAGCGATGCGGCCGCGCGAGGAGTTGATCAGGTGCACGGCGTCGTCCCGCACGATGTAGTGCACGTCCCGGTGCAGCAGCACGTGTGCGTGCAGCGCCACGTTGATCTCGGTCAGGGTGGTGCCGACGTGCTCCTCGGAGTAGAGGTCGATTCCGCCGAGCCTGGCCTCGATCTTCTGCGCCCCGGCTTCGGTGAGGTGCACGTTGCGGCTGTCCTCGTCGGTGTCGAAGTCCTCGCCCGCGGTCAGCTCGCCGACCATCCGGATGATCTCGACCCGCGGAGTCTCCCGGTGTGAGGTGCCGGCCAGCACCAGCGGGACCAGCGCCTCATCCACGAGCACCGAATCGGCCTCGTCGATCAGCGCCACGTCCGGGTTCGGTGACACCAGGTCGGCCACATCGGTGACCAGCTGGTCGCGGAGTACGTCGAACCCGATCTCGTTGACCGAGGCGTAGGTGACGTCGCACTTGTACGCGTCGCGACGCTCCTCGGCGGTGGAATCCGCGGTGATCCAGCCGACCGTGAGCCCCAGCGCCTCCAGCAACGGGCCCATCCATTCCGCGTCGCGCCGGGCCAGGTAGTCGTTGATGGTGATGACGTGCACGTTGCGGCCGCCGAGCGCATAGCCCGCGGCGGCGATCGCGCCCGACAGCGTCTTGCCCTCACCGGTGGCCATCTCGACGACATCGCCGGCCAGCATGCGCAGTGCACCTTGCAACTGGACGTCGAACGGCCGCAATGCGGTGGCCCGTTCGGAGGCCTCCCGGGCGATCGCCAGGAACTGCGGGACATCGGCGGAGTCGGCGAGATCCTCGAGATTCAGCAGTTCGGCAGCCTTGCGCAGCCGCTCGTCGTCGAGCCCTTTCGCCTTCTCGTCGAACTCCGACGCGGCGTCCACTTGTGTTGTGGAGCGATTCTGATCCTTGTCGGTGCTGGCGCCGAGCAATTTCCAGAACCGGTTACCGACGCGACCTGAGGCGCGGGTTTTCGTCTTGGCCACACAATTACGGTACGCGGTGGTTTCTTGTGCGCGAACGTGCGTGTCAGAGGAACGACACGCCGTTCGTGGGGGAAGTTCACGCGCGCTCACGCCGTTGCGGGGCCGCATCATAAGGGTAGCTAATCTAACGTCTCGCCCGGTGCCCGACGATTCGCCTTTCGCCGCTGACATGCCGAACGACACACGCCGCCCGCCGGCGCAGGTGCCGCGCAGGCCCCGACGCGCACTGGTCCTCATGCACCGCTGGATCGCGCTGACGCTGGGTCTGCTGCTAGTGGTGGTCAGCCCAGCGGCGCACTGATCGTCTGCGAGCCCGAGATGCCCCGCGCGTCGAACGCCGAGTTGTTCCACACCACCCTGGACACCACCGTGGACGGCGCACCCGTGGGGTTCGGTGCGGCCATGGACGCCGTCGCCGCTGTCGACCTGGGGGTTCAGCGCTGGCGACGTATCACTCAAGGACGGTGTCTATCTGGTCACGTCGGCCGACGGCGATGGTTCGACCTAATTTTGTCGATGCGGGATCCGGCGCGGTCAACGGGCAGAACAACCTCTACGGCGGTGTCGTCGGATTTCTGGAGAATCTGCACGACTGCGCACTGACCTGTGAGGAATTCGCGGGCTACGTACCGTGGCTGGCGGCGCCTTCACCGCTGGCCGGAGCCCGCTATTCAGCGAAATCACCTGGGGTGCAGCACTTCTCGCCGTAGCGGCCCTGGCGCTGGTGTTCCTGGCGGTCGGCGCGCCTTTCATCTGGGGGCCGGGTCTGCGAAAGTGGCGCAACGCCTTTCGGCTGCGCTGGCGTCGTGGGCGCTACGCCCGGGATCTCGACCTGCACAATGTCATCGGCATCGTCGCCGTGGTGCCTCTGCTGATCTGGGGCTTGACCGGGCTGAACTTCGAGATACCCGGTTTCGGCGACAGGTGGCGAGGCGCCTCCGGAGGACAACTACACGATGGAGCCGTCGGAGCATCGGGACCGCCGGTGGGCCTCGACGAGGCGTTCACCGTGGCGGAACGGCGATTTCCCGGTGCGAGTGCGACGTGGGTGGGGCTGCCCGAGAGTGAGGACGGCTTCTATTCGATCGACCTCATCGACGGCGGTCCCGACCTGTGGGCGCACAACGCGGTCTGCCGCGGCAACCGCTCGGTCGGTGTCGATGCGCTCCCTCGCCAATGTGCGCGTGTTCCTCGGTCCGTCACAAACGGTGTCGAATGCGATCGCCGATGAATGGGCGCAACCCGCACTGCACTACGGGCACGCGGTCGGCCCTACTGGCGGGTCCTGTGGTTCATCCTGGGTCTCGCGCCGCTGATGCTCCTTGTCACCGGACTGAGCACGTGGCTCTACCGGAGGCTGGTCGGCCGTCGGCGACGGGGCGCTCAGTCGGACGACGGTGCAGCGAACTCGATTCGCACCGAATCGCAGACCGCGTCGAATCCGATGCGCTGATACACGCCGTTCGAGGTCGGGTTCGCCAGGTCGGCGAAGAGCACGACGTCCTGGACACCGGTGCGGTGCGCTGATTCGACCGCCGCCGCGGTCACCGCCGAACCGTAACCGCGCCCACGGCGATCGCGCGGCGTGAACACCGGGCCGATCCGCGAGACGTCTGCTGCGGGGGCGCGCAGCATCGCCATGCTGACGGGGACGCCGTCCACGACCCACAGGATGAACCCGTCGCCGACCGCGCCGGCGGTGTCGACGAATGCCTCGCCGGCCGGTTCGTCGCGTTTATGGCCGAGCGTCTCGACGAAAAAGCACTCCACCCAGTCGACCAGCACGCTGCGGTCGACGCCGGTGGCCTCGCGGGCCGCGCCGCCCGATACGCGCAGCGGTGGGCGCAACGTCCCGAGACGATAGAGCCGTTCATTGGTCGCCATGGTGCCGGTCCCGCCGGTGACCGAGCGCCACGCCTCGGCGAAGCCGAGGGCAGAGTCGAGGCGACCACGCACTCCGCACAGATCCGGACGAATGCCCGCCAGGTGTGTCGCCACCAGGTGATGGGCGTCAACGGGTATTCCATTGCACAACAACGGGTATGGCGGAGTTTGAATCGCCGCACCGACGGGCTCGGCGCCATCCCACACGGTGAGCAGAAGCGAGTCATCCGGCCAGGTGTCCCGGAGCAGCAGGGTCAGCTCGATGGTGTTGACGACGGCGTCGCGGCGATACAGCGGCCAGGCGACCGCGCGAAATTCGTCGAGCGAGTGATGTAGTCGTGCTTCCACCACCCCAGAATGGAGACGAGCATTCAACGCGTCCACCGAATTTCGAGCGGAGCCGCCGACGAGCGTGCGCTTTTGTGGCGAAATCCCGGCGTGTCGGCCCCAGACACGCTCGCTCGCGGCAGGGAGGGAGGGAGCGAGGGAGGGTGACGGGGACCCCGGTGTCAGGCCAGGTTGGAGCGGCGGGGATAGACCACCGCGGGATCGGTCAGTGCATTGACCACCGCGGGCAGGCCGGAGCAGAAGGCGCGATCGAGGGCGGGCCGGAGCTCCGATGGCGTCGACACCAGCTCGCCGTGCCCGCCGAGCGCAGCGACCACCTGGTCGTAACGGGTGCCCGGTCGCAGGTCGGCGACCACCGAGTAGCCGTACAGGAGCTCCATGGGGTGCTTTTCGAGCGCCCAGATCCCGTTGTTGCCGATCACCGACACCACCTGAACGCCGTGACGCACCAACGTGTCCCACTCCATTCCGGAGAACCCGAACGCGCCGTCGCCCTGCAACAGCACGACCTGCCGGTCCGGCCGGGCCAGCTTGGCGGCCAGTGCGTAGCCGGGCCCCGAACCCAGGCAGCCGAACGGCCCGCTGTCCAGCCATGCGCCGGGCACGTAGCTGTCGATGACCCGCCCGGCATACGAGCCGAAGTCGCCGGCGTCGATGACGACGATCGCGTCGCGGTCCAGCAGACCGGCCAGCTCGGCGTACAGCCGCATCGGGTGCAGCGGAGTCCGGTCATCGGCGAGTTCGGCCGCCTCGGCGGCCCGGCCCACGTTCTCCACCGCCCGCAGCTCACCGATCCAGTCCTCGTGCTCGGACGTCGCGGCTCCGGCGAGCGCCGACAGGGTGGCCGTCAGGTCGCCGTACAGGCCCGCGGCGACCTCGCGCGGATGCGGTCTGTCAGGCGCCACGCGATCGGCGGTGATCAGTTTGGTCTGTGCGCCGAACACGCCGCCGAAGCCGAGCCGGAAATCCATCGGCACTCCGACCACGAGCGCGACATCGGCCTGCTCCAGCGCTTTTGACCGGGCCCGCGAGAACGCCAGCTCGTGATCGGCCGGCACGGTGCCACGTGCCATCCCGTTCATCAGGACCGGGATACGCAGCGCCTCGGCCAGTCCGAGCAGAGCGGATTCGCCACGACCCCACCACACGTTGGTGCCGGCCATGATCACCGGTCGCCTGGCCCCGGCAAGCAGCGCGGTGGCGGCGTCGAGCGCGTTGCCGTCGGCCTGCGCCGGTTCCTGCCGGTCCGTCAGGGCACCGGGTCCGCCGGTGTCGGGCGCCTTGCTGAACACATGATCCATCGGGAAGTCGACGAAGGCCACGCCCGTCGGCCCTCCCGTCGCCCCGGCCGCCGCCCTGAGCGCCTCGTCGACAAGACCGCTCACCGCGCCGGCCGACTGTGCCGTCGCGGCGAACAGCGCGAGCGGCGCGACGAACGGCAGGTGATCGATCTCCTGCAGCGATCCCTGACCCCAGCGCAGCGCGGGCGCCCGGCCGCCCAGCACCACCAGCGGTGACTGATTCTGCTGCGCAGCGGCCATCGCACTCATGCCGTTGGTGACCCCGGGTCCGGCCGTCAAGGCGGCGACCCCGGGCACCCGGGTCACCTTCGACCATCCCTCGGCGGCGAACGCCGCCGTCTGCTCGTGCCGGGTGTCGATCAGCCGGATGTTCTCGGCCCGGCACCCGTCGTAGATCGAGAAGAGATGGCCGCCGGACAAGGTGAAGATCGTGTCGACACCGGCGGCCTTCAGCCTGCGGGCAACGAGATGTCCGGCGGTGACTGTGCTACCAATCGGAGCATCGGTGCTCATCGCCGCAGCATAACCAGGAGGTAGCGATGCCCGCACAGACCCAGGCACTCATCGCGGGTGCCGGGCCCATCGGGTTGACCGCCGCGATAGAGCTGGCTCGCCGAGGCGTTGCCTGCCGGATCGTCGATCCGCTGCTCCAACCACCGCGGTACGCGAAACCCGTTGGCGTACAACCACGAACGCTCGAGGTGTTTCGAGGGCATGGGCGTGCTGCGATGAATCCTCGACGCGTCCATACAGATGCTCGGCCAACTCGTCTATGTCAACGGCGGGCAGGTCGCGGTGATGGAGTTCCCGCGCCCGCCGACGTGCCGTTCGGCCTCATCGCCATCCCTCAGTACGAAACCGAACGCATCCTCCGCGAGGAACTGGCGATGCACGGAGGGCGGGTGGAACGCGGTGTGCGGCTGGCGGGTTCGACCAGGACGGTGACGGCGTCACCGCGACCCCGTCGGGTCCCGACGGCGAGCAGACGATCCGGGCGAACTACCTGATCGGTGCCGACGGCGCGCACAGCACCGTCCGCAAGGGGCTCGGCCTGACCTTCGAGGAGCAGTACGTGCTCGGCGATGTCGAGGTGGACCGCCTGGCCCCCGCACCCACCACCGCCGGAAATCTGCGCTGGTCATCGGTGTTCCGGATCAGCCACCGGATCGTCGACGCCTACGGCCGGGGGCGGGTGTTCATCGCCGGTGACGCCGCCCACATCCACCCGCCGACCGGGGCGCAGGGCATGAACACCGGTATCCAGGGCGCCCACAACCTGGCCTGGAAGCTGCGCTCACGCTCCACGACCACGCCAGCACCCGACCTGCTCGACAGCTACGACGCCGTGCGCAGCGCCAGGGAGGGCATCGGCACCCGACGCCACCGGCCTCACCCGGGCCGCGGTGACCGGCCCGCTGCGGCTGTACTCGCTGGTGGGAGGGCCCGAGCACAGCGTGCTGCCTCTGATCCGGAACCGCGACGGCGAGTTGGCCCAGACGTATTCGGCCGCACGTTCGTCGGCATACATCGTGCGGCCCGACGGCTATCTGGGCGTCGCCTCCGCGGGCATCGACGCCGACGCGTTGGTCGCGCACCTGCGCGCAACATTCGGCTAAGCGCGACGAGGACATCCCCGCCGGCACCTTCACGCTGCGGTAACTTCGCCGCAGGGTGGCCCACGCCCTGGGGAGGTGCCGCCGGATGGACACGACGTTCAGGCCGTCGATCGACTGGAGCAACGAGTTTCCTAACTCGGTTCTCTGGGTGCTCGAGACGTTCGTCATCACCGCGTTCGCCTTGCTGGTGGTGCTCGTCGTGATCGCGCGGACAACCGAATGGGGACGCCAGTTCTGGCGCATCACCGGCGACTATTTCACCGGTAGGCAGAGCATGCCGGTGTGGGCGATGTTCGCGGTGCTGCTGTTGTCGACGGTCACCTCCGTTCGGATCGCCGTGTTGCTGAGTTACTACGCCAACGACCTGTTCACGTCGCTTCAAGTCGCCTTCCAGGGCGGGACAGGAGAATCCGCTTTCTGGGCGACGATGCTGGTGTTCGGGGTCCTGGCCTGCTGCTACGTCGCGCGCTTGCTCGTCGACCTGTATGTCATGCAGCGATTCATCATGCGATGGCGAACCTGGTTGAGCCGTCGCCTGATCGGTGATTGGCTCACCGACTACGCCTACTTCCGCAACCAGTTCTCGAGGCATCCGATCGACAACCCGGACCAACGCATCCAGCTCGACATCGACATCTTCACCACCGGCAGGGGCGCCGAGCCCAACAACCCCGCCTACAACTCGAGCTACACACTGCTGTTCGGCGCGGTCGAGTCCGTGCTGTCGGTGTTCGCGTTCGGTGCGATCCTCTGGAACCTTTCCGGGCCACTGTCATTGGGCGGTATCACGGTGCCCAGGGCCCTGTTCTGGATCGTCATCGTCTACGTACTCGCCGCCACCGTCATCGCATTCTGGATCGGACGCCCGCTGATCCGATTGAGCTTCCTGAACGAACTCCTCAACGCGGGCTTCCGCTACGCGTTGGTGCGGTTGCGCGATGCCGGCGCCGCCGTAGGGCTCTACCGCGGCGAGGACGCCGAGCGCAAACAGCTGACCGGCCGGCTCTCGGCGGTGATGGACAATTACGGCCACTGGCTGAATCGCACGATGCTGTTCACCGGTTGGAACCTGTCCATGAGCCAGGCGATCAACCCATTGCCGTTCATCGTTCAGGCGCAACGACTCTTCGCCCAGCAGATCTCACTCGGCGATGTCATGCAGTCCGGCACCGCCTTCGGCCATATCCATGATTCGCTGTCGTTCTTCCGCAACTCCTACGACGCGTTCGCGAGCTACCGGGCGGCCATCATCCGGCTCGACGGACTGATCGACGAGAACTCCCGCGCCGGTAGGTTCACTGCGATCACGATGGCCGGCGCTGCGGACGGCAGCCTCGAGGTCGACGGCGTCGAAGTCCGCACTCCCGGCGGCGACATCCTGGTGCGCGCCCTCGATGTGCGGCTCGAGGCGGGCGACACGCTGTTGATCAGTGGTCCGTCGGGTATCGGCAAGACCGTCCTGTTGCAGAGCCTCGCGGGGCTGTGGCCCTTCGTGTCGGGCAGCATCCGTGTGCCGTCCGGTCGGCATGAGGTGATGTTCGTGCCGCAGCTGCCCTACATTCCGCTCGGCGATCTGCGTGCCGTGGTGTCCTATCCCCACGAAGCGGGTGCGCTCGGCGATACGCAAATCCAGCAGGCCCTGGTCAAGGTCGCCCTGTCGCACCTCGCGATCAGGCTCAACGATGTCCGGGATTGGGGCAAGACGCTGTCGGTCGGCGAACAGCAGCGCATCGCCTTCGCCCGCATTCTGCTCAGCCGGCCGCGTGCGGTGTTCCTCGACGAATCGACGTCGGCGATGGACGAAGGTCTGGAACTGATGCTCTACGAGCTGATCCGGGCAGCGCTCCCGGCCACCATTCTGGTCAGCGTGAGTCACCGCGCCACTGTCGAGCAGTTCCACACCCGTCAACTGGAGCTTGTCGGCGGTGGTGAATGGCGGCTCGACCGCTTGATCACGTCGGGTTGAGGTAGTCCGCGAGGCTCACAGCAGGTTGTCGGGGTACCTTGCCGGGATGGACGAAATGTTCCACCCCACCCTCGACTGGGGCGATGAGCTGCTGACATCGCTGGTGTGGATCGCCAAGGGATGGGCGATCGCGGCCATTGCCACCATGCTGATCTTGGTGCTGATCGCCCGGTACACCACCTGGGGTAGGCAGTATTGGCGGATCACCGGCGCCTACTTCACCGGCCCGGAAAGCGTCAAGGTCTGGGTCTGGCTGGCGGTGCTGTTGCTGTCGGTGATCGCGGGCGTACGCATCGACGTGCTGCTCAGCTTCCAGGGCAACGACATGATGACCAGCTTCCAGGTCGTGGCGGCCGGCATCGGCAACGGCGGCGACGAAGCTGTCAAAAGCTCCGGAGCGCACGGCTTCTGGACCTCGATGCTGATCTTCTGCGTCCTCGCTGCGATCCACGTCGGCCGCGTCATGCTTGACCTTTTCCTGATGCAGCGGTTCATGCTCAGATGGCGAGCCTGGCTGACCGACCGGCTCACCGGTGACTGGCTGGACGGCAAGGCCTACTACCGGTCGCGCTTCATCGACGACACGATCGACAACCCGGATCAGCGCATCCAATTCGACATCGACATCTTCACCGCCGGTGTCGGGCCGCTGCCCAACACGCCCAACAACACCTCGGCAGCCACGCTGCTGTTCGGTGCGGTGTCCTCGATCACGTCGATGATCTCGTTCACCGCGATCCTGTGGAATCTGTCGGGCACCCTCACCGTGCCGATCATCGGTGTCGACCTTCCCCGGGCGCTGTTCTGGATCGGCCTGGTCTACGTGCTCTTCGCCAGCGTCATCGCGTTCTGGATCGGGAAGCCGATCATCTGGCTGTCGTTCAACAACGAAAAGTTCAACGCGGCGTTCCGCTACGCGCTGGTGCGGCTGCGGGACGCGGCCGAGGCGGTCGCGTTCTACCGGGGTGAGGTGGCGGAGCGGTCGGGGCTGCGGCGGCTCTTCGCCCCCGTCGTCGGCAACTACAAGCGGTACATCAACCGGATGATGGGGTTCTACGGCTGGAACCTGTCGATGAGCCAGATCATCGTCGTGGCGCCGTATGTGCTGCAGTTCCGGCGGTTCTACAACGGCGAGATCACCCTCGGCGACATGAGCCAGTCCGCATCGGCGTTCGGCAGCATCCAGGACGGTCTGTCCTTCTTCCGTAACGCCTACGACCAGTTCGCCGGCTACCGCGCCGCGATCATCCGTCTTCACGGTCTGGTCATCGCCAACGAAGAGGCCAGGGCGCTGCCCGAAGTGACGACCGCGGCGTGTGTCGACGGCACCGTCGAGCTCGAGAACGTCGAGGTCCGCACACCCGACGGGCGCCAGCTCATCAAGCCTCTCGACATGCGCCTGGAGATCGGCGACACCTTGGTGATCACCGGCCCGTCCGGCAGCGGCAAGACGACGCTGTTGCGCAGCCTCGGTGAGTTGTGGCCGTTCACCTCGGGCACGCTGACCCGACCCTGCGGCCCGAACGAGACGATGTTCCTGTCGCAGATGCCCTACGTGCCGCTGGGCGACTTCCGCACCGTCGTCTCGTACCCGAACCAGGTGGGCACACTGGATGACTCGGCGCTGCGCCGGGTGCTGTCGAAGGTGGCGCTTCCGCACCTGGGCGACCGCCTCGACGAGGTCCAGGATTGGGCCAAGGTACTCTCCCCCGGTGAACAGCAGCGGATCGCGTTCGCGCGCATCCTGCTGACCAAGCCGAAGGTGGTGTTCCTCGACGAGGCCTCCTCCGCGTTGGACGAAGGCCTGGAATACACCTGCTACCAACTCGTGCGCACCGAGTTGCCGGACACCATCCTGGTCAGCGTCAGCCACCGCTCGACGGTCGAGCAGCATCACACGCACCAACTCGAACTCCTCGGCAACGGCGAGTGGCGACTGGGACGCGTGGAGGAGGACCCGGTCACCGTCTAGCCGCGCCGGCGCGCAGGTCCGGGGTAGCTTCCCGGCATGGAGACGTTCACGCCCTCACTCGACTGGGGCACCGAGCTCGTCACGTCGATCCTATGGGTGGGGCGGGCGTGGGCGATCGCCGCCGTCGGCATGGTGGTGGTGCTGGCCGTGCTAGCCCGCTCCACCGGGTGGGGCAGGCAGTTCTGGCGCATCACCGGTGACTATTTCAAGGGCCGCCAGAGCATTCCGGCGTGGACACTGCTGGGCGTGCTTCTGCTCTCGGTGATGGTCGATGTGCGGCTCGGCGTGCTGTTCAGTTACCAGTCCAACGACCAGTTCTCGGCACTGCAGGCCGCTTTCGATGACGAAGGATCCGCGAAAGACACTGCCATTAGCGGCTTTTGGGCGTCAATGCTGATCCTCGCCGGTCTGATCATCGTCGACATCGTTCGCACGGTGCTCGACACGTACCTGATGCAGCGGTTCATCATCCGCTGGCGGGTGTGGCTGACTCACCGACTCACCGCCGACTGGCTGACCGGCGACGCGTATTACCGCGGCCGGTTCGTCGACGACCCGATCGACAATCCGGACCAGCGCATCCAGCAGGACATCGACGTCTTCACCACCGGCACCGGCCGCCCAGAGACCAACACACCCGACGTCGGGACCGCCCAGACGTTGGCGTTCGGCACGGTCTTTGCCATCGTCAACGTGATCTCGTTCACCCCGATTCTGTGGGGTCTGGCGGGACCGCTGACAGTCTTCGGGGTGACCGTGCCGAAGGCGCTGTTCTGGATGGCACTCCTGTACGTGTTGTTCACGACGGTCGTGGCGTTCTGGATCGGTCACCCACTGATCCGGCTGTCCTTCCGCAACGAGGCCACCAATGCAGCGTTCCGCTACGCCCTGATTCGACTCCGCGATGCCGGCGAGGCCATCGGCCTCTATCGAGGCGAACGCGCCGAACGCAGGCAGCTGATGACAAGGTTCGCAGCAGTCATCACCAACTACCGGGCCTTCGTCCGCTGGGGCGTCGCATTCATCGGCTGGAACAGGTCGATGAACCAGATCGTCGATCCGCTGCCGACGGTCATTCAGGCGCCCCGGATGTTCGACGGTCAAATCTCATTCGGCGATGTCACCCAGTCCTCGAGCGCGTTCGTCCAGCTGCAAGGATCCCTGTCGTTCTTCCGTTCCGTCTACGACGCGTTCGCCAGCTGGCGGGCTTCGATCATCCGCCTCGACGGGCTGATCACCGCCAACGAAACGGCAAGGGATCTACCGTCATTGACCGCCCTGCCGAGCACCGACGGTTCGCTTCAGCTCGACGACGTCGAGGTGCGGACGCCGGCCGGGGCGCGGCTCCTCGACCCGCTCGACGTGCGTCTCGGCCCGGGTGAGTCGTTGGTGATCACCGGCGGCTCCGGCACCGGCAAGACCACGCTGCTGCGCAGCCTGGCACAGCTGTGGCCGTTCACCTCGGGCACGCTGCGCCGCCCGCAGGACGTCACCTTGTTCCTGTCCCAACTTCCGTACGTGCCGCTGGGCGACCTGCGCGCGGTGATCTCCTATCCCGCAGAGGAAGGCGTCCACTCCGATGGCGAGATCGGCTCCGCGCTCGACACCGTGTCGCTCGGGCACCTCGGTGAACGCCTCGACGAGATGGCCGACTGGGCCAAGATCCTGTCGCCCGGCGAGCAGCAGCGCGTCGCTTTCGCCCGAGTACTGCTGAACAAGCCGAAGGCGGTCTTCCTCGACGAATCGACCTCCGCACTCGACGAGGGGCAGGAGTTCGCGCTGTACCGGGCGTTGCGCACCCGGCTGCCGGACTGCATCGTGGTCAGCGTCAGTCATCGCCCCTCGCTCGAACAGCACCATGATCGTCGGCTCGAGTTGCTCGGCGGCGGGGCCTGGCGGCTCGCGGCCGTCTAAGGCCGCCTGGCCTGTGCCGCATGCCTGCCGGCGCGCCGACCGAAAAACGAGCCTTCGCCGAGTTGGGTACCGCTCGAATACCCCTTGCCGTCCTGGGCGATGTTGGACGCACACGCGCCCGCGGCGTACAGCCCGGGAACCGTCGAGCCGTCCTCGCGCCGCACCTCGCCGTCGAGCGTCACCGCCAATCCGCCCATCGTGAACCCGGAGTACATCGCCCGACCCAGCGACATGTCGAATGCCGCCCACGGGCCGCTGTCTTGTGCGGCAAGGTATTCCGGCTGCTTGTGAAAGTCGGGATCCTCGCCGCGAGCGGCATTCTCGTTGTAGCGGTCAAGGGTGGCCGCCAGCTTGCCGTCGGGAATGCCGAGCGCGCGTTCCATCTCTTCGACGGTTTCCCAGCCATCGATGAACCGGATCAGCGGCATCGCGGGCATCTCCGTGTGCGCCTCGTCGACGATCAGGTATGCGGCCTGGTCGGGCTGCTCCAGCACGAAGGCCGATGTGCGCGAGTGGTAGGAGTCCTCGGCCACGAACCGCTGACCCTGGTTGTTGACGATGACGCCGGTGAGCAGGATCTCAGGCGGATAGGCCGCCGCCGTGATGAACATCTGGTCGAGATTGCGGGTCACGCCGCCCGCTGAGACGCCCATTCGGATGCCGAAGCCGTCGTCGTTGGGATTGCCGAGAATGTAGGGCTCCACTTCGCCGTGGTGCTTGGTGCGTCGCTTCTGACCCAGCGCGGGTGTGTGTTCCGCGACCATCTCGGGGTTCATCGCGAACCCGCCCGCGGCGACGATGACGGCTGAGGCCTTGACTGCGCCGGTGTCGGTGAAGTGCTTCCAGTTCACGCCGACCACGCGATCGTCGCGGCTGCCGCTCGAGATGATCAGGTTGGTTGCGGCGGTCTCGTACCGGACCTCGACACCCAACTCGTCGGCCCGCTTGACGAGCAGGTCGATGACCATCGCGGCGCCGCCCAACTCGCCGGGGACCGGTACGGAGTGGCCCCGAGGCGCGGGTGTCGCCTGCTCGGTGAACGGCCACACTTTCTCGTTGCCCGTATACGACAGGCCCTCGGTGCCCGGCGGGACGACGATCTTTCCCGGGTAGAAGCTGCGCTCGAATTGAAAACCCAAGTCCTCCAGCCAGTTGAAGTGCTCGACGCTGCCTTCGCAGTATGCGCGGATCTTGTCGTGTTCGGGTTCACGCGACACTGCCACCAGATACTTGTACATTTCCGCGGCGCTGTCGGCGTGACCGGTCGCCTCCTGGACGGCGGTGCCGCCACCGAGGTAGAAATGCCCGCCCGCCATCGAGGTGGTACCGCCCGCCGCGGCGGCACGTTCGAGCACGAGCACCCGGGCGCCTGCCGCGGCCGCGCTGACGGCTGCACATCCGCCTGCGATGCCAAAGCCGATCACCAGGACGTCGACCTCGTCGGACCAGCTGGTCACGTCCGCGGCGTCGACCGTCTCGGGAATCTCCGTGCTCACTGCTGCTCCTGTTTCACGTAGTCGAAGAACGCCCGGATTCCGGGCGAGATGTGGGCAATCTCGATGTAGGGCACCCCGGCGTGCTCGGCGGACAGATAGCCGAACCGCATGCCGCCGGGCATGGCGCCCTGCTGCACCACGGTGGACCCCTGGCTCTCGGCGTTCCGCAGCGCGGAGTCGAACGCGTCGACGTCGCCGACCTCGATACAGATGTGGTGAAGCCCCGGTCCGTTGCGTTCGAGGAATTCGGAGTAGATGCTCTCCCCCGAGACGGGCGCTATCAGCTCGAGCTGCATCTCGCCGGCATAGCTGAACGAGATGTCGGCGACGAAGTCCGCGGGCCGCCCGCGGAAGGTGCAAGTCTCCGGTGCGAGATACACCCCGGGAATGCGCACCCACTTCTTGGCACCTAAAAGCGTGGTCAGCGCCCTTTCGGTGGCGTCGAGGCGGCGCGCCACCCAGGCGATCTGGACAGGTGTCTGGTCGGCCATCGCCATGAGGATATCCCCGCTCCGGGCCCATGGCTAGAACGTGTTCTAGTTCAGCTCGTCGCCGAGATATGCATGTATGCACCGGTCGGTCAAGGCTCGCGCCCGCGAGGGATCCTCGCCGCTGGTGACGTTCGCCCTGTGCCAGCCCTCCCCCGACAGCGTGAGAAAGCGACGTCCTTCCGCGGTGCCCGTCCACTGCGGCCCGAACGACGGGTCGATGCTCTCGCCGGTCGCCAGGTGGATGGCGAGCCCGAGCACCATGGAATCCCAGCCGATGCCGACGGCCCCCGGCCCGAACTCGCCCCAGATCTCGTCGTCGGCGCCGATGGTGTGTTCAAGGACCAAACGGGACCGGTCGGGGCCGTCGCCGGTGATGCTGACGTCGATCCAGCTGACGTTGCCGCCGTATTCCCAAGTCGCGGTGAAGTTCTCCGGCGGGTCACACGTGAGGATCGTTCCGTTGGCCTGGCCCTCCAACTGGTAGGAACCGCCCACCTCCAGATCACCCGAGATCGGCAGGAACCACCGTGGGATGCGCTCGATATTCGTGACCGCATCCCAGAGGTCGGCGGGGTCCGTGTCGTAGGACTGGGTGACCGTCACGACGTGCGCCTCCCCCGTCTCGGCCGTGCGGGTCCCGACGTTGCGCCGTACCGCCCGGATCTGATGATCAACGTCGATCTCGATCACGTTGCCTCTCTTCGTCGTTGACGCTTGCCGCGCGCCACTTCGGTGGCCAGTGCATCCAGATGTGGCGTCCAGAATCGGCGGAAGCCGTCGAGCCACGCGTCGACATCGCGCAACGCGCTGGTGTCCACCGCGTAGAGCCGCCGTTGACCGGCCGGTCGCACCGACGCGAAGCCATTGTCCCGCAGCACCTTGAGGTGCTGGGACACCGCCGGCTGGCTGATCCCGAACTCGCCCTGGATGGTGGCGCCGATTTCGCCAGCCGACATCTCGCCGCCGGCGAGCAATTCGATGATGCGACGCCGTACCGGATCCCCGAGGACGTCGAAGGCGTGCACCAACTCAAATTAAACTCCACACTTATATAAGTCAAATCTTTAATACGCGGCCTCAGCCTCGGGGCGGTGCAGCTCCCCTGCCGAATCCCCAGGTCTGCTGACCGAGCCTGGGCGCGGGTTCGACCATCTCGGGCCGCGTGCGAAAATCCGCCGCCAACAACGGTTCCGGATCCGCTCCCGCGAAGAGGGCCAGGCACGGTCGGGTGAATGCGCAGTCCGAACAGTGCGCGGCGGGGTTCGGGTACACGGCGGGTCCGGTTGTCATGTCGAGCGCCTCGGCCGCGATCAATCCGGCGGCCGCGTCGATCTCCGCCCTGGTACGCCGGACGCGGGTGCGCCGCAGAACCCCCGCCGTTTGCACTTCCACCCTGTTCGCGGCGACGCCGTCAGCCGCCCGCGCCGACGCTCGCCGGTGCTGCGGGATTGACCGTCCGCCGCCGCTGGGTTCGTGCTGGGCGACCCGGGCACCTGTGGGCGACGCGGCGGGCGGCGGACGTTCCGCCTCCCTGCCGATGCGCACCTCGTTGTGCATGGTGCCTGTGATCTCCATGCCGATGTAGTCCTGCTCCCACGCCCAGCACGCCGCGATCGTGGCTTCATCACGCAGCAGTGCCCGCGGGTCCTGCCAGTCCTCGACGAGCAGGTGGCGCACGACCCAGTACTCGTCGGCCGCGTCCACCGCCAGCAGGTCGACCCGGCATTCGTAGCTGACGCCGGACCCGTTGGCACTCATCAGTCCCCGTTCCGGGTCGCGGGGATCGGTAACCAGGGCGCGCACGTCGTGATCGATCTTGAGGGGAGCGAAGTCGTCGACGAGGGTCGCCCACGCGTCGTAGCAGTCGAGCAGCGTAATGGCCGTGTGGAGCGCGTCGCGGTCGGCCAGTGAGCGCTCGAGTGATTTGCGCACCAAGGACTGCTTGAGCTCGTGCTGCCAGTCCCAGGTGCCGGGGTAGTAGTACACGGCGAGCGCATCCTTGGCGGCGGCGCGCAACCCGTCGTCGCGCGTGGGTACGGGTTCGAGGTCCCTGCGATTCGGCGAGGCGAAGTCCCACTGTCTCCGGCAGCGTTTGAATCTCGCGCGGTCGTCGGGATCGATGCGGTATTCCACAATGCCGGCCGTTCAGCGCTCGAGGTTCCAGGGAAATGCGCGACCGGGGCCGGCGGCCACGATCGAGACCAGCAGCTCTGCCAGGTTCATCGATGCCTCGGAGCTCCAGGGTAGTTCTCGGTGCGTCGCTCAGGCGGTGAGTGCCTCGATGAGTAGCCCGACCTGGCTGTCGAACACCGCTGCGGGCTCGCTCAACGTGTCGGCACCGTACTGACCGAACACCTCGAGGCTGATCGCGCCAACCAGTCCCGCCCACAGCAGAAAGCACTTCGCCACCGCGGCGTCGTCGCCGGAGAAGTCGAACTCCTCGCGAAGCCGGTCGAAATCAGACGACAATGGTTGCGCCACAGGGATATTCGTCTGCGGAATATCGCCGGTGGAAATGCCCGTGGCGATCGCGTCGAACACGGCCGCGACCACGCGGGTGCCTGGGCCGATGGTCCTGTCCCGCGGCGCCTGGTACCCGGGCACCGGACTGCCGTACAGCAGCGCCCAACTGGCGGGTTTTTCGACCGCCCATCCGCGGACAGCGCGCGCCATCGCGAGCAGTTGATCGCGCCACGGTCCCGCCGTTTCGTCGCGCGCCCGGTCGACCTCGTCGCCGAGCGCGGAGTACGCGTCGACCAGCAACAGGGTCAGAAGGTCGTCGCGGCTGGCGACGTAGCGGTACAACGCGGACGACACCATGCCCATGTCGCGGGCGATCGCGCGCAGTGACAGCCCGGCGGCGCCTTCGGTGATCAGATGCCGGCGGCCGAGTTCGATGATCTGCCCCTCGATGCGGTCGCGGGTGTCCTGGCGCTTGCCCATACGCCCAGTGTGACACAAACGAGATCACCGCTCTTGATTTATTGGGCCGGGCGTGCGAACCTGAATAGAGAGCACCGCTCTCATTTAGCGATCGAATCGAAAAGGACCTCGATGACCGTGCGATATGACACCCCGAACGTCGCGGCACGAGCCGTCAACGAACTGTTCCGCCTGCTGGCCGAGGCCGGGATCAGCGTCGCGGGCACCCGAGCTTTACGCGTGCGGGGCCGCAAGACCGGCAAGATCCATGGCGTGGTGGTCAACCTGCTCACGGTCGACGACCGTGACTACGTCGTCTCCCCGCGCGGTAACACGCAGTGGGCGCGGAACGCGAGGGCGGCCGGCAGTGTCCAGACGGGTCCGCGGTGGCGGTCTCGTGAAGTACGCGTGGCCGAGGTCGCCGACGACGACAAACCGGACCTTCTCAAGCGCTACCTCGACCGCTGGTACTGGGAGGTGAAGGGGCACGTCGGCGGGCTGACACCGGAGTCGAGCAACGACGAACTCCGTAAGGTCGCCCCGACGATCCCGGTCTTCGAGCTCCTGCGCTAGGGAGTCGTCGCCGGTGCCGGTGCAGATGCCGCGGAGATGACGTCCTCGCCGGCCTGCTGGCTGGCCGCCTGCCAGGAGACCGCCGCCGGGTACTGACCCCAGGTGCTGTTGAACATGCCGACGATCGCCGCGCGACCGTCCGCGGTCACCATGTACACCGGGCCGCCGGAATCGCCCTTCTGGCTCACGACGCCGTTGGCCATCGTGAACCAGCCGTTGTTGACCGCCTCGACGGTCCCGCAACTCTCCCCCGTGACCACACCGAAATGGCAGACCGGCAGGCCGGGTGACGGCACCACCGACGGATCGGAAATCAATTGCCGTCCGCTGGGAAGAACGTTGCTCACCTGAATCTCCGGCGGCACGCTGAATGCCTCCCAGTCGGCGATCTGGTGATTGGTGTCGACAGTCGCGCCGTTGGGAGTGTTGTCGCGGAAGGCCGTCTCCGTGCCGATGTAGTTGCCGTCCTTGTCGCCGACGGTGCCACCGCCGCGGCAGTGGCCGGCGGTGTACCCCGTGCGCGATCCAAGGTCGACGAAGCCGACCGTGCAGAGGTTTGTGCCTTGGCGAACTTCCATCCCCGGATAGACCAGCGAGCCGTTGGCCGCGTGGGCCGGCCCCGTGGACAGTGCCAATGCGGCGAACACACACGCGGAAGCCGGGACTAGCGATTTCCATCGTCGGGGCACTGTCGCCTCCGATCCTTCGGTGTCGAGGTGGTCCAGGCTACCGGTGTGTTGTGGACCGCAATGCCCGAGCGAACAAATCGACGCGAGCATCGGCGCTACGGAAACCACTCCACAACGGCACGTTCACCTGCTCATCGAAGAAGATCACGGAGACGTTACACAGGCGGCGCTTCGGCCGCTGATCATGCATGCGGCGGACCCCTGCCGTGCCTGCCAACAGTGATGGCCCGGACATCTCGGCCCGGGCCATCGCCGCTCTGGTGTCAGGGGATGGTCAGTACCTGACCCGGATGGATCAGGTCGGGGTTGGAGACGCCGCTGGCGTCGGCGATCACGTGGTACTTGCTGCCGTCACCGTAGAACCGCTCCGAGATGGCCCACAGCGTGTCGCCGGAAACCACCGTGTACGTCCTCGGAGCGGGCGGCGGAGGCGGCGGCGGCGCAGGCGCGGCGGGTTCGGGGGCGGGCGCGGTCGCCGTTTCGTCGACGGCGGCGGGCACCACCTCGGGTGCCGGGGCCTCCGCCTTGGCCTCGGGTGCGGCTAGCGGCGCCTCGGTCGTGTCGGTCTTGGATGACCACGCCGGTCCGCCGGAGGCGTACAGCACCAGGTTACGGTCGTCCTGCAGCACGAGTTTGACGTCCTTGCTGCCCTTGGTGTCGGTGTGCCACACCGGCTTGTCGGAGGTGTAGAGCACGAAGTTGCCGTCGGTCTGCACCTCGGCGCGCACCACATCCTGGCCGTCGGTGCCCGTCGCCCACACGGCCTGTCCGCGTGCGGCCAACACCAGGTTGCCGTCCTCCTGCAACGTCAGCGTGTACGCGCCGTTGTCGGAGGTCAGCGATCCGCCTTTCTCGAGCTTCTGACCCTCGGTAAGTGTGTCTCCCATGCCGGCATCCCTTTCCTGAAGGCGACTATCACGACGCTGCCAACGCTACTCAACCGGGGCCCCGTATGTATCGGCTTCCGCTCGCCCCAATCGAAACATCTGGCCAACCGCGGGTGACCCATTTACGTTCCGGTGCAACGAAGTCCGTCACCGAACTAGCGAGCCGAGCTAGGGAATGGTCAACACCTGTCCGGGATGAATCAGGTCCGGGTTGGAGATTCCGCTGGCGTCGGCGATCGCCTGGTACTTGCTCCCGTCACCGTAGAACCGCTCCGAGATGGCCCACAGCGTGTCGCCGGAGACGACGGTGTACGTGCGTGGGGCGGGCGGAGGTGGCGGAGGTGGCGGTGCGGCGGGCGCTCGGGGCGCGGGCGCTTCGGCCTCCGGCGCGGACGCGACTTCCTCGACGGCCGCCGGTACCACCTCGGGCCCGGGCGCCTCGGCCGCGGCCGGCGGCGGTGGCGCCTCGTCGGTCTGGGTGTTCGAGGCCCATGCCGGACCGTCGAACCCGTACAGCACGAGGTTCCGGTCGTCCTGCAGAAGCAGCCGGACGTCCTTCGCGCCCTTGGTGTCGGTGTGCCACACCGGCTTGTCGGAGGTGTAGAGCACGAAGTTGCCGTCGGTTTGCACCTCGGCGCGCATCACATCCTGGCCGTCGGTGCCCGTCGCCCACACGGCCTGTCCGCGTGCGTCCAACACCAGGTTGCCGTCGCCCTGCAACGTCAGTGTGTAGGCCCCATTGCGTGATGTCAGCGATTGGCCCTGCTCGAGTTTCTCACCCTTGAGAAGTCTGTCTCCCACGTCGTTCCCCTTCCATGTCAGCTCGGCCGAGCCTACGGATCCCGGCTGCTGCGTAGGGCATTACAGCGAACACGGCAACTGCCTGGCAGCAAGCCGCCCTAGGAGTCGAAGCCAAGCCCGAGCGCGTCGAGGGTGCGGAGCAGGACGTTGCGGCGGCCGGCGCTGTGGTCGGCGCGGTCAAGCGACCATCGGGTCGCCTGGATACCCATGCTGGCCAGCGGTTCGGGCGGGAAGGGCAGTGGTCGTTTGCGCACCATTTCCAACTCGGTGCGCGGTGTCGGTTCCCCGCCGAGGAGATCCAGGCAGACGTCGGCGGCAAACCGTGCCGCACCCACACCGAGTCCGGTGAACCCGTTGACATAGGCGACGCGCCCGTCGCGGGCCGTCCCCCAGTGCGCGCAGAACCGGGTGTTGGTGTCGATGGCACCTGCCCAGCGGTGGCTGAACCGGACATCGTCGAGTTGCGGAAAGGTGAGGTAGAAATGTGCCGCCAGCCGTCGGTAGGTGGCCGGGCGGTTCTCGTAACCGGGGTCGACCCGGCGGCCGAAGTGGTAGACGGCGTCATAGCCGCCCCACACGATCCGGTTGTCCATGGTCAACCGGTAGTAGTGAAACTGGTTGGCGGAGTCGCCGATTCCCTGCCTGCCGCGCCAGCCGATCCGGCCGAGCTGGGCATCGGAGAGCGGCTCGGTGGCCAGCACATAGTCGTACACGGGCACGGTGTAGAGCCGGTTGCGCAGCAACAGGCTCGGAAAGACGTTGGTCGCCAGCACCGCACGCGCGCACGTGATGGTCCCCGCGCCGGTCTGCACGCGCAGCGCCGAACCCGCGGAGTCGAGTTCCTTGGCGTTCGTGTGCTCGTGGATTCGCACGCCGCTCTCGTCGCAGGCGCGGGCGAGTTCGAGAGCCAGCTTGGCGGGATGAACGATCGCGCAGGTGTCGGGGCTGTACAGGCCGGCCAGATAGGTCGGTGAGTCGACCTCGGCGCGCACCTCCAGCTCGCCGAGCAGTCGGCCCTCCCCCTGTTCGGCTGATTCCTTGAGCCAGTCGACCTGATGCGGTTCGGTGGCTACCGCCAGCATGCCGGTGCGCTGCCATTCGGTGTCCAGGCCCAGATTTTCGATGTCGGCCTGCATCCCGTCGAGGTTCTCCCGGCCCATCGCATCGAGCGCGTCGATTTCATTGGGCCAGCGGGTCTTTCCGTTCTCTGAACCATGGGTCAGGCTGGCGTCGACGAAGCCGCCGTTGCGCCCCGACGCGGCCCAGCCGATCCGGTTCGCATCGACGAGCATGATGCGCTGATCCGGATCGCGATGGGCGGCGTGCAGCGCGGCCCACAGGCCGGTGTACCCGGCACCGACGACCAGCAGGTCGCAGTCGGCGGGTCCGGCCAGCGACGGGTAGGCCGGACGCGGGATATCCAGCCACATCGAGCCGAAGGTGCTTGCCGCAAGCGAACGTTCGACGAGAGCGGGATCCACGTTGGCATCGAAGACTGTTTGCACCATTCGGACACTACGTTGTGGGCGACGGTGCGGTGATAATTCGGTTGCCCCCACGGTGAGGATGGAAGCCGTGCTGCTGTTGCTCTCCGGCGCGAGCGGAGCCGGCAAGACATCCGTACGCGAGTGGATCTCAGGAGCCGTCGGTGACGGCATCGAGGCGGTCGAGCTGCGTCATCTCGGCCGTGTCCCGGCCAATCCCGACATCGCGTGGCGACAGCGGATGGCCGAACGGGCGGTGGCGCGCGCCGCGGAACTGGCCGCGCAGCAGCGGCATCTGCTGCTCGCCGGCGACCCGGTCGCCCCGGGCGAGGTGCTGGCGCCGTCTGCGCCGTCGGTGGACGTCGCGGTCTGCCTCCTCGATGTCACTGCCCATCCGCAGCGGGACCGACTGCGCCGCCGCGGCGATCCCGAGGGCCTTCTGCCCCACCATGTCCCCTTCGTCTGAACCAGATGTCGACGGACGATTGGCAGATCACCGTCATCGACAGCTCGCCCCTGAGCCCCGCCGACACGAGTCGGCTCGTTCTGCAGTGGATTCGCGACGCCGTCTCGGGCCGGGCGCCGGTGTTCCGGCGCGCTACGGAGTAGCGATGGTCGGCACCGGGATGTCCGGCTGAACCGACTGGCGCGGCTGCCACCCGGGCGGACCGAACAGGTAGCCCAACCGGTCACGCCACCGTGCCGCGTGGCGCACGTCGCGGGCGATCGCGACGTATTCGTGCGTCTGCAGCTTCCAGATGTTGTAGGTGTCGACCTGCTTGGTCAACCCGTAATGCGGCCGGACGGTTTCGGCTTCGAAACTGCCGAACACCCGGTCCCACAGGATGAAGATGCCGCCGTAGTTCTTGTCCAGGTACTGCTGGTCCATGCCGTGGTGCACCCGGTGATGAGAAGGCGTGTTGAAGACGAATTCAATTGGCCCCCAGAGTCTTTCGATACGTTCGGTGTGGATCCAGAACTGATAGATGAGGTTGATCGAGAAGCTCGCGAACACCATCCACGGCGGGACTCCGACGAGCGGCAGCAGCGCCCGCAGGAAGACGTCTCCGCTGATGTTCCACTTCTGGCGCAACGCGGTGGCGAAGTTGAAGTACTGACTGGAGTGGTGCGCCTGATGGGTGGCCCAGAACAGGCGGACCCGGTGAGCCATCCGGTGGTAGAAGTAATAGAGCAGGTCGACGCCCACGATGGCGATCGCCCACGTGTACCACTGGTTTGCCGGCAGGTGCCAGGGCGCGACGTAGGCGTAGAGCGCGGCGTAGCCGAGCAGCGCCACGAAGTTGAGCACCCCGCTGGTCGCGATCGACACCACGCCCATCCAGATGCTCGCCCAGGCGTCTCGCCTCAGGTAGGCCCCGGACGGTGCGCGGTCGGCCTCGACGTGTGCGAGCTTGCGAGCGGCCGCCCACTCGATGACGAGGAGCACAAGGAAGAACGGGACCGCGAACGTCACCGGATCGTGCATCAAGGGGGGCAGCACGTCCGCGAATACGCGCGTCCAGTCCACTCGACACCTCCTGGTACGTCTCGCCGGCTATTTTAGCTATCGGCCATGGCCTCGCCGTCTTCAGGCACATTGACCACGAGCAGCCAGACCAGGCTAACCAGTCCGGTCGCGACGGCCTGCAGGGATACGACGAACGTCAGGTATTCATGCCAGGCGACCAGGATTTCGCCGCACTCGTCGCCTCCCCACGGCAATGTCGACAGCGCGAACACCAACGCGATCGACATCACCGCGACGGTCGCCGCGGTCGCGGCACGTTGGGCGGGCTCGCGCAGTGAGCCTCGGAAGAATCCGAACTCGATGCCCAATGTCATCAGCAGCAGCGGTATCACCTGCGCGACATGTTCGAAGTATGCAGGCGCGACCGCAGGGTCGCAGATCTCCCGGAGCACGCTTTCGCGTTCGAACAGCGACAGCTGGCCGACCTCGGCCGCGAGTTCGTCGTCGAGTGTGCGGGTGACGTCGACGTTGAAGAAGTCGGTCCATACGGTGGCGCCGATGTAGGCGACGTAGGTGCCGACGATGAGAGGCACCACCGCGCGGGCGCGGCGCCAGTCGGTCGGCATCGCATCGCGTTCGGCCGAGCGGAACAGCACAAGTGGGTCGGCGTTCAGCGATGACATCATCAGGATTGCCATGGCGGTCACGTACAGGGTCGAGGCAATGACGTCGAGCCAGACGTACTCGCCAACCGACAGCAGGAGTATGTCGACGGCCATCACGATCGCGAATCCCGCCCACCACCATCGCCACAACCTCGGTTCGCCGCCGTCGGCGCGCCCGATGTTGCGTTTGAGACGGCCCGCCACGGCGAGAATGAACAGATCGAAGCCGATCACGGCGACCCGCCATGCATCGTGCTCCGGTTGACCGATGGTGTCGAAGAATCCGGTGACGATCTCCTCGCTGTAGGAGAACACGAACACCAGCAGGAAGACGACGCCGAAAACCGACCGGTCCAAGCGTCGGTCAACGGTCACGGCGTGAGGTTAGCGCCGGATCGGGCCCCGTTTGACGGCGTTACCGAAAACTGAGTATGTCGTCGCCCCAAGCCGCCCGCACATCGCGGTCGAGGTCGGCGACCACGCTGTCCTGCCGGTCGATCACCAGGGTGGCGCGGTCATCGGCACGGTAGGGCCGCCATTGGGGTTGGCCCGCAACACCGGCGGGCCGGCCCGTGACGGCGAAGCCGATCCATCGGGTGCGGATGCGCTCCGACACCGCCCGGCCGGTCTTCATGCCGCCGAGCTTGAACGTCGGATCCTTCGGCCCAGCAACGAGATTGCCCCATACGAAGGGCAGCTCGGTGGCGTGCGCGCCGCCGAGCCGCAGCATCCGCAGCATCGGGGTGGCGAAGTCGAAACGGTACAGGTAGACGGGTGCCACGGTGTTGTGGCCTTCGGCGAACCAGATCGACGGCATCCGGAATCCGAGGTCCCGCGCCACACCCAGCCCCTTGGCCTTGGCGCGCCCACGGTAGGCGGCGCCGATCTGAGCCTCGCTCGGAAGCGCCAAACTCGGCTGCTCGGATGCGATTTCGGCGAACATGGCCCGAATCGCCTCGGGTGTGATGGGCATCAGCGGAGACTTCATCCAGCGGAACAAGGCGGCCTCGTGCTTATTGGTTCCGATGATCAGCGGCACCGGTAGCGTCCGGCCGGCGCGGGCGAGTTTGACCGGGTAGTCCGGAACCAGCTCGCCGTCCATGATCGGTGCGAAAGCCAGTGTGCCCGGGGTATCGACGGGCACCTCGTCGAAGACATGCTTGGCGGCGGTCAGGATCGCATTGACCGGGACGTCGGGCAGCCGGTCGACGTCCTCGGCGGCGACACCGAGGTGGCCGAGGAATCGTTCGGCGACGCGCCGGCCGCGGCCGGTGTCGTAGATCGACGTCGCCGGCGAACTCTGCGCGATAGCGCCGGAGAACAGCCCGGCCGCAGCCGGACTGGCCAGCAGTGTGGTGATCACCCCGGCGCCGGCGGACTCGCCGAACACCGTGACGCGGTCGGGGTCACCGCCGAATGCTGCGATGTTGTCGCGCACCCAGCGCAGCGCGAAGAGGACGTCGCGGAGCCCGACATTGCTGTCGAAGCGCACCCGGCCGCTGCCCAGTGACGACAGATCGAGGAAGCCGAAGGGCCCCAGCCGGTAGTTCACGGTGACGATCACGGCTTCGCCGCCGCGGGCCAGGGCGCGACCGTGGTACAGCGGCTGGCTCCCGCCGCCGATCACGTAGGCCCCGCCGTGTATCCAGACCATGACCGGCTTACCGGCGCCGGCCTCGGTATCCGATGACACCCACACGTTGAGCGTCAGGCAGTCGTCGCCCTGGGGTGCACCGAGGTCCATCGGAATTCTGGGATCGGTCGGCTGCGGGCAGACCGGCCCGACCCGCGACGCGTCGGCCGGCTCCGACCAGCGTTGCGGCGCCTCGGGCGCCCGCCAGCGCAGTTCGCCGACGGGCGCGGCGGCATAACGAATTCCCTTCCATACTTTGACCGTTCCGTCGTCGATGCCGCGGACCGGACCGTATGCGGTGTCGACGACGGGCGGATCGCCCGCTTCGCGCCGGGTGTTGGGTTCCGCCGTCACGCCGGCTGTCCCTTCGCCGCCCGCCGGTCCTTGTCGGAGAAGCCCGCGACGGTGCTACCCGGCGCTGCGGCCATCTTGCGCGACACGTAATCGGCGGTGGAGGCGAACACCCCGGCCACTCCGGCGCTCGACGCCGCGTAGGTGATCGACCTGTCGGCGGAGAAGCCGAGCTTCTCCCCGATCGCGACGGCGTCCATGTTGGCGCCGAGAAACACGAAGTCCCAGGAGTATTCGCGTTCCTGTCGGCGAATCGCGGCGCTCACCGCGTCGTGGGTCCACTCCCTGCTGGAGTTCTCATGGCCGTCGGTCAGCACGACGACGACCACACTGCCGGGCCGCTCGTGCTCCGGCCTCGCGGCCAGATCGGCACCCACATCGGTGATCAACCGCCCGACGGCGTCGTACAGGGCGGTCATCCCCCGCGGCTGCAGATCCAGCGGCGGCACCTCGGCGATCGGCCGATCCGCATAGACGATGTCGAAGTGGGTGTCGAACTGGGCCAGTGTCACCCGGGTGTCGCCGGACTGTGCGCGCTGCCGGTCGATGAACGCGTTGAAACCGCCTTCGGTGTCGGACTTGATCGTGTCCATCGATCCGGAGCGGTCGAGCAGGACGGCGATGAGGGTGCGCCGGGGATCCGTCATGAGAACTCCTTCGATCAAGATGGGGGCGAACTCAACCACGCTACCTACGCCCGCAGACGATCCCTCTGATCAGCATGTTCAGCCGATCCCATCGGGCAAACTACACAGTAGACCTAGCGGTCCCGGTCCAGATACCGCCGCAGAACCTCATACTGCCCGGACACCCGCGACCACCGGCAATATTCGGCGCTTCTCCGACATTGCCGGCAATCTCTCAGCGTCCAGGACGATTCCCGGAGACGTCCGGTCGCCACGACGACCCGGCCGTTTACGGCGGCCCGGGGGGTGATCAGGGCCTGATCGGACCGGGCAGCGTCTCGTGGGAGGTCAACGCCGACCTCGCCGCGGTGTCACAGGCGGGTCTTCCGGCCATCGTGCTGGAGAGCCTGCAGCCGTCGGTGATCGCCGGCGTGCAGGAGATGTCGAACTATTGGGCTCTTCACCACCTAACCTCACGATTCCGCCCACCGAACCCCGAACTCGGGAACGACGCCGAGTTGCGCCGCTTCACCCAGAGGTGTTGACGCCGATGGTCGAGCGCGTCGGTCAAGAGCCCGTGGCATAGCTTGATGGCGTGCAGAAATGGGCGCTGTTGTTCGCCGCCATAGCGGTCGAGGTCGCTGCAACGCTCGCCATGCGGGCGTCCCAGGACCACTCGGCCTGGCTGGTGCTTGTGGTGGCGGGTTATCTGGCTTCCTTCGTGTTGCTGACGATGGTTCTCCGGGCGGGCATGCCGGTGGGGGTCGCGTACGGCATCTGGGGAGCGTCGGGCACGGCGGCCACGGCGGTGCTGGCGGCGGCGCTCTTCCGGGATCCCTTCACCTGGCCGATCGCCGCGGGCATCGCGTTGATCATCGCCGGTGTCCTGTTGGTCGAGTTCGGATCCCACCCGCGGACGGTGGATGAACCGTGATGTGGTTGACGCTGACGGCCGCCATTCTCATCGAGGTGTTCGCGACGCTGGCGCTGCGGGCGTCGGACGGATTCCGGACAAAGGCTTGGATCGCTCCGGTCGTGCTGGGCTATCTCGCGGCGTTTTATCTGCTGTGGTTGACGCTGTCCTTCGGCCTGCCCGTCGGAATCGCCTACGGGGTATGGACCGCTTGTGGTGTCGCCCTGGTTGCGGTCATCGCGCGGTTCCTGTTCGCCGAAACGTTGACGTGGCTGATGGGCATGGGCATCGCGTTGATCATCGCGGGCGTGCTCACGATCGAGATGCTCGGTTCCGCCCACTGAGTGCCCCCGCCAGTGCCACCACGGCCGATCCAGCGACGACGACACTGAGCAGCCCGACGCGGAGACTCGTCGCGTCGGCGACCACCCCCACGATCAACGGCGCGCCGAAGAAGCCGACCCGCATCAGCCACGTCAACACCGTCAGCCCGGTCCCCGGCCGCATGCCGGGCAGTTGATCCGCCCCGTGCATCGCGGCCGGAATCAGGGTGGCCACACCGAGGCCGGCGGCCGCGAAGCCGGCAATGGTGGCCGGCACGCTCGGGAACGCCAGCGCGACACCCATCCCGGCCGCCGTGATGATCCCGCCTGTGCGCGTCACTGCCCGCTCGCCGAAGCGGTCGACAAGCCGGTCCCCGATCAGCCGCCCGACGAACATGAAACCGACCAGGCCGACATAGCCGAACGCCGCGATCGCCGCCGGTGCGCCCAGGCTGTCACGCAGATACAGGGTGGCCCATGAATTTCCGGCGTCCTCGACCGTGGCGCCGGCGATCGCGATCACCACGAGTGCCAGCAGAGTGGCGTACACGGCGAGGCCGGCACTTTGCCGATCCGTTGCCTGTGCGGACGGGTGGTCCTCGTGGTCGTCGCCACGGAGCAGATACGGATAGGCGGTCAACACGACGGCGATGAAGACGACGCCCACCACCGCCAGATGCACGCCGCGGGAGATGTGCAGCGCGATCGCCGCCGCACCCGTCAACCCGCCCAGGATCGCCCCGACGGCCCACACCGCATGAAACGAGTTGATGATCGACCGGCCGTAGATGCGCTGTACCCGCAGGGCGTGTGCGTTCTGCGCGACGTCGGTGATCGAATCGGACGCACCAGCGACGAACAGCGCTGCCCCCAGCATCAGGGGTGTCGTCGCCAGTCCGGCGACCACGACGAACGCCGCCAGGGCGATCGTGCTCACCACCGCGACGCGTGCGGACCGGTACCGCCGGATCAGGGCGGCGGCGGTCAGACCGGCGACCAGCGCGCCACCGGAGAACGCCGAGATCGCCGCGCCGTAGACCGCATTGGACAGTCCGAGGTCGGACTTGATTTCCGGGTATCGGGGCAGCAGGTTGGCGAAGATCGCGCCGTTGGTCAGGAACAGCGCCGCGGTGGCGAGGCGGGCCCGCCGGTTCCGCGTCTCGATTGCGTCGAGCTGTCCGGGCGCCATGTTCGGGACACTACCGATCGGTGCGGACGGCGGATGTCTAGTGTGTCTGCCATGGGGCCCGACGAGCAGGACCCGGACTATCGCTTCACCCTCGCCAACGAGCGGACCTTTCTTGCCTGGATTCGCACGGGGCTCGCGCTGATCGCCGGCGGAGTCGTCGTGGTGCAGCTCGTTCCCGCCTTCGGATATCCGGGACTGCGCCACGGCCTCGGTATTGCGCTGTGCGCCGCGGGCGGAATCCTTTCGGCGCTGGCGGTGGTGCGCTGGCGCAGAGTTCAGACGGCGATGCGGCGGGGAGGAGACCTTCCGCCCAGCACGATGCCGGTGGTGCTCGGAGCGGCCATCCTCGTCATGGCGCTACTGATGGTCGTCGTTCTGTTCGTCACCGCACCCGGCGGCGATTGACGTGTCACGGCCGCAGGAAAGACCTGGGCTGCAGGCCGAGCGCACCCAGTTGTCGTGGGAACGAACGGCGGTCGGCTTTCTCGCGTCGGGCGCGATTCCGCTGTTACGCAGCGGCGGCCCGCTGGAGCCCGGGAAAATCGGCCTGGCCGTGCTGGCGACCCTTCTGGCGTTGCTGGTGGTGTGGATCAGCCGAGATCGCGCTCGGCACTTTCGAACGTCGCCCGCCGTCGCGGTCCATTTGATCGGTGGGGCGACGGCGGTATTCGCGACAGTGATCGTGGTGCTCCTGTTGCTGCGACTCTGACTCGCGTCAGATTCGTTGCGTCAGAAGCCCTTCACTGGTCTCCCGGTGGTCGAGCGCCAGACCATCCGGAGCCACGACGGGTAGTCGCGCGCCAGACCCGAACCCGGCATCAGGCCGGCATCGAACGCGTTGACCGCAACACCCTGGGCGCCATGGCCGAGTCGGCGATCGAGTTCGGTGACGGCGTCGGTGCCGCGGGCCGGGTTGCGCACGGCAAGGATCACATGCCATGACGGATCGCTCGCCAACAGGGCGCGGCCGCACTCCAGCCCGAGACCGGTGTTCGCGGCGGTGATGATCGCGGTTCTCGAGTTCACTTCTCTTCCAAGAGGATGAGGATCAGCGCCGCGACGGCCTGAAACAGCCGCCGATACATGCGCTCGACGTTGGTGGAATCGGGCTCGAGATGCTCCGCGAAGAAGACGCCGCCCGACAGCGCGACGGCGACTGCGGTGAGTTCGGCGACGACGCGTTCGGCTCTCGATGGTGGCGCATCCCCGGCATCAGGTCGACAATGGCATCGCGAAAGCGCTCGATGGCGGTATCGCGGACCCGGCGGACCACCGGGGCGACTGTTGGGTCGTCGCTGCGCTCGAGCGACAGGAGGTAGAACAGCCGGAGGAAATCCGGGTGCTGTGACTGCAACGCCGCCGCCACCTCCAGCCGCCGGGAGGTGCTGCCTTCCCTCGGGATCGCCGCGAAGAACCTCTCGGCGCCGCGCTCCATCACTGCGAGGATTGCTACAGACGGACAGTGCCACTTCCCAGGCCGGCGATCCCCGCGGTGAGTTGGTCCAGGTTTCCGAGGATGGCGCCGGCCAGGTCGATACGCGCGTCATTCTCAACCCAGTCCTCCAGGCCGATCCTGAACGCCGACACCGCCGCAACCGCCAGAAGCTTTGCGGCGCCATGGTTTTCGATGTCCTCACGGGCGCCGGCGAATCGTCGGATGAGTTCGTCGAAGCCGGCAAACACGCGGGCCAGGGCCGGCTGCAGCGCCGGCGTCATGGCGACCAGCCGGAGGCGCGCCAGTTCGCGTTCGGGCTCGGCCGAGTAATCCGCGACAGTCGCGACGATCACCTCCCGCACGGACGTCAGCAGCGGCTCGTGGACGGGCCGGGCGGCCAGCAGGTTCGCCGCGACGCCGAGGTGTTTCTGCAACCGGCCGAGAACCAGGTCCTCCTTCGACGAGAAGTACCGGAAGAACGTGCGCGTCGAGACAAGGCAGTCGGCGCACAGATCCTCCAGGCGGACACGTTCGTAGCCGTCGGCAAGAAACCGTTGCAGTGCCGTCGCCTCGATGGTGGCGCGGGTCATCGCCTTCTTGCGCTCGCGGAGGCCGGCCGGGGCAGCCGCATGCGCCGAAGTGCCTTTCATTGACATTCGCCTATCATAGGCATACTTTGGCGAGATGTCCGACATCACGGTTGATCCGCAGCTTCACACTGGAAAAGCCGACGTCAACGGCGCAAGGCTGTACTACGAGGAGCGTGGCGAGGGGCCTTCTCTGCTTTTCATCCCGGCGGCAGCGTCGATGCATGGCATTACGCCGCGGTCGCCGATATCCTCTCCCGAGACTTCCGCGTGGTGACCTATGACCGCCGGGGTAACGGGCGAAGTCCGCGCCCACCCACCTGGCATGCCACCGACATCGCCGAACAAGCAGACGACGCCGCGGGTCTCATCGAAGCGGTGGGGCTGGCGCCGTGCGCGGTGTGGCAGGCAGTCTCGGCGGGGTGATCCTGCTGGAACTTCTGGCTCGCCGCCCCGGCCTGGTGCGCGTGGCGATGGTGCAGGAACCGCCCTTGTTCGGTGCCCTCACCGACGGTGACGAACTGGCTCGTGGGTTGGTGGCGTCGGCCGCGTCCGCCATTCGCCGCCGTCGGGTGACAGAAGGATTCCTCGAGCATGTCCACCAGTCGGTCGGCAGCTCGTTCGACACCCTCGCCGCGGAGTCCAAATCCCGGATGGTCGCCAACGCCGAAGTCTTTCTCGACTTCGAGATCCCGGCTCTTGCCGGCTACCGGCACCGACTGACAGGCGCGCTGGATGCGATGCCTGAGGATCATCTGCCGTTCACGGTGATGGCGGACCCACAGAATCGGGGCACGCCGCCGTTTCGTGCCGCGGCCACACTGGCCGAGCGCCTCGGCATCACATTGCGGGACTTACCTGGTGGCCACATGCCGTATGCGACCGATCCGCAAAACACGGCCGCGGCGATCCGCAGCCAGCTCGACGAGGTCGACCCCGGAAGGAGGACAGCATGACGTTCCGATGGGGCGGACTGACAGACAGCGGCGATGCGCTGCAGCCACCGCCGTCCGACGCCGAACACGCACGCAGCAGCATCGAGGTCGTCGCCTACGACCGGTACGAGATCAGCCGTCATGACGACGGCAGCATGCTGATCTCGACCGTCTTGACGGAGCGGTTCACCGGCGCGATCGAAGGGATCGGCCGTGCCGACCACCTTCGACTGATATATCCCGACGGCAGCGGTATCTCCACGGGTATCGAACGCATAGAAGGCGCCGTCGCCGGGCGAAGCGGCGCATTCATCCTGACCGCGCACGGCCGCGATATCGCACCCGGAAAGGTCAGTGGTGCCTGGGTTGTGCAATCCGGCTCCGGCACAGACCAACTCGAAGGTCTGAGGGGGCACGGGCACTACACGGCGATCGCCGACGAGGACGGCCGCTGGCGCGCCGAAGACGAGTTCGACTACTGGTTCGCGCCGACGGCCTCGGTTTAGTCCGGGGTGGCCATTCGTCGGTTTTCCTCGACTTTGTCGCACTGGGCTCACGCCGGGCGCCCCGGTGGGACGCTGAACGGATGTCTACCAAGGCGACGCTCCACCCAGAAGCCGCGGCCGCAGAGCTGATCGACCTGTTCCCGCCCGGCACCCGGCTCGACACCGACGGCACCCTCGTGGTGGGTGGCTGCCGGCTCGACGATGTCGCCGAGCAGTTCGGCACCCCGGCCATCGTCGTCTCCGAGGATGCGCTGCATCGGCGCGCCCGCGACTATCTTGCCGCGTTCCGAAGCCGATGGCCGCGGTGTGACGTGGCGTTTGCTTCGAAGTCGTTCCCGTGCACCGGCGTTCAGCGCGTCATGGTCGAGGAGGGCCTGCACCTCGACGTCGCGGGTGGTGGTGAGATCCTGACCGCGCTCAAGGCCGGCGCCGATCCGGCCCGGCTGGTTCTGCACGGCAACGCCAAGAGCGACGAGGAACTCGAGCTTGCGGTCGAGAAAGGCGTCGGGCTCGTCGTGGTGGACAACTTCGACGACATCGACCGCCTTGAACGGATCGTCCCCGTCGGTCACCAGCAGCCATGTCTGGTCAGGGTGATCCCCGGGGTCGAGGCTGCCACGCACGCTTCGCAGGCCACCGGACATGCCGGATCGAAGTTCGGCCTGATGCCCGGCGATGCCCGCGAGGCGATCATGAGGATCGAGCGCAGCGCGAAGATGCGCCTCGACGGCGTGCACACCCATGTCGGCTCGCAACTGCTCAACGTCGAACAGCTCGCGGCCGCCGTCGAGCCCATCGCCAGACTCGGCACATTCGAGGTGTACGACCTGGGCGGCGGGCTGGGTGTCCGCTACACCTATGAGGAGCGTCCGCCGAGCCTCGACGACTACGCGGAGGCGATGGTCGCTCAGGCCCGCGCCCTGCTGCCAGAGGACAGTCGCATCATCGTCGAGCCGGGTCGCAGCATGGTGGCCAACAGCGCCTGCACCGTCTACCGGGTGACGACCATCAAACGTGGCGTCGTCGTCCACGTCGCGGTCGACGGCGGGATGGGAGACAACCTCGAGGTTTCGCTGACCGGACAGCGGTTCGAGGCGACGATCGCCGACCGGCTCGGCGGTGGTGAGACGGTGAGCGTGGTGGGCAGGCACTGCGAGTCGGGCGACGAACTGGTCAACGGTGTTTCGCTGCGCGACCCCGCCGTGGGTGACCTGCTGGCCGTGCCGGTGACGGGCGCCTACTGCTACACGATGTCCAACCAATACAACGGCGCGCGACGGGTCCCGGTGGTGTTCACCCGCGGCGGAGCGGCCCGGCTGGTGGTGCGGCGCGACACGTGGGACGACCTGTTGGTGCGCGACGTCGACTAGTCAGCAGGCAAGATTGGCGGCATGAGTGACCTGCCAGCGTCGCTGGTCGAACTGGCGACCCGCTACGGCGTCGCAACCGAATACCAGGACTGGACCGGACGGCATTCGGTCGTCCCCGAATCCACCCTCGTCGCCGTGCTGGACGCACTCGGCGTGGCAGCGGCGGCCGAGGACGAGCGACACGCCGCGCTGGCGGCTCACGACCGCGACTACTGGACCCGCTCGCTGCCGCCCACGATCGTCGGCCGCGCCGGCGTCGCGACGCCGTTCTGGGTGCACGTCACCCACGGAGATCCTGTCCGCCTGTGGGTCCGACTGGAGGACGGAGGCCTCAGGACCGGGTTGCGGCAGCTCGAAAACAACAGGCCCCCTTACGATCTCGGCGATCGGCAGGTAGGTGAAGCCACCTTTGAACTGCCCGCCGACCTGCCGCTGGGCTATCATCGACTCCATCTGCAGGTGGGCGCGTTCGACACCTCCACCCTCGTCATCGTCTCGCCCGCCTCGCTCGAGCTACCGCCGCGACTCGGTTCGAACCGCGCCTGGGGTCTGGCCACCCAGCTCTACAGCGTGCGGTCCAAAAGATCCTGGGGCATCGGCGATCTGACGGATCTGACGGACCTCGCCGTATGGTCGGCGGCCAGGTACGGCGCAGGCTTCATCCTGATCAACCCGTTGCACGCCGCCGCTCCGACCGCGCCGATGGAGCCGTCTCCGTACCTGCCCACGTCGCGCCGCTTCGTCAATCCGATGTATCTGCGCGTGGAGGCGATACCCGAGTTCGCCTACATGCGGCATCGCACCCGGATCGCAAAATTACAAGCAGAGGCGCAGACCCGAGCCGACCGCGCCGACCTGATCAAGCGCGATGCCGTCTGGAAGACCAAACGTGCCGCGCTCGAGAGGGTGTACCGCGTCGAGCGGTCCGCCGGCCGCGAGCTGGCATACGCCGCCTATCGCGACCGGGAGGGCCGCAGCCTCGACGACTTCGCCACCTGGTGCGCGCTCGCCGAAAGATACGGCAGCGAATGGCACGAGTGGCCCGAGGAGTTGCGGCATCCGGGCACTGATGCAGTGGCCGAGTTCAGGGCGGCACACTCCGATGCCGTCGACTTCCATCGCTGGTTGCAGTGGCAGCTCGACGACCAGCTGACCGCGACCCAGGCGACCGCCGTGCAGGCCGGGATGAATCTCGGCATCATGCACGACCTCGCGGTCGGTGTGGATCCCAACGGGGCGGATGCCTGGGCGCTGCAGGACGTCCTTGCGCTCGGCGTGACCGCCGGCGCCCCGCCCGACGAGTTCAACCAGCTGGGCCAGGACTGGTCGCAACCGCCATGGCGGCCCGTCGAACTCGTCGACCAGGCCTACGCGCCATTCCGCGCTCTGGTCAACGCTGTGCTTCGGCATGCGGGCGGCGTCCGTATCGACCACATCATCGGGCTGTTCCGGCTGTGGTGGATCCCCAAGGGGATGCCGCCGACGCAGGGCACCTATGTGCGCTACGACCACGAGGCGATGATCGGCATCGTCGCGCTCGAAGCACACCGGACCGGCGCCGTGGTGGTCGGCGAGGATCTCGGCACCGTCGAGCCGTGGGTGCGCCGCTATCTGCGGGATCGGGGACTGTTCGGCACCTCGATCCTGTGGTTCGAGTTGGATCGCGACGGGGATGGCGGTCCGCTGCCCGCCGACAAGTGGCGCGAGTTCTGCCTGTCGGCGGTGACCACGCATGACCTACCGCCGACCGCCGGCTATCTGGCCGGCGAGCATGTCCGGCTGCGCGAGGAACTCGGGCTGCTGACCCGGCCCGCCGACCAGGAACTCGCCGCTGACCAGGCGCAGCAGGCGGCATGGCTGGCCGAATTACGGCGGGTCGGGCTGCTGGGTGCCGAGGAGACCGATGACGACGAGATCGTACTGGCGCTCTATCGATATCTCGGCCGCACACCGTCCAAGCTGCTGGCCTTGTCGCTGGCTGATGCCGTCGGCGACCTCCGCACCCAGAACCAGCCGGGCACCATCGACGAATATCCGAATTGGCGGATCCCGCTGAGCGGCCCGGACGGTATAAAACTGCTGCTCGAAGACGTCTTCTCGGACCCCCGTGCGGTCCGTCTGGCGGACGCGATGCGTGCGGAGGTCAATCCCCCGATGTAACGCACAGCCCGTCTTCACCGGTTTCACATTTGTCACGGCTGCGATATGTTCGCACCGCACCGACGAAGGGGAGAGTGGCGTGAAGAAGCTCGTTGTGCTCAGCGGTGGTCTTGTCGTGGCGGGTTCGGTGGCCTTGATCGGCGCCGGTGTCGCCCTGTCTCAGCCCGGACAGGACATGAGTTCGTACAACGTCGTCGGCGAGCAGTACGGCAAGGCACTGCAGATCCTGAAGAGCCAGGGTGTCAAGGCGTACTTCGGCGGCTCGTTCGGCAGTGTGCTGCCGCAGAACGCGTGCCTCGTCGACCAGCAGAAGGTCACCGGCGGCGGCAGGATGCTGCTGATGCTGGACTGCAGCCAGAAGGCCGCCGACCAGATCGCGGACCAAGCCCCGTCCGGCGGGCCGACGGTCGGTTCCAACGGTGTCACCACGGTGACCCCGACTCCGGTGGTGCCCATCCAGGGCGCTCCTGGCGCAGGTACGCCGCCCCCCGCCTGACGCCCGTCTCCTACAACTGACTCAGAACCCGCGGTCACAGTCCTCGGTCGCCCAGCCAAGCGTGAATCCGTTCGGCGACCGCCGCCCATCCGGGCACCAACATCATGTTGTGACCCATACCGGGAAACACCTCCGGCTCGGTCCGGTAGGCGCGCGCCGTCGCGCGCAACTCCGTGCCGCTGACACAGTGGTCCGGCTCCGTCCCGAGTACGAGCATCGGAGCCGTCACGAGCGCAGGTTTCGGCCGGTCCAACAGAAATGAGTCGACGGAGATACGCCGGCTCTCCTCGCCCAGCCGCGCCACCCATCGGGCGATGTCCGCTTCGGCCGTCTCGGCATTGAAAAAGTTGTCTTTGGCGAACCCAGCGCTGTTCAGCAGGGCTAGCGAGCTACCGGTGAAGGTAACTTTGACCATCAGTCGCGGGTAGCGGGTGAACAGCCGGACAAGGAAACTGCGAGCGCCCTTCGGCGGTGCGGATCCGAGCAGCACGCCTGCAGGCGCGTCGTGAGATTCGAGGTACTTCTGTACGACGAACCCGCCCATCGAGTGGCCGAGCACCACCGGGGCGGTATCTAGGCTCGCCGCGACAGAGGCCACGTCGCTCACGTAATCCCGCACCGAGCAGGCGCTCAAAGGCGTTGGGGCAGAGCTGTTGCCGTGTCCGCGGAGGCTCACGGCCAGCGCGCGATAACCCCTGTCCGCGAAGAAGTCGAGGAAGTATTCGTCCCAGCACCACGCCGCGTGCCATGCGCCGTGGACGAACAGCAGCGGTGCCGGGTGTTCGGCCGTACTGCGCCCTTTGTCGATGACCTCGAGGTGGTGGCTGGCAACGGGGTGGGAAATTTCCGGCATCTGCGTACTCCTGCTCGAAAACGCGACGGTTCACCTGCTATCGCCTGGTATCAACGAATTGCGGGAAGGTGCGATTCGCCTACGACTCGACCAGTTCGCGCAGATTCTTCAGCGTGGTCTCCATGATGCGGCCGACCTGGCGCGCCGCCACCCAGTCGGCCACGACCCCGAGCAACCCGCCGGGCGCCTCGTACGCCAGCCGGAACACCACCTTGGTTCGCCCGTCATCGGTGTCCCGCAACCGGAATCGGCCGCGCACGGTCACGCCGGTGATGCCGTTGAACGCCAGGTCACGATCGTGGTCGAATTCGACGATCTCGACCGTGCCGCCCACCGGTACGGATCCGACCTTCCAGTGCACGGTGAACCGCGACCCCACCGTGACCGGGCCATCGGTGATCGTCTCCCAGCGTTCGATGTTCGCCATGAACTCGGGATAGCAGGCCGGGTCGCTGACCCGCTTCCACACGGCGTCCCGATCGGCGTCGACGACGACGCGCCGCTCGAGTCTCATCGCATCAGCCGATCACCGGGAACCGGCGTTCGGCCGCCAGTGCATCCACGCCCGCCTGCAAGCTGGCCTCGACCTTTTCGTGGATGATGTCGTCGTCGCCGTCCACATCGATGGGGTCGAGAGCCTCCACCACGATCTTGGACGGCAGCGGGAAGTGGCCGCCCAGGTCGCCGATGTTCAGTCCCCACGGAAGTGCCAGCGAGATCGGCACGCTCTTCAGGCGCAGCAGCTTGTCGACCATCAGCAGCTTGGCCAGCCACTGACCCCGGTCGAGGAACAGCGCGGTCTCCTGGCCGCCCACACTGGCGATCGGCACGATCGGCACTCCCGCTTCGCGGGCCAATCGGACATACCCCTTGCGACCGCCGAAGTCGACCTTGTGCCGCTCCCAGGAGGGCCGGAAAACCTCATAGTCGCCGCCGGGATACACCAGCAGTGCGGCCCCGGATTCCAGTGCCATCCTGGCATTTTCGTGACTGGCCGCCACGGTGCCGAACTTGCGCAGCCATCCCAGCGGAGGTGCGGAGACGACCAGGTTGTGGGCGAGTTGGTAGAACGGCCGCTCGACCCCGAAATACGAACAGAACGCCAGCGTGAACACGAACGTGTCCGGTGGAACATTGCCACCGCTGTGGTTGCCGACCAGCAGCACCGGACCTTCGGCGGGAATCCGGTCCAGGCCGCGGACGTCGGCACGGAAGTAGAGCGACGCCAGCAGCCAGGTGCCGGGCAACTGCTCACGGATGTAGTCCGGATCGCGCTGGTCCAGATCGGCTTTGGGAACACGCGACGCCACCTGGTGCTTGACCCAACCGAGCGCGTCGTCGAAGCCCGCCATGCCGGGTCGTATTGACGCGCCCTGGCTATCTGAAACCCGCGTTCGCACGTACTACCCGTAGACTTCTGCCCACCGTTCCTTCCGGAGGGAGCCCGCGATGTTGCGACCGCACCGTTTCGAACAGGAAATCGATCCGGGCCCGGTACAGATCCAGGCTCGCAAGGTGCACTTCGACGTCACCGGCATCCCGTTGCACTGGATTCCCGGCCACCCGGTCGCCTCGAACGTGGTGAGCCTGCTCAACGTCGTGCTGCCGGCGGCCGAGCGGTGGTTCGTCGACACCTTCAACGAGGCCCTGCCGTTGGTCAAGGACCCCAAGCTGGCCGACGACATGCGTGGCTTCATCGGCCAGGAGACCATTCACGCCGACGTGCACGAGCAGATGCTGCACGAGTTCATGACCGTGCACGGCATCGACCCCGCGCCGGTTCTCGACCAGATCGAGTTCGTCTTCGAAAAGGTGCTCGCACCAACGACCTCCGCCGATCCGACCCGCCGGCTGAACCACTTGTGCGACCGGTTGTGGCTCATCGCGGCCATCGAGCATTACACCGCGGTGATGGGCGATTTCGCGCTCAACTGCGCTTGGGATGACCACGGCGCCGCGCCGACGATGGTCGACCTGTTCCGCTGGCACGGCAGCGAGGAGGTCGAGCACCGCACCGTGGCCCACGACGTGGCCGTCTACTTCCACGACAGTTATCTCGACCGGATCCGCGCGATGGCGTCGGCGGTGGTGATGATCTTCGTGTTCTTCCAGCGGGCCGCCTGGTACCTGGTCAAGAGCGATCCGAACACCGACATCGGCTGGTGGAGATTCAACCGGCTCCGCATGCGCGACTCGAAACTCGGCCTGTTGCCCAAGTACCGCACGCTTTTCGGCGCGAACACGTTCATGTACTTCCGGCCGGGGTTCTCTCCTGAGGAGATGGGCTCCACGGCTCAGGCCGTCGCCTATCTCGCGAGTTCTCCGGCGGCGCGGACCGCCCTCCGTTGATGGGACTGTTCGACCGGTACCACCAGGCGCCGCCCAGTGCGTCGGGGCGCTTTCAACACGACGTCACACTCGGCATCGCCGATGTCGCACTCAACGGAATGTGGGCGTTGTCCGGGGCGGTGCGCAAGATGGCCGCGCCGTCCGACGGCGACCACCCGATCGCATTGACAGTGGCGGCCCGCGACGTGGTGGCGCACGATCAGGACGTCGTCGCCTACACGCTGGCGGCGTCGGACGGGCGCCCGTTGCCGTGTTGGCATCCCGGTGCCCACATCGATGTGCACCTGCCCAGCGGTCTGATCCGGCAATACTCGCTGTGCGGTGACCCGCGCAGCCGGGCGACCTATCGGATCGCCGTGCGGCGTATCCCCGACGGTGGTGGCGGGTCCGTCGAAGTACACGACACCCTTCGGATCGGTGCGAGCCTGACGACGCACGGCCCGCGTAACGCGTTTCCGTTGACGGTCCCCGGCTACGGGTCACCGGCGCGGCGGTTCAGGTTCATCGCCGCCGGCATCGGCATCACTCCGATACTGCCGATGCTGGCCACGGCCCAGCGGATGGGCGTTGACTGGTCGATGGTCTACGCCGGGCGCAGCCACGACAGCCTGCCATTCATCGACGAGGTGGCGCGTTTCGGCGGCCGCGTCGCGATCCGTACGGACGATGTCAGCGGGTTGCCTACGGCGCCTGAGCTGCTCGGCGACTGTCCGGACGGTACCGCCGTGTACGCGTGCGGTCCCGCGCCGATGCTGACCGCCATCCGGGCCGAACTGGCCGGCCGGGACAACGTCGAATTGCATTTCGAGCGGTTCGCCGCGCCGCCCGTCGTCGACGGGAGAAGGTTCTCGGCGGTTATCGCCTCCACCGGCCAGACGGTCGCGGTCAGCGCCGACGAGACGCTGTTGTCGGCGCTCAATCGCACGGGGGTGCGCGCGCCGTACTCCTGCCGGCAGGGATTCTGCGATACCTGCCGAATCCGGGTTCTCGACGGCATCGTCGACCACCGTGACACCTTGCTCACCGACCCCGAGCGCGACAGCGGAATGATGCTGATCTGCACTTCCCGGGGTGTCGAGGGCTCGCGTCTCACTCTGGATCTCTAGCCGCGTCTGTACTATTCGCCCATGCCGTTGGCCGATGGTGCGACGTTCGCGGGCTACACCATCGTGCGACTGCTCGGCGCAGGCGGTATGGGCGAGGTGTATCTGGCGCAGCATCCCCGTCTCCCCCGCCGCGATGCCCTCAAGGTCCTGCCCGCGACCGTGTCGGCCGATGACGAGTATCGCGAGCGGTTCAACCGCGAGGCCGACATTGCGGCCACGCTGTGGCATCCCCACATCGTGGGCGTGCATGATCGCGGCGAGTGCGACGGCCAGATCTGGATCTCGATGGACTACGTCGAGGGCACCGATGCTGCGCAGATGTTGCGCGAACGCCCCAACGGGCTGCCGGAGCGGGAAGTCGCCGGGATCGTGGCCGCCGTCGCCGACGCGCTGGACTACGCGCACGAACGCGGCCTGCTTCACCGCGATGTCAAGCCGGCGAACATCCTGTTGGCCCACCCAGACTCCGGCGATCAGCGAACCCTATTGGCCGACTTCGGGATCGCCCGTTGGGTAAACGACATCAGCGGTCTGACGGCGACCAACATGACCGTCGGTACGGTGTCCTACGCCGCGCCCGAGCAACTGATGGGTGAACCTCTGGACGGCCGCGCCGATCAATACGCGCTGGCGGCGACAACGTTTCATCTGTTGACGGGCTCGCCCCCGTTCTCGAGCGCCAACCCGGCCGTGGTCATCAGCCAGCACCTGTCGGCGGCGCCCCCCGCCGTCGGCGAGCGACGACCCGAGCTCGCGGGCCTGGACGCGGTGCTGGCCAAGGCCATGGCGAAGGACCCGAAAAACCGCTACGAACGGTGCGCCGACTTCGCACGGGCCTTCGCCCACCGCGTAAGCGCCGCGCTCGATGACGACGGTGGCACCCGGCTGGCGACCGCTGTCACGCCGGTCCAGCAGCCGCCGCGATCCACGCTGATGCGGCCTGCTGTCATCGTGCCTGCAATTCTGGCGGTGCTCCTCGTGGTCGCAATTGCCATTGCGGCCGAGGAATTTCGTCGCGCCGACCGGCCGCAACCGACGCCGACGGCGAAACCGCCGACGGCCACGTCTGCGAGCGTCACCCCGCTACCGCCGCCGCCCGAGCCCCCACCCTCGCCGACGACGACGGCGACCACCACGTCGGCCGCGGCGGCCACGGTGGTGATCGGGGCCAACTGCACTCCGGAAGGCAGCACAGGAACCACGGCAGGTGGTTCGACCACGTACTGCTCCGCATTGCAGCCCAGCGGTACGACCGTCTGGTCATTGCAGCAGGGCGACATCCCGAGCCCCACGGTGACGACCGAAGCGACCGACGCGCCGCTGCCCACCGAGGACGAGTCGCCGACGCGAGTCTGCATGCAGCAGACCGGGATGACGCGGCTGCAGTGCTGGGAGGCGATCCGGCGCAGTAACGGTCGTCCGCGACTATGAGGCTCAACCTGCCTGACCGGTTAGCGCTGACCGACCTGGTGCACCTGTACGCCTCGGCCGTCGATGACCGCCGTTTCGATGATGTGATCGAATTATTCACCGATGCAGCGGAATTGCGGTTGCCAGATCCGCCGCATTCATTGGAACCGGTTCGCCGCCACCATGGCCGCGACGGCGTCCGGGCCGCCATGGCCACATTGGCCACGGTTACCCGAACGGAGCATGCGATCGTCGGCGAGGTCTACGCGGCTGGAGACGACGCGAACTATGCACTGGGTCGCATCACGTGCATCGCCCATCACTGGACCGTGGCCGGACAGACGATCAGTGACCTGGTGTGGCACCTGCGCTACGACGACGAATATCTGCGCACGCGGACGGGTTGGCGCATACATGGCCGCGCGCTGACGATCAACGCTATCGAGACCCAGCCGGTTCGTCGCCTTCGAGGGCGCGCAACAGACAGTCGAGCAGGGGGCGCTGGCCCTTGAGCAGCTTCTCGGCCGCTCGAGACACCGGAAACCATGCGACACGGTCGATTTCAGGGAATTCCATGACCCTGCCCGAGCCCTTCGGCCACTCGAGTTCGAAGGTGTTGCTGAAGGTGCCTTCGAGATCGAGATCGCCGCGGACGGCGAACGCCGTGATGACTTTCCCGCTGGGCTGCTTGAGCGGTGCGAAGTCGATGCGGGGGCCGTCCGGTGGTATCTTGCCCAACTCTTCGCGAAACTCGCGCTGCGCCACCGTCCACGGGTCCTCGCCGTCGAGATATTCACCCTTGGGAATCGACCACGCGCCGTCGTCCTTGCGTGCCCAGAACGGGCCACCAGGATGTCCGATCAGCACCTCGACACCGTCCACGGTGATCCGGTACAGCAACAGGCCCGCGCTGAGTTTCGGCATCGACGTCAGCTTAGTGCTCCAGTATCAATTCACTTGTGTCACTTTGGTTTCAGGGGTCGGTGGGGCCCGGATTTGTCGGTGGCTCGTACTAGTGTTCGAAGTATGGGGTCAGGGGTGGTGGCCAAGCGGATCGCGGCGATGAGCGCTGAGCTGGATGCGTTGTTGGCCGAGCCGCTGGAGATGCTCAGCACCGCCGATCAGCTGGCCCTGACGTATCAGTGGGAGACCCTGGTCCGCCGCCAAGCCGCCCTGGGGCATCGGCTGGTGGCGGTGCTGGCCGCGGCCCCGGTCGCCGAGTTGGGGGCGCCGACGCCCGCGGCCGCGCTGTCCACGTTGTTGCGGATCACCAAGGACGAGGCCGCCGGTCGGGTCCGGCTGGCCCGGGATCTGGCGCCGCGGCACACCCTGACCGGCGAGGTGTTGGCCCCGGTGCTGCCGGCCACGGCCGCCGCCCAGCAGCAGGGCCGCATCGGCGCCGAACACGTCAAAAAGATTCGCAAGTTCTTCACCACGCTGCCGTCCTTCGTCGACCCCGAAACCCGGGGCCTGGCCGAAGCGCAGCTGGCCGACATCGCCGCCGAGGTCAACCCCGACGAACTCCGCGCGGCCGCCGACCGGCTGGCGGCACTGCTGGATCAGGACGGCACACTGTCCGACGCCGACCGGGCCCGGCGCCGCTACCTGCACCTGGGCCCGCAGCAGCCCGACGGGATGAGCGAGGTCCGCGGCCGCCTGGACCCGCAGGGCCGCGCCGTGCTGGATGCGGTGATCGCCAAACTGGGCGCCCCCGGCATGTGCCACCCCGACGACGACACCCCGTGTGTGGACGGGGCCCCCTCGATCGAGGCCACCCAGGGCGATACCCGCACCCAAGGCCAACGCAACCACGACGCGCTGACCGCGATGGGCCGGGCGCTGCTGGCCTCGGGGCAGCTGGGCAGCCACCACGGGCTGCCGGTCACCCTGGTCATCTCCACCACCCTCCAAGAGCTGCAATCAGCGGCCGGGCACGCGGTGACCGGCGGGGGCAGCCTGCTGCCGATGTCGGAGGTGATCCGCCAAGCCGGCGCCGCCCACCACTATCTGGCGGTGTTCGACCACCACACCGAAGAGCCGCTGTATCTGGGCCGGGCCCGGCGCCTGGCGTCGAAGGCTCAACGGATCGTGCTCTACAGCAAGGACCGCGGCTGCACCTTCCCCGGCTGCACCGCCCCCGCCTACCACTCCCAGGTCCACCACGCCACCGCCGACTGGGGCCAGGGCGGCCAAACCAACATCACCGACCTCACCCTGGCCTGCGGCCCGGACAACCGCCGCGTCAAACCCGGCGGCTGGAACACCCGCAAACGCAACGACGGCCGCACCGAATGGCTCCCACCCCCACAACTGGACACCGGACAAACCCGGATCAACAACTACCACCACCCCCAGCGCTACCTCATACCCGACGACCCCGGGGAACCTCCCCGACGATGATGACGAAGACGACCCGTGAGCGGCGGCGCGGTGTCTGTTCTCGAGAAAGTGGGCCCAGTCGATTTGCGCCGGGCCGGACGTTGCGGCTTTCATGAGTAACCATGCCTGAAATGGATCGTCGCCGAATGATGCTGACAACGGGGATCGGCCTGTTCGCCGCCGCGATCACCGTCCCGGAGATCCGGGCTAACGCCTCGCCGCTGGATGCACCACCGCCGGCCGCGCCGCCGCCCAATGGGCAGTACATCTTCCAGGACGAATTCGACGGACCAGCCGGTTCAGCCCCCGATCCGGCGAAGTGGGAGGTGGCGCTGGCCCGCGAAGACATGGAGGACCCGACGTTCTGGGAGCTTCCCGAAAACGTGGGTCAGTATCGCGACGATCGCCGCAACGTGTTCGTCGACGGCAAGTCGAACCTCGTCTTTCACGCCGCAAAAGACGGCAACACCTACTACAGCGGCAAAGTCTTCGGCAAGTGGCGGGGCGGCATCGGCCACAACTGGGAAGCCCGGATCAAGTGCAACTGCCTGACCCCCGGCGCATGGCCGGCCTGGTATCTGGCCAACAACAGCCCGGTCAACGGTGGCGAAGTCGACATCATGGAGTGGTACGGCAACGGCAAGTGGGCGGCCGGAACGGCGGTCCACGCGAAGCTGAACGGCGGAGAACACGTGAGCCAGGGGATCACCGTCGACAGCGGTTGGCATACGTGGCGAGTCCAGTGGGATGACGCCGGTATGCGGTTCTGGAAGGACTACGTCGACGGCGCGCAACCATACTTCAACGTTCCGGCGAACTCGCTGCCCGATTGGCAGTTCAACGCACCCGGCTACCAGCTGTTTCCGGTGATGGACCTTGCGATCGCAGGCTCCGGCGGCGGCGATCCGGGGGCGGGGACCTACCCCGCCGACATGCTCATCGACTACGTGCGCGTCTGGTAAGCCGTTCAGACACGGTTGTACAGCGCCTGCTGCCCGAACTGACCGGTCTCGAGTGACCCGTCCGGAAGGACCAGTTCGCCGCTGCCGAGGCGCTTCCGCAGATACGCGAACGTTTGAGCGGTTTGGGCGAACAGGTGCTCACCCGCGCGTAAGGCGGGTCGCTGCGTGCCCCCGGTATCGGCGAACCGCGGGAGCGGTTTCACCTCGGTGTGATAGTCGACGTTGAAGAACAACGGGAACGAGTAGCGCTCCTCCTTCACCCTCCGAACCCGATGGCTGGTTGCCACGAACGTCCCGTTCGTCCAAAGTTCGAGCATGTCGCCGATGTTGACAACGAATGTGTCCGAAATCGGCGGAACACCGATCCACTCGCCGGCGCCGTTCATCACCTCGAGTCCGGGTGCGGTGGGCTTGAGGAGGGTGAAGCGCTCGTAGTCGGTATGTGCCCCAATGCCCTGGCCGTCGACGGCGTCCGGGTTGTACGGGTAGTGCACCAACCGCAGCTAGCTGGGCGTCTTGGTGGCGTGCCGGGCGAACGTTTCCGGGTCGTCCTCGCCGAGGGCCAAGGCGAACGCCCGCAAGAGCCGTTGACCCACTTCCAGCACCACCTGGTAATACGCGGTGACCGCATCGGCGAAACCCGGCAGATCGGGCCAGACGTTGGGACCCAGCATTGGATTCCCCGCGAGATAGTCGGGGTCGTCGTCGGGAAGATCCAGTGCGGTGTCGAAAGCCTCCTTCAGGTCCGGTGTTCCGGTTTCGACGCCTTCTTCCCCGACCGGCACATAACCGCGGTGACACGTCGACAGCCCGATGTACGAACGCATCTTCTCTTCCACCGGCAGCGCGAAGAACTCCTTCGTCGCCGCGAGCATGCGCTCGAACAGTGCGTCATCGACGCCTGCGCCGCTCACGTAGAGAAAGCCGACGTCACGGGCCGCCTTGCCGATCTCGTCGGCCACCCGTTCCCGGTCCGCCCGTGCGGGGGACTGAAGGCCAGTGATATCGACCACCGGTATCAACCTGAATGACGTTGCGCGACTCATAGATCCACATCTCCTTCGTAATCCACAACGCTCCATTGGGCACCGTTGGCCTCGAGCTCATTTCTATGGCGAACCGGCTTCAGCTTGCTGAACTCGGGTGTGGCGACGTTGTCCACCCGCACTCCGCTTCGGTCGGCCCAGCCGTACTTGGCGCCCACACGAAGCAGGATCGCGTCACCGAGATCGCCGGAGCGCAGGAACAGCGCCCACGACGGTGCTGCCTGGGCGTCGTCGCGAACCCAATGCTCGACATAGTCGGCGTGGACACCGACCTCGATCAAAGCGCCGTTTTCCCAATGCATCCGGCCGGCATCCGGATGCGGACCGGGTGGTTCGACGTCGATCTGCCGACTCCACTCGAAGACGTCGTCGCGCTGGGTCAACCGACCTGCGAACCCGCGTGTATCCACGTACGCGCTGATTCCCTGCAGCCACCCCACATTGCCGCCGGCGTCGCGGGACCCGTCGGCCTCGATCAGCAATGTGCGCCGCCACAGTCCGGCGCATTCGGACATCAGCACATCGGTCATGCGCTCGTCCGCCATGTCGGCCACAGCGCGACATGCCCGCGGCGGGGCAGATCCGTCCGTCGATCACCGTGCGCCGGGCGCGGACAACCAGGTCCATGACCGGTGCTACCGCTCCGCCACCGGATCGAACCGCTCGTGGAAGTGGCGGGTCATCTCGGGCCAGACGTGCGGGTCGTGTCCCGGTATCAACAGGTATCCCTTGTCGTTGGCCAGCTTCTTGAGTCGTCGAATCGGTTCGACGGTCTCCTCCGGCTCGACGCCGATGAACCCCCCGATCGGAAGCTCGTGTTCGATGTTCTCGGTCAGATCCGCCGCGTCGAAGGCGAACACGAATCCGCCCCCACCGACGGACTCGTCGAGCTCGACGACGAAGCTCTGGTGGCCGGGCGTGTGTCCATACGTGGGCACCGCGGTGATTCCCGGGCCGATCTCCGCCTCGCCGTCGGCCAGATGCCAGTCGATGCGCGGATCGTCGAAGTCCACCCGCACGATCGCGTTGTGTTCGGGCTCAGGATGATTCGACAGCCCGTACTCGACCTCTCGGCGCTGAGCGTGCACCGGAACGTTGCCGGCGAACAGCTTGAGACCGCCGGCATGGTCGTGGTGCAGATGGCTGACCGCGACCGCGTGGATATCGTCGATGTCGACACCGATCTCGGCCAACGATTCCTCGATCGGTTCGCCGGATCCCGGCAGGACGGGCCGGTACTCCACGGTCGGGAAGAACCGGCGGTGAAGCGCAGGGTCTCGCACCAAGGCAGTGTTGAAACCGGTGTCGAGAAGTACCCAGCCGCCGTCGGTCTGGAGCAGCACACCGGGCACCGGCTCCCGCAGCCGCTCGTCGGGCGGAGCGCCGTAGACCGAAACCGATTTCGGCAGCTCCTCCCAGCCGAGGGTCAGCAGTACGATGCGGCGAACCTTAGAGAATTTGGAAGACGTGGAAAATCTGGCAGACGTAGAGCCTTTGGAATTGTCAGACATCAACCCACCGTAAGCGCGGCGATCCGCAGCGAGTTCGGGTTCGACACCGCATGTGCCTGTTCGACTCCCTTCAACCACGGCTGGGCAACCACGAAGTCGTCGATGTCGGCGACGTTCAACCAGCATCCCGTCTCTTCTGCGGCCGCGCCCGCTGCCGAGTACGGCGGCAGCACACCGGTTGGCAAACCTCGTGCCAGGGCGGCCGTCACCCGCGGCGACGAGCAGCCGAGGTAGTTGATGCCACCGTCCTTGTCCCAGGAGATGTGGCCCCACGTGTAGGGCGACGGGGCGTCCGGCCACACCGTGTTGGCCATGATCTCCGGTGCCGCCTGCATGTCCGTGCCGATCCAGCCATAGATCTCCGAAGTCGGATATCCCTGCACCTTCGCAGTGAGTCCCGCCGACGCGAGCTGTGTCTGCACGAGGTTGCCGATCAGTTGCATGTCGGGGTTGCTGGTGTCATATCCGATGGTCACCGTCTTCTGATCGGCGGGTAACGCCGCCGCGATCTTGGTCAGCGCGGACGGATCGTGCGTGAGATTCTGTTTGCCGTAGTCGGCGGCCAGCACGTACGGCGGGTACATCTGGGCGCCGACCTTGCCGCGGCCGAAGAACGTCTGCTTGACCAACTGGGCGACGTCGATGGCGTCGATCACCGCATTGCGGATGGCCTGGTCCTTCATGATGCCCTTGTTGGGGTTCACGTACAGGAAGGCCGCCATCATGGTCGGCAGAGAGTAGTGCGAATACTTCCCGTTGTTCAGGTACTGCTCAACCGCGGACGACGGCAGGTCGTGCAGGATCGCCGCGAGCTGACCGTTGTTGAACTGCAGCTGCTGGGCTGACGTGTCGGTGATGACGGGCATCTCGACTTTCTCGAAATACGGCTTCGGACCCCAGTAGTTGGGGAAAGACGCCATCGCGTAGTGCGAACCCACCTGCGCATCGGTCAGCGTGTACGGGCCGGTACCAAGGTCGTGGGTGGTCAGGTAGTTCTGCGCGGAATCTGACCCCCCGTTCGTCTGCAGCCCGGTCGGGCTCATCATCCGCGGGCCGTAGGGCGATGCGAGGTAGTCGAGGAACTCCGAGTTGGGGGAGTTAAGCGTGATCGTGACGCCGTAATCCCCTTGCGAGCTGATCGATTCGATGTCTTTGACCATGTAGGCCGGGCCGCCGCCGACGGCCAGCCGCCGGTCGAACGACGCCTTGACGGCTTGCGACGTGAACGGTGTGCCGTCATGGAACTTCACGCCCTCACGGAGCTTGAGAGTGAAGACCTTGTTGTCGGGCGACGCGGTGTACCCGGTGGCCAGCAGTGGTTCCAACTCGGCCTTGGCCTGACCGCCCTTGAATTGCAGCAGGCCCTCGTAGAGGTTGGTCGTCAGGAGCAGTCCCTGCCCCGCGTAGTACACATCCGGGTCCGGCGGCTGGCCGGGATCCTGAAGGAACGACAGATGCAGCACCTTGTCGGTCGGTGCCGCGTTCGGGGCGCCACCGCCCGAATCCGAACCACCGCAGGCCGACAGCGTGAGCATCGCGACGGATCCCGCTGCGGCCACAACTTTCAGGCCGGCCAGACGTCGTTTAATCATCGTGCTGCTCCTTCGGGGACGGATTGGTCGAGCTGTTTGAAGGCATTGCGGATCTCCTCGGTGGTGCGCAACGCGCCGGTCTGGAGGTACTCCATGGCGGCCAGCGCCGCGTCGTGGAGGTATTGCGATGAACCGCCGACGCAATCGGTGACAACGCGGACGTAATAGTCGCGCTGGTGCGCATCGGCAAAGGTGTAATGCACGCAGACGTCGGTCAATCCGCCGATGAGGATCAGCGTGGAGGCCCGCAGCCCGCGGAGCACGATCTCGGAATCCGTCCCGATGAACCCCGAGTAGCGCCGCTTGACGATGTGAAACTCCTCAGGCAGGGGCCGCAGTGAGTCCTCGAGGTCGGTGCCCGGCTCACCCGCGACGCAGTGCACACCCTCGGTGCCGTCGAGTTCGCGACCGAAATCCACGCCGCTGGGCCGGTGCACCTCCTGGAAGAAGACGACGGGCACACCGGCAGCGCGGGCCGCTGCAAGCAGTTTCCCGGCTCGGTCGACTCGTTCGGCGTGGCCGGGCATGTGGGCAAATCCCACCTCCACCGCGGGCATTCCGCCGCCCTTTTGAATGTCGACGACGACCAGCACGGCAGTGCCCACGATGAGTGGCTGTGTGGGCACCTAACCCTCTCCTACCGCTATCCGTGGATCCGCCGCTGCCTGCAACAGATCGACCAAGGTGTTGATGGCGACGTAGAGCAGGCCCAGCATCAGCGTTACACCGGCGATCGCGGGAAAGTCCGCGACCGGGATGCTTTGCGCGATGTACTGACCGATGCCGGGCCAGCCGAACACCTGCTCGATGACCAGCACGCCCGAGAACATCAGACCGACCTGCAGGCCCGTCATCGACATGGCGCCGCCGATGGAATTGCGCAGCACGTGGCCGACCATGATCCGGCCTTCCGAAAGGCCCTTGGCGCGAGCGGTTCTCGCGTAGTCGCTGTCGGCGTCGGTCAGCAGGCTGGAGCGCAGGACCCGCCCGATCGCCACCGCGGGACCGAGGGCGATCACCACCGCCGGAAGGACGAGATGGTGCAGGGCGTCGGCGACAACATCGAACCGGCCCGACAGCAATCCGTCGATCGTCAGCAATCCGGTGGGCCCCGTCGGCGGATTCGCCACGCTGATCCGGCCATTGGCCGGCACCCATCCCAGTTTTTGGTAGAACACGATCAGCCCGAGAATGCCGAGCAGGAACATCGGCGCGGACGCGCCGGTGAACAGGACGGCCCGCAGCACTCCGGCACCCGGCCACTTCAGCGTTGTGCCGAAGGCCAACAACCCGGCCAGTACGAGCGCCAGGCCGAGTCCGTACAGCGCCAGTTCGAGTGTCGCAGGGAAGAAGTCGCCGAGGTCGCTGCTCACCGCGTGCCGGGTGCGAAAGGAGGTGCCCAGGTCACCGTGGGCGGCCGAGGTGAGGTAGCGCCAGAACTGGTTGATCATCGGCTGATCCAGCCCGAGGGTATGCCTGCGCGCTGCAACGGCTTCGGCTGAGGCATTCGCGCCGAGTTGGGCCTTGACCGGATCCATCGGCGAAATATGTTGCAGCACAAACATCACGGCGATCAGCGTGATGAGGATGAGCACCATGGCGCCCAGTCGGGTCAGGATGAAATTCCGCATGTCGACACCTAGCTCGTCTTCATCAGATTGCGGAGGCCGTCGCCGGCGATATTGGCGGCAAGGGCCAGCACGAGGACCGCGAGGCCCGGCATCACGGGGACCCACCACTGCTGCAGGAAATAGGTCAGGTTTCGTGCCGTGTCCGCACCCAGTTCGGGTGCCGGAGCGGCTTGGCCCAGACCGAGGAACGACAGCGACGCCAGGGTGAGGATCAAGGTACCGATGTCGAGGCTGGCGGCGACCAGAGCATTCGGCACAGCACCGGGCAGCAGGTGGCGACCGGCGAGGCGAATCGAACCGACACCGGCGAGTCTGGCGGCTTCGATATGTGGACGCGCCGCCAATCGGGCCACTTCACCGCGCACCAGCCGGGCATAGAACGGCCACCATACGATCGACACCGCAATCAGCGTGTGGACGAAGCCCGGACCGAGCGCGGCGACCACCGCGATCGCCAGCACCGGGGCGGGCAGCGAAAGGAAGGCGTCGGTGATCCGCATCAGCAGGCTGTCGACCCATCCGCCCGTGGCGCCGGCGATCAGCCCGACCAGGCCGCCGATGAGCAGCCCGACGGCGACGACGACCAAGGCCGCGAACCAGCTCGCCCGGATCCCGAACAACACTCGACTCAGGATGTCTCGGCCGACCGCGTCGGTACCGAGAAGAAATCCGTTCTTTCCGGGTGCCTGCAACGGCATCCCGGCGGGCACCAGGGGGTCATGCGGTGAGATGACAGGCACGGCGATCGCCACCACGGTGACGATCAGCACCATCGAGAGGGCGGTCCAGTTCAACAGTGCCGACGGTGTCTTCGGCAGCGTCAGCAACCGGTGCTCACGGCCCCGCAGCCAGGTGCCTGCGGGAAGGGCGATCGTCATCTCAGCCCGCTTTCCGCTCGATGCAGGCCACCTGGTGAGGACGGCCGGGAGTGCCTTCCAGGCGGACGTCGAGCTGTTTCTCCGAGCACGTGTCGACGGAAATAGGGCAGCGCGGATGGAACGCGCACCCGGCCGGAGGCGACAATGCGCTCGCGGGTTCGCCTGGAAGCACCCGTGATTCGCGACCGAGGTCGGGAATCGAGTCGACCAGCGCCCGGGTGTAGGGGTGTACGGGGTTCCTGATGACGTCGTCGGCGGGTCCGATCTCGACGATTCGGCCGAGATACATCACGGCGATGCGGTCGGCGACGACGCGGGCCACCGACAGGTCGTGTGTGACGAACAGGACCGACATGTCCAGCGTCTGGCGCAGGTCACCGATCAGGTTCAGCACCGACGCGACCAGCGACACGTCGAGCGCGCTGGTCGGCTCGTCGCACAGCAGGACCGATGGCGGTACCACGGTGGCCCGGGCCAGTGACACCCGCTGCCGCTGTCCACCGGACAGCTGGGCGGCGCGTGATCTGGTGATGTCCGGCGGAAGGCCCACCCGCCGCAACACCTCGGCCACCGCGTCGCGTCTCTTACTGCGCGTCAGGCCGTTTCGCCGTAGCCGCTCTTCGACCAGCTCGCCCACCGACAGCCAGGGCGTCAGTGAGGCGCCGGCATCCTGGAAGACCATCTGGGGTCGTCGGCCGCCCGCCAGTTCGACGCTTCCCGACGTCGCCTTCTCCAGCCCGGCGATGACCCGTAGCAGGCTGGACTTTCCCGATCCGCTCTCACCCACCAGCGCGACGGATTCTCCGTGCGCCACGGTGAGGGAGATACCCCGTAGTGCCTGGAGTTTCCCGTGCCGCCCGATCGAGAACGTCTTGGTGACATCGTGCATCAGGACTGCCGGCGGCTCGGCGTCCCCGGTGGATCCGGTCTCGCGTTCGGCCTCCTCGGTGGCGATGGTCACCCGCGCACTCATCTCCGCGGCGACGCTTGCGAAGGGCAGGATGCAGGCGCTGACCCGCTCGGCGGCCACCGGTACCGGAGCCGGTGGCGCGCTCTGGCATGCCGGCGTTGCCACCGCACATCGGGGCGCGAACGCGCACCCCGGTAGTGGCTTGACGGCGCTGGGTACCGCCCCGGCCAGCGCGGCCAGCCTGCGGTGCCGAGGGGTTTCCAGGGTGAGCCGGGAGCGCAGCAGTCCGTGCGTGTAGGGATGCGCGGGTTGTTCGAGCACGTCTGCGGTGGGGCCGATCTCGGCGATGCGACCGGCGTAGAGCACGGCGATGCGGTCACTGATCTGGGCGGCGACGCCGAGATCATGAGTGATCAGCACGATGCTGCAGCCGATCTCGTCGCGAAGACGTTGCAGCAGGCGCAGCACCTGAGCCTGCACCGTCACGTCGAGTGCGGTGGTCGGTTCGTCGGCGATGATCAGCTCGGGGTCACCCGCGATCGCGATGGCGATCATTACCCGCTGCCGCAACCCGCCGGACAGTTCGTGGGGGAACGCGCGCAACCGGCGCGGAGGGTCGGGGATGCCGACAGCGGTCAACAGCTTGAGCGCTTCCTCGTCGCTTCCCGCCGCCTCGGCGACCTGCCTACCGATCCGCATCGTCGGGTTCAGTGAGGTCATCGGGTCTTGGAAGATGGCACCGAGATCGAGACGGCGAACCTTGCGCAACGCCTTCGCGCTGCCGCCCACCATGTCGGAGCCGGCCACTCGGACCGAGCCCTGGACCCCAGCGGTCGACGGCAGCAGCCCCAGCGTCGTGAATCCCAGCACGCTCTTTCCCGAGCCGGATTCGCCCACCAAGCCGAGGATCTCCCCCGCCCGGACGCTCAGTGTCACACCGCGCAGGGCCTTCACCTCGGTACCGTTGCGCCGGAACGTGACGTGGAGGTCGGTGACCGTGGCGACCAGCCCATCAGCCGTTCGCGGATCCGACGCGGTGCGGTTCCCGTCGATCTCGGATAGCGCGCTGCTCATCTACTGCTCCCTAGCCCTGGCCTGTCACTTGACAGTTTTCATGGCTCCCCGGCGCGTTGGGTGTCGCGCGCGTAACCAATAGCGGCCCGACGTAACCGATGCGTGTCGCGCGTTTCTGTCGTGTGACAGAAACGCAGGGCGCTGCGTTTATCCTGCTCAATGCGCCACGATGGCATGATGCCCATCACTCGTGCGGGCCGCCCACGGCTGACGACGAAGCGACGGCCCGGCACCACGGCGCGCGACGAGATCTTGGATGCGGCCGGCGAACTGTTCACCACACTCGGCTATGCCGGCACCTCGACGCGGAGCATCGCCGAGGCGGTCGGGATCCGACAGGCCTCGCTCTACCACTACTTCAGAACCAAGGACGACATCCTGTGCGCGCTGCTGAGCCAGACGGTGACGCCGACACTGTCCTTCATTCCGATCCTGATGGACGCCGAGCCGGCGCTCACGGCGACCGAGCATCTGCATGCGCTGGCGATGTTCGACGGCGGTCAACTGATCAATGGCCGCTGGAACCTCGGTGCGCTGTATCTGCAGCCCGAATTACGCGGGGCCCGACTCGAACAGTTCTGGTCGGACCGCGAGCGGTTGCGGCTTCACTATCTGGCGCTGAGTAAGGTTATCGTGTCCGGGACCGGCGTCGATGAGGCCGCAGGGGACCTGCCGTTCCGCCTGGTCGAGTCGCTCGTGCACATGTGGACCAGCGAGCTGAGCCCCGAACGCGCCGCGTTGCCCGAACACGTCGCCGACGCCTGTATCCGGGTGCTCGGCGTCGCCGACAGCCCGACAACCGTGCTGCGCGTCAGGAGTCGACACGAAATGGCCCGGTACACCGCGGTCACTCAGTAACCTTGTCGCGTGAGCGACGTGACATTTCAGCCGCGCTGGCGGCTGGACATCACCGATGACGGCACGATCGATTTCGACCCCACCACGCAGACGGTCACCAAGATCAAGACAGGTGAAACGTGCTATCTGGGCGACTACCGGGCGTTTGCCTTCCAGAAGCCCCGCTTCGTCTTCGTGCAGAGCAGTCACGCGCCGCCGATCGGAAAGTGGTACGTGACCGACAGGGGTTAGTACTTGCGGTCGCCCTCACTGTCGTCAAAGAACGCCCAGTCGCCGTCATCGGACTTGACTTCCATCCGCCAGCCGAGTTCGGGTTCGGCCTTCTGATCCACGAACCAGGCATGCGCATCATCTGCGCTCTCGATGTCCTTGGTGTCGACGACATCGCCTTGGGGGTTCAACACGCGATAGGTAGCCATGGACACCACATTCCCGGCTTGCCGGGATTCGAATCAGTCGGGCTTGGGCATCGGAATGCCCTCGCTGGCGAAGAACTGGGCGTCCTCTTCCGACGACAGCCCGATCGAGACCACCGACCGGTCGAAGAACGCGTCGGTCAGGTACGCCAATGACACCGCCCACCTGTTGACGAAGCGCGGAATCGCGTACAGGTGATAGGCGCGCGTGACAGCCTTGGCCGGAAAGCCGGACAGCTGGATGTTCAGCGGGTTCGCGACGGCGTAGCGCGGGCCCAGATCGACGACCAGCCCCATGTTGCGGTGCTTGTACGTCTTCTTCTTGCCGTATCCGAGGCTCGCGGCGACGTTGCGGGCCAACACCTTTCCCTGTCGCGTCGCGTGCTGGGCGGTGGGTGGGGTGATCTTGCCGGGCTGGGTGACGTCGGGCACCGCGGCGGCGTCGCCGGCCGAGAACACATCCGGGTGGCCCGGCACCTGCAGGTCGGTCTGCACCTTGAGCCTGCCGCTCTCCGTCGGAAGACCCAGCTTCTCGATGAGGGGTGCGCCGGTGACTCCGGTGACCCACGCGACGGTGTGCGTGTCGATGCGCGAATCATCGCTGAGCACAACGTGATCGGCGTAAACTTCTTTGAGCGTGATTCCGAGCCGGACATCGATGCCGCGCGCCTTCAACACGCGCATCGCCGCGGCGCCGAGCCGCTCTCCCACTTCGGGCATCACCTGCTTGGCGAGATCGAGCAGCACGAAACTGACATCAGCCTTCTCGAAGCCCAGCTGTTCCGCCGCCGCATCGGCGAGTGCGCGGAGTTGCGCGACCAGTTCGGTGCCGGAGTATGACGCACCGACGACGACGATGGACCGTCGCGCCTTGGCCACGGTCGGATCGTCCTCGTTGTTGGCCAGCTCGAGTTGTTCGAGCACGTGGTCGCGGAGGTACAGCGCTTCGGCTGTCGATTTCAGCCCGCGTGCGTGGGTGGCCAGGCCCGGCACATCGAACAGCCGGGTGACCGATCCCGGGGTCAAGACCAGACGATCCCAGGACAGGTCGTGCGCCCGCCCCTCCGGGTCGGTGAACGTCAGGGTGCGACCGTCGAAGTCGACGGCGTCCACTTTGCCGCGAATCGCCCTCACACCGTGAAGCGTGTTGGCGAGCGGGATCGCGACAAAACGGGCGTCGACCACGCCACCTGCCACATCCGGCAGCAGCGGCGTGTACAGCATGTAGTCAACCGGCGAGACGATCATGATCTCGGCCGACGCGTCGTGCTTACGCAGCTTCCGGGCCAAGTGCCGGGCGCACTCGAATCCGGTGAACCCGCTTCCGACGATTACCACAGAGGTCATTGCCACCACTGTAAGCGAACGCTTTCCTACGGGCAGTGCAGCAGTGTTGCGAACTTCATCGCGAGCCACGGTTTGCGGCCGCCGGGCCGGAGCTGACCCCGCAGCACCGGCGACCACTGGGAGATCCGGCCGTAGCCGACCAGGAGGAAGGTGGCCGGGTCGGCGGTGATCGAGCAGTCTGCCCGCCGGCCCGCGGGGGTGACGACGGCGGCGCCGTCGTCGACGGCCAGCCGATAGGCCCCACCGCCGCGCATTCGCAACTCGAAGCTGATGTGCACTCCCGCCGCCCGGTTCGGCCGTAGGTACTGCGGTGCGACGGTCATCACACCGGGAAAGACCAACAGGGCGTCGTCGGCGCTGACCGTCCACGCCAGGGCGGCCGCCCGCGCGATGTCCAGCCCGTGGATGACCTGTTCGCCCAGTAGCAGCGCGGCCATCGTCGACGGGCCGAGGATCAGTCCGTTCGGCGTGGCGATCTCGGCAGCGGTGTCCGCGGTCACCGCTGCGTCCAGATATGCGGCCGCCTGCACCTCGAGCATGTCGGCGAGCCGGTGCAGGTTTCGTTGCGGCACCTCCTCGAGATGGCGCGCGTTGACCCTCGCGCTCAGTTGTGACGGCGCTTCGGTGCACCGATTCGCATGTGTCATGTAGCCATTCGCGTGGCGTGTCAGCGCCTGGGTGTAGTCACGCAGGTCACCGACCACGTGAGCGGCGGTTTCGGCGGCGGTCCACTTCAGGCCCGGCGCGGGAGCGTCCGGCCTGTCCATGTCCCGCCAGAGGGCGGCGCTTCGCGCAACGGCGTGACGCATTGCGTCGAGTGTGCGCCTGTACTCGCGGCGGGTGTCCGCGGCCGGTCCGGTGAGCTGTACGGGTGCGGCTGTCATAGGATGACTATTTCACATAATATGACTATGTCAATAGGCTGTTCTGGTCAGTCGCGAAGGAGAGAGATGTCAGAGCAGCCGGCATCGCTACGCGCCGAACAGGTTGCCCAGACCCGGGCGGCGTTGATCGCGGCCGGCCGCCTGCTTTTCGGCGAGAACGGTTTCCGGGGCACGTCGGTCGAGGACCTGGCCCGCGAAGCCCGCGTCACCACCGGCGCTCTCTACCACCACTTCCCTACCAAGACAGCACTTTTCGAGGCGGTTTTCGTCCGGGCGCACACCGATCTGATGACCGCGTCTGCCGAAGCCGCGCAGGGGGCCTCGGATGGCATCGAGGAGCTGGCCCGCGGCTTCGAGGCATTTCTGGACGGCGTGCTGCAGCCGGACGTGCAACGCATCCTGATCGTCGACGGGCCGGCCGTCCTGGGCTTGGCGCGCTACACCGAGCTGGACGAACGCTATGCGCACGCCGTGATCGTGCATGCGCTGACGGCGGCCGCGGAAGCCGGGACCATCCAGGTCGATGACCCGGAGACCACCACCCGGTTGCTGCTCGGGGCGTTGACGCGCGGTGCGATGCTCATCGCGAACTCCCCCGACCCCGTCGAGACCCGGCACGCCGTAGGCAGGTCGATGCGGGCCCTGGTGTTCAGTTTCACCCACCCCGCTGACTGATCGGAAAGGTTGGCCCATCAGAGGCGATGCGGGATGGTTGGTGCCATGACGCGCCCGGAGCCGCTTCGTCGATTCGATCTGTTCCGGCCGATCGATCTGCTGGCCTCGCTGTGGTCGTCCGCCGCGGTGGCTCCGGTCAGCAGCGGCGCCGCCGCCGCGTACCGAACGTTGTTCATGACCCTGCGCAGGCTGGTGGTGGGACGCCGGCTCACCGTCCGCCTCGACGGCGGCGACCTGACGCTGACGGTCACCGAGTTCGATTCCCGGCTCGACGTGCGTGGGTTGTCGGTCGGCCAGCTCAACGACGTGCGACTCGCTGCGCGCGACCTCGATTGGCACGGAAACCGATTCGACAGTGCCACCGCGGTCCTGCACAATGTGCACTTTCGCCCGGCGGCGCCGCCGGTGCTGGTCGCCGCGCCGGTGGAGCTGACCGTGCAGATTCCCGCCCGGCTCCTCGATGACCTGTTCCTGTGGGCGGCGCCCCGGCTGTCGGGCGGGGTCGGCCCAGACGGGGTGGCCCAGCTCCGGCTGGCCAGGCGGCCGATGATCGGCCATCTGGAGGTCGACGCAGAACTCGACGGCTCGACGCTGCGGCTGAGACCGCGCGGCCTTGTGTTGCGCAAATCACGGTGGACCCTGCCGGGGCGCACGCCGGCGTATCCGGTGCGCCTTCCCGAGCTTCCACACGGTCTTCAGCTGACCGCCATCACGTTTGCTCCCGATATGGTGTGCGTGTCCGGCACGTTGCCCGAGTGGCACCTGGATGTGCCGCCAAAACGTCTGGAGGACATCATCACTCAGCTGAGTGTCGTCGGTGTGCCGCTGAATCTGACTAGGTTGGGTCGCCTCCTGTAATCGCTCGTGACCGGGGCCGGTGAGAATCCACCGAAGTCGTCGGTGATGCTTGTGCGGTGACGGAGCTGGCGCGGTTCCAGGAGGGCCCGGCAACCGTCGTCGTCTCGCGCGACGGCGACGAGCTGGTGTTCCGGTCCCACTATGACGATGACGGCAGGTCGACCGTCTCGGAGTCGCGCATCGCCATCGCGGACTTCATCGCCAAGGGCGAGGGGCCCTGGCCGTGGTTCGACCTGGGTGACAAGCGCGCGGGCGCCCTGCAGGTGTTGGATTCGCTGGGGGTCGAGCACCCGGCGTGGACCGTGCCGCTGGCGCCGGACGTACTCGACCTGTTCGACCGCGCACACCGCGGAAGCTCGTGGGTCATCGAAATGTTGGCCTTCGGGGCCGAACCCGACCCGGTGGACGCCTGCGGCGCCACGCCGCTCTGGTATGGGCTGCGGTCCTTGACGCCGGGCATCCCGCTGGCGCTGATCGACGCCGGCGCGGACGCGGGCCGTCGCATCGCGCTGTCGGCGCGAGGCGAGAAGTTCACCACGATCCTGCACGAGATCGTCCGGCTCGGTCGCACGGTGGCCTTGTCCCACGCGTTGTCCCGCGGGGTGGACCCCTGCTTGCTCGACTCCGATGGTTCCGCACCGTTGCACGCGCTGACCGGCGACCACGACCACGTCAACCGGGAGATCGTGCGCACGCTGGTCGGCGCGGGAGCCTCGGTCGATGCCGAGACGCCGAGCGGCACCCAGCCGATCGAGCTGGCCGCCCGGCAAGTCCTGCCGGCGACGGTCGCCGCGTTGGTCGAACTCGGAGCACAGCCGGACCGCGGACTCGACTCGCTGATGTCTTGGTGGGCGGTGGGCGCACGCCATGTGGCATACCGGGCCGGCGACGTCGCCGACGTGATCGACATCCTGCGGTCCGGTGGGGCCGAGGTCACCGATCGCCACCTCGAGTTCGCCGCAGCCGCCGGTGCGCCGCAGGTGGACGCGGCGCTTCGCCGCTAGAGTCGCCGCTGTGGCGGGCTTCTCGCGATATGTCGCGGTCGGTGACAGCCAGACCGAAGGGCTGTGGGACGGTGACGACACCGCCGGGTTGACGGGATTCGCCGACCGGCTCGCGGCGATGATCGACGCTCACTACCCCGGCCTGGCCTACGCCAACCTCGCGGTACGTGGAAAGCAGATCCGCGACGTCCTCGACGACCAACTGCCCCGCGCCTTGGCGATGGACCCGGACCTCATCACGGTGTGCATCGGGATGAACGACGTCACTCGGCCGGGGCCCCATTTCGACGGCGCCCTGGCAGAGCTGGACGAGCTGCACGCGCGGCTCGGACGATCAGGCGCGACGGTCACTACGACGACCTTTCCCGATCTTGCCCGGATTCTCCCGGTCGGCCGCGTCCTGGTGCCTCGGGTGCTGCGCATCAACGACGCCATCCGGGCTGCGGCGGACCGCCACGGGTTCAGGCTCGTCGACCTCTATCACGCTCCGTCCATGACGGTGCCGGACACGTGGAGCCCCGACCGGGTGCACGGTTCACCGGAGGGACACAGGCGCTTCGCCGAGGCGGCGGCCGAGGCATTGGCTTTGCCTGGCAGCAACCATGATTGGGCCGAAAGCGACGGTGCTACGAGCCGTCAGTCACTGAGGTCGCAGGCCTACTCGCAGGTGTTGTGGACGCAGAACATGCTGATGCCGTGGCTCTGGCGGCACTTTCGAGGACGGTCCAGCGGTGAGGGTCGTGGTCCGCGCCGACCGCGGCTGGAAAGATTGGCGGCTTAGAAGCCGAGCATGCCGAGCGGAATCGGCGAATTGCCGCTCGCGATCGACGACACCGCCGCCGGACAGAACATCTGGATCGCGATTCCGGTGAACATTGTCGCCGGGCCGAGCGACATGCCGCCCGCGTCTGCGACCTTGCCTGCGACGTCGGCGGCCGTCTGACCCGGATCGGCCAGCATCGGACAGACCTGCTGGCCCAGGGCCGCGGCATTGGCCGGATCGATCGATCCGACGCCGGCATTGGACAACGCCGACAGGAACGCGTCGTCAGTCGGGTCGGCCTGGGCGGGCGCGGCCAGCGCCACACCCGTGGCGAGCACGCCTGCCGAGGCGGCCACAGAGATCACGCGTTTGGAAACCACCCCGAGAATCGTACGCTGTCACGATGCCGAGGCACCCCAAGGACCCTGAAAGCCTGAAACCGCACTTCGAGGACGTCCAGGCGCACTATGACCTGTCCGACGAGTTCTTCCGGCTCTTCCTGGACCCGACACAGACCTACAGCTGCGCGTACTTCGAGCGTGACGACATGACGCTGGAAGAGGCGCAGCTCGCCAAGATCGATCTCGCGCTGGGCAAGCTCGGCCTGCAGCCCGGCATGACGCTGCTCGATGTCGGATGCGGCTGGGGCTCGACAATGATGCGCGCGATCGAACGCTACGACGTCAACGTCGTCGGCCTCACGCTCAGCGAAAATCAGAAGGCCCACGTCGATGAACGCTTCGCAGGTTCGCCCAGCACACGCAGCAAACGCGTCCTCCTGCAGGGCTGGGAACAGTTCGACGAACCGGTGGACCGCATCGTGTCGATCGGCGCCTTCGAGCACTTCGGGCACGAGCGGTATCCCGCGTTCTTCGACATGGCCTTCAGCGCACTGCGCGACGACGGAATCATGTTGCTGCACACCATCACCGGTCTGCACCCAACCGAGATGGCCGAGCGTGGCATGCCGCTGTCGTTCGAGTTCGCCCGGTTCGTCAAATTCATCGTCACCGAGATCTTTCCGGGCGGCCGGTTGCCGTCGATTCCGATGGTGACCGAACGCGCCACCGAAGGCGGTTTCACGGTCACTCGAGTGCAGTCACTGCAGCCGCACTACGCCCGCACCCTCGACCTGTGGGCGGCGGCGCTCGAGGCGCACAAGGACGAGGCCGTCAGGATCCAGTCCGACGAGGTCTACGAGCGGTACATGAAATATCTGACTGGATGCGCGAAGATGTTCCGCGTTGGGTACATCGACGTCAACCAGTTCACGCTGGGGAAATAGCCTCGCTCAGATGCCCGTCCACGCGGCATCGAGACGGTCTGCCACATCGATGATCTTGGCCGCTTGCGATTCGGGGCTGTCGATCTCGCCGGACACGTGTGCGGCGATGAACCGCTTGATCTCCGCGTCGATGCCACCGATGATCCGCACCAGCTCGCCCCGCAACGACTTGGACGTGACATGGATCGCGATGTCGGACGACCGCGGCTTCTCGACATCGAGAATCAGCAACAACGGGTCGGCGGCGCGGGCCGTGGCCCGGAGCGCGATCTCGCCGAACACCATGAATTTCGGCTTGTCGATCCGAAGGTCGACAACCATGTCGATCTCGAGGGGGATCCGGATGTCGAAGGTGATCGCCTCGGCCACCTTTCTGGTCACCCGGGGTTCCTGGATCCGCACCCGCGCGGTCACCTTGGCGATCTTGCCCGGCCCCTGACCCATCGGGCCCATCTCGAACGCGTCGCCGGCGATAGCCGCGATCGCCCCGCCGACGCGCTCTTCGGTCACGGCGATCTCGAAGAACTTGCGCCCGAATTCCTCGTAGGTCATGTAGTCGTCGGCGTCCATGGTGCTGTTACCGTCTCACGCCGGCCGACTGAAGCGCGCGACCGCCACCGAATCGGGACGGCTCCGACTACCCGCCGCTGTTCTCCCGGCGAGCCTCGGCGCCGGATTCCCCGACGTCAAGCGCGTCGTCGGAAGCCGTCTGGCCGACATAGGTGCCGTCATCCGCGCCGTCTTTTCCCGCGCGGGAAGCCGCGACATGGTCATCGTCGTCGACATCGGTTTCGGATTCGTCATCGTCCTTGCCGCGGTTCATGAGGGCCGGGCTACCCCGTCGACATCGCGGTGAAACAGCGCTCAGGCCCCTTCGCTGAAGACCCGGACCTGCGTGATCGCGGCGGGCACCGAGGCGCGATCGCCGATATCCCCGATATCGCAGAAGACGACACTGCGCTGTCCGGCGCGCTCGGTGGCCGCCACCAAGCTGTGGCCGGCGCCGATGAGCTTGCGCCACGTCGCCCCGGACAAGTGATTGCGCAAGTCGGACGCTGTGAGCGGAAGGTCGTCACCGCTCGAGATTCGCACGTCGCCGGCCAGCCATCGCCGCATTCCGACCTCGTCGCCGCCACACGCATCCTCCAGAAAGCCCGCGAACAGTTCCTTTCCGCCGCCGCCCATACCGCTGAACCCGCTGAGAAATCCGACGGTCCCCGTGAATCCTTGATCTCTCAGCAACAGCCTGGACAGGCGCAGACCGGCCGGCACCGAGGGAAGGCCACCTCGCAGGAACTCCCCGACCATTGTCGGCAGCTCCCAAAAGGCCGAGAGCGTAGCGATTTCAGCTCTCCTGCGTCGTCCTGCAGGTCGTAGCGGATATATGTCGGGACCCTCATGGTCAGGGCCGATGTCATCTTGACCTCCAGCATCCCGTCTCGGATCACAGTCGGGCCCATCACGATGTCGACTTCGGGGTGGTAGGTGATCTCGCGGGGACCGATGAAGGTGTCGAAGAACCGACCGATTGCGGCTCGTCCCTGGTGAGGCTGCGAACCCACCGGGTCCTCGACCCGCCCGGTCGCCGTGAACAGCCCCACCCACGCGTTGCGGTCACGTGCACCGGCGACCGCCGGCGAGCGCTCGGCGATCGCCAGCATCTCGGCGCCGGTGAATGTCATGAGGTTGCCTACCACCTGGCCCTGCCTTCAGTCGACTACCACGCGACTCACAGGCACACTGTGGTTACCGCATTGCTGCGGCGTACGGCCATGAGGAGGAACCGCAGATGAGCACCAATGGGCCATTCGGATTCGACCCCGACGAGTTCGATCGCGTGGTGCGCGAGGCCGGCGAGGGCCTGCGCGACGCGCTCGACGGCGTCAGCAAGTTCTTCACCACGTCCGGTGAGCGCGCCGGATGGGCGACCGTATTCGATGAGTTCTCGCGCTACTCGCGCGCGAAGAGCCAACCGGAGACGACCGGCGAGAAGGGCGACGGTGTCTGGGCGATCTACACCGTCGACGCCGACGGCGGCGCCCACATCGAGCAGGTCTATCCCACCGAACTCGATGCGCTACGCGCGAACAAGGACAACACCGACACCACGCGCAGGGTGAGGTTCCTGCCGTACGGCATCGCGGTCAGCGTGCTCGACGCTCCTGGCGCGACGTCGGAGTAGATCCTCGCGAACGGAGACCACGGCCGCCGGCGATGCAGCCACTTCCTCGGCGAGCAGGCGCTCCGCGGTTGCGGTCGCGCGGCTCATGTGGTCGGCAGCGCCGCCCCGAGCACGCGTTGAATATCGGGTCTCATCTGCTGAAGCTGCTGACCCCAGTAACCCCAGCTGTGGATACCGTCGGGGAAGTTGAACACGGCGTTGCGCCCACCCGCCGCGACGTAGGCGTCCCGGAAGGCGAAGTTGGAATCGATGGCGAAGCCCTCGAGGAAGCCCAGGCCCGCGATGGGAGCGTCCGGGCTGGCGAGCGCGGGGTCGGTCGCCGTTCCGTTGCCGCAGTAGATCCAGATGCGGGTGCTGTTCGCGGCGAGTCGGCCCGCCTGGACGGTGGGGTCGTTGCGGGCCCAGGCCGGGTCACCTGGCGGGCCCCACATCGCCGCGGGATCGAACCCGCCGTTCCACATCATGGCGATGCCGACCTTGCCCGGCCAGTCTCCGGCCGAGAGGTTCAGGAATCCCGACAACGATCCCGCATAGATGAACTCCTGTGGGTGGTAGGCGGCCAGCACAAGCGCCGATGATCCGCCCATCGACAGGCCCACCACGGCGTTGCCCGTCTGCGGGACGCTCTTGTTGGCCGCCAGCCAGGCGGGCAACTCACTCGTCAGGAAGGTCTCCCACTTGTAGGTGTAGGTGTCGCCGTTGCCGACGGCCGGTGCGTACCAATCGCTGTAGAAGCTCGACTTGCCGCCGACAGGCATGACGATCGACAGGCCCGACTGGTGGTACCAGTCGAAGACCTGGGTGTTGATGTCCCAGCCGTTGAAATCGTCGCCCGCCTCCATGCTGTCGAGCAGATACAGCGCGTGCGCCTCGGGCCCGCCACTCATGAACTCGACCCGGATGTCGCGACCCATCCCCGGCGACGGCACCTCGAAGTACTCGATCGGCAGCCCCGGGCTGGAGAACGCGCCCGCCGTCGCGAATCCGCCTGAGATGCTTGTCAATCCGGGCAACACGGCGGCGGCCGTGGCCGCGACCGCCAGCCGCCTCAGCCAGTTCCACCCCGGAAACGCCATCGCTGCCTCCCACCTCGGCCCCGACCCGGCTTTAGCGGACGATACGCCGGGGATGGGGTTCAGCAGCGGCTTTTGCGAAAGCGGACATTGCTGAGTCAGCGTCGCGTCGACTCACCCGCCGCGCCCCGAAACTGGCGAGCGACAAGACAACCGACATGACGCCCACCGAGCGCATCGCCCGATACGTATACGTCGGCCGAGCGGCTCGCCCGGGACAAGACGATGCTGCCAACCAGTCCCCAACCGGTCGGATACAGCTCGGAACTCCCCCGCCCGGGCACCTTCTGCACGAAAACCGTGAAGGGGCGGTGTCGATCCTGCTGACCAGGGCGTCAGACGGCTGTCGTGTCCGTACCACGCGTGGACGTACGACCTGGTCGGCGTACCGGGCAAGGGGGTCTTCCCCGAAACACGTTCGGACAAGGCGAAATTGACCGAATTGCCCGCCGCAGAGTGCGCCGGTTTTCCTGTGGATCTCGCTCGTGCGCGACGGTGCACAGGGCACGTTCGCGACGATCTCCCGCAGCAACTGCACCGTGTTCGATTCATTCGGCGCGGACCACCGTCCGGTGTCCCGCTCAACGGAATCCTGGATCTCGAGGATGCACCCGAAGAGCAATGGGATCCGCTGACGGGCGCACCGTGCAGCGTTCCGTGGTAGCGGTACGGACCGTCCATGTGCTCGAGCGGAAGGGCATGTGCCGGGGCAGGCACCACTGGCTCTCCGGTCAGGTCGAGGTCGAGCTCGCGCGAGGTCAGGCGATGGCGATCGGGCAGGTAGCGCGCGTCGGCCGGCGGCTTGGCCAATGTGCGCACCGACTCCGGCCATCTCCCGTAGCTGGAGACCTCGGTATCGTCGGCGCACTCGGGATCGGTGTCCGGTGAACTCGTCGTCGATCCCGAAAAGGGTTGCAGCGCATTATGATCGGTGTGGTCGAATTGGCGCCAGATGCTCAGGTCGGCCCCGCTGTCGAGGTTGATGGTGCGCCGGTCGACATGGCCCGTCCGGGGGCTGACCCGCTCGGGCTCCGTTCCCGACGCCAGCGTTCCGGTCATGGCCATGCCCGGTCTGGAAGTGAGAATGGGGTCCTAGAGGGAGCGTGGGGTGCAGACCACCGCGATGGCGGCGTTCTGGGCACTGACGCCGGCGGCGCCGATCCGCTGCGCAAGGCGGGATCGGAGCTCGGCGCGCACGCTCGGCTCGAGGGTCAGGACGTTGGAGTAGGTGCAGACCATGTCGATCCACTCGTCGGTGCTGTAATGCAGCTGCTCCACGACGTGCCACTGCTCGAACGTGAAGCCGGACTCCATGAGCAACGCCCCCAGCCCGTCGTCGCGGACGGCGTCGACCGACGGGCGCTGGGATATGTCGAGCAGACCGGCATATGCGGGGGCCAGTTTCTTCGGGGTCGGAGACGTGGGTCTGATCCGGTTCGACAGCAACACCAGACGACCACCAGGCCGGAGCATCCTGATGACCTTCATCAACGCGATCCGTGGCTCGACCCAGTGGAAGGACTGCGCGAACACGACGAGGTCGAAGAGTCGGCCCGCCGGCGACCAGTCCTCGAATTTCGCCTGCTCGACGAGAAGCTCCTTGCGGGCGGCCACCCGCAGCATGCGCGCGTCGGGTTCGACCGCGAGGACATCCGCTCCCGCCTCGACGAACTGCACTGCCGCGATGCCCGTTCCCGCGCCGACATCCAGAATCCGCATGCCCGGAATGGTCACCAGGTCGGCGATCAGAGACCGGGGATAGCGCGGCCGGTAGCGGTCGTACTCCTCTGCGGCGGAGCCGAACGCCTCGGCCCGACGACGATTGGTATGCGTCTCAGCGTTGATCAGGCGGTCTTCTCCCCCGCGATCCTTCGGCCGGCCGCGTGCCGGGCCGCCACATAACCGAAGATCATCGTGTTGGCGATACTCCCGCCTGCGCCCAGATAGTTCCGGCCCATCACCGTGGCGGTGATGTTACCGGTCGCGTACAGGCCGTCGATGACCTGCACATGCGCGTCGAGAACCTGCCCGTGTTCGTTGGTGATCAAGCCACCGCACGTCCCGGCGCCGGTGGGGCCATTCGCCACCACTCCCTCGAGTTGTTGGGCGATCGCCCAACAGTTAGGCTGCGGCTATGTCTAGCAGCCCCGTTGAGGAGCGGTCAAGGGCTGGCCGGGAGTCAGCGGCTCGTGTCGCGCTGGTCGAGGCGACCGCCCAAATTATGCTTGACGAGGGCTATGCCGCGGCGACGTCTCGCCGGGTGGCGGCCAAGGCGGGGGTCAAGTCGGCGCTCGTGCACTACTACTTCCCGACCATGGACGACCTGTTCGTCGAGGTGGTGCGGACCCGCGCCGAGATGAACCTCCAGCGCCAACGCGAGGCGCTCTCAGACGATGAACCGCTGCACGCGCTGTGGCGGCTCAGCTCCGAGCACGACGCGCGACTCTGGATGGAGATCATGGCGCTGGCCAACCACCGCAAGGCCATCCGCAGCGAGATCGCCGCCTACGCCGACCGCTTCCGCGACGTGGAGGAAAGCGTGGTGACGCTGGCGTTGCGCTCGCACGGCGCCGACATGGCGGCGTTCCCGCCGGTCGTGTTGTCAATGATCGTGGCCATCCTGCCGCGGATGGTGGTGCTCGAGCAGCACCTCGGAATCACCCGCGGCCACGCCGAAGCCACGGCCTTCGTCGAGCAGTATCTGGATCGTTTCGAGCTGCGAAAGGAGAGCCGGGGTGACCCATGACGCAGCCGTACACAGGTCGTGAGGAGCGACACACTTATTTGGGCTAATCTGTTTCGCGATGAGAACTTATACCGGCTAAGTTAAGCGGAACCCAACGGCGGCAAAGCAAAGAAGAGGGCGCGGACATGAGCGGCGGACATCGGGAGCGAAGCAACTAATGCTGAAGGTTGCCAGACGCTCTTGGGTGGTAATAGTCATCGTGCTGGTGGTGTTGCTCGCCGCCTTCTGCGTAGACCGGCTGCGCGAGGTTTTCGGCAGGACGGAGTTGACGCGGCCGGGTGCCGGACTCGTCAACGACCCGGAGCCCTTCAACCCGAAGCGCGTCAAGTACGAGATCTTCGGCACGGGAACGACGGCGACCATCAACTACCTGGATCTGGACGCGCAGCCGCAGAAGGCGGTGAACGCCCCGCTGCCCTGGACGCTCGATTTGACGACGACGGCGCCGGCCGCCAGTCCGAACATCGTGGCGCAGGGCGACGGTGACAGCATCACGTGTCGGATCACGGTCGATGACGTCGTCAAGGACGAGAGGACGACCACCGGCTTGAACGCCCAGACCTTCTGCCTGGTGAAATCGGCATGACCAACACACATGTCGGCGCGCACCCGATGATCCCCCGGTTCATCCGGCTCTTCTCGGTCCCGATCCTGCTCGGCTGGCTGGCGGTCATCGTCGTGGTGAATGTCATCGCACCGCAGCTGGAGAAGGTCGGCGAGGCCCACGCCGTGTCGCTGGCACCCAATGACGCGCCGTCGATGATCGCGATGCAGCGCGTCGGTTCGGACTTCCAGGAATTCGACTCCAACAGTTCGGCGATGATCGTCCTGGAAGGCGATCAACCGCTGGGCGATGCGGCGCACAAGTACTACGACGGCCTGATCGACAAGCTCGAGGCCGACAAGAAGCACGTCGAGCACATCCAGGACTTCTGGGGGGACCCGCTGACCGCGGCGGGGTCCCAGAGCGCCGACAACAAGGCCGCCTACGTTCAGCTTTATCTGGCCGGCAACCAGGGCGAGACCCTGGCCAATGAGTCTGTCGAAGCGGTCCGGGACACGGTGGCCAGCACACCGCCGCCGCCGGGACTGAAGGTCTACGTCACCGGGCCGGCGCCACTCACCAGCGACCAGCAGTCGTCCGGTGACAGGAGCATCAAGCTGATCACGGCGATCACGATCTGCGTCATCTTCGTGATGCTGCTGTTCGTCTACCGCTCCATCGTGACCGTGTTGCTCGTCCTGGTGATGATGTTCCTCGAACTGGCGGCGGCCCGCGGCATCGTCGCAACCCTGGGCTACTACAACATCATCGGGCTGTCGACGTTCGCGGTGAACCTTCTCACCACACTGGCGATCGCGGCTGGAACGGACTACGCGATATTTCTCGTCGGCCGCTATCACGAGGCGCGCGGGGCGGGTGAGGATCGCGAAACCGCCTTCTACACCATGTATCACGGCACCGCGCACGTGATCCTCGGGTCCGGCCTGACCATCGCCGGCGCCACCTTCTGTCTGCACTTCACCCGGCTGCCGTACTTCCAGACCCTGGGCGTACCCCTGGCCGTCGGCATGCTCGTCGCGGTCTTCGCCGCACTTACCCTGGCGCCGGCCATGCTGACCATCTGTAGTCGGTTCGGGCTGTTCGAGCCGAAGCGCAAGATGCAGACGCGCGGCTGGCGCCGTGTCGGTACCGCCGTGGTGCGGTGGCCGGGCCCGATCCTGATCGCCACCATCGCCCTTGCGCTCGTCGGCCTGCTTGCCCTTCCGGGATACAAGCCGAGCTACAACGACCGCGAGTTCCTCCCTGCCGACATCCCCGCCAACCAGGGGTACCAGGCGGCCGACCGGCATTTCCCACAAGCGCGGATGAATCCGGAAATGCTGCTCGTGGAGACGAACCACGATGTCCGCAACTCGGCCGACATGCTGGTTGTCGACCGAATCGCCAAGGCCGTTTTCCACATTCCGGGTATCGGACGGGTGCAGACAATCACCCGGCCGCTGGGCACCCCCATCGAGCACACGTCGATCCCGTTCCAGATCAGCATGAACGGCACCACTCAGCAGATGAACCAGGACTATATGGACAAAGTCATGGCGAACATGCTGACGCAGGCCAACGACATGCAGACAACGATCAACACGATGGAGCGGATGCAGAGCCTGACCCAGCAGATGGCGGACACCACGCACGGCATGGTCCAGAAGATGCACACGATGGTCGTCGACATCCAGGAGTTGCGCGATCACATCGCCGATTTCGATGACTTCTTCCGCCCGCTGCGCAACTACTTCTACTGGGAACCGCACTGCTTCGACATCCCGGTCTGCTGGTCGATCCGTTCGGTGTTCGACACCCTCGACGGCATCGACACGATGACCGACGACATCCAGAGTTTGATGCCTCTGATGGATCGCCTGGACACGCTGATGCCACAGCTCGTCGCCATCATGCCGTCGATGATCGACACGATGCGGAACATGCGGAACATCACGCTGACCATGTATCAGAGCCAAAAGGGTCAGCAGGATCAGATGAAGGCCATGCAGGAGAACTCGACTGCGATGGGCCAGGCCTTCGACGCGTCGAAGAACGACGACTCGTTCTATCTGCCGCCCGAGGTGTTCGACAACCCGGATTTCAAGCGCGGCATGAAGATGTTCGTGTCTCCGGATGGCAAAGCGGTGCGGTTCATCATCTCCCACGAAGGGGATCCCGCCACAGCTGAGGGCATCTCGCACATCGACCAGATCAGGAATGCGGCGTTCGAAGCCATCAAGGGCACCCCTTTGGAGGGCTCCAAGATCTACCTGGCCGGCACCGCGTCCACGTACAAGGACATGAGGGAGGGCTCGAGCTTCGACCTCCTGATCGCCGGGATCGCCTCGCTCTGCTTGATATTCATCATCATGCTGCTGCTCACCCGGGCCGTGGTCGCCGCCGCCGTCATCGTCGGTACGGTGCTGCTCTCGCTGGGCACATCGTTCGGGTTGTCCGTGCTGATCTGGCAGTACATCTTGGGCGCACCTCTGCACTGGATGATCCTCGCGATGTCGGTCATCATCCTGTTGGCGGTGGGTTCGGACTACAACCTGCTGCTGGTGTCGCGGTTCAAGGAAGAGATCCACGCCGGCATCAAGACGGGCATAATCCGGTCAATGGCGGGTACGGGGTCGGTGGTCACGTCGGCCGGCTTGGTGTTCGCGTTCACCATGATGTCGATGGTGGTCAGCGACCTACGGGTGGTCGGCCAGGTGGGTACCACCATCGGTCTCGGCCTGTTGTTCGACACCCTGGTGATCCGGTCGTTCATGACGCCGGCGATCGCGGCGCTCATGGGCAAGTGGTTCTGGTGGCCGCAGACCGTGCGTAACCGACCGGTTCCGGAACCCTGGCCGAAACCGACACGCCACACGGCCGAAACCCCGGTCAGCGTCGGTGCCGGCGCCGGTGGCGGTGGCGGTGGCGGTGGCGGTGGCAATGATCAACACCCAACCGGCCCAATAAGATAGGTGGGTTATGAAGGCAATTGGATTCGCCTCGATCGTATGTGCGGCAATGGCGCCCGCCCTGGTTTTCGCCGCGCCGGCGCAGGCCGACCCCGACTCGGACTTCGCGAGTGAACTGCACACGTACGGCATCTACGGACAGAAGGACTACAACGCCTGGATCGGGAAGATCGTCTGTAAGCGGCTGAACAACGGCCTGGATACGGACGCCTACAAGTCGGCGCAGTTCGTCTCGCTGAACCTGCCCAAAGGCAGCGACACGGAGCAGTCCTGGCAGTTCCTCGGCGCGGCGCTGCGGACCTACTGCCCCGATAAGCTGCCGGTCCTCGAGGCCGCGGCGCGATAGTTAGGAGTCAAAAGTGCTAGTCAAATCGGGTATCGCGGTCGCCGCGTTGAGCGCGGCTGCCATGCTGTCTCCTGCGTCGGCGTCCGCGGATGCCTCCGACGACTATCCGATCCCCAATCGGATACTCAAGACCACCTGCACCGTCGACCAGTACATGGCCGCGGTGCGCGACGTCGAACCGGTCTACTACGAGCGTTACATGACCGACTACAAGAACCGGCCCGCCGATATCCAGCAGGGCGCCCGCGACCGCATCTACTGGTTCTTCTCGTTGGATTACGCCGCACGGCGGCAGTATTCCGAAGACACCGCGACGAACGTCTACTACGAGCAGATGGCCACCCACTGGGGCAACTGGGCCAAGCTGTTCTTCAACAACAAGGGCGTCGCCGCGCACGGCACCGACGTCTGTGCCAACTATCCGGCGAACGACCCAACGGTCTGGAATTGGTGACCGCCCCACGACGGAATCTCAACGACGCGGTAACCCGGTTCTGGGGAGTCGCCGCTCCCCTGTATGACCAGCAGTTCCTCCAGCACTGGGTGTATCGGCCCGCCCAGGACGAGATGATGGCGGTACTCGAGGCCAGCGCCTCACGCCGAGCCGCCGACATCGCTTGTGGCACAGGCATCCTCGCCGATCGGATTCAGCGTGAGGTGCACCTCGACGAGGTGTACGGCGTTGACATGTCCGACGGGATGCTCGCCCAGGCCAGGAGGCGATCGGCGAAGGTGCACTGGCGGAAGGGGCCTGCGGAAAGCCTGCCGTTCGATGACGGTGCCCTGGACGCCGTCGTGACCACCTCGGCGTTTCATTTCTTCAACCAGACCGCTGCCCTGCAAGAGTTCCATCGCGTGCTGGCACCCCGGGGGCTTGCCGCGGTGGCGACTTTGAGCCCGCGCCGGCCATTGCCGATTCAGTGGCTGACGGCCATCCGCCTCAACCCGTCGCACAACCCCTCCCCTGCGGCGATGCGGTCGATGTTCGAGGCCGCCGGCTTCGTCGTCGACGAGCAGCATCGGGTGCGCCGACCGGCCTGAACCCGACTGGTATCGGATCTGATCACCATCGGCATCAAGTCCGAGATGTGACATCTCGGGGTCGGTGGGCGACATATCAGCATGAACCCCCTGACCGCACGCATCCTCGGAGCCATCGTGGCGACGGCCGGTGCGCTGCCGATCGCACTGATCGACCTGCCCATCGCCGGCGCCGCCCCGTGCCCGGATGTTGAGGTCGTCTTCGCACGCGGCACCACGGAGCCACCCGGCCTAGGCGGGGTGGGTCAGGCGTTCGTCGACTCGCTGCGGTCCCGACTGGTCGCCCGTTCGGTCGGGGTATACGCGGTTAACTATCCGGCCAGCAACGATTTCGAGACCAGCACGCCCGCCGGCGCCGACGATGCGAGCAGCCATATTCAGTGGATGGCGGCGAACTGCCCGACCACCAGGATGGTGCTCGGCGGATACTCGCAGGGCGCGGCGGTGATCGATCTGTCGACCACAGCCATGCCTGCTCAGATCGCCGATCACGTCGCGGCGGCCGCCCTCTTCGGGGCTCCCAAGAGTAGTTTCGCCGACTCGCTGGCCACCGGGCCGCTGCCCTCGATCGGGCCGCCGTACGCCGGCAAGACCATCGACCTGTGCGTTCCCAACGACCCGATCTGCTCGGAAGGCCGGGACATGGGGGCGCATGTCGCCTATGTTCGGACGAGCATGACCGAACAGGCCGCGGCCTTCGCTGCAGGCCGGCTTTGAAGGTGCCGACGACCCTTCGGATGGTTGGACTAGCAAAGGTCGGGGTACCAGTGGAAAACTGAACCGCGCTCCCGCCCTCCCGAGGATTTTGCCCATGAATGTTCGCCGTATCGCCCGTTTCCTAGGTGCCCTGCTCTTGACGAGCTGGGCACTGTTGCTAGGCGCCGCAGCCCCGTCCGCTTTGGCTGATCCGTGCCCCGACGTTGAGGTGGTGTTCGCGCGAGGCACTGGCGAGGCCCAGGGCGTCGGCGGGATCGGCCAGGCATTCGTCGATGAGGTGCGCTCTCAAGTCGGCGACAGGACGGTAGCTGTCTACCCGGTCAACTACGCGGCCAGCAGCGATTTCGGCGACCGCATTCAGTTCGCGACCAGCGTCATCGACGGCATCAGGGATGCGGGCACACATCTCGAATCCACCGCGGCCAACTGTCCCAACACCAGGATGGTGCTCGGTGGGTTCTCTCAGGGCGCGGCCGTCGCGGGCTACGTCACCGCAGCCGTGGTGCCGGACGGGATTCCGGCCGAGTTCAGGGCCTTCGTTCCCAATCCGATGCCGCCGGAGGTCGCCGACCACGTCGCCGCGGTGGCATTGTTCGGGAAGCCGTCGGCGCAGTGGCTAGGGGACGTCGGTGCGCCACCGATCGTCATCGGCCCGCTGTATGTGCCCAAGACGACCGATCTGTGCATCCCCGACGACACCATCTGTAACGGCGCCGGGGTCGGTCCCCCCAACTTCGCGCACACGCTCTATGCGGCGAACGGGCTGACCGCGCAGGCGGCCACCTTCGCTGCCGAGCGCCTCCAGCCGGTGACTCCCGCCGCTTAGGACGCGCTACTCGCCAGCTGCGGCGCGGGCGAGCTGTCCGTGCTCATCACGCGGTTGATCGCGGTGCTGACGCTGTGCGACGCGTCCTGGAGCAGCATGTGCCCGGCGGTGGGAATGTGCAGATGGGTGGCGCCCGGTATGGCCGCGGCCAGGTCGCGGGCGTGATCGGCCGGCGTCAGCATGTCCGCCCCGCCGCTGAGCACGACCGTGTTGGCGGCAATGGACGCAAGCGTGTCGTACTCGTCGTAGCGCTTCAGGCTCGGAAGGAAGCCGGCCGCGGTGCTCATCGACGTTGTGCGGACCGCGACCGCAGCGACGGCGGCCAACGCGCTCCGCTGCGCGCCCGTGCCCGGATATCTGCTCAGAGCGGCGGACAGTGGCTTCGCCAGCGCGTGCACGGCCTGGTCGGTAACGCCCCGAGGCATCCGGTCGATGAGCCCGAACAAGATTCCGGTCGCCGGTGTGGCCAGAAAGCGCCCGATGCCCCGCTCGGCGATCTTGCCCGCCGCGGTGGCGACGAGGACGAGGCCGTGGGGATCCACCGGCCGGTCGGCAGCGGGACGCCCCAGATAGGCCAGCGCCGTCATGCCGCCCATCGAGTGTCCCGCCAGGGTCATTGGGCCTGCGACTTCCAGCGCCGTCAGTACCTCGGCGAGATCGGCGGCGAGACGCTCGATCCGGTAGGTGTGCATGCCTGCGCCACCCGAGCTGCCGTGGCCACGGTGGTCATAGGTGACAACTCGAACGGAGTTGCCCCACCGGTTCCGTAGCGCGCCGATCTGCGCGGCCCAGCTGTCTTGCGTCAGGCAAAGGCCGTGCAGCAGAACGACGGTATGCCTGCGGGTGCCGGCAGCGGCGTAGTCGCGGACTGCCAATTGCACGCCGTCATCGGTCGTCACCGTCCGCTCGACATAGCCGTCCCGCTTGGCATTCAGTCGCTGCGGCGACGTGGTCGGACGGTACGTCGCAGGTGCGGCCAACATCGTGTTCTCCTCGGTCTGTGGCGATACCGGGAAGGTTCCGGCATCTCGTTGTGCTCGAAGTTACGGAGCGCCGCCGACCGTGGCTCGCTTGTACTCACAAGCCGTTTAACAGGCGTTTTTCGGGTTTTGCGCATTGTGCTCGCCGTCGGCTGGCTACCAGCCGGCCATGGCGCGAGAGATCGCACGCCGGGCCCTCCTCCGGGGCGCACTCGGCGCGGTCGCCGCCGGATTGGTGGGTCGTGTCGATCGGCAGCGGATTCGCCTGCGCCTGCCCCATCGCGGACATCGCCTGCCGTCTCTGGGCCGCACGGGTGCGCCAGCCTCGTCGACGCCGTCGACGGAACGGTTGTGCTGCCGTCGAATGACCAATACGCCTCCGCCAAGGCGGTTTTCAACGCACGCTTCGCCGCCGAATCCAGATCGGGTCACGTAGTGGTGGACACTTGCACATCGGTGCTGCAACGGCGAGTGGCGCAATGGTCATCGACCTGCGCCAGTTGCCGCGGGGGCTCTCGCGACGAGGACCCGGCCACCACCGCGTTTCGGTGGCGGCGCCAGGCAGCTGGCGAGCCGGTGGCTGAACCATCGCACACCAAGCGGTGCAAGAAATTCGGTCGGACGCTACGTCAACTACATCGAGTCGGATACGCCGGCGCAGGAGTGCTTCGGGGAATCTCGTGCGGCTCGCCGCCGCCCGTCCAGGGGCCGACCCGGACGGCGTGCTGTATTCGGGGCTGAAATTTTGAGGACGTTCAGCGCTCGAAACCTGCGTCGCGCAGCGCCTGGGCCATCGATCCCGCCGGCTGGTTCAACCCACGACGACCGGAGCTCTTGTCGCGGTTGGTGTTTCGCTGTTCGCCTCGGCTCTGACCGGCACCGCCCCGGACGGTCTTGGCACCTCGGTCCTGGCGCTTGTTCTGATCACGCTTCGGCGTGTCGTTGAGTCTCAGGCTCAAACCGATGCGTTGACGTTCGACGTCCACGTCGAGAACCTTCACGCGGACCACCTGCCCGGAGTGCACGATCTCGTGGGGGTCGGACACGTAGCGATCGGCCATCGCCGAGACATGCACGAGCCCGTCCTGGTGTACGCCGACGTCGACGAAGGCGCCGAAGGCCGCGACGTTGGTCACCACGCCCTCGAGCACCATGCCCACCTTCAGGTCCCCGATCTTCTCCACCCCGTCGGCGAACGTGGCCGTGGTGAACGCGGGCCGCGGGTCACGTCCGGGTTTCTCGAGTTCGGCCAGTATGTCGGTCACCGTGGGGATGCCGAACCGGTCATCGGCGAAATCGACGGGCCGAAGCGACCGCAGGGCACGCTCGTCACCGATGATTTCGGCCAGCGTCACCCCCGACCGGTCCAGGATCCGGCGGACCACCGGGTAGGACTCCGGGTGGACACCGGACGCGTCGAGTGGGTCATCGCCGTGATTGATCCGGAGAAACCCTGCGCACTGCTCGAACGCTTTGGGGCCCAGACGTGGGACCTTCAGGAGTGCCTTGCGGTTGCGGAACGGACCCGCCGATTCACGGTGGGCGACGATCGCCTCGGCCAGCGAGTCCGTCACGCCCGACACGCGCGCCAGCAGCGGGACCGACGCGGTGTTCAGGTCGACCCCGACGGCGTTCACGGCGTCTTCGACCACGGCGTTGAGGCTTCGGGCGAGCGTGCCCGGCGTGACGTCGTGCTGGTACTGCCCGACACCGATCGACTTCGGTTCGATCTTCACGAGTTCGGCCAACGGGTCCTGCAGGCGCCGCGCGATCGAAACCGCACCGCGCAGCGTCACGTCGAGCGTCGGGAGTTCGTGTGCCGCATACGCGGATGCGGAGTACACCGATGCTCCGGCCTCGCTGACCATCGCCTTGACGGGCGCGTCGGCGCCGGAGGCGCGGATGTCGGCGATGAGCTCGGCCGCCAGGGCATCCGTCTCACGCGACGCGGTGCCGTTGCCGATCGCGATGAGTTCGACACGGTGCCGTGCGATCAGTGCCGCCAGGGCGGCCTTGGCTGAATCCCATTGCCGCTGAGGCTGATGTGGGAAGATGGCACACGTGTCCAGCACCTTGCCGGTGGCATCGACGACGGCCACCTTGACGCCGGTGCGGAAGCCCGGGTCGAGGCCGAGCGTGGTGCGAGTGCCGGCCGGGGCGGCGAGTAGCAGGTCCTTGAGGTTCCTGGCGAACACCGCGACCGCATCGTCCTCGGCACGTTGCCTCAGCCGCATGCGGGCCTCGACCGCCGCGGTGATCATCAGCTTGGTTCGCCACGCCAACCGGACGGTGGTGGCCAGCCACGGCGTGGCAGGCGCCGACGAGGACCGGTCGACACCGAGCGTCTGGGCGACCATCGCCTGGTAGACCTCGTCGTCGCCGCCGTCGAAGCTGAGCGCGAGGGCTTGCTCCTTCTCGCCGCGCATGACGGCGAGCACCCGATGCGACGGCATGTTCTCCAGGGGCTCTGAGAACTCGAAGTAGTCCCGGAACTTCTGCGCCTCCGGGCTTTTCGCGGCTTCCTCCGACCACGGCTTGGTTCGCAGCGAGCCGTCGACCCAGAATTTGCCACGGATGGCACCGACGAGTTCGGCGTCCTCGGCCACTCGCTCGATGAGAATGTGACGCGCGCCGTCGAGCGCCGCGGCGGTATCAGCGACCTGCTCGCCGATGAACTCGGCGGCCGCGTCGTCGGGAACGAGGGTCGGGTCGGACAGCAGGCGGTCGGCCAGCGGCTCGAGGCCGGCTTCGCGGGCGATCTGCGCCTTGGTCCGGCGCTTCGGCTTGTAGGGCAGGTAGATGTCCTCGACCCGTGACTTGGTGTCGGCGGCCATCAACGCGGTCCTGAGCTCGTCGGTGAGCTTGCCCTGCTCGTCGATGGAGGCGAGCACCGCGGCTCGGCGGTCGTCGAGTTCCCTCAGATATGCCAGGCGCTCCTCGAGGGTGCGCAGCTGCGTGTCGTCCAGGCTGCCGGTGACCTCCTTGCGGTACCGCGCGATGAACGGCACGGTTGCGCCCTCGTCGAGCAGTCGCACAGCAGCGGCGACCTGCGCCTCGCTGACGGCGAGTTCTTCAGCAAGACGGGTATTTACGGATTTCACGGCAGGACTTCCAGGCACGCCGAGACACTACCGAATGTCACTGACGCGTCGGCGCGGGCGCGGCAGGCGTGTCGGCGCCAACGCGGAGGCATGGATCAGACAAGCCAGCGCGCCGCCAAGGGCGAGCCTCAGTGGTTCGAGCAGATCGAGTTCGACTCGACCGCTGGTCGCCGACACGCAAAACCGGTCGTCTGGCGTTGAACAATACGTGCGACCACCGATGTGACGAAATATGTCGGCCGCAATCCGTGCAGACAGAGCAAGCGAGGATAAAAGGAGGATAAAAGTGAGTGAAAGCGACACCGCGATGCCGAACGTGTACGCGCCGGAAGACATCGTCTGGCACCAGACAGACCTCGGTCAAAACTTTTGGATCAGCGACGAGTTGGTCGGAGCGAAGTACTCCACGCTGTTCAGTGCGCAAGTAACCAAGTTCGGCGCCGGTGGCGCATCTCCGCTGCATCACCACGACTACAACCACGCGTTCTACTTCCTGAGCGGCACCGCCCGCGTACAGCTCGGCGAGCAGACCTGGGACACCAAGCCAGGGTCATTCGTAAAGGTCCCCGCACATGTCGAACACAGCCTCGTCAACACCGGCGACGATGATCTTGTGTTCCTGGTGATCTACGACCCACCGCACGTTGCGACCGACTAGGCACAGGGCGGAGAAAGAATTCGAATGCGGTCATGCCATCGAGACGGGCGAGATCCAGGGATTCAGGAAAGTAGTGGTCGACCCCGAGAGCCAGGCGGTTCTCGGGGCGTGGTCTGCGGGCCGGGGGTGTCATCCACGCCACCAGCGGCATTATGGCCGCCAAGTGGCCCTACTCCGCGATCGCAAGCCAAGATTTGAAGCCGCTGGAATAGCCGACCGGCCGACGACCGGCCGGACGGGTTACCCAGTCACGCAGATGGGCCGGCAGACGAGCGTGCCACCACGCCGGCGGTCACCCGAGCGGCCGCCGCGGCAGCCAGGAAGCATCCCAGCCACGTCAACCCGGCGACATCGTCCATTCCGTTCTTGGCCAGCAGCACGAGCACCACGCCCGCGACGCACACCAGTGCACCCGCGACCGCCGACCGGGCCCCGGTGGCGCGGACCGGCGCGTCCCACCACGGCAGCCGGAGGTACTCCAGTGGCGACAGCAGCCAGAACGTCACCGTCATCACGACCGCGAATGCCAGCTCTCGAAGCGCCAGCAGGCCCCAGAACCCGGGCGCGTGCACGTCGTACGCGTCGAGACCGAACGCGTGCAGTGAAAAGGTCGCGACCGCGATCGCCGGGATATGCCACAAGTAAATCGTCATCGCTCCCCTGTTGGCCACCGAAAGCACGTGCCAGACCCGCGGCCTCAGGGCCCACCGGCCGATCGCGCCCGCGGCAGCCACGAAAAGGCACGACATCCATGTGCACTGCAGCGCGAGCAGCACGGTCGGCGGCGTCACGTTGGACATCCGCTCGGTGCCCGTCACGACCAGGGATACTTCGTAGACCTTGGCCACGGCAAGCACCACCTGCGCCGTGAACGCCGTCGCGGCCGCGATGAGCGCCGCGCGTCGGCCGATCAGCCGGCGAGCGTAGGCCACGCCGATCACGACCGGAATGAGCCAGACGATGAGGAAGTTGGCGACACCGGAAAGATCCGTGCCGACGGCGAACCGAATTCCGTCGACGGCCGCCGCGCCGGCGAGCAGGGACACCACCAACAGGACGACCGCACGGCCGGTCCGCAACCGGGTCAGCGCCGGTACGAAGGCCAGCACCACCAGGTACACGCCGAGAAACCACAGAAGTGCGACGACTTCGCGCCCGAGATCCTCGGCGGATTGCGCGCCGAGGACCGTGCGCGCGACGAGCAGGCCGCCACACCACGCCGCCAGATACCAGAACACGGGGCGACACAGTCGCTGTGCCCGGGTGAAGAGCCACGTCCCCCACGGTGTGCCGGGGCGCCAGTCGTAGGCGCCGGCGGCGCCGCCCGCGAGAAAGAACAGCGGCATGACCTGCGCGAGCCATGTGAGCGGGGTGATCGCGGGCAGCTCCCCCAGCAGGTTGCCGATATGGAGGCCGCCGGTGTCGATGGTGGCGAGAAGCAGCCCGCAGTGCCCGAACATCACGACCACCAGGGAAGCGATCCGAACGACATCGACGGCACGGTCGCGGCCGGCTGCGGTGGTGTCGGCGCCTGTGCAGGCGTCGAGCATCAGGTCCTTGTGCGCCATGTATTCAGCATGCCGGGCAGGGGGCGTCCGTGGCTGAGTAGGACTACCCGAATCTCCTTCTCTGGCGCGGCGACCTACTGCCAGGCGAACACCGGTTGCTCGAGTTCGTCGACGGGGTCGTGGCGGCCTTCCAGCCCCAGCCACCGCAGTTGCAGCAGCATCGCACCCGTCGGTGCGTGGATCAGATCGTTTCCCAGCGGAATCTGCACGACGGGACGCGGACTCTCGGGGATGGTGATGTACCGCGGCGAATCCTCTCGCTGCAGTTGGTGCAGCCCGACCCGGTAAACCGCCACCACCTCGTCGGGCGCGGGGTGCAGATCGAGCCTTCCGTCGCCCCAGATCACCACCGGAGTGATCACATATCCGGACCGCGTCGGGTAGTCATCGAGCATCCCGAGCACCGACGATTCGGGCAGCCTGACGCCGACTTCCTCATCCAGTTCCCGCAGCGCGGCGTCGACGGCGGTTTCCCCGGGATCGAGGCGGCCGCCCGGCAGCGCCCACTGCGCGGCGTGGGCTCTGAGGCGAGATGCCCGACGGCACAGCAGAAAGGCAGCACCACCGGACACGTCGACCATGCGGCCGTCGAGGCCGGCTTCCGGCATCTCGCGACCACCGATCCAGTCGTCCAGATCCGCCGGATCCACCCTGTCCTCACCGGCCTCCGAGTCGACGAGCACGACCGCTACGGCCGCATGCCGTTTCGCTGGATCGGTCACGGCGCGCCGGTCGTGACCGGCCAGGTGTGCCCGGATCCGCTCACGCAGCGCCTCGTCATAGGTGATCGTCACCGTTCGACCATAGGCAGGCGCGAAATGTTTCCTGCCGCCGGACGCGCTTTCAGCGATGGCCCACCGACACCAGGGCGTAGGTGCGGACGCGGCCGGGCACCGTCGCACCGCATTTGGACAGCAGGGGGGCAGACCATTGCTCGCTGATGATGAGCTCAAGGGGACCTGAATCACCCTGGAGAACGACGCGAGTATTCGCGTCGCCAGCGTCGAGGTGTAGAAGGCCGAGCGCACCGATGCTGTCGTCGCCGGACTCCTGGCGTGCGAAATACTGAGCCGCCTGTACCACATGCGGAAGCGAAGTTCGTCCGCGCAGATATGTATTGTCCAGTCGCCCGTCGAGATACAGCCGTACAAGGTTCGCCGCATCGGTCAGGTCGGCACGCCCGTAGCACAGTCCTTCCGGCAGAACGAGCATGGTCGCCGCAAACCTGTCGCCACCGAGATGCGAACATTCCCAGGTCAGTTCGGGATACTCTGCCGCGATTGCCGCTACCGCACCGCGTCCGCGTACCGCGCAGCACTGATCATGTTTGCCGTGGGCGCAGACCGCGACGAGCGGACCGGCAGCAAGTTGCCCGTCGGAACCGTCCAGCGCGATGTCCAGGTATCGCCGGGGATCGCTCACCTCGCCGTGATGCATTGATTCCGCGCCCACCTGTGATTGGGCGATGAACCACCGCCACCGTGGCGTGGCAGAACGACGGCCATGTCGGCGGATCGCGGCGATCCGCATGCCCGCCGCTTCGGCACGACGAACGATGGCACGTCCCAGCGTCGGTTCGATGATCGTCGGCGACTGCAGGAAGGCTGAATCCCCCCAGGGCCCGCCCAGTTCGAGCATCATCCACGATGAGCCGGCCGACGCGGTGCCGTACATCGGGTCGTTACGAGCCAGCGACTGGTCACTACACGGCGTTCGATCGGCGCCGGCCGTCATCCGCCGGCAATCGGGGGGTACTGGTCGTGGTCGGCCGGCACCACGACCGCTTCACGCAGAAGCCGGCGAAGCACCACCTCGCCGTCGGCCTTGTCCAGTCCGGGCAGACCGGTCGCGTCGGCGGTGAGCCCGCCGTACAGTGCAGCCAGGGCATCAGCGCATGACTCCGGAAAGCTGATCGTGCGGTCCGGCAGCCTCAGCAGAACTCGGTCACCGCACTTTTGGATCGTGGCGACGAGTCCGTGCCGCCACCGCACCGTCGTGCTGCCGGCGTGGTCGGCTGCGGCGAGAGAGGCCAGTGGGCGGACCGCCACAGGCCGGGTCCGCTCCGCGTAGCGCTGTGCCAACCGGCCGGCGGCGCCGTCAGCGAGGTCGAACGCACGGTCACGCATCGTCTCGGTCAGTTGCGCGATGAGCTTGGTGGTGGTCGCCGTCATCTCGTCGCGATGCGTCGGGTCGATGCCCACCGGCAGCGACTTCCTGAAGTCACCGGTGGTCTCCAATTGGTCGATGACGGCACGAACGACATCCATGCCGGTGAGGCTGGACACCCCGATGGTCAGGTGGATGGACACGGCGCCCAGTGCCCCCGCCGAATGTACCCATCCGCGCGGTAGATAGAGGGCATCGCCCGGCGCGAGCACGGTGTCGATGACAGGCTCGTTCTTGACACGCTCTGTGATCGCGTCGCGGTGGTCGGTCCAGGGTTGGGAAGCGAGTGGATCGGCGTACACCGGCTCGTGTACGGTCCAATGTTTGTGGCCTGCGGTCTGCAGCACGAACACATCATGGACGTCGTAATGGGCATCGAAGCCCCGGTTATCCGGCGGCGTCACGTAGGCGTTGGCCTGTACGGCATGCCCCAGATCGTCGACCATGCTCCGGACGAAATCGATGAGCGGTGGCCACAGGCGGTGCAGTCCTTGGAGCACGATTGTTGCGCCCGAAGCGAATTGGTTTAGTACCTTCGCGGAGTCGACTTGGTCCGGCATTTCCGCGCCGAAGCCGGCGGGTCCAAGGTAACAATCCCGGGCCACGACTTCGCCCTCCTTGGCCAAGCGGATGAACGGCGCGCGTACCCCGCGCTCAGCGAGCAACTCGTCGACGTCGTGGGCCGAGAGCAGGTCTCCGAAGTCGCGGGGTAACGCGTCGCATCGGCTGAGCAGCGGCGTGCGCCCCCAGTGTTCGTCGGCGAACGTCTGGGGATCTACGGCGATGCAGCGGCTCAGCATCGAGCTACCTCACGCGGTGCCGTCAGCACCGCCGTCGTGACCCTCGGGATTGGAGCCGCCGTCAGCGGTGCCCTCGCCAGCGGCGGTGCCGTCGGCGCCGCCGTCGTGACCCTCGGGATTGGAACCGCCGTCAGCGGTGCCCTCGGCACCGGCGGTGCCGTCGGCGCCGCCGTCGTGACCCCCGGGGTTTGAGCCGCCGTCGGCGGGCCCTTCGCCACCGCCGCCGGAGGTCGTGATGTCGTCGTCATCGATCGCCATGAAAACCATCTCCTTCCTCGAGCCGCGTCAGGGCTGACACGGGAAACGTGTTTCAACGCGGCCACGCGAGGATTGCCCCCGAAGGCGCTGGATAAACGGACCGCTCTGACGTCGGCGCGTCGATGCCGGGTAAACCGGGACCCGGCCCGTATCCGGACGCGGTGCCTACGCGGTGCGGCGGCGCCGCAGGAACGGATCGGTCAACGACGGCGGCTGGTAGCCCCGATCGGCCGGCGAGATGGTCGACCCGGGCGGCACGATTTCGTCGATCGTGTCGAGAATGTCCGCGGAGAGCGTGACCTCGGTCGCGCCGAGCTGAGACTTCAGGTGGTCGAGCGTGCGCGGGCCGATGATCGGCGCGGTGACCGCCGGATGCTGCAGGACGAAGGCGAGCGCGAGATGGATCAGCGGCAGTCCGGCATCAGCCGCGAGTTTTCCAAGAGCGTCGGCGGCGTCGAGCTTGCGCTGGTTCTCCGGGGTGGTCATGTCATAGCGGGCCGGCAGCCGGGTGCGCCGCCGGGATTCGGGTAGCTCCTTGTCCTTGCGGTAGCCCCGGCAAGCCAGCCGCCGGCCAGCGGGCTCCAGGGCAACACGCCCATCCCGTACTGCTGTGCCACCGGCAGGACATCGGCCTCGATGCCGCGGACCAGCAGCGAATAAGGCGGCTGCTCGGTGACGAACCGGCTGAGTCCGCGCCGTTCGCTGACCCACTGCGCTTCGACGATCTGAAAGGCGGCGAACGTCGACGAGCCGAAGGCACGAATCTTGCCTTGGCGCTGCAGATCCGTCAGCGCGCCCAGGGTTTCCTCGACGTCGGTGTGCGGGTCAGGGCGGTGAATCTGGTATAGGTCGATCCAGTCGGTGTTCAGTCGGCGCAGGCTGTCCTCCACCTCGCGGATGATCCAGCGCCGGGAGTTTCCGCGCTTGTTGGGATCGCCCTGGGTGCCGGCAGGCGCATCGGTCGGAACGCCCATCTGGCTGTGCACCTTCGTCGCGAGCACCACGTCGTCGCGCCTGCCGCCCGCGAGCGCCTTGCCGACGATGATCTCCGATTCGCCCTGCGAGTAGACGTCGGCGGTGTCGATGAAATTGATGCCGGCATCCAATGCGGCGTGGATCGTCGTGATCGACGTGTCGTGGTCGGGCTCCCCCCACCCGCCGAACATCATCGCGCCGAGGCATAGCGGGCTGACTTGGATTCCGGTTCGTCCGAGGCTGCGGTACTCCATGGGAGCGACCTTACGCCCGCGCCACGTGAGCTGATGATCGCCGGAAAGAACCTCGGGCGCTTCTTCAGATTTGCGGCCAGCGCCCGAATGAGCCGGTCGACGTCGCCTCGGGTGTTGTACGGCGCCAACCCGATCCGCACTGATCGCCGCTGCATCGCGCCCGGCGTGGCAATGGTCGGCATGTCGGACATCGTGCTGGTCTTGCCGCCATGGTCATCCGCCGGCCGGGCCGTACTGATCCTGTTCAGCTGGCACCACGACCGCTTCACGCAGAAGTCTGCGAATCATCACCTCGCCGTCGGTGGTGTCCAGTCCCGGGAGTGCGCTCGCGTTGACGACAAGCCCGCCGTGCAGTGCGGCCACCGCATCCGCGCACGACTCCGGAAAGCTGAACGTGCGGTCCGGCAGCTTCAGAAGAACTCGTTCATCGTTCCGTTGAATCGTTGCGATGAGGCCGTGGCGCCACCGCACCGTCGTGGTACCGGCATGGTCGGCTGCCGCCAGGGAGGCCAACGGCCGGACCGGCGCAGGTCGCGTCCGGTCCGCGTGGCGCTGCATCGTCTCGATCAGTTCCGCAATGAGCTTGGTCGTCATCGCCGTCATGTCGTCACGATTTGTCGGGTCGATGCCCATCGGCAGGGACGTTCTGAGGTTTTCGGCCTTCTCCAGTTCATCGACGACGACACGAATCACAACCAGGCCGGTGAGGGCGGGCACCCCAATGGTTAGATGAATGGACAGAGTGCCCAGTGACCGCGCCGAATGTACCCATCCGCGCGGGAGATAGAGAGCATCTCCTGGCGCGAGCACGGTGTCGATGACGGGTTCGTCCTTGAGGCGCTGGGTGATCGCGTACCGGTGGTCGGTGAAAGGTTGCGTAACGAGCGGATCGGTGTGCACAGGTTGGTGGACGGTCCAGTGCTTGTGGCCCTCGGTTTGCAGTACGAACACGTCGTGGACGTCGTAGTGAGGATCGAACGCACGGCTTTCCGGCGGCGTGACGTAGGCGTTGGCCTGCACCGGGTGCCCCAGATCGTCGACCATGCTCCGGACGAAGTCGATGAGCGGTGGCGACAGCACGTGCAGTCCCTGAAGCACAATGGTCGCACCAGAAGCGAATTGGTTGAGTACCTTCGCCGTGTCCACCCGGTCGGGTACCTCGGAGCCGAACCCGCCCGGTCCGACGAAACAATCCTGAGCAAGGAAATCGCCCTCCTTGGCCAGTCGGACGAACGGTGCGCGTACCCCACCCTCGGTGAGCAACTTGTCGACGACTTGCGCCGAAAGCAGGTCGCTGAAATCGCGGGGTAGCCCGTCGTGCCGGCTGAGCAGCGGCCAGCGCCCCCAGTGTTCGTTTGCGAAGGTTTGGGGGTCGACGGTGATGCAGCGGCTCAGCATCGAGCGACCTCGCGCAGGTCGGTGGGCGCTCCCAGAGCTTCCTCGAAGTCGGTGTGCGGGTGGGGGTTGCGGAAGTTCCACTGCGCGACCTTACGCCCAAGCTAAATGGGCTAAATGATCGCGCGGGCGCTACTTCAGATTTGCGGCCAGCGCCCGAATGAGCCGGTCGACGTCGCCTCGGGTGTTGTACGGCGCCAACCCGATCCGCACACCGCCCGCCTCGCCCAGCCCGAGTCGTTTGGATGCCTCATAGGCGTAGAACGAACCGGCGGGCGCATTGATGTCGTGCATCGCGAGCACCGCGCTGACCGCTGTGGCATCGCGCCCGGCAACGGTCATCAGCAACGTCGGTGTCCGTTCGGCAGCACGCGAGTGGACGGTCACGGAGGCAAGCTCGCACAGGCCGGCCTCGATCTGCCGCCGAAGCGTGTCCTCGTGGCGCTCCAGCGCATTCATCGCAGCCACCAGGCGGCCGCGCCGGGCACCGCTTGCACGCGTCATGCCGGCGAGGAACTCGACCGCTGCGGTTGTTCCGGCCATCAGTTCGTAGGGTAGGGTGCCGAGTTCGAACCGCTCGGGCACCTTGTCACTGGAAGGCAACAACTTAGCGGGCCGTAATTCGGCAAGCGCGTCGCGTCTGCCCACCACGACACCACAATGCGGGCCGAGGAATTTGTAGGGCGAGCACGCGAAGAAGTCAGCTCCGAGAGCGCGGACATCGACGGCGCGGTGGGCGGTGTAGTGAACGCCGTCGACGTAGAGCACAGCTCCGGCGGCGTGTGTGCGGGTGGCTATGGTCCGCACGTCGGGCATGGTGCCGATCAGGTTGGATGCGGCGGTGACCGCGACCAGGCGCGTGCGCGCGCTCAGCTGTTCCTCGATGTTGCGCACAGGCAGTTCGGAGGTCGCGGGGTCGAAATCGGCCCACCGGACGACCGCACCTGCCTCGGCGGCGGCGATCACCCACGGCCGGATGTTGGCGTCATGGTCCAGCCGCGTCACCACGATCTCATCGCCCTGGCGCCATTGGGCGGACAGCGCCCGGGACAACTCGAAGGTGAGCGCCGTCATGCTGCGTCCGAAGATCACCTCATCGGGGTCGGCGTTGAGCAGATCGCCGATCGCTTGCCGGCACTGGACGACGATCTCTTCGGCATTTCGCGCAGCGGTGGTGGTGGTCCCGCGGTTCGACAACGGCCGGAGCAACGCGCCGCGGATCGCGTCTGCGACCGGAATGGGTGTCTGCGAGCCACCGGGCCCATCGAAGTAGGCGGTGCGGTCACCCAGCGCCGGAAAGTACTCGCGGATGACGTCGACATCGAACGCCGATTCCTCACTGGCATCGTCGGTCGGGCGGTCCACGGATGAAGTCTCTCATCGGACGCAGCGGTACGCCCGGCGCTTCGACGGTCGGCGGACTCCTCGTCCCAATGCGGTGACGGAAGTTGTTGCAGGCCAATGTGTCCGACGATATTTGCCAGATATTTCGGGTTTCGGACGCCAAACTCCCGGGTATAAACTGTCCGTCCGTCGGGGAGCAATGGTGCCGGCCGCGGTTGGAATGAGAGATCGGACGGTCGTAATGAAGACAATTGGTCGTTGGTTCGCTGCCGCAGCGCCAGTCGTGATGGCAGTGGCGGGTTCATCCCTCGTCGCTGCCCCTGCGTACGCGGCTCCATGTCCCGACGTGGAAGTGGTCTTCGCGCGGGGCACGTTCGAGCCGCCCGGCGTCGGTGCCATCGGACAGGCCTTTGTCGACTCGCTTCAAGCGAAGGCGGCAGGCAAGTCGATTGACGTCTATCCGGTGAACTACCCGGCGTCCCTGGACTTTGCCACCGCCGCGGACGGTGTGGTCGATGCCAGCAACAAGGTCCGCGATACGGCGGCCAACTGCCCGAACACGAAGATCGTGCTCGGCGGTTACTCGCAGGGTGCCGCGGTGGCCGCCTACATCACCGAGGACTCCGTCCCGGCCGGCTTCACGCTGCCGCCCGGCCTCAGCGGCCCGATGGCGCCTTCGGTGGCCGATCACGTCGCGGCAGTGGCGCTCTTCGGCAAACCGTCGAGCGGCTTCCTGCAGATGATCTACACCGGGGCACCGCCGATCAACGTCGGCTCACGGTATACGGCGAAGACCATCGATCTGTGCATTCCGGACGATCCTGTCTGCGCACCGGGGGGTGGCGACAACGGAGCTCACGGTCTGTATGCCGCCAATGGTCTGACGGACCAGGCGGCAGACTTTGCCGCGGGCAAGCTGCCGCGGGGCGGGTCGGGTAACGCCGTCGAGCAGGCCGGCGCTCACGAATAGGACGACTCGGCGAGCACAGCCGGCTTGAGCACCTCCGCGCACCACCGGCGGAAGGTCGTCGGACTCGCGGTCTGGAGCGTCCGCGGTAGGCCGTCGTCCAGGCCTTCCTCCTTGGCCCGCATCATGTCGACCATGCCCTTGATGAACGCGTCGCCGAGTCCCAAACCGGCGATCGCGGCGCCGAGATCGGCGAGCGACTGTCGTCGGTAGCGCACCGGGCGCTCGAGAACCTCGGACATGATGCGCGCCATGTCGTGTGCGGACAGATCCTCGGGCCCGAGCACCGCAACGCTGCCCGTCCCCGTCCACGACCGGTCCAGTAGCAGGTCCGCTGCCGCTGCGGCGATGTCACGGGTGGCGGCCGACGGTGCCTTCCGCTCGGGGTCGACGGTCCCCGTGAACACCCCGCCATCGCGGATCGAGTCCACTTGGCGTAACAGGTTGCTCATGAACGACGGGTTGGCCAGTGCTCGATAGGCCACTCCTGTGCCTGCGATGAGGTCGTCCATGGCAAGGGATGCGGTGACGAGGCCTGCGCTGTCCGCGGCGGGAGTGCCGCGACCGAGCGCGGAGACACCGACGACATGCCCGACGCCCGTGGCTGTGAGGGCCGCGGCGGCGGCGCGGGTGAACCCGGAGAACGCGACCTCCAGGCTTGGTGCACGGGTGTCCGGCGGGACGAGCCAGAAAACGGCGTCCGCACCTGGCCTCTGTGGTTTCTGAGCACCCCACCCGGTTCCGCGGGTTTGCCGCTCTCCCCCTTCAGGATCCCGTTGCGGCCGCCGCAGAACTGAATCGGTGCATCGACGAACTCGGCTTCTGCGGCGCGCTGGTCAACGACCACCTCGGCGGTCGCTATCTCGACGATCCGCTCTACGAACCAGTGTGGGAAGCGGTCGAGTCTCTCGGCGTGCCCCTGTACCTGCATCCCGGGGCCCCGCCGGCCGACGACTGGCGGGTGCTGAACGGCCACCCGGAGCTCTACGGTGCGATGTGGAGCTGGGCCGCCGAAGTATCGGGGCACGCGCTGCGTATCCTCTGCAGCGGTGTATTCGACCGGCATCCAAGTGCCACAATGATTTTGGGACACATGGGCGAGTTCTTGCCGTTCCAGCGCAGCCGACTGGACTCCCGCTATGCGACTACTTCGTCGCCCGACTATCGGCTGCAGCGGCCGCCCTCTGTCTACCTGGGCACCAACATCGTCTTCACCACCAGCGGGGTCTTCTCGCCGGCAGCGCTGGCCGGTGCCGTACTGGAAGTCGGGGCCGACGCCATCATGTTTTCCGTCGACTACCCCTATGAGTCCTCCCACGATGCGGTAGCCGGTTTCGAGCGGACGACGCTGAGCCCGCAAGACCGCGAGAAGATCGCGCACGCCAATGCGGAGCGCATTCTGAAGATCTGACGAACGGCATTCGGGTGCACCATTCGGTGGTGGACACGGGCTCTCGTCAGAGCGAGATGTGCTCGCGATTGCGGCGGGCGTCTCCCGTTTCGGCGTCGAAGAAGTATGTCCGTTGCGGCGGCATGGCGAGGCCGATCTTGGCGCCGGAGTCCAACACCGTGCCCGCCGCGGCCTGCACGACCACCCGCGTGTCCGCCTGCTCCTCGGCACGGACCAGCGCAGTCACCAGGACGTGGCTGCCCAGGGGCTCGACGAAGTCGACGCGGGCCGGCACCATGCCGTGGGCGTAGGCGGTGTGCAACTGCACATGCTCGGGACGCACTCCTACGGTCACCGGGCCGTCGGGGGACGGGACCGCAGTCACCACCGTGCCGCCGACGTGCAGGACCCCGGAGCGGATGACGCCGGACATCAGATTCATCGGAGGGCTGCCCATGAACGCCGCGACGAACGTGTTGGCCGGGCGGTTGTAGACGTCGTCGGTGGTTCCGATCTGCTGCACTTCTCCTTTCGACATCACGCACAGCCGATCCCCGAGGGTCATCGCCTCGACCTGATCGTGGGTGACGTAGATGGACGTCACCGGAAGCTCGCGGTGCAGACGCTTGAGGTCGCCGCGGACCTGGTTGCGGAGTTTCGCATCCAGATTCGACAGCGGCTCGTCGAGGAGGAATGCCTGCGGTTTCCGCACGAGCGCGCGGCCCATGGCGACCCGTTGGCGTTGGCCGCCCGAGAGCTGGCCTGGCTTGCGGTCGAGGAGTTCAGCTATCTGCAGCAGTTCGGCCGTTTCGCGGACCCGTCGGTCGACCTCGGCGCGAGGCGTCCGGCGTTGCCGGAGGCCGTAAGCCAGGTTCCGGTACACCGTCATGTGCGGGTAGAGGGCGTAGTTCTGGAACACCATGGCGATGTCACGATCCCCCGGCGCCAGTCCGTTGACCACCGAGCCCCCGATCAGAATCTCGCCCGACGTCGGCTTGTCAAGTCCGGCCAGCAGTCGCAATGCGGTGCTCTTGCCGCACCCCGAAGGTCCGACCAGAATCAGGAACTCCCCGTCTGCGACCGTCAGATCGAGACCGTCGAGCGCGACAACTTCGCCTGGGTATTGCCGCGTGACGTCACGGAACTCTACTTCCGCCAACGCATTACTCCTTCCCATCGCTCTCGTCGCATCATCTAGCCCTTGATCCCGGTGCTGGCCACCGACTGGACGAAATATCGCTGTGCGCCGATGAAGACGAGCAGCATGGGCAACAGGCTCATCACGTTGGCCGCCATCAACAGCGGCCACTTGACGAAGTGAGCTCCCTGGAAATAGCTGAGCCCCAGCGGAACCGTCATCTGATCCTGCGAGGTGATCACGATCAGCGGCCACAGGAAGTCGTTCCAGGATGTCAGTACCGTGAGCGCGGCCAGCGTGGACATTGCGGGCAGAGACAACGGCAGCACGATCTTGAACAGCACACCCAGCCGCGACGTCCCGTCCACCCGGGCGGCCTCCTCGAGTTCCACAGGCACGGTTTGGAAGAACTGACGCAGAAAGAAGATGCCGAACGCCGTCGCCAGGTTGGGCAGCATCAACGCACCGATGTGGTCGATTCCCAGGCCCGCCCAGACGTTGTCCCCGAACCACTTCACGATCAGGAACACCGGGATCATCGTCACCTGGAACGGCACCATCAGCGTCGCCATCAAGGTGACGAAAAGCGTTCCGCGTCCCAGGAACCGGATGCGGGCGAAGGCGTAGCCGGCCAGGCTGCAGACCACCAGGTTGCTCACCAGGACAACCAGCGTGACCAGAGCGCTGTTGAGGAAGAAGTGCCCGAACGGCGCCGCGGCCCACGCTTCGGAGTAGTTCTCGAACCGCGGTCTCTCCGGAAAGAGCACCGGCGGAAAGTGGTTGGCCTCCCCTTCGGTTTCCAGAGAGGTGATAAGCATCCACAGGAGCGGGACGATCAATATGAACGTCAGCGGAATGAGCACCAGATGCCAAGGGCTGAAAGGCATTCGCAGCCTCAGGCGTCGTCTCGACAACAGTGTCTGCGGCGCAGGCGCTTCGGTGGGAGGCACTTGTGTGGTGGTCATGAGTTGTGCACATGCTTACGGGCGAAGCGGAACTGAACGCCGGTGATCACCAGGATGACGACGAACAGCGCGTAGGCCATCGCGGCCGCGTACCCCGCGTCGAATTTCACGAAGGCGCGGTCCCACAGGTAGTAGACGATCACGGTGGTGGCGCGCAGCGGTCCACCACGGGTGGTGGCGTAGACCTCGTCGAACAGCTGCAACGCATTGATCGTCAGCCACACGATGAGGAAAAGATTCGCGGGCCCGAGCAAGGGCACCGTGATCGTGCGAAAACGGGTGAAGGCACGTGCCCCGTCGATGGCCGCCGCCTCGTGCAGTTCGGCTGGGACACCCTGCAGCGCAGCAAGGTAGACGATGACCGAGAAGCCGGTCCAGCCCCAGATGGTCATCGCCACGATGACATACAGCGCCTGCGACGGCGAGGCCAGGAATCCTTGAGACGGGAGACCGACGGTGTTGAGGGCCGCATTGACCAGACCGTAGTCACGGTCGGTCAGCCACAGGAAGATGATGCCCTGCGAGATGGTCGAGACCGCCATGGTGACGTAGGCCGCGGTCCGGTAAACCGAGATGAACCGCAGCGAACGGTTCATAGCCGCGGCGACCAGCAGGCCGACCAGCATCGTGCCGGGCACGAACAGCGCGGTGTAGATGATCGTGTGCTTGATCGCCTCGACGAAAACAGGGTCGTCGGCCAGCTTCCGGTAGTTCGCCAGGCCGACCCACGGCGTCTCGGGCGTGAGCAGGTCCGACTTCTGAAACGACAATTGCAGCGACATGAGCACCGGCACCAGGCCGAAGATGCCGATCAGCACTACCCCAGGACTCACCAGTGCCCAGCCGGCCACGGTCTCCGAGCGGCCGAAGTGTCTGAGTAAGGATGGCGGGGGCCGCACGGCGATGTCGTCAGGCATGTCCTCGATGTTTCTTGATGTCTAGGAGCCTATTTCCCGGCCAGTGCCTCGTCCGCGGCTTTGGCCGCGGTGTTCAGCGCATCTGCCGGCTGATCCTTGCCGAGCATGACGGACACGATCGCCTGACCCATCGCCTCCGATATCGCCGGATACTGCTCGACCTGGGGCCGGACCTTCTTCACGTTGGACAGGTTCTGCACGAACGCCGCGGTGCCCGGCACGTTCTCGTTCAGCTTGGTGAGGACCGACTGGTCCTGGCCGACGGAGGTGCGGGTGGGCAGATCGCCGGTGCCCAGCGAGAACGACTTGACCTGTTCGGGCGCCGTCAACCACTTGACGAAGTCGATCGCCGCCTGCTTCTTCTTGTCGCCGTTGTTGAACACCACCCAGTTGTCGGGCCCCGAGATGGTCTGATGGGCGCCGCTCGAACCGGCGAAGGTGGGCATCACCTGGACGTCGTAGGAGATGTCGGGCAGCTGGCTCAGGTCCCACGGCCCGGTGACCAGCATTGCGACCTTGCCGCTGTTCATCAGCTTGGGCCCGTTCTCGTTGGTGGTGTCCAGGTAGAGCGACTTGTCGGTAACCGCCATCTGTTGCAGCACCGTGAGCGCCTTGACACCCGCGTCGGAGTTGAACACGGCGTGCCCGTTGTCGGGTGACAGGATGTCGCCGCCGGCCTCCCATAGCATCGGAATGTAGTGCCAGACGGTGTCCTCGCTGGCGTCGGCGGGGATGAGCCAGCCGTACTGTCCCTTCGACGGATCGGTCAGCCTGGCCGCGGCGGCGCGGAAGTCGTCCCAAGTCCAATTCGGGTTCGGCGGTGCCACCCCGGCATCGGCGAAGAGCTTCTTGTTGTAGACGATCGCGAGGTTGTCCACCAACGCGGGGATGCCGACGACCTTGTCGCCGACCGTGGCCGCCTGCCGCTCGCCCTCGTAGAAGTCGTCCCATTTCCAGTCGGGTTTGGTGACCTCGCCGGACATGTCGACGACCTGGGGAATCTTGGCGATGTTCGGGGACCATGATCCGAACATGTAGGCCACGTCGGGCGCACTGCCGCCGCGCACCGCGGTCAGCACCTTCTGCAGCACCAGATCGTTGCTGGAGTACAGCTCGCTCACGTGCACGTCGGGATGGTCCTTGTTGTACTGGTCGACCAGACCCTTGAAGACGTCACCTTCGGTGTCCTGGTAGCCGTGCCACACCGCGATCTCGGTGGGACCCGAGGGCGACGAGCCTCCCCCACCGCAGGCGGTGAGGACGAAGGCGAGGACGGCGATCAATGCGAGGCAGACCCGTGGTCGAATCACAATGGACACTCCTTAGTTGGCGACATCTGGGTGAGCTGTTGGTGGTTCATGGTCGGCCGGTCTCACAGCGCCAGCGTCGCGCGCAGCGGCTCGGGGAGCAGGTCTCCGTGCGCGGTCGTCAGTTCATCGCACAGTTCCCATATCCGATCGACGGTCAGCGCGGCGGCGGTGTTGGGATCGACCATGGCGGCCGCACGCACCAGGCGCGGGTCCCCGTCGACGGCGGCGCGGACAGCCAACTCGACGGGACCGAGGAATCCGCGGTTGAGCGCCGCGCATTGCGGCGGCAGGTCACCGACGTGCATCGGATGCGCGCCGAGCGTGTCGAGCACCGTCGGGACTTCGACGGCCAGGCCACGGGGCAGGTTGGTGATGAGCCCGTCGTTGACGACGTTGGCCGAGATGACCCGCGTCGTCCCCGTCTCGAGGGAGTGGATCACCTGTGGCGCGTACTCCGTGGAGCCCGTGTCGATGGGAAGGGTCTCGGTGCCCGCCAATTCCGCTCGGACACGCAGGTACTCGGCCACGTTGGCCTCGCTGATGGAGACGTATTCGCCGACGTGGATTCGGAGGCGGTCCACCTCGTCGGGGTGACGCAGATACCACGGCACGTACTCGCTGCTGTGCTCGCTGGTCTCGGTGGGGTAATAGCCCAGCCGGCGGTACATGTCGACCCGCACACGCCGGCGCAGCTGCGGATCGGCGGCGATGCGCTCGTCGAGCATCGGATACAGATCGTGACCGCCGCGCTCCCACCGCAACACCCACGCCTGGTGGTTGACGCCCGCTGACCAGTAGGACACCTCGTCGTAGGGCACGTCGACGAGCTCGCACAGGCCGACCATCGTCCAGTACACCGAGTGGCACAGCCCGAGCACCTTCAACCGCGGAGCGACGTGGTGCAGGAACGTCACGTTCATGGCCATCGGGTTGGTGTAGTTGAGCAGCCAGGCGTCCGGACAGATCTGTTCCATGTCCCGCGCGATGCCCGCCAGCACCGGAAAGGTCCTCAGGCCGCGGAAGATGCCACCGATACCGATGGTGTCGGCGATGGTCTGGTTCAACCCGTACTTCGCGGGGATCTCGAAGTCGCGCACCGTCGCCTCGAGCATGCCGACCTGGATGACGTTGATGACGTAGTCGGCGCCGTCGAGCGCGCGGCGGCGGTCGGTGGTGGCAACCACCTCCGGCTGGGCACCGGCCGCGCGGGCGGTGGCGTGGGCGATAGCCACCGCCGTCTCGAGCCGCTCGACGTCGATGTCGTGCAGGACGACCCGCACCGGGCCGAGCTCCGGGAACGACAGGATGTCGCCGAGCAGTTCGCGGGTGAACTCGACGCTGCCTGCGCCGATGATGACGATAGTGGGTTTCATGGTGTCTTGACCTCTTCGGAAAGTGTTCGGGTATCCATGAGCTGCTGTAGGGAACTCGGGGGCAACGGATGACCGCTGTGCTTGGCGGCGTAGAGGGCCGCGCCCACCGCGGGGTCGAGAAGGGGGCGTCGCAGGTCGTATCTCGCCGGAAGCCGTTGCAACGCAGCCAGGAACAGTTCCCGAAAGCCGTCGTCGGAGAACATTCCGCCCGAGTAGGAGACCGGCACCGACTCCTGCTCGGTGAAACCGACCAGCGTTCGGGTGGTTTCGATGAGTGCCACGAGTTCGTCGGCCGCGCCGGACAGAATCCGCGCCGCCGCCCCGTCGTCCGCACGCGCGGCCTGGCAGACGGTGGTGGCCAGGGCGGCGATGGATCCGCGGTTTCCGGCCCAATTCTCGATCACGAGGCTGACGACGTCGAGATCGTGCGATACCTGCAGTCGCTCCTTGAGCAATTCATAGAGCGGCCCGCGAGCCAGCCGCCCGTCGCTCATCCGGCTGAACGCGTTCAAACCCTGTGTAGCAACCCAATACGCTGAGCCTTCGTCGCCGAACAACTCACCCCAACCGCCGACACGGCGTCCGTTTCCTGCTCGCTCGCCGTACGTCATCGATCCCGTACCGCTGATCACGTTGATGCCATCCTCGCCGGCCAGCGACCCGGCCCATCCGCACACCATGTCGTTGTTGCAGCTGTAGCGCTCGTGTCCGAGCACGCGACCCGGGACGGCGTCGAGCTGCTCGATGTCACTGCTGGCCTCTCCGTACCCGGGGATGCCGAAGAACGCCGCGTCGATTTGCGACGTGTCGATTCCCGCCTGCGCGAAGATGTCCGCGACGCCCTGTGCCAGAACGCGTTCGACGACGTCGAAGCCGTCGTTGAAGTAGTACGAGGTCGGGGCGGTCGCGCGGGCCGTCACGTCGCCCGTATCATCGATGAGCGCGAAGGCCGTCTTCGAGCCTCCGCCGTCGACACCGAGATAACAGGACATCATCGATCACCGCCCGTTCGGATTGTCGGTGGTGGTCACGGGATAGATCGTGACGCCCCGGACGACGCGGCTGACCTCGCCGGACGGGAACGGGTTGTCGGGTGTCTTCGCGTATTCGAGTGAGGTGAACAGCGCAAGGTACTGCGCGAACACCAGGTAGCCGAGCGCGACGAGGGAGTCATCCATGCCGGCAAGACCGGGTACGACGACGGCTGGCCCCAGACCCGCCGGGGTCGGCTCGGTGCTGATCACCGTGACGGCGTCCGCCCCGAGTTGCGCCCGGATCTCCGCGATGATGTCGAGGTCATAGCGACGGGTGTACGGGTCGGTCGAGACGTACACCACCACGAGCGTGTCCCGATCGAGCACCGACTTGGGTCCGTGCCGGAAGCCCAACGGCGAATCGAAATACGTCACCACCTCTCCGGCGGTCAGTTCCAGCATTTTCAGGGCCGATTCCCGTGCGAGTCCTTCCAGCGGTCCGCTGCCGAGGTAGACAAACCGATGCTTCTTGAGCTGGGCGAGTGCCCGGATCTCGGGCTGCAGATCGACGACGTGGGCGGCGGCGCCCGCGAGAACCTCCGAATCTTTGCGTTCGCCCGGACCGAGTATCAGCAGACACGACAGCAGCATCGAGGTCAGGCTGGACGTCATGGCGAAGCCGGAGTCGTTGGTGCGCTCGGGCATGTAGACCACCCGCGAATTCACTTGGTCGCTGTGTCTGCGGCCGAGCTGCCCGTCGGGATCGCACGTCAGGATCAGATGCCAGATGTCGTCGACGAATTGGTCGGCCAGTTCGGTGGTGGCCAGGCTCTCGGGGCTGTTGCCCGACCGGCCGAACGACACCATCAGGGTCGGGGTACGGCGCTCCAGGTAATCGAGCGGGTTGGCCACAATGCTGGTCGTCGCGATGGCTTCGACGCGGCGGCTGAGATGGCGCCGAAGCGCGGGAGCCGCGATGTCACCGGCGAAGGCCGAGCTGCCGGCGCCGGTCAGAATCACCCGGAGGTCGGGGCGACGGGTGATCTCGGCAATGAACCCGTCGATCCCCTGGTCAGAGCGTTGTGCGACCTCACGCCATGCGTCGGGTTGCTGGCCGATCTCGACAATCGTCGCGCCACCGTCCACTTGCGCGGAAGCGGTGCGGACCGGAGACGGGGATGGCCGAGCCGTGCTCACTGTGCCACCGGCTTAGCTGGACGGGACGTGTGGAACATTTGTCGATCATGAGAAGCTCGCTCAAAGCGCGCGCTGCAAATGGGCGAAACGATCAGGAAAACTGATCGCCGCGGCCTCATCGGAAGGAGTCAGCAATGTCGATCAGGCGCACCGACCGGATGCGCGAAGTTCTCTCACTGCTGCGCGACCGCGGAGAAGTCGGGTCCAATGTGCTCTGTGCGGAGTTGCGCGTCTCCGCGGCCACGCTGCGCCGCGATCTCAGCGAACTCGAAGAACAGGGCCTGCTGGTGCGAACCCACGGCGGCGCCCGAGCGCTGGACCCCAGTGGCAGCGAGATTCCGGTGCGTCTACGTGATCACCGGATGATCGCCATCAAGCGACGGATCGCCCAGCACGCCGCTGCGCTGGTGCCGGCGGGCCCGCAGGCGGTTGCGCTGACGGGGGGTGTCACCACCGGCGAGGTGGCCAGGTCGCTCAAGGGGCGGCCGAACATCACGATCGTCACGAACTCGCTCACGATAGCGGCCGACTGCGCCGTCGACGCTCACATGAAGGTGATCGCCACGGGCGGCTTGGTGCGTGCGAATTCCCTTGAGGCGGTGGGCCCGATGTCGGAGCACGCGTTTCAGGTGATCACGGTCGGCACCGCGGTGCTCGGTGCCGACGGGATGTCCGCCGAAGTCGGCGCGACCACCTTCGACGAGGCCGAAGCCCGCACGGCGATCGCGATGGCCACCAACGCCCAGCGCGTCGTCGTCGCCGTGGACGGTTCCAAGATCGGCAAGGTGACGCTCGCGAAGATGGTGCCGCTGGACCAGATAGATCATCTGGTCACCGACTCCACGGCCGATCCGCAACAGCTGGAACGCATCACGGCGGCCGGCGTGCATGTCCACGTCGTCGAAGTCGTCGACGACTGATCGTCGGTCCGGTGCGGAGGTCGGCCGCAGCCAGGAGGGTACCGATGGTCCGGCACGCACCGGTTTCGGTGTCAATGACAGGCGGCGGCCTTGATCAGTCGGCGCCGCGCTCGCCGATCATGATAGTCGGCGCGTCGGTGTTGCCGCGGGTGATCAGCGGCATGATCGACGCGTCTACGACCCGCAGGGATTCGACACTGCGGACCCGTAACTGCGGGTCGACCACTGAGTCTTCGGTGATGCCCATGGCGCAGGTTCCGGACAGGTCATATTCGGATTGAGTGTGCATCCGGACGTGCTCGTCGAGGGTGCGGTCATCGAGTTCGTGTTGCGACGGCAGATAGGGCTTGTCGATGAGTCGCCTGAGCGGTTCCATGCCGGCGATCGAGGGGAGCTCCCGCATCCCCTTCTTGGTCAGCTCGCGGTCTACCGGCTCACTGAAATCCGCCGGAGCGATCCAGGCATCCGACAGCTCGTGGGTATACAGCCGGTCCTCCACGTGTAGCGCGGGAGCAGACCATCAGGTTGAGCGATGACGATCCGGCCAGTGTCTTGCCGCGAGGAAAGTTAGGTGGGTGAGTCGACGTGCTGCTGACGCTCGGTGTCGTAGGCCCAGTCGATATCGGTCTTGAATTGCGCTCCGAAGGCGGCGGGAACTGCGACGGTCTGTGCGGTATCGGCCACTCACAACTACTCGGCGAACCCCGCAATCCATCGCTGTACGCTGCGGGTCAGCGAGGTTGGGACGTGGTCGGGGTCCATCAGGTCGTTCTCGGCCAGCAGACTGGCCTCACCCGCCACCGTGTCACTGCTGAACCGCCGCAACGTTCGGCCCTGCCCCCGGAGTGCCTCGATAGCCTGCAGGAACGATCCGCTTCGGTCGGCGACGCGCTCGAAATCATCCACCGACACATCTAGGTGCTCACAGAGCAACCGCTGACGCACCGACCTGATTCTGCGCGAGACATCTTCGTGCTCTGCGGTTCCCGGTTCCGCCTCCACGGCCACATCGCATTCGCTGTCGAATCCCATCGACCGATTGTTCAAGTTGGATGACCCGACACGCAGCAACCGATCGTCGACCACAAGAACCTTCGAGTGGACATAGATCGGCGTGCCGCCGTCGGTCACCGGCCAGTACACCCCGAGACGGCTGTGATCATCTGCTGCCCAGAGCAATTGAAGGAGCCGGTATCGTGCGCTGTCCATCGACTGCTCTTCGAGGCGGCTCTCCGAGTTGCGTGGCATCACGATGACTATCTCCGGACCGTCGGGTTCGTGCAGGCGGGCGGCAAGCGCATCGACGATGGTACGAGAAGCAAGGTACTGGTTCTCGAAATAGATTGTGTGGCGGGCAGCCGCGATCGCCGCGACGTTGAGTGCTTCCACCTCACGGATCTCGCTGCGGCGGTTGAACTCCGGCAAGGTGCGCGCGATGCCGACGTCGATGCCGAGGATGGTCGGTTCCAGTTCGCGCGGCCAGACCCGTTCCGCGTCGTCGACCGACACCAATGACTGACCGGTCGCCGTCTGCCACCTGTCCCGCGCCAGCTCACCGAGGGCGCCGGCGGCGGCACCATCCACCGCGACGCCGACTTCGTGTCGGGGACCGTAGCTGCGTCCGAGCGCCCGACGCAAGCGGCTGCGGTCCTCGTGCTGGCTGGTGTCCCAGCGGTCCAGGGTGAAGTCGATACCGCCGCAGAAGGCCAGGGCGTCGTCCACGACCATCAGCTTCTGATGAGGGACGGCGCCGATCGGATGTGCACCGTCGATGGCAAAACGCAACCGCTCGCTGTTCAGCCAATTCAACAGGGCCACCGGGGTCACTCGGCCCCAAAGACCTTCGAACGCCGGCAGCAGGCGCACGTTCGACCGCAGCAGGTGAACCTCGAGTTCCGGCCGGGCCCGGACCAACCAACGAAGAAATGGGCCCAGCTGGTTGGGGGCGTGCAGCGTTTTGCCACCCCGTTCGAACGTCACCCGGGTGTCGAAATCCCAACCGATCAAAATGATTTGGCGTTGGGCACGCAGCATCGCCACCTTCGCGAAATAAAAGTAGTCAGCAGCATCGATGATGCAGGCGAACTGATCTGCCCGCGCCAGGCGCCAGCAGGTTTGGCCTGGAGCCAGCAATCGACCGTCGTCCATGTCAGCCCGTTCAGTCGGGAGCTCTCAGCGCGGACATGCGCTGTGTCTACCACATCTCGGTGATGCGCTGTGCGGCCGAGCGACGCGGTCAGGCACGCTGGTCCTCATCATGTCCCTTCCACCACCCAGCCGATGACCGGCACTCCCCTGCTCGACGACCCCAGCGACCTGTCGGCCATCCGTGCCAAGAGCGCCGACGCCGACGACCTGTTCACCACCTTCGCCGCATGGGCCGAGGACAACGGCACCGTGCTCTACCCGGCGCAGGAGGAGGCGCTGATCGAAATGGTGAGCGGCGCGAACGTCGTCCTGGCCACGCCGACCGGCTCGGGCAAGTCGCTGGTCGCCACCGGCGCGTTGTACGCGGCACTGGCGGCGGGCCGGCCCAGCTACTACACCGCTCCGATCAAGGCCCTGGTCAGCGAGAAGTTCTTCGCCCTCTGCGACGTGTTCGGTCCGGCGAACGTCGGCATGCTCACCGGCGACGCCGCGGTCAACGCAGGCGCACCGATCATCACCTGCACCGCGGAGGTGCTGGCCAACATCGCGCTGCGTGAGGGTAGCCAAGCCGATATCGGTCTGGTGGTGATGGACGAGTTCCACTTCTACGGCGACCCCGACCGGGGATGGGCATGGCAGGTGCCGCTGTTGGAGCTGCCGAAGGCTCAGTTCCTGCTGATGTCGGCCACGCTCGGCGACGTCACGTTCCTGCGCAACGACCTCACCCGTCGCACCGGCCGCCCGACGGCGCTGGTCGCCAACGCCGAGCGTCCGGTTCCGCTGTACTACTCCTACGCGACCACGCCGATGCACGAGACGATCGGTGATCTCCTCGACACCAAGCAGGCGCCGATCTACGTCGTCCACTTCACGCAAGCCTCGGCGCTGGAGCGGGCACAGGCGTTGATGAGCGTCAACGTGAGCACCAAAGAGGAGAAGAAAGCCATCGCTGACCTGATCGGCGCATTCCGTTTTTCTTCGGCCTTCGGCACGACGCTGTCACGACTGGTGCGACACGGCATCGGCGTTCACCACGCCGGGATGTTGCCGAAGTACCGACGGCTGGTGGAGCAATTGGCGCAGGCCGGCCTGCTCAAGGTCATCTGCGGCACCGACACTCTGGGCGTCGGCATCAATGTGCCCATCCGGACCGTCGTCTTCTCGGCGTTGTCGAAGTACGACGGCACCCGCACCCGACTGCTCACCGCCCGCGAATTCCACCAGATCGCCGGCCGGGCCGGCCGGGCGGGCTACGACACCGCAGGCACCGTCGTCGTCCAGGCACCCGAGCACGAGGTGGAAAATCTCAAACAGTTCGCGAAAGTTGCCGGCGATCCGAAAAAGCGCCGAAAGTTGGTTCGCCGCAAGGCGCCTGAAGGCATGGTGCCCTGGAGCGAATCGACCATGACCCGGCTCGTCGAGGCCGCCCCCGAGCCGCTGACCAGCCACATGCGGATCACCACCGCGATGATCCTCGATGTCGTCGACCGTCCCGGCGACCCATTCGAAGCGATGCGAAGGCTGCTCACCGACAACCACGAGCCGCGCAAACGCCAGCTTCGGCACATCCGCGAGGCCGTCGGCATCGCCCGCTCGCTGCTGCAGGCCGGCGTGCTGCAGCGACTCCCCGAACCCGACACCGATGGGCGCCGCTACCGACTTACCGTCGACCTACCGCCCGACTTTGCGCTCAACCAGCCGTTGTCGACGTTCGCACTCGCCGCGATCGACGTGCTCGACCCGGCAGCGCAAACCTATGCACGCGACGTCGTCTCGGTCATCGAGGCGACCCTGGAGGATCCGCGCCAGATCCTGGCGGCACAGCTGAACAAGGCGCGCGGCGAGGCCGTCGCCCAGATGAAGGCCGACGGCATCGAGTACGACGAGCGCATCGAACTGCTCGACGACGTCACCTATCCCAAGCCGCTGGAAGAGCTGCTCGGACACGTCTACGAGACCTACCTGCAGACCAACCCGTGGGCGGCCGACGCACACCTGTCGCCGAAGTCCGTAGCCCGCGAGATGTGGGAACGGGCGTTCACCTTCCGGGAGTTCGTCAGCGTCTACGGCCTGACCCGGTCAGAGGGCGCGGTGCTGCGTTACCTCTCGGATGCGTTCAAGGCGCTGCGGTCAGGGGTGCCCGCCACGGCGCGCAGCGAGGAACTCACCGACATGGTCGAATGGCTCGGCGAGCTTGTCCGCCAAGTGGATTCGAGTCTGCTCGACGAGTGGGAGCAGCTCACCAGTCCGGACCAGCCACTCGACGCGCCGGTCTCGGTGCCCGCCCGGCCGCGCCCGCTGACCGGAAACGAGCGCGCGTTCACGGCGATGGTCCGCAATGCGCTGTTCCGGCGGGTGGAGCTGTTCGCGCGACGCCGCTGGCACGACCTCGGTGAGCTGGACGCCGATTCTGGGTGGACATCCCAGCGCTGGCAGGAGGCCGGCGAAGCGTACTTCGCCGAACACGACGACGTGGGCATCGGCGCCGACGCCCGGGGCCCGGCGATGCTGATCATCGACCGGGAACCCGGACTGTGGCGCATACGGCAGATCCTCGACGATCCGGTGGGCGATCACGACTGGGGCTTCGACGTCGAGGTGGACCTGGAGGCCTCCGACGAGGAAGGGGTGGCAGTCATTCGCCTGATCGATGCCGCCCGCATGGACTAGCGCCTATCGATGTCAAACCGTCTGCGTGTGTGCCCGCTTCTGCAGGATCTCGAGAGCCTGCAAGAGGTAGCCGCGGAAGACGGCGTGGTTCTCGCTCATCGGAAAATGGCCGATTTCGGTCATCTCGATGAATTCGGCGTTCGTGATCTGCGCCGCGGTCCGGGCACTGTCCTCTGGTGTCGTGAGGTAGTCGTAGTCACCGGTCAGCATGACGACCGGGCACTGCTCGCCGTCGATCTCACCCAGCTTGTTCCGCAGGTCGTGGTCGACCGAGTAGAAGTGCAGGTCGCCCTTGAACGCCTCGGAGCCCTGGCTGTAGTAGAACCAGGTCTTCCAGCGGTCCGCCTGGGGCGACTGCGGCGCCATCAGATCCCAGACACCACTGGCACAGACCTGCGCGGCATTGGCGTGTGGATGCTGCCACCAGTCGAGATAGAACCCCGGGGAGTAGTCGGCGCCCTCCACGGGAATCACGCCGGTGAACCGGTCGGGGCGGCGAAGCGCGAGTTGCAGTGCGATGTTGCCGCCGAAAGACGACCCCATGAAGATCGGGTTCTCCAGCTCCAGCGCGTCGCAGAGGGTGACGATGAAGTTGGCGTAGTGGTCCGCCGACAGCTTGTATTCCTCTGTCCACCACTGGGTGTTCTCCGGCGGGTCGGACTTGCCGTGCCGAGGCAGGTCGTAGGCGATGACGCGGTAGTTCTGGGTGATCTCGTCGTCCTCGAGCAGGCCGCGCCACTGGTGGTTGTGGCAGCCCGCGGTGTGCTGGCACACCAGCGGCTGCCCGCTGCCGTTCTCGAGGTTGAAGACTTTGTACAGCAGACCGTCGACGTCGACGTCGACGTAGTGTCCGGTGACCGGCGAAATTTTGCTCATGAGTCAGTCCTTCGGTATCTCAGGGCTTTTGGGGTGGTCAGACGGGGGCGCCGACGGGGCGCAGCAGCTCGACCTGGCGGGTGACGCAGCGCAGGTTCTGCATCAGGACGAGGATGTCACCTTCGAGCTTCATGTCACGCTGGAAGCTGGCCGCCCAGATTCCGTGGTACATCGGCGCGGGCACCGGAACTCCGAAGTTCCGCCACGTCTCGGCGCTCGCGCGGATCGCGAACTGATACGGCACGTCGAGAGGTCCCGGATCCACGGCGACATCGGTGACCCGACCGCCGCTCACCTGGACGACGAAGCTGTGATCGGTCATGTCGAGCAGATAAGAGCAGGTGAAGTATTTGCCGTGCGCCTGAATTTGGGGATCTTGATTGGTGGCCTTCGCGAACGAATCGGCCCAATCGGCGGCGGCCGGTGCCTGTGTGGTTGCGGTCATGCTGTGCTTCCTTCGATGTGTTGGGCGAAGTGGAGGACGTCGTGACTCCCATCACACGTTCGGCGACCCCGTAGCGTCCAATACCTGTCAACCATCGATTGATAGGCGATGCCTAAATGTCATTGTCACGGCGTACCGGCTCCCCTAGCCTCGAAGGATGCTCCCGCAGCTCGATCTGCGACTGCTGACGTATTTCGTCGCGGTCGCCGAGGAGCTGCATTTCTGCCGTGCCGCCGCCCGGTTGCACATCGCCCAACCGTCGCTGTCGGTTCAGATTCGCAAACTCGAACACACTCTTGGCGCTCTGCTCTTCCTGCGCAGTACCAGACAGGTAGAGCTCACCCCGGCCGGCCAGGTGCTGCTCGAGGAAAGCCGACGATTGCTACGCGATGCGGAACGCATCGTCGGGATCACCCGGGCGGCCGCGCACGGGTCCGGCAGGCGCAAGCTTGTTGTCGGATTTCAGGCCAACGCCGCGGCGGAGCTGACGCCGCAGATCCTCAGCGCCTTTCAATCCCAGTTCGCCGATGTACACGTGCAGATGCAGGGGTTCGATTTCACCGATCCCTATGTTGGGCTGGCAGACGGCTCCTCGGACGTGGCGTTCGTCCGGCCGCCATTGGTCGTGAAGGACTGGTTGGGACTCGAGACTCTGTTCGTGGAGCCGAGAGTGCTTGTCGTGTCGTCAAGTTCGCCGCTGGCCGGAAAGTCGAAAGTCAGCGTGGAGCAGCTGACCAATGAGTACTTCGTGGCACGCAAGGCGCCAGAGGAGTGGCGCAACTTCTGGCTTGCCGCCGAATCGCGACAGGGCGAGCGGGTGCGGCTGGGCGCCGAAGCGGCCACGGTGGACGAGTGTTTCGAGGCGATACTGTCTCAACGCGGGGTGGCGTTCTCTCAGGCGTCGACCCGGCGCTTCTACAGCCGACCGGGTTTGGCCTTCGTTCCGGTCACCGACATTCCACCGACATCGTTGTCGATCGCGTGGCGCACCGACGTCGACTCCCAGTTGGTCCGCGAATTCATCAACACCGCACGGGTCGTGGCCGCGCTCGCCACCGTTCCCGAAACGTTGTCGTCGCCACTGGGCGGTCCGATTCACGAGTCGGCGCTCTCGGCTTCATCAGCGCGCCAGCACGCTCGCCAGCGCGTCGTCGAGGATGTCCAGCCCCGCGTCGAGCTCAGAGTCGCTGATGGTCAGGGGCGGAGCGATGCGGAAGATGCCGCCCATGCCGGGTAACTGGACGATGTTCATGTGCAGACCGCGCTCCAGGCAGGCGGCGGTGACCCTGGCTCCCAGGCTGTCGGCGGGCGTCTTGCTCGTTTTGTCGGATACCAGTTCGATCCCTTGCAACAGGCCCCTGCCGCGGACGTCACCGACCTGTCCGTAGCGATCCTGCATGTCGAGGAGTCGCTCCGTGAGTTGCTTGCCGAGACGGGCCGCCTGCTCGACCAAACCGTCCCGGTCGACCACGGTCAACACCGTCAGCGCCACGGCCGCGGCCAGCGGGTCCGACACATGGGTGGTGAAGAACAGGAATCCCCTTTCGTAGCAGGTTCTTTCGATCTCCTCGCTGGTGACGACGGCGGCGACCGGCAGACCCGCGCCCAGCGTCTTCGACAGGGTGAGCAGGTCCGGTTCGATGCGATCCCGCTCGAAGGCATACATCGCTCCGGTGCGACCCACGCCCGTCTGCGCCTCGTCGACAATCAGCAGCATGCCGCGCTGGACGCACAACTCCTTGAGCCGGCGCAGGTACCCTTCCGGCGGTTCGATGATCCCGCCCGATGACAGGATCGGCTCGACCAGACAGGCAGCGAGGCTTCCGCTGGACTGCGCGTCGATCGTGGCGAACCCGTATTCCAGTTCGGACATCCAGTCATAGGTTCCGTCGGAGTGGCGGAACGGCGACCGGTAGGCATTCGGCGTCGGCAGCGTCAGATTTCCCGGCATCGGCGGTCCGTAGCCTCGCCGCCCTGCGCTGAAGGTCGCCGACGCCGCGCCTGACGTCATCCCGTGCCACGACCGGTCGAAGGAGACGATCTCGTAGCGGCCGGTGTAGAGCTTGGCCATCTTGATGGCCGCCTCGTTCGACTCCGCTCCGGTGGTCAGCAGCAGGACCTTGCTCAGATGCGCAGGCAGCGTGGCAGAGAGCGCTTTCGCGAGGTTCACCACCGGAACGCTGAGCATGCCGCTGTAGAGGTGGTCGAGTGTCGCGACGGCCGTCGCCACCGTCGACACGACGTCGGGATGCGAGTGTCCCAGCACGGAACTCATCTGCCCGGATGTGAAATCCAGGATCGCGGCCCCGTCCTGGTCGTAGACGTAGCTCCCGTTGGCCCGCTTGATGATTCGCGGGACGAATGACGATCCGTACCGAACGATGTGCTGGTCGGCATCGCGCCAGAACTGATCGACGTTCAACTCGGTGACCCCTCTTCGCTTGACAGCCCCTGTCACTTGGTGACAGTAGTGCTGTCACTAAGTGCCAGGCAATCGAGAGGGGTGACGACCACACACACGCACGAGCAGCAGGCCGGGGCGCGCCTCGAGGTGTCCCGGCATGCGTGTGGGCTGTTCTGGGAGAAGGGTGTCGCGGCGACCAGTGGCGACGAATCGCTTCTGCCGCAGGAGCTTCCACGCGAACGATCTGGCGGTACTTCCGGTCGAAGGAGAGCTGCGTCGAGCCGGTGCTCGCGAAGTCGGCGCCCTGCTTCATCGCCGTGATGGATCGGTGGCCGCCGGGGCTCTCACTGGGCGAGCACATCGCCGCCGAAGTCATCGAACACCCGCTGACGCCGACGGATGTCGACGACCGATCAGCACGATGGTGCATCGCCACCCGGTCGCTGTCGGACGCGGCGCTGCGCACGTCGTACCTGATGGTGCACGACGAGATGGAGCCGACCTGACGGTCCGACTCTGCGCCGCGGCCGTCACCGGCGCCTTCCGCGTCGTCGATGAAGAAGTCAGTCAGGCAATCGTCGACAAACGCGACGTTGCCCCCGAGGAAGCCTTGGGGCTGATCGATCGTGCCATCCGGGAGGCCACCAACGGGTGCCTCGGGGGACCAGTAAAACCCAAGTAGCACAATTCGATACCACGTCACCGCCCGGGATGCCGCCGGCGCGGCCATCAAACCTGTCCCCTCTTGTGCGAAAGAATCCTCGGGCGACGATGTCACCCGACGGGACGCGAATGGCCGACCGGGCCCCGTGGAAGAACCGGCTGACGTGTGGGCCCAATCCCTTGACCCAGAGGGCGGCGGGGACGACACGGCCCCCTGCATGACCGCCGACGACGATGAGAACTCCTGCGCCCTGCGTACGCGCGGGCCGTGTGGGGTTAACCTCGAAACGATGAGCAACGATCGCTTGAAGGTGCTGATCGTCGGGGGCGGATTCGGCGGTCTGTTCTGCGCGCGCCGCCTTGAAGACGTCGACGTCGATGTCACCCTGCTGGACCGCGCCGCCTGCCATGTCTTTCAGCCTCTCTTGTACCAGTGCGCGACCGGGACGCTCAGCATCGGACAGATCAGTCGCTCCCTGCGGGAGGAGTTGGCGCGGCACCGCAACGTCACCACCCTGCTCGGCGAAGCGATCGACCTTGACGCCGACGCCCGCCGCGTCACCGCGCGTCGCCCCGACGAATCCACGTTTGTGCTCGAATACGACTTCCTCGTGCTCGCCGCGGGGATGCGTCAGTCGTATCTAGGCCACGAGGAATTTGCCAAATGGGCGCCGGGGATGAAGACCCTCGATGATGCGCTGAGCATCCGCCGTCGTCTCTACGCCGCCTTCGAGATCGCCGAGACGCTGGCCCCCGGCCCGGAGCGCGACGGCTGGCTGACCTTCGCCATCGCGGGCGGTGGACCGACCGGGGTGGAACTGGGCGGCCAGATCCGGGAAATGGCGACCCGGGCGCTGGCCAACGAATTCCACAGCATCCAGCCCGAAGAGGCACGCGTGCTGCTGTTCGACGGCGGTGAATGCGTACTGGCCGGTTTCGCACCGGCCTTGTCCGCCAAGGCCGCCAAAATCCTGGAGCGGCTGGGCGTCGAGCTGCACATGGGCGTGCATGTCACCGATGTCCGTCGCGACGGCATCACCGTGACACCCAAGGCGGGCGGCGGCAGCCAGGAGTACGCGGCGCGGACGGTGCTGTGGACGGCAGGCGTAGAGGCCGTGCCGTTCGCGCGGCACGTCGCGGAGGTGCTGGGCGCGACGTCGGACCGGGCCGGCCGCATCGCGGTCGAAGCGGACCTGTCGGTGCCTGGACACCCGAATGTGTTCGTCGTCGGCGATCTCGTCGGCCGCGACAAGTTGCCCGGGGTGGCCGAGAACGCGATGCAGGGCGGTCTGCACGCCGCAGCCTGCATCCGTCACGACGTCGCCGGCAGGCCGCGTAAGCACTACCGCTACCGGGATGTCGGCTCGGCTGCCTATATCAGCCGCGGCCATGCGGTCCTTCAGGTCGGACCCGTGCGGCTGGCCGGCTTCTCCGGTTGGCTGGCTTGGGGTTTGATCCACATCGCCTTCCTCACCGGCGTGCAGAACAGGATCAGCACCGTCGCGACCTGGCTGGGGACGATCGCCCGCGCGCGGCGTACCGACCGCACGTTCATGCTCGGCCGCCCCACCACATATGAGGAGCCCTACACCTGGTCGGCGTGCGGTCCCGTCAAGTCGCTGACCGCTCATACGCCGACGGACGGTCATCCGCCGTCGGGCAACGGCTCGGGTGGTTGAGAGTTTCAGCTCGGTTCGCCGCGCCGGCCGAGGGTCTCCACCGGGGTCGCGCCGGGGCGGGTCCACTGCGGCACGGGGCGGCTGGTCGGACCCCAGGTCGGGTTCCCCTCCGCGTCCGAACGCCAGGACCAGCACGAGTGGTGTCCTTCTGGCCAGCCGGCGGGGTTGTCCTCCCACGCCTCGCCGCGGCCGTAGGGCGTCATGTCGAGCAGCCCCATGGACCCGTTGACCGGCTCGTTGCCGCGGCCGGTCGTGGAGTAGGTGAGGAACGCCCGGTCGCCGTCGCGCAGGAAGCAGGTGAGGAAACCCATCGCGCCGCCTACCGGCTCGGCTACGTCGCGCACCGAGTACCACGGCTGGGTGTAGCCCATGAACTCGACGTAGGCGGCCACCTCGTCCCAGCGGCCCGTGGTCAGGTTGGCGTACGAAACGCCACGCGCGTTGAGGTAGACGGCATCCTTGAGGTGCCATGCCGTGGTGGTGCAGCCCTCGCACTGGCCCTGGTGCGGCGCGCCGTCGTACCACATGTGCTTGTAGACCACGAGCTCGTCGTGGCCTTGGAACAGGTCGAGGAACGGGACAGGGCCGGCGGGCCCGACGACCTCGACTGTTCCGTCGAATTCGACCATAGGCAGCCGGCGGCGAGCCGCGGCGAGGGCGTCGCCCGCGCGGGTGTGGGCCTTCTCGCGGACCAGAAGCTCGTCCCGGGCGACCTGCCAGGTGGCTAGGTCGACTATGGGCGGGCGGCCGGGAAGCGTGTTGATCGGGTCACTTGGCGTGGTCGTCATGGTGTCCTCCGCGGTGTCTCGTGACGGGCAACGTCGTATGACGTCCTATGACACCAGAACAGACCCACGTCTCGGCCCGAACTCATCGCGGCGAGCAGCCAGACCCCGATGCACTCGCGCCTGGCTAGTCACACATTGCCCACGCGGTGAATTAATGGTCGCCACGTCGTCATCCCGTTCAAACGAACAACGGAGCGATCACGGAAAGTGTGCTGGTGCTTCCTGTTTGACCCTCTGTGCAGCGGGAAGACGAGCCGAATGAATTTCTGGCAAGCGTTGAGCAGGGGCGCCGCCGGTACCACTGCGCTGAACGCGGTGACCTATCTGGACATGGCGGTGCGGTCGCGACCGATGAGCAGCACGCCCGAAGACGTCGTCGAGAAGATAGCCGACAAATCGGGAGTCGGGATTCCAGGAAATGACCAGGCCCGGCAGAATCGCCTCGCCGGACTCGACCCGTTGTCCGGTATCGCCACGGGCGTCGACGTGGGGGCGTGCGCGGACTGGCCAGGGCCCTTGGCCTGCGGGCGAATACCTTGGTGACCGGCACCGCCGTCGGTATCGGCGCCATGACCGGTACCGATCTACCGATAGCAGCGCTGGCATCAGCCAAAGGCATTGACATGAGCAGATTCCCGAGTCCACCCATGCAGACGGAGACAAAGCGGTGCCGGATCGACGCGATCCCGGCGTACCGCTCTGGCACCGACGTGGCCTTACACCGTCGTGCAGGCGCCGCGTTGAAGTTGGACGATCCGATCAGACCAACCGCGATGCGCCATCTCTTGCTCAAAGTCGCCGAGAGGTGACGCGAACACGCCGTAATCGTTGAAGTGCACCGGTATGACCTTCGGTAAGCTCAGCAGGTCCACGGCAGTGGCGCCCTGGCGGCCGTCCATCGTCACGGTGAGCCCGAAGGGTAGGCGGGCCCCAGCGGGAAGCCGAGTCCCGCCCAGGTGCAGCACACCGGCGTGAATCGCCTCGAAACGACCCGGTATGTCACCTAATTCGTCGATCAACAAGGTGTCCCCGGAGATGTAGACACGTGTTTCGACGCCCCCATCGACGGGTCCCATCTCCAACATCGTGCCCATCACCGGTGGCAGCAAGCGCCGCGTCCACAGCGGTGCATGGCGGCCCGGGAGTGCGGTGACGACGACGCGGGACCTGGCACCGGTCAGAATGTGCGACTGCCACGTCGACATGCCGCTCGCCTTTGCGAATCCACGACGACGCAATCGCTTGGCAGCGTGGTGAGTGGTCAGCACCGGCACGGCGTGATCGAGATGGTTCTGCGTCACCCGATCCCAGTGGTCACCGTGCATATGCGACAGAATGACCGCATCGATCGCTGGAAGTTGCTGCACGCGGAGCGCCGGCTCGTGAAGCCGCTTGGACACCAGTCCGTAGCCGAGGTAGGCGTATTGGTCCTGGTGCAAAAAGTTCGGATCGGTGAGCAAGGTGACGTCTCCGGTGGAGATGAGCGTCGTCGCGTTGCCGATGAATGTGACGGTAACCGCGCCCGGTGACCCTGATGAACTCGACATGGTGGCGGAGATACCCGCTGCGAGTTCGGCTATGCATCCCAGCGGTCGCCTTTGAACATGCGCTTTGCCTCAGCAGATCAACGACCCCCGCACCGAAACAACCCGACAGGCATTCAGCGACTGACCCGAAACCTTCACCCGCCGGCCAGCAGATCCGTGCCACTACCACGTCCGACACGGCCGCGCCCCGCAGACCACCCAAGCGATTCCTACGCGCCTGCAAACTTGAGGCCTTCGCCCGGCCCAGTGCGGTTGTGACACAAGCATTTCAGCGAATCGACCCGTACAGCCCTGCCGACAGCTTCCGGCCGAGCGTAGCTTTGGCTCACCGCTGAGCCGCCGCTAGTGGCGACCTACTGTGTGGCCTGCCATGCCGGATTCGAACCGTACCGCAAATCGTGCCCAAGGAGGGCTCGTGCGGCCTACCATCGGCAAATGAAGATGGACGTGGCGCGATCGCAACTGATCGTCAATGGGTTTTGTGCCGCCGTGCTGGCGGCCGGCGCGATGTGAGTCGCACCCATCGCTATTCCGTCCGCCGCAGCGGAACTGTGCCCGATATCGATGTGACGTTCGCGCGCGGTCTCGGAGATGCCCCAGGTCCAGGCCCACTGGGCGATGCCTTTGTCGACTCGTTGCGATCGAGGGTCGGTGATAGGTCAGTTGCGGTGTACGGAGTCAATTACGCCGCCACGACCAACTTTCTCGGCGTATCCGACGGCGTCGCCGACGCGACGAACCATGTCAACTACATGATCGCCAATTGTCCGGACACCTGGTTAGTGCTTGGTGGCTTCCCGGAGGGCGCGGCCGTCGTCGATTTTCTCGTGGGTCCCGTACCGAGCGTTCCTGCCATACCAGCCGTTCCCGGGGTACCAGCCGGCCTTCCCTCCTTGCCCGACATACCAGGCGTACCCGTTCCACTGCCAGGACTGGACATTCTTTCCGGCACCGGCCCCACCAATCCGCTACCCCCCGCGGCCGTTGACCATGTGGCGGCCGTTGCGGTGTTCGGCAACCCGCTGACCAGGACCTCCGGTCCGCTGAATGGACTCGCCGGGGCGTACGGGCCCAAGACGATCGATTTGTGCCATGCCGGCGACCCGCTCTGCGGCGGCGGCAACGATATCAATGCGCATCACGAATACTTCCGGGGCTGACGGACCAGGCCGCGGCGGTTGTCGCGGGTCTTGTGTAGATCCAGCTGCTGACCGCCGCCGCAACGGGCTCGCAAGGGTCAAGCGCCTTCGGAGGTGCGCGGGGGTGGTCCGCCGCCCACGGCGACGCCAGCCCGATCATCGTCGACGCGCTTCACAGCGGGTGACAACCAATAGCTTCTCGCCGATCACGTAGCGGGGACGTGTGTGCGATGATGCTGTGCAGCCGTGCGATTGAGCCGTGCTGGCCGGCATGACCACGATCAATCGGCTGGACTGGAGCGATCAGCGTGTGAATGGCCCCTTGCCGGCGGGAACGGTGACGTTGCTTTTGGCTGACGTCCAGGGCTCGACGCGGCTGTGGCAGGCTCGTCCCGAAAATATGACCGCCGCGGTGGCGCAGCTGGATCGGATCCTCGCAGACCTGGTCCGTGCCCATCGCGGGGTGCGCCCGGTCGAGCAGGGCGAGGGCGACAGCTTTGTGGTGGCCTTTGCCCGCGCCTCCGATGCGGTGGCATGTGCGCTGGCATTACAGCGAGCACCGCTGTCGCCCATTCTGTTGCGCATCGGACTGCACACCGGAGAGGTACAACTGCGCGACGCGAACAACTACATGGGTCCTACCATCAACCGCACCGCGCGACTACGCGACCTGGCGCACGGGGGGCAGACCGTCTTGTCTGGCACCACAGCCGACGTCGTGATCGACATGCTGCCCATTGGCGCGTGGCTCACCGACCTGGGCGCCCAGCCGCTTCGCGATCTGCCCCGGCCCGAGCGTGTCGTCCAGCTCTGCCATCCCGACCTGCATAACGACTTCCCGCCGCTGCGGACGTCGGCGGTCGGTGTGGCACAGCACCTTCCCGTGCAGCTGACGAGTTTCGTCGGTCGCGACGCGCAGATGACCGAAGTGTGCGGTCTGGTGTCCGAGAACCGGTTGCTGACGCTGACCGGTGAGGGCGGCATCGGGAAGACCCGGCTGGCCGTGCACGTCGCGACCCAGATGGCAGCACAGTTCAGTGCTGGCGTTTACGTCGACCTGGCGCCGATCATCGACCCCGGGCTCGTGGCGGTCACCGCCGTACGTGCGCTTCGTGTGCCGGACCAGCCGGGCCGCTCCACTAGTGAGACCCTGCTCCGATTCATCAGCAACCAGCACATGCTGATGGTGCTGGACAATTGCGAGCACCTCCTCGACGCCACCGCCGCGCTGACGACGGCACTGCTGCGCGCATGCCCCAGACTGACGGTATTGGCGACCAGCCGCGAGCCGATCGGGGTACCAGGCGAGGTGACGTGGCGCGTGCCGCCGCTGTCGCTTGCCGACGACGCGATCGCGTTGTTCACCGACCGCGCGCGCCGCGCTCGACCCAACTTCCCCATCACCCGCGACAACGCTGCCGTCGTGGCAGAGATCTGCCGGCGACTCGATGGCATGCCGTTGGCTCTTGAACTCGCGGCGGCGCGGGTGCGGGCCCTTTCGCTGGCCGAGATTCTCGACAGCCTCCATGACCGGTTCCGTTTGCTGACCGGCGGAGCTCGTACCGCCCTGCCCCGCCAGCAGACCCTGCGCGCATCGGTCGACTGGTCGCACGCGCTGCTGACCGAGCCCGAGCGGGTTCTGTTCCGCCGGCTGGCGGTGTTCATGGGTCGATTCGACTTCGACGCCACCCAGGCGGTCGCCGGCGCCAACGGGCTGCACCGTCACCAAGTCCTCGACCTGCTGACCCTGCTCGTCGACAAATCGCTCGTTGTGGCCGAAAACGCCAGCGGTCGAACGCGGTACCGGCTGACCGAGACCCTGCGCCAATACGCGCTGGAAAAACTCGGCGAGTCCGATGAGGCCGATGCAATACGCGACCGCCACCGCGACCACTACACCGCCAAGGCGGCAACCCTCGACGAGCCGACCGTGCACCAACAGCGCATCGAGCAAATTGATACCGACATCGATAATCTGCGGGCCGCGTTCGCTTGGAGCCGCGCACACGCCGCCGCCGAGGACACATTGCGCCTCGAGTCGTCGCTGTACGCGCCTGGTCGATCGCCGACACGGCGAAACTCACCTCGCTGATCGACGGCTGCGGAAAGCCCGTACGGCGTCGAACGAAATCCACGTTGTCGTTTCGCAGTGCTTTGACAAAGGTTGCGAGCCTCAGTCCGTCGATATCCTGAAACTGTCGTTCGGTGTTGATATCCGCTCCATATTGACCGACCGGGTCCGCGATCCGATTGCGCTGAGGAACTGAAATTCGAGTAGTGCGCTACTCGCGCCAAACGTCACCTTCCGGCTCACGATTCACACGAGGGCGCGTTATCGGACGCGTTCCAGCCAAAGGGGATTGATCATGGGGAAGACGACAACAGCCAAAGGGGATTGATCATGGGGAAGACGACAACGCGGAAGCGTCCGCAGCAAGAGCGCATCTGTAACCTCGTGCCCACGCCCGAGCCGAGCACCAGAACCGATTGGCGATTCGCCGATGCGCTCGAAGCGGGCGTGCTGGGCGCGCAGCGCGCACTGCCGTCGAGCGTCGATCTGCGCAAGGCGTGGTGGACCGTCGGCGACCAGGGCAACACCGGCTCCTGCGTGGGCTGGGCATCGACTGAAGGAGTCGCCCGGTACGTGTTGGTGACGTTCAAAGGGTTGGCGCAGAAGACCAAGCTGTCACCGCGCTTTACCTGGATGGCGTGCAAGGAGACCGACGAGTTTCGGGCGCGGCCCGAAACCATGATCGAAGGCGCCGGCACGACGCTGAAGGCCGCTGTTGACGTGTTGCGCCTCTATGGTGCGGTGCCTGACACGCTGCTGCCGTTCAAGCTCGACACGGCGATGTACACAGGCAGCGAGAACGCCTTCTACGCCACCGCGGCGACGAACAAGATCGCCGGCTACTTCAACCTGCAGCTCGACCTCGCCAACTGGCGCACCTGGCTGATACAGCACGGCCCGATCCTGGTCGGCCTCAACGTCGACAAAACGTGGGACGAGGCGACCTCGACCGGCGGCAAGCTCGACGAGTTCCAACCGAACACCGTCCGTGGCGGACACGCGGTCACAGTCGTCGGTTACACCGACGACGACCGGTTCATCGTGCGCAACAGTTGGGGCACTGCCTGGGGCGACAGCGGTTTCGCCTATGCCGGTGAGGACTACATCAAGGCGGCGTTCTTCAACGAAAGTTACGGCGTCACCGTGTGATCCACCGGCGGGGATGCCCCGGCAGTCAGGTCCGGCCCCTTAGGGTCCGGCGGTGACGTTCCGCTCGGATCCGATCGGAGGACGATGACGGTAGCCCTCACCGAACGCGAGGATGGCGGTCGGATTCGGGTTCGTGTCGGGGACACGATCGAGATCTTCCTGCCCGAAAACGCCAGCACCGGCTACCGCTGGTCGGTGGATGACCTCGACAGCTCCCTGTTCGGCGTGGCGGGCGCGAGCGCCGAATATCCCGGGCAGACCATCGGCGCGGGCGGGCAGGCTTGCGTCCGGATCACGGTACGCGGCCAGGGAATCGGCACTGTGCGGCTCAACTACCGCAGGCCCTGGGAAGGCGCCGATGCCACCCTGAAGCGGTTCACCGTCGAGGTGGAAGTGGTGCCCGGCTGAGGGGTGCATCATATTCGCCGCCCGCCATCTTTCTTTTTACGGGGCGAGTCCGCTATCAATACCGCGATAAACGCGCAAAGAATCCTTATAAGGGTTTATGCCCGCGACCGGGACGCCTTGCGCGATCAGCCAATTCCGCTAATGAGTCGCGCAGTAACAACCAATGTGATCAACGGTAATTGGAGTAGTGCTCTACTCTACGTTCTCGTCTATCCCATGCCTACGCCCCGAGTCGGGGGGTCATCAAAAGGAGATTCCATTGTCCCGATGAGGGGACGAAATGACTGCACGGAAGACAGCAATACGCACAGCCGAAAAGTCGAGGGTTCGGCAGGCGCTCCAGTGGAGAACCCGGTTGTCCCACCGGCGCCGAAACCTCTGCACGCAGCCGACGGTGACGGTCCCACACTTGTTCTCGACCGATCGGCCGACGTCAATCCCTTCAGTGAACGGCCTACCGAGAAGCCCGATGGAGCCGGCGCAGTGCATCGTCCCCGGGCACCACCGAGGTCGGGTATGCCTTCGACGGCGATCAGGCGGTGTTGGTGGCAACCCGCGAGATCGAAGTCGATTTCGGCCAAGGGCTGTTCGAGCGGTACCGCCTCGAAGTTCCGCTGACCTAGCGGGTAAACGCGAAGGGGGTAGTGATGCGCACCGCAGAACGGCAGTCAGTGCGCACCGTTTCCAAGCCGGCGAAGACCGCTTGGCGACGCGGGGGTCTTCACGCATTCTGGGAGTGTGCGTCATGACGGCAACGTTTGAGATCCATCCGGCCATTGGGCTCGCGCGCCCACCATGGCTGATTCGAATGACTATATCCCGCAATGTGACTCGCGATTGGATGGCCACGTCTCATTGTGGAGCGCGGCATGTTTTGGGCTTTCCGGGAGATCAGGCATTCACTACTCTGGGTAGGACAGCCAGGTCATATGGGCGTGGACCAGGACGGGCCATTGTTCATTGTCGACGAATTGCACCGAGTGTGATGAGTTTGTGGGCCGGTACGCATCATGGTCGGGATCGAGGTGGTACATCAGATGACCCGCAGGAAAGTAGATGGCAAGGTCGGCGAGCCGAACTCACCCTGCCGTGTGGGTGATGCGTAGTTGTCAAGCACGATGTCGTCCAGCGCGGTTCTGGCAGCTGCCGCGTTCTTCGCGGTCCCCTCGACGTCGGGGGCGTGGCCCAGCTCGTCGAGGAATCGCCCGAGGTCGATCGAGTTGAGTCGGGCAGGAATGCCATCGTTAGCTCCACTCGGGAAGAGGGACATCGCCAGCTGCTGCGATTGGCGTTCGTAGCCGCCCCCAGTGTGGGTCCCGGCGGAGAGAAGTCGCGAGTATGGCACTACTCCAATCAGTGTGGCGCCAAGAGTGAGGCCCGCGGCATGCCTTCTCCCGTAAGCGGCTCCGCTGCCCGGATGGATGCGGGAGCCTGGCCACCACGTCGAAAGCCCAGAACTGGAGCCCAACGGCGAGGAGTTGGCTCACATCCAGCTCGGCGGCCTGATCGAATTGGCCAGGTCGACCAGGGTGTAGCGATGGCGCCGCCGCGGCGAGTGGCGCGCGAGTTCCCGAAGCGCTTCCTCGATACCCATGCGCAAACGCCCTTGGTCGAACGCCTGGCCGAGGATCGGGTCACTGGCGTTGGCGGGTGTCGCGCCGGATTGAAGCCAGTCCAGGGCGGTGCCCAGTACGAGCGCACGCATCTGCAGCACGCGCGGCTCGGTCTCAGGCAACCGGCCGACGCGCTTCGCCGCATCGCGTACGTCGGCCTCGGTGATCTCTGCGATGGCACGTCCATCGACCCGCATCAACACCGACGTCAGCTGAGCATCGCCGTAGTGGCGCGAGGTCACCGGAACCTGGTCGAGTACATCGATCGCGCCGGGCCGATCGCCGCAAGCGGCGAGTTGACGAGCCAAGCCGAACGCCGCGCTCACCAATGAATGGTCTGTGTGCCATAGCGTCCGGTAGTACCGCTCGCATGACCGCCGCAATCGTCCGGCACTCAGTGAGCCTTCCATTTCGAGCATCAACTCGGCCGTGGCCGCCGATGCCATCTTCGGCGCGGCTTCGCCGGGTACTGCGGCAACTACCCGGTGGAAACACTTCAGTGCTGCCCGCAGATTTCCCGAACCCAGCGCGGAGACCCCATCGTCCCAGTCCATCTGCCAATCGCTTTCCCGATCCTCGGTCGGGGCCAGGGTCGGCAGTGCACAGGCGACATCGCGTGCGCTCAGCCGCACGGTACGAGGGCGGCCGTCAACCAACACGTCGGTACGCTGCGGCGCCAGGTCGGCACCGAACTCCGAGCCGTGCATGGTAAAGAGCACCGACGCCCCTGGGCGCGGCACCCCGGTCTGCTCGGCGAGAACTTCACGCAGCACTCCCTTGCACTGGGTCGCCATCTCTTCTGCGGACGAGAACCGCTGCGCCGGCGCGGTGTTTGTCGCGCGCGCCAGCAATTGGTAAAACGATTCATACCGTTGGAACAGGGGCACGCCGTCGGGTTCGGGCAAGGTCTCAGCGTAGGAATCCTCGGGTATGTCGACGGTCATCTTCGCGAGCGTTCGGCCGACGGTGTAGATGTCGGTCGCGACCGTCGGACCGGTCCGCACGATCTCGGGGGCCTGAAATCCCTTGGTGCCGTATATGTATCCGAAGTCTCCGATGCCCGAGACGGCTCCCATGTCGATCAACTGGACGTTGTCCTCGGTGAGCATGATGTTTTCGGGCTTGAGATCGTTGTAGACCAAGCCGAGCGAGTGCAGGTAAGAAAGCGCCGGCATCGCCTCGAGCACGTACCCGAGCGCCTGCTCCACCGGCATCATTGGCTTGGGTTCGCCATCGGGCGTTTCCGCTAGCTGCTTGGCCAGGATCGTCTGCAGCGTGGTGCCGCCTATGTACTCCATCACGATGTAGCCGACAGGGCGACCGTCGAAACCCGGGTGTTCGACAAAGTTGTAGATCTTCACGATGCCGGGATGGTTCACCATCGCGAGGAATTGGCGTTCAGCGACGGCGATCGCCTGCGCCTGCTGTCCGCCCGGCTGGAGCAGACCCTTGAGTACCACCCACCGATCGCTCACGTTGCGGTCGATCGCCAGATAGATCCAGCCGACGCCGCCGTGCGCGATGCAGCCTTGAACCTCGTACTGATCGGCCACCAACTCGCCGTTCGCCAACTGTGGTGAGAATGAGAACAACGTGCCGCAGTGCGGGCACACCCCTTCGCTGGCCCCTGGCCGGCCGGCAACACTTCGCCCAACCGGCTGCCCGCAGCTGCTGCAGTCCCGTTTCGATTCGGCCAGCACCGGATTGGTGAGGATCGCACTGGCAGGCTCGATGTCCTCGCGAATCGGAATCTCGACCAGGCCGTCGCCGATGCGCCGCCGCCCGGTGCGGAGCCGCGGGCGGGTGGTCTCGACCTTGACCGGCCCTGATGCAGTCACCAGGACCGCGCGCGTTCCCTCGTCTCGAGCCATGTCAATCCCGATACTTCGGTTCCGGCGGGCCCTGCGACGGACCGAGCATGGTGAGCCACTTCCGATACAGCGACAGCCACGTCCCGTCGCGTCGGATCCGTTGCAGACTGGCGTTGACCGCGCGGACCACATCGTCCTGGGACTTGTTGACGCCGATACCGTACGGTTCGGCCTCCAGACTCGGCCCGACGATATGAAGGTTGGGATCCTGCACCGCCATGCCAGCCAGGATCGAGTCATCCGTACTGAAGGCGTCAGCCTGACCCTGTTGAAGAGCGATCAGGCAGTCGTCCATGTTCTGCACGGCGAGAAGGGTTGCCGTTGGGGCGACCCGGGCCACGGTGGCCAGCGATGTGGTGCCCATCCCTGAGCAGACCCGTTTGCCGGCCAGGTCCTCAGGCCCCCGCACCGGCGAATCCTTGGGTACCAGCAGTCGTTGGCTCGCTTGGAAGTACACCGTGGAGAAGGCGATCAGCTCGGCGCGTGCGCAGGTGATCGTTGTCGCCTTGGCGAGGATATCGACGGTCTGGTTCTGCACCGCCTCGATGCGCTCCGGGTCCGACACCAGACGGAAGTCCACTTTGGCGGCATCGCCCACCAGATCCCGAGCGATCTCGCGGGCGATGTCGACGTTGAAGCCCTGCAACTCGCCAGATATCGGATCGCGGAAGCTGAACAGGTTGGTGCTCTGGTCCACACCTACAATCAGTCTGCCACGGCGCCGGATCTCGTCCACGTTCGGGCCACCTGCGGCGAATGGCCGCAAACTGGCTGTGGCATCGCAACTTTCGACCGCCGCGCCGGATGCGGACGGTACCACGGCGGCGCCGCTAGGCAGTGGCAGTGTGGTGAGTGAGGCGGACACCTCGGTCAGCGGTTGCACCTTGGAGCAGCCGGCGCCCAGCAGCGACGCCAGGAGCAGGGCAGCTGCGATGGTGCGCATCAGTGGTACTCGCTCAGTCGTGGCGCGATGCCGGCGGCCACCGCCAGTGCCGCCAGCACACAGATGGCCACCGCGCCGAAAGGAAGAAGGTTCAGCGCGGTGTAGGCCTGGGTGATCCCGGCGCGCTGCCGGTCGCGCAGTAGCGCGATGTCGTCCCGTAATGCCGTGTCCAACCGGGTGAACTGCGCCGTGGAATGTTGCGGCCCGTCATCTCGCGCGATCGCCACGGCGCCGCTGTATTCGCCGCCGGCCAGCTTCCGTCGGATCTCGTCATGGGAGCCGACCCAGCCGGTCAGCGCGTCCGCCGCCCCCTCGACCCGGTGCTTGTCCAGCAGCCACCCTATCTGTGCGGTCCGCTCATCGAATCTGATGTCGGACAGGGCGTCCGACCCCCGTTTGAGCAGTCCGAGGATTTCATCCGCCCTGGCCTGCTGAGCGAAGATCCGTGCGCTCACCGCGGCGTCCAGCGGCTCACCTCCGTGCATGCGCGCATTGGTGGCGGCATGTGTCGACACCAGTCCGGCCACTGTCAACCAGACCACCAGCACCGCCATCAGCACCGATGCCAGCGCCAGACCGGGGTTGAGCCGGCGACGGCTGCGCCGAGCCAGCGCCACCTGCGAGAGCACCAGCAACACCAGCACGAGGACGGCCGCCGCTATCACGACACGGGATGGACCGACGGAGCGTTCCGACGTGACGACGGCGTCGGATTGAGTCGCGTACAACCGTTCCGCGGACGGCAAGATGTCGTGCTGCATCAACGCCGACGAGTCGCTGAGATATGCGACTCCGATCGGACGGCCGGCGCGGTTGTTGGCCCGGGCGGTGGCCACGATCCCGGTGTACACCGCCAATTGGTTGGAGATGTCGGTCAGCAGCGTCAGCGAGGGAATATCGCTGGGCGACACGCCGTTCGATGCGGTGACCAGGCCGGCGGACGCCTGTCCGATGGCGGCGTCGTAGCGATCACGGACGTCGTGCGGTTCGGCGCCGCCGGACAGGAATGCGGTGGCTGCGGTTGTGTTGGCAAACGAGAGAGCCCCGTAGATGCGTTGTGCGGCATCAGCCAGCGGTTCGGTGTGCGATCGCAGGGTGTCCAACTGACCCTGCCGGTCAAAAGCAGTCTTCGACGCGGTGGCGCCGACGGCGAGCAGCGCCGTTACCAGGACAACGGCCATCAGCACCATCCGGCCCGGCGTGGCTCTGAAGAAGTCGACGATCGGCCGGTCTGACTCCTCCGAATCGATGAGCACGGACTCGTCGAGTGTGTGCGTCCGCTGGCGCGCCAGCTCACCACTGTGCACTCGACATCACCTCGTCGCACGCTGGGCCCGGACCGACCTCGATCCAACGCCGCTTGATCGCACGGTAGCCCTCGGACACACAAAGCGGGCGAGGTTGTCCGACTCAGTATTCCGTTCGCACTGCAACCCCCCAGGAAACATCTTCGATCGCCCCAGATAATGGCTTCGAGCGGCCCGCTGGGCCCATTTCGCCTGAATCGGCAGGCGGCGTGACTCGGCCGGTGATCGGCATCCCGCCGGACTCTTCGATCGCTGCGGCGGCATTGCCGTACGTCAGGCCGTCGTAGTCACCGGCGCCGGCCACTCCGGTACCCAGTAGCGCCGCTGACAGTGCCGTGGTTCCGATTCCGCCAGTCCCCGGAACAACGTGATGCGTCATGCGGGCTCCCAGCATCTGAATCGACCCTCACGGTCAACTCACGGTCTCTTGACAGAGACCAGTGTCGGCCAGCGTCGCTGAGAGACTTCTCAGCGAGTTTTTCGAACAGCGTCGGCATGCCGACCAGGGGGATCCGCGAGTGAGCTGGGATAAGCCGACTCGGAGCACCGACGTATGTCAGGTACTGCTCGCGCCAATCTTGGCCCATTCTTGGCACGCTGCACGAAACAGTGCGATCCCCGCAGTTGCTGAGAACGACACCTCCGGCACCTACCAAATTCAGGAGACCCGGAGCACCGCGATACCGGCGGCTTCGGTCAGACGATGGGCGAGCTCCAGCACGCGAGCGGCATCCTCAGCTGTCGTACCTTCTTGCGAAGCTCCGCGCACGTGCCGCCCGAAGGCCTCTGCCTGCAGTTTGAGCGCATGAAGTTGCGGTCCCTCCCCGGTTTCCGGCGAGACCACGTCGAAACGGGTGTGACCCCTGGATCCATAAAGCTCGACGCTGACGATGTCGCCACCCTCGTAGAACCGGCCGAGAGACACCACGGTTGATGTGCCGCCCGAAAGCATCACCAACGCTTGAGCGCTGTCCACGTCGTTCTGGGCCCCCGGGTCTTCGGTGGTCGGGAACACCTGTGTTTTGACATCGGTGAAATCCTGGCCGAGCAGCCACAGCGTTTGGTCGATCTCGTGGACGCCCATGTCGATGTAAATCCCGCCGCTGTCGCGCCGGAAACTCAGGGGTGGCGGAGCCTCGTCCCACTGTGAGCACACAAGGAAGTGAACATCGCCGTACTTCCCCTCGGCCAGATCATTGCGAAGGGTCGACAGCTGCGGCACGAATCGCCGCCAGTATGCGATTTGCAGGGCCAGTCCCAGTCGGCTCGCAAGTGTGCCTGCCGCCCTCGCCTCGTCGGGCACCAGGCCGAACGGCTTCTCGCACAGAACCGGAAGGCCGGCGTCGAGAGCCTTGCGGGTGGTGTCGATGTGTTGGGGGGTCGGCACGGCGACCAGAACGCCGTCGAGTTCCGAATCGGCGAACATCTCCTCAGCCGTCGGATACACCAACAGACTCTGCTCGCGAAGCGGCGCCGCCGCCGCCTCAATCGGCTCGGCCGCTGCCACGACCGCCACTTCCGTCGAACCTTTCAAACTCCGCAAGTGGGTACGGCCCATTCGACCGCCACCGATCAAACCGAACCGAAAAGGTGCGCTCACAGGCCACGTGCCTTCAGGAATTCACGGTTCGCCCGTTGGTCGGCGGCTGCGCGCGCGAAACGCTCCGCTGTGGTCGGGAAGATGTCCTGCTCGACCACGAGCCAACCGGCGTAATCGATCTGGCGCAATGCCGCCAAGAACGCATCGACGTCGAGCGCGCCTTCACCCAGCTTGGGGAAGACTTCGCGCTCCCAAATCGCGTTGGTCGGCAAGCCCTGGTCCACGACCTCCTGGAACCGGGGCAGGTCCGCGGTTTTGATGTGCACGTGGTCGATCCGGTTACCCCACTTCTTGACGTACTCGACGGGATCGCCACCGCCGACCAGGAAATGGCCGGCGTCCATGCAGAGGCCGATTTCCGAAATCTCCAGCATCCTGCCGACCTCGGCGGGGGCCTCGACAAAGGTGCCCGTCTCGTTGTGGAACACCGGTTGGTAGCCACGCGAGCGGCACCGATCAACCACAACGGCCATCCCTCTCGCAAACTCTGCCCACTGCTCGTCGGTGTATCCGCTTGCGGGGTTCCGCGCGCCCGAGCCCGGGTTGTTGCGACGGAAATCGGCGCCATCGCCGACGCCGAGGTCCGCCAGCGTCGGACGTGGGTCGGGGCCGAGCCCCAGGGGTTTGATCGAATCGAAGATGTCGAGCATCGCGTCGAGTTCGGGAAGCGTCTTCTCCAACAATTCCGGGTCCGCGTACGGCAACTCCAGGTAAGCACCCGCAAGGCCCAGCCCACGTTTGGCAAGCTTGGCGCCCAGATCCTCGGTAGTGCCCAGGTAGCCGACCGGGCCGAGGTCGATCCCCGCGTAGCCCGCATCGCTGACCTGGTCCAGGATGTCGTCGCCATCCGGCACATTCGGGTCGAATCCGATTGTCACCTCGAAAGCGCCGTAGCTGACGGGTGCGTTGGCGACAATGATTCCATTGCTGTTGCTCATATTCGTGTTCTTTCTAGTTGGCAGACGCCAGCGCGGGGATCGTGCTCGGATCTGTTATCGGCCGCCGGTCCTGAACGAATCGGATGATGGCCTCGCACAGCGCGAGGTCGTGAATTGCGTCTTCGGCGCTCGTGGCCGGCCCCTCCCCCGTGACTACACAGTGGTGAAAGGCTTCCAGCTCGAGCTTGAAACCGCTTGCATACGAGATTATTTCACTAATTTTGCGCGACTTGACAGTACCTGTTTCACCCTCGATGAGCTCGACGGTCGCCGGTGCACTGCGAAGAAACGGCGAGGGAAAGCTCAAGGTCACCCGTTGTTGCGGGCCATATAATGCGAACTCCATTTCGTAGCGGGTGATGCCGGGCAAGTCCATCCAATGGATCGCCACCGACAGTTCGCCGAACTTGAGGAAGACCGTCAAGTGACCGCTCTGCATGTCGACATACTCCAAGCTCGTCGGTTCACCGAGTACGCCACGGACGGTGTTGAGCTCGTGGACAAGCGTGTCGAGCAGAACGAGGTGATATTCCTCGCGCAGGAACGGGTTCGCCTCGCCAATTGCCCGGGTGATGCTCGCCTGGGTCTCCGCGGTGAAGTCCGCGATGGCATCCTTCGGGATCGGCGCGACCGGTGCCAGTGCGTAGTGACCGATGTAGGGCAGGAAAGGCGACTCGAATGTGGTGACCCGCATGAGCCGTGGTTCCACGACATTCGCCGCGACGTCGCGGAAGCGCTCATATGCCGGGTCGTAGCGCTTGGGGTATGCAACCATCAACGTCACCCCTGCCTCGTCGGCGGCAGCCTTCATCTCCAGACCTTCGGCCACGGAGAAGCACATAGGCTTCTCCACCAGGACGTGCTTGCCCGCCTTCGCCGCCGCGATGGCGATCGGCGCATGACTGCCCGAAGTCAGAATGAAGACGGCGTCGATGTCGGCGTCGTCGAGCATCTCCCTCCAGTCAGTGAACGTCGTGCCGATGTTGTACCGCTCGGCGTTATTGACGGCGTTCTCGCGCGAGATATCGCATAGTGCAATGATTTCGAAGCGGTCGGACAATTCGCGCAGATAATTCAGGTGCATGACCTGCGCTATTACGCCGGCACCGACGACACCTACCTTGAGCCGGTCTGTCATTGGGTTTCCCTCCTGCATTCCGTTGCGGCGCTTAGCGGGATGCGGCCAGCGCGGATTTGATCAGAACTGCACTTTCCTTGACCCCGGTCTTCGAGTCGACGAACGGGTCCTCGTGCTCGATGGAGAACGCCTGGACCGCGGAGCCGTCGAAGCGCGCGATGAACTGGCGCCACCATCCAGCGTCCTTGCCATGGCCGGGAACCGAGAAGTTCCAAGGCATGCTCTCCGGACTTGCGGGCCACCGGTGGTCGAGCAGGCCATTGAGACCGAGGGCATCTTCGTTGAAGGTCACGTCCTTGGCGTGTACGTGGCCGATGCGCGGCATGATCCGATCGACGACCCGGTCGGCATCCATCTGCATCCAGAAGAAGTGGCTGGGATCGAGGTTGGCGTACAGGTTCTCACCGAGAGTGATGAACTTCTCGAAGGTCTCCACGTTGTAGACGGTCGTGCCTGGGTGCAGCTCGATGCAGATCTTGACGTCGGGGTTCTCCTCGGCTGCGAACTCCGAGAGCCCAGACCAATAGGGAACCACGGACTCCTCCCACTGCCGGTCGTGCACGCCCTCCAGATACGGGAGCCAGCCCCCGGCGCCGAACACCGCAGCACGGTCTCCTGCGGCACCCCCTGCAGCACCCGACATCGCCACGATCGTTTCGGTACCGAGCTCACCTGCCAGCCGCACCGCCCGCCGCAGCGCTGCGTCGTGGTCGTCGGCGATCGCCTTGTCGGGATGCAGCGGATTGCCCCACACGTTCAATGCGTCCAGCCTGATGCCGTGGTCTTCGAGTGTGCCCAGCCAAGCCTGTCGAGCCGGCGCATTGGCGAGCAGTCCGTCGGGATCCAGATGAGGATGCGGGGCATAGCCACCAGCACCGACCTCGATTGCAGTGATCTCTGGTACCTCGTTATTCAGCCACGTCAGCATCTCCTCGAGAGATTGGTCGAGGAAAGCCTCGAGCACTACCGAAACGTCACACTTCTGCACTAGCGGGTTCTTCCAATCGGTTGGTTTTCTTGGTGACCGAGGCCAGCACCTTGACCAGGCGCAGCGCTCCGAATGTCACGCCGGCCACTGCCAGCGTTCCGACCAGCATCAATGTCGCCAGGGCGTTCACCTCCGGCGTGATGCCGAACTTGAGCTGGTTGTAGATGTAGATCGGCAGCGTCTGATCTGCGCCGATGATGAAGTTGGTGACGATGAACTCATCCAACGAGAGCGTGAGTGCTAGCAGCGCCCCGGCGATGATGCCGGGATATATCAGAGGGAGCACCACGAATAGGAGTCGCTGCAGCGGGCCGGCCCCCAGGTCGGCAGCGGCGCGCTCTAGATTGCGGTCCAACGCCTCCAGCCGAGAGGACACCACCAGGATGACGAACGGTGTCGCCAGGACGGTCTGCCCGATGATCGCCACCCGCAGCGAAGGCTGGATGTGCAAAACGTTCGTCGCCAGCACCAAGATGGCCACGCCGATGAGTAGACCCGGCATCATGATCGGTAATGTGATGAAAACTCGCACTCCGCCGCGATTTCTGATGTTGGCGCGAACCAGCGGAAAGGCCGCCGCGCTACCGATGAGCGTCGCGAGCACGGTTACCCAGAAGGCGACAAAGAGCGATTTTTCCAGCGCATCGAGAATGACGGCATCGTGCGACAGCCGGGCATACCAGTCTGTCGTGAAGCCCGCCATCGGGAAACCGACGACCGCGGATGAGTTGAACGACAACAGGATCAACACGGCTATCGGGGCGAAGAGGAAGATGTAGATACCGATGCCGTACAGCGACAGAATGATTCGAAACAGCCGGGCCCGTGGATTCACCGCCTGCAGATCGTCAGACATAGATATCCTTCGTGTCGAGGCTACGCCGGAAGATGATCAGCACGATGAGGATCACCAGCGCAATCAGCACGCTGGCCGCCGATCCGAGCGGAAGCAGGAAGCCCGAGAAGAAGTTGGCGACCAGGTTTCCCATCATCACGCCATTGGTACCGCCGATCGCCGCAGGCGCGAGGTACTCACCCAGAATCGGTATGAACACAAAGATTCCGGCCGTCACCATCGCCAGGCGCATCTGCGGCAGAAGGGTGTTGGCGATGGCCCGCATCGGCGTTGCACCGAGGTCGACAGCCGCGTGCAGGAGCCGCCAATCGAACCGTTCCAGCGACGCGTACAGCGTGAGCGCCGCGAACGGAAAGTACAGGTAGACCAGGACGATGAACACGCCAGGGTTGTCGTACAGGAACAGCCGAATCGGCTGGTGGGTGAGGCCAAGCGCCTTGAGCAACGAGTTGATCGCACCGTGGTCACCCAGAATCGCCACCCACGCATATACCCGCAGCAGATAGCTGGTCCAGAACGGCAGGACCACAAGAAGAAGGCCCACCCGCTGCAGTCTCTTGGGCACGTAGCGCACCAGCCAGTAGCAAAAGGGAAACGCCAATGCCAGCGCGGTCACCGTGGCGAGGAAGGCCATCAGCACCGTCTTCCCGAACGTCCGCACATACGTACTGGTCGCCATGATTGTCGCGTAGTTGTTCTTGGTGAACGCCGGGACCAACTCGTAGTTCTTGGTGACCCAAAACGAATAGACGACGATCAGGCACAACGGAGCGATGAAGAAGACTCCGAAAAGGACTGCGGCCGGCGCAAACCCAACGTACTGACGCCAGTCTCGGCGCTCCTTCTTGACATCAGCACGTTGACGTTCTGCCCCGCCCGGCCCCCCGCCCGCATCGCGGGCGGTGGAGGCAACGGTCATGTCACGCCCCGAAGACCTTGTTGAACGCCTCGGTGTAGGCCTGCTGGTCCTGCGCCGGTCCCTTGAGGGTCATTGCCAACGCCTTCTCCGGGTTGTCCATGAAGAGCCTCTTGGCGTTGTCGGCTGTCTTTGGATCGTTCGTCAGAGCCTTGGCCGCCGCCTCGTTGAACAGCGGGCGCCAGTTCGTGGTGAAGTTCGCCACGATCCACTCGGATTTCTGCATCGCGTCCAGGAATGGCTTGACCAGCGGTTTATTCGCACCCTTGGCGTTGATCATCTCCGAATCGATGAAGCCGATCGTGCCTTCGGGCGGGTAGGCCGACTTGATCTCTGGGCCACCAGCGTCCTTGATGCGGACGTCGGTACCGAGGTTCGAGATACCGATGGCGGCTTCCCCACTGGCCATCATCGTCACGATCTCATTATTTTGCGAAGCGAGCTTGACCATGTTGGGTTTGAGGGCTCCCAAGAAATTGGACGCGGACGAGATCTGCTCGGGGGTCTGCGCGTAGGGAGACTTGGAGCCGGTGGCGATCCCTGCGATCGCCATCAGGTCGGTCGGGATGTTCTCGGCGACGATCAGGCCCTTGTACATCGGATCGGTCAGCGACTCCCATGATGTCGGCGGGGTCTTGATCTTGTCCGGGTTGTAGTAGATCTGCACTGTCGACCACGAGAACGGGTATCCGAGCGCACCCTTCGGATCGTTGAGGAAGTCGAAGTTTTTGGCCATCGAGTACAACTCGGAGCTGGACGGGATCGAAGCCAGGTCGAACGGTTCGATCAGGCCGCTCTCCATATACTTCTTGACCCACAGCGCATCCGCCGAGACCATATCGAACTGCGGTCCGGTCTGCTTGATCTGCAGGAAAGCATCGGCGTTGTCGGAGAACAGCTTCGGGCGGCCAGTGATCTTGGTACTCGAAGCAACCTTGGCGAGCTGGTCATTGGAATAGTGGTCCGACCAGGTAAGCCAGTTGACGTCCCCGCCGGACCCCGACCCACCCCCACTGGATGAATCACTCCCGGAAGAGCACGATGACAACAGGAGCGGACTTGCCGCACCCAACATCAGCGCTCCCCTGACGAACGAGCGGCGGTCTAGCTTGATCTCAGTGATTCCGGGCATGGCGATTTCCTGACTCTTAGTGGATCACTACAGAGGATGAGCTGCTTCCTTCGACCAGGACAGCTTCACGAATTCACCCGTGTCAAGGCCGATTTCGGCTAGATTCCGTATGTCGTCGTCATTCAACGACAGCACTACTTGCACTTCCGAATTCTCCAGCCGAAGCACCATGCGCGTGGTTGATCCGAGGTATCCACGCGAGAGTACTTGTGCACCGATGAATCCGTCTCTGCCGATCTGCAGGGCTTCGGGCCTGATCACCAGAGATGTGACGGCTGCGGGCGCCTGCGCTGAGATCGGCACTCTGGCACCGTTTTCCAGTACGAAGGTGTCGCCGTCCTTCTTGCCATGCAAGATGTTCGACTCGCCGATGAAGTCGGCGGCGAACAAGCTGGCAGGCTGGCGGTAGATCTCCTCCGGAGTTCCGATCTGCTCAATACGGCCGTCGTTGAGTATCACGATACGGTCCGCGAGGGCCATCGCCTCTTCCTGATCGTGTGTGACGAACACGAAAGTTGTGCCGACATGGCGCTGGATCAGGGAAAGCTCGGTCTGCAGCCGCTTGCGCAGTTTGAGGTCCAGGGCACCGAGCGGTTCATCGAGGAGCAGAACGCTGGGTTTGTTGACCAGCGCGCGAGCAATGGCGACGCGTTGCGCCTGGCCGCCGGAAAGCTGGCTGACCGGCCGCTCGGCGAACCTTGCCAGGCCAACCAGGTCCAAGGCTTCGCGTGCGCGGTCGTGCTGCTCGACCTTGGGCACCCGAGCCATCCGCAACCCAAAGGTCACATTCTCGACGACATTCAGATGCGGGAACAACGCGTAGGACTGGAAGACCGTATTGACAGGGCGTCGGTTCGGCGGTCGTTTCGTCATATCCTCGCCGCCGATACGGACCACACCGGACGACGGCTGGACAAAGCCGCCGATTATGTTCAGCGTTGTCGTCTTCCCGCAACCCGATGGCCCCAACAGGCAGAAGAACTCCCCATCGAGGATATCCAGGTCGACGGGATGCAACGCCACCGCATCGCCGTAAGTCTTTCCCACGCCCCGCAGTTCGATCGCGTTCGCACGCTCGACCGTACTCCCGGCGGGCTTTGCCAAGAGTTCGTCAACCGGGAAACTAGTCAATGCTGACCGCCCTTCGGGTGCGTGCACTCGTTTGGATTGCCTCGACGATGGCAACCATGCGATATCCCTCGGCAAGAGTCGGATAGCAGACATCGGCCCCACCGATCGCCGAATAAACATCGCGAAACAGATTTCGGAAGGCGTCGCCGAACCCCTCGACGTGACCTGCTGGCGCGAACGACAGGCGGGCGGCAGCAGGAGCCAAGGCTGCGGGGTTCCTGATGACGGTTTCGATCGACCCGTCAGCCCGGCGATGGATGATTTCGTTCGGGCGATCGACCTTCCAATGGAAGCCACCGTCGGTGCCGTCGACGTCGATCGAGCAGCCATTCGGCTCACCGGCCGTGACGCCGGAGAACGTCGCGGACCCGACCACACCGCCGCTGAATTCCAGGAAGAGCCGCACGTAATCCTCGGCCTGGACCTTGATCGGCTGATCGTTGCTGTACCGAATGGGCCGCAAAGTGGAGAATCGGGCATCAACCTCGATGATCCGGCGGTCAGTGACGTATTCGGCCAAGTCGAGCCAGTGCACTCCGAGATCTGCTGTGGCGTAGGAGGTTCCGCCAATTTCGGGATCGAATCCCCAACCCCAGTTGTCGTGATTGGAATCCCATGACATGAATCCGCCGCGAAGAGCATTGACCTCGCCGAGTTCGCCGGCCAAAATACGTGCGCGCAACTCGGCAACCATCGGATACGACCGTTTGGTCAGACAGACGGCCGCGTGGACGCCGGTTTCCATCGCGGCGGCGATCAGGGCCGCCGCCGAGGCCTCCTCGGTCGCCATGGGTTTTTCGATGATGACGTTGATTCCGCGCTTGACCGCTTCGGCGGCGTGTGCGACGTGGAGTCCGTGCGGGCTGCAGACGTGCAACACGTCGGGCTTGGTCTCGTCGAGCATGGCACCGAGGTCACCGAACGCACCCGCCGGCGAGCTCGTCGGAATGTCACGGGCCTGCCGGCCTGGCTCGCCGACAGGACGGAACTCGTTTACCAACGATCGAGCCTTTGCGACATCGCGTCCGCAGACGCCGACGACGGTCGAGCCCAGGTCCTGTAATCGCCAACCGTGAATGCGGGAAATTCCCCCGGTACCCACGATCGCCGCCCGAAGCGGAGGAGGGTAATAGCTGCTCGCAGCAGCTGCAGCCACGCCTGAATCGGCAGAGGGATTGATCGCTGCTGGCACTGCCATGTGCTTCTCCGTTTGCTGCAACCGCGCCCGTTCCGCGCGCGGGACGGAACCGTCCGCCCGCGCCGGCATAACCGAGTGAGTGAAGTCTGGACATGCCTTGACAGCTTGTCAATACATCGGTACAAGAGCTCATTAGATGACTCGGCCGCAAGACTCGAATTGCGTCCACGAGATCTCGGGCGGTTGGATCGTTCCGCCGCGTTTCATTCACGGATCCGTTCACAACAACTTCACAGGAACTCCGGGTAAATCCACGCGCAGGTCCGACTCGGACGGCCATGGCCGTCACCTTAGGACTGCCAATCCTGAGAGCGCGGCGGCGCGAGCGCCGGCCGATTGGCCACGATAGTGCTCACACGGCCAGCAGCTTGAAGCCACGACACCGGGTGGGTGTAGCGCTCCACGAGCGGGCCGATCGCCGTGCGGTGCTGCGGGCCCACGATGACGTCGCCTTCCCAGTGTCCGGGCTCTGAACGGTCCTCTGGAGCGAACGGACACGCTGGTGCACGCTGAGCATGGTTCGCGGAAGCGTTGCCGCCGCCGGATGAATCGCATGTGGGCGGCGGTGAACGCGGCCAGTGCGCAGTGGAGAGGGGCGGTCCGGCGCAGCAGCAGGCTCTTAGGCCGGTAGAGCTTTTGCTAGATGGTCTCGGCAGCAAGATGGCGGCAGTCAGGCCGGTCGGTGAACTCGCGGCGCAGGGCACGGCTGATCTGGGATGGCTCCATCGTTGTGCCAGAAGCTCAACAGGACAAGCACCGACATGGCCATCGATGAGGACGCCATTCCACCTCGTCCCGGCGCCAACATCAAGCAATGCGAGACCAGGTCGGGTTAACCCAAGCGGTCACGCAGGCGAGGACGATCGACTCCGAGAGCCTGCGTGAGTTGGCGGCCGAAATGGGCTTTTGGGCCGCCACTACCGAGGAGGCTGACATCGAGCGGCAACGTCGGTCGGTTACCGTTTACCCTCCACCTCTTCGCGGGCGAGAAACCAAGCATTCGCAGCACTTCCACAGCTAGCTCTCGGCATCTCGAAGGCAACACCACAGTAATTCTGTTGGCTAACTTCAGGTTTCACCGCGTGCCGCTTCGGTAATCCCTCTGCAGAGGGTTCGCGTCTGGCCCTCGCCCGACGGCTGGAGCGAATCACCGACCGAATGGAGTGGTCAAGGTGACAGCTGGACAGTGGAAGTTGGGGCCGGCGACTATCGGTGTCAGCGCGGTAGTCGCCATGGCAGTGCTCGGTGTGACCTTCGGCGACGTCAGTTCCGCTGAGCCCGCACAAGTCGTCGGTCCGCTCGCGCCCCAGGCCACCGAGCAGACGATCACGACAACGACACCTCCGACCGCGCCGGAGACCAGCGTGGCAACCCCGATAGCGACCGCGACCACGCCCTCGGGCTTCGCACCGGCTCCCCGTCCGTAGTTGCTGCCGGCTCGACGCGCCGGACTGTGACTTTGCTTAGCCTCTAGGAGTCCGCGGGCAGCTCTTGCCAGTCCGCTGGTGAACTTGTTCATGATGACGGCGGTCGTCCCTGTGAGGTCGACAGAGACCGGCACTGGCAGGGATGCCAATCCGCGGGCGGTGCTCGTCGCTATTTCGACGGTGGTGGCGCCGGCACCGACGAGGGCGTTGCTGCGGGCTGGCTTGCACCAGGCCGGCGGCGTGCAGGTGCCGACTGATCGTCGCGGCCGACACGATGAGGTGGTGGTGATGTTGCAGGTGCCAGGCGATGGTGTGTGGCCCGTGGTCGAGTCCTTTGCCGCGCAGTTCGCCGCGGAGGTCGGTGATCAGGTCGATCGTGGACTGCGGTAGTCGGGTGGGGCTGGTGCGGGGTCGGCGCGATCGAGGTTGGAAGGCTTTCTCACCCTCGGCCTTGTAGCGGGCCACGAGCCGGCTGATCCAACTCTGGGAGACCCCGTAATCGCGTGCGACCCGCGATTCGGCCATCTCATCTGACCGCGCCGAAAACCCCAGAGGGTTAGGCTGAATCATGTCCGCAGAAGAGGCTCCGGTCACCGTCCTCAGCGAAGACGAGTGCTGGAGTTTGCTATCAAGCATGTCGTTGGGCCGAGTAGTCACAATCCTGGGCGGGAAGCCGGAAATCTTCCCGGTCAACTTCGTGACCCAACGCCGGACGGTGCTCTTCCGAACTGCCCACGGCACCAAGCTGTACAGCGCTGTGATGGGCGACTGGGTATGTTTCGAGGCCGACTACCACGATCCTCCCCTCACATACGGGTGGAGCGTCATCATCAAGGGCAGAGCACATGTGTTGTCCTCCAACGCCGACATTTTGGACGCCGAGGAAGCACCGTTGCGGTCGTGGGTCGCGATGGTGAAGCCTATCTACGTACGGGTGATCGCCTCGGAAATCACCGGTCGAAGATTCAAGTTCGGCCCGGAACCGAATCACGAAACAATCATCAGTTGACGACTGCTGCGCGACGCGGCATCGAAATCGCGACGTGTGGCCTATGACCTCGTGTAACCCAGACTCCGTCATTCAGGTGAGCAAAGGTACACCGTGGCTGGTCGACGTCCGTGGTGGGAAGGTGCTCAAGAATGTTGCTCTTGATCCAGCGATCCTCCATTTGCAGCCGGGCTTGGCCTCGTGGACTCCGGGCTACCAGTGTCATGATCCGAATGCGGTTGAAGCCATGCGCTGGCCGTCCTGACGGACTTCGATGCCACTGTCCTACAACGCCTTCCGGAGAACACGGGCACGCCCTACCGCGGCGCTGGGGCTGCAGTCGCCGTGGTGCATCCCGGACGGAGGAACTCAGAACCCCCCTCCACTCCACGCAGATGCAGTGTTCGGCTGATTTAGCGCCCGTCATGCGCTGACACACTTAGATCACTCATCAAACTTCCGCACGCGCGATCGGCAAAGGGATGGCTGAGATGTCGGCTTATTTTGGAGAAAGCCCCCGGCACTGGGTGGTGGACGCCGTGTTGCCGTACCGATCCACGGTGATTACGGCATCGCCCTCATAGAGGAACTTGAATCGGGACATATCGGCCAGTGAGGCGGTTGCGTTGACCGCCTTGGCATCTGGGTTGGAGATCGGCATCGTGCTCCAGACACTCGACAAAGAATTGGTGGAACGCTATGGCACGGGTGATTGAGCAGGTTTCTCTGACCGACGGCGGGTGGAGAACTCGTCAGTGCATTCCGTTTGGCAGTAAAGGCGGCCAGGCGCTGCCTCCACGAGGCGGGGCGAAGCGACACGATGTCAATCTCCTCATAAACGCGGGCATCTACCGTGACCGCAGCCTGGCCGAACCAGCGCTCGCGGCGATGATTCAAGAGGACATCGGCGCCAATACCGAAAGACGCGCACAAACAGGCCCACGGCACGTTCTCATTCGATATTTCAAACGGATCCTGTAGAGTTCTCACCGCCTTGCAGATCGTCTGGCGTTCTCCGAGACCCAGATCGTCTGGCGTTCTCCGAGACCCAGATCATCGTCGCCGACGACAAGCGAACGCACACCGCCTCCTTGGCGGCGGCGTTCGTCCGTGCGAGTGATCAGATCCGGCCGGGAGGCCGCGTTCTTCTCGTCGCCGCTGGAGCAGGCATCGTTGCCGGCGCCACGGTGTATCGACTGCCGGACGGAACGGCGCACCTCAGCTATAGGACCGCTTCTTGGCACGCCGCAAAAGCAAGGTCAGCCTTCACGTGCGAGTTATTGCGGTGCTCCAGCGTTAGTCGGGTTTCTCCGCCATGACGTGGTCTCGGCGAGTTGGGACTGTTTCGATGTCGTGCGCCTCAGCCATCGAGCCGCGGCACGACAACGCCCACCGATTCCTTGCCCCGCCCGCGAAGCAGCGCTGTGGCTCTGGCTTGGCCGCCGTGATCGTCGAGCGAGATGTCGATAGTCCAGTCGTAACGGACGTGACCCGAGTCGTCTCTGCTCATGGCAGCTCCTATGTACGGCGTCGGGTCGGTTAATGCGGGACGGAGCGGGGGCCTGACTTACGCAACGGTGAAGTCGCGGTCGGGCTCGGAGCCAAACGAGAACCGCCGGCCGGTGACACTCAGCGGGCGAATTCGAACGAAGTGTTGCTTGACCGTCGCGGTCCACGGAAGTAGCTGGGCCCGCTCCGCCTCGCCGATCTCGTCGTCGGTACGAAGCAGGCGTGCCATGCCCTTCACGATCACACTCCAGCCTTCTGCGACATTGTGATCGTCAGCCTCAAACAGCACATTGTTGTTGATCGCCGCACTGACCAGCTTGGTGCCCTCGGCCGTGCGGAGAAGCACCGTGCGGTGTTGCACCACGAAATTGACCGGAAAAATGTCCGGCTGACCATCGACGCTCGTCACGAGTCGTCCCAGTGAGGCGCCTGACAGGAGATTCCAGCACTCGGTCTCCGGCAAGATCGAGACGGGTTGAGAGTCTTCAGACATGGCCGCAACGCTACCGACTTCGGAGTGGTGGCGTAGTGGTCCAAAGTCCCACAATCGACGAACTAATGACCCGAGAACCTCCCTGCCCTGCAACAGATCATCCGCATCGCCGGTGATGAAGGGCTTTGACACGACACCTGCCGGAGTTCCGCAAATGTCAGTGAAGGCCCTCGAAGCACGAACCGGCACTGAAGGCCGGTGTTGGTCTCGTTGACAGTGAAACTTCCGCGTGCCGAACCTGCGATCTTGACGCGGTGGAACGGGACCCCCTGCGCCTCAGGGAGATCGCTGCGACATCGCCGGTCGCGCCGCCCGCGGGGAAGATCGCTGTGACCGATGCACCAAGGTGGTAGGCGACCTGCGCAACGTTGACGAGCCGGCTATTTCGTGGACCTTTTCAGTAGTGCCGAAGTCAGTCGACGGCGCGCCGTTCATGCCTCGAAGCTTGACCAGGGTAATCACTCCACGCCAGGGTCCTTTGGTCCACCCTCGAGGACCATTGACCCTGGTTTCTACGCGGCGTCTGGCTGAGGTTTGGGTAATGCGAGACACCATGGTGCACACCGAAGTCATCAAGAATGCAGTGCAACTGGCCTGCCGCGCTCCATCGCTCCACAACAGCCAGCCGTGGCATTGGGCAGCCGAGGACGGCATAGTCCATCTGTACCAAGACAAGGATCGGGTCCTCTACTCGACCGACCACTTGGGCCGCGAGGCGCTGATAGGTTGCGGAGCCGCACTGGACCACTTGCGGGTGGCAATGGCGGCCGCGGCGTGGACGGCCAATGTAGACAGATTTCCCAACCCCAACAATCCACTCCATCTGGCGTCGATCGATTTCAGCCCGCTCGAGTTCGTCACAGCGGGACACCGTCGCCGCGCGGATGCCATAATGCGGCGGCGTACCGATCGGCTTCCTTTTGCCGAGCCGCCAGACTGGGATTCGGTTGAGTCACAGTTGCGCAGTACTGTTACCAGCGACGCCGTCCGGTTCGACGTCATCGCCGACGAACTGCGCCCGGAACTAGCAGAAGCCTCTCAGCTCACCGAATCGCTTCGCCTCTACGACTCGTCGTATCACGCCGAACTTTACTGGTGGACCGGGCTGTTCGAGACGCGCGAGGGGATACCTCACAGTTCTTTGGTATCGGCTCTCGAGAGCGACCGCGTCGACATCGGACGCAACTTCCCCGTCACCCGCAACAGTGATCGACGACCTGGATTCGATCACGACCACTCCAAAATCCTCGTGTTGTCCACGTATGACAACGAACGCGCGAGCGTGCTGCGATGCGGTGAAACGCTTTCCGCCGTATTGCTTGACGCGACAATGGCGGGACTGGCCACGTGCACGCTCACCCATATCACTGAACTACGGGCAATCCGAAACATCGTCGCGAGCCTGATCGAACAGACCGCAACGCCCCAGCTGTTGATTCGCGTCGGACAGATCCCTCACATCGAAGACGTACCGCCCGCTACCCCCCGGCGGCCGATCGATGAGGTGCTCGAAATTGTGTCGAAGGAACGTTGACCACGCCGCAGGAGTCAACGTGCGAGATACTCTGAGTGCCCAAGGGTTTTGAGCATGTCGTCTCTGCCAAGCTGCTAGACGGCGCGGTGATTGCGCTCCGCAAGTTGATCCTTGCCGACGCCGCCGACGTCGTTCGATTGTACGAAACGCTCAGCGACGACCAGTGCTAGTAGCGCTTCTTCGCCGCGCACCCCGCTCCACCTACAGACATCGGCGCTGTCAATGACAGAACCGTCGGACACCTATTACGCCCTCGGCGCATTCGGATCCGGCGAGCTGCTCGGCGTCGCGAGCCACTACGTCGAGACCGCCACAACGGGGCGTGCCGAGGTGGTGGTTGTGGTGGCTCATAGCCAACACTTGCGTGGAGTGGGTACGGCGTTGCTTTGTCGGCTAGCAGTTATCGCCCAGGAAAGAGGTGGGCATCATTTCGTCGCCGAGGTGCTGGCTGAAAACCACCCCATGCATCGGGTCTCGACCGACTCCGGTTGGCCGTGCACTCGACACCTCGACGGACCGGTCTTACATGTCGACGTCGATCTTGATGCCATCCCAGAATAGGCATTTGCCGTGAGCCGGAGCCCTCGGCTTGCCGCGGTCCGGGATTGCAAGGGGTGCGAGCCGAAGACCGGCTGGCCGATCGCTTCGCCCGAGGCGAGATCGACGAAGACGAGTTCCGGCGGCGGACGACGCTGCGGCGGGAACACCGGTGACCGCGATGAGGTCCTGCCGGGGATCGCGGGAATTGGCTATCACGCTCGGCGCGGTGGTAATCGCAATCGCAAGCGCGGTGGCGATGAGCAGTCACCGCTGCGCACGCTGGTTCAGGTGGTCAGTTGCCTCGACAAATAGCTGATGAATGCTGCCGCCCGTGATCTGCAGCGGCGCTAAGATCAGCACCGGTGACTGTGGACGGCCTCCCTCATGACTGAGACGCAGCGCGGATCTGAGTTCGCCGAACTAGGTGGGCGGGCCGTGATGCGGCGCATGCACGACCAGGTCGACGAACTTCTCGCTGGGCACGACTAGATGGAGTGCCTTCTGCGGGTCATCGTCGATATCGGCTCCGACCTGTCGCTGGAAGCGACGCTTCAGCGCATCGCAACCGCTGCAAAAGAGGTCACCCGAGCTCGCTACGGCGCCCTAGCGGTGCGCGCCCCGGACTCCGCACTGGTGTCCTTCGTGCACACCGGCATCGATGACGAGCTAGTCCAGCTAATTGGCCATTTGCCCGTTGGCAAAGGCCTGCTTGGCGTCCCTCTGGTGGAGAACGCAGTGCTTCGGCTCGATGATCTGACCACGCACCCCGCCACCGCTGGGTTTCCCGAGCACCATCCCCGGATGAAGGCTTTCGTCGGTGTGCCTATCACGATTCGGGGTGTGGCGTTCGGAAGCTTGCACGTCACCGACGACGTGCCCGATCGCACATTCGGCGAAGCCGACCAGATAGCTGTCCGAGTCCTGGCATCGGCAGCCGCCACAGCCATCGACAATGCTCAGCTGTTTGAACGGGCGCAGACGTCCGCCCGGTGGACCGAAGCCAGCCGTGAGATCACCACCGCCCTGCTCGGCGACACTCGACCAGCGATGCCGCCCATGCAGCTGATAGCCGAACGTGCGCGAGAATTGACCGATGCGGAGCAGGCCATCGTGCTCGTCCCCACTGAGGATGACATCCGCGACGACGAGGTCGAGACCCTCGTCGTCGATACCGCCGTCGGAGTGCACGCCGAAGAAGTCATGGGCCAACGGATTCCTGTCGACGGATCGACCAGCGGCGAGGTGTTTCGATCCGGCATCCCCCTGATCACGGAGTCCTTCCGGCGTCCTATCCAGGCGTTCACCGATATAGGCCGACGCCCCGCAATCGTCATGCCGTTGCGGGCCAACGACGCTGTGCTCGGTGTCATCGCAGTGGCACGAAATGAGGGCCAGCCTCCGTTCGATGACAGCTACCTCGATCTCATCAGTGACTTTGCCGGACGCGCCGCGATCGCCCTGACCCTGTCAAACGCCCATGAACGTCAACAGGAGCTCACCGTCCTTGCCGACCGTGAGCGAATCGCTCACGATCTGCATGATCACGTCATTCAGCGCTTGTTCGCCGCCGGCATGGATCTGCAGGGCACCATCGCGCGTTCCCGATCGCCCGAAGTCGTCGAACGCCTTTCGCGCACGGTCGACGACCTGCAGGCCACAATCAACGACATCCGCAACACCATTTTCAAGCTGCAAGCAAGTAATGATCCCGGCTCGACGTTCCGGGCCCGGGTCGAACAACTTGTCGCGGATCTGACCAACGATCGGAACCTCGCTGTCGAATTGCGCATGTCAGGTCCCGTCGGCGTCATCAACGCGGACCTCGCCCGGCACGCCGAGGCGGTGATCACCGAGGCGATCAGCAATTGTGTCCGCCACGCTGACGCATCACGACTCACCGTCCGCGTCACCGCAGCAGACCTGTTGACTGTTGAGGTCGCGGACAATGGTCGCGGCATCGCCGCCGAAAACACCCGCAGCAGCGGATTATCCAACATGCGACAACGCGCTGAACAACTCAGCGGCACCTGCGAATTCTGCACCCCCTCCGGTGGCGGGACTGCCTTGACATGGAGTGTGCCGCTTACCGACAGCTAGGGGTGGCGGGCGGTAACGATCACCGGCACCCGCACCTCCTGCGTCACGGCGGTGCCGGCCGATCCGGGTGTGTGCGCTCACCGGCCTCTTCCACCCAGATCGTGATGTCATCACCGGCTTTCATGTAAGGGGAGGTGTCGACGGCACTGGTGTGGGAGGTACCGCGAAACACCCAGCGAAGCGGCGTGAGATTCGAGTGTCATACGGCAGCCTGTTGACTGAGCTTTCACGTGTCACGAGTGACCCGACGGTCTCAATGGTGGTTCTCAGCGCACAGCAGCCGCAGAGCCCAAAGTCCCCGTATCGTAGGTCATTGGCCTCGGGCGCGAGCTGAAATTCACGACTGGGCCTCTGCACGCAATCAGTCTGTCGCCTGTCACGCTTCAGCATTCGTGCATCGACGTCTAGAAGTCGAAGAAGGACCCGTCGAGTTGTGTCACGGTTTCAGTCAAAGCGCGACGTGGTGTTGCGCGCAACGAGTCGGCGTTGACGGCTGCCCAGCCGACTCGAACCAGTATCTGCGGGAATTGCTCATCTTCGAACACATCCTCTCGAAGCCCCTCACGAGTCTTCGCGATTTCCAACGGTTCGGAGATCGGGCAGCTGGCCAAACCTAGAGCCGTGGCGGTAAGCAACACCAGACTGACCGCCTCACCGGCGCGCAACCGGTCTACCTTTTCGTCTGCGGCAGTTCCGAGAGCAAGCACCAACGCGCCGTCCTGTGAGGAAACGCCAGGCGGCTGGGCCAGCGCGGTCGCGGAGAACAGACGTCCTGGTACTGACGCGGTCGGATCGGATTCGGGGGTATTGCGCGCGGGAACGCCGGCGGTCGACGCGTACCTGCCGCTCCCCGCCGTCAATTCGGTCAGGTAGCCAGGGTCGCTGACGTGTTCGTACACGGCCTGAGCGAGCAGCGCGCGAAAGTCCGCCGACGTGTCGATGCGACGCAGTACCACCCCTGCCCGAGCGGCGCGCGCACCCATCAGGGCGACATCACCCAGTGGGACCGACCATGGGCTGTAGTGCCGACGATCTGTGCGCCGACGCGGGATAGCGGCCGCCAACGCGACATCGACCTCCCCCGGCACCGCTCGGCGAACCGAGATCGACGCCAGATGGTCGGGATCGGATGGATCAGGCATGTGGTGCACCTTCGCCTGCCACCCCAGCGCAGTCAGGGCAACCGTGCAGTGGTTAAGCGCTGCACCGCAACTGACCGTCAGATCACGACGATCGGGGTCGGTGTACTCGAGGTGTAACGAGTTCTCGGCGTATAGGTGCAAACTGTGCGGACCCACTCGCCAGCGCCATGGCTGCGAATTATGCACGGAGGGAGCGCGATTGGCTAACAACAGCGCCGCGCGCACCGTCTCCATATTCGGGAAGTTAGCAGTCATCTCCGGTCCACTTTCAGCAGAGAATTGGTCGCTCCCATCCTGCTTCGGTCAGAACGGACATCGATAGAGAAAGAAGTCCCCAGTTCAAGTTGTGTCGAGAGAAGTTGCCACGAAGCGAGTCCAAGCTCCGGCGGACGCAGCCACCCCAAACCCTCCTGGCGATTCAGCGCAGCGGTCGTCCGTCGCTCAGGAGCCGAGCTGCCATTGGCGCGGTGACCAATGGCCCTGGCACCTGTGTGAGCAGCGACTAGCGTCGACTTCATTGAATTGGGATGGTGAAGATGACTGATACGATGCCACAGCCCGCGACAGTCCGACATGCTGTGGAACTGGCCTGCAGGGCCCCGTCATTGCACAACAGCCAGCCATGGCGGTGGGTGACCGAGGGGTCGACGCTGCACTTGTTCGCGGACTTGACGCGAACAATGACGGCGGCCGACCCCCAGGGACGCGAGGTCTACCTGAGTTGCGGGGCCGTGCTCGACCACTTGGTGTCTGCGATGGCCTCCGAGGGTTGGCGCTCATCCGTGGACAGGTTCCCCGATCCCCACGACCCATTTCATGTGGCGGCGTTGCAGTTTTCCTGGGCCCCTGACGAACGGACGGAGGAAACCGTCTCCCGCGCGCTGGCAATCCGTGAGCGTCGCACGGACCGTCGGCCGTTCGACACTCCGCCCGATTGGGAAGACCTGGAAGTACGGCTGCGCTTGACCGTGATTCCCTATCACATCATGTTCGACACGGTGCTCACGAATGCGCGGCGGCGGCTGGCCGAGGCGTCACGACTGACCGAGGCGATCCGGCAGAACGATCCTTCATACGAAGCGGAGTTGGCTTGGTGGGCTTCGTCATCGGTCGTGGACGAAGGTCTTCCGTCAACGTTGCTCACGTCGCCGGCGTCGCCCGGCCCTGTCGATGTGGCTCGGACGTTTCCCGCCGCTTCGTATGGTCGCCATCAGAAAGACAGCGGCGCCATCGATTACTCCAACATCGTGGTGTTGTCCACCCGGCATGAGGATGCACGGTTGGAGGTGCTGCGCTGCGGCGAAGCGCTTTCAGCGGTGCTGCTCGATTGCACCGCGAACGGAATAGCCACCTGCACGCTGACGCACATGACCGAGCTTGCCCAAAGCCGGGAAATCGTCCGCCAACTCGTTGGTCAGCGCGGTCTACCGCAGGTGTTGATCAGGATCGGCCAGGCGCCCCAGAACGGCGAGACCATCACTACGCCTCGCCGGCCCTTGGCCGAGGTGCTTGAGATCCGTAACTGATTGGTATCGAAGTTTATGACGTCACCACAACAGTGACTTAACCAGAAGACCCGACCACGATGAGTCGGGGACAGGTCAAGTGAGTCATCCGTTTGCTCCATTCGGCGCCGAGTATCGCGTCTACGTCTGGGACTAACTCGCTGCGAGCTCGTCGCCGGGGCGGTTTCCCCCTAAACTCAGCGAATCGCTACGCCTCTACGATTCGGCACACCATTCCGTACCCATCGGTACAACCGACTTCGTACCGAACGAGGACATCCCGCGAAGCTCGTTGGTCTCAGCCATCGAAAGCGACCGCGTCGACATGGGGCGGGTCTTCCCGTCACGCAGCACCGCGAGCGACGCTTGGAGGTCGGCGAGGACCGGGTCAAGGCCGGCGACCTGATCGGGCAGGCGGCGATACCACGGCTCCTCATCCGGACCGGCCTGGCGCCGAGCACCGACGGCCAACCGCTGGCGACACCCAGGCGTCCGCTCGATGAGGTTTTCATCATCAAAGACAGAACGACCATTGACCGACGGGTAGGGACTTTCGCCTCTCAATGGCAGGCGATCAGGCCGATAGCGTTGCTGGTTGACTGCGAATTACAGGAGCGGACATGAGCGAACACCTTCATTCATCACCCTCAATCGTGGTCGGCATCGATGGATCACGATCCGCGGTCGATGCCGCTCTGTGGGCGGTTGACGAGGCGGTCAGCCGGGATATCCCGCTCCGGCTGGTTTACGCCATCGACCCCGACGCCGCCGCCGACACCAGTCCGCAGGCCTGCGCGCGCGACTTGGCCGCCGCTGAGACTGCCGTGCGGTGCGCATTCATCGCCGTCGAGTCGACAGACAGACCCGTCAAAATCGAAGTCGAGATAGTCCAGAACCGACCGGTGCAGGCACTGCGCGAGGCGTCCAGATCGGCGGCGATGCTCTGCGTCGGCTCCATGGGTTTTCGGTACAGCCAGCAGGGTCGCATCGGCTCGACAGCCGCGGCGGTGGCCGCCACCGCGCTTTGTCCTGTGGCGGTGATCCGCGGTCACGACCCCCTACATATGACGCAGCGCTGGATCGTCGCTGAGGTTGACGAGGCGCTGGCAGGCGACGGTCCGCTGCTTCGCGGATTGGATGAGGCGCGGCTGCGCGGTGCGCCTCTGCGCGCGCTGTTGACCTGGCAATCGCGGTTTACGGATGTCCACGACAGCAACGCCGTCGCCGATGGCAACCGGATCGCAAAAGCGCAGCTCGGCCGCCGGCTGGCAACGTGCAAAAAGCGCTATCCCGATCTTGACGTCCGTGCGGCGACAGTGCATGGAACCATCGCCAACTATCTGGCCCGACACGCAGCTTCGATCCAGCTGCTGGTGGTCGGCCACGAGCGTGCCCACGGAATCAGCGAACTGGTCGGGCCGCCCGGCAGTGCCGCTCTACGCGACGGCCGCTGTTCGCTATTGATCTGCGAATCGCCAAAGCTATTGTGAACAAAGCATCTATCGCGCCCCTAGCGTTGGAGGGCTTCTCATGGTGAAGGTCTTTCTGGTCGACGATCACGAGGTGGTCCGCCGGGGACTTATCGATCTCCTGAGCGCCGATCCCGAGCTCGAGGTTGTCGGAGAGGCCGGTTCTGTGGCGCAAGCGATGGCACGGATACCCGCCCTTCAACCCGAGGTCGCCGTCCTCGACGTCCGGTTACCGGACGGCAACGGAATCGAGCTCTGCCGAGATCTACTCTCTCGGCTGCCGAATTTGCATTGTCTGATGCTCACATCATTCACTTCAGACGAAGCGATGCTGGACGCAATTCTCGCCGGCGCAAGCGGGTATGTCGTCAAAGACATCAAGGGCATGGAGCTGGCCCAGGCCATCAAAGATGTCGGGGCGGGCCGTTCGCTGCTCGACAACCGGGCGGCGGCAGCATTGATGGCCAAGCTGCGCGGCGCCGCGGAGCAGTCCGATCCGCTGTCTGGACTCAGCGATCAGGAACGCGTCCTGCTGGGCCTTCTCGGGGAGGGCTTGACGAATAAGCAGATCGCCGCGCGGATGTTCCTCGCGGAGAAGACGGTCAAGAACTACGTGTCCCGGCTCTTGGCCAAGTTGGGCATGGAACGCCGTACCCAAGCGGCGGTGTTCGTGTCCAAGCTTGACCAGTCCCACCGCCGCGAGCAATGATCCCGCCTGCGTATCACACCGGCCGCGTCACCATCACCGGCATCCGGGCCGATTCCACAACTGCGCTGCTGACCGAACCGAGCAGCATCCCGGCGAATCCGCCCCGGCCGTGACTGCCGACAACCGTCAACTGCGCGGACTCCGACTGTTCGAGCAGCTGGTGCGCCGGACGGTCGCACACGACAACCCGCCGCACATCAACGTCTGGATAGCGCTCCTGCCACCCCGCCAACCGCGCTGCGAGCGTTTCGTTTGCCTGCTCTTCGAATTCCGACCGCTTGAGGCCGGGCAACTCGTAAGCGCTGAAATCGCTCCACGCATGGACCGCGATCAGCTGGACGCCGCGGCGTGACGCCTCGTCGATAGCGATCGCGGTAGCGGACTCCGATGCGGGTGAGCCATCGATTCCCACTACAACAGGCGCCTCATAGGGGTGAGGCATCAGCGGGTCTTCATCATGAATGATTACGACAGGGCAGCGCGCATGGCGGACCAGCCCGGCGCTGACGGGTCCCACCAGGCGCCTACCGATGACACCGCGTCCGCGGCAGCCCACGACTACCAGTTCCGCCGCTTTGGAGAGATCAACGAGGGTTGAAAGGATATTGCCGGTGTATATTTCGCCGCTGACCTCGGCACTGTCGGGTTTCGTCGCAGCCTCGGCGGTTTGACGTGCGGCCGAAAGGAACTGCCGACCGTCACGCTGCCGCAATTCTTGAAGTTCATCAAGGACGTGCACTTCCGGCGACATCCAGTCATGGAACGGCGGGACGACATGGACGAGAGTCAGTGGGACAGCACGCATGGCGGCTTCCCGGGCGGCCCAGTCGACAGCCACTTTCGATGGTGCGGAACCGTCAACACCGACGATAACCCCTTGTTGCGTCCGTGAGGTGGGCATTCGGTCGCTCCTTAATCGAGCTGGCAAAACGAGGATGAGCGCTGCGGGTATCAGGTATCGGGAAGCCGACGGCAGCGGTTCATGGTCAGTGGAATCAAACGCGTGGTAACGGTGGCTTTTTCAGCTGGGCTCCGATCGACCGCCGACGAACTCGGAGATCTCGGCCTGGTCGTGTTCCGGATAGCTGCCACACAAAACCGAAACGATGCGTGAGAGCTTGTGGTCTGCTGGGCGGTCCGCTTTCCTGTCAAGGACCGGCATTTCACGTCCGGGCAAATCGGTCATGATCGGCTCTCAATCCTTTTCGCAACGGTCCACGAATCAGCCTCGCGATGGTGATCCAGCAACACGCAACGACGCACATTTAGCTGAATCGCGAACCATCCACCCATTCAACGACATCCGATAATCCCCTGCGAGGAGTCGCCGGCAATGGATCTGCGTTGACTGGTGCCCACCCGATGCGAAGCATGATTTGTGGGTAGGCCTCGGCCCCAAACACGTCCTTCGCCACCCGGGCCCGGGTGTCAGGGATCTCCAGCGGCTCGGTGATCGGGCAGCTCGCCAGACCCAGCGCCGTCGCGGTCAGAAGCACCACGCTGGCGGCCTCGCCCGCCCGCAGTCGTGCCGACTTGTCGTCAGCAGCGGTGCCCAGCGCGACGACCACGGCATTATCTCGAGGTGATTTCCCATCCGGTGTCTCAGCCAGTACCCCACCAGCGAACGCCCGAGCCGGTACCTCGGCTCCTGAGTCGCTTCCAGGGGTATTGCGCGCAGGCACGCCTGCGGTCGACCCGTAACGTCCGCTCCAGGCGGCAAGTTCCGTCAAGTAGTCATGATCGCTACGGTGACGCCAGGCGGCCTCGGCGATCAGGCGCTTGAGATCGTCCAGCGCGTCGATGCGGCGCAACATGACATCCGCGCGGGCTGCCCGTGTCGCCATCAAGGCGATATCGGCGTGCGGCACTGGCCATGAACTGTAGCGACGGCGGTCGGTACATCGCCGCGGGATGGCAGCTGCCAATGCTATGTCGGCTTTGTCGACCGGATAATGTGGATGGAGCTCGACAGCGGCTACGTGAGTCGGTTCGGCGGGGTTGGGGAACCTGTGAATCGTCGATTGCCAGCCGAGCGCAGCCATCGCGACCGCGCAATGGTGAAGCGTTGCGCCACAGCTCAACATCAGATCACGAGCGTCTGGATCCGTGTGGCGTAGATGCAATTCGAGGTTGGCATACAAGTGAAGGGTGTTGTCCCCGATTCTCCATAGCCAAGGCTGGGAGTTGTGCACCGAGGGCGCACGGACGGCCAGCAGCAAGGCCGACCGAATCGGTTCAATATCGAGAGAGTGTCCGCTCATGGGCGTTGATTCAGGACTGCCGCGCCACGATCACCGGTACGCGCGCCGCGTGCGCCACCATCGAACTCACCGAACCCAGCAGGAGCCCGGCGAATCCGCCGCGTCCGTGGCTTCCCACCACCAGGAGCTGGGCGGCCTTGGATTCCTCGAGCAGCCGTCGAACCGGATTGTTTTGACCGACAATGCGGCGCACGACGACATCAGGGTACCGCTCGGACCAACCCGAAAGACGTTGGGCAAGTTCCTCGTCAGCTTTGTTCGTCAAGTCGTCCCGCGCCACTTCGATCGAGAAGTCGGCGCTATTCATCCAGGTGTGAATGGCGAGCAGTTCGACACCGCGACGAGACGCCTCGTCGAAGGCGATTTCCGTCGCCGGCTCCGATGCGCGTGAGCCGTCGATGCCGACAACGACAGGCGCAGTGGCGTGATGAACCGCATCAGGGTTCTCGTTGTGGATGACAGCGACGGGACAGTGCGCGTGATGGACCAGGCCCGAACTGACCGAGCCCAACAGGAGTCCCTGGACACCGCCCAGGCCGCTGCACCCCGCAACGATCATGTCAGCGTCCTTGGAAAGATCGACAAGAGTAGGCACGGCTTTTCCGGAGACGACGCAATGGTCTATCCGTACTTGGTGCATGTCGGCGATGGCATCAGACGCCCGTTGCGATGCCTCGGTGGCAATCTGCTCCCCTCTGCGCTCACGCTCTACCCAGTATTCCGGGGGCACCGGAAAATCGACCCACGGACCGATGTCCATCGTCGGCAGAACATGAACGACAGTCAAAGTCACACGGCGCGACGCCGCCTCGCGTGCCGCCCAATCCGTCGCAGCTCGGGAAGCCGGCGAGCCGTCGACTCCAACGACTATGCCGTGAAGTTTGGATTCCGAAGACTTTGATACAGAGGCCATCTCACTCTCCTAGTCTGCGTTTCGCGCGGCAGGTTTGATCGACAAAACGACAATAAGCTCACCACTGACGGGTCTCCCGGAGCCGATAGTCATCATGGGAGGGGCCAAAGGACCTCTACTGGCGCGGTTACCGGCAGGTCAGCTCGGGCGCTGACCCCATGGTGCGTCAGTGGCCTTATCGGGGAGGCTCCACTCGCCGTCAATGACGACTACGGCGATCCCCGTCGGATTAGGGCCGCGCCGGTTACCACCGGCAACAGTTCCCGGGACCAATGACCCTGCCCAACCTCGCCGCAAACCACATACGTTTCGGTTCAGAGCAAACGGCGTCGGGCCGCTCGTGCGATCACGGGTAGTAGAGCGATGGACTGGTCGACAGCTGCCGTCCTGATGCGATCGTTTTTGCTCTGATGGCAGTTCTCACCACCGATATTGCGGCCCGGGCCCCAAGGTAGCCAAGGGGCGCCGGTTCGAAGGAGTACAAAATGTCCAAGCCCATAAACGAGTACGGAATTCTCGTTGGTGTCGACGGATCCCCCGAGTCAGACCTGGCGGTTCAGTGGGCGGCGCATGAAGCAGTCATGCGCAAGTTAGCCGTCACGTTGATGCATGTCATCGCCCCGGTCGTCGTCAGTTGGCCGATCGAATACCTAGAGGCCAGCTACCACGAGTGGCAAGAGGAAAACGCAAGGGACGTCATCAAACAGGCGACGAAGAATCTGAATGCCGCAGCCGACGAGGGCGAACTCCCCTCCGTGCGGACCGAGGTGCAGCATGACGGCATCGCGACGGCGCTCGTAGGGTCCACCCGGAAGGCGCACATGATCGTCGTGGGAAGCCGAGGCCTAGGTCCTGTCGGTGGCGCCCTGCTGGGATCAGTCAGCCGCGGGTTATTGCATTACGCCCGCTGCCCGGTAGCCGTCATCCACGCGCGCGGCATCAATACCCTTGACGGCGCGGCACCAGTCGTTCTCGGAATCGACGGATCGCCCGCATCCGAGTCGGCAACCGCCTTGGCCTTCGACGAAGCATCACGACGGGGAGTGGATCTCGTGGCGATTCATGCGTGGAGCGACGTCGGGCTCTTTCCGATTCTCGGTATGGACTGGCACAGGTATGAAGAGGAAGGACACGCATTGCTCGCCGAACGCCTCGCAGGCTGGCAAGAGCAATACCCCGACGTTCACGTGCACCGACGAATCGTCTGCGACGGACCGGCGCGATGGCTACTCGATGAGTCACGACGGGCTCAACTGGTCGTCGTCGGAAGCCGCGGACGCGGCCGACTCTCACGCACGCTTCTGGGTTCGGTCAGCACCACCGTCGCCGAATCCGCCAAATCACCCGTGATCGTAGTTCGCAGCTAACGCGTTCACCGTGCCGCCGCCTTCGGTGGAGGTGTTCGAAGTTGTTGGCGACCGCTACTGCGTCTTCAAGGTGCTCGCCGTCACGCATATCAGACAGGCGTTATCGCGGCGCCTATGCCGGGACAAACCCGAAGAAGCTCCGCCCCAACAGCACCCGACGTGCTGCGGATATCCACAGAATGCGTCCTGCCGCCCCACGTTAAGGCCACAGGGTCCCTTGCTCGAAGGCTGAGAGCTTACTCCGATTGCACAGCCGCAATGCGGATGAATTGGACCGAACATGACTTTGTTCCGGCCGACATTTGGTTCAATAACGTTATGCATCAAGCGCGTTACGGTGCTCCTCCCTCGCTGAGGAACGACTCGAACTCGACAATTATCACTAGGCCTTGGAAAAGGTCAGTATCCGCGTCTTACCACTAGTTGGTGGCTGAAACCGGCGCGGTGATCATCCCTAATCCGCTGGCAGCTGGGCTTTCCCCATCAAGCGCGACGCGCCCTCAATGATCCTCATTAATCCCGACATTCTGGACGCCCCGCGAACAACGAAAAACCCCGTCATCGCAAGGCCGGCCTTCAGCAATCCGCCGGGTAAAGTAGGTGTTGCGGTCAATCACCGTCCCGTACAACGGAGTTCCTCTCGCAACCAGCGGTCACCCCTTCTGCATCGACATGTCGCAACCCAAATCATGAGCGACCACGGCCGGTCCGGCTCCCGACTCTCCGCCGCACTCGCGCCGGTGAAGCGGTCGCAGTCGCCGATCTCGACCGCCGGCGCGAACCCGGTCAACGTCGAGATGCCGCGCAGACATGCCAGCCCGTCGCCTCGGCGGGCTGAACTCGCGGTCAGCGGCCAGCCCGGTGATCTTCTCATCGAGGCGGGCCCGCCGCGCGGTTGCCAGCACCACCGCCTCGTAGGAATCCACGAACGCGGACTGTGTGGGGCGGCGTCGAATCGCTGGTGGTGCAGCCACCGGTCATGGCGTTGGGTCCACGCCTTGCCGTCGTAGTAGACGATGCCGTGACGCCGCAACAATTTCGACAACCGATGTCGGGCCCGCTCAAATCCGCTCGGGCGGCCTCGCGGGTGCGGAGCAGATCCCGGGGCAGCCTCCTCGGCCGCACTCGGAATGCGCACCGGCACAACCTCGTCCAACCGCAACAACCCCGCCAAAATCCAGGGCGTCGCGCGCATCGGTTTTCATCCGATCACCAGCCGGGCGAAGTAGCTTGGATGACGCCGCGACCTCGCGTCGCAGCCCCGCCGCCGACAACGCCCGCGCCAACCCGAAACCCGTCGGACCGGCGTCGTAGGCCACCGCACACGGGCTCGGCAGCTTGCCCACCCACTCGATGACCTCCGCATGCGACGGCGTCAATCGCGCCCGAAACACCTCGTCGCTTCGCCCATCGATCGCCGCCGCGACAACCGAACGCGCGTGCACATCCAGGCCAACACTGGCAAACACCCGGGCCGCCTTCACTCCTGTCGGAAGGCCGAGCACGGAACCGCGCCCGGCAACCACGAGATTGCGTGAGCAAGGCCCCGGCCAGCAACTACTCCACTCCGCGAGTAGTCACCACATACGGTCTAAACGCCACGGTGTCGGTGCCGGTTCAACCGGCGCATCCCGCTGCACTGGCTGCCCTATTGGAACCCGAGGCGGCACAACCAGGTGGTGTGGATCGAGTGGGCATCGTTCAAGGTGAGGGCCAGGAGCAAGTATGAGACCGGTTTTCTACGTGCGCGCATCCAAGGCGGCACAACCACCTAGTACGGGCCGTACCGCACGCGGCTGGCTGGCGTGGCTCTATCTGACCACCCCGGTCCTGGAGTCGGTGCGCCGTGTCGACTAACCGGAGGTCGGGGCCGGCTTCCGGCCAGCAGGTGGTCGACAACTGCGGCCAGCCCCAATGTGATCAAGGCCAACGCCACGTCACTCTGATGTGGAAGCCCGGGCGCACTGTTGATCGTCATGGTTCGAGAGGTGAGCCAGGGACAGCGCGGGGCCGGTTTCCTTCGAACGAAATGAGAAACCATGGTTAACCCATTGATACGCGCCATCGAGCTCGCGGTCTCCATACCGTTTCGGGCCTTGGCCGCGATCCGCGCCGTCAAGACCTACGGGCATGACCCCTACGATGACTGGTTCGACCACGACGAGGATCGCTGAGCCCCATGAGCCCGGAGAACCTGGACCAGACACAGACACCGCCCGAGCGCGTCGACGTGCTCACCAACGACATCGCCGAGCGGGTGGCCCAACTGGTTTCCATCAGCTGGAAAGACGGCATTCGTGAGGGCCTGGATCGTGCCGCTCAGATCGCCGACACTGTGGCGAAGGCCTCCGAAGTGAATGGCAGCACGTGGGGCGTCGGGATCGCCGAGTTCATCCGAGACGAACTCCGGCTGGAGGCCCTGCAGACGTGAGCGAGTCGATCCGCGTTGTTGTCGGCGCTTCGGTCGCCGTCCTCGTCGGCGGTCTTCTCTTCTAAATGCTGCTGCGCGCCATACGCAGCGATCGGCAGCAATGCACCGACCTGCCTGCTGACGACGATATGTCCGCCACGGAACGGGGCCGCTGCATGGAGTGCAGCCAATAGCGCAACCTCACACAACTCGTGTTGACCGGTGGTGTGTGCTTCGGCTGTCACTCCCGGCTTCGCCACGGCCACCGCCACTGCACCATCCCCGACTCTTACGACGCAGAAAAGTGAGTCGCTATGTGGGGACGTTGCCACCCATCCGATCAGTGATCCCAAGCTAAGTCCCTCGTCGGGCATCAAGCCTGCCTGGGAAGGTGGCGGTCACACCCCGCGCGCGCAACACAGCGGTCCCGCGGTCCCCAAGCGTCTAGCCACGATATGACCGAAGCCACTCATCGCTGCCGAGCAGAGCCTGTCGTTCGGGTCGCCCGACGAAGCGCGGGGTCTGTCCAGTACTACTGCGGGGCACCCGTGACTGCGCTCATCGAAAGTCCTCAGGTGTGCTCGTTGAAATTCCTCACCTGTGAGCAGTGGTCAGTGTAGTGGTTGGCGGGTTCCGGTGGCGGCTCGGCGGAGGGTGTCGGCGGCGGCGTGGTGGTCGCGGAGTCGGTAGGACTCGCCGTCGAGGTTGATGACCACGGAGCGATGCAGGAGTCGGTCGAGCATGGCGGCGGCCACAGTGGCGTCACCGAGGATGTCGCCCCAGGCTCCGACGCCACGGTTGGTGGTCATCACGATCGAGGTCTTCAAATAGCGTTGGGACACAACCTGAAACAACGCCGAAGCAGCCTCAGCAGGCAGGGGCAGATATCCAAGCTCATCAATCACCAGGAGTGTGGGGCCGGCGTAGAACCGCATGGTGGTGGCCCAGCGACCCTCGATCGCGGCGCGGTGGCAGCGGGCAGCCAGGTCGGCAGCGGTGGTGAAGTAGGTGCGATATCCGGCATGGGCTGCTGCCCTTGCCAATCCGACCGATAAGTGAGTCTTGCCAGTCCCCGGCGGCCCGATGAGCAAAATGTTGGTCGCCGACTCGAGGTAGTGGCAGGTGCCCAGCTCATCGATCAAGGCGCGGTCGATACCGGCGGCTGCATCGACATCGAAATCGGCCAGAGTGGCCGGGGTGGGTAGGCAGGCGAACCGCAGTCGGCCGGCCAGCCGGCGGGCGGTGCTGGCGTCGACCTCGACAGCCAACAGCCGCTCCAACGCCACCGTCAGCGACAGCCCCTCGGCGGTGGCCTGGTCCAGCACGGCGGGCAGGGCTTCGGCAGCGGCGGCGAGTTTGAGCTCGCTCAGGTGGGAGCGCAGTTGCTGATAGCGGCTCGCTGCAGCCGATGGTGCCTCGTTCTCAGCGGGGCGGGTGGTGGTTTTCGGAGTGCGGGTCGTGGGCGTCATTGCAAGGTCCTTTTCTGGGCGGCCCGCTCGTAGACGGACAAGTCGATGACAGTGGAATCGAGTGACGGAGTTGAGGATTGAGATTCAGGTCGCGGGTTGCCACGTAGCGTGAGTAGTTGTACTGCAGCAGCTTTGGCCGTCGGACCGGGTGGGATACGTTCCTTGCGGCGGTGCGGCCGCGCGGTCGATGCGGTGGCCATCGCCACAGCATCCAAGGCGATGACATGACCGGTGTCGCGGACCATCACCCCCAACCCGTCGGCGGCCATGCGGTGGCGGGCGACCACGATGCCGCTCGTGGTGGCGATGTCGAGGTATTCACCGCCGACCGGGTGGCTGACCGTGACTTGGGCGGCGGCCAACTCTGGTGGCACCGAGTAGCGGTTGCCGCGGTAGGACACCAGCGCTTGCCGCGAGGCGGTACGGGTCTCGGACACGATGACCGGATACGGCGCCGCTGGCAGAGGGCCGAGCGGCTCAGACTTGGCGACGACCGCGACCGAGGACCGGCCGTTAGCGGTGGCGCGGATACGGGTGTCGCCGCGTACGCGGGCGAAGCGGTCCATACTGGCCTGGGCCGCCTCGACGGTCACGTCGTCGGCCAGGGTGCGCCACCAGCGTTGCGCGGCGGTGTGGTTGACCTTCTCCACCACACCCTTGCGGTTGCCGCGCCGCGGCGGGCAGATCGCCACCGAGACGCCATAGTGCTTGGCCACCCCGGCGAACGACGCAGTCACCCGACCACTGCCGGGATCACACACCGTGGCCATCCGATCGAAACGCCACACCCTGCTCACCCCTCCCAGGCCGCGCACGATGCGGTCGATCGCGGCGACCAGATGAGGCTGATCGGCCGAGGGCGACAACACCGCCCGCCACTTCCCGGAATGCGCCAACGACCCCACCAACAGCAAGGCCTTCTTGCCCCAGCCCCACGATGCCGGCGGATCGGGCAATTCCAGCCAGTCCCACTGGGTTTCATCCCCTGGCGGATGCGCGATCACCGCGTTCGGACGCTCAGTGGCGGTCCGGCAAGCCTCACACACCGGGCGCAGATTCCGAGCACGGATGTTACGGGTCAAACTCGGATACGACAGGTCGAAGCCGAGCTCCTCCAACTCGTCGAACAGGGTGCGGGCCCACAGGTGCGGGTCCTCAATCAGCCGGGCGGTGATGTAGTCGACGAACGGGTCGAACGGATCCGGACCCGGCCGTGCCCGCTCTCCAGGCTTGCCGTCGCCGGCCAGATACTTGCGGACCGTCTTACGGTCGAAGCCGGTGTGGCGAGCGATCGCTGAGATCGTCCAACCACGTTTGCGTAGATGGTGTACTTCCATGTCGTCCTCCCATGTGAGCATGAGAAAGCGGGCCTCCTTCAACGGAGCTACTGGCGTCAGACACCAGCAGCATCGAGGGAGGCCCGCCCTTCTCGGCGGAGCCACACGGGCGGGGAATTTCGATGAGCGTCAATGGGGAAATTCAGCGAGCGCGGTCACCCGCGCAGTCGGGTCTGCTGACGACTAGGTGACAGTTTCGGTCGCGCGGCCTGACTGGCCGGTGTGGTCATGATGGCTTCGAAGTCGACGGGCTGCCGTCCTCGACTACGCCCGCCCTGGCGACACCAGCGTGGTCGTCGGCATGGACGGGCTGGGCCGCAACGCCGCCGAGATCATGCTGACCATCCGTGACCTCGGCCAGCGCGAGATAGTGCTGCGCTCGCTGGCATCGATATATCCAACGCCACCGGGCGCATGGTCGCGGGCGTGCTGGCCAGCCTCGCCGAGCTGGAGCTGGAGCTGTTATCGCGAGCGGCGCTGTACCGCACCCGGGCCGAGAAGGGCTGACCGCCCGATGATTCGTCAGCGCTGGACCGGAGCCAACGACGACACCGAGGTGTAGAGCGAAGTGGTGGACGCGTAGGAGTGCCCGAGTTACTGGTGGACGAACAACGGGTCGTAGCCTGCCTCGAGCAGATGCGCCGGACCGCGACATCGCCTCCGCCGCGAAGACCGTGCACATTGGCGCGCAACCGCGCCGGCAGAACCGATCGATTTGGTGACTGCTGCGCGGCGTGAACTGTGCGCCGACACTATCCGGCAATGACATCACGGTCCGGCTTCGCCGAACGGCACGCCATCCTCACCCGCCTTTTGCGAACCCTTTTTTGCCGGAGGCCTTCTTGCCCGACGCCTTCGTGGGCGCCTTCGCTGCCGCCTTCTTGCCCGACGCCTTCGTGGGCGCCTTCGCTGCCGCCTTCTTGCCCGACGCCTTCGTGGGCGCCTTCGCTGCCGCCTTCTTGCCCGACGCCTTCGTGGGCGCCTTCGCTGCCGCCTTCTTGCCCGACGCCTTCGTGGGCGCCTTCGCTGCCGCCTTCTTGCCCGACGCCTTCGTGGGCGCCTTCGCTGCCGCCTTCTTGCCCGACGCCTTCGTGGGCGCCTTCGCCGCCGCCTTCTTGCCCGACGCCTTCGTGGGCGCCTTCGCCGCCGCCTTCCTGCGGGCGGGTGCCTCCGCACGCCCCCGAGCCGCAATCTGCGTCCGGACCTGCCCCCGCCACGCGTACAGCTGCTCGAGGAGCTGCCGGCGCGCCTCCTCGGTCAACCCAGCAGCCGCCGCCTTGAGCCCTGCCTCGTGCTTCTGCACGTAACCAGTCAGCTGCGCCCGCAGCCCGCCCACGTCGGAGCGGCCAGCGGCGACGGCTTGCAACTCGAGGCGGATCGCTTCGAGATCCGTCTCAGCCTGCGCAAGGGGCTCGACCCGACCGGAGTCCTCGGCGTCGGGCCCCGTCGTCACGGCGTGACCGCCGATCCTACCGCGCCGCCGCCGCCGCCCAGCCCGCCGACCGCCGGACTTGCCGCCCCACCGAGGCCGCCACCCAGCCCCTCGAGCAGCCGGATGAGCGCGTCGATAAGGTTCTGCAGCAGCCCAGCGAGGGCCCCGCCCAGGTCGAAGCCGTCGAGCAGCCCGGCCACAGCACACAGGAGATTGCCCAGCAGGTTGCCGGGACCCGGTATCGCGGTGATGTCCAGAATGACCTGGTTGAGCTGCACCCGAAGGCCAAGCAAGTTCAGATCGAGCGGACCGAGCTCGAGATGCAGGATCGGGCAAACCTCGGGTGGAGTAGTCATAGCGCACCTCACGATCGATAATTGACGCCCTGGAAAGGCCTCATCACCAGTCTCGGCTCGTTGCGCCTCCTTGGCAATATCTGTGCCGAGGGATAACCGGTCGGCGGCGAAGTGTCCGCGACCGGTCGTCGCTACGTTGCTGATACGTGCCGCGACGGTCGAGCGCGCAAAAGAGCTGGCGGCGCTTTACGGAGAACTCGGCATCGACGTCACCGTTCTCACTGCGCACGGTATGACTTCCCAGCAACGAGCATCGACGGTCGCCAAGTTACGGGCAGGCGAAATTGGCGCCGTAGCCGTCGGCGACATGCTAGGGAAAGGCTTCGACCTCCCACGACTACGTGTAGCGGTGTACCACGACAAGCACAAACCGACAACGGCCATTGTGCGGCTGATCGGGCGGCTCGCACGGGTAGATCTGGCGTTCCCACAGGACTCGGTCATTGTCAGTCCGCGAGACGTTGACATCTATCCACAGCTCCATGGAGTCGTCCGGCGGCTGTGTGAGGAGGATGCCATCGCGGCTTGCGGCAGCCGGGTCCGTCGACGCGGATGCGTGCAGACTAACCACATCATGCGCGGTTGAGCGCGGACCCGCCGAGTTCGTCAGTCCCACGCGCTGCGATCACCCGCCCTGGGCGCCCGGGAGTGCCGCTTCTGGATCTGCTTTGTGCTCAGCTCACTGGTGGACACTGCGCGGACCGCCGTACGTAGATGCCGAGGAGTGGCCGTTCGTCGTCGCGTCGCCAGACGAGCGCGAGCGGGGCGAGTAGCTAGGCCGGTGATCGAGCGGAGGGCAGCGCCCTCACGGGCGATAGGTGGAGCCTCGCCGGCTTGTGGCCGAAGGGTCGGCCTGGCGCGATGAAGATGATCAACGCGGAATTGCACTGGGACCGCCATCTATGTGAACGCAACCGGTGGTTGACGGGATGCCATGTTGCTCAACCCGTTTTGCGGAATTCATTGAGTACGGTGGCGGCGGTTACGCGGCAACTCCTTGAACTCCTTGGTGGGTGACCTCGCGAGAACGGCCTGAGAAAAGGACGCTGCAGCGCGCTCAGCTGGACGCTAAGCGGGCGACGCCGACGCAGTAATGCGCCAGCACCCGCACCGAGGTGGCGATCTCCGCCAGGGCGGTATGGGTGTCGGCGGAAAAGATCTCCAGCAGATAGCCGTGCTCGGCGTCGCTGACCCCCGTAGCCAGCACCGCGCGGTACCCCAGTTGGTCCAGCAGCGCGGTCTCGGCTGGGTCGGAACCCTCGAGGTCGACCGCGGCGATGAAAGAGGACCCGGTGGCGATCGCCCGGGCGGTCATCGGGTAGTGGCTCAGCGGATACCTCTCGGGGGCAGCGTCGGCGCTAAGCACCCATAGCCCCGACACCGAGTCGCGGGCGCTGTCGACGCCATGGTAGGTAACCAGGCTCCCCTCGTCCGCAGCGGTTACCGATACCGCCCAGCCGGCCGTGTCGATCGCGTTCTGCGCTTGGACCGCAAGGATTTCCAAGGCCGCCAGCGTTGACAGGGGGCGGTGTGCGTCGACGAGTTCGGTCACCCGGGGCACCAGAGTGTCGGTGGTCCGCCGATGCGCGCCCGACCGGCGGTCCAGGCTGCCCGGCACGACGTGGACGGTGGCGACGCCGGCGCTGAACCGGCCCGGGCCCAGGGCCTTCGCGTGCCGCAACGCCGCGTCGGCGGCGGCCATCAACGCCTGCCCCGAACGGACCTGCGGACCCGATTCGGCGGCACCCCACGCCACCGTGACGTGCGGGCCGAGGCCCGCACCGATGGTACGGCTGGCGGTATGTGCCAGGTGTTCGGCGTCGACCAGCGTCCCGTGGGGAAGCAGCACGCAGAACTCGTCGCCGCCCAGGCGCGCCGCGATCGCCTGATCGAAGGCGGCCGTCGATTCGCGCAGCACCGCGGCGACCCCGCGCAGCACGGCATCACCGGCCGGATGCCCGTCACGGTCGTTGATGTCCTTGAGACCATCGAGATCACCTATCAGCAGAGTAGGAAGGTACTTGTGCCAATCGATCTCGGTAAACCGCTCGTCGAGCGCGCGGCGGTTGGCCAGGTCGGTGAGGGGATCCTGATAGGCGTGTCGCCAGATTGTGGTGAAGAGTTCCTCGCGGCTGACGGCGACCGCGGTGTAGGCGGCGATCGCCTGCAACAGCTGAACATCGTCATGGCCGAAGCGCCGGCCCGCGACGCCGGTGGCCCGGATCTCCCCCCACATGGTGTCGTCGAACATCACCGGCACGGCGACTTCGCTCTCCTTACCCGCCCGGCGAAGGTAGTCCAAGTCGGCAGGGGTGATCGCCGGATCGTCGATGGAGTGCACGTAGGGCCGCCCGTGCTGCAGCAGGCCGACGACGTACGGATCGTCGGTGACCGGATAGATGTCCTGGTCGGGCCAGCGCTGGTCGCCCGGCTGCAGTTCCCCAACGTTGATCAACGTGCGCAGGGTGTCGTTGTCGCGCTCCCACCGGCTGACTGACAACGACGAGGCACCCAGCGCGGCCAGCGCCTGCTCGGCGACGACTTCGAGGACCTCGTCGAAGTAGTTGGCGCCCAATATTGCATTCGAGAGCCGCAGCATCGTGCGCAGGACCGTACGATCCTCGGGCACCGCGATGTCGATGGGGGCACCAGCGCCGTGGGGCACGCGGACCGAGTGGCGGCCGGCACCAGGATGGTGGCTCACACCCCGCTCCAGCACACACCACACCCCCATCTCGGGGCGCCCCGGATCCCCATGCACGACGCCACGGTGCACCTACCGCAGCTAACCGCAGTTTACGTTCGGGTATTGCCATCGGCACGCGTTTGTCAGAAGCTAAAGATGCGTCAATTTGTGACTACAACAATTTGTGAATTTTTTTAGCGTGCAGCATGTTCAGCCGGTCACAGAAGTCGGTGACAGGAAACATCCGACCGCTGCGTCCCTCCCGTCAATCAGCATCCTCGATCGCCGCAGGCTCTACTTCCCGACCATATCTTGTGCGGGCAGCTCGACCCCAGCTACCACCACAGCGGCGACGACTCTGTCGGCTCGGTCACCGGCCGTTCGGCCTCTAGAAGACGTCGCCGGCCAGATTTGGTCGCCTCACGCAGAATGAACCGAGCGCCGACCTCGTCGACAGTCGCGCGGTGAGACAGTAGAGCTGCCGCGCGTTGGCGATCCGTCGGTGCCGGCTGGCCGCCCTTCGATCACTATCGACGCTTCTATCCTCGCTCGACGGTGGCGCAGTTGGGCACTCGGAAGGTACGGCTCTGGACGGACATCTTCGAGTCTCGGTCTCACGTCATATGCGACATTGGGATGCACGAAGAATGGGAACGCGACATTTCAATTGGGAACCGACAGGTCAATTGGGAACCGACAGGTGTCCCTCGTCGTCATCATCGTCTGTAGGTTCTCAAACCCTCTGTCCAATAGCAGGTCTCTGAACTGGTCACATCCCGAGTTTCTCACCTGGCGTCCACTAACATTGTCTCACTGTCGTGTCCAATTTCAGATCGATGTTCTGCACCCTTCACAGCCTTCTCGGGTAACACGCTAACCGCCTTTCCGTGTGTCGGGCTGGGTACCTGCTCTCGTCACGTGCCTAAGGTCCGCCCGCGCCCGTCCTGGCCACTCGCATCAGTAACGCTGGCACTCGAATTCGTATGCCTTGCTGGTTCCGACATGGCCGTGATGATCGGCCAAATTTACTCTGTTTAATCATGACTCGACCGTTAACTGCCCTGCGACCGGCTGTCATCATCGCCGATCACCGCCCTAACCTCCGACGGTTCCCCACTCATCCAGGTACAAGGCATCAGCGATCAGGACTTCGCCCGCGCATAACCACCACAACGCAGGACCGCAAGACTACGGCGCATTCAGGTCCACCCTCCAAAAGCCGCACGGGCGGCCTTTCGATTAACAAGAACGGGATGCAACTCCGGCCAGGGCCACCGCGGAGAGCCCGACCCCACCGCAAGTCCACTACTGAGAACGTACTGGCCTAGCACTCTGTCGGCGAGAATGGCGATGGCGAAATACCGGTTGCGCTGTTGATGACTGACACCGATTTGCTTCTGTGGTCGTGGTGGGTGTTCCGTTGTGGCCACCGCGCCGAACGGCTTCAGTTATCTAGTTGGGCCAAGGCGTTTTTGAGCCGGTGGCGCTGTCGGGCGTCAGGTCGAGCAGGGGCTCCCGGCAGGAGCCGACGGGTTCGCCGCGGAGCCGCAGGCCGGTCGAGACAGTATGTACCGCAATGCCGTTGACTTCGACCTGGGCATGCTCCAACGATGCAGTGGTCACGACCGTTCCTAAACTTGTCGTGGCCTGATGCGATCACCTTGTCAGGCCACGGACACCCGGAGCGTCTGGAAGCCTCGCAGAACGTCGTTCAGGATCGGCTGCGCCTCCAGGATTGTAAAGCGTCGAATTCGCTTTGCCAGCGCGGTGAACAAGGCCGGTATTTCGATGCGGGCCAGGTTCATCCCGACACAGGCATGCGGACCGGCGCCGAAACCGAGATGATCGCCCGACCTTCGGCGGACGTCGAAACGGTCCGGATCGGGTGCGCTCGTCACGGTGGCGGCACCGTAGAAAGGTTTGCACGTGAATGTGGCGAGCACGCAAGCGGTCCGGTCCAGGCCTTCCTGACGGTAAATCCGCGAATACGTGAATGCTGTCCGATTCCGGGCGATTTCGGCGGCGCCCCGTCCATCGCCTGCGTGGATTGTCGCTGTCGCCATTGCTACGGCCGCAGATGCAGCGGTGGTCAAGAAACGAAAGGCATTGATAGGTGGGGTTTACGATGCCGCACCAGAAGTGCGGGCTCGTCGGCAAGTATTGCTAGACAACCAGTTTCAGGGCACTATGTTGCATTTAGGCAAAGTTGCTTATAGGCAACATCAACTGGAAGGCGAACCAGTGAAAATCGATCCACCGACGTGCACGTGGCCCCGGAGCACTGGTCAGCCACGGCATGATTCGCATCCAGGGCGGCCAGGACGGCGATATCGTCGTGCACCGCCTGTTCTCACCGAACGGCAGACTGCGGCTGCAACGGGGCGGCATAGTCCCAATGACGTCACATCGGCCGATCAACGCGTACCTGTATTCTTTGCCTCGACCCGAAGTGGACGAGGAGTGAACATGGCCGAGCTTCTAAAGAAGACGATAGTCGACGATATAGACCAGAGTGAGATTGCCGAGGGTGAAGGCGAGCGTATTGAGTTTGGCTACCGCGGCGTGACGTATCGAATCGATTTGAAGACGTCGAATGTCACGAAATTCGAGAAGGTGTTGGCGCCGTACATCAAGGCGGCGACCGCGGCATCGACAAGTCAGCGTCGTAGTCAAGTGGAAAAAAAGACGTCAGCTCGCAATCGTCGATCGACTGTGCGGTCGGCGAAGGCGGACTTGAAAGTCGTAAGGGCTTGGGCCCATGAGAACGGGTATTCCGTCAGTTCTCGAGGGCGCGTGCCGGCAGAGATTGTCGAGGCATTCCAATCTGCTCATTCCTGAGGCCCAATCGTCTCATGTATTGCCGGCTACAAGCAGCAAAGCTGAACCAACGGCGTTGAAACCACTTCGATTTCTACGCTCGATGATGTCGCCGCCGTTTGCATGACCGGTCGGCCTCTCGGGTTGCGGCATAACCGGCTGGGGACGATTTACCAAACGCCTGCATGCGAGATCGACTGCCGCAGTCAGCGCGAGGAAGGTGTAGAGCCACCCACTGCGGCTGGCCTAAGACAGCGGTTGACCGTGGCGGTCGGCACGATCAAGGTGCGCGACCGAGGTAATATCTCGATTCGACGAGTTCACCAACGAGTATCCGTGCCGGTGGCGTACGACCGATCTGTACCCGTGTTGGTGGTCCACCGTTGTGAGAGTTGAGGGCAGAGTGATCATCGGGAGGTCACGTGCCCTGTATGTATTCGTCGTCGGTGCGCCGGCAAATCATTGCGCGGCTGCGGTCGGGTGAACCGGTCGCCATGGTCGCGCGGAGAAAGCGGTATGCCAGGCCACGCTTTTTCGGTGGAAGCGCCAGGCACTTATCGATGCTGGCGACGGGCCGCCGCGCCACCTGATCGTGCCGTCCGGTCCACCGCCACAGTGAAAGTTCGTTATGACTGCCCTGGAGTTCTTGCCGTTGATTGCACTGGTCGCGATGTTCGTGATCGCCAGCGACCGGCCCGCCGTCACCGCCGCCCTAACCCTCCGCCGTGATGTCCACGATCCGGCGGCGGGCCACCGTGACGTGCCGTCGCGGTCACCGCTGCGCGCAACCGCGCAGTGTGCTAATGACCGGGTTCGGGGTTATCAAACCTGCCGTCCGATGGATTAACAACTCCAGCTACGCTGCGGGCTTTCGCCGTCCGGGCCGCTACCGATTAGTGCTTGTGAACACGGGTGCTTGGGCGCTGGCTATCACTTAGTCTGATGGTCATGTGGCAGCCGTTAGTCCGGTTGGCCACACGCTGCGACAACAGGAGCTGCCGGTGTCCGTCCAGATCTCCGCCGACCCTGCCGATGTAGAGCAACGCCTTTCGCGGTGGCGGTCAGCCGTTGCCGGGGTGCTGGCCAAGAGCACCCGGCGCGACCCGTCAGAATTGCCCACCGAGCCCGAACGCCTGCTGGATTCGCCCACCTACGAAGGCTTTCCGGTATGCCCGTTGTACACCAGCTTGGACACGCTGGCCGAGCAGCCGCTGCCCGGAAGCTGGCCATTCGTGCGGGGCGGCGACGCGCGGCGCGATGTCACCGCGGGCTGGAAGGTGGCAGAAATGTTACCCATCGCCGGACCGGAGAGTGGCGGCAACTCCGCAGTGCTTTGGGCGCTGGCCAACGGGGTGAGCGCGCTGGTGCTGCGGGTCGGTGAATCCGGCGTCGCGCCCGCCGACCTCGACCGGCTGCTGGAGGGCGTCTACCTGGAGGTGGTGCCGGCGATCGTGGACGCGGGCGCCGACTACGTCGCCGCCGCGGACGCGGTGCTAGCGATGGTGGCCAGGCTGGAGTCGGGCAAGCGTGCGGAGTTGTCCATCGACCTGGGCGGCGACCCGTTGACCGCGCGAATCAGCGGGCGTCCTGCCCCGAGCGTGGACGACGTCGTCGCGATGGCGTCGCGGGTACACGGCTATGACGGTGTCCGCGCGGTCACCGTTGACGGCCCGGCGTTCCACAACCACGGTGCGAATGCGTCGTGGGAGCTGGCTGGCAGCGTGGCCGCCGGGGTGGCCTACCTGCGGCTGCTTAGCGGCGACGGCCTTGGTGTTCGGGATGGGTTGCGGCAGATCAGCTTTCGATTCGCCGCGGACGACGATCAGTTCATGACCATTGCGAAGCTGCGTGCGGCACGCCAAGTTTGGGCGCGGGTTGCCGAGGTTGTCGGGGAGCCCGACAGCGGCGGCGCGACCATGCATGGCGTCACGTCGTTGCCGATGATGGCCGAGCGCGACCCGTGGGTGAACATGCTGCGCACCACGCTGGCGGCTTTCGGGGCGGGTGTCGGTGGTGCTGATACCGTGCTCGTCCAGCCTTTCGACGTCGCGATCCCCGGCGGATTCCCGGGGATCGCGGCCCGCTTCTCACGGCGGATCGCCCGTAACATCCAGCTGTTGCTGCTGGAGGAATCCCATGTCGGGCGGGTGCTCGATCCCGCGGCCGGGTCGTGGTTCGTTGAGGACCTCACCGAGCGGCTCGCCGCCCAGGCGTGGATGCATTTCCGGGAGATCGAGCAGCGGGGCGGCTTCGTCGAGGCTGCGGAGTTCATCGCCGCGCAGATCGCCGAGGTGCGTGACCGCCGCATCGACGACATCGCGCACCGGCGCACGGCGCTGACCGGGTGTCAACGAATACCCAAACCTGGCCGAACCGCCGCTACCCCCGAACGACCTGAAAGCGACTGTCGAGAGTTACGCGGCCGGGTTTGAAGCACTGCGGGACCGCTCGGATGCCTACCTCGAGCGGACCGGGTCGCGCCCGCAGGTGCTGCTGCTGCCGCTCGGCCCACTCGCCGAGCACAACATCCGCGCGACGTTCGCGGCGAACCTGCTGGCCTCGGGCGGCATCGAGGCGGTCAATCCCGGAACCGTCGAGGCCGCCGGTGTCGCGCAAGCCGTATCGGGCGCGGGCAACCCAGGCGTCGCTCTGATCTGCGGTACCGATGCCCGCTACAGGACTGAGGCGGCAGGCGTGGTCGAGGCGGCCCGCGCCGCCGGGCTGTCGCGGATCTATCTGGCCGGCCCGGAGAAGACGGTGGCGGATGTCGACCAGGACGGGCGCCCCGACGACTACCTGACCGCCAGGATCGACGCGGTCGACGCCCTGTCGACCCTGCTCACCCGATTGGGGGCCTAGACCGATGGCCGCAAGCACGTCCGCCGTCGGCAGCTTCGCCGATGTTCCACTGCACGGTGAGCGCTCTGGGGAACCCGCCACCGAGGCGGCCGTGACCGAGCATGTCGCGGCGGCCGCTGACGCGCACGGTTACACCCCGGAGCAGCTGGACTGGGTCACCCCTGAGGGCATCGACGTCAAACCGGTGTACATCGCTGCCGACCGTGTCGCCGCCGTGGCCGAGGGTTACCCGCTGGACAGCTTCCCCGGCGAACCGCCGTATGTTCGGGGGCCGTATCCGACGATGTACGTCAACCAGCCGTGGACCATCCGCCAATACGCCGGGTTCTCCACCGCCGCCGATTCCAACGCGTTCTACCGTCGCAACCTGGCGGCCGGTCAGAAGGGGCTGTCAGTGGCGTTCGACCTGGCCACCCACCGCGGTTATGACTCCGATCATCCGCGCGTGCAGGGTGACGTCGGGATGGCCGGGGTGGCGATCGACTCGATCCTGGATATGCGCCAGCTGTTCGACGGCATCGACCTGTCGACGGTGTCGGTGTCGATGACGATGAACGGCGCTGTGCTGCCCATTTTGGCGCTGTACGTGGTGGCCGCCGAGGAGCAGGGGGTGCCGCCGGAGAAGCTGGCCGGAACCATCCAGAACGACATCCTCAAGGAGTTCATGGTCCGCAACACCTACATCTATCCGCCCAAGCCGTCGATGCGGATCATCTCCGACATCTTCGGCTACACCAGCACCAAGATGCCGAGATTCAACTCCATCTCAATCTCCGGCTATCACATTCAGGAGGCCGGTGCCACCGCGGATCTTGAGCTGGCCTACACGCTGGCTGATGGGGCGGAGTACCTCAAGGCCGGGCTGGCCGCGGGGCTGGACATCGACAAGTTCGCGCCTCGGCTGTCGTTCTTCTGGGGTATCGGGATGAACTTCTTCATGGAGGTGGCCAAGCTGCGCGCCGGGCGGCTGCTGTGGAGCGAGCTGGTCGGGCAGTTCGGCGCCAAGAACGCGAAATCGTTGTCGCTGCGCACCCATTCGCAGACCTCGGGGTGGTCGCTGACCGCGCAGGACGCGTTCAACAATGTCGCCCGCACCTGCATTGAGGCGATGGCGGCCACCCAGGGCCACACCCAGTCGCTGCACACCAACGCGCTCGACGAGGCGCTGGCGCTGCCGACGGACTTCTCCGCCCGCATCGCCCGCAACACCCAGCTGCTGTTGCAGCAGGAGTCGGGCACCACCCGGCCAATCGACCCGTGGGGCGGCTCCTATTACGTGGAGTGGCTGACCCATCAGCTCGCGCAGCGGGCCCGCGCGCATATCGCCGAGGTGGCTGAACACGGCGGGATGGCGCAGGCGATCAGCGATGGCATCCCGAAGCTACGCATCGAGGAGGCCGCCGCCCGCACCCAGGCCCGCATCGATTCCGGGGCGCAGACCGTGATCGGCATCAACAAGTACCAGGTCGACGATGACCATGAGATCGACGTACACAAGGTTGAGAACAGCCGGGTGCGAGCCGAGCAGATCGACAAACTCCAGCAGCTGCGGTCCGCCCGCGACGAAACCGTCGTCACTGCCGCGCTGAAGGAACTGAGCCGTGCGGCGGCCGCCGAGGGCGTCGCGGGCGAGGACGGGCTGGGTAACAACCTGCTGGCGCTGGCCATCGACGCCGCCCGGGCCAAGGCCACCGTCGGGGAGATTTCCGACGCGCTGGAGAAGGTCTGGGGGCGCCACCAGGCCGAGATCCGTACCCTCGCCGGGGTCTACCGCGGCGAAGTCGGAAAGGTCAGCAATATCGGGAGTGCGATGGAGCTAGTGGAGAAGTTCACTGAGGCCGACGGTCGCAGGCCGCGCATCCTGGTTGCCAAGATGGGCCAGGATGGCCACGACCGGGGACAGAAGGTGATCGCAACGGCCTTCGCCGACATCGGTTTCGACGTCGACGTCGGCTCGCTGTTCTCCACCCCGGACGAGGTGGCGCGCCAGGCCGCGGACAACGACGTCCATGTGGTCGGGGTGTCCTCGCTGGCGGCCGGGCACCTGACGCTGGTGCCCGCGCTGCGCGACGCGCTCGCCGAGGCGGGGCGGCCCGACATCATGCTCGTCGTCGGCGGGGTCATCCCGCCCGGCGACTTCGACGAGCTGTACGCCGCCGGGGCCGCGGCGATCTTCCCGCCCGGCACGGTGATCGCCGACGCCGCGATCGGCCTGCTGCACAAGCTGGCCAAGCGGCTGGGCTATGACTTGACCTAATATCCTGCGCCAGGAATTCGGTGAAGATATGCGGCGGCCGTTCGAGCGATGTCGTCGTCGGTTTGTTCCAGGCGAACGTATCGACCTGATGCGGCTTGAGCCCGAACGCTTTCCAGTCCGGCCCACCGTCGACTTCGACAAGCCGCTCTCGGCGGCCATCGACGCCCGCGATCAGTGCGAGGCGTGTCCTTGCGTTGTCTCTGAAGAGTGGCCACGATCACCTCCTCGGCCTGCTCGTCCGTGATGGTGTGCGGCGCACCCGGACGCGGTTCTTCGGCCAGCCGTCGAGGCGACATTCCTACAAACCGCCGCTGATCCGGCAGGCGCCGTCGTCGCAGGCGTTGGCGCAGCGGTGTCGGATCGTGCCGGGTGGCGCGGCGGGTAAACCCAACAAGGAGGTGGCTGCCGACGTGCGGATTTGAGCGCAATAGTGGGGGTGTGGCAGCGCTACCCACTCCTGGTCGGCCAACACCCACTCGCCACAAGCGGTCGGCAACCGGGTACTTCTCGCCCAGCGGGACGTAGTATTCAACAGCTTCTCGTGGCTGGAGAATTGCGGTTCATCTCCCTGGGAGGGCTTATGTCTGATTCAGCTACCACCGAGCGCCCCGCCGAGAAGAAAGATCGCTCGCATTACCTCTATATTGCGGTGATCGCCGCAGTGATCGCCGGCATTGCCGTCGGCATCCTTGCGCCGGATGTCGGGAAGGCGCTCAAGCCGCTGGGCACCGGCTTTGTCAGCCTGATCAAGATGATGATCAGTCCGGTGATCTTCTGCACGATCGTGCTCGGTATCGGGTCGATCCGGCAGGCGGCGAAGGTCGGCAAGGTCGGCGGGCTGGCGTTGCTCTACTTCATCGTCATGTCGACGGTCGCCTTGATCATCGGGCTGCTCGTCGGCAACCTACTTCAGCCCGGTGCGAGCCTGCAACTCACCGACGCCGCCCGGGCCGCCGGTGAGGAGGCGGCCAGCGGTGAACACCAGACCACGACCGAGTTCCTTCTCGGGATCATCCCGACCACGCTGGTCTCCCCGCTGGTCGGCGAGCTCGTGCTGCAGACGCTGTTCGTGGCGCTCTTAGTCGGCTTCGCTGTGCAGGGTCTCGGCCAGTCGGGTCAGGCGATCCTGCGTGGCGTCAAGTACTTCGAGCGCCTGGTGTTCCGGGCGCTGTCGATGGTCATGTGGGTAGCTCCCATTGGCGCGTTCGGCGCCATGGCCGCCGTGGTCGGCGCGACCGGCTGGTCTGCACTGGTGAGCCTGGGTCAGCTGATGCTGGCCTTCTACATCACCTGCCTGATCTTCATTGTGGTGGTGCTCGGCCTGATCCTGCGCTTTGGGGCCGGGATGAACATCTTCGCGCTGATGCGCTACCTGGCCAGGGAGTACCTGCTGATCGTCTCCACGTCGTCCTCGGAAGTCGCGCTGCCCCGGCTGGTGGCCAAGATGGAGCACCTTGGCGTCTCCCGCCCGGTCGTTGGCATCGTGGTTCCAACCGGCTACTCGTTCAACCTCGACGGCACCGCCATCTATCTGACCATGGCGTCGCTGTTCATCGCAGAAGCAATGGGCAAGCCACTGTCGATCGGCGAGCAGATCTCGCTGCTGCTGTTCATGATGATCGCCTCGAAGGGGGCGGCGGGCGTGACTGGCGCCGGTCTGGCGGTCCTGACCGGTGGGCTGCAGTCGCATCGACCCGATCTGGTCGACGGGGTCGGCCTGGTCGTCGGGATCGACCGGTTCATGTCCGAGGCCCGCGCGGTCACCAACTTTTCCGGCAACGCGGTGGCCACAGTGCTGATGGGCAGCTGGGTCGGCGAATTCGATTCGGATCAGGCCAAGCGTGTGTTCAGCGGGGAGGACCCGTTCGACGAGGCGACCATGATCGACGACGACGAGGCCCCGGAGATTGCCGAGCACACCACTTCCCGGCCCTACTCCCCAGCTCGTCTAGAAGGCACGACCTCCGTCTAACTGACCACTCACACGTCAGCTAAGTGTCCGCGTGCACCGGACCGCCCGGGAAGAGGGAAACGAACCCCATGCGCAATGACCTCGATCCGGTGGAGACCAGCGAGTGGCGGGAAGCGTTCGACTCGGTCATCGAGTTTGACGGGGCGGACCGGGCGGAGTTCCTGCTGGAGGAGCTGAACGGTGAGGCCCGGCGCAACGGGGTGCCGGTGCCGTACTCGGCGAACACGCCCTATCTGAACACGCTCCCGCCCCACGCACAGCCGCCGCACCCGGGCGACAGGGCGATCGAGCACCGGATCCGGTCGCTGATCCGGTGGAACGCGGTGGCGATCGTGTTGCGCGCGAACAAGGAATCCTCCGAGCTGGGCGGTCACATCGCCAGCTTCCAGTCCGCGGCGACCCTGTATGACACCGGGTTCAACCACTTCTGGCACGCTCCGTCGGAGGATCACGGCGGCGACCTGGTGTTCGTCCAGGGCCACTGCTCGCCCGGTATCTACGCGCGCTCGTTCCTGGAGGGGCGGCTGACCGAGGAACAGCTTCTCGGGTTTCGGCAGGAGGTCGGCGGCGGCGGCCTGTCGTCCTATCCACACCCATGGCTGATGCCGGATTACTGGCAGTTCCCCACGGTGTCGATGGGACTGGGCCCGCTGATGGCCATCTACCAGGCCCGGTTCCTCAAGTACCTGGCCAACCGGGAGCTGGCCGACACCGCGAATCGGCACGTGTGGGCGTTCCTCGGCGACGGCGAGATGGACGAGCCCGAGTCGTTGGGCGCGATCTCGCTGGCCGGCCGGGAGAAGCTGGACAACCTGATCTTCGTGGTGAACTGCAACCTGCAGCGCCTGGACGGCCCGGTGCGCGGCAACGGGAAGATCATCCAGGAGCTGGAGGGCCTTTTCCGGGGCGCCGGCTGGAACGTGGTCAAGGTGATCTGGGGATCCGGCTGGGACCCACTGATCGCCGCGGACAAGTCCAGGCTGCTGCTCAAGCGGATGGAGGAGTGCGTCGACGGCGAGTACCAGGACTTCAAGTCCAAGAACGGCGCCTACGTGCGCAAGCACTTCTTCGGCACGTACCCCGAGCTGCTGGACCTGGTCGCGGACATGTCCGACGACGAGATCTGGGCGCTGAGCCGGGGCGGGCACGATCCGGACAAGGTGTACGCGGCATACAAGGCAGCGGTTGACAACGTCGGCTCGCCCACCGTGATCCTGGCCAAGACGGTCAAGGGCTACGGCATGGGTGAGGCCGGTGAAGGCCAGAACATCACTCACCAGCAGAAGAAGATGGGCGAGGACGTGCTGCGCTCGTTCCGCGACCGGTTCTCCATCGACCTGGCCGACGACAAGATCGCTGAGGTGCCGTTCCTGAAGCTGCCCGCAGGCGGCCCCGAGCAGCGCTACCTCAAGGAGCGGCGAACCGCGCTCGGCGGGGCGTTTCCGGTGCGGCGCCAGCGCTCGCGCGATCTCACGGTGCCGGGGCTCTCGGCCTTCGCGGCCCAGCTCAAGCCCACCGGTGACCGCGAGATCTCTACCACGATGGCGTTCGTGCGCATCCTGACCACCCTGTTGCGGGACAAGGCGATCGGCAAGCACGTAGTGCCGATCGTGCCCGATGAGTCCCGCACGTTCGGCATGGAGGGCCTGTTCCGACAATTCGGGATCTTCTCCCAGGTCGGGCAGCTGTATCAGCCCGAGGACGCCAAGCAGCTCATGTACTACAGGGAGGACCGCTCCGGTCAAATGCTGCAGGAGGGCATCAACGAGCCTGGCGCGATGTCGTCCTGGATCGCCGCGGCGACCAGCTACAGCGTGTCCGACACCCCGATGATCCCGTTCTACATCTACTACTCGATGTTCGGGTTCCAGCGCATCGGCGACCTGGCCTGGGCGGCCGGCGACTCGCGGGCCCGCGGCTTCCTGGTCGGCGGCACCGCCGGGCGCACCACGCTCAACGGCGAGGGCCTGCAACACGAGGACGGCCACTCGCACCTGCTGTCGGCCACCATCCCGAACTGCGTCTCCTACGACCCGACCTTCGCGCACGAGGTCGCGGTGATCGTGCAGGACGGCCTGCGCCGCATGTACGCCGAGCAGCAAGACGTCTTCTACTACCTGACGGTGATGAACGAGAACTATCAGCATCCGGGCATGCCGGAGGGCCGGGAGGACGAGGTTCGCGAGGGCATCATCCGCGGCATGTACCTGCTGCGGGAGGGGCCGGCCAAGAAAAAGAACGCACCCCGGGTTCAGCTACTGGGCTCCGGCACCATCCTGCGCGAGGTGATCGCGGCCGCCGAGCTGCTGGAACAGGACTTCGGCGTGACCGCCGACGTGTGGAGTGTGCCGAGCTTCACCGAGCTGCGCCGCGACGGCATCGACGTCGACCGCTGGAACATGCTGCATCCGGGCGAGGAGCGGCGGCTCAGCTTCGCCCAGCAGTGCCTGGCCGGGCGCCCGGCCGGCCCGGTGGTTGCCGCGACCGACTACATGCGGGCCTTCGCCGACCAGATCCAGCCGTTCATAAACCGCCGGTACCGGGTGCTCGGCACCGACGGGTTCGGGCGCTCGGACTACCGGCGCAACCTGCGCCGGCACTTCGAGGTCAACCGGCACTACATCGCGCTCGCCGCGCTGACCGAGCTGGCCGCCGAGGGCGCCGTTCCGGCCTCGGCCGCAGCGGACGCCATCGCCCGCTATCAGATCGACCCCGACATGACCGCACCCGCGCTCGCCTGAGAGTTCGGACCCGATCAGGAAAGAGGCGATCGACATGACAGCTCCTACCGAGGTCACGGTTCCCGACATCGGCGACTTCGGCGTTGTGCCGATCATCGAGGTGCACGTCAGTGCCGGCGACCAGGTCAACGCCGAGGATCCGCTGGTCACTCTGGAATCCGACAAAGCCACCATGGACCTACCCGCCCCGGTCGCCGGCTCGGTGGCCGAGGTCCTGGTCAAGGTCGGCGACGTGGTCAGCGAGGGCAGCCCCATCCTGTTGCTCATTCCCGGCACCGGCGCGGTCAGCACCCCGCCGTCACTGGTAGAACAGCAAGAGCCCGCACCCGCCTCGGCCCCGGCGGCGGCCCCCGCGCCGGCGCCCTCGGCACCGGCCACGGCCCCAGCGGCGGGTGGAGTCGACACCCCCGCGGGGATACACGCCGGCCCCTCCGTGCGGCGCACCGCCCGGGAGTTGGGCGTGGACCTGACCGCGGTCACCCCGACCGGGCCCAAGGGGCGCATCACCAAGGATGACCTGCTCGGGTTCCTGAAGGGCCCGGCCCAACCCGCCGCCGCGTCCGCGACGGGCGCGGGGATCCCGGAGATCCCCGCGCAGGACTTCTCCACGTTCGGGCCCATCGAGACCGCGCCCCTGCCACGGATCAAGAAAGTGTCCGGACCCTTCCTGCACCGCTCCTGGCTCAACGTCCCCCACGTCACGCACAACGACGAAGCCGACATCACCGACCTCGACCGTTACCGCAAAGAACTCGACACCACCGCCAAGAGCGACCGCAGCCCCTATCGGGTGACCCTGCTGGCCTTCCTGGTCAAAGCCTGCGTCGCTGCCCTCAAAAAGTTTCCCGAGTTCAACTCCTCACTGTCCCCGGAGAAAGACGCCCTCATCCTCAAGCACTACTACAACATCGGCATCGCCGTGGACACCCCCGGCGGCCTGGTGGTCCCGGTTGTTAAGGACGCCGACCGCAAGGGCATCGTGGAGCTGTCCCGGGAGTTCATGTCCATCTCAGCCAAGGCCCGCGACGGCAAGCTCGGGCCGTCGGACCTGGCCGGTGGCACGTTCACCATCTCCAGCCTCGGTGGCATCGGCGGCACCAGCTTCACCCCCATCATCAACGCTCCCGAAGTCGCGATCCTCGGTGTCGTCCGTTCCAAGGTGAGCCCCGTCTGGAACGGCACCGAGTTCACGGCCCGCAACATGCTGCCCCTTTCCCTGTCCTACGACCACCGCGTCATCGACGGTGCGCTGGCCGCCCGCTTCGCCCGCCACCTGTGCTACCTGCTCGAAGACGACCGACGGCTACTGCTGTGACCGCCTTCGCCGCTGACCACTTCGACCACCAGGGAGCAACTCGATGAGCGCGCAGGAGATCCAGGTCCCGGACATCGGCGACTTCACGGATATCCCGGTGATCGAGATCCACGTCGCGGCGGGTGACACCGTCGCGGCCGAGGACCCGTTGGTCACGCTGGAATCGGACAAGGCCACGCTCGATGTACCAACCCCGGTAGCCGGGACGGTGACCGAGCTGCGGGTCGCCCTGGGCGACACCGTGTCTGCAGGCAGCGTGATCGTGGTGATCGACGCCGAGGGCGGCGACGCCGCCCCGGCAGCTTCAGCCCCGGCACCGGCCCAGCAGGTCACCGAGACCGCGGCCGTGTACCCGGCTGCCGCGGCGGCGCCGGTGGCCGCCGCGAACATCGAACGCGGCGACCAGCACGCCGAGGTGCTCGTGCTGGGCGCCGGGCCCGGCGGCTACACCGCAGCGTTTCGGGCTGCCGACCTCGGCAAGCAGGTCGTCATGATCGACAGCCGCGGCCCCCTGGGAGGGGTGTGCCTGAACGTAGGCTGCATCCCATCCAAGGCGCTGCTGCACGCGGCCAAGGTGATCGCCGAGACCAAGGAGATGTCGGGCAACGGGCTGGCCTTCGCCGCGCCGACCGTCGACCTGGACGCGCTGCGCGGCTGGAAACAGAGCGTGGTCGACCGGCTCACCGGTGGGCTGTCCGGCCTGGCCAAGCAGCGCAAGGTCACCACCGTGACCGGCACCGGCAAGTTCACCTCGCCAAACATGGTCGAGGTCACCGCCGACGACGGGTCGACCAGCACGGTCAGCTTCGAGCAGGCCATCATCGCCGCGGGCTCCGAGCCGGTAACGCTGCCGTTCGTCCCGCACGACGATCATCGTGTGATCAACTCTGCCGGCGCGCTGGAGCTGGATGGGATCCCGGAGCGGCTGCTCATCCTGGGCGGCGGGATCATCGGCCTGGAGATGGCGACCGTCTACTACGAGCTGGGCTCAAAGGTGAGCGTGGTGGAGCTGCTGGACCAGCTCATCCCGGGCGCGGACGCGGACCTGATCAAGCCGCTTACCCGGTGGTTGTCCAAGCGCTACCAGGACATCTGGGTGAAGACCAAGGTCACCAACGTGGAGGCCGGACAGGATGGGCTGACCGTTTACTTCGAGGGCGGCAAGGCCCCCGAGTCGGCGGTGTTCGATAAGGTCCTGGTCGCGGTCGGGCGCAAGCCCAACGGGAAGGTGATCGGCGCCGAGGCCGCGGGCGTGCAGGTCGATGAGCGCGGGTTCATCCCGGTGGACAAGCAGCAGCGCACCAACGTGGGCCACGTCTTCGCCATCGGCGACATCGTCGGCCAGCCGATGCTCGCACACAAGGCCACCCACGAGGGCAAGGTCGCCGCTGAGGTCACCGCCGGGCACAACAGCTACTTTGACGCGAGTGTCATCCCCTCGGTGGCCTACACCGATCCCGAGGTGGCTTGGGTCGGCGTCACCGAGAACGAGGCCAAGACGGCCGGCATCAAGTACGGCAAGGCCAACTTCCCGTGGGCGGCCAGCGGCCGTTCGCTGTCGCTGGGCCGCGACGAGGGCATGACCAAGGTGATCTTCGACGAGACCACCGACCGGCTCATCGGCTGCGGCATCGTCGGGCCGAATGCCGGCGACCTGATCGCCGAGGCGGGACTGGCCATCGAGCTGGGCGCAGACGCCGCCGACATCGGGCTGACCATCCACCCGCACCCCACCCTCTCCGAAACCGTGGCGATGGCCGCCGAAGCCTTCGAGGGCACCATCACCGACCTCTACCTGCCCAAGAAGGCGCCGAGATGACGGCCGACGCTGCGGTTGCAGAACCCACCAGCAACGACGGGACCAGCAACGACTTGGCCGGCGAGCACGTGACCGGTGACGAAACGCCCCGCGAACAGGGGACTGGATCGGGAAAGGACATGATGTCCGAAGGACCATACGAACTCATTCCGTCTGCTGACGGCTACACCGTGCGGATCCACGCTCGTGGCTATGCCGTGCTGGGCTCCCCCACCATCAACCGCGGCACCGCGTTCACCCAGGCACAGCGCCGCGAGCTCGGGCTGGTCGGCCTGCTTCCCACCGGTGTGACCACATTGGACGGGCAGTCACGACGCACCTACGCCCAGTACCTGGCGCAGGCGAATGATCTGGGTAAGTGGGTGTATCTGGCGAACCTCCGGGACCGCAACCAGGTGCTGTTCTACCGGCTGCTATGCGAGCACATCTCCGAAATGCTACCGATCGTCTACACCCCCACCGTCGGGCTGGCGATCGAACGGTTCAGCCACGAGTTCCGCCGCCCTCGCGGGGTCTACCTGTCGATCGATCACCCCGAGGACGTCGAGACGGCATTGCGCAACACCGGTATGGGCGCCGAGGACGTCGACCTGCTCGTGGCCACCGACTCCGAGGGCATCCTCGGCATCGGCGACCAGGGCGTGGGCGGCATCGAGATCTCAGTCGGGAAACTCGCCGTGTACACCGCCGCCGCCGGGATCCACCCGCACCGCACCATCCCGGTGGTGCTAGACACCGGCACCGACAACCTCGCCCTGCTCAACGACGAGATGTACCTGGGTGCCCGGCACGCCCGGATCCGTGACCACCGCTACGACGAGCTCATAGACGCCTACGTCACCGCCACCACCAAGCTCTTCCCCCACGCGATGCTGCACTGGGAAGACTTCGGCGCCAGCAACGCGCGCCGCATCCTGAACAAGTACGCAGAGCAGGTCTGCAGTTTCAACGATGACATGCAGGGCACCGCCGCCGTCGTGCTCGCCGCCGCATTTTCCGCCGTCGCCGCCACAGGCACCCGCATGCGCGACCAGCGCGTCGTCATCCACGGCTCCGGCACCGCCGGGCTGGGCATTGCCGACATGATGCGCGACCAGATGGTCCGCGACGGCCTGACCCACGACGAAGCCACTCGCCGGTTTTGGGCGTTGGGCCGCTCCGGGCTGCTGACCGACGACCGCGCGGCCAGCATGTACGACTTCCAGCTTCCCTACGCCCGACCCGCGGCTGAGGTCGCCGGCTGGAACACCGCAAGGCCGGGACGGCCGGTGCTCGCCGAGACCGTCGCCGCAGTTCACCCCACCATGTTGATCGGCACCTCGACCCAGACCGGGGCGTTCACCGAGGACATCGTCCGGGATATGGCCGCCCACACCGACCGACCCATCATCATGCCGTTGTCCAACCCCACGTCACGCTGCGAGGCGCAGCCCGAAGACCTCGTCCGCTGGACCGACGGTCGCGCACTCATCGCCACCGGCAGCCCCTTCCCGCCCGTCCCCCACAACGACCGCACCTACCACATCGCCCAAGCCAACAACGCGCTCGTCTTTCCCGGCCTGGGCCTCGGCGTCACAGTCGCCCGCGCCAGCCGCATCACCGACCGCATGATCGCCGCCGCCGCCGACGCCGTCGCCCGTCTCTCCAACGCCACCACACCCGGAGCACCGCTGCTACCACCGGTGGATAACCTCCGGGCCGTCTCCGCCGCCGTCGCCGTCGCCGTCTCCGCCGCAGCCGTCGACGAAGGACTCGCACAGGTATCCGTCGACAACCCGATCCAAAACGTCCACGAAGCGATGTGGCGGCCCGACTACCCACGCATCGAAATCAAACCCACCTGATCACCCGGGCCGCGCCGCACCGATACGGCGGCGCCGCCGTGCGCCGCAGCAGCGTCTCCGCACCATGGCGGGTGATTCTCTAGTCAAAACCGCTCGGTGGGACTGTCTGAATAACGGTTGATCTGGTCTTGGTCTGACACGCCGGGCGTGAGCTTGGCGGGAAGGACTGATGATGTCCGAAACACTGAAATCCGTGGCGATCGATGTGGATCACAAGCAGCTCGCCGAGCAGTTGCTCGCGCAGGCCAAAGAACAAGGTGTGGAACTGGTAGGTCCGAACGGCCTGCTCAATCAACTGACCAAGAATGTCCTCGAGACCGCGCTAGGTGCCGAGATGACCGAGCACCTCGGCTACGACAAGCATGACTCCGCGGGGCGCGGCAGCGGAAACTCCCGCAATGGCACTCGATCGAAGACGGTGTTCACCGAGATCGGCCAGGTTGAGCTCGACGTGCCGCGGGACACCAACAGCACCTTCGATCCGGTGATCGTCAAGAAGCGGCAACGCAGGTTGACCGGCATCGATGAGATCGTGTTGTCGCTGACGGCCAAGGGTCTGACCACCGGGGAGATCGCGGCGCACTTTGATGACGTCTATGGGGCCACCGTCTCCAAGGACACCATCTCCCGGATTACCGACAAGGTGATTGAGGAGATGGCCGAATGGTGCAACCGGCCGTTGGAATCGGTGTATCCGGTGGTGTTCATCGACGCAATCTTCGTCAAGGTCCGCGATGGCCAGGTCACCAACCGGCCCATCTACGTCGCGATCGGGGTGACCTGCGCCGGGGAGCGCGACATCCTCGGGCTGTGGGCCGGCGACGGTGGCGAGGGTGCGAAGTTCTGGCTCTCAGTGCTCACTGAGATCAAGAACCGCGGCACTGTCGATGTGTGCATCGTGGTCTGTGACGGCCTCAAAGGGCTGCCCGACGCGATCAATACGGTGTGGTCGCGGGCGGTGGTCCAGACGTGCGTGATTCATCTGCTGCGCAATACGTTTCGTTATGCGTCGCGCAAGTATTGGGACCACATCGCCAGGGACATCCGCCCCGTGTACACCGCAGCTACTGAGGCGGCGGCCAAGGAACGCTTCACCGAGTTCACCGAGAAATGGGGTGCTCAGTATCCGGCGATCACCCAACTATGGGAGAACGCCTGGAGCGAGTTCGTGCCGTTCCTGGACTACGACGTCGAGATCCGCCGTGTCATCTGCAGCACCAATGCGATCGAATCACTGAATGCTCGCTATCGGCGGGCGATTCGGGCCCGCGGGCACTTCCCGACCGAACAGGCCGCGATGAAGTGTCTCTACCTGGTGACCCGATCCCTAGACCCCACCGGCCGCGGTAAGGCACGATGGGCAATGAGGTGGAAGCCCGCACTAAATGCGTTCGCGATCACCTTCAACGGCCGGATCACTCCGACTGGCAACTAACCAATGCCAAGATCAGATCCACCGTTTATCTGACAGCCCCCGCTCGGTTCCCACATGCGGCGGTCGAGGGTTGTGGGCGCGATGGGCAACGATAGGCACCAGCGTGGTCGAGGTCCTCGCGGGCTGATGAGCAAGTAGATGCCATCGTCGGGATTGCCCGCCGACGGCCGGAATCCGCCGAAGACGACATGGATCCAGGCGGACGTTTCCCGTGATGATCTTGAGGCCTACTTCCGGGGGCCGACGCCGTCGGATATCTGGCATGGCTTTTCCAACTCACGCACGATGTTGCCGCGGACGCCGGTCCAGGTGAATGCATACCTTGTGACCCTGGCACTATTCGGGAGCGCAGCGCTTCCGCACGGTGTGCGGGCTGCGGCGGATCGCGAGGCATTGACGGCCAGCGTGTGAAGCGTCGGTCTTCAACCCTTAAATGGGGTCGGTGGTTAATGCGTTCAGTGTTCGGGTTATCCCGCGCTCGAGGGCGGCGATGATGCTGGGGCGTAGTTCTGCCGCCGGAATGATTGAGTGGACTGAACCGACCTGGCGGGCCCGTTCCACGTTGTGGACGGCTTCAAATTCTGCTGCTACCTCGCCGAGCTTGTCCGAGCGTACCGTGGCGCGGGTGGCGGCGAGCTTTACTTGCAGGCGGGCGCTTGTGGCGTCGTCCGTGCATGCGGCGAGCTGGGCTTCGAGGTCGCGCACTGCTGGGTCTGCGGCGGTACGTTTGTTCACGTCTCGGGTGAACACCACTGCGGCTGCGGGTGCGCCACCGATGACTGAGGAGAACGATCCCTCGATGGCGAGTACTTCCATGTTCTCGTTGAGCGCTTGGGAGAACACCACGAACGCGCCGCCGTGATAGCGCGAGACCACGACGAACACGATCGGTCCGTCGAAGTTGACGATGGCCCGGCCGATTTCGGCGCCGTACTCGAGTTGGATGTTGCGCAGCGACTCGGGTGAACCGTCGAAGCCTGACAGGTTTGCCAGCACTACGAGGGGTCGGCTTTTGCTTGCGGCGTTGATCGCGCGCGCGGTCTTTTTTGAGGATTGCGGGAACAGGGTGCCTGAAGTCCATTGGTCGGGCCCGTCGGCGGGGACCCAACCCTTGCGCGGGATGACTCGCGACTCGATGCCGATGACGGACACCGGAATGCCGGCGATGTGGGCGTCGAACACCACGGAGGTGTCGGCGTCGGCCATGTCGGCCCACCGCTCCAGTGCTGGATGGTCTTGGTCGATGACCGCACGCATGACCGTGCGAATGTCGAACGGTTTCTTGCGGTCTTTGTTGGTGCTGGCCGAGAAGATGTCGCCGACGGTGGTGAAGTCGCTGCAGGGATGGTCGTGCGGGAAGGCGCGGACGTCGCGGTCGACCGGGTCGGATGTGTCGGCGCGGCGTGGGAAGCGTTCTCCGGCAGCGACATAGGCGTGGTCGTAGTGGGCGAACAGTATGTCGCAGGCGGCCTGAAGGTTCGGCGCCCAGTACTGGGCCTGCCCGTTGGGTCCCATCACGCGGTCATAGCCGCCGATGCCGAAGTTGTCCTCGGCCGAGACCCCGCCGGAGTAATCGAGGGATTGCTTGCCGGTGAGGACCATCGCGCTGTCGGGTGTCATCACCAGAATGCCTTTGGTGTGCATCAGCATCGTGGCTTCGGCATTCCAATACGGCTGCGCGCCGACGTTGATTCCGGCGACGATGACGTTGATCTCACCGCCGTTCTGGGTGAAGGTGATAATTCGCCGCAGCGCACGCGATACCCAGTCCATGTTCTCGGTGCCGCTGTCCATCGAAATGGTGGCGCCGGAGGACAAGGCGAACCACTCGACGGGCACCGACAGCTTCTCGGCGAGATCGAGCGCGGCAACCACCCGGGCGCATTCGGCTTCGGCCACCGTGCCCAGCGCTTTGGTCGGGTCACCGAACAACGCGACGCGTGTCATTCCCTCGGGGTGGCGCGGCGTTGGTCGCGACACCGTGCCGACGATGAGCCCGGCGGTGTTGCGTCCGTATGGACGGTCCACCGGTCCAAATTCGCCCGATTCGTCGAGGTCATATTCGACGAACCGGCCTTCGGGGCCGGTGAGACCGGGGATCAGTTCGTAGGGGTAGACCACGCCGCGGGCCTGGGAACGCTGCACCTTCTGCGCGTATCCGTCGAGCGGGCGCAACGGATCGGTCGGCGGCGCGGTCACATTCGCGACGATCCCGGCGCCGGGGCTGGAGGAGAAGCGGATCGCCACTCGCCGCGGCTGTGACGTCTCATCGTCGTTGATGCTGGCCAGGATGGTGATGTCTTCCAGCCCGGCATTGACCGCCAGCGGTGCCAGGCGTTGGGCGATCGCGGGGAAACGGTTTGCGGGGATGTCGAGCACCGGCCATACGTAAAGCGCGACGCGGTTGTTGTCGAGCCGCTTGCTGCCGCGCTGGGCCTGCACCCGGCGTATGCCGTCCAGACACGCGGCCAGGGTGCGCTCGATGGCCGGGATCCCGATTATCTGGCCGGCTTCGTCTCGATGGGGGGTCACGTCACGAACCTCGGCCAGCGCGATGAGGCGCTCATCGGACGGATTCTCCTTGGCCGTCACGTGGAAGAGGTAGGTGCCTGCCGCGGCGGGCAACCGAGTGCCGTTGAAGTTCTTCAGCCGCCACAAATCCAGGCGTTGCCCGGTGAGCGGATGCATGTCGCGGATCGTCGGGTCCTCGGCCATGCCACCTTCTGGGGCCGGGCGGAATGTCACCTGATGCAGGTCGCGGCCGACCACCGTCACGCTCACCCGGCGCCAACCGGTCGCGCTGGGATGCTCGGCAAGAACATCGCGTAACTCAGCGGAGAGTCGGTCGCTGTCGGTGGGCGCGTTCGGCCAGGACAGATAGATGTCGGCAACCAGGTTGTCCCCCTTGGGTCCGGCGATCGCGTCGACGGCGCGCAGCGTTGCCGACAACCGCTCGCGATCGGTCACAGTGGAAACCAGATGCAGCCGCTGTCCGGCCAATTCGTAACTGCCGGTGACGAACTGGCCACCGGCCTGTTCGACGACCTGGACGTTTTCGAGCGCGCGGATCTCGTAGTACTGACGCGTGACGACCTCCAGCAGCGGGCCGGGATCAGAAATGCGTTGCGCCAGAAGATCGATCAACAGCGCCGGCGTCGCGACCAGGGCATCGATGCGCCCCGCGTAGTCCGGCGCGTCCGGATTGTCGGCGAGATACTGCAGGGCGTCGCGCACGCCGTCGTGAATCTGCTCGCGCGCCGTGCGGATCTGCGGCTCGTCGAACAAACGGAACCGCAGATTACGGGCGACGTCGCCGATAACCGGATAGCGCACCTGCGTCGCGATGATCAGGCGCTCCAGCACCTCACCGACCGCACTGGTCGAAGCCGGTGAGACGTCGTCGGCGCTAAGCCAGCGCCCCAGCAGCGCGGTGATCACCGCAACCTGGTTCTCCATCCGCTGCAACGCCAGGAACAGCCGGTAGACCGCGTCTTCCAACTCCGGTCCGGGGTCCAGCGCCTCGACGTCGTAATCACCCAACGCGCGCACGATCTTGATCCGAAACGACTCTGGCAGCCCCTCCACGTCGGCGTCGAGCGAATGCAGGAACGAATGGAAGTGCTCGCGGGGGCTGTGGACGCGCTCGTCGGTGTCCTCTTCGTCCAGAGTGGGCCGGTTGCGCGAAATCTCGCAGATATCGGCGAAGGTGTCCAGCAGTCCGAGTTCGGCCTGGACCAATTCCGGGTCATCGAAGGGCAGGCTGCCACGAAGGGCCTGATACTCGGCGAGCAGCAGGCGGGCGCGGTCCCCGCTCATGTCATAGCCCAGGATCGACGCGCGCAGTTCCCCCAGCCGCGCCAGAGCCTCAGCACGCGGGTTGGTGTCCTCGATTCTGGGCTGGCTACGGAACCGAACCCGGGGCGCGGCCTGAGCCGCCGCGCTCTCACCGGCCTGATCGAAGCGCAGCAATGCCGCACCCGCATCGACCTGATTGTTGACCGTAGCCAAGATCTCACGAACGCGTCCCGCGGCCGGTGCCCGCAGCGCGGTTTCCATCTTCATGCTCTCCAAGACCACCAGCGTGGCACCGGCCTCAACGTCATCGCCCACCGCCACCGGCATGGCCACCACCACCGCCGGAGACCCGGCACGCACCAGACCCGCCTCGTCCTGGCTGATCCGGTGGCTCACGCCGTCCACCTCAACCAGGAACCCGGTCGGGCCCGCGACCGCGACAAGGTGGAAACGCTGATCGCCAAGACTGAGGCGACTCTCGAATTCGCCGAGCCGTTCGACCTCCACGACAAGACCGCCGCCGTCACCGGCCACCCGGTAGGCGTGGGGACCGATCTGTCCGACGGTCAACTGGTAGGCCTGACCCTGATAGTTGAGCTCAACCTTCTGGCCGATGGCATGGCTGGCCCGCGGTCGACCACCCCGTGCCGAGGCCAAGAAACCGCCACGTTCGCGGCTCTCCTCGGCTTCATAGGCCTCGACCGCGGCCGCGATGAGCGCGATGTCGGCCACCGGCGTCGGCCCGCTCGCCGTCCCAGCACCGGTGCGGTCCAGCCAGCCGGTGTCGGCCGAGGCAGAAATGACCTCATCGCGGTCGAGGAGCTCAACCAGGAACGACTTGTTGGTCGTGCCGCCGTCGATGACCACAGTGGTCTCGCGCAGGGCGGTGCGCAGCCGCGCCATCGCTTCGTTCCGGTCGCGACCCCAGGCGATGATCTTGGCCACCATCGAGTCATAATCAGGGGGAATCACATCACCTTGCGCAACGCCCGTATCCACCCGAATACCCGAACCGAGCGGGAACTTCAACAGCCGCACCGTGCCCGGGGCCGGCGCAAACCCGTTATCAGCATCCTCGGCGTTGAGCCGGGCCTCCACCGCATGGCCGAACTCAGCCGGACACTCCCCGACCAGCGAACCGCCGCCAGCGACGAAGATCTGCAGCTTGACCAGATCAATACCCGTGGTCACTTCGGTGATCGGATGCTCAACCTGCAACCGGGTATTGACCTCGAGGAACGTGAAGGATTTCTGATCCGGCTGGTACAGATATTCCACCGTGCCAGCACCACGGTATCCAGCAGTGCGGACCAGTTCAGCCGACACCCTACGCAGCTGATCGGCCTGCTCCCTGGTCAACAGCGGAGAGGCCGACTCCTCGATCACCTTCTGGTTCCGGCGTTGAATAGAGCAGTCACGCACTCCAGGAGCCCACACATTGCCGTAGTTGTCGGCGATGACCTGAACCTCGACATGGCGGGCATCGGTGACCAGGCGCTCGAGGAACACCACCGGGTCGCCGAACGAGCGCTCAGCCTCACCCTGCGTGCGCTCCAGCGCCACTTCGAGTTCCTCAGGGGAGAACACCTTACGGATGCCGCGCCCGCCGCCACCACTACGGGCCTTGACGATCAGCGGATAACCGATGCCCTCGGCATGCCGGCGGGCCTCCTCACAGGTCCCGACCGGGCCACCGCTCCACGGAGCCAGCGGAACACCCACCTTCTCAGCCAACAACTTGGCCTCGACCTTATCGCCCAACGTCCGCATCGCCGCAGGACCCGGCCCGATAAACGTAAGATTCAACCGCACACACAGCTCTGCGAACGCAATGTCTTCAGCAACAAAACCCCAACCCACCCACACCGCATCGGCCCTGGACTCCACCAGAACGCGCTCCAGCGCGCCGTGATCGAGATAAGCAATGCCCGCCGACACGCTGCGCAACATCACGCCTTCGTCAGCCTGACGGACAAACATCGCCCGACGCTCCGCCTCGGTATACAAAGCGATCGTCGATATACCGCAGCCATACTCGGCATTCAATTCACGCACCGCACGAATCAGGCGGACCGCAGCCTCACCCCGATTAACCACCGCGATACGTTTGGGAAAACTGACAGTCGACAGGTCGGACACTCGCTCAGTGTATGAGTGATGCGTGGGGCCACGGATGGAATCGGCGGCGCCACTATCGACAAATATCGACGTTCAGGCAGGTCGCGAGCCGCACTTGTTTTAGCGTGACGCCGAGGTGGGTTTGGATGGCTGCGTTTTCTGCGCCGGCTAGAGATGACAGCGTTCAACGAGGCTACTGAGCTCCGTTGACATTCGGTCGGGAAGCTGCAGCGGTGCAAAATGGGTGGCGGGGAGTTCGACGTATCGACTTTGTGGTGTCTGCGCGCTGGCAGCACGCATTCGTTCGGCCGATGTGATCGAGTCCCACGTGCCGGCGAGATAGGTGACCGGCATGTCGATCGCGCTCAGGTCCATTGGAGGATGGTCGCCGACCGCGCGGGCGAGGCGGGAGTACCAGGGCCAATCGTGATCAGCGAATCGTCGCAGTACTCGGACCAGAGTTTGTCCGTGGATAATGTCGAGCCCGAATGTACCCACTCCCCGCGGGTCGAACCCACGCTCAGGCGAACCGGGCAATCCGTCGCCCAGCCGATTGAGCACCGGCCCGAGGTAACGCATCAGATGTGCTCCCACCCGTCCGGCCCGCGGGCGCAGGAATCGTGGCAGAGGGTGGAGCAAGGCTTCGAAGGTTCCTCCCGGGACGCCGCCGACGGCAAGCACGCCGGCGATCCGGCGTTGATCGCGCAGCGCGGCCTCAAAGGCGATGTTGACGCCGGCCGACCAGCCGATGACCACGGCTCGATCGATGCCGTACGAGTCCATCACCGCGAAAAGATCATCGGTGTGGTCGGCGATGGTGATCCGTGATTCGTCAGACGGGCGGTCCGATCCGCCGAGACCGCGATGGTCCCATGTCACAACTTGATAGGTTTCGGTCTGCCGGTTGATCGTCGGCCAGGCGTCGTGTGGCGTGCCAAGCCCGTTGGAGATCACCACCGGAACCCCGTGGCCTTCATTGCTCCACGACCGCAGACGGGTCTCATCAACAGATGTGACCGGTCGGTACCCCAACGCATCCCCCGCCTGCTGGCGTCTTATCTATGTCGTCGATAGTAATTGGTTGGGGGGCGCGCCGGCAGGACTGTCGCTTTTCGGTGGAGACAGTTGGCGACCAGCACCTCCGAGGAAGTTCAACGGGTAGCCCCATAGGTCGGTGCCTGCACGCCCAGTGCGTCCCTTTTCGATGACCTCAACGCCCTCCGTAGTCGCGGACACGACCCGAAGGCGTTCCGCGAATGCCCGGATAGCACCGAATCGTCGTGAAATGGGTCCGGTCACTGCCGGGGCGTGCGGCGGCGTGGACGCCCAGCCCGACGGGGTTCGGTGTTTCGATGTGGGTGAACCCTCCCCCACCGCATACTGATTAGCCAGCAGGGTATTCCTTCTGCTACCCGAACCCGTTCGAACCCAAGGATGCCCATGACATCGTCAGATGCGCCCGCACGCTCGACTTCGCGTTCAGTCCAGGATTTGATTGGGATCGCTGAGAATGTAACGTTGTCGGCCGATCCGGCCGCCCTATTGCGTGAGTTGCTGGCTGCCGCGGGGATGACGCTGAGGAATCCGGCCGGGGTCATCGCCGCCAACACGCGTCTGTTCTGGGGTTATGCGGGGGCGTTTCGAGCTGCCGGCGAACGCGTGATCGGCCGTGACAATCCTGGTCCCATCGCGGTCGCCCGTGGCGACAAACGGTTCGCCGATCCGGCGTATCAGGAGAATCCGGCGTACTTTTTGCTGGCTCAGCAGTATTTGTTGTTCAGCCGGCTTGTCGACGAACTCCTCGACACCGCCGGAGTGAGTGGATCGCGGGGAGCGAAGGCGCGCTTTGCCGCCAAGTTTCTTGTTGATGCGCTTGCACCGACGAACACCTTTGCCGGCAACCCCGCGGCTATCCGCAAGGCGTTCGACACGGGCGGCAAGAGCATCGTCAGGGGCCTCCAGAACTGGGTGCATGATGTTCGCCACAACGGTGGATGGCCGTCGCAAGTCGACAGCTCCGGATTCGAAGTCGGCGTCAACATGGCTGCCACGCCGGGAAGCGTGGTCTACCGCAGCGACCTCATCGAGTTAATCCAGTACTCGCCGCAGACTCCGGATACCTACGCGGTGCCGTTGCTGTTTTGCCCGCCCTGGATCAACAAGTTCTACATCATGGACCTGGCACCGGGGAAAAAGTCTTATCGAGTGGGCCGTTCAACACGGACATACGTGTTTTGCGATCAGTTACCGCAATCCGGATAAATCGATGAGCGAGCTCGGATTCCGCGACTACCTGTTCCAAGGACCGCTGGACGCCGTGCGAGTCGTTCGTGACATCACCGGTGCACCCAGGGTGAACACGGTCTCGGTGTGCCTGGGTGGAACACTGACCGCACTTGGGCTGGCCCACAACGCGGCACGAAGCGACGACTCCATCAACTCCGCGACGTTCCTCAATACGCATACCGATTTCACCGAGCCGGGCCTGCTCGGCACGTTCACCGATGAGGCAACGGTCGCGGGACTTGAGAAGCAGATGCAGAAGAAAGGTTTCCTTGACGCCGCGGATATGGCCCGGACCTTTAGTGCGTTGCGGTCAAACGACCTGGTCTTCCAATACGTGGCGAACAATTGGCTGCAGGGAAACAAACCACCATCGTTCGACCTGCTGGCCTGGAATGAGGACTCAACCCGGATGCCGGCCCGGATGCATTCGGAGTATCTGCGCTCATGCTATCTGCGCAACGAATTTGCCCGAGGCGAATTCGAAATCGACGGCAATCATCTCGACCCGAGCCTTGTCGACATCGACACCTACGTGTTGGCCGCTGTGGACGACCACATAGTGCCGTGGACATCGGGCTACAAGACCACCCAGCTCCTCGGTGGCAAAAGCAGGTTTGTGCTGAGTTCGTCCGGCCATATCGCCGGCATCGTCAATCCTCCCAATCCCAAGGCCAAGCACTGGGTGAACGACAGTCTTCCCGCCAACCCGCATGAATGGAAAGCGAACGCGGAATTAGTGGACGCCACCTGGTGGCAGGACTGGACCGCATGGATCGCCGAACGGGGCGGGGAAATGATTCCCGCGCCGGATCACCCGGGCAACGACGCCTATCCGCCTATCGAGAAAGCCCCAGGCACTTATGTCCGGGCCACCGCATGACCCACTCGTCGGAGATCGTCGACTCAGACACATCCGTCGTTTCGTTTGGCGGTCTGCGCATTGCGGCCCGCACCACCGGATCGGGTGCTCCGGTGTTGTTGCTCAACGGCATGTCCCGACCAATGGACAGCTGGGCGTCTTTCGCCGGCGCGCTTCGAGACAGAACTGTCATTGCGTTCGATGCTCCCGGCGTCGGGGCGAGCGACACCCCGGTCGTTCCATACTCGATGCCGATGTTGTCGGATGTCGCTGCACGGGTCCTCGATGCAGTCGGCATCGAGAAAGCGGATGTCGTCGGGTACTCCCACGGCGGCGCAGTCGCCCAGCAGTTCGCGGTCGGCCACCCCACCCGCGTGAACCGACTTGTGCTGCTTGCGACCGCTTGTGGGGTCGGCTCGATTCCAGGGCGCCCCAGCGATGTCACCCAAATACTGCTGACGCCGAATCGCGGGACACGGTGGCCGCGACCAGATCCGTTGGGCTTGCTCTGGCAGATTCTGGCCATCTCGACCTGGTCCAGCATCCCCGTTCTCGGCTGTATCGATGCGCCCACCCTCGTGGTCTGTGGCGGCTACGACAGGGCAGTCCCGCCGGCGAACAGCAGGCTGTTGGCGGCGCGCATCCCCGATGCCCGCCTCATCACTATCGAGGACGGACACGATCTGCAAAAGCCCCGTTCGGCGGCCATCGTGGCCCATCTGGTGGATCAGTTTCTCGCTTCAGAAATTTCGACTCCGAACACGAAATACCGGCGGTCCGCTTGACAACACCCTAAGGGGCGAACGCCAGCCGAAAGCGGGCTGTTATCCGAACGCAACGGCCATATTCGCCCCGCCGGGCATGCTGAGCTCTGGCTCGGGACCCGCTGCCGACTCGCCGGTTGGTGCCGCCTGGTCGTCGGGCGCGATGACCGCGGGATCGACCCGCATCACCGCGTAGCCGGCAACTGCGCCGGCACCGAAACCGGGGGCGAAAACCCGGGTCGGCCTGGTGATCACTTGGTCGCGGACCGCGTCGTGGATTGCTAGCGGAATGCTGGCCGAGGAGGCGTTCCCAACCCGCTCGATGTTGAAATACAGCTGTTCCGGGGAAAGACCGGCGGCCTTCGCCAAGTCGATCACCATGGTCTTGTTGGCCTGGTGCGGGATGATCAGTTCGATGCTGGCCAGCAGCGACTCTGCGACCCCATCCGGGTCGGGCAGGGCCCTGATGTCGTCGAGCATCTGCGTCAGGTAGCGCCCGGCCAGCGCCTTGACCTCGGGGCCGAAAACCGTGATGTTGTTGGCGAATGCTGGGTTGGGCCACAGGATCGAGTTGACCTGGCTGGTCGGACCGCTGGCATAGGTCTGCATGTACTCGATATCGGGGGGCGAACCCTCAGGCGCAGGACCGACGACAATGGCGGCCGCACCGTCGCCGAAGATCATTCGGGATGGCCGGACGTTTCCGATCTTGTTGGAGAACTTTTCCGCGCACACCACGAGCACCGGCCGCCGAACTAGTTGGAGGATTCTCGCGGCCTCGGACAGCCCGTAGCTGAGGCCGGCGCACGCGGCGACGAGGTCAAACGAGCAATGTGTCTGCTGGATGCCCAACTGGCCGGAGAGCCAGGCCGCGACCGACGGTATCAGTCGATCGCTGGTGCAGGTGCATACCAACACCGCCCCGATCTGGTCTGGACCCACGTGAGCGTGAGCCAGCGCCGACCGGGCGGCCCGCAACGAAAGGTTCTCGAGGGTGTCGCAGGTGTAACGACGCGCCTCGATGCCGGTCTTGGCACTGATCTCGTCTGCTGACATGGGCGACCAGTTGTAGGCGCTGTTACGGATGAGGTCCTCGTTGGTGCACACAACTTCGCCGTGCACTGCGGCGATGGCCTCGATGCGAGGTTGCACTGCCAAGTCCTTGCGCACGTTGAGGGCGGGGTAAGGCCGAATGGGCTCGAACACCTCGGGGGCGGCCGAAACAGAAACAGTCTTCTTCGGGGCGTGCCCGGAGGCAACGCGGGACAGAAACAGGTGGACATCAAGATCACGCGGATGAAAGACCACCACGTAGTCGTCGTCTCGCAATTCTTTGACCGCGGTCAGGGCGGCGTCGCTACGCGACCATGGATACTGATTGTGTAAGACCATTGACCAGCGGCGTAGCGCTTCGAGCTCGGCCACATCCTCGTTGCAGTCGATGATCTCGGCGTAGCTGTACCGGCGGAAGTCGGGGTCATACCGATTCAGCCGCAGAGTTTGATTATTGGGGTCAGACAGCAATTCGGTGACAGTGGGTACGACGGCCGACAGCTTGGTCGCATGGTTCCTACGATGGCCGAACACGTCGAAAAGGATTTCGAAGATGCTGTCTTCGACCTCGGCGTCCCACTGCGCCGCAAGACCGGGATAGGCAGACTGCACCGCGGTCGCCTTTGTTTCGCGATCTTCCCACGGCGTCTGGATGGGTATGAAGATGTCGTCGCGGCTACGCGGCACGTCGGCCCAGCGAGTTGGCTGGACGTCGTACATTGTCATTTTGAAGCGGTTGGCCCAGAAGAGGTTGAGCGCCATGTCTCGCATCAGCTCGAACTTGGTTTGGTAGGCGCCGGTCTTGATCCGCTCAAGGATGTCGGTCCCGGTCGGCGCTTTGGAATCGAAGTCCCGCCGGACGACGGCCTCGAGCTGCTCGAGGCTTTCGAAGGTGGAGAAGTCGAGATCGGGAAAGCAATTGGCCGGAAAGACGATGTTGCCATGCTTGTTCAGTTCAAAAGACTGCATTGCCGATCACCTTTCGAAGATTCGTTGCGAGATTGAATTGAAGCGAGACGATGAGGGAGCCGAACGCACGTCACATGTCCAGACCGCCGTTTACCCCCCAAACCTGCCCAGTGATGTAGCTCGAGGCATCCGCAGCCAGGAAATGCACCACCCGTGCGACCTCCCAGGGCTGGGCCAGCCGGCGCATCGGGATGCTGCCCTTGATGCGGTCGAGGACCTTCTCGGGGATGGCCTCGACCATTTCCGTCGACACGTACCCGGGTGTGATCGCGTTGACCGTGACGCCGATACCGTCTTCAGTCAACTTGCCCGCGCGCCCCATCTGGAAACACGCCTCGCGCGCGAGTGTCTTCGTCAGGCCGAACAACCCGGCCTTGGAAGCCGCATAGTTCGCCTGACCGATGGCCCCCGTCTCACCGATCACAGAGGAGACCATGACGATTCGGCCGCTGCCGCGCTCGAGCATGTGTGCCAACGCGGCCTGGGCGAGAAAGAACGCCCCGGACAGATTGACTCCGATGACCTTGTTCCATTCGTCTTCGGTCATCTTGGCCACCGTCTTGTCAATCGTGATGCCGGCGTTGTTGATCAGGATGTCCAGGCGGCCGTGCTGGTTGATGACCTCCTGGATTGTTCGCCGGCAGTCGTCCCCGCAGGCGACATCGCCCTGATGGACGCTGACCTCGGCGCCGTCGCCGGCTGCCGACAACTCGGCGAGGAACTTCTGAGCCTGCTCACTGTTCCGCCCGAACCCCGCAGCTACTGTTGCGCCCTGACTGGCCAGGCTCTTACTGATCGCCGCACCGATTCCCCGGGTACCGCCGGTCACGAAAGCGACGCGCCCGCGAAGCTTTGTCCCGCGAGCTTCCGCCAACCGGAACTCGCCGGCCTCCTCAATGGTCGTCGTGGCCGTCATGATGTTCCCCTTGCCGTCGCTCGATCAATCAATGGCCAGTCTTGTCGACAGAAGGCTTTCGCCACTGCCGATTGACAAGAGTGCTCATGAATAAGCATCCGGTACTGGAACTGCCCTTGAACTCACCTCGGTTCGATCAGCGCTTTCAACGACGACAGCAGCCCCGCGCGTCCAACACGGCGCCCGACACTGCCAACACGCCACGCATCACGACATCGCATCGCCCGCGAACGTTGCCAGCTAACGCTGTCGCCGCAAGGGAGTCGCAGACGTCGACTTGTGCGTCCGGGGCCGCTACCGGGCGACCCCAAAGGCGCCCGCCGACAAGCAACGTCACGACCCAGCCGGCGTGCTCGCTCCATCAACGATAGGCGGTCCGGTCGAAGGCGAATGGAGCCCGTAGCCCTGTTGAATGGCCGAGTCCCTGGCGATCGCCGCAATGGCGGTCCGCCGGCCCTCGCTTCCGGGATGCGACCCCTCCGGCGGCCCCGAGGCGCAACGGGCAGCTGGCGATCCTGGTTGCCGTCAGGCCCCTGTGTGTCGAATAGTTCATCCAGTGCCGCTTTACGAGCTCCAGCCAACTCCCTATTCCCGTCGAGCGTCGTCGATCTCATCCAGCGTGAGGCGATATGCCTCCTAGGGCGTCCATCGGACCGCCGACAGCGCACGACGACGCGTCCGGCGCCGAGCGGCCGTGCAAGCCGGTTCAGTCGGGGGCGCGGAACAGCCCGGCGAACTCCTCTGGCAGCGGTACGGCGCGGCGCGTGTCCGGATCAACGGTGACAACGGTGACTACTCCGTCGGCGACAACGGTGCCGTCGCTCCTCTCGATCTGCTGTGCCAGGGCGAAGCTGCTATGGCCACGCCGCTGCGGCGAGGTGACGATCCGCAGCCGATCGCCCTGGTGGCAGGGCTGGCGGTAGTCAAGGTTGACGTTCACCACCACCGTGATCACCCTCAGCTCCTCGAGGCGGTCGTAACCGAAGCCGTGAGACTCGTACCACTCCTCGCGACCCCATTCCAGATACTCGACGAACTTGGCGTTGTTGAGGTGGCCGTTGACGTCGATTTCGGTGCAGCGCACCACCGTTTCCACAGCCACCGCCTCGGTGGTCTGCGTTGTCTTATTCTCCACGTTGAACATGGTGTCAGCTGCTCTGGACGAAGATGCGCCTTCGAAGAATGATGGATGCCCGTTTGGTGCTCCACGCCAGGTCAGCTCTTTGAAACGGGCCGCCGAGCCCTCTGAGGCTCCAGCAACAGATGCGGCGCAGGTTGAACGCCGTTGGCTGCGGGGAGGAACCCATGCGCGTTCAGTTCTACCCACTCGCCTGGGTTAAAGCGCTCTTAGACAACCTAATTCGCATCCGAGGCAAGTGGCACACGGCGCAGTGTGCAGGTAGGCGATGTCGGAGCCGGATTCGCAGTCGCGTGGACATGCGGGTTGGCCACCACCGACCAACCCAGCACCCGTTTGGAATGCTCGTCGCGCACGCGCACAGGTACATGTCGCCTTCGTCGCCTGCGCGGTGGATTGGGCGGATTCAATCGGTGGTCGGAATGCATGATTTGCCGCCGACGTTGCCGCCGCGCACCCGCGAAGTCGACCCGTCCCGCAAAAGTATCGCGCCCACGGTCTGCGTCGGTAGCCCGGTTGATTAGGCGGCGAGTTGAAGACCCACCAGAAGGGAATCGGCGGTCAAACGCTTGGGTTCTCAACGACCTGGGCTCGAAGCGAAAAATTAGTCCGGGTCCGGAGTGATCCGCTCGTGGACGGTCGTCGGCGTTTTGCTGTACATCGAGCGGGCCGGGAGTGCTGCTTTGCTGCTGAGTGCGCGGTAGTCAGACATCAGCTGTTCGGCTAGGGCCCGCAGTCTGACGTTCGTGTTCTGGGAGTGCCGTCGCAGCATGTCGAAGGCCGTCTTGTCATCGACGCCGTATAGCGAGATGAACATGCCTTTCGCCTGCTCCATCGCTGCCCGGTGCTCTGCCACTTCTGCGACCGCCGCCGATATAATTTGTGCAACAGCCGCGGATACTTGGTCGCGGATCGTGCTCTCCGATGGGTTGTTCAATCGGACTCCTACGCGGCCTGCTGGTCGACGCCGCTCCGTGTGTCAGCTCGAAGTCGAAGCGAAGTGAGACAGATGTCTGTCGGAATCAAGAACTGCCCGCTCCGATTGTGCTCCCGCGGGTGAAGTCCGACGGTGCGGTCCCGCCCGACCTGCGGCCATCGCGCCCCCGCGGTTCTCTACCAGTGTGTGGTGAGCACCGCGTCGAATCCAGGCCCGCTCGTCGGCGGGCTCGAAGTCGACGTCAACGACGTCCTGGCCCCGGATCGTGGCCAGTGGAACCTGCATCCGTGAGGCCGTAACCCACCCAAGCTGTGGCAAGCTGACCAAACCGACCACGCCGATATTCGTCCCGCACCACAAGCAGCCATCAGCACAGTGAGTGTGGTTTGCGAGATGCAGCGAAGATTGACAGGAATGGCCTGGCAACTCTGACAAGAATTCGGCGAGCCGCAAGAGCTTGCTAATTTTGCTCGCTGGCGGCGCACTCCGTCTATGACGAATGGTTACCGACCACGCCCAACCCAAGGCAAGTGCTCCGCCGCCACGCGGCCGCCGGCTTCGGGGACGGCCGCTCTCCATGGCGGATTACTCCGCACCTGCGGATCGGGCACCTAACGCCGTCGAGCAGAACGTCGAAGCGCCAGCGGCGCTTTGGCTCGGACCACTCCGCGCGTTAGCTGTTGTCTCCAAGGTCATTTGCAACGCCAGGAAACTTGCGAAGATCCCGACGGAGGTGGCTGACCATACTACGGCCGCGGACCGCTCGCCACCACTCGGTTCAGGTCAAATGGTCGAAATCTCCACGGGTCCAAGCGATATGTCGATCTGCGGACGCTCGAAGCAGCGCCTTCGCGTCGGCATTGACGGAGTTGTTGAAATTTCCGTAGATCCGGTCGTATCTCAGCGGTTCGAGCTGGGTGACAATTCGCTCGACCACAGCGCCGGAAAGCGGGATCTTGTTCGGATAGCTGCGCATGAAGCCGACTGACCGATGGTCGGGATTCGGAAAGACACTGTCACCAGTCAGCAAAACGCCCTTTGTCGCGGCGCCGTCGACCCAATGAAGAACACTGCTCCCTCGGAAATGGCCGCCGACCTGATGCAGGGTCACACCAGCGGTGATCTCCCGAGTTCCACTCCAAAATTCGACCACGGGATCACTGCGGCCCAACCACTCTCGGTCGGCTTCCGCCACCAGCACCGCGGGATTTCCGAGTCGACGAGACCATTCCACCTGAACACCGAACATATGGGGATGGCTGGACGCGATCGCCAAGACCGGCCCGCGTGCGAGCACCCGAGCACCGGCCTCGTCATCCACATACCCGATAGGATCCCAAATGATCGACCCTGCAGGGGTTGTCAGTGATTGCATCGTTTGCCCGATACCGACAGATGGATCGGTAGCAATCCCGACCAACCCCGGTTCATTGTCGGTCCAGGTCAGCTGCTGACCGACCGCAGCCAATTCGTGCAGTGTTGTCCAACGCTGCCCCGTGGCAGGCAGATACTGACGTTCATCCGAACAGATCGGACACTCCTCTGGCGTGGGTTCTTCATACTCGACGGCGCACGTGGCACAGATCAACACGCTGGTCTCCTCGGAAGTATTGTCGACACTCAGAGGCTAAAACCTCACGTGCCCTTGAGGTCAACCAACCGTCCGACTGGTTACACGTGAGGATCAGTGTCTCGGAACGTACCGGCAACATTGTTGATGTTCAGGCCTTGTTGGCCGAGAACCATCCGCCGCCGGGGGTTACCCGATCTGGATAGTCAGGTGCGCCTGGGGTCGGTTCCCTTCAGACCTCAGACGTCCTTCAGACCTCAGACGTGTAGGCGTTGTCGATCACCCATACAGTCAGCCTTTGCGCCGCCCCTCCCGCGGATCGGGGAGCGCCTGCCCGCCAGCGAGAACCACTGTGCGACCCTGTACTTCAGGTCAGTCTGTGCCCGGCAAAATTCGTTTTCAATCATGTGGGCGGTGCGATGCCATAGATTCCATGACCGCTGCGATACGCGGTTGCGCGCCGGCGAGACCGGCTCGGGCAAGGGCGCTGGGCGCATGGTCGCCCAGACGATCGGCACCGCCCGCCCGCGAACAGCGCACACGCCACGATCCTGGTCCGCCGCGACAGCATGTGTGGGTCACGTGCGCCACCGCACACAGTTCTCGGTAGCCATGACGCGCAATGCCGCTATCGACGCGCCATCGCCGCGATCCCGAGGCCAGATGGACACCGATGCGCTGCCCCGGCGCGGTCCAAGATTCCGTCTCCGGCGCCTGGATCTCTGACGCCGAGGTCGCCGAAATGCCCTACAACGCCTTCGCGTCCACACCCGATCGGACCACCGCCCGCCTGGTGATGCGCCGGGTCGAAGACGCCCGCTTTCCTGACGCGCTGTTCCCGATCTGGCGATATCACCCGTTCTTCACCGACACCGACGCCCCCCGTCGAGCAAGCCGACACCACCCACTGCCAACACGCCATCATCGAGACCGTGTTCCCCGACCTGATCGCCGGGCCGCTGGCACACCGGCCGTCGGGGCGCCTCGGCGCCAACTCCACCTGGATCCTGTGCGCGGCGATCGCACAACCTGCTACGCGCCGCCGGTGTACGCGCCAAGCAGGTTCACGCCCGAGCACGACGATCGACCCTGCGACGCTGGATCATCAAGATCGCGGCCCGACTGGCCCGCCCACAACGCCGACCGATGCTGCACCTACCCGCCACTGGCCCTGGGCTAAGCCCTGGCTCCAGCTGTGGCACAACACGATCGGACACAGCCCACCCACCCCGCCAGACACGGCCCGACCGGAGAACACAGGAAAAGCTGGGCAGACCAGCGGGCGTGTCATGCCCAAACCAAAAATCACGATCAGCCCGCAGCCCCGCACCGTCACCAACTACCCATCAGTGGATCGAGGCTTAGCAGCCGAAGCCGAGCCGATGGTTCGCTTATCGGCTTCCGGCTCGGATCATCACTATCTAGAATTGTGGTCGACCCGTCGTCATAAGGAGGGTCTCATGCTCACCGACGCACCCCCGGTGAAAGACCTACAGGCGCGTCGACCGTTCCCTGCACGGTTGGGGCCGAGAGGCCACCTGGTTTATCGGCTGGTGACGACCACCGATCACAAGCTGATCGGCATCATGTACATGGTCGCCTGCTTCATCTTCTTTTTCATCGGCGGCCTGATGGCGCTGTTCATCCGCGCCGAAGTCGCGGTGCCGGGGCTGCAGTTCCTGTCCAACGAACAGTACAACCAGCTGTTCACCATGCACGGCACCGCCATGTTGCTGTTCTATGCGACCCCGATCGTGTTCGGCTTTGCCAACATCGTGCTGCCATTACAGATCGGCGCCCCCGATGTGGCCTTCCCCCGCCTCAATGCACTGTCGTTCTGGTTGTTCGTGTTTGGTGCGATGATCGCCCTGTCGGGGTTTATCACTCCCGGCGGCGCCGCGGATTTCGGCTGGACCGCCTATGCGCCCTTGTCGGATGCGATTCACAGCCCAGGAGCCGGCGGCGACTTGTGGATTCTCGGGCTGGGTGTCGGCGGCTTGGGCACCATCCTGGGCGCTGTCAATATGATCACCACGGTGGTGTGCATGCGTGCACCGGGCATGACGATGTTTCGGATGCCGATTTTCACTTGGAACATCCTGGTGACGTCGATCCTGGTGCTGCTGGCCTTCCCGCTGCTGACCGCCGCGCTGTTCGGGCTGGCCGCCGACCGCCACCTCGGCGCGCACATCTATGACCCGGCCAACGGCGGACCGATCCTGTGGCAGCATCTGTTCTGGTTCTTCGGCCACCCCGAGGTCTATATAATCGCGCTACCGTTCTTCGGCATCATCACCGAAGTCCTTCCCGTTTTCTCCCGCAAGACCCTGTTCGGCTACACCACGTTGGTGTACGCCACCATGAGCATCGCGGCGCTGTCCATGGCGGTGTGGGCGCACCACATGTTCGCCACCGGCGCGGTGCTGCTGCCCTTTTTTGCCTTCATGACGTATTTGATCGCGGTGCCGACCGGGATCAAGTTTTTCAACTGGATCGGCACGATGTGGAAGGGCCAGCTGACGTTTGAGACGCCGATGTTGTTCTCCATCGGCTTCTTGGTGACCTTCCTACTTGGTGGGCTCACCGGAGTGATATTGGCCAGCCCGCCGTTGGATTTCCACGTCACCGACTCCTACTTCGTGGTCGCCCACTTCCACTACGTGCTGTTCGGCACGATCGTGTTCGCCACCTACGCCGGGGTGTATTTCTGGTTCCCGAAGATGACCGGCCGGCTGCTCGACGAGCGGTTGGGCAAGCTGCATTTCTGGCTGACACTCATCGGTTTTCACACCACGTTCTTGATCCAGCACTGGCTCGCGATGAGGGGATGCCGCGCCGCTATGCTGACTACCTGCCCACTGACGGCTTCACCACGCTGAACGTCGTCTCCACCATCGGAGCCTTCATCCTGGGAATATCCGTTCTGCCGTTCACCTGGAATGTGTTTAAAAGCTGGCGCTACGGCGAGCCGGTCACCGTGGACGACCCGTGGGGCTACGGCAACTCGCTGGAGTGGGCGACCAGTTGCCCGCCGCCGCGGCACAACTTCACCGAGTTACCGCGGATCCGTTCGGAGCGGCCGGCATTCGAGTTGCACTACCCGCACATGGTGGACCGCATGCGCGCCGAAGCCCACATCGGCCGACACGCCACTGTAGGCGAATCGCCGGGTGGCTTCGGCCCGCGCACGGAGCCCGACCGAGGCAGCTAAGGCTTAGTGGTCAGCCAACGTCCGAGAGCCGGTCCCGCCCCGGCCGCTGCGGCAGCCCCGACATCGTGGGCGTGCAGGACCGAGGCCGAGCCGGTGGGCAGCGATGAGCGTCCCCCCGCTCCTCATGACGCCCTGGGTCGCGCGGTAGGCGTCGACGGAGAGCAGTTTGGCGGGGTCGGTCGGAAAAAGGAGCCGTTGAGCCGACGACGGTATAGGTCGGGGAATGTTGCTTCGGCGACGAGTGGCCATCCAACGGACCCCCAATGCCGCCACTGCCGATCGGTACGAGACCGGTTTTTGGAATGTGTAGGACAACGGAATTAATCGCATCGCGGCCGAGCGGGATCGTGCAACTATGCCCTCATGGCCGACGATATTCCCGACACCGTCAAGGCTGGACAACCAGCGATGAGTACGACGCTGCATCGCGGACTGAGTGTGCGGGGTGTCATCGCGCTCGCGGTCAGCGATATCACTCCGATGGCGTCACTGCTCATCATCGCTCCGGTTGTGCTGGCGGCGGCGGGTACCGGCGCGATGTGGGCATACCTTGTGGGCTGTTTTTTGGCGGTCAACGTGGCCCTGTGCATGGGTGAGCTCGGATCGATGTATCCGGTCGCGGGCGGGCTGTATTCGATCGTGCACCGAGTGTTGGGCCGCCCGATCGGCTTTGTGGCCCTCGTCGACTACATCGCGCAGGGGGTGTTCCTGCCGGCCAGTATCGCGCTCGGGGTCGGCACGTACCTGCATGCGCTCAGCGACTCTATTCCAGTGAACCTGTCGTCGGCGATCGCGATGGCCGTGGTGACGCTGCTTGCGGTGTTGCGGATCCATGTCGGCGCGATCCTGGTCGCCATATTCCTCGCCATCGAGGTCGTCGTCATCGTGGTGGTCGCCGTCGCCGGCTTCACGCACTGGAACCAGCCATGGAGCATCCTCAGCCATCCGGTCATCTTCGACGGCTCCGCGCTCTCGTCGGTCGGTGTGGGCGCCGTGGTTGCCGCACTGGCGATCACAATGTTCTCCGTCAACGGCTACGACAGCGCTATCAACTTTTCGGAAGAGACTCGTGGCGGACCGGGCACCGTCGGAAAGGCAGTCGTCATCGCGGCACTGACGGGAATCGTTCTGGAGCTCGTGCCGTTCTTCGCCGGCTTGATGGGTGCTCAGGATTTGACCCAGTACCTCTCCAGCGCAACGCCCCTCACCGATCTGATCAGCGAGGTGTGGGGCCCGACGCTGACGAATATCGTTATCATCGGCGCTTTGTTCGCTGTGCTGAATGCGATCCTCGCGATCACGCTGCAGTTCGCCCGGATCCTCTGGTCGAGCGCGCGCGATCGGGCCTGGCCCCATTCGGTCAACGCCGCTCTCGGACGCGTCCATCCCAAATTCCAATCACCGTGGGTGGCCACCCTCATCCTCGGCACCGTGGCGACCGCGCTGTGCTTCGCCTCAGATCTGGTCACCACCGTTACTTTCACCGCAGTGCTGATCATCGTGCTCTACGGGCTCATCGCCGTTACCGCGCTGATCAGCCGTATCCGCGACAAGAACATCGCACGGCCGTCACGGATGCCGTTATGGCCCTTGCCTCCTCTGCTGGCCCTGGCCGGCGTCGTCATCGCGCTCACTCAGCAGAAGACTCAGGACATCTGGATCGTCGTCATCCTGTTCGCCGTCGCCGCCCTCTACTATTTCGCCTACCTGCACCGAGCGCGGCACGATCGATGGGTGCCGCACACCGTTCCCGAGGAGGCGCTGTGACACCGCCGGCCGGACGCGGGCGGGCGCGGGAGCTGGGATTTCCCGTCGGCCACCTCCCCACCGGCCCGCTTAACGCCGTCACCGACGTCCCCGGCGTCCGGGTAGGGCACACGACGGTATGGCGGGACGGCGAAGTCACTGCACGTACCGGAGCCACCGCCGTCTGGCCGCACGACGGCAACCCCTTCCGAGAACGCGTGTACGCCGCGACGAGCGTGTTCAACGGATACGGCATCCTTACCGCCGACATCGTTATGCACGAGTGGGGTCTGCTGGGTGCACCCATCGTGTTATGCGACACGGCAAATGTCGGAGTTGCCTACCAGGCCTGTGTGCATTACATGTCGGAACTCGACCCGTTGGTCGGAACCGACGACGTGTTGATGCCCGTGGTCGCCGAATGCGACGACGGCTACCTCAACGACAACCGTGCCACCACGCTCACCGAAACCGACGTGCACGTCGCCCTCGAATCGGCCGGCACTGGGCCGGTATCCGAGGGCGTCGTCGGTGCGGGCACTGGCACACAAATGTTCGACTTCAAGGGCGGCATCGGCACCGCGTCGCGCATCGTCGAGATCGGCTCGCGGAGTTATACAGTCGGAGTGCTGTTGAACACCAACTACGGCACCCGCCAACAGTTGCAGATCGCCGGGCGGCCTCTCGGCCGGCACCTCACCGCCAATATGCCTCTCCACCACAAGGAGGGATCCTGCATCGCGGTGGTGGCGACAGACCTTCCTCTGCATCCGAGTCAACTTCGACGACTCGCGCGACGTGTCGACATCGGTCTCGGGCGCACAGGCAGTGTCGGCAACGACGGCTCCGGCGAGATCTTCCTCGCCTTCTCGACCGCCCAGCGCATTCCGCGTGCGGCGCCCGACGGCATCCTGGCGATCGAAGTACTTGTGGAAGGCCAGTTCTGGAGACAGGGGTCACCGTTCGACCTGATCTTCGACGCCGTTGCGGAGGCATCAGAGGAAGCAGCGCTCAACGCGCTATGTCAGGCGGACACCGTCGAGGGACGCGAAGGCCACGTCCTGTCAGGCTTTCCCATTCACGACGCCCTCGACCTCCTGCGAGGCTAGTCGTCGACCGCTTCGCGGCTGCGCTGGAGACCTTCTGCACGCGTGATTCGGGTGAACTAGGTGTACTGACCACGGACGTTGGTGACGGCGTGGCGGGGTGACAAGACGAAGACCTCCGAGTGAAGTGCGAGCTGCTTAGGAACGCACTCATTCACCGGAGGTCTTCGTGTCCCACCGTAATGCCCCATTGTCGGAAACTGGTCGGCTGCGTCTGGCTCGTTGTGTCGTGGAGGACGGCTGGCCGTTGCGCCGAGCTGCGGAACGGTTTCAGGTGTCCGCGACTACCGCGGCCCGCTGGGCGCGCCGCTACCGTGCCCAGGGCCGGGCCGGGATGGTTGATCGGTCATCGCGCCCACATCGCAGCCCCAACCAGACCCCGACACGCACCGAGCGACGAATCATCAAGGTGCGGGTTATCCGCCGGTGGGGACCTGCCCGCATCGGCTATCTGCTGGGACTGCATCCCTCGACGGTGCATCGGGTGCTGACCCGGTACCGGCTGGCCAAATTGCGTTGGCTGGACCGTCCGACCGGGCGGGTGATCCGACGCATGGAGGCCGCCCGCTGCGGGGACCTGGTCCACGTCGATGTGAAGAAACTCGGCAAGATTCCCGCCGGCGGGGGCTGGCGGATGCTGGGCCGCGCCGCCGGTAAACGCAACGCCTGGGCCGATAGGAGCTCCGACGTCACAACGGGGGGCGTAAGTCCCGGATTGGCGGGTATTCATGAGCAGCGGAGTTTCTACGAAAGGGGTCCGCTTTGCCTGCTTCCACCCCTGCTCGACCGTTGGTCAACACTTTCGAGCGCGCCAAGAAGCTCGACGAGCCCGCACAGGCGATCGCCAAGAAGGTGCGCGCACTGCTTTCGGCCGGTGCGGTCAAAGACGCGATCAGCGGGACATGGCTGGGCCATCCGGTGCATCCACCGCTCACCGACCTGGTCATCGGCCCGTTCCTGGCGGCCTCAGTGCTCGATTTCCTCGCGCCGCGCAGCGGGGAGCGGGCGGCCCGACGACTCATTGCCGTCGGCATCGCCGCGGCCACCCCTACCGCGCTCACCGGAATCAGCGACTGGGCAGACACCGAACTGTCCGACGAAGGCGTGCGGCGCGTCGGTCTAATCCATGCCGGCGCGAATCTCTCTGCCCTGTTGCTCTATACCGCCTCGCTTGCCGCCCGCTGGCGTGGCCGACGGGGCCGTGGGGTCTTCCTCGCGCTGACCGGCGCTGGGCTCCTCGGCGGCAGCGGCTACCTCGGCGGCCATATGTCGTATGTCCGCGGCGTCGGAGTCAACCAGACGGTGTTCGACGCCGGCCCCGACAAGTGGACGCCCGTGCTGAACGACGCTGAACTCGCCGTCGGCAAACCGCACTCCGGTGCCGCCGCAGACACGCCGGTTCTGCTCGTGCGCAACGGCAATGACATTTACGCGATTCACGACCGCTGCGGGCATCGGGGCTGTCTGCTCAGCGAGGGCGAACTGCAGGGCCACGTGATCACCTGCTCGTGTCACGGTTCGCAATTCGACGTCCGCGACGGCACACTCCTGCGCGGCCCGGCCGTCACGAGCCAGCCGGGCTTCGACACGCGCACCACCGACGGCCGCATCGAGGTGCGCCGATCAACCCGCGGTTGAACCGTTTCAGCCTGGTAGAGATAGGGAGATCGATAAGGGAGGGGCCCTCGGCGGTGAGTCCCGCGATGGGCGTTAGGCGCGGCGATTGGAGCAGTCCGGGCTGACGATGCTTTGTCCGGTCCGGACCATTCAGAAGCGCCATCATCCTGATGCCTAATGCATGATGCAGAGACTTACGCCGCGCCTGTGGCAGGATAAATGACCCGCTTTCCACGCCACCAACGCCGCAACCCACCGGGCCCGCCGCCCGTCGACGCTCACCCACGTGTTGGTTGAGTAGGGAGCGCTCGAGCGCACTACCTCGCGGATCTGTTCGGCTGGACGTTGCGCCGCGGTCTGGCGTTGCAGCGCAGCCAAGCTGATCTGCTGACAGCTGGCGCACCACGGGTCCGGCTACGTGCTCGGCCAGGAGTCGCCCACACGGTCATCGGGCCAGCGCCGGTCGACACCGTCGCGCGGCCGCCTGGTGGCCAAGGAAGGCAAACCGGCCGGCGACAGGCCAAGGCGATTCATCGAGGGGATTTTGTCACTAGGCACTATTCCGACCTTGCCGAAGCCGTACGGGCGTCGGCGTTCGCCGACGATTCCTACGTCAGGCTGTCCGCCTCATCGGCCTGGGGCACGCGGTCCGGATGGCGGAGCTGAAAGAACACGGCGAGAATGATCCCGATCGCCATCCAACAACAGCCCACGACCTTGGCGTGGATGTCGGCGCTCCACAGGGCATAGCCGAGGACTGCCGTACCGATCAACGGTGAGATCCAATGCAGGAAGATGTTCCTCGAGCGCTGCCGAATGCCGAGGCTCCCGATCACAGCGATATGCAGGAGAATATAGGCCGTCAACGCGCCGAAGGTGACCAAGGTTGTCAGGATGCCCTGCTGTTCGCTGCCGACGATGCCGATCACCAGTGACAGGCACGCGATGAGTATCAAGGCGTTCGCGGGGACCTTCCTCGAACTCACCTTTGCCAGGAAGTGGGGCAGGCAGCGGTCCCGAGCCATGCTGAAGACGAGCCGCGATGAGGTTGATTGCGAAGCAATGGAATTCCGCGAAGATGGCGATGAGCGCCGATGTCAATGTCACCACGACTTCGAACCAATGCCCGACCACATCTCCGGCGATGTGATAGAACGCGTTGTTGGTCTCGTCCCCGTCGGCGAAGGTGGTGGCAGCCGGCACGAAGATGGCGGCCAGATAAACCTGTACGACGAACAGGAAGGTGACCGCGACCAGGACGATCATGGTTGCCCGCGACACTGTTTCACCGCCACCCCGGGCTTCTTCGTTGAGTGTCGAGATGGCGTCGAACCCGATGAAGCTCAGCGCTGCAATCGGAATGGCGCCGAAGACGATGCCCCAGGAAAAGCCGTCGCCGTTGTACAGCGGCGTCAAGGACAACGCGACGGTGCCGCGGGCCAGCGCAACCAGCGCGCCGACGATGAAAATAGCGAGCACGATGAGTTGTATGGCCAGGAACAGCTTGTTCATCGCCGAGGTCATGTTGATCCCGAGCAGATTGATGGCGGCGGCGATGACCACGAAGAGGATGATCCACATCCAGGCGTAGGTGGCCGGGAAGATCGACACCATCGCCGCCGCCGCGAAGACCGACAGTAGGGCCGGCAGGAGCAAATAGTCGAGCAGGATGGCCCAGCCGGCCATGAATCCAACGAAGTTGCTCAGGCCGAGTCGTACGTAGGAGTACACCGACCCCGCTACCGGATACCGGCGCGCCATCTCCCGGTAAGACAGAGCGCTGAAGACCATGGCGACCGCCGCCACTAGATAGACCAGGGCGGCCATGCCGTGGGAGAAGTTGAACACGATGCCGAACACCGGTAGCGGCGCGAGCGGCACCATGTAGATGATCCCGAACACGACAACGTCGGTCAGGGACATGGAACGCTGCAATTGCTGCCTGTACCCGAAAGTCTCGAGTTTCGGCTGCGCGTCTGACCCGGCAGCATCGTTCGGGGTGCTCTGCACGCGCTCACTCATCGCGTTCGCTCGCTTTTGTCAAGGAATTCGCCGACGATGCGGTTGAACTCTTCGGGCACTTCTAGATGGGCGGTGTGGGCGGCCCCGGGGAAGACGTGCGCGCGGGCGCCGGGAATGTTCGTCACGAACGGCTCCCACGCGACCCGTTGCGCTTCGTCGTGTTCACCGGCGAGTACGAGCGTCGGGACTGCAATGGTGGGCAGCCGATCGGCGACCATCCAATCCCTCAGTGTCCCGGGGCAGTGGAATTCGCTAGGGCCGAACATCTTTTGATAGACGGTCGGATCAGCCTCCAGTTGCGTGAACGATTCGTTGAGGCAGTCGGGCCAGGGTTGAATACGACAGAGGAATCGGTTGTAGAACTCTCCGACCGCGGCCAGGTACTCGGCACTGTCGGTCGTTCCAGCCGTTTCATGCGCGGTCAAGGTCTGCTGTAGGTCGGTGGGAAGCCGGGTCCGCAGCGAGTCGGTGGACTGCAGCCACAGGTCCACGGACGCCGGAGAACTCGCAAGGGTCATCGACAACACGCCGTCGGGATGAGTCAGGACGTACTCCGGCGCTAGCATGCCTCCCCACGACTGGCCCAGGAGGTGGAAGCCATCCGTCAGTTCCAGGGCCACGACGAGGTTGCGGAGCTCTTCAACGAAGAGCTCTACACTCCAGAAGTCGGTTGGTGCATCTGGAAGGTGCGTGCTGAGGCCGCAACCGAGTTGGTCGTAGTGGATGACTGCACGCCCGGTGTCGGCGAGGTCGGCCATCGGCTTGGTGTAGTTGTGCGCGATGCCTGGGCCGCCATGCAAGATGACCAGCGGTGCACGGTCAGCGCCGCGGGCCGGCTTCGTCACCTAGTACCAGGTGAGCAACTCCTGACGAAAGGGGATCGCTCCCCTTGCAACTCGGCGGTTGCGAGTGTTGGTGGCGCTTGCAGCTGTAAGGGTGTTGTGAGGTTCCATCTCGCACTCGTGATTGGAGGGCTGGTGGTTGGAATCAACCACGCCGAAACTACGCCAACTCCCTTCGGAGTGTTCGACGGCCAGCTTCCCGTCCCTGCCGTCCCCACAACGTGTGGTCTAAGTATGGAAACGATCACAAGATACCGCCGCCCCACTCCACCCCGGTGCGGGGCAGGGTGGTGGGCTGCTCCGAGCGTCAAGCCGTCGCGCTCGTGATGCCGCATGACCCTCCGTTGGGTGATGATCGACAGTGCATAGCGCAAGTGGTCGTCAAGCCAGCACAGAACTCCACTTGAGTGTTGTCGGCCAGTCACCAGTGGTCGAAGTCGGCTTGTCAGCGTTCGCCGCGTTGTTCGGCGGCAAAACCAATCTAAGAGGTCTGGGGTCTTCTCCCCGGCGCTAATGCGATCCGGCCGGCCGCCTGGAGGCGGCCACTGATGGAGGCCACCGACCTCGAGTAGGCAAATCTGCCAGCTGATCCTCCGGATTGTGTACCGCCATCGAACCCACAACCGACCATTACTCTCTGACGCATAACCAATTGCACCTGCTACTGTGCGAAGAACTCGACATCATCGCCGCCCAACTCGCCCGGCTCCGCTAGGCTCGGCCCTGCGCGTCTCGTGCTGGCTTCACAGGTACCCGACGTCAACGGCAAGCGGGACCTGCCGGCCGGTTGAGCGCGATGGCGCCAGCCGGTTGTCTTTCCGCTGCGGCATCCCCTTCGATCAGGTACTCGTCTCGTAGGAATACATCGGCTCGAGCCAAGTATCCGACAGCGTATATCCGGCGGGGAATGGGTCGGTGGGATCGAAGCCGACCTTGATTAGCTGGGTGATCCAGCCCTGCCCTGCGATACTCGGGATGATCGCATCGACCGAGCCTTGCTTGATCGTGCTCTCTACCACCGCGTCGAAGGTCGTTCCCACGATCGACTCGTGGATGAAGCGCTCGCCCACTCCGATCTGGCCGCGGGCGTGCATCACGGCAAGGCGTGCCGACGTTCCGGTGCCACAAGGGCTTCGGTCGATGCGACCGGGCGATACGACAACGGCATTGCGTGCCCTCAGTACACCGTCAACGCGTTCCGCGGGGGTGGTGAACGACAGGTTGGTGATCCCGGGATATTCGGAATGCACGGGATGCACTGCAGGGGGCAGTTGCTCGATGGCAGCGGCCTTGATCCGCTCTCCCATCATCCGTAACTCGCGCCCTTCGGCGGGATCCAGCCTGAATCCGGCACTGACCGCGTCGACGATCACATAACACATTCCACCCCAAGCGATGTCGACCTCCAGTGCACCGATGCCGGGGACGTCGATCGTCGCGCCGAGTTGGTACACGAAAGCCGGCTGATTGACAAAGCGGACACTGGTCACCTTGCCGTCGCGGCATTGGCACTCCACATCGATAAGCCCCGCCGGAGCTTCGAGGGTGAATCGAGTGACGGGCTCCTCCATGGGGATCATCCCGGTTTCGAGCAGCACCGTAGCGACGCAGATTGTGTTGCTGCCCGACATCGCCGGATACTCCGTGGATTCCATGATCACATAGCCCATCACAGCCTTCGGATTGTTGGACGGCAAAACAACGTTGACACTGCGGATGACGTTGCCGCGCGGCTCCCGCAGCAAGCGAAGCCGCAGGTCATCCCGATGGCTCTGCAGGTAGTTCCGCTTGTCGAACATGGTTTCGCCGGGCACGTCGCCGACCCCACCCACCACTACGTCGCCGACCTCCCCTTCCGCGTGGCACCCAACGACGTCGACAAGATTGTTCAACCGCATCGAAATGCTCCCTTCAACAGCTTGCTTACTATCCTGTGCACCTCAATATTTCGTCGTTCATCGATCACTGAGCCGGGAAGACAGCGCATAGGCCGGGTTTCTCCGGGGCCGTGCGCGTCGACAGCGTCGATGGTGTGCCTTCCGGTCACAGCTCCTCCGGTCTGCCCATCAACGTATCCCGCGCCGAGCGCGGTTGGCGCACCAGAACGCCGGCGCGCTGATCGACGAACTATCGCACAAGTACAGCGGTGAGCAATGGGCCGAGAAGCAGATGCGACCGAATCAGGCCGGCGATTTCACCCGGCGCGGCGCGCAGTGTGGCGACCGATCGTCGGTGCGGCAGATGAGATTGTCGCGTGCGCCGTCTTCGACGATGCGGCCATGCTCGAGCACTGCCGACAGCAAGCCATCACGCGGTGCCGAACTCATCACTGCTGCTGCGTGGTTCCTGCTGTTGCCTTCAAACCAGTCCATGTGACTACAATGTGACATTGCACTAAGCGGAAGGGTCACGCCCGTGCACATTGTCGTTGTCGGTGCCGGCATTGTCGGCGCAGCCTGCGCACGCGTGCTGGCTAGAACTGGATTCGACGTCGCGGTCGTCGATCGAGGTGCCGTCGCCGGGGGTACATCGTCCTGCGGCGAAGGCAACCTCCTGGTGTCCGACAAGCCGCCGGGGCCGGAGCTGGATCTTGCGTTGCTGGCAATGACCCGATGGCCGCGCATCGTATCGGAACTGAATGACGAACTTGGTGACGGGTTTCCATCGATCGAGTATGAGCCCAAGGGCGGTGTCGTCGTCGCTTGCACTGACGCCGACGCGGACGCGCTGGAGTCTTTCGTGGAGAACCAGCGTCGGCAGGGAGTGGAGGCGCACACCGTGACGCCGGGTGAGGCACTTCGACTCGAGCCACATCTGAACCCCGATATCTCCGCCGCGGTGCACTACCCGGGGGATGCCCAGCTGCAACCGACCGCGGCAGTCGAGGCGCTGCTGGCATCGGCCCGAAGGGCCGGAGCGTCGGTGCGCACCGGCGAGCGGGTCATTGGAGCGCTGCGCGACGGCGCCGGCAGCCGCCTGGTCGGCCTGCGGACCGACCGTGGTGCCCTGTATGCGGACGCTGTGGTCAATGCCGCCGGCCCGTGGGCCGGAGAGGTCGCCGCGGTGCTGGGCGCCCCAGTCCCGGTGTTGCCCCGGTACGGGAGGGTCCTGGTCACCCCGCGCATGCCACACCGGGTATTCCATAAGGTCTACGACGCCGACTACGTGAGTGCCACCCAGTCGTCCGACACTGACCTGGAGACGTCCACAGTGATTGAATCCACCGCCGCGGGAACGGTTCTCATCGGCTCATCACGACAAAGGGTGGGCTTCGACGACCGCCTTCAGGTGCGCGTGGTCGCTGAAATCGCGGCCAAAGCCGTGCGGCTCTTCCCCTTCCTCGAAAACGCCCAGGTGCTGCGCACCTACGGCGGGTTTCGGCCGTATATGCCTGACCACCTTCCGGTAATCGGACCGGACCATCGGATGTCGGGGCTCTACCACGTCACCGGACACGAGGGCGCCGGCATCGGCCTGTCGGTGGTGTCCGCCGACATCCTTCTAGCGCAGATCACTCAGACAGTTCCGCCCATCGAACCCGCACCGTTCGCACTGAGCCGCGCGAGCCTGGCGCCACACCTTCGGGATGCGGCATGAGCGCGCGCGGCATCCCACCGGCACACGACCCGATCCGGCCACTGCCGACCAGCGAGGTCGAGATCGAGTTCGAGGGCCGCGCTTACCGCGGCGTTCGCGGTCAGTCGATCGCCGGGATTCTGCTCGCCAACAATGAGATCGCGTGGCGTACTACGGGTGATCTTCAGGCACCGCGGGGAGTGTTCTGCGGTATCGGCGTCTGCTTCGAGTGCGTGGTCACCGTCGACGGACTTGCCGACGTTCGCGCCTGCCTGCGACGCGTCCGAGGTGGCGAACATATTGAACGCCAACACATCGCGCCACCACTTCCGTCGCAGGATCGTCACCATGAATGAGGCCGACGTAGTGATCATCGGGGCCGGTCCGGCGGGACTCGCCGCGGCAGTGTCCGCGCGCCGGATGGGGGCAAGGGTCCGGATTCTGGAGTCCTCTGACCAATCGGGAGGCCAATACTGGCGGCACCTCCCCGTTGACCGGCCGGCCAGTGAGGAACCGCGACTGCACCACCAATGGCAGCGCTACCAACAGTTTCGGTCGGCCATCGAGACCGATGCCGGTGTGACAGTCGACTTGGGGGCGCACGTCTGGGCGATCGAACGCCCCGACAACGCCGTGCGCGTCCACACCGTGTGCGGCGAGGTCGACGGAGCCGGTCGTCGCAGGCAGTCGATCCTTGCCCGGACGTTGATCCTGGCCACCGGTGCCTACGACCGCGCACTACCCGTCCCGGGCTGGACGCTACCGGGTGTGGTTACTGCGGGCGCCGCTCAAGCCTTGGCCAAAGGCGAACGCGTGATGATCGGTGAGCGGGTGTTGATCGCCGGAGCGGGCCCCTTCCTGTTCCCGGTGGCCGCCTCGATGCATCTGACCGGGGCCAAGGTGGTCGGTGTGTACGAGGCGTCGGGATTCGGCAGACTGGGCCGCCACTGGCTGAGCCGGCCATGGGAATTATCTTCTGCATTAGCCAAATTGGCCGAGTTCACCGGGTACGTCGGCACCCATCTGCGCGGCCGGATTCCGTACCACCCGGGATGGGGTGTGGTGGCGATCAATGGCACCGACCATGTCACCTCGGCCACGGTGGCCAGACTCGACGACCAGTGGCGGCCTGTCGGGACGAGGCGAACGGTAGACTGCGACGCGGTCTGCCTGGGGCACGGCTTCAGCCCCCGGCTGGAGCTGGCCATTGCGGCGGGCTGCGACCTGACCGGCGACCGCTTTGTCATCGTGGACAGCTCCCAGCGGACCAGCGCCCCTTCGGTGTTGGCCGCCGGGGAGATCACCGGAATCGGCGGCGTGGATCTGGCGCTAGCCGAAGGTGAAATCGCCGGCTGGGTGGCCGCTGGAGGGACAGCCACCGATGCGGCGCTGATGAACGCGCGGCGTGCCCGCGCAGTGTCGACGAGATTCGCCCGCCGTATCGCCAACGCACATCGAATCGGCTCCGCGTGGACCGACTGGCTTGACCCGTCGACTGTGATTTGCCGTTGCGAGGAAGTCGATTACGGCACCCTGGATCGGGTCCGCCATGCCACCGAGTCGGTCGGACTGCGCTCCCTGAAGCTGACCACCAGGGCCGGGCTGGGGCTGTGTCAGGGGCGGATTTGCGGCCGCTCGGTCGAACACATCCTGTCCCGCAGCACCGAGGGTGCCGGCTTCGCCGACAGTGCCAGCACCGATCGCAGACCGATCGCTGCGCCCATTCGACTCGGGGAACTATCCCGGCCCGCAGAGTTCGTCGACGATCCGCCATCACCATCCGCCCCGGAAAGGAAAACCGTATGAGGGACACGACAATGGATCTGGGTGGCGTTATCGTCGCCACTACACTGGCGTTCAAATCGGACGCCTCGGCACCCGCTGGTCTGGCCGTCGACTACGACAAGTTCGGCGAACACGTCGATTTCCTGATGAGCAACGGATGCCGCGGCGTCGGGCCGAATGGTTCGCTCGGCGAGTACTCCTCGCTGACCGACGAGGAACGCCGCAGGGTGACCCAGGTCGCCGTCGACGCGGTCGCCGGCCGCGGTCTGGTGGTCGCCGGCGTACACGGCGTCGGCTGGCATCAATCGCAGATGTGGGCCGAGTACGCCAAACAGGACGGCGCCGACGGCGTGCTGCTGCTCCCCCCGATTCTGTACCGGTCGACCCACGACGGAATTGTCGAACACTTCCGCCACGTTGCCGAGGTGGGGCTGCCGATCATGGCCTACAACAACCCGTTGGACACCAAAGTCGACCTCACCCCACCACTGATCGCGCGGCTCGCCGAGATCCCGGAAGTTGTTGCTGTCAAAGAATTCTCGGGTGACGTGCGTCGGGTCTTCGATATCAAGGAGCGCTGTGACATCGATGTCATCGCCGGCGCCGACGACGTACTGTTCGAGATGCTGGTCGACGGCGCCGTGGGGTGGTTTGCCGGCTATCCCAACGCCTTTCCCAGGGAAGCCGTCGAACTGTACGAGCTGTGCGTGTCCGGCAAGTGGCAGGAGGCCCGGTCACTCTATGAGCAACTGGTCGCCGTGTTCCGCTGGGATTCGCGCACCGAGTTCGTCCAGGCGATCAAATTGTCGATGGACATTTGCGGCAACAGCTACGGTGGTCCGACCCGGCCACCGCGCACGCCGCTGACGCCGCAGCAACGCGCCCAGGTCACCGCGGACACTGAACGCGCCCTGGCAGGACTGGCCGCCCGCTGACCCAGCGCGACAGGAGGACCGCTCATGCGATCATCGCTCGTGCTGCACGCCGTCGACTCGCACACCGAGGGGATGCCGACCCGGGTGATCACCGGGGGGGTCGGTGTCATTCCAGGCGCGACAATGAACGACAAACGGCTGCACTTCATCGCCCACCTCGATCACATCCGACGGCTGCTTATGAACGAACCGCGCGGCCACGCGTCGATGTCCGGCGCGATCCTGCAACCGCCTGAGCGCCCGGATTGTGACTTCGGCGTGGTCTACATCGAGGCCAGCGGGTGCCTGCCGATGTGCGGCCACGGAACAATGGGTGTAGCAACGGTTCTGGTCGAGACCGGAATGGTGCCGGTAACCGAACCGCGCACCGTTATCCGGCTTGACACACCCGCCGGCGTCGTCGTCGCCGAGGTGGAAGTCAAGCAGGGCCGCGCGGTGTCGGTCACACTGGCCAACGTACCAAGCTTCACCGAGCGCCTTGACGCCAGCGTCGCCGTCGAGGGGTTCGGTGATGTGCCCTACTCGGTGGCCTTCGGCGGCAACTTTTACGCGATGGTCAACCTCGACGACGTGGGCCTCCCGTTCGACCGCTCCCGCGGCCATGACATCATCACCGCCGGGCTGGCGATCATGGACGCGATCAACACCACCGCCCCGCCCAAACACCCCACCATCGCGGGCGTCGATCACGTCCACCACGTGGAGTTCATCGCGCCGGGTTCCACCGCCGAACTGTCGCGGCACGCCATGGCCATTCATCCGGGGTGGTTCGATCGCTCACCGTGCGGCACCGGCACGTGCGCGCGAATGGCAGAGTTACACAGTCGCGGACAACTGCCCCTGCACCGGGATTTCGTCAACGAGTCATTCATCGGATCGCAGTTCATCGGTCGGCTCGTGGGAACCACCACTGTTGGCGGGTTCGACGCGGTGCAGCCGACGATCACCGGACGGGCCTGGATCACTGGCACCGCGCAGTACATGCTCGACCCCGACGATCCCTTCCCGGCCGGATTCGAATTCTGACTATCACTTGTTACGGAGGCCTCACCGGTGACTGACACCGTTACCCCTGTCGAGCTGTCCGCCCTCCTCGATCGCGCCGAGGCCGCCGCAGCGCCACTGGCCGACAGCGACCCGCGCGACCGCGCCCGCGCTCTAGTAGCGGTCGCAGGCCGCCTCGACGACGCCGCCGACGAGCTGATTCCGCTGGCCATCGCCGAGACGGGCCTGGCCGAAGGCCGGCTGCGTGGCGAAATACGCCGCACCACATCGCAACTGCGGCTGTTTGCCGAAGTCATTGCGGAAGGCGCATACCTGGATGCGCGCATCGACGAAGCAGACCCGGACTATGTCATCGGACCTCGGCCCGATGTGCGGCGCGTCAATGTGCCGATCGGCCCGGTCCTGATCTTCGCCGCGTCAAACTTTCCGTTTGCGTTCTCGGTAGCCGGCGGTGACACGGCCGCTGCGCTGGCCGCGGCCAACCCGGTTGTGCTCAAGGCGCACGAAGGCCATCCCCGGCTGTCCCGGGCAACGGCTGAGATTGTCGATAACGCCTTGACCGCCGCGGGTTTGCCCGGCGCGTTCAACCTGATCGAGACCCGCGACGACGGCATCACCGCGCTGCGGGATCAGCGCGTGCGCGCCGCCGCATTCACCGGATCGACCGCCACAGGGCGGGCGTTGGCGGAAATCGCCGCGGGCCGCACAAATCCGATTCCCTTCTTCGGCGAACTCGGCAGCGTGAACCCGGTTTTCGTCACCGAAGCCGCGCTGCGAAAGAATGCGGCTCAGATCGCCGAGGGTTACGTCGCCAGTGTCACTGGATCGTGTGGTCAGCTGTGCACCAAACCGGGATTCTTGTTCGTCCCTTCACATACGTTGGTAGCCGATCACATCGTCGACGCCGCCGCCGAAGTGGGCGAACACCGGGAACTGACACCCGGCATCACGACCGGATACCTGCGGCGCCGCGACGCTGTCATGTCCCGCCCCGACGTGACCACCCTCGTGTCCGGCGACGTGCGTGTTGATGACGACGGGTTCGGCTGGGCTACACCGGCATTCGTCGCGACGTCGATCGAGGCACTGGTGAGCGCCGGCGGCGAGCTGCTGGACGAGGCGTTCGGGCCCTTATCGGTTATCGTGGAATACGACGACGCCGCGGCACTGCCGGAGCTGGCCCGGCGGCTGTTTCCGGGGAACCTCACCGCCACCGTACACAGCGCCGACGGTGAGGACAGTCCCGAACTGGCCGCTCTGGTCCGTGCCCTGGTACAGCTCTCGGGCCGGGTGCTGTTTGGCGGCTGGCCCACGGGGGTATCTGTCACCGCCGCAATGCAACATGGCGGCCCGTATCCGGCGACCACCGTCGACTCGACGTCGGTCGGAACGGCCGCGATCGGCCGGTTTCTGCGCGCGGTGGCCTACCAGAATGCACCGGAGTCACTGCTGCCGCCGCCACTGCGCGACGACAATCCGTGGCAGATTCCGCAGCGGCGCAGCATCAAAGGGCTGTCGGCGCAGTGGGGTTCGCTGTCCGGACGGTACTGAGGACACCATGGTCGCCGCAGCCGACCAGCCGGCAGGCTTGCCGTTCTATGATCGCACCGCCATTCGGGCTGCACTATCGCCGACGCGCGCGGTCGAGGCACTTCGCGACGCCTTGGCGGCCGGGCTGGACCCGGACGCCGACATCCCGCGCTGGTCAGTACCACTTCGCCACGGTGCATTCCTCCTGATGCCCTCGGATTCCGGACGCTACGCGGGTGTGAAGGTGCTGACCTCTGCGCCGGACAACCCCGCCCATGGCCGGCCGCGCATTCAGGGGGTTTACCTGCTGTTCGACGCCTTGACCGCTACCCCAACCGCACTACTGGACGGACCGGAACTGACCGCGATACGCACCGCGGCAGTGTCTATGGCCGCGGTGAAGGATCGGCTGGTGGTGGCCGAGAATCCGTTGCGAGTCGTGGTTTTCGGTGCTGGCACCCAGGCACACAGTCACGTTCGCACACTACTGGCCGTCATCGAGGGCACGCGCGCGCTCGATGAGCTGGCGGTGGCCGTGCGCACGCCACGAGGTGCAACGGCGCTGGCCGGTGTCGACGCGACCACAGTCGTCATCGGATCGGCTGCAGCCGATCGGGCAGTCGCCCGCGCCGACCTGATCATCTGTACAACCGGCTCCGATGTCCCGCTATTCGACGGCAGGCTGGTCGCCGAGCACGCGACAGTCGTATGTGTCGGTGCCCACGAACCGGACGCCCGCGAAGTGGATGACGAGCTGATCGCCCGGTCGACGGTGATGGTGGAAAGCCCCGCGATGGCTACCCGTCAGGTCGGCGCCGTCATCCATGCGGTGGCGGCCGGTCGGTGTGATCACAGACGACTCGTCGCGCTGCGCGCATGCGGCAACCTCGACAGCGTGACATCCACCGCGCCACTGGTATTCATCTCCGTCGGCATGTCATGGGAAGACCTCGTCATCGCCAGCGCCGTCGTGGATGCCGCGCCCGAATAAATCCTCACAAAGTCGAACCAAAGGCTTTAAACGCAGCGACCGGCATGGCACACTGCCATGTGACATGGCACACAAGGGAGGATCACTGTGAACCGGGACGCTGACTGGTGACGCTTACCGGGGTGGAAGCCGGCGAGCGCGCCGGGAATGTCGGCATTGACCTCGACCACATCTCCAAGCGCTTCGGCGACAACGTCGTCCTCGATGACGTGTCTCTCCATGTCGCACCGGGCACGGTGACCGCGCTGATCGGGCCATCGGGCGCTGGTAAGAGCACCTTCTTGCGCTGCATCAATCTGCTCGAACGACCCGATTCGGGAACCATCCGGGTGGCAGGCCACACCATCGAGCCGGGTAAAGAGATTCGCAGTCGTGACCTCGCGGCGCTGCGCAGCACCGTCGGGATGGTGTTCCAGTCGTTCAACCTATTTCCGCACATGTCGGTGCTCGACAACATCAGCTTCCCCCAGCAGAAGGTGCTCAAGCGCACCAAGAACGAGGCCAACGACAGGTCGATGCAGCTGTTGGAGCGAGTCGGCTTGCCGGAAAAAGCCGATCAATTTCCAACCCGGTGCTCGGGCGGTCAACAGCAGCGCATCGCGATCGCCCGGGCACTGGCACTGGACCCGTCGATCATGCTGTTCGATGAGCCGACGTCGGCGATCGACCCCGAGATCGGGCTCGAAGTCCTTGCCGTCATGCGCGAACTCGCCGCCGAGGGAATGACGATGATCGTGGTAACGCATGAAATGCAGTTCGCCCGAGACGTTTCCGACACGTTGGTAGTGATGGCCGACTGCCGCATCATCGGGCGGGGCAACCCACGCGAAATCATGAAGGAACCCACGGAAGCACGGACGAGGCAGTTTCTGCGCGCTGTGCTGGAGCGCTGAATGGATCCTGTGACAGCGGTACTGCGAGGCGTGCCCATGACCCTGTACCTCACCTTCGGCGCCTTCGTCATCGGAGCCATCGGCGGTGTACCACTGGCCCTGGCGCTGCGATCGGGAACCTTGGCGGTCCGCGTCATCAGCAGGCTCCTGGTCGATTTCGTACGGGGCGTGCCGATCATCGTCTGGCTGTTCGTGCTGAAGTTCGGCCTGGCCGGCGAGGGCATCCGGTTCGCACCGTTGACCGCGGGTGTGATCGGGTTGGGCCTGGTCTCGGCGGCCTACCTGGCCGAGATCTACCGCGGCGGTCTGCAGACGGTACCGGTCGGTCAGTTGGAGGCCGCCAACGCGCTGGGGCTCAGCCGCAGCGTCACCTTCCGGCGGGTGATCGCGCCGCAGGCCATTCGGATCGTGTCGCCATCGGTGGCGACCTATCTAATGGGATTGTTCAAAGACTCCTCGATCGCGTCGACGATCATCGTCGGCGAAATCGTCTTTCAGGCCCAGTCTTACGCGCGTCAGCATCCAACGGCCGTCGGCATCATCCCGTACATCGTGGCCGGATTGATCTACATCGTGCTGAGCATTCCGGTGGCCTACTTCTCGCGCAAGCTCGACCGGCGCATGCGGGAGGAAATCTACTGATGGATTTCCTGCACAACTGGGCCGAATATCTGCCCGAAATGTTGTCTGGCCTCAAACTGAGCCTGCTCATCGCGGCCGTGTCGATCGTGGTGGGCTATCCGATCGGCCTGGGCCTGTCGCTGATGACGGCATCGAAGAACCTGGCGGCCCGTGCCGTCGGGCTGGCAGTGGTCGAAATCGGACGAGGGGCACCAGCGCTGGTGATCCTCTACCTCATCTACTACGGCCTTCCGAAGTTCGGGATCAGTTTTGAGAGTCTCGCCGCCGCCTACATCGGGCTGACCTGGAATGCAGCCGCCTACGCCAGTGAAATGTTCCGTGCTGGTCTGCAATCCGTGCCGCGCGGCCAGATAGAGGCGTCCCAAGCGCTGGGCCTGCATCCGTGGCCGATCTTCTACCGGGTGCGCCTGCCGCAGGGACTGCGCTCGGCGGTACCCGGACTGATGGGATTGGCCATCCAGATGTTTCAGGGGACGTCGCTGGCCTACGGCATCGCCGTCCCAGAACTAATGAAGACCTCCTACTCGATTGGCAGCAGGACCTTCAACTATCTCGAGGTATTCATTCTCGCCGGACTTGTTTACGCCTGTATATCGATGCCCGCGACTTGGATCACCGTCTATTTCGAAAGGCGAATTCAGCGACGATACGCCTAGTCGACTTCGAATTCAGGTGGGCCATGACGCGTTGTCGAGCAAATCTGCTGGCGACGCTGAACGAAACAAAATCCCAACAAACTGGAGAAATAATGAGCACGACTCGGTTAAGCAGTTACGCAGCAATTGTCGCCGGAGCCGGCTTCGTAGTGACTTTGCTCGCCGGGTGTAGCAGCGACAAAGGCTCCTCGGTGGCCTCCGACTGCAAACCCAAACACGACAACGTCCAGACCATCAGCCCGGGCAAGCTCACCGTCGGAGTCATCGACATCCCGCCGTTCAGCAGCTACAACAGCGGCACCCCCGAAGGTATCGACATATCGATCGTCAACAAGATCGCTAAAGACGAGTGCCTGGAGCCGGTCTACCAGCAAGCCACCTACGCCGACGCCGTGCAATCGATCAGCAGCAACACCATCGACATGGCGCTGGGCACCATCGATGCCACCGAGAAACGCATGACAGCGGTGGACTTCTCTAGCTCCACCTACCTCGACGGGATGGGTATCGCGTCAAAGTCCGGCGCCAAGACCGTCTCCGACCTGGAGAAGATCGGGACGGTGGGCACAATCGAGGGCTACCTGTGGGTTGAGGACCTCAGGAAAATACTGGGCGACAGACTCAAGACGTATCCCAGCAGCGTCGAGCTCAAAGCCGATTTCGACGCGGGCCGACTCGATGCCGACGTCGACGCCTACGGCGTACTGGTCCCGCAGTTCAAGGATGTCAAGGACGTACAGGTGTTCCTGGCCAACGAGAACCCGGACCCACGCGTACAGGCCATCGTGCAAGCGCCGGAGGCCGCTTTTCCGTACACCAAAGGCAACACGTCCTTGGGCAAGGCGCTCAGCGACGGCATCCAGTCGCAGCGCCAGGACGGCACCGTAGCCAAGCTGATTACCGACGCCGGACTCTCACCGAAATTGGCCGACGTCGCGCAGAAGCAATACGTCGTGCCGGCCAGCTAGATAACCAAAGGTCTTCCCGCGGCGGGCCAGGGCTCACTCCTGGCCCGTCGCCCATATCCCCCGCACATGACCGATGTGGCGGATCAGGGCGGTCTCGATACCGGGGCCGTCGCCCGAGGCCACCAGATCCACCAACACATGGTGTTCGGCGGCAGAGGATTCCAGCTTGCCCGCCTGCGCAAGCCGGGCAAGGCCGTAGAGCCGGGTGTGGGCACGCAGCTCGGCCACCGTCCTCACAATGCGCGCATTGCCAGAAAGCGCCAGCAGCGTGAGATGAAAGTCGCTATCGGCGTTGACGTACTGGATCAGGTCGCCGCGCCGGCTGCCGTCGACGATGCGCTCGGCTAGTTCGCGCAGCTGAGCCACGTCCTTGGCGGTCGCGGATTCGACGGCGCGCCGGCTGGCGGCGGGTTCGATCAGCAGGCGCAGATCAGTGACATCGTCGAGGTCCTTATCACTCACCTCAGTAACGCGATAGCCCTTATTCCGAACAGTTTCCACTAGCCCTTCGCTGACAAGATCGACCATCGCTTCGCGCACCGGTGTGGGGGAAACACCGAACTCCTGCGCCAGCATAGGCGCCGAGTAGATTCTTCCAGGGCTCATTCGTCCGGAAATAACCGCGGCACGCAATTCCTTCGTGACATTTTCACGAAAGCTCGATGCGCCGACTCGACTGAACGAAAGAGCGCCACCGGCCTTATCGGATTCCTCGGACTGAACCACCTCACAATTGTGCCAGAAAGCAGTTCGGGTTCTTCGAACATCTGACGACTGAAAGACCATCGTTATCTCATCCCGAGCAGCGATCGCGGGTGCGGCTGCTGGTCCGAGTCGACCCGTAACGCGCTGATGGTTGCCGCGCGCAGGCGGCTAGCCATCCTCCCCGATTGGCACACCTCTTGGGGTAACGATTCATCGTCGAAGACGATGAAGGGATGGTCATTGGCGGCACCTGAATTGACGGCCCAAACGGTCTCTGTAGCAGAGCTTTCCAACCTTTATCCGTGACCTTCGTCGCTGCTGTGCGATTGCCGGCATCGATCACTATCGGCATCGGTGCTGCCTGAGGCTACGCGCGCCTTCATCTTTTCGACCGCTTCGAACATGACGTTGCGGACATAACGGCCGTTTCCAGCGACGTCGATGAGTGTTTCGCTCGCGTCGAGACCAACGCTCCTTTATGTGCGGAATACTCGAAAGCCCGTTCCAGACTGGAAAACACCCCTTTAGCAGATCCCGCAGCCGGCTTATCATGCGCACCCGATCAGCAATCAGATTCACGATGCCCGGTCAGCAACGCCAAGTCGCGAACGAGGTCGGCGCCGGCATCGATGACCGGCAAGTCCAGCCGCACTCGGGCAGTCTCGGCAATGACGCAGGCGTCTTTAGCGTCGGTGTTGCCCTCCCCCGACGTAGGCAGCGCTCATAGCCGCGATCTTCCGCCCCGACGCGTAGCGCACCGATTGACCGGCTCGAGCCAGCAGCGCCAGCAGCAACACCGACGGTGCGCCAATAGTGTCGACACCCTAGATCAGCTGCACCGCGAGCATGCTTGTCTTGCCCAGCATTGCCACGATCTCAGCTTCATCATTGGCGATTTTGACCGACAACAAGGTCTTGCCTTCGGCGTCCACCACGCACGCCCAATGATGGGCTTTGCCGCATCGATGCCGACCCAGGCTTTGTCTCGTTGCGCGTCCACGCTTCTCCGTCCGCTGGTCTAAGTGACGACAACAGCCCGTGGACACCCCGCCGACACATCGTAAGCAGCGACCGAGCGCAGATCTCAATTAGCAGCCAAGGCGCCCCGGAGAGCCGGGCGGACATTCCCAGTTAACGACCACAGCGCAAGGCGATCTCAGCCATACCCGGCCCTCCTGGGCCAACAACAGTCTTACGGAGGCGATCTGGCCCAGTCCATCCGGGCTGTAGCAGTTGAATTCCAGTTGGGTGGAAACCGTACCGCAGTCCCAGGTCGGCCGACAGCAGCCGGTTCATTCCGCCGGCGTGGCCGGCCAGGGCGATCATGGTGTCGTTACGGTGGTCTTCAGATGACGTCCAGGGCGATTCGGTCGAACGTCCGCTGACCAACGCCCGGCAAATTCTTGGCAAGCTCGCGGCGATTCGGCGACCTGACCGAGAAACGACAAAACCCACTCCGACGCTGGTCAGAGCCGGTTTTCGCGTGTCGGGCTGACAGGATTTGAACCTGCGACCACTTGACCCCCAGGAAGCTCAAAAGCGTCAACAGGTGTTCCATAGCGTCGCATTCGCAATGGTCAGAATGTTTTGAGCGTCTCAGCTGTGCCGCGAGACCTGGCTGGCTATAACCCGTCTTGGGACACTGTTGGGACACTGGGGCCACGCGGCGATCGACGACTTGCCTGAGATATCCGTGCATCTCGACGCCAGCGCCACTTCTTTTTTCGAGAACGGTTCATCTGCGAAGCGGACCTGTCCGCCGGACTGCGCCATCCCTACGTCTTCGCAGTCCACGACTCGGGCGAAAAGACGGCGCGAACTACCTGTGTCCTTGGCACTCAGGGATGTCGGGCAACTTCTGACCAATTCAAGACGCAAGTACAACGAGGCGCTGATGTTGACTACATCCAAGTCGACTGTTACTCCTAGGTCAGGACGAAGGGCAGCGGCAACGGTGAGGGATTGCCTATAGACAAGTGCGCCTTCGACGCCCGGATCGTCTCGATAGCCGACCACGTGTCGGAAAGCGACCGAACCAGCGGGCCACCGCGATGGTCGAGCGGTTCAACGGGTCCTCTACGAGACCTAAAGGAACTGGAGGCAATGAATTCCAGCCCGGAACCTGGCACGGCGCCGGCCAACTGATCGGTGCACGCGGGGTGCCCTTCGGGGACCGGCTAGCTCGATGAATTTCACCGCGGCGACGGTACTCTCATGGTCGGGACTCATTGACGACTCTCCTGATTGCAGGCGGTAGCCGCAGCGAAGCCGCCTCCGCGCCCAGGTTTTATCGCCTCGACGCCATCTTCATCTACGAGGGATGACCTGCTACAGGACGAGGTCACCCAGCTTTGAGCGGATGGCGGCCAGGTTCCGGCGGGTACAGCGTGTGGCGCCTGGGTGACCCGGTGCTCCCCGGTAGGTCTCTGCGAGAAACCGCCTCAGGATAGCGGCGGGTGGCGATCGCGCCATGGCGCGGCCGTCTCGAGCTGTGCTGCCACCCGCAGCAGCAGATCCTCGCGCCCGAGCGCCGCGACGAGCTGCACGCCGACGGGCAGCCCACCCGCGGTCTGCCCGATCGGCAGGCTGATCGCCGGCTGTCCGGTAACGCTGAACGGCGCCGCGAAGCACCAGATGCGCTCGAACCGCGGCAGGATCGAAAGGGGGTCGGCCGGCGGCGGCAGTAGTTCGTCGAGAACGACGGGTGGCTCGCCGGCGGCGGGTGTCAGGAGCAGGTCGAAGTCGTCGGACCACCATGACGACACCTCAGCGGTGTACGCGCGTTGCCAGGTCTGGCTGGCGGAGTAGGCCGCGTCGGTGAGGCCGGCACCGACGCCGGCGAGCGCCCATGAATACGGTTCGACGTCACCTGGTGTCAGAGGTCGTCCGATCGCGGCGGCGAGCCCGTCCAGCATGTGCTGGAATTCCCAACCGGCGGACCGCAAGTGGTGCGTGCCGAACTCCTCGTCGAAGAGCCGCGCCGGTCCGCCCGGTTCGACGTGGTGGCCGAGCGATTCCAGCAGCCGAGCCGCCTCGGTGACCGCGGCACCACATTCCTGAGCGACTGTCACCCCGAGCGCCTCTACCGACTCGACGTAGCCAATGCGCAGGGCATCGGGGGGCTGCGACATCGTCGTCTCGTACGGCACATCGGGTAGCGGCAGGTGGTAGACGTCGCTGGGATCGGCGCCGCCGATGGCGTCGAGGAAAGCGGCCGTGTCCCGCACGCTGCGGGTAATCACGTGTTCGACCAGGTTGGGGTCGGTGATCGGCAGGATCGACGTGCGGCCGCGGGACGGCTTCAAGCCCACCACGCCGCACCACGCGGCGGGCAACCGGATGGAGCCGCCGATGTCGCTGGCGTGCGCGACCGGCACCAGTCCGGCGGCGACGGCGGCGGCGGCACCCCCGCTGGATCCCGCCGTGGAGCGGTTGGTATCCCACGGATTTCGGCACGGTCCGAAGGCGACCGGCTGGGTGGTCGGCTGGCAGCCGAACTCGGGCAGGGTCGTCTTGCCGACGGTGACAACACCGGCGGCGCGGAAGCGACCACCCAGGACGGTGTCGGATGGCGCCCGCCAGTCCAGCGATCGCATCAGCCCGTTGCCCATATACAGCGGCAGACCCGCCAGACAGGCGCCGGCGTCCTTAAGTAGGAACGGCACACCGTGAAACGGCCCACGCGGCAGAGTGGAATCGGCGGCGATGCCCCGCGCGACATCCGGTAGCGGCACGGCGACGGCGTTCAGCGCCGGGTTCGCGGCGTCGATGCGGGTGATAGCGCCTTCCGTGAGTTCGGCCGGCGTTACTTCACGGGCGGCGATCAGAACTCGCAGCGAGACCGCATCCGGCCATCTGAGATCGTCGGCGAGCACGGCGGACCCTATTTGACGGGGAGGTCTGTCCGAAACAACTTCAACGCGCTGCCGAAAGACTGGGGGTTTTCCCGCGCCGGCTCCGTGTTGGGCGCACCATGATCGCCGAAATCGTTGGCCGCACCGGGATCTGTGAATCGCATGGAGCATTCTCCTTCGACTATCGCGGGTACTAAACGCTCTGGCGAGCAGGCTGGCCGTTGAAATCCTCGACCGCGGGACGGGTATTGCGGCTGTATCTGCGGGCGCTGTGGGCGTGCGACGGCCCAGGTGGGGTTACCCGGCGACGGGCGCACCGAAACCGAAATGTGAAGGCCTTGGTCTTCAACATTCCACCATCAAGTCCCAAGCGTTGGCCGTGAATCGCCCTCGGTTTGCCGGAGGCTCGTGTTATCGGATTTAACCAGGGGTTGGTCGCTCCGTTGGGCATCGTAGAACGCGGCTTCCAACTCTGCCGGCGGTAGGTCACCGAGGTAGCTGCGCAGGCGGCTGGTGTTGTGCCAGTACACCCAACCAGGGTGGCCAGTTCGACGTCCTCGACGGTCTTCCAGGGTCCACTGCGGGCCGGCCCGTAGATCAGCTCAGCCTTTAAGTAGCCGTTGACCGTCTTGGCCAGAGCGTTATCGAAACTGTCCCCGATGGTGCCGATCGAGGGCACCGATCTCGGCGAGCCGCTCACCGTAGCGGATCGAGGTGAACTGCGACCCGGCATCAGAGTGACATGTCAAGCCCGGCAACCTGGCTCGCGGACCAGCGGGCCATCTCGATCGCATCGAAAACCATCGTGGTGCGCATATGGGAGGCAACCCGCCACCCCACGATCATCCGCGAGTACGCATCGACGATGAAGCACACATACGCCACCCCAGCCCAGGTCGGCACGAACGTCAGGTCCGTGACCCAGAGCTGGTTCGGCGCGGTCGCGGTGAACTTTCGCTTGACCAGGTCCGGGTGCCGGGCCGCAGTACTGACTGCAGGACGGTGCAGATGGGCTCGACCCCGAATTCGTTCCGGTGGGCGTCGATGAAGTCGACTATTTCTTGTCGTGGCGCACAGCTCCGCCCCGAAGAAACTCGCCGTTCGCTTCAGAATTTCATTGGTGCGCTTGGGTTCTCGGTTCTCCTGCTCCAGATATTTGATGCGCTGGGATTCCGCGGTGGGACACGCCGGGTGAATACCCGTCGTCGATATCGGCCTGTCGGACCCAGGAGCGCACCGACTCCACCCCGTAGCCGAGCTGACGAGCTACCCGCGACACCGCCCCCTGATCGGTGCCGAGTTCGGCGCGCAACGCTCGCACCATCCGCACTGCCGCAACCTTCTCCTCAGAGCTGTACCGACGGCTGGTTGGCTTCTTCCCGATGACGATTCCGTGGGCATACCAGCATCCTCGTTTCCAAGGTCAGGAGCCTCCAGCATTTCCAGGGCGATTCAATTGGACTCATTCAGCGGGAACACGCCACCACCACACGTTTCTTTTCTCTATGGTGGCGGTGGTTGGCCGCCTCGGTTCGGTTCTTGGGATGTCGCAGGTCCTCACCAATCGGGTCGGGCTGCGCGGATGGGTGAGCGAACTCCGTGCGGAGTACCGCGCACCGGACCCTGTCGGCGTCAGCTTCATCGCGCACGGGATCATCCGCGACGTCGAAACCATCGGTGCCGCGTCCGCACCTACGCGCATGCACGTCGACGTCTGGGCCGAGAACAAAGATGGTGTCACGACAAGCACGGGACGTGGCACGGTGGTACTCGATATGCTCTCACTTCACGCCTCCTGAGACTAAATCGCCTCGGCCCGACGAAGTTCAGCGATCTCGTCGTCGCTGAACCCGGCGTCCCGCAACACTTCATCGGTGTGTTGGCCATGTAACGGCGGAGGGGTGCGCACGCTGGCCGGGGTGGCGTCGAGCTTGTAGGGCACGCCGAAGAACTTCATCGGCCCCGCCGGCGTATCGAGTTCCACCACCATTTCGGTGTGTGCGACCGCAGGGTCCGAAAACGCCTCACCCATAGTGTTGACCGGTGCCACGAACATGTCTTCGGTTTCCATTAGCTCGATCCACTCGGCCGTCGTCTTGGCGGCCAGCGCTTCCTCCACGATTTCCGCGAACTCAGCGCGGTTGTCGTAACGCGCCCAGTACGAGGCGAACCGGTCGTCCTGGCTGAGGTCGTCGATGCCGAGGATCCGCGACAGCATGCCGATCTGGCGCCCGCTCGACAGCGCGATGTAACCATCCTTGGTGGCGTAGAACCCGTAGGGCGGCGGAGTGTACGGGCTCGCATGCCCCGCTCGCGGCCGCTCGGGTTCACCCGCGGGGGCGTTGAGGAAGTGAAATCCCCACTCCGCCATGCCCGCAATGGCGGATTCGTACAAGCTGGTGCGCACCTGCTGGCCTTCACCGGTGCGAACCGCGTGCACGATCGCGCAGGCGGTTCCGAATGCACCGTTCATCGCCCCGAACGTGTCGGCCACCGCGGATGCGACGGGAACCGGCCTGCCGTCCACGCTGTTGAGCTGACCCCACCCGGTGCGGGCTTCGATCAAAACGTCCTGACCGGGCTTGGCGGCGTGTGGACCGTCCGGGCCGTATCCGGTGGCCGACACATAGATGATGCGCGGGTTGAGCTCTTTGCAGCGCTGATAACTCAGACCCAGTCGATCCATCACGCCGGGCCGGAAGTTCTCGTAGAGCACGTCGAACTTGGGGATCAGCTGTTCGATCATGGCCAGTCCCACCGCGGATTTCAGATCAGCGGTGATACTGCGCTTGTTCCGGTTGTTGGCGAGGAAGCCCGCGGCATAGATCGTCGAATCCTCGCGGTCCTGTCCGTACCGGCCGTTGGAACCGTACCGGTCGTCGCTGCGCCCGTCCGCGGTCAGCGACACGCGCCGCTCGACCTTCACTACGTCGGCGCCCATGTCGGCGAGCATCTGGGTGGCATAGGGGCCTTGCATCCGCTCGGTGAAGTCGAGGATCCGTATTCCGTTGAGCGGTCCCGTCGGGCTTGCCATGTCAGATGGCCTCTTTCTTGCGCAGCCGCTCGATCTCGTCCCGGCTGAAGCCGGCCGACTCCAAGACCTGGTCGGTGTGCTCACCGTGTCGCGGTGGCGCGTTGCGAACGGATGCCGGGGTGCGCGACAACCGGTAAGGCGGCGCAGGTAGTTTCAGTTCACCGACGGGTGAATCGATCGTCACGATCATGCCTTGCTGCTCGACCTGCTCGTCGGTGAACGCTTCGGCGAAGGATTTGACCGGTGCCGCGAACAGCCCCTCCGGCTCCATCAGCTCCATCCATTCCGCGGTCGTCTTGTGCTGCAACGCGTCTTCGAGCAGTTGCTCGAATTCCTGGCGATGTTCATTGCGTGCGGGCGGCGTGGCGAACCGCGGATCGGCCGACAGGTCGGGCACCCCGAGTATGCGCGACAACTCCGGGATCTGACGCCCGCTCGACAGCGCGAGGTAGCCGTCCTTGGTCGCGTAAAACCCGTACGGCGCAGGGATATACGGATGCGCGTGCATGACCGTGCCACGGTCAGGCTCACCCACATCGGTGTTGAGGAAGTGCACGGCCTGTTCGGATTGCGCGGCAATCGCGCTCGCCAACAGGTTCACCTCCACGCGTTGGCCTTCGCCGGTGCGTTCGCGATGCCGCAGTGCCGCGAGCACCGCGATGGCGCCATTCATCCCGCCGAGCAGGTCGGTGACCGACATGCCGACCGGCATCGGACGACCGTCGGCGCCGATGTTCATCGCCCCGAAGCCACCGATCGCCTGGGCCAGTACGTCCTGGCCTGGCCGGCGTTCGTACGGCCCGTCGGAGCCGTAGCCATACGCCGAGGCATAGATCACCGACGGGTTGATCTTCGCGCAGTCGTCGTAGCCGATTCCGAGGCGGGTCATCACGCCGGGACGGAAATTTTCGTAGACGACGTCGCAGATCTCGACTAGCCGGGCCACGACGGCCCTACCCTCCTCGTTCTTCAAATCGACGGTCACGCTCTTCTTGTTGCGGTTGGCCGCGAGGAAGCCCGCGGCGTAGAACGAGGTGTCGGCGGGATCCTGACCGTATCGCCCATTGGGCCCGTACCGCTCATCGGGCCGCCCGTCAACGGTCAGCGACACCCGCCGCTCAACCTTGATGACCTCCGCACCGAAGTCGGCGAGAATCTGGGTGCCGTAAGGCCCTTGCATCCGCTCGGTGAAATCCAGCACGCGGATACCTGCCAGCGGACCGGCCTGGGTCGCCTCGCTCATTCGTGTCCTTTCAGTTGCGCCGGGGACGGGTCTACGTTCGCGTTGCGGTCAGGGCCTCGCGGCCGAGATCTTCGCCGACGATGCTTTGGCCGTCGCTGGTCAGCGGTCCAGACATGGTCGACGGCGTCACCGGCCCACGGCCACGCCCGCGCCGCCGCGAATCGACCAGCAGCGACGCCCGCGGATCGATCCACGCGTACGCGAGATCGATGATCAGGTTCACCAGGATGACCATCGTCGCGATGACGAAGACGCACGCCAGCACCAGCGGAAGGTCGCGTCGTTCGATAGCCTGGATGAACAGGCTGCCGATTCCCGGCCAGGCGAAGATGGTCTCGATGACGACCGCGCCGTTTAGGAAGCTGGCCAGTTCGTCTCCGCCGACGGTGATGATCGGGATCAGGCTATTCTTCATCGCGTGCCTGCGCACGATGCGGCCCTCGGACATGCCCTGTGCCCGCAGCGTCACGATGTAGGGCTTCTGCATCTCCTCGACCAGCGCCGACCGCGCCACCTGAGCGAGTCGGCCTACGGGCCGAAATGCCAACGTGAGCGCGGGCAATAGGACATATTCGAAGCCGCCGTAACCGGAGGTGGGCAACAAGTGCAGCTGTACACCGAACACCAGGATCAGCATCAGCCCCAGCCAGAAATCGGCGATCGAAACGCCGGCAAGCGACACCGCGGTGAGGATTCGGTCCAGCAGGCCGTCAGGCCGGAGTGCCGACAACACACCGAGCCCCAATGAGATCGGCAGGGCGATGATGAACGTGGTCACCGTCAGTAACAGCGTCGCGGGCACCCTCTCCAGTACCAGCGGCAGCGCGGGCACCTTCTGCCAGATGGAGGTTCCGAAATCGGCGTGCAACCAACCGGAGAACGACCGCCAGAACTGCTCCCACAGTGGATCATCGAGTCCGAGTGACGCCCGGGTGTCGAGATACAGCTGATGGCTCGCCGACGGCGGCAGGATCAACCGGGCCGGGTCACCGATCTGATTGACCAGAATCCAAACCACGATCAGGACCGCGAGCAGCACGAGCACCGCGTGCACGATCCGCTTGAGCATGTATCTCGCCAACATCGCCGGATCTCCTCAGTAACTCCCCGACTGAACCGCCACCGGCTGCTGCTCGGGTCGGGCCGCGGCCAACTGGTCACGCGCCGCTGCGGCGATCAGCCCCGCGTCCGAAAACACGGTGACGAAATCGAATCCACGCTCGAGGTAACCTTTCGCCACCGCACCCGCAGGGGTATGCATGCCGACGGCTACGCCGTGACGGCGGCACGCATCGGCGATCGACTGGATCGTCTCGCGGACCACCGGCGCCGTCGATCCGGGCTTCTCGCCGAGCGCGAGGGCCAGGTCGCTGGGACCGATATAGACGCCGTCCACTCCTGGTGTCGACACGATCGAGTCGAGATTGGCGAGTGCCGAGGCGGTTTCGATCATGATGATGCACGCCACGTCGCCCAGCACCTCCGGATCGGTGCTGCCCATCACGTCGCGCGCCCGAATCGGGCCGTACGACCGCTGGCCGGCGGGTGGAAAGCGGCAAGCCTGGACCGCGGCGATCGCGTCGTCGCGCGTCTCGATCATCGGGACCACCACGCCGAGCGCGCCACCGTCCAACGCCGACATGATTGCGGCGGGCTCGTTCCACCGCACCCGCACGATCGGAGCCGCGCCCGACGCGCTGATTGCCTGAATCATGGGAAACGCGGTCGAGTCGTCGATCATGCCGTGTTGCTGGTCGACACAGATGTAGTGGTATCCCTGCCTACCGAAGATCTCCGCGGCGAACGGGTCGGGCAGGGTGCACCACGCACCAAACACCTGCTCGCCCCGGCGCATCGCGGCGGTCAGCGGGTTCTCGTAGCTCATGTCTTCACTTTCTTTGATCGAGTTGCCGGGCACCGCTTTCGCTTGCCCGGCACCCGGTCGGTCAGTTGTTGAGGGTCATTTCCTTGAGCAGGATGAACCCGTCGATACGGGGCTTCCAATTGAGCCGTTCAGCCAGCCCGAAGTTGAAATTGGGCTGCCCGATGGGCACCACGGGCACCTGGTCGTACACGAACTTGGCGATGTTGGCCAGCGCCTGCTTCCTGGCGTCGCCGGAAGTGGTGACGGCCTCGGCGAACATCTTCTCCAGCTCTTGATTGCAGTACGCCGAGGTGTTGCCCCCGCAGGTGTAGTACGACACGATGCTGCCGGAGTAGTCCATCAGCTCCTGACCGTGCTGCTGCAGGCCAAGCAGTGTCCGCTCCGGCGGAATGTTGTTGTAGCCCATGGTCCACTGCTGTTCGAAGGCCGCCGTTTCCTGCGTCTCGCTGGTGACGCCCGTCATCCCGATGGATTTCAGGCTCTCGGCGATCAACTGCACGATTTCGCTGGCGCGCAGAATGTAGCCCTCGCGTGCCGATACCGTGATCGGTTCCGTGACATCGACACCGTCTGCCTTCGCCTCGGCGATAAGAGCCTTGGCACGCTCGGGGTCATAGGGGTACGGAGGCAGGTCGGCGTATCCCACGGCGGACGGGCCGACGATCTGTCCGACGACCTTACCGCCGCCCAGGATGTCGTTCATGATCTGCTCTTTATTGAACGCCATCGAGATGGCCTGGCGCACACGCAGATCTGCCATAACCGCGTTCTTGGTGTCCATCCGCAGGATCACCGTTTCCACCGTCGGTGTCGATTCGCACTTTGGCGCCGCGTCGCACTGCTCCTTGGTCAGCTTGGGCGCCAGGTCGGCCTCGCCGCGCTGCACCATCGCAGCACGCACCTCGGTCTCCGGCCGGAACACGTAGGTGGCCTTGGTGATCGTCTGCTTACCGCTGGAGTCGGCTGCGTCCTTCCCCCACCACTCGTCGTTGGGCACCAGGACGATGTTCTGGCCACGGTCCCATTTATCGAGCTTGTAAGGGCCGGTGCCGACCGGGCTGGTCTCGTAACTGCCGAGATCGTCGGTGACCTGCTTGGCAGACGGAATCGTGACGAAGTACAGCCGCGTCGGGAGGATCGGGTCAGGTGACGCGGTCTTGACGTTCAGCGTGTACTTGTCGACCGCGCTGGCCTGGATCTCCGGGCCGAGGAAGGTCCGCATCGGGAACGCGTTCTTCTGGTCCAGCACGTAATTCAACGACGTCGCAGCCGAGTTCGCATCGAACTCCGAGCCGTCCGTGAACTTCACGTTCTGGCGCAGGGTGAACTGCCAGTTCGTCGGGTCGATCTGCTTCCAGGACAGAGCCAGTTCGGGGACCAGGTCGTTGGTCTTGGGGTCACGGTTGATCAGCGCTTCTTCTATATTGCGCAGGATCGGATGCCCGTCGTTGGAGTAGGCATTCCAGCTCGCCAGCGTGCGCGGTTCTTCGGGCAGCGCGATCGTCACCTCTGTACCGGTGCTGCCACCCCCGCCGCCGCCTCCGCCACCCGAACAGGCCGCCAGCACGAGGGCGATCGCCATGAAGACGCCTGCGAAACCGGCTCGCGCACGGCGCCATCGGCCCACCGGCCCCATTGCCGTTCGTGAGTTCACGTGGTTCTCCTCTCTGAGTGTCGCGAACCATCGCCGTCCTTGGCGAATCTTTGGGTAGCCGCCGCATACGACGGCTGCCGGTGACCGGCGTCGCCGGCCAGCATCTGGAATGCGGCGACCATCCCGCGGTCGGCCAGCGGCTCCGGCGTCAGCGCCACCTTGGCGAGCCGCAATGCGAGCGGGCTCTTGATGGCAAGCTCCGCGGCGAGTTCCCTGGCGGCCACGAAGTGGTCGCCGGCCGGCGCCAGCCGGGTCACCAGCCCCCGCCGCTCGGCCTCCTCGGCGCTCACCCGGCGGCCGGTGAAGATCCAGTCGGTCGCCACGCCGACCCCGACGAGGCGTGGAAGACGTTGCAGGCCACCGGATCCGGGCAGGCTGCCAAGCGAAACCTCGGGCATGATGAACACGGCGTCAGCGCCTGCCACGCGGAAGTCGCAGGCCAACGCCAGTTCCAGCCCACCGCCCACGCAATAGCCCTGGATCGCCGCGATCACCGGCTTCGTACATGCGGCTACGCGGTTCTTCGTCGCGAAATCCAGCGCCACATAGTCTTGTTCGGCTTGACCGGTGAGCTGTCCGATTTCGGCGAGGTCGGAGCCGGAACAGAACGCACGGCCCTCACCGGCGATGACGATGGCGCCCACGTTGTCGTCGCGTTCCAGTGCGACGATCGCGTCACCGATGGCGACGTGGCTGTCCGAGTCGAGCGCATTCAGCACATCGGGTCGGTGCAGCGTGATGACGGCGACCCGGTCCTGGCTGATCTCGACCGTCGGCAGTTGGTTGCTTCCGGTCATGACGTTGCTCCCGCGTCCGCGGCGGCTGAGGCCGCGGCCAGCCGGCGTTGCGCCAATCGCTCGCGCGCCACGACAGGGTCGGGTTCGGGCACGGCCTGCATAAGCGCGATCGTGTAGGGGTCGTGCGGATCACTGTAGATCTGTTCACGCAAGCCGATTTCCTTGATCTTGCCGCCCTGCATGACCACGATGCGGTCGCACAGATGGCGGACCGTCGCCAGGTCATGGGCGATGTAGATCATCGTCAACCCGAGTCTTTCCTTGAGGTCGGAGAACAGGTTGAGGATCTGCGCCTGAATCGACACGTCAAGCGAAGCCACCGGCTCGTCACAGATGAGCAGGCTGGGCCGGACCGCGAGCGCACGCGCGATGCCGATGCGTTGCCGCTCCCCGCCGGAGAAAGCGGCCGGGCGCCGGGGCAGATGATCCGGGCGCAGCCCGACGAGTTCGAGCAGCTCGACGATCTCGTCGCGCACCTTGGCGCGCTTCTCCTTCGGCCGGTGGATGTGGATGCCCTCGGCGATGATGTCCTCCACGCACATCCGGGGGTCGAGCGACGAGTAAGGATCCTGGAAAACCATCTGTGCCCGCGCGCGGTACTCCCTGATCTTGCGCCTGCCGAACGACAGCACATCTTCGCCCTCGAACCGGACGACTCCCGAGGTCGGCTCGATCAGCCGCAGGATGCATCGTGCCGTCGTGGACTTACCGGAACCCGATTCACCGACCATGCCGACGGTTTCGCCTCGATTGACGGCGAAACCCACCTCGTCGAGCACACGGGTGGCGTGTCGGCCCGACCCGAACTCCTTGACGAGGTTCTCGACCTCGATCACCGTGTTGGTCATCGCAATACCCCCGGTTGTTCGGCAAGCCAACTGGAGCGATGGCAGGCGCTGGGGTGGGAGCCGTTCGGCGGGGTCAGCAGCGCCGGGGCTTCGGCGCGGCAGATATCTGCCGCGTAGCGGCAGCGCGGGTGAAATGCGCACCCGGACGGAAGGTCCGACGGTGACGGCGGCCGCCCGCCGATAGTGGCAAGTTTGTCCGGAATGTCCCCGGTGATTCGCGGTAGCGATTGCAGCAGGCCCAGCGTGTACGGGTTGATCGAGCGGTAGTAGAGCTCGTCGGTGGCGCAGCTCTCCATCACCCGGCCCGCGTACATGACCATCACCCGGTCGGCGAACCCGGCGACAATACCGAGGTCGTGGGTGATGAAAACGACCGCGACGCCGCGCTCTTCGGTCAGCGAGTACAGCAGGTCGACGATCTTGGCCTGCACTCGAACATCCAGTGCGGTGGTCGGCTCGTCGGCGATCACCAGCCGCGGCTCCGCGATCAGTGCCATCGCGATCATCACGCGCTGCCGCATACCACCGGAGAACTGATGGGGGTAGTCGCCGTAACGACGGTTTGGGTTGGGGATGCCGACCGCGGCGAGCATATCGAGCGCTCGCGCCTTTGCCTCCTTGCGGCTGACGCCGCGGATGCGCAGCGGCTGACACACCTGGTCGCCTATCGTGCGGACCGGGTCCAGCGACGACAGCGGATCCTGGAATACGTACGACATCTCGGCGCCGCGCAGGGCCCGCAGCTCGACCGCGGGCATCGTCAGCACGTTACGGCCGTCGAACTCGATGCGACCGGTGATGGTGGCGGTGGGCAGCAGGCCGAGCAGCGCCTGGGCCGTCACGGACTTGCCTGAGCCCGATTCCCCGACGATCGCGACCCGTTCGCGCGGGGCGACGGTGAGGTCAAGACCGTTGACGGCGTGGACAAGACCGCTCGGGCTGCGGAACGAGATTGTCAGATCCTCGACCTTCAGCAACGCGGCCGCGGTGTCAGAGGTGTGCGGCCGCGCGCCGTCGGCGATGGCTGTGGTCACTACCCTTCTCCTCCCGTGCCCGCAACGGGTTCCAGGCCGAGTTCGCGCCGGATCTTCTCGGTGTGCTCGCCGTGCTGTGGCGGCGCCGTGTGCTCCTTGAGCGGCGTGCCGTCGAAACGCGCGGGCGGAGCGACCAACCGCAGCGGCCCGTCGGGACTGTCGACGGTCAGCACCCGCCCGGTCGCGACCACCTGCGGATCGTCCACCGCCTCCCGCAGCGTGTTGACCCGGGCCGCGAAGATATCCGCGGGTTCCATCACGGCCAGCCACTCGTCGGTGGTGCGCGCCTTCAGCGCCTCCTCCAGGATCGCTTCCAGCTCAGCCTGATTCGCCGCGCGTTTCGAATAGGTGTCGAACCGGGCGTCCGCGGAGAGGTCCGGCAAACCGACGATCTCGCAGATTTCGCGGATCTGCCTGCCGCTCGACAGCGCCAGGTATCCGTCCTTGGTGGCGTAGAAGCCATACGGCGGCGGGATGTACCCGTGACCGTGCATCGGCGTGACCCGGGCGGGCTCGTCGGCGCCGTTGTTGAGCATGTGGACCAGGTGTTCGCCGAGCGCGGCCAATGCGCTGCCCAGCAAGTCAACCCAGATCTGTTGTCCCTCACCGGTGCGTTCGCGGTGCACCAGTGCCGCGAGAACCGCCGCGGCGCCGTTGAGTCCGCCGAGCACGTCGGAGATCGACATACCGATGGGTGTCGGCCTGCCATCGGCGGATTCGTTGATGATGCCGATCCCGCTCATCGCCTGGACGAGCACGTCCTGCCCTGGCTTGTTCACCCGTGGCCCGTCCGGCCCGTAACCCGACGCCGACACGTAGACGATGCCGGGATTCAGTTCCCGGCAATGGCGATAGCCCAGGCCGAGGCGGTCCATCACACCGGGCCGGAAGTTCTCGTAGACGACGTCGGCGGTACGGACCAGCGCCTGCATGGTACGCAGTCCATCGGCCGATTTGAGATCGACCGCGATCGAGCGCTTGTTGCGGTTATTCGCCAAAAATGTTGCGCGGTAGAGCGAATCGGGCGGTTCACTGCCATCGCTCGCATACCGCTCATCGGGCCTACCGTCGGGGGTCACCGCGACGGGTCGCTCGATCTTGATCACGTCCGCGCCGAAGTCACCCAGCATCTGGGTGGCGTAGGGGCCCTGGACCCGTTCGGTGAAGTCCACCACCACGATGCCGGCCAATGGGCCGCTCATCGCACACCTCCCGGCCCGGGCTGGAAGGACACGAACCGCACCTCGGTCATCTCGTGGGCGGTGAAGGACGGTCCTTCGCGGGTGTTGCCCGACTCGCCAACGCCGCCGTACGGCTGCTGATCCAGCCGGGTGGTCGGCACGTCATTGACGAGCACACCGCCGAAGTCCAATTGCCTCATCGCGCTGAGCGCCAAGTCGAGATCGCGGGTGAAAACGCCGGCCTGCAGGCCGTAGACCGTTTCGTTGGCCAGCGCGAAAGCCTCTTGGCGCTGGTCGTATTCGAGGACGGTCAGGACCGGTCCGAACACCTCCGACTCGCGCAGCTTGGTACCGAGTGGTGCCTGGTCGATGACGGTGGGCCGCAGGCACTCGCCGACGAGCTCTCCGCCGGCCACCACGGACGCGCCGGCTCCAGACGCCTCGTCGATCCAGCTCTTCACCCGTTCGGTCGCGACCGGTGCTATCAACGGACCGATGTCGGTGGTGTCGTCGAAGGGATCGCCCACCACGAGGGCGTCGGCGTATTTGCGCAGTGCCGTGAGCAGCTCGTCATGCACCGACCGGTGCGCGATCACGCGTTGCACCGAGATGCAGCTCTGGCCCGACGTCGAGTACGCGGCCTTGGAGATCCTCGCGGCGGCGTCGTTCACATCGGCGTCGCCCGCGACGATCACCGGCGAGTTGGAGCCGAGTTCCAGGGCTACCTTCTTGCGATATGCCGTCGCCGCGATGCCCCACCCCACCTGGCTGCTGCCGGTGAAGGTGATGAGCTTGGGGATCGGATGCTCGACCAGCGCCGGTCCTGCCGACGTGCGGTCGTCGGTCATGATCGTGAGCCAGTCTTCGGGAAGGCCTGCCTCCACGAGCAATTCGCGCAACGCCAGTGCCGTCAGCGGAGTCTGGTGCGCCGGCTTGAGCACGATGGCGCAGCCGGCGGCGATGGCGGGCGCCACCTTGTGCATGACGGTGTTGAGCGGGAAGTTGAACGGTGAGATCGCGGCCACCACACCGATCGGCAAGCGCACCGCAATCGCGAGCTTGGAGACCCCGGTGGGCGTCGCCTCGGTGGCGACCTGCTCGCCCGTGAGCGTTCGGGCCACCGCCGCCGAGAAGCGAACCGTCTCCGCGGCACGCCCCACCTCGCCGCGGGCATCGCGAATCGCCTTGCCACTCTCCAGGGTTATCAGCCCTGCGAGCTGTTCCTGATCACGCTCCAGCAAAACCGCAAGGGTGTCGAGGACGCGGGCGCGCTGCCATTGCGCCAGACCACGTTCCTGCGCGCTCGCCGCGGTACGGCACGCGGCGGCCACTTCGTGTGCGCCACATGCGGCCACCCGTCCCACCACCGCACCGGTGAAGGGGTGCCGAACCTCGACCTGCGCGAGGTCCGGGTGCTCCCCGACGTTGGTGGGCGCCGCGGCGATCGCGGCCTCGCGGCGGCTGACGGCGTCAGACTGAAGCACTTTGGGTTCCTTCCTTGGCGGAGGCGGTGCGCGCGTAGGTGGCTTGGGTGGAGCGGCCGCGCAGCCACGTGGCGATGATGTTCACGCTCAGCGTGGTGAACAGGATCGCCAGTCCCGGGACCGCGACGAGCCATGGCGCCGAAGTCAGATATTCGCGCCCCTCGGCGAGCATCAGCCCCCATGACGATTCGGGTGGCTGGATGCCCAGGCCGAGGAAACTCAGTGACGCCTCGGTCAGCATCATCACGGCGAGCTCGAGCGTGGCCAGAACGAGGATGGGGGCCGACAGATTCGGTAGCAGGTGTCGAACAATGATGCGCAGATTGGAGGCGCCGAGCGCCCGGGAGGCTTCGACGAAGAGCACCTCGCGCAACGACAGCATCAGGCCGCGCGACACCCTGGCGTACACCATCCATCGGGTGACGGCGAGCACGACCACGATGTTGATGAAGCTCGGTCCCGCGAGGTAGAGCACCAACAGGGCTATCAGGAGCGACGGAACGCTCATCTGGAGGTCGACGATGCGCATCACGACGTCGTCGAACCAGCCGCGGTAGTACCCGGCGATCAGCCCGACGACCGTGCCGATCAGTCCCGACACCAGCACGCTGGCAACACCGACCGTCAGTGAGATCTGTCCACCGAGCATCAGGCGCGACAGTTCATCGCGGCCGAGCGCATCGGTGCCCAGTAGGTGGACACCGCCGTCGGAGTGTGTCATCGGCGGCAGGTTCCGCAGCGACAGGTCCTGGGCGTAGGGGTCGAACGGCGCCAGCTGGTGGACGAACACCGCGCTGACGATCACGATTCCGAGCACCACAAAGCTCGCGGTGACCAATGTGTGGCTCCGGGCGAACCCGGCGAGCCCGCGCAGCACGGTCATGGCATCACCCCAGAATGGACACGCCGCCGTCGACGAACACGCCGACGCCGGTGATGAACGAAGCATCTTTGGACAGAAGGAATTCCGCGGCGGCGGCTTGCTCCTCGGGCTCGGCGAGCCTGCCGAGCGGAATGCCCGGCCGGAACTGCGCGAGCGAGCCCTTGAGCTTGTCCTCCAGAACCGTCGGCCCGTCGTCGCGCACCGCCTGTTCGATCATCGGCGTGTTGGTTACCCCGGGACACAGGCAGTTCACCCGTACCCCTTTGACGGCGAGTTCGAGCGCGATCTGCTTGGACAGGTGCAGCACGGCGGCTTTGCTTGTCGCGTATGCGGACTGGTTCATCCGCGCGGCCCCTGCCGTCACCGAGGCGACGGTGACGATCGCACCTTTGCCGGCGATGAGCTCCGGCGTGGCGGCGCGGATCGCCACCAGGGTGCCGGTCACGTTGACCTCCATGATCGTCCGCCACAGGTCCAGGTCAATTTCGGTGAAACCGGCTGCGGTCTGGCGGATTCCAGCCGCGGTGACCAAACCGTACAGGGAACCGAACTTGTGTACGGTCTCGGCGACGGCTGCGGCCATCGACTCCTGGTCGGTGGTGTCGGCGGATACGCCGATCACGTCCAGACCCTCGGCGCGCAGCCGGTCGGAGGTGTCAGCGACGGCATCGGGTTTGAGGTCCACGATCGCCACCCGGGCGCCCGATGTCGCGAAGCGGTGTGCCATCGCAGCGCCCATTCCGCCCGCGCCGCCGGTGATCAACACCGGCTCCCCGGAGAATCTTGCCGTCGGGACTGGTGCGGGTTGACTCACGCGGATTCTCCGATCTCGATGATTCCGGTTGCGGTGGTGGTGGTACGGCCGTCGACGTTCTCGGTCCACAACTCGAGGCCAATCTGCCCGACGGCCAGGTCCAGGCTGGCGACGCGTCCGCGGCACACAATCGGAGCGCCGACCAGGTCGGTGCCGGTGTACCGAGCGCCGAACGAGCGATACCACGCGCCCGCGCCTGCCCAGCCCTGACCGAGTTCTGCGAGGAACGCCGCCTTCAGTAGGCCATGCACGATGACGCCGTCGAAGCCGCGCCGCCGTGCATAGTCGACGTCGAAGTGGATACCTGAGAAGTCCTGAGCCGCACCGGCATAACGCACGAGCTGCGTGGGGGTGGTGACGTGCACCTTGGCGGGCAGCTGGTAACCGACGCCCGCAGCCGTGACGTGTTCGGGGATCATTTCTGACCTCCCGACTCGTCGACTCGGTAGCTCAGCACGTGCCCGCAGCGGCTGGTCGCGACGAGAGCCTGGCTGGCGTCGCGCATCTCGTTGACCCGGACACGGAACAGCAGCGTCCCCCGCGAGCCCTTCTTCTCGTAGACCTCGGTGTAGCGCGTGGTAACGGTGATGACGTCGCCGACGCGGATGGGGCGCTCATAGACGACTTCGTTGAACGCATTGCCGCCCCCGGTCATCGGGAAAGGCAGCTGATGCAGAAAGCCGTCGAGGTCGAGGTCGCGGCGCTCGACCGGATCGAGCGCGGCGAAATAGGTGGCAGGCGCGTCGCTGCTGGGTGTAGCACCGATGGCCTTTGCGAAGGCCTCGACGTCGTGAGACTCGACGCGATAGATGAAGCTGGCCGCGTCCTCGCCCAGCTTCACGGCCGCGCGCAGCCGGTCGAGCGGCAGCCCGTCCCCCGGTTCCGGCGCGAACGTTGCGATGCAGTCGCCGTCGACACTGGTCCGGTCGTCCTCGTCGCGGACCCAGATCGCGCATCGCAGCTCGTAGGCCCCGTCGGGCATCGGGGTGGAGCTCACCAGAGAGCCGCCGAAACGTAGCGGCCTGCCGACCGGGTCGGGCCGCAGATAGCGGGTGGAGACGGCGTGCACGGTGGCGTTGGGGCCGAGCCACTTGGCGAGGAGGCGGCGCAACACCGCCGCCTTCCATGGGCCGTGCACCACGGGGTGCTCGAACCCGCGCGCCTTGGCGACCTCGGCGTCGAAGTGGATTGGCGAGAAGTCGTCAGCGGCCGCGGCCCAACGCAACAAGTGCTCCGTCGAGGGCTCGACGGTGTGTTCCTCGAAGCGCCGCGGCGCTTGGGGTACGGCCGCGGTCATTCGACGCTCCCGACGTGAATGCTCGTCCCCGTCGCAGTGCCGACGAGCACGCCGCTCGTATTGGTGAACCGGGTCCGGTAATTCACCCGTACCAGGCGCCTACCGTCGCTGGTGGTGCGCTCGGCTACCTGCGCGATCTCGGATACTGCGTACAACGTCCCGTCACCGATCGCAGCCTGGTCGCACCACGCGCTGCCGCCATCGATGGACTGGGCGAAATTCGTCAGCCGTGGCAGACCGGCGTGCAGTGCGAATACCAGCGGGTCCGGGCAGATGTCGGCGATGCCCAGCGGAGCCGCGATATCGCCGAGCGCCGACCGCATCGCCGCCTGCAGTCGGCCGGCTCCGTCGCTGGTGACGCGACGCGGAGACGCGACATCGCCGACGCGGACATCGTCCAGGAAGTCCAACTCGACCCATTCGGCCTGGCTGGCCACGGCTTTTCTTGGCAGCGTCTGCATTAGGAATCGATTCCAAGACTGGCCGGAGAAAGGAGGTCGGAGCGGAGGATAACGGTCCCCGATCCGGGAGGTCTTTCCTGACCTATCAGAGCATTTCGATCACCGGCGTGTGCGGCCCTGCAGAACTTCAGGCTGACCAACTCCTTGGGAACCGTTTTCAATGCAGTTAGGAAGAGACTACGGTCACAGTACGAATCCGTGCAAGCTCCAAATCACAAAGCTCGAGGCAATCGGTTATGAGGCCCGCACCGCGGTGCTCAACGTCCAGTCCGTGGAGGGCCGCACGATCAAGTGGGTCGGCAACACCACCGTGTGCACCCCTGGCCGTTTGTTGTCCAGCCGGTGCAGCACCAGGTTCGCCGCACGGCGGGCTAAGTCGGCAACGTCACGGGCGATTACGGTTATCCCCGGGGTATGCAGAGCAAGCAGCGGTCCGTCGTCACCCGCCGCGAGCGCGATATCCTCGCCGACCCTCACCCCGCGCCTACGCAGCTCGCCGATGACCCCTGCGATGGCCGCGGTGTTTCCGTTGCCGATAACGATCGCGGTCGGCGGCCTTGGGTCATCCATCAGCTGTGCCACCGATTGGGAGCCGAACTCTTCGGAACCCCGGCCCGCCAAGGTGAACTCGGGCCGCAACACGCCGTGCTTGGCAAGCACGGCGCTCAGAGCCTGCACCCGTGACCTGCTCGGATACACCGAGAGGGCCCCGCTGATCACCCCGATCTGGCGATGTCCACGCTCGATCAGGTGCTCGGCGAGAAGACGGGCACCCATGCTGTGGTCACTGACCACGCCGCTGAAGTCGTGGGAGTCCATTTCACGGTCGAGCAGGACCACCGGGATCGGCAAGCCGGACAACGTCGCGACCAGTTCGGCGTTGGTGTCGTCGGAAAAAGCCGCTAATAGTGCATCCACGCGGCGCTGTTGCAGCAGCCGTACATTCTCGATGTCGTTGTCCGCCTGGCCATGTGAGTTGGCCAGGATGACGCCGTAACCCGCGCGCCGCAATTCGCTTTCAACCACGTCGATCATCTGAGCCACTACGGGATTCAGCACGTCGTTGACGATGATCCCGACCGTCTGTGTATAGCCGCGTCGCAGACCGGCAGCGACGAGATCGGGCTTGTAACCCACTTCCTGGACCGCGGCAAGCACTCGGTCGCGCAGATCCGGGCTCACGTTGGGGTGGCCACTGAGGACCCGCGTCACCGATGACGGCGCTACACCTGCCCGTGCGGCGACATCGCGAATCGTCGCCATTTCAGCTCCTTCCCCTATCGGGGGTGGTTGGCATCCCGGCGGTCACGTCAGCTTCGCACAGAGCAGCAGTGTGGGCAAAGCCAACACGACGACGATGAACAGGTAGGGAAGGTTTCGCTTGGCAACTTTGAATGCGTCCACCCCGAAGCGGCCGGCGAGGAAAACATTCAGCCCGCTTATCGGGCCGACTGCGGCGGCGGTGCCCCACGCGATCGTGCCGGCCATGGCGAACAGCGTCGGTTCGCTGATGATCGGGCCAAGTACCGCGGCGAGAGCCGCGATGGAAATCACTGGATGCACGCCGACGAGTGCAACGGCGGTCATTGCGACCACCGACAACCACGCGAACCATACGTTGTAATAACCCGCGGGGACAGTGAATCCGATGACGTCGACGAGCGCGGCCAGTCCGACCGACAACACACCGGCTGCAGTGAACAGCACGGCCTCGGAATGCATCGGGCGCAATCCCCGAACGATGTGTCCCCCCATGATGCGGGGCAGATGGCGCCTTCGCGTGGTTGCCAGCACAACCACCGGTACCACCAACGACACCAACAGCACGACCACCGCGAGTTTTATGGTCGGAACTGCTTGGTGGATGCCGATCACGATGATTCCCATGGTGATCGGGAGAACGAGCACCCGCGCCGAAAGCGGGTAGCCGTGGTAGGTGGCCAACCGCTTGCCGAAGGCAGGTACCGCCATCGTGATGCTGATCGTGAAGGCGACGAACGCCAGCAGGCTGCCGCAAATCAGCAACACGCCCGTGTCGGCGCCGATGGCATAGGTCAGCGCCGCCGCGCTGGCACCCCAGAAGGGCGACCAGAACGCGCCCGGCGAGAACGAGCGCGAGAGCAACAGGGCATCCGAGATGTGGAGTTTGCCTTTGTGCCGCAGCTGATCGCCAACCAGGGTGACGGCACTGATGTTGATCACCGATCCGAGGAGCTGGGTGACGATCGCGGTGCGCCAGACCGCGGGGACGCCGGTGAGCCTCGGGCGATGTATGCCATGGTCGCCAGTGATCAGCCGCACGAACGTGACGGCGGTCAGCATTCCCAGCAGCGTCTGGTTCAGTGTCAACAACTGCGTGAGGGAAGGCCGTGCGCCAAGCGCAAGCGCAACGCCGAGCGCCACGACGCCCGCTCCAATGAGGACCACGGCCAGCAGCCGCTGCATGTGGTGGATCTGGAAGATGCCAAGCGCGGTCGCCGCAACGGTCGCCGCGCCCGCGGCCGGGGCCAGTGCTGGGACGACAAGCGATATGGGTACCAGAATCATGTTGATGGCCAACGCGGTACCGAAGATGCCGTTCACCCAGTCCGAGGCGCCACGCCGCCCTTGCCTGCGGCGTGCCCGAACCGATTCCCGAGCTGATTCGTCCTCCCCGATCGTCTCAGCTCTCCAGCTGTGCAAGCACGGGCCGTAGAGACGACTTCTGTTCAAGGCCGATTCCCGGAACGTCGGGCAAGGTCATGTAGCCGTCCTGGACGTCATCGCCGTCGGCGAACCCGCCGAACGGTTCGAAGATTCCCGGATATGACTCGGATCCGCCCAGGCCGCAGCCTGCAGCGATGGCGAGGTTGAACTGGTGGCCACCGTGCGGAATGCAGCGCTTTGCCGACCAACCGTGCTTGTTCAGCATGGCGAGGGCGCGCTGGCATTGGCTTCAGCCCAGATCCGCTCGGGGTCAGGGTATCCGGTGGCCGGATCGATCAGCGCGCCGGGTTCGGCGGCCAGTATCCGCGCAATGACGCGGTGGGACAGGATGCCCGGCTGGGCGTAGCGGCCGTTCGAGTTGAAGCCGTAACCCACCACCGGCTTTCCGTCCCGCACCTCGTCGGTGTCGATGGCCAGCACGCTGACGTCTATCTTCGAGAAGCTGATGAACGCGTTGGCCATGTCACTGGTGATCGGCACGGTGATGTGCCGAACGTCGGTGACCTTCATCGCTAAGCCGGCACCCCCAGATCGACGCCCCCGGCGACCATCGCAGCTCGGATGTTCTCGCGCGCACCGTCTTCGAGCGCCATCAGCGGTGAGCGCACATAGGCCGACTGCAGGATGCCACGCTCGACGAGGCCGAGTTTCATCGCAGGCGTCGACTCGATGTGCGAGGTGCGATGGTAGACGGCCTTGGTGATGGGCAGCATCCGATCGTGCACCTTCTTGGCGGCGTCGTAGTCGTGCGCCTTGGCCTTGGTCAGCAGCTCAACCAGCAGCTCGGGGATGAGCGCGCCGTAACCGACCAGCGCGCCGTCGGACTCCCACATGGTGTGCATCAGGAACTCGTCCTGGCAGGTGAGGATCTGCAGCTCGGGGAAGTTCTCGCGCAGCACGGGCACCTCGGTGTCCCAGCGGATCATGTCCCTGGCGCCGTCCTTGAGCGCGAAGACACCGTCGAGTGCGCACAGTTCCAGCAGGAGCGGCAGGTTGAAGGTGGCCTTGGTGACGTTCGGGAACTGGAACGCCACCATCGGCAGCTGCGCCGCCGACCAAACCGCCTTATAGCGGTCCTGCACCGAACCCGGTTGGAAGCCGAACCGGGTGGCCGACGGCGGCGGGAAGATCAGCAGCGAGTCCGCACCCCCTGCGGCCGCGCGCTCGGCTTCGTACGCCGCGAGCCGGGTGCCGTCACCGATGACGCCCGCGACGACGTGCAGGTCAGCGAACTCGGCCTTCACGGTCTTGACGATCTCCGCGCGTTCATCGGCGGTCATCGTGCTGCCCTCGCCTGCGTGCGAGTTCAGCACTATGGCCACGACGCCTGGAATCGATTTCATCCATGACACGTAGGAGATCAAGCTGTCGAAATCAACTTCCCCCTGGTTATCGAAGGGGGTGACAATGGCAGGGGTGAGGCCACGTAGGTCGGCGGCGGGCATCTTCGCCTCTCTGACGATCCGGTTATGCACCCATTCAAGCAGCGTTAATCGCCTTAATGCAAGCGGTATCTCACGGTGAAGCCGCGGTTGAAGCGGTACCGGAGGGGCTGAGCAGCGCTCCGACCGTCGCGTGACACATGGCTATGCCGCCGAAATTGCGTCTAGACGAGGGCGCCGCGACGGTCGTAACGTTTGGAATCGATACGATCAGTGACGGGAGGTCTTGTGGCTTATTCCGACACCTACGACGTTGTGGTGGTGGGTGGCGGCGGCGCCGGCCTGGCTGCCGCAGTAGCGGCCGCCGAGCGTGGAGCATCGGTGGCTGTAGTCGAACGAAGCGATGAACTCGGCGGCACGACGGCGTACTCGGTGGGCTCGCTGACCGCGGCCGACACGCCCCTGCAGCGGCGCAAGGGCATCCGCGACACTCCCGAGGAGCTCGTCGAGGACATGTGGGCGTTCGACCCGACGCTGCTCGACGGCGACGCTCCTGCGCTTCGACGGCTGTACGCGGTCGAGTCCGCACGCACCTATGACTGGCTGGTCGAACGCGGTGTGGTGTTCTCCGGCCCATATCCCGAGCCGCCGCACCGGGTGCCGAGGATGCACAACGTCATCCCGAACTCGCGGTCGTACATCGCCAGGTTGGCCTCCGCAGCGCGACGGGCCGGTGTCGAGGTGATGCTGCGTACCGAAGCGGTGCGTCTCGTGCTCGACGACGATCGGGTCAGCGGCCTGGAGATCACCGGATCGGGCGGGCGACGCCGGCTCTCGGCGCGCCGCGGCGTCATCCTCGCCAGCGGCGACTTCAGTGCGAACGAGACCATGCGCAAGGAGTATCTGCCCGAGGCTGCGCACGAGGCGATCCCGATTAACAACGGCGCACTGGGACTCGGCCATCAGCTCGCCGCCGGAGTCGGGGCCGAGCTGTTGCAGATGGACCAGCTGTTCGGGCCACAGCTGCGCTTCCCTCCCCCGCCCAAAGCCGGCTTCATCGAGCGGCTTCCGCTATGGCGGTGGTTGTGCTGGCTGGAAGGGGTTGTGGTGCGCAACCTTCCGCCGGCGGCGCTGCGCCCGGTGGTCAAATCGCTTCTGGTGTCGCACATGTCGCCGAGCGACGCGGTGTTCGCCCAGGGCGCGATACTGGTCGACAGCTCCGGCACTCGATTCGGAAACGAGCAAGCACCCGCCGACGGGTTGTCGCGACAGCCCGACCGGCGCGGCTTCATCGTGCTCGACGAGTCCGTCGCCGCCCGCTTCGAACATGAACCCAACTACATCTCGACCGCCCCCGGTATCGCGTTCGCGTATTTCTCGGACTACGCGCGTGGGCGGCCGGACTTGATCACCCGTGCGCCCGATGAGGCCGCACTGGCCGCCGCGATCGGTGTCGACCCCGACAGTCTGACCAAGGCGGTGGCCGCGTCGACCCTTCGTTCGCCGCTCATCGCGATGGGACCGGTGTTCAGCATGCTCACGGTCACCGAGGGCGCCGTCGCCGTCGACACCGACCTGCGGGTGCTGCGCCCCGACGGCTCGCCGATCGCCGGACTGCGCGCGGTCGGCGGCGTTGGCCAGGGCGGAATGCTGCTCAAGGGGCACGGCCATCACATCGGCTGGGCGATGACGTCTGGTCGCCTGGCCGGTCAGTCGGCCACCAGCAACCTCCGCAGATCCGATGAGAGCAGGAGCGTATGACCGCCGCGCACGAAATGACCGACCAGCAGCTCGAATTCCTCAAGTCAGTCGACAGCCCGACCATCGCCAATGCCATCGAACGGTTCAAGGTGCGGCCTCTCGCCGACGGCTTCATCGGTGGCCACGTGCAGTGCACCTTCCCCGAACTCGGTCCGATGGTCGGTCGCGCGCTGACTGTGACCATGCGCAACCCGGGCGATCGCGCCGCCTTCCGCGAGGGCTACTGGCGGTTGTGGGAAGAACTCGACGCGATGGCCGGTCCCGTGGTGTTGATGATCGCCGACCAAAGCGGCGCGCCGCAGCGGGTGGCCTACGCAGGCGAGATCATGAGCAGGCTGGCGCTCCGACTCGGCGCGGTCGGCATGGTCACCGACGGGGCGCTACGCGACCTCGCCGAAGTGCGGGCGCTGGGCTTCCACTACTTCATGCGGTATCCGGTGGTGTCGCATGCGAATTTCGAGATCGCCACGGTAGGTGACCCGATCGAACTCGACGGGCAGCGCGTGGTGACAGGCGATCTGGTGCACGGCGATTCGAACGGAATTGTCCTGATTCCGTGGGAGATTCTCGCCGACCTACCCGGCGCCGTCGAGCAGGTCCGCACCGCCGAAGCAGGAGACATGGCCTACATCGATGGCAAGGACTTCACGCTCGACGGGCTCAAGGACCGAAAAGGCTACGGCTCAGGCCATTAATCGTCGTCGACCCACTGAAGGAGACGCGCCATGACCGTGATGCGCTGGGGAATCATCGGCGTGGGCGATGTCACAGAGGTCAAGAGCGGGCCCGCTTTCCAGCAGGTGCCGGGCTCGGAGCTGGTGGCGGTGATGCGGCGTACCGCGGATCTGGCGCAGGATTATGCACACCGCCATGGTGTGCCGCGCTGGCACACTGACGCCGACGAGATCCTGGGCGCCGACGACATCGATGCGGTGTACATCGCCACCCATCCCAACACCCACGCCCACTACACACATCGCGCGGCGGTGGCCGGGAAGGCTGTCTTCGTTGAGAAGCCAATGGCGATCAACGCCGACGAGTGCCGGTCGATGGTCGACGCCTGCGACACGGCCGGGGTTCCGTTATGGGTTGCGTACTACCGCCGCGCTCTCCCGCGGTTCGAGCACGTGCGCCAGCTGCTCGCCGACGGCGCCATCGGTGAGGTGCGTGCCGTGAACTCGGTCCGCTGCCAACCACCGAGACTGCAGTCCTGGCAGAATGTTCCGGGGCTGTCAGGCGGCGGGTGGTTCTTCGATGCGGCCTGTCACACGCTGGACTGGCTGGATCACCTTTTCGGTCCCCTGCACGATGTGCGGGGCCGCGCGGTGTCGCACGGCGGAGGGGTGGAAGACACCGTCGCGATCAGCTACACGGCAGGTGACGGCATCGTCGGCTCGGGCACCTGGTGCTTCGACTCGGGCGTCAACACCGACAGCACGACGGTCATCGGCACGAAAGGTACCGTGTCCGTGTCTGTTTCAGCGCCCATCGACGTCCATTTGGTCCGCGGTGACTCCCATGAAGGGATCGCACTGGCTGATCCACCGCATGTCCATGCGCCGTTGCTGAAGACGATCGTCGACGAATGGAACGGCACAGGCCGCTGCACGAGCACGGGCGTCACCGCCAGCCGCACCGCGGTCGTCATGGACACCGTGCTGTCCGACGCTTTGGTCGTGCGACTCGGGGCAACAGCGTCGAGATCGATGTAGTCGACCGCGATGGCGTGAGGATCTGCATTCCGACAAGGGCCCAGACAAAGTTCGATGCAGCGCTCGGCCAGGCTTGGTAGACGAGACTAGCCCGCCGAGCACGCCACCGACCACATTCAGCAAGGCATAGCGCCGTGAATTCCCCTGTAGCCGGCCTCATGCGCATGTTGGCAACGCTGACCTCCGGATGGAATTGCACGCCCCACGAGCGGGAACCCACCCCAAACGCCTGGTGAGGGTACTGATCGGACTGCGCCAGGCAGCACGCCGATGGCGACAACGCCTCGATGGGCATCTCCGTGTAGCACACCGACCGGAAAGGGGTCGGGCAGTCCGCCGACCAAGGAGTCATCTCTGGCTGCGTCCAGCCGACGAATCGAGATCAGCCTGCCTTCAATGCCGCGTTGGCCGACTGGTCAACGTGTGTAACTGCTCGGAAAACGATTGGACCCGACACGGGGAGCTTGTCGACGGTCATAAAGCTTTGCGTATTCGCAGTGAGATGGCATCGCGGCCCCGCCCATGCGAGAAATGGTCTCTCATGTGGTCAGTGAGGCTGGCTTCACCCGAAGCCAGCCCCGCAGCAACACTTTGCGGACTTTGCCCATGTAATGCGGGGAAGAGGTTCGACGCATTCCAGCCGGGTGGGTAAGTACGAGTCCGTCATGCCTAGCCCGCCGCGCTCCTGCAACTACATGCTCACGGCGATCCGCCAAGTACTTAGCCGGCTCGTCGCCGAAGGTGTACTCGTCAGAAACGTTGCTCTGCTCGTAGCCCGGGTATCCGGCAAGGCTCGGAAGGCGCAGACATTCACAGCCACCGAAGTCACCGCTGTGCTGCAAGGAATTGCCCAGGACCGAAACCATCATGCATGGCGCCAGTTATTGCCCCCAAGGCGCCGCGGAGGTCCGGGCAGCCGGATTACAGCAGGCCGAGTTCGCGTGCCTGCTTGACCGCCGCGTTGCGGTCCTCGACGCCGAGTTTGCGGTACAGGGCGCGCTGGTGGGTTTTGACCGTGTTCAGCGAGACGTAGAGCCGTTGGCCGATCTCACGGCGCGATAACCGGGTGACCAGCAACCCAAGGACCTCGAGCTCCTTGGCCGTGAGTTCCTCACCAAGGGCGCGCGCCTGGGTGCGCGCAGTCACGTCGACGCCCGCGCCGCGCTGTGACGCGGTGAGCATCCTGCCGACGATGCCGGCATCGGTGCAGCGCCGCAACAGCATGACCGCCTCGTTGCGGCTCGCGGCCGCCGTGGCGTGTTCACCGAGGTGTCCGAGGATCTCGGCACGCGCCACCAGCGCGTTGGCCACCTCCAGGACTCCAGCACCCTTGCGGGCCAACACAACCGCCATGTCGGCGGCGGCGGCTGCTGCGGCCGCATCACCGCGCATGTCGAGAACTCTGGCCGCGGCAAGAGCGACCATCACGTCCACGAAGTGCTCCCCGTCAGCCAAATCCCTGCCACCCCCGGTCGCGCAACGGATCAGATCCTCAGCCTGGCCCAGCTGACCCTGGTAGGCCGAGATCATCGCCAGATAACCCAACGCATAACGGCGGGCGAGGTGGCAGCCGGCATCCTCGGCCAGCCATACCGCCGACCGGAAGGCGCCCTGGGCCTGGTCGACGTCACCCGAGAAGTACAGCGCAGACCCATGAACACAGTAAGCGGCCGACTGGGCCTGCAGTGCGTCGTTGAAGTCGAGGGTCATTGCGCGGCGAGCCGCCTCGAGCGCCGCGTCGAGGTCCCCGGTCTTGAACGCGTGGACCTCACGCAGGGCGACAAGTTGAGCGTCGAGGCTGCCATGATCGAGGGTGTCGGCCGCAGGCCCGGCTTCGACGGCCTCGATCCACATGAGCGCGTCATCGAACTGGCCAACATTCAACGCGATCCAGGCCCGCGCCGCGCTCAGTCGCGGATCCTGTCGAACAGACTCGTCGGGAAGCAGATCGAGCCAGCCCGAGACGGTCGACAGGCCGCCACCGTTGAATTCGTTGACCCAGTCCGCGGCGATCAGATCAGCACTTGCCGCGATGTCGCCGGCAGCGACCAGGTGGCGCACCGCCTCATCAACAAGGCCCTCGGTCTCGAACCACGCCGCAGCTCGTCGATGCAGAACCGCGACGAGATCGGGCTCGCTGCGATGCAGCTCGGCCCGCAGCAACTCGCCGAACAGATGGTGATACCGATACCAGCGACGCGACATGTCCAGTGGCACCACAAACAGGTTCTCGTGCTCGATGGTCTCCAGGACCGAGGCCGAGCCAGACGTTTGCAGCATCGCGTCGCACAGTGCACCGCTGAGGCGTCCCAAGACCGATGTGCGCAGTAGGAAACTGCGCATCTGCGCTGACTGACTGTCGAGCACCTCGGCCATCAAATAGTCGACGATATGACGATTGTCGCCGGCGAAGGTCCTGATGAATGCGGCGGCATCACGGCGTCCGGCAAGCGAGAGCGCGGCAAGGTAGAGGCCGGCGGCCCACCCTTCGGTGCGTCGGTGCAACAGTTGAACATCTGCCTCAGTCAAGTCCAGTCCGAGCACATCGTTCAGCAGATGGCCCGCCTCAATAACCTCGAAACGTAAATCGTCGCTTCGCATCTCGGCGAGATCGCCGGCGGCCCGCAGCCGAGCCAACGGCAACATCGGATCCGAGCGGGTGGCCAACACCAACCGAAGATTCGCCGGCATCCGGCCGATAACGAATGCCATCTGCTCATGAACCGCTCGATTTGCCACCCGGTGGTAGTCGTCGAGAATGAGCACCATCGGACTCTCGATTGTGTCCAGATCATTGAGCAGGGTAGGCAGAACGACCTGCACCGGGTCGGCGCCCATCGTCAGGAGTTCGACCGCGCGAGTCCCCACTTCGGGACTGAGCTTCTGCAGCGCGGCGATCACGTACATCCAAAACCACACCGGGTCATTGTCGGAATGATCAAGTGACAGCCAGCCAAACCGCTGGTCCTCGCTCGCACCCGAAGCCCACTGCGCCAGTAGTGTCGTCTTGCCCCAGCCCGCGGGCGCACTCAGTAGCGTCAGCTTGCGCCGTCGTCCCGCTGATAGTGCGTCGAGCAGGGCACCCCGGTGAACGAGCTGGCCCCCGATCGCCGGGACGTGCAGTTTGGTGGCCAGCACAACTGCTCGCTCAGCGCCGTCTGCGACACCGTTGACGCTACCTCCAGCTGAGCCCATCACATCCGCACTCCGCGAATCACTTGAATCCAGCCTCCGGGCGGCAACCCTCGGCGTTGACACACCCTGGATGGGCGCCGGCTTCTCGGCATCCCCGCTGTTGCCTGCAGATCCGCCCGGGTCCATTCGCGGTGACCGCGGTAGCCCAATTGCATCGGATGCATTCTGCGGGATTACCGCAGACCCGCGCTGGCGGTACCCGTTTGGCGTACTCATGGTCGTCGGGACACCAACGCGTACCCACCGACGCCGAACACCACCGGCATCATCATCAACATTCCCAACACTATGCTCATCATCGTTTTCTCAATTCCTCTGTGACGTTGCGCTGGCCTCTGCGACCTATCACACCGCCGCGGGCAGAAAGTGAACGTCTCAACATGAGGTGAAAGAGCGTCTCAAAGTAAGACACCGGCCGGCCCGCTGAACCGTGTCATCGTCTTCCCGCTTGGCCGTTGGCTTGGATCGGGGGGATTGGTGCCCAACGTGGCAGCGCGCCCATTACGCACCAAACTAAACGTCGCCCTCGGTTACCTGCATTCGAACAAGACGACATCGACGACTAGGTCAGCTGACCTTCCACGAATTGAGCGATGCCGTTGCCGAATGACCAGTCTTCACGGCTGTTTTCGACAACCGATACGATTAAATCGGACGGCTTCAGACCTGTTTCTCCCTGCAGCCGCTCGGCCAGAGCCTTGTATGCGGCCCGTTTGTGGTGCAGTGTGCGGCCCTGCTGAAGGATCTGCACGATGACGATGTCATCGGTGCGCTCGAATCCAAGGCCGGTGTCTTCCGCGATGATCTGGCCGCGTTTATGCTCGGTAATGATCTGATAGCGGTCGCGGTCGGGAGCATCGAAGTACTCGCGCATGACGTGTTGGATTGAATCAGCCAGGAGCGTGAGTTGTGCTGGTGTTCGTCGAGACTCGGTGACGTGGATGTGGACGAGGGGCACTGGTGGTTTCTTTCTGACCGGGCACCAACGGTGCCGGTGCGCCGAGTTTCGCTAGTTGTTTTGTGGGAAGCCGAGTTCGATTACGCCGTGGCTGGGGTCGGGCCAGCGGGCGGTGATGGCTTTGGCTCGGGTGAAGAAGTGCACGCCTTCGGTGCCGTCGGGCGTGGGGTGTCGCCGAACAGGGAGGATTTCCGGCCGCCGAAGCTGTAGTAGGCCATGGGCACGGGGATGGACGCGGGGATGCCGACAATGCCGACCTCGACTTCGTTTTGGAAGCGCCGCGCCGCATCACCGTCATTGGTGAAGATGGCGGTGCCGTTGCCGTAGGGGTTGGTGTTGATCAGCGTGCGTTGTCATTCAGTACCTTCCGGGTAGCCGTCGTGTGCCTGTCGGCCGGTATCCGGCCTAAACCAAGCGTGGCCGCCCGCAGTCGTGCGCACAATGCGTCATTTCGCGAGTCAGCCTTCGTTTAAACTGAAGGCTGATGCGCTTGTGGCGGTGTGAGTACCGTGACGCTATGGCCTACGGCCTCACGATTTGGAGCTGTTTTGCATGTGGTCGACCAGGGCAGCATCACCCAAGGCGCCGAGCGCGCGCATCTGTCGTTGGCATCGGCCAGCGCCAGGATCACAGCGATGGAGAAGGCTCTCGGGGCAAAATTGCTGGAGCGTCACCGGCGGGGTGTGGTGCCGTCCCCGACCCGGTGTCACTTAGAGCGATTCTGTCGCAGTGTGTCCCAAACACATCCGTATGACCGACGGGGCGAGCCAGAATGGGGACGGTCGCGACCGCATGAGTGCTGGAGCGTCAACGACCACCCGCCGACATCTCCGTCTCACCTGCTGCAGAAGTCGTGTGGCTGACTTCTTCATTGGGTGTCGTTGTAGCGCAATCCCTTTGGGCCAGGAGGATTTTGGGTCGCGCGAGGCCAGCAACGCCTGCAGCGATACGTCAGCGACGTATAGACGCATGTGATGAGATCACGCTGATCGCCCAAATCTGCTCGCGGCCAGCTGGTGCCGTGCGATGAACGATCCGCGATATGCGCTCTACCGCTGGTGACAGATGTCACCGGGCAAATTGAAAGCCAGACGGCCATGTTCGCGTTGAACCAAACGTACGGTCATTTATTCGCGACGCTTCACCCTCTGAGGGTGCACGCCGCCCAACGAGGAGGCACAGATGAGACTGCGCTTGATTGCGCCGCTCGCCATGGTCGCCGCGGCGTCAGCACTCGGGATAGTTCCGGTCGCCGGGGCCGTCCAGATACCGACGAGCCAGTGCACCGATACCGGTAACGCTACGGTGTGCCAGTCACCCGGTAACGCACAGATCGTCAGCTCGCCGCCGCCGACCCACTATGATTCACAGAACCCGTTCCTCGGCCCGTTCGGCAACATCCTGATCTTCCACCACCGCGGAGCGCACCGCTGAGCCGTTAGGGACGCGCGTCGCAGTCCTGTAGGCGCAACGCTGGTGGGCTCGCGCGTTGCGGTACCACGAGCGATCCCGATCGGGCATCTGCGTCTGCCGCTCAGCGGCCGGTTCACCTCGCCGCGGCTCCGGCTGCGAAGCAGTGTAAGGGGCCGCACAAAACCACATTCCTCCGCACAGTTCTGGGGACAGGATTCCACTTCCGGCCGGGCACCTCGGTCTTCGATACTGGAGATGGGTGACCTCATTTGGCCGCCATTCCCCGAAGTACCGTCGCGACACCATCGCTGGCCGGCACCCTCGATGGTGCTAAAGGCCGAATCGGTATACGTCCCCCGCGACGGCGCCATCAGGAGCTCCGGAGGGTCGATCGTCGTCGTCACGTCACTTCGCCTCGTATTCACAACGGCAGGCACGGGCGAACAGAGCCGACTCGAGGCGCCATGTCGGGATTGCTACGTGGAGTGCGCCGACGCCTGATCAGCGCCCGACGGCGAACGTATGGCGCTCAGCGACTGGCCCAGTGCGAGGATCGAGGCGCCGAGCAACACGATGTCTTTTATCAGGAACTCCCCGACCCGCGACAGCGCCGGAAATCCTCCCGCCGCAGTATCGCCGATACCCGGTGTGGTGAACAGGAAGCTCAGCGTAACCACGAACAACAGCGTGCCCAGTGCGCCGCCAACCGCACCGAGGCGCGGCGACACCACGTTCAAGACGATGAGCACGGCCGCGAGGATCTCGATCGCCCCGATGGCGTCGGACTGCGCGCGAATTGACAGGATGCCGTTCAGCCAGCTCATGAAGGGGCTGTGGGAGATGAACTGCGCTATCCGCATGGCCTCCGAGCCGGTGAATTTCATCAACCCGATCCAGGCGATGACAACCACCAGGCCGTAGCGCACGATCGCGGTGCCGACAGCCGTGATGATGTGGTCCGCGGACTGCACAATGTTGCTCGCGTTCTTATTCAAGGACTTTCCTTTCAAATCAGATACGACTCGGGACCTATGCTTGGCGATCCACCGGCGTGAGGCCTCGTCTCCCATCCAGATTTGAAGCCGCGTCCATGCGGCACCTCGATGAGACCATAAGACCACGCGAACGGCGTGACTGCATCGACAGCCTGTAGCGGCGCCCCGAGCGCGTGGCCAAGCCTCGGACTAAACGCGCCGCGAACCGCTGCCCAGTGTCCACCCTGCGGGACCGCACTGGCGTTCCGGTGACTCGAATTACCCTCCCCGGCAGGATACGTCGACGTATACGGTGTCGAACTTGGTTGGATCGATCCGCTTTCCATCAGAATCAATGTTGGAATTGTTCAATCCCTCAACTTGAATGACTTTGCAGCTCGACAGCGGAAAGACCGTGGCTCCATTGATTTGCACGTTATAGCCTGCAGCTGTTAGCGCGTTGACGGTGTCTTGGGCGTTGCCGAAGTTCGCGAACCCCAAGGGTGCCGCCGTGGCCACACCCGAGGAACCCAGTACCGCGACAGCCAACGCACACGCGGCGCCGGCCACCGTAATCACCTGTTCACTCTCGACACGTTTCACTCTGTGAGGGCATCTGGCACACGGTCGCAACAGGAATGGAGCCTGGGATGGGGTGACGGATTCGATCGTCGACATGACGACGTCCTCCCATAGGTGTTTTCGCCGTGTACCGATGTGGTCTGACATCGACTTGCCGTCTCTGCCTGTCGCTTAACCGGACACGTTCAGTCTCGTCACCGCCTCCGAACGCATTTAATGAACACGTTGAAGGTTCGATAATGTGGCCGAAGTGCTGCACCGGGACTGTCATGGGCGGCCGACTACATCGCGTGAGCACGTAACCACGGCGCCCTCTTGGGGGCGGTATGGCGAATACCCCTGTCAGCAGCGGCAATTCGGCGAGTTTCCATTCGCAGCCAACGGCCCATAACCGATCGGCGCGGGTTACGACTGGGCGACGACATTGCGAACTCGCCATCGACGCGGCTGAGCAGACGTCCGAACTCGCCGAGTTCATGGCAGTGCGCCCGCCGCGTACTCGGTGTGAACCTCGTTGGGATAATAGTGCGGCGGCCTGAATGTAATGGGCCAGAGACGATGACCCCGAGGCCGGCTCGGTTCGAGCAGCCGATCCGCGCACTCGCCCAGCGCCCAGTCCGCGAGGATCCTTTGATCGTAAACCTCGGTGAGATCGGCATGCGTTGTCATTCAGTACCTTCCGGGTAGCCGTCGTGTGCCTGTCGGCCGGTATCCGGCCCTAAACCAAGCGTGGCCGCCCGCAGCCGTGCGCACAATGCGTCATTTCGCGACTCAGCCTTCGGTTAAATCGAAAGCTGATGCGCTTGTGGGCCGTTTGAGTACCGTGACGCTATGGCCTACGACCTCACCGCTTTGTAGCTGTTCCTGCAGGCAGTCGACCGGGCGGCATCACCCAGGGAGCCGAGCGCACGCATCTCCAGCAGCGGGCCGTTGGGCATTGTCGATCGCCGCCGCCACGTACCAGCGTGTGCTTCATCCGGCGCAACAGAAAACGATATCCGCTGACATACAGTCTCGTTGTCGCTTGCCGTGCCATACCTCCCCCGCGAGCCAGCCTAACGCTTGCCGGAAGAGGCCGGTGCCCGAGTTTTTCGCTATATTGCCCGCAGCAGCGCCGCTCGACCGCGGACGCGGAGCTTCTCGAACGTCGACGCATGCAGATCGGCGAGGCGCGCAGACATTCTGTTTCCCAACATGTTCAATTCGTCGTCGGATATTTCGACCGGCGGCGGACACAGATCACGCTCCTCCTCGCCGGCGTGCGCGTCCAGGACCGTGACAAAAGCACGCCACTCGTCGTCATAATCGGGTGCCTGCGGAGGCGTTCGCAAGACCACGGTCAACTGGTCGATCACCTGCCGATGCTCGGCGTGTGAGATGGCAACCAGCTTGCTCGCCGCCGCCTGCACGGCCGGGTAGAACAGATCGTCCTCGATGCGCATGTGGATGTCGAGCTCGACGAGAAGCTCATCGAGGGTATCGCGGCGCTCGGCCGAGGTCGGCGGCATCGCGGTGATCTTGCGGCACAGTCCGCGCAGCGTGTTGTGGTGGTCGAACAGCACATCGAAGGCATTCATCGAGCACACACCTCAACCATTCCGTCCCGGACACGAGTGGCGTAGCTCGGCAGCGATGCGGTGGCCGGGCCTCGCAGCACATCGCCGGAGCCGCAGTCGAATCTGGCACCGTGCCAGGGGCAAACCACGCGTCCGCGGTCCACCCAGCCGTCTGACATCGGCGCGCCCAGGTGCGGGCAGTGCTCGCCGACCGCAAGGATGTGATCGCCGTCGCGATGCAGGACCACGCCGATCCCGTCGATCTCGACCCGCTGTGGTTGGCCGTTCAATGCCGTCACCGACAGCACGCGGGTCCAGCCGACGTCCAATCGTGGCCCCGCTCGGTCCACCCCGATGCCGAAGCCGTACACGAGCGCAGCGCCCAAGTAGTCGCTGCTCATGGTGAGCCCGTAGCCCAGCGCGCTGCTCACAGTCCCGCGAAAGTGGCGGCCTCGGCGGCGGTCCCACCATGACACCGCGTACAGCCCGGTGGCGACGACGTTCAACAGACCGTGGATGATTCCGATCCGTCGCGACTCTTCGTGGGTGTGTTGCCAATCGGTCATGCCGGTGGCGGCCGCCCCGATGCCGCCAAGGATTCCCACGCTGAGCGCCAGCCTTGACGCGTCGCGCATCGCCGCGGTGTGGCCGGACAGCACGCTTACCGCATCCAGCGCCATCGCTGTGGCCACTGCGCCGGTGGGCACGGCCGCCAACGCCGGGTGCAGCGGATGGCCAAGCCACGTGCCATGCAGCGCGTTGGCGACACCATCGCGATGGCGGCCACATGCCGCGAATAGGAATGTCAGGCCATGCTCTAGCCGGTAACTGGGTCGGTCCAGCCACCGTTGTCGCCCAAGAGTCTTGAGCACGCTCGTGCCAAAGGTGCATTTACGTTCCGATGCGGAACGCGGTCGATTGACCACGGCGTTTCTCCCTGGTTCCTCGTCTTCGAGTTCGATGCGACTGTTGCCTGAACCGCGTGTGAGCGAGCGTCGCCGAACGGCCCGCGGGCCGGCGAGTGATGCCAGTCCCCTCACTTCGGAGACGAAATTTCGGTGTAAGCGATTCAGCCTGAGAGGAAACGTTGGCGGTGAGGATAACCACATCCAATTGATTGATGGATGTAGTTTTGGGTTGCGCTCCGGAAACTGGCGACTGGATCTGTAACGTAGTCGGGCTTCTGGCTTTCTCTACAGGCTTGCCACGTGCAATGTGTGTGTTAAGCGAAACGGTCTGTCGGAGAAGCCGTCTCATTTACACGATTTGTACGTGGGCTCCATCAGGGTGGTGCTCATGTTGTGGAGCGAGGACACCGGCGGCGCGGTGGCCTGCGCGACCAGGTGTCCGGACGCATCGACGGCCTGTGCCCGACTCGATCAGCTTGTAGGCCATAGCAATCCAGCAGCGCGGTATCCGGGACCTCGGGTGACCTTGGTGCGCAACCGGACGGTGGCGAAGTTCGACTCGACGGTTATCTTGGTTCGTTCTTGATTCATCTGCCTGAATTGGGATTCGTGTCGTCGACGTGCCGACGGATGTCGTTGGTGGTGGGTCAGCGCCGTGGATTACCGCCTTCGGCGTGGAGCCGCTCGCCGAACAGCGAGTCGAGTCGACGCCGGAGGCCTCAGCTCCGGCAGTACACCCGATGAATCGTGAAAGGACGCTCGACATTCGACATTCGACCCATTTCACCCCACCCGTCGTGATCACCGCGCGCGGCGGCAACGGCACGCTGCCGCCGCGCGCCGACGGTGGATGTCGTTGGTGGTCGACCCGTCGGCTCACCCGGCGGCCGCCGCCGACGAGGGGTCCAAGAACAGTTTCACCGCGAAGCCCGCCAGCACCGTGCCCATGACCCGGCGCAGCAGCGCCATCCAGCGGGGCTTGGCCGTCAGAAACACCGACAACCTCGACGCGCTGCACACGATGACCCCGTTGACTGCCAGCGCGATGGCGATCTGTACCCCGCCCAGTAGGAGGCTTTGGAGCGCCACCGAGCCGTGAGCCGGCTCCACGAACTGCGGCAGCAGGGACACGTACAGCACTGCGATCTTGGGATTGAGGAGGTTGGTGACCAGCCCCATGGTGAACAGCCGGCGCCGCGACGCCGGTTTCAGATCCCTTGGGGAGAATGGGGAGGTTCCGCCCGGGCGGAACGCCTGCCAGGCCAGATAGAGGAGGTACACGCCACCCGCCACTTTCAGCATCGTGTACATCACCGGGACCACCGCGAAGACCGCCGCGAGTCCGGCCACGGCCGCCACCAGATACACCCCGAAGCCCACCGCGACCCCCGCCAACGAGATCAGTCCCGCGCCGCGACCCTGGGTGATCGAGCGCGACGCCAGGTAGAACATGTTGGGTCCGGGAATGAGGACTATCCCGAACGCGACGGCCGCGATACCCAGAACCGCCGACATACCAACCATATTGGATCTCCCATTTCATTGGAAACCACCGCCAAGAATTCGCGCATTGCGTTCCCTGATGTCAGCCGGTACCACCTGCTCATACAGCGTCACGAAGTCGGCCTCGTCGAGGGGTCCCTCATCGGGAACCTGCAGGGCCGTGAACCACCGGTTCAGGAGACAGAAATGCCCAATCAGCCAGGTCAGTTCGACGATCTGACTATCGACGTGGCGGGCCATCGCTGCATCGTCGAGTTCGTTGAGCCGCGCGTCGGTGCGATTGTGTGCCTCAAGCACCTTGCGCAGATCGGCGAAGTCTTGGTCGGTGACGGTGTGGGCGTCTCGGCTGACCTTCGCGGTGTAGTCGAGGACGACCCGTTCGCGCTCCGTGTAGACGTCCGGGTGGTTCTCGTGCTCGTCGAGATACAAGAGTTTTCGGTGTCCCTCCTCGCCGCGCCCCGCGTCAATGAACAGTGCGGTTGCGACCAAAGAGTGGTGTGTCACCGAGTAGTGCGAACGGTTCAACAGCGATGTCCGCGAGATGACTAGTTCCTTGAGGAACCGGTCGTTGAAGCCGGCGGTCTGAAGGTCACCGACGACAGTCACTGGATCAACCATAAAGGAGTTGGCGTACTCGACCTCCAGCTGCACGAACCGGGGGCAGTAAGCCATCACTTTGACTAGATTGTTGGGGAAGCCGCCCCGGGTCAGTTCTCCCGTTTTGATCGCTGCGGCGGTCTTGGCGTCCACGTCGTCGATCTGAAGGGGCCGGATGCGTGTCCAGGGTCCTTGCGTCATCTTGGTCATTACGATCCTCGCCGAGCAGAATTCACGCGCTCTGCTCCTCGACGGAGGAAACACCCTTGTTAGGGAAGACGTCGATATCGGTTTTCATCACATTGTTGAAGTAGTTGCTCATCGTAAACAGCACGACCACGGCCACGATGTCGAGGATCTGGCCGTCGGTGAAGCCTGCCACGCGCACCGCGTCCAGCGCGCAGTCACTCACCTTCCCGCGGGTAAGGGCGACCTCGCGCGCAAACACCAACGCTGCCGCACGCCGTGTATCACTCGACGATCCGCCGCGGTTGCGGGCGATCTCGTCATCGTCGAGGCGCGTCATCTGCTCAGATACCCACGTGTGCATGGCATCGCAGTAGTCGCAGCCATTGATTTCATCGACAGCGTGTGCGATACCCTGGCGGGTCGCAGCATCCAGTGAGGTGCTCATCGCCTTCCTCAAATCCAGCCACGCGTTAAGAGCTTTGGGGGTGGCTGCTAGCGCGTGATACATATTCGGCACGAATCCGAGTTGGTGAGCGGCGGCGTCGAGGGCCGGACGCGAGGCGGCGGGGATGTCGGCCTCAGCCGGTGCAGTCATTCGCGACATCTGTTGGTACTCCAGGTTCGATCGACGGGCGCGGTCACCACGGCCGGGAAAACAGAGCGTGGGCCTCTAAGGGCCGCGGCAGAGCGTCGTGGCGCTCACTGCAGGTGACCGTCCATGATGATATGGCGATGTTGGTTTGATGGCGGCGCGCGGATCTCATTGTGCAGACTCCACGACCATCATGCGCCCGGGTAGCCGTCGGGCAGCATCTCGCGTTCGAACGACTCGCGGCCCGTAGCATCGAAACGTGCACATAGGTCCTGCACTTCATCTTTGAGCAGCACGAGCTGTGAGAGGCCGACGAGCTCTCCGTCCATCCGGATCGGCGAAACCGTCACCAGGATAGTGGTTTTCCCGTACGGCCTGGCCACGTAGCGCACCGGCTCGATGCGGCCGTCGACGAACAGTTTGAGCATGGCGTCGAACCGCGGGTTGGTGATCTTGCGGCGATGCCGTTCGTGCACGGAGTGGCCGAGGTAGGCAGGTTGGCGGTCCAGGTGCTCGGCCGCCCATTTGTTGTAGTACATCACCGTGCCGCGCCGGTCGACGATGGTGACCCCGAGGCCGGCTTGTTCGAGCAGTCGATCCGCCCACTCGCCCAGCGCCCAGTCCGCGACAATCCTCTGATTGGAGACCTCGGTGAGATCAGCGTGCGTTGTCATTCTGTGCCTTCCGGGTAGCCGTCGTGTGCCTGCCGGCCGGTATCCGGCCCTAAACCAAGCGTGGCCGCCCGCAGCCGTGCGCACAATGCGTCATTTCGCGAGTCAGCCTTCGGGTGAATCGAAGGCTGATGTTCTTGTACCGGTGTGAGTACCGTGACGCTATGGCCTACGACCTCATCGATTTGGAGCTGTTCCTACAGGTAGTCGACGAGGGCAGCATCACCCAAGGCGCCGAGCGCGCGCATCTGTCGTTGGCATCGGCCAGCGCCAGGATCACAGCCATGGAGAAGGCTCTCGGGGCCAAATTGCTGGAGCGTCACCGGCGGGGTGTGGTGCCGTCCCCGACCGGGTGGTTGCTGGTCGCACACGCCCGAGCGATCGTCGGTCAGCTGGCCCGCATGCGCACCGAACTGGCTCGCTACTCCGACGGGCTGCAATCAACATTGGTGGTTCTGGCGAACACATCGGCCACCCAGACACTGGTGCCGACCGCGCTGGCCGACTTTTTGGCCACCCACTCCGACGTCGACGTCGAGCTGCAGGAGCACCCGAGCCACGAGATCGTCGCGGCCGTCACCGACGGGCGCGCCGAGCTCGGAATCATCGCCGACACGGCGGACTCGGCTCGGCTGGAGTGCACGACGCTGCGCCCCGACCCCCTGGTGGTAATCGTGCCCGCCAACCACCCTCTCGCCGACCGCAACCGGGTGACGTTCAGCGCGTGTCTGGATTACCCGTTCCTGGGATTCACCCAGGGAAATCCGCTGCAGGAACACTTGAGTGGGCAGACCCAGCCCCTCGGGCTTCGCCCTCGTTACCGGGCGCACCTACCCACCACCGAGGCGATCTGTGCCGCGGTCGCAGCCGGTGTCGGAATAGCGGTCGTCCCAGCCTTGGCCGCCGCCCAGTGGTCGCATCAAGACCTGCGCACCGTCGACCTGACAAACGCATGGGCTCACCGCAATCTGCTGCTTTGCTGCCGCGACCATTCTCAATTATCGATTCCTGCAGCACAACTCAGCGCACATTTGGCATCGCTCGCGTGAGCGACCATGCAGGCCATCCTGACCCATCGCCGGGTCGATCACGTGATCCATCACGGCCGACAAACAATACCGGGCGGTGGTTGTGAACCAACGATGTCGGCCCGGTAGCGCGCATCCAGATGCGCGGCGCATCGGCAGGGCGGCGCAAGCCCACGTTATTGCAGACGATCGCTGCGGCCGCGCCGTCGGTCAGAGGCGCGCACATCGGCATTGTGAGAGCTTCGAGATCGATCGGGCAGAGAGGATTTCGTCGACCGAGATCGCTTCGCGGTAATGGGCGAGTGGATTGTGCACCGCGTGCGCTCTATTCTTCTGTTACGGCCTGCACGGCGGCGTCGTCAACATCGACACGGGATTTGAACGGCACGAACATACTCTGCTTGCCGACGACCTCGCGAAAACATTTCCCTTGCCGCACGCTCCATCGGTGTTCAGGCTGTTGCTGTGGGGTCGCCCGCTATTCGACTAGATGAAAGGGCGGCATACCAGCTGCAGGCCGAGCAGTATCAGCAACACCAAGAAAAAGCGCCGGAATTGCGCGGGGCTGCTCCGTGACCGGATTCGGCCACCGACCCACATCCCAACCATTGCTGGCACAACCGCGAGAGTCGACGGGCCGAGGCTATCGAACCGCAGGAAGCCTTGCGTCATGAGCCCGACGGCCAGTGCGATGGTGGACACTGTGAATGAAAGTCCCAGCGCCTGAATCAGCTCATCGGTGTCGAACCTAAGCGCTTGCAGATATGGCACAGCAGGTACTACAAAGACCCCGGAGGCGCCCGTGATCAATCCTGTCACGACCCCCACGAGCGGCGATAACCAGACCTCGACAGAACGGGGAATCGACAGCGTCGGCGTCAGCAGCGCATAGCCGGCATAGATGATCAAAACGGTTCCCAGTGAAATGCCGGACCACATCGGGTCGGCGTGCACCAATAAGGTCGAGCCGCCGACCGTTCCCAGGATGATCCCGATCATCATCGGCCACAGGCGGCGCAGCGTCGACACAATCGCCGGCCCAGCAAGTAGTTGTCCGACGTTGGTAACCAGCGAAGGAATCACGAGCATCGCCGCCGCACCCGCCGGCGGCATGGCGATTCCGAGCACACCCATGGCGACGGTGGGCAGGCCCATACCCGTGACGCCTTTGACCACTCCGGCGCCCAGGAACGTCATCGTCACGAGGATTACGAGCTCCACTACCTCAACCTGCTTCTTGCCGGAGGCGGGCTTGAAGGTGCGCCAGCAGCCGGTCATTGATGTCGACTGGGGAGTCGTCGTCAACTTCACTGGGAGCGAGGCGGCGAGATCCCGGGGGGCGACCACCGGCGTTGGTGGTCTCGGAGGCCAGCTGCTCGAAGCGTGCCCGCGCGGCCTGCGGGTTGGCACCGACATCGGATCGCGTGGGATCGATGAGGATCAACAGATGCGAAATACCTTGCGGCTGTGAGTAACTGGTGTCGTCGAAGAAGTCGGGCAGATCCTTGGACAGTCGCGGGCCGGCGAGTCCCGCGGTCAGAGCTTCGACGAGGAAGGCGAGCGCGAATCCTTTTGCACCCCCAAGTGGGAAGAGCATTCCGGTCAGTGCCGCCTGTGCGTCAGTCGTGGGTTGCCCGTCCGCGTCCAAGGCCCACCCATCCGGAAGGCGTTCGCCCCGTTGGGCGTAGGCCGCGATTTTCCCGCGGGTTACCGTGGTGAGCGCGAGGTCGATGACCGCGGGCCGCGGTTCAAGAGGGAAACCGGCGGCGATCGGTGAGGTTGACAGCAGTTTTTGGTCGCCGCCCCAGGGAGGCAGGACCGCGGGGCCGCAGGAAAAGACCAACGAGACCATGCCGGCCTCGGCCGCATCCGCCGCGTAGACACCCAAAGCACCGCAATGCCCAGAATTCCCGATTGCCACGGCTGCGATGCCGAACTGCTGTGCGCGTGGAATAGCGAGTTCGACCGCACGACTTAGCTGCCAATGGCCGAGTCCGTTCCCGCCGTCGAACACCATCAGTGCGCCGAGGTCGGTGACCGTGGCCAGCTCGGCGGCCGGTGCGTAGCCACCGGCCGTCAGTCGGTCCAGGTAGACCGGAAGACGAAGCAGGCCATGCGAACTGAGGTCCCATACTTCGGCCAAGCCAAGCGCCCGACCCACCAACGCGGCGTTGTCGGGCTCGAGCCCGCTCGCAATGAGCAGGTGAGTCGCGAGATCGACCGCGTCGCGATAGCGCAGCTTCATTTCGCCATCACTTTGACTAGATTGTTGGGGAAGCCTTCGCGGGTCAGTTCTCCCGTTTTGATCGCTGCGGCGGTCTTGGCGTCCACGTCGTCGATCTGAAGGGGCCGGATGCGTGTCCAGGGTCCTTGCGTCATCTTGGTCATTACGATCCTCCTCGAGCAGAATTCACGCGCTCTGCTCCTCGACGGAGGAAACACCCTTGTTAGGGAAGACGTCGATATCGGTTTTCATCACATTGTTGAAGTAGTTGCTCATCGTAAACAGCACGACCACGGCCACGATGTCGAGGATCTGGCCGTCGGTGAAGCCTGCCACGCGCACCGCGTCCAGCGCGCAGTCACTCACCTTCCCGCGGGTAAGGGCGACCTCGCGCGCAAACACCAACGCTGCCGCACGCCGTGTATCACTCGACGATCCGCCGCGGTTGCGGGCGATCTCGTCATCGCCGAGGCGCGTCATCTGCTCAGATACCCACGTGTGCATGGCATCGCAGTAGTCGCAGCCATTGATTTCATCGACAGCGTGTGCGATACCCTGGCGGGTCGCAGCATCCAGTGAGGTGCTCATCGCCTTCCTCAAATCCAGCCACGCGTTAAGAGCTTTGGGGGTGGCTGCTAGCGCGTGATACATATTCGGCACGAATCCGAGTTGGTGAGCGGCGGCGTCGAGGGCCGGGCGCGAGGCGGCGGGGATGTCGGCCTCAGCCGGTGCAGTCATTCGCGACATCTGTTGGTACTCCTGGTTCGATCGACGGGCGCGGTCACCACGGCCGGGAAAACAGAGCGTGGGCCTCTAAGGGCCGCGGCAGAGCAAGATCAACATTACACGGACTAAATAGTCCGTTTTACCGCCTGCTGTGGGGCGTGATCTCTTGGTCATCCTGCGGGCTGCGGCCCTATTCTCAGTTGCGGACGCGGCATCGACCGCTTGTCGTCGCCGCCCACCGAAAGGACAGACACCCGGTAAAACAGCGCCGCAGCTGCCTGGCACCGACATCTTGCGCTGGATGTTGGGTTGCTACGGATCGTCAGTGGCGATCTGGAGTAACCGGTTGACGGGCCGCAGATCGGCGCTGTTACCAAACGGACTATCCGCCCCGGTCGCGCAGCGGATTAGATGCTCCTGCGTTTCGTCAAGTGATTTGGCCCCAGCGTCGTCAGTCAGATTCCCGTGAACGTCGCAACACCAGGTTAATCGGAGGTGGCGGTGGGAGTTGGGCGGAAGACGCGACGTGGCGTGATGTTGGTGGAGAAGCAGGAATGTTTCGCTCGGGTGATAGCGCAGGGGTGAGTAACTCGGAGGCGTGCCGGATCCTGGGAATCAACCGCAGGACGGGGACATGCTGGCGCAACGGGCGCACAATCCTCAACACCTCCGGTCGGCGGTGCACTATCCGCCGGCGAGACTCACAGCGCCCAAGGCGCCGCATCCTCGCTATTTGTCGCTCACCGAGCGCACGACGATCGTCGATCTGCACCGTGCGGGTGTCGGCGTACGTGGCCTCGGCGAGGAACACAGAACTCGCCAACGCCAACGTGAGCGTCTATACGCTGATGAAGCTCCTAGGCCACGAGTCCATGGTCACCTCGCAACGCTACGTTGATGGCGCCGGGAACGAGACCCGAGCTGCCTCCGAGCTGAACCCGTTGTACGAACTCCTCAAGCCTCGCGAACAGCACTCTTAGGTCAGTTAACGCTGCCCTGCAACACATCTCATGCCACGTATATATATTACGTCCGCCTAGAGTGAATAGGCTGTGCTGCAGTCCAATACATCACCGGCAACCACATGGGTTCAAGTCACGTCCCTGACGGGTGCAGGCGCGGCGGGTCTCCCCGGCGTACAGCCGTAGCCTGTATTCGATGGCGAAAGAGTGTGACCTGCGCCGCGTACACCCAGCGGATCGTTCAGGCAGCAGCGCGGTGATCCGCGATGCTGCGCTGCGCAGGTTCGCCGCGCAAGGCGTCGCGGTCACCACGTTGCGTCTAATCGCCAGTGATGCGGGGATATCGCTCGGGCTCGTACAGCACCGATTCGGCACAATGGAGCGCTTGGTCGAGGCAGTGCACCGATACGTCCTTGAGGTGGCGAAAAGCCAGCTCGCTCTGGATTTTTCGCGAGATGGGGCTGACGAGGAGTCTGCGAAGACACCGGGCGGCGTGTGCGGCGGTTGATCACCGAATACCCAGAGGTGGTGGAATACATGGCCCGCGCGATGGTCGACGAGACGCCAATCGGAACACGCACATTTGATGCCTTATTCGCGATAGGACGGCAACGGTGGGGCATCGAGCCGAGCATAAACAGCTGCAGCCCGACGCCGTCGACGTGACGTGGGCGGCCCTCAACCCGTTGCTCTTGGCGCTCGGAGCCGCCATTCTTCGCCGCCACGTCGAGCGACAGATGCCCGAGCCGCTCACGACCCCAACCCAACTCCAGCGTTGGGAGTCGTCCGTGAATTCACTGCTGCAAGGCCAGATGCGCTAAGACCGGCACACGTTGTGTTGGCTACGAGCCCGGCCTCGGCACCTAGCCTCGATGTTTCGTGAAGGTGGCGGGTTGACTGGCGCGTAATGCACGGAAGTGCCTGTCCTGCTTGAGAAAATTGGCTTGTCTAGGGTCAATTCGCTGCAAGCGGGAAGGCACTCCGTAGGTGAAGGGTAGCCGGTGTGGTCAGTTTCGGGTGGAGTCGGGTCGCGAGTCGCTGATTTCGTCGACTGGTGGGTCACTGCTGTTGCAGACTGCGCAGGTCAGCAGCCTTGCTCGGGAGTTGTCCACGGCGTTGGAGCCCTGGCGGGCCGTGCGTTCGATCCAGGATCCGGGTAAGACGGTGCTGGATCTGTGGCCGTCGCGATCGCCCTTGGTGGTGACTGTCTGGCGGATGCGGCGTTGGTGCGGGCTCAGCCGGAATTGTTCGGTGTCGTGGCCTCTGATCCGACGATCAGTCGGCTCGTCGATGCGCTCGGTGATGACTCGGGCGCGGCGATCGCCGCGATCCGGCGGGCGCGGGCGGCCGCCCGCGAGGCGGTGTGGCAGCGGCGTGCCCGATCGCTTCTGCTGGTGAGGTGGTCGTCGATCTGGACGCCACCTTGATCGGGGCGCACTCGGAGAAGGAAGGTGCGACGCCGAACTTCAAGCGGGGATTCGGGTTTCATCCGATGCTGGCGTTCGTCGATCACGGCGTTGGCGGCACCGGGGAGCCGCTGGCCGCGATGCTGCGTCCCGGGCGGCCCAATGCCAGCGACGTCGCCGATCAGATCGCGGTACTCGATGCCGCGTTGGCCCAGTTGCCCGAAGCGGTGCGTCCGCGGGTGCTGGTGCGCGGGGACGCTGGTTCGGGGGTCAAGGAGTTCCTCTGGCACATCCACCACCTGGGCTTGTCCTACTCGGTCGGTGTCTACGGTCGCCAACCGGTGCTCGACGCCTTGGCCGCGCTACCGCGTCAGGCCTGGCGCCGAGCACTGGATGCCGACGGGCGTGCCCGCCAGGGCGCCCAGGTTGCCGAGCTGACCCGCTGGCTACCGGCGACCTTTGTCGGCTGGCCGCCCGGGATGCGGGTGATCGCCCGCCGGGAACGGCCCCATCCCGGTGCCCAGCTGCACATCACCGATGCCCATGGCTGGCGCATCACCCTGTTCGCCACCAACACCACCGGTGGCCGTCTTGCTGACCTTGAGGTCCGCCACCGGATGCGTGCTCGCGCCGAGGACCGCATCCGCACTCTCAAAGACACCGGCCTGACCAACCTGCCGCCGCAGGCGTTCGGCACGAACGAGATCTGGCTCGAGCTGGCCGCCCTGGCCTAGGAACTGATGACCTGGACACAACTGCTGGCCTGGCCCGACCACCCTGCCCGCAGCTGGGAACCCAAACGACTACGCCTGCGCCTGCTCAGCGTGGCCGCACGAATCATCACCACCGGACGCCGCCGCATCCTGCGCCTGAATGGCGATGGCCCTGGTCAGAGCTGCTGATCAGCGGTCAACGAAACATCGCAGCCCTCAACTGAATCCACAGCATCACTCCTTCGACCGAGGACCCTGGAGAACCCCCACGCCCAAATCACCCCACCGAAGAAAACCGACCCAATCCACCACGACCAGTCACCTCACGAAACATCGAGGCTAGGCGCCAGCCTCCCTCGACGGCGCGGTGGGCGGCCACCCGCAGGCCGAAGCGCTCGAACAACGCGCAGGCCTCGGTCAGCAGTGGAGCCGGGTCCGTCCACGCCACCACCGCACGGACCGCGCCCGGTGCGGCGTCCTCAATGAAGAGCATTCGTTCGCGCAGCGGTTCATGGCTCTGACGCCGCGACCGCTGAGCGTCTGGACAACGATCCGCGGATGTGTCCCTCCATTCGACGCCCCCACTGTCGAGGACGCACGCCCCGCGCAGACATCGCCGACATGGACAACCCGATGGTGAAGAATGTCCATCTCGGCGATAACGGTCGACGCGCGGCGCTTCTTACGCTGGCGCCTACATCAACGGAAGGAACGGGCGAGATGACGATGCTCGACACGGTGCTCGGCGGCCCGAACCTGCGCCAGGAACGCCGCCTAATCACCGAGGTCCCCGGCCCCCGCTCACGGGAGCTGGCCGTCCGCCGGGCCAACGCCCTACCGGCAGGCCTCTCCAGCAGCGCCCCGGTCTACACCGCCGCCGCCGGCGGCGGGGTCCTCGTCGACGTCGACGGCAACTCGTTCATCGACCTGGGCAGCGGCATCGCGGTCACTACCGTCGGCAACGCCGCACCCGCGGTCGTGGCCCGCGCCGCCGCCCAACTCGCCCGCTACACCCACACCTGCTTCCTGGCCACCCCGTACGAGCCCTACATCGAAGTCGCCGAGATCCTCAACTGGCTCACCCCTGGCACCCACGACAAACGCACCGCGCTGTTCAACACCGGCAGCGAAGCCGTCGAGAACGCCGTCAAGTACGCCCGCGCAGCCACCAATCGACCGGCGGTGGTCGTCTTCGACCACGCCTTCCACGGCCGATCGTTGCTGACGATGACCATGACCGCCAAGAATCAGCCCTACAAGCACGGTTTCGGCCCCTTCGCCCCCGAGGTGTACCGGGCGCCGATGGCCTACCCCTACCGGTGGCCCTCGGGACCCGACAACTGCGCAGCCGAAGCCTTCACCCAGTTCGCCCAGCTCATCGACGCCCAGATCGGCGCCGACGCGGTAGCCTGCGTCGTCGTCGAACCCATTCAGGGCGAAGGCGGCTTCATCGTTCCCGCCGACGGATTCCTGCGCTCGGTGGCCGACTTCTGCCGCGACCGCGGCATTCTGCTGGTCGCCGACGAGGTGCAGGCCGGCATCGGCCGCACCGGAACCTGGTTCGCCAGCGAGCACGACGGCTTGGTACCCGACATGATCGTCACCGCCAAAGGTCTGGCCGGCGGGATGCCACTCGCCGCGGTCACCGGACGCGCCGACATCATGGACGCCGCCCAGCCCGGCGGGATCGGCGGCACCTACAGCGGCAACCCGGTGGCCTGCGCGGCGGCCCTGGGCGTCTTCGACGAGATCGAAACCCACCATCTGCTCGACCGCGCCCAGGCAATCGGCGACATTATGGTGCGCGAACTGCGCGACATCGCCTCTACCACCGAGGTTCTCGGTGACATCCGGGGCCGCGGCGCCATGATCGCCGGCGAACTCGTCGTCCCCGGCACCCGCACCCCCAACCGCGACGCCGTGGCCGCAGTCACCCGCCACTGCCTCACCAACGGCGTACTGACCCTGACCGCCGGAACATTCGGCAACGTGCTGCGTTTCCTGCCGCCACTGTCCATCACCGACGATCTGCTGCTCGAAGCACTCGGCGTCGTCCGCGACGCCTTCGCCACCCTCTGACACCGCACTCGATCACCACCAAGGAGAAGTGCCCATGACGCTGACCGCCGCCCCGCCCGCCGCCAAGACCTACGCGCCGCTGGACCTGTTCGACATCAACCGCCAGCTCGACGAGGACGAACGCGACATCGCCGCCACCGTCCGCCAGTTCGTGGAAACCCGCCTCAAGCCCAACGTCGAAGGCTGGTTCGAATCCGCCACCCTGCCTCGCGAACTGGCGAAAGAGTTCGGCGATCTCGGTGTGCTCGGCATGCACCTGGACGGGTATGGCTGCGCCGGCACCAACGCCGTCAGCTACGGGCTGGCGTGCCTGGAACTCGAGGCCGGTGACAGCGGGTTCCGTAGCTTCGTCTCCGTCCAAGCTTCGCTGTCAATGTTCTCCATCTACCGCTTCGGCTCCGAGGAACAAAAGCAGGAATGGCTGCCCAAGCTCGCCACCGGCGAGGCCATCGGCTGCTTCGGGCTCACTGAGGCCGACTACGGATCCAACCCCGCCGGCATGCGCACCCGCGCCCGCCGCGACGGCGACGACTGGATCCTCAACGGCACCAAGATGTGGATCACCAACGGCAACCTCGCCGACGTGGCCACCGTCTGGGCCCAAACCGAGGACGGCATCCGCGGATTCCTCGTCCCCACCGACACCCCCGGTTTCAGCGCCAACGAAATCCACAAGAAGCTGTCCCTGCGCGCCTCCGTCACCTCCGAACTCGTCCTGGACAACGTGCGCCTGCACGCATCGGCGCAGCTGCCCGAAGCCCGCGGCCTGTCGGGCCCACTGTCATGCCTAAACGAAGCTCGCTTCGGCATCGTCTTCGGGGCGCTCGGCGCCGCCCGCGACAGCCTGGAAACCGCGATCGCCTACACCCAGAGCCGCGACGTGTTCGACCGACCGCTTTCCAGCTTCCAGTTGACCCAGGAGAAGCTGGCCAACATGACCCTCGAACTGGGCAAAGGCGTGCTACTCGCGCTGCACCTGGGCCGCATCAAGGACGCCGAGGGTGTGCGCCCCGAACAGGTGTCTCTCGGCAAGCTCAACAACGTTCGCGAGTCGTTGGCCATCGCGCGGGAATGCCGCACCCTGCTCGGCGGCAGCGGCATTACCTTGGAGTACTCGCCGCTGCGCCACGCCAACAACCTCGAATCGGTACTGACCTACGAAGGTACCTCCGAGATGCACATGCTGGCGATCGGCAAGGCACTCACCGGACAGTCCGCGTTCCGCTAACCGCCACCAGCGCAACCCGATCGGAGCATCGATGACCACCTCCACCCCCGCACCACTGCAGCACCTCATCGCCGGACAGTGGGTGGCCGGCACCGGTGAGGACGTCCGCAGCGTCGACCCGTCGCAACCGGATGCCGTCGTCGCCGAAGGCGCCGCAGCGGGCAGCGCCGACGTCGACGCGGCGGTGGCCGCTGCCGCCGAGGCCGCACGCGCCTGGGCAGCCACACCGATCGCCGCCCGTGGCGCGGTCCTGCTCGCCGCCGCGGAGGTCATCGACCGCCACGCCGCGGACTGGGGCCGAGACCTGTCGGTTGAGGAGGGCAAGACCCTGGCCGAAGGTGTCGGCGAGGTGCGCCGCGCCGCGCAGATCCTGCGGTACTACGGCAACGAAGGTGACCGGCAAGCCGGCGAGATCTACGCCTCCCCCCGCGCCGGAGAACAAATCCTGGTCACCCGCAAGCCGGTCGGCGTCGTCGGAGTCATCACCCCGTTCAACTTCCCGATCGCCATCCCGGCCTGGAAGATCGCCCCGGCGCTGATCTACGGCAATCCCGTGGTGTGGAAGCCCGCCAGCACGGTGCCCCTGTTGGCGACCCACCTGGCGCGGGCACTGCACACCGCGGGACTGCCTGCCGGGGTGCTCAACCTGCTCATCGGCGGCTCAGACATCGGCGACGGCATCGTCAACCACCCCGACATCGACGCCATCAGCTTCACCGGGTCCACCGGCATTGGGCGGCGCATCGCCAGTACCGCGGCCGCGCGCGGCGTACCAGTGCAAGCCGAGATGGGCGGCAAGAACGCCGCCGTCGTCCTCGATGACGCCGACCTCGACCTCGCCCTGGACCAGGTGATGCTCGGCGCGTTTCGCTCCGCCGGCCAGAAGTGCACCGCCACATCGCGATTGATGGTCTCCGACGGCATCGCCGACCGTTTCCTCGACGCGCTGGCTGAGCGCACCCGCGCACTCGTCGTGGGCAACCCGGTCGACGAGGCCACCCACATGGGACCGGTCGTCAGCGACTCGGCGCACAAGACGATCGCCACCGGCATCGACACCGCCCGCACCCAGGGGGCCACGATCCTGGCCGGCGGACAGACCTATACCGACGACGCCCGCGCCCGCGGCTACTTCATCGCCCCCACCGTGGCCGAACTCGGCGACCAACCCGCCGACGTCTGGACCGACGAATTGTTCGGCCCCGTCCTGGCCGTGCGCCGCGCCAACGACGCCGACGAAGCGTTCGCCCTCGCCAACGACAGCGAGTTCGGTCTCTCGGCGGCCGTGTTCACCCAAGACCTCACCCGTGCACTGCACGCCGTGGAGCACATCGACGTCGGCGTGCTGCACGTCAACTCCGAATCGGCCGGCGCCGACCCTCACGTGCCATTCGGCGGCGCCAAGAAGAGCGGACTGGGACCCAAGGAACAAGGCACCGCGGCACGGGAGTTCTTCACCCACACCACCACGGTGTACCTGCGCGGCGGAGCGCCCCGCGCATGACCGCAGCCGCCCTCGACGGGCTCACCGTCGTTGACTTCAGCCGCGTACTCGCCGGGCCCTACGCCACCATGCTGCTCGGCGACTACGGCGCCGACGTCATCAAAGTCGAACGCCCCGGTGTCGGCGACGACACCCGCGAATGGGGACCGCCCTACGATGCCGACGGGGTGGCCACCTACTTCAACTCGGTCAACCGCAACAAGCGGTCACTGGTGCTCGACCTCGCTAACGCCGATGACGTCGCCCGCGCCCGCGAGCTGGTCGCTCGCGCCGACATCGTGGTGGAGAATTTCCGCCCCGGCACCATGGAGAAGCTCGGTCTGGGCTATGACACCCTACGCGAGCTCAAACCCGACCTGATCTATTGCGCCATTACCGGTTTCGGTCGCGACGGCGGGGCTGACCTACCCGGTTACGATCTGCTCGTCCAAGCCGTCGGCGGTCTGATGAGCATCACCGGCCCCGAACCCGGACACCCCACCAAGGTCGGCGTCGCCGTCATCGACGTACTCGCCGGACTGCACGCCCTCACCGGCATCCTGGTCGCCGTCGCCCACCGCGACCGGACCGGACAAGGGCAACGTGTCGACACCAGCTTGCTGTCGGTGCTGCTGTCCGCCATGGTCAACCAAGCATCAGGATTCCTCGGTGCTGGTGTCGTGCCTGCGGCCATGGGCAACCGCCACCCCAGCATCGCGCCCTATCAGACCTTCACGACCGCCGACCGGCCCATCGCGCTGGCCGTGGGCAACGACAAGCAATTCCGGTTGCTCGTTGCCGCCCTAGGACTCGACGCACTCACCGACGACGCCCGCTTCACTACCAACGCGCTCCGAGTCCGCCACCGCGAAGAACTCAGCGCACTGCTGGATGCCGAATTCGCCAAACACGGAGCCGACCACTGGTATGACATCCTGACCTCAGTCGGTGTACCCGCCGGACCCATCAACGACATGGCCAAGGCGTTCACCTTCGCCGAGAAACTGGGTCTCACCGCCACCGTCGCAGTCCCCGGCAGCAGGACCCCGCAGGTCGCCAATCCCGTCTCCATGTCAGCCACGCCGCCGCAGTACCGTTGCGGACCACCACGACTCGGACAGGGCACTCTCCGATGAGCGCACTGACACCGATCACGGTGGCCGAGGTCATGCCCACCAACCCCATCCATCACACGGAGGCGCCATTGATCGGCGTCATCGCACCGCTGGACTACCCCGGCATCGGCGAGGAAACCCGAGCGCTCATCGTCCGCTTCACCCGATCGGTCTTGACCACCCTGACCGAACTCGGTGCGCGCTTCCGCATCATCGAACCCACGACCGACACGCCACTACCGCTCGACGCCGCCATCGACGGCATACTGCTGCTCGGCGGCGGCGACATGGACCCCGCGCTCTACGGACACCCCGACGACGTTCCCAACTTGTCCGGAGTGGACCGGCGCTGCGACGAGCGCACCATCGAGGCGGTTCGCTGGGGACTGGACCGCCATCTACCCGTATTCGGGATATGCCGAGGAGCCAAGGTCATCAACGTTGCTCACGGCGGCACCCTCATCCCCGACCTGGGCCCCGACACCCCGCACAAGGGCCACGGCGACAACCCAACCTTCGTCCCTGATCCAGTCATCGTCGAACCCGGTACCCGCCTGGCCGGCATTCTTAGCCGCACCGAGGTCACGTGCGAAACGGCCACCACCAAGCAGTCGGCGACGTCGCACCCACTCTGCGGGTCGCCGCCCGAGGTCTCGACGGAGTGATCGAAGCCGTCGAACACCGCGACCCGGGCGTCTGGCTGCTCGGCGCCCAGTGGCACCCCGAAGACACAGACGGATCCGCCGCGGACCGCAAGGCGCTGTTCAGCGCCTTCCTGGCCCGCGTCGAAGCCGACCGCCGACTCGTCGTCGAGCCCAACCAACCTCGATAGCCCGCGCGACCCGATCTGGCCATAGCCTGCTATCCATGGCCTCTCGTTCCCGATGGTCCGCCGTCGAAATCCGCTCACGGCGAGCCGGCAACCCATGAGCATGACGGTGCGCAGGCTCGCTCAGGATCAAACCCTTGGTCTGACGCTGGTCGCCGGCCGCGACAACGGAGACCGCCCCATCGCCTGGGCCCACGCCATCGAACTCCAAGACCCCACCCCGTACCTCTCGGGCGGGGAACTGGTCATGACCACGGGCATGAACGTCGGCAATACCGACGACCAACAGTTCGACTACCTCGCGCGGCTCTCCGCCGCCGGCATCGCCGCTCTCGCCTTCGACACCGGCACCACCCACACCGCCGTGCCGCCGGGCATCATCACCGCCGGAGACGCACTGGGACTGCCCGTCCTCAGCGTCCCCGCCGAAACACCGTTCATCGCCATCACCCGCGCCATCATCGACGAGATCACCGCCGACCAACTACGCTCCGTGCAACGCGTCGTCGACCAACAGGAGATTCTCGCCCGCGAGACACTCCGCAACGGCATCCCCGCCGTCGTCGCCACTCTCAGCAAACTCCTATCGGCGACCGTCGTCGTCATCGACGTCGACGGAAACACACTCGCCGCCAACGGATCCGAATCCGCCCACATCCGCGAACTCAGCGCCAAACTCGCGACCAGCGGCACCGGCAACAAACGGCCCCGGCACGCCAGCCGCGTCGTCGCCGACGGCTCGGGCTACTGCACTGTCCAAGCACTCAAAGCCGCCCAACCCCTGCGCGGATACCTCGCCGTCAAGACGGAAGACGCGCCGTCCCCCACCGAACGCCTCCTCATTTCCCATGCGGTGTCACTGATCTCCATCGAGTTGGGCAAACCTGCGAGAGTTCTCGATGCTGAACACCGCCTTCGTACCGCCGTCACCAACGGCCTTCTCGCCAATCCACCGATCATCGACGATGCGGTCCTCCGCTACTTCCGCATCGACCCCAACACCTCAATCGCAGTGCTCGTACTCCTCGGCACTGGACCCACATTGGCCGCCGAAAGTCACGCCAACCGCGTCCTGGAGTCACGCCGCGATCCTTACCTCGTCGGCTCTCGCGTCGATGAACTCATCATCGTGTTACGTGCCGAGGACTCCGAGTCGGCCGCGGACCTAGCCGCCGCCATCAGCGCTCAACTTCAAAGGCGTCTGCGAACCGGCATCAGCAAGACCGCGGCCATCGACCACATCACCACTGCCGTTAATCAAGCTCACACGGCGGCCCTCAGCGGCACCCCCGGCGGCGCGCTCCACGGCTTCGCCGACATGAACGTCTTCGACGTCATCCTGGGGCCACGCACCGCCGAGGAACTCACACTGATGACCCAGGCCATCGCACCGCTCGTCGAACACGATCGAACCCAAACCAACACCGCCGACAGCCTGCTCACGACCTTGGAAGGCTTCTTGCGACATAACGGGCACATGGAAGGTGCTGCAACAGAACTCGGAGTTCACCGTCACACCATGCGCAATCGCGTGGCGAAGATCGCTCAACTGACAGGCCAAGATCTGCACAATGCCGACACACGCGCACACCTCCTACTGGCAATTCGAGCCCGCGAACTACTGCGCATAACCGCTATGGACCCCCCGCATTGACCTCTGGAATGACAAAATGCCACGCAGAATGGCACCACATCATCAGGTGTTGATTCTCTCGCTTCGCGAGGATCCGATGTGCGGTAGCCCGACTCGGACACTTCACTACACCACACCGAAGCGCGCAACCACTCTCGCGTTCGTCCGGTCGATCACCATCGTCTGTGACGGCCGCGATTGATCGGTGTGTTCGATCATCACCTCGAGCGCGGTTTCGATCCAGCGGCCGTCGGTTCTCGACGCCTGATCTGCCGTTTCGTCGGCCAGCCGGCCACACCCAGTTGACGGTAGGCGCGGACCCACCGTTTGATAGTCCGGTCCGTAACGGCAAGCTCCGCGGCTTTCGCGGCGTACTTGGCTTCCATAGGGAGTCGGCGATCCAACTCCTGTCGTGGTTTGAATCGCCCTGGATATCCTGGAGGCACATCACCTCCGGGAAAGCCAGGGCGTCTTAGTCGTCACCGCCCTGGTCGACCAAGGATTCACCGGCCCGCTTGCCGGCATCGCCAGCGAAGACAGCTTCATTCCCTTCGGCGACGCCACACTGGAAGTTCTGCTGTCCGACGATCACCATCGAGGCGCTCCCGGACCCTTGGGTCGAGGAATGGAATTGGCAGATGAACGCCGCCCGCCCAAGCAGAGTCTGCAACGCGATGCGCGGCACCGGTGAATCCGACAACAAACCCATTCGAAAAGGCGATGATAAGGCTGCAGCGAGTATCGGAGGAATGCCATGAGCGCGACACCGAACTTGAAGAAGGCGCTAAATCAGCGGCAGCTTACGATGATCGCCATCGGCGGTGTGATCGGCGCGGGCCTGTTCGTCGGCTCTGGCGTCGTCATCGCCGATACCGGGCCGGGGTCGTTCATCACCTACGCTCTGGCCGGCGTCCTGATCATCATGGTCATGCGCATGCTGGCCGAGATGGCCGTGGCCAACCCAACGACCGGATCGTTCGCCGACTATGCCCGCAACGCGCTGGGCAACTGGGCCGGCTTCTCGGTCGGCTGGTTGTACTGGTACTTCTGGGTGATCGTGGTCGGCTTCGAGGCGATCGCGGGCGCGAAGATCATCCAGTACTGGGTCGACATCCCGCTGTGGTTGTCTGCGTTGGTCCTGCTGATCTTGATGACCGGGACCAACCTGTTCTCGGTGTCGTCGTTCGGCGAGTTCGAGTTCTGGTTCGCCGGTATCAAGGTGGCCGCGATCGTGGTGTTCATCGGGCTGGGTTCGCTGTTCGTGCTGGGCTTGTGGCCGGACAAGTCGCTGGATTTCTCCAACCTGTGGACCCATGGCGGGTTCTTCCCACTGGGCGCCCTTGCGATTACCGTCGGCGTAGTCACGGTGATCTTCTCGATGGTGGGCGCCGAGATCGCGACGATCGCGGCTGCAGAATCGGCGGATCCGGAGCGGGCTGTGGCGAAGGCCGCCAACTCGGTGATTCTTCGGATCGCGGTGTTTTTCGTCGGCTCGGTGTTCCTGCTGGCAGTGATCCTGCCTTGGAACGACGAGCAAGCGGGCGCGTCCCCATTTGTCTCCGCGTTCACGAAAATGGGGATTCCCTACGCCGACCACATCATGAACGCCGTGGTGTTGACGGCGGTGCTGAGCTGTCTGAATTCGGGCATGTACACCGCCTCCCGCATGCTGTTCGTGCTCGCCGCGCGCCGGGAGGCACCGGCGCAGCTGGTCGCGGTGACCCGCCGTGGGGTGCCGGCCACCGCGATTCTGGCATCGTCGTTGGTCGGCTTTCTGTGTGTCATTGCCGCGGCCGTCTCGCCGGACACCATTTTCGCGTTCCTGCTGAACTCCAGCGGAGCGATCATCCTGTTCGTCTACCTGCTGATCGCGATCTCACAGATCGTGTTGCGTTACCGCACCGACGACTCGAAGCTTCGGGTCAAGATGTGGCTGTTCCCGGTGTTGTCGATCATCACCGCGGTCGCGATCGTCGCGATCCTGGTGCAGATGGGCATCCAGGCGGATGTGCGGTCGCAGTTGGTGCTGAGCCTGCTGTCGTGGGCCGTCGTCATCGTGCTGTTCCTCGCGAACAAGTGGTTCATTAGTCGCCGGCCCGTCGTGGAGGGGGTCGCGCCGACGACACGACCTCACCGGGTGCTCGTGCTGGCCAATCAGACCGTTGGGTCCGACGAACTTCGCGACGAGCTGCGCCGCATCGGTGCGGATCGATCGGCCACCTACTTCGTGGTCGTGCCGGCCAGCCCGATCGAAACGGGAACCGCCGCCACTCATGGTCCGCTCGACGTCGCGGAAGCGACCAGGGAGATCGCCCAACAGCGGCTGGAGGACACCCTATCCACCCTGCGCTCCGAAAATCTCGACGCCGACGGCACGTTGGGTGACTATCGGCCGCTGCGCGCCCTTTCCGCCGCCGTCGATTCATTCCATCCCGATCAGATCGTGATCTCGACGCTGCCGCCCGAAGAGTCCGTGTGGCACCGCTTCGACGTCGTGGACCGCGCCCGGGCCGAGCACAGAATCCCGGTGACGCACGTCGTGTCCCGGGTACCGGCTGAGGCATCCGCTCGATGACCATCGTCGCTGGGTTCAGCTCGAGCCGACAGGGTGTCGCGCCGCTGAACCTGGCGGCGCAGATATCGCGGTGGACCGGCGACAAGGTGGTGGCCGCGGCGATCGTGGAACGGCCGTGGCCGGCGAAAGGCGACCCCGTTGAGGAGGAGTACCTGCGCTATGTCACGTCGCAGGCTTCACGCTCACTCGACAGAGTGGTCAGCCAACTGCCGGGGGATCTCGACATCCCCACGGTTGTTCACCAATCCACCTCTATTCCGACAGGTTTGCTCGAACTCGCTGCCGCTCACGACGCCCGTATTGTCATCGTCGGTTCGTCGTCTTCCGGGCTGCTGGGCCGGGTGGCGCTGGGCAGTGTGACCGAACGGCTGGTGCACACCGCGGCAGTGCCCGTCGCGATCGCTCCGCGCGGCTACCCGCTGGGGCCCGATCCGATACGCCGGCTGACCGCCGCGTACGGCGGCGAAGCCGACATCAACGGCCTCATCCCTGCGGCCGCCGAGCTGGCCACCCAGTGGCCAGTCCAATTACGGATCGTGTCGTTCACGGTGCGGCCGGTGAGGATGTTCGGCGGCTCGATCGAATCCTCGGCGGAGGACCTTGTCATCCAACAGTGGTCGCGCAGGACATTCGACGATATCGCCAAGCAGCTCAACGCCGTTCGCGACCGCATCTCGATTCCAGACGTAGACGTCGTGGTCGGGACTGGCCACGATTGGCGCGAGGCCGTGGAAGATGTTCCCTGGGAATCCGGGGACATGCTGTTGCTGGGATCGGGGGCAGCAGGACAGACCGCTCACGTATTCCTCGGCTCGGCCGCCTCGAAGATCCTGCGCCACGCACCTGTCCCCGTGATGATCGTTCCGCGACACCACATACCGGTATAGGCAGGGCCAGCCCGCCGGCGGGCCGACTGAACAGGCCACTTTTCGCCCAGCGGGACGTTCTGCGCTCCCAACGATCGGAGGTTCAATATGGTCAATCGTCTGCTGCTGGCGGCTGCAGGGAGTTCCCGACTCGAGCACGCGGTCGCCAACAACAGGGTCCTGGGCAAGACGGTGCACCGATTCGTCGCGGGAACACAGCTGTCGGACGCGGTGTCCGCGGCGGTCGACCTCAACACTCGGGGGATCGGCGCCATCCTCGATCTTCTCGGCGAGGGGGTCGAGGATCTCGCCGGCGCGAGCGAGGCGGCGGGGCAGTATCTGGAGGCTGTGGAGATCATCGCCGAACGTGGGATCGACTCCACCGTCTCGCTGAAGCTGTCCCAGCTGGGGCTGACCGTCGACGGTGTGGCCTGTGCCGCGAACCTGGCCATGATTTTGGAGCGGGCGACGGAGCTCGGGGTCGGTGTCGAGGTCGACATGGAGCAGAGCGACCTGGTCGGCAGGACGCTGGACGTGTTCGAGAAGGCCATCGGCCGCTATCCGCAGACCCGCCTGGCCATTCAGGCGTGCCTGCGTCGCACCCCGTCCGATCTGGATTCGTTGGCCCCTTCGAAACCCCGGATTCGCCTGGTCAAAGGGGCCTACGCCGAGCCGATCGAGCGGGCGCTTGTGTCGAAGAAGGAGATCACCGCCCAGTTCCACTACCTGACCGACTGGCTGTTCGCGCACGGCAGCCTGCCCGCCTTCGGCACACACGACGGCGCCTGTATCGAGCACGCGGAAGCGGCGGCGGCACGGGCGGGCGTCGACAAACGCGACTTCGAGATCCAGTTGCTGTACGGCATCCGAAGGGACCTGCAGAAGAGGCTTGCCGACGAGGGGTACCGGGTCCGCGTCTACATCCCGTTCGGTTCGGCCTGGTACCCGTACCTGATGCGGCGGATGGCCGAACGACCCGCGAACATGCGGTTCTTCCTGCGTTCCCTGATCGGTGGCTGAGACCAGCGCCAAGCAGCCCGCTGACAACCACTAGGAGTTGACATGGACACCATCAGCAACGTCCCGCTGCCGGTGAACGAAGCCGTCCACGACTACGCACCGGGCAGCCCCGAACGGGAAAAGCTCACGCTGCGGCTCGAGGCGATGGCGGCCGAGCGGGTGGAGCTGACGATGGCGATCGGCGGCGAGCACCGCCTGGGCGGGGGCGAGCGTATCGACGTCGTCCAGCCGCACAACCGTAAGGCGCAGCTGGGGACGCTGGGAGATGCCACCGCCGACGACGTGCGTCAGGCCGTCGATGCCGCCAAGGCGGCCGCGCCGGGGTGGCAGGCGATGTCGTTCGACGACCGGGCGGCGATCTTCCTCAAGGCCGCCGATCTGCTCACCGGCCCCTGGCGGGCCACGCTCAACGCGGCGACCATGCTGGGTCAGAGCAAGACCTGCTATCAGGCCGAGATCGACGCGGCCTGCGAGATGGCCGACTTCTGGCGGTTCAACGTCGGCTACGCCCGAGAGATCCTGCAGCAGCAACCGGTCAGCGGGCCGGGGGTGTGGAACCGGCTGGATCACCGCCCGCTGGAGGGCTTCGTGCTGGCCATCACTCCGTTCAACTTCACCGCGATCGCCGGGAACCTGTCGACGGCGCCCGCGCTGATGGGCAACACGGTGGTCTGGAAGCCGGCGCCGACCCAGCAGCTGTCGGCTCACTACACGATGCACTTGCTGGAGGCTGCGGGACTGCCGACGGGCGTGGTCAACATGGTCACCGGGCGCGGGCAGGCGGTCAGCGAGGTCGCGCTGCCCGATCCGGCGCTGGCGGGTATCCACTTCACCGGCTCAACGGCGACGTTCGGCCATCTGTGGGGCTCGGTCGCGGAGAACCTGCGTGCCTATCGGGCGTACCCGCGATTGGTCGGGGAGACCGGCGGGAAGGACTTCGTCGTGGCTCATCCCTCCGCCGACATCGACGTCCTGCGGGTCGCCCTGGTGCGCGGGGCCTTTGAGTACCAGGGCCAGAAATGCTCGGCGGCCTCCCGCGCCTACGTGCCGCGCTCGTTGTGGGCCAGGATGCGTGAGGACCTCGTCGGCGAGGTTGACTCGCTGCCGATGGGTGATGTCACCGACTTCCACAACTTTTTAGGTGCCGTCATCGATGACCGATCGTTCGCCAAGCTGAGCGCGGTCTTCGACCGGGTGCGTGGCGAGGACGGGGTCGAGATCGCGGCCGGCGGGGTGGCCGACGACAGCGTCGGGTTCTTCGTGCGTCCCACCGTGGTCCTGGCCGACGACCCAGACCATGAGGTGTTCACCACCGAGTACTTCGGGCCCATCCTGGGGGTCTTCGTCTACGAGGACTCCGACTACGACACGGTGTTGTGTGAGTCTGCCGCCGTCGGCCCATACGGGCTCACCGGCTCCATCATCGCCCAGGACCGGGCCGCCATCGCCGAGGCGATGGACGTGCTGCGGTTCGCAGCCGGCAATTTCTACATCAACGACAAGCCGACCGGGGCGGTGGTGGGGCAACAGCCGTTCGGCGGTGCCCGCGGCAGCGGAACCAACGACAAGGCGGGGTCCATCCTGAACCTGCAGCGCTGGGTTTCCCCCCGCACGATTAAGGAGACCTTCGTGCCGGCAACCGATTACCGCTACCCCTACATGGACTGATCAGAGACGCATGCCCGGCCTTGATGCCCCCGACCCGTCGACTGTTCCGAGGCTGCACGCCTACACCAGCGTTTGGCGGCTGCGTGCCGATGCGTGGACCTCCTTGGCCGACGTCACGAAACGGCTGGCCGACGCCCTGACACCCACCGATCTGCGTCCGGGGTTGCAAGCCAGAATCACCGAGCTGGTGTTGCTGCTGGACCCACTGGAGACCTACTGGGCCTATCCCGGTCGTGGCCAATTGCAGCAGATCGGCGCGCTGCGCGACACGGGCGACTACGAGTCGGCGATGCGACTGACCGACGCGGTCAGCCGTCAGCTGTCCGGCCGGGACGACCCGACCGGACAGCCTGTGTTCCAGGTCCTGGTGGTCGATGACATCCCCACGCCGGAGGCGGATGCCCTGCGCGAGGAGATGCGCAGGCTGCGCCGCCCCGAGGATCCCTTCACCTACGAGCTGGTCATCGTCCCCACCTTCGAGGACGCCCTGGTCGCCGTGCTGCTCAACTCCGAGGTCCAAGCGTGCATTATCCGGCCGGGCTTCGCCGTCACCTCGCCGCACAATCTGGCCGATATGGGCCGGTTCATCGAGAACGTCGATCTGGCCGCAGTGCACCCGCTTTCCACCGATGAGCGGATGCTGCAGCTCGGCGAGCAGATCGCCGAGCGGCGTCCCGAGGTCGACCTTTACCTGGTCGCGCAGGTCTCCATCGAGCAGCTCGCCGGCACGCTGACCCGCCGGTTCCGGCGGATCTTCCAACGTCGGGACCTCCTAGAACTGCACCTGACGATCCTGCAGGGTGTGGGAGAGCGCTACGAGATGCCGTTCTTCACTGCCCTACGCGGCTACAGCCGCCAGCCGACCGGGGTGTTCCACGCACTGCCGATCTCCCGGGCCAAGTCGGTGGTCAACTCGCCCTGGATCCACCAGATGAGCGACTTCTACGGACTGAATATTTTCCTGGCCGAGACGTCGGCCACCTCCGGCGGTCTGGACTCCCTGCTCGACCCGTCGGGCCCCATCAAGAAGGCACAGCAACTGGCCGCCCGCGCCTTCGGTGCCGAGCAGACCTTCTTCGTCACGAACGGGACATCGACGGCCAACAAGATCGTCGTGCAGTCGATGATCACCCCCGGTGACGTGGTCCTGGTCGACAGGAACTGTCACAAGTCCCACCACTACGCCCTCGTGCTCGGCGGCGCGCGGGTGACCTACCTGGACTCCTACCCGCTGGACCAGTTCTCGATGTACGGGGCTGTCCCCCTGGCGACTATCACGCAATGCCTGCGGGAATACCGCCAGCAAGGACGACTCGACCAGGTCAAGATGCTGTCCCTGACCAACTGCACCTTCGACGGCATCGTCTACGACGTCGAGCGGGTCATGCATGAGTGCCTGGCGATCAAACCGGATCTGGTCTTCCTGTGGGACGAGGCGTGGTTCGCCTTCGCCGGCTTCCACCCGATCTATCGGCGGCGGACGGCGATGGCCGCCGCGCGCCGGCTGCAGCAGCGTTACCGCAGTGCTCAATACGCTGAGGAATACGCCGCAGCGCAGGCGGCAGGTGGGCAGGACGAGGCTGGCCCGCTGCCGGACCCCGACAAGGTCCGGATCCGGGTGTACGCCACCCAGTCCACCCATAAGACGCTGACCGCGCTGCGGCAGGGGTCGATGATCCACGTCTTCGATGAGAGCTTCCAGCACCTGAACGAGGAGGCCTTCGACGAGGCCTACATGACGCACACGTCCACCTCACCCAACTACCAGATCTTGGCCTCGCTGGACGTCGGCCGCGCCCAGGCCGAGCTGGAGGGCTACCAGCTGGTGCAGCGGCAGGCGGAGCTGGCGATGAACCTTCTGGACGCGGTCGAGGCGCACCCGCAGATCAGCAAGTACTTCCGGTTCCTCACCACGCCGGAAATGATCCCCGCCCGCTACCGCCAGTCCGGCATCGACTTCCCCCTCCGCGGCGGATTCTCCCGGATGGAGCAGGCCTGGCAGCGCGACGAGTTCGTCCGTGACCCCAGCCGCCTGACACTTCTGATCGGCCTGACTGGGATCGACGGCGACACGTTCAAGCACAGCTTCCTGATGGACAAGTACGGCATCCAGGTCAACAAGACCTCGCGCAACAGCGTGCTCTTCATGACCAACATCGGCACTACTCGCAGCTCGGTGGCCTACCTGATCGAGGTGCTCGTCAAACTGGCCGAGGAGCTCGACGACGAACTCGCGCGGCTGGGCCCACTCGGACGACGCGAGAGAGACCGGCGTGTGACCGCCCTCACCGGCAACCCGCCGCCGCTGCCGAACTTCAGCCACTTCGCCGACCGGTTCCGGCCCGATCCTCGCGGTCCGGACGGGGACCTCCGCGCCGCCTACTTCCTCGCCTACGTGGCCGGGGCGTGCGAATACCTCCCGCACGACGAGCTCGCCGCACGGGTAAGCCAGCGCCGGGAGGTCGTCTCGGCCATGTTCGTCACGCCCTACCCACCCGGATTCCCCATCCTGGTTCCCGGGCAGGTCGTGACGGCCGACATCCTCGCCTTCATGTCTGCGCTGGACACGCGCGAGATCCACGGGTACCTCCCCGAATTCGGCTACCGAGTCTTCACCGACACTGCGCTGCACAGCGGCCCTAAGCCCAACGCAGCCTCCCCACCAAATGGCACCGGTCCCAGGAACTGATCCTGACTGACCCGCTCCACCCGGGAAGCGGCCGGTTGGTCGCTTGGTTGAGCACATTCACCGGGCCACACTGCGGTCAAGGCGGTGGGCCCCAGGGCCGCCTTCCACTCGGCGGCATCGACATCAGTAAAATCGGTTCACTCGCCGTAGGTGCGCTCGCATATCTGTTGTTGTTCAAGGTATTCCATGAAGTCGCCACGCCAGTCGCCACCCGCGGCATCTCCACCAACGGGGACACAAAGTATTCCAATTCCGAATAGCAACACCAGTAGCCGCCCTCCGGCCCGGCGCGACGAGCAGGATCCGGTTACTACCGGGACCGCAGTGTTGCCGTTACGGTCGCGGCCGCGAGGATCGACAACGCCAGCACCAGTAGCCAGTCGCCCAGCCGTTGGTACACAGTGGTGCGCGACCCGAGCGGAACCTCCACCTCGATCACACCCCGATAGGTGGACGGGCACCAGGCGAGCTCCCGGCCTTCCGCGTCGAAGGCCGAGCTGACGCCGGACAGCCCGGTGTGCACCGCGGCGCGGCCAACCTCGACGGCGCGTACCGCGACCTGGGTGGCCAACTGCGGCTGAGCCCAACTGCCCTGGAACGTCGAGGTGGAACTCTGGTACACCAGCAGCTGGGCGCCGAGTTGCACCTCACGGCGCGGCAGGTCGGAGAAGGTCGTTTCAAAGCTGATCAACGGGCCGATGGCGATCGAGTCCGTATGCAGCACCACCTGTCCGCTCCCGCGTCGCAGGTCCTCGGCTGCGGCCTTGGTGGAGCCGGTGATCCAGCCGAGGAGCGGGCGTAAGGGCACGTACTCGCCGAATGGCACCAGCCGGGTTTTCTGGTACGAGCCCAGTGACCCGTCGGGTCCAATGAGGTTGGACGACTTGTACATTCCTCCTCTCGGCGAGCGTGCGTCGACGTTGACGAGGAGGTCGGCGCCGACCCGTCGGGACAGGTTGGTGAGCTCTGCCATGAGCGCCGGAGTGCTGCTGAGGTCGACACCGATGCTGCTCTCCCCCCACACGACCAAGTCCGGATGCTGGCCCGCCAGAGTGGCGGTGAGCCGCGCGCTGGCCGACCGACGGGCTGCGGAGTCGGAGATGTCGCCCGGCTGCACCAACGCCACCCGTACCATCGGACCGACCGGAGGTGCCGGACTCAGCACGAACCAGGCCGGCCCCAGTCCTGCGCACACCAGCGCCACCGCCGACGTGATGGCCCGACGGGCGACATCCCGGTGCAAGATCACCCCTGCGACCGCGGTATTGGTCGCAACGAGCAGGAAGCTCGTCAGCCACACCCCGCCGAGGGAGGCCGACACCAGCGTGGCGGGCTGATTCCACTGCGACGCGCCGAGCAAAGCCCAGGGCCCGCCGAGACGGTGCCACGACCGCACCGCCTCGGCCAGCACCCACGCGCTGGGCAGTACGGCCACGGCAGCAAGCGTCCCGCGCAGCGTGATCGAGTCAGACAGCAGACGGTGCGCCGCCCACCCCCACGGCACCCACAGCGCGCCGAGTCCGGCGGCCAGCACCGCCAGCAGGGGGCCGGCACTGGGCACAAGCCAGTACTGCGTGACCAGCACGTACCCGGCAAGACCCCACCACGCCCGCACGCCGCCCTCACGCGCGGTCGGTGCGGCGCGCACCACCAGCAGGAGCGGTGTCAAACCGAACCAGGCCAGCCACCACCACGACGGCGCCGGGAAGGCAACCGCGGGCAGTCCCCCGACGACCAACGCTGCCGCGCGTCCAGGGGTCCGCGGTGGATCCGGTTTCTCATCGCCCCGCCGCCACTTCCCGCCCAACATCACGGCCGCCGACGAGGACCCAGCCGAGTACCAAATCGGCGGGAAGCGCTGCAGCGAAAAGTATTTCGAGTCCAACCCCGCACAGCAGGCCCACGACCAACCTGGGGCCGTCCACCGCAGATCTCAGACCGCCGCATCCCATCACCAAATCCCGCACCCGCCAAGACCCCTGCAGCAATCGGCTTCACGCGACACAGTGAAAGGATGATCACGAGCAACATGATCCCCGACAGGATGTCCGCCGTTCTGCTGACGGACAACTGCCGGCAGGTCGATTCATTCTGCTAGTTGCTCCGTAAACTGCGCAGAACATCGGATTCGACGCCAGCCACGCCTTCTTCCCTCCACTTGATTCCTCCGCAGGAGCCAACTCTGCAACCGTACTCACAGCCCCTCCGAGGGCGGTGTCCATGGTCTGCTCGGTGAGCAGAACGCTCGACGGTCGCGCATGTACGGCGGCGAGTGCTGTCGATACCTCACGGCGCCTCGGGAAGAGGTTGCATTGTCGTCAGCGGTTTCGCGCGCGGACGACAAGCCGCGCTTCGCGACGGCCTGGTTCGAGGCGTGCCGTCTCCTCCAGCCACATCGCGCGGCCCGACAGCATTGGGCCGAACGAATCAGTTGCAAGGCCTATCAGGCCAAACGCCTTGAGGGCGAATAACCCTGTAAGCCAGCGTGTTTCGCGCAGGGCCCACCACGGCGATCCCGGCATCGCAGGAGACGACCAAGCCGATCGCCCATCGGCCTCATAGATGTGTCCCAAAGGACACGGGTTGAACCGCACAATGCCAGGATCAGATCCACCGTTGTTCTGACAGTCCCCCGGTTCGGAGACCGTCACCGACGTTGCGCTGCGACTTGGATATCGTGGGTCGCACTCGGGAGCGGCGTCAGTTCGGTTGTGCATATTTCGAAGACGTGCCCCTCTGTCATTTGCTCTGACGCTCGTCGAGTTCGATGGGGGCGCGGGCGCGCGCGTGAACGACGGGCCACCCGATGCTGGAGGTACATGCCGGTCAGTCGTGCCCCCGCGTCGAACATCTCGCATGTTGCGCTCGCGTCGCCCTCAGCCGAGTGTACGTGCGCGAACCCGGAGTGCACGGAAGACCGTCGGTGACCTCGGTGATGAAGGTGGTAATGGTTGCCAAATTGGCAGACAGAGCGCATCTCAATTCCGCACTTGAGCATCGCCCCCGAGGGTGGTGGAGAAGGACTTGCTATCAAGACGCACCGATCGAATCGTTTCGGCTTAACGGTTGAGCACGTGGGTCTGGAGCAAGACGACCTATGGCACTTAATCTTTGGACAAGTCGAGTCGATCGGATTGCGCCTTCGATATAAGACGATCCCTGGCTTGTCGAGGACTCACAAGAAGCGAGAACCGATGAGGGTTGCCTTGCTCACGGCGGAACTTTCGTCATTGCGCGCCGCCGTGGCAACTATCCGAAGGATGTGACGGGTTCGCCGAAGACACCCGTATCAGGAACGAGACCGATGATAGCGTTTGTAGATTCGGCGGTGCCGGTGGTGGCGTCGCGGAACCGATAAAGGTCTGCGGCAGCGTTTTTGGCGGCCGGCCCGGGGTGGGATGCGTTCCTTGCGGCGGTGCGCTCGCCCGGTGGCGGCGGTGGCCATCGCTGTGGTGTCCAAGGCGATGACGTGGCCGCTGTCGCGGACCATCACCCCTAACCCGTTGGCAGCCATGCGAGGCGGGCGACCACGATGCCGGTGGTGGTGGCGATATCGCAGAACTGCCCGCCCACTGGATGGCTGACGGTCACATCGGCGGCGGCAAGCTTCGGTGGCACCGAATACCGGTTGCCGCGTAGGACACCAACGCCTGTCTCGAGGCGGTGCGGGCCTCGGAGACGATCACCGGATAGGGAACCGCGGGCAGCGGTCGTGGTGGCACCGTTTCGGCGACCACAGCGATCGAGGAGCGGCTGCCGGCGGTGGCCCGTCTCCGGGTGTCGCCGCGCATCGAAGGAGGGCCGCCCTTCACGGCGGAGCCACACGGGTGGGGATTTTCGATGAGCGTCAGCGGGAAATTCAGCGAGCGCAGTCAGGTGTGCCATCCGGTGCTTCCATTGGGGCGATCGTCGACGTGAAGTTGGTAGAGGTCGACGTAATCGGTACCGAGGCGCGTCAGCGAGCCGTCGATGGCATCGAGAAGGTGCTTGCGGGAGCCGCCTTGGTCCCCGGACGACGGACCCATCGCGACACCGGCCTTGGTGGCGATGATGAAGCGGTCCCTTTTACCCCGCAACCAGTCACCGACGACCTGCTCGGTACGTCCAACGAGGCTCAGGTCGCTTCCCATGGGGTAGGCGTCTGCGGTGTCGAGGAAGTTCACGCCGGCATCGGCGGCCTTGTCGAGGATCTGGTGGGCCACGTCTTGGTCGGTTTGTAGGCCGAACGGACCGACTGACCAACCAGCTTGAACATCACACCAGGCATCAGCCCACTCACGGCCGCTTGGGACACTGGCGGCCCACTGCCACACATCAGCAAGGAAGTCTAACAATGCAGAACCCGCTCCGACGCTGGTCAGAGCGGGTTTCTAGAGTCGGGCTGACAGGATTTGAACCTGCGACCACTTGACCCCCAGTCAAGTGCGCTACCAAACTGCGCCACAGCCCGCGGCGCTGCCGGGATCGCCGGCAGCAGGTCGAAAGCCTACCGCAGCCCACACGTGCGAACCCAACCGCCACCAGTGGGTACACCTGCGCCATGACTGCTCGCGATGACACCCCGCTGTGGCTGTTCGCCGACCAACTCGGACCGGCTACCTACGGCGGCGAGCATGCCCACCGCGACGTGCTGCTCGTGGAGGCGACATCGGCACTGCGCCGTCGCACCTATCATCGCCAGAAGCTGCACCTCGTGCTTTCGGCGCTGCGCCACGCTCAACGCGACCTCGGCGACCGTGCGACGGTCTTCCAAACCGACACCTATACCGACGCGCTGAAGCGCTACCGACGCCCGGTGCTGGTCTACGAACCCACATCACACGCTGCCGAACAATTCGTTCACCGCCTCAAGGACCAAGGCTTGGTGGCAGACATCCTGCCCACCCCCACCTTCGCCCTTCCCCGCGCGGACTTTGCCGACTGGGCCGGCGACCGGACCCGCTTCCGCATGGAGGACTTCTACCGCGACCAGCGCAGGCGATTCGACGTGCTGATGGACGGCGGCGAACCCGTCGGCGGCCGCTGGAACTACGACACCGACAACCGCGAACCTCCGCCGAAAAAGCAAGCGACGCTTGCTGTTCCGAAGCCGTACCAGCCACGCGAAGACGACATCGACGACAGGGTCCGGCACGACCTCGACCGCATGAGCATCGACACCGTCGGCAACGACGGCCCGAGGCTGTTCGCCGTCACCCCCGCCGAAGCGCAGCGGGCCCTGGCCCGTTTCGTGGAGCACCGGCTACCGGCGTTCGGTCGCTACGAGGACGCCATGATGGGCCAGGACTGGGCGATGTCGCATTCGCTGCTGTCCGTGCCGCTGAACCTCGGCGTGCTGCATCCGCTCGATGCCGTCCACGCCGCCGAGCAGGCCTACCAGCGGAAGGCGGCGCCGCTGAGCGCCGTCGAAGGTTTCATCCGCCAGATCCTGGGCTGGCGCGAATACATGTGGCATCTGTACTGGCACTTCGGACCGGGCTACCTCCACAACAACACCCTGCACGCGCGCACGGCCCTCCCGAAGTGGTGGCGCGAACTCGATGCCGACGCCGTCACCGCCGCGTGCCTCCACGACGCGCTGACCGGCGTCCGCGACCGCGGATGGACTCACCACATCCAACGACTGATGGTTCTCGGCAACCACGCCCTGCAGCGGGGCTATCACCCGCGTGAGCTCACGGAGTGGTTCGCGACTGCCTACGTCGACGGCTTCCGATGGGTGATGCCGACCAACGTCGTCGGGATGAGCCAGCATGCGGACGGCGGCAAGCTGGCCACCAAGCCCTATGCCTCCGGCGGCGCATACATCAACAAGATGAGCGACTACTGCGGCGATTGCGCCTACGACCCGAAGAAGCGCATCGGTGAGGACGCCTGCCCGTTCACCGCGGGCTACTGGACCTTCGTGCGACGCAATCAGGACCTGCTCGCGCAGAACAACCGCACCCGGCGCGCGGTGTCTTCGATGGAGCGCCTGGCCGACCTCGACGCCGTGCTGGAGCAGGAAACCGCGCGAAGGCGGTTCTGAAATCAGACGGTCAACAGCCGATACAGCCCGATGAGTCCGACGACCACGATCACCGCGCGCAGGGCGTTCGGCGACAGCCGCCGTCCGTAGTGTGCGCCGAGGAATCCGCCCGCCAACGACCCGGCCGCGATCAGGCCGGCCGCCAGCCAGCTGATCCGGTCGAACGCGACCACCGTGTACGCCACCGCCGCGACGATGTTCACCACCAACGACAGCAGGTTCTTGGCCGCATTCATCCGCTGCATGTCCTCCGGCAGCAGCGCGCCCATCGCGGCGACCAGCAGGATGCCCTGCGCGGCCGTGAAGTAGCCGCCGTAGATGCCGACCGCGAAGGTCGCCAACACCACCGCCGTCATCCGGCGCCCACTGACGTGCTCGGCCGTGTCGACGGCACTACTGCCGGCCCGCCGCAGCGCGTACGCCTGCACTCGCGGCCCGACAAGGACGAGGACCAGCGCCAGGATGAGCAGCACCGGCACGACGTCGTGAAACACCTGTTCCGGCAGATGCAGGAGCAGCCACGCACCGACGATTGCACCGATGAGCGAGGCGGGGATCTGCCACTTCAGCCGATCCCACTGACCGCTGAGCTCGCGGCGGTATCCCCAGGTCCCCGAGACGCCGCCGGCGACCAGACCGACCGCATTGGACATCGTCGACGTCACCGGCGGATAGCCCAGGGCGACCAGAGTCGGGAAGGTGATCAGGGTGCCCGAGCCCACGACCGCGTTGATCGCGCCCGCCCCGACACCGGCCAAGGCGATCAGCATCATGTCGAAGACGGGCACTTGAGCAACCCTAGCGAGGTTTCCCGCCCCGCTTTTCCCGCACCCGCACGTTTATCCGGATCGGGCTGCCCTCGAATCCGAAAGTCTCACGTAAACGGCGTTCGAGGAACCGCCGGTAGCCGGCCTCGAGAAAGCCTGTGGTGAACAACACAAACGTCGGCGGACGCGCTGTCGCCTGAGTGGCGAACAGAATCCGCGGTTGTTTACCGCCGCGCACCGGCGGCGGCGTCGACGCCACCACCTCTTTGAAGAAGGTGTTCAGCCGGCCGGTCGATATCCGGGCATCCCACGAGTGCAGCGCTCCCTCCAGCACCGGCACCAGCTTCTGCACCGCCCGGCCCGTCTTCGCGGAGATGTTCACCCGCTGGGCCCACTGCACCTGCGCCAACTCGCGATCGATCTCACGGTCGAGCTGATAGCGGCGGTCTTCGTCGACCAGGTCCCACTTGTTGAACGCCAGCACCAACGCCCGGCCCGCCTCGATCACCATCGTCAGCACGCGCTGGTCCTGTTCGGTCAACGGCTGCGAGGCATCGATCAGCACGATCACCACCTCGGCGGCATCGATCGCACCGCGGGTGCGCACCGACGCGTAGAACTCGTGTCCACTGGCCTGTCCGACCTTGCGTCGAAGACCCGCGGTGTCGACGAAGCGCCAGATCTTGCCGTCCAATTCGATCAGCGAGTCGACGGGGTCGACGGTCGTACCTGCCACGTCGTGCACCACCGAGCGCTCATCGCCGGACAGCCGGTTCAGCAGCGAGCTTTTGCCGACGTTCGGCTTGCCCACCAGTGCAACGCGTCTCGGGCCACCGCCGCCGCCTGCCACTTCCGACACCGACGGCAGCGCCTCGATCACGTGGTCCAGCAGATCGGCCACTCCGCGGCCGTGGATGGCGCTGACCGGGTGTGGCTCCCCCAGCCCCAATGACCACAACCCGGCGGCATCGGCCTCGCCGCGCTCGCTGTCAACCTTGTTCGCGGCGAGGAACACCGGCTTCCCGGACCGCTGCAACAACCGCGCCGCCGCCTCGTCGGCAGTCGTCGCGCCCACCACGGAGTCGACGACGAAGATGATCGCGTCCGCGGTGCGCATCGCCACCGACGCCTGTTCGGCCACCAGCTGTTGCAGGCCCTTCGCGTCCGGCTCCCAGCCGCCGGTGTCCTGGACGACGAACCGCTGTCCCGACCACAGCGCGTCATACGACACCCGATCGCGGGTTACGCCCGGCACGTCCTGCACCACCGCCTCGCGGCGCCCGAGAATTCGGTTCACCAGCGTCGACTTACCGACGTTGGGCCGGCCGACCACGGCCACCACCGGCGGCGGCGCGGCGGCCTGCTCGATCGCCTCGGCGACATCCTCCGCACCGAGTTCCCAGTCGCTTTCGTCGGCCCACGTGCCGTCACTCATCGCGATGCTCCAGCACGCTGCGTGACGAGTTCGAGCAGATGCCCGATCACCTCGGACTCGGTCATGTCGCTGGTGTCGACCACCAGCGCGTCGTCGGCCGCCCGCAACGGCGACACCGCTCGCGTCGAGTCCAGATGGTCACGTCGCTTCACATCCGCCAGCACGGCCTCGTAGTCGTCGCGCAGCCCGCCGGCGACATTCTGGTCGTTTCGTCGCCGCGCCCGCTCCTCGGCGGAGGCGGTCAGGAAAATCTTCACGTCCGCGTCGGGCAGCACCACGGTGCCGATGTCACGGCCCTCGACGACGATGTTGCCGGGTCCCGATGCCAACTCACGCTGCAGCTTCACCAGTCGCGTTCGCACCGCGGGAACCGCGGACACCGCCGATACCGCCTTGGTGACCTCGTCGCCACGGATCTCGGTCGAGACATCCTCCCCGGCAAGGTAGGAGCGATCCTCGTCGGGGTCATACCCGACTGCCAGCTGCACACCGGCCGCTGCCTCGGCGATCGCACGGGGATCGGAGAGCTCGATTCCCGAACGCAGCACCGCCAGCGTCACGATCCGGTACATCGCCCCGGTGTCGAGATATCGTGCATCGAGCGTGCGAGCCAAACCCCTTGATACGGAGGACTTTCCGGTTCCAGCCGGGCCGTCGACGGCGATCGTCAGAGAAGAACTCACAGGCCTACCGCCTTGTACAACTCACCGAGCTCCTTTTGGCTCAGCACCCGAATACTGCCGGGGCGTTGATCGCCCAGGGTGACCCCTCCGATGTCGGTCCGCACCAGCTCCTGCACCGGGAACCCGACCGCCGCGAGCATGCGCCGGACGATTCGCTTGCGGCCCTCGTGCAGGGTGACCCGCACCAAAGACTTGCCGGGAAGCGTGTCGACCACCGCGAAATCATCCACGTGCACCGGGCCGTCGTCCAATTCGATCCCGTCGCGCAGCTTGCGGCCCAGACCCTTCGGGACCTTGCCGACGACCGTCGCGAGGTACGTCTTGGGCACCTCGAACGACGGATGCATCAACCGGTGCGCCAATTCGCCGTCGTTGGTGAGCAGCATCAGCCCTTCGGTGTCCGCGTCGAGGCGGCCGACGTGAAACAACTTCTTGTTGCCGCGGACCCGGTGCTCCACCAGATCGCCGACACAGGGCCGTCCGCGATCGTCCGACATCGTCGAGTGCATCCCGCGCGGCTTGTTGATCGCCAGGTGCACCAGCGTGTCGTCGACAGTGACGCGGGCACCGTCGACGCGGATCACCGACACATCGGGGTCGACGCGAGTCCCCAGTTCGGTGATGATGCGATCATCGACCGAGACGCGACCGTCGATGATCATCTTCTCCGCGACTCTGCGCGATGCAATTCCGGCCTGCGACAACACTTTCTGCAGACGCACGCCCTCCGACTCGGTCATCTCACTGATCCACGTCGAATGACATCGGCGCCTCGGCCGCCCGCGCACCGCTGAGCTTCATGAAACGCGGTTCATCAGCCAGGGTTTCGCTCAGGTCGTCAATGACGTCGACGTCGGGCAGCAGCGGGGCGATGTCCGGCAGATCCGTCAGCGATGTCAGGCCGAGCCGCTCGAGGAACAACTCGGTCGTCGCGAACGTCACCGCGCCGGAGTCGGCATCGGTGCCCGCCTCGGTGATCAGTCCGCGCGCCAGCAGCGTCCGCATCACCGCGTCGACGTTGACCCCCCGCACCGCGCTCACCCGTGCCCGGGTCACCGGCTGCCGGTAGGCGACCACCGCCAGCGTCTCCAGTGCGGCACGGGTCAGCTTCGAGCGGGCGCCGTCGAGCAGCAGCCGCTCCACGTATGGCGCGAACCGCGCCCGGGTGTACATCCGCCAGCCACCGCCCGCTTCGCGGAGGTCGATGCCGCTGTCCCGGGCGGCCAATTCCCCCGCCATCAGCTGCAGCTTGGCCGTCACCCGGTAGGCCGGCTGGCCGGTCGCGGCGGCCAGCTGATCCACGGTGACCGGGGTGTCCACCACCAGCAGCAGCGCCTCGAGTACCCCGCCGAGCTCGGAATCCTCCAGCTCCGGCGCAGTCGCCACCTCGATGCCCAGGTCAAGATCGGTCCGAAGATCGATCGGATTGTCGGTCGACGTGTCGTCAGTCATCAGCGTCTTCTTCCACCGCCTCGTCGGTTGCCAGGTGTTCGCTGGTCGGCCGTTCGCCGGTCCACGAAATCTGGAGCACACCAAGCGGTTCTGATTGGTCGAATGCTACCGCCCTGGCCCGGTACAGCTCGAGCAGTGCCAGGAACCGGCCCACGATCTCGATCGGAGCTCCGCAGTCGGCCACCAATTCGGCAAACGACGCCCATCGCCCGATCCCGCGATTCTCCAGCAGCACCATCAGATTGCCGACCTGCTCGGGCACCGATACGACCACCTGGTGCAGGTGATCGGTGCCCACCGTCGGTACCGGTCGCGGTGTAAATGCGGTCGCGGCGATCTGCGCGAAGCTCTCGGCGTCGACGCCGAGCATGACCTCGGGCAGAAGGTCCTCATAGCGCTGTTCCAGCGCGACCGAACGTGGATAGCTGCGCAGCGCCGCGGCCTCCAACTCCGCGAACATCACCGCGACGTGCTTGAACGCCCGGTACTGCAGTAGCCGCGCGAACAGCAGGTCGCGCACCTCGAGCAGGGCCAGGTCCTCCTCGTCGTGAACCTCACCGGCCGGCAGCAACCGGGCGGCCTTGAGGTCCAGCAGCGTCGCCGCGACCACGAGGAACGCCGTCGTCTCGTCGAGTTCCAGCTGGCGGCCGATCGCCTTGGTGTAGGCGATGAAGTCGTCGGTGACCTGATGCAGCGCCACCTCGGTGACGTCGAGGCGGTGCGCGAAGATCAGCTGCAACAGCAGATCGAACGGACCCTCGAAGTTGTGCAGCTTGACCTGGAAACCCGTCTGCTGCGACTGGTCGGAGCTTGATGTGGCCCCATCGGCGGCTCCGACCTCGGTGATCGGATCGGTCACGCGCCGAACCGGTCGATGACCTCGCGTGCCAACGACCGATATGCCTCTGCGCCACCGGATTTCGGCGCCCACGTGGTGATCGGTTCACCGGCGACGCTGGTTTCGGGGAAACGCACCGTGCGGGTGATGACGGTGTCGAAGACCAAATCGCCGAACCGCTCGAGGACCCGGGCCATCACCTCGCGCGAATTGACCGTGCGGGGGTCGTATCGGGTGACGAGGATGCCGCTGATGGACAGCTTCGAGTTCAGCCGGTCGTGCACCTTCTCGACGGTATCGGTCAGCAGCGCCAGCCCCCGCAGCGAGAAGTACTCGCATTCGGTCGGGATGATCACGCCGTCACTGCACGCCAGTCCGTTCACCGTGAGCAGGCCCAGCGACGGCTGGCAGTCGATCAGCACGTAGTCGTAGCGATCCAGCACCGGATACAGCGAGCGCGCCAGGGACTGCTCGCGGCCCACCTCGTTGACGAGCTGGATCTCGGCGGCCGACAGGTCGATATTGCTCGGCACCAGGTCCAGTCCGGGGACGCGGGTGTGGATGAGCACCTCGTCGATCGACACCCGCGGCTCGACCAGCAGGTTGTGCACCGTGCGGTCGAGCTCGTAATGGGGAACGCCGAGTCCCGCGGACAGCGCTCCCTGCGGATCGAGGTCGACAAGCAGCACCCGGCGGCCGTACTCGGCCAGGCTGGCTCCCAGGTTGATGGTCGACGTGGTCTTGCCCACACCGCCCTTCTGGTTGCACATCGCGACGACCTTGGCCGGACCGTGCACTGTTCTCGGCGTGGGCTCGGGAATGGCCCGCGGTGGGCGCCCGGTCAAGCCGACCTCGGCGACGTCTGCCCCGTCGTCGGTCATGCCCGACCGTCGCTGGCCGGATAACCCACAGACAAGGCGAACATCCGGGCAAGTTTAACGGGGCGGGCCAGCCTGGTCAGGCAGACCCGCGGGCAACGTGCAGCCCAATCGACCTGGGCCGTCCGCCTACGCTGACAGCCATGAGCGTGACGCAGCGGTTGCCGTTCCTGCGATGGTCGGTCCTGCGCTTGGCCCTGGGCCTGCCCCGGTTCCTCAAGACCGGCCAGGTCGGCGACGGCCGTGAAGCGGCGTGTGCGGCCTACGTGGAGGCCAGTGCGCGCCGGGGCGACCTCGACGACGTGTTGGCGACCGTCGACAGATTCGCCCGCGAAAAGTCGATGCTGGTCAACGTCGGCGACGAGAAGGGTGAGCTGCTCGACGCCGCCGTGCGCCGCGCGAATCCTGGCTTGGTACTGGAGCTGGGCACCTACTGCGGGTACAGCGCGATGCGAATCGCACGCGCCGCGCCGACCGCCAGCGTGGTCTCCGTTGAGTTTTCGGCCGCCAATGCCGCAGTGGCACAGCGCATCTGGACGCATGCCGGCGTCGAGGACCGCATCAGGTGTGTGGTGGGCACTATCGGCGACGGCGGCAAGACGCTCTCGGCGCTGACCGATCAGCACGGCTTTGCCGACGGCAAGCTCGACCTGCTGTTCATCGACCACGACAAGAACGCCTATTTGTCCGATCTGCAGAGCGTCCTGGAGAAGGGCTGGCTCCACCCGGGATCCATCGTCGTCGCCGACAACGTCCTGGTTCCGGGGTCGCCCAAGTATCGGGCGTACATGCGCGACCACCAGGGCACGTTGTGGCGCACCGTCGAGCACCGGACACGTGTCGAATACCAGTCCCTCTTGCCGGACCTGGTGCTCGAGTCCGACTACCTCGGCTAACCCGCTGCGACCTGGCGGGCGAGCCCACGCGACTGCCTGGCCACGTAGCCGATCTGCCCGGGACGCGTGAACAAACCGTGAAAGTACAACCCGTCGGCGGCCGGTGCCGGTGCCTTCGCAATCGGAGAGCCGTCGGGTCTGAGCACCCCGAGGTGTCCGACCAACGGCTCGAGGCCGGCCCGGTACCCCGTCGCGGCCACCACCGTGTCGACGGTGAGCCTGGTGCCGTCGGCGAGGATCGCCTGGTCGCCGGCGAACCCGGTGACCGCGGCCACCACCTCGATGGAGCCGTCTCTGACAGCGTCGATGACCTCGGGATCGACAATCGTCGGCGCCACGTGCAAGCGATGCGCGCGCGTGAACGGCCCCTCCGTCGGTATCGGCAGTCCGAACTCGCTGAGATCTCCGTAGATCTTGCGTCGCGCAGCGTTGGCTATCCGATCGGCCAGGCGGGGCGGCAAATGGTAAAGCGCGACCGCGAAGATGTCCCCCGGCTGCCCGCCGGGCCCCGTCCGCCGCAAGATGTTCGGCGGCGTTCGCACCGACAACCACACTTTGGCGGCATCACCGGTGGTCAGGTCGTGGGCGATTTCCATGCCCGACGCGCCCGTCCCGACGACGAGCACACGCAGGCCCTCGTACGGTTTCGCGTTGCGGTACTCCGAGGAGTGCAGCTTTTCGCCGGTGAAGCCGTCCAGCAAGTCAGGAACGAAGGGAGTGTGCAGGTAACCGGTCGCGACGATCACATTGCGGGCATCGATATCGCCGGTCGAGGTGGTCAGCCGCCAACCCCGCGAATGCGGATCGATCCGTTCGACGCTGGTGTGTAGGCGCAGATCGATGCCGTCCTCGTGCGCATGCCGATCGAGATGCTCGACGACCTGATCCCGAGTCGGGAAGACCGGCGTGCCTTTCGGGTATCGCCGGCCCGGTAGGTGGGAAAGCCGTCCACTGGTGTTCAGCCTGAGCCGGTCGTAGCGGCCGCGCCAGGATGCCGCCACGTCCGGCGCTCTGTCGATCAGGAGCGGCCGGACCCCGCGGTCCTTGATGCTCAGCGCTGCGGACACACCGGCCGGACCAGCCCCGACGATCACCACGTGTCGTTTGCTCATATCCCACTCCAACGACTCGATGCGCCGGATTGTTCATTTGCCGGTCAGCGTGCCCGCGGATGCGCCCCGGCCCAGACCTCGCGCAGCGCGTGAACGGTGACCATCGTGTAGATCTGCGTGGTCGTCACCGACGCATGGCCGAGCAGTTCCTGCACAACCCGCACGTCGGCGCCGCCGTCGAGTAGATGGGTGGCAAAGGAATGTCGCAGCACGTGCGGTGAGACCGCCGCCTTGATTCCCGCCCGCTCGGCCGCGTCCTGCAGCACCTGCCAGGCGCTCTGGCGCGAGAGCCGACCGCCGCGCGCGTTGAGGAAGATCCCCGGGGTCCCCCTGCCCCGCCGGGCCAGGTCCGGGCGTCCGCGCACCAGATAGGCATCAAGGGCGGTGACTGCGGGCCGGCCGATGGGGACCAGTCGCTGCTTGCCGCCCTTGCCGCGCAACAACACCGACCGCGCATGCGTGTCGATGTCGTCGATGTCGAGTCCGACCGCTTCGGAGATTCGCGCACCCGTGGAATACAGCAGTTCCAACAGCGCCCGGTTGCGCAGCGTCAACGGGCCGTCGGCCTCACTGTCCCCGCCCGCCCCATCGAGCAGCGCCAGCACCTCGTCGATGGTCAGGCTCTTGGGCAGCCGGCGGCTCGGTGTCGGCGGTTTCACCGCCCGCGCCACGTCCAGCTCGGTGAGTCCCTCGGCCGTGGCGAAGCGGTGCAGGCCGCGCACGGCGATGAGCGCGCGGGCGGCGGACACCGCCGACAGCGGGGTCGTGCCGCTGTCGGGGTCGCCGCGGCGCAGCGACACCAGGAAGTCGCTTACGTCGGTTTCGGACACCTTCGACAGTTCGTCGACGCCGCGCTGTGTCAGGTGCTCGCCGTAGCGGCGCAGGTCCCGGCGATACGAGCTCAGCGTGTTGGCGGCCACTCCACGCTCGATGCTCAGGTGGTCGAGATAACCCTGGAGCTGATCTTCGAGCGCCGACGTGATTGCCGTCATCAATGGCCCTTCCGCTGCGCGAAGTCGCTCGGCCGGTCGAGCCACGGAGCGCCGACGGGCCGCAGCGCGGTGGGATCATCCACAGTTTGGGCGGCCAGAATCCCGCTGACGGCAATGGCGTTGACGATCTCGCCCCGAAGCACCATCTGGACCGCCTCGTCCAATCTGACCCACCGCAACGTGAGGTCGGCTTCCTCGTCGTGCGCCTCGGGTCTGTCGACTTCGCTCAGGCCGGTCGCCAGGTAAACCCGAACGCTCTCGTCGCTGAAGCCCGGAGCGGAGACGAGGTCGACGAGGGTGCGCCACTCCGTTGCGGCGAGACCGGCCTCCTCCTCGAGTTCGCGGGCGGCGGTGAGGTGGGGTGCCTCGCCGCCGAGGTCGAGCAGCCCGGCTGGTAGCTCCCACAGCCGCCGGCCGACGGGGTGACGGTACTGATAGACCAGCGCGATGTTCTTGTTGTCGTCCATCGCCACGATGGCCACCGCGCCGTAATGCTCGACGACCTCGCGGCGCGCAGTGTTGCCGCCAGGCATGCGCACGTCGTCGGCGCGTAACGCGAAAATGTTTCCGATGTAGAGAGTTTCGGAGTTGACCGTCTTGAAATTGTGTTCAGCCACGGGTTGCGGGCTCTTGCAGCAGTTGCCCGACAGCCCCTCGTTCACGGTCGGGGTGCTCGGCTCCGTTCGCATGTTCGGGTATGTCCATACCAGGCAGGCGCTCCGCTGCCTTATAGCCAAGCGCCGCGCCGATGAATGCGACGAACAGCGGATGCGGCCGGGTCGGCCGGCTCTTCAGTTCCGGGTGGGCCTGTGTGCCGACGATGAACGGGTGCGTCTCGGCGGAGTACTCCACGAACTCGACCAGATGGCCGTCGGGAGACGTGCCGGAGAACCGCAATCCGCTCTTCGCAATCCGCTCGCGGTAGGAATTGTTGACCTCGTAGCGGTGGCGGTGCCGCTCGGACACCTCGGTCGCCTGATACGCCTGCGCCACAATCGAACCCGCGTCCAGCCGGGCCGGGTACGCGCCGAGGCGCATGGTGCCGCCCAGATCGGCCTCACCGGCGACGGCCTCACGCTGATCGGCCATCGTCGAGATGACGGGGTCAGGTGTCGAGGGGTCGAATTCCGCGGAGTTGGCCTCGGTGAGACCGACAGACCGCGCCGCCTCGATCACGATGCACTGCAGGCCGAGGCACAGCCCGAGGACGGGCAGCCCGCGCTTGCGGGCATATGAGATGGCGCCGATCTTGCCCTCGATGCCGCGAATGCCGAAGCCGCCGGGGATCAGGACGCCCTGCACGTCGCCCAGTGCGGCGGCGGCCCCGCTCTCGGTCTCGCAGTCATCGGAGGCCACCCACCGCATCTCGACCTTTGCGCGGTGTTTGAATCCTCCCGCCCGCAGCGCCTCGGCCACGGACAGATACGCATCGGAGAGATCGATGTACTTACCCACCAGAGCGATCCGAACGGTCTCATGGGGTTCGTGGACGCGTTGGAGAAGGTCGTTCCACTGTGTCCAGTCCACATCGCGGAACGGCAGGCTCAGGCGGCGCACCACGTAGGCGTCGAGTTCCTCACGGTGCAACACCTTCGGGATGTCGTAGATCGACGGCGCATCCGGCGTGGAAATCACCCCGTCGATGTCGACGTCGCACATCAGCGCGATCTTGTTCTTCAGCGGTTCGGGCACATCGCGGTCGCAGCGCAGGATCAGCGCGTCCGGAGTGATACCGATGCTGCGTAATGCTGCCACCGAGTGCTGGGTCGGTTTGGTCTTCAGCTCCCCCGACGGCGCCATGAACGGCACCAGCGAGCAGTGCAGGAAGAAGCAGTTCTCCCGGCTGACCTCGTGGCGAACCTGGCGGGCCGCCTCGAGGAACGGCAGCGACTCGATGTCACCGACAGTGCCGCCGATCTCGGTGATCACCACGTCGGGACGGTTGCCGTCGGCGTCCGGCTCGGCCATGGCCAGGATCCGGCTCTTGATCTCATCGGTGATGTGCGGGATGACCTGGACGGTGTCGCCGAGATATTCGCCACGGCGCTCCTTGGCGATGACCGTCGAATAAACCTGTCCCGTCGTGACATTCGCCGACCCGGACAGATTGCGGTCGAGGAACCTCTCGTAGTGCCCGACGTCCAGATCCGTCTCGGCACCATCTTCGGTGACGAACACCTCGCCATGCTGGAACGGGTTCATCGTGCCGGGGTCGACGTTGAGGTAGGGGTCCAGCTTCTGCATCGTCACCTGCAGGCCCCGCGCGGTCAGCAATTGGCCCAGGCTTGACGCCGTGAGACCTTTGCCGAGCGAAGAGACCACGCCACCGGTGACGAAAATGTGCTTGGTGGCGGTTTGCGGGTGCTTGCGTAACGCTGGCAAGAGCAACCTCCGTGACGACGGGCAGGGCTTACTTTTCTAGGCTGAGTCCTAGCTCGGGGCCTGCCGACCCACGGAACCCCACCCTAACACCGACGCCGACAACCCGTCGCTGACACGCCACTGGTGGGCCCACTCGCGCGGGGAATTATTGCGGGATCGTCACCGATGTTGCGCCCTGGCCGACGCCGTACTGACCCGGCCGCCCGCCTTTGATCAGGTCGCTCAGCGCAAGTACGGCCGTGATCCGCCCGGACTCGATGTCCGCGTCGTCCACGGTGGCGACCGCGGTGTTCATCGCGGCGTCCGATCTGGTCACGGCAACAGCCGCCGTCCCGGATGCCGAGCCGTCCCGGCCGGCGATCACTGTGCCGGAACCGTGCGGGCTCAGGCCCGATGCGAAGCGGGCGACAGAGCTGCCCTGATTTCCCGCGTCGTCGCCGAGTGCGCCGCCCGTGACGATCAGCGCCGAGTTGGCCGCCCCGACGTGCTGACTGCCGTATGTCACGAAGCCGGTGTCGCGCAGGGCCGCCAACACGGCATCGCGTTGCGCATCGTCGACCGCTTGAACCTTCGGATCCCGATTGATCAGCAGGGCGATCCCCAGCAGATCGCCTGCCTGCGAGCCCTGATCCACCGCCGTCGTGCTCAATTGCGCCCCTGCCGGCACGATCGGGGAGTTCACCACCGAGAGCAGCTTTTCCGCCGAGTTGGCGTCCACGAACTCCTGGGTCAACCCCACGGTCCCGGTGACCGTTCCACCGGCCTGTCCGACCAGTCGGGACAGCGCCTCGGCATCGTCGTCATCAGCGTCCGGGGTCCGGAACACCACCACCGACTTGCCCGCCAGCGCGTCATGCAGGATGCGCTGCGACATCTGAGAGTCGAATTGTCCTGCGGCGTTCAGCTTCTCGTTCAGCGCATTCTTGTCGTCGGTGAGCGTGTTGATCTGGTTCTGCAGTTCCTTCTTGTCGTCACGCAGACCGGACAGCAGCGTGTTCGACAGCAGGCCCGACCCGAGGGCCACACCGATGGCCAGGGCAAGGAACACCGAGGCGAGCGAAATCGCATGGGTACGTAGCGAAATCACAGGAGGGACCCCCTACGTCACCAATCCCTGAACCCAGAGAGAGAACTGGTTCCAATAGTCGACGATCCAGTCGATGACGGCCGCGTCGGCGCGCGACACCCACAGCGCGGCGATGACCGCGATCAGCATGGCCAGCACGAGAAGCGCGATCGCCCCACCGGACACCCGGCTGCGGTACAGCGTCGCAACCGCTCTGGCGTCCACCAGCTTCTCGCCGACCTTGAGACGCGTCAGGAACGTCGACGGGTTGCTGTGCTGCCGGGAGCGGTCGAAGAACTCCTCGATGCTGGCGGTATGACCGGCGGTGACGATCAGCGACGCGCCGTGGTGGTCACACAGCAGTAGCGCAAGATCCGCCGCCGAACCGGCGGCCGGGAACGTCATCGCCCCGACGCCAAGGTCCTGAATCCTCTCGAGCCCGGCGGCGTGCCCATCGGCGTCTGCCGGCAGCACCACCTGGGCGCCGCACCGCAGCGCCTCCGCGGTGATCTTGTCCGGGTCACCGACGATGAGCTGCGGGCGGTATCCCGCCTTGCGCAGCACGTCGGCGCCGGTCCCGACGCCGACAAGAACCGGCTGATACTCCTTGATGAAGGGCTTGAGTGCCTTCAGGTCAGTTGCGGCCTTGGGTTCCTCGGCGACGACCACCACATGGCGGCGGCTGAGGTCGACGTCGATGTCGGGGATGCCGATGCCGTCGATCAGCAGCGGGCTCTCGCTGCGGATGAACTCGATGGTGTTGCCGGCGAACGCCTCGAGGTGGGCGACCAGACCGCTCTTGGCCTCGTGCATCAGCTCGTGGATCTCGTGATCGGTGCGTTCGGTGCCGAGGATCAGCCGGCGATCCCCCGAATAGACGCCGCCTTCGTGCAGTCGCACCCTGGCGCCGTCCTTGACCTTCTTGAACACCTCGGGTCCGGTCTCGTCGATCAGCGTGACGCCGTTGGCGACGAGTACCTCGGGCCCGAGGTTGGGATAGCGACCGGAGATCGATGGCGACGCGTTGATCACCGCGGCGACGCCGGCTTCGACGAGCGCATCCGCGGTGATCCGGTCAAGGTCCAGCGCATCCAGCACGACGATGTCGCCGGCCCCCACACGTTGCAGCAGCCGATCGATGTCGCGGTCCACCCGGGCGGTGCCGGTGATGCCCGGCCGTGTGCTGGCATTGCGGGATAGCAGCGCTGACATCTTCATGGCCCGATTCTGTCCAGGACCGGCGGATAGCCGTTGGAGGCGCGCCGTAACACCAGCCTCAGAAGTTATCTACAGTCACACCTGTCACACCCTTGAGCAAGGGCTCATCAGGGGTCACGACGCCTCGTCGCGATCCTTCTGGGCCGCATCGAGCAGTTCGCGGGCGTGCGCCCGGCCGCTGTCGGATTCGCCGAGACCGGCCAGCATGCGGGCGAGTTCCGCGACGCGATCGTCATTGTCGAGGCGGCGCACTCCGCTGGACTTGTTCCGGCCGCCGCTGTCCACGACAAGGTGCGCATCGGCGTACGCCGCGACCTGCGGCAGGTGGGTGACGACGATGACCTGGTGGGTGCGGGCCAGCCGGGCCAGGCGCCGGCCGATCTGCACCGCCGCACGGCCGCCGACACCCGCATCCACCTCATCGAAGACCATCGTGGTGCCCTCGGCCGACGCGGCGAGGACCACCTCGAGCGCGAGCATCACCCGCGACAACTCGCCTCCCGACGCGCTCTTGTTCAGGGGAAGCACGTCGGTGCCGCGGTGCGCGGCGAAACCGAACTCGACGGCATCCACGCCGTCGTGTCCAGCGTGGACAGTAGTGCCGGACGGCAGCATCACCGGCGCAGAGTCATCTGCCTTGGCAGGCAACGGTGCCACCGAGACGGTGAACTCGGCATCGGCCATCGCCAGGCCCGACAGCTCGGCCGTGACGGCTTTCGCCAGCCCTTTGGCGGACTTGGTCCGGGTTTTCGTCAACTCGGCGGCGGCGGCGACGACCTGGGCTTCCAGTTCGAGGACCTGGCGCTCCAGTCCGGCCAGGGCTTCCTCCGAGACGTCGAGCTGGTCGAGGCGTTCGCGCGACTCACGCGCCCACGCGAGCACACCGTCGATATCCGCCGCGTACTTGCGCGTGAGGCTGCGCAGCTCGCCCTGCCGCGCCAGTTTCGTCTCCAATGTGCTTGCATCACTGGGCAATTCGGCAAGAAAATGGCCGAGTTCGGCGGCGACGTCGGCGATCACCGCCATCGCAGCGCCGAGCTGCTCGGCCAGCGCCCGCAGCGCGGTATCGTCGGTCGCCTCCAGTGCGGACTTGGCGTGTCCGATATCGCTTGCCGCTGAGGAGGACTCCGGAGCCACATCGTCGGCACCGGACAGCGCGACCCGTGCGCTCTGGGCCGCTTCCCGCAGTGCGTCGAGTTCGGAGAGCCGGCGAATGTCATCAACCAGCGCCTCGTCCTCCCCCGGGTCCGGTGCAACGGTGTCGATTTCCTTCAACCCGAACTTGAGCCGGTCGGCCTCCAACGCGAGTTCGCGGGCCCTGTGCCTGCGATCGATCAGGTCACGACGTGCGGTGAGCCATTGGTCGCGCACGGTGCGGTACCGCTTGAGTTTGAGTTCGACGTCGGCGAAGCGATCCAGGGCACCACGCTGCTCGTCCGGACGCATGAGCCGAAGCTGGTCGTTCTGACCGTGCAACGTGAGCAGTTCGGTGGTGAAGCTGCTCAACGACTTCGCCGGAACGCTGCGTCCGCCCAGATAGGCGCGGGAAGGGCCGTCCCGGCTCACCGACCGGGCCGCGATGACGCTGCCGTCGTCGTCGCGCTCCGCACCCGAGGAATCGAGGATCTCATCGACGTGCGCAATGACCCCACCGCCGAGTTCGCCTGTGCTGAAGCGGCCTTCGACCACCGCGCGGCCGGCGCCCGAGCGCACCCGGGTCGCGTCTGCCCGGGCGCCGCCGAGCAGATGCAGGCCGGTGACGACCATGGTCTTGCCGGTGCCCGTCTCACCGGTGAGCACGGTCAGACCGCGGTCGAACTCTGCGGTCGCGGTGCTGATCGCCCCCAGCGATTCGATGCGGATCTCGGCTAGCACTACTGCCCGCGCCACCCGGTGACCGGCAACCGGAACTTGCGTACCAGTCGATCGGTGAACGGTGCGCTGTCCAGCCGCACCCATTTCAACGGCGTACCGCAGCGGGTCACCTCCAGCCGGCCACCGGCGGGCAGGAGCATTTCGCGGCGGCCGTCGCAGAACACCAGGGCATCATGACCGTCGGCCTCGATCTCGATCGCGATCGCGGCATCCGGACTGGTGACCATCGGCCGGGCGAACAGCGCGTGCGCATTGTTGGGCACCACAATGATCGCCTCCAGATCCGGCCAGAGCACGGGTCCACCGGCGGAGAAGGCGTACGCGGTCGATCCGGTGGGGCTGGAAACCAGTACGCCGTCGCAGCCGAAGGCAGACACCGGCCGTCCGTCGACCTCGACGACCACGCCGAGCACTCCCAGCCGCGGGCCCTTCTCCAGGCTGGCCTCGTTGAGGGCCCAGCCGCGCTCCACTACCCGGCCTTCGGCGCGGATCACCACGTCGAGCGTCATCCGATCCTCGACGCGGTATTCGCGCTGGATGACGTGGTCGAGCACCGAGTCGATCGAATCCGCCTCGGCCTCCGCGAGGAAACCGATACGGCCGAGATTGACGCCCAGCACCGGGATTTCGACATTGCGCGCCAGCTCGGCGGCCCGCAGGAACGTGCCGTCTCCACCGAGGACGAGGACCAGCTCACAGCCCTCGGCGGCCCGCTCGTCGGCGTCCACCACCTCGATCTCCACGCCGAGCGCGCGCATATCGTCGGGCGCCAGGTGCACCGGCCCCCGGTCGACGGCTTCTGCGGTGAGCGCTCGTAGTGCAATACCGTTGTCGCCCAGCACCTTCTCGACTCTGCGGGCGACTTCGGTCGCCTCCTCACGGCCGGTGTGCACCACCAGAAGTATGGTGCGTTCGCACGTCATTGCGGCCCCTCCGCGATGGTCTGGCGCACGGCGTGCTCGAGCCGCTCACCCTGTAACGGGTCATCGGTGCGGGCACGCAGGCGCAGGAAGTATTCGACATTGCCAGACGGCCCTGGGAGTGGGCTGGCGGCAACACCGACGGGATACCACCGCAACTCGGCAGCCCGGCGGGCGACCGACAGCACGGCGTCAACACGCAACTCCGGGTCTGAGACGACTCCGCCCGGTCCCACTCGATCCTTACCGACCTCGAACTGCGGCTTCACCATGGGAACAATATCCGCGTCGGCCGACGAGCAGGCAGTCAGCGCGGGCAGAACCGTCGCCAGGGAGATGAACGACAGGTCGGCCACCACAAGATCGACCGGACCGCCGACGGCGTCGGCGGTCAGTGACCGGACGTTGGTGCGCTCCAACACCGTGACCCGCGGGTCGGTACGCAGCGGCCAGGCCAGCTGCCCATAGCCCACATCGACCGCCACGACTTGACGGGCGCCGCGGTCGAGCAGGACTTCGGTGAAACCGCCTGTCGAGGCGCCGGCGTCCAGGCATCGTCGGTCCTCGACACCGAGCCGGAAGGCATCCAGCGCACCGATCAGCTTGTGCGCACCACGTGAAACCCAGCTGCGTTCATCGGCGCCCTCCACGGTCAGGGTGGCGTTCGCCGCTATCGCGGTTGCGGGTTTCGCCGCGGGCATCCCGTCAATGCTGACCCGACCCGCGCCGATGAGCTCGGCGGCCTGCTGACGTGACCGGGCAAGTCCGCGCCGTACGAGCTCGGCGTCGACACGAGCACGCCGCGTCACCGGCGGTCAGCCCTTCTCGACCGATTCCAGCGCGTGCACCAGCAGTTCGTGCGCCTCCTCGAGCCGCGCCGCAATTGTGTCGATGTCGGAGTCGGCAAGGTTCGCGAAGTCGAAACCCTCCTGAGCGGGGTCGGGCACATCGGCCAACAGCTCTGCGATCTGGCCGCGTATCTGGTCGGGGTCGGTACTCATGTCGGTGTTCACGCTAGCCGATTCGGCGGTGCGAGCAGGGACCAGACGTCCATGGCCTGTCGCGCGGTGTCGTCGCCCGCCGTCAGCGTGGCCGGCCCACCGTCGAGGTCCGCATTCCACACCGCGCTGGCGGCCGCGCGGACCACCGACAGCGCGTTTCCCGCATCCTGGCCCGTTGACGTCACCGTCACCCCCGACGACCCCACCTCGACGTGCCACGCCGGATGCGGCCCGACACGGAGATCTTCCGCGGCGTCGTACAACGAGCGCAGGTCGGCGCCGATGTAGTCGGGCCGTGATCCGGCGGCGGCGTGCACGGCGTCTGCGGCGGTGCTGACACCGCTCAGGACCAGCAGGCTGGGCAGGCCGACGGTGTTCGCACCGGCGATGTCGGTGTCGAGACGATCCCCGATGACGAGCGGCGTTCGGAAGTCGCCGCGCGCCAGAGCATCCGTCAGAAGCGCCGGCGCGGGCTTGCCCGCGACCTGCGGGTCACGCTCGGTCGCCGTACGCAGGGCCTCGACCATCGAGCCGTTTCCCGGCAGCAGACCACGCTCGGTGGGCAACGTCTTGTCGATGTTGGCCGCGACCCAGAGTGCGCCGCCACGGATGGCCAATGCCGCCTCCGCCAGATCCGTCCAGCCGGTCTGCGGTGAATGGCCCTGCACGACTGCGACCGGGCCTTCGGACCATTGCCGCACGGGTGTGAGGCCGACGCCGCTGACCTCGGCGGCCAGCGATTCGGTGCCCACGATGAGGACCGCATCGCCGGGTTCCAGTTGCTGTTGCAACAGCCGCGCCGCACTTTGGGCGCTCGTGACGATGTCGTCGGGTTTGGCCGTGAACCCCATGGCGCACAGGTGCTCTGCTACTTCTGCTGGAGCACGGGACGCATTGTTCGTCACGAACAATGCGCGAGACCGGATGTCGGCCAGCGTCTCGACGGCCCCGGCAGTGGCCTCATGCCCGCGGAAAACGGTGCCGTCGAGGTCGAGCAGTAAGCAATCGTGTTCTTGCGCAAGGTTACTCACTCAGGCCAACTCCGTTATCCGCTCTTCGGCGTCGGTGACGCCGTCGACGTCGGCGGCCGCGGCCTTGATGAACCATTGCAGCGCATCCTGATTGCGCCCGAGCACCAGAAGGGTCTCGGCGTAGGCGTAGAACAGCCGCGCCGCGGTCTGCCCCGTACGACTCGGGTCCAGCTTCGGTGTCGACAGGACCGCCAGAGCCTGTTCGTGCTGTCCCAGATCGGATCGGGCGCCGGCGACGACGATCCTGAGTTCGTCGGCATCATCACCGCTGAGTTGATCGGCCTCAGGGCTGCGGGCGAGCTCGATGGCGCGTTCGGGGCGCCCGACGCCACGCTCGCAGTCGGCGATCATGGGCAGCAGGGCTGATCTGCTGCCCATGCGCCGGGCCGCCCGCAGCTCGGCGAGGGCCTGGGCCCAATCGCCGCAGTGGTATGCCGCGATCCCGACCGCCTCGCGGACCGCAGCGATCCGCCCCGAGCGTGCCCGTGCCGCGCGGGCGTGCGCCAGCGCGGCCTCGGGGTCGTCGTCGAGCAATTCGCCGGCGGCGACGAGGTGCCGGGCCACGGTATCGGCGGTTGCGCGGTCCAAAGTCGTGAGCTCACCCCGGATTTCGGGCGACAGCTGTTTGGCTTCGATCTCGGCCGGGATCGTCGGAGCGTCCCTGACAGCGGCGTCACCGTCGCGGTCGGGTGTGGGTTGGGCACGGCGTGCCCGGTTCGGGCCCGAGGACCGCGGTGCCGAGCGCTGGTCGCGGGGCCCCCGGCGTGGCGCGCCCGCGTTGGATCCGCGCCTGGGTCGGCGCTCCTCGCCACTGTCGCCCTGCCTGTCCTGCGCCACGTATGCCTTTCTACCCGATGACACGACAATTGAGTATTCGAAACAATTGGTCGCAAATAGAATCACCCCCCACGTATTCGTGGGGGGTGATCCTTAATTTGTGTTCGGCGGTGTCCTACTTTTCCACCCGGGTTGGGTAGTATCATCGGCGCTGGCAGGCTTAGCTTCCGGGTTCGGGATGGGTCCGGGCGTTTCCCTGCCGCTATTAACCGCCGTAACTTTGTGCACTCTGTGGGAGTGCCCCCCTTTTGGTGGGTGGGGGAGGTGTTATTGGTGGTGGGGTGTGAATGCTTGTTTGGCATTCGTGGATGTGTGTGGTTGCGAGTTTGTGTGTAAGTTTTCGGCCGGTTAGTGCCAGTTCCCTGACGCATTGCTGCGGTTATAGGTCTGGTCTATTGATCCCGTGGTCTGCGGGGGGCCTTATCCCACTGAATGGGTGAGAAGCCTGGTCTTGGAGGGGGTTTCCCGCTTAGATGCTTTCAGCGGTTATCCTGTCCGAACGTGGCTATCCAGCGGTGCCCCTGGTGGGACAACTGGTGGACCAGAGGTTCGTCCGTCCCGGTCCTCTCGTACTAGGGACAGGTTTCCTCAAGCTTCTGACGCGCGCGGCGGATAGAGACCGAACTGTCTCACGACGTTCTAAACCCAGCTCGCGTGCCGCTTTAATGGGCGAACAGCCCAACCCTTGGGACCTGCTCCAGCCCCAGGATGCGACGAGCCGACATCGAGGTGCCAAACCATCCCGTCGATATGGACTCTTGGGGAAGATCAGCCTGTTATCCCCGGGGTACCTTTTATCCGTTGAGCGACACCCCTTCCACTCGGGGGTGCCGGATCACTAGTCCCGACTTTCGTCCCTGCTCGACATGTACGTCTCGCAGTCAAGCTCCCTTGTGCACTTACACTCAACACCTGATTGCCGTCCAGGTTGAGGGAACCTTTGGGCGCCTCCGTTACATTTTAGGAGGCAACCGCCCCAGTTAAACTACCCGCCAGGCACTGTCCCTGAACCGGATAAACGGTTCGAGGTTAGAGGCCCAATACGATCAGAGTGGTATTTCAACAATGACTCCACAACCACTGGCGTGGCCGCTTCACAGTCTCCCACCTATCCTACACAAACCGTATCGAGCACCAATACCAAGTTGTAGTGAAGGTCCCGGGGTCTTTTCGTCCTGCCGCGCGTAACGAGCATCTTTACTCGTAGTGCAATTTCGCCGAGTCTATGGTTGAGACAGCTGAGAAGTCGTTACGCCATTCGTGCAGGTCGGAACTTACCCGACAAGGAATTTCGCTACCTTAGGATGGTTATAGTTACCACCGCCGTTTACTGGGGCTTAAATTCTCCGCTTCACCCCCGAAAGGGTTAACAGGTCCTCTTAACCTTCCAGCACCGGGCAGGCGTCAGTCCGTATACATCGTCTTGCGACTTCGCACGGACCTGTGTTTTTAGTAAACAGTCGCTTCTCACTGGTTTGTGCCACCCCCCACCGCTGCCCACCGCAAAGGTGCTGACGGTACGGGGTCCCCCTTCTCCCGAAGTTACGGGGGCATTTTGCCGAGTTCCTTAACCATAGTTCACTCGTACGCCTCGGTATTCTCTACCTGACCACCTGTGTTGGTTTGGGGTACGGGCCGTGTGTGTGCTCGCTAGAGGCTTTTCTCGGCAGCATAGGATCACCGAATTCACCTCACTCGGCTATGCATCACCTCTCAGACACCTGAGACCCGGATTTACCTAGATCTCGTCCTACAGGTTTACCCCAGTATTACCACTGACTGGTACGGCTACCTTCCTGCGTCACCCCATCGCTTGACTACTACCCATCCGGGTCCCGCGCAGCCCTTGAACCCCATCGACCCGAAGGTCTCCGGTGGCCCAAGTTTTGGGCGGTTAGCAGAACAGATTCATCAGGGACGCGCACACACGGGTACGGGAATATCAACCCGTTGTCCATCGACTACGCCTGTCGGCCTCGCCTTAGGTCCCGACTCACCCTGGGCGGACTGGCCTGGCCCAGGAACCCTTGGTCTTTCGGCGGGCAAGGTTCTCACTTGCCTTATCGCTACTCATGCCTGCATTCTCACTCCCACACCCTCCACCACACCATTACCAGGTGGCTTCACCGGATGCAGGACGCTCCCCTACCCAGCACACACGTGTGCTGCCGCGGCTTCGGCGGTGTGCTTGAGCCCCGCTACATTATCGGCGCACAATCACTTGACCAGTGAGCTATTACGCACTCTTTCAAGGGTGGCTGCTTCTAAGCCAACCTCCTGGTTGTCTTCGCGACTGCACATCCTTTTCCACTTAGCACACGCTTAGGGGCCTTAGCCGGCGATCTGGGCTGTTTCCCTCTCGACGCACGGAGCTTATCCCCCGCCGTCTCACTGCCGCATTACACCTTGCCGGCATTCGGAGTTTGGCTGACGTCAGTAACCTAGTAGGGCCCATCGGCCATCCAGTAGCTCTACCTCCGGCAAGAACACTGCGACGCTGCACCTAAATGCATTTCGGGGAGAACCAGCTATCACGGAGTTTGATTGGCCTTTCACCCCTACCCACAACTCATCCCCTCAGTCTTCAACCTAAGTGGGTTCGGGCCTCCACAACATCTTACTGCTGCTTCACCCTGGCCATGGGTAGATCACTCCGCTTCGGGTCCAGAACACACCACTACACCAAACACTATTGTTCGGATACGCCCTATTCAGACTCGCTTTCGCTGCGGCTACCCCACCCGGGTTAACCTCGCGACATGTCCCTGACTCGCAGGCTCATTCTTCAAAAGGCACGCCATCACCCCACGACAAAATCGAAGGCTCTGACGGCTTGTAGGCACACGGTTTCAGGTACTCTTTCACTCCCCTCCCGGGGTACTTTTCACCATTCCCTCACGGTACTAATCCGCTATCGGTCACTGGGAAGTATTCAGGCTTACCGGGTGGTCCCGGCAGATTCACAGCAGATTTCACGGGCCCGCTGCTACTCGGGGACAGCTTCACAGAAGCCATTGCGTTTTCGCCTACGGGGCTCTCACCCTCTACAGCAGACCATCCCAGGCCACTTCGACTAACACAACGGTTTATCACTCCTGCCCCCCTCGGCGGAGGAGAGAAGAAACGCCCCACAACACCGCACACACAACCCCCGCCGGGTATCACATGCCTACGGTTTAGCCATCCTCCGCTTTCGCTCGCCACTACTCACGGAATCACACTTGTTTTCTCTTCCTACGGGTACTGAGATGTTTCACTTCCCCGCGTTCCCCCCCACCGGCTATATATTCACCGGTGGGTGACACGACATCACTCGTGCCGGGTTTCCCCATTCGGACATCCTCGGATCCACGCTCGGTTGACAGCTCCCCGAGGCATATCGCAGCCTCCCACGTCCTTCATCGGCTCCCAGTGCCAAGGCATCCACCATGCGCCCTTAAACACTTACAACACAAAACCAAAAGTTTAAAAAACTCTGAAATTGCACATCAACACCGAACAACACACCCACGGAAAACCATGCGCATGCCCATTCGCTGCTAGATGCTCGCAACCACTATCCACAAATCAAACACCACACCCCACCACCAAAGCAGGGCGACAACCAGACCTATCCCCGGTTTCCCACAACGGGACAAAGAGATAGCGGGCCTGTTGCCTCAAAGCCCAATAGTGTGTCCGATGATTTCGCACCCGCAGTTTCCCCTGCCGGCACCCAATGCTTGTCGCGCACCAGACCCCCACCCACTACAGGCGAAAGGCCATCCAACGAACCGCCTGGCACACCGAACCCCCACACACTGTGGGCGGGACCAGATCTCGTGGTGCTCCTTAGAAAGGAGGTGATCCAGCCGCACCTTCCGGTACGGCTACCTTGTTACGACTTCGTCCCAATCGCCGATCCCACCTTCGACGGCTCCCTCCCACAAGGGGTTAGGCCACCGGCTTCGGGTGTTACCGACTTTCATGACGTGACGGGCGGTGTGTACAAGGCCCGGGAACGTATTCACCGCAGCGTTGCTGATCTGCGATTACTAGCGACTCCGACTTCACGGGGTCGAGTTGCAGACCCCGATCCGAACTGAGACCGGCTTTGAAAGGATTCGCTCCACCTCACGGCATCGCAGCCCTTTGTACCGGCCATTGTAGCATGTGTGAAGCCCTGGACATAAGGGGCATGATGACTTGACGTCATCCCCACCTTCCTCCGAGTTGACCCCGGCAGTCTCTCACGAGTCCCCACCATAACGTGCTGGCAACATAAGATAAGGGTTGCGCTCGTTGCGGGACTTAACCCAACATCTCACGACACGAGCTGACGACAGCCATGCACCACCTGCACACAGGCCACAAGGGAACTGATATCTCTACCAGCGTCCTGTGCATGTCAAACCCAGGTAAGGTTCTTCGCGTTGCATCGAATTAATCCACATGCTCCGCCGCTTGTGCGGGCCCCCGTCAATTTCTTTGAGTTTTAGCCTTGCGGCCGTACTCCCCAGGCGGGGTACTTAATGCGTTAGCTACGGCACGGATCCCAAGGAAGGAAACCCACACCTAGTACCCACCGTTTACGGCGTGGACTACCAGGGTATCTAATCCTGTTCGCTCCCCACGCTTTCGCTCCTCAGCGTCAGTTACTGCCCAGAGACCCGCCTTCGCCACCGGTGTTCCTCCTGATATCTGCGCATTCCACCGCTACACCAGGAATTCCAGTCTCCCCTGCAGTACTCCAGTCTGCCCGTATCGCCCGCACGCCCACAGTTGAGCTGTGAGTTTTCACGAACAACGCGACAAACCACCTACGAGCTCTTTACGCCCAGTAATTCCGGACAACGCTCGGACCCTACGTATTACCGCGGCTGCTGGCACGTAGTTGGCCGGTCCTTCTTCTATAGGTACCGTCACTTGCGCTTCGTCCCTACTGAAAGAGGTTTACAACCCGAAGGCCGTCATCCCTCACGCGGCGTCGCTGCATCAGGCTTGCGCCCATTGTGCAATATTCCCCACTGCTGCCTCCCGTAGGAGTCTGGGCCGTATCTCAGTCCCAGTGTGGCCGGTCACCCTCTCAGGCCGGCTACCCGTCGTCGCCTTGGTGGGCCATAACCCCACCAACAAGCTGATAGGCCGCGGGCCCATCCCACACCGCAAAAGCTTTCCCCCACCAGGCCATGCGACCAGCAGGGTGTATTCGGTATTAGACCCAGTTTCCCAGGCTTATCCCAAAGTGCAGGGCAGATCACCCACGTGTTACTCACCCGTTCGCCACTCGAGCACCCCGAAGGGCCTTTCCGTTCGACTTGCATGTGTTAAGCACGCCGCCAGCGTTCGTCCTGAGCCAGAATCAAACTCTCCAAACAAAAACAACCCAACCCAACAGGCCAGGCGAATTCGAATCAGAACAAGTCCGACCTAACAAAACGACACCAAAACTGGCATCACAAAAAAACCACACCCCTAAACGGGAAAAAGAGGCACGGCAAAAAACAACAAACAAAAACCACCAAACACACTATTGAGTTCTCAAACAACACACCCGCCCACCCGCGCAACGAACCCGCGGCCAAAAGCCGCGTTCTCGTAGTGCGGACGGTCAGGAACCCACCGAAGTGGTGTTTCCCTCTGGGACGCCGTCGCGCTCTGCGGCTTGACCGCGTCGCGACGACGAAGCAATAAGTTACGTGAGGGAAAACTCTGAGTCAAATGGCCTGATAGGGCGGGTTTTTGGGGCTCGACACCTATCGTTGCGCACCGGAGGTGCGTCGACTCCGACAGTGTGTCCAACGCCTGAGTGAGCGACTTTGTTCCAACGCTGCGCAAACCGCCACGGCCGAAGCCAGGCGACTCCGACGGTTCAGCCAAGGCGCTCGACGCCGGCGATATTTCGTTTGCCCCGGCGCAGCACCAGCCAGCGCCCATGGAGGAACTCCGACGGCTGCGGTGCCCATGCATCGCTGTCGACCCGGCTGTTGTTGACCGAGACCCCGCCCTCTGCGATCGTCCGCCTGGCAGCCCCCTTGCTGGCTGACAGACCCGTAGAAACCAGCAGGTCGACGATGGTGTCCGGGGTTCCGGGCGCCAGTTGGGCCACCGATGCCTCGCGCAGTGCCGCCGCAAGTGTCGGCTCATCCAGGTCGGCCAGCTCGCCCCGGCCGAACAGTGCCTGGCTGGCCAGCTCAACCGCCGTCGTGGCCCCTTCGCCGTGCACCAGTGTCGTCAGCTCGCGCGCCAGTCTTCGCTGGGCCGCGCGCTCATGTGCCCGCTCGGCCGTCACCGACTCCAGTTCGGCCAGCTCCTCCGGCGACAGGAAGGTGAACCACCGCAGATACCGGATCACGTCCGCGTCTGCCGTGTTGATGAAGTACTGGTACCAGGCGTATGGGCTGGTCATCTCCGGGTCCAGCCACAGGCTGCCGCCGCCCGTCGACTTGCCGAATTTCTTGCCTTCGGAGTCTGTGACCAGCGGTGTCGTCAGCGCGTGGACCGTTGCACCGGACTTCTGCCGGACCAGCCGCACGCCCGCGACGATGTTGCCCCACTGGTCGGATCCACCGATCTGCAGTGTGCAGCCATAGCGCCGGTGCAGTTCCACATAGTCGTTGGCCTGCAACAGCATGTAACTGAACTCGGTGTAGGAGATCCCGTCACCCTCCAATCGGCGGCGGACGGTGTCGCGGTCCAGCATCACATTGACCGAGAAGTGCTTGCCCACGTCGCGAAGGAACTCTATCGCCGAGAGCTCGTTCGTCCACGACACGTTGTTTTCCACCACGGCGCCCGTCGGCGAGTCGTCGAACTGGACGAACCGCTCCAGTTGACCGCGGATCCGGACGGCCCACTCGGCGATGGTGTCTTCGGTCTGCATCGTGCGCTCACCGGTGTCGCGCGGATCGCCGATCATCCCGGTCGCGCCGCCGGCGAGCACGATCGGCCGGTGGCCCGCCAGCTGAAACCGTCGCAGTGTCAGAAGTGGGATGAGGTGCCCGGCGTGCAGGCTCGGCGCGGTCGGGTCGAACCCCGAATACACCGTGATGGGTCCGGCGGACAACCCGTCCGCCAGCGCGTCACGGTCGGTGGACTGGGCGATCAGCCCGCGCCCGTCCAGGTCTTCGAGGATGGACACGTCCTTTGCCGCCACAGCATCTGCAGTCACGGCATCGATCTTCCCGCACTAATCGCTTTCACCCGGAGCGGGTGCCCGCGGACTGCGGCGATACAACGACACCTCCGGGCGGCCTGCGAGCCAGAGCCGCCAGGGCCGGTCGGCGGCCTTGCTGACGCCCACCCGCGGGCCTTCCGCGCCGGCCTGGCTCTCGCCGAGCGTGAGCCGGACCGGACTGTTTTGGTCGAAGAGGTTGATTTCGTTGTCGTCCATGGTGATTCCGAGCGCTGAGCACAGATTCCCGGGTCCCCGGGCCAGCGCCGCCGGGCGCGCTGCATCGCCGCGGCGGGCTTGTGCCGTATCGATCCCCGCCTCGACGGCGGCCGCTCTGAGCAGCACCGCCCCCGCGACGCCATCGGTTGCGCACACCACGTTCGCGCACACGTGTATGCCGTGGCTGCGGTACGTGTACATCCGCCCGGCCGGACCGAACATCACCCGGTTGCGCAGCCCCGGACCGCGGAACGAGTGCGACGCCGCGTCGGGCCAGGGGCCGTCGGCGGGTCCGCCGTAGGCCTCCACCTCGACGATCATCGCGCTCACGCCGCGCCCGGTGAGGGCAGCCCCGAGCAGTCGCCGGGCCGCGGTCAGCGGATCCACGGCCAGCCACTCGACACTCACGCAAGCGATTGTGCCGTTCGCGCTTGACAGGCCAGACAACGGGGCGCACTATTCATCACATGATGAGTTCATCAAGTGATGAATTATTGCGGTCCGGTGCCGAGCCGGCGATCGACGTGAGGAATCTGCGGGTGGTCCGCGGCAAGCGCGTGGCGGTGGACGACATCACGGTGCAGATCGCTCGCGGCACGATCACCGGCGTGCTCGGGCCGTCCGGGTGCGGTAAGACGACGCTGTTCCGCAGCATCGTCGGCACGCAGATCGTCGCGGGTGGCACGGTGACGGTGCTCGGACGCCCGGCCGGGTCCGCTGACCTGCGCCACCGTGTCGGCTATGTCACGCAGGACCCCACGGTCTACAGCGACCTTCGCATCGTCGACAACGTGCGCTATTTCGCTGCGCTGTACGGCACTGACACCCGCGCCGCCGACGAAGCCATCTCAGCGGTCGGGCTGGACGATCATCGGTCGGCGTTGTGCGCCAACCTCTCCGGTGGTCAACGGACGCGTGTCTCGCTGGCCTGCGCGCTGGTCGCCCAGCCGGACCTGTTGGTGCTCGACGAACCAACCGTCGGCCTAGACCCCCTGCTGCGGGTCGATCTGTGGAAGCAGTTCCATCAGCTCGCCGGCCACGGCACCACTCTGCTCGTCTCCAGCCACGTCATGGACGAGGCCGACCACTGCGGGGATCTGCTGCTCATGCGCGACGGCCGACTGCTCGCGCACACCACCCCCACAAAGCTACGAGAGGACACAGGATGTCAGTCGCTGGAGGAAGCGTTTCTGTCCGTCATCCGGCACAGCACCGCGAGCGCCGCGGCCGGCTGAGTCCGCAGGCGTACATCGCCACCACGGGTCGCATCCTGCGGCAGCTCGCCGGCGATCACCGCAGTGTCGCGATGATCCTCGTCGTACCGAGCCTCATCATCATGCTGATGTACTTCATGTTCCAGGACGCTCCTCACCGACCGGGCACGCCGGCACCGTTCAACAACGCGTGCCTGATCATGTTGGGAGTCTTCCCGCTGATCGTGATGTTCCTGATCACCTCGATCACCATGCAGCGGGAACGCGTTTCGGGGACGTTGGAGCGCATTCTCACCACGCCGCTGCGCCGGCTCGACCTGCTGGCCGCCTACGGCACCGCATTCTCGATCGCGGCTGCCGCGCAGGCCACACTCGCGTGTGTCATCTCGTTCTGGTTCCTGGGCCTGGACACCAAGGGCAGCCCGATCCTGGTGTTCAGCATCGCCATCATCAACGCCGTGCTCGGCGTGGGGTTGGGTCTGCTTTGTAGTGCGTTCGCCCGCACGGAGTTTCAAGCGGTACAGTTCATGCCGGTGGTGATCGCGCCGCAACTGCTGCTGTGCGGGATCATCGTGCCGCGCGAGGTGCTGCCGGACTGGCTGCAGTGGATCAGCAACGTCCTGCCCGCGAGCTACGCTCTGGAGGCGCTGCAGCAAGTCGGCGCATACTCGGAACCGACGTTCATCGCGGTGCGCGATATCGCGGTGGTCATCGGCTTCGCGGTACTGGCGCTGTGCCTGGCTGCCGCGACGCTACGACGAAGGACCCCGTGACCCAGTGACGGCCGACGCGACCAACGCCGAACGCAAACGTCCCGGCCGGCCACCCGGAACGTCGGACACCCGCGAACGTATCTTGAACACTGCACGTGATCTGTTTTCCCGCAATGGTATTGACAACACGTCCATTCGTGCGATCGCGGCCGATGCCGACGTGGACCCCGCATTGGTGCACCATTATTTCGGCACCAAGACGCAATTGTTCGCCGCGGCCATCCACATCCCCGTCGACCCGATGTCCGTCATCGCGCCACTGCGGGAGATTCCCGTCGAGGACATCGGCCGCGTCTTGCCGTCGATCCTGCTGCCGCTGTGGGACTCCGAGATGGGCAAAGGATTCATCGCGGAGTTGCGCTCACTGCTGGCCGGGAACGACGTCAACCTTATTCGTTCCTTCCTGCAGGAAGTCATCACCGCCGAAGTCGGTTCGCGCGTCGACAATCCGCCCGGAAGCGGTCGCATCCGGGTGCAGTTCGTCGCTTCGCAGTTGGTGGGCGTGGTGATGGCCCGCTACATCCTGGAGCTGGATCCGTTCAAGTCGCTGCCTGTCGAGCAGATCGTCGACGCGATTGCCCCCAACCTGCAGCACTACCTGACCGGCGACCTGCCGGGCCTGCTCTAGGCCGGTAATCCGTTGGCGCGGGCGATCTCTCCGTAGCGAACCGCGCTCGGTCGGATCCAGCGCCGTTGTGTGGCACGGTCGTTGCCGAGCAGTCCGAAGTGGCCGTCGTAACCGTTGAACCACTCGAAGTTGTCGACCAGCGACCAGTGCAGGTAGCCGCGTACGTCGACGCCGTCGGCGATCGCCGGGGCTAGCTGACGCAACGTGTCCTCGATCAGTGCTGCGCGCAGTTCGTCGTCGGTGTCGTCGAAGTCAACGCCGTGCTCGGTGACCAGCACCGGCAACCCGGTGATCCGGTGCGCCTGCCGGCACGTCGCGGCCAGCGCGCCCGGCGCGAGTTCCAGCCCGTTGTCCGACACCTGGCCGACCGGGGGCTTGACACCGTCCGGACCGAAGGCGATTCGGGTGTAGGTCTGCACACCGACGAAGTCACCGACGGCACCCATGTCCCGCAGGTAGCGGCGGTTGACGAACTCGTCGGCACGTTCGGCCAATTGCTCACCTCCGGGTTCGGCCATGATCTGCTGGAGGGCCAGTGTCACGCCCACCCGCGCGCCCGGTGTGACGGCGTGAACGGCATCGACGGCCAGTCGGTGCGCCTGTCCGACGACGGCGACCGCCTTCTCGTCGCTGGCCGCCGGCAAGAACGGACAGAAGTCGTCCTTGTCGACCCCGAAAGCCCTGGCGGCGAGCGCATCGTCTCGTCGAGCTTGGTTTTCCAGGATCCGGGCAACAGACCACTGCTGGTGATCAGAGCGGGGACATTCGCCTCGTTGATCGTGCACACCCACCTCACCCTGTCGCCCAGCCGGCTCAACACCGTCGCCGCGTAATCCGCGAATCGTTGGGCGGTGTCGAGGCCGCGCCACCCACCGTTGTGCCGGATCAGCCACTGGGGGCTGGTGAAATGATGCAGCGTCAACACCGGCTCGATACCGTGCCGCAGGCAGGTGTCCACGACCCGGGAGTAATGGTCGAGTGCGGCATTGGAGATCTTGCCGTCCTCGGGCTCGATCCGCGCCCACTCGATGCCGAACCGAAACGCGTTGAGGCCCAGCGCCGCAATCACCGCGATGTCGTCGGGATAGCGGTGGTAGAAGTCCGTGGCGTCGCCGCTGGGTTCGCGGTACACCGTGCCGGGCAGGTGCTCCATCAGCCAGACGTCGGAACCGACGTTGTTGCCCTCGACCTGGTGTGCGGCGGTGGCCACCCCCCAGAGGAATCCGTCAGGAAACCGCGCCACCGGCCTGCGCCCGGTCCAGCATGCGTTGATGTTCGGCGTCATCACCGACGGTGACGGCCTCGTCGATCAGGAGCACCGGGATGCCGTCTTCGATGCGGTAGGCGCGCCGGAGCCGAGGGTTGTAGAAAAACTCGTCACCGACGAGCAGCAACGGTCCCCTGTCCTGCGGGCACACCAGAATGTTCAGCAGCTTCTCGTCGATCACGCGGACTGCTAGCCGACGGGAAGGTTGATGGCGGGGCCACCCGGGCCGAGGAACACGCCCCCACCGTCGCCCGGATCGGGCGGCACGCCGGGCGGCAGGGTTGGATACCCGGGCGGATACTGGCCGCCGCCCAGGTTGTAGCCGCCCTGAGAGGGAGTGTTGTTGGCATTCTGCATCTGGGCCTGGAGCTTGCGCTGATAGGCCAGCGTGCTCTTCAACGCGTCGATGAGCGGGGCCTGGTTGGGCCGGTAGTCGAAGGCCTTCGTGATGGCCTCCTTATTGGCATTCGAGGGTTTGAACCCCAGCGATCGCATCTGCAGTACCTGGTGAACCAAATTGGAGAGCTGGCCTCCGCCCGCGCCCGTGTCGTAGTCATTGGCGATGATCGCCAGCGCCTGGTCGGCCGTCATCTCCGGGGCGTCGGCTTCGGTGGTCGGCGTCGCGGGTTCGGCCGACGCCAGTGGCATGCCGACAGCCGCCGCGATACCGACGCCAAGCGCGCTGCAGGCAAGCCCAGCTGCGACGGTGCGCCGCCAATGGCGTTGATTCTTACCGGTCTGCGATGTCATCAGTCCTCCCAAACTGCCGCCAGCGGGAGCCTAACAGTGCGGGTGCCCGGGGGCACGGTCACTGCTGGGCGCCGACGATCTCGGTTCGCACCGCGGCCGTGAGTCGCTTGTATCGATTCGTATCGGGATCCAGATACCAGGCGTTACGCGATGGCTTCGGGATACCGGCAGCCCGCATCGGGCTGATGATCGGGCGGTAGGACGCGCTGAGCGCCATCTCGGGCACGATGTGCACGATGTCGGGCGGTTGTCCGACGGGCAGATCGGCCAGCGCCTCGGACAGGTCGGCCGACGGAATCGTGCCGCCGGGCCGCAGCGCGAGCGCGGTGACCGCCAGCTGCTCGCCACCGACCTCGACCCCGTAGGTGACGGCCAGGTCCACCGCGCCGAGCCGACCAACGGCGTCGTTGATCGGCATGCTGTAGACCGTGCCGCGAGCCGTGTGGATCACGGCGCCGCGATTGTCCACCAGCCAGTAGTCGCCGTCCTCATCGCGGCGGAACAGGTACTCGGTGGACACCCAGGTGTCCGCAGGCGCGAACACACCCCGTTTGACCGACGCCGTCGGGTCGACCGGTCCGCGCGGGTGGGAGAGCAACACCCCTACCTCGTTGGTGTCGGCCCTGCGCACGAACCCACGGTCGTCCTCCAAGATGAGGTCACCCTCGGCGTCGTATGCGGCGAGAGCGATTTCACCGCCACCCGGCAAGGGCCTGCCCTCGCTGCCCATCTTGGCTCCCGACACGTTGGCCAGCACCGCCTGACCGTCGGTGGTGGCGAAGAATTCGACGATGTGGGCCGGCTCGAAGACCTCGACGACCCGCTTCCACAGGCCGGTGGGCATACCGGAACCGATGAACAGCCGGACCGGGTGGTTTCCACTCAGCGAGAACGAGGGGTCGTCGATCACCTCGCGCAACATCGCCCAGGTGTAGGACACCACCGTGACGCCGTACTGGCGGATTTCCTGCAGGAACCGGTCGGGGCGCAGCCCGCGCGACAGGGCGATGCGGGCACCGCCCACCACGGCACCGCCGAGGCTGACCAACAATCCGGACTGGTGGTGGAGCGGAGTGAGGCAGTAGACGGTGTCGCCTCGGCCCAGATTGGCTGCCGATGCGGTGCCGAAGGCCGACAGCGCCCATCTGTAGTTGCTGATCTGGCGGGCGACCAGTTCGCCGCCGATGGAGTTGAACGCCACGAACGCGAGATCGCGGGCCAGTCCCGGATTGGGTCGATACCAACCGGGCAGGTCGACCACATCGGGGTCGATCTTCTCCATGTCGATGACCGCCGCCTCCTCGGGCACATGCAGGTCCCGAGATTCGCCGCCGCCGAGCACCAGCACCCGCATCGCGAGCTGGCGCGCCGCCTCCAGGTTGCTCGGGTCGGCGATGATGTCCGACACCGCCCCGAGTCGGGCGGCGGTAAGCAGGTCGGCGTCGGGTGGCATCAGGACGGCCACCGCGCCGAGGCGCGACAGCGCCGCGATCGCGACGAGTGCACTCGGCCTGGTCTCCATCAGCACGCCGACGTGCGCCCCCTGGCGCACGCCCACATCGATGAGGCCGCGAACCACGTTGTTGATGCGGCGATCCACCGCCTCGAAGGTGTGCACACGGCCGTCGAAGAGCAGCGCCTCGCCACTCGGGAAGTCGCGGGCCTGTTCGGACATGATCCGGCCGAGGGAGATCCGGGTGTGCTCGTTGATCTGGCCGAGGCGGGCCAGCCTGGGCAGAGTGCGGGCCGTCTCGACGGCCAGCGTCCTCGCGGACTTGTTGGCCGCCACGAAGGCGTCGGCCGCCGCCCGGGCCACGCTGAAGACCATCTCGGTCGCCGCCGCGGTGCCGTGGGCGACCCGCGAGCTGATCGAGACGCCGCTCTCGCTGGGTTCCGCGGGATGAAGAGCCATCGGCATGACGTCGGCGGGCATATCGCCACCGCCGTCGATCCACTTGACCCACTGCGCCACCGTCGGCCAGGTCTGGCTGGCCGCCTTCGACCCGACGACCAGGCCGAAATGGCCGACCCGGATGAGGAACTCGTAGACATCTGCCTGCGGCGCGGCGCGTTTGATGCCCCGCACTGAGGCCGGCTGCCCGATGTCGTCGACCTCGCCGACCACGGCGAGCACCGGGCAGTCGATGTCGGAGAGCGTCACCAGGTCCCCGTGAATCGAGAAGCCACCGGTCATCATCCGGTTGTGGGCGATGAACTGCTTGAGAAGCTCGGAGATCGCGGGGCCGGACCAGGCGATCCAACCCTCGGAGGCCAGGAACCGGCGCTGCTGTTCACGGGGCAGCAGTGCCTCGCGGTCGTGCAGCTGGCGCAGGAAGTCCAGACGTGACTGCGCGGTCTTGATCGGGTCGAGCATCTGAAACCCGGTGCGCGCCAGCCAACTCGGAATGTCGATGCGGGAAAAGACATGATCGGCCATGAAATTCGCGGCGCCGGCAGCGAGTCCGGCGGGCAGGTTCATCGGCAGCGCAGCGAGGGTGTCGACCGGTGCGCCGAACGCGACGATGCTCGCCACGTCCTTGGACCGGCGATAGGCCGCCGTCTGATACGCGAACATGCCGCCCTGCGAATAGCCGGCCAGGTGCACGTCGCGGCCGGTGACCTCCTTGACGGTTTCGATGGCCTCGCTCAGTGCCACCACGTGGTCGGCCAGGTTGCGCTGCATGCCGCCCTCGACCTTGTCGGGCGAGCCGAAGTCGATGACCCACGGGTCGATGCCCGCCTTGTGCAGGATGCCGACCGCGCCACCGTCGCGGGTGACATCCCACATGTCGGCCGACATCATCATCGGATGCACCATCAGAACGGGCGGGCCCGCGGGCCTCGCACCGGGCCGGATGTCGGGCGGGAAGTAACGGCGCAACCGGTACATCGGCACGCTCTGGACGATCTGGAACGGCGACGGCACGGCGCCGGTTTCCAGGCCGCCGTAGCGCAGCACTTCCAGCCCGTTCTGCGCGGTGGCCACCAGCCGCCCCACGGGCCTGGTTATAGCCGACAGGTCCACCACGACCCACTCCCCTAACGCGATGCCAGTCCCCCGACTACCGCCGACAATCATGGCACGCCGCCGACCTATCATCGGCGGCTGATGGCCAACCTGATCAACCTGGAGCGCGTGACCGTCTCGTACGGCACCCGCACGCTGCTCGACGCTGTCAGCCTGGGCGTCGAGGAGGACGACGCGATCGGCGTCGTCGGACGCAACGGCGACGGTAAGACCACATTGCTGGAGGTGCTGACCGGTGCCCGCGAGCCCGATTCGGGTCGGGCCACCCACACGTCGGGACTGTCGGTGGGCTATCTACGGCAGGCCGACGATTTTGCGGCAGGTGCCACCGTCCGCGAAGTCATCGTCGGGGGCAGGCCCGACCACATCTGGGCGGCCGAACCCGACACCCGCACGGTGGTCGAACATCTGCTCACCGACATCGACATCGACTCAGATGTGTCCCGGCTGTCCGGCGGTGAGCGGCGCCGCGTCGCGCTGGCCGAGGTGCTGCTGGCCGGCCACGACGTCCTGGTGCTCGACGAGCCGACGAACCACCTCGACGTGGAGGTGATCGGCTGGCTGGCCGGACACCTCGCGGCCCGGCGGGCGAAGGCGCTCGTCGTGGTCAGCCATGACCGCTGGTTCCTGGACGCGGTGTGCACGCGAACGTGGGAGGTGCACGACGGCAGCGTCGATGCCTACGACGGTGGATACGCGGCATACGTCCTGGCCCGCGCGGAGCGGATGCGGACGGCGGCGGGGACGGAGGCCCGTCGCCGCAATCTGATGCGCAAGGAATTGGCGTGGCTGCGGCGTGGCCCCCCGGCGCGGACATCGAAACCGAAGTTTCGCATCCAGGCGGCCAACGAGTTGATCGCCGATGAGCCACCACCGCGTGATTCTCTTGTCCTGCAACGCTTTGCGACGACACGCCTGGGTAAAGACGTATTCGATCTGCATCGGGTGCAACTCGAGCTGGGCAAGCGGCCGCGCGTCATCCTGGACGGTATCGACTGGTCGATCGGGCCGGGTGCGCGCATCGGCCTGGTCGGCGTGAACGGGACCGGTAAGACGTCGGTGCTCCGGCTGCTGATCGGCGAGCTGGAACCGACGTCGGGCACCGTCAAGCGGGGCGCCACGCTGAAGATCGGCTACCTCAGCCAGGCGCTTTCCGAGCTCGGTAGCGGCGATCGGGTGATCGACGCGGTCGAGAATCGCCGCCGGGTCACCGAGCTGGCCGGTGGCCGGGAAATCACCGCCGACACGTTGTTGAAGGATTTCGGGTTCATCGGCGACAAGCTGACCGCCCGGCTGGCCGATCTGTCCGGCGGCGAGCGCCGGCGGCTGCAGTTCTTGCGGATGCTGCTCGATGAGCCGAATGTGCTGCTGCTCGACGAGCCGACCAACGACCTGGACATCGAGACACTGACCGTGATCGAGGACTATCTGGACGGCTGGCCGGGCACGCTGATCGTGGTCACACACGACCGGTATTTCCTGGAGCGGGTCAGCGACGTCACCTATGCACTCACCGGCGGCGGGCGCTGCGACCTGCTACCGGGCGGCATCGAGCAGTATCTGGCGCAGCGCGCCGGCGTGTCGGATGCGGCGCCAGCGCGCCCCGAACCGGCCCGCGGCGAGACGGCGTCGGCCCGGGAACGGCGGACCGGCAAGGAACTCGCGCGTATCGAGAGCCAGCTGTCGAAGCTCGACGACCGGATCTCCGCGCTCCATGTTTCGATGGCGGACGCCGCGGCCGATCACGTGCGGATCGGCGAGCTCAACGTCGAGCTCAACGAGCTGCTGGCGCGCAAGGAATCTCTCGAGGAAGAGTGGCTTTCGCTCGCTGACGACTAGTTCACTGCTTACGATGTCGTCGATGCGCTATCCGCTGCGGCCGTTTGCCCTGTGGTCGCGCTATTTCCCACAACTGGCGGCGCTGTATCTGTTGGGAGTGCTCGCGCGGCGCGCCGCCATCGAACTGGCCGCCAGGATCAACGCAATCGTCAATTGCCACGTCTGACGGAACCGCAAATTCGCGAGCCATCGCCTCACCCGGGCGGTCAGCCCGTCATCGGCGGGTGGCTGACCGTCCATGGTGTTGGATGCTAACCGCCACGGGGACGCCAGCTATCCATTACCCGCACCGGCCCCGCCCCGCGAACGGCTCGGCGGTCGCTGCCGTGCGGGCGACTCAGCCCTGACGACGCAGCCGCAGCCTCAGGCGTTCGGCGGTATCGCGCACCACGCCCAGTTGTTTGGCGACCTGAATGGGAGCAGTGCCGCCGCGGGAGTCGCGCGAGTTCACCGACCCGTCGATCGTGAGCACGTCACGGACCTCCGCCGTCAACTCCGGATGGATGTCCGTCAGTTCGGCGTCCTCGAGCTCCTCCAGGCCGACGCCACGGGCTTCCGCGGCGCGTACGGCGGCGCCCGCTGCCTCGTGGGCCACCCGGAACGGCACGCCCCTGCGCACCAGCCACTCCGCGACGTCGGTCGCCAATGTGTAGCCGAGGGGGGCGAGTTCGGCCATTCGGTCGACGTCGAAGCGCAGCGTGCCGACCAGGCCCGCCATCGCCGGGAGCAGCAGTTCGAGCTGGGCGACCGAGTCGAAGACCGGCTCCTTGTCCTCCTGCAGGTCGCGGTTGTACGCCAGCGGTTGCGCCTTCAGCGTCGCCAACAAGCCGGTGAGATTGCCGATCAGCCGGCCCGACTTGCCGCGCGCCAGCTCGGCGATGTCGGGGTTCTTCTTCTGCGGCATAATCGAGCTGCCCGTAGACCACGAGTCGTGCAATGTCACATAGCCGAATTCGGTTGTGCTCCAGAGGATGATGTCCTCGGCCAGTCGCGACAGATCCACCGCGATCATGGTCAGCACGAAGGCCGCTTCGGCAGCGAAGTCGCGTGTCGCCGTCGCGTCCACGGAGTTGTCGGCAGCCGCATCGAAGCCGAGTTCCTCGGCGATCGCGTCGGGATCCAGCCCCAGCGACGACCCGGCGAGTGCGCCGGATCCGTACGGTGACACCGCGGCCCGCTTGTCGAAGTCGCCCAGCCGATCGACGTCACGCAGCAGTGGATGCGCATGTGCCAGCAGGTGATGTGCCAGCAGGATCGGTTGTGCGGACTGCAAATGGGTCTTGCCGGGAATGATCGCCGTGGGATGCGCGGCGGCCTGGGTGGCCAGCGCCGAGACCACTTCCAGGACCCCGTCGGCGACGCGGCGCACCGCGTCGCGCAGCCACATCCGGAACAGCGTGGCTACCTGGTCGTTTCGTGACCGGCCTGCCCGCAACCGGCCACCGAGCTCGTCGCCGACCCGGTCGATCAGCCCACGCTCGAGCGCCCCGTGGACGTCCTCGTCGGTCACCAGGGGTGCAAAGCTGCCGTCCGCGACGTCTCCGGCCAGGCTGTCCAGCCCGGCGAGCAGGTCGTCGCGCTGCGCTTCGGTGAGCAAGCCGGCCCGAAACAGCACGCGCGCGTGTGCCTTTGACGCTGTGACATCGTAGGGCGCCAGCACCCAGTCGAAATGCGTCGATTTGCTCAGGGCGGCAAGGGCATCGGACGGCCCGTCGGCGAACCGGCCGCCCCACAACGATCCCTCGTTGGTGCTCAACTCATTCCTCCCCGCGAGCGTGCGCGAAGTCCGTCTTTTTCTCGGCGTGTCGCCCGCAGACACGCACGCTCGCGCTGGAAGGGAAGCGGGTGCTCACTGACCGGCCAGGTCCCTGCGGGCAGCGATCTTGGACGACAGCCCGTGGACGTGCACGAACCCCTTCGCGGCGGACTGATCAAACGTATCGCCCTCGTCGTAGGTGGCGAGATTGAAGTCGTACAACGACTCTGGGCTGCGCCGGCCGTTGACGGCGATATGCCCACCGTGCAACACCATCCTGATCTCGCCCGTCACGTGCTCCTGCGTCTTGGCGACGAATGACTCCAGCGCCGTCTTGAGCGGCGAGAACCAGAGCCCGTCGTACACCAACTCGCCCCAGCGCTGATCGGTCATCCGCTTGAAGCGCCCGAGTTCCCGTTCCAGCGTGACATGTTCGAGCTCGGTGTGTGCGGTGACGAGCACCATGGCGCCCGGCGCCTCGTAAATCTCGCGGCTCTTGATGCCGACCAGCCGGTCCTCGACCACGTCCAGGCGGCCGACGCCTTGCTCACCGGCACGGCGATTGAGTTCCTCGATGGCCTGCAGCACCGTCACCGGCCGGCCGTCGATGGACACCGGCATACCCCGCTCGAACCCGACGATCACCTCGTCCGGGCTGCTCCAGTTGACGGTCGGGTCCTCGGTGTAGTCGTACACGTCCTTGGTGGGCGCATTCCACAGGTGCTCCAGGAACCCGGTCTCGACCGCGCGACCCCACACATTCTGGTCGACGGAGAACGGCGAGCGCTTGGTCACGTTGATCGGGATCGCGTTCTCCTCGGCGAACGCGATCGCCTTCTCCCGTGTCCAGGCATAGTCCCGAACAGGTGCCAGTACGTCCAGATCCGGTGCCAGCGAGGCGAATCCGACCTCGAAGCGGACTTGGTCGTTGCCCTTACCCGTGCATCCGTGCGCGACGATACCGCCGCCGTGCTCACGCGCGGCGTCGACGAGGTGCTTGACGATCAGCGGGCGACTCAACGCGGACACCAGCGGATAGCGGTCCATGTAGAGCGCATTGGACTGGATGGCGGGAAGGCAGTACCCTTCGGCGAATTCGTCCCTGGCATCAACGACAACCGCCTCGGCCGCGCCACAGTCGAGCGCGCGCTTTCGTACCACCTCCATGTCCTCGCCGCCCTGACCGAGGTCGATGGCGACCGCGACAACCTCACGGCCAGTCTCCTTGCCGATCCAGCTGATCGCCACCGAGGTGTCCAGACCGCCGGAATACGCCAGGATGACGCGTTCGGACATCAACCAATCTCCTTTGGTAGTGCTCTCATTGCAGGTTCTCGATCGTGGTGGCCAGCTCGGCGCCGGTCATCGGCTCACGGGCCACCACCAGGATGGTGTCGTCACCGGCGACGGTGCCGACGACGTAGGGCAGCGACGCACGATCGATCGCGCTCGCCAGATAATGCGCGGCCCCGGGTGGAGTGCGCAGCACCGCGAGGTTGCCACTGGCGTCGGTCGACACCAGCAGGTCACCGAGCAGGCGCGTCATCCGTTCGGTGCCGCCGGAAACCCCGCGCACCGGGCTGCCGTCCTCGGGAACGACATAGACTCCCACGCCCCCGTCCGCACCGCGCAGCTTGACGGCACCCAACTCCTCGAGATCACGTGACAGCGTGGCCTGGGTGACGTCGATTCCCTCGTCGGCCAGCATCATGGCGAGTTCGCCTTGGCTGCGTACCGCTTTCGACGACAGGAGCGCGACGATCCGGGCCTGCCGGCCCGCCCTGGTGGTGCTGATCTCCGGTGCCCTGCCTGCGGTCATCTCGGGGTCAACCCGCTCTGCTCCAGCAGCCATACCAGCAGTGCCTTCTGGGCATGCAGCCGGTTCTCGGCCTCGTCCCACACCGCGCTGTGTGGTCCGTCGATCACCTCATCGGTGATCTCGTGACCGCGGTGCGCCGGAAGGCAGTGCAGTACCACCGCTTCCGAATCAGCGTGGCTCAACAGATCGATGTTGACCTGGAAGGGACGGAACGGCCGCACCCGATCCAGGCCGTCGTTCTCCTGACCCATCGACGTCCAGGTATCGGTCACCAGCACGTCGGCACCGGCGGCGGCCGCCACCGGATCGGCGGTCAGCGTGACCGTCGCACCGGTCTCGGCGGCCCGCTTCTCCGCGGCGGCAACGAATTCCGGATGGGGTTCGAAGCCGGTCGGTGCGGCAACCGTCACGTGCATGCCCGCGGTGACACCTCCGAGCATCAGCGAATGAGCCATGTTGTTCGCGCCGTCACCGAAAAAGCACATCCGCAGGCCGGCGAGCGCGCCCTTGCGCTCGGCCAGCGTCTGAAGGTCGGCAAGCACCTGGCAGGGATGGAACTCGTCGGACAAAGCGTTGACGATCGGCACATTGGACCCGGACGCCATGGCGGTCAGCCGTTCTTGAGCGAACGTCCGCCAGACGATGGCCTCGACGTAGCGCGACAACACCCGGCCGGTGTCCTCGAGTGTCTCTTCGCGGCCGAGTTGTGTGGTTCGGCCGTCGACGACGACGGCGTGCCCGCCGAGTTGCGCGATGCCGACCTCGAAGGAGAACCGGGTGCGTGTCGAGTTCTTGTCGAAGATGACGGCGACGCCGTGTGGGCCCTCCAGCGGACGACGGCTGAACGGCTCTCTCTTCAACTCGGCCGCCAGGGCCAGCACCTCGGCCTGCTCATCGGGCGACAAGTCGTCGTCGCGCAGGAAGTGGCGGATCATGACATCGCCTTGTCGAGCACCCCGGGAAGCGCGCCGAGGAACTCGTCGATCTGCTCCTCGGTGATGACCAATGGCGGCGCCAGTCGAACCACATCGGGCGCAGCGGCATTCACCAGGAAGCCGGCGTCGCGGGCGGCGGTCTCGATGGGTTTGGCGGCCTCCGAGGTGAGCACGACACCGCGCAGCAGCCCCCGGCCGCGCACGTGGCTGATGACCGGATGGCCAAGAGACTCGATCCCGTGGCTCAGCGTCTTGCCGAGCACGTCGGCACGCCCGATCAGGTTTTCGTCGGCCAGCACACGCAGCACCGCCAGCGCGGCGGCGGTACACACCGGATTGCCACCGAACGTGCTGCCGTGCAGTCCCGGGGTGAGCAGATCGGCGGCGCTCCCGATCGCCATGCAGGCACCGATCGGCAGTCCGCCGCCGAGCCCCTTGGCCAGCGTGACGACATCGGGTGTGATGCCGTCGTGCTGGTGGGCGAAAAACGCTCCGGTGCGGCCTACCCCGGTCTGCACCTCGTCGAGGATGAGCAGCGCGCCGTGGGCGGCAGTGATCTCGCGGGCAGCCACGAGGTAGCCGGGAGGCGGGACGACGACGCCGCCCTCCCCCATGATCGGCTCGAGGAATACCGCCGCGGTTTGGTCGTCGACGGTCGATTCGAGCGCACCGAGGTCGCCGTACGGAATGTGCACGACGTCGCCGGGAAGCGGTGCGAACGGCTCCTGTTTCGACGGTTGACCGGTCAGCGCGAGCGATCCCATTGTGCGCCCGTGAAAAGCGTTCTGGGCGGCAACGAGCTTCGTCCGTCCGGTCAGCCGGGTGATCTTGAACGCCACCTCGTTGGCCTCGGTACCGGAGTTGCAGAAGAACACCCGCGCCGGGACATCGGCGGACAGCAGCCCCACCAGACCCTCGGCCAGCGCGATGCCCGGTTCGGTCATGTAGAGGTTCGACGTGTGGCCCAGCGTGTTCAGCTGGCGGGTGACCGCTTCGATGATGGCCGGATGGCGATGGCCGAGAACGTTCACCGCGATGCCGCCGACCAGGTCGACATAGGTCTTGCCGTCGACATCGGTGACCACTGCGCCGTCACCGCTCGCCAGGGCCAGCGGAGGGGTGCCGTAGTTGTTCATCATCACGGCATCCCAGCGTTCCTGCAAAGTCATTGTGCGCTCACCACTTTCGTGCCCGTCCCCTCGTCGGTGAACAATTCCACCAGAACGCAGTGCTCGACCCGCCCGTCGATCACGTGCGCGCTCGGTACGCCCCCGCCGACCGCTCGCAGGCATGCCTCGATCTTGGGCACCATGCCTGATTCCAACGTCGGCACCAGCTGAGTCAGTGCAGCGGTGTCGATCTCGCTGACCAGCGAGTCGCGGTCCGGCCAGCTGGTGAAGAGGCCCTCCACGTCGGTCAGCATCAGGAGCTTTTCGGCGTTCAGCGCCTCGGCCAGCGCCGCGGCGGCGGTGTCCGCGTTGATGTTGTGCACCACTCCGTCGACATCGGGTGCGATCGTCGACACCACCGGGATGCGGCCGGCGGCGATCAGGTCGAGCACCGCCTCGGTGCTGACCCGCTCGACGTCGCCGACCAGCCCGATGTCCGTGGCCACGCCGTCGACGGTCACACTGCGCCGCACGGCAGTGAACAGGTGCGCGTCCTCGCCCGTGATGCCGACCGCATAGGGGCCGTGCGCATTGATCAGGTTCACCAGCTCGCGGCCCACCTGGCCGAACAGCACCATCCGTGCGACGTCAAGCACCTCCGGCGTGGTGACGCGGAAGCCGCCCTTGAAATCGCCTGCGATGCCGAGCCGTTTGAGCATGGCGCTGATCTGCGGCCCTCCGCCGTGCACCACGACAGGATGGATGCCGCAGTTGCGCAGGAACACCATGTCGGCGGCGAAGGCTTCCCGCAGGGTGTCGTCCGTCATCGCGTTGCCGCCGTACTTGACCACCACGATCTTGCCGTGCAGCTGTTTGAGCCAGGGCAGCGCAGCGGCCAGCACCTGCGCCTTCACCGGTGTGGCGAGGGTCATGAGCTGTATGCCGAGTTCTCTTCGACGTAGCCGTGTGAGAGGTCCGTGGTCCGGATCGACGCATGCTCGCCGCCGATGCCGAGGTCGATGGTGACGTCGATGTCGGTGCCGGACAGATCGACCTCACGGGCACCCGGCGCTCCCACACTGTTGACACATATCGGAGCACCGTTGAAGGACACAGTGATCCGGTCGGCATCCAGGGTGATCGGCGCCATCCCGACCGCAGCAAGTACCCGCCCCCAATTGGGATCGGATCCGAACAACGCGGTCTTGACCAGGCTGTCACGTGCCACGGTGCGGGCGGCGATGAGAGCCTCGGGCTCCGTGATCGCACCCGTGACCGTGACGGTGATCCGCTTGGTGACGCCTTCGGCGTCGGCCTGCATCTGGGCGCACAGGTCGTCGCACACCCGCCACACCGCGTCGTCGAGTTCGCTCTGGCTCGGTGCGATCGCACTGGCGCCGGAGGCGAGCAGGAGCACGGTGTCGTTGGTGGAGCAGCTGCCGTCGACGTCGAGGCGGTCGAAGGTCAGCGCGGTCGCCGTGCGCAGCGCCCGGTCGAGCGCGGCGGCGTCGGCGACGGCATCGGTGGTGATGACGCTGAGCATGGTTGCCAACGACGGCGCCAGCATGCCTGCGCCCTTGGCCATGCCGCCGACCGTCCACTTGCCGGGATGGTGCAGCGCAACCTGTTTGGGCACGGTGTCGGTGGTCATGATGGCCCTGGCGGCTTCCTCACCACCGGTCAGGCCGCCGGCCATCTCGTGTACCACTTCGCGCACACCGGACAGCACCCTGTCCATCGGCAGCCGGTCGCCGATCAGACCCGTGGAGCAGACCGCGACCTCGACGGCTCCGGTCTCGGTTCCCCAGTCGGACAATGCAGCGGCGACGGCCTCGGCGGTGGCATGGGCGTCCTGGAAGCCCGCCGGGCCGGTACACGCGTTGGCGCCGCCGGAGTTGAGGATCACCGCGCGCAGCCGCCCCGTCGTCAGCACCCGTTGTGACCACAGCACCGGAGCCGCCTTGACCTTGTTGCGGGTGAACACGCCCGCGGCGCCGTAGTCGGGCCCCTCGTTGAAGACCAGGGCGAGGTCGAGCGCGCCCGACGCCTTGATTCCTGCGGCGACCCCGGTGGCACGAAAGCCCGCGGGTGCGGTGACGCCCTGCGTGCGCACCAGCCGCACGGTGTCAACCCCGGTCATGGCGCGACTCCCACGATCGAAAGGCCTTCGGTTTCGCCCCAACCCAGCGACAGGTTCATCGACTGCACCGCGGCGCCTGCGGTGCCTTTGACGAGGTTGTCGATGGCCGCGACCGCAATGAACGTGTCGGCATCCTGGTCCACGGCGACGGCCAGCTGTGCCGCGTTGCTGCCGATCACCGCTCCGGTCCTTGGCAGCTGCCCTTCGGGCAGCAGATGCACGAAAGGTTCGGCGTCGTAAGCCTTTTCGTATGCCACGCGGATCTGCGACAGCGGCGCCGTGGTGCGCGCGCTGCATGTGGCCAGTATTCCGCGGGAGGTGGGAATCAGCACCGGCGTGAAGGATACCGTGACGTGTTTGTCGGTGACGGCGTTGAGCCCCTGCGCGATCTCGGGGGTGTGGCGATGCTTGCCCGCGATGCTGTAGGCGCGCGCGGAACCGATCACCTCGGAACCGAGCAGATCGGTTTTGGCGGCCCGGCCCGCACCCGAGGTGCCGCTCACGGCAACGACCGTGACTGCGGGCTCGATGAGATCGTCCGCCACCGCCGGCCACAAGGCGAGCAGCGCCGCAGTCGGGTAACAACCGGGGACGGCGATCCGCGTTGCTCCGCGCAGCCGGTCGCGGGCGCCGGGAAGTTCGGGGAGACCGTACGGCCAGCTGCCGGCGTGGGCCGAGCCGTAGAAGCGCTCCCACGCGACGGACGAGGTCAGCCTGAAGTCGGCACCGCAATCCACGATCACGGTGTCGGCGTCCAGTTGCTCGGCCAACGCCGCCGAGTGGCCATGCGGCAGCGCCAGGAAGACGACGTCATGGTCGGCCAACACGTCGATTTCCGTATTTTCCAGCACCCGACCGGAGAGCGGAAGCAGGTGCGGGTGATGTTCGGCAACCGTGCTCCCGGCGCTGGCCGCCGCCGTCAGCGCGCCGACGGTCAGCCGCCCGTCGGCGTAGGCGGGATGGCCGAGCAGGAGACGCAGGATCTCCCCGCCCGCATAACCACTGGCACCGGCGACGGCCACAGAAACCATGCGCGCAATTCTGCATGGTTATGCACAGTGTTGCAAATGCATTAAACGCGCGGGTTTGCCCGGCTACCCCACCCGCAAGTCCGGCACCTGCGCCCGCACACCTTCCGCCGAAGCTCCGAGCGCCATCGACAGTTGCCAGCCGACCTCCCGCACCCGGGTGCCGATCTGATCCAACCGTTCCTCGGGCATCCGCACGTCCGGAACCGACACCCCCATCGCGCCGACCACCTGCTGGGTGTGATCGAAGATGGGAGTCGCGACGGCGCAGATCCCGACGGTGCGTTGTCCACGCGACCTGGAATAGCCGCAGGCCCGGGCGATTTCGAGCTCGCGCCGAATCGCCTCCGGGTCAACGGGAGTGGACGCCGTTATCGGTTCGATGGGTCCGGCGAGGCATGCCTCGCAGTCAGCGGCGGCCATCACGCTCATGATCGCCTTGCCCGGTGCGCCGTGAACAAGTTTGATCGGCACTCCGATATCGGTGTAGGTCCGGCGCAACTCCTGACGGCTCTCGACCTGCGCGGTGACGATCCGGTGAGCTCCGCCGACCAGCTCGTGCAGCCCCACCGTTTCATCGAACTCGTTTCGAAGGTCTGTCATGAACGGCAGGGCGGCTTCACGAAACGTGCGCGGCATCGCGCCGGAATTCGCAAGCTGCAAGACGAACGGGCCGAGCCCATACCGCTTGGCAGCGGTCTGGCGGACCAGGTGGTTCTGCTGCATTGCGCCGAGCAGTCGGTGCACGGTGCTGGTCGACAATCCCGTGCTGCGGGCCAATTCGCTGATGCCCAGCTCGGGCCTGCGGCCGTCGAAGCACCGCAAGATAGCCACCGCGCGATCGATCGACTGGACGCCGTTGCGTCGCCGCAGCTGGGTAGCGGCTGGAACCGAATCCGCATCGGCCTTCGTCATTTGCCCGCCCCCTCACCGCAGATTTGCCCCACCGCATTCTGCATAGCGCACAACATATTCCACAATGCGGGACCAATCAACGTGCGGGCCTTCGCCCCTGAGACGTCGATATCGTGATCGGTGTCGGCAACACCGACCGGGTGCCGCGGACCGATGCACTGTAGAAGGAGACCAAGCCGATGCTTACCGACCGACTTCCCCTCACCACGGGTGGTCGATGAGCCGCCGCGTCGCCATCATCGGCGGCGGCATCCTCGGCGTCGCCGTCGCCAGGGAGGTGCTGCAGCGACAACCCGACGCCGATGTGACGGTGATCGAAAAAGAGGACCGGCTGGCCTCGCATCAGACCGGCCGCAACAGCGGCGTCGTCCACGCCGGCCTCTACTACCAACCCGGCTCCATCAAGGCCCTGCTCTGTCGTAGGGGTGTCGGCCTGCTCGAGGCGTTCTGCGAGGAACGCGGGATTCGCCGAATCCCTTGCGGGAAGGTTCTCGTCGCGCTCGACGAGGTGGAGCGCGGACGGCTGGACGACATCCAGACACGGGCGCTCGCGAACGGGGTGCCCGGCGTGAAGATCATCGGTCCGGAGGAGCTCAAGGAGATCGAGCCTCATGTCCAGGGCGTCGCCGCCCTGCACTCCCCCGCCACCTCGATCGTCAACTACACCGACGTGACCACGGCGCTGGGTGCCGACGCCGTCGCCGCCGGTGCCAAGATCCGGCTCGGACACGAAGTCGTCGGTATCCGGCTCGCCGGCTCAGAAGTGGTGATCGATTCCCGCACCCCGGCCGGCACCGAAAATGAAGCGTTCGACCAGGTCATCGCCTGCGGAGGATTGCAGAGCGACCGGCTGGCCGAAATGGCGGGCGACGGCCCGGACCCGGTGATCATGCCGTTCCGGGGCGAGTACTACGCGCTCAAGCCCGAGCGGCGGGGCCTCGTCAACGGCCTGGTTTATCCCGTGCCGGACCCGCGCTACCCGTTCCTCGGGGTGCATCTGACACCGCGGGTCGACGGTGAGGTGTTGATCGGGCCGAATGCGGTGCTCGCCCTGGCGCGGGAAGGCTACAACTGGCGGACCATCGCCCCTGCCGACCTGGCCGAGATCGCGCGCAGTCCCGCCTTCTGGCGCTTCGCCCGCCAGCACTGGCGAACCGGAATCCGAGAGATGTACGGCTCGCTGAGCAAGCGGCGCTTCATCGCCGCCGCCCGCGCCTACGTACCCGAGCTGACCGCCGACGACGTGGTGCCGGCCACTGCGGGGGTGCGTGCGCAGGCACTCGAGTCGGACGGCGGCCTGGTCGACGACTTCCGGATCAGCATCCGCGACCGCGTCGTGATTCTCCGCAATGCGCCGTCACCAGCCGCCACGTCCTCGCTGGCCATCGCCGAGCACGTGGTGAACGAGATCGACAGCCTGTCATCGAACTGAGGAGCACCAATGGATCTCGGCATCTCCGGACGGACCGCGCTGGTACTCGGTGCGAGCCGAGGCCTCGGAAGCGCCATAGCGATACGCCTCGCCAGCGAGGGCGCGAACGTCGCCATCGCCGGCCGGTCCGGCGACGCACTGGCGGCCACCGCCGCCCGCATCCAGGAGACGGGCGCCGGCGTGGTGCCGCTGGAGTGGGATCTCGGTGATCTCGACCGGGTCGAGCCCAGCGTGGCCGAGGTCGAACGCGTGCTGGGCGCCGTCGACATTCTCGTCAACAACACCGGTGGGCCGCCGCCGACCACTGCGGCGGGCCAGGATGCGGCTATCTGGCGGACGAGCTTCGAACAGATGGTCCTCTCGGTGATCGTCGTCACCGATCGTGTGCTGCCAGGTATGCGGGAACGTGGTTGGGGCCGCATTCTGACGTCGACATCGTCCGGCGCGATCAGCCCGATACCGAACCTCGGGCTGTCGAACACGCTGCGCGCCAGCCTGCATTCGTGGTCGAAGACCATCGCCGACGAGGTTGGGCGTGACGGCGTGACTGCCAATGTCATCGTGCCCGGGCGGATCGAGACTGACCGCACGCGGTTTCTCGACCAGCGCAGGGCGTCGAGTGAAGGCCGCACCGCCGACGACGTGATGCGCGACAGTGCGGCGTCCATCGCGTTGGGGCGCTACGGCCGGCCCGAGGAGTACGCAGACGTGGCGGCGTTTCTGTGCAGCGACAGAGCTTCCTACATCACCGGTTCCGTCGTACGCGTCGACGGCGGCATGACCCGCAGCGTCGGCTGACCGCTCAGCGGTACTTTGTGAGTTGACCGCTCAGCGCAATTTTTGAGCTGACGCTCAGCGCCGCTGCTGGGCGCCGACGACGTCGGCGGCCCGCTTCACCGCCGCGTCGCGGGCCGCACTGGCCTCGTCCTCGGTGAGCGTGCGATCCCGGGCGCGGAAGCGCAATGCGAAGGTCAGCGACTTGCGGCCCTCGCCGATCTGCGGGCCGGTGTAGACGTCGAACAGGCGGACGTCCTCCAGCAGGGCGCCTGCACCGTCGCGGACGGCCTCGACGACGCTCTGTGCGGCGACATCCTCACGCACGACAAGGCTGACGTCCTGAAAGACGGCGGGAAACGGCGACACCGCCGGGGCGGGCAGCACCTCGGTAATCGGGACCGCGTCCAGGTCGAGTTCGATTGCGCAGGTTCCCTTGGGCAACCCGGAACGCTCCACCACAGCCGGATGCAGTTGACCGGCGTGACCGACGACGGACTCACCGACGAGTACCTCGGCGCAGCGGCCCGGATGCCACGGCAGGTGTGCGGCCGATCGCAGCGTCAGCTCGACGCCGGCAGCGCGGCCGATGACCCGCACCGCCTCGAACGCATCACGGGCCTCTACCGGCCGGCCCGGCCCCCACGGTCCGGCGGGCTCGCGCAGACCCGTCAACACCGCACTCACGTGCTGGGGCTGGCGCGGCAGCGACGCGTCGAGGATTGCGATCTCGTCGTCGGTCGGCCTGCGGTCGTTCGGAATGCGATCGACCGCGCGGGTTTCGGGGGTGGGTTCCACGACTTCGGCGATCGCGAACAGCGCCACGTCGACGGCACCGCGGGACACGTTGCGGCCCAACGCCTCCAGCAGCCCGGGCAGCAATGTGGTGGCCAGCTCGGGACGGTCGGCTTCCAGCGGGTTGAGCACCCGCGTGGTGTTGCGGCGCGGGTCGTCGGCGGGCAGACTCCACTGGTCGAATACGCCGGCCGGCAGGAAGGGCGTGGGCAATACCTCGACGTAGCCGTTGAGCGCCAACGACTTCCCGATGGCGCGCCGGCGCTTCTGCGCCGGGGAGAGACCGCGCCCGGGCGGCGCGAGGGGCAGCACCGACGGGATGATTTCCAGACCCTCCAGCCGCAGCACCTCTTCGACGAGATCCGCGGGCTCACGCAGGTCCGGGCGCCAGCTGGGCGGAATCGCCGTCACGGTGTCGCCGGCGGTGATCACGTCTGCGCCGATCTGGGTGAGGCGCTTGCGGGTGGTGCCCTCGGGATACTCGACGCCGGCAGTGCGGTCGGGCAGATCGGCGGGCATGGTGACGGGCCGCTGTGACCAATCGTCGCGCGGCGGCTCACCGCGCCAGTCGGTGAGTGTGGGTTGGGCTGTGCCGTCTGCGATGTCGGCGAGCAGAGTGGCGGCCCGGTCGAGGGCGGCGATGGACACGGCGGGGTCGACCGTGCGCTCGTAACGACGGCCCGCCTCGCTGTTCAAGCGGAGCCGGCGCTGAGTGCGCGACACCGCGGCGGGGTCCCACACCGCCGCCTCCAACATGAGGTCAGTGGTGGTGTCGCGGACCTCGGTGGTGCCTGCGCCCATCACACCACCGATCGCCGCGGTCGCGACGTCGTCGACGATCAGCACGTCGCGCGGGTCCAGCTTGCGTTCGATGTCGTCGAGGGTGACGACCATCTCCCCCGGCTCGGCGAAGCGAACCTGGAAGCCGCCTTTGATCAGGCTGCGGTCGTGTGCGTGCATCGGGTGTCCGAGCTCGAGCATCACGTAGTTCGTGACGTCGACGGCCGGCGAGATGGCCCGGATGCCGGACAGCAGCAGCCGGCGCTGCATCCACCACGGCGACACCGCGGTGGGATCGATGCCCGTGACCGGCCGCAGCGCGAACCGCAGCACGCCGGTGCCCGGCTCGATCGTCACCGGCAGCGCCTCGCCGTTGGCGGGCAGCGCCGGGATGCCGGCAGGATCGACGTAGTCGAGGTCGAAGGCGCAGGCGATCTCGCGCGCCATGCCGCGCACCGACAGGCAGTAGCCGCGGTCGGGGGTGATCGCCAGGTGGAACACGACGTCGTCCAGCCCGAGCACATCGGCGGCGGGGCTGCCGGGTTCGGCGGTGCCCGGGGGCAGCACCAGGATGCCGGAGTGGTCGGTCCCCAGGTTGAGCTCGGCCGTCGAACAGATCATGCCGTCGGAGGTGCGGCCATAGGTTTTGCGGGCGGTGATCGTGAAATCGCCGGGCAGGACGGTTCCCGGCAACGCCACCGCCACCAGATCGCTGACGACGAAGTTGGTTGCGCCACAGACAATGTCGCGAGGTTGTTCTTCGCCGACGTCGACCTTCACCGCGCGGATGGGCTTCTTGAACTCGGTGAGCTCCTCGATCTCCACCACACGGCCGATGGTCAGCGGGCCCGCGACGGGACCCACCGGAATGATCTGTTCGACCTCATGACCGACGCGGATCAGCGCCTCCTCCAGCTCGGAGGGCGACACGTCCCAGCCCGGTGCGCCGGCCTGCACGACGTCGCGCAGCCAGCTGTACGGCAGCCGCATCAGGCCCCTACCCCGAATGGAAGCGAGAACCGGACATCGCCCTCCACCATGTCCCGCATGTCGGGAATGCCGTTGCGGAACTGCAGCGTCCGCTCCAGTCCCATGCCGAAAGCGAAGCCGGAGTACACCTCGGGATCGATGCCGCATGCCCGCAGAACGTTCGGGTTGACCATGCCGCAGCCACCCCACTCCACCCAGCCGGGGCCGCCCTTCTTGTTCGGAAACCAGACGTCGACCTCCGCCGACGGTTCGGTGAACGGGAAGAAGTGCGGGCGGAACCGCGTGCGACCCTCCGGGCCGAATTCGGAGCGGGCGAACGCGTCGAGTGTGCCGCGCAGGTTGGCCATCGTCAGGCCCTTGTCCACTGCAAGTCCTTCGATCTGATGGAAGACCGGGGTGTGGGTGGAGTCGAGTTCATCGGTCCGGAACGTACGCCCGATGGAGATGACATACACCGGCAGCTCGCGTTGCAGCAACGTGCGGACCTGGACGGGCGAGGTGTGGGTCCGCAGCACCTGGCGCGACCCGTCCGGGGCGACGTAGAACGTGTCCTGCTCACTACGGGCCGGGTGATCCGGTGGAAAGTTCAGCGCGTCGAAGTTGAACTGCTCGGTTTCGACCTCGGGCCCCTCGGCGAGTTCCCAGCCCAGCGCGACGAACGTGTCGGCGATGTGCTCGGCGAGGATCGTGATCGGATGCCGGGCGCCGATCGGCTGGCGGGTCGAGGGCAACGTCACGTCGATGCTCTCGGCCACCAGGACCGCGGCATCGCGCTCGGCCCGCAGCGCGGCGAGTCTCTCGTCGTACGCCCGTTGGGCCTCGCTACGCGCGACGTTGACCCGCTTGCCCGCGTCGGCACGGTCGGCCTTGGGCATCGAGCCCAGCGCCTGACGCGCAAGGGCGATGGGAGCGCGGTCGCCCAGATGGTCGGTCTTGGCGCGGGCGAGCTGGTCCAGGTCGGCTGCCAGGTCGAAGGCATGCCGGGCCGCGCTGACCGCTTTGGTCAGCGCTTCCTCCGATAAGTCGATGGGCTGATCAGCCACCCGGCGATCATAGGTGATGGCCTGCGCGCACTTCGCACGCATTTCCCCCTGGCGCGATACCCTCACGCGGGCCGTCGCGACACTGGGCACGCGGGGTCTGGCGCAGACGCGACACACGATCCTGCGGCTGTACCCGATCCTCGGACACGTCCGGTTCCTGATGGAGTTCATCCGCCCTGAGGTCAGGCAGTACCACGGCTGCGGCTTTCATGAATGCCGGACACCTCGCCGGGGCCGACGGCTACCCCGGCCTTGCGGTGATGTGCTTCTATGCCACCTTCCGACACGGGAACGGCACACCGGACTCCACCCGTCGACCCGATACCGATGGCCCCATTCCGAACTGTCTCATCGGGGCACTGCATGAGCGGGCGAGCTTGTCACCGATGCGCATCGGGACCCCGATGAGCATGGAGGAGCCATTTCACACGCACTGGCCAACATCGACCCGAGGCTCCTCAGCGGCCCCATCACCGTCGGCTGACGACGCTCGCCAGCGCGCGACCGCCGCAAACAGAGCGGCGCCGGCCACCCCGGAGGCCGTGGCGAGCACCATCGACGCACTCGCGAGGACGAGGTAACCGAACGATGCGGCGACGCTCAGCAGGGCGAGCCGAAGCGGTGTCCAGTCCGCCGGGCGGCCGAACCGCATCGACATCACCATGCCGAGCACCAGCGCGACCGCATGGCCGACATCCGTGAAGTCGCGCCCGACCGCGACCACGGCCACCCCGACGGCCAGCCACCAGCCAATCCAGCCGGGCCGCCAGCGTCGTGACATCGCCATGGTGAGCGCTCCGAGCACCGCAGCGGCCCCGTAGCTCATCCCGACGTCCGTCGCCCGGGCAACCGACGGCCACGACAGCCAACCGAACAGGACGGCCGACCCGAGACCGGCCGCGACAAGGAGCGTCGCACCGATGTGTCCCACGGTGAAAGCGAGCACGAGCCGACTGCTACCCCATGTCAGTTCGGCCATCGCGAGCAGACAGACCAGGCCGGGGAGCCAGACGTAGATCGGGCCGGCGTCGACCACGAAAGCGCTACCGAGCAGCGTTCCGACGCATCCGTGGCTCAGGTTGTGCAGGTTGGTGCTGGCATGGCTGATGACCCGGCCCTGTACCACCGGGCCGAGGCACAGCAACGCCGTCGAGACACAGGTCACGACGAACGCGTACGCCAGGGTCATCCGAACCTGTGCGAGGCGGCCGAGAAAAGCGCACCGCTTTGACAGATCGGACAGCTTGGACACCATCGGCAACCACTATCCCTCTGGCGAGTCGTCGCCGTCTTCGTCGCCACCTGGCAACTGCCTGCGAGTTTTCAGTCGGTACATGACGAAGTCCGCGGGCACACCGTCCTGCTTGGACGTGAAGACCTGTCGGCGGAGCCGTTTGGCAAAGACACCGAGCGAGCCGAAGTCCTCGTCGGAGATCTGTTCCAGCGTCGCCTGCGAGATGACGAGTTCCCCTCTGGTCGCGCGTTCCATCACGCGGGCGGCGATGTTGACGTCGATCCCCAGCCAGTCCGAGCCGATTCGCTGCGGGCGGCCGGTGTGGACACCCACCCGCATCCGTGGTGTATAGCCGTCGACGTCGAGGGCCTTGAGCCCGGCGCGGGCAACGATGACCGCGCGCACCGCCGTCCCGGGGTCGGAGAACACCGCCATGAGCCCGTCGCCCATTCGTTTGACGATGTGTCCGCCGGCATCGAGCAGCGGCGGTTCGACAACCTGGGATACCCGGCGAAGCAGCTTGAGGGTCGCCTCGTCGCCGGCCTGCAACGACCACGGTGAGAAACCGACCAGGTCGGTGAAGACCAGCGTGACCTCACGGTTCGCCGGTTTACCCGACACCCGTTCGGTCAGTGCCTGCCAGACCTGCAGCGCCCCGAGGCTGACTTCGCGGGAGGCGGCCTCGCGGTGCAGCAGTCGATCCGCGGCGCGCGCCGCCGCCCTAGGGCCGCCGACACCGGCCACCGACAGCGGGTCGCCGAATTCCGGGTCCCCGGGCAGTGCGCGCCTGGCACGCCGCAGGAAGGCGATGACACCCGGGCTGTGATTGGTGGTCTTCAGCCACGCCACCGGCCCGGATGGTTGTCCACCGGATCGTTCGTCGAGCGACCCGACTGGGTCCGGCTCAGCCACGGGCGCCAGCCTAATAGAGGCGAACAGGCCGGCTAAACCGGCTGGTCACTGGGATGCTGCTGGTCGATGGCGCGGGTGCTGCTGCGCATCTTCGGCAAGCTCGTCGAGTTGGCGTTCGTCGTCGTGCCCGACGAGATCCGGCTGCATCCACGTGCTCTGGCCGCCTATCGCCGCACCGAAGGCCGGCTGTCTGACGACGCTCCGCTGGTCGAGGCGCCCGCGTTCATGGCGCCTCCCCGCGATCGCCTTGGCCTGCCGATGCACTACGTGCCGCAGCGCAAGGCACTGCTCGACCGGGCGGGTTCCCTGGTGCACACCACGTTCTCTTTGGCGGGGCTCCGTCGACCGGCCCGGGGCCGCCGGGAAAATTCGGGTAAGGCAGCCTGAACGAATGCTTGATTGGTCTGACGTCGACCTCGCCGTGCGCGATGCCGTGCGAGAGTTCGTCGACAAGGAGATCCGACCGCACGTCGACGCGCTCGAATACGGCGAGATGGAGCCCTACCCCATCATCCGCAAGCTGTTCGCGACGTTCGGCATCGCCGAGATGGCGAAGGAGTCGCTCGACAAGCGGCTGGCTCGGCTCCGCGATGAGGGCGCGTCCGGGAACTCTGGAACGCCCTCATCCGGCGGCATGTTCGGCGACGGGGCGGGAGGCATGGGCTTCGTTGTGGTCAGCGAGCTCTGCCGGGTGTGCATGGGCGTCGTGACCGGGATGGGTGTGAGCCTGGGCTTGACGGTGCCCACCATCATGGGCCGGGGCACGCTCGCCCAGCAAGAACGATGGTTGCCGGGCCTCGTCACCTACGAGAAGGTAGGTGCCTGGGCGATCACCGAACCCGATTCGGGCTCAGACGCGTTCGGCGGCATGAAGTCCTACGTGGTGCGCGACGGTGGGGACTACATCCTCAACGGTCAGAAGACGTTCATCACCAACGGACCCGACGCGGATGTGGTGGTCGTCTACGCCAAGCTCAATGAAGATGGCGCGAGCGGTTCCGCTTCGAATCCACGCGACCGCAAGGTCCTGACCTTCGTGCTGGACCGCGGCATGGAGGGCTTCGTCCAGTCAAAGCCTTTCCGTAAGATGGGCATTCACAGCTCGCGCACCGGCGAGCTGTTCTTCGACAACGTCCGGCTGGGCCGCGACCGGTTGCTCGGTGAGACCGAAGGAGACGCAGACAGCGCCGCCGGCGATGGCCGCGACAGCGCTCGGTCGAACTTCTCGACCGAGCGCATCGGGGTGGCCGCCATGGCGTTGGGCGTCATCGAAGAGTGCCTGCGGCTGTGCGTGGATTACGCAAAGGGCCGCACCCTCTGGGGCCAGGAGATCGGTCAGTTCCAGTTGATCCAGCTGAAGCTGGCGAATATGGAAGTGGCCCGGATGAATGTGCGCAACATTCTCTTTCGCGTCATCGAGGCGGCGCAGACCGGCATTCAGATCTCGCTGCCCGAGGCGTCGGCCATCAAGTGGTACTGCTCGCAGGCGGCCACCGACGTCGCGATGGACGCGGTACAGCTGTTCGGCGGCAACGGCTACATGACCGAATACCGGGTGGAGCAGTTGGCCCGCGACGCGAAATCGCTGATGATCTACGCCGGCAGCAACGAGGTGCAGATCACCCACGTCGCGCGTGGCCTCCTCAACGGCGGCTAGCCCAGCCGGCCGGGACAGCTCGCGAACGTAACACCATGGCGGGATTTCGGGTGATTTCGCGCCGTGACGTTACATTCGAGCAGCCCGCGCACTCTGGTACAAACAGATCGCCGCGGCCGACGCCACATTGAGACTCTCGGCGCTGCCCGGCATCGGGATGTGCACCCGGTGCGTCGCGATGTCGGCGACGTCGACGGGCAGGCCGTGCGCCTCCGGACCGAACACCCACGCTGTCGGCCGCGCCAGATCGGCGGTGTCGAGGCCGACTTCGCCGTCCACGGTGGTCGCGAGCACCTGCAGGCCCGCATCTGATACTGCCGTCAGCGCGGCGATCGCGTCGGCCTCGATCACCACGGAAATTGCGAAGATGCTGCCCGCCGACGCGCGAAGACATTTGCCGTTGTAGGGATCTACGCTCTGCCCCGCCAGTACCACCGCGTCGGCCGCCATCGCGTCCGCGACGCGGATCAGCGTTCCCGCATTGCCGGGCTCAGAGATCCCCACCGCGACAGCAATCAATCGCGGCGCGCGGGCCAGCACATCGGCCAGGGTCGTCTCGGGAACCGAGCACACCGCAACCAGACCAACCGGAGTCACCGTGTCGGACAACGCCTTTGCCGCGCGTTCAGTCACCGAATGAACCGGGACACCGGTCAGCAGGGAACCGAATCGAGCCATCGCCGACTCGGTGACGAACACCTCAGAAACCAGGCCGTGCCGCATCGCTGCCTCGACGAGGTTGGGTCCCTCGACCAGAAAGCGGGCGGCGCGGCGACGCCCGACGGGGCGATGCAGCTTGACCGCTGCCGCCACCCGGGCAGATCGCTCGGTGAGCGTCAGGCAGCCTCGCCGGAATTGGTCGACGTTGACGGCGCATTTACATCACTGGGCAGCGCACCCTTGGCGACGTCCACCAGGGCGGTGAAGGCGGCCGGGTCGCTGACGGCGATCTCGGCGAGGTTCTTGCGATCGACCTCGACACCAGCCGCCTTGAGGCCCTGGATCAGCCGGTTGTAGGTGATGTCGTTGGCGCGGGCCGCGGCGTTGATCCTGGAGATCCACAGCTTGCGGAACTCGCCCTTGCGGGCGCGCCGGTCACGGTAGGCATAGGTCAGCGAGTGCAGCTGCTGCTCTTTGGCCTTGCGGTACAGGCGCGACCGCTGCCCGCGGTAGCCCTTCGACGCCTCGAGTACTGTGCGCCGCTTCTTCTGAGCGTTGACTGCGCGCTTCACGCGTGCCATGGATGTCTTCCTATCTCGTTTGGGTAGTGCCGGCTGATGCGCCGAGAATCAGCCGTTCAGCAGCTTCTTGATGCGCTTGGTGTCGTTGGCCGCCACCTCGGTGCGACCGTCCAGGCGCCGGGTGCGCTTGGACGGCTTGTGCTCGAGCAGGTGCCGACGGTTGGCCTTCTGGCGCACCACCTTGCCGGTTCCGGTCAGCCGGAACCGTTTGGAGGCGCCGCTGTGGGTCTTCGCCTTGGGCATGTGTCCTCTGTCCTGTCTTTCAGTTCTGCGTTACTTCTGGGCTCTCGGGTGGGGCCGCTGCGGGCGCCGCTGCGGGTTCCGCACGTCGGGCCGGGGGTGCATCGGCGTCGTGCGCCGCCTTGGCGCGAGTCTTCGCGCCGCGGTGGGGCGCCAGCACCATCGTCATGTTGCGGCCGTCCTGCTTGGCGGACGTCTCGATGAAGCCGTAGTCGGCCACGTCGGCACCCAGCCGCTGCAACAGCCGGTAGCCCAGCTCGGGCCGCGACTGCTCGCGTCCGCGGAACATGATGGTCACCTTGACCTTGGACCCCGCCTCGAGGAAGCGGACGACGTGACCCTTCTTGGTCTCGTAGTCGTGGGGGTCGATCTTGGGTCGCAACTTCTGTTCCTTGACGACGGTCTGCTGCTGATTCTTGCGAGACTCGCGCGCCTTTTGGGCCGTCTCGTATTTGAACTTGCCGTAGTCCATGATCTTGCAAACCGGCGGTTTGGCGTCTGGAGCTACTTCGACAAGATCGAGATCGGCATCCGCGGCGACGCGGAGGGCGTCTTCGATGCGCACAATGCCTACCTGCTCGCCACCTGGTCCGATAAGGCGGACTTCAGGGACTCGAATGCGCTCGTTGACGCGGGTCTCAGTGCTGATGGGGCCTCCTATGTTGTCCTCTAGGAGCCCCACCCCGTCAGCGCTCTGTCCGGATGAACAGAAAAGCCCTGCATAAGCAAGGCCCAAGCCGACCAGGACAGACATCGGATGCCTGTGACCGGACCGCTACACCGGTATGGTGAGCGGTGGGAGTGGGACTCCACTTGCTGTCCCTGGCGTATGCCGGGACGGTCGCGCATGCCAGTCTAGCAGGCATGACCGACGATCCGACAACGCCTGAATCAAGGGCTCAGCCGTCAGTCCGGGAGCTGGCCGACATTCCCGCCGTCGAGGTGATCAGCCGCTCGGCTGTGATGTTGATGAGTGCGGCGGCGGAAAAGCTCGGACTCTCGGGGCCGGATCCCGACGACGGCCCCCACCGCGATCTCGACGAGGCGCGGCGGCTGATCACTGCGCTCGCCGGGCTGGTGACCGCGTCGGCGGAGTACCTCGGACCTCACGCCGGACCGGTTCGCGACGGGCTCAAGACACTGCAGCTGGCGTTCCGCGAAGCCAGTGCCGCACCGGACGAACCGGGCCACGGACCGGGTGAGAAGTACACCGGGCCCGTCTGGTAGCTGCAGTTCTCTCGCGCTCCTCGCCCCCGCATCCACAACAATTTCCCGGCCGGAGCGCATATCCTCGCGGCCTATGACCGTCACCTTGACCCGGAAGGCATCCGGGTACTCGTGGGTGCCTGCGGCGGCCGGCTGGACCGTCGGCGTCATCGCCACTTTGTCGTTGATAGCGAGCGTCTCGCCGGGGCTCCGGTGGCTCATCAGGGAGCCTCGCGAATTCGTCAACGACTACATCTTCAACTTCCCCGACACCAGCTTCGCGTGGGCGTTCGTGCTTGCCCTGCTGGCGGCGGCACTGGCCGCCCGCAAGCGCATCGCGTGGTGGATCCTGGTGCTCTACATGGTCGCGGCTGTGGGCTGGAACATCGTCGACCTGGTCACCGGCGGCGAATCGATCATGATCGACATCGGCGAGGTGATCGGCCTCGGCTTCCACGTCGCGGCGATCCTGTTCCTGGTGCTGGCCCGCAAGGAGTTCTGGGCGAAGGTACGGCGCGGCGCCCTGTTCAAGGCCGCCGCGGCCCTGGTCCTCAGCATGGCGGTCAGCACGCTCGTCGGCTGGGGCCTGCTGGAACTCTTCCCAGGCTCGCTGGATCGTGGGGACCGATTCCTGTACTCGCTGAACCGGGTGAGCGCATTCGCCGGCGCCGACGCCGATTCGTTCACCGGCCATCCGCACGTCTTCGTCAATGCGCTGCTGGGCTTGTTCGGCGCACTGGCGCTGATGGTCGCGGCGATCGTGTTGTTCCGATCGCAGCGCGCGGAGAACGCGTTGACCGGCGAGGACGAGTCCGCGATCCGCGGTCTGCTGGCGCTGTGGGGCAAGAACGACTCGCTCGGGTACTTCGCCACCCGGCGCGACAAGGCGGTGGTGTTCGCACCCAACGGCCGGGCGGCCATCACCTACCGCGTCGAGGTGGGCGTCTGCCTGGCCAGTGGCGACCCGGTCGGTGACCCGAAGGCCTGGCCGCAGGCCATTGAGGCCTGGCTGACCCTGTGCCAGACCTATGGCTGGGCACCGGGCGTGATGGGGGCCAGCTCGACGGGCGCCCAGGCATTCCGGGAATCCGGCCTCAACGCCCTGCAGCTCGGTGACGAAGCGATTCTCTATCCCGACAACTTCCGGCTGTCCGGCCCCGATATGCGCGCGGTGCGTCAGGCCGTCACCCGCGCGCGACGGGCGTCCGCCACGGTGCGCATCCGCCGCCACCGCGACATCGTCAGCGACGAGATGGCTCAGGTGATCACGCGGGCCGAGGCCTGGCGGGACACCGAGAGCGAGCGTGGTTTCTCGATGGCGCTGGGCCGGCTCGGCGATCCGGCCGACGGCGACTGCCTGTTGGTGGAAGCGGTGCAAAACGGCGCCGTGGTGGCGATGTTGTCGCTGGTGCCGTGGGGCACCAACGGCGCATCCCTGGACCTGATGCGGCGTTCCCCGCAATCCCCCAACGGCACAATCGAATTGATGGTCAGCGAGCTGTGCATGCAGTCCGAGGCCATCGGGGTGAGCCGGATCTCGCTGAACTTCGCGATGTTCCGGTCCGCGTTCGAACAGGGCGCCCAGCTGGGGGCCGGTCCGGTCGCACGGCTGTGGCGCGGCCTGCTGGTGTTCTTCTCCCGCTGGTGGCAACTCGAGACGCTGTACCGCTCGAACATGAAGTACCAGCCTCATTGGGTGCCGCGCTACGCGTGCTACGAGGACGCCCGCCTGGTACCCCGGGTCGGCGTCGCGTCCGTCATCGCCGAAGGCTTTCTGGTGCTGCCCTTCTCGCGCCGAAACGAGCAGCCGCACACCGGACACCACACCTCCGCCCCGCAGAATCTGATCGCCACCGGCCTGCTGCACCACGACGGCAGCGCACCCGACCTCAGCGACCTGCACGTCGAGGGTGTCGAGACGGAGGAGCCGTTGCCTCGGCTGCCCGAGCAGGTGCGGGTGCGGATGGCCAAGCTCAAGGCGCTGCAGGCCAGTGGCGTCGACGCCTATCCGGTTGGACAGCCACCGAGCCACACCGTCGCGCAGGCAATCGATGCCGGCGACGGTGCGGCGGTGACGGCGGCGGGTCGCGTGTTGCGGATGCGCGACTACGGCGGCGTGCTGTTCGCGCAGCTGCGGGACTGGTCCGGCGAAGTCCAACTGCTGCTGGACAATTCGACGCTCGACGACGGAACGACCGGCGATTTCACCAAGGCGATCGATCTGGGTGACCTGATCGAGGTGACCGGCACCATGGGCCGAAGCAGGAAGGGCATCCTGTCGCTGATCGTGGTCAGCTGGCGACTCACCGGCAAGTGCCTACGCCCGTTGCCCGACAAGTGGAAGGGTCTGACGGACCAGGAGTCCCGGGTGCGTGCCCGCTACGTCGACCTCGCCATCAACACCGAGGCGCGAGACCTGATTCGGGCCCGCAGCGGAGTTCTGCACGCGATTCGCGAAACCCTGGTCGGCAAAGGCTTTTTGGAGGTCGAGACGCCGATCCTGCAACAGATCCACGGCGGCGCCAACGCCCGCCCGTTCCTCACCCACATCAACGCCTACGACCTGGACCTGTACCTGCGCATCGCGCCGGAGCTGTATCTGAAGCGGTTGTGCGTGGGTGGTGTCGAGCGGGTCTTCGAGCTGGGCCGCGCTTTCCGCAACGAAGGGGTGGATTTCAGCCACAACCCGGAATTCACCCTGCTGGAGGCCTACCAGGCGCACGCCGACTACAACGTCTGGATCGACGGCTGCCGGGAGCTGATCCAGAACGCCGCGCAGGCCGCGAACGGCGAGCATGTCTTCCTGAGGCCGCGCGAGAACGGCACGGACGGCGCCCTGGAACCCGTCGACATATCCGGCAAATGGGCCGTCAAGACCGTGCATGGCGCGGTATCGGAGGCGCTGGGCGAACAGATCGGGCCTGACACCGACCTGGCCACGCTGCGCAGGCTGTGCGACGCCGCCGACATCCCCTACCTGACGCACTGGGACCCCGGCGCCGTCGTCCTGGAACTGTACGAACGACTCGTCGAGGACCGCACCGAAGACCCCACCTTCTACAAGGACTTCCCGACGTCGGTGTCGCCGCTGACCCGGCCGCACAGGAGCATTCCCGGAGTTGCCGAGCGCTGGGATCTGGTGGCCTGGGGTGTCGAGCTGGGCACCGCCTACAGCGAGCTGACCGACCCTGTCGAGCAGCGTCGCCGGCTGCAGGAGCAGTCACTGCTCGCGGCGGGCGGTGATCCGGAGGCGATGGAGCTCGACGAAGACTTCCTGCAGGCCATGGAATACGCGATGCCGCCGACGGGTGGGCTCGGCATGGGCGTGGACCGCGTGGTCATGCTGATCACCGGGCGCAGCATCCGCGAGACGCTGCCGTTCCCCCTGGCCAAACCGCGTTGACAGGTCATTCACAGCCGGCCATAAGGATTGCCGTCCACGATTGTTGCCGTGACGTTACCCCTGCCGTTGCGCCACCACCTCTCGTTGATGCACGGTTGGATCCCGCTGACCGTGCAGATCGTCGCGGGCATCGCGCTGGTCGCCGCGATCGGGTGGCGGAGCAGGCGCTGGCGCCTGGTCTGGCTGCCCTGGGCGGCGCTCGTCGGCGTCGCGCTGGCCGTGGCCGCGTACTGGTACATCGCGTCACAAGGGATGAGCGATGACACCAACCCCGCGCCGCGGTCGTTGTGGATCTGGATCGGGCTGAGCGGGGTGGCTGTCGCGGTGCTGATCGCCGGGTGGCGCGGCGCACGGTGGAGACGGCGCGGTGTCTCGGCGCTCGCGCTGCCGTTGTGCCTGCTGAGTGCCGGGTTGGCGCTGAATGTGTGGGTGGGCTACTTCCCCACCGTGCAGACCGCGTGGAGTCAGCTGACCGCGGGCCCGCTGCCGGACCAGACCGACCAGGTCACCGTGACGGCGATGCAGAAACAGCACATGATTCCGGCGAAAGGCACGATCGTGCCCGTCGACATCGCCGACCGGGCATCCGGTTTCAAGCATCGCGGCGAGCTCGTCTATCTTCCGCCCGCGTGGTACGCCACCGATCCACCGCCGCGGCTGCCCACCATGATGATGATCGGCGGTGAGTTCAACACCCCGGCGGACTGGCTGCGGGCCGGCAACGCCGTCAAGACCTTGGACGATTTCGCCTCGGCGCACCGCGGCAATGCACCGGTGGTGGTGTTCGTCGACTCCGGTGGCGCGTTCAACAACGACACCGAATGTGTCAACGGGGTCCGCGGCCAGGCCGCGGACCACCTCACCAAGGACGTCGTGCCGTTCATGGAAGCCAACTTCGGCGTGAGCACCGACCGCACCCGGTGGGGTGTCGTCGGGTGGTCGATGGGCGGCACCTGCGCGGTCGACCTGACGGTGATGCACCCGGACATGTTCAGCACGTTCGAGGACATCGCGGGCGATCTCGCGCCCAATTCTGGAAACAAGGCACAGACGATCGCCCGCCTGTTCGGGGGCAATGCCGCCGCATATGCGGCTTTCGACCCGACGACGGTCATCTCCCGTCACGGCCGATACGTGGGCATCACCGGCTGGTTCGACATCAACGGCTCGTCCCCTACCCCGGGGCACAAATCGGCCAATCCCGGAGGCCAGATGGCCGCGGCGGACTCCCTGTGCGCGCTGGGTGACGCCAACGGCATCAAGTGCGCGATCGTCACCCAGCCGGGCAAGCACGACTGGCCGTTCGCCGCGCAAGCGTTCGCGGTGGCACTGCCCTGGCTGGCCGGTCAGCTCGGCACGCCGGGAATCCGCCCCGTTCCGATGCCCGAGCCGCCGACTTCCGCGCCCATCGAACAGGCGGCCGCGAGGTAGCCCGACGCGGGTACGGTGAGCGGCATGCCGGAGGAAGCCACACCCGAACCGGAAACCGCCCCGGTCGAGGCGGAGGTCGTCGAGTCCCCCGCGCCCGCACCCGTTCCGGCGGAACCGGTCGACACCGGTTACACACCGGGCGGGGTGCCGACGTTCGAATCGGTTCGCGAGAAGATCGAGACGCGTTACGGCACCGCGACGGGCGCCTCGGAGCTCGCCGCCGAGACACCGGAGGGCCGTAGCGTCGAGGAACAGTACGACGCGCGCCAGCGCGCCGCCGCGGAGCGGCTGGCACAGATCCGCGAGTCGATGCACGAGGACGACACGAAAGACGAATCCGGCTGTCAGTAGTCCGATTCGGCGGCCAGGATCTCCGCGAGGTATGCGTCGGCGTCCGGCCGGCTCAGACGCGCACGGGCGAAATCCCGGACCCGTTGCCGGACCGCCGGCGATTCCACCGAGCCGGCCCCGACGACCACAGTCGTGGTCCGCCAATCGTGATTCCAGGCAGCCGATTCCGTGAGCGGTTGCCCAAGGGAGTCCACCAGCGGGAAAGCCGACCGCCCGTCGGCGTCGAGGACGCCCGCTCCACCGACGTCCCCGGACTGTAGCCGCACAGCGCAGCCAGTCACCCCATCCGACTCCGACAACGCAACCGCCACAATGGCTTTCACAATGTCGTCGTTCGCGTCGATGCGCCAGTCGACGGTGTCCTCGGCGGCGTCGAACATCCCGGGTGGGACACCGCTCCAGCCGACCGTATCGACACCGGTGGCGACGCCGCCCACGCCGGGACGGTCGCCACCCGGTCCCGCGGCGAGCGCAAAGTCGTCACGGCGACCGGTCTGCGCCGACTCGTCAGTCGCGGCGCCGATCGCGACACCGACATCGTCGGCCAGCTCGGCCGCTGCCGTCACGAGCGCGACCACCCGCGGATCGCCGCCACGGACAAGGGCGTCCAGCGCGGCGGCGTGCGGCCGGAGCAGGCCGGCGACATCCGAATCCAGCGTGTCGTCGGTGAAGAAGTCTTCGGCAGCGGCGGTCAGCAGCGCGATCTCGGCGTCGAGCAACGCAGCGTCCAGGGTGACGATCCCGTCTCGAAGGCTGGCGGGCCACCACCGCCGCAGCCAGTGCCCGACGGCGAGACGCCGCAGCCGGTCGAGGGCCGCGGGCAACAGGTCGACACCCGCCAGCTCGACGGTCGCGGACCGCTCGGCGACGCGGCCGTCCAGCGCCGCGGCAACGGCGCTGTGCCCGATTTCGCCGACAACGCGCCACAGCCAGTCGGCGCGGCTCGGGTCGGTGAACGTCAGGCGCGCAGGGTCGGCCGGTTCGTCGACCGTCCACGACAGCACCGCGCCGCTGACCTCCAGCGCCGCCGCCAGTGGCGCCGGCGCGACCAGCGGGCCCGTGCCCCACAGGCCCGAATCGGCGATCAGCTTCATGAGGCCACCTGCAGTTCCAGCATCGCCTTGATCCGTTGGCGGTGATCCAGACTGACCGACCGGGCCACCCCGTCGAGCAGCGCCCGCACCTCATCGACGTCGTCGCACGGTTCCTGCCACACATCCCGCCCGTGCAGTCGCGCCCACAGCCGGCTCAGATAGGGGCGCGCGAACGTGGCGAGGTCGTCGATCACCTGCCGCTGGCGGGGATGGATCGGGCCGTCGTCGGCCAGGTAACGGCGCGCGTGCAGCACGTAGGCCTCTTTGCGCAGCCGGGCCTGGATCTGGGCGGCCAGGTCATAGCGGGGCACGGCGGAATCCGACAGCGGCGCCAGGCCGACCGCGATCTCGATGCCGGCCATCAGCGTGGCCTGTTTGTCCTCGGCCAGCAGACCCCACGGAGCGCACGCGCGGTCGACCTCCTCGGCGCACAGTAATGGGATATCGGGCAACTCGCCTTTGTCCATGGCCCGCCGCAGCGTCGCGCGCACCCGGTCGACAACGCTGCGATTCAGCGGGCGCTCACTGTCGGCGGCGCCGGATATCGTCGGAGGCTGTTGTGGCTCGACAGAACTCAGGCCGAGGCCGACGATCGACCATGGCAGATCTGCATGGTCGGCGTGGGCATGGGCCCCCAGGTTGTACGGGGTAGCGTCGGCGATCAGCGCATGCCAGACCCGCCGGCGCGCCATCTCGGCGGAGTGGCCGTCGGCGGACCCGAGCACCGTGGTCAGGCCGGCCAGGAACGGCCCGGTGATCTCCCCGCCGGCGTGCACGTCTTGCCAACTGCGGCCGACCTGATCCGAGAGCATCGAAATGACCTGTCGATCCGACACGTACTGGTTCAGCACCTCGATGGCAGTGCGGTCCCGGTGCCCGTGGATCTCGCGCAGAACCGATTCGGCGCCATCCAGATCCGCCTTGGGCGGTGCGCCCTTGGTCACCGCCAACTCGAAGCAGACGGGAAAGTACAACTCTTGTGCGTTGCCCGTGGTGATCCGCAGCCGGCGCCGCTCCCGCTTGAGCACCTCGAACCAGGCGGCGGCGGCGCGCAGGACGGGGCCGTGCCCGACGATGAGGTCACACATCGCCTCGGCGACGTCAGCGGCCACGAACGGGGCGGAGTATTGGGTGTTCGAGCGCAGCCGCAGCACGAGCGGGTCGATGATCCGCTTGACGGTGCGTCGCAGCGGCCCGCCGTCGTCGCCGCTGAGCACCTCGACCCCGGGTCCGATCGCCCGCCAGGCACGGTCGATCACCGCGCGGCGCGGCTGCGAAAGGGCAACCGCGGTCTCGGGCGGGCCGATGGTCATCAACACAGGATAAAAGTTGGGTTCGGTAGCCGTTGGCGCAACAGAGCCTTATGGCATGTCCGATGCAATGTTGTTCGTATTCCTCTCCGTTGTTCTCGTCGGCACCGCAGTGGGCCTGTGCACCCCGCGCCGCGGATCGTCGACGAACCCGCCTGCCGTTTCGGGCGCCGCGGCAGAGGTCGGCGTCGGTACCGTCCGCACGATCGCCGACGTGGTGACGATCGACGTCGATCGGGTGTCGGGAAAGCGGTTCACCGGGCGTCTGCGCGGCGCCGACGATCCACTGCTCGCGACCCTGCGTCCGGGAGTCGTTCTTCTGGTGGCATTCGATCCCGATACGCGCGAACAACTTTCGTTGCCCGACGACATGGTCGCCGTTCGCGGCGCGTTCGACCAGATGCTGGTTCACAAAGGGCTGCTGACCGGCCAACAGCTGGACCTGATTCGTCATGGCACCAAATCGCGGGGGGGTCGTGACGGGTATGCGGCCCACCGGTGAGGCCTGCGAAGACTATCGCGAGGTCGAAATCGATGTGATGGTGTGCAGGCCCGAGGGTGGCCAGTTTCCGGCGCACGAGACGGCGCTGATCCCGGCGTCGTCAATCACAATGGTCTCGCCCGGCAGTGTCATCGACACGTACTACCGCCGTGGCGACGAATCCGCGATCGCGGTGTGAGCGTACCACCGAGCTGACCGCTCAACGCGCACCGTCGACGGCGAACGTGGCCAACGCCGCCCAGTACAGCGGGCTGGCGGTGGTGTCGCCGTCGCGCCATCGCCGCATCTGTTGACGCTGCCACCGGTTGACCGCAGCCCCGGCGTCGACCTCATCGTGGGCGCGGTCCACTGCGATGATCGTTTCCGCCATCGGATCGGTGTCCGGCCCGCCGGGATCGCCGGCGAACTGCCGGTACCCGGCGGCGGTGGGCAGCGACCACAGCGTGGCGGTCACCACCTGCGCTCCACCCAGAATCATCGCCGCCACCAGGCCCGTTGCCTCGTCGAATTGGTAGTCGCCGCCCGAGGCGCACGCCAGCAGCGCAACCCGGGGCGGTACGGGCAGCCGCGACGACATCACATCGGCCGCCGATACCGGGCGCTCGTCCACGAGGTGCAGCGCGGCCCGGTCGGCGCGGCCGACGTCACCGTCGGCCGCCGTGGCATGGCCGACGTAGAGCAGGCGACTGGGACACCGGTCGAGCATCTCCGCGAGCCATGAGCGGTCCGCGTCGGTGCGCCGGAACAGCTCGACGGGTGTGGCCACGTGGGGCAGGACCGTGCGCCGTTCCATCACTTCGGCGAAGTGGCGCGCCAACGGCGTCTGTTCGGACGGTCTGCCGAGAACCGAGCCCAGTGCGGAATCGGCCCGTTGCCCGGGCACCCGCGGGTCGAGGAGCATCAGGGGCGGCGCCGCACGCCTGCTGTCCCAGGTGGTCGCCGAGCGCGGCGCGTTCACGATGTTCGGTGGCACCGCCATCAACACTTCCACGACCTCGATCAGGCGCTGGCTGTCGTCGCTCGGCGTCGCCAACAGTCCCCACGGCACCCGCGCGAGGCGCGCGCTGGGCGATACGAACAGCGCGGCGCGGGGTGATGGCCCGCAGTCGGTCAGCAGCTGCCATGCGGCGGCGGGCAGCAGCTGCGCGCCCAGCGTTCGGGCGAGCGTCAGCTCGGTCTCCGGGGCCGCGAACGCGCCTCGTGCGACGGCCCGCCCGACCGCGTCGCGGCGGGTTTCGGATCCGCTCGGGTCCGGCACCGCGCCCGCCAACGCCTCCCGCGCGGCGACGACCACCGTCTCCTCGACCACCCACGTGACCGTTCGATCGGGCCGGCCGACCACCCGCAGGCTCGCATAGGTGGCGATGCCGACGTCGGCGAAGCGCAGCACGAGGATGGCCTGCTCGGGTGCGGTCACGGCCACGTCGACCAGGTGGCCTCGGCGGACGTCACGTCGCGGCCGTAGCGCTCGTGCGCCAGCGCGCGGTAGCGGGTCAGGATCGGATCCGTGCCCGGGTCCATCTGCAGTGGAGGCAGCGGACCGAGCCGGGTCAGACCGCGGCCGCCGGTCGGCGCTCCCGGCCCGGCGGCGACGAGCGCGTATTCCTCGTCGGCTTCGATGGGCACGGCGGCCGTGGCCGCGCCCTGCCACCCATCCGCCTCGGCGTCCGTCGTCTCCCTGCTGAACACGCCTCTCGCACTGTGATACTCGACCAGTTCGCTGAGCAGTTCGGTATTGCCCCACTCATAGGCGACGGCGAACGCGCCGGCCAGAATGCGGGCCGATACGTAGGTGGCCCAGCGCATTCGGGCATCGGCGTCGGCGATCGAGTGCCGCACCGAGTCGACGGCGAGAGCGGCGGGCACCTTCTGCTCGGCTGCCTTCTCCAGCTTGTCGCCGGCGTTCGCCGGATCGGCCAGCGCCTCGGCACGCAGGAGGGAGCCCAGATGGTCGTCGAGCCTGGCGTACTGCAGCCAGCTGTGCCGCGGCCACGAGTCGAGGAGTTCACGCGCCTGCGCCACTTTCTCGGCCGCCGACTCGAACTGGTTGCGCAGGATGTCGACCCAACTGCGTTGCAGGAGGATGCGATGGATGTGGAGCGGCTTCTCCACTTCGCGCCAGTGCCGTTCGGCGTGGCCGAGCCGCTCGTCGGCATCGTCGAGCGCCCCTACCGAGATGGCGATCAGGCCGAAATACAGCCAGCACCGCGACACGTCGTGGGCGCGGCAGCCCTCGGCGATCGCCGGATAGGCCTCGTGCACCAGGCTCTGGGCCTGCGCGCGGTCGCCCGCCGCCCAGGCCGCCGTGGACCGTTCGAGCTGCGTCCTGGCCAATGCCAAGGCCCAACCGCGGGCCTCGGCGCGTGCACCCGCGCGCCGCAACCACGGTTCCGCCTCGGACAGGCGCCCCGTCTCGACACAGAACCTGCCGTACGCGGTGGCACCCTGAACCAGCAGATGATCGTCGAACTCGCTGCTGCCGGTCGCGCCGCTGTTGCGCTCGATGGCATCGATCACCTTGTCCCACAGCGCCACCGACCGCACATGCAGGTCGTCGTCGCACAACCCGCTCGCGCACAGGATTCGCGCGTAGGTGATCAGGAAGGCGTGCTCGCCCGCCAGGTCGGGACGGGCCGCGGAGGAACCGTCGTCGATGAGGCCGAGAAGTGCGATATCGGCGGCCTCGTGGTCTCCGTACGCGGCGGCCAGGCCGGTTCGCAGGAAGTGGGCCCGCCGCGAATACCGGCAGACCATGTGCTCGACCTCGGCATCGGACAAGGAGGGCTGTGCCCCGGCGTCCGGGTGAGTGCCCGCCGGGATCGACGAGTAGACGGCCAGACACTCCTCGATGCGGCGCAGCGCCTCCTCCACGCCGTTGTATGCGGTCCGGACCAGATAGATCTCGCCGAGTAGCGCGTAAACCTCCAGCATCAGGTCATCACGATCTCGCTCTTCGATCTGCTGGCCCAAGGCCAACAGCACCTCCTTCGCCGCGACCTCGTCCGCGGCGAATATCAGTCGGCGCGCAAGGTCGAGATCGGCGAGGATCGTCACCGCTGAATCATAAGAAGCGGCGGGCGCGCATGGCGCGCCCGCCGCTTCTGACTGTCGGTGGCTCAGTTGCAGGTCACCTTGACGGTGAACGGCTTGTTGATCATCCCGGCCATCGGGTTCTTCATATCGGCGCCGCTGGCCTCACCGGTGATGGTGTAGGTGCTGCCGTCGACCTTCACCGTGGCCGAGCCGACCTTCGCACCCATGCTGTTGGTGACCGCCAGCGCGTTGCCGTCGACCACCATGCCCAGCGACTCCACGGTCGGCGTGACCCCGTCGGTCATCACGATGCCCAGGCCCTGCTGGCCGCCGACCGCGCCGCTGGCGACGTTGATCTTGCCGCCCTGCTTGACGCAGGTCACCGTGTTGACGTCGAGGCCCGCGAGGTCGTTGCCGTCGACCTTGACCTGGGTGCTGCCACCCGCGCCGGCACTGGCCGCCATGCTCGGAGCGGGGCCGCCCTTGTCGTCGGAACAGCCCACCAGCACCGCAACGCCGGCGGCCAGCCCGATCACACCAGCGACAACTCGATTCATCGATCTTCCCTTCGTTCACGCGTCGCCTCAGTGGCGCCGTCGTGGAGAAGTCAAGACGGCCCGAACCGCTACCGATCCCAAACTTCTGCCCGCCGTGTCGGACAGCGCGGGTACGGTGCGGAACCTGTGCGGTCATTCACGGTGGAGGAGCGTCGAACCCGCCTCGCGCGGCGGCATTTCCTGAGCGGGAGCGCCGTGGCCTCGATCGGCGACATCACGGCCGCTCTCGTGGGCCTGCACGCCACCGACCCGGCGACACCCTATTTGTCGTTGTGGGCGCGACTGCCGGGATTCTCCATCGCCGACCTGGACGCCGACCTGTACGAACGCCGGGCACTGGTGAAGCACCTCGCGATGCGCCGCACGCTGTGGGTGGTGCGCGCCGACGATCTGCGGGTGATCCAGTCGGGTGCCAGTGACCGGGTCGCGGACAACGAGCGGCGGCGTCTGATCGCCGACGTGCAGAAGGCCGGAGTGGCCGCTGACGGTTCCCAATGGCTGGAGCGGGCATGTGCGGCGGTGGTCGCGCATCTGGCGCAGCACGGCGCCACCAGCGCCAGGGATCTGCGGGCCGCACTACCGGAACTGGCGGGCACCTTCGATCCCGCGCCCGGAAAACGCTGGGGGGGCGATACCCCTTTGGCCCCAAGGGTTTTGACCGCACTGTCGGTTCGTGGTGATATCGTGCGAGGCCCGAACGACGGCGCATGGACGGTTTCCCGGCCACGCTGGACGCCGATGGCCGACTGGCTGCGCGCGACGGTCGAGGCCGAACCTGCCGAGGTTGCGCGCGCAGAACTGGCGCGTACCTGGCTGCGTGCGTTCGGCCCCGCGACCGTCACGGATATCAAATGGTGGTTTGGCAACACCCTGACGTGGGCACGGCACGCGCTGCGCGACATCGAGGCGGTGGAAGTCGACCTCGACGGAGTACCCGGATTCGCACTGCCCGATGATCTGGAACCCGAGTCCCCGGTCGAACCGTGGGGGGCCCTGCTGCCCGGCCTCGACGTCACCACGATGGGTTGGTTCGACCGCGACTGGTATCTCGGCGAGCACCGTGGCCAGATGTTCGACACCAACGGAAACGGCGGCACCACGGCCTGGTGGAACGGGCGGATCGTGGGTGGCTGGGGTCAGGACGCCGATGGCAAAGTGGAGATCAGGCTGCTGGAGGACATCGGCCGCGACGGCAACCGGGTGCTGAATCGCCGCGGCGACGAGCTCACCGAATGGCTGCGCGGGGTCCGGGTCAGTCCGCGGTTTCCGTCACCGCTGTCGAAGCGCTAGCGGCCGGGCTCAAAGCTGCGCGTCGCGAACTCGTGCCCATGCCTCGCAACGACGCTGGGCCCACTCGACGACAAATGCTGTCAGGACGGCCGAGATGGCCGTTGATGCCGTGATGATGACCGCCATGACGACTCCTTGACGTCGATCCCTCGTTGCGTGATATCAAGGATTCGCCCGCAGTGACCCGATGTCGCCACCGCTAACGGCCAACCGGGGGCCCCGACAACGGGAATTTCGGAGTACCTGCCAGCCCTACCTAGGCGCTGACCTTGCGTCCGTTCCTGCGCTTTTCCTTGATCGTTGGCCGCGGTAGATGGAGTGTCTCGGCGAGGAAGTGGCCGGTGTAGCTGTCCTGGTTGGCGGCGACATCCTCCGGCGTGCCCGTCGCGACGACCGTGCCGCCGCGGGCGCCGCCTTCGGGACCCATATCGATGATCCAGTCCGACGTCTTGATCACATCGAGGTTGTGCTCGATGACGATCACCGTATTGCCTTTGTCGACAAGGCCGTTGATGACGCCGAGCAGCTTGCGGATGTCCTCGAAATGCAGGCCGGTCGTCGGCTCGTCCAGGATGTACACCGTGCGGCCCGTCGATCGCTTCTGGAGTTCCGATGCGAGCTTGACGCGCTGGGCCTCGCCGCCGGACAGCGTCGGCGCCGGCTGCCCCAGCCGAACGTAGCCGAGGCCCACGTCGACGAGCGTTGCCAAGTACCGGTGGATCGAGGTGATGGGCTTGAAGAACTCCGCCGCCTCCTCGATCGACATGTCGAGCACCTCGGCGACGGTCTTGCCCTTGTAGTGCACCTCGAGGGTCTCGCGGTTGTACCGGGCACCGTGGCATACCTCGCACGGCACGTACACGTCGGGCAGAAAGTTCATCTCGATCTTGATGGTCCCGTCGCCGGAACACGCCTCGCAACGACCGCCCTTGACGTTGAACGAGAATCGGCCAGGCTGGTAGCCGCGCACCTTCGCCTCGGTGGTGGCCGCGAAAAGCGTGCGGATCTTGTCGAACACGCCCGTGTACGTCGCCGGGTTCGACCGCGGCGTCCTGCCGATCGGCGACTGGTCGACCCGCACCAGCTTGTCCAGCTTGTCCAGCCCGGTGACCCGGGTATGGCGGCCGGGCACCTGCCGGGCGCCGTTGAGTTTGTTGGCCAGCACCGACGCCAGGATGTCGTTGACGAGCGTCGACTTACCCGACCCGGACACCCCGGTGACCGCGGTCAGCACGCCCAGCGGGAACGAGACGTCGATCTCGTGCAGGTTGTGCTCACGGGCGCCGACCACCGTGAGCTGCCTCTTGCCGTCGGTGGGCCGGCGGATGGCCGGAACCTCGATCTCCTCTTTTCCCGAGAGATAGGCACCGGTAAGCGAATTCGGGTTGGTGAGCAGTTCGTCATACGTCCCGCTGTGCACGATACGGCCGCCGTGTTCGCCGGCCGCCGGGCCGATGTCGACGACCCAGTCGGCATGCGCGATGGTGTCGAGGTCGTGCTCGACCACGATCAGCGTGTTGCCCAGATCCCTCAGCCGGATCAAGGTCTCGATCAACCGCCGATTGTCGCGCTGGTGCAGCCCGATGGACGGCTCGTCGAGCACGTAGAGCACCCCGACAAGCCCGGACCCGATCTGGGTCGCCAATCGGATGCGTTGCGCCTCACCGCCGGACAGGGTGGCCGCCGCGCGGGACAGCGACAGATAGTCGAGCCCCACATCGAGCAGGAACCCCAACCGCGACTGAATCTCCTTGAGCACCTGCCCCGCGATGGCCTGCTCCCGCGTTCCCAGCGTCAACGAGTTGAGAAACTCCGAGGCGTCGGCGATCGACAGCTCGGCCACCTCGGCGATGGACCGCGCGCCGAACTCCCCCGCCGCCAGCGTCACCGCGAGGATCTCGGGCTTCAATCGGGTGCCCTCGCATTCCGGGCACGGCACATCGCGCATGAAGCCCTCGTAGCGCTCCTTCATCTGTTCGGAGTCGGTCTGCTCCATCCGGCGCTGAAGAAACGCCATCACGCCTTCGAAATCGGCGTAGTACGAACGGGTGCGGCCGTACCGGTTCTTGTACCGCACATGGACCTGCTCGTCGCAGCCCTCCAAAATCGCCTTGCGCGACTTGGCGGGCAGCTTCTTCCAGGGGGTGTCGACGTCGAAGCCGAGCGCATCGCCGAGTCCGGCGAGCATCCGGGTGAAGTACTCCGCCGTCTGCCCCATCGACCACGGCGCGATCGCCCCCTCGGCGAGTGTCAGGTCCGGATCGGGTACGACGAGGTCGGGGTCGACTTCCTTGCGGATACCCAGCCCCGTGCACTCCGGGCAGGCGCCATAGGGCGAGTTGAACGAGAACGACCGAGGCTCCAGATCGTCGACCGCGAGCGGGTGCCCGTTGGGGCAGGCCAGCTTCTCGGAGAACCGCTGCTCGCGGGGAGAATCGGTCTCGCGGTCTCGATCATCGGGAAACTCCAGCACGACGATGCCGTCGGCCAGATTCAGCGCCGTCTCGACGGAATCCGTGAGCCGCTGCTTGGCGCTGGTCTTGACCGTGAGCCGGTCGACCACCACCTCGATATCGTGTTTTTCCTGCTTCTTGAGCTTCGGCGGGTCGGTCAGCGAATAGACCACGCCGTCGACCCGCACGCGGCTGTAGCCCTGTGAGTTGAGCTTGTCGAACAGGTCGACGAACTCCCCCTTGCGCGTGCGCACGACGGGTGCCAGCACCTGGAACCGCAGACCCTCGTCCATGGCGAGCACCTGGTCGACGATCTGCTGTGGCGTCTGGCGGGCGATGCGCTCACCACAGACCGGGCAGTGCGGGGTGCCGGCGCGGGCATACAACAGCCGCAGATAGTCGTAGACCTCGGTGATGGTGCCGACCGTGGACCGTGGGTTGCGGTTCGTCGACTTCTGGTCGATGGACACCGCGGGCGACAGGCCCTCGATGAAGTCGACGTCGGGTTTGTCCATCTGACCCAGGAACTGCCGGGCATAGGCCGACAGGGATTCGACGTACCGGCGCTGCCCCTCGGCGAAGATGGTGTCGAACGCCAGCGACGATTTGCCCGAACCGGAGAGCCCGGTGAACACGATCAGGGCCTCGCGTGGCAGATCAAGATCAATACTTTGCAGGTTGTGTTCGCGTGCACCTTTGACGATCAGGCGGTCAGCCACACCCATCCTCTTTCAACGACACGGTCCTCCCGCAGACATAGTTGATGCCCATGCTAGGTGCCCCCACCGACAACCTCGCGGCCGCTTGAGCGCGTGAGTCTGGGGCCCCCCGCTTGCGTGGGGATAACGTGAGCACCATGACAGACGTCAGCGACACCTATACGGGACACCTAGAACCCCGAACCGCGGCCCGGCGCACCCTGCCGGGCGCCTCGATCGTCAAGGTTTCGGTGGGCCCGATGGACAACAACGCCTACCTCGTGACGTGTTCCCAGACCGGCGAAACGCTACTCATCGACGCCGCCAACGACGCCGACATCATCCTGGATCTGATTGAGCGGTTCGCCCCGAAGCTGTCCCTCATCGTCACCAGCCATCAGCATCGGGACCACTGGATCGCGCTGTCCGAGGTGGCCGAAGCCACCGGCGTGCCGACGGCCGCCCATGAACTCGACGCCGAACCCTTGTCGATCAAACCCGAGCGGATTCTCGCCAACGGCGACAGCATCCAGGTCGGGAACCTGTCGTTCGACGTCATCCACCTGCGCGGCCACACGCCCGGGTCGGTGGCCCTCGCGCTGGGCGGCGCCGACGAGGTCACCCACCTGTTCACCGGCGACTGCCTGTTCCCCGGCGGTGTCGGCAAAACCGGGAAAAAAGAAGATTTCGAGCAGCTGCTGGGCGACGTGACCAGCCGGGTGTTCGACGTCTACGACGATTCGACCGTCGTCTATCCGGGGCACGGCGACGACACGACACTGGGCACGGAACGGCCCAATCTCGCCGAGTGGCGCGAACGCGGCTGGTAGGGCTTACCCGGTTGGCGTGCGATTGACAAGGAGACGGGCATGAACGAGGACCAGTACACCAAGGCCAAGAGCGGCGCCGGTTTCATCGCGGCGTTGGACCAGAGCGGCGGCAGCACCCCCAAGGCGCTGAAGCTCTACGGCATCCCCGAGGACTGCTACTCGGGCGATGCGGCGATGTTCGATCTGGTGCACCAGATGCGCTCCCGCATCATCACCAGCCCGGCCTTCGGTGGGGACCGCATCATGGGCGCAATCCTCTTCGAGGACACCATGGACCGCACGATCGAGGGCCGCCCCACCGCGGACTATCTGTGGAACGTGAAGCACGTCGTGCCGTTCCTCAAGGTGGACAAGGGTCTGGCCGACGAGGCGGACGGTGCGCAGGTGATGAAGCCCATCCCCGGGCTCGACGACCTGCTGGCACGGGCCCGCGACAACGGCGTGTTCGGCACCAAGATGCGCTCGGTCATCAAGCTCCCGGGCGTAGGCCTGGACGCGGTCGTGGCGCAGCAGTTCGAGATCGGCAGGCAGATCCTGGCCGCCGGACTGGTGCCGATCATCGAGCCGGAAGTCGACATCCACAGTCCGCGCAAGGCCGAGGCCGAGGACCAGCTGAAGGCGGCCCTGCTCGACGGCGTCAACGCCCTGCCCGGCGATCAGGCCGTGATGGTGAAGCTGACGTTGCCCGACACCGAGAACCTTTACCGGGAACTCGTCGACCATCCCAAAGTGGTGCGGGTGGTGGCACTCTCCGGCGGTTACAGCCGCGACGAGGCCTGCGAGAAGCTGTCCCGTAACCGCGGCGTCATCGCAAGCTTCTCCCGGGCGCTCACCGAGGGGCTCACCGCGCAGCAGAGCGACGAGGAGTTCAACGCCACCTTGGATGCCGCGATAGCGGAGATCGCCAAGGCCTCGGCGTCGTGATCTAGCGTGGAGTCCAGGCGACCGGCAGTCGCTTGATGCCGTGTACGAACGCCGACCGCAGGATCGCGGGTTCCTCGGTTGCGACGATGTCGGGTATCTGGGTGTGCAGCTCCTCGTACAGCACCCTGATCTCGCGGCGGGCGAGGTTCGCGCCGAGACAGAAATGGGCACCGCCCGCGCCGTAGCCGATGTGCGGATTGGGATCGCGGGTCACGTCGAACAGCCACGGGTTGTCGAACTTCTCCTCGTCGCGGTTTGCGGAGTTGTACCACATCGATATCTTGTCGCCGGCCCTCATCTCGATGCCGCGCATCTCGATGTCTCGGGTCAGGTTGCGCCGCATGAAGATTATCGGCGACGCCCACCGCACGACTTCCTCGACGGCGGTACCCGCCAAACCCTCGAAGTCGCTCCACCACTTCTGGCGTTGCTCGGGGTAGCGGCTGAGCGCAACCATGCCGTGGCTCATCGCGTTTCGCGTGGTTTCGTTGCCCGCGGCCGTCAGCAGAATGAAGAACGACGCAATCTCCGGCGACGTCAGGCGCTCACCGTCCAGTTCGGCCTGCACCAGGTTCGTCGTCAGGTCATCGGTGGGCCGGGCCCGGCGCTGTTCGGCCAGATTTACGCCGTACTCAGCGAGTTCCGTTGAGGCCTTGACGATCTCGTCGAAGTCACCCGAAGCCTCCTCATCCCCGGTGCCCATGATCACCGTCGTCCAGTGAAAGACCTTGTGCTCGTCCTCCTCCGGGATGCCCATCATGTCGCAGATGATCTGCAGCGGTAGCGACCCCGCGATCTCCTCGACGAACTCCGCAGTGCCGTCAGGGTGATTGGCGATCATCTCGGTGACCAGCCGGCGCGCGCGGTCCCGCACACTGTCCTCGATCCGCGCCACCACCTTGGGGGTGAAAGCGCGGTTGACGATCGTCCGCAGGCGGAGGTGGCGGGGGTCGTCAAGGGTGATCATCGAACCAAAGAACTCGGCGACTTCCACGGGCATATCGTTGAGCGAAGTGCTGGTCGGGCTGGAGCTGAAGATCTCCGGATGCCGGCTGGCATGCCGAACGTCATCCAAGGTGGTCAACGCCCAGTGCCCGGCGCCCGCCGGAAAGCCGGCCAACTCCGGCGCCTCGAAGAACGTGATCGGCGATTCTCGCCGCAATGTCGCGAATGCACCATCGCGGGCGTCGTCGTCCAAGGCCCAGAACTCGAGAGTTCCGATATTGATGTCGGTGAGCGCGACATCGGGAGGTGGGGAGCCGTTGTTGCGCGGAGCGATGCCGGTTCTGCGGACTGTGGCTGTCATGAGCGCCCTTCCCGTTGGCCAAAGTGTGGCACGGGATCCCGGGAAGGGTCGGCGATTTCGGGCCGTTTCCGCCCGGTCGATTACGGCGTCGTGTGGACGATCAACACGTCGGTCTTGGACCGGCGTGCCACGTTGGCGGGCACCGATCCGAGCAGGCGCCCGGCAATGGTGCTCAGACCCACATTGCCGACGACGAGCAGATCCGCATTGACTTCTTCGGCGAGATCGACGAGCGCGTCAACGGGAGCGCCGACGACCGCCTTCTCCTCGATATCGTTTGCCCCCGCCGCCTTCGCGCGTTCCTTGGCTTCGCGCAGGATCGCGTAAATCGGCGCGTTGCCGGCCATCTTGTAACCCTCGTCCTTGAGGACGTCGGCGGCGCGCTGATCTTCGCCCTGAGGGAAGTACGCGGTCGCCACCACAACCTTGGCGCCCGTCCCGGAGGCGATCTGACCGGCGCGGTCCACGGCACGCAACGACGAATCCGATCCGTCCGTACCGACCACCACGGTGCGATAACCGCTCATCCATACCCTCCCAGTGTCAGGTGCAACGCCACCCGAGACAGTAACCCGTCGCAGGTGAACAAGAGTTCATTTGACGACACCCGTACGTGTGCCCCCCCGAAAACAAATCCGGTTCTACCGGCACCGATGGTAGCGGGGGACGATGTCAGGGTGCGCGTGCAGTGAGCGAAGCGACCCGGGCGATGGCCGCATCGCCCGCGTCGCACCGGCGTTGCTGGAGTGATCCACGTCAACTTTGCCCGGCAGTGGCGCGATCGCACCGTCGCCCACCCGAGCCCTCCGCACCGCAACCAGACGCGTCCGTCAGGTGGTGAAGCCCACCGGTCGGGGTACCCGGGCGGCATGGCAGCCGATACCGCAGCGGACTTCGTCCCCGACACCCGTGATCTCGACGAGATGGCGACGGCCGCCCAGAGCTGCAAGGGCTGCAACCTGTATCTCGATGCCACCCAGGTGGTGTTCGGCGCTGGAGCGCCCGATGCCGACATGGTCCTGGTCGGCGAACAGCCCGGTGATCAGGAGGACAAGGCCGGGAGGCCGTTCGTCGGACCCGCGGGCAGGTTGCTCGACAAGGCGCTCGCCGCCGCCGGGATCGACCGTGATCGGGTGTATGTCACGAACGCCGTCAAGCACTTCAAGTTCACCCTGCCCGAGCGCGGCAAACGGCGCATCCACAAGACGCCCAGCCGAACCGAGGTGGTGGCGTGCCGACCGTGGCTTCTCGCAGAATTGGCCGCAGTGGAGCCCGACGTGGTGGTGCTTCTGGGCGCGACGGCAGCAAAGGCATTGATGGGCAGCTCGTTTCGGCTCACCGCCCATCGCGGCGAAAAACTCCGCCTGCCCGCCGGCGAGGAGATCGCGCAATCGGAGTTCGATCCGGCGGTCGTGGTGTCCACCCACCCGTCGGCCGTGCTGCGTGGGCCGTCCGAACGTCGGGAAGAAGCCTTCGACGCCCTGGTCTCGGATCTGCGGTTCGCCGCGGGACTGCTTGCAGGTAAGCCATGATCTGCTGAATGCAACGGGTTCCTCAGCGGGCGGGCAACCGCAACCAACTCGCGGTGGTGAACATTTCGCCGTAACCGCCACTGCCGCGAGATCTTCGATGTCGCTGCAGCGTCAGTAGAGGTCGGTGCGGCGGTCGGCGAACAAATCGACGTGTTCGGTGAGCGTCTTGTCATGGGTGGCGGACAGGTCGACGTCGGCGATCGCCATGCTCGTGCCTGCACCCGCGGAGGCCACCACCCACCCATCGGGATCGACGACGGCGGTGCCCTCGGTCCAGCGCTGACCCCGCTCTTCTCCGGTCCGGTCGCAGCACGCAACGGCGATCTTGTTGGTGCGAGCCGTGGACATCGCCGTGATGACCTCACCGGGACGTTCGCCTTCGGGTCGCGGGAACAGCGGCCAGTTGACGGGCGCGGCGATCAGCTCAGCCCCATCGAGCGCCACCCGCCGCGTGAGTTCGCCGAATTCGATGTCGTAACAGATCATCACCGCGATGTCGCCGTACTCGGTCTGGACCACGGGCGGCAACACGTCGCCCGCGGTGAAGATCAGCTTCTCGTGATCCCACAGATGGGTCTTGCGGTAGTGCGCCATCACCCCGTCGGCATCGACCATCACCGCACTGTTGTAGAGCCTGTTGTCGAGGCCGAGCTCGCAGAACCCGCAGACTACAATTGAACTACCCACGGCTGCAGACCAATTGGTGAATACCTGGTCGGCAGTCGTGAGCGCGAGCCCTCGCGCTTCGGCCGCATCGGAGAACATGTAACCCGACGTGGCGAGTTCGGGCAGCACGATGACGTCGGCGCCCGCTCGCACCGCGTCGCGGATCTGCGACTCGATAAGCTCGGCGTTGGCCGCCATGTCGCCGATGGTCGGAGCAATCTGGCAGCAGGCGATGCGGGTCATGGTCGAAGGCTACGGGAACGCCCCGCCGATGAGGCGCTCGACAATCTGTCTATTGCCAATCGCCGGGTTGGACATGTGGGCCCTGGTGCGGCATCGCCGGACGGCGCATGGTGTGTCGGTGGAATCAGCAGCATCCGGCCTGATCGAGACCAGGTCCATCGACTACGTCCCGGACACAGAGCGCCACGGAAAGGTGAGCCACCAGGGGCCGTTCTGGTTCGTCGGCAATTTCCAGCCGTTCACGCTCGCCCTTGGCTTCGTCGGCCCCAGCCTGGGGCTGTCGCTGTGGTGGAGCATCGTCGCCGGCATCGCCGGTGTCGCATTCGGGACGCTCTTCATGGCGTTTCACGCGACCCAGGGCCCGGTGCTCGGCCTGCCCCAGATGATTCAGTCCAGGGCCCAGTTCGGCTTCCGCGGTGTGCTGCTGCCGCTGATCGGCACGCTGTTCACGTTCGTCGGGTTCAACGTGGTCGATGTCGTCATCATCAAGTCCGGCCTCCAGTCGATCTTCGGCTGGAACCCCGTCGTGGTGGCCGCGGTCATCACCGTCATCGCGGCGTCGCTGGCGATCTTCGGATACGACCTGCTGCACAGGTCGTTCCGCGTTCTGTTCTGGGTTTCGCTGCCGCTGTGGCTCATCCTGACCGGCAGCGTGCTGTTCGGCGGGGTCACCGGAGGGCCCGCCGCGCCCGGCGGGTTCACCTGGGTGGCGTTTCTTGCGCAGTTCGGCGTCGCGGCGTCCTACAACATCACCTATGCGCCGTACGTGTCGGATTACAGCCGTTACCTACCGCGCCACACGAAGCCGGCGGCGATCATCGCTTCGGTGTTCGTCGGGGCGGCAGGCTCCCCGGCGTGGCTGATCCCGCTCGGCGCCTGGATGGCGACTTACCTGGGTGCCAGCGACGCTCTCGCAGGCATCAACGAGACGGGTAACGCCGCCGTCTCCTACCTGGGCGCCGTACTGGCGATCGTCTCGACCCTGGTGTTGGTGGCGACGATGGGGCTCAACGCCTATAGCGGAATGCTCACCGTGGTAACGGCCCTGGACTCGTTTCGGCCCGTCAATCCGACTCGCAGCCTCCGGGTCGTCACGATCGTGGTGCTCGCCGTCGCTTGGTTCGTGATGAGCCTGCTGCTGTCCAACGCCACCACAGCGCTGAACACGACCCTGCTGATCATGCTCTTCTGCTGGTGCCGTGGACCGCGGTCAACCTGACGGACTTCTTCTTCGTCCGGCGCGGTCACTACGCGATTACAGACCTGTTCACGCCCAACGGAATCTATGGTGCGTGGTCCTGGCGCGGTCTGACCGCGTTTCTCGCCGGCATCGCCGCCGAGATCCCGTTCGTGGTGCTGCCGTTCTTCGTCGGACCGGCCGCCGCAGCGATGGGCGAAGTCGATATCGCGTTCGCGGTGGGCCTGCTGGTGTCCGGGCTCGTCTACGTCCTGGTCACCCGATCCCTGGACGTCTCCCATGAACTCGAGCTCATCGAAGCACATCCGGAACTCGCGGACCCCACCGTCTAGCACAGAGCCCGCGCAATCGCTTTCGACAGATTCTTCCCGCAGCGGTGGTTGGGCATTGCCAGAAACGACATGGTGTGCTTGTCGATGATCTTGAGACGGTAGTGACCGATATCGGGGACGCCGGTATCCGGGTCGTGGCTCACGACAATCCCCGGGGTGATGTAAGGCCCGCCGTCGTCCGGGTCGACGACCACGGGCCGAATCCGTTTCCCAGCCCGTCCAGAATGTGCCGCACCACGTTGGATTCGTCGCAGCCATAGGCGATCAAGGCACTTCGCACGCGAGTTGTACACCCCGGCCGACCAACGGGAACGCAGTACCGTTGTCCGTGCACGTCTTGCGCATCCCCTTGGCGACCACGAGTTCGAGGTCGACAGCACGGTCGACCTGAATGAGCTCCCCGTTGGCGCGCAAGGCATCGAGGAACTCGCGAAAATCCAGAGAGGCACGGTGTGATCCCCATACTTTCCGAGGTGACAAGTGGTCAGCAAACTCAAGATCTACCGTGCCGCATCATTCGAGGCGAGAGCCCCCTACCGCACGGAATTCGATGACCGGCCCACGAGACGCCTTCCAGCGGTACGTGCTTGACGTGTACGCCGGTGAAGGTGTCGCGCCAGCGTCGGTTCTGCTGCAGGATCGGCGCGGTGTCGACGTCAACGTGCTTCTGCTGGCGGCCTTCGTCGGCGCGGTAATGGGCATGTCGTTCACCAGCCGAGAGTTCGAGGCGGCCAGTGCCCGTACCAGACAGTGGCAGGACGACGTGGTCGTCCCCTTGAGAAAAGTTCGGACGCGGCTCAAGGACGGCCCCCCGCCGGCACCGGACGCGACGACGTCGGCGCTGCGTGATCGGATCAAGGCGATCGAACTCGATGCCGAGATGATCGAGCTCGACGAGCTGGCCGACTTCGTTGCCCACCTCGCCGCCCCGGCCGCACAGGGAAACGCCGAGGAACGCGCAGCATCGGCCATGCAGGCCGTGATAGGTCACGGCGCCGCGGGCGAGCCAAGCGATGACGAGAATCATGCCATCGCGGTGATCGCGTCCGCGGCAGCACGATTCGGCCGGGAGGCCGACAGATGAAACGCATCATTGTCGCGATCACCGGGGCGCCGGGCGCAATCTACGGCATCCGCACGCTGGAGTAGCTGGGGAAGGTCGACGACGTCGAGACCCACGTCATCCTCACGTCATCAGCCCAGCGGACCATCGCGCACGAGACCGACTACACGCGCGTCTAGGTGCGTGCGCTCGCCGATCACCACCACCATCCCCGGGACATCGGTGCGGCGGTGTCGTCGGGGTCGTTCGTCACGCTCGGCATGCTGGTCGTGCGTGCGGCCGACGTGTGCCTGAAGGAACGGCGTCGCGTCGTTCTGCTGCTGCGCGAGACACCCCTGCATGCCGGTCACATCGATCTGATGGCCAGGCCGACGAACACCGGCGCGATCGTCATGCCGCCCGTTCCGGCGTTCTACACGCTGCCGCGCTCGCTGGAGGACGTCGTCGACCACACCGTGTCGCGGGCTCTCGAGTTACTCGACGTCGTCGTCCCCGGTATCAAGCGTTGGGACGGCAGATCGGTGGTGCCCGACGAGGGTTGACCAAGGGTGGGCACCGCCCGACCGTCGGAACCGACATCGTCACCCGCCGGACGGCACTCCGGCGGCAACGCTTTCCTGTGGCCAGCCCGCGGGCGAATCCTCCCACGGCTCCTGCCGTCCATACGGCGTCATGTCGAGGTACGGATACCCCGGCGCGGCGTGGTCCAGGCCGCGTGCGAACGCCGAGTAGGTGTGGAATACCTCGTCGCCGCGACGCAGGAACACGCTCACGCCCGGCCAGTCCCCACGCAGGTCGTCGTCCGTCCACCCGTCGGCGTGCAGCTCGTCGAGTGACTTGTAGTTGTACTCGATCGGCGCACGACCGGCGTCGAGTGTGACGTGGTAGTCGTAGCTGAAATCGTTGTCCCGCGACGAATACCACGGGAACGTCCAGCCGTGCTCCTCGCGATATCGCGCAATGGCGGCATACGGCGCGCGCGACACACAGGCGAGCGTGACTCCCTTCGCGTGCAGGAGTGCGCGGTCCTGTTCGGTGAAGGTCAGGTCGGCGGCGGCCGTGCAACTCGGGCAGCCCCGATCCGTCGCATCGACCCACATGAAGTGGTGGATGTACAGCTGGTCACGCCCCTCGAACATGTCCGCCAGCCGGAGCTCACCGGACGGCCCCTCGAATACATAGTCCTTGTCCACCTTCACCATGGGCAGCCGGCGCCGCTCGGCGTTCACGGCGTCCCGCAGGTGGGTGGCCTCGCGCTCGCGGGCGAGCAACTTCTTGCGGGCGGCGAGCCACTGGTCACGGGTGGCGACATCGGGATACGCGGACATGGGCATCACTCCTCGATCGAACAGGCCTCGCAGATAGGGACTTCACGGCGCGGCGAAACTCATCGCACACGTCCGCGGGCTAATTTGTCCGCATGGATCTCTGGCTGGCCGATCCGCCGTTTTTCGGCGGTCCGGGACAGGGCACCCGTCAGATCGTCGAACTGTTCGTGGCCTTCGGACTGACCGCGCTGATCGGCCTGGAGCGCGAGATCCAGGGCAAGAGTGCCGGCGTGCGCACCCAGACCATCGTCGGAACGGCTGCCGCGCTGATTCTGCTCGTCAGCAAATACGGATTCACCGACGTGCTGGTCGACGGTCTGGTGGTCGTCGACCCGTCGCGTGTGGCGGCCCAAATCGTGTCGGGAATCGGCTTTCTCGGTGCGGGCATCATCATCTTCCGACGCGGCTCCGTGCACGGATTGACCACCGCCGCCGCGGTCTGGGAATCCGCGGCCATCGGGATGGCGGCGGGTGCGGGCCTGCTTCTGCTCGCCGTCACGGTGACGGCGATGCATTTCCTGATCATCGTCGGCTTCATGCCCCTGGCGAGGTGGCTCTCAGCCCGACTCAGCGGATCGGTGACGATGCACCTCACCTACGAGGAGGGTCGCGGCGTCATGAGCGCCGTATTGCAGGCGTGCGATCGGCGCCAGTGGCAGCTCACCGATCTCGCCGCCGACACTCCGGGCGAGCACAGCACCGGCGGGACCTCGGGCGTACTGCTGACGCTCTCGGGCAGAGGAATTCTCACCGCCGCGACGGTGCTGGCCGGGATCGCGGGGGTGACCGCGATCCGCCAGCTCGACGATGACTCCGACTGAAGGGTTGGTCAGCGGTGCTCGCCGTAGCGCGGGCAACGCCCCGCCGGGAAACAAACCGGCCGACCGCACCGCCTTGCGAATCGATGCCGCGACCGCGGCCACCTCGGCGGCGTCATCATCAGACACGCCCCGCCACCGCACATACGCCAGTGCGTCGGTGAGATCTTCGATCCGCGCGCGTAATTCGGCACCCTGCATCGTCAACACTTCCCCCGCGTCGAGTAGCCCGCGCAGGCGCAGCCGGCGGGCGAACTCGACCGAAAAGCCGGTGCCCGGGCCGTGTGCGACACCAGTGCCTGGAGGCCGCTCAGCTCGTTGGCGACCAGTGCCACGACGTGCCTCACCGGCGCGCGTCACGCGATCGGCGTCGAGCGTCGACCGCGACCCCCGATCTCCAGACCTGCGTTGCGGAAATCCCGTTGGCAAGCGAAGAAGCCGCGGCGGGGTTCGGCCTGCCGGAGTACGGATTCACGATGTGCGGCAGCGTGGTGCAGCCCGAGAGCCGGGGGCGAGTTCGGCTCACGGGCCCCGACCCCGACGACATGAAAGCCGCCATCGAGGTCATGTCCGGCAACGTGGGCCGTGACGAGATGGCGGTCATCGACAGCAACCTCAAGGTGCAGGACTGTGGATCGCCGACGGTTCGATCATGCCGCGGATCACCGCCGGAAACACGATGGCGCCCTGTGTCGTCATCGGCGAGCGGGCGGCCGAAATCGTGCGGGCCGCTTACCGCTAGCCGGTAGGTCACTTTGGCGCCAGCGCCAACGACTCACCGAGTTCCAACGGCAATTGTTGTTGGAACGCGAAGTCCACCAAGCGAATCGAGAATACGTTGCCTGATTCTCCCGTTGCCCCCCAGTACGACTTCATCGTCTGTGGATCTGGTTCGTCGGGATCGGTGGTCGCCGCACGGCTCGCCGAGAACTCCGATGTCTCTGTGCTGTTGCTGGAAGCCGGTGGAAACGACGACGTGCCCGAGGTGATGGAGCCGATTCGGTGGCCGATGAATCTCGGCAGCGAACGCGACTGGGGTTTCGAGGCGATGCCCAACCCACACCTCAACGGCCGGACGGTTTCCCTGTCGATGGGAAAGGTGCTCGGCGGAGGATCGAGCATCAACGTCATGGCCTGGTCGCGTGGTCACAAGAGCGGCTGGGATTACTTCGCCGCCGAGGCCGGTGACAAGTCGTGGAGCTATGAGTCGGTGCTGAACATCTACCGGCGGATCGAAGACTGGCACGGCAGCCCCAATCCGGACCATCGCGGAACGGGCGGCCCGGTGTCCGTGCAACCCGCGCAAAACCCCTGCCCGCTCGCTCCCGCCGTTGTGGATGCGGCTGTGGCCGTCGGGCTTCCGGCATTCGACAGCCACAACGGCGCAATGATGGAGGCTGCCGGTGGCGCGTCCATCATGGACCAGCGCATCCGGCACGGTAAACGGCAGTCGGTCTACCGGTCCTACGTGTGGCCCAAACGGAATCAGCCGAACCTGACGGTGCTCACCGGTGCGCTGGTCACCAAGTTGACCCTCGACGCCAACCGCGTCACGGGAGTCGAGCTTTTCCAACGAGGTTCTTCGCACATGGTGGCGGCGGGCTCTGAGGTCGTGGTCTCGCTCGGCGCAATCAACACTCCGAAGCTGCTGATGCAGTCGGGCATCGGCGACGCCGCCGACCTGCAGAAGCTGGGCATCCCGATGGTCCAGCATCTGCCCGGCGTCGGGGCGAATCACCAGGACCATCCGCGGATCAATTGCGTGTGGGAGAGCCCGGAACCGCTGGCCGCTCAGAACAGCGGCGGCGAGGTGACGTTCTTCTTCACGACCAATCCCGCTGTCGTCAGTCCCGATGTCCAGGTCTGCGTCGCGGAGTTTCCACTGGCCAGCGCCGAGGCCGTCGCCAGGTTCGGCGTGCCGGAGCACGGTTGGACGATGTGCGTAGGCCTGGTGCAACCGAAGAGTCGGGGCCGGCTTCGCCTCACCGGCCCCAATCCCGGAGATCCGGTGGAGATTGAGACCAACATGCTGGCCCACCCCGACGACATGACGGCCGCCGTCGCCGCGATCGAATTCTGTCGCCAGATGGCCGACGCGGCGCCGCTGCGGCCGTTCGTGAACCGCGACATCATGTCCGGCAACCTGACGGGTACCGAATTGGAGCACTTCGTCCGCGACGCGACCGAGACGTACTGGCATTCGTCGGGAACGGCGAAGATGGGCCGCGACGGGATGGCGGTCGTCGACGGTGACCTCAAGGTCTATGGGATGGAACGCCTGCGCATCGCCGACGCCTCGATCATGCCGCGCATCGCCACCGGAAACACCATGGCGCCGTGCGTGGTCATCGGTGAACGGGCAGCCGAGGTCCTGCGGGCCGAGCACGCGCTGTAACGCGCCTGGGCCACCGTTTCCTGCGGGGTTACCGGTGGCAGGAACCACAGTTTGGCGGCAGCCGTAAAGACAGGGACAAGCGCCGCCCGCGAGTCTGAACCATGCTCAACGATCAAATCGCACCGCGGTACGACTTCGTCGTATGCGGCGCCGGTTCATCGGGCTCGGTGGCGGCTGCGCGCCTCGCTGAGAACCCCGACGTCAGCGTGCTGCTGGTGGAGGCAGGTGGCACCGACGATGTCCCGGAGGTGATGGACGCCGCCGGCTGGCCTGCCAACCTCGGCAGCGAACGCGACTGGAGCTTCGTCGCGCAGCCCAACCCGCACCTCAACGGACGGGTGATCCCGTTGTCGATGGGCAAGGTGCTCGGCGGCGGCTCCAGCATCAACGTCATGTGCTGGGCCCGCGGCCACCAGAACGACTGGGATTTCTTCGCCGCCGAGGCCGAGGACAAGGCGTGGAGTTACGAGGCGGTACTGGACATCTACCGAAGGATCGAGGACTGGCACGGCACACCCGATCCGCGGTACCGCGGCGTCGGAGGCCCAGCCTACGTCCAGCCCGCGCCCGACCCCAACCCCCTCGCTCTGGCGATCGTCGATGGTGCCGAGAGCATCGGCATCCCACGCTACGACAGCAACAACGGTCCCATGATGGAGAGCCATGGCGGGGTGGCCATTCAGGACATCCGCGTTCGAAACGGGCGGCGGCAGTCCGCGTTCCGTGCGTACGTGGCGCCCCGTCTTGACCGACCGAACCTGACTGTGCTGACCGGTGCCCTGGTGACCCGGCTGACCTTCGACGAAACCCGGGTGAGTGGGGTCGAGTTCCGCATCGGCAACACCAACCACCGGGTTCGCGCGGGTTCCGAAGTGATCGTGTCGCTCGGCGCCATTCACACCCCGAAGGTGCTGATGCAGTCCGGCATCGGCGACGCCATGGAACTGCGCAGGTTCGGCATCCATGTGACCGCGCACCTACCCGGTGTCGGACACAATTACCAGGACCACGCGCTTGTTCCCTGCCTCTGGGAGTTGGTCGAACCGATGCCGCTACGCAACAACGGTTCCGAGGCGACGTTCTTCTGGAAGAGCGATCCGGCCCTCGACACCCCCGACATTCACATGTGCCTTATCGAGGCACCGTTCGCGAACGAGCGGACCAGATCCGATTTCGACATCCCCGAGCGTGCCTTCACGATGTGTGCGGGCGTGGCCAGGCCTAAGAGTCGCGGTCGTGTCCGCCTCACCGGCCCGTATCCAAAGGATCCTGTCGCCGTCGACGCGAACCTGCTGGCTCATCCCGACGATGTGAAGGCGGCCATCGCCGCGGTGGAACTCTGCCGGGAGGTCGCCAGCTCGCATGCGTTCCGGCCGTTGGTCAAGCGTGCAGTCGCGCCCGGCGATCTACGCGGCAACGATCTGGAGAACTATGTGCGCGACGCCACCGAGACCTACTGGCATCAGAGCAGCACCGCGAAAATGGGCACCGACCGGATGTCCGTCGTCGACGGCAGCCTGAGCGTGTACGGCATCGAGGGTCTTCGGATTGCCGACGGCTCGATCATGCCGCGCATCACGACGGGAAACACCATGGCACCGTGCATGGTCATCGGTGAACGCGCGGCTGAGATCATCAAGACGGTTCATGGCCTCTAGTCCTCCGATGCGCAACACTGGCACCGTGACCATCGGGCTGATCTGTGCCATCCCCCAGGAGCTCGACGCTCTGCGCGCAGTACTGGCGCACACCCACACCGAGCGGGCGGCGCACACCGAATTCGTCACCGGCACGGTAGACGGCCACGATGTCGTGCTGGCCGGCTCCGGAATGGGAAAGGTCAACGCTGCGCTCGTCACCACGTTGCTGGCCGACCGATTCGGTTGCCGCGCAATCGCTTTCTCGGGTGTTGCCGGCGGACTCGATCCGGCGCTCGCGATCGGAGACATCGTGGTGGCCGATCGGGTGATCCAACACGACGCCGGGGTGTTGGAAGACGAGCGCGTGCGGGTCTATCAACCCGGACACGCCCCGATCATCAATCCCACGGATCGGCTGGGCTACCTCGCCGACCCTGATCTGCTCGCCCGGGTGAGGGATAGGCTCGACGGAATGGTCGTTCCGGGTGAAATCGTCTATGGCACAGTGCTGTCCGGCGACCAATACCTGAACTGCGGGACGACGCGCGACCGGCTGCGGAACGAGCTCGGCGGCCAGGCGATCGAGATGGAAGGTGGCGCGGTCGCGCAGGTATGTGAAGCATTCGGAATTCCCTGGCTCGTCATCCGGGCGCTGTCCGACCTTGCCGGCGGCGGCGCGCTGTTCGACTTCACCACGTTCGTCGACCAGGCGGCCGCAACCTCGGCTACGATTCTGCGGCGCCTGATACCCGTCCTGTGAGGTTCCATGCCACCAAATCTGCTGACTGCCGCGCTCGACGCGCACGGCGGCTTCGACCGCTGGCAGCGGTTCAGCGCAGTCGACGCAACGATCGTCAGCGGTGGCCTGCTGTTCGAACTGAAGGGCCAACCACAGGATCCGACACCCCGGCGGATGACCGCGGCGCTGCGTCACGAGTGGTCGTCGGTCCGTGCGTTCGGCGCGGACGATCAGAAGACGGACTTCACCCCGCAACGGGTGGCAATCCTGAAGCTCGACGGCGGCGTGGTCGCGGAGCGGCTGAACCCACGCGATTCGTTCGCCGGACATGAACTCGCCACGCCGTGGGATCCCTTGCAGCGGGCCTACTTCAACGGGTATGCGTTGTGGACGTACCTGACGAGCCCATTCCTGCTCGCGCTGCCCGGAATTACCGTCGAAGAGCTCGAGCCGTTCGAGGACAACGGGGTGAGGTTGCGGGGCCTACGGGTGCTGTTCCCGCGGGAGTTCGCCAGCCACAGCACGATTCAGGAGTTCTACTTCGGGCCCGATCTGCTCCTGGCGCGACACGACTACCGGGTCGATGTCGCCGGCGGATTCTCGGCGATCCAGTACGTTTCGCAACTGATCGAAGCTGACGGCATCCTCGTACCGACCAGGCGGCGGGCGTACCGCTGTGGTGAGGACGGCAGACCCATCGCCGAGGAACTCATGGTCTCGATCGACCTGTCCGACGTCCGCTTCTCGTAGCGGTCACTGGATGTCGGCAGGTGTGACACCCTGCTAGTCGTGCCGAAGAAAATGACCGACGGCCTCCCGATGTTCGGGGACGCCGGCCGCTTCGTGGCGCTGCCGACGTGGCTGGCGGCCGGTATGTCGCTGGCGGCCGCCGGCGTCGCAGCCACCCGTGGCCCGGGTGCCCTGGCGGCCGCGGCGGTGCTGGCCCCGATGGTGTGGGCGTTCGGCAGGTTGCACCGTCACGCGCCGTCGGCCGACACGACGTCCGACCTCGTGGCACAGGTACTCGGCATGCGCGCAGGGATTTTCGTCGGACTGTTGCAGCTTGTCGGATGCCTGTTGTTGGGTGCCGGCTTCGCGGAGGGCGTCGGGCTGGCCGTACCGCTGTGGTTCACGCGGGACGTGGATGCGGTGCACGCCGGTTCGTGGTGGCCGGCATGTTCGGTCGCCGCGGTGATCCTCGCGGCCGCGCTGACCTACTTCTGCCGGACGTGGATCGTGGTGTGCATCGCCGCGGTCGTCGGGGTCGCCGGTGTGCTGGTGTACTTCTACATCGCGCTGGCGATCGCGGCCCGCGCCGCGGCCGGAAGCGTGTCGCAATCCGTGGACGCCGCGATGACGTCGCAGCCGCCACTGGCGACCGCGGCCCTGCTCACCACCCTCGGACTGGCCTTGCTGGGCATCGAGGCTGTCACCACACTGAGCGATCGGGTGAGTTCGACGAGTCGTGGATAGTGCTGTTGAACGCCGACTTCTTCGACAGTGCCGGCAGCTGTTGGCTGGTGTCCGGGTCACTGGCGCTGGGATCCGCCGCGTTGCTCGCGATCACGCTCGCGGCGGTACGCGTCGCGGCCCGGCTCACGCAGCAGATAACTCACCGGCAAGATATCGGCGCCGCCACCATCGGAGCCGCATCCTTGTTGTCTCTGCTCGTCATCGTCGTGACCCAGGATTGGGGCGGAGCCGGGTCGAAGCTGGTCTTTGTGGCGCCACTGTTACTGCTTATGGTGTACATCGCTGTCGCCGAGGCGAACTCGCGCTTACCGGGATCGGGCGAAGCGGCGATGGCGGTACGACTCCTGATGCCGGCGCTCACCGTGCTCATCGTGCTGGTCCTGTTGCAGTGCTACGACTTCGACGCGACGTTGCTCTGGTCCATCGCACTTGCCGCCGCCGCGGGCGCCGTCGCCGCGATGACGGCGCTCAGGATGTCTGACGACCGGAGTCCGAGCCGACAACGCCTGACCTGAACGACGCGACCGCGCCGGAAGCGGCCAGCACGGCGAAGGTCGCGAACAGCCAGCGCGCCGGCGCCGCGTCACCGGATTCGGTCATATTGACCACCACACCGGCCAGGCCGGCGCCGAACGCACCGAACATCAACTGCACCGTGTTGATCGCCGCCGCCGCCCGACCGCCCTCGGCGCGGTCGTCGACGCAGCCCATCGCCCATGCCGACAGGTGCGGCCACGCCATCCCGACGCCGATGCCGGTGACCATGAGGGCGATCGCCCAGATCGCGATCAGACCGGCCGACGCATCCTGGACTTGACTGAACGCTGCAATCGCCAGGCCGACGGCCATCACCAACGGCGCGACGGCCACGATCCGCACGATCGCCTGCGGTCGGGTCACCGATGCGCTCGCGATCTCGCTGATCGTCCAGCCGATGGCGAGCGCCACCCCCAGGAAGCCTGCGGCGACGGGCACCAGATGTGCGAGTCGCTGTCCGAACAGCGGCACATACAGGTCGACCATGGTGGCGGCCATCAGCATGCCGAGGGTGAGATAGATCCACTTGAGCGGGCCCGGCCGAAAGACCGAGGGAGGCAATACGGCGGCCACCGTCCGGCGATCGACCAACAAGAACAACGCCACCAAACCTGCACCCGCCGCGAGCAGGGCTGCCGTCCACCACACATTTCGCGTGATGCCGGCGACGCTGACCGCCAACGCCGCTGAACCGAGCAACAGTAGCGACCACACCGGGATCCGGTCCCGCACGATCGCGGCGCCCGCGGCGCGGCCTGGAAGCGCGAACGGAACCAGCACCGCGATGCCCGCTGCCAGGGCGACGAGCACACCGAATGCCCAACGCCACGAACCGAATTGTGCGAAGAAGCCGCCGGCGGCCGGGCCCAGCAGCGTACCGACCCCCCACATCGCCGACACGAGCGCGGAGGCCTTGGTCCATAAGGACTGCGGCAGCGCGGAATTGATCACTGCGTAGCCGAGCCCCGCGAGCAGACCGCCGGCGGCGCCCTGGACGATGCGGCCTGCCAACAGGAACTCCATTGTTGGGGCCACCGCGCAGAGCAGACTGCCCAGTCCGAACACACCCAGTCCCGCAAGGTAGGCCCACCGCGGTCCCACCCGCGCCAAGGTGGCGCTCACGGTCGTGGCCGCAGCCACCGAGGCGACCAGGTACACGGTGGTGACCCACGCGTACAGGGGCTGACCGCCGATTTCCGCGACGGCGCTGGGCAGCAGGCTGATCGTGAGGAACTCGTTGGTCGCATACAGCGCGACGCCGCCGGCAAGCACGGTGGACGCGCCGAGGTTCTTGGGGCCGAGGAGGTCCCGCCACCCGCCGCGCACCACCGCGCCGATCTGCGTCATGGCGACCACGCTAAGAGCTCAACCACACTTGAGATCAAGTGTTCGCCGCAAAGAGTTATTTCAGGCCCGCGGCGTCCATGCCCCGGAGCTCCTTCTTCAGATCCGCGATCTCGTCGCGGATCCGGGCGGCCAGCTCGAACTGGAGGTCCCGCGCGGCCGCCATCATCTGTGCGGTGAGGTCCTTGATCAGGTCGGCGAGCTCGGCCCTCGGCATGTTGGAGGTGTCACGGCCCTCGTACACGCCCGCGCTGACGGCGCGGCCCGGTTCACCCTGGGCGCGGCGCCCCCGCGATGCATTCCGCCCGGATCCCCCGACCTCGACAGCCTCGGTGTCGTCGGCTTCCCGGTACACCTGGTCGAGAATGTCAGCGATCTTCTTGCGTAGCGGCGTCGGGTCGATGCCGTGTTCCTCGTTGTAGGCGATCTGCTTGGCCCGACGGCGATCGGTCTCGTCGATGGCTTCGCGCATCGAATCGGTGATCTTGTCGGCATACATGTGCACCTCGCCGGACACATTTCGCGCCGCGCGCCCGATGGTCTGAATCAGGCTGCGCGCAGACCGCAAAAAGCCCTCCTTGTCGGCGTCGAGGATGGACACCAACGAGACCTCCGGCAGGTCGAGGCCCTCACGCAGCAAGTTGATGCCGACCAGCACGTCGTATTCGCCCAGCCGCAGCTGTCGCAGCAGCTCTACCCGGCGCAGCGTGTCGACCTCGGAATGCAGGTAGCGCACCCGGATGCCCAGCTCCAGCAGGTAGTCCGTCAGGTCTTCGGCCATCTTCTTGGTCAGCGTCGTGACCAGCACCCGCTCGTCGCGCTCGGTGCGCTTCCGGATCTCTCCGATCAGGTCGTCGATCTGGCCCTTGGTCGGCTTGACGACCACCTGCGGGTCGACCAGGCCGGTCGGCCGAATGACCTGCTCGACGAACTCACCGCTGGACTGGCTGAGCTCGTACGGGCCGGGCGTCGCCGACAGGTACACCGTCTGCCCGATCCGGTCGGCGAACTCCTCCCAGGTCAGCGGCCGGTTGTCGACGGCCGACGGCAGCCGGAACCCGAAGTCGACCAGGTTGCGCTTGCGGGACATGTCGCCCTCGTACATGCCGCCGATCTGTGGCACGGTCACATGCGACTCGTCGATGACCAGCAGGAAGTCCTCGGGGAAGTAGTCGAGCAGCGTCGCGGGCGCCGACCCGGCGGGCCGGGCGTCGATGTGCCGTGAGTAGTTCTCGATGCCCGAGCAGAAGCCGACCTGGCGCATCATCTCGACGTCGTAGTTGGTACGCATGCGGAGCCGCTGCGCCTCGAGCAGCTTGCCCTGCCCTTCCAATTCGGCCAGCCGCTCCTCGAGTTCGGCCTCGATGGTCGAAATGGCGTGCGCCATCCGTTCCGGGCCGGCCACGTAGTGCGTCGCCGGGAACACCCGAAGCGAGTCGACCTTGCGCACCACGTCGCCGGTCAGCGGATGCATGTAATAGAGGGCCTCGATCTCGTCACCGAAGTACTCGATCCGCACGGCGAGTTCCTCATACGACGGGATGATCTCGACCGTATCGCCGCGCACCCGGAACGAGCCACGGGTGAAGGCCATGTCGTTGCGGGTGTACTGCACATCGACCAGCAGGCGCAGCAGCCCATCCCGGGGCACCTCGTCGCCGACGTTGAGCTCGACCGACCGGTCCAGGTAGGACTGCGGTGTGCCGAGGCCGTAGATGCAGGACACCGACGCCACCACCACCACGTCGCGACGCGACAGCAGGCTCGATGTCGCGGAGTGCCTCAGCCGCTCCACGTCGTCGTTGATCGAACTGTCCTTCTCGATGTAGGTGTCGGTCTGTGCGATGTACGCCTCGGGCTGGTAGTAGTCGTAGTACGAGACGAAATACTCAACGGCGTTGTGCGGCAACATTTCTCGCAGCTCATTGGCGAGCTGGGCAGCCAGCGTCTTGTTCGGCGCCATCACCAGCGTCGGCCGTTGCAGCCGCTCGATCAGCCATGCCGTGGTCGCCGACTTGCCGGTACCGGTCGCCCCCAGCAACACGACGTCGCGCTCCCCCGACTGAATCCGCCGCTCGAGTTCTTCGATGGCGGCCGGCTGGTCGCCGGCCGGGTCATACTCGCTGACCACCTCGAAGCGCCCGCCCGCCCTGACAATGTCATCGACCGCGCGGTACTCCGAATGCGCGAGTACGGGGTGTTCGGTAGCAAAAGCCATATTCACCAGGGTAGAACCTGGTACCGACATCATCGATTCCCGCACACTATTCTTGACCGCATCCACGCTCCCAAGAACGAGACGTTCGACCTGGTCGGCCGGACCAACACCGACCCGAAGGGCATCGTGCGGGCCGTCGACGTCTACACCGTCGAGCCGTGGGGCCTCTACCTGGCGCGGCCGACGCCGGGCCGGGCCCAGTTCCACTACCTGGAGTCCTGGCTGCTGCCGTCGCTGGGACTACGGGCGACGGTGTTTCACTTCAATCCCGGCTACGAGCTCGACCAGGACTATTACCTCGACATCGGCCGGTACACGCCCGGCCCGGCGGCGTGGCATTCCGAGGACCATTACCTCGATCTGGTCGTTCGGACCGGCGCCGGGGTGGAACTGCTCGACGTCGGCGAGCTGCTTACCGCCGTCCGGCACGGGCTGCTCACCGCCGAGACCGGCGTGCGGGCCGTCCAGACGTCGGTGACCACAGTCGATGGGCTGTCCAGGCACGACTACGACCTCGACCGGTGGCTTGCCGGGCTCGGCATGACGCTGACCTGGCGCGGGGCATAGTCCCGCCACGGCGCGGGTATGCCCTCGACGTGACGCTGGGCAGGTATCGCGAGAGGACTCCGGCCGGGCGCAGCCCGGAGCCGCCGGGACGGCAACGAACGGGTCAGCGCCGCGGAGCGCCGGCCGAAGTCCAGCATCACGAGGCGAGCAGCGACCATCACGACTTCCGGCTCGAGTTCGACGGCGTGCTCTACGGGCGCACGCTCGGCGAACGCTCGTGACCGATCCGGTGCCCGACTGGCACTCCCCCACTCTTGCCACGCTGACCGATGAGCGGTTCTCCGACCCCGGCTGGATCTACGAGCGCAAGCTCGACGGGGTGCGCTGCCTGGCGTTCCGCGACGATCGACGGGTGCGGCTGCTGTCACGCAATCGTCAGCCCCTCAACGAAACGTATCCCGAAGTGGTCGATGCTCTCGCCGCACAGAAGAGCTCGAACTTCGTCGTCGACGGCGAGATCGTGGCATTCGAGGGCCGGCGTACCAGCTTTGCCCGCCTGCAGGGGCGGCTGGGCATCACCGACCCCGACCAGGCCCGCGAATCGGGCGTCCCAGTCTTCTATTACCTGTTCGACATCATGCACCTCGACGGCAAAACCACCGTCGACGTTCCGCTGCTTTCGCGCAAACGACTGTTGCGCAAAACCTTTCAGTTCATTGATCCGCTGCGGTACACGTCCCACCGGGTCAAAGACGGCGAGGCCGCCTTCGCGGCGGCCTGCAAACGCGGCGACGAGGGGGTGATCGCCAAACTGGCGGACGCCGCATACGAGAGTCGGCGTTCGCGGAACTGGCTCAAATTCAAGTGCAGCCGCGACCAGGAGTTCGTCATCGTGGGCTACACCGCCCCGAAAGGCAGCAGGGTCGGGCTCGGCGCACTCCTCCTCGGCTATCACGACGGCGACCAGATGATTTACGCGGGCAAGGTCGGCACGGGCTTCGACACCGCGACTCTCCGCAGCCTGCACAGACGGTTGTCCAGCACCGAACAGAACACTCCGCCGGTCACCCAGACCAGAGTGCCTGGCGCGCACTGGGTTCGTCCGACAACGGTGGCGCAGGTGGCGTTCAGCGAATGGACCCGCGACGGCAAGCTGCGCCACCCACGCTACCTGGGGCTACGCCCCGACAAGAGCCCCGACGAAGTGGTGAGGGAGACGCGCTGATGCCCGCCGTCGAGATCACGCATCCCGACCGGGTGATGTTCCCGGCCGACGGCATCACCAAGGCCGATCTGGTGGAGTACTATACCCAGATCGGCGAGGTGATGGTGCCGCACCTGAAGCACCGCCCGCTGACGCTGTGGCGTTACCCGCGGGGAATCGACCAGAAGGGGTTCGTCCAGCAGGATTTTGCGGATTCGCTCCCCGACTGGATGGGCCGCGCGGAGGTCGACAAGGACGACGGCACCGTCGTACACCCGACTGCGGACCGCCGGGACGCCCTGCGATGGCTCGCCAACCAGAACTGCGTCACCGTGCATGCATGGTTGTCCCGGCGCGACCGACTGCACACACCGGACCGCATCATCTTCGACCTCGACCCGTCCAGCAGCGACTTCGCGGTGGTGAAGGCGACGGCGCGCTCGGTGGCCGCGGTGCTGGACGATCTCGGCCTGGTGACGTACGTCCAGACCACCGGATCGCGCGGTCTCCACGTCGTGACCCCGATCAAGGAGGACACCGATTTCGACACCGTACGTCAGTTCGCCCGCGAGGTTGCCGATGTGGTGGCCGCTGACGACCCGGACCATCGCACGGTCGAGATGCGCAAGGCAAAGCGTGGCGATCGGGTGTACCTGGACGTCATGCGGAACGCGTACGCCCAGACCGCGGTTGCGCCCTATGCCGTGCGGGCGCGGCGCGGCGCACCGGTGGCCACCCCGCTCGCGTGGGACGAGCTGGGCCGCCGCGGCCTGCGCGCCGACTTGTTCACCATCCGCGATGTGCCCAAACGGCTCGCCGAACACGGCGACCCGTGGGCCGACATGGCCCGGCGTGCCCGGTCACTGACCGCTCCGACCGAACGGCTGGCCAAGATCCGTGCCTGAGCCGCCCGACGTCGAGGGTTTTCGCCGTGAGCTGGCTCGGATGCTGCCGGGGCGCCGCATCCGTGAGGTCGACGTGCTCGACGCGGGGGTGCTGCGCAACACGACAGCGCGGGCCTTGGCTCGCAAGCTGGCCGACCACCGCTTCGGCGAACCGAGGCGGCACGGAAAGTGGCTCATCCTGCCGACCGATGGGCCCACGCTTCTGGTCCACAGCGGCATGACGGGCCACCCGTACTACTCGGCCTATGGCGACAGCAACCGCCACGACCGGCTCGTGCTCGCCCTCGACAGCGGCGAACTTCACTACGCCGACCTGCGAAAGCTACGCGGCGTCTGGCTGGCGGACGACGACGAGGCGGTCGACGCCGTAGTGGGCGAGCAGGGCCCGGATGCCCTCGACATCGATCTGCGGACACTGCGCCGCGCGCTGGACAACCGCCGCGGTTCGCTCAAGCCCACCCTGATGGATCAATCGGTGGTCTCCGGGCTTGGCAACCTGCTCACCGACGAGATCTGTTGGCGGGCCCGGCTTCACCCCGCGCGGCGCCTGGGAGACCTCGACGAGAGCGATGTGCGCCGGCTTCACAACGCCATGAAGCGCGTGTTGCGCACCGCGGTGCGGCACGCCCGCGTGCCGGGGCTCCCGCGCTGGGTGACCCGGGTGCGAGACGATCCGGACCCCGGCTGCCCACGATGCGGCACACGGTTGAGACGTAGCCGGATCGGCGGCCGCACATCCCTTTGGTGCCCACGCTGCCAGCCGTCGTGAGCAGCAGTACCGGTAACGATCGAGTGCATCACCTCGATGATCTTGATGATGGAAATACCTGCAGGCGGCCGCGGATGTGCGTTTCACCAGGTGAGGGTTGTAATGTCGGCTGTCATGAGCTGCATCAAGCGCGGTTGGCCGGTGATCGCGGCGGTTGCGCTGTTCGTGGCCGGCGCGCAGGTCATTCCGGCCTCTGCACTCGCCGAACCGGACCCCGGCCCGCAGACCGATGTCGCACCGGCGCCCGGGGGCGACGGGTTGCTGCACAACATCACCTACCGGGCCCGTGCAGACGGCACGTCCCGCGGAGCGGTGGTGGCCTACAAGATCGACGACCAGAACGTCAACAGCGATCAGCCGACGCTGCTGCCGGGCAGCACATTCGAGGTGAACACGGTGCTGGCCAACCCGAAGCTGGCGGGCATGGAGGTCTCCATCGAATGGCCGTACGGATCGAACCTGCACTGTGAGATCCTGGTCGATGACCAGATCGTCGCGCAGGCCGATCAATTCATCGCGCCGAGACTGTTCCACGTCAAGGACGACCCCCTGTACGGCACACTGCAGTGCGGCGCTCCCCTCGACGCTCCTGTTGCCGGCGAAACCCCGCCCGGCGGCGCGCCACCGGCGGCGTAGCGGTCAGGGCCGCCAGTTTGTGGCGTCCGCCCACTCCCACGCGCGTCGGTAGGCATCGAGGAACCACGGCTCCTTGGCATCGCCATAATTCGGTGATTGCAGCGCTTCCCGCTTGGCCGCCGCATAGGCCTGCTGCTCTGCGGGGTCGGCCCGCAACCAGTCGCGGAACAGAATCGCGAACTGTTGGTTGGGCCAGCCGTCCACCCGAAGATCGATGTTGGCCGGCCGTCCGGGATCGGCGGCTCCGTGAACTCGCTTGCGCCACCACGCCGCATCATCCGTGCGGTCGAATTCGGGCACGGTGCTGCGCGCGTCGGGTTTCGCAAAATCGTTCTCGATGTGCGCGTGGCGCGGATAGCCCACCTCCGCCAGTGCATCGGCGATGTCGTCGGCGACCTGTAGCGAAGACACAGTCACCTGGATGTCGATGACGTCCTTGGCATCCAGGCCCGGCACCGCCGTCGATCCGATGTGGTCGATCCGCACCGTTTTCGCACCGCACGCCATCTGAATGCGCGCCATGATCCGCCGGGCATCGTCGGGCCAGCGCCGTTGGTAAGAGACAACTTTCGGCACGGGCCGCACCGCCTGCCGCGCGCGAAGGTTGTGCGCGAGCGGCAGCACCCGGTTGTCCCAGAGATCGCGGGCCTTCTCGACGAGCTCCGCCGGTGAAGCCGAATTGTCAAGCAGCACATCGGCGATTGCGCGGCGCTGCTCCTCCGATGCCTGCGCCTTGATGCGCGCCCAGGCGTCGGCTTCGTCCATCCCGCGCTTGATCAGGCGTTCGACACGAGTCTGCTCGTCGGCGTGGACGACCACGACGAGGGGGAAGGCCGGGGCCATTCCGGTCTCGACGAGCAGCGGGATGTCCTCGACCACGACCGCGTCTTCCTGGTCGTCCGACACCGAGCCGATGATCTCCATGCGGCGCTTGCCGACCAATGGATGGACGATCCCGTTCAGCTTGGCGCGCTGCTCGTCGTCGACGAACGCCTTGGCGGCCAGTGCCGGACGGTTCAGCGACCCGTCCGGCAGGAGGATGTCCTCACCGAAGGTCTCGACGAGCCGAGCCAACCCCTCAGTGCCGCGTTCGACGACTTCGCGCGCGATCACGTCGCCATCGACGATGATGCCGCCACACTCGTGGAATGTGGCGGACACCGTCGACTTGCCCGCGCCGATACCGCCGGTCAGACCGATCCGCACCATCCGCAGGCGTTACTGAGACTAAGCGCTACCGGCGAGCTTCTCCCGCAGCGCGGCAAGCTGAGCATCGCTGGCCAGCGACCCACCCGCAGCGGTCTCATCCGACCGCGAGGTGCCGTTGGAGGAGGTCGCCGACTCGGCAACAGCTGCCGCTTCGGCGGCGGCGAACTTCTCCATCTGGGCGGTGTGCATCTTGTGCCGGCGCTCGGCCTCCGCGTAGCGGGCCTCCCACTCGTCACGCTGCTTCTCGAAGCCCTCGAGCCACTCGTTCGTCTCGGAGTCGAAACCCTCCGGGAAGATGTAGTTGCCCTGTTCGTCGTAGCTGTCGGCCATGCCGTACTTCGACGGGTCGAATTCCTCGGTGTAGTCCTCGTTGGCCTGCTTGAGGCTCAGCGAGATGCGGCGACGCTCCAGGTCGATGTCGATGACCTTGACCATCGCGTCGTCGCCGACCTGAACCACCTGGTCCGGAACCTCGACATGGCGCTCGGACAGCTCGGAGATGTGTACCAGACCCTCGATGCCCTCTTCGACACGGACGAACGCACCGAACGGCACCAGCTTGGTGACCTTGCCCGGCACGATCTGGCCGATCGCGTGGGTGCGAGCGAAGTGGCGCCACGGATCTTCCTGAGTGGCTTTGAGCGACAACGAAACCCGCTCGCGGTCCATGTCGACGTCGAGGACCTCGACCGTGACCTCGTCGCCCACCTGGACGACCTCGGACGGGTGATCGATGTGCTTCCAGGACAGCTCGGACACGTGCACCAGGCCGTCGACACCGCCGAGATCCACGAACGCGCCGAAGTTGACGATCGAGGACACCACACCCTTGCGGATGGCGCCCTTCTGCAGCTGGTTGAGGAACTCGCTGCGCACCTCGGACTGGGTCTGCTCCAGCCACGCCCGGCGCGAGAGCACCACGTTGTTGCGGTTCTTGTCGAGCTCGATGATCTTGGCCTCGATCTCCTTGCCGATATACGGCTGCAGATCACGGACACGACGCATCTCGACCAGGGACGCGGGCAGGAAGCCGCGCAGGCCGATGTCGAGGATCAGGCCGCCCTTGACGACCTCGATGACGGTGCCCTTGACGGCCTCGTCCTTCTCTTTGAGCTCTTCGATGGTGCCCCAGGCGCGCTCGTACTGTGCGCGCTTCTTGGACAGGATCAGGCGGCCTTCCTTGTCCTCCTTGGTGAGGACCAGGGCTTCGACCTCATCGCCGACGGAAACGACCTCGTTCGGGTCGACGTCGTGCTTGATGGAGAGCTCACGGGAAGGGATGACGCCTTCGGTCTTGTAACCGATGTCGAGCAGGACTTCGTCACGGTCAACCTTGACGATCGTCCCTTCGACGATGTCGCCATCGTTGAAGTACTTGATGGTTTTGTCGATGGCGGCGAGAAAATCCTCGGCCGAGCCGATGTCGTTAAGGGCTACTTGCGGCGAGGTGACGGAGGGGCTTGGCATGTGGTGGGTTGCTCCGGACAGGTTTGGTCGTAGGGACTGGGACTCTTGTTATTGGTGTGGCCCGCGATGATGCACAGACGGGTACGTGTCGAGGTTACTCGACTGTGCACATGCTGGACAAACTCAGTCCCCACGGCGGTTAACCTGCTGTCGTGTCATACCCCGGCCGGCCACCGCAACCGCACCCGTTGAGCCCGCCCTTTCAGCGCCGCATCCGCAAGGTTGGAGCGCCGCTGGCGGTGATCATCCTGCTGGGCACGGTCGCCGGGCTGATCGTCATCCTGCTCACCGCGATCAACCCGATCGGCACGGCCGTCGGATTCGTGCTGTCCAGCCTGGCGATGACGGTCGTCGTGCTGGCCTACGTGTGGCTGGACCGATGGGAGCCGGAGCCGCCGCGGCTGCTGGTGCTGGCGTTTCTCTGGGGCGCGTCGGTGGCCGTCGTCGTGTCGGCGATGCTGCAACTCACCCTGGAGGCCTGGACCAACCCCGGAGCCGGGTCCACCGTCAGTGCATTCTCGGTCGTGGGCGCCGCGCCCCTGACCGAAGAGGCCGCCAAGGGCCTCTTTCTACTGCTCATGATGACCGGGGTCCGCCGCAACGAGCTCAACTCGCTGACGGACTGCCTGGTGTACGCGGGCCTGGCCGGGGCGGGTTTCGCCTGGCTGGAGGACATCCTCTACATCGGCGGCGGCGAGACCGTCGGCGATTCGCTCGTCACCGCCGCGATGCGGCTGATCATGGCGCCGTTCGCGCACTCCCTGTTCACCACGATGACCGGCATCGGCGTGTACTTCGCGCTCCAGCGGCGAAGTGTTGCCGCCAAGGCCGGCTGCATTCTGCTGGGCTACCTCGCCGCGGTGTTCATGCACGGGTCGTGGAACGGCTCGTCACTGCTGAGCATCGAGGCCTACTTTCTCACGTACATCTTCTGGATGGTGCCGATCTTCGGTCTGGTGATCTGGCTTTCCGTCGCGAGCCGGCGGAGGGAACAGCGGATCGTGGCCGAGAAGCTGCCCGGAATGGTGTCCGCCGGCCTGGTCACCCCGAGCGAGGCGTCCTGGCTGGGTTCGATCCGCGCCCGCAGGCAGGCGGTCGCGGCCGCACGGGGGTTCGGGGGGAAGGTAGCCGCAAAGCCGGTCAAGAACTTCGCCGCCCAGGTGGTCGAGTTGGCGTTCGTGCGCGACCGGATCGACCGCGGCTTCGGCGATGAGCGAGTGTTCGCATTGCAGACCGACGAGGCATACGCGGTGTACGCGGCCCGCGGCGCCGCCCCTGCACTGCAGAGTCTGGCCGGGTATCGGGCGCCGCAGGCACGCCGCTAGCGCCTGGTCGCAACGAGGTAGTCGATCGCTCCATGAAACCGTGTGCTCGTGTCGAGGCTGTGGGTCGACACTTCGGCAGCGGCAAGTAGGTCGGTGATCGTATGAGCATTGACGAACCAGCCGTGGCTTGCCAGGTAGACTTCGGCGTTACTGCGGACCTGCGGGTAGGTGGGGGTTCCGAAGTCGACGTCGAAGCCGTTCTGCTTCCACGTATGCGCCACCTCGCCGATCAGCGAACCGATTGACGGGGAATCGGCCCTCAAATGATCGGCGGCGAGCCGACTTCCGGGCGCGCTCAACTCCGTCATCTGCCCGAGCAGGCGATCCTGCGCGTCACCGGGGAGATAGCCGATCATCAATCCCTCGGCAATCCATGCTGTGGGTCGGCTCGGGTCGAAACCCGCGTCCCGTAACGCCATGGGCCAGTCTTGGCGGAGATCGACTCCGACGGTGCGTACTTCAGCGCCCGGTGTGGCACCAACCCGTGCCAGCGTGACTGTTTTGAACTCGATCACTGCGGGCTGGTCGATCTCGTAGATGACGGTGCCTTCCGGCCATTCCAGGCGGTAGGCCCTGGAATCCAATCCCGATGCGACGATCACCAACTGCCGGGCGGTGCCCGCCATCACCCGGGTCACGAAGTCGTCGAAAAACCGCGTCCGCACAGCGAAGAACTCCGGAAGGCACCCCGGCCCGACGTCTTCGTACTCCAATGAACCGCTCGCGAGGCGGGCAAAGAGGTCAACCCCGGCCGCGCGCACCAGAACTTCGGCGTACGGATCGTCGATGAGTGAATTCGGCCGCCTGGTCGCTGCCGCCCTCGCCGCTGCCGCCATCGAGGCGGCGGCCCCCACACTGCTCACCAGCTCCCAACTGTCGTTTTCGCTACCCGTCATACTTCCAGCCTGGCCGCCGCCAAGCGGAGGTGCGGTCATGAGAAAACGCAAAATTGACACCAGGTTTCAGCCGGATCGCAGCTAGGACAACAGTTGCCTGCGGTAGGCGGTCGGCGTCATCGAGAGGCGCCTGCGCAATACGGCCGCAAGATGCTGAGAGTTCGCGAATCCGCACCGGTATGCGATATCGCCGATGCTGATGGACGGATCCCCGAGAAGCTCACAAGCACGCTCGAACCGGCGTCGCATCAAGTAGCGATGGGGCGGCTCCCCCGTGCCGTCGCGGAACAGGGTCGTGAGGTGAGTCACCGAGAGGCCCACCTCCGCGGCCATCCCCTGCAGACCGACATCCTCCGCGAGGTGGGCTTCGAGGTAGTCGATGGCCCGCGTCAGACGCCAATCTCGCGACTTCCGTGAGCGTTCCGTGACGAAGGCCATCGATCCCGATACGTTCGAATGCTTGCGCAGCAGACTTATCGCAAGAGCCTGGCCCAGCGCATCGAGCATCATGCGAGCGCAGCGATCGGGATTCGCCATCTCGAGCATGATCTGTCGGCAGATCGCCTCGATGCCGGGGGCGGGCGCACACATCGGATCGATCAGGGCGACCGACGGGCCGGCGGCAGGTTTTGCACTTTCAAGCGCCAATTGCTCAACCATCGCGTGCGGAAGGTACACGTGCAGAACGGAGAATCGTTTCGATGACGCGAAGACACCGCGTGGTTGCTCGCCGGCCCGAACCAGGTTCGGATGGAATGCCCTGTGGTGACCACTCCACTTCCGACGTCCGTCGCCGAAGTAGGTGTGGTGATACTCACTGGTGACAGGCATCGAGATGATGTTCGTCTCGATGGCGCTGCCCTCCAACTCATAGGTCCTGCCCGGCTCGAACCGCCAGATGGCCGCGGAGATGGAGTCGGCCTGCGAGGTCATGTGCGCGTCGGGGACGATGCCCAACCTGTGCGCGATGCTCGAGGAAAGCGAACTGGTGCTCACGCACCAGCCAAACGCCGCTAGTGCGCCGCGGAGTCCCAGCTGCGACCAAAGCCGACCGAAACCTCCAGCGGGACGTCCAACGAGTACGCGCCGCCCATCTCGTCGCGGACGAGCTTCTCCAAGGCGTCCCGCTCCCCATCGGCGACTTCGAACAGCAGTTCGTCATGCACCTGCAGCAGCATGCGCGACGTCAACCCGGCATCCTTCAGCGCCCTGTCGACGTTGATCATGGCCACCTTGATGATGTCGGCGGCGCTGCCCTGAATCGGCGCGTTCAGCGCGGCCCGCTCGGCGGCCTCCCGGACGTTGCGGTTGCTGCTGTCGAGTTCGGGCAGATAACGCCGCCTGCCGAAAACCGTCGACGTGTAGCCGTCCTTGCGGGCCTGGTCGACCACTTCGTGCAGATAATCGCGCACTCCACCGAACCGGCTGAAGTACTGCTCCATCTGTACCTTGGCTTCCTCGGTGGAGATCTTCAGCTGGGCGGCCAGGCCGTAGGCGGAAAGCCCGTACGCCAGTCCGTACGACATCGCCTTGACGCGTCGCCGCAGTTCGGCGGTGACCTCGTCGATCGGCACTGAGAACGCCCGCGAGGCGACGAACGAGTGCAGGTCCTCGCCGGTGTTGAAGGCCTCGATCAGGCCGTCGTCCCTCGACAGGTGCGCCATGATCCGCATCTCGATCTGGCTGTAGTCCGCCGTCATCAGCTCGGCAAAATCGCCCTGGGCGCCCTTGCCGACGACGAACGCGTCGCGGATCCGGCGGCCCGCGTCGGTGCGGATCGGGATGTTCTGCAGGTTCGGCTCGGTCGACGACAACCGGCCGGTGGCGGCGATGGTCTGGTTGAAGGTGGTGTGAATCCGGCCGTCGGAGGCCACCGAGTTCAGCAGGCCGTCGACAGTGACCTTGAGCCGGGTGGCGTCGCGGTGGGCCAGTAGATGCTGCAGGAACGGATGCCCGGTCTTGTCGAACAGCGACTGCAGAGCGTCGGCGTCGGTGGTGTAGCCGGTCTTGGTGCGCTTGGTCTTCGGCATCTCCAGCTCGTCGAACAGCACGACCTGCAGCTGTTTGGGCGAGCCGAGGTTGATCTGCTTGCCGATCACCGCGTAGGCGGCCTCGGCAGCGTCGCGGATCTGGTCGGCGAACTCGCTCTGCAACTCGGACAGCTGGCCCAGGTCGACGGCGATGCCCGCGGTCTCCATCCGGGCCAGCGCGCGCTGAACCGGCAGCTCCATGTTGCCCAGCAGCTCGGACGAGTCGATCCGGGCCAGCTCCTCGTCGAGTGCAGTCGCCAGGTCGGTCACCGCGCTCGCGCGCAGGAGCAACGTCTGCACCGCCTGGTCGTCGACACCCTCGCTGTCGTCGAGCAGCGAAAGCTGTTGCTGCTCAGGGTTGTCCGCGCGCAATTCGCGCTTCAGATACCGCAGCGAAAGATCGTCGAGCGCGAAGCTGCGTTGTCCGGGACGCACCAGGTAAGCGGCCAGCGCGGTATCCGACGTGACGCCGGCGAGCTTCCAGCCGCGACCCTCGAGGTCATGTATGGCGAGTTTGGCCTCGTGCAGCGCCTTCGGTTGTCCCGGGTCGGCCAGCCAGGCCGCCAGCGCGGCCTCGTCGTCGGGATGAAGGCTCGTGGTGTCGAGGTACCGGCCGTCGCCGTCGGCAGCGACGATGGCCAGTGCGGTGGCGTCGGCGTCGAACGCCAGGTGGGTGCCCACGACGGCGAGCCCGAACCGGTCACCCGCGCTGTGCGCGCTGAGCCAGGCGCCCAGTTCACCGGCCTCGAGGGCGCCGCCCTGCACGTCGAAGCCCTGGTCGACCTCAGGATCGGCCGAGGCCAGCGTGTCGAACAACCGGTCGCGCAGCACGCGGAACTCGAGATCGTCGAAGAGCCGGTGGATGTGGTCGCGGTCCCACGGCTGCATCCGCAGGGTGTCGGGTGTCTGCGCCAGCGGCACGTCCTTGACCAGATCGGTCAGCTCCCGGTTCAACACCACGCTCGACAGATTGGCCCGTAGCGCGTCGCCGACCTTGCCCTTCACGGTGTCCACGCCGTCGACCAGTGCCTGCAGCGATCCGTACTCGGCGATCCACTTGGTCGCCGTCTTCTCCCCCACCCCGGGGATGCCGGGCAGGTTGTCGCTGGGGTCGCCGCGCAGGGCCGCGAAGTCGGGGTACTGCGCGGGCGTCAGGCCGTACTTCTCCACGACCGCGTCCGGGGTGAACCGGGTCAGCTCGCTCACCCCTTTGCGCGGGTAGAGCACCGTGACGTCCTCGCTGACCAGCTGGAGCGAATCACGGTCGCCGGTGACGACCAGTACCCGATAGCCCTCGTTCTCGGCCTGCGTGGCAAGCGTGGCGATGACGTCGTCGGCCTCGAACCCGGGCTCGGCGAGCACGGTGATGCCCAGCGCGCCCAGCACCTCCTTGGTGATGTCGATCTGACCGCGGAACTCGTCCGGTGTCGCTGACCGTCCCGCCTTGTAGTCCGGGTACTTCTCCAGCCGGAACGTCTGACGTGAGACGTCGAACGCGGCGGCGATGTGCGTCGGCTGTTCGTCGCGCAGGAGGTTGATCAGCATGGCGGTGAACCCGTAGACGGCATTCGTGGTCAGCCCGCCCTGGGTCTTGAAGTTCTCCGCCGGCAGTGCATAGAAGGCCCGGAACGCCAGCGAATTGCCGTCCAGCAGCATCAATGTCGGCTTCTCGGTCGCCTTCTCGGCCGTTGCGCTTGCGGTCACGGCCCTACTCTATGCAGGTGCGCCGACACGCACGTGCTCCCGGGCCATGCCGACCAGAACGCGGGCCGCGGGGCTCATCGGCCCGCTGGCCCGCCAGGCCAGGACCAGGCGTCCACGCAGCTCGGGGGTGATCGCGATGGCGTGTACGCCGGCACGGGTGCGGGACACGGACTGCGGCACGATCGCCACGCCGAGACCCCGTTCGGCCAGCTCGGCCAGCTCGATCGGGGTGCTGGCCTCGAATGCGATCCGGACGGCTACGCCGGCGGCGGCGCACGCCTCGTCCAGTCTGCGACGGATGCCCGTGCCGACGGGCAGCGTGATCAGAGGCCGTTCGGCCAGTGCCGCGACCGGAACCGAGGACCGGTTCCGCCACGGGTCGCCCTTGCCCACCACCGCCTCGATGGACTCGTCGGTGGTGACCTCGACCGAAAGTCCGTCCGGTACCTCGCCGGAACCGACCGAGGCGATCACGAGATCCAGCCGGCCCGACTGAACGCCGTCGATCAGTGCGTCCGAGTCGTCGGTGCCCAGCGTGATCTCGACGGCCGGATGCGCACGGCTGAAGGCGGCGAGCAGGGCGGGCATGTCCAGGTTGTGTGCCGTGACGGTGCCGATGGCGACCGATCCGCGGACCAGATCACCGAGCTCCTCCACCGCGAGCCTGGCGTCATGCACCGCGGTCAGCGCGGCGCGCGCGTACGGCAGGACCGCTTCACCGGCGGCGGTGAGCCGGACTTCGCGGCGGGACCGATCCAGCAGTTGCTGACCGAGTTCCTTCTCGAGCCGGGCGACCTGGGTGCTGACCGCCGGCTGTGCGACATGGGCCCGCCGGGCGGCGCGGGTGAAGTTGGCCTCCTCGGCGACCGCCACGAAATACTCCAGCTGCCGCAGTTCCATAAGCGTTCACTATAGTTTCCGTCACAAATCGATATTGGACTTATAACTGCTGTTCGCGCACCGTGGAGTCATGAGCAAGCAATCGATTCTGGTCGCCGGGGCAGGCATCGGCGGACTCACCGCTGCGCTCACCCTCGGGCAGCGCGGGTTCGACGTCAGGGTCGTCGAACAGGCATCCGACCTGAAGCCGTTGGGGGTCGGCATCAACCTGCTACCCCACGCGGTACGTGAACTCGACGAATTGGGGCTCGCCGACAGGTTGGCCTCGATCTCTGTTGCACCCTCGGCCATTTCGTACTACGACAACCACGGCAGCGAGCTGTTCCGGGAGCCGCGCGGCATCGAAGGCGGCTACGGGCATCCTCAACTGTCGGTGCACCGCGGGCGGCTGCAGATGCTGCTGCTCGACGCCGTCGCCGATCGGCTCGGGGCCGACGCCGTACAGACCGCGGCCCGCCTGACCGGGTTCACCGACGCCGCCGGCGGGATCGTCGGCCACACCGCGGGAGGCGACCTGCGCGCCGACGCGCTCGTCGGCGCGGACGGCGTCAACTCCGCGGTACGTGCGGCGCTGCATCCCGAGGGCAGTCCGCTGCTGTGGTCCGGTATCCGGATGTTTCGCGGCGCGACGCGCCGGCAGGCATTCCTCGACGGGCGCACCATGGCGATCGTCAAGGGAGTCGGCGGGGTCGACCTCGTGGTCTATCCGATCGGCGCCGGGCTGGTGAACTGGGTGCTGCAGGTGCCTGGCGGCCAGCCCGGACCTCTGACCGGCGACGCGGCATGGAACAGGGCCGCCGATCCCGCAGACATCATTCCGCTCGTCGAGCACTGGCGGCTGGGCTGGCTCGACGTCGCCGGATTGATCGGCAACACCGACGAGGTGTTCGAGTACCCGATGGTCGACCGGGATCCGCTGACGCGCTGGGGCCGTTTGAACGGGTCCGGACGTGCGACATTGCTGGGCGACGCCGCGCATCCGATGTATCCCGTCGGGGCCAACGGCGGTTCACAGGCGATCCTCGACGCCCGCGTCCTGGCCGACGAACTGGCCCACGGTGTCGAGAACGGCCTGCGCCGATATGAAGAGCGCCGGCGGCCGGAGACCGCCGAGGTCGTCGAGGCCAACCGCGAGATGCTGCACGCCGGAGCCGGCCGCCGGCCCGACCAACTGGCCCGCGTCACCGCCAAGTACCGCAGCGACACGCACGCCGACAGGACGCACGCATGACCACCTACGTCCTGATTCCCGGTGCCTGCCACGGCGCCTGGTGCTTCGACGACCTCACCGCGGCGCTGCACGACAACGGCCACCGCGTGCTGCGCTACACGCTGACCGGTGTGGCCGAACGCGCTCACCTCGCACATGCTGGCGTGAACCTCGAGACGCACATCACGGATGTGCTGTCGGCCTTGGCCGCCGAACCCGGTGCGGAGGACCTCGTGCTGGTCGGGCACAGTTACGGCGGCATGGTGATCACCGGCGTGGCCGACCGCATCCCCGACAAGATCGACGCGTTGGTGTACCTCGACGCGCTCGTCCCGCGGGACGGCGAATCATGTTGGCATCTGGTCAATGACGAGGAACGGCAGTGGTATCTCGACGTCGATGACACCGGCTACGGCGTCCCGCCGATGCCCTTCTTCGACCCGCGCGCGAGCGCCCACCCCCTCGCCTCGTTCCTGCAACGGATCCGGCTGACCGGCGAGCTCGACAGGTTCCGGCGACGCGACTTCGTCTACGCGTTGCAGTGGCCCGGCGACTCCCCGCTGCGACCGTCCTATGAACGGGTCCGCGACGATCCGCGCTGGAACGTGCATGAGCTCGACGGGGCGCACAACCTGATGCGGGACAACCCGGACGATCTGCTCCGCATCCTGCTCGACGTCTCGCGGTCCGTCCGAGCTGACGCTCAGTAGCCCAGGAGCTTGCGGAACTGCTGTCCGACGGCCATCGACTGACCCATCCGCTGCACCCAGCCGTCGAGTGCGGACTTGGTGTCCGCCGGATTCCACCCGCACTCCTGGATCCCGTTGATGGGCGCCCAGATCGGGTCGTCCGCCGCCACCGAGCGGGTCGACCGGCGCGCCCGGGATGCTACTCCCGGACCAGTGCACCCGGGTCCGTTCGCTACGGATCCCGACTTCAGCGCGAGCGTTGAACTGGAACACGTTTCAGTTTCGTCGCCGGAGTCGGTACGCTGACCGCGTGTCAGCATCCACGCAAACCGCGGTCGACGGTTGGTTCGCCACCGACGGTTCCGGAGCGCCGTACCTGATCGGCGGCAAGTGCCATCGGTGCGGCACGTTCGTGTTCCCGCCGCGCGCCAACAACTGCCCGAATCCCGCCTGTGACGGTGACGACCTGGCGCAGGTGCCGCTGTCCCGGCGCGGCACGCTGTGGAGCTACACCGAGAACCGGTACCCGCCGCCGCCTCCGTACCCGGCACCGGATCCGTTCGAGCCGTTCGCGATTGCCGCTGTGCAATTGGTCGACGAGGGTCTGATCGTGCTGGGCAAGGTCGTGGAGGGCACGCTGGCCGCGGACCTGAAGGTCGGCATGGAGATGGAGCTGGCCACGATGCCGCTGTTCGTCGACGACGACGGCGTCGAGCGCATCGTCTACGCGTGGCGGATTGCCGACGGCAGCAAGAAAGGGGCCGCGTCATGAGCGATCCGCTCTACATTCTCGGCGCGGGTATGCACCCGTGGGGCAAATGGGGCCGAGACTTCACCGAGTACGGCGTCGTCGCGGCGCGGGCCGCGCTCGCCGAGGCGGGCCTCGACTGGCGGCAGATCCAACTGGTCGCCGGCGCGGATACCATCCGTAACGGCTACCCCGGCTTCATCGCCGGATCGACGTTCGCGCAGAAGCTCGGCTGGAACGGTGTCCCCGTCAGCTCCAGTTACGCGGCCTGCGCCAGCGGTTCGCAGGCGTTGCAGAGCGCCCGCGCGCAGATCCTCGCCGGGTTCTGTGATGTCGCCTTGGTGATCGGTGCCGACACCACCGCCAAGGGTGCGTTCGCCCCGGTTGGCGGCGAGCGCCGCAACGATCCCGACTGGCAGCGCTTTCACCTGATCGGCGCGATGAATCCCGTGTATTTCGCGCTGCTCGCCCGCAGGCGGATGGACCTCTACGGCGCCACGTCCGAGGACTTCGCGGCGGTCAAGGTCAAGAACGCCAGGCACGGCCTGCAGAACCCGAACGCCCGTTATCGCAAGGAGAGCACGGTCGAGGATGTACTGGCCAGCCCCGTCGTCGCGGACCCGTTGCGGCAGCTGGAGATCTGCGCCACCTCCGACGGCGCCGCCGCGTTGATCGTGGCCAGCAAGGCGTTCGCCGAGAAGCATCTCGGCTCGGCCGAGGGCATACCGTCGGTTCGCGCGATCAGCACCGTTACCCCGCGCTATCCACAGCATCTGCCCGAGTTGCCCGACATCGCAACGGATTCGACGGCGGTCGTACCCGCGCCCGACCGGGTGTTCAAGGACCAGATCCTCGATGCCGCGTATGCCGAGGCCGGTATCGGGCCCGAGGACCTCAGCCTGGCCGAGGTCTACGACCTGTCCACCGCGCTGGAACTCGACTGGTACGAACATCTCGGCCTGTGCCCCAAGGGAGAAGCCGAGCAGTTGCTGCGCGGCGGCGAAACCACGATCGGCGGCAGGATCCCGGTCAATCCGTCGGGCGGGCTGGCGTGTTTCGGTGAAGCCATCCCGGCCCAGGCCATCGCCCAGGTCTGTGAGCTGACCTGGCAGCTGAAGGGCCAAGCCACCGGGCGCCAGGTCGAAGGAGCGAGGGTGGGCGTCACCGCCAACCAGGGATTGTTCGGGCACGGCTCCTCGGTGATCGTCGCGCGCTGAGCGAAGGCGAATACTCCGGCGCCGCTTCACGTTGAGCGCGGTGTGCCCACGTTCGTATTGGTCCACGGTTGGTTCCTGGCACGACGGCACAGCTTGGACAAAGGTCGCCGAACGTCTCGAGCAGCTGCGCCATACCGCTTTCCATCCGACCGTCGCCGGCCACGGCAAGGGTGCCTCCCGCCGGGTCGACCACGCGAGGGCAACGCAGTCGGTGGTCGACTACGTCGCCGATCGCGAGTTGAGCGATATCGTGCTCGTCGGCCACAGCTCCGGTGGAACGATCATCAGCAAGGTGGCCGAAGCCATTCCGCACCGCGTCCGGCGGCTGGTGTACGTCAACGGTTTGGTTCTCAACAGCGGTGACTCCGCGCTGAGCGTCGCACCGCCAGAAAGCCAGGCAACGCTGCGGGCTCTCGCCGCAGGCTCCTCCGACAACAGCGTGATGCTGCCGTTCGAGTTCTGGCGGGACAATTTCATCCACGACGGCGGCCCCGAAGTTGCGCTCGCCACCTACGAGCAGTTGTCACCCGCCTCGATGGATCTCATGTCCGAGCCGGTGGACATGACGAAGTTCTGTACGCTGACAACTCCCCGTAGCTACATCAGAAGCACCGAGGACATCGTGTACCCACCCGGCGAATGGGCGCTTCATCCGCGACTGTCCAGCCGTCTCGGCGTCTACCGGCTGCTCGAAATGCCGGGAAGCCACGAGGTCATGTTCACGAATCCGAACGGGTTCGCCGACCGGATCATCGAGGCGAGTCTCGACTGATCAGGCCACGCCGAGGTACGCGGCGCGAATACTGTCGTCGGACAACAGCTTACGTGCGTCGCCTGATTGGGTCACTTCGCCGGTCTCCAGGATGTAGGCGCGATCGGACCGGCTCAGCGCCTGCTGCGCGTTCTGCTCCACCAGCAACACGGTGGTACCCGCGGCGTTGATCTCCGCGATGATCTTGAAGATCTGCGAGATGACCATCGGCGCCAGCCCCATCGACGGTTCGTCAAGCAGGAGCACCTTGGGCCTGGCCATCAGGGACCGCCCGATGGCGAGCATCTGCTGCTCACCCCCGGACAGCGTGCCACCCACCTGGTTCTTGCGCTCGGCCAACCGGGGAAATGTCTCCAGCACCCAGTCCAGCTGACTCTTGTGTTCGGCCTTGGACGGGAATTTCCGTCCGTAGCAACCCATCTCGAGATTCTCGATGACGGTCATGCCGGGGAAGACGCCACGGCCTTCCGGCGCCTGGATCAGGCCGCCGGTGACCCGCTTGTGCGCCTTGACCCGGGTGACGTCCTGCCCGTCGAACCAGACCGAGCCCGAGGTCAGCGGGCGCAGCCCCGAAATCGCCCGCATCATCGTGGTTTTACCCGCGCCGTTGGAGCCCAGCAGGGTCACGAGCTCGCCCTCGCGGACCACCACCGACACCCCGTGCAATGCCTTGATCCGCCCGTAGTGGACCACCACATCGCGCGCCTCGAGCAGGATCGGCCGGTCGTCATTCGACGTCATCGTCGGGCACCCCCAGGTATGCGGCGATGACCTTGGGGTCCTCGCGGATTTCGATGGGCAGGCCATCGGCGATCTTGCGACCGAACTCCAGCACCACGATGCGATCGGTGACGCCCATGACGAGTCGCATGTCGTGCTCGATGAGCAGCACGGTGTAGCCGTCGTCGCGGATCTTGCGGATCAGGTCGATCAGGGCGGACTTCTCGCTCGGATTGAACCCGGCCGCCGGCTCATCGAGACAGAGCAGCTTGGGCTCGGTGGCTAGTGCGCGCGCGATCTCCAGGCGCCGCTGGTCGCCGTAGGGCAGATTCTTCGCCTTCTCCTCGCCGCGACGGGCGATACCGACGAAATGCAGAAGAGCCGCGGCTCTTTCGATCGCCGTCTTCTCCTCCCGACGGTGGCGCGGCGTGCGGACCAGTGCTCCGGGTACCGAGGTCCGGTGCCGGGCATCGGTGGCGACGACAACGTTCTCCAGCGCCGTCATCTCGCCCCACAGCCGAATGTTCTGGAAGGTGCGTGCGATGCCCTTGCGGGTGATCTCGTGGCGTTTGATCCGGCCCAGCGGCGCCCCGTCGAAAATCACCGAGCCCGAGCTGGGCCGGTAGACACCCGTGATGGCGTTGAAGCACGTGGTCTTGCCCGCGCCGTTGGGCCCGATCAGGCCGAGGATCTCGCCGCGGCGGATGTTGAAGGTGACCGAGTCCAGCGCGACGAGGCCGCCGAACTTGACCGTCAGATCCTTTGTCTCCAGGAGGACTTCGCCCTCGGCGGCGTGTATCTCGCGGTGGACACCCGCCAGTTCCTCGATACTCATCCGACCGGCTCCTTCTCGCCAGGTTTGGACCGCAGCAGATCACCGGCGGCCTTGCCGTACGCGAGCAGCTGCTGCCGGACCGGGAACAGGCCCTCGGGCCGGAAGATCATCATGATCACGAGCGCGAGGCCGAAGAAGAGGTACTTCAGGTCGCCGAGATTGATGCCGAGGAAGTGCACGCCGAGCAACCGGTTGGGCAGATAGACGATGACGAACGCCCCGAAGATCACCCCCAGCTTGTTGCCCTGGCCGCCGAGCACCACCGCACACAGGAACAGCATCGAGTTGATGATGTTGAACGTCGGTGGTGCGACGTACTGGACCTGTCCGGCGTACAACGCACCGGACAGACCGCCGATCGCCGCACCCATCACGAACGCCCACAGTTTGAACCGGAAGGTGTTGACGCCCATTACTTCCGCGGCGTCCTCGTCCTCGCGGATCGCCACCCAGGCCCGCCCGACCCGGCTGCGCTCGAGGTTGCCGACCAGCAGCAGGATCGCGACGATGAGGATCAGCCCCAGCCAGAACCACCAGGTGCCGTAGTTGGCGTCGCCCGATGAGTTGCCGTTGGAGAAGACCCCTTCCGGAAGCCGATCGCTCTGCCCCACGCGCGGGTAGGCGACCTCGTTCAGGCCGCGGGGCCCGTTGGTGATGTCGGACAGGTTGTCGGCCAGCAGTCGGATGATCTCACCGAATCCCAGGGTGACGATGGCCAGGTAGTCGCCGCGCAGTCGCAGGGTCGGAAAGCCGAGGATGAGGCCGGCCAGTGCGGTCATCGCCATCGCCAGGGGTACGCACGACAGCCAGGCCCATGGTGCGCTGAACATGCCCGTGGGACCCAACTTGTTCCACGGGCTGTCCGGACTTGTCAGCAGCGCGACGGTGTAGGCACCGACGGCGTAGAAGCCGACATATCCCAGGTCCAGCAGGCCGGCCTGGCCGACCACGACGTTGAGTCCGATCGCGATGATCGCGACCATCGCGAACTGGGCCATCGTGCCGCCGAAGCTGATGCCGGGGGTGTCGAGGAACGGCGGGGTATACAGCGGCAGCAGCGCCAGCGCCACGAACAGCAGGATGCCGAAGCCCCACTTCTGGATCCGCGACAGACCGCCCCACCACTCCCTCAGGCGGTCCCCCGGCGCCAGTACGGTGTCCATCCGGGATCCACTGTCGGCCCGCCGCTTGCCGCTCATGCCCGTGCCTTTCCGAGGCTCTCACCGAGTATCCCCGTCGGCCGCAACAGCAGCACGAGAACGAGCAGTACGAAGGCGACCACGTCGCGCCACTGGGTGCCGAAGACTGCCTGCCCGTAGTTCTCCATGATGCCGAGCAGCAGACCACCGAGCAGCGCGCCGCGCAGGTTACCGATCCCACCCAGCACCGCCGCGGAGAATGCCTTGATACCCAACAGGAATCCGCCGGAGTAGATGATGCCCTGGGGAACCTTGAGGGTGTAGAGCAGGGCCGCCGCGCCGGCGAGCAGGCCACCGATCAGGAACGTCATCATGATGATGCGTTCGCGGGACACGCCCATCAGCGTTGCGGTGGTCGGGTCCTGCGCGACGGCACGAATGCCGCGGCCGAACTTCGTCCTGTTGATCGCGAAATCCGTCAGCAGCGCGAAGATCATCGCCGCGACGATGATCACGATCGTCACGTTGGACACCGTCGCACCGAAGATGGTGAACTGCGTTTTGGGCTGAACGAGGATGATCGGTTGCTGCGCGTTGCTGCCGCCATAGCCCTTGATCAGCTTGGGCAGCACGAAATGCACGAACTCCTGCAATACGAACGACATCCCGATCGCGGTGATCAGGAACGTCAGCGACCGGGCGTTGCGTCTTCGCAGCGGGCGGTACGCGATGAACTCCAACCCGACGGCCGCCGAACCAGACACCAGCATCGCGAACAACATCGCGATCCCGAGGTAGACCACCGTTAGGAGGATGCCCTTGCTGTAGGCGTTCCCGCTGGGCGTGAACCCCATGATCATGTCCAGCGCGAAGTAGGCGCCGAACATGCCCAGCATGAATATCTCGGAGTGTGCGAAGTTGATCAGCCGCAGCACGCCGAACACCAGCGTGTAACCGACGGCCACCAGCGCATAGATCGCACCCCAGGAAAGCCCGTCGATCGTCAACTGCCAGAAACCGTTTCGCAGGCCTTCCAGACTGAAGTTGATATTCGCGGCCAGGCACGCGTACTGGTCGGCACACTCAGGGACGATCTCGATCATCCGGTGACGGCTCCTCGCCGGTTACTAGGAGCGAAAACGCGCCCGAGCCAACCGGTCTCGGACGCGCTTCGCCGCAGTGACTACTGGACCTTGAAGATCCAGATCAGGTTGGTGGTGAGTTCACCGGTGGGGGTCCACTGGTACTCACGAGCCACCCCTTGGCCCTTGTAGTTCTTCACAAAGTCCAGCAGCGCCGGCCGGGTGATAGCGCCCGAGTCGATGCCCTTGACGAGGATGGTGCCAAGATCATAACCCTCGGTGCTGTAGGTGCCGGGGTCGACGTTGAACGCCTTCTTGTACTCGTCGGCGAATGCACCGCTGGCCGGGCCGCACGGGCAGGACAGGATCGCGTCTTTGGACGATTCACCGGCCTGCTTGACGAACTCGGGATCCTTGGTGCCGTCCGCGGACACGAACGTGGCGGTGACACCACCATCCTTGAGCTGGCTGACGAGCGGCGCCGCCTCCGAGTAGTAGCCGCCGTAGAACACGGCGTCCGGGCTGACTCCCTTGATTTGGGTCACCGCGGCGGAGAAGTCCTTGTCGCCCTTCTTCACCGAGATGTTGCATCCCGAATCGGCCACCGGACCGAGGGTCTCGCGCACCGCGGAGGCCAGCCCGAGTCCGTAATCGGTGCTGTCGTCCATCACGCAGATCTTCTTGTACCCGAGCGTGTTCTTCATATAGTTGGCCACCGACGGGCCCTGCACGGCGTCGTTGGCCAGGCCGCGGAAGAACGTCTTCCAGCCGTTCTCACTGAGGGTCGGGTTGGTCGCCGACGCCGTGGTGGCGACGAGGCCGGCCTGGTCGAACACGGTCCCGGTCGCCTTGGTCTCACCCGAGAACGCGGGACCGACCAAACCGATCGTGTACTGGTCGTCGACGATCTGCGGGGCGATGGCGGTGGCCTTCTGCGGATCGCCCTCGGTGTCGAACGGCTTCAGCTGCACCTGGCAACCAGGGTTGGCCGCGTTGTGCTTGTCTATCGCCAGCTGTACGCCGTTCTTGATGTTGATGCCCAGCGCGGCGTCGGGCCCGTTGAGCGCGCCCGCCATGGCGATCGACACCGGCGGGCAGGTGGCCTTGCCGTCTCCGGCCGGATCGGCGGGAGCAGCACCCGCAGCAGCCTTGACCTCCTTGCCGCCCTCGTCGATCTGCACCTGCTCGACGATCTTCAGCTGGGTCTGCGCCTGCTCTTCTTCGGGCTTGGACTGGTTGCATCCGGCAATCCCGAGCACAATCAGTCCGGCGCTACCGAGAGCAAATGCATTCCGTGCCATACGACCGCGCACGCTTCACCTCCGGGTCAGAGTTTTCATCGGCACCGACGCACCATCCCTGGTGGGCCGGGGCGGCGATGCTTCGGGACGACCATAGCCAACAGGTGGCCGCGGTGCGTCATCTTGGAAGATGCGCAACGTTTATCAGCGTCGCGATCCGCCCGTTCCAGCATTTCGAAACACACTCTTTACGCGTTTGCGCCCGAATCCCTACTCGGAATTGGACGAGTCCTTTGGCGTGTCGAGGGTTTCCAGCACCACCTCGGCGACCCGCTTCATCGTGGTCCGACGGTCCATTGCGGCGCGCTGAATCCATTTGAACGCGTCTGGTTCGGACATCCCCTGCTTGGCCTGCAGCAAACCCTTGGCCCGCTCCACCAGCTTGCGCGTCTCCAGCCGGTCGGACAGCGTGGCAACCTCTTCCTCCAGCGCGCTGATCTCGCTGAACCGGCTGACGGCCACCTCGATTGCCGGAATGAGGTCGGTGATGTTGAACGGTTTGACCAGATAGGCCATCGCGCCCGCGTCGCGCGCACGCTCCACCAGCTCGCGCTGGCTGAAGGCGGTGAGAATGACGATCGGCGCGATGCGCTTGCCCGCGATCTCGGAGGCGGCGTCGATGCCGTCCCTGCGCGGCATCTTGACGTCCATGATCACCAGATCGGGCTTGAGGTCTTCGGCCAGGTCGACCGCCTCTTGCCCGTCGCCTGCCTCCCCGACGATTTCATAGCCCTCTTCGCGCAGCATTTCGGCCAAGTCCATCCGGATGAGCGCCTCATCCTCTGCGATGAGTACACGGTGCGGCTTGGGCGCATCGGTGGATGAAACGGGATCGGGTGCCGTGGAAGACATGGAACACATTGTGGCGGTACCAGCCGCGACGAGCGACCTCGGGGCATCCTCTATGGTGGTAGACCGCGCCAGATGAACAAGCCCTCGTATCCCAACTGGCAGAGGAAACGGATTCAAAACCCGTACAGTGTGAGTTCGAATCTCACCGAGGGCACCTCTACGAGACCCGTGCGGGCGCCGCTTCGACGTCCCGGCTCCGGCTGCGGCGATCCCATTCGGCAAGCACGTCAGGCGGCGTCGGGCGGCTGAGCAGGCTGCCAACGATGTAGACCAGCAGCCCGGAAGCCAGGCCCGCGTAGATCGGCTCATTGGCCAGGATGTCGGTGGCGAACATCGTGGCCAGGGTGGCCACTGTGCCGACGACCATCGCGGCAAGCGCACCGACGTTGGTCCCACGCCGCCAGACCAGCCCGCCGAGGATCGGCACCAGCAGCCCGCCGACCAGGATGTCGTAGGCGACGGTCAGCGCGGCCACCACGTCCTGCAGCGCGCACGCGATCGCCACCATGACGATGCCGAAGCCGGCGACGTACAGCCGGTTGTTGCGAATGTGGTCGTGCTCGCTACCCGCCTCCAAGTCGCGCTTGAGCAGGCGGGCGACGATGTCCTGGCTGAACACGGTGGCGGTGGCGATCAACGCACCGCTCGACGTGGACATCACCGCGGCCAACGCCGCAGCGAGCACCAGGCCGGCCAGCACCGGCGGCAACTGCATCTCCACGAACTCAGCGAAGGCGTCGTCCTTGGATTCGAGCGCAGGCAGCAGAACCTTGGCCGCCATCCCGATCACTGCACCGGCGATGGCGTAGAGCAGGCAGTAGACACCGGCAACGGCGCCCGCCCAGCGGGCGACACCGGGACTGCGCGCGGTGAACACCCGTTGCCAGATGTCCTGACCGATCAGCAGGCCGAACGTGTAGATGACGAAGTAGGTGAGGATGGTGCTCCCGCCGATGGCCGTGAACGACGTGGCGTCGGCAGGCAGCTTCTCGGCCAGTCCGCTGAAGCCGCCCGTCTTGTACAGCGCGATGGGCAGCAGGATGAAGAAGATGCCGACAGTCTTGACCAGAAACTGCACGAAGTCGGTCAGCGTGATCGACCACATGCCGCCCAGCACCGAATAGATGATCACGACGCTGCCGCCGAGAATGATCGCGGGTACCCTGCCGATGTCGAACAGCGCACCGAAGATGGTCGAGTAGGCGATCGTCGAGGTGACCGACAACATCAGCGTGTAGCCCCACATCACCACGCCGGACAGCACCGAAGAACCAGGGCCATAGCGCAATTCGAGCATCTGGCTCACCGTGTAGACGCGTAGCCGCTGAATCCGCCCCGCGAAGAGCAGGCTGAGCAGAAGGATGCCGACGCCGATGGCAACCACCAGCCACATGCCGGAGATGCCGTACTGGTAGCCGAGCCCGACACCGCCGATGGTCGAGGCGCCACCGAGCACGATCGCGGCCATGGTGCCCGAATACAGCAGTGGGCCGAGGCGGCGGCCGGCCACCAAGAAGTCTGATTGCGTTGTGGCTTTGCGCTTTCCCCAGAAGCCGAAGGCAATCATACCGGCGATGTAGATCGCGACGATCGCTATGTCCATGGCTCGCAGTCCTTTCAGCGGATGTCGAAATGGATGAGGGTGGGGCCGTCGGCGCCGAGGGCCGCGTCGACGAAATCGGTGAGGTCGGCGGTCGAGGTGGTGCGCACCCCACGCGCACCCATCGCGACCGCCATCGCGGCGAGGTCGGGGGTCCGTAGTTCGACGCCGATCGGCGGGATGCCCCGAGCGGCTTCCTGGTCACGGATCTCCCGGTATCCGCCGTTGTCCACGACGACAACCGGGACCGGAAGACGTTGCTCCACAAGGGTTACCAGTTCCTGTACGGAAAACATCAACGCACCGTCGCCGACCAGGACGGCCACCGGTGTCCCGGGCCGTCCGACGGCGGCGCCCAGACCGGCCGGTAGGCCGTATCCGAGGGTGGCGTAGCCCGGTGAGTAGCAGAACCGCCGTGGCGCGGGCAGGTCGAAGAAGTGCACCGAGCCGAAGTAGGTGACCTGTGAACTGTCTCCACACAACACCGCCTCGGCGGGCAGAGCGGCGCGGACCGCCGCGTTGATATCGGCATACACATCCGCGTCCTTGGCCGCTTCGTCGCGGCACACCGCCCGCAAAGCCGCCGCACGTTCTGCGCTCAGGGGCGGGCGGCCAGGCAGCGCCGCCGCCAGCGCGGCAACCGTCGCCGCCGCATCGCCCGCCAGCGCGTGGTCGCCCGGGCAGTTCTTGTCGAGCTGAGCGGGGTCGATATCGCAACGGATGACCGTCCGGCCGCGGATCTGGCCCTCCCACAGGTCCGAATCGCCGAGCTCGCTGCCGACCACAAGCAGGGCGTCACTGTCGGCCGCCGCCTTCTGCAGCGCCCGCAGCCGGACCGACGCACCGACGCACAGGGGGTGCGCCTCGTCCAGCACACCCTTGCCGTTGACCGTGGTGGCGACCGGAGCGCCGAGCGCCTCGGCGAGAGCGGTCAGTTCCCGCTGTGCGTCGACCGCGCCGCCGCCGGCGATGATCATCGGCGCCGCGGCGGCGGCCAACACCTCGGCGACCCGGCCGACAGCAGTGGGATCAGCTTCGGGCGGGGGGGCTTTCGCCGCCGTCCGCGGTTCACCGGCCCAACTCTGCTCGAGCACGTCGATGGGGATCTCGATGTGCACGGGCCGCGGCCGGGCTCCGGTGAAACTGCCGAACGCCTCGGTCACTGCCGCGGCGGCCTCGTCGGCACTGCGCACTCGCCGACTCCACCGCACCAGCTGACCCATTGCCTCGGTGATGTTCTTGGCCTCGTGCAACTGACCGAGGTCGCGCCCCTCGGCTCCGGTCGGCAGACCCGACGAGAGCACGAGCATCGGCTGCGACTCCGCGTATGCCGTGGAAGCGGCGGTCATCGTGTTGGTCAGCCCGGGACCGCTGGTGGACACCACCACTCCTGGCCTGCCGGTGACGCGGGCATAGGCCTCGGCGGCGTAACCGGCCCCCTGCTCGTGCCGGGGGGTGATGGCGCGGATACCGGCGTTCGGAAGGTGCCGGTAGATCTCGAGATTATGTGTGCCGGGAATGCCGAAGATGCTGTCGACGCCATGCGCGGCGAGGGTCTCGACGACCGCGGAGCCTCCGTTGCGCGGATCGGTCATCGCTTTACCGCCAGCACGGACATCAGTTCGTAGGCGACGTGCGCGGCCGCGATGCCGGTGATCTCGGCATGGTCATATGCCGGTGCGACTTCGACGATGTCGGCACCGACGACGTTCGCGCCCACCAGGGTCCGCAGGCAGTGCAGCAGTTCGCGACTCGTCATGCCACCGGCTTCCGGCGTGCCGGTACCGGGCGCGTGCGCCGGGTCGAGCACATCGATGTCGACCGAGACATAGACCGGTGCATCCCCGATGCGGGCCCGCATCCGCTCGATGACTGCGGCGAGGCCGTCGATCTGGAATTCGTCGCTGCCGATCACCTGGAAGCCGAGCACCCGGTCATCCGAGAGGTCGGTGGAGGCATACAGCGGTCCGCGGATGCCGACGTGCAGGCAGTGCTCGGGGTCGAGCAGGCCTTCCTCGCTGGCGCGGCGGAACGGGGTGCCGTGAGTGAAGGGCGCACCGAAGTAGGTGTCCCAGGTGTCGAGGTGAGCGTCGAAGTGCAGCACGGCTATCGGGCCATGTTCGAGATATGCCGAGCGCAGCAGCGGCAACGCGATGGTGTGATCCCCGCCGAGGGTGATGAGCTTGGTACCGCCGTCGCGGAGTTGATCGGAGGCACGCTCGATCGTGGTGATCGCCTCTTCGATGTCGAAAGGGTTGACCGCAATGTCGCCCGCGTCGGCAACCTGCTGGACGGCGAATGGCTCGACATCCAGAGGCGGGTGATAGGGCCGAAGCAACTTGGAGGAGGCGCGAATGTGCCCCGGACCGAATCTGGCGCCCGGCCGGTAGGAGACGCCGGAGTCGAAGGGGATGCCGACGATCGCGACGTCGGTATGGGTCACCTCGTCCGTACGGGGCAGTCGTGCGAAGGTGGCGGGGCCTGCATACCGGGGCACGCGGGTGGCATCGACTGGTCCGATGGGTTCTTGCGGCGTCATAGACAGACACGTTTCCGCAAAGCCCCGGGTACGGATATAGCCAATTTGTAGAAGTTGACAGCTGAATGTTCGACGATATGTCCATGCTCACCGTCGCCGAGCTAGTGGCCGACCCTGAGCTCGGTCTCCAGCTCGTCGCCGGCCAGGCAAACGTCTCTCGCGAGATCGAGGCTGCCGCGGTCTCCGAGCTGGCCAATCCGGGACCGTGGTTGCAGGGCGGCGAGCTCTTGTTGACCATCGGCCTCCTGCTGCCGAAAAGCGCCGCGGGCTGCCGGTCCTACCTGGCCGACCTCGATGCCGCCGGCGTGCGGGCCATCGCCTTGGGGCTGGGTGCCGAACTCCCCCATCAACGGGCGCCAACCAGACTCGTCACGGCCGCCGAGAAGGTGGGCATGCCGCTACTGACGGTCCCGGACCCGGTTCCGTTCATCGCGGTGACCAAGGCGGTCTTCGCCTACCGGGCGCGCGCCGAACGAAAGGAGCTCGAGTGGGCGCTGCAGACCCAGCGTGCGCTCACCGCGGCGGCCGTCACACCCGGCGGCCTGCTCGGCATCCTGGCCGCGCATCACGAGGCGACCGGTCGGGCGGGCGTCGTCATCGACCTGCTCGGCAGAGTGTTGGCCCAATCCGATCCGAGCGGGGACCGGTTGGTCGCCCGCCTGTCGAGCCTGCTCGAATCCGTACGCGACCAAGGCCTCAATGCGGCAGCCGCGGACATCAGCGACGGTCGGCGCAGAGAGTTGCACGCACTCGGCGCCCGTCGATTGCGCGCCTGGCTGTTGATTGACGGTCCCGCCGAACAACCGGCGGGACATCAGATTTCGGGCGATCTGGTTTCGCTGTTGTCACTCGAGCTGGAGCGTCGGCACGGCCTGAACACCGCTCAGCGCCGCGGCCGGGCACAGGTGCTGGACCGGCTGGCGCGGGCCACGGTCGACGACGTCGTCGCCGCGCGTTGGCTGACCTCGGTGGGACTGCCCGATGCCGATCTCCGCGCCGCAGCGGTCGCTGCGCCACACGATGCCGATGACCTGGCGGCCGATCTGTTGATCACCCTTCCCGATGCGCTGGTGAGGGTGGTCGGCGAAGTGGTCGAACTGGCCGCCACGCTGGACACCGACCTGCCTGCCGTGCTGGGCACACTGGCCGCCCACCGGGCCGCAGGGATCGGCATCGCGGTACGGCCCGGCGCCCTGGTGGTGTCCCTGCGGCAGGCGCGCTCGGCACTGCCTGCCAGTCGCCTGCAGGGCAGACACATGCACGCCGAGGAGATCGCCAGCAGCCGACTGCTACTCAACACCGTCGGCGCGCAATCCCTTCAAGCCTTCGCCGACGCCGTACTGGGTCCCTTGGATACGGCCGACCGTGCCGATGAACTCATCCGAGGACTGACGGCTTTCCTCGAGCACAACGGACATTGGGGATCGGCGGCCAGCGCCCTTCGGGTACACCGGCATACGATGCGCAACCGTATCGACGCGGTGGAACGACTGACCGGGCGGCGCCTGGAGTCCGCCCAGGATCGCCACGAGTTGTGGCTGGCCCTGCGAGCCCGAGACGCCGCCCGGATGTCGTCGGATTAGGAGACGGCCCCGGTTTCGGCCGTGCCCGCCGCTGCTGGCGCGCCCTCGTTGGTCGCACCGTTGCCACGCTTCGGGTGGGTGTAGTGCGTGTGCCTGCCAGGCGCCGGCCGCTCGTCGCCCTTCTTGGCGTCGCCCTTCTTGGCGTCGCCTTTCTTGCCGTCGGGCTTCTTGTTGTCGGGCTTCTTCGGCGAATCGTTGTTGGACTCGTCGTGCTTGCGGCCCGGAGTCGTCTCGTTGGGCTCGTCACCCTTCTTCGGCTCATCCGCCTTGGGCTCCTCCGCCTTGGGCTCCTCGGTCGCCGCGGGCTCCTCGGTCGTGTTGGGTCTCTCGGTCACTGTCGGATCGGTGACCACGGTGGTAGTGGCCTCGTCGGCTGCCAACCCCTCGTCGGCAGCCGATGCGGCGGCTCCCTCACCGGCGGTGAGCTTGTCGGTAGCCGTGGTGGATCCGGCCTGCACCGATGCCGCAGCCATCCTGCTTCCCACGGCAAGGGCGTGCTGCGTGTCGGCGGACAATCCGAGCGGAGTCACGGCGGCGCCACCCAGATTGGCAAGACCGTTGAACAGGTTGGCGACTGCACTGGACACAGCCTGTGCGATGGCCTGGCCGAGCTGGTTGATCTGATTCAAGAAGTGAGTCAGGGCTTGAGCGATCGATTGAGCGAACGCGGCGACAGGATCGACGGCGGGAGGGGTGCCAGTACCCGTGCCAGGGCCGGCGCCGGGATTACCCGGGCCGGTCGGATTCGTTGGGTCAGTTGGGTTCTGGGCGGCCTCACGGTCTTCGATGAGCTTCTTGAGCATGATGGCAGCCAGCTTGGGAATCCAGTCGTCGCCGTACTTGAAGATGCCGAGCGAACCGTTCTCGTCCGTGTTGTTCAGTCGCTCCTGGATGGTATAGATGAACGCAGGACCCAACCAGTCGGTGCCCAGGTTTTGGTATGCCGGGTCCTGATCCACAGTGGCCCAGGTATCGAGGAAGTCCTTGATCCAATCCGATTGCTGCTGCTCGCGTTGTTCTTCGGTGCCGGTCAGCAGGGCGGTGCCGAGACCGTACTCGGTCGCCCAGATCTTGGCGAGCTGGTCGCCGTTGTCGATCATCATCTGTCGCAGATCGATCAGCTGCTGAAGTGGCGTGTTCTGGCAGAAGTCATTACAGTCGCCGTCGGAGAACTTCTGTTGGTAGCTGTACGGGTGGATCGAGAGCGCGTCGAAGAAGCCCTTGGCGCCGTTGGCATACATGGTGGCCAGGAATGTCCGCGGATCCACCGTCGCGTCACCCCAGTTGATCACCGTGGTGAGCACGCCGGCCACCACCAGTGCGTTGGGATCGGCGGCCTTGATCGCCGTGTACGCCTGCTTCAACAGTTCCGTGTACGCCACCGGATCCGGCGCAGGCATCCAAGATTGGTACAGGTTCGGCTCATTCCACACCTCGTAGGCCGAAATCACGCCCGGGAAAAGAGTATTCAGGCGTGTGACGGCTTCGGAAGCGAAGGCCGCGAACTTCTGGGGATCGGGGGCGACCCCATAGCAGCCGACGCAGCCCCGGCCGTCCTCACCGCCGTAATACGGTGTCGAGTTCAGTACGCCGAGCACCGCCATGTTGCGCTGCTGCGCCTGGCTGATGATCAGGTCGATGCGCTTCCAGTCCGGGGGAAAGAACGTCTCCAAGGGGTCGCCAGGCGGAACAGGGCGGATTACGCCCCAGGGGACCAGGACACGGATGGTGTCGACGCCCAGATTCTGCATCTGCTGTATGCGCTCGATGACTTGTGCGTCCGTCAGGTTCGGGTCATAGATGTCCGAGTCCGACATTCCGATGGTCTGGTCGGAATTGACGATGCCTGCGGTCTCGATGATGTTGAGGCTCGCCGCGCTGACCACCCGTGGAAGCGGTGCGGTCGGTACGAGCAAATTCGTGACGTAGGCGCACACGATGGCGATGGGCGCCACGGCAATCACGGTCGTTATCGCACAACGCCGCCAATGGCGGGCCACGAAGCACCTCATAGCTACTCCTGGGAGAGATCTCGTTCCGGACACATCGGAAGCATGCCGTACACCAAATTAACCGATGAAGCGAAAAGACGCTCAGCAAATCGAAAAGTTCTGCAGTTATCACGTCGCCGATCTTTCCCTTCCCACGGGCAGTTAAAATGCAGGTCCACGCGTCGCACCAAGATGTCGTACGCATATGCGTGGATTCAGCAAAGGGATACTGAAAGTAGGTTTCACCTGATAAAGGTGTCCCTAATGTGAGAACTGGCAGCTTATAACACTTAAGTCACGACACCGCGTTGCTCACATTCTCGCTAACTACGCGAAGTCCAACGCCGGCGGTTTGAGGCAAGCAACTTTTCCGCCTGCTCCATCTGCGATTCACGTCGCGTTGCTATGCATGCCCGCCACTACAGCTATCTTTCATGAGCGCGGCAAGCGACTTGTCAACCGCCGTCCGAGCAGCAGGGTGTACGGATCGTCCTGGTCCCGATCGTCTGGGCGGTGGCGCATTCACTCACGTCGTCTGGTGGTGAGCCGATGCGACAGGGGCGCGAATACATGGCAAAGCCCTGTCTCCACGGCGCCGGCCGAGGCCGAGTCCGTGAGCAAAGGCAACCACCTCCTTGCCGGTCCCGACGCCGTCGAACGGCGAAAGCCCTGGTAGACGCGTTCGACAGGGTTAGGCTTAGTCCGTGGTGGTCAAGTTGCGCCCCATCTGTGTGCCCGAGATGGCGCTGGAGTCCCGGGTTCCGGCCCGCACGCGCCACCAGGCCGAACGAGTGGCCCGGCACCTGGGGGTGCTCACCGTCGCCGCACGGATCGGCGCGGTCGTCAGCGCGTTCTTCGGCGTCCAACAGCTTCTCATCGGGCCCGATGTGCTCTGGATGGGAATTCTCAATCTCGTCAGCGCTGTGATCTTCTTGTTCATCCCGGTGCTCTACCGGTTCGGCGAGATCGTTGCCCCGCTGGTGTTCTTCGTCGTCGCCTACGCGTCGATCACTGTCATCGGCTGGCACGTCGGCACGGGCTCGGGCATGCAGTTCTACTTCCTCGTAGCGGCGACGCTCATGGTGCTGATCCTCGGCATCGACCACATGATGCTGGCCTCGGCGCTCGCGGCACTGGGCGCCGGAACGGCCATCGCGCTCGAGTTCTGGGTGCCCGACGACACCGGCGTGTTACCTCAATGGGCGCGTACTTCAGGGTTTGTCATCACCACGGTCTCCGCATGGGTGCTGGTCGTGGCGACGGTCTGGTATGCACTACGCGAAATCGCCCGTGCGAGAGACGCAATGGAGTCCGAGTATGAACGCTCCGAGAGGCTGCTGACCAATATCTTGCCGGCCACCATCGCAGAGCGCCTGAAGGACCCGTCGCGCACCATCATCGCCGACAAGTACGACGACGCGTCGATTCTGTTCGCCGACATCGCCGGTTACACCAAACGCGCGAGCAATATGACACCGAGCGAATTGGTGCGCTTCCTCGACCGGCTGTACACCGATCTCGACGCGCTGGTCGATAAGCATGGGCTGGAGAAGGTCAAGACCAGCGGTGACTCCTACATGGTGGTCAGCGGCGTGCCGGAACCGCGCGATGATCACATCGAGGCGCTGGCCTGTCTGGCTCTGGACATGGCCGAGGCCGTTGCCGGGCTGAGAGATCCCCACGGCCGCGAGGTGCCGTTGCGCATCGGGCTGGCGGCCGGACCGGTGGTCGCCGGCGTGGTGGGGGCGCGCAAGTTCTTCTACGACGTCTGGGGCGACGCGGTCAACGTGGCGTCGAGGATGGAAACCACCGACGTCGAGGGCCGAATCCAGGTGCCGCAGAACGTGTATGAGCGCCTCGACCACGCCTTCGAACTCGAGGAACGTGGTGATATCGAAATCAAGGGCAAGGGGGTCATGCACACCTGGTATCTGATGGCAAGGCGCGACGATGCCGCCGTCCGTGGCGCTGTCGAGCAGGGCGCCGCGGCCGGTCCTTAGACCTTCCGGTTCTCCGACTTGATCAGCCAGGCCAGCTTCTCGAGGCCATCGATCAGCTGGTGGAGAACGTCGGCGGTGCTCGGGTCCTCGGCGTCGACATCGTCGTGCACCGCCCGCATGGTGTCGACAGCGGCATAGATGCGGCCGGCGATCAGCTCGACCACCTCGGTGGTGGTGTGCTCGTACGCCGGAAACGCAGGCAGGGTGGTGCCTGCCGCCACGGTGTCGGAGCGCCCGTCCGGCACGGAGTCCAGTGCCCGCATGCGCTCTGCCACGGTGTCGCTGGCCTCGCGCGCGAAGTCGACGAGCTCGTCCAGCTGCAGGTGCAGATCGCGGAAGTTGGTCCCGACGACATTCCAATGCGCCTGCTTGCCCTGAAGGTGGAGCTCGATCAGGTCCACCAGCACCCGCTGGAGGTTCGCGCTCATCGCGGGTGACACTTGAAATGGCTGTACTTCTGCTTCGGTGCGACGTGTCGTTGGGCTCATGCCCTTTTCAACCTCTCCTAAATTGGAATGGTTCCAGTCTAGCGCGTGAGGAGACTCACACCTGGCGGTCTTGTTGCCGGTCCTGCTTATCGAGCAGCCGTGCGTAACCGGCGCCCATGCCCAGCAGTACGAGACCTACCACGATGAACACCGCGACCCGGAAGATGCCGTCCAGCGTGCCGAGGTCGAAGAGAAACAGCTTGGCCGTCGCCGCCGCCACGACCGCCAAACCGGCCCCGATCGGCAATGACCGGTCGGCTCGAGGCAGCCGCGCCGCGTACCCGAACAATGCGGCAGCCACGGCGATCCAGCAGATCGTCGCGGCCATATGCCCGCCGAAGAAGCCGCCACCCACCCCACCGATGAGCACGCCTGCGGTGACCGTGAAAGTGCTGACCGCATAACCGACGACGACGGCTGCGCCTGCCCACACCATCGCGTCGGGCCTACTCCAGCACCACCCGATCGCCACCGCGCACACAACAAGCAGCAGGCTGGAGGCCAACACGGAAATCACTGTCGCCGTGGCTGTTTCACTCGCATGCATCAGCGAGCTGGGCGGTGCGAAGGTCAGATAGAACCCGCCCCCGACGACGGTGAAGCCTATCGCTGCCCACCGGGCCACGTCATCCCGGCGCCCCGCGATGGCGAGCACCACCGCCAAGGCCAGCAGGATAGGGCCCGCGACATGGCCGTCGAATGCGACGGTCACCGCGATCAGCGCCGAGATCGCCGACAGCCCCGACCAGATGTGCCGCACGACGCCGGGTATGCCCGGCAGCCGATCGCCGAGCGCCACGATCGCGAGCATCGCCGCGGCCAGGGCCGCGGCCATCAGCGCGGCGACAGCCCGGCCGGTGGCGGGCGACACACACAACACCGGAAGCACACCCGCCGCGGTCAGCAACGCCATCGCGGCGCGATTCCCGGTGCGCGACAGCAGTATCAACGCGCCGAAGACGGCCAGGAACCCGGCGATGCCACACGCGCCGGCCAGCCACAGGTCGCGGTGACCGTCGAAGTACACCTCAGCCAGCGCGACCAGGAGCGGCAACGTGCCTGCCGCAGTGCGCGCCGCGTACAGCCAGATCCAGTCCCTGCCGAGTTGCACCGGAAGCGAGGCCGCCGACAGCGCCAGCATGAAGCCGATCAGGAGCAGGGTGATCCCGTCGGTGATGATTGGCGCCAGCACGACGAGCGGCACCAGCACGAGCAGCCCGAGATGCTCGGAGCTCCAATGCCGCGCGAGTGTCAGGCCGCCGCCGCCGACCACCGCGGCGATGGCGAGCCCGACCGGGGCGGACAGCCAGTGATAGATCGTGGTGGTGGCGATGACGTCGATGTAGGCCGCCGCGATGCCCGTGGCGGCCAGCGCGATGGCGCCGACCCGGCCGCCGTGGCGCGCATGCAGCCAGGCTGCAGCCGCGACCAGACCCGCCGCCAGCAGTGCGCCGGCGCCGACCCGGATCTCCGGCCGCAGGATGCCGGCCTGCGCGGCGAGCACCAGCAGCAGCGCGACCCCGATCAGCGTGACGGCGACGCCCGCGACGGCCAGCACCTTGCCGATCCAGCCCTCCGATCGCTCGGGTCGCGGGTTCGCCGGCACCACCGGCGACGGAGGTGGCGGCGGGTAGTCGTACTGTGGGGGATATTGCGGCCAGTAGGGCGCGGCCGCTGGCTGGGCTAGCGGGGGCCGACCCGTCAACACCCGGTCGAGTTCGGTCAGATCAGCGGAAACCCGCGCCAGCTGCTGCGAAATCGAGGCGAAGTCCGCCGAGAGCCGGGCGATGACGGCCCGATGCGGTTCGGTCATGCGGTCATCGTCGCAGCGGACTCACCGTCTCGGATGAGTAGGACTACTCGACTGCGCTACTCCCTGTCCAGGCCGTGCTCGATCGCGTAGCGGGCCAACTCGACCCGGTTGGCCACCTGGAGCTTGCGGAATGTCGCCTGGACGTGGTTCTCGACGGTGCGGTGGCTCAGCGACAGCCGCCCGGCGATCTGCTTGGCCGTCATACCCTTGGCCACGAAGCGCAGCACCTCTGTCTCACGCTCGGTCAGGCTCGGTGTGTCGGGGCCGGCGCCGGGCTTCTGCGCGATCCGCCGGTACTCCCCCAACACCAAACCGGCCAGTCCCGGAGTGAACACCGCACGGCCTTCCGCGGTGGCACGAACCGCTTCTCCCAGCTCTTGTTTGGATGCGCTTTTGACGAGATATCCTGTGGCTCCGGCCTTTACCGCTTCGAGCACATCATCGCGCTCGTCGGACGCCGAGAGCACCAGGATCCGCGTGGACGGCGACACCGCGAGCACCTCCGCGGTCGCCTGGGCGCCATCACCGTCGGCGAGTCGCATGTCCATCACGACCACGTCAGGATGCACAACGGCAGCACGGCGCCTTGCCGCTGCCACGCCGTCCGCCGTCGCGACCACGGTGAATCCGTCCTCGGCGAGGTCGCGGGCCACTGCGTCTCGCCAGATGGGATGGTCATCGACCACCATCACCGTCGGGGTACCGTCAGCTCCCATTCCGTCCCACATTCCGGCCCGGTGTTCAGCCTTGCGCTGCCACCCAGCCACTCCATCCGTCCCACAATCGAATTCGCCACACCCATTCGCCCTTCGGCAACAGCCTCCTCCAGCCGCCCGTCTGCGATACCGATACCGTCGTCACGGACACTCACCGTCACGGAGTCGCCGAGGTCCTCGAGCAGGACGTAGGCGCGGGCATTCGGCCCCGCATGCGCGGCGACGTTGTCCAGCGCGTTGGCCACCGCCGCACACAGCTCATCGGCGATGTCGCCGTCCAACAGGACCGGTTCGGCGGGCAGGCTCACCGACACCCGATCGGAGGCTCGCCGCCGTAGTCGCGCGCCCACATCGGCCAAGGCGTCCGACCGTGGCTCGGCGTCCGCAGAACTCACCAGCCGCCGTAACGCACGCTCCTGCTCACTCGCCAACTCCGCCAGTTCGGCAGCCTCTCCACCGATCTCGCGCCCGCGGCGTGACATCAGGGCAAGAACCTGGATCGCGCCATCGTGCACCTGCCGGGACAGCCGTTCGCGCTCGTCGAGAGACGCCGCCAGCCGTGCCGCGTGTTCGAGTTCGGCGTGTGCACGACGCGCCGTCTGCGCCGCCATGCCGACCGCCAGCCCCACTGCGAGTTCGATGACGATCGTCGCGTTGCGGCCGAGGTCGTAGTTGAAGGTGCCCTTCACGACGGTGCTCGCAATCATCACCACCACCCCGGCGAGCATCCCCGCGATCGGCCCGCTCAGGATTGCCGCGGAGATCGTCGCATTGGTCGCCCAGAGGGTCGTCGGCCACGACTGGTTGTCCAGCGCCCACTGCCTGGACGCGACGAATTCGGTGGACAGCAACAGCGCAACCACGACGAGCAGTTCGGCAAGGACCCAGGCCCAGCGGCGGCCGAAGCCCTGCAGATAGGCGAATCCACAGGTGGCGCTCCATCCGGCCAACACCGAAAACAGCAGCCACGCGGCCGCTGGCCGCGCCAAGCCGGGGTTGATCGCAATCTGAAAGCCGAGCGCGTAAATGCAACTCAGCAGCCGGAATACCTGCGCCGCCCGCCACAGCGGTGTCGTCGGATCGGGAGCATCCGGCCGCATGCGACCTAGAGCACCTTGGACAGAAAGGCTTTCGTACGTTCGTGTTGCGGATTGGCCAGCACCTCGCGGGGAGGGCCGCTCTCCACGACGACACCGCCGTCCATGAACACGAGTTGATTGGCCACCTCGCGAGCGAAGCCCATTTCGTGGGTGACCACCACCATCGTCATGCCTTCGGAGGCAAGCTTCTTCATCACCGCGAGCACCTCGCCCACCAGCTCGGGATCAAGCGCCGACGTGGGTTCGTCGAACAGCATCAGCTTGGGGCTCATCGCCAGCGCACGGGCGATCGCGACCCGCTGCTGCTGACCACCGGAGAGCTGCGCCGGATAGGCGTGCGCCTTGTCCGCCAGCCCGACCTGTTCCAGCAGATCCTTTCCCCGCGCCACCGCTTCGGCCTTCTTGACGCCCTTGACATGGATAGGTGCCTCGATCACATTCCCCAATGCCGTGCGATGCGGGAAGAGGTTGAAGTGCTGAAACACCATCCCGATCTCGCGGCGTTGTTTGGCGGCGACGCGGGGCGAGATCTCGTGCAACTTGGATCCGGCCTCGCGGTAGCCGATCAGGTCGCCGTCGACATGCAAGCGGCCCGCATTGACCACCTCCAGGTGGTTGATACAGCGCAGGAACGTCGACTTGCCCGAGCCGGACGGGCCGACCATGCACATCACCTCGCCCCTGCCGACCTCAAGCGTGATGCCCTTGAGCACGTGAAGCGCCCCGAAACTCTTACAGACTTCTTCAGCCTTCACCATCGGTGTCATGCGCCCTCCCCTCCTCCTCCGGGCGCTCCGGTTCCCTGAGCCTTGGCCAGCGCCTCGAGTTGCCTGGTTGTCAGTTTCCGCGACGCGCCTCGCGAGTAATAGCGCTCCAGGTAGTACTGGCCCACCATCAGGATGCTGGTGACGACCAGATACCAGAACGCTGCCACCAGCAGCAGCGGCACGGGCTCGAAGGTGCGCGCGGCGATCTCGCGCGAGGTGATGCCGTACAGGTCCAGGGTGAACGGCACTGCGGTGACCAGCGATGTGGTCTTCAACATGCTGATGACTTCGTTGCCGGTCGGCGGGATGATCACCCGCATCGCCTGCGGTAGCACGGTGCGGCGCATCGCCATCCCCCACGACATGCCCAGTGCCGTCGACGCCTCGAGCTGACCCTCCGGCACGGAACTGATTCCCGCGCGGATGATTTCGGCCATGTAGGCGGCCTCGTTGAGGGCCAGTCCGAGGATCGCCAACAGAAACGGTATTGATAGCGACTGCAGATTGAGATGGAAGAACGAGGGCCCGAACGGCACGCCGAGCTGGATTTTGGAGTAGATCGTCGGGATCAGTCCCCAGAACACCAGCTGTACGTATATCGGGGTCCCGCGGAAGATCCACAGGTACACCCACGACACCGACTTGAAGACCGGATTCGGTGACAACCGCATCACCGCCAGCAGCACGCCGAGCGCGATCGCCAGCACCATCGAGTAGAGGGTGAGCTGCAGAGTGTTGACCAATCCGATCTGCAGCACCCGCTGGTTGAAGACGTACTCCCCGAACACGTGCCATCGGTAGGCGTCGTTGGTGGCTGCGCCGTAGACGAACAGCACGACCAAGATGATGATGACGACGGCCGCCACCCACCGCCACGGATGACGCAGCGGAACGGCATCGATAGCAGCTGGAGCAGTGGATGGAGGCGTGTCGACATCAGTCATTTCAGTTCTCCGACGTCAGCTGATTGCGCCGTTGATCACCGGCTTGTCGATCATCACTTTCTCGACACCCCAGTTGGACGCGATCTCCTTGTAGGTCCCACTATCGATCAGATGCTCCAGTGCCTGCTTCAGCGACTGGGCCAGGGGTGAGCCCTTCTTCACCGGCCATCCGTAGGGAGCGGCATCGGTGATCTCACCGGCCTGGGTCAGCTTCCCGTTGCTCTGCTTGATTGCGTAAAGGGTCACCGGGGAATCCGCCGACATCGCGTCGGCCTGACCGAGCACCACGGCGTTGGTGGCCGCGTCCTGGCCGTCGAACGGAATGATCTGAATCGCAGGCTTGCCTGCGTCCGTGCACGCCTTGCTCTTCGCCGGGAGCTCGTCGGTCTCCTCCGTCGTGGTGGCCTGCACGGCTACTTTCTTCCCGCAAGCGTTGGCGGGGTCTATCGGATTGTCGGGACGCTGCGCCCATAAAATACCCGCCGAGCCGTAAGTGACGAAGTCGACCGTCTGCTCGCGTTCCTTGGTGTCGGTGAACGACGACATACCGACGTTGAAGGTGCCACCCTGAATAGACGGGATGATCTTCGCGAAGTCCGCCTCGCGGTATTCCGCCGTCAGGCCGAGCGTCGCGGCGACCGCGTTCATCAGATCGACGTCAAAGCCGACGATCTTGCCGCTTTCGTCTTTGAACTCGTTGGGCGTGTAGGGAATGTTGACGCCGACGATCAGTTTCCCGGACGATTTGATGTCCTCGGGCACGGTGTTCGCGATGTCGTCGACCTTCTCGGCCGACGCCGCCGATGTCCCGGAGGCCGGCGCGCTCGATTCGCTACTCGAGTTGGTGCCGCTTGCGCAGCCCGATAGAGCCAGTGCGCCCGTCGCAGCAAACACCGCTGCGATGCGCCAGAATTTCGTCCGACGGTCTTGACATCCAGCTGACACGGTTGCCTCTACTTTCTGATTCGTGGACCCGGCGCGCAGCACCGGTACCGGAACAGTAGTAGAGACCTACCGCGGTGGCAGGAGAAACGAACGCGGTGGCAGGAGAAACGAAACGGCGATCACTCCCAGAGCTGCGGACAGTATGTCGGGACCGCAGCGCCGATGAAGTTGTTGGTTTCCGTCTGGGTCCACCCCTGGTTGACGCCCAGCTTGTATCCGGCCAGCCAGTCCGGATTCCCCTGGCGCGTCGTGTCGATACAGAATTGCTTGGCGGTGCGAATGGCTTCCGTACGGTTTTTGTACGGCACACCCTTCTTGTCGAGACGGTTGATGAACTGCTGGTCGTAAACGGGGTCTGCATGTGCGGGCGCCACGGCTACGGCTGCACCTACCGCCAGGAAGAGCCCGGCGAGCGCTGCGGTGGCCGTACGGCGGAACGTGGTCGTCATGGTCACTCCTTGTTTGCTCCACCGGATCGCCGGACTGTGCTCGGGCGGAACCTGTGCTGCACATCGTAGCGAATAAACCCACTGTTACACCAACAGTCATGCCGGAGCCTCCGGACGGCAATATTTGCGCTGGCGTCACTAGATCCTTTGCGCGGAATAGGACTCCTGGCCGTGTCGTCGCCAAATCGAAACAATTGTGGTGTGCGAACGGACATTTTCTGTTAAGCCGCTATGCCACACTTCGCGCATGGAAAGTCCCGCACCGCCCAGCATGTTGCAACACCTGTGGAAATCCACGCTGCTATCCGGGATTCTCGCCGTCATACTCGGCGTTCTGGCGCTCGCGTGGCCCGGCAAGACCCTTATCGTCGCCGCGATCTTCTTCGGCGCCTATTTGTTGGTCACCGGCGTCGCGCAGGTGATCTTCGCATTCAGCCTGCATGTGTCTGCCGGTGGCCGCGTCCTACTCTTCATCAGCGGCGCCGCGTCACTGATTCTGGCCGTGTTGTGTTTCCGCAGCCTGGCTCAGTCGATCTTGCTGCTCGCCATTTGGATCGGCGTGGGCTTCGTCTTCCGGGGGGTTGCCACGGCCGTTTCAGCAATCAGCGACCCGACACTGCCCGGCCGCGCCTGGGAGATCTTCATCGGCGTCATCAGCCTGGTGGCGGGTGTGGTGATGCTGGCCTCGCCGTTCGAATCGATCGCGACCTTGACTTTCGTCGTCGGCATCTGGCTCATCGTGATCGGCGTATTCGAGGTGGTGTCGGCATTCGGCATCCGCAAAGCCGGTAACGACCTTCGCGGGCATCGCGACAACGCCGGTCTGCCCACGTCGACCGAGAAATCGGTGAGCTAACCCATAGTGCAGTACTACTACACTCTGTCGTAGGCTGGTGGCACGGCCACGGAAGAGGTTCGAATGGACGCACTGGATGTGTCGCGGTGGCAGTTCGGAATCACCACCGTCTACCACTTCATCTTCGTTCCCCTGACGATCGGGCTGGCGCCGCTCATCGCGGTGATGCAGACCGTCTGGGTCATCACCGGAAGCGCTTCGTGGTACCGGTTGACCCGGTTCTTCGGCAAGCTGTTCCTGATCAATTTCGCGCTCGGCGTGGCAACGGGCATCGTGCAGGAGTTCCAGTTCGGCATGAACTGGAGTGAGTACTCCCGCTTCGTCGGCGACGTCTTCGGCGCACCGCTGGCGATGGAGGGACTCGCCGCGTTCTTCTTCGAGTCGACATTCATCGGGCTCTGGATATTCGGATGGAGCAGACTACCGAGGCTCGTCCACCTCGCATGCATCTGGGTCGTGGCGATCGCGGTGAACGTATCCGCGTTCTTCATCATTGCCGCCAACTCGTTCATGCAGCATCCCGTCGGTGCGCGGTACAACCCGGACACCGGCCGCGCCGAGCTGACCAGCGTCGTGGCACTCTTCACGAACAACACTGCGACCGCCGCGTTTTCGCACGCCGTCGCGGGAGCGTTCCTCACCGCGGGCACATTCGTCGCCGGCGTGTGCGCGTGGTGGATGGTGCGGTCGAGCGCGAGCACCGAGGCCCGCACGATGTACCGCCCGGCGACCATCCTGGGCGCCCTGGTGGCGCTGGTGTCGGCGGTGGGACTGTTCTTCACCGGCGACATGCAGGGCAAGCTGATGTTCCAGCAGCAGCCGATGAAGATGGCCTCGGCGGAATCGTTGTGCCACACCGAGACCGATCCCGACTTCTCGATCCTGACCGTCGGCACTCATAACAACTGCGACAGCGTGACACACCTGATTCAGGTGCCGTACGTGCTGCCGTTCCTGGCCGAAGGCAAGTTCGCCGGGGTGCGCCTGGAGGGCGTCAAGGATCTGCAGGAGAGCGATGAGGCCAAGTTCGGCCCCGGTGACTACCGACCGAACCTGTTCGTCACGTACTGGGCGTTCCGGGCGATGATCGGCTTCCTCGCGATCCCCGTGCTGTTCGCACTTGCCGCATTGTGGCTCACCCGGGGTGGCCGAATCCCGACGGTGCGCTGGTTCTCCTGGTTGGCACTCGTGACACTGCCCACCCCATTCCTGGCGAACAGCGCCGGTTGGGTGTTCACCGAAATGGGCCGCCAACCCTGGGTGGTCGTGCCCAACCCGACAGGTGACCAGATGATCAGGCTGACCGTGGCCGATGGCGTGTCCGGCAACTCGGCGGGAATGGTGGTGACCTCGCTGGTCACATTCACGTTGGTGTATGCCCTGCTCGCCGTCGCCTGGTTCTTCCTGCTCCGACGCTATGTGGTCGAGGGTCCGCTCGAGCACGATTCCGAACCCGCGCCGCCCGCACCACCGGGTGCTGACGACATCGCACCGCTGTCGTTCGCGTACTGAGAGGAGGCTTCACATGGGACTACAGCATCTCTGGTTCCTGCTGCTGGCCTTTTTGTTCGTCGGCTTCTTCGTCCTGGAGGGGTTCGACTTCGGGGTCGGCATGCTGATGGAGTTCTTCGGGCGTGCCGGCAAGGGCGACCGCGAGCAGCACCGCCGCGCTGCGCTCAACACGATCGGACCGGTCTGGGACGGCAACGAAGTCTGGTTGATCACCGCCGGTGGAGCGATGTTCGCCGCTTTCCCCGGCATGTACGCGACCGTGTTTTCCGGGCTGTACCTGCCGCTGCTGGCCATCTTGTTCGGCATGATCCTGCGGGTCTGCGCCATCGAATGGCGTGGCAAGATCGACGATTCCGCGTGGCGGTCGTGGGCCGACATCGGTATCGCAGTGGGATCCTGGCTGCCCGCCTTCCTGTGGGGCGTGGCGTTCGCCGCGTTGGTGCGCGGGTTGCCGGTCAACGCCGATCACCAGGTTCACCTGTCGACCGGCGATCTGCTCAACCCCTACACAGCGCTCGGCGGGCTGGCGATGGCGGGCTTGTTCCTGTTCTACGGTGCCGTGTTCGTCGTGCTGAAGACCGAAGACGCCGTGCGCGACGACGCGGTCCGGTTCGCGCGGCGCCTGGCGTTGCCTGCCAGCGCGCTTGTGGCGGCGTTCGGGCTCTGGACACAGGTGGCACACGGCAACACCTGGACGTGGATCGTGCTGGCCGTCGCGGTGATCGCGCAGCTTTCGGCGGTCATGGCGGTCTGGAGTCGCCGCGGCGACGGCTGGGCGTTCGTGTGCACGATGACGGTGGTGGCTGCGGTGGTGGTCCTGCTGTTCGGCTCGCTGTACCCGAATCTGGTGCCGTCGACGCTGAGCCCTGAGTGGAGCCTGACCATCTACAACGCGTCGTCGACCCCGTACACACTGAAGATCATGACGTGGGCGGCGCTGACCTTCGCGCCGTTGGCGATGGTCTACCAAGGCTGGACGTATTGGGTTTTCCGACAACGGATTTCGGCTGAGCGCATACCCGCACCGGTGGGCCTGTCGAGGCGGATGACGTGAACCTGCGGCGGGCCACGATGGATGCCACCATGCATTTACCGGCGATGCGGCGCTTCCTCATCGCCTCGGTGACCTGCGGCGTGGTCATCACCGCCTCGACCATCGCATCAGCAGTGGTACTGGCGCACATGGTGGCCGGAGTCATCACCGATCCGGACACCCGCACGGTGACGCACTGGGCCGGTCCGCTGTGGATTCTGGCCGCGCTGTGGTTGGTTCGCGGTAGCACCCAATGGCTCCAGGGGCGGCTGTCGCAGCGCGGGGCGACCGCGGCGATCGCCGATCTCACCGGCCGGGTGTTGCATGCCGTCACCGCCCTGCCGCCACGACACCTGGCCGTCGAACGCGACGAGGCCGCCGTCTTGACCACAGGCGGACTCGATGGCCTCAAGCCATACTTCACCGCCTATCTCCCGTCGGTATTCCTGGCCGGGATCCTCACGCCCGCTGCCATCGTCGCGATCGCCGTCTATGACATGCCCTCGGCGGTGGTGGTTTTGATCGCGTTGCCGCTCATTCCGGTCTTCATGGTGCTGATCGGCCTGCTCACCGCCGACCGTTCGGCCGCGGCGCTGACCGCGATGAGCATCCTGCAGTCACGACTGCTGGACCTGGTGGCGGGCATCCCGACGCTTCGTGCGTTGGGTCGAGTGGGCGGCGCCGCGGATCGGATAGCGGAACTGGGCGCTGCCCATCGGCGTTCGGCGATGGCGACGCTGCGCATCGCGTTCCTCTCGTCGCTGGTGCTCGAACTCCTGGCCACGTTGGGCGTAGCGCTCGTCGCCGTCGGGGTCGGACTCCGGCTGGTGTACGGCGAGATGACGCTCGCGGACGGGCTGACGGCGTTACTGCTGGCCCCGGAGGTGTTCTGGCCGCTGCGGCGGGTCGGGGTGGAATTCCACGCTGCCCAGGACGGAAAGTCCGCCGCCGAGCAAGTTTTCCGCCTGTTGGACCGGCTCCCGTCAGCGACAGCCAACCGGACGATGACGCAGGGCTGCTCGGCGGCGGGCGCGACCATCCACCTCGACGACCTCGGCGCCGACGTGGTACCCGGGATGGTGACCGTGCTGACCGGGCCGAACGGCGTCGGCAAAACCTCCCTGCTGCACGCCATCCTCGGCCTGCAGCCGGGCGGCGTGAGTATCGACGGTGTGGATGTGGCCGATGTCGATGCGCAGCATTGGTGGCGCCAGGTGGCGTGGCTGGCCCATCGCCCGGTTTTGGTGCCCGGCAGTGTCAGGGACAACCTCGAACTGTTCGGTCCGGTGCCGAATTTCGACAGCGCTTGCCGCGCCACGGGTTTCGATGAGGTCCTCGCGGATCTTCCGGAGGGGCTCGACACGGTGATCGGCCGCGATGGCGTCGGATTGTCACTCGGTCAGCGCCAACGGCTCGGCCTGGCCAGAACTTTGGGTTCCGATGCGTCGGTGCTGTTGCTCGACGAGCCGACGTCCCACCTCGATGCGCGGCTGGAATCCCGGGTTCTGGACGCCATCGTGCGCCGCGCCCGGGCCGGCGCGACGGTACTCGTGGTGGGCCACCGCGAGCCCGTCCTGGCCATCGGCGATCACGTGCTGCACATGGGTAGTCTCGTCGATGCTTGAGTTGCTGCGCCCCCGCTGGTCACGGCTGCTGCTGGCGATCGTGCTCGGAGTACTGTCGCTGGGCAGCGCCCTCGCCCTGGCCGGCATCTCGGCATGGCTGATCACCAGGGCCTGGCAGATGCCGCCCGTACTGGACCTGACGGTGGCGGTGGTCGCGGTGCGGGCGCTCGGGATCTCCCGTGGCGTCTTCGGCTACTGCCAACGGCTTGCATCGCATGACACCGCGTTGCGGGCGGCGGCGAACGTCCGTGAGCGGCTGTACCGAAGGCTGGCCGATGCGCCTGAGGACTCGGCGATGCGGCGCAGCAGTGGCGAGTTGGTGGCCCGGGCGGGCGCGGGGGTGGACGACCTGGCCGACGTACTGGTGCGCGCGGTGCTACCTATCGCGGTGGCCGCCGTGCTGAGCGTTGTCGGCGTAGTGGTGATCGCCGTCATCTCGCCCGCTGCGGCCGCCGTGCTCGCAGCCTGCCTGCTCGTCGCCGGGGTCGGCGCGCCCTGGATGGCGGCCAGGGCCGTCGTCTCATCGGAAACTGTTGCGGTCGAACATCACTCCCGCCGTGACGATGCGGTGATGCTCGCGCTCGAACACGCACCCGAATTGCGGGTGGCCGGACGTCTCGGGGATGTCGTCGCCGAAGCGCAACGACGCCACCGTGATCGCGGTCGCGCAGCCGACCGTGCTGCCGCACCGGGCGCCCTCGCGGGTGCGGTGCCGACGGTGGCGATCGGTGTCAGCGTGCTCGGTGCCGTCGTAGCCGCGATCCACCTCGCGAACGCGGTTTCACCGATGACCGTGGCGATCTTGATGCTGTTGCCGCTCTCCGCCTTCGAAGCGGTCACAGCACTACCTGGGGCGGCCGTGCAACTCACCCGGTCGCGGATCGCCGCGCAGCGGCTCGCCGATCTCACCGCTCCAGTGGACGGCATCCGGCCGCGGCCCACCGCTGCCCGGATCGACCTGAAACCCGGCGCTCGGCTGGCGGTCACAGGCCCCAGTGGTGCCGGCAAGACCACGCTGCTGATGGATATGGCCCAAAAGTCTTCAGAAGTAACGTTCTTCGCCGAGGACGCGCATGTGTTCGCGACGACGGTGCGCGACAACCTGCTCGTCGCCCGCGGCGATGCCACCGACGACGAACTGCGAAATACACTGCAGCGGGTCGGCCTTGGTGACTGGGTGCGGACCCTGCCGGAGGGGTTGTCCACGGTGCTCGTCGGTGGTGCGGCAGCGATGTCGGCGGGGCAGCGCAGACGACTGCTCCTGGCTCGCGCGCTGATTTCGACGGCGCCGACGGTGTTGCTGGATGAACCGACCGAACACCTCGACGCCGCAGACGGCCGACGCCTCCTGAGCGAACTCCTCACCCCCGACGGTCTTTTCCCGGCAGAGCGCGCCGTCGTCGTTGCCACGCACCACCTGACCGAGGACATCGTCTGTCCCAGACTGCACCTGAGGCTCAGCGAGTAACCTCACCGGCATGAGCGAACCGGACAACACCGAGACGCCGCGGCCGGCCTATCCCCCGCCCCCGCCGCTGCCCCAGTACGGGGCGCCCCAGTACGGCGCGCCCCAGTACGGCGCGCCTCAATATGGCGCATACTCCGGCGGCTACCCGCCGCCACCTCCACAGCCATATTCGGGATGGGCGCCGCCCCCCACCGTGCCCAAGAACGGATTGGGCGTGGCCGCCCTGGTGATCGCGATCATCGGGCTGGTGTTCTGCTGGTCGGTCATCGGCGGTGTCATCCTCGGGATCGCCGCGGTGATCATCGGGTTCGTGGCACGCGGCAGGGTCAAGCGCGGTGAGGCCACCAACGGCGGCGTGGCCATCGGCGGGATCGTACTGGGGTTCCTCGCGATCATCGTTTCGCTGGTCTTCATCGTGATCTGGGTCGGGATGTTCGATGAGGTGGGCGGGAACGACTACGTCGATTGCGTGTCCAAGGCGGGCTCCGATCAGCAGGCGATTCAGCAGTGCGCCGATCAATTCCGTGAACGCGTCGAAGATCAGTTCAGCGTCACCCGGACTCCCACGCGCTGAACGCCTCAGGCGGTAAGGCGACGACGCCTGGGCACGAATTCGAGCGACAGCAGCACGACGAGCAGCGGCAGAATCTGCGTCAGCGACGCCACCACGTAGCGACGGTCGCCGAGTGCATGGAATTTGCGCAGGTAGCGGTAGAGCGACTCCAGCGCGATCAACGCGTCACCGAGGTGGATCGCGGTGAAGGCCAGACCGGAGAGCTTGCCGCGGTTCGTGTCGGTGAAAATCTCAGGGAACGCCGCGAACGCCAGTGACAATCGCTGCGCGCGCTGCTCTTTGGCCCACTGGATCATGTCGACCGACAGCCGCTCGTCGATGCCGTTCGGGGCCCCGGGCCGGCGCCACGGCACATCGAGGCTGACCTCCGTGCCCCGCCCCGCGGTGGCGTAGCGGTGGAATCCCTGTACCCGGCCGTCCCTGTCCCGGGCGATGATCAGCTGGATGCCGGGATACCGCCCCTCGAGCGCGCCATCGAGGCACATCGAGAAGCCGCGTTCCGTGTGCGCGCCGCTGGGCGAGGCCAGCAGCACCTCGGTGAGTTCCGCGAGTAGTCCGTCGTCCAGCCCCTGTTCGGACACGACCTCGGTGGTGACACCGACGTTGCGCGTGCGCTGTACCGCCTGGCGCAGGTTGCGGTATTTGCGACCGACCATCTCGAAGTTCGCGACGTCGATCACCACATCTCGGCCGATCGGCACCGGCCGCAGTGACTGACCGAGCAAGGTGGCGTCGGCCCACAGATCCAGCCGGCGGTGGCTGCAGCCCAGCACCACGATGCGCCAGCCGCGGGTGTGGCACATCACCGCGAAGTCGGCGACCAGCTCGGCGAAACGGGTGTCGTCACCGACGGGGTCGCCGCTGACCACCGCGTAACCCAGCCGGGTGCGGTACGCGATGGCCGCCGCGCCGTCGGCGGTGAAGTGGTAGCACTTGCGTTCCTGCATTGCGAACGGTGCGAGCGGATCACCCGTCGTGGCGTTCACCAGGGCCCAAACACGGGGCAGATCAAGCGGATTCGGCCGCGCGGTCGTCGGGCACATCAACACCGCACCGGCCGAGATGATCAGCATGTTGCCCGGCAGGTCGTAAACCATTAGATGCGCACCGAGTCCGGCCAGCACGGCGACCAAAGCCAACCAGGCGTGCGCGGCCGTGACGGGTCGACCGAGGAAGATGCCGCGGGCGATGCACGCCACCGCGATGAGCAAGGTCAGCAGCCACGCCAGCCGGCCATCGGTCTGCCAGTCGGCGTGCCGGTGATCTCGCGCCAGCACCGCGATCAGCCAACAGAACAGGCTGAGTACCGACAGGGCGCCCATCCACCGAGCGGCAGGCGAATCGACGTGGGCGACCACCCGCTCGCGCGCCCGCAACCTGGGAGCAAAGTTGACGTGGCTTTGGTCCACAACGCAAATTTTACGCCGAAAGCTATGTGTTTCCCCGGGAAGTACTTGACGATCCCCTCTTGCACGACCGTTGCCAGCAACCGGCCCGATCGGTCGAAGAAGTGTCCTGTACCCAGACCGCGGGAGTCCGCAGCAACCGGCGAGGTGGTCGAATACAGCACCCATTCGTCGAACCGCATTGGGCGGTGAAACCATACCGAGTGGTTCATGGTCACGGCGAATATCCGGTCGTATCCCCAGGACAGCCCGTGGGTGGTGATGATCGAGTCGAGCACGGTGGTGTCGGATGCGTATACGAGCGCCGCGTTGTGCAGTACCCGGTCGTCCGGCATCGCGCCCTCGGTTCTCATCCATACCCGGTTGTGGCTGAGCCGCTCGCCCTTGTCACGCATCACCCACGATGGATCGTTGGTGTAGCGCCAGTCGATCGGGCGCAACGCGTTGACGAAATGCGGGACCACTGCCTCGTAGCCCTTCAACAGGTCGTCGACGGGTGGCACGGATTCGGGATCGACGAAGTCGGGCGGCGGCTGGATCGAGTGCTCGATCCCGCGGCCGCCGGACAGATAGGAGATCATCGCCGTGGTCAGCAACTCACCGTTCTGCATCACGTCGACGCGACGGTTGGCGAAGCGGCGCTCGTCGCGCAACCGGACCACCCGGAACTCGAGGTCCTTGTCCGGATCGCCGCCCGCGATGAAATGCACCGATATCGCGGCCGGCGGCAACTTCTCCGAAACCGTGCGACTGCCCGCGACGAAAGACTGGGCCATCATCTGACCACCGAATGTCCGGATCGGGTTCCGGCTTGGGTGCGAACCGATGAAGGTGTCGTCGTCTATTCGGTTGAGGTCGAGTATCGCCAGCAGCTCGTCAAAATCTGCCGTTGCCACTCAGTTCTCCCTAGACGTCATCCTCGCCGATCCGGTGTACATGGATCAGATTGGTGGAGCCTACTGTGCCCGGAGGAGCACCGGCGACGATGACCACCAGTTCTCCCCGCTTGTAACGGCCGAGGCTGAGCAGCGATTCGTCGACCTGCCGGATCATGCCGTCCGTGGTCAGGATGTGCGGCACGATGAACGTTTCGGTGCCCCAGGTCAGCGCAAGTTGGCTGCGAACCTCCGGTAACGAGGTGAACGCCAGCACAGGCAACGGGGTGTGCAGCCGGGCCAGCCGGCGCACGGTGTCTCCCGACTGCGTGTAGGCCACCAGCGCCTTGGCGTCCAGGCGTTCGCCGATGTCGCGGGCCGCGTAGGAGATGACGCCGCGCTTGGTGCGCGGCACGTGCGTCAGCGGCGGGACGACGACCGAATTCTCCTCGACCGCATGGACGATGCGCGCCATCGTCTTGACGGCCTCCAGGGGATACTTGCCCACCGACGTCTCGCCGGAGAGCATCACCGCATCGGCGCCGTCGAGAACCGCGTTGGCCACGTCGGACGCCTCGGCGCGCGTCGGCCGCGAGTTCTCGATCATCGACTCCAGCATCTGGGTGGCGACGATGACCGGTTTGGCGTTCTCCCTTGCCATTTGGATAGCGCGCTTCTGCACCAGCGGCACTTCCTCGAGCGGAAGCTCCACACCGAGGTCGCCGCGGGCCACCATGATGGCGTCGAAGGCGAGCACGATCGCCTCGAGGTTGTCGATGGCCTCGGGCTTCTCGAGCTTGGCGGTGACCGGCACCCGACGGCCGACGCGATCCATCACCTCGTGCACGAGCTCGATGTCGGCCGGTGAGCGCACGAACGACAGGGCGACCAGGTCGACGCCGAGCCTCAGCGCGAACTCGAGGTCCTCGATGTCCTTCTCCGACAGCGGCGGGGCCGACACGTTCATGCCAGGCAGCGACATGCCCTTGTTGTTGCTGACCGGGCCGCCTTCGGTGACCCGGCAGACGACGTCGTTTCCGTCGATCTGCTCGACCGTGAGGCCGATGTTGCCGTCGTCGACCAGGACTCGGTCTCCCGGCTTGGCGTCCTCGGCCAGCCGCTTGTACGTGGTCGAAACCCGATCGTGGGTGCCCTCACAGTCCTCGACGGTGATCCGCACGATCTGGTCCTTGACCCAGACGGTCGGTCCCGCCGCGAACCGACCGAGCCGGATCTTGGGTCCCTGCAGGTCGGCGAGGATGCCGACGGCATGCCCGGTCAGGTCCGAGGCGGCCCGAACCCGCTTGTAGTTGGCCTGGTGGTCGGCGTAATCGCCATGGCTGAAGTTGAGTCGAGCGACGTCCATTCCGGCCTCGACCAGTGCGCGCACAGCCTCATCGGTGCCGGTGGCCGGACCCAGGGTACAGACGATCTTTCCGCGTCTATTCACGTCTGCTGAGCATAGTCGCGAATCGATTCAGACGACGGCCAGTGGGAGGGCTCCAGGCCTGACCGGCGCGGGAAGATCGGATTCACCCATCAGATAGGCGTCGACGGCATGGGCGGCACTGCGGCCTTCTGCGATCGCCCAGACGATCAGGGAGGCGCCACGGTGAGCGTCGCCACAGACGAACACGCCGGGCGCATCGGTCTGCCAGTCCGAACCGCAGGCCACCGCACCGCGTCGATTGAGCGTGAGGCCCAGGTCGTCGAGCAGCGGCATCCGCTCGACGCCGTCGAAGCCGATCGCCAGCAGCGCCAACTCGCAGGGAATCTCCAGCGAGGCGCCCACGGGTGTGATCCGTCGGCGGCCGTCGGCGTCGCGCTCAACTTTCACTTCGGCGATCTCCACCGCCCGGATGTGACCGTGGTCGTCACCGAGGAACCGCTGCACGGCGACCTCGTAGCGGCGGGCACCGCCCTCGGCGTGGGCCGGCGACAGACGGGTACGAAGCACGACCGGCCACATCGGCCATGGTGCGCGAGACTCGTCACGGTACTCGGGTGGTTCGGGGTTGTAGTCGAGCTGCGTCACGGAGGTCGCACCCTGACGGTGTGCGGTGCCGAGGCAATCGGCGCCGGTGTCTCCGCCGCCGATGATCACCACGTGTTTGTCCTTGGCGGAGATGGGGCTGGGCCCGTCGCCTTCACATTCCTTGTTGGCGGGCACCAGATGGTCCATCGCAAGGTGCACACCCGTCAGGTGACGGCCTTCCACGTCGTTGTCGCGGGCCCGTAGCGCACCGACGGCAAGCACCACGGCGTCGTACTGCTGCCGCAATCGCTCCACCGGAAGGTCGACGCCGACCTCGGTCTCGGTGACGAAACGCGTCCCCTCCGCCCGCATCTGGGCCAGCCGCTGGTCGAGGGTGGTCTTCTCCAGCTTGTACTCGGGGATGCCGTAGCGCATCAACCCGCCGATGCGGTCGTCGCGTTCGTAGACTGTCACCTCATGGCCGGCGCGGGTGAGTTGTTGTGCCGCAGCCAGTCCCGCCGGGCCTGAGCCGACGATCGCGATGCGCTTGCCGGTGGTGATGGCGGCAGGCTGCGGTTCGACGACGCCGTCCATCCAGGCCTGGTCGGCGATCGACTGCTCGATGCGCTTGATGGTGACACTGCCGCCGGTCCGTTCTTCGGCGATGGACAGCACACAGGCGGCCTCGCACGGCGCCGGGCAGAGCCTGCCGGTGAACTCCGGGAAGTTGTTGGTCGCGTGCAGGCGATCGCTGGCGGCGTCCCAGCGGCCACGCCTGACAAGGTCGTTCCACTCCGGAATCAGGTTGCCCAGCGGACAGCCTGCAGTTCCGGAGTGACAGAACGGAATTCCGCAGTCCATGCAGCGGCGTGCCTGCTGGGAGACCTCGCCGGCACGCTCGCGCGGATCCTGAAGTTCGTAGACCTCGCGCCAGTCGCCGACACGCTCGTCGACCGGACGTTTGGCCACCTCGACCCTGCGAACCTCGAGGAATCCGTGCGGTTCAGCCACGGCTGGCCTCCATGATCGCGGTGTCGACATCACGGCCGTCGGCCTTGGCCATCCGGCTGGCCTCCAGGACGCGCTGGTAGTCGGTCGGCATGACCTTGGTGAACTGCGCACTGCGCCTCGGCCAGTCCGACAGCAGCGAGATCGCCACCGTGCTGCGGGTGTGCTGTGCGTGCCTGGCGACGACGTCGCGCAGCCATGCGAGATCCTCCGGTTCGAGGCGCTGCAGTGCGACCATCTCCGTGTTGACCCGCCTGCGCTCCAGACCGAGGACGAACGCGATACCACCGGACATTCCGGCCGCCAGGTTCCGGCCGGTCTTGCCGAGCACCACGACCCGCCCTCCGGTCATGTATTCGCATGCGTGGTCGCCGACGCCCTCGACGACGGCCAGCGCGCCGGAATTGCGAGCGCAGAAGCGTTCTCCGACCCGTCCGCGCAGATAGACCTCGCCGGATGTGGCACCGTAGAGCAGGGTGTTTCCGGCGATGACGTTGTCCTCCGGCAGGAACAACACATCGTCCTGGGGCTTGACGATAATGCGGCCGCCCGAAAGACCCTTCCCGACATAGTCGTTGGCGTCACCGATGAGCTCCAGCGTGATGCCGGGCGGGAGGAACGCCCCGATGGACTGGCCCGCGGATCCGGTCAGGGTGACGTGGATGGTGTCGTCGGGCAGGCCCTGGCCGCCGTAACGCCGGGTCACCTCGGAGCCGAGAAGGGTTCCGACGGTGCGGTTGACGTTGCGCACAGGCAGTTCGAGTCGCACGGGGTGGGCGTCCTCGAGTGCCCCCTCGGCAAGCTGTATGAGGGTCCGGTCGAGGGCCTGGTCGAGCCCGTGGTCCTGAGCCCTGAGTCGCCTGCGCTGCGTGAGTCTGGCGCCGTGGGCATCGGTGGGCACGGCGAAGACCGGCGTGAGGTCCAGACCGCGGCTTTTCCAGTGCGCGACGCCCATGTCGGTGTCGAGCATCTCGGCGTGTCCGACCGCCTCGTCGATGCTGCGGAATCCCAGCTCGGCGAGGTAGCGGCGGATGTCTTCGGCAATGAACCGGAAGTAGTTCTCCACGAACTCCGGCTTGCCGTTGAACCGGCCGCGAAGCTCGGGGTTCTGGGTGGCCACCCCGACGGGGCAGGTGTCGAGATGGCAGACCCGCATCATGATGCAGCCGGAGACCACCAGCGGCGCGGTGGCGAAGCCGAATTCCTCGGCGCCGAGCAGCGCGGCGACGATGACGTCGCGGGCGGTGCGCATCCCACCGTCGCACTGCACGGTGATGCGGTCGCGCAGGCCGTTGAGCACGAGGGTCTGCTGCGCGTCGGCCAGGCCGATCTCCCACGGCACGCCCGCGTGTTTGAGCGAGGTGAGCGGTGCGGCACCGGTGCCCCCGTCGTATCCGGAGATCAGCACGACATCGGCATGCGCCTTCGACACTCCGGCCGCGACCGTGCCGACACCCACCGAGCTGACCAGTTTGACGTGGATCCGGGCCTGTTCGTTGGCGTTCTTGAGGTCGTGGATCAGCTGCGCCAGGTCCTCGATCGAGTAGATGTCGTGGTGCGGCGGTGGCGAGATGAGGCCGACGCCGGGTGTCGAGTGGCGTGTCTTGGCGATGTTCGGATACACCTTGTAGCCCGGAAGCTGTCCGCCCTCACCAGGTTTGGCTCCCTGCGCCATCTTGATCTGGATGTCCGTGGCATTCACCAGGTAGTCGCTGGTGACACCGAACCGGCCGGACGCCACCTGCTTGACCGCGCTGCGCCGCCGCGGGTCATAGAGCCGGTCGACATCCTCGCCGCCCTCCCCCGAATTCGACCGCGCACCAAGGTTGTTCATCGCGATGGCCATGGTCTCGTGGGCCTCGGCGGAGATCGACCCATAGCTCATCGCTCCGGTGTTGAACCGGGTGACGATGGAGTCGACGGGCTCGACCTCGTCGAGCGGAACCGGCGGTCGCAAGTCCTTCTTGAATTCGAACAGGCCCCGTAGGGCTCCCCCCTCTCTCGAGAGGCGATCCACTTCGGCGGAGTATTCCGCGAAGATGTCGTGGCGAGCGGTCCGGGTCGAATGTTGCAGCAAGAACACCACTTCCGGAGTAAACAGATGAAGCTCGCCTTCGCGGCGGAATGCGTATTCACCGCCGACCTCGAGGCGGCGGTGAACGCGTTCAGTCGGATTCTCCGGATACGCGCGACGATGCCGGAGTTTGACTTCCTCGGCGATGACACCGAGCCCGATACCGCCGAGCTGGGTGGGCGTGCCGGTGAAATACTCGTCGATGACGTCTCTGTCGATGCCGACCGCCTCGAACGCCTGCGCGCCGGTATAGGACGCGACGGTCGAGATCCCCATCTTGCTCATCACCTTCATCACGCCCTTGCCGAGCGCCTTGAGATAGTTGCGAACGGCGGCGGCCGGGTCGATGCCGGTGAGTTCGCCCTCGCGGATGAGGTCTTCGATGGACTCGAAGGCCAGGTAGGGGTTGACGGCGGCGGCGCCGAAGCCGATGAGCATGGCGATGTGGTGGACTTCGCGGGCGTCGCCGCTTTCCACCACCAGCGCGACGGTGGTGCGCTCCTTGGAGCGCACCAGGTGGTGATGCACGGCCGAGACCGCCAGCAGTGACGGGATGGGCGCCTTGGTGTGGTCGGAGTCACGGTCGGAGATGACCAGTGTCCGTGCGCCCTTGGCGATGGCATCGCAGGCTCGGTGCCTCAGTTCCTCGAGGGCGTCGGCGAGGCCTTCCTCGCCGCGTTCGACGTCGTAGAGGGCGCGGAGCACAGCGGTCTTGAGGCCCGGATGCTCGCCGTCGTCGTTGATGTGGACGATCTTGTTCAGTTCGTCGTTGTCGAGCACAGGCCTGCGCAGCACGATCTGCCGGCAGGACGCCGCGGTCGGTTCGAGCAGGTTCTGTTCGGGTCCCATCACCCGGGCCATCGAGGTGACCACTTCCTCGCGGATGGCGTCCAACGGTGGGTTGGTCACCTGAGCGAAGAGTTCGACGAAGTAGTCGTAGAGGAGCTTGGACCGTTGGGAGAGAACCGCGGTGGGGGTGTCGGTGCCCATGGAGCCCAGGGGTTCGACGCCGGACGCGGCCATCGGGGTGAGCAGAATGCGGAGATCTTCCTCGGAGTAGCCGAAGGCGATCTGACGTCGCACCACGGACTCGTGGTTGGGTTGGACGCGAACGCGGTCGGGCAGAGTCTTGAGGTCGAGAAGGCCGGCGTGCAGCCACTCTCCGTACGGTTCCTGGGTGGCCAGGCCTTCTTTGATCTCGTCGTCGGAGATGATGCGGCCGGCGGCGGTGTCGATCAGGAGCATCTTGCCGGGCTGCAGGCGCCCTTTCGCGACGATCTCGGCGGACGGCACGTCGAGCACACCACTCTCGCTGGCCAGGATGATTCGGTCGTCGATTGTGCGCCACCAGCGTCCTGGCCGTAATCCGTTGCGGTCCAGCACCGCTCCGACGAGGGTGCCGTCGGTGAAGGTGACACATGCCGGGCCGTCCCACGGCTCCATCAGCGAAGCGTGGAACTGCCAAAACGCGCGTTCGGCGGAGTCCATCGTAGTGCTGTTCTCCCACGCCTCCGGAATCATCATGAGCACGGCGTGCGGAAGGCTTCGACCACCGAGGTGCAGGAGTTCCAGCACCTCGTCGAAGGACGCGGAGTCGGATGCTTCGGGCGTGCAGATCGGTGACAGTCGGCTGAGATCGCCAGGAATCTTCGGGCCGGCGAGCATGGCCTCGCGGGCGTGCATGCGGTTCCGGTTACCGCGGACGGTGTTGATCTCACCGTTGTGCGCGACGAAGCGGAACGGATGCGCCAGCGGCCAGGACGGAAAGGTGTTGGTGGAGAATCGGCTGTGCACAATCGCGATCGCGCTGCGGCAGCGTTCGTCACGCAGGTCCGGAAAGTATTGGGGTAGTTGCATTGTGGTGAGCATGCCCTTGTACACCATGGTCCTGGCGGACAGCGACGGGAAGTAGACGCCGGTCTTCTCGGCCCGCTTGCGTAGCGGGAAGACACGGCGGTCGAGGTCGACGCCACCATCGCTGTGCGGCGCCGTCACGAACAGTTGCGCCATATATGGCATGCATCCCAGCGCAGTCATGCCGATGTCGGCACCGTCCGGGTCGGTCGGCACCTCACGCCAGCCGAGTACCTCCAGCCCTTCGTCCTCCGCGATGGCTTCGACCTGTTCGTAGGCGCCGGTGCGCGCGACGGGATCCTGCGGCAAAAAGCAGATGCCCGCGGCGAAGGTGTTGGCGCCGTCGGCAGTTGGTGGCGGCAGTTCGAAGGCGACGACGTCGCGAAGAAGTTCGACGGGAAGTTGAATGAGGATGCCAGCACCGTCGCCGCTGTTCGGTTCGGCACCGGCGGCGCCGCGGTGTTCGAGGTGCTCCAGGGCGATGAGCCCGTCGGCGACGATGCCGTGCGACCGACGGCCCTGGATATCGGTAATCATGGCAACGCCGCAGGAGTCCGACTCATTTTCGGGGTCGTACAGGCCCTGGGATTCGGGAAATGCCGAGAACAGCATGGAGAGGCACCTCGCAGTCCTGGGAAAAGCTGATCCGGGACTGCACCGGCCCGGTTGTCGAGTGTATCAGCGGGGCCGCGGAGCTACCCGTCGAGAAGTGTCGGGACCAGCGGGAACCCGGGAATGTTTCGAACGACAGTCCAGGTGACGGCGGCGACAACCACGATGACGACCGCGGGCGCAGGCATCATCGGCTTCCGTAGACGCCAGCGCACGACGATCCATGCGAGCAGCATCGGCAGACCGGCGAGCAGGAAAACGTTGTCGACGACTGCCGCGCCGAGGTCGCCGTGTAGAAGGTCGTGGGTCATCCGAAGACCGCCGCAAGCCGGGCAATTCAGTCCCGTCAACGCCTTGAAAGGGCATACGGGAAACACAAAGCCGCGCCGGTGCGGATCACCGAGTCCGACATAAGTGAGGCTGCCCGCGAGAACGGCACCCGAGCCAAGTGCCCCATACAGCCGTCCGCGGCCGGCGGTGGCGTTAAGTGCCATCGCGTAGAGGACGCCCCTCTGGGTCCCGGACCTTGTCGGTGAGCATCATCACTGCGTCGATGATGCCCCAGATGACGGCGCCGATGCCGCAGGTGATCAGACCCACGACGAGTTGCGCGACACCGAGCCCGGTGTAGCCGAGGTAGATGCGCCCGATGCCCACGAGGCCGAACAATCCGAGTAACTGCAGCAGCCCTGCCACGACCTTCGACTTGTCGGACAGCGGCTCACCCGTCATGGGATGCCGACCGAAGGGTGCGGCCGGGTCCATGTATGCCGAGGGATACTGACCCGGCGGAGGCCCATACTGGCCCGGCGGAGGTGGGTACTGGCCCGGCGGTGGATATCCCGGCTGCTGAGAGGGCGGTGGATACGGGTTTCCACTCTCATTGCCACTGAACTGCGGCTCGGTCATGGCACCCAGCATGCCAGAACCGCTGGCTTGCTAGAAGGGTGGTGGTTCGTAGGTGGCGGCGAGCCAGGCTTGGCGTTGTCGTTGCTCTTCGGCGATGAGTTCGGTTCTCTGGCGGCGTTCTTCGGTGATGCGGTCGCGGCGGTCCTGCTCGCGGGTACGCCTGCGCTTCGGCATCATCACCGCGCGATAAGGACTCGGATCATTCGTCACCGGGACGGGAAGCTGCCCGGTGGGCTGCGCGAGCGTCGGAAACAGCACCCCACCGTGCGCCTCGGTGGCATAGGTGTGGCCGCTGGGAGAGGTGAAAATGACTGTCCCATCGGGCAACTGCTGATCTTTCCAGCCGCCGGGCCCGCTGAAGAACGTCTTGATCAAATGATCGGTGCGGCAATACAACTTCAGACCCGAAGCATGAGTCGGGCCCGCCGGATACGGCACCGTATGGTCGATATCGCAGCGCTCGGCCGGTTTGTCACAGCCCGGCCACCGACACGTCAAATCCCGCCAACGAATAAAGTCGGCCAACCCCGCCGACGGCCGGTACCTCGGCTCCGCATCTCCGTTGGGCAACACCACCTGCTGCAGCTTGGCCGACTTAGCCACCTCCCGCACCGACTCGGCCGGCAAGATACCGAAGCCCGGCAGGTATCCCGGCTGATCACTCGTGCCATCGAGCGTGGCCTGCTCGGCCAGCACATGAATCACCGCATCAGCGACCGCTTTGTGCTCGGCGACCGCCGGGCAATCTGCGGCCCCGCACTGACACGCCAGCCGCTCCTCGAGCCGGCCCAACGCCCCGCAGGCATCGGCCCGACGCTGCTCCTTGGTCCGCGGATCGTTGTCGCACACGCTGGCGGCCAACGCATCGAGCCGCTTGTCGAACGCCGCCGCGTCAGGGGCATGGATGTTGGCCCAGATCCCCGCCATCCGCATGGTGGTCTCCCCCACCTCGACATAGCGGTTGTCACCGATCTTCGAAGGCACCCGCACCGCGGCCGGGTCGAACTTGGTTACCCACAGATCCACCCGATCCTGCAGTTTCGGGCCCGACATTCGCATCCACCGGCTCGCATGCGCAGCCAACGCGGCATCCAGGCGCGCGATCACCTCGTCATCCTCGACATTCTCGGTGCGATTGATGATCGTCAACACCATCCGGAAGTCGATCACACCACCGGCGAACACCTTCGCGACCTCGGGCAGCCTGTCGCGCAGCACCCGAGCGTAATGAATCTGCCCCGCCGCGCGGCCTCGCGAGATCTTCAGAGCCGCCGAGACCTCCGCGGCAACCTCATCGTGTGGGTCCGTCCGCCAGAAGATCGACTCCGCCAACTCGCGGGTCCGCAGCGCATCGAGCTGCCCGATCGCAGCGAAGCGGCGCGCGGTCGCCGCCGACTCCTCCCGGTAAGCAGCCGCCATCGCATCGATAGCTGCCGCACCCGTCGGACCTTCGAACATACTTTCGATCATATTCTGCCAACCGACAGAACATGCAGTTTGGAGCGCTGCCCTGTGGATAAAACTGTGACTGTGGATAACCCGTGTGGAGCGGGTATCAGCGCCTACGACGATTGCGCAGCCAGCGTCGGACGAGACCACCCGACGGTTCCGGTACGGCTAGCTGGACGGTCGCCGGGGATTCGGGAGCCGCCTCGGCCTCGCTCTCAGCGGCGACTTCCTCCGCCTCTCCCACGGCCTCGGGCGCCTCGACCTCGGCCTCAACCTCGGGTTCTGCGGGCTCGTCTTCGGCGGCCACCCCATCGGCTACCGCCTCGCCAGCCGGGCCCGCGGCCTCGCTCTCAGCGGCGACCTCCTCCGCCTCTCCCACAGCCTCGGGCGCCTCAACCTCGGCCTCAACCTCGGGCACTGCGGGCTCGTCTTCGGCGGCCACCTCAACGGCTACCGCCTGAGCCTCATCGGTGGCCTCCACTGCGGCTTCATGCACCTCGGGAGCGGCCTCCTGGGCCTCGACGGCACGCTCGCCCTCGACCGGACCGACACCACTTACGGCGGAATCAGCTTCGTCACGGGCTGCCGCGAAATCCTCGGCCTCAGTGATGTCCTCGCCCGGAGCCTCGGCGACGGCGGCCGCCGGCTTCTTCTCGGCTTCGGGTTCCGCAGGCTCGCCCTCGGCCGCCACCTCATCGGCTACAGCCTCAGCCTCATCGGTGGCCTCCAACGCGGCTTCATGAACCTCGGGAGCAGCCTCCTCGGCCTCAACGGCATCCTCGCCCTCAACCGCCTCAACGCCGGCCTCAGGCTTCTCCTCAGCCGCGGGTTCCGCCGGCTCGCCCTCGGCCGCCACCTCATCGGTTACAGCCTCAGCCTCATCGGTGGCCTCCACCGCGGCTTCATGAACCTCGGGAGCAGCCTCCTCGGCCTCAACGGCATCCTCGCCCTCAACCGCACCGACACCACCTACCGCCGAGTCAGCTTCCGCACCGGCTGCCGCGAATTCCACCGCCTCGGCGATGTCCCCGGCCGGAGCCTCGGCGACCTCCTCGGCGAGTTCCTCCGCCTCGACAGCGGCCTCGGGCTTCTTATCGACTTCGGGTTCTGCGGGCTCCTCGGCTTCGGCCGCCGATTCATCGGGCTCAGGCTCGTCTGCGCCGTCGTCACCTTCGGCCGCGAACTCCTCGGCCTCCTCAAGGCTGTCCGCCGGCACACCTGCGACGTCGGCGCCCATCTCCTCGGCCGAGAGTTCTGCCTTGGATTCGGGCTCGTCGGCATCACCCGCGGCCTTCGCGTCTTCATCCTCAGCGTCGCCGGCAGCCTTCGCCGCCGCGACCAGGCCGGTCGTCGCGCCGACGGCAGAGAGCTCCTTGACGATCTCCTCGACGGAGGACCCGTCGTCCTCGACTTCGTCATCCTTCGGCTTGCCACGCAGCGTCGCGGGATCCTCACGTCCCTTCGGCGCAACCATGATGTAGACGACCGCGCCGATGAACACCAGCATCGACGTGAACGAATTGACCCGGATGCCGTCGATGTGGGTGGCGTCGTCGACGCGCATCAACTCGATCCAGAACCGTCCGAGGCAGTAACCCGCCACATACGTCGCGAACAGGCGACCATGGCCGATCTTGAATCGCCGGTCGATCCAGATCAGTGCCGCGAAAACCAACAGATTCCAGATCAATTCGTACAAGAAGGTGGGGTGGACGTACTGCAGCACCTCCCCTGTCGAGACACCGTTCAGATTGTCGACAGCACCGCTGGCGTCCCTGCGCTCGTAGATCTTCAGCGCCCATGGCACTGTCGTGGGGCCGCCGTACAGTTCCTGGTTGAAATAGTTGCCGATTCGCCCGATCGCCTGCGCCAGAATGATGCCCGGCGCGATGGCGTCGCCGAATGCAGGCAGAGGTATCCCCCGGCGGCGGCACGCTATCCACGCGCCAACGCCGCCGAGCGCGACCGCGCCCCAGATACCCAGGCCGCCGTCCCAGATCCGCAGCGCACCGACGAGCCCCGCACCGCCTTCGCCGAAGTACCGCCACCAGTCGGTGATGACGTGGTACAGCCGTCCGCCGATCAGGCCGAAGATCACGGGCAGCAGCGCGATGTCGTAGACGGCGCCTTCCTGGCCGCCCCGGGCCACCCAACGCCGGTCGCCGATCATGATCGCCGCCACGATGCCGACGATGATGAACAGCGCATACGCCCTGATCGGTACCGGGCCGAGATGCCAGACGCCCTGTGCGGGGCTGGGTATCGCGGCCAGAATTGTCGTCGTCACGCAGTAATCCTCTGCCGCACGCCATCAGCGAGTTCCTTGGTCAACGACCGGACCGCCGGAATGCCTTCTTTGAGCGCCGAAACCAGCGCCGATCCGACGATCACGCCGTCAGCATAGGCGCCGATCTGCGCTGCCTGTTCACGCGACCGCACGCCCAACCCGACACCGACGGGGATGTCCGAGACGGCTTTCACGCGTGTCACCAGTGTGGGGGCCGCGACCGACACCGCATCGCGTGCGCCCGTCACCCCCATGGTCGATGCAGCGTAGACGAACCCGCGCGACGCCTCGATCGTCATCGCCAACCGCTCCGGGGTCGACGACGGCGCCACCAGGAAGATCCGGTCCAGGTCGTGGGCATCGGACACCTGCAGCCACTCGCCGGCTTCGTCGGGGATCAGATCCGGTGTGATCATACCGAGTCCGCCCGCCGATGCCAGGTCGCGTGCGAAGGTGTCAATTCCGCGGTGCAGCACCGGGTTCCAGTAGGTCATCACAACCGCGTGCCCGCCGGCCTTGCTGATGGCCTCAACCGCCGCCAGCGTGTCCCGCACCCGCACGCCACCGCGCAGGGCTGCGTCGGCGGCCGCCGCGATGGTGGGACCGTCCATACCGGGATCGGAGTACGGGATACCGACTTCGATTATGTCGCAACCCGATTCCACCAACGCCGTCATCGCGCTGATCGACGTCGGCACGTCGGGGAATCCCGTCGGCAGGTAGCCGATCAGCGCGGCCCTCCCCTCGGTACGGCACGACCCGAAAAGACTCGCCAGCCGGCTCATGACGCGTCATCCCCGAGCAGGCCGAACCATCTGGCAGCCGTCTCCACGTCCTTGTCACCACGTCCCGACAGATTCACCAGAATGAGTCCGCCCGGACCCAGCTCAAGGCCCAGCTTCAGGGCACCGGCGACCGCGTGCGCCGATTCGATGGCCGGGATGATGCCTTCGGTCCGGCACAGCAGAGAGAACGCGTCCATTGCCTCGGTGTCGGTGATCGGTCGATACTCCGCGCGACCAAGGTCCTTCAACAAAGCGTGCTCGGGACCAACACCCGGATAGTCCAGACCCGCTGAGATCGAATGAGATTCGATGGTCTGGCCGTCCTCGTCCTGCAACAGGTAGGAAAACGAACCCTGGAAGGCACCCGGTGAACCACCCGTGAAAGTTGCCGCGTGGCGCCCGGTTTCGACCCCGTCACCGGCCGCCTCGAAGCCCACCAGCCGGACACCCGGATCATCGATAAATGCGTGGAAGATGCCGATCGCGTTCGAACCGCCGCCCACGCACGCGGTGACGACGTCAGGAAGCCGGCCGGCCTGGTCCTGGATCTGCACCCGGGACTCCAGGCCGATCACCCGCTGGAAGTCGCGGACCATCATCGGGAAGGGATGCGGTCCCGCGGCGGTGCCGAAGCAGTAGTACGTGTTGTCCGCGTTGGTGACCCAGTCGCGAAATGCCTCGTTGATGGCATCTTTGAGCGTCTTCGATCCGGCCTCGACCGACACCACCTCGGCGCCGAGCAGCCGCATCCGCGCCACATTCAGTGCCTGCCGCGCGGTGTCGATGGCCCCCATGTAAATGATGCATTCGAGACCGAGCAGCGCACACGCCGTCGCCGTCGCCACCCCGTGCTGGCCGGCGCCCGTCTCGGCGATGACGCGTGTCTTGCCCATCTGCCGCGCCAGCAGCGCCTGCCCCAGCACGTTGTTGATCTTGTGGGATCCGGTGTGGTTGAGGTCCTCTCGTTTCAAGAAGATCCGTGCGCCACCGGCGTGCTGAGCCAGCCGCGACGCCTCATACATCGGCGACGGCCGCCCACTGTAGTGCCGTTGCAGCCGGTCCAGCTCATCGAGGAAAGTCTGGTCGCCGCGCGCCTTCTCGTATGCGGAGGTGACCTCCTCGATGACAGCCATCAACGCTTCGGCGACGAATCGCCCTCCGTACACACCGAAATGGCCGCGCGCATCGGGATCGTGGCTGGTGGGCTCCGCGACGGCCGCGCTAGAACGCGGCAACTCCGGACCGGCGAGGTCGGCCACGTCTCAGCGTGCGGGTTTCGGGCACGAAGGATGCGTGCCTGCGGTGACCAAATCGGCAACGGCGCTACGGGGATCGCCACTGGTGACCAGTCCCTCGCCGACCAGAACCGCGTCGGCGCCCGCTCCCGCGTATGCGAGCAGATCGGCCGTCCCGCGCACACCTGACTCCGCGATCCGGATGACATTGCTCGGCAGGCCCGGCGCGATGCGGGCGAAGCAGTCCCGATCGACGTTCAGCGTCTTGAGATCGCGGGCGTTCACACCGATCACCGAGGCGCCCGCCTGCAACGCACGATCCGCCTCTCCCTCGGTATGCACCTCGACAAGCGCCGTCATTCCCAGCGACTCGGTGCGCTCCAGCAGAGCCTCGAGTACCGGCTGTTCCAGCGCCGCGACGATCAACAGGAGCATGTCGGCGCCATGCGCACGGCCCTCGTGAATCTGGTACGGACGGACGATGAAGTCCTTGCGCAGCACCGGAATTGACACCGCTGCGCGCACCGCGTCCAGATCATCGAGCGAGCCGTTGAAGCGGCGCTGCTCGGTCAGTACGGAAATGATTCGCGCACCGCCGTCTTCGTAGGCGCTCGCCAGCCTCGCCGGATCGTCGATCGCCGCCAGTTCACCGCGCGATGGGCTGGCCCGTTTCACCTCGGCGATCACGCCGATGCCCGGTGCCCGCAGGGCGGCCATCACGTCCAGCGGCGGCGGCGCATCCTTCGCCATCCCCTTGATCTCCGTCAGGCTGATGACGGCCTCGCGAGCGGCAACGTCGGCACGAACTCCGTCGATGATGGAGTCGAGCACGGTTGCCGAACTCATAAGCCGTCTTATCCCTTCCGGTGCCTGCAAGTCCCAACGCAACTATCGTCAACGATCTTCAACGAAGGGTAACCGCCACGGCTGCATCGCCTGTCACCGCCCCTTGTTGTCCGGATCGGTCGGGTCCCGACCCTCGTCGAGCGCGTCCCAGATCGCCCGTTCCGACGTCGGAGCGGCATCCTGCAGGGGCTGCCCGGCCCCTCGGCGGGCGAAGCGGTCCGTCTCCGGCCTGGGTTTTGCCGACGACCGCAGCAACAACACCGCACCGACAAGCGTTCCTATCGCGGCCGCCAGAGCGATGATCGCGCCGCCGTAATGCCGCTGCGTGCCCGTCAGCTCGGTCAACGGCACCCGTGCCAGTTCGGCCGCGCGGGCGCCGACGTCGCGGATCACCCACAACCCGATCGCCAGGTAACCCATCACCGCGCTCATCGCGGCCACCACGAACGCCAGCAGCCTCAATCGCCAGCCACGCACGGCGAGCGGCGCGATGGCGGCCGCAGCCAGTAGGTACGTGATCGCCGTGAGGGCCGCCGCCCACGAACCTCCGCTCAATGCGGTGGTCTTGGGCTGGCCGAGCCCGTCGAACGACTGCACCTCGACCCACACCATTCGGGACGCCCCCCACAGTGCGGCCGCGGAAATGAGCAGCAGTAATTGGCCGATCCGGGTCATGGCTCGGTCAGGGTCTCCGCCGCGGCGATCGCGTTGAGCACAGCCCTGGCCTTGTTGGCCGCCTCCCGGTATTCGTACGGACCATTCGAATCCGCCACGACTCCCCCGCCGGCCTGCACGTATGCGGTCCCGTTGCGCATCAGCGTGGTCCGGATCGCAATGGCGAAGTCGGCGTCACCCGCGAAATCCAGGTAGCCCAGCACGCCGCCGTACACGCCGCGGCGGGTCTTCTCGACCTCCTCGATCAGCTGCATCGCCCGCACCTTGGGTGCGCCCGACAGCGTGCCCGCCGGGAAGCAGGCCGTCACCGCGTCGAGCGCCGTCTTGCCGTCGGCGAGCAGGCCCGTCACGGTCGATACGAGGTGCATGACGTGGCTGTAGCGCTCGATGTGGCTGTAGTCCTCGACGCGGACCGTGCCCGGCTGACAGACCCGGCCCAGGTCGTTGCGGCCCAGGTCGACCAGCATCAGGTGCTCGGCGCGTTCCTTGTCATCGGACAGCAGTTCCTTCTCGAGCAGGAGGTCCTCCTCCTCGGTCTCCCCACGCCACCGCGTGCCGGCGATGGGATGGGTCGTCGCACGGCCGTCCTTCACCGTGACCAACGCCTCCGGACTGGACCCGACGATGGAAAAGTCAAGTCCACCAGCACTATTCGGCACATTGAGCAGATACATGTACGGACTCGGGTTGGTTACCCGCAGCATGCGGTACACGTCGAGCGGATCGGCGTCGGTGTCCATCTCGAAGCGCTGCGACGGCACCACCTGGAACGCCTCGCCCGCCTCGATGTCGCCGACAAGCTTGTCGACGATGGCGGTGTATTCCTCCAGGCTGCGCTGCGCGCGGTGCACCGGCTCGGGCCTGCTGAACGTCGCGACCGTGGACGGCAGATACTCACCGAGCGCTGCCGTCATCACGTCGAGACGGGCCACGGCGTCGTCATAGGCCCAATCCACGCGCTCATCGGTGCCGTTCCAGTTCACCGCGTTGGCGACGAGCGTGATCGTCCCCTCGTGATGGTCGACCGCGGCGATGTCGGTCGCCAGCAGCAGCAGCATGTCCGGCAGGCCCAGGTCGTCGACGGCCAGCTCGGGCAGCCGCTCGAGCCGTCGCACCATGTCGTAGGTGAAAAAACCCACCAGGCCACCCGACAGCGGGGGGAGCCCCGGCATCGGTTCTGTTTGAAGCAGCTCCAGCGTGGCGCGCAGCGCCCGCAGTGGGTCGCCTCCGCCCGGCGCATCCTGCGGCGTGACGCCCAGCCAGACCGCCTCGCCGTCACGCACTGTCAATGCCGACGGCGCGCCCGCGCCGATGAACGACCATCGCGACCACGACCGGCCGTTCTCCGCCGACTCCAGCAAGAAGGTGCCGGGGCGGTTGGCGGCGAGCTTGCGATACGCGGACAGCGGGGTCTCGCTGTCGGCGAGCACTTTGCGCGTCACCGGCACCACAAGATGCTCGGCGGCCAGCGCTCGGAAGTCCTCGCGCGAGGTGGTGATCGCGAGGTCTGCGGTGGTTTGCACCGAACAATCCTCCCAGAGTGCAATCAAAAGGCGGGCATCAAGTCAGGCGTAGCGTAAGCACGGTGACATCTCTACAACGGGGCGACCAGGTGGCGGAGTTCGAACTGCCAGACCAGACCGGCGCCGTGCGAAGCCTCACCGCTCTGCTCGCCGACGGCCCCATCGTGCTGTTCTTCTATCCGGCGGCGATGACACCCGGGTGCACGAAGGAGGCCTGTCATTTTCGCGACCTGGCGTCGGAATTCGCCTCGGTCGGCGCCGGCCGCGTCGGCATCAGCACCGATGCCGTCGACAAACAGGCCAAGTTCTCCGAGCAGCAGAGCTTCGACTATCCGCTGCTGTCCGATGCCAATGGCAAGGTCGCCGCGCAGTTCGGCGTCAAGCGTGGACTGCTCGGCAAGCTGATGCCCGTCAAGCGCACCACATTCGTGATCGACACGGACCGCACCGTGCTCGACGTCATCGCCAGCGAGTTCAGCATGGACACCCACGCCGACAAGGCGCTGGAGGTGCTGCGGCAACGTCAGTCCGCGTGATGGCGCCGGTTCTGGAGCTGGCGGATGTGACCTTCCGCCGCGACGGCAAGCAGATCATCGACGGTATCTCACTCAAAGTGAACGCGGGTGAGCACTGGGCCCTGCTCGGACCCAACGGTGCGGGCAAGAGCACACTGCTGGGGTTCTGCGCCGCGGTCACCTTCCCCACGTCGGGCACCGTGCACATCCTCGGCTCCCAGATGGGCAGGGTTGACCTCGCCGCGTTACGGCGGCTGATCGGCCACGTCAATCCTCGTCATCGGCTGCAGTATTCGCTCACCATCCGCGAGGTGGTGCTGACGGGGATCACCGCCACCATCGACATTCCGATGCACTGGTCGCCCACCGCGGCCGACCGCGACCGCGCCGACGCGATGATCGCCGCGGTCGGACTGTCGCACAAGGCCGACAATGTCTGGCCGACCCTGTCACAGGGTGAACGAGGCCGCACTCTGATTGCGCGGGCACTCATTTCGGACCCCAAGCTGTTGTTGCTCGACGAACCCACCACCGGGCTCGACGTCGCCGCGCGCGAGCAGCTGTTGGAGACCATCGACTCCCTCGACGACACACACCCCGAGGTGGCGTCGATCCTGGTCACCCACCACCTCGAGGAATTGCCGACAACCACCACCCATGCGCTGCTGATCTCGGAGGGACGCACGGTGGCCAGCGGTCGGGCACGTGACACGGTGACCACCGACAACGTCACCACCGCATTCGCCCACCCCGTCGTGGTCGGCTACGACGAGGGCCGCTGGACGGCACGCGCCAAGGCGACGCGCATCATCGACGTTTAGCTCAGATAAGTCTTCAGCCAGTCGGTCATGCCGCGCCGGAAGTCCAGCATCGCAGGCGCTTTGGGGGCGACAGTATCCGCGCCGTGATACATCCCCGGTACGGCGACGAGTTGGCACGGGACGCCGCTGGCCTTCAGCGCCTCTGCGTAGTCGACGTCCTCGTCGTAGAAAAGATCGAGGTCACCGACTCCGATCCAGGCCGGCGCCAGGCCGGCCAGGTCTTTACGCCGCGCAGGTGCGGCGTACTCGGGTGCGTCCGACAAGCGCGGCTCGCGTCCCAGGTAGGCGGTCCACCCGAACCGGTTCGCCGCGGGTGTCCACCCGAACCGGCCCCGGCCCGCATGGTCGTCCTGCAGTGCGGTGCGGTCGTCGAGCATCGGATACGCCAGTACCTGTGCGCGCAAGCTGATTGCCTCGTCGTGGCTGCGCTGTGCAACCGCGGCCGCCAGGCCGCCACCCGCGCTTCCGCCGACGACCGCGATCCGATCCGGGTCGATGCCGAGTTCGACAGCGTGGTCGCGCATCCATCGCAGCGTCGCCATACAGTCGTCGAGGCCAGCGGGGAAAGGGTTCTCCGGCGCCAGCCGATAGGCCGGGGACACCACAACGGCACCGAGTTCGCGCGCCAGGCGTCCTGCGCCCATCGCCTCGAATTGGGGACTGCCGACGGTCATCCCGCCGCCGTGAATCCACAGCACTGCCGGCGCGACCGAATCCCGCCGGACAGGTGTGGTGATAAGCACGCGCACCGTCGGCACGCCGACGTAGCGCTCGGTGACTCTGACATCGGGACCCGACCGGTTCGGCACGCTGTAGACCAATCGGATGACGGGCAATGTGCGGTGGGTCATCGGATACGTGGTGAACGGCAGGAGTGGGTTGCGCAACTCGGCAGGCACCGCCGCGAGGGCGTCCCACATCGACATGTAGCGGCGAGCCGCCACCGCACCAATGCCCAGAACGGCAACTGCGACAAGCTTCTTCACGCGGGCAGCTTAATCCTCCGGCCCCAGAAGGACATCTGCATCGAAGCAGCTGTGGTCGCCGGTGTGACAAGCGCCACCAACTTGATCGACCTCGAGCAGCACCACGTCGCCGTCGCAGTCCAGCCGCACCGAGTGCACGTGCTGGGTGTGCCCCGACGTCGCGCCCTTGATCCACTGTTCGCCGCGGGAGCGCGAATAGTACGTCGCCTCACGGGTGGCAAGTGTGCGGGCCAACGCGTCGTCGTCCATCCAGGCCACCATCAACACAGCTCCCGTGCCGCGTTCCTGTACCACCGCGGCGAACAGGCCGTTGGCGTCGCGCTTGAGCCGCGACGCGACGTCTGCGTCGAGCGTCACCTCGATCCTCTGCTCTTCGCGCAAGCGCTCATCGGTGCACTCTGCTGTTCGCGCAAGCGCTCATCGGTGCACTCTGCTCTTCGCGCAAGCGCTCATCGGTGCACTCTGCTCTTCGCGCAAGCGCTCATCGGACCACGATCCCTTCCGCCGCCATCGCCGCCTTCACCTCGCCGATGGTCAGCTCCCCGAAGTGGAACACGCTGGCGGCCAGCACGGCGTCGGCACCTGCGACAACGGCCGGCGCGAAATGTTCCTTGGCCCCCGCACCGCCGCTGGCGATCACCGGCACGGTCACCACACCTCGCACCGCCCGCAGCATCCTGAGGTCGAAGCCCGCCTTGGTGCCGTCGTAGTCCATCGAGTTGAGCAGGATCTCGCCGACGCCCAGTTCCGCACCGCGGGTGGCCCATTCCACGGCGTCGATGCCGGTGCCCCGGCGGCCGCCGTGCGTGGTGACTTCCCAACCGGACGCCGTGGGCTGCTCACTCCGCGGCACCGTCCGGGCATCGACCGACAGGACGATGCACTGCGATCCGAACCGGCGCGACAGCTCCGCCAGCAGTTCCGGCCGCGCGATGGCGGCCGTGTTGACGGCCACCTTGTCCGCGCCCGCCCGCAACAGCACATCGACGTCGCTCACCGACCGGACGCCGCCGCCGACGGTGAGCGGGATGAAGACCTGTTCCGCAGTGCGCTTGACGACCTCCAGCATCGTGGCCCGCCCCGACGAGGACGCCGTGACGTCGAGGAACGTCAGTTCGTCGGCCCCCTCGGCGTCATAGACGGCGGCCAATTCGACGGGATCGCCTGCGTCCCGCAGATTCTGGAAGTTGACACCTTTCACCACCCGCCCGTCATCGACATCGAGGCACGGGATGATCCGGACCGCGAGGTCATACGCGTCCATCAGAAGTCCTTCGGATCGCCGACGGAGCGCAGGAGGTCGAGCAATTGACCATGGGCTCCGGGCAGACCCACCAGCGCCGACGGCGAGTTCACCGTCCAGTCATCACCGGCGAGGTCGCTCACCACACCGCCGGCCGCCTGCACCAACGCCACACCTGCCGCATGGTCCCACACATGGCCGCCGAAACTGATTGCCCCACCGAGTATCCCGGCCGCGGTGTAGGCGAGGTCGATACCGGTGGCGCCATGCATTCTCATCCGAGAGCATTGCCGGCTCAGGTTCTCGATCACCGCGAGTCGATAGCGGCCGGGCACCCTGCCGCGTGAGTCGACGTTGAATGTGCTGACACCGACGATCGAGTCGCCGAGTTCGGCCGGCTCCAGCGGGGGTCGCGCGACGCCGTTGGAGTACAACGGTTTACCGACGATGCCGGTGTAACGCTCCCCGGTGAACGGCACCCAGGTCAGGCCGGCGACCGGTGCGCCGTCATGGACCAGGCCGAGCAGGATCGCGGCCATCGGCGAGCCTGCGGCGTAGTTGAACGTGCCGTCGATCGGATCGAGCACCCACACCAGCGGCGACTCGAGGTCGGCCCCGCCGAACTCCTCCCCGTGCACCTCGATACCCGTCGCCGACTCGAGTGCCTCCTTGACCTGGCGTTCGATCGCCAGATCGACCTCGGTGGCGAAATCGTTGCCCTTCTTCTGCACCGCCGAATCGGCGCGATGACCGGCGATGAACGGCTTGGCGGCGACGTCGAGGATCGCGGCCGCCTCGGCGACCAGAGCTTCCAGGTCCGCCCCGTCCAGCGACATCGCGGTCTACTGCCCCACCGCGGCGAGCGCTTCTGGCAACGTGAATCTGCCCGCGTACAGCGCCTTTCCGACGATCGCGCCTTCGACACCGCGGTCGGTCAGAGTGGAGATCGCCTGCAGATCCTCGAGGCTGGACACCCCGCCGGATGCGATCACCGGCGCATCGGTGCGCTCGGTGACCTGGGTCAGCAACTCCAGGTTCGGGCCCTTGAGTGTGCCGTCTTTGGTGACGTCGGTGACGACGAAGCGTGAACACCCCTCGCGATCAAGCCGGTCCAGCACCTCCCACAGGTCGCCGCCGTCGGTCTCCCAGCCGCGACCACGCAGCGTGTGCCTGCCGTCCACGATCTTCACGTCGAGCCCGACGGCCACCCGCTCACCATGCTCGGCGACGACCCTGGCGCACCACTGCGGGTTCTCCAGCGCGGCGGTGCCTAGGTTCACCCTGGCGCAACCGGTGGCCAGCGCCGCGTTCAGCGAGTCGTCGTCGCGGATCCCGCCCGACAGTTCCACGGCCACGTCGAGCTTGCCGACCACCTCGGCGAGCAGTTCCCGGTTCGAGCCACGGCCGAACGCGGCGTCCAGATCCACCAGGTGAATCCACGCGGCGCCGTCGCGCTGCCAGTTGAACGCGGCGTCGAGCGCGGACCCGTACTCGGTTTCGCTACCCGCCCGACCCTGCATCAGGCGCACAGCCTTGCCCTCGACCACGTCGACGGCGGGAAGGAGTATCAACGTCACGGCGGTCAACCTAGCGTGCCGACCCAGTTTTTCAACAACGCGGCACCGGCGTCGCCGCTCTTCTCCGGGTGGAACTGGGTGGCGGCCAGCGGTCCGTCTTCGACCGCCGCGAGGAACGGCACGTGATGGGTGGCCCAGGTGAGCTTCGCCTCGGCACTGCCCTCCCACTGCTGCGCGGCATACGAGTGCACGAAGTAGAACCGGGTGGTCGCGTCGAGGCCGGCGAACAACCGGCTTCCCTCCGCGGCGTCGACGACGTTCCAGCCCATGTGCGGGATCACCGGGGCGTCCAACCGGATGACCGCACCCGGCCATCGGCCGCAGCCCGTCGTCTCGAGCCCGAACTCCACGCCGCGCGCGAACAGGATCTGCATGCCGACGCAAACCCCGAGCACCGGGCGATCCGCGGCCAGGCGATCGGCGATGATCTTCTCACCGTCGATCTTGCGCAGGCCCGTCATGCACGCCTCGAACGCGCCGACCCCGGGAACCACCAGGCCGTCCGCGTTCATCGCAGCGCGCGCATCCGAGGTGACCTCGACTTCTGCGCCGACGCGCTCCAGCGCACGTTGTGCCGAGCGCAGATTGCCCGAGCCGTAGTCGAGAACCACCACTTTCCTGGTCACAGCGTGCCTTTGGTGGACGGCACGCCGGTGACCCTCGGGTCGTACTCGACGGCTTGACGCAATGCGCGTGCGACGGCCTTGTACTGCGCCTCGGTGATGTGGTGCGGATCGCGGCCGTAGATGGTCCGCACGTGCAGCGCAATGCGGGCGTTGAACGCCAGCGACTCGAACACATGGCGGTTGACGACCGTGTGATACGGCGTGTGATGCGGACCAGTCGAACCGGCGATGGTGAACTCGACCAGGTAGTCCGGTTCGCCGGTGTGCACGAAGTAGGGGCGGCCGGACACGTCGACCGCCGCATGGGCGAGCGTCTCGTCCATCGGGATGAATGCGTCGCCGAAGCGGCGGATGCCCTTCTTGTCCCCGAGCGCCTGGCCCAACGCCTGGCCCAGCACGATCGCGGTGTCCTCGATGGTGTGGTGGCCCTCGATCTCGATGTCGCCCTTGGCGCACACCGTGAGGTCGAAGCTCGCATGGCTGCCCAGGGAGGTCAGCATGTGATCGAAGAAGGGGACGCCCGTCTCGACGCTGACAACGCCCGTGCCGTCGAGGTCGAGTTCGACGACGATGTCGGATTCCCTGGTCTTACGCTCGACCTTCGCGCAACGGGTCACTGTTCTCCTACTGGTACGAGTTGCGAGGTGGCCAGCGCTGCGCTGGCCGTCAGCAGCGCGTCGTTCTCCTCGGCCAAGCCGGTGGTGGCGCGCAGGTACCCGGGAATGCCGACATCGCGGATCAGGATGCCGGCGTCCAGATAGCGTTTCCAGGTGGTCGGTGCATCGGTGAACTCGCCGAACAACACGAAGTTCGCGTCGCTGGCGATGACACGGAAACCCATGGAGGTCAACGCTTCGGTCACTCGTTGACGCTCGGCGATGAGCTTCGCGACGCTGCCGAGCGTGTCGTCGGCATGCCGCAGTGCGGCGCGCGCGGCGGCCTGGGTCACGACGGACAGGTGATAGGGCAGTCGCACCAGCAGCATCGCGTCGATCACGGCGGGCGCGGCGACCAGATATCCGAGCCGGCCGCCCGCGAAGGCGAACGCCTTGCTCATGGTGCGGGTGACGACGAGCTTGGTCGGGTAGTCGTCGATCAGCTGCACCGCGCTCGGCTGCGACGAGAACTCGCCGTAAGCCTCGTCGACGATGAGGATCCCGGCGCTGAGGGACGACAGCGCCTCCAGGAGCCGGCGCAGTTCCTCGAGTGGAACGCTTTGACCCGACGGGTTGTTGGGGCTCGCCACGAAAACGATGTCGGGAGTGTGTTCCTTGATCGCCTGCACCGCCACCTCGGCGTCGAGGCTGAAGTCACCAGCCCGGTTGGCCACCAGCCACGCGGTCTGGGTGCCGTCGGAAATTATCGGGTGCATCGAGTACGACGGCACGAAGCCGATGGCGCTGCGGCTGGGGCCCCCGAACGCCTGCAGCAGCTGCTGCAGGATCTCGTTGGATCCATTTGCCGCCCAGAGATTTTCGACACCCAACGTGGTTCCGGTCTTCGCGCTGAGGTAGGCAGCCAGATCGGCGCGCAGCGCGACCGCGTCACGGTCGGGATAGCGGTGCAGTTCGCCGGCGACGGCCCGGACCGAATCCGTCACGTCGTCAATGAGCGCCTGAGTCGGCGGATGCGGGTTCTCGTTGGTGTTGAGACGCACCGGCACATCCAATTGCGGTGCCCCGTAAGGGGACTTGCCGCGCAGGTCCGCACGCAGCGGCAGATCATCCAGGGTCACCTGCCGGCCCGGTGTCTGTGCATTCTGTTCGTCGCGCACGCGGCTCATCACTTCTCGAATCTCCGGCGCACGGCTTCGCCGTGGGCAGGCAGATTCTCGGCCTGCGACAGCGTGATCACGTAACCGGAGACGTCTTTCAGGGCGGCCTCGTCGTATTCGACGACGTGGATTCCTTTGAGGAACGTCTGCACCGACAGCCCGCTCGAGTGCCGGGCGCAGCCGGCGGTGGGCAGCACGTGGTTGGAGCCGGCGCAGTAGTCGCCGAGACTCACCGGCGAATACGGTCCGACGAAAATCGCGCCGGCCGAGCGGATGCGGGCGGCGACGTCCGGCGCATCGACCGTCTGGATCTCGAGGTGCTCGGCAGCGTAGGCGTTGACGGTGCGGATCCCGGCCTCGATGTCGTCGACCAGCACGATCGCGGATTGTCGCCCCGTCAGCGCCGCGGTCACCCTGTCCCGGTGCACGGTCGTCTCCAGTTGGACGCCGAGCTCGCGGTCGGTCGCGTCGGCCAGCGCGACGCTGTCTGTGACCAGCACGCTGGCCGCCATCTCGTCGTGCTCGGCCTGGCTGATCAGGTCGGCGGCGACGTGCACCGGATCCGCGGTGTGGTCGGCGAGGATCGCGATCTCCGTCGGACCCGCCTCGGCGTCGATCCCGACCTGCGAACGGCAGATCCGCTTGGCCGCGGTGACGAAAATGTTGCCTGGGCCGGTGATCATGTCGACCGGCGCGAGTTCACCGCCGTCGGTGTCGGTGCCGCCGTAGGCCAACAGCGCCACGGCCTGCGCACCGCCGACGGCCCATACCTCGGTCACACCGAGCAGCGCCGCCGCCGCCAGGATGGTCGGGTGCGGCAAACCGTCGTGATCGGCCTGCGGCGGGCTGACGATGACCAACGAGTCCACCCCCGCGGTCTGCGCGGGCACCACGTTCATCACCACACTCGACGGGTAGACCGCATTGCCACCGGGAACGTAGAGACCGACCCGTTCCACCGGCACCCAACGTTCGGTGACGGTCGCACCGGGCGCGAGTGTGGTGGTGGTATCGGTGCGTCGTTGATCGGCGTGCACCGCGCGCGCCCGCCCGACGGCCACCTCGAGGGCGGTCCGGATGTCGGCGCTCAACGCGGCCAGCGCGGCCTCGAGACACTCGGCGGGCACTCGCACCGTGTCGGGCCTGACCCCGTCGAACGATTCCCCGTACTCCAGCGCGGCCTCGGCACCACGTTCGGCCACCGCGTCGACGATCGGGCGTACCTTCGGCACCACCGAATCCACATCCACCCCGCCGCGCGGCAGCGCCGCCCGTAACTGGGCAACCGAGCGCGTCACGCCGCGCAGGTCGATGCGCGCCATCGCGGCGGGCGGGGATACATTCACGCTGACCATTGTCCCAGAGCAGGCCAAATCGGTTATGGAGGCATGATGAAGCGCACGAATCACCCCAACAATGCGCCCGGTGTGCCCATGATGTTTCCGCCCTGGTTCGAGAGCGTGCAGGTGAAATACGTCAACCCGATGATCAAGCCGCTCGCCCGTTTCCTGCCCGGCCTGGCAACGATCAGACACCGCGGCCGCACGTCAGGCAAACCGTACGAAACCGTCGTGAGCACCTTCCGCAGGGGCAACATGCTGGCCATCGCGCTCGGCCATGGGAAAACGGATTGGGTGAAAACGTCATGGCCGCGGGCGAGGCCGATGTGCACTTCCCCCGGCGAGACGTGCACCTGGTCAACCCGCGCATCCTGCCCGCGGGCACCGGCGGACCGGAACTGCCGTTCATGGCCCGGGTGCAGGCGGGCCGAATGGCGATCTTCGTCGCCGATATCGCTTGACCGCGCTGACACACTGCTCCTATGGCCTGGCAAGTCTGGTTGACGTTCTTCGGCGCCGCGATCGCGATCAGTGTGTCGCCGGGGGCGGGTGCCATCCAGTCGATGGCGACCGGCCTGACCCACGGAGTACGGCGGGGCTACTGGAGCATCCTGGGTCTCGAGGTCGGCCTGATGCTGCAACTCGCGCTGGTGGCCATCGGGCTGGGTGCCGCCGTCGCGAACTCGATTCTGGCGTTCAACATCATCAAGTGGATCGGGGTGGCCTACCTCGTTTACCTGGCGGTCCGGCAATGGCGCACGGCGACCGTGGATCTGCGTGACCAGATCGGTAAGGCCGTCGACGGCGGTCGGCTGTCGCTGCTCGTGCGCGGTTTTCTGGTCAACGCCACCAACCCCAAGGGGCTGGTGTTCTTCATCGCGGTGCTGCCGCAGTTCGTCGTGCCGACCCAACAGCTGCTGCCGCAGTACCTCGCCATTGGCACGACGATGATCGGCGTCGACCTCGTCGTGATGGGCCTCTACACGGGGCTGTCGGTGCGCCTGCTGCGGTGGCTGCACACGCCGCGCAGACAAACCGTGCTCAACCGGGTGTTCTCCGGTCTGTTCGCCGCCGCGGCGGTGGTGCTGTCGCTGGTGCGGCGCGGGCCGGCCACCATCTGACGGGTCAGCCGCGGGTGTACACGGTCTTGCCCGTCATGGTGGGCCAGGCCTGTGGGGCGTCCTGCCAGTCGACGACGCGCTGAACCGCCGGCGCCAGATCGCACCGGGTGGCAGTCAGTTCGAGGATCTCGGGGATAACCGCCCGCGCATTGACCCGGCCCGTGACGAACCGCAGTCCGCGTGTGTACATCGACAGCAGCGGCATCTCGACGGCGCCCGAGTAGTAGATCCCGGTGTCTGTGCACACTCCGTCGGGCCAGGTCGCGCGCAGTGTCGCCGAGAGAGTCGCGGATTCGGCCGAGGTGTGCACGGTGATCGGGTACGGGTCCCAGGACTTGTCGGGCTTCTGCCTGTCATGCACTGTGGCGCCGAGCTTTGCGGCCGCTTGCAGCCGGTGTGGATCGGTGTCGACGTAGTCGACGTGGGCCCCATAGGCCGACCCGAACGCCGCCGCGTATAGACCGATCGACAGCCGGCCGACGACGAGAACCCGGCGATCGTCGGAGTCGAGCGCGGCGAGCTGCGCCCGGTACGGGCCCACGGCGCGCCAACCGTCCGGAATGTTGTCCGACATCGAGGCGATCGCGACCGGATCGAGGCCGGCCGGGATCGGTAGCAGCATCGCGTCGGCGAACGGCACCAGCACCAGGTCGGCCATGAAGCCGCCACCGTCCAGCCCGGCGAGTGGCGCCATCCCGTACATCGCCATCAACGACAGCGACTCACACGAGCCCGTGGAACCGCGCCGGCAGGCCCGGCAGTGTCCACAGTTGATCTGGAACGGAACGATCACCCGATCGCCGACGGCGATATCGCGAACGGCATCCCCGACGGCCACGACCTCCCCGACACCCTCATGTCCCACCGCATGCCCGGGAGGCATCGGCAGCCGACCTTCGGCGACCGCGACATCCAGGTCGCAGCACGCCACGGCCAGTGGACGCACGATCGCCTGCTGCGGCGCCGTGACTTGCGGTTCCGGCGCCTCGCGCCAGGCGTAGACCCCCGGCGACTCGAACATCAGCTGCTGCATACCCCAACCTTCTTTAGCGATCTTTCAAGTATTGTTGAGCGACCTTTCAAGTAAAGTCAAGGCATGCCCCGGCCCGACCGAAGCCGCGCCGCTCTCGTCGACACCGCGGCCCTGCTGTTCCGCAGGCAGGGATACGCGGCAACGGGCGTCAACCAGATCCTCGACGGCGCGAACGTTAAAGCGGGTTCGCTCTACCACCACTTCCCCGGCGGAAAGCAAGAGCTCGCCGCCGCAGTCGTGGACAACGTCGGTGGCGCGATCGAGCGGCGGTTACGAGGCTTTCTCGACAGCGGGCTGCCGGCGGCCGACATCGTCGACGCCTGGATCGAGCTCCTCGCCTCGGGGCTGGCCACCGACCGACGCGACGGCTGCCCCATCGAACCGATCGCCACCGAGTCGGTGAACGCCAGTCCCTTCGTCCGCGAGGCGTCCGCGCGGGCCTTCGGAGGCTGGTGTCTGGCGGTGGCCGATCGGCTTCGGGCCGACGGATGGTCCGCCGACGAGGCGGAGCAGACCGCGCTCGCGGTGATCGCGCTGATCGAAGGCGCGCTCATCCTGTCGAGGATCGCCGGCGACGCGGCCGCGCTGACCGCCGCCAAGGCGGCATCGCGCACCTTGCTCAGTCCGGCAGGCGGAGCGCACGGCGCATAGGTCTACTTCTCCGTCGACACCGGCATCTTGTTCGGTTTGCTGTGATGCAGAACCACCCGTCGACCCACGTGTCGAGGCGGTGGTATCCGGGATTGCTGAGCCGATTCGTCTTTATTTGCAGAGTTCCGTGATTGTGGCGTTCGCCGAGTCGGCATCCTGCAGCCGTGCCGCCTGAGCAGGATCGGAGTTCTGTGCGCCTGCCGTGGCGGCCGCACCGATGTCCATCGCGGTGTCGGCGAACTTGCGGATCGCGTCGGCCAGATCGGTGGGCGTCGCCGTGTCCAGCCGAGCCAGCAGGTACTGCCCGCCGTCGTACAGCGCGACCCGCGCGTTGGCCGCGACGGCCTGCGAACCGGTGACGTCGGCCGGGCCGCCCGCCGGCTGCAAATTCGTGTTCAGCGAGATGCCACGACGCACGAGATCTATGGCACTACATGCCTTGACCTTCGCATCCGCTTGCTGGGCATCGGTGTAGTGGACCTGCGAAGCACGGTCGTGGAGCGACAGGAAGAGGCTCCAGCCCGCCAGTGCGAGGGCAACGACGGCGATGATGATGGCGACGACGGGCAGTGGCCCGGCGCGGCGTGACGCGCCGCGGGGCCGAGGGCGCAGGGAGGATTCGCTGGGCGATGGGTCCGGCATGGCGCCGATAGTAGCGGTTCCCCGGTCAGAAGCGGCGCAACATGGTGACGACCGCAAGCCGGCAAATTTCTCGAAGTTGCTGGGTGAGTTCGCTCAAACATGTCAAGATATTGCTGGCCCTGTCGCAATTTGTTCGCTCATCATCGCGACCACTCCGGCAGGCGCTCGGGCGATGACGGTTGCTGGGCCTGGCAATGCCGCCTGGGCCGTCAGGACCGGGTCGAGCCCTTCACCGGCCGGGTGGGGGGCTCGACCCCCCTTTGGACGAAGCGTCAATCTTCCCACTGTGACCTCGAGCCACGCGCACCGTCAGCTAGAGGTCGAGGCCGATGTCCAGCACCCGCACGGAGTGGGTGAGCGCACCCACGGCGAGGTAGTCGACGCCGGTCCCGGCGTATTCCGCGGCGGAATCCAGCGACAGCCCCCCCGACGATTCCAGCTTGGTGTGCGGGGCGCGGGCATCACGGCGTTGCACCGCGATCTGGGTCTGCCACACCGGAAAGTTGTCCAGCAGCACGAGTTCGACGTCCTCGATGAGGACATCGTCCAGCTGCTCCAGCGAGTCGACCTCGACCTCGCACGGCAAATCGGGTGCAGCACTTCGCACTTCGCGCAGCGCCGCTACCACCGACCCCGCGGCGGCGACGTGGTTGTCCTTGATCAGGGCGGCATCGCCGAGGCCCATTCGATGGTTGACCCCGCCACCGACCCGCACCGCGTATTTCTGCAGCGCGCGCAGCCCGGGCAGGGTCTTTCGGGTGTCGCGGACCTTGGCGTTCGTACCGGACACTGCCGACACCCACGCGGCGGTGGCGGTCGCGATACCCGACAGATGACACACCAGATTGAGCATGGTCCGCTCGGCAGTGAGCAGTCCCTGCGTCGGCGCCTCGACGGTCAGCACGATCCCGCCGGCATCCAGCCGTGCGCCGTCCTGAACCCGATGCTTCAGCCGGTAGCCGTCGGGACCGATGATCTCGTCGAGCACGAGCAGCGCGAGGTCGACGCCCGCGACCACTCCCGGCTCCCGAGGGACCAGCGATGCGGTCGTCGTCGCGTCGGCGGGCACCGTCGCCAGCGTGGTGACGTCCGGTCCGTAGCGAAGGTCTTCTTCCAGCGCTCGGGCAATCACCCTGCGCGCCTCCGTCAGCTCGTCGGCGGAGAGTTCCATCAGCAGCACACCACGGCGGGTACCAGGCTGCGGGCCTGCACCGGGTCCGTATCGGGATGGTCGCTGCGATGGTGACAGCCACGCGATTTGGTGCGGGCCAGGGCGGCCACCGCGACGGCCCCGGCCGCGGTGGTCAGCGCGATGTCCTCGAAGTCGGCCCGTGAAGCGACGGTGCGGGGCACCGAGGTTTCCAACTCGGCGGCCAATTGTCGCAACCCAGCGCCGTCACGCACCACCGAGGCGTGCCGCGTCATCGCCTTCTGCAGGTGCGGCCGCGGGAGCGCCCGACGCGCCGTGGGGTCCGGGATCACGGCGCGACCCGGACCGGCCTCGACCGCGTGGGCAGCGGCGGCGGTACCGGCCCGTGCGCCGACCACCAGGCCCTCGAGCAGACTGTTGGACGCCAGGCGGTTGGCGCCGTGCATGCCGGTACGCGCCACCTCGCCGGCCGCGAACAGGCCGGGGAGTTCGGTACGCCCGTACACATCCGTCACGACCCCGCCGCAGCTGTAGTGCGCGCCCGGTACGACGGGAATCGGCTGGCGGGTGGGATCGATACCTACGGCCCGGCACGCTGCGGTGACGGTGGGGAACCGCCGCCGGAACCGGTCGATCCCCCGCGCATCGAGGTACACGCACGGGTCGCCGGTCTGCGCGAGTCGCGCGTCGATGGCGGCCGCCACCACATCGCGGGGAGCCAGGTCGCCCATCGGATGCACACCGGCCGTGACCGGATTACCTTGTCCGTCAATCAGAATGGCACCCTCGCCACGAATGGCCTCGGTGATCAGGGGTCGACGACCGCCCGCTTGGCCGTCGAAAAGCATGGTCGGGTGAAACTGGATGAACTCGAGATCGCTGACCGCGACACCGGCCCACATCGCCAGCGCGATGCCGTCGCCCGTGGAGCCCTCCGGGTTGGTGGTGGCGGTATAGAGGTGTCCCAGCCCGCCGGTGGCCAGGATGACGGAAGGGGCGTGCACGACGCCGAGGCCGTCCTCGTTGAGCACGAGCACACCGGTAACCACACCCTCGTCCTGAACCAGTTCCAGCGCCACATGATTGCGGCGGATATCGAGCCTGGCCGCGGCCGCATCGAGCGCACGCTGCACTTCGGCGCCGGTGGCGTCACCTCCGGCATGAATGATCCGCCGGCGCGAATGACCACCTTCGCGGGTCAGTGCCCAGTGGCCCGGTGACGCTTCGTCGAATTGTGCACCGTCATCGACCAATTCGGCCACGGCGCGGTAGCCGTCGGCAACGATCGAGCGGACCGCCTCCGGATCGCACAGGCCCGCGCCCGCAGCCAGCGTGTCCGCGACATGCGCCTGCACCGAGTCGTCGGTGTCCGGAAGGACGACCGCGATGCCGCCCTGCGCATAGAAGGTCGCGGTCTCACTCGCCTTGCTCAGCACCACGACCTTTTGACCGCGACGGTGCGCGGCCAGCGCGGCGACCAGGCCGGCGGCCCCGGTCCCGATGACGACGACGTCGACGCGCTGCTGCCAGTAGCCGCTACCTCCGCAACCCGACGCGCGGTTCATTCGCCGCCGCCGGGGGTGCCGATCTCGATCATCCGCTGCACGCTGGCGCGGGCCAGCCTGGCCATCTCGGCATCGACGTCGACCTCGTCGGCCCCTTCGGTCAGACAACGCAGCAACGCCGCAGGCGTGATCATCTTCATGTACTTGCACGATGCCCGGTCGTTGACCGCACGGAAATCGACGTCCGGTGCGGCGCGCCGCAACTGGTGCAGCATGCCCACCTCGGTGGCGACCAGCACCTGTCGGGCCCTGGTCTGCCGCGCGGCATCGAGCATGCCGCCGGTGGACAGGATCTTCACCCGGTCCTCGGGGAATGCGCCTTCGCCGGCCAGATACAAAGCCGATGTGGCACAACCGCATTCGGGGTGTACATACAACTCGGCGTCGGGATGCGCCCTCGCCTGAGCTGCCAGCTCGTCGCCGTTGATGCCCGCATGCACATGGCATTCGCCCGCCCAGACGTGCATGTTCTTGCGGCCGGTGACGCGGCGGACATGAGCGCCGAGGAACTGGTCGGGGCAGAACAGCACCTCGCGGTCCTCCGGGATGGACGCCACCACGTCGACCGCGTTCGACGAGGTGCAGCAGAAGTCGGTCTCCGCCTTCACCGCGGCGGTCGTGTTGACGTAGGAGACCACGACCGCCCCGGGGTGTTCGGCCTTCCAGGCGCGCAGCTCGTCGGCGGTGATCGAGTCGGCCAGTGAACACCCGGCCCGTTGATCGGGGATGAGCACCGTCTTCTCCGGTGACAGGATCTTGGCGGTCTCGGCCATGAAGTGCACGCCGCAGAACACGATGGTGGCCTCGCGCGCCTCGGCGGCGATCCGCGACAGCGCCAGCGAGTCACCGACGTGGTCGGCAACGTCCTGAATGGCCGGCAGTTGGTAGTTGTGCGCGAGCAGCGTGGCGCCGCGCAGATCGGCCAGCCGACGGACCTCGGCGACCCATTCCTTGTCGCCGTCGACTCCGGCGAAGCCGGCCGGACCATTGGTGATCCGGCTCGCCAGACCCTCCGAGGGCATCCGATCGAGAACCGTCATCGCCGTCTCCTCACCGCGTCGAGGTTTTCGACTTATAATCGAAAACATGGATCATACTAACACCGCGCACGAGGTGCTCGCCGTCGTGTTCCAGGTTCGCGGCGTTGACTCCCGGAAACCCGCACTTCACGTGTTGTTGTGGCAGCGTGCACTGGAACCGGAAGCGCAAAAGTGGTCCCTGCCGGGCGGCCGGCTCGGTGACCGCGAGGACATGACGAACTCGGTCCGCCGCCAGCTCGCGGAGAAGGTGGATCTGCGTGAAATAGCTCACCTGGAACAGCTGGCGGCATTTTCCGATCCGGACCGGGTTCCGGGCGCGCGCACCATCGCGTCGACGTTCCTGGGCCTGGTGCCCTCCCCCGCGACCCCGGAACTGCCGCCCGATACGCGCTGGCACCCGGTCAGCGAGCTGCCGCCGATGGCCTTCGACCACGCGCCCATGGTGGAACACGCCCGCACCCGGCTGGTCGCGAAGATGTCGTATACGAACATCGGATTCGCCTTAGCGCCAACGGAATTTGCCCTGTCGACCCTCCGGGACATCTACAGTGCCACGCTCGGTCATCCGGTGGACGCCACGAATCTGCAGCGGGTGCTTGAGCGGCGCAAGGTCATCACCCGCACCGGTACCACCGCCCGGTCCGGGCGCAGCGGTGGACGACCGGCCGCGCTGTACGGCTTCTCCGACTCCTCCTACCGGGTCACCGACGAATTCGCGGCGCTGCGCCCGCCCGGGTGAGTCGACTGGATTCTTAATGCGTTCTTAGCAACAATGCCCGGATGGACTTGGGCAGCGTGGCTCCTGTAAGTGGTGCCGAGTGGATCGGGCAGCCGCAGCACGAAGAACTGCAGCGCGGCGCGCGACCGAAGCTCCCCGCCGACGACCTGTTCTACGACCCACCCGCGGGCTTCCACCATGCCAACCCGGGCACGGTGCTCCGCAGCCGCGACGTCGAGCTGGCCTTTCTCGGGTTCATCCCCCAGCGGATCAAGGCCACCCAGCTGCTGTACCGCACCACCGACATGCATGGCCGGCCGCAAGCGACCGCGACCACGGTGATCGTGCCCGCCGAGCGCGCGCCGGGGACCGTCACGCCGATCCTCTCCTACCAATGCGCCATCGACGCCGTGACCTCGCGCTGTTTCCCGTCCTACGCGCTGCGGCGACGGGCATTCGCGACCGGCGCCGTGGCGCAGGCCGAGTACCTGTTGGTCGCGGCGGCGGTGGCGGAGGGCTGGGCCGTATCCGTACCCGACCACGAAGGACGCAGCGGCATGTGGGGCGCACCCTACGAGCCCGGCTACCACGTGCTGGACGGCCTTCGCGCGGCACTGGGTTCAGAACGGCTCGGCCTGTTGGCAGACGCGCCGATCGGGCTCTGGGGCTACTCCGGCGGCGGCCTGGCCAGCGCCTGGGCCGCCGAGATGAGCGGCTCCTACGCACCGGAGCTCAACATCGTCGGCGCGGTTCTCGGCTCACCCGTCGGCGACCTGGGACACACCTTCCGCCGGCTCAACGGCACCTATATGTCCGGGCTGCCTGCGCTCGTCGTCGCCGCCTTGATCCACAGTTACCCGGAGCTGGACAAAGTCATCCAGGACCACGTCACCGAAGAGGGCAAGCGCCTGCTGCAGCGCCTTCACAAGATGACCACCGCTGAGGCGGTCATCCGGATGGCCAAGAAGGACATGGGCGACATGGTCGACCGGCCGCTGGAACAGATCCTCGACATGCCCGAGGTACGGCACATCTTCGACGACATCAAGCTCGGCGCCGCGGTGCCGACCCCGCCGGTGCTCATCGTGCAGGCGGTGCACGACCAGCTGATCTCGGTGGAGGACATCGACGAGCTTGCCGACACCTATTCCTCGGGCGGCGCCGATGTCACCTACCACCGCGACATGTTCAGTGAACACCTTCTTCTGCACCCCATGTCGGCGCCGATGACGCTGCGTTGGCTGACCGACCGGTTCAACGGCAAGCCGCTCTCCGAGCACATGGTGCGCACCAAGTGGCCGACGCTGCTGAACCCGATGACCTATGTGGGGATGGCCCGACTGGCCCGCATCGTCGGCAAGGTCGTCACTGGGCGGACGGTAGAGCGCCAGCCTCTGTGACGGGCGGCCCGATCACCGGCTGGTCGACCGGCGGCCAGGCGCCCAGATCGTCGCGCGCGGTCGACACCGCGATCAGCGCGTACGTCAATGCCGCGATGGCGGCGGGAAACAGCACGGTGGCCGCGATCTGAAGCGGTGAATGGCCGAAGAACACCGCAGGCGCCTCGATGACGTAGTGCACGCGGTGCTCGGGAGACACGGGCGCGCCCGCGATGTCGATGGTGCCGTACCTCCAGTGCACCAGGACCGCGCCCACTCCGGCTGCCGCGCCCGCCGCGGCCATCGCCCCGACGGCCAGCGCGGCCACCGTGACCGGGCCGCGGTGAGATCGCCACTGCCACACCAGTACCGCCGCGACGACGGCCAGCACCCCGAGCAGACCGAGCACGAGGAACTCACCGAGGAAGAAGTTGTCGGACTCGTTGCCCAGGTAGGCCTTGACTCGGTCGCCGCCACGGGTCAGCGCGACCACGCCGTGTATCGGCGGGGCCAGCCACGCCCAGAATGCGCCGAGCGCCGCGCCGGCGACAGCGAGCCCGACGCCGATGACGAGTGCCGCGCGAGCACGCGAAATACGCGGTGCGCCCGGGCTGTCCACCCCGGTTACCGGTTCTTCGCTCGTCACACTCATCGCTGCCCTCTGCTCTTCGCCCGGGAGGCTCATCGCTGCGTCTCCAGGTCCTTCGAATCCAGCTCGCCGTGTCGGGAGCACTTGGCCGACCAACCGTCGGGCCGCACCTGCACCACCATCCGACGGCCGCACTCCGCGCAGAACCGGGGTGGTTCGAGGCCGAGTCGGGCAGCAGTGGGGACCGCGCCACCCGCGGGTTCGCCAGTGTAGACGTTGAAATTGGCCATCGGCTTGCCGGAAACTTGCGCTAGAGACTGGCGTTCAGCGCCTTGATCGGCATCCGCAGATCATCGAGCAGCTCTAGATCAGCCTCCGCCGGCCGCCCCAACGTGGTGAGGTAGTTGCCGACGATGACCGCGTTGATGCCACCGAGGATGCCTTTCTTGGCGCCCAGGTCGCCGAGCGTGATTTCGCGCCCGCCGGCGAACCGGAGCATGGTGCGCGGCAACGCGAGCCGGAACGCGGCGACGGCCTTCAGCGCCTCCGACGCGGGCAGCACGTCCAGATCGCCGAACGGCGTGCCCGGACGCGGGTTCAGGAAGTTCAGCGGCACCTCGTGCGGATCCAGCTCGGCCAGGTTCGCCGCGAATTCGGCGCGCTGCTCGAGGGTTTCGCCCATGCCGAGGATGCCGCCGCAGCAGACCTCCATGCCGGCTTCGCGCACCATCCGCAGGGTGTCCCAGCGTTCCTCCCACGTATGGGTGGTGACGACATTGGTGAAGAACGATCGGGCGGTCTCCAGGTTGTGGTTGTACCGGTGCACACCCATGGTGGAGAGCTTCTCGACCTGCTCCTCGGTGAGCATGCCCAGCGAGCACGCGATCTGAATGTCGACCTCGTTGCGGATCGCCTCGATGCCCGCGGCGACCTGTGCCAGCAGCCGCTCGTCGGGTCCGCGCACCGCAGCGACGATGCAGAACTCGGTGGCGCCGGTCTTCGCGGTTTGTTTGGCGGCCTCGACCAGGCTCGGGATGTCGAGCCAGGCGCTGCGTACCGGTGATGCGAAAAGCCCTGACTGCGAACAGAAGTGGCAGTCCTCCGGGCAACCGCCGGTCTTCAGGCTGATGATGCCCTCGACCTCGACGTCGGGTCCGCACCAGGCCATGCGCACCTCGTGGGCCAGCGCCAGAAGCGTGTCGAGCCGGTCGTCGGGCAGTTGCAGCACCTGTAGCGTCTGATCCTGGTTCAGGCCCTCGCCGCGCTCGAGTACCTGCTCGCGGGCCTCCGCCAGAATGTCGCTCACCGTGCTCCTCCCGTGCCTGTTCCTCGGCTCTTCGCGCACGCACTCATCGCGTCTTGAACAGCGTTCAGGTTAGGGTACCGGGGTGCAGCTCCACAAACGCGACGTGGTCGAAGCCGCGACGGCCCTGCTGGACAGCTACGGCATCGCCGATCTGACGATGCGGCGGCTGGCCCGCGAGCTCGACGTCTCCCCTGGCGCGTTGTACTGGCATTTTGCCAACAAGCAGCAGCTACTGGGGGCCGTGGCCGACCAGATCCTGACGCCCGTCGGCGACGTGACCGCGGGGTGGCGCGACCGCATCACCGGCCTGTGTGAGCGGCTGCGGAACGCACTGCTCTCGCACACCGACGGCGCCGAATTGGTGTCGGCCAGCTTCGCCGCCGGGCAGTCCGCGGCGATGGCGCGGATTCTCACGTCGCTCGCCGACTGCGCCGCGGAGGCCGGTGTCGAGCCCGCGCACTGCGATCTGGCCGCGCGCACGGTCGTGTACTACGTGTTGGGTTTCACCGCCGACGAGCAGTCGCGGTTGCAGTGGGATGCCGCCGGGGCCGAGTTGCCGGATGGCCAGTCCGTCCTCACCGAGGATCCCAGCGCACGGTTCACGTTCGGACTTCGGCTGCTTGTCGACGGCATTGCCGCGCACAGCGGGTCACCGCATGCCGTGGTTGACGACCTCGGATAGGGCCGCGACCGACGCCGCCTCACCCGAGATGTCGATTTGACCCGCCACGGACCCATGTCCACAGGGTGAGGTCGATGACGAGTGCACTGACCGTAGCGGTCGGCTGACCGGCCGAAGCCCGCACCGCTCTCGGCCAGTCGGTCACGACGCCGACCTCGAGCAGCCACCGCTTGTCGGCATCGGTAGCGATGAACTCGACGACGGCGGGCGGCTCATATCCCGCCCCGTCCGACGGCCATCCCCACATCACGTCGACCGCATGGTCCACCGCGCCCGCAGCCACGTCGGGTGTGACCGGCTCGAGCGGCAGCCCCGCCGTCAACTCGGCGTCGACCCGATGCATCGTCGCCTCGTAGGTCTGCATCCGGCGCGTGAAGCCGACCGTCTGGTCCGGCGGCCGCGGCGGGGCCGGCACAGCGTGCTCGACGTCGGTCAGGTCGGACACCGCACGTCGGGGCCGGTTACGGCGAGCACATCGGCAAGGCGCTGAGCCTCGGTGCGGACGATCGCAATCCGGACCATGACGTAAAGCATCCCTGTGTCGGACCGCCCGGCTAACGTCGGAGACGTGATCACGGTCGCCGACGTCCGGCGTATCACCGCCTCGTTACCCCGGTCCTGCGAGGTGGTGGTGCGCGACCAGATCAAGTTCCGGGTGGGCGACATCGTCTTCGTCGCATTCTCGCGGGACGAGACGGTGATGGGCGTCGCCTTCCCGAAAGAGGAACGGGCGGCCATGGTGGCCGCCGAGCCCGACAAATTCATGCTGCCGCGCACGTCGGACATGCGCTACAACTGGATTGACGTTCGTCTCGACGCGATCGATCTCGATGAGTTGCGCGAGCTGGTGCTCGACGGCTGGCGGATGTGCGTGCCGAAAAGCGTTGCGGAGACGGTCACCTGATCAGGTACTCGCTCCTGGCATTTCCGTCCCAGCGCCGCAGTCCGATGACGCTGCCCGCGATCTCCGAGGGCTTACCCGCGATCCGTACCGCGCGACCCATCTGGGCGGGCACGACCCGGCGCGCCATCGTGACATGCGCTGTCCACTCTCCCGGTTGCGCGTTCGGCGTCGGCCCGCGATGCAGGTGCGGCAGGCATATTCGGTGCACCTGCGCGTGGATGTCGAGCAGTTCGATCGTCGGCACCAGCAGCCGGGCGAGCACCGCCTTGGCCCTGCCGAAGAACAAGGGCGCGCCGAGCCGGCAGGCAACGGGAAACCGGGGCAGCAGCGACGCCAGCACCGCGTCCACCTCGGGGTCGATGCGCTCGGCGACGGTGAGGGTGGTGTGCGGTCGGCTCGCAGGCGCCTGGCTGGGTATCCCCGCCTCGCGCAGGTCATCCCAGATCCGCCGGACGGCCGTCTCGGTGTCCGGGTCGAAGATCAGCTCGATCGAGTGGACCATCTAACCGACCAGGCCCGCGACCCACTGCCGGTCGAACGCCGATGCGCTCATCGACTCGAACTCGGCGGGGCTCAACGATCCGGCGCCCGCCGGCAGGACCGCCCGCAGCGGCGACAGGCGGTCGAGTACGTCACGATTTCCGGTTTGCGCGGTGTCCGGTCGGACGGGCCAGGCCCCGATCACCAACCCCGCGCACAAAACCCCTTGTGTGGCAAGTGCTTCCAGCGTGAGGGCGGTGTGGTTCAGGGTGCCCAGCCCGGGTCGGACGACCACGAGGACCGGTGCGGCGAGGTCACCCGCGAGGTCGCGCAAAGTGAACCCGCCTGCGGCGATTTCCACCAGCAGACCGCCGGCCCCCTCGACCAACGTCAACCGGTTGGGTGCGTCGACGTTGCGCACCCACGCCACCAACTCCTCGCTGCTCGGCAATCGGCGCCCGGAACGCTCGGCGGCCGCCGCAGGCGCCAACGGCTCGGGAAACGTTGCCAGCCCGTGCAGTTCGGTGACGCCCGAAAGCCGTGCCACGTCGGCGAGGTCGTCATCGCCGTCCGCGCTGCCCGTCTGTACCGGTTTGCACACGGCGACGTCGAGTCCTGCCAGCCGCGCACCACATGCGAGTGCCGCCGTCGCCACCGTCTTGCCGACGCCCGTGTCGGTACCCGTGACAATGACAATGCTCACGGGCGTGACGAAAGCACGGCCGTGAGCACCTCGCGGGCCAACGCCATCTCGTCGGCGGAAAGCGAGGCTCGGGCGGTCAGCCGCAGCCGCGACGTGCCCACCGGGACTGTCGGTGGGCGGAAGCAGCCGACCCGCACCCCGCAGTCCAGACACGCCACCGCCACCGCGAAAGCCACCTCCGGCTCGCCCAGGATCACCGAGACGATCGCCGAATCCGGCCGCCCGGAAACGCCGCACATCGTCGCCAACGCCTCGGCATGGTGCAGCACCGCTGCCGCGCGCCACGGTTCGTCGATCAGCACCCGCAGCGCTGACGATGCCGCGCCGACGGCGGCCGGCGCCAGGCCGGTGTCGAAGATGAACGGCCGCGCGGCATCGATCAGATGGTCGCGCACCGCGGCCGGTCCGAGCACCACACCGCCCTGACTGGCCAGCGCCTTGGACAACGTCGTCGTCATCACCACGTCGGGGGCACCGGCGAGGCCGACCTCGTGCAGCAGACCCCGACCGCCGTCGCCGCGCACCCCCAGGCCGTGGGCCTCGTCGACGATGAGCAGCGCACCGTGCCTGCGGCACACGTCGTGCAGCGCCCGCAGCGGTGCCATCACCCCGTCGGCGGAGAACACCGAGTCCGTCACGACGACGGCCCGGTCTTCGTCGCGGCCACTCAAGGCGGCCTCGACCGCGGCGACATCGCGGTGCGGCGTGATGGCCACCCGCGCCCGCGACAGCCGGCAGGCGTCGACCAGGGATGCGTGGGTCAGGGCATCCGACACCAGAAGCGAACCCGCGCCGGACAGCGCGACAACGGCGCCCAGGTTGGCGGTGTAGCCCGACGAGAACACCAGGGCCGACTCGGCGCCGACGAAATCCGCGAGTGCGGTTTCGAACTCTTCGTGCAGTTCGGTGTTACCGGTGACCAGCCGCGAGCCCGTCGAACCGGCGCCCCACGTGCGCAGCGCGGCAACGCCGCCGTCGATCACGTCCGGATGCTGGGAGAGGCCCAGGTAGTCATTCGATGCCAGATCCAACTCCGCGCCGACCGGCGGCCGGACCCGCAGCGATCGCCGTAGGCCTGCCGAACGCCGCTGCTGCTCGACGTCGCCAAGCCAGGCCAGCGGCGAGAGGCCGACGTGTCTCACCCGATGCTCCTCCCTGCCCCCTTGAACGGTGTTCAGGTTAGCGCACGGGCAACGCCGACCATCGCCGCCGTGATCTGCGCAACCTCGGCGTCGGTGCAAATGTAGGGCGGCATGGCGTAGATGAGGTTGCGGAAGGGACGCAGCCAGACGCCGTGCTCGAGCGCGACAGGCGTCGCCACCCGCAGGTCGACCGGTTTCGTCATTTCGACCACGCCGATCGCGCCCAGCACGCGCACATCCGCGACGCCGGGCAGCGCCGAGGCGGGCGCCAGGCCGTCGCGCAGGCCACTCTCGATGCGTCGCACACCCGCCTGCCAGTCATCGGCGAGAAGCAACTCGACCGACGCCACACCGACCGCACATGCCAGCGCGTTGGCCATGAACGTCGGGCCGTGCATCAACGCGCCGGGCTGGTTCGCACTGATGGTGGTCGCGACGTCACGGGTGCACAGCGTCGCGGCCAGTGTGATGTAGCCCCCCGTGAGCGCCTTGCCGACGCACATGATGTCCGGGCTGACGCCGGCATGGTCGGCCGCGAACAACTCGCCGGTGCGGCCGAATCCCGTGGCGATCTCGTCGAAGATCAACAAGACTCCGTGGCGCGTACACGCCTCGCGCAGGTCCCTCAGGTATCGCGGGTCGTGGAACCGCATGCCGCCCGCGCCCTGGACCACGGGTTCGACGATGACGGCGGCCAGTTCCTCCGCGTGCTCGCCCATCTGCGCGGCGAACGATTCGCTGTAGGCCGGGTCGTAGGCCGTCGGGACCTGCGGCGCGAACTCCTGGGCGGTGAGCACGTCGGTCCACAGCTCGTGCATGCCCCCGTCGGGGTCGCAGACGCTCATCGGCGTGAAGGTGTCGCCGTGGTACCCGCCACGCCAGGTCATGAGCCGGTGTTTGTCACCGCGGCCGATACTCCGCCAGTACTGCAGCGCCATCTTCACCGCGACCTCGACCGACACCGATCCCGAATCGCTGAAGAAGACGGTTTCGAGCCCGGGTGGAGTGATGTCGACGAGCAACTGCGCCAGCCGGGCGGCGGGCTCGTGTGTCAGGCCACCGAACATCACGTGGTTCATCGTCGCCATCTGGTGAGAGATCGCGGTGTCGAGCGCCGGGTGGCCGTGGCCGTGGATCGCGGTCCACCATGAGGCCATCGCGTCGAGCACCTCGACCCGGCGCCCGTCGCGGGCCAGCGTCAGCCACGCTCCACGGGCGCCGACCGCCACTACAGGCGGCTGCGCCTCGGCGCCGATGGTGCTGTAGGGATGCCAGATGTGTGCAGCGTCGATCGCACTGATCTCCGCGGGGGTCAACACCAGCCTGATCCTTTGCTCACGGGCTGTGACGGATCGCAGGTGGCGTGAGGCACCAGGCGATCTTAGGTAGATTAACCGTCGACCATGATGACCCTCGCCCCTCCCCGGGCGGCATCCACCACCGACCCGGGCTCCGCTCCGCGCACCACCGAAACTTCCGGGGGTGCACGCACATCAGGTTTTTACCGACACGATCTCGACGGACTGCGCGGGATCGCGATCGCCCTCGTCGCGGTGTTCCATGTGTGGTTCGGCCGCGTGTCGGGCGGCGTGGACGTCTTTCTGGCGTTGTCCGGGTTCTTCTTCGGCGGACGACTGTTGCGCACCGCGCTCACCCCCGGCGCATCGCTGTGGCCGGTGCCCGAGATCACCCGGCTGATTCGCCGGCTGCTGCCCGCGCTCGTCGTGGTGCTCGCCGTCTCGGCCGTGCTGACCATCCTCATCCAGCCCGAGACGCGCTGGGAGACGTTTGCCGACCAGAGCCTGGCGAGCCTCGGCTACTACCAGAACTGGGAGCTGGCGAACACTGCGTCGAACTACCTTCGCGCCGGTGAGGCGGTCAGCCCCCTGCAGCACATCTGGTCCATGTCCGTACAAGGCCAGTTCTACCTCGGCTTCCTTGCGCTGATCTTTGTGTTCGCTTGTCTGTTCCGCCGTTTTCTCGGCAAATACATGCGGATTTCGTTTGTGGTGCTGCTGAGCGCACTGACCATCGCGTCCTTCGTCTACGCGATCTTTGCTCACAACGCCGATCAGTCGACCGCCTACTACAACAGCTTCGCCCGGGCGTGGGAACTACTGGTCGGCGCGCTGATCGGCGCGCTGGTGCCCTACCTGCGTTGGCCTATGTGGCTGCGCACGACCGTCGCGGCGGTGGCGCTGGCCGCGATCCTGTCGTGTGGCGCGCTCATCGACGGCGTCAAGGAATTCCCCGGCCCGTGGGCGCTGGTGCCGGTCGGCGCGACCACTCTGTTCATCCTGTCGGCCGCCAACCGCAACGCCGATCCGCACACCAACGGCCGGCTTCCGGCGCCCAACCGCCTGCTCGCCACCGCTCCGTTCGTCTCCCTGGGCGCGATGGCCTACTCGCTCTACCTCTGGCACTGGCCGCTGCTGGTCTTCTGGCTGTCCTACACCGGGTTGCCGCGCGTCAACTTCGTCGAGGGCGCGATCGTGCTGCTGGTCTCCGGCGCGCTCGCCTGGCTCACCACCAGGTACGTGGAAAATCCGCTGCGGTACCGCAAGTCCGCCACCGCGACGGTCACCATTCCGCTGCGGACCCGGTTGCGCCGGCCGACGATCGTGCTGGGTTCGACCGTCGCACTGCTCGGCGTGACGCTGACGGCGACGTCGTTCACGTGGCGCGAGCACGTCATCGTGCAACGCGCGAACGGCAATGAGCTGTCCCTGCTGTCGTCGCGCGACTATCCGGGTGCCCGCGCCCTGCTCAATCATGCGAGGGTGCCCAAGCTGCCGATGCGGCCGACGGTTCTGGAGGCCAAGGGCGACCTCCCGATAACCACCACCGACGGCTGCATCAGCGACTTCGACAACTCGACCGTGGTCACGTGCACGTTCGGCGACAAGACGGCGACGCGCACCATCGCCTTGGCGGGCGGCTCACACGCCGAGCACTGGATCACCGCTCTGGATCTGCTGGGCCGGATGCACCACTTCAAGGTCGTGACCTACATGAAGATGGGCTGTCCGCTGACTACCGAGCGGCTGCCCTTGGTGATGGGTGACAACCGCCCGTATCCGGGGTGCCGCACCTGGAACGAGCGCGTGATGCCCAGGCTGATCGCCGATCACCCGGACTTTGTGTTCACGACGTCGACCCGCCCGTGGAACATCAAACCGGGCGATGTGATGCCCGGCACATACATCGGTATCTGGAAGACATTGTCGGACAACAAGATTCCGATCTTAGCCATGCGCGACACCCCGTGGTTGGTGCGCAACGGCCAGCCATACTTCCCGTCCGACTGTCTGGCCAAGGGCGGCGACGCGATCTCCTGCGGGATCAAGCGATCCGCCGTACTGTCGGATCACAACCCAACATTGGATTTCGTCGCGCAGTTCCCGCTGCTGAAGCCGCTCGACATGAGCGATGCGGTGTGCCGCAAGGACATCTGTCGCGCCGTGGAGGGAAATGTCTTGCTGTACCGCGACGCCCACCACATCTCGACTACCTACATGCGCACGATGACAGGTGAACTCGGACGCCAGATCGGCGCCGCCACCGGGTGGTGGGCCGCCTGATGTCGTCGCTCGAGCCTGCCCCGGTGCCCACCGTCTGGCCGGGCACCAGCTATCCCCTCGGCGCCACCTACGACGGCGCGGGCACCAACTTCTCATTGTTCTCCGAGGTGGCCGAGAGGGTGGAGCTGTGCCTGATCGCCAAGAACGGCACCGAGGAGCGGATCAACCTCGACGAGGTCGACGGCTACGTCTGGCACTGTTATCTGCCCACGGTGACACCCGGCCAGCGCTACGGATACCGCGTCCACGGGCCATGGGATCCCACGGCGGGCCTCCGCTGCGACCCGAGCAAGCTGCTGCTCGACCCGTACGGCAAGTCGTTCCACGGGGAGTTCGAGTTCACCCAGGCGCTGTTCTCCTACGACCTGAAGGCCGAAGACCTCGCATCCGGCGGCACACCGCCGGAGATCGACTCACTGGGTCACACCATGACCAGCGTGGTGATCAACCCGTTCTTCCAGTGGGCTTCCGACCGCCCGCCGATCACCCCGTATCACGACACCGTCATCTACGAGGCCCACGTGAAGGGCATGACGCAGACCCATCCGAGCGTCCCGGAGGAACTCCGTGGCACCTACGCCGGCCTGGGACATCCGGCGATCATCGACCACCTCAAGTCGCTCGGGGTGACGGCGATCGAGCTGATGCCGGTGCACCAGTTCATGCACGACCACCGGCTGCTCGACCTGGGTCTGCGAAACTATTGGGGCTACAACACTTTCGGCTTCTTCGCACCGCACTACCAGTACGCGGCGAACAAACACGCCGGCGGCGCGGTCGCCGAGTTCAAGACGATGATCCGGTCCTTTCACGAGGCCGGCATCGAAGTGATCCTCGACGTGGTCTACAACCACACCGCCGAGGGCAACCACCTCGGGCCCACCATCAGCTTCCGCGGCATCGACAACGCCGCCTACTACCGGCTGCTCGACGGCGACGCGCGGTTGTACAAGGACTTCACCGGCACCGGCAACAGCCTCAACGCGCGCCATCCTCACACCCTGCAGCTGATCATGGACTCGTTGCGGTACTGGGTACTGGAAATGCATGTCGACGGATTCCGTTTCGACCTGGCGGCGACGCTGGCCCGGGAGTTCTATGACGTCGACCGGCTGTCGGCGTTCTTCGACCTTGTCCAACAGGATCCGGTGGTCAGCCAGGTGAAGCTGATTGCCGAGCCGTGGGACGTCGGCGAGGGCGGTTATCAGGTAGGCAACTTTCCAGGTTTGTGGACCGAGTGGAACGGGAAGTATCGCGACACTGTGCGTGACTACTGGCGGGGCGAGCCCGCAACCCTCGGCGAGTTCGCCTCCCGTCTGACCGGATCCTCGGACCTCTACGAGGCCACCGGGCGGCGGCCGAGCGCGAGCATCAACTTCGTCACCTGCCACGACGGCTTTCCGCTGGCCGATCTGGTGTCGTACAACGAGAAACACAACGAGGCCAACGGGGAAGACAACCGAGACGGCGAAAGTCACAACCGGTCCTGGAACTGCGGGGTCGAGGGGCCCACTGACGACCCTGACATCCTCGCGTTGCGCGGTAAACAGATGCGCAACATCATGGGCACGCTGATGGTGTCGCTGGGCACGCCGATGATCTCCCACGGCGACGAGATCGGCCGCACGCAGGGCGGTAACAACAACGTGTACTGCCAGGACTCGGAGATCTCCTGGATGGACTGGTCATTCTGCGAGAAGAACGCCGACCTGCTGGCCTTCACGCGCAAGGTAGTGCAGTTCCGCAAGCATCACCCGGTCTTCCGGCGCCGGCGGTTCTTCGAGGGCAAGCCCATTCGCAGCGGCGACCAGGCCCGCGACATCGCCTGGCTGACCCCCGGCGGCAAGGAGATGACCCCCGAGGACTGGGGCACCGGCCTGGGAAAGTGTGTGGCGGTGTTCCTCAACGGCGACGCCATCACGGCGCCCGACGACCGTGGCGAGCGGGTGGTCGACGACTCGTTCCTGCTGTGCTTCAACGCGCTCGACGAGGCACAGGATTTCGTGGCGCCCAAGGGCGAGTACGCCAAACAGTGGACTGCCGACTTCGACACCGCGGATCCGACGGGCGCCACCGACCTCGTGGTGGCCGCCGGAGAGAAGATCTCGCTGCAGCCCCGGTCGTTGCTCGTGCTGCGAAAGACCGCCTGAGGCATGCCATCTCCAGTGCTGTCGACCTATCGGCTGCAGATGCGTGGTTCGGCGAGCGGCAGCGCGTTCACCTTCGCCGACGCCGAGAACCTACTCGGCTACCTCGACGACCTTGGCGTGTCACACCTGTACCTGTCCCCCATCCTGACCGCGGCCCCCGGTTCCGCACACGGCTACGACGTCATCGATCCGACCACGGTGTCGGCCGAACTGGGCGGTGCGCAGGGCCTGGCCCGGTTGTCGGCGGCGGCGCGGGCCCGGGGCATGGGGCTGATCGTCGACATCGTGCCCAACCACGTCGGCGTCGAGAAGCCCGACCAGAATGGGTGGTGGTGGGATGTGCTCAAGCACGGCCGCGACTCGCCGTACTCCTCGTTCTTCGACATCGACTGGGATCTCGACTCCGGCCGAATCGTGTTGCCGGTCCTGGGCTCCGACGACGATGTCGCCGATCTGGTGGTCGATGGGGATACGCTGCGACTCGGCGACCTGGTCTACCCGATCGCGCCGGGCACCGCGACCGGCACCGGCGCGGAGGTGCACGACTGCCAGCACTACCGGCTGATCGGGTGGCGGCGTGGGGTGTGCGGCTACCGGCGGTTCTTCTCGATCACGTCGCTGGCCGCGCTGCGCCAGGAGGACCGGTCGGTGTTCGACGCCACCCACGCCGAAGTCAAGCGCTGGTTCGCCGAGAACCTGGTCGACGGGGTGCGCGTCGACCACCCCGACGGGTTGTCCGATCCGGCGGGTTATCTCGCCTGGCTGCGCGAGGCGGTCGGACCGCAGGCCTGGATCGTCATCGAGAAGATCCTGGCGGTCAACGAACCGCTCGACCCCAGCCTCCCGGTCGCCGGCACCACCGGCTACGACGCCCTGCGGGAGATCGGCGGTGTGTTCATCGACTCCGCGGGCGCCGGCCCGCTGACCGACCTCGTCGACTCGACCGGCGCCGCTTACCACGAGATGAACCGGCTTGCCCGCAGGCTCAAGGCCCACGCCGTCACGCATACGCTGAACAGCGAGTTGGCCCGGCTGTGCCGCACGATCGTGGCGGCCACGGGCGTCGATCTGGCTGACCACCCCGATCTGCCCGATGCGGTGGCCGCGCTGTTGAGCCATGTCGGCGTGTACCGCACCGATTACTTGACCGTGTCCTCCGTGCTGCCGACCGCGCTGGCCGAAACGGTCACCGACAGACCGGAATTGGCGGAGCCCTTGGCCGTCATCGCCGCCGCTGTGGCCGCACGTGCCGAAGCGGCGGTGCGGCTGGAGCAGCTGTGCGGCGCGGCGACGGCCAAGTCGATGGAGGACTGCCTGTTCTACCGGGACCCGCGGCTGGTCTCGCTCAACGAGGTCGGCGGCGAGCCCGACCGGTTCGGGGTGAGCCTGGCCGAGTACCACGGGCGGGCCGCGATTCGCGCACAGTTGTGGCCGCAGGCGATGACGACACTGAGCACGCACGACACCAAGCGGGGCGAAGATGTGCGGGCGCGGATCGGCGTGCTCTCGCAGGTGCCGTCGCTGTGGGCGGAGTTCGTCAGCGCATGGGAACGACGCACGCCGTCTCCCGACCCGATGACCGGTCTGTTCCTGTGGCAGAACATCTTCGGCATCTGGCCGCTCGACGGTGCGGTCCACGACACACTACGCGACCGCCTGCACGCCTATGCGGAGAAGGCGATCCGCGAAGCGGCGGTGCACACCTCGTGGAATGACCCCGACACCGAGTTCGAAACCGCGGTGCACGCCTGGATCGATGCGGTCATCGACGGACCGATCGCCACCGAACTGACGTCTCTGGCGGTCCGCCTCGACGAGCATGTCCGCAGCGACAGTCTCGGCCAGAAGCTGATTCAGCTGACGGCCCCCGGCGTGCCCGACGTCTACCAGGGCACCGAACTCACCGACGACAGTCTGGTCGACCCGGACAATCGGCGGCCGGTGGACTACCAGGCCCGACGCGCAGCTCTGGCCGCAGCCAGCGACCCCAAGATGCGGGTGGTGACGGCGGCGCTGCGGCTGCGCCGCGATCGACCGGAGAGCTTCACCGAGGGCGGCTACACACCGCTGCTGGCCGAAGGGCCCGCCGCCGCGCATCTGGTGGCGTTCATGCGCGGTAGCGATGTGGTCACCGCCGCCACGCGGCATTCGGTGCTGCTCGCCGAAAAGGGCTGGGGCGAAACGATGATGACGCTTCCCACCGGGGTGTGGATGGACCGGATCGGCTCCGCACGGTTCAGTGGCCCGGTGTCGGTCACCGACCTGTTCGCGGAGTTGCCGGTTGTGCTTCTGGAGCGGGCCCGTGACTGACTTCTCGGTGTGGGCGCCGCGGCCCGACCGGGTCCGCCTCGACGTCGACGGCACGCTGTACCCGATGACGCGCTCGGCGGACGGCTGGTGGCGCACCGACGTCAGAACCCGCCCGGACGCCCGTTACGGCTTCGTGCTCGACGACGACCCGACCGTGCTGCCCGACCCTCGCTCGCCGCGCCAACCCGAGGGTGTGCACGAACGGTCCCAGCTGTGGCAGGCACCCGCCGACGCCTGGACCGATCGCGATTGGCCGGGCCGCTCGATCGAGGGCGCGGTGATTTACGAACTGCATACCGGCACGTTCACGGCGGACGGCACGTTCGACGCGGCGATCGAGAAGCTGGACTACCTGGTCGACCTCGGTGTCGACTTCGTCGAACTGATGCCCGTCAACGCGTTCGGCGGCACGCACGGCTGGGGTTATGACGGCGTGCTGTGGTACGCGGTGCACGAACCATACGGCGGCCCGGACGGTCTGGTGCGCCTTGTCAACGCTGCACATGCCCGCGGACTGGGGGTGCTGATCGACGCGGTGTTCAACCACCTCGGCCCCTCGGGCAATTACCTGCCGCGGTTCGGTCCGTACATGGCGTCGGGCAGCAACCCGTGGGGTGAGTCGATCAACATCTCCGATGCCGACGCCGACGATGTGCGCCGCTACATACTCGACTGCGCGCTGCGGTGGATGCGCGAGTTCCACGCAGACGGCCTGCGACTGGACGCCGTACACGCACTCGTCGACACCACGGCCATCAACATCCTCGAGGAGATGTCGACCGAAACAGACGCGCTGGCAACCCAACTCGGACGTCCACTGTCATTGATCGCCGAGAGCGATCGCAACGATCCACGGTTGATCACGCCCCGCGACCGCGGCGGCCTCGGCATGACCGCGCAGTGGGACGATGACATCCACCACGCCATCCACGCGGCCGTGTCCGGCGAACGGCAGGGCTACTACGGCGACTTCGGGACGATCGAGACGCTGGCGCAGACGCTGAAGCACGGGTACTACCACGCGGCCACCTATTCCTCATTCCGCCGCCGCCGGCACGGCAGGCCCCTCGACACGGCGACGATTCCGGCAACCCGCCTGCTGGCATATACCCTGACGCACGATCAGGTGGGCAACCGCGCGACCGGCGATCGGCCGTCACAGACCCTGACCTTCGGCCAGCTCGCGGTCAAGGCCGCGCTCGCACTCGGATCTCCCTACACCGCAATGCTTTTCATGGGCGAGGAGTGGGGGTCGTCGTCACCGTTTCAGTTCTTCAGCTCGCACCCGGAGCCGGATCTGGCCCGGGCCACCGCCGAGGGGCGCAAGCGGGAGTTCGCCGAACACGGCTGGGACGCCGACGAGATTCCCGATCCGCAGGATCCCGAGACGTTCCTGCGGTCCAAGCTCGATTGGAACGAGATCGACGACGGTGAACACGGCCGACTGCGCCGGGTGTACCAGCGGTTGATCGAACTGCGCCACACCGAGCGCGACTTGGCCGATCCGTGGCTGGGCCACATGCGTGTCGACTACGACGAGAGCCGGCGGTGGATCGTGATGCACCGCGGCTCGCTGTCCATCGCATGCAACCTCGGCACCGAAACGACGACGCTGCCACTGGCGGGCCAACTGGTCGCCCAGTGGGGTTCACCGGTGCTCGACGCGAACGGACTGCGGCTGGAAGGGCATTCGTTCGCCATCGTCCGGACCTGACGGTCTGCCTGAGTTCAGCTGCCAGTTCGCTGAAAGTTCTGGCGCGAGGGCCGACATCGAGGCTTGGTTAGCCTAACCTCGCTGTTGTCTGCGCTGTCTGCGCTGTCGTGTCGGGAGAGGAGCCACACTGCAGGGCGTCTTCATCGGCACGTTTCTGATCGGCCTGAGGGAAGGCCTGGAAGCCACCCTCATCGTCAGCATCGTCGGAGCGTTCCTCAAGCGAAACAGCAACTCCGTGCGCCCGATGTTCGTCGGGGTTGGCATCGCCGTCGCGGCGAGCATCGCCGTGGGTGTCGGTCTCGACCTCGTATCGGCTGCGCTGCCCCAGGCCCAGCAGGAGATGCTCGAAACGGTCATCGGCGGCATCGCCGTCGTGTTCGTGACCACGATGATCATCTGGATGAACCGCAACGCCTCCCATCTCAAGGGCGAGCTGGAACGTGATGCGGCCCAAGCGATCAACACGGGTGGTTCCCTGGCGCTCGCCGTGATGGCGTTCCTCGCCGTCCTGAAGGAAGGCTTCGAGACCGCCGTGTTCCTGCTGGCGGCGATGCAGGCTACCCACGGCAGCCACTGGTCCGCCGCAGCGGGCGGCGTCGCCGGTATCGCCGTGGCGGTCGGGATCGGCGTCGGCCTGTTCTTCGGTGCGCTCAAAGTCAACCTCGGCCGGTTCTTCCGGATCACCGGGATCTTCCTGGTGTTCATCGCCGCCGGTCTGGTGATGAGCAGCCTGCGCACCGCGCACGAGGCCGGCTGGATCACGATCGGCCAGCAGAAGGTCGCCGATCTGTCGTCCTGGATGTCGGCCAGATCCGTTTTCGGCGCCCTCATCACCGGCATGTTCGGCATTCCCACCGACCCTCGCCTGATCGAGGTGGTCGGCTGGTCGCTCTATGCGGTGCCTGTTCTCCTGGCCTTCATGTGGCCGGCGCGGCTGACGCCGACCGCCACCGGACGACGGAGAGTTCTGGCCGGCGTCGCCACCACCCTCGCCGCCGCGGCGGTGGTGCCGGCCGTCGTGATCCCGGCCGGCGCAGTCGAATCGGGCCCGGTCATGCGGACGGTTACCGACGCGGGCGGGCAACGGCTGTCCGTCGCGGTCGCCTCGACCGGCGCCGGCCGCTTGCTCGTCATCACGCCGTCGATGCCGGGCGCATCCGCTCAGAGCATTCCGCTGGCCGATGCGGGCAGCCAAACGGTCGACGGCGTCGATGTCGCGGTATGGCAGGCGAAGGTATCCACCGATCCCGGCCAGACCGCGGCGACGGTCACGCTGGCCCAACTCGCGCGGCTGACGGGCGGCCGCCTGCCGGTCGGCCTGTCCCCGTCCCGCACACCCGGACCGTTCACCGCCACGTGGAGCGCGAGCGTTGCCTACACCGCCTTGACGCGCGGCGAGGTCGTCGTCAGCGCAAACGCCGCCGGCGCTCGGGTGGCGAACCTGACCGGTGGCGGCCTGTCCGCGCCGAAGTCGGTCAGCGTCGGTGGACTGGACGGCGACTGGGCCACCATCCAGACCGAGGACCAGGCGATCCCCGCTCAGATCGCCCAGTCCGCCCGCGACCGAACCGAACGCAAGCTCTGGAGAGTGTGGCTTCCAGTGGTCCTTGCCGCCGCCGCGGTCGGCACAGCGATCACCGCACTCCGGACCGGCCGCAGAGCTGTCCCCAACGAGAGGAAACAACAGCATGATGACGCAGCTGACCGACGCGACGAGATCGGCGTGCCCTAGACCCGCGCTGATGGTGCCTGCCCTGGCGGCGGCGGTGGCGCTGGCCCTCAGCGGCTGCAGCTCGCATCAGAACGCCGCCCCGGCTGCCTCATCGAGCACCGGCCATGGCGTCACCGCGGTCAAGGTGACCCTGGCCAACGAAAACGGCAAGGACACCTGCACTCTGGACAATGCCAAGGTTCCCGCCGGGCCCGTCACCTTCACGGTCGACAATGCGAGTGCCCCCGGCATCACCGAGATCGAACTGCTCAAGGAGCAACGGATCGTCGGCGAGAAGGAGAACCTGGCACCGGGTCTCGATCCGGTCTCGTTCACGGTCTCCCTCGACGGCGGTCCGTACAAGGTCTACTGCCCCGGCGCGTCCGGCGAGTACCAGGACTTCACCGTCACCGGGCAGTCCGCGCCCGCACCCACCGGCACCGTGCAGACCGTGCTGAGCCAGGGCACCAAGGACTACTGGGCGTACGTCGTGGACCAGGTCAACCAGCTCAACAACGGCGTCAAGGCCCTGGACGCGGCGGTGCAGTCGGGCGATGTCGAGGCGGCCAAGACCGAATACGCCAAGGCCCGACCGTTCTACGAGCGTGCCGAGTCCAGCGTCGAGGGCTTCGTGGTGCCCGGATTCGCCGTCGACGACAATGGGGGCAACCTCGACTACATGATCGACATGCGCGAGTCCACCCCCGTCGACGCGAAAGTCGGCTGGAAGGGATTCCACGCCATCGAGCGGGATCTGTGGCAGGGCAACGCGATCACGCCCGCCACCAAGGCGCTGAGCACCGAACTGGTGGGCAACGTCGGCAAGCTCGTCAGCGTCGTCGGGCCGCTGCAGTTCAAACCGGAGGACCTGGCCAACGGCGCCGCCGATCTCATCGAAGAGGTGCAGAACACCAAGATCACCGGCGAGGAGGAAGCCTTCGGCCACATCGACCTCGTCGACTTCGCGGGCAATGTCGAAGGTGCACAACAGGCGTATGCATCACTGCGTCCGGGGCTGCAGAAGATCGACGGCAACCTGGTGACCCAGCTGGACGGACAGTTCCAGACGGTGCTCACCACCCTCGACGGCTATCGCGACGCAGTCGCGCCCGGGGGATACAAGGTCTGGACACCGCAACTGCGTGCCACCGACGCGGCCAAGCTCACCGCGGTGATCCAGCCGCTGCACCAGAGCCTGTCCGCCGTCGCGGAGAAGGTCGTCTCGGCGAATTGACGACCGGTGACGCTCAGTCATCCGGCGCCGGGTTCTCCCGGCGCCGCATGCTGGCCGGCGCCGCCGGTGCCGGCGGCTTGGTGCTCGGCGCGGCAGGCGGCGGCGCGGCGGGCTATGCGATGGCATCGGCGCCGGCCGACGGGAACGACACAGTCGATCTGCGCCACAGTTACCCGTCCTACGGGCAGGGGCATCAGGGCGGGATCGAGACACCGCCGCAACGGCACAGCGTGTTCATGACATTCCGGTTGGCGGATACGGCATCCCGTACCGCGCTGCAGACACTGCTGGCCCGGTGGTCGGCGGCGGCGGCCGTGCTCCAACAGGGCAAAACCGTCGGCACCGTACAACCCGAAGTCGACGTTCAGCCACCGTCGGACACCGGCGAGGCGTTCGGGTTGAGCCCGGCCAGCCTGACCGTGACGATCGGCCTTGGGCCCGCCGTGTTCGGCGACCGGTTCGGGTTGACATCACACAAGCCCGCACTGTTCGCGGCGCTCCCGCCGCTCAACGGCGACAACCTCGACCCGAACCTGACAGGCGGCGACCTCAGCATTCAGGCCTGCGCCGACGACCCCCAGGTCTGCTATCACGCCGTGCGGAACCTCACCCGGCTGGGCCGCAGCATCGTCGCCCCGTTTTGGGCGGTCCTCGGTTTCGGTCGCGCGTCCGCCGGCGCCGGCCAGCAGACACCGCGAAACCTGTTGGGTTTCAAGGACGGTACGCGCAATGTCGCCTCGGACGAGGACTACCGACGATTCGTCTGGGTGCACAACAGCGATCAGCCGTGGATGGATGGCGGGACCTATCAGGTGGTGCGCAAGATCCGGATGCTCCTCGAAACCTGGGACACCGACCGGATCGGCAACCAGCAGCGAATCTTTGGGCGGCGTAAGGAGAACGGCGCACCACTGACCGGAGCCGACGAGTTCGACAACCCGGACTTCGCGGCCAGGGACGCCACGGGCGCGCCGGTGATCGACCCCGTGTCCCATGTGGCACTGGCCGCGCACGAACACAACAACGGGGTGATGATCCGGCGCCGGTCGTACAACTACACCGACGGACTCGATCCCAACGGTCAGCTCAACGCGGGCCTGTTGTTCATCTCCTACCAGAACGACCCGGGTCACTTCGCTGCGATTCAGAATCGTTTGGGCGCCCATGACCTGCTCAACGAGTACATCCGCCACATCGGGTCGGCCATCTTCGCCGTGCCACCCGCGCCGGAGCAGGGACGCTACGTGGCGCAGCCGTTGTTTGGTTGAGCGGTCAGAGCAGGTACCGGTAGGCCGGTGAACCCGGCTCCAGAGCCTCCACGTGAATGTCGGAGGCCCGCATGCGCTCGAGCAGACCCTCGAAGTCGGCCGCCGAGCCCAGTTCGATGCCCACCAGCGCCTCGCCGGTGTCGCGGTTGTTGCGCTTGACGTATTCGAACAGGGTGACGTCGTCCTGGGGCCCGAGCACCTGGTCGAGGAAGCGGCGCAGCGCGCCGGGCTCCTGCGGGAAGTCGACCAGGAAGTAGTGCTTGAGCCCGAGGTGTACCAGTGACCGCTCGAGCACCTCGTTGTAGCGCGAAACGTCGTTGTTGCCGCCCGAGATCAGGCACACCACCGTCGAACCCGGCTCGATGTCGGCCTCCAGCAGCGCGGCCACCGACAGCGCACCGGCAGGCTCGGCGACGATGCCCTCGTTCTGATAGAGATCGAGCATCGCCGTGCACACCGCGCCCTCGTCGACGGTGGTGATCGACACCATGTCCCCCGCCGCGGCCAGCGCCGCGTAGGTCAGCGTGCCTGCGCGGTTCACCGCCGCACCGTCGACGAATTGGTCGACGTGATCGAGGGTGACCGGCTCCCCGGCCGCCAGCGCGGCGATCATCGCGGCCGCACCGGCCGGTTCGACACCGAGAACCGACGTGCCCGTCGTCCGTTCGGCCAGATAGGTGGTGATTCCCGCGATGCATCCGCCGCCGCCGACCGGAACGACCACCAGGTCGGGCTCGCCGTCGAGCTGATCGAGGATCTCTGCGGCGATGGTGCCCTGGCCTGCCATCGTGCGCGGATCGTCGTACGGCGGCACCAGGGTGGCCGATGTGCGCGCGACATCGTCGAGCGCGGCCGCCGCGGCTTCGTCGTACGTCTTGCCGATCGGGATCAGTTCGATGAACTCGCGGCCGTGGTAACGGATGCGGTCGCGCTTCTGCTTCGGGGTCTTGGCCGGCACGTACACGCGGCCGTGGACGCCCATCGAGCGGCAGGCCATGGCGAAGCCCTGGGCGTGGTTGCCCGCGGACGAACAGACCACGCCGGCGGCGAGCTCGTCCGGGGACAGCTGCATCAGCAGGTTGTGCGCGCCACGCAATTTGTAGGACCGCACGGTCTGCAGGTCTTCGCGCTTCAGATAGATGGTCGCGCCGGTCGCCTCCGAAAGCCGCTCGCTGTACTGCAGCGGCGTGCAGGCCACCACACCGGCGATTCGCTGAGCCGCCTCGTCAATGTCCGAAGCGCTGAGAGGCGCGGTCGGACCCGGACCGGGGCTCACGCCGGATTTGCGCCTTGCGTGCGCGGTGCTCAGTTCGGTAGACACCCGCTCAATGGTGCCACCAACCAGCGGTTATCAGTTAATCGGGGTCAGCACGAACACCGGGATCTGCCGGTCGGTCTTCGTCTGGTACTCCGCGTAGTCGGGCCACGCCGCCACAGCGCGTTCCCACCACACGGCCTTCTCGTCGCCGAACACCTCGCGCGCTGCGTAATCCTTGGTGGTGGCCCCGTCCTGCAGCTCGACCCGCGGATGCGCCTTGATGTTGAAGTACCACACCGGATGCTTGGGCGCCCCGCCCAGCGAGGCCACCACGGCGTATTCGCCGTCGTGCTCGACCCGCATCAGCGGGGTCTTGCGGATCTTGCCGGATTTCGCGCCGATGGTCGTCAGCAGGATGAGCGGCTTGCCCTTCATATCGGTGCCCTCGGTGCTGCCGGACTCCATGATCTTGTCGGCGTGCTCGCGCACCCAGTCCCAAGGGCTCGGTTCGTAGTCTCCGGAAAGTGGCATGTGACCAGCTTAGACCGGCTAGGAAAGTGAGCGTCCCAATTACATGTTTCGGTTGACCGAAAACTCTCTTACGAGCTATCGTCAGAGTATGACCGTGCGCGACGAAGTGAGCATCGCCGGAGTTCCCTGGCCGGTCTACAAGTTGCTCGCGCTCGCGATCGGTTTCGTCGTCCTGGTCATCGTCGCGATCGCCACCGGCAGCGCAGCCCCGTCGGTGCTGGCCGCCGCCGCCTCGGGCACGCTGGTGTGGCTGGCCCTGGGCGCCGTCCGCACCACCGGTCGCTAGTCCTCGAGCAGCCCCCGCAGCGTCGCCAGATCAGCCGCCACCGCGGCCGCATCCGCGTCGAAGTCCTCGTCGGTCATCCCGGGCCGCCTGCGCACGGTGAACAACACCTCACAGCCCGGCACACCCGGGCCGCCCGGAATTACCCGCAGCGGGTTGTACACCGCCTCACCCGAAGGCATCCGCACCACGTGATCCAGCACGCCGAACTCGTTCGGCGGGGCGAACTCGACGACCACCCGGCCCATCGGCGAATCGGCCACCCAGCCGTCCACGGTCTGCCGCAGGCCGCCCTCTGCGAGGCCGGCCGCCCACCTCGACCAGGTCTGTGGGTCGGCGGCGAACTGGTAGACGGCTTTTGCCGCGGCCGCTATCCAAACGCTGACGTGCCTGGACGTCTCGGGGTAACCGCCGGTCGTGTCGTCGTCCATCCGTCCATCGTGACGCACACACTTGGCTGATGAACACCACACCCGAGCCTCCGTCGCCGATCGACGAGTTCGTTGCCCGCGCCGAGCGCCTGGCCTCCGGCGCCGAACGCCATGTCCCGTCGTGGCTGCGGCCCGGCGACCCGGAGAGCCGACTGCCGGTGCTGGCCGCACTCGTGGCCGTGATCGGTCTGCAGTTGGCGATCCCGAAGAGCTACACCGTGGTACCGCGGTGGCCTCTCATCGCACTCGAGTTGCTGCTCATGGCGGTGCTGATCTGGCTCAACCCGCTGCGGCTGACCAATGCCACGCGAGTCGGCCGATACGCCACCTGGGTACTGCTCGCCGCCATCACCCTCGACAACACGCTCTCGGCCGTACTGCTGGATATCCGTATCCTCTCCGGTGAGGTCAGCAACAAGGCCGCGGTATTGCTGGGCAGTGGCGGTGCCGTCTTCGTCACCAACATCATCGTGTTCGGCATCTGGTATTGGGAACTCGACCGCGGCGGACCCTTCGCCCGGCGCGCAGGCGAACAGCCCTACCCGGACTTCATGTTCCCGCAGATGGATCCCGACACCGCCAAACTCGTCAAACCGGGATGGCGGCCGACGTTCGTCGATTACCTGTATGTCAGCCTGACCAATGCGATGGCGTTCTCTCCCACCGACACCATGCCCCTGGCCCGCTGGGCGAAGGGAATGATGGCGATGCAGAGCCTGGTGGCGGTGACCACCATCGCACTCGTAATCGCAAGGGCGGTGAACGTTTTGGGCTGACCGTGCAACGATGGGGAGATGTCTCGATCAACGCCGGGCACGGTGTGACCGGATTCCTGCACGCCCTGACCGTGGTGGGCGTCAACGTCGTTCCGGCGACGGGCTGGTTCTTCGAAGGTTGGTCGGCCGGAACGACGCTCGCGGTCTACTGGTTCGAAAACGTCGCGGCGTGCCTGTTCGTGACGGTCCGGATCGTCGTCCATCGGCGGTTCAGCCCGCGCCGCGGACACTTCAGATACCAGGCGCCCAGTGCCGATCGGCGCAGCGCACGGCGATCCTCCTTCCTTGGCGGGTTCCTCCTCACGAGCCTGGTCTTCTGTGCGGCGCACGGCATCTTCCTCGGCGTCATTCTGTTCCTGCTGGATCGCAACGGCGAGGGCAGTCTGGCCGGTGTCTCCTGGCGCAGCGTCGGAGTCGGGTGCACGATCGTGTTCGCCTTCCTCGTCGTCGATCTGGGGATGGATCTGCTGCGCGTGCGCAGATGGTCGTTCCTGCAGATCGAGCAGATTGCCAATCGCGGCCTCGGGCGTATCGTCGTCGTCCATCTGACGCTCATCTTCGGCCTTTTCGCGGTCGCCCTGACCGGCGCATCCTCCGCACTGTTCGGGGTGTTCGTCGTTCTCAAGACCATGTATGCGCTCGCCCTGGTGCTGCCTCAATGGGAGCCACCCAGGCTGCCCGATTGGCTCAGCCGCATGATGAACCGCGTGCCCAACGCGCATGCGGGCGAGCGATTCGAGGATCTCTGGGCCGAGGACCGCACCCGGGAAGCCGAACGGCGCGACCGAAACGAACAGTCCTGGAGCGCGTAATCCCAAGCGGAGTGAACGTTTTGGGCGATCCGTTCAGCGCCGAAAGAAGGGTACGTTCGCGGTCATGGGGATTGCCACCACGCACCTGACGGCCGTCGAACAGACCGCGTTTCTCACCCTGGTACAGCATCGACCTTCCCGGAATCATCGCGATCATCCGCAGACGTGGAATCCGAGAACGCGCCTGATCGAGGAGACCAGCCTCACCCACGCACCGGAGGTCGACCTGTTCCCGACGTTGTTGCGCATCGCCACCAGACTCAAGTCCGGTGCGCGCCATGGCCGGACCCTGCGTTACGCGTTCTAGCCCAGACAGCCGGGTCCCAGCAGCGCCTTCAGGTCACCCATCAGGGCCGACGACAACGTCACCCGGAGCGACTGGTCGAGTTCCAGCGTGGTGATCCGCTCGCCGCTGATCAGCCGTAGACGCACCTGCGAGGTGCCGGGATGCCGGGCCAGCACCTGCTTGAGCGCGGTGACCTTGTCGATGGTGCACTGCCGCGTCGGCAGGCTGACGGCCAGCGGGCGGTTCGCCTGTGCGCTCGAGAAGTCCGGCACCACAAGGTCGTTGGCGATCAGCGAGATCCGGTCATCGCGGATGGCCACCTTGGCGCCGACCAACACGACGGCATCGTCGGCGATCTCGCCACCGAAGGTGGAGTAGGTCTGCGGGAAGAACAACACCTCGATACCGCCGGTGAGATCCTCGAGTTGCGCCGACGCCCAAGGCAGCCCGTTCTTGTTCACCCGCCGGTTCACGGACGCCAGGATGCCGCCGATCCTGACCTGCGTGTCGTTGGCGACGTCCCCGTCGAGAATCGCCGGGATCTGGGTGTCGACCTGGGCCGAGAGCAGATGGGCGATGCCGTTGAGCGGATGCCCCGACACGTACAGGCCCAGCATCTCGCGCTCTAGGGCAAGCTTGTGCTTGTCCTCCCACTCCTCGTCGGGCACCTTGATGGTGAACACCGCATCGGTGGCGGTGTCGGCGCCGCCGAACAGATCGAACTGGCCCATCGCTTCGGCCTTCTTGGTGCCCAGCACCGAATCGACGGCGTCGGTGTGCACCAGGAACAGGCCCTTGCGAGGATGGTGGAGCGAGTCGAATGCGCCGGCCTTGATCAGCGACTCCGTCACCTTCTTGTTGCACGGGCCGATGTCGATCTTGTTGAGGTAGTCGGAGAAGTCGATGTACTTGCCCTTGTCGGTGCGGGTGGCGATCAGCGACGCAACCACATTCGCGCCGACGTTACGCACCGCACCGAGCCCGTACCGGATGTCCTCACCGACCGAGGCAAAGTTCAGGCCGGACTCGTTCACGTCGGGCGGCAGCACGGTGATGCCCAGCTTCCGGCAGTCCGCGAGGTACACCGCCGCCTTGTCCTTGTCGTCCCCTACCGACGTCAGCAACCCGGCCATGTATTCGGCCGGATAGTTGGCCTTGAGGTACGCCGTCCAGTACGAGACCAGACCGTAGCCCGCCGCGTGCGATTTGTTGAACGCATACCCGGCGAACGGAAGGATGGTGTCCCACAAGGCTTTCACCGCACCCTCGGAGAAGCCGTTGGCGGTCATGCCTTCGTAGAAGCCCTTGTACTCGGCCTCGAGGACCTCGAGCTTCTTCTTGCCCATGGCCTTGCGCAGCGCATCGGCCTTGCCCATCGTGTAGGAGGCGACCTTCTGCGCGATCAACATGATCTGCTCTTGGTAGACGATCAGGCCGTGGGTCTCGGCGAGGATCTCCCGCAGCGGTTCCTCGAGTTCCGGGTGGATCGGCCTGATCGCCTGCCGACCGTTCTTGCGATCGGCGTAGTCGTTGTGCGCGTTCATGCCCATCGGCCCCGGCCGGTAGAGCGCCAACACGGCGACGATGTCGTTGAACTCGGTGGGCTGCATGCGACGCAGCAGGTCGCGCATCGGCCCGCCGTCGAGCTGGAACACCCCGAGCGTGTCGCCGCGACCGAGTAGCTCGTACGCCGCCGGATCGTCCAGCGACAGCGATTCGAGGTCAACGTCGATCCCGCGGTTGGACTTGATGTTCTCGATGCAGTCCCCGATGATCGTCAGGTTCCGCAGCCCGAGGAAGTCCATCTTCAGCAGGCCGATGGCCTCGCACGACGGGTAGTCCCAACCCGTGATCACCGCGCCGTCCTGCGGACGCCGCCACAGCGGGATCGCCTCGATGAGCGGCTCGGAGCTCATGATCACCGCGCAGGCGTGCACCCCGGCGTTGCGGACCAGCCCCTCGAGGCCGCGCGCGGTCTCGTAGATGGTCCGCACATCGGGATCGGTGTCGATCAGTCCGCGCACCTCGGCGGCTTCCTTGTACCGCTCGTGGCTGGAGTCGGTGATCCCCGACAGCGGGATGTCCTTGGCCATGATCGGCGGCGGCAGCGCCTTGGTGATCCGGTCGGCGATCGCAAAGCCGGGCTGCCCGTAGTGCACACGAGCCGAATCCTTCAGCGCGGCTTTGGTTTTGATGGTGCCGAAAGTGATGACCTGGGCGACCCGGTCACTGCCCCACTTGTTGGCCGCGTAGCGAAGCATCTCGCCGCGGCGGCGGTCGTCGAAGTCGATGTCGATATCGGGCGCCGACGGGCGCTCCGGATTGAGAAACCGCTCGAACAGCAGACCATGCGGAATGGGATCGATGTTGGTGATGCCCAGCGCGTAGGCCACCAGCGAGCCAGCGGCCGAGCCGCGGCCCGGTCCGACCCGGATGTCGACCGACCTGGCGTAGTTGATCAGGTCGGCGACGATGAGGAAGTAGGACGGAAAGCCCTTGTCGCAGATGACCTTGATCTCGTACTCAGCCCGGCTGACGTAGTCGTCTCCGACCCCGGAGGGGAAGCGCCGAAGCAGCCCCGCCATGACTTCGTGGTGGAGCCAGGACGCCTGGTCGTGGCCCTCGGGCACCGGGAAGATCGGCATCCGGTCACGGGTTTCCCAGACGTCGGCGTAGGACTGGACGCGCTCGGCGATCAGCAACGTGGAATCACAGGCGCCGGGCAGCTGGTCATCCCACAGCGCGCGCATCTCGGCCGCGGATTTGAGGTAGTAGCCGTCGCCGTCGAACTTGAACCGGTTCGGGTCCGACAGGGTCTTGCCGGTCTGCACGCACAGCAGCGCCTCGTGGTTGTGGGCGGCCTCGCGCGTGACGTAGTGGCAGTCGTTCGTGGCCAGCGGCGGGATGTCGAGCTTTCGCCCGATCTCGAGCAGTCCCTCGCGGACCCGGCGTTCGATGTCGAGGCCGTGGTCCATCAATTCCAGGAAGTAGTTCTCCGGTCCGAAGATCTCCCGCCACCTGGCGGCCGATTCCAGCGCCTCCCGGTCGTGACCCAGCCGCAGCCGGGTCTGTACCTCACCCGACGGGCACCCGGTGGTGGCGATGATGCCGGCGGCGTTCTCGGCGATGATCTCGGCATCCATCCGGGACCACTTGCCGAGTTGCCCCTCGAAGGAGGCCAATGACGTCAGTTTGAACAGATTGCGCAGGCCCGTCGCGTTCTCGGCGACCATGGTCAGGTGGGTGTAGGACCCGCTGCCCGAGACGTCGTCACTCTTCTGGCTGGGATCGCCCCACAGAATTCGCTTGGTCTCGAATCGCGAGGCGGGCGCGATGTAGGCCTCGACGCCGATGACCGGCTTGATGCCCACCGCGGTGGCGCTGTTGTAGAACTCGCTGGCGCCGAACATGTTTCCGTGGTCGGTCATCCCGATGGCGGGCATTTCCAGCCGCTGCGCCTCGGCGAGCATGGGACTTATCTTCGCGGCACCGTCCAGCATCGAGTATTCGGTGTGGTTATGCAGGTGCACGAAGGATCTAGTCATAGATGGGCCAGTCTATGGCGGCCCACCGACACTTCTCGGCGTGTCGGGGTGCGTGTCTCAGCGATCGGTGGGCTTGCGCTTCAGCAACCCGGAAAGAGCTCGCCTCGGAGCGGATTGCTGCCACACCGGCCAACCCAGTTGCGCCATCACACCCGCGCCAATGAAGACGGCGACCAACGCCGTGAACCCCACGCTAACCACGCCGATCAGGGTATTGCGAACGGGGCGCCGAGGAATCGGGTGTTTCCCTAGAAAAAGAACTCCGGCACGGGCGACGGCGGGCGTTCCGGTGCGCGCAGGAAGCCTCGAACAAAACACGCCGTAGTTGCTTGGCAATCCCGCGCATGGCGCTGCTGTCTTGGGATCTGTCGACGAAGCCGGCGTAGAAGCCCGTCCCTCAGAACAATGCGAGCAACATGTCCACCACCGCAGCGGCGTCCGTCGCGGGCGGGATCTCGCCCCGGCCGATCGCGTCGGCGACGATCGACGCGTAGAACGCGTCCACCCGACCGGTCCGCGAAGTCCAGCCGATTCGCCGCCTCATGGCACGACGGCAGCTGTTTCAGCAGCGTATCCCCGCGTTCGGTTTCCGCTATCGGCCTGGAATGTGGCCGCGTGACAGACACGTTCGTTGATCACCTCACGCGCCGACCTCAGAATGCGTGCGCGGCTCTCGGTCCAGTCGGCGCCGACGGGACGGCCACGTCCCCGACCGGCCGGCCGAAGCTGCGCGCTTCTCGCCACCAGCAAACGCTTTGGCATTGCTAAAAACGGGTCAACCGCTGACTCTGTGCAAACACCGCAAAAGGTAGTCGACGAGGCCGGGATCGGTTGTGAGGTCGATGGCCCGCCGATATGCCTCGGCGGCCTCCGCCGGACGACCGGCCTCGGCCAACAGGTGTGCGCGGGTGCTCCAGGCCGGCTGGAACCGGTCAACAGCCGGGTCGCCGATCGCAGCCAGCGCGCGAAGGCCCGCATCCGGGCCGTCGAGCTCGCCGTCGACGGCGGCCGACGCCACCGCCGCGCCCAGCGACGGCGCGACCCGCAGCAGGGCACGGTGCAACGTGCGCAGGGCTTCGTTCTTGACATCCGGGCTGTTGCCATCCGGGCCGATGACATCGGGGCCGGCGGCGCGGCTGCAGTGCACGGACTGAATCGCGGCCTCGTACTGAAAACGGCCGGGTCGACCAAGGGCGTGGGCGCGACGCAGTATCCCCTCCCCGCGGGCGATCAGCGTCCGGTCCCAGAGCGCGGTGTCCTGTTCACCGAGCGGGACGAAGGTGCCGTCGATGCGGCGGCGGGCGGGCCGGCGGGCCTCGGAAAGACACACCAGGGCAGCCAGTCCGAGCACCTCCGGCTCACCGGGCAGCAGTTCCGCCAGCACCAGGGCCAGGTGCAGCGCCTCCGCGGACAACGTCTCGACGGGCGCACCCGCAGGGGTGAGTTGCCAGTCGATCGCGTAGGCGCCGTAGACGGCTTCCAGCACCGCGGGCAGCCGCGCGGCGAGGTCGTCGCGTTCGGGAAGCACGAATGCGATGCCTGCGCTACGGATGCGTTTCTTCGCCCGCACCAGGCGCTGCGCCATGGTCGCCGGTTCTACGGCGAACGCCGCGGCGATGGCGGCGGCCTCGACGCCGAGCACCGCCTGCAGCATCAGCGGCGTGCGGACGTTCGGCGCGATGGCGGGGTGCGCGCACACCAGCATGAGCTCCAGCCGGCGGTCGGGTATATCGGACACTTCATCGAAGTCGGTTGAACTGGCGTAGTTTTCGTCAAGTGGCTCGGTCTTGCGATACGCCGCCGACTTCCACCTGTCACGCAGTCGGTTACGCGCGACGGTCAGCACCCAGCCTTCGGGGTTGTCCGGCACGCCGTCCTGCGGCCACCCGGCCAGCGCGCGTTCGATGGCGTCGGCCAGCGCGTCCTCGGCCGCCGCGATGTCTCGGCTCGGGGCCGTGAGCACCGCAAGTAGCCGACCGTAGGAGCCCCCAACCAGGTCGGCCACCCGCTGTGCCGCCGTTACGGGCTGTACCACCCGCGGTCGGCAGCATATGTCCGCGCCACCGGGCGGATTTCGACCGAGCCCCAGCCGTTCGCGGGGTTGCGTTGCGCCCACTTCAGCGCCGCGTCGAGGTCCGCCACCTCGATGACGAAGATGCCGCCGAGCTTTTCCTTGGTGTCGGCGAACGGTCCATCCTGGATCTCCGGTGCACCGTCGCGGGCGGTGACGGTGGTGGTGGCGATGACGGATTCGAGGACCTCGGTGTCGATCAGCACGCCGGCGGCCGACAGGTCAGCGGCGTAGGCGTCGAAGGCGGCCATCGCCGGCGCCATGTCCTCCTCGGTCAATCCGACTTCGTGGCCCTCCTGGTAGTGCATCAACAGGCAGTACCGCATGACGTGAATCCTCTCTCATTCGGCCCATCACCCGTATGACGATTCGACGGGCACCCGATCGACACGTGCGCGCCGCAGCGCGTCGATGCTGAACACCGCCAGCGCCACCCAGATCAGGCCGAACCCGATCCACCGGCCGACCGGCATCGGTTCATGCCCCACCAGCACACCCCAGGCCATCTGCAGCGCCGGATTCAAGTAGAAGAGCAGCCCGAGTGTCACCATCGGCAGCCGTTGCGCGGCCGCTGCGAACAGCAGCAGCGGTACCGCCGTGACCGGCCCCGCCAGCATCAGCAACGCAGCGTGGCCGGCGCCGTGATTGACGAAGTTGGCCTGGTGGGCGGCCTCGAGCCAGATGAGGTAGGAAACGGCCACGGGCAAGGCCCACAACGTCTCCACGGCGACGCCGACCCGCGGATCGGCGTCGACCACCTTCTTGACCAGACCGTAGAGGGCGAATGTGACCGCCAGGCTCAGCGCGATGTAGGGCACCTGCCCCAATTCCGCGGTCAGCACCGCGACCGCGATGACCGCGAGGATCAGCGCCAGAAACTGGAACCGCCCGATCCTCTCGCGGAAGATCACCACCCCGAGCGCCACGCTGATCAGCGGGTTGATGAAGTAGCCGAGCGCGGCGTCGACCACGTGTCCGTGCGTGACGGCCCAGATGTAGGTGCCCCAGTTGACGGCGATCAACGCCGAAGCGGCCAGGAGTTGCAACCAGGTCCGCAGACTGAGCCTGCGCACGTCACCGAGCCGGCGCCCCACCGCAAGGATCAGCAGGATGAAGACCGCACTCCACACGAAGCGGTGGGCCAGCACCTCCGGCGCGGTGGCGGGCAACAGCAGCAGGAAAAAGCCCGGGCACAACCCCCACCACACATAGGCCCCGGAGCCGAACAACAACCCGGAGCGGCGCGGTTCGCTCACAGTTCGTGGTTGCGCAACACGTCGAGCGCATGCTGCAGGTCGGCCGGATACGGACTGATGAACTCGACGCGCCGACCGTCGGCCGGGTGCGCGAAGGCCAGCGAACGCGCGTGCAGCCATTGCCGTTCCAGGTGCAGCCTCTTGGCAAGGGTCGGGTCAGCACCGTAGGTCAGGTCGCCGGCACAGGGATGGTGCAGGGCGGCGAAATGCACCCGAATCTGGTGCGTTCGCCCCGTTTCCAGCTCGATGTCGAGCAGGCTCGCCGCCTGGTGCGCCTCGACGGTGTCGTAGTGGGTGACGCTGTGCCGGCCACCTTCGGTCACCGCGAACTTCCAGTCATGACCGCGATGCCGGCCGATCGGTGCGTCGATGGTTCCGCTCGACGGGTCAGGATGGCCCTGCACCAGTGCGTGGTAGCGCTTTTCGACGGTGCGCTGCTTGAACGCCCGCTTGAGCAGCGTGTACGCCCGCTCCGAGAGTGCCACCACCATCACGCCCGAGGTGCCGACATCGAGCCGGTGCACGATGCCCTGCCGCTCATGGATTCCCGACGTGCTGATGCGAAATCCCGCAGCGGCCAGTCCGCCGAGCACCGTCGGCCCGCTCCAGCCGACGGTGGCATGCGCGGCGACGCCGGGCGGTTTATCCACCGCGACGATGTCGTCGTCGGAGTACAGGATCGCCATACCCTTGATCTCGACAGGCGTGTTCTGCACCGGCGCAGGCGCTTCCGGCAGCCGCACCTCGAGCCATGCACCGGCTGTCAGCTTGTCCGACTTACCCGCACGGGCGCCGTCCAGATCGACACCACCCTCTTCGGCCAGCGCCGCCGCCGCAGTGCGGGACAATCCGAGCAGCCGGGACAATCCCGCGTCGACGCGCATACCCGCCAGTCCCTCGGGGACCGGCATCGACCGTGTGGTCACTATGCCGAGTCGGCCTTGCGGCCGCCCACGGTGTCGGATTCGTCGCCCGCCCTCCGCCTGCCGATGGTGTCGAAGTCGAAGCCGAACAGCGACAGGACGACGAGCAGGATCGCTCCGCCGACCACCGACGGGTCGGCCACATTGAACACCGGCCACCATCCGATGGACAGGAAGTCCACCACGTGCCCGCGTAACGGTCCCGGTGAGCGGAAGAACCGGTCGACGAGGTTGCCCATCGCGCCGCCCAGAATCATGCCGAGGCCGACCGCCCACCAGGGTGAGACGAGCCTGCGCCCCATCCAGATGATGCCGATCACCACGCCGGTGGCGACCAAAGTCAGCACCCAGGTGTAGCCGGTGGCCATCGAGAACGCCGCGCCGGAGTTGCGCACCAGCGTCCAGGTGACCGTGTCACCGATGATCGACACCGGTTGTCCGGGGGTGAGCAGGCGCACGGCGAGCACCTTGGTGACGATGTCCAGGGCGAGCACCACCGCGGCGACGGTCAGCAACAAGCGGAGGCGACGCGGCACGACCTCGGTCGGCTCCACGTGGGTTGCCGGCTCAGCCGAACCCGATGATTCATCAGTCACTCCCCCATCATCCCTCAGTCGCCATGGGGAATGATTTCGCCCATGGGCCGCCTCCTCGTCGTCACCACCGGCGGGACGATCGCCACCTGTACCGACGTCGACGGCGTGAAGCGGCCATCGCGCAGCGGCGCGGACCTGACCTCTGGTTTGGACGTCGCCGTCGTCGACCTGATGGCCCTGGACAGCTCCTCGTTGACGCCCGGCGATTGGGATCTCATCCGCACGGCCGCGACGTCGGCCGGTGCCGATGGCATCGATGGAGTGGTCATCACCCACGGCACCGACACCATGGAGGAGACCGCGCTCTGGCTCGAACTGACCCACGGCGGCGCGACGCCTGTGGTGCTGACCGGCGCACAGCGTAGCGCGGATGCGCCCGCCGCCGACGGTCCGGAGAATCTTCGTGACGCGTTGACCGTTGCCGGTGCCGACGAGGCGAGGGGCCTCGGGGTGGTAGTCAGCTTCGCGGGGATCGTGTGGCAGCCGCTCGGGCTGCACAAAGTCGCGACCGACGACCTCCAGGGGTTCGACGGCCTCGCCGTCGGCGCGGTCGCGGACGAGACCTTCACGACAAGCGGCACCAAGGAGAGGCCGTTCCTGGGCGCGCTGTCGGCCGCCGACGCGCCGCGGGTTGACATCATCGCGGTGTATCCCGGCGGCGACGCCGTGGCGATCGACGCCTGCGTGGCCGCAGGAGCGCGCGGAATCGTGCTGGAGGCGCTGGGCTCGGGCAATGCCGGCCCGGCCGTCATCGACGGGGTCCGGCGGGTCTGCCGCAACGGCGTCGCGGTCGCGGTTTCGACGCGGGTGCCCGGTGGGCGGGTCAGTCCGGGTTACGGCCCGGGCCGCGAGTTGGTCGACGCCGGGGCGCTGGTCGTTCCGCGGCTGCGGCCGCCGCAGGCCAGGGTCCTGATGATGGCGGCCCTGGCGGCCGGTTCGCCCGTTACCGATGCCTTCAACCGCTGGGGCTGATAGAGAGAAACCATGCGCGTTGGCCGTCCCGTCGTGGCCCTGGCGGTCGTCGCACTCGCACTGGCCTGTGCGCCCGCGGCGGCGGCGGAACCCCCGCCCGGCGCCGACGAGATCGACGGGTACCCGATCGCGCAGGGTAACTACACCACTCCAGGCGACTTCTACTTCGTGTTCTTCAAGACGCCTGACGGCCGCTCATGCGGGATCGGGCCCAACGGAGGCCCGGTCGGATGCGACGCGGTACCCCGCGATGCGCCGCAGGACGCCGACCAGACCGTGGTCAATCCCTGGTCGCCGGCTCAGTACCGCCAGTCGGACACCACGTCCTTCACCCGCAACGTCGATGTGCTGCCCGAGGGCTACCGGCTGGAGAACTGGGGAGCCAGCTGCGGAGTGGGTCACCAGGGCACGGTGCTCTGCCGGACGTACAACGAGCACGGTTTCATCATCTCCAGCACCTACGGCGTGCTCTGGTAGCCGGCCAGCTCGCTCAGGAAATCGGGCCAGTCCAGGCTGTCGACGGGGTTGGCCCGCGACACCCCCGGGGTGTCCTCGGGGAACGTGTGGACCGGTCCTGGTCCGGTGCTTCTGGTCTCGAACCGCACCGTCATCACCCCATGACCGGCACCCTGGATCCAGCCGTGCCCGTGTTCGGTGTGCCTCACGTCGTCGCCGATGCGCCACGCCGGCGCCGTCGCGGCGACATCGGCGCGCGTCTGCGGCACCCGCACGTCGGGCATGTCTTCGGCGACCAGGTCGAGATCCGGGAACAACGATTCCTGACGGACCTCAGTCAGACCTGAGAAGCCTACGCCGACAAGGCGAATGGGCCCGACCTCGACGGGATTTAGAAGCAGCCGGCGCGCTGTTGCGATGAGGGTGCCCGCATCGGCGGTGGCATACGGCAGGGTCGCCGAGCGGGTCAGCGTGCTCATGTCGGATTTCTTCAGTTTCACGGTGACCGTGCGGGCGCCCCGGCCGTCCTTCTCCAGCCGCGAGTGGGCGTGCTCACCGATCGGGCCGGCCGCTTCGCGCAGCTGGTCGAGTGTGGTGAGGTCCTCGGCGAACGTGGATTCGGCGCTGATCTGCTTCGCGGGCGCGTTCTCGGCGACGGGCCGATCGTCGATGCCGAGGGCCAGCCGGTGCAGGGCGGGACCGACGGTGGCCCCGAGAATGTTGGCCGCCTCGGCATCGGACAGCGCCGCGTAAGCGCCGATGGTCTCGATACCGAGCCGGTGCAGCTTCTCCTCGGCGACGGGTCCGATGCCCCAGAGCCGCCGCACAGGAAGCCCGTCGAGCAACGGGCGTTCCTCCTCGCGACCCACCACGCGAACGCCGTCGGGTTTGGCCAGCCCGGAGGCGATCTTGGCGATCTGTTTACCCGATCCGGCGCCCACGGACGCGGTCAGGCCGGTCTGCTCGCGGACCTTGGCCCGCAGCGCCTGGCAGAAGGCCTCGACGTCGGTGCTCGTTGCGCCCGCGAGTTCGGCCGGCTCACCGAACGCCTCGTCGAACGAGAGCTGTTCGAGGACGGGCACCAGCGTGCGCACGGTTTCGAAAACGCGGCGGCTGGCGACGCCGTACACCACGCCGCGGGGCGGCAGGACCACCGCGGCGGCGCCCACCATGCGACGCGCCTGGTGCATGGGCATCGCGGAGCGGGCGCCGTACACGCGTGACTCGTAGCTGGCGCCGGCGACCACACCGCGGCCGCCCAGCCCACCTACCAGTACCGGCCGCCCGCGCAGCGTGGGGCGGGTCAGTTGCTCGACGGAGGCATAGAACGCGTCCATGTCGAGATGCAGGACCCAGCGAGCTACCACACTTGCCGATGCTAGGGCGCTAGCCTGACGTCCATGCCTCAACAGGCCCGGAGCGTCGGCGAGTTCGCTCCCTGGATCGACCATTTCGAAGCCAACGCCGCCGTGCGCGCCCGCGTCGATGCGGCGCTCGACGCCGGCGGACCATGCCCGCTGTCTGACACGATGCGCGGTCCGCTGATCGCGTCGGTGCGGCGATTCCACCTGGGCGAGAGCGGCGACGGAGAACATCTGCTGCGCAAGGCCGCCCTGGCCGGCGACCACGACTACCTCTTTGCCGCACAGCTTTTCGTCGCCGAAGAACAACAGCATGCGGCTCTGTTGCTGCGCCTCCTCGGCTATCTCGGCGGGTCGCCGATGCGCAGGCACTGGTCCGACGTGGTGTTCGTGCGGCTGCGCCGGCTGATGGGTCTGCGCACCGAGTTGATGGTGTTGACCGTGGCGGAGGTGGTCGCACTGTCCTACTACGGCGGATTGGCCGCGGCGACCCCGGACCCGGTGGTGCGGGCGGTGGCCGCCCGCATCGTCGCCGACGAGCATCCGCACGTGCGTTTTCAGCAGGACCGGCTGCGGGCGGGGTTCGCCACGACGGGTGTACGGGTGCGGGCACCTGCGTTCGTCTTGTGGTGGCTGACCGCGGTCGGGGCCACCATCGCGGTGACCGTCGACCACGGCCCCCTGCTCGATGCGCTGGGCTACCGGCGAAGGCGGTTTGTCCGTGATGTGCTGATCGATTTTGCTGCAGTCACGCGCGCAGTGCTCGGGTGAATCACATTGCGCGCCTAAGGCGTCATAGACGAATACAACGCTATTGAATCCGCCCTTCAGGAGCCGACTCGCTGTCTGTAACTT